>OZ241372.1:0-4455000 GCA_965199695.1 Anaerolineae bacterium | reverse complement strand
TTTATCGTCCCACCAAGTTTAAGGGCTTCTTGAATCAACGCATCTTCTTCTAAATTAGATTGAACCTGTATTGTCTTCGATTGATGGCTCTGAGCTGGCGGCTTTTTTGATCGCACATCAAACTCTATCCTCCAAGACTTCCCTAATTTTTGTTGAAAGATTTTTTGAACCATGTCTTTGGCTTGTGATTTATTGAGTTTTTCGATCATCATCCGCTTTGTAGACTTAAAATAAATTCGAATGACTGGCGGCTCGATATCAACATCTTCAATATACTCCCGCGTTAAATATTGATCAAATGGATTTGGCAATGATTCAAGAATTTTCGGCCAGTGTTGGCGTAACGTATCTTTAGACAGTGTCTGGGTTGATGTTGGCTCACCTGTATCTAATGGCATAGATACTGCTGGTGCTACGTTGGGGTTTGGTGACGGAGCCACATGAGTTAGCTGCGGCGAAATTTGCGATGGCTTTGGTTTGATTTTTGGTTGAGGCTGAGGCTGAATTTCAGAGGTGTCATTCTGGAGCAACGCTGTAGGCTGACCATTCCTGGTCGCAATCTCAACAAAGGCGAGTTCGAGTGGCAATTGCGGCACAACAGCTTCACCAGCCCCCGATTTAAAGTCTTTTACAGCCTGATTCAAGCGTTGTATGGCATTTAATAGAGCAGATGTAGACATCTGTTGGGCCTGGGTTTGCATAGCAGCAAATATATCTGACGCTAAATTTAGCGTTTTTTCAGTCTGACCATGTTTTACTAACAATAAGCTTCGCAAATATTCTAAAACTTCTAAAGTAAATTGTCTCGATTCGACACCTTCATTGACAACGGTATTAATCACATGTAAGCCGGCCGCTACATCTTGCTGAATAATATGATCTACCAATTCTGTAATAGATGAGACATTGATCGCCCCTAAGACAGAGCGGACTAAATTCAAGCTGATGATCCTATCACCATAAGCAGTCAACTGATCTAATAAGCTGATCGAATCGCGCATGGAGCCACCCCCTTGGCGAGCGACATACATCAAGGCTGCCTCTTCAGCTTGCAAACCCTCTTGCTCAAGGATATGTTTTAGCCAAGCGGTGACATCCGCCAGTTGAATGCGTTTAAAATCAAATCGCTGACAGCGTGAGGTAATCGTCGCGGGAAGCTTCTCTGGTTCAGTGGTGGCTAAAACAAAAACAACATGCGGTGGTGGTTCTTCCAAAGTTTTCAGCAGGGCATTGAAGGCAGATTTGGACAACATGTGAACCTCGTCAATAATATAAAACTTCATCTGCCCTTCACTGGGGCGAAAATCAATCTTATCACGCAAATCTCGAATATCATCCACACTCGTATTGCTCGCTGCATCAATTTCAATTAAGTCCATAAATCGGCCTTCGGTGATTGCTTGACAGATTGAACAAGTATTGCACGGTTTCAGCTCAGAGCCAACACAATTAACCGCTTTAGCCAAAATACGGGCTGTACTCGTTTTCCCTGTACCTCTTGGCCCGGTAAACAAATAAGCATGCCCTAAGCGGTTAGTTTCAATCGCGTTTTCCAAAGTCTGCGTCACATGGTCCTGACCAATGACTTCCCCAAATGTTTGTGAACGCCACTTACGATACAGTGCTTGCGTAGCCATAACAATCCTTTCCAGCCTAGAATAACCATTCAGGCGTAAGATGCAAGGTACTGAAAACGAGCAATGATGATATACTCAGCACGGGAATAAATTTACTATTTTTAGGGGACGCAGATTTTGCAGATTTTTTAAAAAATCTGTGTTCGTCTGCGTTTATCTGCGTCCTATTTCAACATCGCATCTTAAATTTATACCCGTGTCCAGTATAATCGCTTTGAACAACGATGTCATTCCTAGCAAATATAGCGGCCCAAATACCTTGCCCTTGAATAATTGCGATTTGGAATACCCAACAGTCGAGATAGTGTACCATCCTCAAAACATTTTCGCAAGGTATTTTGGGCGTTGACAGGTCCTTTTAATTGACGTAAAATGCCACTAAATTTGTTAAGCGAATAATTAATAGTTAATTGTTTTCTCGGAACAAACTCACTAATAACTAAGAATTGTACTTACAGAGGAAAGTCTGATGTTTCTAGCTGACCAAGTGCCTCATGTACTTGATTGGGATGAGATTGACCGTTTAATTGATCACTTGATACCACAATTTGAGGGCGAGTTTGATGGGATTGTTATGATCACACAGGGGGGTATGATTCCAGGAGGAATTTTATGTGAAGCGATGGGCATTAAAAATGTTCATACAGCGGCCGTCCATACTGTTGAAACAGCGCAGGAACAGATGGCCTGGCCAACTTTTCTTCAGTTTCCGATTGATGCTTTGGTGACAGGAAAACGGTTGATCGTCGTAGATGACATCTGGGCGAAAGGGACAAATATGGTCATGGTTAAAAGCCGCCTGGAAGCAACGGGGGCCAAAGCTGAGACGGCTGTCTTGCACTTTCGGCCCAAAGATAATCTATTTCCTGATACTGGGCCTGATTATTATGGGGCGATTACGGATGAGGAGATTGTTTATCCTTGGCGACCGCCGCATTTACACGGGGGGTATGGGTTGCCGAGTAGATACGGCGGCAGTAACCCTGTAGCTCGGAATGACTGAATGCTGCATCAGGAAGTGATAGAGCTGGGAACAGGTCAAAAAGGAGGGCTGGGAAGTCGTTATCAAAGACATAGGTGTGGGTATAGGCTGGATTGGTGAGCCCGCTAGAGCGGGGGTTGCTTGGACAGAGATAACAGGTCGGGTCGTAGGCGGGCAGTGTATCAGGGAGCAGGTCTTCTACTTGTCCCTGCCAGGGCCGCTTCATACGATGCGGTGAGACGATGACCCATTCGTTTGTTAAGGGGTTAAGACGACGGTGGAAATGGTTGGGGTTGAAGGTGGGCCTGCTTTGTTCCGTTAAGATAGTTTAGGCGTTCAAGTTACGGTAACGGAATAGGTCAAGTCTTTTTTTGACAGGCTGTCTGATGCCGGTCATACACAACAAAGGGGATATACAGCAGAAAAAACGAAATGAAAGCAATCACTTCTCCGCTTAGAATATACCAAGGCCAAGGGCCTAGATAGTCCAATAAACTCTCACCATAAGGCTTATGCATGATGTACATGTAATTGCTGCCGATGAGCCAGTTGATCAGGAATAAGCAGACCAGATAAAGATTGATGCTGATGAACACGCGCTTAAATGAAGCCCAAGTGGGTCGATAGCTTTCTACGGCCGTCATGTAAATGGCTGTGATGACAATGCCGCCGTGGGCGATGAAGAATAGAAAAAAGACGAGATGGGGAAAGGGAAAGCGATGCAGATCAGGGGTGAGTAGAGCTTGGGTGGTGCCAGCCAAACCTAAGAAATAGACATACTCATAAAGCAAATGATTTTTATTAAGCAATAAGATGATGCTGATGATAACGAGGAGGCTGCACAAATGGAGGGGCAACATGAAACGAATATCCCAATTGCCATTTTGCCAAAACCACCAATGGATGAGGATGCTTTCGAGGATCATCAGACTGGCCAGCCCATAACGAAAGCTGAGGCGCAGCAGGGGGGTGAAATGACGGCGACATAGGCCGATCAAGATGCAGATCAGGAGGATGAAGCCTAAAGTACTCAAATGAGGTGGCCCAAAAAGTTGGAAATATTGTTCTGGTGTATCGTTCATAAGCACAATCTTTATAATTTTTGGCGTGTTTTAATCACGCTTGACCAATTCAGTCCGTTTTAAAGGCTCAGTTAAAGGCAATATCCAAGGTTTAGGTTTTAACCCTCTCGGTTGGGCGGCTAAGTCGACACTGGTATCGATCATGGGCTGAAATTCACGCCCATTTAGCGAAGTCATGGTTGAGGCTTGGACGAGCACCTGTTCATAGCCTCGTTTTTTCATTTCCTCTGCTAAATAGTGACTAAATTGTAAGATCATGTCTGGTCGAGTAGACATTTTCCTAATTTGTCGATCCGTTAAATAATCGGGTAAATAAACTTCATGTCGCTGATTGGTCTGCGGGGCCGTGATGAGGAAACGAATGGCCGCTTGCTTACTGCGGAGTTTCATGCGCCAGGAAAAACGGTGTCCTTCCTCTGTCCAATGGACATCGCCTGGATATAGATGGTGGCGGAAAGGGAATAGAATTTGTATAACCAGATAAAGCCCCAATAGACTTAAGGTGATATGGCGAGATGCTGGGCGAAAAGCCTCCCTAGCTCTCCAAAAGGGGAAACTGAGACGTTTCTCTGCCGCAAACGCCATTTCCACACCTTTCGGGGGCTTGGGCAGACTGCTGTTATCCTTTAAATTCTCGCTAAACCAATCAACCCAACGACGAGGCCAATCTGGTGAGAAAAATAAAGCTGTGGCGGCGATCATGAACCAAGGAAAGATACCGATGGAAAAGAGCCAGGCATTCATCAGGTGAAAACTAAGGGCTACTAAAAAAGCAAAAGAGCGACTCCGAGGCCATAATAATAAGGGAAAGACGAAAAGGTCAAATAACAGACCGCCATAGCTAAAAAAATAGATTACCCATTCTTCTGTAAAAAAAGGGCCAAGATAGGAATAGTCGGTTCGGTTGCCTAACCACATTCGCATGGGTTCGCCCTGGAGCCAGTCGCTATGTAATTTGGCTAAACCAGCGTAGAAGTAAACGATGCCCAATTGAAGGCGTAACCACCACAAGGTCCAAGCGGGCACAGTGTCTGATTTTAGCTGAGGGTTTAGCAGGGCATCTAGGGAGAGGGCGTGATGGGCGGGCATGAAAATCATGATGAAGCTGATCAGGCAAACTAGATAAAAGTGGTTCAGATATTGGGCCTGTTCAAGAAGGAACATGTAGGTAAACGCGAGAAAAAATAAACAGGCACTGAGACGATAACATAAACCCAGTATAATGAAGATAGATAGAATGCCCATCACAATGAAATGCCAATGCATACCATTGCCTGGCCAAGGGTGCACCCAACCGAAGCCATAATAGGTGAAATGGAAGCTTGGCTCAAGCCAATAGCGTTCAATCCGCCCCAGGCTCATATATCGCCACACCTCCCAGAGCATGATGCCGCCAAAGGCGAGGCGGAAATAGATGAGTGAAGCGATGTCAATCGGCTGAAAGAGAAAATTGCTGAGTTTGTTTAGGCTCATGACACGCTAATCTCCAATCGTTCAGGGCTAACCTTCAATAGCCTGTAATATCTGTTTGGCATTCTCGTTGGGGTCAGATGAGAGGAGTTTTATATGTTGCACCTGACCTGGCGGACGACAAGATAGACCGTAGAGATAGGTTTTATCATAATAGTGCTTTAATAGAATAATACAACAGGTTTCTAAATCACCGCGATTGAGGGCCGTCATGGCTTGGGTCGTGTGGAGGCCACCTAAACGTTTCCGAATTTTGAGCAAGGCTTCTGTGGCGGATGCGATGGGATACTGTCCATATTCGGCCACCAGACGGGCCAGACGGGCCTCGAAAGGGACTTCAATAAATACAACTTGTGCTTGGCGCATGTGATGGTGAAATTGATCCGGTAGGCGAACTGAGCCAATATATCGACTTTCATCTTCTAGCCAGACGGGCTGATGTGTCAGGACATCCCGCCATAACAAAGCAAGTTGATTTTCGAAATGTTGTTGACTAGGCTGTTTAGATTGCCCCAAGGCTCCGAAGACCGAGCCTTTATGATGAGCAATCCCCTCTAGGTCAATTACGCTATGACCTTGCGCGGCGATGGCTTTCAGAATATCCGTTTTGCCAGAGCCTGTTTTGCCCCCTAAGATTATCATAGGCCCTGATTCTTCAAAGGAGGTGAGAACATAACGCCGAAAAGATTTATAGCCTCCTGTGAGGGTGTAAATTTGATAGCCATAAAAATTTAGCAGTCGCGCCACACTATCGCTTCGCATGCCGCCTCGCCAACAATGAACGAGCAGGGTATCTTCTTGCCCAATTCGTCGCGCTTGTTCAATCATTGAGCGCATTTTTGGCCCGACAAAGTCTAAGCCGCGTAAAATAGCCTCTTGCCGTCCCGTATGTTTATATGTAATGCCTATTTCTGCTCGCTCTTCATTGCTAAATAGGGGGAGATTCACTGCCCCAGGAATGTGTCCTTTTTCATACTCGGCTGGTGTACGCACATCCACAATAGGATAGCGGTCACGTAGGGCGATAAATTTGTCAATCGGTAGATTTTGGATCATCTTTAACCCCTAAGAACTAGCCCTAATCCTTATGCTTCATCTTGCTATTGCTTGATGATCCGCTACAATTAGGGAATAAAATTATACCTGTAAAGTATTGTATCGGCAATGCGTATCACGACGAGTTTATTTGTCGTTATGACCACTACATCACTGGAGCCTTATTTTATGAGACGTTTATTTTATTTTTTGTTACCCTTTTTAACCTTGACCAGTTCTCTTGCCTGTCTTGTCGGCGGAGAACCTAGTCCGACTCAGGAGGAAGTTGCTGTCGAAGAGGTAGCCCCTTCTGAGGAAGAGACCCCTTCGCAAATGGAAGCAGAATCTCAAATAGAACCGACAGCCACTGTGTCCCTGCTCATCATGGCAACCGCCCCCCCAGAGGTTACCATTGATAAAGCAAAGGTGGCGGCTGCGCTCTCGCAAGCTAGGCAATTATCATCTTCAAACAAAGAAGGTGGTGACACATTCGCCACGCCAACCGCGGAACCGACTCCCGCGCCGATTGCCCCACCTACAGACACGCCTAAGCCTACACCTGAACCTATTTTAGCTGAGGCCATGATTTTAATTCCGGTTGGCCCCTTCATTTTTGGTTCAAATAATAGTGCTCCTGATGAAAGTCCAGCCCAAAGTATTGATCTACCCGCTTTTGAGATTGATCAATACGAAGTGACGAACGACGATTTTGCTCAATTTGTGGCTGCAACAGGGTATGAAACGTATGCCGAAAAATTGGGCCAAAATAGTTGGCGGGTTTATGCTGCGGGCAAAGGGGATCATCCGGTGGTCAAAGTGAGCTGGGACGATGCTCAAGCCTTTTGTAGCTGGGCGGGCAAACGCTTGCCCACAGAGATGGAATGGGAGAAAGCTGCTCGTGGTACAGATGGCCGCCTGTATCCGTGGGGCAATACCTTTGATCCCAGTTTAGCGAAGGTCAAAGGTACAGGCCCTCGCGGCATAACGGCTGTCGGCAGTTTTCCTGATGGGGTCAGTCCTTATGGCGTGGCTGACATGAGCGGCAATGTCTGGGAATGGACCGCCTCTTGGTTTCAAGCCTATCCCGGTAACACCAGCGGGGGTGAACTTTATGGCGAACAATACCGCGTCACCCGTGGTGGAGCTTGGTTTGAAGCCGCAGCCCAGGTGACAACGTTTAATCGCAATTTCACCATTCCTACAGGCTCAAATGATGATTTAGGCTTTCGCTGTGCGCGGTAGTGATTTGACACTTGTTCATTGCTACATCAAAACCCGCTGATCGCTTAAATCTTTGCTACCCTGCGTCTTCGTCATCGTCGCGTTTAAAAATTCTTTCACTTCCAAGTCACAAATACCGTTGACAATATTAAACTGGGTTGGCATATCTTCCCAGCGGGCGCGATGAAACTGTACTTCGCCATCGCCCATCCAGCGTTCTAGGACAACCCGATTCGGCGTTTCTGCTGGGGTGAGGACAGCATAGGCTATATCTGCCTCGCCCCAAGCACCTGTACGAGGCATATATTTATAATGTAGCGTCCCATCGCCATCTGTTTGCAAAGCGTCTATCTCGGCCTGAGTTTGTTGGGTCCAGTTGCTTAAAGACAGGTCCATAAACTTGAAGCCTAACCAACTGGCCCTAAGATGGACTCCCCCCTCAAACGTTCGCGGAGGCGGTAGCTCACAATAGATTTTAGAGAAGCCCAGCTCTTCGCGACCAGTGATGATCGGGTCTGTTAAATTTTCCCACAATACAGCTAAAAATGATCCCTCAGCTCGGTCTACCTCACCTTGATAGACTGCTGGAAAGCTCAACCCCAAGGTATTGTATCCTCGTCCAGCTAACCACTCCAGGTCTGTCATATAGGTATAGGCTATCGTCGCAATCGGCTTTGCGCTAAGGGAGAACCCTGCGGGCAACAAATTCTCTAATTGTTCAGCATTGGTCAGAAAACTAAGGGTATAAGACGTGGACTTGGCATCTGTACAAGCAAATGGTTTTCCATCTGGGCCTCGACGCGGGCCTGTGCGCGGACCAAAGTGGGTGGGCATACGGTACATTTGGCCGGCTTGGAATTGATATGACATGATCATCTCCTTTGATAGATTATATGTAAGGACTTAGGTGGCGACTAAGTACAGCGTCAAATAAGTTTTTGTGAATTAATTCCCGTATTTTACCGAGAAAAAACTCACGATTACTTTTCTTACGCTGTACTAAGTAATTATGATTATATTCGTTTTTCAGCCGTGTCCTTGCTTACAGTGAATGCGTTTACCTATTGCATCATACCTATTGTGTTAGTAGATGCAATTTGAAACGTTCATTAGATTACCGGGACAGAAGTCACCATGAATTAAAGTACATCGATCAGTATAAGGCTGGGCTAGAATGTCTTGCAGCTGGTCTACTTTCGGCGTAAAATTTGCGACATCGCGGCCCAAATAGGGTTCTACCTGAACCAACTTCTCATCCAGATAGCGGATGAGAAATTGATGCCAGTCCTCACTTTGGCTGATGCCCGGACGATTAAAGAGCTTATAATGGCTAAGAGACGGAGACATCGTCACCTTAGATAAATCAAGGACAGCTAAAAGATATTTTTGTAAGATATCTGCAAGCTGCTGTGGATTAAAGGAAGACAAGAGAGCGGATAGGCTGGTTCCAAGCAAGCGTTGTTCAATTGTAATCAGGATTGTATCTTCTTTGGTAATGCTGTAGATGTGAGGCAGAGCGTAAGGAATCTGGGAAGCATCGAGTGAATCATAGAAAGCCTTGAGTGTTCTTAAATGCGTCAGAGTGGTTGGACCGTCGTACAGCTTTAATACGGTATCAGGCTTGTAAGTATAAACTTCAGCCTCCATGCCTATGCCGAGCAAGGTATCGGGTGATAAATTATACTTTTCATAGACTTGTTGTTTTGGCATAATCTCAAGAGCCAATTTATCAAGTTCTCCACGAGCGATTGTACTGGCTATGGTGTCCCTTAGGATTGATAGACATTTCGCCAGTTAAAAGCCCGCCGATAACCATAGTCAGTGCTGAAACTGCCAAAAAGCTTGGCTGGCATACGTCGGACGGGGTGACGGCTTAAAGAACGGAGGCCGCGCTGGGCCATTCTCAGTGGATGAAAAGCAGCTTTACATAAGCGATCATATTCGCGTCGAAGTTCCTCAACTGTCATGAGATTGGGATAATACGTCACATGGGTTGTGTCGAAATAGCGCCAGTCTAGGCCAGGGATGAGACGATTCTCGGCGACCACTTGATTGTAAAAAGGCGTACCAGGAAAGGGGGTCAAAATAGAATTGCCCATGCTATCTAGCCCGACATCTTTAACAAATTGCCAAGTATCCCAGATGGTTTCAGGCGTATCAGCATCAAAGCCGAATACGAAGAGACCGACCACGCCAATGCCGTGGGACTGTATGGTTTTGATCGCTTCTTCATATTGGCTGACCAAACCTTTACTTTTGCCTCCCAGAGAGCGTCGATTAGCTGGATTAATTGATTCAAAACCAATAAAAAATTTATCCAAATGAGCTCGGCGAGCTAACTTAAGCAATTCTGGATATTTATGAACCATCATTTCTGCTTGGGTGGTCCAGCCTCGCAGGGGTAATTTTTCGAGGGCTAAAAATAGTTTTTCAGTATAGTCGGGGTCAATCACGAAAGATAGACCGAAGTTATCATCGGTCAAGAAGAAACGTTCTAGCTTGCGTCGTTCAATCTCTTCTACCACTTCTTCAACCGGACGGAAGCGCATGCGTTGACCACTCACCTTAATGGCTGTGCAAAAACTACAGTTACGAGGGCAGCCACGTGTAATTTCCAAGTAGGGTGTCCAGTACCGTCGCTTTTCATCAACCTGAGTCAGAACACGGTCAGTGAGACGGGCCACGCCATTTAAGTCCACCCATTCAGTATCGTTATAAAGCGGCTCAAGGGTATCATTTTGAAAACTTTCGATGATTTTGGGCCAGCTTCGATATCCTTCCCCCGTTACAACAACATCAGCCCATCGCGCTGTATCTTTGGTAACAACAGTGGCATGGGCACCACCAGCGACAATGGTTTGTACGCCAGCTTGACGAGCGAGATTGGCAAACTGCTCCGCTGATTCAGCTTCCAATGTTTTAGCGGTGACCCCGACCAAATCATGCTTGTCTAAGGTTCTAATCTTGCCTTCAAGTGGTTCCCAATTTTCATCCCATATTTCAACTTCAATATCATCTGGTACCATTGAAGCTAAACGCATTAAGGTATAGGGTGCTCCTGGTGCTTTCCCTAAAAAACGCCCCTCCCGCCCTGGGTGTAATAAAACAATTCTTCTGAGTTCCAATGCGAACCTCCTAGGTCAATATCGATTAACAATTAACAAATAATTAACAAGCTTCAATTTGAAATTTATAATTATACCCGAATGGTTCTGTCGGGCATCCACATCCACAGTTCGTTCGTAGATAAGGTATGGATTCCCGCTAAACCCATGCGGGAATGACATCCAAAACTTCTGTTTTCATTCCAACCTTAGTCTATGTAATCGGTCTTCCTAAAATTGGAGCGACTATTATAGCCTGACCTGGCAAAGAAAGATACTTGAGAACCTCATCTTAGGCATCGAGAGACTTTGTATCGTTTTGTCTCTTTACTGCTTTTATCGCACAATACGTCGCTTGACTTAAGTCGTTCAGATCTGTTATCAGTTATCAATTGTTAATTACTCATTGTTAATTGTTATTGGAGGTTTTATTTGAAGGATCAACTACTCACTCTGCTGAAAGTGCTTATTAGTTTAGGCTTAATTGCTTATTTATTTTATCGATTTTTATCCGACCCCCATGATAGAGCTGTCTTACTTGGTCACTTGGCCACAGCAAACTATGGATATTTATTGTTGGGTTTAGGGCTATATGTCGGGGCTATATTTGCCAATATTCTGAAATGGCAAATTTTACTTCGGGCACAGGGAATCATCGTTCCCTTAGCAGCCGTTACGAAGTATACCTTTGTTGGCTTTTTTTTTAACAACATTTTGCCAGCCAATATGGGCGGCGATGTCATGCGCGGCTTTGGATTGGCTCGATATACCGACCGGCGTGCGGAGGCAGCCGTGTCGGTGATTGTAGACCGGATTATGGGCTTGCTGGCCTTTATGTTTACTGCTGTTGTGACCGCCTTGGTAGCCGTGCAGGTGGTCCAAGCTGGCAGTGAACAGGCCGATCAAGTCTTGATAGAGAATCTCACTCGGGTACAGACTGTGGCCATCTTCGGGACAGCGGTGTTAGGAGTTAGCTTTGCCGTTATTTTAAGCTATCGGCTGCGCCAATTGGTCGGTAAAATTTTTGTCATTTCATTTTTGCAACCCTTGCAACCACTTTATCAACGCCTTTCCGATGCCTTTGGTGCTTACCGCTATGAATATTGGGCCTTGATATGGGCTTTTGGTGTTGGGGTGAGTACAGTGGTTTTGACGGGCCTGACGGATATCGCTATCGTCGCGGGGTTGGGGGGAAATGTGCCCCCCGTATATATTTTTCTGTTTAACCCGATTATTGCCGTTGGTTTGGCTGTGCCCATCAGTATCGGTGGGCTAGGCACTGGATCAGTGCTATATGTTTATTTTTATGGGTTGGTCGGAGTCTCGAAGCCGCTTGTTTTTGCCCTGTCACTGATTAAACAGGCGATTGTTTACATTGGCAGCCTGCCGGGCAGCGTGTTATGGCTATGCCAACAGGGAAAGAATTGAGTGGTTAAGATTAAACTGGCTCAGTTTCTAAAATTGAGCCAGTTTGGGCGTTTACAATTAAAGATTATGTCCCGCTTCAAGCTCACGCTGCTGCACCTGCTCCACCGCTTGCACCAAAACTTCATAGGGTTGTGCGCCACTGAGAAGATATTTGTCTACCAAAATAAGGGCTGGCACACCTTGAATACCATAAGCCCGCGCTTGGGCGACATCCTTGAAAACATCTTCGGCGTATTCAGGCTCGTCTAATGCAGCGAGAAAAGCCTCCGTCTCCAAGCCAATGTCTTGCGCGACCTCTGTTAAAACATTCATCTCTGCTAAAGAACGGGCCTCTTGCCAATAGGCTTGCATCACAGCGGCGTGATAAGCTTCGCCGACCCCTTGTCCCTCAGCATATTTGGCCCCGATGAGCGAGGGCCGACTATTGATGCCAAAAGGCCCGACATTGACTTCGAGGCCATAGTGTTCCCGCGCCACTTGCTCAAAGTGAGGCCGTTTGGCTAGAATTTGTGCTTTATACGCTTCTGACACCGGCAACATTTCGGGTGGGCGCAGTTCAAAGGATCGCCATTGGATTTGTACATCGTGAGATTGTTTGAGTTGCTCTAAACTAGAGTAAATTAGATAACACCAAGGTCAGACGAAATCAGACCAGACCTTGATTGAAATAGGCATGGGGTTTCTCCATAGCCATTGGGCCTACATTCAATAAAAGATTGCCGTTTTTGCTTACAAGATCCACAAATGAACGCCCCAAATCTTCAATGGACAGGTAATGTGCCGGCCCTTCGACTTGATTATAACCGAAAGCGTGACCGATACCCCGACAGGCCTCCCATTTTTCTTCCCTGATTTCGCTGAACGAAGTATATTCAGGGGTCACAAAATCATAATTCAATGACCTTCATATTTGCCGTCTAAATCAGGCTCGTTTAATATGGTCTTCAAAATAATGTCCTCAGTGACCAGTATTCAGTTTGCCTTCAACGGTGCGCTGAATACCTGATTACTTCGCACACTACGGTGATATGCACAAGTCGTGAGAACGCCTCGAATTTTATCCATTCTCTTCCAGACTTACTGTCTACTCCTGCTTCTCCTGACTTATATGAATTGGGGATGGACATTGATTCAAGCGCAACCTGATTTAATCCGGCGGAGTGATTTTTTAGCCACATACACAGCGGCCACCTTGCTCCAAACTGGTTCGGGTCAACAGCTCTATCAGTTTCCAGCGCAAAAAGCAGTTCAACAAACCTTAGTCGATTTAACGGTTCCACCCGACAATCTGCTGCCCTTCATTCATCCCCCTTTTTTTGCCCTACCTTATCTCCCTCTGGCTTATCTTCCTTATGACTGGGCTTTTGCCAATGTCTTTATCTTAAATATTATTTTGCTTGGCTATATCCTACGATTTGTTTGGAGAAATATGGCCTTGAATATCCCTCTTTGGTCACTCTGTTTAGCCAGTTTAGCCTTCTTCCCTTGCTTCGTCAATCTCATTCAAGGCCAAAACGCTATCTTGTCCTTGGTCATTTTAACCTTGGTGATAATTTTTCTGCAACAGGAACGAGACCTCATAGCGGGTTCAATATTGGCCTTGAGTTTATATAAACCCCAGCTATCCATCGTGTTCATCCTCATCTTCCTCGTCCAAAGACGGTGGCGGGCTTTGCTAGGATTTAGTGGCTTGGCTTTTCTCTTAGTTATCCTGTCTTATAGTTTAGTCGGTTATCAAGGGATGATTGATTACACCAATCTGGTTTTGATCAATAGCCCCCTTGTCAATGAAGCTTACGGTGTCTATTATCGGGCGATGCATAGTTGGCGAGGCTTATTTCATCTCTGGTTTGGGCCAAGCCAAGCGACCTTGGCCCAAAGGTTGACTGTTTTTACCTCTCTGGGAACCTTGCTGGGGCTTATTTGGGTTTGGCGCGGTGGCTGGCAGCCGCAATCGCCTCACTTTGCTTTGCAATTGGCTCTGAGTCTCATTGCGATGCTGCTCATCAGCCCTCATCTAAATACCCATGATTTAACCTTGTGGCTATTGGTTGGTTTCTTAATCATCGACGACACTCAGAAACACAAGCCAGCGGTCTTGAAGCCTTGGGTCATTAATACGTTGCTCATCGGCGGCAATTTGATTAGCTTCATCACCATTCTATTTCATGAATTTTTACAGATCAAATTAACGGTTGTTTTCATGGTTGGTGTTGCTTGTATGCTAATCCTAGAAATGGCAAAAACAAATGAAATCCGCCAGCCGCTCAATATCTGGCGTTGACTATCTGGGAAATTCTCGTCAAGAATAATCATGCGGGTTCCAAGGCAAAGGCGTATTCATCGGCCTGTTCGACAAAAGCCTGACTGGCCAAACGTATCGCCTCAGCAATAGCGTGCTTTGTCACTTTGCCGCGCCATTCTTCTTCAATTGTTTCCCAAGCCATCCCACTAGCCACCTGCTCCAAAACGTGCCAAACCATAATTCGTGTCTCCCGAAAGGTCGGCTTACCATGACAAATTTCAGGATCAGTTACAATATAAGGACCAATCATTTTTTGCTGCCTAGATTACCTCTAGCTAATTTTGATAAACGCATTGTTTGCTTAGCCTGTTAGATTATAGGCAAAATTCACTCTATGGCAACTTAATCTCATTTGTCCATCACCGAAGAAGCTTGACTAATCAACCATAACATCTTGGAGCCTCTTGCCGCTAGCAAAGGCATGAGATAACCCTTCATTTTTCCATCAACAAGTCATTATGCCTATACCCCTGCTCTCGCTGAATCTCTGCCATAATCTCACTAACCGTCATCTCACCATTATGGATTATACCAAAAACATCCTTCACAACCATGTTTATCGTGAGGGCTGTCGAAAATTGTGCAAAAACAAAAAAACAGTTAAATTAGAGGCCCCTATTAGGGAACGTTGAGGTGGTGCAACTTACCGTCTGTACTTAATCAGGAGCTATAACATCATGTCCGTTGAAACAAATCATCCTAAGCTATCGATGCCCACCCCAGAGACGGAGACCGCCGTTTTATTAAGTGATACCTTTGTCAGAAATATCATCTGGCGTATTTTGTTAACCCTATTGATTTTATTTCTGTTAGCTGGACCCGGGGCGGCTTTACTCCAGGCCGTCCAGTGATCGGTGATTTTAGCCATACTTATTCATTCTGTCTGCTATCTATTCTTATCAAGATGACGCTGTAACGAACCTGGCTCAATACCTTGACTGTAAAGGAACGCATTGGGCAGCTTTTCATCGTGCCTTTTGAAAGCCGCAATGTTGTTGGCCCTAATTCAGATATAACGGTCTTGATCAGTCAATGTAAAGTGGGTGGAGTCATTTTGCAGGCGAGTAACGGCAACTTTTGGAATCAGATCAATACGTCTCAAGCTATCGCCAATCTGACCAATACCCTACAGGCACATGCTTTAGCTATACTCCCAGCTCAAAACTTTCCCAACCTCACCTTCAGACAAATTATTTCTCAATCGGTCTCGATCACGCAAACTGAAATTGCTAATCTGTCCTTTAGTGATGATAAACATGAGTTATCATCAACTTTCTTAAATTCTGTGCCCATTGCGCTACAGGACTATCCCGTTGGTATCGGTTGGGTGTGGCCTAGTTTTGGTTTTTGACAAATACGATAAAATTACATAACACCTGTGACAAAGACAGGTTTCAGGTTCGACCATAATCTTTTAAGCCTGTTGTCTCTACAAAAATCGTACATAAAAGGACAAGTTCTTTTGCCTCCCCTAAGTCGTCAACAATTTCAATTGCTCTCGTTATTAATGTCAGTCTCAGGTAAGGTACATAGCCGCGGTGAAATTATCGAAGCAGTTTGGCCGGATGAGTATATCACCACCATAAGGGGATATGGTTTTAAGTTGAATTTAGATTGAAGATGACAGTAGGCTGAGTTGGGAATGGACAAAGGACAGCCTGACACCCAATCTAGATTCTGCTAATCACTGTTCCACTTCCGAAGGACTATCTTCCTACAACCAAGTTCAGTTGGAATTTTTTAGCAGAGTGTAATATAATATTAGGGTAGGCAGTGATGATAAGCTGATGACCTTTACGTTTGACATTGATTCGCGTCCTTAGGAAATGTCATTTAAGTGGTACATTTTTAATGCGATTACAATTGGAAACAAATTCAAGGCCGTATTTGACGCGCTATAGCAGGACGCGGATATTTATCCGTCGGTTTTTAGGTTGGTTAAGTATCGTTGGCTTGTTCGTTGTATTATTGATTTGGTGGCAAAGAGACAGCTTGCCGGAACAAATTATCATTACCCTACCAAAGCAACAACCTGTAACCCCTTTCCTTGTGCCTACTGAAACGCCAGCCGCTAATGGTGTCGAACTTGTTTATTCAGCTATTGTGTTGGATGAAACACAAGGTCTTACCACTAATCTTCATCTTGATTCCAGCATCCATGAGACTGACGATGAATGGCCGATTGAGCGGACAACTGTTGAAACCTATCTTGTTGAATCAGGCGATACAGTCTGGGGGATTGCTGTCAAATTTGGCCTCGATTTAGAAACTTTAATTTGGTCTAATCCAAGTTTAGCAGAAAATCCAGATCATTTACAAGTGGGCAGTGAGTTGGTCATTTTGCCTATCTCAGGTATTTATCATACGGTTTTGGAAAACGAGACGATAGAGCAAATTGCTCGCCAATATGGGGTTTCTAGTTTGGATATTGCGAATTATCCTGTAAACGACTTAGTGCCACCGTATATCCTAAAGGCGGGGGAAAAATTAATTGTGCCGAATGGCCAGCGTGATATCCAAACGATTCCTCCTGATTTAGATGAGGCATACCCTTTAGCTTGGCCTCTCACTGGTATTATCTCGCAAGGTTATAGCCCGACTCATCCAGCAATTGATATTGCGACTGTTTATGGGGCTGATGTGTTTGCTGCCGCAGAAGGGATTGTCTTGCATGCAGCTTGGGCTGAAACAGGCTATGGCTTTACAGTCATTATTAATCACGGTCAAAATCGTCATACCCTTTATAGCCATCTTAAGGGAGCCTTGGTTAAGCCACGACAAACTGTTACGAGAGGGAAAATTATTGGTCAAGCCGGCAGCACTGGCAATGCTACTGGCCCCCATGTTCACTTTGAAGTTCGTGAAAATGGCAGACGTGTCAATCCTCTGAACTATATGAAGCCAAACTTTTAATTTTTTATGGAATCGTTAGACCCCGACCCAGACCCTATACCCATCCTCTTTAACCCTCTTATCATCTTACTTCTACTTGTTGAGCAGACAATCAGACAGGATTTATGGCGGCCAAAGATAATTGTTATCACCTATCTCTGGGCGATGTCTGCTTTCTTATCCTTCCAACTGTTAAAATATTTTTATATAGTCTTCCAGAAAAGTTTTGTCTCGACTAAGCGACAGAGAAACAGAGAAGTAAAGTTGCAACTTTGCAAAGTTACCACCCTGCAACATCCACAAGGAGCAAGATGATATCTTTTTTGTTGAGCCTAATCTTCATAAGCTTATTGATTTGCCTGCACGCCCTTTTTATGACCCTAGAATTTGGGGGAAGTGCTGCTAGGCGAACCTTAATTAGTCAAAAGAATAATGCTGACAGTTGGATGACGAAGTTATTAATCTCTATGCTAGAAGATGGGAAAAAATTTGATGATTTGATGGTTGTGGCTCAAATCGGCACATCGCTATCCATCTTAGGCTTAGGTATTTATGCTTATACGATCATTGTGTTAAGACCTGTTTCAATACTTTCTCACCTCAGTAACTTATTGGAACCGATAAAGATGTTTATATCTTTAGCCTTTGTTTTACTCTTGTTGATGATATTTCAAAGTATTTTTGGTAAATTCATCCCAAGAACCTTAGCTTTATATGATCCTGAAAGAATGTTTCGTATCATGGCTATTCCTCTACGAGTGATTTTATTTACTTTTGGCCCTTTGATATGGCTATTCAACAGAAGTACACAGCTTATATTAGGCTATTTAGGCTTTGATTTATCAGATGAGATGCCTCATGTTCATTCTGCTGGCGAAATAAAGGAATTGGTCAGCGAGAGCTATGAGGGGGGGCAGATAGATAGTAAAGAGAGACAAATGGTACGCAATACCCTACGGTTGCGAGACTTAACAGCCCGACAGGTGATGGTCCCTCGAACACGATTGATTGCTGCGCCAGTCGATAGTACTGTCATTGACTTGATGGACAAAGCCATTGAACAGGGTCTTTCTCGTTTGCCCATTTACAATAACAACATTGATCATATCATCGGTTTTGTTCACGTCAAAGATTTATTTTCTTTACACCTCAAAGGCGAGACCAATTCTAGCTATCTTCTGCGCGAAGTCATCTATGTCCCCGAAAGTTTGTCCGTGGCTCAAGTCTGGGATACCCTTAATCGACATCGACAATATCTCGCCATCGTATTTGATGAGCATGGCGGAACGGCTGGCCTGATCACCTTTGAAGATTTGATTGAAGAAATCTTTGGAGAGCTACAAGATGAATTTGATGAACATGAAACGGCGATCATCTCTCAGGATCACCAAGGATTAACCCATCTTCGGGCTGACTTTCTTATTTCTGATTTAAATGATTATTTTAAGTTGAGTCTACCTGAGGAAAATGCAGATACCCTAGGCGGGTTAGTGTATACAGAATTGAGCCGTCAACCACGGCGGGGGGATGAGGTTGTCGTTAATCAGATTCGCCTGCGGGTGGAAGATATAGAAGATATCACGATTACTGAGGTCAGCTTAAAATTGCCAGGCCAAATGATCTCACAGGTTCGAGAATGGGAGTAAGCATCTTATGCTTAGTGCGCTGCTTGTGCCAAGTTTGATTATTCTTTTGCTAATATTCATCAACGCTTTTTTTGTGGCTGCTGAATTTGCGCTCAATAATCTTCGGGCAACTGATATTAAAGACATGGAAAAGTCAGATGACCTTAAAAGCCAACAAATATTGCAAATTTTCCAAACTGATTCAGCCAAGGAGCAGTACATCGCCACGACTCAAATCGGGGTGACCATCGCTTCACTAGGCTTAGGCATGTATGGTCAGCCCTATATCGCTACTTTTTTAGCCCCTTATTTGACCTATATCTTAGGTGAGGATACCCAAGCCTTTTGGTTTACCCTGATTAGCTATACTATTTCGTTGAGTTTACTAACTTACCTGCACACAGTTCTAGGCCATATGGTCCCTCGATCTGTCGCCATTTTTTCTGCCAAACAGGTTTTAGTCTTGGTCTTACCTTTCGTTAATCGTTTGCAAAGGTTTTTTGGTCAGCCTATTTCGTGGATTCTGAGTACCAGTCAAACCATTCTTGATGTATGTGGTTTGAAACCAGAAAAGCAATCTCTACAGTCCTCCGAAGAGCTTGAACTCATCGTCACTGAAAGTGCGGAAGGTGGCTTGTTGGCTGAGGAAGAGCGAACCATTATCCATAAAATTTTGACCTTCAATGAGAGGCAAGTCAACCAAGTGATGACTCCCCGTCCCAAAGTGCAAGCCATTTCCTATGATGCGCCTTTAAACGAACTGATTGAATGTGTCGCGGATAGTCCTTATAGTCGCCATCCTGTTTATCAAGAAGATTTAGACCATATCATTGGTATTTTACATGTCAAAGATTTGGTTCGGCAACAATTGCTTGCGAAAGGTAGTTTTGACCTACGTCTGTTGCTGCGTCCTGCTCCCACGGTTCCAGAACATTATCCAGTGGCGCAATTACTAACGGCCTTTAAACGAGAACGAATTCATCTGGCGATTGTTTTGGATGAATTTGGGGGTACAGCTGGGATTGTCACTTTGGAGGATTTGGTAGAAGAGGTCGTCGGTGAGGTGAGGGATGAGTTTGATGCTGAGTTAGATCCAATTATCGAACTTGAGCCTGGTGTTTTAGAAGTGGTGGGCCGCTATTTAATTGATGATTTAGCTGATTATGTTGACCTGGGAGAAGAAACTGATTTGCCTGATGTCGAAACGGTCGGTGGTTTGATTACGGCTATTTTGGGGCGACCCCCTCAACTGGATGACAAAGTAATTTATCATGAGACGATTCGTTTGCACGTTCTCGCGGTTGATGGATTGGCTGTCGCTCGTGCTAGGATTAATTTTTCTGCCCCAATCCTTGATAATAACGCCTCCGACTTCCTAAAAGGAGAAGAAAAAATATCAAAGTTTCCCCCTTTGGGGAGTTAAAAAAACTATTCTTCATCGAATAACACCTCGCACAACAACTTCTCCCGCTTTCCATTCTGCGGCTGTAAAACGCACGGGCAACAGATCTGCGCGTTTTAGTTGCCGCTGGATTTCCGTTTCCAGTGCTTCTTGAATGGGCCCGGGCAGGGGGATACTCAAAGCCAAAATATCGACCACGGGCAAACCATCTTTAAGCGTAATCCGCGCTTTACCACTCACAGGCACCCGTAGACCAGCAATGGTGACATCACCTTCGCCAGCGATATAATCAGATGTAATCCTCACCCGCGGATGGGCAAAGGGAATTTGCGGATAGCGTTGTAAATACCAAGTGATGGTTTGTTCAGCCTCTAACTCAGTTAAAGTCACCTCCCAGGTCTCGCCACGATGGTTGCCAGAGCGAATATACGCTAAGAGTGTGACGACCTCTTCATCGCGCAGCGGTTCAACAACATAAGGTTCTTTCGCCACCAACAGTAAACTCCCCCACGCGAAAAGATTAGCCATAATGAAGACTATGGCTATAAAAAAGTTCAGACCTTTAGAGAGGATGGAGCTTAGTACGTTCATAGACAGGTAGACTTTAAGGAAGGATAAATTGTAAACTGCTAATCCCAGCAGGTAAAATAGCAAGCAAACAAGCAAGACCCCAAATCGCGATAGCACGGTCTGACATCAAAAATTGACCTTCCCAGACAGACTCTCTTTCGGTTTGGTCGGGGTCGAGGCTTTGTAAGACGGCCCGACCAATCCAGAGTGCGGCGAGGCCCAAGATGAGCAGCAAGGCTAAGGTCGTTCCAGCAGCCGAAAGCCCTAGAACGTTAATTTCTGGGGGACGAGGGCCGAAGAATTGGATACCAGCTAAGGTGACAATTAAAAGAGACCCACCATTCCATAAGGCATGCATGCCAGCGGCGAGGCCAAAACGGGCGAGCCATTTTTGCCAAGCTTTAGGCTCTCCTAATAAGACATCCCGCCAAGCTAGAGCCACTAACCCTGCGCCGAGAGGATGAATTGCGCCACCTAAAGCCCGCACAGCGAGGATACCCTCCCAAAACCAATAGCCAAACCCTGCATAGAGCATGTTTTCCAAGGCTGCGAATCCTGCCCCAGCCATGGCCCCCATCAGAAAGGCTTGCCGCTTGGTGAGATGACGGAGCAGTGGGAGTGTCACCAATGGTTTGGCCAGTTCTTCAGCGATGGGCGCGACCAGGGCTAATTGAACAAAGGCGAAAATGAAGCCTGGACCAAAGATAGTCGCTCCGACTTGTTCACCGGCTAAAGCGTTGAGCAATGTTTCGAGGTGATCAAATACAAGCTGCCCTAAGCCAAAGACGAGACTAAACAAAATGAGCGGTAAGATGGCTGATAAGATCAAGGCCACAAAAACGCCTAAGGTGCCACCCCCAACGAAGGCTAAGACAGCCCGTCGCCAAGTAATCGTTTTTGTCGGGGCTATCGTTGGTAAGTCAGCCTCAAACTCAGGCGATTTGGCTGAGTCCTTTGATGAGACAAGATTATTAAATACCTCTGTATCACCTTCTTGGCGGAGCGTATCTTCTGCATCGTCCGTATTATCTCTCTTTTCCGGCTCGGCAACATATTTATAGGGGATGGTGATATAAGGGGCGAACCAAGCAATAGCGGCTAGAGGCGGTAGAGCGGCGAGCAAGGCTAAGGTTGGCGGAAAGAGAAGGCCAGCGAAGATACTGTCATCAACCGCCGCCCCAATGACGAGCAATAAGGCAAACAAGCCAAATGATCGCCAGATTGGCCAGAGACGAATAGGTTTAGATTTCAAGCCCCGCTGAGACCGCCATAAATTCCAATCAATGGTCAGGCCCGCCCCAAAGGTGATCAACATGAGAACAAAGAGAACCATAGCAGCCGTAAAAGCCTCACCTTCTTCGGCTAAAGTGGCAAAACCAGCACAGACATAGCCTAGGGCTAGTAAGGAGCCGGGTAACGCGAGTAGAGAACCGAGAATAATCAGGCCTGTTTTGAAACGCCGGGTTTCGATTTTGGCGGGGGTGTTCAGAGCCATAATGTTTTGTGTTTATCTAATTTTATTGGTTCTTTAAGAAATTTTGTGGATGATAGTGCGTTTCAACGAACTTTTTGTGTTAGGCCAAGCCAAACTTTAAACGATCCACAGATTACACAGATTTTTTCTTGACTAATCTGCGAAATCTGCGGATAATTTTTTTTGGATCAGCTTTACTCGTTTGCGTCAGCCCAGCTCTTAATCAACTCATCATAATCAATGGTTTCGGGCGTACCCCGCTCATCTTCAAGTTTGGGGAAGGGGGCCCCTGGTCGATCAAACCAGACTTGGGGCTCTTCCTCTGGGTTCAACTTGGGCGAACATTCGGCCAAGCCAACCCGCTCTAGGCGAGCCAAGATTTCATCCTGAGCTGTGGCTAAGTTGTCCATTGCTTCTTGAGGGGTAACTTCACCCGTGACCGCGGGGGCGACATTCTGCCACCATAGCTGGGCCAATTTCGGGTAATCGGGAACGTTTGTGCCAGTTGGGGTCCACTGGACGCGGGCGGGCGAACGATAGAACTCGATCAACCCACCATATTTAGCCGCATTTTCGGTGAAAAATTCATGACGCACATCTGAATCGCGGATAAAGGTCAACCCGACGATTGACTTCTTGAGCGAAGTCGATTTGGCAACCGTGAACTGGGCGTAGAGCCAAGCGGCGGCGCGGCGTTCAGGCGGGGTACTATTCAACAAGGTCCAAGAGCCAGCGTCTTGATAGCCTAACTTCATGCCCTCTTGCCAGTATGCGCCGTGCGGGCTAGGCGCCATGCGCCATTTTGGGGTGCCGTCTTCATTTACCACCGCCAAATCAGGTTGAGTCATGGCCGCCGTAAAAGCAGTGTACCAGAAAACTTGTTGGGCCACGTTGCCTTGGGCGGGGATAGGGCCAGCTTCAGAGAAGGTCATGCCAGCCGCTTCGGCTGGTGCATATTTTTCCAACCATTCAATATACTTATTTAAAGCGTAAACAGCCGCCGGGCCGTTTGTATCTCCGCCACGGCTGACAGATGAGCCAGCCGGCGCACAGCCTTCGACCCGAATGCCCCATTCATCGACCGGTGCCCCATTGGGAATGCCTAAATCGCCGTTGCCAGCCATAGATAGCCAAGCATCGGTGAAACGCCAGCCCAATGAAGGGTCTTTTTTCCCATAATCCATGTGGCCGTATACTTTTTCACCCTCAATGGTGCCATCACCATTCACTTCAGTGGTGAAGAAGTTGGCAATATCTTCATAAGCACTCCAGTTGACAGGAACACCTAAATCATAGCCATAGATGTCCTTGAACTGTTGTTTGATATCAGGATCAGTAAACCAGTCGTAGCGGAACCAATACAGATTAGCAAACTGCTGATCAGGCAATTGATATAATTTTCCATCGGGAGCTGTCGTGAAGCTCTTACCCATGAAGTCATCAACATCCAGCGTCGGCAAGGTCACATCTTTCCCTTCGCCGGCCATATAGTCAGACAGCGGTACGACAAAGCCATAGCGGAAGTGAGTCCCGATGAGATCTGAGTCGTTGACATAAGCATCATAGATATTTTCCCCGGACTGGAATTGGGTCTGTAATTTTTCGATCACATCGCCTTCCTGAATTAAGTCGTGGGTGATGTTGATGCCCGTGATCTCGGAGAAGGCTTTGGCCATAACTTGGGCCTCATAGCTGTGGGTATCAATGGTTTCAGAAACAACTTTGATGTCCATCCCGCGATAGGGGGCAGCGGCTTTGATGAACCATTCCATCTCAGCCAACTGTTCTTCCCGGCTGAGGGTGCTGGGCTGAAATTCTTCGTCAATCCATTTTTCGGCGATGGCCATAAAGACTGCCAAATCCTCTGATGATGTCTCCGCGACGGCAAGCTCTGCCGTCATGCCTGCGTCCTCCGCTTCTTCGGCGGGGGCTGATCTATCACAAGCACTTAACAGGGCCAACAAAATTATCAAGGTTAGTCGTAAATATTGTTTTTTCATTATTTCCTCTTCATAAAGGGTTAACTTATTGGTAGGCCTTACGCAGTTGACAGTTGACGGGCGGATGCGGTCGTACAAGCCCCCGCCGGGGGCCTTTGTACGCGGAGTCCAAGGGCTTTAGCTGTTGGATACCCCAATGGCTAAAGTCACCGCCCTCCTTATCACCGTCCTTGTGCCACCAACTGCGTAAGGCCTAATTGGATTGAATTTGTTTTTCTAATTTTCAGACAAAATTTAGATGTTTACCACGTTCTTTTTTTAGATAAAACACCTCCTTAATCATGAAGTATGTTAGGGACTATGTTAAAATCAGCCTTAGCCCCAGCGTAGAAGCACAAAGAACCACACAATCGAAATCGCCAGGGCTCCAAGCTGAGGCATATCAGTCAGGCCCAACCAAATCAGATTGATAAAGGCCATGCTAATGAGGCCGATGTAAAGCCGGTCTCCGCGCATGGTGGCTATTGGCAGAAAGCCTTTGCGTAATTGTGGCGGATAACGAATACTCAGATAGGTCATCAAGCCCAACATGGCAAAAACAGTGATGAAAAAGATAGCGGTTGGCCTTGTCCAGGCCATCCATTCTAAGGGTCCAATGTCCATAATACTTCCTCTGTAAAGACAGTTATGAGTTATGAGTGAGTTAGTTCTGATGACAATTCAGCACTCAGCATTCTTTTGTTAAACACGGCCCAGGGCAAAGCCTTTGGCGATATAGTTTCGCACAAACCAGATGACCAAGGCCCCAGGGATGATGGTTAAAATGCCAGCGGCAGCCAAGAGACCCCAATCCATGCCGGCCGCACTGACGGTCCGAGTCATCACCGCGGCGATGGGTTTGGCATCAACGCTGGTCACGGTCCGAGCGAGGAGCAACTCGACCCAACTGAACATGAAGCAAAAGAAGGCTGTCACACCCACCCCACTCCGAATGAGCGGGAAGAAGATCTTGAAGAAAAAGTGAGGGAAACTGTAGCCATCAATGGCCGCTGTCTCATCAATTTCTTTTGGAATACCTGAAATAAAACCTTCTAAAATCCAGACCGCCAGGGGGACGTTGAAAAGCAGGTGAACCAAGGCCACGGCCAAATGCGTATCATACAAGCCAATGTTTTGATACAACTGGAAGAAGGGCAATAAAAACACTGCTGGCGGAGCCATGCGATTGGTTAGGAGCCAGAAAAAGAGGTGCTTGTCGCCCAAAAATTCATAGCGGGAAAAGGCGTAGGCGGCGGGGAGGGCGATCATGACAGAGAGAATCGTGTTCATGAGGGTATAGGTGATGGAGTTGATGTAGCCCGAATACCAAGCGGGATCGGTAAATATGGTCTGATAATTGGCCAAGGTGAAGGTCTGCGGCCATAGGGTCAGGCCGCCTAAAATTTCTTCGTTAGGCTTCAAAGACATGTTGAGCATCCAATAGATGGGCAAGAGCAGTAAAATGAAATATAGAATCATCAAAATGCGGCCGAGGGGAAATTTACTTTGGGCATTCATGCTTCACCGCCTGTGCCGATATTATTAATGACCACAAAGAAGATATAACAAAAAACCTGAATAATCAGGAAATAAATCAAGGAAAACGCAGCCGCGGGGCCAAGATCAAATTGACCGACGGCCAGCTTGGACAGAAAAATGCTCAAAAAGGTGGTGGCGTTGCCTGGCCCGCCGCCTGTGACGACAAAGGGTTCGGTGTAAATCATGAAACTGTCCATAAAACGCAACAACACCGCAATCATCAGTACGCCTCGCAATTTCGGCAGTTGCACATAGCGGAAAACGGACCAGCTTGAGGCGGCATCAATGCTGGCTGCTTGATAATAAGCGTCTGGGATGGCGCGTAAGCCGGCATAGCACAGCAGGGCCACGAGCGGAGTCCAATGCCAAACATCCATGACCAAAATGGTGTACCAAGCATGGTTCGCCTCCAAAGTGTAGTTATAAGTAAAGCCCAGATTGTTGAGGATATAGCCGCCCAAGCCAATATCGGCCCGACCAAAGATTTGCCAAATCGTGCCGACGACGTTCCAAGGGATGAGCAGAGGTAGGCCGATTAAGACTAAGGCTAAAGAGGCTCGCCAACCCTTATCAGGTAGTCCCAAGGCAATCAGGACGCCCAAGGGTATCTCGATTAACAACACTTCTGCTGAAAAGAGGAGATTACGCAAAAGCGCACCGTGTAGGTCTGAATCGCGGGTAATTTTGATGAACCACTCCAAGCCCACAAATACACGTTGACTTGGCCCTAGAATATCCTGCACCGAGTAATTGACGACGGTCATCAAGGGAATGATGGCACTGAAGGCCACTGAGAGCCCAACTGGCAAGACAAATAGCCAACCAACTTGACTTTTGATTTTCATGGGCTGCCTCCGATTTCAGATACTTGGAACATGAAGGGCTTGATCATTTGCGTAAATCATTGTCCGAGACGCAGGAAAGTTGGCCCACATTGTTTGAGCAGGGTGAACAGCCGCATCTTGATCGATTCTGGCCTTAAAAGTCAGCCCGTCACCTTGTAGGTCAACAATCTGGGCATTGCTGATATGATTGACGCTGGTGACGGTGCATTGCAGCCAGTCAGATTGGGCGGCGAAAGCGGTCTGCACATATTCGGGTCGAATCCCTACTTGAAGCGATTGGCCCCTTAGGTGATTGAGAACACTTGCGGGTAGGGTCTGATGATATGCTCCGGCCACAAGCTTATCGCCTTGTACGATGGCGGGGATGAGGTTCATGCCCGGACTGCCGATGAAGAAGCCCACAAAAGGCGTTTGGGGCTGTTCATGTAAAGCCTGGGGCGTACCCGTTTGCCTGATATAGCCTGTATCCATCACGGTCACTTGGTCAGCAAAGGTCAGGGCTTCGTGCTGGTCATGGGTGACGTAGATCATGGTGAAGCCTGTCCGACTATGCAGTTCTTTGAGCTTGCGTCGTAAAAGCCATTTTTGATAAGGATCAATGATGGTCAAGGGTTCATCTAAGAGGAGGGCCGCTGTATCGAGGCGCACAATCCCACGCCCCATTGAGAGTCGCTGTTTTTCCGCCGCGCCTAGCCGGCCGGCCTTGCGGGTGAGTTGGTTTTGTAATTCAAGAATCTCAGCGATTTCGAGAACCCGCGCTTTCACGGCGGCCCGCGATACGCCCCGATTGCGGAGAGGAAAAGCCAAATTATCAAATACGTTCAGGGTTTCATAAACCACAGGAAATTGGAAGACTTGGGCAATATTCCGCGCTTGGGGCGTTTTATCCGTCATATCAACCCCGTCAACCAACACCCGTCCCTGGCTGGGTTTTAATAACCCAGAAATGATTTTAAGTAGCGTTGTTTTGCCGCAGCCCGACGGCCCTAAAAGGGCACTGGCCAGGCCATCTCCCAAGGTTAGGTTAATCTCTTTGACGGCATATTCGCCGGGCACATAGGCATGGGTGACATCAATTAACTCAATTTTGGCCATCATTACCTCGTTTCAGCCGCATTTAGAACCAAGTTACCGCTTTGCTTTTCAAAAATGTGAATCCAGCGTGGGTCGAAGTGAACCTGAATGTGCTGGTCTAGGTCAACTTGGAGAAAATCTTGCACCAAGGCGATGAACGCTAAACCCTGATGTGAAAGGTGCAGGGTCGTGTCTGAGCCGACAATTTCAGCCAAATCTACCCGCGCTGAGATAGAAACGCGATGGTCATTGGCAAAATCTGACCCAACTCGCAGCCGCGCTGGCCGAATACCCAACAGATACGCACCTGTAGGGATATTTTCGGCTGCCATGGCTGTGAGGGGAATACGGAAGTCATCGCTCACGAGAGCTTGGTCCTGTGCTACTTGGCAGGGTAGAAAATTCATCGGCGGATCGCTAAAATATGCACCTGCTTTGAGATGCTGGGGTTTCCTGTAAACTTCTAAGGTGGGGCCAGATTGGATAATCTGGCCCGCATCCAAGATGGCAACCTGGGAGGCCATGGTCAGGGCATCAATCGGTTCTGGGGTGGCATAGACAAAGATGGTCTCCCGCTCTGCGGCCAAATTTTTTAATTCTAAGCGCAGCGACTCACGCAGCTTATAGTCCAAATTCCCCAACGGTTCATCCAGCAGAATTAGTCGCGCCTCTTTGACCAATGCTCTGGCGATAGCCACGCGCTGCTGTTGCCCGCCGCTTAGTTCTTCGGGCAGCCGCTTCAGAAGTTCCCCGATATGCAATTGTTCCGCCACAGTCTGCACCCGCTGGTCAATCTCTGCTTTGGTATATTTGACTTGGCTCACTCGCAGCGGCGAGGCGATGTTTTCATAAACCGTCAATGAAGGATAATTAATAAATTGCTGATAAACCATGGCCACATTGCGATGGCGTACAGGCATTGTGGTCACATCTTCGCCATCCACGATAACCCGACCTTGATCCGGTTTGGTGATCCCCGCCATCACCCGCAGCAAGGTTGTTTTGCCCGTCCCCGTGGGCGCAATGACCGCGAGGAAGGTTCCGTCTTCGATGGTTAAATTGAGGTGATCAAGAGGGGTTTCAGAGCCAAAGGATAGAGAGATATTCTCAAGGGTAATGCTCATGGTAAGATGCTTTTCTTTGTCGGTATGGTGATACAAATCGAGATTGCAAAAAATTTATGGCTCAAGTATAGAGAGAATATTTTTGCTGTCAATATCTTATCTCTCATAAACTATAGGTGTGGCAATCATTTTGTCGGGCTATGTTATTCGTCTGGGGGCTGGTCTAAGCCCCTGTTCAGTGTAGATAAGCGTATGATGTCTAATCCTTAGAACAGTATAACTTTTTACTGCGCTGCCGCCGCAACATTATCAGCATCATAAACTGTGAAGGGCCCCATTAAGACACGCAGACCAACATCACGGGTTGGATCTTTTTCAATGGTGTAAGACCCCATACGACCAGCCTCAAAAGTGGCCCCTTCGACGGCTTCAATTGCGCCAGTGGCAAGGTGATAGGTCGCGTAGTAGGTCAAATAGCCTAAATCAACGAAACTCCACAGGGCAAACTCAGGCGCACAGCCGTTGAGGGTATAAGACACCATTTCGGCAGGTAGACCTAAGCCACTGATTTTGATTTGGTCACATAATTCTTCATCTTGCATGGCCTTAGCGGCAGCAGCAATACCAACGGTGGTCGGAGCCATGATCAGGTCGAGATCAGGATATTTGTCCACCAAGGCCAATGCTTGGTTATAGCTGTCTTCAGACTGGTCATTGCCGTAAACGAGATCAATCATTTCTAAGTTTGCATATTTGGGGTCAGTCTCTAAAGCTTCAATCATTGCTGCGTTCCAAGCGTTTTGGTTTGCTGCATCCGGTGAGGCAGAGAGAATAGCGAATTGACCGCCATCTTCGCCTAAAATGTTCAAGGCCATATCAGCCATGACCACGCCTGTTTCGTCGAAATCCACTTGGGCGATGAAAAGTTGTTCGCCCTCAGCGGAAGGAATGGGAGAATCCCAAGTGACGACGGTGAGGCCAGCATCCAAGGCGGCTTGGGCAGCTGGTGCAATTTGATCGCCGGCGTTGTTTGAAATCATGATGGCCTCAACGCCTTGTGTGGTAGCGGTGGTAACAATTTCGATTTGTCCGGCGACACTATTTTCTGGCGTAGGCCCAAGAAATTGCAATTCCCCTGTGTTGCCAAGTTCAGCCGCAGCTTCCATAGCCCCTTGATGCGCTTGGTCAAACACCAAAATGCCTAGGAATTTGGGCAACAGCACCATATCAATGCCTTCACCGTCATCGGTTTCCTCAGCAGAAGCTTCTTCTTGTGGGGCTTCGTCTGCGGGAGCGACATCCCTTGGGGCTGGGGCACAGGCTATCAGAAATAGGCCAAAAGTTAATAAAATTACTATCATTTTGTAATACTTGTTCATGAAAAGTCTCCTTATTAGAAAGTAAATTTATAAATAATTAGGATGATTTGTGATATATCCTAATGTGAACACATAACAAGGATTTACCTAGGATCCGCAGATTTCGCAGGTGACGCAGATTTTTTTGGATTTTTTTGATTATAGCTTTCTAGAAAAGTAAATAATAGGCAGCCATCATTGCCGTCTCCAAAACCCCCGGGCCTGATTGAGCCAATTTGGAATGAGGACTGACAAAATTAAGAGCAGGCCGATGATGCCTGTCTGGGTGTTGCCCGTGATGTTCATCAGCGACATGCCGTTTCGTAAATTCAAGATAATCAAGATTGAGAGGGCAACACCTATCAAGGTGCCTGATCCGCCAAAAATACTGACCCCGCCCAGCAAGACTATCGTGATGATATCCAGTTCAAATCCCTCCGCCGTATTCCCACGCACCGCACCCAGGCGGGCTGCGAGGAGCAAACCAGCCAAAGCTGAAATGGTTCCCGAAATAATGAACAAAGCCATTTTGACCTGACGCACTTTTACCCCTGAATAACGGGCTACCTCTAGGTTGTTGCCAATGACATAGATATAGCGGCCAAAGGCTGAATATTGCAGCACGATGATGGCCAGGAGCAAGAGGAGAAAGAAAATAAGCAAGGATAAAGGCAAAGGGCCGATTAGGGCATCTTGTCCCAGCGCATCAAACCAAGCCGGAAAATTGCCAATGGAGCGATCTTCTGACAAGACGCGAGCGAGGCCACGGTAGCCAATCAAACCAGCTAAGGTTACAGCTAATGAAGGCAGACGGACATAAGCCACCCAAAATCCGTTGAAGGCTCCACATAAGCCACCCGCGCATAAGCCCGCCAAAATACCAAGTGGTACGGGAACCCCTTGTTCATAAAGCCAAGCTAAGACGCAAGCTGCTAGGCCCATAATTGAAGCGACTGATAAATCAATTTCGGCATTGATGATGATCAAGGCCATGGCTAAAGCGACGATAATCTTTTCAATGGAAAGTTGAAATAAATTGATTTGATTATCAAGTTGAAGATAGAATGGCGATTGGGCGACGTTGATTGTGACGATGAGACCGAGTAGGATGAGAAGGAGTAGCTCCCAGCGACGTGACATAAGGGTTTACCTAGAATCCGCAGATTTCGCAGATGACGCAGATTAAAAATAAAAAATGAATTATGTTAAAACATACATTGCCTACACCGCAATTGAACAAAAAAATAAATAATCTGCGAAATCTGCGGATCATGTATCTTGTAGGCCAGGTCTCGCCCAGAAATTACGCAAACGGTCTAGTACCACAGCATCTGTGGCGATAGCGAGTAGAATTAACAAACCTAAGACAGCATCTCGCCAAAATTCGCTGATTTGGCCCCAGCGTAACAGACTTTGTTCCAAAGTAGCAATCAGGACTGTGCCCGATAAGGCACCAATCATGGTTCCAGAGCCACCAAAAATATTCACCCCACCGACCACAACAGCAGCGACAACTTGTAATTCGATCCCTAAACCAGCGATGACAGTGATATTGCCAAAGCGAGCCAAGAACATGAATCCAGCCAGACCAGATAAGGCCCCACATAAAATATAAGCCCTAAGCACCGTGCTTTTGACAGGTAGTCCAGCGATGTGGGCCGCTTCAGGATTAGAGCCAATGGCATACAGACGGCGACCATAAGGTAAATACATAATCATAAATTGAAACAATATGACCACGACCAATGCGATAACTACCATGAGGCGGATCTCTATCTCCCCCCTCGTGAAGACATCAACGCGGGGTAAATCAACTAGCCATTGGGGTAAGGAACTGGTGATCACGGTTTTGGCATCGGCGTAGTCCACTAAAATCGTCCGATAAATGGCTAAAGTGCCCAAGGTGGTGATGATAGCTGGAACACGGCCATAAGAAATAAGCAAACCATTTATCAGACCCATTATCGCTCCCACACCGATGGCTAATAGAACCGCACCTAAGACGGGCATCTCGTTATTATTTGCTAATTGCGTCCCAACAAAATAGGCTGTAAATCCGACGACTGATCCAACGGACAAATCAATATTGCGGGTCAACACAACTAAGGTTTGTCCCACCCCAACCACGACCAAGATGGCTACACTGGTCGCGATACGATTAAAGGTCCGTACACTATAATAATTATCAATTTGGCTACCAAAAAAAAGAATAGCTAAAATGATTAAAAGCACGAGAATGAACTCGCGTATTTGTTCCGGTCGAATGAGGCCTTTGATAAATGTCATGTCTTGATTAATATGGTGTCCCCATGGCCGCCGTTAAGACAACTTCTTGGGTCGCGTCGGCTCGATTAAAAATGCTCATTTGTCGTCCCTCGCGCATGACGAGGATGCGGTCACTCATGGCGAGAACTTCTGGTAAGTCAGATGAAATTAAAATGATCCCCAAGCCTTGGGCGGCGAGCTCATTGATGATATGATGGACTTCTGCCTTTGCGCCGACATCAATGCCTCGGGTTGGCTCGTCTAAAATCAACACTTGCGGGCGTGTGCTCAACCATTTACTGAGCATCACTTTTTGTTGATTACCCCCAGAGAGTTTGCCCACTTCTAGGTGAATAGAGGGAGTCCGAATCGCCAAACGCAGCCGATGTTGTTCGGCGGTCTCTGCTTCGGCTTTGCGTTTCACCAAACCCAAGGCAGTCGTATATGCTTGTAGCATGGGGAGCGTAATATTGGTGGTAATCGACAGGGGCATGGTCAGGCCCAATTGTCGGCGGTCCTCGGTGACATAAGCCAGGCCTAACTTTAGGGCTTGTTCAGGTGAATGTAGGGTGACAGATTGCCCTTGGACTATAATTTCGCCTGAGTCGGCTGGTTCAATGCCGAATAAGGCCAACCCCACATCTGTTCGCCCTGCGCCAACCAAACCTGCGAAACCGAGGACTTCGCCTTGATGGATATCAAAATTAATATCGGCAAAAGTATTTTCTTTGCTCAAGTGGCGCACAGAGAGAATTTTTTCGCCTAGGCTGCTTTGCTGTTTGGCAAAGTAGTCTTCGATCTTTCGGCCCACCATGTCTTGAATGGCGCCTTCAGAGGTGACTGTCTGACGCGGAGCTGATGAAATAAATTTGCCATCGCGTAATATTGTGACCCGATCGGCAATTTCAAACACTTCTTCCAAGCGATGGCTGATAAACAAAATGGCGACCCCTTGTTCGCGTAAGGTATTCACCAGCTTAAATAATTGGCGCACTTCATGGGCCGACAATGAGGCGGTCGGTTCATCCATAATTAAAACGCGAACTTGTAGCGAGATAGCCTTCGCAATCTCCACCGCTTGTTGAGCCGCTAAGGTCAAGCCACGGGCTGGACTTCGTACATCAAGCTTGATATCAAGTTGAGACAGAATCGTTTCCGCGTCGCGGTATAAACGACCCCAACGGACGAAGTTTCCGTGATGACGGTGGCTGATGAAGATATTCTCGGCCACATTTAAATCAGGGAAAATCATTGGTTCCTGATGAATGGCCGCAATACCATGTTTCTGAGCTTCAATTGAGTTATGAATTTCAATCGGCAAGCCATCTAATAATATTTCACCCTGATCAGGTTGATGAATACCGGTCATAATTTTGATCAGCGTTGATTTGCCCGCGCCATTTTCGCCTAACAAGGCCTGAATTTCACCTGGATAGAGATTAATCGAGACATCATCCAAAGCTTGGGTCATATCAAAGCGTTTGGATGTATGTCTCAAGACGAGGAGGGGCGTTTTTGATAGCATGATGTTCGAGTTTTTTTAGATAGCTGTGATGTGCAGTAACTGCTGGATTTTACTTTATATTTAGACAATGAGGCAAATGATGACGATTGGTCAAGGCTTCTCAAAGGCTTGATCCAAAAAACGTTTGATCTCAGCCGCCAATTGGTCAGGATACTCCTGAGATAAAAAATGGCCCCCACGCTGGATGAGGGCGAACTTGGCCTCTGGAATTTCATCAACCAAGCGACGGCCAAATTTGGCGGGAGTCATCTGGTCTGCTGTACCACTGACGACTAAGGTCGGGAGATTGATTGACCCGAGTTGTCCTACGAGATCAAAGTTATTACAGGCCCTAAAATCACCATGTAAAACCGCTGGGGCTGTTTCAGCTAATAAACGTCGGGCGAAGCCACGGGTCAAGGGCTGGGTGTTCACTTCCCAAGCGTATGTCATGATAATATCAACTGCTTTTTGAAAATTGGGCATAATATTGTCCAAAATTGCCTTGCTGACACGCAAACGCGCACTGGTGGCCACGAGAATCAACCCAGCCAAGGCAGGTATTTGCCGTAAAGCCAGGGTTTGGGCGATCGCTCCGCCCATTGAATGGCCGACCAACACCACATTTTGCAAATTTTGAGCATTGATCAAGGCTAGAACATCATCAGCATAATCATCTATCGTATCTCGGCCCGGTTTATCCGACTTGGCATGCCCAGGCAGGTCAAGGGCATACGTTGAGGTATTGGATAAAAAGCGCACTTTAGCGGGCCAGTCAGTATGTCTTCCGCCCGCCCCATGAATAAGAACTAGCGTAGGACTCTTTGCTGGGCCTGATTGATGCGTATAGTAGATTTGTTGTTCTTTGATGACTAAATATGGCATGGCGGTTGGTCCAATTGCTTAGGATGATTATTGTTATCGAGTCTCAGTGTATCGACTACAGAATAGCACAAGGCGAGAAATTAGGATACCTAGATAGGTGGCTTTGAAATTGTTTGGCAAAAATACACGACACTTTTTTTAGGTTTATCGGTTGTCAGGTAACATGACTGAGATGTCGTCTCATTAGTGAATTGTGAATGATGCTCAGAACAAACTCACTCATCATTCATAACTCATACCTGTATTGACAAAGGAGTTAATGGTGTCTGAAAGTCAAAAATATATTTTGTATGGGACTGAATTTAAGGCCAATCCCTTCCCCACTTATCAGCAGATGCGTCAGGAAGCACCCATCGCTTATCATCAAGCTTGGTCTGATGGTCATAAAGTATGGTTCATCACTCATTATGACGATGTGAATTTGGTCTTGCGCGACCATAAACGTTTTGTCAAGGATTACCTCAATACCTTGACTCCAGAAGAAAGAGGACAGAAAAAATTGGATTCAGACTTGTTTAATGCTATTAACAATCACATGCTCAACAAAGATGGAACTGACCACCTGCGTTTACGCACCTTGGTCAACAAAGCATTTAGTGCCCGTAGGATGAAACATATGCCTGAACGGGTGCAGGTTATCGCTGAGCACTTATTGGATTTGGTGCAAGATCAAGGTCAGATGGACCTGATTGGTGACTATGCCTTTCCAGTGTCCATCGTCGTCATCGCCGAATTGCTCGGTATCCCCCCAGAAGATCGGGATCGTTTTCGAGTCTGGACTGGTGCGTTTATGTCCCCAGTATTTAGCGAGGCTGAAGCAGAAGAGGCAAGAAGACTTTTGCAAGAATTTGTGGATTATTTATGTAGCATTTTTGAGGAACGGCGCAAGCATCCTCAGGCGGATATCATTACTGCTTTGGTGCAAGCAGAGGCGGCGGGAGATAAATTGAATGAAGATGAACTCTGTTCTATGGTGATTTTGCTCATCGTGGCGGGGCATGAAACGACGGTCAATCTTATCGGTAATGGAATCTTAGCCCTTTTGCAACACCCGGATCAACTTGACAAATTAAAGCAAGAGCCAAGCCTGATTGAAAATGCCGTAGAAGAATTTTTGCGCTACGATGGGCCCGCCGAACGTGCTACGCTGCGTTTTGCGGCTGAAGATGTTGAATTAGGTGGACATTTGATTCGACGGGGCGAAGCTGTTAGCGTCGTGTTGGCCAGTGCCAATCGTGATTCAAGTCAGTTTGATCACCCTGATGAATTAGATATTACCCGCGAAAATAATCGTCATCTGGGCTTTGGCATGGGGGTTCACTATTGTGTCGGCGCACCTTTGGCCCGCATTGAGGGCCAAGTAGCGATTAATACACTTTTAAGACGCATGCCAAACCTTCAACTTGTTGTGCCAATTGAAGAATTGACCTGGGGCATTGTGCCTCTCATTCGAGGCCTGAACCAAATGCCTGTGACCTGGTAACAAGGTGGTCAAGTGGCAGCGTGAGAAATGCTGAAAGAAGGGATCAATATTAATATTAATGAAAGGGGCATGATTAAAAGGACGATCTTATGAAAATAATAATTTATGTATTTTTTTGTCTCGTCATCGTAGGCTGCGTACACCCAAGTACGCCTCTTGAGACAACTGACGCAATATCATCTCAGACTAATTCGGTAGATGAAACACCAAAAACAGAGGAAACTGCGAATACGAATGAAGTAGAAATGGGTCAAACAGAAATTGTTGTCGCGACAGGATTGATACAATTGCAAGACCCTTTAGATGAACCAGAATATTATTGTCTTGATTTGCCAGGCTATGGTCGCCAATTAAGGTTGGAAGCTGCATTGATGGCTCATACCTGTAAGCCCAATGCCGCCGACGAAACTTTTACCATTAATTACCCGATGCCAGGTCAATGGTATATGGAGGCTTATGACCTGTGTGTAGAAGCTGAAGATGCGTCAGATGGCGCACAACTTTATCTCAAACCTTGTGCTGAACAAGCGTTACAATACTTCACCCAAGCTGAGGATGGGACGATCCAATTGGACCAGGTAGGGGAAGATACTTTATGCCTGACGATTGCTTCTGGCGAGGGTGAACCAACGGGCGGTCCGAGTCACCTCCGGCGTGATTTGATGTTGAAGTATTGTGCTGATGTGGATACCACGTTATCACAGTGGATTATACCGCAGTAGGAATCTAGCAGTATCACTTGCCCTTCAAGAGGCTTTCATTATAATCGTGTCCGTGAACACCTTTGATCGCTTAGAAAGGCTAGCTAAAAAAATCATAGAAGGCCCTTTTGAACGTTTGTTCAAGCCGCGCTTTCATCCCACGAACCTACTTCCTTGGTTGGCCGAGGCGATGGAAGCTGGTAAAGTGGCGGATGGACAGAGAGGATACCTAGTTCCTAATGATTATCGGATTATGCTCAATATTCGAGACTATCAAGCTTGGCAAGGACGGTCTAATTTTGAGCAAGAGATGACGATGTTATATGCTGACTTCATGAATCTGATGACAGAAACGCATTGTCGGCCCTTGGGAGTGATTAAAATTCAGGTAGAAGGTCGAGAAGATTTGGCTTTAGGCCATTTTCAAATTCTGGTTGAACAAACATCCCCAGCGTCTAATGCCCTTACTTTGGATAAAATTCCTAAGACAAAAAAATTGGCTTCATGAGGATAAAGGCTGATCCCATGCTCGATTGGCTTCTTTTAGGGCTAAGATTGATATCTCTCGTTTTGATGTTTCTTTTTATTGGTTTAATGATTTATCGCCTTAGACAGACCCCTCAGCCAAATTGGTCCAGCCAGGATTATTTACGCCACCTAGATAAGCCAAATATTCTCATTTTATTACAAACACAAACCTCTATCGGGCGTGACCCGAATAATACGCTTGTTATCGAGGACGAATTTGTATCAATATATCATGCTCAAATCACTTATATAGATAGCATCTGGTGGTTAACTGATTTAGATAGTACCAGTGGGACGAAATGCAATGATGATTTCGTCCACGCACCGCAACAACTCCAGGATGGCGATATTTTGAGTTTCGGTCAAGTGAGATTTCGTTTGGAATATGGAAACAAAAAATAAAAGTGGCAAAATGATGGTCCATAATCATGTGACTTTGCCACCTTGCCACCCTGCTACTTTGCTTAAGGAGACTTACATGGAACCTATTAATATTGGTATCATTGGCGGGAGTGGTCTGTATCAAATGGATGCCTTAACCGATGTTGAGGAAAACGTGATTAAGACCCCTTTTGGAGCCCCTTCAGATGCAGTGATTATCGGCACCCTAGAAAATCAGCGAGTGGCTTTTTTACCTCGACACGGACGAGGACATTTTATTTCACCCACAGCCTTAAACAGCCAAGCGAACATTTACGCCTTAAAAAGTCTGGGGGTGAAATATGTCATTAGTGTCAACGCCTGCGGGAGTTTGCAAGAACAATACGCGCCTGGTCATATCGTTATCCCCGACCAGCTCGTTGACCACACTCGTTTACGTAAGCTTAGTTTTTTCAGTGATGGTATTGTGGCTCATGTGAGTACGGCTGATCCTTTTGCCCCTGAATTGTCGGACATTGTTTATCAATCTGTGGCAGAGACAGGAGAACGTCCGGTCCATAAGGGGGGTACATTAGTGATCATTGAAGGCCCTCGTTTTAGCACCAAAGTTGAAAGTCACATTTTTCGTCAATGGGGTTGTGATATCATTGGCATGACCTCCATTCCCGAAGCTTTTTTGGCCCACGAGGCAGAAATGGCCTATGCAACCATGGCTCATGTGACGGATTATGATGTCTGGCATGAATCAGAAGAATCTGTAACGGTAGAAATGGTCATTCAAACCCTAAACGCCAATGTTGCCGCCGCCCAAAATGCGTTGAAAAAGGCAGTCGTTAAACTAGCCGATGCTCCCGCTATGATGGCTCATCAAGCCTTAGCCAATGCCATTATCACCAACCCGCAAGCTGTTCCCCAGGCAGCGCGAGATAAATTGGCTTTGTTGGTGGAAAAGTATTTGTAGTGGACCCTGGCGTACGTCTTGCTTTTGCCATTTTGACTCTTGGTTTCGTGCAACTGAGTTGTATTAATGGATTTCAGTGGGCTTATGGCCTTGCTTGGCTAGGATGGCTGATATGCTTTGGAACCAGTGGCTATTTATTGTCTCGATATGCACCACAAGCAAATCCTTTTTTGGAGCCAGTTGCCGCTTTTTTGACCGGGCTGGGATTATTGATGATTGCCCGTTTAGCCCCTGGATTTTTAATCCGCCAAGTGATCTGGTTACTCATTAGCACCACTGCTTTGCTCTGTCTCGTCCTAATCCCCAAAAATTTACGTTGGCTGCGGCATTATAAATATCTTTGGCTTTTAGGTGGTTTAAGCCTTTTGATCATCACGCTAATTTTTGGGGTGAATCCAAGCGGATATGGGGCCCGTTTGTGGTTAGGACTGGGCGGGGTATTTTTTCAACCCTCGGAGCCCCTGAAGATTGTCATGATAATATTTTTAGCGGCCTATTTGAGCGACCGTCGGCGTCAAATACAGGATGAAGAAGCTCAAATTTGGCATTTACCACATCCAGCTTATATAGGGCCGATGTTGATTATGTGGGGTTTCGCCATGTTGTTGCTTTTTTGGCAACGAGATTTGGGGGCCGCCCTACTCTTCTTCCTCACCTTTTTAGGTATGTTTTATGTCGCTATTGGTCAAGTGCGTTATATAGTTATAGGTCTGGTCTTATTTTTAGTGGCCGGATTCATTGGCTATCAAACTTTTGACTATGTTGCCCTACGGGTGCAAGGATGGTGGAATCCTTGGCTTGATGCCGAAGGACGTTCTTTTCAAATTGTACAGTCTCTATTAGCCTTTGCCAGCGGGGGAATTTTTGGTCAAGGCTTGTCTCAAGGACTCCCCACGGCCATTCCTGTGGTTCATACCGATTTCGTTTTTGCTGCCATTGCTGAAGAATATGGCTTGGTTGGGGCGATGAGCGTCTTATTTTGTTTTTGGGTTATTGTCTCTCAGGCATTTCATATTGCTCTAAACAAGCAATCTTCCTTTCAACAACTATTAGCTGTTGGGCCAGGTATCATGCTAGGTGTCCAGACGCTCGTGATCATGGCTGGTTCCTTAAAATTAATGCCGCTCACTGGGGTGACCCTGCCCTTTGTTAGCTATGGTGGTAGTTCTCTTTTGACCAGCTTTATCATGATCGGGCTATTATTATTCCTTTCCACGCAAAAACAGGGCGACCGTATACCTACTCTTCCCAAACAATCGTCAACTTATTCGGAATAAGACGGGCTGTGATGTCTTCTGGCAGGACAATCTCTGGTTCAATCTGAATATTTTCGCCGGGGATGAAATTGCTTGTTTGTAAAACCACTCGCACCAAGTCAGGAGTCTGTTCGATTTGGTTTAGGATGGGAATAGGCCCACTGAGAAGGAGGTCGACTTGCTCAGGGGTTAGGTGAAACAGCGTATTTGGGGCAGTATCAAAAATTTCGATGCTGCGCGATAAAACCAAGTAACCTGAACGGGCTTGAAAGCGGATGGCAACATTGACACTATGAACCGGATTACCGTCACGGTCAAGGGCTTGGATATTGGGTGGTAATTCTAAAGGGATTTGTAGCCTTAGATCACCTGCTGCTTGACTAATGTCGATGGGCAAGGTATTGACAAAATTATTTAATTCACTAAGTTGGCTCGGACGACCTTGTAAGGTCAATAAATTAGGTTTTACTTCTAGGGCACTCAGCCAATAACCGGATGGCGTTGTCCCGGTTGTCACAGGCTGGACTGTCACTGTGCGGGCATTAAATTTTTGACGAATGACAGCTTCTACTTGGACTTGATTTGGCTCTAAGACGATGCCACGTATCTCTCGCCCTATCTCATCCAAAGCGCGTAGGGGTCGCAGTTCTTGTAATGTCGCACTAGCATTAGCAACAGACATTCTAGCTTGAATCCGACTGACTTGTTCTACAAAATTTTTAGCCCCAATGACTTGAATTTGCTCTGGTGAAACACTTGCTTGACCGACCAGTTCATAAGCTGACGATATTTTTTGCGAGTCAAGTATATCGACTGTAGGTGGCAAAGTTTTGGTAATAATCGGGGTTAATTCTAAATCTAACATGTTTGGCTCAGTAGACACAACCACGACTTGGGATGCCCCAGAGTAAACTTCAATCGGAAGATGATGTAGCCCTGGGTCTAGGTTGGCTAAAGAAACATTCGCTTGAAAGCTGTTAGAACTCAGCGTCGGTAACATTCGCGCAGTCGTATTGACGATAATCGCTATTGATGTCGGTAAGCTATTTAAGACGGTCATATTTTTTGGCGTGTTTTCTATCCGCAAAGGAATGTTTTCCAAACGAACTTGTTGGGCTGGATTGGTTTGTTCACTCACAACCCACCAAACCATCCAGGCTAAAATAAAGGACAGAAATATAATGCTTATATTGGATAAAAATTGATAAATATTAGCTCCCGTCTGCGTGGGCCAGAAATATTTTTTTAGATGATCCAAAATATAGGATAAGGAGATCGTTTCCTCATCTGGTTCAAGATGCTCATTATAATTAACCAGTTGCTCTCGTAAGGTCGTGCAATCAAGTGGTCTGCGGAGTTGTCCCGCTTGAGCCGCTGAGATGGCCCCTGTCTCTTCGCTAATCACGATGACAAAGGCATCACTGACCTCACTCAGGCCAACCGCTGCTCGATGCCGCGTTCCTAAGCGTCGTCTTGCCCGTAGCGGTCGGTCTGTGAGTGGTAAAACACAGCCCGCGGCCGCAATCGTATCGCCTTGTAAAATAATGGCCCCATCGTGGAGGGGATTGCCATTATAAAAAATAGATTGCACCAATTCACTGGTCACTTGTGCCTTCAGGTCTATGCCTGTTTCAGCGATGTGCGCTAAAGAATCATTGCCCTCGACCGCAATTAAGGCCCCTGTTTGGGTGTAAGCGAAGTGTTCTACAGCGCGAATGAGATGCGCTAGTGTATTTTCGCGCAGGGTCAGTTGTAAAGCCCAGGCGACACCTACGCGGCGACCCAAGCGGTCTAATAAACGCCGCAGTTCTGGCTGAAAAATGATGGGCATGGCAACCAATATCGCTGCTAATAAGGCTTGAATCAGCCAGTCAAATGTTGGTAAGGGGAGCAAAATTGTGATCGTGAGCAGGAATATGCCTAAAATCAAGATACCGCGCAATAATCCGCCAGCATGACTCCGTAAACTGAGGCTGAGAAGGACAAAGAAAGCGATTGTGACTAAGGATAAATCGAAGAGACTTACCCAAGTCAATTCAACAAGACGAAGGGTAATTTCTGTGTATAAAGAATCTATTGGATTCATTCTGGGTTGAAAAAAAGGTTAAAGACTTGTGGTAGGTGGGCTTTTTAGGGATCCGAGGGGTATAGCGGCAATATGACGTATGGCGTAGATGGGAAAATACCCAAACGAAATCCTATTGAGCTAAGGATTTGACCCAAATAATAATGTACTAAATTTTGTTTGGTTTTCAAAAATATCTTGATATTTTTGAAGATCATTCAGAAGCTGGTTATTTAGTCGCAAAAACGTATAATTTAGTAACGATTTGTTTATCTGAACATCTGTAGCAGGAAACGAGATTATGAACAATCATTATGATGTTATTGTAATTGGTAGTGGACCTGGCGGCGAAGGAGCGGCCATGAAGGCTACCAAAGAAGGAAAGCATGTGGCAATCGTAGATGCGATGTTGGACTTAGGAGGCAATTGCACCCATCAGGGCACCATTCCTAGTAAAGCTCTCCGACAGGCAATCCAGCAATTGGCTGAACGAGGCGATTATCGGCAGGTCGACTATCCAGCCCTGCTCAAAACAGCTGAGACAGTCATTCGTCAACAAGTTAAAATGCGGACAGGATTTTATGAGCGTAACTTAGTGGATATTATTCAAGGACACGCCATCTTTCTTGGTCCACATTGTATTGAAGTCACTGCGTCAACTGGCTTAACCCAAACTTATACCGCTCAAGCTTTTATCATCGCCACAGGGGCCAGACCTTACCATCCGCCTGATATAGACTTCGCTCACCCACGCATCTTAGACAGCGACTCTATCTTACAACTCCCGAAAACACCCCGCTCGATCACCATTTATGGGGCTGGCGTGATTGGCTGTGAATATGCTTCAATTTTTCGGGGCTTACGCATTAAGGTGAATTTGGTGAATACCCGTGACCGCTTATTATCCTTTCTGGATGATGAAATTATCGATGCCTTAGCCTATCATTTGCGTGAACAGGGCGTTTTGATTCGGCATAATGAAATTTGTGAACGGGTTGAGGTGGATGATAAGGGGGTGACTCTTTATCTCAAGTCAAATAAACAAATTCGGACTGATGTACTTTTATGGGCCCAAGGACGGACGGGAAATGTCGATAATATGGGCTTAGAAGACTTAGAAGTGGAGATCAATCAGCGCGGCAATATTGTTATCAATAAAAATTATCAGACCAGCCTGCCGCATATTTATGCCGTGGGCGATATTATTGGCTATCCCAGTCTGGCCAGTGCTGCCTATGATCAAGGCCGTTTCGCCGCGACTCATCTTGTCTTTGGTGAATGTAATACCCAATTAGTCGAACATATCCCGACTGGCATTTATACTATCCCCGAAATTAGTTCCGTCGGCCAAACTGAACGGGAGTTGACCGCGGCTAAAATACCCTATGAAGTTGGTCATTCCCTTTTCCGCAATCTAGCCCGCGCCCAAATTACCGGGCATACAACGGGCATGCTCAAGCTGCTTTTTCATCGAGAGACCTTAGAAATTTTAGGCATCCATTGCTTTGGGGCCCAAGCTTCTGAAATTATCCACATTGGTCAAGCCATCATGTCTCAGAAAGGGGAAGCGAATACCCTGATGTATTTTATTAATACAACCTTTAATTATCCAACGATGGCTGAAGCCTATCGCGTAGCCGCTTTGAATGGCTTGAATCGGGTTCGCTAGACTGCTGAAGCGGACCAACATTGCCGTTGCGATGGGCGAGCTAAAAGGTGTTCTGATTTTTCAAGGGGAGTCAGACGCTTTAGATCCAGTTCATTTTGCCGAAAAGTGACCGATGGCCCAAACCTAGGCCGCCGAATTCACGAGGCTGCTCGAACATTTACGGGCTGATTTGGGCCGACCAAACCTTCCGATTATTTTTGCCCAATTAGTTTTAATGTCGTTACGCCTGAATCATCCACTGCTTATACTGCCAACCGACACACCTAATACCTCATTATTTTGGCTGATTTCTTCATCAAGTGGAAGAAAGTTGGATGGTATGCGTCACATATGGTATCCTGCGGTTTCTTACTGACACAATTGATTGTTTCGACATAAACGTATTTTGAGGCATACCATTTTGTTTGAGGAAAAATTTGTGAATTCTCGAAGCAAAAAATTCTTGTCTTATTACAAACCATATTTGGAATTGTTTTGGGCAGACATGGCCTGTGCCTTTGTTGTATCAGCAATCACCCTGATCCTCCCATTATGTGCCAGATATCTCACCAAATATGTCTTAGCAGGAAACACGCCCAATGCGCTCAACCAAATCTATATGATAGGCACTGTGATGCTGGCCTTGGTTGTTGTTCATACGGTGTGTAACATGTTTGTTGACTATCAGGGGCACATGATGGGGGCCATGATGGAAAGCGATATGCGTCGTGAATTATTTGAACATTATCAAAAACTATCGTTTAGTTTTTATGATGAACAAAAGACAGGTCAGTTAATGACCCGAATCACAAATGATATCCTATCGCTGTCCGAATTATACCATCATGGGCCCGAAGATATGGCTATTGCATTATTGACGCTTGGCGGCGTGTTCATTATCTCAATCAATATCAATGTTGAGCTTACTTTAATCGTCTTTCTCTTTTTGCCATTCATGCTTGTTTATGCCCTTTATTTTAACAAGAAAATGAATATTGCGTTAAGGAAAAGCAAGGATAGAATCGGTGATATCAACGCCCAAGTTGAAGACACCCTCTCAGGCATCAGAGTTGTTAAGTCATTTATAAACGAAGAAATTGAAAAAAAGAAGTTTACTTACGAAAACAATCGTTTTGTTGATAGTAGAAGAGACGATTATCAAAGCTCGGCCTACTTTTATGGCGGGATGATTGCCTTCACCCAACTAATTACCATTGCCGTGATCATCTTTGGTGGCTCGGCTATTGTGAATGCTTCTTTGGATTTAGCGGACTTGCTGACATATTTGTTATATGTTGGTATCCTCATTGAGCCAATTCAGAGATTAGTTAATTTTGCTAGGTTGTATCAGGAAGGAATCACTGGTTTTAATCGGTTTATGGATATTATGGAGGTAGAGCCAGATATCCAAGAGCCAGCAAATGTCATTGAACTGGCGCAGGTTCAGGGAAATGTGACGTTTAAGGATGTAAGCTTCAAGTATAAAGAAGACTATGACTATGTCCTAAAAAATATATCTTTGGAGATAAAATTTGGAGAATATATTGCCTTAGTCGGGTCTTCAGGTGTCGGTAAAACGACCCTGTGTTCTTTAATTCCGCGATTTTATGAAGTAAACGAGGGGGAAATACTGCTTGATGGTCAGAATATCAGGGATATCAGCTTACGCTCATTGCGAAGGAACATCGGCATTGTCCACCAAGATGTGTATTTGTTTGCTGGGACAGTCTCAGACAATATCCGCTATGGTAAACTTGATGCAAGTCAGGAAGAAATTATTGAGGCAGCCAAAAAGGCACAGGCCCATGAGTTTATCATGGCCTTACCGGCTGGGTATGATACAGATATTGGTCAACGTGGCGTAAAATTATCAGGGGGACAAAAACAAAGGTTGAGCATTGCCCGCGTTTTCTTAAAAAATCCACCCCTGATTATTTTTGATGAAGCGACGAGTGCGCTGGATAATGAAAGTGAACAGGCCATTCAGGACTCATTGGAAAAGTTAACCAATAATCGGACAACCCTTGTCATAGCCCACCGATTATCAACCGTCAGAAAGGCCCACCGAATTTTTGTATTAACGGATGACGGGATTGATGAACAAGGAACGCATATGGCCTTATCACAAAAAGGGATCGCATAACGAATAGAAGACCAAAGACGACTAAGCAACCATCCACTGGGTTGCTCTCCCTCCACTTTTTTGGGTCTGGCTCTAAAATGCGCCTCGCACTTACCAATAACTTTTAATGTTTGGCGAAGTATGCTAAAATTCCCTCAAATTGTTTCAACTTAAAAGCTGGTTTGTCAATGCCAAATCATCCACTTGCTGAAGTGTTCGGTTTTCCAGTCGATAATTTATCGGCTATGGCCGAAAGATATCGTAAAAACAGACTTTGCCCCTACAACAACAAAGTTCCTTCTTGTACCAAAGACAAAGCTAAAAACCCTCTAGGTGTTTGCAGCATCTTTGAGAGCGATCAAATAGCTATTACCTGCCCCATCCGGTTTCGACAAGACTGGTTAATCGTTGAAGATGCCGCTAATTTTCTTTTTCCACCAAACACAACTTGGACATCATTGCAGGAAATTAGGCTTAATGATGCCTATAGTAAATCGGCTGGCAACATTGATTTTGTTTTGGTCGCTTATGATAAAGCAGGCCACATTACAGACTTTGGTTCGCTTGAAGTACAAGCAGTCTATATTTCAGGAAATGTGAGACAACCTTTTATTCAATATATGACGAATAGAGAAGCTAACAAAGACATGGTGTGGACAGCGACCAAGATTAGAGCCGATTATCTGTCATCTTCACGTAAAAGGTTAGTGCCACAAATGCTTTACAAAGGGACGATCTTTCAAGCTTGGCAAAAAAAGCAGTCTGTGGCTTTGCATCGGTCTTTTTATGATACGCTCCCTAAATTACCTGAAGTTGCTCAAAGTGAAGCTGATATAGCTTGGCTCATTTACGATCTTGAATTCATCCAAGCACAAAATCGGTACCAACTGGTTCCACACAAAACTATTTACACTCAGTTCGGGTCAGCCTTGCAGGAAATTACAACCCCCAAAGCAGGCCCAATAGAAAGCTTCGTCAATGGCCTGCAAGAAAAACTGGATGAAAAATTAGATAAGCGTTCACCACCTGATGCACTGACACTAGCAGATATTATCAAGAAATAGCTTTATGGTTTATCAACGTTCATTTCTCCCAAAAGAAAATAAGATTGTGAACGTCGCTTCTGTGCCATTCCGAAGTCCATTTCGTTACCCCGGTGGCAAAACTTGGCTTGTTCCCCGCATTCGTCAATGGCTTATGCGTCTATCTTCAAAACCAGATGAATTCATTGAACCATTTGCGGGTGGTGGCATTGTGGGGCTGACAGTTGCATTTGAAGATTTGGCTAATCATGTTACATTGGTTGAATTAGATCATCAAATTGCCGCCGTTTGGAAAACCATCCTTTATGGTGATGGTGAGGGGTTGGCGGATAGAATAGTAGAATTTGATTTTTCACTTGAAACAGTGGAAGCAGAATTAGAAAAAACGAATTTATCTACTCAGGAACAAGCCTTTCAAACGATTGTAAAAAATCGGGTCAATCGCGGTGGCATTTTAGCACCAGGGGCAGGCAAAGTGAAGTACGGCGAAAATGGCAAGGGACTTAGCTCACGATGGTATCCAGAAACTTTAAGTAAACGCATCCGAAAAATTGTTAGAATTCGAGACAAGTTCACCTTCATTGAAGGGGATGGGATAAAGATATTAAAGGAAAAGGCATATCATTCAGAGGCCAGTTTTTTTATAGACCCGCCATACACAGCAGGTGGTAAGAGCGCAGGCAGTCGGCTTTACACGCATGCTGAACTTGACCACGATGAATTATTTACAGTTTGTAGCGAGCTTACAGGTGCCTTTTTGATGACATATAGCAATGACAAAACAGTGCAAAATTTAGCTAAAAAATATCAATTCATCAGAAAAGAAATCGCAATGAAGAATACACATCACGCCAAGATGACAGAGTTACTCATTGGACGTGATTTGAGTTGGGATAATGAATGAGAATTAAATCATGAATCGTCCCTTCCGCTTGTCTTTTTGCCAACAAACCAAACTCATATAAAATGGGGACGAAATATAATTTATACTAATTCAATAAGCCTCACTTTAATGATAAGGAGATGTTTCTTTTATGAAGGATAATACACTCAATCGACGTGATTTTTTACGACTAAGCGGTTTAGCGACAGCAGGTGTGTTGGTGACTGCTTGTGGCGGTCAAGCTCCGGCTGATGGCGATGAAGCAGGGGTTAGTAATGGTGCCGTAGCAGCTCCGCAGACGGATTCGGCTGGCGGTCTGGCAGATGTCTCGCGAGATAAAACCCTCATTCTTATGTTTGGCGGGGATGGTAGTCAGTTTACGGATACAGGTTTAGGGAACCCTTATGCAGCAGGGGCGAGCCATCAAATGGGCAGTGCCGCCCTGTGGGAACCCTTGTATTTCTACTCAGCCTTCGCGGATGAGGAGATTCCTTGGTTGGCCACAGGCTATGAATATAATGAAGACTCCACTGAATTGACCATTACCCTCCGCGATGGCGTAAAATGGAGCGATGGTATGCCCTTCTCGGCCAATGATGTTGCTTTCACCTTGCATATGCTGCGCGATAATGCACCAACCATAAAACGATCCAGCATCGTCAACGAAGCGGTCAACGAAGCGGTGGTCGTTGACGACTTGACCGTCCAAGTGATCTTTAACACGCCTCGACCTCGTTTTATGTTTAATCAGTTAATGTTCAAGTTCGACACAGGCATCTACATCGTGCCAGAACATGTCTTCAAAGAGGTTGAAGATGTCTCAGCCTTTGAATTTTATGATCAAGAGAAAGGCTGGCCTTTAGCCACTGGCCCTTATAGCATTTCTGAGTGGACGAACACCCAAAAATTCATCGACCGGCGCGATGACTGGTGGGGGGCCGAGACTGGCTTTGTCGAAAGTCTGCCCGCTGTCGAGCGTATCTTGGTCATCCCCAGATCTGATGATACGCTCATGACTCAGCGGATTGTCAATAATGAAGTCGACTCAATTTTGGACCTCCGCGCCAACACCATCGGGCAGACAGTGGCTCAAAACCCAGCCATCATTACCCATACGGGGACAGAGCTACCACTCGGTTATATCGACTGGTGGCCCACCTCGTTGTGGTTTAACCATGAAGATGGTCCTTTCACCGATAAGCGGACTCGTTGGGCTGTTAGTTACAGCATCAATCGTCAACAAATGCTGGACGTTGGCCTCCAAGGTTCAGGGATTATCACCCCCCTGCCCTTCCCCCAATACAAGCCCTTAGAGCCATTCTTTGAAGCGGCTAAACCCTTGTTAGAAAAATATCCGACCAATGAATTTAATTTGGACAAAGCAGCCGCCTTGATGGAAGAGCAAGGCTATCAGAAAGACGGTGATGGGTTCTGGGTGAAAGATGGTCAGCGTGTGCCAGCCGTGATTTCGGGTTGGTCAATCTTTAACGACATTGGCCCGATCATCGCTGAACAGCTCCGCCAAGGTGGTTTCGAAGCGGAATTTATCACCCCGGCTGACAACGGAACGCGCATTAGTGATGGGACGCAGAAAGTATGGCTCAACGGGCATGGCGGGACGATTGCTGACCCCTTCACCACCTTGGACTTCTACACCAGTAAGTACTGGAAGCCCATTGGTGAACCAACTTCTTATGCCTCTCGCTTTAGAAATGCCGACTATGATGCCGTTATCGAGCAAATGGCCCAAACGGTCTCCAGTGATCCTGGCTACATGGATTTATATCTGGCGGCAATGGAGATCTGGTTAGATGAATTAGTCGAAGCCCCGATTCAGCAATGGCTGCACCGCATCCCGATGAACACCACCTATTGGAGCAATTGGCCGACTGAAGACAATCCTTATGTCAATGGTGCTTTCTGGCATTTGACTTTCCCCTTGATGTTACACCAATTGGAAGCCTCGTAGTTTTTAGTCCTTAGTTTTTAGCTTTTGAGATCTTCAAGGTGCGGAAGGCATTCTGTTTAAAAACCTTGAAGGTCTCAGCCAAACAACGAATTTCAGGAGGCGTTCATGCGGGCCTATACATTTTCATTTGTTCTCAAACGATTTGGTCTTTTCTTGCTTACCGTTTGGACAGCTGTGACCCTTAATTTTATCATCCCTCAATTGACTCCCCGAAATCCAATGCGCGAAAAGCTGCTTGAAGAAGCCTCGCGGAGTGGCGTTATCGAGGAGGGGTTTGATGAAATGGTGCAAGCTTATGAGGCCAAGTTTGGCTTAGACCAACCAATATGGAAACAATATTTTCGTTATTTAGGGGATGTGCTTCAGTTTGACTTAGGCTATTCAATCTCTAACTATCCAAAAACCGTGCTTGAGTTAGTTGGACAAGCTTTACCTTGGACAATCGGGTTACTAGCCACCTCAACCCTCATTGCCTTTCTTTTAGGGACATTGATGGGGGCCCTCATGGCTTGGCCCAAATCTTCCAACTTTGTGCGCTATATTTTGCCCTCTTACCTAATTCTAGGTGCAATTCCAGCCTATCTCATTGCCCTTATTTTAGTTTATTTTGTCGCCTTCCAATGGAAATTGCTGCCACTCGGCGGTGGCTATCGGATTAGTACCCTTCCTAATTGGAGCATCTCCTTCGCCCTTGAAATTATAGAACATTCAATATTACCAGCTTTAGCGATGGTTTTAACCAGCATGGGCGGCTGGGTCATTGGCATGCGGGGCATGATGGTGACAGTGCAAGGGGAAGACTATATGACCTTTGGCGAAGCCAAAGGCTTAAAAGATTGGCGGGTCTTCTACCGTTACGCGATCCGAAATGCCATTTTGCCTCAAGTGACAGGGTTAGCCTTGGCCTTTAGTTTCCTCGTCTCCGGCTCTGTATTGGTTGAACTTGTTTTCCAATATCCTGGGGTGGGGACATTATTAGCGCGGGCAATCAGTCAATTAGATTATTTTATGATCTATGGAATCGTTTTAATCATCACTGTCTGTATTGCTGTGGCGATGTTTGTGATGGATTTAATTTATCCACTCTTAGACCCACGTATTAATTACGAAAAACAGTAGCTCATAAAATTAACTTAATTGCTAATTACTAATTGTTCATTAGGACTTTTCTATGTCTCCGTCAATACTTGCTTGGCGTTATATTATCCGCAATTGGCCCTTGGGGGTTGGGTTATCTATCCTGGCTATTTTATTGCTTTTCACGATAATTGGTTCATTTTACGTTGACTCCGAAGTCGACCCCTATCCTCTGGCCGCTCCAGCCCGTGTTGCCCCAACCCTGGCCTACTGCCCTGCTATAGAGCCAGATTGCGAAGACCCGGTAGCCTATCCCTTTGGCACAGACACCCAAGGACGCGACCTTTTTGCCGTTGCCGTTTCAGGAACTTGGATGACCATTCGCATTGGCCTCTTTGCAGGGTTAATTGGTATTTTTATTGGGACCCTTCTTGGCTTCACCTCTGCCTTTTACGGCGGTCTCTATGATGCCATTGTCCGCTGGATGGTCGATGTGCTGCTGACCGTCCCTGGCTTATTGATCTTGGTCGTCATTGCTTCGTCTCTGGGCGAAAAATCACTGACAGTCAATGGCATGGCCCTCATCATCTCCCTCATTTCCTGGCACGGTGCAGCCCGTGTCATCCGCTCACAAGTCTTAAGTCTACGTGAGCGACCTTATGTCATGATGGCCCGCCTCAACGGGATGAGTAACATGGAAATTATCTTCCGTGAATTAATTCCGAATCTCCTACCTTATTTAGGAGCCAGCCTCGTCGGGGCTGTGACAGGGGCCATCTTCGCCTCAATGGGCTTGGCCGCCTTAGGTTTAGGCCCCTTACGTGAACCAACTTTGGGGGTCACCATTTACTGGGTGATTAATCAGGCGGCGTTTTTACAGGGCCTGTGGTGGTGGGCGGCTGTCCCTATTACCATTATCGGTCTTGTTTTTGTGATGTTATTTATGATCTCGATTGGCTTGGATGAAGTCGCCAATCCCAGAGTGCGAAAAGCGGCTTAAGATACGAAAAGGGCAGGAAAAGAATCCACAGATTTCGCAGATTTCGCAGATCAATAAATTTTCACGACCGTATACCCCTCGAATTTGACAGAAATAGGGTGTTATATGTGGTGAATATGACAAGGGATCAGCGCATTTTACGGATCATTTTCAGTAAAATCACATGTTTTTCTAAGGTTTTATCTGGTTCATCCTTCGATCTGTTGTGATATTACGCCATCTATCGCGCAAATTTAGGAGGTATACGGTCGTGAATTTATACATTCTTTTTAATTATCAACGCAACCTAATCTCCAATAGCCAATCCACGAGTCTTACATGAACGATTATGCTTTACAAGTTAAAGGCCTAGATGTTGATTATCATACGGACGCAGGCTCACTTCGCGCCGCTAACTCCGTTTCATTTACGCTGAAACCCGGCGAACGCTTAGGCTTGGTCGGGGAGTCAGGGTCTGGTAAATCTACGACGGCTTTAGCTATTTTGCGGATGATCAAGCCGCCCGGACTCATTTCTAGCGGCGAAGTATGGCTTGAAGACCTAGAATTAACCCAATTGTCTGACGAAGAAATGCGTCAGCTTCGAGGTAGCCAGATCAGTATGGTTCCCCAAGGGGCCATGAATTCCCTGAATCCCGTCATGCAAATCAAAGACCAAATCATTGACAGTATGCTTGACCATGATTTGGGTCTTTCTAAAGCGGAGATGACGAAGCGAGCGAATGAAGCTTTGGAGGCTGTTGAATTAGACCGCAAGGTGGGCAAATTATATCCGCACGAGTTAAGCGGAGGGATGAAACAGCGGGCCTGCATTGCCATCAGCATCGTCATGAACCCGCGAGTCATCATCGCCGATGAACCGACCAGTGCTTTAGATGTCGTCACCCAACGACAGGTCATGCAAACCATCAGACGGGTACAAGAAGAAATGGGCAGTGCCGTCATCCTCATCGGACACGATATGGGTTTGATGGCCCAATTTGTTGACCGGATTGCGGTTATGTATGCCGGACGCATGATGGAATTGGGCCCGGTGAAAGATATTTTTACGGATGCCTTACATCCCTATACCCAAGCTTTGATCAGTAGCTTGCCCAGGCTCGATAATAAAGGCTCTTTACACGGTTTGCCGGGTATCACCCCTTCGCTATTAGAACTCCCTTCAGGCTGTGTCTTCAATACCCGTTGTGCTAAAGTCATGGATGTTTGTCGACATCAGATTCCACCCCTGATGGAACGAGACAGCGGGCGACGTGTAGCCTGTTTATTATATGAAAACGAATGATTTCACGACCAGACAAGACCGCTTCGCTAACAAGATAGCGTAAAATCAGACCTGATAGGTTTTATTAACATCTTATTCGGGTGGATATAGGCTTAATCTAAGCATCTTCTCTCGATTATAGTGTTTGAAATCTGTCAGGTCTTTATTTTATCTGCTGGTGAAATCAAAATCATCGGACTTCTGACCAAAATGTGCAGGCTTCTTATCGGGTAAAAATTCTATTCCTGAACTAAACGAAGGCATAATCACCATGACAAACTTACTCGAATTGCGTAATGTAACCAAAATATTCAAAGGCGGCACGGTCGCCTTAGACGATATATCCTTTTCGGTTGATGCCACCTCACCGAGTATCATTGCTGTCGCGGGCGAAAGTGGGAGCGGTAAAACGACCTTGGGCCTGATGGCCCTCGGGTTTCTTAGTCCCACGAAAGGCGAGGTGTTATATAAAGATAAAAACCTAGATAAACAAACAAAGCAAGAATTATTTCAATTTCGCCAAGAAGTCCAAGCCGTTTTTCAAGATCCTTTTGCCGTGTATAATCCTTTTTATAAGGTCGATCATATTTTGCACCTGCCGCTGAAAAAATTTAAGATGGCCGGCTCAAGGGCTGAGAGACAGTCTATGATTGAAGAATCGTTGGAAAGTGTGGGCCTTAGACCCAATGAGATTCTAGGCCGCTACCCGCATCAACTCAGCGGTGGTCAGCGACAGCGTTTGGTTGTGGCTAGGGCTTTATTGCTGAGACCCTCCCTTTTGATGGCTGATGAACCTGTCTCCATGGTCGATGCCTCATTGCGGGCCACTATTTTGGAGACATTGCGTAAGCTAAACAAAGAATTTCACATCCCCATTTTATACATCACCCACGACTTGACCACCGCCTATCACATCAGCGACTACATTATTATCCTTTACCGTGGCTCAATCATGGAAGCAGGCGATGTGGACACGGTGATAAAAAATCCGCAACACCCTTATACCCAACTCTTGATCGACTCTATCCCTTGGCCGGACTTAAATCGCCAATGGGGACAACAAGAAATTATCACCACGGAAGGTGACTCAACCCAAACAAAGACGGGGTGTAAATTTGCCCCACGCTGTCCGCATGTTAAGTCAATCTGTCGAGAGAGCCAACCACCGCTATATCAACGAGAAGATTCACGAGTCGCCGCGTGTTATCTTTATGAAGACTCGCCAACTTTAGCCAGAGAAGCAGTTAGCACCTTATTTAAGGGCACTGACAATCTAGCAACTGATGAAGTAGTGAGTAACCGTAATCAGATTGCGATGAGCGAAACGCTAAAGTGAGAATGAATGAAACTATCCGCAGAGAAGTTGTTCAAAAAAACAAAGGGGAATTGATCAAGCAGTGTTTTATATAATTCGTGTCCTTACGATTAGCCAATGAGGTTTTTAGTTTCAACCAAATCAAAAAAATCTGCGTCATCTGCGTCCCTAAAAATTAAATTTATGTCCGCGCTGAGTATTTTATGACCCTTTGACGACCTATTCAAGCGGTATCTACGGAGGACGAAACAATTCTGTGCAAGATCTCATCGGCAAATCCCTTGGAAACTATCAACTCAATCGTTTATTGAACCAAAGTGGTTCTATTGCGACCTTTAAGAGCTATCATCAAGTTCAACATCAGGAGGTTGTTCTCAAGGTCAAACAAGTTGACTTTGATTTGCCAAGCTATCTTGAACAAAACTTTCGTCAAACAGGCAAAAAGTTAGCGCAAATGACCCCTGCTGGCTTAGTTTCTGTTGTAGATCTGGGGTACATAGATACATTCTTATATTTAGCCACTGAATTTATCGCTGCGCCAAATTTGCGACACCACCTGCATCATTTAAAGGCAAAAAATGAATGCTTGCCTTTGGCGAGAAGCCTGACGCTGACTTATCACCTTAGTCTCGTCTTGCAAGAAGCTCATGAGCGAGGGCTTATCCATGGCGATATCAAACCGCAAAATATTCTCCTCAAACCGCCGATAAGAGAGAGCGACCCTGATCAACCAATTTTGACTGATTTGGGAGTCAGCCAGCTATTTGAGCGAGGTCTGCTGGATATCGTCGAAGCACCGCTCAATACTTTAGCTTATATTGCGCCAGAACTGACTCAAGGCCAAAGGCATGATAGCCAAAGTGATATTTATAGTTTGGGCATCTTGCTCTATGAATTGAGCGTGGGGCAACTACCTTTTCCTATTCAAACCTTGAGCCAAGCAATACACTATCATACCCAAGAAAGACCTTTAGCCCCAAAATCCCTTCGTCCAGACCTGCCGGATGCGCTCGAGGCACTCATCCTCCGCACCTTAGCCAAAGCTCCGCCGGACCGTTTTGCCTCAATGCAAGACCTCGCCTATTCTTTAGCCGACCTAATAGAACCAGAGCAGGGATTAGGGCCCCTAGAGCCTGAGGAGGTTGAATCCCCTCTCTTAAACCCAACCCTGCCCTTCATCCCTGATGCTGTGGTCCCAGCTACCTTATTACCAAAACCGGAAAACAAACCAATTGAGGGCGGGCAAACGAAATCTGGACCCGTCGTCTCATCAGTTTATTCGTCTCCTGTCAATAACCCATCGCCCCCAATTTCGACCGCTACCACTTCAACCCGTGAAGTCTTCTTAGCCCCTCATCCAGCCGACCCGACCCAGGCCAGGCAGGTCTATCAGGTCATGGGTGAGCTTTATCCCACCCGCTTGAAAACAGGTAAACTCGGTCAAATCAGCCTCTACAACCGTAGTGAGACCGTTCAAACCATTCAAATTGTCTGGAACGATGCTGAAAATAATGTAAGATTTCAGCCACCAAAACTCATTGTCAATGTGCCAGAACAAACGCGGGTGAATGTTAATTTTCGGGCTAAGGTTAGGCAAAGACCTTGGTTAGGCAACGAAATTTTTTATCCTTTCTCAGCCCAAGTGGCGATACCAGACAGGGAGAGCCAAACTTTGCAAGGTGATATACTAAGTTCTGGCAGAATATCTATTTGGCTCCTCATCGTGCCCATCTCGATGGGCATTGGCCTCGTGGCTGCTTTATTGACCGTTTATGGGGCGAATTTAATGGAGATGATTGTGAAATGATTATGGCACTTAGGAAGGTCAAAGCCAAGCGTTGTCCGATTAACTCACTGACGGGTCGCTGCCAGTCATAAGAAAAGCCAAAGTTACCCTGCATCACCGCGCCTAACCATTTGCAGTAGCGTTGATAGAGCGGAAGACCAAGCCCATTGACGGCGTAAGCCCTCGATGACCTCCTCACTGGCTTCCCCCATTACAGATGACAGATTACAAATTGTCAACAATTTTCATTTGACAACGATCATTTTTTGGTATAAGGTACGGCTTTAATATGGAAGCAATCAGGAATGAGTAAACCTAACGCCTAATCCCTATCGTTTGCACCGCGAGAAAGATTATGATAATTACTGACCTCGAAACAAGGCTTTACAATATTCCCTTAGAATCGGTGATGACCGATGCTGTGCATGGTGAACATACGCATTTTGAGGTTGTTCTGGTCAAATTAGAAACCGATGAAGGGTTGTCAGGGATTGGTTACACCTATACAATCGGCCACGGCGGGGCAGCTATATGTTCGCTTATTGATTTGGTCTTGAAGCCCTTAGTGCTAGAAGCAGACCCACGGGCGATCGAGCCACTTTGGGAAAAGATGTGGTGGAAACTACACTATATCGGTCGGGGTGGCCTCCCGATTTTTGCTATTTCGGCGATTGATATTGCATTATGGGATTTGAAGGGACATCAGCAAGGGGAACCACTCTGGCGGCTCCTTGGTGGTGACTCAGGGGCAGCGAAAGCTTATGCTGGCGGCATTGATTTACATCTTTCAACCGACGAGCTGTTAAAACAAACAGAGGCCAATCTCAATAAAGGCTTTCGGGCCATCAAAATGAAGGTCGGCCATCCTGAGTTAAGGAAGGATGTGGCGCGGGTCAAAGCTGTTCGCGCCCTCATCGGCCCTGATATCCCCTTGATGGTCGATGCGAATATGCGCTGGACAGTTGAAACCGCCATCCGAGCCGCCCAACAATTTCGGACCTATGATGTCTATTGGCTAGAAGAGCCAACAATTCCCGATGACTTCAAAGGGCATCGCCGTATCGCGCAAGAGGGCGGCTTACCAATTGCCACGGGTGAAAATCTCCATACGATTTACGAATTTCAACATATCATCGAAGATGGACGCATTGCCTTCCCAGAACCCGATGTCTCCAATATCGGCGGTATTACCAACTGGATGCGGGTCGCTAGGTTAGCTTATGCTCACAACCTGCCAGTTACCTCTCATGGGGTCCATGAACTTCATCTACATTTGCTTGCAGCTATCCCGAATGCGTCTTATTCTGAAGTCCACAGCTTCGGGCTTGAGCGGTTTATCCGCAACCCTCCACCACTCCACGAAGGGATCATGACAGCTTCTGACCAACCTGGACACGGGTCAAATTTTGATTGGAAGGCTTTGGAAGCTCATCGAAAATTATAATGACGCAGGAGGTGTTTTATTCGCAAAATTTGATTGATCATCAATGTGACGTTGATTTTTGCTGGTATACTCTCGTACTAGCCTATGGAGGTCGTGAAGCGGATTTCGTTATCTGCTATGGTCAGGCGTATCATGAATAAATATACGATAACAGATGCTGAGATGCAGACATTTCAAGAAGACGGCTACTTTGTACGAATGGGGGCGTACGAAGCTGAGGAAGTCGATGCCTTGGGGAGGCATATCAATTGGTTAATCGACCAAATGGAAGAATCACCAGCCCTCACCCAAGAGCAGCGACGCATTCTCTTAATACGGAACGGTCAAGCTTCAGCCCAAACAGGCCCAGCATCGCTCCTTAGCCTTTTTCGTATTTCGCTTTTTAGTCGTTTAGTACGCCAGCATATACAGCATGAACGCCGTTTGGTCGTTGCCCAAGCCTTACTGGGGCCTGATCTTTTCTGTCCAAATGATCTTTACTTCTTGAAGCCACCGGGGACTGGTAAGGCTGTCGCTTGGCATCAGGATTCCTGGTATTTTAGGAATACCTATCAATCTAGTCTTGGAAAACCGATTGAAGGGATAACCTTGGGCACGTGGCTGGCCATTGATGATGCTGATGTTGATAATGGTTGCCTATGGGTGATACCAGGAACACATAAACATGGTATTGTGGACCACGACGAAGACCCCAATCGGGAAGATAAATTCTTGGGTAAGAATATTCCTCGCATAACAGACGAGATGGAAAAGCAGGCCGTTCCAGTCGAGGGGCCAAAAGGATCGCTGGTATTTTTCAACAATGCTCTCTTACATCGCAGTACGCCAAATCGGTCGGAGCGATATCGTCGGGCCTATGTTGTTCACTATATGGACGCGACTATTCAACATACCGAACTTGGCTATCGGACTATGCCAAACAAGATCGCAAGTTGGGGTTGGGGCACAATGGAGACTTATATTAGTGGTCAACAGTTTCCGGGCTGTGTTCAGACGACCCCTGAAGCAGCGCGGTTGAATTGGGATCATGGAATCCGGTAATCAGCAGTTTCACGACCAGACACGATCAAAGTGACACGGAGGTTCACAGAGAAGACACGGAGTTACACGGAGATTTTTGAGTAAATTATTCAAAAAGACACATAACAACTAATAACTGGTATTTACAAGGGAAAAATTATGTTACCCAAAAAACCTAATATCCTCTTCATGATCGCAGACGATCATCGTCATAATGCCATTCAAACGATGGGGGATCCGACGGTGCAAACGCCAACTTTAGATAAATTGATCCAAGATGGCACAGCATTTACTCAGGCTTATATTATGGGTTCTACCTCAGGGGCCGTGTGCATGCCCAGTCGGGGTATGCTGTTGACGGGCCGCTCTCTCTTTCGCTTTGCGGAGCCAGACTTGGGCGATTATCCTTTGTGGCCGCAATTGATGCAAGAAGCAGGTTATACGACTTATGGCATCGGAAAATGGCATAATCTACCCCGATCTTTTGCTCGCTGCTTTCAAGGAGGGCGCAATATTTTCTTCGGCGGTATGTCGGCCCATGATGCCGTACCCATTCATGACTTCGACGCGACAGGGGCTTATCCACCTGAAAACAGCTACCAGGGTCCTGGGTTTTCGACCAATCTCTTTTGTGACGCAGCGATAGACTTTATCAACAGCTATGAGGATGAGGCCCCCTTCTGTCTCTATCTATCCTTTACCGCCCCTCATGACCCACGCACCCCACCGCCCGAATATGCCGCCCTGTATCCAGCCGAATCCATGCCAGTGCCCGAAAATTTTGCGCCAGAGCATCCCTTCGACAATGGCGATATGCGTTTGCGCGACGAACAATTGGCCCCCTGGCCGCGTACACCAGAAATTGTCCAGCAACATATCGCTGATTATTATGGCCTGATCACGCATTTAGATGCTCAAATTGGACAGGTTTTAGCTGCCCTGAAAGCGCGTGGGCAGGTAGATAACACCATCGTCGTTTATACCGCTGACCACGGCTTGGCAGTCGGTCAACATGGCCTCTTCGGTAAGCAAAACATGTACGATCACAGCCTGCGCGTTCCCCTGATCATACGTGGGCCAAATATCCCCCAGAATCAACGCCTAGACGATTTCTGCTATATGCCCGACCTCTATCCCACCTTATGCGACCTAGCCGAGATATCTGTGCCAGACACGGTTGAAAGTCGCAGTCTGCTCCCCCTGATCCAAGGAGACACAGATGCTCAGACTCCTCATCGGGAAACTATTTTCTCAGCGTATAAAACGGAACAACGCATGGTGCGTGAAGGAAATAATAAGCTGATAGAGTATTTTGTTGAGGGAGAGCGGGAGACACAACTCTTCGATGTGGACAATGACCCGTGGGAAACGAATAATCTCGCTACAGATGCGCGTCATCAGACCCGTGTTGAGAATTTGCGCCAGATTTTAAGTCGTTGGCAAAAGGCGGTCGATGATCCCTTGGCGGAATAAGGGGTTGCAATAAGGCCTGTGAGAAATTTTGTGGTAAAGAGAGACATCATCTATAGGTAGGGGCACAGGGGGGCAGGGTGTTGTTCTTTAGAACGCATACCCAAGGAATTTAGGCCGTTTAGGGCCTTGCAACCTTGCCACTTTGCTCTTTGTTCATCACAAAATTCCTCATAGAACCTAAAATCTTTCTATTCCTGAAATCACGCCTAATTTTTTTAGTTTTGGTTCTAAGTGAGCTTTGATTGATTGAAAGTTGCGCTCGATATAGAGCAAAAGTAAGCATACCAGCCCAAACCCAAAAAGCAAACCTGTACTCGTCCGTCGTAGCCAATTCAGACTGCCTAAAGTCGCCCCGGCATAAAAGCTTTCGGTGAAGAGACCACTGCTCAACCAAGGGTCCAGTCATTATGCTCTCGAAAGCCACCAGTACTTATTTCACTTTGTTGATGACTGGCCCTGTCAATCAGCATGGGCAAAAGAAATAGTCCTAGATAGACGGCCCGGACTCGTCGCTTTAGCCAGGGCCAACGCAGGGGATTCAAATAGTCGGGGCCTTAAAAAATAATTGTCTCAAACTGATAAGGCCTAAGCCCCTCCTAATTCGACTTCACCGTGGCCCCATGTTCAATCTTATTCTGGTTCAGTTGTGCTAAGTCTGTGTTTGGGGCAATGATAACATTATGGCCGATGGTTGTATTGGCAGGAATATGACTACCTTTGCCGACAATACTCAGGCCAGTGTTAAGTTTTTCAGGGGCTTGCTGATTGGGCCTGAGGCCCTCACTCGGCCCGCCGATATGCACATTTTCCCCAATGGTCACGTCCTTATCAAGAATGACTTTGTTTAAGACAGAGCCAGCCCCAATCTTAGCATCATTCATCAGCACGGAATCAATAACCGTCGCCCCTTCAGCGACGTAAACGCCCGGTGAGATGACAGACCCTTCCACCCCACCATCCACAATACAGCCATTGGACATAAGGTTATTGCCAATACTGGCCTGATGACCAATTTTGACGCAAGGTTGTTCTTCGCTACGGGTGTGAATGACCCAGTTCGGATCATACAAATCTAAGGCGGGTGTTTCGGTCAACAGGGCCATGTTCGCTTCCCAATAAGCTTGTAAGGTGCCCACATTGGCCCAAAAGCCTTCATATTTATAACCAAAAACCCGTTTGTCTGTGATGATGGCCGGCAGAATATCACGCCCGAAATCATCATGGGTGGCATTATTGAGCAAATGGTCTTTGAGAACGGATGCTTTGAAGATATAAACACCCATTGAAGCTATATTATCACGAGCGCGTTTGGGCTTTTCCTCAAAGGTCATGATGCGTTGATTGGCATCTGTCGTGATAATGCCAAAACGATGGGTCTCAAAGGGATTAACACTCCGAATGCCAACCGTGACATCTGCGTCTGTATCCTGATGATATTTGAGCATAGAACGATAGTCCATTTTATAGACATGGTTGCCGCCCAAAATTAAGACTGTATCAGCCCGATATTCGTTTAAATAGTCTAAATTGCGCCTGACCGCATCCGCTGTGCCCCGTTCCCAGCCGGTGATATTTGGGCCTAAATAAGGTTGCAATAGCCGCACCCCACCGTGGGAGCGGTCTAAGTCCCAAGGTTTACCCACCCCGATATGTTCGTTTAGAGAACGAGGCAGGTATTGTGTCAAAACAGCAATATTATAGATCCCTGAGTTGGTACAATTCGAGAGAATAAAGTCGATCACCCGAAACTTACCCGCAAAAGGGACAGCCGACTCACAACGCACCTCGGTCAGGACACTCAAATTTTTACTGGCTCCACCAGCCATGATCATCGCTAAAACATTCATGATTCGCCTTAATGCTTAATTTTTAATAATTAAGGACCCCCGATTGTTTCCCCGCTCCTGACATCGCCTTGCGGAAAGTGTTCTTCATTTGTATAAACGCTCACCAAAACGTTGCGTCCCAATTTTTTGCCCGCTGGAATCAGACTGTGTTCACCCACGACTGTGATACCTGTGTCAAGCTTATCCAGCAATTGTTGATTCGGCGTTTCATCATCGCCAAAGCCGACCACAGCTCCACTACCGATATTCACATTTTCATCAATGACACATTTATCCACCACCGCCCCAGGGCCAATCCAGGTATCGCCTAAAATAATGGAATCACGGACAACAGCCCCTGGTGATACATAAACGCCTGGTGATAGCACTGAATGTTGGACCGCCCCACGAATGACACAGCCATTGGCAATGATGCTCTGATTTATGGTCGCCTGGGGACCAACGCGAACAGGCGGGCGTTCTTGGCTCCGAGTATGAATGATCCAGTTGGGGTCGTATAAGTTGAGAGGTGGCAGCGGTTCAGTCAGTTCTAAACAAGTTTCCCAATAGGACTGCACTGTACCGACATCAACCCAATAACCATCAAAAACGTAGGCCATGACTTGGTCGCGGGGGATCATACTGGGGATAACATGGTGTCCAAAATCAGTGCGCGGATCTTTTGGCGAATCCTCTTCCAAGCGTTCAATCAAACGTTTCGTGTTGAAGATGTAAACGCCCATTGAAGCCAAGGTCCCTTTATCTCGATCCTTCGGTTTTTCATGAAAATCTACCACCCGACTATTTTCATCCACCGACATAATCCCAAAACGGTCCGTCTCTTCCAAAGGTACATGCCGCACAGCGATGGTTAAGTCTGCCTGAGATTGATGGTGAAAATTGAGCATGTCGCGGTAGTTTTGAGCATAAATATGATCGCCAGACAAAATGAGAACCGTATCAGCCTGCGTACTTTTAATGAAGTCGATGTTTTGTTGCACAGCATGCGCCGTGCCCCGATACCACGCTTCGTTGAATTTACCTTGATAAGGTTGACGCAAGTGAACCCCGCCCCGCTGACGATCTAAATCCCAGGGTTTGCCAATGCCGATATGATCATTGAGGGAATGGGGCATGTATTGGGTTAAAATGCCAATGTTAAAAATATCTGAATTAACACAGTTAGATAGGGTAAAATCAATGATGCGGAATTTACCAGCGAAGGGAACCGCTGGTTTTGCCCTCGTTTCGGTTAAGGCTGTTAATCTTGTACCAGTTCCACCAGCCATAATAATTGCCACGACACGCATAGGGACCTCCATCATCTGGCCAAGGTAATCTGAGCTAACATTATAACATTGGTGCTTAAAAGAGGCTATTTTCTAAAAGTTGGGTCACGCCTCTACCGCTTATTTCAGGCTTGCGGCTTTATCTGGGAAGGGTTCTTGAGCCTGCTGTCTGTTCTAAAAATTCTCGAATGAGGTCATTTCTGACCTCAATATTTAGACACTTTTGAGATTAAAAAACATTTTCGTGGCCTATAGACTGCCTTTTTTAATTTCCTGAGCAATTGTGGCCGTTCACCTAGTGGTCTCAGCGTAGAGCTAAGGGGCAGCCCCCCTCTTAAGCACTTAAAGTCTAATGTAAAAAGCCGTATCGAGAAAGTATCGATGCGGCTTTTTTGATTAATTCAAGCCGCTGTCACAGGCCTGGCGATCATTATTTCTGTCTAGGTCGTGGATATCTTGGCCGACTTCTTTTAGACAGAAGTCATAACAAGCCTGTGCATCTTCCTGTGAACTAAAATCTTCTTGGCTGCAATTGTATACATTGCTATCGCAGCGGCAGGTAGAGGGGGCGGGGGTATTTGTGGCTAGGGGGATAGGCGTGGCGGGGGGAAGGGGGGTATTTGTGGCGAGAGGGATAGGCGTGGCCCTTGGCTCTGGCAGGGCTGGAGCGGCGACGATAGGTGTGTTAGCGGTGTCTGTGTTGGCGACGACGCTGGCGGCGACCCAAGCGGATGTGCCATTGTATTCTATTTGCCACCAGCTGCTGTCAGCATTGCGGCCTGTGATGCGCTGTGTATCTCCAGCATTGAGGCCGCCAACAATGGCATAATTTGTCCCAGGACCAGCCCTCACATTGACAGCCCTGTTGGCTTGGACCTGGGAAACGGCAGTAGGAGAACTGGTGGCTGTTGCGGTGAGTAGCTCTGGAGTTGGCGTATCGATTGGTATTGGGGTCGGCGTTTCTCCTGCTGGAAGCGGCGTAGGTGAAGGGGGGTGAGATTCCTCTACCATCTCCTCTGTCATGGCCTCTTCATCACCCACCGCCTCATCTGCTTGCTCAAGGATAATCGGTTCACCTTCTTTGGTCAGGCTTGGAATACAGAGGTTCCAACCAATTTCGATCACATTCGGGTTATCAATACTGGTATACGTGCTGTCGCTTTCCGCTAAAGCATTGGTCGCCGCAACGATTGTGTCATATTCCAAAGAATCGCCGTAATATTTTTCAGCAATCTTACTGAGCCAATCATTGGCCTGCACCGTATATGTTTCTGCACAATCAATCTCTTGCTGTGATGGGGCCGCAGAAACCGAGCCAACAGCGGTAATGGATAGGGTCAAAATTAAAATGAAGGTTAGGTACTTCTGGAATTGCTTTTGCATAAATATGATCCTCGTGAATTTTGGGGCGAATTTGGCCTCATTGTAATCATCTCATTTGGCTTGTCAATTTTGGGGCACTGCCAATAAGCCACTTTTTCATGGTGTGCCTCCATGTCTGCTGAGACTGGTTGATATTCACATCAACGTTAACCTGTTCTCTGTCTGTCGGAGCCTCAGCCCTCACCTTCTGCCTACCCAAAGGCTTCCCTTTGAGCAAGGCTGCCCCATAAGCGATTAAGATGGGCTGCCCCTTAGGTCGTCCCGCGACGACCAGCTAGGTGAGCGGCCACAAGAGCTTATGTCCCAGACCCCCTATAGTATACATAAATTCCACCTTCTCCTCATCCGCACTTGGCGGAATTATACTAGCCATTCTGAACGCTGCTTTCCCTAAAATAATCCACAAAATTCATAGGTGGGGAGTACTGACCCACGCGCCACATTAGACACAGTCGGACCAGGCCTGGCCCGCCACATCGAATTGTACCCATTCATCGTAGGTTCTATTGCGTTTTTTTGATTTTCAGATATAATGCCCGCAAAATAATAAATTATGTCAAAAGGAATTTGCCATGCAAAGCGTAAAAATCCCTTGGGCCGCTTGGTACAGTGACGAAAAATTTGAACTCACTTTTCCTGCTCACTGGAACCTCACCGTGGCTGAGATGAAAGGCGGCCCAGACATCGGGGATGAGGGCATCCGTCAAGCCTTAGCCAACCCTATCGGGACACCACCCTTAGGTGAGTTCGCTCAAGGTCGTCGATCTGCCGCCATTTTAGTCGATGATCTTTCGCGTCCCACATCCTTCCCCTGGAAAACGATCATCTTCTCTCCTGGGGTCAATCGCTGGGATGTTCGCTTGCGCTATAGCGACCAAGTCCACTTTTGCAAAACCTGGCCGGAAGTTATTTCAGCGTTAGAACGAACCCACGGCGCGGGCAGTCATGTCGCCCTCTTCCCTTGTGGAGCCTTACAGTATAGTGGTGAGGCTTGATGATGCCTAAATTACCCTCAAAGACGCACTTCCTTCGACCAGACTATGAAACAGCTTGCTTTGCCCATCTGCCCCAAACAATTACGCACTTACTGACGGGTCAAGGGGTCAATGCGTACCCACTTCCAGAGGGAACCTGGGTACGACCACTGCCTGCCGAGACATTCGCTCCCTTCGCGCAACGCTATGATACGCTGATTTTTTTCTTCATCGACGCATTTGGCTGGCGGTTTTTTGAACAATATGCGAACACCCATCCATTTTTGCAAAGCCTTGTCAAACATGGACAGGTCTTGAAAATGACCGCTCAGTTTCCTTCGACCACAGCGGCCCATGTGACCTGCATTCATTCTGGTTTATCCGCAGGCCAAAGCGGGATTTATGATTGGCAATATTACGAACCAAAGATGGATGCCCTCTTCGCCCCCTTACTCTTTTCGTATGCCGGCGATAAACGACGCGATGCGCTTGAGGCTGAGGGGGTTGATCCCAAACCGCTCTATCCATCGCAAACCATTTATCAAACTTTACACGCTAATGGGATCAAATCGTATCTACTGCAACACCGCGAATACACGCCTTCCGTTTATACCGATCATATCAGTCAAGGAGCGACCCTCATCCCCTATCGCACCTTGCCTGAAGCCTTGACTAATCTACAAACCCTCTTAGAACGTCAACAAGCTCCCAGGTATTATTTCCTCTATTTTGATAAAATCGATGGCATATCTCATGAATATGGCCCCACCTCACCGCAGTTACAAGCAGAGATTGATACCCTTTTAACGACCTTGGATCGTTTATTTTTACAGCAAATTCAGGGGAAGAGAAAAAATACCCTCTTCATGTTGACCGCAGATCATGGTCAAGTAGAAGTCAATCCAGAAACCACCATTTATCTCAATCAAGCCTCACGCTTTACGGGCCTAGAAGCTTATTTCAAGCGCAACCGTAAAGGTGATCTGCTCGTGCCTGCCGGGGCGGCCAGAGACCTGTTTTTGCATATCAACCCGGGCTATATAGAGGAAGCGCAGGACTTTTTAAACCGCCGATTAATGGGTCAAGCAGAGGTTTGCCAAACCCGCGACTTAATCGACGCTGGCTATTTTGGCCCCTTGCCCGTGTCCCCCCTCTTACGAGAGCGGATTGGCGATTTGGTTATTTTGCCTTATGCGGGCGAGACGGTATGGTGGTATGAAAGGGATAAATTTGAAATGTTTTTTTACGGTCATCATGGCGGTTTGACCAAGGAAGAAATGGAGATTCCTTTACTGGTCATGGATTGTGGATAAGGATCAATCAATTATTGAACAGCCACACGAATGACTCCATTCGCCTCAATAAGCCTCTGTCGTGCCTCTGTCACGCTACAGTCTAATAGTGTCTTCACAATGGCCGTCTTCACCTCCCCGTCACAATGGCTCAAAACGGTGGCAGCATCGGCCAAATCAATCTCACCCGCTTGGGCCACAATACGTTGGGCGCGGGCTTGAAGTTTATGATTATTTTGTTGCACATCAACCATGAGATTGCTGTATGTTTTGCCTAAGCGCACCATCGCTCCTGTACTCAGCATATTCAAAACTAACTTTTGCGCTGTCCCTGCTTTCAAGCGCGTTGAACCCGTTAAGACCTCTGAACCAACCAAAGGAGCCAGAACTAGATCAGCGGTCTCTGCGATAGGCGAAGGGAGGTTGCACACTAAAGCGAGGGTCAAGGTCCCTCGCCGCTTCGCCTCGGTCAAGGCCCCAATCACATAAGGGGTACGCCCACTCGCCGCCAGACCGACCACGCAATCCTGCGCTCGAAGTTGGATGTCGTTTAGAGCCTGCCTGCCCGCTTCAGGATCGTCCTCCGCGCCCTCGATAGATTGGGTTAATGCTTTTTCTCCACCCGCAATCAAGCCGATGACTTGTTGTGGGTCCGTATTAAAGGTCGGCGGACATTCCGCAGCATCTAAAACGCCCAAACGCCCAGAGGTGCCTGCGCCTACATAAATCAATCGTCCGCCTTGCTGCATATAATTCGTGATGTGATCAATGGCGATAGCAATTTGAGGGAGAATTTCTCGTACCGCAGCAATAGCCTGGCGGTCCTCAAGACTCATCAAGCCAGCCACGGTGAGACTAGGATAGTGATCTAAGGCTAAGGTTAAACGGTTGCGCTGTTCGCTGGCCCAGAGAGTCGTTTTCACGCCTGTTGGCGAATCGGGGGAGATGAATACTGTTTCCATGTCAGCCCACAATGGGGTTAAGGTAACTATGAGGCCCAAACTTTCTAGGGCTAACCAAGCTGCTCCTATCGCCGCATCTCGCTGCGGTAAAATGGGTCTGGCTTGGGGCATTTTCGTATGAACAGCTTGCACCACTAATTGACGATAAAACACATTCGAGGTGAGCAAGCCGCCCGATAAAACGAAAGGAAATGGGTGTTCCGTTGGAATGGCTGCAACCAACTTGAGGCGACGAGCTACCTGTTGCCCCACCATAGCCAAAGCATCTGCCCCCTGCACAACCATCTCAAGCGCAATTAAATCTCCTGCTTCGGCTGCGGCTAAGACAATGGGCGCGAGGGCTGCGACATCAGCCACTTGACGCTGTGGGGCATATAACCAAGTGATGATCTCACTTACTTGCGTCAGGGCCATAAGACTCAGCAGGGCCTGCGTTAATTGTGTTGCCTCACCATCATCTGCTAATCGAGCAATTGCCTGTAAGGCTGCCAGACCCAAAGCATAAGCACTGCCTTGGTCTAATAAATACCCCCAACCACCTGCCCGAGCCTGATCACCTGTCTCATTTTCGCCATAAGCGATCATGCCTGTCCCCGCCACCAACACAATCCCATATCGCTGTCCAGCCCCACCCACTAAGGCCGCCACCGCATCATTGACCACCTGCACCGACACCTTGGGCAAAATGTCTGTCGCCAATGTCAAAAGCAATGCCCGTTCTTGCGGTCGATCCACGCCCGCTAAAGCCCACGTCGCCGCCTGAATTTGATTTATTTCAAGTTCAGCCTCATGCAGAGCCTCAGCCATTGCTCCTTGTAAAGCCATTTTGGTTTGTTCTAAACCAACATTGTGATGATTGGACGAAATAGACTGCCCGCGACCCAAGACCTGTCCTATTTGATCCATCACCACGGCCTCTGTCTTGCTGCCGCCGCCATCAACGCCAATAACAAACGTGTTCATGATAAACGCCTTTCTATATAGAAATACCTCTTTTGATATCTTGGTGCTAGGAAACAACTGTGGTAAAATGAACTGCCTTGTCCAAATATCATACTAGAACAAGGATGAAAGGAAAATTGATGATGACAACAGTGACCGCCGTCGATGTATCTAAGGCAGAAGAGCTGGAACATCAAGGGTTTCTAAGAGGGAAACGAGATACGGTACGCCTTTTGATGAATGTACAGAATTTTTATTACTTGATACCCATACTTGGATTTGGTTGCTTATTACTGCGGAACCATTGCAGTCCTCACCAGCCCTGCCGCAAGTTGAACAGGCTCTGTTGCCTGATCAAGTTTATGTGGCCACAATTTCAGTATGGGCAGTTAGCCTGCTAGAGGCTAAAGGGCGCGTCTCGTTTCCTAGTGATTGTCTGAGTTGGCTTCAAAAAGTAGCTGACTTATCAGGCATTTCGTTGGTATCGTTAACCCCTGAGATTGCGTTTTTGAGTAATCGTTTGCTAGGATCACTATCCCCTGATGAATTTATGCAATTGGGATACTGGATTCGTGAAAAAGAAATGAAAGCCTGGGATATCCAATTGGAAAAGGATACTAAGGCTGGCAAACTCGACTTTTTAATTGATGAAGCATTAGAACATTACGAGAATTATGCTTATGAAAATCCGCCTCGACTTCATCGGTTGTCGTTTGAATATTAGCGAAATGGAAAGCTTAGGTCGCCAGTTTCGGGTCTTAGGGCATCAAATTGTGGCGGCTGGTGAAAAGGCTGATCTATGTGTGTTTAACAGTTGTGCCGTCACGACGGGCGCGACGCAGACTTCGCGACAAAAAATTCGACGGTTGAAACGGGAAAATCCAGCGGCGAGTATTGTGGTCACAGGTTGTTATGCGGCCTTGGCTCCGCAGATCAGGCAAACTCTGGGCGTGGATTTGGTGGTGTCGAATGAGGATAAAGATCAGTTGGTGCAAAAAATGGTTGAGGCCGATTTATTGCCCGAAGTCGATCCTATTCCCGCTCCAGACGCGCCCTATCCCTTGCCAGAACCCTTCCCAGCAGCCGATCTGATGGCAGGTGATGAGGGTCAACAGCATACACGGGCCTTCATTAAAGTACAAGATGGCTGTGATAACCGCTGCACCTTTTGCGTGGTCACGATTGCCCGGGGTGCGGGTCGGAGTCGTCCCCTGTCTGAGGTGGTGTCTGAAATTCAAAGCCTAAACGAAGCTGGTTATCAAGAAGCCGTCTTAACGGGGGTGCATCTTGGTTCCTTTGGGTATGCTCAGGGTCATCAACATGGCGGTCATCAATCTCGCTTGGCTGAGTTGGTCAAAGCCATCTTGGTTGATACAGACATTCCCCGCCTGCGCCTGTCTTCATTAGAACCTTGGGATTTAGATGAATCCTTCTTTCAGCTATGGCAAAATCCGCGCCTTTGTCGCCATTTGCATCTCCCACTCCAAAGCGGTAATGATGAAATTTTGCGACGCATGGCCCGCCATACCAGTCAGGATGAATTTCGGACCTTGGTCAGAGCAGCTCGCCAAGCCATCTCTGGCCTTAGTGTGACCACTGATTTGATCGTTGGCTTTCCTGGCGAAACCGAGGCACATTTTGCTGATACGTTAGACTTTGTGGATGAAATAGCTTTTAGTGGTATGCATATCTTTCGTTTCTCAGCCCGTGAGGGGACGGCGGCCTATAAAATGAAAGGGCAAGTGCTAGGCGATGTCGCTAAAGCACGGAGTCAAAAAATGCATGACCTCTCGGCCAAGCATGAACGCGCTTTTCGGCAAGCCATGCTCGGTCAAACTTTATCTGTTTTATGGGAAACCAGTGAAATGACACCTGGGGGTAGCTTATGGAGCGGTTTGACCGATAATTACCTGCGGGTTAATACCTTTTCGAACAGAAATTTGAAAAATCAATTCACGTCCGTTACCCTAACCAACTTGTTGCCTGATGCGGTCTGCGGGGATATAGAAGGGAAGACTATTCCCTTACAAACAGTGGAGATACTTTAACTGCTCAAACATTTACCTAAGCCTTTTTGCCGAGGCTAGATGAGGCCGACATCGCCAATCTCGCAGTCACAAATAGGCTCTCTAACCGTATACTTGAGTATAACCCTACGACTAATAACTAATAACTGTATTTCTTACATCCATCACGCTGAATCAGGAGAACAAAAACTATGAATCGAAATATCCGTGTTTTATTAGCCGATGATCATGTTGTCGTCCGCGCTGGAACCCGTCAATTGTTGGAACGTCATCTGGATATTCAGGTCGTTGGCGAAGCCTCGAATGGTCAGGAGGCGGTCATGCTGGCAGCAGAACTTGAACCTGATGTGGTGGTGATGGATGTACGCATGCCGGGCATGAGCGGGGTCGAGGCGACCAAAAAGATTAAAGAAAATAGTCCAGACATGAGTATTTTGGTGTTGACCGCTCACGATGATGATGAGTATGTCTTCGCCTTATTACAAGCTGGGGCAAATGGGTATCTCTTGAAAACGGCTGAGGCAGACGAACTGCTCAAGGCTATTCGGACGGTCATCAGTGGTCAATTAGCTTTGGCCCCGACGGTGGCGGGTAAGGTGGTGACCCAATTCACGCAAGGCAACGCTTTACCCGATGTTTTAACCACCATCAAAAATGACTATGGCGGGCTGACCGACCGCGAAATGGATATTCTGCGCTTGGTGAGTAAAGGCTTGACCAATAAAGAAATTGGTCGCACCCTTTATATCAGCGACCGTACTGTGCAAGCGCATTTGTCCAATATTTTCGCCAAGCTTGATGTCAGCTCGCGCACCGAAGCTGTCATGCACGCCGTTCGGCAGGGATGGATCTCGCCGAAGAATTAGAAACGCCATGCTCAATTATCCGCAAAAATCTTGGTGGCAAGGGCTTAGTTTTTTAGCCTTGATGTGGACGGCTGTGCCAATGACTGTCATCTTAGGCTTGTTATTGCTGACGACGATTTTTACCATGCAAACGGCGGTCAAGACTTTGGTTGAAGATCAAGGAAGGGCCTTAGTCCAAGTATCGGCTCAAGGCTTGGAGCGTGAACTAGCGACGATTAATATGCGCCTCATTCATTTAGCGCAAACGATAGAGCCGCTGCTCTCAGAGCCGACCAAAATTCAACAAACCGTTCAAGCATATGCTGACTTATGGCCGGCGTACAGCCCCGCTCAAGGGGGCCTTGTACGTCAGTTAGCGACTCAGGTCAGTTTCGTGGTGACAGATGCAGAAGGAAATCTCATTTATGCCGATGATCCAGCCCGCATCGCGGGTGTGATTTCGCAAATAGATTTCCAGAATTTACAAACAAATTTTGGGCAACAACCCTTGGGCCTATCTCTTTTCTCATATTCAGAAAATAGACAGCATTCATTTATCTTCATTCATCCCTTACTGACAGAAACACAAAAAATAAGCAGTGTCCTGCTCATTCAGTTCAGGCTGACCCAAGACTCGCTAAAAGACTATCTTCCGCCACCCTCCAATGAGGGCGGTCAAACCTATCTCATTGACTCACAAGGCCAGCTTATTGCTCAGACTGAGGGGGTGATGACATCAAGTATCAACCCCGAAATTTTTAAGCAAGTTTGGCAGCAAGCACAGCCGAGGGGCAGCCTAGTCATTCAGCCCAGTGATAGCGAAAGGATGATTGTCAGCTATGCTACGCTTCAATCGTTGCCTTGGCGCGTGGTCCGAGTCACCCCTTGGGCCATGATGGCTCATTCTATGAACCAAGCCTTGTGGTTTATCGGCCTCGCTTTAGGAACTGGACTTTTAGGCTTAAGTCTCCTCGTGCTATGGTCGGTACAACGGATAACAGCCCGTTTGCGCTTATTGGTCAAGCAAGCGAATTTAGTTGCTACAGGCACCTATAATCATCAAGAAAATCTAAGCCATATTTTAGAAATCCGCGAATTAGGTCAAGCATTCAACTACATGGTCTCACAGCTAACCAGCTACCGCACGGGCTTACAAGAATATGTAGCCTCTGTGACCAAATCGCAAGAGGAAGAACGCAAACGTATCGCTCGTGACCTACATGACGGCACGATTCAAACCCTGATCGCCATTGGACAGCGCATTGAGTTGATTCGCGATGACCTGCCAAACCAATCGGCTGCCGCTAGTCAACAACAATTGACTGATTTGCGGGGCCTGGTCACTGAAACGATAGATGGCATCCGTCAGTATAGCCGGGATCTTCGTCCGCTGACTTTAGAAGATTTGGGCCTGGTCCCCGCTTTACATTATTTACTCAATCGGCTCAAACAAGATACAGATGCGGAAGTCGATTTGCATACCGAAGGTGAGGCGATGGGTCTGTCGCAAGATTTAGAAGTGACCATCTTTAGGCTCGTGCAAGAATCGCTGAATAATATCCGTAAGCATGCTGAGGCAAGCCATGTCTGGGTCGTGGTACGTTTTTTGGCCCGCCAAACGATTCTGGAAATCCGCGATAATGGGGTCGGGTTTGTGGTGCCAGATAATACCACCGATTTAGCCCGCAACGGCTCTTTTGGGCTGCTGGGCTTAGAAGAGCGGGCTCACCTCTTCGGCGGCGATTTATCCATTCAATCGGCTCTCAAGCAAGGGACGATTGTGAAGGTGATTTTGCCACATCAACAAATGCCGCGTCGGAGATTGGATGTGGAGGGTTGAGCGTGAGGAATAATTTGCGCGAAGTCGCAATACGTGGCAGAATTAAAGACAAATCGACTATACCACCGATATCCGATTTGCCAGTTCGCATTCAATCTTTCCTCGGCTACAGATGGATCTTCAATAAACGACAGTACATGCTTGACTGCCTGTTCACAGACTGTATCCATTTCAGAGAAAAGCTGAACTTCTACCTTGCCATCAATCAACATTTTATCTTCATGTACTTCGACCGTACTAGGAAGTGTAAAAATTTTCAATTTTGATTGATTCTATAGCTTTTCAGATAATGTTTTGGAATTTAACCCTTTGAAGTTTCTAAAACCTCAAAGGGTTAGGTTCTGGATAGTCCAATCTTTTTCTTTAAATCTATATAAATAATATCATTTTGTTTATATGATAATTATCTAAGTAATTTTCTGAATATTGCTTAGATCAGCCATGTTATAAGAACTTTTCTGGCTAAGACAAATTCAGGTGACCAGTGGTGATGGTAGTACTACGGTCCTTTATATAGGTCTGTCATCCAATAGTGCGGACAGTTTTGAAAGTCCTAAGCGGCTCATTCCTTATTTTCTACTTGCGTTAACTTAAACCCCGCCGGCCACAGCGTCGTCTCATCATAAATCGCCCCCCTTAAGTCTACGCCAGTTAAATTCAGGTTACGTAAATCGGCACCTATTAGATTGGCTTCCTGCAAATTTTGATTTCGTAAGTCAAAGGGTACATCGTGTTGATTTAAAATTTGCCACACCAGGCGCCATTTAGCATCAAATTCAGTTTTCCAATCAATTTTAGCCCCTTGCAAGTAGGCCAGGCGTAAGTCAGCACCCTTTAAATAAGTTTCTCGTAAGTCTGTCTCGCGCAAATCGGCCCCGCGTAAATCGGCCTCACTGAGATAGGCTTTGTGTAAATTGGCCCCCCGCAGATTGGCTCCTTTCAAGGCTGCTTGCCATAAATCGACATCTTCCAGATTAGCCCGACTGAGGTCAGCCCCCTCTAGTTTGGTCGCTCTCAAATAAGCCCCCTGCAAATTGGCCCCCCGCAAATTCGCGCCGTTCAACTGAATCTCCTTGAGGTTCGTGAAAGCTAGGTCAGCCGCCTCTAGGTAGGCTCCGTCAACCCGGAAACTTTGTGGCTCTAAGCGAATGGCGATGACATAATCTTTCACTGCCTGTTCAGGATAGCCAAGAAACTGATAGGCTTGGCCTCGTTTGGCATGATAAAGATGTTGGTTTGGCTTTAAAGAAATTGCCTCGCTGTAATTGGCGATGGCATTTTGAAAGGAACCGCGATGAAAGGCCCCGTTGCCTCGTTCAAAGTAGGTTTGAGCATTTAGCGAGGGCGCGGTGGCGAGAGGCGATGTTTGGTGTATGGCTGGATTTAAAACAAGGGTTGTCGCTGTGGGTTGGGGAAACAAAACAGCCTCTTGGTCTGGCTCTGGAAATAGCCATTGCAACTTGCTAGGAATATCGCCCCAAAATAGGCCGCCAACACAGAGCAGGGTCAGCCCCCCAGCAAGGAACCCCAAGCTGCATGACCTGCTACCTTTAGAAGACCCTTGGCTTGAGGTATCAGCCGTTTGTACCAAAGGCGACGATTTTGGTATTTGGGTTGCGTGATGGTCTTGATTTCTTTTCATGTTCATTTAAAGTCATTAGGTCCCCTTCTGACCTAAGTTTGGCGTTTTGTCAGGCCGAAGTTTATGATAAAAGATACATGAAGTCTAATTTAGAGAGTCTATTTGACGCCCCATTAAGAGAGGTATACTCTAATGAGTATCTGTAAACGAGCAGAAAGGGTTAGAAAGATAAATTTCAAAGTAGGTGAATGATGAACAATGATCCTAAACTAGAAAAGCTTATTCGTTTCGATTGGGCCTTGAAACATATTTTGCGCGATAAAGTCAACTTCGATGTTTTGGAAGGCTTTCTATCAGCCATCTTACAGGATGATGATATCCATATTTTGCAATTGCTGGAAAGTGAATCTGACCGAGATTCTGAACAGCTAAAATATAATCGGGTTGATTTGTTGATCCAAGATAGCCAAGGTCGTTATCTGATCATCGAAATCCAAAATCAATATGAAACCGATTATCTCTATCGGCTCTTGTTCGGTACATCCAAAATCATCATCGACACCCTTGAGCTTGGTAAACCTTATCGCAATGTCGCCAAAGTCATCTCTATCAACATTCTCTATTTCAACTTGGGCCGTGGCGATGATTATGTCTACTACGGCTGCACCAAATTTGTCGGGTTACATACCCAAGAACCCCTTCAATTACGAACCCGCGAACCCGCCCCTAATGGTCAGTATTATCTCCGACAGGTCAACATTGAAAAAGAAATTTTTCCTGAATATTACCTCATCCAAGTAGAACGCTTCACCGATGTCATCCAATCCGACCTAGATGAGTGGATTTACCTGTTGAAGCATGAAGAAGTACCAGTCGCATTCAAAGCGAAGCATATTGATAAAGCGAGAAGGAAGTTATCGATCATGCAGATGGCGCAGGACCAGCGACGACGTTATGAACGCTATTTGATGGATGTAGCCAGTGAGCGCGATGTTTTAGAAACCACACATCGAGAAGGCGAGGCCAAAGGTCGTCGGGAAGGTCTGGCAGAGACAGCACAACGAATGAGAGCGAAAGGCTATGCGTTTGAGGAGATAGCCGACTTAACAGGTCTCGCTTTGGCTGACCTCGAAAGTTTGTTTCGTTGAATTTTAGAGGAAACCCATGAATTTGACCCCAGACTCCATAATAGTGTAGCACCGTATTCCTTAAAGAACCAGAAAAGGTTGCCATGAACCTCTGTCTTCATTAAAATACGCTATGGCAATTAGGCCCTTAATCTCTGCTCAGAAAGCGCGTATGACTCCCATATCTATCCCCCAACTTCGCCCTCTGAATATCGGCCAGCTATTAGATTTGGCTGTCAGCCTTTATCGACAGAATTTCCTCACCTTTATGGGGATTATCGCCATAGTCCAAATTCCCTTAATTCTCGTCACAATTATTACCTTCGGCGGTTTTTTTTCATGGATACAAGAAATTGACAGTGTCAGCGGACCTTCCTCATCTCAGTTCTTAGTAGGGGGTACGGTTTCTATCATCGTCATTTTGAGCTACGTACTGGCTCAGGGTCTAATGACGGCAGCGATGACTCAGGCCATATCAAGCAGTTATTTAGGCGAAAAATTGAGTATTTTGGCGGCATATCGCCTCATCGGTCGATCTTGGCTTTCATTGCTCGGTGCCTTCGTCTTGCTTATCTTAATTGCTTTGGGACTGGTTATCTGGTGGATTATTCCATGCGTCGGCTGGTTTACGGGCCTAGGAGGCTTAACTTTCGTCTTTATGGTCATTCTACCGCTGGTCGCCCCGATTATTGTGTTGGAGAAGCAGCGGGCAGGGGCAGCTATTCGACGGGCTTGGGATCTATCTCGTCGTCGTTTTTGGGGCGTGTTTGGCTTTGTATTGGTTCTTTATTTATTTAATTTTTTTATCATAATTGGCCCTACGAGTGTGCTGTCAGTTATCTCGGAATTCCTTCTGGGAGAATCTTTGAATACTTCCACGAGCTTAGTTATTTTACAAACAGTCCAATCGTTGGTCGAATTGATGGCCAGCTTGATTTATCTCCCCCTACAATTGGCGGCCATTACCTTGATGTACTTTGATCTCCGCATTAGAACAGAGGGTCTTGATTTAGAAATCCTGTCATCCACTGAGCAACCTTCACCATCTAGTTTTGCGAAAATATTGGCCCAAGCCCCATCTCCAGAACGGGGGAATTTGGTGACCGCGAAAGAAGTTGGTTTTTTCTTCCTGATTCAACTTATTCTGATAGGATTATACCTTATTGTTATCTTCTTTGCTATCGTCATCTTTATGTTTGTCTCAGGTTCTGCTGGATTTTAAGCCATGAAAATTACTTATTACCATAGAAGTTCCCCTGAGTCCCCAAAGGGAGGAGGAATTAGGCAGGCTTTTATTTTAGTACACCTATTTTGTCTCATCGGTCTTTTATTTTTGATAAGGCCCTTCTTTCATCATCCTGTTTTCGCCGATGAATCCATTGTATCAATTGATGTCTACTGGCAAAAATTGGCTGAAACACAGGATATTGTGGTGAATTTAGACCAGACGGATCTCGCTACTGTCCAAGCTCACTTGGAGACTTTGGCAACAGAGTGGGAGGCAATTAAGGTGGTCGCCTTCTCTTCCGAAAATAGTCAACCTATTGATCATAGCTATCTCGTGGCCCAGTTGAGACAAAAACCGCCTGATCTCGCCCGTCTGGAAACGATGATACAGACTCTACTAGCACATAAACAGACCTGGCCTGAACCTCAACATGACGAACAATCTCTTGAACAACTTGTATCTATTTTGGCTCGATCTGAATTTCAATGGCCATCCGAGCAAGAACCTTCTGCTTTTACGCTTTGGTGGCGTAGAATGTTAGGCAATATCCTAGATTTTATCTTCGATCTTTTGCCTGATCGAGTAGCTGACCTAAGTATTAATGTGGTGGAATATTCATTGATTGCCCTTGCTATAGCCATATTTGCCCTTGTTATATTTTTCCTGGCTAAAGAATTGATGGTCGGTTTAGTCGCCCAGGCCACATTAGAGGCAGATGATGACTTGGCCGATGAGAGCTTGACGGCTGAGTGTGCTTTTAAGCAGGCCCAAGATTTTTCCACAGCCGGCGACTATCGCACCGCGGTGCGCTATCTTTATCTATCTTCCCTCCTCAGGCTCGATGAACGAGGCATTTTACGCTATGACCGCACCCGCACCAATCGTGAATATTTACGCAGCGTGGCCCATTTGCCCCACCTATCCGCGATATTGGGGGAGGTAATTGAAATTTTTGATCAGGTTTGGTACGGTTATCAAGACCTAGATGCAGCGACCTACACCCATTATGCTACCCGGGTGATGGAATTGCGACAGCAGAAATGATGAAATTATCGCGTGATGTTTGGTTAGCCATTGGCCTGATCATTTTTTTAGTTGTGGTGACGGGTGTTGCCGCCATCCAACAAACCGAACAGAGGCTCATGCCGCCGCTGGCGAGTTACTCCGCACAACCAAATGGCGCGAAAGCCTTGCGCCTGTGGTTGGATGCGCTGCATTACCGTGTTTATGAGACTGAGAGCAGCTTTTTGCCTTCAGGTCAATCCGACCTGTTGTTGATTTTGTCTCCAACCTTCAATATCACTTCAGAAGAGTGGCAAGCCTTGGACCTTTGGGTCGAGGCGGGCGGAACGGTGATCATTGCTGGAGATAATCTCAGCACCCGAAACGCTTTTAGCCACTATCAAGTCAGCTTCAGTTACACAGGACGTACAGCATCAACCTTAGGGGTACAGATGCCTTTATGGCAATCTCCCCCCCTCCAATCTGCTACCCTCAGAGCAGATACTTATTTCATTAGTCGTCGAGACAATTTTGTGACCCATATTGCCATGCAGGATAAACCCATCATCATCTCTTTTGAGCAAGGCGCGGGACGGGTTTTGCTCAGTGCTACGGCATACCCCTTCTCCAACGCAGGGATGAAAGAGCCTGGTAATCCGGCCCTTGTGCTTAATCTCCTCAGCACAATCGACCAAGCCGATGCAATCTGGTTCGACGAGTGGCATCATGGTCAACGGGCAGCGCAACTGGAAATTATCGGCCCTCTAAACTGGCTCCGCTACACACCGACTGGACGAGCCTTGCTCTACGCTGCTTTTATTATCTTTCTAGGGTTGATTTTACAGGGACAGCGTTTCGGACGACCTGTACCCCTAGGGACGACCCTGTCTCGCCGTGCGCCCTTGGCGTATATCACGGCCATCGCTAACTTAGGTCGACGGGCAGGCCATCGCGGGGCCGTGTTGAGCCATTATCGTCAACAGCTCAAACGCGCTTTGGGTCGTCGCTATCGACTTAATCCTACCTTGACCGATGAGGACTATCTACGTCAACTGGCCGCTCTTAATCCCAATCTTGATATAAATGCCCTCCGCAACCTGCTCATACGCTTAAATCGCCGCCAAGTCAGCGAAGGTGAAATGATTCAATTAGCTGCTGAAGCGTCAACTTGGCTCAAGGAGTAACTCATGTCCAATCAATTGCAACACCTATTTCAACGCTTACGAACTGAAGCTGATAAGGTTCTGGTTGGATTAGAGGAGCCTTTTGAACTCCTAGTTGTGGCCTTATTTACAGGCGGCCACGTCTTGCTCGAAGGCGTTCCTGGCACGGCCAAGACCTTAATGGCTAAGACTTTAGCTCACTTAGTACGCGCTCAATTCGGACGGATTCAATTCACGCCCGACCTCATGCCTTCCGATATTTTAGGCACCAGTGTCTTTGATATCAGCACGGGTCAATTTAATTTGAAAAAAGGCCCGATTTTCACCCAGATTTTGCTCGCCGATGAGATTAACCGTGCCCCAGCCAAGACTCAATCGGCCTTATTAGAAACGATGGAAGAGCGACAAGTAACCTTAGAAGGAGAGCGGCATGTCCTTGCGCCGTCCTTTATGGTCATCGCTACCCAAAATCCGATTGAGTATGAAGGAACCTATCCCTTGCCCGAAGCACAACTTGACCGATTCCTGTTCAAAATCCTTGTTCCTTATGCCCCCCCGGAGGTGGAGGTCGAAGTCTTGCGGCGTTATCATCGCGGGTTTGATGCCCATGATTTGAGTCGCAGCGGCATGCAGGCCTTTTTAAATGAGGCAGCGATTGCTCAAGTGCAAACGTTTATCAAGCAGACCCTCGTTGAAGATGGCATTTTTACCTATATTGCTCAAGTTGCCGCAGCCAGTCGCCAGTCACCGGATTTGACGCTGGGAGCGAGTACGCGGGCGGCGACCCATGTCTTACTCGCGGCCAAGACATTCGCCGCTTTGCAAGGTCGAGATTATGTCACGCCCGATGATGTGAAGTTTGTCACGCCGCCTGTTTATCGGCATCGTATCCTCCTGCGACCTGAAGCCGAGATTGAGGGTTTAGACGCAGATGCAGTCATTCAGCGCCTCTTGAGCCAAGTAGATGTTCCCCGTTAGTCGAAAGGCGACTTGATGTATCTCACCCTACGTGGCTTGCTTTTGCTCTTATTCGCTTCGCCCCTGCTTGCTTTAGGCACCTGGACACCAAGGTTAACCGGGGCGGCCTTACTTTATATCCTTTTTGCCTGGCTGATTTTAGCCCTAGATTGGTATTTAGCTCAGGACATAAACCGCTTTGCTGTCTCTCGCTTTCATGACCTCAAGCTCAGTTTGGGGGCGAATAATCCTATTCGGATAGCGGTTCGCAACCGTAGTCGCCGACCGGCGACATTTTGGCTGCGTGATGAACCCCCTGATGACTTTGAGGTGGAAAAGCGTCTTTTCTCAGATACCGTTCAACCGCGAAGGCTGTGGGAAAGTAGATATTATGTGCGGCCCTTACGGCGCGGTGATTATGAATTTGGCAATCTGCATCTTCGCTGGCAAGGGCCTTTAGGTCTGTTAGTTCGTCAGGCTAAAATAGAAGCGGTTGGCCCCGTCAAAGTCTATCCAAATTTGCTTGATATTCGACGCTATGATTTGCTGCTCCGTCAGAATCGTTTGCAAGAACTCGGCTTGCGTCATACACGCTTGTTTGGTGAAGGGACAGAGTTCGAGCGCTTGCGGGAATATCTACCCGATGATGAATATCGGCGTATTAATTGGAAAGCAACAGCCCGCCGCAATCGACCCGTCACCATCGAATATCAAACCGAGCGCAGTCAAAACATTATCGCTGTCTTGGATACAGGCCGCATGATGCAAAGTCCTGTGGCCCAAATGGCCAAGTTGGATTACGTGGTCAATGCCGCCCTGCTCTTGGCTTATGTGGCGACTGGCAAGGGAGATAAGGTTGGGTTGATGACCTTTGCTGACCAAGTGCAGACCTTTCTCGGACCACGGCAAGGGCGAGAGCAATTTCAGCGCATGTTAGAAGCACTTTATGCCTTGGAGGCCGACCCCGTTGAGCCAGCTTATCAACGTGCCTTTAGCTATCTGGCCCTGAAACAACGCAAACGTGCTTTGATCATTATTTTCACTGATTTGAGCGGTGGTTCCAGCCTACAGTCTTTAGTGAGCCAAGTCTCTATCCTAGCTCGACGCAGTTTGCCTCTGATCGTCACGATCAGCGACCCGGACATCCATACCACTGCCGCGTTACAGCCTCGTGATTCACTCACAGTCTATCAACGCATGGCAGCGGAACAATTATTAGATGAAAGACAGATTATTCTCGACCAATTGCAGCGACGCGGCGTTTTAACTTTAGATGTGCCAGCCAACCGCCTGTCTATGGCGGTGATTAATCGGTATTTGGAATTGAAAGGACGGACCTTGTTATGAGGAAGTATAAAATGTTATATCGAAAAATGGGGATTGTTGATACCGCTGTGGACGATGTCTATTTTTTTCTGCCAACAAACAGGAGATAGGCATACAATACAAGACCACTGAGTAGACCAAAGCCCCACTTGATCGGCCAGGGGATATTTTCGGCGGGAGAGAGGAAGCCCTCGATGAGGCCAGCGAGGATAAGTAAAGGGACACAGCCGACGATTAGTTTGACAGCTTTTCGAGCGGCTATCGCTAAAGCATCCCATCGGCGAAGCAAGCCAGGATGAATAACTGCCCAGCCTAAACTGAGACCAACTCCGCCAGCGATGAAGATGACGCTCAATTCAATCACCCCATGCCCAATGACGAAGGTCCATAACTCAAAGCCAATGCCGTGGGTGATGGTTAACCCAGTAATACCGCCGATCAGCAAACCATTATAAATCATGATCCATAAGGTAAAAACACCTAGCAAAACGCCGCTCCCAAAGGCTAGGAAAGAAACTTGAATATTATTTTGCATGATAAAGGATGAAGCATAGGGTCGTTCCGGGACAGGTATATCTGTCCATAATTCTTGGCGTTCAATCAGGTCCACCATTCTTTGCGCCCCGCTCGGTAAAAGCCATTGGGCTGTCTCAGGTTGCCAAGCTGTGCTAAAACCAGCGATCAAGGCCGCCCCGATAAATGAAATGGCCGCCAAGAGAATAAAAGGCAGCCTGTCTCGATAAACACGAGGAAATTCTGTGGTCACAAAACGGAGAAAGCGTTTCACATCAAATGGCTCACTGCGATACACAACCGCATGCGCCCTCGCCACTAACTGATTAAGGTACAGTGTCACCTGATGGCGTGGATAATCCCGTTGCGCTAAGGCTAAGTCAGAAGTCGCAGCCCGATAGAGTTGTCCTAAGGTCTTGACTTCAGTTGGTGTAAGCTGACTCATATTCGTTTGGCTGCGACCAAGCAGAGTCGCTAAGGTTTGCCAATCTGTTTGGCGCGTTTGTAAGAAGTCATCTATTTTCATGAAATTGATCCTAATTTTCAAAGTAGCAAAGTGGCGAGGTAGCAAAGAAATGGGAATGATTTAAGGCTCATTCCAAAGTGATATACCCTGCCACTTTGCCACCCTGATTGAGGTAAACCAATGAATACACCCCCTGGCTTTCTAAGCATTGATACCCCAGAAAATGTCACCTTTGGCTATGAAGTCGCCGGAATTGGGTCGCGCTTTCTGGCGGCTCTCGTTGATACGATAGTCATACTCCTTTTACAAGCCCTTGTCAATATTATCACCGTCTTTGTGATCAATATTTTCCTTGGGGTTGATACTTTACCCGAAGAACTCCAGGTCTGGGTCGCGGCAATTTTTGGTTTGTTAGCTTTTATTCTTTTATGGGGCTACTATATTTTATTTGAAATGAGTTGGAATGGCCAATCGCTGGGGAAACGATGGGTTGGCTTGCGGGTGATTAAAACTGATGGTACACCTGTGACTCTGATCGAGTCTCTTATCCGAAACCTCATTCGTTTGGTCGATTTTTTACCGCTCTCCTATGGCCTTGGTGTGGTGACCATGTTTGTCAGCAATCAATCACGGCGTCTCGGTGACCTAGCCGCTGGCACATTGGTCATTCATGATCAGAAGCCTGTAATTTTAGAGGCTTTGAGGGAAAATAATTCTCTTGTCAGTGATAAAATTACCATTTCGCCAGAAACGAATCGCTTACCCTTAGAACGCTTAGACCAACAGCACTGGCAGGTGATTGAAGCCTTTTTAAGTCGCCGGGCCGAATTAACCAATCGCACCAAGCTGGGCGGTAAAATCTTGCAAGATTTATACAAACACATGGCATTGCCCGCTCCTCAAGAGGCCGATTTGATCGCAGAACGTTTGTTAATGGAGATGTATAGATGGCATCAAATGCCGTCTAAGCCAAGCAAAATGTAGCCAACGCTTATTAGACCCATGATACGGCTGAGGGTTTTAGCTGCTGCTGGTTATCAGGGTGAGAAACAATCTGTCATGTTGAAGGGCGTTAGCGAGCTAACGCCTGTTTATCGCTATTATCGTTGAGGCCTGGAGATTTGCCGCTGCGCCGCTTGATAGACCTCCCGCAAAGCTATGCCTTGCTCCTCAGCGAGACGGCGACAATCTTCATACTCTGGAGCCGTTTTTAAGATTTGATCACCCTGATAGGCTACTTTGATCCGTACGGGCCCGTAAGGTGTTTCTACTGTTTTAATCTCACGTTGTAAACGATGGCGCAGGATGGTGTGTTGTCGGATACCTAAGGTGCTGGTTTCCGTGAAGATGATTTGGCTTAAGATGGAGATGGTTTCAGGGCGGCATAGGACATTTAGTTGTGTCGCGGGGCGGCCCTTTTTCATATAAATCGGAGTCAAATAAACATCCAGAGCCTGAGCCTCGAAGAGACAGTGCATGATATATTCGTAAAATTCAGGATTGAGGTCGTCAATATTCGTTTCGAGGAGGGTTAGGGTTTCGGCGATGGGGCCAGACTCGGGGGCTTCGGTTTGATGAGCGGTAATAGGTCCTCCCCAAGGTGGGGGACTTCGATACTTTCCCTTTGGGGGGAGGACAGGCCTCAAATTCTCGTTGCGCTGATGTTCCTCAGCACCTGCGTGAGCAGGCAGCTTGGGAGGATCCATCGGAACCATCGCCTGGCCTAAGAAAATGCGTAAGATATTGGGTATCGCTAAATCACGGTCACCAGCACCATAGCCAATGGCTTTTAAGGTCATAGCAGGGATCGATCCAAAGGAATAAGCCAGTGAGGAGAGAAGGACGGCTCCAGTTGGCGTGACCAGTTCTTTGTCGATATCACGGCCCACAATAGGCACATCCTTCAACAAGGCCAGGGTTGCTGGTGCAGGGAGGGGAATTTGTCCATGTGCCCCGCGTACAAAACCCCGTCCCATAGGTAAGGGAGAAACCACAACGTGTTCCACACCTAAAGCATCTAAGCCGACTAAAACACCGACAATATCGACAATCGTATCCCCCCCCCCCAATTCATGCAAATGCAGCTGCTCCAGGGAGGTGCCATGAATAGTGGCCTCAACTTGGCCGAGTCGTCGAAAGAGTGTAATTGCTTTGTCTTTGATTGGCTGGGCTAGATCACTTTTTTCAACAATCGTTTCGATATCTGGCAAATGACGAGCAGGGACATCGTCCTCGACATGGACATCCACTTTCGTCGCTCGAAAACCCTGTTTACTGACCGTGCGAGTTTCTAAAATGAAACCTGGTAGATTGAGACAGGCTAATTGATCTTGTAACACCCTCTCGTCCAGCCCCACGTCGAGCAAGGCTCCTAAGATCATGTCGCCGCTTGCCCCGGAAATACAGTCAAAGTATGCAATGGTCATCAGTTTTTAATCCTTTGCAAGATACGATATGCCATGAAGCCAGCCCCAAAGCCATTATCGATGTTGACCACAGCGACACCAGAGGCGCAGGAATTAAGCATGGCTAAAAGCGCGGCCAAGCCATCGAAGTTGGCCCCATAACCAACGCTTGTAGGTACGCCGATGACTGGACAGGCGGCTAAACCACCGACGACACTGGTCAAGGCCCCCTCCATGCCAGCGACACTGATGATGACATCGGCCTCGAAGATCATCTCTTGTTGTGCCAAGAGGCGATGGATGCCCGCTACGCCGACATCATAAGAACGCTTGACACATCCTCCGAGAAATTCGAGGGTCTGGGCCGCTTCCTCGGCCACGGGCATATCGGCTGTACCCCCGCTGATAACTAATGCAAAAGGGGCTTCTTCAGGCGGCTCGGAAAGATCAACGCGGGTGAGCGTCAGCAGCCGCGACATGGGATCGTAGTTAGCTTGCGGTAGATTGTTTTGTACCGCCTTGGCCATCTCCGCAGAAACTCGGGTGCCCAAAACCCGTTCATGGTGTTCCCAGAGCCGTTCCATGATGCCCACCACTTGAGCGATGGTTTTATGCTGACAGAAGACGATTTCTGGTATGCCCTGCCGTAAGGCTCGATGGAGGTCGAGGCGGGCGTAGTCGAGGTCATCGTAAGGAAAGGCACGTAGGTGGATTAAGGCTTCATCGACCTTAAGGGCCCCCGCTTGTACTTCAGTCAGTATAGAGCGTAATTTGTTCGTGTCCACGGTTCAAGAGAGCCTTGTTCATGCTACCAGATTGAAAACCAGCGAGGTCTAAGGTGATATAAGTGTAGCCTAAAGCAGTCAACTGGGCCACGATCTGCTCGCGTTGGCTGAAGACGGCCTCAAATTCGGGCAAGTCAATTTCCAAGCGGGCCATATCATTATGGTGACGCACCCGCAATTGCTTAAAGCCCATTTGTTTCAAGATAAATTCTGCCTGTTCTACCTGTGAGAGCAGGTTCAACGTAATCGTGGTGCCATAGGGGATGCGCGAGGAGAGGCAGGCGGCGGCGGGTTTATCCCAATTAGGCAAGCCCAGCGACTGAGCTAAGTCTCGAATTTCGGCCTTGGTCAAACCTACTTCTTGTAAGGGACTACGTACGCCCCGCTCTCTAGCGGCCTTGCGTCCAGGACGATGATCGCCTACATCATCTTTATTGGTCCCATCTAAAACATAGTGATAGCCATGGTTATTTGCATAGTCAGTCAGACAACCATAGACCTCACTTTTACAAAAATAACACCGATCCGCCTCATTCGCCAAATAGCGCGAATCATCGGTTTCGTAGGTGTTGATGGGCCTATAGGGTAAGCCAATTTGTTTGATCACTGCTTCAGCTTCATCGCGTTCGTGAGTTGGGAGGCTGGCTGAAATAGCGGTCAAAGCGATGGCTTGGTCGCCCAAGCAATCATAAGCTAACTTCGCCATCAAAGTGCTGTCGATCCCACCTGAGTAGGCCACAGCCACCCGCTCCATCTCCTGAAGCAAATTTTTGAGTTGGGCTAGTTTTTCTTGGGTCAAAAGGTTTATCCTTTCAGCGTTGATTCATGAAACGCGAGACCTGCTATTTTGCACCCCTGATGTCTGGCGTATCATGTTCCACACAAGTCTGTAGAATTATGCTATAAAATGGTAGGTCTGAAAAATAAGCAAGGATGGCTTGAGGCTCCTCGATTTGAAAAAGGGTTAGCCCTTGATTCATTTGACATCTCACTTACTTCAATGTAGAGTGTTTCGATACAACTGAATACTTTTTAGTCTGGCGATGATCGTACTCCCGAAATTTTTTAGACCTTGATATACATCTTTTAGATTATTTGCGGTTTTTTTGTTTAATATATCATTTGACTATTTATCGTGAAAGGCAATATTATGGCACAAGCAAAAGTAGGTGATAAAGTTAAAGTTCATTATACAGGTACCTTAGCAGATGGGTCAGAATTTGATTCTTCCGTCGATAGAAAACCGCTTCAATTTACCTTAGGTGGCGGCCAAATGATCACTGGTTTCGACCAAGCTGTTCAAGGCATGGCTCCTGGTGATACGAAAATTGTTAACCTTGCGTCCGACCAAGCTTATGGCCCCCAACGGGACGACATGATTTTGGTGGTCAATCGAGACCAATTCCCCCCCCATATCACCCCCAAAGTAGGACAACAATTAGAACTACAACAAACGAATGGCAAATCTGCCACAGTTGTAGTAACCGAAGTCTCAGATACGAAAGTCTCCTTAGACGCTAATCATCCTCTGGCGGGTAAGGATTTGACCTTTGAAATTCTATTGGTTGAGATTGTTTAAGGTATAATTCTGACAGGTGACTGGCGGTTGATGGGTCGTGAAGGCTTAGGAATTTATTAAAGCGAGATTGAGCAGGACATAAAAATATGTCTGTCGAATCTCGCTTTTTTGGTGATTTTTATGCCTTAGCGATGTTCGATATTTTTACGAGGCCCACACTGAGATTTTATAATTTATAAGGCCATCTCCGATACGATTATCGAAAGTCCTAGCGTAGGGGCACTGGGGTCGTGCAATGGGATTGCCCATTTTTAAGGCACTTCAGCCTGTCCTGATAAATCGGCTGTATCGAGCTAAAATCAAGGGTTAGAGGCGAGCTGAAAATGCGTCGGTGGTCGATCGGTGGGTATCGTTTGGGAACCAGTTTGGGCCGCTCAAATGGGACACTTATTTAATGCTCATTCCTTAGTATGTCGCCCGTCCACCCGTTAAATCAAACACAAAGGCTGTGTTGAAACTCGCTTCCTGAGAGACAATCCAGATACTCAAGGAGGCCACTTCCTCTAACTGTCCCAGTCGCTTCATCGGAATTTTGTCCGTCATGTATTTCACTTGCTCCGGTGGCATACCCTCGACCATCGCTGTGCGGACCACCGCTGGAGCCAAGCCATTGACCGTAATGCCTGTCTCAGCAAACTCTTTTCCTACCGCTTTGACCAAACCGATTACCGCCGCTTTGCTGGTTGAATAAGCCGTCATGCCTGCATTGCCTTCCTTGCCTGCAATCGAGGCGATCAAGAGGATGCGCCCATAATTACGTATCTGCATGTGGCGCAAGGCGTGTTTGGTCATAATGAAAGACCCGATCGTATTAACTTTTAGGACTTGTTCAAAATCAGCCAAATCTAACTCACTAGCTTTGAGAGCCGATGGGCCAACGATACCAGCACAGTTTACCATGATATCAACCCGATGATGCGCTTCGACCACCGCTTCAAAGCCCGTGATGACCGAAGTTTCATCCGTCACATCAACCACATGCTGACTTGCTGTATATCCTTGTGCAGTCAAGGCTTGGGTTGTTTGGGCTAGTTTCGCTTCATTAATATCAAAAATCGCAATCGTGCCTCCTTCTGAGGCCAATCTTGCCCCGATTGCTTTTCCTAATCCATCTGCCCCGCCTGTGATGACGGCGACTTGATTTTCAAATCGTTGAGTCATGGTTTGCTCCTATTGGTGGATGACATCCGCAGATTTCACAGATTTCACAGATTTTATTTGTATGGAAATAGAGGGGAAGTAGCCTGCATCTTCAATTTCAAGCGGGTCTGATTTGATGTCGCCGCCAACATAGTCAGTGCTGTAGCCGATCATTAAAGAATTGGGAAAGGGCCAAGGCTGACTGCCGAAATAGGTGATGTTTTTGATCTGGATACTCACTTCCTCCCTGACTTCGCGCTTTACTATCTCTTCCAGCGTTTCGCCCGGATCTATAAAGCCAGACAGAATATTGTAGCGGCGCGGGCTGGCCTTGGCCCTGATATCAAGTTGATGGTCGATGCACCTGGGACTTTCAGCGTCCCAATTGCCAAAATCATCAGAAAAATTGGCATATCCTGGCTTGATAACGCAAATGCGTAAGACGCTTTAACGCAACTCAGGCAAGCGGCGGTGTTTTCTGGTTGCCTCGCGGATGTTGCCAATTTTATCGGTCTCATCCACGATTTGTCCTGTGAGTGTTTCGAGGACATCTTCGAGCGTGATCACGCCCGCCAAGCCACCAAATTCATCAAAGACTGCGGCTAAATGTTGACGACTCTCCTGAAAAACAGGCAGCAGGTCATCGGCACACATAGCCTCAGGCACAAACTGAACTTCACGTTTGAAATCAGCAATCGTTTCTATCTCTTTTTGTTCAATTAATGCGGTCAACAATTCATTCCTTAAAACGACTCCCAGTACTTCGTCAATAGACTGTCCCGTCACCAGAATGCGACTATGAGGGGATTGGATGATCTGTGTTTTTGCCTCGCCTAAAGTCAACGCTCCGGCTAAATGAGTCACAGCCACCCGCGGAGTCATCAGATTACCCGCTGTAACATCATTGAGATGAAAGACGCGCTCAATCATGGCAGATTCATTATCTTCAATGATGCCTTCTTGTTGTCCAATTCTTGCTAAGAGTTTGATTTCGGCTTCATCTGTGGTGGGGGCAGTTTGACCTTTGGTCAAGGGTGAGGTGAGGATTTCGACAATCAAAACAACAATTTTTAACAAGTAGGTTATGCCCTGTACTGGACGAGCCGCCAGAAGAGCGATGCGTTCAGCATAGCGTTCCCCTAAAGTTTTGGGGATAATTTCGGAGAAAATAATGACCAGGAAGGTCAATACCCCTGAAACGAGGGCTAACCAAGCATCGCCTAAGACCGCTGTGGCAATGCTGCCAACAGCAATGCTGCCGCCGATATTCGCGATATTATTGAGAATGACAATGCTGGCGATGGGCCGATTTAAATTTTCTTTGATCGAAAGTAGGGCCTTGGCCCGTGGATCGTTTGACTCAGCTAACTGTCGGACTCTAAGCAAAGAAACGGAAAACAAGGCGGCCTCTGTGCCTGAACATAGACCAGACGATATAAGAACCATCAAAATGGCCAAAATCAATTGGAACATATCAATATAAGGTAAATACGTAACGATTAACCAAATGAAAGGTCATCGTCGTCATCAAGATTCCCATAATTGTGCCGATGATGACCTGCATCGATGTATGTCGCTTGAGGTGGACTCGGGCCCAGGCGACGAGGGGGACAAGGGGACTCAAAAACCAGAGCAAAGGGCTATCAAAAAAGAACGCGATTGTGGTTGCTGTGGTAATGATAGCACTATGAAAGCTCACTTTCCACAATAAAGTAATCAACCACAAACATACGACTTGAACGAGAATGGCGCCCAGAATAATATGTACGATGGTTGGGGCCTGTAAAAAATTTAGAATGACAAAACTGACAAGAAACCAAACAAACATCCCGGAGATAACTTTGATCCGTTTTCTGCGATCAGGGAGAAAAATATCCTGTATATAGCCGATTTTTACCAAATACATGACAAAAGCAAGCAGCGGTACAAGCAGGATAAAGATTAGGGTGAGCATCCATAACCAAGCTTGACCCAGCGACATGGTATAAAATGTCAATAAACCAACGCTTAATATGCCGGATATTATTGGGCTAATGATATTAGAGATGAGACGAGCCAATTTTGTCTTAAAATCAGTTTCCGTGAGAGAGGTTGTTGACATTGGATTGAGAGATGACTCTATGGGTGAATCATTCATACACTAGGGTCCATTAGGGCTAAACGTTAAAAGCAATCTAAAAAAGATTGAAACTGAAAATCTTGACGATCGTATACCGCTTGAACATGGTATGAACTGAAAACTTTTATCGTTTAATTATATTGAATTAATTAAATTAAGGAATTGAACAGGGGCTTTATGAAAGCGATATGTTGTTCCAGAGATGCCTTTGAGAGTCTCTTAATCTCAGCGCAGGCTGATGAGTGGTAAAACGTTTATGCTGTTTGATTTCTTATGGGCTTAAGTATCAAACTGAAAACGGAATGAGAGATTAAATTAATTTGGATTGTATGAAAATTCATCGGGCACTCGATACGCTCTATGCGGTTTCTATGATTACTGCATAATCATAATTTACATGTACAATACAGCTTTTATTGTATAGCAGTAGGCTTGAATTGCAATTCACTAATGATGAATGCTGAGGGCTGAATTAACATCAGAATAAACTCACGAATAACGGGCTTGCTTGCAAGCCAACCACGAATAACTAAGAACGGTATTTGCACAGGAGAAATTTCTATGGAAAAGTTTATCATCGACACGGACCCTGGCATTGATGATGCTCAGGCTATTTTGATGGCTGCGGCGCAGCCTAAGGTTAATATTGAAGCCATTATGACAGTAGGCGGCAACGTTGGCTTGGCGCATACCTTGCGGAATGCGTTGACCATTGTTGAAGTCATCGGGCAAACAATCCCTGTTTATGCCGGCTGTGATGGCCCTTTAGTCATGCCGAGCGAAAACGCAGCCTTCGTGCATGGTGAGGATGGACTGGGCGATATTGGCCTACGCCCTCAGTCAGCGCAGGCTGAAATGGAGCATGCCTCCGTTGCTTTGGTGCGTTTGATTAATGAGTCACCAAACGAATATGTCCTCGTTGCCCTTGGCCCCCTGACAAATATCGCCGTTGCCCTCAAATTAGACCCTGATTTGCCCTATAAACTGAAACGATTTGTGGATATGGGAGGCGCGGTTACGGGGAAGGGGAATACCTCGAATGTGTGTGCAGAATTTAATATCTTCGCCGACCCAGAGGCAGCTTTGATTGTTTTTGAAGCTTGGGCAGCGGCCGGGCGATTGATTGAGGTTGTGGATTGGGAAGCCACCCTGCGACATGGCATATCTCCTGAGGTGGTTCAGCAATGGGTCACAATGCAAACGCCAAAAGCTAAATTTTTTGCCCAAATTACGGCCAAGGCCCGCGTCTGGGGCAATGAACATTGGGGTGATGAGACTTTTTTTTCCGCAGACCCCTTGGCTATGGCTGTGGCCCTCGATCCAAATTGTGTCCTGAAAACCGAGGAGCATTATCTCAGGGTGGAAATCAGCGGTCGCTATACACGAGGCCAGACCATTGTTGATTGGCAGGACCGTAGCAATCAGGCTGCCAACGCCTCGATTATCTTGGCGGTTGAGCAAAAGCAGTTTCAAGCATTAATTGAGCAGGGTTTATGTTAGGGAAAAAATAATTTGGCCTTGATAATCAAAGGCATAATGGGTAATGGACTAATCGTGACATCATTTGACCTAGTTATGATATTGGAATTTGGAACTTGCCTGACTTAATCTTAGCCTAAAGTCTAGGTGAAAACAAAATTGACCCGGCTAAAGCTTGGGACTTGATGATGGCCAATGAAAAGCCAGGGGACATGGGGAGCGTTCGGTTGCTGTGGGCGTGATTGACATGGCTTTGTGGGATTTGGCCGCTAAAATTGAAGACAAGCCGCTTTATCGCCTCCTGGCGGTCGTTATCGGGCTGGTCAAGCGGCCAGGTCTATTTATGTTTACGCGGCAGGAGGCTATTATTATCCAGACAATGATATTAAGCAGCTCCAAGACGAAATGCGCGGTTATCTCGATCTAGGCTATGATACCGTCAAAATGAAGATTGGGGGCACCGCACTAGAAGAAGATTTAACGCGAATTGAGGCTGTTTTAGCGGTGCTTGGTCAGGGACAAGCCTTGGCCGTAGATGCCAATGGTCGCTTTGATTGAACATCTCTGATGCGCCTGGCATTGGGGTGGAGTTGAAGGCGAATTTGATTGCGGCTTTTCAAAAAGTGCTGACCTGATCACTGGTCGCTGGTCTTCACTTTTGCTAATTCCTTTACCGCTGCATCAAAGGCAGTATTAATATAACCAAATGCTTCTGCTTGATTATAAGAACCTTCTTGGCGTTCAAAGAGATCATTTGTCAATTGTCCAAACTGCCATGTTTCCCCATTGGTCACAATGCCGAAGATTGAGTTAAGCTCATATTCATTAAAACGTTGTGCCCCCAACATGGCTGCTAAACATTGACCCCAGCCTTTTGTAAAATCATCCTGTTTGGCTTCAACAATAATTAACACAGGTTTTTCCATGACCGAAACCCCTAAGGAAGATCGTGTAGAGACGATAAAATCAGGGTGTCCACTTAACGTGGCATCATCTGGGGCGGCGAGATATCTTTCCCCCCAGAAAACAAGACCCTCATAATGTTGATAAACTTCCAATAACATGGGGCCAATGAGGACTTGTTTACGAATCGCTTCGGTAGCCAAGATATCAAAACGTTGTTGATAAGTGGCTAAGGTGGTAGTAAATACATCAGACGGCTCAAAGGATATGGGTTGAAAGAACTGGCCCAACTCATAGCGGATTTGATATGCTATTTGTACTTGTTCAATATTTTGAAATTTACTGAAAGCCATAATAAAACCTCCTGATTAGAGCAATCTTGATTGTATCATCTTAATAACCTTTGATTATAGTGTTTGACCAAATATTATTCGATGTAATGGGATTTTCACCGAATATTTTTTGGTCATAAGATCTAATTACCGAAAAAATTACGGAAACAAACTAGCACCAAAGGTTACTAATCTGCGAAATCTGCGGAGCATTATTTTTTGGATCAGCCTTTAATGCTCATTCCTGAGGGCCTGCTTCAACCCTGACCATTGCAATCGCCTTCCCGTTAACAACCTATTCGCTCGAAAAATAGGTAAAAAGTCCATTGCCGTAAGTCGTCTAGGGCCTCTTCTTGCGCCACGAGAAATTAAGGCTCTGATCTTATTCTGTACATCCTCACTTGGCGGGTCATGATAGGTTAATGTGACCTGACCCATCTCCCAATAATCCGCTGGAATATGGACATAAGCCTGAAGGTGATCTGCTTCTAAAGCCTGAATTGCTGCCTCTATTCAAACCAAATAATTTGTCATACCCGCATCATCTAAAAAGCCCATTCCCCTTGGCGCATCACCGGTTCTACCGAACCATTTTTCAACACCCCATCGATATCCAGTTCTCCATTGCCAATCATAAAATCAACATGAGTCAAGCTTGAATTTCCGCCAGCGGCTGCAAAAGTTTCTTTATTCATCTCAGTGCCTTCTGCTAAGGTAAAGCGATAGGCTTGGCCGATGGCTAAGTGACTGGCTGCGTTTTCATCGAATAGGGTATTGTAGAACAAGAGACCTGATTGAGAAATAGGCGAGCTATGCGGGACAAGGGCGATTTCCCCCAAACGCGAGGCTCCTTCATCAGTATTGATTAAATTTTGCAAAACTTTCTTGCCTTTTTTTGCTGTTGCCTTGACAATGCGACCCTCGGCAAAGGTTAGGGTGAAATTTTCGATCAATGTGCCACCATAATTGAGCGGTTTTGATGAAATGACATAACCTTCGGCCTGTTCTCGATGGGGTAAGGTGAAAACTTCCTCCGTCGGCATATTCGGAATGAAAGGAATGCCATCTGGACTGGTCGTGCTGCCCCCTTTCCAAATATGATTCGGCGGCAAGCCCAAAGTCAAATCTGTACCAGGCCCCGTGTATTTTAAGGCCGTATATTGTTTGGTGGTCAGATATTCCCGCCAATTTTTGAGTTTTTGGCTTTGTTCTTGCCAAGCCGACACAGGATCAACTTGATCTAAACGACAGGTTTGGAAAATAGTCTCCCACAAATGCTCAACTTGCTCAGTCCTAGGCTTATCAGGAAACATTTTGGCCGCCCAAATTGGCACAGGTACAGAAATGACCGTCCAAGGTAGGGCATCCCGCATAATATAGCTATAAAATTCGGCCAAGTGTTCCTGCTGGGCTCGGTTGACCAGAGCCACCAAGTCTGGGTCTTGGTCTTTCAAAAGATCAGGGTCAGAGGCCAGGATGTTAATCATGGCCTCACCGCGTTTTGCTGAAGCAATAAGGGCTTCGGCTTGCCAAACGGGATATTCAGAAAACGAATCACGGGGAGCATGTTGAAAGCGGGTCAGGGTCAATTGCTCATCCTGCCAGACCACATTGACCAAGGGGCAACCGACTTTATAAGCACTCGCTGCAATGAGGCGTACCAGAGGTGCTGCCCCCAAAGGGGCACGGATCATTAATTGTTGTCCTGCTTGGAGATTAACGCCGACTTGTACGGTCAAATCGGCATAATTTTGTAACTTTTGTTCAAAGGTTAAGGTCATAATTTGCTCTCTTTGCTCTGTCTGAGTAAGGTTTTGAAGGCAATTATAACCATTCAGCAGGTTTTGGCGAGTCAGTGTTCAGGTATCCTGATGACTGGATATGGCCCCCAAATCACCGCTTCAGTGAACAAATATGGCCGACTGACGATTAAAATCGGAGCGTAAATACTGATGAAAAATGATATTCAAGCAGTGACCCACCATCCACTATCCACCATCCACCGCCTCATACGTTTTCTTAGCTTAACCCTCTTATGTCTATATTTGACCACCATGGCCCAGGCTCAACCTGCGGGACAGCACCCCATTTTCGATCTACCCTTCGCTGCGTCGCCAGGGCCAGAAACATGGTTTTTGGCCCAACCTTATGGGAACACAACGGGTGCTTACCGCCAACGCTTCACCACATACGGAGCTTCGGGCGGTATTCATTTTGGGCTTGATCTTTCAGCACCCTGCGGGACAGAAATTCTGGCCATTGCAGATGGGGTTGTCTTTGCCGTTGATGGGCCTTTTGGGTCGCCGCCACATAATCTCATGATCGATCATCCCACGCTAGGTTATGCCTCTATGTATGGTCATCTCTTGGAAGCACCGACAGTGACTCCGGGTCAACCTGTCAAACGTGGTCAAGTCATCGCCTTAACCGGGGACTCACTCGTCACCTGCAATAGACGACCTCATCTACACTTGGAAATTCGTGATTTAGCCCATGTCAGAAAATATAATCCCCTACCTTTCTTTGATGTTAATTGGGATAATTTGACTCTCATTGGCCCCTTTGGACGCAGTTTCCAACGCGATTTGAACGATGTACGAAAATGGCAAAGTTTGTATGATCAGCCCTCAGTTTACACAGGCGGCCCCATTGTGAATGATTTTGCCTCAACCTGGCCGCTTGATTGGAGCAAGGCTGAATGAAGACGCAAAGGGTCTATGAATTATCTCGTCTTATTTTCTGGATAAGTTTAGGTCTCTTATTCATCGGATGCTATATCGGCGAAGCAGCCATTAATCAATTATTGCCTGCAACACAAACTGCCATCCCTTCTATCTCTCAGACAAAATCTCAATTACCCAATACCCCCCCGATCACCTCAACCCCACGTCCGACGTTTACGCTGGAAGGAACATCTAATCAGCCGCCCAAAGCATCTGCCCCAGCATCGCCTACCTCGACCGCTACGCCTATTGCCACACGCCCCCCCACGCCAACCCAGTCTGCACCGATCTTCCGTCAACTGACCAGCGACGATTGTTGTACCAACCCCTTTTGGTCTGCCGATTCGGGTGAGATACGCTTTATTGATCAAAATCCCCTGACGCAGGAAGTGGGTATTTGGCGAATTGTTCTGGATCGTCCCAATCCGCCAGTGCAATTTTGGCGTAACAAAGTGGGCATTTATAGTCCTGATGAACGTTACTTTGTCATCCCAGAGCGGCGCACGGGCTTCGCTCGCTTTGAAGATTTACAAACTGGCGAAACTTGGTCGCTTTACCTCCATGAAACACAACCCTTTTTTACACCCGATAGCACCCACATTCTATGGGTGGAAACGGATCCAAACACCCCCTTTGAGTTTCAGACAAACATCTTTTGGCAGGCCACAGTGCGCGGTGAAAATCAGCGAATCATTCTCCGTCTGCGCCGAGGAACATCAGGACAATGGCTAGATGACAGTAGTCTTTTAGTCAGCACCTCCGACGAAAATGAGCCAGACCGTGAGCCCGACATCATCAAAATTATCTATTATCGTTTCTCTCTGCTCGACCAATCATTAACCGAACTCTTCCGCGCCGAACGCCCCAGAGGTCTCAGCCTCAACCCAGCCAAAACCCGTCTCGTCTATTATACCCTCCTCGCTCGTGAGCCAGAAAATAATGGCCTGTGGCATATTGATTTGACCCAGCCCCGGCTACAAGCCGAAAAGTTGCCCTTTTTGGGAGCCTATCAATGGCAAAATAGCGACCAATTGATCTATATTCCCTTCGACCCGGAAGCCGAGTCCCATTTCTTTTATCGTTATGATCTTCAGACGGGGCAAACCCAACAATTGACCGATGAGACGCAGCCCCTACTCACTGTAGCGAATAATGATTGGCATGTTTCACCTGATGGCGACAAAATCATCTTCATGGCTAGTCGAGATAGGGCTTTAGCGGGTTTGTGGGTCATTGAGGGCTTGGATAACGAGGGATGGTGATAGATGTTGATCTCAATCCAATCAGAGGATCAGAAACAGGCAAAATTCGCCCCTGTGTCATTGTCACCAATAATATTTATAATGAAAGGGTGCCCGTGATACAGGTTATTCCAATTACAGCTTGGCATAAAAAGAAGGGGCCTATTAAAACGAATGTCGAGCTTCTACCTAGTGGTCAGAATGGATTGGTGAAAAAATCGGTGGCAGATTGTTTACAAACCCGTCCTATAGACTATCGTCATCAATTAGTGGGAATCCGAGGCAGTCTAACGGCAGAGGAGATGAATCAGCTAGATGAGGCCTTGAAAATTGTTTTTGCCTTATGACAAGGGATGAGAGGATGTTGCGGATGAATGAGGGGGCTGAGATGGCAAAGGACAACATCGGATTGGGAAAGGAATGGATTTTTTTGACGAAAGTGTTTTAACTTATTAATATGAGCTTGGGCTTATATGGTTTCAACCTACGCACACTGTACCATATCAAGGATGTACGCGATTATCGGCAAGAACGTGTATATCAAAGGCAGCAAATCATTGTTTGGGGCATGTAAAATATTCTTGGAACACGCTCTTTTTGGCGAAATCATATCTAGCTATGTTATAATGGAGCAAAGTGGCAGGGAAGCAACCTAAGTCACTTTGTAGTTTGCCCCCTCATAAAATAAGGGTCTAATGAGCAAAACAACCATTGTCATTGGTGCGGGCATGGCCGGTCTGGCTGCCGCGAGAGAATTACAAGATGCTGGGTATACGGTCAAAATCCTGGAAGCGCGAGACCGTATCGGTGGACGGACATATACGGATTTTTCGTTAGGGCCATCTATTGATCTAGGTGGCTCTTGGATTCATGGGCCAATCGGCAATCCCATGACGGCTTTGGCTAAAAAATTTGGGGGGCGTTGGGGCTATACGGACTTCATCAATCAGGCGGGCGACAAAGTTTTGGCCTTTGATGCTCAAGGCCAGCGGTTTGATATAGCTGCCTATACAGAAGGCCTACAATTAGCGGCCGGGGCAGCTACCCATGCTTGGGGGTCCATTCTTTACAACTTACCCAGTTCAGGCTATGACTCTTTGGCCGACTTATATGCCTATGGCCTGCCGGGTTTAGATAACTTAAGCCCCATCCAACAAAAAGGATATTATTATTCCGCTGTCATCAGAACGCAATACGGTGACGCGGCTGACTTGGCCGAGATTGACTGGCGTTTAAGCGAGGACTATATCACCCTCCCAGGCGGTGACTTTCTACTGCATGGGGGCGGATATGAGGGCATCGTGCGGGGCCTCGCTGCGGGGCTAAGGATTGAAACGGACACCGTGGTCGAAGAAATCGCATACGACCAAACTGGTGTATGTTTACAGACCAGTCAGGGTCGTGAAAGCTGCGACCAAGTGATTGTCACTGTGCCCTTGGGTGTGCTGCAATCTGGGGCGATCAAATTTTCACCCCCTTTACCCAAGGCAAAGGAAGCCGCCATGACTCGTATGGGCTTTGGCCATTATGAAAAGCTGGCCTTAAAATTCCCCCGTCAATTCTGGCCCCAAGAACCGCAACGCTTCCATTATCTGACCAATCAGGAACCAGAATTGTTTACCTCTTGGCTCAATACAGCCCACTATACTGAAGTACCCATCTTGGTGGCCTATCATTCAGGCAGCCGAGCCAAGCACATCAACCACCTCAGCGATGAAACCCTGATTGAGGATGCCTTAGCGGCCTTACAAATCATGTTTGGCCCCCCTATTCCAACCCCCACTGCCTATCTACGCACCCATTGGCAAGAAGACCCATTTTCTCGCGGCAGTTATTCATTTCGCAAAGTGGGCCAAAAGGCAAGTGATCATCTCATTCTGGCCGAACCCATTGCCCAGCGTATCTTTTTCGCTGGTGAAGCGGCGCATCCCCACTACTACGCCACCGTCCACGGGGCTTATGAAACTGGGATTCGGGCGGCCCGTGATATAATGGGCCCCTTAGAAAAATAATGTTACACAAACAAGGCCTTCAATTTTGGATACTTTTCTTACCAGGCGCCTTCTGGCTGCTCGTATTTTTCATGCTCCCCTTGCTCATCGTCTTGCTTTACAGTTTCTTTACTCGAGGCCCCTATGGCAATGTCGTCTATGAGTGGACTGTCGAAAATTATATTCGTCTGGCCGACCCGCTCTACCTTGGCATTCTCAGGCGCTCATTATGGATGGCGGTTGGCTCCACCTTCATCAGTCTCCTGCTCGGTTATCCCTTGGCCTATTTCATCGTCAAACAAAAGCCACCCTGGCAAGGTGTTCTGCTCTTATTGGTGATCATTCCTTTTTGGACGAATTTTCTGGTGCGTACCTATGCCATTATCGTTCTCTTCCGCACTGAGGGGGTGGTCAATATTTTCTTACAAAGTCTGGGTCTGATTGCGGAACCCTGGCCCATCATGTACACCCCCTTTGCCGTCACGTTTGGCTTAGTCTATGGCTATCTACCTTTTATGGTCTTGCCCTTATACGCCTCCATTGAAAAATTTGATTTTTCCCTTATGGAAGCCGCGCAAGACTTGGGAGCAAACAGCCTACAGGCCTTCAGACGGGTGATGTTGCCGCTGACCAGGCCGGGCATCGTCGCTGGCTGTACCTTGGTCTTCATCCCAGCCATCGGAGCCTTCATCACCCCCGATTTATTGGGGGGGGCCAAGACCATGATGTTGGGCAACCTGACCGAACAACAATTTTTGCAAGCCCGTAATTGGCCCTTTGGCTCTGCCGTGTCAATGGCCCTCATGCTCATTGTCGCCCTAGCCACCTATTTATACTTTCGCTACACCGACGAGGAGGGTCGTTGATGTCCACCCCGTCGCCTGCTACCCCACAAAACCGTCAAACACCTCAATGGGCATTACATATCAATGCCCTACTTGTTTACGCTTTTTTATATATTCCAATCATTATCTTGATCATTTTTTCCTTTAATGCGTCTAAGGAAACAGGGAGCTGGCGTGGCTTTACCTTGGATTGGTATCAAAGTCTCTTATCCGGTAGCGGGGTTTTGGGACTCTATGGTCAAGGAGCAGAAAGTGAAGACCTATCTTTTCAAGCAGCAGGTGTCCTCCTAGCCCTCCGCAATAGCCTCATCGTTTCGGTCACTGCCACGGCTATCTCGACTCTCATCGGGACGATGATTGCCCTAGCCATGCATCGCTATCGCTTCCGTCTGCGCGGGGTATTCAACGTCATCCTCTATTTGCCTGTGGTCATCCCCGATATTACGATGGGCATCTCTATGCTCGTTTTTTTTAGCTTGCTCTTCAAATTGCTTGAAAATTGGTTTGGCCTACGCCCAGCCTTGGGCTTTTCGACCATTATTATTTCGCATGTGGCCTTCAATATCTCTTTTGTGGCCATTGTCGTGCGAGCGCGGTTAGCTGGCTTGGAGCAGAGTTTGGAAGAAGCAGCCCAGGATTTAGGAGCCAATGTTTGGCAAACCTTCCGCCGGGTGACATTGCCTTTGATTGTGCCCGGTATCTTAGGCGGAGCCTTACTGGCCTTCACCCTATCTTTAGATGATTTCGTCATCACTTTTTTCACAGCGGGCGTGGGTTCTAGCACCCTCCCAATTTTCGTGTATGGTATGATTCGTTTCACGGTTACGCCGGCCATCAATGCTATTTCAACCTTAATGCTTTTGGCTTCAATGGTCTTGGTGGTGGGATCATTGATTTTGCAACGGCGATAATCAAAGGCACAAGGTTTTTGTAGGCAGTATTTTAATATCAATTTTTTCCATAATCAGGAGTAAACCTCATGAAAAAAACATTATTTTGGTCTATGCTGGTCGGATACATATTCGGAAGTTTGCTGTTCAGTGCCTGTGCCGCCCCCCCTGGTGGTCAGTCAAGTTCGGATGATGGCCTGGGTGCTGAAGCTGACAGCGGAGAAGTTCAAGAACTCAACGTCTACAACTGGTCTACCTATATTGCCCCAGACACGATCCCGAATTTTGAAGAACAATTCGGGGTTAAGGTGAACTATGATCTTTATGAAAGTAATGAAGATTTGTTGGCTAAACTGCAAGCGGGTAATCCGGGCTATGACCTTATATTTCCATCCGACTACATGGTCGAGATCATGCGAAATCTCGAGATCTTGGAACCCATCACCCACGACAACATCCCCAACATGGCCAATATAGACGACACCTTTATCAATCCAGCTTATGATCCGAACAATGTGCATTGTTTACCCTATCAATGGGGAACAATGGGTTTGGGTTATAATATTGAGGCCACTGGTGGCGAGATAGATAGCTGGGGGGTTATGTTTGATGAAGCATACACTGGTCGTATCGCTTGGCTGGACGACCCTCGGGCCGTCATGGCTGTCGCGTTTCTGATGTTAGGCTATGATATTAACACCAGGGATCCAGACCAAATTAACGAAGCCAAAGAAATGCTGCTAAAGCAAAAATCTTTGGTTGCTGCTTACGCCCCCGATACAGGTCAAATCATGCTCAACGAAGGTGAAGCGGATTTGGTCCTGGAATGGAGCGGCGATGTCTTTCAGGTCATGGAAGAAAACCCTAATTTGCGTTATGTCATTCCCAAAGAGGGAGCCATCGTCTGGACCGATAACATGTGTATCCCCAAAGGCGCCCCCCATCCTGAACTGGCCGAGACGTTCATGAATTATATTTTAGAGGCCCAAGTTGGGGCTGATTTATCGAATTATATCCGCTATGGCTCACCGAATAAGGCTTCTTTGCCCCTGATCAATGAAGATGATCGGGCCAATCCTGGCATTTATCCGCCTCTGGAAACCAGGCAGCGGCTTGAATTTATTGTCGATGTCGGTGAGGCGACGATTTTATATGATGATGCTTGGACGGAAATTAAGTCGAGTCAGTAGAAAATTTTCATTCCCAAGAAAGAAGCGATGATCAAATTTGATTTTCAAATACGATAATTGAGATTGGAGCAGTCGCAGCAACTTGCTGACGAGACAGACTGAATTACCTTTAAGGAGGAATATCATGCAAGGTAGACCTGAGACACTATCTGCACCCAGTTTTCAAGACCATCCTGAAGTTATTGCTTTTATTCAGCAACGTACTCGTAAAGGCTGGCGCATAACCAATCAAAACTATCAAGGAATCCAAATGGTTAAGCCTAAAGAATGGTCAAAGTTACTACTCATCTTAGGGCTAGTTACGTTGATATTTGGAGTAGGTTTGGTATTCCTAATACTAGCGGCCATTGACTACGCTCTCAGGAGTGACAAGAACTTGTATGCTACTTACCCAGAAATTATTGCGGGTGAAGTGCCGGAAGACCGAGGTACTTGGGAGTACGCTTTAGTTGGCTTGTTGATTATCGCTTTGGGTGGGCTATGCTATGTGATGCAGTTACCTGTTTGATACGCAAAAATGATTATGACAGACCACGCGGTTGAGTTGATTAATATCAGTAAACAATTTGTCGATCCCCAGGGAGCAACGATTACAGCGGTCAGAGATCTCTCCGTAGAAATTCGAGCAGGAGAGTTTTTCTCGCTTTTGGGGGCCTCAGGTTGTGGTAAAACGACCACCCTGCGGATGGTAGCTGGATTTGAACTGCCCACACAGGGGGAGATTCGGATTCAGGGGGCCCTCATGGGCGATACCCCAGCCTATCAGCGCAAGGTGAATACCGTCTTCCAAAACTATGCCCTCTTTCCCCACCTGACCGTTTTTGACAACGTGGCCTTTGGCTTGGAGATGGAAAAACTGCCCAAAGCAGATATCCGCCAGCGAGTCCAAGAAGCCCTAGCATTGGTGCAGTTGCCAGGCCTGGAACGGCGAAAACCTCGGCAGCTATCTGGCGGACAACAACAACGGGTGGCTTTGGCCAGAGCCTTGGTCAAACAACCTCGCGTCTTGCTCTTAGATGAGCCTTTGGGGGCCCTTGATCTTAAGCTGCGTAAAGCGATGCAATTGGAACTCAAGCATATTCAAAGTCAAGTTGGGATCACCTTCATCTATGTGACTCATGATCAAGAAGAAGCCTTAACCATGTCTGACCGCATTGCGGTGATGCGTGAAGGCCAAATTCTGCAACTTGGCCCCCCCAGCGATATTTATGAAAAGCCGAGCAGTCGTTTTGTGGCCGATTTCATTGGCGAAACAAATTTGTTAGATGGTCATGTGGTTGACTTGGCTGCTCAAGTGGTGCAGATTGCGGTGGATGAAGATTTAACCTTAACCGCTCTGCGCGGCGAGGCTGATTTAGATTTACAAGTAGGCCAAGCCGTCACCTTTGCCCTGCGACCCGAAAAAATCCTCATTCAGGCTGAAGCCCCAGCGAACCAAGCGGCTATTTCTGCTCAAATTGAGCAAGCTGTTTATATTGGGACCGATATGCGTTATACTGTGCAGATTAGCCCGAAAAACACCCTCGTGGCCCGCCTACAAAACTTAGGCCAGCCTAATGCACATCATTTCCAAAGGGGTGATCACGTTTATGTTTCTTGGCATTCTGGCACAGCACAAATTTTAACATCTTAGGATAATTTAAATTACTTATGTCTACCATAAATCTTATCACCGAAATCCCTGGGCCAAAAAGTCGAGACCTCGTGGCGCGGCGAGAAGCTTCTGCGCCGCAAGGGGCGGCTAAACTAACCCAAATAGCGATTCGATCAGCAGAAGGCGCGGCTGTGACCGATGTTGATGGCAACACCCTGCTAGATTTTGCAGGCGGCATCGGTGCTTTGGCCGTCGGTCATTGTCCATCAAACGTGGTCGAGGCTCTTAAGACGCAAGCTGAGAGCCTGATTCATCTCTGCGCGATTGTGGGCACCTACGAACCTTATATCACTGTCTGTGAAATGCTCAACGATATCACGCCTGGGTCTGAGGTTAAAAAGAGTCTGCTCCTCAACAGCGGGGCTGAAGCGATTGAAGCGGCAGTCAAAATCTCACGCGCTTATACAAAGCGGCAGGGCATCATCGTCTTTGAGGGAGCCTATCATGGCCGAACCAACCTGACCATGGCCATGACCAGCAAATATGCCCTGTTTAAAAAAGGCTTTGGCCCTTTCGCCCCAGAGGTCTATCGCCTCCCCTATCCTAACCTATATCGTCGTCCGCCTGAGATGAGCGAAGAAGGCTATCTAGAATTTTGTATTCGTCAACTCGAGAACGCCTTCATCGCCCAAATTGACCCGCAAGCGGTGGCGACCATCGTCATCGAACCCGTGCAAGGCGAAGGGGGTTTCTTACCCACGCCGCCACGTTTCCTGCACCGCATCCGTGAATTATGTGATGAGCATGGCATGGTCATGGTGGCTGATGAGATTCAGTGCGGCTTCGGACGCACGGGCAAACTTTTCGCCCTTGAACACTACGGCATCGTGCCTGACTTGATCACCACGGCTAAATCTCTGGCCGCTGGCATGCCCTTATCTGCGGTGACGGGCAAAGCTGAGATCATGGATGCGCCACATTCTGGCGGCTTGGGCGGAACTTATAGCGGCAACCCCTTGGCCTGTGTCGCTGCGATTGAGGCCATTAAGCTGATTCGTCAGCCCGAATTTTTAGCGAGAGCCGAACGTGTTGGTCAACGTATCCGACAAGATCTCAGACAACTTCAAGCTGATTATCCCCAAGTCATCGGCGATGTGCGTGGCCTCGGAGCTATGTTGGCTCTGGAATTTGTGACCGATCCAGAAAGCAAGCACCCTAACCTGGCCCTCGTCGACGCAATCACGCAAGAAGCCCTCAAGCACGGCTTAATCATCATTCGTGCTGGTCTCTATAGCAACTGTCTCCGTTTTCTACCGCCACTCAATATTACCGATGCCCAGATAGATGAAGGGATGACGATTGTAGCTCAGGTCGTAAAACAAATTGTTGGTCGTGCGCCCTGAGTAGCCTATTGTCTGATTGATGGTTGCCTAGCTGAATTAAAAGAAGACAGATTACTTTCTCTCTGCCTAAGGGTGGAACATTAGAGGATATCCAATGCCCGACATATCTTACAGCAACCTCAAACCAGAATACGCCAAACAATTGGCCCAATTAGAACCCATTCTTTTTCCAAATTCTTCGCCTGATGAACTATTCCACGAAGAAGACTTTCTGCATCATGCTCAAACCTTCCCAGAATGTGTCTTTGTTGCCCTAGATGGTGACCAGCCAGTCGGCATTGGAGCAGGCATTTTTATTGATTTCGATTTTGAACATCCCCAACATAACATAGATGAGTTCATTGGCGGGGGGTACTGCACCAATCACGACCCCGAAGGAGATTATTATTACGGGACGGATATCGGCGTTCACCCAGCGTATCGGCGGCGGGGCATCGGGCACAAGCTCTATGTCTTGCGAAAAGGGGTCGTCAAACAGTATAACAAAAAAGGCATCATCGCAGGCGGAGTTTTACCGGGCTTTGCGAACTACAAGGACAAGATGACCGCCTTAGACTATGTAAACAAAGTAGCCGCAGGCGAACTCTACGATGCCACTTTGACCTTCCAAATACAAAACGGATTTGAAGTACATGGTGTCCTAGAAAATTATTTCTCTTATCCCGAAGCAGATGACTACGCTTCTCTGATCTTCTGGCCGAATCCAGACTATCGGGGTTAATCGTCATTCTTCATTGACTAATTGTGAATGCCTGATTGTTAATTGAGGTGTTTCATGACTTGGGCAATTTTATATTTAATCTCTGTTTTAATCGCCAACTACACCGCTGATTGGTTTCTTCCTTTCCCTTGGAAAGGCGTTTTAGCCGTAGGCACTCTGGTTTTCGGGCTAACTTTCACCGCCCGAGACCATGTCCATCGGCAAACTGGGCGCAAAGACCGTGTTTATGTGATGATTGTGGTCACGGTGATAATGTCAATAATAATGGCCTATCTGCTAGAGGTTTCCTATCGCATTATCGTCGCTTCGGCCATTGCCATTTTCCTCTCTGAGTCTGCCGACACAGAAATTTATCACAAACTAAAAGAGCAAAATTGGATCCTGCGCGTCCTTGTCTCGAATGCAGTCAGCGTTCCTTTAGATACGATCATCTTTTGTCTCATCGCTTTTGCTGGGGTACTTCCCTTTTCCATCATTATTCAATTGGTTTATGTGGACATCATCGTGAAATACGTGACCAGTTTATCCCTCATGTATCTCAAAGTGCGAGATGTCACAGCTGACAATCGGGCCATGAAGCCCACTGAGAGCTGATTGCTCATTCCTTAACCCATTTGCCATGATGTCGCTGATATGTTACTCTAGCTACCCTAAAAAGTCGTACCACGACAATGAGAGATAGATCAATGATGAATTTTAAGATTGTTCAAAAGCCGACCATACCAACCACGCCGAGACCCATTGTCAGCTTGGGAGCAGGGGGCATTGTGCATGATGCCCATTATCCCGCCTATCGCAAGGCGGGCTTCCCAATTGCCGGCCTATTTGATCTCAATCCAGAGCGGGCTGAGTTCATGGCGGCTACCTTTGATGTGCCACAAATCTACGGCTCTGTTGAGGATGCTGCGGCCAAGGCACCAGATGAGGCTGTGTTTGATGTGGCGGTTCCGGCCAAGGCAATTCCCGATGTCTTGAAAGATTTACCAGATGACCGAAGCGTTTTGATTCAAAAACCAATGGGTGATAATTTGGCCCAAGCGCGGGCTATCTTAGCCCTGTGTCAGCAAAAAAATCTCACTGCGGCGATTAATTTTCAAATGCGCTACGCCCCCTTTATTTTGGCGGCCAGAAGTTTGATTGATCAAGGGGCTATTGGCGAGGTACATGATATAGATGTCCGGGTCACCGTTTATACCCCTTGGCATTTATGGCATTTTTTGGAAACAGTTCCTTTTCCTGAACTGCTCTATCATAGTATTCACTATATCGACCTCATCCGCTCCTTTCTCGGTGAGCCGCAAGGGGTCTATGCTAAAACGGTGAAACATCCCAAAGCCCTCAAGATGGATGGGACACGGACGAACATCATCTTAGATTATGGGGATACCCTGCGGGCGAATATTGAAACCAATCATCATCATGAGTATGGTTTGCGCCATCAAGAGAGCTATGTGAAATGGGAAGGCACATCAGGGGCGATTAAGGTCACCATGGGGCTGCTCATGAACTATCCCGCCGGCGAACCAGACCAGTTTGAATACTGTGTCTTGCAAGATGACCGTGAGCCAACATGGGAGGCCATTTCAATGGATGGCTCTTGGTTCCCCGATGCCTTCATCGGCAGCATGAGCAGTCTGATGCGCTTTAGTGATGGGACGACAGATGTCTTACCCACCTCGGTGGATGATGCTCTTAAGACGATGGCTGTCACGGATGCCGCTTGTCAGTCGAGCCGAATAGGGGCGGTGTCGATACCCACTGCTTGATAAAAATCGGCGAGACAATCCGCAGCCAACAAAGTTGGAAGAACGCCTCGTGTTTCCAGGAGTTGATGTTAGCGCAACTAGAAAGTCGTTCAGACCTTATTGTTGCAATTGTCAAATATGAACAGCGGTTAGAGGGTTCATTGGGGCAATATAAAGCAGTCGTCCAACTTATTGATGGGTCTCGCTTACACATTAATGAGATCTGGTTGAACCAACAATTGCACAAATAGGCCTATTACTGGCTAACAGCCACAAATGAAACAATTCGCGGGTGGGATAAGGCCCCCTATCATCCTGAAATCAGCACACATCCTCATCAGGTACACATCGGGAAACACGTAGAGTCATCTGAGATTCGTCAATTATCTGAGGGACTGGATGTGATCGCCCTAATTTGCCTAAAAATTAATATGTCCAAATCTCGTAAAACTTTTCGTATCGCAATTAGAGCCTTTGAGCCTTTTGAATCAGCCATCCAAAAACAATGGGAACTTTTTCAACAACAAACCCAGACTGATCTGCAATTAGAGGCAGTGGCTTTGGACATGCATCCTTTGTTTGAAACGCTGTTTGAACAAGCGGGCCTGAAACAGGGAGACTGGGATGTGGCCTTTTTGCCCACTGATTGGTTTGCCTTAGCCCATGAGAGCCGTGCTTTGGCCGATTTGGGGCCGCTGCTCAAAGCGAACCCGCCTGATGATTACCCAAAGGGGTGGACTCCTTCTTTGCTGCAAATGCAGCAGTTCGGTGAGCAAATCATTGGCCTGCCTTATCACGACGGCCCAGAATGTTTTATTTACCGCGCCGATCTTTTTAATGACCCGCAAGAGCAGGCAGCCTTTGAAGCGCGTTACGGCAAGCCATTACATATTCCACAAACATGGCCTGAGTTTCACGAGGTGGCCCGCTTTTTTCATCGTCCTGAACAAGGGTTATACGGCACGATTTTTGCCGCTTTTCCTGATGGGCATAATACGGTCTACGATTTTCATCTACAATTATGGACCCGCGGCGGCGAGGCCCTTGACGCGGCTGGCACTATTAATTTAGCTTCTGCAGAAGCGATTCAAGCCCTTGAATTTTATCGCCTCCTGCTAAACGATGACTCAGCCATGCATCCCCAAGCGCGAGAGGCAGACTCGGTCAAATCAGGCTTGGCCTTTGCCGCCGCAGAGGTGGCGATGATGGTCAACTGGTTCGGTTTTGCGGCCCTGTCGGAAACGATTCCTGACTCCAAAGTGAAGGGAAACGTGGCCATTACCACCATTCCGCATGCCTCAGGCAAGTCCAGTGCCTCCTTAAACGCTTATTGGATTTTAGGCATCGCTGCTGGCAGCCCCCATCTCGAAACCGCTTATCAATTCATCCGCCACTGTGCCTCAGCGGAGATGGACAAGTTGCTGACCTTAGAAGGAGCCATCGGCTGTCGTCGGTCTACTTGGCAGGATGAGGTGGTGAATGAGATTGTGCCCTTTTATCAAGAGATGGAGGCCCTACAGGGGGTCGCTCGGACTTTACCCCGTTTGTCTAACTGGAATCAAATCGCCGTGATTATCGATGAACTGGTGCTGGAGACGATTAATACCCAAAAATCTGTCGCCGCCTTGGTCGAAGCGGCGCAAGCACAAGTCGAGGCTTTATCATGACCCCAATGACGGCTCAAATCGCCCAAGAGACAAAAATCACTTGGCTTGACCGGAATATGCGTTCTGTCTTTATTCTGCCGGCCATTTTATACGCCCTTTTGCTAGCGATCTTTCCCTTATTTTTTTCACTGTACTTAGTCTTTCACTCCTGGCAACCCGGCAGTGGCGGGATGAAATTTATCGGCGGCCAAAATTTAGAAAAGCTCGGCAGCGATGGTCGGTTTTGGAATGCTTTAGAAGTCACCTTCACTTATGTCGCTTTGGCTGTCGGGATTGAAGTTATTTTTGGCTTTTTGGTGGCCTTGGCCCTACAAATCTCCTTTCGCGGTCGCAACTTGCTGCGAACGATATTCGCCTTGCCCATGCTCTTAACACCCATCGCGGTGGCCTTTATTTGGAAAATGCTCTTCGATTTCAATCGCGGCCCCATCAATTTTGCGCTCAGTCTGCTGAATTTACCGCAACCAGCTTGGCTGGGCGAAGCCAGTACTGCCCTGTTGTCATTAGTCATCGTCGATATTTGGCAATGGACTCCCTTCATTGCCCTCGCCCTACTGGCCGCTTTGGAATCACAAGACATACAACTCTACGAAGCCGCGCTGGTTGATGGAGCTTCCACCTCCCAACTCATGCGCTATATCACCCTGCCTTTATTGATGCCCTACTTAATCGCTGTCGTGCTACTGCGAGCTGTGGATTCTTTCAAAGTATTCGATACCATCTTTGTCTTAACAGGCGGTGGCCCAGGTAGTGCTACTGAAGCCATCACCTATTATGCCTATGTGGCGCACTTCCGCACCTTCAACATGGGTTACATGTCTACCCTCGCCTGGGGCATGCTGCTCATCATGAGCATTGTCTTTTATCTTTTTCTTGTCCTCGTCCGCCGTGGCCGAGAGACGACGGCTTAACCTAACCCTAAACCCTTACCACGCCCGACGACTGACTACTTATGGCACTAGGTCGCACTCGCACAGAACGCTTTTTTGTCCTGATGATCTTGAGTCTTTGGCTCCTGTTCACCCTATTTCCCCTATACTGGACCTTAATCACCTCGATCAAAAATCCAGCAGATGTTTATAATACGCAACCAACCTTCCTCCCTTTTGTCGATTTCCAACCCACGCTACAGCCTTGGCTCAGTATCTTTGGCCTCGGTGAGACAAACTTATATGAGGCAGGGGGGTTAGGCGATGTGGGGCAATTGATGCTCAATAGCTTAATCGTATCTGTGGGCGGCGCAGCCTTAGCCTTATTCTTAGGGGCTTTAGCTGCCTATGCCTTGGCCCGATTTCAATTTCGACGCTGGAAGAATAACGATATTGCCTTTTGGTTCATTTCGCAGCGCATGCTACCGCCCATCGCCTTGGCCGTGCCTTTCTTTGTTTTATTCAACTATGTCGGCTTGGTAGACAGTCTAACCGCCCTTATTTTGGTTTACGCGGCCATGAATTTGCCCTTAGTTATCTGGCTGTTGCGTGATTATTATCGAGACTTACCAGCCGAAATTGAGGAGTCAGCCATGGTCGATGGCTGTTCACGTTTCGGCGCCTTCATTCGCATGGCCGTCCCCCTGACCGCGCCGGGCTTAGTGGTCGCATTTCTAATCGCCTTTGTCTTGGCTTGGAATGAATTTATCTTCGCCTTCACCCTCACCTTCAACGATGCCAAGACCTTGCCCATTCAACTGGCTGGCAACGTCACGCTCCGTGGCCCGCGCTATTGGGATATCGCCGCTCAAGGGGCTGTCGTTCTGCTCCCGCCAATATTAGTCGCCCTCCTAGCGGGTCGCTACATTGTACGCGGTCTAGCGCGAGGGGCAGTGAAATAATTATATCAACCATCAGGAGTTTGCCTATTGTCAATAAAAATATTGCTATCCCACACCTTAACCTCATCAATCCTTTTTTCAACCTAACATTCAGGAGATAACTTTCAATGAAACAACAAAAATGGTTTTTACGTATCCTTTTGACCCTCTTAGCCTTCATCGCCTTAGGCTGTGCGGCTACGCCACCTGCGGGCGGCGAGGCAGCGGAAGAAGCCGAGGGGGGTGAAGTGACAGCCTTCACCATGACCGGCCCCTTCATTAGTGGCCCCATTCGTCAACACGCTCCCGCCTTCACGGATGACTCAGGCATCACCGTGAATGTGGTCGAAGCCCCCTTCGCCGACCTCTTCCCCAAAATTCAACAGGTTGCTGCAACCGATAGTGGTGACTTCGATATTCTATTGGTCAGCAACACTTGGGTGGCTGACTTGGTCAACATGGGCTATGTCATCCCCTTGGATGACTTCATCGAACGCGACGCAGATGACCCTGTTTTGGCGTGGGACGATATCCCAGATGGAGTCAAGCTGAAGGATTCTTGGGGTGGCAAAACGTATGCTTTCATCGTGGATAATGACAATCAATCCCTGTTCTATCGTAAAGATATTTTAGGTGATCCAGCGCATCAAGAAGCTTACAAAGCTGCTACAGGCAATGATTTACCCAACCCCCCCCAAACCCTGCTCGAGTTGGTTGAAGTCGCTAAGTTCTTCCACGGTCAAGACTGGGATGGCGATGGTGAAGCCGAAAATGGCTTCATCACCAGCGTCACCAGAGGCAACCAGAGTTTCTGGTATCTCTATCCTTGGGTCGCTCCCTATACCGTCATCCCGGCAGATAAAGCCCCGGCTCAGGGTATCTTCTTCTTCAAACCCGATGATCTGACTCCTTTGGTCAACACGCCTGGTTTCGTGCGCGGGGTTGAGCTATACGCCGAGATGGTGGCCAACTATATCCGGCCTGGGAAAGACTCTGTTCGGGCGGACGTGATTGAAGAAATCATTTTGGGCCAATCTCTGCTGGCCTTAGACTGGGGCGATATCGGCCCAGCCTCTGTGGCAGACCGCTCTGTGGTCAAAGGGAAAGTGGGCTTTGCCCTCTCACCCGGGGCGACTGAATATTGGGATTGGCAAAGGGAGGAATGGGTGCAAATGCCAGAAGGTGAGGTGAACCGCGCTCCCACCCATGCCTTTAACGGCTGGTCTTACTATATTACGGCCTCATCCGAAAATCCCGATGCAGCTTGGGAATGGATTAAGCATGCCGCCAGCGCAGAAGTGAGCGGGGTAGACGTAGCCAGCCCCGACAGTGGTTATCAGCCTTGGCGTATTTCTCATAGCACCAATCTGCAACCCTGGATTGATGCTGGCTGGGATGAAGCCGATGCCCAAGACTATATTCAGACCATCTTAGACACCACCAATCATCCTAACGCTGTTTTTGACCCTCGCGTCCCCGGTGCCTCTCGTTATCAGGAAGAACTCGAATTTCATCTCCTGCGTGTTCTCGCGGGTGAAGCGGAAGCTCAAGAAGCCATGGATGACTTGGCCGACTCTTGGAATAGCATCACTGATGAACTAGGCCGAGAGGACCAAATTGCCGCTTATAAGGCTCACTTGGGGATGAGTGAGTAGGTTGTGATTTTTTAGGGATGTGGAAAGGCAGAATAGTCAGGTAGGTGAAATTGCCCGCTGGCTATTCTGTTTTTTGATCCTCGTTTCCTCCTATGACACCAAACCCTGATCTTCCGCCAGCCTTGACTGAACCATTGCCCAAAATCACGCCCCATCAACCTTTGCCACCATCTTTAAGCTGGTTAGGACGAACCTTTGGCTTGCTCTTGCTCTCGTTCAAACGTATCCGCCATCGTTTGGGCTTGACCCTGCTCGCTTTACTGGGCATCGTGCTGACGGTGGGTCTCGTCACCAGCGCGGCCTACTTTTCCCAAGCCGTAGACATGGTGGTACTGCGCCAGGAATTAAAGGAACTGACCGATATCACGGGCCGGTCAGCTTTCTCCACCCGTATCTATACCCTCTCCTCCTCTCGCAGCCCGATGACCATTGCCGAAGCTGAATTAGTGGGTCAGGACGTAGCCAATACTTTATCTAGCGAGGTCGGTCTACCGCTGAAACGACAAATTTTACAAATCCAAAGTGAAGGCTTCATGCTCCAGCCAGGCCCGAATAGCACGCGCTATGCTGCTGGTGATTCCCCCAAATTGCTCGGCACAACCAACTTCCTCTACATTGAAGACTTGGCGGATCATATCACGATCACAGAAGGAGAACCCTATAGCAGTGACCGTTCTGAGGACATTCTCAATGTTTGGATGCATGTCTATCAAATTGAAAATATGGGCATCAACCCAGGGGAAGAGTTTGGGGTTAGCCGCACCTTGGCCCAAAAGCCGCTGCGTATTCGGGTCAAGGGTTTTTGGGAGCCGATTGATCCCCATAGTGCCTTTTGGTTCAACGATCCCAATCTGGCTTTCCGCGAAAAATTGCTCATCAGCCGCCAAGATTATGTCGAACAAATTCAACCGCGCTCAACCTCCAAAACGGGGTCTGTAGCTTGGTATCTCACCCTCGATGAGCAGAACCTCAATCCCTTGCATGCGCGTCAATACGCCGAAGGCTTTGAACGGGGCATGCTGATCATCAACCAATATTTGCCCAAGGCCCGCTTGGACCGCTCGCCCCTCGATTCGCTCAAAGAATTTGTCGGTCGTCAAGATACCTTGACCATCATTTTATTAGGCTTTAATATTCCCGCCTTTGGATTTTTGATTTATTTTCTCATTCTGACTTCGTCAATTATCGCCAGTTGGCAACGCCGCGAAACGGCCATCTTGATGAGTCGGGGCATGAGTATTTTAGGCATTGTCAATCTAACGTTGGTTGAACAAATGCTGCTGTTCGTTTTGGGCTATCCTTTAGGCATCGCTTTCGGCCTCCTCCTGGCTTGGCTCATGGGCTATACTGAAAGCTTTCTTGTCTTCACTGAACGTGATCCTTTGCCCGTGTCACTGGCGGGAACAAATGTGGAACTGGCCATTGTGGCCTTAGGGGTGGCCCTAGCCGCTCGCCTCTGGCCGACAATCCAAGCGACGAGACAAAGCGTCGTCATGCAGGAACGCGAATTTACCCGCGCTATAGAAGGGCCTTTCTGGTATCGATACTATCTCGACTTACTGATGATCATCCCGACAGCCTATGCCTATCAGCAGCTTGCTCAAGAAGGCACCCTCGCGCTCTTGGTGCAAGATACCCCAGAAGACCTTTATCGTGATCCCTTGCTCATTTTAGTGCCAGCCCTTTTCGTCTTGACGGGGGCCTTAGTGACCATGCGTCTCTTCCCGCTCTTGATGCGCTTCATAGACATCTTCGCCAATCTCCTGCCTTGGGTTTCTCCTCATTTGGCCCTGCGTCAATTGGCCCGCCAAAGCCATCATTATATCAACCCTCTGTTGCTGGTCATTATTTCTTTGGCCTTGGGCATTTACACCTTTTCTCTGGCGGCCAGCATGGATCAATGGCTGCTCGACCGCATGTTTTATAAAGCTGGCTCTGACTATGCTTTTACCCCTTACCCAAATTTGGGGGATGACGGTCAGCAAGCAGCCCAACCACTCTCTGGCGGCAGTTGGATTCCCATTCCAAGCCAATTTCAAGCCATTTCAGGAATCATCAAAGCCACCCGCGTGGGGAATTATCGCTTTGAAAGTGAGCTGACAGGGCGACGGCGGCGACGCGGACCGCAGTTTCGCTTTCTAGCGGTCGACCGGGCTGACTTCGCTCAGGTGGCTTGGTTCCGTGAAGATTTCGCCAGCGATTCCTTGGGCGGCCTGATGAATCGCTTGGCCCTATTACCTGAAGCGGTCTTGGTGCAAGAGTCATTATTAGAACAGTTGAATCTCTTCGTGGGCAATCAAATCTCATTAAAAATTCGTTTAGAAGATGGCACCAGTATTCCGTCGACCTTCACCATCGTCGGCTCTTATCGCTACTTTCCGACAGTCTACGAAAATGAAGTCGCCATCATCGGCAACCTCGATTATCTCAGTTTTTTCTATGGCGTGGTGCCAGAATTTGATCTCTGGCTGAGTTTAGAGGATGGGGTGGATACGCAGGAGGTCGCCCGCAACATCGCCAAAATGAATGTCGAACCCATTCTGGTGCGCGATGCTCGCACCTTGATCATCGAAGAACAAGCCAAAATGGAACGGGTGGGCATTTTTGGTACACTGACCATTGGCTTTCTGGCCGCCGCCATCATGGCCGGCTTAGGTTTGCTGATCAACACCTATGCTTCTTTACGTGAACGGCTGTATCGCTTTGCCGTCTTACATGCTATGGGCCTCCGTCGCCGCCAAATCATCGCCCAAGTGGTCATGGAATATAGTCTGCTCACCGCCTACGGAGCCACTGCTGGGGCCTTGATTGGGGCTTATACCGCCCAATTATTCGTCCCTTTTTTTCGGATCACAGGTAAAGATCAAGTGGCTTGGCCGCCCATCATCCCTGTAATCGCTGAAGATCAAGTCTTCAGCCTCTCAGCTATTTTTGCAATGGTGATGATTTTATCGCAGTTGATTGTAATTTCACTGTCGATTTATCGAAGATTGTTCGCGGTGATTTCAGCGGGCCCGCAGGGTTAAAGGTGAATTTTACCTTTTCTTTGACCACGCTATTTACCACACCGACGATGCACAAGTTAATTAATCCCTATCCCTTAGACATTTGCACCATCGCTTCTTTGTAAGCACCCTGTATCTCGTAACTTATCCACCGACCCCAAACCGGCCAAAAACATGGCGATTCGCAATTCAGACTGTGTCACTTCGATGGTCTCGATGACTGCCTCCAGTGATTGCACCGCGGCCTTGAGAAAAGAGCCAGCCATGGAGCCTAAGCTCGCCCCTAAGGCGATACATTTTGCTATGTCCAGGCCATTTTTCAGGCCCCCGCTCGCGATAAGGGGCAGTGTAGGCGCGACAGCCTTGGCATTGAGAATGACCTCACTGGTGGGAATGCCCCAATCAACGAAGGTCGCTGCGACATGCCTTAAAGCTTCTGTTGGGGCACGGTGCATCTCGACTTGCGACCAAGAAGTACCACCCGCGCCAGCCACATCAATGGCCGCGATGCCGCAGTTCACCAACCGCGATATTGTTTCCTGGGAAAACCCCCCCCCCACCTCCTTGGCGATGACAGGAGCGGGCAGGGTCTGACAAATCTGTTCTACTTTATCATACAAACCCGCGAAGTTCGTATCTCCTTCAGGTTGAACAGCTTCTTGCAAAGCGTTAAAATGTAGAATAAGCGCATCAGCTTCAATCATATCCACAGCGCGTTGACAATGCGCCAGCCCATAACCATAATTCAATTGGACAGCTCCGATATTGGCAAAAAGTAAAGCTGTCGGGGCGATAGGCCGGATATTAAAGCTTTCGACCAATTCAACATCTTCTAGCGCGGCGCGTTGTGAACCAATGCCCATGGCAATACCACAAATTTCTGCCGCCTCTGCCAAATAACGATTGATCAGTTGGGCCCTTTCTGTGCCACCTGTCATGGAAGCGATTAAGAGGGGTGCTTTCAGCTTTTTGCCAAAAAATGAGGTCTCTATGTTCACCTGGGCTAAATCAAGCTCTGGCAAAGCCTGATGAACAAAACGATAATGTTCCAGGCCCGTCGTGACGGTATTAAATCCAACATCTTCTTCTAAATTAATCCGAATATGATCCGCTTTTCGTTGTTCGTGCATAGAGACTTCATCAATCATTGCAGGCTTGCGCCATCCCACGCTAACTGTTCAACCTCTGCGGTGAAGCTGGCAAGATCAATATTTGCCCCACAAACGATGACCCCAACCCGCTTGCCTCGTAAGCGGTCTAAGAGAGGGCCGCAGAGGGCGGCTGTCGCGGCTGCCCCTGCTGGCTCTACAGCCAATTTCGCCCCGTGAAAGAGAAGGTGCATTGCCTGTCGCATTTGATCATCTGTAATTTTAACCAACGCATCCACATAGTGTTGACACAGGGCAAAACTATATGGAGCAGCATAAGGAGCCCCAAGGCTATCAGCAATGGTTTTCACCTGCTTGATAGATTGAGGCTTTCCGGCGACAAAGCTGCGGTGCATGCTATCTGCCCCGACAGGCTCGACTCCGAAAACTTGGCAAGTTGGCTGGATCAATTTAACCGCCGAGGCAACGCCAGCACATAACCCACCGCCGCCAATAGGCACGATAACCGCATCTAGGTCTGAGACGTGCTGGCAAAGTTCAAACCCGACGGTTGCTGTCCCTAAGGCCGTCAGCCGTCCTTCAAAAGGATGGACAAAAGTTCTGCCTTCCTCTGCTTCAATCTGATGAACGCGCTCAAAAGCAGCATGAGCATCATCAATCAGTTCTATCTCAGCTCCATAAGCGCGACATTTTTCAATTCGCGTTGGGTTGGCTGTGCTAATCATGACCACTTTAGCCCTTGTGTTTATCTGTTGGGCTGCATAAGCGACGGCGATGGCATGATTGCCCGCGCTCACTGTTGTTACGCCGCGAGATAGGGCTTTTGTATCCAAATCCAGCATCACATTGAGTGCCCCGCGTGGTTTAAACGTGCCCGTTTGTTGAAAAAGTTCTAACTTCAAAAATACCTCTATCTCATGGCCTACCACACTCAACACTTCGTGGTTTCGCCAAGCCCAGATAGGTGTCTCAACAACATAGGGCCCTATTTTGTTCAACGTGATTTGGATGTCAGTCAGGGTTGGATGACTCATAGCATTTGACATGATAACCTCACGATGTTTGGGCTGATTTAGCCATGAAACAAAGAACCATCTCCCGCAAAGCACTGATACGAATCGTCTCGAGGGTCATTGAAAAAATTTTGGCTAGTTGGCGATCATCTTCAATAATTAAAATAAGTGATTTTGTCATGGTCGTCCCTTTACTCATTAGATGTTTCTATTAAATTCCAAAAAGAGAAACTTAGATATGCTATTCTCCCCTTAGGCAGGTTGGAGGGGGTATAAATCTTGTTGAACCGAAATAATTTATAAAGCCTTGTAGACAAATGTTTCATGGCCCAATATTTATGGCTCTGTGAGAAATGTTGTGGCAAAGAAAGAGACATCGTCTGTGAGCAGTAGCAAGGTTGCAGGGTGACTTTCGCTGGCGAAAGGGCCTCTCGCCAGCGAGAGGCGCAGTGTCAGGCGTTTGGGACGGTCGTTCCTTTTGAACACATCATCTTGTCACCTTGCCACTTTGCTCTAGGCAGCTAGACTGCCCAATCTTGCCACATATCCTCATTTGGGGGTGAATCTTGAATTTGCTCTAAATCTTTGTGGCTAAAGTCATATAAAACAGCTTGACGAATCCTTTGAGAAAGATTATGGCCGACTGAATGACCTAGTCGATGATGCCAAAAGATGATGTCGCCCGCATCGCCGTGACAATCAATATATGTTTGTTGGCTCACCTGAGCCATATCGCCCTGCAATTTATCTAGTGGGTTAAAGGTGTAACGTGTTTTAAAGTCGTAATAAAAGATATGATGACTACCCGGCCAAACGGTGAAGCCGCCACCTTGAGGTGGTACCTGGTCGATATAGCCGACCACGCCTAAATGAAAGGGATGTCGGTCTACACCTCTTTATGAGGAACTCAACCTATCGAGTTTGATTAAATATTTGCTTCTTTATTGGCTTTGTTATATCACTTTTTGGTCAAAAATTCAATATTCTCTAATCGGTAGCCAGACTTGAAAGGTTGTTCGACCTGGCCGACTCGCGACATCAATCCGACCCGCATGGTTTTCAATAATTTTACGGACAATGTCTAAGCCCAGGTCACTAGAAGCATTGTGGTGGGTGTAAGTTTTTAAAGCAAAAACAACCTTAGCGGCTCGATCAACAGCAAAAACAATATTTTCACTGTTGGTGTGCTGCGTGAAAAGATTATAGATATTATCCAAAATAGCTTGATAGTTGGGAGTGAGTTCCTATTTTACACGCTTCTCCTTTCTTCTACAATCCCCTCAACGCCTGTTGAACTGTTCCCCGCCTTAAGCAATTGACTTGTACTATATTTTGCCCTACAATCCATTTGATTTAATCCCAAAAAACTAACTTGACTGAAAACAGAATGAGTTCTAAATTTTTTGGGATAAGCTTAAGGCAGTTCCAAAATTTAAAATCTCCCAGACCCAAAACTGTCAGGTTTAAGGAAGACAGGTTTAAGGAATTTTGGGAGAATTATTTACTTGGAACTCCCTAAGAGCTATCATGATAATGACTTTAGGTTTCAAAATAATTTCAGGATTGATTGAAAGGATATTTTATGTCAAACGAAGTTGCTTATACATCTAAGGTTCGCATTGAGCGCGTTAAAGGCCCTTTGCGACGCGCCTATTTGCCTCAAGAAGTTAAACCAACCTTCTTCGGCGTTCACTCTGAAGTGGCAGAGCATTATGGGGTGGACAGTAATGTACATGAGCCGCATGCCACGACGCTTGATTATATTGTTGCTGGGACGGCTGGCTGACTAACTGGCACTTTTGGCGGTGCGCTGGAAGCGCGTCAAATTCCTGCAGGTGAAGGCTATCTCGTCTCTGAAGCCGCTGGTGAGGCGGAGAAAGATGGCAAAGTGTTGGTGATTAAGCGCATTCATGTAACCTATTATCTCAAAACGGCGGTTGAAAACCGTGATAAAGTCGAGCGTGTTCTCGGTTTCCATGCCGATTTCTGCCCCGTCGCCCGCTCTATCCGCGACTCAATTGAGATCAGCACGTCGCTGGAAATCGAAGAGATTTAAGGCAAAGTAGCCGAGATCCCTTATGGCAGAAACCACCCTTGTCCTCGTGCGTCACGGAGAAACTGTTTGGAATATTGAGGGGCGATATCAAGGCCATCTTGATAGCCCCTTGACCGAAGTTGGCCAAAAGCAAGTCAAAGCCTTGGCTGAACGTCTGCGCGGCGAGGCCTTGGCCGCGATTTATAGCAGTGATTTAGAACGCTGTCGTTTGACGGCGCAACCTGTGGTGGATGGCTTAGGGCTAGAGCTTCTATTAGATAAACGCTTGCGTGAAAGAAATGTTGGCATTTTCGAAGGTCTGTCCCATGCCCATGCCCAGCAACAACACGCTGAGGCCTTTCACGCTTATCGTCATGGGGCCTCTGATTATGTTATCCCCCAGGGTGAAAGCACGGTTATGCTGCTCGAACGCGCCTTAAGCTGTCTGGAAGAATTGGCTCAGAAGCATGCAGGGGAGCGAATTATGGTTGTCAGTCACGGCGGCACCATCAGTTCCTTTCTAGGCCATGTGTTGATGATTCCCTTAGATGCTCCTCGTCGCTTTAGAACTATCAATGCTGGGCTGAATACAGTTATGTATGAAAATGGCCAATGGATGGTGGAGACTTTGGGCGATGTTAATCATTTGCGGGGCTTGGGGTCGGGGGACGATACGGTACGGTGAGTGGCTAAGGTATAATCTTATTCGTGCCGTCTGATACCAAAATTTTTAGGAAAGTGAGCTAAACTTATGACCCAAGATACCAGAAAACGCGCCTGTTGTAGACAATGTTTGATCAATCTACGAGAATATGGCAAACAATTGACCGCCTTAAATCACTGGCCCCATTGTGCCAGAAAGGCTTACACTTATGTTAAACTTTCCTTACGCTATCCGTGACTTCAAAGCACTGCTCACCGAAGGCTTTCTCTATCTTGACCGGACCGACCGTATTTCGGTTATAGAAACCTTGGGCAAAGAACTGCTCTTTCTGCGTCCGCGTCGCTTCGGCAAAAGTCTCTGGCTCTCGACCTTGATAAATTATTACGATGTCGCTAGGGCCGACGACTTTGAGCGATTATTTGGTCATTTAGCCATCGGACAGAACCCAACGCCCTTGCACAATCAGTATTTAGTATGGAAGGAAGTGGCTTAATTCCTTATAATAATCTATAATACAGGCAGCTTGTCCTCTCTACTTTTTCGTAGGTATAGCTTTACGGATAAAGTTTTGGAAGCCCAGACCCCAGAGGTTTGCCAAACTCCTGGGATCTAAATCTTCGACTCAAAATCTTTTTCTTCAAAGCTATAGCACCTGCACCTGATTAATTTTTAAGATTAATTCACTAACCGCCAATCACTGTATTTACAGAGGCGTAAAACACGAAATGAGGTGTACCACGAAGAATGACAATAGAATGATGAATGCTGAATGCTGAATTTTTTACTAATTACTAATTGATATTTACAGAGGAGACTCTCAATGGATCACAAAATTTCTTTTCAAGAAGATGATGACCTTATTCGCTCTCAAGCTGGACGAGGCGAAAGCTTTGCTGAAGTAGTTGAACGCCGTATCAGCCGCCGTGGATTTTTAGTTGGAGCAACTGCATCAGCCGCCGCCTTGGCTTTGGCTGGTTGTGTCGTGCATATGCCTGAGCATGACCATGACGATCATGACCACAAAGGAGAAACGGATAAATCAGATATGGCGGCCAAAAGCAGCCTCGATTTTGAGCCAGTTTCGCTCAACTTGGACGGTGAAATGACCATCCCCCCTGGCTACCAAAGCCAAGTCTTGCTCAGATGGGGCGATCCCATCACGGCAGACGCGCCCGATTTTGACCCGCTCAACCAAACAGCCGAAGCACAAGCACAACAGTTTGGCTTTAACTGTGATTTTGTTGGCTTTGTACCTATTTCGCCACAGGAAATGTCTTCAGATCATGGTATTTTGGCGGTGAATCATGAGTACACCACTGCTGGCATGATGTTTGCTGAGTATCGCGTTGATGGCGCAGACCCCACTGAAGAGCAGGTAAACATTGAAATCGCCGCACACGGCCTGTCTGTGATTGAAATTCAACGGGGGGATGATGGGCAGTGGATGGTCAAGCGAGACTCTGCCTTGAATCGCCGCCTCACTGGCATGAGTGAAATGAAACTCACCGGGCCAGTGGCTGGCGACGACCTGGTCAAAACGAGCGCAGATGAAACTGGCACACTCGCTTTGGGCACCCTCAACAACTGTGCTGGGGGTAAAACGCCTTGGGGCACGATTTTAACTGCTGAGGAAAACTTCCATCAATACTTTGGCAACAATGATATGCTAGCTGATGATGATGTACGCAAAGCGATGCACAGCCGCTATGGCTTGCTCAGCGAAGGTTCCCGACGTTTGTGGGAAATGTATCATAACCGCTTTGATTTGAGCCAAGAACCAAACGAACCTTTTCGCTTTGGCTGGATTGTTGAAATTGATCCCTATGATCCGACTTCAACCCCGCTCAAGCGCACTGCCTTAGGCCGTTTCCGCCATGAAGCCGCCACCATTCACATCGCCGATAATGGACAAATTGTCGCTTACTCTGGCGATGACGCTCGCTTTGAGTATATGTACAAATTTGTCAGTACAGGCACCTATAATCCTGATGACCGCGCCGCAAACATGACCCTTCTCGATGAAGGCATACTCTATGTCGCCCGTTTCGATGATGATGGCTCAGGAACCTGGATGCCCCTCGTCTTTGGCGAAGGTCCCTTGACTGAAGAAAATGGTTTTACCTCACAAGCCAATGTCCTCATTCGTACCCGTGAGGCGGCTGATTTACTGGGCGCGACGAAAATGGATCGTCCCGAGGACTTCGAACCCAATCCTGTCACAGGTAAAGTCTACGTCGCCCTGACCAACAACACCCGTCGCGGCACGGATGGTAATCCTGGCGCAGATGCAGCCAACCCGCGCAATGAAAACCAATATGGCCACGTTCTTGAACTGACTGAAGATGGTAATGACCACACGGCCACCACCTTTACTTGGGAAATTTTCATGCTCTGCGGTGACCCAGCCGACGAAAGCACCTATTTCGCGGGCTACCCCAAAGACCAAGTTAGCCCCATCGCCAACCCAGACAATCTCGCTTTTGACTTAGATGGCAATTTATGGATTTCCACGGATGGGCAACCCAGCCGACTTGAGGCGAATGATGGCTTATTCGTTGTGCCTGTTGAAGGTGAAGAACGTGGTTTCTCACGCCTCTTCCTGACTGGCGTAACCGGTTGTGAAATTTGTGGCCCCGAATTTACGCCCGATAATACCTCACTCTTCGTGGCCATTCAACACCCCGGTGACGGTGATGATGTCAGCTTCGCCAACCCCTCTACGACTTGGCCTGATGGAACTGCCCCAGCTCGCCCTAGCGTCGTCGTTGTCCAAGCTGAAGATGGCCGCCGCATCGCCACGGCTGCATAGCGCAAAGATAAAAATAGGTCATCTGTAGACCAACCTCAACATAACAAAGCTCGGTAAATAATCTATCGAGCTTTTTTCTATTATCACAAGCGTAGCATCGTTGTTTCGTCCCTGGCGAGGTTATGGCCTGATGACTTGTTGAAGTATAATGCCTTGACAAGACAGGAAATAATTTATTTGTCAAAAAAATATTGAGAGAGGCTGTTTTTACCAAAGGATTATGGGCTTATGCTAAAATTTCCTTACGCCGTCCGCGATTTTTACAAGTTAATCACTGAGGGCCATATTTATATGGATCGGACAGATCGTATTCCCGTCATGGAGGATTTGGGATACGAACTACTCTTTCTACGTCCGCGTCGCTTTGGCAAAAGTTTGTGGCTCTCGACCTTGATGAATTATTATGACCTGGCCCAGGCCTCTCAGTTTGAGAGGTTGTTTGGTCATTTGGCAATCGGGCAGAACCCCACGCCTTTGCACAATCAGTATTTGGTGATGAAGTGGGATTTCTCAACCCTTGAGTCTCAAGGAGATATTCACGATATTCGGCAGTCGCTTTATAATCGGATCAATGCTCACATTGAGAATTTTCAGTTAACCTACAAAACCTTGCTCTCCATTGAGGTACATATTCATCCAGACGATGCCTTATCATCATTTATGTCACTCCTCAATGCTGTACAAACATCAGGCCATAAACTCTATCTCTTCAAAGTAAGTCGCGCCTTCTACGGTGCGATAGTCGTAATTGTTCATCACCCCCGCGACGATGATTTCGGTAAAGTGACCGGCTTGACGGTTCATCTCACCTTGTTTGACCTTTAACTCGTGGCGCAACTTAGCCTCAGCATCTTGCGGGGTCAGGTCATCAAGGTCAACGTAATGATCATATCGCAAAAATTCTAGCAACAGGAGGTCGGTTGGTCCATAGTTGGTTGCCTTTTGATTTTAATTTCCAAAACGTCCACATTATAGCAAAAGCCCAAAATTCAGCAATCTAATTATCCTAATATACCATCGTTCAGAACACCTAGTTCCTTTACCTTGGTGCGACCGCTTGATAGACCGTCAAATTTGACAGTCTAGCACAATTGATTATCATAGCCAGAAATGAGACTATATCTCATTTATTCTCGTGGTCAAGCCTTATCACGCTGCTACGAATTTTTTCACTTATCGTTGAGAAAATATCTCAATAAATGATGAACTCAGAGGAGCAAAATCATGTTAAAAAAATTTGTTGATCTTCAGGGATTGAGCCTGATACTTTTCTTAAGTTTAATTTTGATGGCAGCACAATGTAGCCCAGCTACGCCGCTAAGGGGGCAGGAGGGTCAGCACCATGATCAGGGTCACGAGGATTTAGCCGCTCACCTCGAAGACCTTACCCCAATCGCCCTCGCTGAGGGCGAATCCTTACGCGTCGTCGCGACGACCAATATTGTGGCCGATTTGGTCAGCAATGTGGCTGGAGAGGCGATTGACCTGACATCGATGTTACCCTTTGGGGTAGATCCCCATAGCTTTACCCCCACGCCACGCGACATCATAGCTGTGGCAGATGCTCATGTGGTCTTCATCAATGGCCTGCACTTGGAAGAATTTCTGGCAGAATTGATTGAAAATGCTGGGGGGGATGCGGTGGTGGTCGCGGTGTCTGAGGGGATAGAAACTCGTGAATTTGAGGAGATAGAGGGTCACGGGAATAGACATATCCACGAAGGGGCTGATCCACATACTTGGATGACACCCGCCAATGCGATAGTCATGGTGCATAATATCGAAACTGTCCTTAGTACCTTAGACCCAGCTCAGGCCGAAACATACACCGCCCAGGCCAAAGCCTACGAAGCCGAGCTTGAGGCCCTCGATGCTTGGGTCATGGCGCAAATTCAGGCTATCCCTGAAGCCAACCGCTACATGGTGACAGACCACGATGCCTTTGGCTATTATGCAGATCATTATGGATTGGAAATCATTGGCACAGTCATTCCGTCTTCTAGCACCCAGGCCGAACCTTCAGCTCAGGAATTAGCCGCCTTGTTGAAAGAAATCAAGGCGGTTGGGGCCAAGGCCATTTTTGTCGGCACGACGGTTAAGGCAAAATTGGCCGAGCAAGTGGCCCAAGATGCTGGCATTCAACTGGTTCCGCTTTACACAGGTTCGTTGGGCGAAACAGGCAGTGGCGCAGAGACTTATCTTGACTATATTCGGTATAACACGCGGGCGATTGTGGCGGCATTGAAATAGCCGAGTCCGATATTTTTTATTCATATTCATCAATCCCCCAATGTTTAGGAATGGGACTTAATTAACTGCCTCAATCTGGTTCCCAAACTATAGTTTGGGAACCAGATTGGGGAGGTACACTGCACAAGTTATTTAATTCTCATTCCTTAGTCGGAATCCCCCTCACCGCCTTCACCAGCCCCAACTTCAGCATGAGCGATCCAGCTTTCAAAGGCTTGGGCTGTTGCTGGTAGGGTGACATCGAGGATTTGACCAGAGGCCAAATCAGTCGGCGTGGTCGGGCCAAGTTCGGTGCTATTTGACAAGTGGACTTCAATGCGTACTCGGGTTAAGGTCACATTGGTCGTGTTCTGGACTGTGCCGATAAAGGAATTGCTGGCTGAATCATAGTTTAGGATCAGTCGGGCCCCGTTGCGAACGTTCTCACCGCCAACCAATAGCCACCTAATCCGGCCAATAAGAGGGCCAGCGGCATGGCCCAAAGCATCTGGTTGCGCTGATTCTGATAAAATAAATCGACGTTTTCCAAAGACTGTAACGCGGTCATAGACCTGCCCATCAGGGGACACAATTTGGATCGTCAAATTACTGTCGATTTGGTTGACGACTTGTATCAGCCCTGCGACATCAAGAAAGCTGGGTTCCTCTTGTAGATTTATATAGCCTTGAGCTTGGTCACTGACCAAGGTTAAGGTCGTGTCAGTCTGTTCGATCAGTGTCCAATAAGCTTGGTCAAGGAAATAGCCAATAAAAAGAGCCAACAAGACAAAGCGTGTCGCCAAATACCAGAGAGGCAAGCGTAATCGCAATGACATAGCTGCCTTCCTATGAGACGACCCCTTGTTCACTGAGGCGGTAGCCAACCCCGCGGACTGTGTGAATCAACGACGGGGCAAAACCTTGATCGATCTTGCGGCGCAGATAGCCGATATAGACATCCACCACATTGGATTCGTTGTAGAAGTCGAAGTTCCAAACGTGTTCTCCGATTTGGGTGCGCGTTAAAACTTGTTCAGGATGACGTAAAAGATACTCAAGAATGGCGAACTCGCGTGGGCTTAGGTCGATCAATTGCCCCCCCCGTTGCACCTGATGGAGCGCAATGTTCATCTCTAGACCAGCCATTGAAAGCCTTGTACCCGTCTGGAGGGGGGGCCGACGCAGCAAGGCCCGCACCCGCGCCAAAAGTTCAGGGAAAGCGAAAGGCTTGACCAAGTAGTCGTCTGCCCCCACGTCCAAACCATTGACGCAATCATCAATCGTGTCACATGCTGTTAACATCAAGGTTGGGGCGCGGTGGCCTTGTCGGCGCAGCTCACGCAGCAAATCTAGCCCCGTCATTTTGGGCAGCATGATGTCTAAGATTAGGACATCATACTCGGCAGCCCGTGCATATTCTAAGCCGCTTTGACCATCACTGACGACATCAACGGCGTAATTGCCCTCGGTCAGCCCTTGGCTAATGAATTTGGCAATGTTCACCTCGTCTTCAACCAGTAAAACTCGCATCTTTGTTCTCCTCTGTAAATACTAGTTATTAGTAAGTTTGTTTTAGGAGAATAATTAATAATTAACTGTTGAATTATTAATTATTCGTTGTTATTTTCATTCTTCGGGTGTCTTTCAGTCGTGTTTCACTCCTCATAAATCCCAGCGGAAATAGGGCTGGTGGTGTATCACGAGACAGCCTAATTTCCACGTAACCATACTGGTTGAGCATAGCAAGCGACATTAAGAAATTGATGGGAACGATAAGGATTAAGCGACAGTAAAAACCCGAAATCCCTGATTACCAAAGCAGTAAATCACAAAGAGGTCTATCTGCGCTTCGGGATACTCCTGCTGTAATCCCTCAGCATAGCCGCAAATTTGATTTGTATCTGCTGCATCAAGGGCAAAATCATCAATTTTGATTTTTTCACGCTGCATCTTGCGATTGGAATAATATTTGAACTCAATCACCCAGCGCAAGCCAGCAAATTTTTCGTGATATTTGCCCACAAACTCCAAATCACTTTTGCCTTGAGGATAAGAACGTTCCACATTCCAGATGAACCAGCGGGAGAGATAGCGGCTACAAAGTTCAAAAAAGGTGGTGCGATAGAAATTTTCGTTCACTTGCTGAAAAATCGCTTCGGGTAATTGTGAAATATACGTTCGCCAGTAGCCTGTGAACAACTGCTCCAGATTGGGACTATTTACAAAGCTTTGCATCAGGGTGCCATAGCGGGTGGAGACATCAATGCGGTGTAGTTCGTTAAAATATTCCACAAAGATCTGACGTAGAGTCAGGTTGGGCAAACAGAGGTGAAAATCATCATCTCTGGTTAACATGCCCAGATAGAAAAAGGAGATAGGAAAGAAACCTGGCTCGAAAAACTGCCACATGTCAAATTTTTCCAACAAAAAAACATCATCATATTCGATGCGGTTATGTAAGGTCAGCTGATCGACAAAGGCTTCTGTCAACTGTGGATTGGAAGCTGTTAAACGGCGCACCCAGGATAAATCCACCTTCAGATTTAGATCGATCAAGCGCTTGGGATAGGTTTTATATTGGGTGAAGTAGCGCAGGAAGTAAATCAAAATGGTTGAATTGTAAATCGCTTCTCCTTGCGGATCAACAAAATGATAGCCATTGTAGTTGTTTTTGATGACCGCATTGACTTCGTTGCGCGTGGTCGGATCAAGGGCTTGGTCTTGATAAATGTCGTTCAAAAGCTGATCGACTTCGGCTTGGGTAAAACCGAGCATGGCTTCAAAGGCTGGCTCAAGCGTTAAAAATGTAGCGATGTTGAAAGCAGAGGCCAACTCGTCTATCGTAATCGGCAAAACGCCGGTGATAAAGATGTTCGCAATGGCCCCTGTTTCACGTCCAGCTTTCAGGGTCTTGAAGAACGATTTCAGGAACCCATCTGCGGCAGTCAATTTCTGGTAAAGTAAATCTTGATTGCTCGTGATTAGTTGGTTGGCAAAGTTGTCATACTCGTCAATGATGATGTAGACGGGCGGCAAGTTGTTGCTCACAATATGGTTTAGGAGATGATTGAGGTTGTCTGCAACAGAGTCATCTAAAATCATCTCAGGCATTTCTGTCAGAATTGAAGCATAGTCTGTACTCAAGAAACTGAGCGTGTTATTGCAGTGCCGCCGGAAACTATGCTCAATTTCCGCTATCGTCTTACCCACCTCGATCACCGAAAAGTTGAAAAAGAGCAGAATGTACTGATTGTGGTTCGGGGTCGGATGTTGTCCGATCCATGTCTGTCCAAAAAGCTCTGTAAACTGCTCGGCGTAGTTCAAGTCATAGTAATAGCGCAGCGTCGAACAGAACATCGACTTGCCAAAGCGACGCGGGCGTAGGTAGACAGGATTGTTAATCTCTTCTAGCTGGGCAATATAGGCTGTCTTATCGACTACATAGCCATTTTTGCGGACAAGTGCCGCGTAATTTGATTCACCGTAGATGACACGTTTAGACATGGGGTGTTCCTGAAAAATTAGCCCTTATTTTGTTTGCCCACCCATTATACCACAGCGTAATGTGAAGTGTGTATTCCTTTATCTTACTAAGTCACTATCGAGCATCAGGCCTCGAAATATTCAATTGACCGCTCACTCAGGCGGCAGCCCCCAAATTTTATCGGGCGGAAAGCGCAACGAAACCTCATCGCCATCTTGATATCGCCGCATAGCCTCAGGGTCTGTGACAACTTGAAACTCATAATCGCCTGCTTTGACCTTATAGCGGGTGTGGGTTCCGACATAAACATGGGAGATGACTTGACCGGTCACCTGATTTTCACGACCATTATTCTGATCATCACTGTCGCTGCCGAACGCAATCACCTCTGGGCGGATACTCAGGACGGCCTGACCAGCTTCTACCGCCGCGCGTTCTGTGACAAATTCGCCGAGAGGGGTGGTCAAACGCTTGTCTTTTATTGTGCCAGAAATGAAATTGACCCCGCCAAAAAAGCGGGCGATTTTCATCGAGGCTGGGCGTTCATAGAACATGGCCGGGGTTTCATATTGTTGTAGAACCCCGTCAAAGATGAGCGCGATTTTATCGGCCAGCACAACCGCTTCTTCCTGATCATGCGTTACAAAAACAGTGGTAATGTTCAGTTGTTGTTGGATCTGACGGATCAATTCCCGCATCTCATCGCGGAGGTGGGCATCGAGATTACTCAAAGGCTCATCTAATAAAAGTACTTTCGGTTCGACAATCAAGGCGCGAGCCAAGGCGACCCGTTGCTGCTGACCTCCAGAAAGTTGGGCGGGTTTGCGGCCTTCGATTCCAGGTAGTTGAACAAGCTCCAACATCTCGACAACTTTTTTTTTGATGATCTGTTTTTTCTCTCCCCGCATCTTGAGTCCAAAACCGATGTTATCGCCAATTGACATATAAGGAAATAAGAGATAATTCTGGAAGACCATGACGGCCCCTCGTCGTTCAGCCGGTATTGATAGCACAGACTGGCCGTCAAATAGGATATCACCACTCGTCGGCTTTAAAATGCCAGCGATCATCTTCATGGTCGTTGTCTTCCCGCAACCAGAGGGCCCTAAGAGGGCGTTTAAGCAGCCCGACTCGATCTCCAGATTTAAGTGATTGACGGCTGGTGTTTGGCCCCCCGGATAGACTTTGTGCAGATTTGAAAGAACAAGATGGGTCATGCCCGCCCTCCTAAACCGCCGACGGCTGCATTTTCGCCTGTTAAATAGCGCGAGGTCAGAATCAAGACCAAAATGGCTGGGAGCATGAAGACAATGCTGAGTGCGCCTGTGACGGGTTTATCGACGCTGCGGGCAAAGGTGAAGAGCAGCATGGCTAGGGTTTGAACCTGTCCACCTCCGATAATCAGGGTCAAAATATATTGATACCAGGAGAGTAAAAAGGCAAACAGGCCAGCGACGACCAAACCTGGAAAAATCGCGGGAATGGTGACATACCAAAATATACGCAAGGGACCAGCCCCTAGCACCCGCGCTTGTTGTTCAAAATCGGGGTTATAATTGGCAAATACCCCGCTCATGACTAAGGTGGCATAAGTTACTGAGCTTATCAGATGCACCAGAATCACCCCGACGACTGAATTGGCGAGACCGTAGCGGAGAAACAAAACGTGAACGCCAAAGACGGAGGCCAGACCAGGGACAATTGTGGGGGCGAGGATGAGGAACTCCACCACCCGCTTGCCCCGAAAATTAAGTTGGCCTAAGGCGCGACCGGCTGGAATGCTGATTAACCCTGAAATACAGGTGACAACAACTGCGATGATGATCGAATCCACAATGGCTTCGCCGACTTGAGAAGCTGGGCTACCCAGATATTGCCAAGCCCGTAAACTCCAGCCGCTTGGTAAGAGGTTGGGAAAGCGCCAATTTGTGGCGACAGACCACATGAATAAGGGGACGAATGGCCCGACCACCCAGAGGACAATAATGACCATCGTCATGCGACGGATGATAATTTGCATGGTATTTGCCTAAATTCAATTTGTCAGACTCTATTCTGGTCGAATAAACCGTCGGGTGAGACCCATATAGACAAACACGAGGATTGTGCCCAAGACAGCAATGAGCATGGCCTGGGCCACACCAGCTGGACGGTTGGTCAAATCGTAATGGGTATAGTCCTGGACAGCCCTAACCGCCAAGACAGTGGGGTGTGTTTGGCCTAGCAATATTGGAATAACGAAGGTGCCAAAGAAAAAAGCCATGACTGCCACCGAGACGATGAGTACGCCTGGTAATACAAGCGGTAAGAGAACATAACGAAATCGTTGCCAGCGATTGGCTCCAAGCGTTTGAGCCAAGGCTTCGTAATCTTCACCGATTGATTGCAAGATGGCCAGCACAATGATGCCGATGAAGGGGGCTTCTTTCCAAACAAATTCTAAAATGATTCCTAGGGCATAGCGATCGTTGACCAAAATAGGAAAGTCTGAAGGCATGTCAATTAGCCCCAGTAGGAAAGCGATACGGGCTAAAAATCCACTTTGGGAAAACAAAAAAAGGATGCCAATGGCGCCGACAATATGGGGAATGGGCAAGTTAAATGAAAATAAAAAGGTCATAAAACGCTTGCCCCGAAAAGATTGGCGTAGCATTAAGCCAAAGGCTAGGGCTAAGGCAACGGAGATGATTGTCGGCGTTATCGCTACATGCAAGGTTAGCAGCAGCGAGGGAATAAAATTTCGGTCAAATATGACCTCGCGGTAGGCATCTAGATTCGGTTCGTCTAAGCCGATGATGGGCATATAGTTGAGACTTTGCATAAAGCCAAAGATCAACCCGCCCAAGAACAAAAAAATAACGATGGTTAGGGCCGGACTGAGCATAATCCAGGGTCGCCATCGTTCATAGAGGTCAGAGAGCATGGGATACCTCCGAACTGAGTAGCCTGTTGTCAGTCATCAGTGAACAGTAAATCAGTACAGCCCAAACTGATAACTGGTTTGAATGAAAAGATAAAGATATAATCCGCAGATTTCGTAGATGACGCAGTTTTTTTTGATTTAGTTGAAACTAAAAACCTCACTGTCTAATCGTGAGGACACGGACACACTGCTTGATGAATTCACCTTTGTTATTTTGAACAACTTCGAGGTAGTAAAAAAAATCTGTGTAATCTGTGTAATCTGCGGATATTTTAATTTATGCGTCTGTTAGCGTTTCGCTCATCGCAATCTGGTTACTGGTTGCTGATGACTCAATTTTCAAGGACATTTATGCGCCAGCCTTCTTCTAGTAATGGTATAGTTTCCGCGGGGAGGTGTGGTAGCTTGGGAGTCAGTTCAGCGGGAGACAAGGCACCAGGACCATAGTCGACCTCCGCAAATTTTTCTGGGAAGTCGGTCAGATTGGGATCAATGGCGATCAGGTCCCCGCGGATTTCAGGGTCGCCGTATAGCAGTTGGGCTTCTGGGTCTTGGAGCAAATTGGCCAAGACCAGGGCGGCAGCTTTGTTTGGCGAATTGGCCATGATGCCGACATAGTGGGTGCCAGAGACGGTACCATCCTCGAAGATCATAGTCTGTGTTGTTTCTGGGAACAGACCGTTGAGGGCCCGAGAAGCGGGACGGAAGGCCCCAGTGGCCATTGTCCAATCGACTTCACCGTTGATAAAGAGGTCATCTAGGGGGGCAATGTCCGCGGGATAGGTTTCACCCTCGCGCCACAGGCAAGGCTCGATTTCGTTGAGGCCCTCCCATAGGGCTGGAGATTTCTCATCCCAAAGGGCTTGCTTCTCATCGTCCCAAGAACCTTGCCATTGTTCAGGACCACCAGTGACACGATAGAAGACCTCGGTGACAAAGCGTCGGCCGACAAAGGTCGGCAGTTGGGGATAGGTGAAACGGCCAGGGTTGTCGCAAATCCATTGGAGTAGGCCTTCTACCGTCGTAGGCGGATCAGAAATCACTGCGCTATCGTAACCCAAGACGAACATGCCGTGGCCCCAGTGCGATTCATAGCCTTCGACCGGTTGACCAAAATCATAATCCCAGCCAGGATTGTCCTCGGCGATATATTTCGCATTCGGTAGGGCGCGAGCGTAAGGCCCAAAAAGCAAATCTGCTTGACGTAAGGTTTTGTATGAATTTCCATTGATCCAGATCAGGTCAATGGACCCAGCGGTGGTTCGACCTGCTTCGTATTCTCCTAAAACCTGATTAACTGCATTCATCGTCGCTTCGATCAAAACTGGGTTTAGGGTGACATTATATTCATCTTTGAGACGACCACCGATATATTCATTGACATAAGTATTGTGTTTGGTATTTCCGCCCCAATAATGAAAGGTCACTGTTTGTCCATCAGCTTCGGCCAGAACCTCATCCCAGGTCAGGTCCGGCCAATCGGCATCAACCGATTTTCCTTCTGGCTCCGGCGGGGCAGTTGCTGGTGCGGCTATAGGAGTACAGGAAAAGGTTATGATCAAGACGAAGATTAACGAAACTGAAATTAATACTTGTTTACGCACTAGGGTTCTCCTTCATTTGAATATAAAATTAGATCAAATTAATTTTACCTGACATATATTACGTAATAGTTATAAAGCCTTAGGATATTTTAAAATAGGATGATTTAGGAGGGATAGTTCAATGGGAACAGATATGTGAAAGTTAATCTTAAGTATAGGCTTCATCTTACATTTTTCTAAGAACTTTTGTAGGGACATCAATGCGCGGAATAGGGTATCCATGATAATTACCAGTATTATCTGCTTGGAAGACATAAAATTTCCATCATAGCAGCCGTAAACTTGCTTATCATGCTGGATACCATTATCCAACACTTTTTGAGCCACTCGGTCGTCTAGATCCATCTTAGTTCCCCAACCGCGTACTCGGTCATGTTTTAGGCTTGGACTATAATTACGGCGTATTCTGTTAACTTGGTCGCTACGAGTCAGGTTAGGAATTTCAATATTATGGGGAGAATTTCCATTTGTACCGAACACAACCTGAATATTTTCGGGAGTAAATTCGGGTGTATTCTGAAAACTGACTAAAGCTCCCTCAAAAAACGCTGCTCCAGCTATTGAGCTAGAGGAAACATCTCGTTTGTTAAAATAACATTCATGATATTCAAGCTCATCATCAAGAATTTTATCTATGAAGGGTCCTTTGGTTACAGTTTTAAGAAAAAAGGTACGCATATCCCGATCCTTTGTTTCTATCGCCCATTCATGGATTGTGTAGTTAGATGATAGTTGACGCTTAAAAAGACTACTATGTGTTAGAATTGGGTCATTACCACGAATAGGTTCAACCGCTCTGATTACGTCGAAAGCTGCCCTGACGAGGACAGATGCCTGATAAGTGGTGTCTGCTTGCCCAATAGCAGAAAATTCGTTAATTAGCAGATACACTCAAATTAACTCCATTAAATCTTTTTCTATTTGATCGAAAAACCCCTCAGGCCATGAATCGATTCGACCATCATCATCAATTCTTGGCCTAAAAACTTCATAATTATTTGTTTCATTACTATGTTTAAAGAATTGAATGCAGACATTTTCCGCCGACAATTCAGCCCGTCGGACCGATAATCGTATGCCATTTAAAATATGATCACTATGAGTCTCAATGATAACCTGTACACCAGCCGCCGCGGTCCTGGCTAAAAACTTTCCCAATTCAGATTGACTAGCAGGATGCAAATGCGCCTCGGGATTTTCAATGATTAACATCGAATTTGATTCAGCCATCAGTGCTGCCACAATGACGGGAAGCGTATAACTGATTCCAAAACCAGTATTGGTTGGTCGCCAATAATTGGTATCGCCTTGATTTCTTAAACCAATTCGAACCCGGTCTGCTTGACTTATGTGTTCAATTTCTATGTTTAAATTAGGTATAATACGCCTCATCCATAGCTCTGTTTGATATTTAAGAAACCTATTTTTTTCATCAGGATAGGCTAAGTTCTGATTACGAATAGGGTCATTACCAAATTTAGCTAAACAATGAGCCGTAAATTCACCTTGAGTTCCAACAGTCATTCCCTCATTCCATTTATCAGTGATCGGATAGAGTAACCGTGGCCCTAATCGTTCAGCATTTAGATAGGTCACCTCTGCGTCAAACAGGGTAGTCCCACCCTGCAATTTAGTACCAGACAAAGTATAATCCTCAGGTTTGCCACGAAGATACTCAAATTTGAAGGTAATTGGCTCTTTCTTATTTTGATCTTTAATGGAGAAACTTATCGTATCAACTTGACTGTTACTAGATAAGGCATCTTGTGCTGTGCCAATATGTGTGAGTTGACCCTTAAGTAACAATTCACCAGTATCTGATCTTGCTGTTCGATAAGACTGTCTTAATAAGAGTAAAGCTTGGATGACTGTCGATTTTCCAGTAGCATTACCCCCGACAAAAAGAGTCAGCTTTTCAAAAGCTATTTCTTGATCTTCAAAACATTTAAAGCCTTGAATTGTGAACTGAGAAATCATTTTATAACCCTTGTTAATAAATCTTGGATTGTGCAAAAACGTTTGCGTACAGTGGTGACTCCCCCTGTACCCTGCGAGATAGATTTGACAAATTCATTGTCTTCGTTCATGATTTTCACGAATTCTTTAATGATTTGATCTTTATGATCTGTGAGTTGTTTAAGAGAATATTTTATTAAAGAAACAGACCATACTTCAAACAGCGATTTGTTTATCGGTAGTCTTCTCCCCTCAACTTCATACATTTTCCGAAAGGCATGCTGACCAAAAACAGCTTCAGCCTTGTCCATCGTTTCAAAGAATAGATATTTTAATTCAGATATTTTTTCTGACTCTAGTCCATTAATAGTCTGCATAGTATTACTTAAAAAACCATGTAGGTCAGATTTCTTATAATTTTTATAAGATTTCAGATGAAAGGCCAAGAAACGTAGAACAACCTCACGGTCATCCATACGCTTAGTTTTGAAAGAATTTGTGGTTGCTCTTTTAAATTTCGATGAATCGGCCAATTCAGCTAGCAGTTTCGTTGCATTTCCTTGAAATAAGACATGCCGAATTTCTTGAGCAGTCAAAAATAATCCTCCCGTATTAATACGATAGAAGATGGTGAATTTAACATTGAGTGGTGTACCCGGTTGAATAATATACAAGTTTAATCTAGTATTTTCGATTTGGCGCTGAAATTTGCGAGGTAAGTCGACAAAGGTTTTACCCTCTAGTTCGCGTAAAAATTCTAAATTTTTCAGTCGTAGTTCGTTTTTATTATAAAAGCGGTGTAAAGTTGATATACGTTGCAAACCATCCACAACTAACCACTTGTCATCATCAATCGCATCTAAATAAAAAGCAGGCAGGGGGATACGAATTAAGATTGACTCGATCAATCGACTTTGGCGTATTTCATCCCAGATGATGTGTCTTTGAAAGTCAGATTGTAAGTTAATCTCTTCTAATTGGACCATCCGCATCACTTGAAAAATTGTGAATGGTGTTAGGTCTACCCGAATTTGCGTAGGGTCGTAGGGTTCATCTATATTTTCGACCTGTTCATCTAAATTGTCACTCAGTACTTCTTCTTCTTCGACATCTTTGCTTGATTGAATATGTTCAATATACGCTCGACCTTCGGGGGTTCTTCGCCATTCAGGATTTTTTATTATATGAATATACATAATTTTTTTCAACCGCCGTTTTATTAATAAAAGACCTTAAGCTTGCTTTACCTTGTTTTGATAGCTGATAGCCCTCCATTTGCGCCTCTATGCCCCTATAAATTTTTTCCATAGAAACAGAGCCACCCTGACCAATCATCGTCTGTAAAGCAATTATTATTTGATCGTCTCCACTCAAACCAGCTTCGATACCTGTTATCGCAGGGTCTTGTGCCATTTTTACTTCTCCAAGGAAAATTTCGACCAATGATAGCTCAATGTTCAAGGTAAAGCAAGGTAACAATTATGAGATCAAGTTTTTATACCATCTGATGGAAAACTCACTAGGTTGCCTTGACATTTAACGATTTTGCCCGCAACTATTCAGATATTTCACATGCAAATTCTAATTCTTTTGTGAAACATTCATGATGGCATTGTTTTTATTAGGATTATTTGAAAATGCCAGCAAATATGAATGATTCTATCTTCTGTTATTGAGTGTTTTTCTAGTTTCATATGTGGAATAGACTCTCGAATCCAAATGTCAACACAACCTAGCAAAATTAATGCTTATTATCTTTGTTTGTTCGTCAATGTCCAATTTGGTCGTGAGAACATAGTGACTGATGAAGTATCTCGCACTGTGGGAAACTTTGGGACGAATTTGATTGATTGGTATGATTTGTCTGATGTGTGGCAACGAACCTTCCGTCAGACCTTTGCGAATACCCGTATCTTGGTCGTAGATTTAGATAAACGGGAAGAAGCAGCAAAGCTTGAGCCTGAGGTTGTGGACCAATTAAGGGGCGCAGGGGTTAAAGCCTTTGTCGCTCGGTGTTTGATGGGGTGATGCTCATTTTTTAGGGGTTCACCCATCCTTATGACGATGATAGTGCTGAACATGAATACAAACGATCTGTTAGTATTTTTGCTGATCAAGCTGCTGTTACGCTGGCTCGAGCTAAATCTTTGAGACGCAAAAGACGACCCTGTTGCCCTTAGCCTTTGTAGAACGAGAAGATATTCAGGCTGCTGCCTTAATTAAGCTCCGAGCCAACAACGAGGACATATTCTTGGTTTGACCTCTGTCATGTCGCGTCAAGCCCATGATTTTACAGTAAATGAAAAACAGAAGGTAATGGTCGTAAAATTGTCGATTTACCCCGTTTGGAATATAAGTTATTATAGAACTTGAATTTATAACCTTCCATCAGATAATTGGAGCAACTATGCTAGAAACTGTTCTCAAACACCTCGCCGAAAGTGATTCCTTCGCCGCCATCACCGCCCTCAATCAACAAGAGGATGCCCTCAGTGCCCTCAAAACTTATTCTCAGCTCATCATTGATCTTTATTGGAAAGAGAAAAATTTGCCTGCTATGGTGATGATGGCCCGGGCGGGCATTCAACAGGGCTTGATATCAGCCGTGGAGACCCAAGATTCAGCGAGAGCCATAGAACTCAGAAGCACGACCAAAGCCATCGCCTATAACCTCGCCTCCTTCACCTGGCCGGGCTGGGATGAACCAGATATCGACATCGGGGCGACGGATATACGTTTGGGCTTGGACGCAGCTAAGTTGAATCTCCGCTTGGCGCAAGAATTACAAAAGGGAGACTTACCCCTATCACGAGCGCATTGGCTGTTGGCTGGATTTTATCTCGCTACAGACAATTTGAATGAAGCTGAGGCGAGCTATAAACTGGCTGAAACCCATGCCATTGCCGCCGAAGAAAAATCTGATCAATTACTCGCTCAAGGCTTTGTCTGGTTAACTAGACGTTTAGTGACACCGCATGATCAGAATATCCGAACGGCATTAACCCAAGTGAAAGAAGCTTTGCAGCCACTAGCGCAGGGGGATAGCTTTATCAGTCAAATAGAGACAGCGAATCGCGTATTCACGCGGCGATTGAGGATTGAGGATTGAGGATATAATGTTAGGAATGGGAATTAATTAACTATCCCAATCTGGTTCTCAACCTATAGGTTGGGAACCAGATTGGGACGGTCAAATGGGACACTTATTTAATGCTCATTCCTTAATAATTACGCATTTCTTAATAATTTTTCCAGACGAATATGCGTAATCTTACGTTGTTCTTCCGCGGCAATCTTGATTTCTATCTTCGGATGGTTGGGCAAACGTTGCTGGAGCAAGTCGAGCATTTCGGCGGCACTTTTACCGGTCGCACAGACGATGAAAATATAGCCGAATTTTTCTTCATAAGCCTGATTACCCTCTGCCAAGCCTTGTAGCACTGCTTCATCAGCACCCTGCACACCTGCTTGTTCCCCTGAAGCCCACGTTTGCGTATTCGCCAATTTAGCTCGTAGACTATCTAAATCGCCAATTTTAGGATGGTGGGTGAAAGCTTCCCGCCAATCGGCTTCTGTAAGAGACCACCATACCTCATCTGCCGCTTGATAGAGGCTTGCTATATCAGAGAAGGGTCTCTGCGCTGCCAATTGGGCCACCCATTCTTTAGCTCCACAGCAGCGTTCTAAGGCTTCCATCGCAGCTTCAGGATCAAGGTTGTTGAGATTGTTAATATCGGTCATGGATTTTCCTTAGATGTTTAGAGGCTTTTAGAAAAAACAAGCATCAGAACTTAGCATAAAATCTCGCCTACAAAATTTCTCAATGAGCCAATTTATTCTGGTCACAGTATTTCGCCCTGTGGCGACGATGCAATCCGACCTTGATCATAGACCACCTGTCCATGCAGCAAAGTCTTAGCGACGACACCGTATAATGTCTGACCTATATAGGGCGTAACCTTATGGCGGTGGTAAATCTGTTCAGCTTGTACAGTGAATGTTGCCTCTGGATTCCAGACGACTAAATCAGCCACATAGCCAGGCGCGATGATCCCTTTGCGATCATCTAACTGTAAAAAATTGGCTGGATTTTGACTGAACCAAGTTGAAAGTTGTTCAATCGTGCAGCCATGTTGTCGTGCGCCAGTCCAGACGACAGGTAAACTAAATTGTAGCCCTGAAATCCCCCCCCAGGCTTTTTGCAAATCTCCGCTTTCAGGTAACTTCATCTCTGGTGGACAGGGAGAATGATCCGAGCCGATGAAATCGATTGTGCCCCGCTTAAGGGCTTTCCAAAGCTTTTCTCGATTATGGCGACCCCGAATAGGTGGGGCACATTTGAAGCGGGTATCATTATCAGGTATATCTTCAGCCGCAAAGTGGAGATAATGAGGAGCCGTCTCCACGGTCAAGGATAGGCCCTCTTGACGCGCTGCCTCAAGCATCGGTAAAGCCTCTGCTGCTGAGAGATGGACAATGTGGACGCGACAGCCGTATTCTCGACACAGATTAATCATCAACGCAATCGCCGCCATTTCCCATTCAGGCGGACGCGAGGCAAGATAAGCTTGATATAACTGTTCAAGACCTGTCAGATCTGGCTTTAAGGATGGCAAATCTAACTCAGCATGAATAAGTAAAGGCAGGCCGCTTTGGGCAAGCAGGGGCATCGCGGCACGAAGGTCAGCCTCAGTTACGTTTGGAAAATCATTAATGCCAGAATGAACCAAAAAGGCTTTCAGGCCCAATACACCCGCCCCCAGCAGGGACGCAAGTTTCATTGCCTTGTCTGGCACGAGACCGGCGTAGAATCCACAATCGACCCAAATATGATTTTGGGCCGCTGCTTTCTTCACCGCGAATGCTTCTACTGAAGTCGTCACTGGGGAACTATTCAAAGGCATATCCACAATTGTCGTCACCCCACCAGCCGCTGCTGCCTGCGTCGCTGTCGTAAAGCCTTCCCAATCTGTGCGTCCCGGTTCATTGATATGCACATGCGCGTCAATGAGACCAGGCATGATGACCAGACCGCCTTGGTCTTCTAAAGGGCAATCTTGGGGGACATTCTCAAATGCTGTCACAGCGGTGATGCGGCCCTTGTCAATAATGAGAGTCGCGGGCTGTAATCCTTGAGGGGTGAGAACACGTTGGCTGCCTAAAGCGAATTTTGTCCTTGTTTTCATCATCGACTTTTCCGCCTTTGCAAAAGATAGAGTCTAGGATGCAATCCACCTTGTCCTAATTTGATGTTTTCTTTTAGCTGCCAATCAGCCTTAACTTGGGCATAGACTTGGTCCATCAATTTGATCTCATGAGTCAGCAAGACGAGACGGGCTTTAGGCATGGCTAGACGGGTGACTTCGTTTAGGACTTGAGGGTATAAAGTCATATTGTGAGTATGAGAACCAACCAACTGGCCCCAGGGCAAGTCGGCACAGAGAGCGTCGAATGAATGAGCAGGAAATGGCGTTTGGCGCAGGTCTGCCCGAAGCAAATTTGGCCGTAAGTGGGTAGCTGTTAACTTAGCTGCGGCAGTCAAATTGGCTTGAGAGGCGGTCAGCGCGCTGTGGTCGATATCACAGCCCCACAAGGTCTTCGCTTGACCCACTTGCTGTCGTTCTATTAAAAGTGTTCCAGAACCACACATAAAGTTAAAGAAACGGTCTCGCGGTTTAGGCTGAAGCAAGTCGATCATGGCAGCGGCTATACTCGCGTTCAAAGCCCCTGGAAAATCACGCACCCGCCAAGGTCGGGTGGCAAGGGGTCGAGGACTGAGCCGAATCAAGACTTCCCATCCTTGATTAGATGAATTTGTCTTTATCTTGATTGGTTCCTTGACTGGACGTATTCGTAAGACCAAGTCAGCCTCCTCAGCCTCAGGGCTGAGACCTGTATGGCTGCTTATCTCTGTTTTGAGACGGGTAAATATACGTGATGTGTCACCTGCTGCACTCAAGCGAAACGTACGAAAGGTTGAGGGCGGGTGTAACCTGAGGACGGTTTCAATATCGCGCAAGAGTTGCTGAAAATATTGATGTCCTAATAAAGCTTTGGGGCGGGGGATGGCAAAACGACGGGAAAGGTAGATGGCTTGGATGCGGCGTAGCTTCAGCAAGTGACGCAGTGAACCTGTGAAGCGAAAAATGAGGGCCTCTGCTGTTTGAGATTGAGCGGCCAAGAAGGCCACTTGTTTGCCAAAGCGATGCCGTAATTCTGCTTGAGCAAAGGGGGCTAGACCTGGCACAAGCTCTGCTTCACAATGATATAAGGGCGGTTGAGCAATCCTAGTCTTTTTCAAGTTGAGTTTTCACGCGATAGGTTAAGAAGATGAGACTGGCTAAGATGACGAGGAAGAGGGCGAAGGTCAGACTGCCTAAGCCTAAACTGAGCAGGACACCGATCATTTTCCCCTCACTCAATATTAAACTCACGGTTAAGCCAATGATCAAACCATTCCACAGAGCATGAACACAAACGCTTAAGCCATAAGCCCCAAACAACCGCCAAGGACGTTTTTGCTGCAAAAAGTGATGCCAGCCTAAAGATAAAATTGCCACCCCCAAGCAATGCAGGGCACTTGTCCCAATGCGCATCAGCATAATACCTACCCAAAATTCCAAAGCTTGGATTGTATTGAATAAGTTTTCAACCATGGCGAAGCCAGCCCCACTGGCGATGCCCCATAGATAAATCTGTCCAATCGAAGGCCGACGATAGGCCATCAGAGCTATCCCTAAAAATTTTGTCAGTTCCTCGATCATTGGGGCAAGAATGACAAACACAATCAAGAGGGTCATCAGGACAGGAGGATAAAGGAGAAGTTGCATGGCTTGCTCTGGATCGTTCATCCAAACCAGATTTTGGATGGCTGTAGTCCAAGCACCTAAGCGGTCTAGTCCGCCGGGGATGACCAGCGTGACAGCTACAGCAAAGGCAAAAATAATTAGACCGATGATGCTCTCCGCCATAATGGCCAGTATCGTAGAGAATAACGCGCCTAACGATAGCTGAATAATAATCTCTCGCCAACGCAAACTGGCCTGTTTGAGAACGTGATGAGCGAAAATTAAAACAAGAAGCGGCGAAATGATGGCTCCGCCGAGATGAAATAAAGGAAAAACATAAATAGCCGCTTGCGCTAGCCAACCAGTTTCAGCTTGTAGCAACCATTGCCCGCCAACCAAAATTGGTAGATAAAAATAGGGCAAAATTTTGAAAATAGCACTGTGAAAAGGGGCTGAAGGTTGTTCAAGGATCGCTCGTCCCCCTTGCCAAGCTAAGGCTCCCCCTAAGCCAAGGCTCATGAAAAAAAAAGCAGCTAAGATACTTGTATCCCTAACTGTCACACTGGTGTCATTAGGTTCTTTATATTCAAAGAAGGGGTTCTCATTGAACAGAAAGGCTCCCGCCCCAATGAATAGCAGCGTTAAGATGCCGACCATAAGCAGGCCAGTTCCGCTACAGAGCATAAAAAGTTGGATGGTTTTACGCAGTATCTGCTGCTTCCCCAAGAGTCACCTCGTCAGATTGTGAACGTCCATCTGGGATAGATCTCGAATCAAGGCCTGACCCCGATATAAATTCTCTGTCACTTCATCGTACCAAAATTCGTCCTCAGCTAGCAAATTTTCAGAGCGATCATCCAGCGATAGCTCTGATTTTCCCTCTGGAAAGAATTGGTATCCTGTCGTGTTTTTACCATGCCAAGTGACGAGAAAACAAGGCTTAGAAAAATCGGGTTCAATCCTTTGATGTAAATTTTGGGTCTCTGGATTGATCCAAATTTTACCAGATAGTGATGATTGATTTTATATCCATTGCTAATTACTAATTGCTAATTTAATTAGGTGAAGCTGATTTGATAAATGCCTCAAGGTCTTGTCTGAGATTTTCCAAGGAGGGTCGGTGGGTATACATCATATGACCGGCCTCATAAAAGCTCATGGAAATATTCTTTTGTAAACTTCGATCTAAGCTCAAATGATCAAACGTATATTGTGTGGCAAAATAAGGGGTCGCTAAATCATAATACCCATTGGCCACAAATACTTTTAAGTATGGGTTTTTGGTCATCGCTTCTCGCAGGGTTTCAGCCAGATTGAGATATTTATTTTTATAGTCACTATAATCCCAAGTTTGGTAGAGACTGCTCAAAATTTGATAAGGTAGATCACTCTCAAAACTAAGTTCGGTACGCACATAATCGTTCATCAAGGCTGTATACACCCCCTGCACACTGACATAACTGGGATCATAGTCAAATGAAGCCCCCGCTGAATCACGATCAATGCCTTTGAGGCGGCTATCAAAGCGACCCACTGTTCGGCCCTCATTACGTAATAATTCTTTGACAAAACGGTGAATATTAATGCGAAGATCTGTACTTTGAATGTATTGTGGGGATAAACCTGTATAGCGAGCGAGCCTTTGCGCGATTTGGGCCCGGTCTGTGGAAGATAACTTATCCCCTTTCAGCAGAGATAAGGCATATTCGCCTGTGGCAAAATCTTCTACTTCTTGCAGTATATCAGATAAATCTGTCTGTAGATCGTCAGATAATCGTTGATGATACCAAGCCGTCGCGGCATACGTGGGGAGGTATAAAATGAAGGGGAGGTCATTGCCGATATCAAAGAGGACAGTTTGAAAATTCAAAATGACCGAAATGAGCATGATGCCATTGAGATATAAACCATGCTCGTCTAGGAGATGCCCAGCTAAACCTGCTGCTCGCGTCGTGCCATAGCTCTCGCCAATCAAATATTTAGGCGATCCCCAGCGTTTGTAACGAGATGTATACAAACGAATAAATTCCGCCACTGATTCAATATCTTGTTTAACGCCATGAAAATCTTTCGCATCTTTATCAGGCCCAGAACGACTATAGCCTGTGCTAACCGGGTCAATGAAAACCAAATCAGTTTGATCTAAAATGCTATAGTCGTTATCAACCAATTGATAAGGAGGGGGGGGAGCTTGGCCTTCCGCATCCATCTGGACCCGTCGAGGCCCTAAAATACCTAGATGTAGCCACACAGATGATGAGCCAGGCCCGCCATTGAAGGAGAAAGTCAGCGGACGTTGATTGGAAGCTACGATGTCATTTTGCGTATAAGCTACGAAGAAAAAGGATGCTTTTGCTGTCCCATCCTCTTCTCTTAGCACCAGGGTGCCTGTTGTGGCGGTATAATGAATCGTTTGGCCTAGCAAATCGATCTTATGTTGGGTTTCAATCAATTGGTCTTCTAAAACGGGTTTTAAACCTTCCCCTTCATCAGGGCTGCTCTTCATTTCATCCTGTGCTATCATAGATTTTCTCCTCATTCGATTTGTTAAAATTTTTTATTTAGGAATGGGACACTTATTTAATGCTCATTCCTTAGGGTCACCTCACCTGCTAAAACGCTTTTTAAGTCGCCCGTCTCTGTCTCTATCCAAAGCGCACCCGTTTGGTCAACCTGTTTGGCGATTCCGTGCATCCGCAGGATGCCATATTGTGTTTCTGGACTCGTAATGGTGACATTTTGACCCAGAGTGACCAAGCGCGTGGCCCAAGCGTGATGTGGACTACTGCCTGAGCGTAAGGCTTCGTAATGCGATTCTACACGATACAAATAGGCTTGAAACAAATCGAGGCGCAATACCGGCTGACCCAAAATAGTTTGCAGGGTGGTTCGGACCTGCTCAACGGTTTTATGACCGTCAACCTGGTCCTGATTAACATTTAAACCCATACCAACCACAACCCAGGCGAGCTTTTGCCCAATAAAACTCACTTCAGTTAAGACACCAGCTAATTTTCGACGGTGATACACCAAATCATTGGGCCATTTGATATCAACCGCAAGGCCCGTTTGGGCTTCAATCGCTTCGACCGCGGCTAATGTGCAAAGCATTGTCAATTGTTGCACTTGCAAGGCTGATAAAAAATTTGGTCGAAATAGAATTGAACTTAATAAACTCGTGCCAGCAGCAGCCTGCCAAGGCCGCTCAAATCGTCCATAGCCAGCCCTTTGTTCATTGGCTATGAGGACGGTTCCCTCAGATGCCCCTTCATCGGCCATCATTTTGAGTGCTGCATTTGTAGAACCAATTTGCTCGTAATAATAGATAGGATGTCCAATATATTCCGTATCTAAACAAGCTTGGATAGCCATCTGAGATAGGTCACTCATTGTACTGATTTTTGACTTATGTGCAAAATACTTTCAAGAAAATTATTGATTTTCTTGTCACTTTGCAATTTTACAAGGCTACAATTGGGTGATATGCTGGTCAGGCACTTATTATACCATAGAGTGAGGAAAAGTAGGAATAGGGTGGGGAGGTGGGAGGGCAATTCAGTCTTGGGGGGAAATTAATGGTAGGTTGGGTTGAGTAGATTTTGTTGGATGAGTTGCCGCCTTATTTTCAACAGGCTCGGGCCAAGACGATTGGTCATTCAGATTTGGCCGAGGTGACGGCGACAGCTTTATCTAATCTGCTGGTCGCCATTGGTCGTGAAGCCTGTGACCGAGTTTGTCTGGTCATCACGGACCTCAAGGGGGCCTATGAGGCTGGGAGCGAACAAATTTCAGGGGTGCTATCTGATTTGGAAAAAGAAACGCATCGCACGGCCATGAGCCTAGAGCCAGTCCGCATAAATTCGGATGAATTGTATCACATTCTGAGCAAACGCATCTTTGAAACGCTGCCCAGCGAAAGTGAAATCAATGAAGTGGCCCAAGCTTACGCCAAGGCCATCCGTGAGGCGCGGCAAATGGACATCACCAATGAATCGCCCGAACAGTTTGCTCTGCGAATCCGAGACGCTTATCCCTTTCATCCCGCCATCCGCGACCTATACGCCCGATTCCGCGAAAACCCTGGCTTTCAACAAACACGCGGTCTAATCCGCTTGATGCGTATTGTCATCTCTCGGTTATGGGAGTCTGGGATAGCCGACCGGCGTTATTTGATTGCTGCTCACGACTTGGATTTTAATGATCAGGAGACTTTAACCGAGATCGACCAAATAAATAATACCTTGGGCAATGCCATCGCTCACGACATTGCCTCTGGCGGCAATGGCATTGCGGAGGTAATCGATAAGCAGATAGGCGGGAGTGATACGCAGGATGCTTGCCGTCTTCTGTTGATGGCTTCCTTGGCCAACGTGCCCCACGCTGTTTTAGGCTTATCTATGCCTGAATTGATCGCTTATCTGGCCGAACCGACTCGTGATTTGTCTAAATTGAAGCTAGATGTCCTCAGGCGTTTATCGACGGCGGCTTGGTATTTGCATAGTACCCGCGATGGCAAACTTTTTTTCAAAAACACGCAAAATCTGAACGCTAAACTGGAGTCCTTGGTCAAAGCTTATCAAGCTGAACAAGCTGTTCGGGAAGTGCGGCAGCGGTTGACCGAAATTTTTCAACCAGTCAATCGTTGGTGCTATCAGCGGGTTTTGGCTTTACCAGCGGTCGATGAAATTGAATTGGTGCAAGATCAAGTGACCCTGATTATCACCGAACCGCATTCTGGCTCAGGGCTGCGGCAAGATTTGCAACAATTTTTTGATCAGACCACCTATCAGAATCGAATCGCTTTTTTAAGCGGGACGCGCAATACCTATAATGACCTCATTGAGACCGGCAAACGCCTCTTAGCCATCCAACATATCTTAGGGGAATTGGATGCCGAGCAGGTATCGGATAATGACCCTCAGATGATTCAAGCGAAAGAATTGGATGAGCGGACCCGATTAGCTTTTCATTCGGCGGTCAGAGAAACTTTTACCATCTTATGGTTCCCAGTTAGAACGGGCTTGACGAGGGCTGACTTCAGTATGCAGTTTGAAGGCAACCGCTATAAGGGCGAAGACCAAATTATTGCCCTACTGACAGAAAAGGCCAAATTTGAAACAGAGATCAGCGGCGAAAATTTTCAGAAAAAATGTGAACGCCGTCTTTTTACGACCCAATCATTGCCTTGGCAGGAAATTAAGCTGCGGGCTGCCACGAACCCTCAATGGCAGTGGACTATGCCTCGGGCCTTGGATGATTTGAAAACCGATTGCTTACGGCGGGATGTTTGGCGTGAGGCAGGGGGTTATGTCGATAAAGGCCCCTTCCCGCCGCCCAAAACCGACTTGGCGATCCAGCAAATGCAGCGTGATTCTGATACGGGAGAAGTGACCCTCAAAGTAACGCCCCTGAACGGCGACACAATTTATTATGATATTGGCGGCCCTGCCACCACAGCTTCAGCGAAAGTTGAAGGGGGTAGCGTACAGATCAAAGAAATGCGAGCCTCTTTTTTGGTGGTTGATTCAAGGGGTGAACACGAAACTGGCCCAATTGGAACGTGGCAAAATGAGATTACGCTCAAACATCGCTTCTTTCAAAGCGGCTCTGATAAAAAGTTGGAGCTTCAGGCGGCTCCAGAGGCCCCCATTTACTACACCACAGATGGCTCAGACCCGCAAATCGCCGCCGCAGTCTATCAGGTCCCTTTTGTGATTCCGCCCAGTTCGCAACTGGTCTTGGCCTACGCCGAGCGGGACAACATTCGTTCTCAAGTCGAGCGGATTCCCATTATCTGGGAGCAAGAAGAAAGGATCAGGGTTGATCGTGACCGCGCCGCTACTTGGTGCCCGACGCAGCGCTTCGATTTTTCTAACACCCATGACTCGTATGATTTTATTGAGAAGCTCAAAAAATATCAGGGGGTCCCCTTGGGGATGTCGATGGTGATCTATGGTGAAGGCGGCGATCAGGACTGGGTTGAGTTGCAAATGAATTCAAAAAAGAAGGTTGAGCCAGCCCTGCTGGAAGAATGTTTGCAGGTGTTACGAAAACTCCATATTCCCCACAGGCGTGGGGGTGAACCGGGCCCCGAGTTGACCTCGGGGCGGGTTGATAACATATTCCCCACAGGCGTGGGGGTGAACCGTAGCCGCGTTATGGTGACGGCTGAGGCGATTCATTTTGAACTCGGGCAAAATTTGCTTGATTGGGTCGAAGACGATAAAATGGCCCTGCAATCCAGTGAAATTCAGCAGTAAATATCGTGGAAAATATATTCCCCACAGGCATGGGGGTGAACCGGCTGGACGGGATAGTCTGCATCCCCAGCACATGATATTCCCCACAGGCGTGGGGGTGAACCGTGAAGGATGGGGGTAAACTGTTCAGTTCTAGCCCAGCGGGGGATGAAAAATTCACCATCCCCCTTGCCCCTCCAGCCCCCCCGCTTGCCCTCTACCTACAGGCCATAATTAATATCGACCTGACGTTTGGTTTCAGCCGACTCGATAATGGCATCACATAAGACAGCAGCTTTATAGCCATCAACAAAATCAGCCCCAAGGGGAGCCACGTCTTTATCATTGACAATACAATCAAGGAGATGATTGATTTCGTGAACAAAGCTATGTTCCCAACCAATGATATGGCCTTGAGGCCACCAATTTTCCCAGTAGGGATGGTAGGGCTCGGAGACGATGACATTCTTGAAGCCTTGAGTTTCTTTGGGATCCTCGCCAACCCAATAGACTGCTAATTCATTCAGGCGTTCTAAATTGAAGCGGATGGTGCCATTTTCGCCATTAATTTCAAAGACTTGGCCGTTTTTGCGTCCAGCAGCAAAACGGCTTGCTTCTACTGTGCCGATAGCTCCGTTATCAAATTCAACCGCGGCCACAAAAGCATCATCTACGTCTACTGTGCCCGTTGAGCCATCATCTAGCGGTCGTTCTGTGATAAAGGTCTTGGCCATCGCGCTGACGCTCTTCATCTCGCCGACCAAATAGCGGCCCAAGTCGATGATGTGTGCCCCTAAGTCGCCCAAAGCACCGCTGCCAGCACTTTCCTTGTTCAAACGCCAAATCATGGGGGTATTATAGTGGGGCATAATCCATTCTTGCAGATAGACCGCCCGATAGTGATAGATTTGGCCCAAGGCCCCGCTGGCGATAATGTTGCGAGCCTGTTGGATGGCTGGTACGAAACGATAGTTAAAAGCCACCATGTGTTTGACTTCTGCCTTTTGAACCGCATCCAGCATCGTTTTGGCCTCTTCCGCCGTGCGAGCCAGCGGCTTTTCGCATAAAATATGCTTACCCGCGCCTGCGGCTACGATACAAGGCTCGGCGTGGGCATCATTCGGGCCGCCGTTATCGAACAGAGCGATATCATCATTGGCCAGCATATCGCGCCAATCGGTGTAAGCATGCTCATAGCCATAACGTTTGGTTGCTTCTTTTACAGCTTCTTCATTTCGACCTGCAATGCCAACTAATTTAGGCACTGCCACAGGCGGATACATCATATAAGGGATTTTCTTAAAGGCGTTGGTGTGAGCCTTGCCCATAAAAGCATATCCCAACATCCCAACACCAACTTCTGGCGCATCGCCTTCCGCCTTCGCACCAGCCATTGAGGTGAAACCGGTATCATCGCTCATTGATTTGTCTCCTTTGAGTGATTAGTGATTAGTGGTTAGTGGTTAGTGGTTAATCCTCAGTATATTAATATTTTAACTAAAAACTAAAGACTAAAAACTAGCCTTACTACTCTGCAAATGCAGCGTCAAATGCTACGTTTGAAGGTTCAAAGTCTTGCTCGCGGACAAGTTGGAGAGATTCTCGGGCTCCAAACTCGCGGTCCATCCCGCTGTCTTCCCACTCAATTGACAAGGGGCCATTGTAACCGATGCGATTGAGGGCTCGGATGATGGGGTCCCACTTCACATCACCATGACCAGGGGAAACGAAATCCCAACCGCGCCGATGATCACCAAAATCTAAGTGAGAACTCAGAATGCTGTTACGCCCGTTTAGATTGAGGCGAGAGTCTTTAACATGGGCGTGGAAGATGCGGTCGCTAAATTCGTCGATAAAGGCCACTGGGTCTACAAATTGGTGGATCAAATGGCTGGGATCGAAATTAAAGCCGAAGTTGGGATGGTGGTTCAAGGCTTCTAAGGCGCGATGAGCGGTGTAGATGTCATAAGCGATTTCGGTTGGATGAACTTCTAAGCCGAATTTAATGCCTTCGGCTTGAAAGGTGTCCATAATCGGTACCCAACGGTCAGCGAAATCTTTGTACCCCACATCGATATCCGCTTGACTGGTGGGCGGGAAGAAGTAAAGTTTGCCCCACACACTACTGCCTGTGAAGCCATTTACCACATCCACGCCGAAGCGTTTAGCCGCTTTGGCTGTATTCTTCATTTCTTCGGCTGCTCGTTGACGGACCCCTTCTGGGTCGCCATCGCCCCAAACATGAGGCGGTAAAATACCTTTGTGTCGCTCATCAATTAAATCGCAGACACCTTGACCAACCAAGTGATTGCTAATGGCAAAACATTTCAGGCCATACTTGTTCAAAATATCATGGCGCGTTTGCACATAACCATCGTCGGCCAATGCTTTGTCTACTTCAAAATGATCGCCCCAACAAGCTAGTTCAAGGCCATCAAAGCCCCACGCGCTCACTTTTTGGGCCAAAGTTTCTAAGGACAAATCTGCCCATTGTCCAGTAAAAAGGGTTACGGGTCTACCCATGAGAAAATCTCCTTTTTAAGTAAAAATTAAACATCAAGAATTAAAAATGCTGCCTAATCCAATTGTCCAGCCATTAACCCCAAAGGTAAGGGGGCTGGTTGCTCACAGGTGCTTTCGATCAGGATATGCTTTCCGCTATTAGAAGAATCGAAGAAGGTGTGCATGAGATCGAGGACATGATAAGCTAAATGACCGTTGACTCTGTGCGCTCGACCAGTGAGAATAGCGGAAGCGAGATCAGCCACGCCAATACCACGTCCAACCTCAGAGCTATGAGTCAAAGGAATTTTATTCCAGTCTCGGCTGTGGGCTTGAAGTAATAAGACAGGCCCCCCAAAGGTATTGGGGTCTGGCACAACCAAGGTGCCTGTAGAGCCATAAATTTCAAGACGAGGGAGTTGTGATCCCCAGATGTCAAAGCTGATCACCATTGTTCCTACCGCGCCACTGGCAAAGTCAAGCACCCCACTGACATGAGTCGGAACATCGACTGGGATGGTTTCACCGTAACGGTTTTGACGATTGCCGATGACACGCTCTGGAAAAGATTTTTGGGCTGACCCACAGAGGCGTTTGACTGGGCCGAGCAGGTTAATCAAAGCAGTCAAATAATAAGGCCCCATGTCCAACATCGGCCCGCCGCCAATTTTATAGAAAAAATCAGGATTGGGATGCCAATCTTCTGGGCCGTGGCCCATCATAAAGGCTGTGGCCGCGATGGGCTGTCCAATCCACCCATCGTCGATCAATTTACGACACGTTTGAATGCCCCCGCCGAGAAAGGTATCCGGGGCACAGCCGAGGCGTAAATCCTTTTCCTCAGCCAAAGCTAAGACTCGTTGTCCATCAGCTCGGTGGACGGCCAAAGGCTTTTCACAATAAGCATGTTTTCCTGACTCTAAGATAAGGCAGGTGACATCTGCATGGGCCAGCGGCACAGTGAGGTTAATGATAAGATCAATGGTTGAGTCAGCCAAAATATCATCGACACGGCAAGCCCGAACACCATACGCTTCCGCTTTCGTTTCAGCCGCAGCCATGTTAATATCGGCACAGGCCACAACATCTAGGATGTCAAAATTGGCGCACCCTTTGAAATAAGCCCCGCTAATATTACCACAACCGATGATGCCAACGCGCACCTTACGATTTATTGCCACGGGCTAGACCCTCCCCGACCAAATAAGTATAACTCTTTTGTACTGCCCCTACCATATCCGTCGTACAATGGTCCAGTTCAATGATCAGCCATTCGGCGATGCCCTGACTGGCTTCGACAATAGCTGGGAAGTCCAGGACCCCTTCACCCGCTGCAACCATTGGCTTTTGGGGTTCATTGGTATCGGCTGGCCCATCCTTGATATGTAAGAGGGGCACTCGTTGACCCAGTTCTTTAACAACAGCAACGGGATCAGGTCCACCAGTTTGTACCCAATAGGTGTCGATTTCAAAAAAGATTTCTGAATCGATATAGTCGACCAAATACTTATAGGCGGGCTGGCCTTCGACGATTAGAAATTCCCACCAATGGTTATGGATGCCAAATTGTAGGCCATTCTCTTTGGCCACGGCATTCGCTTCATTAAATTGGTCTGCCACTTTTTTAATGCCCGCAACCGTTTCATAGTCGCTGGGCGGCATAAAGGGGGAAACCAGATATTGACACTTTAAGGCAGCCATCGTATCTAAAACTTCATTTTTTTGGTCGCCTAGCGGCAGTGGGGCATGAACGCTGCTAACAGTTAAGCCTAAATCTTGAAACAGTTTGGCCGCTTCTGGGGCATTTGTGCCGGGGAATCCAGCCGTTTCAACCCCCACATACCCCATCTCGGCTACTTTTTCGATTGTACCTGGGAAGTCTTCATTCATGGCTTCGCGGAGGGTATAGAGCTGAAGCGCAATTGGCGCAGGCATAAGTCAATCTCCTTTGAAAATCAATTAGTAATTAGCACTTAATTAAAAACGACAGATCACGAATGGCACAAATCTTTAAAAATTCGTGACATTCGACCATTCGTAACACGCGGTCCTTTGGTTACAAAGGCATACGCTTTTTCATTTTGGTAGTGTCCCAAAGTTGTGTTTAACTTTTCCTGCCTCCTTTGAGGATAATGATTAACAATTAGCACTTAACGATTAGCACTGAGCAATTGATTAGCGTTGAAGGCCACAGGATACTGAATTATCGGAGGAATGTCAAAATGAATGAGGGAATAGGTGAAGGTCAAAATGAGATAAAGTTTCATACAAAAGTTTTTAGCACTATATAGATTAATCTTCGATTTGCGGATTAGCGGCGATAATGGCTTCCGCCACTTTCCAAACCTGAGGGAGGCTATCCTTCACCCGTTTATACCCTTGTTGAAGATCCGTAAATGAGGTGATACCAAGATCATTGAGTAGCTCATCATAACCGGAACGATACTGTACCTGCATTGTCATTGGGGCATCCAGATAGAGGATATTCTGACACCGGGTATATGTGACCACGATCCAAAAGATAGCCTCTCGATGATAACCGTTTTCGATGAGTTCCCAGCTACCATCAATGGCGAGGGGGCGAGCGGGCTCGCTGATATCCGAAGCAAAAAATAAGGGTGTCTTGACCACGGCTTTGGTCGTATCGAATACTTCTGACAGGAGGGTCAAATGATGTGCAACTTGGCTTCGACGCATGTGGGCACAGCCCAATATCTCCAAAAGCGTTTCATAGAAAGCCAAGTAACCATACGCTGCTAGGAGTTGTTGAGTCGCTACATATCGTCGCCGCACAGTGGGGTTTTTCAAGCCAGCAACCAGCAGGATATGGGTTGTGATGCCTGTCGCAAATATCCAGGACATCACTTGGTCATGAAAAGGATCTGTCTCATTTAGACGGAAGCCTTGAAGGGTTTTCTCTCTGGCCTGTTCACAACGTTGATAAACCCATTTTCGCTTCGTATAGACCTTGGAAATAGCGGCCTGAAGTTTCGTTAACTGGCCTGATGGGTCTAAGATAATATTCGGTTTCCAAAAACTGCCAGCAAGATGATATTGACCCAAGACATGTTGAGCTGATTGAAGATGGTCGCGAGATAAATAGGAGACTTCGAGCATCAGATCTTGGTAGATAAACTTCCCTAACTTGGTAGAGGGGGGATTGTCAAACACAAGCATCAGATCTACATCGGATGTGGTTGAAATAACAGCGTCATCGGGCAGCCAATTGATTGAGCCATGATAAAAAGCACCATAAAAATCAGGGCTTTCACTCACAGTTTCAATTACCCACTGATGTGCTATAGCTTTGGCCTCTTTGACAAGCATGCTCACCTCGTAATATGCTGGACTTAAATTTACCGACTCCACGTCGAATAAATCAGTAACTTTAATGACCAAGGCGAAGACCTCACCATCCCCATGAAATCTGCTCCTCATACCAATCTCGCGCCCCGTAAGGTAAATCTAGCCGATTGGCCCGCATCCCCCCGCCATCGAAGACAAAAATTTGCCGTAGATCAGACCCATCCGCTCGCATGATCCAGATCCCCCAATTTTCTGCTGTTGCCCGACCACCTTGACTTGGCCCTGATTCAAAATCAGGCGCGGTCAAGATAGATGGTCGCGTTGATTGAAATGTTGTGATCTCAAAAATGATTCAGCTTGTCGGATAACACCTTGATCACCATGATAGGTTAGCTGGGAGATGATAGCTTCGTAATCTAGCCAGCGATGATCTGTATGTTCATCCCATAGATATTCGACCTGATCAGTATGCGTTTTCGCCAGAAAAAATACAACCAGTTTTTCAACCTGAGGCTTAGGCGAATAACGGATTTCAGTGCGAAAGCCATCAACAAAGGTCAAGTCTTGCAGACCAACTTCTTCATAAATTTCACGACGGGTCGTTTCTAATTCTGTTTCCTCGGGTTCAACATGACCTTTGACCAAGCCCCAATAGCCTAGCTCGGATTTATACTCGACAGTTAAATAGAAACGCTGTTTATTTTCTTCTTTGAAGATAACGGCTCCACAAGATTTTTCATAAGTTTTCATGGACAAGCCTGCACAATTAGCAATTAGTAATTAGTAGAAAAAGAATTATAGAAAGATTTGCTCATCTTGCCAAGTATAAATTGCTGAAATAAGGTGAGTGACTTTGTCAGACTAACGATCTCCCCTTAGTAATGAGGGAAAATATTAATTCTCAGGCCCTATTGATAAACCTTGGAGAGGTTAATAAGATGCCTTCGTTTTATGAAAAGTTAACCGAATCAATTCAAACCAATAATAGCTTGCTTTGTTTAGGGCTAGACCCCGACCCGATGCAATATCCTGAAGCATTTCCAAATGGTCATCGTGAAATATCTTCAGTAGATTGGGGGACAAAGCTGATTGAAGTTGTGTCTATATCACGCGCTATTTTATATAGCAAAAACCCGCGTGGAACCGCGCAAACAATGCGAAAGCGCATTAATCAGGCCCGATAGAGCAGCGGGGCAAGGTGGCAAAGTCGCAGGCCCATGACTTTTCATTTCTAAGATGTACTTCCTGCAACTGTGGGAAGTACAACCTATTATAACCTGATTGCCCCAAAATGCGCTAAAAGTAACGCTTGCTGTTGTCCCCTACATTGAACTGTCCCCAATAATTAAGGAGAGGCTTGACCAAGAAGGCTGTCTGTGCGATACTAAGGATCAGTCAGTCATTTGGCTGTCTGCCGTTTTGCTAAAACCCCTTAGTTTATCGGTGTCTAAGGGGTTTTTATTTTGTGGCTTATTGAGAAATTTTGTGGAAATAAAGAAAACACCGTGTAAATGAGTAAAGTTGCGAAGTTGTAGAGTGGCAAAGTCAGCGGAGATAAATGGTTATGCACGGACTTTGCCACCTTGCTACTTTTTCTAGCGGATGAATTTGTCCACCACACAAATTCTCATAGAACCTATTTTGTTTGATATATGGCAGTTTGGCTAAAAAGATGATTTCTGAGGTGAAATCGCCTTTTCTATTTCTTCTCATCTACGGTAGTTGACAGGATACTAATTGTACGTTAAGATGCAGCCTAAGTATGATCTTAATTTAGAGATGTTCTAATATTCAAAGGAGAATAGAATGTTGAAAGATATAAGATGCCCTAACTATAGTCGACGTGATTTTTTACGTTTGGCCGGATTGGGGTCAGCGGCTCTGGTTGTCACGGCTTGTGTACCCATGCAGGCTCCTGAAGAAGGGGCTGCTGTGCCATCTCAAGAGGCCATTGAATTGGGCTGGGCGCGACATGGCAGTGAAGACGATTTAGGCACAGAAGATGCTTTGGCTGATTTTTTTTCAGAGCGTTACGAGGGTGCAGCTGTGAAACCATTGGTTTTACCTTGGGGCGACTATAACACTAAAATTCCGGTCATGGTCGCTGGCGGAACAGCCCCTGACACCTTTGGCTGTCATCCCGCTCTGATGACCGAAACCTATGATGTCGGTGGTTCAATCATTATTGATGATTATATCAAAGCCGCTGAACCAGGCCTCAATTATGACGATATTTTGTATAAAGGCGATGCTTCCTTTGATGGTCATATTTACGGTTTGCCTCAAAAATCATGCACCCATCAATTGCGTTATAATAAATCCCTCTTCGAGGAAGAAGGTTTACCCACCCCCGCCGAGCTTTATTGGGAGAAAAAAGAAGAAGGGTGGAACTGGAACGCTTTCATTGAAATGGGCAAGTCTTTGACCAAAGACTTGGATGGTGATGGTGAGACGGACCAATTCTTCTATGGTGGTGTCGGTGGCACAGCTATTACCACCTTCATTCGTCTCTTCGGCGGTGAAATTTTTGATGAATCGGTCTCTACCTGTACCCTCAACGAGGATGCAGCGATTGAGAGCTTTCAATTCATGGCCGATATAGTGTTAGAGCATCATATTCAACCAGCTCCTGAAATGCAGGCCAATCAATTAGGGATTAATTTCCCTACGGGTCGTATTGCTGTGGCTGGTGCGACAACCTGTGACTCTGTCCGCGACTTGCGCGAAGAACGTCGCTTGCCCTTTGCGTGGGATTTTGTCGTCCTGCCCGCTGGGCCGGCAGGCTTCCGCACTTGGGGCGATACCGATCAAATCGTTATTTCTACTGATAGCCCCAACCCCGACATGGCTTTCAACTGGGCCGCTTACCGAAGCAGTAAAGAAGCCTGGGAAGAAAGTTATGAGCAAGGCATCACCTTGGCCTTCTCTGATGGCCCCACCCGTATGTCAATCTTTGAATCAAAAGCCTACACTGAACCCTTGGGCGAATTAGATCTGGATATGATCCGGGCAGGATACACCTACACCATTCCTAACCCCTACGTTCCGCGTAGCCCACAACCTTATCGCGTCTTGTTCACCATCATCCCCACCGAAATTGAAAATATCCAACGTGGCACCAAAACACCTACCGAGGCTGCTGCCGACATGTGTGCATTAATTGAAGAAGTTTTGGCTGAAAGTTAAAATCGGCAGTAGGGCCTTGATTTCAGACGATTATTTATCGTGATTTCTCCTTAATTTACCACCTAAGCCTTACTATCTACTTCTTACTGCCTATTTCTTACGCCCTATGTTAGGTAAAAGCAAAGTTTATTGGCAACGTACCTTTGAGGGATATTTATTTATTTCCCCCTGGATCATTGGGTTTATCATCTTCACCGCAGGGGCCTTACTCGGCTCCTTCGCTATTAGTCTCTCCCAATGGAATATGATGGGTGATCCCAAATTTGTGGGATTCCAGAACTACCGGAAGATGATCGAAGATCAGTTCTTTTGGCAATCCTTAAAAGTAACGGCCTATTATTTGTTGAATGTCCCCCTTAATTTGGCTCTCGGCCTGTTTTTGGCTATTTTGTTGAATCAGAAAATCAAAGGAGTGTCTTTTTTCAGAACTACTTTCTATTTGCCCAGTGTCACCTCTGGTGTGGCTGTCTCTTTGCTTTGGCTGTGGATTTTTAATCCGCGTTTCGGGGTGATTAATGTTTTATTGAAGAAAATCGGTATCATTGGGCCTGCTTGGCTGGGCAGTGAGACTTGGGCTATGCCAGCTTTGATTATTATGAGTGTTTGGGGCGTTGGTGGTGGCATGCTCATTTATTTAGGAGCCTTGCAAGGCGTACCGACCGTCTTTTATGAAGCCGCAACCTTAGATGGAGCAGGGACATGGCGACGATTTTGGCATGTCACCCTCCCGCTCATTACCCCAGTTCTCCTCTTGAATCTGGTCATGGGCATTATTGGCTCTTTTCAAGTATTCACCCAAGCCTTTATCATGACAAAAGGCGGCCCCAATTATGCCACCCTCTTTTATGTCCTCTATCTGTATCAACAAGCATTTGACTGGTTTAGTCTAGGCTATGCTTCGGCTTTGGCTTGGATATTATTTCTCGTAATCTTAGCTTTTACCTTCATTATTCTAAAAACCTCCTCAAGTTGGGTCTATTATGAAGGGGGATGATTGATATGACAACTTATCTGACGGCGACCTTTAAGAGTCAGCAGCGGCAGGATCAACTGACCAAATTGGGGGTCTATTTTCTATTGATTTTAGGGGGAATTTTTGTTTTATTGCCCTTTTTCTGGATGATCAGTACCTCTCTCAAAAAACCAGGCACAGAATTTACCTTTCCCATTGAATGGATTCCACTCGTGCCACGCTGGGAAAATTATACCCAAGCTTGGACCGTCTTACCCTTCAATCAATGGCTGTGGAACACCATTACCATTACCGGTTTGTCTATTTTTGGACATTTGTTATCCAGTGCTTTAATTGGCTTCGGATTTGCCCGGATTGAGTTCCCAGGTCGAGATCTTCTTTTCTTGCTGGTTTTGGCGACCATGATGTTGCCTTACCCCTCAATCATTGTACCTTTGTTTATCTGGTTTAAAGGTTTAGGCTGGATTGATACCTTTGCCCCGTTGGTGATCCCTACCTTCTTTGGAACCAATGCTTTTTTTATTTTTTTATTGCGTCAATTTTTTAGAACCTTACCGCGAGAGTTAGACGATTCCGCAAGAGTCGACGGCTGTAGCACCTTCGGCATTTTTCGACATATTTCCCTGCCCCTGATTAGACCTGCCTTGGGCATCATTTTAGTTTTTTCGTTCATGCATCATTGGAATGATTTTTTAGGTCCCTTGATTTTTCTCTCATCTACCGAAAATTTCACCCTCGCTTTAGGTCTGCGTTATTTTCAAGGGCAGTATCGGGTTGAATGGACTTTACTCATGGCCGCCTCGCTTGTGGTCTTATCCCCTTGTATTGTTCTTTTCTTTGTGGCTCAGAAATATTATATTCAAGGTATTGTTATCACAGGAGTTAAAGGATGATGAAATAATTAATTGTTAATTTTTTGTGAGTTATTAATTAATTTCCATTTCTAATTGTTCATTTTCGAGGAGACATCATGCAACGAACTGGTCGGGCTGTGGTTGTTCAGGGTCAGGATTTTGATATTCGAGAATATCCTCTACCAGATCCAACATCAACGACACTTTTATTGCGTCAAGAAATGGCTGGTATCTGTGGCCCCGATTTGCATATCTGGTGGTTAGTAATTAGTGTTCACTGTATCTTAAACTAAAAACTAATCACTATCGTCAAATTTTCGTAACCTGATCGTCGGTGTATAATAGGGCAGACACAGCCTTTATCATTACATCTTATCATTTGCCTATGGCGAGGTCATTGATATGCCTGCTTAAGGGCTTATGGAATTTGTTTTCATCTGTGGTAAATATTGATCCGCTTGATTATCAAATGCAAAAATTTTAGCTTTCTTCGGAGGAAGCCATGCAAAGATGTCTCAAAATCGCGCTTATTTTGTCCATTTTATTTTGGACACCAATTCAAGGGACCGCCCAAAAAGGGTCTGAGGCTGCTTGTGAAACTGATTTTATCGTTGAACAAGGGGATGAGTTGGGGCGGATTGCCGAACTATTTTTTGGTAATGTTTTAGCTTATCCGGCCATTTTTATTGCGACTAATACGGAGTCTTTACGAGACGATCGGTATACCCTGATTACAGACCCTGACATCATTGAACCAGATTGGCGATTATGTATTCCTCCCGTTACAAAAGCGGAAGCCTTGTTGAATACGGAATCGGCTAGTTTCCTTTTGGCCTTTACGCAAGATAGAAGCACAGCAACAACCACAGAAGCAATCGGGACAGCCCTTTCATTTGCTGATGCTAGTGCCCTTTATGCTGATGAAGCAGCGACCACGGCCGATAGGGCTGCTGATGCCGCGATAGCCAGTGCTGATTCAGCGCGTGATGCTGCTAGTTCAGCTCAGAATGCTGCTAATTCAGCTCAAGATGCTGAAGAGGCCAAAAAGAGTGCAGATATTGCGGCGGTGAGGAGTATGAATTTTGCCTCTCAAGCACAAGATGAGGCTGGGAATGCTGTGGCTGCGGCAGAAGCGAGTGCTAATTCAGCCGAAACGTCGATGAATGCAGCGATAGATGCTCAAAATGCGGCGACTGAAAGTGTATCTTCAGCAGAAGCAAGTGCCGCCTCAGCAGCGGAAGCAGCCAGTGCGGCAGAAGGGAGTGCTGCGTCAGCGGCAGAAGCAGTAGGAGCAGCAGAAGCGGCGACAAGTGCGGCAGAAGCGAGTGCCGCCTCTACAGAAGCAAGTGCTAGTTCAGCCGAAACGTCGATGAATGCAGCGATAGATGCTCAAAATGCGGCGACTGAAAGTGTATCTTCAGCAGAAGCAAGTGCCGCCTCAGCAGCGGAAGCAGCCAGTGCGGCAGAAGGGAGTGCTGCGTCAGCGGCAGAAGCAGTAGGAGCAGCAGAAGCGGCGACAAGTGCGGCAGAAGCGAGTGCCGCCTCTGCAGAAGCAAGTGCGGCTGCGGCAGAAGCGAGTGCTAGTTCAGCCGAAACGTCGATGAATGTGGCAATAGATGCTCAAAATGCAGCGACTGAAAGTGTATCTTCAGCAGAAGCAAGTGCCGCCTCTACAGCAGAAGCAGCCAGTGCAGCAGAAGCGGCAACAAGTGCGGCAGAAGCAAGTGCCGCCTCTGCAGCGGAAGCAGCAGGGTCAGCAGAAGTGGCGGCTAATGCTGCTAGTGAAGCCAACGCAGCATCCGCTGAAGCCCTTAAGACGGCTGAAAATATTGCTGGTGCTGTAGAAAGCAATGCTTTGATTGTGTCTGAAGGCAGTGCCAATGCAGAAAGTGCAGCAAAGGCCAGTGCTGCTTTAGCAGAAGCGGCTGATAATGCTGCTAATGAGGCCAAAGATGCGGCGCAAGTGAGCATAAATGCGGCAGAGAATGCAGAAAGTGCAGAAGAGGCGATAGAGGTCGCTTTAGCAGATGCAGCAACAGAAATAGAGAGCTTAAAAGGTGCAGCAGAAATTGCGGCGAAGAATGCAGAAAGTGCAGAAGAGGCGATAGAGGTCGCTTTAGCAGAAGCAGCAACAGAAATGGAGAACTTGAAAGATGAAGTAGAAGCTACAGCGAAGAATGCAGAAAGTGCAGAAGAGGCGATAGAGGTCGCTTTAGCAGAAGCAGCAACAGAAATGGAGAACTTGAAAGATGAAGTAGAAGCTACAGCGAAGAATGCAGAAAGTGCAGAAGAGGCGATAGAGGTCGCTTTAGCAGAAGCAGCAACAGAAATAGAGGGCTTGAAAGATGAAGCAGAGGCTGCGGCGGAGCAGACGATAGAAGCCCTAGAGCAAGTGACAAGTGCAGAAGAGGCGATAGAGGTCGCTTTAGCAGAAGCAGCAACAGAAATGGAGAACTTGAAAGATGAAGTAGAAGCTACAGCGAAGAATGCAGAAAGTGCAGAAGAGGCGATAGAGGTCGCTTTAGCAGAAGCAGCAACAGAAATAGAGGGCTTGAAAGATGAAGCAGAGGCTGCGGCGGAGCAGACGATAGAAGCCCTAGAGCAAGTGACAAGTGCAGAAGAGGCGATAGAGGTCGCTTTAGCAGAAGCAGCAACAGAAATGGAGAACTTGAAAGATGAAGTAGAAGCTACAGCGAAGAATGCAGAAAGTGCAGAAGAGGCGATAGAGGTCGCTTTAGCAGAAGCAGCAACAGAAATGGAGAACTTGAAAGATGAAGTAGAAGCTACAGCGAAGAATGCAGAAAGTGCAGAAGAGGCGATAGAGGTCGCTTTAGCAGAAGCAGCAACAGAAATGGAGAACTTGAAAGATGAAGCAGAAACTGCGGTGGAGCAGACGATAGAAGCCCTAGAGCAAGTGACAAGTGCAAAAGAGGCGATAGCTATTGCTCTAGCAGATGCAGCAACAGAAATAGAGAGCTTAAAAGGTGCAGCAGAAATTGCGGCGAAGAATGCAGAAAGTGCAGAAGAGGCGATAGAGGTCGCTTTAGCAGAAGCAGCAACAGAAATGGAGGGCTTGAAAGATGAAGCAGAGGCTGCGGCGGAGCAGACGATAGAAGCCCTAGAGCAAGTGACAAGTGCAAAAGAGGCGATAGCTATTGCTCTAGCAGATGCAGCGGAAGATATAGAAGCATTAACGAACCAGTCAGAAATATCTGCCGAAAGTGCAACGGAAGCTACAGCGATGAGTGAACAGGCAGCCGTTGAGGCCAAAGAAGCAGCGGAGAGGGCTGTGGAAGCTGCTGAAAAGGCGGAAGAGGCAACAGCAGCGACTGTTATAGCTTTAGAGCAGGCAGATCTAGACAGGGATACTGTGGCTGGTCAAGCTACCGCTGCTGCAAAAGATGCAGAGATGGCTGCTGTAGAAAGCGGAATAGCTGCTGTAGAAAGCGGTAATTCAGCGAGTGAAAGTAAAGTGGCTTTAGAGCAGATGATAGAAGCCTTAGATCAGGTAATGAGTGCCAAAGAGGCGATCGCCATAGCCTCGGCAGATGCAGCGGAAGACATAGAAATCTTGACGAATCAAGCAGAAGCAGCCGTTGATAGGGCAAATTTAGCAGCTACAGCAAGTGGTGATGCTGCGGATGAAGCTCATGCTGCATCAGCGCAAGCGGTTTCGGCAGCTCAAGAGGCTGTGGAAGCGGCGGAAACCAGCAAGGCTACAACGACAGGAGCGATAAGTGCTGCCGATGCTGCTGCTAACTCGGCCCAAATCAGTGCTGATGCGGCTGAAGAAGCAGCCCTTTCTGCGGTCAGGGCGGCAAGTTCTGTCAGTGCCAATGCTTTAACGGTTGCTGATTCGACAGAGCAAGCGGAAAATTTGGCTGAAGCCAGTGAGAATGCGGCCAATGAAGCAAAATTGGCTCAAGAAATGGCAGCAGATACAGCGCAGGAAACTGCAAATTCAGCCCAAACAAGTTTAGCAGCTTCTGAAGCCGCAACCAATGCTGCTGTAGAAGCGATGCGTTCCGCAGCAGCAAGTGAGGATGCTGCTGAAGCATCAGCGAATGCTGCGGAAATAAGTACGGCTTCTTTAGAAGAGACTAAATTAGCTGTAGAAGCCAGCCAAAATTCAGCAGACCAAGCACTTAATGCGGCGATGACTTCGGCGGAAACCGCCGAGGCCAGTAGGGAAGCATCAGAAGAAGCTGTGGCAGCAGCGGCATCAAGCAAAGTGGCTGTAGGGACAGTAGCAGTCTCGGCGGACCGTGCAGCTAAGGCCGAGACGAATGCTATAGAGGCTGCTGAGGCAAGTCAAGTCTCTGCGGAAGCGAGTGCAAATGCCGCGCAAGAAGCAGTGATATCCGCGCAGATGAGTGAAGAAGCATCAGTTTCAGCAGTAGCAGCAGCAGACGAGGCTGTGGGTGCCATGGAAGCAAGTGCGAGTTCAGCAGAGGAAGCAGCGACCTCAGCGCAGATGAGTGAAGAAGCGTCAGCTCAAGCAATAGCTACAGCTAGTAAGTTGCAGGTAGCAGCAAATGCAGCAGTAAGTGCGGCGGAAGCAAGTGCGAGTTCAGCGGAAGAGGCAGCGCAGGCCGCTTCTACAGCCCAGGCAAATGCAATTTCTGTCACCAATGCCACAACGACCATAGCAAGTAAGAGTCTTGAAATGTCTGAAACAGCAGCGACGGTCGCCGAAGCAGCGGCCGCGGCGGCTCAATCAGCGGCCGCGGCCACTGAGGCCGCTGCTGCTGCCCAAGCAGCTGTTGAGGCAGCCCAAGCAGTACTTGATGCAGCGCGAAGTGCCACTGAACCACACCAAGTCTCATCTGAAACGGATGGTAAGGCTGATTCAATGACTGCTCGTCTCTTGTCTGTTGGTCCTGGAACCGTTGAGTTAGATGGTTTGACCCTGTATTATGATATTCAAGGTAAACAAGGGTTGCCTTTGATTATGGTAATGGACTTAGGGGGAAATTTAACTTGGTGGGAAGCCGCTACAATTGAAGTCTTGTCCCAAAATTTCCAAGTTATTTTGTTCGATAACCGAGGAGCAGGTCAAACAGATGTGACAGAAGGCCCCTATTCTACTGAATTGATGGTGCAAGATACGCTTGGTCTCATGGATGCTTTGAATATTGAACGCGCTTATGTTTTAGGTTTCGGCATGGGTGGCGCAGTGGCTCAAGAACTGGCCTTGAATCATCCCGAGCGGGTCTTAAAGCTCATATTAATCAGTACTTTAGTGGGTTTACAACAACCTGAAGCTGTTGCGAATATTAAAGAAGCAGGTAATCAAATTGTTGAGATTCTTGAAAGTGATGATCAAGACCAGGCTGTTCATCTCATTGTGTTAACCTTATTTTCTCAGGAGTATATAGAGGCAAATCAAGAGCGTATCGCGCAACTTCAGGCCCGTTATCAAGCGAACCCAATAACAGCCTCAGGTTATCAAGCACAATTAGGTTACTTGGATGATTTGGATACGCTAGAGGCTTTGTCTGAGATTGATCAATCAACGCTCGTCATTCATGGCACTCAGGACATTCTCATTCCAGTCAAAAATGCAGGTCTTTTAGCAGAAGGCATCCCCAATGCAGAATTGCTTCTTTATGGTGAATATGGACATGGCCTGCTATGGCAAACGGATGACTGGGTAGATGTTGTGATTGAATTTTTAATGCGTTGACATACGAAGAATTAGGGCAATATATAACAATAGCCACAGTGATAAAATGATCACCGTGGCTATTTTTTCATGGAGTATAAGATATGACAAGGAAGATTACAAAATTATTCCGATCTCCCTATGCAGTGCCGAATGGCTTGCAAGTGACGGATGAAGGCTTGTGGGTGGCTGATCAAATTACAGACCGTCTGTCTTTGGTCGAAATTGGAGAGCCATCAGAATATGGGGTCACGAAACTCATTCGAGATATTCCAAGCCAATCCTCTAATACCAGTGGCTTAACTTATGGTCAGGGAGGACTTTGGTTAGCAGCGAATGGGGCAGCCGCGCTCTGGCGGCCTGCTCGCCCCCATGACGCGCTGCCTAAAATGGGAGAGATATTAAAAATTGATCCTCAAACAGGAGACACCCTAGCTCGTTATCCGCTGCCTGGCGGGGGAGGGACACACGGCATAGAGTATGATACCTATGAACCGGATTATATTTGGTTAACGACTTTGAAAGACCAGACCCTGAGTAAGGTTCGTATCACTGATTGGCAGATTCAGCAGGTGATTCCTTTGCCTTATCATCGTGGACATGGCGTGGTTCGGGTAGCTGATGGTTTGTGGGTCGTGCATACAGCTGACCGAGTGCTTGTGAAATTGGATTTGAACGATGGGTCAGAGTTAGACCGCCTTGTCATTCCTGAAACGGAGCCACAGCCTCATGGCTTATCTATTTTTGGGGCAAACCTCCTATATTGTGATGCCACATCAGGCTGGGTGGTGAAGATTGACCTGTAAGTGATGGCTTCATTGTTGAAGCGATATTAATTAAGGAAAGGTTTATGTCTTCAATCAATATCCTCATTGCCGAAGATCAAACGATTTTGCGGAATACCTATTTAATTACCTTGGATGAGGTATCCCATATCAATGTTTTGGATGCTGTGGCGAATGGAGAAGAGGCTGTAGAAGCGGCAGAACGCTTGAAACCTGATGTAGTAATGTTGGATATCCAAATGCCTAAAATGAATGGTATTGAAGCCGCCGAAAAGATTAGAGCCATATTGCCTGAGGTGGGGATTGTCATTTTTTCACATTATAATCAACGTCAGTACGCAGAGATTTTTCTGCAAAATGGAACTGCTGGCAAAGCCTATTTGCTCAAGACACGATTGAGCGAACCGGCTGAATTGATCCGCGCTATTGAGGTCGTGTTTGAGGGCGGGGCTATTTTAGCCCCTGAAATTCAGGATGAGTTAATCAAATTCGCAGCACATAAACCTGATTCCAAATTTCATGCCCTAACCAAGCGAGAATTAGAAGTGTTGGGCCAAATGGCCGAAGGTTATACAAATGTCAGCATTGCCCGCCGTCTGGACATCAGTGAACGGACTGTGGAAAGTCATGTTAATAATATTTTCAGCAAACTTGAACTAACCTCTGAGGCCGCTCGTAATCCGAGAATTGTGGCGGTTTTATTATTTTTAGAGGCCGGAGATTGATGCCTTTGAGCTTTTCTCAAATAAAGTTGTCCGCTAGTGAATGAATTTATTTATCAACGACATGAGTAAAATATTGGGTGAAGACCTGTAACTCATTTGGACACTGACTGGCTTGGTTTAGGGGAATTTGGGCGTAGACGGTTGTGCCCTTATTTGGTTGTGACTGAAAGCTGAGGTGTCCTTGCCAAGCTTTGGCACGTTCATTCATGGAGAGTAAGCCAATGCGGCCATTTTGGCCCATGAGAATTTCTGGCGTATCACGTAATCCTTTACCCGTATCTCGAATAGTAATACTGAGAAATTCACTCCCCCAGTGTAAGTGCATAAAAATTTGTTCAGCCTGAGCATGTTTGATGGCGTTGTCTAAGGCCTGGCGAGTTAAACTATAAATATCACGTTCCAGGCGTTCGTCCCTTAGACGTGCATAACCGAATCCTTGGACAGTTAGGGTAATTTTATGCGGCGCAGAGGGAGGCCAGGCTTGTCGGGCCAGCGTATCTAAATAGGCTTGTAAGGCAAAGACAAGCCCTAAATCGGTCAATACTGAGGGATGTAAGCCTTGAGTGATTTCGCGTAGACGTTGGTTAAGATTTTTTGTCTCTTTTTCAACATCCTCAAGCCAAGCTAACACTTGATCTATTTGATCTGGTAAACAGTCTTTCAGACGGATCTGGCAATTATGCAAAGTTAAGGTCATGGTTGTTAAACGGCCTAAAATATCGTCATGCAGTTCAACAGCCAAACTACGCCGTTCTTTTTCTTGGGCATCAATCGTACGACGATAAGCCAGTTGTAAGTTCGTGACCATTTCATGAGAGTCTAGCGTCAGACGCATCGTCTTCAGGACCAATGCCGCCTGACTCATTAACAACTTGAGAAAGGCGAGGGTGTCTGAGCGGTAGTCTGTCTCCAAAGGCAGCGGCTCTAAACCCAAGAGGCCGATTAATTCATCGTTTAAGTGAATGGGAACAATGATTTGTATATCTAAGGTCATCAGACCTTGGCGTAAGGCACTCTCTGGCAGACTGTTTGTCTTTGAGGTCATCAGAAGACTGGTCAAAGTCAGGTCTACAGGCAGGCGTTCATAGCCTGTTCCTTTCTTTGGTCCTTCTACTTTGGATAAAATCAACTCGCTATTCTCTGGATGATAAAGCCAAATCCAGATACTTTGGGCAGAAATGGATTTACTTAAAGTTTGGATGATCCAAATCAAAACCTTATGAAAATCCATTTCTTGCTGTGTGGTCTGAACAAACTCCCTCAGTGCCTGCTGGTAGACTTGGTGTTCAGGATGCCAGATATCTGTTAGGACGCTTTCTAAGCGATGTTGTAGAAAAACAAAGCAGATCAAGGTGAACAGAATAAGGCTAAACAGGAGACCCAAAGATTGAGTTGGTAACAAATAATTTGTGCCATAGGTTATGCCAAAAGTGATGAGGAGGGCGAATAGTAGCGTGAGAACGAGGAGCGTTCCCCGTTTAACCCATGTTTCTTCTATCTGAACAAAGCTAAGGATGATTTGTTGGACGAATTTTTGTAGGTGAGGTTTCATGAGTCTATGATGCCCGCCGACAAGAACCCCCAAAACTTACACACAGTCTACGGCATTGCCAATGTGTCTTCGTGTGACCGCAGGGCTCGTCTCAGGTGCTACTTAAACACCAAAGGCAGATAGACCTGATTAGGCCCAACCGTAATGGTCAACACGGCGGTGCTGCTCACTTGTCCGTCTGTGGCCAGAATGGTGACCGCCTGTTCGCCCCGGTCCGCCGCCCCTGGCACCCCCATGAGCGTGCCTGTATTATCCTGATGATCGACAAAGGCCAGCCAAACGGGCTTGTGCAGGGCGGAGAGCGTGTAAATTTGTGTCTCAAGGACATGAGGGGTCTGAGCCCTCATCAGGCTTGACGAAACCTTGACGGTATAGGAGTAGGCCACCCCCTGATAGGCGGTGAAGTTTTCAAGCCGCAGGTCAGGGCTTAGATAATCAGTGACATCAATCTCGGGACTCTCGATAGGGATGATGCTGACCACGGTCGTGGCGGTCAGGGTATTGGTGCTGTTGCTGGCCACGACCCTGGCGGTGTATGTTCCCGCTTGGGGATAGACATGGTTCACGATTTGACCCACATCACTGCCCCCATCCCCGAATTGCCAAGTATAGCTTACATTTGTCCCCGCTGTGATGTTGGCGGTGAAGGTGATGACCTCATTGAGCGTGACCGGGGTGTTTTGGATGGTCAAGCCTGCGATGGCTTCATCACTGGGCTCTGGAATACTGGTAATCGTCACCCGTGTCGTGGCGGTCAACCTGTTGATGCTGTTGATGGCCAAGACGGTGGCGGTGTAAGGTCCCGCTTGGGGATAGACATGGGTCACTTCTTGACCCACAGCACTGAACCCATCCCCGAAGTCCCACCTGTAGGTCACATTATCGCCGGCCCTGATGTGGGCGGTGAAGGTGATGACCTCATTGACCGCGGCCGGGCTGCTGTTTTGGACAGTCAAGCCTGTGATGGTTACAACACTGGGTTCTGTAATATCGGTAATCGTCACCCGTGTCGTGGCGGTCAAGCTGTTGCTGCTGTTGCTGGCCTCGACGGTGGCGGTGTATGTTCCCGTTTGGAGATAGAGATAGGGCACCCTTTGACCCACAGCACTGAACCCATCCCCGAAGTCCCACCTGTAGGTCACATTCGTCCCCGCTGTGATGCTGGCGGTGAAGGTGATGACCTCATTGGCCGCGGCCGGGCTGGTGTTTTGGACGGTCAAGCCCGCAATCGCTTCCTCTGTAACCGTCACCCGTGTCGTGGCGGTCAGAGTATTGATGCTGTTGATGGCCAAGACGGTGGCGGTGTATGTTCCCGCTTGGAGATAGACATGGCTCACTTCTTTACCCACAGCACTGACTCCATCCCCGAAGTCCCACCTGTAGGTCACATTATCGCCGGCCCTGATGTGGGCGGTGAAGGTGATGACCTCATTGAGCGCGGCCGGGCTGCTGTTTTGGACAGTCAAGCCTGTGATGGTTACAACACTGGGTTCTGTAATATCGGTAATCGTCACCCCTGTCGTGGCGGTCAGGGTATTGCTGCTGTTGCTGGCCAAGACCCTGGCGGTGTACATTCCCGCTTGGGTATAGACATGGCTCGCTATTTGACCCACAGCACTGCCCCCATCGCCAAAATCCCAAGTATAGCTTACATTCGTCCCCGCTGTGATGTGCGCGGTGAAAGTCACCCTCTCCTGAACCTTGACCGGGCTGCTGTTTTGAGCCCTCAAGCCGGCAATCGCTTCATCTGTGACGGTGATGACCACTTGAGATGAACTTGAAGCTAGACCCTGCTCATCGGTCACGCTTAGGCGGAAGGTTAAGATGGTCGGGGTGGCTGGGACGATGAAGGTTGTTCGGCTGAGGGTGGGGGTGTTCAAGGTCACCCTGGGCCCGCCTGTCTGCTGCCAGCCATAGCCCAAGGCATCCCCCTCGACATCGCTGCTCAGGCTGCCATCAAGGCTCACGCTTTGGCTGACCCTCACGCTTTGGTCTGCTCCTGCCTCTGCTACTGGCGCATCATTGACCGCATTGACGGTCACGGTCACAGAGGCCGTGTCGCTCAACACGCCATCAGAGACGCGATAGGTAAAGCTGTCTGTGCCGACGAAGTTCAGGCTCGGGCTGTAGACCACCTGCTGCCCGCTGATGCTGGTCGTACCGTTCTGGGCTGGACTGACCGCCGTCAGGGACAAGCGACTATTGTCAACATCCATATCATTGCTCAACACGCTGATGCTGACCGCTTCGTCTTCCTTGGTGCTGGCTGTATCGTCAAAGGCTACTGGCCCATCATTGACCGCCCGGATGGTGATGGTCACAAGGGCCGTGTCGGTCAACACGCCGTCTGAGACCTGATAGCTGAAGTAATCTTGACCATTAAACTGAGCCTGCGGGGTATAGACAAAGCTGCCGTCAAGTTGCAAGTCCAGTGTCCCACTGCTGACATCGCTCTGGACGGTCGCGGTCAGCATATCCCCGTTGAGGTCGCCATCATTGCTTAAGACCCCAGTGGGGCTGATGATCGTCAGCCGGGTGTCTTCAGTCGTGCTGTAGGTGTCGTCAGCCGCGAGGGGGGCGACCGGCAAGACGGTATGGCTGACGCTGCTTGACCCTGCTTGGAGGCTGCCGCTGAACTGAGCCCTGTTGGTGATGGGGCCGCTTAAGTTGAGGTTGCTGACCCCGAAGGTGATGGTGATGCTTTCTCCCGCTGTGACTGGGCCCTGCCAACTGATTTCATTAGCGGTTATCACTACCCCCCCCCCCCCCCCCCCTGCGCTCCCCAAGCGGCGAACTCAACCCCGCTGGGCAAGGGGTCGCTTAAGCTGACGCTGTCACTCACTGCGCCGCTATTGCTCAAGACCAAGGTATAGGTCACCCGCTGGTCTGGTTCAACCAGGGCTGGGCTGACCGCTTTGCTCAGGCTGATACAGGCCACGGGCCTACTTTCATATGCCCCCAAATCCACCCCCCTCCCTTGGATGCGGGTCGCTCCATCTAAATCTTCAGGGCCGCTGGCGGCCAGGTCATCGCCGACATCAATGGCCGGGGAACAGCCTAATTCAAGGCGCAGATTGCCAGCACTGGTGGGGGCATCCGCCGGGTCGATAGGCTCTCGGAACCGCGGGTCTGCGTCTAGATTGTTGCCGCCGTTTGAGCCCAAGTTGTTATCCCAAGCACTGCTGCCACCTGAACCCTGAATCAAGGTGTCGCTGATCACCGGGGTGCTGTTGAGATTATGAATTTGAGCCGGGGCATTCATCAGGCCACTCGCTGCGTTCCCCCAGAAGATACTATTGATAATGTGAGGACTGCTGCCAGCGTTGAACATCCCCCCGCCGTTGAGAGCAGCAGTATTGCCGCTAAAGCTGACTTGGCTCATCTTAGGATTGCTGTTGGTCTGGTTGAACATCCCCCCGCCGATGTTAGCCCGATTGCCGCTAAAGCTGACTTGGCTCATCTCAGGTCTGCTGTTATCGTTGAGCATCCCCCCGCCGTGGTGAGTAGCAGAATTGCCGCTAAAGCTGATTTGGCTCATCTTAGGATGGCTGTTATCCCAGTTGACCATCCCCCCGCCGTGGGCCCCAGCCCGATTGCCTATAAACCTGATTTGGCTCATCTCAGGACTGCTTCTTATGTTGAACATCCCCCCGCCGCAATTATTATTACCCGCGCAGAACCCCCCCACATTCACATCCCCAGCGGTGATGGTGAAGCCGTCCAAGACGGCCGTGCTGCTAACATCGCTGTTGAAGATGACGTGGCGGGCGTTCGACCCCGTAATATTGGCTGTCGTCGTGACCACCCCCTGCCCATCTGTGCCATCATTGCGGTCAATATCCCCGCTCAAGACGGTCACGTTGACTCTGGGCTGGCGTTGACTGCGTGCGGTCTCCGTGGCCGCGAAGCCCCCGTATATCTCGACCCCATTTTTCAGGGCAAAGCTGGCCGTGACATCATCGTTGGTCTGCCCCCGGCCCTCGTCCGGGTAGTAGACTCCCTTCGCCACCCATATTTCGTCCCCGGCTAGGGCCACAGCGAGCGCATCTTGCAGGTTGGTGTAGGCTGAGGTCCAAGTCAGCCCATCTGTCATCGTCAGGGTCACAGATGCGTCAACATAAAGCTGCTTCAAGACGCTATAGCTGACGCTGCTTGACCCTATTTGGAAGCTGCTGCTGAACTGAGCCGTGTTGGTGATGAAGCCGCTTAAGCTGCGGTTGGTCACCCCGAAGGTGATGGTGATGCTTTCTCCCGCTGGGATTGGTCCTTGCCAGCTAATCTCATCAGCGATTATCTGCGCCCCCCCTTGCGCTACCCAAGCGGCGAACTCAACCTCGCTGGGCAAGGTGTCGCTTAAGCGGACGGTGTCACTCACCACACCGCTATTGCTCAAGGCCAAGGTATAGGTCACCCGCTGGCCTGGGTCAACCCTGACTGGACTGACCGCTTTGCTCAGGCTGATATGGGGCCCGTCCGTTTCGTAGGCCCCCAAATCCACCCTCGCCCCTTGGATGCGGGGGGCTCCATCTAAATCTAGCGGGCCGCTGGCCGCACGATTATCGCCGGCATCAATGGCCGGGGAGCCTGCGCTAAGGCGCAGATTGCCAGCAGCGGGATCTTGGAACAGCGGGGGTGCGTCTAGATTGTTGCCGCCGTCCCTGCCCAAGCTATTCACCCAAGCACCGCCGCTGCCACCTGAACCCTGAATCAAGGTGTAGCCGATCACCGGGCTGACACCGGTGCTATTAAAAATTTGAGCCGAGACATTGATCATGCCAAACACTGAGTTCCCCCAGAAGATACTATTGACAATCTGAACATTGCTGTTGGTGCTGTTGAACATCCCCCCGCCGTTGCTAATAGCAGAATTGCCGCTAAAGCTGATTTGGCTCATCTCAAGATTGCTTCTTATGTTGTATATCCCCCCGCCGTTGCCATTACTAGAATTGCCGCTAAAGCTGCCTTGGTTTATCACAAGACTGCTGTCACCGTTGAACATCCCCCCCCCGCTGCCATTACTAAAATTGCCGCTAAAGCTGACTTGGTTTATCACAGGACTGCTGTTGCTAACGTTGTGCATCCCCCCCCCGCTGTTTCTAGCACGATTGCCGCTAAAGCTGACTTGGTTTATCACAGGACTGCTGCCATCGTTGTACATCCCCCCGCCGCAACCATCCGGGCAGCTAATATCCTCAGCATGCCCAGCGGTGATGGTGAAGCCGTCCAAGACCGCCGTTCTGCCAACCCCGATGTTCCTGATGACGTGGTAGGCGTTCGCGCCGTTAATATTGCCTATCGCCGTGACCACCCCATGGCTATCTGTGTCATCATCACCGTCAATATCCCCGCTCAAGACGGTCAGGTTGGCTCTGGGCTGGCGTTGACTGCGCTCGGTCTCCGTGCCCGCGAAGCCCCCGTATATCTCGACCCCATTTTTCATGGCAAAGCTGGCCCCTCTATTATTGTCGGTCTGCCCCCCGCCCTCGTCCGGGTAGTAGACTCCCTTCGCCACCCATATTTCTTCCCCGGCTATGGCCTCAGCGAGCGCATCTTGCAGGTTGGTGTAGGCTGAGGTCCAACTTATCCCATCTGGTGTCGGGGATGTCCCATTAGCGTCAACATAAAGCCGCTCAATGACGTTATAGCTGACGCTGCTTGACCCTGTTTGGACGCTGCCGCTGAACTGAGCCCTGTTGGTGATGGGGCCGCTTAAGTTGCGGTTGGTCCCCGCGAAGATGATGCTGATGCTTTCTCCCGCTGTGACTGGGCCCTGCCAGCTAATCTCATTAGCATTCTCCATCGCCCCCCCTTGCGCTACCCAAGCGGCGAACTCAACCCCGCTGGGCAAGGGGTCGCTTAAGCGGACGCTGTCACTCACTGCGCCGCTATTGCTCAAGACCAAGGTATAGGTCACCTGCTGGCCTGGTCTAACCCAGGCTGGGCTGACCGCTTTGCTCAGGCTGATACAGGCCACGAGAGTAATCGGCGGCCTACTTTCATAAGCCCCCAAATCCACCCCCGCCCCTTGGATGCGGGGGGCTCCATCTAAATCTTCAGGGCCGCTGGCGGCACGGTCATCGCCGGCATCAATGGCCGGGGAACAGCCTGGTTCAAGGCGCAGATTGCCAGCACTGGTGGGGGCATCCGCCGGGTCGATAGGCTCTCGGAACCACGGGTCTGCGTCTAGCAGATTGTGGCCGCCGTTTCCCAAGGCGGTCAGCCAAGCACTGCTGCCACCTGAACCCTGAATCAAGGTGTCGCTGACCACCGGGCTGCTCGTGCCGCTATTCGCAATTTGAGCCGGGGCATCCATCTGGACATTCGCTGCGTTCCCCCAGAAGATACTATTGATAATGTGAGGACTGCTGTTCTGGTTGTACATCCCCCCGCCGAAGTTAGCAGCATTATTGCCGCTAAAGCTGACTTGGCTCATCTCAGGATGGCTGTTGTTCTGGTTGTACATCCCCCCGCCGACGGAAGCAGCATTGCCGCTAAAGCTGACTTGGCTCATCTCAGGATGGCTGCTGTGGCTGTTGATCATCCCCCCGCCGTGGTGAGTAGCAGTATTGCCGCTAAAGCTGATTTGGCTCATCTTAGGATGGCTGTTATCCCAGTTGACCATCCCCCCGCCGTGGGCACCAGCCCGATTGCCCCTAAAGCTGATTTGGCTCATCTCAGGACTGCTTCTTATGTTGTACATCCCCCCGCCGCAATTATTATTACCCGGGCAGAACCCCCCAACATTCACATCCCCAGCGGTGATGGTGAAGCCGTCCAAGACCGCCGTGCTGCTAACATCGCTGTTGAAGATGACGTGGCGGGCGTTCGCGCCGTTAATATTGGCTGTCGTCCTGACCACCCCCTGCCCATCTGTGCCATCATTGCCGTCAATATCCCCGCTCAAGACGGTCACGTTGGTTCTGGGCTGGCGTTGACTGCGTACGGTCTCCGTGGCCGCGAAGCCCCCGTATATCTCGACCCCATCGGTCAGGGCAAAGCTGGCCGTGACATCATTGTCGGTCTGCCCCCCGCCCTCGTCCGGGTAGTAGACTCCCTCTGCCACCCATATTTCGTCCCCGGCTTGGGCCACAACGAGCGCATCTTGCAGGTTGGTGTAGGCTGAGGTCCAACTTATCCCATCTGGTGTCAGGGATGTCCCATTAGCGTCAACATAACACAAATCATTTGGACATTGGGCTTGGGCCAAGCTGACCCCAAACCAAAGGCTCAAGCCTAGCCCGATGAGCAAACTGAGACCACATTTAGCTTTTAGGGTTAAATTCATGATCTTGTTCCTCCCTTATAGTATCGTCAATTCTATTGGAACCAAAGTCATATCAGCCCCAGTGTCTAACTGCATAAGCACCTCAGACCAAATTGTTCCTGTGATTGGATTACGTAACTTGACGGAGCCTAGTTGAAGCTCAGAAACCTTAAAATCATCTGGTATCTTGGGCGGATTATCAGACGCACAGTCGTTTATTGATTAGCATTGTAATAAAATGGAATAATTATCGGTTGTTATACTGAGACCGGAATGAAAACAGAAATTTTGAATGTCATACCCATATGCATTTAGCGGGCATCCATCAAGGTATGGATGTCCGCTAACCCCAATCGGGCCTGACCGAGCGCAAAACTTCTGTTTTCAAATTTTTTTCAGTTATCGTTACCAGCCAGAAAGTAAAGCTGACAAATTTAACATTCGTAATCTTTGGTAATCCTCGAAGGTTGCTAACCCCTTGGAGGACTGAGAGGTATCATTAAACTGATCAAGTAATCTGGCCGAAATTCGGCTTTTAGACCCTATATAAGGTAAACTTCGAATATTAAGCAGGCACAGCCTCTGGCATAACCTCGGCTGTCTCAATTTGTTCTATTGAGACAGCCTCATCTGAAATAGCTACCTCTGAAATAACCTCATCTGGGGGGGCTTCATCTTCAGGGCTCTCTGGCAAAATACCCTCGCTGAGATCTTCTTCATCGTGCTGTTCATCAGCCAATCGCAGGCTCAGGGAAATGCGTCGTCGGTCCGCATCAATACTCAATATTCTTAAAGTGAGTTCATCACCTAAAGAAACTTGCTGCTTAGGATCTTTGATGGATGGGTCGGGCATTTCACTGATATGAACTAATCCTTCTAAACCACTGGCTAAAGCCACAAACGCGCCGAAGTCAACAATATTCGTCACTTTGCCATTCACAATTTGGCCTTCATCATAGGTCTCAGTAACAATTTCCCAAGGATCAGGCATTAGCCGCTTTAAGCTGAGGGCAATACGCTGTTTGCCTTGGTCTAGCTCTAAGACATAAACATCAATCTCTTGGCCTACCTTCACAATTTCTTCAGGATGCTGCACTTTATGCCAGGCCAATTCAGAAATGTGAATCATGCCATCGGCCCCATCCAAGTCAACAAAGGCCCCAAAATTGCTTAACTGACGAACTGTCCCCCGACAAGTATCGCCAATTTTCATATCGTGCAATAGTTGCTCTGTTTTTTGCTGCCGCCTTTGTTGGCTGCCCAACCGTTCGGACATAATAAGCCGCCGTTGCTCTTTGTCCGCCGTAATAACTTTTAAGGATAATTCAGAACCAATATGCGTTTTGAGCCAAGATTCCCGCGTTTCGGTATTTGAATTATGTTTTTCAGAGCCAGTCAACTGTGAATTAGGCACAAAGCCACGCAGTTGTCCGAATTTCGCCAATAAACCACCTTGATTAAAGTCAGTGATCTTACCTTTCCAGGTCTCACCACTTTCCAGCAATGCGAGTGCTTTTTCCCAGTCTCGTTCTGCTTGTACTTGAGACAAGGAGAGGATCATCATCCCTTCTTTATCTTCAGGGACAAGGATACGTACTTTTTCCTCATTGCCTACTTGTAACTCAGATAAAGTTTCTTCATCCAAACGTTCTAGATCGCCCTGAGGCACATAACCCTCTTGTTTCAACCCTTTGATACTAATAAAAATGCCTTGGGGTTCTATACGAACAACTGTCCCAGAGCGGATTTGTCCGCGTGTTGGGGGTACATAGTCAAACTCTTCGGTTAACCACGAAATCATCTGTTCTTGTTTTGTCACTGTATATTATTAATCCTTTCCGCCAAAATTTAGCGATATAAACAGCAGGGAGCCAACTTTTGGCGCATAAAAAGCCTATTTATGACGATACACTGCACATCCAAAAAAGACCAGTAGATGACCAACGTATACTGATAAAAGAACTTGGTACATGCCAAACGAATAGCCTATGCTATTCACACGCTTTAGGTACGTCCTATATTATCAAATGAGACCAATTTGTCAAGAACGCATATCAAAATTGGCGCATTCGTGAGCTGGTGAGAAATTAGACAGACCTTTGAGGATAACATATACTGAAATCAACCTGAAACTGAAGCTGAACCATTTGTATGATAGACTTTACTGAAAGGATGGCCCCTTGTTTCAAAAGATTTTACTTCGGCTTTTGCCTTTTGTTGTGTTAACCGCTTTTTTTGTTTGGCGAGCCATTTCTTTGCAGACTTGGTTTCATATCAGCCTCGCTGTGATAGGTGGGCTGGGGATGTTATTAATTTTAATCAACAAACTCAAATCAGACTATCGAGGGAATATTTTGAATTTGGGCATTAGCATTGTGTTCTTAGATATCGTTTTTTATCAGATTTCGCTTGATAAGTTCGCCGACAGCCTCTTCGCCGCGAATTGGTGGCTGATGATTCCCTCTGTCCTAGCCTTGATGATCCATCTTATTTTTCGTATTTGGCGTTGGCAATGGTTGCTAAAACCCTTTGGGGATATTCCCTTTGGCCCAGCTTGGCGGGCGGGTATGATCGGGATCGGAGGAAACATGGTGTTGCCAGCGCGAGCGGGCGAATTTCTCAGAGCTTATGCCATTGGCCGTTCAACGCAAATTTCTAAAACAGGGGCTTTTGCAACCGTTGTTTTAGAAAGAATATTTGATGGTCTGACAGTCTTGTTGTTTCTGATTTTGCTCATTATTTTTGGGGTGCGAGATACCCAACTACAGCAATATGGTATCTTAGGCGGTGGATTTTTTATCCTCGCTTTAATCGGCTTAGTCTTACTCATTTGGAAACAAGCCTGGTTTGAGTTTTTGATTAAAAAATTTTTGCCCCAGCTTATTCAAGCCAAGGTTTTAGCCTTGCTACATGCTTTTACCTCTGGTTTAACAACCCTCAAAGATGTTAAACAGTTATTAATTATTTCAGCTTATTCTATCATCACCTGGATATTTGTCATTTTATCATTTTGGCCAATTTTAGAAGCCTTTGAGTTTCATGCCAGCATGCCTTTTTTCGCCGCTGTCTTATCCGTACCCATAATCGCCTTTGGTCTAACAATTCCCGGTGCCCCAGGTGGCTTAGGCATCTTTGAATTAGCCAGCGTTCTCGCCATCGACATTAGTTTTCGCATCATTGGCAACCCGCTTCCCCTTGAATATGAAGCCGTCGCTGCTGCATGTGCTGTCATGCTGCATATCTCTCAATCGGCTCCCGAAGCACTACTCGGCATCTGGTGCTTTATTCAGGAAGGGCTAACGTTGGGAGATTTAGAAGTTGGACGGGAAATTTGAAGCGTTGTGGTCTCAATCATAAAATAATTTCATGAACGATGAAATATTCAATTGCCCTATAAATTTATGTCATCCGCCGCTCATACTCCGCCTGAATAAACTCAGGCGCATGATGTGTATTTATTTACCTCATCTGCCCCGGCCAAACCGCCGGGTTGACCAAATACGTCGGCTTTTCGCCGTTTACGGCTTGAATAATTTGGTCGGCTACACCGTTCATCATATCGGAAAGACCTTTGGCGGTACTCGAAGCGATATGAGGCGTGGTGACGACGTTTTTCATGGAGAGCAGAGGATTATTGGGTTCGGGCGGCTCGGGATCGAAGACATCCAGTCCGACGGCGGAAAAATGATCTTCTTGCAGCAGTTTGATCAAGGCTTGTTCATCGACCACAGGCCCTCGACTAGCATTGACTAGGTAAGAGCCCTTCGCCCCGGACACTAACCGTCCAGCAAGGCGAGACAGTCACCCGGCTGAATAACAGCAAGGGCATAAACACTTGGTATGCCCTTTGTGCCTCTGCTAAAGTCGTTGGCCTAATTTGGTTGAGGAGATTAGGAATCGGGACAATCCGATTAATCATAAAAAAGGTGACAAATAAGAGGATAATGACGACGAGGCCAAGCAATCGGATTAGGCGCATCGTTTTTTATCTCATTTCGTAATGATTGAGACGCAAGAAACAAGGCACTGATAATAGTCGATGATAACTACAGATGTCTGGCATGATGATGCCCAGGCTTAGTAAAACAGCCGTCAAAGTGCCTCGCATTTGAATAGGGCCCTCATTTCTTCGATGAGTCAATCGTCGCCAAAGCGCGTAACATAATGTTTTCAACCGTAAAGCCGAAATGTTCATAAATCGTTTGGTAGGGTGCGGAAGCTCCGAAGCGGTCAAGGCTGATGATATCGCCTTGGGAACCAACCCAGCGGTCCCAACCCATTGATACCCCCGTTTCAATAGCCACGCGGGCGGTCACAGTGGGGGGCAGAACCGAGTTTTGATAAGAGGTGCTTTGCTCTTGAAATAGTTCCCAACAGGGCATGCTGACCACGCGAGCGGCAATCCCTTGTTCGGCCAGTCTAGCGTGGGCTTCGACAGCCAAGGAGACCTCAGAGCCAGTCGCGATGAGGATAACATCAGGATAGATCCGGTCTGCCTCAATTAAGACGTAAGCCCCTTTCTCCAGACCAGCAGCATCGCCCATTTGATGGCGGTCATAAATGGGCAAGTTCTGACGCGATAGGAGGAGCGCAGTTGGCCCATTGCGTCTTTCGAGAGCCACCTTCCAAGCAATACTCGTTTCATTCGCATCAGCGGGGCGAATGAGAGCTAGGTTCGGTATGGCGCGTAGGGCAAAATAGTGTTCAATAGGTTGATGCGTTGGCCCGTCTTCGCCTAAGCCAATGCTATCATGGGTCAAAACGAAGATACTGGGAATATGTGACAAAGCGGCGATGCGGATGGCGGGGCGGCTGTAGTCAGAGAATATGAGGAAGGTGCCACCATAAGGGATGACCCCCCCATGCAAGGCCATGCCGTTTAGTGCCGCTGACATACCATGTTCTCGCACCCCAAAGTGGAAGTTACGTCCAGCATAGCTATCGTTGGCGAAGGCTGGATATCCATCGAGATAGGTATTGGTGCTGCCTGCCAAGTCAGCCGAACCCCCTATCAAATTCGGGATGACCGGCGCGATAGCATTTAAGATTTTTCCTGATGCTCCTCTCGTAGCCATTGAACCTAAGTCTGCATTGAAAACAGGTAAAACTTCCTCCCAGCCTTCTGGTAACTCACCTGATAAAGCCCGACGGAATTGGTCTGCCTCATCAGAATGGGCGGCTGCATAGGCATCAAAGGTGGCTTGCCAGTCTTTTTCTAAGTGTTCACCGCGGTCGACGGCTTCGCGGAATTTGGCTAAAACATCATCGGGGATATAGAAAGTTTTGTCTGGGTCAGCCCCCAAAGCTTCTTTGGTCAAACGTGTTTCTTCTGGCCCCATCGCTTTTCCGTGAATGTCGTGGTGGCCTGCCATGTTAGGGCTGCCATAGCCGATGGTCGTGCGACAGGCGATGAGCGAAGGTTTCTCTGTCTCTGCTTGAGCCGCCTGAATGGCTTCGGCAACCGAAGCTGGGTCATGACCGTCAATTTGTTGGGTATGCCAGCCATAGGCAGCAAAACGACCCAGTGTATTGTCGGTGAAGGCTATATCTGTAGAGCCTTCGATGGAAATATGATTATCATCATAGAGATAAATCAGTTTGCCCAACTTCATATGCCCCGCCATTGACGCGGCTTCATGCGAGATTCCCTCCATCAAATCCCCATCACTGACAATGGCATAGGTATAGTGGTTGATAATTTCATGGCCTGGTTTATTGAAGGTAGCCGCTAAAAAGGCTTCGGCGATGGCCAGGCCCACACCCGTGGCAAAGCCTTGACCCAATGGCCCTGTGGTCGTTTCTACCCCGGGCGTGTAGCCATATTCGGGATGGCCAGGCGTTTGGCTATCCCATTGACGAAAGCGTTTAAGTTCATCCAAGGCCAAATCATAGCCTGTCAGATGAAGCATACTATAGAGCAGCATGGACCCATGCCCGGCTGACAGGACGAAGCGGTCTCGGTCTGACCAATCAGGATTTTTAGGATTATAGCGCATGAATTGCGTCCAAAGGACATAAGCCACATCAGCCATGCCCATCGGCATACCGGGATGTCCACTTTTGGCTGCTTCCACGCCATCAATAGATAAGGTGCGAATGGTATTGATGCAACGTTGGTCGAGGGTATTTGTCATGAGGAAGGACTCCTTAATTAGAGGATAGGTTATAGAGCGTCGGGTATAGAGAACAGGTTACCTATCTATAACCAATCTCTATGCCTCTTTAACTCAAGGTTGGACGGATCTGATCTAATTGTCCTGCGGAAAGTAACTTGGTATTTTTGTGGGCAATAAAATTGGCATATTCTTGAACGAAAACAGCACCGGGCTTGCGAAAATCGAAATTTTCGGGCGTATCACGGAAAGCTTCGCGGTGAACGCGAGTCCACACCAGACGGCCATCGGTATCAATATTGACCTTGGTCACGCCCAAAGGCACAGCTTTGGCAAATTCTTCTTCATCTACCCCCTTGGCTGAGGAGTCAATCTTGCCGCCAGCTTCATTAATTCGGCGCACTTCCTCCGCTGGTACAGAGCTAGAGCCATGCATGACCAAGGGAAATTTGGGTAAACGTTTTTGAATTTCTTCAATACGATTGAAATGCAAGCCTTGACCGCCACTGAACTTATAAGCTCCGTGGCTGGTGCCAATGGCTACGGCCAAGCTATCACATTGCGTTTGCGCCACAAACTCAGCGGCCTCATCAGGGTCAGTCAACATCGCGTTCTTCTCATCGACCGCGATGTCCTCTTCCACCCCACCCAACATGCCCAACTCTGCTTCTACGCTAATGCCTTTGTCATGCGCTCGGTCTACCACACGTCTGGTGATGGCAATATTCTCATCAAAAGGATGATGCGAGGCATCAATCATGACCGAACTATAGAAACCGGATTCAATGCAATCATAGCAGGTCTCCTCATCACCGTGGTCGAGATGAACAGCGAAGATGGCTTCAGGATAGATTTCGCCCGCGACCCGAATCATGGCTTCCAGCATGGCCACATTGGCATACTTACGGGCCCCTTTAGAGATTTGAATGATGAAAGGTGCTTTCGAGGCCACGTTGCCTTGAAATAATCCTAAAGTTTGTTCCATATTATTAATATTGTAGGCTCCTATGGCGAATTTACCATAGGCAACATCGTACAGTTGTTTGGTGGTGACAATCATGAGCTTTATCCTCCAGATTGGTCATTAATCAGATATGAAGCATGAGCTAATAATATAAACCCAGAAAGAAAAATTGTCCAACTCTACCCCCTCCATCGTCATCATAGCGCAATAACACATTTTTAGCGAGTGTTTCACCTTTTGGGTTAAACCTCCGCACTGGACAGGTTCGGCTTTACACGGAACAGACGGATGAATTTCAAATTTGACTTCCTAACAACTATCAACATATAGTGAGCTTAAAATGTTTTATAAATATAAAATTGGTACACTTAGAGGCTGTGCAAATGGCGGAACTGAACAAGAGGGCATTTTGTTTCAAGCCCTACGCGCCACAAATCGCTATAATATTGTAGAGAACACCTTGATCCTCTACGGAAAAGAAACCCAACTCAACTTTGTGCTTGATAATGAGGCAGAAAAGCCGCCTGATTAAATCATCACTTGGCAGAGGCCGTTAAGCTTCATTTCATTTCATTTCATTTGCCAAAATAAGTTTGCTCCTTCAAGATCGGTACATTAGACCATCGCCCCAGTCACAATCCGCAACTGGCTAATACTCTCAGCTACAGAGAGCTTCTCATTAAACACCGCTGACCCCGCCACGACCACGCTGGCCCCAGCATCGACCACTTCCGCAATATTGGCGGCCTTGATGCCCCCATCGACCTCAAGTTCAGCCTGTGAGCCAATGTCATCCAGCATTTGGCGGAGGCGCACGATTTTTTTGGTGCTGCTGGGAATATAAGCCTGACCGCCAAAACCGGGGTTGACAGACATGATTAATACCAGATCAACTTCAGGTAGGATTTCTTCTAGGGTAGACAGAGGCGTGGCAGGGTTGAGCGTTACCCCAGCTTTGACTCCTAAATCTTTAATTTGTTGGATATTGCGCTGTAAATGCGGACAGGCTTCAACATGCACGGTGAGCATATCGGCCCCGGCTTTGGCAAAGGCTTCGACATAGCGTTCTGGTTCTTCGATCATCAAATGCACATCGAAAAAGAGTTTTGAGAGCGGGCGTAAAGCTTCTAAGACCAGCGGGCCAAAACTAATATTGGGCACAAAACGCCCATCCATCACGTCCAGATGTAGCCACTCCACACGGGCGGTTTCCACCGCGTAGACCTGTTGACTCAAGCAAGCAAAATCCGCAGCTAACAGGGAGGGGGCAAGTTTATAGTCTTTCATAAATAAATGATGTTTAGGGTGTTCTGGGGTGATTAATGATTGAGAATTTTTAATTTTGTCTTTCCATCCTTGACGAGCAACTTGATTCTCAATCTTATTGAAACAAGGTTCATTATAACAAATAATCGCCTGATGTGGAATAAATGATTGGCTTAAAAGATGAATACCGAGGACATCCGAATTGACAATTTTCCTTTCTTCCTTCAAAATGGCGTAGTTAGTTGTTAGTTAATTGCTAATTGCTAATTGCTAATTGTTAATTTCGGAGAAGACTTATGACCAAAACGCATAAACTTATTTTAATTGGCTTTGGCACAGTGGGGCAGGCATTGGCGCGGGTGATTCAGGATAAAGCGGGGGAGCTGGTTCACGCTGAGGGATTGGTCTTAAAAATCGTGGGCGTTGCCACCCGCAGTCGAGGCATCCTGTATCATCTAACTGGTTTGGATGTAGCGGCTTTATTGACTGATTTTGCTGCTTATCCAGCCCAGGCTGGCTTGCAAAGAGATTGGTCGGTGGAACAGTTAATTGAACAAGGGCAAGCGGATACCTTGGTCGAACTGAGCGACACCAATTTAGAAACAGGTCAGCCAGCGACGGACTATTGCCGTCTCGCCATCCAGAGCGGCAAGAACGTTGTCACGGCGAATAAAGGCCCTATCGCCTTAGCTTATGCTGAACTGGCTCAGTTAGCCCATGCACAAGGAGTCGGCTTGGCTTTTGAAAGTACTGTCATGGCGGGCACACCCGCTTTGCGTGGAGCGAGTATCCTGCGCGGTTGTACGATTAGTGAGGTGGCTGGCATTCTGAATGGGACGACCAATTATATGCTGACCAAGATGGAAGACGGGGTGCCGTATGCCGATGTTTTAGCGGAAGCCCAACACTTAGGCTATGCCGAAGCCGACCCCAGCGGTGATGTAGACGGACATGATGCTGCTGCTAAGGTCGTTATCTTGGCCAACGTCTTGCTAGGAGCGAATATCACCTTAGCAGAGGTGGATACTTCAGGCATTAGCCATCTGACCTTAGACGATATTGAGACGGCTAAAGCTGAGGGTAAACGGTGGAAGCTCATTGGTCGCGTTGCGCGTGGACCGGCAGGCATCGCAGCTAGGGTATCGGCACAGATCTTGCCTTTGGATAATGCTTTAGCCAATATCAATGGGGCGACCAACGCAATCACCTATCAGACGGATTTACTCGGCCCGATTACGCTCGTCGGGGCTGGCGCGGGGGGCGTGGAGACGGCGGCGGGGGTGCTGGCGGATGTGTTGCGTTTGGCTTCAGGGAGAAATTATCATGATGATTGAAGCAGAAACATTAATTCAAGGTTCAAAGCAGCAGATTTGGGACGTGATCACTGATATCGAGAATGTAGCCAAGACGATTAGTGGCATTGAACGGATAGAGATTTTGGAGAAACCACAGGCAGGGCTTGTCGGCTTAAAATGGCGAGAGACTCGGACCCTCTTTGGTAGGACTGCCACAGAAGTCCTGTGGATCATCGAGGCTGTCGAATACGAGTATTACAAGGTCCGAGCGGAAAATCAGGGGGTGGTGTATACAACTGACATTAGGGTGGTTGAACAAGATGGTCAAACCTTATTAAGAATGGCCTTTAGGGCTGAGGCACAAAGTTTCGGCGCAAAATTAATGTCGGCGACGATGGGCTTTATGTTTAAGGGGGCGACAAAGAAAGCGTTTGTGCAGGATCTGAATGATATAAAGGCTGCGGTTGAGATGGCGTAACTATATCAAACAGCGTTATCCTATAAATTTTAACCCTAAAATCGAAAAGAAGTCAACGATGTCAAATATTTATGAGCAGGTATATAAACGTTCCATCGAAGACCCAGAAACGTTCTGGGGAGAGGTGGCTGAAGATATTTATTGGAATAAAAGATGGGATAAGGTGTTGGATGACTCGCGTAAACCTTTCTATCGCTGGTTTGTGGGGGGAGAACTCAACACCTGTTATAATACGCTGGATGTGCATATTAAAAATGGTTTGGGCGACCAATTAGCCCTCATTTACGATAGCCCCGTCACTGATAAAGTAGAGACCTTTACCTATAAGGCTTTGCTGGAGCAGGTGTCCCGCTTTGCGGGGGGTTTGTCTGCTCAAGGGGTGGCAAAAGGGGATAGGGTAATTATCTATATGCCGATGGTGCCCGAAGCGGTCATCGCCATGCTCGCCTGCGCCCGCATCGGGGCAGTCCATTCAGTTGTGTTCGGTGGCTTTGCGGCCAATGAATTAGCCACGCGCATTGATGATGCCCAACCGAAACTCATTGTCTCCGCCTCCTGTGGCATCGAAGTCAAGCGCATCATCGCTTATAAACCTTTACTGGACCAAGCGATTGACTTGGCTGAACATAAACCAACCCACTGCATTATCCTCCAACGTCCGCAAGAAACCGCCAGCATGGTCGAGGGGCGAGATTTAGATTGGCAAGCAGTGATGGCCCAAGCCCCCCCTGCTGACTGCGTTTCTGTCGCGGCCACCGACCCGCTCTATATTCTGTACACCTCTGGTACAACGGGTATTCCGAAAGGGGTCGTGCGAGATAATGGGGGGCATGCTGTGGCCTTGAAATGGAGTATGCAGACCATTTACAATGTGCAGGCGGGTGATGTATACTGGGCTGCCTCTGATGTGGGCTGGGTGGTTGGTCATTCCTACATTGTTTATGCTCCCTTACTGGCTGGTTGCACTACTGTTTTATATGAAGGCAAACCCGTTGGTACTCCTGATCCCGGCGCGTTTTGGCGCGTCATCTCTGAACATGGGGTGAAAGTTCTTTTCACCGCGCCCACTGCTTTTCGAGCCATCAAGCGTGAAGACCCGCAAGGAACCTATCTTGAACAGTATAATCTCGAGTGTTTTGAAGCCCTTTTCCTCGCGGGTGAACGCTGTGACCCCGACACCTTGCTTTGGGCAGAGCAAAAATTGCATGTCCCAGTGATCGATCATTGGTGGCAGACTGAGACAGGGTGGCCTGTTGGGGCAAACTTTTTGGGCCTAGAAAAGTTCCCCATTAAACCCGGCTCTTGTACCAAACCTGTCCCTGGTTATCATATTCAAGTTTTGGGCGAAGATAATCAGCCTGTCGAGACCAATCAAATTGGTAGCATTGCTATCAAACTACCCTTGCCGCCTAGCTGTCTGCCAACCTTATGGCATAATGATGACGGCTTTCTCAAGTCTTATCTCAGTGCCCACCTTGGCTATTATTCTACAGCAGATGCAGGCTTTATTGATGATGATGGCTATTTGTGGATCATGAGCCGCACGGATGATATTATCAATGTGGCAGGTCACCGTTTGTCTACAGGTGGCCTGGAAGAAGTCTTGGCCAACCATGCTGATGTGGCCGAGTGTGCTGTCATTGGCGTGGCCGACGACCTGAAAGGTGAAGTGCCCTTGGGTCTGATTGTTCTCAACGCTGGCGTTGGTCGTGATGAAACTGAAATCGTACCAGAATTAATTCAACTCATCCGCCAGAAAATTGGGCCGGTGGCTTCCTTCAAAGTTGCTGGGGTGGTCAAACGCTTGCCCAAAACCCGCTCCGGTAAAGTATTGCGTGGCACGATGAAACGTATTGCCGATGGCCTAGATTATACGATGCCCGCAACGATTGATGATCCGCTGATTTTAGATGAAATTACTGAAGCTCTGGCTGGTTTGGGGTATCCGCAAATGTGAAACGTGATGCGTGATGGTGACAACTGTGGGCGATGATTTGGGATGAAGGAAAATTTTGAGCAAGAAATGGATTTGGTTTCATAGTTTGCCGATGGCTAAGGCTCCTAGCAAGGTGTTATGTATCCGCTTTTGGTCGGCCTTCGGGGAAGAAGCGTTACTTAGGTCGGGTGACGATGGCCGTATTTATTCCAGTGACGGATGAGGCTGTGCTGACTCAGCTATCCAGTGATGAGGTGGTCAACGGGGTGCAGGTGGTGGTCGTGATGATTGGTTGGGTTTAACAAATCTTGCAATACGGATAAACCGGGCTGATTTTATTACGCCAAAATCACATCCAAATCCTGTACCAAAATCCCTGTCCCGCCAATGCTTTTAATCTGAATGACAAGGTCAGTGATTTTGTCTTTGGGCACAATGGTCTCCACAGCATAAGAATCATTCGCTAAAAGGCTCACCGTTGGCGCGTCCAGCGAGGGCAACAGGTCAACCAGAGTGTCCTTTTTATCACGGACGATGTTCATCTTCATCAACTTATATTGTTCGGCTTCTAAGGCTCCTTGCAAGAGTTCGCCAAAATAGCGAATTTCTTGACTATCTTCACGAGCAATTAAAACGGTGGGTGAGACCAGTAAGGTGTCCACAATTTCAAGGCCATGCGCTCTGATGCTAGACCCTGTTTCGATGATACAGACCCCATAATCAAACAGCCCCATCGCCACTTTGACTTCCGTCGTTCCATGTGAAAAGAAAACTTCTTCTTGTGGATAGTGCTTGCGCGTGATGTTGGGATATTCCGAGCTGATTTGCACGGGGCGGCCCGTTTGACCCAAAGGAGGTCTATCGGGCCGCCCAAAAATGCTCACCCGCACCGGTTGCCGCGTAGAACGGGCATAGTTTAGCGTTTGGATAGAAATGATGGGCCACTCATTGCCATTTTGGTGGATCGGGTCTAATTCCTGTTCAGTGACCCAATCCAAGCCACAGATCGCACAGTCTACCTTGCCCTGCATCAGGGCGACTGGCAAATCGTGTGGACGCATCAGCACAACCTGTTTGAATAGCCCCACCCCTTCCAAGACGGCTTCATTATTACGACCGCGTAGTTTCACGTCCACTCCGATGCGATGCAGGAGTTCGAAGGTTGGATTTTGTAAGCTGCCGTTCGGTAAACCGAGTGTCAGACCAGTTCGCATGAGCATTACTCCTGTAAATGGTGTCTAATAGTTAGTAAATAGTGATTTAGTTCTGATAATAAATATGTCAGGCAGATAACGAATGCGTCGTTAATACGCCGTCAAATTCAACCAATCTTTAATCACTGTCGCTGCTGTATCACGGTCAACTTGTTTTTGTTCGCCTGTATTCATCTGTTTAAGGGTCACTTGACCCGCCGCAATTTCATCAGGTCCAGCAATGAGGACCAAGGGAATATTTTTGGTATGGGCGTACTTCAATTGTTGCTTGAGCGATTCTGACCCAAAATATAATTCAACGTTTAAGCCAGCTTGACGTAAGGTGTTCGCCAGTTTCAAGCTTTCATCAACGGTACTATCATCAAAGCGCGAAACTAAGACTTGTGAAACGGTGCTGCTGACCTGTGGAGGAAACAGGTTCATTTCTTCCATGACATCAATGATACGTTCGATGCCCAAGGATGTGCCCGTTGCAGGCTGACTGCGTTTGGCAAACATCCCAATGAGTTTATCATAACGCCCCCCTCCCGTGATGCTGCCAATATTGGGTTCTTTGGCAATGGTTTCAAAAATCGGGCCTGTATAATACTCTAAGCCGCGCACCATCGAAAAATTGATCACCATGAACTGCTCCGGAATCCCCAAATTTTCAAAATAACGGATCATCTCTTCTAGCTCAGAGATACCCTCAACAGCGACAGGTACATCCCCTAAAGTATGGCCTAAGTCGGCCAAAACTTGTCGATTCGGCCCCGAAATTTGCAGTAAGGCAAGAAGCTTGGTGATGACAGACGCAGGGATCATTTCTATACGCTCATCAGATTCATAAATCATCCTCAGGGTGTCTATCTGTTGCCCGACCATGCGGACAGCGACATTTTGCCTGTCGGCTGGTTTCATCGCAGAGCGGTCCGTCTGCTCGATGGTCTCCACAATCTTTGGTTTAATGGCTTGAGCCATCTGCGCCGAAACACCTTGTTCGATGAGATTGGCCTCAAAGTCGTCGTTCGCGAGTTTCTCTTGCAACAATAATCGAGTCGCCCGAACCAAGGCAGCCTGTATATTTTGTGGTAAACCCACTGCTTTGAGTTCGCGTTCTACACCATCTAAGCCGATTTTATCAATCTTGTCGATAGATCGATATAAACCACCCAATAAGCGACCAGGTACCCCGGCGAATTGCCCAATGCCCTGCAACACTTTGCGGTGGTTGATATAGGTCACGAAATTGTTAAAGCCCAGCCGCGTTAAGATTTCATAAATAACATGAATGATCTCCGCATCAGCCAACATACTAGCACTACCGACTGTGTCAGCGTCACATTGATAAAATTCACGATAACGACCTTTTTGGGGGCGGTCTGCCCGCCAGACTGGGGCAATTTGATACCGTTTGAAAGGTTTTGTGAGATTGGGATGCATGGCGACAACCCGACACAAGGGAACCGATAAATCATATCGCAGCGATAAGTCATCTTTGGCCGTATTGCTGTAATAGGTATTGTAGATTAATCTTTCCGCATCTTCACCATACTTCCCTCTCAACGTTTCTGACATCTCTATCGCGGGCGTTTGCAAGGGTTCAAAGCCAAAGGTCTCAAAAACTTTTTTGATCACATCAATCACATATTGACGTTTGATCATTTGAACCGGTAAAATGTCTCGCATACCTTTCGGTATCTTTACTTGTGCTTTAGGCGGCATGTGCGTAATCTCCTTTTTCTAATTTGTATCAACAATAAAAAAAAAGCGTGGGATTTGTCTCCACGCTTTTTTCTTAGAAGCTATATTTCCTACAACAAGGTGGCTCTTTGGGTTTTGTCCCAATGAGACCATCACAGAAGCGCGGCTAATCTTGGCCGCGATGATGCTCAAAGCTTTGTGAAAAATTTATTGCGTTTAGCAGTAGATAAAGTTTGTCCATGAGTATACCTTAAGTATTCATGAGTATACTTTAAGATGGCCCCATTTGTCAAGACCAGAAGATGAAAATTTTAAGTAAGATAAGTTAACATAAATTTTTTAAAATTGGATCATCAACCCGCTAATATTATCTAAATAGCTTGGAAGGAACCTGTTCCCCGCGTTTAATCCAATCTTTGCAGAGTTTCAATTAGTGAGTCAGGATAGCTAGTATAATCAAATATTTTGTCTAACTGGTTTACTAATTTTTTTAGGATCATTTAATTTCCTGTTAGGTGCAAGGCCATTTTGATAACCTATGATGTCTATTTTCAATGATCATTTTATCTATGATCCTGTACTTTCATAGTGATTTATGGCCGCCCGCCAAACCAAACAAGCAAGGCCAAAAAAAATAATGGCCACGAATGGTGTCATAATCACAAAAAAGGTGTAATCTGTTCGATTAAGAAAGTATGTAGCTGGGTAGAAGCTTGTGAAAGCAAAGGGGATCAACCATCAACAAGTGTTGAAATGTGCGATGGTGCAAAAATATCGACTGATAGCTTTGAGCTGGAAAATCGATGTCGTGCCTGTCGAGGCCCAAGAGGGTTACCATCTGTAGTGATGCGGGTTGTTCTTTTTCCAAAGATTCCATGAAGAACCGAACTCGGCCCAAAGATTTTTCGACGGCGGTGACAATATGGCCGTTCTCGATTAACGGTCTAGTTAATCGACCCGTTCCACTTCCGATTTCCAAAATCGGTCCTTCAGCATGTTCCAGATAAAACCTGATGTCGTCGTCGTTGTAGCACCGATGTACATAATACTTCGCAACTTCGTATTTGATAGCTTCGTAATTTTTATTAGACTTATGAATAATCATTTTACGTCATTGATGATGTTTTTATAGAGCTTCATACATAAATAGCTGGCAGTTACCAACTATTGATATCACACTGTTTAGCATAAGCAGTGATAGCAGTCACCTTCGATCGCCACATTGCCGCGGTCTGGTCCTTCCCCTGACCGATGAGTGCTTGAATAATCAGGTCGAATACAGTCTTGATATCAGAAAATAACGAAATCTGCGTCGTGAAGAGGTGATTTTTGGAGCAGTGTTTGTAAAGGATCGGGTTTAGGAGCCGCGGGTTGTGGGAGAGCGCGGTGAGACAATAAGTGTCGGCGGCATCGAAATGACCACGGGCAAGCTCAACAGATGCTAAGTTCAGGTAGGGCCTTATGGTCGGATGCGACAAGCGCATAGTAGTATGCTGGTACTGGGGATGGTACACTTTCAATCAGGTCTCCTTCTGATAAGACCTGGAGCCATTCCCAGACCTTGTCTTGGGAGATGGGTGGGGGTTTTACCCAATCAAGTTGGGTCAGCGAGCCTACCGTATTAGGATGCACCCCTTTTTGCAACACGAATCGTTCGTGTTGGTGTACAAACCTGACCGGAGGTCCGAACCATAGGTCACGAGTTGAGCTACCCAGTTGATACCGGAGGCTTTGTCGTATCCCTTCCGTATCTGGCCTCCTGGTGCCCGTGCTGCTATCTCAATGAGTATTGGACCCTCTTTACTTGAGCGAAACTCAGCGTGAAATGCACATTGATCGAGGCCAAGAATCTCGATTGCTTGACGACAACTCGTTTGCGCCATGTCAATAACAGATGGTGGTATGCGGGGGGGAAATACGTTTCCAACCTGCACGAAAGATGATGCTGCCAGCAGCAGTTCTACCGCCCCAGCGATGTGTACGATGCCCCCTTGCACGATACCATCGATGGAAAACATAGGGCCTGTAAAAAACTTTTCGACAACAAAAATCTCCTCAAAGTTTTTGTAAACTGCATCTACGCTAGGCTTTGTGCCTCTTCTAATATTGGCTATTACCTTCGATAAATGTATGTCATTAGCACTTTCAATCTTTTGGACACCTTGGGATAAGCTGTCGAAGACTGGCTTGATGACTGCTGGAATGCCAGTATCTTTCAGGGCATGTCTAAGGGTGTCTTTAGTCAAGTTGCGGATAATCGTGTGTGGTGCAGTTCTGGTAAATTTGGCTGTTCTCAGGACAGCCTTCATCTGCAATTTGTTGTTTGACGAAGAGAAAACACCACGCAGAGGAATACTGGTAAGACCGAGGGCAGCACTGAGGACCGCCGCTGATGGCACGACATGTTCCGAGAATACCCCAATTCCTGAGAACCGAACCCATTCTATATTCAACATATAAATTCATCTCTAAGCTATGAATTTTATTCAAGCTTATAATAATGATTCAGACCGCAAACGCAAATCAGGCATTTTGTTTGAGGCACAAGAGAGCTTGTTCACCGAATTTACGCGCTTAGATGGGAAAAATATGAAAGGGCACGGTTTAGGCTTCTCAATTGTGAAACGGATCATTGAGAAGTTGAAGGGTCAGGTCGGGGTAGAGAGTGAAGTTGGGCGAGGCAGCACATTTTATTTTACTTGCCGCTGTATAAATTTTTAAGATCGCTTAGATAGGCTTATAATCCGGATATATTGTGCTTAACGAGAAGACTTTATGACAAATTCTAGCTTTATCACTGCTTTAGACCGGTATCTGTTTGCTCAGGGAACCCATGAGCGTGCTTATGAAAAGCTTGGCGCACATCTTACTGAAATTGATGGTGTCCTTGGGACCCATTTTGCTGTCTGGGCACCCAATGCTGAAGCGGTCCATCTCATCGGTGATTTTAATGATTGGCAAGGGCAGGCTACCCCAATGCAGAGAGACTCAACGGAGATCTGGACACGATTTGAGCCGCGAGTCTCCGCAGGGGCCTGTTACAAATATCGGATTAGGTCTAAAGATGGCCTTCTCATGGATAAAGCAGACCCCTATGCGTTTGCGGCTGAAGTACCCCCGAAAACAGCCTCAATTGTGGCTGATCTTGATCATTACACTTGGGGAGATGCTGAATGGATGGCCAAGCGAAAGCAAAGGCAAGCTTTAGATGCACCGCTTGCGATTTATGAAATGCACCTTGGTTCGTGGATGCGGGGTGAGGATAATCGCGAATTAAGTTATACTGATTTGGCTGAGAAGTTGATCCCTTATATCAAAGATATGGGTTACACCCATATTGAATTATTGCCCATCGCCGAACACCCTTTTGACGGGTCGTGGGGGTATCAAGTCACAGGCTATTACGCCCCAACGAGCCGTTATGGCCACCCGCAAGAATTTCAAGCCTTTGTCGATGCTTGTCATCAGGCTGATATCGGCCTGATTTTGGATTGGGTTCCGGCCCATTACCCCAAAGATGGACATGGCTTAGGCTATTTTGATGGGACGCATCTCTATGAACACGCCGACCCGCGTCAAGGGGAACATAAGGATTGGGGAACCTATATTTTCAACTATGGTCGGCGGGAGGTGCAGTCTTTTCTATTGTCCAATGCAGTCTTTTGGTTAGAAAAATACCATCTTGATGGCTTACGCGTTGATGCGGTGGCCTCTATGCTGTATCTCGACTATTCTCGAAAGGAGGGGGAATGGATCCCGAATATTCATGGGGGCCGCGAAAATTTAGAAGCGATCTATTTACTCAAGAAATTTAATGAAGTCGTTCATGGTCTATATCCTGATGTTTTGACGTTTGCCGAAGAATCGACCGCTTGGTCTCAAGTCTCACGGCCGGTTTACCTAGGGGGCTTAGGCTTTGATATGAAATGGAACATGGGCTGGATGCATGACACCTTGGAATACATGAGCAAAGACCCCATTCATCGCAGTTACCATCATAACCAACTGACCTTTTCCCTACTTTATGCTTTCAATGAAAATTTTATCTTGCCTTTATCCCATGATGAAGTGGTGCATCTAAAGGGCGCAATGATTGATAAAATGCCAGGAGATTTATGGCAAAAATTTGCGAATTTGCGGGCTTATTATGCTTTTCAGTATGGACATCCTGGGAAAAAATTACTCTTTATGGGCGGTGAATTTGGACAATGGCGTGAGTGGAATTTTGCGACTTCCTTAGATTGGCATATCTTGGCTGATGAAGCACACCAAGGCTTATCCAATTTGGTGTGTGACCTGAATTGGCTTTACCGCACCGAATCGGCCTTGCATGAGGTTGATTTTCAAAAAGAGGGATTTGACTGGATTGATTGTAATAATATCGACCAAAGCGTGGTCATTTTTATGCGGCATAATAAGATGAATGATGAACATCTTATTTTTGTCGCTAATTTTACCCCGATTCCACGGGAGGCTTATCGAATTGGTCTGCCCGAAGATGGGCCTTATCAAGAATATTTCAATACGGATCTGAAAAAATATTGGGGGAGTGGGGTGACGAATAGCCATCATTTACATAGTGATACAATTCCTTGGCATGGCTTACCCTTTTCACTGAGTCTCACTTTGCCCCCCCTCAGCGTTCTCATCCTCAAACGGGGGAAACGTAATGTGGGTTGAGGAACGAACCCTATGCCTAATTACCAACCATCAATTTTAGCATTTATCTCTTAGCCTTGTATAATCTCGGATATTCTGTATATTAAAGAGGTTCAATATGACGACACTTTTAGTTTTTGCTTTTATTTTAAGTTTACTCGTTTTTGTTCATGAATTAGGCCATTTTGTCACTGCTAAAAAAGCAGGGATTACGGTTGAAGAATTTGCCATTGGCTTTCCGCCACGGGCGATTAAATTGTGGCAGGAAATTGGTAAAATCACCTTGAATGGCCGCCAGATGCTGCTGGGGCGTAAAACAAATATTCCCAGAGCTTTGCAAGTTGGCTCTATCGTTGAGATTGCGACCAAATCTCGACCTGATGGACAAGTGGAAATCACGCATATCACGCTCTTAGGACATGAAGATGAGCAATCTGAAGAAGGGGACTCCGCTTTAGATACGAATAAATTAAAAGTTGAAGCTTTGGAAAAACCAACCCAATACTCCTTGAATTGGATTCCCTTTGGTGGGTATGTCAAAATGTTGGGCGAAGAAGATCCAACGGCAGGCGGTAGTTTTGCCAGTAAAAGCAAGACGGCTCGCTTGATTGTCTTATTTGCTGGCGCGGCCATGAATTTGATTACAGCCGTTATTGTCTTTACCCTCATGTTTGCCACGGGTACGCCGGAGCCTGAATTTGAGGACGTGGCCTATATTAGCGGCATTGCCCAAAATTCCCCCGCCGAAGCGGCGGGTCTACAACCTGGCGATATTGTTATCAAAGGGAATAACCAAAACATTGCCAATACAGATGAATTGATCAGCTTTATTAAAAGTAATTTAGGCCAAGAAGTTACTTTTGTGGTGCAAAATGAAACGGGGGAGCAGACAGTGGTGTTGACTCCACGGGTTGACCCGCCGCTAGGCGAAGGCGCAGTCGGCATCCAGATTGGCCCAAAACTAATAGGGCAAACAATCGCTCAATATTCTCCTCTTGAAGCTTTTCTTCTAGGTTCACAAACAACCGTCGCCATTGTGGTCCAAACGTTTACCCTACCCGTTGCGATCGCGAGAGATATCATCCCCGCTGACCAGGCCCGTCCGATTGGCCCCGTTGGCATCTATAACTTAACTGGCTCCGCCGTTGAAGCCTCGCTTGATGTGGGTGTTTGGTATCCGCTACTATTTCTCACGGCTGTCTTAAGTATAGCCTTGGCCGTGACGAACCTTTTGCCCTTACCCGCGCTTGACGGCGGCCGAATTTTGTTTATTATTGTGGAAGCCATCCGAGGTAAACGTCTTTCACCAGAAAAAGAAGGGGCTATTCATTTTGTTGGGTTAGCGATTTTGTTGGCCCTCATGTTTGTGGTCAGTTTTTATGACATCAACAGCCCCATTGAACCACCCCGCTGGACAGATTTATTTCAACCATAGGTGGACATTTATAAGTATGGCTTCCCATCAATCCTCTCACAAGATAAAATGCAAGCAGTGTTCTAGCCCAACGCCCGATAATCTCAAGGTCTGTCCTCACTGTGGGGCGATCTTAGAAGCAAAGCCATTTCCTTTTGTCGGCTGGATATTGGCGGCCTTGGTCATTATTGGCACGTTTTATATTTTTGTTATTTTTCTTCCGACCTCTCAAGAACAATCACCCCCATCTTCCCAACAAAGAGCGTCTTCGGATATCGCGCTACCTGAGACACCTGCGCCAACGAGTACGCCGCTACAAACAGTCGAGCCAATTGTCTTACCCACCGCGACACCCACGCCTTTACCAACGGAAACCCCGACAGACACGCCGACCAATACGCCTATACCACCAACGGAAACCCCGATACCGCCGACCAATACGCCTATACCACCAACGGAAACCCCGATACCGCCGACAGACACGCCTATACCACCAACGGAAACCCCGATACCGCCGACAGATACGCCGGTTCCACCGACAGCGACATCTTCCCCAACCAATACGCCTATTCCAACAGAAACATTCACCCCTTTGCCAAATTTAGCTGGCGAGACAAGCCCACCAACGGATACGCCTGTCCCAGAGAACACTGCGACCAATGCGGAGTCTACGAATGATCAAGCACCACTGCCAAATTTAGTGGTGCAGCCAGAATACAAATATCCACCAATTGAACTCATTGGTCCAGCCCCTGAGGAACAATTTGAGCCAGACCATGATGTGAATTTATCCTGGCAACCAGTAGGAGCGTTGGCTGAAAACGAGTGGTATGCCGTGCGCATTCGGTGGTCACAAAATGGGGATTTAAAAGTGGGGGGGCATAATGTTGTTGACGCGACTTCTTGGGTCGTTCCTTACGAATTTTATGAGCGTAAAGCTGATGTTGAAAATGGTGTATACCCGTATGAATGGTTTGTCTTTGTGGAAGGTATGACCACAGACGAGAACGGTAAGGAAAAACCTATTCCGCTTAGTCCAGAGAGTAAACCTAGAAGATTTATTTGGAAATATTGGAGATAAACTGATCGATGGAAGGCCCCAATTTTCAACAAGCCCTTGACCATATTCAATCTGATGAGCCATTGCAAGATAAGTTTTTATCCGGTTTATCATTATTGACCCAAGCCAATCTGGCCCAATTTCAAGCCAATTGGTCTCACATCGAACTGTCTAGACAAAAGCAACTCATGACCAAATTGGTTCGTCTAGCCGAACAACAAGTCAGTCTGAACTTTGACCCGATTTTGATTTGGATTCTTCAGACCGCTGAGTCGGGTTTGCAAACAATTGCTTTAGAAGGTTTGTGGGAGAATGAAGATCCAGCTTTAGTGCCCATCATGATTAGATTATTACAAGAAGGTTCGTCTATACCACTCCGCGCAACAGCGGGACAGGCCTTAGGCAAATACGTCTATTTAGGTGAAATTGAGCAACTAGACCAAGCGATGGCTAGTCAAGTAGAAGAAGTACTCTTAAAGACGATTTATAAAGCGGGAGAGGATACGGAAGTCGTGCGCCGAGCCATTGAATCGCTTGCTTATTCAGGTCGAGAGGGGGTGTCTGACATTATCGCTGCGGCCTATGATGATGACGATGAAATGATGCAGATTAGTGCTATATTTGCGATGGGTCGGAGTTGTGACCGCGCTTGGACTTCTATCTTATTTGATGCTCTGGACCGTGATGAACCAGTTATTCGATTTGAAGCGGCCCGGGCTTGTGGCGAACTTGTTATTTCCGATGCTGTGCCAAAATTGATTAATCTTATTCACCAAGAAGATGACTCGGAGGTACAACAAAGTGTTATTTGGGCTTTAGGCCAAATTGGCACCAAAGCAGCACAAGATTTTTTGACTCAACTCCTACAACATCCTGAAGAGAATATCCGGTGGGCGGCTGAAGAGGCCTTTGATGAATTATTGTTATTGGAAGGAAATTTGGATGATGTATTTGATTATCAGGCCAACTTGATAGAAGATATTGAAGAAGTGCCTGAGTTGTTAGACGAGGACTATGATACCTTTAACATTATGTTAGGGCCGTCAAAAGTAAATTTGAACTGATGTTTGAGCGTTGCTGAAAATGTTTTAATAAAAAAGCCGTCAGGAGAACCCCTGACGGCTTTTTAGAATCAGGCTTAAGATATTCAAATCAATATGATCCCATTCCTAGCCCTCTTGTTCTCTTAATGTTTTGGTGATCACATCTTCCATAGATCTTGATCTTTTAGAACGTTTACTTTTTCTTCGGGAAGAGCGTCTCCCTTCTTCAAGTTGGCTAAAGGCAATGGACATTGCTGTTTGCCCGATTTCATCATCAAAGGCTTCATCCATTTCTAATTCAGGTTCAGGTTCAGGTTCGGGTTCGGGTTCGGGTTCATCAACAACAGGTGGTTCTAACAATGCTTTCATGGAAAGGTTGACTTGTTTTTTACGGCTATTTACTTTCAATACCTTAACCTGAATAGTATCGCCAATTTCTACCACATCTCCCGGCGTTTTAACATAGTCATGGGCTAATTCACTAATATGCACAAACCCTTCTCGCTCTAAGCCGACATCAACAAATATGCCATAGTCCGCTATCCGCTTGACTTCGCCCTCAAATTGGTCATCAACTTGCAGTTCGCTATACCGTCGCTTCGCTGGTTTGACCATCGTCAACCCAATGCGGCCACGCTCCTTATCGAAGTTCTTCACCCAGACAACAACCTCCTGCCCCACCTTGACAACATCCTCAACCTTTTCCACGCGACCCCGTGATAGTTCAGATATATGCAGCAAACCGTCTTGTGGTAAATTGACATTGACAAATGCCCCAAAATCAGTGATTGTCTTGACAGATCCTTTTAATTCTTGACCGACTTCAAGCGATACATTTTCTAGGGATTTCAACTTTCTAGGGCGACGATTTCTACGGGGTGCGGCTTTTTCTGTTCTCTCGCCTGACGTGGTTTCATTTGAAGAAGCCTTAGCTGAGGAAGTCTTATCTTCTGTCGTCTCGCTTGGCTTGGCTTCACTTAAAGGAGCCTTAGCTGAGGATATCTGATCTTCCGTTGTCTCGCCTGATGGGGCTTTATCTAAAGAAGCCTCATCTGAGGAAGTCTCAGACTGAGTATCAGCTCGTGTGTCGGAAGGGACGGCTTCGGCAGTTGTGCTTTGAGATTCTGTTGTCGATTCGGCCTCAACCCTATCCTGTTCTGGAGAAGGTTCAATGCTAGATATTTCAGGGACTACATTAACGGTGTTGTCTTGAGGTTGTTCTTCAACCTGCAAGGAGGTTTCTTCACTCATCCTATAATTCTCGCCTAAATATATAGTGATATTCGGTTTATACATTCGCTAGTCAAGCAGTCTCTGAGTATACCATTATCATTTATAATTCGCAAAATCAATAAATGGGTTTTTAATAGAAAAAAAAGCGGCGGAGTCAAAATAACGGACGACCTTCAAGGGTCGTCCGTTATTGGTTATTATGAGCGTATGACTGAGACTGCGTATTTTTACATTTACAGCCACTAACCAACCATCAGATCTTAAAACATCGGTTCAACCTTATATCCACTACCGTCTTCTTTAAGCGTTGCCTCGGTGGGTTTAGACTCATTCTCAGCCACTGCTTGGTCTTGACCCTCTACTTCATCTAATGATAATGATAGGTCATCATTTTCATCAGTAAAAGCTTCGGTAAAGGCTTCTGGAATGTCTAAAATAGGTAGACCTCTTTTCTGGCGGATGAGATTCTCGATTTCAAATAATAGCGGTTGATTACCTGCTAAATACCCTTTGGCGTTTTCTCGGCCTTGAGCCAAGCGTAAATCACCATAGCTATAAAAAGACCCTCGTTTTTGAACGATGTCCTCTTCCACTGCCAAATCTAAAACATCACCCGTTTTCGAGATGCCCTGATTATACATGATATCACATTCAACGGTCTTAAACGGTGGGGCCACTTTGTTCTTCTTAACCGTGATTCGAACCCGATTACCGACGACATCAGTTCCATCTTTGATAGATTGGATGCGGCGAATATCGAGACGAACGGAAGCGTAGAAAGGCAAGGCGCGGCCACCCGTCGTTGTCTCTGGATTGCCAAACATAACGCCGATTTTATCGCGTAATTGATTGGTGAAGACGAGGGTACAGTTCATTTGTTTCACTGCGCCCGACAGCTTACGCAAGGCTTGGCTCATCAGACGGGCCTGTAAACCCATGTGGCTGTCACCCATTTCACCTTCAATTTCAGCGCGAGGCACCAAAGCGGCAACACTATCGACAATAATCAAATCAATCGCCCCAGAGCGAACCAAGGCTTCGGTGATTTCTAAAGCTTGTTCACCTGTATCTGGTTGAGAGACATATAAATTATCGACATCCACCCCGCAGCGGGCGGCATAAACTGGGTCAAGAGCATGCTCTACATCAATAAATGCCGCCGTCCCACCTTCTCGTTGAACGCCAGCAATCGCATGTTGACATAATGTTGTTTTTCCTGAAGATTCAGGGCCAAAAATTTCAATAATTCGACCTTTAGGCAAGCCCCCGACCCCCAAAGCGAGGTCCAGAGAAAGACATCCCGTTGAACTCGCTTCAATAATCAGGTGGTGAGCATCACCTAATCGCATAACGGCTCCATCGCCAAACCGCTTTTTTAAATCACCTAATGCAACTTCTAATGCTTTCTCTCGATTTTGTTCTTGCTTTTTTGCCTTAGCCATGTTACTGCTCCAATTTTAATAGATTATGGTTTGTTTATTGTAATTTGGGCTATATTTTAGCACGGATGTTCTAAAAAGTCAAGTCTATTTATAAATTCAATCTTGATTTGCTTCAAGCAGTTAATGCGGAGATACTACATAGATTTAAGTCTGATGTCTTAATAAATGACACTGACTCGCTTTAACTTTATTTGTATTTGAATAAAGGAATGAAAAGACAATGACTATTCAAGAGGCGCAAAAACTCCTCCGAAAGCTGATTCAAGCGAAAGATGAAGATGAATTACAAAAAATTGTTGCCAGCAACGTCATGTGGTGTGATGGTGTTTTTTTCGCCGAGTTAGAGCGTTTTGTAGAGATGTATACAGAACGTGGCGACAAAAGTAGTGCTCATAAGCTTAAAGAATTGGGCGATTATATGGCACGCTTACGGTTTATGATTTAATGTAGCTGGGCGGTGTGAAGGGATATTTTAATCCTTGTCATTATTTCTGAGCACGGTCTTGGCTGTCGCCGAGAGTTTAGGTTTGTCATTAACAAAGAATGAGGTAAAATCAGATGAGTTGTTAGTTATTAGTTTTTTTGCTAATTGCTCATTACAAATTGTTAATTGTCATGCATAAAGGAGTTTTTACCTATGCTTACGCAAGAACAAATTGATTTCTATAAAGAAAATGGCTATCTTCATATTCCTAACATGTTCACGGCGGAAGAAACACAAGAACTTTCTGATGAGCTGGACCGTTTGGTCGAGGATTGGGCCTTCACCAGCCCGGGTTGGTCTGGTCCTTGGCGACAGGCTTATATGGACCCAGAGACAGAGAAAAAGTCCAAGCTGACCGCGATGCACGATCTTCATTTTTACTCTTCCGCTTGGTGTCGGGCAGTTACAAAGCAGAAGTTAGCCCAATGTCTGAGCCAATTGTTGGAGGGAAGTGCTGTGGAGCTGCATCATACCACCATGCATATCAAGCCGCCCCAGACAGGGCATCCCTTCCCCATGCACCAAGATAATCCCTTTTATGGTCATCTTGATGGTCGCTTTATCGATGTTCTCGTTCACTTGGATGATACCAATTCTGAAAATGGCGAAATCCGATTTATGGCTGGTTCCCATAAAGGCGGCCACTTAGAGCATATTACCCAAACCGAAGATGGTCCTTGTACACCTCACTTGCCCACAGATGAATATCGTTTAGAAGATACCGTGCCTGTGTCTGCCAAGGCTGGGGATATCGTTCTTTTTTGTATTGATACGATTCACGGGTCTTATATTAATCGAACCAAGAAGCCCCGCCGTCTGGTTCGGATGGGCTATCGTGACCCAGATAATCGTCAGGAATACGGCCAAAGTCATGGCCGACCGGGTTTAGTGGTGCAGGGCTATCGAGAGCGGCACGAAGGGGATGAACTTTTCTCAAACGCCGGGCCGAAAACCTAAGCATTGATACAGAAAGCATTCAAAAAGAGCGATTAAAAAGGGCAGAGAGTCACATCTTGATCGCCCTTTTTGTTTCTCTATTTAGATAAGCAAAATTGTTTTGCTTGAATAAATGCTCTATGTTATAGTGCCTCCATATATTTTCTACCCTCCACAGAACGGACTTTTTTTATCTATGATCAATCAGGCCCAAAACCTTCACCGAGACCTGCTGGTGATAGATGGTTTACAATATTCCAAATGGGATCGCAGCCTATTTGAACAGATGCAGCAAGGCGGTTTAAGTGCTGTCCACGTCACCATTGCTTACTGGGAAAATACCAAAGAAACTTTGCGGAATATTGGTCAATGGAATCGGCTTTTTGAGCAGCACGACGACTTGATTATGCCCGTCAAATCAGCCGCTGATATCCTGCGGGCCAAAGAATTGGGCAAGGTGGGTATTATTTACGGGTTTCAAAATTGTTCACCCATCGAGGACGACTTTACCTTGGTCGAAATTTTTCATCAGCTTAACGTGCGCTTTATGCAGTTGACTTATAATAATCAAAGTTTATTAGGCTCTGGCTGCTATGAAGCTGATGATGGCGGTATCACGCGATTTGGTAAGGTGGTCATTCAAGAAATGAATCGGGTCGGCATGGTGATTGATATGTCCCACAGTGCTGAACGGACGACCTTAGAAGCAATTGAGTATTCCACTCGGCCCATCACGGTCAGTCATGCCAACCCGACTTTTTTTCACCCCGCGCTACGCAATAAATCTAATACCGTCTTAAAAGCTTTGGCTCAAACAGATGGCCTGTTAGGCTTTAGCGTTTACCCCATGCATTTGAAAAATGGGTCAGACTGTAGCCTCAGCGAATTTTGCCACATGGTGGCCCAGACGGCTGAGTTGATGGGGGTCGATCATATCGGCCTTGGAACCGATTTATGTGTTAATCAACCTGACGCGGTTGTTCATTGGATGCGAAATGGTCGTTGGAGCAAAGAGACTGACTATGGTGAAGGATCAGCCCCCCAGCCTGCCTGGCCTAAACCCTTGTCTTGGCTTAGAAACAGCTCTGACTTTCCGAATCTCACTCAGGGGTTGTTGGCCCAAGGCTTCATCACTGAAGAGGTGGCCCAAATTATGGGCCAAAATTGGCTGAAATTTTTTGAAAAGTCTTTTGGCCCCCTTTAATGTATCCTTGTCCAGAGATAAAGCTTTATGACTGAAAAAATACGCCTAGAACATATTACCAAGATATTTGGCCCAACACCGAAGCAAGCACCTTTAGCTCTCCTTCAGGCTGGTCGATCTAAAGATGATATTTTGCAAGAAACAGGCCATGTCGTTGGTTTAGCTGATGTTTCATTTCAGGTGCAGACAGGCGAAATTTTTGTTGTGATGGGCTTATCTGGTTCAGGAAAATCGACCCTCATTCGCACCGTCAATCGCCTGGTTGACCCGACGGCAGGCCAAATTTACATCGATGATGAAGAGATTACCACGGCCAACAAACATCGCTTGCAGGATTTACGGCGCACGAAGATGTCAATGGTTTTTCAGCATTTTGGCCTTTTTCCGCATAAAACGGTGCTGGATAATGTCAGCTATGGCTTGCGGGTTCGTGGTATCCCAGATAAGGAAGGCCAAGCCAGAGCTTTAGAAGCCCTGAACATGGTGAGCCTCAAGGAGTGGGCGACCTATTATCCCCACAATTTAAGCGGCGGGATGCAGCAACGGGTTGGCTTGGCCCGCGCCCTAGCTACGGATACTGATGTTCTTTTGATGGATGAGGCATTTAGTGCCCTAGATCCGCTTATTCGCCGCCAAATGCAGGATGAATTGTTACTTTTGCAGAGCAAATTAAAAAAGACCATCCTTTTTATCACCCACGATCTCAACGAAGCCCTGCGGGTTGGTAATCACATTGCCGTCATGCGCGATGGGTCCATTGTGCAAATTGGCTCCCCGGTCGAGCTTGTGACTCAGCCAGCTGATCCTTATGTGGCCGATTTCACCCAAGATGTTGATGCAGGACGGGTTCTAAATGCTGAATTTGTCATGCAAGAAGCCCAAACCCTTCAAGTACACGACATTGTACAAACAGCCATGCTTCAGATGCAGACTACTAATTGCCAAGCTCTGTACGTCGTCAATCAAGAAAATCATATTACCGGTCTCGTGCAATATCAGCATCTGCAAACCTTGGCCCAACAGGGCCATACAGATCTAGCCGAGGCGATCCAGACGAGTTATCCCAGTGTGTCTCCATCCACAGCCTTGGTTGAACTTTATCGTCTATCTGCCTCGGGCTTACCCTTGGCTGTCATCAATCAGCAAAATCAACTCTTAGGCACGATCACGCCGCAAGACATCGTAACCAGTTTAGCTTCAAATGACACCCTGCTTAAGGAGCCAGTTCTATGAATGAACTTTTAGACTTAATTGACCGATTTCGGCGATGGTGTTTGGAATTATTTGCCGCTCTGCCTTTAGGAGAGTGGCTTCAGGATATTTCAGATCTTATCGTTGATTGGCTGGTGATCAACGCGGAACCATTTTTCGATGCTATTTTTCTCACCCCAATCGACTTTTTGCTGTCAAGCTTTAAAGCCTTTTTGAATGGCATTCCCTGGCCCATCGTTATCCTATTAACATTTGTCATCGGCTGGCGGAATGCAGGGTGGAAAATTGGCCTTTTGGGAGCCCTGGGATTGATCTTGAACGGATTTTTGGGCTACTGGGAATTGACCATGGAAACCCTAGCGATCATTTTAACCGCTTTGTTTATCTGTATCATCATCGGGGTGCCGCTGGGGATATGGGCGGCGCGAGATAATCGGGTGGACAATATCAGCCGCTTGGTCATGGATGGCATGCAAACCATTCACCCTTTTGTCTACCTTGTCCCCATTGTTATGCTTTTGGGGATTGGCAGCGTTCCTGGCACCATCGCGACCATCATTTTTGCTATTCCACCCATGGTTCGTCTGACCAACTTGGGCATCCGGCAAGTCCCGACAGAGGTGACCGAAGCTGGACGGGCTTTCGGCTCTAATGATCGTCAATTGCTATTCGAGGTTCAAATCCCTCTGGCCATGCGGACGATTATGGCTGGCTTGAATCAAACCGTCATGTTGGCCCTGTCTATGGTCGTCATCATTTCTCTCATCGCTGGGGGCGGGTTGGGGCAGGAAATTTTGCGGGCTGTCGGTCGTTTAGATGTTGGCCGCGCTGTCTCATCAGGCTTGGCGGTCTTAGTCTTAGCCATTGTCTTAGATCGAATATCTCAGGCACCGGGGCAGAGCAGTTAGCCCTTGGCTGATGGATATAAGGAGGTGTGCCACCGAATAAATACATCGCCTACCAACGATTATCAAACGTATCAATCTTAAATAATTAAAAGGAAAGATTTATCATGAAAAAACAATTTGTATGGTTTAGTATCATTGCTTTGCTCGCTCTATTGATGGCTTGTGCCACCCCAGTCCAGAACGCAGCGGCTCCGACTGAAGAAGCTAGGGCCGACACACAGGATGCAGAAGAGGCGATGGCCCTGCCCGGTGAAGGCATTACCGTCAAGCAAGGACGGCCCACCTGGGATACAGAATGGTTCCAGGCTGCTCTATTCAAAAAATTATTAGAAGAGTTGGGCTATACGGTAGAAGGCCCAGACACCTTGGATAATCCTGCTTTCTTCTTATCCGCAGCGCGTGGCGATGTCCATTTTTGGGCCAGCGGCTGGTTTCCGCTTCATAATACCTTCATTGAAGATGAAAAGGTGGCTGGTAAGGCTGTGCCTATCGGGATGCAAGCACCAGGGGGCGGTTTACAAGGCTATTTGATTGATAAAAAGACGGCTGAAGCACATGGGATTACCAATTTAGGGGATCTGGCTGACCCTGCAAAGGCCAAACTTTTTGATAATGACGGTGATGGCAAAGCCGACTTAATGGGCTGTAATCCTGGTTGGGGCTGTGAATTGGTGATCAATCATCATCTGGAAGCTTATGAATTGGCAGATACGGTTACCCATGTTCAAGGTGAATACTCTGCCTTAATCGCCGACACCTATGCTCGCCTCCAACGTGAGGAAGCAGTCTTGTTTTATACTTGGACACCCAACTGGACTGTTGGTTTGATGGTTCCTGGCGTAGATTTGGTGTGGATTGAAACCCCCTTTTATACCTCGCGTGATGATCAAGAATTTGATGACTCCGATGGCACCATGTCAGGCGTTGTTGGCTGTGTCGATGACCCTTGTGATTTAGGATGGCCGCCCAACGATATCCAAGTTGTGGCCAACGTCGAATTTTTAGAGGCCAATCCAGCCGCGAAAGCGTTATTTGAGCAAGTGAGTTTTAACCTGCTCGATATCTTTGCCCAAAATGCTTTGATGTACGATGGCGAAGACAGCGAAGCAGATATCGAGCGGCATGCGGAAGAATGGATTGCAACCAATCGCGATATGGTTGATCAGTGGTTGGCCAATGCCATTGCAGCGAAATAAGCGAAGCGGCGAAATAAGTTGATTAGCCCCCTAATTTTATAAAGACGCAAAGTGGCAGGCTATCTTAGCCCTGCCACTTTGCAGGACTGTTGGCGAATCCAAAACCATTATGCGGATACTGTCACATCCGAAAGCCCCGTTGACACTGCGAAACCTGTTGAAACAGATTTGACCTGTCGTGCGTTTCAACGCACTTTTCGGGTTAACTGGTGATTTCAATCATCAGACCTAGTTCGCCAACAGGAGCACTTTGCAACCTGACAACTAAGATTCCAACCTCGAACCATGACCACTTTACCCCTCAGGCCGCCAGACACCGTTATGACTTTAGAAAGACTGGGCGCATTTCACCAGACACGCCTTAGCTTTGTGCGCTCCTTGGTGCGAAAAATGATGCGTGAAGGCTGGCAAATAGAGCGGATTCGTTTTGACTTAGATGAACAGGGATATGGTCTCTGTATGTACCAGATCAGGCCAGCGACATCTGAAATTTATACGATCGTCATCTTTTCCCATCACCTTGACGATCAAGAACGGACAGACCGAGTCATTGCTGAAAAATGGGACATCGCCTGTGCCCTATGTGAGGGCATCCCAGATGAGGCAAAATTGGCTGAACTCAAGGCCAATATACCCAAACAGGAAGCGGGACGTAATCAACCCCATGTTTTAGTCTTATCACGGGCGAATAAAAGCACCCGTCATTTCGCCTATTTCGTAGACTGTTTGGCCAAAGGTGAACAACCTGACCCAGCGACCATCGCCAAAGTAGGCTATTTGCTCAGAACGACCGCCGTTTATGGCAATGGTAAATTTGGGGTCGCTGACTATAGCAAAGTGCAGGCAAATCAGGCTTTCAGCACAACCTTTAGGGCCCAGATGTTCACCGTTTACATGATCCGCCAATTTAGCCTTGATCTCGTTGAACATATTGCAAGCCAGCAAGCACCAGATACGGCAGTCACCCTCAAAGATGAGCTTAAACGTTACTTAGGGGTTGGCAACGCCACGGGTTTGGGCATGGCCCCCTTTTTGATTAATCACCCCCGTCTGATCCATACTTGGATTTTAGCCCGTGAGACGGCGATTGCCAGAGTGTTGTATCAGGCTCCGATTACCCGCGCTCATCTCAGAAAATTGCACATCCTAGTCAAGCGAGCCACAAAACATTTCCAAGAAACATATATAGAAGATGCACAACAACAACAAAAATACAACATAATTATCAAAGAACTGACACTATTTCAGATGAATTCATATAATTGGGCGAAGATGCCTGAGTCTGAGATATCGCCCACCTGGTGGCAAGAGATGGTGTCTGTGACCGACAAACATACTTCTCTTGAAACACAAGAATTAATTTATAGCCTCCTTTTAGAACTATATCCTGATTTAGTGAATGATCTGGAAAACGAGATGGAAGCTGATGAAACCTATGACCTTCAACCAGCGATGTCTCTGCTTGAGTTACGCCGTCTGATTGAGCAAAACTATGCCTGGGCCTTGCAGATTGATTTCACTGAGCCTAAAGCGCAACACTACTTTTGGTATCGCTCGATGGAAAAAGAAGAACCACGCTTCGGGGTGCGATTACAAGACCCAGGGACGGATAAGGAGGTCAATATTGATATTGCGCGGATGGTCTCACAACTTTATGCCCGGCTAAATGCGCTATCCCCTCAAGAATTAGAACAGGCAGTCACTCGATTTCTCTTAAGCCATCCTCAGCATAAAGGCATTATACGTCGTATTCAGTCCCTGCACCTAGATGTTTATGCCGAAATCCATAGCAACTTGCTCGACCAAAACTGTTTACCGCTTCACCTATTGCGCTGCAAATTATCCTTTTTTGGAGCCAGCAAATTCGACCCCAAGTCCAGCCTTTGGACGCGCATCACCCTGTTTCAAGGTGCGCCGCTGGTGTCGGACCTTGGTCAAAAATTTAATGATGATTGGTCTTTCCCCTGTATGCCAAAGTTGACGAAGAAAGTTCGTAATCTAAATCTAAAAAGGTAAAATGAAAATCACCCGCACTGAATTAAGCGATCTATGCAAAAAAATTTTTGAAGGTCAAGGGTTTCCCCTCGGTGACTACGAAGATTGCGCTCACGCGGTCACCTGGTTGGAAATGCATGGCTGGCCCATCTTAACGCAACTTTTTCAGGATGACTCTCGCTTTTCTTTAAGGCCCAGCCGTCCTTGTGAGATTATTTTTGAAAGTCCCACTGAGGCCATCATTGAGGCGACCAACAATGACGGTTTAATCTATGCCAATCTGGCCCTCGATTTAGCCTATTTGAAAGCGGTTCAGCATGGCCGTGGACAGGTCAAATTGCAACAGGCACGTTACCAGCCCCTCATTCTCCCTAGTCTTGTGACTTGCGCCCGCAGAGATATGAACGTTGTTGTCTATTGGCAGGATGCTCAAGGTGAGCATATCGCCTCAATCGAGGCCCATCAGCTTTATCCGACCTATACCCATTATCAAGTGACCTCATCCTTGCCTGACTCTACAGAAGATAGACCTTTGAATATTTTATGTACGACAACCTTAGCCGAAGCACAAACGCTTCGACCAAGACCTCACCAAGAAGTGGCCCTAACTTATTTGACTCCGCTTGATTTTGCGTTGGCTTTCGCTCGACACAATCAGGAAGGAATGGAGGTTGATGAGCGGGTGTGGCAAGAGATGATCACTTTGTCTAAGCAAGTGTTGGTTGAAGCCAGCGAGGCATCGCGCAGGCGCGGGGCTGGGGAAGCAGCGGACTAATCCTGTTCTCGGTTCACCCCAAGCCCGTGGGTCGTTCGTGCCATTAGCCGCCTATAATTTGATCAATCCACCGGTTCACCCCAAGCCCGTGGGTCGTTCGGCAATCCCCACACGCCTGTGGGGTAAACTTCATCCAAGCTAGAAATAAGTGCGCTCACTCCACGAGCGCGGGGGTGAACCGATGATTGACCTCATCATCCCATCATCTTCAACAACCGCTCATAAGCCCCCTCCCAACTGCCATCACTGCGCGGCTCAAAAGTCTGCCCCGCAAAAGAATGACGAATAAGGTCCCGTGCTTCGCTCAAATTGCTCAGATGACCTAAAGCAATGGCTTGGGTGACGATGTTGCCGATGGCCGTGGCTTCGACGGGGCCGGCGCTGACAGGCCGCTGACAGGCATCCGCGGTCAGTTGGCAGAGGAGGGCGTTTTGAGCGCCGCCGCCGACAATGTTGATGCTCTCTAAGGCTGTGCCTTTCAAGGCTTCTAGTTGTTCTAGGAGATAGCGATATTTGAGGGCCAAGCTTTCGAAGATACAGCGCAGCATCGCCCCTTTGCTGTCGGGCACGGGCTGGCCAGTTTGTTGGCTATAGGCTCGGATGCGGCTGGGCATGTCGCCGGGGGCCAGAAAGCCTTCGTAATCGGGGTCAATGATGGTGCGGAAGGGAACCCCCTGTTCAGCCAAAGCAGTCAAGTCAGCATAAGATAAATCTTCGCCTGCTCTGGCCCAGGTGCGCCGACATTCTTGCACCAGCCACAAGCCCATGATGTTCTTCAGCAAGCGAAAGGTACGATGAACGCCCCCTTCATTGGTTAAATTCGCCGCCAAGCTTTGTTCATTAATGATTGGCTCTGGCAATTCTAAGCCCATGAGTGACCAGGTGCCCGAACTGATATAAACAAAATTCTGTCCCTGAGCTGGCACAGCCGCCACAGCCGCCCCCGTATCATGACAAGCTGGCGCAATCACCCGCAGGGCCGCCCCGCCGACTTCTTCTGCCAGCGGCGGCAATAAGGGGCCAAGCTCTGTACAGGTGGGCACGATGTCTGGAAAGATTCGGCTGGGCAGGTCGAATTTTGCGAGCAGCGTCGTGGCCCAGCGGGCCGTGCGAGGGTTATAGCATTGACTGGTCGTAGCGACACTAAACTCACTCACTTTGCGTCCCGTCAACCAAAAATTGAAGAGGTCGGGGATCATCAACAGGGTTTCAGCTATATCCAGCAAAGGCGATTGCGCTTTACGCAGGGCCAAGAGTTGGAAGAGGGTGTTGATGTGCATGAACTGAATGCCTGTTTGTGCAAAGATCTCTTTTTGCGGCACAATTTGAAAAGCATCGTCCAACAGGCCCTCCGTACGGCTGTCCCGATAATGATGTGGCAGACCAAGCAATTCATCATGTCGATCAAGCAAGGCAAAATCCACCCCCCATGTGTCTAACCCAACCGAAGCTAAATGACCTTGGCTGACCGCAATCCCTTTGCCCAAACCGACTTTCATTTCTCGCCACAAATTCAATATATCCCAATGTAAGCCACTGGGCAGGGTCAAGGTGATGTTTGGAAACCGATGACATTCAGATAAGGTCAATCTTTGACCATCAAATTGACCCAACATCGCCCGCCCACTTTCCGCCCCTAAATCAAGTCCAAGAAAATTTACAGTTTGAGACATTTCTATTTTCTCTGAAAATATCAATTAACAATTAGCAATTAGCAATTAACAATATATAACGAATTTCACGAATTTTCAACAAAAGAACTAAAAACTAAAAACTATATCCCTTAAATTGGTTTGACAAATATCAAGATAAAAACCAAATAAATATAGGCTGTATAAAATAACCGACGTGGTAATCGTCTGGTGGCGGTGAGGCCAAAAAATATAAATGTTCCAAAGACCAGAATAAGCCACCACGGCCACTCTAAACTCACCACGGGATAAATTCGGCCTGGCGGATTAAGATACACATTTAAGGATCCCTCTAAACTGTAGTAAGACTGAGCCACAGTGCTACAGATAATTGGGACGAGAAGGGCCGTGGCCCACCTGATTATTTTGGGTAAATAAACTTTGAATTTTTCGTTAAGTGTCTGTGTTTCCATCATCTACACTGGGGGCTGAACGTGGTTGGAGGATATGACTTAAGTTTGAAATGCCATTGCCGAGATTGCGTGCTGCATCCACACGGCTGGTAGTTTGCTGATAAATGCGGTATAATTCTCGACATTCAGCTGATTCTGGGTCTAGGTGCGCCGCAGCGGCGTAGGCTAAGTAGGCGGCTCCCCCTGCTGCGGCTTCGGCCCGCTCATTTAAAGCGGTGATTGTTTCAGGCGGGTAGCGAATTTCAGCATTGAAGCGTAAAACTTCCACCCCAAAATCATGCACAAGTTCATTGACAATAGGTAATTCAACAAAACTATCTGTAATGTCTTTGAGGCTCAGTTCAAAATCTTCTAAGGTACTCAATTCACTAGCCCGTTGAATAAGCTCCTGTTCCACTTCCTTTTCCATAAATTCACAGACGCGAGGCCAACTCATCCTGGTAGAGGCTAAGGTGAGGGTCCGTCTGGCGGTCATAGACAAGGTTGTGCCAATAAAAAAACCATCTCTGGTTTTGACTAAAACCTCAGAGAGGTCAATCCCGCGTGGTTGTACATAGCGCACCACAAAAATTTCGATAATGACGCTGGGAATGGATAAGCCTAAAACGGGCAAAAGAAAGGCCCAAATTAGCCCCTGTCTATTCGGGTTATTGGTCTCTGGGTTGATCAGTGGGCGGAAGAATCCACTTTCTGACATCGGTTCAACATTTTGAGGCGTTGTCGTCGAAGATGCTTCAGCCGAGGATGTTTCAGCAACAGCAACTGGTGTCGGTGTTGGGATAGGAGGTGGTTGGGGCGTGGCAGTTGGCGGTGGTGGTTGGGGTTCAACCACCTCAGTTTGATGGGCTGGGACAACGACGACCAATCTATCCACCCACCCGCAACCTAACACGATGAACAATGCGAAACCCCAATGATAAACCTTAGATGGCACGACGTAACCTTTCCACTTCTCGTTTTAGACTTTGCACTTGATCTGTATCTTGTCGCCGACCTAAAGCATACGTTGTAATGGCAAATAAAATCATGGTCCCCAATGTCCACAAAATGCCATCGGCCAATTGACCAGTGCGGACGGCTGTGGTCATGTAAGCAGGGCTTTGGACGTAACCAATGGTGGCGGCAGCATTAGGAGGCAGAATATTTAAGACGATGGGCGAGAGCGTCTCCCAGGCTGAACCGATAAACACGACCAGAGGCACTAAGCGAGCAATCGGTTTGATGGCGGTGCGGATGGTTTCACCGATGTGGTCAAGCATGCCCATGAAAATAATTACGGCCTCACAAAAAACAGCCCCAATACCAAGAAAAACTTGAAATTCAGGGCTGAGGATGGAATACCCCAAAATACGAACATCACTGGCTTGTAGCACGTTCGTGGCAAAGGGTTCCAGCCCGAAAAAACCAGCTAAAAAAATGATGAGTAGGAGTGAAAAGATAATAATCATAGAACACCTCTCAGTTTGAACATCCTTGATCCCCATTCCTGATTCAAGAAAAGGATGTTCCATATCCATGATAGAAACCAAATTTAGTTTTGGCAAGGATTAAATAAACCCTCTGAGGGTATTCTATCGCCAATTAAATTTTATGTCAAATAAAAAACCTGCTCAACCAGAATTACCGACTGAACGCCTGAAAAAAAGCCGCGTAGAGCAAGGTCTACGCGGCTTTTGCTGTAAGATATTGAGAACCTCTCTTAAAAAAAGGCTAACTTGATTGCTCAAGAGCGTTTGAACTTGTCTACCACAAAAATTCTTATTGAACCAAAATAGTTTGGAGGGTATGATGTACGAGTTTGCAATTCTTTTGGCCTAGCTTGCATATTGCAGCGAGCCATATGTTATTCTTGTTTTAGTCATTATCGGTATACGGGCAATAATACAATCTATCAAAAGTCGGAAGTAGCAAAAGGTTGAACAAAGAATTTGGCGTATAGGTTTTGAGGCTCGACAATCGACTTGACCTCATCTTTTTCTCATCCTTCCTGCGCTATCTTTGCGTCTCTTTCCTACCTCTCTTTCACTGTCTCTACTCTTCTGTTTAACTTTTGTCTGGTAGTGAAGGGCAGATAAATAGACAATCCTATTTCCTCATCACCAACCGACGTATCGTCTGCCACAATATCCCCAAGTCCATCAACAAAGAGTGGGTGCGGATGTAGTTGATATCCAAGTCTAATTTAGCCCGTTGATCAGAGGAGGAAAGCTGGAATATTTGGCTTAAGCCTGTCAAGCCTGGCCTGACCGCCAAAACTTGCTGCCAAGTTGTATCGCTTAAGTCTACATTATCACACTGCGCTGGTCGAGGCCCGACGAGGCTCATTTGCCCTCTGAGAACACTGAATAGTTGCGGTAATTCATCTAAACTGGTGCGCCGTAGGAGACCTCCCATCCGCGTGATCCGGGCTGCGGGGTCCGAAATTTGGCCCGCATTGACCACCATTGTCCGAAATTTAGGCATACGAAATGCTTGGCCATGTCGGCCGATTCGCTCTTGGATATAAAAAATCGGGCGGCCCGAGTCTAGGATAATGAGGACCGCCAGCACAACAAAGAGTGGCCATAACAGAACCAACAAGGTCACTGAAAACAGGATATCAAAAAGACGTTTTAACATAATCGTTTGTGTTCCTTTCAGATTAGCCAGATGTTCTGGCGGGACTGTCATAAGTAAATCAGAAATTGCCCAAGCCCATAGCCATACCCCACCGAGCCACCCTTGTTGTCTCAGCAGCAGACGGCCTTGATCTTGAAACACTTGTACCATATCATCAGCAAAGTTGATCCGAAACTCATGAGGATAGCTATATAACAGTCGGACTTCCACAAAGGGAACTTTATTAAACCGACAGGCTCTCGCTCCGCCAGCCCCTTCCCAAGCAACAGCGAGGGCGTTTGTCTCCTGACGAACTGCCTGTCTGCGTTCAGGGCTAATGACATCCCACCGCTGGCAATCAGGCCAAAGTGAATGTGATAGGCAGTGATACCAGTTTGATCGATTTATGCCGCCACAGCCGCTGGTTCAGCGTTCGGTTCAGCGGCATCCTCCGCCTCAAGAGTCTCCAAATAATGTTCAGCATCCAAGGCGGCTTGACATCCGCTACCAGCAGCAGTAATGGCTTGGCGATAGCGGCTATCTTGGACATCACCGCAGGCAAATACACCAGGGAGGTTGGTGGCACTGAGATGAGACTTATCAGTAACGGTGAGAATATACCCCTGATCATCCATATTAACTTGGCCTTTGAATAGCTGCGTATTCGGCGTATGACCGATGGCGACGAAGAAGCCATCTATATCTAAGGCAGATTGCTCGTTTGTTTTGACCTGTTGCAGTTTGACTCCGCTAACCGCGTCTTCGCCGAGAACATCATTTACCACGGTGTCCAAAATAAATGTTATTTTGGGATTATCGACTGCTTTTTGAATCATGATTTTGGAAGCACGGAACTGATCTCGACGGTGGATGAGGTAGACTTTGCGGGCAAAACGGGTTAAAAATGTCCCCTCTTCCATCGCACTATCACCACCACCGACGACGGCGATGGTTTTGTCGCGGAAGAAGAAACCATCACAGGTGGCACACGTACTCACTCCGCGACCCATCAACCGACTCTCATTTTCTAAACCTAGCAAGTTGGCTGATGCACCAGTAGATATAATGATGGTGTGTGCCAAATAGAGGTTCTCCTCAACCCACACTTTTTTGATAGGCCCTGTCAGGTCAACCTGCGTTACATCTTGGGTGATAAATTCAGCCCCAAAGCGTTCAGCTTGAGCGCGAAATTCCATCATCAAATCCGGCCCCATGATCCCATTTTGAAAACCGGGATAATTTTCGACATCGGAGGTTAACATGAGCTGCCCCCCCGCTTGATAGCCTTCGATAACGAGCGGGTCAAGTTGGCCGCGAGCAGCATAGATGGCGGCTGTGAGGCCAGCTGGTCCCGAACCAATGATAATTAGCTTATGTATCTTTTGGTCACTCATTAATTTGTACTCCTCTGTAAATGCCAGTTATTAGTTATTAGTACTTAGTTATTAGTGAGTTTTTTCTGGAAAATAATTAATTATTCATGGGGTCTTCCAGCCGTGTTTAACGCCTTTTAGGATAATTTGTTTTCTGGATAACTATATCCTAGACGCTAGGTCCTTATAAATCTTACTTTTGGTGAAAAAGGCTTGACAGTTGGTCTGTAATATAGTTAAAATAGGCTAATTATCTCTCAGCGACAAATTCAATTGAACAAGGCACCGACACTTTCCCCAGTATGAATACGGCGGATTGCTTCAGCGAAAAGTGGGGCCACTGAAAGAACGGTGATTTTTTCTATCCGTTTCTCCGCTGGCACATCGACCGTGTTTGTGACAGCCAAGGCCTCAATAGGCGCATCAATTAGATTTTCGATAGCCGGGCCGCAGAGAACTGGGTGCGTCGCCCCAACAAGAATTTTTCGAACGCCCGCTTGGGTTAAAGAATCGAGAGATGTGGCGAGGGTTGTACCTGTAGAAATTTCATCCTCAAAAATAATGATTTCTCGGTCACGGACATCACCGACAACGCTTCCTTGGACCACATTCGTATCCCCCAAACGACGTTTATCAATGATTGCCATCGGTATATCCATCTGTTTAGCGAAGCGCCCTACACGTTTGGCCCCTCCCGCATCTGTTGATACGGCCACGGGATTAGTGAGATTATGAATTTTTTTGAAATGGTCAGCGAAAAGAGGAATGGCTGTTAGATGATCTACCGGAATACTGAAAAAACCATGCACCTGTTCAGCATGTAAATCCATCGTTAGAACACGATTGGCTCCCGCCGTTTGTAATAAATCAGCTATCAAACGCCCCGTGATGGATATGCGGGGGGCATCTTTTTTATCTGAACGAGCGTAAGAGTAGTAAGGAATGACAGCCGTCACGCGGCGTGCAGATGCGCTTCTGAGCGCGTCGAGCATAATCAGCAATTCCATGATGTGTTCGTTAACAGGCTGTGTTAAGGATTGAATAACAAATACATCACGTTCACGTACATTCTCCAAAATTTGGATATGTATATTGTCATTTGAAAAACGAGACAAAGCCCTTTGACTCAATTTAAGGCCTAAATCGTCACAAATTTCTTGTGCTAACAATGTATTAGAATTGCCAGCAAAAATTTTGAGACTGTCTTTCATAATATTTCGCTCCATATCAATGGGAAATTAATATGATTTCGATCTTCAAAATCTGACACACTAGGCAAACTATACTCGTCAGCGGAAAAGATGCAAGATTAGGGATTTTGATTAGTTGTTAATGGTTATTATCATCGCCAAACCCGATTTGCGTCTAGCTGGCTTATGATTTTGTCAGACAAGGAAATATCTATATAATTCGATAGTGATTGGTGTACAGGCCGCCGCCAGCGGCCCATGTACGTAGGCCTAAGTTGTGAGGCAATTCGATTTAGGGGAAATACAACAGCGGATTGAGAAAGCGCGGATTTTTGGGTCTATCGCTGTAAAAATCCGTTTATTTCATCATCCGTTCTTGTTCCTCCCCAATTTGAAACATACTTGTCAGAACAAACGTTCTTGACTGATTGATCTTGAAACGGTATAATGGATTAATGAAATCCAAATTGTCTAAAAAGAAGGAGTAAATTGTGTACCAGAAAGTGACGATTGTTGGAAATTTAGGACAGGATCCTGAATTAAGATACTTACCAGATGGCACACCTGTGACGAATTTTAGTGTAGCGACTAATAGACGTTGGGGAGGAGAAAACCCTGGCGAGGAAACGACTTGGTTTCGGGTGACGACTTGGAGACGACAGGCAGAAACATGCAACCAATATCTTACCAAAGGTCAAATGGTGATAGTGGAAGGCAGGTTAACCCCTGATAGAAATACGGGACGGCCTAAAATTTGGACTACCCAAGATGGTAATGCCGGGGCGAATTATGAATTAAGTGCCGCTCGAGTTGTATTCTTAGGTAGTCGTAACGAGAGTGCTGGGGATTTTGGTGATAATAGCATGGGGGCTGATGTACCAAGTAGTCCCGCAAGCGGCATGCCAGCAAATCCCGCCAGTGATGTGTCTTCTGGTTCCTTTGCTCCCAGTCAGCCAGCGTCTGATGCCAACCCTATCACAGAAGACGAAATTCCGTTTTAAGTGTGTTCAGGCTTTCCAAGAAAATAGCTGTCCCAAATTTCGTAATACGTGGTGTGTAATTGGTACATACCACGTACTACGACAGCTATGATTGCTCAAGGGTTGGAATGGCTTAAATTTTGGAACATCTGCATCGCTTTACAAAACCTCATCTAATTTCATCAAAGCCGCCAATAAAATACGTGCCCCAGCGACGCAGTTCTCAGGGTCAGTGTACTCATCAGCAGAATGACTAACCCCCTTATGGCTCGGAACAAAGATCATGGCTTGTGGGGCGATATGAGCGATGTTCATGGCATCATGACCGGCCCCGCTAGACAGACGTTGGTAGGGCAAAGCCAAATCTTCACAAGCTGAGATCAAGATGTCAACCAGCCGTGGATCAGATTTGACAGCATTGGTATAAGAAATAGGGGTAAAGTCCCCGCCGAGCGCGTTTGCTTTCTGTTTTAAGGCCGTCTCAAAATCATCAAGGATGGCCTCATCTAACCCTCTGATTTCACAACTGAGATCGACTCGACCGGGGATAACATTGGGCGCGTTGGGCTCGACATAGACCGTGCCCACCGTCCCCACAACGCCCTTAGCAATGGCTAAATCACGCACTGCCAAAATAAACGGGGCGGCCATAATTAAGGCATCTTGTCGATCTGACATCAAGGTTGTCCCAGCATGGTTTGCGTAGCCATCAAATATCACGCTAAAACGACGAATACCCACAATCCCCTCCACAACCCCGATAGGTACCTGAGCCGTTTCGAGCCGCCGACCTTGTTCTATATGTAATTCTAAAAAGGCCGCTATACTGCCAGGAGACCGTTGGGCCTGTTTGATCAAATGGGGCTCTAATCCTGCCCCCCTGAGATGTTCCTGCACGAAGCGACCATCACCCGCTGCTTGTTCAACGAAGCCCGCCTCTAATAAACCGACGAGTGCTTTACTGCCGAGGGTGCCTCCTCGGACTGTCGCTTCCTCGCAAGCAAAATTAGCGATCTCGACCGCATGGCGGAGGTGTATTTGGGCTTCGTGTAAGGCCCGTACACAAGCTAGGGCTGATAGTACCCCCAAGGCTCCATCATAGCGTCCCCCTTCAGGCACCGTATCAGTATGTGATCCGATGACAAGCGGTGGCAGACTCTCATCCTGCCCTGAGTATCGACCAAAATTATTCCCCGCTGTATCTGTATAAACTTGAAGCCCCAATTTTTCCATTTGGTCATTGACCCAAGCCCGGCCCGCTAAATCGGCCGGGCTATAGGCGATCCGATTCAGGCCACCTTTCGGGCTGAGGCCGATTTGGTTTAAGCTATCTAAATCTTCTAGTAATTGTTCGCCATCTAGGTAAGGGATCATGAGAACCTCTTTTATGTGGATGGTAGACGGTGAATGGTGATGGTGGATCGTACTTTGTCTACCATTCATCATCTACTATTTATTGCCCACTACAAAATACGTTTTAACATTTTCAAGCCAATATTCGCCCCGCAGATGACAATCACCACAGTGCCGCCTGAAAAACGTTCTTTTAATTTTAAGAAAGCGGCGAGAGCGACACCCGCTGCACCTTCGACCAAAAGATGATGTGTTTCGATAAAGAGTCGCATGGCTTCTTTGATTTCGTTTTCAGAGACGAGGACATAGTTATCAACCACATGGCAGCATAAATCAAACGTAATCGCGCCTGGTTCCAAGCCGCCAGCCGTCCCATCAGAGAGGGTGGGTTGACTGATGACATCGACAATTTGACCAACGCGCACAGATTGGTGCATGGCGGCTGAATTGCTGGGCGAGCAGCCGATAACCTCAACTTTTTGAAATTTTGACTTGAGATAGCCGCCAATGCCGCCGATCAATCCGCCACCGCCCAGGGCGATAAAAATAGCGTCAATCTGGTCTACCTGCTGCATCAATTCAACCCCAATTGTGCCTTGGCCGGCAATGACTTGGGGATCATTATAGGGTGATATATAGACCATGTCATTTCGTTCCGCATACTCACGAGCGTATATTTCCGACACCAAACAATCTTGACCATAAGCCTGCACCTCAGTGCCCAGACGACGCATGGCGGCGATTTTGGTCGGTGAGGCATCCTCTGGCACAAAGATGAGACCTGGTGCTTGCAACTCGCGTAGTCCCCAAGCCAAGGCTGCGCCATGATTACCGCTTGAAGCAGCGACGACCCCGCGTGTCCGTTGGTCGGGACTGAGAGAGAGAAGTTTATTCATCGCGCCTCGGACTTTGAAAGAGCCAGTATATTGCAAATTTTCCAATTTCAACAAGACATGACAACCACCTAGCTCACTCAAATAGTCTGAGTATTCTAAAGGGGTCTCCCGAATATGGGTCCGAATGAGGCGGTCTGCTTGATGGATTTCGAATTGTAGGTCAGTTAAGTTCATTGTGTTTGTCTCCTATTTCGACTAAGTTTAATCTTTTTTGCTTTATTTTCAAGTCTGCCCGATACTAAATTACGCTCCGTACTACCACCTATCGTCCCCTCCCTGTTTTCACAGAGAGCAAATCAGCACTGCTATCGTTGAGAAAAAATCTAATCTCTGTTACAATTAAGGCCACATCCTAATATTTTTTAAAATTTTGGCTTATCATGAGCCATACGCTTGACGGAGGAAATTATGCGTCAATATTTGAAAGCAATGTATTCTTGTAAAGTTTTATCTAAGTTGACCCTGGTCAGCCTTTTGACCCTGATGGCTATCCTGGCTTCTATGCCTGTAGCTACCCTCGCTTCTCCACCCACGCAGGGAGCAGCCCCCATCTTTGATATCAGTGTCGCCGCGGCGACAGATGGGTCATCCAGTATTAGCTCGGCTGAAGCCGTCTTGGATGCAGCCTATTTCAAAGCTAATGGCACATTAGATGGGCTAGAGCTTACGGAAGCCGGACTGACCTTGGCTGAAGGAGCGACCTCTGGTACTTATACCACAGATGGTATCGAGGCGCCTCTGAGTGCCATAACTGACCTTCTCCCTTACTGGAAAGCCACTATTCCCGAAGGAACCAGCATCAAAGTAGAGACCCGCATTAGCTCAGATAATCTTAACTGGAGTCCCTGGGCTGAAAGCTTTGACGAATTTTATCCTGTTCGGGATGATGAACACGGTGGCACGATGGTTTGGATTGGTAGTAAGGAGAAGATTTATGCTCAAATTCGCTTGACCTTAGCCGCCGAGGGTGACGGACCAAGCCTACAGTCTTTCACCCTTGTCCTTAATGATGCTACACAAGGCCCTAGCGATAAATTGATCGCCGCCCAATTGCCCGCTGAAGCCGCCACCAAAGTTTGCCCCGCGGAGCGGCCTACGATTATTTCTCGCACCCAATGGGGGTCTCCTGATGGACAAAATAGCCCTTACTTCGTTCCCCAGACGACCAATTTAACCCACATCGTCATTCATCACACCGCCACGCCGAGCAGCTTGGCCGAGTGGAATGTATTACGACCTTATGCTAAAATCACTGATTGGTCTGCTGTCGTCCGGGCGATTTGGAATCATCACGCCATATTTAATCGTTGGGGCGATATTGGTTATAATTATTTAGTTGATCCTGATGGTAATATTTATGAAGGTCGGGCCGGCAGTCAAGGTGGCCAGGTAGATATTGTTGGGGCCCATGATGGTATCAATAGAGGGTCAATGGGTGTCGCCTTCATGGGGTGCTATGGCCAAGGTTGTACATCTTTAGGTCTACAAAATGCTCAACCGCCTCAAGTGATGATGAACAAAGGGGTTGAATTGATGGGTTGGAAAGTGGGGCAAAGGGGAATTGACCCCAAGGGGCAAGGCCCCTATGGTGGTAAAACCCAACCCACCATCGTTGGGGCACGTGATGTTTATCCCACCTTATCCCCCGGTAGCAACATCTACAATACTTGGTTGCCCTGGTTACGCGACGCGGTGACAGATCGAGTCTCCTGCCAACCTGAGCCAGTAAAGCGATGTACCATTGAATCGATCGCCTTTGATAAAGCCGCTTATAATTTGAACGACCCCATTCGCTTCCAAGTTAAGCTTCTGGACCAATATGGCAATCCATTCAACGGAGCCACAGTGAAAGCCTCTATTTCGATTAATGAAATCGCCGCATCCTCGACCGATAGTTTTGATTTGTTGAATACTGTTGGCCTTTATGACGGAATATATCGTCAAACTGGCACAAAAGGAACCTATACTTTTGCCGTCACTGCCAATCATTCTAGCTTTGCTAGTTGTTCTCGCTCTGAAGTAGTTAGGGTTGGGATTGATAGCACCTCACCGACAGCAACGCCCATACCCACCCCTAATACTATCCAGCCGCCCCCGATAGTAATCCCCACGCCGGTTGGGCCAATCCCCACGCCGGTCCCTGGTGGCACAAGAGTAGACTTTGCGCCTGGTGTCTTAACCTTGCCGCTCAATTCGCCGAACCAAAAAACCGACATTGTCGCCCGCAACATGCCTGATTTCAAAGCTTTCGACATCACCATTCGCTTTGACCCTAACATTGTCCAAGTGGTCGATACCGATTCTGGTCGAGCGGGGGTTCAAGTTCAGCTTGGGACGCAGTTCCGCCAAAACAATAATTTCATCGCCGACAACACCGTCGATAATGTAGCTGGAATCATCCGTTTTGCTACTACCCTGTTGGGCAGCGTTGTCGTCAATGGTGATGTGGCCTTGATCGAAGTCAACTGGCAACCGGTGCGAGAAGGGCAAACCGCTGTTACGATTGAAAGTTTGGATTTGGTCAGTGCTAATGCTCAACCCATTGCGGTTCCCCAAATTGATGGGGCGATTAAAGTCGTGGCCCAAAGTGCTGGCTTCTCTGGCAAAGTCATCTTACAAGGCCGTTCCTATAATAGCGGAGCCATTGTCACTGATGCAGAGGGTTACACCATGCAATCTAGCTTAGATGGCACCTTCTATGTCACGAACAGTGACCATGTGACGATCAAAGCCGCTGGCTATCTTAGGGCTAAACTTGAAGTCTCAGGTCGTTTGGCCCAATTGGGCATCGCTTCCAATGCGAATGTGGCTAACCTCGGTTCTGTTGTCCTCATCGCTGGTGATATGAATGGCGATGATCAAATTAACATTTTCGACTTAGCCTACATGGCCAATAGCTATGAAACAACAGACCCCGCCGCCGATTTGAACGCCGATGGCATCGTCAATATTCTCGACATCGCCTTAGCCGCGAATAACTACGAGCTGACCAGTGCAAGTATTAGTTGGCAGTAGGCCCGGAACTTCTCCAACCTAGTTCCCAAACTGAGTTTGGGAACTAGGTTGACCCGCTATCAGGTTTGAGGATATCACCCCAAAATCCCGCTTAGTATTGACGTTGAAACAGCGGCCAGAGCTTATTGGCAATAGGCATAGTCAGGGTGGCAGAATCGCGGGATTGTAAGGTATCACCTTGCCACCCGCCACCCTGATTATGTTGAATCCTCAATAGCCCCTAACAGCTTCAGCGAAGTTTTTTGAATCTCTGGCAGGCCCCTTGCCCGGCTGATATTCAGCCCTTCATAAGGTCGCTTACTGCGTAAAGTTCTAAGACACTGGCCCGTCTGCACATCCCATAGTTTGATCGTCCCATCATAACTGCCACTGGCTAGAAGCGTCTCTGGGTTAAACGCGAGCGAACAGACCCAGCTTTGGTGGCCTAATAAGGTCCCCAGACATTGACCTGTTTGTAGATTCCATAAATCAATGCTGTGATCATCACTGCCACTGGCTAAAAGCTGACCCCCAACTTGGAAAGCCAAAGAGAGATAGGGCTTCGCTTGATTGGGTAATATTTTGAGACATCGCCCTGTGTGGACATCCCAGAGCCTGATCACCTGATCAAAGCCACAACTGGCTAAGACCTGACCATCAGGGCTAAAGGTGACATAGGTCACAGCATGGCTATGGTCAGACAATGTGTGGTGACAGTGGCCAGTTTGGGTATCCCAAACCTTGATGCTTTGATCTTCACTGCTACTAGCAATTAAGGTCGAGGCAGTGGGGCTAAACGCCACTGAGGTGATCCAACCTGTGTGACCATCCAGAGTCTTGAGACAGGCCCCCGTGCGAACCGTCCACAGTTTGATAGTGTTATCATTGCTCCCGCTGACCAGAATCCGACCATCAGGGCTAAAATCAAGTGAGCGCACCCATTTTTCATGGCCTGCGAGCGTTTTAAGACAGCGACCGGTGCGAACTTCCCATAGTCTGATGGTATTATCATTGCTCCCACTGGCGACCAAGTGCCCATCTGGGCTAAAAACGACGCACCACACCCAACTCAGATGACCCTTTAACACGCGCACAGGCTGTTCAGTGCTGATATCCCAAAGCCTAACCCCGTGATCATTTCCCCCGCTGGCCAATAGCTTGCCTTCAGGATGAAAGTTGACGGACCAGATCCAATTGCCATGCCCTTTCAATGTTTTGAGACAATATCCCTTTTGCACATCCCACAGCTTGATGGTTTGATCTTCGCTGGCACTGACTAATTCAGAGCTGTTTCTTCTGAAAGTAAGGGATCGCACTAAATTATCATGGCCTGTCAATGTTCTGATACATTGTCCAAGGCGCAGATCCCAAAGTTTAATGCTTCGATCTTCGCTGCCGCTGGCTAATATTTGACCATCTGGACTAAAGGCCAAGGTCCGCACCCATTGCCGATGACCTTGTAGAACCTGACGACATTGACCTGTCTGTACATCCCACACTCTGATCGTCTGATCATCGCTGCCACTGACCAAGGTCTGACCATCTGGGTTAAAGGCTATGGCCCAAATTCGAGCCTGATGACCCTGGCAGGTTTGATACACCTGTCCGCTCTCCAGATGGTATAATCTCACTTTGGAGTCATCCCCCCCACTGGCTAAAATAGCCCCGCTGGGATGCAAGGCCATTGCCCAAATCCACCCTCGCCCTTCCCTCAGAAATTCTTTACAACTTCCTAGCTGGACATTCCATACCCGGATCGTTTGGTCACTACTACCGCTAATCAGGGTTTGCCCATCAGGGCTAAAGGCCAAGGCTTTGACCGAATGGGTATGTCCGGCCAAGGTCTTTAAGCTGGCCCCGCTGTTTAGATGCCATAGTTTGATGGTCCAATCATCACTGCCACTGGCCAGGATCTGGCCCTGAGGGTCAAAAGCGAGGGCCGTAATCCAATCTTGATGGCCTTGACAGATTTGGCGTAGTTGATAATCAGCCAAGGACCAAACATAGAGATTATCCCCGGCTGCGGCGGCCAGCAGATCTCCATTCGGGCTGACACTGGCGGCAATAATAATCCCAAAAGCTTGGGTGAAGATAGAACGACTTAGGTCAGCCCCGGCGAAGTTCACCTCATGTAAGCTTATATCTTGCAGGTCTGCCTGCCATACGGTCAAGTTAGAAAAATCACAGCCACTGAGGTCATAATTGAACTGCCGCAGTAAGTTCAAGATATTACCAGCCGCATAACTAGGTTGGCAATGACCTGCACCACGGAGGGCGGACAAAGCTTGGAGCAAAGTCTGGGCCACCTGTTCGGGCTGACGAAATTTGGCTAAAAGCCGGCTGACAATTGGCTCAAGAATGAGTCGTCTTTGGGTGTGCCGAATATGCTCCTTGGCTTGGGCTTTCAGCAAGGCATAGTCATGCAGGCCTTGGCAGGTTTGATCTTCGATTTCAGTACAAATTTGGTCCACCAAACGATGGGTCACGTATTCCATAATCACGTTCTGTAAAGTTATCTGGGCCCCGCTTTGTTCAAGGAGAGAGCGTCGCCGCAGGGAAAGCAAGGCTTCTTGCAAACCTTGTTTCCAGAGAGGGGAAAGAATATCTGCATTTAAAACGGCAGGTGACACCGATTCTCTTTCTATGGCTAACCAAAACATCAGCCCCTGTTCAAGGGGTGATAGACGGTCAAATTGCTGGTCTAACTCACTGCGTATATTGCCGAAGATGGTCTCCCCTCGTTGCAAAAAATCCTGAATATCTCCCCCGAATAAGTCGCAGATGGTTTCAGCCGCTAATTTCAAGGCTAAGGGATTGCCAGAATAGCGGACGATCAACTGCTGCCAAGCTATATGGTCCCCGGTCAAGGCTTTATGGCTTAACAGGGCCCGCACCGCAGGAACTTGTAAGCCATCTAGTTCGAGTATACGCACCGAACCGCCTTCTAAATAAACAAATTCCTTTGGCTTTTCGCGGCTGGTCAGGACAAGACAGCTTTGGTGTCGTACTTCTCCAAGACGCTGAAAAAGTTGGCCGTAGGTTTCAGCCGTAGACTGGTCGTGACCGGCTGGCGTTTGGTCTGATAAAATAATTTCAGCGTTATCGAAGATGAGCAGACAGCGATGGCGGCGTAGACCGTGGAGCAGGTTTTTCATCTTTTGCGCCACATTTTGGTGATTGAGAGGCTGGTCGTCTTGCTGCGGGGAGAGAAGCTGAAGACATTCATCTAAGGTATCGGTTAAGGGCGGAGCGTTACGCAAGGAAAGCCAGAGCAGATAATCAAAGTGGTCTTGGATGCGTTCCGCTAATTTTGTGACCAAAACCGTTTTACCAACGCCGCCTAGCCCTAAGATACCCACCAAGCGACAGCCTTCATTAATAATCCACTGCTCTAAAGTCCTTAATTGCTCAGGGCGACCCTGAAAGTGAGCGACATCGGGGGCATCACCCCAATATTGGCGTGGATGCGTCAAGTGAATCGGCTTCGGCTGGTGCGCGGTCTTAAAATCATACCGCTCACCGCTCAAAAATAAACGATCTAAGTCTCGAAATTGGTCGTGTGGCAAGCGGGTGAGCGTGGCGAAAGCTTGCGCCTCTGCCAGGGTACATTGTTCTAGCGGGGTCAAGTCTTGGCGGAAGGCCTTAATCAGGGCTAAGGTTAGGTCGGGCTGAATATCAATCAGGGTCTCAGCCCGCGTGGTAAAACGGTTTTCAAACTGGGAGCGCGAAATAGGACAGCCGTAGGTTTGAAGGCGGGCAAGCACCTGCTCAATGCTCAAACCAGAGCGTTCACGCCATACGGCTACCAACTGGATAATTTTCTGTTTCCTTGGATCGAACATGGTCTGCCTCCTTGTTTGAACGCTTAACGTGATGTTACTGATAATTATAAGCTTCTTTTAAAAAAAAGCCATCCGTCCAGTTCGACGGAAATCCGTCCAAAATTCCGTCGAACTGGACGGATAGGGGAGGTATTACGGAGCCATCCGTCGAAATGGACGGAGAGAACGGATAAATCCGTGCAAAATTGCGTCCATTTCGACGGATACGGGAGGCAATAATGTGATATGATAGGGATGAGCCTTCCTGAGAAGGTTATCAACCCTTAATTTTAAGTTTTGTAGAAAGGAGCAAAAAATGCGTAGCAGTTGTATAAGACATTCGCTCTGTGAATGGTTGGTTGGCCTGAAGCAACTCTTAATCCAAAATCATCTTGCAAAACAGGTAAGGTAAAAGTGATGATCAAGAAAGGATTTTTTAATCACATGACAAAAAAATATTTAATTATTCTGTTGATACTTGTCGGATTGTCTAGCGCGATATGGATGAACCTGCCAAAAATTGAAGCTTTATTAGAGGAAAGGCAGCAAGAAATACGCGCTGAACAAATTATTCAGGCCTTTATGGCTGATAAGGGGATGAATATTCGACCTGGTACAGAAGAATATATCCTGTTTATGAGAGATATTATTCTTTGGGGGGAGTATCCTGAGTTAATGGAGAGCGATTCCGCTTTTATACAGCATCCAGATGAAGTGAAGTATATTAGAGACTATGCTTGGAAATATTCTGGAAAAAAAGCAAAATTTCCTGATGGATATATAGAAGAAGAGGTAGAAGAGGCACCAACGCCACCAAATGAATCTAATAAATAGTTACAATTTTCTTAATATCTAATAAAAATAACCCAAAATCATCTTGCAAAACAGGTAAGGTAAAAATGATGATCAAGAAAGGATTTTTTAATCACATGACAAAAAAATATTTAATTATTCTGTTGATACTTGTCGGATTATCTAGCGCGATATGGATGAACCTGCCAAAAATTGAAGCCTTATTAGAGGAAAGGCAGCAAGAAATACGCGCTGAACAAATTATTCAGGCCTTTATGGCTGATAAGGGGATGAATATTCGACGAGGCACAAGAGAATATAAACTGTTTATGCGAGGTATTATTTGGGGGCAGTATCCTGAACTGAGAGAGAGCGACTCCACTTTTATACAGCATCCAGATGAAGTGGGATATATTAGAGACTATGCTTGGAAATATTCTGGAAAAAAAGCAAAATTTCCTGATGGATATATAGAAGAAGAGGTAGAAGAGGCAAAACCATTACCAGAAGTTACGCCTATTCCACTTGGTCAAGCGACGGTTACTGTGGAGGTGTCTACGGAAGCGCGAAAGAGAACTGAACAGCAAGTGAAGGATGCTCAAGCGCAACGGCTCATTACAGAAATTTTTTTGATGAATAATATGGCTATTCAACCGGGCACAGCGGAATATAGAATGTTCTTAAAAAAGATAATAACTTATGAGTTTCCAGAATTATATTACTTATACCACATTGACGCAGTCCGCAGTTATGCTTGGAGAAATTCAGGACTTCTTTCAGGAAATGAGAGTCCTGAACAACTAGCAGAGATTGAAAAACCAATAGAACCCTTTGTGGCCCCTCCGCCGCCCGAACGACAATTGCGGGATGCCCAAGCACGGCGGATAATTCAGGAATTTCTCGTGGCGAATGATATGGCTATTCAACCATTCACATCGGAATATAGAATGTTTCTGATGGGGATAGTATCTGGAGATTATCCAGAATTAGACCAAAATGACGCAGCCGTGAGTTATGCTATAAGAAATTCTGGTTGTTGTTTATGGAACGAGTTTCCTGAACAACCAGCACATGAGGCAAAACCATTACCAAATGAATCTGATAAATAGTTACAATTTTTTTAATATATAATAAAAATAACCCAAAATCATCTTGCAAAACAGGTAAGGTAAAAATGATGATAAAGAAAGGATTCTTTAATCACATGACAAAAAAATATTTAATTATTCTGTTGATACTTGTCGGATTGTCTAGCGCGATATGGATGAACCTGCCAAAAATTGAAGCCTTATTAGAGAAAAGGCAGCAAGAACTACGCGCTGAACAAATTATTCAGGCCTTTATGGCTGATAAGGGGATGAACATTCGACCTGGGACAGAAGAATATATCCTGTTTATGAGAGGTATTATTTGGGGCGTATATCCAGAGTTGAGAGAGAGCGACTCCGCCTTTATACAGCATCCAGATGAAGTGGGATATATTAGAGACTATGCTTGGAAATATTCTGGAAAAAAAGCAAAATTTCCTGATGGATATATAGAAGAAGAGGCAGAAGAGGCACCAACGCCACCAAATCAATCTGATAAATAGTTACAATTTACTTAAATAAAATAAAATAAAAAAATTAAAATAATAGGGTGTATAATGAAAATCAAAAATTTTAGGTTCGTAATGCTGATTATTTTGGGAATCATCTTTTTTTGGTCTATCGTTGTTCAAGCAGAAGGAGGGACACAAGCAGAACAAATTATACAGTCATTTATGGCTGATAAGGGTATGAATATTCAACCTGGTACAGAAGAATATATCCTGTTTATGAGAGCTATTCTTTGGGGCGTGTACCCAGAGTTGAGAGAGAGCGACTCCACCTTTATAAAGCATCCAGATGAAGTGGGCTATATTAGTGACTATGCTTGGATACATTCAGGCTATGAAGAACTTTATGGCGGATATATAGAACCAAATATAGAAGAGGCACCGGCCCCGCCAAGTGAATCAAATTTGCAAGCGCGAATTACCAGCGATGTGAGGTTATCCTATAATCGTTCAAAGGCTATAGATTACGCCTATGCCTGGAGTCAAGATGGCGGGAAAAAACGTAACGCTAATTATCCTGATTTTGGCAGGGATGATTGTACAAATTTTATTAGCCAAGCTATGGAAGTTGGTGGGTATAGCCAATCGGGTGGTGGTGATGGATGTAAACATGAGAATACAAGCAAAGAATGGTATGTTACCTCAAATCCATCGCCTTCGTGGACCTGTCTTGGTGGCTTTCGTAATTGGAAATGGTCGACGAGTTGGAGTGTTGCTTGGCCATTTAGACAATATTTTGCCTTTGAGAACAACTATGCACAGGAACTGGGGTGGACACAGAATACTGATACCGTTAAATATCATCTCTCTGTAGGAGATGTGTTGCAACTTCAACGTAAAGATAACAATAACAATTGGATGAGCTATCATACCATGCTTGTAACAAAGGAAGATGAAAATGACCTGTATCTTACCTATCATTCCAACATGGGCGGTAATGACGAAGTAGATAGGCCTCTTAGCTGGTTCAATCTAGCTTCTAACGAGCGTTATATGCTGGTTAAAATGTACTACCCAGAGGCCTATCTGCCCGATGTGCGTTCGGGGCATAATGGCTGGGACACTGCTCTGCACATACGCAACGATGGCGCGAGGTCAGCTACTGTGGTCATCACCCTGTTTAACCCGAATGGCAGTGAAGCAGAGACAGAGGTCATTGAAGATGTGCGAGCGGGGCAACGCTTATACTATAACCCCACGCGCAACAACTGGCGGGGGAGCATCATCGTCAGTGCCAGTGAAGCGGTCTCAGTTCTTGTAGCTCACCAACACCTCAACCCTGATAAATTTGGAGCCTACACCGGGGTCAATCACCCCACTTCAACAGTGCATGTACCGCTGCTGCTGCGTAATGTGCATGGTATCAATAGCACCCTAGCCATTCAAAACACAGGTGGCACGGCCACCGAGGTCACCATCCAGTTCCATCGCTTCAAACATGGCAGGGATTGCCCCAAAACATACACGGTCCAAGCAAACGGGGTCAAGAACATCAACCTCAGCGACTTAAGTTGTGTGGGGCAGGTGTTTGTGGGGTCTGCACACATCAGCAACGATCAAAATCACCCCTTAGCTATGGCCACCACCCAAGAGGAAGACAAAGTAATCACTGCCGCCAGCAATCTCCATCCAGGAGCCAGCACCCTCTACGCACCGCTGATTCAGTATGGACAGCCCGGCAGTTGGGAAATATTCAGTTCTGGAAGCGTACAAAATACAGGGGAGCATACAGGTAAAATCACCACAGGTTACCATAATGTGGATGGCAGTCAGTGTGGAGGTCATCTCTGGATAAACAAAAATATCGGGGGACATAAGATGTTCAATGCCATTCCCATGCCACCTGATGGCAATGGATGTAACGATCCAGTGGTGGCGGCGAAGATAGATGGGGATGGTCAACAGCGTATCGCTTGGATCAATCAACGCCGTGATAAAGCTGTTAGCACTTATGAAGCGATAGGACAAGGCAGCCAAGCCATCAGTATCCCCTATTGGCATAATGCGGGTAGCTGGGATACGGGGTTAAGTCTGCAAAACTTAGCCAATGCAGCGACAACAGTGACGATCGTGTTTTATAACCCTGATGGTTCATACAACAGTACGCGCAGGGTCAGCTTGGCGGCCAAGGGAAGAGATACATACGGGTGGGGTAAACCAACGCACGAATTTACCGGGTCAGCCTTCGTGACAGCGACTAACCCAATCGTGGCCATAGTGAATGTGTTGGACTACCAGTATGAAAAGGGACAGGCTGATGGCTTGATGAGTTATACCCCTGTGCCACGCCTAAATGACTGATGAAAGTTGTTTGTACAATTTATAAGGGACTACAGCAGCCATAATCAGGGTGGCAGAGTCGTGGGATTGTAAGGTATTACCTTATCATCTAAGCTAAAAAGAGGATACATGTCTAATTTAACGATTATTATACTATTATTCATGTTCATATTCGGGTCAAGCTGTGGGAGGCTATCTTCAAATAGTTATAAGACAAGAAATGACGTGATGGATGCCTATTTGGTTGCCCTGTCTGAAAAAGATACAAACAAGATTCTAGAGCTAGTCGCGCCTAATTATGAGGCTGAGGTCGAGGTCAAGCATAAAATAAATGAATACGGTGGGCTTAATCTTGAAAATGTACAAGTTCATTACCATCTCACAGAGAGTTCATATCATGTGACCGCTGTCTTACAGGCTGAGATGCCTCAGACAGAGGGACGCATAAGCTATATAACTGATACACTTCATCTAAAACGTGAGGGGAACAGTTGGTTTTTAATGTTGGGTGTACCAAACAGACAACCACCAGCAGCCCACAAATCAGCGACAGCGATAAGATAATTATAAAACAACCTTGGCAAATGTATCAAAAGTTAGATGAGACCTACTTTGCAAGCAGGTCTCATCTACCATCAGGGACTACAGCAAGGCAACCCTGAGATGCTCATGAGCCTCATTCCTTCGACCCACCTTGCTGATGATGTGGTAGCCCAAAAAATTGAGCAGTTTGGCGGGCTAACACTCTATGAAGTTAGGATCACTTACATTCAACCTGAATTTCCGACCACCGTACCCACGCTCATATCGGCTAAATATCGAGGGCAAGATGGCTCTATCAAAGACTTTGATGAGAGGCTTTATCTTCAAGAGATTGACCAACGATGGTATTTGCTTTTAGGACAATTTAAAGGCATTGATAAAGTTTGATTGTGCTTGAGAGGCAGGGTCTACTGATAAGGTAGGTGGGCTGAGACAGGAGCTGTTTTCAACCGGCTCTGTTTTTTCGTGGCTATATTCAAAAAATATTTGATGAGGTCAATAGGGCAAAAGCATTCACCTCTACAATCGCCCTCCGTTTCTGACAGGTTGCTTTGCTTGTGCTATAATCACGGCTATGAAAGGTTAGCGATGATATCGTGCTGTTTCGCTCAATAATATAGGTAAAATACCCGCCTTACATCATCCGTTTTCAGCAACCATTTATGAAGATAATGAGAACGACAGTTTTGACCCCAACCTCACCATGAACCACTGTATTCACAAAGGAATCTTATATGACCGAAATCATTCAGATACAAAATATCGCTGATTATGTGGACCAAACCGTCACCCTCCAAGGATGGCTTTATGCCAAAACAGGGAAAGGGCGGCTACAATTTTTGCAAATTCGAGATGGCAGTGGAGTCATTCAAGGGGTCATGTTTAAGCCTAATCTGGCCCCTGAAATCTTTGAGGCTGGCAAAACACTGACGCAAGAATCATCGCTGATTGTGACAGGCTTGGTCAAAGCAGACGAGCGGGCAAAGGGGATTCCAGCTGGCTACGAATTGGAAATTACAGACCTGGAAGTGGTACAGATAGCCCAAGAATATCCAATCACGCCCAAAGAACATGGGATTGAATTTTTGATGGATCACCGTCATCTCTGGATTCGCTCGCGTAAACAGTGGGCCATCCTGCGTGTGCGCACTACCGTCATGCAAGCCATCCGTCAGTGGCTTGATTCGCAAGGCTATGTTGAAATGTCTACCCCCATCTTTACCCCGGCCGCTGGCGAAGGCACAAGGACTTTATTTGAGGTGGATTATTTTGATGAATCCGTCTATCTGGCTCAGACAGGACAACTTTATAATGAAGCCAATATCTTCTCTTTTGGTAAAGTTTATTGCTTTGGGCCGACCTTTCGGGCCGAAAAGAGTAAAACGCGCCGCCATGTGACTGAGTTTTGGATGGTTGAACCTGAAACGGCATATCAAGATTTAGATAGACTGATGGAGATGGAAGAACAGTTTGTCAGTTATATTGTGGGGCGGTGTGTAGAAGAGCGCGTAGAAGAATTAAAAATATTGGAACGCGACACCGGCTTTTTAGAAATGATTAGGCCGCCTTTTCCGCGAATATCTTACGATGAAGCCTTGACCCAGCTTCAGGCTATTCAGGCTGAAACAGATGAGCCTGAATTAAAAGCGCAGTTAGATTTGGCCTGGGGGGGAGATTTCGGCTCGCCTCACGAAACAGCTTTAAGCAAACGTTACGATAAGCCTTTATTTGTTTACGGATATCCAACGGCCTGTAAAGCATTTTATATGGAGCCTTGGCCTGATCGTCCCGAAGTCTCGAAGAGCGTTGACCTCTTAGCTCCTGAAGGCTATGGCGAAATCATCGGTGGCAGTGAGCGTATCTCTGACCCAGATCTATTGCTGACTCGTCTTAAGCATGATAATTTGCCTGAAGAAGCCTTTCGTTGGTATATCGACCTCCGCCGTTTTGGCAGTGTACCTCATAGCGGCTTTGGTTTAGGCGTGGAGCGCATGGTGGCCTGGATTTGCGGTATCCCGCATATTAGGGAAACAAATCCTTTTCCTCGCACTTTGGGTCGGGTCTATCCTTAATTTGGATATTTTGGTTTGTCGTGATAAATCTTGCCTGCCAACATCTTATACTGTACAAGGGTATAAATTTAAGATGAGGTCTGGAAATAGGACGCAAATAAACACAGATTTTTAACTTGCTTCTGCGTTCATCTGCGTCCCCTCAAAATTAAATTTCTCCCCGCCCTGAGTATATTCTTGGATTTATCTTGGCTATCAGGGCTTGTTTAAATCACATTTAAAGAATTTAACAACTAAAGATGAGTAGCCATGTCCGACGTATTACAACAACAGGATCGAGATTGGGAAGAAAAAACACTAAGAGCTACTTTGGATAGATTTCCAGAGAGAGAAACAGTGTTTGCCACAGATTCACATATTCCTGTTGAACGCCTTTATCTTCCCAAGAAAAATGACAGTAATTATTTGGAAAAACAAGGATTTCCAGGTGAATATCCTTTTACTCGGGGGGTTCAACCGACGATGTATCGCGGTCGCTTTTGGACGATGCGCCAATATGCTGGTTTTGGGACGGCTGAAGAAAGCAATGCCCGCTATAAATATTTACTGTCTCAAGGCCAAACAGGCTTGAGCGTTGCTTTTGACCTCCCGACCCAAATGGGGTATGATGCTGATGACCCATTGGCTGCTGGGGAGGTTGGTAAAGTTGGGGTTTCAATATCTTCTTTAGAAGATATTGAAATTTTATTTGCTGATATTCCGCTCGATCAAGTGTCTACGAGTATGACCATTAATGCCTCTGCCGCTATTTTGCTGGCAATGTATATTGTGGTGGCGAAAAAGCAAGGTACTTCTGTCAAAACATTGCGGGGAACCATTCAAAATGATATTTTAAAAGAATATATCGCTCGTGGCACCTATATTTTTCCTCCAAGTCCTTCCATGCGTCTAACCACAGATATTTTTGCATATTGTCGAGACGAAGTCTCCCAGTGGAATACAATTTCAATTAGTGGGTATCATATCCGCGAAGCGGGTAGCACCGCCGTTCAAGAAGTCGCTTTTACCTTTGCCAATGCGATCGCTTATGTTCAGGCAGCGATGGATATTGGTCTTGATATAGATGATTTTGCTGGGCAAATTTCCTTTTTTTTTAATGCTCATAACAATTTTTTTGAAGAAATTGCTAAATTTCGGGCTGCCCGGCGCTTGTGGGCCAAGATTATGAAAAATCGTTTTGGGGCTAAAGCCAAGAAAAGTATGTGTCTCCGCTTTCATACTCAGACAGGTGGTAGCACTTTAACCATGCAACAAGCCACAAATAATGTCACTCGTGTCGCCCTACAAGCTTTAGCCGCAGTTTTAGGGGGTACACAAAGTCTGCATACAAATTCTTTAGATGAAGCTCTGGGTTTGCCAACTGAAGAAGCAGCGCAAATCGCCTTGCGAACGCAACAAATCATTGCTCATGAAAGTGGTGTGGCTGATACAATTGATCCCTTGGCTGGTAGTTATTTTGTTGAACAGCTCACCGATGAAATTGAAGCCCGGACAGAAACTTATTTGGCGCGAATCGACTCATTAGGCGGGGTCTTGGCCGCGATTGAGCAGGGGTATATTCAACAAGAAATTCAAGAATCCGCTTATATGTTTCAACAAGCAGTTGACTCGCAGCGTAAGAAGATTGTTGGCGTTAACCGTTTTACGGTGACGGACGAGGTTAAACCAACCTTATTAAGGGTTGACGAGGCAATTCAACAAAAACAATCTGAAAAATTGAAGAGGCTGCGCCAAAAACGAGATGAGATTGCTACCCAAAGGTCATTACAACAAGTATCTGAAGTGGCTCAAACAAACGAAAATTTAATGCCCCATATTGTACAGGCTGTTGAAGCCTATGCAACTGTCGGCGAAATATGTCAGGCACTTCGTCGTGTTTGGGGGGAATATCAACCAACAGAATTGATATAGTGATGAAGGCTGAAATTGATCATATTGCCATTGTTGTTGAAAATTTAGATGAAGCACTTAAAGTCTATCATGGGGCTTTAGACCTGCCCTTAGAACGAATTGAAGAAGTTCAACAAGAACAGGTCAAAGTGGCTTTTTTGCCTTTGCCTCAGGGGTCCGGTCGGTTAGAGCTGGTTCAACCGATTACTGAAGATTCCGGGGTGGCAAAATATATGGCAAAACGAGGGGAAGGAATCCACCATCTCACCCTTCTGGTCGAGAATCTGGATGAAACCATTGCCTTAATTTCGGCTCAAGGTTTGCGTGTGTTAAGCGAAAAACCGAAAATAGACCGACATGGTCAAAGATATATTTTTATTCACCCCAAAACAACGCATGGGGTTTTGCTTGAACTGTATGAACAAAAATCTGAAATCCCCTCGTCTTCCCTAGGTGATAGGTTGCCTTACGATTTGTTGTTGAAGATGCCACTGTTCTTCTGGCTGGTCTAGCCAGCGAAAGAAATGTCAGATTGATTGTCGACCTGCCGAAAGAGGAAATGCAGATATTTGGTAATTCTAAAATGTTAATGACTGCGGTGGGGCATTTGATCGAAAATGGGATTCGGTATAATGTGCCAAATGGACAAGTCGTGGTGAATGGGGAGACCACAGCAGAACAACATATTTTATATATCGAGGACTCTGGAATTGGCATTGCTCGCAAGGAATTAGATTATATTTTTCAACCCTTTTTTCAAGCTGACGATGAGGAGAGCAACGTCGATGGATTTGAGGTTTGCCGCATCCTTAAAGGGGGTGCTCGAACCAAAGGTTCTCATATTCTGAGGTTAACCGCTTTGGGCAAAGATGAAGAGCGAGAAAAAGGTTCCCAAGCGGGAGCCGATGGTTATTTCACCAAACCCTTCAGCCCGCTTGAGTTGATGAGTAAGGTTGAAGAGATCTTAAAATAATGATGAAACAACCTATTCGGGTGCTGATTGCCAAACCTGGCTTAGATGGTCATGACCGAGGCGCGAAAGTCATAGCCCGAGCCTTACGTGATGCGGGGATGGAGGTCATTTATACGGGTTTGCGTCAAACACCTGACATGATTGTGGAGAGTGCTTTGCAAGAAGACGTGCAAGTGATTGGTTTGTCCATTCTGAGTGGCGCACATCTGACCTTACTGCCAATGATTGTGCAAAAGCTTCATGAAGTTGACTTAGATGATGTGCTGATTCTTGTTGGTGGTATTATTCCTGATGAGGATGTATCTCAACTAAAAGATATAGGTGTCCATCAGGTCTTCACGCCAGGAACACCCATGCAAACGATCATTGACTTCATCACGACCAATGTTATCCCCTAGTAATTCTCCCCATCTGCTTGTAAAATCCATTTTGATGGGTAATCGACGGGCCTTAGCTCGCTTTATCACGCAAATAGAAAATGCTCAAGCGGAGGCTCTCGCAGCCTTGATTGATCTTTATCCCCATACAGGCCAAGCGCATCTTATTGGCGTAACGGGTGCGCCTGGGACAGGCAAATCGAGTCTGGTGAGGCAACTGGTCAATGCCTATCGACAAGCAGATAAGCGCGTGGCTGTCTTAGCTGTCGACCCAACCAGTCCTTTTTCTGGGGGAGCCATTCTAGGAGACCGGATTCGGATGCGTGATTTGGCCGGTGATCAGGGAGTCTTCATGCGGAGCATGGCCACCCGAGGGCGGACAGGGGGCCTATCTCAGGCCGTGAGCGATTGCATAGATGTTTTAGATGCAGCTGGTTTTGACCTGATTTTGATAGAAACTGTTGGCGCAGGCCAAAGTGAAGTTGATATTGCTGCGGTGACTCAGACGGTGGTCGTCGTAGAGGCTCCTGGCTTGGGGGATGATATACAAGCGATCAAAGCAGGTATTTTAGAAATCGCCGACATTATCGTGGTGAACAAAGCAGACCGACCAGAGGCAGCTAAAACAGTCGCTACCCTTAAAGCTGCGCTCACACTGGGGCATGCTGTACCCAAGACGATATTTCAGGACGGCTCTTTCTCGTCTATTGAGGCCTTACCTGAAGCAAGTCAGGCCCCGATATGGCAAGTGCCTGTTTTAAAGACAGCGGCTATTGCAGGTGAGGGATTGCCCAAGTTACTCGAAATGCTTCAACAACATCAAGACTACCTCCGCCAAAGCGGCGAACTGATGGAACGTAATCGGATGCGCTTAATGCAAGCTTTTGAAAACCACTTACGCAATCAACTTTGGCAGACTGTTCAACAAAAATTTGTGTCTGCTGAGATGACAACGCTTACTTCGCAACTGATTAAGCGCACCTGTTCTCCTTATCAAGCTGCTTTAGATGTGCTTCGTAAAATAGCGTTGTAATTTTATTATTTTAGGTTCTATGAAGAATTTTGTGGTCAGCAGGCAGCAAAGTGCCTTTCGCCGGCGAAAGGCACAAGGTGGCAAGGTGATGAATGTCCTAAACCCCTTGCATAGCAACCCTGCCACCTTGCTGCTGCTTATAGATGATGTCTTTCTCTTTACCACAATATTTCTCAAAGAACCAAATTTTATAATAGTTAGAACAGTTTGCTAAATTTCATTATTTCCTGTAAACTTCTCTTGTTTTTAATGCTTCTTATTGTTTCATCCAAAAAATTTTATATCGCTTGAAAAAAATGACGGGAATATTCAAGCTAACGCTCAATGCTGTAACGGAGGAGGTCAAAAATGCTTCACCTAATTCTTGGTATAATTGTTTTTCTTATTGATATTTGGGCGATTTATAATGTCGTCCAAAGTCAGGTGTCTTTTATCGCTAAGTTACTTTGGATCATTCTAATTTTAGTACTGCCCTTGCTTGGGGTCATTATTTGGTATTTCTTTGGTCCAAGATCTAAGTAAGGAGGGAAGATGTTACATTTGATTGTTGGTATTTTATTACTTACTATCCAAATTTGGATCATTCTCAATGTAGCTCAAAGCGATGAGCCTCCCTGGTCTAAAGTATTTTGGATGGCTTTCGTTATTATTTTGCCGCCGATTGGTGTCCCTGTTTGGTATTTCTTGGGCCCCAAGGGTAATTTTGACGAATGATCTGCCAGAACTAAAAGTTGTATCAAATCAGATAGATCTGGCAAATTGAGACCTTGCCAGATCTATGATAATCACAGACTGTGGTGTGCTGTGCTGCCCCCGTCCGAATAGCGGTCTCATAAGCCAGGACTAGGGTGGTTAGCAAATTTTGGCCCGACAAGCAATTCTGTTTCCCTAGACCCACCATCGCCAAGACCATAGGTACTTGTGCTAGGCCTGCCCGTCCTTTGGTAGACCGACAACTATTCGTTCCAGTTACCAACGTTGTGGATGAGGATACCTTGTAAATTTTGCAGCGATTGTGTCTCAAAGTTTGTGGTTTCGCTGGGCAAGGATAGCCAGGGACCTAAGGCCTAGCTATGGCGAATTTGTTTTAAGCCGAAGCGTTTGTCTAGTTTTGCAAGTGTCCAGTCTGAAAATTTCCTCATAGGATTTCTTAAAACTGGACGAGACCTTGTCTCTTCTGGTTGAGAAAGGACAATAAGTTCGACGATCCCGCCTTTTTTATAAGGTAGATCAGTGATACAAGTTTCTCCATCCTGATCCAGAACTTGTTGAACACGTATAGCTTCCATGAGTTCATTATCCTTTTCAGACAAATTTATACATTCTAAAATCACCTACAGGTTTATAACCAATGCGTTGGTAAATACTATTCGAGGTAGGATTCGCCAAATCGGTGAACAGGGTGCAAAATTGCCATCCTTCATCTAAAAGCAATTGGCTCAACCCAGCCACGCAGGCTGAAGCATACCCTTGCCCTCGCAATTCGGGCGGGGTGTAAACCAGACTGACAGCGATACTTTTCAGCAAAGGACGTGTCTTGACCGCCATAGCACAAGAGATTTCGTTTTCCCAAATATAGAGATCGCCATCTCGTGTCTTTTGTTCAGCGGTACTGCGGGCTTTTTCTGGTTGATGTTCATTCATCGCCTCAATGTGAAATTGATCGATCCATTCACTCAACCAAGTTATATCTGATTCGGTGGCCACTCTGAGTTGCCCGGCGGCGGGTCGGGGCGGATTAACTGCATGTAAAGCATAAATGCGTTGGCGCATCGCCACTTCATAACGCCCACCTGTTAGCTCTGTCCATGCTATCGCGACAGATTTAGCTGCCTCTATAGGCCCGACCACACCAGGGAAGGGCCATTGTGTGGCGATGAGATTTTGGCATAACAAATCCGCAGCCACTTCTATATCTGGCTGAGTGGCATAGACGATCAAATTATAGGGCGGAGTCATAACGGCAATCAAAATAATGTGTGACCCCTGTGTCACCGTGGCTAAATAAGGTTGCTGCTCAATCCGTTCTGGAAATTGCTTGAGGCGTAGACAAACCCCTAAGATTAGGTTGTTGCTGGCTTCATCAGCCGCGAGATGCGCTTGGGTTTGGGCTAGAAAATCGCTGGCGTTGTCGTAAATTGTGAGTTCCATGAGATAACCTACACTCCTTTGTCACCAAGAAAATTGGTTAACTTATCACCCCCCAATCCGGTCACAAATTGTGCGCCTGATTGGGCCATCTTTTCCAAGGCTTGCAATTCCCGCAGCCGTAGAAATTCAGGCTGACCAGCCAAGGCCTTCGCTTCTTCTAAATCGGCTTGAATCTTTAGTTTGGCGTGTTCTAATTCGGTCTCGGCAATCAATCTGGCCCGTTCCTGCTCGGCTTGAACGCATGCTCGTTGCGCTTTATTCTCGGCATCCGAGATTTCATTGCGATCACTCAAAATGGCATCCAAGGTTCGACTGGCTAAAAAACGACGGGCTGCTAACTGTACATCTTCATAGATGTGTTTTATCAAGCCAATTTTTTTTTCAACAGGGGCAGGCTTTGTTCGAGTTCATCTTGCAATAGATGTGGTTTTCGAGCAAATATCAGGAGCAAGTTATAGCTTCTGACCAGCGTAAGCGCATCTAGCTCTTTATCAAACAAGGTGAGCCAAGCCGACTTTGCTTGGAAGGTGATCGCTATATTCGCTAAAGCTTGGTCTTCGGTCTGAACGACTTGGGTTGATGAAGATGGTGCTATTGTTTGAGGAGATGAAATTTCAGTCAATTGAGGGGAGGGTAGATAAGCTTAGGGTCGTTACAGAAGGCTTCGCAGAGAGCAAGACCATCAGCAATCGTTTCTGAGGCACTCAAGTCCAATAAAATGAGATTAGACGGGTCTTACGTGAGAGAGGTGGTAAAATTGGCTAAAGTCTCTGACAAGTTTTGGGCTGAATCGCTCTCAATGACTATTGCTGTCATCCCAGTATTTGGGCCTGCCGCATGCCATTCATCTTTTTCCCAAAAAGCGGCCCTGCCGACATGGATCGAAATGCGGTCCGCCGATGCACCCCGCACCCGCGCTCACCAGAAATAACTGCGGCGTGGTGGTTTGATGATAACCAACGAAGCCATCGGGTCCGAGATGCCTGTAGCTAATCCGTGCTTCTGTTGAAAGATGCACAATCCTTGCTAAAACAATATCGGTCCTATCAAATTGAGTAATGGTTCGCCCTACTTCAGGATCAAAGCGAAAGATTTTCATGCGCTTAACATCTTCCTAAATTAGTCTGTATGAGATCAGACAATTGAATGTGCTTTATATCGAGCATTCGCGTATTTGACTTAGCCACCTTTAATGATGGGCCTATATAAAATAAGACCAATCTGTGGAACTATCTTGTTCTCGCATACGTCCTCAAGATGAGAAATGTTATTAACTGCATTATTCATAAAAAGGACGTATCATGACCAAATCTCTTCGTATTTTATTATCACTTTGTCTTATTCTGTTGGCTCACCCCCTCACAACCCAGCTTAAGTTAGAGGCGCAGGGGGGGATTATTATCCCTGAACCGCCTATTTGCCCGCGCCCTTGCCCCAATCTACCCCCGCCTGTTAATGAAGTGCCGCCCCTAGCCGTACAATCACAAACAATCAAGGTGACGGTCAATCATCAAGTCGCTACCACCTTCGTCGAACAAGTTTTTCGCAATGATACGACTTGGTCGCTGGAAGGAACTTATATTTTTCCCTTGCCGCCTGGGGCAGCCGTCAGCAATTTTACCCTACAAATCGATGGGCAAGATGTAGACGGGGAGTTGTTACCCAAAGATGAAGCGCGGCAGATTTATAATGAAATTGTGCGTCGTCGAATTGACCCAGCTTTATTGGAATATCTGGAACGCGATTTGTTTCAAGCGAGCATTTTCCCCATTGAACCCGGTCAAGCCCGCCGCGTCACCTTGGAATACAATCAAATCTTGGCCGCAGACAGTGGCCTAGTGCAGTATATTTTTCCTTTACCCAAAGATACGCTGATTGAAAAGATTGCCCTCAATTTAGACATTCAATCCAATCAGGCTTTGAAAGCCATCTACTCACCCAGCCATCCGGTTAGCATTGATCGCCCGAACAATTTTCAAGCCTCTATCGGCTGGAAAGCCCAGCACTTTCAATCGAGTGGCGATTTTGCCCTTTATTATACCCTCTCTCCCGAAGATTTAGGACTGAGCTTGCTCAGTTATAAACCTGACCAAACTGAGGGCGGTTTCTTCACCATGCTCATCGCCCCAAATATCGAAGTGGATGAGACAAAAGTGATCGAAAAAGATGTTGTTCTAATTTTTGACACCTCTGGTTCGATGGAAGGGCAAAAGTTAGCCCAAGCGAAGGATGCTCTAAATTTTGTCCTCGATCATCTCAACCCCGGAGATCGTTTCAACCTCATCGAGTTTAATACCCGCATCCAAGCTTTTGCCCCAGAAATTCAATCTACGGATGCAGTGCCTGAGGCTAAAAATTTTGTTCAGCAGCTTCGGGCGGCTGGCAATACCGATATTAATCGGGCCTTGCTCGAAGGGATCAATCTTTTTCCTCGCAGCGATGCCCGCCCAGCGATCATCATCTTTTTGACCGACGGCCTACCCACCAACGGGGTGACAGATCCTGACCTGATATTGCATAATGTTGTCCAAACGGCCCCTAAGCATGTGCGTATCTTCCCCTTTGGGGTGGGGGATGATGTCGATACGATTTTGCTTGATCAACTGGCTCAAGAGCAGCGCGGCCTCAGTTCCTATGTTCGTCCTGGTGAACGGGTTGATGAAATTGTGAGCGGATTCTATGCTAAAATTAGGACACCCGTTTTAGCTGATTTAGACTTGCAGATTGAAGGAGTGACAATCTACGATACCTATCCTTATCCGCTTCCTGATGTTTTTGCTGGTCAGCAACTCATCGTCGTCGGACGCTATGACGGCAGTGACCCAGCCAGGGTGGCCTTGACTGGCAAGGTGAATGGCGAAGAACAACAGTTTCGGTATGAGGATTTTATTTTCGCCAATCAGGGTGGTCAAAATTTCATTCCGCGTCTATGGGCCACGCGCAAAATCGGCTACCTCCTTAACCAAATTCGTCTCAGCGGAGAAACACCAGAGGCGATTGAGCAAATCGTCTCCCTCAGTGTGCGCTATGGCATTATTACGCCCTATACTGCTTTCTTGGTCGAAGAGCCAGAAGATGCCTTGACTGAAGCCGGTCGAGAGCGTATTGCCGCTGATCAATCTGCCACGGACGAAGAAGAGGCCGCAGAAGAAGATCGTTCTGGCAGCGCGGCGGTTTCTAGGTCTGTGGAAAGTCAAGCCTTGGCGAATGCTGATGCAGCAGCATCGCTCGCTACGCAAACTGCTACCCCTTTTCCAACGGGAACCCATATGCCTATGTCTCAAAGGCCTAATATAGGTGGCGCGGGAAAGATAGGTGCTGTAGCGGAAGAACTGAATACGGCTTCCAGCGAATCTCAGGCACCGCTTATTACCACCGTCGCTGATAAAGCCTTTGTGCTACGAGATGGAGTCTGGACTGACACTGCCTTTGATATAGAACAAATGACCGTCACGTCAGTGCCTTTCGCTTCTGAAGCTTTCTTCGACTTGTTGGCTGATTATCCCGAAGCAGCTAAATATTTTGCCTTGGGCGAACAAGTCATCGTCGTTCTCGATGGGCAGACTTATCAAAGTACCTCATCTGATATTGACTCTGAAATTTTAGAGACGGTCAAGATCGCTGATGCCACGCCGACACCAACGAAAGTTCTTGAAGGTGCTAAATCTAAAACACCGCCCTCAGAGGCAGATGATGTTTCTAATCTTGGCCTGAGGGAACTGATTATTTTGGGCGTGATGTTTTTGTTGGGGGGATTTTGGTTGTTTAAGGGGGTTGGGTGATCGTTTAACGAGCAGACAAGCTTGCTCATAATTCAATTTAGCTGTATATCTTGTCTGTGAGATATATAGGACTAGGGATGAAGTTGAACTATATACTCAGCAGGGGACACAGATGAACGCAGATTCGCAGATTCATTAAAAAAATCTGTGTTTATCTGCGTCCTATTTTAACGCCTGCTCTTTATCAGTCGTTCAGGTGTCTCATCTGAATAGTTACGCCAAATCTTAAAATTATGTGCCCGCGTCCAGTATATTTAGCAAACATAAGACGATCAAGGAGCGACCCATGCCGAATATCTATACCACTGGCTTGGCTAAAACACCAGCCAACTATGTCCCACTCTCCCCCCTCACTTTTTTAGAGCGATCAGCCTCTGTATATCCTGACCATCTCTCCGTCGTCCACGGCGCGTTGCGTTATACTTGGGCTGAGAGTTACGCTCGCTGTCGTCAGTTAGCCTCCGCTTTACATCAACGGGGGATTGGTCTGGGCGATACGGTGTCTGTGATGGCTTTTAACACGCCGCAGATGTTTGAACTTCATTTCGGGGCCCCCATGATTGGGGCTGTGTTGCACAGCATCAATACGCGGCTTGACGCAAATACCATCGCCTTTATGCTTCAGCATGCTGAGACGAAGCTGTTGATCACAGACCGAGTGGTATCGGATACCATCAGTCAGGCTTTAGCCCAATTAGAGACACCACCACCCGTGATTGATATTGATGACCCCCTTGGCCCTAGCGGCGAATTGCTCGGTGAGAAAGATTATGAAGCCTTGCTGACCGAAGGGGCCCCAAATTTTGTCTGGCACTTGCCACAAGACGAATGGCAAGCCATTAGCTTGAACTATACTTCTGGCACGACGGGCAAGCCTAAGGGCGTGGTTTATCACCACCGAGGGGCCTATCTCAACGCCGTCAGCAACATTTTAGCCTGGGACATGGGCCATCATCCGGCCTATCTGTGGACCCTGCCCATGTTTCATTGCAATGGCTGGTGCTATCCTTGGACCCTGGCTGCCGTAGCAGGGACAAATGTTTGTCTACGTCAGGTTGAGGTAGAAACAATTTATGACTTGATTGCCAAGGAAAATGTGACCCATTACTGTGGGGCTCCCATTGTCCATAACATGCTCGTCAATGCCTCAGCAAAAACGCGAGCGAAGAAACAACATCAGGTCAAAGGCATGGTGGCTGCGGCCCCCCCCCCAGCAGCGGTCTTAGAAGCGATGGCCCAAAATAATTTTAAGATTACCCATGTCTATGGCTTGACCGAGAGCTATGGCCCAGCCGTGTTATGTGAATGGCACAACGAATGGGATGCTCTGCCGAGTGAAGAACGAGCGCGTCTTAATTCTCGGCAAGGGGTCCGTTATCACATGCTAGAAGGTCTCACCGTGGCGGACCCCGAAACCTTAGAACCTGTCCCTGCGGACGGGCGAACTTTAGGGGAAGTATTTATGCGAGGCAACAATGTCATGATGGGCTATCTCAAAAACGAAACGGCGACTGAGGCTGCCTTCACAGGGGGCTGGTTTCATACAGGTGATTTAGGGGTGATGCATGAGGATGGTTATATCGAATTAAAAGATCGTTCTAAGGATATCATCATCTCCGGCGGCGAAAATATTTCGACCATTGAGGTGGAGAATATCCTCTATCGTCATCCAGCGGTCATGGAAGCGGCTGTCGTGGCGCGGCCCGATGAAAAATGGGGCGAAACACCTTGCGCCTTCATCACCCTACGCGAAGATTATGATGAACCACTGAGCGAAGTTGATATCATCGCCTTTTGCCGTGATAATATGGCTCACTATAAATGCCCCAAAAGCGTCGTCTTCGGGCCTCTGCCTAAGACTTCGACGGGTAAAGTGCAAAAATTTATTTTACGCGAGCAGGCGAAAAAATTATAATATCGTGTAATTAGAAGTGTATCATTATACAGATGAAGAAGGACTTTAAGGTCTTTTATCGGATATGAAACTCACCCCATCACTTCGCCAGACTAGTCCTAAATGGGAAAGTTGAAATAAGATGAGCTATATTCGCGTAAGATGGCTTCATGCTTGAAGAAATCAATGCCGCTCCAGAATTTCGAGTTCAAAAAATCAGTAAAGAGGCATTTGAACAGCTATGGGAAAAAGCAATATCCAAAAAGTAAGTTCAAAGCACCTCGCACCTTTCAACTGCGTAACTTCTATCTACATTTACGCCTCACTGCGGAGATATTCTTATGGAAAAAATCATTGAATCCCCCCTCATTTTACGTCAAGATGACCCCCAAGGTCTGACGACCTTAACGCTCAATCGACCCCAGCAATACAATGCGTTGTCGGAAGCAACCTTGACCTCCTTGCAACATGAGCTTGACAACATTGCGGCAGATGAATCAAGACGGGTGGTGGTCATTGCGGCCCAGGGCAAAGCCTTTAGTGCGGGCCATGATCTCAAAGAGATGCAGGCTAATCGAAATCAGGCTTATTATTCAGCCTTGTTTGAACAATGCAGCACCATGATGATGACCATTAATCGCCTGCCTCAACCTGTGATTGCCAAAGTGCAAGGCCTAGCGACGGCGGCGGGTTGTCAATTGGTTGCGGCTTGTGATTTAGCCGTTGCAGCGGATACAGCCCGTTTTGCCACCTCAGGCATTAATGTGGGCTTGTTTTGTTCGACCCCAGCGGTGGCTGTCAGCCGTAACCTATCGCGCAAACAGGCTATGGCCCTGTTGCTCACCGGCGAATTTATCAATGCCCAAACTGCTTTAGCCCAAGGCATAGTCAATCAAGTTGTGCCAGCCGCTGAACTGGCTACAGCCGTGCAGCATTATGTCGAGGCCATTGTGAAAAAATCAGCCGTCGCAGTATCAATCGGCAAACGAATGTTTTATAAACAACTCGAAATGGGACTGGACGACGCATATCACTACGCCAGTGAGATGATGGCCTGTAACATGATGGCTGATGATGCAGAGGAGGGCATTGAAGCCTTTATTCAGAAGCGTACGGCCGTGTGGACAGGAAGATGATAGAAACTAACCGTTTGGCCCAAATATGTCAACACAGATTATAGGAAACACGGATTATACCTCAGATTTCACTGCCGTATCAAAAAAATCTGCGCCATCTGCGAAATCTGTGGATGATATCTTTATATTTTAATTTAAATTTGAGGTAGCCACAGATGACGACTATCGCTAATGAAAAAATCTGTGGCGTGTTTGAGCATTCAACCATGAAGCGAGCAGTGTTTAGCCTGTCTTCAACTACTCACTGCTCGCTAATAACTAATTCATCAGATATCGGCTCTTTGGGATTTCAGCCAATATATCTTATGTATCTAGGTCATCCATTTCATCTTCTTCGCGCAGCCAATAATCTTGGTCGAAACTATGCCAAGAATGTTCAGCCTCAATCTCATTCAAGGGCAGAGCAATGTAACGGTCCCACATCTCGTCCAAGATGGCTTGAGGGTCACATTGTACACCTTGTTGAGAGAAATATTGGCAAACTCGCTTGATATCGCGTTGCAGGATGAAGCGAGCTTGTTTGTTGTTTTGGCTGTTGACTACCTGTGGAAAGTCGATTAAGGTAATTGCCCCTTGCCAATAGAGGATATTGTAGGCGGATAAATCGCCATGAATGAGGTTATGTTGAAGCATCAACTCAATATTGCGGATGACCTCGTGGAAATGGACCTCAGCCTCATCAGGGTCAAGATTTATTTCATTTAAGGTATGTGCCGCTTGATTGGCATCCCCAATATAGGCCATCAAAATCGCATTGCTATTAGACCCAATGGGTTCGGGCACAGCCGCCCCAGCCTCATATAGTCGTTGCATAGTCGTATATTCATACATCAACCAAGACGTATGAGCCACTTCTATACCAAAAGACGACTTTTTGTTCAAAGCACGCTTGACCCGCATGTCCCTGTCTTTGACAGGTCTACCATCGGCAGAAAGCGTCTTGCGCCCCTCCCGATATACTTTATCATTGCTCAGATTGCGGAATTGGCGGGGTCGATAGACCTTCACTGCTAAAAAGTCCAGTCCTGTCACCTCATGGGCCTGACAGCGATAGACACTGGCCTCTTTGCCACCTTTCACCATAGCCAAGACATCACTGATTTGTTCATCTTCATAAAAACTACGTAAGGACCTTAACAACCACCATTCCTCATAACGCGCTGGTTTATAGGTGATGGTAAAGGTACCACCTTCAATACCAGTCGTATCAGCGGTTTCGGCCACGATTTTGGTTGTTGATTTTTTCGGAACATGTTTCGCCTTAGGCTTTCGCTTTCGTCGCGCTTGGCGGTCTGTTCGCATGGGGTTAAATTGTTCTTCATAAACCTCAAATTTATCAAAATCTTCGTAAAGATGCGTAGACAAGATTCACGTCCTTATATGTAGATGCTGTAAAATAATAGGGTGTTTGGTTTGCCAGAATATATTGATGAGTCAAACATTGGGCCGACAAGATGGACATTCGATATGAGGACATACAACACCTCCTAGGGTGAGGATTGTGAAGATTAAACTTGGCTGATAATCTTGATCAGATGACATAAAAAAAGCCACAAGGGTATCCTCATGGCCTATCATCGCTTTTATTTGCCCTCAAGATCTTCAAGGTGGCTAATCGGATTAGATGCTCACTTCGAGTTAGCCGAAAACCTTGCCGGTCTAAGAGACAACTTGGTAGAAAATAAAAAAAGCCACGAGGATTTCTAACATCCTGTGGCCTTTGCCAAGCGAATTACATCAAGTTAGGATAAGCCTCGCATTTTTAACTAAAAATAAAGACTGCGAAAAGTATCAAACTTAACCTAAACTAGATAAAAAAGCCACGGGAATCTACGCCCGCGGCCAGTTTTGAAATGATTTGATCACTTAAAAACTACAAAAATCAATTTGTCAAATACTGACGCACAGGCATACATCAATCACTAAATATCGACTATTATATTCTCTCATCTGATATATGCCTCCTGACTTTTTAAGATGGCCCCATCTTATCACAAGTTGGTTAAAAAGTCAAGCCCGAATTTGATCAAATGAGTGGTCTGATTGACAAGGGACTCAGACCTAAGTAGAATGCATTTTCTGTCAAACTTCATTTGAAATTACTGTATCTCAAGCAAACGTAAAATGTCCCCTAAAATTCTGAAATTCATGATTAACAGGTTTAGGGAAATAAGGAAATACCAATGCACATCGAATATTTAGATTATTTATCTAACAAGTAAGTCGTACAAATATTGTTTCTAAAATTTTTATGAAATTCGACGGTCAGACGACAAAATATGTGGGAGTATATCCGATAAAAATTAGATTTTCACCCGGCGTAAGCGCAAACTATTCACGACAACCGTCACCGAGCTAAAGGCCATCGCAAAGGCCGCAGCAATCGGATGTAGCTCCCTCAAGAAAAGCGGCAACCCAACAAATAAAGCCAGTACGCCAGCAGCGACAGGAATGAGAAAAGTATTGTAAGCAAACGCCCAGAACAGATTTTGCTGAATGGTTCGCATAGTCGCTTGGCTAAGACGCATGGCATGTACAACACCCTTTAAGGAGCCGCTGATTAAAGTAATGCCAGCCGCCTCCATAGCGACATCTGCTCCTGTGCCAATCGCAATACCCACATTGGCTTGAGCCAAAGCCGGTGCATCATTCACCCCATCGCCCACCATCGCTACCGTAAAACCTTCTGCTTGCAATTGGGCTACTTGAGCCGCTTTATCGCTGGGCAAAACTTCAGCCAACACCCGGTCTAGGCCGACCTCAGCGGCAATGGCTTGGGCTGTGGCTTGATTATCCCCCGTTAGCATGATCACCTGCAAGCCTAGTTTCTTTAAGGCCATAATCGCTTTTTTAGAATCATCTTTAACCGTATCGGCAATGCCCAGCAAGGCGACAACTTGACCATCTACAGCCATCCACATGGCGGTCTTCGCTTCCGCTTGAAGGCGTGTCGCTTGATCAACCAAACCATTTAAGTCAACATTTTGCTGTTCCATCAAGCGTAAATTTCCCAATAGCACCGCTTGATCTTCGACTGTCGCCGACACACCCTGTCCCACGAGTGCTTGAAACTGATGGGGCTGACTTAGTGATTGCTGTTTCATCTCTGCCGCTCGCACAACCGCCTCACCCAGAGGATGTTCTGACCCACGCTCTACGGAGGCTGCGAGATGCAGCACAGCGGTCTCGGCCCACGCTTCAGTGACGATGATATCTGTCACCATCGGCTCTCCTTTGGTGATGGTGCCTGTTTTATCTAAAACCATGGCTGTGACAGCTTGAGCTTGTTCCAAAGCCGCGCTATGACGAAAAAGAATCCCTTGCCGGGCACCCTTACCCATGCCAACGACAATGGCCGTAGGTGTAGCTAAACCTAAGGCACAGGGACAGGCGATAACCAGCACTGCGACCAAACGAACTAAGGCTGGCGTGAACTCGCCAGTGCCAAGCCACCAGAGGACAAAGGTTAATATAGCGATCACAATGACCACAGGCACAAAGACGGCCGAGACTTTGTCGGCTAAGGCTTGAATGGGGGCTTTTGAACCTTGTGCTTCTTCGACTAAGCGAATAATTTGGGCCAAGGCTGTTTCTTGCCCTACTTTGGTGGCTTCAATTTTTAAGCGACCTTGCTTGTTGATTGTCGCCCCAATCACGACGTCGCCTACTTGTTTATCGACGGGCAAGCTTTCACCCGTTAATAAGGATTCATCAACCGCAGAACGGCCTTCAATGACGACTCCATCTACAGGCAATTTTTCCCCCGGTCGCACGACCACAATATCGCCCACTTGCACTTGCTCAACAGGCATATTGGCTTCCTGTCCATCGCGTTCAACCCGCGCCGTCTTAGTCTGCAAGCCGATCAAGGCTTTGATGGCTTCGCTGGTTTTTCCCTTGGCTTGGCCTTCAATTAACTTGCCGAGTTTGATCAAAGTGATGATGGCCGCCGCCGTTTCAAAATAGACATGGCCGCCTAATAAACCCAGCGTGACGACGATAGAATAGAAGTAAGCGACAGAGGATCCCAAGGCAACTAAAACATCCATATTGGCTGCTTGATTTCGCAGACTTTTATATGCTCCGACATAATAATCCCAGCCGACATAAAACTGGACGGGTGTTGCCAAGGCAAAAAATAAATAATTTACCCAAGCCGCGTGACTCCAAGCTCCGATCAAACTAAAATCACGCCCCATGCTCAACAGAAAGAGCGGGAGGGTAAACATGACTCCCCCCCAGAACTTCTGCGTTTGATTCCGTATGTCATGTTCTCTGGCTGCTTTTTCCACATCTGCGGGGGCCTCTGCGTCTGAAACGGTATTTGTCTGTTGAGCGATGCCATAACCAGCCTTTTCCACCGCCGCGACGATCTCTGCCCGACTGACTGCGCCTGGGACATAATGAACCCGCGCTTTTTCAGTGGCAAAATTAACACGCGCTTCGACCACACCGGGGACTTTTTTATTCAAGGTGCGTTCAACCGTGTGTATACAATTGGCACAGGTCAGGCCCGTAATCGGCAAGTCCAGAGTCGCGGTGGGGACCTTATAGCCAGCCTTGGCAATCCGTTCAATGATGGCTTGCGGATTGGTTTGTTTTGTGTCGTAGATGACAGAAATTTTTTCAGTGCTAAAATTAACCTGAGCCTCATGGACTCCCGTCACTTTTTTAGCGTTTCGTTCAACGCTGGCCACACAGTTAGCACAGGTCATGCCCAAAACGGGCATGGTAATTTGAGTCGTTGTCATGATCGGCACCCCTAGATAGGGATTAATCTTCCACAGGTGGATAATTAATTTCTTTAAGTAAATCCTTAATGCCTGCCCATGTTTGCGGGGCTTCCCATTCAAGGGTCACGGTCTTAGTTTCGGCAGAAGCTTCAACCTGTTTAACCCCATCTAATTCATTCAGTTCCATTTTGATGGTCTTGACACAATGATTGCAGGAAATATTAGGGATTTGAAATGTTTGACTTGACATGAGAATCTCCTTGTTCTTGAATTTATTTCCCATCCCATAGGGGGGGGGATCAATAAATTCATTATAATTAAAATTCTCATCATTGTCAAGACTCTATCTACTCGTTTCGCAAATCTCCGTATGACCAGACTTGAGCAGCGTACGATAGCCAGTATAAATATTTGATATCAACGACGCGGAACTAAGTAATGGCCTAGCTAATTATTTCCGCCAATATGACGGCGAGAATAAAATAATCACCGTAAAGATATCGAGACGCCCCATCAGCATGCAGGCTGATAAAATCCACTTGCCCACGGTTGGAATGTGAGCGTAGTTATCTGTGGGACCAACCTCGCCTATCCCTGGCCCTATATTGGCTAAATTAGCGGCTACCGCGCCAAATGCTGTGACCAGATCCAAGCCCATCAGCGACATGACAAACACACCCAGCCCAAAAATTGCCATGAAAACAGCAAAGTAGCCCATCACGCTGGCGACGACATCGCGGGATACAACCGCCTTGCCTAAACGAATGGGCACGACAGCACGAGGGTGAAGCAGATGGGTGATTTCACTCAAGATGAGTTTGACCAAGATATAAATACGGATAACCTTCATCCCCCCGCTCGTGGAGCCAGCACAGCCACCGATGAACATCAACACAAATAGCACAAATTGCGAACTGACAGCCCATTGCTCATAATCGGCTGTGCTATAGCCTGTGGTCGTGATAATGGCCAGGACTTGAAATAGCGTATCTTGCACCGTCTTCGCCACATCTTGGTAGTGGTTAAAATAAACATCCAAGCCGATGATCAGTGAAGCCAAGCTGACAATACCCAGATAAGCCATAAATTCTGAGTTGCGAAAATAAGCCAAAAAATCGCCGCGCAAAAAGCGATAGTGCAGAGAGAAATTTGTGCCAGCGAAGAACATAAAGATGATGATCACATAATCAATATAAGCACTTTGATAAGCCCCTATGCTGGCATTGCGGGTAGAGTAACCGGCTGTGGCCACGGTGCCGAAGGCATGACAGAGGGCTTCATAAAGGCTTTGACCGCCTAACATCAACAGCCCAGTCTCTATGACGGTTAGCAAAACATAAACCCCCCAGAGAATTTTCGCTGTTTCCGTCACGCGAGGCGTTAATTTATCAGCAGTCGGGCCAGGAACTTCGGCTTTGAAGAGTTGCATGCCACCGACACCTAAAAAAGGCAGGATAGCCAATGATAGGACGATAATACCCATGCCGCCAATCCAGTGCGTTAAACTCCGCCAAAAAAGAATACCCACTGGTAAGCTTTCGATGTCGGTTAAAATTGTGCTGCCTGTGGCCGTGAAGCCAGAGATGGTTTCAAAGAAGGCATTGGTAAAACTAGACATAGCCCCAGATAAAATAAAGGGGAGGCTACCAAAGAGGGAAAAGATGAGCCAACCGAAGGTAACTACGGCAAATCCTTCTTTTGCTCGTAGATCTTGTTCAATTTGGGTATAACGATGCACTAAAAAGCCACACAGAAAGGTTAAGCCCGCGCTGCCTAGCAAGGCGATATAATCTGTCTCACCATAATAGATTGAAAAGGGGATGGGCAAGAGCATGGAAACTGCCAAGAACATCATCAAAAACCCCATCAGATGAATGACACTGATAAGATGCATCGTTTATTCCTTATTACAAAGTTACAGGGTGGCAGAGTTGCAGGCGTGAAAATTCAGCCAGGGAGTTCCAAAAAAATAAATATCCGCGATGATTTGACAATTATCCTTCATGACACCCTAATTTTTCAAAAACGATTGTCGAGCATTATAACATAGTTATGAGAATAGACGCAGTTTGAGCCACGCTTGATTGATGAATTAGTGGCAATTTTATAGCTACACCAAGCTTATCTTCTATTTTACGCGACAACCTGCCACTTTGCCGCTCTGTTCCCTTTTCAGAATTGACGATTTAAAGCAAATTCGGTATCTTATCAAAAATACAAATCCTGCGGAAATTAGGCATAATGACGATGAAAACACCGGATTATTTTATACGAGAATATGATGTGATTGTGGTTGGTGGGGGGCATGCTGGGACCGAAGCGGCTCTGACTGCGGCTGGCTTGGGGGCACAAACGCTGTTGTTGACCACACATCTAGATACGATTGGCTGGATGAGTTGTAATCCTAGCATTGGTGGTTCGGCTAAGGGGCAGTTAGTGCGTGAGATTGATGCCTTGGGCGGCTGGATGGGTAAATTTACAGATGCCACCTTCATCCAAATCCGTTTACTCAATGATAGCAAAGGCCCAGCCGTACACGCTCTACGAGCACAAGCAGATAAAAAACGTTATGCTTGGTTTGTCCAGCGGACTTTGGAAAATGCGGCCAATCTCCATGTTAAACAAACCTTGGTTGATGCCTTGTTGACTGAAGGAGGTCGTATGCGAGGCGTACAAACAGCGACAGGTGGACGCTACTTCGCTAAAGCTGTTGTTCTAACAACGGGTACTTTTTTGGGAGGTAAATTAATCACGGGTGAGTCAAGCACTGAAGGGGGTCGAGCCGGTGAAAGAGCGGCTTTGAAGCTCTCCGGTTCATTAACTGAGTTGGGCTTTGAGTTGGGCCGCTTAAAAACGGGGACCCCCCCCCGTATTGATGCTCGCAGTATTGACTATAGCCTGACCGAATTTCAATACGGCCATCCCACGCCGCTTCATTTTAGTTTTTCAACGGAAAAAACCTATCCTGATTGGTTGCATGAGGCCATCCATCCAGCTTATCCCGTTGAACAACAAAGCGATTGGCGACCTCAAATTCCTTGTTATCTTATTCAAACCACCGCCGAAACCCATCAGATCATTCAAGATAATCTTGACCGGGCCCCGCTCTTCACCGGGGCCATCGAAGGCATTGGACCGCGTTATTGTCCGAGCATTGAAGACAAGATTGTGCGCTTTGCGGATAAACCATCGCATTCGCTCTTTTTAGAGCCAGAAGGCTGGCAAACGGCAGAAGTGTATGTCCAAGGCTTCAATACCAGTCTCCCTGAAGATGTGCAATGGCGCATGGTCCGCAGCATCCCTGCCTTGCGCGAAGCAGAAATCATGCGGGTGGGCTACGCCGTAGAATATGACTATGTACTGCCTCATCAACTCCATGCTTGGCTGGAAACAAAACAGCTAGAAGGTCTATTCCATGCGGGTCAAATCAATGGCACCACAGGTTATGAGGAAGCAGCAGCGCAGGGCTTAATGGCTGGCATCAATGCAGCCTTGAAAGTGCAAGGCCGCGCTCCCTTTATTTTAAAACGGGATCAAGCGTATATTGGCGTGTTAATTGATGATTTAGTGACTCAGGAACATACAGAGCCGTATCGCCAAATGACTTCGCGGGCCGAATATCGTCTCTTACTGCGTCAAGACAATGCCGACCTACGCCTGACCCCCTTAGGCTACGAAATCGGTCTTGTCTCTCAAGAACGTTATGAGCATGTAAAAGTCAAAGAAGCCCAGATTCAGACTGAACTGCAACGCCTGGAAATGACTCATATTTCGCCTCATGTCGGCACATCCGAAACGATGCAACCCTTTGGTCTACCGCCAATTAAGGATGGCCTCAATGCCAAACGTCTTCTCCGTCGGCCTGAAGCGACTTATGACTTAATCGATGTCCTATCTCCATCGCCAGAGCCATTAAGCGATGAAGTCAAAATGCAGGTGATGATTGAAACCAAATTTGAAGGATATATTGCCAAACAGTTGAGCCAAGTCGCCCGCACAAAGCGTTTGGAGAGTTTACCCATCCCAAAAGATATTGACTTCACCGCCATCCAAGGTCTGCGAAAAGAAGCTCAACAAAAACTCATCCGCTTCCAGCCAGCTACTGTCAGTCAAGCCAGCCGTATTGCGGGCGTTAACCCAGCCGATATATCTATTTTGTTGGTTCATTTGGAGCGGCAAAGGGTGAGGAACTAAACATTAACTGGAGAGACCTGCTCACAACACTCACTCATGCCAGTGATATTACCCTATACGAACTAGAAAACAAGTTTAAGCTTCAGTTTTTGCCCGATGAAGACAATCAGTTTTTTTCCGAATGGCAAACGGACTTATCAAACATCAAAGAAGCTGACAAGCAAGCTTTAGATGATATTAAAACCAGTTATTTTAACTTAGTAAAACATCCAGCCCTGCTTGAAAATATCGTCCAGTGATCTGTTTTAGGCCCCTTATTACAAGGTATGCTTTATCCCGTCTGTTTGAATTGCTTAATCCAGGCAATGAATTATATTCTGTGTTGAGTATTTTGAAACGATTTGGACAAATGTTTTTGGAAGTGAAGGTCGAACAAAATTAGTATTTATCAATTTTTTGTTAATTGCTAATTACTAATTGTTAATTGATATTGAAGAGGAGATAAATCTAATGAGCATCATTACTCGTGTTGAATTGCATGTCTTCACCTTTGCCGTCGAAAATATTGGTTTGGGATCCCGCGCTGCTGTAGGTGTTGGCAATATGGTTTATGAGGTTGGCTCAACATTCACAGCCAGTCGTTTTGCTGTCCGTATCATGTGTGACGACGGCTGCCAAGGGGAATATGTGACCCATTGGGTGGGTACACCATCGACCTTGGGCCAAGCGCAAATGTTGGCCCCCAATCTACTCGGACGCGACCCAGAACAACGGTCTTTAATTTTCGATGATTTGAAGCGAGAGGTACGCGCTTATGATCATATGGGACAGGGCCCTCTGGACATTGCTTTGTGGGATTTGGCAGGCAAAAAATATAACACTTCTGTGGCTCGTCTCTTGGGAGCTTATCGAGACCGCTTGCCCACTTACGCCAGCACCTATCATGGACAAACTGAGCTAGGTGGCTTAGACACACCAGAGGCTTTCGCTGATTATGCCCAAGCTTGTCAAAATATGGGCTTCAAGGGCTTTAAAATTCATGGCTGGCAGGAAGGTGATGCCCGCAAGGAAGCCCGCAATCTCTTGGGGGTACGGGCTAAAGTGGGCGATGAAATGTATTTAATGATTGATCCGGCTTGTCAATTGCGAACCTACTTAGATGCCCTATACGTTGGACAAGCCTGTGATGAAGCGAATTATTTCTGGTACGAAGATCCTTATCGCGACAGCGGCACTTCAGCCTTCAGTCACAAACAGTTACGTGAAAAACTGAAAACCCCTATCCTCGTCAGCGAACACGTACGCGGTTTAGAGCAAAAGGCCAATTATTTACTCCAAGGCGGCTGTGACATGCTCCACGCTGACCCAGAATATGATATGGGCATCACTGGAGCCATGAAGCTCGCTCATTTTTGCGAAGCATTAGGGCTAGATATCCAATTTCATGCCTGCGGCCCTGCTCATCGCGCTGTCATGGCTGCGACACGCAACACACATTTTTACGAGATGGCCTTGATGGGACCAGGCATGCCCAACGTTGTGGCCCCTGTTTACACTTGCGGCTACTCCGACCAGCCTGAGGATTTAGCCTCAGATGGTTGTGTCCCTGTGCCAGATGGGGCTGGATTAGGTGTGCGTTACGATTGGGATTTTATTGAAAAAAATCGGACGAATCTATTTATTTATGAGGTTTAATTAGGTATTTGACGAAGGTATTATTTTATAATTGCTAATTGTTAATTGCTCATCGTATCCAAAATAATCGTCACCGGCCCATCATTATTGATTTCCACCACCATATCTGCCCCAAATTGACCCGTAGCGACTTTAGATATTCCCAATGATCGTAACGCAGCCACAAAAGCATCAATAAGAGGTTCAGCCATATCAGGTGGTGCAGCATTGGTATAGCTTGGTCTACGGCCTTTACGACAATCGGCGTAAAGCGTGAATTGCGAAATGACCAATATTTCCGCCCCAACATCTAAAGCTGACCGATTCATCTTGCCAGCCTCATCCGCAAAAACTCGCAGATGGACCACCTTTTTAGCGAGACCTTGCACATCTTTTTCCGAATCATCATGCGTCGCGCCGAGTAAAATAACAAACCCTGGCCCTATTGCGCCGATGACCTTTTCGGCAACGGTGACTCGTCCAGAACGGACACGCTGTAAAATTGCCCGCATGTGTCGCTCCTCTGAAAATATCAATTAGCAATTAGCAATTAACAAAAAAATTCATCATTCATCACTCATTTCTAATTCGCTACTTCGAAATAATCTTTGAACTCCGCCGTCACAGCCTCATCAGCTACTAAGTCTGTTAACAAGGCCCAATGTTCTATTTCTAAGGTCGTACGACGGGGACGCCTGGATTTTACCATGTTTGTAGCGATCTCAAGCGTTTTATGGGCTGATTCTTTGTTATCGGCTCGAATGTGGGCGATGGCTAAGAGCAAAATGCCCCGCAGGTTGATCAGATTACGATTGGCCAGCCTGCTCAAAACCTGAATAACCTGGTCTGGGCTTGTCTCAATTCGCAAAACCGCTTCTGCCCAGCTTTCATGACCATCTTGATGTTCGAAAGGGTTTCTGTCTGCCGTCCTGCGCCAAAATTTCTGGGCTGCTTGTTCATCGTCCATTGCTTGGGCGACAAGACCACGATAAAATCCATAGCGCAAAGGATTTTTTTCCTCTTCCAGCCACCGGCTGGCCTGCTCTAGCTGCTCAACGCTCCAAAACATTTGATATAGGGGAGAAACATCTTCCATCGGCGAAGCATCTGCCTGCCAGAGGTTTAACCAAGCCTGTTCAGCCTCATCATAACGCGCTTGGGCCTGATATAAATCAAATAATTGACGATAGGCCTCACGACGATGTTGAAGGTCAACATCCTCACGTTCAGCCACACGTTTCAAAGATGTTTCCGCCTCATCATATTGTTCTACATAAAGTAACTCTGTCCCCAAAACCAACCAAGTCCAAGCTTCACCTAACTGACCAACTGCTAGGGCACGTAATTCGTCCAGCCCCGCTTCGACCTCACCTTGGTCTATTTTGAGTTGAGCTAGGGCTTGTCGATACCGAGGGGCATTATCCGCCCCCAGCTCAAGTAGTTGCTCATATTGGTTTATAGCCCCAGCCAGATCTCCATGTAAACTTAATATCTGGGCACTGAAGTCTAAACTAAACAGGCGTAAGTCTCTTAAGTTAGGCCGACGCTCTAGGGCTTTTTCACTCATCTTGCCTAAACGGCTGCTAATCCGTTGGAAAATTTCCAAAGCAGCTTCAAAATTTTGCTCACCTAAATGTTGTTGGGCCTGACGATATAAATCTTCATAACTATTCTCCAACCGAACGCGATTCACGCTCGTGGTAGGTCTGTTTACTGGTGATGCGACCATGTTAATATCCTTTCTATGGAGTCTACATTAATGCTGAAATTATAACATAGGGTGTTTAAGCCGCAATAAACGGCAAGGTTGCCGAGCAATCTTGCCACTTCGTCAAGGTTGTGTGCCCTAGAATGGTTGTGGTATAATTTAGTACCTTTCTAAGGATGAAACATTAGAGATTAGGCAGGTAAGATACTAGGCCAGAACGACGATTACTTAATCTCTACCTCTAAAATTAAACCAACAAGAGAGACGAACTCATGGATACTGGACTCCTTCTCGTAATCATAGGCGTATTCGCCATACTCGTTATTCTGCTCATGCTGGTGGCGGTTATTATCGTACTTCGTCAACCAGATACGAACACACCACAAGAAAGCAACACATCCACCGTATATCAGAACCTCGACTTTGATGATAGTTTTGACTCCAGCAGCTTTGACTCAGCGGGGATAGAAGAACCCGAAGAGATGACTTTAACTGAATTTGCACTGGCTGACTTATCGAATCAGTTCAGGGGCACGACGCAAGGAAGACAACGAGAGGGGATGATTCTGCACGTTTCTCAGCCCGATACCGGGTTGGTTGCTTTTGCCAGCCAACTTGATAGCCCTACCAAGGCGATAATCCAAGCAGAGACTGTTTATGGCAAAATGGAAGTGATGATTAGTCAAGGACGGGCCGGGGTTAAGTGGGATGATGAACCGATAGGTGTCTTGGATTATAGCAATCACCGTATTTTAGGCGCGGAAGGACAAATATTAGGCAGCATGGAGCGACCTACCTTAGGCGGGCCAAGCGAGGGCTATTACCCTGTCGGTTTTTACGGTCAACAGGCAGCAGAAGTCGTGATGCAGTTCAAAGGCCTCAGTACCTTGCGTTGGTTTGGCGATCAAGATAACTCAGATGTCTCCCCCGCCTTCCAAGGAATCGTTGACGAATTGGAGGATGTGCAAACGCTCATGCTTCTTGCGGTCCTCCTCCTAGAGGTTGGCTTTTTTGATATGTTAGCGGAAGTGGCAGGATAAAGGAATCAGATGAGCAATCAAGGCACCGTCCAAACGCAATTTGGCACCGAACAAGCTTTAGAAGGTTATGCGACCAGTCAAGTGCATGCTCAGGGAGAAAGTTTAGATATTCTGACAGCGTTAATCAAACCACAAGCCGATTGGCAAGCCCTTGACGTTGCGACAGGCGCAGGTATACGCCATCTGCCCGAAGCCTTAAAACCCCTTTTTGCCCCTCGTTGGGCGGAGGATACAATGTATTTTAGTTTGTGGGAAATTGTGATTATAGCGAGGAAAGTAAAATAACATGAGATATTATATGTGGACGATAGGCTGCCAGATGAATGTGAGTGATTCCCAAAGAGTGGCCTCTGAATTAGAAAAGTTAGGCGGTCTACAGACAGATAATTATCGTGAAGCGGATGTAATCGTTCTCAACACCTGCGTCGTGCGTCAAAGTGCGGAAGATAAGGCCACTGGCTTTCTTTGGTCGCTTAAGCCTTTGAAAAAAAATAAGCCAGATAGGGTGATAGCCCTGATGGGGTGCATGGTGGGCGTTAAAGGAGGCAACCATCTCCGAAAAACATTTCCTCATGTCGATGTCTTCATGCCGCCGAGTGAACCGGGGCCCCTGGTCAATTATTTATTGGGTCAAGAAAAATCTTTTGAAGAGAGAGAGATAACTATCCAACGCCATGCCCTGCAAGATGAAGACCGCTTCGTCCTGCCTGTCCATCAACGCTATAATCTCGTCTCAGCCCATGTGCCCATCGTTTACGGCTGCAATCACGTTTGCTCATTTTGCATCATCCCAGCCCGACGAGGCGTTGAACGCAGTCGCTCCATTGGCGAAATTAGTGCCGAAGTCAATCAGATGGTTGAGCAGGGAGTCAAAGAAGTCACGCTTTTAGGTCAAATTGTGGACCGCTATGGGTATGATATTCCTGATGGGCCGCGTTTGGCTGGTCTATTATATACCCTCAACGATATTGAGGGCTTAGACCGTATCCGTTTTTTGACCAGTCATCCCAATTACATGAGCGACGATATTCTACAAGCTGTCGCTGATTTGCCCAAGGTTTGTGAACATATCGAAGTCCCCATTCAGGCGGGTGATGATGATGTGTTAGAAGCGATGCGACGCGGATACACCGTCGCAGATTACCGCCGTTTGGTCCATCGCATTCGAGAAATTATTCCCCGGGCCTACATTGCGACTGACATTATCGTCGGCTTTCCTGGAGAAACCGACGTACAGTTTCAACATACCCTTGATGTTCTAGCCGAACTAAAAATGGATGTCTGTCATACTGCCATGTATTCACCCCGTCTCAAAACGCTCTCAGCCAAGATGATGGAAGACAATATCCTTCCCGCAGAGAAAAAACGCCGTCATCAAGCTATAAGCGACTTACAAGCAGATATTGTCGCTGATATCAATGCCCACTATTTGCACCAAACCGTTGAAGTCTTGGTCGAAGAAAAGCATAAAGGTAAATGGAAGGGTCGGACTCGAACAAATAAATTGGTCTTCTTTGAATCGGAGCAGAACTATCTGGGCGAATTGGTAGATATAAAAATCGAATGGACTGGACCGTGGAGTATGCGAGGAAGAGTTCAGGCTGAAGAAGCTCTGACTTTGCCGCTGATAGCTATATGATATTAACAATATGGCAGATAAACCATCAATCATTGACTGGCATCGGATCTTTGGCCTCACCCTGAAAATCCTTTTTCAGGATAAGCCCTTTGAGGTCAAGACAGATGTTGAGACTCCGCTTTCAAGCTAAAATTACGACCGACCGTCCTACCCTTGAAACGCTATCTCTAAGCACCCTCGTTGACCTAAGCGAACTGGCCGCAACTGTGGAAACCCTAGCTGATTTTGAGGCACACCTTCCTGACTGACCCGTCGCTTGAGGGCGCAGTTTCCAGAATTGGGCGAAGAGCAGGTGATGTGGGCTGCCTTGGCGCGATTGGAGAAGAACGTCAATTTTGAAGCGCAACGACCTTCCCTCACAGACTGAGTACCACTGAGACGGCAGTTTACTAGCTTTCCTTTTTCATCATCTGCAAGACCGCTGCCCATTCTGCTGGTGTATTCACATTCACAAAAGATCGAAAATCGGGATCAATGAGACGAACCTCATCCTCGCTGACCCCACGCAGGCGCACATCGGCCAAAAAGGAGGCCACTTTGTGTTTGCCTGCCTCTAATTTGGCCTCAATCGCTGGCAAACAACGGCGGTGATAAAGGGCATGCAGGGTTTGGATGTAACCATCCACAATAGGCACGACTGCGTCCCAACGGTCTCCCTCCCATCTGTAAGCTTCATCTTCTACTTGCTCTTGGGAAATCCGTTCCGAAGCGACCTGACAAAGCATGGCGAAAAGGTCAACATTCACAAAGGGCATATCACAAGCAACCACGATAGCCCATCCCTCACAAACCGTCAAAGCAGTCGCAATCCCACCGAGGGCCCCAGTCTCAGGATAAGCGTCAAACAGATAATCGACCTGACCCGCGATATTCGCTTGTTTCTGGATGCCTGAATTATTCGTCACCACGATTATCCGCTGTGGTGACAAGGGATGCAAACGATGGGCTATCTGAGCGATGAGTGGTTGATTGTCAGGCGGCATGGGCAACAAGGCCTTGTTCTTCCCCATCCGCCGACTTTCCCCACCTGCGTTAATCACAAGCGTTGGTGTTATAGATGTCATTTGATGCCCCCCAATTGGGGACTAGACTGAGGCAGGGAACTGCACAGGTTATTTGATTCTCAGGCCTTAATGACCTTGGCAGTCCACAGGCAGTCTACCTTCTTGGCGCGTCCTCTGCCGTCCAGTCATCTTGCACATTAACCCGCGCCTCAGTCAACCAATCTTCATAAGCCTGCCACCCGTTCTGACGCAATGCTGCCTCATCAAGTTCTCTATCTCCACGGTCTAGAACTTCAATGATATGCCAACCAAATTGCGTTTGGATAGGGTCGCTTATGGTGCCAGGTTCGATTTCAAAGGCTACTTCTTCAAAAGATGTAACCATTCTACCTTTACCGAACCAACCTAAGTCCCCGCCATTCGCGCTACTACCAGGATCCTCAGACAACTCACGGGCTAAATCTTCAAAATCTTCTCCGGCTTCTAACCGGGCAATCACAGCTTGAGCCTTTTCTTCGCCTTCTTCATCTGTTTCACCTGTAACAAGTATATGTCTTGCCTGAACTTGTAATGCGGTTTTATCTACAGTTTCAGTAAAGGCTTCGATGAGCTTTTCTTTGAGTAAATTACGCTCAATCATCCTCCGTAAATCGTTTGGCGTAAGATTGGCGTTCTCTTGCATAAGGCTTTCCCACTCACTGACCGCGGTTGTCAGGTCAGGGCCAGCTATCGTGTTGATTGTCGGGGTCGGAGCTGGGGTTGGGGTATCATTAGAGGCAGCCTCAGAAGCACTCTCTGTCCCTGCTTCTTCGCTTACATCAGATGATGCTTCCTCGACCTGAGCAGGCAGTTTTAAGGTTCCAGTTGTTAGATGAGCTGGTAAATTTGGCGTTCGAAGTGTACCGCTAACATCTTCCGCACTGGTCTCAGATATACTGTCTTCTGTTGTAAAGGCCGTCGTCAAGCCTTGGGTATTAGTGATGACCGGAATAGAGGTTGGGGTAAAGGTAGGAAAAGGTGTACTCGTTGGCGTTGGCGTAAAAAGTTCAGCCGTCGCTGTGGCATCTTCTCTGGCTGTGACCGTTTCTTGGACAGATACTTCGGTATAGCCACCACGCCGTAGCGCAGCTTGAGCTTGATAGGCCGCATCGACTTCTGTACTCTCCACGATGATTCCTCGTGTGGCTGCTTCTTGGAAGACGATGGCTTCTTCAATAAGATTGTCTAAAGCTCCACGGTCAAGACTGATATCCTGCATCTGAATTTGGTGGAGCTGTTCTCTAGCTTGCCGTTCAAGTGACTGACTTAACTCAGGATTGTCTTGAAAATTTTCCAACATTTGTGCGGCCTGTGCTTGGATGAAGTTAGCCTGTTCATTCAAGAGAAACCGTTCATATAAGACTCGATTTTGATAATCTTGACGGCTAATCTCTTCCTCACCCACAGTAGCGATGGCCTGTCTGGGCCAGATAACATACGTATAAATGGTGCCAATGGTGAGGATGAGGACGACTAAAGCCGTAATACCACCAAGGGCTAATAAAATTCGACGTTGATATTCTTCTTCTTGTTGAAGACGGGCTGATTGCCTTCGGGTAACAAGTTGGGGCTTTTGTTTTGACATATCCTCCTCTGAAAATATCAATTAACAATTAGAAATTAGTAATTAACAAAACAATAAAACGACATATCACGAATTTCTCAAATGACCGAATATCACAAATTTTTAAAAATTCGGACATTCGTGTTATTCGTGATTAGCATTTTCATACGCTTTGCTGTCCCGTAGACACGTTTTGGTTCCTGACAAAAAACACGCGGGCAACCTTGTCCTAATGGCTACCCGCGTCTTGCTGCTCAATTCTATAAATCATGCTATGACGTAATCTGGAACGTTTTGAGAAAATTTGAGCAGCGAGAAAATTTGTATGCGATATGAAATTTTATAGATATTTTACTGACGGCCACCGAATCCGGAAGAACGCGCATGAGCTGTGGTATAAGGCAGCAAAGCGACATAACGGGCCCGTTTGATTGCGACAGCCAATTGACGTTGGTATTTGGCTGTAACACCAGTTTTTTGACGGGGACGAATAGAGCCGTTATCCATAACATAACGTTTTAGGGTGTTTACATCTTTCCAGTCAATATATTTGACACCAGCCGTTTTAAACGGACAAACTTTACGGCGAGGCCCGTATCTCGACTTATTGCTCCTCCGTTGAGGGGGGTGTCTTCTTCTTTGTTGAGGCATATACATTACTCCCTGATTGATATAATTTTCGGAATGAATTTTAAGCCTTACGTCGTGCGTAGGTCAAACACAGTATACGTAACGCCTATAAATTTATTAAAAATAAGGTTGTTTAATCTACCTGATATTCAGTAAAAGATAGCACTGGCTCATTTGTTTCAGAATATTCCTCTGAAGCGAAAAGATCGGCCTGATGATTATGCTCATAGGGCCTTGGTTGCCTGCCCAAAATGGTTACTTCGCGGGCGATTACATCAGTCCGATATTGACGGCGACCATATTCATCTTCCCAATTTCGGGTTTGTAAACGACCTTCTACATAGACTTGGCGACCTTTTTTGATATGTTGATTACATATTTCGGCCAAATTTCCCCAGACAACGACATTAAACCATTCAGTTTCTTCACGGCGGTTGCCACTAGAATTAATCCACTGTCGGCTGACAGCTAAACTAAAAGAGGTGACTGGTTTGCCTGTAGCGGTAAACCGCATTTCTGGCTCTCTCCCTATATTACCAATAAGCATGACTTTATTCAAACCGCGACTCATAATATAATCAAACCTATCCTAAGCGTAAAATTATTTAGTTTAATGATAAGTTAGGGTACTGCTTCAGCGACTTTTTCTTCCGTTTCTTTTGTCTCCATCTCTACAAATTCTGACGGGTTGTCTTCATCAGCCATTTCCTTAACATCTGTCGTCTCTAACACAGGTGTTTGAACTGTGGTTTCTTCCTCAGATGATTCTCCAGTCGAAGAAGCCCCCTCTCCCGAAGGAGAGGCCTCTTCCAAAGGAAGAGCCTCTTCTTCAGCAGTAACCAAATCAGATGTTTCCGCGTCTACTTCTGTGACCGTTTCTTCTTCCGATACATCTTCGTCATCTGATGTCAATACATCTCTGACGAACATATAGCGAATAACCTCTTCATTTAGTTTTAGATTAAATTCTAATTCTTTTAAGACAGAAGGATCAAGTTGGACATTAAACAGCACATAAGTTGCTTCAGTATGATTCTCAATTGAATAAGCTAGCCGCCGCCGTCCCCAAACATCTGTTTTTGTAATAATACCATTTTGAGATTTTAATAAATCTGCGACCTTTTGAGTGGCATCTAGAGTGCTATTTTCATCTAACCGAGAACTCAATAAGATCATTAATTCATATTTTCGCACTAAGGCATACTCCTTTCATTTATATAAGATAAGGACCTTCTCTTCAATACTTAAATGTGATTATGAAACTGGTATATAGAGCAATTGCAAATATAACACAAGGGCGAACTTAAAGCAAAACATAACTATTCAGGTTGAAGGTGTAATCTTTGGATTAAAGAAATTGCTCAATCGTTGATTGCACTGCCTGAAATTCAGCTTCAACTTGGATTGGTTGATTTGAAAATTGAGCCTGAGGCCACTGTCCAGTGTGATAATCAATCGTAATATCTGGGTCTTTGAGGATGTGTCCAGTTAAAATGCCGACCACCGCTTCATCAGACTGAATGATCCCTTTTTTAACTAATTTTTGTATCCCTGCCACTGTCGCCGCTGAGGCAGGCTCACACCCAATGCCTACGTTATCAACAATAGCTTTGGCATCCATAATTTCTTGATCGCTTACTTCTTCTACTAAACCATTGGTCCATTGTAAGGTCCGCACGGCTCTAGGGTAACTGACCGGGTTACCGATTCGAATGGCAGTTGCAATAGTTTCAGGTTTCATCTTGACTTGTTCAGAAAACCCATCAAGATAGCTGTAATAAAATGGGTTAGCCCCTTCTGCCTGGATGCAAGCGAGACGGGGTAATTTGGTGATTAAGCCGAGTTGACTAGCTTCGTGTAGAGCCTTGCCAAAAGCAGCTGTATTTCCTAAATTTCCAGCAGGCAAGACAATCCAATCTGGAGGCGACCAAGCAAAGCCTTGAATGATTTCAAATAAGATTGATTTTTGCCCTTCCAGGCGAAAAGGATTCAGACTATTGAGAAGATAAATTTCGAGGTTATTGCAAACTTCCTTCACTAAACGCATCGCATCATCAAAATCACCCTGAATTTGCAAGGTTTTTGCACCATAAGCCAAAGCCTGAGCCAATTTTCCCAGAGCTGTTTTACCTGCTGGAATAAAAACGAGGGCAGGTAAGCTGGCTAAAGCTGCATAAGCTGCCATTGAAGCTGATGTATTGCCTGTCGATGCACAAGCGACCGCCTTGGCCCCCATAAGCCTAGCTTGCGTCACCCCGACTGTCATCCCTCGGTCTTTAAATGACCCAGTTGGATTTTCTCCCTCATGTTTGAGATATACTTGATCAAGACCAACATAATTTGATAAACGTGGATGTTCATATAAAGGCGTGTTGCCTTCTCGGCGACTGACAATATCTCCTGCCTGAGCGGGTAAAATCAACTCTCGATAGCGCCAGACACCAGAACTGGTTGTGGGAACATCCTTGGGGCCTGGTGGAACACCAAGGCGGTCATTAAATAGTCCGCGTGAGACTAAGGGTCGAATACTGTCCAAATCGTGTTGAACATCTAGCAAATGGCCTTGATTGCTTAAATAGCGAATTTCATCAACTGGATATTTTTCTCCAGTAACAAGACATTGAAGTGAAATAGTCATATGCGTTTTAATTTCTAAGCGATAATAAACGAGACGATTAATATTGGGCGTGAAAACATTGTGACTGATGAAGTGACCAGCGTAACCAAGACCCAGTATTTAGCCTATCTGCCCTTTCTATTAACGACGCAGTTTACTCAAATATTGTAAAATGGGCAATTGGCTAAGATATTCACATACCGCTGAAATACAGGAAGGCGTGATGGCGTTAAATTTTGTGGGTGATGATGATATGAGACAGTTCCATCCACTGTTGTGAGGCCTTGGCTAATAAACCGTAGCCAAAATTCCCCCAAGGCGTAACAATCATATATTGATTATCTAGCCAAGCGACAAAACCTAAAGGGCCTTTGGGAGATGTATGACAATCTAAGACGATCTGTTCATCAACTGAGAAGATGACGCGGTGTGATTGCCAAACGATGGTGTAGTCATGCCAGGTGGTCATATCAACCGCAAGGCTGGTTTCGTTGACATGGATAGCCCGTTGACCGATGGGCCAACACAAGCGATAGAGCCAGGAAACATTCATTAAAGGGACAGCTATAGGTGCAAAAGGAAGGAGGGCAAAAAAAGGCCATCGCCGAGCATCTATCGTGGCCGCCTTCCAGCTAGGACCAGGCGTATGTTGCTCAAGCTTCATATTTGATGGTGGAGAACTATAGAAGAACCAGAGCGCACAAGGCCAAGCAGGCCATCGCGCCTCTGTCATAGCAAAGGGATCATTCCAAAAGCCAAATCCTGCTGTACCACTTAATACCCCACTGCCATGAGAAAAGCACGCTTGAACTTGTAGGGTTAAGGGGGGATGCCAATAAAATTTGTGACGCGATAAGCCCTGATAATCATCAAGTTGAGCATCAGTATACATATCAGTCAGGGTATTTTCATTGACCAAACGAATCGTCTGGCCCCTCAATTCTAGGTGGCCGCCACCTTTAACGAAGGTTCGCCAAGGATGACTAGGCAAGATGGTGAAATCATTGAGAATAGTGGATACTGACATCGAAGATAGCGACTATTTCTATAGAGTCAACCTATTTTTCATGAGTAGCTTCAGCGTTTGGGCTAAGTGGTCCATCTCCTGCCGAAGACGATTTTGTTCTAAAGCATCTTCCCTGGCCCATTGCCGCTTTAAGCGCAGAGTCTCTAAATAATGCCTGGCAAATAAGGTTAGAATACTGCTGGCAAATCCAATAGATCCACCTAAAAACAGGAAAATAATTTCTCTGCTCATAGTTACCCAATCCATAGAAATTGAAGGTACAAGGCTATTTTAGCCCAAATGTCTAGTGAAAGCCAATCCTGTGATAGGAATTTGCTGACCTCTAATTTTATCACATTCGGATAAAGTGATTACATTTCAATTCTCCCCCAATCTGAAATATACTCGACCCTTAACCTTCACTTGACATTTTTCCTTTCTCCCCCCATAATACCCCTATTCTTACCTAATCGAGGGACTTATGATTAAATCTATCAAAGAAATGACGGCCAAACTCATGGAACAAAAGTATGTGGCCTCTGATGAGATTTCGACGGTACTTTTTCTGACCGAAAAGTTGAACAAACCCATTTTAGCCGAGGGACCGGCAGGCGTTGGCAAAACAGAATTGAGCAAAGCCTGGGCGAATGCAACTGGTCGAAAGTTGATTCGGTTGCAATGTTACGAAGGGTTAGATGAAAGTAAAGCTTTATATGAGTGGGAATATGCCAAGCAGATGCTTTATACCCAACTCTTACGCGATAAATTACAGGATGTTTTGGCTGAGACCACTAGCTTAGGTGATGCGGCTGATCGTTTAGGCCATGAAGATGATTTATTTTTCTCCGAGCGTTTTTTGTTACCACGTCCTCTTTTACAGGCACTCACTTCGGATGAGCCAGTCGTGCTATTAATCGATGAGATTGACCGGGCTGATGTTGAATTTGAAGCCTTTTTGCTGGAAATTCTCAGTGATTTTCAAGTGACCATCCCTGAATTAGGCACAATTACAGCAAAGCACCCCCCGATGGTTCTGCTAACCAGCAACAACACCCGAGAACTCTCAGAAGCACTTAAACGGCGTTGTCTCTATCTCTACGTTGACTATCCCTCGCTTGAAGTTGAATTAGATATTGTCCGTCTCAAAGTCCCAGACTTGTCTATCAAGTTAGCAGAGCAAGCAGTTGAATTGGTTCATGAAATTCGCCAGTTGAATTTGAAGAAAGATCCCAGTATCAGTGAAACAATTGATTGGGCCAGAGCTTTAGTGGCCTTAGGTAGTAAATATTTAGATGAAAAAACCGTCAATGATACTATGAGTATTTTGCTTAAACATAGTTCTGATATCGCTAAGGCGAAGCGAGCTATGGTAAAATATGGCACCAATGGTAGTTGTTCCCACATTGGGTTTGAAGGCGGCCATGGTGGTGGTTTTCGAAGTTATGATTTTGATCGATAGTCTAGCGTGTTGTAGACAGACTGGACATTGATTGCTGATCCCTGAATATTGATCACGAAATCGAGGAGCGATATCTGATGGATAAACGAATGATAGAATTTATTTCAGCTTTACGAACCTTAGGTGTCCGGGTTTCTGTAGCTGAAAGTGGCGATGCCTTGAGTGCAGTTGATACAATGGGGGCAAAAAGTCGAGATGTCTTTCAAACATCGCTCCGAACAACCTTGGTTAAAGATGCCCAAGATAGACCAATCTTCGACCAACTCTTCCCTGTTTATTTTGGTACTGGCACCCCACCCTTGATGGATGTTTTAGAGGATTTAACCCCAGATCAGAAAAAGATGTTGGCTGCCGCCTTAAGGGCATTGTTGGAATATTTGAAGAATAATCCGCCGCAAACAGATCAAGAAGGCCAAAAACAGCAAGGTCAGTCAGGCCCCCCTATGCCTCAGGATCAATTTTCACAGTTGCTTCAATTACTTCAGGCTTTACTGTCTGGTCAGAATCCCTCACAGCAAGATTTAGATGATGTTGGTCAACAAATTGGGTTAGATCAGGTGACCAGTCCTTATCGCCAAAACCGGATGACAAGGCGTATGAATCAGCAAATGGGCCTGGAATACCTTGATCAGCTCTTGGATCAATTATGGCAAGAGTTGGCCGAAGCAGGGATGAGCCAAGAGGCCATTAATGAATTAAGGGATATGGTCGAGGCTAATCGTGAAGCTTTGGCAGAACAAATTCGCCAACATGTCAACCAGGCCATCAGGCGCCAAAACCTTGAACAACGCCGAGAGCGTCAACAAAATCAGGATATTACCCAACGCTCTTTTGACCGTTTCAAAGAAGAAGACATGGATGCACTTCGGGCTGAGATGCGTCGACTAGCCGCTCAATTACGTACCCGAGCCGCCCTGCGCCAAAAACGTGGCAAGACAGGTACCTTAGATGTGAAGCGCACTATTCGGCGTAATATGCGTAACGGAAATGTGCCGCTAGAATTATCCTTTAAGAGAAGACATCTTAAACCAAAATTGACTATTTTATGCGATATATCTGGATCAATGTATTGGGTGGCCTATTTTATGTTGAATATGATCTATCAGGTTCAAGATCAAACAACCAAAACACGCTCTTTTGCTTTTTACTATAATATTTATGATATTAGTCATAATATGCATACCTCATCAGTAGACGAAGCTTTAGAGGATGTCATGCATTTAATGCCTCATAGACCTTATGCCACCGATTTAGGCTCATGCCTAGATACTTTTACCCACGATTATTTCGATGCAGTGGACCAGCGGACGACTGCGATTTTTTTGGGCGATGGTCGTAACAATTATAATGATCCTCGCTTGGATTGTATGGATAAAATCAGGCTGCGAGCAAAACAAATTATTTGGCTCAACCCAGAATATCCAGGAGAATGGGGGACTGGTGATAGCGATATGTTAGCTTATCAGCCCTATTGTGATGCTGTACACCAAGTACGCAATTTAGCACAACTCGCTGAGGCGATTGACCAACTCTTGGTGAGTTAAATGTACCTGATTAAACCAACCTCTATCCTCCAATCTCTAACAAGATGAGGTCAGGGATGTCAAAGAATATTGTCATGATTGAAGACAATCCGAATAATGCGACCTTGGTCAAACGTTTATTTGATACAACGCCTCACCAGTTAAATCATGCTTGGGATGGTGAGAGTGGTCTACAGATGGTCCTGGAAGAATGTCCTGATCTGATTTTATTAGATTTAGGATTACCTGATGTGGATGGACAAACTGTCGCTTCTTTTATTCGTCAAATTCCAGAATTATCAGATGTCCCTGTTATTGCCATCACGGCTTGGCCAGAAGAAACGGCGCGGGAGATGGTTCGCGCTTATGGATGTGATGGGTATATTCCAAAACCCATTAATACGCGAACGTTTTTGCAAGAAATCTCGTCTTATTTATCTTCCGACGAGTAAGTTATCTTAGGATACCGCTCTTTATTGACAAAACAATTACCATGTCTGCCTCCTCGTTAGATCTAGTTCCAGCTAGCCTATTCACCTATCGCCAATTAACAGACGCTTATAATCAAACGCGGGTTGATTATATCGTCCCCATGCCCATGAATGAAAATAAGTTACGGGCGTACAGCGAGGTTTATGATATTGATTTAGATAATTCAGTTGTCGCTGTTGAGAAGGGCGAAATTTTGGGCTTGGCTATGTTAGGATTGCGTCAAGATAAGAGCTGGGTTACACGCTTGGGCGTTGTGCCAAATGGCCGTAAAAAAGGCTTGGGCAGAAAGATGATGGACCGTCTCATCTTTAATTCTCAAACTTTAGGCGTTTCGGAAGTTCATTTAGAGGTTATCAAAAACAACACGGCAGCTGAAATGTTGTTTCGTCGTTGCGGATTTGAGCCAACACGAGAATTATTAGTCATTCGGCGACCGCCTAAACCAATTGAAATTGTGACTTTGGGAATTTATGCGGAAACTTTGAATCACCAAGAAACACTTGATTTATTGGTTTCACGGCGTGATACGCCTTCATGGGTTACATCCAACGAGTCTCTAAAGAACGCTGGTAATGTCACCGCCCTTTATGCTGAATTACCCAATGGAGATCAGGGCTGGTTGGCTTATCAAAATTCTGTTTTTCAATTGACTCGTCTTATGATGCAAACTGAACGAGGTGAGCCAAGTCGAGTAGCCCAAGCTTTGCTACAAAATCTTCACTGGCGACATGCCATTCAAGATAGCATTTACGAAAATCTGCCAGCCAATAGCCTCTATTGGCCCATTATGCAAGATATGGGTTATATCAGGTCTTTCGTCCGTGTAGAAATGAAGCTTTATTTGAAATAAGGAGGCTCGTTATGGTTGTTCCCCCTCAACCAGAGAAACTTATCCGCTTCGATTGGGCCATCAAAACCATTCTGCGTGACAAAGCGAATTTTGGTGTCTTAGAAGGTTTTCTCTCGGCTTTGCTTAATGAACCTATACAGGTCATTCAAATACTCGAGAGTGAGAGCAATCAAGCTGACGAGGAAATGAAATACAATCGGGTAGACATCTTGATTACTGATAGCCGAGGTCGGCATATCATCATTGAGATTCAAAACAGTCACGAAAGGGATTATCTGCATCGGCTGTTGTTTGGCACATCTAAAGTCATCATTGACACCCTCCAATTAGGGCAAGATTATCAAGAGATCGCTAAAGTCATCTCGATTAGCATTCTCTACTTTAACTTGGGCAGCGGTAATGATTATGTCTACTATGGCCCAACGAACTTTATAGGAATGCATACGGAAGAACCTTTGCGGCTAAAGCAGCAGGAGCAGGCTCTGAATGGCAAACTGTATCTGCGTGCGGTAAATATCCAAAAAGAAATCTATCCCGAATATTACCTCATTCAAGTAGAACGCTTTGAGGATGTCATTCAAGCTCCTTTGGATGAGTGGATTTATATGCTTAAATATGAGGAGATACGCGATGACTTTAGGGCACCCAATATCGATCAGGCTAGGGAGAAGCTCTCTTTGTTAAAGATGGATCCAGCCAAGCGACGGGCATACGAACGCTATATGATGTCGGTGCTCATTGAGCGGGATGTTATGCGAACGGCTAGATTTGAAGGTAGAATGGAGGGGCAACACGAAGGAAGAGTTGAAGGAAGAGTTGAAGGAAGAGTTGAAGGAAGAGTTGAAGGAAGAGTTGAGGTCGCTCGTAATCTAAAGGCAGATGGGCTTGAACCAGCTTTGATTATGAAATACACAGGTCTCTCTCTGGAAGAGGTTGAAGCTTTATAGCGCAGGCCTAGGTTGATTAAACATTATTTCTATCAGGCAGGCCAGAGTTGCAACCCGCCATCTACGCGCAAGACTTGTCCTGTCACGTAAGAAGACTCTTGGGTCACAAAGAAGGCCACAGCACGGGCAACTTCAATTGATTGACCGTAACGCTCTAAGGAGGCTTCAGTCGTAGCGAATGTTTGGTCTATCGGACGGCTGGCTAGAAAACGTGGGGTCATAATCGGGCCAGGGGCTACGACATTGACATAGACATTATATGGCCGCATCTGCACGGCTAAACAGCGTGTATACTGATGGACGGCGGCTTTAGCTGTGCTATAGATGGCACTATCGTCTCGACCAGACAAGCCGCCCGTACTGCCGATATTGACAATCCAGCCGGATTTACGATCCATCATGCTGGGGGCGACTTCACGACAGCAAAGAATACAGGTCATCATATTGCGATTCAAGACTGTCTGGATATCGGCCAATGAAATAAAAATCGCATCGTTGGACAAAGGTTTACCTGCATTCTCGCCCATCGTCCCTTGTGCGCCGATGTCGCCACCAGCACAGTTGACCAGAATATCAATCGGACCAAGGCCATCCTGGATCTGAGCGACAATCCCCTTGACCACGGCTTCATCGGTCAAATCCCCTGTCACGGCTAAAATTTCAGCCTCGTGTTCCTGAGAAATTGCTTCAGCCACAGCCTCAAGCGAGTCCGCTTCATTGAAGGCTCGAGTCGAGGTAGGGCTTGTGCCATGAATGGCGACTTTTGCCCCCAAGCTGGCTAGATGGTCCGCAATCACGCGGCCAATCCCCCGCGATGAGCCAGTGACCCAGGCGGTTTTGTCTTTTAATGGTTGTTCGGTCATGGTTGTAAGGCCCCTCCTACATTGTGAATTTAGGAATAAGAATTAATGAATTGAGGTATTTTTATGAAACCCGTCCTCGTGATCCCGATGAACGACCCGTCTGGGATTTTTTTCCCCATCTCAAAACAATCACGCCGCAGCTAAAGCATATTTTTGCTTGTGTTCATGTCAGTGTTCCCCTTGAAACACAGAAAGTGCCGCCCGATCATATCGCTTGGCTCAAAACTGAAGACTTTTTTCGCGTCCTCTATCATCAAAACGACGTTTCTGTGGGCCAGAATTTTCTTCACTTTACGCTCATGTTAGCTCATCTTGTGTGCCTGAACAAATTCTTCACCTGTGTGTTATTGCTCGCCTTGCTTTCATCTTGCAAAGCGCGTATCAAGATGCCTTCATCAAGGATGTTCAAACGACGACCTTATCCCAAACACCCTTGATTTATCTCCGTTCTGAAGCAGCCTGGCAGACGCATCCCCGCAATTATCAAGACTTGGAACAGATGCTGATCAGAACAGGAGAGCTTTTATTTGATCAGACTTTAGACCTTGCGTGGTGTCAAATGGCAGTCACGGCCCAAGATTTACAGGTGATCATCCCTTTGATAAAACGCAGCGATGCCAAGCTTTGAATGCTGCAAAGCATTTTCGACCAATTAGGGCGCGGTAAATCTTATGGAGCTTTAACGACTCATATGAGTAAACTTCTACCAAAAATTGAAGGTGGCAGTGGTGCAGGTTGCCCTCTACTGGTATTCGGTATTTCCAAAAAATTGTATTTTGAGGATATTTAGCATGACCCAAAATATCGCAGAAAATTTCGCAAAACAAATCACAGGCAAGTTTGGCACAATTTTAGCTGATCCACCTTGGCGATTTGCCAATAGTACTGGAAAAATGGCTCCAGAACATAAACGCTTAAACCGATACAGTACCCTCTCCTTTGAGGAAATTATGTCCCTGCCAGTTAACGATATCGCGGCTGAACAAAGTCATCTTTATTTGTGGGTGCCGAATGCCCTACTCCCCCAAGGGCTAGAAACGATGAAACGCTGGGGGTTTACTTATAAAACCAATATGATTTGGTATAAAATTCGTAAAGATGGCGGGCCAGATGGTCGTGGGGTTGGATTTTATTTTCGCAATGTCACAGAAATGATTTTATTCGGTGTTAAAGGGAAATTACGGACTCTCCAACCAGGGCGCAGTCAGGTCAATATTATTCCCTCTCGGAAGCGGGAACACTCCAGAAAGCCAGATGAGTTATACGAAATTATCGAAGCTTGTAGCCCAGGCCCTTATATGGAGCTTTTTGCCCGAGGAACACGGGCGAATTGGAGGCAATGGGGCAATGAAGTAGAAAATTATGATATCAATTGGGCCACCTATGCCTATAATTCACAAGAAATCCCTCAGAGCCAAGATCAGATTCAGCCAAGCCCTATCCAAGCAGATTTTTTTGAGGTTGGGTCATAGAATAGCCTCAGATTATGCTTGTTGAAGATATCCAGAACTAGGAGTCATCTATCTTAAGATGTTGGAAGAAAAATATGATGTCGAATATTATCAAGACGGCCAATTCGCTTTGGTACATCTGGCTGAGGTTGTCCTGGACTTGATCATCCTCGATATCAAATTGTTGAATTATTAACCATTTTTCTGAAACAAACTCACTAATCACTATATATTCAGAAGAACATCAGTAAAAGGAGATCGCTCAAAACGACAATCATCCTCTATAATACGCGGATCATTTTGTTGGTGCAAGACTTGCCTGAGCTGGTCAGCCAGCGTCTGGCGGGTTTCCTCATAATGCGGGTCATTGGCTAGGTTGTTCATATAATGGGGATCGCTTCGCAAATCAAATAATTCCTCACGCGGACGTTTGCCAAAGCCGAGTTCAAACAAAGGTTGTACATCTTCATCGGCCCGATGGTGAATCATCCAGGCCTTGGTTGGACCAGCATCCATGTCACCATAAGCGATGAACGTTGTGCGGCAGAGATCATCGAATGAGGGGGCTTCAGCTTGGAGATCATCCAAGCCTTCTGGACTGCCCATCGGCCACCGCTCTGAGGCAAAATTGTGGATATAGAGGAAATCCTTGGTGCGGATGGCTCGCTGCGGATAGGGCAAATTGCCCTCTCGAGCAGCAGCCACATGGCGTTCTCGGCCCAGCACCACAAAGGTGCGTTCAGCCTCAACTTGCCCATTTTGCTCACTTTTCAAGATGGGGAGCAGACTTTGCCCAGTCATGCTGTCTGGGATAGCCACCCCGGCGGCATCTAAGAAGGTGGGGCCTAAATCCATCAGGTTAATGACATCATCAACGGTGCGCCCGGCTTGAATATGTCCAGGCCAACGCGCCGCCAAGGCGACTTCACAGCCAATGTCATAAAGATTACACTTGGCTCGTGGAAAACCGGGAATGCCATGATCACCACTGACCACAAGCAGGGTGTTATCCAGTTCGCCAATTGCCTCTAAGCGTTCCAAAATCACCCCCAAGCCCGCGTCAACGGCCAGACACTCGCCCAGATAATCGGCCACATCTTCCCGAACTGCATGCACATCGGGCAAGAAATCTGGCAAGCGACCTTTCAAGTCATGCGGGTCGATGCCCCATAAGGCCTGGCCAGAGCCGCGCTCCCAAGTCCGATGGGTATTGGTTGGCCCCCACCAATAACAAAAAGGTTGACCCTCAGGTCGCGCATCAAGAAAGGCTTTAAAATTTTGGCGTGTTTCATCCAATAAGACCTCCTTAGCCGCTTCGATCCCCAATTCTGGGGCGTTTTCCGTCATCCAATGTGAGAAACGACCGAATTTCCAACCGGCTGGCTCATACCGCGTCCGTTCCGCGCCATAAGGGGCATTAATCGCCTTGCCAGGCGACCAAACTTTGTAGGTGTAGCCGATATGATAGCCTGTCTTCTCTAATTCCAAAGGATAGGTGGGGATTGTTTCATCCCAAATTGCCCCTTGTAAAATAGCCCCCAAGCCTGTTTGCCAGAAATATTGGCCCGCTAAGATGGAACTCCGACAGGGCGTACAACTTGGGGCAGGTACAAAAGCGTTTTTGAAAAGGACACCCTCCTCCGCTACCCGGTCAAAGTTCGGTGTTTCGATCAGTTGATTTAAAGAATTTGGGCCTTCATAGGCGCGATATGCACTCGCATAGCGACCCCAGTCATCGGCAAAGACAAAAACGATATTTGGTTTCATCATCCTCCTCATTTATTCTGTAAGCAGCAAGGTGGCAGGGTCAGGGGTTTGGGGTGGTTAAACATTGGCTTACGTTTTTCCATAAACGCCCGCCGACCTTCGATATAGTCCTCACTATCAAAACATTCTGCTCGGTCGGGTGGTCGTGGTCGATGATTTGGGCGACAATTTTTTTAACAGCCCTGAGGGTCAGCGGCGCGTTTTGGGCGATGGTCTGGCAATAATCTAAAATATAGCTTTCGAGGATATTGGTCGGAATGACCCGCTTCACCAAGCCCATCGCTAGGGCTTCGTTGGCTGAGAAGAGACGCGCTGACCCGAATGGCGGGGTCGGCTTCATAGTCGGCTACAACTTCGGGAATGGCCTGCCGCATGGCTAAGGAAACAGCACTATGTCTTAATTACCTTCCTCTATAACTCATTTGCTAGGAATAAGTTGTCTCAGCCAGGCCCCGAACCCAGAGGGATTTCTGGTTGATTCAAAATTTCAAAATCCATCTTTGCTCCTTTAAACTATCAATTAACAATGAGTAATTAACTTGCCCAATATAAACGCCATATCCCGAATTTTTCGAATAAACGAATAGCCTTAGTATACATCCATGCTATACTTCAGGCCAAAATAGTTTTAGACCTCAAGATGACTAACTTTTAGGAGATAACCGTGAACACTATTCCCCTGAAAATAGACGAAATTCACGACCTAGCAAAAACCTGTCTGCTGACGAATGGTTGCAATGAACTGAATGCTGAGGCTATCGCGACGACGGTCAGCCGAGCGGAACGCGATGGGTCAGAGTCGCATGGGCTGTTTCGGATGCCAGGCTATGTCGCCTCGCTCCGAAGCGGCAAGGTGAATGGTCAGGCTGACCCCAAAGCTGAGACAATCACTCCAGCCATCATCCGTCTACACGGTGATGAGGGCTTCGCCCCCTTGGCCCTGCAACGTGGGCTTCCTTTATTGGCTCAGGCCGCGCAGAAAATCGGTCTCGCCGCTCTGACCATCACCCATACCTATCATTTCGCGGCCCTATGGCCGGAAACTGAGGCCTTGGCCGAACAAGGTCTGGTGGGATTGGCCTGCACAGCCTACATGCCTGCCGTCGCGCCCGCTGGGGCAAAAAAAGCCCTCTTTGGGACCAATCCACTTTCTTTCGCTTGGCCACGTCCAGGGAAGCCCCCGCTGGTCTATGACATGGCGACTGCAGCCAAAGCCTTGGGCGAGGTACAAATTGCGGCCCGAGACGGCCATGAAGTTCCCTGGGGCACTGGCCTCGATGCGGAGGGCAACCCGACCACTGACCCTAGCAAAATCGTCAATGGCGGCGTTTTACTGCCTTTCGGGGGCTATAAAGGTTCGGCCATTGCGATGATGGTCGAACTTTTGGCCGCTGGCTTGGTCGGGGAACGATTTAGCTTTGAAGCAGCGGAGGTGGATAATAGAGACGGCGGGCCAGCGGGCGGGGGAGAGTTTGTCCTAGCCCTATCGCCCGAAATCATCGCCGGGTCAGGCTGGCAAGACCATGTGGAAGGCTTCTTTGACCGTTTGACTGCGCTTGAGGGGGTGCGTCTACCCGGCCAGCGTAGACACACCAATCGTCAGTCCAGGGCGGCCCGTGAAATCAATGCTGCCTTGGTTGATAAAATCAAGGGTTTGATTAAATAGCCTTAATCTAACATCGTCAATCATCAATGATGCGTCTGGAAAACGTGCGGCAGATAATCTCTCTATTTCTTCGGTTGAGGTTTCGCTGAAATATTTAAGTGCTGCACATATATCCTCCCATCGTCTTCAGAAATCCAACCCCACTCAGAAGAACCTACTACTTTCACCTTCAGTATCTCCTGTGTGCCTGTCGTCATTCTCTGCTGCTGTACCTTTTTCAAAAATGATTGCTTGATGTGTCGTGTCTGCTTCTTATCCATAACGCTTTGCCATCTTTCTTAACCTCCTGGCTGTGCCAATTGTCGCATAATTTTATGGTTCTTTTGCTGTCCTTCGGCTTGTGACTATAATCTGGATAAGTATACGGAAATATTTCCGTATACTGTCAAATTAAAGACTTAGGCTGAATGGTTCTGTATTTTCTCCTGAGGCGAGGTATTATAAAGAGATGTTCGGTCTAATAATAGTTCAGGCGGCGGCTCGCACCGCCTGAATGCGCGAGATAAGATCGATGAAGCCGACATTGCTCGCTACGCTCGCAACTCGGCTACGCCTCGCCCCGCTGCGGCTTATCTCGCGCATTAGAACTAAATCTACCTCTGTTGTCAACGACCCCCGACTAGAAGTCGGGGGCTTGTGGAAGATGCCTTACTGAAAGTAAGGACACAAGCCCTACGTTGACCAGCCTAAGCCTTGAAAGAAAGGCTACGTTCAAAAGGTTAGGACACCCAAGTGTGAACGCTCCAGCACTTGGCTCTGTCGAACAAGGTTAAAAGCCCTGTGGGGTAGGGGCGGTGTTTTGTTCCCACGGAAAGTTTGTTTCCGCACAAGCCTTTTGAACCTTGGCGAGGAGCAACTACGAGTTTAGGACGGTTCTCGGCTTTACAGGCGCAAAAACCGTCTAGCCAAGAAACTTTTTCCGATCATCGGAAACAACATAAACTTTAGAAAAAGGAGGTTTAGCCTTGCTCCTCCCCCGACACTATGTCGGAGGTTTCCTCTAGGCTCAACTTCTATGAAACTGTATTGGTAAAATTATGTGTTATGAAAACTAAAAACATTATTCAAAATGAAAATTTTATTAAGCTTGATACAGGATTTTTTGTAGCAGACTGTATTGAATTTATGCAGGATATGCCAGAAAACTGTATTGATTTAACGATTACTTCACCCCCATATGATAATTTAAGAGATTATAAGGGTTATTCGTTCGATTTTGAAAACATAGCCAAGAATCTTTATCGTATAACAAAAGAAGGAGGTGTCGTCGTTTGGGTTGTTGGTGACAAAATAAACGGTGGGAGGAGTCTCACCAGTTTTAAGCAAGGGCTGTTTTTTCAATCTATTGGTTTTCAAATGCACGATGTGATGATTTATCAAAAAAGAAATACCCCTTTTATGAGAAGTAACGCCTATACAAATTGTTTTGAGTTTATGTTTGTTTTATCGAAAGAAAAACCAAAAACTTTTAATCCGATTAAAGAGCAAACTGTTCGAAGTGGTTATGAAATGCTTGTGCATAATAAGAAAGCAGATGGCGTGAATAAGAAAATATTAAAAGAATTAAAAAAGGAAAAAACTAAAAATAATATTTGGTCTTACGCTGTAGGTTTAGGTGGCACGACCGCTGATAAGATTGCTTTCAAACATCCTGCTGTATTTCCAGAAAAACTAGCAGAAGACCATGTCTTATCATGGTCAAATCAGGGTGATTTAGTTTTTGACCCTATGTGTGGGTCTGGGACTACCTGTAAAATGGCCCTGAAGCATAATAGAGAGTTTATTGGGGTAGATATTTCAGAAGATTATATATCTATCGCAAAAGAACGTATTAAAAGCTGCCAGCCTATTCTATTATGAGCAAAGTAAAACAGGGAGATTTTGTCATAGCGATAAATGATGATAATGCCCTGTTGAGGCTGAGGTGTATGTAGCTTTTCTTCTACCCCTGTGACAAGACCAACCTTATCACCCGTTAAATAGACCGCCTCACCAATTTCAAGCTCATTGGCTTGCTTATATCGACCATCGGTCAAAAAGGCAATTGCGGAAACGCTGTTTCCGTCTGTAAAAGGGATAACGAGCCAAATATTATGGGTTGTTCCACTACCTGAAAGGTCAAGGTCAACCGTCCTTTCCAGGCGAGCCTTAGTCGGCAGTTCCATTAATGGTATCTCATAAGGACACTCTGGATTATCAGGGTTGGCAAAGGTCGCAATAAGTTCCCTTTTTTCGGATTGCTTCTGGCTGGACGACGTTTCGTTTTTTGTTTACTCATTATGTATATTCTTCTTTGTCTGCACGAAGCAGGCTAACGGCGCATTTCTGCCGATTGCGGGTATAAAAACCAACTTTGCAAACAAAACTAACCTCAATTCCCAACCAGATACTTTAACGAACGAGGATTAGCAATTCGGTAGCAAATGCTTTGTTAGGTTTGTGTCATATATTCAACATTTTTACAGGCATTTCATACAATTTGTCTATCGTGGTTTCTAAACTCCTATTCTTTTTCATATTCTCTAACATCAGTCGTGCTTTTTTATCCTGTTTTTTCATTAATTTCGTACGACTTTTTAATTCTTGTGTTTCGTGTCTGAGTGCCATTGTTAAGTCTAACGGCAACCCTCCTGATACCGATTCTAACAAAAAATCGAAAGATTTTTGAGAACCCATATCAATATATGCTACGTTTAAGAAGAATAGCGCATAAGCTTTTACTTCATTGCTCTCATCACTTGTAGAAATTTCCAGAGCAGTATCTTCTATTGCCTGTTCAAAAAAACTATAAGAGTATCCATATCTCATCAAAAGTTGCATTAAGTAAAGAATGTGCATACGTGGCATTTCTGCTAATGGGGAATCAATTTTTCTTTCAACTACATCTATATACAGTTTAGCGGCTTCCAATGCAGTTTTAGTTATTCCATCTGTAATAATATCGTATGGGCTAGTAAAACCTGCCAAAAAATAATCACCTATATTAATAACTTTTGACCATCTTTCAGTTTTAGATTGGGGAGACAAAGATATTAAGGTTTCTAATATTTCTGGACAATCTTTTTTGATGCCAATAAAAAAGAAAAATGTGTTCCTCCAGTACATTTCAAATGCACGATGATCTATAGTCAAATTATTATTTTGAGCAAGGTTTTTTGCATAAAAGAATTCCACGAATGTCCTATGTTTAAACATTACTCTATTATATTTATCATCAACAGTTACAATTGACCTTCTACTTGCCATTTTAGAGAATAATTCATCTCTTTCGATTTCTAAATTTCTTGCATTCAAATAATGATCAAATATTTGCTTTGCTTCATCAATTGTAATGAACCCAACTTTATTCATATGAATATGTTCCGCCATTTGCATTATGATGTTGTCAAGTGCTTGGTATTCTTTTTGTGATTGCAAACCTTTATCTTTATCCCATCGTCCGAGAATGAGTTCTACATATTTTGTGTACAATTCGGTTAGATTCGACGGAAGTTCTTGAGAATTTTCATTCAATAATTGAGCCAAAAGAATTGCTACAATTGGGCTTCTGGGAAGTTCATGAAAAAGTTGAGATTTCTTCAAATCTTCAAGTATTCGATTTGAAATATTTAACTCATTACAGAGTAATTTAATAAACTCGATAGTTTTACTTAACGATAAACGACGCAATTCACACCTGTAAACGTATTTTCCCAAACTTTCAGATTCTTCAATTCCATCCAAGTAACGAGAAGTAATAACGGCTTTTGTATTCTTTAGCTCATCAATTTGTTCGATTACAGATTTCAATACAGTAATCTGCTCATCGTGCGGTAAATTTTTCTCATCGACTGCATCTATCAAAAGCAAGTAATTCACATCAGTGAGTTCTGAACGTAATTTTTCATTGAGTCTTTTTTGAATAAATTGTGCAATCTTGCCTTCATAGGTGTCAACTAAATTTCTATAATCAATTGGAATTGGCAAGATCTTAGTTTCTGAAAATATCTCAGGGTCAGTATAGTGGTCAACCATTTTACTTAATAATTTCGATTTTCCCGCTCCAACCCCGCCTTCAACGAAAATGATATTTCGTTTCTTTATTGCTTCAAATATTTTTACTTTCCTGAGACGAAGTCGTGCTTTATTCGAATATTTGTATTCAGATGTAGGACGTTCATAAATATCTTGCTCAATGTAAAAATTTTCATCCATTGTAGCGAGGAGATTTGTACTTCTATCTTTTTCTCTGGTTTTAATATGAAGATCAGTTAAATATTCCCCGACTTCTAAGGACACATCGCTCCAGTAGGTGGGCATATGTGTATCAATTAAATTTTCTAAACGAGTACCATTTACAAATACGATTTTTCTTTCCCTGAATTCGTCGTGAATCTTTTCTTGTGCTCCGCCTGTGATGTTACCCGTAACGATTACCCAAACTTCATCAAGTCGTATTTTTTGTTTTCCCCCATGAAAATAACGTGGTACGCGACACTCCTTAATCTGTTTCTCAACATCAGAAAAGTTTTGATGGATTTTTCCGACTTTCGCAACAACGCCTATATATTCCTCATTTCCAAAAGTTTCGTTCTGTTGGGCAACAACAAAGTCTGCTCCCATTTCACGGTTTCCATGGGTATATTCAACAGTAGTGACGTTTGGGAGTTTCCAAAGCAATTTGTCTAAAATTGGATGCAACTCATTCACTTCATCTTTAATGGAAATCAGTTTTTTTCGATCAGATAGAGACATAATTTTTCCTCAAAACCAAGTTGAATTTTTGGAACATTGTATTTTTAACAGAAAAACCTAACGGCGCGGCGGATAAGCGGCAGCGAGCCAGGCAGCCAAGCTTCGCTACGCTCTACTTGACTGCGGCGAATCTGTCCGCTTCATCCGCTTGTTATGCGGCGAAGCGCAGCGAAGCCGTGATAATAAGCGGGTGGCCGGAGCGTAGCGGAGGGTGCCTCCCCGACCCCCACGGGGTCTGCGGGCTTCGTCCCAGCGACCCCACGGGGTCGGGGACGCAGACATCCACCGCGCCGTTAGGTCGGCGAGCGTAGCCGCCGCCTGAACTTATTATTAGACCGAACCCTTCCCTATAATCCAGTACATCAGCATAAAAAACAGCAAAGTTCAGTCCAATGTTTCAGAATTAGTATTATAATAACAAGCCGAAATACGGCAATTCCATCATACGAATATGCCTCCCCAAAAACTAAAACTTCTTAGCGATAAAGTTGAATCAGGCTTGCAGTTGACTCATCTTAACGCTCAATTTGTACAGTCACCGCCTGTGAGCCCTGTCCTGTCTGCCCTTCAGTCCAGACAAGATGAGCCTGCCTTGCTGTGGAAGCGATATCCAGATAAGCAGTGGCTTCAGGCCACCTTTCGATTAGCACCAAGCCTGCGCCGTCAACTGGGGCTTCATTCAGACGGCGGGGCTGGCTAAAGCTTTGCCCCCCATCGCGACTGAAGGTGTAGTACACATCGTAGCGGCAAGGATCAAGCCAAGCCTGCCCCCTCTGAACTTGCCAGGTGGCGAGATCCAGTGGACACGCCGTCGTTTCTGAAGGGGTATTTTTTTCTTCCGCCAAGGCATAAAAGGCCACATCAATGGTTCCGTCTGGGGCCACCCCCAAGCCCGGCCCCTTCATCACATCCAATTTCAAGGGGATTTCATCCTGAACCTTTCTGGCAGTCCAAGAATCGCCCTGATCGGCTGAGGTGGCCAAAATTAAGCTTTGTCCATCGTTTTCCGCAGCCCGATAGAGAACATAATACATCCCGTCTTGAGACACCGCCCTGATTGGCCCACCCGTCCTTGTAATTTTGCGCGGGCCTGAGAAGGTCACGCCGCCATCCTGAGATTGGGCGATCCAGACATCCCGCGGCCAAGTCCAAGCCTCTGCTTGCCAAGTCCACACGAGGGCTAAGGTGTTTTCCTGACCGAACAAAACTTGCAAGTCTTCCAGCCACGTACTATGCCCTTGTTCCAGATCAAAGGTGGCAATTTCTAGGGGTACGCGGGTGGTGGCTGACCATGTCGCGCCGCCATCGTCTGAACGGTTGAGGGCGGGGGTAATGAATTTGGCATCGCGATATTGAGCATTAAACACAATAAAGAGCGAGCCGCTGCTAGGATCGTGGGCTAAAGTTGGTGCTGGCCCCAATTGAGATTTGGTCAGCTCGGCCTGATTGGCTAAATGCATGCCATAATCTGTCGCTGCCTCAGCCCTATTGAGGGTGATGGCCCTGTTGCGGATGCCCAAAACATAGAGCCGTCCAGCAAGATCGAAGGCAATTTGACCCTGTAAACCGATTTCTCGGGCTGGGGTGAAGGGGGCTTGGGCCTGCCAAGTCCCCCCGCCATCTTGAGAGATATAAAGTCGTAAGTTAATTTGGCAGGTTGCTTGCCCACAATTCAAGTCGGTACTGGTATTCAGCAAGACGGCGATATGAGCTGGGTCGGTTGGGTTGACAGCGATTTGAGGATGTAAACTATGGGCCGGTTGATGAAGTTGCATCCCTGGCCCGATGGTTAGCGGATCGGTTTTTGAGGGCAATGACTTTGTTGCGGGGGGGATTTGGCTGATGGTTGATGCCCCTCGAGGGCGATAAATGATCGTCCTGGCCATAAAATGGGTTGGTATATAATTCATTTCAATGGCCTCACGCATAGCAGGAGTCCAAGTGTTGCCTCTAGTCCCCCAAAGGGAAGAATTTTGAGCGGCGGAGCGATTATCTGTCAGCAGCATGAGGGGAAAGACCTGAGCTTGGATATCGTTAATCAGATTTGTTTGATCCCAGTTTCCGGCCAAGGCTGGCGATGATAATTGCCTTGGATGAAAGTATAGAGATTTCCTCTGGACCGCGAGTAAACCCAAGTGATGGTCGGTCAAAACAGGGCCTTGTGTCTCTTCGATGAGGGTGGCAAAATACTGAAAAGCCCAGTCTGTCGCCCGGCTTGGGGTTAAAAATTTATCTACATAGTGATCTAAGGTGGTGCGAATCATGAAACCCGTTTGCAAAGTCAGGAGGAGTAATAGGATGCCATATCGCCAAGGGTGATGACGCAGGTAGGTCAGTAAGCTGCCCGCAATTAAGCTGAAAGCAGCAGAGAGCGACAAAAAGGCGTTGATATTGAGATTGCTGCCCCATATCGTCCTGAAAGCGATAGATAAAACAGCTCCCAAGAAGTAAAGGCAAAATAAGCGATGAATAGTTTGCTTCTGATGCACCGTGAAAAAGAAGATAAGGGTTAACAAGATAAACACGGACATGACGGGCATAAGTTGTTGTAAAAAATCCCCGATTTGGGCCATGGAAATCAGGGTTAGATTGGCCACGATGACGTTAAACAAAAATCCGCCTTGGGTGAAGCTGTTTAAAAGAATGAAGATGATCCCATTTAAGCCACCGACGAAGCTTAACAATAGCCAAGCCCGCCCTCGCGCCTGTCCCCATAACCAGATAAACAGGGCCAGAAATGCCGTCAAGGCATAAGCTGGATGCGTATAAGATGCGGCCACCAAGAGCAACCCGCCGCTTATCGTGGCCCATTGCCGGGGCCAATAGAGGACGAGGCCTAAAGCAAGGGTACTTAATCCCAATGCGAATAAATCTATCTGTTGAAACCCAGCCCAAAAGACGACATAGGGACTGGCTAAAAATAATAAAGCCGTTGTCACTGCGGCGAAGCGGTCTTTTTGGGCCGTATAGACGATAAAGCCTAATAATAGAGCCGACAACAGGGCACAGGTGGCGGCGACTAGGCGACCCATCCAAAAGGTTGGCCCCCAGAGATTAATCAAAGGCAGCAAGATGAGGCTATAGAGGGGCGGAGTCGTGGTCAGGATATAGGGGGGAGTCGATAAATCTGAACGATAGATAGGCTGCCCAGTTGATAGACGAATTGTTTGATCTAACAATAGCCCTTCGTCAGGATGAAGGGGGTAAGGAAAGATCATGGTCATCGTCACGTAAATTAAAAAGATCAAGAAGGCCACATATAGAAAGAGACGATTCATCACCTTGGCCCCATCGACAAAGTACGGGGCGAGGAAGGATAAATTTGGCATACCTAAACTCCAGGAGCGATTTTTTATAGAAACAGAGCCAGCAAAATAGAGCCTAATTCAAAGCTAAGCACATAGGTGAACACGCGCCAAGAGTTTTCTTGACCGATTCGGGTGCGATGATACTCAGCCCCGCCGATGATGATCACAATTAAGAAAGCTCCCAGCGGAATCATGACCAAGATGTTCACCAAAGGCAGGGGGTCCGCCAGGGCTTGGGCATAGACGGGTGAGAAACGAATGGTGGTCCGTAGCACCATGGTGCGGATGGCCAGCATACTCCAGACACCGAAAGCGACTGTGGCGAGCCATAAAATAAAGACCACAAGATGTAGAAGTATTTTGGGAGAGATTGTTGTGTTTTTTGTCATAGGTTTAACAAGGGTCTAATGAGGGCAAGACTGCTTTGAATTAAAATGGAAAGATATATAATCCGCAGATTTCGCAGATGATGCAGATTTTTTTGATTTGGTTGAGACCAAAAAGACCTCACTGTTTACATAGTGAACTGCAAGATCAATCAAGATGAAACACAGAGACCTAAGGGTTAATGATTTCAGAATGAACTTTTTGAGTGTTTAACTGATGAAATAACAAACCTTTCTCAGGCCTTGTATCAATATCAAGCACTGATAACGAATAACGCTCCTTACTTTGTATGATACCACTTTTGTCATTAATGCCCAAGGCGGTTACAATTTGACGGTGTGCGTGATGAACAAGTGACGAGAGGTTTTATGGACCAGCTAAATCAAGCCATCAAGCGAAATAAGCACCTAGATCCTTATCTTATTTTAACTTTAGTCTTATCCATTTTTGCCCTGGCTCCTTTACTTTACCCCGGCTATTTTCAGACTCACGCCGGATTCATCCCTGTCTGGAGCATTGCTGAATTGAGAGAAAATTTTTTTGATTTGACTTGGTTGCCGACCTTAATCAAATTTGACCCTTGGCGTAGTGATGGGTTATTGCCGTATTATGTGGCCGCGCTTTTCCCACTATCGCCCCTAAATGCTCTGAAACTTGTCTCGGTGGGCGGTATTTTAGGCGGCAGTAGTGGTCTATATTTATGGGTCAAGGGTTGGTTGGGGGCACAAGGGGCTTGTGTCGCCGCTTTGACCTATACGTATGCCCCGTTTATGCTCGCGACCCTATATGTCCGGGGGGCCTGGGGAGAAGCAATTTTTTGGGGCTTTTTGCCTTGGGCTTTATTAGGGGCGACGTATTTAGTCGCTCGATCAGAAAGACGCTTCATGATATTGGCGATTGCTTTTTGGCTCGCTTTAGGCTTGAGCCAGTTGGGATTGACTCTCTGTGCCTATATCATGCTCGTGTTGATGATGCTGCTCTATCATCGCCCCCAGGCATTAGCCCCGCTTTTAAGCGCTGGGCTAGGGTTGGCCCTAGCCGCCATCATCACCATCCCGCGGGGCGGTTATTCTGGGCTACCGCCTTTGCCCACCAATCTGACAGACCATCTCCTCTATCCAGCCCAGTTAACCGCTCCTTTTTGGGGCTATGGCCTCAGTCAACCCGGTTGGGATGATGGCTTATCGCTCAGTTTAGGCATCGCTAGTCTCGGCTTGACCATCCTCAGCGTATCCATTTGGCGGGGAGGGCCGGACCGACGACCTTGGTTATTTCTGGGCCTCGCGCTCATCGCTGTCCTGCTGATGATACCGCCTGTAGGCTATCTTTGGGGAGGGCCAAGCAAATATCTTCTACTTTACCCCTGGCAACTCTTGGGCTTTGCTGGCTTAGGTTTAGCGGTTGTGGCTGGCCTTGGGTTGTGGTTAAATGAAAAATTACAGGCGCTGCCAACCTTCGCCTCGCTGATCATATTCATCATCTTACCCGTGTACCCTCATCTGGCACCACAATACATCACCACGCCCATGCCGCATAACCCCGAAGCCATCTATGGCGAAAATCAAATTTTATTGCTCTGGCATGAATTTGTGGTCGAAAATAAATTAGAGTCAGGGGATTTCGACCCCCATGAACCCTATATTTCTATCGCCAAGCATTTGACCAAGCATAAGCGTTTGTCTCATCGTGATGTGGTTTATTTACAAGTGCATTGGCAAGCCGTCACCCCCATTGCCCAGAATTATAAAATTTTTGCCCACCTCGTCGATGAAGCAGGACAACTGATTATGCAAGTAGATCTGATCCCGCAAGATGGCACCCGCCCCACCACCACCTGGCTGCCAGGCGAAATCATTGAAGATCGTTATCGCTTTACGTTGCGCCAATTACGGACGGGAACACCGGTTCCACATCAAGTTTGGCTGGGATTCTACCATGAAGAAACCTTAATTCGCCTGAATATTTTAGGCGATGATGAAGGGAGGGCAAAACTGGATGTCAAATGATCATCACCAGCAATTGACGATGGATGACCGTCCTGTTTTTAAGGATATTTACTTTTGGTTGACACTTTTATTATCCTTGCCTGTGATTAGCCCACTTTTACAGCCAGGCTATCATTGGGGGTCACACGATGCGCGGCATGCCGTCTATTTTCTCTTTCAGTTTGACAAGGCTATTCAAGATGGGATTTGGTATCCCCGTTGGGCCCCTGACTTCGCCTTTGGGTATGGCTATCCTTTTTTTAATATCTATGGCCCTTTGTCCTCCTATCTGGGCGAATTTTTTCATCTCCTCGGCTTTGACTATGTTAATTCGGTCAAAATCGTCTTTGGGCTATCTGTGATTTTATCAGGCTTGAGCATGTATTTCTGTGTGCGCCATTTGCTGGGTGGTCCCGCGGGGTTGATCGCCGCCCTAGTTTACATGTATATTCCCTATCATATTTTTGATATTTATGTCCGGGCCGCTTTAGCTGAATCCGTGGGGTTTATTTTCATGCCTTTGGTCATCTTAGCCTATTATCAGGTCGTCACCCAACCCAGCCTCAGACGGGTGGTCTGGGGGGGGGTAGCCTATGCTGCGTTGATGTTCACTAGCAATTTATTAGCCCTCTTACTAACGCCCATCTTAGGCCTCTATGTTCTGGTCATGCTCTTTTGGGCCAAGCCCTATCCCCCAAGTTGGCTGCAAAAGGCCCTCACCTTGGTTGGACGCGCTATTCCGCCGGGAGCCTTATTGGCCTTTGGTTTAGGCTTAAGTGCGATCTTCTGGTTGCCAGCTTTTGTCGAACGGCAATATGTCCGCGTTGACCAGTGGCTTGAGGGACGATACGCCTTTGGCAGCGATTTTGTTGAAATATTTCAATTATTCTCGCCGCGTTGGGGCTTTGGGATTAGTGTCCCCGGACCGAATGATAACACCAGTTTTCAACTGGGTTTCGTGCCTTTTATCTTAGTCATCCTCTCTTTTTGGGGGGCATCTTATTTATCTGATCGCCCTTTGCGCGTGACCCTCTATTTTTTACAAATCCTAGTCTTTTTTGTGATATTTCTCACCCTGCCCATCTCCGCTTGGCTATGGTCGATCATTCCCCTAGCCACCTTTGCCCAATTTCCTTGGCGTTTGCTGGTTATTATCGCCCCCGCCATGGCCATCCTCAGCGGAACCGTCGCCGTTCGGCTGCCCACGTCTGACACGCGCCAAGAGATTGTGACCATTTTTCCCTTGGCCTTGCTGATCATGTTAGGCAGCTTCCCCTATCTCCACGCTGATTTACGCGACCCCTACCCGACAGAAGGCCCCGTTGATTTAGTGGGGCTTTTCCGCTTTCAGCAATCGGCCGATGAATTGACCGGCTCTACCCTCTGGGTGAAAGAGATTCCCACTTGGTCGCCGCTGGCTGATGTGGTCATCAATGGGGGCGAGATTGAAACCCGCGTTGTGACGAATGAAATTTGGGATAAAACGGGTACAAACCCCTTGTTAGGCGTTAATTCCTGGGGCGATCACAGTAGCATTCATGAACTGGTGTGGGTTTATACCGCCGCCGAGCAGCAATTCGTCACCTTTTACATCTCCTACTTTCCAGGGTGGACAGCCACCGTGTATGAAGATACCGCGCCTGATAATGCCGCTTTGTATCCTTATGGTCGGATTGGACCAGTGGTCGCTCAACCAGAAATTCAAACCACGGATCCAGAAGGATGGATCAAGGTGCCTATGCCAGCCGGGCCCCATTTTTTGCGGATACAGTTTGAAGACACCCCCATTCGGGTGCTTGGCCAATGGCTATCTGCCTTAAGTTTATTATGCGCCCTGCTTGGCTTGGGGATTGATAAAATGTGGTTTTCAACCATAGGAGGTACGCCGTATGAACGGGCAAAGTAGCTGCATCGCCCGACTTTGTGTGAGCAGGCTTGACAATCATGAGAGAATCTACCCCGACGCTCCTTTTGAATAAAACCGAACTTGCTGTAAAGTACAGGGTAGAAAATTTTCAGGGCAAGCATAAATTATCGGAAAGGCAATTGGCTACAAGCTCTCTTGCACCAATCCATTATTTATATTGAGAGGTAATTCAAGGATGACTCTAGCACTACGCATTAAAGATATTGAACGCATCACTTTGCGCGTACCGTTTACGCTGCGGGTGCAAAAGTGGAATGCCCTATTCGTCTGGCAGTGGCAAATTGTCGAGATTATCAGGGTGACAACGGAGGATGACAGTGTGGGTTACGGAGAAACACTGCCCCATTATACCTGGGGCACGGTATCCGATGAAGCCATTGAACGTGCAAAAGGACGTAACCCCATTGAGTTATTGGGACAGGACACTTTGGGAGCAGGGCTACAAATGGCACTTTACGATGTCGTGGGTCAGGCCCTAGAGATACCCGTTCATCGCCTCCTTAACCTGCCCAAGATACGCGATTGGTGTCCCATTGCCTGGTGGAACACAAAAATGGGGCCAGAAGATTTAGCAGGTGAAGCACAAGATGCGGTTGAGCAGGGCTACATCTTTCACAAATTTAAGGCCCGACCCTGGATTGATGTGTATGCTCAGGTCGAAGCAGTCAGTACGGTTACGCCGCCATATTATCGGCTGGATTTGGACTGGAACAGTATGTTGCTCAATGTCGGCACGGCGGCCCCAGTGCTACAGAAGCTTGATACCTATGAGCGCGTTTCCATCTACGAAGGCCCGATTCCACAGCGCGATGTCGAAGGCTTGCGTGAACTGCGTCGTAAAGTCGCTCATCCCATTGCCCTCCACTTCGGCCTACCTCGCTTCCCCACCGCTGTCCGAGAAGCGATTTGTGATGGCTTTGTCATTGGAGGTGGGGTGGCGAATGTTTTGCGTCAGGGTACACTCGCTGGAGAATTTGAAAAGCCATTCTGGTTACAGTTGGTTGGTGTCGGCTTGGTCACCGCGCTCGCCGCGCATTTGGGCGCGGTACTGCCCTTTGCCCAATGGCCAACCATCACTTGTCTTAACAACTACAGCGATAGTTTGCTCACCGAACCTTTGACCATTCGTGACGGTTATCTAAAAGTGCCTGAGGGACCAGGATTAGGGGTCACAGTGAATGAGGATACCTTAACACGCTATAAAATGGAGCCGCCATATCAACTGCCAGATGAGCGACATATCCTTTCTGTAATTTGGCCAGGTGGACGAATTGTTCATTTTGCCAATATGCGTGATCATTGTTGGCCTCATTTTATGGCGGGTAATGATCCGGCTCAAGAACCTGGTGTGAAGATCGAGATATGGAAAGATGATGGTTCACCGGAATGGGCTGATCTCTATGCGCGGGTGCAGCAAGGCCCGCTGCGAGATGGGCGAAGATAAAACGACAAGGCGGTCTGGGATAGTAGCGCTTGTGAGAGGCTCGTGAGTAGCTTAACATTAATATCGGTGGGTTGTAGGTTTTCAGCCTGCCTGTGCTTAACCAAATCGGCCACGACATGGTGGGCGGTACGGAAAGAAAGATGAGCTTCCCTCACGAGCAGGTCGGCTAATTCGGTGACAGTGGTGAAGCCTACAGCAGCTTGTGCTTTTAGGTGCCCCCTGTCAAGTTGCAGGGTATCAAAAACGGCCTGATACAGATGAAGGATATTGTCGGCTGTGGCAATGGCGTTCCGATATAATATTTAGCCTTTCAAGCCCGTCAAAGCAATGCCTTGAATGATTTGGCGTTGGAAAATGACGAAAACGGTCATCAAAGGTAAAACAGACAGGGTCGCGCCGGTCATAATCAAATGCCAGTCTGAGCCAGCTTCGCCAGAGAAGAAAGATAGACCGACGGGCAAAGTCATCATGGGGCGAGAGGAGGTGACAATGAGCGGCCAGACGAAGGCATTCCAGTTGCCTAAAAAGTTGAAAATACATAACGCGGCCAGGGCAGGCAGGGTAAGGGGGAGGGCGATTTTCCAAAAAAGACCGAACTCGCTCATCCCGTCAATCCGCGCCGCATCGAGCAAATCATTGGGCACACCTTGCATGAATTGACGCATCAAGAAAACACCGGCAGCGGTGATTAAGCCTGGAAAGGCGATGCCCCAGTAAGTATCAACCCAGGTCATACCAAAAGACCCCTCAACAGCCATGATATACCAGGGAATAACAAGCATTTCGGTTGGCACCATCAAGGTACTCAGCACGGCGATGAAGAGCAATCTTTTCAGCGGAAAATCATAGTGGGCGAAGACAAAGCCGGCCAATGAGTCAAATAAAGCAACACTCGCTGTGGTCGCTATGGCCACAAGAAAGGAGTTATAGTACCAGACGGGCAAAGCCGTATCAAAAAGCACTTCCAAGTAATTGTTGAAGGTCGGATTGAGGGGAAAGAAATTCGACTGATAGATTTCATCGGCTCCTTTGAGCGAGGTTGAAATCATCCAGATAAAGGGAACCACCATCAGGCTCCCGCCTGAGCTTAATAAAAGATAGGCCATGCTTTGGGCGACCAAATTTTGCCGTTTTTGACTGGTCTGCATCTGAAGGTTGATGGATGAAGGGACTTGATGTGTCGTCATGACGATACCTTTGGTCAGGGTGGCAAGGTGGCAGAGTGATACGGTTGGCGAATACCGAAACGGATATTGAAATATCCCGTTTAGACGACGAAACCTGTTTCAACAGGTTCCATAAGGAATGCGTTAAAACGCATTTTTTGTCTTAACTGGTGATTGAAATCACCAGACTTTGGTTCCCCAACAGTATCGCAGAGTCTAAAGGAGTGACCTTGCCACTCTGCTACTATGCCACTCTGCTACCTTGCTAATATTCTACTTTACGCGAAAAGAAGCGTAGTTGAATAATCGTGATCAAGAGAATAATTAAAAATAAAGCCACGGTGAGCGATGAGGCGTAGCCCATCTTAAGACTTGAAAATCCTTCTCGATAAACGCGCAGCACAACGGTGGTCGTACTGTTCAAGGGGCCACCATCGCCTTGGGTCGTCATATTCAAGACCGGGGCGAACATACGCAGAAAGCTAATCGTTTGTAAGACCGCTAAATAGACGAAGCTGGCATTGAGGAGGGGTAGGGTGATATAGCGAAAGGTCTGGCGGCGATTAGCCCCATCAATTTTGGCGGCTTCATAATACATCTCTGGAATTTGTTGTAACCCTGCCAAAAAAATGATAATGGCGAAGCCTAAGCCCTGCCATACCACAACAGCAGTGATGGCATAGAGGGCTTGATGAGGGCTTTTGAGAAAAGGTTGTTGGCCTAAGCCTATGAAGCTTAAGAATAAGTTGAATGGGCCATATTGGGGTTGATAGAGCCAACGCCACACCCAGGCCACGGCGACGGTGGAGGTGACAAAGGGGATGAAATATACCGCTCTATAGAAGCCATTGAGATACCGTATCTGATTGAGCAGTAGGGCCACTCCCAAGGCGATAACCAGTTGGAGCGGCATGCCAATGATGACATAACGTAAGGTATTGCTAAAGGCCTTAAATGTCACTGATTTCGGTTTGCTCAACTCAGTCCACAGCTTTTCATAATTCGCCAAGCCGACAAAATCCTGAGCTTGACCCGCTGGAGTCATTGGATTCCAATCATAAAGGCTGATACGAAAGGCGGTCAAGGTCGGGTTGATTCTGATGTAAATGAAGAAGAGCAGGGGAATCAGAAGAAATATATAGGCCCACATGGCTCGGCGTTGCCAGATGGTAAGGTGGAGCTTGAACATAATCTAGCCTTTTGCTGGACTTAATGTATATTCGGCCACTTCTGGACGCAGGCGACCTGTTTTGTTTCTTCGATGATAAATGAAAACACAGATTTTATTTGATGTATCATCCGTTCAGAACTTTCCAATAGCTGTTTCAGGGAATGCAAAATTAGCATCATTCGTTGGACGTGGGATACTAAGCTGGTTTTCGATAGCGGCTTTACTATGGATCGACAAAAGACATTGTTCAATCCTCCAATATTTCGTTTGGCTCTTTCGCCAAGGTTGATGTCAAGACGACTGTTACCGTAAGGCTTAGACTATACTACATTGCTTTATCAGTCAAAATGTCTATACTATTCATTAGATATACCGCTTGTTAGTTGAAGATGATGATTTCGGAAAATAATATAATGCAAATAATCTATGAACATCCCACCACTTGGCCCGATGAGGGGACACTGCATCTTGAAGTGCCGCCCTTAGCGGTTGACATAGCTGTGTCACCTGAGCAAGCCCGACGGCGAGCAAACCGATATTTGGGAGAATACGTGGCGATGGCTCTCTCTGCGACAGACCCCAAGCTGGTTTTAGGCTCAGTCCACCCTGCCTGGCGCGTATCCATCACCTTATTTTGGCAGCCCTTCGGAGCCATTGCTACATTAGGCAGCCTTGATGTCGATGCCCTCACCCGTGAAATCCTGCCCCTTTCCTCAGAGCAAATTGAGACTCTACAACACAAAGCCAATGATCTTATTACCCGTCTCTCCCTTCAAACAGAAGCAGCAGGCTGATTGTCTAGCTGCCTGTTGTGCGATGGTCTTGACATACTTGCAGACCAAGGTCTCCTATCAACGCTTGTTAAGACTGCTAAAGGTCCAAACTTTTGGCTCTGTTTTTCATCATCTGAAAAACTTAGAAGTTTTGGGAGTCTCAGTCCTGATTGATGAAGGCGATATCGATACGCTAAAGCATTGTCTATCGCTGGGCTTGCCCGTCATTGTATTTGTCGATACAGGTGAACTTCAATCCTATTGGGTTGACCAAACGAATCATGCCGTCTTAGTCGTCGGGCTTGACGAGGCAGCAAACGCATCAGGTGTAATCTATCTAAATGACCCAGAATTTTTAGAAGCTCCCAAGCATGTCCCCTTAGCTGAATTTGAATTGGCTTGGTTGGAAAAAGACTATCTTTATGCGGTCATAGAGAAGTCTACGTGACTATCAAGAACATCAAGTATAAAGTGCTGACCTTTTGACGCACGGTCAACATACGCCACACCGCCGCCGGATAGATGGTGTGGCGTATGTTGGATAAGCCATTCGAAATCGTTTCAGAATGGTTGACCGGATCAGCGTATCAAGTCAGTGAAGTGGGTGCGTAGGAAACAGAAGATGTTACCTCTGCACGATTTCTAGGCGAATAAAATTGGTTTTCTAATGCGAAGCCCAAAACTCATCCAGCAACGCTTGTTCCAAAACAGCCGCGTCGTTCAAGGCCGTACAAGGATCTTCACCTGCCAAGCGAACTGCGTCGAAAGCGTCGATCAAGTGTTGGCGTTGCTTCGACTCATCGACAAAGAAGGTCGCTTGAGCATAAGGTAGGCCCGCGGCAAATGCGCCTAATTTTTCATCCGCTAAGAGGTCTGCATCAGCAGCCGCTTCTAACTGAGCAGGTAATTCGCCGACGCGATTGACCCACAAAGTGCCAGCTTCTGGGCTGGTGATAAACTGCAAGAAACGTTGGGCAGCCTCCATCCGAGCTGGGTCTGTTGCAGCGCGTTGGGTGATGCCGTGGGTCCAGTAGGACCCGAAGGTAGACTGCTCACCGCCAGAACCGACTGGCAATTCTGTCACCCCGAAATTCAGATTGGGCGCGTTTTTAGCGATGGTGCCTAAACGGAATGAGCCATCGATGTGCAGGGCAGATTTGCCTTGTAGGAAGGCTTGGGTCGCATCTTCAAAAAGGTCATTGCTGCCTGTTTTGTGAACCACTTCTAAATCGGTCAGCCACGTAAAAGCCGCACAGCCTTCTTCACTATTCCAGGTGACGGTTCTATTATCTTCCCTATAGGGCACACCGCCATATTGACGGACCAACACCTCACGGAACCAATGATGAGCTTGACCGGCCATAGCAGGCGGGAAGCCTTCGATGATGATATTGCCCTCATCATCATATTGCGTTAGTTGCTTCGCATAGTCCAAAAATTCAACCAAATTACTAGGCGGCGTTTCTGGGTCTAAACTAGCCGCTTCAAAAAGGTCTTTGTTCCAAAAGAGGGCCAAGGTTCGCACAGCCGTTGGAACCGTCCAATATTGGCCTTGGAATTTGCTGTTTGCGACCATGGGTGAAAATTCAGTTTCAATAATCTCCGCTGGAAAGGCCTCTTCAGGTAAGGGCACCAGATACCCAGCCTCAACCCAAGCCGGAACCCAACCATAGAAGAGCGTGACCACATCCGGCCCAACATTCGCTGGCGCAGAGGCGGCGATTTTGTCCCTGAATTGATCATAAGGAATATCGCTGTTGTGAATTACTTTGATGTCAGGATTGGCTTCTTCAAACTGGACAATTAATTCATTCATGGCATCCACCCGTGCCTCAAAGAAATATTGCCAATACTCAATCTCAACCATCTCACCCACAACTGGCTCTGTTTCCGGCTCTGTTTCCGGCTCAGAAGGGGCCGCCTCAACCTCTGCCGCACTGTCTGCCGGGGCAGCGGATTCAGCATCTACACTTCCTGAGGGCGCAGGCGCACCACAAGCCCCCAAAGCCATCATCGTCAGTAATAATACAATTGTTAAGCATACACTCATCATTCGCATCTTCATGCGATACCTCCTTAGAAATAAAACTAATAATATTATTAGGTAACAAAATGACAGGGTGGCAAAGTACATGCCTCTTGAATGATTACCCTGCCACTTTGCTACTTTGCTACTTTGTCTGCCAAATCAAGCTTAAACAAGCGAGCCGCATTGCCCCCAAAAATTAACTGCAACTGTTCATGGCTTAAACCAATATCGCGAGCATCACGGATTTGATCCTGGAGATAGCGAATAGCAAAACCTCGAGGAAACCCACTAGAATCGCTGCCGAAGATGATGCGTTCTGGGCCAATCGTTTCCATGTACTTGCGGAAGAGATCTTTGATGGTCAAATCGCCCGGCACCCACTTGATCCACTGATTTGAACCAGAGGTGTCGATGCAAACATTACGACAAGCCCAACAGAGCTGTAAAGTTTCACGCACCCAAGCGCAGCCAAAGTGAGGGATAACAAAGGTGACATCTGGAAAGTCCTTAGCCACGTTATGCAGTTTGAGCGGGTTAATATTTTCATGCCAGGCGATGCCGCCCCCGCTGCCCAGGATACCAAAGTGAACCAATACCGGAATGTCTAACTCAGCGCACATCTCCCAAACAGGGTAAGCAGCTAGGTCTTCGATGGGCCGGTCTAGGGCTGGCGCAATGAGTTTATAAGCCCGCATACCCAATTCTGTCACCGCTCGTTTCAATTCATCCGCTGCATTTTCAGCAAAAAGATAGTGATGGGCAAAGCCAATAAAAGTATCTGGATAAGGTTGGATCATCGAGGCCAAATGATCGTTTCCGCCACCTGTCACAAAGCCGACCGCTTGTAAGCCATACTGAGCTATTTCAGCGGCCCAACGATCCGCCTGCGTTTCATCATCAGGTGGCTCTTTCTCTGGCGGCGGAAAATCCCAGACCAATCGCCACTGCTGATTATAAGCGAGCGCGTGTTCACGAGCGATCTTAGCTCGCCGCTCGCCAACCCGCTCGGCATAGTCTTCTCGTCGATCTGGCCCCAGGCCCGCAAACCAAGGATTATTCGTGGGAAAGTGGACGTGAAAATCAATGATGTGTAGGTTTTGGTACATGGTCTAAATTTTCCTTTCAGTCAGACCGTGGAAGGTTGATAATTTAGTGAATGGTGGTCAGTGGAGCGTGGTCATAATCAACAACAGTTCACCACGAGAGGATGTCGGCTACAGTAAGGAGGCGAAATATACCATAAGCTCTACCGCTCAACAAGTTCTTATGCCTGGATCGTGAATGATGATTAGCAATCAGTAATTTAACAAATCATGTTCACTGCCTACTATTCACCATTTTGAGGATTGTACACTGCCCGACTTGTATTATTATTTAAATGATATAATATTTATCCTCGACCATCAGCAAATGCTGCAATCTAAGCCCATAATCCAAATTTGACCTTAAATAAGGAGAAAAAATTATGCGAAAGCAACATCTATTAATCACATTATCCCTTCTTATTGGCAGCCTACTCCTAACGGCTTGCCAGCCAATCGTTGCGGTACCCGATGCAGGTGGAGACACAATGGCCGCCTCGGATGCGATGAGCGACGAGTCTATGATGCCCGAAGGCTGTAAAATTACCGCACCAGCCGAAGCCGTTGAAATCGATATGATTGGCTGGTCATTCCCCATCACCGATTTTTATGCCGATGAGTTGCAAAAATGCAATGATGTCGAAAATCTCACCGTTAATACGAACTTGCTTGCCAGTGCCGATGCCCGAGAGCAAGTCAAGTTGGCTTTGTCTGGCGGCGGCGACTCCCCCTATGATATCGTACACGGGGCAAATGGGCAGGTTGCTGAATGGGGTGCCCCTGGTTGGCTCTTGCCCCTCAATGACTTGGTTGAAAAATATTGGGATGAGTACAACTTGAGTGATATTCCGCAAACCGCTTGGGACGGTGTGACTCTTGATGGCAATATCTATGGTGTCCCCATGGTTAGTAATACGCTGCACACCATCTATCGCCAGGATGTCTTCGCCGAGCTGGGTTTAGAACCCCCAGAAACTTACGCCGATGTCATCGAAATTTGTAACACCATCGGCTTGGACAATACTGACTGGGATATGCCATTTGGGCTTACGTTGTCGTATGCCCGTGCCTGGGAGTTAGAGTTCTTTATGTTACTCCGCGCCAATGGAGCTGACTATCTGGATGAAAACCACAGGCCCACCTTTAATGGCCCCGAAGGTCTAGCCTCGGTTGATCTGATGATCGAAGTCGCCAATGCTTGTCTGGGTGAAACTGGTATTTCTATGAGCCTCAACGATCAGGAAGTTGCTGTTCAGTTAGGCACTATTCCTGGTGTCAAGATGTGGGCTAGCCGAGCGGCCAATATGAGTGACCCTGAACGCACTGACTTGAGTGATGTCATCGCTTATGCCCCGGCTCCCCGTATTACGGCTGATGGGCCTCGCGCCGGGTCTGCCTGGAACGATTATTACATGATCCCGGCCAAGACAACCAAGGACCCCGACCTGATCTTCCAAATGATTATGGAAGCCGCTGATGAAGAAAGCCAAAAAGAAGCGGCCAAGGTTGGCCTGACCACTCGTGTTTCGGCAGCACAGTTTGGCGGGCCGTATCAACCCGCAGCCGTGCAAACCATTGTCGAAGGCATTGGCAACTATGATAAAAATCCGGCGGTTAACATTGCCATTACTCGTCTGGAAGAATTCTTACCCCTTGTCTTTACTGGCGAATTGACTGCACAGGAAGCCCTCGACGCGGCTGCTGAAGCCTATATTGAGGAAGCAACAGCACAGGGATATATGACGAACTAACGTTTGAAAAAATTAATCGAATTAACGGGATGCGTACGCTGACGTTTATCCCGCTAAATATGTATGGTCAGCTTGGCGTGGATGTTTTTTCACGAATGAGAGAGAGCACCTATGCTCGACAATAGCAGCAATCAGGAGAATAAGAAACTGGTTTGGCAATACTGGCAAGCGATGAACAGCGGCGGAAACGCAAACAGTTCCTCTCGTTTCCTACAGGCAAACCTCATCTGGCACGGTTTTCAACCGCTACGTCACTTGAGTGGCTCAGATGAAGTCTGGACGCGGTTCTGGCAGCCACTACTCACAGCTATTCCTGACTTAACACGCCGACCTTACCATTTCATTGGCGGACATTATTCTGATGAGAAATTTGGTACGGGGGATTGGGTTTGTGGTACAGGTGATTTTATCGGTACCTTTGCGCGTGATTGGCATCTCGACCACATCACCATTCCCGCTTGTGGCAAAAGCGTCCACTTCCGGTTTGGCGAATTTTGCAAAGTGGAAGCAGGTCAAATCATCGAAATTCGGATCATCGTTGATTTGCCTGATTTGATGCGGCAGACAGGTATCCAACTCCTCCCACCAAGCTACGGACGGGATATTTGGATTCCAGGGCCATTAGCAGGTGATGGCATTTGTCTGGCGGAACAAGATCCCATCGAATCTCGAAAAACCGTCGATCTTGTGACCGAAATGATTTTTGGTGGTCTGAACAAGTATGATGGCAAAAGCCAAGCCAGCCAGGGGCTGGAACGCTTCTGGCATTCCCATCTTGTTTGGCATGGGCCAGTTGGTATCGGTTCAGCGTATGGTCTGGATGAGTTCAAGCAGAAGGCTCAAGGGCCCATTGTCCACGCTTTTCCTGACCGCAGAGGCGTGGGGCATCAAGCACGAATTGCCGATGGAAAGTTTGCCGCCTCAACAGGATGGCCGAGTTTGGGTGGCACACACCTCAACCAATATCTGGATTGGCCGCCGACTGGTGAACGTATTGGCTGGAATATTATGGATTTCTGGGAGCGGGATGGGGACAAATTGCTTGAAAACTGGGTGATGATTGATCTGATTGATGCTGCCAGGGCTTCAGGCCTTGACTTGCTAACACGAATTAGGCCATAAATTACGGTGAAAGAGTCATTATTTGATAGGGTGTGTCTGCAAAACCTTCACAGGGATAGGCTTTGATGGCCCGTAGATTATCTTGATGCCTATACAGCCTTACCTCGAGGGCTTGTTCGGAAGTAGCGATGGTGGCTCAATAGGCGAAACAAGGGGTTAATAAGGAGGGAGAGGAGGTTTGTGATGAAATTTGTGGTCGATTGGGAAAACGATTTTGTAATGAGGATCTAACAATGTTTGAAAATCTTTTATCTAATGAATCCGCTTTAGAACAGCTTCAAGCCTTACTGCCGGAAGCGCAACAAGAGGAGTTTCTGACTCTACTTTTAGATGAGACGACCGCCGAAACGCAAGTGAGGGATGTCCTGCCAGAAATTTTGGCCCAAATTGATTGGGCCGCCCAACGAGAACAACTTCAGGTTTTGCTCAGTCAATTGCTTCCCGTAGATCAATTAGTGCCAGAGATCTATCAAGTTTGGCGACCTGTGGTACGAGATGCCTTAGCCTTTGTGATCACCCATCTTTCGCCAGAACGTTTGGGGCCTAAGCTCATCGAACAGGTGATGTTGCCACCTGATTATCCTTTAGAACAACGCTTGCTTATCCTCGTCACCCGTATCCCTGTCTTGCAAAAAATGGGGCAAATTATCGCTCGTAACCCTCACTTAGATGAAACCTTTCGGGCTGAATTAACGACGCTCGAAAATGCAATTCAGGACATGACCCAAGCTGAAGTCCGCGCCGAGATTGAGCAACAACTAAGCCCTCAACTGAACCAATACCAAGTTAATTTGCAAAATGTGATCTTAGCCGAAGCCAGTGTCAGTGCGGTCATTGGTTTTTTCTGGTCGGATCCAGAGACAAACAACTGTGAACAGGGGGTTTTCAAAGTCCTGAAGCCTTATGTAAAACAATACTTCCAAGAAGAGTTGAGCATTTTGCAGCATCTCAGCGACTTTTTTGACGAACATCGTGCTGATTATGACTTACCACCTGTTAATTTTCGAGGCATGATGGATGAAGTTCGGCTCTTGCTTGAACATGAAGTTGATTTACCCAAGGAACAGGCGACACTGACCTTGGCTGCTCAACAATATGCTGCTTTCCCGCAAGTACGGGTTCCGCGTCTGATCAGCGAACTTTGTACGCCCAGCATCACCGCCATCTCCGCAGAAAAAGGGGTGAAGGTTATTGATGCTTTTCCAGATCAGCCTGACCAGCGTCGCCAATTGGCTCAAGCGCTGATTGAAATCCTGATCGCCGTGCCTCTTTTTGCCCCCCAAGAGGTGAGTTTTTTTCATGCTGACCCGCATGCGGGCAATTTATTTGTCGATGAAGCCCAACAAGAATTAGTTTTACTTGATTGGGCTTTGGTGACTCGCTTAAGTTACCAACAACGGCGGCACATTGTTCTACTGACCGCTGCTTTGGTTTGGCGCGATGCTCATTGGATTTATCAGGCTTTGACGACTTTGGTTCAAGATGATTTAGAGACTGATCAACTTAAACAAGCTCTGGTGCGAGGGTATATTACGCAACTATTGGCTGAACTTGCCCCATTTATCTTACCTGGCTTTACCCAGGCAATCACCCTCGTTGACCGCCTCGCCTTGGCTGGTATCAGCTTTTCGGCAGAACTACTACTATTCCGAAAAATTCTGTTCACTTTAGAAGGTGTACTGCACGATATATCTCCCGACGTGCAGACGAATAACATCATGCTTCATTACATTCTCTCACTGATGGTGAAAGAAACACCTTATCGTCTGCTCCGGCTGCCCATCTCAACCACCACCTTTCACACGCACCTTTCTAACCTTGATCTGACTAAATTCATTTTCAATTTGCCCCTTCTCGGCCAGCGACTGGTGTTAAAAACGATAGAGGATAAGAGCCATCATGGTTTTGATAGACTCCAGCGTATTTTTTCTTGAGCGTGAATTGACTTGGACATGGTGTAGAGGTCTGCTCATCTAGGCCATAACGCTTGTAAATTTGCGAGGTGTGTAAAGTTGAATGTACACCCCTCTCGTATCATGCTACACCTTGAAATGTGCGTATTTTGCCAACACGAGGTATACTGGGGACTGTTGAAAATAGTAATTTAATTTAGGAGATTCAACATGACTCATGGAACGAGAGAAGTGACCATTGATGAAGGTCGGAAAGATTATCTCACCTTTGGAGATGGATTTCGCTTGGGATGCGGTTTTATTTTTGCCATCATTATCTGGGGCATATTCCTCGCTGTTTTAGCGGGCGTACTTGCTTTTATGTTCGACCCCGCATTTTACGAATATGTCTTAGAACTATGGGGAGAACTACAGGCAAGCTTGAATCAGCCTCAATAATGAATTTGCCTGATATGAATTTACCTGATAAGCTTCAACGGGTTATCATATTAAAGGGTTTTAAGCAGTTAGTAGAGAAAACCTGCTAACTATAAGTCGTAGGCGATATTGGAGGCATCTATGTATCTCCATCAAGCAACAAACCATATTAATTTATTAATCCTAAATCAAAGGAGTAGAAGAATGGTAAAAAGATTAATTGTAATTTTTGTTTTTTTGTTGGGTTTTAGTTCTTTCTTTTCTGTAACTGGTCTAGCTGATGGCCATCAGGACAACTATAATGAGTATCTCTACTACAATCCCTATGGTGAAACGATCGTCGTTTTCATCAATAACTTTCAGCATCAATACACCTTTGCCGCGGCTGATGACTATATCAAGGTTCACCCTGGGGAAACTAAAACTTTCTCTTTGGCTACAGGCTCATACGAGTATGTAGCTGATGTTCAACATGTTGGCTCGTTCCGCGATGAAATGGACGTGGTGGAGGGTGATACATGGGTGTTTGAGCTGACTTCAGAGGCTGAGTGGATTATAACAAATGTTACGCCTAGGCGTTACCTTGAGAAAGGTCAGGGTCATTATGGTGGTCAGATGATGGACGTAAGTTATGATGACCATGGTCATGATGGTAAGATGGTAGGCGGAGATTATGATGGGCATAGTGGTTATGATGATTACACTTCTGGGCCGCTTGCTATAACCTTCAACGAATACGCCCCTGAGCCTAGCTTCGCTCGATTCTATGTTGAAAACAATTACGACATGGAGTTCTTTATCGAGTTTGGCGCACAAGCTTTGTGGACGGACAAATCGCCTTTCTTCTGGACAATTCCAGCGCACACCAAATGGTATATTCAGGTTGTACCAGGGGAGCATGTTTATTCAATCAGTAACCACGCTGGTGATGGGGGTAATGCTCAGATCGTTTTAGGACAGGATGAAGCTTGGGAACTCCGTTTGTATCCTGGTAACCAGAGCGTTCTCTCTCAGGTTTATGAGGGATCTGTGATCTATGTTAACTCTGACAATTTTGGTCATCTTGATCCTTATGAAGGGACCCACGCTCACTATGATCCCTTTAAAACAAATATGCTTCAGGGCCATCAGCATGCCATCGCTCCCGCAGACCAAGATAGTTACTATGATTATGCAGGTTATGAGCATGACTATGTGGCTGACTATCGGTCCTTAGTGCCCGTTCGTACAGAGGGTTTCTATATTCCTCAACATGCAGCTGATTCAAGGCATGTCAACTTTAGCTTTGCGCCAATTTCAGGTGGTTATCAGGCGTATGATGTTTTAGAGGCCCCAGATGATTTTGCCCGCGCTGTTGTCGTTTATGAGGCTGTAGATCAGGATCCCACCACTGTTGGTGGTAATATAGAAGTGATAGCTGACTTTAGCCCCTTATATGGACGCATCTTTGACCGTTCAATCACGGTAAATAACGGTCAGCGAGTGCCGCAGGATCTTCACCCCGCAGCTTACGTTTACAGTTTAGCGGACCTATACGGAAAATTCGTCTTAGGGTTTGGCGAAGCTTATCTTTTTCTCTTAGATAAGAGCCAAAACTTAAGACATGGAGAGGTTGTTGACCCAATTGATCGTAGCGGTTTAGTTCACAAGTGGTAATAAAAAGCGGTTCCATCAATTGAATAGCTGAACAGCCCGTATTGAGGACGGGTAACTCTATAAAAAAAACGACTGATTTTATTTCAGTCGTTTTTTTTAGCCCATCATGAACCCGCAAGTCGATAGATCTTGCTTTTTTGTTTAGGAAAATAGGCATTAAATAAGGGATGTATTCTGGATTTGGGCGTAAATCCTACATCCGTTCGGCGGCGAAATGAGATAGTTATACCCGACAGAGACACAAAGTTAAGATTTAAGGCAATGGCAGAGGCAGGAGCAACAGACGAAGTAACACAGCAGCGACACTAATACTGTCTTCATCTGTTTCTTCAACGATGTCATCAACGAGGCTGATACCATAGATCGTGGTTGAACCGCTAAACTTATTGGCGACGATAAGGAGAGGCTGTTCGGTGGGGTTGTCTTCAGCCGCAATATATATTAAACCTTCGGGACTGATGTCACCAGAGATAGCAGGCTCATAGCCGATGAAAATCGGGGCTATCGGGTCAGTGATATCATAAATCATCACCCCACCTGCGCTATGTTCCAGACCGACAAAGATATAAACATGACCATCAATTTCCGCTAAGGCCAATCCTGCTGGCTCAGGGCCCTTATCATCGCTTTGAGCATCTACCGCTTTGGGATCGCCGTTATTGGCATTGAACCTGTCGGGCACCGTCGCCATTGTCGCCAATTCGAAGTCATCGCCGCTGTCGTAGACTAAGTTGCCGTAAACATCCCAGATTGAGAAAGAGCGTGTCCCGTAGCTATAGAGAACATCATGATCGCCATCATCGTCTAAATCTCCAAAAAGACGGGAAGTCGCTAAACGACCTAAGTTCTCTGGAGCCAAAAGGGTTTCAGCATCAGGAAAGACTACAGCATCAAGGGTTAAGTCAGCTATCCGCAATGTTTCTGAAAAGCTGCTATTATCGCGGGCTTCACCCTCATTCGCCGTGACGAAGTAAGTCAAACCATCTGCTGTTTCATAAGCGACAATGGCATCAGGTTGATACATGCCCAACACAGGCCAGTTTTGCAGATTGATGCCGCCATCTCTATCACTGACATCTAAGGTATTTCCTTTTGGGAAGCTGATGATCCCCAAAACAATGGGGGAGGGATTAGGATTGAATAAAACTGTTCCATCAAAGGGGATGTTGCCTTCAGCTAAACCGAAGTCATTGTCGTTGATGACGGCCAAAGACCCATCCGGTAATAAGGCCAGTCCTTCTGGCTTATTACCGGCCATATAACCGATTGAAGGCAAATTCGTGAGTTTAATTTTATGCACCGGCTGAATGCCCAAAGCAATCATTTCATCGACCCTATGTTGTTCCAAAGGCTTATCACCTGTGTCTAAGCCCAAGATATTTGTCGCCCCTTTCAAGTCAATTTTGAAGATGAATTTTTTGCTGAAGGGAACCACAGCAGAGTCGCGTTCAATAACATAGAACTGACCATTTCCAGCATAAACAGCGTCGCCGATTTTGTCAACGTTGCTGTCGCTATAGGTGGGGTTTTCAAGCAAGTAAACGTATTCGGCCACCGGTTCACCGGTGCTGGGATCGATGCCCAATATGCGAATGATGTTTGAATTGTCAGATGACTCGTGATCAGGATTGGCTAAGGGGATTTGTATGAACGTGTAGAGAATGCTGCTGTCAGGATCAAGGGCTATTCCCTCAAAGCCGCGGTTACGGCGGCGGTTGCTGTATTCAACGGGCAAAGTTTTATTATCAAGAGTCTTTGGTGGTGGGGGTAAGGTTAAAGTGCCTACAGGCAATTTTGAGGGCCCGATTGCTGTTAGTCTCGGCAAAAGGGTTTTTTCTTGCGGGATCAAGCGGTTAATCAGCATCCCTTTTGCATCAAAATGATAAATAGCGGGGCGATATTTGTCCACGACCCAGTAGCTTTTATCAGTGGGATTGACAGTGATGCCGCCAAAATAGCCGCCAAAGGGATCGTATGCCAGGGCTTCTCCATACAGATCAACTGGCGGTTCATCCACCTGAGGGATGTTAGAAATCCCCGAGATGGGTATGGCCTCACCGTCAACGTCGCGATAGAGCATGGTTTCGTCAACCAGACTCAGTTCATCTGCGGCCATATCAAGGGCTAAGTGAACGATGCGGGCTTGATAGTCAGGCAAAGCGAAGGGACGTTTTCCGTCAACGAGATCAGGACTGGGCCCGCGGTCCGGGATCGTCACGAAGTGGTAAACACCATCTTCTTGACCGACCAAGAACAAGCCTGACAAACCGCCGAGCAAAATCTCTTGACCGCTCTTTGTCGTGCCCAAAACGGGTTGTTCTAGGATATATTGGGTCAAGGTTGGTTGACCACGGCTATGATCTTTCACCCCCAAAGGCAAAATATCCACCACAGTGGCCGAAGCGATATCAATGACAGCAATGGCGTTGTTTTCTTGTAAGGTCACAAAAGCCGTGTTGCTATCAGGAGAAATGGCGATGTATTCAGGTTCTACATCGCTAGAAACGCTATGGCCAGGGTAGATACGTACGCCACGGGCGCGGAGTTCCGCTTCACGACCATCAAAGGCAGTGAAATCGACTTCAATCAGGTCATCATCACGAGGAATAATGGTGACAGAACCAGACGGGTCGATGTCGTAGCGATCGTTTGGTTCACCTTCATTAGCGACCAAGAGATATTGACCATCGGGACTGAAAATGAGCATCTCGGGTTGATAACCGACTTCAATTTCACCCCTCAAATTCCCGTCACCATCCAAGAAAATTACCTTACCAGGCAATTGCCAACGATTGTCTGCTTCATCAAGGACAGAAACAGCCGCAACCAAGGTTGTATTAATGAAGGCGATACTATTGGCAGTGTGACCATAAGGGGAGATGTCGATTTGAGCAACGAGGGTCGGCTTGGTGGGGTCACTAATATCCAAAATATCAATTGTTCTATTGGCCCTGTTGGACACGTAAGCCCTAGCCCTAAGGGGATCAAAAGCCACTGTTTCCGCTGCCCTAGCCAAACCAGTCGCGTATGTTCCTAAAAGGGTCAGGGAGATAGACTGATTGCTCGCTAAGGTGAGACCACTTTGGGAGTCGAAGGTGATACTTTCATCTTTAGTCACCTCTTGAGGAGAGAAGGTGTTCGCGCTGGTAATCACCTGCCCCATTAAAAACACGAATATCAATAATACAAAATTCAGACCTACTTTGAAGCTAAATGGAAGAGAAATGTTTGTCTGCATATCTATCTAAAAATCCTTTGAGTGATGCGTATTTTATTTGAGTTTTTAGTCGTCCACTTAAACTTATATGATATATAAAAAGTTAACAACGAGCAAGCTCATAAAATATATTATATCAACAAGACCTAAAAAGCTTACTTGCCAAAGCATTGCGATGTGTCTAAGATATTTTTGGTGTTTATCAACAGGAGTTTATATTCTAAGGCTTCAAAATCAACATGAAAAGTGCCTTACCTTGGTTCCCCCTCATTCCCCTCATCCTCATCGCCATCGCTTTTCGTTTTCCCATGCTCGACTCACTTCCGCCTGGATTGAACTTTGATGAGGGGGGTGAGGGTGTAGCGGCTTTGGATGTACTCACTGGACAGTTTCGGATTTGGTGGCCCATTGGCGGTGGCAAAGAACCCTTGATGGCCTATCTGGTTCAGCCACTCTTTTGGATTTTTGGCCCCACCCGTTTGGCTTTGCGTTTTTATACAGCCCTCATGGGTTTAGGCGCGGTATTGGGCACATATTTTGTGGCTTATCGCCTCTTCAGAGCAGAGGGTGAAGATAAGATCAAGCCGATTTTCATCGCCAGTGCAGCCGCCTTGGGTTTAGCGACGGCTTTTTGGCATGTTGCCTATAGTCGCCTCGCCTTTCGCGCTTTATCCAGTCCTTTTGTGGCAGCGATGGCGATGGGGTTTTTATGGCAAGCGCTAAAAACGTCCCGCTGGCGAGACTTCACGCTTGCAGGCATATTCATCGGCCTCTTAGCTTACACCTATCTCGCTGGTCGTTTTGTCCCGATTGCCATAACCTTATTCTTTCTCGGCGAGGCGATTCTCACTTGGCGTAAAAATCAACAACCCTATCTATGGCGATATTGGCCTCAACTCAGCCTGATGGTTGGCCTCGCCATCCTCATCTTTACCCCCTTAGCCCTCTTTTTTCTGCAAAACCCCGCTGCCTTCGTAGACCGAGCCGGTGCCGTCTCCATTTTCAATCCGCAAAGGCACCAAGGTAATTTTTGGGGCCTCCTCTGGCAAACAACGTGGACTACTTTAGGCACATATCTCTCCCTCACTGGCGACCCAAACAGTATCGCCAACATCCCTGAACAGCCTATGCTTCGTTCAGGTTTAGCAATATGTTTCGTTCTCGGCTGGGGCTATGCCCTCCGCCGATGGCACAATCCGTCGTACTTATTTTTGATCCTCTGGTGGGCTGTCTTGCTTTTGCCCGCCATCTTGGCCCCAGAGGGGGCGCCGCATCATCTACGGCTAATTGGCACAGGACCAAGTACATATATCTTTGTAGCTTTGGGAATTTGGGCTTTGGGTGAGTGGGTCGAAAAAATTTGGGGCCCAATAAGATGGAGAAAGACTAACCCCTCTGACCCCCCACAGACGGGAGAACATCGTCTTAATTCCCCCTTTTGGGAGGTTAGAGGGGCTAACCCTCAGCGCATATCCCTCACCTTATCCCTCATCCTCTTCACCTTCACCGGCTATCAAACCTACCAGAATTATTTTATTATCTGGGCCAATGAGGTAGACCATTATATGGCTTATGATGTCTACGCCGAAGAGTTAGCAGCACATTTGGCCGCAGAGCTTGATCCCAATGTTGTTTATGTCCTGCCAATGGATTTACGCGCTGCACACGAGGCACGCCATTATTCCCTCGATTTTCTGACTTGGCCAAAGGCCCACTTTCATTATCTCGTTGTCGATGAGGAAACCATGGCCGCTCGCTTTACAGAAGCAATGAAAGGGAAAATGAGGTTAAACCTTGTGCGCTGGCAACGAGATAAACATCAGGAGGCGGATGCAAAAGAACTGGTTTCTTATCTCTTGACTCGCTCAGAAGCCACATTAATTCATCGAGAGGATTTTCCAGTCTACACCATTGAGACCTATCATCTTTCCCAAACGGTAGCTGCTTTTCCGACCATCGAAACGCCCATTGATATCGTCTTAGATGGCCTCATTCAAATTCGACGGGCGGAAGTTGAAGCTCTAACCAATCAGGTCGCTGCCGCCATTGTTTACGCACCGATTGCGCCCATCCAAGCCGATTATAAAGCCTCGCTGCGCCTTATCGCGCCCGATGGGCATACTATTGCCCAAAAAGACCGCACCTTACGTCATAATTGGCATCAACCGACAAGTCAGTGGCCAGGAGAAGAAGTCAATGAGTACTATCTCTTACCCTGGCCTACAAACGCCGAATCAGGTCTCTATGAGGTCAAAGTGGTCATCTATCACCCTGAGACTTTGGCTCCCTTAACGCAAAATGGTTTGGTCGAAGTGCCATTAGGTCAAATCATCATCGAAGCGGATTAAATTTTAAAGAGATGGCAGTATAATGAGGGAAATACAGCAAACAACCACAAATTTCACGAATAAACGAATTTCACAAACATTTTTTATTTGTGCCATTTGTTCATTCGTGTCATTCGTGATTGTTTGTTACGCCTTACAACCCAGCTTCAGCCCGCAATACATCAGCTTTATCCGTCTTTTCCCAAGGCAAATCCAAATCAGGGCGGCCAAAATGGCCATAAGCGGCTGTTTGTCTGAAAATAGGACGACGGAGGCCCAAGTGTTCGATAATCGCCGCAGGACGCATGTCAAAATGTTTTTCGACCAGTTCAATGATTTTATCATCCGATACATGGCCCGTGCCAAAGGTTTCGACATTGAGTGAGAGCGGATGGGCCACACCGATAGCATAGCTGACTTGTAGCTCGACGCGGCTGGCTAAATCTGCCGCGACAATGTTTTTAGCAATATAGCGGGTCATGTAAGCCGCCGAACGATCAACTTTCGTGGAATCCTTACCAGAGAAGGCTCCACCGCCATGACGGGCGACGCCGCCATAGGTATCAACAATAATTTTGCGACCCGTCAAGCCAGCGTCGCCCAAGGGGCCACCTGTCACAAAGCGACCTGTGGGATTGATATAAATTTTTGTCTCATCATCCAATAAATCACTGGGAACAATATAGTTAATCACTTGTTCAGCAATATCCCTTTTAATCTGCTCTTGTGAAATTTCAGGGGCGTGTTGCGTTGAAACGACAACAGTGTCAACGCGCTTTGGCTTGCCATAGGCATATTCAATCGTCACCTGAGTTTTGCCGTCAGGTCGTAAATAGGCTAAGGTGCCATCTTTACGAGTTTGACTTAAGCGGCGACCGAGACGATGGGCTAAGGCGATGGATAGGGGCATCAATTCTTCCGTCTCATCACAAGCAAAACCAATCATCATGCCTTGATCGCCCGCCCCAGTATCTAAACTATCTTGGATATCACCTTCTTTGGCCTCCAATGCTTTATCAACCCCTAAAGCAATATCAGCAGATTGTTCTTTTGTGCTGACAATCACCCCACAAGTTTCTGCATCAAAGCCATAACGAGATTGGACATAACCGATTTCAGTGATGGTATCCCGTACGATTTGGTCAATATCCACAAAGGCTGCATTAGACGTAATCTCGCCCATGACGACGACCAACCCAGTCGTTGTGGCTGTTTCACAAGCCACGCGAGAATTAGGGTCTTGAGATAAAAAAGCATCTAATACAGCATCGCTAATTTGGTCACACATTTTGTCTGGATGACCTTCTGTGACCGACTCGCTCGTAAAAAATAACTGCGGAGAGGTCATAAATGTTGTACTCATCATGTTTCCTCGGAAAATACAGTGATGCGTGATGCGTGAGTTTGTACTGATGACACTCATCATTCATCATGTTTATTATTCGTTTTAGGTACCCTCTTCCCAGCTATTCAGGTACTTGGCTTGTTCTTCAGTTAAGGTGTCGATTTTAATCCCCATAGCTTCAAGTTTATAGCGGGCGATTTCACGGTCAATATCTTCAGGAATGTCGTAAACTTTCTTTTCCATGTTGGCCGCATTTTGGGCCACATAGACAGTGGCCATGGCTTGGTTAGCAAAGCTCATATCCATGACGGCTGCGGGATGACCCTCAGCAGCGGCCAAGTTAATCAAACGGCCTTCGCCCAACATTCGAATATTGCGGCCATCAGCCAATTCGTACTCATCCACAAATTCACGCGGGCGACGTTTAGCCACGGCCATTTCTTCAAGGGCGGGTATATTAATCTCCACATTAAAGTGTCCAGAGTTGGCGACGCAGCAACCGTCTTTCATTACCTCAAAATGATGTTTATCGATCACATGCTTATCGCCTGTGGCCGAACAAATAAAGTCAGAGAGGGAAACTGCTTCCATCATCGGCATGACTTGGAACCCATCCATGATCGCTTCCAGTGCTTTCATCGGGTCAACTTCGGTGACAATCACGTTTGCCCCTAAACCCCGCGCTCGCATGGCAATCCCTCGGCTACACCAGCCATAGCCAGCTACAGTAAAGGTTTTGCCTGCTAAAAGGATGTTTGTCGCTCGCACAATGCCATCTATTGTAGATTGTCCGGTGCCATAACGATTATCAAAGAGATGCTTGGTCATGGCATCATTCACGGCCATGACCGGAAATTGTAAAGCCCCCTCAGCCGCCATCGCTCGGAGGCGAATGACCCCGGTGGTCGTCTCTTCGGTGCTACCCATTATCTCAGGGATTTGATCTTGGCGTTCTTTATGCAAGATACTGACTAAATCAGCCCCATCATCCATGGTCACGGCTGGATGATGATCTAAAGCCGCGTTAAGATGCTGGTAATAGACTTCATTACTCTCCCCCTTGATTGCAAAGGTTGGAATTTCAAAGGCTGATACCAAAGCCGCAGCGACATCGTCTTGTGTGCTGAGCGGGTTGCTGGCCGTTAGCACAATATCCGCTCCGGCCATTTGCAATGTTCGGGCCAGGTTAGCTGTCTCTGTAGTAATATGGAGACAACCGCTCATCTTAATCCCCTCTAGCGGACGTTCTTTTTGATATCGTTCCATCAGTGAACGAATAACAGGCATTTCTTGCAATGCCCATTCAATACGCCATCGTCCTTGGTCTGCTAAACTCATATCTTGTACATCATAGTTTTTCACAGCCATAAAAATCTCTCCTGTAAATACAGTGCTTAGTTATTAGGTATCATTAATTGCATTAAAAAATCTTTCTACGCCAGCCGTATGCTCAAAACAGCCAAAGTAACGTTCGGCATAGGCTTCGATAGTATAATGATGTCGTTGGGTGCCCACCTCTTCTAAAGCATAAGCGGCTGCCAGGGTGGCTAAACGGCCAGCCTCGAGCCAATCCAAGCCGGATTGTCGTCCCGCCAAAAGCCCCGCCCGATAGGCATCGCCTGCGCCAGTTGGGTCTACTACCTGAACATTAGGAATAGTTGGAATATCAACTTTCATCCCATTCGCTTGAATGGTCGACCCATCCTCGCCTCGGGTGATGATTAAAACTTCAACCATGGCCTCCAAATCATCTTGGCTTAAATTGGTCCGCTTTTTGATGATTTCAAATTCATAATCGTTTGCTGTCAGGATATAGGCTCCGTCAATCGCGGCAATTAAATCATCTGGCGGGATGAGCGGAATCTGCTGGCTGGGGTCATACATATAATTTAGGCCTAGTTCTTTACACGCCTGCGGATACTGGATCATGGCATCAGGAGAATTTGGACAGATGGTGACGATGCTGATATCTTTGTCTTTCTGCTCAAGCAAACTGACCTCGCTGGCTTTAGCCATAGCACCAATGAAAAAGTTGGCGATTTGACGATTATTCTGGTCGGTAGAAACAAAAAAGGACGCTGTGAAGTCATCTTCTAACTTTAACACGGCTGATACGTCAACGCCCAAATCATCCAGAGCCTGAATATACTCTCCCGCATCTTGTCCTACCGATGCTAGGAGCATGGTGGGTTGCTTGAGCAAAGCTAAATTATAGACAATATTGCCGGCGATGCCCCCCCGCTCTCGACGCATGGAATTGACCAAAAAGCTGACAGATAAATTTTCAAGCTGGTCAGACAAAATATAATCGGTAAACTGGCCTGAAAAGCCCATGATATAATCAAAGGCCATTGAACCAGTGACGGCAATGGTCATAATTTTTCTCCTTTGACAGCGCGTTTTAGACTGACAGCAAAGGGTGGATAAGCCACCCCATTTTCTGTGACAATACCCGTCACATAACGGTAGGGCGTGACATCAAAGGCGGGATTAGCCACCCGAACCCCTTCTGGGGCGACCCGACGTCCAAAGAGGGTTAGGCCCGTCACTTCTTCTGGCCCCCGTTCTTCGATGGGGATATCAGCGCCCGTCGGTAAGGCCAAATCAATGGTTGAAGTGGGTACGACAGGATAAAAGGGGATGCCATTTTCTTTGGCGATTACCCCAAGCTTATAAGTACCAATTTTGTTCGCTACATCGCCATTGGCTGCGGTACGGTCTGACCCAACAAAGACCCCATTGACCTGTCCCGTGTGCATAAAGTGTCCGGCTGCATTATCAGTAATCAAGGTGAAGGGCACCCCATATTCTTTTAATTCCCAGGCTGATAGCCTAGCACCTTGTAGACGTGGCCGGGTTTCATCGACTAAAACATGGATATTTTTTCCTTGTTCATGGGCCATGCGAATCACACCCAAGGCTGTGCCCCAATCGACAGTCGCTAACGCGCCTGTATTGCAATGATGTAGCACTGTATCGCCCTCTTGAATAAGGGCTGCGCCATGTTCAGCCATGCGGCGGTTGATTTCGACATCCTCATCGGCCAAGCTTTGGGCTTCATCCAACAAATGTTGACGCAGGTCATCTAAATTGTCGATTTCTTCGTTGGTCGCAGCGCGTAAAAGACGGTCAATAGCCCAAAATAAATTGACAGCCGTTGGCCTGGACAAACGCAATACAGCTGCCGCTTCTTCTAAATCGCGCAGGAGGTCAGCCCGCGTCGTCGCTTGACTCTGGAAGCCAGCTAAGGCCATACCAAAACCTGCTGTGCCGCCAATGGCTGGCGCGCCACGGACGTACATTTCTTGAATCGCTTGGGCTACCTCTCGGTAGTCTGCAAAAGCTGCAATCTCAAAGGTACTCGGCAGCTTACGTTGGTCAATCAGTTTAACTTGATTATCTTCCCAGAATACAGATCGCATGAGTCAAAACACCTTGAAAATAGACTTGATTTGTACCTAAAAAAAGCTCCGCATCCCAGCGGAGCCATCTAAGCTTTTATCTTAGTCAAAGTTATAAAATTAGGCAATTTTGAGGAATTACCATTGCAACAACACAAATTCCAAGGTCAACCCCGCGCCAAAACCGATCAAAATGCCATAATCACCGGGTTGAGGGTGGTCTAAAGCGATGAGACGTTCTAACATAAAAAGGAGGGTGGCCGAAGACATATTGCTATATTCAGGCAAAATGGCTCGAGAGGCACAGAACTTGTTCGGCGATAGCTCCAGGGCTTGTGCAAATATTTGGGATACTGCGGGTGACTTGTAAATGAAGGGGCAAAGCTCTACAGTGACAATCAAAATTTTCGACAAAAGTAGGGAGCTCATTCAATGATATAGGCTATGGTGGGTAAGGATTCTAGGAAAATGAGACTCAAGGTCTCTACCTCTTCAGATAATAAAGGCAGTGTATCTGAAACGTCAACAATAGAGGAAGCAACTTCGGTGGCTGCTGTGGTCAGTATTATATCAGCAGAAGATGTTTTATTCGCTTGATTAAAGGAGGACTCACCGCCAGGCTGTTCTGTCAGGGCGATATCAGACCTAAGAGGCATAATCAGGGCTTGACCAACGTCAAGTTTATTGGGATCATCTATATTATTGGCGGCAATTATGTCATCAACGTCTATGTCAAAGGCTAATGCAATCGCCCACAGAGAATCGCCGGCTTGGACGGTATAAATCTGCTTAGTTCCGTCTATGCTGGGGGTTAAAAATGCCTGTCGATCAATCGGCGGTGATGAGATAACATTGTCCTTTGTCGTGATTTCTGCGGCCTCAGACTCCGTAATTGGCGACTCGATCACCAAAGCGGCGGTTGAGCCTTCTGATAAATCTTGGCTTGGTTCAGATGGCTGGGCAGGTACAGGGGGGTCAGACGACGGAGGTGGCCCGACTGTCGACGCGGAGGTGATTAATTCACGAGTCAAATTGAGATAATAATCGCCATAAGCTTGACTAGGCTCAATATGTGTTCCCTCCAGCCATTCGTTAAAACTCGTAATGACGATCATGTCGGGTTGACTGGAGATCGCCGCGTTCCAAGTTTGGCGATAAAACGCCCCCCCTTGCCGGTCACGGCTGAAACTATCACCCCGCCCTAAACGAAGATCATCATAGCCGGGCATGACAGTGGCGACCCATAACTTATCAACCCCTAAACGATCCTCGACTTGTTGAATACGAGGGGGCCATTTGTTCAATTCGGCCTGAACATTGCCAGACCAAGCGATGCTGTAAAGATGGTGTCCATCAAAGACCTCCTGAAAGGAGAGGTCTGTTCCCTCGGCAATCCAATAAGTGGTGCGATTCGGGTCAAGGGCTGCCCGCATATTGGCCCACTGAGAGATGCTAAAGGCTTGCTGTCGCCAAAAGAATATGACGGGTTTGCCCTGATAACGTAGATAAGCTGGATGGTGAATGTGGGTAGCGAGGAGGGTGGTTAAGCCATTTTGCACGGCCCCTAAGTCACCAAAAAAAGGACTGAGAACTTCAAAATCCACAGCTGCTTGGAAGCCATGTCGCGCCGCTGTGTCCAGTAAAGTAGCAAAATTAGGCTCAGTTTGATTATTCTCCACCTGCGGCCCATACCAAGACTGAACAAAGGCTGTGATTCCTGCCCCTTTTGCCTGCACCACATGGTGTTCGATGAGCGCAGGGTCAGCAGAGCGATAGGGAGTCAGGGGGAGGTCAGCCGGTTTGCCAGAAGTCCAAGTTGTTTCGTCAAACCAAGCATAATAGAAGGCGATAACAGGGAGGGCTTGGGCTTGATTAGGCGCGGGGAATATAAACAGCATACTCAACAAAAGTATCAAAATTAGGAGACAATTTTTCATGCCTTAATCCTTGTTCGCAGAATTAGTAAGCGCAAGCGTTTAGCATGCAAGGGCAGATTGCGGTAATTTGGCGGATCGGTCATGACCGATTTTCGAAAGCGTGTCGTGAGGATGTATATGCCATTTATGTCAGACAGATATCACGTACCTGTCTACCATCAGGCTCCTCACGACCCTAAATTTCTTGTATTTGTTTGTGAGAACTTCGCTGCGAAACAGTCTATTTTGATTGTTGACGTAAGAAATAAACGATCGCGAAGATAATTAAACTAATGACCACAAATAAGATGATATAACGAGTTGCTCTCATTGAGCGCGAGGGGGTTAAATTATCTTGCTGGGAAGCAGATTGAGAGGTAGCAGATGGTTGTGATTGTGACGATGTATCTTGTTGGGCATCAGTGTTTCTGGTAGACACAGGTGGCGACTCACGCACCGATGTACTGAGTGACCCAAATTTTGACTGCCCTAAGGACTGCCAAACTGAGGCGGAAACGACCTTGGTCCAGATAACCTTGATAGGTTGCCAGAGGGGTATTAGGAGTTCAGGTTGATAGAACCAAAGCAAAATACCCAAGGCAATGGTTAACAAGAAGGTAAAATTAGGCATAAAAGGGGCTGCTTCTCCAAAGCCTAAGATAAATCCATATAGGGTACTTAAGCCAAGCCCTATCACCCCCCATGTTTTTCGATTCCAGACAGCAATAGCACAGATGAAGTTGAACACATTCAAGATAATCCCCATACCCGACCAGATGGCAAAATTTTCAATCACAAATATGCCATAGATAAGGGGTAGGGCCAGCAATAAAGAGGCTAAATAAGGGCCTTTCTCTGAAAAAGCGTCCCTGAAATCAGTGGGGGTATGGTGTGAAATAAATATAAAGGCTATCAATCCTAATAAGGTCGCGTAAACGCCCATACGAAAGATAATGACAGATGTCTCTCGCTGAAAGGTTCGCTCTAAATTTATATCAGGGGCGAACCCTTCAAATAATCCCACCAAATCGCTGAACCAGGGCCGAAATACTGCGATAATGCCGATAATCATCACGATGATGATAATTTGTTCAGCCCTCTTATAATATAGCTCTAGCATGGCTTAAGTCCTTGTATCTCGTAGGTTGGGTCGAGGTGACGAGAGCCAACAACTACAGCAAAATTAGGAAAATAACACCAGATCATTTTCTCATTTTGCTCAATCAATTAATTGCTCTGTCCGTCTATCAAAAAGATGGCTGCGAGCTAAATTGACCTTAAGCTTAACAGTTTCTTTATTTGCCAAAGACACAGTGGGCGGTGTTTTGATCTTGACCATGCCTTGGCCGATTTGAATATCATAGATGATACGATCCCCTAAAGGTTCAGCAACATAGACCTGTCCCTGTAGATGGTCTGGGTCAGAGTCGCTCACACTTAGGCTTAAGTCTTCGGGACGTATCCCAAAAATCAAGGCATCTGTATTACCATTAGCGACAATGGCCTCACTTCGTCCATTGGACAGCGGAATTTGCCAGCTTCCATCCTGTCCAACCAAGATTTGTTGATGAGCTTGGTAAGCGCAGGGCAAAATGTTCATACGGGTGCTACCGATGAAGCGAGCGACAAAGAGATTGATTGGCTTTTCATAAACTGCCTGAGGTGGCCCAATTTGCTGTAAGACACCTTCATTTAAAATGGCAATGCGGTCTCCTAAGGACATGGCTTCCAGTTGATCATTGCTGACATAGAAGAAGGTGGTGGCGAGGTCTCGTTGAATCCGTTTCAATTCGCCTCGCATTTGGGCGCGTAGCTTAAAATCAAGATTGGTCAGCGGCTCATCCATCAAGAAGGCCCGAGGACGGCGAACCATCGCTCTGGCAAGGGCTACTCTTTGCTGTTCGCCTCCAGATAATTGGCTGGGGAAACGGTCTAAGAGATGATTGATACGCAATAAGGTCGTCACCCGATTAATGGCTTCATCCATCTCTGTTTTGCTATAGTTTCGCGCTTCCAGAGGAAAGGCAATATTACCGTAGACAGTTTTGCGTGGATAGAGTGCGTAATTTTGAAAGACAAAGGCTAAATCACGCTCTGCCGATGAGACAGAGTTGACTGGTTCGCCATCAAGATAAATCAACCCTTCATCCGGTTTTTCTAAGCCCATTGTACAACGCAGCGTGGTTGTTTTGCCAGCACCTGTCGGACCTAGTAAGACCAAAAATTCTTGCTCTTGAATTTCTAGATTGATCTGATCCAAGGCGACTAAGGAACCAAATTGTTTTGTTAGATTCTCAAGTTTAATTTGGGCCATTACTTACCCCGGGTCTGTTCATTTTTAGCGAACAAGTGGAACGGGCATCCTGCCTGTGCGCGAGTATGCCTTCTCAAGAAGAATGGCGTTCCGCGGGGCAGGCCCACAATCTGCCGTTTATCCATTGAATGACCTCCTCTGTATAGCTATCAAAGGCATGAACCCGTTCTAAGACGAAGTTTAGGCCAACCTTATCCCCTGGATTGAGCAAGAAGGTCGGTTCTGTTTTGACACGAATGATGTTCGTGCCTACCTCGATTTCATACACAATTTCATCACCTAATAACTCTCGTACAGAAACCTCACCGTGTACCTGTCCGCTTTCCTCATCTGTAGTTAAAGAAATATCTTCAGCTCTCACGCCAATGATCAGAGGTAAGATCGCTTCGCCAGTTTTCTCGCGCAAAGCCTGTAGTTTTGGGTCCGTCAAACAAAAATCACCTGTGTCATCAATCAAACTGTCTGCTTCATTGAAACGGCAGGTCACAAAGTTCATCGGTGGTGTGCCAATGAAGCCAGCGACGAATAAGGTCTGTGGATGGTTATAAACCTCTAAAGGAGTCCCAACCTGTTGTAAGACACCCAGATTCATAATAGCAATGCGATGGGCCATCGACAGGGCTTCGGTTTGGTCGTGCGTGACATAGATCATGGTGGTATTTAAATCCGCTTGCAGATGTTTGAGTTCGACCCGCATGTCGGCCCGTAAGAAGGCATCTAAATTTGTTAATGGTTCGTCCATCAAAAAAACTTGGGGGCGACGGACCATTGCCCGACCCAAAGCCACCCGTTGTTGCGCCCCACTCGGTAGACTGCTTGGCCGCCGTTTGAGCATATCTTCAACATGCAATATTTTAGCGATTTCTCCGACCCGTTGCTCTACCTCTGTTGGGCTAACTTTCTGGGCCCTTAAAGGAAAAGCGATATTGTCAAACGCGCTCAAATGAGGATAAAGGGCGTAAAATTGGAAGACAAAGGCAATGTCACGCTCACCTGTGTGGACAGTATTGACCAAGCGCGACCCAATATAAATATCGCCAGAAGTTTGCCGCTCCAGACCCGCGATACAGCGCAGGGTCGTGGTTTTTCCACAGCCCGAAGGCCCTAATAGAACCAAAAATTCCCCCTCAGCAATATCTAAGTTGAGGTTCTCCACAGCTAAAGGTGCATCAGGCGTATAACGTTTGTTGAGATTTTGTATTGTGACTTTAGCCATAAGGTTGATTATCGCCTATCAGCAGTGGCAAAGTGACAGGTTGCAGCGTTGCGGGGTAACGGGTTTGAGCCCTTGCTCACTTTGCCACCTTGGCCCTTTGCCACTTTGAATAGCAATAACCTTTCATCGACGGACGGCGCCGAAAGTGACCCCGCGCAGGAGATGGTTACGAGCGAGAAAGGTGAAAATGACAACGGGCAGGAGATATAGAACGGATGTAGCCGCCATGCGCCCCCATTCGACTTGGCCATAGCCGATAATTGAATACAAGAAAGGGGGTACCGTGGTCGCTTCATTTCGATTTAATAGAAGAACGAAAACAAATTCGTTCCAGGCGGTGATGATCACAAAGACAGATGTGGCTAACATGGCCGGAAAGGCTTCGGGCAGAACGATTTTCCAAATCGCCTCTAGGCGAGAGTAGCCATCAATCATGGCTGCTTCTTCGTATTCCTTGGGTATCTCATCAAAGAACCCTTTCATCATCCAGACAACAAAAGGTAAACCAGCCGTGATATAGAGTAGAATGATACCGACATAACTGTCACGGAGGGTGAAGTCTTTGATGCTGTCTCCGAAGGCTTGGATGAAGGAAATAGGTATCTCTTGTAGCACTTGATTGATTAATTTTCCCGGTTGACTAAACATTAAGAAGATAGGGATGAGGACAACTACAGGCGGCAACATGCGGGTACTTAGAATAAAAAATAACATATCGGCCTCACCTTTAATCTTAAAGCGAGAAAAAGCATAAGCCGCTAAGGTGCCCATCATCACCGCCAAAATTGTGGTAGCGGCAGTAATGATGAGACTATTGGTTAAGGTTTCAGGAAAGCGACTCACCTCCCGAGCAGCCTCCTCGTCCGTCTCTGCTAATCCTGTGGCTGCTCTATCGCGTAAAAAGACATCAACATAGTTTTTGCCTGTTGGCTCAAAATCGACGAAGGGAATGAGCGTGGGCGGGATAAATTCTACCTCAGCACGAGGTTTTATAGAGGTGATGAACATCCAATATAAGGGGAACATGAAAAAAACAAAGGCTCCAATTAAAGCCGTCCAAAAAGCAACTTCTTTCAGGTAATAACTATTCTTGGGTGAATTAAAATTCATAAGCTCGATAAAAATGCTTATCCTTCTTCTTTTAACTTATTTAAGCTTCGAATCAAAATATTGGCTAAAGCAATGATGACGACCAACATGACATAGCCGATAGCGGACCCAAGACCTGTATCAAAATCCTTAAAGGCGATGAGATAGAGATAAAAAGAAATAACTTGCGTAGAACTGCCCGGCCCGCCTCCGGTCAATACCCAAGCTTGATCGAATAACTTATAAGCATCCATGGCCCGAAATAAAATAGCAATGAGTAATAGGGGCATGACTAAGGGGAGGGTGATATGTCGAAATTTGAACCAAGCCGAAGCGCGGTCTACGTCGGCTGCTTCATATAAATATTTGGGCACGGCTGAAAGACCAGCGAGCGAGATCAACATCATAAACGGAGTCCACATCCACACATCGACGATGACTAAGGCCCAGATTGCCAGATCAATTCGATTCAACCAATCAATACTCGGCCCCCCCCCAACATCTCGAATAAAATAGTTAATAATGCCAATATCAGTCCGAAACATATAACGCCAAAAAAGGGCGACAACGACGGGCGTTAACATCATCGGTACAAGCATCAGGGTCATGATAATGCCCCGCCCAGGAAAGTTACGATTGAGGAGCAGGGCCAAGGCAAAGCCTAGCACGAGTTCGATGGCGACTGCTGGAAAGACAAAACGCCCTGTGACCGCAAATTGTTCGGCTACCTCACGACCCACCCGAATTTCAGGACGTGATTCGCCCAAACCTAATACTTGGCGGTAGTTGCCAAAGCCAACTGGGGTCGGCTCCTCTCCTGCATCGCCGATAACAGACCATTCGGTAAAACTGAGACTAAGCGACCAAATCAAAGGAAATACCGCCACGAGTAGAAGTAAAATCATGGTCGGTGATAAAAAAAGAAGAGCTAATCGACTATCTGTTAGCCATTGAAATCGAAGGCGTATCGGCTGTTGTGCAGAAGAATGAGATCTCAGAATAACCCCCTTGGAGATTCAGGGATGCTGGGCAAAGGGTGAATAAGGAGAGGGGGTGATTAGATTTAGTCACCCCCTCTCCTTATCCCTTCTCCTTGTTGTCTCCTTGTTCCTATATATTTTACTGTGCCGGGCCGTGCGGGTAGGCTTCATCAATAATTTCTTGTTGCTCAATGGCAATCTCGTCCAAAGCTTCCTGTGCATCCATCTGACCAGAGATGGCGAGGTTCAAATATTTCATTTGCGGCTCTAACAAGGCTGCGTATTCAGGTAAGTTCCAGAAATCTCGTACTAGCGCATAGCTTTCGGAGAAGGCCGCGTTGTAAGGCGTGGCGTTTTTGAAGGTATCGCTGGCTAAAATAGACTGGCGAGCGGTGAAGCCACCAAGTTTAGCCCATTCCAACTGAATATCATCAGATTGCACCCAAGCGATATAGGCCATGGCTGCTTCTGGATTGGAAGAGTAAGCACTGATGCTGATACCCATACCACCTAGGCTGATCACATGCTCTACTTCGCCGGGAACAATGCCAAAAGCGAGATTATCTGCTTGAGTACAACTCTCAGAGTCTAAGAAGGCCGGTCCAAAGCCAAACCAAATCGTGGTGACAGCAATTGAACCGCTACAAATTGCCCCTCCGGTTTCATCAAAAGTGAAGTTTGCCGCCCCATCAGGACCAGTTAGGAAAAGTTTTTGAGCAAATTCAAGGGCTGCTAGATTTTCTGCGCTATTGAGAACGCCATCAATTTGATAGGTTTCAGGATCCCATAGTTGCCCCCCAAAACTCCAAGCCATTTGGTTCCATACTGTAGCTATCTGGTCGTAACAAGCGACCGCCCCACACCAGAAGGTGGCATAGCCATTGTCAATCAAATCACCTTCTTTGAAGGTCTGCGCTTGTTCTAGCAGTTCGCTCCAAGTTGTAGGCGGTTCAAAGCCTGCTTCTTCATAGAGGTCTTTGCGATAAACCAACATTTGTGTATCGCCTTCGAGAGCGACACCATAGTAGGTTTGTGACCCAGGCGGATATTCGCCATAAGCACTTAAGGCTGCCGGAACATAATCATCAACCTGAATGTTTTCAGCCATAAAATCGGTCAAATTGAGGATATGGCCGCCAACGACAGCTTCTCCCATCCATTGGCTGTCCATGACCACCAAGTCAGCCCCACCTTGGGCCGCAAAGTCAGTAAAGGTGGTGTTGTACCATTCTGAAATGGGCACACAGTTCACGGAAACGGTGGCTCCTTCGTATCGACTGCTTAATTCAGTCAAGGCTTCACAAGGCTGCCAAGCAAACCATAAGATGCTTAACTCTGCCATAGCATCAGCCGCTTCAGTATCTTCAACTGCCTCGGTGTCTGCGGCTGCTTCAGTTTCCTCAGTATCCTCAGCCGCTTCGGTGTCTGCTGCCTCGGTGTCTGCTGCTTCTTCAGCAGGGGCTGTGGTAGCGGTGGGTTCAGGGGCTGCTTCCTCAGCAGGCGGTTCTTCATCATCACCACAATTCATGAGAACTAAGGCCAAAATTAATGTTAAAAGCAATGTAACTTTACGAGACATAAACCTATTTCTCCTTGAAAAAGAATGATTGTAATATGGTTTGATAATATAAGTTCAACCAACGATTTATGATAGGTTAAACCTGTGGCATAGTATAACACAGGGGTGATGAGTGTGTCTAACTGATGAAGCCAGAATAAATTCGAGACGATAGAATTCATTCTGGCTTCTGTAACAATTCAAAAAAAGGCAGAGTGTGCGGAATGATAAAGCCAAATCCTTTAATTCCGTAAAGCCTACTCTTTTGAATATAAATTTGATCGCAGTCTATTTATGATATGACTTTGATGCGTTTATATAGTGACTATCTTGAGATTGTTCTGGTAGATTAGCCCGACGTAGTAAATTACGTTTATTTAATAACCATGTTTCTAATTGAGCGATTCCTTGTTGCCCCTTAGGAAAATCCTCAAACCGGGTGATCGACTGGCCCATCAAAAATAATACCCCAATAATAATAGGCACCCCAACCAGGCCGCCATCAATAAACATACGTCCGGCTACTGAGACGAGTAGCGTACCAATACAAAGCGTCCCCATTTTGATATTAAAATCCATTTTCTTATCCTCGCTTGAATCATAAAATTTTATTGAGCTTATCTCATTCAAAACTAACCCCAGTTTACACTAGAATTACCCAATCTGGGTATGGCTAATATCTCCTATGACTATGGTTATGCTGAAATTTAAGAAAACTGAGGGCTTAAGACGAGTTTTTGTGAAGCTTTTGGAGAATTTTCGAGAAAAATGTTAGAAAAGGCGAAAACATTAAAAGCCTGTCTATGCAGACATCTAGGCTTTTAGGAAAAAAAGTTCTATGAGAAATATTGTGGTAAATGTGGTTGTCAACCAAAGGGGCAGAGTAGCATTTATCCTAGCCGACTCTGCCCCTTTGCTTACTTGTCTTTTTCTTCTGATTGAACCAATTGAGAGAGGCCATGTAACAAGTCGATGGGGACAGGGAAAAGAATGGTAGAATTTTTCTCAGCCGCAATTTCACTTAAAGTCTGGAGATATCTTAATTGTAAAGTTGCCGGTTCACGGCTGATATTTCGAGCAGCTTCAGATAATTGAATAGACGCTTCCAATTCACCTGAGGCATGGATGATTTTAGCTCGCTTTTCGCGTTCAGATTCAGCTTGACGGGCCATAGCGCGTTGCATGGTGCTTGGTAACTCCACATCTTTTACCTCAACTAAAGTGACCTTAATCCCCCAAGGCTCCGTCTGCTCATCAATAATCGTTTGTAACTCATTATTAATTTTTTCTCGATTAGCCAATAACTCATCCAACTCACTCTGGCCAATAACATTCCGTAGGGTTGTTTGAGCAATTTGCCAAGTTGCCCGGCGATAGTCTTCGACCTTAACGACAGCCGCCCTCGGATCAGCCACTCTGAAGTAAACCACTGCGTTGACTTTAAGCGTGACATTGTCTTTGGTAATAGCCTCCTGAGCAGGTACGTCCAAAGTCACAACCCGTAAATCAACTTTTAACATAGATTCAATCAGGGGGATGAGGATAATCAGCCCAGGGCCCCTAGCTCCTACCAAGCGGCCCAAACGAAAAACAACGCCTCGTTCATATTCTTGAACGATTCGAACCGCTAAGACCAGAAAAGCAATGATAAAGAAGCCGATGATACCAACGATACAACTTAACTCTTCAAACATAATAAATCCTCCTTAAGGTATAAGGCATTTTTAACAATCAGCCAGAGCCAACGTTATCCTAAAGTATTGAGTCATTCTTGGCAAATGTGCTACTAAAGCACCTCGTCCCTGAATCGTTACATTTTTATCTTAAAGCAAGCCGTCTAATACATGGACAATCATACGGCGGCTTTCTAAATCGACCTTTAAGACGACTTCCTGTGTGGCTGGTAAAAGAATTTCAGCTTGTTCTCCCGAAACGACATAAACATCATTGGCTCCTGTTTCGATGATTTCGACCACCGGCCCCAATAATTCTCCCTCATCGGTGACCACTGCTAACCCTTGAAGTTGATAGTCATAATAATCATCGGGCGCGAGTTGTTTTGCTTCTGACACAGGAATTTTTAGATATAACCCTTTGAATGTCTCGGCTTGCGTTCGGTCTGTCACCCCTTCAAATTGTAGAAGGACTTGGCTTTTATGCCACCGTGTTGCAGCGACTGCGAATAATTTGGCGGATACTTTGTCCCCGACATAAACAACCTTCATTTCATCAAAACGTTCTGGAAAATCAGTCATCACCTCAATGGTCACTTCGCCGCGAAGCCCATGCGCCTTTTTTATTTGTCCAATTGCTAAAAATTCAGGCTCAGACCAACGTTGGTCTAAGCCTTCATAAGGTTGAGAGGAAGATGAGGACGCAGAATGTTGACGATGTTCTTTCATTCACAAATTTCTAAAGTTATGCGTTGACCAGATTTGATGGCGGCCACTCTTAACAAATCGCGGACAGCATTGGCCATCTGACCATTTTTACCGATGACCCGTCCCATATCCTCTGAGGCAACGACCAATTTATAGATGATAGCCCGTCTGGTCTCTATTTCTTCTACACTTACTGCATCAGGCTGATTAACCACTGATTTGGCAATATAACTAATCAAGCCTTGAATATCAGCAGACATGATTTCTTTTCCTTCAGTCCTATACCGTAATCATTGATCAGTCATTGATTTTTAGTTTATCTTTAACTGATTACTAATTGCTTTTTTGACTTTATTAATCACTAGGCTTGCACGATTCAAATGAATTAAGGGCCAGCCTAGCAAGACTTGATGGCTTTATGCAGGAACTTCATCAACTTCTACCCCTACTTCAGATTCCTCATGTTTATCTAAGTCAGGCGATACTTCAACGTTACTCGCTATTTCCGTAGACATTTCAGCTCCATTTGTTTGATTTAGCGTCCCGGCCGCTTTAGCCGTGATATATGTTTCCCAGATGCCTTTGCTTTCCAAGATACGCTTCATCGAGTCTGAAGGCTGTGCCCCAACTGATAGCCAATAGAACAATCGATCTTCTTTGATAACTAATAAAGGAGGGTCTTCTCTAGGATGATAATGTCCTATATTTTCAATAAATTTTCCATCTCGAGGATACCTCGAAGACGTTACAACCACACGATAATGTGGTCTTTTTTTAGCCCCTGTACGGCGTAGTCTAATTTTGACCATGTTAAACTGTCGTTCTCCTTAATATAAGGTATAATATAATTTACTCGAATCCATCACCCAACAGGTTCATCAAGTTTTTACGTTTGCGAGGATCTTTAAATTGCTTCATAACTTTTTGCATCTGACGGAATTGGGAGATTAATTGATTGATTTCCTGCACGCTAGAGCCACTGCCCTTCGCCACACGACGCTTACGACTGGCATTTAATATCTTGGGCAGGTGTCGTTCTTGTAAGGTCATCGAATTGATGATTGCTTCAGTGCGCTGTAGGCGCGATTCAGCCTCACCTGCTGGGATTGCTTTGGCCATCTCTCGCATCCCTGGCACCATTTCAATCAACTGGGTGATTGGCCCCATGCGTTTGATCATTTTCAATTGTTTGAGAAAGTCATCCAGATCAAAATTGCCTTCCAGCAATTTATCTGCCGCCTCTTGAGCCACCGCTTCATCCATCGTTTCTTCAGCCCGTTCAATCAGCGATAGGATATCGCCCATGCCTAAGATACGTGAGGCCATGCGGTCTGGATGAAAGATTTCTAGCTCACTGAGTTTTTCGCCAGTCCCTAAAAATTTAATCGGTACACCAGTTACTTCTCGCACTGAAATAGCCGCCCCGCCACGGGCATCCCCATCAACCTTGGTCAGAATAATCCCCGTTATGTCTACTGTTTCATTAAAACCTTGAGCAACCTTTACCGCGTCTTGGCCTGTCATCGCATCGACTAACAGCAAGATTTCTTGAGGATTAGTCTTCTCTTTGATTTGAACCAACTCATCCATTAAATCTTCAGCAATCTGCAAACGGCCAGCCGTATCTAAAATAACAACGCTATGAGCCCCTTTTTTGGCAAATTCTAATGAATTGGCACAAATATCCGGGGGGGAAACTTTAGGATCTTCCGCATAGACTGGAACATCCAACTGTTTTCCTAAAGTCTTTAACTGCTCAATAGCAGCTGGTCGGCGGGTATCAGCAGCGACTAATAAGGGCCGCTGACCAGAACGCCGTAAGTGAAGGGCTAATTTGGCTGAGGCAGTTGTTTTGCCTGCCCCTTGTAAACCGACGAGCATGATGACCCGTGGCGACCCGCCCCCCAGATTCAGCGGCGCAGCTTCACCTAAAATTGCGACCAACGCCTCGTTCACAATTTTAACCACTTCTTGGGCTGGCGTTAAACTTTTAGAGACTTCTACACCAATGGCGCGTTCTTTAATGCGAGCAATAAATTGCTTGGTTACTTTGAAATTGACATCTGCCTCTAGTAGAGCCAAACGCACTTCGCGTAAAGCAACTGAGACATCTTTTTCGGTCAGTCGGCCATGTTTGGCTAGACCATCAAATATATTTTGTAATCTGTCTTGTAAGGTTTCAAACATAATTATCCCTCATAGTACAAACCACGATTTTAAGCAAAAATTATTGTTTTGTCAAACTGACCGTGCTAAGGGAAGATAAAAGTCGAAAGGTTGGAAAATGTATCGGCTTGACGGGCTTGACGTTCAGCCAAAAGGGCCTTGTAGTTCGCTTGGCGTTCTTCGGCTAATGCGGCTAATAATTGACTGCTATCAAACAAGATATCGTCTGTCACTGCATCGCTAAAAAGCAAGCGTTGTCCAATCGCTTATTTGTTCCCGCAATTGGCCCTGCGGGGTGATGACATCAATGACCAAATAAGTCGAAATGCCAAGACCTATAAAGGAGACAAGGGGGATATGATTACATTATCTGTCACTTCACCTACGATTTCAGGCATAATGATCTCCTCATTATCTATTGATAAATTTAGCGAATGGCAAGTTAATCAATTTCCATTCCTCAGTACCTGCTTTAGTGCCTTGCACCTTGAGTCTGAATAGTTAATCTTCTTCAGTTAAACGCAAGCCATTCGCTTTGATATGCTGTTGGATGCTGTTTATGTCATCAGGCAAAATCCAGGCCTTGCTTTGCCCATCAAAACGACGACCAGGAATAGTTTTAACCACGTTTAACATCGACCGAAAATCCCCGCCAGTAATCACCAATTCATAATCGCCGACCTTGACTTTGATTTTATCTTGCCGCCCAGAGGATTTTGATGAACTTGAGGTTGAGGTTGACCGTTCAGTCGCTGGGAATGGGGGGGATGTATCGCTGCTTGGTGGTGTTTCAGGCGGCAGCGTAGATGGGTTGTTAACGGATGGTGAGGAAGCAACGTTATCTGGATAGGTCAGGTCTCCCTCATAAAACATCGCTTCATCATCGTCTTCGTGAAAAGGCGGTGGCTCAAGAATGGGCGGTATATCTGGTGGTGGCGGTGGCATATCAGACCTAAAATCGTTGGGGATATAGGGTTCATCCAAGTCGGTTTCACATCCAGTATCAGTTTGAAAATTTTGGGCGGGATTGACTGCTGGCTCTAAATTGGCGGTCTCTGAGCTAGGTCTATCTGACTTAGCAGTCTCAAAACTGGGCTGAACGAGTTGTAAGTTATGTTGAGTAAAATACTGCTTGAGGGCCGTAATCGTTTCAGGAACTTGCCAAGTTTTGCTTTCCCGATCAAAACGCCGACCTGGAATTGCTTTGATCACTTGCAGCATAACTTGAAACGAAGCCCCGGTCACGGTGAGCGTATGCTCTCCGACTTGAATTTTAATCTGCTCGTTGAAACGAGGACTCTCGCTTTCTTCTTCGGGTATAGGTGTTCCTCCTTCCAAAATAAAGCCACTGTTTTCTAGCTGACGGCGTATCATCGGGAATGAACCTGGGACCATCCACAATCTTTGCTCTGGTAGATACCGTCGGCCTGGGAGGGCTTTGACCCCAGCTAATAGTTCTTGAAAGGTGCCGCCACTGACATCATAATCTTTATTTTCCACGCGCAATTTTATTTTATCCCGCTGTTCTCTTGGCATAATATGTCCTTATGTCATTCACATATAAAGGCTGATTAGCCTAGATTTTCATATAGAGAGTAACCTTTCGATGATTTGCTTGATTTCCTGCTGAATAATAGAACTATTTCGAATAAAAAAGTTGGTAAGGTCATACCCTACTGTCTGATCAAAAAACGCGAAAGTAGATATTGTTGGGTCATCATTGAGTACGCCTGTGAGTACTAACATCCCGTCGTTACGATAACGCTTAATGACAGGTTCACTAACTTGAGATGACATGATTGCAAAAGCTGGTAATAAACCATCCTGATAGGCCCGGATTCCGAAACGGAGGTCTGCATTTTGGCGTTTTGAGTCTGCACTTTTGTAGCCTTGCCGAACTTCAAAAACGATGCCATTAGCACTGACTCTCCCACTCGGATTACTTGCTATTGCTTGATTAACCTCTCCCAACCAACGATGAAATCGTTCCCTTACCTCTTGATTAAGGTCAGAGAGGCGAATACACGCATCAAGTGTATGAATACCTTTCTTACCATCTGGCTTGTCATACTCATAGCTCCAGTCCATTTGTTCTTCGCTAAGATTTAATGATGATGCCAGGATCGCTCTAAATAACCTTTCACTGCCAATCCCAATTTGTCGGTAAACTGAGGTTAGACCACCAGCAGTTTTGTGTGCAGCATAGACTGATGGGTCACTGAGGCCAAGCCATGCATAAAATGAATCTTCGCCATATAAAGTTTGAAAATCTGCGAGGTTTAGCCCGTTTGACTTGCCCTGACCGAAGGCCGGTTTATAATGGGCACATTTGCGAATAGGATCTAAGAAAATCTCCCGAAATTGAGAATCTTTATCATGTATGATCATGTATCTTGTTCAATTTTTGTAGATGGAGTATCAAAAAGACTTAGTTGAATAGGGCGTATTCGTTCTTTTGATATAGCTGAATATTTCGTGTGTTTGAAATCTCCCATTTGTTGAGCAGATATCTTCATTGTAATCTTCAGGAAATCATTAATAGTGACAGCGACATGATGAGCTAAAATAGGCGGTACAGCGTTGCCAATAAGCATTAGGTTACGTTGCGTCGTGAAGGGAAAAACAAACTCATCTGGAAAAGATTGAAGGCGGGCACACTCACGAACAGTAAGCCGTCTTGGTAAGTTATAATGAAATTGTATACGTCCACGAGCATTGGCCCGAATACAATAAGCCACCTTACCTACTTTATTTGTATGATCACCCTGCCCCCCCCCAGATGTTGCCTGTGTTGCAACAAAGAACTGACTCTGATTAGTCACTGATTCGTCTATAATACTTTCAAGGTCACAAAGCCCTTGATCAATTGGAATGGGTGTATTTTTATGTGTTGGGTCTGGCTTGACCGGATATCCATAAATATCTTCCCGAATGCCAATCAAGAATAACCTACGCCGACTTTGTGGAAGACCATAATCTGGGGCATATAAGTCCCATACGTCAAATTTGTATCCTTCACGTTCAAAATCACGAAGAATCGTGTCAAGATAGATTCCATGACTTAATCTTGCTAAATGCGGTACGTTCTCCCCAATAACCACTTGAGGTTGATGATACGCCATATATTCGGTTAGGCCTTGATATAACTGCCCGCTTTTACCAGCGAATCCCACCTTAGGACCTGATGATGAGAAATCTTGACAGGGAAAGCCTCCTATCAATATGTTTGCCTTTGGAATCTCGTTCATAGGCAATGTTGTTAAATCTGCCAGAATTGCCTGATCACCTAAATTTAGCTTATAGGTGGTAATAGAATCTTCATTATTATCTATTGCACAGATTATATCGAAAGGAAGTGGCTCATAAACTTTTCCAAGAAATTTGAAACCACCCGTCATGCCTAAATCTAATCCACCACAGCCCGCAAATAGGGAAACGACAGTATAATGTTGAGGCGTAGAGGTCCCAGACCAAAGGGGATGACGATATGAGCTTGTTAAAGGATTGTCACGGAATCCGTATGTAAATTTAGGTAAAGTGCGTCGCGCTTTTCGTTTAGGTTTTCCATCTTTTCGCTTCATGACACCTTAATATTATTAAAGGATGTTTTAAGGTCCCGTATAAAGATACATCAACATCGGCGGCCTTTGCAGATTTAAGGCATCGCTTAATTCTTCTACAGGCGACGGGCGATGGAAGAGGGATGAAAAACTGAAGGGAGAATTGGAAGTGTTTCTATAGTCGATAATGCGTGGTTCTTCATCCTCAATGCCTCCCAGTTCAACGGCTCGGTCAATGACATCATCTAAATCGCCGAGTTGATCAATCAATCCCAAATCTAAAGCTTGTTGGGCACTATAAATCCGCCCATCAGCAAATTCACGGATCGTTCCTTTTTTTAGATCTCGACCTTCGGCAATAATGTTGACAAAGACATCAAAAGTTTCATCAATTAAGGTTTGCCAAATTTTCTGTTCTTCTGCTGTCATTGACCGATGAAAGCCGCCCGTGTCTTTGTTAGCCCCACTTTTAACCACATTGAGATTGATGCCATACGCTTCCATGAAGCCAGAAAAGTCGAAGAATTGAATAATGACCCCGATAGAACCAGTCAAGGTATGGCGGTGGGCCCAAATTTCATCGGCGGGGGCACTAATATAATAGCCGCCACTAGCCGCCAGGGCCCCCATCGAAATGAGGGTCGGTTTGCTCATAGCGGCTACTTGAGCATAAATTTCGTCTGAAGCCAACACCCCGCCGCCAGGGCTATCAACAAATAAAATGACGGCCTTCACTTGAGAATCTTCATCAACTTCCTTAAGTTTTTCAACGATATAACCGCTATAGGCACCATCACCTGTATCGCCAAAAATATCAGTGGGCGGATAACCCGTTGTAATCACCCCTTCAACTGGAATAATAGCAATAGCATCACCAAACCCCGCAGCGGGTGAATCGTTAAATTGATAGACGACGACGGCCACTGCGGCTGAGATACCGCAAAACATCAAAACACCAATGATAATAACGACTGTCCAAATAAACCGTTTACTTTTCATGATTTATTTCGGATACCCCCGTTTCCGCCACCACCAAACGATGATATTTTTTCTTGCCAACCCGTAAAAGAATACTTTCTTCTTGAATATCTTGGACGGTCAAAGCGCGTTCAGCCTGTTCAATACGCTGCTCATTGACATATACGCCGCCTTGTGTCAGCAGACGACGTGCTTCACTACGGGAATTGGTTAACCCAACTTCGGTAAAAATTTCTAAAATTCCCATCCCGGTTTGTAAGCGGTCTGCCGCCACAGCAGTGCTAGGCATGGCTTCAATGTTCCCACCCTTTGCGAAAGCGGCCTTAGAAGCAGCTACAGCGGCTTTAGCTTCAGCTTCATCATGCGTAATTTTTGTGGCTTCAAAAGCCAAGGTTTGTTTAGCCTGCCGAATTTCTGCCCCCTGAAGTTTAGACAAGCGTTCGATTTCGTCTAAAGGTAAGAAGGTGAAAATTTTGAGCAATTTCTCCACATCTTGATCATCACAGTTCATCCAAAATTGGTAGAAATTGTAGGGTGATAATCTATCCGCCGACAACCAAACAGCCCCAGCAGCTGTCTTGCCCATTTTGCTCCCATCAGCCTTGGTCAGGAGAGGGTATGTCATGGCATGCACCGTGGCCCCTTCTTTACGCCGAATTAAGTCAACGCCAGCCAAGAGGTTGCCCCATTGGTCGTCACCACCGAGTTGCATTGTGCAATTGTATTTTTGATAAATAAGCAAGTAATCGTAAGCTTGAAGTAGCTGATAATTAAATTCAATGAAATTTAACCCCTTTTCTAGTCGTTGTTTGTAGGCTTCGGCAGCCAACATGCGATTGACGCTGAAATGACGGCCAATTCCGCATAAAAACTGAACATAATTCAATTCTAGCAACCATTCCGAATTATCAACATAAATCGCCTGACCACCATCAAAATCCAAATAATGATTCAATTGGCTTTGTATTTTGAGCCCATTGGCCCGAATTTTTTCCTCAGTCATCATTTGGCGCAATTCTGTCTTGCCGCTAGGGTCGCCGATCATGGTGGTTCCGCAACCTACCAATCCGATTGGCCGATGACCAGCCTGCTGTAAGTGCATCAGGGCCATAATGGTGACGAGATGGCCGACATGCAAGCTGTCTGCTGTGGGATCATAGCCATTATAAACGGTGACTTGGCCTTGGTTCAGCATCTTACGAATGGCTTCTTCATCGGTTACTTGGGCAATAAATCCTCTTTGCTTTAAAATATCAAAAACTTGTTCGGTCATGGATTTTTTCACCTTAATAATATAGGTTCTATGAGAATTTGTGTGGTAGATAAGTTCAAACGCTAGAGAAAGTAGCAAAGTTCTTACATAAGAGCTTATCTTGGCAGACTTTGCAACTTTGCCCATTTACACGCTGTTTTCTCTATTTCCACAAAATTTCTCAATGAGCCATAATATATAGCATTAATCTTTGAGATTCTGACTGCAAAATTTTTTTACAGGCTTTTACGATTATACCATAAAATGAAAGCATCAAAAGCATAGGGTTTGAATTTGATGGCGTATTCAAAAAAGTATCTAGGTTGCTGATGAAAAAATTTGACCCTGAAGAATCAAATGAATTGTCAGTATAGTAACCTAGTTGACCACTTTTGATTTAGACGAGAATATGATATACTTATCTCATACTCAATATGGGAGATATGGTGCAAACACCAACACCGGATCAACATACGATTGAAATTCATATACCCAGCGAACTGGGATACGAAAAAGTGGCAATGGCCTCTGTAGCAGCCGTGGCTCGTAAACTTGGATTCACTGAGGAACGTGTCGATGATTTAAAGACAGCAGTTGCCGAAGCCTGTATTAACGCTATTGAACATGGTAATTCGCTGGATAGTGATATTCGGGTCTTGGTAGGTCTTCTAATTGGCTCAGACCACATCCAAATTGCCGTCATAGATAAGGGTCATAAGCCCATTCCTAATGAACCTATTGATCGACCTAAGCGGGATGATTTTCGCGGCAGGGGCTTATTTTTGACCCAAGCTTTGATGGATGAAGTGTATTTTAATAGTACACCTGGTCGTAATGAAACCTTGATGGTTGCTTATATTAAGGAATGATTTGGTTACCGTTAAATAAGGAAGCCCTGGCATCTTTCGCTAGGGCTTTTTGGTATGCCATAATTATTTGGGTCAAGGTACAAGACACTTTGGCCTGAACAATTATTGTGACCTATCGTCTGAGTGAGGATGATGAACATAATGTCTTAAATCAAACCGTGGAAGAGGCAGAGCAATATGGCCCCCCTGTTGATAATGAACTCAAAGCTGGTGAGATATCGATGCATTCTGATCTGCTTTTACATGGCTCCGAGGCAAATGATTCTGACCGTCGACGGTGTGGCCTAACCTTGCGTTATTGTGCTGCTGATGTAAAGGCTCACTTAGATTGGCATGCTAAAGGTGTTATTGTCAGTGGGTCAGACCCCAGCGGTCATTGGGCTAATGCACCCCGACCGGTAAATAATGAACAATGAACAATGAGTGATAACACATTGCTCATTACTAATTACTAATTGATAATTGATTCCGGAGAGGATAATGTTATTTGGATGTTGTGGTTCAATTGATCAAGCGGCGGAGGTACATGTAGCTGGGTTTGATTATTTAGAGGCAGGTGTAACTTCTTTAAGGGCTGATGAGGATGATGAGATTTTTGCCCCGATTTTAGAAAAATATCAGGCATCACCTATTTCTATCATGGCTTTTAATTTATTTATGCCCCGTGATTTGAAGGTTGTAGGACCTGTGGTTGATGAAGATCGGATGAAGCGGTATATTCGAAATGCGATCACTCGGGTACAGATAATTGGGGCGAAGACTGTTGTGATCGGCAGTGGTGGCTCGCGCAGTATCCCTGATGGCTTTTCACGAGAAGAAGCGATGGAACAATTGGTTCACTTTTTCACCCTTATTGCCGATGTCACTGATGAGAGGGATATTATCATTTCTATCGAACCGCTCAATCGTAAGGAATCGAATGTCATCAATAGCGTGGCCGAAGGCGTTGATATTGCTCAAAAAGTCAATCGTTCCTCGATTCGGGTTTTGGCTGATTTTTATCACATGGATGAAGATCAGGAACCTTTAGAGGAAATCGTGAAATATAAAGATTGGCTGACTCACATTCATGTCGCTGATACAGGACGTGGGGCCCCGGGGACAGGCCAATACCCTTATGATGTCTTTGTAGACTGTTTGGACAAGGCCGGTTATGATGGCCTCGTGTCCGTAGAATGTCGTTGGAAAGATTTTGCACAGGAAGCCCCCGCATCTGTCGCATTTTTACGGCAGACATTTAGCGATAGTTTTTTTAACTGTTCCAATCTGGTTCCCAAACTAGAGTCTTGATCTGGCCTTGATTGCGGCGGTGACTGGCCTATCGGAGATGGAATTAGACGAATTGATTAAGCAGGAAGGGAAATAGCGGTAAATTCAATCCTGACACACTCATTGTCGTTGTTATTGCATAGGAGTTATCATGTCAACGCTTTATGAAAGCACCTCCGTTGAGGGTGTCGATATCGTTCATACCTTTCGGGGACATCGTAAACAGGTTGAAGTTTATACCTTTCAAAGTGGCCCAAAGACCTATAGTCTGTTTAAGCGCAAAGGGGATACAGTTTGGCGTTGTGACTGCACAGCCTCTTATAATCACTTTGATATTGACTTAAAGGCTGAGGCATCTGATGAACAGGCCATGCTAAAGGCTTTTGCTAGTATGTTAAAAGAGACTGAAAATCTTTAATGAACCTATTTCAGAATTAGGATTGCCATGAGTCCTTCTTCAACTAAGTCTGAGGTCGATGTTTTTATCGGTCAAGCATCTGGGCGGATTGACTTTATGGGCGGGGTAGCTAATTATAGCGGTTCTTTGGTCCTGGAGAGGAAAAAATCAGTCATTGGGCTAAATATGTTTTAGGAACGCTTTTTGTTTTTTGTCGTGCCAAAAATTGGATACCAGAAACAGGCTTAGTTTAAAATAGATTCTAGCGTTCCTCAAGCGATGGGCCTGGCCAGTAGTGCAGCCTTGGAAATTGCGACCTTAAAGGCTTTGGCCCAATTGGCCAGACGTGAATTTGAAGGAACCGAATTAGCTCGGCTGGGACAATTGGCTGAAAACGAGTTGGTTGGCACTCCCTGTGGCTTGATGGATCAGTTAACTTCAGCTTACGGTCGGCTAAATACTTTGCTACCCATTTTGTGTCGGCCTGATAAATTGAGCCATCCTGTGACACGACCTGATTCCGTCATGGTGGTTGGCTGGCCGAGTGGTGTTAAGCACGATGTCGGTGCTTCACCTTATGCGACTGCACGGACGGCAACGTTTATGGGCAAAAAAATTGTGGAAACGAAGCTTGAGCGCGAAGGGTCCTACGCCTCTGAAATATCGCCCGCCTTATTTCATCAAGTCAAGCGAAGCACTGGCAAATACCCACCATTTATGCCAAATTTGCCGTTCATGAATTTTTCTGCAATAGGCTTCTATCTCCCTGCTATCCTTCTGGAAAAGTTTTATTTAGTTCTAGGATAAAAAGCTAAATTAGATATTATAGCTCACACTGTCCAGCTATTTATGTTGAGTTGTAAGGCCGGTCTCTAATATCGCTGTCTCAAAAAGGAGGAGACTTATGATAGATTGTATAGATGAGGCAAATCGGGGCCTGAAGCCGCACCTGCCTTCGTCCCTGCGACCCTCTGAGGTCGGGGACGCTTTTACCAAGGTGATTCGGAATGAGAAAGGTGAATCACTATGACGCAGGATATGCCATCAAGTAGTCCCAGTATTGCTATTGGGGGCATTGCTCACGAAACACATACGTTTATAGAAAGGCAAACAACCCTAACTGATTTTCAAAATCAGGCCTTATATCAGGGCGATGAGATGATTCAGGCCCTGTGTGACACACGCTCTGGATTAGGGGGGATGATCAAAGGCGCGAAGAAAAATGGATGGACCTTAGTGCCGACAGTTTATGCTGTGGCTATGCCAGCTGGGATTGTCACGGCTGATGCTTATCAAACGATTTTGGATGACTTAGAAAGACGCTTGAAACAAGCTCTTCCCCTAGATGGGGTTTTATTAGTTTTACATGGGGCGATGGTTACCGAAGATCATCTTGATGCTGAAAGTCATATTTTAGCCCAAGTGCGTCAAATCGTTGGTCCTGAAATACCCATCGTGGTTGAGTTAGATATGCATGGCAATGTCAGCCCTAATATGGTTGAATTGGCTGATGTTTTGGTTGCTTTTGATACGAACCCCCATGTAGATCCTCATGCTAGAGGCTTAGAAGCAAGTCAAATTATGCATCGAATTTTGACAGAGCAACTTCAACCAACATCTGCCCTAGAGCATGTGTCTGTTTTATTGCCACCACAAGACACAGGGACAGCCGACCTGCCCCTACATCCTGTTCACAAACGGGCATCGGAATTGGAAGCAGAAGATGAGGTTATATGTATTTGTGTCATGGGTGGTTTTGCTTATGCTGATACGCCCTTTACTGGGCCGAGTATCATTGTCACAACGAATCAGGATAGACATTTAGCGCAAATTTATGCTGAAGAGTTGGCTGATATTTTACGCCAAAATATTAAAAAAGTTCAGCCTGAATTCATTTCTCCTACTGAAGCGATCTCCCAAGCAGCAGCCCATCCAGGTGGCCCCATCATTTTAGTCGATTCTACGGATAATATTGGGGGCGGTTCTCCAGGTGATGGCACAGATGCCTTGAAGGCAATGATTGAAAAGGATGTACAAGAAGGAACGGTTGTATTAGCTGACCCTGAGGCGGTTGCCTTATGTTGGGCATCTGGTGAAGGAACTGATGTGACTCTGGACATAGGTGGTAAATCTGATAACTGGCATGGCGATCCAATCAAAGTTACAGGTGTCGTGCAAACTTTATCGAATGGTGAATTTGAGTGCGAATTGGCGGATAATCATTTTTCTTCATTTTATGGGAATACGCTCCGTATGGGGCGCACAGCTTGGTTGCGTGTGGGCGGGGTAAATATTCTTCTTACTGAGCGTAAAACGCCACCTTTTGATTTGGTTCAGCTGAGAGGTGTGGGCATTATCCCAGAAAAACAAAAAATGATCGTGGTTAAATCAGCCCTAGCATATCAGGCTGCTTATTTACCCATTGCGACAGGGATTATTGACCTGGATACGTCAGGGTTATGTAGTGCCAATTTAACTCGTTTTCCTTATAAACATGTTCCTCGACCCATTTTTCCTTTAGATGAGATAAATTGATCAATAGTTAACAATTGGCGATGAGGTGTTTATTGCTAATTACTAATTGTTAATTGTTTAAGGAGATATCATTTGTATTATGACCGATACAAAAGACGATCTTAAACGGGTCATGGTCGTGGCAGCCCATCCTGATGACCCGGAATTTGGTTGTGGGGGCACGATCGCGAAATGGGCTGCGGCTGGCAAGGAGTTTACTTATGTCATCATTACGAATGGCGATAAAGGCACCCACGACCCTGCTGTCAGACCCGGTGACTTAGCCGTGACACGAGAAAAGGAGCAATGGGATGCAGCCAGGACACTAGGGGTGAAGGAGGTTGTTTTTTTAGGGTATCCCGACCAGACGTTAGAGAATACAATGGCTTTGCGTCGTCAACTGGCTGGCTTAATGCGGCAGTATCGGCCTCATATCTTAATGGCGATAGATCCTTGGCGACCGTATCAATTACATCCTGATCACCGAGCGGCCGGTTTTGCTGCCTTAGACGCGATTTATGCGGCCCGTGAGTGTCACGTTTTTCCAGACCAATTTAAAGGCGATATTGATGTCTGGCGTGTTTCAGAAGCCTATCTTTATTGGACTGCTAGCCCTGATTACTGGGAAAATGTGACGGACTATATTGAGCAACGAATTGAGGCTCTTCAGCAACATACTAGTCAAGTCCGTCAACCGGAGAAGCTAGGCGACCGTATACGAGAGCGGACGGCGAACACAAGTAAAGAAGCAGGTTTGGACTATAAATATACTGAATCTTTAAAACGATTAACATTTTAATTCTGATTAAATCGTCAAATTATTGAGGTTCTGGATTGACTCATCCCAGATGATTAGTATAATATAGCTCTTTTGAAAATAGAATCTTTAGATGTAACAGGTAAGATACGTGGAGGGTAGTATATTTTCAACTGCTTTCCACGTTTTTTATATCAGCATCACTGAAGATAGGATGAATTTATGACCCAAGAATTATTAGATTTGCTCAAGGTCTTATCGACGACACCGGGCGTGTCAGGTTATGAACAGGCAATTTGTGACTTGCTCCGTGAAAGATATGCTCCCTATGTTGATGAATTTAGCCAAGATTCCATGAGTAGCTTAACCATGCTGAAACGCGGCCAAGCTGTCGATGGTGTTCCTCGACGAAGCATTATGCTATCAGCCCACATGGATGAGGTGGGAGCGATGGTGACGAATATTGACCGAGGTTTTTTACATTTCACCCCAGTGGGCGGTTTAGATGGGCGACTTGTTTTAGGTCAAGAAGTCACCGTATTTGGGCGAGATCAAACGCCGTTTCATGGGATCATCGCCTCACGGCCACCTCACTTTACCGATCAAGATCGTAATAAATATCCTGATATGGCGACCTATCAGATTGATTTGGGCTTATCGGCTGACATTGTGACCCAAAAAATTCGGGTGGGCGATTTAATCACCTATCGCAAATCTCCGCTTGAACTACTGAACAATTTAGTGAGTGGAAAGGCTTTTGATGATCGCGTCTCTGTCGTGTCACTCTACGTCTGTTTAAAAATTTTGAGTCGTCTTCAGCATCACTGGGATGTTTATGCTGTTGCTTCTAGTCAGGAAGAAGTCGGCTTGAAAGGGGCCCAAACAAGTGCCTATCGTCTCAACCCTGATGTTGCAATTGCCATTGATGTGACCTTCGCCAAAGCACCTGTTGTCGCCAGTAATCATGACATCGAACTGGGCAAGGGCCCAGTTCTTTCTATTGGGGCAAACATTCATCCTGTCATGGCTCAACATTTGCAGGAGACAGCCGCTGACCTAGAAATGAATATACAAATTGAGCCAGAGCCAGCCGGTACTGGGACTGATGCTTGGGCTATTCAAACAGCCCGCGATGGTATCCCTACTGCTTTGCTTGGTATCCCCCTACGTTATATGCACTCACCCATTGAGACCGTTAACTTGAAAGATATTGAACGTATTGGTCGCCTTATGGCTTATTTCATCGCCGATTTAAACGAAGACTTTATCGATGACTTGATTCCTAAAGATGGTTTGGACTCAGAGATAACTGAATAAATGGATTGATTTGGAGAACCATGATGCTTTTGGAAGACCTGTCAAATGAGGCAGGAGTCTCTGGTAATGAAGGCCTCATCCGTAAAATTATTATATCAGCCCTGAAGCCAATCGTTGATGACCTCACTGTTGACACGATGGGTAATGTTTACGCGACGAAAAAAGCACAAGCCAAGACCGACCTCACGGTGATGATTACAGCGCACATGGATGAAGTGGGTTTCATGATTACTAAGGTCACAGGCGAGGGTGTTTTACAATTTGCGACAGTCGGCGGATTTGATGCGCGTATCTTACCTGGTAAAAGCTTATTGGTCGGCCCCAATAAACTGCCTGGTGTCATTGGCTTAGAAGCCATTCATCATACGTCAGATAGCGTTCGCCGCAAAGTGCCAGATATTAATAGTCTTGTCATTGATATCGGGGCCCCCTCTAAGGAGGTTGCTTCTGCTAAAGTAGCCGTAGGGGATTATGCTGTCTTTGATACACAGTTTGGTCATCTTAATACCGACCCTGACAATAGCGAGCAAGGTGTGGTGAAAGGTAAGGCTTTAGACAATCGGGTGGGCTGTGCCATGCTTGTTGAGATGTTAAAGGACGATTATCCCATTGATGTTGTTGGTGTTTTTACCGTCCAAGAAGAAGTTGGCCTCCGAGGCGCACAAGTAGCTGCTCATCGTTTAACCCCGACTTTAGCTGTGGTTTTAGAATGTACCACTGTAGATGATTTGCCCCAAGCGACAAAAGAGGAAATCAGCTATCCTCGTTTGGGGGCAGGGCCATGTTTGACTTTGATGGATCGCTCTTATATTCCAAATCGGCGGTTGATCGATTTGGTTGAAGACGTGGCTCAGACTTATCAAATCCCTTATCAATATAAAAAGCCAGGCTTAGGCGGCACAGATGCCGGAGCCATTCATAAAAGTCGAACAGGCATTCCAACAATTAATATTTCTGTCCCTAGCCGCTATATTCACAGTCCTGCTGCCTTGATAGAGTTACAGGATTTTTGGCATAGTATAAAGTTGGTTGAAATGACTTTAAACGACTTGCCATCACGGTGGCAATGAACTTTATCCCTAAATCAGATAACTGGGCTTGGTTCATTTTGAATGAAGCAACTTGACGAATTGTCGTAGCACGTATTCGATGACGTAAGCGGATTTCACGAGAATTTGTCAAGCAGCACGACTCATCGCTGAATTACGCCGATAACTGGAAAAATTCATGAAAGAGCTTATTAAAAAGTTAACCGCTATCTATGGCCCTTCTGGTTACGAAGGGCAAGTATGCCAGTTTATTCAAACAGAGATTGAAGCCCATGTTGACTCAGTATCTGTTGATGCCTTAGGCAATCTTCACGCTGTCAAAAACGGCACAGGAGAGGGGCAAACCATCATGCTGGCCGCGCATATGGATGAAATTGGCTTGATGGTGACAGAGATTGAGGAAGAAGGTTTTTTGCGATTTACCAATATCGGCGGTCTGTTTCCTCAAAATTTGGTCAGTGCCCGAGTGATTTTTGAAAACGATGTGATGGGCCTGATCAATATTAATTGGGATGCCCGCGGTAATACCCCGACATATCATAATTTGTATATCGATATTGGTTTGTCGCAAGGTAAAGACTGCCCGATCAAAATCGGGGATGTGGCAGGTTTCTATGGGCCAGCCCAAGATTTGGGTGAACGGATGATGGCGAAAAGTATGGATGATCGGGTTGGCTGTGCGGTGCAAATTGAGGCTTTGAAACGATTAACCGAGACCCCTCATGATATCCATTTCGTCTTCACCGTCCAAGAAGAGGTCGGCCTGAGAGGGGCCCAAACAGGTGCTTTTCAGGTTGACCCCGATATTGCCATTGCCCTTGATGTCACCCTATGTGGCGACCTGCCCGAAGTTAAACATTTTCCCGTCGTGCTGGGCAAAGGGGCGGCCGTTAAGATTATGGACCGCAGCAATATCTCTCACCCGGCGGTGAAAGATTGGATGATTGAGACGGCTGAAGCACTGGATATTCCCTATCAATTAGAGATTTTGATCTTTGGTGGCACGGATGCCTCAGCCATGCAATTAGCGAAAGGGGGGGCGGCAGCTGGCTGTCTATCTGTTCCTTGTCGGCATGTGCATACCCCTTCGGAAATCGTTGATTTGAACGATGTTGAACAGGCGGTGCAGTTGTTGGTGGCGATGTTAAGTGGGCCTGTGCCAGAGGCTTTGGCAAAGTAAATCGTGTTGTTTGCATAATCTGTCGACCAGCATTTTGGGCGCAAATGAACGCAGAGGGACGCTGATTTTTTTGATGAAAAACGATTTGATCGGCCTTCCTCTGCACTTTTCTGTCTCTGCTTCTTCTGTTAATTCAATTTCAAAAGTCATAAAATTCCCTTGTTGTTTATTTGAATAGACAGTATAATGGCCTCCATCAAATTATAAAAAAGACTGCCCAAAAAGGACTTCCTCATGAAAATCACCTCCCCCGAAAGCCTTGGCCTATCCAGCGAGCGTTTAGCGCGGGTTGCGCCTGTCATGCAAAGCTATATCGACGAAGAAAAGCTGGCGGGTATCTTGACCCTCATCGCTCGACGAGGCAAAGTCGCACATTGTGAAACTTATGGCAGGCAAGACATTGAAGCCAATAAACCGATGCAGGTTGATACGATTTTCCGCATTTATTCCATGACCAAAACCATCGTCAGCGTCGCGGCCATGATGCTTTATGAAGAGAATAAGTTTCATCTGGACGAGCCAGTGACGAAATATATTCCGGCTTTCAAAAGGCTCAAAGTCTATGCTGGCCCAGATTTTACGGGTCTCAAGCTGGTTGATCTCGAACGTGATATGACCATCCGCGATTTATTCATTCATACGGCTGGTCTCAGCTACGGCTTTTTTGAAGACACCCCGGTAGATAAGCTGTATCGCCAGGCAAAAGTGCTGCACCCTGAGAATAGCCTCGAAACCATGATCGAAAAGCTGGCCGACATCCCACTCCAATATCAGCCAGGCAAGACTTGGCGGTATAGTGTGGCTACAGATGTTTTAGGCTATTTAATACAAGTCATCTCCAATACATCGCTCGATACCTTGCTGGAAGAGAGAATTTTCAAGCCGCTGGGGATGCAGGAGACGGCTTTTTATGTTCCTGAAGGAAAACAAGATCGTTTCGCCGTCAACTATACCTTGGCTAAAGAGGGCGGCTTGAAAGTCCTCGATCATCCTAGCACCAGCCAATTCTCCGCCCCAAGACCTTTCCTCTCTGGTGGCGGCGGCTTGCTCTCCACCACAGCCGACTATCTCCGTTTTGCCCAAATGATGCTCAACCAAGGCCACTTAGACGGTACACGCCTGCTCAGCCGCAAAACAGTCGAGTTGATGACGCTCAATCATCTGCGCCCTGATCAAATGCCCATTAGCCTTGGGGGCAATATCTTTAAAGGCTATGGTTTTGGCTTAGGAGTCCGAGTTCTGGTAGATGTGGCTCAATCGCAAATGATTAGCTCGCTTGGTTCTTATGGTTGGTCTGGGGCGGCCAATACTTATTATTGGATTGATCCCCAAGAAGATATGATTGGCCTGGTCATGACCCAATTCATGCCCTCTGGTCATTACCCGCTCTCGCGTGATTTTCGGGCTTTAGCGACGCAGGCTATTGTGGACTAGGTAGTCAATGAAAGTAATTGAAGATCAGGATCTATTTGTCAACATCCCCGAAGCAGATCTTAGCAGTAATTTGCAGGAGACGCTGAAGACAAACATTCCGCTGGCCTTAGCGATTAATACAGAGAAAGCACGATCTGAGTTAATCATCATCAATATTTTGTTAGAGATAAAAAAATTGGCGATGAATCAGGCCAGGGGAGATGAGTGGAAGTTTATTAAATTAAAAGAAGATGAAGTCTATATTGATATTGAGAAATATTATACAAGTAATATCAAAAAAATCATTGGTATTTTGTTAGAGATGATAAATTTATCTGCTTAATAAGCCATACTCCTTCCAAAGCCACTTAAGATTTAAATCAGCTCTTTGTGTAGAGAGCAATGTACTTTGTTGTATCATCGTTTCCTCTATCTATATTTAGGGATCAGGTAACCTTGTACCTTGCGCCTGATTAATCTTTACTCTATAATCCCTATTTGGCCCTAGTATAGCTTTTTTTGAGATGGCTCGGAAGCGTAAAAATTTCTGCTCTTTTTGGAGAGATGGCTCAGGAAGAAATACGGAAGGTTCTGGAGTGTATCCGTAGTTTCTACGGAGTGAGAGCCAAGGTTCTACAATATTGATTGGTCATCTTCTTTAGCGTGGTTATTATTGATTTTTGTTAAGTGTTAATTGATAGAACAAAGGAGTTACTTAGATGGGAATTAAAACCTGTCTCATGGTCGGTGGCGGCGGTATGGCTGGTGGCTGGATCAAACGTTGGACTGAGAATTTTCAGGACCGAATCAAAATCGTCGGTTTAGTCGATATTGTCCCAGAAATCTTGGTCCAACAGGCTCAAGTGCTTGGTTTAGAAAAAAAACAACTTTTTAGCGATGTTCAGACAGCCTTAGAGAGCGTCAAGGCCGATTTCTGTGGTGTTGCGACACCGCCGCAATTTCATCGCGAAGCTGTCGTTTCAGCTTTAGAGCAGGGACTGCCTGTTATTTGTGAAAAACCGATTGCAGGAACTTTGGAAGCAGCGAAAGATATGCTCCGCGCCGCGCAAAAAACGGGCTTACCCTGTGCCATCATTCAAAATTATCGCTATGCTCGCAATAAGCAGGAGCTAGGTCGCATCCGCGATGAGGGGCAATTGGGTCGTTTGCAACATATCTTGGGGCGTTACGCCTGCGATTATCGAGAATATTTATCTTGGGGCAAAGCTTGGCGACATGATATGGATTTTGCCCTGTTATTTGAAGGTTCTGTCCATCATTTCGATATGTTACGCTTTCTCTCTGGTGGCGATTGTGAGACCCTGACCGGCTTTGGTTGGAACCCAAGCTGGTCCAGCTTCAAGCATCATTCTAGCGGCCTGTTTTTAATGCGGATGAATAATGACACCCACACTTTTTACGAAGGCAATAGCACCGCCGCCGGCATCACCAATTGCTGGCATCGAGAGTATTATCGGGCTGAGTTCGAGGCAGGAACTGTCGAAATTGCCGAGGGACACACCATGCAAATCCATCGGGTGGGTCAAGAGACAGAAATTTATGAAGCTCCTGAAATTCTCTGGGAGGGGCATGATCATCTCTTTGATGAATTTTTGAACTGGCTTGATGATGGTCAGCCTTCGGATACACGGATTGAGGATAATATCAAAAGCTTTGCCATGGTCATCGCCGCGATGGAGACAAGCCTAGATGGTCAACCGAAGCAGATTGTGGATTATGTAGCGGATTTAGGAATTAAGTAAGGCACAAAGAGTCATATAGGCCCGAACGATATAATATTTGCCAGGATCTGTGTTTTATTTAATCCGTAGGCTATCTTTGCCCAAGCCCTCACTTCTCCGTCAAAGCCTCCACGCCATCCCAATCCATCGGCACGCCAAACCGCCGAAAACGTTGAATACGTTCCAAATAAATCTTCGCCGCTTTATCATCGGGATGGGCCGATAAAACGCGCTTCAGGCAATGCTCGGCTTGGTCAAAATGACGCACACGATAATATTTGACCCCCCGTTCAAAATCACCCTTGGTAAATTGTTTGACCCTAATAATCTTGGCTGTATCACCACGGAAGATTTCAAAGATAGAAATAGCCTCTGTTTTCCCTTTCACTTTCACGCGATCTAAAAAGCGGCAATATTTTTGCCAATCATCTGCTAAACAAGCTAAGGTCGTTTCGCTGATAATTAGCCCGACTCCATAGTATTTGGTCAGACCTTCTAAACGGGAGGCTAAGTTGACGGCATCGGAGATGACGGTGCTTTCCATGCGTTTTTGTTCGCCAATCGTGCCTAGCATTAAACTACCTGTATGCAGAGCCAGACCAATGCTGATTGGTGGTTGCCCTAATTCTTGCCGCTGGATATTAAAGTCGAGCACAGCTTGCTGCATGGCGATGGCTGCCTGAAGACTGTCATCGGTGCAATCAGGGAAGAGGGCCATGATCGCATCGCCAATGTATTTATCAATGAAGCCCTGATGTTGACGGATAATCGGACTGACCTGTTTCAGATAATCGTTAATGAAATTAAAGGTTTCTTGAGGAGTCATCTGTTCAGAGAGCGTCGTGAATGCGCGGATGTCTGAAAATAGGATGGTCATGGAGGTCTGAATTTGGTCGCCCAATTGAATATCGATAATATTTTTACGGCCTAAATAATTTAAGAAGGCTGTCGGCACAAAACGCGCCAAGGCATCATTTGTATCAGCTATTTGTTGATAGACTAGCACAAAACGTCGAATTAAAATGAAGCTGAAGGCGATGATGATGGTTAGCATGCCAAAATGAAAGAGAGCCGTTGACAGGGGAAATAGTCCCAAATTTAATAAGCCATCAATGGCCCTGAAGGGCGCAAAAATAGCGAACCCTCCCACGAAAATACCTGATTCGACATTGCGTTGGAAGAGACCATGCAACGTGGCGACCAATAAGATCAACAATTCACTGATGCCCAAAGTTGAGAGGGTTAGGTAGTTGCCCAAAGGGGGAATGAGGGCGTAAATTAGATGACACTGCCACAGGCGACGCAGGATTAGACGATAGGTGGGCGTAAAAATATGCTCATAAAAGGCAAGCAAGCTGATGAGCATTATATTTAAGGAGATTTGAGTCAGAATATACCATAAACGGGGATAAGGTAAAACGAAATATTTCAGTTGTGTCGGCACAAAGATACAAATACCTGCCCCAATCATAACCGCACCCAATAATAGATAAGCGCGTTGGGTGCGGTTAACCAAATAAAGCACAATGGGAATAGATGCAGGCTTAAACGCTTGGTTTGAAAATTCAGGGGGAGCGAGATGAAAATAGGTTGATCTTGTAATTGCCTCGCCGCAGGGTTCTTGAAGTGGTCTATCTGTTCAATGAGCTGAGTATCTAAATAAACAGTTAATCGACCCTCTAGCTTAGGAATAAAGAGGGTGGGGTCGATCGGGTAATTCGCTGCGAAACCACAAATTTTCTTGGCCTATGCGGTGAGGAAATGCACTTTCCTCGTTAAAGGGGGAGTCCTTTTGGTACTATTCCCTTTAGCGGCTACGATTTGCTTTGGGAAATGTTAAGATGCTTCTTAATCATTACGCAAACAAATCGTGTTGGTGGCCCAGAAATTTTCTTGACCAAATGATGACGAAATGTCATCATTGCAACAACGATTATGATATAATCGTTGGCTATGTTTGGTGATTGAACGTAACCCCGATTTTCAATTATTATATGTGTGTTGTTTAATAAAATAATACACTTTAATAATTGTAACCATGATTTATGCTGGCCTAGCGTATGCGTTATCACGCGAGATTGAACAACGGAAATTTTATCAGGAGCGTTATTACCAACTGTTGAATGATGCTATGATCGTCATTGAGCGTAACAAGTATTTGGAGCAACGAAATTATGCCTACCAAAACAACCCCACAATCTGCCCCAATTGCGGATACCCCGCAAACGGCCCCGAAGAGGAGGATTGAACAAGATATCTATCTTCTGCCACAGGTCGTTGTCATTCTGTAGCTTTCTAGCGCAAGATTATGTCATAAGATGAAAAAACAAAGCGAGGTAGGTGATGATTAGATAAAAGATCACAACCCATCTCACTTTGTCTTTTTGTTGAAGTCAATATCTTAGACAGAGATAAATTTAACTTTTAGAAACCATGACCCCTCAGGCCAAGTCAAATTGGCTCTTTCGCTCTGTATGTTTTCAGCAAACCACTAACTAATATCTAATAACTACCGACTTCGGGCCAGCCACCAGGTAAAGAGTTTTTGCACAGTAGGTGTGAGACGGCTACGGTTATAAGCGTCTGCTGCTTTTTTGATCGCCTCAGCTTGAGTGGGATAGGGATGAATAGCATTGGCTATTGTGCTTAAGCCAACCTGACCCACCATCGCCACGGTAATTTCGCTGATCATGTCCCCGGCATTGCGGGCCACGATGGTTGCCCCCAGGATTTTGTCTGAGCCTTTTTTGGTATGAATTTTGAGCAAGCCTTCTTCATCGCCATCAGCAAGGGCACGGTCAACATCATCAAAGTGAATGGTATAAGTATCCAGTGCCAGGCCTGCCTCTTGCGCTTGGTGTTCATAGAGTCCAACGTGGGCAATTTCGGGTTCAGTATAGGTACACCATGGCATAATCAAGTCGCTCACCTTACTCCTGCCCTTGAAGAAGGCATTGCGTATCACAATTCGGGCTGCAGCATCGGCGGCGTGGGTGAATTTATATTTCAGGCTCACATCACCAACCGCGAAAATATTGGGGTTGGTGGTTTTTAAGTAATCATCCACAATTACCCCGCTGCGTTTATCATACTCAACCCCAGCAGCCTCCAAGCCCATACCTTCTACGTTTGGGGTACGACCGACCGAGACCAAAATTTCATCAACTTCTAGTTGCCTTTGTCCCCCTTCCGTTTCATAATGTATGGTTTTTCCCGTCTCTGAGGGGGTAATTTTGGTGATTTTGGCCTGGAAAATAAGGTTAATCCCATCTTGGATGAATGCTTCTTGCACGATTTTAGCGGCATCTTTATCTTCACGGGCCAATATCTGGTCAGAAGCATTAAATAGATAGACTTCTGCCCCTAAACGGCAAAAAGTTTGCGACATTTCGCAGCCAATTGGCCCAGCCCCAATCACGCCTAAGCGAGGCGGCATTTCGGTCAGGTTAAACAAGGTTTCATTGGTGATATAGCCTGCATCAGCGAGACCCGGTATAGGTAGTTCAATCGCTCGGGCCCCAGTGGCGATAACACTTTTGCTAAAATTCAAGGTTTGGCCGGCCACTTCGATTCGATCCGGGCCTGTAAATTTCCCAGCCCCTAAATAAATATCAACGCCTAAAGATTGATAGCGTTTGGCTGAGTCTACGCGACTGACTTTGGCGCGGATGCGTCGCATGCGCTCCATGACTGCCCCGAAGTCTGCTGTCACCTTGCCTTCGATTTTGAGACCAAAGTCCTCGGCTCTCCTCAGTTCCCCTAGAATGGCAGCGGGACGAATAATGGCTTTCGAGGGTAAACACCCGACATTGAGACAGTCACCGCCTAAAAGATGGCGTTCAATTAAGGCCACTTTACCGCCTAGTCCAGCTGTCACCGCGGCTGTGACTAATCCGCCTGTCCCCCCCCCGATAACAACCATATTGTAGCGGCCGGAAGGCCTTGGGTTTTGCCAGTTGGGGGGGTGGACGTTGGCTATCAAGGTTTGATTATAATCGTCCATAGGCGGAATGGTGATAGGGTCATTTGCTGGATCTGTCATTGTGCTTTCTCCATGTTTAGTAATTAAAAATTAAAGAGTCTATATTGATGATGTTTCTTTGGTAGCCTCTCGTTTTTTGAAGTAATGAGATAGACCGATGCTAGCAACAAAAATGATGAGCCCGAAACCGATAACCCAAGGATTAAACTCAGGCCTTTGCCCGTCAGCAATGTCTGAAATGTTGACAGAGGCTCCAAAGGCAACAAAAGAAACGGTGCCAGGAATGGAGCCAATAGCGGTTGCTAAAATGAAGGCTTTCCAGTCAATGCGTAAAAAGCCACAAAGATAGGTCACTAAATCATAAGGTAAGAAAATGAGACGCATAATCAGGACCGTTTCAAAGCTGTTTTCGCGCAAACGATTCGTATATGTCTGAATAACCCCCGTATCGTCATCTGAAGTTTCCAAAAGCCCTTCGCCAAAATAACGACCAATAAAATAGGCCACGAGCGATGATGTATTGCTGGCGATGACGGTATAAATAATGGCTAAAATTAAATTAGCAATCGAGCCTGCGCCGAATATAGAGCCAGCGGCAAGGGTCAAAATTATAGCTGAGAAGAAGATCAGGGGACGTAGCGCATAAATGAAAATATAAATCAGGGGGCCTAGAGGCGTTTGCATCAGCGCAACCAATTGTAAGCTAATTTGCAAAGTTGTTAAGTCATTAGCGATCTTATACCAAAAATAGCCGCCGATGATGACGACCCAAATCAGCAATGCAAGCAGCTTCTGCCAGTGTTTTTGGATAAAAGAGGGTGGCGTTTGGTCTGAAAATGTGTTTGATGTCATGGGGTTCTCCTTTTAGATAATGAAGGGTTGATCGACATTAGAACTTCAAGGTTGTCACCAATTCTCTGGGTTAGGCTTAATTCAAGAAGGTCAAATTCAGAGGATGCGCGGCAACCTTAAGAGTCTGAACATATTTATTTGATTTTGCGACAAAACTTTCGGGGCAATTTCTTACAAAACTATTGCTATCGTCAGAGATTAATACCACACCTCCTCAGCGGCCAAGCCGATCAAACTCGCGCCTGCTGGCACATCGACTTGCTTCAGGCGGCGAAGATAGTCTTCAATACCGAGCAAGCAGGGCACTAAATATTCCTGGGAACCAGCCTTGCCCATGTGTCCGATACGTATGACACGACCAGCTAATGGGCCACCAATACTGCCCAACATAAAATTATGGTGTTCATATATAAAATTGCGGAGGTCTTTTTCGTCCGCGATATCATCGCGCATTAAGACGGCGGTGATGGTAGTGGAAGCATGCTCATTGGCGACCAGCATTTCAAAGCCAATATTGCGTAGCCCAGCCCGCAAGACACGTTGGGCCCAAGCATAGCGTGCCCAGTGTCCTTCCAGCGTCTCGACTTCCAAAATACGTTTCAAACTGGCGCGGAGGGCTATAATTAAATTTGTCGCCATAGTATTGGGAGAGGGGACACCTTCATCTAGGCGCGATTTCCAGGTCGAAAGGTTAAAATACCAACCACGATGGGGATCATCTTTTTTGGCTTCGATGATATCCCAAGCTCGCTCACTAACCGACAAAATGCCTAGACCTGGGGGTAATTCCAAAGCCTTGTTTGATGAGGTGCAAACAACATCAAGGCCCCACTCATCAATGGGAAAATAATAGCCACCAAGGGCAGATATAGCATCAACCAGAATAGGAATATCATGCTCATGAGCCAGTTGGGCGAGGGCTTGCACTGGATTCCTCAAGCCTGTGCTGGTTTCATTAGCGACCACTGTGATACCGGCGATGTCAGGCTGTTTTTCTAAGGCTTCCCTCATTTTATCTACATTAGCAGGTTGCCCCCACTCATCATCGACCGACACAATCTGACAGCGATAGGCTGTCAAAATATCTTTAATCCGTTTAGCCCAGTGACCATTACTGACCACGGCCACCTTATTGCCGGGAGAAAAGAGGTTTGCTAAACCAGCCTCAATGGCTCCTGACCCAGGGGCGGTCATGATTAGAACCTCCTTTTCTGTCAACATGACACGTTTGAGCAGGGCTAAAGTTTCTTCGTAAATGGGCTCCCAGGCAGGGCCATAATAAGGGTAAACAGGTTCGCCCAGAGCATCTAAAGTTTCTTCCCAAACATCAACTGGGCCGGGGATCATTAGTTTTGGTTTTTTTGGCATTGCGTTGGTTCCTGTAGATTAGGCCAATCCTTTGGGTTAGGTCAATTTTTTAGACTGGAGATTAGCGTAGATTAGGTTTATTGTCAATCTATACTGAAAAAAGTGCGAAAGGCCCTCTGCTACTTTCTCTAACGTATCACCTTGTCTATCACTATAATCCAAGCGGAATTTTTAGTCGTCACGGGTCGCCGGCGAGTGGGCAAAACAGCTCTATTGACTCAATTTGCTCGTCAACACCAAGGACTATATGCGGCTGTGCTACGGGCCGTTGCTGTAGGAAATCATCAGTTGAGTCAGATAGGGACAGCCTCTGGGATGAACGGCTTTATGTTTACATTGCTGTCTATAAAACTGTCTTGGCCTTCATTGCGATAAACCTTGCTCTGATTGGTTGAGGTCGAGTCTCGGCCTATGAGAAGAAGAGCCAGATCACCATCATTATCATAATCTCCCAAACAACACGGCCAGGGGCACTACCAGGTAAATTCGTCTGAATAGCGGTAAAATGGTCGTCGCCATCATTGCGATAGAGTTGGGCATGGAGAGTAACCCCCACTGACCATGCCACCGCCATTGTCATGAGCCACATTACCACTAAAGGTGACCTTGTTCAAGCTGGGACTGCTGAACCTGTTGTACATCCCCCCCCATAGTATGAAAAATTGTTACTGATGGTCACATTACTCAGACTAGGATTACTGTTGTTACGGTTGAACATTCCGCCGCCCTGTCGATAAGCATAATTGCCCCTAAAGATGACATTATTTAGGCTAGGACTGCTCGCATCATTGAACATTCCCCCACGACGACTCTGATACCCATCCCATGATTGATTCGCCTTTCCTGCGGTAATGGTGAAGCCATCTAGGATCACGCTGCTATTGACGTTGGCATTGTTGAAGACCTGATAAGCATTGCTACCAGCAATATTAGCCGTATCTGTGACCACACCCTCGCTATCGGTCGTATCATTTTGGTCAATATCCCCACTGAGGACGGTCACGTTGGTGGTATAATTGCGTTGACTACGCATCGTCTCTGTCGCTGCAAAGCCGCCATAAATTTCAACCCCGTTCTTCAGGTTAGGGCATCTTGCAAATTGGTGTAGGCCGTAGTCCAAGTGAGGCCATCCGCGGTTGTTATTGTTGAATTAGCCTTGACATAATAACTTGTCGGATCTTGAGTATAGACGATGCTCGCCCAAAACAGACAGAAGCCTAAGCTAAACAAGGTAGCAAGCGTACCTTGAGTTGAGGGTTCAGGGTGAGCAGAGCAAGGTCGTCTTTATCTTGAAGCTGTGGCGGTTGGTTTGGCTCATCCGCAGGGACAAGGAGACGTTCTGGTTCATCATCACTTGGTAAAGGGAAGCCTCTGTTCATAGAGCTTTTCATAATAGGGTAAACAAATTTCATAAGCCTCTTTCAGACGCTCGTTATGATCAATCGTAACGTAATCTCTGGCTTGTTCTTGAAAACCTCGGCTAGATTTCACAGTGGTATGCCACTTACCCCCCTTCCAATAGCTAATCTCAGGTCGATCACTGGCCTCCCACTGTAAGGATTCTGCAATAAAGGGGATATCTGTGGCCTGACAATAGGCTCGCACAGTCGCCTTTGGATGTTTGACCAACTCATCTGCATCAATCACAGCAGGTGTTTTGCCGCTGACCTTTTTGGCCAATTCAAACATCTGGTGCAGGGCAATATAACCTGTCTCTGTGATGCTGAAGTCAGGCCACTTGTCATAAATGGAGGGTAGAGATTTCGCTGGATGGCGAATGAGGAAGGTGTTTTCAAAATTTAAGATCAGGGCTTCATCCATCACATGCATAATACAATAGGCCATGTCTTTGAAAAAGATCGGGCGATTTTGCGCCTGGGCTTGGATGCTTTGTAGGATAGCCGGTGTCTCATGTTCTGGCTGTGGGTCTATTTCTTTTGAGCGATGACTGAGACGACCTTTGCTATAGTAATAGACCGGGCTAAAAGGTTCATGCAGCGTAACAAAGTCACCCCGCTCCTGCATCATCACTTCAAAAGCGGTTGAGACTGAGCGCGGGGTGGCCCAGAGGGCTATAATTTTGTTCACTTTTCTTTCCTGATTTTAGTAACAGAAAGTAAATCTCTGGCTATGCCAGAGAGACTAAAAAAGTTTGACAGATACACACAAGACGGAGAGTCTCAAAAGAGTGGACAGCTCAAAGCACTAAAAGAGAGGCTCTCGAGGTAGAAAGCAGAATTTTAGTGGCTATCACTTCTGGGCCAGAAGCTATTTTGTCTCGACCGTTGGACGAGACGAGCAGACCATTCGGGCGTATATCCAAAGGTTATGATCAACTGAATTTGTTCGGCTAACAGCTACCTTTAGGTGGCCCTAACTATTAACAGACATTACCGCTTTGAGCGGTTCACATTTTTATACCACCTGTTCTGCTGGTGGTGACTAATTTTATTCTCCACCCATCTGCTGCCTGAGACGCTGTGAATCAGGCCCCTGATCCTCATGCGCTGCCATTTGATGTTTCAAGCGTTGTTGCATCTCTGTAAGAACAGGCCGCATCGTTGGCTCATTGACCAGATTATTTAATTCATAAGGGTCAGTCGTCAAATCATAAAGTTCATCCAGATCATCAAGATGGGCTACATATTTATAGCGATCATAGCGTAACTGTCGCTGAAAATGGCTTTCACTATAATGACCGTGATGTTGAAGCATCAAATCGTCTCGCCAAGATGCCTGAGTTGGCTCCTGACAAAGTGAAAGAAGACTGGTTCCATCGAGCGGTGACGGCTGGTGGGCCTGAGCTGCTTCGAGGACTGTCGGCACGAGGTCCATATTCATGACCAATTTATCTGTTCTTGAGCCAGCCTCGGTCTGACCAGGCCAGCGGACAACCAGGGGAATTCTGACGGTCTCATCGGTCATAAACCATCCTTTGTCTATCAGTAGACCATTAGAGCCTAACCCACCGCCGTGATCAACCGTGTAAATCACGAGCGTATTCTCCGTCAACCCCAAGCGGTCTAAGGCTGAGACGACTTGCCCCATCGCTATGTCAACCAGGGTGGCATGTTCGTGCGCCCTGGCGACAAACCAGCGGAAGTCATCCCAAGTACGCCAGGTTTCCCAGCCCTTGCGGGATTCGAGAAGTTTGCGATGATTGGCTGGGCGATGCTCAAGTTCTGAGCCAAAGGATGGATAAGGCGGTAAGCTCATTGGGTCTACAGTGTTGAGAAATGGTTCTCCCACCCAAAATGGATGATGAGGTCCCCAGGGATCGACTCGGAGGCAGAATGGCTGACCACGCTCGGCCACATCTTCTAACCAGCGTGTGGCTAGATGGGATAGGAAGTAGGCTTCATGAGTCTCGACTGGCGTGTTTAGGATTCCGCTGCTTTCCATGAGTAAATGAGGAAATTCATAGGGTTTCGGAAAATCAACAAGCCGTATGGTTCGTCCTTGCCAGTCGGGATTGGCGATCCACCATTCAACCGTAATTTCTGCTTGCGGTAAATTTTTTTCATCCAGATAAGCCGCATATTCATCAGACCAATAAGGATGACCATAACTATGACAGGAAAAGCCTTCAAAGCCATAGTCCTGAGCATTCCGTTCCCGTCCAGCATGCCATTTGCCAAAATAGCCCGTACGATAGCCCGCATCCCGGAGATAATGGCTAAACAGACGTTGATCAGGTTCAAAATCCCGTCGGACCCCAAGATGTCCATCATTCAGCAACATGCCGTGACGATGGGGGTAGACCCCGGTCAGCATTGAAGCTCGAGCGGGTTGGCAAAGCGGGCAAACTGAGAACGCATTGTCAAAGGTGATGCCCTCAGAAGCAAGACGATCATAAGTGGGGAGTTGAGGATATCCGGTTAGGGCTTTATGATGGACATAGAGCATGTGATCACTCATTAACCAGACGATATTGGGTTTTGACATGGGAGGTTCTTTAGTTGATACGATTGGCAGGTAAATATGTATCATAACCCTAGTTCCTGTACTTTGCAAGTTTTAGTGGAACCGTTTGGACAGCCAGTGAGACTAATTCTGCTATGCTCGCATCTGCTGAAAATGTGGACATTGCAGAGACCGATATTCCAGCCTTATTGCAATTTGCTCAGGAAAAAGAGAGCGATTTAACGCTTGTTGGTTCCGAAGTCATCTTGTTGAACGGCATCGTCGATATATTTCAAGCGGAAGGTTTGAAAATTTTTGGTCCTAGTAAGGCAGGGGCTAAATCTTTTGCCAAAGCATTTAGGCAAAAGCATAACATCCCAACTGCTACTTATGAGACCTTTCAGGATTATGATTTGGCGAATCAATTTTTGCATCAAGCCACCAACAATTGGGACATTGGCGCGATTGTGGTCAAGGCAGATGGTTTAGCCGAAGGTAAAGGGGTCGTGGTCTGTGAGACTCTGAAACAAGCTGAAGCAGCCTTGATGCACATTATGGTCCAGCGGGCCTTTGGTAGCGCAGGTGATTCAGTGGTGGTCGAGTGATGGAGCGGACCACTGTTCTGCTTACTTCGGATTATTCAGTTCCTGAAATATCCAAATAATCAGCTAAAGCTTCCGACCAGGGTCTAAGCTTGATACCTAAAGCGGCCCCTAAATTATTTTGGAGAGGGCTATATTTGGGTGGAGTCGATAGCCGGTCAAAGTCATCACTGGTGATAGGATCAACAGGGATGTGATTTCGGCCACTTTGCTGCAAGATTTCTGTGGCAAAATCGCAACGTGAACAAACACCTTCATTCGTAAAATGATAAATACCATAGTGTTCTGTCGCGATTAAAGCCTTGACCGCCTGGGCTAAGTCTGGGGCATAAGTGGGCTGGCTGATTTCATCGGTGACAACCTTTAGTTGATCCAATTTGTCAGCCGCTTTGATAATTTTAGCCGGGAAATTATTGCCTTTTGGCCCAAACACCCATGCTGTACGCACAATATAGAGTTTCTGCACCAAGCGCGTGGCCACTTGTTCCCCTGCCAATTTGGATTGGGCATAAGGGTTGAGCGGGTGGGGAATAGCAAATTCATGATAAGGGGTCGTCGCTGTGCCATCGAAAACTTCGTTTGTTGAGATGTAAACTAAAGGCACCCCAACTTGTTGGCAGGCTAGCGCAATATTTTGAGTACCAAAACCATTGATCAGATAAGCTTGATTTGGGTCTTTGGCACAGCCTTCAACATCTGTCATTGCAGCAGGATGGATCACTAAATCAGGGGCTAAGGCAATTAATTTTTGGGTATTATTCGGATCACTTAAAGAAAAATCTGGTCGGGTTAGAAGGGTCAGTGTATGTTCTGGCAGAGCATTTTGGAGAGCCTGCCCCACTTGTCCGTTCGCACCTGTGATGGCAATATGCATGCGTAACTCCTGTATAATTAACAATTAGTAATTAACAAGAAACTAACAACGAATTACTATTTTTAGCCTAAGCCAATTTGTTTTTGATAGAGGATAAAGCCTCGTTGTAAACCAATATTCAATATCACCAAAATTGGTGGGAAATACACCCCCCCCATAACAACCCAAAAACTATGCATTAGGGCCATGAGATGATAAAAAAAAAGGGCCATATCGGGTAAAATTTGACCGACGAGGCTTCCATGTTGCCAAAAGCCGTAGAGGGCGGGTGTCATCATCCCCACGAGAGCAAAATAGATATATTCATAAGCACCTTGGGTCACCAACGCTGGATTAGTCACTTGACCTAATAATAGGAGAAATAAGAAGGTCCCTCCGCCAGCTAATAAAGCCAACAAAATGCGTCGGGCTGTGTCAAACCATAGGTTGTCCACGCTGTTTAAGGCACTGAGCGAATAGGGTAATCCCTCTACACGATAGAGGATGTGGTAAGCAGCGACCATGATACCTGCAGACACGAAAGCTTCACCCCAAAGATCACTGTGTTGCCACCAAGCAAAACGAATAATACCATAGCTTAAACCTAATCCAAAGACGAACCGTAGCCAACTGAATAAACCTTGGTTGGTAGGTTGATTTTGCTGTATCGCTAGGTCCATTTCATCAATAAGAATTTGGGCTAATTGAGCGGCCCCTTCATGATTGCCATGCCCTAAAAATCGACGGATGAGATTAAAGTCTGAGACATCTGGTAGAGGAGCTCCGACAACGGATAGATAGGCCTGAGATAAATATATTCGTTGTCGAGCGAGCGCGATGAGTGTTTGAGAGCGTTCTCGACTAGAGAGGTCTAACATTTCTAAAAGTGGGCGACCTTGATTTGCTGCTGGCAAACTGAGACCGAGTAGGGTGGCGATGGTTGGGGCTATATCAATTTGTTGGATGGGGCTATATGTACCAGGGATGATGTCTTTGCCAAGCATGATAAAAGGCAGATTGGTGACAGAAATATCATTGCCTCCGTAGCCACCCCGTGCGATATGACCATGATCTGCTGTGACAATGAGGACTGTACGGCTGAAGTCTAACAGTTTGACCAGATCATTTAGATAAGCATCTAAGCGTTGAGCGGCTAAAGTATAGGCATCACTGTCTGATGTTTGGTCTTGATTGAGAACTGCTTGATGAAATTGATTAAACTGCACAACCACGAATTGCGTTTCTATTCGGTCTGTCTCATCCACCGGCGTGAGGAAATCATTCAAATAGGCCAAAATTTGTTGATCCCCAAAAACATCTGTCGCTTCTACAAATGCAGCTTGACTAAGTAAATCAGCCGCAATGAGCTTTTGCCACCGAATATGACCAACGATAGCGGTTTGTAGCCCCTGTTGGTGAGCATTGTGAAATAAGGTATTAATCAGAGCTGGTCTGACTTCAAGTGTTGCATTATCGACTAACATCGCATCGTTTAGCCAGGGATTCGCGCCTGAGATCAGAGTCATCCAGGTGGAGAGTGCATATGCAGGTGTTTGACTAACCACAGTCGCATTGGCTCCAGAATCACGTAATTCCTCAAACGTCGGTAGGTCTAACGCTTCTTGCTCGGTGCTTGATAGACCACCTAAGATCACAAGAATCACTTGAGGTACTTGTTGTGGTAGATTCGGCTCGGTTGTTTGCGTGACTCCAGCCAAAGGAGAGCGATAGGCAGTAAAAGATTCAAAAAGCCGTTTATGTCCCCAAAAACTACCTAAAGCAACGAAAACAAAAATTGCTAAAATTAGTATAAATTTGAGGGCATAGGGCCCTAGTCTGTTCAGCCAGACGATATGAGGTGGGGCAGTAGTAGCACGATTTACGGTCATGAAATATAATCAATAAATATTTGATGTCTTAACGAATAGGTCAAAGCGTTCAGACATCGTAGATTATACGTCGAACTGTCGTAACTTAGCAATATGGCAATAGGATGCTTGATCTAAACTTCAGCAGACTCCAGCAGTCAATTTGGTATTACAGTCATAGGATCGTCTCTCTTCAGGGTGGAATTTACGGTGGGAAATTTAATCATGTTAATCATTTATTCTCAGCCTCAAATAATCACTTTAGCCTAATTTTGACCGCGTCAATAGAAACATTTGCGAATTTAATGATAAATCGTAGTATTACCCCCTATGACTGGCGTTGGGAGATTTCTATTACGCCAAGGGAGAAAACGAATTATGATGGATATAGAAGCGACGGAAGCAGCTTATGTTGACTTACGGCGAGCCTTTGAATATGGCCAAATGAATGCCCTGAGCTATCAGGCTGCTATTGATGAGTTATGCGTTCAGGATGATTATGGTCGTTATTGGATGATTGGGGCAGAAACGGGAGAATGGTATTATCACGATGGGTGTGAGTGGATTCAGGCCGATCCTCGTGATGGGCATTCATTACCCTTTATGGATGAACATGGTGTTTATTGGGTATTGGGGCAAAATCAGCATGACTGGTACTACTATGATGGTTCTGCATGGATATTGCCTGGTGAAACAGGACACTCTGTGACCAAAGATCAAACGACAGATTTTCGGCAAACTGATACGCAATATTATCAGGACGATGAGGGTCGTTATTGGGCCATCGGAGCTAAATCTGGCAAGTGGTATTATTATGATCAGGACGGTTGGCATCTTGCTGAAGAAGATGGGCATCTTGACCAAGCCCACGACGCGCTTGAAGTCCCTCAACAGTTTGATAACGGTCATTATTCTCAGCCATCTCAGACAGACTATCAGGATCAGCGGGCGTATTTTGCTGGTCAATCTGTTGCGACAGAGTTAAGCCCTACATCATCTGGCCTTCCTACATCGACAGCAACATCCCCATACCACACCCACCCGACGCAATCCATCTCCCCACAACCTCAACCGCCGATGGCTAACCCATCACCGAGCGTACAGACTCCTCAACCCACGTCTGAGGCATCAGTATCTTCTCAAGCGCATCAGGGGCCATCTCAGGGTCTACCTGCAAATGGTATACCAGTTAATTATGTTCAACCTCATGGGCTGGCCTCCCCAGCCCAGCCTGTTTATAACCCTTATAATACACAACCAGTTGCTCCTAATCAGTTTTCGCCGACAGACTATTCACAAATTTATACGACTCAGCCTTACCCACAATCAATCCCTGTGCAAAGCCCTCCACCGAACCATATTAATCCAGAACCGGATACAACTGGAGTCTGGTATTACTACCCTGATGAAGGGTCATGGTGTTATTATGATGGAGAAAAATGGATTGTTTATTATGATAACCCGGAAGACAATGATACTGCACAGGCCAAGCAAGACAATAACCACCTTCAAGACGATGATCATCTTCAAAATGATTTGCATTTAGATCGAGCGTATTCGCCTGATGATTTTGCGGTAGAGATTGATGATGGCCCAGAGCAGGCTACAGGATTTGACGATAATTTTAAAGAGACTAAGGCTAAACAAGCGGTTTTAGATGAGGCATATTTGGATAAAGATGAGACTGATATCGAAGAAGTAGGATCTGCTATCCTGACAGAAGATGATAATATTATCGAAATAGAAGATTTGGATGACTTTATTGAAGTGATTGAGGTTGTTGATGAAGATATTATTGAGCAGGAGGATGATTTAGTTGAGGCTGAGTTCGAGGTATCGGTGTATAAGCCTGGTCAGGAACCTGTTGACCCACCATCGTCGATAAATTCAACCGTAGATACAGCGACTGCGCCACCATTTGCTGCATTTGATAACAGGGCTACAGCACCTTCGACCATCCGTATTCCGCCTACACCGCCGTCAACCTCGCCAGAAGGACAAACAACGCCACCGCCGCGCCCTACACCAGTCGAACCCTCTCCTCCGCACACTACGAGAGCGATGCCCGTCCCACCGCCCAATCCGACTGTGGGGATGAGGCCCAAGATAGATACCAGTACACAAGCTAGTCCGCTGCCTAGAACTGAGGCGCGACCACAAACAAGTGCGATGCCGAAAGCTGCTACACAGCCACAACAAGAGGGACAACTTAGTGATTTGTTGTTAACGTTTCCAATGTGGCTTTGGACATCATTCGCCGGTGGGTCTACCTTGATTTTGACCGCTGTCATCATTATTTTCACCCTTTATGTGCTGAACAATTTGAACCAATCTGATACGTTTGCCCGAATTCAACCGACTCAAACCTTACCTGCTGTTTTTAGTGGTGCGGCAGTGGCTTTTGAGGCGACGCCAACTGCAGTGGTTCCGTCTTTACCTGCATCTGACAGCTTTTCTTTGGCCATTTATTCTAATGAAAACTTAGGCTTCAGTCTATCCCATGCGCCAGACTGGGTATATCGAGAATACGAAAATACTGTTATTTTCGCCCCTAGTGCAGCATCGCTTGACCCTAACAATCTTCAAGGTTCTGCTCTCTGGATTTCGCTTTCTCCTGATACAAGCTCAAATCAGCGCTTGGCTGAGGTCTTAGCTAATTTTGAGCCGATTACAGATAGATTGACTGAAGGCACGATGAGTATTGCTAATCGCGCTTGGCCCTCAGCACAGATTAGGTTTCAGTCGGCGACCTTGGGTACAGAGGCTGTTGCTCTTGTCGCATCAACCGGTGTGCCTGGTCGTCGTTATACGCTAGTCGCTGCTGCGCCTATTCATGAATGGGAAAGGTTTAAACCACTGGTTGAGATTAGTATTCAAAGTTTTAAATTTATTGATCTTTTAGCCGGGGGAACTGCCGCTGAACAGCACTTTTCCCAAACACCGTCTAACTCAGCAGAAGACTCTGTCTCTATTGCTGGAGAGGGTGCTTCTAGAGAGAGTGCCTCCTCTGGAGAGGAGCGGTCTAGGGCAGCCTTAAATGCTGACCCAGTTGAACCGCCTACGGCCACACCTACCCCCAATATATCAACCCCAAAGCCTACGGCTACGCCAACACCCACGTTTACGCCCTCGGGCCCACGAATTCATATAGTGGCTTCTGGTGACAGTTTAGGTAAGGTAGCCAGCCGTTATAATGTATCAATTGATGATATTGTGTTGGCTAACAAAATGGATCAGTCAGATTATCTACAAATTGGGCAGGAACTTTACGTGCCGCGACCAGGTGATTCTACAGAAGAAATAGCGGCTTTTATTACAGATACGCCCACGCCCACGCCTACCGATACTCCGTCTGGCCCACGGGTTCATACGGTGACTTCAGGAGATACCTTGGGTGATATCTCAGTGCAATATGATGTTTCTGTAGCTGAAATTGTGGCTGCCAATAGATTAAGCAGCAAAAATACCATTTTACGCCTAGGTCAAGAACTGATTATTCCTCTACCGGGTTTGCCCACCGAGCGGTCAAGGTCCACTTCGACGGCAGAAACAGCTAGGCAACAGTCAAACTCAAGGCCCCTAGCAACATCTAGTTTGATTCGATCAACGTCTACAGCGACTGCTGGGCCAACAGATACGCCAACACCGACTGAAGTGGTTGTCGAAGAACCTACTGCTCCCCCTGAAGTTGAGGAAGAGGCTACCCCAGAGCCAGCGGCAGTTCTCAGCGGACGTATCCTTTACCCAGCCTATAGCTCGGAGATCAATAGTTTTAATATTTGGCGCAGCAATCTTGATGGGACTGAACAGGAAGTGGTGATTTTTAATGCCAGTCAGCCCAGTATTAATCGCAGTGGCACCTTGCTTACTTATCGTTCTTGGGAGACTAGCCATCGAGGAATATTTTACCAAAGTATGAACGGTGGACCACCCGAACGACTGACCGGCTTTGTGGAAGATGCCCTGCCCACTTGGGCTCCTGATGGGTCGATTGTCTTCAGCTCACGTCGGGAAGGAGACCGAGTCTCTCGTTTATTCCGCGTTTATCAGGAAGGGGGTGATGGAGAAGGCTTAGGGTTTAATGCTGATAATTTAGATGTCATGCCAAATGGTAATTTCATTGCTCGGGGGTGTACTGTTTCAGGTGATTGTGGTTTATGGCTGGTATCAGGTCTCGGTCAGGGTCAAGCTAAAATTAGCGGTAATACCAGTGATACTGCCCCGGATGTGAGACCGCAAGGTGGACGGATTGCTATCATGTCTTTTGATCGGGGTGGATCAAATAATTGGGAGATTTGGCTCATTAACGAAGATGGGTCAGAGCCGTTACGTTTGACTGAAAATGTCGCCAATGATGGCTTACCGACTTGGTCCCCTGATGGACAAAGCCTTGCTTTTGTCTCAGATAGAGGTGGCGTGTGGGCCGTATGGGTCATGAATGTTGATGGCTCGAATCAACGTAAATTGTTTAACATGAAAGGTTCGCCTACCGGACAAGTTTTACATGATACAGAAAATTCGATGGGGTGGTTCGAAGAAAGAATTGCTTGGCAGCCCTAGACCTTGTTCTTGAATGGCCATGTTATTAGAGGAATGGGAATCAATAAACTGACCCAATACTGCGTCCCAAACTCAGTTTGGGACGCAGAGTTCGGCCTCTAATTAAAAAAGACCAGCCAAGTGCTTGGTCTTTTTGATCTTTTAAATAAGCCTGTTGAGCATGTGACAATTCAGCCAGAGATGATATAATCACCGTTTATTTTGATATGTTAACCCATCATTTTCAAAGAAATTTAAGATAAAAGATGAAGCAAGAAAACTGGAGTCAACCTTTACGCTATGCTGTCGTATTTGCTGGTCTGTTAATTATCGTTTGGTTTCTTCGTACAGCTAGTTCTCTCATTAACTCGCTCATTATTGCTGTTTTACTGGCTTATGTAATGCATCCTTTGGTCAATTTATTCACCAAGCTATTACGAGTCAGCCATAATATCGCTGTGAATTTAGTATATCTACTATTTTTGTCTGCTGTAATTGCGACACCCGTTTCACTGACCCCCATTGTGATTCGACAACTTGGACGCATTGATGGCCCAACCCTTCTTGCAGATTTAGAAGCACTGCTAACAACGTCTGTTGTTATTGGGGACTATACAATCCCGATTAATGGGTTTATGGCAGACTTTGAAAAACTACTCACGCAAACAGCGACAGATTTAGCCAGCACAGCCTTTGGGATCATTGATGATGTATCTGACAATTTTTTATGGATTTTATTGATTTTATTTACTTTGTATTTCCTTCTACGAGATGGCAAACAATTGATCGTCTGGTTTATCCAGCTATTGCCCCAAAAATATCATCATGATGCTTACCAACTCACTCAGGAGATTGACGGTGTCTGGAGCAATTTCCTGCGCGGTCAAATTGTGTTGATGGTGGTCGTTGGGGTTTTATCGTGGTTAGGCGCCTGGGCAGTTGGTATGCCTGGAGCCTTTGTGGTCGGGATGTTGGCTGGGATATTAGATATTGTGCCCACGCTTGGCCCTACCCTAGCAGCAATTGTTGCGGTGACCATCGCTTTGATCGAAGGATCTGATTATTTACCCACCTCTAACTTCATTTTTGCCCTAATCATTCTCGGCGTATTTCTTTTAGTCCAGCAAATTGAAAACGTTTGGATTAGACCTGCTGTGATGGGCCAACGTTTGAAGCTACACCCAGCCGTAATTTTTATCGGCGTGATTGGTGCTTTAACCATCTATAGTGTTTTAGCTGCGCTGATTATCGTGCCTATGCTCGCTACAGTCGGCGTATTTTTACGTTATTTTCGACAACGCATTCGAGGTGAAGATCCTTATCCCGTGACCTTATCCCCAGAGGATGCAACCCTAGCTAATTCAATTGAATTAGAAGAAAGCCCTCTGTTGGAGTGAGGATTACATCTTTAGTTTTATAAGATTTGGCTCAATTTTAATCGGGCTAATTTCAAGTAACCCAACCCAAGGCCATCTCGTTTCATCAAGTTTGGCATTGTTGACTCAGGATTAAAAAATAAAGTCTTCTCCAAATAACCGCAAAATGGCGTGTGGGTATGGCCAAAAATAACACAATCAGCTTCTGGGTAGCATTTACGTAAACGCTGGGCAATATCTTCATCCGATAGGGTAAGTGGGTATCTGACAAGACTCCCACCCTAAGATTAGACTGTTTGGCAAAATCGCATTTAGAAGACATACTTACATCTTAGCCTGATTGTATGAAATTAAAAATTAGAGATTTGGAGATTAAAATATGGAAATGCGTTTATCACTTAGACAAAATAAATCATTGATTTGTCTCACGGGCATCCTATTGCTGATTATATGTCTTGGTGTGAGTGAGGGTGGCTATGCCTCGGGCATGGAGAGCGTGATATGGGTGGGGTTGGGAGCGTTTGTTATTGGCCTCTTGATTAGTCGTAGTATGTTACCTTGGCTCGTCGCCCATGTATTTAGTATCGTTATCGGCTCAGGGTGGACTTTTTGGATCATGACCAATCGGTCTCCAGAAGACTATACTTGGCTTGAACGCTGGACTGACCTGACCAATCTCATCGTTGAATTTACACAGGTTGCTATAAGTGGGGGGACGTTTCAAGATAATACCATTTTTATTTTTCAAATGAGCCTATTTTGTTGGTTGGTCGGCTATTTAACCATCTGGTTTCTCTTTCGTATCGGCCGTGCCTGGTGGGCCATTGTGCCAGGTAGTCTGTTTTTAGCCATCAATTTATATTTTGCTCAGGAAGATATCACCTTTTGGTTTGTCTGTTTTATCTTTTTTGCCTTTTTAATCATTATTCGTTTTACCTTGACTGAACGGGAGACAGAATGGCGGGTGCATCAAGTCCATTTTCGGTCCGATATCAGTTTTGATTTTGTGCGAGACGGTCTTATTTTTTCCATTGTTGTGATTGCCTTAGCTTGGCTGACTCCCACGCTCAGTCATGCCAGTACCCTTCAAATGTTTCGAGCCTTTGACCGAGAATGGCGTGATGTACAAGGCGAATGGCGCCGTCTCTTCGCGGGTGTTAATTATCGTCCAGACCCCAGTAATATTGCCGATTTCTCTCAGGAGCTTACTTTAAGCGGGGCGCGTCGCCTCAATAATGAACCAGTGATGTTCGTTTATGCGCCAGGGGGACGCTATTGGCGAGCCGCAGTTTACGATGAGTATACTGGACAAGGATGGAAAAGTAATGATGAAGTGGCCCTCGATGTTGATGTCGGCGATGTTAGTTTGAATACGCCTAGATTTTCTGCCCGTCAGCCCCTCACCCAGACCTACACAATTTTTCAAGAGAATCGGGCTGTACTGTTTGTCATGAACGATGTCTCCTTTGTCAACCGCGATGTTCGCGTGAAAACGAGCCAAGTGGATGCTCAAAAAGCGGGTGATACCGCTGTCGATTACTGGTCCTTAAATGAACCTTTTTTACAAGATGTGACCTATATAGAAAGTGATATTCGGCTTCAAGCACATGAAACTTATGGCGTAATTTCTTATGTCTCTGATGCCTCAATTGAGGATCTGCAAGAAGATCACACCCGCTACCCTGCTTGGATTTCAGAACGCTATCTCCAATTGCCAGAGGATATTCCTCAGCGGGTTTTTGATTTGGCAGAAGATATCACCTTTGACAAAACGTCTTCTTTTGACAAAGCCGTGGCAATTGAACGTTATTTACGGCGTGAACTAGAATACAATGAACAAATTCAGGCCCCGCCGGAAAATCGGGACAAGGTAGATTATATATTGTTTGACTTAAAACAAGCTTATTGCGATTATTATGCGACCTCTATGCTGGTTATGTTACGGTCTCTTGGCATTCCCTCTCGTCTGGCAGCGGGCTATTCTCAAGGCTCGACAGAAACCCTAGAGAATGAGGAAGAAATGTATCTGGTTCGCAGCAAAGATGCTCACTCTTGGGTAGAAGTCTTTTTCCCCACTTATGGCTGGCTAGAATTTGAACCAACAGCCGCTCAACCAACCATCCCCCGTGTTTCCAGACCCGATGATGATGAAATTGATAATCTGCCCGCTAACCTGCCGCCTGCACCACCACAGGAGGATTATGAAGATTTATTCAATATTCAAGACGATGGCGGTCTCGATTTTATTGACATCCCCCAATCGAGGGGCTTATTTAGTTTTACCCTGCCTTTGTTTGGACAAATTGAAATTTATGGTTCAACCTTAACCTGCTTATTTGTCCTCGGCTTAATTGGCGGTGGTGGGTATCTCTATTTTCAACGACAAAATCGCAGGCAAAGCCGCTCACAAGTACAAGAAAGCTATCAATCATTGCTCCAGCTTTCTCGATGGTTAGGCTATCCAAAGCGAGAAACACAAACGCCTTATGAACATGCCAACGGTCTCAGTCAAACCCTGCCTAGAGTCAAACCGCATATTAATTTTATTGCCCAAGAATATGTGCGCCATGAATTTAGTCGCTCTGTGACCGCCACCGCCACGACTAGAATGAGGATAGGCGATTCTTGGCGCAGTATCAAACCTGCTTTTTATCGGGCTTTTTTAGTTAAGCTGAATCCTTTGCGACGAAAACGAGCGGGATAAGCAGATCGAGAAACAAAATGATACAGGCTGATTTGAAAACAAGGTTGACGACCTTCGCCCAGAACCCAAGCACAGGCGTGACAGTCTTAACTGGCGCAGGCGTTTCCGCCGAAAGTGGTATTCCCACCTTTCGTGGTCCAGAAGGCTATTGGACCCTTGGCTCGAAAGAATATCAGCCCCACGAAATCGGCACCTGGCACCTGTTTGAAAAAGAGCCAGACGCTGTTTGGCTATGGTATCTATATCGTCGGGGGGTCTGCCATCAAGCTGTACCAAACGCAGGTCATACGGCTTTAGTTGCGTTAGAGCAGCATTTGGGAGACCGTTTCACCTTGATCACCCAAAATGTAGACGGCCTACATCTTAGAGCGGGTAATTCTCTGACCCGAACCTTTCAAATTCATGGCAATATCGACTATATGCGCTGTTTGAATGAAGCGTGTTCTCAGCCGATTAGTCCTATCCCAGAAAGTGTGCCTGCCAAATCGAGGGATAGCATTTTGACTGATTCAGACCGTCAAGCCTTACGTTGTCCAGACTGTCAGACTCCCACGCGGCCCCACGTTCTTTGGTTTGATGAAACCTATAATGAAGAATATTACCGCTTTCATAGTTCTATCGAAACTGCTAACCAGACCGACCTGCTCATCGTGGTCGGCACATCGGGCGCGACGACCCTCCCGCATCATGTGGTTAATATTGTCATTGAGCGGCGCAAAACTGTTATCGACATCAATCCCAATCAAAATATTTTTGCAGAAGTGGCTTTGCACTGCGACGGTTATGCTATCTCTCAGCCTAGTGGTGAGGTCTTGCCCGAAATCGTGGATGTGCTTTGTCACCTGAGGCAGGAGGGCACTTAAGTTTCTGCAAGGAAATGGTAATCAGAAAAACATAAATAGGCAGCTTATGAAACAGTTAAAACTTCATCATCAATCATATCCTTTAACCACTTTGCCTGTATTTAGAAAGGAATGGGGCTTGCCAGATGAATTTTCGGTAGCCTATTTTGAGCCGAAAGACACAGCAGGCTTGGGCAGTTTGGAGGGGGCGAGTTCAGCCTTGGCTTTGGTTAAGCAGCGAGTGCTTCAATCTGTGCCCGCGAAAACAAGGGTAGCGGATGTGATGACTTACGCGGAAGGATTGAGCCGTATTTTTGAGCCTGAATTGACAGCCGTCAATACCCAAATTGGTCTTAAACCTGTGGAAATCGAATTTGCTGTCGCTGGTTTTGAAGACGTGTTGCGGAGTGTGGCCTATAAACTGATTGAATTGCAATATACACACCGCCAGAACCCTCAGCAAATTGAAGCTGATTTCGACTTCGCCACCATCTATCAAGATTGGTTAGATGACTCAACTCGCTTGGGTGGTCTTGTGCATAACTATGAGGCTAGCCCACCTCAATTTGAGGTACAAATCATTTATAATGTTTATGGACGGATAGGACTCGCCGTCACCGTGAACGAAGAAATATATTATGTCTACGACCCAACCTTGAGTTGTCCTGCCTCAAACTTTATGTTGAATTTTAGTGAAGCGGCGGCAATGGCTTTATGTCGTCATTTTAGTTAATTAGACTGATTGTGATGAATTCATGGTTAGTTTGTGACCCTCTTTAATCTGACATCTTTCCCGCCTCATCTATAAAGGTAATTCGCTCATTGATACCTCTTCGGATTGTGCTATAGAGCCGCTACTTAGGCCCAAATGATGCACAATTTGATGTTATCATTTCTAAGGGAGACCCTATCTTGATAGAAATTGCAGCGAGCGTGAAGCGCACTATTTTGGTATGTTATTGTGGTCAATCAATTGCTAATTGTTCATTACTAATTGTTAACGGAGGATAGAACTTATGAAAATCGGTATTCTAACTGGTGGGGGCGATGTGCCTGGCCTGAATCCATGTATCAAGTCGGTGGTCAATCGAGCCATTGACGAAGGTCATGAAATGGTTGGTATTCGACGGGGCTGGGCTGGGTTGCTCAACTATAATGCGGCTGACGAGGCGAGTGTTAAACAGCATCTCTTACCCCTTGATAAAACAATCGTCCGCAGGATCGACCGCAGCGGCGGTACTTTTTTGCACAGTTCTCGGACGAATCCCAGTCGCGTGAAAACGGCTGAGATACCTGAGTTTTTGCGCGAGACTGATGTGAAGCCTAATGCAGAAGGATTCAATGATTTTACCCCTCAGGTTCTCAAAAATTTAGAACATCTTGGCGTGGATGTTTTAGTCGCCATTGGGGGAGATGATACCTTGAGTTACGCTTATCGCCTCTTCACTGAAGGTTTTCCGATTGTCGCCGCCCCCAAAACGATGGACAATGATGTACCGGGGACGGATTATTGCCTGGGCTTTTCCACCGCCATGACGCGCTGTATTGGTTTTATCAATAATATGCGTTCTTCGGTCGGGTCTCACGAGCGTATCGGGGTGGTTGAGTTCTTTGGACGAAATTCTGGGGCGACATCATTAAATGCAGGGTATTTAGCCAGCGTAGACCGGACCATCATCTCAGAAGTGCCCTTTGATGTGGAAAAATTAGCCAATTTGTTGGTCGAAGATAAGAAAAATAATCCGAGCCACTATGCCATGATGACGATTTCAGAAGGAGCAACCATCATCGGCGGTGAAATCATGGAAAGCGGAGAAGCTGATGCCTACGGTCACCGCAAATTGGGCGGTATCGGTCATTACACGGCTGATCAGATCAAAAAAATTAGCGGCGAAGCCATTATGTATCAACAAATAGGCTATCTGATGCGTTCTGGTCCGCCTGATGCGATGGATTTAATGGTTGGCTTTAATTTTGGCAATTTGGTTATGGATTTGATCAATGAGAAAAAATTCGGACGGATGGTGTCCATCCGGGAGGGAAAGTATACCCATATTGCGGCTGACTTACTCTCTCAAGGGGCTAGAAATGTGGATATTGATCGCTTGTATGACGTGGATGAGTACAGACCACGCATTCGGAATGTGAATGACTTGCCAATGTTTTTGTATTAGGAAGCTTTCATCCGACATTAAAATTTTCGTGTAAACCCCTTCTCTCCTGTCAACCCTGAAACCAAACCTGTTATCATTCGTCGTGAGGTGGTGGGTGAAGCAATGGCTTGTCACACACCACCGTTCAGGGACTATATTTTACGCCCAACATAGCAGGAAAGTTACCTATGTCCACCAATCCAATCCTCATCGGCAAAGTTTTACAAGCCCGTTATCGTCTGGACAAAATTTTAGGCCAATCAATAATCCTTATTTTAACTGAGTCTAACCAAAATTTGTTGATAGAAAAGCAGTGGACGATTGCTGCTCAGGACAGTAAAGCGATTGAAATTGAACCGGGGGTCTATAATTATCAAGTGATTCCTGCTCAAACAGGGGCTGTCATGGAGGCAGGGCGAAAGACATGGAGTAAAGAGGTTTATCGTTGGCGGGTTAAACCAAAAGAGTGACAGGGAGAGAGGGCCTACTTTTGAATTATCTTGATGATACATTTAGAATCGAATGGCTCTGTTTCCCTTTCTCTTTACTTTTCACCCTGAATACCCTGATAATGTCCTTAAATAGGCTGCTTGACTATCATACGGGTCTTCGCCTTTTGTGGGTTTAGACCGCTTATAGGTGCCGTCTGATAAAAGTTCGCGGGCTTGGGCAGTGTCTTGCAGATAAATGTTCAGAATATCATCCCGAATCATGGTCAAGATTTTGGGGTCTTCTATGGGAAAGACAGTTTCTACCCGCCAGTTCAAGTTGCGGGGCATCAAGTCAGCACTGCCGATATAAATTTCTTCTTGGCCACCATTGTGAAAATAGAAAATGCGGGTATGCTCCAAAAAGCGACCGACAATGCTGGTAACCCGAATCGTCTCGCTTAACCCATCGATTTGAGGTCGCAGGCAACAGACTCCGCGCACAATTAAATCAATCTTGACCCCGGCTTGTGAAGCGCGATAGAGGGCATCAATCATGTCAGGGTCGACCAAAGCATTCATCTTAAAGATGAGGTGCCCATTTTGATGAAGTTGATGTTGTTCAATTTCTCGCTCAATGAGGCTGAGAAAGCGGTGACGCAGGGTCAGAGGCGCGATCAAAAATTTACGATATTGACTTTGATAAGCGTAGCCAGTTAAATAATTGAATAGATCAGAAGCATCAGCCCCGAAATCTTCATTGCAGGTCAATAGCCCCAAATCAGTATACATTTTGACTGTGCTAGCATTATAATTCCCTGTGCCTAAATGGAGGTAACGACGCAATATGTCTCCTTCTCGACGCACAATGAGCGTGACTTTGCTATGCGTTTTTAAGCCGACTAAGCCATAGACGACATGCACCCCTACTTCTTCTAAAGCCCGAGCCCAACCAATATTACTTTCTTCATCAAAACGGGCCTTGAGTTCAACTAAGACCGCCACTTCTTTTTCATTTTCACGCGCCTCCATCAACGCCCGCACAATGGGCGAGTCTCGACCTGTGCGATAGAGGGTTTGCTTAATAGCTAAGACATTTGGATCTCTAGCTGCTACCTTTAGCAAGTCAACCACAGGAATAAAGGATTGATAAGGATGGTGGAGTAATATATCCTGTTGACGAATGATGGTAAAAATATCGCTGTCATCCACGATATTGCGTAGAGAAGTCGGTATTAAAGGGATGAATGGGGGGTACTTTAAGTCTGACCGGTCAACATCACAAACGATCATTAAATCTTTCAACCCTAGTGGACGCTCCACACGAAATACATCCTTTGGATCGATTTCTAAATTACGCACGAGCAAATCTTTGATGGTCTCAGGCATGGTGCGGTCTATGGTTAAACGAACCACAGGCCCGAACTGACGTTGGCGTAAACCTTCTTTCATTGTATGTAGTAAGTCAGAAGCTTCATCCTCCTGTATTTCAATATCCGCATTGCGTGTTAAGCGAAATAGATGCGTCTCTAAGACATCAACCCCTGGAAAAAGTGACCCAATATGAGCCGTGATAATTTGTTCCAACCAGACAAAATAAAAGGGTTTATTTGATGTTTCTTCATTCGGCGCATCTAATTGAATCAGGCGAGGTAAGGTGGCTGGTACTTTAAGACGGGCAAAACGTTCGCCATCACCAGCATGATGGCCAGCGCCAGGGTGGTGGACTCGTAGAGCGAGATTTAAGCTGAGATGAGAAATGTGGGGGAAAGGACGACCAGGATCAAAAGCTAAAGGGGTTAAAACTGGAAAAACTTCTTTCTCAAAAATCTGTTGCGCTTGTTTTTTTTGCTTTTTATTCAATTCATCGACTTCAAGAAGATAGATGCCTTTCTCACGGAGTAATGGCAGCAACTCATCGACCAAAAGACGGTGTGCCTCTATGAGAAGCGGATTTAGTTTTTCGTAAATAGCAATATATTCCGCTTCTGGAGTCATACCATCGAATGTTTTTTCTGTCACACCAGCGACAATTTGTTGCTTGATACCAGCGACGCGAGTCATAAAAAATTCATCCAAATTAGAGCCAAAAATAGCTAGAAATTTCAAGCGTTCCAGGGGTGGATTTTTCACAGATTGTGCCTCTTCTAAGACCCGACTATTAAATTCTATCCAGCTTAATTCACGGTTGAAAAAACGCTTAGGTGATTCTAGTAGAGACATGACTTCAACATAATCAAATAAGTTACTATATTATTGGTTATTCAGGGAGCGTTTCGTTAAAAAATAAGCATGATTCGTCCACAACCCTCGCAATAATAAAGCTTATCGCCACTTAGGGCTTGTTGGATAATTCGACTGGAGAGCAAAACACCACAGGCTGTGCAAGTATCATCTTCTACAACCGCTACCCCTAATCCGCCTTTCTTTCGGCGCAGGGTTTCATAGATTTGTAAGTCAGCTTGATCAATCAATTGAACCACCTTAGGTCTTTGCTGGGTCAACCTTTGTAGCTCACTTTGATAGGATCGACCTTCGTTTAATAAAGATTCTTGCGTCATTTCCCATTGCGCTTGAATTTTTTGTAAGTTTTGCTGACTTTGTTCATAACCTTCCTCGACCTCTTCCAATTGCATCATCAGGTTTAATAAATTTTCTTCACGCTTATCTAGCCAGCTTTTATTAGCCTGAATATCATCTTGTAAAGAAGCCGCTTCTTTAGGATTAAGTACCTTTCCACTGTATAATCGGGTCTCTTGAGACTTTATTTTATCTTGCAGTCCCGTGATTTCTAACGCCAGGTCAGTGGCCGTCGCTTTTAATTGGCTATGTGTTGCTTCTGCTTTTTCTGCTTCTATTTTAGCTGCTTTGAGTACCTCGGGTTCCTGTAGATTAGCTTTAATTTCAGTCAAACGTTTCGTCAATTGAATGATTTTTGTATCAATTTGTTGCAGTTGGTTAAGTTGTTGGGTGTCAGACACGAGGCGGCTCCATACTTTAAAATGAGTATTTTGCCAATTATAACACGCTTGTTGCTGCAACACAACCACAAACAGAGCGTCTACCATTTTGGCAGACGCTCTGTGTTCATTGATTAAGCAGCAGATTGCATGTTTTCAGGAATAGGCATATCGCCTTTAATATCAGCCCCTGGCTTTAAGTAAGCAGTTAAGCTAACCGTGATATGGTTAAAATAACTATCAGGCGGCTGTTCTTCTCCATATTCGATTTGGTCGATTGTGGCCTTGACCAGCAAGGCCGTTGTTTCGATGTCAAACTCGCCCTCCGCCTTAGCCAGAATTGGGGTCGCATCAGGGCTGAGTTTACCAGACAGCACATCGTCCTCAAGGGCAAAAGTACTCATAATGGGCATGGAGACGGTACGAATGTCAGTTTTATCAAAGAGCCACACATCGAAAGCCATAACGTGCCTGGGACTGCCCGAAGCGAAGCCATCCAGGATGCCCATGCCACATTCACCCATGAAGTCACCTTCCGCTGTTTCAATGGTGAAGGATTCATCATAATTATCTTGACCGAACTTATAGGTTCCAACCCATTGGCGCAATGGCTGGAGACTGGCTCCATCCATAATCACCTCTGGGGCCTTAATCTCTTGTTGCACTGGTTTACGATCTATTTTGATCTTGGTCAAGAAGTATATAACAATGGCTATAGCAGCAACAAAGAAAATTATGATAATAATCCAACGAATAAAAACCCATAAGATGCTAGGTTCTTCTGGACTAACCCCTGGTACTTGTGTCGCTGTTTCAGGTTCTATAGGCTGACCGAGTGATTCAGTAAAGCTTGATGTCGCCCCACCTTGTTGTAACCCAGCCTGGATATCGTCTTTCGTCCAGTTTTCTATCGTCTGTAATTGGCTAGCCAAGGAGCCAACATAACGCGCTCGAGTGGCATCTGCATTACTTAATTTACTTTCAAGTTGCGCTAATAAAGCTATTTTTGAGACAGGGTCAAATTCTTCCAGGCGAAGACGGGCTTCCTCAGCGTCTTGCGTTGATGTAAAAGCTTCTACCACAGTCTGCACATAAGCTTCTTGATAACTTGGGCTAAGTTCATGTGGGTAAGCACCATTGGCGTAGGTCGCTGGGTCAATTTGCCAAGCATAAATCAAACCGATCACTACGCCGATGATCAGCCCGATGATAATGCCTAAAATCCAGGTTCGCAGTGTTGAATTCCCCATCACAGGCTCCTCATGTAAAAATATTATGGTAAGTAAGTTTACTTGACATATTATAACATAAAACCCATTTCACGCAACAGAGTTTTTAAGTTTTGGGGTAACTATTCAAATGCGAAGCACTTTGGGGATTTATGACTCATCATAAGATGATTATTTTGAGGCGATCAGCAGCCCAAATGCCTGTCGTAAGTGCCTTTCACCCTGTATCTGGGAAATTTATCCTCTATCTTTCCAACACGGGTATCTTAGGGGCTTGGGTGAGAACCTCCACGCCCTCTGGCGTGACGACAACCATATCTTCGAGGCGAATACCAAAAACATCAGGGATATAGATACCTGGTTCAAGCGTGATGACAGCATCTTCATTAAGCGTATCTTCATAGGCATAGCTGGCTCGCGGCCCTTCATGGATTGCCAAGCCGACTCCATGCCCTAGAGAATGACCAAACTGGTCACCATAACCAGCCGCTTCAATGACGGCTCGTGCTAAAGCATCGGCTTCTTTGCCTGAAAAGCCAGCCTTGATACCGACCTTAGCTGCTTCAACCGCCTCTGAGACTATCTGCCATACCTTAAGATACTCAGGATGACTCGGTTCACCCAGACTAAAGGTTCGGGTTAAATCGGAACAATATCCATCGATCATACAACCCATATCTATTATAACCACATCGCCTAACTGGATAGGCCGGTCTGTTGGATGGGCATGGGGCAAAGCTCCATTTGGTCCGGAAGCGACAATTAATGCAAAGGCCAATCCATCTGCCCCCCGTGTTCGCATATACGATTCCACTTCCCAGGCCACCTCTTTTTCTGTCATCCCTGGCTGAATCCAAGCATAGATATGAGCCATCGCTTGATCCGTCAAAGCGACAGCCCGACGCAGGATGGCAATTTCAGCCTCAGATTTAGCAGCTCTCATGGCTTGGACGATATTCTTCGTTTCGACAAAGGTGACCGCTTTCAGGGCCTCTTGCCACTCCCGCAGTTGACTCACCGTGACATGATCCGCCTCGAAACCTATTTGGCTACCTTGATGCAACTGACATCCTTCCAGTACCTCTTGCAAATGTTTAGTCGTGTGATGACCTGCCTGGATTAATTGCCACTCAGGGGCTTCTAGCTTGACCTGTTCATAATATCGAAAATCGGTGATGATAAATTGTTCATCTGGTGTAATCAGCAAAACGCCAGCACTGCCTGTAAATCCTGATAGATAATGTCGATTATGGGCTTCGGTGATCAGAAGAGCCTGCCAGCTTTCTGATTGGATGTATTGACGGAGCTTTTGGAGAGACATGATGTGTTTGCCTTTCGCGAAAGGAATGTTTAAAGTTTAGATCTATTTTCATTTGATTATCATTTATCTTAAGGTTTTCACGTCTATTCTGTCTACTATACTCTCTATAGATAGGACAAGCAAACTTGGGTTAACGATGATATTCAGAGTGGCGAAGTTCGCGGAGATAGTTAGGGGCGGACTTTGCCACTTTGCTACTTTTTCTAGCACCTGAAGTTGCCCGCAAAAATTCTCATAGAACCGTTATTTAATGCTTATTCCTTAATAGTTGAGTAAGATTTATTCTTTAAGTTTTGAAAGTAAACTATTTAAAGTAAAAAAGGAGAAAATATCATGGTAAAATATATTATTTCCGTTATTCTGTTGGGTATCTTTATTTTTTATGCTTGTCAACAACAAGTGACTGAAATGGCCCCGGCTATCGAGTCAGATTCAGAAAATGCGATGGCTGAGGTGGTCGAGGTGGAGGAACAAGAAGCTTCTACCGAGCAAGAATCCGCTGTGACACTAGACCCACATTGTGAAGACCCCTTCGCTGATGCAGGGCGTATCAAATTTAACGCTGAGGTATGGAAAGCAAGCAACATTGTATCTTATGTTGGGTCTGATATAGTGGATCCCGACAGTGGCCTTGAAACCAACTTCTGTCTGCATAGCGTTGATTACAGTGATATCCTCTCCGGTGGCCCACCTCCCGATGGTATTCCGCCCATTGATGACCCGCTCTTTGACTCCATTGCCGATGGCGACATTTGGCTGGCCGATGTGCAGCCCGTGATCGCCTTGGCCATGGGTAATGAGGCGAAAGCTTACCCTTTGGCGATTCTAACTCGCCATGAAATTGCCAATGATGAAATTGCCGGTATGCCTATAGCCGTCACCTTTTGTCCTTTGTGTAATGCGGCGGTTGTTTTCAATCGGGTCGTGAATGATGAGGTGCTTCGTTTTGGCGTGTCGGGCAATCTTCGTCATAGCGACTTGGTGATGTGGGATAATAAGACCCTCTCTTGGTGGCAGCAGTTTACGGGTGAGGCCATCGTCGGCGAATTGACAGGCACCCAACTAGAGATGATTCCGGCGCAATTGGTCTCGTGGAAAGATTTTAAAGAGGCTTACCCTGAGGGGCTTGTGCTTTCATCAATGGGCCGTCGTTATGGCACGAACCCTTATGTCGGCTATGACTCATCCACCAACCCTTTCCTGTTTGATGGGGATGTTGATCCTCGATTGCCAGCCACAGAGCGTGTGTTAGGCTACTTCAGAGGCAGCACCGCTGTCGCTTATGCTCTGCCTTATATCGCGGAACAGGGTGTCATCGCCGATGTGATTGATGGGCAAGATATTGTTATCTTCTACGAACCGGGTCAGGCTTCTGCGCTGGATGCGGCTGTCATCGAAAATGCCAAAGAAGTGGGGTCGGCTAATATGTACCTGCCAGTCGCAAACGGCCAAAGCTTGACCTTCACCTATAACGATGGGAGCGTTATCGATAATGAAACGGGTAGCGAGTGGGATGCTTTTGGCCAAGCCATGGCGGGTGAGTTAGCAGGTCAACAACTTACGCCAGTCTTGAGCCACACGCATTTTTGGTTTGCTTGGGCGGCGTTTAGGCCAGATACGATTTTGAAGGCAGGCTAACTACGATCAGGGTATATAGACCGACAATAAAATAGCAAGGGTGATGTTACTGTTTCTAATCTACTTCTTCAAATCCTGCCGATGCCCCACATATCCCTTTGGATTCTCAAAGGCATCAATCCATAAACGACACCATTCATCATAATCAGCCATGACGCTCTCTGGATTTTGACGGGAGCGAACCACAAATTCTGGATGACCCGTTCGACCGGTGTGATGGCCTGTGGTCTGATAGCGGAGGTCGAGAGACCAGCGGCATTTTTTCGACCGGTTGGGGGTGGAATGATGAGGGGTGAAGGCACTCATCAACACCAGATCACCCTTATAACAGGCCAAGTCGATTGGCTCAATCTCTGGCATCACCTCTGAGGCGATGCTGGTGCCGTCCTTCTTTTGATGCTGTAGATAGCCCGTTTTGATCACCCCAGGTAGCGCCTTCATACAACCCATGTCTACGGTGGCATCGCCCAAAGGCAACCAGCAAGTGATAATGGTTGAATTTTCGGCTTCGGCCATCATCACCCCTGCATCTTGATGCCAGGGCACATTATGGAAGGATGGCCCTGTGTTCCCTTCATAAGCAGCAGGCGGCTTGGCTCGCAGATGTTGAATAGGATTACAGGTTATCTCCGCACCAGTTAGGGCTTCAATGGTATCCAGCAAATTTTTGTTATGCAAGAAGTTGAACATGGCTTGCCCCCGATAGTACATGATATCCAAGCCTTGACCTATTTCCTTTGACTGTCGGAACAACAGCCCATAGCGCGTCTCAAAAGGTTCATCTTCATATAGGTCTTGAATTTTGCCTTCCATCTTGAGTTCCTGAGCGCGATGGTCTACCCACTCCGAAATTTCGTCAATTACGGGTTGAAGGTCATCATCAGTGAATACATTTTTGGCGATAATCACGCCTCGATCCTGAAATGTTTCGATTTGTTCGCTTGTTAACCTCATCGTGTAACGCCTCCTGTCAATACAGTGATTAGTTCTTAGTGAGTTTACTTTAGGAGAATGATTAATCATTCAACAATTAATTATTTAATTATTCGCTGCTATTCCCCTCCCTCCTATAGAGCAAGGATCATGTTCTATATCCGCCTAATGAGACAGTCAAGCAACTCCTGTATAGCTATCTACGCCAGGGTTATGAAGATACTGAGGTCTTTACCCTAACCTAACATTTTTAGAATTTTTTAAGTTGTTCGTTTGGAATTTATTACGAATCCGCGAGAGAAAAAGACTGCGCCGCCTGCCCGCCTTCGGGCAACCCTAAAGGTAGGTAAACGTTTAATAAGTAAGGTCGTTTTTCTTCCATCACAATGTTTAGGCTCTGTTCAATTGTCTCGACCAGCGTTGCTTCATCCTGTACAGCCCGACCTTCCATCCCAAATCCAGCCGCAAGTTTAACCGGATCGATTTTATCTAAGACCACGCCTGCATAAAGCCCTAAGGCCTGCATTTGCTTCGCCCCTCGACCAAAGGAACTCGCCACAATGCCATAGGCTTGGTTATTAGAAATGATATATAAGACCGGGATTTGATGATGTACAGCAGTCCATAGGCCAGAGTCGGCATAGTATAGCGAGCCATCACCAACCAAGCCGATTACAGGGCTATTTGGAACGGCTAATTTCAGCCCGATGGTGGCCGCCACGCCATAGCCTTCTGAGGCCCCGGCAGCGCGAATATAGGTGTTACGACTATTGACATGGTCTTCGTTCATACAGTCCAAGGGCACAGCATATTGTTCGATCATGGTATAGCCGCCCTCGAAACGATCGAGAACTTGATCGATGGCTTCGGCTAAGACCCAAGGACGGACTTGACTAATTTGGGCAGGCCTTTTTTGAACTTGGGCGACTCGCTGTGACCGGAGGAGGGCTGCCTGTTCTAAAGCCCAGGTTCGACGTTCCTGAAAGTAACTGGCTGTTTGCTGTGGTACGGCGATATCAATCAAACGCGCTAAAGTTCGCCCTTCATCGGCCAAAATAGCCAAATCTAATCCCGCCATATTGGTCAGGTTCGTCACATCTGAGCCAATGGCTGTGATGCTTTCTGCCGTCTTAAAATTATCAAAATCTTGTGCCTTGCCGCGCCCACGATGGCGAACACCAAGACAAATAATGTGGTCTGGCTTCAGTTGAGCTACCGCTTCGCCAAAGCGACCACAGTGCAGTTGATGATTGATCGATAAGCTGCGTAGATCTTGAAAACTACTCGCCACAGGTAACGCGAAATGTTCAACCAACGTTTTGAGTTGTGCCTCTGCCCCACTTTTCCAGATGCCGCTTTCAACATAGAGTAAAGGACGTTTGGCTGCCTGCAAAATTTGGCTGAGAGCCTCGACATCATAATCGGCTGGATAACCAGCTCGCCTGAGGGGCAAGCCGCCTTCGATAATTTGGCTGGTCACCTCCACCGGCGTGAGTAAGCGGTCATAAATGGCCAGGTGAACAGGGCCCATTGGGGGCGTGGTGGCGACTTGCAAGGCCCGATGCAGAGCTTGGGGTAGTCCTTCGCCTTCAATGATGGCCCAACTGGCCTTGACGAAGGGGGCTGAAATCGAAGTTGGGCCGAAGTTGTGGTCTAGGTCGAGGATGATATCATCACCATAGCTGCCTGTATCGCCAGCAAAGGTGATCACCACGACGGGCAGACCACCTCGCCAGACGTTGATGAGCTGGCCTAAACATTGAGCCAAGCCCGCTCCCAAATGAACCACCATCACCGCTGGCTGGCCCTTCGCCTGGGCATAACCACCTGACATGGCAGACACATTCCCTTCATGTAAGGCTAAAATGCCATGGACATCTGTATGGTTTTGTAAGGCATCAAAAAAAGGGGCTTCGCGTGACCCAGAATTATAAAAGACATAGTTTATCCCATCTGCGGCCAATTGTTCAACCATTAACTCGGCTGGGGTAGCCGTCAGTGTTTTTGTTTTCATGAGATTATCCTAGATTACCTTTCTGGCTTGAGAGATTAGAGATTAGTCGGTCACGACGCAGGTGCGCGGTACTTTGGCTATTCTTTTGTGAAAAAGACATTATATACCGAAAATAGGCATAAATTAAGATGGGGTCTGGAATTTATAGCGATTGGGTTGCCAGGGCCTGTTAGAGGTGCCTTGTACCTTGCACCTGCGTCGTTACATTAATGGTTGAATTGTAATGGGTTATAGAGATACTGGCAATCCTGTCTCTTGTCACTTTGTCACCTTGGTCGTACCCTCTCTCCCAGAGGGAGCGGGTACGCTCTTTGCTCCCCTTGATAGCGAAGCGGCTTTGTCGTTTGACAATTACTTGAACCTCCGATAGCATGCAGGCAATCATACCGAAAGGATTGAATGATGACCGATATGACTGAAGTCAGATCTGCTCAAAGTGGTCGCCAATTGTTTAATTTGGCGCATAAGGTGGCCGTCGTCACCGGGGCGAGCAAAGGCATTGGCGAAACGGTTGCCCGTGGTTTGGCTGAATTTGGAGCTAAGGTGGTTGTCAGCAGCCGTAAACAAGCGGCTGTTGATCTGGTGGCCCAAACATTTCAAGCGGCTGGCCTAGAAGCAACAGGAGTCGCCGCCCACATGGGCAATCTTGATGATATTCAGCAATTAATTGATAAAACCGTTGATCTTTATGGGGGCTTGGATATTGTGGTCAATAATGCCGCTGTCAATCCGGTCTTCGGCCCTATTCAGAATACAGATGGCGGAGCCTTCGATAAAATTATTGCGGTGAATCTCAAAGGCCCTTTTGAACTGTGCAAACGCGCCTACCCCATCATGAAAGAACGGGGAGGTGGCTCCATCATTAATATTAGCTCTATCGGGGGCATTAAGCCCGAACACGCCATCGGCATTTATAGTGTCAGCAAAGCGGCTTTGATTAGTTTGACGCAAGTCATGGCCAAGGATTGGGGGGCGGATAATGTTCGGGCCAATGTTGTCTGTCCGGGGCTAATCCAGACCAAATTTAGTGCCGCCCTGTGGCAAAATGAAGCCATCGTCGAAAAATTCACCACCAATTTGCCTCTAGGCCGCCTTGGCCAGCCCGAAGACATGCTCGGTCTAGCTGTCTTCTTGGCCTCCGATGCTTCTGCCTATTGTTCAGGCGGCGTTTTTGTGGCGGATGGGGGCTATTTGGTGGGGTAAGATGGGTGTTTTGGGCATCCAGCAGTTCTGGCATGGGACAGGGGCGAACATCGGCAGTGAGCTGCGTTGGGCGATTTTGACCACTTTCTGCGGGCCCCAATTTCGTTCACAAGAAAATTTCACCTTGGGCACCCTGCCGCAAGTCATCGCCGATGCTTCACCGGAATTACTCACGTTGTTGGGCCTCAAAGTCTGGAACGCTTATGGACGGACAGACAGTCCTGTGATTGAATACGTTAAACCGGGCGAATATTCGCCGGGTGAGTTACATCCAGTATGAGTATCAATAAGAGGCAGGAAAAGGAATTTGCCACATCGGAAATAATCATGTCAACAACTTTTCATCGCTATCTCAAAACCATAGAAAACGCCCTTAAAGCCGGTAACAGCACTGAACACAGCCATCGCCCCGCCCTCAAAGCCCTACTAGAGGAGCTTGATTTGTCTATTACCGCCACCAATGAACCCAAACGCATTGCTTGTGGCGCACCGGATTATCATATCACCCGCAACCCAGAAGGGACCATCGGCTACCTTGAAGCCAAAGATGTGGGCAAATCCCTCGCTGAAACGGAGCGAACCGACCAGTTAAAACGGTACCGTCGCGCTCTTGACAATCTCATTCTGACCGATTACCTTGAATTTCGGTGGTATGTAGACGGTGACTTGCGGCAAGAAGGGCGGTTAGCCCGTCCCCAATCTGGCGGCAACCTCAAAACCGAAAAAGGCGGTCTCAAAGCGGTTGAAGATTTACTGCAAAATTTTTTGGCCCACCAAGCGCAGGGGATTAACACCCCGCAAGATTTGGCCCACCGAATGGCCCGCCTGACCCACATTCTCCGCGACATCATCATTGCCGCCTTTGAAAAAAATAAGGCTTCAATGTTGCTTCAAGGCTGGCGTGAGGCCTTTGCTAGGGTGTTGATTGCCGATTTGGGACTACCGGAACGGACCGCCGACTTTGCCGATATGTTTGCCCAAACGCTGGCTTATGGCTTGTTCACCGCCCGGGTGATGGATACCCCCCCAGCTTCCTTCACCCGCCACGAAGCACAAAAACTTATCCCCAAATCTAACCCCTTTTTACGTCAGTTTTTCGCCCAAATAACCAGCATTGAACTGGATGACGAACCCTTTGCGCCATTTGTCAACGATTTGGTTCATCTACTGGCAAACACCGATATGGCCGCCATTCTAGCAGATTTTGGCCGCCGGACGCAGCAGGAAGACCCCGTGGTTCATTTTTACGAGACTTTTTTGGCTGCTTATGACCCCAAACTGCGCCAAGCACGGGGGGTCTATTACACCCCTGAGCCAGTGGTCAGCTATATTGTCCGCTCGGTCGATGACTTGCTAAAAACGCTCTTCAATTGTCCGCAGGGCTTGGCCGACAGCAGCAAAATTACCGGTGGCGGCAGCAGCCAGAAGGCAGCCGAGAGCCATAAAGTGCTAGTCCTTGACCCGGCTACTGGCACCGGCACCTTTCTATATGCGGTGATTGACCACATTCGGCAGCAATTTATGCAGCAAGGCAACGCCGGCCTGTGGGGCGGTTACGTTAAGAAGCACCTGCTGCCGCGCTTGTTTGGCTTTGAATTGCTGATGGCCCCCTACGCCGTAGCCCATTTCAAATTGAGTTTACAATTGGCCGGGCGAGACTTGCCCGCTCCGCTGGCCGACCAATGGGCTTATCACCCGGCCGAGGGGGAGCGATTAGGCGTTTACCTGACCAACGCCCTGGCAGAAGCGCACGAAATGAGCGACTTGCCCTTGTTCACCCAATGGGTGGCCGATGAAACCGAGGCCGCCAACGAGGTCAAACAACGTTTACCCGTCTTGGTGGTGATGGGCAATCCGCCCTATTCTGTCAGTTCATCGAACAAAAGCCCTTGGATTGAAGGCTTAATGGAAACTTACAAAAAAGCTGTCCGCAGTGAGCGTAACATCCAACCGCTTTCGGATGATTACATTAAATTTATCCGCCTGGCTCAAGACCGCCTTGAGCGTACCGAGCAAGGGATTGTAGCCCTGATCACCAATCACGCTTATCTTTCCGGTTTGATTCACCGCGGGATGCGTGAGGAATTGATGAAAACTTTCACCACCATTTATGTGTTGAATCTGCACGGTAACGCTACCATTGGCGAAATCGCTCCCGATGGTGGGGCCGACGAAAATGTGTTTGACATCCGCCAGGGGGTGGCGATTGCCCTGTTTGTAAAAGAGGAAAAGCAAAACGGTCCGGCTGAGGTAAACTTTTTTGAGTTGTGGGGTAAACGAGAGGGCAAATATGAATACTTGCGGGGCAATGATATAAGCACAACTGGCTGGCAGACATTGACACCGCAGGAGCCATATTTTTTCTTTGTACCGAAGGATTTTGGTTTAATAGATGAGTATGAGACAGGGCATACTACGACACAAATTTTCAATAAATACCAACGAGGGGTATCCACTCGACGCGACCATTTTATGGTTGCATTTGATAAAAACGAATTGGCAGCAAAATTTCAAGTTTTCGGTAGCAATGTTGATGACCACGAAATTGAAACCTCCTTTGGGGTAAGAACTACGAATTATTGGTCCTTGAAACAAGCACGAGAGATTGTTAGGCAACGGAAAAATATCGTAGATGATATGGTCGAGTATGCTTATCGTCCTTTTGATGACAGATTTGTTACCTACATACCAGAGTTAATCGAAAGAGGAGATGCGGCATATGGAGTGATGCAACATCTATTGCAACCAAACAAAGCACTTCTGACAATGCGGCGAATCAGGTCAGGTGAATATGCCCACTTTTTTGTATCAAAATCCGTAACTGGTAACGATGCTGTGTCATCATTAGATACTTGTAATGTCTTCCCCCTCTACCTCTACCCCACCGAAGACGAAGCCAAGCAAAAATCGCTACTGGACACATTTCATTGGCAACCGGACGAAGCCAACGGCGGACGCATACCCAACCTCAACCCTGATTTTGTAGCAGAAATGGCGCAAAAATTGGCCCTTACCTTTACCCCAAAGGCCGCCGCAGATTTACAAACCACTTTCGGCCCAGAAGACATCTTCCACTACAGCTACGCCCTTTTCCACAGCCCCACCTACCGCAGCCGCTACGCCGAATTTCTCAAAATTGATTTTCCCCGCCTCCCCTTGACCGCGAAGGTAGATTTATTTCGGGCCCTCTGCGTGTGTGGTGAAGAACTGGTTCGCTTGCACTTACTGGAATCGGCGGCAGTCGAGCAATTCAACACCCGCTACCCCATCGCGGGCGATAATCGGGTTGAAAAAGGCTATCCACAATACCAGCCGCCCCAAGAAGGCCAGCCGGGGCGAGTCAAGATCAACAAAACGCAATACTTTGAAGGTGTATCACCGCAAGTATGGGGCTTTTATATCGGGGGGTATCAAGTGTTGGCTAAATGGCTCAAAGACCGGCGCGGGCGGCAATTAGCGTATGATGACCTGACTCATTACCAACAAACAGTGGTTGCCCTGCAAAAAACGATTGACCTGATGGCGAAAATTGATGAGGCCCTTCCCGAATGGCCTATTCAGTAATCCCAACCTACGTTGGGCCGCCTCACTGAAACCGAAACAGAGAGTCTCTTTGTCGATGACCCGAGCCAGGTCATTAATCAATTCGTTCAAACATCACCCTACATTAGATTTATTGACGATGATGAAGTAAGGATAAAGACTTTAATCTGGTATATTAAAAATTGACTTAACTGGTAGAGCGTGATAAATACCATAGAGGTCAATTATTATGAAAACCCTAAAAGAGTTCGCCAAAGCAAACCGCATCCCTTACAGAACTGCGTCGGATGCTTACAAAGCGGGCAGAATTAAAGGGGCTTACAAAAACCAATTCGGAAAAATCCTAGTCCCCGCAGCGGCTGAGGAGCAGGGACCCCGAAAGCCAGACGATGTCGTTTGCTAGGCGCGGGTCTCGTCCGCAAGGAATAGGGAAAAATTGACCAGTCAGGCCACCCGATGGAGCGATGACTGCGCGGCCAAAGGCTATCAGGTGCGGCAGGTGGTGAAGGAGGGTGCTGCGGGCTTAAACGAAAAAGACCCCAAGCTCATCAGATAGCTGACCAACCCAGAGATAACCTTAAGCGTGATAGAGCATCGCGGACAGACGGACAGGCTTGGGGTTCAAGGACATAAAACTTTGGCAGGCGGAGCGCGGGTGTCAGATTGAGGGTATCAACGGGACGGTGAATGATGAAGAAGACTTGAGGCAGGACTTTGTTAGTCTGGGGACATCCTTTGGAGCGCGGCTTTACGGATTAAGGCGAAGTAAGCGAAAAACCCAACAGCTAATCAGGACATTAGAAGATGAGAATAGCTAGGTCATCTAAAACCAGTCTTAAATTTATAACAGCCAAAAAACGGGCGCTCCTCTATGAAATCATGGACGAGTACAGCCGTCTGACCAATATCTTTATTGATAACTTTTGGGATGCGGACTACAGACAAGCCGACCTCAAGAAAGAGCTCACAGGCCAGCCTGACAGTTGGCTGTCGGCACGGATGAGACAATGTGCGGCCAGAGAAGCCTTGGGGATGGTAAGGGGCGCAAAAGAGGCCGCCTTAGCCACAGGCCGAGAGCCTGTTAAGCCTACGCACACGGGGCAAAAGATGAGCCTGTCCACCCAATGCGTCCTGATTGAAGACGATGTTAATTCATTCGACCTATGGCTTACTTTGTACGCCATTGGCAATAAAATCAAGCTCCACCTGCCCTTGCGAAAGCACAGGCAGATGAATAAATTTAGGCTCTGGAAAAGAGCCACGACGGTGATAATTCATCGGGACTATGTCCAGTTCTCTTATGAGAGAGAAACAGGCCCTAAAGTTACATCGGGGTCGCTTGTCGGCATCGATGTGGGGATAAATCATCTGTTGGTCACAACGGATAAAGATTTTTTAGGGTCAGAGGTGAAGGCGTTGATAGCTAATTCAAGCGCAAAAAACAAGGGTCAAAAGCCTATAAGCGGGCTAAAAAAACCTTGTCTTACTACTTGCACAAGCAGGTTAAAGATTTCTATACGTCTAAACCAGCCTTAGGCCTCGTGGTGGTCGAACACCTTAAAATGATGAAACAGGGCAAAAGTCGCAACAGGCGCAAGGCTTTTAGAAAGACGCTTAGTAACTGGAATTATAGGGAACTGCTGAATATCATTCAGATGCGGGCGGAAGAAAACCGTGTTTCCTTTCGCACGGTCAATCCTTATAAGACCAGTCAGCAGTGTCCTCGCTGCGCCCATACTGAGCGGGGTAATCGGGTTGCCCAAGATTTTCGTTGTCTGAGCTGTGGGTACTCAGAGAACGCCGACCTCGTTGGCGCACGAAATATCTTAACCCGTTTTACCAGTGGACGATATGGTGCCGCTTTCCAAACCTAACTTCTCGTTTTCTATTGATTTCTATTGGTTCGGTAACTATACCCAAACGTCAGCAAAAACATCGCTGTGCAAATGAGAACAATTGCTGGGCCAGAGGCGACATTGACATAAAACGATAAATATAGACCCAGTAAGGCACTGATTGCCCCAATCAGAGCCGAAAGGCCCATCATCCATTTCATATTATGGGTCAGCAGGTAGGCTGTGGCAGCAGGGGTGATGAGCATGGCCGTCATCAAGGCGAGGCCAACGGTTTGCAGGGAGAGGACAACAGTTAAGGCGATGAGAATGAGCAGCAGATTGTTGAGGAAAGTGGTCGGCAAGTGTAGGGTTTGAGCCAAAAGTGGGTCAAAGGAGAGGACTTGAAATTCCTTATAAAAGATGATGATTATGCTGATCACGAGAAGGCCGACGAGGGTGATCAACCATAAATCTGTCTCGGATACCCCCAGAACATTGCCAAATAAAAAATGCGTTAGATCAATGGCGTAATCACGAACCGTTGAAATCAAGGCGATGCCCAAGGCAAACATGCCCGTGAAGACAATACCAATGGCTGTATCCTCCCTGACCCCTCCCTGACTAATGGCCCCAATGCCCAAAGCGGTCAGGATGCCAGCCACTAGCCCGCCAGCCGATAGCCAAAGTTGATTGCCCCCGCTGACCACATAGCCAATCGCCACGCCAGGTAAAATGGCGTGAGCAATGGCATCCCCTAAAAAGGCCATCCCCCGCAAAACAATATACACCCCCAAAGTCGCACAGACAATGCCTACCATTACCGCAGCAAGGCCGCCTCGGATCATAAAAGCATAATTAAAGGGTTCAAGAAGCATGGTTAGCAAATCATTCATATCATCCCTTTTCCTGTAGGGTGTAATGTGTTTCATTGATGATCATAGTTTGCCTGGCTGTTTCAACAGGGTGAACTTGGCTCCCATAAACCTGAGAAAGTAAATCCTGGGTCAAAATTTGGCTGGTCTTGTCGAAGCCAATAAGACGCTGCTTTAGAAGTAACAAGCGGTCAAAATGGGTGGCCGCCAAATTGATATTATGGGTGGCCACCATCACTGTCACTTGATGATTTTGTAGCATGTCCAAGATTTTCAAGATGGCTTCTTGAGCTTGAATATCTAAGCCATTAAAGGGTTCGTCCAGCAATAACAGCTCGGCTTCTTGGGCGATGGCGCGAGCGATGAAGACGCGCTGTTGCTGTCCACCCGATAAAGCCCCGATTTGTCGTTGGGCAAACGCACCCAGGCCTACAAAATCCAGAGCTTGATAGACCCGCGCCCAATCTTGATGTCTAGCCCAGCGACCCAGCCTAATCCGCCCCACCCGCCCCATCATGACCACTTCCGCCACAGTGGCCGGAAACTGCCAATCGACCAAACTGCGCTGCGGCACATAGGCGATGCAAGCGCGTTGGTCGGGCTGTTGGCCCTGAACAACCACCTGCCCTGAGGCCGGTTTGAGTACGCCGGCGATGACCTTGAACAAGGTACTTTTCCCCGCTCCATTCGGCCCAAGCACCGCAATGCGCTCTCCGAATGATAAAGTGAAAGAAATATCCTTTAAGGCATCAGTGGCCTGATACTTGACGGAGACATTTTCAAGCTGGAGGGCGAGCGGTGTAGGATTGTGACCATTTTTGTAGCAAGGGACTTGCTTTTTTGTGACTGATGATGGTGTTATGAAGTCCATTGATGTCCTTGTTGAGCTTTTTTGTTCCCTACAAATGAGATTTCGTCTCAATACTGCACTGTAGATTACTCAAATTCATTACGCTGTCAAATTGGCCCAGTGAAAAAGTTATGCCTGACTTTGGCCAAAATTGTCTTAAGGCGAATAATGCACCCTTGGAAAACAAAATTTGACTCGCTTGCGATATGCTCTATAATGCGCTTTGGTTTGGCTAGTAGACCAGTACAATGGTCAGGCCACTTTTTTTCCGAATCATATTTTACAAATTATGGACATCAAAGCTGATATCAGCCCTCATCTGGCAATTATAATCATATGGGACCGATGGCGATTACGGCGCGTTATACCCGCTCGTCGGTACGGTGACTGTGGCCTTTGCCTTTCTGATCACCGATCTAAAACTATTTGAAAATGTCCAAATTTTGGCTTAAAGCATCTTGCGATATGATGTACCTTACTTTTTTAAGACGCTTGTCCTTTGGTTTGATCGTGTTATAATATACAAAATATTACTTCGAAATGATATTATGAAGATCAAATCGCTTGTCTGGCTACCAGAAATTATTGAAAAACTTGAAGTTAAGCATAGCGTAATTGTCGAGGAAGTAGAAGAAGTCTTTGAGCTTGGGCCTATGTTTCGGCGAGGCCCAAAAGGGAAAAGACAAGGCGAAAATTTATACAAGGCTTACGGCCAAACGGAAGCTGGGCGATACCTGTTCATTGTATTCATTTACAAGCTCAATCTTAAGGCCTTAATTTTAAGTGTCCGTGATATGGCTGATAAAGAACGACGACTCTATCGAAAGGAATAAAACTATGGCAAAAATCGCTGAATTAGAAACTTTAAATAAGACTGCTGACATAGAAGTTCTAAAAGAGATCGCTGAATTTTGGGAGTCCCAAGATTCCGCTGATGATTGGCGGGATATGGAAACCGTCGAATTTGAGGTTGATCTCCATAAAAATCTCCTTCATCCTAAGCTAACTGTCTTGACCCACCGTCCTGTACATTGCCCTCGCTGTCAAAGTGACTTTGATGATATTCATATTGAGTATATGACCTTGGTTGATGGACAGTTCCTCGTTATTCGTGATGTGCCTGCTTTACGCTGTCAAAGGCAGGGGCATGAATATAGTTTGGAAAAGACAATGGATGAAGTTGAGCATTTATTGAATCTTCAAAAGCAAGAGAAGCTTCAGCCAAAGACGATTCTCAGTGTGCCAGTGTTTAGTTTGGCGTGAGGGTCGAATGGGAAACCTAATCCTTTATTCTTCTATAATTTTTCCTTACTTTGGACTTATATGTGTCACAAAATAGTTAGAGAAATATTGCTGTAGTTATTATTAAATATATTGGGAGGAATAATCATGAAACAAATATTGCTTCTATCTTTTGACCTCGTTAGTGAAGGAGAGCCAAATATATCTCTTTCTATTGCCTCATTGCTAGCTTACCTCAAGCAAGACAAGAGATATGGGAATGAATTTATGGTATCTCATATCGGATTTAACATGCTAGATTTCCCACATCTACAGACTAATGAAATTATAGAGAAGATAAGAAATAAGCACAATTTGGCTGAAATTGATTTCATTGCAATCGCTTGTTATATATGGTCAGAATATTTAGTAAATCCTTTGATAAAAAAACTTAGGGAAAAAGGGTTTAAGAAGAAAATTATTTTAGGAGGTTATCAAATATCATATGCAAATGATATTCAACTTCAAAGAGCGTATCCAGATTGTCAGATATTTATCAAAGGTTATGCAGAGGAATCCTTATTAAAGGCGATATTCCAGGAGTCGAGCCAACGTCTTACTTTAAATGAGGCGCCTAATTTTCTAAAGTTACCTTCGCCGTATTTATCGGGAGAAATTATCGTTAACTATGATCAAGCGAAAATAAGATTTGAGACAAAGAGAGGTTGTCCATATCGTTGCAGCTTCTGTGCCCATAGAGATTTACAACGGAATAAAGTTTATCGTCATATAAATGAAAAAATTACTCGCGAATTACTCTTTCTTAAAGAAAAACGAATTAAAAAAATTAATGTTGTTGACCCTGTATTTAACATGGGACAGGAATATCTTAATATTTTAGAAAAAATGGTAGATTTAGATATAAAATCTTTAATTACATTCCAAACAAGGGTCGAGAATATCAAAGGTACACGAGGACAACAATTCTTAAATCTGTGTTCAAAACTAAATGTTCATCTAGAATTCGGACTTCAAACTATTCATGACAAAGAACTTAACGCAATAAACAGAAGAAACAACTTATCCTTACTCAAAGAAACATTAAAGAATTTAACTAATCGTGGTATATCGTTTGAAGCCAGTCTCATCTATGGCTTACCAAATCAAACTATTGATTCATTTAAAGCTAGTATTAATTTTCTACAGGATAATGAGTGCGAAATTATCAAAGCATTTCCACTTATGCTATTGAGAGGGACAGAACTGTATAATGAGCGAAAGAAATGGCAATTTAAAGAAGATGTTATAGGAGAATTTAATATTCCCGTAGTAGTAAGCAGTAGGTCGTTTGATAGATACGAATGGGAATTAATGAAAAAACTAGCAAACTCTCTAAAACCAAGTGAAAGATACTAACTATACATACTTAGGCGTTTTCCATTGACATAATATAGAGCTAGTTTAGCCGGTTTAGCCGATTTTTGGGCTAAATGAAGATTGTTAAGAACAGGTTGATGCGAAAATATGACAACAGCCAAACGATCGCGGTAGAGATGACACAGGATAAGGGGCTTGAACGATAGCTTGGTTGAGAGCAGCCAAAGCACCATCAACAGCCAAGGAGGTAGAAACATCAAAGCCGACGATAAAGCGAGAGAAACTGTCAGTGACCAAGGCCAGATAACAAAAGCCAGCTTCAAAATATCTCAAAAAATCAGGATTATTATAATGATGAGCGATGAGCAAACAACAAAAATCGTGAACCGCCTCAAAAGCGTGGAAGGCCATGTGCGCGGCGTGACAAAAATGGTCGAGGAGGAGGCTTATTGTATTGACGTGGTGAACCAGGTCAACGCCATTCAAGCTGCCCTGCAAAAGGTTAACACCCTCGTCTTGGACCATCACCTACATCATTGTGTCACCACAGCTATTCGTGGGGAGGATGTTGCAGAACGTGAGCGGGTGATTACTGAAATTTTAGATGTGTTTAAAGCAAAGTAGCAGAGTGGCAGAGTGAAAAAGTAAAATCTTTGCAACCTTGTGCCCTGCGACCTGACCACGCTACAACACTGCTACTGTGCTTCCTCTGATGTTTGATGCCTCAATCTCCCTCTCCCTCAGCTTGGCTCCAAGAAATTCGCACTTTTTTTACTGCGCTCATGTTTTATACCCGTTTACCAGTCCCACAGTGGGTGGTCTATGAAGAACGCTTTCAACAGCAGTCGATTCGTTACTTGCCCCTGATTGGTTGGCTGGTGGGTGGGTGGGGTGGCTTGGTCTATTGGTTGGCTTGCTTAATTTGGCCTCAGCCCATTGCGATTTTGTTGAGCATGATGGCGACGGTTTTGCTCACCGGGGCTTTGCATGAAGATGGCTTGGCTGATGCTTGTGATGGTTTTGGGGGCGGGTGGTCAAAGAGCCAAATTCTAGACATCATGAAAGATTCACGTCTCGGCCTTTTTGGCACCGTGGGCCTTGGTTTCGTCTTAGCCCTAAAATTTTTCATCCTCATCCATCTTCCGCCCCATATCATCCCTTGGTCTCTCGTAGGAGGCCACAGCATTAGCCGTTTTATAGCCTTGACCTTCATGTCCACGCATGATTATGTACGTCAAGATGAGACGAGTAAAGCGAAAGACATGACCCAGAAATTATCCTCACTAAATTTTAGGGTCGCGAGTTTTTTTGGGGTATTGCCTTTAGTGGTTTTAATGCCTTGGGGCTGGACTCTAATTTTTCCGCTATATTTAATCAAAGTGTGCTTAGGTCGGTATTTTCAACACCGTCTCGGCGGTTATACAGGTGATTGCCTTGGAGCCACCCAACAAGTTATTGAAGTCAGTTTCTATTTGCTGCTGCATATTTTGACTTCATTTACATTGGCTTAAACAAGGGATCGCTTAAAATTAGTACACCTAACAAATAGCCTGACAATGACCCATCCTGATTTTATCATTCAAAATGTTTGCCTGACTGGCTATATCAAATGAATCATCCACTACGAGATATGAAGACCATTGCCCAAATGCCATCAACCTATATCAATCAGATTGGTCAAGTCTTCGCAGTCTTTGGTGAAGGCACTCAGGACTCAGGCAATATTTCGTATGGCGTACAGGTGGACCAGCAGCGATACTTCATTAAGACGGCTGGAGACCCCGCTGACCGCCGCCCCTTTCTACCTTATGAACAAAGGGTCGCTTGGCTACGAAATGCAATTCGTTTACGCTGTAGCTGCGATCATCCCACCCTACCTCAATTACACAATGTCATTGAATCTCCCTATGGCCCATTACTCGTCTATACCTGGGTTGAGGGCGAAGGCCTTGGGGTTCATCAGGTTGAACGTTATAAGCCGCAATCATCCTTTCAGCGTTTCCGCTCTTTACCTGCCCCAGAGATTGTGAAGGCTTTAGATTTAATTTTTAATTTGCACCATGAGCTTGCTCAAAGAGGATGGATTGCGGTGGACTTTTATGATGGCAGCCTGATCTATGACTTTGTCCGCCGAGAGATACACATCGTGGATCTGGATATGTATCGAGATAGCCCCTTTATCAACGACATGGGGCGTATGTTTGGCTCAGAACGGTTTATGGCCCCTGAAGAGTTTGAGCAGGGGGCCTTGATTGATCAGCAGACAAATGTCTTCACCATGGGACGAACTGCTCTGGTCTTGCTTGCGGATGGTAGGCTGGCCCCTTCAACTTTCCGTGGCAGTGAGGCACAGTATGAGGTTGTCAGCCGTGCTTGCCGCGAATCTCGTCCTGAGCGTTTTGACTCAATGGCTGAATTTTATGCAGCCTGGTGTGAGGCATCATAGCTTTATGGCTCATTGAGAAATTTTGTGGTAAAGAGAGACATGATCTATAGGTAGGGGCAGGATGGCGTTTTTTAGAAGGCATACACAAGAGATTTAAACCATTTAGCACCTTGCGCCTTTCGCCGGCGAAAGGCACTTTGCCACTTTGCCACTTTGCTGCCTGTGAAGCTTTCTCACTTCTTTCGCAATCTGAAAGTCTTCCCGAGTATGGATCGCCAAGATGCGGACTGGGGAGGCAGGCTGGGCCAAGTCCGCATCTGGCTGTAAGGTATTATTTCGCTGATCATCGAGATGACAGTCAAGACATTCTAAGCCTTGGCAAATCTGATACCGCAATTCGGGGGCGTTTTCACCAATACCTGCCGTGAAGATGAGGGCATCCACCCCTCCCATCGTCACGGCTAAAGAACCAATCGTGCCGCGCACACGATTAGCGAAGATATCCAAGGCCAGTTGCGCTCGTTCATCGCCTGCTTTGGCCGCCGTCTGAACCTGTCGAAAATCGGCAGAAATGCCAGAGACCCCTAGCAGGCCAGATTCTCGATTCAGCATCGTCCTCAATTGGGCTGGGCTGATGCCCTCTTTGTTCAATAAGTGAAGCAGGATGCCAGGATCAATGGAGCCTGAACGTGTGCCCATCATCAGGCCTTCTAGCGGCGTGAAGCCCATCGTTGTCGTCACCGCTTGGCTCCCTTTGACCGCGCTAGCAGAGCAACCGCTACCCAAGTGGCAGATGACAAGACGCAGGTCATCGCGTGGGTTTGTCAGCAACGCGGCAGCTCGTTCAGCACAGTAAGCATGGCTGATCCCATGAAAACCAAAGCGACGGATGCCCCAGTCTGTATACCATTTGTAAGGCAGCGGGTAGATGTGTGCGGCAGGGGGTAAGTGTGCAAAGAAAGCGGTATCGAAGACAGCGATTTGAGGGATGTCAGGAAATGCTTCCGTCGCCGCCTGAATGAGGGCCAAAGCTGGCGGATTATGAAGTGGGGCCAGCTCATTCAGATGCTGGATGGTTTCTTTGACCGGCGAATCAATGATAACCGCTTGGTGAAATGATGAGCCACCATGGACAACCCGGTGTCCAATAGCCTCAATCTTGAGTGACTTGGGTAAATCAGCGTGTTCTGCGAACTGCTCAAGAACACCTCTCGTTGTGTCACGATGGGCCGTTGGGTCATCCGCTACAGCGATGGTGTTCGAAACGAGGACATCCAAGCCTTCGTTGTTGAACAGCGTATACTTAAGTGAACTGGAACCGGCATTGAAAATGAGGATGGACATCATTTTGGGGTCCATTGCCAATCGCGAATCTCTGGCATATCCTGACCATATTGACGAATATATTCTTGGTGGTCGATCAGTTGATCCCGCACATATTGCTTGAGGTAGGCTGCGAGATAGCCTAGTTTTGGCACACGGTCAATCACGTCTTCCACGAGATGGAAGCGGTCCATTTCATTGAGAACCGTCATGTCAAAGGGAGTGGTCGTCGTTCCTTCTTCTTTATAGCCTCGAACATGCAAATTGCGGTGATTGGTGCGGCGGTAGGTCAGGCGATGAATGAGCCAAGGGTAGCCGTGGTAGACAAAGATGATGGGTTTGTCTGTGGTGAATAAGATGTCAAATGCCTTGTCAGATAAGCCGTGGGGATGCTCGCTTGGCGGTTGAAGAGTCATCAGGTCGACGACGTTGATCAGGCGTACTTTGAGGTCGGGTACCTGTTCACGGAGCAGGGCCACCGCAGCCAACGTTTCTAGGGTCGGCACATCGCCACAGCAGGCCATGACCACGTCTGGCTCCGTCCCTTTGTCGTTGCTGGCCCACTCCCAGATGCCGATGCCCGCTGTACAGTGCTTGACCGCTGCGTCCATGTCGAGCCATTGTAGCTGAGGCTGCTTGCCCGCGACGATAACATTGATGTAATTTCGACTGCGTAGGCAATGATCAGTAACAGAGAGGAGTGTGTTAGCATCGGGCGGAAAGTAGATGCGCACGATATCGGCCTTTTTATTGACCACATGATCAATGAAGCCAGGATCTTGGTGACTAAACCCATTGTGATCCTGCCGCCAGACATGGGAGGTGAGCAGATAATTGAGCGAGGCGATTGGTCTTCGCCAAGGGATTTCTTGGGTCACCTTCAGCCACTTGGCATGTTGGTTGAACATAGAGTCAATAATGTGAATGAAGGCTTCGTAGCAAGAAAAGAAGCCGTGTCGGCCAGTCAATAAATAACCTTCCAGCCAGCCTTGACAAGTGTGTTCGCTCAGAATTTCCATGACTCTACCGTCAAGGGCGAGATAGGCCTCAGGATCATCGTCTTCGGGAAACCGCTCTGCCTGCCAAGTCCGCCCTGTCACCTCGAAAAGCGCACTGAGCCGATTGGAGGCCGTTTCATCTGGTCCGAAGACGCGAAAGTTATTTGCTTGGGCGTTGCGTTTCATGATCGCCGCCAAGAATTGACCCAGCACCCGAATGGATTCGGCCATATCGCGGCCAAGTTGTTTGACCTCGACGGCAAAATCGACGAAATCAGGTAGGCGGAGATCTTTCAGCAGCAGGCCACCATTGGCGTGAGGATTAGCCCCCAGGCGCCGTTCCCCCTGTGGGGCCAAAGCCGCGAGTTCGGGCTTAAGACAGCCAGAATCATCAAATAATTCTTCAGGACGATAGCTTTTCAGCCAGTCTTCAAGCAGTTTGAGGTGATCGGGGTTTTTTAGCACATCGGAGAAGGGCACCTGATGTGACCGCCAATAATTCTCGGCATATTTGCCGTTGACAGTCTGAGGGCCTGTCCATCCTTTTGGTGTCCGCAAAATGATCATGGGCCACTGCGGTCGTTTGGTTTCCCCGTCCTCACGCGCTCGTGTTTGAATAGAACGGATTTCATAAAACACGCTGTCAAGGGTTTGGGCCATCAATCGGTGCAAGGCTTCAGGGTCAGAGCCTTCCACAAAATAGGGGTTGTAGCCGTAACCGAGGAAGAGACTTTCTAGTTCCTCGTGCGGGATGCGGGCTAGGATTGTCGGATTGGCGATCTTATAACCGTTGAGATGAAGAATGGGCAGGACGGCCCCGTCGGTGACGGGATTTAGAAATTTATTCGAGTGCCAAGCCGTAGCGAGAGGCCCCGTCTCAGCCTCACCATCGCCGACGACACAGGCGGCAATCAAGTGCGGATTATCAAACACCGCCCCATAAGCATGGGAAATGACATAACCGAGTTCGCCTCCTTCGTGGATTGACCCAGGCGTTTCGGGCGCAACATGGCTAGGAATGCCACCAGGGAAGGAAAACTGTTTGAACAGCTTCCGCATCCCTTCTTCATTCTGTGAGATGTCAGGATAAAATTCACTATAGGTGCCTTCGAGGTAGGTATTGGCCACCAGCCCCGGACCGCCATGGCCTGGTCCAGCCAGATAAATGATAGTCAGGTCATGTTTTTTTATGACCCGATTCAGATGCACATAAATAAAATTCAGACCAGGGGTCGTCCCCCAGTGACCCAACAGTCTCGGCTTTACATGTTCAACCTTAAGCGGTTCTTTGAGCAGCGGATTGTCATAAAGATAGATTTGCCCAACAGACAAATAATTAGCCGCCCGCCAGTAAGCATCCATCAGGTGGCATTCATCCTTGGAAAGCGAAGTATTAGGTTCGATGATTTGTGTCATGGTTACTCCCTGTCACATTGTATGTTAGGTTATACTGCAATAACTTGTGACCGGTGGTACAACTAAACAGCCCGTCTTTAATAGGTTAATTGATCAACGAATTTTCGGGCGAATGGAGAGACCAACAGGGCAACTGGGGTAGCAACCAAGAAAGCGATGAGATAGGTTTTCAACCAGGTTGCTACAAATCCGGACACCAAACCGATATTCAGAAAGGTCATGACAAAGGTCATAAACAAAATCATAACAGCACAGGTGATAATGATGGTTACATGTTGAGCGTATTTTTTTCGAATCATGGTTTTCTGTCCTTACGTAGGATCCATGAATTGTATTTTATTGAAAAAAAGAAAAGACAAGATTTATCTCAGACTTGAAGTTGATCTTATTTTATCTTGGTCTTAGTATAAAGCACCGGGTTGTGCCTTTGTAGTGACATCTATCATCATTTGTTTAGTACAAATGTCATTGTGATACATGTCACGCGAAGGCAGGACAAATGTTACTGCTGGCTGGAGAGGATCAGTGATAGAATGAAGACAAATTATCTTCAGCAGATTATTGGCTGATCATCTAATGTTTAGGAGAAACATCATGTTGAAAAAAATTCTAGTCCCCTTAGACGGCTCCAAATTGGCCGAAAAAGCTATTCCTTATGCTGAAGAAATGGCTCATAAATTTCAGGCTGAAGTGATTTTGCTACGTGTATTAACTGCGGTCGATATCCCCATCGAATATGGCAATTATGCCCCTAGGCGTTTAGATGAAGCTTGGACGCAACTACGCCATGATGCTGAAATCTACTTACAAAGTGCAGAAGGTGAACTTAAGCACCATCAGGTACCAACTCGCTCTGTCGTTGTCAATGGGCATCCGCCTGCCGAAAATATTCTTAATCTTGCCGTAGAGAAGGCGGTTGATCTCATTATTATGAGTACGCATGGTCGCTCTGGTTTAGGTCGCTGGGTTTACGGCAGTGTAGCTGATAAGGTGCTACAACATGCGCCTTGCCCCGTTTTATTAGTGCGGGCAAAAGAGGAATAGGATAGAGCCGAACCTTGCAGACCAACTCATAAGGAACGGGAATTAATTTCACTAGCGTATCCCCCCTGAAGTTGATAGATATGGCGGATGGTGCGTGACGAATATAACAAGGGATTAGAGGATGCGGCGATAAACCTGCCGTAGGCGGATATACAACCTATCCGACGGATCAATTTTCAGCTGACCCACATTATTTTACAAGAATGTCTCCGTATTATTCTTCAATCCGTTGTCATATTGGCCCCAGTACTATGCAAATCTTGGGGATATACGCTAGTGAAGGAATTAATTAACTGTCCTCACTTATTTGATGCTCATTCCTTAGGTTTGAGATGGATAAGTTAAAGCATTTTTTTCTAAACCGATCGGAGACACCCCATGCTAAAAAAAATTCTTGTCCCCTTAGATGGCTCTAAACTAGCCGAACAAGCCCTGCCCTATGCAGAAGAATTGGCCCAGAATATTGGGGCCGAAATAATCTTATTACGTGTTTTTGAGCCAGCTATACCGCTCAAATATAAGGCTTTTGCCTTTGATACTTATGAAAAAGCTGAAGTTCATTTTCGACAACAGGTTAAAGAATATCTACAAAAAATTCAAGCTAAATTACAAGAAAAACGTATCAAAGTGGAGATGATGATCGTCAATCACCAGCCACCCGCTGAAAATATTTTAGATATTGTCACCCAAAACGAGATAGACTTAGTGATTATGAGTACTCACGGTCATTCTGAAGCCACCCGCTGGATTTATGGCAGTGTGGCGGATAAGGTTTTACAAAGTGTTTCCTGTCCTGTTATGCTCATCAGAGTCGATCATTCATAAAAGGAAATATCATGAAATCGGCATGAAACTAAAGTTTCGTGCTTTTTCTCGCAGGCTCAAGACACCCCTCTCTAGCGTTTGGATTGCCACTTCAGGCTGATAGATGGTTGCCAAATTTTGCCCACTAATATGACCGATTTTATGAGCCGAAAAATTTAAGGGAGATAGGACGATGAATGGATAAACGCCACGGTTCTGGCTGGCGATAGCTGATCTTTGGGTTTGCCTTCTGCGTTGAGAGGGCTATGAAGATGTCGAGGTCTTCAATGTTGAGGCGGGCAGGATAGTCTGCAAAATTTTAGTTTTCAAACTTTTTTCAGTATAGCTACATCAGTATCACATGTAGCTCCTTCGGTCCATGTACGCCCAAGGTTAACGTCAATTCAATATCCGCCGTGCGGCTAGGGCCAGTGATAAAGACGAGATTGCTGGTCTGCTGCACCACATCAGGGTTGGCTTGCAGAAAGTGGGCCATGGTGGGGAAAAGGAGGTCGGTTTTTAATAAGGCGATATGCACAGGCGGTAAAAGAGAGGCCAATCGTCCGCGCCGGTTGCCGCTTTGCACGATGAGACTCCCCGTATCAGCCAAGCCCCCTAAAACGCCAGTTAGACCAATTTTGACAGGCGATAAATTCGCCAAAACTTGTTTACGTTCAGCAGAATATACGGGCAGCGTGTTATTGTGTTTGGTAAAGCCTTGAGCCGCCAAGCGAGCGTTCAACTCGCGTAAAGGTAACCATTCCCCATCCCAAGCCAAGTAGTCTGTGGCTTTATAGTCAGCAAAGAGACCTAAGATGGTTTCCAAAGCGTCATCGTCGTTCTGACTGCGATGGGCGACGGCATTTAAGGCTGTAACTTCTTGAACAAAAGCATCCACTAAATCGGCGGCTTTGAAACCATCTAGGGCAGGGGATGGTGGTAGGTCAGGCAGGGCTTCTGGCAACAGTGCGCTCTGGAGATTGTGTTGGATATTGGCCAGAAAGGCTTGACGTTCCATTAATGTTTTCCTTTCTTGTGTTTTCCTTTATTTTTTCTTTCTTTCCACTGTTGCCGAAACGATTTTTTGGCAAAGGCAGGGAAAGCGCGATGTTCAGTCCAGCCAGATAGCGGCCCAGGCAGGCTGTTTATCCAGCCGTTTTTAGCGACGAGATTGCTGGCCCAGGCCTGCGTCCGCAGGCCAGCACGATAGAGACTAGGCCGACGAGCTACTTGGCTATAGACTTTCAGGCCCGTTTTTAGCCAACCTGGGGAATGACCAGCTTGAGTCGTCTCCTGGCGAAGTTTGAGCAACATGCGTGGGATGTTGATGCGTACCGGACAAACTTCTTGACAGGCTCCACATAAACTGCTGGCATGCGGTAGCTCATGCCAGGGATCAAGACCCATGAGCGAGGGCATGAGGACAGCCCCGACTGGCCCAGGATACACGCTGCCATAGGCATGACCGCCGATTTCACGGTAGACGGGACAAGCGTTTAAGCAGGCTCCGCAGCGGATACAATATAAAATTTCAGCCATCTCAGTGCCCAACACTTTGCTCCGCCCATTATCTAATATGACGATGTGCATTTCTTCAGGCCCATCTTCTTCATCACTGCGCCGTGGGCCAGTGATGATATTGCTATACACACTCAACTTTTGACCTGTGGCACTGCGGGCCAATATTTGAAGCATGACGCTCAAGTCTGCTATGGTGGGCACGAGGCGTTCCAGGCCCATCATAGCCACATGAATGCGCGGAGCAGTGGTGGTCAATCGTCCGTTGCCTTCATTCATGACCAAACAAATCGAGCCTGTTTCCGCCACGCCAAAATTAGCCCCGGTAATGCCCATATCGGCGGTGAGAAAAATTTCTCGCAATTTGGTACGAGCAATTTTATTCAGTTCGCTGGGTTCATCGGTATAAGGAACGCCTAAATATTGGGCAAAGACTTCACCAATTTGTTCGCGTGTTTTGTGGATCACTGGGGCGATAATATGGGAAGGGGGTTCGCCAGCGAGTTGGATGATGTACTCCCCTAGGTCGCTTTCGATCACATCTATGCTGGCCTCAATCAGATCATGGTTAATCTCTGTTTCTTCGCTGACCATAGATTTGGATTTAACCACACGTTTAACCCCTTTAACTTGGGCTAAATCAACGATATATTTATTGGCTTCAACAGCATCCTTGGCCCAGTAGACCTGTCCGCCCAAGGCTTCAAAAGCAGTGGCAAACTGCTCTAAATATTGATCTAAATGAGCCACAGTATGCGCTCGAATTTGGCGGGCGCGGTCTCTTGCCTCGTCCATGCCGGGGAAGGCATCTATAGCCCTGGTCCGCTTTGTGGTGAAGACATCGGTAGCACGGGTCAAGGCTGTATGTAATTTTTCATCTTGCAAGGCTGTCTCGACCCGTTCATAAAAGGTGATGGGAGAGGTGGTCATAAATTCCTCCGTATTAGCCAGCTAAAATTTCGGCAATATGTTTCACTTCAATTTCACTTCCTCGTTTTTCCAGACCCCCCGCCATGTGGATGAGGCAACTGATATCACCCCCGAGGAGCGTATCGGCTTTGGTCGCCTCGACCTGATCGAGCTTTCGTTCTAACATCGAGCCAGATATATCGCTCATTTTGACCGAGAAAAGACCGCCGAAGCCGCAGCATTGTTCTGCTTCAGGTAACGGGACTTGGCTGAGGCCATCGACATGACTAAGCAGGGTTGGTGCTTGCGTACGTAGGTTAAGGTTCCGTAACCCATGACAGGAAGGATGATAGGTCACGCAGCGATTATTTTTTACACCTAAGTCCGTCAGGCCAAGTTCATCAACCAAAAATTGGGTGAATTCAAAGGGCCGGCTGGCAATGTCTTTGATGACTTGAGCATAATGGGGATCATCTGCTAAGATTTCAGGATAATGATGACCGATCATATCAGTACAAGATCCGGAGGGAATAATAATCGGCCCTTCCGTTTGGCTGAGGACATCCAGCGTGTGCCGCGCCATCTCGCGTGCTTCGGCCCAGTGCCCAGCATTGAAGGCAGGTTGTCCACAGCAGGTCTGTTGCATTGGAAATTCAACCGCAAAGCCTTGAGCCTCTAAAATTTCGACTACCGACAGGCCCACTTGCGGACAGAGAGCATCGACGAGACAGGTGACAAATAATTGCACCTTCTTTTGCTCAGATTGCGTTTGTTGCGCTGTGAGCCGTTGTATCAAAGATTTTGATCTTGATCGTTTTCTTCTCACCCACATATAGAGCGCACTCGTAGCGATTAGTGATTCAGCGATAATCATAAGTCTATCCTCTGCACCTAGTCTTGGTATGCTGCTGGATCCATTTGATTAAGTATATGTCCAAGTCAGTTGCTGGGCAAGTTAAGGAATTGAATGGGGTACGTCTTAATATTTATGGTTCTATGAGGAATATTGTGATGAACAAGGCCGCTTCGCTAACAAGCGTTACTTATCTTGCTAGTTGCTAATTGCTGTGCTATGCTGCCATTTGAACGGTTGTTTTGTAATAGAAATTATCTTAGGAATGCTTATGACCATCACAACGATAGAACTCACCGACACATCAGGCCAAGCCTTTGGTTTAAGTCACCCACAGATGATGCGTTTGTTCAGCCAATGGTTGCAAACACAAGCTGTGGTTTTGCCAGCTCAGGCTGATGAACTCATGACGGGGGAAGACTTATTTGCGTTGGGAGATATAGGCCGCACGGAATTAGTAAAAGGAGGCTTGGTTTATCTTATGCCAACAGGTTTCAGGCACGATATTATCGAAGTGCGGATGACAACCCAGCTCAATAATTTCGTCAATGAGCAGGGTTTAGGCTATGTCTTTGGCGGCGAAACGGGCATTTATACGGCCCGTAATCCTGATACCGTGCGTGGGGTGGATGCAGCCTATATTTCTCTTGAACGTTTTGCTCAAATTCAGTCAGCCAGTTATTTAGATGTCGCGCCAGAATTGGTCGTTGAAGTCATGTCGCCTGACGATAGCTGGACCAGACTCAACGATAAATTAAACGAGTATTTCGAGATGGGTGTCTGTCAAGTCTGGGTCATCAATCCGCAACGCCAGCAAGTGCAGGTATATTCTTCTTTGACCGATTTGGTCATCCTCAATGTCGCGGGCCGCCTCACCGGGGGTGATGTACTGCCTGGATTTGATATGCCCGTGGCTGGTCTATTTTCTTGTTGATCCTGCTTCAATCCCTTTGACAGAACCCTCTATCTCCTCAACCCCCTCTCGCCAACTCTGCAAAGCCATCCAAGGAGCCGAGGGTTGATTAGGCAATTTTTGGATCATCACCCGTCCGGTGTTCCAAGTTACCACCAATTCCTGCTTGGCCCGGGTGATACCCACATAGAATAACCGCAAGCGTTCTTTAACCAATTCTAGCCGCGCCTCATGAGAGGCATCGCCTTCAAAATAATCCGCTTTTGTTTCCAAAGCGTCCAATTGGGCTAAGACCTCAGCTTCCAAATTGAGATTGTCACGCACAAACCATTTTTCGGAGAAATATTCATCTTGGGGTTGACCAGAGGGGAAGTTGTAATTATTAACCCCGATCAAATAGACTCGATCCCATTCTAACCCTTTGGCCCGATGCATGGTGGCGATGGTCACTTTGCCCACGGGCGGCTCAAAGCCAGATTCTTCTTCTTCAAAGCCGAGAAAACGCCGCTGATTTCGGGCGATTTGGGTCAATTCTTCGATGAATTGGGGTAAACGCCAATCGGGGTTTTCGCGGCTGGCTTGGCGTAGCAACAGAGCGAACTTATGCGTTAGAGCTAACTCAGAGGGCTGGTCAAATAAATCTTGAGCCAGACGTAAAAGCAGTTGGTCAATAGGCAGAACGGCGGCTTCGTGCCAGACTTGGGTTAGCTGACGAAACTGAGTTAATACCTCGTGAACCACCTCATTTGCTAGAACCTCTTCATTATCATCAACCCAATCATGCCCAGGGCGCGGCCATAGAAAATCTTCTGCTTGGGGAAGATTGAGCAGGGCCTTGTCAATCCACTCAAAGAGAGGGCGTAAATCTTCCAAATCCCATTCATGCCGTTTCCAGACCCGAAATAAAGTCGCTAACTGTCGGCTATCTGTTGGTCTAGCGAGATGTTGTAAGGTGTTTGCCAGTACCCCCGCAGTACTTCGTGTAGCCGCGGTGCTATTCAATAATTCAATATAAGGCACATTCAAACGCCGTAACACATTGGCCACATCAAAGCCTTTTTTATTGCGCGGCACCAGGATAGACACAGTTCGTTTCGGGTTTTCGCCCAACCAACGTTTGACCGACTTGACCACCGTCTCGACCTCTTTGTCGGGCCTAAACTTATTCGGGGGAAAATAAATTTGGTCAGACAAATCGGGCGGATTGGGCTGGGGATCATCCAAAGTGGTCGGTTCGATAAGCGGGTCGTTTAAGGCCTCGCGTACCGCCGAGGCCGGATGCTCTTTGCGAGTCCAATTAATCAGATAATTGGCTGTTTCAATGATGCTGATGCTAGAACGACCCGATTCGGGCATGGGAATATTACGCACTTGTTCCTCAGCCAAAAAACGGATCAAATTTTCGGGACTAGCGGTGGTGAAGGTCTCATAAATGGCTTGGTTCGGGTCGCCCACGCGGACCCAATTGCCTTGCGGTCCAGCCAACAGGCGTAAGATTTGTTCTTGTAACAAACTGCTATCTTGGGCTTCATCTTCCAAAATATAGGGCCATTTATAGCGCAGGCGTTCAGCGAAGGAGGGCTCTAATTCAAAGGCTAAGGCAGCCAAGCGAATCAGATCATCAAAATCAAGCCCCGTTCGGGCGAGGCGGGCTTGATATTCGCGATAAATGTCCAAGCCTAATTTCGCCAGGGGAACTTGGAGTTGATAGGTGGCGTAAAAATTGCTCAGAGCCTCTGGGGTGAGACGGCGGTCTTTGGCTCGTTTAATGAAGGTTTGGGCGATACTCTGTACGAGGTTGGGGATATGGTGTTTGTGCAATTGCTGAATTTTGGCTTCCGCTAGGTCTGGATTGAGATAACTTTCGATGTCAGCGGCATGAATACTGAGCCAGCCATCTACCACCTCACCGAGTAATAAATGCGCCGCCCGTTCATCAACCACATCAAACTCCGTATCTAAGCCGACCAGCGAAGGCCGTTCGCGCACAATTTCAAAGGCCAAAGCGTGTAAAGTACAAACACGATAGCCAAAGCCACCGAGCAAGCCGCGTTCTTGGACAAAGCCATCAATGCGGCGGCGAAAGTTATCAACCGCCGCATTGACCAAGGTCACGACCAGCACTTCTTGGTCTTCGGCCACGCGACTGATTAGATTAGCCGCTAAATAAGACAGAATATGGGTTTTACCACTGCCCGGCACGGCAGAGACACCCATAAATCCGCCTGTTTCAAGGTATTCTAGGATTTTCTGTTGTGAGGGTCGTGGTTGAAAAGTGGTCAAGATTAGCTCAAATGTCCGAAAAAAAACGTTAAAAATCGTCTATAAAATAACATTCCCAGTATAGTATACATCATGACGACGATATGGACTATTCACTTGGCCTTTTACTTTACCTTCTGGCTCAAGGTAGGTGTGATGACGGCCCATTCCCACAAAACGGATTGCGGCCCTAATCCTCTCGTTTTCGCCCTTTGCTAGCTAGCGGAAATAAGCCCCACTCACCCCACCGTCCACCGTAATCGCTGCTCCTGTCGTGCGACTAGTGCGTGGACCAGCGAGGAAACTGATGGCTTCGGCGACGTTTTCGGGTAAGACCTTGACTTTTAAGACGTTTCGTTGGCGATAGAAATCATCCAACTCCTCTGGCTTGATGCCATAATTCGCGGCCCGCGCTTCACGCCACCCCGCGTCCCAGATACCGCTACCTTGTAAAACGGCATCTGGCATGATGCAATTAACGCGGATATTATGTGCCCCACCTTCTTCGGCTAAACAGCGGGCCATTTGTTGTTCAGCGGCTTTGACAGCACTATAAATGGCCGCATTCTTGCCCGCTGCGACTGCATTTTTACTGGTGATAAAGATCAAACTTCCGCCCATGTCCTGCCTCTGCCAGAGGCGGAAGGCTTCACGAGCGACCAGAAAATAGCCTTTGCCCATGATATCCATTGTTTTGTTCCAATCACTGACCGTAGAGTCAGTGATGGCGGCACTGATGGCGATACCAGCATTGCTGACAACGATATCAACCCCGCCGTAAGTTAACACCACTTGACGGAAAGCTTGGGCGATGGCTTCTTCACTGGTCACATCACAGGCCAAAGCGATGGCTCGGCTGACCCCATACTTGGCTTCGAGTTCCTCAGCCAGGGCTTTGGCTCCGTCGATATTAATCTCGAAAATGGCAATATGTGCCCCATCTTGGGCCAAGCGATGGGCGGTGGCGCGACCAATGCCGCTGGCCGCCCCTGTGACCACAGCCACCCGACCATCTAATTCGCGGGGGGGCGGCTTGAGGCTGAGTTTGTAAAGTTCAAGCGGCCAGTATTCAATGTCAAAGGCTTCTTGGGCGGTCAAACTGATGAAGTCGTTGAGCGAGAGACAGCCCTCAATCACCGCCACAGCCCGATGATAGAGTTGGCGGCTGACATCGGCCAATTTCACCTCCGCCCCAGTATTGATCATGCCCACGCCAGGGATGAGGATGACCCGTGGATAGGGGTCGCCCATGGTATCACCTTCGTACCCGCGACCCCTGTGGGGTCGGGTACGCCCGCTGCTACAAGTTTGGAAATAGTCTTCATAGTGGGCGACATAAGTTGCAATGGCTGTCGGTAATTTCTCGCTGAGGGCTGCTACACCTTCAGCCGGAGACCAATCTAGGAAAAGGGGTTGCCGTTTGACATGCACGAGATGATCCGGGCAGGCCGCGCCAATTTGAGATTGTTCCGCCGCGATCTTCGTACCGACAAAATTGAGGATGGCTGCACAATCATCCGTTTGGAGAATAGCGGGCCGTCTTTGACTGATTAAGCCCCGAATTTGGGGCAGAATAGTGGCCAAGACATCTTGTCGTTCAGCCTCGGATAAGGCCGGCACATCGACACCAGAGAAAATGGTGCGCCCGTCTCGCTTGTTGACAATATAATCTTCAGCCTCTTGGACCCTTTGAATCGTTTTGGCGTAGGTTTCTTTACAATCCTCAGCCCAGGTCACAAGGCCATGCTTGCCCATAACTACCAGATCAGCGTTCGGATTGCTGCGGATGCCCTCGCCAATCCATTTGCTTAAAGTAAATCCAGGCCGAATATAGTCCACCCAGACCATACGTGTTCCCCATAATTCGTAACACATATCGCGACCGCCCGTGGTACAAGCAAGGCTGGTCACGCTGTCGGGGTGGGTATGATCGACGTGTTTGGCGGGCGTAAAAGCATGTAGTAGGGTTTCGATGGATTGACGGGGGCGACCTAAAGCATGGGTACAGTAGGAAAGATATTCAACCATTTCTTCATCACTCATCGCATCGCGGCTCATCAGAGGCATGATCTCAGCTTGACGCAAACCCGCAAAACCTGTTTCTTTGATCGTCGCCACATCTGACCCCGACCCTTTGACCCACAATACTTCGACCTCGCGGCCTAAGTGATCCGTTTCCATTAGCTTGACGCTGGTATTGCCGCCAAAAATATTGACGACGGCTCGGTCTTGACCGAGCAAATTGCTGCGATAGACCAACCCATCCAGAGCCGGCAACTGCGCTGCATCATCATCATTCCACAGATTTTGAGGCATGGGGTTTTCTCCTTGTTAAGTTAAATATGATAGCAGTTCATCTTAATCATCATCATCGGGTGGACGTTTCTGTATGGTTAACCTACCCATTTCTCACGAATTTAAGATGGAGATTGTTCTAAGACCTTAAATGGGTGGTTAATTTTTTCCCAATTTTGAATATCTCTATATAAGGTTGTTCTTTGAAAGTGGGAATGTTCATAAGAAACACGTAAGATACGCCCTATGAAAATACTTTCAACTTGTTTAGCATCGTATGTACCAAATACGCTTCGCAAACCTATTGATAACACACTGACTAAATCGTGTCCACAGCAAATATGCCATATATCATGTGCCTCATTTTGTAATTCATCTAAATCGGCTTCAAGTTTCTTCTCATCAAGTTCAGGACGATTTGAATTATTCTTGATCGCTTTTATCAAGTCAATTTGTGAAAATGCCAGATTTTTGATATTTACAAACTTATTAAATTTGAGACCTTCAAACTTTAGATGAAGATCATTCCGAATAGAATACCATCGTAGATAACCAATTGGACGAGCAATCTCAAGCAAAAGGCCACATACATCTTGTTTTTTCTGTTCTATTATATCTTTCAGTTTTTTTTCTGAGCAAAATTCAGTCAGAAACTTATCGAAGGCTGGCGATTGGAACAGCATTGTTTCAAGATCATGGGCATCAGTTAGTAAAACATTTTGGCTTGCCAAATCAACTTTTTCCAAAACCCAGAAATCAGCATCCACAATGGCTAAAATACCAGAAAATTTGTCTTCATCAAGAATTTGCACAGTCTTTATTGTATTGTTTTTATTGTCCTGTATGAAATGAGTACTCACGCGACACGTTTGCACATTTATGAAACGCTCGTAGAAAAGTTTATCCGTCCTGCCTTCTACAAGTAGGAATACCCCCTCAAACGCTTGTCTTTGAAAGCGAATGCTATTCGCAACACGAGCGGGTGTAATCTGTTCTCTCATGCTGCTGGCCCTTTTAGTTCCCGTGTTAGATCCCATCTGTCATTGATAATATCAGGCGAATGAGTGGCCATGAGGACATCCAACGAAGCTAACTGGGTCACTTGTTGTAGCTCTGGTAAAAAATTAACTTGCCATTCAACATGCAGCGATATTTCTGGTTCGTCAATGAGAATTAACGAGTTTGGACGAACTTTGAATAATAACTCATATAGAATAACTATCTTATGCTGTTCCCCAGAGGATAATACAGTTGGAGATAAGACCTGGCCATCGTTTGTGGAGAAGAAAAAACCCTTTTCTTTGCTTATTATCATTTTTTTATACTTAAATCGGTCATTAATGATTTCTTTAAATAACTGAATTTTTGCTAACATGGCATCAAACGTGCCCAGTTTTTGTTTTATGTCTTCAATATACAAAGACAAAACCTGCTTCGTCGTTGAATCAATCTGTGACAGAACAGGAATAGGTAGATTTTCTTCTTTGTCTAAAAGGCCGACTTCTCTAAGCTGAGAACGTTTTGTTTCTAATTCAGCTAATGCGCTGCCGATCTCATCTTCGGTCAGATTTGAGTTATTTTGACCTAGCAATCGTGTTGGAAAGGTTCTATCTAAAGATTGTGACAGGGAAGCCGACTCAGCCAGGGTCGCTTCAATTCCTTCGGCTAGTTCGGCAGCGTATTTTGTCACCGTCTGTGTGATTGGATAATTTTGACGGTGTCTAAGTGTCCTGGGCCAAACCTCAGCTGATTGGTTAAAAAGTCGTTGGGTGCCGATAAAGTACATATGAAGATTAAGATTATTTCTCAGGTTTCTTAGTGCCTCAGCCTCTTTTGGATATTCAATTTTAAGTTCATCCCCAAAATTTTTTATTACATCTTCAAGGGAGAGTATTTCTCCTGTCAATAGATTCCCCCAACGTCTACTGCGGATTTGATACAATTCTGGTATGATAGCTTCTATTCTATCACTAGATATTGACAGTTCATCAGCATCGAAAGAAAAGTTTAGGGGAAAAGACTTTTTTTTCGATCCCGAAAAATAGGTTATTTCAGGGTAAGCAAGCTTACCATTTGAATTTTTGTTTGCGTGTTTATTGATCGCTATATATGTTTCGTCTTCAAAATCAATCCTAAATTCATCAAAAGGAATTTCAAGAATGGTTTGGTACTGCGCTTCAAAGAAGTCACTTAGTAGTTGCAGCAAGGTGGACTTTCCAAATCCGTTTGGTCCATGGATAATTGTAACTCGGTCTTCCTCAAAATTTAATGGAATGATGTGATTGAATATCCCAAATAGACCCCGCACTGAAATTTGTTTTATTCGCATAATGCAACACCTTTTATATAGTCTTTTCAACCCTAAATAATTTTTTTATGAGTTCTTCTATAAGCGTATAGAAATTGAATTTGCCAAAGCTATATTATATTGTATTCACCCTAAATCTTTTTACAACTTAGTTCTCACCACCCATCTGTCGCGCCACCACCTCTTTCCATAAAATATATTTTTCACTCTATAGTAAAACTGGTTTTTTTAGATTGTAGAACTGAACAGCCTGTCCTAAAGCCCTAGTGTGTTCCGTAGTGCTTTGTCCACAAGTGTCATCTTCGAGAAAGAGCCAATTTTTGTCCGAAACTGTACGAATTCTATCGTGGCTAGATTATCCGTCATAATAACTGAGTCTAGTCTTAGTCCAGTTCCTGTTGCCAGTTCATCACTCAGTAAAATAGTAATTCGGCTGGGATGACCAGCACGGTTGAGATTACTACTAATCATAGCTACGATGACTTGTGCTATGCCTGTCTGCAAATTATTTTCTTGAACGACCAACGCTGGACGTAACTCAATTGTGCGTAGGTCAGCGTGTGGAAAATAAACAAGCACTATATCACCACGTTTAAAGGTCATTGTAAATATCCATCCGAGGGTCATCCCAGTCTTCGATAAAAGAGGCTAGTTGTCCGCGTACTTCTGCCGCTTTAGCTTCCGTCCAGCCAAGGTCTTCAATTGTTAATGCCTTTTGTTCAGCAAGACCAGATTCAGGTTGAACAACAAGAAGCAGTTTAGCTGGGCCAGGCGGAATAGACGCTGGCAAATCCAAATGAATGGTGCGTGTACTAGGAATTTGGATGTAGAAGGTTATGGTTTGCATTTTTACTTCCTTCAAAATGTTTAGTAATGAATTTTCACAACTTAGTTCTCACCCCCCATCTGCCGCGCCACCACCTCAGCCAAAGCTGCAAATTCATTCGCCAAAGCGGGATAAAGGGCTTGATAACGCGGATAATAGTCGGCATAAACAGCCAGGTCTGGTCCAGGATGCGTTTGACCGGTGATATCGATGACCGCTTGACTAGCCGTAGCGACATCGGCGTAGACCCCTGCCCCGACTCCGGCCAGGAGAGCGGCTCCGTAAGCGGCCCCTTGAGTGACGTTGACGGTCACAATTTCCGTGTTGAAGATGTCGGCCAACATGTGTCGCCACAGGCTGCTTTTAGCACCCCCACCTGAGGCGCGGACTTGGGCGGGGGAGAGGCCTAAGTTTCGCATGAGGGTTAAGGAGTCGTTCATGGCATAGCTCACGCCTTCCATGACTGCGCGAGTCAGGGCCGCTTTGCTATGGCGGAGGGTTAACCCAAAAAAGACCCCACGAGCGTTGGGGTCGGGGTGTGGGGTGCGTTCTCCGGTCAAATAGGGTAAAAAGAGTAAACCTTCGCAGCCGGCGGGAACCTTGGCCGCCGCTTCGGTCAAAATATCATAAGGATCACGCTCGGCAATTTGGGCCGTCACGGTTTCTGCCCCGGAAAGGGTATCTCGATACCAGCGGAAACTGCCAGCAGCTGACAGGACGACACCCATCAAATGCCATTGGCCTGGTACGGCATGGCAGAAGGCATGTAGACGGCCTTGCGGGTCAACCCGATAGCTGTCGCTGGCGGCGAAGACAACCCCAGATGTCCCCAGCGTCGCGGAGACAACCCCCTCAGCCACGATGCCCGTCCCCACGGCTTGAGCGGCTTGGTCGCCGCCGCCGCCGCTGACGGGCGTTCCTTCAACCAGACCCGTCAGGTTAGCCGCTTCTGCGTTGATTTTAGCACTGGCAATCGGTGATTCAGTCACTTCGGGTAACCATTCACGCGGCACATCCAAAGCCTTCAGCATCTCGTCTGACCAGGCTCGCTGGCCGACATCGAACAGGGATGTCCCTGAAGCATCGGACACTTCACTAAAAAAGCCACCGGTCAACTGATAACGAATATAATCCTTGGGTAATAAAATTTTAGCTGCTTTGGCGTAAAGGTCTGGTTCATTTTCTCTGACCCAAGCCACCTTTGGGGCAGTGAAGCCGGGTAAAATGGGATTTCCCGTCAACTGTAAGACCGTGTCTGGGCCGACTTTGTCTGTAATTTCTGCACATTGCTTGGCGGTTCGTTGATCATTCCACATGATGCAGGGGCGCAAGACTTCGCCCGCAGCGTCGAGTAAGACCAAGCCATGCATCTGGCCCGTCAGGCCCACCCCTGCGATTTCCTCCGCCGTAAGCCAGTCATAACGCAAGAGGGTCTTGATGCTATTCATCGTCGCCTTCCACCATTGGGCCGGATTTTGTTCGGCCCACAGCGGGTAAGGGGTGAAAAGGGGATATTCTGTTGTTACTTCGGCTTTCACTTCACCTTGATCATCAATCAAAAGGGCTGTGCTGCCAGTCGTACTGATATCAATACCGAGTAAATAGGTTGCCATGATTGAAGCTCCTCTGTCAATAACAATTAACAATTAGCGATTAACAATTAACAAAAAATTAAGAACTAATAACTAAATCCTATTTTTTCCAAACCAATTGGCACATTGAAATACCGGGTATGGTCAATGCTGTTTGACTTAGTGTTTGTTGAGAATTGATCTCGAATAAGGATCGGGGATGAGCCGTGCCGCGAGGAGGTCAGTATGAACGCAGCTAGATACTGTGGCTGGAATAGGCCTTTGGATTAACTGTTTGACAGGCTTTCGTGGGGCGAGAGTCCAATCTTGATGCAGGGTTTGTTTCATCATCAGTTCAGTTGGTTCGTTAATTAATTCCCTTTCCTAATTATTGTCTAGTATACCACTTGGATTGAGGTAGGGCAAAACTTCGAGAAAAGGGTGTATTTCTTTTGGAGAGGATTGAAGAAGAGGAGAAAGACAACAACCGAGGCTGAAAGGAACGAATAATTTGGCGGTGAGGCAAAAATATCCGTTTCTTTCCTTAATCGCTTGTTGTCGTAGCCACAGGGAGGGACATTTAGACAAAACGCCCCGATATTTACTGACGGGCTTGAAAGGCTGATAGTCTTGTCACAACCCTCAGCCCTGACATATTCTTTACATTTTGTAACCTGGTTCCTCAGTATCAAGAATATCTTTTAAAGCGTCGAAATGTAATTCGCTGAACTGAGGATATTCTACCCATTGGTCGCAAGTTTTAGCGGCAATCTCGTTAGGGATGAGGTCTAGCTTTTGGTGAGTCGACAAGGCTAAGACTTGTACTTGCGCTGCTTTTTCTAAATAGTAAAGATCGTCAAAAGCCTCAGCAACGGTTCGACCCACAACGATGACCCCATGGTTCCCCATAAACAGCACATTTTTGTCTTCTCCAAGGAGGCTGGCTATTCGCTTTCCTTCATCATCATCAAGGGCCATGCCTGCGAAGGTCCGGTCATACGCGATACGATTGTAGAAACGACAGGCATTCTGATCTAACATCAGAAATTCATAGTTATATAAACAACATAATGCGGTGGTATAACTCATATGCGTATGTAGAATGCAACGGGCTTGAGGTACATGCTGATGTAGATGGGCGTGGAGATACCAAGCTGTCGGGTCGGGCGCATTTTCGCCATGCAAAGCCGTTGGGTCATCTGCATTCAGTAAAATCAATTCACTGGCTTGAATTTTAGAAAAATGTCGTCCCCGAGGGTTTAATAAAAATTGCTTTCCATCATCAGAAAGCGAAACACTAAAATGATTAGCCGTCGCTTCATGATAGTTCAATCGGGCGGCCCAACGAAATGCAGTCGTAAGATCAACACGAAGTTGCCATTCAGAAAAATGGGAAGTCATAATATTTCTCTTATAATAGTGATGTTTTTATTATTATTTATTGATTTCAATAAATGCTACAGCAATTTATCCAAACTGTCTTTCGGCTCTATGACGCTCAATAATGCGAATTGCTGATAGTAACTCTTCACGTTCGCCGTAGCTAGTCCGAATATGGCGTAAGCCAGTCCTAGGGTTGTAAGCTCGCCGACCATGCAAAACACGGCGGTTGTCGACGAAGGCCACATCTCCTTTAACCAATTTACGCTCAACTTGATTTTCTGATTTAGCTTTCAGCGAGGCATAGAGTCGATAAGCGGCAAAAAGTTTGGGAACGGTATCAAAATCAAGGTATAAGGGAGCCCGAAGCCATGTTGTATCACGCACAGCGGCAATATGTCCGCTGCGGTCTAGATCAAAAATCGGCGCATTCCAACGGTAATGATTGGCTTGGGAACGGTCAGCCTGTTCCCAAGGGATGGTCGAAAGCAGGGTAAAGGCCTCTGCATGGTCTCGGCGGATGGTCTCGGCCAGGTGAAAGCCATCAACCCAGAAGCTTTCGCCGCCTTCGGACGTATTTTCAACACACTGAAAAATTTGGAAACCAGGCATATATTCGCGGGTGGCAGCATCGGAATGAGCATCGAGCGCAAAGCCACGATTAGCAATATATTTGCCATCAGGCGAAGCAATAATCTCGAAGATTTTGCCCCAGTTCATATCACGCAACAAGCCAATTTGTGAAGAAATGCGCTCGAAAGTTTCATAATCTTGGGGCATATCGGTCACAATCGCCAGCCCCAGCCGACGAAGCGTGGTCAAAAAATCGTAGCGTATATCTTCATCATCAAATACCCCTGCGGCGGTAAAGATAGGCAGGTCTTGTGCTAGTTCTTGCCCCCAAGTTTCAGTTTCCCAGATATCGGTAGGGCGAGTGCCATTAGAATAATCATATGTGCGTAGCCAGCCAGGATGAAAATGACTAGTCGTACATTCGCCCACCGCTTCAGTCCATACGACTCGCAATCCACCCTCTGAGCTGATATGAACTGATTTCGGACGAACATCATCCGGGATAAGTAGAATAGCGTTGACGCGCTCACGAGAGGTATCATCAAGGCAGTGTTTGCAAGCGCAATTGTCGCGTAGCCACATGGCATGATATTTAGCCATCCTACCATCAACCCAAACAACCTCAACCAACCCGTCTTTTATAACGGCTGAGGAGAGCCGTATTTCCATGCTATAGGTGTCAAAATCTGGCGTTGCAATTTGTTGAGGCATATTATTTCCTATGGATGTATCTAATCTGCATTCCCTAAATGCCATAATTTGCTTTGGTCAAGCATTTCAATCAACTTGATCAACAAATCATCCCGTTCTGCTTCTAGTTCACAAATCGTGGTGTTTGCAGTGAGCTGATTGCATCCGTCGATCACTTTTTGGGCCAAGTCATCGGTCAATTCTGGTGCTTCCAGAAAAGTCCATGGTGCTTTGAGTGCAGGCCCGAATTGATGAATTAAATGCGCCATGCCGCCTTCACCCCCACCAAGATGGAGGACGGTTAGAGAGCCCATCAAGGGCCACCGCAACCCTGGCCCATAACGTATAGCCATATCAATTTCTTCAACAGTGGCCATATCTTTATCAATCATATGCAAAACTTCCCGCCAGACAGCTTCCATAATACGATCAGCCACAAAGCCCGGCACCTCTTTGGTCAATTTTAGGGCCTGTTTACCCGTGGCGCGATAAAAATCAACTGTCCATTGATGAACTTCTGATGATGTTTGTGGGCCAGCGACGACTTCGACGACCGGTATGAGATAGGGGGGGTTAAAAGGATGTGCCACGACACAACGTTCTGGATGTTGGCAGTCAACAGCCATCTCGCTCATCAAATAACCAGAGGTGCTACTTGCTATAACCGTGTCGATAGGGGCAGCAACATCAATAGCCGAGAGTGTAGAAATCTTGAGGGGCAATCGTTCTGGGGTACTCTCCTGAATAAATTCAGCCTGAGCCACGCCAGTTTCAAGACTATCAGCAAAATGAAGATTTTCAGATGATGCTTTTGGATGTAACCCGATTCTTTCGAGAGTCGGCCAGGCCTTGTTCAGACGTGTCCGTAGCTTTTCCTCAGCATCAGGAGCCGGATCCCAAGCTGTGACGGTCATCCCATTACGCAGAAAGTGGGCAGCCCAGCCGCTACCAATGACACCTGTTCCGATGACCGTCACATATTGAACTGCGATAGGTGCAGGACGAGTCATAAAAATCCTCTTTGATTTTATCGTAGCAAAGTAAGGATATTGCCACGCTGCGACTTTGCTATTTTATTCCTCTTAATAGCCTACGTTCTCAAGACCCTTTAACTTGAGCATGCCTCGGGCTTCGTCAGAGGTGGCGGTTTCTAATGAGAGTTCTTCTAGAATATGTTTTATTTTGGCAACTTGTTGAGCATTACTTTCAGCCAGTTGCCCTTTACCAATATATAGACTATCTTCTAGCCCGACTCGGACATGACTGCCCATAATCGCCCCCGAGGTGACGACATTCATTTGATAACGCCCACCGCCTAAGACCGACCATTCTAAGTCCCGACCGAGTAAACGTTCTGCGGTCTGACGCATGTAAACCAAATTATCAATCGCATCGGCACCGAGACCACCCATCGTACCCATGACAAACTGGATAAAGATCGGGGGCTTCACCAAATCCATCTGCATATAGTAGGCCAAGGTATAGAGATGTCCTAAGTCGTAGGCTTCAAATTCAAACCGGGCCCCAGTTTCGTTGCTCAGATATTTCAGCATGTATTCGATATCAGAGAAATTATTGGTGAATTGTGTTGACATGGGCCGGGTGGGAGTCGAACCCACACGAACTTTCGTTCGGGGGATTTTCATACCAACTATAGCTTTCGCTACCCGTATCCGGTTTGTGGTCTGGACTTTCTCTTGACCATCGTGCTGAACACACCTTAGGCCTTGGCCGTTAAGTCTCTACACCTTTTTCTTACGACTTCGATTGAAGTAAGAAACTTGGCTCGGGATTGCCACCATCCGAATATGCTGAGGTTTCCCCGAATTTGACCAAATTCACCCAAGCCGTTTCCGAACTTGGTGCTCAAATTTTTAAGTCCCCTGCGTCTGCCATTCCGCCACCGGCCCATATTTTAGACCTGAATTATAGATGGATTTAGATGAATTGCAAATTTTCGTTTAAAATTAGATAGCTAGTCGCTCATCCGCCCTACGACAAAATCGGTAAGCCATTGATAGCCACTGATAAAGACCAAGACGAGCAACGCGATTGCCCCACTGCCAAATGTGAGAAAGATGACGGCCCAGCCAAACCGTTCTAATAGACCATCAGCATAACCTAAACTCGCTTGAATTAAACAGCCGAAAACCAATCCCAGAGCAACCCCTAGACTAAGTTGATAGGCCAGATGTCGTTCTTCAGATAAGATTTTCGTGGTCATGAGCAACATGGTGAGCGATGTTAAAACAATCGGCCAAGTGATGGTATTGATCGAAAAAACAAAAGCCAATAACAAGCCAGCAAAGGCACTCCCAGCATAGATAGCTCCATACATGACAAATGTGATTGCCTCGCTGGGCTGCGTCGCGTGGTGGTCTAAGTTCGATAGATTTTTCGCCACCTGTCTTGGGTTATTGAGTAATTGGGACCAAACAGCTTGGGTTTGGTCTGATTTAATCACATAGGCGACTCCAATGAGACTCAACCAACCCGCGACCAGCGCAATAACTAAGGCGATATTGAGATATAACTGCGAAAATTGGGTGTCTGCAAATTGGATTTCTTGAGGAGAACCGTAAAACGCGCCTGTGACCAACAAAGGGAACCAGATCAAGGTACACCAAAGCCAATGGTGCAGAGGCCAAATCAAAGCAGTCCCTAAACGCCACATTGCCCAACGCCGTTTCTGTGTTTCTTGGACACGCTGACTGGTCTTCAAAAAGCGACGATAAGCCATTTGAGCGCGATGTTTCAAGCCTCTTTGTTCGTATAATTGTCCTAAGGCCGCTAATGGATGAGCCAGTTGAGGATCGAGTTTGACCGCAGTCCAATAAGCCTCTGTTGCTTCTGCAATTTTCTCTTGTTGGACGAAGAGATGGCCTAAGCGATGATAAATTTGAGCGGTTTCTTGTGCCTCTGGTGAGGCAGCAATGAGGGTTTGATATTCCTGGATCGCTTCATTATATAACCCTTGATCTGTATAAAGGCGGGCCAGTTTATGACGCACCCAGGCCCAAGTTGGCTCGATTTCTAGGGCCTGCTGATACGCTTGGCCTGCTTCTGATAAATGACCTTGCGCCTGACAAATATTCCCGTGCCCCACATAAGCGTGGGCGCAGCGAGCGTTCAGACGGAAAGCCGTCTGGCAATGATCAACCGCCGCCTGGGTTAATCCCTCTTTAAGATAAACCCAAGCGAGACAGGCATGCGCGTCAGCATCGTCTGAATCGAAATACAGTGCCGCCGCAAATTTTTGCCGCGCCTGATCAAACTCTTGTCGGGCATAAAGGGCCAACCCTTGTGCCAACAAATCGGCGGGCATCGTTTCATCCGCTGGAGGTTCCTTCACCTCTACTGGAGGCGCCACATCCACCATCTCTACTGGCGGTATCTCCACCTTGGTGGGAGATAGATTCGTCTCAGCGACTGCGATCGTGGGTTCAGAAAAAGCCATATCTGGACTTAAACCTTCAGCTTGGGGAAGGGTTTTAGCTGGTTGAAGGGATTCACGCCTCGCTGCCTGAGACCTGATATGACTTGTTAGCGCATATGTTTGAGATATTTGTATTTTCTGATCGTAATCTTGGGCCAGTTGTAGATATTGGGCTGCTTGCCGATAATAGGGGGTTTGGGTTAAAATTGTCTCTAAATGAACAATGGCCTCTGACCATTTCTCTTGTTTGATAAATTCTAAAGCTTCAGTATACAATTGGGCCAAGCCTTGCGCTGCTTGGGCTTCTTTCAAACGTAAAGCAACGTCTTGATAATGAGAATCTAGATCTAAAATCGCTTCAAACGTGGCGATGGCTTCAGACCATTGTTCAGCCTGAAGACAGGCTAACCCTTCTTGGTAGCTTTGGGCCAGATATGCTTGTTGTTTTTCATGGGCTAAAATTTGATGGATTTTTTCAACCCGACCAGCCACATCGCGATACGTGGGCCTAATCCTTTGAATTTGCCCAAAGGTGTTCAGCGCGTCCTGCCATTTCATGTCGCGAAAGGCAGAAAGGGCTTGCTGATAGAGATTCAAGAGATGAACTTCTTGAGTCGCTTGCCAGGCTGATGGACCAGACCAAGGCTTAGGTTCCGGGGGGGATGGCGGGCAATCAAATAGCTGCTGTTGCCGGTCATATTGTGACCGCTTCGCTTCATCCTTTAATATTTCATAAGCATCATTCACCTCAGCCATACGCTGATTGCTCCAATCGCGTCCGTTTAGGTGATCTGCATTGGCATCTGGGTGGTATTTTTTGGCCAATAGGCGATACCGCTGTCGAATTTGATCTGGCGTAGCGGTCGGGGGAAGGCCTAAAATTTGATATAGGGTGTGTTTTTGTTCTCGGCTCATGGATGTATTTTACAATAAGGATAGGGAAAGGGGAAAGTTTTATCCCCCCATGCAACATGCAATAAACGAAGTGAAGAAATCAACGAATAATGTATTGACAACCTGGTCTTGGTTCCGGCTGGCCCCTTCACTATGGGCAGCGACCCTGATGTGGGATTAGCCTCCTGTCAAAACTATCTGCGCGTCGCCAACCGCTACAGGGACCTCAACATCCTCACTCAAAATGTGTTTGGTCGTAAAAAGGAGCTATTGATGGAAATTCAAGCCAATATGTTTTTTATCACAGGCGGCAGTTCTGGACTGGGAGCCGCCACCGCTCTGAGGCTCATTCAGGCTGAGGCTAAGGTCGTCTTAGCTGATGTCGATGCTGAGGCTGGGGTAAAACAGGCCACAGACTTGGGGGAGCGGGCGATATTTGTTGAAACAGATATCACCGATGAATCCAGTGTGCAGCAGACCCTTGACAAGGCGACGAGGCAAATGGGGCCCTTACGGGGGGTCGTGAACTGTGCGGGCATTGTCTTAGCCAAGCGAACCTTGGGACGTACTGGGGTGCATGATTTAGCAAGTTTTAGCAAGGTGATTCACGTCAATTTGATCGGCACATTTAATGTCCTGCGTTTGGCGGCAGAAAAGATGGCCGCCAATGAGCCTGTTGCTGATGGCGAACGGGGGGTGATGATTAATACCGCTTCAGTGGCGGCTTTTGAAGGGCAAATTGGACAAGCCGCTTATGCCGCTTCCAAAGGCGGTGTGGCGGCGATGACGCTGCCCATCGCCCGCGATCTGTCTCGAAATGGCATTCGTATGGTGACCATCGCCCCAGGTATTTTTGATACGCCCATGCTGGCTTCGCTCTCTGAAGCAGCCCGCCAATCGCTGGGCCAGCAGGTGCCCTTTCCGTCGCGTCTCGGCCAGCCTCAGGAATTTGCTCATTTGGTGCAGCATATCATCGAAAATGTGATGCTCAATGGCGAAGTGATTCGCTTGGATGGAGCAATGCGGATGGGGTTGAAGTGATTAGTAATCAGGTAGTGTAGAAGATTGACGGATGCGGATATTTTAATTCATCTTATTAGTTATGAAATTTTTTATTAGGGCGGCGGATGTTTATGATCAGGCAAGCGGTGGATGAGTTTGAACCAGAGCGGGATTTCAAACGCTTAGATGATATGCCTCCGCGTTATAAAGCTTGGCAGGAATTGATGGACACCTTTCCGGAGCGTGTGCCAGAGGCGAAAGAAGGGGAACACTGGGCTGAGATGGAAAAAGTTTTTGACTTAAATTGGTAAAAAGCGGTTTATCATTGATCTTTATCCACGCCGTGGATCACTGTCTGAATAGCTTGGTCTTCTTTGAGTTGGGCAGCGATATACGTGGTCATAAATTCGCTTTGGCGTTGTTTGAGGGCTAAAGGGGCGACGGTTCTGGCATCGTCTAAGGTCGCTTCATCGCGTTCATCGAGGGCTGCATAAGCGCGAGCAGCTTCGAGCAGGGTGATTTCAGCCCGATGGCTTTCGATATTGAGGGCTTGAATCCAGGTCAGGGCCGTTCTCTCGACAGCAGGCGAAAAGGTCACCTGGGGTAAACGATTTGTGGCCGCTTGGATTTCCTCTCGCGCTTGCCCAGTCTCATCTTGCCAGGCGGCGATAAATTGGTCTGGGCTTTGGTAATAGGCTCTGGTACGATGATAGACTGCCAGGCGTTCCTCAAGATCAGCCATTCCTTGAATGACCACGCGCAACCCAAACCGGTCTTGCATTTGCGGACGCAGACGACCCTCTTCTGGATTCATCGAGCCGATAAGAAATAAACGAGAGCGGTAGATGGCCGACATGGGGCCGCGTCGGACCGTGAACCGCCCTTGCGCCGCGGCATCAAGAATGGCATTGATGATATCATCATCAAGGAGATTCACTTCGTCGATATAGAGGAGGTTTTGGTCGGCGTAGGACAGAATGCCCCGTTCTAAATGAATTTTTTGTTGTTCTATGACGATTCGTTCATTGATCCCACCCACAACATCGTCTAAGCGAGCGTTCAGGGGTAATTCAATCAGCCGCATAGGGTCATCGGCCATCAGCGGTTTTCCCTGCCTCATTTTCTCTGTACAGTCATCACAAATTGCTTCTAATCCTTGGGCTTCAGCGATGGCTTCTTCACAGCCATAAGGACAAAGGCTGCGCTTTTGCATGGGAACGATATCAATCAAGCCCCGGACTGCTGTTGTTTTACCAGTCCCGCGCGGTCCAATCAATAAAACGCCGCCAACATTCCGGTTGACCAAGGATAAAAGTAAGGCTAATTTCATCTCCAATTGACCAACAATGGCCAAGAAAGGAAAACGATTGGCATCGGCCAAACCAAGGTCACTGGTTCGACTTTCTAATACTTTTTGGGCCACATTATGGGCTTGTAAAATTCGTAAAAGTTGGGATCGGGGTTGGGTCATGGGTCGGCGTTAGGGATTAGGCTCTTTACCCGGTCTGGTTTCCAAACGGTCGTTTGGAAACCAGACCGGGGCAGTACATTGCTTCAGTTATTTAATTTTCATTTCTTAGTTTAACGAAGGTTCATCAGAAGATTTACGGCTAGGTTCCACCAACAGGGGTGGTGGTCCTTCATCCTGTTTCAGTCCATTTTCGAATATGGTTTCTGATTCGGGATGAGGATGACGGCTGTGTCCATTGAGTTTTACGGGTAGAGGTGGCGCGATTGGTTTGATGGGCCTCGTATCTTTCAATTCATCATCAAGCTGATAAGTCCGCCGTGGTACTAAGGTGTCAAGCGTATGAGCTGTGCGGCGTAAACGAGATGAAACTTCGGCCCAACGGTAATAGAGCCAACGAATGACCCGATACAGTTGAGAACGTTTTTGATAGGGCTGTGGTAGACCCCATTGAACCACAGTCGCCCCCCAAGTCAAGCCAGCCCCAAATCCGACAAAAACCAAATTATCTTTGTCCTTAATACGACTCTCTTGGAGGGCTTCACAAAGGGCAATCGGAATCGATGCACAAGAGGTGTTGCCATATTTGTGCAAATTTTCATAAACTTTATCATCACTCAGTTTGAGATATTTCGCGGCGGATTTGATGATCCGGGTATTGGCTTGGTGGGGCACAAAAAGATCAATTTCGTTAATCCCGATCCCCGCTCGTTCACAGGCTTCTTTGGCTGCTTTGCCCATGACCCGCGTGGCAAAGCGAAATACCTCTCGGCCATTCATTTTTATATAATGTTGTCGTTCGGCGACGGAGTGTATTGAGGCTGGCACTTTACTTCCCCCAGCCGGAACAATTAAGTGATCACCGCCGGACCCGTCTGACCCTAACATGGTTGCGAGAACCCCACCTGGTTCAGTACTCGCTCTCAACACAACAGCACCAGCACCATCTCCGAAAAGGATGCAGGTGGTTCGATCTTCCCAATCCAGAAGACGAGTCATTGTTTCCGCCCCGATCACCACAGCCGTTTTCGCTGCGCCTGATTTGATCATAGAAGCAGCTACAGATAGCGCGTATACAAAGCCTGAACAGCCTGCACTCAGGTCAAAAGCACCGGCTTGGGTTGCCCCAAGCGCATCTTGAACCAAACAGGCCGTGGCTGGCATGATATGTTCTGGGGTTAGGGTGGCTACAACAACTAAATCAACCCTAGCAGGATTTATTCGGGCGCGGTCGAGGGCCTCTCGAGCAGCCCGAATAGCCAAGCTCGCTGTTGTTTCCTTTTCGGCCACGCGACGTTCTCGAATACCCGTGCGGGCGCGAATCCACTCATCAGACGTATCGACAACTTGGGCTATATCATCATTGGTCATAACCTTATCCGGCAAGGCCATGCCCCATCCGACAATGTGTGCGTAAAGTTGCATAGTCTTTCCCTTCATAATTTATGGGGTATTAGTTGGCATACTTTTTCAGAATTATTGTGGCATTATGACCTCCAAATCCAAATACATTAGACATCGCAATCGTAATATTTGCCTGACGGGCTGTGTTGGGGGTGTAATCAAGGTCGCAGGCAGTATCCGGGGTTTGGTAGTTGATGGTCGGCGGGATGAGACCTGATTGCAGTGCTTTAATACAAGCAATGGCCTCTATTGCGCCAGCACCACCAAGCAGATGCCCGGTCATCGACTTAGTCGAACTAATCGGAATGACGTAAGCGTGTTCGCCCAAGGCCTTTTTCAAGGCTAAAGTTTCGGCAGCATCGTTAAGCGGGGTACTTGTCCCATGAGCATTGACATAATCTACCTCTATCGGCTGAATATTGGCTCGATTTAGGGCGGCCTGCATCGACAGAACGGCCCCAGCCGCATCTTCCTTGGGGGCGACCATGTGATGAGCGTCAACAGAAGTGCCATAGCCAATAAATTCAGCGTATATTTTGGCTTGCCGTGCCTTCGCATGCTCAAGTTCCTCTAAAACTAGGATAGCCGCGCCTTCGGCAATGACAAAGCCATCTCGATTAGAATCAAAAGGCCGACTAGCGGCCTGGGGTGGAACATTTTGCGTAGATAGGGCTTTCATGACTGAAAAGCCCGCGACAATGGGCAAATTGATGGGCGCATCAACGCCGCCACTGATGATAACATCAGCCGCCCCACGAGCGATCATCTCGTAAGCTTCACCCAAAGCATTATTGCTTGTGGCACATGCAGAAGCTATACTCATAGAAGGGCCAGTGAAACCATATTCAATGGCTAAACGTGAGGGGGCACTGTCAGGTAAGATCATAGAAATAAAAAAAGGGCTGACCTTACGGGCCCCTTTATCTTGAAGAACTTGACATTGTTCAGCAAAGGTTGTTCCACCGCCGATGCCTGTGCCGACGACAACCCCAACTCGATTTCTGTCCACATGACCATTGTCTAAGATTGCATCTTCAACGGCTTCTATGCCCGCGGCCAGTGTAAATTGACTATAACGGTCCAATCGTCGAGCTTCCTTGCGCCCAAAGGCGGCTTGTGCGTCAAAGCCTTTCACTTCACCAGCAATGTGAGTGGGTAGATTGGCAGAGTCAAATAAGGTAATTGTGTCAATCCCAGATTGACCTAGAATCATATTATGCCAAATATCATCAACATGATTACCAACTGGGCTAATAGCCCCTAAGCCAGTAATCACCACGCGTTTTGTCATGAAAATCTATATCCTATGACCTGAGAATTAAATAACCATCCCCCATTCCTAACACACAGATTTTATGCAAGAGAATGACTTTGTCAAGAAAATTTACTAAATTATACGAGATTAAAGATTATGAAGGGGTTGAACCTCTAAAAATTAAAAGAAAAGCTTTTCAGAAGATTTGGTTTGAGGTATATTTATTATGAAATATGTTAGAACTTTATAGGGGTTGATCAATATTTATGTTGAATAATCATTTACCCCATTTGACAAAATCCTTGCCCGGTGTGGGCGGGGTGATCAAATCGGTTCCTGAAGATTTTTATGTGGAAGAAATTCCACTTTATCAACCCAGTGGACAGGGACACCATACCTATATTTGGTTTGAAAAGGTGGGTTTAACCACGTTGAAGGCTATTGGATTGATCTCTCAAGAAATGGACGTTAAACGAAAAGATGTTGGCTATGCTGGGTTAAAAGACGCTCAGGCAGTCACACGTCAAACCATTTCGATAGCGAATGTTTTACCGGAACAGGTACAAAACTTATCCATTCCGGGAATCAATATTTTGTCCGTCAAACGACATAAGAACAAACTGCGGATTGGTCATCTGGCCGGGAACAAATTTGTTATCCGCATCAGAAACATTACCCAAGATACCTTACCGTCTGTAGAAGTAATTTTGAAATGTTTGCAGGCACAAGGGGTACCAAACTATTTTGGTGAGCAGCGCTTTGGGGTTCGATGTAATTCACACTTATTAGGTAAAGCCCTCTTACAAAGAAATGTCGATGAATTTCTGGCTGAATTTTTAGGTCGCCCTCATGAACATGAACTTTTAGCCGCTCAACAAGCCAGATCTGCCTTTGATGCAGGGGATTGGCGGCAAGCCTTAAAGCTGTTTCCTCATCATTTGCGGGATGAACGGATGGCCCTAAATTGCCTCATAAAGTCCAATGATGCTCAAGCTGCCATTCACGCGATAGAGCAACGGCTCAAACGATTATTCGTTTCTGCTTTTCAATCAGACTTATTCAATCAACTTTTAGGGAAACGTTTAAAGACAATGCATATTTTAGAGATTGGCGATGTGGTCTACCTGCATAAAAAAGGGGCTTGTTTTGTCGTGCAAGACCGTCAAGCTGAACAAGTTAGAGCTGATGCCTTTGAGATTAGTCCCTCTGGCCCTTTATTCGGCACCAAATATTTAGCCGCCCAAGCGATACCGGGGGAAAGAGAAGCTCAAGTCTTACAGAGGGCCAATATCGCGCCCAACGATTTTAAACTACCCGGTATGAATTTCACTGGAGCCCGTCGTCCTTATCGTGTACCTTTAGAAGAGGTGACCATTCATTGGGACCAAGGAGCCGTCTTATCTTTCACCTTACCACCTGGCGGGTATGCTACGACCGTATTACGAGAGGTGATGAAAAATGAGAAAACGTAGCATGTGGTTATGAATAGCATTTCATGTTGTTTGAAGTAAAGATGAGGGTCAGGGTGTTTATTTTACAAAAGGTTCATTTTGTAAAATAAAAGATAATGTGACTCAAATGAAGGCGGGCAACTAAGCTTGGTTAAGCGGGAGCCTTTGTCTGGTCGTGAGCTTTGCGGCTTTACTGACTTATGATTATACTGAAAGCAGATCATTTAGCATATACCTACATTCTAAGAGGAGATTAAACCATGCAAATTGCAGACCGAATGAACAGACTAGGGACAGAAACAGCCTTTGAAGTGTTAGCCAAGGCCAAAGCCTTAGAAGCTCAAGGCCGTGAAATTATTCATCTCCAAATTGGCGAACCTGACTTTGATACTCCCTCATATATTGTTGAGGCTGCGATAAAAGCACTACACGAAGGCGAAACGCATTATACCCCTTCATCTGGTATTTTGCCGCTGCGCCAGACCATTGCCCGTCATACCAGTCAAGCGAACAATATTGATATTGACCCTGATACGGTTGTCATCACTCCTGGGGCCAAGCCAATCATGTTCTTTGTCATTTTAGCCCTTCTACAAGCAGGAGATGAAGCGATTTATCCTAACCCAGGCTTTCCAATTTACGAATCCATGATTAATTTTGTGGGCGCGACTCCCGTCGCCCTGCCGCTGCGTGAGGAAAAAGGGTTTAGTTTTGATCCAGATGAATTTCGTCGTCTGGTCACAGATCGCACCCGGCTGATTATCATTAATTCGCCTCAAAATCCCACCGGAGGTACTCTTACCCGTGAAGCGATAGAAGCGGTGGCTGAGGTCGCTCAAGAACGAAATATTCTCGTTCTCAGCGATGAAATCTATGACCGCATGCTTTATGAAGGTGAACACATCGGCATGCTTGCCCAACCCGATATGCAAAAACATACGATCTTGCTGAATGGTTTTTCCAAGACTTATGCCATGACTGGTTGGCGACTCGGCTATGGTATTATGCCCCCGGCATTAGCCGCTCATGTGACAAAGCTGATGGTAAATTCAAATTCTTGTACAGCGACTTTCAGCCAATTCGCCGGCATCGCTGCTCTGGAAGGTCCCCAAGACAGCGTGGACGAGATGATGACCGCTTTTTCTAAACGCCGTCAGATCATTACGGATGGTCTCAATCAGTTGCCGGGTTTTCGCTGTCTTGCCCCAGCTGGAGCCTTTTATGTCTTTCCTAATGTAAAAGATACGGGCATTCCTTCGGCTGAATTGGCAAATTATTTACTCTATGAAGCTGGTGTTGCCCTGCTAGATGGGGCCTGCTTTGGACAGTATGGTGAAGGCTATCTGCGTCTGAGCTATGCAAATTCTGTAGAAAATATTCAAAAGGCATTAGGCCAGATTCACACCGCTTTGGAAAGGCGTTAGAGGATGAAAATTCAGGAGGACAAACTTAAGCAGGAACTGGTCTCAGTCATGAAGTCGGGGCTGTCTAAACTTGACTGATTGCCCAAATTATAGCTGGCATGATACAATGGTTGTCATCTAAGTATTTTAACGTCTTTTCTTTGGGAGCATATTATGGAGATTATTGTCAGTTTGATCGTAATTATTATTGCGATTTATCTCTTGGCCGTGATAACGGATGAATTTTTTATTGGTAGCCTAGAAGTTATTTCCACCAAATGGAATTTGCCAGCGACTGTCGCTGGCGCATCGCTCATGGCAATGGGGTCTTCTGCGCCAGAATTATTTATTGCAATCTCAGCCTTGTTCACAGCTGGCGGAGAACATAGTGATGTCGGTATTGGCACAATCGTTGGGTCAGCTGTATTTAACATTTTAGTCATCACTGGCATTTCCGCAGTGGTGCGAGAGGCGAGAATTACTTTAACCGCCGTCCTTCGTGATATATCATTTTATCTAGCCAGTATCGCTGTCCTCCTCTTTACCTTTTGGGATGGTCATATTGAGCTGTGGGAAACAGCCCTTTTCTTGGTACTTTATGCGATATATATTATCGTGCTTTTCCGATGGTCTGGCAGAGAAGAAGCTCAACTAGATATGTCAGTAGAGACAGAGGATGAGACAGAAACGACTGGGGTTTGGGCTAAAATTAATGGGGTCCTTGTCAGGATGTTTGGCTTGATAGCTGGTGACGCCCGCAAAACTTATATTCGAACATTTATTGTATCCATTATTTTAATTGCTGCCTTAAGTTGGATTTTGGTCGAAAGTGCCATCATCTTTGCAGAGGGTCTCCATATTCCTCCAGTCATCATCGCCTTGACCATTCTGGCTGGTGGCACATCTGCACCAGACATGATCTCTTCCATCGTCGTCGCCCGGCAAGGCTTGGGCGGCATGGCAATTGCCAATGCTGTCGGCTCAAATATTTTCGATCTTCTGATTTGTCTCGGTTTACCTTGGTTAATTGCCATCCTCTTTCTGGGCCGACCGGTCATTGAGGTAGGCACAAGTGATTTATTATTATCCACCTTTGTCTTAACTGGAACTGTATTAGTCCTATTTATTTTTATGTATACCGATCGCATTTTAAGCAAACGTGAGGGATGGATTCTCTTAGCCTTATATGTCGCCTACGTAATATGGACCTTTGTATCTAGTTAGTCAATGGGAGATAGGGGACTGAACTGACGACGAATAATCTCGTGAATCCTATGTCTCAGACACATCTATTAGATTTAAGCCAACCACAACTCACCAAGTATATCATCAATTTAGGTCAGCCAAAGTTTCGGGCAAAACAAATTTGGTCATGGTTATATCAACATCATATTTATGATGTAGAAGCCATGACCAATCTGCCGATGGCCTTGCGTGTAAATCTACAACAGTCAACCATCCTAAATCCACTCAAGCCTATCGCAGTTTTAGAATCCAATGATGGATATACTCAAAAAGCTCTGTTTGCGCTGTCTGACGGGAAAAAGATTGAAACGGTGTTAATGCGCTATGAAAAACGACGTACCCTTTGCATTAGTACACAAGCTGGCTGTGCGATGGCTTGTCCTTTTTGTGCAACAGGGCAGATGGGTTTTCAACGCAACCTGTCGACGGGCGAAATTGTCGCCCAGGTCTTATACTATGCTCACCAATTAAGCCAAAGCGGAAAGCGTGTGACGAACATCGTCTTCATGGGCATGGGTGAACCTTTAGCCAATTATAAACATACATGGCAGGCTATTCGACGTTTGAATGATCCCTTGGGGTTTAACTTAGGGGCACGTCAGATGACCGTTTCCACGGTTGGTCTTGTGCCAGCCATTAATCGTCTGGCGAATGAACCAGAACAAGTTGGGTTGGCAGTTTCTTTGCACGCGCCGACTGATGATATACGCAATCAGTTGGTCCCAATTAATCGACGGTATCCGCTGACCATGCTCTTGAAGGCGTGTCGTCAGTATATTGAAAAGACTCATCGCCGGATTACCTTTGAGTACGCTTTGATGGCTGGCTGGAATGATCACCTCACGCAAGCAAACCAACTAGCGACCTTACTACAACCCTTGCTTTGTCATATTAACCTAATCCCGCTCAACCCCACACCCGACAGTCCCTTTCGTGGTTCATCAGAGGAACGGGTAGTTGCTTTTCAAAAGCGACTGCAATCTACAGGCATATCGACCACAGTGCGGCTACGGCGAGGCATTGACATTCAAGCAGGCTGTGGACAGTTGCAGGTTAACTTGAAGTAAGGTAAATAATAAATTCACGCCTGAGTCATTTTCCTTGTGATTTTATTAGCCCATCAACGCTACAATGTGACAATCGCCTTCTTTAAAGGACCGAGTGGTGAAGTGATTGAATTTTTTCAAGTACATTTGCTTATAGATGATGTCTCTCTCTTTACCACCAAATTTCTATAGAACCTATTTTTTAATTCAATCATTCAATCCGGCAAGAAGTGAAGAAAGACCCGATTACTAATCAAACGGGCTTGCGGTCTTAAAAATAAACGATCATCTGCTTCATGCACAAGATTGAGAGACGTTAGTTTGGTGATTTGAGAACCATATACGGTCTGCATGGATACACCAAAACGCGCTTCAAACTCAGAGATAGACAGCCCTTGCTTCAACAAGCGCAAGCCCATGATCATGGTTTCCCCCATCTCTAAAGCGACATCAATCTCTTCTTCCCCAGCCAAACTGGGGTGAGGATGGTCTGCTTGCCTGATTTGGGTAAGCAGATCAATATACTTGGGCACAGGGCGGACATTCCACCACCGTTTGGCTGGTTCAAAGCTATGCGCTCCAGGCCCACAGCCGAGATAAGGCTGATTACGCCAATAAATTAAATTATGGCGACTTTCATAGCCCAACTGACACCAATTAGAGATTTCATATTGCTGGTAACCAGCATCACGCAGTAAATCATCTGCTAACTCGTACATATCGGCTGCTAAGTCGGGGTCTGGTTCTGGCAAATCACCGCGCTGCACGGCGGCCCGCAAAGCTGTTCCAGAGTCGAGGGTCAAGCCGTAAAGAGAGAGATGCTCAGTGTTGAGGGCTATCGCCTGAGATACTGACTGCTGCCATGTTTCTAAGGTTTGGGTGGGCAGACCATAGATCAGATCAAAACTAAGATTCGTAAAGCCAGCTTGGCGAGCCGCCACAACCGTCTCCCCAATCGCATCCGCAGTATGATCACGACCCATTAAGTCTAACTCTTGGGGGATAAAACTCTGCGCCCCAAAACTTAAACGATTAATCCCTAGTCCGTGTAAGGCATGCAGATAAGGGATATCAAGGGTGCAGGGGTTGGCCTCAATCGTGATTTCGGCGGCGGGATCAATGGTGAAAGCCTCTTGACAGGCCCGTAAAATCAAGGCCAGTTGCACGATGGACAAGACCGTCGGCGTTCCGCCGCCCAGAAATATCGTTTTAACTGAGGGTCGCCCGCGATGCGTACCCATCAAACGAATTTCTTTAGCCAGAGCTTCGGAATAGCTTTGATAAAGGTCTTCCAGTCCGGGGTAGGTATTGAAATGACAATACGTACACCGGACACGGCAAAAGGGGATATGTAAGTAGAGTCCGTAAATCATTACTGTTCTTCCTTTTCCTCCTTCAATAAACTCTGGCAGTAATCATCAAAATGCTCTGTACGTTCTGCGTCATGCTTCCCTTCCCCCAGCCCCACAACCTTGCTCGTATCCACACAGTAGGCAATATCATCCCTGCCTACTGAGATGAGCCAGCGAAATTCGTGGACCTGGTTGGGCCTAGCATATTTAATACACTTATCCCACTGCTGAGGTCGGCCTTGGCTTCTTCACCTTCTTGCTCATAGGCATAAGCTAAGAAACAATTGCCATTGCCCTCTGTCTAGCCAGCGAAAGGCGCAAAGTGGCAAAGTCGGCTAGGATGCTGGGACTTTGCTACTCTGCTACTTTACTAACTGCGCCAATCTAAAACCAGACCTAAATGGGCGTGACCCCCTTTTTTAAAATAATGTTGCCATATTTGGCTGTCTCGCCAGTCATGACAATCGCAAAAGCATCTTTTGAGCGTTCATAAAATGCAAACCGTTCTAAACGCAGAATAGATGGTGTATCAGGCCAAAATTTATCAACCACAGCCCGATAAGATGTTTCAACGGCTGGGTCTAGCGTATCTCCTTCTACGACCGCCATCATCATGACCGGATGGTCTACATATTGGTCCAAAACAAACAGGGGCAGAATCGCCTCTAACAAATCAGCCACGCCCAAACCATCCGCTCGTATCAAACGTTGAGCATAGGTCTCCCCTGGATAATGGGTATCGGCTAAAACAAGCTCATCGCCATGTCCCATGCGGTGCAAAATGGCTAACAGGTCTGGACTGAGTAAAGGTGAAATACCAACAAGCATCTTATATCTCCTTGTGAATTTCGTGTTTAAGCATTAAATAACATTCGATCTATCTGCCTCTAGTATATCAGATAAGAATCTCCAAACGGTCTCCAATGAATCTCCAAACGCATATTACGCTTGCGGCAGGTATGGTTATTTCATCTCGCTCCTAACTCCGTCCAACCGCGACCGGGGCTATGTAACAATTAACAATGAGTAATTAGCAAATAATTCATAATTAATTATTGATGTTTATTTTCATCTATTGGAAATCAGCAGGCCTGTTTCGCCAAACAATACCTGTGCCGATGATCCACACCAAAAATAAACCCCACGTCGGCCACCAAGTCACATGGCGCACCCAAACCACTTCTTGATAATTTTGCGGGTCCAGATAGGTTAAATAGGATAAGACTAAGGCAGCACTGAGATAAATCCAAGGAACGATAGATAGCCATCGCCAGGGAGATTCATTCGCAGTCGGGGGGAGAAAGGGCAAAAAAGCGAGTAACATCAAGCTATACCAAGGGTGTAAGGTGGGCGTTAGCAAAACGTAAGTCATGAAGGGTAGGGCCATTAGCCGCAAAAGAGTACGCTCAGAGGCAGAGACAAAGTAAGCTCGGATCCACAGACCGATTGAGACAATCCCCATCACACTTTGGATAATGTTCGTGGCGATATCTCCTGATTCGTGGTATCCAGCATTCGTAAAACTTAGTTCCAACCAATGAAACAGGCCGCTATTGAAACGCCAATATTTTTCATAAATCCGTAAAGCCCCGAATATCCCCGTCCCATCCATTGGCCCAGATAGGCCCCAGCCAGCTATCATAGCTGGCGGGATTAACAGTCCTATAGTCACTAGGCCACATAAGACCATCTGCCACCATCGCCAACGCCAGAACAATAAGGGCAGCAACAATATTGGTAAAAATTTTCCTAAAATTGCCAGACCAAACACAATGGGACTTAGAATCAAAAAGACTTTGGGTTTCTGCGCCATAAAGGTTAACCAGAGCGCAATTAGGGTCAAACAAAGCATCCAGATATCCACATGGGCACTATGGGCCACTTCGATGATTACCAGCGGATTCCACAAATAAATTAAGACCCTATTCTGGGGCAAACGGGCAATTTGGAGGAGCTTAATTAATAAGAAGCCATTCACTAAATCTAGCAAGGTCATGGCGATTTGAAAGACGAGGGTGCTGGGTGGAAACAACCATAGGAGCGAGGCGAAAAGATATTGGGCAGCGGGTGGATAGGGGCTGGCCATTGCGGCATTATTGGCCAGGGCGCGGAGGGGGATATCTAAATAATCCAGTTCCTCCGAGTCGATGGCCATGGCATAGGGACTAACCCCGTTTATCGCCACATGCCCATCCCAGATATAACGAAAAACGTCATCACTGAGCGCAGGGACCGTAAACCAAAGCAAAATCCGAAAGAGAATGGCCCCGCCAAAAATAAAGCGTAAAGATAGCCCTGCCTGTCGTTCCGACCAGACCAAGATAGCCACAAAAGCCACGAAAGCTAAACCATACCAAGCCAAGGTATACGGCGTATTGTTCGCTCGCAATGTTCCGCCTAAGACGTGAACACCTACCATACCGCTATAAGCAACTACACTGACCACCAAAGCCAATAGTGCGGGCCAGCGTTTTGATAAATCAGATTGTTTTTCAGTATTCATAAATGACTTTTTTTGCCGCCCCTTTTTACATAACATTCGCCAACAGAATCCTTCTGCTATCCTTCTATCGTGTTGTTTCTTGTTTTTCCATCTTCGATAAAGCGTCGGCCATGGCGTTTATGGCGATGCGTTGTTTACGATATAGGTCGGATTCGCTCATGGCTAATTTTTCAGCCACATCGCGTACTTTGAGACCTTGGATGAACTTTAATTCTAAAATATTATAAAAAAGCCATTCCGAAGTCGTGAGACGATGTTCACCCTGAGGTCGAATAGACTCAAGGGCCTGGCCCAAGACACTACGAAGGGCTTTCACGGCATTGCCATTATAAGTATCCATTGCTTCACGGACAATATTTAGTTGTAACAAAGGGCTATTACTTAATTTTGGGCCACCCCAATAATGCGTCAAGGCTTCGTGAACCATTTTAGGAAAATCTGGCTGGTCAATGAGACTATTCTCAACCAAAAGCGTTTCTACAGAGGTATCTTGATAAGGGACGGCGTTACGCACCCGCTGGGCCCGTTCCATATCTGAAATGATGCCCCGCAAGGTGTTGAAAATATTTTGCTGCATCTGTCGATCTTCTAGGACAAATTCGGCTTGTTTGATCAGCGTGTGAATCATCTCTTGCTCAGGCAAAGATAAATCAAGGGTATCCTCTTTTGTTTGCACCCCAAGCAACCCTAAATAACGGTCTCGGGCCTCAGTCTGTAGCGGTACATAGAGGAAATCTCCCTGGCGCAGGGCCCAAGGGACTTTACCGCCATTTGATATCTTATTGAGTAGGACGGGATCAAAATTGCTCAAAGCCGTCTCGATAGCCTCTGCGGAGCCAACTGACGCTTCCAAACGCGGGCCAGTTCTAGCGGCTAAATTAGCAATAAAGCCTGTTCGGACCCGCAAGAGTTCGCAGATTGTGGTCAGACTATTTTCTAAAGCTTGCCGTAAATCGGTGGTGGTCAGTAGGCGACTATCGATATACCGTAAAAATTCAACTTCCTCAAGCTCATTATAATAGATGAGCCGCCATACAATAGCCTTGAGATAGTTCGCCGCGATGGGCGAAAAGACAATAATCGCCACAATACTGGTAATTAAAATCGCGTCACGCGGGAGGCCGAGAATGATCTGTTGATTGGGTAGGGCTAGGATAACAACGCTGACTAAGGAGGCAACAAGCGGACCACGGAGCATAAAGGTTAGCAGCGTATATCTGACCACTCTATCGGGCGTAAAGGCATCAAAAAAAACAACATTATAGCCCATAAACATAATCATGAGAGCCACCCCGATATTCAAGATAAACAAGGTACTTAACAACAGAAGTGAAGGAAGAAGTGAAGAGTGATTCGCCAGAAGCATATAGGGGAAAACACCAAAAGCAGGAGCAGCAAAGGACAACATGAGATAGGTCATGCGCCGCCGAGTAGCTGAGGTTAGACAGCGACTTCTCGCCCGTTGGGTGTTGATTCCGCCACTGATGACAGTGGTATAAAAATATATGGTAAAAAGCCAAAAGAATGGCCCAGCTTGGCGTTGCGTAACACCGACATAAAAAAAACCATCTCGGACTAACAAATCGGTAAAAATAGCCAGATATAAAATCCCCCCCCCTAAAGCATAGCTACCCATAACAGCGATACGCCTTATGCGGGAAAAATCATTGGTCGTCCGCAGTAAGGCATCAGAGAAATGCAAATAAGCGGCTGGGGTAAAGGCTATACCAATCCACTGAAACTTAAGCCATAGGACGGCATCAGCCAAAGAAGTAACTTGAAATAGGGCTACGTCTCCAGCGTAGGTAAAACAGGTATAAGCTAAAAGGCTAGAAAAGGACCGGCCAATAGAACTCCGTCGGTTATGAATAAGGAGAAAAATAAATAACGAAAATGCGAGAATAAGAATGAATGAAGCTAAAATTTGGTTACTGAGAACAAATGTTAGCGTAAGATACGGCTTAAAGTCGACCATAAGTTTAGAATGTCAATGCAAAAATAAGCGCGATATCACCATTATGGTAAAATTTTTCATCATATCCAGCATAAACAAAACCTGCGTGCTGGGCAAACTGAATCGCTGGGTCGTTCTTGGTTTGAAGCATTAATTTTATCTGATGACAGTGGTGATGTAAAGCAATGCGTCTGGTCGCCCTTAATAACATATTACCCAAGCCTTGTCTGCGGACAGCCTGATGAATGAGGAGTTGATGAAGTATAAATTGATGACCATCAGGGCTAATATCCCCTTGCATATAACCTATCACTTCCTGCTCATAACAAGCCGTGTAAATAAAATCAGCTTGCGACAAATTTTGGCTGAGGGTTTTATTTGAAGAGGGGAGGGGAACTGACATAGGTCTAGGTAAACGGACGCGGTCAAAGGTGATATTAATTGAACGCTCCTGCTCTCGTAGCTGCATTTGCCAAACATAGGTGGTTGTATAAGAAGCGTCTAATTCACAGCAAGCTTGAATATCGTTTGTAGTAGCGGCGCGTATGCTGACAGCAGATGGGCTAAAGGCGGATGATAAGGTAGATTCTGAGGACATGTCATGAAAACTCGGTAGTCTCACTCAAGAAGCATTAATTTTTTCCAATTCGTTTTAGGCGTTACGCCGTTGACGAGCGGATGCGTTGGACTCCAACAGCTAAAGCCATCGGCCTCCTTATTCACGAAAAGTGAATTTTTCACCTCGGCAAAGGCTTTGTCATCTCATACAGCCGATCATCAATCTCAGCTAACTGTTGGGTGAGCATCGTTTGTACGTCCTGAAGGGCCCGATTATAGATGAAGGGGCCAATCTCTTTAAGGAAAACGTCAATTAAAAATTCAGCAGCTAGATTGCCGATTTCTTGAGCTAATTCTTCTTCGAAATATTGTTGAATGTGAGGGATGAGGCGTTGCTTTTCTTGGGGTGAAAATTGGACCATATTTGCTCCTCGTGATTTATAAAACCATTCCCTGTCGGGTAATTTCCAGAAATACATCATAATTATAGCAGGATAGTCACTCAATCAAAACGCCTTCGCTCGGCTCATAGCGTTCCCGCGATAAGATGACGGCACTATGACCCGCCTCTCTATTGGCTGATGAGCGTTCATTTGACTGGACTTGACTGGCTTGTTTGGCTTTTTCATGTTCAAGCAAGTTTGTTAGTTGTCTCATCTCAGTCTCTCTTAGACTAAATCGAATGGCATGGCGCAGGAGATGTTCAATCAAAATTTCTTGGATTTGACCGCGCAGTCCCTGACCCGTTTCAAAATATCGCCATACTAGGCCAGCATGACGCATAAAATCCTGCCCGGCTAAGGTACGTGATTGCGTGTGTTTCAAAAAAGCATGGGTCCGTGCTTGGCCATGGATTTGACGGATAAAATACCACTCCAACCCAACTGGGGCCCGAATATCATCGCCTAATAATAGAAAGTGTAATTCACTCGCTTCTAAAGCCCGCAAATCTAACGTTTCATTTGTTAGAGGGGTTTGCACAATCTGCCAAGGCAAAGTCACAGGCAAGGTCGCAATCAAACGAGCGAGAATTTCGCGTTCTGCCATCAGCTCTGGGGCGGCGGAAATATAAATGACGGTCATGGCGTTCATAGGCTTGTCTCCGAGATAGGGCTTAGATAGTCGATATTCTGACCTTAGTCACTGATGCGGGTAACATTATATCATCAGGGGCCAAGAGGTCAATCTTCGACATCAAGGGTTAAACAAATGGTTATCCCACTTGACAATCTAATTTTGGATCACTATAATTCAGCCTAAATTGAATATACAACCTTCGGGGCAAGGTGAGTCATGATGGCAATTCCTGACCGGCGGTAAAATAAATGGATACCCATTTATCAAGCCCGCGAGCTTCCTAATTTGGTAAGCAGGATTCAGTGAAAATCTGAAGCCGACGGTATAGTCCGGCTGAGAGAAGGTAAATGTTGAGAGATATATTGTTTGACCTGTTAATTGTCAGATATTATACCGGCTTAGAACATAAGATGTTCTGAATCAACATCAATTCGTGTGGTGTAGAGACAGAACCCATTTGACAAATCCCGAAGGCGAATATGCCTTCGGTTTTTTTATGGAAAATTTTGTTCCGCACCCCTTTAATTCTCAATCCGCTTTCAGTATATGTTAAAGCCAGTAAATTTTTTCCGCATGCTAGGGGGAGTTCTCTGTAATTTTGCCCTGATTCCAGATAACGAATCAGGGCTTTTACTTTTGTTCTTTAGAACGCATACCCAAGGGATTTGGCCCGTTTAGTCCCTTGCCACTTTGCCACTTTGCCACTTTATATGGATATATTATATGCAACATGATTTAAGAACATTGCAACTATTTCGTTCAACAGTAGTCACAATGCCAGAGACATTGAAATTTAAAGGAACGCTGTTCAGGCTGCTTCGTACTTCCTCTGGTATTATTCTATTTTTATTGTTGTGGCAAGTATTTGTATGGCTTAGAGAGTATCCAACCTTTATCTTGCCCGCTCCAACTGAGGTGGCCGCGACGTTTTTCCGCGTGATCTTAGATGGCTCTTTGGGGCACCACATTTGGACCACCTTATCACAAATTCTGGCTGGATTGGCCTTGGGTTTGAGCAGTGCTATGGTGATTGGCTATCTGTTAGCCAAAAATCGCCTCCTCGAACGTTGGTTGACCCCCTATATTATTGCCTCACAGGCTGTGCCCATTGTGGCTATTGCTCCCTTGATTATCATTTGGTTTGGGGCAGGCTATATGAGCAAAGTGCTAATCTGCACCTTAATGGTCTTCTTTCCGATGCTCATTAACACCATCATCGGCATCCGTTCTGTTGATGAAGCTTTACTTGATTTAATGCGCTCGATGCAAGCCAATCGTTGGCAAATTTTCACCATGTTAGAAATGCCAGCGGCTTTGCCAATTCTATTTGGTGGCTTGAAGGTGGGTGTGACCTTATCCGTTATCGGCGCAGTGGTCGGGGAATTTATCGGGGCAAAATCCGGGCTAGGCTTTTTAATCAACCAAGCGCGTGGCCTTTTCAATACCCCTCTTGTTTTTGTCGCCATCTTCAGTTTGGTCATGATGGCTCTGAGCCTATATGCTTTGGTGGCTTTATTAGAAAATTATTATTTACGGTGGCGGCTTGAAAATTAGAGACTGTCGCCATCTTCACTTCAACATAACAACATTTTAATCTCAATCAAAAAGGATATACCTTCATGCAAAAACGATTATTTTTACTCTTATTTCTGAGCAGCTGCTTGGGGTCAGCTTGCGTACAAATGCCGCTTCCGTCTCAAGAAACTGCTCAAAACGAACCCGCATTACGTCAAATTCAACTTGGGGTAGGCTATATCCCGAATGTCCAATTTGCACCTTTTTATGTCGCCCAAGCAAAAGGGTTTTATAAAGAAGTCGGATTAGCTGTCAGTCTGGAGTACGGCTTTGAAAATGATTTTGTGGCTTTAACGGCCAATGGAGAACGTGAATTTGCGATTGCCAGCGGCGATCAAGTCATTTTAGCCGGGGCACAATCTTTGCCCTTAGTTTATATCATGAAGTGGTATGAGCGTTATCCCGTCGCTGTCATGACCAAGACCAGCACAGGCATTACAGCACCAGCACAACTGGATGGCCATTCTGTTGGCATTCCAGGGCTGTTCGGCGCAAGTTTCGTTGCTTGGAAAGCCTTAGTCTATGCGGGGGGTATTGATGAAGCGAGCGTTGATTTAGCCAGCATTGGCTTCACCCAAGCCGAAGCTGTCAGCCAGGGCACGGTCGATGCAGCCGTGGTCTACATTGCAAACGAGCCTGTGCAATTGACCCAAGCTGGCGAGGAAGTGACCGTCTTTGAGGTCTCAAATTATATCAACCTTGTCTCTAATGGCCTCGTGACCAATCAAACCCTGATTCAAGAGAATCCAGACATGGTGCAAAATTTCGTCCAAGCTTCTTTGCGTGGTTTAGCCTACACCATTGAAAATCATGAGGAAGCCTTCGAGATTGCCCGTGAATTTATTCCAGACATGAGCGATGACGATGCGTCAATCCAGCAAGCCGTCTTAAACGCTTCTATTACCTTATGGCTCAGTGAAACCCCTGGTTTTTCTGACCCTGATGCTTGGTCTACCTCGGCTGCATTTATGTTAGAGACAGGTCTGCTTGAAAAGCAGATTGAGGTTGATACTTTGTATACCAATGATTTTGTTGAATAGATATCGTAGCAGAATGAAGTCTCCCCTCCTTGAAGTCTCTCATCTGACCAAAACTTATCAGCGTAAAAATGGTCTTTTAGTCGCCTTGAAAAATATGACCTTTCTGGTAGATGATGGTGAATTTCTTTGTCTTGTCGGACCATCCGGTTGTGGCAAGACAACCTTACTACGCATCTTAGCAGGCTTACTTGTACCAGATGAGGGGCAAGTATTTCTGAAAGGGCAGTCTCTACAAGGGCCACGTCGGGAGACAGCCCTTATTTTTCAAAAAAATACTTTGATGCCTTGGCGGACGGTGTTCGATAATATACTGCTCCCCCTACAAGTTCAAAGAATGTCTCCGTCGCCAGCCAAAGAGAAAGTCAACCAGATATTAACTTGGGTTGGCTTACAAAACTTCTCCACCAGCTATCCCCATGAACTCTCCGGCGGCATGCAACAACGGGTGGCTTTGGCGCGAACTTTAGTCGCGGAGCCGGATTTATTGTTATTAGATGAACCTTTTGGCGCATTGGATGCCATGAGCCGTGAAAACTTAAATCAAGAACTCTTACGTCTCTGGAAACTAAACGCTCAAACGGTGGTCATGGTCACCCACGACATCCAAGAAGCGGTTTTTTTAGCGGATCGTATTCTCGTCCTCAGCCAAAGACCGGCCACCATTGCGGCTGAAATTTCCATTCCCTTGTCCCGTCCACGCACAACAGATTTGTTTTATGATCCCCAATTTAATACCCTCGCTTATCAAGTCCGCCAAGCGATACAGTAAGAAGGATTCTAAAGTTTTATGGCCCCTGACCAAAACAGCCTCCCAGATTATGAAACGCTTATCATTGAGGGGATCAAAGACTTACCACGCGAAGCCCTAGCTGAGATTGCTTACTTCGTGTATATTGTCCGTAAACAAACCAACCAGTCACAGCTTACGCTGGCTGAAGAGGCCAGCTTTTTTTATGATCGTTATATTGATTATTGGGCTGAGACCGAATCAAGTGGTGACAAACAAGATTTGAGCTGGTCGGATATAGAGAAACCCTAAGGGGACTGCTGATTATTGAATCGACTCTAAGATCATGTCCAATGCTTCTTGATTCCAAGCCGTCTCCGGCCCTTGCGCGAGGAAGAAAATATCGCCTTGCTGTCGCTCAAACAGCCCTGTGAGTTGCTGATAAGCTTGATCAAGCGTGTTCGTGCCTCGATAATAAGTGAGTTCAGCTGCCTGCCCATTAATCACCCGCGATTCGGTCCGCTCAAATTCCAAATCCAACCCTTGCCATTGATTCTGATATTGGACGGAAAGTTGTAATTGCTCTTGGAGCGTATCTTGTTGCAAGCTGGATTCTGGGACGCTGGTCAGGACAATCAGCATGGTGTTGGTGAAGTTAGTTTGATGGGTGATAATCACGGCCTTGGCCCCCATCAGACTAAGACCAACCATTTCTTGATAGTTTGGCGGGACGGTATAAACAGCGATACTTTGCCCAAAGCGATGGACCTCCTCTAAATCGGTAATCACCGAGCGTTGAAAACTCCCTACGAGCAATACCACGAGGCCACTGCTACAAGCACAAACAATGAAAAGACTTGTCAGGATCGCAATGATAACTTTTTTTTGTCTGCTCAAGGTCATTTTATCATAATACCTTGGGATTTCATTTCCGCCACAGCTTTGTCATCATCGCCAGGCGTGACATTGACGGCCCTCGTGCCAGCCAAGCGTATTGTGGTCGGAAAACCCAACTGCTGGGCATCAATCGCCGTCGATTTGACGCAATAATCAAGGGCTAGGCCGACGACGGTCACTTCCTCGACCGCGTTTTCCTTGAGATAGCCTTCTAAGGAAGTCGCCCCCTCGTGGGCCTCGATATGGCCCCCGAAGCCAGAATAGCTATCCTGTTCGCTCAAAAAACCTTTGTAAAAAATAGGCCCCGCCACTTTTAGATCAGCCTGAAAATCTGCGCCGCTCGTATCTTGCACACAATGCGGTGGCCACAGACCATCAGGGTGATTTTCTTGAAACGAGACATGATCTCGCGGATGATAATCTTTGGTATAAACCACCAAATCCTGTTTAGCCGAAAATTCATCCACCAAGGCATTGACCGTGGGCATAATTTGGTCCCCTTCTGCTACCGCCAATGCTCCGCCAGGACAAAAATCATTTTGCACATCAACAATGATTAGAGCATTCTTGGTCATGATTGACTCCTGTGTAATACCAATTAGTAATTAGTAATTATCAAAACAAAAAATGACATATCCCGAATTGTACGAATTTTTTAAAGATTTGTGAGATTCGGTTATTCATAAAATTCGTGATTAGTATTGCTACCTCGCAGATTTCCAAAGAGCCTCTATAATTTGGTCAGAATTTCCGGGCCGTTATCCGTAATCAAGACCGTATGTTCAAATTGAGCTGAAAGTTTACCATCTTCCGTCTCCACCGTCCAACCATCTTCCAACAAAACCCAATCTTCTTGACCCGCGTTAATCATTGGCTCAATGGTGAAGGTCATCCCCGGCAGTAATTCAGGGCCAGGCTCCTCCTCGCGCACATGGGAAACAGACGGCTCCTCATGGAGGTCACGTCCGATGCCATGTCCTCCCCATTTTTCGACCACGGTCACCTTTTGGCTATCGGCGTAATCGTGAATGGCCTGACCAATAGCATTTAAGTGATTACTCGCTTGGACTGCCCCGATGCCCCGGCGCAAACATTCTTGGGTGATATCTAATAGGCGTTGCGCCTCTGCTGAAATTTGGCCGACAGCGAAGGTAAAGCAAGCATCGCCGCAATAGCCACCGTGTTTTAGACCAATATCAATGCCGACAATATCGCCTTCTTTCAAGACGCGCTGGTCGGGTAGACCGTGACAGATTTCCTGATTGACCGAGGTACAAATAACGCCTGGAAAGGGGGGATGATTCTCATTGCGGCCCTGATAGCCTTTGTACAGAGCCTTCGCTCCCTGACTATAGATATAACGTTCCGTCAATTGATCTAATTCATAGAGCGTAATGCCCGGCTCAATCGCTTCTTTTAAGCGGGCAAAGGCTTCAGCCACAATCCGACCGGCAATCCGCATGCGCTCTATCGCTTTGGGTCGTTTGATCGGTATCGACATGGGGTTCGTTCCTTTGGGTTGATGATTGTGTTATGCCTGTTGGAGTATATTGCTTGTGTGACTGATGTCAATTTTTCTGACTTCCTTTCAGCCTAGGCTCGCTGCTCACGTAGTTCTGTCGAAGAGATATCCCGTCGAAATTGCGTTTCAGGAATTTCGATAAACAAATCTTGATAAGCTGAGGGCAAGGTAATATTCGATAAGGTTAAAAATTTGTCCCCCTGTAAACGGCCAGCCACCAAAAATCGACAGCCATTGGCCCGAATAATATCTAAGGCCGTTTCCATTTGCGCTGGATTATTTTGATAAAAACGAGGATCGATAAGCCGGATTGCCGTATCGATGCCTAAGACGAACACACTTTCTGGAAATAGTGTGGCTTTGAGACTAAAAAGCGGGGCGCAGGTTAAAAGGATGGGGGCGACTCCCTGAAATTGGATTAAGCGTTTTTGCGTTTCAACGAGGTCTATCGGGGCTTTATCAGCATTTACCAAGGGCAATTCAAAATAAACTGTTTGCTGTAGATGTTCAGCCGCAATCGCCCGCAGTTGTTGATGCCCCTGATGGAGCGGATTAAATGACCCTGAAAGTAGGGTGATATTGGATAGGTTTGTGCCTGTTGTCATCTGTCCATCTTGGCCGACCAGGACCCAAGCTACCTCATCTCGGATGAGCCGTTCTAAGGGGGGGCCCTTAATCACAGTGATCTGGAGTGCCTCATCGGTTTCTAAATCAAGCGGCGGCGAAAAGCTTAAGCCACATGCTTCAGCGAGTGCCTGTAAAATTAAAGCACTGACCAAAGCCTCTTCCACTATGCGCGTCCGCTGACCTTTGACCAAGGTCAGATGATACATGGTCACCTCTGTCGTCGTGTAAGTCGCAACATAGGCCTGATGTCCCCCTCTTTTCTGCCGCTTGGTCGCTATGGCCGCCGTACAGCCTAAACCAATCACCGGTCTCGCTGCGGGCCCGAGCTGTACAGCCCGGCGGAAGGCTTTTTGAGCCATTGCCTGAGCAGTTTCGGCTGAGGTATAAGTCTCTGGGGCAAGGCCCAATAAAGTTTGCATCGACGCTTGCGCGTAACGGTCAGTCGCTTCTAAGACCGTGTTGGAAGAACCACCGACTTGGTGCAGCCAAGCCAATGCTTGCGCTCCCGCGCCAGCAAATTCCAGAACAAGCATCGAGGAAGTGGCATGAATGGCTTCTATGAGTTCTAGATAGGGATTAGATTCAATTGGCATGATAGTTCTGTTCCTAAAAGGTTGCCCAAAAGAGGACAAATAGGTAATTCGCACTCAGTTAATATCAGCCTGAGGCTGCACGTAACTTGAGCCTTGGTTGAGCAGTCCCAACCGTTCTTTGACGCGCTCGGGTGCGTCGTAATAAAATTATCTTGACTTGTGTGTAGGGCAAATAGCGATGTATCTCACCATCACTATGCCGAGCCAAGATATTCCGAGCAGCATTCTCGTCTGCATCCAGCACGACCCCGTCGAAACAGTAAAATTTCTCCCCTTGCCTTTCTCCTAGAAGAAGACCGTGTCGGGCATCCACTTGCGACGTGTAGGCTGCATTGACGATGAAGAGCGTAGAACCTCTACGCTGAGATACCGTTTGAAGAGCCTCGGCCATCAGACCTTTGACCCAACCGCTTAGTCTGCGGTTTTGGTCTTTGCCGTAAGACCGTCCCTTGAAAGGTGTACTCAAGTCTTCGACCACAATAGTCTGGGCTTTATCCACCACTTTGTGGGTGGCTTTGTATATCTTGTCGCGTATCCGCTGCCGATGCTTACGTCTGCGGCGGTTCAGCTTTTTGCGCGAAAGGTTATTCTTTTCTATATTCTTGCGTTTATGTGATTTCTTGCGGGCAATGGCTTTGAGTTTATGGCGCCGTTGATATTTGGTCTTTAGATAGTCACTTTCTTGACTGAGGTCAGCACCTAAGCCCTCTCCGTAGCGTTCTCCCTCACTATCAACATAGACCTCACTATAGCCTTTGTCTAAGCCCAGAGTTTTGGGGCCGCAGTCATTGGTGATAACTTCTTCAATGGTGTAATGTACTTCTACCCGTCCATCTCTCAGGAGAAGCCGCAGCGTCCCTGTCGGCTGAACGTTTGTGTTGAGGGGTATAGCGACCCGCTGCCCTCGCTTGAGGCTAATAACCTTGAGCCAAGCTCTGTCTCCTAACTCAAAGGTGCTGTAGCAATCGCTATCCAAGACTATCTGCTTTTTGACTTTGCTCTGTCCGTGCTTGCAAGAGAAGCGCATTTGACGGTGTAAAAAGGCATCAGCTAACCATTTGTCTTTTTTGAGGATGGTAAACAATCGCTTCCGTTCTGTCTCGTCCTTCCCTCGTTTCCATACCTTCCGTCTCACCTCGACTTTGCACGCTTCTCGATAGGCTTCTATATTGACCATACTGTCCCGTAAGGTCTCTTTCCATAGACGGGCAGGTACATTGAACTTTCGTCCTTGAGCCAACCAGTCATCTCGTATTTGACGATGCTTCAACCCCACCCCTTGCACCGCTCCGTAGCGATGCCACACTTCTTGACGCACCGTGCCTAAGCGTTTCGCTATTTCTTTTAGTTGTTCATATTTCCCTTGATTCAAACCATCACTGTAGATGATCCGTGTCACTTTGCTCATTTTTTCTTTGGGCAATTTCATTTACAATAAATATTGGTTATATTGTCTAGTTATGTTACATTATTTCCCAATTTTCAAATTGTTTTTCCTGCCTCTGTGCTCCTATAGGTTGGTGTAACGTTCGGCGATATTAGGAATTAGATATTCCTCAAAACAGCGCTGAACATCAAATTGGGGCAACCATCCCCAGTCCTGCCGAGCGGTGCTATCATCCAAGTCTGCGGGCCAACTATCAATGATGGCTTGTCGTTTTTGATCAACCTCGAATGAAATTTTAGCCTTGGGAAAGGCAGCTAAGACCCGCTCCCTAATTTCGCCCGCCGTGATGCTAAATGCCCGTAAATTGTAAACAGAGCGAGTCAATTTTTCGCGAGGAGCCTGGGCCAGCAAAAGTAGGGCATAAGCCGCATCTGGCATGGCCATAAAAGGAATACGGGCATCTTCACGGACAAAACAGGCATAGGGCTGTTTTTGAGCAGCCGCATGTAACATCTCTGGGGCATAATCACTGGTTCCACCGCTGGGGACAGTGAAAGCACTAATTAAACCTGGAAAACGAACCGCCCGAAAATCGAGCATGACCGGGTTTTCAATGGCCAATTGACGGTAATGATGACTGAAATAGTTGCCTAGCATTTCACAATATAATTTGTTACAGCCATACATGGTGCGGGGTTGGTTCCATTCCCATTCCCGCACCCGCTGATAAAGTTCTTTACTTTGTGCAATTTGGGGCATGCCATACACGGCAATCGAAGAGGGGAAGATGAATTGAATGGCCTGATTACGCCATTGAGATTGTTCAGCGGCCAAGCGCAGCAAGCCGCGTGTCCCTTCCACGTTGACTTCATGCGCCGTATCTGGCGTAAATTCGCTGCTGGTTGAGAGCAAGGCTGCCAAGTGATAAATGACTTCGATCTCATATTGGGTCACAATGCGAGCCAAGAGGATGTTATCGAGCAAGTTTCCTTCGATATGTTCGACCACCAAGGCCCGAATATCCCCTGGCAATGGCTGTAAATCCATCGTCAAGAGAGCTTTATCGCTATGGTGAGCCAAATGTTGAATCAAGGCTTGGCCGACTTCGCCGCTGGCCCCGGTGATGAAGATTACTTTTTTACGCATGGGTGCCTCTGGGTCTGTAAATGATCCATTAATAATAATTCAAAGTGGTGCTACTTTATGGGTCTCACGGTGGCAACAGCAACTTGTTCTCGATCGCTTCTCGATCTGAGACATAAGCTAGATTTAGACATTCGACAAGCATAAGGTTGGCTTGGAGGTAGGTGTTTAGTCGCTTGATTTGTTCAGCGCTTAAATGCCATTCATGCCCTATATCACGGTGGGTTTGCATGAGGTCTTGCAGGGCTTGACAAAACCTTTGCCAATCTGCTTCGGAAGCTGTTTCAGCGGGCACCGTCAAGGCGGCTAAGGCTTGATGGAGTTGTGCATCTAGCTTTGCGCTTTCGGTGACGGTTTCAGCAAAGAAGGCGGTGTATCTTGGCCTGAGTTGACGTATTTCTTTTTTGACCTGCCCAGCTTGTCGGAATTGGAAGCTTTGTACCATTTTCAAAACGTAACTCAAGCTTAAATCAATAGAGGGAGAGGGGTCGAGGATGCGGACGCGGGAGAGGGCGACGTGGTCGCGGGCGCGGTCGAGGATGTGGTCGAGGATGCGGTCGAGGTCGAGGGTGCGGGAAAGGGCGCGGGCGCGGTCGAGGGCGCGGTCCTGATCGAGGATGAGGTCGACGTGGTCGGAGTCGAAGCCGATGGGGGCGAAGAAGTCGGGGGCGGGGACGTGGATGAGGCCTAAATATAAATAGATTGATCTTAGCCCTCTTGGTTTATAAGGCCCTTCAATCTGGGCAGTTTTACGCTTGACCCAGTGGAGCAGCTTGACCAAGGGATCATCCGGCGCGATCATCTTATCTAGGGCCTTTTGAAATAAAGCAAAAAAATCATCGGCCTCATCCAACAAACTGGCCGTCAGCAAAAACACCTCTCGCCAACGGCTTTCCGTCACCTGATGCAACAAAGCCTGGGTGCTGCCCCGGGCCTCATTATCCACGATATATTTGGCCGTGAAATATTCTTGAAAACTCAAGTGAGCAAAGGCGTAAATCTGTCTGGCTCGCTCGACCAAAATGCCATGTTGGGCTTCAATGGCTTTGAGGACCGCTTCGCCATCAATCTCTGGTTCGGCATCCAGCGGCGGAATCTTTTGCAGATAGGCCACAATCTGCGCCTCTACCTTCTTCTGGCGTAGAAAATAATCGCCCTCCTTAAAGGTCTGGAACGCGAGATGGGATAAGAGTTGGCGTTTACCCATCAGAGAGAGCTTGCGATAGATTTCGTCTCGAAAAATGTTACGTCTTTTATCCCACTTCTTGAGCAAGGCCTCCAAAGCTTCCTCATAGATTTCTTCCCGCCGATGCGGGAAGGTGCCCAATTCCTCGAAGCCCAAGCATAAGAGCGACAAGAGCAGGGGCACACGGCCTAACTCCCGCAACCCTCGGTGTTCTTCAAGGGCCAGCTCTTCTAAGAACTTATCGCCTTTGGCTGGGTTGTCGGCAAACCATTTGCGGACGTAGGTCTGACCTTGTGACTCATTAAAGTGGGCCATCTTAACATAGGTGAATTGTTCAAATGAATAATCCATGGCCGCGATGCGGCAGGAGATGATCATTTGGCTGGCCCGATATTGCCGGCTGAAATCGCGTAGCTCGCAGATGACAGCTTCCCGTTGGGCCTGATTGACCTCATCCAAGCCATCGCACAGGACGAGGGCTTGACCTTGGCCTAGTACATCGGTGATGAAGTCTAGGGCTTCTGGAAATTGACAGATGGCGAATTGTTTTTCGATGAAGGCCATGAACGGCAAATCGGTATCAGACCATTCTTTGAGAGAAATGAAGATGGGAATTTTCGAGAGATGATTATGGGGCGCGGCCGCTTTCAGGGTCAGATGTTTCAGAAAAGTTGTTTTGCCCGCGCCCGGTTGACCTAAGATGAACAGCCGGTCCTTATACTGCTTATCAGATTGGGTGACCAAACGTAGGCTAGGGATCCGTTTTTCATTATCTTCGAGCAAGTCTGGGTCTTGGATGGGGCGAAAAGCCTGCGGTTTATCCAAAATGAAGACATCAGTAAAAATATCGTCCAAGGACAGGGGGGCGGGCTTGCTCAACACGCTGGTGGTGCCGTGCAGGTCAAGCATGCTTTGGAGGTAGCGGTCCTTCGCACGCGGCCAATTGACCGCCCGCCTGAATTTCTTGTATATCGGTAATAATATTATACTACACAAAGCACCGATAATCGTTTTACCATAATTTTCCCAGATCCAGGCAAAAGCAGTTTTTAAGTCCATGCGTTCTCCTTATTTTTGTTGAGTGAATAGCAAAAAAATCTGCGAAATCTATAACTGCTTGTTTTACCTTTCCTATTGTTTCAATATTCCCAATTCCCGCCCCGCCAGCGTAAAAGCCGCAATCGCCTGATCAAGTTGTTCTCTGGTCAAGGCCGCTGACATCTGCGTCCGAATACGGGCTTGACCCAAGGGAACCACTGGATAGAAAAAGCCCGTCACATAAACGCCCAATTCGTAGAGGCGATTTGCCATATCTTGGGCCAATTGTCCTTCGCCCAGCATCACTGGAATAATGGGGTGTTCGCCGGGCAAAAGGTCAAATCCGGCGGCCGCCAATCCAGCCCGAAAATGACGAGCGTTTTCTTGTAAGTTGTGCCGCAAATCGTCCCCACGACGACAGAGTTTAACCGCTTCGAGTGCTCCCCCAATCATGGCTGGAGGGATGGCGTTAGAAAAAAGATAAGGCCGTGACCGCTGCCGCAGCATGTCGATCACAGGTTGGGCGGCAGCGACAAACCCGCCAGCCGCTCCGCCAAGACTTTTACCGAGGGTGCTGGTTAAAATATCCACCTTTAGCCCAAAATGCGCCGCGGTTCCTTTCCCTTCTGGCCCTAAAATCCCCGTGGCGTGACAATCATCCATCATCAACAAGGCTCCATAAGCATCCGCTAATCGGCGTAGCTCTGGCACATTGGCGATGTAACCGTCCATGGAGAAAACCCCATCCGTGGCGATGAGAATCGTCCGCGACTTAGCTGCCTGTGCTTCTTTGAGTTTTGCCTCTAGGTCAGCCATATCATTATTGGCAAAACGATATCGCTTCGCTTTACACAAGCGAATGCCATCAATGATCGAGGCATGATTCAAGGAATCAGATACAATCGCATCCTCAGCCGAAAGCAAAGGTTCAAACACCCCTCCATTGGCATCAAAGCAAGCGGCGTAAAGAATGGCATCATCCATCTCGGTGAAATCAGCAATGGTCTCTTCCAGATGACGGTGAAAATCGAGGGTGCCGCAGATAAAGCGCACCGAAGCCATGCCATAGCCATACTGATCCATTGCCTTTTGGGCCGCTCGAATGATATCTGGCTGGTCAGCCAGCCCCAGGTAATTATTGGCACATAGATTAATGACTGACACATTCTCCCCAGCCCGATTGACCGTAATTTGACCAGACTGAGGCGAGGTAATTAGTCGTTCTCGTTTATACAGGCCATCCTTTTCGATGGTTTGTAATTCATCTTTTAAGCGTTGATAGGTTGCTTGGCTCATGATGAGATATTCCTTAGAAAAATCGATTGTGATACTCATTTATACCTTCAAAAACGCCAAAATTAGCTGTGCTAAAACATTAGGTCGTTCCATCGGCACAAGATGACCTGCTTCGGGAATTTGTACAAAACTGGCATCGGGTTGTAGGCCCTGCCAGGTTTGCCAAGTCTCCGGGGCGATAACATTCGTCTCGGTGCCTCGGATGGCCAAGGTGGGGTGCGTGATTTGTTTCAAGGCCTCCCACACTCTGGGGGCTAAAGTATAAATATGGGCTTCCCAGTTTTTCGGAAAAGTTAGGGTGACTTCCTGTGAATCTGCTTGAGCATTATCTTTGCGTCGCGTCCCATGGCGAATAAAATCCCACAAGGCTTCATCAGACAGGCGGGAAAAGATTCGTTTACGGCGGTAGGAATCAAACAGAGCTTGAGGGCTATCCCAAGTATCCCGCCGCTTAAGAGCTCCCGAAGCCATAGGCAGTATCCGTTTTCGGAGGGCTGGCGGGGTTAAATGGAGCCAAAAAAGTTGTTGGGAGGTCAGGAAGGCCGGTTCAATCAAAACAAGGTGGCTAAAAAGGTCAGGCCGTTTGCGTGCAGCAAAAATGGTGACCACAGCCCCTAAAGAGTGCCCCATGCCCACCACGCCTTGCAAACCTTGTGAATCAAAAAAATCAATTAAGTCATCCGCAATCCGCCGCCAATTTCTTACCTCTTGTGGTTGAGCATCGGGCCATAGGGCCCGATGTTTGATGCCGATGACCTGATAGTCATCCGAAAATTCTTCCATGAGCAAACGATAGCAGCCGGGCGGATAAGCGTTGGCATGGGCAAAGTGAAGGATGGGCCCTTGGCCACCAAAGTCGTGATAGGGAATAGCTCGATTAGGGTGATTCATGATGACATATTGTCCTATACTTCGTCGGCAGGTGATACAGAATGTTTGGTATGGAATGAAACCCAAGCCATCACCATATTCTATCACACTCCGATATCTGTATCAAGTCACCGAAATAATCAACGTAGCGGACGATTTTTAGCCCGACGCGAAGGAGATTTCATTATGGGTACTCAACTAGCCAACGCCAGTCGAATGAAAATCATTCTCCGTCACATCAACCTCCTGTTCAGCAAGATTTGATCTGTAAAATATATGGCCGCCTCTCCGTATGCCTACTTGACCATCCCCGCCAGGTCTAGTATAGTCCGTCCCACATTCAACAGAGCATTCACTCAAGTGGAGATATCTATGAAAACTGATACTGTGCGCGGTATGTATTTTGAAGAATTTGAAATTGGCTTAGAACTCATCACGCCCGCTCGAACCATTACCGAAGCAGATGTGGTCAATTTTGCTGGCCTAGCAGGCGATTTTAATGCGCTTCACACAGATGCTGTCTTTGCAGCGAAGACACCTTATGAACAACGGGTTGCACACGGTATGTTGGTCATCTCCATCGCTACGGGTCTAGCCATGCGTCAAGGCTTTATTGATGGCACAACGCTGGCCTTCCGAGAAGTCGCTTGGAAATTTAAGGCCCCTGTTTTCATCGGGGATACGATTCACATGTTGGCAAAAGTGACTGAATTGAAAGCGATGAAAAAGTTAGGGGGGGGGTTAGTGGTTGTCAGTGCGTCTATTGTCAATCAAGCTGGCCAAACGGTGCAAAGGGGTGAATGGCGGCTGTTGATGAGGCGTAGAGATAATAAAGGAGAAGATGGAGAAGGATGAGCGTAAAAAGTATACTTTAGCGGTGAATAAAGGGGCGTATTATACTTCAAAGGATAAATTACGCCCTCGCTAAGGAATGGGAATTATTTAATTCTCATTCCTAAACCATTTATGACAAGTTTTTGACCTAGATGAGGGCCTTTGTTATACTAGAGATCGTTAAGGAAGGTATACTTCAAATCGTGAAATTGAATTGAAATATCTGGGTAGATCATCTCTTGTTATTGACATAACGAATCTAGAACAGAGAACAATTTTATCGAATTGTAAAATTTAGGTAACATTTGGAGATAGATGAAACGAAAAGGATATCAATACACTGACAAAATTAAAAACCTTCTGGCTCAGGAAGAAGGAACAGTTTACAAGAATTGGGGTGGTAAACTGCCCTTAGCCTTGGTCTGGGCGAATAGCTATCGTCTCGGCATGAGTAGCTTGGCTTTGCATACCCTCTATCGCTTATTTAATGACGAACCCGATGTGGTCTGTGAGCGAGTCTTTTATGGTCTTCAGCAAGCACCACGGGCTAAAGACCCCATTCTATCGCTTGAGTCACAAAGGCCTCTGGATGAATTTGCGGCCATTGCCTTTACGGTCTCGTATGAACACGATTATTTCAATGTCATCTATATGTTGCGCCAAGCGGGTATACCTATCCTAGCCCATGAACGAGACGAGCGGTGGCCCTTAATTATTGCGGGTGGCCCGGCTGTATATACCAATCCAGAGCCAATGGTCGATATTTTCGATGCCATTGCAATCGGTGAAGGAGAAGCCATCGTCCCGTCCTTAATTGACGCTTTATGGGAAGCAGTTAATGCGTCACGGGCCAAAGCTTATGAATACTTAAAACAAGTGCCGGGCATGTATGTGCCAGCGGTGGCTGATGAACCTGTCGTCCGGGCTTGGATCCGAGATTTAGAAAACTTTCCGACCGTCACCCAAATTTACACCAATCAAACTGAATTTGGGGATCGAACTTTAGTAGAAATTGGTCGTGGCTGTGGTCGTGGCTGTCGCTTTTGTTTGGCCGGCTATGTTTATCGCCCCGCTCGTGAGATGCCCTTGAACACCGTCCTCTCGATAGCCAAGTACGCGCTCAAGTATCGAGACCGCATCGGCCTCGTCAGCGCAGCGGTCAGTGATCATTCTTGGATTAATGAAATGGCAACAGAACTCCGTCACCTGGGGGTACGCTTGACAGCCTCTTCAATGCGAGTAGACCCCATTTCGGAACCTTTAATCAAAGGTCTCGCTGAATCGGGTAATCAAACCTTAACCATCGCCCCTGAAGCTGGCTCTGTTCGTATGCGTCGTGTCCTCAATAAACCACAATCAGATGACCAAATCCTGCATGCAGTCAGTTTGGCGACGAAGTATAATTTTCCGCAATTAAAGATGTACTTCATGGTGGGTCAGCCGACAGAAGAAGAAAGGGATGTAGAGGCGATTGCTGCTCTCGTTTTAGAAGCCCGCAAAATCTTCCCCCGTAATATAGCCATCAATGCCACGCCTTATGTCCCCAAAGCGCAAACAGCTTTTCAGTGGTCGGCCATGATGCCTGTTGAAACAATAGAAGAACGGATTAAGTATTTAGAACGTCGATTACAGCCTCATCACGTCGTCGTCCGCTCAGATAGTCCCACCTGGGCTGCTATAGAAGGTGTTTTGGCTCGCGGGGACCGTCGCGTTGGTCGAGCCTTGACCCATATGTCTAAAACGACTTTACCCGCTTGGCACAAGGCTTTAGAGGCTGAAAAATTAAGCCAAGGAGATTATTTAAGAGCCTATCAAGGGGATGAAAAATTACCTTGGGAATCTGTCAATACAGGCGTATCTAAAGCCTTTTTTAGCTGGGATTTAAAACGAGCGACAAAACACGATTTAACAAAAGCCTGTCCGCCTGCGGGGTGTATGATGTGTTTAGCTTGCGACCAAGCATGGGCCTTTCGTCCAAACGACACGCATAAATTAGGGCCGAATCTAGGGGCCTATGGGGATAACTTTATTCCCTTACAAATAGAGGGGCCATGAGCAAACATAAATAAATAAGATTGATGCAGTTCACGCCTAACAAGGTATGGGATAGCCAATCCCAAACAACCCCAGCGCATTACCCCCCATAATCTTCCTCATATCCGCCTCGGGAACATCTAGGGCCTCTACCAATGCCAAAATCGCCTCAATACTGACCCACGGATGATCGCTGCCGAACAATAAACGATCTGGGCCTATGAAGTCGTAGGCGTAACGGATGCCCAAGGCGGAGGGGGAGACCAAATCCAAGTAGACATTTTCGTAATAGGCCATGGGCGGCTTGGTGATATGCGCTCGTCCGCGTCCTTTGACTTCGGTTTGCTCCTCAACACGCCCCATCAAATAGGGCAAGACCCCACCCGTATGAGATTGTTAATTACTAATGACTAATTGCTATTCTACGCTGTTTTTCAAAATTTTGCACAACTAGCGGTTATGTATTATGATGGGGACTAGAGTCAACCTATTATTTTCTAATCCCCAAAGTAACGAGGAGGTTTCTATTATGTTAAAATCAAAAATGACTCGCCGTGATTTTCTATCGGCTGGGCTTAAGTTTAGTGCATTGGCTGGAGCAAGCACTGTATTTTCTGCCTGTCAGCCCGCCGCACCTGCTGATGCGCCGGATGCTGGGGGGGCTCCAGGAGCAGAGCGCATCGAATTGACCTTTACCGAATGGGGTGAAGGCGTTGTCCCAGGCAGTACCCCCCCCAACTTCGAGCCTTTCTTCGACGATCATCCCAATATCGACATTAAACACTTCAGCTATCCCAACTACGACCAAAAGCTTTATCTGCTTTTGGCCTCTGGCGATATGCCCGATGTCTTCCGCACCCAAGATGAGCCGTTCCTCTTGAATGTCAAGCGGGGTATTTATCTGAACGTGGATGATTTCATTGATTTAGATGCGGAGACCTTCAAGCGCGAAGACTTCTATGAGGGCACTTGGCAAACCTTTGCTTGGGACCAAAATAGCGACATCTTCGGTGAAGGCAGCCAGTGGGCCATCCCCAGCACAGGGGGTTGTATCCTCTGGATCGCCAACAAAGCAGTCTTTGAAGATGCAGGGGTGCCCTTCCCAGAGAACAATGGTTGGGATTGGACCCAAGACGATTTTGTTGAACTTGGTAAACAAATCGCTGCTGTCAATGAAGATGGCAGCATCAATCGCGCCTTCTTCCCCTGGCCCGGCGGCGTTTACAACATGCCTCAAGTTTGGACCTGGGAAGGTGAATATTTTAATAAAGAGAAAACCGAGTGTCTCTTGGGCACAGATGCTTCTATCGCCGCGCACCAGTGGTTATGGGATGTTATTCACACTTGGCGGCTGACTTCTGTCGCGGGGGTTGAATTGACGGGGATGTCTAGCTCTGAGTTGTTAATTTCTGGCAAGCTGGCGATGCAGATCACCGGGCCTTGGGGGCGGCGGCCTTATTACGATGCTGGGACAGAATTTGCTGATTCTTGGGACTTCTTGCATATTCCGAAAAATCCAAACACTGGCACTCGCGGCACACGTCAGACTTGGGACGGTACAGCCATCAGCCCCCAAACTGAGCATCAAAATGAGGCTTGGGAAGTGGTCAAGTTCGAGGCCAGTGATTGGAAGTTGGAACAAACTGTCGCCGAAGGTCGTCACGGATCAGCCCGTATCTCTATCGCCGAAGGGACTCACTTTGGCACCAACGACAGTACCCCCCAAACCGAGCAAGTTTACAATGATGCCTTGGAGTACGCTCGCCTGCAACCCATCACCGAATACTGGGGTCAACAGTGGGACATCATCGGCCATTATTATGACCTGATGTTCAACCCTGAACTGGCGATGCGCCCCGAAGAAATTTGTCCCGCCATGGCCACAGATGTCCAATACTTATTGGACAATGGCGAAATTCCGCCAAGCTACACCATTTAATGTAGCAAGGTGGCAGGGTGGCAAGGTGCGTTTCTCTGGAAGCGATAGACCTTGCAACGCTGCCATCCTGCAACTTTGCCCCTTTGCTCCTTTGCTAAACGAGTAGACCTATGTCCCTAACCACTGCTCCAAAACAAAAATCACTTTTAACCCGTATCACCAACCCTGGCTTAACCTGGACAGAATACCTGTGGGCTTATGTTTTTATTTTGCCTTGGTTTTTAGGATTCATCATGTTCATCGCTGGGCCGATGCTAATATCCTTATACCTTTCTTTCACCCGCTATGACATTGTGCAAACGCCTACCTTTGTCGGAGTCGCCAATTATACCCGCCTGTTTCAAGACTCGATGGTGCGGACGGCTTTATGGAATACGGGCTATTACGTTTTGATTGGCGTACCTCTGAATACGATGGAAGCTTTATGGGCCGCCATCTTGCTCACGCGACATATTAGAGGCCAAAACTTTTTCCGAACTGCGCTTTATTTGCCTTCCATTGTGCCCGCTGTGGCGAATACCATCTTATGGGTCTGGTTATTGAATCCAGATTTCGGCTTGGTTAACATGATTTTACGCAGTCTCGGTTTGCCAGCCCAACTGTGGTTTCACTCCGTTACTTGGTCGAAACCCTCCTTTATATTGATGACTCTTTTCAGCGTCGGCACCCAAATGGTCATTTTTGTGGCTGGGATTAAGAATATTCCAACTCCACTATACGAAGCAGCCGAACTTGATGGAGCAACACGGTTCCGGGTCTTTTGGCATGTCATGATTCCCATGCTCAGTCCCGTCATCTTTTTCAATTTGGTCGTCTCCATGATTGGGGCATTCCAAGTGTTTACCAGTGTCTTCATCGTCACTGACGGCGCCGGGGGCCCAAATCACTCTACCCTGTTTTATGTCCTCTACCTATACCGCAATGCTTGGCTTTATTTCAAAATGGGCTACGCTTCGACCTTAGCTTGGTTGTTGTTTGTTATCATTGTGGCGGCCACAGCCTTCCAATTCTGGGCCGCCCGACGTTGGGTTTATTACGAAGTTTAAGGAGAATCAATGAGTGTATCACAGGCAACCGTTCCTTCGACTGATAAAACGCTTAGTTTTCGCAAATCCCGTTCGGGTCAAGAGGCTGTTCTAAACGGGTTTGTTTATATCATTTTAATTGCTTGGGCTATTGTATTTATGATGCCCTTAATTTGGATGATCTCAACCTCACTAAAAGAGACAGGCCAAGAATTTCGCTATCCACCTGAAGTCATTCCTGACCCCTTTGTTTGGACGAATTACTATGAAGCCTTAACCGCTTTACCTTTTCATATTTATTTTAGAAATACTATGATCATCGTCGTTATGCGAATGATTGGGGCGATTATTACTTCCTCAATGGCCGCCTATGCCTTTGCCCGCCTGCGGTTCCCCTTTCAAGGGGCTTTGTTCTCTCTTGTCCTGGCCGTCATGATCTTGCCAGAAATTGTGACCTTAGTACCAACCTATATTATGTTTAATAAACTAGGTTGGGTGGATACGCTTTATCCGCTCTTTGTGCCCTTCCTCTTTGGCGGCAGTGCCTTTTTCATCTTTTTATTCCGCCAATTTTTTATGAGCATCCCCCTTGAGTTGGAAGATGCGGCCAAAATCGACGGGGCCTCTTATCCGCGTATCTACTGGCAAATCATCATGCCCCTCTCCCGGTCAGCCATGGGCACCGTCGCCATTTTCACCTTTGTCTATGCCTGGAATGATTTCGCTGGGCCTTTGATTTATTTACAATCAGAGGAAGTCAAAACCTTAGCTTTGGGGGTCTATACCTTCCGCGGCCTGTATCACACCGCTTGGAACTACACCATGGCTGCTAGTATGACTATGGTCGTCCCTGTCTTGCTCGTCTTCTTCTTCGCCCAACGTTTCTTCATCGAAGGCATCTCCACGACTGGCTTTGGAGGGCGTTAGGCAATGAAAATCAATTCTGTCCTATTTGAACAATGAAAAATAAACCTTTACCACGTTTAGACACAGACGAAGCATTGCGACAAAAAGTACTGCCCTTCTGTCGTCTCAAGCCTAAGGAAATATGGATCGATCCTGTTCAGGGTCATAAAGTCGGCTGTTTAGATACTGTTCAATTAGCTGATGTTCAGCAGTTAATGGCCGAACAGTCAGCCAACTTGGCCATTCACGACCCGCCCTATAATTTGGTTGCGTTTGAAGAGAGACAATTAGCTGAATATATAACTTGGTGCAAAAAATGGGTCCTAAATTGCTGGCAGGTTTTAGCTGACGACAGTGCTTTTTACGTCTGGCTTGGAGCTGACCAGAAAAATCATTTCCAACCTCTGCCCGATTTTATGCTCATGATGCGTGACACAAAGTTTGAACCCAGAAGTTTTATCACCATGCGTAACCAACGCGGGTATGGAACCCAAAAAAATTGGATGGCTGTTCGACAGGAATTGTTGTATTACGTAAAAGGTAATCCACCCTTTGAAGTTCAGTATACGGATATTCCCAAGATATTGCGCGGTTACTATAAAGAGGTCAATGGTCAAAAAACTGAAAACTTAGCACGTAGCAAATCTAATACTATTCGTTCTGGTAACGTGTGGGTAGATATTCAACAAGTGTTCTATCGGATGGTAGAAAATGTATCTGGTTGTTATGCTCAAAAACCCTTAAAATCTATCGACCGTATCATAAAGGCGAGTTCTCAAGCGGGTGATTTGGTTATTGATTTTTTCGGCCACTCAGGCACAACGCTGATTGCCAGCGAACTCAATCATCGGCGTTGTTTCACGATGGATATTGACCCCGTATATTGTGAAATCATGATCAGACGCTTGGAACATTTAAGAACCACTGGTAAATTTGGTTGGCAAAATAGTCATCCATTTGAACAGGAATTACCAGACATCAATGGTTTTATATTAAGTTTAAGATTAGACACAGAAACAGGGCATAGATGAGCGCAGAAAATACAGATTTTTGAACTGAACTTGTTGATGGCCTATTTTTGTTTTTTAGGATTATGGCTAACTCGGAATGACTAGACAACCTTGGGCGTTAAAAAATGACAAAACCCAATCCCCCCCTCAGCCTCGTCGAACTCGTCGAATGGGAGCGCAGGCTGAAACCGCAAGTACAAGCGGTGCAATTGTTGGGCGAAATCAGCATCACCGAAGACAAATGTCAGCGCTTAGGTGCTTTGCTGGGCTTGGCCCTCAAGTCGTCACCTGAACGACAGGCTCAATTTGATCTGCCCTTTGAAACAGACAGGCCGCTCAACCAACTCGCCCGAGGGGCCGTCACCAAGCTTAAAGGCCGTTACCCCGCCAGCTTGGCCGTCTTTCTGGTCGCGCAAGGCTGGCACGGCTACCACAGCGGCGATTATTGGTCGGGCGTGGCCGAGACTTTCAAGCTCAATCATCCGCTCGAGGCAAACCAAAAGCAGCACTTAGGTCAAAGCTTTGAAGCCATCCTGAAAGACTTTGACCTGCCCCTCTTCCCCGATTTAACCGAGGTGGCGCATCGCTACGTCAGCCTGATTTTGGTTCACGGCGGCATTCCGCGCTATTGCCTGCCCGACTACTTTGAAAAGCTGCTCTGGCCGCTGCTGTCGAACCCTGCTGCCGATTTAGCCACCGCTGAGGTGGTCGAAGATTGGCTGCACCAAGGTCGGGGTAACATAGACAAACCCGTTGAACGCTTCCTGCGTTATGGCCACAGGGTGGCCTTGGATTTCGTCGACCGCACCCGTGACTTGTTCAGCGAGTGGGTCGAAAGCGGGACGACCCTGACCGCCGCCGAAATTGGCCTGCCCGAGGGGGTCATCGACGCTTTTCAAAGCTGGGCGGGCGATAAAGACTTGAGCCGACCTACCTCAGCCAAGGCCGAGGGGCACCAGCCCACCCTGCGTTTGCGCCGCCCCCAAATCTATCTCGACCCGCATCAAGGCTTGTTCCTCGACCTGCCCCGCCAACCAATCCCCGCCGCCGACAGGCAAGCCCAGTTTCGCTGGCAGATCGAGACCACCGCCCCCGATCAAGCCCAATCCTACCCCGTGGCCGTCCGTCGAGCGGGTGACGACCTGCTGACGGCGGAGCGAAAACATTGGCTGCCCGCGCCCACGGCTCAGATTCAGGTCGATTTTTTGAGACAGGACCAGACCCTACGTCCTCGTCCTTGGCCTTTTGAAGGGTTGGATGAGACCTATCCGCTCTTGGTCTTCGAGGCGGGCGATAGCTCCCTGCGCTGCCGCACCCCCTCCCTGCCAGCGCGGCCCTTGATCCTGCTCTATCCCGCCGAGGCAGACCTGAGTTTCAGCGGCTCGGCGACTTTGGTAGAAGAATGGCCTCGTTTACCAGGCCCTTGGGAACCCTTTCAGATTCAGGAATGGGATCTGAGTCAAGCCACGGCCTTACAGTGCAAGGACTTCAAACTACCCATCCGCCTCGACGAGGCCGCGCCAAGACCGCATTTGGTCGGCGGCACCATCTTCGCCTCGACCAACACCCGCCAGCAGACCATTCCGCTCTACGTGGGCCAGCCGCCCAGCCTGCGGATACCGCTCGGCGGACGGACGGCGGTGGCGGAAGAGTTGCGCCGATGGCGGGTGTACCTGCGTTCCATAGGGGCCGCCCAGCCCGACATCAGCCAACGCTATCTTATGATCGACCTGCGCCCCCATCTACAGGTGACTGCGAACTATGCCGACCTACCTTTGAGCCATCTCCTCGGCCCCACGCCCTATGGCACCTTCACCATCCGCGTCCTCGGCCCCTTGGGCCGCGATGCCGAGATCAGCCTGCGCTGTTGGCCGCAACTGACCCTGAGCGGCCACGAGCCCATTTTCCTGCCTCAGCCTGAAACGGGAGGGGACAAAATCATCCTTCAGCTATGGACGCAACCCGACACCTGGCTTGAAAATCAGGGGGAAGAGTCAGACTGCCATATTCAAGAACGCTCTGAGCCAGCCGCAGCGACAGAGACAAAACACTATCGCCTTGTGGTCGCCCCAGAGACGACGGCCTTGCGTTTGGCCTTAGCCTACAAGCCGCCCCCAGCGGATGAGAGCGCGTCCAAGGTTATTCGCGTCCCCCTTGACTTACGCCTGCAACGCCTGCGCTGGGCTTGGGTGGATGATTTACAGGATTCAGACCAGACCGCTGACCCGTCTTGGACGGATCGACCCCTCGAACAGCCCTTGGATCAGGTCTTACAAACTGAAAGCCAAGCTAAAAGGCCCGGCTTGCTCCTCGAAGGCTTCGCCCATCTGCCCCCTGATCATCAAGCGCAGGCCATGCTCTATCTCTCAGAAGACGAGCAAAACGAGTGTTTGCAGGAAAAATTTCTGCCCCTAGACCGTAAACGCATCCCCAGCGGGCTCCAGCGGGTGGCCCTGGCCGAATTTTTAGACACCATCCTCTACAAGCAAAGCCCCACAGTTCAATTGAGCCTGCTCATCGACCAGATGCCAGGGCAAAGCACCAGTCTCGAGTTACCCTTGATCAGACTGACCCGCACCATGATCGTTAGCGGGGTCAGCCTGGAAACCCATCCCGTGCCCGAGGCCCCAGACCGACAACGATATTGGCTGCGCTGGCAAGAACCCAAGCCGCTGCGCCGGCTTCAAGTCCGCTTCTGGTCTTGCTGGCAGCCTTGGCGACCCAGCCGCCTCGAGAGCATCCCCGACGACGCTCAAGGCGTAATGTTTCCAGAGACCCTGCCGCCTGGCCGCTATTGTCTGGAATTTGAGGTGGACGATCCGTGGACGGTGCCGCCCGAACCGCGTTTCCCCGACCTGAATTTACCCAACGTTGCCTTGGTCGAAACCATCAGCCCAGCCGAGCGTTTGGGGCAGCTCAAGCAGCAAATCGAAGGCGGCTTAACAAATCAACCCACCGCTTTCCCCTTACACTTGGAACGCGCCCTCATCTTGGCTGAACGTCAGGCTTGGGCAGAAGCGCGACCTGATCTGGAAACCTGTTTCCAACGCCTCGGCGAAGCTACCCCTGACTTGATTTTGATCCTGAGCCAACTCGTCCAAGATAGCCAAGCCTATCTTGAGGTTGCCCTGACCGCCCTGGCCCAAGAAAATCACCCCTTGGCCGACCGCCTTTTGATCCAACTGAAGCAGGAAACAGGCCAGACCCAAGGCTTGATCGCCGTTGGTCATTGGGTGCGGACAATGGCGGGCTGGGGGCGCATTGAGCAGGCGAAAGTGGGTTCGCCTGAAGCTATAAAGGATGCTGTTGAAGCCTTAACTAAAGCTGAGGACGCTGGCGGGCCGGGGACGTATTTCTTAGAAAGCCAGACCAACCTACGGCTGCAAGTGCGGCTGCGGCCCAACTATGATGACGAGTTGATCAGCCTCGACATCCAGGCCAATAAAGTGGTGCTGCGATTTACAGAAGAAAAGACTCGGTTTCAGTGTAAGAAAACCGAGACCTGTCGTTTCATCACCGCCCAAGAGGACCTTTTAGTAACAGACCACAACCGAGTGGCTCATGGGGGGGTGGGGCCACGATACGCCAAATTATATCAAAAGAGTCAGCTACTAGATGTGGCCAAACCAACCTATCAGGCTGACCCGCCTAGAGAGGAGTTGCTATAAGATTTAATGATAATGAAACATACCATCATCAGGAGAATACTTATGTTAACCATCCATCCCTTAAAAACCACAAACCTCATCCGCGAAAGCTATATTCGCTACTTAAACACGGCCTATCCCTTCCAAGAGGTTGAGCTGCGTCAGCAGTTTCAACAAGCCTTAAACCAACCAGACATGGTGGTCAAAGGCCCCTTGCTTGAGGCCTCGCCGCCCTTCGAGTTGGGGCGCAATGTGGCCCAGTTGATTGAGAAGGGTATCCTTCATCCTGACTTTCGAGCCTTGGCTTCGGGCCAGGCCTTGCCCTTAGACCGCCCCCTCTATCGGCATCAAGAGCAGGCCGTGACCAAAGTGAGTCAGGGCCAACGCAATCTCATCGTCGCCACAGGCACGGGCAGCGGCAAAACGGAGTGCTTTTTGATCCCGATTTTGGATCATCTACTGCGCGAGCGGGCCGCAGACAGCCTCACCCCTGGGGTGCGGGCCTTGTTGCTCTATCCCATGAACGCCCTAGCCAACGACCAACTCAAACGCTTGCGGGCCATCTTGGCCGACTTTCCCGACATCACCTTTGGCCGTTACACGGGCGAGACGAAAGATGGGCAAGGTCAAGCAGAAACGAGTTTTCGTAATCAATTTCCCCGCGAACCTCTTTTAAAAAATGAACTGATCAGCCGCAGCCAAATGCAAAAAACCCCGCCCCACATTCTGCTGACTAATTATGCCATGCTGGAATATCTGCTCCTGCGCCCCCGCGATAATGTTTTCTTCGATGGGGCACAGGCACAGGCCTGGCGGTTCATCGTCCTTGACGAGGCCCATATTTATAACGGAGCGCTTGGGGCCGAGATAGCCATGCTTATGCGACGGCTCAAAGATCGGGTCGTGCAGAGTGAAACAGGGCGTTTACGTTGCCTGGCGACCAGTGCGACCTTGGGCGAGGACAAAAGCGATTATCCTGCTAGTATCAAGTTTGCCCAACAACTTTTCGCTGAGACCTTTGAATGGCAGCCCGATGACCCTGATCGCCAAGATATTGTGACTGCCGACCGGATAGACCCTTCCGCCCTAGGCCCTGTTTGGGGCGCGGGTCAGCCCGCTTTTTACACTGCCTTGGCCAACAAGCTGCGAACTGCTGATCAGGGCGACCTTGAGTCGTCTGGCCAGCCCAATGACCGCAAAATTGAGCAAACCCTGTTGGACATGTTGGACATCGGGCGTACCCACGCTCTGCCTGCTGAGGTCTTAGCGGCGGCGGAACGCAATTTGGGAGAACAACCGGAGCCACGCAATGCCCTGCTGTACGCCTTGCTCGAAGGCGATCAGCGTCTCCGCCATTTGCAGACCGCCCTCTCGCAAGAGCCTCACCTATTGTCGGACTTGGGGAAGACCATTTTTTCAGATCAGGCCGAGGGCGACCCCAGCAACGAGACCCTTGTCGCCTTGATTGACCTAGCGGCCCACGCTCGACCCACGCCAAACGATTCATCGCTTTTACCCGCCCGTTATCACGTTTTCGCCCGCGCTTTGGAAGGGGTCTTTGTCTGTCTAAACCACAAAGCCCATGCCCCAGACCAGCCCTATCTCTTCTTAAATCGCCACGAAACCTGTCCCCATTGTGAAAATCACATGGTTGAGCTGGCCACCTGCCGTCATTGTGGGGCCACCTATGTGGTCGGTCAGTTGAGCGAGGATCGACACTTGCATCAAATTGATGAGATCGAAGATAAAATGGTTTATTTTGTCCTTAAAGCAGCCTCAGTGGGTCTGGATGAAGATGAGGCCATCGCCGCCGGAGAGGAGATAGACCAAGCCGACGACCAGCTAGACCCTTACACCCTCTGTTTAGGCTGTGGGGCCATTGCCGAGGGCCAACAGGACAACCGGAGTTGCAATTGTGTAAATAAGCCCAGACAAAGTTTGTACCGCATCAACCTCCAAGGCAAAAGCCGCCGCCGCATCGACCCCCAAGACAAAGGCCGCCTCAAACACTGTTTGACCTGCGGTTCACTCAGGTCAGGCGGGGTGGCACAACGTTTTTTGACCGGGCAAGATGCGCCTGTGAGCGTTTTAGCCGCCGCCCTCTACCAAAACCTCCCCCCCGCTCGAAACCCAGAGGAAGAATATCCAGGCCAAGGCCGAAAATTGCTCAGTTTCGCCGACAGCCGCCAAAATGCCGCTTTCTTCGCCCCCTATTTAGAACGGACCTATAATCAAATTTTGCGCCGCCGCCTCATATTAATGGCCGTGACTGAAGATGAAGCGGGGCAGCAGGGCAAGCTACGTCTGCAAGATGTGAGACATCGCTTATTGCGCGTGGCCGAGCGAGCGGACCAATTTACCCAGGGCCAAAGTTTTGATGAACAGCAGCAGACCATGTATACTTGGTTGATGCAGGAACTGATCGCCATTGAGCGGCGGAATAGTTTAGAAGGCGTGGGCTTTCTGCGCTTTCGGCTGGTGCAACCGCAAGGCTGGGAGCCGCCGCAACCCTTGTTATCACCGCCCTGGAATTTCAGCAAAACGGAGGCTTGGGACTTAATCTGTCTTTTGCTCGACACCCTGCGCCAGCAAGGGGCGGTTCAATTTCCCGACCAAGTTGATCCGCGCAGTGCCGACTTTGAACCGCGCAACCGCCCCCTCTACGTGCGCGGCGATCAGTCGGATAAGGGGATTTACAGTTGGAAACCGACCAAAGGCAGCAATCGCCGCTTGGATTTCCTGACCAAACTCCTATCGCGCCGAGAGACTGATATGACCGAAATGGCGGCTAAACAGGCGGCCAAAGAGCTTTTGCACAATCTATGGAGCCATCTTAGTGATCCCAACGGGGTTTGGCGAGCGATTATGGTGCCGGAGCATTATGGAAAACAAGGCATTGTCTACCGCTTGAGTTATCAATTTTGGGAGGTGGTGCCGACCCGAGAAGCCAAGGTATCTGTCTACCGTTGCCAGAAATGTCGCAGCATTGCTCATGTGAATCTGAATGACATCTGCCCAGCTTATCGCTGTCAGGAGACTTTGGCGCCGATTGATGAGCTTGAGCAAAGGCGGACCGATGAGCAGCATCATTACCAGCATTTATACACCCACTTGGATCCCATTCCTTTTCAGGCTCAGGAACACACGGCCCAATGGAAGAACGATGAAGCCAGCAAGGTGCAAGACCGGTTTGTGCGCGGCGAGTTGAATTGTTTGAGTTGTTCGACCACCTTTGAACTGGGCGTTGATGTGGGCGACCTGCAAGCCGTCCTGATGCGAAATGTTCCGCCCACCACGGCCAATTATGTGCAGCGAGCGGGGCGGGCGGGCCGCCGGACAGACTCAGCCGCCTTTGCCCTGACCTACGCCCAGCGTCGCTCGCATGATTTGGCCCATTATGCCCGGCCCAAAGACATCGTCGCCGGCCATATCCGACCGCCAATCATCAGCTTGACCAACGAAAAACTGGTGCGGCGGCATGTTCATTCTGTTTTGTTTGCCGACTTTTTCCATAAGGCGATGAATCAGGAAAACCGCAGCTTTCGGAACGTGGGAGATTTCTTTATCGCTCCAGAAGACGGAGACAAGGGGCCAACCTTATTACGTCAATACGCCGAGACCTATCCCGAAGATCTCAAAGCGGCTCTGGTTAGAATTGTGCCCCCAGATTTGCAGTCAGAATTGGCCTTAGCCGATTGGGGGTGGCTGGGCCATTTATGGGCCGACCCAGATCGCCCAGCAGACAAGCACATTTTGGATTTGGCCGCAGGTGAAGTCGAGCAGGATTTAGCTACCTTAGAAGAGCTGGAGGGTGAAGCGGCCACAGCGGGAAAATATAAACAGGCAGACTATTTTAAGAGAGTAGGCTACACGATTCGCAAGCGAAATTTGGTTGACTTTTTAGGTACCCGCAGCATTTTGCCCAAATATGGGTTTCCCAGCGATGTGGTTGAGCTACGGACCCTGTATGTAAATATCCCCGAAGCGAATCAGGTTGAGCTACAACGGGATCTAAAGATAGCCTTGTCAGAGTATGCCCCTGGGGCGGAAATTGTGGCGGCTAAAAAAGTTTGGAAAAGCGGTGGCATCTACACACGCCCAGATCGGGATCTGCCACAATACAATTATGCCATCTGCAAAGATTGCAATCGCTTTCATCGGGCCTTAAATAATTTGCCCTCTGAGTGCCAGTGTGGCGGTTCATTGACTGGCCACCCCTATATCATCCCTGAATTTGGCTTCATCGTCGCCCATTCAAACCAGTCAAAGCCGCGTCCTTCTGGCGAACAGCGTCCCCGACGGATTTATGCCTCACGAACCTATTTTGCCAATTACGACACACCCACCAAGGCGGATGGGACAAGCCTGCCCCTCCCCGACTTTGCTGATGTCGAGGATGTCAGTAGCAGCCAAGGACAAATCGCCCAACGCTATTCACGTTATGGCCTGTTGGCCTTGGTCAATGCTGGCCCTGATTTCCGAGGCTTTCGGATATGTCAAACCTGTGGCTTTACCGAGCCTAATCAGGCTGATGATGTCAAAAAACGACGAGGTAGAAAGACCAAAGCCAAACCTCACGCCAATCCCCGCACAGGCTATGATTGTCGAGGGACGATGAAGACCTTGCATTTAGGCCATCAGTTCATAACGGATGTGCTTGAATTACAATTTCAAGGCCGTTTAGCCCAAGACTTGGACTATCCGCAAGGGTGGTCGATTTTATTTGCCCTGCTCGAAGGGGCCAGCCACGCTCTGGGGATTCGGCGTGATGATTTGGATGGCACCCTGTATCAACAAGGTGGTGGGGGCCAGTCGCCCTCTTTAATCTTGTTTGATAACGTGCCTGGTGGGGCGGGGCATGTACAGCGGGTGGCGACAGAATTGCCTGCCACCCTACAGGCGGCCTATGGTCGCGTTAACAAGGATTGCTGTGGGGCAGAAACCAGTTGCAACGAATGTCTGCGTAACTTCCGCAATCAACCCTTCCATAAGGAGCTAAAACGCGGGGTGGCCCGCGACTTTTTAGGTGCTTGGTTAGGCGCATTGCGAGTTGATCTAAATACATCTTAAAGGTATACCTTATGGCAAAAATGATCCCCCACCAACCAACGGCGGACACCAAAAGCACGGCGGAAAAACGCCTCTTTAAGGCCTTGGCCGAACAATTACCCGCAAGTTATAATTACCAGACAAAACGAGACGGTGCGGCACACCAATTTTCAAAATGCACTCAAGGCATACATCATGAATCCTTTTGGTTTTACGCGCAGCAGTATCCATTCAACCCATGCCTTCATCACCCCTGAAAGCCATGTAGAAGCACCGCTGCCTAACTGGACAAAGACAATGGGCATCATATTGATTTCGCCCCAGATGCAGACCAGTATTGGGCCGTGTTTCACCCAATATTTGGCCTTGATGGAATCGGGGGGCACAGCGGCTAAGGCATTGCCGCAGGTTGAACGCTTTGTCTACGTCCTTGAGGGTGAGGTCGTAATCAATGAGAAAGATCAAAGGCAGCAAATGACAGCTGGCGGCTATGCTTATATCCCCCCTAATTTGGATTATCAACTCTCGGCTCTGACATCCTGTCGGCTGGTGATTTTTGAGCGACATTATATCAGCTTGGATGACCTTGCCCCCCCTGATTTATTGCTGGGGCGTACAGATGCAGTCGAAGCGGCACCCTTCATGGGGGACCCCGATGCTCAATTGAAGACCTTGTTGCCGCCTGATTTGGCCTTTGACATGGCGGTCAACCTTTTCACCTTCACCCCAGGGGCGGCTTTACCCTTGGTTGAAGTACATGTCATGGAACACGGGCTATTGCTCTTAGAAGGGCAAGGCATCTATCGTTTGGCCGAGCAGTGGTATCCTATCCAGGCTGGGGATGTGATTTGGATGGCTCCCTATTGTCCACAATGGTTTGCCGCTATTGGCAAGTCTGTCGCTTGCTACTTGTATTATAAAGACATAAACCGTGATCCTCTGGAAGGCTTAATCTGATGCTAGGGCAGCAATGGAATGGTACGCCGCTTTGGGCCTCATGGTGACGTTGGTCTGGTTGTATCTTGAGATTGTGCGGCTTTTAGTTAAGTTGAACAGTCGGGAGTAGGCGAGCGGTATTCTCAACCCTTATCATTGCGAAGCCCTTCTCTGGCAACCCCTACGGTGTTCGCGGTGTTGGCGAAACGCCGATTGTTCCGCCCGCTGCCGCTATCGCCAATGCCGTCCATCAGGCCATCGGCAAGCGCATCAATCAGCTGCCGATGACACCTGCCCGTGTTTTGGAGACAATGGGGGTTATTTAGGCCGAAAAATTAATAATTAACTTGTGCATTTCATTGCCATTCTGGTTCCCAAACCCGCCCCCAAAACCTGTCTTTTTCAGGGTTATATGGTATGATACGGCCATCAAAGGCGGGCACCGTATGCCTGATGTTTAACATCGCAGAAGGAGAAATGTGATGAATATTGTCCTCATGGGGCCTTCTGGTGCTGGAAAAGGGACGCAAGCGGATCGTTTGGTCAACCGTTTTAACATGATTCATGTGTCGACGGGCAACCTATTTCGAGACAATATTACTTGGAAGACCCCTTTGGGCTTGCTGGCCCAAGAATATATTAATCAGGGCGGTTTGGTGCCGGATGAGGTGACAGATGGCATGTTACGCAATTATTTGCAACGGCTAGGGGCGGATAAAGGCGTAATTTTTGACGGCTTCCCCCGAAATTTATATCAAGTGCAATACTTGAACGAAGTTCTGGCGGACACAGGCCGCAAATTAGATGCCGTAATTTATCTGGATGTTTCCGATGAAGAAGTGTTGATTAATCGCATTCCAGGTCGGATGACCTGTATTAGCTGTCAATATCCTTATCATCAAACAGCCAACCCCCCCCGTCTATGCCATCGGCCCCATTGTCAAGAGGTGTTATTCTATCGCCGCGAGGATGATACCTTAGAACGGGCCAAAGCACGGCTGCGGATTTTTCACCGCGAAACCCCTCCTTTGATTGAACATTATTTTCAAGAAAATAAGCTGCTCATCATCAATGGTGAAATGAGCATTGAGCAAGTGACAGATGCCATCGTCTTTCGTTTAGATGCCCTTGTCGTCCGGGGTGAAGTCAAAACGAACCTTGACGATATACAAAAGATTGTCGCTCGCAAACCGGATGCGCCCATCTTGAAGCCAACCCCTGAAAAATCCTTGATTGGTGATGTCGTCCTTCTAGGCCCCCCAGGATCGGGCAAAGGCACCCAAGCGCAGAAGTTGCGGCAACAATTCAAGCTAAATCACATTTCCACAGGCGATATCTTTCGGGCCAATATCAAAAATGAGACCCCTTTAGGGGTCTTAGCCAAGACCTTCATTAATAGAGGGGAACTGGTGTCTGATGATGTGACTGAGGCGATGTTGAAAGATCGACTGACCCAGCCGAATACGCAAGACGGGGTGATTTTGGATGGGTTTCCGCGTACCTTGGCTCAGGCGCATGCCTTGAATGAAATGATGGCCGATTTAGGCCGACAACTAAAAGGTGTCTTGTATATTAAAGTGCCGGATGAAGATGTGACGCAGCGCTTGTCGGGCCGAACAATTTGTCGGCGATGCCTAGCTTCTTTTCACACAGTTTTCAATCCTTTCCAAGCTTGTCCCACTCAACAGCACTGCGAAGGGCAATATTTATATCAGCGAGATGATGATAAATTAGAAACTGTGCAAACCCGCCTCATCACCTATCATCGCCAAACGACCCCTTTGATCAATTACTATCAAGATCATGGCTTGCTCGTTGAAATTGATGGCTTGGGCGAAGTCAACCAAGTCACGCAACGTATTGTGGATATAGCCCAAGCTTTGTTGGGGAAAGCGAAGGATGAACAACATGCCTAAACGTAAGCTTACAGCAGAGGATTTATACACCTTAGCGGTTATAAATTGGTATTACAAAATCAACCCCTGGTGTTTTTAGAATGCACACCGAAGGCGGCATCCCCAGCAATTGGACTTGGCTGATGGACTCGGTTGGGGAGGGAACAAAGTTGACCTTGACCATTGACTATGATGTGCCTGGGCCGGCTCTGGGGGCTTTAGCTGACAAATTGGTCATTGAGCGACAAAATAAAAAAGAGTTAGATCAAGCTTTGATTAACTTGAAGCAAAGATTAGAATCCTAAGAGGTCAAAGGAAGGCCGTGATGCCTATCGAAAAAATATATACAGTTTGTCCCCATGATTGCCCAGACACCTGCGGCATGATTACGGAGGTAGAAAATGGGCAAGCCGTCAATCTGTACGCTGACCCTGACCACCCGATCACCCAAGGATGGCTTTGTGCCAAGGTACAGCCCTATTTAGATCATGTTTATCATGCGGAGCGGTTACAACACCCGCTCCGACGCATTGGCCCAAAGGGCAGCGGTCAATGGGAACGGATTACTTGGACAGAAACGATCACCTTTATCGCCACCCGCTGGCAGGCGATTATTGACCAGTATGGGGCTGAGGCGATTCTGCCTTATAGCTATAGTGGGACATTGGGGCTGGTGCAGATGTATGCCAGTAGTACCCGTTTGTGGAATCGAATGGGGGCCAGTCGTTTAGAGCGGAGTATTTGTGGTGAAGCGGGTGGTATGGCCATGCGAATGACGATAGGGGAAAAATGGTCGGTTCCTTATCACAATGTCAGGCATAGCCAGACAATTTTGATTTGGGGCCATAACCCTGTCTCGACCGCACCGCACTACATGCCTTATCTCACCCAAGCGCAACGCCAAGGCTGCGAGGTCATCGTGATCGACCCTCGCCGGACGCGAACAGCGCGCCGGGCTGATTGGCATATCGCGCCTCTACCTGGCAGTGATGGGGCTTTGGCTTTGGCTTTGGGACATATTATCGTCACGGAAGGCTTACATGATGAAGCGTGGCTCCAAGCTCATACGGTTGGTTGGCCGCAATTACGCGATCGTTTGGCTGAATATCCCCCCGCACGGGTGGCGGAAATTACTGGCTTGGCCGAAAGCGAGATTGTTGAATTGGCGCGGCGCTATGCGCGTCAGAAACCGAGCATGATTAAAGTAGCCGATGGTTTGCAACGCCATCGCAACGGCGGACAAACGGTGCGGGCCATTTGTGCCTTACCCGCCTTAACCGCACAATATGGTAAACGGGGCGGCGGCTTTGGGTATAGTGCTGGCGGATATGTCAATTGGGATCTTGAAGCCCTGAACCATTGGTCTGAATGTCCCCCGCCGCAGCGCCTCGTGAACATGAATCGTCTTGGGGCGGCTCTAACCGGCGAGGTGACAGACCCGCCGATTAAGTCCCTCTTTGTGTTCGGGGCTAACCCTGTTGCTGTTTCGCCCAATGCTGGCTTGATTACGCAGGGCATGTTGCGGGATGATCTTTTTACGGTTGTGCATGAATTGTTCATGACAGACACGGCAGAATTAGCCGATATCATTCTGCCAGCCACGTCCCAATTAGAGCAGGACGATTTGCATAAGCCTTATGGGAACCCCGTTTTGGCTTATAATCAACAAGCCATTGCCCCCTTAAATGAATGTAAGAGCAATTGGGAGGTCATGAGGCTGTTGGCTGAAGCGATGGGTTACCCTGAGCCGTGGCTGTATCAAACGCCGAATGACGTGATTGAGGAGATACTCACAGCCACGGCCAAAGATCATCCCGCCTTGCAAGGCGTGACCTTGCCCCGTTTGCAGGCGGAAGGTCAAGTTCATTTACACCCTGATATCGTGCCTTTTGCTGGAGAACGTTTTCCCACGCCTAGTGGTAAGGTAGAATTATATAGCCAGACAATGGCTGATCTAGGTCTGGATCCCCTGCCAAATTGGGTGGCGGCGACAGACGAGGATGCTGTGCCCGCTGAAATTCCGCGGGCGCAGGGAACTCAACCCCCTGATTCTTTAACCCTGCTCACGGGAGCCGCCCATCATTTTGTCACCAGTAGCTTTGCCAATCACGAAAATTTTGTGAGACGAGAGGGAACCCCTTATGTCGAAATAAATCCGAAAGATGCAGCTTCGCGTGATATTAACGATGGCGATCTGGTGAAAGTATTTAATCGACGCGGTTGGTGTAAACTCCGCGCTGTGGTGACAGACAGGGTCCGCCCTGGCGTTCTCGCTTCCCCCAAAGGCCGCTGGCGCAAACATGATCCCTTTCAAAACGGTGAAGGCGGTCGCAATGTCAACTGGACCACGCCAGACGCGCTCGGTGATTTAGCCGGCCAGAGTACCTTTCATACAAATTGGGTTTGGTTGGCGCGGGTATAGGGGGGTGTTGTCTATAACGTCTACTCTTTTATCTGCAAAGCAAGAGGCAAGGGCCCACTACGCATCCAAGCACTCAGGGCGAGATCATCAATAAAAAGTTGGGTTGGGCCAGGTAAAATATCCAGCCTTTGGCTTTCTGATTTGAAGATAGGGCAAGCGACGACGACTTTATCGACCACGAGACAGAGATAAATGCCATAATTTTCGGCTAAAAAGGTCTGATAATGATTGGCCCCCGCTTCTGTGAGGGAGACGAGGAGATGAAAGGCATCACCGCCTTGGGGACGGGCGTGGGCGGCGAGGAAATCGGCTGGACCGAGGAGGGTTTGATAAATACCTTGGTCGGGCATGGCTTGAGGGCCAGTCTGGATGGGGGTTGTCCCATCTAGGGGAGGATATTCAATCCCGCTTTCAATAATTTCAACCCATCCAGGCTGCACTAAATGCGCCTGAAGCCAGGCGGAATCCACCTCTCCTGACCAACGAACAATCAGCGTCTCATCTTGCTGTTCTATCTCGGCTTGTAGGTCCCAGGCTTGTAAGCGTTGGCGAAGCACCTCTTGAGCCGCTAACCACATTTCCGCCCTGACTGCATCGGCCCTTGCAGACACCAAAACCAATCTTTGTCCCTGAATCAATGCTTCACCCTCGGCTTGTTCAGCAGTCTTGAGCCCTGGATTTTGAGATGAATCACTCGGCGGCGGCAGTGAGGTGGGAGGCCGGCTCGAATCATTTTCTGTTAAAGTGATCTGTATCGGCAGCATAGCCGCCAAACGAGGCCTGAACCCCATCAAAACAAGACACAGTGAGAGCATGAACCCTAAACAACTCAAAATCAAACCTACCCAAACGACAAATTTTTTTATCACCTTATCTCCTCTGAAAATACCAAATAGGGGAGAAGTAGGAAGTAAGGTGACGAGATCCAACATGCCTCGATATTTGTTGGGTTTCGTCCCTCAACCCAACCTACTGAAATGCTCCCCTTGCCCCCTCATCCTTTGACGCGCACACTGCCAAGCCATATAATATCATTAAGCCCTGTCACTCGACAAATGACATCTTTTAGTATAGAAAAAACAAACGTTAAGGAACGAAAGTATGCCTGAAATTATCCTAGCCGAAAATTGGTATGCCGAGCCATTTAGCAAACGCAAAACCTGTGAAGTCCCTGGGCAATGTGGGGGGGATTGTGATTGTGGTTGTCCATACAATATGATGACGGAAGTAGAAACTCTCCCCCTGCTCAGCAGCCTGGCCGAGATGTTTCCGAATGAATGGCTGGCCTTTATCACCTCTTCTCATGAAGATGATGACCCCCTGCCCACACATGGCAAACTCGTCGCGCATAGTCCGCAGCCGGATGAAATTTTTGATGCAGTGAACACAGTCTTGTGGAATCAATGTGTCTACGTCTTCTTCAACGGCGACTTTGTCGCCATGCAAGCCAGCTATAGCCAACAGAGGCATCAACCCTGTACTCAGCAAGTACAGCCACCTCGCTTTGAGACACCGGGTTATCTTATCCCCCCTCAAACCGGGCCGGTACCAGAGACCTTGCTTGATTTGGTTTATTCTTCCCTAGACCAACTCTATCGTCGCCCAGCTTGCCCAGCCGAAGCGATGCGACGGCTGCGAATCGCCAAAGCGCGTTTGAGCTTCAAACCTGATCATCCCTTACATCCTGTTTTAGACCAAGCATTAGACCTGCTTGAAGTCCCTAACCCAGATCTCTCAACCCTGATTTGGACTTTAGAAGAAGCACTGGTCGATATGGAGGAACAATGCCTACCCTAATCCCACGGCAACAAATTGATCTTGAAAGCGATTTGCCAAAACGAAAGCCGCCCTGGTTACGCGCAAAATTACCGAGTGGGCCAGAATATCATCGCCTCAAAAAATTGATGCGTTCACAAGGCTTACACACTGTCTGTGAAGAAGCTCGCTGTCCCAACATCGGTGAATGTTGGAGTCGCGGCACAGCGACATTTTTGCTCCTGGGCGATATCTGCACCCGCAGTTGCGGCTTTTGCCATATCAAAACGGGGCGGCCCATGCTTTTAGATGAAGACGAACCACGTCGTGTGGCGGACACGGTTTTAGCGATGGGCCTCAATCATTGTGTTTTAACCTCTGTCAATCGGGACGAATTAAAAGATGGTGGGGCGCATATCTTTGCCAGAACCATTGAAGAAATTCGCCAACGCCTGCCCTTATGCAGGGTTGAGGTTTTGATTCCCGACTTTAAGGGGGATATGGATGCCCTTCAGTGTGTCATGGCGGCTCAACCGGCGATTCTCAATCACAACACCGAAACGGTTCCCCGCCTCTATCGCACGGTTCGTCCACAGGCCAATTACGAACGCTCCCTCAAGGTTCTATCACAAGCAAAAAGCCTAGACTCAACTGCGGTGACGAAAACCGGCCTCATGGTCGGCTTGGGGGAAACGAAAGCGGAAGTCCTGACGGTCATGCAGGACTTACGGCAGCATGCGGTTGATATTCTAACCATCGGTCAATATTTACGCCCCTCTCCGCTTCATTTACCCATCTACCGTTATGTCCATCCTGATGAATTTGCTGAGTTTCAAGAGCTAGGTCTAGCGATGGGGTTTCAATGGGTTGAATCTGGGCCATTGGTGCGGAGTAGCTATCAGGCCGAGGGTCAAGCGGAGGCTCTAGCAGTCAAGGCTAGATCGTCATGACAGACGAACGGTATTTATAAAATAAATCGTCTCATTCGACCTTTGGCCCCGTTTCAGACAGAAATTGAAGGATGGTTACAAGCTTGGTTTGCTGATTTGTCAATGTCTGGATTAGTCAAGACAAAGGCTTTATTTATCCCCGCTGAACGAACCTGCTTCTCTCGCTTCATCAATTCAGCTCCCCAAATTTTGGGACCTGAAGTCTTACCATTAACAATGCCTGAGTTTGCTAAATTTTTAGGAAAGGCAGCCGCCGTTCATCAAACGTGGCAATCATCTGCCCAATTAGCCCAACGCCCCATAGAAGCAGATGAAATCGAACAGTTGATGCAGAAAGCACTAAGCGGTAAGACTGTTTATTCTCAAAAGGGTCCCTATGCTCGTAAATGGCAGTGGAGTGACCAGCCTATCGAAATAGAGAGGGTAGATCAATCGGGGCTACAACTCAGCAGGGGCTTTACCAGTCTAAATGCGTTGCCTGTCTAACAACATCATCTTCGATCATCTGAGGCATAGCTTGAGCAAAAACTGATAAGGGGCGATCATAGGGTCGGGCTAAGGTGATAAAGATCTTTCATTAAATATTTGATTGACAACTCAATGGTCAAGGCAGTTTGCATGTGAGCTTCCATACTGATTTTGCCCCAAAACTGGGCTAAACCCTGTTGGATAGCCACGGGACAGATGGGCAAACGATAAAAATGCGCGACTCGCCATTTGAGATGAGGGACAAATTGCTCGTTCCAACAAAAGGCTAATTCAAGCACTTCTTCAGCAAAACGATTTAAGCATAAGTTGAAGGTCATCTGGTCCTGACGCAGTGGCCCGCTGGAGATTATAGGTTGGCCCCATATTCCAGACCCGAAACAAAGAACGTGCTAACAAAGCGCGATGAATGTCAGGCGGCACATCAGTTAAAAATAGCCTGACGACTGATCACCGATACTGACTAGCTTGAACCTACATGCAAGCAGCCCAAAACCTGTGACAGAAATCCGATAAAGACCTGATGAATCGACTCATTTAAGTCCATAAAGCTCGCAGACCAAAGAAGGCAGTATCTTTTACTCTGCGAGCGATAGCTTTCACTGGAGAAGCAGATGGTGTCGTGGAATAGGTCATACTTAACATGATGCGCGTTTCATCCGGGCCAAGACGAGTGACTTTGTGGAGAGTTTTGGCCCCCTCAAAAATAACGAGATTATTAGGGGTACATGGTATGATTTTTTCTTGCCCATTCTGTTTGATCATAAGTTGCGCTGACGAAGTGATGGCTGGATTATGATTATGCTCATTGACGATGGGCAATAAAACGGTAAAGTGGCGACCATCATAGAAATTATGGTCATAATGCCAGTTAATATGGTCGCCGGGTTGGGTGTAAAATAATAAAGAACAAGAACTTTGATCATGGATTGGCGTTGGTTCAACAGCCTCGCCGATGATATCAGAAAAGAGATTGCGTAAATAGGTTGAGTTGAAAAAGGCGACGACTTTTGGGGCCAGGTAATGCAAGTCTTCATAAGCAACGGTGCCGCCTTGTTTATGCGCTGGCAAATAGGTTCTCTCCATCTTTAAGTGTTGAAGAATTTCTGATTTCAAGTGAGCAAAGGTCTCATCCGGCAAAAAATTTGGGATATAAGTGAAGTAGTCAGAAAAAGAAGGAAGTTCAACCTGATCTCGCGGCGGAAATTTTAGCTGCGACTCATGCTGTTGCACAACTTTTCGTTGTCTAAGATGTAGCTGGCGATAGTAAGTCTGTTTTTTATGTTTGATGTATAAGTAGATAAACAGGGGAATCATCAAACAAGGGATAATTATTTTCAAGATATTCTTTGCTTTAAGCTCATTTAGCATAAATAACCCTCACTTTTGGAAATTAAGGTACAGGATCGTAGCCGCCGGGGTGGAAGGGATGACAGCGGCTAACACGTTTTATAGTCAACCAACCGCCCTTGATAAAGCCATATTTTTCTATTGCTTGATAAGCATAATTTGAGCAACTGGGATGAAAACGACAAGAAGGGGGGAGCATTTTCGAAATATAATTTTGATAAAATTTGATCAACCCTAAAGCTAAATATGTCATCCTGCTCCTCTGTCAATATCAGTTATTAGTCGTTAGTTATCAGTGAGTTTGTTTTAGAAGAGTGATTAATAATTCAACAATTCAACAGTTAATCAATTAATTATTCGCTTCAATTTTATACGCTGTACTAATCCTTGGCACTTTTGGCTCCTTATATAAATACAGTAATGAATGATAAATGATGAAGGGGTTTGTTCTGATGACGATTCATTACTCATCATTCTATATTCATTCTTATTCTGTGCCGTCATACTCTATTCAAGCAGTCAAACCTTGTCAAATTTGAAAACGAACCTACAAACCTAAAGAGGCTTGCCAAAATGTATAAATACTGCTATAATCGCTCTGTGTTTGTTCGGGCTAATATTATTTTTAGTGATTAGTTTGCTGTTAATTGCCAAATGTTGTTTAAAGAGAAGCCAAAGAGTACCTACGGCGCAGCACAGCGCATGAAAATAGAATGATGAATGATAAATTGTCATCAGACCAAACTCACTAACCACTATATTTAACAGAGGAGTTCTTTTTCTTTGAAGCCACTTGACGCACAAACCCCGGAATTTTGGCAAACAAGGTTTCAGTTCACGTCACAGGATGCGAAAGAATTGCAAGATCAAATACTTGAGCAGGGTCATCCTTTAAGGATTGACGCTATCGGATTAGCTAGGGTAAAAAGGGTTGTTGAACGTGAGCGAGCTAAAATGTGGGCTGAATTGACTCAAGGAAAAATCTATCGTCCTGACCTTGATTATGACCTAGGTGATCGCTTGATTTTCTCTACCTTTGATTTTGCCATGGGTACCGTCATCAACAAAAGAGACGGCTATCATCCAGATGAAGACAAATTTACCGTCATAGATGTTCAGTTCGACCCCCCCAGCCGTCGCCAAGCTAAATTTGTGACGAATTTACAGAGACCCCATGCTTTATCTGCTGCTGCTGGACAGAGCCTAGATGTAGCTACCGATGAAGCCGAAGCACGGGCAATTTATCAACAAAATTCCTATACTATTCGCTCTCAAATTGACTATCAGCTTAGACAAGATCCTGCATTTGTTGAGTTTAATCATCATTGGTTTATGACAGATTTAATGATACCGGTTGAGGATGGTCTGTTAAATATCGTTGATGCAGCCATTGATATTAAGGGTACACCACTGAATGTTGATCATCTGATTGAACAGATGGAGCTACAAGATGGAGAGCAAATCAGCGATGCCACCCGCTTTTCAGTTAACTATTGTTTACAAAATGACGAGCGTTTTGAAAATGTAGGGTCAGCGGAGGTTGTCCTATGGTATTTGTTGCGCTTAAAACCAGCCGAAGTCTTGCAGATGCCTTTCAGATTGCACGATGTTCAATTCGCTTTTGATAGTTCTATCTTAAGTGATGAGCAAATAAGCTTTCTCGCTAGGATTGAAGATGATGCTACACCTGTTGATTTTGTCAATTCCTCCGACCCTCAAGCACAGACAGGACGAATAGCCTTAAACTACGTTCATTGGCAAGCTGGCATTATCCCAGTCGTGCCCACGATTGAATATCTTTTGCCTGAAGCATCGGGTTCAGTAATATATTTACAACTCATTGACGGACGTTCAGGTGATATTGTGTCAGCTTGGTATACCCCTGATTTCAATTATATGGCCGGATTAAAACCTTGGTTAGATAAATATAATTTACCTGTTGGTGCTTTTATTATTCTAACCAAAACAGAGGACCCAATGAAACTGGTCATTGATTATCAACCCCGTCGCTTGCAACAAGAGTGGGTCAGGTCAGTTAAGGTAGAACAAGACCGCCTCGTATTTGGGATGACAAAAGTACAGCTTGCCTGTGAATATGACGAACTGATGATTATTATTGATGAAGATAGCAAGGGTCTTGACCGTCTAGCGTCCAAAGTACAGCAAGAACAGCTATCAAATCATACCTTGTTACGCCAAATTTTTCCAGAACTCATGAAGTTAACCTCACAGGGGGCGGTGCATATAAAAACTTTATATAGTGCCTTAAATTTGGTCAAACGCTGTCCCCCTGGACCAATCCTAGAAACGTTGGTGACTGAAGCCGCGTTTGAAGAAATCGGACACGGCTATTGGACGTATAAACCGAATGTTTCGTCTTTATGATCTTAAGATGCTAGAAAAATGCCAAAATATATAAAACCAACAACCAAAACCAAATTTCATATAGACTTCAATTGGTGGGAAAGTTTAGAAAATAATTTACGTAGTTCTTTAATAGAGCATGCTTGTCCTGAATGTCGAGAGATGGTTGAATTAGACCCAACGCCAAAATACATGGATTGGATTGACCCTGAGACGGGGCAAGTTTTTGAGATTGATCAACTTTGGTATCTTGTGAGACAAAAATGTAGTGACGACCCATATTATATCTCCGATACGCTACCCTTAATTGGGGCCATATTCCGTCTCTTCATCGCAAATAATAATACGCCTCTTACACCGATTGAAATTCATCATCAGCTGGCGCAAAAATCCCCCAATGTTATTTTAAAAATCATCGGAGGGCGGCAAGTGTACAAAGGGCTTCGAGCGGTGATGAATCTTGTATGATTTTTATAAAGCCAAAAAAACTCTCAGGGTATACCTGAGGGGTTTTTTGACTTGCTTCAAATAAGCTTAAAGAGGCCAGCCTGAAGCTTGGCCTCCAGAATTTATCCTGAATTAGACAACTAAAGACACACAATCTTCCAAATCATATCTCACACTTTAACTTAAACCATCTGCATGCCTCCGCTATTTGCGCCATTCTCTGTTAAACATAATTGATAGCCTTGTCCACGTTGCGTAACGATGTATTGAGGAATGCGGGGATTCTGTTCTACTTTTTGCCGTAGCCAATAGATATGAACATCTAAAGTCCGTGTATCACCTAAATACTCTGTATCCCAAACATATTTCATCAACTTCTCTCGGCTAACGACTTTACCAGCATTTTGCATCAAGAGAGCCAATAGTTTACATTCTTTCGGGGTTAGATGAATTTCTTTATCATCTTTCCTCAAGCAAGCTCTAGCCAAATTCAAAGTAAAGCCGCTTGCGGTTAAAACAGTGCCGCTAACATCCATCGAATTATTACTATACATCATTACACTCCGTTTAAATAAATTATGAAGTTGTTAAGGTGCAGTGACAGCGATGGCTTTTCAAGCACAATATACTGTGCAGAAAAGCAGGCAAACGTGTAAGACTTGATCAGGCTATCTAATTCAAGAAACTTAAATTAGATGTTATATACTATCCTAAAAAAAGTTTGAAAATTAAAGGTTTTGATACATAGGTCTAAAATAATGGTTTCAGATGTGGTAACGTTAATAACTCTTAACCTAATTATAAAGGTTCAGTTCCATAAAATCTATAGGACACTCGTCTTACTTAGCTTGTGATGTCGAAACGGCGTACACCCTTAACGATTGCCGTATACATATTCGCAGGGCCAATCAGGCGGCGTGGAACCATCTAGAGGTGTCAAATCATTCGGTACGCCATTGTCTGGACAAGCCTCTAGGGGGTCATAATTTTTTTTGCAAAGGGTCTATATACGTGAGTATGGATAAAACTGGGAAATTTTTGTTCTGCAATTATCCGACCACTCCTTCTATCCCGCTACCCAGCAGGCGATTATCGTCTACGAAGCGGCTCACCGGCCATTGACACTGGCAATAATGCGGCGGTCAGCCTCAGCACTGACTTGGATGGCAACAGCCGTATCCGAGGGACGGCAGTCGATCTTGGCCTTATGAATGGCAGCCACTAAGCCCCAGTACCAGCCCCGCCAGTCGAGGCGAACACGCTTCTGCCTACGACAAAACCCGCCAGCAGATTATTCTCTATGGCGGGAACGCCCTCGGTTGGCCTTATGAAAGTCAAACTTGGGCCTTCACTGGTACGACTTGGACTGATTCTGCGCGTTATGGGGCCGCCATGAGGATACACCTGAGCCAGACCTTGACCGGTCAAGGGTGCAATGACAGCCAACAAAGCCGCGGAACCGAGTTTTTCACTTGTAGGACAGGTTGTCGCGAAGCTTTTAAGTTCGACACCTGCTGAATTATTTTGGAGAATATGTTATGTATTTTAGAGATTTCATCCGTGGACTGATGTTTGGCATTTTACTTGGGTCTGGAATAATATCTCTAAGTACCACCAAAAGCAACCGCCAATTGCGTCGAGCCTTAAAAGCCCGCATAGACTATCTTTTGTCTGTTGGAGAACAAGCAGCTCAAAAGCAGCGGGCTGAATTAGAGGCTGAGTTAACAGAACTTGAACGTCGAGGGGTTCTAAACAAAAAAGCGAAAGCGGTAAGAGATGGCGTACCCGACACCGCAGGTGTCGCGGGTACGCCCGAATGAGCGTTTGTAATTTTGCAAAATTAGCCGGTTTAATAAAAACACCATCAATCTCTATGATTTGCGGATGTCCTACAAGACACCAAATCCAATGTCTCAAGATCTGGAAACTGTAGCACTGCCAAAAACGAATCGTTAAAATCCCCGCGGCCTGACAGCTCATGATACTCGACGATCTCTGGCAGAGAGCGAGCCACTTCGCGCTCGCGGAAGGAGAGTAGGGCCATCTTAGCTCCCTCTCCGGCTGCATTGCCCACAGCCTTGATGCGCTCGACGGGTACTGGTGGTACCAGCCCAATGATGCGGGCACTCTGCGGATTGATGTATGAGCCAAAAGAGCCAGCTAGATATATCTCAACCAGTTCGTCAGCTTCGACACCGAGTTCTTGTAGGACGACATCAATGCCGCCCGCAATCGATCCTTTGGCAAATTGGAGTTCGCGTACATCGCGCTGCGTCAGGACGATGGGCTTCCCACTGCCGGACTCTTCGGGCCAAGCTAAGATAAACGAACGTCTACCGGCCTCGTCGGTGACAATACGCTTGGCGACACTCGGCGAGACAAGCTTCTGAGCCTCCTCGACCTTGACAAAGCGACCCGAGGGCAGCATAAGCCCACTCAAGCGCAGTTGCGCCACCGCATCGAGCAGGCCTGACCCACAAAGACCAAGCGGCGGTATATCGCCAATAACCTGTAGCTCAACAGCATCGCTCGTAATGACAAGGGCTTCAATGGCCCCCTCGCTGGCCCGCATACCGTCCTGAATCTGAGCCCCCTCAAATGCTGGCCCAGCAGGGGCCGCAGTGGCCACAGTGCGAGCTGCCGAACCAAGAATGATCTCTCCATTTGTGCCTACATCAACCAACAAGCGAACCCCCTCGTTTTGAGCCAATCCAGTCGCCAGTAAGCCCGCCACCAAATCGGCCCCGACATAGGCCCCCACATAGGGCAAGAGATGGATCTGTGCTTGGGGCAAGATGGCTATCCCTAGCTCATGGGCCCTCACCTGAGTCAGGGCTTCGACCACCGGGATAAAGGGTTCGAGACCGATGGCTTCCGGATCAAGACCCAATAGCAGATGTTGCATGGTTGCGTTGCCTGCGGTAACGACCTCATATACTTCCTGTGCATCGACATTCGCTTCTGTCAGTAGCTGTTCAATCAGTGTGTTGAGCGTCTGTACAATAAGTTGATTCAACTGCGCCAACCCATCTTCGTTGAGCATGGCGTGGCTAATGCGTGAGATAACATCGGCCCCATAGACCGCTTGCCCATTAAGCACCGATTGCACCGCCACTGGTACGCCACTGTTGAGATCCATCAGCAGGCCAACAACGGTCGTTGTGCCAAGATCAAAAGCGAGGCCAAAAGCGCGATCTGTGGTGTCGCCTGGTTCAACACTCACCAATTCTTGTCCGACCACAACCGCTGTCACTTGCCAGCCCGCCTGACGTAATATGGCTGGCAACTGGCGTAAGAGATTGAGGGATGTCTGGACCTCAAATCCTTCTTCGGCTAGGGCATCGCGTAGGCGGGAAAAATCGCTCCGCTGATCTTCCAGCGAAGGTTCTGACAGGGATAGATAGATTTTGTGGACATTTGCGTTCAGGATAACGTGCCGCCCAAAGCCCATCAAGGCCGCCTTTGGATTGCCCATTAGCTGGGGGACATCACACACACTATCTTCATAAGCTTCGGCTCGACAGGAGAGACGCCAGCCGGCCGCCAATTCTTCGGCAGAAAAGACCCTGAGATCTGCGTTGGTAATGCCCTTATGACCTTGCAAGATACGTATTTTACATTTGCCACAGGTGCCTTTCGCGCCACAGGTACTGTCAATCGGCAGGCCAATCCAGTTGGCCGCATTGAAGATTGACATACCAGGCGGTACGCGGGTCACTTTACGATGCGACTGAAATTCAATGGTGATTTTTGTCGGAGTGGTGGTGATCATACGATAAACTATCTCAGCCAGCAGCGGATTCCTTCTTCCGTTTAGTACGGAATGCTTTGATCAGATTCCCGGCGTACTGATCATGGCCCCTGAGTAGATCCGCAGCAAAGATCGTGCGCCGGATCTTAGATTCAAGGGGATTGGTGATGGCCGAAGTTAGCCCAGCGGCAATGGCCAGGGACAGAAAGGCTGCATTGACGATTGGTCGCCAGGGCAAGCCAAAGGAGATATTACGGGCCCCGCGTCCGCTTGGATTGATCCGCTCACCGATAATTACGAAGGGATAATCAGCCCCAATGGTCACTGTCTGTTTGGCAGATGAGATGATCGTTTCCATTATATTTTTTCTTCAGCCTCAGCTCTACTCATTAAATTCTCAACAGCTTCAACAGCCGCTGCTAAGGCTACGGATCCATCAGGGCCACCATCTTGGCTAATATCATAGCCCATGTCGGTCATGAGCTGCTTGGCCAGCCGGACTGCAGCACTGGCATCAGCTGCAAAGCCGTCAGCCCCCACACTATCAGCATACTCCTGCGTCACTGGTGCACCGCCGACCATAACCCTCACTTGCTCTCGCAGGCCAGCCTCTTTCAGGGCAGTCAGATTGGATTTAAAAAAGGGCATCGTGGTGGTCAAAAAAGCTGAGAACCCAAGCAACTGCGGCTGATGCTCCTTAACGGCTGCCACGACTTGCTCTGGCTTAACATTGACTCCCAGATCGACGGTCTCAAAGCCCTCCCCCTCCAACATAATGTTGACCAAATTTTTACCGATGTCGTGTACATCACCCTTAACGGTCAGCATGACCACCTTCCCAAGCGGCTCTGCCCCTTTTTCAACCAGCAGTGGGCGTAAGAGGGTCATGGCACCTTGCATCGCTCTAGCGGCAACGAGCATCTCAGGTACAAAATATTCGCCGATTTCAAATAGACGACCCACTTCTTGGAGCGACGGGATTAAGGCCCCAAAAAGTATATCGAGCGGATCCATACCGAGGTCGATGCCTTCTTGCGTTAATTCTTTTACCTCTGGAGCCTCACCAACTAAGGTATGATCAAATAGTGCTTTTTTGATTTCTTCTTCACGACTCATGGCATCTACTCCTTAGTTTGTCGGATTATCGATACAAGTCTGTACAATCTCTTTCAAGTTGGCGACAGGTGTCTGCAATGGCACGGCGCATTCTGGGGCAATAATGTCAACGCCAGCATCAATCGCTCGCTGTGCCTCGGCACGGGCTTCTTCTGGCCCACGGGAGAATAAGGTCACCGGGTTGTTGATGTTGCCGGCCAATTTGACCTGACCTGCTGCGCCAGCGACCATCTCATCAGGTGGATTGGCGGATTCGAAATGATAGGCGGTAAAGCCTGCTTGGCGGAAATATTGTACCCGATCCAATGTCTTGCCACAGCAGTGCAAGATGACCTGAGCTGGTGTCCCGTCGGGGAACTTCACTTGCGGCATCAATGCTTGATGCCGATGTAACAGAAAATCGCGATACATGGTATTACGCACCAAATCGCCAGTGGTGTGGTCGGCCCAAACAATGGCATCTGCGCCTGCTTCGAGTTGTGCGTTAGCGAAGACGACAGGTACTGGCGACAGCACCTCAAGTGAGCGGTTCACCCGGTCGGGGTCCATAATGGTATCAAACAAAAATTCTTGGGTGTTGTAGGTGTGGTAGGAGAGAGTCCAAGGCCCCATCACCTTGCCCAGAATCATCACCTCATCCCCAAAATGTTTCTTGAGTAAGCGAATCGATTCAATCGCACAGCTAACGTATTTGTCCTCCAAGAATGAATCGGGAAAGCCATCGGGCAATTCGATCTTCACATCTCGGTCAGCCCACGGGGCATCGGTTGGATTGGGCATCATATCCTTGTCAGACCAATCAACCTGGCAGCCCAACGCGACGGCCTCTTGGGCAATACTGAAAATGGGCATAACGCTGTCAAAACCCATCACTTCGTGGGCTCCAGCGGCTAAGGTCGCCATCGGTTCTGGCTCGATATTGGCCTTAGGAAAATGAGCCCCCGTGATGTCCATCAGTTCATAATTGATGACCGAAACAATGCTCGCCGCGGGTGGTCGGTCTACTGGCTCGCCATTCATAGCGGCCATGAATCGCTGTTTAGCCGTCATCGCTTCCATAGTTTATGGCTCCTCTGAAAATATCACTTAACAATTAACGATTAGTAATTAACAAAACATTCTTTTCTTCTGCAAGCCCTTATGATGTTAATCTCGCCACCTTAGCTTGGGAAATGTACCCTCATTTGATGACAAGTGGCAGATAGTCCGTAAAAAACCGGCTACCTGCCCCTAGTCGGCCCTAAACCTTTACGCCAACACTTTGACCTGCTTGCTTAATATGGTCCCAGGTCCTGTCGTCCAGAGAAATCCCCTCTGCCTGTCTGCGAGCCACTGTTTGAAAATCTAATTCACCTGGTAGAAAGACCTCCTCAAAACCCTCGGCAGGAGGTGTTTCCTTCATATAACGAAACATCCCCGCTATCAGGTGCTTGAAATGGCTGAGTTCCGTGAAGGCGGCGGGGTTAATCACGAGCAGGCATAACCCATTCCCCAGCCGAGTCTCATCATCAATCAAACTGCCCGCCAGGGTGCCCCCCAGAATTTCAACCAACAAACTGAGGGCATAGCCCTTGTATCCGACATCACCGCCAAAAGGGAGAATCGCGCCCCGAGGTGGGCCATAGAAATCGTTCGGATCGTGGGTTACTTTGCCCTCAGCATCGAGTACGGCTTGGTCTGGTAGACAGCCTCCCTTGTTGCGTAGTACTCTGATCTTGCCTTCGGCCATCACGCTGGTGGCGAAGTCTGAGAGAAGGGGTTGAGCCTGAGTTGGTACGCCGTAGGCAATGGGATTGGTTGCCAATCGCGCTTCTCGACCGCCAAAGGGGGTCACAGCATGACCTTTAATCGGCCAAGTGGCTGTAGCCAAGCAGATCATATCTTGTTCGGCGGCTCGTTGTGGATAAGCCCCCAAGCGACCTACATGGTTGCAGCGGTGGGCTAAGACGCAACTCACATGATGCGTTCGGGCTTTATTAAGGGCAATCTCTAAGGCCCGAAGCGCAACAACCTGTCCAAAATTATCTCCGCCTTCAATCAAGGCAGTCGTCGCTGTCTCTTTGACCACTTTGGTTGTCGCTCCAGGCACAATTTCACCCTGCTCAATGGCGGTGATATATTGTGGGATGCGGATGATGCCATGCGAATCTACCCCCATCAAGTTGGCGTACACCAGTTCTTCACCCATCAGGGCGGCCTCATCTTCTGGTACACCCGCAGCCAAAAAGATTTCGGCACTTATTTTTTCAAGGTCGTCTGCTTTTAATGTCGGCATAATTTCTATTCCTAATAAGTTGTCCACCGTTGGACATTGAAGATGAAAAAATTCGCTACCTGTTAATATCGCCTAAATGATGCGGTCCTTATCTGTTTGGCTTGAGGCAAGCGATTTGACGAATAGCCTGATTGCATCGCATTATAGCATAGATGGCTTGGGCCATCAATAAGTTAGCCAAGCTTTAACTCGTGGCTGGGCCAGCACCGCCGGGTTGAGAGTCAACGACCCCCGACTAGAAGTCGGGGGCTTGTGAGAATGCCTGACTTTCAGTAAGGATGCAAGCCCCAGGTTGACCAGCCTAAGCCTTGAAAAAAAGGCTACGTTCAAGAGGTCAAGACACCCAAGTGTGAACGCTCCAGCACTTGGCTCTGTCGAGTAGGATTAAAAGTTTCATGGGGTAGGAACGGTGTTCTATTCACGACAAGCCTTTTGAACCTTGGCGAGGAGCAACTACGGGCTTCGGGCTGCCTTATCCGAAAGGATTGTTAAAATGCTAGTGTATAGGCGTTGGGGGTCAATTGACTGATATAGCGCATCAAACCGTCCAAATTACCAATATCGCCATTCCCGATGTGTACGCTTATATTCAAGGCAAAATCAATATCCCCCGTCAGATCCTTTTTAAGATTTTGAAGCAGAATACGAAATGTGCCTGTTTCGGAATGAAGAAATAGAAACCTACTTGAGTAACTTATTCAAAGTTACCAGACAGGAAAAAACAATTTACAACTATGTGCCGCTAGATTCCAGCGTCGAGACGAGATTCGCTCAAGATGGTGAAGCGGACAAAGGAGTCAAATTTTACTTCAAATTACCCCGTGGTTTTAAGATTCCAACGCCCTTGGGCGACTATATCCCTGATTGGGCGGTTATTTTGGAAAAGGACAAACGGCTTTACTTTGTGGCTGAAACCAAGTCAACGCTCAATTTAGAAGGACTGCGGGGCATTGAAGAACTAAAAATTGAATGTGGCCAGAAACATTTTGTGGCGTTATAGCGACCAAGAGCTGTGGGAGAGATTTCAAACTCGGCTGGCTCTGTCATTAAATTGCTCTTCTCTACCGCTCGGTGTACAATTCGGTAGCCCAATTAACGGTTGGATATATTAGAGGTCATACGCCTTTATGACCCCCTAGTAGCAGCTAACTAATTTCTAACCTATATTTTAATAATTTCCCAAAGGAGTGAAAATCGTGAGTGACTTAACGCATACGCCTAATAAAGGGTCCCGACGGGCCATTTCTCGCCGCGACTTCTTGCGCGTCGCCGGATTAAGCACGACCGCCGCGGTGCTTGCTGCGTGTGGCCCAGGTCAGACAGGCGGTCAGGCTGGCTTCTTCGATCTGGAAGCCCCCGTCGCCGTCCCAGAAGCTGTATCTGAAGATGAAGCACTGGAAGCTGGTTTTATGCGCCCTGATGGCAATCCTAAACGGGGCGGCATTCTCAAGACCGCTTTTGGGGTCACCGTCGCGCATTTCGATGCTCATCAAGGCGGCGGAACCCATGTACTCGGACATATGTATAACAACTTGGTGCGTTATGACCTAACGGATGGTTTACGTACAATTGTGCCAGATTTGGCCTCAGGGTGGGAAATATCAGATGATGGTCTCACCTATACCTTCAGTCTTCGTGAAGGGGTGCAATACCATGATGGTGAAAGCTTTGGAGCCAAAGATGTGGTGGCAACCTTCAATCGCATTCTGAACCCGCCGCAAGGGATTGTCAGCCCGCTTAAGGGAGATTTGACCATGGTCGATTCAGTCAAGGAAATTGATGACTCAACGGTGCAATTTAATCTCAATGCACCACGTTCCTATTTCCTCAACCTGCTCTGTGCAACCAATTACGTGATCTATTCCCAAAAGTCCTTGGCAGAAAATAACGATGACTTGCGCGAAGTCGTGGCCCCCGGCACAGGGGCCTTCAAGTATGTCGATTACTTGACGGCAGAGAAGTGGATTCTGGAACGAAATGAAAATTATTGGGACGCTGAGTTACCTTATGTTGATGGCGTCGAGATGATTCATGTCCCAGCTTGGTCTGATCGTGGCACCGCCGTTCTGACTGAGCAGGCAAGTATGTCTTGGAATGTCGCCTTTGAAACCTGGGTTGAAGGCCAAAATCGTCCCGCCGAAATTGGGGTGAACAAGTTACCTGGATTTGGGGCTTATTGGGTTGTCTTCAACAATAAGGCCGCTCCTTTTGACGACCCTCGTGTGCGCCACGCTGTTCACCTGGCTGTCAGTAAGCAAGACTTGATTAAAGCCTTCTCCACGCAGGAACAGATCAATTTAACCAGTTGGGTGCCTCATGGCGATCCCTACGCCACGCCGCAAGAGCAACTCTTGGAAAGGCCTGGCTATCGCGAAGACAAAAGTGAAGATATCGAAATGGCCAAGCAACTACTGGCTGAGGCGGGCTATCCCGATGGCATCGACGAGGTGGAGCTCTTAGCCGCTTCCGTGGCCCCGCACTCCGAATTGCTGGCCCCTGCCTTCCAAGACCAGCTTAAGCGGAGCCTGAATATTAACGCCACGATTCGCGTCACAGAACGGGCCTTGTTAAAGGATGAGCAACGTAACGGCAACTTCCAAATTGTGCTGGACACCTATGGTCATGGGGTCTCAGATCTTGTACCACGGGCTAATTTGTGGTGGAAGACGGACGGTTCGCAAAACTTCAGTGGTTATGCCAACCCCGATTTCGATGCTTTGTTAGAACAGATTGAAGTAGAACTCGATGCCACTGCCCGCGCTGAGATGATCGCCCAAGCTCAAGCCATGCTGGACGAGAATCCGCCCTGGTATCTTGTCGGCTATACCTTCCACTTGCCGATGTGGCGCAGCTATGTCAATGGGATTTCTTTAGATAATCGACTTTTCACCGAGTGGGGGCGTTTCGAGACGGTGTGGTTAGATCTATAAAATATTCCCCACAGGCGTGGGGGTGAACCGCGGATGTATAAATATATTTTGAGACGTCTCGTCATCAGCATCCCAACCATTATTGGCATCACCATCCTTATCTTCATCGCCATGCGTGTCATCCCTGGAGACCCCTTGCAACTCATCGTCGTGGAAGGGGAGGGAGCCTACGTTCTAAGCGAGGAAGAATTACAGGCGGCGCGGGCCAGTTTAGGGTTGGATAAACCCTATCATATTCAATATCTGAATTGGATGAAGGATGTATTCAGGGGCGATTTGGGACGCTCCTTCTGGACGCATGAGCCGATTAGTGCCTTGATTGCTCGACGTGGCCCCATCAGTGCCCAGATTGCGATTATGGCCGTCATCTTCTCTTGGTTAGTTGGTGTGCCGATTGGCATGCTCAGTGCCTTATGGCGTAATTCAGTGGTGGACTATCTATCGCGGGTAGGTGTAACCATCTTCATCGCCGTCCCTAGTTTTTGGATTGGCCTCGTCTTTGTCCTCTGCACGGTTTTATTCTTTAGTTGGCGACCCCCTTTAACCATCATTCACTTCAGCGATGACCCTCTCGGTAATCTGACCATGACGGGCTTACCAGCCTTAGCCTTAGGGTTGGGATTGGCGGCAGGCATTGCCCGCTTTGCGCGGGCCTCAGCCTTAGAGGTGTTGTATGAGGACTATATTCGTACAGCGCGGGCAAAGGGTCTCGGTGAAAAATTATTGATCTGGCGACATGTGTTCAAAAATGCCATGCTGCCCGTCATCACCGCCTCTGGCTTGGCCTTAGGTAGCCTGCTGGGCGGGGCGGTTTCGGTAGAGAAAGCCTTTGGGGTGCCGGGTTTAGGCACCCTGCTCGTCCAAGGTCTCACCGAACGCGATTGGTCGCTCATCCAAAATTTAGTCCTCATTTATGGTCTAATCTTTGTCTTCATTAATCTCATCGTGGATATTAGCTATGCTGTCTTTGACCCACGCATTCGATATGAATAGGAGTAGGCCTTGGAGACGAACTTAGGCAAAGAGAGCTTTCAAATAATCACCCGCTTTATCCGCTCATCGCCCATCGGAGCGGTCTCATTTCTATTTTGGCTTTTAATGATTGTCATGGCTATTTTCGCCCCAGTCTTAGCCCCCTACGACCCCTTAGAAGCCAATTACGGACTCATTCGCACAGGCCCGACCGTGGATAATATTTTAGGCACGGATGACTTGGGACGAGATGTATTGAGTCGCATCATCTACGGAGCGCGTATTACCTTAGTTGTGGCCATTACGGCGGTATTCTTCGGCGATTTGCTAGGGTTTTTCTGGGGTATTGTCAGCGGTTATTTGGGTGGACGCATCGATATTATCAGTCAGCGCATTGTGGAAATTTTAATGTCTTTTCCAGCGTTGATTTTGGCTCTGCTGCTCCTCGTCGCGCTCGGTTCTGGCTTAACAACGGTGATCATTGCTATTGCCGTCACCCGTGTACCTTCGGCGACCCGCATCACCCGCTCTGTCGTTTTGTCTGTCAAGGAAACGGCTTATATTGATGCTGCCAAAATGGTAGGCGCATCCCAATGGCGCATCATGCGCCACCATATTGCCCCGCAATGTTTAGCCCCTATTCTCGTGGTCGCCTCTTTACATTTAGGTGCGGCCATCTTCGCTGAATCAGCCCTCAGTTTTCTCGGCTTGGGGATTCCGCCGCCCTCGCCTAGTTGGGGCAATATGCTAGGTGGCGTATTGGCTGCGGCTTTTAGACCACCTTGGTGGCTTGTCATCTTCCCCGGCGTTGCCATCACCTTGGCCATCCTAACCGCAAATCTCGTGGGGGATGCTTTGCGGGATTATCTCGATCCCAAATTGCGGCAGCGGATTGACTAAAATTTGATGCTGGATTGGATTATAATACGACCCATAATTTCTGAGTCACATTATCTTTAATATCCTAACGCCAAACGTTGCCACAAACGCGGGGGGAAATTATAACGCTGCATGGTCGATTGAACCTCAGTCACAGGGTAGGGGATGCGTCGAATATGAAAATTCATGGTCTCCATATCTAGTAAACCATAAGAGGCTCGAGGATCACCATCACGGGGCTGACCGACGCTACCAGCGTTGATGATGACGCGCTTGTCATTCAGTTGATAGAGAAATTCAGCAGAATTTGGCGTGATGGCTTGGCAAAGTCTACGCGGGTCGTCTGACTCGATGAAAACAAGGGGAACGTGGGTATGTCCGATGAGACAATAGGGCGTATTAAAATGATTAAAATTAATATGCGCGATATTTGGATGGATAACATACTCCCATATTGGATGACGTGGGCTTCCATGGACTAGGGTAAATTCTGGCTTTTCTTGGCGTGATACGGGTAAATCTTCTAAATAGGTTTGGCTCTCAGGGGTGAGCTGCTCTTTGGTCCATAAAGCAGCGAAACGGGCAGTTGGATTAAAATCGTCAAGGTCTAACTTGCCCAAGCTGGCCCAGTCATGGTTGCCAGCGATACAAATATGATCATATTCATTCAAACGGTCAACACATTCATTGGGGTGAGGGCCATAGCCAACCACGTCGCCTAAACACCAAATTTTATCGTACAAGCCTTCGGAATCTGTTAAAACAGCATCAAAGGCAGTGAGGTTGGCGTGGATATCTGAGATGATTAAATACCGCATAAACGTAAACTTTCAAAAGGACTTTATAACCCGATCCCCCGGCGAGGAAACATATTATAGCATCATACCACAAAGCCGCTAGATATGCCAACGATTCAGGGCAAGTAAGATGAATTTGGCTCAAAAATAGATAAACGTATAATGGTCGTATAGTTGAACAGTGATGGCAGAATTTGTTATTTGTTATTCGTATTTCACCCTCTAAATTGTGAATTTTTTGTTAATTACTAATTGTTAATTGTCATTGATATGAATCATCAGGATAGACTTGATCTCATTAGCCATAGTGCCCAACAGACGCAGACCTTTGGGGCAACATTGGGTCAATTAGTCGAAGCAGGTCAAGTGATAGCACTCATCGGGCATCTAGGAGCAGGTAAGACGCAATGGGCGAAGGGATTTGGCTTAGGCTTAGGGCTATCTGAACAGACAATTATTAATAGTCCAACCTTTACCTTTGTAAATGAGTATCAAGGGCCCTTGAGGTTTTATCATATTGATGTCTATCGTTTAAACCAGGCCAATGAGGCTGAAACTTTAGGTTTAGACACTTATTTATATGGCGATGGGGTTTGTTTAATCGAATGGGCAGACCGGGTACAGGATTTACTGCCAGTGGAATATATGCAAATTATCTTATCTCATGTTGTTGAGGACGAGATGAAACGTTGTATTAAGTTGCAAGCTTATGGCAGACCTTATACGACCCTGTTGAACAAATTTCAGGATAGGATATCTAAACGATGACCATGGTCTTGGCTATTGATACGGCAACTGATTATGCTGGTTTGGCTCTTTATGACGGCCAACGTTTGTGGGCTGAGGAAATTTGGTTTGCGGCTCGAAATCATAGCGTTGAGTTAGGCCCACGTCTAAAGCGGATGCTAGCGGTGGCAAAAATTTCAGTGTCACAGTTAGGTGGTATCGCCGTATCAATTGGCCCTGGGTCATATACAGGCGTTCGCGTTGGGGTAGCCTTAGCTAAGGGTCTCGCTATGCCCCATCAATTAGCCACTGTCGGCGTACCAACCTTAGATATCGTTGCTTACCCTCACCGCTATCAAACACTACCCGTCGTGGCTGTGGCTCAGGCGGGACGCAAACGTCTCTTAGTCGCTCATTATGCTTGGGTAGATCAAATTTGGACGCAAATTCAGCCTCCTTATTTGACTGATATGCTGGCCTTGACAGAAGTTCTCACAAATCATCGCCTTGTCGTGGGTGAGTTAAGTGAAGGGCAACGGCAGATTTTAAAGCAGAATACGACTTCAAATATCCAAGTTACGAGTCCTGTTCATGGCGCAAGACGACCAGCTTATATGGCTGAGTTAGGCGCGATTCAGATCAAACAACAAACAACAGATGACTTAGTGCCCATTTATATCAAAGACCCGTAATCAGGTCAGAAAATTCCAACAAATCGGCCTCGTTCAATATGTCCCTAATTTGGCCGAACCGCTGAGTGATTCATGCCAGAAAAGCCTTTATCCTTTAGCCTCCATCCAATGACCCCCGCTGATATCCCCGCCGTCGTCAGCCTTGATGAGGCTGCATTTTCCTCTCCCTGGTCTGAAAGCTACTATCTACAACAACTCACAGAAAATCCAATAGCCTATCTAGAAGTCGTCAGATGTGAACATCAGGTTGTGGGCTACAGTTTTTTTTGGCATATTGGGGATGATTTTGAACTGCTTAAATTGGCCTCACAACCCAATTTACGTCGTCAAGGTATTGCCAAATGCTTAATATCATCATTGTTAAAACAAGCAAAAAAACGATCAGTCCAGACAATTATTTTAGAAGTCCGTCCTTCTAATCATGCTGCCCGGACTTTATATGGTTACTATAAGTTTGAGGAAGTAGGACAACGTAAAAAATATTATCAGGATAATGGCGAGGATGCGATTATCCTGACAAGATTCATGTGGGATAGATGACATTTCAATTTACGAATCCCTATGCCAAGGAAAATGTATTTGAAAACGGCTGCCTGAACCAACTTCACTATCAACCACCACTTCACCTTTTTGCATCTCAGTTAGATGCCATACCAGAGATAAGCCAATCCCGACACCTTCATAGCCTGTTCTCCACAGAATTAAAACGACACGATCCTTTATTATCAACCAAAACCCTGAAGACGGCAAACGGCTCGGTTGATTCATAGCGTATTTGACAGTCCCCAGCTTTTTTTTACAATGTTAAAGCACATTTTTACATTATAGTTTTTCACCCAAAAAGGAGAAATTTACGACGATGGCAAAAAGAAGACAAACAACTGCCCAAAAAGGGAAAGTTGATAATGGATTGATAGCGATTATCGGGGTCGGTATTCTTGTTTTATTGCTCGTTGTAGGCTTAGTCATGTACAATCAAAGTACCAGTCAAGCGGACATAACGGTTCCAGAAATTACATATCCTGTCGGGGTGACCGAGGATGGACAACCATTCAAGGGCGCAGCAGACGCTCCCGTAGAGATCATTGAATTTGCTGATTTTCGGTGTTCCCACTGCGCTGCTTTCTATCGAGAATTTAAGGAGCTTGAGGAAGACTATATCCACGCGGGCAAAGTCAAACTGATTTTCAAAAACTATCCTCTCTTAGGTCAAGCCTCTGTAAATGTAGCTCAAGCTGTAGAATGTGCTTTAGATCAAGGGCCTGAAGCTTTTTGGATGTTTCATGATGTTCTTCTTGATAATCAAAACTTGGGTGATACATTTTTTAGTCGTAGCAGTCTGAAAAAAGTTGCTCAAGATATTGGCCTTGATAGCGGTAATTTTAATCGTTGTTTTGATGCAAATCGTCAATATGTACAGGTCGAAACTGACTTAGCTGAGGGGAGAGTCAGCGGAGTCAGCGGTACACCCACTTTATTTATCAATGGCGAGCAATTTACAGGTAGATTTGATGATGCAGGCAGTTTACAAGATGCTATAGACCAAGCTCTGGACGAATAAACTCGATTTTGCAATAGACGTAAACACGAGAGGGAAAAGGATTAGGCAGAGAAACTTGGCGATTTAGTGTTTCTAGCAAATATTTTTGCCCTATCGCCTCCTTATTCCTCTCTCAATATGGTTACAACAAGATTGATATTTTCGATAATTGTGCTAGAATGGGCAGCTTATTAAGGTCTATCTATACTACCCATACTGTCTGGAAGGAACAAACTTTCATGTATAAAACACACACTTGCGGTCAACTACGGGCCGAAGATCAAGATAAAGAAGTAACTTTAGCTGGTTGGGTCCATCGGCGACGGGACCATGGTGGTGTCATTTTTGTTGATCTGCGGGATCGTTGGGGTCTTACTCAAGTCGTTTTCAATCCAGAAGTGAACCCAGCAGCTCATGCGCTCGGAGATAAGTTACGGATCGAGTATGTTATCAAGGTCACAGGCGTGGTTCAAAGCCGCCCAGAGGGACAAAACAACCCTAATATGGATACAGGGGATATTGAGGTCATGGTTTCAGACTTAGATATCATCAATCCTGCCAAAACGCCCCCATTCTATATTAATGAAGACACTGCCGTTGATGAAAAACTACGCTTGAAGTATCGATATCTTGACCTGCGCCGCCAACGGATGCAAAATAATATGTTGCTGCGTCATCAAGTGGCGCAACATATTCGTCGTTATTTAGATCAACAAGGATTTCTTGAAATTGAAACGCCCATTCTGTTCAAGAGTACCCCAGAGGGGGCGAGAGACTATCTTGTCCCCAGTCGAGTTCATCCTGGTAATTTCTATGCCTTGCCTCAAAGCCCACAACAATTAAAACAACTCCTGATGGTAGCCGGGTATGAAAAATATTTTCAAATTGCTCGCTGCTTCCGCGATGAGGATCAACGCGGTGATCGACAACCAGAGTTCACCCAACTTGATATGGAGATGAGTTTTGTAGAGCGAGAGGATGTGATGGCGGTCGTGGAAGATATGTTCACCGAAATTATCGAAACGCTCTCAGACAAACCCCTCATGCATAAACCATTTTTACGTTTGACCTATCAAGAAGCGATGGAACGCTATGGCCGTGATAATCCTGATATTCGGTTTGAGTTAGAACTAAAAACGGTCAATGATATCTTAGCGCATACCGAATTTGAAGTCTTTGCGGGGACCCTAAAACGAGGTGGCTTGATTAAGGGGCTGAATACGAAAGGTTGCGGAGGATATAGTCGTAAGCAATTAGACGATTTGACTGCCTTTGTAAAAGATTTTGGGGCAAAGGGCTTGGCTTGGTTAGCTGTTGGTGAAAATGATAAACATCGTTCCTCTTTTGCCAAGTTTCTCAGTGAAAACGAAGTAAAGGGCTTAATTGAGGCTTTAGCAGGTCAACCCGGCGACTTGCTCCTTTTTATCGCTGATAAGCCTGCTATCACGAATGAAGCTTTGGGCCGTTTACGCCTTGAGTTTGGCGATCGCCTAGACTTACGAAATGATAATATGATGGCCCTCTGTTGGGTCATCGACTTTCCCATGTTTACTTACAATGAAGAAGAAAATTGTTGGGCTCCAAGTCACCATCTCTTTACTTCACCAATGGATGAAGACCTACCCTTTTTAGAAACGAACCCAAGCGAGGTCAGAGGCAAGCAATATGATCTGGTTTGTAATGGTTATGAAATCGCGGGAGGAAGCATTAGGATTCATAGGCGGGATGTACAAGAAAAAATTTTTGAACTGATAGGGTTAGACTTGACCGAAGCGCAGGAACAATTTGGTCATATGTTAGCAGCCTTTGCGTATGGCACACCACCTCATGGCGGCATTGCGCCAGGGTTAGACCGCTTTGTTATGCTCTTAGCCGGAGAACCCAACATTCGGGAAGTAATCGCCTTCCCCAAAAGTCAATCAGCGAATGATATAATGGCTGATGCCCCAACGCCTGTCTCAGAGCAACAATTACACGATCTGCATATCGGGTTAAATTTACCTCCGAATAGGTAACAGAGCGCAATACGACAATTTGTCAAACTTATACAATGATGCTATTATCTATCTCAACCCTGCTATGTACGTGATGCGCCAACGTGTCTAAACCTTACCCCTTTTCTACAGGAAACCAACTTTTAAACTTGGTAATGCGATAGCCCGCGACAAGGCAAGGCAAAGCCAGTTTATTAAGTTTCCACCTGCGCTTGCAGGTTTAAGACTATTGGATGTCACACGGCATGGTGGGGGCCGCGAGGGCCTAATTTTCACTCGTCGTAAATCGACTGGTTACTCGCCCGATCAAGTGATCTAGGGGGATCGACCCGAATGAACGGCTGTCCGTGCTTTCCGAGGGGCAATCACCTTGAAGCTGACATCGCCCTTCCGCTAATACCTCTATCACCCGTTTGATCAGGATTACATCACGACGATAAGGGTGTCGGGCCACAACAATATGTCCCAGCTGAGGGTTTTCTTTCTGATAAGCACTAATTTGAATCAGGACTTCATCACCTGGTTTGAGGATTGGCATCATCGAATAGCCGGTTACTCGAAATCGCTTTCTATAGCCTAACATCCATAAGGCAAACTCTCGCAGGTCGCTATCTCGTAAGTCATCCGCCATTGTCTTATTCCCAGTCATAAAAAAATCCGCAGAATACATTTTGCTGCGGATTTTTTTATGGCTAAAATGGTTCAAATTTTAAGCAGCAGTATACCAAGCAATATCGCGGTTCTTAGTGGCCCAGAAAATCTTGTGAATCTCTTCGATAGCGGCCATTAACGCTTCCGCCTGTTCGACACTCAATTCAACTTTACAGGCAGAACAAAGTTTAGCCGCCTGCCAAAATTTGTCATGGAGGTCAGGATATTGCTCTAAATGAGGCGGCTTAAAGTAGTCAGTCCACAAAATGAGCAATTCTTCCTTAGCTAGATGCGCCTGTTGTTCCTTAATTTGGATATAACGAGACATGGTGTTGAGATAAGCACCCATTGCTGCGCTATCGCCTGCCGCCGGGGGTTCTAAGGCTGAAATTTTCTGAGCCATAGACAAAACAGCTTCGGCTGCAATGCGGGCTGAGGCTGGGTCATAAACGCCACAAGGACCATCACAATGCGCTTCTACTTCTGGCGCAGGAAATAAATCTTTGATCTGATTTGTCACTTTATTCAGCATAATACAAGTATCCTTTCTTTAGAAAAAGGTTAAGTTAATTAGGAGCAATAACCATCATGAATTTTAAGTAAACTTATGGTTAAAACAAGACCACCTGATTATACCATCCCCACTTTCCTTGTCAAAGACTGAGGTTGACTAGAGTCCTTTATTTTAACGCCTTTTTTATCTTTTTCAAAGATTCATCAATTGTCGCCTTAGCCTCCTCCAACTGCCAATCCTGCTCCACAGAATATCCCTCTTCTTTTAGAGTCACATAGAGACGGCCCAAAGGTGACTCGCGTTCATATAAATCATTAATTTCCACAGCGTTATCAAAACGGTCCCCTGTTGTGGTGATGAAGGTGATGCGCCGCCATTTATGACTGGTAATGGGTGGGAGCTTATGCTGTATTGGACCAAGCATCAGTTTGTAATACCAGTCATTGGCGCGAGGGTGATTAGGTTTGCTAGGAAAGATATCTTTGCGTCTCAATAGTTCGTGCCCTTCTACGGCGGTATAATAATGAATAGCCCACTTATCATCCCCAAACTTCGCCGTGAAATAGAAACCGAGCCAATCAATATGTGGCACCTCATCAGGCGCATTTTTGGCCGGAATACGATACCAGCCTTCATCCAGAACCCGCTCCCAGTCGGCTTTGTTATTCATGATAGCGATTAGAACACGATCATCAGGGTACATGATATTTCCATTGAGGTATTCAATTCAACGATTTGATGGGCCTCTAATCGTTGTTCGAGGCTTGCCATGATGCTCTTTCTCGTTAATGTTCGACATAATCTTCAGGCTGTGGGATTAAGACCGGCAGGCTGTCCTGAATATCAACTAATAAACGATCTCCTGCTTGACTATTTAATTCTTGTCGCGCTAAACTGGGCAGGGCAATTTGATAGCGGTTACTGACCTTTACACTCATGGGTGCCATTATTTATTTGCTTTGTATTTTACACTTATTAAAGTCGTTGATCAAACTCATTGAGGCCTTAGTGCCTATACCATCTATTGTATCCCTAGAATAGTTTGACTCACCCTAATTTTCGACTTAGAATGACCAGATACCTTATTCAGCAAACACTTTCTAAATACAATCACGCCTAAAATTTAATCCTGTATCAAAATGACGAAAGGCCATCATGATCTATAAAAGTTCTTATCCTGATGTTGATATCCCCACAGTATCCTTGCCGGAATTGGTCTTTAGCCAAATCGCAGAGCGAATTGATAAACCCGCTTTAATCGACGGGCCAACAGGACGAACCTTAACCTTTGGCCAACTTGCCGCAGCTACCCAAAAAGTGGCCCTTGGCTTGGCCCAACGCGGCTTCAAAAAAGGGGATGTCTTCGCGATCTATAGCCCTAATAGTCCCGAATATGTCATTGCCTTCTTTGGCATCGCTACAGCAGGCGGCATTAGCACGACCGTCAATCCGCTTTATACAGCAGACGAGCTAGCCCATCAACTCAACGACTCTGAGGCCAAATTCCTTGTAACCACCCCCATGTTTTTAGACAACGCCCTCGGAGCGGCAGAAAAATCAAGGGTCGAAGAAGTTTTTGTCTTTGGCGAAGCAGAAGGAGCGACACCTTTTGCCACATTGCTGCAAAGTGAAGGCCAGTTGTCAGAGATTGATTTTGATCCTCATAAAGATTTAGTGGCCTTGCCATATTCTAGCGGCACAACTGGCTTGCCTAAAGGCGTGATGCTTACCCATCGCAATCTGGTGGCGAATATTGTGCAATGTGAAAGCTTAGATCAACTGAGTAGCGCTGATGTGACCTTAGGCCTTCTGCCTTTCTATCATATTTATGGCATGACGGTCATCATGAGCATCTCGCTTTATCTTGGGATGACGGTCATCACGATGCCCCGTTTTGACTTGGAACAATTTTTGACCTTGATACAGGATCATGGAGCCACCTCGATCTATGTTGTGCCCCCCATTGTGTTAGCCTTGGCCCGTCACCCTAGCGTGGACAATTATGATTTGTCCACATTACGTTTCATTAACTGTGGGGCCGCCCCCCTACCAGCCCCCGTGGCCCAAGCCTGCGCGGAACACCTCAACTGTGTGGTCAAGCAAGGTTACGGCTTGACGGAAACGAGTCCCGTCACCCATAGCAATGCTATTACCACAGAAATCCGTCCAACTTCTGTCGGGCATCCTATTCCCAACACGGAATGTCGCATTGTTGATGTCCTGACGGGTGAATATCTTGTCCCTGGCCAATCTGGCGAAATTTGGATTCGGGGGCCGCAAGTTATGAAGGGCTATCACAAGCAACCAGCGGCTACCCAAGAGATTCTCGACGCAGAGGGCTGGCTACATACGGGCGATATCGGTTATGTGGACGAAGATGAATATTTATACGTCATAGACCGGGTGAAAGAGTTAATCAAATATAAAGGCTTCCAAGTCGCCCCAGCCGAAATCGAAGCTATCGTCCAATCCCATCCTGCCGTGGCCGACGCAGCCGTCATCCCCAGCCCTGACTTAGAAGCGGGTGAAATTCCAAAAGCTTTTGTCGTACTGAAACCAGAGGCGAAAGCCAGTCCCGAAGAAATCATGGCCCATGTCGCTGTGCAGGTTGCGCCCCATAAGAAAGTGCGGCAGGTAGAATTTATTGAGGCTATTCCCAAAGTACCTTCGGGTAAAATTTTGCGGCGGGCCTTGGTGGAGCGGGAGCGGGCAACAGTGAAGAAAGGTTGATGAACGGAATCACTTTTCTTTTATCTCGTTAAACATTTATGGGGTACCTAACCATCTAAACGAAGTCGAGAGTCGTTATGGCCTCAAATCGGTAATTTCTCTATCGCCCTAATTGGTCATTCCCATCATTCTATGGCAGAATAACAAATCATATCATTATAGATTTTACCTTTGGAGTACGCCCTGATGGCCCCCACAAATAAAGACTTAATCGCCCAATGGCGCGACGAGCCAGCCCCCTTATTGCCGCTTTTACATGCCTTTCAGGACCGCGATGGCTACCTATCTAATCAAGCTTTGGAAGCCATCGCCAAAGGGATGAAAATTCCTATCGCCGAATTGTTTGGCACTGTCACTTTTTATCATCACTTCGCCCGTACTGCCCCGGGTCAGCGTGCCCCGCGAGTATGTACGGGCCCTGTTTGTCGACTCGCGGGAAGTGAAACGATTTTAGATGCCCTCAGCGACCAAGGAGCTACGCCGATGGCCTGTGCGGGTCGCTGTGATGATTATGTACCTATTCTACAGGGCCATCAAGTCCTCATCGGGACTGAAGCAGACCAATTGGCACACAAACCTTCTCCACGCCCAGTCCCCAATCCTGGCGGACAAGAAGAATGTGTATTCGCCTTCATCCGTGAGCTAGGTCGAGCTACCTTGGCTGGTTATCAAAAGACAGGTGGTTATGAAGGATTAACCCGCGCTGTGCAGGAGATGACACCCGTTCAAGTGATTGACATTTTGCATGAGAGCAAGTTAACTGGTCGAGGTGGGGCTGGCTTTCCCACAGGACGCAAATGGCAAGCTGTTGCTGAAGCTCCTGATGATCCAAAAACCATCGTCTGCAACGCTGACGAAGGGGAACCAGGTTGTTTCAAAGATCGGGCGATTATGGACTACGATCCCCATGCCGTCTTGGAAGGTATGATTTTGGCCGCTTATGCCACTGGCGCAACTCAAGGGTTTATCTACCTTCGTTATGAATATCCCGAAACCTTAGGTATCTTTGAGAAAGCCATTGCCGAAGTTGAAGAAGCCAATCTCTTGGGTCAAAATATTTTGGGCACAGACTTTCATTTTCAAATTCACATCCGCCGTGGGGCTGGAGCTTACGTTTGTGGTGAAGAGGGAGCCTTACTCAACAGCTTAGAAGGCAAGCGCCCTTTCCCCCGCAATCGTCCGCCCTATCCTGTCACACATGGCTTTGAAAATCGGCCTACGGCGGTGAACAATGTCGAAACTTTGGTCTCTGTCCCTCAAATTATTCGGCGCGGAGCGACGTGGTATCAAAGTTTAGGCTTAAATGGGCATGCGGGCACAAAAGTGATCAGTCTCTCAGGTGATATTCAAAACCCAGGAAATTATGAAGTGCCTTTCGGATTACCGATGAAAACCTTACTTTATGATTGGGCTGGGGGGCCTCTAGCAGGACGTAGTATTCAAGCTGTGACCATGGCTGGTCTCTCTGGTGGCTTTCTCGCTGGGAACGATCTTAATCTCACTTTAGATGATGGCAGTATTCGCCCCCTTGGTTCTTATCTCGGCGCAGGCGGTATCATCGTCTATGATGACCGTCGTAACATGGTTCAGATGGCCCATGATGCGATGGAATTTTTTGCTGAAGAATCCTGTGGCAAGTGTTTTCCCTGTCGCATAGGAACCCAACGTTTAACTGAACGCTTGCACAATGGCACAGGGCCAAAAGAGCTTGACTTATGGATTGCAGAAGTACAAGATATCGGCGAAACCATGCGTGCCATCAGTGCCTGCGGCTTGGGCACGGCTGCGCCCTTGGTCACAGATAGTTTACTGAAATATTTTCCTGAACAGGTAGGAGCGCATGTAGCAAAGTGGCAGGGTTGCAGACTGGCAGGGTAAAGACTTTGCTACTCTGCTACTTTGCCACTTTGATCTATGAAACTCATTATATCCGCCGAATTTATTGATGAATCCCTAGCCGCTAAGGCCCCTTGGTTCTCTTCCTTGACGATGGCGGAACGGATGGCTTGGCTGGACGAGTGGACGGAAATTCTCTTGCAAAATAATCCAGAGGTCTTTCAAAAATTCAACGATGATCATCTCATGGCGGCAAAACGGGCAGCGGGTCGGCAGCAAGATTTAGAAGATGTCGCAGCCTTAGTATAAAAAAGGAAAAAATTAATGAATATATTTTTTCAATCCTACTTTAAACGATTTCAAGAACTATATCTAGAGTTAGAAGAAGCCGTGAAAGACCTACCGCCAGAAGCACTCGATTGGCAACCTGGACCAGAGATGAATTCGATGAACATTCTGGTGGTCCATACTGTCGGTTCCAATCGTTACTGGCTTGGAGAGGTCATTCTGAGCGAGACTCCTCAACGAGATCGCCCGGCTGAATTTCGGACCAAAGGTTTAAATGCCACAGATTTAAGGCAACAGCTTCATGATTCCTTGGCCTATATCGAAACAGCTTTGGGAAAACTTACCGTAGAACACCTAGCGGAAGAACGGTATGCGCCTTCACATGAAGAAAAATATACGGTGGCCTGGGTTTTATCCCATGCTATAGCCCATACAGCAACCCATGTCGGTCACCTTCAAATAGGACGGCAGTTGTGGGAAATGCGTTGATTTTTTATTAATCGAGACGTTCAACCCTATCAATACAAGGAATGAATTATGACACATAAATCAAATGGCCATTCGGCAACCGGTCATTCGCTCGCCGCCCTGACCTTAGATGGCGTAGAAGTGACCTTTACTGAAGGCGAAACTATTTACGAGGTGGCGACGCGGCAGGGGCAAGATATCCCAACGCTCTGTTACGACCCGCGTCTAGAACCATTCGGCAGTTGTCGGCTTTGCGTGGTTGAGGTAGAAGGGATGCGAACTCCCGTTGCTTCGTGTACGACGCCGGCCACACCAGGCCTGGTTGTTCACACTAAAACTCAGCCAGTGCAGAAATATCGTAAAACTTTGCTTGAAATGGTGGCCTCGGAGAATCGAGAAGTTGCGGTCAACCCCTTACGGGGCTATGCCTCTCAGGAATTAACCACTTTGGTCAATGCTTATCACGCGAAAACAGATCGCTTTCAAGGTCAACAATCAGGCCATAGCAAAACCCAGGCTGAGGACGACAATCCCTTTATCCTACGCGATTATGATCAGTGTATCTCCTGTTATCGTTGTGTCCGAGTCTGCGCTGAACAAGAAGGCGATCATGCCATCAACATCATGAATCGTGGGTTCCAATCTCAAATCATCACCGAATTTGATGGCCTCCTCAAAGATTCGTCTTGTACCTTCTGCGGCCAATGTGTACAGACCTGCCCCACTGGTGCTTTAGCCGATAAGAAGGCCCTGCGAGCCGCTGATTTACCTCAACCCATCGAAAAAACGCGCTCGGTCTGCCCTTACTGTGGGGTGGGCTGTTCCGTGGACCTGATGACGAAAGGCGATAAATTGGTTGGCATCCAGCCAGCGATGGATGGCCCAGCCAATGAGGGCGCCCTTTGTATTAAGGGTCAATTCGCCTTTGACTTCGTGCAACATAAGGACCGTCTTCAGACACCCTTTGTGCGTGGTGAAGATGGCCAATTACAGGAGGCCACTTGGGATGAAGCCTTAGACCGAGCCGCAGCAGGCTATCGCCAAGTGGTCGATCAATATGGACGACATAGCGTTTATGGAATCGCCTCAGGCCGCACACCCATCGAAGCCGACTACATGATGCAACGCTTCATCCGGGCGGGATTGGGGACGAATTACATCGACAATTGTAGCCGGGCTTGACACGCCCCCACGGTTGCCGGTCTGGCAGCCACCATTGGACGCGGGGCCATGTCGAATCCCTTAGCCGATATGGAAAAACCTGATGTCATCTTCTGCATCGGCACGAACATGACGGAATGTCACCCCGTTGCAGCAACGCGGATTAAAAAAGCGGTGGCGCGTGGGGCAAAATTGATTGTGGCCGATCCACGACGTATTGCCTTGGCCGAGATGTCTGCTCTCTACTTACCGTTACAAGTCGGGTCTGATGTGCCCCTACTCTTGGCCATGGCCCATGTGATTGAACGGGCAGGCTTAGTCAATCAAGATTTTATCACTGACCGCACGGTTGAGGGTGATAAATTTTTGGAATATGTCAAGGAATTTTCTCCAGAATGGGCAGAACAGATCACGGGAGTGCCTGCTGCCGATATTGAACAAGCGGCCTTATGGTATGGGCAAGCTGACCGAGGCGCGATTTATTATACCTTAGGCATCACGGAGCATATCTGTGGGGTAGATAACGTGCAAAGCCTGTGTAACCTAGCTCTGATGACAGGCAATGTCGGACGCGAGGGGACGGGCATCAATCCGATGCGGGGCCAAAATAATATTCAAGGAGCTGGCGATAGTGGAGCTATTCCTAATAACTATCCTGGTTTCCAACCCGTGACCGAGCCGGCCAATCAAGCCAAATTTGAAAAAGTTTATGGACGCAAAGTTGATTTAGAACGCGGCATCACCAAAGTGACCGCCCTCGACCAGTGCGGGGATCAAATCCGAGCCATGCTCATCGACGGCGAAAATACAGTGGTGACAGACCCTGACCGACAGCACTGTGAGCATGCCCTGAAGCGTCTCGATCATCTGGTGGTCATCGATATTTTCCTGACCGAAACAGCTCAGTTCGCTGATGTCGTTTTGCCTGCCACATCTTGGGCTGAAACGGACGGCTGTTTCACCAACACAGAACGCCGCGTTCAGCGCGTCAGAGCCGCTGTGCCGCCGTCTGGTCAAGCCAAGCCTGACTGGTGGATCATCGCCGAAATCGCTAAACGAGTTGGCTTCTCTGGCTTCGAGTTTGAGTCTCCCAAAGCCGTCTTCAACGAATTGTGCAGTCTTTCTACCATCTACGCTGGCTTAGATTGGGATCGGATTGAACATAGCGAATACCAATGGCCTGTGCCAGAAAAAGGACATCCTGGGACACCCTTCCTGCACAAAGATGAGTTTATCAATGGCCGAGGCATCTTCAAACTGATCCACTATCGCGATCCCGCTGAAACCATCAGCGACGACTACCCCGTTTGGTTGACCACGGGTCGCCGCTTGCCAGCCTATCACACCCGTACCCAAACGGGCCGCGCCCAAGGGATTGATTATCTCCTGCCAGAGGAGACGCTTGAAGTTCATCCCGATGATGTAGCCGCTTGGGGCTTGACCGACGGGGCGTGGTGTCAGATGTCGAGTGCGCGGGGGTCTATCAAGATCAAAGTCCAAGCCACCAAGTGCTCTCCTCGCGGCACGGTCTTCACTAGCTTCAGCTTTAATGATGTTCCGGTCAATATTTTGACGGGCGGTGGCTATGACCCGACAACGCATACGGCGGAGTTGAAGGTTTGCCCGGTGCGGGTGGAGGCGATTGAGGAAGTGGTATTGGTCTAAAAAAGTCTTTTAGTGCTGAATGTAATCGTAGGACACACTTAAGTGTGTCCTACAAACTATAACAGTGATTTGGAAGGGCATGGCGAATCCGTTTGATGATACTACAAAAACCCGTTATCGCCGTTTTTTCGAGAGGCGTGGTATTCGGGCAATTCCTCAATATGAAGTCTTTATAAGAAAAGAGGAATAACGATGTCTGGAAAACTTTATTCTACAATATCGGTTGAATACCCCGAGGCTCTGCCTGTCCGCAATATTTTGCGGGAAATCCCTGTCGTGACCAGCGATGTCCGAAAAATACATTTCGGACTCCTGATGGCCGCGTCTTAACTTAACGCCATTGGGCCCCTCTGGGCCCGAGCCAATAAAAGCCTAAAGAAAGTGTGACGATACTTTTTGGAGCAAGGATAGAAAATTAGCATGACGAATACCCTATACTACGGCGATAACCTGACAATCCTGCGTGAGTACATAAAGGATGAGAGCGTGGACCTGATCTACCTAGACCCACCTTTCAACTCTAACCGCAATTATAATGTCTTATTCCGCGCCGAAAGTGGCCAAGAGAGCGAGTCCCAGCTACAAGCCTTTGACGACACTTGGCATTGGAACGAGGCGGCGGAGGCAGCTTACCATGAAATTGTTATCGAATGTGGAAACGGCATCAGCCGTCAGATCGGGGCTATGCGTGAGGCCCTGGGTACGAACCAGATGATGGCCTACTTGGTGATGATGGCGATTAGGTTAGTGGAGCTGCACCGAGTGCTGAAGGACACAGGGAGTTTGTATTTGCATTGTGACCCGACGGCGAGTCATTATCTGAAAATCATCTTAGATACGATTTTTGGGGTGGAAAATTTTCGGAATGAGATAATATGGCAACGAACAAACGCTCATAATAATAAAGCGAAAAGATTTCAACGTCTGCACGACATCATTTTATTCTATACGAAAGATATAGAAGTTTCACCAACTTGGAACGATCAAATTGTTAGTTTTTCAAAACAACAACTTGGACGTTACAAAAAAGATGAAGATGGACGGCTATACACCGGACAAGATTTAACGATTACTGATACTCAAAAAGATGGCAGTCATAAATTTGTTTGGCGAGATACCACACCTTCACCGAATAGACGCTGGGCTTATTCTTTAGAACAGCTTGAAAAATTTTGGGAGGAGGGTTTAATCCTCACTAAACGAGATGGGGCCCCCAGATTAGATGGTCTCAAAGTGTACTTAGACGAAAAACAGGGAAAACTTGTTGGCTCTATTTGGCATGATATAGCGAGGGTGGGCAATACAAGTTCAGAACGCCTCGGCTACCCCACCCAAAAGCCCCTAGCCCTCCTAGAACGCATCATCCAAGCCTCATCCAAGGAAGGCGATATCGTCCTTGACCCCTTCTGCGGCTGTGGCACCACCGTCGCCGCCGCCGAGAAATTGAACCGTCGCTGGCTGGGCATAGACATCACCCATCTGGCCATCACCCTCCAAAAATACCGTCTGCAAGACGCTTTCCCCGAGGTCAAGTTTGCGGTGGTCGGAGAACCGCAGACCGTAGACGCAGCCCACTATCTGGCCCAGAGTGACCGGCATCAATTCGAGTGGTGGGCCTTGTCATTAGTCAAGGCGCGACCCAGTGGGGCAAGAGGTTCGAGTAAGCGCGGGAAAAAAGGGGCGGATCAAGGCATTGACGGGGTGATCAACTTTATTGACGAAGCCCAAGGCAAGCCGAAGCGGGTGCTGGTGCAGGTGAAAAGTGGGCGGGTCTCTGTCAGGGACGTGCGGGACTTGGTGGGCACTGTTGAGCGGGAGAAGGCGGCCATTGGGGTTCTCATCTCATTGAACGATCCGACCAAGCCCATGCTGATTGAGGCCCTCAAGGCCGGTTTTTACCGCTCTCTAGCTTGGCAGCAGACTTATCGTAAACTTCAGCTATTCACCATTGAAGGCTTATTAGCTGGGGGCCGGGTGGAGATGCCACCGCCTTGGGGAACATTTAAGCAAGCTCAACAACAAACAAGATTAGGGCCAGAGCAAACACGCTTGGATATTTAGCTGAAGGAGAACTCCTGAAAATCATCCCCCTCATCCCCCCAGAGTGCTTCCGAGGCAGAACCAAAACTGATGGTCCACGAAGAAACACGAAGTAGCACCAAGGTCTAAAAAGTTTTCTTCGTGCCCTTCGTGGATGAAAGACTCAACCCTTAAGGGCCTAACTATTTAATCCAATGAGTCGAACCAGCAAAACCAAACGAAAAGTTTGGTTTCTCGAACAGAATAAGATCAACCGTAAAACTGACTTTTTGGTAACTGAAGAGCCATTGGAGATCGAATTGCGGGCGGGTCAAGATACTCAAACAGCGGCTATCACAATGCGCACACCTAGCGATGATTTTGAACTCGCGGCGGGGTTTCTATATAGTGAAGGGATTATCAAGCGCAAACACGATATAGCCCATATTCACTATTGTGTTGACACAGAACTGGAACAACAAGACTATAATTTTCTCTCTGTCCGTCTCCGCGCCCCTAGCCTGCCTGAATTACCCCAATTGGATCGTCACTTTTACATCAATAGTGCTTGTGGCTTATGTGGCAAGACAACGCTGGATGCTTTACAAGCCCGTGAGCCTGACCCTATTCCATCTGGTCCCCTTATAGAACCCGACCTCCTTTATGCCCTACCTGACCGCCTGCGTAAAGAGCAAAATCTTTTTGAACGCACGGGGGGTTTACATGCAGCTGCCCTATTTAATACCGAGGGCAAATTATTGGCCCTCCGCGAAGATGTAGGCCGGCATAATGCTTGCGATAAGCTTGTTGGCTGGGGCTTGATGAATAATCAACTCCCCTTTCATAATCACATTATCCTGGTTAGTGCCAGGGCGAGCTTTGAACTCTTACAAAAAGCCCTCTTCGCTGGCGCACCCGTTTTCTGTGCTGTTTCTGCGCCGAGCAGTTTGGCCGTCTCTTTAGCTGAACGCTTTAACATCACCTTAGTTGGCTTTCTGCGAGGAGAGCGATGTAATGTGTATACCGGGCGAGAGCGGATTCGGCTTCCTAAATGAGATAGGTTTGGAAGGATGAGTCGACGATGAAATTTTGACACAATCACGATTATTGTAGTAAACTGCGTTAGCATTTTACTATCAACTGCTTGATCTTAAATAAGGAAAAAGACCTCATGCTCAGATCAAAACAATCATTAAGTCGTCGTAACTTTTTAAGGCTGTCTGCTTCTACAGTTGGCGTTGGACTTTTGGCTTCTTGTGCCCCAGCTGACTCAACTGGGGCACCTACTGCAAGTGAGGCGGGTGGAGTTGCCCCAGAAGCGACCACGATCACATATTGGGACTGGTGGGGCCCAGCAGGTAGTGCCGCGAATAAGCGATTGTTTGATCGCTTACCTGAGGCCATGAAGGAATCACAACCTCATTTAGAATTGGATTATCAAAATGTACCATTTGGCGATTATTTTGTTAAGTTCCTGGCCGCTCATGCGGCTGATGACACCCCCGATGTGATGCACAGTTCCGTTTACTGGGCCCGCGACTTCTATGATAAAGGGGCAATCACTGATTTAAACCCTTTCGTTGATGTGACCCCAGACCTCGTTCAAGATACCTTCATCGAAGGCGCATTGGGCCAGGCGACGAAAGGGCCAATTCAATATGGCATCCCAGGCGAGGGGCCAGATAGCAGACTCATTTTCTACAATATTGATATGTTTGAAGAAGCAGGTGTGACCACTGATGCGGATGAAATCGCCACTTGGGATTGGCCTGATTTCACGGAAGCGGCTAAGGCCTTGACCCGTATCGAAGATGATGAGGTTGTCCAATCAGGCTTTCTGGTCGGTACGCCTTCTGCGGCTACCTTGAGTGTTTGGGCTAGCTGTCATGATGGTCACTTCTATTCTAAGAATGCCGATGGCACTGAAAATGGGGTGGGCTTTAATGAGAACGACGCAGCCATTAATGGTCTACACTGGTTCCTAGACCTGCTCCACGAGAGTCGTGTTTCTCAACCAATTGGACCAGAACAACAGGATTGGAATCAATTCATGCAAGGGACAACGGCGATGGCTGAGTCAGGGCCCTGGTCATTTGGTCGCCTAAACGCAGATATGCCTGACCTGAATTGGTCCGTTATGCTCTGGCCTGCGGCTCCTAGTGAAGGGGGTCATCGCGGTACGGCTGTGTGGAACAATATGTTGGTTATGCCGTCTAAATCGGCTAACCCCGAAGCTGGTTGGGATTTTCTCATCTTCTGGTGTGGCCTCGATTGGATGATAGAACGCTTAGAATTGGGTGATTGGTTATCACCGCGTAAAGACTTCTATGAAACCGCTGAATATCTGAAGCGGTTTGAAGAACTGCCAGAACTGGCCATGGTTCCCGTCGCTTCATCAATTGGAACGCAACTTGTTTATATCCAACAAAATGCCTTGAACAACGAAATCCGTCCCGTTCTGGAAGCCGTCATTCTCCAAGAAGAAGAGCCTGAAGTGGCTGTCCCCGCACTTGTGGAAACGTGTAACGAAATTATGGCTAAGGCAGGTTATGCCTAGAAAACAGTTTTGAGAAGATTCAAAATTTAATACTCACGAATATTGGGAAACCCGTCAAGCGGACACGGCCATCTTATTAAGTGATAATATTTGGATAGGCGTAAACAGATCCTATGGTGGCCTTATTAATCAATTATATAGTCATGACCGCTCTGTCAATCTAATTGATGAACATGGAGGAGAGGTATTCAGCTATCGCTTTATGGTTTCGCGGCTCCCCCTCCTAATGCTTCTGAGTTCTGCACACAACATTTACTTCCCGGTAACCCATACAAATCAGGGCGTAGATGAGAACTGACTACATACTGCTCACTAGGCACTTTATCAGCTAAAGGTCACAATTACCAGAGGTATATATATTGGCAACCACGACCTCAGATACATCAGTAATCCCGACCACACCAAATAAGGGTCAAGATTCGCTATTCAAACGGATGAAAAAAACGTGGCAGGGTTATTTGTTTATTAGCCCTGCGACCTTGTTGATCTCAATTTTTTCATATATCGCCATTGCCTTCTCCCTATACATTAGCTTTTTTGAATACGATATTATTTCTGATGTACATCCTTTTATAGGCTTTGATAATTACACCCGCGCTTTGAACGACAAACTAGTCGGGATTGGCTTTTGGAATACCTTTATCTATGTGATTGTCATTGTACCAGCGATTACAATTATTTCTTTGCTTTTGGCCGTTCTGGGGAATCAAGCCCGCAAGGGACGGGCTATCTTTCGGACGATCTTTTTTATCCCCACCATTACGCCCATCGTCGTCACATCTATGCTGTGGATCTGGCTTTATGAACCCACAGGGGGCATTAATCAACTGCTTAAATTCGTGGGCATCAAAGGGCCAAACTGGCTGTTTGATCCAAACACGGCCTTGCCAGCGATTATTATCATGACCATTTGGGGCAGCGTCGGCTATTATATGATCATCTTCTTAGCTGGTTTGGCTGAGATTCCCCAAGTGTTTTATGAAGCAGCTAAAGTTGATGGGGCCAGGCCTTTACATGCCTTTTGGTATATTACGATTCCCTTATTACGAAACTCGATCATCTTCGTCGTTGTCACCTTGACCATAGCCGCTTTTCAGGTCTTTACTCAGGTGTTTATCATGACCCAAGGGGGGCCTATGAACCAAACCCAAACAGTACAAATGGTTGTCTATCGTTACGCCTTTGATGAGTTTCAAATGGGATACGCTTCTGCCGTTTCTTGGTTACTATTTGGCATTATCTTCTTTTTTGCTGCTTTACAATTAAAGATATTTATCTCTAGAGAACTTTACTAATGGGTCAAACACTATCCAAGCCTGATCATGTTAAGGGAACGCTTTTTTGGCCTAAATTTACCAAACATAGCTTCATATTTCTGATATATATCTTGCTCATTGTTTTAGCGATTAGCATGATTTTTCCTTATGTCTGGATGTTGGCCAATTCATTTAAGAGTAGGACGGACTTTTTTACCAACCCTTATGCTTTAATTCCGACACCGCCGACGCTGACCACCTATAATGATGCCCTAACCATTGGTCGGATGAATGTCTATTTGGCCAATAGCTTTTTGTACGCCGGGGCTGTCTTAGGGGCGCAATTGTTTATCAACTCCTTGGCTGCCTACGCTTTTGCCAGAATTGACTTTCCTGGACGAGAATTCTTGTTTCTCGCCGTGTTGGCCACGTTGATGTTGCCGGGTTCAGTGACCCTAATTCCCACCTTCTTAATCGCCCATAATCTCGGTTTGACCAACACCTTCTGGGGGGTGGTATTACCAGGCTTTGTGGGGGCCTTTGGCATCTTTCTCTTGCGGCAATTCTTCCTCAACATTCCCCGTGACCTTGAAGATGCAGCCCGCATTGATGGCTGCGGCTTCTTCGGCATCTATTGGCGGATTATGATTCCTTTAGCCAAACCTGCCATCATCACTTTGGGCGTGTTTATCTTCCTCACTGAATGGAGTTCTTTTATTTGGCCTTTGATTGTCTTATCGGATTGGCAGATGTATCCTGTGACGGTTGGGATTGCCCTCTTTAGCGATGTCAACACAACGGACTGGCCCGCTGTCTTCGCCGGGTCAACAATTGTTTCTTTCCCCATTATCTTTTTATTCATTATCGCCCAACGCTTTATCATTGGTGGCATCAGTCTATCCGGGTTAAAAGGGTAAGCGGGCTGGAAGAATATAGCGCAAGAGATCAATCAAACCCGCGCCGAAACGCATATCACCGGACTGTCCAATCTGGGCCAATTTTTCTCTAGAATCATTTAGGCTGTCTGTGTACTTCATCCACCTAGATCATAACGCCAACGACCGCCAAATTATCACTGTTCATGTCTTGGTGAACAATGTGCATTTCCATTGTACCATTTATACCATTTATGCGTTAACCTGACGGTTGACACAATAATCGTTCTTTACAAATGCTTACAACACCAGCCGTTTCCCCACCCGCGCCGACTCGTAAATTGCCTCCAACAAAGCCACCGTGCGCCGTCCCTCGTGTCCATCAACCCGCAAAGGTGTGCCCTGAGTCAGGGTACGCACGACATCATCAACAATGCTGTGCAAATCATTCTCAATGGTCATTAATTTGTCTTCCAACCCTTCGCCAAAAACTTGCATCTTGCCCGCTAAAACATCATCAATCAAAATCCCCCCTTCACTGCCATGTACCTCCGCCCGGAAGTAAACACTGGTGGGAAAAGTGGTCGTGCCGACCATTGTGCCTTTAGCTCCGTTGGCGTAATTCAAAATCGCCAAGCCGATATCTTCCGTTTCGATATCGTGATTCATGATCGCCATTTCGCCATACACAGCGGTAGGATTGCCCATGAACCAGGACAAAATGTCGAGCAGGTGTGCCCCTTGATTGGCTAAAGAGCCACCTCCATCCATCCGCCATGTGCCGCGCCAGCCACCGCCATGCTTGAAGTAATCATCGCTACGATACCATTTGAAACGGACCTCACCCAGAATAACCCGACCCAACCAACCGCGCCGCAAAGCTTCTGCCACCCGATAATTATTGTCGACATAGCGGCTTTGATAATCCACTCCACATAAAACACCAGCCGCTTCACAAGCCTGAATCAGACGATCACAGGCTTCTGTTGAGACATCCATCGGCTTCGTGGTGATCACATGCTTGCCTGCTTGGGCAATCTGCACCCCCAAATCAGCATGGGTTCCGCTGGGGGTCATCACCAGAACTACATCGACATCTTGACGCATGAGTGCTTCATCCAATTGGGTCGTCCAAGCTACGCCAAATTTTTGTCCTCGTTTCGCAGCCAATTCCGCATTCAAATCAACCAAAACTTTCAATTCCGCTCCCTCTGTTTCTTGAATAAGTTTCGCTCGATTAGACCCCATGCCTAAACCAACAACAGCAAATCCAACCATGTTTTTCTCCCTTGAAAAGGACAATTAACAATGAATAATTAGTCATGAACAAAAAACTAATAACTAACGAATAAAATCCGCAATGCGCTCACCAATCATCATCGTAGCGGCGTTGATGTTGGCCCGCACACAATCGGGCATGATAGAAGCATCAGCGACACGCAACCCTTCGATACCATGCACACGACCCTGTTGGTCGACGACGGCGAGTGGGTCTGAGGCTGGACCCATTTTGCAAGTGCCAGCCGCATGATGACCTGTCGCGGGATTACGCGAAATCCAATCATCTAAAGCTTGATCTGTGGCTAAATCTTCATCAGTGGGTTGTACGCGGGTTTCGATGATAGGATTGAAAGCTTTATGCTCCACCAGACGCATTATTAAGCGAATCGCCTCCTGGATACGCTGGCGATCAAAGGGGTCTTCGTAATAATGAAAATGCAGATGAGGATGGGCATAAGGGTCATTCGATTGTAGGGTCAATTGGCCAGCACTCATGGCTAAGTTAATTGTCGGACGAATAAAGAGATATTGTTCCTTAGTGTTATAACCAATATAGACGATCATATCATTCGGCAAATGGGACTCATGAGCCGTATAGCGCAAGCCAACTTGGTGCCAGTGAACTATCTGAGTGTGCCCATAGCCTGGCGGGGCCAGCCAAATCAAAGGAACTGTTGGGTGATCGCGTAAATTCTGACCAACCCCTGGAATATCAGCCACAACAGGAATATCAAAATCCGTTAAATGTGACGCTGGCCCTAAACCCGATAGCATCAACAACTGCGGGGCGTTAATCGACCCTGAACTGACAAGAATTTCGCCGCCCTCAATCCGTGTTACTTGACCGCCCTGTTCAACCTCTACCCCAATCGCTCGCCGCCCCTCGAACACAATGCGCTGGACAAAACTATTCGCTTGAATGGTCAAATTCGGTCGATTTCTAGCCCGATGAAGATAGGTTAAGGCCGTACTTTGTCTGACGCGGTTGATCACATTCAAGGGGAATGGTCCCACACCTGTTGAGTATGGTTTATTGTGGTCAGGACAATCCTCATAACCAGCCACGAGACAGGCTTCATAAAAGGCCGCTTGATCGGGCTGCCAAGTTTCTTTGGCATAACGCCCAACCTGAATGAAACCCTCCTGGCCGTGATAGTCCTGATCAAAGTCCAAATCGGTCTCTAGCTTCTGCAAATAGGGCTGCACCAACTCAAAGCTCCAAGCGTCATTCCCGGCGGCGGCCCAGCCATCATAATCTTCGGGCAGGCCATGCAGAAAAATTTGGGCGTTGACCGAACTTGACCCACCAATAACACGCCCTCTGGGAATATGCTGCGGCTTTGATTGATCTGATCCCAACCCAGTATGGCCCCAATCGTGGCTTGAAGACAAAATCCCAGACGATGTCCCAAAACCATATTTCAGCTCCTCAGGCCAGGTTTCAAAATCGGGGTAGTCTGGACCTGCTTCCAAGAGTAGCACCGATCTAACCGGGTCTTCTGATAGCCGCGAGGCCAAGATGCCGCCCGCAGAGCCAGAGCCTATGATGATGATATCATAGTGCATATCTTGTCTCCTTTATTTTCTTGTATACCTCTACTGAGGCTGAACGATTCGCTATACTATTATATGCCATTTGATTACTCCCAAATGATTCACAAAAATTCTCATAGAACCCCAAAAACTTTAGGTTTCAAACTTTTTTCGGTATAACACGATAGTGTAGAACGTCTAGTGCTTAAAGGCTCTATTATCACATATTAGTGTCCAAATTGCAATTGAGACAAGATCGAAGATCGACTGCCCCAGAACCTTTGACAGCAAAGCGGAGCAGGTGTATTATCTTGCCCTGTTTTAGTACCACCACGATTTTGAGCAGCCTCATTTTTCGCTTCATCCATCAAGGATAAATATATGATGAAACCAAGCAATCTCCTCTATATTATTTCTGATCAACACACCCGCCGCATGACAGGCTGCTACGGTCATTCTGTCGTCCAAACGCCGAATATGGGTCGGCTGGCGGAGCAGGGCACGATTTTTACGAATGCCTACACGAATTGTCCCATTTGCGTTCCCGCCCGAGCTTCCTTAGCCACCGGTCGCTATGTCCACCAAATTGGCAATTGGGACAATGGCTTTCCGTACGAAGGCTATCTGCCGAGTTGGGGTCATCGGCTACAAGAACAGGGCTATCGGGCCGATTCGATTGGTAAGTTACACTTTCGAGGCCCAAATGATGCTAATGGCTTTGTGGAAGAGGTCGAACCCTTGCATGTGGTCGAGGGCATCGGCGATATTTTGAGTTCTATCCGTGAGGGTGCCCCCATCCGCCGCGGGCGCAAAGGCATCTTGGAAGCAGGACCAGGGGACTCAACCTATTTACAATACGATGCTCGCAATGGGGATCATACTTGCCACTGGTTGAAAGCGCATCGTAATGACGAAAAACCGTGGGTTCTCTTTGCTTCCTTTGTTTGCCCCCATCCGCCTTATATTTCTCCCCCTGATCTTCATGGTCGCTACCCCCTAGATGCGTTACCCTTACCCCCCCAATGGCAGCCCGCTGATTGGCCGACCCATCCTGCCATCGCTCACTTCCGCCAGGCTTTCGATTGGGCAGAACCTTTTACAGAAGCGCAAATTCGCAACCTAACTGCGGCTTATTATGGGGCCTGTACCTATTTGGATCATCAAATTGGACGTGTCTTGGATGCCTTAAAGGAATTGGGCCTCAGTGACTCTACGCGGGTCATCTACACCTCTGATCATGGTGAATCTTTGGGGGCACGGGGCTTATTTGGTAAGTTCACCATGTATGAGGAAGCGGTGGCTGTGCCCTTTATCATGACCGGGCCAGATGTGCCCGCTGGGAACACGGTCAATACCCCCATCTCCTTGGTCGATAGTTTCCCCACCATTTTAGAGGTAGTCGGAGCCGAACAAATTGATGACGACCTGCCGGGGCAATCTTTATGGCAAATCGCCCAAGCTGAGGACCAAGATCGCACTGTCTTCAGCGAGTATCATGCAGTTGGGACGCGTAATGGCAACTTCATGCTGCGAAATCAACAGTACAAATATATTTACTATGTTGGTGATCCGCCCCAACTCTTTGATTTGATCGCTGATCCTGATGAAGTGAATGACTTAGCCACCTCACCAGATCATCAAAGCACCCTACACAAGTTTGAAGCGGAATTGCGAACGATGCTCAATCCAGAGATGACCGATGCCCTGGCTAAAGCCGATCAACAGGCTAAGGTCAATGCCTTCGGGGGCCGAGAGGCGGTCATTCAGCGGGGGGCCTTTACCAATTCCCCAGTGCCGGGGGAGAAGCCGCAGTTTCGGTAGCTGGGGTAGGTTATACTCCGGACGGGCCTAAATTTAATTTTTAGGGGACACAGAGGAACGCCAAACCTTAAGGCTGTGCCCGCGTCTAGTTTGGTGAAAAAAAATTATAGATGTATAATGCTTGACGATTTTTCGGGTTTAATATATTCTAAACTTTGTCTTGTTGTTAATTCTAACGGATAGGAGAAAGTAGCGAAACTATATGATAGCCCTGCTTAAGTCATCCAAGAGGCTTTGCAATATCTGCTTTCAAATCGACCAGCGTTAAGGATTCGGGTCGCCGTCCATCGTTATCGTCTAAAGGATATTCGGTATAATCTGCCCAGCCCCCAACCACATCGTCATAATTCCCGAAGATGAGATTATGGCTGAGGGAGTCAGCCACACAGGGTAAGACCTTCCCCTGATGAATGCGGTCGATAATTGTCTCTTTCCAACCTCGGTGAGCTTTTTTCAGTTTGCCAATTTTGAATTTAGCCCTGTCTCACTCCTTTGTCCAGAGAGGCAAATTGTCGCAAGTGGCGCGATAGGGTTCAGGCGGTATATAACGGGCCCATTCGTCAGGGGTCAGGTTACGCGGGGCTTGCTGGCAGGCGAAGGCGATCAAATCGGTCATATGGGCGTAATATTGTTTCACCTGACCACTTTCCGTCGCAGCGATAATGTGCCTTGCCTCCGCGCCCCAAATGGCTTGCGAAAAGGGATCAGCTTGATTTTTTAGGGTCATCAATGCTTGGCCTGTTTCAGTTTGCCATAGGCGCACAGTCCTGTCTGTGCTAAAGGTCAAAATTTTGCTTTGATCGGCACGCCATTGCGCCTGGATGACATTATCAGTGTGGCCGAACAAGGTCAAGACTTCTGTCCCTGTTTCAGCTTCCCATAAGCGGGCGGTGTTGTCCCAACTGGCGGTCAAAATGGATTGATCATCAAAACGCCAGATCGCTTGATTCACTGGGGCAGAATGTCCTTCTAAGGTTAAGATTGTTTGGCCAGTGCCAGCATCCCAAATACGCGCCGTCTGGTCGCGGCTGGCGGTGAGGATACGATGCAGGTCGCTGCTCCAGTCAACCCAAGTAACAGGTTGCGTATGACCTGCTAAGACTGCTATGGTCTGCCCAGTTTGGCTATCCCATAAGCGGGCCGTATTGTCGAAGCTACCTGTTAAGATCAAGCCTGCATCTTGATGCCAAACCAGGCGACTGATTTCAGCCGTATGGCCGGTGAAGGTCAAGGTTTGCTCGCCTGTCGTGGCATCCCAGACGCGGATGGTGCCTTCAACATCCGCCGTTAAGAAATAATCCCCCGCTTGATTCCAAGCAATTTGGGTCACTGCGCCAGCATGGTCGCCCACCGTCAAGACAGATTGCCCCGTTTGCGCGTCCCATAATCGCGCCGTGCCATCTAAACTGGCGGTCAAAATATAGGCTTCGTCGGGACTCCATTGCACTTGGCTGACGGGTTGGGTATGGCCTGCTAATGACAATATCTGCCGACCCGTTTCGATATCCCAAAGGCGCACCGTCGCGTCCCAACTGGCTGTGAGTAAGGATAACTGATCCCGACTTAAGCGCATGTCGCTCAATCGTCCCTCATGGCCCCCCAAACTAGGCAACTCCTCAAGTGGCGATAAATCCCAAAGACGAACGCTACCATCGGCGTTCGCCGTCAGCACTTGGGTTTCATCGTCATTCCATATCGCTTGGTTGACAATGGTGGGATTATAATTCCTTAAGATGATTTCTTCGATCCCCGTTTCAGTATCCCAGATTCGCGCCGTGCCATCCCAACTAGCGGTCAAGACATGGCGATCATCACGACTCCACTGACCTTGCCACACTTGGCGCAGATAGCCAGATAAAACGGATAAGGTTTCCCCAGTCGCAGCATCCCACACCCGTGCTGTGAGGTCTGCGCTGAGGGTGAGGAGACGATCTCCAGCAGCATTCCATAGGGCTTGATTCACCTCGTTTGTATGTCCAATCAACCTAGCCTGTAACTGCGCTGTCAGACCATCCCAAATACGAACGGTGCCATCGGCCCCAGCCGTGACAATTTGGGTTTCGTTTGGACTCCAAGCTATCCAGCGGACGGGTCCCTCATGACCAGATAGAACACGCGAGGCTGCATAGCCGCCAGCGTGATCCCAGATACGCGCTGTCCCATCATCGCTGGCTGTTAAAATCAGGCTGCCTCTTTTGTTCCACAGAGCCAGACGAATCGCTGCTGTATGTGCTCTTAGGGTATCGATCATATTGCCTGTTTGGGCATCCCAAATACGGGCCGTGCCATCAGTACTCGCTGTCAAAATACGGCTCTCGTCAGGACTCCAGCGGGCTTGGGTGACACCGCTGCCCTGATGACCAGTGAGCCTTAAAATCTCTTGCCCTGTGGTATTATCCCACACACGGGCGGTTCCATCATCACTGGCTGTTAAGATACGTGAACCTGCCTCATTCCAAATCACTTGATTTAGCTTGGCTTGATGTCCTCGGAGCGTCCAAATTTCATCACCCATTAAATCCCAAACGCGGGCCAAGCCCTGTCCATCAGCGGTCAAAATATGATCCTGAGTTGGATGCCAGGCCACTTGGACCACGCTTGCCCCTTGGCTATCAAGTACGAGACGGATACGTTGTGAGTGGGCCAAGGCTAAACGAATCGCCTGAAAGGCCTTGGCTGTGGGGCGAGCGCGACCAGCTTCAATAGCTAAAAGTAAGGCCAATTCGTAGTGTGTTTTGGCCAGAGCCTCTTTGGCTTGATCGGCCAAGGTCCAGGAATTTAATATTTCGACTTGGGATGCAGCTTGGGCTTGGGCTAGTGAGACGACAGCATCACTCGCCTCAGCCCTGGCTTGAGCGATATGCGCCTCTGTTGCTTTCACAGCTGCGTCCGTCGCCTCTGTTTCCGCTAGGGCTAAATTTTGGGTCGCCTCCGCTTCAACAGTGGCCGCGTAAATCGCTTCTTGGGTGCCAGCTTGGGCATAACGCTCGGCTTGGGCTTGAGCAACTTGGGCTTCCTGATAGGACGAGGTCACGGTAGCCACAGCCCGTTCAGCCATTTCAGCCCACCGATTGGCAAAAACAATCATCACGGCCAGTCCTAAAGCCATGAGCACGGTGATCGCACTGATGGCCAAAATCCAGAAGCGTTGTCGCCGTAATTTAGCCGCGTAAGCTTTCGCTTGGTCTAGCTCTCGCTGCTTTTGGGCTTCTCGTTCCGCTTGCAGGGCTTCCTCTTTATGGGCCTCCGCTTCTTGGCTGGCTTTGAGATAATCCCCAACCAAAGGGCCAAGACTATGCCAATTACTTTGCAGAGCCTCAGCAAGTTGATCACCTGTGAGCAGCCGCCCAGAATTATAATTTTTCCGTTTCCAAGTTCGAGCGAACTGAATGAGCGGCTGCTGTGAGAACCAAGTCTGATTAGCTTGGGCGATGGGTTCGATGAGGCGATCATGAATTAATTCGTACCACGTACCACTGGGTCGCACTTCGGCGCGGATGAGATATTTCTCCACCAGAAAATCAACCGTTTGATTAGCCAGTGTCCCTGTTTGCGTTTGACCGCGATAGATGATACGCCGTGTGCCTGATTCGGTGATTAATTGCGAATCAAACCAATAGCGTAGATCAACTTCTAAGACATCTGTCTTCCTCACGGCGGTGGCAACAATATTTTCATAAAACTGAGCCAAAGCCCGCTTGACATCGCCAAGTTCGGCCAAATTTTGATATGAGATGGGCAAGAAGGACGAGGAGTCAGCTTGACCTTCATCTCCCTTATCTGTCATCGCTTGTTTGGCTAAATTGTCCCATAATTGATAACAAACCACCTGTAGCTGCACAGGCTCAACAAATTCCCCTGTTTGCGTCTCAGGTTGTCTCGCGCTACCCTGACCACCCTGCCCCCGAATTTGACGGAGGTTGTTGACCAAACGCTCGGCCACACCTGGGGCAAAAGGGCGCCCTGCTTGGGCAGATGGTTTCGTAATCGCTTCCAAGGCGGCCTCATAGGTCATACGTTGCATGTAAAATTTGGCCCGTAATTTACTAGCCAGAAAGGAGGCATAAGGGTCTAGGGCAGCAACATAGTCCTCCCGCAAGATCAAGACAACCCATAAGAGGGGGTCGTCGCGCATGGCTTGTTCGAGTTGTTGAAAAAAGTCAGCCCGATGTTGCCAGCGGTCTGGGTGGGCGGTGATGATTTCCTCAAATTGGTCGATGAGTAGTACAGGGGGTAGTTCTTCATCTTTATCTTCGTCTTCCTCAGGCGTAGTGGGATCATAATAATAATGTATGCCATCCGTGGTGGCTAGGTTGGCCAAAAATTGGCTTAAGGTGAGCTGAGTCAAGCGGCTGGGATTTATTTGGTTTTGATCCAAACTCAGCATTAGATTGAAAGCATAGATGTTGTCGATCTGATGAATACCTTGGGGCAATTCACCGCCCACCCGCCCCACGGGTAAGACCAAAAAGCCTTCATTGATTAGTTGCGGGCCTAAGCGGGTGTTGAGCAGAGAACTTTTGCCCGCCCCAGATTGGGCATAGAATAAAACCAAGCGTTCTGAAATGACCAAGGACAACAAATCTCTGGCCTCACGTTCGCGGCCAAAAAAGCGGTCACTGTCGGCTTGGGTGAAGGGGCGCGGGCCGACGTAAGGATTGGGGATTGGAGACATAACTTTACCTTTGGTAACAATTGGCAATGAGTAATTAGTAATGAATAGATTAATAAGTGATAAAGATTTTTTGAGGTTTTTTGTGGTGAATGCCAAATCTTAACCTTGTGCCCCTGTCCAGTATACATTGGTAAAGTGGCAAGGCTGCATAGGCTTTCGTAAATGTAAGTTACTTTGCCACGCTGCCACTTTGCTGCGTTGCTGTTTAGACATCTAATCTTTTCAAGGCCTGCGTAACGAAATATCGATAATCGTCTTTTATTGTCTGTTCTCGAATATCAGGTCTGCCAAATGAAGTAAAAAAGGCTGCGACTTCTGTCAGATTTCCCTGCGTCCAGCCGATGAAGCGCAGGGCAGCGCGTAGATCCCAGTAAGGCAGATGGGTATAATCGAGGGTCATAAGTGACTGATACTGCTGAGTGAAAACATCGTGTGCTGCTAGGCCGAAAATCCAGGCAATGTCCAAGCGACTGATGGCTAAGTCAATCAGCGGATCGCCTAGTTCGGCATCCTCCCAATCAATCACAGCCACCAGTTGGCCATCCTGCCACAAGGTATTTCCCGGCCAGAAATCTCCATGGAGGAGGGTGGTTTTATTCCTTGGCGACAAGGACCCAATTGGAGCCAAAGCCTCTCGAATCTGTCCTTCTTCTAAGGATGAATCCAATTGTACCGCTTGTGTCCGCTCGATTTGAGAAACCTCGCTTATGCGTTTAGGCAAGAAGGATAGATCAAGGGTTGAGCAATTGATGCTATGAATCTGCGCCAGTTGAGACGCTAACTGGCGTATATGGTGGTCTAAATCAGTTGGCGCGAAGTCCATCTGACCGTCAATATAATCGATGACTATGTAAGGCGCGGCGAAAATCTGACCAGATAGGTCGAGGTAATAAGGTCCCTGTGTGACTATGCTTAGGGATTTCAAGGTTTGTAAAAGCTTAAATTCATCTTCGGCCTTACGCTGACCTGATTTTCGTTGACCATCCCGATGCTGGCGGACAATCATTCTGGTGAGTTGACCCTCTGGGGTTTCAATCTCGAGCGCAGCCATTTCGGCTGAGGAGCCGCCTTTTAAGGGCCACGTTTGTCGTAACTTGCCCTGTGGGGCAAGGATTTGGGTAATCTGGACAAATTTTGGGCTATCTGGCGTCGTATTCAAAGGCCGCTTCTCAAGAATCGGGCCACCCAAGACCGCATCCTGACACCGCTCACACGCCTCATTCTCACAATGTGTAATCTGTGGATTCGCTTGAATGATCGCCACAGCGCGAGCCAATAGCTGTCTCGCCGGGTAGACTCGCCAGGTGCAGTCACCAACGCGATAGCTCGTCTCAACATCCGCCAGATGCGCCGAAAATTTCTCAAATCCGTCCGAACAACCGCCAACAGCGACTTCCACTGGCTGACCATCTTTGCCATTCGCCCAGCGTCGAAAGAGGACACGCCCAGCCACTTCTTCAGCGAAGTGAAGAAAGGTGGCTGTTGTCAGACCAACGCCCATCAAGACAATGGCTCCATCATGGTTGACCAATTCTTTGAAGGGGCCAAAGACATTGAGCGGAGATTGCGGCCTAATCAAGGTCTCTGCCAGCGGGCCAAGGGCGGCGAAGGAGAAAAGGGGATGGTCGCCGCGTACCCGTTTTGGGTTGGCCACGACGGCGGCTGGAATGGCCCCCATGCCTTTGTCAATCTCCTTGATGTTCGGGCTGTAGATGCGCTTGGTTCCAGGCAGTGGGTCGGGCTGAGAGTCGAAGTACGCTTGCCACGCTTTCGGACTGCCTCCGTTCCGCTCTAGCAACTGATGTGGCTTGGGCTTAATGGCGAAGTAAGACCAGGCTGAGGCGGGGACAAGAACCGTACAGTCCTCCTCTCGCAGTCCGCGAATGATGGTCGATGCGCCACCCTCGACAGGGCCGAATGAACGCAAGGAGGCGTGGATGCACAGTGCCTGGCTAGATAAGTCAAGTTTTCTTACAGCAAGGCGAATGTCTTTCGTGGTAACTTGCATAACGAACAAATTCTCCTTATGGGGGACTAAGGTGGAAACAATACCATCAAATCCAGGGCAAACCAAAGGGGCCAACCTAGCTCAGGTACGTTAGCCAAATATTGCTAAATCCATCCACTCGCGCCTGCCATTTTGGGGCTACCACAAGCGTGGTATCGAATTGAAAGATAATGGCTGGGCCAAGTAGTTGATTACCGGGCCTTAACAGGCGACGCTGATAGCAGCTTGTCTCAAGGGCTCCGTCATGAGAAAACCAGACAGGCTTTTTCTTCAAAAAGGCGGGGCTAGGGTCTGGAGGACCTAACTCGGTCACAGGTAAAGCGGGTCTTGCACCAGAGCGACTGCCGCGGACGCGCAGCGTGACAATTTCAGCCTCTTCTTCTGGCATGGCATAGCCGTAGTGCTGTTGATGACTTTGATGAAAATCTGTGATGGCTTGCGCTAAATTTTCTGGTGAAATGGACAAGCGCAAGGGAACGGTAAGTTCATAGCTTTGTCCCTGATAGCGTACATCCAAGGCGGCTGTTAGACGTGGGTCAGTCACGCCCTCTGCGGCAAAAATGCTTTGGACACGCTCTGCTAACGCGGTAAAAGCATTTTGTAAAGGAGATAGATCAGACAAAAGTGTCTGTGCAGTGGTCAAGATAGACTGTGAGGCATCATTCACAATGTCAGCGACGAGCATACCATAAGCACTTAACACGCCCGGCATGGGAGGAATAAGAATCTGCTGAATGTTTAGAGATTCAGCCAAGTCACAGGCATGCAAGGGCCCTGCCCCCCCAAAAGGCATTAAAGTGAATTGCCGAGGGTCATAGCCAAGTTCAATCGAGACACGACGTAAGGCCCGTTCCATCGTCGCATTCGCTATCTGAATCACCCCCAAAGCGGCGGCTTCTGAGCTTAAGCCTATTGCATCGCCTAACTTCCTTAGTGCCTGTCGCGCCGCAGCTTCATCCAAAGAAAGCGATACCTCGTTCTCTTGTTCCTCTCCGCCCAAAAATCCACTCGGATCAAGCCGACCCAAAACCAAATTTGCATCTGTCACCGTGGGTTCAGCCCCCCCCTGTCCATAACACACCGGGCCAGGGCTTGCACCAGCACTACGTGGCCCGACCCGTAAGCCACTGCCTAGATCAAGATAGGCAATGCTGCCGCCCCCTGCGCCAACCGTGTGAATGTCGATCATGGGCAATCGTAGCGGCAAGTCGGTGATGGTACTCTCGGCTGTCGTCGGGATTAACCCAGGGCAGAGTGCAACATCGGTACTCGTGCCGCCCATGTCAAACGTCATGAGTTGTGGCTGGTCGCTCTGGAGAGCTTGTTTGGCTAAGTCAAAGGCGCCAACCACACCGCCTGCTGGCCCGCTCAAAACGAGACGGGCTGCCTGGCTAGCCGCTTGCTCTAAGCCAATCGCGCCACCATTTGACTGCATGATGCGAACTTGACTGCCAGTCAGTGTCTGCTCTAAGCGCGTCAAATATCGGGCAACCAAAGGTTGGACATAAGCATTGATCACCGTGGTGGCGGTGCGTTCGTATTCTCGATATTCGGGCAGGATTTCGCTGCTCAAAGAGAGCGGCAAATCGGGTAAGCGGCTTTGAATCAAGTCAGCCGCTCGCCGTTCATGATCAGGATTCTGAAATGCGAAAAGAAAAACAATGGCTAGACTTTCCACCGCCCGCTCTGTTAATCGGTCAGCCACGGCTTGAAGCGCAACTTCATCCAAAGGCCTGAGAACCTGCCCATTTTTATCCAATCGCTCTGGAACTTCTAAACGCAAGGTTTCTTCGACCAAAGGAGCAGGGCGCGTCTGAGTCAATTGATAGACCTGGGGCCGGTTTTGTCGTCCAATTAGGAGAACATCCGCAAAGCCCTCTGTGGTCAATAAAGCTGTACACGCCCCACGCCGTTCTAAGAGCGCATTGGTGGCGACTGTCATGCCGTGAGTTATGTCAGCTTGGGTTAAGCCTAAATTTTGTAGACCATCTCGAATAGCCCGACTTTGGTCATCGGGTGTGGTTGGCAATTTATAAACGTTGAGTTGGTCTTGGTTTAGGACGACGAAATCAGTGAAGGTACCGCCGACATCAATGCCGACGAGGGGAAGGTGTTGGGTCATGGTGGTTAGCGCTTAGTGACACAGTGACTGAAGTATAGCAAACTTAAGAAATCGGAAATAATTAACTGTCGTATTTAGTGAGACTTGAAGGCAGATTTTAAGGCTGAATTTGTCATTGTTGACTCCATCAAGACTATTCGATAATGATTTGTTGTCGCCTATCATACTAAAACTTAACGCTCAGGGCGAATATACTGGACGAGGGTACAACACTCAATGAAGACCCAAATATACCTCTCCATCTGGATGATAATCAGCCCAACCAAACCAAAAAGCATAAGTGAGGGGTATGGTTGAGAACTGAGAAGGGATAGGCTTTCGCCGTTCCCTGCAAGCGAATGATGGGCCCATCGCGTGGTTGCTCTGTGCCACCTGCCTGACCGCCTTGATAATAGCCGGCATAAGAATCACCACATACTGACCCCGATTAGCCGCACCATACGCTAGGAAACTTGGGGTTACTGACCCATTGAGTCGGTTTCCGCGAAGATCATGGATTCGAATCAATTTCCCACAAATGATTATCAAGGTAAGCGATACACAATCTCAGGCTGTGCAACTTGCATTTTTGTTGGCGGCAGACCTGCTAGCATCGCCTCAAGATCATCCACCACCATGCGCCCAATCAGGTGCATATCTTTCCACACTGTACCAGCCCGATGGGCAGACAGGATTGTATTCGGAGCAGTCCGAATAGGATGATCTTTGGCTAGGGGTTCTTCCGGAAAAACATCAATAGCTGCTCTGAAACGTTTCTGATGGAGTAGATCGGTTAAGGCATCAAAATCGACGACATGGGCCCGACTCATCAAGGCCAGCACAGCCTCTGGTCTAATCAAGGAAAGCAATTTGCGATTAAGCATGGCCTTATTCTCATTGGCAGGAATCGCCAAGACAAAAATAACTCGTGACGTTTCTAATAGTTGTTCTAAACTAGCCGGCGTACAGCCTCGGTCCGTAATATAAGTCGGCGGTAGCCAAGGATCGTAGACCTGAATCGAACAGCGATAGGGGGCTAGGAGTTGCTTTAAGTTCTGGGCTAATCCGCCAAAACCAATAAAGCCAAGGGGTTGATCGAACAAGGTAAAAGCGTTTTGATTGCTGTTATAAAGATAGACTTCCTCACCAGCAGTAAAGTCAAGATGGGCATCCACAATTCCTCTGGCACAGGCGATGGCCATCCCCAAGGCCATTTCAGCCACCATCGGCCCATAAGCCGGCGCACAACTCAAGACGCGGATACCACGCTCGAAGCAAGTCTGATAATCCAAAGCCTTTGGGCTGGGATGACGACCGCCTGTCTCCATAATGGCCCGCAGATTGGGCATGTCATCAAGGGCCCCATGTTGCCAAAGCGTCGCGACAACAGCAAAGACTTTGCCACGCGCCTTTGCTAGTTCCGTTTCGGGGATAGCCTCATCTTTTCCCCAGATGACATCGACCAGATCATGTAAACGCTCCGCATCTTCTTTTGACATCACCATATCCAGTGGACGTGGATAGGGGCTTAAGATAACTTTTTGTTTGGACATTGTATATTCCTCTATAGATACAGTTGTTAGTTATTAGTGAGTTTGTTCTGGTATAAATCTCTTATCAAAGGATTATTATTTATATCTTCATGACTCTTTTTCCGTATCAAGCCTTCATCCCTTCCAAATTCTTCAATTTTGTCAATTTGGGAGAATATCCAGGCTTCCATTTCCTGAATCATAAAAAAAATTGTGGTTGTACCAAATGGCTTATAGCGATTAAGTCTTTCATCCTTTTTTTCTTTAGGCCCATCTAAGTCGATCAAAAGAACAGCATTGATTCCTTGAGTTTCTATCTGTTCTAGCATCTTTCTTGCCTGTGTTATGGTTCCAAATGGCTTAATCCTGAGATTAAATTCTGTCAAGGATAGCTTTTGAGAAAATAGTTTATGAAAATTTTCACGAAAAACGGCACTATTATCAATGGTTGATACGGCCGGATTCTGTGATTGTGTGCTTCCTTCTATATAAATTGTAATGTCTACCATCTTTTTCCGCCTATCAAACCTTGTAGCCAAGCTTGGCCGGACAGGTAATCCTCAGACCACTGATCAAACTCATCAGAATATTTCACGCCGACCCTTGTTTCATTGTGGTTATCTTTTTCAAATATTAAAATATCGTCTATATCGAATGAATTGAGTAATAATGGTGAATGCGTAGCAATTATCAATTGTGTATCACTTGAGGCTTGTTTTATTGCATTGGCTATCGTATTGATCATATCAGGATGAAGACCTGTTTCAGGTTCATCAATACATAAAAGACGACCCTTTTCTGGGTTAAATAAGACTGATAATAAAAGTAAATAGCGGAGTGTTCCATCTGAGATATGCTCGATGGAAACGGATCGGGTAAGATATTCTTCACGCAGGACCAAATACAGTTTGGAACCCAGGAAAGCAAAATTGATATCCTTGAAATAAGGATGAATTTTTTTTATAGATTCTTCAATTTGATTATAGCTCAGAGAATAGTTATTTTTTATATGATTAAGAATGGTCATAAGATTTTGACCATCTGGCAGCAACTTTGTTTCAGTACCATAACTAGCAGGCTGTCTGATAGGACTCTTAAAACTTGCATCAAAATGATAATAAACAACAAATTCTTCCAAAGCTCTCTTCAAGGTAAATAGCGGATAAAATCTGTCAGGATCAGATATTTGTCTCAAAACAGGCTCTGTCGACCTGAAATGTATTTGTGTATTCTCTTGAGGATATTTTTGGATACCAACGGTGCCGCCCTCTCTGGTAGAAATAATGCCTTGGGCGTTATCCATTTCCATAAATATAAAATCATTTTCATCAGGTGTTATATTTTTGGAATACAGCCTTTCTTTTAAATAATATGAGGTTGCGCCAGATTTAAAAATACATATTTCATAGATTGGATTGTTAGAAAATTGGTATCCTCCTTTTTGTATTATATTTTGAAGAGCATTTTTATCAAATTCAAATGACAGTTTTATATAATCTTTTTCTGCTTTATTAAAATTCACAACAGAATTAAAACCACTCCAATCCTTTAAAAAAATTTTCCAATCCATTTCCGACAATGCCCTCCTGAAGCAAATGAATCGCCTTAAGAAAATTTGATTTTCCACTACCATTAATGCCCACCAGAATATTAATATCAGGATTAAGTTCAATAACAGTTGAATTTCTGAAACTGAAAAAATTTTCCAACGTTATCTTAGAAATCATAACTTTCTCTCTAATTTTGATACCTGATTACTAGCAAGTACCCCATAGCGTAGCCGCCGGCATGACACTATTATTCATCGAACAATAGCACTTACCTTAATGAGTCTTATCATCCCGACCAACCTATAAGCTTAAGGCCTCATATTAGCCCACGCTCCATCAAACTAACGAAGCCATCTTCTCCAATAATTAGCGCATCTCGGAGATCAATATTTAGAACAGATCCTTTTTCTTTTAGCTGATTTGCAGATTTTATATCTGCCTCTGATGGTTCGGCGGAACCAAAGGGATGGTTATGGATAATAATTATTTTTGTGGCTCTGACAAGAACGGCCCCACGCAAAATTTCGACAGGGTCAGTTATAGCATAGGTCTGGGTGCCAATAGAAACAACTTCGAATGAGATTATCTCGTACTTATCAGTCAGGTGAAGGCATACAACCTTTTCCCTCACTTCATTTTCCATCTCTTTAAATAAATGGTATACGTGTTCAGGGGATTCGGCAGAGCCACTGAGCAAATCATCTTCAACGCGCTTTCGGTTGTAGGTTATCTTGAGTTCTCTTATTTCTCGCATATTTTTAACGCACAATTACTACATCACCTGCCGTTTCTCCAAGGTCTGCAAAATTTTCTCCAAACTAATCCCAAATTGAGCGGCAATATCACGAGCATAGCTGATCCCTAAAGGGTGGCCAGGCTGAATCTTATACGTCCGCTTCGCTCCACTGGCCTCACTCGCCCCATCCAAGCCCACCATACCTGCTACCAGGCTGATCAAACGGCTATCACCCGCCGTGTCTGTATTAATCTCCTCAACGCATTCAGCCAAATTGTGGAGATGGGTGGCGAAGACGACGCGCAGACCCAGCAGGCGAAAGCCGCGCACAATGTCTTGGGCTAAGTAGAGGGCCTCGCCTTCGCTGGTACTGGTTAACGATTCGTTGAGTAAGACTAAACTATAACGAGTGATATGCTGAAATATATTGTTCAGTCGTTTGGCCTCTTCACCAAAGCGACCAGCTTCTAAGCTGGGATTTTCTTCAGCCGGGAAGTGGGTGAAGATGCCATCAACGGGGCTGAGACGGGCTTGAGTGCCAGGGATGTATAAGCCAGCTTGAAACAGGGCTTGACTTAAGCCAATTGCTTGGGTATAGGTCGTTTTTCCGCCTTGGTTGGGGCCAGTGAGAATAAAGATGCGGCCTTCATCCTGAAATGAAATATCGTTTGTGACCAAGATCTGACTCAAGTCGGCTTCAGCAGTCTTCTCACATAAACGAAGGGCCAAATTCAAATCGTAGAGACCGGTTAGACAAGCCACTCTTTCTGTTTGAGGAGCAATCTCAGGACGGCAGAGGGATAAGCCTCGAGCCTGCACTTGGTTGATGAGACGGGTAGCCCCTAGATAGAAAACTAACTCAAAGGCCAAAGGCTTGAAATAACTGGTCTTAATGCGTGTATAACGTCCCAAAGCTAGGGCCAAGGCATCCGTCGTTTCATCTAAGATATAGTCTAAGTCCTTGAGCAGGTCTTGTAGCAAGCTCCGGTTCATCTGACCCCCACGCTGATAAAGCGGGGTAATGCCATGAAATTCATCTTTAGGCGGATGACCCAAAAGACGTTGTAAAAGCGATTCGCCTTTGAAGGCGTAATTATTAATTGACAGTAAGGTCCCTGCTTCGGGACGCAGTTGGGCATCAAGATTGACCCCGATTGTCACGCTTGACATTTGCCGCACTTGGGCCATGAGATTCGGTAATTCTTCAACCAAGGCTTGAAAATCTGGGTCAGCGGCCAGCGACTTGATCCACAGCCGCAGTTGTACCAATCCTTCTGCTTGAAAAGACTCCGTATTTTCAACTAAAACTTGATACAGCGTTTCTATACATCGAATATAGAGTTCTAACTCACCCAAACGCCAGACCAAAGCACTCATTTGGCCAATATGTCGAGTCTGATAAGCACTATAAGCCCCTAAATCAGCGATGAGCGGTAGCATCGCCTTAAGGCCCTGCACCAAATCTGGATAGAGCAATAAATCAGCCATGATCTCTTGGCGGTAATGGATCACCTGCGGGTCTTGACAGAGGTTAGCCAAGATTTCTGTTACGCCAGTCACTTGACGATGGTCTTGACTAATGAAAGCCGCAATTTTATCAATCCCTAGGTCACGTAGCGTTTGTTGGCTGATTTTCCCTGTGTCATGTGATTTTTCTACGCCAGAAGGCCAAAGTAAACTCACGCCCGTGGTGGGTTCGGATTCATTCATGTGATTTTAAGTTTATTGAAGGTTAGGGGTTAAATATGGGCCTCAAAATAGCGTCTACTGTTCAAGGGTATCAGGCGAGACATCTCCCTGATGGTGGGCTGCTTCGGTCAGAAGTTCTTGGGCTGACAGGCGGGTGCTATCCGTGAGAGCCCCCAACATTTGAGCCAGTTCCTCAACGCGCATCTCACCCTTTAGCTGGCTTAACCTGGTGTGCGTCCGTTGACCTTTGACCTGCTTGGCCACCTGAAAATGTTGGTCGCCATAAGCGGCAATTTGGGGTAAGTGCGTAATACAGAGGATCTGGTGTCGGCCTCGTTGCGTTAAGCCCCACAACTTGCGTCCGACGATACTGCCGACACGTCCCCCAATGCCTTGATCAACTTCATCAAAAATAAGGGTGGGAGTCTCATCAGCTTGCGCCAAAACGGTTTTAAGGGCCAACATGAGCCGGCTTATCTCTCCGCCTGATGCGACCTTAGCCATTGATTTAGGCAATTCGCCAGGATTAGGGGAAATAAAAAATTCAATTTTATCAATACCAGTTTCATCGCAGGCGATCAATTCATCCTCTACATAGACCCCATTTGGATGGCGAACCCGGTCTAATTGCACCACAAATTGCGTTTGAGCCATCCCCAACGACTTTAATTCGGTCTCAATCCCTCGAGCCAACCGCTGACCACAGGCCTGTCGTTTTATCGAGAGCGTGGCTGCCAGACGACCAATGCTTTGGCGCAACTTTTCTACTTCGGACTGGAGAGCCTCTATTTGCTCTTCAGCATGACTAATCACCTTGAGTTCTTTCGCAGCCGCCTCGCCAAAGGCGATGATGTCTTCAATACGATGACCGTATTTTCGCTTCAAGTTATAAATTAAGGCTAAACGGTCTTCAACTTCGCCCAAGCGGGTGGGATTAAACTCAATTGCGGCGGCATAATCTTGCAGTTGGCCTGATAAATCTTCAATTTCATAGCTGATGTTTTCAGCCAGGTGCAAAATTGGCTCTGCCCTAGGATCAGTCTGCTGTAAACTAGAAAGACGATCCACAATTTGACCGAAGATGTCGCTGACGGAGGGCTGTTCATCCAAGCTTTGGCTCAAAATCTGATAAGCCTCCCCGCCGAGTTTGCTCAATTTTTCAGCATTCGCTAAACGATTGCGTTCCTGCGTGAGTTCGTCGTCTTCACCAAGATGTAAATCTGCCGCTTCAATATCTTGTAATTGAAACGTGAGTTGATCAATCCGCCGCGCCAATTCGCGCTCATTTTGCTGTAAATGATTTAATTCACGTAGCACTTTTTGTAGTTTGCGATACGCTTGGGCTAAGGCTTGGCTTTCAGCTTCAAGGCCTCCAAAACGATCCAATAAAGCTTGATGTTGGCGAGGTTGCATCAATCTGAGATTATGATGTTGACCATGTATATCTACCAACGGCAGGGCGATTTGACCTAACAAGCTCAAACTAACGCGCCGACCATTAACCCGACAATGATTAGGCCCAGTGGCCCGAATTTCTCGAGTCAATATCAGAATATTATCCTCATCACCTTCTAAGCCTTCCTCCTCCAAACGCGGTAAAATCACATCTTGGAGTAAGGGAGGTAGGTCAAATGTGCCTTCAACGTAGGCTGATTTCTCCCCAGCCCGTACCACTTCTGTACTGCCACGTCCCCCAATAAGCAAAGTGATTGCATCAATAATAATAGATTTACCAGCCCCAGTCTCACCTGTGAGAACGTTAAAGCCACTTGTAAAATTTAGTTGTAGTTGCTCAATCAAAACAAAATTTTTAATGGTCAATTCGAGGAGCATTGCTTGTTCTTTCGTCAGCGTAAACGAAGTCGAACAGTACCAGCACCTGCCACAAGAAAAATTAAAATTGGTATCATTGCAAAAAAATTAGGCAACTTACCAAATATAAGCGGCAATACCAAAGAATAAAAAAAGAAGGGCAGGGCGGCGATAATCATACAAGCAATTACGATGTGGGGCAAGTATCTGGAACGACGTTTTTGTACAACCCGCCGCACCGCTTCAGAAATGAAGCCAGCTACAAAAGGGGCCCCCAATAAAGCGATCATCCAGCCAAAAAAGAAACCAAAACTCAGTAGGATAAAGGCGAAATTAGCAATCACGGCCAATGGTAAGGACACAACACTGGCTAAAATATAATCGGCATCGCCTCCGTTGAAATAGCGATCTTCTTGACTGCGCTGGCACTCAGGGCAGATATAGCCTACTGGCGTACGTTTCGCACACTTGGCACATATATAGCGTTCACAGCGAGTACAACGCAGCCCCGTCTCTGTCTCAGGGTGACGATAACACACCCTAGCTTCTTCTATTACCTCTTCGGCCATATCTTCTGTTTTTGGATTTTGTAGATCTGTTGTCATGGTAAAACCTCTCAGCGTGGCAAAGTGGCAGTCGTCCTTTGTTATAGCACCCTCTGCTACTCTGCTACTTGCCACTTTGCTAATCATTTTGCCAGCCTAAACGCTGGAGCATCGTCTTATAAAAATAATTTGAATCTTGTAAGCGTAGAAAACGACTCATTTTAGCGCTAACACTTACTTCAAGCGAGTCACCACTTTGTAAGTCAAAGTCTAATTGCCCATCAATGGTTAAGACTGCTTGATAGTGTGCTTGTAGTTCTAGTTTAACTGTATCTCCCTGAGCTAACACAAGGGCCTTCTCTAGACTCAGATGCGGGGCCACGGGGATGAGTAAAAAATTTTTAAGCTCTGGTGGTAAAATTGGGCCACCTGCAGCTAAGGCATAGGCGGTTGACCCAGTCGGTGTTGATAGAATCATGCCATCAGCCGTGTAGGTCGTCAAATAGCTGTCATTGACATAAGTGGCCATACGGACAACGCGAGCAGGTCTATTGCGACTGATGACCACATCATTCAAGGCTTCCTCTTTTTCAATCAAGTTATCGTCTCGATAAAGGCGCACCTGAATCATCATACGGTTTTCAGTCCAATAGGACTCGGTAAGTATCTGCTTAAAGCATTGTTGCCATTCAGCGGGTTCTACCTCAGCTAAAAAACCAATGCGCCCCATGTTTACCCCCAAAATCAGGGCTGAATGACCTAAAGCCATTCGCGCTGCCCGCAATATCGAACCATCACCACCCAAGGTGACGATCAAATCTGTTTTATCAAGCTTCGGAATAATTATCCGAGCGTCCCAACTCTCACTGACCCAAGCCTGAATACCGAACTCTTCCACAAATTCTAACATTTCAGCGACCATGACTCGGGATTGAGGTAGTTTTGGATGATATAACAGACCAATGGTCTGAAAATTGGGACTATTCATGTCCAATTAACAATGAGCGATTAGCAATTAATAAAAAACATCCAGCAACTAATACCTAATTATCATACGTCAATACATCATAGATGCTAAAAGCACAATATATTTTACGATTTGTCAAAGCGTGTCTTTAACCCCTTTAAGTATACCCATAAATCATGACTCGACAATATTAATCAAATTTGTTGACCTATCTTCTTGTTTTTCTGGACGAATCAGGTCATCATAAATATATAGGGATTACACAGTCAGGGAGAGAGCAGTCACCCTTCTTCTGGTTAGTCCTCTGAGGCCACGACACCCAATATCGCCTCCACACCTAAAATATAACTGCGCCAACCAAAACCACTAATTTGACCAACGCATTTCGGAGCCAAAAAGCTACGCTGTCGAAATTCTTCGCGGGCATGGACGTTGCTCAAATGAACTTCGACGACCTTTAACCCTGTCCCAGCGATGGCATCCCGCAAGGCAACTGAAGTATGGGTGTAAGCACCTGGGTTGAACACCACGCCATCCGCCCAGGCCATGGCTTCATGCAATTTATCGATCAAACCGCCTTCACTATTTGATTGACAGGTTTCTAATTCAACGCCCCGTTCTTGAGCAAAGGTCCGCAGCCGCTCATTGATTTGCTCTAGGGTGGTCGAGCCATAAATTCCTGGTTCGCGTTGACCGAATAAATTTAAGTTTGGGCCATGTAAAACAAGTATTTTAATCATGGGGTGTTCCTTGTTCTTTGTCATTTATTAATTGTTAACCTATTATTTGATCAGCCAATGGGCCTTGGCTCGCCGGGCCGATGAACTTTACACCGGTTTAGAATCAGCCTGTCAAGCTTTAACGCATCAACTTTTCTTCTGTTTAGTCACCTTGGGCGAAGGCGTTGAAGATACAAGACGGCGTGTTTTATGCAACGAACTAGAAGCCTTAGCCTTGGAGAATAATCATTCTATAGCGGTTTCAGATCAAAGCTCAGTTGCTGAGGGACAAGCGCCAACTGTCAACCACCAACTAGCCGCCGTCATCGATATCTTTGGCCGCTATCGTTTATTCACCTTTGACAATGTCCCGTTACCCGTACCCCAGAAGAAAAAGATGCCCGTAAAAAGTTGCATTTAAAGACAGTATTCTTAGCGGGCAGTTTAGAAGAGCAAACCAAAATCGCCTTCCCACTTGAATTATCAACCGCTTCTTGGAATAATTTAGAAATTGATCCTGAGTTAAGTGTTTTGTTAGCTTTAGATGCTTTGTCTCAATATGAAACGACTGAAGCCATCAATGCTTTACATTGTCATTCGAGTTTGGGATTTAGAAGATATTGGCGAGGGCAATTTCAATAGTCGTTTACACTTGACTTTATTAGAAAGCACTGACTTCTTCGATATCGTCTTTAACCCTGATGGGCAACGATTAATCGCCTCCACCCGGGAAGGAACAACCATTGGCTGGGAAATCAGCCAGGATGAGGCTCAAAAATCATTCACCTTGAGCGGCCATACCAGCACTGTTTCTCGTTTGGCGATTAGCCCTAATGGAACCCGCTTGGCAACAGCCAGCTATGATGGTACAGCCAAAATATGGGACTTAGCGACGCAACAACCTTTGCTTACTCTCTTTACGAATGCCAACCATTTCACCCAAATCGCATTTAGTCCTGATGGCAAACGTCTCGCCACAGGCACCTGGGAAGGCACTATCGAAAGGCATGCCTTAGATTTAGATGATTTGATTGATCTCGCCTATAGCCGCGTAACCCGTGCAATGAGTGAAAAGGAATGTCAGCATTATTTGCCTGGAGAGCCAGGTGCAACGCTGACGGCAGTGAATTAACAGGGGATTAGGGATTAGCAAACGCCAAAATAAGATATCCCATTCCTGCTTTACACTGACCCAATTTCGTTTCAAAACTGAGTTTGGGGCCCAAATTGGGTCAGTTGATTAATTCGCTTTCTCAATCAACTTTTTCAACCCTATCTCTGACAAACCTGTCACTTCCGCAATCAAAGCAAGATCAAGCCCTTTACGCCACATCGCCAGCGCAATCTCCTGATGCGTCTCCGCTAGGCTGGCTTCTGCGGCTTGTCGTGCTTCTTGTTCTGTGCGGAGGACTTCTTTTGTCGCTTGATGTGCTTCTTGTTCTGCTAAACGTGCTTCTTGTTCTGCTAAACGTGCTTCTTGTTCTGCTAAATGTGCTTCTTGTTCTGCTCGTCGTTCTGCCTGTGTATTCGCTAAGGCGAGGGCAAAGTCGCTATTATCAAAAAGAACTCCATCTGTTACAATATCCACTAAGATCATTCTTTGTCCAATCGCCCGAATTTTTAATTCCATTTCTGGTAACGTGTAATAGCCCTCTGCATCTGGTGCTACCTTCTGTATTGTGCCCTTGATTGAACGCCATAGATGAAGCTGAATTTGAGGTCGCGTCTTTCCTTGGGGGGTGATCGCATCAATGACCAGATACGTTTGGATACCTAAACCAAAATATAGGGACACATTATCTTCTAGATCCTTGAAATGACTCTTTGGGGATGTAACTTCGATGATACAGGTTGGTGGATATTCAATATCCAAATCATACGCTGAAGGCACTTCCTCCCGATATGGCATTAAGAGTAAATCAGGGGCAATGCGTTGCTTTTTCCCTTGTTGATCTCTATACAGCATAAACGTATCCATCAACAACATCAGACCTTTCCCTTTCATCACATGACGTAATAACTCCATCATATAAGCCAAGAGTTGATTATGGGCACCGCCTGCGGGCATCAGTTCCTCCTCCGTTTGATAAGCATAGGGGTTGCTGTCCCAATCATGGGTGATTTCGGGGGGAATCCAGGCGGGACGATCTATTGCTTTTGATGGGGAAATTATGGGTGTTTCAAGCATCGTTGACCTCCTTTAAATTTAACTAATCGTACCCTAAAATAACTGTCAGAGCAAAACAAAGCGATGATTTATCATTCCTGATTGACACAGGGGGTTTTTTGTAAGATGACCCAGACCCTTGTATGATATAAATAAACTGATAAACTCAAACAGGCTAACATAAAATGCCCATCCAAGTTCTCTCCCCCGATGTGGCTGCTAAGATTGCGGCAGGCGAAGTGGTTGAACGACCGGCCTCGGTGGTTAAAGAATTAATTGAAAACGCAATTGATGCAGCAGCACAGACGATCCGCGTTGAAATCATGACCGGTGGTAAACAATTAATTAAAATTAGCGATGATGGTGCTGGCATCCCCAACAATGAAGTGCCTATCGCCTTTGAACGACATGCCACCAGTAAACTGAGCGCGATTGAAGACCTCTTTACCGTGCAGACATTGGGCTTTCGCGGCGAAGCCTTGGCCTCGATAGCCGCTGTGTCTCGCTTGAACTTAATCAGTCGTCCAGCCTCCCAGACCAGTGGCACTCAAATCCGTTTTGAAGGCGGTTTGCGTCAAGCTTTGGGGCCAATCGGAGCCCCAGCGGGAACAGTGATCATCATCGAAAACCTATTCTATAATGTGCCCGCCCGCCTTAAATTCTTGAAAGCCGATGCCACTGAAACAGGCCATATCAATCGCGTTGTCAATCACTATGCCCTGGCCTATCCCAAAATCCGCTTCTCTCTGGTCAGCAATAATCGGCCAGTCTTTCAAACGGACGGGACCGGCTCATGGCATGATGTCATCGTTTCCGTGTGGGGTTTGGAGACGGCCAAACAAATGATGCCTTTACAAGAGACCGAGACAGGCGATGCGGAAATTAAGGTGTCTGGATATATCAGCGAACCAAGCCTGCATCGTGGTCAGCGTGATCAGTTGATTTTCTTCGTCAATCGACGCTGGATTCAAGACCGCTCCCTATCTCATGCGGTGGCGCAGGCTTATCATACCTTCCTGCCGATTGGTCGCCATCCGGTGTCCGTGATCAACATCGACCTAGACCCCAGTGAGGTTGATATCAACGTCCACCCCACCAAAGCTGAAGTCAAGTTTCGCAACTTTCAATCTGTGTTCAATGCCGTACAAGGACCAGTGCGTCTCACACTCACGGACAACGCGCCCTTAGTCCGTCCAGCACAAGTTTTAGGTCGGTCTGAGGAGGATAAGGGGGCTTGGTCAGAGTGGTTTGAGTCAAGATGGGATAAGTCGCCACAGGCTTCCTTGAGCGGCGACGATTTACGCAATTTCAACCAACTCGGATTTGAGGCCCAGCGCACTTTAGACTCTGACGGAAATCCCGCTGAAGATTTTGGATTCGTCACTGACCAAGAAAAGCAGAGTCTCCCCCCGATTCGGGTGGTCGGTCAAATACAACAGATGTATATTATTGCTGAAGGGCCAGATGGTCTTTATTTAGTTGATCAACATGCGGCCCACGAACGCATCCAATATGATAAGCTCATGGCTCAAACAGCCGCCGCCGCTACTGTCAGCCAAAGATTGCTCGACCCACTTTTGCTCAATCTCAACCCTGCCCAAGCAGCCATCGTTGAGGCCGAGAGGGATGCCTTAACCCAAGTCGGCTTTGAACTAGAACACTTTGGCGGCGACAGCTACCGCCTCATGACCATCCCTGAAATCTTCGGTCAGACTGACCCCTTAACAGCCTTCTCCGATGTCTTGGGCGACATGACTGAAGGCGCGGTTCCTTTGGCCCGCGAAACACACGAAAGGGTGGCGATCATCGTCTGTAAACGCGCTTCGATAAAGGGGGGCCAAAGTCTGTCCTATCAAGAGATGGAAGCCTTGATGCGTCAACTAGAACAAAGCGACAATCCGCGCACCTGCCCGCATGGTCGTCCCACGATGATTCATTTATCCGCCCATCAGTTGGCGAGGGAATTTGGGCGACATTAAGCCTAACGAATACTTCATCACTAAGCTGGTTTAGGGCGAGTAAATCAGTTTGGAAACGCTCAGGGGTATGCGTCAAACTAGGCGGTAAACCAGTTTGAATTGATTGGATTGCTACCTCTGCTAAAGGTAATACAAACACCAAAAGCAGGTTACGCATATAATTGTTTTACCTCTGTAACAGTTCACCCACGCGCCTGTGGGGTCTACGATGTCACTGCCGTATAGGTCATGCCGCATTTCCAGTTCACCCACGCGCCTGTGGGGACTATGCCTGTAGCAGGCTGCCCCTTTTCTGTGAACGCCAGTTCACCCACGCGCCTGTGGGGACTATTTGAACACCTGCGTTATCGGGGGGTGACCGTTTCAGTTCACCCACGCGCCTGTGGGGACTATTGTGAACCGCATTGAGCAGATCCGCGGATAACCAGTTCACCCACGCGCCTGTGGGGACTATGATGACACGGTCGGCGAATGGGTGAGAGAAAGAACAGTTCACCCACGCGCCTGTGGGGACTATTGAATTTGAGGAAGTTGTGAGCTCGGGTTGAGGCAGTTCACCCACGCGCCTGTGGGGACTATGCTTGGACCGTGAGGAGTTTAGACTGAATCTCACAGTTCACCCACGCGCCTGTGGGGACTATTGCCCGCTAATTTGGCCCCGCAGAGACACAGGCAGTTCACCCACGCGCCTGTGGGGACTATGTCTTTCTTAGGCAGGGATGTCGTTTGCGATGCCCAGTTCACCCACGCGCCTGTGGGGACTATCAGGGTCGGCACCTGTGGATCGATGCCGATAACAGTTCACCCACGCGCCTGTGGGGACTATGTATGTTAATTGGTACGGCGTGAGGGAGTTTCAGTTCACCCACGCGCCTGTGGGGACTATTTTACACAACCTGTTTCGGTGGTTAAATCTGCGCAGTTCACCCACGCGCCTGTGGGGACTATGGCGGCAGCTTCGGCGGCAGCTTCGGCGGTGGCAGTTCACCCACGCGCCTGTGGGGACTATGCGGCCATTCCCGCCGCTGCTCGTCTTCGTCGTCAGTTCACCCACGCGCCTGTGGGGACTATTATCGCCTGTCCCCGTTGGATGGGGATGAACTCCAGTTCACCCACGCGCCTGTGGGGACTATACTATACTATTAGGGTGAAAACAACACTAACCCACAAGCGAACCCACACACATGGGGGGATAACTAATATAACGGAGCTCTCTGCACTCTCTAGTAGTGTAGCCTCGTTCCGTATTTGTTATCGTTCCAGTCAATAACATCAATGCTGTAAATCGCCATACACGATAATTCAAAGGTGTTAATTATCGACTGCGGCCCGAACTCTGGCCGTTTTATACTACAATCCGAAACTGGCTGGCAAGTTGCCGTTTCGGTCAATATCCTGAATTGCATGATCGAGCATCGGTTTGACGACAGACCAACGCTCATCAGCCAGGTGCTTCTGAAATTCTCCATCCTCAATACAAGCGGCCAAAAATGCTGAATATAAATCACGCTGCACAGTACACCCATCATCGAATGTATGCCACCTCTGTGAGAGAGGTTTCTTTCTGTATTCGCCTGTCGTGTGGTCAAGCTGGCTTAGTTTCGGTTTGTATGGTGAAAATTCCTCAACCATACCACCAGCCTCTATTACCTTTTGCCGCAACTTCTCAACAAACATGCCAGGTGCCCGAGTACCTACTGATTTACCCCATCGTTTTTGAAAAGCGACATACGATAACTTCTCCAACAGTACAGTATCCCCCATTTGAAGGATTTTGTTGACCAGTTGCCCATGTAGACATTTTCTATACGCAGCTTCCTTTCTCTTTATTTCACGAAGTCGCAGTTCAGTTTTTAACTGTCTATTCGATTTAACCCACCGCCTTAGCTGTGAGCGTGGTTTGACAGTTCCATCAGGGTTGTAATTGTCAGGATTGTTAGCACGGCGTTGACGGTCAAGGTGCCTTTGCAAGCGTTTAATCTCAGCCCGCTTATCAGCTAATTCCTCACAAAACTGCTGCAACTGCGCTTTATGTTCAATTGCCACAATTGCGATAGTAGACGGCCCTATATCTATCCCCACATCTCCGTGTCCTAAATGGAACCGTTGATAAGGATGGCCTTCATTAACCAGTTGTGCATAAAATCTGGTTTTGCCATTCAGATTGCGCCTGACTAACCGCACATACTTTATTCGACTGGATAACCCGTGCTGCATAACGGGGTCATCCGTGACAATTGCCTCTAACTCAAGGATTTTAGATTTAGCTCTGTTGCCGTTACCAGCAGATTTTATGCCGTTACCATCGTTTTTACCGTTACCAGCGTTCCAACGAACCACGCCATCACGCCAAACAATCCCCTGTGTATTATTTATGCTCTCTAAAGCGTTCAATTCACCAAACCGCTTGAATTTTGGCCTCCCTCGTTTAATCCCGTTTTTTTGAAACGCATACATGTGAGTAGTATTGAACGCTCTTGTTGCCAGTCGTTTAACTGTCTGGCTGTCAACATGATGCCCTATCCAATAATACCCAAACTGTTTAGCGTAAGGGTGTAAATCATATTCTCGAAACCCAAACCGCTTAAATAACGGCTTTAATGCCGCCTTACGTTTAGTTTCAGTTTTTAACGCAATTGCCTCTTTCCAGTCCGAAGACCCACGCATTGCGTCTAACCGTTTAAGACATTCGCTCAAGCAAGCATTGTAAACCTGCCTCCCTGCCTCAAACCGTTTGTTTAATTTAGCTGTTAGTTCATTTGATACCTGTAATGGTATCTCGGTTACAAATGTTGGCGTTGTTTGTTTTTTTCCCAATTCAACCTCTACGGAGTAAACTACTTTAATATTTTATCTCTGTCTCTCTTTTGTACAATAGCTAATATTTCCCACACTCAATCAGTTCACCCCCATGAGTGTATCGAACTCTAACCAAATCCTCATTTATCGCGTGTTCTTCAATGCCCCGTAGCGATTCTTTATCAAGCCTTGATTTGGTTTCAGTTACAAAATATAGCCGCCGGTCATTCTCAAAAATTACAGCCCAATCAGGGGTATAAGGGCCAAGCGGCGTTGGAATTTTGAAGCCGCGAGGCAACTTAAAGTAAAATTTCACGTTGTTATCAGCTTCACAGTCCTGAGCAAATTTTTCTTCTACCCTGGAATCTAGCGGCACGTAGTTGTAAATCGTCTTTTCCTGTTTGTTGACTTTGAACAAGTTGCTCAAATAGGTTTTTATTTCTTCATTTTCAAATAGCAGCATTTCATATTCACGACTGCCTAACTTTTCATATTTAATGCCGTCAACCATCAACTCATACAATACAGTTTGTATTTTCTGCACCAGATTATCTAAAAAAAGTTGGGGGTTAAGGGTCAGGTCTTTGATTCTGCCGGAACGTTTTAGAATTTCAAAGATAGTGCGGCGAGTAATGTTGACTTTGCCCTGAATATAGGCGTAGACATCGGGGATGGTGTGATTCGTATTTTCTACAATGTGGCGAGTCATATCTGTCAATTGACCTTCAATGCCTTCTTCTGTGTAGGATAAGCTAACCCGTTGTGCAGTGAGCATGGGACGGGTAAGCGGGTTCATATTTTCTACGGCTTTGGCGGCATTTGCAATTAACGCATCGGTCCTGTAATAAACGCGATAGACAGTCTTTTGTTTAATACGCTCCCAAATCTCTTGAAATTCAGGGCTGGTTCCCAAATCTTTGGTCAACTTTATCTGCTCTTTTTCTCGGGCGTTCTTAACCCGCTCTGTAAACTTAACCCCACATTCATTAGGTTTCATTGGCAATGATGGTCAGCTGGTTAATACTTTTATCAAAAATCCGTATCCCTGTATTATCAACCGGCAGACGCAAACCGCGTCCAATCTCCTGCCGCTTCTTCATTTCCGATTTTGTTTCATAGAAGTTCAGCCTAGCGGAAACCCCCGACTAGGTGTAGGGGGAGGAGCTAGGCATCCTCCGTTAGCCTATTGAATTTCAAGCCTCAAGGTTTTTGCTGCTTCAAGCCGTTCTAACTTTTTCCAACTAAGTGAATGGAATAAGACCTCACCACTCAAGCGACGCACGTCAAAATAACCACTGGAGCGCAAGCCGTAGATAAAGCCTACCCGCCCATCGTTCAACCTCACGCGGTCTCCACGCCTAAAGCCTTTGGCTGAAGGGATGGTATTGCGAATATGCGAGCGGATGCCTTTGAATAGTTTACGGTTTTGTCTTCTAGCAAATACGCCCAAATAACGACTTTGCGTTCGTTTCTGCTTTTGTCCCCCAGCTATGACAAAGGCATCGTTGACATGGTTTTTTGGCAAGCCAGCTTCTATTCGTTTCGCTTTGGTGATATGGCCATAGGTGACTGCTCGGTTAAGATTAGTTGTTTCTTGCTTCACGTAGGTTTTCACAACATTGAATTGGGTCGCATCCCGCAACGTTTTAGGGGCTGTCAAGTTTAGCACTTTCACCCCTTGATGATGCTTGTTATGACAGGTCTCACACAGGGTTATCAAGTTTCCTTGACGATCACTACCCCCGTCTTTACGCTGCTGGATATGATGGACGTTTAGCACGACATCTTCTGATTTCCCTTTACACGCTTGGCAAAGATGTTTATCGCGCCATAACACATATTCGCGCACATTCCAAAAGCCGTGTTTCTTTCCTTGTTGATAATCTGTTCCTTTTACTTCTGGATTAACTAATTTGTGCGTATCAAAGTTTCCAATCTCAAATGTCCAGTGGGCTATCGGCAAAATATCCCGAACCAGTTTGATGACCTTTAGCGTTTGTTCAACTTTAGCTCTCACTGAGGGCATAAGCTTGTCTTTGCGCTTACGATTGAGAAATCGTGCCTGGCGATAACGTGTCTTTCGACCGCGTCTACTGCGTCGAAACATTCGTCTCTTTGTCAACAGCTTTGATATATCCGTCCGTAATTTAAACTCCCCAGCGAATAGTTCTTCTTGTTCAGACACCACTGAAACACCCACATGAGCCGTGCCCAAATCTACGCCTGCTTCAAGTGGCTGAGTATAGCCACCATCTAAATCAAGCAGGCGAATGGTAAACGGCTCGTAAGCGACCACTTCTGCCCGGCCAGAAAAGAGCCATCGTCTGACTTTTCCTAACCGCTTGGTGGGCATTAAAGGGTTCTTGTTTTTATCTTGGACATACACTAGCATTTTAACAATCCTTTCGGATAAGGCAGCCCGAAGGCCGTAGTTGCTCCTCGCCAAGGTTCAAAAGGCTTGTCGTGAATAGAACACCGTTCCTACCCCATGAAACTTTTAATCCTACTCGACATAGCTCGACAGAGCCAAAGCCAAGTGCTGGAGCGTTCACACTTGGGTGTCTTGACCTCTTGAACGTAGCCTTTTTTTCAAGACTTAGGCTGGTCAACCTGGGGCTTGCATCCTTACTGAAAGTAAGGCATTCTCACAAGCCCCCGACTTCTAGTCGGGGGTGCATCCCACACGCCTGTGGGGTTGACACACGCCTGTGGGGTTGACTTTTCGTAATCTTATCTTCATCTGTCATTGGCCGTGCATCCCACACGCCTGTGGGGTTGACAAAATGAAAAATGACAAATAAACAAAGAAAAAAAGTGCATCCCACACGCCTGTGGGGTTGACGTATCTCTGCGAGCTGGTCAAGTATTGTTGGCCGGTGCATCCCACACGCCTGTGGGGTTGACTTTGGAAACGGTATTAAATTATTGTTATCGGAAACGTGCATCCCACACGCCTGTGGGGTTGACGCTCACCAATGGGCCAGCCCGTTTGTGTCAGGCCGTGCATCCCACACGCCTGTGGGGTTGACTTTCTGCAAATAACCTTTCATGCTCTGATTGCCGTGCATCCCACACGCCTGTGGGGTTGACGACAAGGTTCACCCTGCCAAACCATCCCAAGTCGTGCATCCCACACGCCTGTGGGGTTGACCCGGCCAATGGACGGTGCGAAGGACAACTCGACCGTGCATCCCACACGCCTGTGGGGTTGACGCACAATCAATTCTTCTATAGCCCGTGCGGCTGCGTGCATCCCACACGCCTGTGGGGTTGACCCTTTTTGAGAACTTATACTACGTTAGGTCAAACGTGCATCCCACACGCCTGTGGGGTTGACGTTTTCTATGCAGTTTTTATATTCTGTTGTTTCCGTGCATCCCACACGCCTGTGGGGTTGACGATACCTGCATTATTTATAAACTCCACTGTGAGCGTGCATCCCACACGCCTGTGGGGTTGACACTTTGCAACAGATCATTGATTTTGGGGTTGTCGTGCATCTCACACGCCTGTGGGGTTGACGATTATACCTCAAGTTGGAGATTTGGCAAAACAAGTACATCCCACACGCCTGTGGGGTTGACTCGCGCTAATATGCCAAAATTTTTTATTTTCGAGGATTGGCTGCAACTGCTGTGAAAAATCGGCACTAGGCAAAACCCGAAACACAGCAGATCAAAGCAAGCAATTTTAGGTTCTTTGCAGCCCCTCAGAAAAGGTTGAATTACAATTCAAAGTTGACGTAATTTAATAGCAAAATTATCTTCTGGCAAATTGTCAACCTTAAGGCGATAACCGTCGCTCGCCCAATGGCGGTAAGGCCAATGACAGATGAAGATAAGATTACGGAAAATGATTGATTTCTCGCTGTGTATTTTTTATTATCCATGTGCTCTCTCCGAACAATTTGGGCTGATGCGTTCCAAAGGAAGGACCGTCCCAAACGCCTGACACTGCGCTTTTCGCCAGCGAAAGTCACCTTGCAACCCTGCAACTCTGCAACCTTGCTACCTTGCCACTTGTGCCGTTTGCGGGAAGCGCCACAGCGAAGTAAAATGGCTCCCTCTAATATCGCTACATATTTCCAAACTACATAATCTGGAGTTAAAAATTGTTACCAACCGAGCAAATTACGTCAATCAATCAAATTCAAGAGGCTCTCCAAACAGAACACTATATAGCTGAACGCAGTTTGGCCACCTCCATTTATTTGGCCATCAAACTCAGGCGGCCTCTATTTTTAGAAGGTGAAGCTGGGGTGGGCAAAACTGAAATCGCCAAAGTCTTGTCGGCCATGTTAGGTCGGTCTCTGGTGAGGTTGCAATGCTATGAGGGCTTAGACATTAATACAGCGGTTTATGAATGGAATTATACTCGACAGATGATGGAAATTCGGCTCATGGAAGCGTCGGGTCAGGTCGACCAGAACACCGCCTTAAAGCGCATATTCGACGAAGAATTTTTACTCAAACGCCCTTTACTGCAAGCGATTGATCGGATCAATGGGGCTGAACCCGTTTTATTGATTGACGAATTAGACCGAGCTGATGAAGAATTTGAAGCCTATTTGTTAGAAGTTTTGTCCGATTTTCAAATCACTATTCCTGAAATTGGGACGCTTAAAGCGGAAGAACCTCCCGTGGTGATCATTACTTCCAACCGCACCCGCGAAGTTCATGATGCGCTTAAGCGTCGTTGTTTATACTACTGGATTGATTACCCTACCTTTGAGAAGGAATATTCGATTGTTTTGACAAAAGTTCCTCAGACTCCAGAGCGATTGGCCCTTGAAGTCGTCGCGTTCATACAAGCTTTACGCCAAGAAGACCTATATAAAATGCCAGGTATCGCTGAGACTTTAGACTGGCTCAATGCCTTAGTGGCCTTAGATCAGGAAGATTTAAGTGATGAAGTCATTCACGATACTCTAGGCGTTTTACTCAAATATCAAGATGATATCCAACATCTCTCTGGCGCAGGGGTAGAAAGACTGTTGGGCCAGGTCAAGAAAGTGGGAAAGATTAAATGAGTGTGGACCGTCAGGGACATTTATTACGCAATATCGTCCTCTTTGCCCGCTTACTGCGTGCCTTAGATATTGAAGTCACCCCAACGCAAATCTTGGATTTGTTAGAGGGCTTGAGGCATATCCAGCTACGTGAGCGTCAAGATGTCAAAGATACAGCGCGGACGATTCTGATCAATCGTCATGAATATATTTCGCTGTTTGATCAGGCCTTCGATCTATTTTGGCAAGCGAGAGATCGTCAAGAATTGTCAGAGATGGATATCGATGTTTTTATCCCTGAGCAGCCTGAACAGCGCAAACAGGAAATTCTATCTATTCAGTCCCAAGGCGAGGGCTTCTCGCCCCCTGACCTTGATCCCGATGATGACCCCATCATTGATCGTTCAGAAAGCTATAGTGTCAATGAGGTGCTGCGCCAGAAAGATTTTGTTGACTTAACGCCTCATGAGTTAGCAGAAGTTAAACAGTTGATGCAGCGTATGGACTGGCAACTAGAGCAGCGGCGGACGCGACGTAAGACCCCTGCTACACACGGCATCTATTATGATATGCGGCGGACCTTTCGGCAGAATTTACGGTATGGCGGCGAACCCTTGGTTTTGAAGCGGCGGACGCGAAAGTTGAAACGTCGCCCCCTCGTCGTGATCAGTGATATTAGTGGTTCGATGGAACGCTATGCGCGTATTTTACTTAAATTTATTTATGTTATTAGCCAAGGCTTAGAAGATGCTGAGGCCTTTGTCTTCAGCACCCGTTTAACACGTATCACCCGCCAGCTTAGAGGGCGTGAGGTTGATATTGTTTTAGATCAAGTCACCAATGCTATCCAAGATTGGGGGGGGGGCACCCGCATCGGTGAAGCCTTGAGAACTTTCAATTACGATTGGGGACGACGGGTTTTAGGTCAGGGAGCCATTGTGCTGATTATCAGCGATGGCTGGGACCGAGGCGATATAGCCCTGTTAGATAAGGAAATGAAGCGGCTACAACTGAGTTGCCAACGCCTTATTTGGTTAAACCCGCTCTTGGGATCGCCTAATTATCAACCCTTAACCCGAGGCATTCAGGCTGCTTTACCCTATATTGACGATTTCTTGCCCGTCCATAATTTAGCCAGTCTGGAGCAATTAGGCGAGCTATTAGAAAGATTAAGCGAACACCGTCCCTTTCGACGGCAAGTTAAATAAATTACTAATTACTAATTTCATAAGGAGTCCTTAAACATGCGTGAAGTCCTAGCAGATATAGAACAATGGCAACAGGAAGGTAAACAAGTGGCTCTGGCCACCGTCGTGAAAGTTTACGGGTCAGCTCCGCGCCCTTTAGGGGCGAAAATGGCTGTTTCTTCAGCGGGCGACATGGTGGGTTCTGTCAGTGGCGGCTGCGTTGAAGGGGCTGTGTTTGAAGAGGCCCAAGAAGTCATGCAAACCGGTCAACCCAAACTGGTCGAGTATGGCATTGCTGATGAATTGGCCTTTGAAGTGGTCGGTTTGGCCTGCGGTGGCAATATTCAGGTTTTTGTCGAAATGTTGAATGAGTAGATCGTGGATTGTGATCAGAGACGACATTTTAGAATAGCAGGCGCAATGAATAAAAATGAATAAAAATGAATAGGGCGGAGGCAGGAAAAACAATTTGAAAATTGGGAAATAATGTAACATAACTAGACAATATAACCAATATTTATTGTAAATGAAGTTGCCCAAAGAAAAAATGAGCAAAGTGACACGGATCATCTACAGTGATGGTTTGAATCAAGGGAAATATGAACAACTAAAAGAAATAGCGAAACGCTTAGGCACGGTGCGTCAAGAAGTGTGGCATCGCTACGGAGCGGTGCAAGGGGTGGGGTTGAAGCATCGTCAAATACGGGATGACTGGTTGGCTCAAGGACGAAAGTTCACTGTACCTGCCCGTCTATGGAAAGAGACCTTACGGGACAGTATGGCCAATATAGAAGCCTATCGAGAAGCGTGCAAAGTCGAGGTGAGACGGAAGGGATGGAAACGAGGGAAGGACGAGACAGAACGGAAGCGATTGTTTACCATCCTCAAAAAAGACCAATGGTTAGCTGATGCCTTTTTACACCGTCAAATGCGCCTCTTTTGCAAGCACGGACAGAGCAAAGTCAAAAAGCAGATAGTCTTGGATAGCGATTGCTACAGCACCTTTGAGTTAGGCGGCAGAGCTTGGCTCAAGGTTATTAGCCTCAAGCGAGGGCAGCGGGTCGCTATACCTCTCAACACAAACGTTCAGCCAACAGGGACGCTGCGGCTTCTCCTGAGAGAGGGACGGGTAGAAGTACATTACACCATTGAAGAAGTTATCACCAATGACTGCGGCAACCAAACTCTGGGCTTAGACAAAGGCTATAGTGAGGTCTATGTTGATAGTGAGGGAGAACGCTACGGAGAGGGCTTAGGTGCTGACCTGAGCCAAGAAAGTGACTATCTAAAGACCAAATATCAACGGCGCCATAAACTCACAGCCATTGCCCGCAAGAAAGCACATAAACGCCAGAATATAGAAAAGAATAACCTTTCGCGCAAAAAGCTGAACCGCCGCAGCCGTAAGCATCGGCAGCGGATGCGCGACAAGATATACAAGGCCACCCATAAAGTGGTGGATAAAGCCCAGACCATTGTGGTCGAAGACTTGAGTGTCCCCATCAAGGGACGGTCTTACGGCAAAGACCAAAACCGCAGACTAAGCGGTTGGGTCAAAGGTCTGATGGCCGAGGCTCTTCAAACGGTATCTCGGCGTAGAGGTTCTACGCTCTTCATCGTCAATGCAGCCTACACGTCGCAAGTGGATGCCCGACACGGTCTTCTTCTAGGAGAAAGGCAAGGGGAGAAATTTTACTGTTTCGACGGGGTCGTGCTGGATGCAGACGAGAATGCTGCTCGGAATATCTTGGCTCGGCATAGTGATGGTGAGATACATCGCTATTTGCCCTACACACAAGTCAAGACAGTTTTATTACGACGCACCGAGCGCGTCAAAGAACGGTTGGGACTGCTCAACCAAGGCTCAAGTTACGTGCAGCCTCAGGCTGATATTAACTGAGTGCGAATTACCTATTTGTCCTCTTTTGGGCAACTTTTTAGGAACAGTTCGCAATCTATTTTGATTGTAAATTTCAGCCTTTTATTATAACACATGACAAAGAACAGATGACAGAAATTCATCAAACATTGTTTCAATCTATAAAAAAAGAAGAATTGATCGCCTCAGCAACGGTGCTGGGGGGGTCGTACTTAGGTCAAAAAATGTTAATTTGGGCGGATGGTCGTACCCAAGGCGATTTAGGTCAGGCTGATTTGACGGAACAGGTACACAATCAAGCTTTGGTGTTAATCAAAAATCAACGCTCGGAAAAGCAACCCTTTGAGATTTCAGCCAAGGATGTCGTCGAGGTCTTTATCGAGGTCTACCCGCCGCCGCCAAAACTGATTCTCGTCGGGGCAGTGCATATTGCTATTCCACTGGTCACATTTGCCAAAGAATTAGGATTTCGCACCATTGTTATAGATGCACGAGCGGCTTTTGCCACAGAGCAACGCTTTTCTCATGCCCATGAAATGATTGTGCGTTGGCCGGCTGAAGCCTTGACTGATATGAATTTAGATGAAGCCAGCTATGTTGTTTTTTTGACGCATGATGAAAAAATGGACAACCCAGCTTTAGAAGTCGTTTTGAATAGTCCCGCCCGCTACATTGGGGTCTTAGGCTCGAAGAAAACGCAGGCAAAACGTGTGCAAGCCCTGACACAATTGGGCTTAACCGATGATCAACTCGCTCGCATTCATGCCCCAATTGGCCTAAACTTAGGCGGTCGGCGGCCCGAAGAAATTGCTGTGTCGATCATTGCTGAGATTGTGTCCGTGCGGAATAGCCGGCATTAGGCCTTAAAAGCTAGGCACTAGCGTAGAAGTTTCTTCTCTCTAATGCCTAAGGTTTAGCCCCTCAGGCCTATTTAAAGCCAGACCTTTTCCAGTAAGCCCCCATGTCCCAAAGCAGCGATATCGGATTGATGCAGATGCTGGTCGAGGAGGAGGCGGGGGAGAATGAGATCCACGACATTATGATTAAGGCTGCGGGCGCAGCCAGGGGCACAAAGAATGGCTTTGTGGTCAAGATACGCAATGGCTAATAAATTACCTGGTTCAACCGGAACACCATATACGGTGATGTTCGCTCCGGCTTGTCGCAGTCCACGAGGCGTAATATCGTCGATATCCATGATAGACGTATGACCAGCAACAATGAGTAAATCATTTGTATCCAGCAAACATGAGGTTGCTTGACAGATTGCTTCTCGGTCGAGCGGGACCAGGCTCACCTGGGTCAGGGTCGTATTTAATTTTTCCAAGCGAGTCCGTGTCGGCGGTTCAAAGTTATGACGCAATTGGGCGTGGACACTCTCGTGTCCTATCAATAATAAGGCCGCTTGACGATTGGACGGCAGGGGGTTTAGGGTGATGATACCAGGCCTCATTTGAGCTAAGGTGAGGGCCTGCTGAAAATCAGATTTTGAAATAGCATAAGGAATGATTTTTAGAGTCGCAACCTGATTGGTGGTTTGTTTTGGCCCGACCATCATATTATGAGGTCGTGTGGCGAGTGAGATGCCTGGAATATTATTCAGTTGCCTGAGCCTATCTACATCTATCGCTAAGAGACCATCAACTTCCGCTTGAAGATTAACCCGTCCACCCGCGGCTCTGTTTGGCTTTAGATGTATCGTTTGCAGTACTTCAGCTAGACCTGTGGCAGCCTCATTTTCACGAACATCATCTTTGTCAAGGATAGCGGCCAGGATCGTTTCATAATTTAGGGTTTGTAAAATAGCGATATGCTCTTGACTTAAAAGTGTCCCTTTTTTTAAGGCTTTTCGCCCGTTTGGATAAGCGATATTATGCACTAAAATCGTGCCCTCTGTCTTAGCAATAGGCCGTTCTTCTAATCTCATGGTTTCTCTCCTCTGCAAATATCAATTAGTAATTAACAAAACATTCACAATAGTATCGATTTGCATTTTTGGTGATGGACTATAGGGTCGTGACAACTCCGTAAGAAATTGGGGGCCGTCAATTGTCAATCGAAAAGCATAAATTTTATAAGGAGTTTATATGAATAGGCAAAAAAATATTAGGCTAATCATTTTATGGATGATGCTGACCTTCTTGACGGCTTGTCTTTACGAGGTCTTACCCGATACAAAAGCGACTGCTGTTATTGTGGACCAGACCGAAATAGCAAAAACTGACTCAACGGTTGAGGCGGCTGTTGCTGAAACCCTCGCTGTACGTGGTGATGAAGCGGATGCGGTCGCTGAAGTTCTGACCGCGACCCCGACAGAGATGACAAATGATGTTGCCACCCCTATCCAAACAGCCACGCCACAAGCCACTGATACATCTATCCCTCGTCCAACATCCACCTCGACCCAAACGAAGACTCCGACAAATACACCTACGCCACGACCAACATCAACCCCGACAGCAACCCATACGCCTACCCTTCAACCAACCTTGGTATTGACCACAGTTTCTCTTCTTTCTAGTGATTTTACAAATACTTTATCCTTAGTTTTCGCTGAGGTCATGACATCTACAGCAATCGCTGCTTTAAACGACATACGTACCATTGATCCAACGGATATACCAACCCCTACCCCCAGTGAGACATCAACCCCAACTGAGACTCCTTTACCAACCGAGACTCCAACCCCAACCTCTACTGCCACAGAGACGAGTACACCGACACCCTTACCGACTGACACGCCAACACCTTTGCCCACCGAGACACCAACCCCCACGCCGACACCCACGATTGACCCTGGCCTTGGGTTTGTTGCTTATGAAGACTCAGGCGGCTTTTTTGCCTTGGCCCTGCCCGAAGATTGGGACGCTGAAACGGAAGATGCTTTATTAATGTTGTATGAACCGGAGGATGCGGCCAAAGTGATCATTTTCGCTTTGGCTAATGGGGCCATCAACCTGATGGGAGATGACTTGAATATTTATGGCAAAGAATTTCTACAAGACTTTTTTGCAGATACCGAAGCTGTTATTGAAATTAGCGAAACCGCTATAGAAGAAACCCAAACAACACATAAATTCACTGCTGTCACGGACACTGAAAATGTCATTGGCACCTTGGTCGTTCATTTTCAAGAAGGTATCTTACACCATATTGTATTATTGGCCGAAGCTGAACGAGAAGCAGAATTTCAAGATAGCTTCACCCGTATGCTTAATTCCTATCGCAGGCTCGTTCCGTCAGAGGGTCAGCCTTTACCCTCAGATTCATCGGAAGAAGTCAGTCTACCAGACACAAACGATGATAATGATATCCCCTCAAATTGGTTCCCCCCAGCGGGTTTAGCCAGTTTGGTCTTAGCCAATGATGCCACGGCCACCGTTGAATTTGTGATGAAAGAATATTCCGTCGATTTACCACCTAATACAGAACAGGTCTTATTCTACGAACCAGATGTTTATTCCTATACTGCAAAGGATCCGCGATTTGAAGATTATCTGGCTGAATGTGACCTTGAAGCCGATGCAATTTACTATTGGCGTACTGATGATGAATCCTGGGGAACCTGCTTCAAGATCTGGCCTTAAGGATGTTCTATGCCACCAAAACGCCTGATATTTTTCTGTGAATTGGAAACGACCGATTTACAAAATTTATTTACTGAACCGACTTTGCTAGATCATTTATTAGACTTAAAAGCTGGTCTCAGTTTGGCGGTGCTTGATATTAGCCCTACACGCGCTAATATTGTACGTCAGCTAAATCAAGCCGAGATACCTGTCGTGGCTTGGCTGCTCCTGCCACCAGAAGAAGGTTATTGGTTTAATGCTCATAATGTTACGCAGGCTCGTGTATGTTATGCTGAATTTCAGACTTGGAGTCAATCTCATGGTTTAGCTTGGGCTGGGGTGGGTTTGAACTTTCAACCGCATTGGCAAGACAGACAACAATGGCGAGATAACCCCCTCAGTTTTATCCCGACAGCCCTACAGCGTCTTTGCGATAGCAATCAAGTGTACCAAGCTCAAGCAGAATACGGGGCTTTGGTGGCCCAAATACACAACGATGGCTATCAGGTGGAAAGTTATATCCCTCCTTTTCTACTTGATGAGCGGCAAGCGAAATCTACAACCCTCCGAAATGTCACTGGTTTGGTGGATGTACCTGTGGACCGTGAGGTGGTTATGCTCTATACGAGCCGTCTACCAAAGCGAGATCCAGCCTTATTGTGGCGTTATAGCATTGAAGCCTCAGCTGTGGCCGTCGGGGTGACAGGAGGCGGTGTTCAAATCAATCCCAAGACGGACGACTGCCTATCTTGGGAAGATTTAGCCCGTGATTTACGGCTGGCCCAACGCTGGAGCCATCATATTTATATTTTCAGTTTAGAAGGCTGTCACGCGCATGGCTTTTTGCCCCACCTAAAGCAAATCCCCTGGGACGAGCCGCTTGCTCCACCTCATGAAACCTTGCCTAAAGTCCAAAGACAACGTCAACTGCTACACCTACTTTTATGGATTAGTAGCCGGCCTAGATTAGTCGTAGGGGCTATTTTAGGCCTGTTCGGGTTCGGAACAATTATATGGAGGGTATGGCGGTGGCTATGGCGATTAACGATTAACAAAAAACCAACAACTAATAACTAACCACTGATGAGCGTTACCTGGTATAAAGTTAAACATGATCAATTATTGTCAACCATGGTTGCAGCCCATCAAGGGGTGGAGCCAGCCCATGTAAGCCTTTTTAAATGAATTTAGCGACAAAGATACAGCCACTTCATTTTTGATAAAGTGTCATGGCTTGGCCCTATCTCCATAGACCTCGCAGGTAGAGATATGATGAAAGCGGGGGACATCAGCATCCCTAGCCGCTTGGAGTAGCCTTTGTGTGCCCAAGACATTGGTCTGATAAAAAATTTCAGGATTAACCACTGCTCGGCTATTGTGTGATTCTGCGGCGAAGTTGACAATATAATCGGGTTTATGCTGTTGAAATAAATAGCTGGTCAATTCATCATTACCGATATCCCCTTGAACAAAGCGATAGCTCTCCGCATAGGCTTCAGCGATGTCCTTCAGGCTTTCTAAACAGCCAGCATACGTCAGTCGGTCATATTTTTATGGGTTTTGACAGATGCGGTAGAATACTTTAGTATACAAAAATTATTAGCGTATCATCAGGGAGAAGTTAATGTACAAGCCAACCGTCATCGATTTATTTAGTGGTTGTGGAGGAATGTCTTGGGGCTTATATAAAGCAGGGTTTGATGTCTTAGCTGGCATAGATAACTGGGGCAGAGCCTTAGAAACGTTTCAACATAATCATCCAACAACTTGTACAATAGAGGCAGATATAGCCAATTTAGATCCATATTCGATTATGTCGATGTTGGAATTATCCCAAGATGAACTTGATTGCCTTATTGGCGGACCACCTTGTCAAGGTTTTTCTAAAAATGTTCCAGCTGCTTATCGTTTTCTGGAAGACCCTCGCAACCAATTATTTCATGACTTTTTGCGATTTGTCGAAGCATTATTACCTAAAGTTGTGGTGATGGAAAATGTGGCGGAGATTTATAATGCCTATGATGGAACTGTGCGTATAGACATTGTAGAGAAGTTAAAAAAACTTGGTTATGAGATAGAAGTGGCTGTTTTATATGCCCCAGATTATGGCGTTCCTCAGCGTCGAAGGCGTTGTTTTTTCTTTGCCTCAAGGACAGGGATTAAGCCCGTTCTTCCTCCACCTGCTTTTGGGCCAGAACAAACAAATACGTTTTTTGGCGAAATCAAACAATATCACTCCGCTTGGTCTGCGATTTCAGACCTGCCTGTGTTGAAGAATGGTGAGGGATATGAACCTCTGGAATACGACCAGCGACCCCAAAATGAGTATCAGGCGGAAATGCGAAAAGCCTCAGCACTCATTTATGATCACATCACACGGAAACTAAAGGAAAAGCAGTTTGCCCGCATTTCATCTTTGGCACCAGGACAAGGAATAAAAAATTTACCCAAAGAACTTAGACCAAAATCAGGTTATAGTGGTGCTTATGGTAGACTTGATTTTGACATGATTGCCCCTACAATCACCAGATGGGTATTTCATCCTGGCTCTGGACGATTTTGTCACCCTCGTGAAGTCAGACTCCTGACGATTAGGGAAGCAGCCAGACTTCAGTCTTTCTCCGACGATTTCAAATTTACAGGCACGTATATTGAAAAATCGCATCAAGTAGGCAACGCAGTGCCGCCTTTAATGATACAGAGTATGGCAACAAATATTAAAGTCTGCCTTCAAGCTTTGCCAATAGTAGCTCAACAACATCGCTTGCTTCAAGACGCTGCGGTTCAATACTAAACTCGTATGAGTCTACTGGAAACGTAAATCGTTCAAAAAATTGCTTTTGGTTTGGATACCAACGAAAAATAAGGGCCTCATCTTCTACCCGTTTTGCTTGTAAGCCAGTTTTTGTCTCATCTGTCCAAGCCCATTTCAGGTCTTGATTGCTGTATTCAATCAGTTCTTCCTCAAAGTAAACATAGTTTTTTCTATCTGGTGATTTTAATAAAATGCAGACACGTTTCTCCTCAACGCCCTGTAAGCTTGCATCTTGTTTGACTTTTTCATCATACCAATGCTTGAGAAGCGCAGCCCCAAGTTGTTCAGTTGGTGAGTGGATAGACAGTCTATTAAATCCGAGTGCATTGGCTTTCTTAAAAATATCTGCTCGCTGAATAACAACCTCAAATTCACAGGGGAGATTAATAGCCCTTTGAGCAGCTTTAATAGACCAGCCAATCTTGCGATCTTTATCAACCACATCAAATAAACGCTTGCTTCGGATGTTCGTGAGAGGGTCAGCTAGAGGGATATTTTTGACATAGGCAAATATCGCTTCCCAAATATAATCTGCTACATCATCTTATGCTATTATTTAATAAATCTTTTATATAAAGATGGTGATTTTTTCGTGTATTTGGAGGATGTTTGTGTCAGGTAACCCTGTTACACTTACAGGCAATGAGCTAACGATCTGGGATGTGGGCCGTGTAGCCCGAGACCATATTGAGGTAACATTGACTCAGAATGAAGAGATCATGGGTCGAGTGACTGCTTCCCATGAATTTATTATGCGGGCCGCTGAAACTGGCGACCCGATCTACGGTGTCACCAGCGGATTCGGCGGGATGGCCAACGTGATCATTTCTCCTGAGGATGCCTCTGAATTGCAGAGCAATCTAGATAAAGGAATGGTATCATGAATTCTGGGCCACAAGATGTATTAGCCTTGGCTACCGTAGAAGCCTGGTTATGTGAACATCTAGCCAAGCGGCTAGATATATCAGCCAGCGAAATCGACATTCAGCGTGATTTTAGCAGCTTTGGATTGGCTTCCGTCGAAGCACTCAACCTAGTTCGCGATCTAGAGGACTGGGTCGGACTAAAGCTTACGCCCACCCTTGCCTGGGACTATCCCACCGTGGCTGCACTGGCTCGCCATATTGTCCAAGCTACCGCTGCGCGGCCAGATATTACGAATGAATTTTCAAATGCCCCGAATCAGCCAACGAACAATAGCGAACCCATTGCTATCGTTGGCATCGGCTGCCGCTATCCGGGGGCAGAGAATGTTCAGGCCCTGTGGAAGTTGCTCTGTCAGGGTGAGGATGCTATTACTGCGTTGCAGGACGACCGTTGGGATCCGGAACGCTACTACCATCCAGATCCCTCAGCCCCAGGAAAAATGGGCACCCGCTTGGGCGGATTCTTACCCAAACTCGATGAATTTGATGCCCAATTCTTTGGCATCTCCCCACGAGAAGCACCCCACGTTGACCCGCGGCAACGCTTAATGTTAGAGGTCACCTGGGAGGCCTTAGAGGACGCTGGCATTCCCCCTTATGCCTTGGCCGGGACCAATACCGGGGTGTATGTGGCCATCTTGAGCAATGACTATGACCAACTGTTAAGCCGGAATCTAAATCGGATTGATGCCTATACAGGGCCAGGCACAGCCAATTCAATTCTCGCCAATCGCATCTCATACTGGCTTGATCTGCACGGCGTAAGCATAGCCATCGATACTGCCTGTTCTGGCTCGTTGGTTGCTGTCCATTTAGCCTGTCAGGGATTGCACAGGGGCGAATTCTCTATGGCCTTGGTTGGTGGGGTCAACTTGAATCTGTTACCTAAAAGCAATGTCTTCTTTACTAAGGCAGGGGCCCTTTCTAGCAATGGTCGCTGCAAAACCTTTGATGATGAAGCTGATGGTATCGTGCGTAGTGACGGGGCGGGCATGATTGTGTTAAAGCCCTTGGCCCAGGCGCAAGCAGACGGTGATCCTATTTATGCTGCGATCTGCGGTAGCGCACTCAATCACGATGGCCGAAGCAACGGCATCATGGCTCCCAACGGGCAGGCGCAGCAGCAGATGCTACGTGAAGCCTATCGCCAAGCTGGCATCACGCCAGATCAGGTGCAATATATCGAAGCCCACGGTACGGGAACCCGCTTGGGAGATCCCATTGAAGTGACCGCCTTGGGGGCTATACTGGCGACCAATCGCCAACCGGACCATCCCTGTGTTCTGGGGTCGATCAAGACCAATATCGGGCATACTGAAGCTGCTGCTGGCATTGCTAGTCTCATCAAAGCCGCGCTCGCTATCCGCTATCGGATGATTCCGCCCAATTTGCACTATCAGAAACCCAATGTGCTTATTCCATTTGATGAATTGCCCTTTACAGTATATCAGGAATTAAGTCCCTGGCCGTCCCCCGATCAACCCTTAATTGCTGGTGTGAGCGGCTTTGGTTTTGGTGGCACGAATGCCCACGTCGTCCTGCAAGAAGGGCCACAACCCGTTCAGTCCTTATCTGTTTCCGAGACCGATCAGCCCTATCTGGTACCACTTTCAGCCCATACCCCCGAAGCTTTGCATCAGCTTGCCCAAGCCTACCGGGAGACCTTGCTTAACGAACAGACAAGACCAGCCCTGCCGGATATGGCGTATACCGCCGCCGTCCGTCGCAGCCATCACCCGCAACGTCTGGCCTTGGTTGCTCGATCTAATGAAGATGTGGTTGAGAGCCTGTCAGCCTTTCTGGATGGTGAAGAGCATCCCAGAATTATCAATGGAACCACACCTGCCAATGATGGCGGCAAACTGGCCTTTGTCTTTTCTGGTCAAGGATCCCATTGGATCAAAATGGGCTTGAATCTGTTTGCCAGCGAACCAATCTTTCGACAGACCTTGACCCAGTGCGATGAATTGCTGCGCTGGTACGTTAAATGGTCCCTGCTCGACGAATTGACTGCCCCTGAGTCTGCGTCCCGTCTTCATGAAACCGATGTCACCCAGCCGGCGATCTTTGCTATCCAAGCTGCGCTCGCCGATCTGTGGGCCTTCTGGGGTATTGTCCCCGATATGATTGTCGGACATAGCTTAGGCGAAGTGGCTGCTACCTATGCGGCCGGGGTATTGACCTTAGAAGATGCTATACACATCGTCTTCCATCGCAGTCGCTTGATGAAGCAGGTAGCTGGACGTGGCAAAACCGCAGTTGTTGGTCTCTCGATGGCTGAAGCCCAAGGAGTGCTGGCTGGTTTTGAAGCGCGACTAGCGGTAGCGGGCAGCAACAGCCCCACCACGAGTGTCTTGGCCGGGGATCCTGAGACATTACATCAGGTTCTCAATTCGCTACAGGAGCGCAAGGTCTTCTGCCGGGAACTCAAAGGCATCAATATTGCCTTCCACAGTCCCCAAATGGATCCGCTACGCAATGAGTTGGTAGAGGTGCTGAATGGCTTGATGCCGCAGCCAGCTAGGATCCCTATCTTTTCTACCCTAACGGGGCAAACAGCCCAGGGGTCTGACTTTAGAAACGATGCTCTATCCTGCGGAGGCGAGGCACGTTTCGTTGCCCACCTATCCGTGGCAGCGCACCCGATACTGGTTTGACCAACTAACAGATACGTCCGACGAAGTGAGCGGTCCAGTCAACCCAAAGCATGGAGACCATCCGCTCCTTGGCGAATATCTAGAGCCAGCCAACGCTGCTGAAGCGAATTTCTGGCAGGTTGATCTAAATGCCTTTAGTACGGTCTATCTCGCCGACCACCAAGTCTTAGGGGCAATCATCATGCCCGGGGCTGCCTATGCTGAAATGGCCTTGGCTGCGGCCCAAGCCATATTCAAGGCAGAACAGATCAGGATCAATGAATTACACTTTGAACGCGCCTTGCGGCTGTCCGATCAGGGTACCACCAGAGTCCAGTCGATTCTCTCGCGCTCTAGCAACCATCAGGCCACGCTGGAAATCTACAGCCGTGAGAAGGGGCCTGAAGTTGGAACAGGCAAGTGGACTCGACACGCCCAAGCTCAGTTGGATATAACACCGCCATCGGGTGACATCCAGCCAGAGGCCATAGATCTCACCATGCTCAAAGCACGGTATACAGAAACGATCGATGGGGCAGACCACTACGCCAAAATGACAGCACAGGGCCTGAACTATGGCCCTCATTTCCAGTCCATTCAAACGATCTGGCGGCATGATGGTGAGGCGGTTAGCTATGTTGAACTGCCTACGGAAACGCTGTTTCCGCGCTCGCTTCAGAATAATGCAAATACCTATCACATCCATCCCGTTATCTTAGATGCTGCCTTCCAAACTGTGGCTGCAACCTTAGCCGATGATAATGACAATGACGACCTCATCTATCTACCGCACAGCCTGGCAGGCCTGCACCTCTATCAGCCCCCTGGAAATCGGGTTTGGTGTCAGGCCCGACTGAAGCCGTCGGCAAGGGCTGGTGCGGAACAGCTTGAAGCCGATTTGATGCTTATCAACGAAGCAGGTCAAGTTGTTGTTACAGTAGCGTGTCTGCGTCTCCAGCGTCTGCAAACCACTACCCCTAGCGCATCCAAAGAGACCCAAGATCTGCTCTATGACCTACGCTGGGAAGCAGCGGACTCGAAGAACTCAGCGACTGTCATTGTGGATGAACAAAAGTCAGCCCACTGGATCATTTTCGCTGACCGGCAAGGGGTCGGTGATGCGCTTACCCGTCAGGTTGCTCATCATGGGCATAGCCACACGGTGGTGCGGGCTGACAATGGCGCACCCGAAAATGAAGGGCCTCATCAGCCCGATGCGCTACGCCAACGACTAGCCAATAACAGCCCGCACGAGGCTTGTAACATTGTCTATCTGTGGGGGTTGGATGCCACTACGCCCGAAGCAATCTCCAACCTTAGTCTGACCGAAGATCGCCTCACCCGGCACGAACCCTTAATCCATCTGGTGCAGTCCGTAAATACGGCTGCTGGCACTCCAAAGCCAAAGCTCTGGATTGTGACGCAATACGCCCAAGCAGTTACCGCCGAAGATGTGCCGACAGGCTTTACCCAGGCCCCACTGTGGGGGATAGGGCGAGTCATTGCTCTGGAACACCCAGAACTCTATGGGGGCCTAATTGACTTAGACAGCGCAGGGAACGACAACCGGGCCACCCAACTCTGGCATGAAATTCGCTTTGCGACCGTTACGTCAGAAGCTGAACCAGAAGTTGCCTTCCGCGACGGCATCCGGCAGGTGCCACGCCTCCACCAGCAGGCTACGGCAAACGCACGGCAGGTGCCGCCCAAGGATGCGCTGCGATGGGACTTATTTGATTACAGGTGGTCTGAGTGGTCTTGGGTTACTGGTGGCACACTGGATGGTTGGTCAGGGTGCGCGGCGGCTCATTCTGCTAGGACGCACACCGCTGCCTCCCCGCAACATCTGGGACAATCTGCCAGAAACAGATGAGGCTATTCAACGCATTAATGCCATTCGTGCCTTAGAACACCTAGGGGCCAGTGTTCACTACGCTGCCTTGGACATCGCCCATGAAGAAGAGCTTGTCGCCTTTCTTGATGCGTACCGTAGGGCCAGCTATCCGCCGCTCCGTGGTGTCGTCCATGCGGCTGGTGTTCTCGATGACCAACTGCTGATGCACATGGACGCAAAGTCACTGGCCAAGGTGATGCAGCCCAAGGTTCAAGGTAGCTGGACCCTCCACTACGCGACCCACTCTGACCCGCTCGACTTTTTTGTTCTCTTCTCGTCCGCCAGTGCTATTCTGGGCAATTGGGGACAAGCAAATTATGCTGCGGGAAACAGTTTCATGGATATCCTAGCCCACTATCGACAAGCCCAGGGACTCCCTGCCCGGAGCATCAATTGGGGCCCGTGGGCGCAGGTAGGCATGTACGCTCGATTCGATTCTGAAAATCAGGATGGGCGGAACATTGTGACACCGCTGAATCCCGAACAGGGGAGGGAGGCATTTGCCTTCTTGTTCAATCAAAGGATTCCCCAGACTATGGTCATTGATGCGGCTTGGCATCGTCTGCCACCCACACCCCTCTTGGCGAATTTGGCCCAAAAAGAAGGGGCTGAGATAGAGCGTGAGGCAGATGGTGTGGTAGATGAAAATTTTCTTCTTACTTTGTTGCTTGCTGAACCTACTGAACAAAAGCTGATGATAGAAACGGAAATAGCGAAAATTGCTGGTCAGGTCTTTCATAGCAGCCCAGAACAGCTCAATCGCCAGCCGCCTTTACCAGAGCTAGGTCTGGATTCGCTTATGGCGGTCGAATTGAAGAATCTCATTGCTCGCCGCTTTGATGTGGATATCTCTATGGCGGACCTCTTCACTAGCTCGATAAGCGACCTGCGTGATAAAGTAGAGAGCCGCCTTCAGAGCGACGATGACTTAGAAAGGCTGCTGGACGAAGTGGAGAAACTCTCGATGGACGAGGTGGACTTACTGCTTGATGATGAAATAATAACCAATGAAAGAGGAGCTTTACTTAAGGAATGAAAATGGATACGAAATTTGAGTTTGATTATCTAATCATCGGTGCAGGACCAGCAGGCTTACAGCTAGGCTACTATTTAGAACAAGCCAAGCGAGATTATTTGATCTTGGAAAGTAGCGATTCTTCTGGTGCATTTTTTCAGCAGTACCCAAGACATCGAACACTTATTTCCACCAATAAAGTCCATACCGGTTATGATGATCCAGAAATTAATTTACGTTGGGATTGGAATTCACTCTAGTGACTCTGGAATATGGTCCAAATTATGATACCTTTGACCCATTTAGTGTCACACGCATTCAACGGGAAGATGTCGAACAGACCCACAACAGTAACTTTCTCCACCCTGTGGGCCGGTGCTTTGAGCGAGGAAATCTGATGGCTGAACATCATATTATCGAAAATTTGGAGGCAGAATGGGCGGAAACAGCGTTTCCGTTGGAAGATGAACACATCAAACCGCTGCAAACATTTTTTCAACAACAGCTTGGGACAATTGACCAGCCTGAAGTTGTTTATGCCTAAGTATAGATATCGACATCCCAGCAAGTCAAAAAGACGCGCCTTTTGAGGGCGATGGAAGCATCATGGTTGACAACATGTTGGAATCAAGTTTAGATGAGATCTGGCTGGATGCAAGAAAGTCAACCGTGAGTGAGTGAGGCATCAATTATGACGACTGTATCCGAACGTCTGGCAACGTTGCCCGTCGAGAAACGTAAATTACTCCTGAAACGCTTGGCGCAGAGTCGCCCCAGTGACACGCTGCCACCAATCGTGCGCCAACCGCGAGATGGTAAACCCTTTCCGCTCTCTTATGCCCAAGAGCGTATGTGGTTTAATCATCAGTGGGCCCCAGATAGTCCACTGTATAATGAGGTCATGGTTATGCACATTACCGGTCCGCTACAGGTTAAGACGCTAGAGCAGAACATGACCGAAATTGTGCGTCGCCATGAGATCCTGCGCACGTCCTTTCAGCAACAAAATGGGAAACTGGTTCAGGTGGTGATGCCACCTGAGCCTGTCAACATTCATTGGATTGCTCTGGCTGAGGTTAACGCTGCTGAACGCGAGAACATTATCCAGGCCGAGATAGACGGGGAAGCACAGCAGCCCTTCGAACTAGACCAGTTGCCCCTTTTCCGGATGCGGCTGTTGCAGCTGGGTACGGACGATTTTGGGCTGATCTTTGTGATTCACCATATCATCTTTGATGGATGGTCCGTGGGTGTCCTGTTATCTGAGCTTTCTTCGTTCCATGAAGCGTACAATGCACAGCAGCCCTCTCCTCCGGTTGAACCAGTCCTTCAGTATGGGGACTACGCTGTTTGGCAGCGGACCGCCGCACAACAGGAGCCTCATGCCAGCCATCTCACATACTGGGAGGAGCAACTGGCCGATGCCCCTAGCTATTTGGATCTGCCAGTCGACAGGCCGCGACCATCCATACAGCGCAATTGGGGAGAAACCCTTTCCTTTGCACTGCCCAAATCCCTAGCGAGAGCATTACAGGAACTATCTCGCCAGCAGAACGCAACCCTCTTTATGACCTTGTTGACTGCTTTCAAGGTGCTGCTCTATCGCTACAGCGGGCAGGAAGATCTGGTCGTAGGAACACCTGTGGCCAATCGCACCCGGCGTGAACTGGAGGGGATGCTGGGTGTGTTTACGAATACCTTGGCCCTACGGACACAATTGACAGAGCAGTCCTCGTTTCTGGATCTGCTGGCCCAAGTGCGGCGTACTACGCTGGATAGTTTTGACCATCAGGAACTACCTTTCGAGTTACTGGTTAAGAAGCTACAGCCAGCTCGAGACTTGAGCCGAACACCTATTATCCAGGTCATGTTTGATCTGCAAAAGGCCCCTGTTTTCCCCGCCAAGTCAGTCGAGCTACTGATCAAGTTTGAAAAGGTTCACACCCATACGGCTAAATTTGATCTCAGCCTGCTGATGATCGAATCTGAGACCGGGTTGGGCGGTGCAATAGAATATAATACCGACCTCTACGAACGGATGACGATTGAACGGATGATCGGTCATTTCCAGTCGCTCCTGACCACTATTGTCGTCAATCCTACAGCGTCAATTGCCTCTCTACCTTTACTAACTGAACCAGAGAGGGTGCAATTGTTAGTCATTTGGAATCAGACAGAGTTTGCCTTCCCAGAAGCGACAGGGCGGTGCATGCACCACCTTGTTGAAGCACAGGCCGAAAGGAATCCGGCAGCTGTTGCCGTGATTTTTGAAAATCAGCAACTTAGCTACAGAGTACTTAATCAACGGGCGAATCAGTTGGGGCGTTATCTTCAGGCCATTGGCATTGGGCCTGGTTCGATCGTTGGTATCTGTCTCGAACGTTCAATAGAGATGATCGTTGGCGTATTGGCCGTCCAAAAGGCCGGCGGGGCCTATCTGCCACTTAAGTCAGATTACCCACAGAAACGGATAAACTTTATATGTCAGGATGCCAACCTTGCTCTGATTCTGACGCAGCAGCATCTAGTGGACTTGGTTGCCAGTGCCAGTGTGCCCTGCTTCTGCCTGGATACAAAATGGTCGATGGTTGCTGCTCAAAATCCTCAGAACATTGAAGCCGATACCAGTCCAGATAATCTAGCCTATATCATTTATACATCGGGGTCTACTGGTCTGCCCAAAGGCGTTATGCTGGCTCATCGCGGACTTTGTAACATGGTCGAAGCCAATCGCCGTTGGTTTGATGTCCAGCCCGAGAGCAATATGCTCCAGTTTTCCTCTTTCGTTTTCGATGGTTGGGTCTACGAAGTTTTTGTTGCTTTAACGGCGGGCGCAACGCTCTGTATGGGTACGCAAACATCCGTGCAGCCAGGACCGGAATTGAGCCATTTCATGCAAAGGTTAGCCATTACCCATGCGATTCTGCCTCCGGCCGTTTTGGCGGTCACGCCAAACGAGTCGCTCCCCACACTAAAAGCCCTGATTTCATCGGGTGAATCCTGTTCAATTCAGGTCATGGAACGCTGGGGGCAGGGCCGACGTTTCATCAACGGCTATGGCCCCACCGAAAACACAGTCTGTACCACCCTACACGAGTGCAAGCTGGACGGGATGAAGCCACCGATAGGACGACCCCTGGCGAACTGCCAGATCTATCTGCTGGATAAGCAACTACAACCTGTCCCGATTGGCATCCCTGGCGAGTTATATATTGGCGGGGCTAATCTGGCGCAAGGTTATCTCAACCGCCCTGAGCTGACGGCTGAACGATTTATCCCCAATCCTTTTAGGAATAAACTAGGTGATCGCCTCTACCGCTCTGGTGATCTGGCTCGCTATCTACCTAATGGCGACATTGAGTTTATCGGCCGTGTGGACAATCAGGTCAAGATCCGAGGCTTCCGCATTGAATTGGGCGAGATTGAGGCTACACTGCTAACCCATCCGCACATTCAGGAGAATGTCGTGTTGGTGCGCGAGACGGAAATGAGCAGAATACGATTGGTGGCCTATATTGTACCCGTGCTGGGGCAGGGTATCACTGAAAGCGAGGTACACAGCTACCTTGCAGACAAGTTACCCGAATACATGGTCCCAAATGCTTACATATTTCTGGCTGATTTTCCACTAACGACAAGTGGCAAGATTGATCATCGTGCGCTGCCTGTTCCTGATTTGTTTGATCGCTCTACAATCGAATCATACACAGCCCCCAGAGACGTAGTGGAGGAGTTACTGGCAGAAATTTGGGGCCATTGCTTGGTGATCAAACAGCCAGGGATTCACGACAACTTTTTCCAGCTAGGGGGGCATTCACTTTTGGTCACCCAAGTGCTTGTTCAAATTGATGAGATCTTCCATGTTCAATTGCCAGTAAAAGTCTTCTTTGAATCGCCGACGATTAGTGATCTAGCCCAAACACTACGTCAACACGAAAAGCAGCCTGGTCAAATTGATACAATCGCCAAGATTCGCAAGCAGGTGAGCAGGATGTCGCCTGCGGATATTCAAAAAAAACTTCAGCGTTCATCAGCTTGATCGTGAAGTTGGAAATTTATTAATCTAGCAGCCCTAGAATACTTCGTCATCAATTGTTCTCATCTGTGGCTTGGCTCGGATGCCAGGAGATTTGGCGTGATTTTATGTCGTCTAACAAATCTACGATGTTGACCCTCTCCGAGGAGCAAGAGGCTCTATTGGCTCTGCTGCTGGCAGAAGAATCGGTCGATACCACCCAAGGAAATATCATTTTGCCGCGCCCTAATCCGGACGAATACCCTCTCTCTTTTGCCCAAGGGCGGCTCTGGTTTCTCGCGCAAATGGTGCCTAACAGTCCGCTCTACAACATTCCCCTAGGACTGCGCTTTCAGGGGAATTTGGAACAGTTGGCCTTGGAGGTCGCTCTTAGCGAGATTGCCAAACGGCATCAGACGCTGCGGGCGACTTTTCGGGCTGTCAATGGTCAGCCGATGCAGTCTATCATGCCAACGCAGCCAGTCCATATACCAGTTGTTGATCTTACTGGCCTGATTGGTGAAGCTCAAAAGGATGCCCTGCAACAGCAAATCCAGCGTACTGCTGCGAAACCTTTTGATTTGTCTCGTGGGCCATTAATGCGGGTCGAACTGGTTCGTCTTGCCCCTGATGAGCATGTACTTCTTATCACCTTGCATCATATTGTGGTGGATGGAATTTCGTGCGGCCTGCTGATGCAGGAGTTAGCTGCGCTCTACTCGGCTCACGTAACGGGCCAATCGCCTATGCTGCCTGAACTACCCATTCAGTTTGCCGACTATGCTCATTGGCAGAGAGAGTGGCTTCAGGGTGAAGCCTTAGATCAGCTATTGACCTTTTGGAAAGAACACTTATTGGAAGCCCCAGCTCTATTGGAATTACCAACCGACCATCCTCGACCCTCAGTCCAGAGCTATTGGGGGCTTCGTGCGTCGCTCCAGCTTACGCCCGCATTGACTAAGGGGTTGCGTGTGCTGAGTCAGCAGCATGATGTGACGCTTTTTATCACTCTGCTAGCAGCCTTTAAGATACTCCTGGCCCGCTATACCGGTCAGCATGATATTGTGGTCGGGATACCGGTAGCCAATCGTAATCGTCCCGGATTGGATGCGCTGATCGGCCTATTTGTCAACACGCTAGGGTTGCGCTCCACCCTCTCACCTGACAGGACTGTCAGCCATTTTATGACCGAACTTGGCAAAACGGTCTCCGATGCTTTGGACCACCAAGACTTGCCCTTTGAGCAGTTGGTCGAGGTGCTACAGCCAGCACGTAACCTGAGCCATTCCCCTATTTTCCAAGTACTGTTCAATTATCAACCGGTCGCAGGAGAGACCATTCAGCTACCCGGTGTCACCATGGAACCGCTGGAACAACCCAGCGGCATTTCGAAATTTGATCTGACGCTCACCGTTGAGGAATCTGCGGAAATGCTGATCCTTTCTCTCGAGTATAATACTGACCTCTTTGTTGAACGTACCATTGAGTGCTTGCTAGGCCACTATCAATCGCTTCTGACTGCGATGGTAGCGAATCCGATCCAATCCATCATGACGCTGCCTCTCTTGACGGCAGATGAAGCCGAGCAGATTCTGCACAAATGGAACAACATGGGCAACAATATCGGTCAGCCTTATGCTGAAGAGATGACCATTCATCAGATCTTTGAAGATCAGGCTGCCCAAACGCCCAAGGCTCTTGCTGTCGCCTGTGGTAATGAACACCTTACCTACCAAGCTTTAAATGAACGAGCCAACCAGTTGGCTCATCACCTTTTGGTAAACGGTGTCGGCCCAGACAAGGTTATCGGCCTCTGTCTTGAACGCTCAATTGACTTAATTGTTGCCAAACTGGCCATTTTCAAGGCTGGGGGGGCCTACCTACCCATTGATGCCGCTTACCCGCAGGAACGTCAGTCATACCTGCTGAACGATGCGGGGATATCCATCGTGATCACAGAACGTTGCTTGGTCGATACCTTACCAACAGACGATCTATACGTCCTACTTTTAGATGAGATGGAGAAGGAGTATCTAGCAGCCGAGACACAAAACCCAGAGCGTGAAGTCAAGGCTAAGAATTTGGCCTACGTTCTCTATACATCGGGCTCGACAGGACAGCCCAAAGGTGTAGCCATTGAACATAGGAGCGTGGTCGCCCTGCTCCATTGGGCACAAGGTGTCTTTTCAGCCGATGAATTGGCAGGTGTCTTGGCCTCTACCTCAAACTGCTTTGATCTCTCTATCTTTGAGATATTTTTACCCTTGAGCTGTGGTGGCACGGTGATTATGGCCCAAAATGCCCTAGCTCTGCCAACGTTACCCGTCTATCCACCGGTTACGCTCATCAACACGGTGCCCTCCGCCATGCGCGAACTGTTGCGCATCAATGGTGTACCTGACAGTGTTCAGGTAGTCAATCTGGCGGGTGAGCCATTGCAAAATTCGCTGGTGCAGATGGTTTATGCCACAGAGACAGTGCAGAAAGTATATAACCTCTATGGTCCTTCCGAAGACACGACCTACTCAACCTTCGTCTTGACCGAGAAAGGTGCTATAGAGAATCCCTCGATTGGGGAGCCGATTGCCAATACTCAAGTTTATATTCTAGACGAGAACAGGCAGCCTACGCCAGTCAACATACCCGGTGAACTCTACTTGGGTGGCGCAGGACTGGCACGCGGCTATCTAGGTCAGCCTGGGTTAACCGCCGAACGGTGGCTTCCCAATCCCTTTGGCGCACCTGGCACCCGCCTTTATCGAACAGGCCATCTGGTGTGCTGGTTGCCAGATGGGACCATCAAATTCCAGAGACGTTTGGACCATCAGGTCAAAATAAGAGGTTTCCGCATCGAATTGGGCGAGATTGAGCATGCCCTAGAACGTTATCCAGGCGTGACAACGGCCATCACAGTGGCTCGCCCCCACCCGAGTGGTGACAAGCAGTTGGTTGCTTATCTGTTGCGCCAAAAAAATATGATGTTTGACAGTACACAGATCCGCAACTTCCTACAAAAATCACTGCCCGAACATATGGTGCCAGCCATCTTTATGCCCTTGGAGGCGTTCCCCCTGACACCTAATGGAAAGATTGACCGCAAGGCACTGCCCGAACCGGATATACCAGAACGCACCAACACACTCGTTGCGCCAATCACGGAGACAGAAGCCCTGCTGGCCGAAATCTGGGCCACCGTATTGTACGTGGCGGAGGTCGGCATTCATGACAATTTCTTTGACTTGGGGGGCCATTCCCTGCTCATTACCCAGATCATTTCGCGGATTGAAGATGCACTTGCTGTCACTGTCCCGATTCAGGCATTTTTTGAAAATCCAACGATTGCCTATCTAGCCCTAATTGTCGACCGTGAGACAAAACATCAGCACGATGATAGCATGGTCATCACCACAGTCGACCGCAATCAAGTTGACCACAGCCATGAAGCGGATCTGCTCGCCAACCTAGACCAACTTTCTGATGAAGAAGTTGAAGAACTGCTTCAGACAATGGAGATGTGAGGACGACAAATGAAGAATAACAATAGACATCTGACCCTTGAGCAAGGTGAGCCTCAGACATCATCGGATAAGCGGGCTAGGCTGGCGCAGCTACTCCAAAAAAAGGCACACAAGCCCCAAAGCTTTCCTGTATCCTCAGCGCAGCAGCGTATGTGGGTACTGTGGCAACTTGACCCCAATAGCCCAGTGTATTCGATTTCTGCTGCTATCCGCTTCAAGCATCATTTAGATGCTGCTATCTTTGAACAGGCGATCAATGCAATCGTTGCTCGGCATGAGACTTTGCGTACAACTTTCACAACCGTGGACGATAAACCCGTTCAAATGGTTCTGCCGAAGTTGGATCTATCTGTACCAGTTATCGATTTGAGCCATGTGCCTTTGAAAGACCAGAATGACGAAATACAAAATTTAGCCAATAATGAAGCTAAACGTCCCTTCGATTTGGTTAGGGGCCCCCTCTTACGCGCTATACTCGTCAAATTAGGCCAAGGCGATACGGCATTGATTCTGAATATGCATCATATCATCATCGATGGGTGGTCTCTGCCAATTTTCATACGTGAATTTGGGGTTCTCTACCAAGCTATTGAACAAGGACAACCATCTCCTTTGCCTAATTTACCCATCCAATATGTGGATTACGCCGTTTGGCAGCAGAAATGGCTGGAGAGCGAGGCCTATCAAAAACAACTAACCTACTGGAAGGCGCAACTCGCAGGGGCAAGCGGCCAGTTAGAACTGCCCTCGGATCGACCACGTCCGGCCAGACCAACCTTGAATGGGGCCACGACATATTTTGAACTGTCTGCTGAATTGTTGGCAGACTTGCGTACCTTCAGCCGGAATCAGGGGGTAACCCTATACATGACGATGATGGCCGCTTTTATGTTATTGCTTTATCGCTATACGGGACAGACTGACATCACGGTGGGAACACCGATTGCTAATAGAAACCGCATTGAAGTGGAGCCACTCATTGGTTTCTTTGTTAATACTTTAGTCCTCCGCATCAAGTGTCAAGATGACGATACATTTCTGACCTTACTGGCTCAAGTACGCGATACAACGCTAGGGGCCACGGCAAATCAGGATCTACCCTTTGACCATCTCGTTAAAGAGCTACAAGCTCAACGGGATACAGGTCAGTCTCCCCTCTTCCAAGTCATGATGGCCTTTCAAGAACACCTGACCGATGGGGCAGCGCAGGATGACTATGAACGCTTGGAACTTGATAACGGCACGACAAAGTTTGACTTAACGCTGTCGTTCACTGCGTCGCCCAAACAGAGCCAGGGTTCCTGCCAATTTAGCACGGATCTATTCGATCAGGAGACAATCAAGCGTTTTCTGGCTCATTTCCAGACGCTGCTTGAGGCTGTGATAAGGGTACCTGATCTGCCACTCCATGCCTACAACCTGTTACCCGACCAAGAGTGGCACCAGATTATCACTGGGTGGAACCAGACTCAAACCGAAATCACGCCCCCTTACACAATTCAGGCCTGCTTTGAAGCTCAAGTAGAACGATCTCCGAATGTCATCGCCCTTGTTTTTCAAGGGCAGCGCATCACCTATCGGCTCTTGAATAATCGGGCCAATCAATTGGCCCACTACCTGCAAACATTGGGGGTGATGACTGAGTCTTTGGTTGGGGTCTGTTTGGACCGATCTGTCGATGCAATCGTGGCGATGCTCGCTATCCTGAAAGCGGGGGGGGCCTATGTACCACTAGATCCTGAATATCCTGATGATCGGCTAGGCTATATGCTGGCGGACAGTCAGGTTCGAATAGTGATCACCCAGTCCAATCTGGCGGGCAAACTGAGCAAAACGATGGCCGATTCGGCTGAATGTCATCTCGTCTGCCTGGACCAAGACGGCACAGTCATCGCACAACAGAGCCGCTCGAATCCAAAGAACAACATTCCATCCAATGCCCTAGCCTACATGATCTATACTTCTGGTTCTACAGGGAGGCCTAAGGGTACGCTTCTGCAACACTATGGTGTATGTAATATGGCCCAAGTGCTTACCCAAGCTCACGATGTTGTAGATGGTAGTCGTGTCCTACAGTTCGCCTCCTTCAGCTTTGATGCCTCAGTAGTCGACATTTTCACAACCCTGCTCAACGGGGCCACACTCTGTCTGGCCTCCCAGAATGAAAGGTTGTCCAGTTCTGCTCTGACAGAGCTACTCATAAGCGAAGAAGTCACAACGGCAGTGTTGCCACCATCCGTGCTGACAACCTTATCCAACCAAGACTTGCCAGCTTTGCGTAGAGTAATCTCGGCAGGTGAAGCCTGTACAGCAGAAATTGTCGCGCTGTGGGCTCCGGGGCGTACATTCCTAAATGGCTATGGCCCAACTGAGGCGACGGTCTGTGCAACGGTTGGATACTGTTTGAATGATGGTCAGAAGCCGTCCATTGGTCGTCCAATTGGCAACTACCAAGTCTATATTCTGGACCAGCACCATCAGCTACAGCCCATTGGTATTTCAGGTGAGCTATACATTGGTGGGGTGGGTTTAGCACACGGCTATCACAATCGGCCTGACATTACTGCGGAACGGTTTATTCCAGATCCATTTGGTCGAGAGCCTGGCGGGCGTCTTTATAAAACTGGTGATTTGGTCCGCTTCCGCGCAGATGGCAATATCGAATATCTAGGGCGTATCGATCATCAAGTCAAAATTCGAGGCTTCCGCATTGAGGTGGAAGAGATCGAATCCGCATTGCGTCAACATCCAGCGATCATAGAAGCCGCGATTGGAGTCGAAGAGGGTATTGCGGGGAGCATGCGGCTGATTGGCTATGTGGTGGCAATTCATGAACATATGTACCCCACCCAAGCCGAAATTCGTAATTTTCTTTGGAATCAGGCTGTGCAGCTTGAAGTCAGGCGATCGCTAGATCCAACATATCTAACCGAGGCCTTGCGCTTGCTGTTCAATCACCATGATGCCCTGCGGCTGCGCTTTGATAAAAGTGAAGATGGCTGGAGCCAAATTTCTTTGACCCCAGATTCGTCGGTACCCTTCCAGCGGTTGGATCTCTCAACCATCCCGAGCGACCTACAGGCGGTCACAATGGCGGTCATGTCGGAACGTTTGCAGGAGAGTCTCAATCTCTCTGATGGCCCCCTTGTCCAAGTTGCTCTTTTTGAAATGGGCGGAGAGCAGGCCGATCAATTGCTCATGATTGCCCATCACTTGGTCGTAGATGGTGTTTCATGGCGGATGTTGATGGAAGATTTACAGACACTCTATCTCCAGCTTGAAGGGGGCAAAACGGTCCAACTGCCACCGAAAACGACTTCGTACAAACAATGGGCAAAACGTTTGATCGATTTTGCTCAACAGCCCGCGATCCAGGCTGAACTTACGTACTGGCTTGACCGGAATGCTTCGCAATCCGACGCTAAATTACCAACAGATTTTCCAGTTGAAGCATCCCAAAACACGCGGGCATCAGCCGACCACGTCGTGGTATCTCTAAGCGAAGCCGATACCCAAGCTCTGTTTCTTGAAGTGCCAAAAACCTATAATACCCAGATTAATGATGCCTTGTTGGCCGCTCTGGTTATCTCAGTGCGTGAGTGGAGCCATAACCCACTTGTTCGGGTAAACCTGGAAGGACACGGACGGGAAGACCTCTTTGACGACGTAGATTTGTCGAGAACGGTTGGTTGGTTCACCTCACTATACCCAATTTGCTTTGATATAGCTGGCGATAATCTAGGTGAAATTTTAATGGCCGTGAAGGAAGAACTTCGGGCCATGCCCAACAAAGGGGTAGGCTTTGGCATCCTACGTTATCTCACGGATGAGCCAAGGGTTCAGGCAAGACTAAAACGGTTGCCACAGCCCGAATTGAGCTTTAACTATTTGGGGCAATTTGACCAAATGCCAATAGATGAGGGTATTTGGGGAATGTTTACGCTAGCTGGTGGTGCGGTCCAAAGTCCCAAAGGCCACCGCGATCATCTCCTGTCAGTTAACGGTCATATTCAGAACGGTCAGCTTCGCCTGAGCTGGGAGTATAGCACGTATATTCACCAGCACTCGACCATTGAGCATTTGGCCCAGCAATATATGGAGGCCTTACGTTCCCTCATCCGACATTGCCAATCGGCTGAAGCTCCCGAAGTTACCCCCTCAGACTTCCCTCTGGCGAGGTTGGATGGGGCAACCTTGACTCAAGTTGCAGAATTGTTGACACGGAATAATTGAATTGTAGGTAACAACTCATGAAATTACAGAATGTCGAAGATATCTATATCTTGTCTCCCATGCAAAAGGGGATGATCTTTCATAGCATCTATGCCCCCACCTCAAGCGTTTATATTGAACAGTTCGTCTGCACAGTGGCGGGAGATCTCAATAGACAAACATTTCAGCAGGCTTGGCAACGAGTCGTGGAACGCCAACCGGTCCTGCGTACGCTATTCCTGTGGGAGGGGCTGGCGGAACCGTTACAGGTCGTGAAAGAGCAAGTTGTACTGCCGTGGCAGAATGCGGACTGGCGTGACCTGAACGCACTTGAACAACAGGCGCAACTGGAAAATTTTCTACAGAACGACCGTAAAAGAGGCTTTGATCTAAATCAGGCTCCGCTCCTGCGCTGTTTTCTGGCCCAGTGCGATGCTAATGCCCACTACTTTGTTTTGAGCAATCACCACGCTATACTTGACGGGTGGTCTCTATCGCCCTTGCTCCGCGAGGTATTTGTGTTCTATGAATCTTTCTGCACAGGGGTAGCGGTGGAATTGGCTCCACCCCGTCCCTTCCGAGACTACATTAAATGGCTGGACAAACAAGATGCCATCAAAGCCGAAGCCTTCTGGCGTAAGACCTTGCGCGGCTTTAAGACACCAACCGATCTACCTGTGGGGCACAGAGTGACGTTTACGCACGACCTCCCGGAGCAGGTTGACGGGGTCGGGCCAGTGATTCTATCCCCTCAGGTAACGACCCTCATCCAAACTATAGCCCGCCAATATGGTCTCACCATTAACAGTGTCGTGCAGGGTGCCTGGGCCTTGTTGCTGAGTCGATATACAGGTGAAGACGATGTACTTTTTGGGGCCACGACTTCGGGGCGACCGACTGAACTGACTGGTGTCGATTCGATGATCGGCATCTTCATTAACACGCTGCCAGTACGGGTCCGAATTGCACCAGAGCAAGTGATTGGCCCCTGGCTCCAGAAACTTCAGAAGCAGCAAGCTGAACAGCGTCAATATGAATACACACCCTTAACCTCGATTCAGCAATGGAGTGAATTGAGTCAGGATCAGGCCCTCTTTGAAAGTATCTTAGTCTTTGAAAACCATGCTAGCAATCTATCCGCCAGAGAAGGAACTCTGATCGTCCGAGATGTGCGAGGTATTGAACAGACCAACTATCCTCTCACTGTCTCGGCATGGCAAGTGCCTGAACTATCCTTCAAAATTGACTATGATAGCCGTCGCTTTGGTGCTGAGGCGATGCAGCGTATGGCGGGCCATTTGCAAATACTACTGGAACAGATGGGTTCCCAATCCGGCCAAAAATTGGCCGATCTACCGATGTTGGCTAAGGATGAAGAGGCGCAACTGACGAGGTGGAATCAGACGCAAATGACTTATGATAAAACGTGTTGTATCCATCAGCTTTTTGAAGCACAGGCGGCGCAAACGCCCGAAGCAATGGCCCTCTTCTTTGAGGGAAAAGGAACATCTGTGCAGGCGAATGTATACACACCAGTCATAACCCTGACCTATCGTGATCTAAATGAATACGCAAATCAGGTGGCCCACTATCTAAGGACACTGGGTGTGGGTCCTAGTACGCTAGTGGGCATCTCTATCGAACGCTCACCGGAGATGATTGTCGGGCTGCTGGCGATTCTCAAATCGGGTGGGGCTTATGTATCGCTAGACCCCAATTATTCCGATGAACGTCTAAATTCTATCTTGGCGGATACCCAACCATCTATTGTGGTCACTGTCGAGAGGTTTGCTTCGCACCTTTCCGAATCGGTTCTACAATTGGTTTGCTTGGACAGTGATCAGCACGAAATCAGTCGCTATGCCAAAGAAAATCCTGACTGTCGCTCTGGAGCGGATGATTTGGCTTATATTCTGTTTACCTCTGGGTCAATGGGTCGTCCCAAGGGCATCATGACTACGCATCGTTCGGTCGTCAGCTTTGCCCAAAGTGCTGTCAAGCTATACGACCTAACGCCAACTGACCGTGTGTTACAATCCGCGTCTATTAATTTCGATACGTCTGTAGAGGAGATCTTCCCGTGTCTGATCTCTGGCGGGGTGGTTGTATTAAAAACAGATGATATGTTACATTCGATTTCACATTTCTTCCAAAAATGTCGGAAGTGGAATTTGACCGTTTTGGATCTGACAACAGCCTTCTGGCATGAACTTGTTCACGAATTAAGTAGGGGGGAATTATCGCTGCCACATGCCCTACGTCTAGTGATTATTGGCGGTGAGGAGGCCTTGGCTGAACAAGTAGAGCAGTGGCGTATGATTGTCGGCAGTACACCTCGACTGATCAATACTTACGGCCCAACCGAGACGACGGTGATTACTTCAAGCTGCGACCTCTCAGTCTACCAAGACAATGGGACCACTGTCCCCATCGGCAAACCGATTCCCAATGCTCAGGTTCATGTCTTGGACAAGACTTTGAAACGAGTCCCTATCGGTGTCTCAGGTGAACTATACATTGGCGGCACTGGTATCGCCCAAGGTTATTGGAAACGTCCCGATCTTACAGCAGAGCATTTTATTCCCAGCCCCTTTGGTCTGGGTGAACGCCTCTACAAGAGCGGTGATCTAGTGCGGTGGCTACCAGATGGTAATCTGACATTTCTGGGGCGCTATGACAATCAGGTTAAAATCCGCGGCAATCGAATAGAGCTAGGTGAAATTGAGTCTGTTTTGCATCAGCATCCATCTGTGCGCGAAGTTGTTGTCCTCGCCCAAACAGATCCAAGTGGCAATAGCCAAACCTTGGTCGCCTATGTGGTGCCCCAAGATGAAAGCCTCAAGGTGGCGACCTTGTCCCGTCATATCCGTACAAAGTTACCCGACTATATGGTTCCCAGTGCCTACATCACCTTAGACGAGTTGCCCTTCACGCCCAATGGAAAAGTTGACCGACGTGCGTTGCCAGAGGCCAAAGCAGCGGACAAAATGACCCAAACTGAATATATGCCACCGCGAGATCCGATTGAACTGAAGCTGGCCACCATCTGGCAACGCATTTTACAGGTCCCTTCTATCGGAAGGGACGACAATTTTTTTGAATTGGGTGGGCATTCATTGCTGGCGATGCAGTTAATGTCCGAAGTCGAAAAAGACTTTGAACAGAGTCTCCCCCTCTCGATTTTGATGCAGCAGGGGACGATTGCTGACATGGCCGACCTGATTCGCCAGGATATCGGGTTTTTGCCCGATGCGACCTTGGTGGGCCTTCAGCCGAATGGAACACGTAGGCCCTTCTTCTGCGTTCATCCGGCCGGTGGCAACGTGGTCTGTTACACGGATCTCGCCCGTTGCTTGGGCGAAGACCGGCCTTTCTATGGCCTTCAGGATTTGGGGTTGCTGCCTAGTCATCAATCCCTTGAGTCCATTGAAGAAATGGCGACCCACTATATTCGAGAAATACGTAAAGCCCAGACTGAAGGGCCTTATCTACTCGGTGGCTGGTCTATGGGCGGGATTGTTGCCTTCGAAATGGCGCAACAGTTGCGTCAAAGTGGTCACGAGATCGCATTACTCGCCATATTGGATGCGCCAGCACCGCATTTGGATACAGACAATCCCTTGACGACGATCTGGCATCAAGCGAGGCAATGGTTCCGAAAGATGGCTTCATTCGTCCAGCATGGAAGTGGTCCGAATGTGAACGCCATGGCCTCAGTTATCCAAGAAGTTGGACGGTCTCTGCGGAAGGAGATTGTCATCGCTCCAGAGCAACTGCGCTCGCTCAGGCCAGATGCAATCATAGACTATCTAATCACAGAGTTCGAGAGGGCGGGCGAGACTTTGTCCAAAGAGCAACTCACAGCCATTTTTGAGTACGCCCAACGCTACGCCGTTGTTAATGCAGCCAATATAAAAGCCCTCCATCGATATCGTCCGAGGCTTTATTCTGGACAGATCACCCTTTTCCGCATCCATGAGGTAGACCCCCAACATCAGCGAGAAGACCCGATATATGGTGATGAGGCCTATGGCTGGACTACGCTCTCGACCGAGGAGGTTGCGCTCCATTACGTGCCGGGTGAGCATCGCGACATGGTCTATGACCCGCATGCCCCTGCCCTAGCTGAGAAGCTGGGAGCTGCGATTGATGTAGCCAGTGAAATCTCAACCTCTACAGCCAACGAGCGACAATTCAATCAATTAAGTCAGGGAATCAAATTATAAGGAGACTAAAATGACACAATCACCCCACACATCAACAGAGTCCACATTCAACTGGAAAGCAATTCTGATATCCGCTGGATTGATCTTCGTGCTTCCTGCATTGTATAGCACCTTGGTCCTCTCTGGTTATGGGTTCTATATTGGCTTCCAAACCCGTGGCGATTCAGAGTTAATCGAAGCAGGTATTCAGACTTTAAACAGTTCACTTATTTTTCAGATTTCTTTATATGGTTTAATGGCTGCTGTCGCTCTGTGGCAAAGTCAGGTTTTGGCCAAAAAAGTCGGTGATCGCGCTATGACTCACACGGTTATCGCAATAGCCATTGCCGTCATGATTCATATTGCTTTTCTATTCTTATAGTTTTTAAGAAAAAAATCCTGGTGGTGATGACCTATTGACTAACGACTATGGTCCTGCGTTCTACATCAGTCGTGCTATCGCCACGACCATCATCAGAAAGTGACTCATGTTGCATAACCTCTGGCGCAAAATCCTACGCGATGTATGGCTCAATCGCAAACGTACAGCTCTGGTTGTTCTTTCCATTGCTGTCGGGGTCTTTTCTGTTGGCGTCGTTGCCCAGATGCGGGTCATCATATCTCAAGATCTGGCAAGCACCTATGCCTCGATTAATCCTGCCAGTGCCATGATTCAGACAACAACCTCAATACCTGAGGACCTGATCGAAACGATTCGTCGGATGCCAGAGGTGGCGGAAGCCGAGGGAGTGCGGACAATTCAGGCCTTATTCAAGACAGCAGCCGGCCGGACTTCCCGGGCCATTGAAGTGATTGCCTTCCGGGATTATGAAGATATTCGCATCAACAAAGTCAGCCCAGAGCTTGTTTTTAACCCTGACCCCATCTCTTGGCCTAAACCAAACGTATGGCCACCGCCTAAAAAAGAATTGCTTATCGAACGCACATCGCTTCTTGTGGCCTATCTAGGCCTGACTCGTTTAGACCAGGGCGACTCGATTCTGTTGAAGATGCCCAACGGGCAGGAGCGTTCCATGCCTCTCGCAGGGCTAACCTATGATTTTTCCAAGCTGCCAGCACCCAGTGCTGGCCGGGCTTACGGCTACGTAAGTTTTGACACGCTGGAATGGTTGAATGAGCCACGCGAATTTAACACCATAAATTTGGTCGTGGCAGGCGACCGCAGCGATGTCAAGCATATTAAAAGGATGGTTGAGCTGGTTCGCAGGAAGCTTGAAAAGAACAGCATAACGATCTTAAAAACTGAGATTCCTGTACCAGGCAAACTCCCTTTAGACAGTCAATTTCAGGCGATCACCTTGGTTCTTGGTGTCCTTGGGATTCTGTCACTATGCTTAAGTGCCATCCTAGTCGTGAACACCATCTCGGCCATTATCATTCAGGATGTGCGTCAAATTGGCGTGATGAAGGCTATCGGGGCCAGACAGAACACGATTGTGACCCTTTATCTCACCATGGTCTTGGTCTTTTCCTCGCTGTCATTGGCAATCGCCGTGCCATTAGCCACCTTAGCAGCCCGTGCGCTTATTAACTTTATGGCCTACTTTATCAATTTTAACCTATCCGAATGGTCAATTTCCAGGCAGGTGATCGCGATTGAAGTTGTAGCAGGACTCTATATACCGCTGCTGGCTGCTCTTTTCCCCATTTTCAGGGGCACACGAATAACGGTTCGCGAGGCGATTGCATTTACGAGTGGCGATGCAGAAAAAGAGCGTGGTAAGTTTGATAGGGTGGTTTGGGCCTTAGGGCAAGGGCAAAGTGTACCCCGCCCGATGATGCTTTCGCTACGCAATACTTTTCGTCGCACAGGTCGTTTGATCTTAACACTAACGACCTTCGGGCTGGCCTGTGCCATCTTTACTGCGGTCATCAGTATTCGTGCCTCACTTCTACAGACCGTCGAGAATGCGCTCAACCTCTGGCAGTTTGATATCCAGATCACCTTTAGTCAACCGCATCGGGTGACCAAGCTGGAGAACGAAGTTCAATCCATTCCGGGGATTGTGGCCATTGAAAGCTGGCGTGAAAGCAACGGCTTTCGTTTACGACCCGACGATAGCGAGGGCAACAATATCAACATCAGAGCCCTCTCTGCCTTAAGCCAGATGATTGAACCCAATATCCTAGCCGGTCATTGGTTGTCATTTGATGTTCCGGCGGCCTTGGTGGTGAACTTGGTATTTATAGAAGAAGAACCCGATGTCGAGATCGGGGATATGGTTACGCTAAAAATCGAAGGACATGAAACGGATTGGCAGTTGGTTGGGATTGTAGAAACGGTCGCCTCACCCCAAGCCATGGCTTTTGTCAACTTCGAACATTTCGTTCGGGCTATCCGGGATGTTGATAAGGCCACCAGTTTGCAACTGGTGACTGCACAGCACAGTTCTGCTTATCTAACTGCTCTGGCAGAGCAGTTACGCACACATTTCGAGGCAAAAGGTTTATCTGTTAATACAACGCAAACATCGGCCACTTTGCGCGAGGCATCTTTAGCCTACATAAATATTATTGTCGCCTTTCTTTTAGCGATGGCTATTCTGTTAGTCGCAGTCGGCAGTCTTGGGTTAATGGGTACCGTGAGTCTCAATGTCTTGGAGCGGACAAAAGAGATCGGCATCATGCGGGCTATCGGGGCCTCGAACGGCTCGCTCTACGGCATCGTGATTGTCGAGGGGTTACTCATTGGTCTCCTGAGTTGGATTCTGGGCACCCTGCTTGCTTTTCCGCTGGGCAAAATCATGAGCCAAGAAGTTGGTATCCGCTTTATACAGCAGCCTCTCGCCTACGTCTTTGCCCCAGAAGGGGTCCTCATTTCACTTGCAATCATCTTGATTCTTTCAGCCTTAGCCACCTGGATGCCAGCCCAAAGTGCGGTTCAAATTAGTATACGCGATACATTGGTTTATGAATAGTAGGGAGCAAAAGATGGACAGAAAATCAGGTTGGTTAGATCCGCTTCAACTGTCAATACAAGATCATCATACGATAGCAATGCAATCAGATGATTTTATAGTCCCTAGAGAGAATTTACGACTAGAGCCGAAGGAGCCTGGACGGGTACGCTCGGCCGATGGGAGGACAACTTTTCTCAGTAGGAATATGCAGGATGCCTATTGCGAATCAAGGTCTGGCATCTTAGCTGCTGTAGGTGGGACACCCCTCGTCCAACTACATCGTCTCATAGACCATGCGCCCTTTCAACTTTATGCTAAACTGGAAATGTGCAATCTATAGCCCCTTTGGTTTGGGCGTGTTGGACTTAGCCTTGGGTGGTTTTGCCTATGAGTTGGCAGTGACACATACTATGGGGACGATGATCAATTCATTCTTACCCGAACCATGGCTGGAGAGACGGGAAAACGAAATAGACTAGACTGACGAGATAAATAATATAAACCCTTGGTACAATGACAGATTACTTTTTACTCGGACGACCCAAGAGGCGTTGTGTCCAAGCTGGGTCAATCGTTAGAGACGATTATCAGGACAAGCGTAACCCATTCAGAAGACACCATGAACAATTCTATTTTGCAAGTTCAAAATCTTTCCAAAACGTACGACAATACACCAGCAGTTAAAGACATCTCCTTTGACATTGAGCAAGGCGAAATTTTCAGCCTACTTGGCCCAAATGGTGCTGGTAAGAGTACAACTATATCCATGTTAAGCTGCCTTTTAAAGCCAACGGCTGGGGATGCCATCATCGGTGGCCATTCAATTAACGAATCTCCACAAGCAGTCAAGCGAACCATCGGCGTTGTCCCGCAGGAAATAGCCCTTTATGAGCGCATCAGTGCCAGAGAGAATCTGACCTTTTGGGGGCGCCTGTATGGCCTCCGCAGCAGTCAACTTCGGACACGTATTGCCGCAGTGCTTGATATGGTACAGTTGACAGACTCGGCTAAGGCTAAGGTCGAAACATTTTCAGGCGGAATGAAACGGCGTTTGAATGTTGCTGTAGCACTTCTTCACGAGCCTCGGTTTCTATTTATGGATGAACCGACCGTTGGCATTGACCCACAAAGCCGGCGGCGTATTCTTGACACGATTTTAGCCTTGAATGCTCAAGGGCTGACCGTCCTCTACACAACTCATTATATGGAGGAGGCATCTGAATTAAGTCATCGGATTGGCATTATCGATCACGGCGAATTAATTGCTTTAGGCAATCAGTCGCAACTCACTCAGCTCATCGGCGAATATGATTTGATTCAACTTCAGTTGGAGTCTAACAATGTCGATTATGCGGCCATTGTCCAGCAAATCAAGCGTATTGCTGGTGTTCAAGAAATATTTAATAGAGAGAATGATCTGACCATCCACGCTCATCATGGCAAACAGACTCTGACCGATATCATAGCTATTATTGTGAAAGAAGGAGGTCTCATCAAGCGGTTGGAGATGCGTGAACCCAGCTTAGAGGCTGTCTTTCTCCATCTAACGGGCAGGGCTTTACGAGACCAGCCACCAAAATCAAAGGTTTAAGGACAAAGCGTATGAAAATTTTATCAATTATGTGGAAAGATATAGTTACCCGCTTCTCAGATCTGAACGGGTTGCTGCTGATGCTGGTCGCGCCCTTGGTAATTACGGCGATTATGGGGGCAGCGTTCAGCCGTTTTGGTGGTGGGCAGGAGCCCATTATTCAGGATATACCTGTGGTTATTATTAATGAAGATGAAGGTGGTGCTGGAGATACCGTGATGGCCTTGCTCCGCTCTGGTGATTTAATCACTTTATTATCACCCCTGGAGGTTGAGACATCTCTGCTTCAAGCCCAGGACCAACTAGCCCGCGGCGACATAAAGGGAGTTATTTATATCCCAGCAGGCTATACCCAAGGGCTGCTCGCCCATATTGGTGGCAATGATAATGCTGACGGCAACGAGAATTTGGTCATCGCACCCCTCAAATTATATACCGAACCAAGTGATGAGGTGGAAACTTTGGTCGTAAAACAGATCACGGCCCAGATTGTCGATACGATGGTCGCCCTAGCTAGCGAAACCCAAAGCCTTGCTGTCACCGAAAATGAGGCGAACAAGACCATTTCTACTGATATGGAAGAACGGTTTATGGCTGCTTTAGATGTGTATCGAGAGGAGGGCTTTCAAACACTGATTACGTTCGATAATAAGGTTATCGATAACAACGGGAATCGTATCTCGACCAATCCATTGGCTTACTTCGCCCCAAGCATGGCTATTTTTTTCCTGCTCTTTTCAATGTTTGAAAGCACACAATCTATCTTAAAAGAGAAACGCGATGGTACCTTGAAGCGCATGATGCTGTCACCGACACGGCTGAATGAAATCTTGCTCGTGATGGCGATGTCCCTACGATAACCATCCAAGTTCAGCCAGAGCAGTTAGAGAGATTGCCGATTATTGAGCAGACGATAAAGCGTCATGTCTCTCAACTCGGTAGTATATTAACCGCTGCTAGAATTGTTGGTAATGTCGTCAACAGCACACCAGCACTAAGCGACAGCCTTCAGGTCGCAGCGAGCGGGCCATCCTATCTGACTGTGCAGACAATCAGCCAAGTGCCAGATAGCATACCGCCCAGCGGCCTTGAGCAGAGTTCACCGGGCATGGTGATTATGTTTGCCCTCTTCTTTATGCTAGGCGGTAGCCTGTTCCTCATCGATGAAAGAGAGGCCGGTACTTTAAAACGTCTGGTCATGGCCCCTGTTTCTAAGGCTCAATTGCTGATCGGTAAAGCACTGGGCATCCTGTTGGCCGGTATGATGCAGATGAGCGTTCTCGTGACTGCGGGTATCTTTCTCTTTGGCGTAAATTGGGGGCATTCGCCAGTAGCCCTGTTATTGATGATTGGTAGCTTCTCCTTGGCGATTACGGGTCTGGGGATTATGATCGCGGCTCTGGGCCGCACAATGACCCAAGCTACTGCCCTGAGTACAGTCCTCGTCTATGCTATGTCTGCTTTAGGGGGGGCCTGGTGGCCTATCGAAATAACACCCCGATGGATGCAGTATACCGCTCGGATTTTCCCTACTTATTGGGGCATGAATGGCTTTCAAGATATTATCGTCCGGCATCTCGGTTTAGCGGAGGTCGCATTCGACATGTTCATTTTATGTAGTTTTGCCCTTCTCTTTCTAAGCATAGGTATCTGGTGCTTTCGATATGAATAAGTAATCATCGAGGAAAAGGCCTGTATCTCTACTCAAGTTAAAGGAAATAAATTAATGAAAGTTCTTTTCTCCGTTCACCCTGGCTTAGGACACGTCCATCAAGCATTTCGCCTCGGTCATGCCTTACAAGAAGCAGGTCATGAGGTGGCTATGGCAACCGCCAAAAGCTATAAAAGTAAGATAGAACATCAAGGATTTCAGCATTTTCCAGCTGGTCTTGAATGGGATATGGGCAAGCTTGAGAAAACTATCCCCGAGATTCGTTTAGTCCCTCGAGAGGCTTTCAGTACTTGGATTATGAAGAACATTTTTTTAGAGCGTTCGGCCCGAATAATGATTCCTCAACTGTTACAAATTGCTAAAACTTGGTCTCCGAACGTAATGGTCGTCGATAATTTTGAATTCGGAGGGGTTATCGCCGCCGAAATGCTTAAACTCCCTTGTACTCGTTATCATTATTCTTTCTACCTTTCTACCTTTCTTTTCAAGAATATTCAGCTATCTCATCCAATTAACCAACTACGAACACTATTTAACTTACCCCCTGGTCCAGAGTGCCTGGGTTATCAGCGTTGCTTAGAATTGTGCTTCATGATGCCCAATTGGAACCTTCCGTGGCTGCAAGAAAGCGGTGAAATTCCACCCTCTGTTCACTTCATTGATCCTTTGGGAGAACACCCTGAGACATCTTCCCCAGGGTGGCTTATGCAGCTCCCACCCCAGCCTACAATTTACCTGAGTCTAGGAACTGTATTTAACCAGATATACCCTGAGATTTTTGATCATACGATATCCGCATTGCGTGAGGAGCCATTCAATCTGATTATCTCTCTTGGCGATAAGCAAGCGGATTCTGGCCGCTTTGGCCTACTCCCCAAAAGTATTCGTGTCGAATCCTTTATTTGGTTAATCCCACTCACTTGAATCCTTCGGTGATTCGGGATGTTGTTCAGCAGGCTCTGGGTACCCCCACTTATCGGAACGCAGCAAAAAAGCTAAAGAGCGACCTTCATACACTTCCTCAAATCGAGGCCGCAGTTAAGCTGCTTGAACAATTTGCTAATTGTTAATCGCTAAAGGAGACCCCATGCGACTCGGTGTCGTCGGCCTGATGTCCCAAAATTTTCGGACAGTTACCCAAATTCACTTAGAGGCCATTCGCGCTCTATCAATTGGTGAAAACTATTCAGCGTGGGTACTGCCTTGACTGGTGACACTCACCTGGCCGCCCAACTTTTCAACAATTAGCGCAAAAAGCAGGTCAATTGGCAAGGTGGAGTAGCATTCCCTTTGAAGCAGAGGGTCATGGATTGGCTCCTCTGCTTTATGTTTACTTACAGGCGGCTGGAATCCAACTCCCGCCAGCGGTGAAGCGAGAGTGACAAGGTCTTTATTTGCGGCATCGTCAAGCCAACCAGATTCGGACACAAATGCTGAGTGAAATATTAACGGCTTTCAATGCCGCCAATATTCGCGCTCTTATACTCAAGGGGCGGCGTTGGCTCACCTACTTTATCCACAGCCCGGTTTGCGGGCAATGCGCGATATGGACATCTTATCCTCATTTGTTTTAAGGTGCTGCGCGGTCAACCCGCATTGGGTTATCCAATGCCATAATCACAGGCTCCATATCGGGCGGGCCAGGGGCGGTGTAACGGACACCTTCAAATGGTTCTGGGCTTCGCGCTCCGAGTTCGCTTCCGCTAATTTGACTTGTGCCCATCGTAACAATAGAAAGAGACTGACCCCAATGAAGATGAGCATGGGAATGGCAAAGCCGTTCTCAGACGCAAATACCGTATTGACGGCGACAACTGCGATGGCTGCACCGCCCAAAATATAGGGCGCATAAGTTTTGGCAAAACCGAGCAGGACGATGAGTGCGGCTGCTATCCCAACGATGTTTCCCGTAATGCGTAACGGTTCTACCATATCAACAGCTACATGGACAGCGATGTCAAACATGTGCCAGGCAATTAATAGGCTGGGCAACCTCTGAATTTTATGTTCTTTGTTTTGGGTTTTCATCGTTTTCCCCTGAAACCCGCTTCATTGGGTTTCATAGCTACAAGGATGATGTGACTAGGGATATGTTTCTCTAGCAAAAACGTACTGATGATACCCTTGCCCCGAATTGTCACGCATAACATTGTGATAACAGTTGTCGCCGCCGCCAAAGGGCAATACTTCCAATGGTTCATCAAGCGAGACCTTTTCCAGCGTCCAACCATCGGGGATGGCAGCGTTCAGGTACACCCGACCTGTTTCGGTGGCGTGCATGACATACCGATTTCCAGCCGGATCTGCCAACTCATAAATCTCATCTTCATAGATCAATTGGTGGCATTTGCGCGTGACCGTGACAGAGATGACACCGGGGTCAGGTTTCCCACAATCCGCTTCGCCCGCAGGCAAACAGTCCTGCGAATCAATAATGGACAAGGCCATCCACGCATACCCTTCGAATTCCTCCCTGATGCGACAGGCCTCTCCCTCGCAATCGACCGGGGCACCGGGCGAACGGTAGAAGCAATCGCTATCGAACAGCAAGTTACGATTGATGTTTTTCGCCACAGGCAAGCTTGGCTCAAACGCTGCCCACTCGTCATCTGGCATCGATCCTTCGCCCAGGCCCACAATGACGGTGCGAGTCTCCAGATTGATGAGTTCTTTCGCCAAGCCAGCACTATCGGATTCGTTGAGACATTCGCCGTCCTCTGGGCGACTTGATTGAATGGTCTGAAAGCTTACGCCAGCTTCTTCTGATGTGGGGAAGCTTGTCAAACTGCGTAATTGCAGGAAGTTATACAAGCCAATGGCGGCGATGATGATTAAGCCACCGATAAGGATGTTTCGTTTGGTCATGATGTTCTTCTTTATGGATTGTAACTACTCAGGCGGTTGAAACCCCCCTTAAAGGGCGTACTTGCGCGGCTACTGTTGTTGCTGTGCAAGCCATAGCCAACTGTCCGCCTTCGCGGACAACCTTCTCGTCCACGAAGGTGGACGTTTGGCTTTAGCCCTTCAAGCGTGACTTCAGTCGCGTTGGCTGAGTGTTACTATGGATTAATATAATTTACTTCGATGTTGCCAACCCACGCAACTGAAAGGCCAGGACGATGGCAAAAACGCCGCCGACAATGGCCCAAATAGAAAATAGCCAGACCAGCGTGGCCAAGGTTGCGACAGGATGCGTGACCATAAAAAGGCCAAAAATGATGTAGAGGATACCCATAATCAGCCCCCACCACGTCCAGTGACCGTCACGTCCAGCAAATATCATCATCACTCCGCTGATGATGGTCGTGATCCCGATGAGGTAAGCTAGAAACGTCCCGCTGACCAAGCCAGCCACGATGGGGTTGCCGAGAATGAAGACACCCGCCAAGATACTGACAATCCCACTGATAAACATCCAGAGGCGAGATTTCTCAGGGTGTCCGCGTACGCCTTCAACGAGGCTGAAAACACCGTCCACAATCCAATAAATCCCCATAAACCACAGTAAACTGAGGAGGGTAGCCCCAGGTTGAGTAAACATAAAAATGCCGATAAGAACCAGCGAAAGGCCGCGCACTAAGGGCATCCACCAGAGTGAAGCCAGAGCCTCTTGCATTTCCTGTTCAGTTAGGTTGTTTGTTGTCGTTGTCATTATTTTACTCCTGTTGTTATTACGATCTTATAGATAGGGCAACAGCAAACACCTGTCTGCTGCTACCCCGTATCGACTTTAGTTTTGTAGCTTTGGACATTCCCGTACTAGCTTGTCGAAGGGTCTGGGTTCTTCCTCACATTCAAAAGGCACGACAAACTGCTCTATTAGGGTCAGATCAATCTCACCAGCACCCCTTGCCCCTCTTCGAGCCCACCGATTTTCATGGACAGACCATCTTCCAATAGTTCACCTTCCACCCAGAAACAGTCGTCGTAAGTCTCTTCCGATTTCGTTTCGCAGCTTTCAAAGCCCTCGCCGCCGAGAACCCAGGCGTGCTTAGTCCACCAGCCGCCAGTACCGTCGGCTTCCATCAGCTCTTGGCTGTGCATCGTAGGTTTCCGTCATCGCTTCGGCATCCATTTCCGCCCACAGGTCGAGGCGGTGGTTCAAAGCGCGAAGGCTGTTCGGTGTTGCTTCTACGGTCATCTTGTTCTCCTTAAAAATGTTACTGATGTTGTTCATTAGTTTGGAATATTACAAATGCCATCTAAATCACATCTGTAAGTTATCCTGATAGATCATATACAAGAATACGGAAAATATCAAGCGTTAGTTTTTATGCTATACTATTAGCAAGCTTGAGATAGCAAGACTGTTAATAATGAAAGGTGGCTCAACGCGGAAAAGCGGGTAGGTTGGGTTGAACGCAGAGAAACTCAACCGGATTTGCTCAGATTTGTCGGGTTTCGTGCCTCAACCCAATCTACTCGTTGCCTTTACCCCACAAATCCGCGTTGACCCTGAAAGGTGTAAATGTCGTGGAAAATGAACAAATAGATAAGCCTTTGACCTTTCACGATCCGAATGATTTCAGTCGTTTCATCTAGCAGGTTATGTTAATTGCGTCGTAAATTTCTGATGCTTACAAGGCGGCCACCGTACATACTGTATAATAAGATTTTCTCATTGCCATCTGCCTAGCTTCAATAAACAGATCAGTAGACTAAGGATTGCACAAACAGCGAGAGCTAGACTGAGGTCAGGTTGGGCGGCGATGGGAATGAGGTTAAAGGGTACGCCGAACCAGTCTTTGGCATAAATTAGCCCGCCGACCACTAGGCTCAGTTCAAGGATGATTGAAAAAACTGCCCCTGTTCGAGGGGTAATGAGTCCATTGGCTCTCCAGAGGAAAGAACCGAGATGTATTTCGTCCAGAAAGCTTGCTTCCGCGTCCTTTAAGGCGTTGGGAGGGATACGCCTTCTTAACTTCAAATAATGGCCTAAACGAAAGCACATCAAGCAAAAAATAAACAGAATACTCAAACGAAGACTCAATTCAGTCGGCCAATAAAATCGAGGCTCTTGCCCCAGCAAAATATGAATAACGCCGTCCATCAAATCAGATTGAAAGCTAGGCAGGGTATTTACATTGCTTAAAATTGTCACCCCATAGCCTATTTCAGGCAATAAAACCATCATGGCGTTATAAGCCTCACTCACCCCATTATGGCTATAAACGCGCTGACCAGCCCAGTCCTGCACCGCCCAACCCATGCCGTAACCCGTATCACCATATAAACCTTGATGCCAGGGCTGAAACATCAAGGCCAAGCTTTCTGGTGAAATTAAAGCCTGCTCGCGATAGTGACCCTGATTCAAATAGAGTTGTAAATAATGGGCCATATCCTTTGCGCTGGCGATGATGTAACCCGCAGGGACCCAAACTTCTTGATATAAGATGGCCTTACTGCCCAAGGGCAAGTGGCTTACCAGAGGTACATCTTTTGCTATTGGCCAACCGAAGAGATATTGATGTCCTTGGGCTAAGTCATACGCCCTGGCCTGTTCTAAGGTCGCGTAGCTATGAGACATGGCTAATGGGTCAAAGATATGCGTCTGGAGATAAGCGGCATAGCTTTGACCAGAAACAGCCTCTACTAATTGGCCTAACAAAAGATAATTTAGGTTACTATATTCGTAATAAATGCCAGGGGGATAGGGTGGCTGAATCCGAGCAAAGCTATTAGGATCATCAATTTGCTCTGGGGTTAATAAGAGAAAGCCAGCTTCGGCGGGAAGGCCACTGATTTGGTTTAATAAGTGGCGGGGCGTAAGATTTTTTGTCGTCGTCGGATCAGCAAACTGAACATGAGGCAGATAGGTCTGAAGTGGTGTATCTAGGTTCAATTGCCCTGCGTCCGCTAACTGTAAAATAGCCAAAGCTGTGAAGGATTTGCTTAAGGAAGCAATCACAAAGGGAGTCTGAGGGGTGATGGGTTCTCCCCTTTTATTGGCCAGACCAAAGCCAGCCATGTAGACGATTTTATGCGCTTGGGTGATACTGATAGCGAGACCCGGAACCTGGTTCAGGCGCATCTGAGTTTGTAGAAAACGGGTCAGGACATCCGTATTCAATCCATCAGCCTGATTGGATAAGCCCTTGACGGCATGGTCTCGTTGGCCTAGTAATAAGCCAATGACGATGATACAGCGAATGATTGCGCTCTGCACGCGGATTATTTTGGGTTAATTATTTTGGGTCACAATTGACCCAGATGCCAGCCGCTAAATCAAAACCGATGATCTGTTCATCTCGACCAATCTGTAAACGCAAAGGGCCATTGAAGGGAGAGCGATTCAATAATTGAAATGTTGCTTCAGGAACCAGCCCAATTTCACCCAGATATTGCAATTTGGCTGGGGTTCGTTCCTTAATGCGCGTAATTCGACCCTTAGCACCAGTTGCCACGACGGTTAATGGTTTATCGTTTAGCTCAGGCATCACGCCATCCCGCGTTGGAATGGGGTCCCCATGCGGACAGGTATTTGGATAATTCATCAACATATCAATCCGGTCCTCTAATTCCTGATCGAATCCCTTTTGTAGCTTGTCAGCCTTATTATGAACTTCGTGCCACTCATATTCCATGATCTCAACCAAAAAACGTTCGACCAAACGATGGCGTCGAATATTGAGCAGAGCCGCCTTAACACCTAAGGGCGTTAGCTTTACCCCATGATAGGGTTGATGTTCTACTAAGTCTAATTTTTGTAAACGATGAACCATGCGAACTGTGGCTGGGCCAGAGACATACAAATTTTCAGCCAAGGAGGTTGTGCTAATCCAGGTTTTACCTAAACCCAGACGATACATTTCGCCTAAGTAGTCCCCCATGGTCTCGCTAATTTTTAAGTTCGCTAAGGATATGTCGGCCCCATTGTTCATAGTAAAAATGCTCCTGCTAAAGTGTGCCGAAATCGTAGAATGATTTATCAAAGTCCTAAAGGCTTTGATAGAAACATAGATTTATACAAATTTGCCTCAGGCTAAATAATAGGCAACTATAGCATCTCTCTCTGACATTTGCAAAATGTTTTTTAGAAAAAATAGAGAGAGATTTTGGTAATATTGGCCCTATAAACTCTAGGGCCAATCAATCAAATCAATTTCAACAGGGATAGATTACTTTATGGCCGCTAATCCCTATGGTCTGTTAAGTGTTCGCCCCGGGTTCAAAGGCTTAGACCCCTCTTTAGAAGAAGCAGCCCAATCGCTCGGACACAAGACAAGTAAGGTCTTTTGGGAGATTACACTGCCTCAACTCCGCCCATCTATTATCATTCTGCCTGCCCTTGAAACAAGAGGACTGTAGATGACCTTGGATATTTTAGATGGAAACTTTGTGCAAAATCAATTATTATCCTATAATCTAGCCCTACATATCTCTACAAGGAGTAGAAAGTAAGGCGTAAGGAATAGGAAGTAGATCGTTTTATTTGGACTCGACTCGATTTCTCCTCGCCGATCTCTGAATTTCTCCTCTCCATACGAAAAATCATGACAGATAAGCTCTCCCTCGGCCTCATTGGGGCCGGCAGAATTGGTAAGGTCCATGCTCAGAATATAGCCCAGCGTATCACGGGCGTAGATTTGGGCGCGGTGAGCGATGTGGTGGTTGAAGCGGCTGGCTTGCTGGCCAGCACGGCCTGTGCAGCCCAATCCCACACGCCAAAGGTTTATGCAGATTATCGGGCTATTTTAGATGATCCCCATATTGCTGGGGTGGTCATTTGCTCTAGCACGGATACTCATGCTCAGATTATTATCGAAGCGGCCCAGGCAGGTAAGCATATTTTTTGTGAAAAGCCGATTGCCTTAGATTTGACCAAAATCGACCAAGCTCTCACGGCGGTAGCAGAAAGCGGCGTGAAGTTGCAAATTGGATTCAATCGTCGCTTTGATCCTAATTTCAAGTATATTCGTGATGAAGTTATCGCCGGGACAGTCGGTCAACCCCATGTTGTTCGCATCACCAGCCGTGACCCTAGGCCACCGCCCCTCGAATATATCAAGGTCTCCGGCGGCATTTTTCTGGATATGGCGATCCACGATTTTGATATGGCCCGCTATATCATTGATGGTGAAGTTGAAGAAATTTATGCCGCTGGGGCCGTCTTGGTTGACCCAGCTATTGGCGCAGCGGGCGATATTGATACCACCATGATCACCCTACGTTATGCCAATGGGGCTATCGGCTCCATTGACAATAGCCGTCAGGCTGTTTATGGTTACGACCAACGGGTAGAAGTCTTTGGGTCAAAGGGTGCCCTGAATGCCGCGAACAAAGTTCCACATCGGGTTAGTTTAAGCAATGCTGAAGGGGTTCAAGCGGCTCCACCTTTATACTTCTTCTTAGAACGATACAACGAAGCCTATATCGCCGAAATGGTGGCCTTTATCGAAGCCATTCAACAAAATACAGAGCCTTTGGTCGCCGGGTTAGATGGTCGCATCCCAGTGGTCATGGGTCTCGCCGCCATAAAATCTTATCAAGAGAACAGACCTGTCAAACTTAGTGAGGTTGAACATGCCTAAAATTTGGTTTGAACGCACCCCGCTCCCCCAGTTCGCTCACCTGTATGAAGGCTTCGCCGAACCACTTGGCCCAGGCAGCGACACGCCCGATGACCCTCTACAAGCCCTACCTGAAGCTGATGGCATTATTGCTTCCGCCTTGACGTATGATGGGGCCTTGATGGATTTGGCCCCCAAGTTAAAAGTAATCGCCCGCACTGGTATTGGCTATGACAAAGTAGACATTGAGGCCGCAAGGGCTCGGAACATTATTGTCTGCAATACACCCGAAGGGCCAACGATTTCCACCGCAGAACACACGATTCTGCTCATGCTGGCGGCGGCTAAAACCTTAAAACAATCTGAGCGTAAATTGCGTGAAGGGGCTAAAGAGATGTACCGCGACCATACGGGGATTGAGCTTTATCAGACCACCCTTGGCTTGGCTGGTTTTGGGCGCATCGCTCGACGGGTGGCCCGAACTGCCCAGGCTTTGGGGATGAGGGTCATGGCTCATGACCCTTATGTTTACCAAGCCCAGGCCAGTGAGCTTAATGTGACCTTGACTGACAGTTTAGAGAGTCTGCTCCAAGCGGCTGATGTTGTGTCCCTACATGTACCGCTCAATCCAGACACACACCATCTGATGAACGCAGACCGCTTCGCTTTGATGAAACCAGGGGCCGTCTTTGTCAATGCCGGACGGGGTGGTTTGGTAGATGAGGCCGCGTTGCTGGCGGCCTTAGAGAGCGGGCATCTTTTTTCGGCCGGTTTAGATGTAACCGACCCCGAACCTGCTCATCCCGATAACCCCTTGCTCCACCGAGAAAATGTTTATGTCACACCGCATATCGCCTCGGCCACCCAAGCGGGCAAGGCTCGCATTTTTGAAAGTGCCCTATCACAGGTCATTCAAGTTCTACAAGGTGAACGGCCACCCTATGCCATCAATCCAGAGGTCATTGATGGGTCGTGAAGCGTGAACATTTGTTAAGTAAAAAGGAAACCAACATGAAAGTCAATATTGCCACAGCACCCGTTTCATGGGGCGTACTGATGAAAGATACGCCTAATGTGCCCCCTTATACTCAAGTGTTAGATGAAATTCGGGCTTCGGGTTATATGGGCACAGAGCTTGGCCCGATTGGATTTTTACCCTTGGATATCGACCAAGTGCGAGCAGAATTAGCCCAGCGAGACTTAAGGCTCATTTCAGCCTTTATTCCTATTCATTTTAGAGACCCAAAAGGCATGGCGGATGTCTATGACGAAGCCATCACTGTGCTCCAGAGCCTATCTGAATTAGGCTGCGAATGGGCGGTTTTATCTGACTCCTTATTTGTTGATGACAAGCGGGCCAAACGGGCGGGACGCATTCGACCTCAAGATGGTTTGGATGAAGCGGCGAGTCGCCAGTTCGCCCGTAATGTTGAAGATGTATGCAAAATGATTCGAGATGAATATGGTCTGAAGTCGGCCTTACACCCGCATGTCGGTTCTTATTTGGAAACAGCGCAAGAGATTGACAATTTGTTAACCTATACTGACCCCGACCTCGTTGGCCTCTGTTTTGACATGGCTCACATTACTTACGGTGGCGGTGACCCAGTGGCAATTTTGCAAAAGTGGGGAGAGCGGGTTATCACCCTTCATATTAAAGAGTGTAGTCAAAAGGTATTAGATGAAGTCTTAGCCAGAGAGGGTGATTATTACGATGGCGTATCATCCAATGTCTTTCCCGAACTTGGTCAGGGGACTGTTGACTTTCTAGCCATCCGTGACTTATTAATTGCGCTAGATTTTGAAGGCTGGGGGACAGTCGAACAGGATATTTTGCCTAACACAGGGGCTGACCCCCTAGCCAGTGCCAAGCGTAACCGAGCTTATCTGCAAGAGACACTGAAATGGTAGACTATCCCATTGCCCAATGGGGTTAAGATTTGTATAGGAGGCAGGAACAGGTTAAAATGATGCGTGACAATAAAAATTCTTTCGCTGGCAAAATCGCGGTTATCACTGGCAGTACACAAGGATTAGGAGAAACGACAGCCCGCCTCTTCGCTGAACGCGAGGCAGCGGGCTTAGTTATTTGTGGCCGCAATGAAGAACGCGGTCAAGCAGTCGTGGCGGATTTAAAGGCAGGCGGATGTCAGGCTATTTTTGTGCGTGGTGAATTAGACGCTGTGACTGATTGTCGTAAAATCATCGCCAGTACCGATGAGACCTTTGGTCGAGTGCATGTCTTGGTCAATTCAGCCGCCTTGACAGATCGAGGCACAATTTGGGACACCAGTGTCGAACTATGGGACCGCATGATGGCCGTCAATTTACGAGCCCCTTTCATTTTGATGCAAGATGCGGCCACCCTCATGCGGCGCGAAAAAAACGCCGGATCAATGGTCAACGTCACCAGTGTCGCGGCTTATGGGGGCGAGACTTTTTTGACACCTTATGCGGCTTCTAAAGGTGGCTTGGTCATTCTCACTCGTAATGTGGCCTATTCTGTGATGCGCCATCATATTCGGGTCAACGCCCTCAATTTAGGGTGGATGGACACGCCGGGTGAAGATGTCATTCAACGGAAATATCACAGTAATGGTCAAGATTGGCTTGAAGAAGCTGAGGCAAAACAGCCCTTTGGGCGGCTGATCAAAACGGATGAAGCTGCAAGGGCCCTTGCTTATCTGGCCTCGGATGAATCAGGCTTGATGACGGGGTCTGTGGTCGATTTTGATCAATCTGTGATTGGGGTTGGGCCTGTACCGCAGCCGCCAAAGCAGGTGAGCATAGTGAATGGTAAATGATGAATAGAATACAAACCACCATCCACCATCCAATATCAGTTCAAATTCTCAAAAACCCCAGCCGCGCCCATACCACCGCCGATGCACATGGTGACCAGGCCGTATTTAGAATCACGACGCTTCATCTCATAGACCAATTGGGTGGTCAATTTGGCCCCTGTCGCCCCCAGAGGATGGCCCAGCGCAATGGCTCCACCGTTGACGTTGGTCTTATCCAAGTCAAACTCTAACTCTCGAATAAGGGCCATGGCCTGAGCAGCGAAAGCTTCATTCAGTTCGATCAAATCAATTTTGCTCAAATCTAAATCAGCATACTTCAAGGCCTTGGGTACAGCGACCACTGGACCAATACCCATAATTTCGGGGGGGACACCGCCTGTGGCGAAACTGATGAAGCGAGCGAGGGGGGGGATGCCCAGTTCATCGGCCTTCTCGCGGGACATGACCACCACCGCTGCCGCGCCATCGCTGAACGGCGAGGAATTGCCAGCGGTGACCGTCCCTTTCACCTTAAAGGCGGGTTTTAAGGCTGCTAATCCCTCGATGCTGGTTCCGCGACGCAGCAATTCGTCAACCTTAAAGGTCACATTTTTCGTCCCCGCAGCGGTCACAACTTCAACGTCTAAAGGCACAATTTCCTGATTAAATTTGCCAGAGTCAATCGCTGCTGCGGCCAATTCATGGGAGCGGACGGCAAATTCATCTTGTGTCTCGCGGCTAATATCAAATTCCTTAGCCACATTTTCGGCGGTCAAGCCCATATTGATATACACTTCGGGAGCGTTATCGACTATCCACGGGTTGGGCGTAAAATGAAAGCCTGTCATCGGCACAGCACTCATACTCTCCACGCCCCCAGCGACCACGACATCCCCCATCCCGCTCATAATCTGCTGACTAGCTAAAGCGATGGTTTGCAAGCCAGAGGAACAAAAACGGTTCACGGTTTGCGCGGTCACCTGAGCAGGCAAGCCCGCCCGCAGACTGACCACACGGCCCATGTTTAAACCTTGGGCCCCCTCTGGCATGGCACAGCCGATGAGCACATCATCAATCTCTTTTGCCTCTAAATTAGGCACACGGTCTATCGCTTCTTTGAGGACAGCCGCCCCCATATCTTCCGGTCGATAGCTGGCTAAAGTGCCCTTCTTCGCCCGTCCCACGGCAGTTCTAGCTGCTGAAACAATGACTGCTTCTTTCATGCTTTATTCCTCCAAGGATTAGTTTTGTTTGTTAAGTTCGAAAAATATATGTCGGATTCCAAGGTGCTGCATCTGTGGTACATTAAATGGCCTTGATTCTCACGCTTCCCTAATTCCGTAAAGGTTTACCCGTCTGCAACATGTGCCAAATACGGGCTAAGGTTTTTTCAGTCGGCGCGAGTTCGATGAAGCCCTCTCGCTCTAGGTCCAGAAAATGTTGTTCATCCATCCATTGCGGGGCGCTAAAATCACCGCCACAGATGGCGCGGGCCAATCTTGCCCCGATGAAGGCATCATGCTCGCTAATATAGCCGCCTTGCTGCATCATCCACAGGCCCATTTTCAAGGCGGACAAGGTATCACGTCCGGCGGCGTATAGTTTTTGCGGCACAGGAGCAGTATACCCATCAGCGACCATAGTCAAAACTTCCTGTTTCGCTTCATAAAGCAAATGGTCTTTGTTCATGACAATGCGATCATTTTCATCCAAAAAGCCAAGGTCACGACTTTGGGCCGCGCTTTCCCCCACCTTGGCCAAACCAATGGTCTCAAAGATACGTTGGGCCAAATCAACGGGGTTGCTATGCGCGTTTAATCGCATGCCCTTGGTCAGGATGCGCCGCACCAATTCTTTGATGCCGCCGCCGCCCGGAATCAAGCCCACGCCGCCTTCGACCAAGCCGATGTAACTTTCGGCATGCGCCACGCGGCGAGAGCCAGCGACAACCACCTCAGCCCCGCCGCCCAAACACATATTGAAGGGGGCGATGACCACTGGCTTGGGGCTATAACGAAAGCCCATTAAAGCGTCTTGAATTTGTTTGATCGCCTCATCGACTTGATCCAACAGACCCTGCTGCGCCCCCACGCCAATGGCGAAGATATTGGCTCCCACACAAAAATGCGTCCCTTCATTGCCTACCACCAAGCCCACGGCATCACTTTCGTCCAACATTTGACGGGCTGCAAACATCAAGTCCGTCATGTCTTGATCAATGGCGTTCATCTTGGCGTGAAACTCTAAGAGCAAAACGCCATCGCCCATATCCAAAATACTCGCACTATCGTTGCGTTTTAATTCTTTGTCTGTCGCCTGGAGGTCATCAATTTTAATGATGCGGGGGTCTTTCGCGATAGGTTGATAGCTCTGACTGGACGGGTCATATTGGGCCACTGCCTGACCTTGTTTATATTGGTAAAAACTTTCATGCCCGTTGGCCAGCATGGTCTTAATCCAGTCGGCTACCGTAAAGCCTGAAGCTTCCATCTTAGCTGCGGTATCAGCCAGGCCCAGCATATCCCAAATCTCAAAGGGCCCTGCCTCTTGGCTAAACCCCCAGCGCATGGCCTGGTCGATACTCAAAATGTCGCCGCTGATTTCAGGCACTTTGGCCGCGGCATAGCCGAGATAGTTAGCCGTCACCGCCCAAGCCAACTGCGCCGCTCGATCTTCTTTCCATTCATCGTTGAATAAAGCTTTGAGCCGTGCCCCCAAGTCTTCGATATCCTTAACCGCCTTGACCGCGAGCATCTCAGGGTTCTTGGGCATTTCATACGCAAAGGTCTCTGGGTTGAGAATAGCGAAGACCGGGCGTCCTTTTTCATCTTTTTTCTTTGTCCGCTTATAGAAGCCGTGTCCCGTCTTATTGCCCAACCATTTACGAGCCAGGAGATCTTTGATAATTTTCATGCCCGTAGATGAGACTAACATATCGCGATAGGGGTCATCGGGAATGAGGTTATACAAGTTTTGGCCGACGAAGGCAGCAATATCTATCCCGATCAGATCTTGCAGACGGAAGGTCGCCGTTTTAGGGCGCCCTAACAATGGACCCGTCACGATATCGACTTCTTCAATGCTATAACCGTGGCTAAAGGCATAGTCCAAGGTGAAGGCACTGTCAATCGAAAATATACGATTGCCAATGAAATTGGGGGTGTCTTTACAGCGTACCACCCCCTTGCCTAAGGCGGTCTCAAAAAATTCGGTCATGGTTTGCAAGGCGACAGGGTCGCTGTCTGGGGTGGGGATGAGTTCCATCAAATGAAGATAACGGGGCGGGTTGAAGAAGTGCGTTCCAAAGAACTGTTTCTTAAATTCCGCGCTCCGCCCTTCACTAATCGAGGCGATGGGCAAGCCAGAGGTATTGCTGGTGACAATGCTATCTGGCTTCCGAATTTCTTCTAACCGAGCCATGAGCGATTGTTTTGGCGCCAACTTTTCGATAATCGCTTCCAGAATCCAATCTGCATCAGCCAATAATTCTAGATCATCGGCCGTATTGCCCAAGGTGATTAAGTGTTCCGCTTCAGGACTCATCAGGGCAGCCGGTCGCTGTTTTTTCATACGCTCAAAGCCCGTTTGGATAAGGCTATTACGCACCCTAGGGTCATCGAGACTTAAATTTTTTGCTTCTTGCTCCGGGGTGAGAGAACTGGGCGCAATGTCGAGCAGCACCACGGGATAGCCCGCATTCGCCACATGGGCCGCAATGGCTGCCCCCATCGTGCCTGCGCCAATCACACCGACTTTTTGAATGGTGTAAGTCATAACAATCTTCCTTGACAAAGGTGAAAAATTAAGCGGTATTCAGATCTTGAATGAGGGTATTCTAATTGCACAATAAACACCCGTGTAAAGTTGCACATACTATCTGTAATATAAGGCCCCAGACCTGACCGTCTTGGCTGTCCAGTGCTATGGGGTCGATGTTGCTACCGCAAGACCAAAGGCAGATAGACCTGATTAGGCCCAACCGTAATGGTGAAAACGGCGGTGCTGCTAACTTGTCCGTCCCTGGCCAGAATAGTGACCGCCTGTTCGCCCTGGTCCGCCGCCCCTGGCACCCCCCTGAGCGTGCCTGTATTATCCTGATGATCGACAAAGTCCAGCCAAGCGGGCTTGTGCGGGGCGGAGAGCGTGTAAATTTGGGTCTCAAGGAGATGAGGGGTCTGAGCCCTCATCAGGCTTGGCGAAACCTTGACGGTATAGGAATAGGCCACTCCCTGATAGGCGGTGAAGTTTTCAAGCCGCAGGTCAGGGCTTAGATAATCAGTGACATCAATCTCGGGCCTCTCGATAGGGGTGATGCTGACCACGGTCGTGGCGGTCATGGTATTGGTGCTGTTGCTGGCCACGACCCTGACGGTGTATGTTCCCGCTTGGGTATAGACACGGCTCACTTCTTGACCCACAGCCCTGCCCCCATCCCCGAATTGCCAAGTATAGCTTACATTTGTCCCGGCTGTGATGTGGGCGGTGAAGGTGATGACCTCATTGAGCGCGGCCGGGCTGCTGTTTTGAGCCCTCAAGCCCGCAATCGCTTCCTCTGTGACGGTATGGCTGACGCTGGTTGACCCTGTTTGGACGCTGCCGCTGAACTGAGCCATGTTGGTGATGGGGCCGCTTAAGTTGAGGTTGCTGACCCCGAAGGTGATGGTGATGCTTTCTTCCGCTGTGACTGTGCCATGCCAACTGATTTCATTAGCATTCTCCACCGCCCCCCCTTGCGCTACCCAAGCGACGAACTCAACCCCGCTGGGCAAGGGGTCGCTTAAGCGGACGCTGTCATTCAGCAGCCCGCTATTGCTCAAGACCAAGGTATAGGTCACCCGCTGGTCTGGTTCAACCACGACTGGGCTGACCGTTTTGCTCAGGCTGATACCGGGCCCGGTTTCGTAGGCCCCCAAATCCACCCCCGCCCCTATGATGCGGGTCGCTCCATCTAAATCTTGCGGGCCGCTGGCGGCACGGTCATCGCCGGCATCAATGGCCGGGGAGCCTGCTCTAAGGCGCAGATTGCCAGCACTGGTGGGGGCATCCGCAGGGTCGATAGGCTCTCGGAACAGCGGGTCTGCGTCTAAATTGTGGCCGCCGTCCCTGCCCAAGCTGATCTCCCAAGCACTGCTGCCACCTGAACGCTGAATCAAGGTGTAGCTGATCACCGGGTAGCTGCTGGAATTATAAATTTGAGCCGGGGCATTCATCTGCCCACTCGCTGCGTTCCCCCAGAAGATACTATTGACAATGTGAGGCTGGCTGCTGTACTGGTTGAACATCCCCCCGCCGTCGTCAGCAGAATTGCCGCTAAAGCTGATTTGGGTTAGCTGAGGACTGCTGTTTTCGTTGAACATCCCCCCGCCGGCGAGAGCAGCACGGTTGCCGCTAAAGCTGATTTGGGTTAGCTGAGGACTGCTGTTTCCGTTGATCATCCCCCCGCCTAAGTTAGCAGAATTGCCGCTAAAGCTAACTTGGCTCATCTCAGGATTGCTGTTATTCCAGTTGACCATCCCCCCGCCGCCGTCAGCAGCAAAATTGCCGCTAAAGCTGATTTGGGTTAGCTGAGGACTGCTGTTTTCGTTGAACATCCCCCCGCCGTCGTCAGCAGAATTGCCGCTAAAGCTGACTTGGCTCATCTCAGGATTGCTGAAATGGTTGTACATCCCCCCGCCGCTGTTAACAGTAGAATTGCCGCTAAAGCTGATTTGGGTTAGCTGAGGACTGCTGTTTTCGTTGACCATCCCCCCGCCGGCGAGAGCAGCACGATTGCCGCTAAAGCTGATTTGGGTTAGCTGAGGACTGCTGCCAATGTTGTACATCCTCCCGCCGCAAATATCCGGGCAGATACTACTCCCAACATTCGCCTGCCCAGCGGTGATGGTGAAGCCGTCCAAGACCGCCGTTCTGCTAACTCCTCTGTTGAAGATGACGTGGTAGGCGTTCGTGCCGCTAATATTGTTTGTCGTCGTGACCACCCCCTGCCCATCTGTGCCATCATTGCCGTCAATATCCCCGCTCAAGACGGTCACCTTGGCCCTGGGCTGGCGTTGACTGCGCTCGGTCTCCGTGCCCGCGAAGCCGCCGTATATCTTGACCCCATCGGTCAGGGCAAAGCTGGCCGTGACATCATTGTCGGTCTGCCCCCCGCCCTCGTCCGGGTAGTAGACTCCCGCCGCCACCCATATTTCGTCCCCGGCTTGGGCCACAGCGAGCGCATCTTGCAGGTTGGTGTAGGCTGAGGTCCAACTTATCCCATCTGGTGTCAGGGATGTCCCATTAGCGTCAACATAACACAAATCATTTGGACATTGGGCTTGGGCCACGCTGACCCCCAACCAAAGGCTCAAGCCTAGCCCGATGAGCAAACTGAGACCACATTTAGCTTTTAGGGTTAAATTCATGATCTGGTTTCCCCTTGATAGTATCGTATTGAAGGGTTATCTTTTTGCCGTGAGTAGGTAGCAAAGTGGACAAGTGATCAGATGATGAAGGATCCTGGTGTCTGCGTTCTAAAGAACGACCCCCTGCCCCTAGGACCTAGCCGCTAGGCCTAGATATGAATCATACGCTAAGTTTCAAGTTCGCGCAAATGCCCAGAGCAGAGAATTTGAGTAAAATCTAAGGCTTGACAAGATTTTATTTCTATTATATAATTATTCTTCTTGTGTCTATCCTAAAAATACACATTCTGCATTACCCAACACCACCTGAGGCAACCCCACTTTTTCACAATTATAGAGATTAAGGATTAGAGATTAAAGTAGTCAGTGATAATTAATCACTAATCTCCAACCATCAAGGAAGAAGTCCAATCGAATGGCTATTTTACCTAAAAAAATCTATTCACGAATCCCAGATGTTATTGATTTACCTAACCTCATTGCTGTTCAGCTAAAGGCCTTTCAATGGTTCAAAGATGCAGGGCTACGGGAGCTTTTCGACGAAATCTCCCCCATTGGTAGTTTTAACAAGAATATGAAATTGTATTTTTTGGACTACCGCTTTGAAGAGCCAAAGTACACAGAGAATGAATGTCGCGAAAAAGACATCACTTATGCCAGTCCACTCTGGGTTAATATTCGCCTGAATAATAAGGATACAGGCGAGATTACGGAACAAGAAGTGTTCATGGGCGACTTCCCGCAGATGACGAAAAACGCAACTTTTGTAATCAATGGGGCAGAACGCGTGGTTGTTTCTCAGCTAATCCGTTCCCCAGGGGCCTATTTTAGTGTGGTGGAAGATCGGGCTACGGGGCGGGTTTTGTCTATGTCAAAGCTCATTCCCAATCGCGGTGCTTGGTTGGAATTTGAAACATCCAAACGTGATTTAGTTTCAGTCAAGGTGGATCGCAAACGTAAGCTGCCTGCGACAATTTTATTGCGAGCCATTGGTTTTGGCTCCGATGAAGAGATTTTGGCCTTGTTCGATGATGTGGATAACAACCCCGATCATCCTTTTATTGCCGCGACGATTGAAAAGGATCCAACCAAATCTGAACAAGAGGCCTTGTTAGAATTTTATAAGAAATTGCGTCCTGGTGATCCGCCGACCATCGACAATGCGACCAGTTTTATGAATTCTCTGTTATTCTCGCCTCGGCGATACGATTTAGGAAAAGTCGGGCGTTATAAATTGAATCGGCGCTTGGGCCTAGATACGCCTTTGTCTGAACGAATTTTGACCAAAGAAGATATTGTTCAAGTTTTGAAAGTGATGATCAATATCAACAACGAACGCTCTAAAGCAGATGATATTGATCATCTGGGCAATCGACGGGTTAAAACGGTGGGGGAGCTGATTCAAAATCAACTTCGCATTGGCCTTCTCCGTCTGGAGCGGGTGGTCAAAGAAAGGATGTCGATCAAAGATCCAGATCAGATGACCCCAATGTCTTTGGTCAATATCCGCCCTGTGGTCGCGGCGATGCGCGAGTTCTTTGGCGGCAGTCAGCTCAGTCAATTCATGCAACAAACCAATCCTTTGGATGAGTTGACTCATAAGCGTACCTTGAGTGCTTTGGGCCCCGGGGGTTTACGTCGAGAGCGAGCGGGCTTTGATGTGCGGGATGTCCACCACAGTCACTATGGTCGTATCTGCCCGATTGAAACACCAGAAGGCCCGAATATTGGGTTGATTGGTCGTTTAGCCTCCTTCAGCCGCGTCAACGAATTTGGGTTCATTGAAACGCCCTTTCGCAAAGTCATTCGTGATGTCGCCTTATCTGATGTAGAGACGCTGCTTAATAAAACATTGCGTCAAGATATTATTGATGTAGAGACAAGTGATATCATCGCTGAAGCGGGTGATTTTATCGATGAAGATCTAGCGATTAAGCTCTCTAAATTGGACTTGCGTGAGCCAGTGAAGATTAAGCCAGCTTTAACTGACGATATCCATTACCTATCTGCTGATGAGACAGATCGTTATACGATTGCTCAGGCGAGGGTCCTGGTGGATGAATATGGACAATTTATTAACAATCGCGTTGAGGCTCGGCGGGGCAAAACCATTGAATTTCAGCCAGTGACAACCATTGATTATGTCGATGTCTCTTCTAAACAAATTGTTGGGATTAGCGCAGCACTTATCCCATTTTTAGAACATGATGATGCTAACCGGGCTCTGATGGGGTCGAATATGCAGCGGCAGGCAGTGCCCCTTATTCGACCAGAAGCGCCGACTGTTGGAACAGGGATGGAGCCTTATGCCGCCCGTGATTCTGGTCAAATTTTGATTTCGCAGCATGAGGGTGAAGTGGTAAGCGTGACCAGTCAGACGATTTTGATTCGAGATGATGAGGGTAATGTGCATGAGTATGTGCTACGCAAATTTAGTCGGACGAATCAATCGACCTGTGTTGATCAAAGACCGATCGTGCTGAGAGGGACACGGGTTCAGAAGGGCAAAGTCATTGCTGATTCCAGCTCGACTGAGGGGGGCGATTTGGGCTTAGGTCAAAACGTTTTGGTGGCCTTCCTCAGTTGGGAAGGGGGGAATTATGAGGATGCTATTCTGATCAGTGAAGAGCTGGTCAGACACGATAAATTTACCTCTATTCATGTTGAAAAGCATGAAATTGAGGCCCGCGATACGAAACTTGGGCCGGAAGAAATTACCCGCGATATTCCTAACGTTGGCGAAGAGGCCCTTAAGGATTTAGATGAACAAGGGATCATTCGCATTGGGGCTGAAGTAGGGCCAAGTGATATTTTGGTTGGTAAAATCACGCCTAAGGGAGAGACGGAACTTACGCCCGAGGAAAAGCTGCTTCGGGCTATTTTTGGCGAGAAGGCCCGCGAGGTCAAAGATTCTAGTTTACGTTTACCCCATGGAGATCGGGGGATTGTGGTTGATGTGCATGAATTTTCGCGGGAAGAACATCGAGACCTATCGGCTGGGGTCGATAAAATGGTGCGGGTGATGGTGGCCCAAAAGCGTAAACTGCGCGAAGGGGATAAGATGGCTGGTCGGCATGGGAATAAGGGAGTCATTTCCCAAGTGGTTTCAGTGGAAGATATGCCTTATCTGGAAAATGGCCGGCCGGTGCAAATTGTGTTGAACCCCCTTGGGGTACCAGCGCGGATGAATATCGGACAAATTTTGGAAACGCATCTAGGGTGGGCTGTTGATCGTTTAGGCTTTAAGGCTGTCACCCCTGTTTTTGACGGGGCCCATGAAGATGAGATCTCAGCCGAGTTATCACGAGCGTGGTTAATGGACCGGGCTTGGGATCAAATTATCATTCAGGCCAATGCGTGGTTGGAGAAACAAGATTTCGACCCTGAAGAGCTAGAAGATGAAGATGAGATTATTTATCTGTATCTTATTGACACCTTAGAGGGATCAGATTTTGATGAAGAAAGATTAGCCACAGATATTGTCTATACCCGTCGGGCTGCCTTGTATAAATGGCTAATGGGACGAGGCTATGATCCTGAATTTTTATTGTCTTATGAAGGCAAACGCCGTCCGCAAAAGGTTGGTCTCAAGGCCCGTGAAGCAGTGCGGTTGGTTGCCCTTCGAGAATGGCTGATTTCTCTCCAAGAGCAAGCCCAGATAAATCCGATGATGAAACATTCACCGACGCTATCGGATTTGGATGTCAGTGCTTTAGACGACAGTGACCTTGATCCTATTGCCCTGAAAGTGAGTCAGGAGTCAAATATTGCTATTCCCACAACGGGTAAAGTCACCTTATATAATGGCAAAACGGGACTGCCTTACGACCGACCAGTGACCGTGGGCATTATCTACATGTTAAAATTAGCGCACTTAGTCGAAGACAAAGTTCATGCCCGGTCTACTGGTCCTTATAGCTTGGTCACACAGCAGCCCTTAGGCGGTAAAGCCCAATTTGGCGGTCAACGCTTCGGAGAAATGGAGGTTTGGGCTTTAGAAGCCTATGGCGCGGCGCACATCTTACAGGAAGTGCTGACGGTGAAGAGTGATGATGTTACAGGGCGAGTCAAAACTTATGAAGCGATCGTTCGCGGGGATGTGATTCAAGACCCAGGGTTTCCAGAAAGCTTTCGCGTTTTGGTTAAAGAATTGCAATCGCTGGGTCTATCAGTCGAGGTGGTTTCGGATGGCGATGAAAAAATCAGTTTTGGTAAAGAAGAGCAAAAGGAACGTTTGCCAAGGCTGGGTTTGGGCTTGGACATCTCTGGTGGTATGCGTTAGTTTTACAAAAGGCTATGAATAGATTGGAAAGAATCATCGTTATTTAAATTGGTAGACGATCTATGGTTGTGTTAATATAAGGGGTAATATCTGCCTTGTTCATATATCTACATCAGGAGTCTGATATGCAATTTGTCGGGGGTATTATTATTGGCTTTATAGGCGGTTGGGCATTTGATAGCTACTATTGGCAGCGCAAGCGCAATTCGTTAAGTGCTAAATTGATTAATGTGCAGACAAAAATGAACCAAATGATCGCCTCTGAAAGCAAAGTACAAGAGGCTTTGCTGGAAGCCAAGTCACAGATTCGACAGTTAGAAACCGAATTATCTAGCTGTCAAGAGCAATCAGCAAAGGTTTTCGTAGAAGAGAAAGATAATCTGGAAAAAATTCGGGGCATTGGGACTGTTTTCTCGCAAAGGTTATATGATGCTGGCATTTACACTTATGCTCAGTTAGCCAGTCAAACTTTGATCGACTATACGAAGTTATCAAGCCCGAATCTTGGCAGAAAGTCGATTTCGATGCTTGGCTTGTTGAAGCTAAAACCTTGATGGAAGCTGCTTAGGAATGAGCATTCCATAACGATAATCTGCAATGTCCAAACGGCACCTAGGTTCTAAAATAAGCTTCGGCCAGGTCTTTAAATATCGGCGCGGCTTCTTTTGACCCTTCACCAGCATTTTCAAGAACGACCGTGATGACGATTTCAGGGGACTTGGTCGGGGTATAACCAGTAAACCAAGCGTGGGGTTGATCGAAAGCTGTTTCGGCTGTCCCTGTTTTGCCAGCCACAGTAAATGTTGTATCTGCAAAAACTGCCCGGCTTGTTCCACCATGTCCTTGAGCGACATTGAATAAAGATTCTTGAATGACCCTCAGAGTGTGAGGGTTGATGGGTAATTGACCGGTGTTTTCAGGATGAAAGACTTGTTCGCCTGTCTCTTTGGAACGAATACTTTGTATGACTTGTGGACGATAAGTCAGGCCATCACTGGCAATCGCAGCCATAAAATGGGTGATTTGGAGCGGGGTAACGAGTATATCCCCTTGCCCAATCGCCATATTCACCGCATCACCAATCCGAAAGGGTTGGCCGTATACCGCCTGGGCCCAAGTTTCATCTGGAATAACACCGCCCAAGTCATTTAAACCCATGAGCTGGGTCGGTTGGTCCAGACCAAAGTTGCGGGCCATTTCGGGCAGTGCGTCAGAGTCTAAAAGATGGAGTGCTTTACCGATTTCATAGAAGACAACATTACAACTCTGTGTTAAACCGTCTTTCAGGGTGATGTGTCCATGCCCATCTTGTTTCCAACAAGTTTTCACGAAATCTGGGCCTAATCCTTGCCAGGTGCCAGTACACCTAAAGGCTTGTTCTGGGGCATAGCCTAAACTTTCCAAGGCAGCCGCACAACTTATGATCTTAAAAATCGAGCCAGGTGGATAGAGACCATGAGTGGCCCGATTGAGGAGTGGACGTTCAGGATTATTGAGCAGATCATCCCAAATTTCTGTCTGTATGCCCGTGACAAAGTCGTTAGGCGAAAAGCGAGGGTAGGTCGCCAGAACGATAATAAACCCATCGGGTCGCATCATGACAATCGCCCCCCGTCGCCCTTCTAAAGCTTGCTCGGCTTGAGCTTGCAGGGTTATATCAAGGCTGAGATAGACTTGTCCGCCTGATTTTGGCTCTGTTTGCGCGATTTCGCTTAAAATTTGTTGCGCTGGTGAAACTGTAATCAGCCGTCCTCCCCGTTTACCCGCTAAAAAACGTTCTCCCCAAGCTTCAATACCGGATAAGCCAATCAATTCATCGCCTCGATAACCTTGCCGTTGATATGAGTCCAATTGTTCAAAAGGAATATTGCCCAACAGGCCAATGAGATGGGCGGCCAAAGAGTCATGGGGATAGGCCCGAATAGGATAGGCGCGTGTCTCTACACCGGGTAAGGTATACAGTTGATTGTAATATTTGACACTGGTTTCAAAGCTGATATCAGCAATCGGGATAAACCAATCAGGTCGCCCTGTTTTCAGTTTATTGCGGACAACATCGGCTGGTAATTTGGTGATAAAACTAATGGTGGTGATAACTTTTGCTTCATCTTCAATTGCTTCAGGGATGGCGCCAATCGTCACCGCTTGGCCATGATTGGCTAAGGCTTGTCCATTCAGATCATAAATATTGCCTCGAAGTAGATCTTCAGTGATTAGCATTAGGGTGATGCCCAAATCAAGTTGCGGCAAGATCAGATGATGTCGCCAGTTGATAACCCACCGGGCCTGATGCTGATCAAATCGGAGGTGTAGTTTGTGTTCGGCTGAGATATCATCAAACAAAACCGTCTGCCAGATACTTTGAAACAGGGCAGTGGCTTGGTCATTTTCTGTCAGTAGCGATCCCATTTGAAGCTGTATATCTAAGGCCGTTGTCTGTTGCAGGGCATGCTGATAGGCTGCTATAAATTCTGCTTGACTGATAAATTGTTGCGATTCAGGGCTGAGTAAGTGATACATGGTGCCAAAATCACCCCTAGCCCAAGCATCTAAATAGGTCTGGACCACTGTAGTCGGCCTGGGGAGGGTTGTTGGCGTAGGGCGTGGCTGGACAGTTGCTGTTGGTGTTGTAGATGCTCCGAAACCTAAGCGGGTGAACCAACCTGACTGTTCATTCTGGTCACTAGCGCAGCCAGATGTGACCAGTAAGGGGAGCAGTGTTTTGATAAATGTTCTGCGAGATGGATCAAATTTCATAGACCCTCGTTTGGGCACCAAAATTTTTTCATGGTTTTTCAATTTTTTCGATACCCCCATCATTTTAGGGTTTCTTCGATGGCACAATCTGTCTCAAGCCCCAATCCACGCAGCCTAAGCAGCACAATGTTACGACCACGGCAACCCTGATGTCTACTTGATTATTGACCGCCCAGGCCAGGCCCCCTAACAAGGGCAGTATAGCCAGCGAAGCCAGCAATAAAATCGACGCTTCAATTTCAGGGAAACTTTTATAAAAGGCATCCCAACGCAATAGCCCTAGAATACTTCCGATAATCATCCCCAGCGTTAATTGTCCCGTCAAACACAGAAAAACAGTCACACCGTAGGCAACGATATTCATCATATACCAACGCAGCCAAAATTCAGTATCTCGCTGGGTGAATGGAGAGGGCGGTTGAGCAGATGGCGGGCGGGAATTGGTCGCTGATGCACTTGGCGAGGTGATGAGTAATGGGCTGGGCGCAAAAGCGGGCTGCCAAGTCATGCTTTGGGTGATTTCTTGAATGGCACACCAAGAGCAGGTTGAGAGATGGTTTGCGTAGACATGCTGGGGGTGATAAGGACAGGCAACCAGATTCGCTTCCGCCTCAATGAGTACTTGATACCATTGCTCTGGGGTGGGGCGCCGGTTTGGATGGCGGTGACCATCTACGAAACATTGAATGAAGTTCGTTTGTAAAGATGGATGAAGTAAGGTGAAAGCAGGGGCATGGGGTGGTGGGTTGACTCGGGTTTGGGTGGCATAAGGGAAGATGCCTTGACTGATGCAGTATAAATCAACCCGTCCCACGGATTGGCCTTTAGGGATAACGCCGGCAAAGGGATGATAGCCTTCTACCAAGAGTTGGAATAATAACACGCCTAGACCAAAATAATCATGGACCCTTTTACGCGGAACCTCTCTCAGCGTTAATCCTTGTAATTCAGGCGGGGTATATTCGGGTTTGCCGACTTCGCAGAAATACATCATTTGGCGATCATAATCTTCGACTTGAAAGGAATCTGTATCAATGAAGGTCACTTGGAGATAGGTGTTGACCAAGATATTGCTTTCATTTAGATCGCCAATGACATAGCCCTTGGCATGGACCGCTGCGATGGCCTTAACCAGACTGACAGCGACGCGATGCAGATGTCGCCAAGTAACACTGGGGTAGTGTTTATTGCGTTGCACTGGATTATAAAGCTGAAATAGAGAGACGCTGCGATGGACTTGAGGCTGTAAATAGCCGACGAAGGTCTTATCTTGATAAAGTAACTCCAAGGGCCAAGCCGCCGCTTTGAGAATATCGTCTCGCAAAGGTGGATCAGCGATGATGGCTTGTAACTTCGCCTCATGGCGCGGCGTGGGCTGATGATACAGTTTCGCCGCCCAATTTGGCTGATCCTTCACCGTCCAAATCGTGGCCTCACCGCCTCGACCTAAAATGCGTTCTAATTCAAGTTCTTTGTTCCAAGCGTTATGAACGATGGGCATAAAGAGCTTCAGTTTGTATCATATATTCAGCATGCCAGCCAAATTTATCACCGCGTTCATCAATTTCGGTCATGATTGTTTCTAGATGGGGTTGGGTGATGTTCATAGCGTTTATTTCGGACATTCTTTTATGACCTCGTTCCTTCGCTATTTTTGATTTTAGCTTCACTTCTATTATACCATCACTCCTTCTACAGTACCACTCCGATTTCGATATAGCTCTGGAAAATTTTTGACAAGTTCAATGATCATCATATCATGATCTTCAAATCTTATAACAAAAGAGTTTTGAATCAAGGAGACCATCGCCTATGACATCCGAAAGCACCACCCAACACCGAGACTTGGCCGCGCAGGAGGGGCCTGTTGCTGTCGCTGTGGTCACCGTCAGCGATACGCGTACCCCAGAAACGGATAAAAATGGGCCCTATCTGCGTGAAGCCTTAGAGACAGCCGGTCATCGCTTGGTCGCGTATCGCTTGATTAAAGATGAACCTGCTCAAGTGGCAGATGTACTCAATGAACTCGCGGCAGGGGAAGCCCAGATTATCATCTTCAATGGCGGCACGGGCGTATCTAAACGTGACACGACCTATGATATTTTGAGCCAAAAATTAGAAAAGACTCTTCCTGGCTTTGGTGAATTATTCCGCCTGTTCAGCTATGACCAAGTGGGGGCTGCAGCCATGCTCTCACGGGCGACAGCGGGTGTTTATCGAGAGACGGTCGTTATCTCCACCCCCGGATCGCATGCCGCTGTCCAATTGGCTTGGGAAAAGTTGATTGTCCCAGAGTTACAACATCTGGCTTGGGAAGTGGGGCGTTGATATCTTGACAGCCAAAATACTGATGATTATGGGCACCCACTCTAACGCTGGCAAGTCGACCTTAGTCACGGCTCTCTGTCGTATCTTCGCTCGGCAAGGCTATCGGGTCGCTCCCTTCAAAGCACAAAATATGGCTCTAAATGCTGGGGTCACCCCGGAAGGTCACGAAATTGGGCGAGCAACGATCGCTCAAGCGGAAGCGGCGGGCCTAGCCGCCCATGTAGACATGAATCCGATTCTGCTCAAGCCGGCGGGCAATAGCCGCAGCCAAATTGTCCTCAACGGGCGACCTTTTGGGCATATCCAGGCCAAAAATTGGCATAGCATTAAGCCGACTCTCTGGGAACATGTGACAACAGCTTTAGCCCGTCTAAGGAGTCGCACGGATTTGGTGCTCATCGAGGGTGCGGGCAGCCCAGCAGAAATCAATCTCAAACAAAGTGATATTGTCAACATGCGCGTAGCCCGTCATGTGCAAGCCCCAGTTTTGCTCGTCGGTGATATTGATCGTGGGGGCGTGTTTGCCGCTTTGGTCGGCACTCTGGTTTTATTAGAGCCAGCAGAGCGGGGCTTGGTCAAAGGCTTTGTCATCAATAAATTTCGCGGCGATATTAGCCTCTTAGGCGATGGCTTGAGCCTGCTCCAAGAGCGGGCCTATAACACCCCAACAGTGGGGGTCATTCCCTTTTTGTTCAACATCGGTCTCGCCGCAGAAGACTCCGTCGCTTTAGAAGCACAACCTCACCAAGCTGCTACCGCCGAAAAGATAAACCACTCGCTCATCGACATCGCCGTCATCCGCCTGCCGCATATCGCCAATTTTGACGATTTTGACCCCCTCGCCGCCGAAGCGGGGGTACAAGTCCGGTACGTCAGCCGCGTTGAAGAATTTGGTCAACCAGCGGCCATCATTTTGCCCGGCACAAAGACCACTTTGGATGATCTGGCTTGGCTGTACAGCACGGGCTTAGATCAGGTTATTTTGACTCAGGTAAAACAAGGTAAACCAGTGGTGGGGATCTGCGGCGGCTATCAAATATTAGGCCAATCCTTGACTGATCCTGATGGGGTTGAAGCCCAACCTGGCACAAGCGCAAATGGTCTAGGCTTGCTCCCTTTACAGACTACCTTTGTGGACGATAAGCGTACGCGACCCGTTCAAGCCATTCTACAGGCACAGCATGGCCCCTTGACCACACTCACTGGGACATCTATTCAGGGGTACGAAATTCACATGGGTCGGAGTGTCATTACCAACGCTGAGAACAGCCCGCTTTGTTTCGTCAATTTAGTAACGAGCGAATCAAATGAAGCCATCTATCCAGACGGCCTCATCTCCGCTGATGGTCATATCTGGGGGACTTATTTACACGGCCTGTTCGATAATGATGCTCTACGTCATACTTGGCTCCACAGTCTCGGCTGGAGAGGGCAGGGCCAAGTTTTTGATCGTCAAGTGGCCTATAATCGTTTGGCGGATCATGTGGAAGCGCATTTGGATATGAAGCAAATTCAATCAATTATCAATACCTAAAAATGAATAATCTACAAATAAAACTATCTCCTCGTCCCGCCTTAGATAAGCTACCGCCCTCCATTCACGGCGCCTGTGATCATCAAGAATTAATGACCCTCGGTCTCTCGCCCGATGAGATGATCGACTTCAGCACCAATGCCAACCCCTATGGGCCAGCCCCGCAAGTCGTGCAAGCCCTACAAGCAGCGACAGTCCCCTCAACCTTAGCCCCCTATCCTGATCGGGGCTGTCTAGCTCTACGCGAAGCAATTTCACGAGCCGAGAATATTCCCCCCGATCATCTTTTGCCCGGCAATGGCACAGCTGAGTTAATCCAATTGATTGCCTTAGCTTTTATTCAACCCCAGACACGCCATCTTATTTTGGGGCCAACTTTTGGCGAATATGAGCGGGCAATTTATATGTTGGAGGGGAATGTCCAGACCTATCGTCCTCATACGAGAGACCTTCGCTTTGCGTTTAAAACCACCAAAGCTATCATCCAAGAACAGCAACCTGACAGTGTATGGCTCTGTAATCCCAATAATCCCACTGGACAGCTATGGCCCGCTGCTCAACTGGCCGCCCTGCAAGCTGCTGCACCCCGAGCCTTGTGGGTGATCGACGAGGCTTATCGTCATTTTCCAAGGCAAGTTGTTTCTGCTTGGCGGGGACAGTCAAACCTGATCATCCTCCGCTCAATGACCAAAGACCAGGCCTTGGCGGGTCTCCGCTTAGGCTATGCGGTGGCTAATCCTGAGATTATCCAAGATCTCAGTTGCGTCCAAGCCCCGTGGAGCGTCAATGCTTTGGCTCAGGTGGCTGGTGTTGCTGCCTTGCAAGCTGAGACACAGGCTTGGCTCAAACACAACTTAGACGACCTACGTCAACACGCTCGGGCACTTTGGTCTAGTCTGAAAAAATTAGGGCTATATGTCCTGCCTACTGATACGACCTTTGCCTTGGTTGAAGTACCTCAGACAGTGCCTCGAGCCAGAGCATTTCGCCGCCGTCTCCTGAACAAAGGCTTAATTGTGCGTGATGCCACCTCTTTTGGTCTGCCCAGCCATGTTCGCATTGCGTCGCGTCGGCCAGAGGAAAATGCTCGGCTTTTTGAAGCGATTTCAGAAATTCGGAATGGGAATTAATTAACTTAGGCCTGAAAATTAAATAAGTTGTGCATTTGCCTCGGAGGTGTAGAGTCTCTCCTGATTGTCAAGCGTGTTTTCAGGACTCAAATCTGAATCAGACAGAGAGAAGGTGAAAAGTTTATTCCCCAAGATTATAGAATTTGCAAAACAGTACGACTACAAACTCATATTAGCTGACCACCAAAATTACTACCCAGATATATCCTTCGTAAACGTACCGAAACAGAATCATCCATACCCGAAAGGCTACTAAATGAAAGTTAAAATTCCACCAATCAAATCCCAAGGTATAAAAACAAAATTAATACCTTGGATAAAAAGTATCGTTCCGTCGGAGTTTGATGGGGACTGGATAGAACCTTTTATGGGGACTGGTGTCGTTGGGTTTAACATATCCCCTCAACGAGCTTTACTTTGTGATTCTAATCCTTACTTAATAGATTTTTATTCAGCAATTTTAGAGAAAAGGATAACTTCTGGAATTGTAAGAAATTATTTGAACAAGGAAGGTGCGAAATTATTAGAGATTGGTGATCCTCACTACTACGCAGTTCGCGAGAGATTTAACAAGGATCATCATCCCTTAGATTTTTTGTTTCTCAACAGGGCTGGATTTAATGGAATGATTAGGTTTAATCGAAAGGGTAAATTTAATATTCCATTTTGCCGTAAACCTAACCGTTTTGCCCAAGCATATATCACAAAAATCGTAAATCAAGTGGATTTCATATCAAAGATATTAGAAATAAAGAATTATACTTTTATATGTCAGGATTTTGAAAAAACGGTTAACATGGGAGCTAGCTCTGATATTATCTATTGTGATCCCCCCTATATTGAACGTCACACAGATTATTACAATGGCTGGGATGAAGAGCAAGAGCGTAAATTATTTAGATTGCTTTCGAATACACCTGCGAAATTTATTTTGTCAACATGGCATCACAACGACTACAGAGCAAATGATTATATTGATTCATTATGGCGCAAATTTAACATTCTAACTCGCGAGCATTTTTATCATGTTGGAGCTAACGAAAATAATCGTAAGCCAATGGTCGAAGCGATTGTTACCAATTTTGATTTACCAACTAATCAGTTTGATGAACGACAAAAACCAGTACAGCTAGAGCTTCTGTCAACTTTAAAAAATGATACTTAGGAATGGGAACAGTGCAATGACTAAAGTACTCACCCTCCTGTCTGCCGTCATGATGGACTTCATTTTCGGAGACCCGCCCAATCACCGTCATCCCGTCGTGGCAATGGGTCGCTGGTTTATGTTAGGCCGTCGCAAAGCTCCTCAACAGGAAAGCTTTCTATTTGGTTTAGGCTGGATTTTAGCTGGCCTGTCGCTATTTTCAGGATTAACCTATTGTATGTTGGGCTTGTTGAGGCTGTATAAACAATCCTCAACCCCTCGCGCCACTCTAGAACCCATCGGCCTCAATCTCATGTTTGCCTATCGCAATTTACGGCAAGCTGTGCAGGAAGTGGCGCAAGCCATTGAGCAAGGAGATCTCAGGGAAGCACGTCGTCTTTTAGGCCGGCATTTGGTCAGTCGTGATACCAGCGAACTGACAGAAGCTGAGGTTATTGGGGCCACCATTGAATCGTTGGCCGAAAATTTGACGGATAGCTTGACAGCCCCGCTTTTAGCTTATGCTCTCGGTGGCTTGCCTGCTGCTGTCGCCTATCGTTTCATTAATACAGCCGATGCCATGTGGGGTTATCGCACCGCAGAATTTGAACAGCTCGGCAAATTCGCCGCCCTTCTTGATGATGGCTTAAATTGGTTGCCCGCTCGTCTAACAGGTTGGCTCCTCGTCGCAGCCGCTTGGTTAGGCGGAGCCGATGCCCATCAGGCCTCACGAACGATGATCAGTCAACATGGCCGCACTCCTAGTCCCAACGCCGGCTGGACGATGAGTGCCATGGCTGGAGCCTGTCGTGTGACCTTGGATAAGCGGGATGTTTATCAATTGGCAGGCGGTGATCAAGCAATTACGCCAAAAAAACTTTCACAAGCCTTAATCATTGCCGATATAACGGCAGTGTTGATTATTGGTATGACTGGTACAGTATCTTTTTTATGGGCTTTGTTGCTTAAAAAGAGGCGGCGTGAAAAAGCGCATTTTTTATGCAATGAGCTTTGACAGCAGCTACATTTTATGATATGGTCGTTCATAAACTAAATACGATTTTATCAAGGTACGTGTTGCTCGGATGTAGCGCGTATAATGGGGGAAGCTGGTGAAAGTCCAGCACTGACCCGCAACGGTGACTGATCAATTTGTTAATCACTAATTGAACAGGAGTCCGATTACCCACCTTGATGATCACTTGCATCAGCTTTCGTGGATAAAAGAGAGCAGGTAGATATTTATGTCCATATCCCGCCCTCTGCGGGATTTTTGTTTTAAGACGGTTTTCTCTTTTATCTATTTCGTTGCCTGATGAAGAGGCAACCCTTGATGGTGATATGCGGGTGATTGATGAAAGTGGCGCAGATCATTGATATCTGCTGAATGGTTTGTTTTGCTTGAGTTACCGCACAAGGTGGAACAATTGCTCTTACAAGTTACATAGTTTAAGGAGCGTTAGATTTGTTTAGAGGAATTTTCAGTACTCGACAAAATAAAAACCTTGTATGAAAAGCGAAATTGGAAAATCGTTTCTAAAAACCCCTATAAATCTGCATACTTAAGGAATATATAAAATGTCCAAGCCCAAAAACTCACCCAACATGGCTGCTTATGGTCGCCATATCTTCATCTGTGTCAATGGTAACTGCGCCCCACCTGAAGCAGGCGAGGCCCTGCATAAACAAGTCTTGGCCCTGAATCGAGAGCATAAGTTGAACAAATTGCGAAATCCAGAGCGCGTTAAATGCACCTTGAGCGACTGTCTCGGTGTGTGTAGCGGGGGACCTATCGTGACCATTTACCCGGACGGGATATGGTATCATCAGGTCGATGCGGCAGCCTTGGCCTACATCTATCAAGCGCATATTCTTGGTGGTCAACCTGTAGAAGATTTAATTTTCCATCGTCTCTATCCGCCAGGCGATGAGCCAGGTTATGCGCCAACTTTGCGGGGAGATGAACCTTTTGACGGGGAGAGAGGGCCAGAGGGTGAGGGGGTGAAAGGAAAAAGTAAATCATCCGGAAAGGCAGAAGTACAGACAGCGGCGGAAATTCGGGCTGTCGTGCGTCGTGCGCGGAAGAAGAAGGGTTTGGTCATTGTGAATACGGGCAATGGCAAAGGGAAAACAACGGCGGCTTTGGGATTGATGTTAAGAGCCTGGGGGCGAAAGATGAAGGTGGGGGTTATTCAGTTTCTCAAAAATGAACAGGCTCGGTTTGGCGAAATCAAAGCCGCAGAACGCATGGGTGACATCGACTGGATATCGACGGGTGATGGTTGGACCTGGACCAGTAGGGATATGGACGAAACAATGGCCAGAGCTAAACACGCCTGGCAGGTGGCCCAAGAAAAAATCTTGTATGGCGGCTATGATGTTTTTATCTTGGATGAATTTACTTATCTTATGTGTTTTGGTTGGCTTGATGGTGGTGAGGTTTTAAGCTGGCTACGCGAGAACAAACCATCCATGCTCCATCTGGTCATCACTGGACGCAATGCCCCGCAAATCTTAATCGACTTCGCCGACCTTGTGACCGAGATGCGTGAGATCAAACATCCTTTTGCCGAACAAGGTATCCGAGCGCAGGCAGGAGTCGAATATTAGTCAATTAACAATTAGTAATTACTAATTGAGTAATTATCAACCACTAAAAATCTATGACAAAACGAAAACGTAACTACGTTATACGGACCGATGGGAGACCGATTAATGTCCCTCGGCAGCGTGGTCAAATCTTTATCTGCGAACATGGCTGATGCTGTGGACATACCCAGCGCGGATTCGCACCAGTGCCGCATGCTCTCTACTATGAGGAATGGACGCGGCGTAAACTGCGAAATCGGGTTCACCTGAACCATGCTGGGTGTTTAGGGCCGTGTGCCCTAGCCAATATCGCCATGCTCATCTTTGATGGGCGACCGGTATGGTTCCACTCGCTCAATTCAGAAGCATTGATCTTAGCGATTTTTGATTATATTGATTCTATGTTAGCCGCAGACCGCTATCTACCGCCGCCCGCACACTTAGCTCCGCATGTATTCAACGGTTTTGCCTGGGATGGGGCTAAGGCTGTGGGTACAGAGAGAAATGAAAATATTACGAGGATCAACCCCCCCGCCTCCTCAAAGGGGAGAGAGGTTCTCGATTCCCCTCTTTGGGGGGTTAGGGAGGGTATTCCTGAGTCTATCATCCCCAAACAAAGCATCCTCTTGCTGACCCACGCCGATACGGATTTGCTGATCTTGAATCAGGCCATCGCCACCCTACCAAAAGATTTTCCTCAGATTCACGCACTCAACCTGAACACAATGCCAACAAGCGCACATGTGGATGAGTTTATTCAGACTGATTTAGCCCACTATCAGGTCATCTTACTGCACTCCTGGGGAGGACGGCAGGGTTTTGCCCATGGCTTTGATCGCCTCATTCAGGCCGTGCAAGGACAACAAAAAGACCTCATCTGCGTTCCAGGCACCGAGGGCCTTGATCCAGAATTGACGGCGCATAGCAATGTCCCTGTGCCCCTCATCCATGACACCTATCGCTACCTCCATTATGGCGGGGTTGAAAATATGCGCCAACTCCTCCACTGTCTTGCTGACAACTTGCTTTTAGGTGGTTATGGTTATGAACAACCTGTGGAGCAACCTAGGCATGGCGTTTATAAACCCTCAGACCTGATAGATCCTACGTTGATAGACCCCCCTCAATCCCCCCGACTAGGGGGGAAGGATCAAGTTCTCCCCCCTAGCAGGGGGAAGTTAGAGGGGGGTCTACCTGATACCCGCAGTCATTTACCCACCTTTAAGGGGGGCGACCAACATTCGCCTTTCTTAAATGAAGAGCCAACAATCGGCATTCTCTTCTATCGGAGTCACTACCTAAGCGGTAATACGGCTTTTGTGGATGCTTTGCTCACGGAGGTTGAGGCCCAAGGCGCAAAAGCTTTACCTGTGTTTACCACATCGCTGAAAGAAACCATCACCTTCGCCCCTGAGCGAGGGCCTCTGGGGAACAAGGTCGTCCCCGCAGCCTTTGAATATTTATGTGATGAAGCAGGTCAGCCCGTGGTCGAGGCCCTCCTCTGTACTATTTCTTTTGCGATGGGAGCGATCACAAAAAGCCAGGGGCACCCATCCCTTGATCTGACAGACCAGAACTGGAACATCGCCGCCTTAGAAGCCTTGGGGGTGCCGATTGTGCAAGCGATTACCAGCGGCATGTCCGAAGATGAGTGGCGGCTCAACGAGCGTGGTCTACGGCCTTTAGATGTTGCCATGAATGTGGCCTTGCCAGAGTTTGATGGACGCATCATTAGCGTTCCCTTGAGTTTTAAGGGACAATTAGCAGATGGTGAGCAGCCATCCCTTGTTCAGGGTGAAGTTTATGTGCCGCTGCTAGATCGAGCTAAAGCAATTGTGCGGCAAGCGGTCAATTTAGCCAAGCTGAGGCGCAAAGCGAATGATGAGAAACGGGTGGCCTTTATTTTAACCAATTCTAATAGCAAAACGGACCGAATTGGCAACGCGGTGGGTTTGGATGCGCCAGCATCACTTATACAGCTCTTTCAGAAGATGCAAGAGCAGGGCTATCGAATTGATGATTTGCCTGAAAATGGAGATGCTCTTTTACATGCCCTGATCGAACGTTGTTCTTATGATGATATTCGACTGACTGAGGCACAGTTGGCCCAAGCGGCTGGGCGGGTCCCTATTGAAAGATATGAGGCCTGGTTCGCTGATTTATCGCCAATGCAACAAACCAAAATGCAAAGCCAGTGGCAACCCCCTCCTGGTGAGGCTTATGTACACCTTGACTGGCGTGGGCAAGCGCAACATTTGGCCTTGGCTGGTTTGGAACTGGGCCATATTTTCCTGGCCATTCAACCGCCGCGTGGATACGGCTTGGACCCGGATGCCATTTATCACAGGCCTGACCTGCCGCCGACTCATCATTATTATGCCCTCTATAAATGGCTGACGACAAGGCAAGACGAGGGTGGGTGGGGCGCAGATGCGCTGGTTCACATGGGCAAACATGGCACCTTGGAATGGTTGCCCGGTAAGGGCATCGGTTTGAGCCAGGATTGTTTTCCCGACACCTTCTTGGCCGACGCACCCCTGATCTATCCCTTCATTATTAATAATCCTGGCGAAGGAGCGCAGGCTAAACGTCGCGCTCACGCCGTCATCATTGACCACATGATTCCACCCATGACCAGTGCCGATGTTTATGGCGAGTTAGCCTTGCTAACGCAACTGGTTGATGAGTATTATCAAGTGGAGCAGATGGATCCCAGTAAACTACCCTTGATTCAGCAACAAATCTGGGACTTGATGCAACAGACCAACTTGGACAAAGACATCGCCACCCTGCTGCAAACCATCGACCACGGCGACCACACTCACGAATGGGACGGTACGTATACTGATGATGGGACCCCCTTGACTTTGGCTGAAATGAGTGCTACGGATTTTTCTCATTTGCTTGAAGATATTGATGGTTATCTGTGCGAACTAGGTTCTCTGCAAATTCGGGATGGGCTACACATCCTCGGCCATGTGCCTGAAGGTGATCAACTCTGCGCTCTCTTGCGGGCTTTGACTCGCATCCCTAACGACGACATCCCAAGCTTACGCACAGCAGTGGCTGATATTCTAGGCTTTGATTTAGAAATTCTTTTAACCAGCCGAGGCAAACCTTTAACCCACCAGCCTGAACACTTAACTAGGTTAGCCTCGCCGCAACCATTGCATACCCATGCCGATGTTATTACATATATCGACGACATAAGTCTTCAACTTATTCAAGATCTGCAATCATACACTTTCAATCCAGATTGCATTGAACAGGTTATCATCGCAAACAGCCCCCCCAAACCCCCAAAAAGGGAAGCAAAAAATTCTGCTCTCTGGAGGGTTGGCGGAACTAAATGTCAGTCTGAACTCCACACTGTTCTCCGCTTCATTTGTACCACCCTTGTCCCCCTGCTCCAGCGTAATCAGGATGAGATCACGCATCTTTTACAAGCCTTGGCTGGTCGCTATACCCCCGCTGGGCCAGCGGGTGCGCCTACGCGGGGCATGGCTCATATCCTGCCTACGGGACGCAATTTCTACGCCGTTGATCCTCAGGCCATCCCCAGCCAAGCAGCTTGGCGGGTCGGGACACAATTGGCTGAGGCTCTCCTGGAACGTTACCTCAAGGAAGAAGGGGTTTATCCTGAACAAATCGGCTTAAGTATCTGGGGCACCAGTGCTATGCGAACACAGGGCGATGACATTGCCCAATGCTTTGCCCTTTTGGGTGTGCGTCCCGTTTGGCAGACGGAAAGTCGGCGCATCACCGATATTGCCATCATCCCTTTGGCTGAACTAGGTCGCCCCCGCATTGATGTCTTAATGCGGATCAGCGGCTTCTTCCGCGATGCCTTTCCCCATTTGATTGACTTGATGGACAAAGCCGTGTGCATCGTGGCGGCCTTGGATGAATCAAGTGAGCAAAATTTCGTGCGAAAGCATTATGTACAAACCTTGGCCCAAACCCTCTCGGAAAATCCAAGCGATTCCGAGAAAGCGGAACGCCGGGCCAGGTATCGACTCTTCGGCAGTAAACCTGGCTCTTACGGGGCAGGTATCTTGCCTTTGATCGACACGCAAAACTGGCGCGATGAGCATGACTTGGCTGAGGCTTATGTCAATTGGGGGGGCTATGCCTACGGCCAAGATGTTTACGGCGATGAAGCCCCAACAGAATTTAAATCAGTGCTGAGTGGTGTACAAATTGCGGTCAAAAATCAAGACAATCGGGAGCATGACATCTTTGATAGCGATGACTATTTGCAATATCATGGCGGGATGATTGCCACCATTCGCGCCCTCAATGGCCGCAATCCCAAGAGTTACTTCGGCGATAATGGTAACCCCGAACGGGCTGAAGTTCGTACGCTACAACAGGAAGCCTATCGCGTCTTTCGCAGCCGCGTGGCCAACCCCAAATGGTTGGCAGGGATTCAGCGCCATGGGTATAAAGGGGCCTTAGAATTGGCTGCGACGGTAGATTATCTGTTTGGTTATGATGCCACCTCAGAGGTGGTTGATGATTGGATGTATGAGCAGACTGCACAAACTTATGCCCTTGATCCAGCCCGGCAAGCTTTCTTCCGTCAGAGCAATCCCTGGGCTTTACAAAGCATCACCGAAAGATTATTGGAAGCTGCTCAACGTGGTATGTGGGCTGAACCGAATCAGCAAACTTTAGACAAGCTGCGTGAGGTTTATTTGCAGACAGATGCTTCCTTGGAGGATGGGAACGCAGGAAAATGAATATAATTAGCCTTTCCTAATCCTCTGACTGGCTATATCGGCTCTTGGCTGACCTTTGCAGGCATCTTCGTCGTAACCCAAATTCCCTTAGCAGTTGCCGAAGGTATTTTGGTGGTGTTGATGTTTAACTTCTTAAAAACAAATGTAGTTCAAGAATTACGAGCCTTAAATTTGGAGGGCATTTAATCATGATAACTACCTCATCCCCTAAACTCAGCCTTACACTGGTTATTGTTGGCATCATGGCGATCATCTTCTTGACCGCCATCCCGCTCGTCATCGTTACAGACAGTGAGTTTAGCGGCTCTGATAGTTTGGGGGCTGAAACGATCACTCACCTGGCACCGGCCTATAACTCCGAATGGTCTACAAATTGGTGGGTTCCGCCTGGCGGGGAGACGGAGAGTGCCTTATTCGCCCTACAAGCGGCTTTTGGCGGCGTATTGATTGGCTATTGTTTTGGATATCTGAAGGGCAGAAAAACAACAAATCATTCATCCTAATTTTGGATGAATTTGACCTGTGTTGTATATCCGCCTAATCCTCTGATCCCTTGTCATATTCACCACGCACAACGTGCCATTCCCAGAGCAGACGGGTCTTACCCAGTCCTATTATGTTACCAGACTTTCGCTCACTACACCAACGAGACTATCTAGAATATCTATTGCAAATCAGTCGGGCTATGAACGCGAAACTGGATTTGCTGGATTTGTTGAAAATGATCTTGGAAAACGCTGTGGCCCTCATAGCTGGTCAGGCTGGGCTAATTGTATTGCGCTTGGATACTGGTAAACTAATTCCGTCGCTCAGTATTGGCTTACCCCGCGATGTAGTGCCTGCCTTAGAGCCATTGTGGTTGGATATCCCGCCGCAGCCGATGGAGGATATTCCCGACCTCTCTCGGCGTTTAGCCCTAGCTTCTCGCCATTCAGGTTTTCCTTTACGCCAAGTCGTGGCCTTGCCTTTAAGTGTCGAAAATAAAAATTTAGGCTATATCTTTGCTTTCCGCCGCGAACGAGCGACCCTGTTCACCAGCAATGACAATCAAATTTTGCGAACTTTTGCCAATCATGCAGCTGTCGCAGTGCACAATGCCTATCTCTATCGCCAAGTAGCGGCCGAACGAGAACGTCTCAACGCCATCATCGAAAATAGTGGCGATGGGGTGATGATTGTTAATCCCTATCGCATTATCAAAACCTGGAATCAAACTTTAACAAATCTGACCGGTATTGTGTCCGAAGAAGCCATTGGGCGGCCTTGTTATGATGTCCTGAACTTAAAAACGAAAAATGGCGATAGTATTTGTCATACCCAATGCCCTGTCTTAAATCCGCCGCTTAATGGACAACTTTACGTAGAAGGTTTTCATGAAAGGCCCGATGGTGTTAAAATTGCCTTTGCCGATAATTATTCTCCCCAACTCAACGAAGAGCAAGCGGTTAGTCAATATATTGCCAACATTCGAGATGTGACGCGCTTGCGTGAAGCAGATGATTTGAAGGAAACGCTTTTAGCCGTCATCTCCCATGAACTTAAGACACCGGTGAGCATTATTAAAGGGTATGCCGGCACCTTAGCCCGAGAAGATGCAAATTGGGACCGCGAGATCTTGCATGATGGCTTAACTGTGATTGAAGAAGAAGCCGACAGATTAAATACCTTAATCACCAATTTTTTGGAAGCGAGTCGATTGCAAACAGGTAATTTGAAGCTCAAAAAAACAGAGATTTTTTTACCTGAAATGGTCCAACGGGCCGTAGAGATGCTCAAGGCAACCACCACTAAACACCGATTCAACCTTGATTTTTCAGCAGAATTCCCTACGATCTTAGGAGATTATGAACGGCTGGAACAGGTCTTAACGAATCTGATTAGCAACGCGATTAAATACAGCTTTGAAGGGGGCTTAATTCAAATAGGCGGCCAAGTGGGAGAGTCTAGGGTTCGACTTTATGTCTCTGATGAAGGCATTGGGATACCCGCTTCAGAGCAGGAACAAATATTTGAACGGTTTCATCGAGTAGATAATGGTTTGACCCGCCAAACACCTGGGACAGGTCTCGGCTTATTTTTGGTCAAAGCAGTGGTCCAGGCGCATGGTGGCACCGTGTGGCTTGATAGTAAGCTAGGTGAAGGCAGTACATTTTGGTTTTCTTTACCCCATAGAGTAGAACAATTGGAGGTTTAGGTTATGCCCTCAGCCAGTGCAAGGTTAATTTTAATTGTGGACGATGAAGCGCGTATGCGTCGTTTTATGCAGATGAATTTAGAATTGGAAGGTTATCGCGTTATCGAGGCGGAGAATGGGTTGGAGGCCATTGATAAGGTTCGTGAACAACTCCCCGATTTGGTGGTCTTAGATGTGATGATGCCTCAGTTAGATGGGTTTGAAGCCTTGAGAATTATCCGAGAAACATCGAATATTCCTGTGATTATGCTGACTGTTCGTTCAGATGAGGATGACAAAGTCAAGGGTTTAGAATTGGGTGCTGACGATTATGTGTCTAAGCCTTTTAGCCCGCGTGAGTTGGCTAGTCGGATTAAGGCTATTCTACGACGCACTGAGGCTAATTCTCCCGTCGAAAAGGGCATGATTATCGTGGATGATGACTTGCAGGTCGATTTGAACAAACGTCAAGCTCTTGTGCGGGGGGAAGCAGTGAAGTTGCGCCCGATCGAATTTAAATTATTGTATCATTTGGCGACCAATTCAGGCTGGACAATGCCCCATGAGACTTTGTTGGCCAAAGTATGGGGCCATGAATATCGCGAGGAAACACATTATCTACGACTTTACATTACCTATTTACGTCAAAAAATTGAACAGGATCCGAGTAATCCTGAGTATATTTTAACGGAGCGCGGGATTGGCTATCGTTTTAAGGATTTCAAAAAGGAAACCTAAATAAGAGGAGTGCTTCAAGCTATATCAAAAATATTATTGATTGAGGATAATGATTTTGGAATCGAGATATGCTCTCACGCCGCTTGAAGCGACGGGGCTTAGAGGTTATTATCGCCGTGGATACAGCGAAGGTGTGGAGCAAGCATAAGCTGAAGTGCCTGACTTGATTCTCATGGACCTGAGTTTGCCCATTTTAGATGGCTGGGAAGCAACCCGTCAACTCAAAGCGGCAGAGGATACAAGTCATATTCCGATTATTGCCTTGTTGATGCAGGGAGACGGTCCGGGCTATATATCAAGACTGGACAGAAGAAACAGGCATCTTATTCGATAGCTTCGACCTTCAAGGAATCTAAGCAAATAAAACGGATAGGATTTATCCCTTCAGAAAGTGCGGTAATAGTGGCCCGGAAACGGGCTAAGGAATATAATAAGTCAAAACAAGCTTAACGTCTAGGCTCAGTGCCTAGCCTCTAATAGGAATCTCAGAGATGATCAATTTCGATAAATACACCGTTTTCAGGCTAAAGCCCATACCCCTCGAGAAAATGCGGCAGGAAATCAAGCTCTTTCTGGTCGCCGGCGAAGAGATTTTTGCCGTGTTTAGAACTGTCCGGGATCAGCTCGTTTTTACGAACAAGCGCGTAATCGCGACGAATGTGCAAGGATTGACGGGTTCTAAAGTAGAATACACGTCTATCCCATTCAGCAAAGTCCAGACGTTCTCGATAGAAACAGCGGGCACACTAGATTTGGACTGCGAGATACATCTCTATCTCAGTGAAGTGGGACGCATTAGCTTTGACATTAAAGGTAACTTTGACATCGTTAGGTTTAACAAACTAATTAGCACTTATGTACTCCAATAAGTCCCCGCGTTGCTCAACACACAGTCTTGACAGTATCGCAACCGATTACTTGTCGCCTAACAAACGGATGTAAGGGACCAGCAATCGCTCCCTGCGGTTGCTCGGGTTGCTGGCCGCTGGTCCTTGGCCTTATGTGGCTGAGTTATGCCCCCTCGTTACTATGGCAAAGTGAAGATGATTTATATTGACCCCCCTATAATACCGGCCATGATCATTTTGTCTACCCCGATAATTTTGCCGAAGACCAAGACGAGTATTTACAACGTGCCAAGGAGTTTCAGTGTTTGCGACATATTTTTATGGTTTATTTGCCAATGTTCGGCTTTTCGCTATAAATTTGAGATACGGACATATTCCGTATAATCTCAAGTACGAGGGATTATAGGCAGTATTCGGCCTAATAATCGTTATGTGTAGAGATGAAAATTTAAGTTCAGGAAAATCAAAAATGAAAGATATAATGACAATTAGAGAGGCAAGTACGTGGGCTTCAAAACACATTGGTAAAAATGTTACTCCCTCAAACATATCTTACTTAATTCAATATGGAAGAATATCTAAAAACGGAGATAATGGAAACGCTATAATCAATCGGCATGAGTTGGAAGAATATTATAATTTACATTATGAAACCAAAGAAGACTGCTGGAAAAAACAGCTAGGGAGTGATTTAAACTGGAATTTGTCATTTTCTGAATATAAAGAATCTGAAACCACAAAACATGTCCACAGGTTACATTCATACAAAGGAAAATTTATTCCGCAGTTAGTTGAATATTTTTTAGATAAACACACTGATAATTTTAAAAAAGAGGTGTTTTTTAACGAGGGTGATATTATTTTAGATCCCTTTTGTGGAAGCGGAACAACGCTTGTGCAGGCAAGTGAATTAAATTTACATTCAATTGGTATTGATGTTTCTGCCTTTAATACATTTATAAGTAATATTAAAGTTGGGAAATATGATGTCATTGACATCAGAAACACGGCGAATAGCATCACAAAAAAACTTAAAAAATTTCAGAAAGAAAAAAATAATGTGATTTTTGAGAAAGAATTGTTAGGTGAGTTAAAAATATTCAATGATAAATATTTCCCCTCACCGCAGTTTAAGTATGATGTCAGACAAAAGAAAATAGATGATAAGTTATATGGAAAACAACATTCAGATCAATTTTTAAAAATTTATGAAGCTCTCATTAATAAATATAAAATTCAATTGAAACAGGAAAAAAATATTTCATTTCTGGATAAATGGTTTTTAAAAGATCTCAGAGATGAAATAGACTTTGTTTTTAAACAAATAAAAGCGATTAAAAATACTGAAACAAAAAAAATTCTGGACTTGGTATTGAGTAGAACAATCCGTTCATGTCGGGCAACTACTCATGCTGATTTAGCAACATTAAAAGAACCTGTAACCACAACGTATTATTGTAAAAAACACGGTAAAATATGTAAGCCATTATTTTCAATTTTAAGTTGGTGGCAAAGATATGTCCAAGACACGATTAAAAGGGTTATTCAATTTGACGCGCTTAGAACTGATTCTTACCAAAAGTGTTTGGTTGGAGATAGCAGAACCTTAAACATTTTTCAAGAGATAAAGAAGAAGCACCCTGGCTTCAGCCAGTTGTTAGAAAACAAAAAAATTGATGGTGTCTTTTCCAGTCCGCCTTATGTGGGGTTAATAAATTACCATGAACAACATGCTTATGCTTATGATTTGTTTGATTTTGATAGAGCTGATGAACTTGAAATCGGGCCTTTATTTAGAGGTCAAGGCGCAGAAGCCCGCAAATCTTATGTCAAAGGAATTTCTGATGTTTTGAATAACTGCAAGAGATTTTTAAAAAATGATTACGATCTGTTTTTGGTAGCCAACGATAAATATGGTTTATATCCTCAAATCGCAGAGCTATCTGACATGAAAATCGTTAGCGAATATAAAAGACCCGTTTTAAATCGGGTTGAAAAAGATAGGTCAGCTTATGCTGAGACAATATTCCACATGAAGGAGAAATAATGGCATTATCTGATAACCAAAAGCAGAAGATAAAAGAACTATTATCGACAAAGATTAGAAATAAACTGAAATCATATGGTAGAGAAACGACTTCAATGCCGTTTTTAGCCAGGTTAATCCAGGATAATGAAAAAATTGCGGCTTATTCATTTATACATTCTATGGCCACAACGCTTGGGATGAGTATTTATGAAGATGTTTCTGTAATAGTAGCATCTGAAACAGCTAATGAAGCTTTTAGAAAGTATGGAGTCGGTGGAGCAATTTCAAAAGAGCAAAAAACAGTAATTTCTAATATTGTCGCAAGACTTAGAAATGGAGATCGAACCGCTGAAATTGATAAAGAAGTGAAAGAAGTTTTAGAGGCATCTGCTGAAAACGGAGAATTTCAAAAATCGGGCAATATTGCAGATTTTTATATGAACAAAGAGGGGCAAGAATATTTTTTTGAGATAAAAACAGGGAAACCAAATATTGATGTGTTTGAAAAAAGTAAAACTAAATTATTAGAGTGGATTGCAAGGAGAAGAAAGCCTGTCAAAGTATATCTTGCATTTCCATATAATCCATACCATCCCAAACCATATTATCGTTTTACAGAGGTTGGAATGATGGATCCGCCAAATGATTTTTTAGTTGGTGATGAATATTGGGATTTTATAGGCGGGAAAAATACTTTCCCTGAATTATTAAAAACATTTGATGAAGTAGGAAAGGATTTTAAAGAGCAATTAAATAAAAAATTCAACGAAATAGCTAAAGAGAAGTTGGATTCATATTAAAAAATCACATGACAACTCGCTACACTGGATTTTTACTTCGCTGCGCTCTGTAAAAATTTTAGATGGCTGGCTTAGAAACCATAGTGATATAAAGAAGCGATATAGCCAAATTGATTGAGAAGATTCATGTCGATACAAAAGTTGATTGACCAACAAAATCAAGCATTGGTCGAAGTTCAAAGGAATATGGCTCAACAACTAGACTTTGTCGGAAAATTTCGCGATGAATTCAACCATGTCAACTCCTTCGCTGTTGAGGTAAAGAAACTAAATAGCCTTGTTGACACTTCTGCTATAAGACAATTTCAAAATAGCATTGCTTCCTTAGGGATCGACAAGGGATATTTTGTAACCACTTCAGCCTTTTCAGAGGCTGCTAAAGCCATCGCAGCTCAACATCAAGAAACACTAAAGTTAATAGCCAGAACGCCTCGCTGGATCGACCAGTACACTATTAATCGCGAATTATTTGCCGCGAATCTATTCCAAAAAGTTTGGCGTTTGGAACTTGAAAATCTTGCTCAAATTGTAAATCCAAGTCCAACGGATATAGAAGAGTTTGATCTTAGTACACATAAGGGGAAGAAGAGAAAAGTGCTTTAATTTCCGTTGACAGTTTGCCGCTTTGGTTGATCGCGAAAATAATGAGGTCGCCTAGTGAAGTAAAAAATCTAACGCCACGGCACCTCCTATACTAAGCGAGGTTCTTGCAAAAGCTATTGCTCAACAGATTCCCTAATCCCTGAAATTTTGCCAATGTTCGGCTTTTAGCTATAAATTTGAGTCCGTATAATCTCAAGTACGAGGGATTATAGGGCAGTATTCGGCCTAATAATCGTTAGCGATACAAAAAAGGAGAAGACATGAAGACAAAACAACTGCTCGGCCTTATTGGTTCAATTGTCCTTTCATTAGGAGTGTTCACACCGATTGTGAGCGTCCCAATTATGGGAAACATGAATTATTTCCATAACGGCAAAGGGGACGGAACAATCGTCTTGATTCTGGCAGTAATTTCCCTCGTCTTAGTGTTGGCAAATAAGTACAAAGGCCTCTGGTTTACGGGCATCGGGAGCCTTGGTGTCATACTTTTCACTTTCATCAAGTTTCAAGCAATAATGTCAATAATGTCTCAAGCAAAAGCAGATATGGAGTTAGAGCTTGCGGGCAATCCATTTCGTGGTTTAGCTGTTATGGCAATGCAGTCAGTCCAACTTCAATGGGGGTGGGCATTGCTCATTGTCGGGGCAGCGTTGGTAATTGCCAGTGCAGCAATGAAGGATGAAACTCAAGAAAATCGCTAACAAGGTCGTTACACGTCAAATCGACATTGGAGTAATCATGGCAATACCTGTGAGAATATTACTCCCAGTAGAGAGATTCTCTCAGAACCACAAGACCAACAGTTTGCAACAACGCTAACAGATGAAGCCATAGCCCAAAAATTTATCGAATTTCATCATAAGCTTGCAGACCTCCGAATCATTAATAGCAAGCTCAAGCTCGGTCTTGGTGGTTCTGAGAGAATCTTGAAGTCAAAGAATCCAGTCAAAATAGTACGGAACCAAGACGTGTAACAAGTCAATCCAGCCGACCGCCTTCGGCGGCGGCTGATTGAGGCCTTATGGGTAGGCAAACAACTAGGACAAGAAGATGGATTTAGAAGAGTTTAAAATAAGATTTCGAGAATTGAAAAGCCAGGGATTTGTAAAATCACTTAGAAAAGGACCAACAGGAATTGGCTTTACATTAGAGACCTTTATGCAATTAGATGAAAATAATTTGGCCCTACCTGATATAGAGGAAGTAGAAATTAAAGCACATCGTGACAATTCAAAAAGCATGATTACACTTTTTACTTTCAACAAAAAGGCATGGCAAATAAATCCATTGGTCGCTATTAGGAAATATGGTAGTTATGATGAAAATGGACGTTTGGGAATGTACTATACGATGTCTTTAACGCCTAATAGTGCAGGTTTGTTTTTAATAGTTGATCGTGAAAAAATATCTGTAAAACATATTTCTGGGGAAATTGTTGCCACATGGCAATTGTCAGCCCTAACGGAAAGATTTTTACAAAAAATTCCAGCATTATTATTTGTTTCAGCTCATACAGAAGAAAGAGCAGGCGTTGAGTATTTTCATTTTTATCGTTGTCAACTAATGCAAGATACAACTGAAGAGTTGTTATCAGAGTTATTCAAAACTGGAAATTTGTTAGTGGATTTAAGATTACATGATAAAGAAACTAGAGCAAGAAATCATGGAACTGGTTTTAGAACTTTTGAAGACAAGTTGCCGTTACTTTTTAAAAAGATAGAGGATATATAGATTGATGGATACTTCCAAGAAATATGTTGATACAACTTGGGATTTTAGAACAGCAAACACAAAAAAATATACACATTGCTATCACAGTTATCCAGCAATGATGATACCGCAAGTTGCAAATAGGCTTATTAACCTTTATGGTAAAAATGCAAAATCACTTTTTGATCCATACTGTGGAACAGGAACATCTCTTGCGGAAGCAAATCTAAATGGAATTAATGCGTTGGGAACAGATTTAAACCCATTAGCAAGATTAATTGCAGAAGCTAAAACAGCAAAAGTAGAACTTCAACTATTAGATTTGTACTTAAAAGAATTTAATGATTTTTGGTTTTCATTAAATTTTGGCATTGAAAAAATTAATGTGGTTGTACCAGCGTTTAAAAATATTGATTTTTGGTTTAAGACAGAAACCAAAAATCAATTAGCTTGCATAAAGCAATTTATCAATAAAATCCGTGATGAAAAAGTTAAAATTTTTTTCATGGTTGCTTTTAGTGAAACCGTGAGGGAAAGTAGTTTAACAAGAAACAATGAATTTAAGCTATATAGAATGTCTGAAAGACAAAGAGAAAAATTTAACCCTGATGTTTTTGGATTAATAAATTCTAAATTGGCTCGTAATAGAACAGGTTTAAAGAATTACCTAGAAAAGGTTAAAGACAATGATACAAAAACAAATATTTATGGATTTAATTCATCAACAAATATAAATCATATAAGTGAGGAATCTATTGATATTGTCGTAACTTCGCCTCCATACGGAGATAGTAGAACTACGGTAGCTTATGGACAATTTTCAAGATTGTCAAATCAGTGGCTTGATATTGAGAGTGCCAGTAAAATTGATAATGAGTTAATGGGCGGAAAAGCAAAAAATATTAAAAAGACGGACATCGATATTATAGACAGAATTATTGAAAAAGTAGCTAGTCAAGATGAAGAGAGAGCTAGAGAAGTTTATAGTTTTTACGACGATTATAGTAAATCTATCGCTAATGTTTCAAAAGTTATCAAGAAAGGCGGTTATGCTTGCTATGTTGTAGGGAATAGAAGAGTAAAAGATACAATATTGCCAACTGATGAAATAACAAGATGCTTATTTCAGGAATATGGGTTTAAATATCAAAATACTTTTATTAGAAATATACCCAATAAAAGAATGCCGAGTAAAAATAGTCCAACAAATGTAACAGGAAAAAAGGCTACAACAATGAATAATGAATATATTGTAGTGTTGCAGAAACAATAAACACATAACAAGGCACTCCAGCGGACGGCTTAACAGGCCCCTTATCCTGATGACACAACTCTAAGAAAATTATTGATAGTGCGTGTTGAATTATTTTGGGAGGTCAACTTAGTGTTCCAAATTCACTTGCCCAAAAGCGGCCTCAGAACCTTCACCAATTACACTGTTGTTCGCAAGGTATGCCATCAAAATCACCATCTATTTTTACGTTTGGACAATTTTTAAGATAAAATCTTGCCTCTTTACAGGTCATTTGACTACAATATTGCTTACCTTCACATTGATAACCTGTAAAATCCTCTTCTTCAAATATCCCTGTAAATTCTTCAAATATCCCTGTAAAATCCTCTTCTTCAAATATCGAGGAAGTGTATATATAATAACTCAAAAACGCAGCCAAAACTAGCGCAAAAAATGCAAAGACAAATATAAACAGATACTCATTACCATCTTTTTTAGGGCGTGTTTTACGGGAAATTTTAGCTAAACCTTCAATTCTTGCGGACTTTGCACTAGCCTTACCATCTTCTCCATGTTCTACTTGAAAATAGATTATATCCCCTACAATAGGTCTGCGAGGCATATCTTTTAAAGCTGTTATGTGGATGAAAACATCTTTTTCACTAGATGATATTTTTATAAATCCGAACCCTCTATCATCATTCCACCGTACAAGCCTACCTTTGAATTCCACTAATTCCCTCCGTTTTTTATCATACATAAAGTATCCTAAGCAACACAATTAGGTAGCGAGCCATTGGGCCTGCGACGGGTAGGTCAGTTTCGCACATTTAGTTGCGTTTCGGTTCATACCAAGACCGCGTTGTCTTAAAAAGGTTGAAAAAGCCCATCTGTTCCTCCTTAAACAAGTAGATGTATAGATAGATATTGGCTAAATTCGGGCCTATTCTTCCAGAGAAGCCTTTATTTGTCAAACAAGGTCGAAGGCGATACGGCTTGGGCTACTTTTTGCCCGACTTCTATATTTTGATAGACTACGCAAAGTATTCTTGAGCAAACTCGTAAGCTGTATTGGCTCAACGTGGTTCAAATAGCGGGCAAACGAGATATAGTCCGCCGCAAGCCAATTAGGGCCAAACTGCGCCCGCCTAGATGAGGAATACCCGTCGCCCACTTCCAAAAAAGATCTAACTCTGTTCTACGGTTGACAAACCACGCTCCGGCTGGTTCTTCTAAAGGGCCTTGTTGCTTGTCCATCCTGCCATCTCCTCCCATCTAGTCCTCTATCTGCCACCACCGTTTATAATAGAAATCACTATCCTGATCATTATTCAAGCGAGCCAGAACCTCATAAAACCATTCATCTAAAGGCATCTCATAAGCATCCAAACGCGGGAAAGGGTTGTCATAACCCTGAGTTAAGACTTGACCCATCACTTGCAAGGTGTTGAGGGCTAACTCTGGCAAGTCGATGCGACGGATGCCTTCCTGCCGCATCAGATGAGCATAAAGATAAGACATGGTGGTTCCCCCTGGGATGAGGCCCAAAGCACGGGTCCGCATGACGGGATAGAAAATGTCGATCATCTTTTTTGAAGAACGATAGGCTTCTGAAACTGCCTCCTGAATAATATCTTTCGGCAAATAAAGGCTGGTTGAGTAAGAGCCTTGGCGACCATATTCTGGGCGGCTAGGGTCACGGCTGATGTGGTCTAAGCTGCCCCGCCAATCAGCGAAGACAGCTAATTCAACCGCAATCCCAGCGGCCTCCAGCGCATCAACAAATTTCACCGCTAACTCGCCCATGACAAATTTCGTGGTAGCAATTGCCCGTTCATCCAAGGCCGGCAATTGCCATTGACATAGACCATTTTGGTCCACGTCCGGGATATAGACTGGTGCTGCGCCAGGCAGTAGACCAGAACTGGCCGCAGCGACTGTGTTGACATAGATAATCCGCTCTGCGCCAGCATCCTGCAAGGCAGCGACGATGGTCTGAAAACCTTTGCCATCCAAATCCATGCTCACATTTAACCAATGAAATCGCCTCCCCAAATTCGCAGCCTCAGCCCGTGTTTGCATCAGGTGTCCAGTTTGATAGCCCAGTGAGCGCGACAAATCTCGACCAACCACCGTCAGTGTACTTGTGTCTGGCAATGAATTTTGGATGGCTGTGGCTAAAGCTCCGCCTAAGCCAGGTCCGGTTGCCCCAGCCAATAAAAAATGTTTCCCCGCCATCCAGCTTAAATCACGCCCCTTCTGCCCTAGAATCTCTTGCTGGGCCGCCCAAGTCTCATCCAGCAAAACTTTGGCTTGTTCTGGAAAGGCAGCCACTTCTTCTTTTGTGGGTCGGGTAACTGGCGGTGTTCCCTCATGAATGGTTACCCCTGGGATTGGTTTTGTAAAAGGACTAGGCCATTTACGTTCTTCGGACATAAAAACCTCAATTATTTTTTTGATAAAATTTAATATTGTCAGGATTAGGATTTACGCACTTCAAAATTCACGGAAGAATTTGAGTCAAAAAATCTGTGAAAGTTATGTTAATTTGTAGCTAAAATGTTTCAACTGCGTAAGGCTTAAGGATATCGCACAAAACATAGCCTTATTCTAATCCAAAATCCTTAAATATGTAAGTTTGTCGTACGAATTAGTTTGTGCCATATAGCCATCAACACATCCATTTTGTAATTGACAAGCTGTGTACACAATGGTATATTGAGCCTGATTATCTTGAGATATGAATCCATGTAAGATACAATCAATTTTTCAAAATAACTTCACTAGGCCGTTTAGTTTATCATTATCCAATTCGGTTGGGACGATGTTTAATCCTACCTAAAGATAATTTTGTTATCTATCCTGACCTTAAACAATAAATTTTCCATGATGATCTCAGCTTTAATTTTAACCTTACCAAATCAATCATACTTGATAAAGGAGAAATAGTGGGTAGACTGTTAGATGTACACGAACTTCAAACCCAATTCTTCACTCAGGACGGTGTTGTCCAAGCGGTTAATGGCATTTCGTACACCCTTGATGAAGGCGAAACCCTTGGCATTGTGGGTGAAAGCGGGAGTGGCAAAAGTGTTAGCGTCATGTCACTGCTGCGGTTGGTCCCCACCCCCCCTGGCAAAATTGTTGGGGGAGAAGTTCTCTTTGAAGACCAAGACCTCCTCCAAGTATCAGATGCCGATATTCGTTCTGTCCGTGGGAGTAAAATTGGCATGATTTTCCAAGACCCGATGACCTCACTCAACCCAGTCTTAACCGTGGGTCGTCAGATTGGCGAAGCCTTAGAATTACATCTGGGCATGAGCAAAGCTGAAAGCCGAAGCCGCACGGTTGAATTGCTTGAATTGGTTGGTATCCCATCCGCCGCCAGCCGCTTGGATGACTACCCCCACCAATTTTCAGGGGGGATGCGTCAACGGGTGATGATTGCTATGGGCTTATCTTGTAATCCACGTCTGTTAATTGCTGATGAGCCAACCACGGCTTTGGACGTGACCATTCAAGCGCAAATTGTGGATTTGGTGACCCGCCTGCAAAAAGAATTGGGCATGGCTGTGATATGGATTACGCACGACTTAGGGGTTGTTGCTGGCCTAGCCGATCGGGTGATTGTCATGTATGCGGGCAATATTGTCGAAGAAGCCCCGGTCAAAGAATTATTCGGTCATCCCCGCCATCCTTACACTTTAGGCTTGATCCATTCCCTCCCGCGTCTCGACCAAGGAGCCCATCAACGCCTGGCATCAATTGAAGGTTTACCACCTGACTTGATTGATTATCCAAAAGGGTGTCCCTTCTTTGCCCGTTGTCGCTATCGCATTGAAAAATGCGCCACCGAGCCCCCTCCTTTGGAAGAGGTATCCCCAGGACATGAGGCCGCTTGCTGGATTAATCTTGAGACGGACTCAATTACGACCGAACATCCTTACCGAGAAATGGAGGCAGTCTAATGAGCCAGACAAACGGCAATCGGCAAACCTTAGTCCATATCGAAGACCTACAGATGTATTTTCCGATCACGCGAGGCATTGTCTTTCAACGACATGTGGGCGATATCAAAGCGGTGGATGGTTTGACCTTTGACATCCATCAGGGAGAAACCTTGGGCTTAGTGGGTGAGTCAGGCTGTGGAAAATCAACCACTGGGCGAGCGATTTTGCAACTCCATCGGCCAACCAAGGGTAAAGTGGTCTTTGGCGATGATAATCTGGTTGAATTGAAAGGCGAATCGCTCCGCCGCATGAGAAGACGAATGCAGATGATCTTCCAAGACCCTTATGCTTCGTTAAATCCACGCATGACCGTGGGCAGTATTATCTCGGAACCCTTAGAAGTGCATCAACTCGCTCGCGGTAAAGAATTACAAGAACGGGTGCAAGGCTTGTTAGAAATCGTTGGCTTGAATCCCTACTTTGTCAATCGTTATCCCCACGAATTTTCTGGGGGCCAACGCCAACGGATTGGGGTGGCCAGAGCTTTGGCCTTGCATCCAGAATTTATTGTGGCTGATGAACCGATTTCAGCTTTGGATGTTTCAATCCAAGCGCAGATCATCAATCTCTTGGAAGATCTACAAAGTGAATTTGGGTTGACCTATCTCTTCATCGCCCACGATTTATCCGTGGTGCGGCATATCAGTGACCGTATTGCCGTCATGTATTTAGGTAAGTTGGTTGAGTTAACCGATAGCGAAACCTTATATGAGAATCCAAAGCATCCTTATACAGAAGCCTTACTTTCCGCCGTGCCCATCCCAGACCCCATCATCGAAGAAGGGAGACAGCGCATTATTCTGGAAGGCGATGTGCCTAATCCAGCTAATCCACCTCAAGGCTGTAACTTCTGTACCCGCTGTCCCAAGGTTTTCGAGCCATGTCGCGAGATAGAGCCAGCCTTCCGTGAGGTAGAGGCGGGGCATTGGGTGGCTTGTCATTTGTATTCGTGAGGGTGGTGCGTGACCGTTGTTTTGTGAGTTTGGGCAGATAAGCAGTATAAACAAAGCCCCGTAAATGATACGGGGCTTTGTTTATATGACTTAACTTCCTGAAATCGGCAAATAACATGGATGAGCCGATAATCTCTTGCTGGCCCTTCAATTCGATATCGCGTTCCCCGAATATCTTTGGTCATTTTTTTCTCAATTCGTCCTTTTAAGATAGCTTGTTCAATATCAATACGTTCCAAGTCATCAGCCCACATTTTTTGGTTTAACTTCAATCAAGCTGAGGCCATCCCAAACCAAGTGGCCAATAGTGGCACCGCGAGTGCCCTAAATTTACGGCCAGACTTTGATGAGCTTTCTTTAGAAGAGCAAGTCAACCTGGTCCGACGGGCTTGGCAAGACCCAATTCCGCGCCTGCTCATTTTTGATAGCTGTGAGGAAGAAACATTGTTCACTGCTTGGCGACCGCTGCATGGTGGCTGTAGTCTGCTTGTGACCACGCGCTTAGGCAGATGGAGTCCCACCTTAGGCCTGACCTTACTAGCCTTAGAAACCATAAAACGAGCCACAAGTATTCAACTTCTGCAATCCTTTCGTCCAGATTTAACGTCTGAGGAGGGAAACAAAATAGCCGAGGCTTTAGGAGATCTCCCTCTAGCCTTACACCTAGCTGGCAGTTATCTAAACACCTATCGTTACGATATCACCCCCCAAGACTATCTGGCCCAATTAGGTAACTCCCCAGACCAAAATCTCCTCGGTCATCCCTCGCTCCAAGGCATTGGAACGGACCACTCCCCTACGGAGCATCAATTAAATCTCAAAAAAACTTTTTCTTTGGGGCTAGAACAACTTGACCCATCTCAAGAACGGGATATATTGGCCAAAGACTTATTGGCCCGAGCGGCCTATTTCGCGCCGGGGGAGCCGCCAAATTTGAACGTTTAACACGTTTGGCTCGGCGCATTAATCTAAGTGTTTCGGCTGATTCAGAAATTGTTATTCAAGATCACTCTGGAAAAATATAGAGATATAGTCTACCGCCATCAATATCCGCTTGATGGGCTAACTGACTGGTTTTTAACCAAGTAACCAGAATATGTTCAGCAGGCATGGTATCTTCGGGATGTGTATCAAAGATCCACATAGCTTTATGGACAGTCTTGATCTCTTCGAGCGTTTCTCGTGTTCGTTGTTCTAAGGTTTCATTGGCATAGTCATCAAGCATAAAAAAACGGTGACTATGGCGTAGATAGGGATAATACCAATCATAGGTCGTCTGATTATTTAATAAGATCGCTTCTTTGACAGGTTGCTCTTGAAGCCAGGTGATGCTGTGGCGATAAGGGCTGTTTTGAAGACGGATGTCAAAATAGGCATCGTACAAACGTGATGTGGCCGGGTACAGACTCAGTAATAATAGGCTTAGAGCTGTGCCTAAAATTAGTCGTCTGGTCCTAATAATGTTAGGATTTAACCAGTATGGCCACATCAATAGACAAAATTCTAGCCCAATGACCAAGATAAGGCCAGTCCGAATCAAAATGGTCGCCACAAGAAGCCAGGTTTCGGGGGAAAAGATGATGAAGTAGAGATTTGCTTCAATCAGATTCAGGCTTTGTAAAATGATGGCATAAATCACCCCTCTGGCATTGGGCAGCAGGAGAACGATGAAGACCAGTAACCACACCAACCATTGCGGGCTGTAGCCTTTGGAATATAAAAGGAAGAAGCAGATTGTTAAGCCTGTGAAAGCTAAAGCCACTTTAGGACTTTGCCAGTCGAGACGGCGGGTGTAGATTAAGATATAGACGAACCCGAAGACAAGCGTGATCCAGACCCAAGGCAGACGTGATTCTACGGCAGGCACTGAGGACCAATCCAAATTTCGCATGTCTAAGGGGATAATCCCGTACTCGTAATTTCCATCGAGCAAAGCCCAAATCGTTTGCCAGGCTGGACGCAAACTGGTCATATAAAAGGGACTGAAAATGAGATCTGGGTTGAGACGATAAAACGGATAGCCAATGAAGATAATCGTGCCACTAAATAAGGCTAAATAAAGACCGACTCGCCGCAAATCAAGATCTATATTGAGCCAAGATATTTGTAGTGGCCAATAACTTCGCTTGACAGGCAAAAGTTTAACCCCTAGAAGGAGAAGCAGTAGGGGGATTAATTTGATCATAAATCCAACCCCACTAACCACGGCACTCGAATAAGGCTTATTTTGTAACAGGAGGTAAAGGCCTAACAGAAAAAAAAACAAAGGGTAATTTTCAAACCAACCCGTTAAAGTATAGACTGGGGTGAAGAGACAGGCATAAATCCAAACCGGTTTGGTTGCCTGCGGGAGGGGATAAATCTTGAGCGACATTAAATAGAGTAACCATAAATTTCCAATTTCAAATAAGAGAAATACGCCACCTAATAACAAGGTAAACCACAGATTATCAAATTCCCAAGGAGGCAAAATTTCACTAATGCGCCAGATGTTAATCATGAGCCAAGGAAATAGGGGAGGATAGGTGGTCCATAAGTTATCATAGGGTACATAACCTAAGCGGTCCATCTGAGCAAAGACACGATAAAAATAGAAATCACTGAAATCAAGAACAAGACCACCCGGTCGATAAGCTAATAAGGTCAAAGCGCGAAAATTGATAAATAGCAAGATGATTAATAAGAAGGTGTGATGGGTGTGATAGTATGTTTTGAGGCGGGCGGTCAAGGGATAGTCTCCAGGGAGTTATCATCTGTGTTTGGCGTGTTAATGTGCTGGAATGCTTGGGCAAATCCAAACAAGTAAGTGATAAGGCCGCTGAATATCAGGAAGATCCAAAAACTGACAAAACGGTTGAGCAAAAGGGCTAAACTACTGGCTTGAGCGGGTAAATCAAATAAACTGAAAATAAGCAAGGCGGCTCCCTCAAATTGGCCCATTGCGCCAGGCATGAGGGGGATCGCTGCGGCTAAATCAGCCCCTAAACTCGCCAGAGTAGAGAGCGTTATGGGAATCTGTATATCAACACAGAGAAAGGCAAAATGCATGAGCAAGACATCGCAGAACCAGATGTAAAGGCTTTGCAGGCTGACGACGAGAAGTAAGATGGGCTGACTGCCTAAGCGACGGATATTATTTAAAATGTCAAACCCGAAGCCAATCATTTTTTGATAGAGTGAGCAAGTGAACCATTGGCGCATCCAAGACTCTAGATTGGGCATGAGGCTGAGGAGAATGACTGTACTCATAAAAAGGAGACCACCCAAACCGATCATTTGCCAAATCCAAGGCGGTGTATGCTCGGCTAAAATAAAGGTTGTGGCAATACAGGTGAGGACTAATATGGTACAGATATCAAGGGCCCGTTCAGTGGCTATGGAGGCTAATCCTTGGCTAACTTGAATCTTATGATCACGGTGCAACATATAAACGCGGCTCAAGTCACCAGCACGCGCTGGAACAAGCGCACTGATAAACCACCCTGCGATGAGCAAGGCAGTGGTATAAAGATACGTTAAATGGTGGCCTAAGCCAGTCAGCAGGATTTGCCAACGCCAGCCTCGCACAATAAAGCCAGAATAATGAAATAAAATGGCTCCGGTTAAATAAAGAGGGTTGATACGCCGAAGGGTGTTGAGCGATATATCAATGTCACCTAGTTTTAATAAGAGAAGAAGTGTTAGGCCGCCTAAGATGATAATGATGAAGAAACGCGCTAAATGGTTCATTGAATGTGTCACTGGGTTCATGGGCCGAGTCTACCTCAAGCCAGTCTGATTGACAATTCACCAGCCCTAATTAATATTGCTTTTCCTTCCTGAATGTGCTAGACTCTCCTGCATGTTAATCAAAAGCAGAACAGCATCTTATGAGCAACTTGAGGCAGAAGGACAGGCTTATTGTTTTGAGGCACTTCAGGGGACAAAGCAGGCGATTTTTAGTCGTTTGGACGGCGTTAGTCAACCGCCTTGGCAAAGCCTTGTCACCCACAAGATATACGTCTTGTTTTTGGCCCCAGTATTGGTTCCTGCTGTTATCAAGTCGGTCAAGATAGTTTGGCAGCAGCCCAAGATAATTCTATGAATTTCTCCCCCTTTTTTACAGAGCTGAAAGATAGGCTTTATTTTGATGTGGTGCAGGCTAATGTTCATCAAGCCTATCAAGCTGGGGTAAAGCAAATTTTCACGAGTACTCTTTGTACAGCTTGCCGCACAGATGAATTTTTTTCTCATCGTGCTGAAAATCAACACACTGGTCGATTTGGGGTATTTTTAGGGCTATCTCCGAGGGAGAAATCCGTCAAATGTTGATTGCACATAATTTAGAACAAATTCAAGAACGAATTCAGGCCGCTGCCTTACGCGCAGGACGAGACCCAAATGAGGTGACCCTAGTTGGGGTCAGTAAATATTATCCTGTTGCAGCCATGTTAGAAGCTTATCAGGCGGGTCTGCGACATTTTGGTGAGAATCGGGTTGAAGAGATGCAGACAAAACTCCCCTCATTTTTACAAAGCCTGGCCTCAGACCATCCCACAATCCATATGATTGGACATTTACAAAGTCGAAAAGTGGCCGGGGCCTTAAGCTGGTCAAACTTAATTCATTCTGTGGATACCCTAAAATTAGCCCAACGCATTGGTCGTCTAGCTGAACGTGATGGACAGGATGCCGTTCCTATTTTGTTAGAATGTAATATTTCTGGTGAGGCATCTAAATCAGGATTTAATTTGTCGGATTGGCCGCAGGATGAAAGCAAGTTAAATCATTTTTTTGAGCAACTGCAACAAGTGGCTCATTTAAAAAGGGTACGCATTGAAGGCTTGATGACAATGGCTCCTGATGTCGATGATCCAGCAACAATCCGTCCTATTTTTCAAAGCTTATATCGCTTAAAAGCGAAATGTGCTGAAACATTTCCCCAAATAGCTTGGCGACATCTGTCGATGGGTATGACGAATGATTTTGAGATCGCTATCGAGGAAGGGGCGACTTTTGTTCGTTTAGGACGAGCGATTTTTGGGGATCGTGAAAATGACTGAGATGGAAATCCACCTAACAGATTTTGGATGCCAGCCTCTCTATCTATTTTAGAGGATCATGATGCTTCAAGATACAACAATTGCCTTTATTGGTAGTGGTATGATGGGCCAAGCGATGATTGCCGGATTGGTCAATCAAAATTTGGTAAAGCCTGACCAAATTATTTGTAGCGATATCCTCGTAGAACGTGGAATGGAACTTGAACAAAGCTATGGGGTTCGTTCAACGACCAATAATATTGAAGCGGCCCAATCCGCCGAAATTATCATTTTAGCGGTCAAACCACAAATTATGCCGCAGGTGCTACCCGAATTAAAAGGTCAGATAACAACCGAAACGCTTGTCATCTCGATTGCAGCAGGCGTAACAATGCAGACTCTTCAAGAGGGTCTGAATCATGAGTTGATTGTACGCATTATGCCGAACACGCCAGCGCAAGTGGGTCAAGGGATGTCGGGCTGGACAACGAGGGCGGAGGTCAGCCCGAGGCAAAAGGAACAAGCTAGGCTTATTTTGCAAACCTTGGGCGAAGAAATTTTTATGGAGCAAGAATATTTTTTAGACATGGTGACAGCCTTATCCGGTAGCGGACCAGCCTATGTCTTTTTATTTATGGAAGCTCTGATTGATGCCTCCGTTCAGATGGGGCTTTCTCGTCCCATGGCCCAAAAGATGGTCTTTCAGACTGTCGAAGGATCATTAGCGTATGCTAAAGCCAATCCTTGTCATTTGGCGGAACTACGGAACATCGTAACCTCACCAGGCGGAACGACAGCGGATGCCTTGTATGAACTGGAAAAAGGTAGTTTCCGGACAGTGTTAACCAACGCCCTCTTTGCCGCGTATCAAAGATCCAAAGCTTTGGGAGCTAAATAAATCATGGATATTATTTCGTTGATTGCTGTACTACTATATATCCCTTTATGGGCTTTAAATTTCGCGATTTTAGCTCGGGTCATTCTATCTTGGTTGCCCATGTTAGGTATTCAAATTGATAGATATAATCCAGTGATTAGATTTCTATTTGAAATTACTGATCCTATCTTAGAGCCAATTCGTCGCTTTACGACGGTAGGGATGATTGATTTGAGCCCGATTGTCGCCTTGTTTGGTATTCAGATTTTGATGAGTATGTTAAGACCTTATCTCTAAGAGGAGGTTATAATGCAAAAGTTTGAAATTCAGGGTGAAATTACTGATACTGAGGGTGGCGCAGCATTGCCTGTGCAGTTGAATTTGGAATCGCCAGAAGACAAGGTTGTTGGTAAAAGTGAAGATGTTATCTATATTGACCTAGCTGCGGAAGCGAATCCAAAGACGGTCGATGAAAATTTGAGCCAATTTTTAAGTAGAAAATTACAAATTGGCTCAAGTAAAATTGCTGTTGCTTCTGGGATTTCATTACAAAGAAAAGTGGTGATTATTATGGGATTAATGCCCTTGGATATAGAAGAGCGTCTTTTTGCCTGAGATTGTATCCTTGACAGACTAAATTGTAAGACCTTAAGGTTTAGGGCCAAATATCCATTGAGTTATTGTAAAAGATTATATATAATTTTTTTAAAATATTAGCATATAAAAAAACATCTTTGGAGTTGCTCGAAACGCTAGGGTCAATGTTGACATATATCTGTAATTTGAAGCAGGCAAGGCCTAAAGTGTGGGAGTCCTTTAGGCCGAACTTAGGTTGTACCAGAACCCGGTGGGTGAAGTGGCAAAGTGGCGGTCGTTCTGCCAGAACGTCGTTAACTAGGATAAAATGCTTCTGCGAGACTTTGCCACTTTGCTATTTTTCTAGCACCTGAACCTGTCTCCCACAAAACCCTCATAGAACCACAAAAGGATATAAGCAGTTGTATTCAGTCAATAACTTTTTGGTATTTTTGCCGTAATATCTTAATATAAGTATAATTCACGCGCTCATCAACATCACCTATTTTGAGAATTATAAAGAGAAATAACTTATGCCAAAACGAACTTACCAACCCAAAAAACGCCGTCGCGCTCGTGTTCATGGCTTTCGGGCTCGAATGCAAACGCGAGGTGGGCGTAATGTCATCAGGACACGACGCGCAAAAGGCCGACACCAGTTAGCTGTTAGACCAAACCATCCGAAGAAGATCAACTGGAATGCTGGCTAAATTAATCAATTAAAAATTCAATCATTGTTAAGCTATGGATATTGTTATCAGTCATTGTGATTTTATGAAACGTCGCTATCGTTTGAGAAAAAATTCAGATTTCCAGAGGGTGCGGCGTTTTGGTCGGTCTAAAGCGGCTAGCATGGTTGTAATCTTAAAACTAGTCAATAATTTGGATCATAGTCGCTTTGGTTTTGCTGTTAGTAAACGTATTGGTAAGGCAGTCCAACGTAATAAAGTAAAGCGACGGATGCGTGAAATCGTTCGTTTGAAATTGGATGATATTGAAACTGGATGGGATGTCGTTTTTATTGCTAGGGAACCAATCAAATCAGCTACTTATGCTCAAATTGAGCGAAATATGCACAGTCTTCTTGCTAAAATGGATCTATTAAAACATTGACCGCGCTTTCGGCTTCATAAAACGAAGTGATAAATGCGGCGGATAGGTATAATTAACTATGTGGAATAGTTTTGTTAGTTTGATACAAAATGGGCTGTTACTTTTTAATAATATTATAGATAGTGTTGGTATTCCTTACTCCTTTGGATTTGCGATCATTCTCTTTACGATCGTCGTTAAGACTTTAACGTATCCGTTGAATGTCAAACAGATGAAGTCGGCTAAAGCGACTCAGGAATTGCAGCCTCAAATAAAAGAATTACAGAAAAAATATGGTGATAATCGGGAGAAGTTAGCTCAAGCCCAGATGGGGTTATACAAGGAAGCAGGTGTCAACCCGCTTGGCGGCTGTTTGCCTATGTTGGTTCAAATGCCAATATGGATTGGTTTATATCGGGCCTTATTTAATTTGGCTGCTGAGAATGCTCAAGAATTAGAGGAAGGTTTCTTCTGGATTCCAAGCTTGACGGGACCAGTGAAAGATGTCGGGATGGTCGGTGGCGAGATAAGTTGGTTATGGCCCATTGGCGGCCCAGATTTTCTTGGCTGGGGTGAAGTGATGGGATATTTAATCTTACCAGTTTTGTTGGTCGTTTCTCAGCTAGCTTATCAAAAAATGATCACACCATCCTCAGATGACCCACAACAGAAAATGATGGCTCAGATGATGATGTTTATGCCTTTTATGTTTGGTTATTTTTCGCTCATCGTCCCGGCTGGTTTAACGCTATATTGGTTTACCAATAACATTCTTAGTATGGCCCAACAATACTTCATTAACCAAATGAAAGTTACAGTTACAGAGGTTGTTCAAAAGGATACCAATTCTCAGACCTCTACTCATAAAGAAGACCAACCTATTAGCGAAGTCCCTGAAGCTACGATCACCCCCGCAACTATTAACACTAAAAATGGAGTAGAGAAAAATGGACGAGTTCAATCAAATGGAAGACCGAAACCAAAATCAAAATCAAGGTCAAGGTCAAAATCAAAACGTAAGCGTAAAAAGTCAAGGTAAGACAAAAGAAGAAGCTATTCGTAAAGGCTTGGATGAATTAGGCTTGGATGAATCTCAGGTTGACATTGTTGTCCTTGAGGAAGGGAAGACTGGATTTTTAGGACTAGGGGCTAAGGACACTATTATACAAATCACACCTAAAATCATATCGAATGATGTTGAGGATAAATCGGGCAAAATTCTCAGTTCGGTAAAGACTAAAGCCAAAATTGGCCTGGTGAATGAACAGAAAGATCATAATCATATATCTTATGATAGCAAAAATGTTTCAGTAGATGGCGACCAGCGAGCTTTGGATCTTGAACCCCTGAGTGATGTTACGAATTTAGCAGATGACCAAGCTGGATTTCAGGAACGTGCTAAGGAAGTTTTACAGACAATTTTAACCCAGATGGGGATTGAAGCAGAGGTTGTGATTCGTTCAGGTGACGATTTGGTTGATGAAGACGAGAATCCTCCTTTGACCTTGAACGTAACCGGGGCTGATCTTGGGGTGTTGATTGGTCATCGGGGAGAGACATTACAATCTTTACAATTTGTGGTGAGACAAATCTTAAATAAAGAGGCAGGCCAATGGGTACCTATTATTATTGATGTTGAATCATATCTCGTGAGACGGCGGAAAAAATTGCAGCAATTAGCCTTTCGTATGGCCGATAAAGTTGCTTTCAGTAAACGAAAGATTACTTTAGAGCCAATGACTTCTCAAGAACGACGGATTATTCATATGCAGCTTCGTGGTCATGAACAGGTCTATACCCGTAGTGCCGGTGAAGGGAACCGACGTAAAGTCATTATCCTTCCCAAATAGTCATTGCTAAAATAGATTATTGATCATAAAATCCCACCTTAAATCGTGGGATTTTATTTATCTCAGATCTGATAGACAGGGATATCATTGTGACCTTTATATACGCATTTGCCAATCAAAAAGGCGGTGTTGGTAAAACGACTTCCAGTGTGAATTTAGCGGCCTATCTTGCCGCAAGGGGGGCTAGCGTACTATTAATTGATACAGGCGAATGCTTCTTCTAGCTTAAATATCACCCTGACTGAAGGGCAGCTATCTTTATATGATGTCCTGATTAATCAAGTACCCATAAAAAATGTGATTTATACATCTGCCCGAAATAATCTCTCCCTTGTTCCCGCTCAGGCTGTTCTTGCTGGGGCCGAAGTTGAAATGACGCAATTAATCGCTAGGGAGATGATCTTAAAAAAGGCAATTCATCCTATCGAGAATGATTATGACTTTATTTTGATCGATACACCCCCCAGTTTAGGCTTATTGACGATCAATGCTTTGACAGCTGCCCACAAGGGAGTCATCATTCCTGTCCAATGTGAATATTTAGCCCTAGAAGGACTCAGTCAATTGATGCATACCATCAATTTAGTGCGTGAAAATTTGAATCCAGCCTCTCAGGTTGCGGGGGTGGTCCTGACGATGTTTGATAAACGGACTAATCTCTCTAATCAAGTGGTTGATGAAGTGCGGAACTATTTCCCAGATAAAGTATTTAAAACCATTATTCCAAGAAATGTTAGATTGAGCGAAGCACCAAGTTATGGAGAAGATATCTTGACTTATGCACCTAATTCGAGCGGCGGTCAGGCTTATCGAGCCTTAGCTGAAGAAGTTTTGACTCAAGTACGATCAACTTTGAAAGATAAAGAGGGTTATTAAGCGTGGGGAAAAAGAAAGGCCTAGGACGTGGCTTACAGGCACTCATTCCCCAAAATGGGCCATCACAGGTTGAAGATGGCCCAGTCTATCTCAGGGTTGATGAGATTGAGCCAAACCCCTATCAGCCACGTCAGAATTTCAACACACAAAAACTTGAAGAATTAGCAGAATCGATTAAAGAATATGGCCTTATTCAACCCATTGTCGTGACCCAGCAGGGAGAAGGCAAATATCACATTATTGCTGGAGAGAGACGATGGCGAGCGTCTAAGATCGCTGGTTTGGTGCAGGTCGTAGCGTTCATTAAAGAGACGATTCCCCAACAGATGTTGGAATTAGCTCTCGTAGAGAATGTACAACGTGCGGACCTCAATCCCTTAGAAGAGGCAGCAGCTTATGCTCATCTGATGGATGAATTTGGGTTGACTCAGGAGGTTGTCGCTCAAAGGGTCGGTAAAAGTCGGACAGCCGTTGCGAATACACTCAGATTGTTAAAATCACCTCAAGAATTAAAAGAAGCTCTCGCTGCTGAAAAGATCACTGAAGGTCATGCCAGGGCTTTATTAAGTCTCCCGAAACGCCAAACCCAACAAGACGCACTGAATACAGTGGTTAGTCGAAATATGACAGTACGTCAAACCGAAGCCTTAGTCCGTCAGCTCATATCAGGTCATACGATTGCCAAGAAGAATAAGACTCCACTTACGGCGCATGATAAAGAGATGGTCCGCCGTTTTGAGAGCAAACTCAGTACTAAGGTTGATATGTTGCGTAATAGTTCAGACCCTGGGGGACGTATCACCATTCATTTCTATTCCGACGAGGAACTTCAATCACTTTTTGAAGCTATTTTGGGAGATGAGGAAACATTGTAAAGAAGATATTATATGCAAAAATTTTTCATCGGTCTTATTGCTTTTTTCTTCGCGTTCGTTATCTTTAGTCTTGGCCTTGGGTCTGGCTATATTCTGATAACATATCTTGAGCAACAAAGCCAGCCTGATGAGGTAGAAAGCGAAGATTTTTCTTTGTTTTGGGAGGTTTGGCATGTTATTGAAAATGAATTTTATGAAGAAACTGATTTAAGCACTAAAACGACTTATGGAGCCATTAAAGGAGCCTTAGCAACCTTAGAAGATCCCTATACAATTTTCATCGAACCACAGCCTAGAGCCTTGGAAAAAGCACGTTTAGAGGGCCAATTTGGGGGGATTGGCGCATTCGTCCGTCGAGATGAAGCAGGTCAAATTATCTTAGAGCCAATTCTTGATTCGCCTTCAGAACAGGCTGGTCTTCTCAAAGATGATATACTTGTCGCGGTGGATGATGTGACGATTTCGTCTGAAATGACGACCGATGAGGTCGTTTTGTTAATTCGGGGTGAGGTCGGCACTGAGGTAAGGCTCTCTGTTAGGCGGTCAGGTGAAGTTGATCCGATTGATTTAGTAATTACTCGGGCCGTCATTGAAACACCGAGCGTTGAATGGCGTATTTTAGAAGAAGATCCAAGCATTGGCTATATTAAAATTCATCTGTTTTCTAACCGAACCAGTAAAGAATTAGATCGGGCTTTTACCGATTTGATCGAAAGCGAAACCTCGAAATATATCATTGATCTGCGGGGCAATGGGGGGGGCCTATTACAAGCTGCCTTAGACGTATCAAGCAAGTTTCTGACAGAGGGGATTATCTTAAGAGAAGACAGACGTAAAGCAGAGCCAAAGCTTTATGAGGTACAGCAGGGAGAAAAATTTTTGGATACTTCTATCGTTTTGTTGATTGATGGTGGGACAGCCAGTGCCAGTGAAATTGTGGCTGGTGCTTTACAAGACTATGATATCGCAACCTTGATCGGCGAGCGAACTTATGGCAAAGGCAGTGTCCAGATTGTGTATGATTTTGATGATCAATCAAGCATTCACGTCACAGTGGCGAAGTGGTTCACGCCAAACAATCACAGCATTGATGGCGTTGGATTAACCCCTGATATCGAAGTTTTATTTTCCGAAGAAGACCATGCTGCTGGTCGTGATCCGCAATATTTACGGGCTATCGAAATATTGCAGACAGATAGTTAAAATTTTTTGTTCATCCCCTAAATTACAAGGGAGGCAGTAAACCTATGACTGAAGAAAAGAAAGTTCAAAGCTCATCTCGAAATTATATGATTGCCACTGTCGTCGTGGTGAGCGTTTTGGTCATGATGGGTTCCATTGCTATCGCATCTTTCGCCGCAGGGATGTATATGGAGCAGAAACGGACAGAAGCCCGAGGGCCGACCCTGTCTGAAGTATTGACCGAAGATGATCTTGCCCCAGGGTTTGATGTATTTTGGGAAGCTTGGCAGTTTGTAGAGGAGGAATTTTTTGGGGATACTCCTAGCTCCGATGATCGCCTGCATGGGGCTATTCGAGGGATGGTGAATACTTATGGCGATGAAAATACGGCCTATATTGACCCAGTCAATGCCCGCATCATCAAAGAAAATTCTAGTGGCTCTTACGCTGGCATTGGCGCGGCAGTCAATTTCGATGAAGTCGGTCGTTTGATCATTGTCGAACCTTTTATTGGGCGACCTGCGGCTGAGGCTGGCATTTTACGGGATGATATAGTTTTGGCGGTCGATGGGCAGTCTTTAAGAGGGATGAGTTTACAAGAGGCTATCTCGCTTATTCGAGGCCCCGCCGGGTCAGAAGTCGCGTTGAATATTTTACGGGAAGGAGAGGATGAGCCTTTTGATATTTTTGTTGTCCGAGCGAACATAGATATTGAAGTGGTGGAATCGACCCTGTTAGAAGACAATATTGCTCATATTAGTTTAAGCGATTTTAATAGTGGTGCTTATGAAAAACTTTATGAAGCCATTGTCGATATGCAGGCGCAAGGGGCAACAAAGCTCATCCTTGATCTACGCTCAAATCCTGGTGGTTTTCTTCAAGAATCTGTTGCTGTGACCAGTTTGTTTATACAGGATACCGTCGTATTGCGGGAAAGACGCAAAGGAGATGAGGAAGAGCGTGTTTATAACACCTTAGATCTAAACTTAGATGATCTTCCCCTAGAGACACCCGTGGTCGTTTTGGTTAATCGGGGAAGTGCGAGTGCTAGTGAAATCGTTGCCGGGGCCTTGAAGGAAAACGGTCGCGCGACCGTCATCGGTGAACAAACCTTTGGTAAAGGGACTGTTCAGACTTCACATACGCTTAGTAATGAAGGGGAAGTACGCATTACGACTGCCCAATGGTTAACACCTGAAGGAAATTTTATTCATGAAAATGGCATTGTGCCTGATATAGTGATTGAACGAACCCAAGAAGATTTTTTGAACGATTTAGATCCTCAACTTGATCGAGCGATTGAATATTTGAATGAATTTGAATGAATTTTTTTGCTACTTCGAATTAAACCATGGAAAAAATCCGTAAAGTTATTAAAGTATACAAGAAAGTTAATCTAAAAACCCAGCCAAGCGACTTTGCTTATTGGCAAACACAAAGCTATCAAGCTCGCTTGGCTGCGCTTGAAGGAATCCGGCAGGAATATCATGGCTGGAACGATAAGACTCAACCAAGACTTCAAAGAGTTTATACAATCGTTAAACAATCATGAAGTACAATATTTAGTCGTGGGTGGTTACGCTGTTGCTATACATGGTCATCCTCGTTACACCAAAGATATTGATATCTGGCTTCGCCTAGACAAACAAAATGCACAGAAGGTTGTCGCAGCTTTAGAAGAGTTTGGATTTGGTTCACTTGGCTTACGCGCAGAGGACTTTCTCGACATCAATCAAATTATCCAATTAGGCTATCCACCCAATCGTATCGATTTGCTTACTACCTTGCCTGGCGTGGATTTTGAAGATAGCTATGTTGCTCGTGTACAAATTCTCATAGAGGATGTATTAGTAGACTGTATTGATTTGCATAATCTTCGAAAAAATAAACAGGCGAGTGGAAGATTACAAGATTTGGCTGATTTGGAAAACCTACAGTAAATTAATATAATCTTGACACAGAGTTTTATATATGACCAAAAAGAGCGATATTAAAATAATTTCCAGAAATAGAAAAGCTTATCATGAATACACGGTCTTAGATAGTTATGAAGTTGGACTTGTTTTAACAGGCAGTGAGATAAAAAGTATTCGAGCAGGCCAAGTCAACCTGCGAGATAGTTACGCCTCTGTTCAAGATGGTGAGATTTGGCTGAATAATGCCCATATCGCGCCCTATCATCAAGCAAACCGCGAAAATCATGAACCACGGCGGACGCGAAAATTATTGCTACACCGCCGTGAAATTAACCGTTTGACTGGACGGGTTCAGGAAAAAGGCTTGACCTTGGTTCCCTTGAAATTATATCTTAAAAACAATCGAGCGAAGATAGAGCTAGGCTTGGCTCAAGGGAAAAAGAAATATGATAAGCGAGCCTCCTTAAAAGAAAGAGAAGCCAATCGACAAATTGCTAAAGCCATTGGCCAACGGCAAAAACATTATGATTGATGTTTTCACTCATAATTATACAGCAATTCCCGCAGCTTTTGAGAAGGGTAATAATGAATGCCCTTGGAAGCCTCTAAACATACGGGATGGCAAGCAATGATGGACCTAGTTTTAGGCCTTAAAATCAGCGATTAGGTGTACAAAACACTGGGTAAAATCGTCTGGAAGCCATTCCCAGAGCCTTGTGGGAAGCGTTTTCGGTAATTCGGGTTCATCTCGCGCCGTTGATTTGGAAGCATGAGCAAACAGGAAAAACCGCCTTCCCCAAAATATGAGCCTACAATAATCTGTGCTATAATAAAGCATCCGTGCTGATTTGAATAGGTGTAAGATTGTGGAAAATCCGAGCAATATGCTCAATATATCAATTCAATACTTAAGCCTGCACACAATGGCTCAACTACCACATTAGATTTATTTTCTGGAGCAGGTGGACTTGCGCTTGGTTTTGAGGCTCAAGGATTCAAAACTATTGGTTTTGAAAAAGACGCAGATTGTTGTGTAACGTATCAATATAATTTGGATAGCGAATGTTATCAGCTTAATCTTTCGTCAGATTATGAGTTCCCCAAGGCAAGGGTAATAATAGGTGGCCCTCCTTGTCAACCATTTAGCGTAGGTGGAAAGCAACAAGGCTTGGGAGACTCGCGCGATGGATTTCCTGCGTTTATTTCCGCCGTGAAGCAGGTGACTCCGAAACTGTTTCTATTTGAAAACGTTAGAGGTATGATGTACCGCAATAAGTGGTACTTGGAGCAAATCATTGAAGAATTCCAAGCACTAGGGTATATAATTGAATACAAAATGTTTCATACAGTAAGATATGGCGTTCCGCAAAAAAGAGAACGTTTGATAGTAATAGGCCATAAAGGAGGCTTTAACTTTCCCACCCCCATCAATAAAGAAGTAACAGCTGGTGATGCGTTGGGAAAAATGGCTATTGAAATTCCGATGGATGCAAAATTTTTAACCCCTAGTATGGATGAATATGTAGCAAAATATGAAAAAGCCTCAAAGTGTATCCGCCCACGTGATTTACATTTGAATGAACCGTCACGTACAGTAACCTGTCGAAACCTAGCAGGTGCTACTGGGGACATGATGCGTATCCGTTTACCCGACGGACGTAGACGTAGATTAACTGTCAGAGAGGCAGCGCGATTACAGAGTTTCCCTGACTGGTTTGAATTTGAGGGAAGCGAAACTAGTCAATTTAATCAAATCGGAAATGCTGTTCCCCCTTTATTTTCTTACTATCTTGCGGCGAGTGTCAAAGAATATTTGCTTTCAGATGAAAATAAGATGACTTTTGATGAAATTAAACGGTACAATAGATTTAACACGCAACCCAAACAGTTGGCCTTGTTTTAGACGCTCAACCTAGTGATGAAAAGATACCTCATAAACAGCTCAGTAGCTCAAACGCTTGGTATTAAAGGTGCATCTTATCATACCTTTGATGCAAAACCCTCCAAAGTTCAGCAACTCATAAATGAGGCTTTACATATTCTAGAACATTTCGGTGTTCCAATTGAGGACAAAACTGCTCGCAAATTGGAACGCATGGCTCTTGCTTTTCTTGCTTTATGTGATGTAAAAACTAGTCAGGATTGGAGCAAAGCAAAATCCTTAGATGACGTATATGCATTAAAGACAAGAGAAATTATTGACTACATCAATGCACATTTTGCCGAAAATATTTCTCGAGGTTCATATGATGATATTAGACGTAAAGACCTCAAGCATCCCGCTCTTGCGGGAGTAGTAATTTCAGACCGCCCTGAATCTGCACGAAACGACCCGAATCGTGCCTGGGCAGTAAATCCGGCATATGTTGAGTTAATCAGAGCCTATTCTCAAGACAATTGGGAGTCTATGGTAGAAAAATCTTTTAAGGGTCAAACAACCCTAAGAGCGCAACTGGCAGCACACCGCGATTTACCCAGAATACCAATACAACTTCCGTCAGGCACTGAATTGAAGTTTGGGCTAGGTGAACATAACCAGCTTCAAAAGGCAATCGTGGAAGAATTTCTACCTCGGTATGGTTTTGGAGCAAAAGTTGTATACATTGGTGATGCTGAAAACAAATTCTTGCATTATGATGAGGATACTGCTGATACGATTCGACTCGCCACATTAGCTCATGAAGAACTACCAGACGTAGTAGCATACTCATCTAAGAAAAACTGGCTGTACTTAATTGAGGCTGTTCATTCGTCCGGTCCAATGAGTCCTGAAAGAATCATCGCTTTACAGCCTTTTTTAAAGAGCTGTACCGCTGACATTATTTTCGTAACTGCATTTATTGACCGAGCTACATTTAAAAAATTTGTTGCCGACATTGCTTGGGAAACTGAGGTATGGATAGCCTCATCACCAGACCATTTAATCCATTTTGATGGAGAAAAGTTTCTCGGCCCATATCAGCAAGGGCTAGGCAAACAACTTAGAATATAGTTGGCCTGAAGTTCGTCTTTTTCATCCGAAAAACTGCCTACCGATGAAGTGAAGAATCAAGAAGGAAGATAGGTATAGGAAATGGTTGGTCTAAGCAGGTCAAAAATGGAGACAGGCTGAACTAAACCAGATCAAAAGAAAAATCTAAAAAACAGAAAGAGATTTGAATTAACATATTTAGGAGAAAAATAATATGGCTGATGTAATTGATTATAAAATTTATGGTGATGATTTACAGTTGGTCGAAGTTGAGTTGGATCCCGGTGAGGGGGGGCGGGCTGAAGTTGGGACCATGACTTACATGGAAGATGGCATCAAAATGGATACAGGCACCGGCGGCGGCAGTCTGCTTGGTGGAATCTTTCAAGACTTTAAGCGGGCTTTGGCAGGTGAGAGCTTTTTTATCAGTACCTTTGTATATGAAGGACAAGCTGGGACGAAAGGTCATGTTGGCTTTGCGGCCCCTTATCCAGGCACCGTCATCCCCTTAGATTTAGGGAGACTTGGAGGTGAGTTTCTGTGTCAAAAAGATTCTTTTCTTTGTGCTGCCTCTGGCATAGATGTTGGCATTGCTTTCAGCCGTAAGCTAACCTCGGGCTTCTTTGGCGGCGAGGGGTTTATTCTACAACAGCTCACAGGCGATGGGCTGGCCTTTGTACATGCTGGCGGGACAATTATTGAAAAAGATTTGGCATCTGGTGAGACTTTACGCGTAGATACTGGCTGTCTGGTGGCTTTCGCGCCAACGGTTTCCTATGACATTCAATTTGTCGGTGGTTTTAAGAATGCTTTATTTGGCGGTGAAGGATTATTTTTAACCAAGATGACTGGTCCCGGTAAAGTCTATCTGCAAAGTTTACCCTTCTCTCGATTAGCGGGTCGGGTCTATGCTGCTGTAGGCAGTACCCAAGGTGAAACAGGCAGCTCTGGTGGTTTTTTGGGGACTATTTTAGGCGATGACTAGACCAAGGCGTATACGACTGCCTGCTAAATATATTTTTGACAGAGACATAAACCTGTTGTAGACTTGTAGCATGGAAATGATACATTTGAGCTTAACCACTTTATTGCAAGATAAAGACAACATGCATAAGCTGCCTCATTGGTCTGGCTAAGTTGTGTTGTCCTGCCCCAGTGTGGATAAACAGCGCACCAGACTAACTTGGTGGGCTGTTTTTTTATGAGTTAAATTATATCGATTGGCTATCTTTCATTGCCTCGTTTGAAAGACATCCATATCAATTAACAGAAGGAAATATATTCATGGCAAATTTAACGGCTGAATGTCCAGAATGTGCTGCTGAAGTGGTCTTGGCGGATGATGTGGTAGAGGGTGAAATCGTCACCTGTGAAGAGTGTGAAGTCGAGCTAGAGGTGATGTCGCTTTCTCCAGTGGTCTTAGAAATGGCTCCAGAAGAGGAAGAAGATTGGGGGGAATAGACTGATGACGATACCCAATATTCTTTTCATCTTCAGCGATGAGCATAGTTTTCGCTATATGGACCACAGATCCGAAGCGGCAGGTGGTGAACCTGTCCACACGCCTAATTTTGATCATCTCGCCGCGCAAAGCACAGTCTTTGAGAATGCTTAGTTGATATTCTCCTTTTTTGTGTATGGTATCCCTTTCTATCTCCGTCTTTCTTGAATGAGATAAAATTTCATAGCTATGCTCTAACAAGCCCATCTGCACTGGATTGCTATTTAGGATTAAGCCCATATCTGGTCGCCGCACCGATACTTTCTGCGGCAAAGCCAAACGAAACCCTATCTCCAAGAGGTATAATATTACCTCTTACATAATACGTCAATCTCAACCTTAAAACGTCCGCTGCAACACCACCTCGAAAGAAGCATGAAAAAGCGAATTACCAACAGCATCCCCTGTCGCCTCACAGGCTTCATCAGTTTGGTAATCAGCCGTGATGCCGCTCGCCACTTGTGACTTTGCGCCCATTACTTCGACGCTGTAAGTCCCCTTAAACATAGCATATTCAATAAATCCATCACCACGGTCCTTGGGTTCAGTGTGGTTAATCACATGGTCTTGCGAGTTAGGCCCCCAAGCGATTTTGACAGGGACATTATTCAATCCCTGACCACTAGCGGAAAGTACCCGAATGAAAATGTGATGCTTGCCCGCATTTTCGCAAGGCGTGAGCTTGCGTACTTTAGCGACAATGTAGTCAACGTCAGGTGTTGGGGTTGGCTCAGGCGCAGGTGTGTTTATGGGAGCGCGGGGCCTAGAATGTATGTTCGTTAGGATAGGAATCGGTGTCAGAGTATCGGTGGGAATCAGGGTCGGTGTGGGTGTATCTTCAGGCGTTGGGGTTAGAGTCGGCGTATGCGTAAACGTTGGTAAAGGGGTAGAGACCGGTGTGGTGGATGGACTCGGCGTAGCAGAGGGACTCGGACTCGGGGTTAGGGTTGGCGTTGTTGTTTCCACAAAAGGCAAAGCAGCGACCAAACCATTTTGAGCCAAACTCCGACTGACAATATTCGCAGGCTTTTGACCATCAACTAAAAATTGACTATCTTCGCCAAAGATAGCCGCAGCTAAAGCCTGAATCACCAGTGATGGAGCAGCAATACCGCAAATCCAGATAATGACAAAAATAAAAATGAACAAACCGACCTTCGTGCCTAAAGGCATATTGGCAAACCAATAACTGGTGTTATCGATATGCCCTTTAATACCAGAGCCAATCTTACTAGCTTCACGAGCAATATTACGGCTTGTCTGAGGGCGCGATTTTCGACTCGCTCGCTGAACTTGTCCATTCCGCGGCCCCTGTGTTTGAACTGAGCTTTTGGCCAAAGCAGACCCAAAACGTGAGGGGGGACTATTGGCATTGCTAGGCCGTCCAGAACCCGATTGAGCAGATGATTTGGGACTATTCGGTTTCGACGAGATGCGTTCTCCAGAACCATTAGCCCCACGTCCTCTGGATAAGTTGGGAGGTGGTATAGGCGATGTCCCTTTGGACATAGGACGATTGGGGCGAGAAGGCGGCGATGGCGGCGGCATAGGGCGGGAACGCTGAGAGGAAACAGCCTGCGGCGGAATCTGTGGATTTATGGGTGGCCTGGGACGACTCGGAGCAGGGGTTGATGAAGATGCGGGCGGTATTTGTTGTGTTGGTTGCACAGCTAGCCTGTTCCGTAACAGGTCCATCGCCTCTACCATCCGGTCACTCATCATCCGATTTACAACGGCAGAAAAATTCGGATGTTTATAAACTAATTCATCAAAATCTTGTTTATTGAGAACCCAAATGTCAGCCCCGGCTGGCGTACGGACGGTCTCTGTATGAGGTCTCCCTGACAATAGCGCGGTTTCACCAAAAAAATCACCAGATGACAAAGCTGAGAGCGAGACAGGCCCGGGTTGGGTAGAAGCAAATCGTTCAACCTGACCGTTTTCAATAAAGTATAAGGCTTGACTAGGTGTCCCCTCTTGATAGATGATATCGCCTGCTTGATATCGCCGCGCATAGAGGTACGCTGAAATCTCATCAAGCTGAGTGCGTGATAAGCCTCCCAAGGTGGCCAACTGTTGTAAATGTTTCTCGACAAGATGATCATCAGCGGCACGTAAATGTTCCTGTAGTGAACTCCCAAGGGCGGCACTTAGTTGAGGATATTTAGCGAGCAGGGTATCAAAATCCGAACGGGATAATGACCATAAATTAGCATGGCTTAAAGCGGCTGCGGTCTCGGTACGATTTTTGCCTGTCAAGAGAGCCACTTCACCAAAAACATACCCAGTGGTTCGTTGAGACAGGGGTTGATTTTGAGCATCCTTGAGCGAGATTTCACCGGACTCAACAATATACATGGCATCACCGGGTTCATCCAGCCGATAAATGTCTTCCCCGGCTGACACATGACGCAACAAAAGATGAGAGGCTATATCTGCTAAAGCTTCAGGAGGCAAGGCACTGAATAGTGAAACTCCCTGCAAAACAGGCCTGGCTTGCGTTTGATCAGACTGACTCAAAGGCATGGTCACAGCACGGCTCAATAAGGTACGGACATCGGGATACTGTTTGACCACTGTCTGAAAATTTGAGGCATCCAAAAACCACACAAGACTATCCTCAACGGCGTGGGCTGTTTGACTATAAGGTTTGCCAGTGAGCAAGGCCATTTCACCAAACAGATCATTCGGCTCAAGGTCATAAAACCGTTCTTGATCATCGGTCAGACGAATAAGACCCCGTTCAATAAGGTATAAATTCTTTGCTTCATCGCCTATTTGAAATAGGGTATGCCCTGCTTGAACCACTTGCACGGTCAAAAGACTAGCAATCACTTGATGTCCATCCAGTGATAAAGTTTGCAGGGCCGATGTTTGCGCGAGTTTATTGGCTAAATAAGGGATCATCTGCCGAATAGGCCTGGCCAGCGTTTGGCTCAGGGTGAGGCCAAGCTCAGGGTGGCTATTAATCAACGAATGTAAAGTTTGGTGGCTTAAAACCCAAACTTGTACCTCAGCAGTCGCTCGCGCTGTCATCGCTCGCGGGGCACCACTGAAAAAATCCGTATCACCGATGAGACTGCCAGGGCCTAGGTTGACTAAAGTCGTCCGTCCATCGGTTGATAGGCTAACCCATCCTATCTCGATGATGTAGAGAGCATCGCTATCATCATTGACAGCAAAAATCACCTCATCGCGTCGATACATTTCGGGTTGAATATGTTTCGCTAAAGCGCGTTGTTCGCGATAACTCAGTTGAGCAAAAAGTGGTATTTTTTGGAGAAGTTCTTCGTTCAACGTCCTTCCTTTTCAACATTAGTTTGTTTGTTGGAAGACAAGCTGCCAAGACGGACTGATATCATTAGCTAAATTTGTGCAACGGGTCTTCGCATTTTGATTGATATCCTTGACCCTGGTGATGGATGAATCACCGAGAGAAACTTGATAAATTGTATCAGGCTGCATATCAAAATCAGCATACCCAGAGTCAATTTCCGGTTTTAAGCCCGTAAAAAAGCTATCCTCACCGTTCGCCCAACGAACGTTAATTTTTATCCCTGGTATACCTTGACCTTGACGGTCCTGCACATAAATTCTCAAGTGGGCATCGCTGCTATTATCACACAAAGGCACAGATTGCGCTAGTCTAAAAGGGGGGTCTACCCTGGGGGCCTTGGGTGAGCGTGGGGTTATTGTCGGATTGGGGGTAGGGCTTAAGTCATTAAGTGGTTGGTCTGAGGGTAAGGTTGCCCTTGGTATCGGTTCGTCAACCCTGATTTGGGTTGAAGTTGGCGTAGGTGACGTGATGGCTGTAGAAGGCCTACCTATCGTGGTCAATGCCTCTATTGAGTGAGATGTTGCTGTAGGCAGATAAAGCCGACATAAAGCACAAGGCTGGCCTAGTCCATCAGCTAAGACAACCAAGGAGTGAATATCATGAATATCAGCATTTTGATTGATATAGTGTTCAGCTAAGTCTCCAATAAACTGAACAACATTATCCATTTTAAATTTGGCTAATCGTGCTTCGGCCTTCGCTAAATCACGGTCAGAACGGTAAGCTGCCGCGATGAGCAAAATATACGTTTCAGTATCAGCTAAGTCGAGTTGGGCTGGCGTAATCGTCGGTATACGCGGGTCTAAATACCAGCCATAGATGAGCGTTAGACTCAACCCAACAAAGAAGCCGATCAAAAAGCCACCGAGCCACCAATCGCTTTCATGTCGCATAGGGGTTTTATAAGTCTAAAAAGGACGCGTCGCTTGGAAAGCTAGGTAAAAAGAATAATGTCCCCAGCATAAGGAATTTGAACCAACCCCAGGCACACCGCTGTTCCATTTGGCGCGACATTCCCCTTCATTGGCACAATATCCGGCTTGAATGAGCCACGGGATAGGAATTTCCCAATCGTTCGTACTTAACTGGGGACTGAGTTCACTCGTCACAGGATTGCCTTCGGGGTATTCAATAATAGCCAGTTTTGCGCCCCCTTTATAAAGGTCAATCTCAGCCAATTTGTTGCCATAATGGAATATGGGTTCATTTTTTTCGCCTGAAGTTCGCACAAAGTTGTTGAAAGGGGGGTCGGCAATTTTCGCCCCTAATAAAGGATCTCCATGCACATCCAGAACATCAACATAAATTTGATGGGCACCTAGACACCCACCATTTTCCTGCTTCGTGAGCATATTCACCTTAGCGACCCGAAAGTCGACAGCAGGTGCCGGGGTATTCGGCGGTGGAACAGGGGTATTTGCAGCGACTGGCTGAGGTCTCTGGGTTGGTCGAGGTACAGGTGTCGGCGTATCAGGTGGGACGGGGGTTGCTGTATTTTCTGGAATAGGGGTCTCTGTCGGAACAGGCGTATTCGTTGGGGTATACGTTAGTTCTGGCGTTTCGGTAGGCAGTGGTGTCGCAGTCGGTAAGGGGGTGGGCGTATAAATATAAGCCAGCATACTATTCGTACTAGTACCCAAAGCTTGCGCCAAATTGATCACATTTAATAGATCAGTATCATCCTTAGCACGGCCCTCTTGAATATAGCGATCCGCTAAAAAGGCAACGTATTGCTCTGGACGCGGTATGTCTAACTCTTGCAGCCGTTGACGTGCCTTTTCCAAATCGTCAGCAGCAGCATATTCAGCGGCGACCAAACGAACAAATTCTTCTATCTCTTCTGGAGCCAGATCACTAATCTGATTCCCTGGCACCACATTGGGGAACACAACCCAAGTGACTAGCAGACCAACCCCAATAGCAAATAGGCAAGCGACTGGAATGATGGACACCAAAATTAAAATGCGTTTATCAAAGGATGACCGCGACTTCATAATTGTCCTTCTCAATTATAACTTTTCAAAAAAAAAGCCTGTTTGTTCATCACAAATCAGATTTCACTGATCGAATGTGTGATGAAGCAGGCTCTCTAGCTTGGCGTATTTGCCAACTTAAACATATAATATTGGCATTCCTCTTGGAACTCGCCCGTGAAATTCACGCGAAATGCCGAAGGTGGGAGTCGAACCCACACGGATTACTCCACACGAGTTTGAGTCGTGCGCGTCTGCCAATTCCGCCACTTCGGCCTAAGATATCGTAGAGTATAATCCTAACCTTGATTTAAGTCAAATACGATGTAGGGCATGGTCAGGTAATGAGAATCAATGACTGACAATCCTTTCTACGCCCTATACTATCTACCCCTACCACTATGACCGAAACTGAGACCATTCAGTTAGCGCAAAAGGGAAATCTATCAGCCTTTAACCGATTGGTGATGGCCTATCAAAGCCTGGCCTACAATGTAGCCTATCGGGTTATTGGCGATGGTGACTATGCAGCAGATGCTACCCAAGAAGCGTTTATTAAGGCCTTTAAGGCCATACAGCACTATAAAGGTGGCTCTTTCAAAAGTTGGCTCCTACGCATTGTGACCAACACCTGTTACGACCACCTTCGTTACCACCAACGGCGACCTACAGAGGCTTTAGAGACCGATGGGGCTGAAACTGATCTGGATTACGTGCCTCATTTGATTGATCAAGCTGAACGACCTGAAGAGACTGCCCTACGGCATGAATTACATGATATGATCCAAGAAGCTATTTCACAATTGCCCGAAGATCAACGGACAATTGTCGTCCTCAATGATGTGCAAGGGTTTAGCTATCAGGAAATATCAGAAATTACAGGTTTAGCATTAGGAACGGTTAAGTCGCGCTTAAGCCGTGCGCGACGCAAGCTGCGGGATGCCTTGAAAGATCAGGAACTTTTACCGCAGCCTTACCGTCTCAGACAATAAGGATCAATGGCTTCAGGGGGTTTGGACTGAAGCTTTGATAAACATTCTCAATGACATGATGAATTCACACGAACCTGATATTCATAAACAAATAGAAGAAGCACGTAAGTTACTATCGCCTTACTTAGACAATGAGGTAAGCTTAACAGAGCAGGCTTTTGTGGAACGTATTTTATCTGAAGTCCCTGAATTACAACAGGAGTTACATAATTTGCGTCAGACCGTCGCTCTTTTACAAGAATTACCAAAGATTCCTTCTCTGCGTCCCTTCACCTTGACAGAAACCGATGCTGGTCTCAGGCCAAAAAAATCACTTCAGGGGTCTTGGTTCACCTTATTTAAGCCAATGTGGGGTGGGCTTGTTGCTTTGATAGCCTTAGTGATTATCGGTGGTGTTTTCTGGCGCATCTCCACGCAAGAAACATTGTCGATGGTGGCGATGGTACCAGTCGAGGAAAGCGTTCAACAAGAATCGATGGCAGCAGATGAGGCTTTGGCATCTGAAGAGAGCGCAGAAAAACCTATAGCGAAAAGTAGGGCCGAGGAAATAGTAGATGATAGACCAGAGGCAGAAGCTATGGCAGATGATGGGGCTAGAGCAGAGGGTAAAAGCGTGGCAGAAGACGAGGGGCAAATAGAAGCAAATATTGCGCCCCAGTCTCTACCGACGATGACTCCAATAGCCATGGGCCCAGTCGTAAACACTGAGACGGCAGATACAGACATGCCTTCTGATGAACAAGCTGAATCTCCGCCTAATACAAACAAAAGACAGGCTCTGATGGTCAATGAATCTGAGGAGGCGGAACCTGACCAAGATATAGCTATAGAAGCAGATGTCGCTGAGGGTCAAACTGCACCTAATCAAACTAATCTGATGGCATTAGCTACACACCCTGCCGCGTCTTCACCAACAGGCACCCCTTCACCGACGGACGCATCTACACCAACGAGTACATTTGTCCCGACAAGTACTTCTAAACCTGCTCCTCCAACAACGAAACCCACTGCATTACCCAGCCCAACCCCTATCACAGTCGCTGAGGCTGTTTTAACGCCTGTGCCCAGCCTGACATCAACTTTACAGTCAGAAGACCCTCAATCCCTTTTACCTCCCACTGAAGAACATTTCACCTTACGCTGGATACCGATTATCACCTTGCTTGTGACAGTTGTTTTATTTTCATTCGTCTTTTACCTTGTCTGGCGAAAAAAGCCGTCTCAGCAGGAATGAAGTAAAGCACAGAATGAAAAAATAAAAATAGAAAAACCAAATAAACATTACTTTGCCATCTTGCCACTTTGCTTCATTCTATCAAAATCCAATCCTCTGCGTTCCAAGTAATGGTATCATAAATATGGGGCGAAATTCCTTGCAAACGACGATGAATGGCGTAATAGTCAGGTAAAGCTAAGAGGGGAATGGTTGGTAAATCTTCAGCCAAAATATTGGCAATTTGGCAAAAATATTGTTCTCTTTGCGCTATACGAAGAGGTGTACCTAAGGCATCAAAAATCGTCACAAGCTCAGGATTACGATAGCGGGTAACATTTAATCCTGCTAGAGGATCATTTCGCGTTGGAATAGTCCGGGGGTCGTAGAGGTCATAAAGAAAGTCGGTTGGCTCCACGCCAAAATAGCCATCATCCCATAAATTCAAATGGAAATTTCCGCGTATTTCTAAGCCTTTGGCTGTCCAGGTGTCCCACAATTCAGTCCCTTCGACAGATTTAATCTGCATGTCGATCCCTACATCAAGCAGCATTTGTTGCATTTGGCGATGAGCCTCCAAAAGCGATTCACCAAATTCAGCATAATGATAGCTTTCAAAGGCAAAAAAACTTCCTTCAGAGGCATGTAGACAGCCTTGACACTGCCTAATGCCCTGCCCTTCAAAGTTAACCCAACCAGCCTCAATCAAGGTTTGCTTGGCTGCCGCCGGCTCATAACGAATGGCAGGTACAGGACACCCATGCCGAAGCAATTCAGTATCAGCCAAAACCGCTCGATGATTAAAAACATCCCTAATCAATAAAGGCACATTAATTGCTTGACGAATGGCCCGCCGAACGCGAACATCAGCGAAGAGGGGGTGAGGTTGAGCTGGATCTGCTGTTCCAAAACGGCTCAAATTAGGCACAAGTTGTAACATAAAGCGCGGCGGATTCGTGGCTTGAACAAGGATCCGCTCATCTTCAGCTAAATTGCTTAACTGAGGTTCTTCTGGCCACAGATCAAGGTGTGTATTACCTTGCCTTAGTTGACGCTCTCGCCGCCTTTCGTCTGTTTCAATGACAAAAATAAGTTGTTCGCTTAAGGGACGATGCGCTTGCCAATAAGTTGGATTAGGATTAAAAACAAGACGTTGGCCAGGTATCCATTCAGCTAGCGTAAAAGGGCCAATGCTCACTGGATCAAAGTTGCAATCCCAAAATAACATATCACTAACACCACCACATTGATGGGCTGGCAAAACCCCTTTTCCCTCGCCACCAAATTGAAGCACATAATTAGGATAAAACTCACGATATTGTAAGATCACTGTATAGTCATCCGGTCTTTCTATGCCCGTAATAAGATCAAATCCAGGCGCATAGATGCCTCGTCTATCCTCCCCAGGTATATTCAACCCACTGTTGCGTAAAGACTCCCAGGTAAAATGAATATCGCGGGAGGTGAAGGGAACGCCATCGCTCCACATCAGGCCAGGACGCAAATGCCAAGTTACTGTCAGGCCATCTGGACTAAGGCCTCCATTTTCCAGTGTTGGTACTTCTGTAGCTAATTTAGGATAATACTGTCCATCTGGCCCAATATCGACTAAGGCTCCAAAGACTAATTCACCGATTAACTCTTCATAGCCAGTATTGTTGAGATAAGCATTAAAACTGGGTGGGTCAATAGGAATAGAAACAATAATTGCCTGAGGGCTGATATCGATGGCTCTCGCCAAAGGCGGCAATAGCGTTGGCGTTGGGGTTGGTATGGATGGCTCTGAAGCAAAGAAAGGGATCGAGCAAGCTGATAAATTTAAAATAAATATCGTTAATAGTATCAGACCCAGGCCTGTTTTCATCGAATAGATATCCTCATAACATTGACTTTTAGCCTACCTTGACTATACTGCATAACATAGTTCTGCAAAATCTATTTACAGAGAAGGAAATCGTGTTCAGACGACCCAGACCAAAAAAATTAACAGTAGACAAAGTAGAAACCATCATCGGCGGTAACACCAGTTTTAACGGTCATCTCAAATGCGATGGTAACGTGATTATTGAAGGTTTCTGTGAAGGCGGCGTGATTGAGACTGTTGGCAATGTCGTTGTCGCTCCGTATGCTCGTGTCGCGGCGAAAATCATGGCTGAACATGTCTCTGTCTCAGGCGAAGTAACAGGAACCATTTATGCCCGAGGCCATTTAGAAATTTTAGGCACAGGTCGCGTAGAGGGAGATGTTCAGGTACGTAATTTTTATAAAGATGACAGCGGCGTATTGACTGGTCGGTTGCTTATGGCGGAGTAATTTTGGGTTAGATCTAACCCTTCGGGTTAGACGAGAACCTTGAAGGTCTCGAATACTCATAGGAAGCTCGTTTCTCAGACACTGGTTTAGAAGGTGACTTTCTTTTGAAGAAATATTTAACCCACAAACGAATGTCACCTTGCATTTCCCAAAGACCCAAGCCACCGACATAGCTAAAACTCAGCGCATACAACATAATAAAGGGAATGGCTAAATAATTTTCGCTTTGTAAAGCGGCTATGGCTGTGATTACCGCATAAAGACTTAGACCTACTTCAAAAAAAATCAACTTATCCGCCCAAAGCTTATAAGAACTTTGTTGCCATTGATCTGTTTTACATTCAATGTTGAACTTAGGCGTACGGCGAAAGGTATTTTCTACCCCCAATATAGCCTCAAAGATGGCTTTTGTATTATTTAAGGCGATCCCAGAGCCTAATAAAATTAAGATGGGTAAATACCTGAGACGTTTGAGGGCTTGACGGCCATATAAAGAAAAAATACCAACAATAAAAAGGGTAGGTGGCGCAAAACTCAAAATAGTTAAATAAGCCAAAGGAAAAACCACTGATTGACCTTGTAAAATTAGGGATAATGATACGAGCAACAGAATAATCATTAAGGGGTGGATTAAGTAGCCTGTAAGATAGAGCAGTGCTTGATATTTTACCCAAACTGATTGATCAGATTGAAGCAGGGACTGGCCTAGTTTTTTCAAGCATTGGATGGAACCTTTAGCCCAACGGTATTGTTGGCGTTTAAAAGCCGCCAATTGGGGGGGCAGTTCAGCCGGGGCAACCACATCACGAATATAAAGACAATCCCAACCTTTTAATTGAACACGATAACTAAGATCCAAATCCTCAGAAACTGTTTCTCCTTGCCATCCACCCACATCTTGAATAGCCACTAGGCGCCACACGCCTCCCGTGCCATTAAAATTGATCATCAACCCGCTTCGATTACGGGCCACCTGTTCAATCCCAAAGTGTCCATCCAAAGCGACTGACTGAGCCCCAGTCAAAAAAGAATATGTCGGATTGATGTGACCCCAGCGAGTTTGAATGAAAGCAAGGTTTGGTCGTGCAAGAAAATAGGGCATAATCTTCTGCAAATAGTTGGCTGGTGGGATAAAATCAGCATCAAACATGGCGATGAATTCACCTGTGGCCGTTTCTAACCCCTTCTGCAAAGCGCCGGCCTTAAACCCGCTTCGGTCCTGACGATGAATATACGTAATATTAATGCCTTGATGCTGATACTGTTCGACTAAAGACCGAGCGACCAGCCTCGTTTGATCTGTGGAATCATCTAAGAGTTGAATCTGTAATAAATGGGCTGGGTAATCAAGTTTGATAACACTTTTAATTAATCTTTCCACCACTTCAGCTTCGTTATAGATGGGCAATTGTACTGTTACCGGAGGAAGTGAGTCGGGGTGGTATTGTTCGTCAGAAAACCTTAGCAGTCTGGGAACCTGTCGTCGATACCGCCAGTAAATGAAAGTCAAGATCCAATTATTAAAAGCATAAACCGCCAACCACAAAGCGGCGATGATATAAACTAATTTTATAAAAAACAGGGTGACTTCGATGAGCAAAATGGCCTCCAAAAATATCGTATACGCTACGAGGAAAAAAGTTGACTTTTTGGACAGTTGTAAAACACGAAGGGGGAGTATATCACGCTTAAAAACAGGGAACAAAAAGAAGCCTTTTACTCAGGAACATTTTTTAGCACGAATGGCGCAGAATAACTCGCTCTATCGTTACGCCTTTTGGCTATAATATTGGATTCAAAATATGGATTTTAGTAAATTAGAACAAGATTTGCTTATGTTTGAACAAGATATGAGTCTCTTAGACCCCTTGAACTTCATGGGTAGGGCTGAGGCCATCGATTTGGTCGATTTTATTGAGCAGATTGAGAAAATGCGGGTGAACCTAGCTTTCACAGGGGTCGCGAATTTATGGCAACGGGCGAAATCCTTGAAGCAAAAATTAAATCATATTGATCGTCAATTTTGCCAAACCCTGAGAACTGGCATCCAAACAGATACTTGTTCTGCCTTTGATTTACGAACCTTATTCGAGCAGGCCATACAATATGCTACACCAAATGCAAATTGTATCCAAATTGGCTATAATGGTCTAGATATCCTTTTAGATGGCCTGCTAAAGCTTGATCAAGTCCCAAAAACTACTGAGCCACGTCACCCAGAGATGGTTCATCTTGAACCCACCCCAGCAAATATCATTTTAACCTTGGTCGAGCAAGTACACTTGCGTCACACTGATGTATTTTACGATTTGGGAGCAGGGTTAGGGCATGTGGCAATTTTGATCAAGTTGTTGACAGAGGCTCAGGTCGTTGGAGTCGAAATCGAGCCAGCTTACATTGCTTATGCTGAAGCTTGTATTAAGGCTTTAGGATTACAAAACATCCATTTTGTAAATGAGGATGCCCGAGAGGCTGACTATACGACAGGAACAGTATTTTTTATGTTCACCCCTTTTAAAGGTGAAATTTTACAAACAGTTTTAACCCGCCTTAAATACGAAGCCCAAATTCGGCCCATCACGCTGTGTACTTATGGCTCTTGTACACAAGTTGTCTCGGAGCAAACTTGGTTGAGGCAGGTGGATGAGAATGAAGGACATGAATATACGTTGGCAATTTTTGAACGTATTTCCTTAGAATGATCAGCAGAATCGTCCGATTTGACAGAATGTCCCCTCCATTTTAGGTATATGTTATGGAAACAGCTAAAATTTGTATTAGGGAGTTCCAAAAATTAAAGAACAATTAGTAATTAGCCATTAGCCAAGAAGCCATTAACAGACAATTGTTCATTAGTTCATTGCTAATTGTTTTATGGGGATATAGTTTATGGAGACGACGGAACTGTTGAGTATCTCGATTGCTAGTACCTTAGGCTATGAAAAATTTGTGATAGACCCTATCATCAGTTTGGCTAAAAAATTAAAGGTACCAGCTGAACGTCTAAATGACCTTATGACCATTGTTGGCGAGGCTGTAGCAAATGCCATTGAACAGGGCAACGGTGAAAATGCAGACCTGAATGTGCAGATAATCGTCTCTACAAATGACAATGCGCTGATCTTATTAATTATTGATCAAGGATAGAGCCAAATCATCCCCAAGGGCGAGGCTTAGAATGGATTCAGCGTTTTGCTGATGATGTAACCAGTCGGGCTTTGCCAAGTCGAAATGAGTTAGAAATTGTTATAAAATATCCACAAGAATGCGACTCTGAATACCAGGATCCTCATTCAGGATGTCTACAATAATATAGTCTTCAGCCAATTGCATTTCATGACCCACTGCTGGTTCCTAAACTGAGTTTGGGAACCAGCAATGGGTAAGTTCATTAATTCTCCATTCCTTATACTGGACGCGGGTATAAGCTTAAGATTTGGTTTTGAAATAGGACGCAGATGAACACAGATTTTCGCAGATCATTAAAAAAATCAGCGTTTATCTGCGTTCCCTAAAAATTACATTTATGTCCGTGCTAAGTATAACTTTAGGGTTGACTGTCATCCCCCCCCTCGGAAATGCTGTTTCCTCAGAAGCCTGATTAAGTGGCATCGCCATCGTAGAAACGCCGTTTCCGTTGGAAAGATTGCCTACAGAATCAGCAGATCTAATAGGTGCTAGTATTTCCGGCGGCAATGCTGAAACTGAAGAAACTGTCGGAGTTCCTGTTGGACCATCTTCTGGCTCAGATGTCGCAGTTGGCGTGACCTCATCTGCCGGAGCCGTTGCTGTTGGGGCATTTTCATCTGGTGTCGGGGTACTCTCTGGGGGCATGCTCGGCTCAGGCTCAGGTGTTTCTGGCGGTTCGTCGCCCGGCGGTGTCGGAGAGACTGTTTCCGTTGGACTTGGGTCATCGGCAGGCGGCGTGGGCGTTGGACTACCTGTTGGAGTCGGGGCAGGTGTATCAGTTGGAGCAATTGTTGGAGTCGGGGCAGGTGTATCAGTTGGAGCCTGCGTTGGCGATGGGGTTGGGGTCGGCGTAATGGTCGGGGTCGGTTCAGGCGGCGGTACAACATTAAGACTCTTCAGGGCCTTATTATCGCCTTCATTATTTTCAGCGATAAGATTATTGGGATCAACCACGACTTGAATCAAGCGTTCACCCACTTTATTCGTGGTATCATACCGCGTTTCAACCATACGACTACTACCCACCTCAATCGAAGCGATTATCTGGGGTTTGCCAATTGGCAGGGCATCGCCGTCTGTCACATCAACAAATAAAACCATAACATCTTTCGCTGCAACACCTCCCTGATTCAAAACAACTGCCTTTAAGCTAACCTCATCACCGACAGTTGGCCCCACTGGATGCAAGCCAACATTGTTCGCTAACATGACCAGATTGGGCGCGGACATGGATTCCACCAAAATCGATTTAATCGCCCTGTTGTCATCTTCCTCTGTTTCAGGAATGAGGTTATTTGGATCAACCACCACTTCAATCTGTCGTTCGCCTACTTGACCAGTCGTATCGTACACAATCTGCACCGCCGCACTGCTACCTGGGGCCAAACTGCTTGTACCATCAGGCCCAGCAATTTGCTGCGGTTTACCGATGGGCAGGGCCACCTCACCCGTCACATCCAGAAATATCACCAAAATATCCTTCGCTTCAGCAGAGCCAGTGTTCAGAATAACTGCGTTGAGCGTCACTTCATCGCCGACAACCGGTGAGACTGGGTGTGTGCCGATATTGTCTGCGTAGACCACTAAGTTAGAGGCTGCGACAGCGGCAATGCTGAGTTCTTTTGTCGCTTCATTATCGCTTTCATTTGCTTCTAAAATTAAATTATTGGGGTCAGCAACCACTTTGATCTTACGAGCATCTAACTCGTTCCTTAGCGAACGCACATCCTGTGTATTATAGCTGACCTGCACCTCAGCACTATCTCCAGGGGCAATCGTCTCAATCCCCTGTGGCAACCCAATCAATCGTGACTCATCTGTGTCATCAATAAACGTTACCTCAACATGGTGCGCTGCGGCTGTCCCTTTATTCAAGACAGTAGCATACAGAACGACCTCATCACCAACGGTCGGATGAGACGGATTAAAGCCAAGATTGGCCGCCTCAAGCACTAAATTTGGTGCAGGCAGAGCCATGACGTTGATCACTTTCTTAGCCTCATTATCCTTTTCATCTGCCTCAACAATGGCATTAGTCGGGTCAACGACCACTGCAATCTCACGTTCGGTTTCAAAAGCACCGCCCCCGACCTGCTTATGTGTATCGTACATCACCTCAACTGTGCCGCTGCTACCAGGCATAATAACCGTATCGCCATCTGGAGCCGATAAAATTTGCAGTGTACCCACGGGGATTGAACCCCCGTCTGTGACATCGACAAACTTAACCATCACCTCTCGTGCTGGCGCAGTCCCCTTATTCATCACCACTGCGTTTAGCAAGACCACATCACCTGCCTGAGGCTGAAGCGGGTTCAGACTAATGCTATCCGCTTGAATCACCAGATTGGGCTTGGCTAAGGCGGCTACCATAAATGTCTTTATCTGCGTATTATCAGATTCCTTCGCCTCCCCAATCAGGTTATGAGGATCAACAATCACCTCAATCTGACGTTGACCGACCTTAGCACTGGTATCATAATTGACTTGCACCGATCCGCTGCTCCCTGGCGGAATACTGGCAATCATCTGTACCTCACCAATCGGTATGGCTCCCAAACTACCGTTCTGATTCGCTCCATCAGTCACATCAACAAAGCGAACCGCCACATCTTTCACTGAAGCATCTCCATCATTAAGGATGGTCGCATGTAGCGTCACGGTTTGACCGACTAGCGGCTCCTGCGGATGAAGACCAATATTATTTTCTAGAATGACTAAGTTTGCCCTAGGCGGGGGGCTAATGGTGAAGCTTTTCTCTGCTTGATTATCATCCTCAACCGCCTCAGGAATGGTATTATTCGGATCAATCATGATGTGCAAAATCCGTTCCCCCGAACGTCCCAGCGTATTATACACCAATTGGGCCACACCACTGCCACCCGGCGGAATTTCAGAGATCACCTGTAAATCGTCAAGAGGTTTAGCAGTGCCCCCAGTCACATCAGCAAACAACACCCTGACCCCACTCGCGGGAGCTCCGCCATCATTAATAATTGTGGCTGTGACCGTAAGGGGTGTCCCTGTTTTCACCTCGGCCACATTCAAGCCGATATTGCTAGCAAACATCACCAAATTCGGTTTAGGGAGTGGGGTGATGACAAAGGTCTTCACTGCCTCATTATCACTCTCTCTTGCTTCGGGGACCGTATTATTGGGATCAACGATGACCCGAATTTGACGTTCACTTGTGGAAACGCTGCTGCCGACAGGGCCATCGGCCTCATTAGACGGGCCTCTATGGCGTGTCTCATAGCGAACTTGGACAGCCTTGCTACCACCTGGCTCCAAGTTAGAAATCGTTTGCAAGGAGTCAATTGGTACAAAGCCATTATCTGTGATATCAACAAACATCACGCTGATATCGCTTGCTTCAGCATCACCATCGTTGAGGATAACAGCTCTCAGAGTCACATCTTCACCCATACGCGGTTGACTGGGAGTAACACTAATGTTATCGACGGGGACAAGTAAATTCGGCACAGGCGGCGAGGCTATGGTCACCCCTCTGGTCGCCATATTATCCATTTCATCGGTCTCAGAAATGGTATTATTCGGATCAACCACCACCTGAATCTGCCGCTCACGCGCCTGACTGACAACTTGGCCAGGCAAGCGCAACGTTCCAAGTCGCCCAAAGGGGTTATAAGGTATCTGAATGCTTCCGCTGCCGCCTGGCGCAATGGAAGAGATGGTTTGAGGCCCCCCAATCGGCACAATCCCTCCTTCGGTCACATCAATCACCGAGACTGTTACATTAGACACCCGGCGACCGCCTGTGTTGAGGACCACGGCCCTAATCGTTATCGTTTCGCCATCTGCTGGCTCGGCCGGGTCAATGCCAATATTACTGTCCAGAAGGGATAGGTTAGGGCCTGCGAGAGATCGAATAGATAAAACTTGACTAGCTTTGTTGTCATCTTCTGCACGCTCAACAATCGTATTATTTGGATCAACCTCTACCGCAATCTCACGCTCACCACGACTCCTAGCTAAATAAGAAATCTCAACACGGTCACTCGACCCGGCTGGGATTACGTCTATTGTTTGCGGTTCACCAATCAAACGTGCTCCACCGCCTGTTATATCAACGAACTTAATCAGAACTGCCTGAGCCTCTGCGTTACCTGTGTTCAAAATAGCAGCATGTATCGTGACCGATTCACCATTCATTGGCTCAGGCGGATCAAAGCCAATATTATCCGCAGTGACAACCAAATTTGGTTTGGGTAGGGCGGTTACGGTCAAAGTACGTTTGGCTTCATTATCGCTTTCATCGCTTTCAAGCAAAACATTATCTGGATCAAGGATCACTTGAATAAGCCGCTCGCCTACTTTCCCCGGCGCATCATAGGCTATTTCGATGACCGTACTTGTACCAGGAGCCAGACTGGGCAAGGTCTGTGGCGGGCCAATGGGGATCAACTCGCCGCCTGTGGCATCCACAAACAAGACCAAGATCTCATCTGCTGCCCCAGGCTTGGCTTCAGCCGTCCCCTTATTGAAGATGATCGCCCGAAGCGTGACCGCCTGGCCAACGCTTGGGGTAGCGGGATGAATCCCAATTGTCTCAGCTTGCACCACCAAGTTCGGGGCTGGGGGCGGTGTCACTGAAAGTGTCGCTTGGGCTTCATTATCACTTTCCGTTGTTTCAGGGATGACATTATAAGGATCAATAACAACCAGAATCTCGCGTTCTAGCGAAGGCGAATGACCGCTCACCCCGCTTTGTTCGGGCAGTCTATAGCCTACTTGAACACGCTGGCTACTACCAGCAGCAATGGTTTTAATTATTTGGGGGAGGCCAATAGGCACAGGCGCAGTTTCTGTAGAACCGCTGCTATCTGTAGCATCGACAAATAATACCATCACCTGGTTCGCCTCAGCCTGACCATCATTGCCAATCACTGCGCTGATCGTTACCTCATCCCCCCAATTGGGCGAGGGCTGATCAAAGCCGATATTGTCAGATCGCGCCACCAAGTTGGACAAAGCGGTGGCGTGAATGGTTAAGGTTTTCTGGGCTTGATTATCATTGGCCCCATTCGGATCAGATTCAGGCGTTTCCTGAATGATATTATTCGGGTCGACCAAGACCTGAATTTGTCGTTCCCCGACCTTGCCTGAAGTATCATAGCGTACCTGCACCAGGCCACTTCCTCCAGCCGGGACCGTCTCTATAATCTGTTGGGGGCCAATCGGTATTGAAGTCCCATCCGTGACATCGATAAACAGAACCGCGACCTCACTAGCACCGGCTGTGCCTTGATTCAATACGGTCGCCTTGATGAAAATTTCTTCGCCGGAAACAGGTTCAGCTCGGCTAAGGCCTATGTTACTTTCTAAGATAACCAAATTCGGACTAGGTGCTGGGGCGATCTGGAAATTCTTCGTTGTTTCATTATCCGTCTCATTCCCCTCAACAATGGTATTATTCGGATCAACCACGACTTGAATAGCCCGCTGGCTAGGTTGATGTAAACTCATTTCTGCTGGGTCAGGGCTATAAGTAATCTTAGCCTGACCACTACCACCAGGCGCAATCCGCTCAATGATCTGAGGCTGGCCAATGGGCTTCGGGGCCTTTCCCTCATCTTGAGAAAGATCAAAGAACATGACAGTAACATCACTCGCGATGCTCGTGCCGTTGTTCAAAATCGTGGCTCGAATCACAATCTCGTCCCCAGCTTGGGGGTCGGCTGGATTTAGTCCCACATTACTTTCAGGGATCAGCAAATTCGACTGGGCTGGAGGCGGTTCTTTAGAGAGCCCAAACACCGTCACATCATCAATATACCACCCCTCGAAGGTATTAAACAGGCCGTCGATGGTATCAAACCAGAAGCGCAGTTGAATCTCTTCATCCACATACGATGTGAGGTCAATCACTCGTTTTATCCAGGTATCATTGGTGCCATGAGATTCAAAGATTGTCTCCCAGTTTTTGCCATCCAGTGAAATTTGAACCCGCGTCCGGTCATAGCTGTTGTTCGTTTCGACTTCGCTCCACTCATAGAAGGTTAACAAGGCTTCGGGTGTGTCACTTAGGTCAATTGGCGGGGATGTCAGCGTTCCAGAATTAGGGCCGCCAGTATCATAATTCCAAGTTCCTTCAATCCCATAATACCAAGCATTCTGGGGGCTATTGGCGCGATGTTCAGAGATGTGCCACAGGGCATCATCATCAGCTATGGTCCACTCCCCTTCTCCGCTTTCCACATCATCCTCAAAAATTGGCGACCCCGCCTTGGTGTTGCCTGTCACGATGTTTGATAGTTCAGAGGCATTGCCTACGTTATCCAGCACTCTAATCGCAAAATGATAGGTTGTACTAGGATCTAAACCTGAAACGGCAAAAGTTTCTGTCTCCCCAGCCGCTTGGGGCTTAGGCTCATCGCTCACTTTGGTCGCTGTCTCCCAATCAAAGGGCCCAACATCTGAATAACGAATATCATAGCCATTGGCCGTCCCCTCTAGGCCATCATCGCCTGTCGCCTGCCACCTGAGGGTGATAGAAGCCAAACCAGCATTGTCTATAGCCAAGTCATTCACCGCTGCTGGCGGGCTTGAATCATCCTCCAAAGCATTAAACGCATTCAAGCGACCATTCGTCACAGTGGCCTTACTCGTATCATCTAAAGGATCAACCCCCGACAACAGGCGTTGAATCACTTGGAGATAGGTTGAATCAGGATATTGCGCCCAAATCAAGGCCGCTGTGCCAGCCACATGGGGCGTGGACATAGACGTTCCGTTGACAAATTCATAACCAGTCGGATCACAAAGCGCACAATTGCCTGTCGGGACAGTCGAAAGAATCTCTACCCCAGGGGCAGCCAAATCGACAGCCACTGCGCCATAGCTGGAAAAGCTGGCATAGAGATCATGATGATCCGTGGCGGCCACAGCGAGAATATTGTCCAAATCATAACTGCCCGGATAGGCTGGTATAGAGTCATTATCATTTCCAGCATTCCCAGCCGCACAAACATGCAAAATTGGTGTATTGTCTGGCTGGTCTGTCGCTGCCATCGCCTCTTTCAAGGCTTGGGAAAAACCACCCCCACCCCAACTATTATTCGTAATAAGGACCTTATATCCCTTGGCTTTTAATTGATTAAAATACTTAAAACACTTGACCGCATTTGCACTATTCCCCCCACCGCTAGCCCCAAGAAACTTACAAGCGATAATTCGAATATCCCAATTCACCCCAATCACGCCGAGGCCATTGCCCCCCTTGGCGCCAATCGTCCCAGCGACGTGTGTGCCATGCCCGAAGTCATCCATCGGATCCCCACTGTCATTAATGGCATTAATCCCATGTATATCATCGACATAGCCATTATCATCATCATCTATGCCATTATCCGGAATTTCATCAGGATTAACCCACATATTGGCGGCTAAGTCCTCATGGTCATAGTCCACCCCTGTATCAATCACCCCAACCAAAATCTCAGTTGACCCTGTGGTTATCTCCCAGGCTTCCGGCGCGTCTATATCAGCATCATCGGTGCCGCCTGTTTGCCCCGTGTTATTTAAACCCCACATTTCATCGAACTGCGGGTCATCTGGGGTCAGAGCCTGAGGCCACATAAACTCATTTGGCCCAAAATCTACTGACAGCAAATAGTTAGGCTCGGCAAATTCAACCCGCGGATCACGCTCAACTGAGGCAATAAAATCTTGCGTCACTTGTGCAGGCACATAAGCCAATTTCTCTTCTTCATCAGTATCATTCGGATTGCCATCCAAATCTGATGCTTCGGTAAAATTATAGTCTTCATAAAATGTAGCAATCTCTTCCCCTGTTACCCCAGCGCGAAAACCGATAATCAACTGCCCAGGTACAAAGGGAGGTTCATCCTCTTCATCAGATGATGTTTGGGCTCCCGTGGATACAGGAGGTTGTAATCCCAAGACGAGGAACATCGTTAACACAACGTATAAAATCGAACGCTTACTTATCATAAATAACCTCTTTTAGTATTTTGTGGGTAGTTATTAGCTCTGAGTTTTTAGGTCTTAGGTCTTCATTTTTAGTTTATGGTGAATAGTTAGCAGTTCACTAACCACTAATAACTGATGGCTAATAACGAACCCACTAATAAATCGCTCGACTTCCTTCAGCCTGAACGCTAAAGTCGTCAAACATTAGATCCGGCGTTAAAAATTCAATGACATAGGGGGATGTTTCCTGAGAGGCCAAGGTCTGGGCTTCGGTCATGCCTCGTGACACATCCACAACATGACCATTTACATTATATAAAGTAACAACCACGGTGAGCCTTTGCATGGATTCCCGGTGATCATTACGTACTTCACCAAATATTTCCATTTCCGTATCTGAACTAGGGCGGATATTTTGACTCAACACAGTCAAACGTTGCCGATCTATCAGGCTTACATCTTCTGCGCTCAGGTCTAATTCATAACGATTGACCTGCGAACCAAGATCAGGCAAGATTATTTTAAAGGGGTTACGCTGTTGGACTTCAGTCTTACTTAAATAGGCAAAGGCACTTTCTGTAGCCAATAGGTTATCATCCTGATCGTAAAATTGGGCAACAACATTTACCGCAAAAGCTGGCGATGCTTGTCCGTTAACAATTTCGCCTACGACCTGATAATCGGACCCCAATGTGAAACCCTGATGACTCTTGAAAAATAAGGTCGCGGGTGTAGCTGTCGGAGAGGGGGTATGCGTTGCTACGGCGGTAGGTGTCTCCGTAGGCACAGGGGTTTGCGTCGGAGTCGGTGTGCGTGTTGCGGTTGACGTAGCCGTTTCAGTTAGTGTTGCGCTAGGTGTCTCCGTAGGCACAGGGGTTTGCGTCGGAGTCGGTGTACGTGTTGCGGTTGACGTAGCCGTTTCAGTTAGTGTTGCGCTAGGTGTCTGAGTGGGGGTATGTGTTGCAGTAGATGTAGCAGTGGCCGTAGAAGTCGGTGTATAGGTAGAGGTCGGAGTCTTCGAGGGGGTTGCAGTGGCCGATGCCGTAGGCTTCGTGGTATTTGTCGGAGAGACAACGGGTGTATAGGTTGGCGGCACTTTTAATGACAGCACTTGGGTCATCGTAGCTATAGCCGGTGGCGTTTCCGGCGGCACAACCTCAAGTGTCGCTGTGAGGAGGCTTGTCGTGGCGGTATAAAACGGCCCTGAAAAAGGCTGCCTATATTCCTGATCGCTTGGCATACTACAAGTTGAAACCATGGGGCCAGCCAAAAACATTGCCCCTGTCCACATCCACATTGACCATAAAATACACCAGCTACGATCTCTACGCTTTGTCATCTAATTCCTCATCGACGCTTTGTACAAGCAATATCTGTGCATTATAGTCAGGTGATGCAGTCGAGCAAATTAAACCAAGTAGCAGCATTGCAGGGTGGTAAGGTGATATTGTTGGCGAGCCCAAAAACGGACATTGTGCGGAAACAAAGTATCCGAATATCCGTTGACACTGCGAAACCTGTTTCAACAGGTTGCTTTGTCGTGCGTTTCAACGCACTTTTCGTGTGAACTGGTTGGTAAGTTCAATCACTAGACCTATTCGCTAACAGTATTGCATTGAATGCGGTTTCAAGCAAACCACCCGCGGTGGCTGGCAGTGGCATCTGACGCAGATGACTGATCCCAAACGGGCTGAACTTCTCTGGCTAGCTATTGCTGTGGTCATCCTTTGGGGGGTCAGTGTTGGCTCTGAGGCTAAGGATACTTTGCCGTCTAAGCATATGGCCCTTCGTCGTCCACGGCGCACTTCTCAACCTCGCCTCCTCAGTTGTTTTCGTCGCGGCATCCTTACTAGCCTTTCTTCTCTGCTCTCTGGCCTTTCCCTTCCTTTAGGCCGTTTCCTTCCCCTTTCTTTGCCTTCACCATCTTCTTCCGCCTGCTCTCCTGCTTAACACCTATCCCTAAAAGGGGAGCTAGAGGGGGACTTCACTTAACGCCATTGACCTTGCTACCTTGCTACTTTACTCATCAATCGCTCTTTCAAAAACCAATCCAAGCCATCGCCCCAAAGAGGTTGATAAAAATCACCAAAGAGATCATCCTCTGTGTGAACGGCTTGGATAAATTGGTCCACCCGCTGCTGAATTTGTTCACGCTCAATCCGCCACCGTTTCATTAATAAGCCGTAACGATACATCTGAATATATTGGGCCGCCGACTGATCCCAAGCAGCATCCACCGCCATGGCCGTTTTGAGTAAATGGTGATGATGGGCTGGGGCATGGCGATAGGTATCAATAGCGGCTTTGATTTGCTCAAAAAAGGTAGCTGCTTCGCCAAGGCGATCACTGATGTCGAGCCAATCATAGAGGTAAGCGCAGTGGGCCACTTTAGGCAAACCCCCAGTGCGACGACCAATGACAATATTGCCCAACAAAGAGGCTTCATAATCAACCAATCCGCAGGGTTCAAAGCGGGAAGGAATGAGGTTAAAGTCGCCTCCCGCCAAAATAAGTTTGGAGAGCGGCAGATTAAAACTATTGTTGAAATAAACGCAGTGGGGATGTTGACTGGCTAACCAAAAGAAATGGCTCTCCGTGGCTTGGCCCTCGCTGTCGCCGGAAGAGGCTGAGGCGAGCATGATGAATTTGACCCCCGCATCATAAGCTAAGGTGCGCTCAATGATATCACCGATCAAGCTCAGATTCTTTTGGGCCACGAGCCGTCCGACGACGGTGATCAAAATTGGGTCGTACATCGGTTCTGTGCCAAAGGCTTCTAAATGCAAGAGCCGCTTTAAATCTGCTTTAACTGCTGTATGTTCTACGTCAAAATTATGATCCTCAGTTAACATCGCCGCTTGCACAAAGGGATGCTGAAACAGAGGTTGTCCCTCAGGTTGCTGTGCTTGTATGCTTTGCAGTACACTGGCTTTAAGTTGAGGCAGATTTTCAGGGCGATTGCCTGGGCTCATGCCATTAGTGATGCCGATAATCGGCAACTGTTCAAAAATATCTAAATGGCGATTAGGCACAAAAACTTCACCCGCAGGTTGCCCCCCCTTTTGGGCCATCGCTCGCTGATAAACGCTCTCCCCGCTTTCTCTCAATTCAGCGGCGTAGCCCCAACTGGCTGTCAAATCTCCGCTGACCGTGGTAATCTTCCCGCCCGTTTCATGGATTTTAATCATGCTTGCTTTCATAAAATTGAGGTTATCGAAAAAGTCAAAATATTTATGGAAGAGACCTGCCCCAGATAAATTGAGACTGGCCAAAACTTCATAACCCCGTTGATGAGCGGCATAAATACCTTGGTAGCTGGCATTATGAATGGTGAAGTGATGCGGCACTTGGGCCAGATAATCGTCACCAAGATAAAAGGGAATCAGGCCGACGTGATAATCATGGCTGTGAATGGTATCAAAACTACCTTGGCGAATATAACCCGCCATCGCTTGCGACACAGCGGCAAAAAGATACATAGCCATGTTGAGATCATGGGGATAAATCGCGCTTGAGTTGGTCCAGCCTAACTGCCACTCATCCCAGAAATAAACAGCGGTAACCCCGTCAGGAAAGGTGTGTTTATAAACCTCAAAGGAAAAGGTATGCTCATCCAAGGTCACAGGCATCGTCACAGCCAGCTTGGTCAATTTGCTTTTATCGTAATGGGCAAAACAAGGGGTGAGTAATTCAATTTCCAAGTCAATCCCTTGCTTGGCCGCGGCATTGAGCAAGGCTTGGGGCAGTTCTTCCACCACCACCGCCAAGCCGCCTACTTTTGCGCCCAGGCCCGTCCCCACCCGACCAATCTCCCAGGCAGGCATGGCAATCCGTAAGGGCGTTTTAGATGACATATCGTTCTCCTCTGAAAATATCAATTAACAATACGGGCTGTTTTAGAAGGGTATATAGCAGGTCTGGGGGTTTTATACTTGAGCCTCTACAAGGGCTTAAAAATAGTCTACTTACAAACTAACCGACCAGACAAAGAAGCATCATAGACCTGCTTGGTTCCAAATTTCTCCCCGAATCTGCACGGCCTTTTGACCCCACGAAAGAGATTATATCTTTCATCACTCTCCCAAACATCTACATTTCTCAAATCAGCTATTGAAACGCCTAAGTAATCTTCTAAAGTAGCACGGGTTGTAGAAATAATATAGTTATCGCCTGCATAAGGGATGATGAAAGTAAGCTCATCAAGACAATCAAAATCACGATAAAGCTTTAGGCTGTTTTCACCAGCCCATTTATACGCCAAATAATCAAACGGAACAAAGTCCTCATTTAAGATGATATTGGTGGGCGTAAGAGAAGCAGAAACAATGTAACCCCTTCCAATATGAAGATTAAGCCTTTCAAGAAAAACTTCTTCTGAACACTCGAAGGGTACAAAAGAACTAGACGTTGCTGTAGTAGCAAAAGTTGAAGTTTCTTGAACCTCAACCTCAATTCCAATTTTAGATTTAGATTCACTAAACAATAACCAAAATAATAATGCTACAAAAATAAACCACCATAAAGATATTTTTTTGTTATTCATTTTAATGTTCATAATTTAATCCCACAAAACTTGGGCGAAGAAAAATTAGAGTCAATCCAAAAAAATTTGACTCGGTCATTTCATGAGGTTTTTTGGACTTGAAAATTGGATTCAAAAATTTAGAAACCATCAATTTAGAAATCAACAAATCCAATTCACAAACTAGATCGAATCAGATCCAAATTAGGTAATCAATCAAAAAAGCCTCTAGTAAATACATAAAACTTTTTCCTTCTTAACCTGATTATGTATACGCTTATCTCTTTTGTCCACCTTTAAGCTGATATACTAGCACTTAAAATAGCTTTTTTACTGTCTAAAAACAAGAAAGCTGATAGATTTACCCTACCTGGCGTGTTGAATGAAGAATTAGTAAGGTAATCATAAATCAATGCCTGATCATCCCTATCCTCTAAAGATACGTTACTAATAGTAATTAACAAAATATATTTAGAAGTTACGCAGTTGAAATATTTTAGCCACAATTAACCCAAATTTCACGAATTTTAATCAAAAAATTTGTGGCAGATTTTTCATCTGAACTTTGAAGTCAGAAAAATCATCAAGCCATCCTAATTTGAACTGATCCAAGGAACCTCCCAAATGGAGAGAAGTAATATGGCACAATCTCTACATTTCGCGTTTTGATCCGTTTTCGCCCGACCAAACAACGCGCACCACGACCTTGCTGCGACCGGCTGAATGGCCAGACCCAGATTGCACCACGCCGCAGCCGTCTGCGGTCTGAGTGGAGTAGAGAGACCCTTGGCCCAGAGGATAAGGCTCTGTGCGAAAATATTCAACGCGGGATGAAAGAGCTCGGCTTCAAACAGGGTTAGTACATCACCGATTCGAACGCACATAATATTTCGGAACACGCGCTTCGTTATTTTCATGAGCTGTATTTGGGCGTGATGGATTCGGCAAAAAGATCGTGCTGCCATATTGATTGATGACTGATATTTACCATCTTGCCTGAGGATAATGGGGGCGAATTTCTTGATCACTCGTAATCAAGATGTCATCATTCAAACTAGCCTGTGCCACGAGAATGCGATCAAAGGGGTCGCGTGTCCAAGTAAGCTGATTGGCAATAGAAATAACGTCGTTGAAAGGTTTTGTCTACGCATCGTTGCCCTCTCACGCTATCGCCTGCCTCGGCAACTCGGGCGCGTACTGATAGGTCGGGTCTACCTCCTGTTTCCTCAAAATATCCACAATCTCGCGCCAAGCTTCATAAAGACCGACTGGACACTCAGGCATCTCAGGTTTGATCGCCTCATGGAGTTTAGCCAAGTTATAGCAAGGCACACCGGGATACATATGGTGTTCTATGTGATAATTCATGTGCCAATAGAGAAAGCTGACGAAGGGACTCAAAATCATCGTGCGGCAGCAAAGGCGAAAATCAGGCACGTTGTCTTGTAGGCCCACATGTTGGGTATTATTGCAGAGATAGCGTAGCCAACCGCCATAGAAGGGGGCAAAGGTCGTTAAAACAGGTAACATCCACCAACCAAAATAGATGGAGAGACCGATAATCAAGGCGTGACCAACGAGTAAAACACGGGCCCAGGCGAATAACTTTTTGCGTTTAGTCGTCTCTGATTCAGGGAACAGAGAATGCTCCCATTCGCCTTCGAGTTTACCAAGGCTAAGACGAATGGTGGCTTTGATGGTACTGTAACATAGCCAAGGATCTACGATGGCATTTCTAAGAAATCCTTTAAGGCTCAGTTCCAGGGGCAATTCCACCTCCAGATCATCTGGCGGGTGGAGGGTATATTTATGGTGTTCGGCATGGCTGGTTGAAAAGAGAACATGGCTCCGCCAGACAAAAAAACAGAAGGTGTAGAGAAAAAAGGTGTTCAACGCCTTGGTCTTAAAAACTGTATAATGCGAAAGCTCATGGGAACCATTGAAGAGAAAGACATAAAACATACCATGTAAAAGTAGAATAAGCAGTAGGATGGGCCAGGGCAATCGTTCAGCTGCATACCAAGCGGCACTGCCAGTGAGCAAGACCAGTCCGACATGGCCGAGTATCTGGCGCAGGCCTTGCCAGTCACTTCGTTGATGTAGGGCTTTGAGAGTTTCCCGGTCTACGGGGACTCTATACCAATTAACTTTTTTGCTATGCTTAGGTTGATAAAACTGTTCACGGGTCATCGTTTGTCTCCTCTGGAAATATCAATTAACAATTAGCGCCATCTCACGAATTTTACGAAGGGACGAATTTCACAAATATTTAAAAAATTCGGGCCATTCGTCTATTCGTTTCATTCGTAATCCGTTTTTCATCATCTTCTATTGGCGCCTCTTTACTCTCCGGACAAAAAATCTGCGTCATCTGCGAAATCTGTGGATAAATCATGTTCGAAGATTATCCCTATTTAGACTTAGCCTCAGCCTCCTGACGATGATTGTTGAGCAATCCGCCCAGCGGTTGCAAAATTTGGCCGACGGGAATATCGCCCAGCACACGGAAAGCGCCTGCCTGGCGGATGTTTTCGACTGCTTCAAGGACGGAGGTTTCACCGCTCGCCACAGTCCCAAGCTCATTGAGGAAATCGCTCACGGTCAAGGAGGCCACCATACGCGGTTGTACATTATCAGCGATTTGAGTCAAGTAGGGTTTGGCCTGTTCAATCACCTTGCTAATAATCTGACCGAAATCACCATTGTCAGGGTTATCAAAGCCATGGCCGAGTATTCCTTGCAGGGCCGGGAGTTCCTGAGTCAAAATTTGAGTCCCGTTGATCAGATTGAGTACTTGGGCTAAAACGGTGCCTAATTGACCGCCGCTACCGACAAGATTAGCGTTCAAGTTAAGTTGGGGGGCAATGGCTCTCAGCGCATCTAGGCGAGCATTTGCTTCGATGGTGGTAATGTGCTGGGCATGTTGGTAGCGCATTTGCAATTGCTCAATTTCGACCAAAACAGGAGCCTGCTCATACAGTTTGGCTTTGAACTGCTCCACCGCTAACTCAGCTTCAGCTTGGGCTTTTGTGACTTCTGCCTGCGCTAACCCTTCATTGCGGGTCACTTCAACCCGGGCGGCATCAATCTCCACCTGTCGCGCAGAGACTTCTGCTGTGGCCAAACCAGAGGCTGCCTCTTGGGCCTGGAGGGCTTCAGCTTCGAGTTTACCCGCCTCTGCCAGAGCCTCTGCGGCAGAGGCCTTTTCCTTATTCGCCTCCGCTTCCGCTTTAGCCTTGGTCAAGGCCGCATCTGCCTCCGCCTGCGCTTTCGTCCGCGTCGCATCTGCTTCCGCCTGCGCTCTCGTCCGAGCGACAGCCGCCTCTTGATCAGCCCGAATATTTGCCACCTCTTGCGTCCGTTCAGCCTCGGCTCTAGCAAGCTCATTGTCACGCTCAATGGTTTTAGCTTGCTCGGCGGCCAAACGCTCCTGTTCAGTCTCAGTCCTGGCCAAATCAATGGCGGCCTGTCGTTCTTGTCGCTCTTTCGCTAACTGATCTTCACGTTGCGCCTGCAAGGCTTCTTTATCAGCCGCAGCCTCTGCTTCTTTGAGAGCAATCGCGGCATCATTTTCAACTTGAACCTCGCTTTGCTTTTTCTGTAGAGCCAATTGGGCCATCGTTTGCTCATTCTGGCGACCGGCCAGTGTCTGAGACCGACCAATACTTTCAATTTCCAAACGATGCTGTTCGGCAGCAATTTCTTCATTTTTCTCTAATTCTGCCTTCTCTTGCGCTAACTCGGCTCTGTAAACTGCCTGTTGCGTTTTAGAGGCGATTTCCTTTTCTTCCCGTTCCCGCTCTTCATTATTGCGTTGAGTCTCAAGTTCCGCCGCGTTTGTTTTGACCGTCGTTTCTTGCAGGGCCGTCGCTGTCGCTTGGCGGATCATTTCCTCATAAGCTTCACCGCCAAGGTCTGTAATGGTTAACAGCTTAAGGCTGTAACCAAGCCCCTCGAGAACTTTGTTAACTTCACTATACGCATCTTCGGCTAGTTTCTGCCGACTGCCAATGATATCTTGCAGGGTCATTTTCGCCGCCGCATTGATGAGCTGCGTCGTCCCAACCTGCGTAATCGTGATAATCAGATTTTCAATATCCACGCCGACTTGTTCTGCAGCCGCTTCCACAAATTGCGGGTCGCTCGTCGTCAGCGAGGCAACGGCATGGGCTTTCAGGGTAAATGGCACATTTGCCTCGTCGAGGGCTTTGATGCCTAGACCATCTACCCCATGCAGATTAACCGTAAAACTAATCGTTTTAAGCTTCACCACCTGAGTTAAGCTGTTGAGCCAATAAATGGTTGGCTGTTTAGCTGCTTTACCAAAAATCATGCCCTCGGTAGCAGCCTTCATCCAATGGAGGCCATGCCCAACCACATAATGCACTTCGTCGGGGGGAACATTAATCCGTTTGCCAAAGCCAGTCATCTTGCTTAAAAGACTGACTTGATCAGCTTGGGTCGTCAAAGCTTTGACAGCTGTATCGGTTTCAGCAATCACTTGGTTGGCTGTCTCGAACACTTCGCTGACATTAACATTGCTCTTAGCCATGAATAGTCTCCTTTACACGCGGTTTTTGTCAGGGCGTTGCACGTAGGGGCGGACCTTGACGAGATGACTGTCGTGATGGGTTGACTGTCGGGGTGAAAATTCGTCGCTGGGCTCAATCAACTATCTAACCTAAATGATAAATGAATTTGCAAGCAATGGCAAATCAATTCCTATATCATTAATATCTCCATGTTTAATCCACAATATGCAAGGGTTGAAAGCCATTGGTAAGAGCCTCGCCGTCATTTTCCCCGACAACGATCACATCTTCTACTCTCGCCCCAAGGTGGTGGGGAATGAAGATACTTGGTTCGGCGGTGAAACACATGCCAAGACGGAGTGCGGTGGCATCGCCAGCGGTTAAGAAAGGAGTTTCATGGACATCCAAGCCAATGGCATGCCCTAGACGATGGCGGAAGGCTTCACCATACCCGCCTGCCGTGATCACATCTCTGGCAGCAGCATCGGCTTGCTCGCAAGTGTTACCCATTTTGAGGGCAGCAATACCCGCTGCTTGGGCATCCATCACCAATTGATAACAGCGATGATATTCCGCGTCCGGCTCCCCAAAAAAGACGGAGCGGCCATAGTCATAGCAATAGTCTTCATAAGCCGCTCCCATATCATAAGAAACTGCAACAGGTGGTTCAAGTGGCACCAGTAACACCTCTTCTCGATTATGAAAATCGAAGGGGTAATTTTTACCCATATTGTAAAAGCCCGTCACAAATGAATTGGTGAATCCCCCCTGTTTTTTGATCTGATAATTGACTTCGGTGATCAAGTCCAGATTGGTCATGCCATGTCGGAGTTGGCCCAAGCTCGCTTGATAGGCCGCTTCGGTGATTTGGCCCGCTTTTTTCATCACCGCAATCTCTGCCTCATCTTTGATGACGCGGAGGGGCATTAAGATGGCCGAAGCTTGGCTGAACTCAAGGTCTGGGAGCAAACGTTGGAGATTGAGGACTGATTCAACCCAAGCCCGGTCTTCAAGGGCTACTTTGGCTGGTCTTGGCAGAGCAAACTGCTTAAGCACATCTTTGACCAATTGAATGGGATCCCCCGCATCAGGCAGAATGCGGATATCATAGCCAGTCACTTCACCGAGGTGAAATTCAGCCAACATTCTGGGCAAGGTTAGAATCGGCGCACCCTCTTGTGGAATCCAAGCACCCGTTAACCATTCGCCCGGAAAGATCGCGTTGCCAAAATTTGGTTCATCTCGTGGAAGACCCGTCAGATAATTTAAGTTGGCGGAACGCGGCAAGAACAATAAATTAATCCCTTGTTCTCTCATCTGAGCTTGGGTCTTTGTCAAACGGTCTTGATAATTGAGCATGGCTCTCTCCTGTGAGGTGGCTATTTGTATCCCAGATATCTAGTCAGGATAATTTCAGACCTTTTATTTTTGGACTGCCCTAAATTGTCTTTCTCAACCGTGGGTCAAGCGCATCGCGGATACCATCGCCGATGAAATTAAAGCCCATCACGACGGTGAAAATAGCGAGGCCAGGGAAGGCTGCCAACCACCATTGATCAAAATATTGAATGCCGTCGGCCACCATACGCCCCCACTCTGGTGAAGAGGGTGCCGGCCCTAACCCCAGAAAGCTTAGGCCGGCAAAGACCAGAATAGCGTTGCCGAGATCAATCGTCCCCAAAACGACGGCTGGAGCCAGACAATTGGGTAAGACCGTGCGGATTAAGATACGTGCTTGGGGAACGCCAAGCGCATTGGCAGCTTCAACGTATTCCTGCGATTTTACCCCAATCACCAGAGAGCGAACTACACGAGCGTAATTCGGCCACCAAACCGCAATCATGGCGATAATGGCATTGATCAGACTTGGCCCTAGGGCGGCGGCAATGGCCATGGCTAGAATGATCGTCGGAAAAGCCATAAAAATCTCGGTTAGACGCATGACCAATTCATCGACCCAGCCGCCGATATACCCAGCCAAGGCCCCGATGATGGTGCCGATGATGCCTGCCAGAATGACGACCATCAACCCGGCTGGCAGTGATAGCCGACCACCGAATAGAACTCGGCTAAAGATATCACGTCCCAGTTGATCCGTGCCAAACCAATGGGTTCCGCTTGGCCCTTGTAAGCGAGCAACAATATTTTGTTCTAATGGCTCATAAGGAGCCAGTTGCCTAGCGAAGATGCTGACCAAGACCCAGATTAAAAAGACTGTGATACCTAATAAGGCCAATGGATTGCGCCCTAAAAATCGGCTGATGCTGGTCAACCATGCTTTTTGTGGTCGCCCGACAGCGAGTGGTCGTGACATCGGTAATCTAAGCCACCCTCAAACGCGGATCAAGGATAAAGTAGAGGATATCGACTATGAGATTGGTCAGGATAAAGATGAACGCGATCACCATGCTCACCCCCATGATCGCTGGAAAGTCGAGCGAGGTTGAGGCGCGATAGGCATATTGACCGATCCCAGGCCAAGCGAAGATGCTTTCAGTCAGCACTGTGCCCGCCAACAGATTGCCATACGAAAAACCAATTACTGTAATGACCGGCAGGGCGGCGTTAGGCAAAGCATGGCGGATGGTAATGGCCTGTGAGGATAAGCCCTTGCCTCTGGCGGTACGAATATAATCTTCACCCAGAACATCTAACATGGCTGAACGGGTGACACGGGTAATCAAGCCCGTGGTATAGCTACCTAAAACGAAGGCGGGCAGTAGCAAATGAGCGAGAACGTTTTGGAAGGTCGCCCAATCGCCGCGTAAGAGGGCATCGATGGTCAAGAGACCGGTAATGGGAGCGGGCGTTGTCAGCCCCACATCAATTCGCCCTGGGCCTGGAAACCAACCCAAACGGGCGTATAGCACAAAAAGGGCCAACAACGCCAGCCAAAAGACGGGGATACTAACCCCCAAGAGCGACATAATCCGCACCACCTGGTCCAACCAGCTATTGCGCCACATCGCTGAGAGTAAGCCAAAACTGAGGCCAACGACCACTCCGAAGATAATCGAGGCGGTCGCTAACTCAATGGTTGCGGGTAGAAAGGCTCGCAAATCCTCTGCTACCAGACGGCGGCTTTTAATCGACTGACCAAGATTCCCCTGGAGTAAGTTGCCGATATAGACCAGATATTGCTCGTAAACCGGTTTGTCTAAACCCCATTCTGCCCGAAAAGCCGCGACAATTTTTGGATCAGACATGGCCTTTTGACCCAGATTGGCCGTGATCGGGTCGGCTGGCACGGCTTGTGAAATCGTGAAAGCGATCAGCGTCACCCCAATCAGGAGGGGGATCGTCAAGCTTAAGCGACGTAAAATATACTGATAGAGCGGCATCGTCTCTTACTTGCTAATTAAAGATACATCAACGCGCCATTGCGGATTATAAACAAAGCCTTCGATACGACTATTCAAGCCAATTTGCAAACCTGGCTGTAGAATAGGCGCATAAGGGCCGCTCTCTTGTAAGTAGTCTTGCATTTGCTCGAACAAGCCGGCCCGAACATCATCATCGGTTTCTGTTTTGGCCGCATCTCGAATTTCCAGAATAGCCGCCTCAGCGTTTTCATCGTGCCAATTGAGACGATTGCCGACGACACCGCTCGGTAGAAATTCAACATAGTCCAACGAGTCACGATAGTCCGGCAGCCAGAGCCAAAGGCCAAATGGTTCAGTACCTTGACGATAGGCTTCTAGGGCAACTTGAACATCGCCCGGTTGAAGCGTGACATTAAAGCCCGCTTCATTCATATCGGCCTGCACTTTTTGGGCAAAGGTGCCAAAATTGATCCCGGCGAAGGTAAAATCTGGATAGGCTAAATCAATATCGAGGCCATCAGCGTACCCTGCCTCAGCCAACAATTCTTTGGCTTTATCAATATCGCGGGTGAAGGCTTTATCCGACCCATAAGCTCCTAAGAAACCAACGGGTAACATTGATGGTGGGGTCACTGCCTGTCCCCCGGCCAGAAGGCGAATGCCTTCATAGTCAAGCGCGTATCGGACCGCTTGAAGCACAGTTGGGTTACTCATCGCGCCGCCGATGCTTTTATCCTGATTGCCTTTGAGGAAGACGAGGGTATCACTCAAGCCCTCGAACACGGTCACATTGGGGTTGCCCTGTAAGGATGGAACTTGGTCGGCACTGAGATCAAAAGCAATGTCAATATCACCCGCTTCTAGCTGGATTTTCTGGGTAGCAGCTTCGGGAATATTGCGAAAAATGATCCGCTCAATTTTTCCTGAGTCGCCCCAATAGTTGGGATTACGCACCAGAACGGTTTCTACTTCTGGTTCCCATTTCTCCAGTATATAGGGGCCACTGCCGGCTGAATTGCTGTTGAGCCAGCTTTCGGCTGTATCCGCCGTGGCAGCATCTTCAGCAGCAGAGCCACCGTTTGCCTCTACTTCTGACCGGTTAACAATACTAAAGGCTCCAAAAACCATTTTGGCTAAAATTGCGGGATCAGGCTGGGTTAAGGTGACGACCACTGTGCTGTCATCGGCGGCTTCTATAGAGGCAACTGTCTCAGCTAAAAATGAGGGGTTCCCCGTAATATTTTTGAGACGCTTGAATGAAAAAACCACATCACCAGCCATGACAGGATCTTCGTTGGAGAAAACTGCGTCTGGGTCAAGCGAGAAGGTGTAGACAGTCCCATCTTCAGAAATATCCCAAGAGGCGGCTAAGGAAGGGATAATCTGTTCCACGCTATTGGGCGGGAAAGTGACGAGGGTTTGGTAGGTTGCTTTGTGGACGATAGAAGGCAAGGTTTCAAATGAACGGGCTGGGTCGAGTGAGGCTGTATCTTCCGAAATGGCGATAATTAGCGGGCTATCCAGGCTATCATCGGCCTCAGACACCATCGCTGCATCCCTTGTCTCCCCAGCGGTGTCAGGCGCAGGGACTGTCGCACAGGCCGAGATGAGTAAGGATATTGCGGCAATCAAACTCATGAGAAATATGGATCGTTTCACTGTCATGATAATTTTTCTCCTTTTCTTTTTGGATGAATTTAAAATTTTACAACTGAGATTTAGGGTTTGATGCAGTCTTTTCATCCAGTATATGCTATCGCAACCTATATGACAAACTTAAGTTGGTTATACATCAGTCACGATGTTACCCCCACCGAAATACTTAATCACATCGCCCAACAAGCTGACTGCCTTTTCCAGATTTGGACCAAGGGGGGGCCCAAAACTCAAATGGCTTGCGCCGGCTTCAACCAGCGGCTCCAAGCACTTAATCAAATCATGAGAACGGCCCATCACCCCAATTTTTAACATGCGATCATCAACAAGCTTACAGGCTTTCGCCAAATCATTTTCACCAACGACTGCGTGACGAATAGCATCAAAATCGGCGCGGACAAGACCAAGCCGTTCAAGAATGAGCGGACTTAAGGCGTAGCCATAATAAGCCACTTTTTCAGCCAGAACCCGTCTCGCTTCTGAGGCATCTTCGGCCAATGAAACCCAGATGCAAGCCGCAAAATCAAGGTCTGGCAAGTGTTGAGCACGATTGGCTATCCCACGTTCTAATAAAGGTTTGACCCCGAAATAATGCTCGGGCGGGAAAAGTAAAGGAAGTACACCATCGGCCATTTCTCCGGCGAGTTGTAGCATGTTCGGCCCTAGGGCCCCCACATAGATGGGCGTTATGCGCGGGGCATCAAAACGGAGATAGGCCTCGTCGTTCCATTGTAAGAATTGTCCTGATGTCGGCGTACGTTGACCTGCTAATAGAGACCGAATTGCGGTAATCGTTTCACACACCGCCGTCAACGAGTGTTTCTGCGCTAACCCGACCCAGCTTAAAAAGTCTCCTGCCCCGGCTGAGAGACCCAAATTGAAACGATTACCAGATAACTCATCCATGGTGGCCGAAAACATGGCGATTTCACTGGGGTTGATGGTGTAGGGATTAAAGATACACGAGCCAATTTCGATACGCTCTGTTTCGAGAGCGACAGCAGCTAGAATAACGGCGGCACTGCGTAAAAACAGATCATTGCTAATCCAAACTTGATCAAAGCCAACCTGCTCGGCTATTTTGGCTAGTCGGATGTAGGTAGATACTGGCAGATCATTGTTTAGTCGTAAGCTAAAGCGCATTGCCTGCTCCAATGATGGCCTCAGCCTCGATTTCTACCAGATATTCGTCTCCAACCAATTTTGCCTCGACCAAGGTATTGGCTGGACAGATGCCAGCAAAACGTTCACCATGCACACGAGCGACGGGTTCCCAATCGGCCACATTTCGCAGGTAGATTCGGGTGCGGATCACATCGCCTAAAGAGCCACCCAATTCCTTAATCGCCGCTTCAATTTTATCCAAAATAAACTGCGTTTGCGCCGCAGGATCATCGCCACCAACCAAGCCATCTGGCCCAGTCGCAGTCGTGCCCGAAACCAAAATGCGTTGGTCGACCCGCACGGCCCGCGCATAGCTGGCGAGTGCTTCCCAAGTTGTTCCGCTACTAATTGAGGTACGATTCATAAAAACCTTTCACACGAATTATAGAAAACACGGATTAATAGATTTCTTGTAGAACCTCTACGCCGAGATACCGTTTGAAGAGCCTCGGTCATCTTGCCTTTGACCCAAGTGCTTAAACGACGGTTTTGGTTTTTTTGTTTGGAACGCCTCTTTGCATCAGGTCCCCATCTCTGAAATGAACAGGCCAATCATCAGGACGGCGTAGGGTCAGTCGTTTTTTCATCTCAATGATATTTGCCTTTCCTATGTTGCATTTGACTGCTTCTGCTGTCGCCTCGTATAAATATACCCCCCCAACATTATCATGACCAAACCCAGCAACAACCATTCTTCGGGTTCTGGTACACCTGTCACTGTGAAGGGGTTTTCGGCTTCTGTTTCGCCGATTTCTTCATACTCGCGGTCAAAGCGATCAGCTCGTTTTTCCAGTTCGTCCAACATTTTTTGCTGTCTTTCATTAATTAAGACGATCATGGCGGAGTAGGGCGTAACAAGGCTATACTTGATGGCGAGCGCATGCAGGTGGTCGAGGATGGCTAAGTCGGTTAAGTTTCCCCGCTGACGCGCCATCTCCGCCAAGATGAGACGGCGAGCAGCGAAAGCGGCAAAGACATCAAGCGGGGCTTCTGTCGGCGGGTCAAGTTCAGTGACCGCCTCAGCTTGAGTGGCAGGTAACGTTAGCCAGAGATAGCCATCAATGATGTCTGCCGCCACATCGTCGGCCAAGGTGAGCGGCAAATTGGTAAATGATGCCAGATCTCTGTTCAGGCTAATGGCTAGGCGAGTCAGGGCGGTTTCCACATCGCCGACCACGCCACCACCGCTGGCTTGAATGACTTCTAAAGTTGGGTCATCGTAGCCCAAGGGGAAATCTCCGCCTAGATGGATCATCCAAATTGGTATGTTAGAAGGGGGCAGGTCGATATCCCCTTCGCCCAATTTATAGCCTGTGCCATCAGTCAGGACAAAAATAGCCTCATACACTTGATCTGTGTGCAGGGCGTTGAATTGGCTCAATAATTCAACCGCGTTTTGCCCCCCGTAATAGAGGATTTGGTCGGGGTCGATATCGCTTAACGAAACAAGGCTCGGCTCTTCCCCTCGATATTGTGAGGCGGTCAGATAAACATCAATCGCTGCCTCGGTTAGACGGGAGAGCCTCATCAAGGCAGTTTTGACCGCCTCAGCCTGATCAATCATGCTACGAGAACGGTCTAAGACGAGGGCGAGACGGATAGCTGAGGGTGGTTCTGGTTGGTCTTCTGTGGCGAGGGGCTGAATGATCACGATTTCATCACTCGGAAACTGGAGGCGATGGGTGACTGGAGTCACAGGTGAGATTGCAGGCACAGCTTCGGGGAGCCATGTTTCTTCATCTATTTGCATGGCTTGACCATTCACCAGACGGATGCTGTCATCGTCCCAATAGACATTGAGATGTTCAGCCAACTGGGGCATGGGCCAAGCTTGATTATGAGCCAAGACCTGCCACGTCAGCCATAGATGTAGGGACGGCCCTTCTTGCAAGGTATAGTGGTCTGCTTCAGGGTCCCAAGAAAAATTTCGCGGTTCAATCGGAAAGACGCGCAGGCGATATTGACGCGGCCCAATTTGTTCGACTAAGGCCGGGTCTACCTGACGGCGTACTTCGTTGCGATAGGCAGCTTGCGCGGCCCCTCGCGGCGCGATACGATAAACGAACTGCTTCTCTCGATTGGGACTATTGCCCAGCCATACACCGGTGATGACGGCGGATTCGGGCAGACTGAAATAGTAAACCACCTCCTGACCTTGGGTCGTTTTATTTTGATATGCCTCATATAACTCAACCTCAGCCCAATCACCATGTTCTTTGATGTTAATTTCCTGTTGTCGTAAATAGACCTCGCGGTCATCAACCGCTTGCCTCGCTTGCCTCGCTTGATCAATTGACCAGGTAGACAGGGCAGCTTGCACAATCGCCTCGCGCTCACCGTCGAGAATATCTTGATCGAAAAAGGTTTCATAGCGTTCAGCGGCTTGCAGGGAGTCTTCGTTGAAGGCTCGATTATCCCAACGATTTCTGTCTAATGAATTAACGTATGCAACGGGTTCAATGGGTTCATAAAGAACGGGTCGGGCCAGGGTATCATAGAGGCGTTGAATTTCAGCCGCTTGTTGGGGCCTTAGACCCAGACTCCGTTCATACATTTCACGCACATGATAGACTTCGCCGACCGCGCTGAAGTAGCGTAAGGGGGCTAGATACGAATTGAGCAGACCTTCTCGAATGGCCTTTTGTTGCTCAAGCAGGGCTTGCGCTTCAGCAGGCGAGTTAGGCGGATTTTCGAGCAGGGCAAAAGCATGATGCTGCGGTTGGCGATTGGTATCAATGAAAAAGATAATGCAAACGGCCATCACGAAGCTTGTTAAGGGCAGCGCCTGAGACCAACCATAGCGACGAATCAAATTGCTCAGTCCATCCCACCAAGACCGGGTGTAGAGGATGGCAATGGCAATCGGCATGAAGACAAACAAGGTGGCGGAGAACATTATCAAGATCGGCCAAAGAATGAAGAAAGGTAAGAGGAGAAGATCACGCCCAGAAATTGTGAATACCTCAGCCCAATCAAAGGCGAGCAAAGCTGACCAGAGATTATCTAAAATTTGACCTAAATTGACCAAGAATTCGTTCATAAAGAAATTGATGCCCATCATCCCCAAAGGAAAGGCGTAAAAGGCAATCCATAGGCTCGCGTATAAACCAATTAAGAAATTCAGGGTGAGGCCAATGCTTCGCAGATAGGTCAGTAGCAAACCCCGGCGGTCAATCTGACGGTCAAGCAAATTCCAGAGATAGGTCATGATGCCCAAGCCTGCAATAATAAACAAAAAGGCTACCGCTGCTGTCAGCGCACGGACGGCAAAAAGGCGAAGGGCGATGAGAAGCATCAATGGGCCTTCGACTCCATAACCCAGCGCAAATAAATGGCTTGGTTCTCGACGTAAACGAAAGAACCCCAGCAGAATCGTGATCGCAGGGATGGCAGTTAAGAGCGCGGCGTAGACTAAAAAATTAGGCGGTAGTTCGCCTGCTTGTACCGCCTCAAGCAAGGTTAGCAATACCAGCGGGGCAAAGCCCAAAAACATAAAAGCGAGGAAGATGAGGTTCCAAGCCCAAAACAAGAAGTAAGCCCAGCCTTGATGGCTAAAAAATTTGCGGACAAGGGTCATAAACATTTTTTTCATGAGGTTATATATCTCCTTAACTATAGACGGTAACAACGATGAAACACGAACCAGACATTACGTTCCCCGCGCCACCATCTGCTGAACAACTTCATGTAACATTTCATAAAATGCTTGCACATTATCCGCCTGAGGGGCGTAGGCATCATCAAACAAGATCGAGACCAGTATCCAGCGTTGGCGATGCGGGGGCAGATCGGCCCAGATGCGGGTAGCGTAGTCGTCGGTGGTCTGGGTGGCCGATTGGAACCAATAGCTGGCGGAAAGGGTGGGGCCATCTTGGCCAGCCAGAGATACAAAGCGCAAGGGAAAATCAGGGCGAACGAGATAGGCCCGTGAATCGTTGAGGTTGAGGCCATAAACTTCAAAGCACCGTTCAGGTCGATGATGCCCACGCCAAGTGTTGCTGATGATCAGGATCAGGGAGCCTGTCAAGTCTCGCCAAGCAAAGCGAAAGCGGGTGGCTGATTCGGCTCCGTCGCGGGTGAGCCAGGCTCGCTCGTCGGGTTTGAGGGGCATGGGGTTGATGGTGAGCCGGGGCGGGAAGTGCCAGATTGGCGGAGCCTGGGTGAGGCCAGGATGTGGACGAGGCGTGTAGATTAAGGCAAAGGTAAAGATGATGAGGGCGAGGATGGGAGCGAGCCAAGCGGGATGGGTTGATTTCTGGATCAATTCACCCTCATCCCCTGAACGCCGCCAGCGCAACAACCCCAAGGCCCCAGCACAAGCTCCCCCAAATCCCAACACGCCCAAAGGAACATGCATCATCTCCGATAATACAGGCCACCCAGCCACCGGGCCAAGAATGATTAAGAGTCCAACTCGCATGATATTGACCAGAAAGAGCAGCCCCGCAAATAGAATAGCGATGCCTCCCCAAGTAAGGTTAATCGGTCGCCGTTCAAGCCATGTCGCCGCGAGTAGAAAGAGCATACCTGTCCATAAGCTTTTGACTCCACTACAAGGCATATCTACCTGAGAGACCCCATTTTCAAAAATTAAAATCGTATCAACCCCGAGCGCAGCCACACCTGCCGCTTCTAAGCCATCGCGGATGAGCGTGGCAGTGAAAATTCGCAGGGGGTAGCCAATGAAGGTCTGCATGTGATCGCCAAAGGGCAGAGTGCCGACCAGCAAGAGCGCGGCGGGTAAACCTTGTCGCCAAGCTTGGGGCTGCATCCATAGCCCCAACAAGCCATAGCTGGCTAGAGCAAACAAGCTGGCTGAGAGGGTGTTAATTGCCAGATAGCGTTCGACGATTAGATATAATACTGAGCCGCCTAAAGCCATGCTCAGGGCTACAGGATACCATTGTGGTCTGATATCACCCAGCCAGCGAAAATATCCCTGCTGAATTTGCCACACCAAAAGACCCCCCACCCCAATCAGGAGTAGCTGATTGGTCCGAAAATCTTCTTGGGAAAAGATGAGGTTCAGGTAATTGAAGACTGGCCAATAGAGCCAGAACCAGAGGATGAGGAGGAGGAGGGTAAAAGTGAGGGTGAGGGCTTGGTTTAATTGAGAAGTTTGTTTAGTGAACATAAGGTCTTACCGCAGGGCGTGGTTCGTGGTTCGTTATATCTACGCCCTGCATATTACAGATTTTTCAACCAGCTACTACCGTTATTCATCAGTCAATTTATACAATATCCGTTTTTACGTCGCAGGCCAAGCGCGAATTAGGCAGTTTGTGGGGATGAGAGGTGGGGATTTGGCTTAGGGAAAGGATCAGGGTTGTTCAGTTCTACGATTTAGAACTGCGGATTTGCAGGATATTGCGAATTTTTTGTAAGCGGTGGGGCGGTGTTGATGTGACTGAGCATACAGTTCATGGTCTGGGTGAATTGATGTCAATGGAGGAAGAACGGGAGAAGTGGGGGCTGTAAGATGAACTTTGCCGCACATTGGATACGAAAGCGTATTTAGGCTATAATTATTCGGACTGACCTTCATTATCTAAGGAGCTAATCATGCGTAAATTTTCATCTTATGGGCCTGTCAGTACTGGTTCCCATTACTACGTTCCTCGTGAATCCCTGATCAGGCAAGCTTGTGTCCAATTACTCGGTGAAAATCCTGATGAGGGAGGACATTTCATCACCGTTTGGGCTCCTCGACAGCGGGGGAAAACTTGGGTCATGCAACAAACTTTGCATCGCTTACGCCGGGAGGATCATTTTGATACGATGGCCTTAAGTTTGCAACATCTACGCAGTCAGCCTGATGTGAATAAAATCGTGCAGTCCATCGCTAGCGAGATTGTGCAAAGGCTTGGCTTGGCAGATGTCCAAACGAACTTTCTGGCTGACGATGGCCATTCTACCTTAGCCCACCTGGCGGTACATGGCTCCTTAGACCAGTTTCATCATATTTTTAAGAAAGGGCATTTGCAAAAACCTTTGATTCTGATCTTAGATGAATTTGATGCCTTAGCAGAGGAGGCCATTAGTGGGATTGTCGATGTCTTCAGAAATATCTATGTTAGTCGGCAGTACCAGACCCTTGATGAAGAAACGTATCTTTTGCATGGTGTTGCCTTGGTCGGGGTACGCAGTGGGTTGGGTATTGAGAACAAAAGCGGCTCGCCTTTTAATGTACAACGAAGTTTGCATATTCCTAATCTCACCTTTGCGGAGGTTGAAGAAATGTATCAATGGTATGAGCGGGAGAGCGGACAGCAGGTCGAAGAGGCGGTCATTGAGCATGTATATTATGAGACACAGGGGCAGCCAGGGTTTGTCTCTTGGCTAGGAGAACTCTTGACCGAAACGTATAACAAACACCAAGCCACTATTACTAACCGTGATTTTGAGATTGCTTATTCAGCAGCGGTAAACGCCCTGCCCAATGCGAACATCGTGAACATCATCAGTAAAGCGAAACAAGAGCCTTATCGACAGCTTATTTTAGAAATGTTCCAAACCCAAGAGAAAATCACCTTCCGCTACGATGACCCTCAGACGAACTTTTTGTATATGAACGGGGTTGTTGAACAAGATGTGGTTGATGAAGCAGAGCAGAATCTCAAATTTTCCTGCCCCTTTGTTCAAAAACGTTTATTTAATTATTTCTCCTCAGAATTATTTCAATACGTCGGTCAATTACATCCCCCTTTTGAGGATTTGAGTGACATCGTTACTGAGACAGATATAAACATAAAACAAATGTTACGCTTATATGAACGGTATCTCCAGCGAAATCGAGACTGGTTATTCAAAAATGTTCCACGCCGGACCACCGATTTACGCATTTATGAAGCAGTCTATCATTTCAATCTTTACATGTACCTCTTCTATTTTCTACAGCACCAAGACGGTCAAGTCTATCCTGAATTTCCAACAGGCAATGGTAAGATCGACTTAATTATTCATTATTCTGGCCAAAGATATGGGCTGGAAGTGAAAAGTTATGCCAATCAAACCAGCTACAAAAAAGCGATTACCCAAGCCGCCTGTTATGGCAAACAACTCAACTTGTGCCAAATCTCCCTTGTTTTCTTTGTAGAAGCGATTGATGAGGCTAATCGAGAGAAGTATGAGGTGTTGACGGTGGATGAAAAGACAGGGGTGCGTGTGGAAACCATCTTTGTGGCGACCTCTTAGCCAGCTTAAATCATGCTGTTTTAATCCTAATTTAAAATTAGGGGTTGACATTTCGGGCCTCATCTGTTAAACTCTGTAGCCATAGTGTTAATCTATCATTTAGGAATTGATATTTCATGAACTTTTTTAGAAACCCTTTGCTCAAACAACACACCTTCAAGGGGATGAGTGCGTCTATTGCCTGAACATTCGTAAGTAAAAAATAAACGAAATCAGCCGTAGGCGAGAGTGTTCTGCCTACGGCTTTTTTTATTGTTTGGTCCCTGGGCCATCAAATAAAACACTAGGTTAAGCCGTGGGTATTTATAATACTTGCGGCTTTTTTGTTGGACGAATTGTCACATCAGGCGGTCAAACACCATCTATTATGTGCTTAATTTAATTTTTAGTCCTTAGTCGTTAGTTTTTAATTTGCTAATTGTTAATTGTAATTTTTCCAGGAGATCACCATGAAGTTACCTTTACAACAATATAAAACTTTGCTCTTAACCTACCTTGTCCCGCTGAAGCAAAAAGTCTTCATCTTAACCCTCTTACTCTTCGGCGGGATTGGGCTACAGTTGTACACACCGCAATTGGTACGGGAGTTTGTTGAGCAAGCACAAATGGGTGGGTCGACCCAAGATTTGCTCAGAATAGCGATGATCTTTCTTATTGTGACCCTCATCAGTCAAACGGTTAAGATGGGCGCGGCTTACATGACCGAAGATGTCAAATGGCTGGCGACCAACCATCTACGGGGTGACCTAGCGAACCATTGTATGAACCTCGACATGAGTTTTCATAATGCTCAAACACCAGGCAAGATGATTGAACGCATTGATGGCGATATCAATGCGCTGTCCAATTTCTTATCCCAATTCATCATCCAAATCTTGGGCAATGTTGTCCTGCTCGTTGGTGTTTTGATCATGCTTTTCTTAGAAGATTGGCGGATTGGTCTTGGTTTTCTAGGCTTTACCATTTTCAGTGCCTTTCTCTTGAGCCAAACAGCCTCGATCGCTATTCCCCATTGGAAAGCACGGCGACAATCTTTATCAGAAATGTTTGGCTTCTTAGAAGAACGCTTGGCGGGCACTGAAGATATTCGGACCAACGGCGGGGTGGCTTATGTGATGCGAGGTTTACAGCAAGCGGTTTATCAACTCTATCTAACCACGCGTAAAGCGTTTCTCATGGGAGAAATCAGTTGGGGAGTCAGCGAACTCTTATTTGCCTTGGGAGCAGCCTTAGCCCTGGGCTTTGGCGGCTATTTAATGCAGCAAGGGGCCTTCACCATTGGCACAGTTTATCTGATTTTCCATTACAACACCATCCTACACTGGCCCATCGAGGCGTTAACCCGACAATTGAAAGACCTGCAATCGGCTACGGCAGGCATTGAACGAATCCAAGAATTATTGAACACGCAACCCATTGTCCAAGATATTCCCCCTGCCCAAGCCAGACAGCTACCTTCTGAGCCGCTGGACATCGAGTTTGAAGATGTTAATTTTGGTTATGTACCAGAAGAGCGCGTTTTAAAGGCCCTTAGTTTCCAGCTCAAACCAGGCGAGACCTTGGGGTTGTTAGGGCGCACAGGCAGCGGAAAAACCACCATCACCCGCTTGCTCTTCCGCCTCTATGATCCTCAAACAGGGCAAATTCGCCTTGGGGGTACACCCTTAACCCAAACCAATTTAGCCGACTTGCGTCAACGGGTGGGCATCGTCACTCAGGAAGTGCAACTCTTTCAGGCTACAGTGCGTGATAATTTGACCTTCTTTGATGATCGTTTGCCCGATCGTCTGATCTTAGATGTCTTACATGATTTGGGTTTAAGCCAATGGTATCAAGGTTTATCAGAAGGTTTGGACACCCAATTAGCGGCTGGTAATGGGGGTCTTTCAGCAGGGGAAGCCCAACTCTTGGCCTTCACCCGCGTCTTTCTGAAAAACCCAGGTTTGGTCATCTTGGATGAAGCCTCATCTCGCCTCGACCCAGCCACAGAGCACTTGATTGAGCGAGCGATTGACCATCTTTTATATCAACGCAGTGCTATCATTGTCGCTCACCGTTTAGCCACAGTGCAACGCGCAGATAAGATTATGATTTTGGAAGACGGTGAATTAAAAGAGTTTGGAGACCGCATCGTCTTAAGTGCTAACCCCCATTCGCACTTTTCGCATTTATTACGCTCTGGGGTGGAGCAGGCCTTGGTATGATGAGGATCTTAGATGAAAAACCGCTCAATCGCCTCCATCATATAGATAGCTACCGCCAACATTTTATGGATGTGCGTTATTGGCAGGCATATATTGAGGCAGTTTGTCAGCGAGAGGGGTTCAGCCAGGCAGTCATTCGCATCGGTGTCCCAGGCAGCTATCCCACTTTTATTGTGGATGATCAATGGGTCATTAAATTTTTTGGGAAACTGTTTGACGGGCAGCTAGCTTTTGAGACGGAATATGAAGCCAACTGCCTGCTCAGGGAGAACCAAGTTCTCAGCGCACCACAGCTACTGCACCAAGGCCAACTTTTCAATGACTCTACGACTTGGTGCTGGCCTTATCTCATTTATGAATTTTGGCCGGGTCTGAGCATTGGCCAAGTTTATGAACAAGTTTCACAGGCTGATAAAATAGCGGTGGCTCAAATGATGGGCCAAATGACAAAAAAGATACATCAAATATCCGTGACGATGGGCCGAGTTTTACAGCCTTCTTGGCAACCTTATCTGAATTTTTTGCAGACTCAACAGGCTCGCTGTCGTCAATTTCACCAAGAGGAAGGATTACTGCCCCTGCATTGGTTAGACCAAATCGAGGCTTATCTATGGGTACCAGAGGCTTTAATCGACCCTCAACAACAGCCCCATCTCATTCATGCCGACCTGACAGCAGATCATATTTTTGGACAACTTACCGAAACAGGCTGGCAGATGCGGGGTCTCATTGACTTCGGTGACGCAATGGTGGCTGACTGGGGTTATGAACTGATTGCGCTTCATCTTGCTCTCTTCAGATGCGATAAAAGTCTCTTAGCCGCTTATCTAGAAGCTTACAACCTTGGTCACGCAGCCCGACAACAATTACCACATAAAGTCATGACCCTTACCCTTCTCCATCGTTTCAACGTTTTAGAAGGGGCATTTAAAGTCTATCCAGAGATAGCAGATTTAGCGACTTTGGCGGATCTGGCAAGTTTATTATGGGATGTAGATACGTAAACTTCAGCACGATGGTACAGTACGGCGTATGAAAATAGAATGCTGAATGATGAGTGCTGAGTGCTGAATTAAAAAACTCATAACTCATCATTCAGCACGCATAACTGTATTTTCAAAGGAGTTAACTTCATGAATATTTGGCAAGCGAGCGCGGGCTTAATCAAAGACCGCCCGAAATTATATATCCTAAATGCTCTAGCCTGGACAGCCATCAATGCTGCGCCTTTATTGCCAGGGTCAATTAGATCATCTTTTAGCCAACAGCGAGGAAATGCGGCGGTTGTGGCATCAAGAAGGATAAGGTCAGCCTGGCAGCGTAGCAAAATCAGCTAGGACAAATGTTTACCTAGAGTTTTGTCACTCTGCCTTTTTGCCGTATAACCATCTTTCTTTAAGAATGCCCCTACTGAGACTTTCTTTTTCATAATAAGTCAGGTATACTCTTTTCATATTAATATTTATTCTGACAAATTCGAACAAAAGCTGACCGGAGGATATTATGGGATCATTTCTCTTACTTGGATGTCTTTTCTTACCGTTCATGTTTATACTCTTTTTTATACTCTATTTTGCTTTGACCGCACGTACAATAGGTGGTGGATGTAGCCCTTTTAGGTGGCCTGCTTTTGGATGGCCCAGGTTCAGATGGCCCTCTTTTTTTCATGGCCCTTTTTTCAGACATGGGGCCAGATCATTTCACGGTCATAGAGGGGGTCCAGCTGGAGGCCATAGAGGCGGAGGGCGTGGGCGACGATGAAGCCAATGACAGAGGAAGTCAATATTGTCCTTTCAGGAAAAACAGAAGTTGTGACCGCCATCAAAATTTATCAAGGCTTATCAAGACTGTGACTAATCATCCTAGGTGTCTAACTTTGAATTAAAATAATATCAATATGTCCCAAACTAAAAGTATCTATCCAAATCCCGATAATACCCGTGTTGTCGTTGCAATGAGTGGCGGCGTTGATAGCTCTGTTGCCGCAGCCTTGCTAGTGGAGCAGGGCTATGATGTCATTGGTCTGATGCTGCGTTTGTGGGCTGAAGATGGTGGCGCGGCCAATCGTTGTTGTACCCCGGATGCTATTGACGATGCCCAAACTGTAGCCGACAGGCTTGATATTCCTTTTTATGTTCGAGATTATAAGGATATCTTTAAAGCCATTATTGTCGATAACTTCATCGCTGATTATGCCAGGGGTATTACCCCAAATCCTTGTATTACCTGCAATAAAACAATTCGCTTTGATCTTCTATTAAAAGAAGCTTTGGCTTTGGGGGGGCAGTATTTGGTCACGGGGCACTATGCGAAAGTAAAACAAAATGAGCAAGGGGGCTATGAACTTTGGCGGGGCATCGATCCCAAAAAAGACCAAAGCTATGTCTTACATACGCTGACCCAAAAAAATTTGCCCCATGTCTTTTTCCCTTTAGGAGACTATACGAAGGAAGCGGTGCGAGAGATGGCAATTCGGTATGACTTGCCTGTTTTTAATAAAGCCGATAGCCAAGACCTCTGCTTTTTAGGCCAAGACGGTTACCGTGGCTTCTTGCAACGCAATGCGCCTGAAGCTTTACAACCAGGCCACATTGTCAATACCCAAGGTGAGCGCTTAGGGGAACACATGGGACTACCCGCCTATACCATCGGGCAACGCAAAGGCTTGGGCATCGCTGCCCCGCAGCCCATGTACGTCATCCAACTCGAAGCGGCAAATAATCAAGTCGTGGTCGGGACACGAGACGAACTAGGTCGAACAGACCTAACCGCCCGCGATGTCACTTATATTTCAGGGGCCCCATTTCCTGAACCTACGCCAGTTGAGGCCAAAATTCGCTATAAATCTCACCCCATGCCAGCCACCGTCACCAGCCTCCCAGACCAACGGCTACAGGCTACATTTGAAACCCCTCTGCCCGACATCACCCCCGGCCAAGGCTTTGTGTTTTATCAGGGTGAACACGTCCTCGGCGGCGGTATTATTGAACGGGACTCAGTAAAGTGACAGAGGGTGATGAAGTCATTTTGGAAGTTAGGAAAATTAAAGACAATGTAACGCTGCCCCGCTGACTGGCTGACTTGCGCTCCCTCTGCTATAATTCGGCGACTCTTTTTAGGGAAGTTTTTATGGATCAAGCACAAAAAGCAGACTCAACGATTGTTGGCCCATCAGTTGTGCCCAAGTTAGAAATGATTCAGGGCGAGTCGGTCGGCAAAACATTCCGCTTAAAATTCAAGACTCGTATTGGCCGTGAGATTGATAATGATGTGGTGCTGGTCGACCCTCGTGTCTCGCGCTATCATTGTCAAATCAGCTATGAAAATGGCGAATGGCTTTTAGCCGATTTAGGCAGTGCCAATGGCACGTTACTCAATAATATGCCTTTGGGGACCCTACAACCCATCTCACAAGGAGATAGCCTTCAAGTTGGCGAAAGTATCTTGGTTTTTCAAGATCCCTTAGCCGAACACATTGACAAACCTCAACAAGTCTCTTCCCCTGCCCCAGACCAGGCTCAATCCCCTTCTCAGCCCAATCCCAAGCCAGAGTATATAGGGCGTTTAGTCTATATTGCTGGTGGCTTGATCGTTATTTTAATCCTCGCATTTGTCGCGTTGGTCCTGTGGGTGAGAAATAATGCTCTGACCAAAAGTGAAGAGGCCACCTTGCAATCCGACCTCATTGAAACTGGTCATACAGACAATACATTGGATTTACCCCTAAAATATAAAGATGATTTCAGTGACTCGAATAGTGGGTGGGATGATGCCTCTGGCCCTTATTATACCAAACGCTATGGCAATCATCAATATAATATCGATATCAACACAAATAACTTGGTTGTTTGGGGTTTGGCTAATCGACATACAGCCGACTTCAAGATTGAAGTGGAAACCATTAAACGTCAAGGGGGGAACAATAATACTTACGGCATTATCTTCCGCTTTGTTGACACCAATAATTATTATCGCTTTGATGTCAGCAGCGATGGCTTTTTTCATTTGGCGAAATTACAACAGGGTCAATGGCATATTTTAGTCGATTGGACAGGTTCAGGCAGGATTAACAAAGGTGAAGATCCTAATCACTTGGCTGTCCATGCCTTTGGGCCACAAATTGCCGTGTTCGCCAATGAACAAAAATTAGCTCAGGTGACTGACGATAGCTTCCAATCAGGTAACTTCGGCTTTTTCGCCAGCAGTTTTGATGACCCGAATATCTGGGTCAGTTTCGATAATCTTCGTTTATATGCCCCAGTAGAAGAAGAGGTGGTCTTTATTCCCACAGCGACAGCCCTATCCGCTACCCGCACTGAACGTCAAGCTGAAATATCCGATCCCCAAACCACCGACACCCCCAGCCAAGCGGTCTCACCAGAAATAACACCGACAGCATTACCTGAGTCCGAGGAAGAAACCGTATCTGCCTCAGCGAATGATACTCAGGTGTCAGCTGAAACCGCAGATACAGGTGAGGAGCCTCAAGATGAACCTGTCGCTCACGCAACGAACGAAGTAGGCTCACCCTTAAGTGAGGTCGAGCCTTTACCTGATTTTGTCTCACATGACCAATTTCGAGGGCGGGGTCAACAAGCACTGACTGGCAAGCTCATTTTTCCGGTTTATGACCTAACCCGTGGCACCTATGACATCTTCCGAGCGAATTTAGATGGGACTGACCAAGAGTTGCTTGTGGCCGATGCCAGCCAACCTGATATGAGCCAAGATGGACAACGCATTGTTTATCGCTCTTGGCAGGCCAGTCAACGAGGCTTGATGACGCGGGCAATCAACGAAACAAATGCCTGGCACTTTGTAAAATTCTTTGAAGCAGCCAGCCCTGTCTTTTCACCTGATGAACAGTTCTTTGTCTTCCATTCTCGTCAGGGTGGTGAAACGCCAGGTGTTTATCGTACTGATGGCGCAGACCATGAAATCATTCGCCGCGATGGAATCCCTGTCCAAGGCGAAAAGCCTGCTGTCACACCCGATGGACGCATCGTTTATCGCGGTTGCTTAAGCAATAATTGTGGTTTAATCATCACCAATCTTGATGGCAGTGGGCCTCAACAACTCACGCCCCAGGCCAATGATAACGCACCTGCTGTCTCCCCTGATGGCAACACCCTTGCTTTTATGTCAGACCGAGATGGCAATTGGGAAATTTATAAAATTGATCTGACGGGTCAAAATTTGACGCGCCTGACAACTGAGGTTCCCAACGATGGTCTACCCGCTTGGTCCCCAGATGGCAATACCCTTGTGTTCGTGGCTGACCGAGATGGTGAGTGGGGCGTATGGGCCATGACTCCCTCAGGGGAACAGCAAAGAAAACTCTTCTCGCTTAATGGCTCGATAGATGGGATTGCTCAGATTGATGTAGAGCATTCCTTTGGCTGGTTGGAGGAACGTATTGTTTGGACTCCTTAATTTTATGCTCAAATAGGGATATACTTCAAACGAGTCTAGAGATGCCAGAATAAATTCCAAATCCCAAGGTTTATTCTGGACTCAAGCGTTTATTCTAAGTTCACTAGCAAACGGCTGACTCTCATGAAATAGACCCCTTAAATATAAGGTAATATATTGTTTCATTCTAAATTAAAACAAACGATAACAGGTCGGAAACAGCAATGGATTTTCCTTTATCTACTGATAGGACTTAGTTTAGCCAGTTGTCTTCAAGCGATATTTGGACCTGCCTCGCCAGAAGCATCTAACCAAGAGGCAGTCTCCGTCATAGAATTAGCCACACCCACGGCGACAACATCCCCGTCGCCAACGATGACCCTGCCTCCTACCTATACGCCTTTACCGACTGATACGCCCACTGAAACATCGACCTCTACGCCGGTTGACACAGCCACAAACACCCCCATCCCACCTACGCCAACCCGAACATCAACCCCTACCCCACTGCTCAACATTGACCTATCCAAAGCAGCAGTCTTTGCCAACGTTAAACTCCCCACACCAGCCCACACCCCAACAGCTACGCCCCTACCACGCACAGTGCGGGCTGATAATGCGCCAGATTATACCCAAAGCGAACCGCATTTTTGGTTCAATCGTCCTTATAATCACCCCAACCGAACTTGGGGCAGTTGGCAATATCCTTATGGCACAAATAATAATGGCCTTTATTTGTGGCATCGCGGGATTGATATTCAAAATCCACAAAATACACCCGTCTTAGCTGTGGGCGATGGTCTGGTCGTTTTTGCTGCCAATGATTTGGGTCAAGTTGTCGGTTTATATAACAATTTTTACGGTCAAGCCGTGATCTTACAACATGAGGGTCTAACGCTGTCTAATGGAGAAAACTTTCCCGTCTACACGCTTTATGGTCATGTGTCGCAAACCTTGGTTCAAGAAGGCGATATTGTTTCAGCAGGTCAAATGATTGCGCTCACTGGACAAGGAGGCGTCGCCTTGGGACCGCATCTTCACTTAGAGATACGTTTGAACAATGCCTTGGATTATTTAGGTACCCAAAACCCTGATCTCTGGATCCGACCTGATTATGGCTATGGGGTGATTGCTGGACGGGTCGTCGATAAAGATGGATTTTATGTGCCTCAACAACTGCTCACCCTCCATCAAGCCGCCTCCCCAAACCGTTTTTGGCGACAAACTCGCACCTATCCAGACCATCGTTATACGCCCGACCCTCAACTTGGCGAAACCTTTACCTTCGCCGACGTACCAGCGGGTAATTATGTGATCAAAACATCATTTGACGGCATTAATTTTGATTATCCAGTTACGGTTCAAAACCAAGCGGTCAGTTTTATTCTGATTGACGGGCGGACACCGCCTTAGGCATAGACACTAATATTCGACAAATTCCACCACCCAAGATTGTTCGAATAGCTCAATGATATCACCGTCATATAATTTTTTTTTGCGTCTTGTCTCAATGACTCCATTCAGTTTCACTTCACCACGCTGAATAAGTAATTTTGCCTGTCCGCCTGTCGAGACAATATCATTTAACTTTAAAAATTGGTCGAGTTGAATAGATTTCTCAGGCATCGCTCAGGCACTTTGGGCTTCTTCATCCGGGTTGCCATCTGGAAAAAATTGATAGCCGCCGGGTCGGCTATGCCAGGTGAGTAGATACTTTGGTCGTCTCAAGTCAGGCTCAATCTGCTTGCGTACCTGCTCTACATGACGATAAAGGGCTTTAACTGCTATATCTTTTGGTTTCTTATCCGCCTCCAGGTATTCAATGAGAGCAGCTTGGGGGAGCTTTTCCCGTGGATTTTCAATTAAAAACTTCAACAAAGCGTAGCCCTTTTTGGATAAAGATTCAATCAAAGTCTGACCCTGAAAAATGCCTTGCGAGGCTTCGTCAAACCAAATTTCGCCCTGTCGTTCTCGATGACCATTCGCCGAGGCTGCTGCATGCTGCTTTTGACCCTCTGGCACACAGTAATAACCGCCGGGCTTCCCTTTCCAGGTCAATAAATAGCGCGGTATCTCTAAGTTCGGTTCAATATGTTTCCGAATTTGATAAATATGAACTTGGAGCGCATTGGGAGTCACCCCTTCATTGCGTTCTATCTCTGACCAAGCTTCCTTCATTAATATATGACGGCTATGCTCGATATAGGGATTTTGAATCAAATGGCGCAAAAGCAAAGATTGTCGTTCAGATAGCCCTTGAATTAAAGATTGGCCTTGATATAAATTTTGCGTAACCTCATCGTACCATAAAATATTTTCAGCGGGGATGTCTTGACCTGTTAGCCCTTGACGCGGCAATTTAGCAATGCCTTCTGGCCAAAATTGGTAGCCCGTCGTTGCACGTCCATGCCAAGTGACTAAAAAGCGGGGATGAGAAAAGTCAGGCTCAATTCGTTTCCGAATATACACAATATGGGCCTGTAAAGCATTAATATTCACCCCCTTTTGCTGTTCCTTATCCGTCCAACCGACCTCAATGAGCTTCTCTCTAGTATGTTTAACATAGGGGTTCTCCACAAAATAGCGTAAAAGCGTAAATTGTCTATCTGAAAGCCCTTGCAGCAAGGTCTCACCTTGATACAAATTCTGTGTTTGTTCTTCAATCCACACTTTTTCTGGAAGGCCCTCAAAGGTTGGGGACACCGTTAAGGCTGGGACTTCGGGCCTGCCTTCAGGGAAAAATTGGTAGCCGCCGGGGCTACCATACCAAGTAATCAGATAACGGGCATGTTTGGGGGCGGGGTCTGGTTCAATCCGTTTCCGAATTTGAAAAATATGGGCTTGCAAAGCGTTGGGCGTACTTTCTTTATGGGTATGCGGATCAGGCCAGACCAAATTCATCAAGACATATTGATCATGTCTGACCAAGGGATTTTGGATCAAGAATTGTAAAATCGTCTGTTGCATCTTCGACAAGTCATCAACCTTTTCGTCCCCGATATAAATCGTCTCATTATGTTCATCGTACCAAATCTTGGGTAAAGCTTCTTGGTTTTCAGTCATCATTATTTTCCATCCTATGAATTTGTAGAATAATAAATCAACTATTCATTATTCAATCATTCAGGCAAGATTATTAACCAATTTGCCTCAAATATCATCAAAAGCGAATTTCATTCATTCCTAAATTTGAAAGGCTTGATAAACACGAAATGTATCACCACTGCTTAAAAATGGCAAATTCAGCCTTTATATTCTGATTATCAGGTTAGGATGCTTTTAGATGTGTAGGGTCTGTGAGATTATCTGGCTATATTTTGGCGATTGTCAGTGGGGTAGCACTTCTTATGCTTTTGGGGTATACTATTATATCTTTTTGAAAGTCCATCCAAAACAAAGAGCAACGCCATGTCAAAACGCCTCATCTTCATGGGCACCCCAGATTTTGCCGTGCCTGCCTTAAAAAAACTACATCAAACATATACCATCAGCACTGTGGTCACGCAGCCAGACCGACGCAGGGGGCGGGGTCGTAAATTTATGCCGCCGCCAGTGAAACAATTTGCTGAGTCTGTTAGGATACCTGTTCTCCAGCCTCATAAAATGGGGGACATTCAGGCTGCTCTGAAAGCCTTAGCCCCTGATGTGATCATTGTGGCTGCCTTTGGTCATATTTTGCGAAATAAGGTCCTCAATCTCCCAGAATATGGCTGTCTGAATATTCATGCCTCACTTCTCCCGCGTTGGCGAGGGGCTTCGCCTGTGACCGCAGCGATTCGGGCAGGCGATATTGAGACAGGTGTCACCATTATGCACATGGATCGTGGTCTTGATACTGGACCGATTGTGAGCCGCCGAGCCGTGCCAATTACGCTCGAACATACAGGCGGCAGTCTAACAGATGAATTAGCCGCCTTAGGTTCAGCGTTAATCATAGACACCTTGCCTTATTGGTTTGCTCGAGAACTTGAAACTCAAGTTCAAGATGAGACTTTAGCCACCTTAGCACCCAAACTGCATAAGCATGATGGTCTAATCAATTGGAAACAAAGCACCATAGCTGTGGAACGCCATGTTCGGGCCTATCATCCTTGGCCTAGTGCATTTACCATTTGGCACAATAAGCCGCTAAAAATTATTTCGGTCAGGCCATATTTGAACGAGTCAATTGATTTACCACCTGGCAGCATTTTCAAGCTAGAGAATGATGTCGCAGTAGCAACGGCTGATGGGGCGGTTAGGCTGGACCAAATTCAACCGCCAAATAAGCGTACAATGGCGACCCGTGACTTCATCAATGGAGCGCAGGATTTTATTGGGTCTCAGTTGTAGCCTTTGCTCGCTTAAAGTGTCTGCGGTATAATTATTGGCTCTAAATATGGTACAAAGTCTCAAAGCGTTTGAGACTTTTTTGGTCGTGGTTTAGTTATGATGAGACATCAGTATTCAGTCCACCTTCAATAGCCCACGAAGTATTGAACACTGATTACCCCATTTACTGCTGTAGGTATGGATACTCAGGCATCGTGGCCGATCATCTCACAGACAAACAGCAATTATTTGTAGATCAAATCAAAACTCATCTCAGTATTATTGCCGATTTGAGTCGGGCTGATACGCTTTTGTATGGCCCACTCGTAGCTGGCAAAACAAAGGTGTTAGCCCATGAGCAACCTCATTCCGTGGCTCCCGTTTATTTACATGATCGGACCAACCAACTCATGATTGCTTCGGAAGTTCCTTTGGTCGTCAAAGCCCTACGAACAGGCCGTATCCAAAGAGGCGTTTCAACTAAAGATAGTTTTGGTGATGGGGCAATGGTCAGGATAAAAGTTCTGCCCATCCCTTGTCCTGATACCAAAAAACAGATTTTGGGGGCGGTCAGCATTAATTTGAGTCTAATTGAGTATGAGCGACACCGCCGCCGTAGCCCTGTTTTTCGCAAAGCTTTACGCCAACTACACCACATGCTCATCAAAGGCCAACTGACCAATGCGGAAAGTCTATCTCAATTTGGGGAACATGAAGGTTTGGTCGTTCTGGATAAACAGGGATTTATTCGCTATACCAGTGGTATAGCCGCCAATCTCTATCGTAAACTAGGGTATGTCGGTGGTTTGATGGGGATCAATATTGAGAATCTGGCCACCCATGATGATCACATTGCGCGTCAAACCATGATCAACTTGGTCTGTGTAGAAGAGGAAACAGAAAGCGGCGGGCGTTCTTGGGTTCGAAAATCCTTGCCTATTTTGGAGGAGCCAAACTTTTTTGAGAAGATATGGCGTATTTTCACGCGGTCTAGTCTAACGGACAACTTGGTCGGCGTTGTACTTGTTCTTCGTGACAAAACAGAAGAATTGCGTAAAGAACAAGAAATTCGTATGAAAAATATTATGATTCAGGAAATTCACCACCGCGTTAAAAATAATCTACAGACAATTGCCGCGCTCTTACGCATTCAATCCCGTCGGGTGACTGATGAAGATGCCTTAACCGTCATGCAAGACGGCATCAACCGCATTTTAAGTGTGGCCGTCATTCACGAATTTTTATCCGAACAGGGTACCTGGGCTATTAATATGAAAGAAGTTTTTCAGCGGATTATCACCCAGTCTAAACAGAGTATTGTGCCGCTTGAAAAAGCGATTACGTTTAGTTTAGATGGCCCCTCAATTTGGTTGCCTGCTCGACAAGCCACCGCTTGTGCCTTAATTATCAATGAATTTTTGCAAAATGCAGTTGAACATGGATTTCAAGAGATGGACCAAGGCCAGATAGCCATTCAGCTAGAGGATGAAGGCGATCATGTCATGATTACCGTCCAAGATGATGGCGTTGGTTTACCAGCCGGATTTGATATAAATGAGACCAATAGTTTAGGCTTACAGATTGCCAAAAATCTAATTACAGAAGATTTACAAGGATCGTTAGAATTATCTAGTCACCCTGGCACAAATGCCACAATCACGTTCTTTAAATCAATTTTTGGAGGTGAAGAAGGATGGAACGAAAGCGTATAATTATTGCTGATGATGAGTCAATCATTCGGATGGATTTGCGAGAAATGTTGAACAATCTGGGCTATCTGGTCGTGGCTGAAGCAGGCGATGGGAAGAAGGCCGTCCAATTAGCGCGAGACCTTAAACCCGATTTGGTGATAATGGACATTCGCATGCCCGGTTTGGATGGCATTGATGCGACCCAGATTTTGACGACAGAGCATATAGCCCCGGTGGTGCTACTAACAGCTTATAGTCAGAAAGATTTAATTGATCGGGCCAGAGAGGCAGGCGTGGCGGGTTATTTGGTCAAGCCCTTCAAAGAAGCTGATCTTAGTCCAGCGATTGAAATTGCCTTAGCCCGCTTTGCCGAATTTAATCTAATGCACAAAGAAGTAAAGGATTTACAAGCAGCCTTAGCGACTCGTAAGGTCGTTGACCGGGCTAAAGGTATTTTAATGGATACGAAAGCCATGACAGAAGCCGAAGCTTTTAGAACCATTCAGAAAATGAGTATGAACAATCGGCGACCGATGTATGAAGTGGCTGATGCCATTATCATGGCCCATCAAGCGACACAAAGTGGGAGTAAGATTATAAAGTAAGGATGAGGCACTCAATAGATTTAGGCTTTCAGCTTGACGATTGGGTTGACAATCGTTCAAGCGTAAATCTAAACTTTTACGGTTTTGAGACAGTGATGATATCTTGAAAGCTCAAGAATTCCTTGCGCCCACACCAAGAACCATAATAAATGTTCTGTACCTTTAGCCCTGCCTGTTCAATACAGCCGAGAACGAAATCTTCTTGATAGGCGATGCCCTTTTCAGGGATAGCTGGGTCGAGTGTCCGCTGTTCCCCAAGAGAATGATGAAAATTATTTTGGCCTTGATGCGCCTCGACTTTGGCGATAGCCTGGATGAAGTCGAGGGCTTCTTGATTTAAAAGCCAGAGAGCGATTAATCCGCGTCCCCGCTTTTTTAAGACCCGCTCAGTTTCTTCGATATAATGCTTCACCGCTTCAGGCAATAAATGGGGTAAAACCGTCGCCAGGACCACGAAGTGAAAATCTTTTGGTTCATAAGCAAAATAGTGATCTGTGGTCTTGTATTTTCCTTTCGGGTTATAAATGGGGTGATGAATTTTGTCATGGCGAAATTGAAAGTGGGGGTATTGGCTGGTGATATGTTTTTCGCACCAGATAACGCCAGTCAAGTTGACCTCAAAGCCATAATAACGCCCCTGCTCTGTTAAATAGTCTGTTAGGGGGATGGTTTTACGGCCAATGCCAAAACCGACATCCAACATGCGTTCTTCAGGTTGCAGTTGACATAGCGTTTTATAATAATGAAGATATTCCCGTCCTTCTGCCTGGAAGGCTGCCGGATCTGGTGTACCCTCAAACATCAACCGCCGAGGGGGGATCAGCGGTCGTTTATTCCCGCCTAAACTGTCTCGCCAGTCGAGCCACAAATGCGTCAATTTTTGGGAAAGTTTTGCTGTGGTCATGCTGTCTCTTAGAATAAGCAAGGAGCAAAGTTACACAGGAATATCTTGCCCCCTAGCTACTCTGCTCCGCTTCACTCTAAACTTAGAATATAGGCAATTAAATCTGCTATATCTTGTTCACTCAAGCGTTCACTATATTTGGCATACATTATACCGCCCACATAATCTTCGGCAATATAGAGATTGGGGTCGAGAATGGATTCGCGTAAATATTCTTCAACTGTCGTGGCTTGACCAGTATACGTCGATTTTTTAATGGTCTCGGCACTGGTTTGGGCCCATAGATAAGCGGGCGAACCAGCCTTCACGACATCAGGTTCAACCGTATGGCAAGTGTCGCAATTGGGGGTCAACAGGGTGCCAGTCTGCTCAAAAATTTCTTTGCCTCGACTTAGATCGCCGACAATTGGCCCCTTGGAGGCTGGGGCCTCATCACCACAGGCGTATAAGACTGAGGTGATGAGGATGAAGGATATTAAAAGAGATTTATATTTATCCATCATAGACACTATTTATATTTTTACAAAGCTAAGATAAGCGGTATAAGGCACTTACACCTGTTATTTCTGTCGGGCCGGTCGGCGCACGGGCGAGATCGCTTTTTCATAGTCATCTTGGCCTTCAGATAAGAAGGGTACGCTTAGTTTGCCTATTCTGACCAAAATAATAAAGAGACCTAGCAAGGCGAAGATGATAGAAATAACCGTAGAGGTGCTGAAGGGGGCTCCGAAGAAACTGGGTTGATCAGGGCGGAAAAATTCAATCCAAGTGCGCCCAACACCTGCTGCCAACAAGGCTCCCCCAGCGATGAGACCCGTCTTAAACCATTCTTTCTTAAAAATGATGATATAGGTTAATATCCCAGCCATAACCAGATTCCAAATTAATTCGTAGGCGAAGGTTGGGTGAAAGAAAGTTGTTTCGACCGGAAATTGCGTTAAGTCATTCCAGGGGGCGAGGCGGTGTTCAGCCTGAATAGTCAACCCCCAAGGCAGGTTGGTGGGGGGCCCATAAAGTTCTTGATTAATATAATTTCCCAAGCGACCAATTGCCTGTCCGATTAACAATGCAGGGCCACAGGCATCAGCCAAAAGCCAGAAGTCGATGTTGTGGCGTTTGGTATAAATGATCGCCACGATCACAGATACAATGAGACCCCCCAAAATATTCAGCCCACCTTGGTCGATCCGAATAATTTGCATAGGGCTATCCAGATACCGTGAATCACCGCCAATTATATCCGCGATGACATACCAAATCCGGGCCCCGATGATGCCGGATATGAGAAGCCAAATTAAAACATCCCACACGATTTCAGGGTCTTGATCCCGTCGCTTGAAATACCAACTGGCATACCAAGCCCCAGCTAAAGAGCCTAACACAATTAAAACGCCATACCAGCGGATGGGTAAACTGATTGGACCTAAGTTAATGGTGAAAATGATTGGATCGATCATGAAAACCTCTATAGACAATTAGTGATTAGCAATTAGCGATTAGCGATTAGCAATCAGCAATTAGCAAATATTTGTTAATTGTTAATTACTCGTTGCTAATTCTTATTCCATATAGCCTAAGGACCGTAGTTGTTGGGCTAGGCTTTCGTTTTCTTCTAAGTTAAGGGTTTGATTAGCCTGCCAGGTGTCGGGACGACGGGCAAGGGCTTTGGCCAGGAAAGCATCAATTTTGCCAGAAAGTTTGCTCGCTTGTTTTGGCTTTTGATCAATAATGTCGTGCAGTTCAAGCGGGTCTTGGGTTAAGTCAAATAATTCGTCTTGAACCCCATCAATGCGGACCAACTTATTTTTTTGTTGGAAGACAGCCCGTCGATTGAGTTTACAATGAAAGGTTTCAATCAGTTGCGGAGCATGCGTTTCCATCATCGCCAAAAAGTTATTTGGGGCATAGGCTTCAACAAAAACCAACCCCTGCTCTGGGTCTTGGCCTTGTACGGTGCGGGTGAGGCTCAATTGTTTCACATCACTCGCGGGGCGATTTTCTGTCTCGAAAAGTTGGAGACCGGCTGCCTCTAGCATGGTGTGGAAAACACGACGGGTGGAGACAGTTTCTTCAATGCGCTGGCCCCCTGTCTGGCCTGGAAATTTAATCATTAAGGGTACATGGGCCAATTCTTGATAAGCTACAAAAGAGTGGCCCATGAAATTATGTTCGCCTAAGCCCTCCCCATGATCACCGACAATAATCGTCAAGGTATTATCGGCGATCTCAGGTTGGCTAATAAATTCCAAGACTTGACTTAGGAGATGATCCTGATACATGACTTCAGCATCATACATGTCGTTGAGTATCGCTGATTCTTTAGGCTTGAAACGCTCTTCCAAGGGGAACAGCCAACGGAAAGCTTGAATATTGTATTGATTGATGAAATCGCGGACTTCTCGATCTTCTTTAAAGTAGGGGGCAAAACGATTGATAAAACGATGAGGCGGGTTATAAGGCAAGTGTGGTTCCATTAAATTGATGAATAAAAATTGATTTCGCTGTTCTTGCCAAGTTTGGCTTAAAAATTGTCTGACATCCTGCAAAGTCTGAGCAGTATCACCTTTGAAGTTGGCGAATTTTACCCAAAGTGGGACAAAAAAGGGATGAAAAGAGGCTTGGAGCAGAAATTCAGAATGAGCAAAGGCGTTTTGGATGGGATAGGAAAGACGGCGTAGCTGTTGGGTATACCATTCCCATAGCCTATCTAAGGGGGGCGGCAGTTTGTTTGACGAACGGGGTACACTGGGCACTGCGCCACTATAATTATAAAATGTGTCAAAGCCACGTTTAAGCCCATTATTGAGAACGCCGACGAGGGGATTATTACAAAATCCGGTGGTCTGATAGCCTTGTTGGGCTAAAAGTGTTGCTATCGTATCGAAGCGTGAATCAAGGCTATAATGAGCTTGAATGGTTTGGTGAGTCGTAGGATATTCGCCAGTGAACATCGACGCATGTGAAGGAATAGTCCATTGGGCAGTAGAAATGCCGTGTTCAAACACGGTTGCTTGTTCAACGAAATGGTCGATATTTGGCGAAGTCCCCCGTTGATAGCCATAGGCGCCTAAGCGGTCAACCCGATGGGTATCTAAGACGATCATAATAATATTTGGATGGTGTTTAGCAGGCATATATAAACCTTTCATGAGACGTTTATCGATTCAGACATCATGAGTCCTGATTGAATCGTTGAACGCTTGCATCTTTGTATCGTTTAATTTGACTATACTCTGAAATTAGACATCATAATTCAGGCGTTAGTGATTAGTATTCATTCAAAGCAGTTCGAGGCGATTATACCATGCATCCTGATGATTGATGAATTGAGACCATGATTATGGATGCTTAGGAATACTCGCTAATCGCCAACCACCAATCACGAAGCACTATATTTACAGAGGATATATTCTATGTCAGTCAATCAATCTAACAACGAGACCTACATTGCCTACAAAGCGCGTTGGATTATCTTATCACAAACGCAAATCGTGGGCGTGGGCTTAACGCCCGAACAAGCTTATCACCGGGCGAGGACGAACCGAGGACGAGATAAGCACCTTCGCCTCCTATACGTTGACCAGGCTGGCTGGGGGCATGAACAGCCTGCTAGTTTTGCGGTCTGGTTTGAACATCCTTTACTGAAACATATTTGTCACATTTTCGCCCAGCAAAATCAAGAGGCTTATTTAGTTGGCGGTGCGGTGCGAGATGGGCTATTGGGAAACCTTAAACCGACAATAGATTTTGATCTCGTCGTCCCCGAACACGCTTTAGACATAGCCCGACACTTGGCTAACGAGATGCAGGCTGCTTATTATCCTGTTGATGCCGACCGCGGTGTCGGTCGGGTCATCTTGGCTAATAAGAATCATATCGACATTGCCGCCTATCGAGGGGCGAACTTGAGAGAAGATCTCGGCCGACGCGATTTTACGATTAACGCCATCGCGCTTTCTCTGGAATTGAATCACCCGAAAATGTTCGACCCCTTAGGCGGTCAAGCTGATTTAAGATGCCAAATCATTCGCGTGGCCAGCCCTACTGCGTTTGAGATTGACCCCTTGCGAACAATCCGCGCTGTTCGTTTTGCACAAGGCCTCGGCTTTAACCTCGATGATGCCACCCAAGCCCTTATGCCGGCCCAAGGGCCTCGTCTGCTTGAAATTTCATCTGAGCGATTGCGGGATGAGGTACATAAGCTCTTGCAAGGCCCAAGGCCAAGCGCAGCGATGCAAATGCTCTACAATCGTCAGCTTCTCAGCCCTATTTTACCTGATATCATGGCTATGATGGGCGTGGCCCAATCTCCGCCCCATCATCTGCCCGTTTTTGAGCATAGCATGCAGGTCATAGACCTTTGGGCTGATTTACAATCCTTTGCAGATGAGCGCTTGATTTTTTTAGCCCCTCTGCGAAGCGAATTACAAGCTTATTTCCAAGAATCTCTCGCCGGCCAAATGAGTCGGGCTAGCCTCATGCGCTGGGCTGCCATGTTTCACGATATTGGCAAACCTAAAACCAGCACCCAGGGGGAAAATGGACGCATTCACTTTAGACAACACGCCCAAGTCGGCGCCGAGATAACGCAAACCGTCTTAAGCCAGTGGCGTTTTAGCACTCAGGCCATACGCTTTATCACCACCATTGTCCGTCACCACAGGCACCCTCTATTTTTAGCCAGAGAAAAAAATGTGAGTCAAAGAGCCATCTATCGTTTTTTAAAAGCTGCGCGGGATGCCGCTCCAGCCATCGCCATTTTAGCTTTGTTAGATCATTTGGGGACATATCGACCAGCAGAGGGTCAAGCTGAATGGCAAGCCTTAAGCCAAATCGTTTTGAAAATTTGCCAAATCTATTTCACGCCCCAGGCGCCTATCCTTTTAACAGGTCATGAAATCATGCAACTCTCGGACTTGTCACCTGGCCCCCAAATCGGACAAATGATCCGAGCTTTGCAGGAGGCTCAGGCGACCGGCCAAGTTCAAGATAAGGCAGAGGCTATTCAATTCGTGCGGGATAGAGAGGCGAGGAGATAATTCTTTTATTTTAGGCCCTTCCACCCTTTGCCTAATTATAGCGCTCCCCAATTGTCACTTGTAAGGCCTGCACCTGTCCACCGCGTACCAGTTTCACCGAGACAGCTTTATCAATCCGATCAGTAGACATCAAAGCCAGCAGATCATCTTGGTTACGCACAGCGATACCATCCAAGGCGACGATGGTATCGCCAAGTAACAAGCCGCCTCCTTCAGCCGGACTATCTGCTTCGACAGAGACGACGAGCAAACCTGTCTCTTGGCCCAATTGTTCAGCCAAGGCCGACGGTAAGTTAACGATTTGGCTACTGACTCCCAGATACCCACGTCGCACACGGCCATGCGAGGCCAAGGTTTCAATCAAACGTTTCAAGGTAGACAAAGGCACAGTCGCACTCACCCCACGTACCAAATGTGAAGAATTTAAGCCCAGTACCTCCCCTGTTGCCCCAACCAAGGGGCCACCCGAAAAGCCAGGGTACATGACCACATCTGTTTGTATATAACGATCAATCTTGCCACCCATCGGCGTTGTCCACGCTTCCTCCACGGCACTCAGGATGCCCAACGTTGCCTGCACACTATGACCAAGGCGGCCCAAAGCCAGCACCATACGGCCCACTTTCATCGCCTCTGTTTCATTTGCCACCCACCGCGGCGTACTGAGGTCTTTGGCCTCAGCCTGAAGCAACACCAAGTCGGTGGTCGCATCTCGACCAATCACTTTGGCCTTGCTGGTACTGCCATCAGCCAAACCGAGCTTGATTTTGTCATCACGCTTGACGACGTGACTGGCACTCACAACGAGGCCATCGCTCGACCAGACAATTCCGCTAGCTGGCAAGCGTCGTCGAGCTTCGACACATAAAATACTGGGACTGATATCTTCGACGGTTTGGGTTAAGACATTTGATACATCTGCTAAGGTATTCATCGATACTGACTCCTTTTAGAGAATGATAATATGAAAACAGTATATCAAGCCCTAACACATATTACATCACCTGTTTGGGGAGGTTGAGACCTAGCCACATGGCTAGGGTGGCCTTAACAGGCTCCTAATCAGGCTTAGGTAAACCAACAAAGCCAAGGGTTCGGATTGGTAACAACCGCCAGGGCTCGTCTCAGGTGCTACCGCAACACCAAAGGCAGATAGACCTGATTAGGCCCAACCGCGATGGTGAAAACGGCGGTGCTGCTCACTTGACCGTCTGTGGCCAGAATAGTGACCGCATTTTCGCCCTGGGCCGCCGCCCCTGGCACCCCCAAGACCAAAGGCAGATAGACCTGATTAGGCTCAACCCTAAGGGTGAAAACGGCGGTGCTGCTCACTTGTCCGTCCGTGGCCAGAATGGTGACCGCCTGTTCGCCCCGGTCCGCCGCCCCTGGCACCCCCCTGAGCGTACCTGTATTATCCTGATGATCGACAAAATCCAGCCAAGCGGGCTTGGTCGGGGCGGAGAGCATGTAAACTTGGGTCGCCGGGAGACGAAGGGTCTGAGCCCTCATCAGGCTTGGCGAAACCTTGACGATATAGGAGTAGGCCACCCCCTGATAGGCGGTGAAGTTTTCAAGCCGCAGGTCAGGGCTTAGATAATCAGTGACATCAATCTCGGGTCTCTCAAGCATGGGGGTGATGCTGACCACGGTCGTGGCGGTCAGGGTATTGATGCTGTTGCTGGCCTCGACCCTGACGGTGTATGTTCCCGCTTGGCGATAGACATGGGGCACCTCCTGACCCACAGCACTGTCCCCATCCCCGAAGTGCCAAGTATAGCTTACATTCGTCCCGGCTGCGATGTTGGCGGTGAAGGTGACCACTTCATTGAGCGTGACCGGGCTGTTTTGGACGCTCAAGCCGGCAATCGCTTCCTCTGTAACCGTCACCCCTGTCGTGGCGGTCAGGGTATTGATGCTGTTGCTGACCACCACGGTGGCGGTGTAAGGTCCCGCTTGGCTATAGACATGGGTCACGGTTTGACCCACAGCCCTGCCCCCATCCCCGAAGTCCCAAGTATAGCTTACATTTGTCCCGGCTGTGATGTGGGCGGTGAAGGTGATGACCTCCTTGGCCGCAGTCGGGCTGCTGTTTTGGACGCTCAAGCCGGCGATGGCTTCATCTGTAACCGTCACCCTTGTCGTGGCGGTCAGGGTATTGATGCTGTTGCTGACCACGACCCTGGCGATGTAAGTTCCCGCTTGGATATAGACATGGCTCACGATTCGTCCCACAGCACTGCCCCCATCCCCGAAGTCCCAAGTGTAGGTCACATTATCGCCGGCTGTGATGTTGGCGGTGAAGGTGATGACCTCATTGAGCGCGGCCGGGCTGCTGTTTTGGACGCTCAAGCCCGCAATCGCTTCTGTAACCGTCACCCCTGTGGTGGCGGTCAAACGGTTGATGCTGTTGAGGGCCAAGACCCTGGCGGTGTATGTTCCCGTTTGGGGATAGACATGGCTCACGATTTGACCCACAGCCCTGAACCCATCCCCGAAGTCCCACCTGTAATTCACATTATCACCGGCTGTAATGTTGGCGGTGAAGGTGATGACCTCCTTGGGCGCGGCCGGGCTGGTGTTTTGGACGGTTAAGCCGGCGATGGTTATAGCACTGGTGTCTGTAATATCGGTAATCGTCACCCCTGTGGTGGCGGTCAAGCGGTTGGTGCTGTTGCTGGCCAAGACGCTGGCGGTGTATGTTCCCGTTTGGAGATAGAGATAGGTCACTTCTTGACCCCCAGCCCTGCCCCCATCCCCGAAGTCCCAAGTGTAATTCACATTTTCACCCGCTGTAATGTGGGCGGTGAAGGTGATGACCTCATTGAGCGCGGCCGGGCTGCTGTTTTGAACCCTCAAGCCCGCAATCGCTTCATCGGTAACCCTCACCCCTGTGGTGGCGGTCAGGGTATTGATGCTGTTGCTGACCACCACGGTGGCGGTGTACCTTCCCGCTTCGGTATAGACATGGCTCACGCTTTGACCCGCAGCCCTGCCCCCATCCCCGAAGTGCCAAGTATAGCTTACCTTCGTCCCGGCTGTGATGTGGGCGGTGAAGGTGATGACCTCCTTGGCCGCAGTCGGGCTGCTGTTTTGGACGCTCAAGCCCGCAATCGCTTCTATAACCGTCACCCCTGTGGTGGCGGTTAGGGTGTTGATGCTGTTGATGGCCAAGACGCTGGCGGTGTACCTTCCCGCTTGGGTATAAAGATGCGTCACCCTTTGACCCACAGCCCTGAACCCATCCCCGAAGTCCCACCTGTAATTCACCCCATCACCGGCTGTAATGTGGGCGGTGAAGGTGATGACCTCCTTGACCTCAGTCGGGCTGCTGTTTTGGACCCTCAAGCCGGCGATGGTTATAGCACTGGTGTCTGTAATATCGGTAATCGTCACCCCTGTGGTGGCGGTCAAGCGGTTGGTGCTGTTGCTGGCCAAGACGGTGGCGGTGTATGTTCCCGTTTGGAGATAGAGATAGGTCACTTCTTGACCCCCAGCACTGAACCCATCCCCGAAGTCCCAAGTGTAATTCACCCGCTCGCCGGCTGTGATGTGGGCGGTGAAGGTGATGACCTCATTGAGCGCGGCCGGGCTGCTGTTTTGAACCCTCAAGCCCGCAATCGCTTCATCGGTAACCCTCACCCCTGTGGTGGCGGTCAAGCGGTTGGTGCTGTTGCTGACCACGACCCTGGCGGTGTACCTTCCCGCTTGGGTATAGACATGGCTCACAATTTGACCCGCAGCCCTGCCCCCATCCCCGAAGTCCCAAGTGTAGGTCACATTATCGCCGGCTGTGATGTTGGCGGTGAAGGTGATGACCTCCTTGAGCGCGGCCGGGCTGTTGTTTTGGACGCTCAAGCCCGCAATCGCTTCCTCTGTAACCCTCACCCCTGTCGTGGCGGTCAAGCTGTTGATGCTGTTGCTGACCACCACGGTGGCGGTGTACCTTCCCGCTTGGGTATAGATATGGCTCACGATTTGACCCGCAGCCCTGCCCCCATCCCCGAAGTCCCAAGTGTAATTCACCCGCTCACCGGCCCTAATGTGGGCGGTGAAGGTGATGACCTCATTGAGCGTGGCCGGGCTGCTGTTTTGAGCCCTCAAGCCCGCAATCGCTTCCTCTGTAACCCTCACCCCTGTGGTGGCGGTCAAGCTGTTGATGCTGTTGAGGGCCAAGACGGTGGCGGTGTACCTTCCCGCTTGGGAATAGACATGGCTCACCCTTTGACCCACAGCCCTGAACCCATCCCCGAAGTCCCAAATGTAATTCACATTATCACCCGCTATGATGTTGGCGGTGAAGGTGATGACCTCCTTGGGCGCGGTCGGGCTGCTGTTTTGGACGCTCAAGCCGGCGATGGTTATAGCACTGCGTTCTGTAATATCGGTAACCCTCACCCCTGTGGTGGCGGTCAAGCGGTTGGTGCCGTTGCTGGCCTCGACCTTGGCGGTGTATGTTCCCGTTTGGCGATAGAGATAGGTCACGATTTGACCCGCAGCCCTGAACCCATCCCCGAAGTCCCACCTGTAGGTCACATTGTCGCCGACTAGGATGCTGGCGGTGAAGGTGATGACCTCATTGAGCGCGGCCGGGCTGCTGTTTTGAACCCTCAAGCCCGCAATCGCTTCATCTTTGACGGTGATGACCACTTCATCGGCCCTTGAGACTAGACCCTGCTCATCGGTCACGCTTAGGCTGAAGGTTAAGACGGTCGGCAGGGCTGGGGCGATGAAGGTTGTTCGGCTGAGGCTGGGCCTGTTCAAGGTCACGCTGACCCCGCCTGTCTGCTGCCAGCCATAGCCCAAGGCATCCCCCTCGATATCCCTGCTCCGGCTGCCATCAAGGCGCACCCTTTGGCTGACCCTCACGCTTTGGTCTGCTCCTGCCTCTGCCAGCGGGGCATCATTGACCGCCTCGATGGTGATGATGACAAGGGCCGTGTCGCTCAAGCTGCCATCAGAGATGCGATAGGTAAAGCTGTCTGTGCCGGCGAAGTTCAGACTCGGGCTGTAGACCACCTGCCGCCCGCTGATGCTGCTCCTGCCGTTCTGGGCTGGACTGACCGCCGTCAGGGACAAGCGACTATCAACATCCGTATCATTGCTCAACACGCTGATGCTGACCGCTTCGTCTTCCTTGGTGCTGGCCCTATCGTCAATGGCTACTGGCGCATCATTGACCGTATTGACGGTCACGGTCACAGAGGCCGTGTCGCTCAAGCTGCCATCAGAGACGCGATAGGTAAAGCTGTCTGTTCCCGCAAAGTTCAGGCTCGGGCTGTAGACCACCTGCTGCCCGCTGATGCTGATCCTGATGAAGATCCTGCCGTTCTGGGCTGGGCTGACCTCAGCCAGAAACAAGTTAATATCGTCAACATCCGCATCATTGCTCAACACGCTGATGCTGACCGCTTCGTCTTCCTCAGTGCTGGCTGTATCGTCAAAGGCTACTGGCCCATCATTGACCGCCGCGATGGTGATGGTCACAGAGGCCGTGTCGCTCAACACGCCGTCGGAGACCTGATAGCTGAAGTAATCTTGACCATTAAACTGAGCCTGCGGGGTATAGACAAAGCTGCCATCAAGTTGCAAGTCCAGTGTCCCACTGCTGACATCGCTCTGGACGGTAGCGGTCAGGCTATCTCCGTTGCGGTCGACATCATTGCTTAAGACCCCAGTGGGGCTGATGATCGTCAGCCGGGTGTCTTCAGTCGTGCTGTAGGTGTCGTCAGCCGCGAGGGGGGGGACGTTCAAGACGGTATGGACGGCACTGCTTGACCCTGTTTGGACGCTGCCGCTGAACTGGACCCTGTTGGTGATGACGCGGCTTAAGTTGGGGTTGGTCACCCCGAAGGTGATGGTGATGCTTTCTTCCGCTGTGACTAGGCCCTGCCAGTTAATCACATTAGCGGTCATCACCGCCCCCCCTTGCGCTACCCAAGCGGCGAACTCAACCCCGCTGGGCACGGTGTCGCTTAAGTGGACGCTGTCACTCAGCAGCCCTCTATTGCTCAAGACCAAGGTATAGGTCACCCGCTGGTCTGGTTCAACCAGGGCTGGGCTGACCGCTTTGCTCAGGCTGATTTGGGGCCCGGGCCTTTCGTAGGCCCCCAAATCCACCCCCGCCCCTTGGATGCGGGGGGCTCCCTCTAAATCTACCTCGTCTCTGGCGGCACTGTTATCGCCGACATCAATGGCCGGCGAGCCTGGTCTAAGGCGCAGATTGCCAGCACTGGTGGGGGCATGGGCAGGGTTGATAGGCACTTGGAACAGCGGGTCTGCGGCTAGATTGTTGCCGTCGTCCCTGCCCAAGCTGCCCACCCAAGCACTGCTGCCACCTGAACCCTGGATCAAGGTGTATCTGATCACCGGTCTGCTGTTGAGATTATGAATTTGAGGCGCTGCGTTCCCCCAGAAGATACTATTGATAATCTGAGGATTGCTGTTGCCGTCGTTGTACATCCCCCCGCCGTTGAAAGCAGCATAATTGCCGCTAAAGCTGACTTGGCTTATCTCAGGATTGCTGTTGCTATGGTTAAACATCGCCCCGCCGTTGTTAGCAGAATTGCCGCTAAAGCTGACTTGGCTTATCTCAGGATGGCTGGTAATCCGGTTGTACATCCCCCCGCCGCCGAGAGCAGCAGAATTGCCGCTAAAGCTGACTTGGCTTATCTTAGGTCTGCTGTTGAGAATGTTGGTCATCCCCCCGCCGTATCCAGCATGATTGCCGCTAAAGCTGATTTGGTTTATCACAGGACTGCTTCTATCGTTGTACATCCCCCCGCCGCAATTATCCGGGCAGTTACCACCCCCAGCATCCACATGCCCAGCAGTGATGGTGAAGCCGTCCAAGACCGCCGTCCTGTTAACATTGCTGTTGAAGATGACGTGGTGGGCGTTCATGCCCATAATATTGTTTGTCGTCGTGACCACCCCATTGCTATCTGTGTCATCATCACCGTCAATATCCCCGCTCAAGACGGTCACGTTGACCCTGGGCTGGCGTTGACTGCGCTCGGTCTCCGTGCCCGCGAAGCCCCCGTATATCTCGACCCCATTTTTCATGGCAAAGCTGGACGTAACATCATTGTTGGTCTGCCCCTGGCCCTCGTCCGGGTAGTAGACTCCCGCCGCCACCCATATTTCGTCCCCGGCTATGGCCACAGCGAGCGCATCTTGCAGGTTGGGGTAGGCTGTCCTCCAACTCAGCCCATTAGGTGTCGGGGAGGTCACACCAGCGTCAACATAAAGCCGCTCAAAGACGTTATAGCTGCCGCTGGTTGACCCTGTTTGGAAGCTGCCGCTGAACTGGGCCCTGTTGGTGATGACGCTGCTTAAGTTGCGGTTGAGCCCCGCGAAGGTGATGGTGATGCTTTCTCCCGCTGTGACTGGGCCCTGCCAGCTAATCTCATTAGCATTCTCCATCGCCCCCCCTTGCGCTACCCAAGCGGCGAACTCAACCCCGCTGGGCAAGGTGTCGCTTAAGCGGACGGTGTCACTCACTGCGCCGCTATTGCTCAAGACCAAGGTATAGGTCACCTGCTGGCCTGGTCTAACCCAGGCTGGGCTGACCGCTTTGCTCAGGCTGATACAGGCCACGAGAGTAATCGGCGGCCTACTTTCATAAGCCCCCAAATCCACCCCCGCCCCTTGGATGCGGGTCGCTCCATCTAAATCTTCAGGGCCGCTGGCGGCACGGTCATCGCCGGCATCAATGGCCGGGGAACAGCCTGGTTCAAGGCGCAGATTGCCAGCACTGGTGGGGGCCTGTGCAGGGTCGATAGGCTCTCGGAACCACGGGTCTGCGTCTAGCAGATTGTGGCCGCCGTTTCCCAAGGTGGTCAGCCAAGTACTGCTGCCACCTGAACTCTGAATCAAGGTGTCGCTGACCACCGGGCTGCTCGTGCCGCTATTCGCAATTTGAGCCGGGGCATCCATCTGGACATTCGCTGCGTTCCCCCAGAAGATACTATTGATAATGTGAGGACTGCTGTTCTGGTTGTACATCCCCCCGCCGAAGTTAGCAGCATTATTGCCGCTAAAGCTGACTTGGCTCATCTCAGGATGGCTGTTGTTCTGGTTGAACATCCCCCCGCCGACGGCAGCAAAATTACCGCTAAAGCTGACTTGGCTCATCTCAGGATGGCTGCTGTGGCTGTTGATCATCCCCCCGCCGTGGTGAGTAGCAGAATTGCCGCTAAAGCTGATTTGGCTCATCTTAGGATGGCTGTTATCCCAGTTGACCATCCCCCCGCCGTGGGCACCAGCCCGATTGCCCCTAAAGCTGATTTGGCTCATCACAGGACTGCTTCTTATGTTGTACATCCCCCCGCCGCAATTATTATTATCCGGGCAGAACCCCGTAACATCCACATCCCCAGCGGTGATGGTGAAGCCGTCCAAGACCGCCGTGCTGCTAACATCGCTGTTGAAGATGACGTGGTAGGCGTTCGCGCCGTTAATATTGTTTGTCGTCGTGACCACCCCCTGCCCATCTTTTATATCATTGCCGTCAATATCCCCGCTCAAGACGGTCACCTTGGTTTTGGGCTGGCGTTGACTGCGCTCGGTCTCCGTGGCCGCGAAGCCCCCGTATATCTCGACCCCATCGGTCAGGGCAAAGCTGGCCGTGACATCATTGTCGGTCTGCCCCCCGCCCTCGTCCGGGTAGTAGACTCCCGCCGCCACCCATATTTCGTCCCCGGCTTGGGCCACAGCGAGCGCATCTTGCAGGTTGGTGTAGGCTGAGGTCCAACTCATTCCATCTGGTGTCAGGGATGTCCCATTAGCGTCAACATAACACAAATCATTTGGACATTGGGCTTGGGCCAAGCTAACCCCAAACCAAAGGCTCAAGCCTAGCCCGATGAGCAAACTGAGGCCACATTTAGCTTTTAGGATTAAATTCATGATTTGGTTTCTCCCTTATCATTATGGTAATAAAGAATAATCCGTCAATCCTAGCGGTATGACAAGACGACTAGAAAACAACTTCCTCTCTAATCCCATTGGCCAATCTGACAAACTCGCCCACAGGTTCTAAGACGCGCTCAACAGCCATTTCCCAGAAGGCGGGCTGGGTCAGGTCTACACCGAGATGATGTTGGGCCAAATCTTCTGTGTTCATGCGCCCCGTATCACGTAGTAAGGCGATATAACGCTTATGAAATCCATTCCCCTCTGCTAAGGCTTGGGCATAAAGTCCATTACTAAAGAGATAGCCAAACGTATAGGGAAAATTGTAAAAGGGGGTGCGAGTCAGATAGAAATGTAGTTTTGAAGCCCAGAAAAGAGGATGATAGGAAGCCAGTCCATCTTTGAAGGATTTTTTCTGGGCTGTGAGCATCAACGCGGATAATTCATCCACACTGAGGACCTCTTCAAGTCGTCTTGCAAAAAAAGCCATTTCAAATTCAAAACGAGATCGAATATCCATCAGCAAGGCAGTCGTATCGTTAAGTTGGCAGGCGAGTAGACTGAGACGCGCTTGAGCATCACCGGCCATGCTTAAACTAGCCTCGCTGAGGGCTGTTTCATTAAAGGTACTGGCTGTCTCGGCCAAACTCATTACATAAGATCTGGCCCCATAGGGTAAGTCACGCATAACCCAACCATGATAACCATGCCCAAGCTCATGAGCCAAAGTCAGCAGGCCATTATAACTGCCGTTATAGGTCATGAAGATACGAGATTGGTTAATAAGCGGCAGGCTGGTGCAATAAGCACCAGCCCGCTTGCCAGGACGATTTTCGGCTTCAATCCAATGTTGGTCGATGGCGAAGCGACAATAGTCAGCAATGTGTGGATTGAAGCTGGCTAAGGTGTCTACGACAAAATCCGCCGCTTCTTCATAGGTAAATATGCGGGGGCTTTCCCCCACTGGGGCCGCAACATCGTACCAGTCAAGCTGTTCTAGGCCAAATAGTTTGGCTTTGGCGGCGAAATAGTCAAGTAATTTTTCACTTTTCGTATCAATGACCTGCCACATAGCCTCTAGGGTTGCTAGCGTGAGACGGTTATTCAAAAGGGGTTCTTTGAGGAAGGATTTCCATTGGCGATGTTTATACAAGGTTAAACGAAAACCAGCTTGATTGTTCAAGGCCATAGCGCAAGTTTGGGCGATCTGGTGCCACTTTTCCGTGTATAAGGTATAAGCTCGCTGCCGCACGTCTCGATTAGGATCATCGCGATAGCGATTTTGTAATTGTCCTAATGATAGCGGTTCTTCATCAAAGTTGACCGTCTCATTCCCGCTTACCGTGCCATATAAGCGGTCCCAAGCATGATAGCCCGTCGCAGCCAGGTCATTGGCTAAATTTTCCAAGGCGGGATTCATCTTTTGGCGGGTTAAATCACGTTCTTGATTCAGGTGAAAGGCCACCTCTTTTAAGTCGGTCTGGGTAAGCAGATTGGCCCAAGCGGTATCATCCTGTTCAACAAAAGCAGCCGTGAAATTGGTCCATAAAGTGCCCAGACTGGCTCGGAGGTGGTCTGTCTGGGCCTGTAACTGTTGGGCTAAATCATCTTTGACATTTTGAGAGACCAAGCAGGTGATAAATGAAGAGGCGTGGTTTAATCTGGCCCCTAAATCATATAGATTTTGAATCGCTATGACCCAGGTCGCTTGATTTGCCGAATTTAGGGCAGGCAAAGAAGATGATAAGGCTAGATCTAAGTCTGTTTTTAGTGTCCTTAGAAAGTCAGCTAAGGCCGGTGATTGACTACCACCGGGGAAAATCGAGTCTAAATCCCAATTTAAACTTAAGGCCATTGTTTGTTCCAAAGTAAATAAATAGCTGTTCACAGACGGTTGGGACTGCTCAACCTAGAGCCGAGTTACAGGCAGCCATTCTAGGGTTGGTCTTAACCGTGCGCGAATGTCCTCTTTAGGGCTAGTTTACCCTATGGCGGACGAATTTTCAAGTTAAGTTACGGCGATCAGACTTCGTCCGCCCATATAGGGTTGCAGGACTTCAGGAATAAGTACGGACCCGTCGGCTTGTTGGTAACTCTCTAAGATAGCGATAACCAGGCGGGGCAGGGCTAACCCGGAGCCGTTGAGGGTGTAAACATGGCGTGGTCGTCCCCCGTTCTGAGGGCGATAACGGATATTGGCCCGACGGGCTTGAAAATCGGTGAAGAGAGAACAAGAGCTAACTTCAAGCCAATCTTGGCTACCGACAGCCCACAATTCGAGGTCAACCTTCATGGCTGCTACAAAGCTTAAATCACCCGTACAGATATTCACCAGTCGGTAGGGCAGCGCCAGCAGGCGGCAGATATCAGAAGCATCATTGACCAATTTATCCAGTTCCTCGCGGCCTGTTTCAGGGGTGACGAATTTGACCATTTCCACCTTATCGAATTGATGTCCCCGCTTAATGCCGCGCACATCACGACCAGCACTCATTTTTTCCCGGCGGAAGCAAGGGGTGTAGGCGACGTGATAAATAGGCAGTTGAGCTTCTTCTAAAATTTCGTCTCGATAGAGATTGGTCACAGGCACCTCCGCTGTGGGAATGAACCAAAAATCTTCTTCAGCATCGTGATAAACAGTATCTCTAAACTTAGGCAGTGTACCCGTCCCTGTCAAACAGTGTTCACGCACCATGAAGGGCGGGTAAACCTCTGTATAGTTGTGCTGCTCAATGTGAACATCGAGCATCCAGGTGATTAAGGCTCTTTGTAAACGTGCCCCAAGCCCTTTCAAGACATAGAAGCGGCTGCCGGATAGCTTCACCCCGCGTTCAAAGTCGATAATGCCCAAGGCTTCACCCAATTCCCAGTGCGGCTTGGCTTCAAAGTCAAATTGGGGCTTCTTGCCTTTCTCCGCGATGACCACATTATGCGCCTCATCTGGGCCGAGGGGCACTGCCGGCAGCGGCATATTGGGTACATAAAGAAGCTTATCGTTGAGGTCGGCTTCGGTCTGGCGTAATTGTTCGTCCAACTGATTGATCTGCTGTCCAATCTCACCCAGGCGCTTTTTTTGGGCTTCCGCTTCCGCTTTTTTACCCTCCTGCATCAGCTTGCCAATTTGTTTTGAGCCCCTATTCCGTTCAGCCCGCAACACTTCCACTTCTTGCAGCACATCGCGTCGTTTTTGATCTAAAGTTAAGATGTCATCAATCGGAGCCTCCCCGTTGAGGTCTCGTAAAGCTTGTTTCACTTGGTCCGCGTTTTCGCGGATAAAATTGAGGTCTAGCATAATCTTCTCCTTAATGCCATAAAAAAATCCCTCGTCCCGAAAAGGGCGAAGGATTATTCGCGGTGCCACCTTTTTTTACCCAGAAATCAGTTGAAGATAGGGGGTCTAGCGATAGCCCTGAAACTGGGTCTCTCAGCGCGATAACGGGCGCACCCGGACGGCTCATCACCGTACTTGCTCAGGAATGGATTTCGGCGGGTTGGGGGACACTTCGCAGCAACCAGTGCCTCTCTGAACCCCAATCAGGCGCTTACTCTGTTCCTTCTTCGCAGCTTATACATTTTAAGGTGGGGAATTATAGCAAAGGGGTCAAGGCTTGTCAAAGTCGAAGCAATGGGCCTAGCGAAGCCCCGCTAAATTTAGCTCAAAATCCGCTAATACATCTTCGCCAGAAACACACGCATCAAAGGACTCCAAGACACTTAAACTCCCGTCAGCCCGATAAATATAAACTTTTTCTCGCTTAGGATCAATCAACCAACCCAAACGACAGCCATTTTCAATCCATTCATCCATCTTAGCCCGAGCAGCGGCAAGTCGGTCACTAGGCGACATGAGCTCAATCACAAAGTCAGGACAGATATGAGCAAAGCCACTTCTATCTTCAACAGGTACTTGTTCCCAGCGTTCATTGGTCATCCAAGCGGCATCAGCAGCCCGCATAGCCCCATTGGCGAGCGTAAATCCAGCCGATGAGTCGAAAGCAATCCCCAACTTTGTTTGTTTATTCCACATAAACAACTCGCCAATAATCGTAAAATTTTTACTCCCTGTTTCTGATCCGGCTGGAGTCATAAGGACCAATTCTCCTTTGCAAGTGCGTTCAATCCGTGTATTTCGATTTTGACGACAGAGTAAGAGCAATTTTTCATCTGTCAGTTGCCCCAAGGCGGAAATGTCTAAAGTAATCGCATCCATGTTCACTCCTTACTTTATCCTCTTAGTTCCTTCGCCATAGCATATACTTCAACTGCATCAAACACCTGATCATTCCGTTCAAAAAGTTTTGCCACACAGGCTTGATGGACTTTCAATGTCATGGCCCCAATGCCTAAACCACCGAAAGACAATTTTCCCCCTCGTTCTTTCCCTTTATCACTAGCCTTAAGACCACCGATACCTGTTGGCCTGGCCGTGCTAATATCAACCAACATTTCGAGTGTCGGATGGTCACGCCAGGCATCTTCTGCTAATAGTTCAACCCCTGCCTTACCAGCACTGACCACAATATGCGCTGCATCTAAGCCTGCTTGGGTCGAAGCATCATCAGAAACCGCCAGGGGTTGTATCTCACAGTTGAAGCGCGTTTGAATGGCTTGACACGCTGCTTCAGCCCTATCCAAACGGCGTGAGGTGAGCCGAACCTTGGCCCCTTCTAAGGCTAATAAAGCCGCCGTCCGTTGTCCGACTGGTCCTGTGCCAGCCAAGACAAGGGCTGTCTGGTCAGCTACTGACTGGGCTTGGGTCATAAGAGCGACCGCGGCGGCGGCGGTGGTATTACAGCCGTTACTATTGAGCATGAGGGAGACACGGAATTTGCTGAAAAAGACTTGTTGAACCGCCTGGAACAGTGATTCTCCCTCAGCCAAGTCACTGCCCCCCACGAAGATGGCCGTATTTTTTTTCTGTTTGGGCGGACGGGTATAAATCGCCCCCTCAACCAGCGACTCGACTTGGTCTGAGCTGACATTGGCTAGAGGCATGAGGTGGTCTACGCCACTGTCATAAGCCACCACTGTATCAAAAACACTGGGTTGAGAATCAGTATCAAAGTGCAATAAAATTTTTTTGCGATCCAAGGTAATACCCCTCTTATTTAATAGAGAATTTCAAAGATAAGAATGAAAATAAAATAACTGAGTTAGAGACTGCCTGGTGAATCTGGACTTTGTGCCAGCCGCCCGAATTTAGGCTGACATTCATTATTTATTATAAAAAACACCCTAATCAGACAACCCATGAGGATATCTTCTATGACGCTTCCTGGCTCCGCCTAATAACAACAGCAGCATTGAAGTTCCCACCAAGGCCAAGACGATGCTTGCCAAGTCAAATGTTTCAGGCGAGTCATCTCCGGTGACTGGTATGATGATGAGCGTGGGCGTAGGCTCTTGAGGTGCAGCAGCAGTTGGCGTGTCCGCAGTCTGTGGGGTGCTGATTGGGGTATTCGGTTGTGAGGTATTGGTTGGTGTGTTTGTAGGATTGATGGGTAATTGGGCTGGGGTACTGGTACTCGTCGCCGGCTTGATGGGCAATTGGGCTGGGGTACTGGTACTCGTCGCCGGCTTGATGGATAATTGGGCTGGGGTACTGGTACTCGTCGCCGGCGGCGCATCGCCGCCCGAATCGACGCTGGCTAAATTATTCCTTGCGTCCCCATCTGCTGGTTTTGGAGTCGCTGTCGCTACAGCCGTGAAGGTCGCCGTAGGTTCATTCGTTGGTGTTGCAGTTGGCTTAGGTGTATTAGTTGCTTGAAGTACCTGAGCGGCTGTAGGTGTTGCCTCATCTGAGGGCGTTTGAGCCTGAGGTTCAGGTTCAGCAGCTTGATCAATCGGTTGGGGTATTTGAGCAACAATGCCTGGATCTGTTAAAACAATAGACTGAGAGAGGCGGGCGAGCATAGCACAGACTAATAACCCTTCAATCAAAATCAATAATATAATCAGAATGCGTTGTCCTCTCGGAATACGACTAATTCTTGACATGGTTACACCTTTCAAAGCTAATCATTAGCAATTAGTAATTAACAATTAATAATTAGGGCAATCATTAACAACCAATAACTAATAACGCTATAAGATTGATCCTCTTTAATCATCTACCATTTGGCCGACATATCTGTTACGTTTGTTTTGCCACATAGGGCAACCGATTAGAAGGACTAAGAAAAGCAAGCTAATCCACAAACGCGGGTCGGTCAGGTCGACCAAGCTATTGGATCCATCGCCGGTGGGCGGCAGTGATTGGTCCGACGTAGCCAAGGTAGGGCTTTGGCCGACCAGACTCAAACTATCAAGCGTATACTGACCTTCTGCTGGGATGGCCCATTTTTGCCAAGCGCGAATGAATAGGGTGAGTTTGGAACCAGTGGGGACAATCGTTTGTTCGTAGCTTAAGAAAGTGACATTAGAGCCGTCGATCAATTGTTCATCCCAAGGCAATTCAACCCAATCCTCGCTATGGATATTTTGCCAATGAGCGCTCCCTGTAAAGTCGAGCGCGTATTGCATGCGATAGCCGTATTGACTTTCCTTGATGTCACCAGTCTGACTTCTGACTTGACCATGTAACCTGAGTCGATACGTTTGATGTGGCAGCACAGTCACTGTCTGATAAAGGCCAGCATAGCGGTCGGCTTGCGTGGCTTCATAAATATTCATCCGTTGCGCCGCTTGACCCTCATGAATGGCAGAAGGCCATCCTTCGGCCGTGAAGATATATTTCGCGCCACCATTGGTAAAACTCTGCCAAAATAGGCCAACGCCGTTATCACCGAAGCCTAACTCAAAGTCTCCGTTTTGCAGGAGATTGGTTTCAGCGGATGAGGATAGGACTCCAAGGGCCGATGACCCAGAATGCGTGGGCTGAGTGTCTGCGGTCGACGGTTGGGATGTCGGCGTTGGGATGGTCGTGGTTGGTGTCGCCGAAGCCTCTGAGGGCGATTGCGCCGCATCTTGTGTTGAAACACTAGTTGATGACGTGTCTTCTGAAGAGGTCGCGGATAGTTCATCCGATGTCATAGAATCGTCAATCTCTGTATCGCCATCAGTTTCATCCTCTGCCGATGATTCGTCACCTGCTGGTGTCGCCTCTTGGGATTCGATAGGCAATAAACTCAAGGGATTGCCAGTACGAACCCGCAAAAAAAGTAAAGCACCGAATAAAATGATTAAGAAGATCAATATAATGGATAAAATAATGATGAAGGGTCTTAGCTTTAAGTTACTTCTGTTCGCCCCCATAATGACTCCCAATGATATTTGCAGCTATAAAGATATGTTTGTGTGCCTAATATAAACCTGATTCCAAGTATACCATAGATTTTTTATTTATGTCAACTAAATATGAGGGGAGGAGGTGAGAGGAGTTGGCTTACGGAATTAACTGGCCTACGCATCATCACTTTTCATAAGAACCTCATTTGGTATGTGCTATCAGTTAATGATGATTATTTTTTATTTAGATTTTTGAGTAATATATAAGGAAGTGGTCAATGACATTTTTACTTTGGCCCTGCCAGACCAACTGGCGCTAGGCGATTATCAGTTGATTACAGGCTTTTATGAGTGGGAGACGGGACAGCGTTTGGCGACGGAGACGGGGGATTTTTTGGTGGTGGCTAGTGGACGGATTAGGAAATAAGCGTATACTTGGTATACTTTAAAAATTGTTAATTGGTATTTTCAGAGGGGAAACAAGATCGTGAATTTATCCTCAAAAGCTAAATGTGGTCTTAGTTTGCTCATCGGGCTAGGCTTGAGCCTTTGGTTTGGGGTTAGCTTGGCCCAAGCCCAATGTCCAAATGATTTGTGTTATGTTGACGCATCTGTGACCCTGACGATGACAGATGGGATGAGGTGGACGACAGCCTACACCAACCTGCAAGATGCGCTCGCTGAGGCCCAAGCCGGGGACGAAATATGGGTGGCGGCGGGAGTCTACTACCCGGACGAGGGCGGGGGGCAGACCGACAATGATGTCAGGGCCAGCTTTGCCCTGAAAGATGGGGTTGAGATATACGGCGGCTTCGCGGCCACGGAGACCTCGCGCAGTCAACGCCAGCCCAAGACCAAGGTGACCGTCTTGAGCGGGGATATTGACCGCAATGATGTCACAGATGGGCAGGGGGTGGTCACGACGACAAACAATATTACGGGGTCGAACGTCTACCACGTCATCCACAACATCGGGGTTAACAGCACGGCGGTCTTGGACGGCTTCACCATCACCGCTGGGGGTACTAGGATTGGTAGCTGCCCGGATGCTTGCGGCGGGGGGATGTACAACGCAATCAGCAGTCCTCAGCTAACCCAAATCAGCTTTAGCGGCAATCTTGCTAACTTCGGCGGGGGGATGTACAACCAGAACAGCAATCCTAAGATGAGCCAAGTCAGCTTTAGCGGCAATTCTGCTACCACCAGCGGCGGGGGGATGTACAACCAGAACAGCAATCCTAAGATGAGCCAAGTCAGCTTTAGCGGCAATCTTGCTAACTTCAGCGGGGGGATGTACAACCAGAACAGCAATCCTGAGATAAACCAAGTCAGCTTTAGCGGCAATTCTGCTACCATCGGCGGGGGGATGTTCAACGTGAACAGTAGTCCTCAGATTAGCAATAGTATCTTCTGGGGGAACGCAGCGAGTGGGCAGATGAATGCCCCGGCTCAAATTTTTAATTCCGATTCCGGCAGCAACCCGGTAATCAGCTACACCTTGGTCCAGAGTTCAGGTGGCAGCAGTGCTTGGCTGAACACCTTGGGAAACGGCGGCCACAATCTGCTAGACGCAGACCCGCTGTTCCAAGTGCCTATCGACCCGGCGGATGCCCCCACCAGTGCTGGCAATCTGCGCCTTAGACCAGGCTCCCCGGCCATTGATGCCGGCGATGACCGTGCCGCCAGCGGCCCTAAAGATTTAGATGGAGCCCCCCGCATCCAAGGGAGGAGGGTGGATTTGGGGGCTTATGAAGCTGGGTCCCTTGTCAGCCTGAGCAAAGCGGTCAGCCCAGTCAGGGTTGAACCAGACCAGCGGGTGACCTATACCTTGGTCTTGAGCAATAGCGGCGTGGTGAGTGACAGCGTCAGCTTAAGCGACACCTTGCCCAGCGGGGTTGAGTTCGCCGCTTGGGGAGCGCGGGGGGGGGGGGGGGGGGGGTGATAACCGCTAATGAAATCAGTTGGCAGGGCCCAGTCACAGCGGGAGAAAGCATCACCATCACCTTCTTGGTCAGCAACCTCAACTTAAGCGGCCCCATCACCAACACGGCTCAGTTCAGCGGCAGCGTCCAAACAGGGTCAAGCAGCGTCAGCCATACCGTCTTGAACGTCGCCCCCCTCGCGGCTGACGACACCTACAGCACAGATGAAGATACCCGGCTGACGATCATCAGCCCCACTGGGGTCTTAAGCAATGATGTCGACCTCAACGGGGATAGCCTGACCGCTAGCCTCCAGAGCGATGTCAGCAGTGGGACACTGGACTTGCAACTTGACGGCAGCTTTGTCTATACCCCGCAGGCTCAGTTTAATGGTCAAGATTACTTCAGCTATCAGGTCTCAGACGGCGTGTTGACCGACACGGCCTCTGTGACCATCACCATCCGGGCGGTCAATGATGGGCCAGTAGCCTTTGACGATACAGCCAGCACCGCTGAAGACGTAGCGGTCAGCATCAGCGTGTTGAGCAATGATACGGATATTGAAGATGATAGCTTGTCCCTGACGGCGGTCAGTCCAGCCCAGAACGGTACGACCAGCATCAGCGGGCAGCAGGTGGTCTACAGCCCGAGTCTGAACTTCGCCGGCACAGACAGCTTTACCTATATCGTCTCTGATGGCAGCTTGAGCGACACGGCCTCTGTGACCGTGACCGTCAATGCGGTCAATGATGCCCCGCTGGCAGCGGCAGGGGCAGACCAAAGCGTGATTGTCAGCCAAAGCGTGAGCCTTGATGGCAGCCGGAGCAGCGATGTCGAGGGGGATGCCTTGGGCTATGGTTGGCAGCAGACAGGCGGGGTCAACGTGACCTTGAACAGGCCCAGCCTCAGCCGAACAACCTTCATCGCCCCAGCGGTGCCGACCATCTTAACCTTCAGCCTAAGCGTGACCGATGAGCAGGGTCTAGTCTCAAGGGCAAATGAAGTGGTCATCACCGTCACAGAGGAAGCGATTGCGGGCTTGAGGGCTCAAAACAGCAGCCCGGCCGCGCTCAATGAGGTCATCACCTTCACCGCGCACATCACAGCGGGGACGAATGTAAGCTATACTTGGGACTTCGGGGATGGGGGCAGTGATGTGGGTCAGGAGGTGACCCATGTCTATAGCCAAGCGGGAACTTACACCGTCAGGGTCCTGGCCAGCAACAGCACCAATACCAGGACCGCCACGACAGGGGTGACGATTACCAGTATGCCAGAGCCCAGTGATGAAGCCATCGCCGGCTTGAGCGTCCAAAACAGCAGCCCGACTGCGGTCAATGAGGTCGTCACCTTCACCGCCCACATCACAGCCGGCGATAATGTGACCTACACTTGGGACTTCGGGGATGGGGGCAGTGATGTGGGTCAGGAGGTGACCCATGTCTATAGCCAAGCGGGAACTTACACCGTCAGGGTCCTGGCCAGCAACAGCACCAATACCAGGACCGCCACGACAGGGGTGACGATTACCAGTATGCCAGAGCCCAGTGATGAAGCCATCGCCGGCTTGAGCGTCCAAAACAGCAGCCCGACTGCGGTCAAGGAGGTCATCACCTTCACCGCCAGCATCACAGCCGGCGATAATGTGACCTACACTTGGGACTTCGGGGATGGGGGCAGTGATGTGGGTCAGGAGGTGACGCATGTCTATAGCCAAGCGGGAACTTACACCGTCAGGGTCCTGGCCAGCAACAGCACCAATACCAGGACCGCCACGACAGGGGTGACGATTACCAGTATTCCAGAGCCTAGTGATGAAGCCATCGCCGGCTTGAGCGTCCAAAACAGCAGCCCGACTGCGGTCAATGAGGTCGTCACCTTCACCGCCCACATCACAGCCGGCGATAATGTGACCTACACTTGGGACTTCGGGGATGGGGGCAGTGCTGTGGGTCAAGAAGTGAGCCGTGTCTATACCGAAGCGGGAACTTACACCGCCACCGTCGTGGCCAGCAACAGCACCAACAGCTTGACCGCCACGACCTTGGTCAGCATCATCCCTATCGAGAGACCCGAGATTGATGTCACTGATTATCTAAACCCTGACCTGCGGCTTGAAAACTTCACCGCCTATCAGGGGGTGGCCTACTCCTATACCGTCAAGGTTTCGCCAAGCCTGCTGAGGGCTCAGACCCCTCATCTCCCGGCGGCACAGGCTTACACGCTCTCCGCCCCGACCAAGCCCGCTTGGCTGGACTTTGTCGATCATCAGGATAATACAGGTACGCTCAGGGGGGTGCCAGGGGCGGCGGACCGGGGCGAACAGGCGGTCACCATTCTGGCCACAGACGGCCAAGTGAGCAGCACCGCCGTTTTCACCATTACGGTTGGGCCTAATCAGGTCTATCTGCCTTTGGTGTTTAAGTAGCACCTGAGACGAGCCCTTGGCGGTTGTTTATCGCGCCTAACTCACTTTGCTCAAATAAAATCAGCCAAGTATCATAAGCGGATGAAAATATCAAGATGCAGATGAGAAGGATAAAAACGAATGCGCTTTTTCAACACCGCTGGCCCAGTTAAACCTGACCTACATTTTTGCAGCAGCTTTCCAGAGTCGCCAAAACTGGAAGTACCACGGACTAATGTAATTGATACAATTGAGGATATATTTAAGAATGACGTTCAAGTCGTAGTCGTTGAAGGAGAAGATGGAATTGGAAAGACGACTTTGCTGTCACAGTTTGCTAGGAGGCATTATAGAATCACTGGCAAAAACAAAACCTGTCATTAAGTTAAGAGGTGAGCAGCGGGAGTACGAAATTTACCCCTCAGGAGGCAGCAATGATTTTACAACCGGATAAAAGCGACACATTTTCTGAAATCTTTGAGTTAAATGCCCCGACAGATGATCTATTGGCTGAATTAGGCTATACCTATCAAACAAAACAGTTAAATTTGGCCCGACAAACTGTCAATCCAGCGGCCGTTGAGCAATTGCAGGCCAAATTTTATCGTCGTCTACCTCAGGTCGCTGTTTATAAAATCGCCACCAAAGGAAAAAACATGAGCGAACTCGCAAAGCCACCTATTGCCCCACCCAGTGCCCCAAAGACAAGGCCTAATTTATCCACTTCCTTTAAGATGTGGGTGGTTATCGCCAATAGAGCCGCTCCTACGAGTGACCCCATGATTAGCCCACCGCCCATCATCAAGGTACTATAACCACCTAAGATTGGTATCGCGACATCAATCAAGCCGACCAGTCTAAATAGCAACCAAATAACCGGCATGACGATGGCACTGATGAGCATAGCAAAGGCTAGACCAATGGTTAGCCATAAAATTTTTCCGATCATGGAGCCTATCTTACTTGAAGATGGCTCTGCTTGCAAGATATGTTCGATAATTGGCCGAAAGTGCCGATTTGCCTGATAAATTTCTCCTCAACAATTTAACATTGGCAGTCATTATACCCCACCCTGCACATCCGCTAAATAAACCCGCTCTCCCGTCTCTACAGCGCGTGCAATCGCCACCAAGCCGCGCAACGTTGCTAGGCCATCCTCAACCCCGGCCCCCCACATCGCTCGACCATGTAAGATAGTGTCTGCAAATCCTTCCACTTGCAGTTTATAAGTGTGGGCATCTTCACCCAAAGGTCGATGATAACGACCGTCTTTGCGCGAAAAACATTCAACTTCGCCAGAGCGATGATGAAAGGGTAAGTATAAGCGGCCCTGAATGCTGCCATATTCTCCGGCTATGTGAAATCCTTCTTCGTAATCGCCGCGCAAAGTGATCAGCAACTCAACATGCCCAACACTACCATCAGCAAAATCCAAGCCGAGAAACCAGCAGTACGCCCCATATTTCTCTACCCGTCGGGCACCATGGACACTGATGATATCCCCTTGCAAAAATTGGGCCAAGTCCAGCAGGTGACTTCCTTGGGTCATCAACAGATATCGTCGCCTATCTGCTTTGGGATTGCCGGATGGGCGTTTGGCCGCTTTACTTTGCACGATCAATGGATAAATATTATCCACCATGGTATACCGATGAACTGAGTCATAAAACCAAATCTTAAACGCCATCCGCTCACCCATTTCAGCGGTCATAAATTGTTTAGCAAAAGCAACACCAGGGTCAAAACGACGATTATTGCCAATTTGTAAAACCAAACCCGTCCTTTGAACCCGCGCCCGAACACGTTCACATTCTTCAATGGTCACCCCCAACGGTTTCTCGACCAAGACATGTTTACCTGCGCTCAAGGCTTTTTGGCATAGGGGCACATGATATTGGTCGGCCACAGCGATGAGAACCGCATCAAGCTGTGGATCCGCTAACATCTCATCATAGTTTCGATAGCTCGCTTGAGGCTGATGGATGACCCTCATTTGATCTAATAAATCCTCAGCAATATCACATATAGCATAAAGATCAGCATTACAGGCTTTGCGACAGGCATCAAAGTGTACCGCCTGCGCGATTGGGCCACAGCCTAATACACCGATTTGTAGCCGTGTTTCTGCTTTTGTCAGCGTCATGAATTTTCCTTTACGATAAAAAGTATTCAAGGTTCAACAGCCATTAACCACGATCCACTGTCTACTGATTAATTTGATTTATTCCTCAACTTCGTTTAACTTATTGAGCGTAAATCATTGCCAATTCTCATCATATAAGGTCTTAGCTTAACTAAAGAAGGAGATTGTATGTCGACCACTTACTTATATCTCTCGCTCATCCCCGAAGCCCTCATCGCCTCTATGTTGTCCCCCGAAGAATTTGGGATCTATTATGCTGTTGGTAGCCATAAAAAGCTGCGCGGGCAGGCTATGTTCATTGAATTAGACCCAGATTTTCGGCACGAATTTTTCCGAATTGAGGAAGGTTACAAACGGTGCGTTCCCCATGAGGATGGCAAGCCTAAAAAATCCGTCTATATTTCCACCTACCGCGTTTTAGAACGTACGTCACCCTCGGCCTTCAAAAAGCTTTATCTTGTGACAGCTTATGGACAAGCCCTCAGTTTGAATCCTAGCTCAGATTATCCAGTAGATGATACAGACTTACACCTCTATCAAGAAATCACGCCTGTTCATCCACTCGTCGTCAGCACACAAGGCCCCGTCGCATTTTACAAATTTATCACCGATCCAAAAAATATGATACATATTCCAGCCATCTGCTATGTAGACCTTCAGTTAGGCGCATTAGCCAGTGATCCCGAGTTTGGCGAGAGCCATAATCTCCCTTATACTTATCTTGACCACCTGCGAGAATGTTTATTAGAATTGCAAACGAAAACCATTCAAAACAAGATGGTCAACCGCGTACAAAGCGTTGAGTTCCCCTATCGCATGATCAAAAGCGGTATTTTCGTCGGCAATGGAGCAGATTTAGTCTACTTCCCTATGCCGTCACGCGATGAGCTACGCGACAAATACTTGCGCTGGTGGCGGTCTGCGAATCTATAGGATTTTACTTCACCACGCCAACCCAAAGGAGACCACCCATGCCCACGCCATCCCGCCCTAATCTACTCTACATCCACACCGACCAGCATTGCCCTCAGGTCACAGGCTGCTACGGCGACCCCTTGGTACAAACGCCTCATTTAGATCGTTTAGCGGCCAGTGGGGTTCTTTTTGAAAACACGTATTGTAACTCACCGATCTGCGTCCCTTCTCGGATGTCTATGCTCACCGGACAACATCCTCATCAGAACCAAGTTTGGACCAACGATCATGTCTTGGATTCTGGCATTCCAACCCTTGCCCACGCAATGGGTGCAGGGGGCTATCGGCCTGTGCTGATTGGTCGCATGCATGCAATTGGGCCTGATCAGTTCCATGGCTATGCGGAACGATACGTGGGCGACCACTCGCCCAACTATATCGGTGGCGCTGCTGTTGATCGTGGCATCTTAGATGGCACGGCTGGACCAGACCGCGGGAGCCTAGAAAAATCGGGGCCAGGACAGATGGCCTATCAGGTGCATGATGAATATGTCACCGCGGCCACCGTTGATTATCTCAACCGCGTGGGAGTCGCTCGCAGAGCGGGCCAGTCTGCTGATCCATTTTCGGTAACTGTCGGGTTTATGCTACCTCACCCGCCTTATGTGGCTCGCCGAGAAGACTATGAGCTGTATGCAGACCAGATGACCCTACCCCGCAAAAACAAGTCTTTTGCCGAAGAAAAACATCCTTATCTGCGTCATTGGCGGCAACACACGCATAGCGAAGTGGTCACTGAAGAAGAAATTTTACGTTCTCGCGCCGCCTATTGGGGCTTAGTCACCCGCTTCGACGCGATGATTGGCCAAATCTTGGACACCTTAGAAGCTAATAATTTAGCCAACAATACCCTCATCGTCTACACATCTGATCATGGCGATATGCTAGGAGAACATGGATTGTGGTGGAAACACACTTTTTATGAAGAATCAGTTCGCGTGCCCTTAATCGTCTCCTGGCCTGGAGTCATCCCCGCTGGACAACGCAATGAACGGGTCATCAGTGCCCTAGATGTAAACGCAACGATTTTGGATGCGCTCCAAGCTCCAGCCCTGCCCAATTCATCTGGGCGCAGTTTCCTGCCCTTAATCAAGGGCAAAGACGATGCGCCAAATTGGGAAGACGTTGCTTATTCGGAATATTGTGTCGATCAATATACGCCCGACGGGGAGAGTTATCAGCGTATGATTCGCCGCGATGAATGGAAGCTGGTCTATTATCAGGGGTATGAACCTCAGCTCTTTAACTTAGCCGAGGATCCTCATGAACAAATCGACTTAGCCCAAAACCCAAATTGTCAAGCCATACGTCAAGAACTAACAGACCAAATTTTGGCGGATTGGAATCCAGACCACATCCAAGCCATCATGGCCACTAAACGCGCTGATGCTCACTTGCTAAAGGCCTGGGCGAAACAGGTACAGCCGCCCGATGTTATTCGTTGGGACCTAAGGCCAGAAATGAATTACCTCGATTAAACGACGGAGAAAGCTTTATGACTGAAATTGGTCTTCATAAAAACGATCTTGACACCCCCTTTTTGTGGGTAGATTTAGATATCCTTGAACAAAATATCGCCTATTTAGGGCGATATTTCCAAGCGGCTGGGGTGAATTGGCGACCGCATACCAAAGGCATCAAAGTGCCCGCGATTGCTCATCAGGCGATTGCGGCTGGAGCCATCGGCGTGACTTGTGCCAAATTAGGCGAAGCGGAGGTGATGGCTACAGCAGGTATCAAAGATATCCTCATCGCCAATCAAATCATTGGCCCACAGAAAATTCAACGCTTAGTCAATATACAAGGGCAAGCGGCGGTCAAGGTGGCGATAGACAACCCGACCAATGTTAAGGAAATGGGGGCAGCGGCGGCGACCAGAGGGGTTGAAATCGGTGTCTTGGTTGATGTTGACACCGGCATGCGGCGTTCCGGTGTGGCTCCAGGTCAAGCTGCCGTCGCCTTATCTCGCCTTGTGCATGACAGGCCGGGCTTACGTTATTTGGGGTTGATGGCTTGGGAAGGCCATGCGGTCGGCCTTGAAGACCCCGAGATCAAGCGCGAGACGATTGAGAAAGCAATTGGGCTGCTGAAAGAAACAGCAGATCAATGTCGAGCGGCTGACCTGCCCGTCGAAATTGTCAGTGGCGGCGGCAGCGGAACCTACACCATCAGCACTCATCTGCCCTGCTTGACGGAAATTCAGGCCGGTGGGGTCATCTTTTCTGATGTCTCCTACCGACAATGGGGCGTGGAGACGACTCCCTGTCTCTTCATTCGCAGCACCATCAGCAGCCATCCTCGACCAGAACGCCTCATTTTCGACGCTGGCTTCAAAACCCTCCCCGCTTGGTCAGGCCGTACCCCAGAACCAATTGGCTTGGCCAATGCAGGCTCCATCAGAACCTCCGCCGAACACGGGACCATTATTCTGTCCCAACCCAACCCCAACATCACGGTCGGCGATGCCTTCGACTTCATTCCTGGTTATACAGATATGACCTTGTTTCTGCACGACCAGCTTTATGGTGTACGAGCTGGCGTGGTTGAGGTCGTATGGGATATTCAGGGACGGGGGAAGTTGCGTTAGGATTAGCCTTTATTTGGAGTAGAAAATGGCATTTACAGACTTTAAATCTATTGCCCAAGTTCAAGAAGAATACAGCATAAAATATATCGAAGAAAACTTTATCGATTATATTGATTTAAGTCCATCTGAGGATTTTATGAAAGAACTTGACTTTAATTTAGACAATATCGATGTTTTTTCATCGGAAGCTTCGCGGTGTGAAAATGTTATTTATCCAGTGATCCGGGAAGTTTATAAAAATTTTGCCGATAGATATACACTTTGGAGCCACAAGTCAATTAGCGTTGATCATAAATTAACAGGCACCCCAGATTACTTAATTTCAACAAAATCAGAATTAGGTAAAACAGTACTGGGTTTACCTATTTTAGTGATTGCTGAAGCAAAGCAAAATAATTTTGTCGAAGGGTGGGGGCAGTGTCTAGCAGAATTAGTAGCCGCACAAAAAATGAATCAAAATGATGAGAATTTCGTTTATGGTATTGTGACGGATGGAGAACTCTGGCAATTTGGCAAGCTGCAAGCAAATTTATTTATTAAGCATAGGGCTAGAATAGCGATTACTGATTTGGAGAAGGTTTTTGGGGCAACTGGATATTTGCTCAGGCAATCTATAGGAAATAAATAGATGGAAGGGTAATGGAATTTGTACGAAGTTTACCTCCTACAACTCAAGCAAAGGTACGCTTGACTAGTCGAACTAGAACAAGCGGATGGGAGTTGCCTATAAGAGTCAATGAATTATCACCCTGCTATTTTGCCACTTTTAGGAGATAACAATGTCTGAAAATGCAGTAAATAAACGTGTTGCTATTATTGGTGCTGGGCCGAGTGGCCTATCACAACTCAGGGCTTTTACGACTGTCGCCAAAGATGGACAGGATATTCCTGAACTGGTCTGCTATGAGAAACAAAGCGACTGGGGCGGGCTTTGGAATTACACTTGGCGTACGGGTGTGGATGAAAACGGTGAACCCGTACACAATGGCATGTATCAATATCTGTGGTCAAATGGCCCGAAGGAATGTCTTGAATTTGCAGACTATTCCTTCGATGAACATTTTGGGAAACCAATCCCCTCTTTCCCGCCCAGAGCCGTCTTACATGATTATATTGTCGGACGCGCTAAAAAGAGCGATATCAGAAAATACATTCGCTTTAATACCGTCGTCAAATATGTCTCTTATGACCCAGAGCCTGAAAAATTCACGGTGGTGAGCGAATCATTTGCTGATAATAAAACATCCTTCGAAACCTTTGATTATGTTGTGGTCTGCACGGGACACTTCTCGACACCTAATGTGCCCCATTTTGAGGGCATTGAAAGTTTTCCAGGTCGGGTGCTGCATGCCCATGATTTTCGGTCAGCCGATGCGTTTATCGGTCAGGCTCTTTTGGTCGTGGGGGGCAGTTACTCAGCCGAGGACATCGCCCTCCAGTGTCACAAATATGGGGCCAAATCAGTGACCATCAGCTATCGAACCGCAGCCATGGACTTTAAGTGGCCGACCACCGTGGAAGAACGGCCCTTGATTTCAAACATCGAAGGTCGCCAGGTGAATTTTCAAGATGACTCCAGCACAGAGGTGGATGCAATTATCTTATGTACAGGCTATAAGCATCATTTCCCTTTTATGGCAGATGACCTCCGTTTACGGTGCCCCAATATCCTTTATCCCGAAGGTCTCTATAAGGGGGTTGTCTGGAACAAGAACCCCCGGCTCATGTACCTCAGTATGCAGGATCAATGGTACACCTTCTCTCATTTCGACCTAATGGCTTGGTATGCCAGAGATGTCATCAGGGGCAAACTTACCCTGCCAGACCAAGCGGAACGCGCTCAAGATATCGCTGCCTGGCGGGCCAAAGAAGATGCTTTAGAAGATGCCTATCAGATGATCGAATTTCAAGCCGATCACATGCGTGATCTGCACCACTATGTCGATTATCCGGCCTTTGATTTAGATTTAACTGTGAAAGAATTTAAACAGTGGAAAGGTCATAAATCTGACAGCATCGTTGGCTATCGCAACCAAGCTTTCAAGTCCCCTGTGACAGGCACCATGGCCTCCGTTCACCACACGCCGTGGTTGGAGGCGATAGATGACTCGATGGAAGCTTTTTTGGCGGAAAAATGAATAGTCAATCAGCAGACCACATAAGTGAATACGAATAGGCAATGGCAGCATATAAGAGCGCAGAAACATTTAGATGAAAGAATCGCAAGAAATTATAAATGATCCTTATTTTCAAAGCTACCTCTATAAAAAACTGTCATTGCCTTTACAACACCAACTCCGCCATCATTTGCACCGCATCAACACTAAACGTCGTCACATTTAGCGTCGTAATGGGACTACTTCGCCATAGCTCTAACCGTTCAACAATCCGTTCTTTCGGGCCGCAGAGGGCGACATCATCGACCAATTCATCAGGCACAGCGGCGATTGCTTCCTGTTTTTTGCCTGCAAGATAGAGGTCTTGAATGATGTCAGCCGCCGCCTCGTAGCCATAGCGTCGAATGAGATCATGATAGAAATTTTTGCCTTTGGCCCCCATGCCGCCTACATAGAGCGCGAGGCTGGGCTTGACCATCATCCGACAAGCATCGACATCGGCCCCAACGACCACCATCACTGAGGGCGCAATGTCGAATTGGGCGATGTCTTTATCTCCGCCAGCCTTAGTAAAACCTTGAGCCACGTTATCACCATACACCTGATCATAATGGCGAGGAGAAAAGAAAATGGGCAACCAGCCATCGCCGATTTCCGCCGCGAGGGTGACGTTTTTTGGCCCCATTGCAGCCGTGTAAATAGGCAGGTCGGCTCGGCCATGCAAAATACTTTTCAATGGTTTGCCCAACCCTGTGGCATCATCTCCTTGATAGGGGATGGTATAATGCTGCCCTTGATGGGTCAAGAGGGCCTCTCGCCGCAAAATCTGGCGCACAATGCTAACATATTCACGAGTGCGGCCTAAAGGATTGCGATAAGGTTGACCATGCCAACCCTCGATGACTTGCGGGCCCGATAGGCCCAAGCCCAGCAGCATCCGTCCACCTGATAACTGATCTAAAGTCATGGCCGTCATGGCTGTCATGGCTGGGGTACGGGCCTGCATTTGCAGAATACCTGATCCCAATTTAATGTGTTCGGTCTGCGCCCCAATCCAAGCCAAGGGAGTCACAGCATCCGAGCCATAAGCCTCCGCCGTCCAAACAGCATAATAGCCCAGTCGATCTGCTTCTTGGACCATGTCCATCGGCAAGCTGATGGTGGCTCCTGAGTAGCCAAGGCTTAATCCTAAACGCATAGTCTAGCTCCTTTTATGACTTGCTCTGTTGATTAATTACCAGATTATAACATGGTCTCTTGGCAACCGCTATTCACCTCTTCACAATCATTCTTTTCTCACCCCTTTAGGTGATGTGATCTTCCGAAATCTTTGTTAGACTATGAGCTAAACATCAGCCGATGATACGCTTCGGCCAATACTTATTAGGAGATTTGAATTTTTGCCATCAGCAAATAATATCGGACGGCTTTCGAAACCTCTCTGCTAATTCTCCAGATATACTTGGCTGATTTTATTTGAGCAAAGTGAGTTAGGCGCGATAAACAACCGCCAAGGGCTCGTCTCAGGTGCTACTTAAAGACCAAAGGCAGATAGACCTGATTAGGCCCAACCGTAAGGGTGAAAACGGCGGTGCTGCTCACTTGGCCGTCTGTGGCCAGAATGGTGACCGCCTGTTCGCCCCGGTCCGCCGCCCCTGGCACCCCCCTGAGCGTACCTGTATTATCCTGATGATCGACAAAATCCAGCCAAGCGGGCTTGGTCGGGGCGGAGAGCCTGTAAACTTGGGTCGCCGGGAGACGAAGGGTCTGAGCCCTCATCAGGCTTGGCGAAACCTTGACGGTATAGGAGTAGTCCATCCCCTGATAGGCGGTGAAGTTTTCAAGCCGCAGGTCAGGGTTTAGATAATCAGTGACATCAATCTCGGGCCTCTCGATAGGGATGATGCTGACCACGGTCGTGGCCGTCAAGCTGTTGGTGCTGTTGCTGGCCTCGACCCTGACGGTGTAAGTTCCCGCTTGGTTATAGACATGCGTCACCTCCTGACCCACATCACTGCCCCCATCCCCGAAGTCCCAAATGTAATTCACATTCGTCCCGGCTGCGATGTTGGCGGTGAAGGTGACGACCTCATTGAGCGTGACCGGGCTGTTTTGGACGCTCAAGCCGGCAATCGCTTCCTCTGTAACCCTCACCCCTGTCGTGGCGGTCAACCTGTTGATGCTGTTGCTGGCCTCGACGGTGGCGATGTAAGTTCCCGCTTGGGGATAGACATGGGTCACGATTTTACCCACATCACTGCCCCCATCCCCGAAGTCCCAAGTGTAGGTCACATTATCGCCGGCTGTGATGCTGGCGGTGAAGGTGATGACCTCATTGACCGCAGTCGGGCTGCTGTTTTGGACGCTCAAGCCGGCGATGGCTTCATCACTGGGCTCTGGCATACTGGTAATCGTCACCCCTGTCGTGGCGGTCCTGGTATTGGTGCTGTTGCTGGCCAGGACCCTGACGGTGTAAGTTCCCGCTTGGCTATAGACATGCGTCACCTCCTGACCCACATCACTGCCCCCATCCCCGAAGTCCCAAGTATAGCTTACATTCGTCCCCGCTGTGATGCTGGCGGTGAAGGTGATGACCTCCTTGACCGCAGTCGGGCTGCTGTTTTGGACGCTCAAGCCGGCGATGGCTTCATCACTGGGCTCTGGCATACTGGTAATCGTCACCCCTGTCGTGGCGGTCAAACGGTTGATGCTGTTGATGGCCAAGACGGTGGCGGTGTACCTTCCCGTTTGGCGATAGACATGGCTCACGATTTGACCCACAGCCCTGAACCCATCCCCGAAGTCCCACCTGTAATTCACCCCATCACCGGCCCTGATGTTGGCGGTGAAGGTGATGACCTCATTGACCGCGGCCGGGCTGCTGTTTTGGACGGTTAAGCCGGCGATGGTTACAACACTGCGTCCTGTCATATCGGTAATCGTCACCCCTGTGGTGGCGGTCAAGCGGTTGGTGCTGTTGCTGGCCTCGACCCTGGCGGTGTATGTTCCCGTTTGGAGATAGAGATAGGTCACTTCTTGACCCCCAGCACTGCCCCCATCCCCGAAGTGCCAAGTGTAATTCACCCCTTCGCCGGCCGTGATGTGGGCGGTGAAGGTGATGACCTCATTGAGCGCGGCCGGGCTGCTGTTTTGAGCCCTCAAGCCCGCAATCGCTTCCTCTGTAACCGTCACCCCTGTCGTGGCGGTCAAACGGTTGATGCTGTTGATGGCCAAGACGGTGGCGATGTACCTTCCCGCTTGGGTATAGACATGGCTCACCCTTTGACCCACAGCCCTGACCCCATCCCCGAAGTCCCACCTGTAATTCACCCCATCACCGGCCCTGATGTTGGCGGTGAAGGTGATGACCTCATTGACCGCGGCCGGGCTGCTGTTTTGGACGGTTAAGCCGGCGATGGTTACAACACTGCGTCCTGTCATATCGGTAATCGTCACCCCTGTGGTGGCGGTCAAGCGGTTGGTGCTGTTGCTGGCCTCGACCTTGGCGGTGTATGTTCCCGTTTGGAGATAGAGATAGGTCACTTCTTGACCCCCAGCACTGCCCCCATCCCCGAAGTCCCACCTGTAGGTCACATTGTCGCCGGCCGTGATGTGGGCGGTGAAGGTGATGACCTCATTGAGCGCGGCCGGGCTGCTGTTTTGAGCCCTCAAGCCCGCAATCGCTTCCTCTGTGACGGTTGTGACGGTGATGACCACTTCATCTGCCCTTGAAGCTAGGCCAGCCTCATCGGTCACGCTTAGGCGGAAGGTTAAGATGGTTGGGACGGCTGGGGCGATGAAGGTTGTTCGGCTGAGGCTGGGCCTGTTCAAGGTCACCCTGGGCCCGCCTGTCTGCTGCCAGCCATAACGCAAGGCATCCCCCTCGACATCGCTGCTCCGGCTGCCATCAAGGGTCACGCTTTGGCTGACCCTCACGCTTTGGTCTGCCCCGGCCTCGGCCAGCGGGGCATCATTGACCGCATTGACGGTCACGGTCACAGAGGCCGTGTCGCTCAAGCTGCCATCAGAGACGCGATAGGTAAAGCTGTCTGTGCCGGCGAAGTTCAGACTCGGGCTGTAGACCACCTGCTGCCCGCTGATGCTGGTCCTGCCGTTCTGGGCTGGACTGACCGCCGTCAGGGACAAGCGACTATTGTCTACATCCACATCATTGCTCAAGACGCTGATGCTGACCGCTTCGTCTTCATTGGCCCTGTCTGTATCGTCAAAGGCTACTGGCGCATCATTGACCGCCGCGATGGTGATGGTCACAAGGGCCATGTCGTTCAACACGCCGTCGTTGACGATATAGCTGAAGTAATCTTGGCCGTTGACATCAGCAGCCGGGGTATAGACAAAGCTGCCATCAAGTTGCAAGTCCAGTGTCCCACTGCTGACATCGTTCAGGAGGAAAATCTGTAGGCTATCCCCGTTGCGGTCGCCATCATTTGCTAAGATCCCAGTGGGGCTGATGATCGTCAGCCGGGTGTCTTCATCTGTGCTGTAGGTGTCGTCAGCCGCGAAGGGGCGGACGTTCAAGACGCTATAGTTGACGCTGCTTGACCCTGTGTGGAGGCTGCCGCTGAACTGAGCCGTGTTGATGATGATGATGCTCCTGCTTAAGATGCGGTTGGTCCCCGCGAAGGTGATGGTGATGCTTTCTCTCGCTGTGACTGTGTCCTGCCAGCTAATCTCATCATCGCGCCTCTGCGCTCCCCCCTGCGCTCCCCAAGCGGCGAACTCAACCCCGCTGGGCAGGGTGTCGGTTAAACGGACGCTGTCACTCACCAGCCCGCTATTTATCAAGAGCAAGGTATAGGTCACCCGCTGGTCTGGTTCAACAAGGGCTGGGCTGACCAGTTTGGCCAGGGTGATATAGGGCCCGGGCGTTTCGTAGGCCCCCAAATCCACCCCCCTCCCTTGGATGCGGGGGGCTCCAGCTAAATCTAGCGGGCCGCTGGCCGCACGGTCATCGCCGGCATCAATGGCCGGGGAGCCTGGTTCAAGGCGCAGATTGCCAGCACTGGTGGGGGCATGGGCCGGGTCGATAGGCTCTCGGAACAGCGGGTCTGCGTCTAGATTGTTGCCGCCGTTTGAGCCCAAGTTGTTATCCCAAGCACTGCTGCCACCTGAACTCTGAATCAAGGTGTAGCTGATTATCGGGCTGCTGCCGTTGGTATTCGCAATTTGAGCCGGGGCATTGATCAGGCCATTCGCTGCGTTCGCCCAAAAGATACTATTGACAATGTGAGGATTGCTGTTCTGGTTGTACATCCCCCCGCCGTTGCTAACAGCAGAATTGCCGCTAAAGCTGACTTGGCTCATCTTAGGATTGCTGTTGGTCTGGTTGAACATCCCCCCGCCGATGTTAGCCCGATTGCCGCTAAAGCTGACTTGGCTCATCTCAGGTCTGCTGTTATCGTTGAGCATCCCCCCGCCGTGGTGAGTAGCAGTATTGCCGCTAAAGCTGATTTGGCTCATCTTAGGATGGCTGTTATCCCAGTTGACCATCCCCCCGCCGTGGCCACCAGCCCGATTGCCCCTAAAGCTGATTTGGTTTATCTCAGGACTGCTTCTTATGTTGTACATCCCCCCGCCGCAATTATTATCACCCGGGCAGAACCCCCCCACATTCACATCCCCAGCGGTGATGGTGAAGCCGTCCAAGACGGCCGTGCTGCTAACATCTCTGTTGAAGATGACGTGGCGGGCGTTCGTGCCCGTAATATTGTTTGTCGTCGTGACCACCTCATGGCTATCTGTGTCATCATTGCCGTCAATATCCCCGCTCAAGACGGTCACGTTGGTCCTGGGCTGGCGTTGACTGCGCTCGGTCTCCGTGGCCGCGAAGCCCCCGTATAGCTTGACCCCATCGGTCAGGGCAAAGCTGGCCGTGACATCATTGTTGGTCTGCCCCCCGCCCTCGTCCGGGTAGTAGACTCCCGCCGCCACCCATATTTCGGTGCCGTCTGTGGCCACAGCGAGCGCATCTTGCAGGTTGGTGTAGGCTGAGGTCCACCTCACCCCATTTGGTATCACCGGGGGCATCACAGCAGCGTCAACATAAACCCGCGGCCTAAAGACGCTATAGCTGGCCCTGCTTGACCCTGCTTGGCGGCTGCCGCTGAACTGAGCCGTGTTGGTGATGATGATGCCCCCGCTTAAGATGCGGTTGGTCCCCGCGAAGATGATGGTGATGCTTTCTCCGGCTGGGACTGTGTCCTGCCAGCTAATCTCATCAGCGATTATCTGCGCCCCCCCTTGCGCTACCCAAGCGGCGAACTCAACCCCGCTGGGCACGGTGTCGGTTAAACGGACGCTGTCATTCACGCCGCCGCTATTTCTCAAGACCAAGGTATAGGTCACCCGCTGGTCTGCATCAACCCTGACTGGATTGACCGCTTTGCTCAGGCTGACACAGGCCACGAGCGGCGGCCTACTTTCATAAGCCCCCAAATCCACCCCCCTCCCTTGGATGCGGGGGGCTCCCGCTAAATCTAGCGGGCCGCTGGCCGCACGGTCATCGCCGGCATCAATGGCCGGGGAACAGTCTTCAAGGCGCAGATTGCCAGCACTGGTGGGGGCCAGGAAAGGGTCGATAGGCTCTTCGAACAGCGGGTCTGCGTCTAGATTGTGGCCGCCGTTTATACCCAAGTTGTTATCCCAAGCACCGCTGCCACCTGAACCCTGAATCAAGGTGTAGCTGCTCACCGGGTTGCTGCCGCCGGCATTATGAATTTGAGCCCTGGCATTGATCAGGCCACTCTCTGCGTTCCCCCAGAAGATACTATTGATAATCTGAGGATTGCTGTCAGTGTTGAACATCCCCCCGCCGTTATCAGCACGATTGCCGCTAAAGCTGACTTGGCTCATCTCAGGATTGCTGTTGTCAATGTTGTACATCCCCCCGCCGAAGTTAGCAGCATTATTGCCGCTAAAGCTGACTTGGCTCATCTCAGGATTGCTGTTGCCAATGTTGTACATCCCCCCGCCGTTGGTAGCAGCAGAATTGCCGCTAAAGCTGATTTGGCTCATCTCAGGATTGCTGTTGTCAATGTTGTACATCCCCCCGCCGTTGGTAGCAGCAGAATTGCCGCTAAAGCTGATTTGGCTCATCTCAGGATTGCTTCTATCGTTGAACATCCCCCCGCCGTTGACAGCAGCAGAATTTCCGCTAAAGCTGACTTGGCTTATCACAAGACTGCTTCTTATGTTGAGCATCCCCCCGCCGCAATTATCCGGGCAGTTATTACCCCCAACATCCGCCTGCCCAGCGGTGATGGTGAAGCCGTCCAAGACCGTCGTGCTGCTAACCCCGATGTTCCTGATGACGTGGTAGGCGTTCGACCCCGTAATATTGGCTGTCGTCGTGACCACCCCATGGCTATCTGTGACATCATTGTGGTCAATATCCCCGCTCAAGACGGTCACGTTGACCCTGGGCTGGCGTTGACTGCGCTGGGTCTCCGTGGCCGCGAAGCCCCCGTATATCTTGACCCCATTTCTCAGGTTAAACCTTTGCCCTCTATTATTGCTGATCCTCCCCCGGCCCTCGTCCGGGTAGTAGACTCCCGCCGCCACCCATATTTCGTCCCCGGCTATGGCCACAGCGAGCGCATCTTGCAGGCTGGTGTAGGCTAAGGTCCAACTCAGCCCATCTGGTGTCAGGGAGGTCCCAGAAGCGTCAACATAAAACTGCCTCAAGACGATATGGCTGACGCTGGTTGACGCTGTTCGGCCGCTGTTCCTGAACTGGGCCCTGTTGGTGATGGCGCGGTTTAAGTTGAGGTTGGTCACCACGAAGGTGGTGGTGATGCTTTCTCCCGCTGTGAGTGTGTCCTGCCAGCTAATCACATTAGCATTCTCCATCGCCCCCCCTTGCGTTACCCAAGCGGCGAACTCAACCCCGCTGGGCAAGGTGTCGCTTAAACGGACGGTGTCACTCGCTGCGCCGCTATTGCTCAAGACCAAGGTATAGGTCACCCGCTGGCCTGCTTCAACAATGGCTGCACTGACCGCTTTGCTCAGGCTGACACAGGCCACGAGAGTAATCGGCGGCCTACTTTCATAAGCCCCCAAATCCACCCCCGCCCCTTGGATGCGGGTCGCTCCATCTAAATCTTGCAGGCCGCTGGCGGCACGGTCATCGCCGGCATCAATGGCCGGGGAACAGCCTGGTTCAAGGCGCAGATTGCCAGCTCTGGTGGGGGCATTCGCCGGGTCGATAGGCTCTCGGAACCGCGGGTCTGCGTCTAGCAGATTGTGGCCGCCGTTTGCCAAGATGTTCAGCCAAGCATTGTTGCCATCTGAACCCTGAATCAAGGTGTCGCTAATCAGCGGGTTGCTGGCGTTGGCATTCACAATTTGAGCCCAGGCATTCATCTGCCTCCCGTTCCCCCAGAAGATACTATTGCTAATCCAAGGATTGCTGGTCCAGTTATACATCCCCCCGCCGAATCTAACAGCACGATTGCCGCTAAAGCTGACTTGGCTCATCTTAGGATTGCTGCCACTGTTGACCATCCCCCCGCCGCTGGAACCAGCAAAATTGCCGCTAAAGGTGACTTGGCTCATCTCAGGATCGCTGGTGTTAATGTTGAACATCCCCCCGGCGTCTATAATAGCACGATTGCCGCTAAAGGTGACTTGGCTCATCTCAGGATCGCTTCTGTTAGTGTTATACATCCCCCCGGCGCTGCCATCAGCAAAATTGCCGCTAAAGGTGACTTGGCTCATCACAGGACTGCTGCTATAGTTGTACATCCCCCCGCCGATGTTAGTAGCAAGATTGTCGCTAAAGCTGACTTGGCTCATCACAGGACTGCTGCCAAAGTTGTACATCCCCCCGCCGTTGGCAGCAGAATTGCCGCTAAAGCTGATTTGGTTTATCTTAGGACTGCTTATACTGTTGTACATCCCCCCGCCGCAAGCATCCGGGCAGCCAGCACCCACAGCCTGCCCAGCGGTGATGGTGAAGCCGTCCAAGACCGTCGTCCTGCCGACCCCTCTGCTGTAGATGACGTGGTAGGCGTTCGACCCCGAAATATTGGCTGTCGTCGTGACCACCCCCTGGCTATCTGTGCCATCATTGCCGTCAATATCCCCGCTCAAGACCGTCACGTTGGTTCTGGGCTGGCGTTGACTGCGCTGGGTCTCCGTGCCCGCGAAGCCGCCGTATAGCTTGACCCCATCGGTCAGGGCCAGCTTTGCCCTGACATCATCGTTGGTCTGCCCCCCGCCCTCGTCCGGGTAGTAGACTCCCGCCGCCACCCATATTTCGGTGCCGGCTATGGCCACAGCGAGCGCATCTTGCAGGTTGGTGTAGGCTGAGGTCCACCTTATCCCATCTGGTGTCAGGGAGGTCCCATTAGCGTCAACATAAACCCGCGGCCTAAAGACGCTATAGCTGGCCCTGCTTGACCCTGCTTGGAGGCTGCCGCTGAACTGAGCCATGTTGGTGATGGAGCCGCCTAAGCTGCGGTTGGTCCCCGCGAAGGTGATGGTGATGCTTTCTCCCGCTGTGACTAGGCCCTGCCAGCTAATCTCATTAGCATTCTCCATCGCCCCCCCTTGCGCTACCCAAGCGGCGAACTCAACCCCGCTGGGCACGGTGTCGGTTAAACGGACGGTGTCACTCGCTGCGCCGCTATTGCTCAAGACCAAGGTATAGGTCACCCGCTGGTCTAGTTCAACCCTGACTGGGCTGACCGCTTTGCTCAGGCTGAGATAGGGCGCGGGCGTTTCGTAGGCCCCCAAATCCACCCTCCCCCCTTGGATGCGGGGGGCTCCATCTAAATCTAGCGGGCCGCTGGCGGCACGGTCATCGCCGGCATTAATGGCCGGGGAGCCTCGTCTAAGGCGCAGATTGCCAGCACTGGTGGGGGCATCCGCCGGGTCGATAGGCTCTCGGAACCGCGGGTCTGCGTCTAGATTGTTGCCGCCGTTTGAGCCCAAGTTGTTATCCCAAGCACTGCTGCCACCTGAACTCTGGACCAAGGTGTCGCTGATCACCGGGTTGCTGTTGAGATTATGAATTTGAGCCGGGGCATTGGTCAGGCCACTCGCTGCGTTCCCCCAGAAGATACTATTGACAATGTGAGGATTGCTGCCAATGTTGTACATCCCCCCGCCTTGGTTAGCAGAATTGCCGCTAAAGCTGACTTGGCTCATCTCAGGTCTGCTGCTGAGCTGGTTGAACATCCCCCCGCCTTGGTTAGCAGTATTGCCGCTAAAGCTGACTTGGCTCATCTCAGGATGGCTGGCACTGTTGAACATCCCCCCGCCGTTGCTATTAGCAGAATTGCCGCTAAAGCTGATTTGGCTCATCTTAGGATTGCTGTTCTCCCAGTTGACCATCCCCCCGCCGTGGGCCCCAGCCCGATTGCCGCTAAAGCTGATTTGGCTCATCACAGGACTGCTTCTTATGTTGTACATCCCCCCGCCGCAATTATTATTATCCGGGCAGACCCCCCCAACATTCACATCCCCAGCGGTGATGGTGAAGCCGTCCAAGACCGCCGTGCTGCTAACATCTCTGTTGAAGATGACGTGGTAGGCGTTCGACCCCGTAATATTGGCTGTCGTCGTGACCACCCCCTGGCTATCTGTGCCATCATTGCCGTCAATATCCCCGCTCAAGACGGTCACGTTGACCCTGGGCTGGCGTTGACTGCGCGCGGTCTCCGTGGCCGCGAAGCCCCCGTATAGCTTGACCCCATCGGTCAGGGCAAAGCTGGCCGTAACATCATCGTTGGTCTGCCCCCCGCCCTCGTCCGGGCGGTAGACTCCCGCCGCCACCCATATTTCGGTGCCGGATATGGCCACAGTGAGCGCATCTTGCAGGTTGGCGAAGGCTGAGGCCCAACTCATCCCATCTGGTGTCAGGGATGTCCCATTAGCGTCAACATAACACAAATCATTTGGACATTGGGCTTGGGCCACGCTGACCCCCAACCAAAGGCTCAAGCCTAGCCCGATGAGCAAACTAAGACTACATTTAGCTTTTAGGGTTAAATTCATGATCTTGTTCCTCCTTCTATATATCCATAAACAATCGCTGATAAGATCATACATAGATCACAAGACTTTGCAAACTGAGCCAGAAGTCTTAGGCTATCCAAGGACAAGTTGTCTAGCTCGGGTCTAATTTTACAGTTCAGCCTTTAATCTTTCAGCCACAATTTCTTCTTCCCCATCCATAAGTTGTGATACGCTCACCAGGAGGGTGTTGTTAGCTTGTAGCACCCAGATGCTGGGGTCGCCCGCTTTGAGGGCTTCACTCACTTGGGCGGCTGTTTTTCCTAAAGCCCCTTCATCAAGCGTGATTTGAACGGCACTGGCTAAGGTTCGCACATCAGACACCCATCCAGTCTGAATGTGAGAGAGAGCCCCCAAAGCATTTTGGATATAGCTGCTCCGCTGTTCCTGTTCGGCAATGCGTTCTTCATGAATACGCCTTTTTCCCGTTTCTTATCGCTCCCTCCATTTTTTTGTAGTCTCGCTCTGACACGCGCTCCTTGAGTCCTGTGTACTTGTCGGTCAATGGACCTTATGATAGAATCTACCCAAATGACGACAGACCCTTTTGATGTCTAACCAAAGAAGGATGACCTCATGACAACCTACGAAGCTGTCATCGGCCTGGAAGTACATATTGAATTACAAACCCAGAGTAAAATGTTCACCAGCGTGGACGCTCATTTTTTTGGTCAAGAACCGAATCATCACGTCAATCCCCTTTGTTTGGGCATGCCAGGCACCTTGCCCGTGATTAATGAAGAAGCTGTGGCTTACGCAGTTATGATGGGCATGGCCCTCAACTGCAAAGTGCATCCGCATAGTGTTTTTGCTCGCAAACATTATTGGTATCCCGATTTGCCGAAGGGCTATCAAATTTCGCAATATGAAGAACCAATTTGCACTGCGGGCTATTTAGATGTACAAGTGCAAGACCAGACCAGTCATATTCGGATAAGTCGTTTACATCTGGAAGAGGACACGGGTAAATTGACCCATGTGGGCCATGGATCCTTGGTGGACTTGAATCGCGCTGGTGTACCTTTGATGGAAATAGTGACAGAGCCAGATATCCACACCGCAGATGAGGCTTATGCCTATGTTAGCAAGTTACGTCAACTTGTTCGCTATTTGGGCATTTCTTCTGGTGATATGGAAAAAGGGGCCATGCGCTGTGAAGTTAACCTTTCTATGCGTCCGGTTGGGACTGAGGAATTTGGGACTAAGGTTGAGGTTAAGAATCTGAACTCTTTTCGTACGGTTCGTAACGCCATTGATTACGAGATTAAGCGTCAAACCAAAATTTTGCAAGCTGGTGGAGAAGTCGAACAGGTGACGATGGGTTGGGACGAAAATAAAAATATGACCGTCGTGCAGCGCAGCAAGGAGGATGCTCATGATTATCGGTATTTTCCTGAGCCAGATTTACCCCCGCTCGATTTAGATCCAGTTTGGCTTGAAGCTTTGCAGGCGCGTTTGCCGGAGTTGCCTGACCAGAAATTAGACCGTTATGTTCAGGAATGGTCGTTGCCAAGGCAGGATGCTGTTTTGTTGATTGAGAATCGAGAGCGGGCCAGGTTTTTTGAGCAGGTTATGATGGCCAGCGAGGGAAAGTTAGCCCCTAAATCGGTTGCCAATTGGTTTACGGGGGAAATTTTCCGGCTGCTCAATGAGGGTGATTTGACTCCGAGAGAGATAAAATTTGAGCCGAGCGACCTGACGCGCTTGATTGAATTGGTTGAGACAAACGCCATTAATCGCTTGGCCGGTAAAGAGGTCTTGAGTACCATGTGGGAGACGGGGGATAAACCCGACGCGATTGTTGAGGCCAAAGGTTTGAAACAGATCAGCGATAGCAGTGTCTTAGATGATTTGGTCGCCCAAATTATCAGTGAACACCCCGGCCCCGTGGAACAGTTTAAGGGGGGGAAACAAAAGGTCATCGGCTTTTTGGTCGGACAAGTCATGCGTTTAAGTAAAGGTAAGGCTAACCCAAAGATGGTTGAGCAATGTTTTCGTAAAAAGTTGGGGTAACAGGGTGACAAAGTAGCAGAGTGGCAAAGTGATACTGTTGGCGAACCCGAAACGGAGCATTATGCGGATACAAAACATCCGAAAGCCCCGTTGACACTGCGAAACCTGTTGAAACAGGTTCTATAGATAGTGCGTTGAAACGTACTTTTCGTGTTAACTGGTGATTGAAATCACCAGACCTAGTCTCGGCGTACTTTGCAACTTTGCAACTTTGAGGAATTTTTTCATGAATCAAGCACAGAAATCTCACTTGTCTATCTTAAAACCAAACTTCTATATTCGGGATATTCCCATCTATGGCGATGTCATTTTGTCACCGATGGCTGGCTTTTCTGATCTGCCCTTTCGTTCAATTTGTCGAGAATATGGGTCGGCCATGAGCTATACCGAATTTGTCGCAGTCGAGTCAATCAAGTTTGCTCATCCCCAAGCTTTACAACGCTTGAAGTTTGATGCGGCTGAACGGCCTGTAACGCATCAAATTTTTGGTTGTGATGTGGACTTGATCGAAGAGGCTGCCTTAATTACGCGGCATGAGTTAGACCCAGACATTATTGATATCAATATGGGCTGTTCAGCGAAAAATGTGGCTGGGCGCGGGGCAGGGGCGGGCTTGCTGAAAACACCTCAAAAGATCGCCCAAATTTTTAGTCGTTTGACAAAAGTATTAGATATTCCGGTGACAGGTAAAATCCGATTGGGCTGGGATGAAGACTCATTAAATTATTTAGAAGTGGCGAAGGCTTTAGAAGAGCATGGCGGTTCAGCCATTGCCATCCACGGGCGAACCAAAGTGCAAGCTTATAAAGGGGTTGCCCGGTGGGAGCCTATCGCCGAGATCAAACAGCAGGTTAAGATCCCCGTCATCGGCAATGGTGATGTGACCACCGGCGCGGATATTGGTCGTCTAAAGGCAGAAACAGGTTGTGATGCGGTCATGATCGGCCGAGCAGCAATTGGTAATCCCTGGATTTTTGCAGGTAAAGATTTTGAAGAGACAGTGCTTTCAGACCGGATACAACTGATTCGTCGCCATCTGCAAGCCATGCTGGATTTTTATGGCGAGGAACGTGGTTTAGTCCTATTTCGTAAACATGTGGCGAAATATACCAAGGGGTTGAAAGGGGTTGCTAAAGTACGCCATCAGCTTGTCACTTGTAATACAGCCGAAGCATTCATCGCCTTGGTGACAGAGTATGAGGCCCTATATGAACAGAAACGTCAGACAGCCCAATTACAGCCTGACAGTATTGCAGCCTAGTGAAACGATGACACAATCTTGCCACCTTGTCATCCGACAATTTCAGGCCCTGATGACTCCTAAGATAGGTAGCGACCTGCCTGATGGTTTCTTCTCTCAAACAGGCCTTATCTCCTCTATAGCAATGACTAACACAACAATGACTGACACCATTACTGCTCCAGCAGAGCCAACTGTTGATCTCGATTTTGTGGTCCTGAATGACGAAGCCCTAGAACAGCCTTTTCGGGTGATTATTCATAATGATGATATTACGCCTATTGATTTTGTGGTCGCGGTTCTGTGTAATATCTTTGAACTAGGGGCCAAGAAAGCAATCGCCATTGCCTATGAAGCGCACTATACAGGTCTGTCTCTCGTGTGTGTTTTGCCCTATCAAGAGGCTTACCGCAGAGTTTATCAGGCTCAGACAGCCGCCCGCGAATTGGGTTATCCGCTTTCATTCACCCTGGAACCAGAGGAAGAATAAGCTTGCTTGATAAATATGCTGATTGTCGTCCTATCCTACCCGACCAGGTTTTGGATGAAATATAGATGAAATGTCTATGATTTTTTGAAGGAGAAAATCAATTCAAGCCGTATCAGACTACCTTACCAAAGGTCTCACGTTTCAACATCAAGGCCAACTTAAACAAGCCCTCAAATATTATCAAAAGGCTTTGACTGTGGCTGAGGCTAAAAAAGAAAAAATTGATGTCGCTTTGAGTTTAACCCACATTGCCAAAATTTATCAGTATTGGGGAGATTTAGAACAAGCGCAAGCCCTGTATCAAAAGACGTTATCACTGGGTCTCAATTACAATCGACCCAGAACACGGGTATGTGCTTTAAACGGTTTGGGTGAGATTGAACAAATGCGGGATAATATTGAGCAGGCGCAGCGTTACTATGACCAAGCGCATGTCGTTGCTGAAGCTTACCAAGTTGAAACAGGTCTAGTGCTCACTTGCCGGAATTTAGGCTCGATCAACCAAGCGCAAGGAAGATTAGTTGAGGCCCAAACTTGCTATCAGCAGGCTCTATCTTACGCGAAAAAAACGAATAGTCCGCGACAAATGGCTCAGTGTTTTAATGATATGGCTTTGGTGGCGAAACAAGGCGGCTATAAAGATGAGGCGATGCAAAGGCATCAGGATGCTTTGGAGGTGCTTGAAACCATGGAGGATCAAATTGAGCGTACCACCAGCCTGATGTATTTGGGCACCCTGCACGGGGAGCAGGGGAATTTTCAACAGGCTAAACAGCTTTATCGCTTGGCTTTGAAACAAGTGCAGAAGCTTGGTCTAAAGTCACAGCAAGCGATTTTGTATGAAAATTTAGGTCATATAACACGACAAAATCGACAATGGCGCAAGGCACTCAAATATTATCGCCAAGCTCACCATGTCTTTCAAAAATTGAACATAAAAGCAAAACAAGTCGAAATGTTTATATATCAGGGAATGATACGCCAAAAACAAAATAAGCTTCAGCAGGCTCAAAATTTATTCCTTGAAGCTTTAATAATGAGTCAATTGTGGGGAAATCAGAAACAAAAAATCGATTTGTTAAATCGTTTAGGGGATATAGCAGCACAGCAAGGTGACTTACCCTTAGCCTTGGCCCGCCACCAACGCGCCTTAGTCTTGGCAGAATCCTCGTCTGATTTAGAGCAAACTGCTTTATCTCTGTATAACTTGGGGCCAGTTTACCAGCGTTTAGGTCATTTAGGGCAAGCCCTTTTAACTTATGAACGTGCTGTTGATATTTTTCAAACCTTGGGTAATAAGGGTCTGACAGCCGATTTACTCCATCAATTGGGACGAGTATATGAAATTCGTCAAGACAAAGAACAGGCCTTACGCTATTACTTCCTTGCTTTAGCCCTGGTCCAAGAGATAACGCACCAAGCAGGCATAGCCCGTGAGTTAACGAGTATTGGCGTTCTATATATAGCTCAGAATAAATTTGAAGCTGCTGAAGAGGTCTTGAACAAATCTGTTAACTTATTACAAGCTTTGAACAGTCCACATCTAAAGTATACTCAGGGTTGGCTCGCTAAAGCACAAGCAAAAGTAAGGGAGTAGAAAAGTTTTTACTTTACTTTATGACCTAGCAAAAGTACGGAGTTGCGCTTCATCAATCTTGATGTCGCGGAAACTTTCTAAGTCCATATAGCCTGCTTGTAACTTAAGCGGCTGATTGACGAGATCTGCCTCCACTTTTAAGAAGAAACTTAATTCCGCAGGATGATCTATCCCCTCTAACCCAGCGAAGAGGGCGGTCCGCATTGTGCCTAGGGTTGAACTGGCCTGAGAGCCAACCATAATTCCTTTTCCTTGGGCCAAGGCTGCTTCTAGCATCTGACATGATTGGGTATAGCCTGTCCGAGCCGTTTTGATATTGAGGATATCAAAAGTATTATAAGTCAATTCACGGGCCAAGTCGTTTGGCGTGAAAACACTGTCATCGGCAATCAGCGGGAGTGTCTCAGTGGCTCGCAAGTTGGCCCGCTCCTGAATGAGATACTTTGGCAATGGCTCTTCAACATATAGGATGCCCTGCTCTGCTAAGGTTTGCAGTTGCGCTTGGGCCTCATGTGGTAGAAGACATTCATTCGCATCAACATAAAGGCTGAGGTCTGCCCCTGAAAATTCTTGGTGAATAGCCTGAATCGTCGCCACATCAGTAGCGAAATTAGGACCTACTTTAACTTTCAAAACACGCACCCCTTGTTCATAGACCAACTTTGCTTCCGAGAGCATCATTTCTTGGCTTCCTAATCCCAAAATATAAGAGACCTTGATACGACGTTGAGGCGGGTCAAGATAATCTAGGAGGCTTTGTCCTTTTGAGGCCGCGACGGCTTCATGGAGCGCAATATCGATTGCTCCTTTAGCAGTATGATTATTGGCAATGACATTTAATGTCTCATTGATGGTCTCAAAATCATCAGCCGCTAGACCAATCAGATAGGGCGCAAGGTGCTGTTGAATGATGGTCTGAATTGACTGAGACGTTTCACCATAAATTGTCGGGCGGGGCGGAGCCTCAGCCCACCCGACATGACCAGAGTCTAAAACAAGGCGAACCAAAACATGGTTTAAAACATCTAAACGGCTAGACTTCCCCCAACTGAGGATACCCCGCAGGGGGAGGGTGAAGCTTGTGGTATGAATTTCGGCGATATTTGGCATAGTACTTATTCGCTAGTTTTCTATTGTCCTGAACCATTGGTGAACTTGGGTGACAACAGATTTGATAGACTGGGTGTCGTTATTAATCAGACAGATGCGTTCAGCGGGTAGCATATCGATCAAATAATTTCGTGTCGCTTTTGAGTCATAATGACGATGCTCTGTGGTGATGATATTTGTTTTTTGATAGATTGCCTCAGCACTGAGGGCTTGATTTTGAGGGAAAGTACATATTTGTTGTAGTTCAGTGGGCGTAAAAATGTCTTTGATCCCTTCAATCTCAGACAGTGTTTGTAGAAGACTGTGGTCTGTCTCTCGGCTGGGGCTTTGGGCTTGGTCGAATACATCAGCCCGATTGAGCAAACGCTGCAAGCGTGTGCTGTCAGAGGCATCTAAGATGAGAAAGTAGACCTGCTTGAAATTTTCTGCTGCATAAGCGACTTCGTTGCTTCCCCGTAAGCCATCAAAGACCAAAGGCAGCTTGACCTGCTTTGGATTGACCGCGAGGCGACTAAGGGCATGTCCCATCCCTCCGGGAAACTTTTGGCGATAACGGGCGGTATATTCAAAGCGTTGAAGACGGTCTGTGACTGGATATGGTAATTGCCCATCTTCCTTTTGTAGATAGCTAATCATCAAGTCATCAGTGACTGTTCGACGGTTAGGCAAAAGGGTGAAATTCACCCCAGATTCTTGTAAGCCGGCTAAAGTTGTCGTTTTTCCCGCCCCGGTCAGCCCAACGATGATAACCAAGGGTAGATCGCTTAGAGGATGATAGGGTGGTTCAAGCTTTTGATCTGTGGTGATATAAGTTAAAGCATCTGGCGAAATTTTCACGAACAGCTTTACCCCTCTGGCTCATTATCCAGGACCGGGCCAGTCAGGGGCTTTACAGGTCGGTTAATGTGTTGGTCTGTTGTCGATGGAGCTATGGTTTTGGCGACTAAAATTTCGCTCATCTATTTATATCCTTTGTGATTAGGCCTCAGATGTGAAGATAACGTTTTGGAGTCGATTTTTAATGCTTTCTCAATTTTGCTCAAAATATATTTGGTTTGTTCGTAAACACTGCTGAAATATTTTGCCTGTGGGTCATGATGAAATCCATCTTTTTGACATATTGTGCTTCAATAGTCTGAAAATTGTCAAGTTCAATGAGTCATCAGGGTCCAATTCATATGAATTTGGGGGCGTTTCTCTCCTGTGCTACAATAGTGTCTTAGCTTCATGTGGAGACCTTCAATGACCACTTCGACCAGTACCCAAAGCGCATCGACCACCCCATCCGCTCCAAAAAAGCCACAGACCGTTACCGCTTGGCGACAAGCCAAGCCTAGCTCGCTTTGGCTTAGACCCTTCCGTTTGCTCCTTGGCTTGAGCCACTTAGCCCTCCGACGGCTAGGCTATCATCCTGGCCTTAGCTTTTTAGCTTTATTAGGTGTGATCTTTGCTGTTGGCTTAGTCTCCAGTGCCGCGTTCTTTGCCCAGGCGGTGGACCAGGTCATCCTGACCCAGGTTTTGGCAGAATATAGCCGTATCACGAAACGGCCTCCTTTTTCTACCCGTATTTACACCTTTGCTTCCCGCCAAATACCTTTGAGCTTGGAACTGGCTGAGACCTTGGGGCGAAATGTGGCGGAGACAGTCACGGGTGAAGTAGGCTTACCAGTGGTTCATCTGGGTTTGGAAGCTGATAGTGGGGTGATGAAACTCTGGGGGCAAGCTGGCTCTCGATATGACTTAACCAAGCCAATCGAAGATATCCATCTCATGTATATGAAAGAGGCCGAGGCGCATATTCAGGTTACAGCCGGAGAGCCTTATGGAGAGGGTATCTCGGAGGCTGTGCTTGATGTTTGGATACCTGTCAACTTCGCTGAAGAGATTGGCATTCAACTGGGCGATGAATTTGACCTACGGATTAATGCTGTAGATTATCCTTTGCCTATCCGCGTCCAAGGTCTGTGGCAAGCGATGGACCCAGATGAGCCATTCTGGTTCAGTGATGCTGAAAAAGCATTTCAGGAAACATTTCTGGTTCAGCGGGCAGATTATATCAGCCATGTCGAAGCCTTTTTACCGGTTAAGGTCAGAGCCGTTGGCTGGAACCTGATTTTGGATGACACACACGCCATTCCAGCCCAAGGTCGTGATTATATGCTCGGCTTTGAGCGCAGTCAGAATGTTATCAGTAAGTATATCCCTGAGGCCCGTCTGACGGCTCCTTCTCTGTCCTTAGAAAAGTTTGTCCGCCGTCAGGATACCTTAACCATCCTTCTTTTAGGCTTTAATATTCCAGCTTTCGGCTTTTTACTTTATTTTCTCATCCTCACTTCTACGGTCATTGCCTATTGGCAGCGTCGAGAGACAGCGATTATGGTCAGCCGAGGGATGACTCTGGGGGGCGTGGTAACCTTCACCCTCATTGAAGAAGTGATTCTTTTCATCATCGGCTATCCTCTCGGTTTAGCCTTTGGAGCAGGTTTGGCTCGGATGATGGGCTACACAGTTAGTTTCCTCTCTTTTAGCGAAAGAGAGCCATTGCCTATTTCTACACAGGGCATTAATATCCCCCTGACTCTCTTTACCTTAGCGATTGTCTTACTCGCTCGTTTGTTGCCAGCTGTATCAGCCGCACGACAGAGTGTCATCGACCAAGCGCGAGAACATACGCGCCCGATCCAAGGCCCTTTTTGGTATCGCTATTATTCGGATTTACTGATCCTTATTCCAACAGCTTATGCTTATCGACAACTTATGAACAGCGGCAGTCTAGCCACTCTCGTTCAAGACCGACCTGATGATCTTTATCAAGACCCCTTGCTTGTCCTCGTGCCTGCCCTCTTTATCTTAAGTGCCGCGCTTTTGACCATGCGTCTCTTCCCACTGAGCATGCGAATTTTAGATAGCCTATCTAGTTTAACCCCTTGGCTGACTCCACACTTAGCCCTGCGTCAATTGGGTCGTCAAAGTCAGCAGTATATCACCCCGCTTATTTTAGTGATTGTCTCTCTGGCGTTGGGGGTTTATACGCTCTCGATGGCCGCTAGTTTAGACCAATGGCTTATTGACCGTTTCTATTATAATGTCGGAGCTGATTTGACCTTTGAACCCTATCTGGAAGGTGAAGCCTTATCAGATGTGCCAGGCGGAATCCTTGGCGCAGCTTGGATTCCGCCACATTGGGAATTTGGCGCCTTACCGAATGTGGCAGCCTCAGCGCGGGTGGGTGATTATCGGGCTGAAATCAAATTAGCCACCAGAAATTATAGCGGACGATTTTTGGGGATAGATCGCCTTGATTTTCCGCGTGTGGCTTGGTTTCGGAATGATTTTGCCAGTGAATCATTGGGCGGTTTGATGAACCGTTTGGCTCAGGTGCAAGAGGGAATTTTAGTGTCTCAGGAATTTTTAGAAGATAATCTCTTGCGAATTGGTGATCGGGTCACGATTCATGTGATTACGGATTATGGAGCCAGCCTCAAGACTGATTTTATTATCGTGGGGCTCTATGACTATTTTCCAACTGTTTACGAAGATCAGGTCACGGTTATCGGCAACTTAGATTATCTCTTTTCCTTCTTTGGGTTGCCTATGCCACATAATATCTGGCTCAGATTGCAACCAGGCGGCCTTGGCGAGACAGTTTTTGACAACATTCCGACGACCGGTATCGACAGCATTGATGAAAAAGATACCCCCGCCTTGATTGATGAGGCTCAAGCGCAAATGGAACGGGTCGGCGTTTTCGGCACCCTGTCAGTTAGTTTTCTAGCTGCCGCCATCATGGCGGCCATGGGCCTGCTCACGTATAGCTATGCCTCCATGCAAGAGCGTCTTTTTTATTTTTCTGTCCTGCATGCAATTGGCGTGAAACGGTTACAACAGCTCGGACAGGTGATTCTAGAATACACAGTTTTAACGATTTATGGTGCTGTTGCGGGGGCTTTCATTGGTTCCCTGGCCTCACTGGTTTTCATCCCCCTCTTCCGTGTTGGACAAGACCAAGGCTCAATAATAGCTCCCTTGCCCCCTTTATTGCCCATTATTGCTGAAGAACAAATTATTCCAATGGCTCTTGGCTTCGCTAGCTTGATGATTTTATTAGAGCTACTGGTGCTATCAACGGTCTTGTATCAGCGTTTGTTTGGTATTTTGCGTTTGGGGCATCAGGGTTAACTTGGTTTCCGCCATCACTAACACCCGGTCCCGTCCGGCGAGGTCCGGTTCGATGCGACATTGTGCTTCAGGCCACATACGTTGAGCGAAAGATAAAATAGAGGGGCCTTGATCAGCCCCTATTTCGATCAAAAGACTGCCGCCTGGGCTTAAGCACTGGCGGGCTGTTGTCACGATGCGTTTAATCGCTTGCAAGCCATCGTCGCCATCGGTCAAGGCCAAAGCGGGTTCATAATTTCTCACCTCTGGGGCAAGAGCCCGCATCTCTGCGGCGGCGATATAGGGTGGATTCGATAAAATCATATCAAATAGGCCGCTTAAACCAGCCAGTAAATCGGCCTGCACAAAGGTAATACGCGGGGCAACCTGATGCCGACGGGCATTATCGCGGGCGATCTTCAGGGCAGCTTTAGAAATATCGGTAGCGATGACTTGGACCGCTGGACCTTGGCAAGCGAGAGAAATGGCGATGCAGCCGCAGCCGGTGCCGATATCGAGGATGGGATAAACGCCTCTAGTCCTCTGAAAGGGAGAACTTAAAGCCCCTTCCTTTGAGGGATCGGGGAGGCTGTTAGGTTTCTTCAAAATATCCAAAGCTAAGGCAACCAAAATTTCTGTATCAGGCCTGGGAATCAAAACATCAGGCGTAACCCTAAACACCCGCCCAAAAAAGGCTTTATGCCCCACGATATAAGCCAGCGGTTCACGACGACGGCGGCGCAGCACAAGTGCTTGAAATAGCTGTTCTTTAGAAAGGTCTAAGTCGTCTCGATGATGGGCGTAGAGCCAACTGCGGTCTACATTTAAGCAGTGAGCGAGGAGCAACTCGGCATCTAAACGGGCTGTGTCACAGCCCGCCTGGGTGAGGGTGAGGATCGCAGTTTGCAGGGCGGTTTGGAGCATGTCATAACGTTTATAGGGTGTTGATTGATATCCACAGAGTCGCGTCTACCCCCAAGCCGTGCCCTCACCCGGACCACAAAATTTACTAAAGCGAGCCATTCATTCACTTGACCCAGAAAATCGGCCTCCTATTTCTGCCAAGGGAAATTCAATGGGTTAGGGCACCCCATGACTTCATACGGAACCCCTGTTTCCGCACAAGCTGAGACAAGACACTAAATTGCGAGCCTCGATATTAAAATAACTATACTTGGTAAAGTCAATGATCTGCCCCAAAGTCATCCAAATAAAATGAGGCGGGAGGTTAAGGGGTACATCCGCCGGGATTTCTAAGATCATATAATGATTTTGGAAATGATAAAAACGCCCCCCTTCTTCGGACTGAATCGTGTTATAGCGTATCCAATCTGGCTCAGGGTTCAAAAAGAGGTCTAAAAAGGGGGGCGGCGTGGCTTGCTGAATACGTATGGCTGCGTTTGAAGCAGCGACTGTAGGCCCCATTTCGATGATGTCTAAATTACCCGGCTCCAAGCTGGCTCGAACCAAGAAATGAAGTGTCCCTTTGATCTTTTGGGTGATGAAACCAACCACGCCATAGCCCTCATGCTTGAGTAGGGGTTGCGTCCAACGGACCACCTCGCGATTACCAGCCTCAACCGAAACGGCAATGACTGAAAAATATTGACCCGTTTCATGGCGAATCGCTTGCGCTGTCTGACTCCACCTTTGTGTCTCGTTCAGGGGAATAGTGGTCACGGATAACTCGTAATACGTTTTTAACTCAGTAAACCAACTGATAATCTCATCCAAGGTATGATAGACGGGCCGTCGGTTTAACATAGACAAAAAGAGGTCTTTGGCAAAGCCTGTCAGACGGTGGTCGAAGACATCAATATAAGTGGCATTTTCTTGGGACAGGGCGGCCCAAGCGTGTTGCCATTCAACATTAACATAGGGGATACAGGACAAGACCGTGCGAGCGTCCATATTGACCAGATTATCTATGGTGAGCAATTGCTTAATCTGCCCTAAGGTCAACCAGCAAAACTCATCATGCCTTGGCCCGTCGCCCTCCACCTCAACGATCATATTGCGATTACGCTTCCTCAAAAAGCGTGAGCCTTGCTCTGACTGCAATTGATCGACCAAAATCTTCGCTTTGCCACGGTCAATGAAATATTCTAAATAAAGAGGACGTTTGCCCTGATGAACTTGGGTGTAATTGCTCTTGGTCGCCTGTACCGTCGGCGATAGTTGAACAAGGTTAATATTGCCAGGTTCCATCTTGGCCTGCATCAGAAAATAGCGCACCCCAGCGAAGACTTTGGTCACAATACCCAGGATACCGACTTCGGGTTGATTGATAATGGGCTGGTCCCAGGTCGGTACAGGGCCATAGTTCGTTGTGACACGAATGCCCTGAATGGTGAAAAATTTGCCGGAGCGGTGGACGAGACGATGTGGTTCAGCGGCAAAATACCATTGGTCCATCTCCGCCAAAGGAATTTCGTGAACCCGAAAATGATTATTCGCTTGTCTAGCTCGAAACCAAGCTAAAAATTCGTCGAGGCTTTGCAGGCCAATGCTTGCTGGACCGCTTTCCGTTATCAAGGCCGAGCGCACAAAACTCGCTTCTTTTGACTGCTGTTGCCAGGGTGTGACCATTAGATAATCCTTTTGGGAATTAGGGATTGACGAGAACACATTTTTTAATTTCTCCCCCTAAGGCCTAATCCTTAATTCTTCCTATGATTTTGACATAATCTTCCCAAGAACGAATAGATTTGCTCATATCGTAATGGGTGTTGGCTAAGACAAGACAGACTGCATCGGGCGAAACATCATAGAGGGTGATAAAAACCAAGCGTGGTGTATAAACGCCTTTGGTTGGGTCGTTCAGTTGGTATGTTTGGTGCTGGTCGCCATCGGATAGGGCCATCTTAAACTGTCCAGCTGCGGCGATGACGATTTGGTCTGTATCTTGATGTGCATGACCGCCTCGGTCCGAGATGATATGATGCAGGTAGAAAATACGTTTGATTTCAAAGGGGACATCTCCTTCAAAAGGGGGGCCCTTCCCTCCCTTATCGCTCCCTTCGATAGAGGTCAAGACCCCACGAGAATCATGATTAGAGGGAAAGTCAAGCCATTTCACAGAATTTAAACCGCTCCTGAGCATTTTACATCCCCCAAACCACAATCGGATACGTCCTCGTTTCCGCCCCCTGCCCTTGATAGACTCTTTCTTGCCGAAAAATCTTTTTCTCCCATGATTTTTCCGGTGTGCGATCAAAGATAAGCAGATGCCCTTCGCTCGTGCCGCACTGGTCCATATAGGCCCAAATTTGTTCTAGCCCCTTAGCGATGGTCGTCTCCAACTTGCCATACCGTATCTTCAATTCCAAGACCACCTCCTGCACTTGCGCTTCGCCATAAAACCAACTGATCAATAAATCAGTCCGCTCTCGACCAAAGCTATACGCTCGCTCGATCCGTCCGCCGCTATTAATGATGCGTTGCAGGAAGGCTTGTAAGAGCAGTTGAGGCCCTGCTTCTTTATAATCGAAGCGTTCTACCCAGCTGGCGGAATGTTTGCGGAAAAAATTTTGGAAGGCCAAGAGGAGTTTATTGATATCGATGCTGCCATCTGCGGCGATATACCAAGCAGGTTCATGGGCGATGGTCAACTGGGTACTATAGGTCAATTCGCGGGGGATGACCTCTTGATAGATCTTATTGGCGATACGAATTTGGCCCTGTAACGAGACCAAGCCTAAATCGCGGACATATTGCAAATCATCTGTCGGCAGGCGTTCAGGAGCATCCTCGCCCGCTAAGATTGGCTCGAGCACGCGCTGCACCCGCGGTTCCTCTAGTTTGTCTGCCAATTGATCGAGATGTGTCTCACGCCGTAAAATGAGATTTTCTTTGGCTTCCTGCAAGATCTCGGCTGTAATGGTGCGGCGACGGTCTCGATTGGGCTTCATATCGAAACAAACTTCGTAGGCCAAGGCATTGACCAACCAAGGCTGACCTTCGGTGAGGGCCCAAGCCAAGGCTAAGGCTTCGGGGGTGAAGGCTTGACCTGTTTCATCCCTATGTTGTTGATAAAGAACCTCTAATTCAGCTTGGTTGAAGTTGCCCATTCGCAAAGATTTAGCCTTGATATTAAAGGCACGCCCGCCAGTGATAATCGTTTTCTCAGCCGCAGAGTGAATGCGATAATCTCGTACATCCCGCACCCCGCAGAGGATGATGCTTTGTGGAAATTGTCGGGGGCGTTTATCATAACCGCCTCGCAGTTGGCGCAGGGTAGCGATGAGGGTGTCGCCAATCAGGGCATCAATTTCGTCGATGAATAGAACGATTGGTTTCTTACCTTGTTCAGCCCAAGCCGTCAACAATCTGTTCAACCCATTCGCTATCGCTTCTCTTTCCCGAATTTCTGCGAGAACATCATATAAAAAAGTATGGCCCAAATCGGATTCAGCGCGTGAAGTTAATTCGCTTAAGATGACCCGCATCGCTTCTTTGACATCCTCGCGCATCGCTTGGGCCGCTTCTATGTTAATGTACAGAGCCTGATATTGACCCCTCTGATTTAAGTAGTCTCTCAAGGCCAAGAGCAAAGAGGTCTTCCCCGTTTGGCGGGGCGCATGCAGGACAAAATATTTTTGCTGTTGAATTAACAGCAGGACATCCTCTAAATCTAGCCGGCTGAGAGGGGGCAGACAGTAATGTAGGTCAGGTTTAACTGGGCCAGCGGTATTGAAAAAGCGCATTCGTTTTTATCCTTCTCATCTGCATCTTGATATTTTCATCCGCTTATGATACTTGGCTGATTTTATTTGAGCAAAGTGAGTTAGGCGCGATAAACAACCGCCAAGGGCTCGTCTCAGGTGCTACTTAAACACCAAAGGCAGATAGACCTGATTAGGCTCAACCCTAATGGTCAAAACGGCGGTGCTGCTCACTTGTCCGTCTGTGGCCAGAATGGTGACCGCCTGTTCGCCCCGGTCCGCCGCCCCTGGCACCCCCCTGAGCGTACCTGTATTATCCTGATGATCGACAAAATCCAGCCAAGCGGGCTTCTGCGGGGCGGAGAGCATGTAAACTTGGGTCGCCGGGAAATAAAGGGTCTGAGCCCTCATCAGGCTTGGCGAAACCTTGACGATATAGGAATAGACCACCCCCTGATAGGCGGTGAAGTATCTAAGCCGCAGGTCAGGGTTTAGATAATCAGTGACATCAATCTCGGGTCTCTCGCTAGGGGTGATGCTGACCACGGTCGTGGCGGTCAGGGTATTGATGCTGTTGCTGGCCTCGACCCTGACGGTGTATGTTCCCGCTTGGGTATAGACATGGGGCACTGTTTGACCCACAGCACTGCCCCCATCCCCGAAATCCCAAATGTAATTCACATTCGTCCCGGCTGCGATGTGGGCGGTGAAGGTGACCACTTCATTGAGCGTGACCGGGCTGTTTTGGACGCTCAAGCCGGCGATGGCTTCATCTGTAATCGTCACCCGCGTCGTGGCGGTCAAGCTGTTGGTGCTGTTGCTGGCCTCGACGGTGGCGGTGTATGTTCCCGCTTGGGGATAGACACGGCTCACTTCTGATGTGCCGCTGACCTGTTCCCCATCCCCAAAATCCCAAGTATAGCTTACATTTGTCCCCGCTGTGATGTGGGCGGTGAAGGTGATGACCTCCTTGACCGCGGCCGGGCTGCTGTTTTGGACGCTCAAGCCGGCAATCGCTTCATCGGTAATCCTCACCCTTGTCGTGGCGGTCAGGGTATTGCTGCTGTTGCTGACCACGACAGTGGCGATGTAAGTTCCCGCTTCGGTATAGACATGCGTCACCTCCTGACCCACAGCCCTGAACCCATCCCCGAAGTCCCACCTGTAATTCACCCCTTCACCGGCTGTTATCTTGGCGGTGAAGGTGACCACTTCATTGAGCGCGGCCGGGCTGCTGTTTTGGACGCTCAAGCCGGCAATCGCTTCCTCTGTAACCGTCACCCCTGTCGTGGCGGTCAAACGGTTGATGCTGTTGATGGCCAAGACGGTGGCGGTGTACCTTCCCGCTTCGGTATAGACATGCGTCACCCTTTGACCCACAGCATTGAACCCATCCCCGAAGTCCCACCTGTAATTCACATTATCACCGGCTGTAATGTTGGCGGTGAAGGTGATGACCTCCTTGAGCGCGGCCGGGCTGCTGTTTTGGACGGTTAAGCCGGCGATGGTTACCACACTGCGTTCTGTAATATCGGTAATCGTCACCCCTGTGGTGGCGGTCAAGCGGTTGGTGCTGTTGCTGGCCTCGACCTTGGCGGTGTATGTTCCCGTTTGGAGATAGAGATAGGTCACTTCTTGACCCACAGCCCTGCCCCCATCCCCGAAGTCCCAAGTGTAATTCACCCGCTCGCCGGCCGTGATGTGGGCGGTGAAGGTGATGACCTCATTGAGCGCGGCCGGGCTGCTGTTTTGGGCCCTCAAGCCCGCAATCGCTTCTTCTGTAACCGTCACCCCTGTCGTGGCGGTCAGGGTATTGGTGCTGTTGCTGACCACGACCCTGGCGATGTAAGTTCCCGCTTCGGTATAGACATGGCTCACTTCTTGACCCACAGCCCTGCCCCCATCCCCGAAGTGCCAAGTGTAGGTCACATTATCGCCGGCTGTGATGCTGGCGGTGAAGGTGATGACCTCATTGAGCGCGGCCGGGCTGCTGTTTTGGACGCTCAAGCCGGCGATGGCTTCATCTGTAATCGTCACCCCTGTCGTGGCGGTCAAGCTGTTGATGCTGTTGAGGGCCAAGACGGTGGCGGTGTACCTTCCCGCTTGGGTATAGACATGGCTCACGCTTTGACCCACAGCCCTGAACCCATCCCCGAAGTCCCAAATGTAATTCACATTATCACCCGCTATGATGTTGGCGGTGAAGGTGATGACCTCATTGACCGCGGCCGGGCTGCTGTTTTGGACGCTCAAGCCGGCGATGGTTACAACACTGCGTTCTGTAATATCGGTAATCGTCACCCCTGTGGTGGCGGTCAAGCGGTTGGTGCTGTTGCTGGCCTCGACCTTGGCGGTGTATGTTCCCGTTTGGAGATAGAAATAGGTCACTTCTTGACCCACAGCACTGCCCCCCTCCCCGAAGTCCCACCTGTAGGTCACATTGTCGCCGGCTGTGATGCTGGCGGTGAAGGTGATGACCTCATTGAGCGCGGCCGGGCTGCTGTTTTGAACCCTCAAGCCCGCAATCGCTTCCTCTGTGACGGTGATGACCACTTCATCTGCCCTTGAGACTAGACCCTGCTCATCGGTCACGCTTAGGCGGAAGGTTAAGATGGTCGGGACGGCTGGGGCGGTGAAGGTTGTTCGGCTGAGGCTGGGCGTATTCAAGGTCACCCTGGCCCCGCCTGTCTGCTGCCAGCCATAGCCCAAGGCATCCCCCTCGATATCGCTGCTCCGGCTGCCATCAAGGCTCACCCTTTGGCTGACCCTCACGCTTTGGTCTGCTCCTGCCGCTGCTACTGGCGCATCATTGACCGCCCGGATGGTGATGGTCACAGATGCCGTGTCGGTCAACACGCCGTCTGAGACCTGATAGCTGAAGTAATCTAGGCCGTTGACATCAGCAGCCGGGGTATAGACAAAGCTGCCGTCAAGTTGCAAGTCCAGTGTCCCCCGGCTGACATCGCTCTGGACGGTAGCGGTCAGCATATCCCCGTTGCGGTCGCCATCATTGCTTAAGACCCCAGTGGGGCTGATGATCGTCAGCCGGGTGTCTTCATCTGTGCTGTAGGTGTCGTCAGCCGCGAGGGGGGCGACCTGCAAGACGGTATGGCTGACGCTGCTTGACCCTGCTTGGAGGCTGCCGCTGAACTGAGCCCTGTTGGTGATGGGGCCGCTTAAGTTGAGGTTGCTGACCAAGAAGGTGATGGTGATGCTTTCTCCCGCTGTGACTGGGCCCTGCCAACTGATTTCATTAGCGGTTATCACCCCCCCCCCCTGCGCTCCCCAAGCGGCGAACTCAACCCCGCTGGGCAAGGTGTCGCTTAAGCGGACGGTGTCACTCACCACGCCGCTATTGCTCAAGACCAAGGTATAGGTCACCCGCTGGTCTGGTTCAACCATGACTGGGCTGACCGCTTTGCTCAGGCTGACAAGGGGCTCAGCTTCGTAGGCCCCCAAATCCACCCGCCCCCCTTGGATGCGGGGGGCTCCATCTAAATCTAGCGGGCCGCTGGCGGCACGGTCATCGCCGGCATCAATGGCCGGGGAGCCTCGTTTAAGGCGCAGATTGCCAGCACTGGTGGGGGCATGTGCAGGGTCAATAGGCACTTGGAACAGCGGGTCTGCGTCTAGATTGTTTCCGCCGTTCATGCCCAAGCTGTTCAGCCAAGCACTGCTGCCACCTGAACCCTGAATCAAGGTGTAGCTGATCACCGGGTTGCTGTTGAGATTATGAATTTGAGCCGGGGCATTCATCAGGCCACTCGCTGCGTTCCCCCAGAAGATACTATTGATAATGTGAGGACTGCTGCCAGCGTTGAACATCCCCCCGCCGTTGCTAACAGCAGAATTGCCGCTAAAGCTGACTTGGCTCATCTTAGGATTGCTGTTGGTCTGGTTGAACATCCCCCCGCCGATGTTAGCCCGATTGCCGCTAAAGCTGACTTGGCTCATCTCAGGTCTGCTGTTATCGTTGAGCATCCCCCCGCCGTGGTGAGTAGCAGAATTGCCGCTAAAGCTGATTTGGCTCATCTTAGGATGGCTGTTATCCCAGTTGACCATCCCCCCGCCGTGGGCCCCAGCCCGATTGCCTATAAACCTGATTTGGCTCATCTCAGGACTGCTTCTTATGTTGTACATCCCCCCGCCGCAATTATTAGCCGCGCAGAACCCCGTAACATCCACATCCCCAGCGGTGATGGTGAAGCCGTCCAAGACCGCCGTGCTGTTAACATCGCTGTTGAAGATGACGTGGCGGGCGTTCGTGCCCATAATATTGTTTGTCGTCGTGACCACTCCATTGCTATCTGTGCCATCATTGCGGTCAATATCCCCGCTCAAGACGGTCACGTTGACTCTGGGCTGGCGTTGACTGCGCAGGGTCTCCGTGCCCGCGAAGCCCCCGTATATCTCGACCCCATCGGTCAGGGCAAAGCTGGCCGTAACATCATTGTTGGTCTGCCCCCGGCCCTCGTCCGGGTAGTAGACTCCCTTCGCCACCCATATTTCGTCCCCGGCTAGGGCCACAGCGAGCGCATCTTGCAAGTTGGTGTAGGCCGTCGTCCAAGTCAGCCCATCTGTCATCGTCAGGAGCGTGACAGCAGCGTCAACATAAAGCCGCTTCAAGACGGTATGGCTGACGCTGATTGACCCTGTTTGGCGGCTGCTGCTGAACTGAGCCGTGTTGGTGATGATGACACCTTTTAAGTTGGGGGTGGTCACCCCGAAGGTGATGGTGATGCTTTCTCCCGCTGTGACTGGGCCCTGCCAGCTAATTTCATTAGCATTCTCCACCGCCCCCCCTTGCGCTCCCCAAGCGGCGAACTCAACCCCGCTGGGCAAGGTGTCGCTTAAGCGGACGCTGTCATTCAGCAGCCCGCTATTGCTCAAGGCCAAGGTATAGGTCACCCGCTGGCCTGATTCAACCCTGACTGGACTGACCGCTTTGCTCAGGCTGATACAGGCCACGGGCCTACTTTCATAAGCCCCCAAATCCACCCCCCTCCCTTGGATGCGGGGGGCTCCCTCTAAATCTTGCGGGCCGCTGGCCGCACGATTATCGCCGACATCAATGGCCGGGGAACAGCCTTCAAGGCGCAGATTGCCAGCACTGGTGGGGGCATCCGCCGGGTCGATAGGCTCTCGGAACAGCGGGTCTGCGTCTAAATTGTTGCCGCCGTTTGAGCCCAAGTTGTTATCCCAAGCACTGCTGCCACCTGAACCCTGGACCAAGGTGGAGCTGATTATCGAGGTGCTGTTGAGATTATGAATTTGAGCCGAGGCATTCATCCGGCCACTCGCTGCGTTCCCCCAGAAGATACTATTGACAATGTGAGGACTGCTGCCAGTGTTGAACATCCCCCCGCCGTGGAGAGCAGCAGAATTGCCGCTAAAGCTGACTTGGCTCATCTCAGGATGGCTGCCGCTTTCGTTGTACATCCCCCCGCCGTTGTTATTAGCACGATTGCCGCTAAAGCTGACTTGGCTCATCTCAGGATTGCTGACACTGTTGAACATCCCCCCGCCGCTGTCAGTAGCAGAATTGCCGCTAAAGCTGACTTGGCTCATCTTAGGATTGCTGCTGTTGTTGTTGAGCATCCCCCCCCCGCCGAGTCTAGCAAAATTGCCGCTAAAGCTGACCTGGCTCATCTCAGGATTGCTTCTACTGTTGTACATCCCCCCGCCGCAATCACCCGGGCAGCTAGCACCCGCAGCATCCGCATACCCAGCGGTGATGGTGAAGCCGTCCAAGACCGCCGTCCTGCCAACCCCGATGTTCCAGATGACGTGGTAGGCGTTCGACCCCGTAATATTGTCTGTCGTCGTGACCACCCCATTGCTATCTGTTATATCATCGCCGTCAATATCCCCGCTCAAGACGGTCACATTGGCCCTGGGCTGGCGTTGACTGCGCTGGGTCTCCGTGGCCGCGAAGCCCCCGTATATCTCGACCCCATTTTTCAGGCGAAAGAAGGCCCCTCTATTATTGTTGGTCTGCCCCCCGCCCTCGTCCGGGTAGTAGACTCCCGCCGCCACCCATATTTCGTCCCCGGCTATGGCCTCAGCGAGCGCATCTTGCAGGTTGGTGTAGGCTGAGGTCCAAGTCAGCCCATCTGTCATCCTCAGGGTCACACCAGCGTCAACATAAAGCCGCCTCGAGCTCAAGACGATATGGCTGACGCTGCTTGACTCTTGTTGGATGCTGCTGTTGAACTGAGCCGTGTTGGTGATGATGCCGCTTGAGATGAGGTTGGTCACCGCGAAGGTGATGGTGATGCTTTCTCCCGCTGTGACTGGGCCCTGCCAGCTAATCTCATTAGCACGCCTCTGCGCCCCCCCTTGCGCTCCCCAAGCGGCGAACTCAACCCCGCTGGGCAAGGGGTCGCTTAAGCGGACGCTGTCATTCACCAGCCCGCTATTGCTCAAGACCAAGGTATAGGTCACCCGCTGGCCTGAGTCAACCATGGCTGGACTGACCGCTTTGCTCAGGTTGATATGGGGCCCGGGCACTTCATAAGCCCCCAAATCCACCCCCACCCCTTGGATGCGGGGAGCTCCAGCTAAATCTACCTCGTCTCTGACGGCACTGTTATCGCCGACATCAATGGCCGGGGAGCCTGCTCTAAGGCGCAGATTGCCAGCACTGGTGGGGGCATCCGCCGGGTTGATAGGCCCTTGGAACAGCGGGTCTGCGTCTAGATTGTTGCCGTCGTCCCTGCCCAAGCTGTTCACCCAAGCAAGGCCGCTGCCACCTGAACCCTGGATCAAGGTGTATCTGAACACCGGGTTGCTGCTGCCATTAAAAATTTGAGTATGGACATTGATCACGCCACTCGCTGCGTTCCTCCAGAAGATACTATTGACAATGTGAGGACTGCTGCCACTGTTGAACATCCCCCCGCCGTGGCTAGCAGCAGAATTGCCGCTAAAGCTGACTTGGCTCATCTCAGGATTGCTGCCGCTTTCGTTGAACATCCCCCCGCCGCTGGCACCAGCAAAATTGCCGCTAAAGCTGACTTGGCTCATCTTAGGATTGCCGCTAGTGTTGTACATCCCCCCGCCTTGGTTAGCAGAATTGCCGCTAAAGCTGACTTGCCTCATCTCAGGATTGCTGTTCCAGTTGACCATCCCCCCGCCTTGGTTAGCAAAATTGCCGCTAAAGCTGACTTGCCTCATCTCAGGATTGCTGTTGCTAACGTTGGACATCCCCCCGCCGAGGCCGCCGAGGCTAGCAGCAGAATTGCCGCTAAAGCTGACTTGGCTTATCTTAGGATGGCTGCTGCTGTTGTACATCCCCCCGCCGCAAGCATTCGGGCAGCTAATACCCCCAGCCTCCGCATTCCCAGCGGTGATGGTGAAGCCGTCCAAGACCGCCGTTCTGCCAACCCCGATGTTCCTGATGACGTTGTAGGCGTTCAAGCTCCTAATATTGCCTGTCGTCGTGACCACCCCCTGCCCATCTGTGATATCATTGCCGTCAATATCTCCGCTCAAGACGGTCAGGTTGGTCCTGGGCTGGCGTTGACTGCGCAGGGTCTCCGTGCCCGCGAAGCCCCCGTATATCTCGACCCCATTTTTCATGGCAAAGCTGGCCCCTCTATTATTGTTGGTCTGCCCCCCGCCCTCGTCCGGGTAGTAGACTCCCGCCGCCACCCATATTTCGTCCCCGTTTCTGGACACAGCGAGCGCATCTTGCAGGTTGGTGTAGGCTGTCGTCCAACTCATTCCATCTGTCATCGTCAGGGTCACAGATGCGTCAACATAACATAGACTATTTGGACATTGGGCTTGGGCCACGCTGACCCCCAACCAGAGGCTCAAGCCTAGCCCGATGAGCAAACTAAGACTACATTTACCTTTTAAGGCTAAATTCATGATTTGGTTTCCCCTTCTATATATCATCCATAAGTAATCGTTGATAAGATCATATATAGATCGTAAGCCTTTGCAAACTGAGCCAGAAGTTTTAGGTTATCCAAGGACAAGTTGTCTAGCTCGGGTCTAATTTTACAGTTCAGCCTTTAATCTTTCAGCCACAATTTCTTCTTCCCCATCCATAAGTTGTGATACGCTCACCAGGAGGGTATTGTTAGCTTGTAGCACCCAGATGCTGGGGTCGCCCGCTTTGAGGGCTTCACTCACTTGGGCGGCTGTTTTTCCTAAAGCCCCTTCATCAAGCGTGATTTGAACGGCACTTGCTAAGGTTCGCACATCAGACACCCATTCAGTCTGAATGTGAGAGAGAGCCCCCAAAGCATTTTGGATATAGCTGCTCCGCTGTTCCTGTTCGGCAATGCGTTCTTCATGGTCCAGGGTAAGCCATTCTTGTAGGGCGATGGTGACCCCAATAATTTCCTGACGGTCCAATTTCATCCCCCGTCCCATTGAACGGATGCCCCGTTTTTCAAAGCCAATAAAACTATGCAAAAATGCAGCTTCTAATAAATCTTTACGCCCACATAAAATCCCAGTGCCGTTATAGCCACCCACATACTTCGCCCCATAGCAGACCAAATCTACGCCCATTCGGTTATAGCGTAACATATCATCCAAGGGATAGACCAAGCTCGCGGCATCAGCAATGACAGGCAGGTTATGTGCCTGAGCAATCTCAAAAAATGTTTCAAAGGGCAGGCCACACTCACTCAAAGGCCCAACCAGCAAATAATGGAAGCCAGCCGTGCGGTCGGTAATGGCCTCTCTCACTTGAGAGGCCGTCGCCCCTTCTTCATCCCCAACGGCCACAATTTTACCGCCAAAAATTGATAAGGCTCGATTGTACTTATAGTCTTGGCAGGCTAAGGTGATAAACTCATGTTTAAGGCCCGTCGTGTCCGGCAATTGCTCCATCTTGGTCCTATCATCTGCGGTCATACAGGCAGCGGCCCCCAGCGCGATAGCCGTATAACAGCCCGAAGTGACAAGCGCGGCTTCCGCCTCAAGCAGACTGGCAATCTTTTCGCCGGTGCGGCGTAGAAGCGTTTCCATATCGACATAGTAGCGATTGGCTAAGGCCGACCCTGTCTGTACATTTGAAGAAACCCGCGACCCTCCCAAGATTGTCAGGTTTCCACTGGCATTGATGATTGGCGTTATGCCGAAGTCTTCATAAATTTGACGTTCTTTGGCATTAGGCATTGTTTTCTCCTCTGAAAATACCAATTAACAATTAACAATTTTTAAAGTATACCAAGTATACCCTTATTTCCTAATTCGTCCACTAGCCACCACCACAAAATCCCCCGTCTCCGTCGCCAAACGCTGTCCCGTCTCCCACTCATAAAAGCCTGTAATCAACTGATAATCGCCTAGCGCCAGTTGGTCTGGCAGGGCCAAAGTGAAAATGTCATTGACCACTTCGCCCGGTGTCCAAGTTGAGGTTGGAGCTTGACCATCTAGGGGTTGAGCATCTCGTTGAACAATAATGGTTCCATCTGGAGCTAACAATTGCACAAAGACGGTCAAATCTTTTTCAATCGGCCCTAAAGCGCCCCAAAATAAAGATACATCTAAAGACGCGCCAGCTTGGGGGGGCCATTCGGATATGTCAACCGCTAACAGGGTGATGACATCAGCAAATTGACCTTTCAGGCTTTGTCCGCCTGCCGGTAAATCAAACTGACGAACACGACCAGAGAGATTAATTTGGGTTAATATGGTCGTGTCAACCGGGTGGGTTTGACCTGCGCGATAAAGATTGAGGTGTAGATGATGGCTTCCGCCTGGGGTGCGTTGGTCTAGGGGCCATTGCGTCTGGCTACGGAGGGGAATCTGCGGCGGCCAATGAGAAGTTGGTAAAAATTCGACCAAGGGTTGAGCGGGCCAGGCCCATCTGATTTGGCCTGCTGTATCCGCCAGAGCTAAAGAGATTTGATAATCTTTGCTAATTTTTGTTGGCACAAACCATAAACTTTCCAATCTCAAGGTTTGATCGTTCATTTCAAGATTGGGCTGGTCTAATAAGCGTAAGTCAGCCAAGGCGGTTGCGGCCTCGTTGACGATAGCCTCATCAGCAGCTAGGGCCTGGACAGTAATCATTTGCAAAGGCATTGAGCGTGGGGCGGTGGGCACAGGGAAAGTTAATTCGCCTGAGGGAACGGCAGTGGTATAGAAACCAATGTCGAGACCGTAATCACCGGGCGGGGTATCTAGCGGAATCAAAAGCGAGCCCTGTTCTTCGATGATTTGGCCTCGTCGCCAAGTGGCCGTATCTTGAAAATCAGGGCTGGGGTGGGTGGTGGTCAGAGCCCAAATCTGTCCATCCGGCCCGATTAAGCGAAAAAAGAAAGGCTCATCAGGCTGCTTGCCCAGATATTCCCAAAAAAGCGAAAAGTCTAAGGTTGTCCCTGCTCTGATGGGGCGACGTGCCTGCGAAAAGCGGCTTTCCATAGAGCCATTATCTGAGTGAGAGCCATTATCTGAGTGAACAGGGGCCTGCCATTCCCAAGCTAATAAGCTGGCAATCCCTTTATAAGTCTGGTCTTCAACATAGTGTGGTAGCCCTGGGCCTGTAAAAATCCAAGCGTAGACGACCCCAGACACCGAAATTGTTTGCACCAATCTCTGATTGGCACCTAAATAATGCCATAATTCCATGTCGGGGTAGCGACGCTGGAGTTGGTTGATATAAAAGATAACATAATCTCCGGCTAAGGCGTGGCCTTTTTGATAAGAATAACGCACTGTTTCGCCTTTGAAAAAGGGGGCAAAGGTGGAGCCATACCAGGAGGAGACGGTCAGGGAGTCTGCATCTGGCAAGGTGTTGAGATAGGCAGCCGCCTCATTTAACCCTTCGCCCCAACCCACCGTGACGGTTTTCGTCGCTGTCCGAATACCACCTATCAGGGGGTTAAAGTAGGTGAAATAATAGGGCTGATGCCATAGAATAAGGGTCAGGTTCATGACCAACACGGAGCCAAACAAAATAGTTTGAGTCCATTGCCGTTTCACCAAGTAGAGCAGCCCAATGGCGGCGATAATGTCCAACATGGGATAGATGGGTAGGGCATAGCGGGCTTGCTTTTTCGCGGTTAGGGTCAAGGCGAGGAGAAAAAAGAAGATAAAACAGGTAAGCCAAATCAGCAGGCCTCTTTTATCGTTGAAGCCCTGAGGGGATAGGGTATTAAACCAAGGGCGTAATTTAGGGGAAATGGCCCCGCTGGGCGGCGAGAGGGGGGAATTTCTGCTCTTTTCTCCCCCCTTTGAGGGGCTGCTATTGGTAAAGCGTATTCTACGCAAGCCATGCCAAGCACTAATGCCAAGGACAAATACAACCCCCAACATCGCCCAAGGATTTGTATTAAAAAGCCACATCACTGGATAAAACCAATGGCCCGGGTCTTTTGAGGTCGTGCCAAAAAAGAAGACCCCTTTGGCATGTCCACCTTCAGCGTATTTTGTCCCGATGGCGAAGACAGCATTTAGAGCGCGGCCTGGGATGACCCACATGGCGGGCCAACAAACAAAATAGGTTAAAGCTGCGATACTGCTCCATTGTAAACCATCATTTAAGACTCGCTGTAAGGACTGTAACAAGGTGGCTTCTTGGCGGCTCCAAACAGCAATCATAGACCACAAAGCGATAAAACCTGTATAAGGGATGACAAAGAGGCCAGTCAATTTACTAAGCATGGCCAGGCCCGCACAGACAGCACTCAAGTAGAGCCAGGCTCGTTTTCGCTCTACCCCGAAATAAATGACCGTACTCAAGGCTGATAGAATGATGAAGGTGGTGGACAACGCATCATGATGGAGGATACGAGAGAGGGCAATATGAAAGGGGTTCAATGCCAAAAGTAGTCCAGCCATAACAGCCACATTGGGCTTTATCAAACGGCGAAGCAAGAGATAAAATGCGGGCACAAAAAAAGCGGTTAAGATAACCGTGGGCAAGCGTACGGGGGTAATGGTGTCGTGCTCAATCGGATTTGTGGACAGGTGTTGGACAAATTCAAGCAAACTGCCCCGAGCAGCATCATCTCTCTGGATGACGTTCATGAACCACTGCAAGCTAATGCCTATTGCGCCAGTCCACATGGTCAACACCCCAGGATGGCCCGTTCTAAGGGTACAGGCGATGCCTTGTCCACCAAGATGTGTTTCTATGGAAGTGCCTGTTTCGGCAGAAACGGCAGCTTCCAATTGATCTTGGTCGGGCAGGACGCAAGCAAAGTTAGGATTCATTAGTCCCTCTAAAAAGTCACGGGACCGCTCAACCCAGAGAAATTCGTCTGCTGTAAAAAAAGTATCAAGACTAGGTAAGCGAACAGCGAGAGCCAAGAGGCATAAACAGAAAGCAATGAGAAAGGATTTCATGAGATTGATGATTCTGGCGTGAGGCGTGAAATTGGATAAAATATCTTACGTCATGTTAGGGATGACATACTTAGGAATGCGTATTAAACGTGCTTAATCCAAAACCATCTCACTAGGCAAAATAAGGGAAGAGCCGAGAGCCTCGCCTGTATCAGCCCGATAAAAACCGAGTCGAAAACGGTAGACTCCAGATGAAAAATTTTCTGGTAAGGGTAATGGATGTGGAAAGGGGACAACTTCGTCTTTGAGCCATTGGCTGGTCGGTCTGGGTGGCCTGGCATCATGTCCAATTAGGCGATGGCCGTCTTCATCAATTAAATGTAAAAAAAGCGTATAATCAGCCCAGGCGAGGGGGGTTGCTTGAAAGGCTAAGGCGAGGGTCAGGGTATCACCGTCTCGTTTCCAGTCAGGCTGATAGCCTAGCAGTCGAATTTGGTCCCCAAAATTTGCCTCAAGCGACTCAAACTCAGCGGGTAGCTGGGCATATCGGGCAGAAATTTGGGTCAACCATAAGTCATTGACAAATAAATCATAGACTCCTGATGAAAGCGTGGCTGGAATAGGTAAATTAGGCGCGGCTCCTTCAGCCAAAATCGAACCTTCTGGTCGACGCAAACGCAAGGTAGGAGTCTGGCTGGGCTGGGTTTCTATGTGCCAGATCAAGTCCACTTTGAGACGATCACCAATGGGCGCAAAATGTTGATGTAGACGGTAAGCGATGAGGGCGTGATTTTTTAATTGCAAGCTATTTTCTGGCAAAATTTGTAAGCCTGGCCCGGGATAAATGTGAGCGTAGGCGATACCATTCAAACGGACCGTATAAAGCGGGGGTTGGTGCGCTAAATATCGCTTGACGGCGGGGTGTATTCCTTGTCGCTGCTTGATATAAGAAACGACATAATCTAAATTCGACGCGGCCGGGTCACGCACCCGACCAGCGACAAAAGGTTGTAGGGTTGAGGCATAATTTGACCCAATGCGGCTGGCTTCGATATGAGGCTGTTGATTGAGCCACGCGCCTATACGCTCCATTCCTTCCCCCCAGCCAAGCTTAATGATATGGGGTGCTGTCCAAGAACCGCCAAGTAAGGGATTGAGATAGGTGATATAGTAGGGGATACTCGGAGCAAGACTCCATAATTGGAGGGCTAAAATGCCTGTGAGCCAGAACTGTCGTTTCTGGACAGAGCGTGTTTGTAACCAATGATGCCACCCAATAGACGCGACGATGGTTGCTGGCAAAAACGCCGGTAAAATATAGCGTACACTGCGTTTGTCAGACAGGGTCATAAGAATTATGAAGGTGAGGGCGAAAAGAATAAGACAATAAGTCAGGCGAGACTGTTCCACGGACAAAGAAGACCGATAACGCCACCACAGCGTTAAGCCAAGTAAAGTAACAGGCGTACTATAAAATAGAAAATGAATACCATAATACAGAGAACCCCAATCGACAAAATAGCGCGCTGGTTTGGCTTGCACAGACTCTTGCCAAGCATTCGCAATAACGGCTAGTGGGGCGCCAATTGGGTCTACCCAGGCAGCAGGCCAAAGGACAATGAATGTGAGATAGGAGATGAGACCCCAGAGCATGAAATGATAAAAGGGCTGTAAAATGATGGTTGGTCGCTGACGATTGGAGGTTGATGATAGATTTTCTTTTTTCTTATTGCCTACAAAAATAAATAGGCATAACACAAAAGGGACTAAGAAAAAGAGCGGAGATTTCGTTAAAAAGGCTAATCCAGCCAAGATACCAGACGCAATCAAGGCCTTGAAATTCCCTGTATGGCTTTGAGCAGATTGAATAGCTAAAAGCAAAGCTGGCACGGCAAAAATCGTCGCTAAAGCGTCATGGTGTAAAAAGCGACTATGGGCTAGAAAGAGGGGTTCCAAAGATAAGATGATACAGATGAACAAAGCAGATTTACGAGGGAACCAAAATTTTAGGAGGTGATAAATTAAGATGAGCGTGAAAGCACTTAAAAAAACGGTCGGTAGACGAGCAGCCTGAAGCATAGCGGGGTTGACAGACCACTCAGGGATGGTAGCTAAAAATTCGGCAAAAGGGAAGTTATCATGCCAAAGATTATAACCCCAGAGACCCAAGCCGCCACTCCACATGGTGGTAACGGCTGGTTTCGGTTTAAGCAATGTGCCAGCCCAATCACCAGCCAGAAAGGCTAGCCAAAATTGAGCCGAGCGGTAGATCCATTTGGCTTCGTCTGCGGTGATAAAATACTGAAGCATGATTAAGCGCGGTAAAAGGGTTAACCCAAAAATACCGAAGCTAATCTTGAGGTCGTTGCGTAGCATCTAAAGGTTCTTTGCCGACCCGAAATAGGCAAACTTCATCGTTTGGGGACCAGAATTGGGTCAGTTAAACCATTAACCCACCACTTGTAATTCTCGGCTAAAGGTGGTCAAAGTCTCAACGCCATCTGCCGTAACCAAAACATTATCCTCAATACGGATACCACCCAAACCAGCCATATAAAGACCAGGTTCAACAGTAAAGGTCATACCTGATTGGAGCGTTGATTCATCACCCTCTACAATATATGGAGGTTCATGTTCGTCTAAGCCAATCCCATGCCCTGTGCGGTGGATGAAATATTGTCCTGCATCGCCTTCTTCAATCACCCGTCGAGCCGCACGGTCTATGGCTTGACATTCAAGGCCTGGTTTGGTTGCCTGGCGACCGGCTTCATTGGCCCGTAAAACTAAGTCATAATAATGGCGTATTTCTTCTCTAATCGCACCGACAGCAAAGGTACGCGTGATATCAGAGACGTAGCCATCAACGCGGGCTCCTACGTCAATGATCAGCAAATCGCCCTCCGCCAACGCACGTTCTCCAGGAAATGCATGAGGCGCGGAGCCTGTTTCTCCAGTTTGCACTAAGGGGTCAAAAGGTAAAGGGCCACTTCCTGCCTGAAAAAGGTTAATGGTTAACAGGGCCGCGATTTCTTTTTCTGTCATACCGATTTTAATATACGGCAAGGTATCCGCTAAAACCTGCTCAACCAAAGTAACAGCAGCCTTCATACGATTTATTTCTTCTGCATCTTTGATCAAACGCAGCGATGATATAAGAGGGTCGGCGGAGCCGATCATGACTCCAGGGGCAGCCTCACTGAGTAAGGTATATTCTTTGACTCGCATGACCAATTCTTCAACCCCAATTCTTTGTCCTGATAAACCTAAAGCCTCGGCACAAGCTCGAAATGCTCCTTCTGGCCCTTCTTCATCACTCCAAGGGAAAGTTTGCCAAGCAAAGGGATGGTCCATCGTCGCTAATTTTGCTATTTCAAATCCTGGCGCAACTAAAGCTGGGGCGATTATATTGGCGGTAAGGTCACTTTGGGAAAAAAATGCAGCAATAGGCCGTTCCATGAGGTGAAACGCTAAATCAGCAAAATATTCCATCCCTGAACCAGGCATAATAGCGACATAATCTAAATTGTATGTTGTCATTCCTTGAAGAAGCGCGTTAACTCTATTTTTGATCATTAGGTTATCCTGAAGAAAAACTGGTATTCAAGCTTGGTAGAGGCTTTTGGCCGAAACCCCCTACGCTTCGGCAACCAAATCGGACAGTTCATTAATGCCGATTCCTACTTTAAAAAATTCGAGACTTGAGTCCGTAACTCGATTACGCCAATCGGTTTTTGTAAGTACCCATCGCAACCTGCTTCTAAACACTTTTCAGCATCACCCTTCATCGCATTGGCAGTCAGAGCCACAATGGGAATAGTTTGAATTTCGGGCATCGTTCGAATTTGAGATGTTGTTTCCAGACCATCCATGCCTGGTAGACCAACATCCATCAAAATTAAATCAGGTTGTTCTGACTTGGCTAAGTCAATACCAGCCAATCCATCAAAGGCTTCGATAATTTCAAGTCCCATCGACTCTAACACACGTTTCACATACAGGCGATTTTCGGGATTATCCTCAACATATAAGACTCGTTTTTTAGCTGACATAACTACTCCGTTTTCCTACGATAATCTCTTGTTAGTTTGAATGATACAATTATTTCCCCTAAAACCCTAATTTTCAGCGACAACTTCGTCAGATATAATAGGCATTGTGAAAAAAAATGTCGTTCCTTGACCAAACTTACTTTCAAGCCACATTTGCCCCCCATGTAATTCAGTTAGTTGTTTAGAAATAGCTAACCCCATGCCCGTGCCTTGATAACGACGATTATTGCTGGAATCCACTTGGCGGAAACGATCAAACACAATCTCTAGTTTATCATCAGGAATGCCGATACCTGTATCCTTAATCGCGATTTCAATAAAATTGTCTGATTGTATGTTTGCTCGCATCGTGACAGTGCCTTCATCAGTAAATTTAATAGCGTTACTGACTAAGTTCAGCAGAATCTGGTTAAAGCGTAAAGGATCTGCCCATATATTAGGTAAATCAGGTTCAGCGTCAATGATTAAATCAACTGGTTTCTCCAGAAGTAATGAGGAGACAGAACTTAAAGTATGCGTGAAAGCGTCAAAGACATCAACTTTGCCACAATTCAATTCTAAGCGACCTGCTTCAATTTTTGAAAGATCCAAAATACTATTAATTAACTCTAATAAAAGGTGACCGTTGTTATAGATAGCAGTAACATCTGTGACCATCAAATCATTCAAATCGCCATCAATTCCTTGAAGTAATATATCAGCAAAACCAATGACTGAATTAAGTGGTGTACGCAATTCATGACTCATGCTCGTTAAAAACTCTGATTTGAGGCGATCTATTTCTTGAAGCTGAACAATCGTCTTTTCTTGTTCTTTAGATAGGCGAACATTATCCAAAGCTCTCACCAACTGTTCAGCGACACGAGTGACTACATCTTGTTCTTCATCCGTCCAAGCTGGTCTTTCATCGCGCTTGACATCCAACAGGCCAACGACTTCACCGCGTAATACTAAAGGGATGGATAGATCAGGCTTTCCAGATCCATTTCTACCTCTTTTGGAGCCTAATTGGTTGTTCACAGGTAAGGGTTTGGCCTGCGAAAAGGACGTTTCCGCGGGCAAGGGTTTATCTATAAATTCGGTGTCCCCTGCCGTATTTATCGCCCAACTCTGACCACGGTGGTAATGATAGCCAAATATCTGTGTATCTTGAGCAAAAGTGTTCCACCCTTCTCGGGTCAAGCGTTTGTTCAGGCGTTCAACTTCTAGTAAGTAGGCTTGCGTCTCTTCTAACAACCGAATATTCGTGATAGCAATCGCTGTTTGGTCCGCCAAGGATTGAAATAAAGTGACTTCTTCAGCGTTAAAACGGTCGGACTGTTGACTCTGAATATCGAGAATCCCCAAAATTTGATCGCCAGAACGTAAGGGAACCGATAACTCTGATTTGGTGAAGGGCAAAAGTGGATTTTCAACAAAACTAATTAAATCCTCAACATTATTGCTGACAAAATGGTCTTTAATAAGATAAACTGTCCCCACAATGCCTTCATCGACTCTGAGACGGTGGTTTCGTGTTTTCAACATCCGACCTACATCACCATAACCTTCGGCTAAAATAAGATATTCGCCTTCTGGATCCACCAAATAAATTTGGGTGTGATAAAAAGAATAACCGGTTTGAATACGGTCAACAACATAGGCTAATAAACTCTCTAAATCCTTGATGAGTGTAATCTGACGACTAATTTCCATACTAACCGTCAAATCATGCGTTTGATGCCGCACCTGTTCCTCTAAAGTGGTTATCGAATCTCGTAGTTGAGTGGCCATAGAGTTAAAAGCGTTTGATAGGTCAGTCAATTCTTGAAATTCTGATGATGCAGCACGCCGCGATAAATCTCCAGCACCAATTGCTTGCGCGGTATTCGCTAAGGCTTGAATCGGCTCTGTCATACGCCGGGCAAAAATAATACCGATTCTAACAGCCGCAGCGGCGGCGATTAAAATCCCAATGATTAAGATCATCAAAGACCGGTTAGCTAGGGACAAGGCATCTGTCGTTGTTCTCTCGGCCACAACGGTAAGTGTTTGGTCGCCAAAAGAAATTTTTTCAGAGGCAAGGACGACGGTCGTCTCATCTAAACCTAAATAAATATCATCCACTGTAGGCACGAAAAACATTTTTTGCTGTAACATAATTGAAGGATTTCGGTGAGCAATGACCTGACTACGTTGTCCTACAACATAGACATTACTGCCTTGACTGACTTCTATATCTCGAATTAAATTCCAAACCCTTCTGAACCGAATATCGGCCACTAATACTTGATTGACTAATCCATGTCGAAGATCAATCATAGGCAAAGCCATTGTCATAATTGGTTCACCTGTCGTAGAATTAATTCTGGGAGGACTATATTCAATGCTGCCCTTCTCAAGGGCTTGTAAAAATTCATTTAACCGCACCTGCTTATCCTCGTCAGTGTCAGCAGCTTGCAATCTGGAAGACCGAACAATCTCTTGTCCATCCTTATCGAATAAAATTAACGCTTCAAAGACATCTTTATGAGCCTGTAACCCAGCTAAGGCATCCTCTCCTTGTTCCCCCTGCCAATCTTGAATATGTTGCAATTTGGTCAACAAGCTTAAGTCATCTTCAATATCTTGGATGAAGGTTCTAATCTCCGTGGCCACACGTTGAGCCACTTCCTGTTGTAAAAGCAGGGCTTGTTGCCGTTGCAAACGATAACTCTGCCATCCAACCAAAAGACCTACGACTACAAGTGGGATGACAGCCAAGCTAATATAAGTTACAATTGACCGAGCCCAAATAGTGTCTAACATGGTGATGCTACCTTATCCTCGAAAATAATCATCATTCACCCCTGAGGCTCATCCCCGACGTTTAAACGTAAAACGACATCTGTTGCCCCAAGTTGTTTCCCTAATTGTTCAACAGCAGACTTGAGAATCTCTTCTATCTCTCTCGAAGACCACATCTGGGCAGTCATCTCACCAACGACTTGGTCACGCCAAGCATCACGTTGTGTATTCTCAAAGAGACGTGCCCCTTCTAGAGCTAAACCGATTTGTTCAGCAGCGGCTTGAATAATGACTTTATCATCTTCTAACCAAGGATCGTGAGTCTCTCTCTCTAACCCTAAAATACCAATTACATGCCCTCTAAGTTTAATGGGAAGGGTTATATCAGGTCCGGTCAAGCTTGTCTCAGCCGTTTCACGATTTATTGGTTGCCAATCATCTCCCATGCTTGACAACCATTCGCGCTTAATAGGTCTGACACCTTGCGGTGTGTAAACATAGCCACTCACTTCTCTTTGCTCTAATAAACGATGCCAACTATCCTGAGTTAAACGAAAGTTAAGGGCTTCAACTTGGGTTAAAGCTTTGTTTGTTTCTTCAATTGCTTCTATCTTGGCAAGAGCTAAAGCAATTTGATTAGCTAAAGCTTGCATTAAATCCTGCTCACTTAAAGTAAAAGCTGCTGGCACTTCACTTTGAATATCCAAAACCCCAAAAACTTTCTCATCTGCGGTTAAAGGCAGGGCCATTTCTGATTTTGTTCTGGGCAACAAAGGATTAGAAACAAAATTAGAGAATGTATCAACATCATCGACGCATATCGGTTGCCTCGTTTGAGCGGTTAACCCAACAATCCCCTGACCGATATATATGATATGTCCTTGTTGTTTCAATGGTTGTCCCACCTCGCCCGCACCATGAACCATTTTCAATCTATTTAAATCGGCCTCGTATTGATAGATGTAAATATGATAGAACTGAAATTTAGTTTGAATTAATTCTCCAGTTTGCCGAAATAAGCCTTCATTTGTTTGATTGGTTGTGATAATATCACTAATTTCTTTTGTCAAATTCAAATATTTCTCTAATACATCAGTCCGTTTTGTCATTTGTTGCTCAAAATTAGTTTCAAGCTCCGTTAAAGCCAATTTTGCTGACTTAAAACTTTCTAAAAATCCTTTTCCTTCTTGAAGGGCTAAAAAGATTACGCCAGCAATTAAAAAATATATCGCTGATATAGCAATTAAAAAATCCCAGCCACTGGCATAGTCTTGAAGATATTGAGCATACCAGGCACAAAGGCTCGTAAGACTTGCAGTTATAAACATCCACCGCGGCTCTATCAAGATGCCTGTTAATATAATGCAAAGAACAAAATTAACATACCCAAATCCATATAAAGAACCAAAGTCAAACGGATTGTCAAAACTAGCGATGAAAGTTACACATACAATCAAAAAACTTACCAATTGAAAGAAACCTAACCGTATTAAGCTATAACAAAGTATCGCGGTTATAGCAAAGGCGAGATATAACCATCTACCACTGGCGATAAATGTCACAACAGACAAAATCAGTCCCACAACAAAGACCACATTCAATAGATAACCACGTCTAGCCTGTATTTCATCTTGGCTATGATAAACGAAGTAATTATTCGAGAATCGCCCCCATCCCGTTTTTGCCAGACTTAATAAGTCACTCACCAACGCTCTCCTCAACACACTTAATGGTCTTGTGCTGCATCATCAAAGCCTAAACGTAACACGACCTTAGAAGCTCTTAGGGTGTCGCCTAGCTCAGTAACAGCATTCCGTAAAATCGATACTACATCTTCCGCCGACCAAACAGCCTGAGTCAAATTCGCGATGCTCTCCTCACGGGCTGCTCGACGTTCTGTTTCCTGCGCTAAACGGGCAGAGTCTAAAGCTAAAGAGACTTGGTTGGTCACGCTCTCGATTGTGGTTAATTCATCTTGAGACCATTCTCGACCATTTGTCCGCTCAATGCCAACAACCCCTATCATTTCACCACGTAGGATTAAAGGAATTGCCACTTGTTCACTAGACTGAACCAGACGTTGGTTTTGTGACCGCGTCCCATCTTTTTGCTGCACCACATCGCTCATAGTTGACAGCCAATCCGATGTCCTCGTTTCAATACCAGAAGACGTAAAGACATGGCTCGTTATCTCTGTTTTTTGGCGAATATCACGCCAGGAATCACGGATCAAACGGCGAGTCAAACTTTCTGCCTCAGCGACAGCCGTCTGAGTCTCTTGAAATATTCGGGCATTATTCATCGCGATGACCAATTGATTGGCAATAGATTGCATCAGCATCAAATCTGCTTGATTAAATTGATCAACCTTATGGTTCTGAATATCTAAGACACCTAAAAGCTGATATCCATGTAACAAAGGTACAGCTAACTCAGACCTAATATTTGATAAAAGTTTAGTCGGTTGAAAAAAGGAATTATATCTTACATCATTAATCAATAATCCCTGTCTTTGATTAGCCACCCGGCCCACAAGGCCCTGATTTATTTGTACACTATAGTTCTGCTCCACCAATTTTTGACCAATTGACCCTGTTCCAGCAACCAAGCGTAAGTCACTATTTATTTCATTGGACAAATAAATATAGATATGATCAAAATTAAAACTGTCTTGAATGCTCCGAATGACATATTGTAACAATCTATCAACATCTAATATACTCGCTATGTGACGATTGATCTTGGCACTAATATCTGAGGCTTGTATTTGATATTGCAAAATCTCAATCGACTGCTGGAACTGATTTCTCATCCCTTTAATATTTTGGGCTAATATCCCAATCTCATCTAATTCAGATTCACCCTCATCTAACTCGGATGAAGCTACTTGCGACGATAAATTTTCTTGACTACTCAGTTGGGTCATCTTAACTAGGTCTTCAATAGGCTGTATAACATGTCTCACAGTTAGATTATAGCATACCAATGCCAAAGATACTGCACCAATAACAATAAACACCATCCCTAGGCCTGTGATCACAACTGAAGACAAAGCAGCCAAAATAGGTTGCTCAGTTACTATGCTCAACAGTTGATTGCTTAAAACAATCTGATCAATAACTTGTTTTTGTTGAGTTGAGCCTTGCCAAGTCAACAGACCCAGAGCAAGGATTAATGGAATAATCGTTAAACCCAAGAAGCTAACGATGAAACGTGTTCGAAGACTATTTAACATTATTAAAGCATACCCAAATTCAACTTAAACTGAAATCTAAACATGCTCATCCCCTCCTTTAGAGGCCGATAATTCATCATAAGTACCAAGGTGAATAACAACTTTCGAAGCATCTAAGGTCGTTCCCAGTTGTTCTACGGCTGTCTGTAAAACTTTTTCTATGTCGCCAGAAGCCCAAACCTGCTGAGTGGCATCAGCAATCATCTTTTCACGAGCAGCCTGTCGCCCTGTCTCCTCAAAAAGGCGAGCATTCTCAAGTGCCAGACTCATTTGCGTACCAACAGCTTCAATTAAGGCCACTTCTTCTGCTGTCCAAGGGCGATGTTGGTTCTCATCATGAAATCCTAAGACGCCTATCACTTCATTGCCAACTCTCAAAGGCGTAGCAATCGCATTTTGTGGCCTTGTGACTGGCGGAGTTGGATCATCTATTGGTGTAGATGTTTGCGCTTCGATAGACAAGTACAAGTGTTGTTTATCAGCAAATGGTGGCGATTGTATCACTGTCCGCTTTTCTCGGAGAGAAGTCATCACTTCTGGCGTAGCAGTCTGCGATAAAGAGGGAAAGGCATCTGTTTGACGGATTTCGTAATCTCGTTGTCTTTGATAAGCACTAAAATCTTCCCAAGCCTGATATGTGTAAAAACTTTGTAAGTTCTCTATATGTTGCCGTGCTTCATCTGTATCTCTGAATAAACGAGCATTTTGAACAGCAATGGCTAATTGACCTGCCACAGCTTCTATCGTTTGGATATCCTGAGTACCAAAGCGACCGACTTGATTACTTTGTACGTCCAATAGCCCGACTATTTTCCCTTCCAAAATGATAGGGACAACCATTTCCGCCTGTGTCTCGGGCAATAGAGGATTGGGCAAAAAGGTTCCTGTTTGTCTCTGTAGATCATCAACGACGATTGTTTGCATGCTTCGGGCAGACTGAGCAATCAAACTACTCAAATTGGTCAGGGCAATGTGATGTCCCTGATGCTTTAGGGTTAAGCCAACTTGTCCAGTTCCTTCAGCTAAAACCAAATTTTCTTCTTGTTCATCCAAAAGATAAATCTGCACCTGATAATAATCAAACGTATCTTTAATCGTATTGACCACTTGACCTATTAATTCATCCAAATCCAAGATACTTGACAATTTACGATTCAACTCAATCACAAGTTCAATTTGTTGTGTTCTCTCCGCAACCTGAATTTCTAGGCCGTCGATCGTGCCACGAAGCTGATGTGTTATGCTATCAAAGGCTTTAGCCAAAATACGCATCTCATCAGTGAATGTCCTAATCGTTCCGGCCTCAATTTGGGCCTGCTGAGTCAAATCTCCCTCAGCAATTTTCTCTGCTACCTGAGTTAAGCGAATGATTGGCTTAGTAAACCAGTGTAAAGCGACTAAAGCGGCAATGGTTGTTAAAACTAGGACACTCCAAGTAATCAACACCAGCAATCGTGTCATGGTTATATCAATAGCCGCTAAAGCATTCTCATGCTCTTTATAAACCACAGATTGAGATACATCTTGTAAGTCCTGTTCAACGATAAATGTCAATTCTTCATTAAGAATTTTTAATGAGACAAAGGCGATAACAAAAATTGACCCCAAATTGATTGACAAAAATGTAAGCATGAATCTCGTTCTCAGAGAATAGCTCGGAAATTGTCGGACAATTATTATCACATTAATGATCAAAACGACCATCAACAATACAGATAGAACTGGTCTCAAAATTGGCACTGAATATGGCGTTGTCAGATTATATAAATCTGTAAGAAGTATCACGCCTCCAGCCATAAGACTGATCATAATGGCATAGGTTACCTGTCTAAATGGTAAGGTTTGTGCCGCTAAGGTGGTGTTTAACAAAATGGTACTACTAGCCAGGACCCATCCCAGATCAGCAATGAGCATGACAGCTAGGACATTCTCGATGCTCAGGCAAATCATCATCACCCAGACTCCGATGGCAAGATGGCCCCGCCTTATAAGATCCAAGCTCAAACTGATCACAGGGATATAAAATAAACTAAGAATTAAAATTGACCATAATTGCCAAGTCTGTCGTTGTATCGTCAAAAAAAATAGAGCAATTAAGGCGATAACAATGCCTCCCAACCAAATTCGACCCACTCGCAGAGCATTTTGGGTATACAGTTCGTTTTGGTCTTGCTCAAAGGTCAAAGCATTTCTATGACTCACAAAGGCAACTCCTCATCCTTATCTGCCAGAGTAGACCCATTTGCTGAAACATTCTTAGGTGCCTCAGGTGATAGTTTAACATAGCCTCGAGAGACTCCTAGGGCCTTCGTCAATTCAGCCAACCCAGTCTGAATAATTGTTTCTACATCAGGAATGGCCCGCATTTTATCGGTAATTTCACGAGTCAACTGCTCTCGAGCAGCCCGTTGTTGAATTTGGTCAAATAACTGGGCATTTTCCAAAGCCTGAGTCACTTGTTGAGAAACAGCATCAATAAAAATCCTTTCTTCTTCAGTCCATTGACGATTTAACGGTTGATCACGAACCCCTAAGGTGCCAATGACGCGATTACCAATTTTCAAAGGTGTAATCATCGCTGTTAGAGCAGCTTCTTGATCCTGACTTGAAACAACTGTCCTCACTTGACGAATAGCCTCTTGTTTCAATTCATTTAGGGCTTCTTCAGGTGATTGATCACCATATACTTGCTGACGATCACTAGCTACATCGCTCTCAGTATCAAGACCAAGTGTTCTTTGTGCTTTAGCTTGCAAAATAGGCATCGTTTGACGATAGGTCTCCCAAGACTTCATCTGATATCGTTGCTGTAATATCCGAGCTTCATCTAGTGCGTCCTGCGTTTGGGTAAATAAACGCACATTTTCAAGGCTTACCGAAAGTTGGCTCGTTATTAAACGCAACAAATAAACATCATCTTCTGTAAAATGATTAAGTTTCTCAGACTGAATATCTAAGACACCCTCAGTTTGGCCGTCTAGAATAATTGGGGACGCGATTTCCGAAGCCGTACTAGGGAGAAGCGGGTTAGGCAACCACATTGGCTCTTGTTTAACGTCATTGATCTGCACGATCCGTTTCTCCCGAGCAGCTTGGGCGACCAAGCTTATTTCGGCATCTAAGGTAATGTAATGGCCTGCTGCCTTCAGTGTAGAACCGACCTCTCCTGTACCTTCAGCAATCAGAAGATTCTGTCTCTCTTCGTCGACTAAATAAATATGCACATGATAATAATTAAAGTCCTTCTTAAGTTGATTAACCAATTCGGCCAACAAATCGTCCAGATTAAGGATCGCACTCAGATGTTCACTTAAACTCGCTACTTTGGCCAAGCCGCTTGTCCGTTCAAACACACGCTCTTCAAGCGATGGTTGAACCTGCTCTAGCTGTTGATTGCGCTGAACCAATTCCTGCTCCTGGTGACGAACGCGGGTTAAAAGATCCATAAAACGACGGTGATAAAAGTAAACAAGCATAGCAATAACTAGGAAATGAACTGTTACTGCGCCAAACCAGGTGGTCAAATTTATCGTATCATTCGATAAAGGAGTCCCTTGACTTTGCAAAATAAATAAGACAAAACCAAATGCAACACTAAGACAAGTATAAATAATTGCCCCCCATCCGCCTAATGACAATCCTGCAATCAAAATAATCACTGTGTAAGCACTATACATAAATCCATTGATCCCGCCCGTGCGAATAACCACAGTGGTTAATACTAGCCAAGCCATGCTAACAAGCAAAACACTACTTAATTGGACATATCCTTTCCTAAGCAGAAAAAGTAAGCCAATCAAGATCCCATCTATACCCAAAATTAGACCGACATTGAGGGGGATTAAGACCACAAAGGAGGTTACAAATAAACTGATCAAACGCAAAGTCAGTATACTGATAGCCAGCCACAGAATCGCGTTCAGCAAACTAGCAACCCGTGTTTTTTCCTCGTCCTCAAACACTGGTGGGGCTAACCAGCTTCTAAGCTGTATCAACAACCCTGTCTCCTTTAATGACATTATTGCTCCTCATCTGAATCAGACCTAGGCACATTCAAATCAATAAATACTTCATCTACCCCCATCACCCGCAATAACTCATTCACTGTCGTCTGTAAGATGGCCTCGGTGTCGCCTGCATTCCGAATTTTTTCTGTCACTTGCCGTGTCACATGTTCTCGTGCCGCTCTTTGTTGGGTATTATTATATAAGCGTAGATTCTCAAGCGTTAAAGCTAACTGTTCTGAAACTGCTTCGACCAAATTAATTTCATCACTGGTCCATTGACGATCAGGAATAGTATCCTGTAAACTAAAGGTGCCAATCGTTTCACCTCGTAAGGTAATCGGTGTAATCAGGGCTGTCCCCTCCTCTTTACCATTCGGGGCAGACTGATGATCTTTTGAGCGTCGTGGCATAACATCAACCATCTCCGCTAGATCCGCTTCCAGCGGAAGCTTTGTTTCTGCATCATCAGACCAAGAAACAGTCTTCCATTGATTTTTGGTCAAGACTTCATCTTGTACTTGTTTCAACTGATCTGTTGTGGGGATTGTCTGGTCTGGTTGTTGATACTCAATCCGCCAATTATCTTGATCTTCCTGAGTCAACAACTCATGCCATTCCTGACGAAGATATTGTCGATAAGCCTCCTGAACCTCTACTAAAAGTTGCTCTCGTTCTGCTTCCGCCGCCTGTTGCTCAGTAATATCTTCTGAAATACCCAACAAATATCTCGGTTTTCCATCTAGTCCTAAAATAGGTACTTTTCTGGTATGAAAGAGGCGAGTTTCACCAGTTGGTGTTTGGACTGGCTCTTCTGGAATATCTAATAACTTACCCGAGGCCAAGACCTCTCGATCTTTAGCGGTAAAAAAATCAGCCTCTTCCTTAGGGAAAAAATCGTAGTCATTTTTACCGATCATATCGGACCGACTGAGGCCCAGTAAATTTTCCCATGCTTGATTAAAACGAATAAAGCATAAAGTTTCTGCTTCTTTCACAAAGACCATGGTTGGAATATTTTCAATGATGGAGCTAAGAAAAGCACCTGTTTCTTCCAATTCCGCAGCCCGGGTTTGAAGTTGATCCAATAAAAATTGCCGGTTAATCGCAATTGCGACTTGATTGGCTAGGGTCATCAGGAAATCCAAATCTTCTGACGTAAAATCAGGTTTATTTGATTGATTAACCACATTTAGAATACCTAACACTTCATCACGATAATGGATAGGTGCTACCATCATCGCCCCCCCCAATTCACCCTTACTTTGTTGTCTTTCTGGATTTTTATCTGGGTCGAGACCTGTTTTAGATGATAAGATAGGCTTAAATTCACGCCAAGCTTGGCCAGCTAAACCTTGACTCAATTCTGTGAAAAGATTTTCACCCAAACCTAGTTGAGGGAACCAATCCCTTTGATTACTCACAAAATTCGTCACATCCTGAGTTTCCAAATTTAAAGTAAAAATGGCGACCTGGTCAGCCGTTAAAGCTGTCGCTGTTTTATCCACAATGATCTGAAAAATATCCAATAAACGCTCAGAGGATAAACTCGCTTGCGTAATTTGATACAGAATTTCAGTTCGAGCCAGCGAAGTGCTTGTCTGTTCAAACAAGCGTACATTTTGCAACCCTACTACAGCCTGTTCAGCGACAGCCACAAGAAATTCAATATCCTGTTCTACAAATTCAGGCTTCGTCAAAGGACGATTAATCGCAATGATGCCAAGAGCTTCATCTCTTAACACAATCGGCACATGAATGGTGCGTCCCAAAATCTGTCGCATCTCGTCAGGCAGGTCAGCAGCACGTTCATCCTGACTAATATCATTGATCATGAGGGGCTGACGGGTCAAAAGGGCTGAAATAGCTGGATTACGCATTTGAGGATCTAAGGGGATCTGTTGATTAATCACCTCATCTGTCACGCCAAATCCTGCCCCGGCAAGGCCTTGTAAAATTTGGGGATCATCATCTCGCAAAGCCAACCAAGCACTGGTATGTCCTAATTGATTTACAAGTACCTCAGCCAAATCTTGCCATATTTTTTGCAAATTGCCAAGATGGCTAATTGTTTGACTGGCTTGATATAGGGCCTCCATTCGGGACAAAGCAGTTTGCGTTTGATCAAAGCGTCGTTGATTTTCAATGATTGTTGCTAAAAGCGAAACAATTTGACGCATGAGGGTGACTTCGCTTTCAGTATAGATATCTGCCGTCTGACTACCGACATTGAGCGTACCGATTACATCTTCCCCCACAATTAAAGGGGCCGTCATGGTGGCCTCAATACCTAAATCATAAAAAAAATGGTTATTAAGGTGATCAAGCTCTTTACGCATATCTGAGATAACGACAATCCGTTTTTCATGCATCGCTTGGGACAGGCTATCCCCTTTATTTAGGGCAAGGTAATCCCTGCTCGCTAGACCCGTTTCATCGACGGCGAATACCTCAACGTAATTCTTATCTGGGGTTAATAAGGCTACTCTGGTTAAATCTCCGCCCACGATGAGATGCGTCTTTATAATCGCCGTTCTAAAAATCTCATCCAAATTTTGACACAGATTAAATTCAGCAGCCAACTCATTTAATAAAACGAGACGACGGGCCTGCGCTTCGGTTTGGGCTAAAGCAGCTTGAGTCTGGTCGAATAAGCCTTGATTCTCCAAGGCTATGCCAGCTTGTTCAACAATAGCTTCAACAGCAGCAATATCCTCCTCAGCCCAAGGCTGTTCAACCGCTCGCTGTTGAACCTGATCAAAGAGCCGTAAATTCTCTATCGTGACCGCAATTTGTGCCGCTAAGGATACATAAGGTTGTATCTGTTGATCGGTAATTTGGTGCGGCTCTGTCGCATCTAAAGTTAAAACACCCCACTGTCGTCCTCCCCCCCAAAGCGGCAAGACCACTGACGACCGCACATTTAGGGCTAGTAATCCTCGTTTTAGGTTAGCATCTAAGAAAGACGTTGTTTCAACATCTTCTATAATAATTGGTTTCAGAGACAATAAACGATCAATTGAAGTAAATTCTTTTCTCAAATAACGGCTTGAAGAGGCAATATTTTCGTTCTGTTGCCACATTGCAACAGTAACTAAGGCTTCAAGCTCATCTGTCTCATCATACTCAAAAGACATTAGGGTAATTTGGTTGAAAAAGCTCGTTGATTTAGCCTCTGCCAAAGCCATAATGATATCTTGGTATGTATTGGCGGTGTTAAGACGACGACCTGCTTTATATAGGAACTCTGTCTCGGCTAAAGCTTGTTCCATTTGCCTTAATAAGGCCCGATTTTCAATGGTTGTTGCTAATTGTGAAGCGATTTGAACAAACCAGTACTCATCACGGGTGCTATAGGCATGCAGTTGATGACTTATCACGCGCAAGACACCCATCGCTTTCTCGCTGGCTACCAGTGGTGTAATGATAATAGAAGCGTATTTTTGTTGAGCCAAATCTTGTAAATCCTGATAAGTACTCAGGCTTAAGTCTGGTATAATCATGGTTTCCTGAGTCAGCATAACTTGTCTAAGAGCAGTCTTGCCACTTTCCTCATCAGAAAAGGTTTTTGTATCCTGCGAGAAGTACGCTTCTTGACCGTCAAAAGTCAATATGAACCACCTCTCTTTGGGTTTATCAAACAAGATGACTTCAATTTGATCAGCCTTCGTCGCCCGCTTCAAGGTCGTCGCAAGGGCTTTCAAAGCCTCCTCTACTGTTGTTGTTTTCGTTAAGTCCTTACTAATTTCATTTAATAGCCCCAAATGATAAGCTTGTTCAATCTCAGGGACAAAAGCTTCTTGAATGACCGCTTGAAATAGAATTTGATCTGCCAAAGTGATCTGTTGAAGTTTAATTTGAGTCTGAAAAGATTTTCTATCTTTACGTTGACAAAGCCAAGTAAAATCTTGTGCTTGACCCCTAACACTGTTCTCTAAAATTGTCTGAAATTGCCTAATCGATTCAAGCCCTTCCGCTTGTTTTACAGGAAACAAAATCGACCAAGGTTGGGCTACTAAATCTTCTTTAGGTTGCTGAAATAACTCACCAGTTTTAAGCGTACAGTCCAAAATTACTTTCTGATCCAGTAAAATAATCGCTTCCGGACTTTGCTCAAATATCATCTGATATAGATTTGAATTTAAATTCATCGCCTGTTTCCTGTGAAAATACAGTTATTCGTTGAATTTGACTAACAACTAATAACTAATAGATACTATTCTTCTTGATTTTTATCCGCTTGAATTTTCAAATCAACAGACACTTTAGGAACGTCGAGGGCTTTGCTCAATTGTTCAGTGGCAATTTTCAAGGCTGTTTTCACGTCTCGACTGGCTCGAATCTTATCCACAATTTCACGTGTTTTTTGTTCTTGGGCTGCCTTTTGCTGTGTCTGCTCAAAAAGACGTAAGTTTTCAGCTTTTTGAGCTAACTTGTCCGCTACGGCTTTTAATAGAGCTTGTTCATTTTCAATCCGAGGTCTATTCTCCGGTAATTTGACCTGAAGCTGTCCAATAGGCTCATTTTGAATGACTACAGGGGCATTTAAGTCACGGCTAGAGTCTGTTTGGTCAACACGATGACCATTCCGGCTCGTCTCGGCTCGCTTCAGATCATAAGAAAGTTGTAAGCTTTGGCCTGACTGATGCTTTTTCAAATGGTCATCCCAGGCTTCAGCTGTGTAGCGTTTCACTGCTTCCTGTAGACGGCGTTGTGCTTCTTGCGATACGGCTAATTGTTGAGCACTATCTATGGCTGCGGCTAACTGGGTCGCCATGGCCGCAAAAACAGGAATATTGTCCATATTAAAAAACTCGACTTGAGTAGCATGCATGTCTAAAACCCCAATGACCTCATCTTCAATGATCAAGGGGATAGACAATTCGGACGCAGTCTCTGGTAACAATTCATTTGGCGTATATATATCGCTCACAATAGTATTAGAGATTACTAAAGATTGTGACCCTAAGGCAACCCGGCCAATAATTGAAGATTCATCTAAAGGAAGCGTATGCTTTTGGGCCAACAAACTAGCTCCTATCTCACCTGTCCCAGTTCGTAGTTGTAAAATGGATTGATCTTGTTCAACAAAATAAATTTGGACATAATATAGATTAAAACGATGACGAATAAACTCTGTGATTGTTGGCAGCAACCGGTGGACATCTCTGATAGAGGTCGCTTGTTGGCCAACCTCTAGTGACACTAAGACATCGGCCGTGCGTTCACGAATTTGAGTCTCTAATGAAGTCATTGACTCATGTAGTTTATTGGTCATGATATTAAAAGCTTGACCTAATTGAGCGACCTCATCTTGTGTTTCCAATTGAACTTGAACTAATAAATTTCCTTCAGCTACATCCTTAGCTGCTTGCGTCAAACGAATGATAGGGCCAGCCAAAATCTGACTGAGGCCAAAAGCAAAACCGACACTACCAAGAACAAGGAGCATGATGAGCAGCCAAGTCGTGTTTGTCAAATTCTGAAGAGGCCCTAAGTATATACTCTGGGGACTAGCAAAAATAATAAACCAAGGTAATGTTCGTAATTTGGTCACGGCTGCTACACTCAAACCATCCACCTCCGTTGACCCAAATTCGCCTCTCAAATAAGGTGACGCAGTACTTGCTTGCAAAAAAGCCTCTCTAAAAGCGGGATTGTTCACTGATCGAAAATTCTGTTTTGCATCATTGCTATGGGCCAATTGAATCTGAGACTCATCGAGCAAAATAATAATATCACCTTCGGACAAGGCTGATTTATGTTGATCTATCAAGGCTTGTAAGACAGCCCCTTGGTATTGAATACGTAAGATACCGATGATCTGGTCAGCTTCATTTAAGATAGGACTACTAAAATAAAAATAAAAATTCTCATCAAAATTAAATAAATTGATCGGTGAAACATAAGCCTCACGGGTTGACAAAGGTTCTTGAAAATAGTTTCGTTTAGATTCATCTAAGCCAACATTGGACGCACGGGTATCAAATAAATTTCTGCCTTGAGAATCCAAAAGTGCAACAGATAAAATAAAATTAGTATCTCGGTAAGCTAAAGCCTGCAACAGGCTATCTATATGGCTAACCAAATGGGTATCATGTAGTTGAGACGGTCCAGGTGCCAGCGCAGATAATTCATCTGCTAGGTGCGAGGCATCCATTTCGGTAGAAGGCCTCTCTTCAGTAGAAGGGAGGCCTTCTGAAGAAACAGGGCTGTCTAATAAGCTGCCTGAAGGCAAATCCATTGTAGAAACAACCTGAAATAACTGAGCCTGAGCTTGAAGCACAGTTAAATTCGTTTCAAAGAAGTCATCGATTGTATTCGCTGCGGCTACCGCTCTACCTAAAAGCCTTAGGTTAACTTCATCATTTAACAGATTACTGGTGACATAGTAATTGAAGGCAGCCAAAATCGCCATAGGAAAAAGCGTCACCACCAAAAAGCTTATAATTAGTTTGCCGCGTAAAGTAACTTTATTAAATTGATCAGCAATGGGGCGAACAAAGTTTTTCATGCTAGATTCACCTCACCTCTAATTGCACCCTTGTTTGAGGAGCCTGTAAAGTCTGCCCTACCTCTTCAATCGCAATTTGTAGGGCTTCTTCTAAAGTTTGAGCCATATCGATTCGTTCAGCGATTTCGTATACGCGCTGTTCATGCGCTGCTTGGCGTTGCGTTTCATCTAAAAGACGCAAGCTTTCGGCTGTTTGAGCAAATTGTTCGCCAATTGCTTCAACAAAAGCAATCTCCTCATCCGTCCAAGTTCTCTCTAGTGAATGGCCATCCGCATCACGCTTGGCCTGTAAGCCCAAAACACCAATTTCTTGGTCAAGTATTTTGAGCGGAACGATTAAATCAGCATCTCTTTGAATACGACCATCTATATCCCTAGAATCATCCTTGTCCGATTGGGTTGACTGATTAAGAGGTGTACCATTTTCTACAATAGCGTTGGCCTTGATTTCTGACAGTCCCGGCGGAGATTGAACGACTTCATGCTGGGATGATTCTGCTATTTCCTGTGTTATTTCATAAAATAGCTCCGTATTTTTCGCCAGATAGGTGTTCCAAGCCTGGAGTGTATATCGCTGCTGCGCCGCTTGAAGGGCGTTGATAGCCTCTTGAGCCTCGGCCAAGAGGCGTTGATTTGCAACTGCCGCCGCCACTTGAGGGGCTATCGAAAGGTAAAGACGTGTATCCATTTCAGTAAATGAATAGGGTTCCTTTGATTCTAAAATCAAAGAGCCTATTTGACGCAATCCCAAGTTTAGCGGAAGTGTGACCATGGCTCGTATATTTTGTACTTGAAGTAGCTGTTTCGTCCTCTCATCAACTCTTTCATCTTTTAGGACATCATTAGAAAACAAAAGGTCAGGTGAGATTAGGACCTGAAGGGATTGAAAGACGGTCTTAGGATAGCGTGTCCCCACAGGTGTCGCTGGATATTGTTCATTTGAATGCCAAGATGCTACGACTGTTGCAGCATCCATCTCCTGATCCTCAAGCCAGTCAAAAATCACCATCACCACACGATCAATGGCTGATAGTGGTAACATCTCACCCATTGTAGTGACAATCTTTGAAAGATCCTTTGCTTCATTTAAGCGGAGAGCCGTCTGATATAAAATATCACTTTCAGCTGCCCGTTGTTGCGTTTGCTCTAGTAGTAACAGATTATCAATAACAATAGCTGCCTGATTTCCAAGAGACTGATAAAATCGCTCTTCCTCTATACTAAATTTGCGCGGCGCAGGCCAACTAAAAGCAATAAGACCCACCCATCGTTGTCCTATTCGCAAAGGCATCTGGACCATGGCTTGCAGCCCCAAATCTTGATAGGTCTGCCGGGCCTTTCTGTCTATACGTTCATCCCGTTGTGTATCAGCGATGATCAAGGGCAGATCAGAATTTTCTATTAAAATATCCGCCACAGGACTATCAGACATATCATAACGTCGTTTCTCTCTAGATATCTCTGTTTTCGTAAGCCGCCATACAACAATGGTCTCCATCCACTCTGGGATACCTCGTTCATTGACCTCTAAACCGAATAGTGTAGCCTGATGTGCGCCAGCCTCAATACTAGAGGATGCAGCTGCGAGTAAGGCATCCTCGAGAGAGTTAGCAGCACTTAGTTTAGCTGTAATCTTATAAAGTTGTTCAGTTTGAGCTAAGGCAGCTTGTGTTTGTTCAATTAACCGCGCCCGCTCCATCGCGCCGGCAATTTCGTCTGCAATGGTTTGCATCAGGGTTTGATCTTCATCAATCAAGTCATCTTGTCCATCGCCCTGGATCTCTATCTGACCAATTAATTCATCCCCTATAACAATCGCTTGACTCAAGCGATTACCATATGAACGAGCATTCAATTCATTAGCCGTCAAAGCTTTTAATGCCAAATCTTGTTGATCGAAAAAATATCCCCTCTGATTATCATCAACATCCTTCAGAAAAGCCTGCCACTGCTCACGCTGCATGACATTTTGAAGGGCATTCACCTCATTTAAGCGTACTTTCAGTTCAGCCTCATTATACTTTTGCTCTGTGATATCAGTGAAGACATTGGCAATGTATTGAGGTGTCCCTATTTCATCTCGAATCATAAAAATATGCTGAATGGTCGGAAAGGCTTTGCCATCAGCCTTTAGCATAGGCAGTTCTCCTTGCCATTGTCCCTTTTGTAAGACAATGGGGTAAACTTCCTCTTGCAAATCCAGATGTAACTCTTCGGGGAAATGGTCTAAAATTGATTGTTGGGAGGTCTCTTCATCCGCCAATTCCAAAATACGAGCAAACGCTGAATTATTATAGATCATACTGTTAGCGAGGGTGGATATGCTAAACCCTTGAGAAGCTGCGTCAGCAAAACGACGAAAAATTCTAGCATCTTCTAATAAGGTTGTATTTTTAATAGCAATCGCAATCTGACCACAAAGACCTTCTAAAAGTAGTTGATCCTCAACATCAAGTATTCCAGCAACATTTGTCTGCACATCAAGCACCCCTAAAATAGATTTGGGATCATTAATCACCAAATCAACCCCTAGTCTTTCTGCTTCTTGAAGAGCAGCATCTGCCATCGCCCCAAAAAAAGGGTCATTCAACGTTTGAACGCTGAGACCAATCTTAATTCCAGAGGGCCTTATTGGCCCCAATTCTGGTTCATTGGGAATTAAACCTGCCCGTTTTTTCGCTATATAATCTTCTACATTTTGAAAGGTAATTAATTGCGATTGAATCCTGACACTGGCTTGATAGGGCTGTTTGATGATTGCTGCGACCAGAGTTCGCACGGTCAGGATACCAAAAACTTCAGGGGGGTGGTCGACCGTAGCCTGATAAGCACCTTCCTCCCGAATCGCAGCCAAGGCTTCATCAATCGCATCAATCCCACCAACAAACATCTGCTCCGGCTTATTCTTACCTACTTCTTTAATAGCAGTATAGGCTGCCAAGGCACCATTATCATTGATGCCTAAGATAACCCGTAGATCTGAAAAGGTCTCTAACCAACTTCGAGCAATTGGCACAGCACTGACAGGGTCATTGGCCAAAGCCGTGGCCACTAATTCAAAATTAGGGCCATAGATATCTTGAATGCCATCAAGCATCCCTTTTTCTCGTTCTACAGTCTGAGCAAGAGAGGGATAATTAAAAATAGCGACCTGCAAAGTGTCAGTGGCTGCTAGATGCGTTTTGGCCCATCGCCCAGCCTCTTGACCCACCTTAAATCCATTGTCATAATCTGTAACCCCAACAAAGGCAGTTTGTGTAGGGCCAAATTCATTAATACTCACCACAGGAATGTTTTGATCTAAAGCCTGTTTAACAACAAGCTCAAGGGCTTCCACGTCAATAGCAGCCACAATGAAGCCATCTAAGCCAGTCTGAATAAAGGTCTCCAAGGCGGTCACCTGCCATTCGATATCAGGTGTACCTAATTTGATTGGGACAGCAATCTCGCCCTTTGTTTCTGGCAAGCGTACATTTGACTTCCAATCTGAGTCGCCATAAACATCTGTCCGTAAAACCGATGTGCCATAAGCAGCCGCAGTGCCAATCAAGCCGTCTCCAAGGGCCATTTGGTGTCCGTCGGTCAACATCTGTTGACCGATATCACCAGAGGCAGAAACTAAAGTTAGGGTTTGCGGCTGAGGATCATAACGCAGTAATTGTACATGATAAAAACCAAACTGTTCTTTGACCTGAGTGACCACACGATGATATAAATCATTCAAATTATCAACAGCAATCGCCTCTTGTGCTACCAGCGTGGACAGACGAACCTGTCGCGCCCGTCGCTCAGAGGCAGCCCGATTTTGTTTTTCTAATTCTCGTAAACTTTTTTGGTCACTTATGTCTCGAATAATCGCTAAAACTTCATTTTGCCCACTCACTACCATGCACATCTCACAGTATCTGAGGTCGTCATCGGCCACAGCCCACTGATATTCATAAGTCTGCATCGTTTGACTTTGCAGGGTCTGCTTGATATTAGTCTTGAATTGACTAGCCATAGGCTCTGGCAAGACAGCATCAAGGCTTTTATTTAAAAATTCTTCAACAGGTGTAAATAAAGGCATATTCGGTGTCTCAATGATCTCTAAAAACACCCCATGCTGATCAAAATGAACAATTAAATCTGGATTTGCATTCCAAAGAGCTTGATTTCGGGCTTCACGCTTTTCTTCTTCTTTACGCTCCGTAATATCACGAGCTAGGGCATAAATCAACCCTTCTGACGTAGCTTGCGCCCGCCAAGATAACCATTTGTAAGATCCATCCTGACAGCGATAACGGTTTTCAAAACGAATCGTCGGAAACCCCTGTCGTAAATGCTCCATTTCAGCCAAGGTTTTCGAGATATCATCAGGATGGATGAAGTCAAAAAAGGGCTTCATCATCATGTCATTAACTGTCCATCCTAAAAGCTGCTCAAAGGCTGGATTTAATCGTTTGAAATAGCCATCCAGACCAGCGATACAAAGCATGTCTAACGAAAGGTCAAAAAACGGATTTAAGTCTTGCTCTACCATCTGTTCCATCTGTTATCTGCTATCCCCTATCTTCTGCGGATTGAACAAGGGAAACTGCCGTAGACCGTCCCAAAGCTAGTCCGATCTCTTGAGAAGCCAAACGCATTACACTATCTACATTCACTGCATTTCGAACACGACTGGAGACTTTACGCAATAATTGTTCTCGTTGTATTCTCAGGCGGGCTTGTTGTAATAGGCGAATGTTTTCTGCTGCCACAGCGACTTGACTGGCAATTCCCTGTAATAAGGTTATATCGCTCTCTTGGTAAGCATTTAGCGTATAACTTTGGACGGATAGTACCCCAATAATCTGTGTACCTAGCCTTAAAGAGACATATAACAATGAGGCTGAAATCTTTTTATCATCACCAACTGCATAATCAGGCGACAGTATCAGGTTAGCAATCTCTTCCTGAGAACGATGGATACATACAGCCTCCCCAGTCTCAAGAACATGGGCTACTTTAGTACCTGCGGTCAGGGTAGCGGGTGCATCTTGATATCGTTTTCCAGTATCATAAATCAAAGGGTAATGAATTAAATTCGTCGCTTGGTCATACAAGCCAACAAAAAAAGCATCAATAGAAATAACCCCTAATAGTTGTCTATAAACTGTTTCTAATAATTGGGTCATGTCACGCTGTCGCGCAACTTCTTGACTAGCATCATATAGAACTTTGGTTTGCATTAGGGCATTTTGCATTTGGTCAAAAAGTTGCTGGTTTGCAATGGCCGCAGCTAAGAGAGAAGCTACTTGTACAAAAACTGCTTCATCTTGTTCACGATAAGCCTGATGTTTTTTGCTGGCAGCATTTAAAGTACCGATGACTTCATTTCTAACAATCAAAGGAGCATTCAAAACCGAATGTATGCCTTGTTTAGCTAACTGACGCAAATCGAACAGGGTGTTATCTGTCATATTTGGATTATTAATAACCTCTCGACGCTTTACGGCCAGTCCAATCTGTGTATCTTCTACAGTCAGTTCTTCATTTAAGGGGGACACCATGTTTAAGCCCTGTAAGGCAAAAATTCGAACTTTATCTTTCTGCTCATTTAATAATGATACGCTTACGCCATCTGAATCGACAAGCGTACTTATTTTTTGCAAAATAATTTTCAAGACACTGTCTAAGCTATCTGCCTGGGCAAATAACGTTGCGATTTCATTCAGCAATGATAAGCGTCTTACCTGCTCTTCAACGTCCTTCATGGCATCTGCGGTTGAATGATTTTTATTCGTCATCTTTTTTATATTAATCTAATTTACTAATAAATATATCATGACTATATACGAAAAAATTTAAACATGACCTACGAAAAATTGCCTTAGCAAGGTTGCACTATTCAACTAAATCATTTTCATTTTGTACCCTCGTTTCTAGATGAACAAAGGCGCGGTCTGGGTCTAAGGCTTTAGAAATTTCGGAAACTGTAAGCTGCATGAGGGCTTCTATATTAGGCGCACGACGCATCTTATCTGTAATTTGAGATATTCTCTGCTCACGGCTAGCTTTTTCTTGAGCTTCATCCAGCAAACGTAAATTTTCAGCCGCTTGCGCCACTTGATCTATTACGGCATTGACAAAAGCCAAGTCACTCTCAGTCCAAAAACGATCAGCATCATCATGCACCTGTAAATGGCCAATTTTTATACCACGCAAAGTGATAGGAGCTACGAGGGCAGCAGATTTCTGAGTCCCTTGGTTTGCGTTTGCTAGAGTAGGGTTACCAATGATGAACCGACTACGATCATTAGAACTTTCTTCTGAAAATTGAACAATCGTCGGTTGGTCGTAGACTGAAGCCTGCTGTTCTATTTCAGCGACCACATCTTGATTAAGCGAGAATTCCTCTACACTGAATAGGGCTCGACCAGTACGCTTTTGTAAAATTCGTTGACGATCCCAAGCATGGTGCAAATATTGTCTTTCTAAAGCTCGTGCTTCAGCTAAAGAAGTATTCACCTCAGCAAAAAGACGGGCGTTTCTAATGGCTACAGCAATTTGATTAATCACTAGACGGAGTAAGCCCAATTCATCTTGTTCAAGCTCATACAATTCACCGCTCACCTGAGATGAGTGTATCTCTAACACCCCCAAAACATCTTGCTCAAGTATAATAGGCAGCGTAAATTCTCTATAAGCATCGAAGGCTAAAAAGTTAGCCTCAACATCAGCACTTTCCTGAAAATGATCTTTTTGCACCATCTCTCTCTGCCGAGCAGCCTGCGCCACCAAGCTTGATGGGGCATTAAGCGGAATATGATAATGACGCGCTTTCATCTCCTCGCTCACCTTTCCTGTGCCTGCAACCAAGATCAAATTTACTTCCTGTTCATCTAGTAGATAAATTCTGGCTCGGCGATAATCAAAATAAGTTATCAATTGATTGACAGTTTCTAATAGCAACTCATCCAAATCCAAAATCGCTACAAGACGTTCATTTAAGGCATTGACCTGTCGAATGCGTTGCGCCCGCTGTTCCAAACCGTGTACTAAATGACGAATCTGAACAGTCATACGATTAAATGTTGTCGCTAAAACACCCATTTCATCATCTGTTGAAATAGCCACTTGCACATCAGTCTCACCAGCACTCATTCTGGCTGATGCGTTTGTTAGCTGCTCTAAAGGCGTGACGACTTGACTAGCCACCCTAATACCCAACCCTATCGCTAGACCAACAGCCACTAAAACCCCGCTCCCCATCAGCAACACCATCGACAGAATCGGCTCATAAATCTCAGCAAGCGAAATCTCAACCACCACCCGCCAAGGGACACCCTGAATAGGGCTAACTGCCCCCAAAACACGCTCTCCATTCAAACCATTATAGATAGCAGTGAATATCTTAGACTCAAGAGGAAATTCTGCAATAAAAGGTTCATTTGACAGATCTTCTAAGGTAAATAAGCCATCTTCATCCTGTGAGGTGATCGAAATATTACGGTTATCAATCACATAGACATAGCCAGTTTCGCCTACAGATATTTGTGAAACAATTGCGTTCAAAAAATCAAGGCTAATTTGGACCAACAAAGCCCCCGCGACTTCATCTTGTTGGTCTCGAATAGGCACGGCCCAAGTTATAGTCGGGGAACGTGTAAACGGACCAGGTTCGACAGGGCTAATAAAATCTGCTTTTACTTCAAACACTTGACGAAACATCAAATTCCGAGAAAAATTTTCTTGAAGTAAGATATTATCTTGTGAAACAATATCTAGGAGATTGCCTGTTTTGTCGAAGATAGCCGCCCGTCGATAGGCTTTGTTACGTCGTAACAAGCCGTGTAATAAGTTATTTTGATCTTTGAAAGCCATATCGGTTAGGCCCGGAATACGGGCTAAATACTCTATGTTACTGCGTAGGTCATCAACATAGGCCAAAATTTCATTAGAAACAGCCTGACTGCGTTCCTCTTGCAGGCTGACCACTTGCCGTTGAAGCACGATAAAACTTAGGTATGTTGCTCCGCCCAGGCCCAAAATCAAACTTGACGCGGTGAATAGGGCTAAACCATATTTAAGTCGGTTAGTAAGCGATAATTTTTGAAACCTAAGCAAATCAAATTGTAAAAATTTTTGCACACCATTTCCAATACGTTTTAACATCACCAAGATCCATCTTGAATAAGCGTTAGGCCAAGCCAAACCTTAACCGATCCACAGATTTTTTTCTTTACTAATCTGCGAAATCTGCGGATCATTATTTTTTTGGATCAGCCTTATGCAATTCGAGGCCAAGTCATTGTCTCGTACCACCATCCTGTCAACTGCATCAGGCCTAGTTTGAGATCAATAAAGTCATGGTGTCACATCTATCTTGCCCGTAATAATATCCTGTCGAATAGACTGAACCAATGCTTCCTCGTCAGGACTTAATAAGCCATAAAATGAGGCTAAATCCTGTGCCCCGTCCTGTATCCCAAATTTATACTGCTTACCTTCCCATCGGTCTCGCTGGACTAATTTTGCCCCGGCTAAAAATAAGTGTGGCACACGCTGAATGGCACTGGTGAGAATAGACTTCGGGGCTAATTCGTGTTGATCAAGTGACCAACCTATTGCGTAAATCCCATGTTGCTCGACCACTTCGAAAGCAGCCACCCCTGCCTCATTAGCAACGACGACAACTACATCGATGCCTGTTTCCGCCAATACTTGGGTTGTGATTCTGGCTTTTTCTTTGTCAGACCAGCTACCTAACCAAGCAATGGTCACTTCTGCCTCTGGATTAATCGCCTGCACACCTCTTTCGAATAAAATAGCCTGCTCTCGGGTATGGTCGTAAGCAACACCGCCAATATAAGCCACTTTGTTTGTCACTGTTTTGAGACCGGCAACAACACCTGTTAAATAGCCCATCTCACCATCTCGGAAACTTAAGGCACCTAAATTAACATTATTACCAGCATACCCAGCCGTTACAGCGAACGCTATCGCTGAAAATTCCTTCGCCACAACCTCTGCGCTAGAAATAAATTCCCCACCATGCCCAATAATGAAGTCAAAATCATCTTCTGCATATTGCCGAAACAAGAACGCCATATCTTCGTTTGCAACATTGGCCGTATAGGCAATTTGGGCCTCTAGTTCTTTTTCGACTAATCGTAGACCCTCATAAGCAGCTTGATTCCATCCATGATCATCTACTGAGCCTTCTAAAAGAAGGGCTACTTTGAATCTATTTGCTATCGCTATTGTCGGTTCAGTTCCTGTATCACCAGCATTGTTTAAACAGCCAAACATTATCACAATGATCCCTAAATAATACCAGCATTTTCGTCCCAGCCTCATGATCACCTCTAGCCCCGATTTTTATTAAGGTAGTGTCTCGATTTCATCACGCAAAATCTTTGCTTGTACTTGATTTAGGATTGCCTCTTCATCAGCAGTCCAATCGCCGTATAAGGGGCTTAAGCCTACAATACCCTCTTGCAATCCGAATTGATATTGTTTCCCTTCCCAACGTCCTTGTTGGACTAAGATGGCACTTTGTAAAATCCGTTGTGGCATATCTTGAATGATACTGGCTATGATTGCATTTGGGGCTAAATCATGCTGGTCTACCACCCATCCAATCGCATAAATTCCCTCAGCCTCGGCTACTTCTAAGGCAGCTAAACCCGCTAAATCAGCATCGACAGCCAAAACATCAACCCCCGACTCCACCAGAGTCAAAGCAATATCTTGTGCCTTCTGCTGGTCTGACCAACTATCAACCCAAGCAATCGAGGTGTCAGCCTCTGGGTTTGTATCCTTAACCCCTTTTTCAAAGCCAAGAGCTTCCCTCTGACTAGCAAAATACCTCTCACCACCGATGTAGGCCACTTGATTCGTTTTTGTCTTCAAGGCCGCTACAACCCCAGCCAAATAGCCAGCCTCATCAGGCCTAATTGACAAAGCCCCTAAATTTCTGTTGTTCCCCTCATAATTCGTCACAACTGCAAATTGCATGTCAGGAAACACCTCAGACATTGTCTCTAAGACCGGAATATATTCTCCCCCATGACCGATAAGCAGCTCAAATTTTTCTTGAGCATATTGACGAATGATCTTTTCTTGTTCGGTTTGAGCTATGGGCACATTCTCAACATAAGCCACTTGGGCACCGAGTTCTTGTTCAATCAACTTCAAGCCTTCATATCCTGCCTGACTCCATCCCTGATCGTCAATAGGGCCAGGTAACAAAATTACAACTTTTAGGACATCCGCTTGAGGCGTTGCCGCATGAGGTAGCTCTTCATTGATTAAAGAAAAACAACCAGATAGAAAAAGTATCATTAAATATGGTAATAAATTTTGATATCTCATCATTAGAATATTTTTTTATCCAAAAGAATTTTGTTTGTCAAAGCTAATTACGATTAATAGTTGATTACCCCTTAGGTAGGCTAAAAAATCGTTTCAATTCGATAAACAGCTAATCCTCAACGGCATTCAATCTAAGTTGGCTTCAAACTCAGCAAAATCTTTATAACCGAACGAACGAATTGTACTCTCAGCACCGTTGTTCTCCCACACGACTGTTCCAAATCTTTCCCGATGCCATTCATCATATAAAGTCTGTAGCAGTAGATGTTCGTGATTCCCCATCAAAGTAATCGCTTTATCTCCCAAGTAAATCTAACATCCTCATTCACAATCAGTATCCTCCTGATGAGTATGACCGTTTGTTAGGTCCGGCTCTATCTTAGTATTTAAACGAACGACACTATCTGATACACCTAATACCTGACTTAAGGTCTTCGCCGCTGTTTTGGTCAAGGCCTCTAAGTTGGGGGCTTGACGAATTTTTTGCGTGATCTCGCTAACTAATCGTTCATAGTCTGCCCGATGGCGCGTTTCTTCAAACAAACGTAAATTCTCAGCGGTTTGAGCAATTTGGTCGGCAATCGTTTGCATAAATGCAATCTCTTGGTCAGTCCAAGTGTGCCTTCGTGATAAATCTGTTTCGTAAAATTGCATAGATCCAATGATTTGATTTTGTAATTTGATCGGCGCAATTAAAGCGGTATAGGGTAAATCATCATTTTCTAAATCTGTTTTTAAATCCTTATCTTTCTCTATATCAGTATCGTCATCACTATCCATAGACATAGATTGTGGACCACCCGAACTTAAAGTCTGTGGCTGATACTGCGTCCGCGCCAAACGGTCCAGGAAGATATGGGTATTTTCACCTAAAGTTAAGGCCTCTGGTCGCTGATAATAAGCGTGATGTTGAACCGTTTGGTTTGTTAACCAAGCTCGTTGAACATATTGAGATTGAATCCGACGGGCCTCGGTTAAAGCTTTCTGTACATCGGAAAAAAGTCGGGCGTTCCGAATAGCAACGGCCACTTGATTCGCTAAGGGGCGCAAAATACTGGCATCACCATCATCTAAACCTGCTATCTTATTTTCCTGCACATCCAAAACACCAACCACATCTTTATTCAAAATGATCGGCACAGCCATCTCAGAAGCTGTTTCGGATAAAAGTGGGTTGAATAGCCAGCCCGGTTCCTCGCGTACATTATTCACCATCACAACATTCGCTTGACGCGCTGCCCGTGCAACAAGACTTGTCGGCGCGTTAAGTGGAATGGCATGTTCTCTGAGTTTCATCTGCTTGCCAGCTTCACCGGATCCAGATACCATATTTAATTGCAACTTTTGCTCATCTAAAAGATATACCTGAACGTGATAATAACCAAAATTATCTTTTACCTGTGTCACTAATTCTGACAGTAATTGCTCAACATCAAGAATAGCCGTCAAACTTTCGCTCAAGGTGGCACTAATTTCAAGGCCCCGTGTCCGTTCTGAAACCCGCTGTTCTAACCCACCAATAGAGGTTTTTAGTTGCTCGGTCATTTTGTTGAAAGCAGCAGCCAAAATACCAACTTCATCCTGACTATTCACCGTGACTTGCTGGGACAAATCGCCGACACTAATCGCTTGCGCTGTGAGGGATAATTGATTAATGGGCCACATAATCCGATAAACAATTAGAATGCTCGGTCCGATAGCAAAAATCAGAGCAATCAAGGTTGCGCCGCCCGTGATATAAAGGGTACTAATCGTTAAAGCAAGTGCCTCAGAGACAGGCCGTTCAGCGACAACAAACAAACGTTGCTCCCCTAAATGAATGGGATAAGTCGCTCGCACAACATCACTGACCCCATCTAGTCCCAACGTAGCACCCTCTTTCACCTCGAGGTCTACAAAAGTTTCACCCAAAACAAGGGTTTTATCCGCATGGGCGACGACACGGTTTGTTTTATCAACAATATACACTGTTCTATTACTATCATCTTGTTCTGATACAAGGAGATCCCAAACTGGCTTAAAACGAATAGTCGCCGCTAAAACCCCAAGAAAGGTCTCATCCTGCGGACGAATCAAGGGAATAGCCATGCTCATAAAAGGTTCTCCTGTTTCTGGGTCGACCTGAATCGGGCCAAAGTACACTTTACCTGAGCGTTTTGGATGTTGAAATTCAACCTTGCCTAAACGATTAGTTAATTCGTCTGGCGTAATGAAAATCTCACGAGCCAGTCGAATCTGCTCTTGGCCTTGAGCATCTATCAAGGTTAGTTCATCATAAGCATTTTGGTCTATTAAGAGTGCTGACAATAAACTCACCTGCTGGTCTCGGTCCAAACGCTGAATACTTCGAATATTGGTCAAAAAATATAGTTCTTGTTGTCGATCTTCGACCAGTTTATGAACTCTCGCTCCCAGCCCTTGTGCAATCTCTTTTTGCAAATCAAGTGCTTGTATGGGTAAGCTGATAAAACTAAGCCAAGAAAACACAATCCCAAGCAATAAAATTGGTAAAACTGCCAAAGCAATAAAGATTAGCGTCAATCGAGTTCTTAGGCTATTTCGTATCACTTAATCTCACTTGATAAAATGTTTTTATAACTATTTAGGCCTGAGGAGGCACTTTAGCAGCCCTTTTTAACAAGGATCTTTTCCAAAAATAATTTTGTCGATACAGGTCATTGTGGATCCAATGACCTATTGGAGCTGCCTTGCGCTTTGACCTAACGAATTAAATAATGTGCGTCTTCCAAAATATCGTCAGGAATTTCTAACCCCATGACTTCGCTTGTTTTCAAATTGATTGAAAGAAAAAATTCAGCTGTCTCAACAGGTAATTCAGCAGGGTCAGTTCCTTTCAAAATTTGGTCCACCAGGTGAGCAGTTTGAACACCTATTTCATATTGAAAAACGCTATAGGCCATCAAAGCACCTGCCTCAACCTGAGTAATACTCGCTCCCGCAATTGGTATTTTGCGTTCCATCGCCACCGCCAAAAGTTCTTCAAAGTGAGCATTGACGGTATTATCGGGGAGTAAAAAAATGCCATCTATATCATTCGGTAAATTATTTAATTGGGTCAAAATATCTTGTTCGTTAGATACTTCTTGGATGACGAACTCGATATCCAATGTAGGGCCAAGGTTCTGAATTTGCGCGAAAGCATTGCTCGCAGAAACGCTATCAGGATTGTACAAAACAAAAACTTTCTTCACTTCAGGGATTATTCTGACAAACAATTCCAACTGGCGACCCTGATTCTGGCTACGCCTGACCCCAGTCATCTTCCCACCTGGTCGTCTTAAATCTTTCACGACACCAGCAGCTACGGGATGAGATAGGTTTCCAAATACGACTGGGATATCGGTTTCTGCGGTCACTTGATGAGCGGCTAAACCTGACTGTGTACCACTAACAAAGATTAAATTAACTTGTGCCTGGACTAGCCTCTCAACTTCAGCCTCAAGGTTATTTGACTTCATTGGCTTGCCAGCGAAGTCATAGGCGATATTTTCGCCTTCGATATAACCTAAATCGGCCATGCCATCTTTAAGGCCTTTTATAACTTGGAGACCACCTTGACCACCTGTCACTAATCCAAGCGTAGGAATGACAACATCCTCTTGTGTCTCTGATGAGGTACAAGCTGCCAAGACATAGAATAGGCCTAACACAAAAATTTTGCATAATAAAAACAATTTCAACGTTTTTCCTATCATAAGCCTCTCATTAATAAACATGATTTAAGTCTCAGCTTGATTAGGTATATCTGCAAAACTGGAAAGCGTTTTTTTGGTTGAGGGATGTGGGAACGGTTGCTGTCTATCTGGGCTATCGCCCAAATATACCACCCCACCAGAAACCCCTAAAACTGCGCTAATGGCCTCCGAAGCTGTCATCGCCAAAACATCCAAGTTAGGTGATTGTCTTATCTTCTGGGTGATCTCGCTGACTAAACGCTCATAGTCAGCACGTTCACGGGTTTCATCAAATAGTCGAATATTTTCCGCCGCTTGGGCTAACTGCTCAACAACCGCTTCTATAATTGCTAATTCATCATTGGTCCAATTTTGCTGACCACTGCCAGCGTGTATCTGAAGATAACCAATCTCTCTATCTCTTAGCATAACAGGGGTTTTCATGTCCTCAGATGACTCTCGGTCAAGACCATTAGCCTCTAAAACTTCGTTATCTGCACGAATATAATGATAACGACCTGTCTGAGTGCCAATCTTATGCTTATCCCAGATTCGCTCCACATAGCGGGCTTGTAAAGATTGCGCTTCAGCCAAAGATTGTTCAACTCGAGCAAATAGTTGGGCATTGCGAATAGCAATAGCCACTTGGCTGGCTAATGATCGTAAAAGATTTTCATCGCCCTCATCTAAGCCAGCAATTTTATCTTCCTGAACATCTAAAACACCGACAACGAGCTCGTCTAACAAAATAGGAACAGCCATCTCAGCATAAGTATCAGGCAGAAGTGCGTTTGGTAACCAGTCTGTCGCTTGGCGTACATTATCTACACGCACAATACGGCCTGTCCGAGCTGCTTGGGCCACTAAACTGGTCCTAGCATCTAAAGGAATTGTATGTTTTCTCGCCTTTAACGTGGCTCCAGCCACCCCTGTTCCAGCAGATACAATCAAATTTTGACGATTGTTATCCAACAAATAAATATGGGCATGATAATAATTGAACTGGTCTTTAACTTGATTGACCACTTCGTCCATCAAAATTTCCAAATCTAGAATAACCGTCAGCTGATTACTAATCACGGCGATGATTTCCAAACGCTGCGTCCTCGCCGAAACTTGATCTTCCAACGAGGTGATTAAGGCTTGCAATTGGTCTGACATGCGGTTAAATGAATAAGCGAGTTGACCTAATTCATCATTATATGTCGCCTCAATTTTAGATTCAAGGTGTCCTTCACGAACTTGGGCAACGGCTTGCCTCATCGATCTCAGCGGGGATATGATACGATTACCGGTAAAACGTATAATACTGTAAAATAGGAGACCCACTAAAATCAGAATGACCGATAAAATCACGGTTGGCTCTAAAAACGGTCGCAGGGCTTCATCAACAGGATGTTCCACGATAGCAAACCAAGGGACGATATTCATGGGTCTCGCAGAAGCGAACACCCTTTGCTGATTAGGATTTAGATAAGAATCTAACCCGGTCTCCACGATTGCTTCTGGCGTTCTATCCACCAAACTGACGAGATTTTGGCCTTCTTCTAAAAGCCGCCGATTACGATAGGCGACCAAATGCCCCCTTTCATCGACAATATAGGTATAACCAGTCTCTCCGACTTTAAGATCTAAAGTCGTCTTCCATAAGGCTGTTAAATCTACGCGAATTAATAACAGGCCAGCTGATAAACCAATGTCATCCGTCACAGTCACGGCCATGTCAACAAAGGGCCCTTCGCTCGCGAAAGGGACTTGCTCTTCAAAATTGACTGGGGTAACATAAACTTCGCCAAATGACGGTGGCTCCATCAGCCATTGCTCTCGCTCAATCTCAGTCCATTTAGAACGCCCAACAGCATTTCGTTGCCCCAAAATCTGACCTTCAAGATCAACCAATAGAACATCTAAAATAGAACGACTATGGGTTTGCAATTGAAGCAAAGCGACATCAGCGTCTTCATGGGTCGATAGAATATTACCTGTCGCCAATAAACTACTTTGTAGATTGAGAAAAAATAAATCGAATGTTCTAGCAGCGGTGACACTCGCTTCATTCATCTGATTTTGCACCTGCAACATCGTCACCTGCCAACTCAAAATAACAGCACCGCCTAATCCAAAAGCCCCAATGAGGCTTAGAAGTAACACGCGCAAGATGAGCTGGCGAGTCAAAGATTTAGGTGCTTGAGATATCAGGTCATGAGCAGACATAGGTACCAATTCCATAAAATCACGATAACTATTCAGGGACGAGGCACTTTAGCCTGATGCTGACCAAGAACGACAGGATAATCCACACCATCTATGGTCATAATCGCCTATTACAAGTACCTCGCCCTTTGAACCCGAACAAATTACGATATTATTCTGCCAGATAAGCATCAACATTGGCCTTGGTAATGAGCGGTATATCTGGCAATAAAATGATGGGCGGGAAAGTCTCTCCTTGCTCTAAATGGCGCACCATCAATTGCACAGCAATATAGGCTTGTAAGCTAGGTACTTGATCAATCGTGGCTGTCATTTTTCCATCCTGAATAGCAGACAAAGCATCCCCTTCAGCATCATAGCCTGTAATCAGAATATCCCCTCTCTTTGCCTCTTCAACAGCCTGAGCAGCACCGAGAGCCATACCATCATTCGCTGCGATAATCACATCAAATTCCGAAAACTCCTGCAACCATTGAGCAGTTTTCTCTTTGGCAACGGACAGTTCCCAATCTGCTGATTGGATATCAAGAACCTCGATATCACCAGCCTGTAAACCAGCCAAAAATCCATTTCGACGATCAATCGCATTTTGCTGATCATTTGGCCCCTCTAGGATAAGAGCCTTGCCAATGCCGTCTAGCTGTTCAACCACCCATTCTCCCATTGCCTGTCCAGCCATAAAATTATCAAATACAATAAAGGTTAAAATCTCTTCTGTATTCAGCGCATTATCCATGACAATCGTTGGAATACCAGCAGCAATTGCCTTCTCAACCACTGGGACCAAACGATTAGATTCGATAGGGGCAATAATTAATCCATCTGTCTCTCCTTGGGCTATCAGGTCCGCCACAAGACGGATTTGTGGTTCTACACATTCCGTATCAGTCTGACACCCTGCGGGAAGCAGGCCCAGCTCTAGGTCTACCCCAAATTCTTCGCCCGCTTGTTGAGCACCCTCCCAAGCTGAAGTCCAATAAGGTGACATACTAAGCTCTTCAGCGAGCTGTTTGTCTTTGACGATAAAATCAATTCTCCAAGGTTGTGAGGCCTCAATTTTCTTATCCAAATCAACACTTGCCACCGCCTCAGAAAGAGGCACAGGTGTAGACAATGCCGTCGGGGTCACAACAGACACCTCGGTACGAGGTATTGCTTCGCTTTGCTGGCATCCTAATCCTAAAATCAAAAAAATAACAGATATCAGCCCTACATATTTAACCATCATCCGAACCTCCAAATTTTATCTTAATTATAGTTTATAGTTTTCAGATAAATCTTATTCAATCCCCAAATCAATCACCACCTCTCCTGCCGACAGTTGCTGCCCTAATTCAGTGGCCGTAATCTGGACTAAGTCATCTAATGTATTGGCCATTCGCATCCGTTCAGTGATTTGGCGAATGGTCTGCTCACGTTCAGCGCGGCGTTCAGTTTGTGATAGTTGATAAACGACCCGTGTAGCAACAGCAGCCTGTCTCGAGAGGGCAGTCAAGCGTTTTATCTGTGGCACCGAAAATGTGGTATTCTGTTGAAAACTGGCATTGATAAACCCAATCCATTGCCCTCCAACGATCATTGGCATAAAAATCGTACTCTTGGCTTGAAAACGATGCCCATACAACTTTCTCAATTGTCCACCGATACGTAGGTCTTGGTCTATATCTTCAATAACCGTTAAGTCTTCAGAAGATAATATCTGCACCAAGGATGGATAGTCTGAGATCAAATAACGATTTTGAAAAACTTTTGCTGGTAATTGACTCCATCGAGCAAGGACATAAATCTGTTCAGATGGCTGTTCTTTTGTCCAAGGACGATCATAATAGTTCAAACTCACATGCTGGGCCCCTTGCCCTAATAAGGTATAACGCCTCAAGGCAGTCAAGACATCATCATAAGATTGCGCTAAATTCAAATAGGCACTCGCTTGATAGAGAATTTCTGTCTCAGCTAAAGCCATTTGTTGCGCTAAATTCGCTCGTTGGCTTGAGACCACAGCTGCTAAAGACTCTTGTAACTGTGCTAAAATAAATTCTTCATCTCCAGTTAGGGCATGTACAAAAGGCCAGACAAGAATAATCACCCCCTGCCACTGACCCGCTATCCGTAAAGGAACGAAGGTGAAAGCTTTGCCCAAAGGGCCAAGTAAGGTCTGCTCTTGTTGGGGTACCCGCGCATCTTGTTGAAGGTCAGCCACATGCAAAATCTGGTGTGGTTTTTCAATCCATAGACGGTATAACGGAAAATGACGAATAGACAAGGGTTCCTTGAACAAGCCAACAATATTAGCGTCCGTTGACCAACAGGCCACTTCACGCATCAACAAACCGCTTTGGCTCATACCTGTCATTGTCGTCGACAATTCATCCTTAGATGAGGTCTCTAAAGACGAAGCGTTAATAGGTGGGACTTCGCTCGCCTCAATATAATTCAAACTGATCTTCACCTTAGCAGGTAAAGCCAAATTTATGCCCAAGGCAGCCACAATATCATGTTCCGTAATCGATTGAGATAAACTGGCTTGCACTTTAGATATCGTTTCTAGCTGTGTCGCTCGCATTTGAGCTTGATCAAATAGTAAAATATTTGTCAAATTAACCGATAATTGATTAGCGATAATCAATAAAGTTCGTACCTCATCCCTATCAAAACGGCCAGGAAACTGATGATGTACATTCAGCACACCTTGTAAGGTATCTCCACTATATAAAGGAATGCCAATCTCAGAAATGGTTTCAGGCAAAAGAGGTCGATATTCATCGTAAGTCTGCACATTAGCAATCGTAACAGGTTCTAAGGAATAAGCAGCTTGAGCAATAATATTATGTTCAGCTTGCAAAGAAACCTGGTGTCCTTGTTCTTTCAGTCGGCGGCCTATTTCTCCGGTTCCTTCATGCATGACCAGGGTTTGCGACCTGTGGTCTAAAAGATAAATCTGAACATAATAAGCATCAAATGTTTTTTGAACGTCTATAACAACATTGTACAATAATTCATCTAGGGACAAAATGGACGACAATTGTTGACTAATCTGAAAGGCGGCTTCTAGCTGAGTGGCTCGTGTCTGCAACTGGCTCAACAGCCGTTTATTATCAACAGTGACGGCCACTTGTGGCATGACTGAGGCATATAGCTCTTGTTCTTCTTTTGTAAAAGGATTAGGTATGTTGGAAATCAGGGCTAAAGCCCCTAACTGTAAGGAGCCAACCCATAAAGGAAAAAGAGCCAAAGCGCGGATATCTTGTGCTTGCAGCAAATCTAAAGTCGGTTGCATCCTCTCATCCTGAGATGTATCTGTCAAAAAAATAGGATCAGAATCAAGATAAGGTTGCAAAGTCATCAAGATAGGCTGAAAAGTGAGCCAATCCGGTCGGGTATCAACTTGGTCCTGTCCACGAAGCCAGGTCGCTAAGATATCAACTGCATCAATTTCACCTGTTATGTTATCGTTGAAGGCGAATAAACACAGGCGATTGATCTCAGAAAGTTCTAATCCTTCAGCTAACCCAGCCAAAACAGCTTCTAAATTATTGGCTTGATTAATCAAGCGGCTCGTTTCATAAAGAATTTGACTTTGTTCCCGTAAACTTTGCTGCGTTAACCAAGCTCTGCGACTGACCACAACTCTGGCCAAAATATCCCATAATTGTTTAAAAAATTGCTGTTCCTCGGCTATAAACATATAAGGCACCGACCACGTTAAAGCAATATATCCCAACCACCGATCAGCATTGTGAAATGAAAGCAAGGCTAAAGATCGAATAGCCTCTGCCAATAAAGCCGTTTTGATAGGCCCATCAAGGGTTCCAGCGGCCTCAACATCCGAAACAAAGGTCAATGGATCTTGACGATCTATCCAAAATTGCATGAGGGGTGTTTGCTCCAGAGATAGCCGTTGGGTCGTCTCGTAAGTTTCTATTTGACGATCCTCAGCCAGCCAACGAGCGACCGCATAAACAGCGATAGGGCGGCTACTTTCATCAACTTCAAAATAATTTAACACGACATTAGGCCTTGTTTGATAAACAAAAGCCTGACCAATGGCCTCCACAATCTCCGGTTCCGTTGAGGCATGAGAGAGACGGCTTTGAATCAAAGCTAATCGTTCTAATTGTACCTTGCGCGTTTGCGCTTGTTGAAAATTCCGCAGACTCTGAATGGTTATCGCCGCTTGACTAATCAATATATTAAGATATCGTCTTTCTATCTCCGACAATTCAAAGGCTTGGGCATAAACAGCAAAAATGTAACCAACCATGTGGTTGCCTACAATGAGTGGATAGAGGAACACTGTTTGGAGGGTTGACGGTTCAGTCTCCAGTACATAAGGGTTCCATAAACGGGCCACTTCTGTCCCTAAACTAGGATTTGTTGTCAAATCAACAATTAAGTAACTCGTTAGAGCCTGTAAAATTCGGTCAAAAACAGGATAGTCTTCCAAACTATAACTCGGGGGCAGGTCAAACTTGGTCTCCTCAAACCAAGATGATAAAATTTCAACCCAAGCGGGTCTAGCATCATTAAAATAATGAATGCTCACTCCTTGCGCTTGCCCTGTAATTGTGTAACGCTGCAAGACAGCCAAAACTTGGTCTAAAGATTCAGAACGATTAAATTCAGGACTGGCCAAGTACAAAACTTCTGTCTCGGCCAAAACGACAGGCGGCGATAACTCAGCGCGGCGAGCAGATACAGCGGCGGATAAAGGCTCCAATAATCCTTGGAGAATAAATTTTTCATCCTGACTAAATTCATGGCTTTCTTTCCAAAACAATAAAAGCAATCCTTGCCAATTCTCCCGACTCTTTAAAGGCATTAAGGCGAAGGCTTGTGCCTCTATCACAGTTAAAAATTGCTGCGTTAAACGGTCAATCCGGGTATCCGTGGCAACATTCGTCACAAAGACAACCTGCTCTGGCTGCTTAAGCCATACTTGAGCCAAGGGGCTTTCATGAACATTCAGCTGCTGATACAAATAGGGGTCATTTGGTCGTACAGTTCCATCTTGCCACACGATTGGGGTAGAGAGTAGGTTGGGTTCTCCATCAGCCTGACATTCAATATAACTCAACGTGATACAGACGGAGGTATCTTCATCTAAAGCCAAAGCCACCACTTGCAATAATGCCTCTTCAGTCGCTGTCTGTATAAGAGCAGATTGAATGGTCGAAAATTTTTCTAATTGACGAACCCGCCTCTGATGCTGTTGAAGCCTGTAAGCAATCTTATACAATTGGTCTGACCAGGGTAAATCGCCAGATAAGGCAATTTGATCAGACTGCTCTTGAGCAAGATCTATCCGTCCCTGGGCCAGTTCAACCAAAGTTTGATATAAACGATTTAAGGCCTCTGGGTCTCCTATCTCTGAAAGAGGCAGGTCTGTCATAAAAAATCCTCCAAATTACATTTCACATCTATCTGCTGAAATCATCGCTTTTTTCTGATTTTCACCAAGAGTATATCTTGAATTTTGATATTATACAAAACTTTGCGGTTAAATCAAAGAGGCTAAGTGACATACCTACGATAGATTTCAAGAAAAACATTTTGAATCTGCGCGACCAAACCAGTCAGGTTTTGTAAACCTGACTGGTTTCGGTTTCAAAATCTTTTTCTATCTGTCTATATATTATCTTCATAGTTTGTCCATTTAGCAAATTGATAGGCTAACAAGCTTATGTTATATTAAGGGGAATTTCAGCCTAGCTAAAAATGGATTTTATCATTATAACAAAAAAGTTGCTCTTTCTCTTCGAGCCTAATTTACGTCACCCTCTCCTTGTGCAAAAAAATGACCTCAACCAAGCAGATCTCGTCATAGCTGTCAAAGAGGCTGAACATCGCCCCTACCTGAATGAATTATTGCCTGAATGGGAAAACAAAATCACCTCTTGGCATATTGACGATATGGACTGTGCTAGGCCCGAAAAAACTTTAGCCGAAATCGAACAAAAACGGAAAATTTAATTTTAACATTATGAAAAATATTTACGTTTATTTTTAATAACCAAACTCAAAATAGCCGCCACAATCAGCAAAAGTTCTAAAGGTCTAGTCGCATTAAAAATTCGTATAAACAAATCCGATAGATTCGATTGATTAGGTTTAAAATCATAAGGCATAAAAGGATAGAACCAAGGCACAAAACCGCCTATATCACATAGTAAGTGGCTTAAATACCCCACCCCCCAGCCCCAAGCTAAATTCGGTCCCTTTAACCAACCGACTAACGAGGTCGTCATCATTAAACTCAATAAAGTATGGGCGTACATGCGTCCACTGGGGGTAAGATGTAAGACCTGGCAGAGCGTTTTATCAACCACATCGGGAAAGATTGCGCCAAAAGTCACAGGTAGAATATCAACATTTAGACAGCGATGAAGTAGTGTAGAAGCAGCAAGATGTCCTAATAACACATTAAACCTATTATTATTTTGTAATTGTATTTAACATACATTAAATAAGCCCTGCAATTTTATCACAAAATACATATCTAAACCATATCTGCCTCAAAGATTGGAGACCACCACATTCAAGAATATTTGCTTACTATAAAATTTCGTGGTAATCTGTCTTATTCCGCAGTATGGACAGAGGTTATCTCTCGCAACCCCAATCATTAAATATCAAACAAGGGTAATTTATCCTAAAATACGTTTGAGGGAAACGGTTCACCCTCTAAGAGGAGGTGATTTATACAAAATTTGTAATCATTCAAGCAAAGATATGTCCATTTTATTAACAGTAAAATTTTATCATTACATAACAATTCCTTATACAAAGAGGAGAGACAAAAAATCATGATGTCTAAAAAATTTTTCTTATACTTAATCGCTGTGGTCGCATTATTACTCGCTAGTGCTTGTGGGCCAACAGCACCAGTTCCAACAGGTGGCGCGGCTGAGACTGACATGGAGGAAGCAGCATCAGAAGAAGCACCCGCAATGGGTCGTGGCGCAGGCGGCACTTTAACCATTTTGTATTGGCAAGCTGCATCTATTGGCAATCCCTATCTCTCTGGCGGAACCAAAGATATTGATGCAGCAGCCATCGTGTTGGAACCTTTAGCTAACTATGATGAAAATGGGGCCTTAGTCCCAACCTTAGCGACCGAAATTCCGAGTATTGAAAATGGCGGGATTGCCGAAGATTTAATCAGTGTCACTTGGAATTTAAAAGAAGGCGTTCTTTGGTCTGATGGAACACCTTTCACCGCTGAAGATGCTGTCTTCACCTACCTCTACTGCTCCACGCCTGAAACAGGCTGTGGTTCGGCTACAAATTATCAAGATATCGAAAGCGTCGAAGCAATTGATGATTTAACGCTGAAAATTACCTTCACTGGTCCTAAGCCTTATCCTTTTGACCCCTTCGTTAGTGCGATTGCGCCTATTTTGCAAAAAGCCCAATTTGAAAATTGCGTTGGCGAAGCAGCGCAGCAGTGTAGCGAAGAAAACCTAAGTCCTATCGGGACAGGGCCCTACAAATATGTTGACTTCAAAGTAAATGATGTGGTTGTTTACGAAATCAACGAAAACTTCCGCGTTGAAGACCAGCCCTACTTCTCTGAAGTCATCTTCAAAGGTGGGGGGGATGCTGCCTCAGCCGCCCGCGCTGTCTTAGAAACAGGTGAAGCAGACTATGCCTGGAATTTACAAGTTGAGCCACAAATCTTGACTTCAATGGAAGCTGCTGGTCTGGGAACCGTCGTCGCTGCCTTTGCAACCAATGTTGAACGGTTAATGGTCAACCGCACCAACCCTGACCCTAACTTAGGGGATCAACGTTCTGAGTGGACCGCCGATGACCCCAACCCGCACCCCTTCTTGAGCGACATTGCTGTCCGTCAAGCCCTCTCAATGGCCATTGACCGCAGTGTTATTGCCGAACAACTATACGGGGCAGCTGGCAGACCCACCTGTAACGTCTTACCAGCACCATCACAGTATGCCTCACCCAATAACGACTCATGCTTAGTCCAAGATATCGATGGGGCCAATGTTTTACTGGATGAAGCAGGTTGGTTACCTGGAGATGATGGCATTCGAGCCAAAGATGGTGTTCGCCTGAGTATTCTCTATCAAACTTCAACCAACTCTGTCCGCCAAAAAACTCAGGCTTTGATTAAACAATGGTGGAGCGAAATCGGCGTTAAAACAGAATTGAAGAACATTGATGCAGCCGTCTTCTTTGGTGGCGACCCCAACAGCCCTGATACTTACGGCAAGTTCTACACTGATATTGAAATGTATACCAATGGTTCTAGCGGTCTTGACCCCCAAATTTACATGTCTAGCTGGCAAACCCATGAAATTGCTCGGGCCGAAAATAACTGGCTCGGCAATAACGTGCCCCGTTGGTACAATGAAGAATACGATGCCCTGTTTGATGAGTTAACCAAAACACCTGTTGGCCCCGACCGAGAAGCTCTAGTTATTGCTATGAACGACCTTCTCGTTCAAGACTATGCCCTGATCCCCCTGGTTCATCGCGGCTCTGTTTCAGCCTATAGCAATAGTCTCCAAGGCATTCGCATGAATGCTTGGGACTCTGAGATGTGGAATATTGAAGAGTGGCGTAGATAGGGATTAGGGATTAGGGATTAGTTTTTAGTCGTAATAACTAACAACTAATCCCTAACTGACACCTCCTGATGGCCTACGATAAATATTATATCGTAGGCCATCTTTCATCTTTGAATCAAGGGACTTTCGTATGGGACGATATTTAATCCGTCGTTTGCTGACAGCCATCCCAACTCTCATCGTCATTAGCTTTGTTATCTTTTCAGTGCTTGATTTAGCCCCCGGCGACCCAACAGGCAGTTTGCCCCTGACCATTAGACCAGAAGTACGAGAGCAAATTCGTGAAGCCTTAGGCTTTAACCAACCATTCCATATTCGTTACTTCAAATGGATGCAACAATTTTTCATTATCGAGCCAATTAGTATCCTTGAAGAAACCTTCGACATTCAAATCGGCAATCCTGAAGGCCGCATTCGCCTAACCTCCTGGAGCAGCCGTGGCACCCCCGTTTTCGACCTCATTCAACAGCGCTATGCTCAAACATTATGGGTCGTCGGTCTGGCTTATATTGTGGCCATTCTTTTCGCCATCCCCATCGGCACGATTTCAGCAGTTAAACAATATTCCCTAATTGATCAATTTGGTACAATATTTTCAATTATCGGTTTTTCGGTGCCGACCTTTTTTACGGGCCTCGTTTTTATCATTATCTTCAGCGTCCAACTCCAGTGGTTTCCTTCCATTTATGATACAAATCATAAAGTCGTAGACTGGGACAGTTTTATCATTCAAATAAAACAAATGATTATGCCCGTCACTGTCTTAGCCCTTTTTCAAACAGCTCAACTGAACCGCTTCACTAGAGCTTCCATGCTTGATAACCTGAATATGGATTATGTCCGGACAGTACGAGCAAAAGGCTTTCAGGAATATTATGTGATTATTATCCACGTTTTAAGAAATAGTCTCATTCCAGTTATAACCTTAATCGCCTTGGGTATCCCAGCCATCTTTGGGGGAGCCATTATTACTGAACAAATATTTCGCGTCAATGGATTAGGCAGTTTACTGATCATTTCTATTCAAAGTAATGATATTCCAGTCGTTATGACCCTGACATTCATATTTGCGGTTTTAATTGTTTTCTTTAACCTTATTGCTGATATTATCTATGGTATTTTAGACCCGCGTATTCGTTATTCTTAGGAGATAGGGATTGATTATCTAGTCTATTAATGAAGCACCCAATCGAGATGGCCCCAGGCCACAGAAGTGGTGAGCTATCTGGTCTTGGAAGCGGGGCCGTGGCCCTTAGCCAATGGGACAAACTTGGATTTATTATCTCATTTTCAGCGGCGATGGCTTGCTTCGTGTATCATAAAATACAGCCTGGTTCATCTCTCCTAACCCCTATTTTCTACTTCTCAGAAAGGATCTGCTATGACAGCAAAGACTGGAGTTGCGCCCCTCATGATTAAATCAGAAAAAAAACCACGCACTTTATGGGGCGATGTATGGAAACAATTTCGGAAACATCAACTAGCCATGTTTGGCTCAGTCGTCCTCATTCTGCTTACGGTTGGGGTGTTAATCGGGCCGTATTTATATCCAGCCGACCCAGAAGCCATTGATTTTGCTGTGGCTAATATCTTTCCCGGTTCAGATTTTCCACTTGGCACAGACGATTTGGGACGAGACCTTTTGGCCCGCAATATCATTGGCGGGCGCATCTCTATTGCTGTCGGGGTGGTTTCAATGATGATTTCAATATTGGTCGGCACCCTGCTTGGCATGTTAGCCGGTTACTATCCCAAATTAGATAGTCCTCTGATGCGCTTCACCGATATGATGTTAGCCATGCCACTCCTACCCCTTCTATTGGTCATTATCATGTTATTTCGAGATACGCTGCGAGAATTATTCGGCCCAGAGACAGGCATATTTCTGCTCATCGTTTTTGTCATTGGGATCTTAAACTGGATGCCGACAGCGCGAATCGTCCGAGGGACCGTTCTTTCGATAAAAGAAAAAGAATTTGTCGAAGCCGCCATTAGCATTGGCACACGAGAACACCTTCTCCTGACAAGACATATCTTCCCCAACGTACTCAGCCCCATTATCGTGGCTGCAACCTTGAGTGTCGCCAATGCCATTCTAACCGAATCTGCCCTCTCATTCTTGGGACTTGGCTTCCCCCCTGATGTACCAACCTGGGGACGACTTTTATTTGATGGCAAAGACTTTCTCACCTTTACCCCTTACGTGGTTATATGGCCCGGCCTTTTTATTTCATTAACGGTTTTAAGTGTTAACTTTATGGGGGATGGCCTGCGAGATGCTTTAGACCCCAAACTACGAGATCGTTAGAAAAGGAGTTTTCATTGTTGAATCATGTCGTTATTGAGGCAATCGCTTATGAATTAGCCCCCCTTCGTATTACTTCCATTGATATAGAAGCACAACTAAAGGGGCTGTTAGACCGATTAGGCATCCCCTTAGGCCAACTAGAAGCCTTGACGGGTATCAGGGAAAGACGCTTCTGGGCTCCAGGGGTGAAAACAAGTGATGCTGCTACCTTGGCAGCGCGTAAAATATTTGGTCTGGTTGACATTGATCCAAAAGAAGTTGGCTGTTTGATTAATACCTCTGTCAGTAAAGATTATGTTGAGCCAGCCGTGGCTTGTTTTGTCCATCGTAACCTGAACTTAGCCCCTCATTGCTTGAATTTCGATATTGGCAATGCTTGTCTAGCCTTTCTCAACGCCATAGATCTTGTCTCAATGATGATCGAAAGCGGCAAAATTCGCTATGGCCTCGTCGTCGCTGGGGAAAACTCTCGTGATGTGGTTGAGGCCACGGTACGACGGCTACAGGCCCCTACAGCGACCTTACAAACTTTTCGAGATAGCATCGCCACCCTGACTTTAGGCTCTGGGGCGGTCGCCATGTTGCTCTGTCATAAAAATGTTTCTCGTTCTGGGCATCCAATTCAGGGGTCGGTCAGTCTAGCCGCCACACAACATAACCAACTTTGTTTAGGCCAATGGGATGAAATGAAAACGGATGCTGTCAATTTACTCAAGGCCGGAGCAGAACTGGCGAAACAAACTTGGCATCTAGCCAGCCAAACCTTGGCTGGCTGGGCTGATGAAACCATCGATTTATACGCACCCCATCAAGTCAGTACGCGCAATACGATGGCTATCACAAAAGCTCTGGACATAACGTCCAATAAAGTACATCTAACGCTCTATACCCAAGGCAATACCGGCCCTGTGGCTATGCCGATGACCTTGGCCATGGCTGCCGAAGAAGGACGTTTACAGTCAGGTAATCACGTGGCGATGATAGGGATTGGTAGTGGCTTGAACTGCTCTATGATGAGCGTCACTTGGTAAGATGGTCGACCTGAAACCTATTCGCCATCTTTACCCTTTTGCCTCTCATTGGCTTGAGCTGGATGGTTTACGCTATCACTATCTAGATGAAGGCCCCCGTGACGCGCCCGTGTTGATGATGATCCATGGTAATCCTACTTGGTCTTTTTATTACCGTACCCTCATCCCAGATTTAAGTCGTCATTATCGGGTGGTTGTGCCGGATCACATTGGCTGTGGTCTATCTGATAAACCCCAGCACTATCCATATACACTCGTTCAGCACAGCCAAAATTTAACCTGCCTGATTAACCACCTCAACTTAGACCAAATCAGCTTTGCCTTACACGACTGGGGAGGCGCAATTGGCATGGCCTATGCCACCCAGCATCCAGACAAAATGGCGCGATTTATCATTTTCAATACAGCCGCTTTCTTTATTCCTCGCCTACCCAAACGCATTGCCATCTGTCGCCTGCCGGGAATCGGTGAGATATTGGTGCGTGGCTTGAATAGTTTTTGTAAAGGAGCCTTTCTTTTTGCCACCTCCCAACGAGGACGATTTACAGCCTCAGTCAAAGCAGGCTATTTAGCCCCCTACCGGACTTGGGCCAATCGCGTTGCTATCCATCGTTTCATCAAGGATATACCCATGCAAGCCCAGCATCCCACTCGTTCTGTGATTATGGACATTGATGCTAGTCTATCTCACCTAAGGCAACATCCCATGCTCATTGTCTGGGGAGCCGATGATTTTTGCTTTACAAACCATGATTTTTTATCCGCTTGGCAAATGCGTTTTCCCCAAGCAGATGTGCATGTCTTACCCAAAGCGGGTCATTATGTGGTAGAAGATGCGTCTGAACAAATTATCCCTTTGGTGCAAAATTTTTTACAGAATCATCCAATAAACTAAGAGACATGGAAAAATATAACGTAGCCCAAACCTTGGCTGACATGGCTGCTCGTCTCCCTTTTCATCCAGCCCTCGTCTTGCCAGCAGGACGCGACTCATCAGGCAGAGCCAAATTCACCCAATATACCTTTCAACAAATCAATGAATTATCTGATCGCTACGCCCACGGTCTAGCCGAATATGGCTTTCGACAAGGAGATCGGACACTGATGATGATTCGGCCTAACGCAGATTTCATTGCTGTGACCTTTGCCCTGTTTAAGATAGGCGCCGTGCCCATCTTTATTGACCCAGGTTTAGGTCGAAAAGCCCTTTTGCAATGTATCGCCGAGTCAGAACCTCAAGCAATGATCGGCATTCCCCTCGCCCATATCCTACGTCGCCTGTTTCCGAAACCATTTCAAACCATCAAACGCCTCGTCACGGCTGGCCGACGGTGGCTTTGGGCTGGGACAAAGTTAGAAAAACTTCGCTCTCCACTCCGCGAAGCCTTCCCAGCAGCACCAACGACCTTCGAAGATGAAGGGGCTATCGTATTTACCTCAGGCAGTACAGGTGTACCAAAAGGGGTCATTTATACCCACGGCATATTCAAAGCCCAAATAGACTGCATGCGCCAAGGCATGCACATCGAAGAGGGTGAAGTTCACTTAGCTTGTTTGCCTGCCTTCACTTTATTTAATCCAGCTTTGGGCGTGACAACCATTATGCCCGACATGAATCCAGCCAAAACAGCCCAATTAAATCCTGCCTTTTTAGTTGAAGCCATTCAAACGCACGGCATCACGACCAGTTTAGGGTCGCCAACAGTTTGGCAAAAGGTAGGTGATTACTGCCAAGCCAATAATATTCATTTGCCTTCCATAAAGCATATCTTCATGTTTGGTGCGCCAGTCTATCCAGAATTAGTCGAACAATACGTAGCCTTGCTCCACGGTGGCAAAGTCTATACCCCCTTTGGCGCGACTGAAGCTCTGCCCTTAACCCTTATTGATGAACAGGAAATTCTCCAGGAAACTAGAGAAATGACGGAAAAAGGGGCTGGTGTTTGCGTTGGTCATCCCCTAGATGGGATGACCATTCGCATTATCACCATAAAGGATGATGTCATTGACAAATGGGATGAAGCCTTAGTCCTCCCCCCGAATCAAATTGGCGAAATTGTGGTCAAAGGTCCTGTGGTCACAAAGGGGTATTTACATCGACCTGAACAAACCCAAATCGCTAAAATTTATGACAAAAAAGGATTTTGGCATCGCCTGGGGGATTTGGGATATTTGGATGAGCGAGGTCGGGTATGGATCTGTGGCCGGAAATCACACCGCGTGGAGACAGAACACGACTTACTGCTGCCCATTCAATGTGAAGCCATTTTCAACCAACACCCGGCTATATCTCGGTCAGCTTTGGTTGGGGTTGGCGAATATGGTTTTCAAAAGCCTGTTTTAGTTGTTGAAACGAAGACACCGAAAGGGCCTAAGTCATCTGAAGATGAACAAGTATTAACCCAGGAGCTGTTAACTTTAGGAGCCAAATACGATCACACCCACCAAATTCAAACCATCCTCTTTCATCATAGCTTTCCCGTTGACGTACGCCATCAGGCGAAAATCCAACGTGAAAAATTGGCTGTTTGGGCGAAGTTATGTTTAGCTGATGAGAAAACTGAGCAGTAGGACAGAATAATCGATTCAAATTTTTAGCGTAATTTAGATTTGTTCCTTCGTGATTTGTCGTTTTATAGGGATATACAACCACCATGAAAGCAATCGTAACAGGTGGCGGCGGGTTTTTGGGTCGCTACATTGTTGAACAATTGATAGCGAGAGGCGATACGGTAACAGTCTTCGCTAGAGGACATTATCCAGAGCTAGAGGCGCAAGGTGTTGCGGTGTGTCGAGGCGATTTGAATGATCTTTCTACGCTGGATGCTGCCTGTAAAGGCATGGAAGTCGTCTTTCACGTCGCAGCCAAAACAGGGTTCTGGGGGGCATGGGATGATTTTTACCAAGCTAATGTCGTGGGAACCCGGCATGTCATTGCCGCTTGCCGTCAACAAAATGTGCCTAAATTAGTCTTCACCAGCTCCCCCAGCGTGGTCTTCAGCGACCAAAGCCATGAAGGCTGCGATGAATCAGTGCCCTATCCTACACAGTACGAAAATTTTTACTCCCACACCAAAGCAATGGCTGAACAAACGGTCATCCAAGCCAATGGCCCAGACTTATTGACTGTCTCTTTGCGCCCCCATCTCGTTTGGGGACCGCGTGATGTGCATATCCTTCCCCGTCTAATTGCCCGCGCCCGTGCAGACCGCCTAATCCAGGTTGGCGATGGGACGAACAAAGTCGATCTTACTTATGTCGAAGATGCCGCCCAGGCCCACCTCTTAGCCGCCGATGCTTTATCACCTAGCTCCCCCGTGACAGGCTCAATTTATTTCATCAGCCAAGATGACCCCATTATCCTCTGGTCCTGGGTAAATGATTTACTCCAAGCCCTCGATATCCCACCGATTAAACGCAAACTACCACTCCCCTTGACTCGCTTTATTGGAGCTACTCTGGAAGGTGTCTATCGCCATTTACCGCTCCAGGGTGAACCGCTGCTGACTCGTTTTCTGGCCAATGCTTTGGCTTTGAGCCATTATTATGATATTTCTCGTGCTAAAGAGGAATTGGGTTATGCGCCGAAATTTAGGATGGATGATGCGTTGGAGAAGACGATTCTGTATTTAAGAGCCTGGCATAAGAAAGGATAACATCAATGGATTTTAAGCCTGAACAACAAACTCTTTTTGACCTGCCTTCGCAGATTGCAAAATTACAATTTTGCAAGGTCAGCAATGACAAACGATCTAAGGTCTTCCTGAATTCTGGTGATTAAGGCGCAAATGCATTATTTCAAAACAATAACAGACTATTGCCAAACCATAAATATTCCTGAGCCAAAACACCATCACTTTGACATTCGAAGCTTTGAAAAAAATATGCCGACGGTTGTACAGGTGATGGAACCCTTCCGCCATCAATTTTACGCCATCGCCATTAAGTCAGAAGGGAAAGGAGCAGCTTATACAGGGCATCATAAGGAGTTTCCTACAGGATCAACAATTTTCTTTAATTCACCCTTTCAAATTTTATCTTGGAACATTGTGCCAGATTGGAAGGGATATTACATTATGTTTACCCAAGAGTTTCTTTCACAGTCCAAGCATTTCAATGCACTCTTGGAAGATTTCCCATTTTTGAGGATCGATCGATCAATTCCGTTTGAAATTAACCAAGATGACCTGGAAATTGTCGTCAGCTTATTCGGCAAAATTTATGAAGAATACTACAGTGAACATAGTGACAAGTTTCAATTCATTGAAGTGTATGTTTTGCTGTTGTTAACCTATATTAAACGCTATTTTGCCGAGCAATTGACACCAGAAACATCCGCTAAGGAGCTACAAAAGGCCGACCTAAAACTACTTACTCGCTTTCAAACCCTGATCGAAATGAGCTTTCATCCTGACGAAATACCGCCAGAAAATATCAGTCTCCATACAGTTGGCTATTATGCCGAGCAATTGAATGTTCATCCCAACCATCTTAATGCCGTGGTCAAAAGTATCTCAGGCCAGACGGCCCTCCAATTAATCCACCATCACGTTATCCAGCAGGCGAAATCGTACCTCTTACAAACAGAGATGAGTGTGCAGGAAGTTGCCTATGCCTTACACTTTGACTCTCCCAATTATTTCTCCCGCTTTTTTAAGAAAAATACGAATTTGACACCCCTCGCCTACCGAAAAAAACAACGGCTTTGATTTGTTCCCATCAGCAACTTCAACACCACAAAGTTGGAATGACAAATCCATTCTGTTTCTCCTAAAATGACAAAATCAATTTACCCTTTACGGAGCCTTCTTGCAGTAAAGTATGAGCCTGACTTGCTTGCGTAAAAGGAATGACAGAATCAATGATGGGATCAATTTGACCCGTAGCTAACAGATCTGTAATCTCTACCAGCATAGCATTCATTCCGCTAGGATCAGTTGAATAGAATGTGTAAATATCGGACACGCGAATCGCAACACTTTTGCCAAAGTTTGCTACTAATGTGTCTGCTAAAGTCCCATTGGGCAATCCGGCTATTGGAGGTTAGACATGCAGTTTCGATCAAGAGTTCATGATTGTCCTGTGGATACATGTTTGGCGTTGATTTCAGGGAAGTGGAAATCGTTGATTCTTTTGTCCCCTTTTCGCTTTGATTTTGCGTACCACCTTTTTTCCTAAATTTATATAATTGCAATACAAACGTGAAACACGTTTCGAAAGTAATTTAGCGATAAAAGGATGGTACATCATGAAAAAAGTAACCTTCAAAAGTGAGGGGGTAACCCTCACTGGAAATCTTTACTATCCAGCAAACTTTAGCGAAGACAAACAATATCCAGCGATTGTCGTCTCCGGTAGCTGGACAACGGTCAAAGAACAAATGGCTGGCTTGTATGCAGCCAAGTTGGCCGAGGAGGGCTTTATTACGCTGGCCTTTGATTTCCGTAATTTTGGTGAAAGCGAGGGGGAGCCACGCTTTTATGAAAGCCCCAAGCTAAAGGTGGCTGATATTCAAAATGCGGTTTCATATTTAACCAGCCTACCAACGGTGGAAAGCAGCCGGGTTGGGGCATTTGGGGTGTGTGCAGGGGCTGGCTATACCTTGGTGTCTGCCGCTCAAGATGAGCGTATCAAAGCGGTTGTCACCACAGCCTCTTGGCTCCACGACGGAGAAGCGGTGAAGTTGTTCTATGGGGGTGAAGCAGGTGTCGCAGCTAGGATCAAGGCAGCCCGAGCGGCGAAGAAAAATTATGCTGAAAACGGCGTGGTTGAATACATTCCTGCCATCAGCACCACGGACGAGTCGGCAGCGATGTATGGCCCCTACGATTACTACCTAAACCCAGAACGCGGAGCGATTCCCGAGTGGTGTGCTGATAAATTCGCGGTCATGACTTGGGAAGATTGGCTGACGTTTGACCCGACTACGACGGCTAAAGATGTCAAGGTCCCAACGCTGATGATTCACTCTGATGGGGCTGTTTTGCCAGCCTATGCAAAGCAATACTTCGAAAAACTAGGGACTGAAGATAAAGCATTGCATTGGGTCGAAACAAACCTAGAGTCACCCTTTCATCAATTTAGCTTCTACGATCAGCCTGAAGAGGTTGGTCTATCTGTTGATAAAGCGCAAGCGTGGTTTTCAAAAAAATTATGAATTGAATAATTAGTCGGAGGAAATTATGTCAAATACCATTGGTCAACAAAATTTCGGTTCGATGAAGCAGGCAAAATCCTCGAATATGTTGAAATATTCAACCCGATTGTCGCCGCTCGTGGATTTGGGCTGCTGGATCAGATTAAGTCGTTAAACAACATGCGGCGGATGATGTGAGATACTGGCAAGCTGAAATTAGCCTAGCAAATATCAAACGCAATCGCTGCTTATCATATCTTTAATTAGGAGAATTTACAATGTTACGAAAAATGATAACACCTATTCTTTACATTTTGTTGGTCGGCTTGATGATAACTTCTTGTGTTCAGAACGGAACAACCATGGCCCCAAGTCAGTCTCAGTCTACAGCAGGTACACAATATGAGATGCTTATGGAAAGGAATGATATTATTGAGACGGTTAATCAACTTTTCATTAGCACCGATGATCGAGATTGGGATACAGTGAAATCAATATTTGCCTCCGAAGTTCTATTTGATATGAGTTCTTTGGTCGGGGGCGAACCAGCTACCTTGACCTCGCAGGATATTGTCGACGCTTGGGATGAAGGTTTGGCCCCATTAGAAGCCGTGCATCATCAAGTTGGTAACTTCATCGTTGATATCAATCCTGACCAAGATGAGGCTGAGGTTTTCCATTATGGCATTGCCATTCATTATTTACCCAATTCAACTGGGGAGAATACCCGTACATTTGTTGGCAGTTACACATTTCACCTCATAAAAACAGGGGCAGATTGGCAGATTGATGCGTTCAAGTTCGATGCCAAATATGTCGATGGCAATCTGGACCTAGAGGCAGATGCAATGGCCGATGGAGAAGCAGATGTAATGGCCGATGAAAACGTACAACTTCCGATAACTGCCCCATAATGTGAACTATGATACAATTTCGTAATACCCTACTTTGTTTGTGGATGATGCTCTGCCTCATAACCGTTTGTCGCCCCTCGGTTGAGCCAACCCAATCTTTCGTTCAAGCCTCTGCCACGCCGACCAAGTCTACTGTTTCGGTGAACGCACCCCTTCCCCCTTTCCTCTTTTACAGCCGAGTCAGGTATGTTACGCCATCAAGAGGTATGGCTTGGGGTTCCAGTTTGGCTGCCAGTCTTGGTGTTCGGGAGTCTACTAGCTTGGGCGATGAAACCTCGGCAAGCAGCTCGGGCGACTGATTAGACCCCTCATCCTAGTCCCTCAAAGCCTCGGCTACCTGCTTCGCAAAGTCGCGCTTCGTTGCTAAGGCGATGACGAATTTTTGATGGCCGAAGGTATTGCGGAGTTGGAGAAAGGCAGAGAGGGGGAGGTTTCGCATGAACAGCACAGTGATGCGCGGCTGTTCAGCGAAGTCGCCATGACGAGGGAGGTAATAAGTCGCCTCGTTGATGATGCCTGGCAGGGCAACCCCTTTGGTGCCGATGGTGATGAATTGGGTTTCTAATTCTGGGGTCTCTAGCGGCCAAGTTAGATATTGAGCCATGAGACTTGAAACTTCTGGGGAGATGAAGCTGCCTTGGAGAACACCGGCCATGAGGTGAGCATAGGCTTGAGCCTGACCATGCCTCACAGTGGCTGCGGCTAAAGGGGCTTCATAACTAATATCGGCAATGCGGCCCGCACTCCTCCGCCATTGACGTTCAGCCTCACGCCAGGCTTGGTCTTGATAGGCCACTTTCCAATTTTCTATTTTGCGTAGATAATCTGACTCAGATAAAGATGATAAAGCCGCTAACTGGATCTCATCCTGAGTCGGAGTTTCATGATTACGCCACGATAGGAACAAGCCTAGTGGTGAAATGACGGAGCCTAAGCCCCGTAAAGCTTCTTGGGCCTCCAGAAATGCCTCAACTTGCGCTGGCCCAAAACGAGCCAAAAGATAATCTGTGGCCGCATGATCGTTATAGCGAATCATAGCCCGCACAATTTGAGCTAGGCGCACAGTTTGCGGGGCATCAGCTACGAGGTTTAGCTCATTTAACATTTGGCTATGCGCCTGCCCATCTGTGTTGGGTAGATAATAGGCTTCCCAGGCTGATAAGGGAATTGCCTCTGTTGGGTCAAGTTCGCCCGCGACGACTTGCGAGGTATAAAGGGCTAACAAAATGAGTTGATTAAGTCCAGCTAAGGGCATCAATTCATCGGGATTGTGGACGATAATGGGAGCTGTTGGGTCGGGGCGACCATCGGTCTGGAGGCTGTAAGAGATCAAGGCTACGTCGTCTGGATGCTCGCGGATGTAGTCTAAAATTTCATCCGCTTCAGCCAAACCGCTCATATATTCGGGCTGCGCCACAATCGCTCGTAGACTGTTCCACCAAGCCCTGAGATTTTGCCGCTGAAAGCCAGTCATCGCGCCAATGAAGATGATTAAAAAGATGATGATCAAACCGCAACCGCAGCCGAGTATACGTGAAAGGCGAGGAGGCATACCTAGGACAACGCTCCTTTTTCCTCAATCGCCCCTCGACCAATGATTTCCAAGGCGGTATCGCCGGAAGGGGGCTGCATGGAGCCAGCACGCACGTCTCGGAAGTAGCGTTCTAAGGGGAGATGTTCGGTTAAGGCCGCGCCGCCAGCGATGCCTAAGGCTTTGTCGGTTACGTCATTGGCCACTTCAACCGCGAAATGTTTCGCCGCCGCCACACGGGGATAGTTGTCGTATCCAGTAGATACGCCGCCATCCCATTCATCAGCGACCTCAAGCAACAAGGCTCTCGCTGCTTGCAAGACCATATCAATTTCGCCAATTTGACGTTGTATTTTAGGCAAGGTGGCGATTGTTTTGCCTAAAGCGGTTGGCACCCGCTCTAAAGCATATTGGATCACGGTATTTCTCGCCCCGAAGGCCGCGCCCAGATAAATTGCAGCCAAGATCAAAGGGAACCAAGGATTGGGCCTACGACCCCCTGATTTGCGGGAGGCGATCAAATTCTTATGCGGGACGAATACATTTTTGAAAACCACATCATGGCTATCACTCGCTCGCAGGGATAGTCCATGGCCCCAAGTTTCCACCCATTCGATGCCCGGACGGTCTGACTCGACCAGCAGGACGACGGGTTCATCCTCTAAGCTGACGCTGACCAACAAATGGGTCAAAAATCTGCCGCCTGTGGTCCAGGTTTTGTGCCCATTAATCATGAAGCCCTCGTCAGTGCGGGTGGCGGTAGAGGCGAAAAAAGCCCCCCGTGAAGGACTACCTAAATCTGGTTCCGTGGCAACAGAATTGAAGATACCCCCCTTGACCGCAGCCCGACAGAATTGTTCATAAACTTCCTCCGACCAGGGGCATGACTCACGGGCCTGACCAAAAATTTGCAATTGCATCCCCAGCACCAACGCTGTGGAACTGCTCCCTTGCGACAGTTCTAAGGCCACGTTTAAGCAATCGCGCATGGTCAGGTCAGACCCACCATACGCTTGCGGTACATTTAATGCCAGAAAACCTGAATCTTTCAAAGCCTGAACATCTTCGGCAGGCAATTTGCCGCACTTATCCGCTTCATCAGCACGCATAGCAAACTGATGTGCTAAGTCTTTGGCTACATCAAAAATCATAGCGACTGTATACGCCATGGGTCATCCTTTAAAATGAAACAACAGCCTTAATCACCCCTGTTTCTGGTTCAAGCCAACTCGGAAAAGCCTCAATCATTTCGGTGGCAGGGACTTGGTGAGTAATCCAGGGAGCGAGATTGATTTTATGATTTTCTAAAGAATTGATGACCTGTCGGAAATCGGCTCCTGTAGCGTTGCGGCTGCTCAAGAGGGTGATTTCGTGACTATGAAAATAGGGGTCGTGGAAGGTAATATTGTCTTTGACCAAGCCGACAAACACCAGCTTGCCGCCGTGAGCAACATACGCAAACGACGTTTCCATCGCTTTGACATTGCCTGTCACATCGAAGACGGTCAGGGGCATGTCCTTATTTGTGATGGCTTGCACTGTCTCAAGGGGATTTTGGGCGGCGTTGACACTGTACTCATTGCCGATGATTTCTTGACAGAAATTGAGACGGTCTTGGTTGATGTCTAGGCCGATGACCTTGGCCCCAGCGATATGCGCGAATTGCGCCACGGACAAGCCAATGGGACCCAAGCCGATGACCAAGACGAATTGATCTTTTTCAAGTTCAGCGCGACTGACAGCGTGCGCCCCGATGCAGAGAGTTTCCACCAAGGCTAATTGTTCAAGGGGTAAGGTGTTCGATTTATGCAATTTATTGAGCGGCACAGTGATCAAATCACGCATGCCACCGTCAACATGCACCCCCAAGACTTTCATACCAGTACAACAATTTGTTTTGCCTCGGCGGCAAGCAATGCACTGACCACAATTGAGATAGGGTTCGATGGCACAATGATCTCCAGCTTGGAACCCAGCCTCATTGGCTCCCAAAGCAATAATTTCACAGCCTAATTCATGCCCCAAAATACGGGGATAGCTGAAAAAAGGCTGCCGACCGCGGAAAGCGTGTAAATCCGTCCCACAGATGCCGACCCGGTGAATTTGCACCAAAGCTTCATCTGGGGCGGGGTCGGCGGGTGGGGCGGTTTGAGTAAAGGTGAACTGATTTGGTTTATCTAAGATAATGGTTTTCATGGTTATGCCCGCGTTCAGTATAATCTCTGGTCTCTATAGTTTCGATAATATCTCCGGCCCTTGGTCAGTAATAGCAATCGTATGCTCAAACTGAGCAGAGAGAGAATGGTCTTTGGTAATCACGGTCCAGCCATCTTTGAGCAAGACCCAATCTGGTTGACCGACATTCACCATGGGTTCAATGGTGAAAACCATCCCCGTCTTAAGCCTTGGCCCCTGACCGCCTAGCCCGGTATGCGGGACAGAGGGGGCTTCATGCAAGTTGCGTCCGATACCATGTCCACCCCATTGAGGGACGACACTAAAGCCTTGCCCTTCAGCGTAAGCTTGAACGGCTGCGCCGATATCACTCAGACGATTTCCTTTTTGGGCAGCAGCAATGCCCTGCATCAAACTTTTTTGGGTCACATCTAGTAAGCGTTGGGCGATGGGGCTGATTTTACCTACCCCAAAGGTGACACAGGCATCGCCGCAATAGCTTTTATAGCGCAGCCCGATGTCGATACTGACAATATCGCCCTCTTTCAATTTGCGCTTATTGGGAAACCCATGACAAATTTCATGATTGACCGCAGCACAGATGACTCCGGGGAAGGGCGGATTTTCTGCCCGACTGCCCCGATAGCCCTGATAGAGCGTTTGGCCCCCGCGTTGTTCAATATATGCTGCGACGAGATCATCCAGTTCTTTGAGCCGTACCCCAGGCTGGACGGCTTGGTCGAGTTGGGCGAAAATTTCTGCCACCAGGCGATTGGCTTCACGGAGGCGATCAATCTCAGCGGGCTTTTTAAGGATAATGCGATTGGCTGAACGGCGACTTGCTTGTCGTTTCGTTCTTTGGGGGCGATTTTTACGGATACGTTTGAACATGATTTAGTCGAATTTTTGATAGCTTTAGAGAAGAAGATAAGGCTTATCAGCTATTGACTGGTGAAAATTTATGAGTGCTTATAGCCTACATTTGTGACATTATCAGGTTAAGTGGAAGCAGTCAAATTTTAGTGGCTCATTGAGAAATTTTGTAGAAATGAGCAAAGTGGCAAGGTGATACCTGCCAAAGGAACGACCGTTCCAAGGGCCTTACGGTGCCTTTCGCTGGCGGGCGACGAACCCACTGGGTTCGACAGCCACCTTGCCACCCTAGCTGGCTTGATCTAGTGCTTCTAGCAGTTGTTGCACGAGGGCGGCCTTTGGAGACTTGATCTCGCTTAAGATGGTGAAGGCTTGTTGTAAATAGTCTCTCGCTTTCTCCACCTGCCTCAATTGAAAGTAGGCTATTCCCAAGCCGCCTAGCCATAAGCCTTCATTGTGGCGATCACCAATCTCTTGGGCAATGGCCAGGGCTTGCTCATAATAGGAGATGGCTTTCTCCACCTCCCCCAATTGATAGTAGGCATTCCCCAAGTTGCCTAGCCATGAGCCTTCATTGCGACGATCACCAATCTCTTGGGCAATGGCCAGGCCTTTCTTATAATAGGAGATGGCTTTCTCCACCTCCCCCAACTCTCTGTAGGCTAACCCCAAGTTGCCTAAGTGATTACCTTGGACGCGCCGATCACCAATCTCTTGGACAATGGCCAGGCATTTCTCATAATAGGAGATGGCTTTCTCCACCTCCCTCAACTCCCTGTAGGCATTCCCCAAGTTGCCTAAGACAGCACCTTGGACGCGCCGATCACCAATCTCTTGGGCAATGGCCAGGGCTTGCTCATAATAGGAGATGGCTTTCTCCACCTCCCTCAATTGATAGTAGGCATCCCCCAAGTTGCTTAAGTTACTACTTTGGCCGCGCTGATCACCAATCTCAAGGGAAATGGCCAGGGCTTGCTCATGATAGGAGATGGCTTTCTCCACCTCCCCCAACTCTCTGTAGGCTAACCCCAAGTTGCCTAAGGGATTACCTTGGACGCGCCGATCACCAATCTCAAGGGAAATGGCCAGGGCTTGCTCATAATAGGAGATGGCTTTCTCCACCTCCCCCAATTGATAATAGGCTCCCCCCAAGTTGCCTAAAAACGCGCCTTCATCTCGTCGATCCGCTAAAGCTTGGGCAGCCTTGATTCCGCTCCCTAAAACCTCGACCCGCTGTCTACCATAGCCTCGGATATCCAAATAATCGTCTATCGCCCAAACCAAATTTTGACATTCGGCCCAAGCTGCTTTCATCTCTAAGCCGCTCAACACCCGCAAGATATGATCTCTTTGCTCATCAAGCCGCCAATAGCCTGCTAAACCTTGCCCGCTTTCCTCACTCGCAAAAGCTTCATAGTACTCGCCCAAGCGTCTCAGCACCTCCCCTGCCACCTCCAAAGACTCCCTGGCGTAGGTATGGATTAAGGCGTGACTGACCTCATACTTCTCTTCGTCCCGCCAAACCAGGCCATAGCTGACCAATTCGCCTAAGCCCTCTTTGACTTGCCGCTCTGACCACGCCAAGCCCGCCGCCACCACCTCCCAGCTAAACGGACTCAAGGCCAAAGCCCCGACAACCACCAAGACCTGCTGCCCTCGCTGACCAAGCTGGGCCACACTCCGTTCTAACAAGACCGCGACGCTATCCTCGCGATGCTCGCCGTGGCTTAAGGCTTCGATGGGTGTCTCTTCCAACCAGCGCAGATACTCGGCCGCTGTTTCCGCTTTTTCTCTCAGGTATAAGCCAATCAAGCGCAGGGCTAAGGGCAGCCCGTCCACGATGTCACAAATGCGCTCGACGGTATCTGGTGGGGCGGCCCTTCCTCCTGCAATGTCTTTGAGTAAATTGATGGAATCTTGTTGTGCTAAAGGAAGCAAGTCTCGCGGGACTTCGGCGAAGCGGGCATCAGCCTTTTTGCGGCTGGTGATGACCACCCCACACTGCCCACGCAGTTTCAGCAAGGTATCCAAGTCGTCCGCTTCTTCTGTCCCGTCGAAGCAAAGTAGGAGCTGCTTGCTAGGCAAAATTTGTTGGGCGGCTTGATGGAGATTGCCCTCCTTTTCACCCAAGCTCACCGCAATCCATTCGAGGGCTTGGCTCACTTGTGGTTTGTTATAGAAACTGTGAAAGATGATGCCATCGGGGAAAAGAGCGGGCACTTCGTTTTCCGGGGCCAGCTCCCATATCGCTTTCGAGACGAGGGCCGTTTTACCCATGCCGCCCGCCCCACAGACAGCGGCGACCTGCCCCGGCTGGATTTGTTTTAAGAGGTGGTCTAATTCTGCCTCACGGTTGATGAAGTGAGGCACTTGGCCTGGCTTTTGCAGGGGTTTGCCAGTTGGGGTGGTGGCGTATTGGTTGAAGGTAAATGTTCCTACCTGAATATCTCCGCCCGCTTGAAACTGTTTCGCCTCAATCGTTTGACTAGCCCCTGCTCCCTCATCAGGGGCTATCGGCTTTTTTGGGTCAATCTCTCCATCAGGCACTTCATCCCGAATCGAGACTTTACCCTTGGCCTGAATATCACGGGCTGTAATATCTTTGCCTCTCTGACCCACAACTTCTACCCCTTCGTCCTTACTCTCAATTCTTTCCGCGATAATGCCTGGCACCACAGCCGACCCATTCAGCAAATACCCTGCTACCCCGCCAATGACTGCGAAGACCACCCACAGAATATTCGGCCAAGTCCCCTCAAATAGACTGGCCGCAATCAGACTGCTCAGAACATTGACCAGCAGCCCTAGCCCCGTGCCAACGAGGGTGCGTATGATTTTAAATTGTAAATTTTTGTCCATACCACATCCTTTCCTAAAGCATTAACTCATGATTCACACCTCAAATTGCTTATCTTACCTCAATAGCCACCTTCACCGCAACCTTTACCCCCATCATTGTTCCACGCCCGAATCCTATAAAGTGTTAGGGAGATTTGGGATTGTTGTCTGTCTGACCCGTTTGAGCAGGTTTGAGAGCTAATTTGTTTAGTGTTATAATTCAACCTAAGTTTAGTGATATAAGGAGATGCTATGAGAACATTTCATTCTTACGGCCCCGTCGAGGCTGACCGCCACTTTTTTGTCCCACGTCGATACTTAGTTGAGCAGTTGGTCCAACAACTCGTTGGTGATGTGAAAAAAGGCGGTCACTACTTCACCATCTGGGCCGCTCGACAAACAGGCAAAACCTGGTTCATGCGCCAAGCTAAGACCGAAGTGACCCAGCGATATGGGGACCAGTTCACCGTCTATCATTTTTCCTTGGAGCGTATGCGGAATATGGACTATGTGCCACGAGGCGATGATCGTGTTTTATTGTCTAGGGCCTTGCGAGGGGTCTTGAAGCGGAAACTGCCTAGTCGTCCTGACTTGGAAACGTGGGAAAATTTTGCCGATATCTTTGCTAAAGAAGGCGGCTTATGGGACCGGCCGCTTTTATTGCTGATCGATGAAGTGGAATCGGGTGACGATGGCCGTCTTTATTCCAGTGACGGATGAGACGGTGTTGGCGGAATTGTCGAGCGATGAGGTGATTAAGGGAGTACGGGTGACGGTGGTCATGATTGCTTGGGTCTAGGGAGCGTCGGGCGAACCCACTGAGTTCGGGCGAACCTACAAGGAATTGACGGGCCGTATCGTAGAGGTAGGTAAAGCCATGAGGCGTTATCAAGTCGGAGACCGCGTCGCGATCGAGCCGACCATTCCCTGCAATCGCGGTCATTATAACCTATGCCACAAGCTCATTCACATCGGTGGTTCCCTTAGTGGAGGCTTTGCCGAGTATATGGTGGCTCCAGAAAGCAAGGTCTATCATTTGCCGGATCAGGTTTCCTTTGAAGCGGGCGCATTAGCTGAGGTCTACGCGGTTGCTGTACATGCCCTAGCCATGACTCCAGTTCAACCAAGCCATTGGATTACGTGATTTATCCGTAAAATCCTCAATCCCTTGTAATATTCAGGCCTAACGATTATTCAAACATATCCGGCATAAAACCTAACAGCGTCGGATCCTCCATCATCTCAGGATGCCAGACTTCGGGTAGCACTTCAACATCTACAACCTTACCAGCCCCAGCCGCCTCTTCCGCCTTTTCCTTCACTTGAGACACCAACCAAGGGCCATAAGGACAGAAGGGCGTGGTCAGGAGCATTTTGACTTCGACAGGATCTGTCAACCCATCCACGCTTCTAATAAGACCCAAAGTGACCACATCTAAATGTAATTCAGGGTCCATCACCGCTCGAAGGGCTTCGCGAATGTGGGCACTATGTTCATCGAGGGACTCAGTCGCTTGGTCTTCATCCTGTGTCGCACTGGCGGCCTCTACCGCTTGTACTTCAGTTACCGGGTCTGGAGCCGTCGTCAGGGCTGGTGTTTCAGCCACTTCTAGTGCTTGCGTCACCACCTCAGTCAAAGAAACGAGAATATCATTTCCCTGCACTTTGACCTGATAACGAGGCACAGGGGCAAAGGCAGGCAGCGTATATTCACCTGTTTTGATATTGAATCTAGCCCCATGGCGGGGGCAAACGATCCAATCTCCTTCCAAATCGCCTTCGACTAAAGGCCCATCATCATGGGTACAAATATCAGAGATAGCATAAAATTCATTATCCAAATTAAACAGGCCGATATCTTCATCTTCATATTCGACCAACATTTTTTCACCAGGGGCCAAGTCAGATACTTCGGCCACTTTTATAAAATCGCTCATGATTACCATTCCTCATCATCAAGATTAACATCATTTAGTCCGTAAATGCCAGCTTTAAGAACTTTGAGAGACAGCAAAGCACATTTCAGCCGTACCGGGCCAATTTTAAGGCCGAGCATCTCCAAAATATCTTCTTTGGTCAAGTCTTTAGCCCTTGTTAAGGGTTGACCCACAATCTCTTCCATCAGCATGGAAGCACTGGCCTGGCTAATCGCACAGCCATGCCCTGTAAAGGCTGCTTTTTCAATCACCTCATCCTCGTTCACAAATAAATCAATCTGTATCTCATCACCACACAGAGGGTTATTCTCCTGATGCCGATGGGTATACAGTTTTAAACGCCCTTTGTGACGAGGATGACGATAGTGATCTAAAATATTTTCTCGATATAAATCATCCATGATCAATTAGCAATTAGTGATTAACAATTAGTGATTAGCAATTTAATTGCCAAATAGGGTTCTTGCTTTATTTAAGGCTTCGATGAAACGGTCCATTTCCTCGGGCTGATTATAAATGTAGAAACTGGCCCGAGCGGTGGCAGTGACTCCAAATTTGTTATGCAGGGGTTGGGCGCAGTGATGACCAGCGCGAATGGCGATATTTTCTTCATTCAATAAACTTGCCAGATCATGGGGGTGAATGTCGCCAAAGGTAAAGGTGACCGCTCCGCCCCGAATGTCGAGGTCCAGCGGGCCAAAAATGCTGACCCCTTCGACTTGGCGCAATTGCGCTAAAGCGTAAGAGACCAGCTCATGCTCATGGTCGCGGACTTGCTGCATCCCTAAGTCTTTCAAATAATCGACCGCATAGCCAAGACCAATCGCCTGAGCAATGGCTGGGGTACCGGCCTCGAATTTCCACGGCAAATCATTCCATTTAGCCGCCTCAAAAGAAACCGATTTGATCATATCACCGCCAGTCATAAAAGGTTGCATCTCGGCTAATATCTCACGTCTGCCCCATAAACCCCCAATGCCTGTTGGCCCTAACATTTTGTGACCAGAGAAAGCTAAAAAATCACAGCCCAAATCTTGTACATCAGTGGGCATGTGAGGGACAGATTGCGCCCCATCAACCACTGTGACCGCACCCACAGTCTGGGCTTTTTGGATGATCTCTTTCGCTGGGGTAATCGTGCCCAAAACATTGCTCATGCTGGTAAAGGCGACCAATTTAACCGAAGCATCAAGCATGGCTTCATAAGTGGTCAAATCCAATTCACCCGTCGTCAGGACAGGAATATATTTGAGGGTGGCTCCAGTGCGGCGGGCCAATTCTTGCCAAGGAATGAGATTGGCGTGGTGTTCCATCTCCGTGGTGATGATCGTATCTTGCGCTGTCACATTGTCTAAACCCCAAACATAAGCAATCAAATTCAGACTTTCGGTGGTGTTGCGCGTGAAAATAAGTTCGCGCCAACTTTTGGCGTTGATAAAACGGGCAACCTTCTTTCGCGCTTGCTCATAAGCTTCTGAGGCTTCTTCGCTCAAATCATAGATACCACGATGCACATTGGCATTATAGGTCCGATAATAAGTATGCAAAGCATCGATCACCGCCGCAGGTTTTTGCGAACTGGCCCCGCTATCAAAATAGATCAAGGGTTTACCCTGTCTATCTTGATTGAGAATGGGAAAATCTTCCCGAATTTTTTCGATATCAAACATAAGAAACTCCTCGTCCTATAACATCCCAGAAAATGACATTATTCTGTCTGATCACCTAGCTTGGCTTCCAAATTTCGCAAACGCGCCTCTAGCGATTTTCGTAAAACGATTTCATTTTTTAAGGCTTCTTCAGCCGCTGTGCGTATCCGGCGTTCTTGTTCCAAGGTGGTCAGTCGTTGTTCCGAGTCAAATAGGATTTCATTCGTCTCAGCATCAACAAACTTAAGGGTCTGCCCTTGAGCCGATACGCTCAAGCCCATCTCTGGTAATAACAAACCGTTTTCAGGATCGGGTGAAATTTTAACTGGTTGACCGTCTACCTCACGCCATAAATGCAAACCAATTTGAGAACGTGGCTTCCCAGAGGTTGTGATGGCATCAATCACGAAATAGATTGGGATACCGAAGCCGAGATAAAGAGGGGCTTTTTTCTGCAAATCAGTCCCCCGACTATCTGGAGAAGTCACTTCAACGACCAACAAGGGCGGGTCTTCTGTATCTAAATCATAAGCAGAAGGGGGCGGAGCGCGATAAGGCATGAGCAACAAATCGGGTCCAATACGCTTTTTCTTACCTTTTTTATGGCGATAGAGCAAAAACACATCAATTAAGAGCATCAAATTTCGTTTTTTCAAAGGATAGCGCAACACTTCAGCAATATAGGCCAATATATGACCATGCAAACCACCAGCAGGCATGGCCTCCTCCTCCGTTTGATAGGCATAAGGGCTGGGATCCCAACCCTCGGTGATATAATCTGGTATCCAGTCCGGTCGATCTAGTTGAGACTCTTTATCTTGCGTTTGATATGCTTCTTGTATTAGGGTAATCATCGCCCTGTCCTTAGGAATGGGAATTAATTAACTTACCCAAGCTGGGCATCGTAGGTTGGGTTGAGGTACGAAACCCAACCTACACCTACTACACCTACACCTGACTCCTGTCCTGAGTTTGATAATCAGATTGGGTAGGGGATACCTATCTACTCAGCCGCTATCCAGCCTCCATGCGCTGGGCTACTGCTGCGATCATTTTGTCACGGACCCGCTCATTGCCCATCCGGTCAAAGATGGTCGTAAAAAAACCATTCACAATCAATGCGACCGCTTGTTCACGGGGAATACCACGGCTTTGTAGATAAAAAATATAGTCCTCCTCGACCTTGCTAATCGTGGCGGCATGACTGGCGCGGACATCATTGGCATCAATCTCCAGTTGGGGAATCGAATCTGCCCTCGCTGTAGGGTCGAGCAGTAAATTCTGGTTCTTCAAATAGGAATTTGTTAACTGTCCGCTTTCATCAATTTTAATCATCCCGATGAAAATAGCCCGAGACTTATCCTTCAAGGCCCCATGAATCAACAAATCGCCACCCGTTGCATAGCCCGTATGTTGCATGAGACAATCAAGATCGACATGTTGTCTGCCTGTCAGAAAATACACGCCATTACATTCTGTGCTTGCACCATCGCCGATAAGTTGACCATCGATGAAGGTCTTCGTCAACAAACTGCCAAACTCGCCCACTTCCCAAATTACATTCGCATCTGCCTGAACTAAGGCGCGTTTGGTATTGAAATTATACACATTCTGGCCCAAATTTTGAATAGCCACATAACGCACCTGAGCCTGAGCAGCCGCAATAATTTCCGTCACCCCCACATTGAGACCTAAATCAGCTTCATTCAGAGAAGTTGTTTCTTCGATATAATCAACCTCGGCCTCAGACTCAGCAATAATCAGACTGCGATGGATACTGGCCGCATTGTTACCGTCTAGCAGGATAACAACTTGAAAGGGATCTTCGAGCGTTAAGGCTTTAGGCACATAAAGAAAAGGGCCATTGCTCCATAAGGCGGCATTCAAGGCAGCGAATTTGCTATCTGAAGGAGAAACGCAATTTGCTGCGAGATGTGGCTGTACCAATTCAGCCTGAGTGCGGACTGCGCTTTGTAGGTCAGCAAAAATCACCCCCTTTTCAGCTAAAGCGGGGGCCATTTCTCGATAAATTAACACGCCATTCGCAAAGACCATTCGCCCAGAAGCTGAACGATCTTCATCCAATTTATGCCGTAGAAAGTCTGGCAAATCGGCTAGAGAAGCCACTAAGCTTAAAGAAGATGGCACATTAGCCGCAAATTTTTTCCAGCGCACTCGTCTCAAACTGGTTCGTCGCCAAGCTTCATCTGACGTTGTGGGATAAGGAATCTCATTAAAAATTTCCCACGCAGCTTGACGCTTTTGGATGACCCAGTCAGGTTCATCAAATTTTTGGCTAATCGCTTGAACATATTCTTTTGATAGTAAATCCGGGTTAAGCGCTATTTTCTCCATTATTTTTACCCAACTGATCCTTCCATCTCCATCTCAATGAGACGATTCATTTCCAAAGCATATTCCATGGGCAATTCTTTGACAATAGGCTCAATGAAGCCACTCACAATCATGCCCATTGCTTGATCTTCATCAATCCCCCGACTCATGAGATAGAAAAGCTGCTCCTCAGACACTTTGGTCACACTGGCTTCGTGGCCGATGCTCACATCGTCTTCTTCGATTTCAATGTAGGGATAGGTATCTGTGGCTGATTCTTCATCTAAAACTAAGGCATCACAGACCACATTGCTCTTACTATTATAAGCACCCTTAGCCACCTTCAACAAGCCTCGATAACTAGAGCGACCACCCCCTTTGCTAATCGATTTGCTGGTGATGACGGAACTGGTATTGGGCGCAGCATGAACAATTTTGCCGCCTGCATCTTGATGCTGCCCTTGCGAGGCAAAAGCTAAAGATAGGACTTCCCCATGTGCGCCTGGTTCCATCAACCATACCGCCGGATATTTCATGGTCAATTTGGAGCCAATATTGCCATCAACCCACTCCATGGTCGCATTTTCATAAGCCACCGAGCGTTTTGTGACCATGTTGAACACATCATTCGACCAATTTTGAATGGTCGTATAACGGCAGCGGGCATTTTTCTTGACGATGATCTCGACCACGGCAGAGTGAAGACTATCACTGGACCAAACCGGGGCGGTACAGCCTTCGACGTAATGCACATAGGCATCTTCGTCAATGATCATCAAGGTCCGTTCAAATTGGCCCATATTCTGGGCATTGATGCGGAAATAGGCTTGCAAAGGCAGATCAATATGCACCCCCTTGGGCACATAGATAAAGCTGCCGCCAGACCAAACTGCTGTATTCAAAGCAGCAAACTTGTTGTCTTCCGGGGGGATGACCGTGGCAAAATATTCTTTGAATAGGTCTTCATGCTTACGCAAGGCTTGGTCAGTGTCTAAGAAAAGAACGCCTTTTTCTTCCAAATCTTCTTTAATGTTGTGATAGATCACTTCAGATTCATACTGCGCTCCCACGCCGGCTAAAAACTTTTGCTCGGCTTCAGGGATGCCAAGCCGGTCAAAGGTATTTTTAATATCTTCAGGCACATCATCCCAATCGCGTGCTTGATTTTCGGTGGGCTTGATGTAGTAGTAGATATCATCAAAATCAATATCATGCATCTTGGGACTACCCCAATTAGGCATAGGGCGTTTGACAAAATGATGATAGGCCCGCAAGCGCATCTCGAGCATCCATTCAGGTTCTTCCTTCATGGCCGAAATCTTACGTACGATGTCTTCATTCAAGCCTTTTTCAGCCTTGAAGATATAATTTTCCTCATTGCTAAAGCCATACTTATAATCTTCAACTCCTTGTATATCCATCTCGAGTGTATCTGCCATTAGACCACCTCTTTCGTATTTTCAGCAATAATATTATCATAGCCTTCTATTTCTAAACGTTCAGCCAGTTCTTGACCGCCTGAAACGATAATCTCACCATTGACCAAAACATGGACAAAATCAGGTTTAATATAATTGAGAATACGATTGTAGTGCGTGATGAGCAGGATGCCCATATTTTCCTTGTCCAAAGAATTAACCCCTTCAGACACAATGCGTAAGGCATCAATATCTAAGCCGGAGTCAGTCTCATCCATGACAGCAAATTTGGGGTTGAGCAAAGTCATCTGCAAAATTTCAGCCCGTTTTTTCTCTCCCCCAGAGAACCCGTCATTGAGATAACGCCGGGCAAAAGCGCGATCCATCTTCAACATATTCATATTATCTAACATCATTTTACGAAATTCAGTAATCGAAACGCCCTTTTTACCATTCGTCTCATCCGCACCCTGGACGGAATTAACCGCTGTTCGTAAAAAATTTGCCATGCTCACCCCGGGGATGGCGGTCGGGTATTGAAAGGCCAAAAATAATCCAGCCCGTGCGCGTTCGTCCGGACTCATCTCCAAGATATTCTCATCGCCCATAAAAATATCACCACCCTCAACCTCATACTTCGGATGCCCAGCCAAGCAATAGGCTAAGGTGCTTTTGCCAGAGCCGTTTGGCCCCATGATCGCATGCACTTCGCCCTGTTTGAGGCTTAAATTGATATTATTTAAAATTATCTTACTTTCAACACTAACACAAAGTCCCTGAATTGATAAAACAAGACTCATGATAATAACTTCTCCCGCTATAATTTGTCATTTCTATAGAAGTTCAACCTTGCGGAAACCCCGACACTATGTCGGGGAAGAAGCAAGGCTTACGCCCTTACTGAAAGTAAGGCAGTTTCTCCTAAAGTTTATATTGTTCCCGACCAGTTTCAATCTGATCGGGTTAAGTTTCTTGGATAGACGGTTTTTGCGCCTGTAAAGCCGAGAACCGTCTGTCGTTCCTCACGGAACGTAACTGGTAGGTACCCCTCGCCAAGGTTCAAATGGCTTGCGCGGAAAACAAAGTTTTCCGGGTGAACAAAATATTTCAAGGCTTAGGCTGGTCAACTTGGGGCTTGCGTCCTTACTTTCAGTAAGGCATCTTCCGCAAGCCCCCGACTAGAAGTCGGAGGTCGTTGACATACAAATACTGTACAATACTTGACTACGACCAATTCTACCATCAAAAAAATACTTTGTCAACTTTTTTGTTATTAAAAGCGAAAAAGTTTGCCAAGTCATCCGTCGCATGCTATAATCGCGTTCACAACGTTGTGGAGTATCGTCATGTCAAAACAAGGTTTGTTCAACGACATAAAAATGCCGAAGACACGTCGCTCAATTTTACTCATGCTCAAAGAGCATGGTCACTTGACGGCAGATGAATTAGCCGCCAAGCTAGGCATTAGTACAGTAGCTGTGCGTCGTCATCTTGATGGCTTACGTAGTGATCACTTGGTTCATTATGAAGAAGTGCAGCGTGGCATGGGGCGACCTAATTTTGTTTACACTTTGGCCGATAAAGCCGCAGAGATCTTTCCCAGAGATTATCAAGGTTTAGCCCAAGATATGCTGCATATTATCAAATTCACCTATGGTGATGAAGCCGTGGATTTGATTTTTCAGGAACGGACAAAAAAGATTTACGAAATCTATAAACGCCACGTCAAAGGGGAAACGCTCCAAGAGCGGGTTATCCAACTCGTGGAACTACGTCGGGCTGATGGTTACATGGCGGATTGGCAAGGCTTAGAAGATGGGGGTTATATTCTCAGTGAAAGAAATTGTCCTATTCATCATGTGGCCCAAGATTGCGGGCAAGCCTGTCAGGAAGATTTAACCCTCTTTTCTCAACTCTTAGACGCAGATATCGTCCGCACCGACCATCTCTTGCAAGGCGATCATACTTGTTCATATATCATTCAAGTAAAAGGCAATTAGTAATTAGTAATTAGCAAGAAAAGACGAATGGTTAATTGCTAATTTTACAACGAGGTATCATGTCAAATTTAATGAGTACAGTCGACACAGATGTTAAATATGCGATTGCCGTTGCGGCAGGGAAAGGGGGAGTAGGCAAAAGCACAATGGCGACCAATTTAGCCCTTTCCCTAGCCCTCGAAGGCGCGTCAGTCGGATTATTAGATGCCGATGTCTATGGGCCCAACATTCCGCTCATGATGGGTGTTACCGCTCGACCTCGGGCGGTAAACGACAAAATGATGCCGCTGATTGGACATGGGGTCAAGCTCATTAGCATGGGCTTTTTGGTTGACCCGAAACAACCGCTGGTCTGGCGGGGGCCAATGCTGCATAATGCTGTGCGACAGTTTATTCAAGATGTGGATTGGGGGCCTTTAGATTATCTTGTCCTTGATTTACCGCCAGGGACAGGCGATGCCAGCCTGAGCGTGGCCCAAAGTATGAGCCTCAACGGATCCCTGATTGTCACCACCCCACAGCAAGTGGCTATCTCCGATGTCATCCGTAGCGTTGGCATGTTTGGGCAGCTTAATATCCCCGTTTTGGGTGTTGTCGAAAATATGAGCTATTTTATCGCCCCAGATACGGGCAAACGATATGATATTTTTGGGCATGGCGGGGGTAAAAAGATGGCTGATGATGTCGGAGTCCCTTTCTTAGGCGAAGTGCCCTTGGAACCCGCTGTCCGTGAAGGCGGCGACCAAGGGACACCTATCGTTGTTCGTGAGCCTGAATCGCCCGCCGCCCAAGCCATTCGCCAAATCGCCCGCACGATTTTGACAACGGTCAGCGGACAAGACCAAGCTCAGAATAGACAAAAAGGGCCGAATTTATCCATTCTTCGTTAAAGCTCGGCTCCAAAGGTCTTCAGACCTTGTGTGAATGGTGACATTAACAACCCCTTTGAATTTTGATACACAGAAAGAATATATTATGTCTACCGCTAAAATAACCCAACTCGCTGCTTTAGCCCAAACCTTACAAAATTTGACTGAATCACCCCTCTACGAAGACCGAATCGCCAATAATTACAAGCCCGTTTTAGGTGAAGGCGACCCAGATGCGGATATCCTCTTCATCGGTGAGGCCCCTGGCGCACAAGAGGCGAAGACAGGGCGGCCTTTTGTCGGTGCTTCCGGCAAGCTGTTAGATGAATTGCTGGGTACCATCAGCCTCAGCCGAGAACAGGTTTACATCACCAATATTGTCAAGGATCGTCCGCCCGATAACCGCGACCCTCGTGCTGCCGAGATCAAACTCTATACCCCCTTGCTCATTCAGCAACTATCAATCATTCAGCCAAAAGTGATTGCCACCTTGGGCCGTTTTTCAATGGAGTTTATTTTCAAACAATTCGACATGGCCGAAAAAGGACAAAAAATTAGGGCTTTACGCGGCCAAGTGTTAGCAGCCACAGCCGAATACGGTCAAATTTCAGTCGTGCCTCTTTTTCATCCGGCAGTAGCCTTATACAATAGCCGTCAACGGGCGACCTTACAGGATGATTTTCAGGTGCTGAGACAGTTTATCGTTTCTGATACAGCTAGAAAATAGCCTAAAACCGATCCCTTATCACCCGAATTGCAAGCCTTGCGAGACCAGCTCGTCCAGCTTGTGGACGAGTTAGAGGCGCAAACCCAAGTTTATCGCAAAGGGATTGCGCTTGTTGAGCAGGCTGACTTGACTTTAATTGACTTAGCGAAAGGGGGGGATGTCGATGCTCTGGCGAACTTGTCTGGTCTCAATCCACATCTAGCCGCGACCATTGTCGAGTTTGTGCAAACGGGAAAGGTGCTTTTGCTGGAGAAACTTAGGTGCTAGAGCGCACTTTTTGTCGTTACAAATTACGATAATGTATCCAATGATCTTCACGCCTACTTAGAGACTGATTGGAAAGATTTCGATGGGTGATCTTATCAGTATTTTAGGTAATATCGATACAGTTGCTGGAAATGTTAACAGAATCATCGTCTTTGTAAAGGGAGGTGAATTGGCTAATATTCTTAATGAGGTTGGTACAGGTCATACAAAAGCAGCAATCTTAGCTCTTGAATTTGTAGACCTTACACACTTCAAAACGTAGGTAAAAAATACTGCCACAAATTTTTGATTAAAATTCGTGAAATTTGTGTTAATTCGTGGCTAAAACTTTTCAACCTATCACATCAAAATTCTCATGCTTAAAACCATCTCCCTCCATCTCTTTCTCTTTCTCTTCGCCCTCTATCTGCTGACTTATAGTCCAACCTTTCACTCCAGTGATGGACAGGCCATGTTCGCCACAGCGGAAAGCTTGGCTCGTCGTGGGGCTTGGGATATTGAACAAATTCGTTGGATGGATTTGCAGCAAGGGACTTATGGCTTAGATGGTTTACTTTATTCGCGTAAAGGCATCGGTCAGCCGCTCTTGGCTTTGCCGCTCACTTGGTTCGGTCTTATTCTGCCGGGTTTTGGGCCAGCGACAACCACCTTACTCTTTGGAGCCATCATCACTGCCTGTACAGGCCTCCTCATTTTCCTATTACTCAAGTCGCTTCATTATACAGAGGCTGTGAGCATGATGACCGCTCTCGTCTATGGCACAGGGACGATGGCTTGGCCTTATGCCAAAACTTTTTTCAGTGATACCTTAGCAGGCACATTATTATTAATCAGCCTGTTCATGCTCATTCTTTATCGTCAAACATTAAACACATCTTCTGGGAACAAATCCTATCGGTCCTTGATATACCCCTTCCTGGCAGGTCTCGGTCTTTTCTGGGCTATCGCCACGCGCTATGCCGAGGCTGTCTTTCTGCCCATATATGGTCTACTTTTGCTCGCTTATGTAAGGGTTGATCGTAAATTCTCAAGGGACCTGCCGAATCACCAATCTACCCGCCATCATCCATTCATTCTCAAACCCATCTTCGCCTTCTGCCTTCCCATTGCCTGTGTTGGATTCTTCCTCCTGACTTTCAACAATCTCCGCTATGGCAACCCGATTGATACAGGTTACTTACCTGAAGAGACCTTCTCCGCGATATGGTGGCAGGGGATTTATGGACAATTGCTCAGTCCTGGGCGCGGATTATTGCTTTATAATCCAATTTTATGGCTGAGTTTCTTGGGAGTGTGGTCTTGGTGGAAACGATATCGTTTTGAAACGTTGCTCATCCTAACCGTCATCCTGGTACATGTGTTGCTTTACGGCAAATGGTTCATGTGGCATGGTGGCTTTGCTTGGGGGCCACGCTTCATGGTTTCTACCTTACCTTTCTGGACCCTGCTCATCGCGCCCGTCCTTGAAATCTTATTCGTTAAACCAAAGTCTAATCTATCTACGACTGCCCATCCCTTGCTCAAATACGGGATCCTCTTGCTTTGGGCCATCAGCATTTTGATACAAATTCCAGGTTGGGCGATTGATTTTAGCCTCTGGCAAAATCAGTTATTGCAAATCAGCTTGCCTATGTTCGACTGGCTTACCTTTGCCGACCCCAGCTATTCTCCTTTATTGAACACTTGGCAATTTATCACTTTGGCTAATCTTGATGTGGCTTGGGTGGTCGATGGTCAAATTGCTTGGATGATATTAAGTCTGTTACTAATTAATTTGTTCGTCAATGCCGTGAATATATATGGGGTCTGTAATCTTTCCTTTAACCCCTCAAAGGAGAGTTTCCCCCTATGGAGGAGCGCGGGAGCTATTATACTCACGACCCTAACAGTCACATTATTACTCCTCCATAGTCATCACAACCAGCCCCCAGACTTACACCAAGCGTTTCAAATTATCAATCAACATAATTTTCCCCTGATTTATCATCAACCTGAAGAAGCAATACCCTTGGCCGAGTTAGACCAAGGCCATCAACCCACTTTAGGCATCCTCACTGCCGACCCAAAGCCGCTAGACAGGTTGACCAAAGATGAACAAGCGATCTGGTTGCTCTCCACCTATCAACCTGACCTAGAAACTTACTTTCTAAGGGCGTATAGTCTGGCCCGACGTGATCGCTTTAATGAATTTACCCTCAGCCTTTTTGCCAAATCCGATGGTAATGCTCAAGTACTCAACATTCAAATAGGCGATTCGATTACTCTTCAAGCGGTTCGTTTAGGCACAGATTTTCAGTCTCATATGCCCTTTGGTGTCGAATTGACTTGGCACACAAGCCAAATCCTATCCTCTAATTATCAAGTCTTCATCCACCTCATCAACGGCGACTGGCAAACGGTGGCTCAGACTGACGGTCAACCGCTGAATTGGACTCGTCCCACCAGCACTTGGAAGATGCAGGAAACAATCACCGACCCGCATGCCCTATGGCTGCCAAATTTACCCCCAGATACATACAGACTCATCACTGGGCTTTATCGCCCTGAGACGGGCGAACGACTCATGACTTCATCAGGAGAAAATTTTATGCAATTAGGTCAATGGACTATAGAATAGCCCTGCTGCGAGTAACTTTATAGGAGTATAAGGCTCTGTTCCCTGATATCTCATAAACATTGACAAACAGTGAGAGAGACGATAATATCTTATGATTGGTGATGGGCCTTGAGCAGCAATAGGGGCCAAATTGTAGAGAATGGTGGGATTTTAAGCCCGGAGACCAGGTAATTACCGCTATTTTTGCCACCTTCTCTCTGTCTGATTCAGATTTGATTATCCTGAGAACACGCTTGATAATCAGGAGAGACTCTACGATGCACAAGAGGAAGGAAAAACAATTTGAAAATTGGGAAAGAATGTAACATAACTAGACAATATAACCAATATTTATTGTAAATGAAGTTGCCCAAAGAAAAAATGAGCAAAGTGACACGGATCATCTACAGTGATGGTTTGAATCAAGGGAAATATGAACAACTAAAAGAAATAGCGAAACGCTTAGGCACGGTGCGTCAAGAAGTGTGGCATCGCTACGGAGCGGTGCAAGGGGTGGGGTTGAAGCATCGTCAAATACGGGATGACTGGTTGGCTCAAGGTCGAACCTTTAATGTGCCAAGTCGTCTATGGAAAGAGACCTTACGGGACAGTATGGTCAATATAGAAGCCTATCGAGAAGCGTGCAAAGTCGAGGTGAGACGGAAGGTATGGAAACGAGGGAAGGACGAGACAGAGCGAAAGCGATTGTTTACCATCCTCAAAAAAGACCAATGGTTAGCTGATGCCTTTTTACACCGTCAAATGCGCCTCTTTTGCAAGCACGGACAGAGCAAAGTCAACAAGCAGATAGTCTTGGATAGCGATTGCTACAGCACCTTTGAGTTAGGCGGCAGAGCTTGGCTCAAGGTTATTAGCCTCAAGCGAGGGCAGCGGGTCGCTATACCTCTCAACACAAACGTTCAGCCAACAGGGACGCTGCGGCTTCTCCTGAGAGATGGACGGGTAGAAGTACATTACACCATTGAAGAAGTTATCACTAAAGATTGCGGCCTCAAAACTCTGGGCTTAGACAAAGGCTATAGTGAGGTCTATGTTGATAGTGAGGGAGAACGCTACGGAGAGGGCTTAGGTGCTGACCTGAGCCAAGAAAGTGACTATCTGAAGACCAAATATCAACGGCGCCATAAACTCACAGCCATTGCCCGCAAGAAAGCACCTAAACGCAAGAATATAGAAAAGAACAACCTTTCGCGCAAAAAGCTGAACCGCCGCAGACGTAAGCACCGGCAGCGGATGCGCGACAAGATATACAAGGCCACCCATAAGGTGGTCGATAAAGCCCAGACCATTGTGACCGAAGACCTGAGTGTCCCCATCAAGGGACGGTCTTACGGCAAAGACCAAAACCGCAGACTAAGCGGTTGGGTCAAAGGCATAATGGCCGAGGCTCTTCAAACGGTATCTCGGCGTAGAGGTTCTACGCTCTTCATCGTCAATGCAGCCTACACGTCGCAAGTGGATGCCCGACACGGTCTTCTTCTAGGAGAAAGGCAAGGGGAGAAATTTTACTGTTTCGACGGGGTCGTGCTGGATGCAGACGAGAATGCTGCTCGGAATATCTTGGCTCGGCATAGTGATGGTGAGATACATCGCTATTTGCCCTACACACAAGTCAAGACAATTTTAGTCCGACGCACCGAGCGCGTCAAAGAACGGTTGGGACTGCTCAACCAAGGCTCAAGTTACGTGCAGCCTCAGGCTGATATTAACTGAGTGCGAATTACCTATTTGTCCACTTTTGGGCCACTTTTTAGGAACAGGAAAATTATGTTTGTTAGCATCGGAATCACCACCGTCGATTTTTTTATCTCTGGCCTAGATCGTATACCGACGACCGAGGGCGATGAATTTACCTTGGAAAGTCTTGAATTTTTACAAAACCCCTTAACAATGGTCCTCGGCGGCAACGGGGCCAATACCGCTTATGTTTTAGGAAAATTAGGGGCAGCAGTGACATTATGTAGTATTGTTGGTCGGGATTTGTTGGCTGATTTTATTCATACATGGCTACACGAAGCCAAGGTCGATACGGCCGGGCTTATCCAAAGCGAAATAGCTGCCACCTCGACCACCACGGTTGTCACCGACCAGAGGTTAAACCGTATCGCCTTTCACCACCAAGGGGCTTCAGAAATTTATCGCTTAAACGATGTGCCATCAGGCTTATTAGATCAAGCCGCAGTGGTGCTGGTCTCTGGCAATCCACTCCTGCCAGCTTGGCGACCAGAAGGGGGGGCTCAGGCCTTACGGCAGGCGCATCAGTCTAAGGCAATCACCGCCTTGGATATCGGCCCCGCCATTGGTCGCCCGACAGAATTGGCTGAAATTCAGTCTTCTTTACCCTTTATTGATTATCTCATGGCGAATGATCATGAGCTGATGACTTGTGTCGCCGAACGGGCGATTGAGACCGCCATTGAACACCTCTTCATCGCTGGCACAAAATGCCTCGTCCGCAAACAAGGCCCAGCCGGGGCCACAATTTATCAAGCCAATCAATCATCGCCAATTCATGTGCCTAGCTTTGAGGTGGAAGCCCGTTTCACTGTCGGCGCGGGAGATTCTTTCAATGCTGGCTTTCTTTATGCCCTGCATCAACGTTGGGATTTAACCCAAGCCTTACGCTTTGCCCATGCTGTGGCCGCTCTCGTCGTTTCCAACGCCCAAGGTGTCTTAGGGGCTCCAACCTTAGAACAGGTACAGACTTTACTTGCAGATTAAGAAAATCTACCATGTCAAGACAAGCCCTACAAACGACCGTCATCGGCAGTTACCCCTTTCCCGCCTGGTTAGAATTTGCCAGTCAACATTTAGATGCTTTTGGCAGCGCAGATATTGACGAAATGATTGAAGATGCTGTCATCACCGCCGTGCATGATCAAGTCGCGGCTGGTCTTGACGTGATCAGTGATGGAGAACAAACGCGCCTCGATTTTAATTTATCCTTCTACGGCTTTTTAGAAGGCATCGCACAAGACCAGACCACTTCCCGTATTTTTGGCCCGCCGGCGCATGATCAACGAGGCAAACATCGCATCAGCGGCCAAATACAGGGCCCGCATGGTCTCGGCGTGGTGGAAGAATTTAAACGGCTGCAAAGAATAGCCCCTGCTGGGCCTATCTTGAAAGCTAGTATTCCTGGCCCCTATACCTTGAGCGGTCGGCTTCTGCCAAATGAACAATATCCTGATCGTTACGCCGTCACCGAAGCTCTGCTGCCGCTGATTAGACGAGAATTAGAGGCCGTGGTCGCCCTTGGTTGTCAAGCGGTAACAGTGGATGAACCCTCCATGAGTTGCTACGCTTATAAGGAGGATCCAGCCCGATTTGTCGATATTTTCAATCGCACGGTCGAACCGATTATCGGCCAATGCCGCCTATCCACCCACCTCTGCTTTGGCAATTTTAAGGGACGCGCTGTTGGCTTGCGTCGCTACGCCCCTATGTTCCCCGCCTTCTTAGAGATGCAGGTCGATGAAATTCATGTCGAAATGGCCAGTCGAGAATTTGCTGAGATAGAGATCATTGAACAGATTGTGACAAAAAAAGATGTGGCGATCGGCATTGTGGATGTTAAGAGCTACTATATCGAAACCCCGGCTGACATCGCTGAACGGGTTAAACTTTGTTTGCAATATGCCTCGCCAGAACAACTCGCCTTTGCGCCTGACTGTGGCCTGAGCCAAACAGCCCGCTGGGCCTCTCGTTTGAAGTTAAATAATCTGGTGGCTGGGGTACAATTGGTGAGGCAAGAATTAGGAATATGACCATAGCAAAGGAAATATCATGGCCTCTTGGGGACGTAGAATGATTGCCTTAACCCCACGTCATCTGGGACGCTATCGAACCATTGTCGAAGTCCTGGTGCGACACGGCTTCGGAGTTGTTTTAACCCAACTCGATTTAGATGAACGCTTAGGCTTACAGCGTCTATTGCACACCCGCAAAAGAGAGCCAGACTCGCCAGACGTGACCCCAGCCGTTCGGCTTCGTCTGGCTTTAGAAGAATTGGGGCCGACCTTTGTTAAATTGGGTCAAGTCTTAAGCACTCGCCATGACCTCTTACCTCGCTCCTTTATCGTTGAACTCATCCGTCTTCAAGATAATGTTTGTCCTGTTCCTTGGGCAGATATTCAACAAAGTATTGAGACTGAGTTAGGTCAGAAAATCGAAGACTGTTTCGCTCAGATCAATCCGCTGCCGCTCGCTTCGGCCTCGCTCGGGCAGGTGCATGCGGCCACGCTTTTTGATGGTCAAGAAGTGGTCATCAAAGTGCAGCGGCCCAATATTGAGCCCTTGATTAATTTAGACCTCGACATTTTACATAATTTAGCTTGGTTGGCCCAAGAACAGACCCCTTTAGGCCAAATCTATAATTTTATCGACCTAGCTGAAGATTTTGCCGCGGCCCTGCATACGGAACTTGACTACCTGAGCGAAGCCCGTAATGCGGAACGTTTTCGGGCGAATTTTTTGCGTGAAAAATATTTGCATGTGCCTGATATTATTCAGGCCTGTTCCACGCGCCGCATTTTGGTCATGGAACGGCTGCACGGTATCAAATTGGATCACATCGAAACCTTAGATGAAGCAGGCTATGACCGTCCCCGCATTGCTCGTCATTGTGCCCGGATCATTGTCAAAGAAATTTTGGAAGATGGGTTTTTCCATGCTGACCCCCACCCCGGCAACTTGGTGGTCATGCCAGGCGAAATTTTGGGGGTGATGGATTTTGGCACCATGGGTTATTTGGACTCCCATGACCGCGCCGATTTAGTCCGCCTCTATGTCTTTATGGTGCAGATGGATATTCCGAGTTTGGTCGAGGACTTTATTCGCATGGGCTTGGCTGGAACCCACGTAGACCGAGGGGCCTTAGAACGCGATGTGCGGCGGCTATTAAAAAAATATCATGGAGTCCCCTTGAGTGAAGTTCAGTTCGGCGATGTCTTGGAGGGCATCATGACCATTTCCTTTCGCCATCGGCTGCATCTGTCGAGTGATTTGTGGCTGCTCATCAAAACGCTGACGATGATGGAAGGTATTGGGCGGCAATTAGACCCCCAATTTGATCTGATTGCCGAATCAGAACCCCATGTGCAGCGATTTAAGCATCACTTATGGTTCACCTCAGAGTGGGGACCGGCTACAGCAGATCTAGCCAATCTGGTCATGCGCTTCCCGCGTCAAGCCTCGCGGCTCTTGGACAAAGCAGAACGTAATCAATTGGGGATTCAAATTCATCTGCCAGAACTACCGCAAGCGACGGACCGCCTAGATAAAATTGCCAATCGTCTCGCGGTCAGCATCTTAATCGCAGCCTTGATCATGGCCCTCGCCAGCTTGTTGCCCGTTTTGGATCTCGCCTGGCCTTGGGGCTGGGTGACCTGGGTGGTGGTGATTGTTTTTGGGGGGGTCAGTCTTTTAGGCTTGTGGTTGGCCTGGAATATTTGGCAATCGGGACGGTAAAATACGGGTTCTATGAGGATTTTGGTGGTATCTTATTGTGTGGCTAAGTCAGAGCAGGATCGCTAGAATGTTAGGATTTTGGCGGACTTAGCCAGCCTCTGGGATCACATAGCCCTTCCTTTTTCCTGTGATCCATTAGAACTGAACAGCCCTGAGCGAATACCGAAACGGATTACGAATTTAATGGCGTTCCAGGTAGCAATAATATTAACGCTGTTCTGCTGGACAACCCAAGCCAAGTCTTTATTGATATTGGATATAGCAACTCTAACCGCTATATGCTTGGTACGCGTTTTGGTGATCTGGACTACTATGTCTTTTTGGGAGAAGATCCAAAGAACATCTTGGATAGCTTTACAGGCACTGTTGGTCGCGCCGAGTTGAAACCACGTTACGTGCTTGGCTATCACCAAGGGTGTTATGGCTACGAGAATCGCAGTGACCTTGAATGGGTGGTCAACAAATATCGTGAATATAACATCCCCTTGGATGGTCTTGCCGTGGATGTGGATGTGCAAGATAACTATCGCACCTTCACCATTGATACGGCCAATTATCCTGATCCAGAGGGAATGTTTAGCTACTTGCGCTCACAAGGGGTCAAATGTAGCACAAACATTACGCCTGTGATCAGTAAACAAGATGAACATAATCCAAGTTACTACGCGACGTATAAAGAAGGACTGGAAAAAGGGCATTTTGTCATGGACAAACGTTATGAACCTGACAATCCAGAAAGTAAATTTTACCAACTTTACGGCAGTGGTAATGAATATTGCACCAATAATGGCTGGGTTGAAGGCTTCAATAGTGGCGAACCGTATATTGGTGAAGTGTACTATGGCACAGATGCGGCTGGCAAGGAGTTGGGCAGCCCTGGTCACTACGCTGACCTCGGTCGAGAAGAAGTGCGTGAATGGTGGGGCAAGCAATATCAATATTTGTATGAGATGGGCTTAGAATTTGTTTGGCAGGATATGACCACGCCCGCGATTCGTGAAACTCGTGGTGATATGAAGGGGTTCCCCTTCCGCCTCTATGTCACCAGCGACTTTGACCAGGGGCATCCAAAACTGGAACCAGCCCTCAAAGTGTGGAACTTGTACTCTTACAATCTGCACAAAGCCACCTATGAAGGACTGAACAAACTGCACGAACTCTCTGACAAATTGAAGTGGCGTGAAAACAGACGTAACTTTATCATCGGTCGTGGTAGCTATGTGGGTTCACACCGCTTTGCTGGTTTATGGACTGGAGATAACTCATCGGATTGGGACTTCCTCCACCTGAACATCTCTCAAGTTTTGTCTTTGGGTCTGCATGGCTTGGCGGTCACAGGCCAGGATATTGGTGGATTTGAAGCGGCCAATCGTGATGATGGCAAGTGGGCTAGTCCAGAGTTGGTCATTCGGTGGACGGCAGCGGGGGCATTCCTGCCTTGGTTCCGCAACCACTATGTCCGCAAAGGGCGTAAAGCGTTCCAAGAACCGTTCATGTATATCGAATGGTTTGAACAATATCAACAGGGTCAGATTCCTGAACCCAAAGATTTGTATTACATGGTCTTGCCCATTTGTAAGCATTACATTGAATTGCGCTATCGGCTGATGCAGCTCTTCTATGATGCCTTGTTTGAGAACACCCTGGATGGCTTGCCTATCTGCCGTCCGTTGTTCCTCAATGATCCACAAGACCATTCACTCTACAACGATAAAGATGAATTTTTGAACAATGAATTTTTTGTACGCAAGGACTTGCTTGTTGCGCCTGTATTGTCTCCCCAACATAAAAATAACAATGGTGGTTTCCGTGATGTGTATCTGCCACAAGGCAGCAACTGGTATTGTTTTAAGGACAACACCGAGCCATTGAGTACCCCGATTGAGGGTGGCGCAACCGTGCGTGAATTTGATGCAAGCCTCAATCTTGCAGGCAATCACATTCATTTCATTGTGCCTATCTTTGTGCGGGCGGGCGCGGTCATTCCAACCATCGAAGTGGAACAATATGTGGGTCAATTGAATGCAGAAGGGAAGCCAAATCCCATTACATTGAACGTCTATCCAGGGAATGAAGGCGAGTACCGCCTGTACTTGGATGATGGTATTAGCCGTTCTTCTGCACCATCAGCCGAAGTCGATGATCCCAAAGCCAATGACGAATATCGCGAGACCTTGATTGCTCACCATTACACCAGTGCTCAGGTGCGGGAGATCAAGGTTGAGCGTATTCATGACAATTATAAGCCCTTTGAAGACTTTTTCTTTGTGGCAATTTTCACGATCCAAGCGAGGCGCAGGGGGCCAATGGTCCCTTGATGAGCGTCACCATCAACGCACAACAGGTCAATCGCGTTGGCGGGGCCACACCGAAAGAAGCGAGTGAACAACTTCAATCTTCTGCTGGCAAAAGGTGTTTGATGCTTCTGCTTCCATAACCGTCGAAACAAAGTATGTGTAAGGAATAAAAATTAATGGCTCTATGAGAATTTTTGTGGTCAGCAGGCAGCAAGGTCGCAAGGTCGGGGGTTTGAGACCCTTGTTCCTTTGAAACGCATCTCCTGGCCGAGTTTACCGATAATGGCTGGGAAGCCGCTAATCGTTTTAGAACAGGTGAAGGTGTCCTCAACGCATTTTGGGGTTGAATTACCAACATTTAAACAGGGAATCTACTAGAATCAGCAGGCCTTATCCTCTCCGACCCTGTTTGACAAATAAAGGCTTCTCTGGAAGAATAGGCAAAATACATTACGGTGATCATTGTGCAAACGCTCCAGTCAAACTGGTTGCTCGAAATTGAAGCGATTGCTGCTGCCCCCAAGGAGAATACATTTATGTCTTACGAAACTGCTTTTACCCTGGACACGTCCAATATCAAATATGGCCCCGCTGTCACCCGCGAAGTGGGTTATGATATGGCTTCTCTGGGAGCCAAAAGGGTCCTGGTTGTGACGGATCCCAATCTAGCCAGAAGTGAGCCAGTCGCAATCACCTTAGATGCGCTTCGTCAAGAGGGCCTTGAGGCTGTTTTATTCGACCAAGTGCGGGTGGAACCGACCGATATTTCTTTTAAGGAAGCAATTGATTTTGCCACAGCAGGGAACTTTGATGGCTATGTGGCTGTAGGCGGCGGCTCTAGTATGGATACCGCGAAAGCGGCCAACCTATACGCTACCTATCCGGCTGATTTTTTGACTTATGTCAACCCCCCCATTGGACAAGGAACTTCTGTACCTGGACCAGTTAAGCCCTTGATCGCCATCCCCACCACAGCGGGGACAGGCAGTGAGACCACTGGGGTAGCCATCTTCGATTTTCTGGAGATGCATGCCAAAACGGGTATTGCCCACCGGGCCCTTCGCCCCGTCATGGGCATAGTTGATCCTCACAACACCCGCACCTTACCCAAAATGGCTGCGGCAAGCAGTGGCTTAGATGTCCTCAGCCATGCGCTTGAATCGCTCACAGCCATGCCCTACACCCAACGCGCCGCGCCTGAACACCCAAAATATCGGCCCGCTTATCAAGGAGCCAATCCCATCAGCCATATCTGGGCCGCGAAAGCCGTGCAGATGGTCTCGCAAAACATTGTCCAAGCCGTTGATGATCCCGAAGACGATCAGGCTAGGGGCGAGATGATGTTGGCCGCTACCTATGCTGGCATCGGCTTCGGCAATGCAGGGGTGCATTTGCCCCACGGCATGTCCTACCCCGTCTCTGGCATGGTGCGGGATTATATTCCCGAAGGCTACCGTTCCGACCATCCCATCGTCCCTCACGGTATGTCGGTCATCCTCCACGCGCCCGCCGTCTTCCGCTTCACAGGTCCAACCAACCCTGAGCTTCATCTTCAGGCAGCGCGATGGATGGGTGTCGATACAACAGATGCCAAGCCCGACGAGGCAGGTGATGTTTTGGCTGACGCGATTGTCGATATCATGCAGAAAACAAGTATGCCCAACGGTTTAGCCGAGCTTGGTTTCGGCCCCGATGAGGTCGATCAGTTGGTCGCTGGAACGCTGCCCCAGCATCGGGTGACGAAACTCTCTCCTCGTGCAGCAGATGAGACGGCCTTGAAGCAATTATTTTTAGATTCGATGCAGTGTTGGTAAGTAAAAAAGGGGCAAAGTTGCAGAGTTAGCTGTTGTCTCGCTAACTTAACGCCATTGGCCACTTTGCCACCCTGCCCCCATAGGGGGAACTGAATGTTTTTCTCGGCTTATCTTAATGCTATTGGTCACCCTGCTACGTTGCTCCTTCTCTTTGCTAATTAGTGTTTAATACACACTAAGCGGTCTGAAAAAAATTTTACAACTTCGGCTATGGAAATAACCGTCGCGTTTTGACCTCAGCCACCGCATCAGCACGGAATTGATAGAGGCGGGCGGGTCGTCCGCCTGTTTGGCGATAGTATTTCGTGGGTTCTACCATATTGGTTTTGCGAAGTTTGCTGCGAAAATTTCCTTTATCCAATTTTTCACCCAAGACAATTTCATAAGCTTCTTGCAATTCGCGGATGGTGAATTGTTCTGGGAGAAGCTGAAAACCAACAGCCGTATATTCTAATTTATAGCGCAAACGGGTTAAGGTGTAACGTAAGATCTCGGCATGGTCAAAGGCCAAGGTCGGCGGTGTATAGACAGAGAACCAACCGACATCAGCCGCGTCGTCGCCTGCTTGTGGCTTCTCGATTTTATCCGCCCCGATTAAGGCAAAGTAAGCGACCGTGATGACGCGCATGCGGGGGTCTCGTTCTGGCAGCCCAAAGGTATAAAGTTGTTCTAAATAAACGGAGGAAGCGTTGATATCTGTTTCTTCATACAGTTCACGATAAGCAGCTTCATCCAAATCTTCATCGATATTAACAAAGCCTCCGGGAAAGGCCCATCCATCTTTATAAGGCCAGGCTTTGCGTTTAATCAGCAGAACACGTAACATCGAATCAATAATGGTCAACAACACAATATCGACGGTCACAGATGGGCGGTCGTAATCACTAGGGTTATAAACCTTTGCTGGGTCTTGGGTTGTCAGTGTGTCCATAAATTTCCTCTATAACTATCAATTAACAATTAGTAATTAGTAATTAACAATGGCTACTTTATCAGTCAAGATATCTACATTACCACAATTACATAACGCCTCTGTATATTAACGCAGAATAAAAGGTTGTACAAAAAAGTCGGCAGATTAGGGTCAATCGACTAGGTAACATTCTCGCTTTTGACCGATCTCAACTAGAGCGACTATACTTTAGAAAATTTACCCAATGTTTAGGCGTGGGAATTAAACACCTTGGGCAAGTTTATTGATTTCTATATCCTTCATCATAAATAACACTTAGGAAAAACCCTCATGGACCTTAAAACTGTAGATCACCTTCTGACCACCACCCGCTCTGTTCGCAAACGACTAGACTATAGTCGGCCTGTTGAACGTGAGGTTATTGAGAAGTGTATTGACTTGGCCTTACAAGCCCCGACAGGCTCTAATCGGCAAACTTGGCGTTTTGTGGTGGTGACGGCCCCTGAAAAACGAGCAAAGATCACAGAATATTACAAAAAGAATTTTGATGCTTATGCCAAGATCACAAATCCAGCTATTTATCAAAAATCAGATGATGATCCACAGGCTGTACAACAGAAGCGAGTGCGGGATTCGGCTACTTACCTCTCCGAAACCATGCAAGATGCGCCAGTTTTCATTATCTGTTGCATCGAAGGCCGCCCCGAAGATCCAAGCCCTGCCACCCAAGCGGGATTATATGGCTCGATTTTGCCTGCTGCTTGGTCCTTAATGATGGCCCTTCGCTCTCGGGGATTGGGAACGGCTTGGACGACCTTACACCTGAAATATGAAAAAGAGGTTGGGGCATTGCTCGGCATCCCAGACGATGTCATTCAAACAGTGCTTTTTCCCGTTGCCTATTTTAGGGGGGAAGATTTCAAACCAGCTAAACGGCAATCTGCTAAAGAGAAAACCCATTGGGATCGTTGGGGGAATCACAACTGAACGCGCAAACTGATCACCGCACCCTTCGCCGCCGCGTACTAGATATGGCCGGGCCAGTGATTGGGGAAAATTTTTTAGAAACCTTCATGAGCGTGGTCGACACGCTCATGGTGGGGAAACTTGGCGCAGCGGCCATTGCTGGCGTTGGCAGTGCTTTACAAATCATGTTTTTTATTATTGCTGCTTTAGGAGCCTTGGCCGTCGGCAGTGCTGTCCTAGTTGCTCAAGCTTTTGGGGCTAAACGGCTGGACCAAGCCAACCATTTGGCCCGCCAATCTCTAGTTTGGAGCGTCATTTTCGCCATTCCGCTCGTCCTGATCGGCGTACTGTTTGTGGAGCCGATCATCGGCGTATTTGGCATGGAAGCAGAGCCCTCACAAATTGGGGGAGACTATTTGCGGATTACCCTCGTCACCTCAGCCATTTTAACGACCTCTCTCATCGGGGGGGGCATCCTGCGTGGCATAGGTGATTCCCGGTCGCCCATGATTGTACGAGCCATTGCTAATTTGCTCAATATTGTGCTGACCTATGGCCTCATCTTTGGTCAACTTGGTTTGCCTGAAATCGGAGTCATGGGCAGTGCCTGGGGCACCTTTTACGCTCGCCTAGTCGGGTTAATTTTGCTCTTGATCATTATGTGGCGCGGTCGTCATGGTCTCTCGCTTAAAGGGTCAAATGCTTGGTGGCCTGAATTTAAGACAGCCCGTAAATTACTACAAATTGGCTTGCCAGCTGCTGTAGAACAACTTCTTATTTCTTGTGCCTTCTTAGTCTTCACCATCATCATCGCCAGTTTGGGGACAGCCACCTTAGCCGGTCATCGGCTGGCCTTGATTGCGATGTCGCTCTCCTTTATGCCAGGGATGGGCTTTGGCCTGGCGGCTACGTCCTTGGTCGGCCAAAGCATTGGGGCTCAACGACCTGAAGAAGCCTCAATCATCGCCCGCATTTCGACCATGTGGGCGGTATGGTGGATGGGCATCATGGGGGTGGGGATGTTCCTGTTTCCAGCCTTTATCCTGCAATGGTTTACCACTGACCGTGAGGTCATCGCGTCGGGTGGGGGGGCTTTACGGATGATCGCCCTAGTCCAACCGTTTTGGGGCATCTTTATGGTGCAGTCAGGGGCCTTACGCGGTCTTGGCGATACCCAGTTCCCCATGTGGTCCAATACAATTGGTATGTGGTTGAATGTCAGTATCGCTTATCTATTTATGCAACTGTTTGACCCCTACCTCGCTTTACTGTGGATGAGCTTTTCAATAACGTCACCCTTCATGGCTGGTCTCCTGGTCTGGCGATTTCGCTGGTCCATCCAGCAGAACCCCAGTACCGTAATTAGTGATTAGCCATCAGTGATAGGTTGCCCAAATTATGTCAGATTAAGGTCTTAAGGTATATTTATTGACCCTGAGGCGTACTATATTTACAGAGGAGATGAATTGGAGATTGCTATCTCCCTGCGGCGAATACTGCCCCCCTGCGGCCTCATAAGCATCCACAAAGTCCCATTGATCCCAGTTGATGTCGCAGTAATGATCCCTGCCTAATTCAAAGATGTCCTCCGCATAATAGGCTCCTAAGATGTGTAGGTGTAATTCGCAGCCAGTGAGTAAATTTGAAGTATCCATAGTCTCCTCCTATATTGTTCATTTCAGCATTAACTCAACCATTTGCTCCACAAAAAATCTCACTCTCTTCGTAACAATATCATGACGAACAAATGCCTTAATATGCCGTCTATATTTACCGCTACCTTCCAGAAGGCTTTCAGGATCTGATAGCACATGGCCTCGACTGAATACAACAGAGACATGCTGCTTATTGCTATACACGCCACCGATATGTTTATCATTAAGGAAAAAACCGATGCCGCCATAGATGAACTTTTCGGCTATACGCGGTTCAATTTCTCTATAAATATCTCGAACTTGCTGCACAATAGCTGCTTGTTCAGCAGAATACAATTCGAGATCATGGACAAAACTTTCAATTTGATAAGACATGGCTTCGTTCTGCCTGCCATTGTTCAAAGGACCACTTTGGACCTTCTCCTCGCACCGCCATCGGAATACGGCCATACTTTTTCAGCTTATCGTACATAAAATCTTCCCCGTGATACAAATTTTGGTCTATTTTAGGTGAGCCTGAACTAATCGTCAAACGAGCCTGTTTCAAAGTTTCAAAGGCTAATTTTGGATGGGTTGGCTTAATTTGGCGAAGTATTGAAGCCTATGTTATAGTTAGGCTATCATCTATCGCCCAGTTGACTCACGGCCATAAAATACAAAGAGGTAACTTGATGAAAACGCCGCTTGTTTTTGCGCCTGAAAAGGGAAAAATTAGCATTGAGACGATTGACTTGCCCCCGCTTAACTCGAATCAAATTCTGTTTCAAAATCAACTTTCAGCCATCTCGCCGGGTACAGAATTGGCTTGGTTACATCATAAACCCAATACCCCAGGCCATTATCCTTTTTATCCTGGCTATTCAGCTTGCGGGGTTGTGTCTGAAATAGGCGAGGCCGTTGAAGGTTTGCAGATTGGGCAGCGGGTGGTGACGAATGTGCGCCATACAGCTTATGCAGTGGTAGAAGCAGACCGGTGTATCCCCATCCCTGACTCGCTGCCAGATGCGGACGCAGCCGTTTTTCGGTTAGGGGCCATCGCACTCCAAGGCATTCATAAGGCTCAAATTCAACTGGGTTGGGAAGTGGCCGTGATTGGCTTAGGCCCGATTGGTAATTTAGCGGGTCAAATCGCTCGCGCAGCTGGAGCGACGCATGTCGAGGGCGTTGATCCTGTGGCTTGGCGACGAGACTTGGCCTTGCAATGTGGCTTTGATGCGGTGACAGACTCAACCGAAAATATCAGTCGTACCGCTGGCTTTGATGCAGTTATTGAGGCGGCCGGTGTTCCGCAGACTGTTCCCTTCGCCTTCCACATTGCCAAACGTTTCGGACATGTTGTTCTATTAGCCTCAACCCGAGGCGAAACGAATCAGGTCAATTTTTATCGGGATGTTCATAAAAAAGGTCTTACCATTTTTGGGGCGCATGAATCAGTGCGGCCAAGCGTTGATGATCATTTATCATTCATCACCCGCCAGCGGGACGAGAACACAGTCATTAAGCTTTTAGCCAGTGGTCGCCTCAAGACTGGCCCGCTCGTCAGCGATGTGGTTTCTTTTGAAGACGCAGACCAAGCTTATGAACGCTTAAATAAACGCGATGAAGAACTCATGCTCATCGCTTTTAGGTGGTAATGGTGGCAGAGAAGCCAAAGTGTGCCTCCGGCACAACACAGAGAATAAAAAAGCGTCGTTTTTTGTTAATTCTTAATTACTAATTGCCAATTGTTAATTGGCATTTTCAAAGGAAAAATATCTTCATGTCAGACATATCTAGTCGAGAAATTCACTTAAAAAATCGTCCAGTCGGTTTGCCCAAGCCAAGTGATTTTGAATTTGTCACAGTCACCGTGCCAAGGCCACAAGCCGGACAGATGCTCATTCGCAATGTGTATATGTCCGTTGACCCCTATATGCGCGGACGCATGGTTGATCGCAAGAGCTATACCCCACCGTTTCAATTGGGGGAACCCTTGACAGGTGGTTGTGTCGGACAGGTTGTGCAATCGGATGGCGGCTCGTTGGCCGAGGGAGATTATGTTTTGGGCTTTCAGAGTTGGCGCGAATTTTATGTGTCCGATGGGTCAGGTTTGGTCAAGCTTGACCCTGATTCCAACCCCCTCCAAGCTTATTTAGGGGCCCTGGGCATGCCCGGACAGACAGCTTATTTTGGGCTGCTCGAAGTGACGAAACCGCAAAAAGGCGAAACGGTTTTTGTCTCAGCCGCTTCAGGGGCGGTCGGGGCCATCGTCTGTCAAATCGCCAAGATTAAGGGCTGTCGGGTTGTGGGGAGTGCAGGATCGGATGAAAAAGTCGCTTGGTTGTTAAATGAAGCAGGGGTTGATGCAGCTTTTAACTACAAGAAGGTTGATAATTTAACCAAAGCATTGGCCCAGCATGCCCCTGATGGGATCGATATTTATTTTGAAAACGTCGGCGGTGAGCATCTGGAAGCCGCCTTGACTTTGATGAACCAGTTTGGGCGGGTGGCTGTCTGCGGCCTGATCGCGCAATATAACGCCACTGAGCCTGTTCCTGGCCCCCGCAATTTAGCGACGATCATCGGTAAACGCATCATGCTCAAAGGGTTCATCGTCTCCGATTATCGAGACCGCTATGCCGAGTTTTATCATGATATGGAGACCTGGATCGCCGCGGGGCAAATTATCTGGCGAGAGACAATCTACGAAGGCTTAGAAAAAGCCCCGCAAGCTTTTATCGCTCTCTTCACTGGCGATAATTTCGGCAAAATGGTCGTCAAAATAGCCTCAGATAAGGAATAAATTTTTGTTAATTCTTCATGACTAATTTCTCATTGAAAAGGAATAAACAATGCCGTTTGAAGTCTACGATTTTCGAGAAGAAAAAGATATCCGTAACCTGCTCGTCACCCCGCAGATACGGTCACGATTTTTACGCCTGGCCGTCGGTCAGGTCAATAGAAGGCATAGCCATGATCTAGGCCATGAAATTTTTTTGATCTTACAAGGTCAAGCAGAGTTTGAGATTGAAGGCGATAAACAGGTGCTTGGTCCTGGTCAATTATGTATTGCCCTGACGGATGAAAAGCACACAGTCCGTAATGTCGGAGATGATGCAGTGATTATGTATCTCTCTGTGAGCCCCCATATTCACCCCACACACACCAACTGGTTTGATGATGGCACTAAGATGCGGCCTCGTTTTGCCCCTTACACGGTTTATGATGTTGAATCTGATGATAGCACCACGGCTCTTGACCTCGCTGATAGCCACCTTAAGGCGACAGAAGGGCTGACTCAAACAGTTGAAGAAACCGTACAGGTCCAACAGACCCAAGTTGCCGCGTTTAAAGAAGCGATGGCGGCAGGCGATAAAGACGCTGCCCTACAAGCCCGCGATGCCATGTGGGAGGCCATGTATTCCATGTACAAAACCGTACACGAGGCCACGCAAGTTTGGAATGATTTCACCGCCCGTACAGGAGACGAAGATTTTTAAGACAATCTTTTGAAAGGAACCTATCATGAGTCGTATCAAAATCGCCGTCATCGGCTGCGGGGCAATTGCCCAAGTGCATCACATGCCTAGTTTATCAGCTTTACATAAAGCGTTTGCGGTGCCGCTTGTCTGTGATGCCTCCGCCCAGACAGCAGAATATTTAGCCCGTCGCTATCACGTGCCCCAGTATGTGACGGATTATGAAGCGGTCTTGGCCTCAGATGTTGAGGCCGTTTTGCTGTGTCAGTCTGACCCTAAAACAGAGTTTGCCATTGCGGCCTTTGAGGCGGGCAAACATGTTTTTATCGAAAAACCAATGTGTTTTTCCACCCAAGAAGCGGATGCCATGATTGCCGCCCAAAAGAAGGCAGGCAAAGTGGGTCAGGTGGGATATATGAAAGTCTACGACCCAGCCTATGAATATGCCAAACGCGAGGTCGATCAGATGGATAATATCCGTTTTGTCCAAGTCAACCATCTCCATCCCAGCAATGATCTTCACACCAAACAATTCCATATAGAACGCTTCAATGATCTGCCCGCCGAAGTGGTGGAAGCGACCCGCGCTGCTCGCGCTGCCGCTCGGCAAGAGGCGATTGGCGATGTGCCAGCCGACGTTGAACGCGCCTTTTTCCTGTTAGCGGGCAGCATGATTCACGACCTGTATGGCCTGCGTGTTATGCTCGGCTTGCCAGACAAGGTGGTCAATACCGAAATTTGGCAAGAAGGTCGCGCCATCACCATCACCTTGGCTTACCCTAAGGGTTCTCGCTGTGTTGCCAGTTGGGTTGATTTACAGAATTTGTGGGATTTTAAGGAAACCTTGGAAGTGTATGGGGATGATAAGCGCGTCATTATCTCTTATCCGACTGGCTTTTCACGGGGCATCCTATCTACCATCGTCGTCCAAGGCATTGACGAACAAGGGACCACCTATCGCAAAGAACCCGCCATCGACTGGGAAACTGCTTTCGTGCGGGAATTACGTCATTTTCACGATTGCATTGTGAATGGGACAGCTTGCCGCACGTCCATTGAAGATGCCAGAGCTGATATTCGCCTGATTATTGATATTATTAAACGATATTTTTAACCTGGTGTTTTAGGGGTGGGGTTAACTTATCACCCCTGTGAAAACGATGCCTTGAATAAAAGGCTTTTGGGCGCAGAAAAAAATTTCCTCAAAAACCCCCTCCATTCTATAACCAAACCAATGTCCTATCAACCCTTACCGCGCCAAGGGATTAAGCGAGCTTCCAACTGGCGCATAAAAATATCCATGGCGTAGCCAATGATGCCAATGAGAATAACGCCCATGACCACGATATCGGTTGACAAAAATTTACTGGCAACCATGATCATAAAGCCAACCCCAGATTCGGCGGCAACGAGTTCGGCAGCAACAACCGTGGTCCAACATACGCCAATGGCGACGCGCATGCCCGTGAAAATTTCTGGTAACGCATTGGGTAGAATGACGTAGCGCAGTACCTGAAACTTTGAAGCACCTAATGAGTAGGCTGCCTGGACCTTCGACAATCTAACGCCCGTCACCCCAGAGCGAGCAGCGATGGTCATAATCCACACCGCGGTGAGGAATAAGAGTAAAATTTTAGACTCTTCGCCAATGCCCAGCCAAATAATAACCAGCGGAATAAAGGCCAAGGGGGGAATGGGGCGAAAAAATTCAACGATGGGGTCAAACCAGCCGCGTAGGATGTTTGACAATCCCATGGCAAAACCGAGGGGGATGCCTATAACACACCCTAGTCCGAAACCGACCAAAATGCGGTAAAGGCTCCAGCCAACATGTTCGAGCAAGGTAAAACGGCGATACCCTTCTGCTGAAATCGTGGTGAACTGGTCCCAGACAGCGACAGGGGCAGGCCAAAAAATTGGGTCAACCACTTCAAAAACACTGACCAAAAACCATAGTATAAACAAGGTGATGACGGATAAAATGCTCCAAAACCGCCCGCCTGTGACGGCTGAAGCATCGCCAAAGGTCACTGTCTTTCGTGCAATAAGGCCATGTTGAGACAGGCCCAGTCGGACGAACAACTTTGTCAGCCGACTGGGTTGTGTTTGCTCCGTATTTTCGGACATTCATTCGCCTTTCTTTCCCCATTCCTTAGCCACCCATAATCTCTTCTTCCATATCCCAAATGATGGAGAGAATTTCTTCCCGCTTTTCGATAAAATCTGAGGTGGCTTTGGTCTGTCGGGGGTCTTTCGTTAATCCTGCTGCGGCAAATGGCAGATTATTATATTGCCGCTCAATACGACCAGGGCGGGGAGCCATGACAAAGAGTTGGTCGCCTAGAAAAAGGGCTTCCTCAACGCTATGTGTGACGAGAATGATCGTTTTGCCAGTTTCTTGCCATAACTTGAGAATGAGACTCTGCATTTTTTCGCGGGTTAGGGCATCAAGTGCCCCCAGTGGCTCATCCATTAAAATGAGTTCAGGGTCGTTTGCTAGGCAGCGGGCCAAGGCGACACGTTGCTGCATGCCGCCTGAAAGTTCATACACAGCTTTATCGCCAAAGCCAGACAAACCAACCGTATTAAGCAGATTATCAACAATTTTTTTGCGTACTGCTTTCGGCTGTCCATTCATGGCTGGCCCAAATCCGATATTATCTGAGACAGAAAGCCATTCGAATAAGGCCCCTTGTTGAAAAACCATGCCTCGCTCTTGGCTCGGCCCATGTACGGGAACCCCATCAAGTTCAACCCGTCCCTCTGTCGGCGCGAGAAACCCAGCCATAATGTTCAACAAGGTCGTTTTGCCACAGCCAGACGGGCCTAATAAGGTCAAGATACGGCCTGGTTCTAAGGTAAACGATACCTCGCGCAAAGCTTCTATAGAGCCACCATTCGGTAGGTCAAATACCATCGAAACCTGGTCGACGACCAATTCCCGCATAAATTATTCTCCAAGATTGTTGATTATTCTACTTGCTCATAAAAACTTGGATCAACCAAGTCGCTGTAATCATCTAAAGCCGTCTCCATCTCACCCTGCTCGACGAAAAAATCGGCCACTTCTTTGATGAAACTTTGCACGGTTCCGGCCATCCAAGCTTCAGAAAGCTGTTCTTCTTTCGTCGGGAAAATAAAAAGATCGAGAGCCTCCTTAGAGGCCTCTAGGCTCATCCCAGCCGCTTCAGCAATAATCGGTTGGGCCGCCTCAGGGTCGGCCGCATAACGCAAGTTGGCTTCTTCAGTGACTTGCAGAAAATCAACAACCAGATCTGGATATTCTGTGGCGAAATCATCTATGACTGAAATCACATCAAAGACGCGGATGCCAATCGCTTCCTGCTCGGCAGCCGTCATCAAGACCTGACCATAGTCCTTCATCCGCCCTAAAGCTCCTCCCCAACCGCAAGCCATCACCACATCACCTCGCCCCAAAGCTGCTGCACCATCTGCCGGGGCTAGGTCAACCAAGTCTAAGTTGTTGACCTCTACCCCTAAGTGATCAAGCGTCCGAAGCATCTTATAGTGAGCTACTGTACCAAGCGGTGCAGAAACCTTTTTCCCTTCTAAATCTTTAGCATTCTCTTGAGTAATACCCGCTTCTTCGTGGACAACACAGTTATCATTTTCAGCGTAGGAGACAGCAACACCAACCAGTTTCAAAGGTAAGCCTTGCGAAACGGCTAAAGTAAAGGGGACTAAGCCTTGCGAATAAGCAATCTGAACATCACCTGAAGCCATCGCCGCGGACATGGCTGTGCCCGTATCAAAAGCAACCCAATTCACTTTAATGCCCATCCGCTCATCATAGAGGGCCTCTACCTGCGCTACTTGGTTCGCGGTGGGCCATTCTAGGAAATAGGCCACAGTAATTTGGTCCGGCTTTTCAGCATCCGCTATTTCGTCTGCGGGGGCTGAATCTAATGATGCGGGTGGCACAGAACAGCCTGAGATCATCAGACTAAGCAGAGCCAAAGACAAAAATAAAGTGCTTACATAAATCTTCACAATAAAACTCCTTTGTTGAGATGGTGGTTAGCGCAAGCTCCGATACCCTTAGCATATTTCAGAGTTTCTTGGGCTACCATGATGAGATGAAATAAAAGTTTGAAATCTTCCATTTGGAAGATGATTCAACCGAACAAAAATGGGCCAAGGCAACCTCCGTAACAATTAGACAACCAGCCAACCAGCTATAAACCAACCTTACTTCCGTCTCTATTAAATACCATCATGGGGATAAGTCAAATTAAATAATCAGTATTAATATATAGGCGTTTTCCATTGACATAAATGTTGTTTAATTCAATGGCATTAGAGCCGGAATAGTTTGGTGAGATAAATTATCCAGGCACATTGCCAGGCGTATTTAGTCAAATTAAATTTGACAAGGAATAATTATGCTCTATAATCTACATAATATATTGCTTTATAAGCCCTCTGACGCGACCTTAATCCTCGGTAGCTCAACGGTAGAGCATGCGGCTGTTAACCGCAGGGTTGTTGGTTCGAATCCAACCCGGGGAGCCTAACTTTAACCGAAACACCCTATCAAAAACCCCTTAACTTACCCCTTGTTGAGGGGTTTTTCATTGTTAGAAATCCCTTGACTCGTCCTAGACAAAATTTTATCAATATCCTTCAACCCACATCATGGAGAAAATAATTGGGTACTGTACATAAATTTATCGGTGACGGCGAAAACAAATTTGATTGGGAGGGACAACGCTTCTTTGAATACGGCGAAAACGCCGGCGTTTATGCTGGAGCGACAGTACGCTGGTTAATTGGGGCGGCGGAGAAAGTCCCTAATTTCGCCCTGCGCTACTATGAAATTCCACCAGGCCAAACCTCAGCAGCCGAGCAGCATCCTTATGAACATGGGGTCATGATCGTCAGAGGACGGGCCATTGCCCGCCTGGGAGAAGAGACGGTAGAAGTTGGGCCACATGATGTGGTCTATATTGAACCCAATGAATTTCATCAGTTTATCAACGCCAGTGATAAAGAAATTATGGGCTTTCTCTGTATCATCCCCGCTCATCGCCTTAAAAATAGCGGCAAACAGGTTTATGCCGAATCAGATTTATTTCCGGAATATCAACTATAGCCACGGGGCAACCTTATAACTTTACTTAGAGCTTAACCATGTTACCGCCTACCTCATTGAATCTATCGGGCAAACGTTTTCGCGTCGTGTATCGCTTACAAGGCGATGAACACGAAGCGCGAGCGATCGTCGATGATATATGTATTGAACAGACGATTGAATTTCCAAAAGCCCTTATTCCTAATGATGATATTCGAGGACATATTTTTGGACAAATCGAGTCCTTTGGAGCGATGGAAAGTGGAAGCTATCAAACCACCATCAGCTTTGCCATCGAAGTGTCTGGCTTTACCTTGCCGCAACTGTTGAATGTTATTTTTGGCAATATCAGCCTTAAACCGCACATTCGAGTAGAGCGGTTAGACCTACCGAATAGCTTGTTAAGCTACTTCAAAGGACCCCGCTTCGGGCGTGAAGGGTGGCGCGAATTGCTCCAGGTACCAGAGCGGCCCTTACTTTGCACGGCCCTGAAGCCGATGGGCTTCTCTGCTGCTGCTTTAGCAGACCTAGCCTATCAATGTGCTTTAGGCGGGATTGATATTATCAAAGATGATCATGGGTTGGCTAATCAACCCTTCTCGCCTTTTCAAGAACGGGTTGAACGCTGTGCTGAAGCTGTAGGGCGGGCCAATCAAGAAACAGGTGAACACTGCATCTACATGCCTAGTCTGACGACCTTCGCTCATACTTTGGTATCTGAAGCCCGTCAAGCAAAGGCGGCCGGTGCAGGCGGCTTATTAATTGCGCCAGGCTTGGTCGGCCTCGATGCCATGCGCCATTTAGCCGATGCTGATGACATCGCCCTGCCCATTATGAGCCATCCCGCTTTTCAAGGCAGCTTCGTTACCAGGGCTACGCAGGGGATGTCTCACGCGGTCATCTTTGGTCAAATCGCCCGTTTGGCTGGGGCGGATGCGACCATTTATCCCAATTATGGCGGACGTTTCTCCTTTAGCCAAGATGAATGTCGCAGTATTGCAGAGGCAACCATCAGGCCAATGGGGACCCTTAAGTCAATTTTCCCCGCCCCTGGTGGCGGCATGCGTTTAGAGCGCGTACCCGAAATGCTTGATCTCTATGGTCGAGAAGTCATTTTTCTCATAGGCGGCGGGTTACATCAACAGGGGTCAGATTTGGTTGAAAACAGTCGCCATTTTCGAGCGATGGTCGAACAGATGTAAAAAATATAGATGAGTCCTTAGATTGACAATCAACTGAATAAAAACAAGGATACAGATAGCGTTTGCACTTGTCTACCACAAAAATTCTCATAGAACCAAATTAAATTTATGTCTGTGCTGAGTATAGATACGATAGTCTAAAACGGTTTGCTGTCGCTGCTTAAGTCAAGCCAGTCACGTTCTGTAGGTGTAAGACTCAGGCCGCCAGCTTTGGCTGATGATGCGACTTCCTCGGGTGTCTCTGCCCCATTCAGCGCAACAACAGGAAATTCCTGACTTGTCACATAAGCCAACGCAATTTCAAACAGGTTCATGTTCTTTGCTTGACCAAACGCTTCGGCACGTCTTTTGCGTTCAAAGTTTGCATCAGAATAGAAAACGCGGACCAAATCTGCATTGCTGGTGTCATTCGCATCACCACGCGCAAAAAAACCGCGCCCGAGGGCAGACCAAGCCACCAACAGGAAATTGTTTTTTGCAAACCACTGTCTATCTTCTTCACTCGTCGTCACAGTCTCGGGCCAGTATGGCTCATTCGCTTTTGCCAGAGAGAAATTGGGGCTAGAGCTCATCATTTCGGCCTTACCGTTGGGACGTGCATATTCAATCGCTTCCTGAATACGTCCAGTTGACCAGTTTGATGCGCCATACGCTTTGATGCGGCCTTTTTTAACTTCTTCATCTAAGGCATCAACTAAGGGCCCGACTGGATGAGATAAATCATCTCTATGGAACATCCAAATATCCAGATAATCGGTTTTTAAACGTTCCAGAGAACCATCGATGGCTTTATGGACTGATTCTGGATTAATTTTTGCGCCACCTGGATGAAGAGGGGCACAGTAACCTGAGATTAACCCTTTAGAAGCCAATACGATTTTTTCACGCATACCAGGGCGTACCGCCAACCAATCACCAATCACCATTTCGGAGTAACCATACTCTTCAACTGCACCATACACTTCGGCCGTATCAACATACGTGCCACCATGCTCAACAAAAGCATCCAACAATGAAAAATCACGCGCTTGTGTATCAGGATGCAGGATCATGGTGCCCATACCGATGACAGATAGAGGCTTATTGATTTCTTTTATTTCTAAATATTTCATTAGGCTTGTTCTCTCCTTATCTAGATTCAGTATACCGCCACCCGTTCAGTCAGCACGTCCCATGCTTACTGGACTATGAGCTACTGAGATTGCCCCATGCCGGAACGCGAAAGCGCGTCAATCGAAACGGCTAACAACAAAATTCCACCGGAAACCATCAATTTATCCGCAGCACTGGCACCAGATAGATCCAGACCATTACCGAGTGAGCCAATCACTAAGGCCCCCAAAATGGCATTCCAGACACTACCACGACCACCAAAAAGCGAAGTTCCACCAATGACTGCAGCACCAATCGCTTCAAGTAATAATGGCCCCCCTGCAAATGCGTTATAAGAAACAGAAGCAAATCGGGAAGCACCCACGATACCGCCGATTGCAGCCATAAAACCAACAATGGCAAAAGCAGCTACGCGCGTTTTTTGGACAGAGATACCCACCCGACGGGCCGATTCTGCATTCCCACCTACTGAAAACAATGCTCTACCAAAGGGTGTTGAGGTTGTGACCCAACCCAGAAGCGCAGTCAGGCTAATCAGCAGTATGACTACATAAGGGACACCGCGGTAACCATTCAAAGTAAATACCGCCCCAAAGGCCAGTAGCGCGAAAAATGCCACTTGACCGAATGCTGCAATGATAGGATCAAGTTCAAGACCCAAATTTTTACGACGTATGCGATAACGCACTATGGTCAAACTGAACATGACGACGCAGATGATTGACAGTGTCCAGCCAGCCGCTGGCGATAAGTTTTCTGTCGTCAAACCACGAATGAGCGGGTCACGCATATTAATCGCCCCTTGTATGCCTAATATCTTTAGCATTAACCCCTGAAAACCCAGTAAACCAGCCAGAGTGACAACAAAAGATGGCATCCCAACGTAGGCGACCAATATACCTTGTGTCGTACTTAAGCCCACGCCTAAGGCAATGGCAAGAAAACAAGCCAATGGTGCTGAATACCCGGCATTATTAATCAGTACTGCTAATAGAGCCGCACAAACACCAGCTAAAGCGGCGACCGACAAATCGATATCACCGAGCAGTAAAATAACGGTAATACCCACAGCAAGTATACCGACGACAGCACTTTGCATAAATAGAAAGTGGAAATTACGTACACTAAAAAACACAGGCTCTGTTAGGCTGAAATAACCCCAGATGACGACTAAGGCCAACAATACAGGGGCGAATGAACCAAAACGACTCTGACGCAGAGCCTGTAATCGGTTTGAAATTGATAATGATCTAGTTGACATTGTTTGTGGTCTTTTCTTTACCAGCAGTCATGGCAACCACGATTTCGTCTGGATTGGTATCCGTCGTTTCGTAAATAGCAACATTCGCCCCTTGGCGCAGTACGGTAATGCGATCACCAATTTCAAATATATCGCGTAAATTATGAGAGATATAAACCACAGCATGAGCTGTATCACGTAAACGCTTGACAACAGCAAGGACTTGGCGTGTCTGCACCACACCTAAGGCTGCCGTTGGCTCATCAAGCAATACCACAGAGGAATCTGCATCGACGGCACGAGCAATTGCGATCGCTTGGCGTTGACCGCCAGATAGCACATCTACGTTCATACGGATTGATTTCAGTGTCTTTACTTCCAATTGATCAATCGCTTTTTTGGCTCTTACTTCCATCGTAAGCTTATCAAGCGGACGTAAGCTTCTCGGTAGAATTTTTGTCCAGCCCGACACAACAGGCTCATGACCCAGAAAAAGATTCGCTGACACATCAAGATTTTCACACAAGGCCAAATCCTGATAAACAATTTGAATCCCCAGGTCAGCCGCTTCTAGTGGGGAATTCACCACGACAGGTTTGCCATCCATAAAAAACTGGCCTTCGTCGGGGCGATAAGCACCGGCGAGTATTTTCATCAGCGTTGATTTACCCGCACCGTTGTCACCAACCAATGCCATCACTTCGCCTTTGCGAACTTCAAAATCAACACCTCTCAATGCTTCAACACCCCCAAAAGTTTTGTAGATACTTTTTGCTTCTAAATGTGGAGAAACAGGTAGCGTATTCTGATCCGCCGCTGCCGTCTGTGTTTTTGTTGACATAGCCTTTTTCAATCTTTTTAAGGAGTACACTTATAAGGGGAGACCCTGCTCGTAGGAACGCCTCACTGCCATTAAGATAAGGATTGCCACTTGTTCCCCTAACCCCCGAGTAGTAGAGGGGCAATGTCATTAAGTTAAGGAGTCTAGGGCTGCTGGAGTCCGCAATATTTTGCGGGAAACCCCCGCCATGACCAGGGCTGTCCGAAAAATACATTTCGGACTCCTGATAGCCGCCGCCTAACTTCAGGCCATTGCCTCAGAGGGGGGAATGGCAGGTTTTGCTCCCTTTTTGGGGGGCTGGGGGCCTTTATTTTACTCCTGACAGAACGATGTTTCAGCGGCAGGCCCTGTACATACGACTTCTTTGGTGATTGATACATCATGCTCAATCACATATGCTACGCCTTCTTCACCTTCAGCCGAATAGTGACCGACGGGAACAAAAGGAACATCAGCATCCACGCCATTTTTAACGGTACCTTGCGTCAATGAGTCAAGGCTTTCACCATTCAGAAGCGCAACGACGACCTTAGCGGTTACGGTGGCCATATCTTCAAAAGGCCGCCAACCTGTTTGCGTTTGCTCACCCAACAAAATCAATTGTAGTGCTTGTACTGTTGCATCCAAACCTGATACCGGCACTGTACCCGCCATACCTTGCTCCGCTAAAGAAGCGATAGCCGCTGCTGCATTACCATCATTTGACGATACAACACCTTGCACATTGTTGTTTAATTCAGTTAAGGCCTGGTCCATTGAACGACGTGCAATAGCCGGATCCCAACCCTGCGTCCAATTTTCATACCCTAAGATACGCTCGCCTGAATCAAAGTAAGATTGAAGAACTTCCAGTTGGCCATTGTGAATAACCGCAGCATTCGGATCAGTTGGCGAACCTTTCAACAAGACTAAGGTATCGCCTTCTTTGGTATTATCAATCACATGTTGAGCTTGCGATGCGCCCATTGCACCTAAGTCCGCCTGTACCCAAAAGCTCGTACTTTCAGAGTGAATCATACGGTCATAAGCAATTGTCGGAACCCCGGCTTCTGCGGCTGTATCAGCAATAACAGCGGCAGATTCGCCATCAATCGGTATAACAACAAGTACTTTCGCTCCATGCGTTAATGCTTGCTCCGCTTGACGCTGTTGCGCAGCCGTATCGTTATTGGCATTGAAGACTTCAATCGTTGTGTCTGGTGAAAGCTCGGCCATTGCTTCTTGGAAGAAGCGAGCGTCCTGGCTTTCCCAACGTGGGTTTACATTTTCTGGTAAAAGCATTACGACCAAATCTTCACCGCCAGTTTGATCTTGTGTACCAGTTTGCTCCTGTATAGGGACACAACCAACAACGGCAACAGCAACAATGAGTCCTGCAATAGAAACTAACGTACTTCTAACTGTACTCAACATTTTTTTCTCCTTACCTTATTGATTAGACTTATTTGTAAATAAAAGCACAACATATACAGTTAGCAAGCAAGATTCATACTATATATTGTGCAGGGAAAACAATTTTTGATGAACCTTTGGTGCTATAGATTTAGAGCCAAACCTTGAAGGTTTCCGACAGGATGATCAAGTATAGATAGGTCGATTAAGCCAAAAATTTTACTTTTATGATCTTGGTAAAATCTTCAAGGTTTGATTCTGCGTCCTTTTGTCTGGTACTGAAATCTATAGCTTCAGTTCCTTTACGATGTCGTAGAAATAGCCATACCCCCCGGCATTGGGGATGCGTGATGAACGATTGTTTGTTAAATCGAGGGTTGTGAAGTTTAATATACAATAATACATTATCAGATATAATTCTCGCAAATCGTGAAATGTGATATTTGGTGCAACAATATTTGAATGAGTATGAGTAATTATGGTGTAACTTTTATACCCCTGTTAGGTTACAGGCGCGTAAATCTGCTTTAACAAAGCAAACTCATCAAAAACCGTCCGTTCTTGGACAAATTTGCCCTCTTTGACAAGATAATGAGAAATGCCCATCAAACGCACCCGCTGGCCCGTCGGCTCGCCATAGTGACCGGGACCGCCATGTGTCCCTGCCAAGGTCCAGCGTACCGCGACACGATACCCTCGTTTGTCATCGCCTAGCCAGCAGATATGATCTACATGTATAGCGGCATCGGGGAAGGCAGCGAGCAGGCTCAAGATATACGCTTTTAAATCGCCCAGTCCATAAAGTTGACGATGAGTAGAGACAAAGCCCCAATAATTGACCACATAATAATCGTCAATCTTGTTGAGCAAACGCCAATTCCAAATTTCGTAGAGGCTACGCCGCACAAAATCTTCAATATCAAAGGTTGTGTCTTGTTTGGGTGGATAAAAAGGCGGCTGCATCTGACCAGCGAGACGCTGCACCTCGCCCTGTGTTTCTGGTTTTGGGCTTTTGACTCCACTGGCTGCGTCCAAGGCAGCCATCTTTTTGGCTAATTCAATCTCATCAAAGCCGAGTTGACGAATGAGGGCCAACTCATCGCGACTAATCCATTCTTCAACCACCCGATTTTCCTTGACGAAACAATGGGCAATGCCTTGGCGCACCACTCGCCGCCCCGTCGGCGGCCCATATATGCCATAACCTGTGTTATGGGCTACCCAGACGATGCGATGTGAAGAATGAAAGCCGTCCTCATCATTGCCGCTCCAGATCACATCATCAGCAAACAAACGCACATCTGGAAAGGCAGCCATCGTTTTGATCGAGTCGGCGATGACTTTATCCCGACCATAAGTCATACCATCTGAGGTATGGATCAGGACATTGTGGGCATAGTGGGTATAAATCAGGCCCACGCCTTTCTCTTCCCATATTTTATGCGTACAGCGGACGATATAATCAACAATATCAACATAATCTTCATCAAAGCCTTTTATACTTTGACGTTTTTGTGGCCCTGAGTTCATAAAGATGCTGATATCGGTATAGGGTACGTCAGTGATGGGTGGCACATCGGCAGATGCTGCTTCGGCAGCCTGCGGTGTGTCGCTGGTCGATGACCCGTCAGTAGCGGGAGGGGGGGTGATCATTTTTTCGGGGGGGGGGGAAGTTACTTGTTTTGAATCAGTCATTGTACTCCTTTGTGAGTTTCCGGGTAAATTAATTTATCGTTCATTGACGGACACTCAACTCAACAGGTAATGTCCGCCGAATCGGCTCTGGATGATCCACCTTCAATTTGGTCTAGTAGAAACCGCATAGCCAATTGACCCATTTCTATCAACGGGGCCCGCACGGTCGTTCAAGGCGGTTTCGTGTTCATTAGAAAGACTCCAATTATCAAAACCGACGATGGCTATATCTTCTGGGATGCGTAAACCTCGATCTGTGACCGCTTGTAGGTTGGGTTGACATTTAATGGTTTGAGCAGAAAAAACAAGATAATAAGTAGGTGTTATGGAAACTTAAGGCACCCAAATCAGGGTAGCCGCAAAGTGAAGAAAGCTCAGATAGCGAGCCAGCAGCTTGTCAAAACGTGAAAAAATACGCCTGAAATGTTTGATTTTATTAATGTCAACACAACCTAAAATAATAACTGATTTACGGAATTTTGACAAACTCTATCTAAGACTTTATTTATTCACCTTTACCCTACCTTTCACTAGCGTATACCTCCTTGGGATTGAACCGATATTCGTCATCCGATTCTTTTGCCCAATCTGATTTTGCCTGGGGTTGATACGAGTGGGTATACCCGAGGGGCTTGGTGGGGTTTTTGGCAAGCTCCTTATGTCTATGTCGGCGGGGCGGGCAATGGCTTGTATATTGTCAATGCCCGTGACCCAACCTCCTTTGACTGGTGTCAAAAACATGTATGGTCTCATCTTTACCCCTGATCCTCCCCCGCCCCCACGCAATCAAGCCCCACAAGCAGAGGCTGGGCCTGATCAACATTTAATCGACTTCGACGGAGAGGGACTGGAAGTGGTTGCGTTGGATGGACAAAGTAGCCATGACGACGGATCCTTAATCAATTACACTTGGTATCGCACAGCCAAGGCAAATCAACTTGAACAAACCTTCTCTGGGCCACAGGTGCGCCTACCGCTGCCACAAGGCGTTCATACCTTCACCCTATCCGTGGCCGATGATGAAGGCGCGATTGCTGCGGATGAGGTGGTCATCACCATCCAGCCAAAACCACCGACCCCTCCACAAGCCAGGGCTGGGACGGACCAGACCCTGACCCTTGAGGCAAATCGTCCGTATGCCGCGATACCCTTGATGGCAGGGCCAGCCACGATGATCGCGGCATTGCCAGCTACACTTGGTACTTAGATGGCGTTGGCTTAGGCATAGAGACGAATGATACGACCTTCAAGTTATATCAACGACCTTATTTGGCGGGGCCAGTGACCTTGGGTGGCAATTTTGCTAAACCCGTGGGGGGCGAGGTGAGCCAGTATTTGGTGATTGTAGAGGGGAGTATCCGTAATGAAAAAATTTAGCGAGAATTAGACCCTTTCCTCATTTTCAAGTGGAACAAACACAATTGCTACTTTATTCATCCATTTCAATCAAGACACCTTGAGTCTAAGCCTCGCCTAATAAACTGGGGATAATCATGCCATTGTTTGGCAGTCCTCACAAATTATAGGGGTAGGACCGTCAAATCTTGTATTTAACTTTATGCAATCGCGTCTCTTGAACTTTTGGATCATCCGTCTTTCCCCTCACTCCTTAAAGCCTTGTAAGCTTTTTTGAATATTCTGGTCAACGCCATTACCCCTAATCAAATCGAAACAGACCCAGCCAAGCTGTCACCAGATAAACGCCAACCCCTCGTCAGTCAAACGCCGTTGGGCCGTTTAGGCGAACCCAAAGACATCGCCTATGCCGCCCCCTTTCTGGCTTGACCGATGTCTAACTACATCACTGGGCGACGATTGATGTGAATGGCGGTCTCCTAAAGCGTTGAGAAATTTGCTTGGATTATCAAAACTGATCAAATGACACCTGCCCTATCCCCTATTTGACGAAATTTGTTTAGCTATGATATAGTTGACAACTTCATGACGAGACCTGAGGCAAGAAACCTGATTTGGAAACGAAAAAACTAGGTTTCTAAGACGAAAGCTATATCCTTTACTTTCAGTACCAGACAAAATAAAGACCTGACAGGTTTCAAACAGTATAATCGAGAGAAGATGCTTAGATTAAACCTGTATTCACGCGAATAAGATGTTAATAAAACCTGTCAGGTCTGATTTTACCCTATCTTGTCTGGTCGTGAATCCTTTACTTAATATTCCCCACAGGCGTGGGGGTGAATTTACCATTCGCGATATTTGGTATCACGGGATGCTAATATTCCCCACAGGCGTGGGGGTGAACCGGAGAAAATATCCATGAAAGCATTACCATTAAACGGCATCCGCGTTATCGACATGACCGAGGCCATGGCTGGCCCCTACTGTGCCATGATGTTAGGCGACTTAGGTGCAGGTGTGATCAAAATCGAGCGAGCGGGGGCGGGCGACCAAGCCCGACATTGGGGGCCGCCCTTTATCGAAGGCGAAAGTGCTTACTTTATGTCGGTTAATCGCAACAAACGCAGCTTGGCCTTGGATATCAAAGAGCCTGATGAGCTCAACACGCTGCACGAATTACTAACGACAGCCGATGTCTTCATGACCAACAACCCGCGTATGGAGTCGCTTAAACGCTATCAACTCGACCCAGACCATCTGCGCTCCGTCAATCCACGCTTGATCTTCGCGGCCCTTAGTGGTTATGGACACACGGGACCAAAGGCAAATCGGGGCGGCTATGATGTCATTGCTCAAGGAGAGACAGGCTTAATGGCGATTACGGGGGGCCCAGATGATGGTCCGATTCGTTTTCCGACCCCGATTTCAGATATCACCGCTGGACTTTATACGTGTATCGGCATCACCAACGCCCTCTACGCCCGTGATAAGGCAGATGGGGGCACAGGGGAAGGACAATTCATTGATGTGTCCTTGGTCGATGCGGAAATGACTTGGCTCTCGAATATTGGGGGGAGTTATTTGATGGCGGGCAAAATCCCCAAAAAATTAGGCAATGAGCATCCAACCATCACCCCCTACCAACCTGTGCAAGCGAAAGATAAACAAATTATCATCGCTGTGGGTACGGAGGCAGTGTGGCAGCGTTTTTGTAAAATTTTGGGGATTGAGGATACCATCATGAGCGACCCGCGCTTTGTCACCAATACCCAACGCAATGAACATCGACCAGAATTGATCGCCCTTTTAGAAGAAATCTTGATGACGCAAGCGGCCGATTACTGGATTGATCAATTTGTGGCCCATAAAATTCCCGCCGGGCCAATCAATTATCCGCCAGATATTTTGGAAGATGAACATACTTTGGCGCGAGGCATGGTGGTTGACCTAGAGCATCCCTTGATCGGGCCAATCAAAAATATCGGCAATCCGATTCAGATGTCGGACACGCCCCCAAGCTATCGCTTGCCTCCGCCTTTATTGGGAGAGCATAATGATGATATTCAAGCAGAACTGGGGCGTAAACTTAAATAAAGACAAACATAAAATACTCAAATAGAATGGATCATTAGGAATATAATATCGCATTTATGGCGATAATGAAATTAAAAAATAAGGAAAGCTATATATGAGAATTGGCGTTGACTTTGGCACGACGCACACATCGGCGGCGACCTTCGATGGACAAGCCTTGGCATTTATCCCCCTTGATCCAAAAAATGTTAACCCCAGCCTATTGCGTTCGATGTTATATCTGACCAAGGATCAAGAAACTTATCTCGGCTTTGAGGCCGTCGAGCGGTATCTCAAAGATGAGACGGGTCGTTCGGTGGTCTTGACTGAAACGGTGGTTGGAACCATCGAGAACACCTTCGCCCAGCAATCGCGGGGACCGCTTGAGCCCGATGGGCCGATTACGATTATTTATGATGCTGTGGTGGAACACGATATCGGGGCGCGAGGGCGCCTCTTACAATCTATCAAAACGGGCTTACGCTCAGGGGCCTATGAGGGAACCCATATCTTTGGTCGATATTACACCCTCCAAGAACTCATTTCCCTCATCCTTAGCCATGTCCGAGAACAAGCTGAAAGCCAATTAAAAACGGAGGTCAGAGAGGTCGTTTTGGGGCGACCGGTTAAACTTTCCGAAAACGCTATCGAAGATCAAGCCGCCGAAACCCGCTTGCGTGAAGCGGCTCAGATGGCTGGCTTTCAAGAGATTGCCTTTGTCATGGAACCTGAGGCAGCCGCTTTAGATTATGTGAACAAATCACAGAAACCGGAACTTGTGTTTGTCTACGACTTCGGCGGGGGGACGTTAGACTTCACGGTCATGCGAATAGATGAAGCCCGTCAAGCCAAAATCGTCGCCACCCACGGCATTCACGTCGGCGGCGATGATCTTGACAATGCCATCATGCATCACCAAGTCGCGCCCTGCTTTGGCAAAGGGGCGACGGTTGATGTGAATTTTGATGGGCGGATTATTCCCTTTTCCGAAGATTTGTCCCAATATCTCGACAAGTGGACCACTATTCCCACCCTGTCTCAGGAACAATATCTGACCATCATCGAACGGGGCAAGAAATATAGCCCCGAAAAAGAAAAATTTATGGCCCTCGAGTCTTTAGTGACCAAAAATTATGGCTTTGTCTTGTTTGAAAAAATCGAACAGGCCAAACGTGTTTTGTCCACGGAGCAGGTGGCCCAAATTCGGATGCAGCGAGAGGCGATCAATTTGGCCCTAGACATCAGCTTCAAAGACTTCAACCAGTCGATCATGAATGAATTCACCGCTGTCAGACACGGTATGAAAGACACCTTAGCTTTGGCGGGCGTGACAGCCGCTGAAATTGACGTTGTTGTCACAACGGGTGGCTCATCAGTGATTCCCATTTTTCAAAAAATGTTGAAAACTGAGTTTAAGCAAGCATCGTTTGTGCAGACAGATACCTTTACCAGTGTGACGGGAGGTTTAGCGATTTCGGCTTATGGGGGATGAGAGACTATCGTCACCTTTTTGACAAATCATCCGAGTTGGGTAAAATTCATCCCAATTAACGTAATACTTGACAGACGATGAACGGGAAGAGTAGTCTCTAATACGACGTTCAGAGAGCCAATGGATGCTGCGAAATTGGTACGTACGCTAGAGGTGAATGGCCCCGGAAGTCTTGTGCTGAAAGACAAGTAGGTTCCAACGGCGACTCCACCGTTATCAGGGAGCTAGATATTCAGGCGAATGGTTTTGCGTTTTTTTGATAAAAACAGGTGCTGCGTATCTGTAGAGTGAGACTGGCTATGGCTAAGGGGGTCAGGAGGCAGAGAAAATGGCGTAAAATCCTAATTCCTAATCGCTAAACAGTCTAAATTGGGTGGCACCACGGGAGATAAAAAGCCCTCTCGTCCCATATTGGGATGAGAGGGCTTTTTTGTTTTTTTATTATCCATCGGTTGGCTTGAGGTGATTTGCTTACAAACCATTTCAAGCCAACCGACGCTGACTTTGGAGAAATGGATGAGCCAAATTAAAATTTATGGTCTCAAAGACCATCTTGATCCAAGACACCTGCAATATCTTCCAGCTTTATCAGCCCTTCGCTGATGTAGATGAGCTTGAAGCCAAACGCCAATACTATCTGGCAGGTGGTTTAGCCTACGGCGAGATGAAACAATGTCTCTTTGAACGCCTTGACCAAACCTTTGCTGAGGCGAGAAAGACGCTATGAGACACTCATCAAAGATCAAGCTCATCTTGACCATGGTCTCGCTGAAGGGGCTGAAAAAGCTCAGGCCATCGCCCAAGCCATGAGAATGCGAGAAGCGATTGGCAGGCCATAACCTGAAGCAGTTTCAAATGAATTATGAAGGTCCGAATAAGCTCTAGAGTCTAAACTTTATTCTCAGATAAAATTCATCAAATACTAATCATTATTTTTTTAGGAGAGGGGCATGTACAAACCAAGTTTACCTGAAGTTGAAAATTTAGCCGACCAAGGCAATATTATCCCCGTCTACCGGGAATTGCCCGCTGACTTAGAAACGCCAGTCAGCATTTATTTAAAGCTGCAAGATGAAGGCTCTGGCTATTTGTTGGAGTCCATCACAGGCGGCGAAAGGGTCTCACGCTATTCTTTCATCGGCGTACGCCCCAAGGCCATCCTCAGTGCTAAGGATAATGAAGTTTATATCGGCAGCAGTGGTTATGGGCGAACCGTGTCCTTGGATGATAAACTCGATCCTTTGGCGGTCTTGAAACGAGAGATGGCTCACTATCAGCCGATTTCGCTGCCCAATCTGCCCCGTTTTACGGGTGGGGCCCTTGGGTTTCTGTCCTACGATGCCGTACGCCGCTTCGAGCGTTTGCCCGATGACACTGCGGATGATTTGAAAGTACCTGAAGCAACTTTCATGCTCGTTGACACGCTGGTGGTCTATGATCACGCTTGGCAACGTATCTTAGTCATGGCTAACGCTGATCTTAGTCAAGATGATGCACGGACGGCCTATCGTCGCGCTAGGGCCCGCATTGATGAAATCGTGGCTCGGTTGAACGCCCCTGTGCCAGATATACCAATTCGCCGGGATCAAAGCGATACATATCCAAAGGATTTTTCCTGTAATGTCACCCAAGCCGAGCATGAAGACCGAGTCCGACGGGCCAAAGAATACATCGCTGCGGGCGATATTTTCCAAGTGGTGCCTTCATTGCGTCTCAGTAAACGCACGCCGGCCCACCCTTTCTCGATTTATCGCCATTTACGACGCATCAACCCCTCGCCCTACATGGTCTTCATGCGTTTTCCAGGCGGTGTGGGCCTGCCTCATTTACACGTCATTGCGGGTAGCCCCGAAATGCACACCCGCTTGGTCGGACGGACCGCCGAACTGCGCCCTGTTGCTGGAACACGATGGCGCGGTCAAACTGAGGAAGAAGACGCGGCCCTGGCCGAGGAACTTCTGGCTGATGAAAAAGAGCGGGCCGAGCATGTCATGTTGGTTGACTTGGGCCGCAATGACATGGGGCGTGTCTGTGATTACGGCACGGTGCAGGTCAGCGAGATGATGATTGTGGAACGCTATTCACATGTGATGCACCTTGTATCAGATGTCCAAGGACAGTTACAAGACCAATATGATGCCCTTGATTTAATTCGGGCCACCTTTCCCGCTGGCACGGTCAGTGGGGCCCCGAAGGTGCGAGCGATGGAAATTATCGAGGAATTAGAACAGTCAAAACGAGGGATCTATGCTGGTGTCATCGGCTATATCGGCTACGATGGCACGATGGACACTTGCATCGCCTTGCGAACTATCGTCATGACAGGTGACACAGTCCACTTGCAAGCAGGAGGCGGCATTGTCGCCGACAGCGATCCAACCTATGAATATAATGAATGTATGAATAAAGTACGCGCTTTGTCGCTGGCAGTGAAGGCGGCTGAGGCACAAAACTAGGAGAAAAATATGCTCTTAATGATCGACAATTATGACTCTTTCACTTATAATTTGGTGCAATATTTTGGTGAGTTAGGCTGTGATATTGTGGTCCATCGCAACGATCAAATCACCCTGGCGGAAATAGAACATATCGCCCCCAGCCACATCATTATTTCACCTGGCCCTGGTCAACCTGACCAGGCGGGTATTTCTTTGAAGGTGATAGAACACTTTCACCAACATACCCCCATTTTGGGCGTATGTTTAGGCCACCAATGTATCGGCCAAGCCTTTGGCGGGCAGATCAGGCGGGCGGACAATCTGATGCACGGCAAGGTGTCACAAATTGAGCATGCTGGGCAAGGTATCTTCGCCAACATTCCCTCGCCTTTCACCGCGACCCGCTATCATTCTCTTATCGTCACCGAAACGCTACCCGATTGTCTGAGGGTCTGTGCCCGCACCACAGAAGGCGAAATGATGGGCCTAAACCATCATACATATCCTGTTTTTGGGGTTCAATTTCACCCCGAATCCATTTTGACCGAGCATGGGCCCCACTTATTACAAAACTTTTTGGAGATGACAAGCATGACAACTCAAGTAAATTCTCCCGCGCAAAGGGCCGTTGATTCCGCCGCCGCATCTGCCACGGCTCCATCCGCTCCCCCCCAAAACCCAATCATCAAACAGGCGATTGCCAAAGTCATTGAGCGTAAGCATCTGAGCCAAGCGGAAGCAGAAGCGATGATGTCTCAAATCATGCAAGGCGAGGCGACCCAAGCCCAAATTGGCGCCTACCTGACCGCCTTACGCATGAAGGGCGAAACAGTGGCTGAGATTGTGGGCAGTGCCAAAGCGATGCGCGCGGCCAGTGTCAAAATTCAGCCCCAGACGGCTGACCTCGTTGATACCTGCGGCACTGGCGGCGACGGATCTCATACCTTTAATATCAGTACAACGGCCGCTTTTGTTGTCGCTGGGGCGGGGCAAGCTGTGGCAAAACATGGCAATCGCTCGATTTCCAGCAAAACGGGCAGTGCAGATGTATTGGAAGCCTTGGGCGTTAGCCTCGATTTAAGGCCCGAACAAGTTACCGCCTGCGTCGATGAAGTCGGTCTCGGCTTCATGTTCGCCGTCAAACATCATCCAGCTATGAAACATGCCATCGGCCCCCGCCGTGAATTGGGCCTTCGCACCATTTTCAATTTGCTGGGACCATTGACCAATCCAGCCAACGCGCCAGCTCAAGTCATTGGTCTCTATGACGGTGATATGACTGAAACCATCGCCCAAGTGCTGCAAAGTTTAGGCAGTCAGGGTGCTTATGTGGTTCATGGCTATGGCGGCTTAGATGAGTTGACCACCGCCGGGCCAAACACGGTGAGCATCCTCAAAGATGGCAGCATCACCACGGAAACGCTTGATCCGCAAGCCCTCGGGTTTGCCAAAGCCAGTTTAGAAGACTATAGAGGTGGTGAAGCCAATGAAAACGCAGCCATCACCCGGGCTATTCTTGCCGGAGACGATACATCGCCCCGCCGTGATGTGGTTGTATTAAACGCTTCTGCTGCTCTCATTGCTGCGGCTAAGGCTGATGATCTCGCTGCCGGGATCAAACTGGCCTCGGAGAGCATTGATAGCGGCGCAGCTTTCAAAGTCTTAGAAAATCTGGTATCGTTTACGCAAGGAAGCAAAGTGCCTTTCGCCAGCGAAAGGCGCAGGGTAGCAAAGTTGCCAATGGCCTTAAGATAAGGCTAGGCCCTCCCTCAATCCTCCCTGCTAGGGCAGGGCTGTAAAGTTCTAAGGGCCCAACAAGAAAATGAAAGCGTTATGTTATGCCAGAGGCTAGATAAGTCCGCCAAAATCCTAATATCTACGTACCCGCGATTCCAGAGGGAGCGGGTACGTCACGACCCTGCTCTTACTTTGCCAACACAGGTTGAAAGGTAGCCATGACAATCTTAGAAGAAATTGTACACCACAAAAAAATGGTTGAATTGCCCAAACATAAAGCGAAACAGGCCCCAGAAACCATGCAGTCGATGGCCCAATTGCTGCCAGAGAGCCGTGATTTTGTACAAGCCCTGCGCGATGCCCCAAGCGTAGCCCTTATCGCGGAAGTCAAACGGGCCTCACCGAGCAAGGGCTTGCTGCGTCCTCATTTCAGCCACATCGATTTAGCTTTAGATTATCTCAGACATGGGGCTAGTGCGATCAGCGTCCTAACGGATGGCAAATATTTCCAAGGCAAGCTCGACTTTATTCCTGATATTCAAAAGGCTTTAAGGCCTTTGCGGCAAGAAAAGCACACCACCTGCCCTGTCCTACGAAAAGAGTTCATCATTGATCCCTATCAAGTCTATGAGACAAAAGTCGCTGGAGCAGACGCGCTTTTATTAATTGCCGCCTGTTTGAAGGATGATGACATGGCGAAGTTACTGACGCTGACCCATAAAGTCGGATTGACTGCTTTGGTTGAAGTCCATAATAAGGCAGAGTTGGCCCGCGTTTTGCCGCTCAAGCCCCGCTTAATCGGGGTCAACAATCGCAACTTACACGATTTCAGCGTCGATTTGAACACCTGCATCACCCTGCGTCAATTCGTACCCGACGATATTTGTTTCGTGGCCGAAAGCGGGATTCACACCCGTGCCGATGTGCAACGTTTGGCTAAGGAAGGCGTTGATGCCATTCTGGTCGGCGAGGCGATTGTGAAACAAAAGAAAGCGGGAGCAAAAGTGGCAGAGTTAAGTAACGTTTCTGTGAAGAAAAGCGATCCATGACAGAACAGGACTCGCAGGCTTCCAAAAAAAGCAACCGCTCTGGCAGCGGCTATTAGGTAGATTGTTTCAAGAGTTGCTCACCCCATTCAACGTCACGGTAGTGAATCAGCTCAACTCAAGTCGCTGATTAATGGTCTTTATTCAATAATCCTAAAAGGAGATGAACAGATGATGGCTATGGATACAGATTTAGCCCCAGATGATGTTATTGAGATGGGAAAAGTGTTAGAAGAGGTATTTTTAGATACTGTTAGCATAAAGAGATTCTTAGCTAGACACAAAACCAAAGATATCTTTTCTCACTATGAACTCAAAGAAGTCTTGGCTCAATACAAGCCTGAAGAACGCTTGGCTGGTTTGTCTATCGATGAGGTGGAAGCATATTTGCGTCAATTGAAGCAACCGCCATCTGAATCCAACCAGAAAGACCTCTCCGCAACGGTGGTAGCGGCATCTAGTGGGACATCATGACCAAGGTCAAAATATGTGGACTCACCAATCTCGACGATGGACGATGTGCAGTGGCGGCAGGAGCAGATTTTTTAGGCTTTGTCTTTTATCCGCCTAGTCCCCGCTATGTGTCGCCAGAGATAGCCGGCGATATCATCGCGCAAGTGAAAGATGAGGCAACTCGGCCCGTGCAGATGGTGGGGGTTTTTGTCAACCACGCCTTAGAAGCGGTGCAAACCATCCTGGCCCAAGCTGCGCTTGATTTGGCCCAACTACATGGTGATGAAGCCCCCGCATTTCTAGCCCAGTTCGAGGGTCGCGCTTTCAAAGCTGCTAACCCACAGTCCCTAGAGGAAGCGACCCGACTAAGCCAACAATTCCTGACCCCCGAAACCGCTCCCTTCATCCTCCTTGATGCCTACCACCCCAACTTACGCGGCGGTACAGGTCATACAGGGGATTGGGGTATCGCAGCTGAAATCGCTCAAAGCCATGATATCATTTTGGCTGGCGGATTAAGGCCTGATAATGTCACTCAGGCTGTACAGCAAGTCCGTCCGTGGGGGGTTGATGTGAGTAGTGGGGTTGAAGTACGGAAGGGGGTAAAGGACCCCGCCAAGGTGCGGCGGTTTGTTGCGGCGGCAAAAACAATTAACCATTAGTAATTAACAAAGAATGAATAACTAAAAGGAAGCCTAATGACAACAACTTTAACAACCCCGACCGAAAGCAAAGGCCGCTTTGGCCCTTATGGCGGTCAGTTTGTGCCGGAGGCTTTGATGCCAGCTTTAGAGGAACTGGAGAAAGCTTATGAAGCCTCTAAGCAAAATACGGCATTTCAAGAACGTTTTCAATACTTGCTGAAAACTTATGTTGGCCGGGAGAGTCCGCTGACTTATGCCAGACGATTGACGGAGCATTTGGGTGGGGCTAAGATTTATTTAAAACGAGAGGACTTAAATCACACAGGCGCACATAAAATCAACAACGCCCTGGGACAAGCTCTCTTAGCGCAGAAGATGGGCAAACATCGCATTGTGGCTGAGACAGGGGCTGGGCAACATGGCGTTGGGACGGCCACGGCTTGCGCCTTGCTCGGTTTAGAGTGTATTGTTTACATGGGCACGGTTGATATCGTGCGGCAGCAACCCAATGTCTATCGCATGCAGTTGGCAGGGGCAGAGGTTTGCCCTGTGGAATCGGGCAGCAAGACGCTCAAGGATGCCATCAATGAGGCCATCCGCGATTGGGTAACCAATGTGAAAACAACGCATTATTTGCTTGGCTCGGTCTTAGGTCCCCACCCTTATCCGACGATGGTCCGCGATTATCAGAGCATCATTGGACAAGAGGCGCGACAACAGATCATGGAAGCTGAAGGGCGTTTGCCCGATATGCTGATAGCCTGTGTCGGTGGTGGATCAAACGCGATGGGTCTTTTCCATCCTTTCTTGGCAGATAAAAAAGTGATGATGATGGGCGTTGAAGCGGGTGGCGAGGGCATTGCTAATGGTCGCCATGCAGCGCGATTTGCTGATCCAGAACGGGCGCGGTTAGGGGTATTGCATGGCACCCGCTCGTTTGTTTTACAGGATGACGATGGACAAATTATGGAAACACATTCTATCAGCGCAGGTCTCGACTATCCCTCTGTCGGGCCAGAACATGCCAGGCTGCGTGATGAAGAACGCATCGGCTATACTTATGCCACCGACGATGAAGCCCTTGAAGCCTTCCATCTCACTTGTCGTTTAGAAGGCATCATTCCAGCTTTGGAGTCTTCTCATGCCGTCGCTGAGGTCATTAAGGTTGCTCCGCAAATGGGCAAAGACCAAATCATTATTGTCAATATGTCTGGTCGCGGGGATAAGGATTTAGAGACAATTATGCAATTAGGAATGATGAATGATAAATGCTGAGGGCTGAATTTTTTTGTTAATTGTTAATTGCTAATTGTTAATTGCTATTTACAGAGGAGATATCATGACAGGTATAAATCGTATTACACAGGCATTTGAGGGCAAAACGGCCTTTATGCCTTATGTCGCGTTGGGTTATCCGACGGTTGAAGACTCGATGGCAGCGGTCCAGGCTTTGGCAGAGGGAGGGGCCGATTTGATTGAATTGGGCGTCCCTTTTTCTGATCCTTTGGCCGACGGACCGACGATACAGATGGCCACACAGCAGGCTTTGGAAAATGGCGTTACCGTCAGAAAATGCCTTGAAATGGCCCAGAAATTAAGAGAGGCGGGCGTGACGACTCCCTTTATGTTGATGGGGTATATGAATCCCTTCCTAGCTTACGGGATTGACCGGCTGGGACAAGACGCTCAAGCAGCGGGGATTGATGGCTTTATTGTGCCCGATTTGCCGCCAGAGGAGGCCCTTGAATTTGACACGATGTGTGCCAAGTATGCTCAGGCTCTCATCTATTTTTTGGCCCCCACCAGTACGCCTGAAAGGATTCAACTCGCTGCGGATAAAGCGCGGGGCTTCCTTTATCTCGTCTCACTGACGGGCGTGACCGGCGCACGAGACACCCTTTCAGCCTCCTTACCCGACTTTCTCAGTCGAGTGCGAAAGGTGACAGATAAGCCACTTGCCGTTGGCTTTGGTGTTGGTAATGGCGAGCAAGCACGGGATGTCGCTCAATATGCCGATGGAGTCATTATCGGTAGTGCTGTGGTTAAGTGTTGTGGGAAATCAACGCCGGCCGTGCGGGCGTTTGCAGAAGAGATTGTGACAGCTTTAAAGCATAAAAATTAAGGCTTATATGGGAATCAATTCACTGGCCCCATGATCTAATTCTGATTCCTTGAGGAAGGAATTATGAGGGTGATAACGATTTCATATTGCCCGTAAACTTCAGTTCCTCAAACATATATTGTCTTAGAATGGACACAATCTCAACATTTGAGTGAGCCGCATCAATTTTGGGTCGAATACGGTCCGCAATCTCATCCAAAACCTACCCCTTAATGCCTGTCATCGTGATGCCTTCAATAAAATTGCGTTGCATGAACAAAAATACAAGAAGGACGGGGAGGAACATAATGCTGGCTCCAGCCATCTGCAAATGTGTCTGGGCGATGTATTGTTCGGTGAAACGGGACATGGCAATCGGAAGCGTCCATAGCTCTTTATTATTGATAATAATGAGCGGCCATAAAAAGTCATCCCAGGCGGCCAAAAAGGTGAAAATGGCTAAAGCGGCAATGGCTGGCTTGCAAAGGGGGAGCATGATGATGGCATAAATGTATGGCTCTGGCGCACCGTCAATTCGAGCCGCCTCCAATAAAGATTTAGGGACGTTGAGCATGAATTGGCGCATTAAAAAAATGCCGAAAGGCGTGACCACGGCGGGCATAATCAACCCCCAATAGCTATTGACCAAGCCCATTCTAGCCATCATAATAAATAAGGGGATCATAATCACTTGAAAGGGAATCATTAAGGTCGAGAGGATAATGATAAAGATGACGGTTCGGCCTGGAAATTCATAGCGAGCGAAGGCAAAACCAGCCATTGTGCTGGTCAACAATTGGAGGACGCTAATCGTGACCGAGACAAAGGTGCTATTGAGAAAAAATCGCCAAAAGCCGCCTGTCGTCCAGACTTCTAAATAGTTGGTCAGAGAATATTTATCAGGGGCAAACCAAACGGGGGGCACTTTGATCACCTCAGAGAGGGGCATCAGAGAGGCCGACAACATCCAAATGAGGGGCAATAGCATCCAAATCCCCCCAGCGGTTAGGACCAGCAAGCCTAAACCTGGCCCGATGAGGCCAGGCCAGTCAAATGATTTGTCGGATACTGGGGCGGATGAAGTCTTGTGTTCAGTCATATTAGCCATAGTCGATATCCCGTTGGGTTAAACGAAGTTGGCCCAAGGTGATAATCAAAATCAAGATAAATAGCAGAAAAGCTAGGGTAGCCCCATAACCTAATTGATTGTATCGAAAAGCGGTGGCATAAATATGATAGACCATCACCCGTGTAGAATTAATAGGCCCGCCTGCTTCCCCTTGCGTGGTGGTCATGATCACCGCTGGGGTGAAGACTTGTAGGGAGCCAATCACCCCCGTAACGGTAATGAAGACGATGGTTGGATTTAAGAGAGGGAAGGTGATATATCGAAAATTTTGGCGAGCGTTGGCCCCATCAATTTTAGCGGCTTCATATAATTCGCGGGGGATACCTTGTAGGCCAGCCAAAAAGATAACCATGCTAAACCCCAACCCTTTCCAGATAGCGACAATAATAATGGCTGGCAAGGCCCAAGTGGGAGAGGCCAACCATTTTATGCCCGTAATGCCAAAAAATCCTAAAAATTCGTTCACAAATCCCCAACGTGGTTCAAACATCCAAACCCACACAAATGAAACGGCCACCCATGAGGTGATCACGGGAATAAAATAGACGGTGCGATAAAATGTGCGAAAAGGCAGTTTCTCTTGATTCATGACCAAGGCCAACCATAAGGCTAAGGACATGCCCACGGGTACAGCACCAATCGTATAAATCAAGGTGTTCGTCAGGCTTTTGAGGGTCAAGGGGTCTTGGAAAGCATCTATATAATTCTGGAAACCGACAAAAGGGAAGGGACGTGGAATCAAATTCCAGTCATGCAGACTGATCCAAAAGGCGAACAAGATGGGGAAAATGATCAGGGCTAAGAGAAAAATAAAAGCAGGCCCAAGGAAGGCATAAGCCCACATAATCTCTCGCCGTTGGAGCGGGCTAATGCGCCTTCGACCTGAAGGGTGGATGGTTGTTTGTGTGGTCATAATTTGGGGAGGGTTAGCGCTTAAGCCTGATTGCTAACCCCGGCCCTCCATCACAAGGTATGCGTATCAATCACTTTGTTTAAGTTGCTAATCAGGGTCTCATAAGACTGTTCAGGTGCTTCGCCACCAACAACAACCCGGTCGCGGGCATCACCAAATTCTTTGACCCACTCAGCCCAGCCGACCCATTCCCAGGGAGAGGCGTACTTCAATGAATCAAGGCAGACGACAGCATTATCATCCTGACGGAAGCTTGGCTCGTCAACCAAAGATTTGAAACTGGGTAAGTCTCCAGCGACATCATTCCAAACCACTTGGGCCTCTGCATTGGTACAATAGGAAGCCCATCGCCAAGCAGCTTCTGGGTCAATGGCCCATTTGCCGACGACCCACATCCAGTGTGACCCAGCGGTGTAGAGAGCCTGGCCTGCTGTACGCGGGGCGAAGGGCACGATGGTGTATTCTAAATCAGGGGCTTGGATATTTAAGCCGCCTCGGCTGACAGGGTGTCCAATTTCCATGCCCACCTTGCCCAGCGCAAATCGCTGTTGACCTCTCAGAAAGGCATCATCATCGGCTTCTGCTGATAAACGACAGAACCAAGAGAAGGTTTCAAAAATTTCGGGATGCTCCCCCCATATCAGTTGGTTGGTTTCTGAGTCAACCCACAGTAGACCATCTCTTTCCCGTTGCAGGAATTGTTGGAAGAGGATGGTTTGCCAAGCGCTATAATAGCCAGTATTACAACCGATTTGGTCTGTCTGACCATCTGTTTTCTTGGTCAGAGCTATCGCTTGTTCCATGAGATCGGCATGATCTGTGTAGGCCGCAGCGGGGTCAAGCCCAGCTTCTTCGTATAAAGCATTGTTGCGGTACATGACCAGCGTTTGCACATCTAAGGGCAAACCGTAATAATCACCACCTTTCTTGCCCCGCTGTACAGTCCAGGGCAGATAATCCTCTTCGATTTGGGCGGAGGTTACGACCAAAGCGTCTACAGGTAATAAGTTATCTCCCGCTATATACTCTTCCACCAAGCCCATCGGAATTTGGAAGATGTCGGGCGCGGAACCAGCCCCAGCCGCAACGCCAGAGGCCAACTTGCCCCAATAATCTGACCAAGGGATTGACTGAAAGTCGATGGTCACCCCCTCATTGGCCGCCTCGAACTGCGCCTTAAATTCTTCCACCGCCGCCGCTCGACCGGCTGAATGGTGTTGCCAGTGAGACAGGGTCACGGCTTCGGCTGTTTCTGCCGATCCAGAATCGCCGGCTGGTTCGACGGCTGGCGGCGCACAAGCTGCGAGGACGGTCGCAGTGGCTCCTGCTCCCATTAAACCTAAAAATTGGCGACGATTGATTGATGTTTTCTTCATCATACTTCTCCTTTGAGGTTGATATAAATTTATCCTGTGATTCAGGGATCTATCTAATAATCAAACCACTGTAGAATAATCCCGTCAGCCAAGTCTGTCAAGTTAGCCTGAAACAGCCTGAAGCTAAGGTATATCATAAATCTGTTTAAAATTCTGTCCTAAAATCAAGGCCGCTTCTTCTTCAGTGAAATCAAGGTCACGAATACCATTCACCCCATGCTGTGCTACGCCAGACGGGGCATTCGACCCGAACACGATGCGGTCTGCGCCGACCTGGCCTGCGCGGATGATGTTTTTGATGGTGATTGGCTCCGCAGCGGCGATTAAGGTGGTTCCCAGATAAATTTTCGGATTCTCAACCGCTGCTTGAACCGCTAAACTGACCCACTCTCGATAGCCCATGTGGTCCATGATGATTGTCACCTCAGGGTGACGTTTGGCTAAGGTATTGATATATTCCGGCGAACAACCACTTAAGGGTGAGCCAGAATGAATGGTAGCAGGGATGTTGAGGGCCTGCGCCAAATCCATAATCTGATCAACGCAAGGCGAGTCCAGCCGATAACGATGGGTAGCCGCCATGAGTTTGACCGTCCTGGCTCCTTGGTCCACGCAACGTTTCAAGTCGTTTGCTGCTAGGAGGCCCATCGTCGGGTTAATCAAACAGCCGGGCAGGATACGCGCCTCCTCTTTTACATCTCGTAGCAGTTGAGCGTTGGCCTCTCGTGGGTCGGCTGGGACACCCCCTGGAAAAACGACGCAGACATCAATACCAGCCGCGTCTGCTGTGGCTAGGACACCTGCTTTGCCATAAGGTCGACCATTAAATTCGGCCGGAATATAGGCTTCAAAATCAGCGATAAATTGAACCATGAGATTCTCCTTGACTTATGTTGGTCATAAAACCCCTAAATTAACTCTTGATAAGATACAACTTCTTGAAGGTATTTAATTCTCATTCCCAAGCTATATTCATGGCTCATAGCGTACTTTAATATGTCTACCAAAATCCAATACTGTCATCGGGTTCTGTCTTATATGGTAAGCGGAGCGGCATTTCCGAGACCATCTCCATCTCGCGCATCTGCTCATCGCCGTGTTTCTCCTGCATTTTTTGAATCTGCCGCGCATATAAATTGGCCCAGGGCACAGCCGTCAGGCCATGAGCATAGACACTGCTCAAGACTGTGGTGATAACAACAGTGAAAATGGTTTCGTGATGAGCGAGATGAGACTCTTTTAAGACGAGAAGAATATATAAAATCGAAGCAATGCCACGCGGGCCAAACCAGCCCACAAAAGCAATCGTATGTAATCGTAAATCTAAACCAATAAGACTAATCCAAACGGGCAAGAGCCGGATTAAGGTCAAACTCAAGATCGCGTACAAGAGAATAGACCCGTCCACATAAGGTAAAACGGGGAAGACCATAATCGCCCCAAAAATCATAAACGTTAATAAGGTGAGCAGTTGGCCTTCTGCTTCAGCAAATTCATAAAGACAACTACAGATTTTGCTCGTTGTGTTACCCAAGGTTAAGCCAGCACAAAAGGCGGCTAAGAATCCATTGCCACCGACCAACTCAGCCCCGCTAAAAGCGAGCAGGGCCAGGCCAATGGCAGCCAAATCTTGGAAGGCTTCATTAACCCATTCACGTTGTTGAGCCCATTGTAGGGCTTGACCACCCAAATAGCCTACCGCAATGCCGACAATGGGACCACAAATTACTTGCCAGGCGACAAATTGGATCCAATAGCCAAGGCTATGTTGACCCTCAGAAGCCCCAGCTAAGGACACACAAATCAATAAAATGGGTAAGACAATACCATCATTAAGGCCACTTTCAACGTTCAGAGCCTGTCTAATTCGTATTGGCACTTTTGAGCTACTGACGACAGCTTGTCCTAAGGCGGCATCAGTGGGAGAGAGAATAATCGCTAAGACCACTGCTTCCCAAAAATTCAAGATATCAATTAGCAGTAAGGCAGCGATGCTCCCAGCGAGCATGGTTAAGGGTAAACCAAAACTTAATAAACGCACGGGGATCGTATGTTCGTCTCGCAGGCGTTTGAGATCAATCCGTGAGGCGTCTGTAAAAAGAATTAGGACCAGGGTTAATTCCGCAACCAAGTCAACCAAGGCGTTCTCTATATCCAAGTCGATGATGCCCATGACCCGGTCGCTCAGAATAAGGCCAAAAAGAACGAAGACCATCGGCGCGGTGACCGGCGTTCTTTCAATTCGGCCTGATATGAGACCGAAGAGGAGGATGAATATAGCGACTGTGGCAAACGCGAGCGTTTCCATCCAGATATTACCTTGATTTTGGTAGACATGTTTGCTTTGTGACAATCATGCTTTTTTATAGGTTCGTATAAAATCTTTGAAGTTTTGGTAACTTTCTTCCAATTCTTCTTCAGATGCTGTGATGAATGAAATTTTTCGTTCACCAAGCCAAGTCATAACTTCATCCAAATGACGTTCTAGTTCATCCATATAGCCATAACTCTTCTAAAATATCTTATGTAATTCGAGGCGAATAATTTGAGACATTTTTATGGTATAGATCCTTTCTATTTAATGCTTAGATCTGAACTTTCATTCCTGACAACTTGAAACCGATCAAAATCCTGCACAACGATTGTATTAGGAAAAATTGCCTGTGCTTCGGCGAGGATATCTCGGTCGCGATAGCGACGGGAAAGATGAGTCAAATAGAGGGTTTTGACATTAGCGGCTTTGGCTAGCCGCGCCCCCTCAGCGGCGGTAATATGACCAAAGCGACGGGCTAGTTGGACATCTTCATGTAAATATGTGGCTTCAATGACCAAAGCCTGAGCATCTTGAGCAATATCTAGCAAGCCTTCCGTGATGCCCACATCGGCAATGAAGACCAACTTAGCACCAGAGATGGGTGGGCCGAGGACATCGGCGGGATGAATCACCCGCCCATCAGCCAAAGTAATGCTTTTCCCTGCCACCAAATCGCGGCGGACAGGCCCCTGCGGAATCTTTAAGGCTTCTGCTTTCTTGGCCTCAAAAGGACGACGTGATTTTTCCTCGAATAAGAAGCCAAAACAATCTGGCCCGCGATGGCTGACTGGCAAGGCACTTAGGGTAAAATTTTTGTCTTCAAATATTAGACCTGGTTGAAGCGTATGATAATTAATTGTCAAAGGCGGTTCTGCATGACCTAACACGACCTCCTCAATTAAAGTCTTCACGCGTCGCAAGGTAAACGCGCCGCCATAAATATCTAAGACTTCAATTGCCTCCCAACGATTGAAGGTCGAAGCCAAGCCGCCTAAGCCTAAGATATGATCCAGATGCCCGTGGGTCAACAAAATTTTATCCAGCCGCCGAAACCCTAAACCGCTCCGTAGCAACTGGCGTTGTGTTCCTTCACCACAGTCAATCAGAAATCGATGTTCTTTATACAGCACCAAATTAGCCGACAACCCCCGCTGTACTGAGGGTGCGGAGGCTGATGTACCAAGAAAAATAATTTCAAACATAGTAGACCTGATTGTAACGAAAGTCATAGATGTGGCAAGTAGCGACAGGGAAGCATTGTGAAGCGATTGTTTTTTGATTATATGCAAAAGTTCATGGAGACTATTTTATTAAAAAATTCTTATCTGCCAAAGAAATGACAGAGCTTCGTCTATGACTCTCTCAACAAATCTCATTGTATGCCCGATACAATCATCACCTCGGTCAACAAGATTGCATCTCCCCTGACTGCCCCATCTTCTCCTAAAACTGGCAAGCGGCTAAAATCAGTTTCTCGGTACATGCCGGTCAATAAGCGATAAGTGCCGCCTGGTATATCTGCTGGGATTTGAATGATATATGAATCACGAATGATCTCATCTGGGATCCAGCTAAAAGTTGGTAAGTTTCCTTGTGCTGGAATCCCATCTTGTTGGGCATAAAGTTGGTGATTATTGTCGATAAGATGATTAAATACTTTAAAACTTTCTGAAGCGGTAGCGAGAGCCTGCCAATACAAAGTCAATTCCAATGCTTCTCCTGGAGATACTGGCGTTGGCTGAAGATTATATCCCAATAAGCGCACATTATTTCCCAAACGGGCATTAAGCACCTGATGCCTCGTCGGTAAGGTGAAATTCGCCGTCCGTCCGACGACCGCCAAGTATCCTAGGTTGTAATACTGGCCGCTTTGAAATAGTCCCTCACGCCAAGAGAGTAATTCGCCAGATTGATCTTGTAAGGCTAGGCTCACTTGATAGGAACCCGTAGATAGATAGCCTGGGATGAGCAAGGCGATGTGGCTCAACAGCACCTCACCGGGCTGCCATTGCGACATGGGATATTGCTCTTGGCTGGGGGGTTGTATCTGCTTAAGGATTAGCTCATCACCCTCATTTCGTAAGATAACGACAACTTGGTGGCCTTCCTGCGGCCTTATCCAAGGCCAGTCGGCGACCTGCCATAGCAGACGCAGATTTATGGTCTGTCCAGCTTGTATCTTGTCAGGCAAGGCACGATGGTCAACTAGGTTGAGGTGATTGGCAAACTTGACTGCTTTTGATTGGCCGAGGTCGGGCCACTGGGCTTGAGGCCATTTTTGGGGTCGTCTAAGGCTGACCGTGCCTAAACGAATTTGCGTCTTGGTTACGCCTTTATTCTGCGGAGATGACGCAAGGGTGGTTAAAGGCTTTAGGGTATCAGGATGATAAAGGGTTAAGTCTAAGAAATATTCCCCAGGTGGTAAACCTAAGGGAATAGGCATATGAACAACTTCAACGAGGGTTTCCGCTTCGGCCCACAAGCTGGTTGGATAATGTGGTTCACCAACAGGCCTATCATATTGGGTCCAGTGCCTGCCCCCTTTATCAAGTAATCCTAATGCGTATTGATAATTCACGGACGATGCTTGTTCAGATGAGTGCGCCGGCTGCCGTTTTAACCATTTCCAATGCAAGGCTAATGGCAATTCATCTCCTATGACCACCGTCATAGGGCTATCTATGCCTTGCAATGCTATGACGGCTTCTTGAGTTTCATTTTGATAAATATGGTTTAGGGCTTGTTGCGGTGAAGTCGTAGGCGCGAGGTTTTGCTTGAGCCGCCATTTTTGAACCCGCGCATAGCTAGGCCCTTGTAATTCATACTCATCTAGGAGTATTCCATGCGCGTCTAGCCAAGCCCGTATCTGACCTTTGCCATCAGTTACGGTGTCATAGAGCCGTAAATGCCATAGATAAGGATGGTTTTCAGCCAGCCGTGTTAGAGCTTGCTCAGTCTGTGACCAGGGCATGGCGTAAAAATCGGATTCTGGCAATCCCCAACCTAAGTTGGATGGTCCATCAATTGTGCCCGTTTGTAAAACCACCACCCCTTTGGCATTGCCAGCGGTTAAGGGAGCATAGTCTGTCAGTCGGCCTTGCCAAGTAAATGTAAGACCTGACAGGTTTTTAAACCCTGTCAGATCTCGTTCCATGTAATAGCGAAAAGCTGGATAGACATACCCCGCATTGATTAAAACAATGTCACCAGATCGTAGACGGCTGGCGATGTATTCTACCCCTGATCGTAAATCATCTGCTGCATATTGTGGTTGATGCCAATATTGATAGAGCGAGTATAGGGAGGTTGCGTTGTAGATGATAAGGACTGAATAATAGGTTAGTTGACCGATTGCCCAATGTCGAATTGTGATTAACCGTCTCAGGCTATCTAGGCCGAGAGCGAGGAGAATATAAAAGGATGGGGAATATAAGATCAGGTAGCGGTCATGGAAAAGTGGGATGAGATATGAGAGACAAAATATTTCGACTACGGGCAATAGGGTTAAGCCAGCCAGGAGACTTTGTCCCCATGTTTGGTCTCGACGAGGCCATAAAGCTAGGCTATAGAGCAAGGCGGCTAAAATCAAGACAGGCCATACTTGACTGGGGGCGACAGATTGACCTAGCACGACGGCTGACCAACTATCACGCAACATAGGCCACAAAGGGGTAAAACCTTGCCAGGGTGGGACAGGCGGCTCTGTGACTTGACGGTAGACAAGGGGTAACCAAGGTAAATAGAGGAGTAGGACAGTGGTTTGGGCGATTGTCCAAGTGATGAAAACGGTTTTTATCAATTTAGCTTGCTTTATGGTGAGTAGATATAGCAGTACCAGAATATTTTGCGCCACGAGCAAAAAGGCAAAGAAATATAAAGTATACAACCCCGCTGTCGCTGCACCGACCCACAGACAGCACGGTTTTGTGATAACCTTTAAGCCTTGAAGCCAAGTACCCTGTTGACTGGCCGATGGCCACAATTTAATCATGTCTATCAAGGCATAAACCGTCAGCAGACCTAATAAGGTGCCGAGGGTATACATACGAACTTCTTGGGCATACCATATTTGAAAGGGAGATAGGGTGGTGAGAAGTGTGCTTAAGATGGCTGTTTTTTGGTTTGTTAGTCTTAAGGCGATGCGATATATAAGCGGGATGAGTAAAACACTCCAAAAGACAGATGCAAAAGCCAAGGCAAATTCGCTATCGCCACTTAAACGGGTCCATATATGGAGTTGAAGATAGTATAATGGTGGATGAATGTCGCGGGCTGTATGGGCGATTAAGCTCAAGGGATCTTTTGTCGCTAGGAAGGCACTGACTGTTTCATCATACCATAGGCTTTGACCGCCTAGCTGATAACATCTTAAGGCAGTTGCGAGTAGTATGATGAGGAGAAGACTTTGGCGGGGATTTGGCATAAAGGATTAGAGACGAAGTCATTAAGCTTACTCAAGATTAAATGATCCTACCATAATCTATCTTTGCTTAATAAGCAACTGTCATTGTGTGGTTCGAGATCATTTGTTAATCAAGATCAGGCAAGTTATAATCTGCATAAAGTCCATAAAGGAAATCTCATGACAGTCGAAAACGATCATCCCCCTACCTGGCAGTATGCTATCTGCAATGAACTTTTTGAAGGTTGGTCCTTAGAGGATACAGCGAATTTCGTAGCCGACCTTGGCTATCAAGGGCTTGAACTGGCCCCCTTTACCCTCTGTGACCTTGTGACTGATTTATCGGTGGCTGAACGCAGGAAAATTCGCCAGACGATTGAGGGAACGGGCTTGGCCCTTGTAGGTTTACACTGGTTGCTGGCCAAGACAAAAAGATTTCAAGTCAATGACCCCGACCCAGATATTCGAGCGAGAACCACGCAATACATGCTAGACTTGATTGATTGCTGTGCCGATATAGGCGGCGAAGTTCTCATTTTTGGCTCGCCGCAGCAGCGCAAGGTGCAAGCGGGCTGGTCATACGCGGAGGCTTGGCAATCAGCAGTGGAGATGATGCACCGCTGCGGCGAGTACGCTCAGGAACGAGGAGTCTTGTTCTGCGTTGAGCCGCTGAGTACCAATGAGACTGACTTCATCGTCAAGGTTGATGAGGCAGCCGCATTGGTGCGCCAAGTCGACCATCCTGGCTTCCAAATGATGGTCGATACCAAGGCCATGAGCCATACACCTCATCCCATCCCTGACCAAATGCGGCGTGTCAATCCTCTTTTCCACCATGTGCATGTCAATGACCCCAATCTGCGGGGGCCCGGCATGGGTGACCTAGATTTTCGCCCGATTCTGAAAACGTTGCAAGACTTGAACTATTCACGCTGGGTGTCCGTTGAAGTATTTGATTTCACACCAGGGGCAAGGTATACGGCACATGAAAGTTTGGCCTATCTAATGCAAGTCCAGTCAAGGCTATAAGACGAGGTGCAATACTTAGGTGAGGCCTTTGAGGATGAGACCTTGTTGGGCGTAAGCAGCGATTGAAATCAGCTTGCTAAATAAGGGGACTAGGTGGCAGGGTTGCAGGGTGACTTTCGCTGGCGACAGGCGCAATGAAAGGGGTTTGGGACATTCATCACCTTGCCACCTTGCCACTTTAAGCACAGACGGGATTATTGATATCCCAACGATGCAGAGCCCCAGCACTCATATCACTCTGCGCCAGTCTATCCCGTGTATCTCGCCAAAGCTGTTCCCAGACCTTAGCATCTTGCAACTCTTGTTCAGGATTCTGGCGGCTGCGAGCGATGAAGCCTGGAAAAACAGGGCGTCCAGTAGGCTGACCGATGGGATTATAACGGAGGTCGAAGCTAAAGCGGATGTGGTCACTGCGATTGCCGTGTGAGCCATGCAGGGTGTGTTTGGTCAAAAAGATCACATCGCCTTTTTTCAATTCAGCTGAGATTGCCTTGCCCTGTAATAATTTGCCAGGCACCTTCAAACCTCGCTCTGTCGGGCAGTGGGCCAGAAACCCTCGCCGATGGCTGCCCGGCCACACGCACAGGCAACCATTTTTGATACTCGTATCCTGAAAACTAAACCAGACAGTCAACATATCCGTCTCATCAGCTTCGGGTAAGACAACCCCATTGTCTTGGTGAACGGGCGTTTTGCGGACAAGTGCACTGTCTACATTAGGAGTCAACTGTTCCGGCGGTTTAAGGCGCACATGTTGGACTGGATTTGAATAAATTTCCGGGCCGATGATTGACTCGACCGCGTCGAGCAATTTCTCATGCCGGAGCATCTGAAAGACGGCTGGCCCCGCCCAAAAAGGCGTATCTGGCTCCACCTTGCCTAGCGGGAGGGAGAAATCAAAATACTGAGCGTAGACCTGACCGCTTTCAGCATAGATATTCGTGAGTCGGTCCCCAAAGGGTAGGTCTTCATAGCGAGATGAAATCTCGCCCGATTCATATAGCTCCTCTGCCAAGCGATCCAATAGGCCCGCATATTCCTGAATGACTGGCTCCAAATCTTCCGCGTCAAACAGGTTTCTGACAATTAAATAGCCTTCTTCATGAAATTGATCAACTTGTGCTTTTGTTAAAAAGTGTGACATCTTTATAATCCTTTTGTGATAATAAAATATTATTGGCAATAAAAAATTTGATTTATCCGCAGATTTCACAGATTTCGCAGATAATGATGAATACAGAAATATGCTGTCTGAACGAGCAAAGAGGCAAAGTCCTCGCATAACCGTTTATCTGCGCTGACTTTGCTACTCTGCCACTCTGCCTCTTTCTCTAGCGTATCACCTTGTCTACCACAAAAATTCTCATAGAACCCAAAAAATTCACAATAAGCCAAGGTCTCTCAGTTTTGCTTCGGCTTCACGAAGACGCGCTTCCGCAGCAGCGCGAGCTTGGGTTTCGGCTTTGAGATTCACTTCCGCAACAGCGCGAGCTTGGGTTTCGGCTTTGAGATTCACTTCCGCAGCAGCGCGAGCCTCAGCTTCAGCTTTGAGATTTTCTTCCGCAACAGCGCGAGCTTGGGTTTCGGCTTTGAGATTCACTTCCGCAGCAGCGCGAGCCTCAGCTTCAGCTTTGAGATTTTCTTCCGCTTGAATAGCCCGTCGTGCCGAGACCTGTCGTTGTTCGTTCAGTTCCGGAAAGGTCAAAAAAGGGTTATCATCTGGATAATACAACTTCAACTCAGAGCCAATTAAGTCAAAGCGAATGTTCAACTGGGGACTAACCCACCCGCTCATTTTCCCAATTTGCCTTAATTTTCGCCCTCGCCTTTGCCATCCTTCTAGGGTTCCTCTGTCTGGATCGTACATATAGTATTCTAACACGCCATAATCTTCATAAAATATGCGTTTCTCTCTCATTTCTTGGTGTGTATTGCTCGGTGAACGAATTTCAAAGACGACTTGTGGGGGGATGTTGTTTTCTTGCCATTGCAGATAGGATCTGCGATCTCCTTTGGACACACCAAACACAACCATGATATCTGGTGCCCGACAGGTTTTATCGTCACCCTGAACAGGATACCATAACAGATCACCGACGACCAAAACCTGCGGATTCTGAGCGTAAAGACTATCCAAATTACCTTGAATGGTGGTAATAGCGCGGAATTGTTTGGTATTATCAGACAGGGGTTGACCATCACTTTCAGGGTAGATGATGTCTTCTTGTGAAGGTGTGGTGGGGAATAAAATACGTTGTGATTTGGTCAGGGTTTTCATAAAGCAAAATTCCTTTCACGGATGGGGAGAGGCATCCCTGAGGAAAAGTAGGATGCGCTGATTATAGCAAAGGGCCAGGATTTATCAAAAATCAGTTCGGATGCTTTGGCTAAAGTCCTCAGATACGCCTTGCCTTACCCTAGCCATTACCTTATGTCAAAACTCCGCCAAAAATGACAGGCTCCTTATTGGCCCTGAAAATTTTTTAGAAATGACAAACCATGTTATAATTGCTTTGCTTCTTTATGATGAAGCGTGATTAACAGGCCACCCTGGCTCAATGGTAGAGCAGCTCACTCGTAATGAGCAGGTTGTGGGTTCGATTCCCACGGGTGGCTCTTCCTCAAATTTTGTTATTTTCCCGCTAAAAAACCTCAAATCAAGACAATGATCGTCGTGAAGACATAATTCATAGAAAGGCCAATCATGACCGACCCAAGGTATTATCTTGCCATCGACATCGGCGGCACCTTCACTGATATTATTCTGCTCAACCAAGCAGCGGGCAGCGTCGCTGTGGCGAAAGTGCTGACCAGCTATCCTGACCCAGCCCAAGCTGTCTTAGCTGGTGTACGAGACTTACTAGAAAAACAGGCTGTGTCCAGCCAAAAGGTCAGGCGGGTCATTCATGGCACGACCTTGGTCACCAATACCTTAATTGAACGTAAAGGGGCCAAGACAGCTTTATTAACCACCAAAGGTTTTCGCGATGCCCTAGAAATTGGACGAGAAGGGCGTTATGATATTTATGACTTGGAACTCATTTTACCGAATCCTTTGGTCGAACGGCGGTTACGTTTAGAAGTACCAGAAAGGATGGATGCTCAAGGAGAAATCCTAGAAACACTTGATGAAGCGGCCCTAGAAGCGTTATGTCGCCAATTGCAGCCTGAAAACATCGATGCCCTAGCCATAACCTTTCTCCATGCCTATGCTAATCCGACCCATGAGCGTCAAGCGGCGACCATCGTTCATCAGATGCTGCCCAATGTCGCCCTCACCTTGTCTCATGAAGTCGCCCCCGAATTACGAGAATACGAGCGCACTTCGACCACTGTGGCCAATGCTTATGTCCAACCCTTGACAAAACGCTATCTTCATCGTTTAGAAGCTGGTTTACAGGCCATCAACATTCAGGCTCCTTTACACATTATGCTGTCCAATGCGGGCACTTGTGCTGTCGATACCGCAGCCGCTTATCCCATCCGTTTAGTTGAGTCGGGTCCCTGCGGTGGAGCCTTGGCTGGCGCATATTGGGGTCAAAAAGCAGGCAGGCCACAAGTTATCTCCCATCAGGAAGCTAATCAGAAAATTAGTAGCACACAACCAGACTATACAGATGTCCTAGCCTTTGACATGGGCGGCACGACGGCCAAAGCCATCTTAAGCATTCAAGGTGAATTTCCGATTACGACCAAAGCGGAAGTCGCTCGTGTTCACCGTTTCAAACGTGGCAGTGGTTTGCCCTTGTTGGTTCCAATGCTGGAAATGATTGAAATTGGCGCAGGTGGGGGAAGCATCGCCCAACTCAATGAATTGAAGCTACCCACAGTAGGCCCAGAAAGCGCAGGTTCGACCCCTGGTCCAGCCTGTTACGACCGAGGCGGAGAACTGCCTACGGTCACAGATGCCGATTTGCTTTTAGGCTACCTCAATCCAAACTATTTTGTCGGCGGTAACATACAGCTTGACCCAACTTTAGCCAAAACAGCTTTATCCGGGTTAGCGCAAGCCCTAGACATGGATATCGCCCGCTGTGCCTGGGGCGTACATCAATTGGTCAATGAAGATATGGCTGGTGCTGTTCGTGTTCATGCGGCTGAACGGGGATTAGATTTGCGAAAATATACGATGGTCGCCACAGGTGGGGCAGGCCCTGTACATGCTTGTGGTGTAGCCCAAGGGCTAAACATCACGCGGGTAATTGTGCCCCCTATTGCTGGGGTTGGCTCGGCCTTTGGGATGTTGCTCGCCCCTATTTCTTTTGATTTCACTCGAAGTTATGTGGTCCGCTTGGCCGATATAAACTGGCCCTACATTAATCAATTGCTGACCGACTTAGAAACTCAAGGGAAAAAAATCGTGAGTGCTGCGGGCGTAGCAGAGGATGAGGTTCAAGTTTCACGAACTGCCGACATGCGTTATGTTGGACAAGGCTTTGAAATACGCATCGCTTTACCTGATGAGCATCTACAGGAGACGAGTGCTGCGGTCATTCAAACGATTTTTGATCAAGCGTATACGCAATTATACGGCAGGCTATGCGAAGGGATTGATCGCGAGATGATCAACTGGCGTGTCGTTGTTTCTGGGCCTCAGCCTCATATACAAAATATCGTCACCAGCCATGCTACAGACAAAACAATAGCGTCACTGCAAACGGAGAAGCAACAGCCAGACCATCGAGCGGTTCTATTTGAACCAGACCTTGGGTTCCAAAATGTGCCCGTCTACAATCATTATACCTTACTCGCTGGATTTGAAACCTCAGGCCCAGCCATCATTGAAGAAGCAGAATCCACCAGCGTTGTTTTACCAAACTGGTCTGCCAAGATGAATGATGAAGGGAGTTTGGTCTTAAGCCGTGGTCATTAAATGCGGCTCATTGAGAAATTTTGTGAAAATAGAGAAACCAGCGTGTAAATGGGCAAAGTTGCAAAGTTGCAGCGTGGTAGAGTCTGCCAAGTGAGGCCGTTATACAAGAAATGCTTTATCATCTAGTCACTCCCCCTTGGACTTTGCGAACAGCTAAAATTAGCTATAATAGGGGCAACATCGCTAGGCCAATTTTTTAGAGGCAAGGCATTATATACAAACTAATCGGGTTCTATGAGAATTTTTGTGGTAGACAAGTTCAAACGTTAGAGAAAGAGGCAGAGTAGCAGAGTGGCAAAGTCCTGGCATAACAGTCTCTCTCGGCTGACTTTGCAACTTTGCTCATTTACACGCTGTGTTCTTTATTTCCACAAAATTTCTCAATGAGCCACTAATCGTCACCATACCCATTAGGAATTAACTTATGCAAAGACAACTTTCATGTTTACTCGCCTTAAGCGTTCTTGTTGTGTTACTATCAGTTGGGGTCGGGCTTTTCATTTATTTGTATACCCAAAATTTCTTCACGAACATTCCTTTTTTGAATATTGGCGCAACCCCAACAGCTATCGTGGCCGTCCCCCCCACAGAGCTGGAACAAGTGCCAGACCCAAATGATATATCTGGACAAGCCGCAACAGATGTACAACCTACAGACACACCTGTACCACCGCCTCCCCCAACAAACACACCGGTCCAAGAAGCAGCGCAACCTGATAACCCTATTGCCAGTGATATAAGGCTCAATCCGACACCCACCGTGATTAGTCCACCTGCCTCTCCCCCGCCCACTGCCCAAGCGGGTCAGGATGTCATCACCGCTACACAAACGTCTAGTTCTGATACGTCTGCTGCCAGTCTGTCTTCTGGGGACAATACCATCAACTTACGGAGTGGCCCAGGCACTGATTTTGATATTGTGGGTCGCCTACAACCGGAGGATACTTTACCCATCATTGGTCGAAACGGAAACAAATCTTGGTGGCAAGTACAAACAGATAGTGGTCCTGCTTGGGCTTCAGCTGAATTTACCCTCGCCAGCAATGTTAGCGATGTGCCCAATGTGACAGACGAACCAGATACCACAGCCCTAGCTGCCCTAACCACCAGCCCTGATAGTGATATCAATCTGCGCAGTGGGCCAGATACCACCTATGATACTGTTGGCAGTTTATCGCCTGGTACAACCTTGCTCATTGTAGGCCGGACCGCTGATTCTACTTGGTGGCAAGTAGCAACAGAAAATGGAACAGCCTGGGTGGCCGCGGCAGTCTCGGTAGCCAGCAACACCTTTAGCGTCCCCGTCGTTGAAGTGGATGTGCCAACCATTACAGAGCCTTCTGTGACTGCGGCAGTGGATAGCAACATTAACTTGCGGAGTCAACCTAGCCTAGACTCCGATGTGGTTGGGGTGCTATTAGTTGGCTTCCGCTTAACCGTTATTGGACGCACAAGCGATAATTCTTGGTGGCAGGTACAGACTGATAATGGGTCTGCCTGGGTTTCTGATGAGGTGACGACGGTCAGTAACGCTGAAAACGTCCCCGTCACGTTTGATAATGGGCTACCTGACACGGGATTATTGGGTACGACTGGCACGATTACTTCCCCAACGGACTCGGTTGACCTCACACAGACGATCACCCCTACGACGACTGAGACAGAAACGACTTCCACGCCTCTGGCGCAAGCTGGTGAGGCAGATGTCAACCTACTCAGCATACCCAGCGTGACCGCAGAGGTTGTCGGCTTACTCGGCGCAGGCCAATCTTTACCGATTATCGGGCGGACCAGTGACTCGGCTTGGCTACAAGTATCAAGTGATACAGGCCCAGCTTGGCTCGAGGCAAGCTTGGTGACCACAACTAATCTTGATACTGTATCTGTTGTCGATGATGCGACCCCAACGCCCATCGTTGCTTCCGAAAAACCTATTGTCATTTTAACTGTCAACAAGGGCGAAGAATTTGTTGATATTCAAAATGTGACTAATCGCGTCATCGACTTAAGCGGTTGGCGACTCGTCTCCGAACGAGGCAATGAAAGTTGTGATTTGCGGGGCGTGATTGCAGCCAATGAAATTCTGCGAGTCTGGTCTTCTATTGACGATGTGAATGAAGCAGGGGGTATTAAATGTGGGATTCCCTTCCGTATATGGGATCCCCTGGCAGTCGATTTAGCAGTCCTATTCAATCCTGACGGACAGATTGTCGATGAGAAAGAGTAAACGATGAAAGTACAGGCATGGAGAAATTCATCATGTTTCAAGATCAAGAATTAAGAAACCAGCTAGCCCGCAGGCTCACGGTCTGCCAAGTGCCTATGGACTTTGAAGATGTCGTGGCGAACACAAACACAACATCCGCCGCGAAATCAACATCATCGCCAATCACATCTGCGGCAGATGATGGGGTTGTGGTGATGCCTGAGTGCGAGAATTGGAGAAGAAGCATATAGAAAGTGAAAAGGGGTAGAGAAAATTTGACGGGGCAATGACCTCCTGCACCTTAGAATAGCACAGATGTTCTGATTTAGCAAGCATGTTTTAGGTTTAAAAATGAGACTTAACTAATTTGTGTAGTTCACCCTGTCAATCAATCAATTCCGCCAAAGCAAATGCCACAATCTCCTCCGCCAACTGCGCCTGCTCTTTCCGCCTGGTCATCAAGGTATTGGTAATTAGCGTCTCCAAACCCAAATTATAAATCCGCAACTGATGCAGTTGATCGACTGTATCTAAAACAAAGCCCGTCAAAAGCTGACGCAAGTGGCTGGCTACGCCAAAGGGGGAGACTTCCATGCCCAATTCTTGCATCAACTTGGCCGCTGGCCCTTTGACCGCTTGTCCACCGATGATGTTCGAGACAGCCACTTTAGGAGACTTTGCCGCCGAGATGACGCGCCGCATGCCAGGCAGGGCTAAGATGGGATCCAGGCTGAACATAGGGTTGCTGGGAGCAAAGACGATCAAATCTGCTTCTCGAATGACTCGCAAGACATCGCGATTGTTTTCTGCTTCCTCTGCGCCATGATAGTCTATTTCCCTGACCACTGGCTCACAACGACGACGCACAAAATAATCTTGAAAATCCAACTTACCCTGATCAGTCTCAACATAAGTTCTGACTTCGCTATCCGTCATAGGCAAAATGGTCGGCTTTATTTGAAAACGTTCGCACAATTTAGCCGTAATCCAAGACAGCGGGTAGCCTTGCCGAACCCAATGCGTCCGCACTAAGTCGAGGGCAATATCTTTATCGCCTAGTTGAAACCAAGTCGGGGCACCCAAATCTTTCAAGGCAGCGAAGGTCTGCCATGTTTCTCCAGAGCGACCCCAACCTGTAGCCAGATTATTTACCCCAGCTAAGGTGTAAAGCATGGTATCTATATCGGGCGAAATATTCAAGCCCAAATGAATGAAGTCATCGCCCGTATTAACCACAATGGTCAAATTCTCTGGGGGCAAAATTTGAGCAAAACCATTGGCCATCTTTGAGCCGCCCACGCCGCCTGCGAGAAGAACAACTTTGATCGTTTCTCGTTTTAAGGTCACCTCAATATCAGTCGTCTTTTCTTCTGTCATCATTAATCTCCAATAGAATAGCAAAGTGGCAAAGTCTATCGCTTTATTCATTATAGCCACAACACTTTTTCCGCCATGGGCTGTCGCGGTTTCTCCCGCGTTTGGGCTGGATAACCAAGCGTCATCAAGCCCAGCGGTTGCCAATCCAGAGGTAAATTTAGGGTATCTTTCACCAAGTGCGGCACAAACAAGGGTGCACAGAGCCAACACATGGCTAAACCTTGCGTCTGAGCAGCTAACCACATATTCTGAGCCGCCATCGACACGCTCTGCACAGCCATGGTCCATTCATGTTGAGACCGCGTTTCATCAGAATAGCTGTCCATATCCTGCATGCTCAGACAAACCAAAATTAAGACCGGGGCACCGGTAATGCGCGCATAACTGCGAGCGACATCCGCTTCAATATCGTGGTGATCATCGCCATCTGCCTGTCGGTCTGCTCGCAAACGGGCTCCCATTGCTTGGGCTAATCTTTCTTTATCTGCCCCTTGAGGCAACACAGCAAACCGCCAAGGCTGCCGATTATGGGCTGAAGGGCCCCAACGGGCTGCTTCTAATAAAATTTCGATTTGCGCTTTGGCAACAGGTTGGTCTGTATAACATCGAATTGCTCGACGTGATTTGATGAGCGTCAAGAAATCAATGTTCATAGCCCTCATTTTACCCAATTGCTCAACATAAACCCCATCCGTGACCCATCTTTTTTGCCCCTAATACCAATCTTCAATTTTCAATTTTTCAATTCTCCCAAACTCTTTCGTCTTGTGGGTGACCAAAGTGGCTTGATGAGTAAGTGCCGTGCCACCTATGAGTACATCATAAGGCCCAATCGGTGTTCCTTTTTTTTCAAGATCTGCCCGGATGTTTGCAGATATTTGTGCTTCTTTATCTCCAAAGGGAAGAACTTGAATTAACGATGTTATCTCTTGTAACTGTTTTACCCGCTGCTGTGAGGTTTGTGATTTGGCAATACCAACTTCTAATTCAAAAAGTACAATAGCAGGAATGCCAATTTCTTGGGGCGATTTATTTAAATAGGTATAATATAAGTGGGATTATATGTGTTATTCAAGCGGGAGACAAATGCACCCCATAAACTTCATTACCGTCCCCTCTCCCAACACAGAATCTGCCATCTATTTTACGGGATGGCCTGTTCATTTTCACCCTTTGCCACTGCCTGCTGTGTAATCGTCTGCTGGGGCTACCTGTGATTAGTGAAAAAGCCAATGCCTAAAAAACGCGCTCTGTTTCCTGCTCAAAAACCTCTAGGCTGATATAATAGTAGTGGTGAGGTGCAAAGTGGTAGCATGGTAGCACGTTGAACAAGAAGAATAAAAATAAAATCAAATAATTTCTTATGAATTATTCTTCATTAATTGTTAATTACTAACTTATAGAAAAGGACTCGCTATGACCATCGGACGTTTTTTAGCAGGCATCGGAGCTTTACTCTGGTATCCGCCCGAAAATCAATATCTCCTTCTCAAACGGGCTCCGAGCAAAGACTATGGCGCGGGGGTTTGGGAATGTGTAACAGGGCGGGTGGACCAAGGTGAGGGCTTTGAGGACGCTTTGTGGCGTGAAATTCAAGAAGAAACTGGGCTGCATAAGTCATTGGGACAAGTAAATTTGGCGTTCATCATCGGCACAACGCATTTCTATCGTGGTGAAACTCGTCCCGAAGATGAGCTGCTCGGGGTGGTGTATTGTTGCGCCGTTGATAATCCAGAAACCATTCAAATCAGCGCGGAACATACTGAATGTTGTTGGGTCACGGCTAAAGAAGCAGAGGCATTATTAATTGAGACTACTCCGGGTACGCAGTGGACAAAAAGGATGATTGCACGGGCGGAGGTAATGAGGAAGCATCAGTTACCAGCATTGCGAGCGTTTTGTCAGGAGAAGGGGTTTGAGACGGGGTGAGTCATGCTATGTTTCCTCATAGAGGACATCACTTGTTGCAAGGTTCCAAATTTTTTCTAAAACAGGTAAATTCTACCAGAAACCTGTCAAACTTCTCATAGAATAAGACTATTCATCTATAATTTTTTTGTTGTTTGCTACTCACTTGTTATCATCCACCCGCTGGTCTGCCAAGGCTATGACATCGGTGAGAGGGAGACCGGTGTATTTGACCACGTTTGCTAGGTCTAAGCCATCGGCTAACATGATGCGAGCGTTTTCGATGGCCTTTTCTTGGCGACCCTCTTTCCAACCTTCATCTCGACCCTCTTTCCAACCTTCATCTCGACCCTCATGCCACCCCTCTCGATGTCCCCGTTCATAATATCCCTGCTCCAAACGCGCTACTTCCTCCCACATCTCCTGCTCACTCTCAATATACGCCTCATCTTCCTCTGTCAGTTCTCCTCTATTCAAACGTCTCATCATCTCTTCAAAGACCTCGTCCCCCCGAAACTCCTCAAAATCTTCCGCTTCATTATTCATATTGCGGCTCTTCTCCGCAAACTGAAACCAGCGTTCGTAGGCCGCTCCATTTCCTTGCTGGATAATATTTTTTTGCAAGAGAAAGATCAAGCGATTTTGGGTCAAAAAGTCTAAGTCCTTGGTTCGATTTAGGGTCACCGCCAAGACACGCTCTCTTTCCTTCAGTAATTCCCTAATTTCAGGTTTGTACCATAAGCGTTCACTCTTGATAAAGTCCAGCACCAATTCTGGGCTCATAGTGTAGGCCACATAATTTTCCTCAAAGCGCAGCGTCTCATCAACCAACCAGAGCAGGGTGAGTACTGGTTCAAGGGCGCGATAATCTTTGACTTTCTTTAGCTTTCTGGTCAGGCGGTCAATCAGCAAGCGTTCTTTAGGTAACTGTTCAAGCTGTAAGCCGCTGTTCAAGGCGTGATATAGATAAAAGCGTTGCACGATATCAGGTTTATACCATTGCTGCATATCGATAATCACATAGACATCCTCAATCTGGCATCTGAAATCAAACTCGACAATGGCCACTTCATCCGTAATCTTATGCTGCGGCGGTAAGCGTTCTAAAGAGGTAATGGTCACCTCCAAGAAATCTTCCAGAAATTGTTTGGCAATCCGTTCATCGGAAAAGACTTTTTTAAAATAGCGATCATAGTTTAAGGGTGCTAGATACATGGCTAGTCTCCTAATTATCGAGTTAATCTCTTACGCCGCCGTCTCCTGCGGCACGGTAAACGTCATCACCGTCCCTCCCCCAACACACTTTCCCCCCATTACGCTCATAATTTTTATAATTCGCATCCTTATATTATCATTATTTTTGCTCCGATCACAAACTATCTCCTTCCATTCTCGATAAAATTGGTCTCTATTTCCTAACTTCAAGGTATTTTGATGAAAAAATTTTTCCCAATATACCTAAGTCTAATTGTCATTTTCCTACCAAGTCTCTTCTTTTGGCGCCTGCTCATCCCCAGTGAAGTGGACCAGCGCACCATTATTGCTGGCGATTTTACGGAGCAATATTATCCCTGGCGTCAATTTAGTGCCCAAGAATGGACTTCCTGGCGGGTGCCACTTTGGACTCCGGCTTTATTTGGCGGGCAGCCCGCCCTGGCTGATATTCAATCAGGGGCTTTATATCCGCCTCATCTGATCCAAGCTTTTATTTTGCGACAATTTGGATACTGGTTTCCTATATGGGCTTTAGAATGGCAAATGATCTTTCATTTCTCCATCGCCGGTCTAGGAGCTTATATATTAGGCTGCTATTGGGCAGGGCAGGCTAAAGGGGCCAGAATTAATGACCCCCCCGGCCCCGCAAAGGGTGTTTTTCCTATGTCAGGCGGCGCAAAGCGTGTCAGCTTCTTCCCAACTAAAGGCACCATTGACCCGACCATCAACTCCATGGGCCTCGTCTTCTCCCTCACGTTTACCTATAGTGGTTATCTCACAGGCTTTCCAGTACAGCAAGTCACTATCCTGCAAGTGAGTGCTTGGCTACCTTGGTTGGTCTGGCTCCTCAGCCGTTGCCTTGACGAAATTGAACAAGGTCATCCTCTCTTCATCACCTTAGCCACAGCAGCTTGGGCCGCCCTCGTCTTTGCTTTCGCCATTTTAGCTGGACACCCGCAAACCGTGATGTATCTGACCTATTTGAGTTTCGCTTATACCATTTTCCGCATCGTCAATCGGCCCAATGCAATAACCAAAAGTTCACCGTCCGCCCTCCGTTACCCCCTGTTCATGGCTATCCATTGGGGCCTCATCATTCTATTAGGCATCTGCCTGACCACCGCTCAACTCTGGCCGACTTTAGAATTTATCCAACAGTCTTTACGCCAAGACTTATCCTTTGAAGCTGTATCACAAGGATTACCCCTGACTGAGGTAATGGCCTTGCTTTATCCCGGCTACTTCGGCGGCTCACCAAGCTATCTCGGCATTTTTCCGATGGTTTTGATTGGCCTTGCCTTGCTCTTAGGACGAACCAACCGATACATAAAATCGAGAATTTACTTCTGGTTCAGCGTCGGTAGCCTATCTTTCATGCTCGCTTTTGGGGCGAATACATTTTTATATCCTCTTTTTTATATAATCCTGCCTGGTTTTGATGCTATACGACAACAAGAACGAATTTTTTTATTATACAGCTTTGCCAGTGCTGTTTTAGCTGGTTACGGGTCATTATGCCTGAGCCAAGCGATGAACAAAACTCAGCGACCTCAATGGCAAAGATTCCAACAAGGGCTCGTTCAAATCGGCTGGATTGCTTTAGGCTTAACGCTTATCTTTATGTTTGGGGCTGTTTCAGCGACGGAGCGGGGTGAGCAGGTAAACTTGTTTAATGGCGTTCTACGTCATCATCTCTTCAACCTGATCATTTTTAGCGGCGTTTACTGGCTCATTCAGCTACGCCCCTATCGTCTTTGGCGGCGTTGGGGCGGCCTGGCTCTGGTGACAACGTGGTTAGCCTTTAGTTTATTCAGCGTCAATTGGCAATTCAATTTAGCCCCAGCCGCTCAAAAAGCTGCCTTTGCCTCAGAGGGCACCACGCGCTTTCTTCTGGAACACATCGCGGCCCTAGACGAACCCGTCCGTATTTCCAGTCAAGGCTATCTCAGTGGGGGACATAATGCTGCCTCTGTTCATCATTTAGAAGATATTACGGGCAATACGCCGCTTCAAATCGCCGCTGTGGCCCAGTTTATCAAACAAATTCCCGCTTGGCGATTGTGGCAATTGTTCAATGTACGTTATGTGGTTGATGAACGCGATATCGCTGGGCCAGGTTTGGCTTTACGCTATGAAGATGCTGGTCTCAAAGTCTACGAAATGGGCGACCCGCTGCCGAGAGCTAGGCTAGTTTATGATCTCATACTTGGAAATGATTTCCAGATTTTGGGCCAAGATGCGGTTGATCTCAAGAAAACAGCCCTGATCCCCCCCCATGTTTCCCTATCCTTAGGCCCACCTGATCCTCAAGCGAGCGTTCAAATTATCTCCCCTCAGGCAGATTCACTTAAAATCGCAGTCACAACTCAAACCCCTGCCCTGCTCGTCATCAGCCAAATCTTCTATCCTGGCTGGATAGCCCGCTTAGATGGTCAGCCTGTTGCCTTGTATCAAACCAATGGCATTTTTCAGGGGGTCTTTGTACCCGCAGGCCAGCATGAAGTTATGCTTGATTTTCAGCCACGCAGTTGGCTTTGGGGACGCTGGATTTCTGTGGCTGGGGTCATTATCACTTTAGGTTTAGTCCTATGGCCTACGTCCCCGCGACCCCATTGGGACCGGGTACGCAGATTATTACGATACAGCTTGTCTCGAAAGTAAACCCTATCTTTGCTGAAACTAAGCTGCCTTCTTATACTTTATAAAGAAATTATGTTAGTTGGGTTGGCGTTCATACCTCTACCCAACCTACTGTTAGGAGAAGATGACATTGTCAGATTTGGTCCTTGAAGTTCAAGATTTCACGCAAAGTAATTCATCTGATCATCTTGCCGTCGTGGTACGCTATCCCGATTTAAATCGAAGTATTGAAATAGATAAAGACGGTACTGTTCGATTTATCTCAACGACTGGCACACTTAGGGTTAATTTCCAAAATGATCAAAAACTTAGTCTTTTAAGACAAAATTATATTCAAATGCTCATTGAAAATGATGTACGCGGCGAAGCATTTGAGCAAGCTCTGAAAGCTATTGCACGGGTAGATCATCGCTTACAAGTAGAAAAAAATGTCCAAACCTTAGAAAAACGAACAAATATTCATCTTCATAACTGGGAAGAAGAGCAAGGCGAAACAACAGATATCTTATCTGAAGAAGAACAATTTGACTTATTAGAAAAAGCGATTAATCAGGTACGTACCCGTTGATCATTCGAGCGGTCTTAGACACCAATATTTGGATAGCTAGTATCAATTGGCGAGGAACTGCATTTCAAATTCGTGAATTTGCTCAAGCAGGTACCTTTACTTCCATAACTTCATTGCCTGCATTAGTCGAAGTATCCCGCGTATTACGTCAGTACTTTGCCTTTTCAGATGAGGTGGCTTATGAATGGTATTGTCATATTGGAGAACTATCTGAAATTGTCCTGCCAGTACAGGAGCTTAATGTCGTCGTAGATGATCCAGATGATAATAAATTTATTGAGTGTGCTGTGGAAGGAAACGCTCAATATATCGTCTCGCAAGACAAAGATTTATTACGCTTGAAACAATATAGAGATATACAAATCGTGAATGCACAAACATTCTTAAATCATTTAATATCTGCCTGAATAAAAAGATTCTGCCAAAGGATTTGAAACTATGTTTGATAAAGAAAAGGTATTGTCGTTTTTGATTATGATGAGTCCGAGGTAAGCACAGAGAATGCCCCGAAAAAAACTAATCGAAGTAGCCTTACCCCTCGAAGCCATCAACGAAGCCAGCGCCCGCGAGAAGTCCATCAGGCACGGCCATCCTAGCACCCTGCATCTGTGGTGGGCGCGGCGACCTTTGGCCGCCTGTCGAGCGGTCATCTTCGCCAGCTTGGTCGATGACCCCGGTGATGACCCCGAAGCAGAAGCACCCAAAGCACCCCCGGCCTTTGTCGAGGCTTGCCGCACTTTGCCTTACGGCCCCATTGACCCGACCAAGGACACCCCGCGTCAGCGACTATTCAAGTTCATCGAAATCTTGGTCAAATGGGAAAGCACCACCGATGAGGCCGTCTTGGACACCGCCCGCCGCCTTATAAACCTCGCTACTGATGGCAACCCGCCGCCTTTGTACGACCCCTTTGCGGGCGGCGGCTCAATCCCCTTGGAAGCGCAACGCTTGGGCTTGACGGCTCATGCCAGCGATTTGAACCCCGTAGCGGTCATGATCAACAAAGCCTTGATCGAAATCCCGCCCAAGTTTGCCAAGCGTCCCCCCGTCAACCCCCGCGACCAAGCCAATCTCGCGGGGGCAGAGGGTTGGCAAGGGGCGGCCGGCTTGGCCGCGGATGTGCGTTACTATGGGCAGTGGATGCGGGACCAAGCGCAGGCGCGGATTGGGCACTTGTATCCGCCGTATAAAACGAAGGAGGGCGAAGAGACGGTGATTGCTTGGCTCTGGGCGCGGACGGTACGCTGTCCTAATCCCGCTTGTGGGGCGATGATGCCCTTGGTACGCTCATTCGAGTTGCGTAAGAAAGAGGGGCGTAAAGCTTGGATTGTGCCGCAGGTTGACCCGCAAAGTCGAAAAATCACGTTTAGGGTAGAGACGGGTGAGAGCAGCGCGGCGGAAGGAACGGTCAATCGGCGTGGAGCAACTTGCTTGGCTTGTGGGGCTGCTGTACCGCTTGAGTATGTCCGTACAGAGGGTAAAGCCAAGCGGATGAAGGCCCAAATAATGGCTATTGTGACTGAGGGTCAAAGCGGACGAAGTTACTACGCGCCTATGCCTGAGCAGGAGAAAGTTGCAACACAAGCGCGACCAGAATGGGAACCAGTCGGGGAATTGGTTGGAAAAGCCGCCGTCAGTGTGCCATTATATGGGATGACAGGGCACCGCGACCTCTTCACCCCCCGCCAATTGACCGCCCTGACCACCTTCAGCGATTTGGTGGCTGAGGCACGAGAGCAAGTCGAGGCGGATGCTATAGCGTTTGGGATGAATGAAGATCCTACGCCGCTTCGTGATGGGGGTACTGGAGCTAAGGCTTACGCTGAGGCGGTCAGCGTGTATTTGGCGTTTGCGGTGGATAAAGGGGCAGATTACTGGTCATCCCTGTGTAGTTGGCACAACTCAGGAGAGAAAATGGGACATGTTTTTGGTCGTCAGGCAATTCCGATGGTTTGGGATTTTGCAGAGGCAAATCCTCTTTCAACGTCAACTGGTAACTGGCGAGGAAATATAGATTGGGTATGGAAAACTTTAGAGAAAATATCCACAAGGACCACAGGACAGAGTCGTCAAGCGGATGTGACTGAACTTTGTCATAAAACAACATTAATATCCACTGACCCCCCGTATTATGACAATATTGGTTATGCAGATTTATCGGATTTTTTCTATATCTGGTTACGGTCTAGCACAAAGAAAATTTACCCAGATGTTTTTGGCAGCATGTTCGTGCCAAAAGAGCAAGAACTTATAGCCTCCCCTCATCGCTTTAACGGAAATAAAGTAACGGCTGCACGACATTTTGAATCTGGTCTACGTCAAGCCTTTGCTGGTATGCGGAAAATTACGCCATCAGATTACCCACTGACTGTTTATTACGCCTTTAAGCAACAGGAAATCGTGCTAGAAGAAGGGGCTGCCAGTACAGGTTGGGAGACAATGCTAACAGGCTTGATCGAAGTAGGCTTTCAAATTGTCGGCACTTGGCCTATGCGGACAGAAATGGGGTCACGGATGATTGCCAGCGGTACAAACGCCCTCGCCTCCTCAATCGTCCTCGTCTGCCGCCCCCGTCCCGAAGATGCCCCTCTGACCTCACGCCGAGCCTTCATCAACGACCTGCGGCGCGAATTGCCAGCCGCCCTGCAAGACATGCAGTCAGGCCACATCGCCCCCGTAGACTTGGCCCAAGCCAGCATTGGGCCAGGCATGGCCGTTTACTCTCGTCACAGCAAAGTCCTCGAAGCGGACGGCCAGCCCCTGAGCGTCCGCACGGCCCTGCAATTGATCAATCACGAACTGGACGCTTACTTGGCCGAACAGGAAGGCGATATTGACTCCGCCTCGCGCTTTGCCCTAGCTTGGTTTGAGCAATTCGGCTTCAAACAGGGTGACTTCGGCCAAGCCGATGTGCTGGCGCGGGCCAAAAACACCAGCCTGGAGCCTTTGGTCAAAGCGGGCGTATTGGAATCGGGGACGGGTCAGGTGCGTTTGGTGTCGTGGCGGGAACTTGACCTTGATTGGGAACCCAAAGGGGCGGAGGTCTCAGTCTGGGAAGCCACGCATCACCTGATTGAACGGCTGCACAACCAAGGCGAAATGGGGACGGCCAAGCTTCTGGCCAAGCTAGCCCCCGATTTGACCGCCGAAGCGCGGCAGTTGGCCTATCGCCTCTATAGCCTATGCGAGCGCAAAGGCTGGCCCGACCAGGCCCGCGACTACAACACCTTGGTCATCAGTTGGCAGGCAGCGGCGGAAGAGGCGGTGTCCCTATCACAAGGGCAGTATCAACAGGGCAGTTTAATAGACAATTAACACCATAAGGTAAGGAGTGAAATCATGGCTTTAAGCAACAAAGAACGGGTTGGACGGGTTATAGATACCCTCCAGCAGGGCTTAGTCCTCTTTATTATACGCGAATACAAACAAACCTATCGGGCTGGGTTCATCGCTGAGATCGATAAAGCGCTGGCCACAAACGCCTACGCCGGGCTGCCAAGAGAAGCTTATGACGATATGCAGGTCTTGATTCAAGCTTTAGATGTGCAGGCCTGTTTGAATTTGATGTGGCGGCGTTGGAACGAGGTCTTTCAAGATAAATTGGGGCAGGTGGCCCGTTCTTATGTGAACGAGTTGAGGGACGCTCGCCGTAACTGGGCCCATAAGGGCCAATTTAGCAATGATGAAGCCCGTCGGGTGGCAGATACAGCAGCCCTTTTGCTGAAAATGGTCGGCGCAGCGGGTAAAGCACAAGAGGTAGAAGAGATTTCACGCGACTTGCTGCGTTTGCGTTATGAACGCGAGGCCAGAAGAGCCACAAAGGACGGAAACGCTATTTCCGCGCCGACCACCTCGCCCGGCTTAAAACCCTGGCGCGAGGTGGTGCAGCCGCATCCTGATGTGGCCAGCGGTCGTTATATGCAGGCTGAATTTGTGGCCGATTTATCCCAAGTCTTGGCCGGCACGGCGGAGTCAGAGTATCAAGACCCCCAAGAATTTTTCCGCCGCACCTATCTGACCGAGGGCCTATTGGCCCTGCTGGTGACAGGGGTCAAACGCTTGACAGGGCAGGGCGGTGATCCGGTGGTACAGCTACAAACCGCCTTCGGGGGGGGTAAAACGCACAGCATGCTGGCTCTCTATCATCTGGCAGGCGGCAAACTCAACCTCAGCGACATTCCCGACGGGGATCGTCTGGCGGCCGAGGTCAACCAGGTCGACCTGCCAGAGGCCAATATCGCCGTCTTGGTCGGCTTCGCCTTGGATGTGGCCAAACCCCGCGAATATGATGAGGCCAGGGTGCATACGCTCTGGGGTGAATTAGCCTATCAGCTAGGTGGCTTAGAGGCTTATCAGAAGGTTGAAGCGGCGGATAAAAGCGGTGTCAGCCCTGGCTCCAACACCCTGCGCGAATTGCTCTTTCAATATGGGCCCTGTTTGATCATCATTGACGAGTTAGTGGCCTACGCCCGCAACATGTTCGGCGCAGAGCGTTTATCTGGCGGCACCTTTGAATCGGTCATGACCTTCATCCAAGCCCTAACCGAGGCCGTCAAAGCGGAAAAAGAATCGCTGCTGCTGGTCTCCATTCCCGAATCAGCCATTGAAGTAGGCGGCGAAGCCGGGCAAGAAGCCTTGACCATCTTAGCCAACATTGTAGGCCGCATGGAGACCATCTGGAAGCCCGTCACGGCCACCGAGAGTTTTGAGATCGTGCGTCGGCGTCTCTTTGCCAGCCAAATTGATTATGCCGCCCGCGATGCGGTGGTCAACGGCTTTGGCGAGATGTATCGCCACGCGGACAGCGAATTTCCGGCCGGCCTGGCCGAGCGCGATTATTTAGACCGCCTCCGCAGGGCCTATCCCATCCACCCCGAACTCTTCGACCGCTTGTATCAAGATTGGTCAACCCTAGAAAGCTTTCAACGGACGCGGGGCGTGTTGCGGCTCATGGCGGCGGTCATCCATCAATTATGGACGCGGGGGGATCAAAGCCTGTTGATTATGCCCGGCACCCTGCCCTTGGATAGTACCCCGGTGCGCAATGAACTATTGCGCTACCTGCCCGATACCTGGGCCGCAGTTTATGAAACGGACATCGACGGGGATGATTCGAACCCATTCCAGATGGACGGCGATGTACCGGCCTTGGGTTGCTACCATGCCTGTCGGCGGGTGGCCCGAACCATCTTTATCGGCAGCGCCCCCTCTGTGGCGGCTCAGCGGGTGCGCGGCTTAGAAGAAGTCCGCATCCGCTTAGGGTGTGTCCAACCGGGCGAATCCGTCGCTATCTTCGGCGATGCCCTGCGTCGTCTGAGCAATGCCCTGACCTATCTCTACACCGATGGCAGCCGTTATTGGTATGACACCCGCCCGACAGTCAACAAGTTAGCCCGTGACCGCGCCCAAGGTTTCCCTCAGGATGAGGTTGACTTAGCCATTGTCGAACGCTTGCGGAAAGAGCCCAAAACCCGTGACTTCGCCGCCGTTCACGTTGCGCCCGTAGATTCGGCTGAGGTGGTCGATGAAATGCGGGCCAGGGTGGTGGTCTTGGGGCCACAGTATACCCACAAACGCATGGTCAACCTCAGCCCGGCGGAAAAGCAAGCCCGGCACATCTTGGAAAGTCGGGGCAATAGTCAACGCCTGTACAAAAATATGCTCATCTTCATCGCGCCAGATGAAACCCAAACCGAAGCCTTAGCGGGTGGGGTGCGTGAACTGATGGCCTGGCAGTCGATTCAGACCGAGAATGAAGCCCTTAACTTAGATGCCCAACAGCGACGACAGGTCAAGAGCAGTTTAGACAAAGCAGAGGAGACGGTAGTCAATCGAGTCCTAGAAGCCTATAGCTGGTTGCTGGTGCCTACTCAGCCAAAAACCTTAGGCGGTTTGGAATTTGAGGCGGGTCGCATCAGAGGCTCGGACGGTTTTTATGAACGCGCCGTTCATAAACTCAAGCGCGACGGGCAGTTGATCTATACCTGGTCGCCTGATAATTTGCGGATGGAGTTGGACCGCTTTATCTGGAAAGAGGATCGAGGCTGGGAAATTCAACTCAAACAGCTTTGGGCCTATTTGGCCCAGTATTGTTACCTGCCGCGCTTGTTTGATCAATCGGTGCTGCTCAAAGCGATCCAAGAAGGGGTCGGTCGTTTAGATGCCCCCTTCGCCTTCGCCACAGGCACAAACAGTCAGGGCTATCATACGGGGCTGCTCTACCGCAAGGGCGGGCCCCTGGCTCAGATTTATTTTGATGAACAAAGTTTGCTCATTCACCCAGACCATATCAGCGAACCCCCGCCGCCTGAGCCGCCAAAGATCACCGAACAAGCCAAATCCTATCAACCCGAGGCACCTTCTGCCTCTCCCACGGAACAAGCGTCTCAGGCTGTTGGTGCGTCGCCAGAAGCCGCCAGTCAGCCAACGACAATTGAAGCTGTGCCGCAGCCAAAAGCCTTGACGGTTCGTTATTATGGTCAAGTGCAATTAGACCCGCAGCGGGTGAATCGAGAAATCAGCGTCATCGTCGAAGAGGTGATAGAACGCTTGACCAGTCAAGTCGGCGGCGCGGTTGAAATCACCCTGGATATCAGGGCCAAAAAGCCTGACGGATTTGACGAGGGCACGATTCGCACCCTCAGCGAGAATAGTCGGACGCTGAAGTTTGACGACTATGGTTTTTCAGAAGCTGGGTAGTCATTCGAACCCAGTTCTTAAAAAACTGGTTTCTGGGAATTAGACGCTATGCCAAAAAATTTATTAATTGTTGAATCAACGAAAAAAGCTAAAACGATTAAAGGTCTGCTAGGCGCAAGTTATACGATCAGAGCGACAGGCGGTCATATCCTAGAAATGCCTGGGGATGACATCCATGTAAACCTAGAGACCTTCACGCCCGTTCTTTATCTCATTCGAGGCAAAGGTAAAACCTTGGCCGGGCTGAAAACAGCAGCCAATAAAGCGGACCAAATTTATCTGGCCACAGACCCTGACCGCGAAGGTGAAGCCATTGCTCACCATGTTGTCTCACGTTTGGGCCGAGAGGCGATGACTCGCGCTCAACGGGTTGCTTTCACCGCGATTACAGAAGGGGATGTTAAAGCTGCGCTGGCGCAGCCACGGGCGATTGATCATAAGTTGGTCGAGGCGCAGACGGCTCGGCGGGTGATTGACCGCTTGGTGGGTTACATGGTCAGTCCGGTGTTGTGGGCTGGCTTGTCAGGGATGAAGCGGTTGTCAGCGGGGCGCGTACAATCGCCTGCTTTGTGGTTGAGTGTTGACCGAGAGCGAGCGATTCAACGCTTTGTGCCAGAGGAATGGTGGAGCGTTGATGCGGAATTATCGAAGCAGGATGCGCCGCAAAAATTCTGGGCCAAACTCTATCGTGTCCGAGATCAAAAGCCAAGTCTGAAAATAGCTGAAGATGCTCAGGCAGTTAAACAAGCTTTAGAGGGAGCTAATTGGCGGGTGGCAATGGTCAAAAAAGGGACATGGACTCGCAGGCCCTATCCCCCTTTTACGACGGATAGCCTTCAGCAAGCCGCCTCAGCGCAGTTAGGGCTATCCCCTAATTTGACCATGAAAATCGCCCAACAGCTCTATGAGGGGGCTGATGTAGGTGAGGGGAAATCAGTTGGATTAATCACCTACATGCGAACCGACTGCGTGGCTGTGGCTCCCGAGGCCCAACAATCGGCCCGCGAGGTGGTGACTCGCTACTTTGGGGCTGACTCTCTCCCACCAAAACCGCCTATTTACGCGACCCGTGACAAAACGGCGCAGGAAGCGCATGAAGCTATTCGCCCCACGGATCCCCATCGAACGCCTAAACAGTTGGCAGGTCTGTTACCAGCCGACCAACATAAGCTCTACCGTCTCATCTGGAGACGCTTCGTCGCTAGTCAAATGAAGCCCGCCGAGTATGATACCCTCACGGTTGATATCGAAACCCTGATTGAACAGGCTGTCAGCCCTTATTTATTCCGGGCTACAGGCAGTACCTTACGTTTCGCAGGTTTTTTAAAAGTTTACGGGGTAGATGAGCATGCCGAAAAGGCGCGTATGACCAAGAAGACGACGCAACAGACTTCCCACGGGAACATCGTTCCCGCCGCCTCGAGCGAAAAAAATACCCCCTTGCCAGATAATCCTGTTCTGCCTGAGATGACAAAGGGAGACTGGCTCACCCTCCATCAATTGATTCCGAAGCAACATTTCACCCAACCCCCCCCCCGGTATACTGAGGCCAGTCTGATCGGTGAACTCAAAAAACGCGGTCTAGGTCGTCCGAGTACCTATGCCAGCATTATTGATACACTCAAACAACGTAAATATGTCGCTCTGGAAAAGAAGCATTTGCTGCCCACACCCTTGGGCTTCCAAGTTTGTGAACTGCTGGAAAAACACATGCCCATGACCGTTGATGTTGACTTCACCGCTCGGATGGAGGCTGATTTAGACAATATTGTCAGCGGTAAAACCTCGCGTTTGAGCATGATGCAGTCCTTTTATCAACCATTTAAGAAAACAGTCGATAAAGCTTTACAGGAAGCACGAGCCAATCGTCAACCTGCGGTCCGGCAAACCAAGCAATCTGGAAACACCCCAAAGAGCTACCGTCGTGCTTCGCCAGCGAAAGGCAATCGTCGTACAACCCCTCCTGTAGGGGGGGATTGTACGGGCCCATCGAAATCAAGGAACGCAAAATCTTTACCGCCCGCAGACCGCGTCGGGCAAGCTTGTCCAAGTTGTCAAACAGGCCAACTCGTCATGCGAAGCAGCAAGTATGGCCCTTTTCTTGGATGTAGCAACTTCAATGAAGGATGTCGTTATACGGAAAAAGTCAAGGGGTGATAGTGATATAGTTACGAGATCCCCATTTTTGCTTCATGATTAAGGAACGACTACCATGTTCATATCGTCTGTTAACCAAGAAAAATTATCACCTATCTATGAAAGAGGCTGTTCATGAAAAAAGTAACTTATGTCTTATGTCTTATCTTACTGGTCATCAGTGCTTGCGCTGATCCAGAAGCGACTCAAAAAGCAATATTTGCTGCTTCTGCTGCCCACACCCCAACTGCAACACCTCCCCCTACACCAACACTGACCCCGACGCTAATCCCTACCCCCGCGCCTACGCCAGACCCAACAGAAGCTCTTATCGTAACCGCCAAAGCCATGCTTCAGCAGCATGATGCGACGATTGCAGCCGATCAAATCGTGCTTAAACAAACGGAAGCTGTGCAATGGCCTGATGGCGGATTAGGCTGCCCTGAAGAGGGAATGATGTATCCAGCTGTCATTACCGCCGGGTATCGTTTCACCTTTGAGGCCCAAGGACAAGAATATATTTTTCATTCAAATGTTCGAGACACCATTCGACTTTGTTTAATCAATGGAGAAAGACCGATGTCAGATCCAATCGAGACCCTGCTCAATGCAGCCAAAGCAGAAATTGTCGCCCTAAATCCTGCTTTATCGCTCAATGAAATCACGCTAACGCAACAAGAGGCGACCAATTGGCCTGACTCCAGCTTGGGATGTCCCGAAGAAGGGATGATGTACGCCCAAGTCATCACGCCAGGTTATCGCTTTATCTTTACCGCTGCTGGTCGCACCTATGAAGTGCATACGGATGAAAAGAAATTTGTGAAATTATGTCTGGTTGATGGAGAACGCATAGCGAGTCATTAAAGCTGTCAATGGATGCGCTACCTGTAAATATAAAGGCGCTCAAATTTGCTGAATATTACCCGGCGCTCAAAGAGCCTTTCGCTGGCGAAAGGCTCTCTCTTTATCACACAATTCCTCACAGAACCATTAACATTTAGGCCACAAAAAGAGACATATTTGCCTTTTGTGTTTAAGTAAGCTACAGTTTCTTATATCATTCATCAGAGAAACAAGGTAAACCTCCTCTAATCCCCCTGCTAGGGGTACTATATTTATGTCAAGTTTACAAGATTTAAGTATTGTTCGTGGGACTTTGCAGTCTCTTTCTCAAATTATGATCGCCACCCGCCGCATTTTGGCCGACATGATAAAGGCTGATGAGGCGCAGCGTAAACGCGAGCAGCAAATTGGTACCTTTGGGTGGCAGTCTCAAGCCGAACCATCTCCCTCAGCACCACTCTCGGATACTTTAGAGCATGTGGAGGAAATGAGGGAAGGTTTCGTTTTGAGTCAACGCACAAGCACCATGACCAGTTTGTCAGAGATGAGGGCTTTAGTCAGCCATGTTTTGTTGAAGCAAAATTGGTGGGAACAGTTTGACTTAATTTTTATCCCAGACGAACAGGTCGAATTATTGGACACCCAATTAGTCGTCTATAACCATGCCCTGATTGCGCTCTCCATTCTGCCAACCCTACCCCCTCAAGCCATTACCTTTCCCCAACCTCACGCCTCCTATGCCGATGTCAACGTCCCCGCCGAACCTGGCCAAATTTTAGAGCGCATCGAAGAAATTGAAGGCATTATCTACAAGGCCAGCTTCGCCTCGCCCAAAGACCTCTCTTATCCCGCTTTCCGTCGCACTTATGCCTTTTTTGAAGCCAGTGATTGGCTGGTAAACAATCATTTGAAGCCATTGCTTAACCAGTAATAACGATTTTTGACTGATCGTTAATTGATATTGACCAAGGAGTTTAGCCCATGGCACAAGAAAAAAGCATGCCAGTGACACCTCAGGAGCGTATTATTGCCCTAGATTTTTTGCGCGGGTTTGCCCTACTGGGCATTTTGGTGATGAACATTCAAAGTTTCTCCATGCCTTATGCCACATACTTTAACCCAAGGGTCTATGGCGATTTAACGGGGCTAAATCGCTGGGTGTGGATATTAAGCCACATCTTTGCGGATACCAAGTTCCTGACCATCTTTTCGATTCTCTATGGGGCAGGCATCATCCTCATCACCCAGAAGCTTGATGACAAAGGACAACCCGCAGCGGGTCTTCACTACAAACGCACCTTCTGGCTGCTGATCATCGGTCTAGCGCATGCCTATCTGCTCTGGTATGGCGATATTTTGGTCGCTTATGCCCTAGCAGCGATGATTGTCTTTTGGTTCCGCAAGCTGTCATCTGGTTGGCTGATTGGCTGGGGTGTCTTATCCCTTAGCATATCCACCCTACTGCTATTGGGCACGGCCTTTAGCCTGCCGAATTTCCCGCCAGAGGTGCTGGCCGATCTTCAAGCCGAGTGGCACCCTGAGGCTGACGAAATTGCCTGGGAACTAAGTGTCTACCAAGGCAGTTGGCTTGAGCAAATGGGCCACCGCATTCCAGCCTCTATTGAAATGGAAACAATCGCCTTTTTCTTTTATACTGGCTGGCGAGCAGGTGGTTTGATGCTCATTGGCATGGCCTTGTTTAAACGAGGGGTGCTAACGGCCCAACGTTCGCCCCAATTTTATCGCAATCTGCTCATTGCTGGATTTGTCTTCGGTTTTCCGCTGGTGATCATGGGCCTGCTGCGTAACTTTGCCGCTGGCTGGTCGTTTGAATATTCGCGCTTCATCGGTTCTCAGTTCAACTATTGGGGCAGTGTTGGCCTTAGCCTCGGCTATATTGCCCTGATCATGCTCATTGTTCAATCAGGTCCTTGGGCGTGGGCCGTCCAGCCGCTGACCGCCGTTGGACGCTTGGCCTTAAGTAATTATCTATTCCAGACCATCGCCGCGACGTTCATCTTCTACGGGCATGGGCTAGGGCTGTTTGGGCAAATTGAACGCTGGGGACAACTGCTCATCGTCTGCGGCATCTGGGCCATTCAACTCATCCTGTCCCCGATTTGGCTGCGCTATTTTCGCTTTGGCCCGGCTGAATGGCTGTGGCGGTCGTTGACTTATGGTCAATTGCAGAAATTGAGGTGATCAATCATGAATAAAGATCATAAGTCTGAAGAAAAGTTGATACAAGTAGTGATGACCATTTGACTGATAATGTAGCCGGAAATTGGGGTAGGGATAGATTGAGACACGAGAAAGTCCTTTAAAGTTGAGGCGTGATTTTGTCAGCTAATTCTTGTAAATCTGGGTAATTTTTAATTGACATTTTTTGCCGCCCTTTAAGGCAGGATGTCTGTTGTCATCCCTCTGGAACGCACTTTCTCTCGTGCCTTCTGTATAACAATGACCCCCTACCCTCTCGCTTTTCTAAGTGCCTCGCTCAAAGCTGGGACAACCTCATGCAAATCCCCGATCACAACATAATCAGCTTTGGAGAGGATCGGGGCCTCAGGATCTGTGTTAATCACCAAAATGTTCTTCGAACCTTTACAGCCAGCCATGTGCTGGATGGCTCCACTAATGCCACAGGCGATATAAAGGTCTGGGGCGACGCGGGTGCCAGTTTGACCCACTTGATCAGCATGGGGTCGCCAACCGAGACTGGTCACAGCGCGGGAACAGCCAACTGCGCCACCCAAAAGCGCGGCCAGTTCATCCAGGCTTTCAAACCCTTCTATACTACCAACCCCACGTCCACCGCTCACCACCACGGGCGCATCACCGAGCGACACTTTGTCGCTTTCGGGTTGGACACGAGCGGTGATCCGAGTCCGAAAATATTTCTCAGCTAAGGCAGGCCATACTTCCTCTACGGCAATCTCTACCTCAGCATCTTCAGCCGCTGCGACGATGACATGCGGCGCAATGGTGAGCAACTTAGGGCTTCCTTCAAGTTGGGCTTCTTCTAAGAGACTGCCGCCCCACAGCACACGGGTGACTTGATAAGCGTCTTCAGGTTGAACCACGGTACAATTTGCGGCCAAAGGCAAATCCGTGCGGGCGGCAACATGGGCCATGACCTCTTGGCCTCGTTCAGTGCCTGGCGCGAGGACAGCTTGGGGCTGCTGTGTTTCAATCAAATGGACGATGCTCTGCGCCCAGGCTTCGGAGGCATAATCATCAAGCTTGTCATGCAGGATCAGATAAGCTTGGGAGACTCCATAGCCTTTTATTTCCTCAACCAGCGTGCGGGCCGGTTCACCGATCAGCACTGTGGCTAAAGGAGAGCCGATTTCCTGAGCTACCCCACGAGCTAAGGTCAGCATTTCTAATGAAATTTTGTTTAACGTCCCTCGATCATGATCAATGAAAGCTAATAGCATGTTTATACCACCCCGATCTCTTTGAGAATGTCGATAATTTTTGGCGCAGCCTCTGGCCCTTCACCCAAAATTTGTACTTCCTGAGCGACTTCTTGAGGGATTTTGAGGTGTGATTTAACTGGGCCACCGATGATCTGTTCTGGCTGTAGTTGCTCAATGGGCTTGCGTTTGGCTTTTAATCTGCCAGGAACCGAAGGATAACGTGGTAAATTGATTCCCTCTTTGACGGTGAAGACGGCTGGCAGCGGCACCTCAAAGATTTCCCAGCCATTCGCTGCCTCCCGTTTGGCAGTAGCGATATCATTCTGAATTTCTAAAGCTTTGATGCCTGTCACACAGGGCAAGTCAAAGGCATGGGCCACACGGATGCCGACTTGATACCCCCCTGAATCAGCCGACTCATTGCCAAAGAGCAGCAGATTATGGGTTACGCCAACCTCTTTTTGTTTCTGAATGGCGGCGATGATGGCCCTAGAGGTCGCCATAGGATCCCAATCTCGCCCATCTGTTTGTAAGAGCATGGATTTCTCGATCCCCAAGGACAGGCAAAAGCGTAATTGTTCAATTGCCTCGTCTGAGCCGAGGGTTAAAACAGTCGATGTGCCGCCATGCCTTTCAATCAGACGCACTGCCTCTTCCACAGCACATTCTTCGTGCGGACTAATAGTAAAGCCTAAATAACGGGTTTCAATCTCCTGCTCATCAGCGGTCAAGGTCATTTTGGCCCCTGGAGCCGGAACCCGTTTGACACAAACAAGAATATCAAGTGTCATGCTGTTGTCCTTCCGTTTGGCTGATGATTTCACTCATCAGTTAATATAAAAAGTGCGTTGAAACGCACTAAGTTCTGACCTGTTTCAACAGGTTTCGCAATATCAACGGAGCATTTCAATGCTCCGTTTCACGCTTAACCTTTCAGGCGCTCATTATTTGGGTCAAAGAGAGGGGTACTGCCCACAACAGCCACGGTCACTGGATACTGTTCGGCCATATATTCGACCAATAACTTCGTTCCCTCTTTGGCATATTCAGGGGGAAGATAGCTGAACAGAATATGTTTGCCGACAGAAGGACCGGCCCCAGCACTGGTGACATAAGAACGCCGACCATGGCGGTCAACGATGCCTTCGGAAAGGCTGTTTCCGTCGCCTGCCAAGGTCAAAATCGGCTCATTGCCCAACATAAAACGGCGCGTCCCGGATGTAGAGGTATGGTCGTCTACGGTGAGGGTGCATAAAATGGCAGCAGGGTCTTCACTGCGAGCCTTCAAATAGGCTTCCTTGCCAATGAAGTCTTGTTTTTTGACTTTGGGTCGGGTCAGACCTGCTTCAACAGGATTATACGCCAATTCCAACTCGTGCCCCATCAAGCGATAGCCTTTTTCCAAACGGCCCGTCGTGCCATAAACGCCGATGCCTGCTGGTATCAACCCATGTGGCTGACCCGCCTCCCAAAGTATATCCCATAATTTCAGCCCCTGTTCCATCGGGGCGTAAATCTCCCAGCCCATTTCGCCGACATACGAAATCCGCAGCAGGCGCGTTTTGAGCGTATCAAGGGTGACTTCTTTAACCCTACCGTAGGCAAAAGCAGCATCAGAGAGATCATCTTCAGTCACTGCTTGAACGATATCTCGGGCGCGAGGCCCCCAAATCCCAACAGTACACAGGGCGGAGGTCATATCTTGAAATTGCACGGAGCCATCTTCGGGCAAATGTTGGGTGAACCACTTTTTATCGCGTCCCCCGTCAGAGCCGCCTGTCACGATGCGGAAATGCGCTTTGTCCAGCCGCATAATGGTTAAGTCAGATTTGAAACCGCCATTTTCAGCCAAAATGGGGGTATAGACAGCCCGTCCGACCTTGACGTTCATCTGATTCATGGCCAAATATTGAATATAATCTAAGACACTAGGCCCGCTGATATCGAAAATGGCAAAGGCAGTGAGATCGATCAGGGCCGCTCTCTCACGCATGGCTAAGTGTTCGGCGTTGATGATGGGCGACCACCAGCGTGAGTCCCACTCCGCCTCTCGCTCATTGACCCGCGACCCAAATTCATCGAGCAATTTCTTATTGGATTCGTACCATTGAGGGCGTTCCCAGCCTGCGGTTTCAAAGAAAACAGCCTCTAGCTCCTTCTCGCGGATATAGAAGGGGCTGAGGCGGACGTTGCGGTTGGAGTCCCATTGCTCACTAGGGTGAACAATGCCATAAGTTTTATTAAAGCTTTCCGAGGTGCGGGCGCAGATATGTTTCTTAGAGCGGGCATAGTCGTAAAAGCGCGACACATCTGAGGTATGAGGATCAATTTCTGGCACCCCATCGGTCATCCATTCGGCAATTAAACGCCCAACGCCTGGCCCCTCTTTAATCCAGACCGCGGCGGCGGACCACAACCCTTTCACTTCCGGCGTTTCGCCGAGGATGGGCGACCCGTCCGGGGTCAGTGATAGCAAGCCATTAATGGCATATCGCACGCCTACCCGCTCATCACCCAGAATGTCGGGCATGAGTTCCAGAGCTTGTTCCATTTGCAGATCAAAGTCATCTTCCGTAAAAGGTAATTCTGTGGGTGAGAGGGCAGATTGATCAATGGAGGGGATTTCATCGGCATCATATAAAATGGGCCGATGGGCATAGGAGCCAACCTCCATATCGCCCCCATGTTGGCGTTCGTAACAGAAGGTGTCCATATCACGAACGATGGGATATTCAATTTCGCCGACAGTTTTATCAAACAAGGGGACTGGCCCCACACTGATCATTTGGTGAACCGCAGGGGTCAAGGGGATAGATGCCCCGGCCATGTGAGCGATGCGGGGACTCCAGACCCCACAAGCAATGACCACATAGTTGGTTTGGATCGGGCCTCGATTTGTCTGAACCGCTTTCACCCGACCCTGTTTGACCTCAATGTCCGTGATTTCGGTGTTTGGAAAAATGCTCAATGCACCCAATGCTTGGCTTTTCTCACGCATCAGCGTACCTGCTCGCAGTGAGTCGACGACTCCAACGGAGGGTGTATAAAAGCCACCGAGAGGAATATCTTCATTGATATAAGGCACAAGATTTTTGATTTCAGCCGGGGTAATGAGATGAGACTCGATACCCCAGGCCTTGGACGAAGCCATGCGGCGGGTCAACTCCTGCATGCGTCCTTCGGTACGGGCGACTTCTATACCGCCACTTTCTGTAAAAACATCGAGTTCTTTATATTGTCTGACGCTATCCAGCGTCAACAAGGTCATTTCTTTGGAATGGTCAACAGGAAAGATGAAATTTGAGGCATGGCCTGTCGAACCACCTGGATTAGGGAGAGGCCCTTTATCCAGCAAAACAATATTTTTCCAGCCTAATCTGGCTAAATGATAGGCCACACAATTGCCTACAATGCCTGCTCCAATGATAACAACATTGCTATGGCTAGGCAGCTCACTCATGCGATTGCTCCTTTGCTGCTTGTATTAGATGACTAAAAATAGGGACGACCCTTATTATCGCTCATCCTTTGAGTGGGCAACATTCTATGTATTTTTATGGTTGTGTCAATTTTTATCTTATACTCAACACAGGCATAAATTTAATTTTTAGGGGACATAGATGACCGCAAATTGCATCAACACAGTTGATGACCGCAGATTCATTCAAAAAATCTGTGTTCATCTGCGTCCTATTTCAACGCCAAATCTTAAGATTATGCCCGAGTCTAGTACAGATCAACAATACCGCTAAATGATTTTTATAATACTTTATATTTTTGAATATTTTATGAAAATCAGGCATAGATCTTAAAGATAGGCAGGACTAAATAACCATGTTATAATAGCCACCTCTTCTTTAATTTAACTTTTTGTCATAGAAATAGGTTCAAAAGAAAAATGTTAGCGACTATAACGAGTTGTGCTGTGATTGGATTAGATGGTGTGCTGATTGATGTTCAAGTTGATATTACCCACGGCTTGCCTTCTGTCACCATTGTCGGACTGCCAGATGCGGCAGTACAGGAAAGCCGAGAGCGTGTCCGGGCGGCCATTAAAAATTCAGGCCTGTTATTTCCACGAGAAAGAGTGACGGTTAATCTCGCCCCAGCAGATACCCGCAAGGTTGGTCCGGCTTATGATCTGCCGATTGCCCTGTGTATACTATTAGCTTCAGAACAAATTTATGGTGATCTTGAGAAGGCGATTATTGTTGGAGAACTATCGCTTGATGGAACAGTCCGCCACGTCAGTGGCATTTTGCCAATGGCGAATCTGGCTCACCAGCGTGGATTTACCACCCTGTTCGTTCCAGCGGAGGATGCAGCCGAAGCCTCCTTGATTGAGGGGCTAACTGTCTATCCCATAAAATCACTTTTACAATTGATTGACCACTTAACGGGGCATGAGCGTTTATCACCCTACGAAGCCAATTATGACTTGTCTGAGATTGGTTCTCCACCTATCGTGACTGATTTAGCCGAAATCAAGGGCCAAGAACATGTGAAGCGGGCGATAGAAGTTGCAGCATCGGGTGGTCATAATCTTTTAATGACAGGCCGCCTGGTTCAGGTAAAACGTTGATCGCTAGGGCTATGCCAGGGATTCTACCTGATATGACAATTGAGGAATGTTTAGATGTCACGCGGATTTACTCTGTCTCGGACCAACTATCATCCAAGCAACCGCTCATCGCGCATCGGCCATTTCGGGCACCCCACCATACGATTAGTTATGCCGGGCTAATCGGCGGTGGTCGTTGGCCTAAGCCAGGTGAAATTAGCCTAGCTCATCGCGGGGTCTTATTTTTAGATGAGATATCCGAATTTAGTACCCGCATCTTAGATATGCTACGTCAACCTTTAGAAGATAAAATTATAGCTATTAGTCGTTCAGCCGGTTCTTTGACTTACCCAGCCAATTTTACCCTCGTCGCCAGTGCGAATCCATGTCCCTGTGGCTACTACAGTGATCCAGAGAAAGAATGTACCTGTTCATCATCAATGGTACAACGCTATCAAAAGAAATTATCTGGGCCTTTGTTAGACCGAATCGATATTCATATCGAAGTGCCGCGAATCGATTTTGAGAAATTAGCCGCTAAACAAATGGGTGAACCGAGTGCCACTGTGCGTGACCGCGTTGAAGCGACCCGTCAGATTCAGCGAGATCGTTTTAATCAAATATCATTACAAATCAATGCCGAAATGGGGCCGGCTGAAATACGCCAATTTTGTGAAGTGGATGATGCGAGTTCACAACTTCTTAAGTCAGCCATGGCCCAATTATATCTGAGTCCTCGGGCCTATCACCGTATCCTTAAACTAGCCCGCACAATTGCTGATTTGGCCGGGGCAGACACAATCGGAGCCTCTCATGTGGCTGAGGCCATTCAATATCGGCCTCGATTTGGGGGGTCATAAAACCAGGCCAATCAAGTTTTTGCCTTTATTTGGGCCATACGGCTATTCGGGATATGGAGGTGGCCTTGGGCCAATTTTTCCACTGGACAACTTATCGGGTCAAACACACGGCGGTGGTGCAGACATTGTGACTGATAAATAATGGCGTGACCAGTTATCAGTTATCAGCGGTTAGGGCGATGCTATGACTAAATACACTGAACACTGAATACTAATCCCTCATTAAATACCGATCACACTCTCGCGCCGCGCCACGGCCTTCATTGATCGCCCACACAACCAAACTTTGCCCTCGTCTCATGTCGCCCGCGGAGAAAATGCCTTCGACACTGGTGTGGAATTGGCCGTATTCAGCTTGAACATTGCTGCGTCGGTCACGCTCTAGCCCGAGTTGTTCGATGATGTGGTCTTCGGGGCCGCGAAACCCAAGGGCTAAGAGGACCAATTGGACGGGCCAGACTCTTTCGGAACCAGGAATTTCGTCAAAGCTAGGGCGACCACCATTCTCAGCGGGTTTCCAGGCTAAATCGACCGTATGCAATTCTTTAAGCTGACCATGCTCATCGCCGCCAAATTTTTTGGTGCTAATGGCATAGCTGCGTGGCTCTTTCCCGTAAAGGGCAATGGCTTCCGCTTGCCCATAGTCAACGCGATAGATATTGGGCCATTCCGGCCAAGGATTATTAGGCCTTCGCGTTTGGGGTGGGGCTGACATAATCTCAAACTGAGCTAAACTTCGGCAACCTTGGCGGAGCGAGGTGCCAACACAATCTGTTCCTGTATCACCGCCGCCGATCACAATGACATCCTTATCTGTCGCCAAAATTGGCGGCTGTCCATTTGAGGTCAGATTTAGCTTCGAGTCAAGTAAATATTTGGTATTACCACGTAAGAAATCCAGGGCAAAATGAATGCCTTTTAATTGCCGCCCTTCTGTGTTGGTGAAGAAATCATTTGGCTGGGTCGCCCCACAGCATAGTACCACAGCATCAAATTCATCGAGCAGCTTCGTGGCTTCCCGATCTTTGCCAATTTCACAATGGGTCACAAAGGTCACCCCTTCTTCAGCCATTAAGTCCACCCGCCGTTGAACCACGTTGAGTTTGTCCAATTTCATGTTGGGGATACCATACATGAGCAATCCGCCAATGCGGTCTGCTCGTTCAAAGACAGTGACGTTGTGCCCGACTGAATTAAGTTGCGCCGCGCAGGATAATCCGGCCGGACCAGAGCCGACCACGGCCACTTTTTTGCCTGTCCGCTTCTGAGGCGGATTGGGTACAATCCAGCCTTCCTCAAAGCCTTTATCTACAATCGACATTTCGATATTTTTAATGGTCACTGCTGGTTCAATAATCCCCAAGGTACAAGACCCTTCACAAGGGGCCGGACAGACACGCCCTGTAAATTCGGGGAAATTGTTTGTGGCCTGTAAACGGTCTAGGGCCTCACGCCATAGACCCCGATAGACCAAATCATTCCATTCGGGGATGAGGTTATTGATCGGACAGCCAGAAGCCATGCCGCTTATTAATTCACCAGTATGACAAAAAGGAATACCACAATCCATACAGCGGGCACCCTGTTGTTGTAAACTTTCAACGGGCAGGTGATGATGAAATTCATCCCAATCTTTAATGCGCTCTAGGGGCGGGCGTTCAGCAGGCTGCTCCCGCGCATACTCCATAAATCCAGTCGCTTTACCCATTTTCCTTTTCTCCTATAAATATTAGTGGTTAGTGATTAGTTTTTATAACAACAACTAATCACTAACCACTAATAACTATTTATTTCTAATTTCCGCTCACACGGGTTTCATCATTTTTATTCTGTTCAAAAGCAGCCATAACGGCTTCATCACCGCTGAGACCTTGTTCGGCCACGCGGGCGAAGGCCTCTAACATACGTTTATAGTCTCGGGGTAGCACTTTGACGAAGTGCGAGACTTGGTTATCCCAATCATCTAAAACCCGTTGACCAGGCCCACTTTGGGTATAATGAATATGCTTCTCAATCATGTTTTTGACTTCGGCGATTTCTGTTGGGTCTTCCAACGCTTCGAGATCGACCATTTCCTGATTGCAGCGGATATGGAAGTCGCCTGCTCTGTCCCAGACGTAGGCAATGCCGCCCGACATGCCAGCCGCGAAGTTACGCCCTGTACGACCTAGCACAACCACACGCCCGCCAGTCATATATTCACAAGCATGGTCGCCTACCCCTTCAATGACCGTATGGACACCGCTGTTGCGCACACAAAATCTTTCCCCAGCCACACCGCGAATATAAGCTTCCCCAGAGGTTGCCCCATAGAAGGCCACGTTACCGATGATGATATTGTCTTCCGCGATAAACGTTGAGCCTTCGGGTGGATAGACAATGATTTTGCTGCCAGAAAGCCCTTTGCCGAAGTAGTCATTGGCATCGCCCTCTAAGACAAAGGTCATGCCTTTCGGGGTGAAAGCGGAAAAACTTTGCCCCGCAGAGCCTTGGAAGCGTAAGCGAATGGTATCTTCCGGCAAGCCTTCTGCCCCAAAGCGGCGCGTAACTTCACTGCCCAAAATCGTGCCGACGACACGATGCGTATTTTTGATAGGCAGGGTGGCGGCCATCGGTTCACCGCTTTTCAGGGTAGACTGACAGAGGTCTAACAGCACTTGATTATCCAAAGCATTAGCCAACCCATGATCTTGCGGAATTTGACAATAACGCCCAACATCATCAGGTACGTCTGGTTGGTAGAGAATGGCCGAAAGGTCAATGCCCTTGGCTTTCCAATGTTCAATCGCTTGGCGAGCTTCTAATTTATCCGTGCGGCCAATCATTTCATTGACTGTCCGAAAGCCGAGTTGGGCCATGATCTCGCGTAGTTCTTGGGCGATGAAGTGCATGAAATTGACCACCTGCTCTGGGTCGCCAGTGAATTTCTGACGCAAATCTGGGTTTTGGGTGGCCACACCGACAGGACAGGTGTCAAGATGGCAGACCCGCATCATAATACACCCCAAGGCCACCAAGGGAGAGGTGGCAAAGCCAAATTCTTCTGCTCCTAAAAGGGCGGCCATCGCCACATCCCGACCCGTTTTTAGCTGTCCATCTGTTTCCACGACGATACGGCTACGAAGATTATTCAGGACCAAGGTTTGATGTGTCTCAGCCACGCCGAGTTCCCACGGCAAGCCAGCATGCTTAATGCTTGTCTGAGGTGAGGCCCCTGTGCCACCATCATAGCCGCTGATGAGAACAACATCGGCATGGCCTTTGGCTACCCCAGCCGCAATCGTGCCCACACCAACTTCAGAGACGAGCTTAACGTTGATCCGAGCATGGTGATTAGCATTTTTGAGATCATGAATTAATTCGGCCAAATCTTCGATGGAATAAATATCATGGTGAGGCGGTGGCGAAATCAACCCTACCCCAGGGGTTGAATGACGGACTTTGGCGATCCAAGGATAAACTTTTCGACCTGGTAGCTGTCCACCCTCGCCTGGCTTGGCTCCCTGGGCCATCTTAATCTGTAACTCTTGAGCGTTAACGAGGTACTCGCTGGTCACCCCAAACCGGCCCGAGGCGACTTGTTTAATGGCACTATTGCGAGAGTCGCCATTCTCATCTAAACGATAACGGGCTGGGTCTTCTCCCCCTTCGCCTGTATTGCTTTTCCCGCCGATGCGGTTCATAGCAATCGCCAAACTCTCATGAGCTTCCTTGCTAATTGAACCATAAGACATGGCTCCAGTCTTGAAACGTTTACAAATTTCTTCAACGGGTTCAACTTCTTCAAGCGGGATAGAGTCAGTGTCGGTCTTAAATGTCAGCAAGCCGCGTAAAGTGCCTATATCTTGGGACACATCATTAACAGTCGCTGAATACCTTTTGAAAACCTCATAATTCTTCGTGCGCGTCGCATATTGGAGACGATGGACCGTTTGTGGATTGAAGAGGTGATATTCGCCGCCCTGTCGCCATTGATAATCACCCCCAACAGGCAAAACTTGATGGGTTTGAGATTTACGAGCTGGGAAGGCCAGATTATGACGATGCTGGATCTCTTCATAAATTTCCGCTAAACCGATCCCTTCTACACGGGTGGCTGTCCAAGTAAAATATTTGTCCACCAAGGCTTGACTTAAGCCCAGAGCCTCAAAGATTTGGGCCCCGCAATAACTTTGAATGGTAGAAATGCCCATCTTCGAGAGGACTTTGACGATGCCCTTATTGGCCGCTTTGATATATTGATACTCAGCACTAGGATAATCAATATCAACCAGAGAACCATCCTCAATCATCGTATTCAGACTTTCATAAGCCAGATAGGGATTAACTGCTGTCGCACCATAGCCAATTAAAACACAGAAATGATGGACTTCACGCGCTTCTGCAGTTTCAACAATTAAGGCCACTTGGGTACGTGTTTCTTCTCGAATGAGATGATGATGTAGGCCAGAAACGGCTAATAATGCGGGAATAGGGGCTTTTTCTTCATTTACCCCACGATCCGATAAAATGAAAATATTCATCCCATCTTTAATGGCCCTATCGGCTGTGGCAAATAGATTGTCTAAGGCTTTTTCCATGCCCTCCACGCCGTCATTGACATTAAATAAGATAGACAAGGTCTGTGACTTGAAGCCCGGCGTTTGGATATGACGGATTTTGGCTAATTCGGTGTTGGTTAAGACAGGGGTGTTTAATTTCACCTGATGGCAACTTTCAGGCAGGGTGTCCAAGAGGTTTAGCTCAGAGCCCATCATCACTTCAGTGGCCGTAATCAATTCTTCGCGGATGGCATCAAGCGGTGGATTGGTCACTTGAGCAAACAGTTGACGGAAATAATTATAGAGTAATTGGGAATGATTGGACAGCACGGCAACAGGCGTATCATCCCCCATTGCTCCCAGAGCCTCAAGACTATTTGTGGCCATCGGGCCGACCAAGACACGTAGGGTTTCAAAAGTATAGCCAAAGGCTCGTTGTTGGATCAGAACCGCTTCTGGTGGCCGGAGCGGCTCGGGTTCAGCCTGGGCGAGATCATCCAAAGAAATCAAATATTGATCGAGCCAAGCGCGATAAGGATGTGCCTTGGCCATGTTTTGCTTAATTTCTTCATCAGCAATAATGCGTCCTTCATGCGTATCCACTAAAAACATACGGCCTGGTTCCAGCCGTTGCTTCGCCAAGACCCGCTCTGGCTCTACATCGAGTACGCCGACTTCTGAAGCCATGATGACCAATTCTGGCTCCCCCGCTTCATCTTTGGTGACATAATACCGCGAAGGGCGGAGGCCGTTGCGATCAAGGACGGCCCCAACAAGGGTCCCATCGGTAAAAGCGATCGAGGCTGGGCCATCCCAGGGTTCCATTAAGCAGCTATGATATTCATAAAAAGCTTTCTTTTCATCGTTCATCGTCTGATGATTAGACCAAGGCTCGGGAATCATCATCATAGCCGCGTGAGGCAAAGAGCGTCCTGTCAGACCCAGAAATTCGAGACAGTTATCAAAGACCGCAGAGTCACTGCCCTGATCATCAATAATGGGGAAGAGTTTGGGGAGGTCATCCCCGAAGAGATCAGAGGCCAGCGTTGATTGGCGGGTGTGCATCCAATTGATGTTCCCCCGAACGGTGTTGATTTCACCGTTGTGGATGAGATAACGATTGGGATGGGCGCGTTCCCAACTGGGGAAGGTGTTGGTACTGAAACGGGAGTGAACGACGGCAATGGCACTTTCTATATCAGGCTTGGTCAGATCAAGATAGAACGCTGTCACTTGTTCTGGCATGAGCATCCCATTATAGACAATGGTTCGGGCCGACAGGCTGGGGATGTAGAACATATCACCGCCAGGCAGATCGCTAAAACGAATTTCTTTTTCAGCAAGACGACGGATAACGTAAAGCTTACGTTCAAATCCTAGACCATCTTCTGCTTGAATCAAGGCAGCATCGTTAGGGCCAATGAATATTTGCTGAATAACAGGTTCACGCAATTTGGCGGTCTCACCTAACATACTGCCATCTGTGGGAACCGTACGCCAACCGAGGACTTTCTGACCTTCGGCTTCAATGATCGCTTCTAAACGCGCTGCAAAATCTTGGCGTTGGCCTTCATCCTGCGGCAAAAAAATCATGCCAACCCCATAATCGCCTGCTTCAGGCAGATCAATGTTTAGCCTTGCACATTCTTGAACAAAATGCTGGTGTGGTATCTGCATTAAGATACCAGCCCCATCACCCGTCGTCGGCTCGGCTCCACAAGCACCACGGTGAGTCAGATTCAACAAGACCGTAAATGCCTGGTTGACGATAGCATTTGATTGTTGGCCCTTGATATTGACTACAAAGCCAACCCCACAGGCATCATGTTCAAATCTTGGGTCATACAAGCCCTGTTTAGAGGGCAGGCCTAGCTTAGGGGGCGCGTTCCGAGGCCGCCAAGCTAGATGGCTCTGGAGTTCATCCTGTTGATCAACTTGGTTTAATTTTTTGTGATCTCCTCGCATATAACATTCTCTCTGTAATAATAGTGTTGACTTCATTTGGGTATAGTTTTCTAGATAAATTTTATCCTTCTGCAACCCTAAACATTTCTGTCTAACTCTGAGGTTAGCCATCTTTAAGATTTCGACGGATATTATTTCTCTGGTCAACGATACCGCTAATAAAGTCAAGATGGTTATAAAACGTTCCTGAACCCTTTCCTAAATTTAGGTATAAAAAAGCCACCAAAACCATATTTTTGTCATAGTTTTGATGGCGGGTATCAAAGTTGTGCCCCTTTGCATCTCGGCTTGTCGATGTTTGTTTAGGAGACTAGCCTTTACTGATGCCCCGGTCTGTATGAAATTTTTACCCTGTTCTATCATTAATATGAATAATGATGACCTCGTACCTGATACAACCACAAATTATTTTGAGCGAAGCGAGACAAATATCTCTTTACTCAACAGGCTTTTGGAGGCGGTTAGGAATAAGCATTAAAAAGTGTCCCATTTGATCATCATAATCTGTGGGACAGTTCATTAATTCCCCTTCCTTGGCATCTGATGATCTCTCAGAGTGACACAACTATCAGGCTATATAACAACACTATTCAAAAATGAGGGTTCATTGTAATCATAATATTAGAATTTGTAAAATATTGGGAGAGTATTTCTTAAAACCCTCAAGATTTCAGTCTAACCTCTTATTAGCCATCTTGAAGTACCAAGGGTGTTACTAGTGTCAGGATGAGGGTAACAGACTAAAAAGGCTAAATGATGTTGTGTATTTGTGAATATTTATGGTAAGATGGCCCTGAGATGTGTATCGCTTCGACAAAATTGTGATATGGTGAGTGATTTTAGGGGGTATATCAATGTGGCGAAAATATGTAAAATTAATGCTTGTTGGCTCACTTATGTTTAGTTTGTGGTCTTGCTCTTTGCGAGATGGCCCACCGATTTCTGAAGCTCCCTTGATTCAACTTGATGTGCCAACACCAACTGGCGACACAGCGAGTTTATCTGGGCGATCTCAATCAAATTTAGAAGAAAGCCTGTTTGGTCAAGGGCATGATGCTATTGTGCAGGAAGTGGAGATTTTTATTGGTCAGACCGATTCGCCACAGGTGAGTGTGGTGGTGCGGGGGGAGATGGCAGATGCTTGCGTCCACTTAGATGAGATTCAACCAGGTTTCGCTAGAGGTACCTTTCTTTTGAGTGTCAATACGATGCGGGCTGTCGATAGGCCCTGTGCCGATGCAGCCCAAACCTTTGAACGCTTGGTTCCACTTGATGTAACGGGTTTTGCTGAGGGGGAGTATGGGGTTAAAGTGAGTGGATTAAATACCCTCAATCGACGTTTTGTCTTAGATAGCAGCCAATTTATACTACCTGAAAAGAATATTTCAGTAGCTCAAGAAACGCCTGTAGCAACCATTAATGCTGTGGATTGTCAGAATCAAGCTCAATACGTAGCCGATATTACTATCCCTGATGGCACAGTCTTAGCACCTGAACAAACCTTTGTCAAGACTTGGCGTATGAGAAATACGGGTGATTGTACTTGGTTGCCAGATTACGCCTTGGTATTTTTTGGGGGAAAAAAATTAGGAGAAGTAGAAAGTCTTGATCTACAGCAAATAGTGCCACCTGGATCTGAGGTTGATATATCAATTACCTTGGTTGCGCCAACCACACCGGGCATTTATCGCAGCAATTGGAAATTTCGGAATAACCAAGGTCTAATTTTTGGCAGTCGCGGAGATAATCCTATTTATGTCGAAATCTCTGTGGTTAGATGATGTTTGGCGGCCCGATAAAGACCAGCGGAAGACAAAAAGCCTCTCACCGTTTGGCGAGAGGCTTTTTGCGCCCCGTAGCATCTACTTGAAAATCAGAGGTGATGCTACGGGGCTTTGACTACTGTTACGACTATAATCCATGAGCATCACCTCCTTTATTTAAGATAGCAAAATTAGAGGTAGAGGAACTTTATTCCTCTGAGTACTACGCTGTTAACTGTGGGATACTATAACATAAAGTCATCCTAATGTCAAGAGGGAAATAAATGACTTTTGTATTTATCATTCAGGCCTAACAATTCAGGCAACGATAGGCATAACTGGCAGCCTCCATCTAATTATGGTAAGGTTTTGTGATAGAGGATATCCGATTAAGTTCGATGGTTTATTGAATAATCTTCGCTGATTTGAGAAAAGCTCCTCTCTCTTGTATCACAATTGGGATCAAAGGAAGTTCATTGGAATTTAAAGACTTCTTCACAAATGTTCGCTATCGAAAAGTGACCTGGTTTTTTGCGACCATCTTCATGCACCTTATTTTGTGGGATGTGTTATTACGCAAAGTACCTTTGGTGAAAGCCTATGCTGTCCAAACATCCATCACCCGTTGGCGTAAGATCGCTCGACAATTTCGGGTGGTAGCCATCGAGTTGGGAGGGTTACTGATTAAGCTAGGCCAATTTTTAAGCATTCGGGTTGATATTTTGCCCGCCGATGTCGTGCAAGAGTTGGCTGGGTTACAAGATGAGGTACCACCGCACCCCTGGCCTGCTATTAAGGACTTGCTTGAAAGAGAACTTTCTAGCCCTTTAGAACAAATTTTTACTGAATTTGATCCTGAACCTTTAGCCGCAGCTTCGCTGGCCCAAGCCTATCACGCCAAACTCGAAGATGGTTCTAAAGTCGTGGTCAAAGTCCAACGCCCCGACATCCATCAAATTGTGGAAGTCGATTTGGCGGCGACTTCGCTTGCTTTGGGTTGGTTGAAATATTATCCGAAGGTCTCTCAACGGGTCAACCTTGATTGGTTGGCCGACGAGTTTGCGCTCGTCACCCGTCGTGAATTAGATTATTTGACTGAGGGTAAAAATATTGAACGTTTTGCCAAGGATTTCAGCCATGAAAAAGTTCTCTATTTACCGAAAGTTTATTGGGAATATAGCACCCTATCCGTGTTAACGATGGAGGATGTCAGCTATATTCGCATTTCAGATTTTACTGCCTTGGATGAAGCGGACATTGACCGCAGTGAGTTAGCCAAAAAACTGTACAACATCTACATGCAACAAGTCTTTAAAACCAATTTCGTCCACGTTGATGCACACCCTGGCAATCTCTTCATCCGTCCTTTACCAAGGCTAGATCATCTGAACGGTGGCCAGGCAAGGCCGTATCAAATTATTTTCATCGACTTCGGCATGGTGGCTACCGTGCCGCAGAGACTGCGGGCGGCTTTGCGAGATTATGCCATTGCTTTAGGGATGCGTAACGCCCGAGGGATTGTAGAAGCTTATGACAAGGCAGGTATGTTGCTCCCAGAAGCTGACAAACAACGCTTGGAAGAAGCCCATCGGGATATGTTTGATCGTTTTTGGGGCCTGCGGATGGGGCAAATGCGCGATATGGCTTGGGAGCAAACTGAAGAGCTATTAGTAGAATATAAAGACTTGATTAATGAGGCTCCCTTCCAATTTCAGGCTGATATGTTATTTATTCTGCGGGCCATCGGTTTGTTGAGTGGGTTAACCACCAGTCTGGACGATAATTTTGACCCTTGGACGGAGACAATCCCCTTTGCTGAAGAATTGGCTCGCGAGGAATTACAAAACAATTGGCAAGAATGGCTTAGAGAAGCTCTCAAAATCGCTACCATAACCGCTGGCATGCCCTCTCGTCTCGACAAGATCCTGACTGAAGCTGAAAATGGGGCCTTACCTTTAGAGACCAAATTAGCACCGCAATCACGACGGACCATTCGGCAACTCGAAGACTCTATCCACCGCCTGACGTGGGCTGTAGCATCCGTCGGCATGTTGTTAGCTGGGGTACTACTCCGTAATGATGCAGACTTAAAACAGATCAGTCTTTGGCTCATGATTTTGGCAGGGGGGTTTCTCTGGTGGAAGGTCCTGCGGTGAGGGGGCCTCGAAGACAGCAGAGGCTCTGGGAGATAAAGGGTTGGCGTTTAGGCATCATAGGGTTTTTATTCCTCATGCTTTGGTTTATCTTCGCCAATTTGCCTGTCACCTTTAAGGATTGGGTTGATGTCTTTAGACCCGCTGCGCTTCATTTGGTCAACCCTTATGAGCAATCAGGACTTGTATTCAATCCTCCCTGGATTTTCCCACTCCTTTATCCCTTTGCCTGGTTGCCCCATCCTGCTGGGGCAGGGCTGATGCTGTTAGTTTCGATGGCCCTGATCGCTTTGTATGTAGAATCACCTCAAAAGATGGTGTTGATGATTCTCTCGGCCCCTGTTATTGTTTTAATCACCCTAGGACAACTAGATTGTTTTTTATTATTAGGCTTAATCCTACCACAGGACTTGGGTATACCGCTCTTGCTAGCTAAACCACAGGGAGTCTTCCTAACCATTTTACCGCGCTTCAATCGTTGGTCAATCTTATGGCTCGGGGGCGTGGTATGTCTATCGATTTTGATTTGGGGATTCTGGTGGCAACATATCTTAGACCACCAACCAAATCAAAGTGTCAACTTGTCCCTCTTTCCCTATAGCCTACCCTTCGGGTTGCTTTTAGCCTATTGGGGGCTAAAAAATCGCCATGATGCTCTTCTCTGTTTGGCCTCCCTTTGTTTCGCTCCTTATTTTATGATCACGTCCCTCGTACCAGCCTTGGCAGGCTTTATGCGAGAGACGGAAGATTGGCGGTGGCAGGTGACTTTGGTCTTGGGGTCGTGGGGCTATTATTTGGGATGGCGGATATGGGGATGAGGGTCGTGAAATTAGGCCGAACAGTAGACACCCCAAAAATCAAAATGCCTCGACCCTTTGTCAAAGTCGTACCCATTGCCCAAGCTGTTACCCCTGACCCTTAGACCAGTGACTACATCATTTCTGCGTAGCTCTTACAGTTTCCTGTAAGTTCGGACTGTACCTTGATCTCTAAGTTGACAAGAGAGACCCCCGCCGTCCAGTCTCTACACCTTCCCATTCGGGCTTGGCTCGGTATTCCCATGCCTTATCAGTTTAGGGTTCACCGAGTTTGACGGGTTACACCTATCTCGTCGCCGAGTAGGGGGCAGCGAATTGTCCATCCTCAAAAAATGGTATGATAATAACAAATAACAATTAGAGAATGCTACCAAACAATGACGGGGGCAGGCACACGAAACTTAAACGCTACTTGCTCAAAAGGTGTAGTGTGTCGATGGCGCATCAAATAAAACAACAACTTTTTATCCCGCACTGGCCCTTTGCTCTCGCCCAGAAATGAGACACGAGCAGCATTAACAATAGCTAAATCATCCCCCATCACATCTTGCAATTCAACCCAGCCCTTGTCTAAAACAGGGACGTGTTGACCAATCAGGTCAGAATTATTGGCCTGCACTTGAAATATCTCCTTCACTTGTCATCATTATGGATTATTTTATGTTATTATACTGCAATGCTGCCACTTTGCCACGGCGCAAGCCCTCTTTTGTGGAGATGCGGTTATTTAGGTAGAATATACCTTCATCACTATCTAAAGCAAGAAAGAAGGTCAAAATGTCAAAAAGAAATGATGTTCCTCAAGAACTAGAAGAATTTGGTGATTTTATGAAACGACTCTTCGGTTGGTTTTCGGGACAGCGTAGTTCCTTTTATATCATCCTTTTTGTCGTCGTGATTTTAATCTGGTTAGGGTCCGGCATTTATATTGTCCAACCCGGTGAAGAAGGTGTGGTCCGCACCTTTGGGCGATTTTCGGCGGTTACAACATCCGGCTTGAATTATCGATTTCCCCTGCCGATTCAAACAGTAGAAATTGTGGATATGGAGAGCATTCGGCGGGAAGAAATAGGCTTTCAAACGGCGGGGACTGACCGGAAGCAAGAAGTATTGGACGAAGCTCTGATGCTGACCACAGATGAAAACATCGTCCAAGTCGAATTATTGGTCCAATATCGGATTGCTAATTCACGCGACTACGTTTTCAATGTGCAAGACCCCGAAAAAGTCCTGCGCGACAGTGCCGAGGTGGGTCTACGCAGTACGGTAGGCCAGATGACCATTGATGCTGTCATCACCGAAGAACGGGCTCGAGTCCAAGAGGATACCCGCACTTTTTTAGCTCGCTTATTGGACGACTATGGCACAGGCATTCAAGTGACCGATGTACGACTGCAAGTGGCCGACCCCCCTGAAGAAGTCCGGGATGCGTTTCAGGAAGTGGTTCGTGCTTTGGCCGATAAAGAGCGTCTGATTAATGAAGCCGAAGCTTATCAAAATGATATTGTTCCGCGAGCGCGAGGGGAAAAGCAGCGGGCAATAGAAGAAGCCTCTGCGTTTAAGGATCGAGAAGTCCTCCGCGCAACAGGGGATGCTCAACGATTTTTGTCTGTGTTAAACGCCTACCGCACCGCCCCAGAGGTGACTCGAGAACGTCTTCATATAGAGGCTCTCGAAAAAATTCTAAACCAAATCGAATTGATTCTCCTAGACGAGAAAGCAATCAATAATCAAGTCTTACCTTTTCTCCCTCTGACCGACCCTAGCGCACCACCTCCCAGCCCAAACCCATCACCCTCAATCCCACAAACTTCAGATACAACAGAAGAAGGTGAATAAAATGAAACAAAATATACTTAGTATCATGCTTTTTCTCCTCATCTTGGGGGGAATCTTGATCATCCAAGCTTTTTTTGTGGTCGATGAAACGAATCAAGCGATCATTCTTCAGTTTGGAGAACCGATTAAGATCATTCAAGAGCCTGGCTTAAATTTTAAGACACCCTTTATCCAAAATGTTATTTATTTTGAAAAGCGCATCCTCTCCAGCGACGCGCCGCCACAGGAATATTTGACATCTGATAAAAAACGTTTGGTGGTTGATCATGTAACGCGGTGGCGTATTCAAGATCCCCTCATTTTTTTCAAAGCGGTTAGCACCGAGGCTGGAGCGCGGGCGCGTTTAGATGACATTGTCTTCTCTGAATTACGACGTGAAGTGGCCACGGTTCAATTTACAGACATCATCGCCCAAGAGCGTGAAAATGTCATGGAACAGGTGGCGACTTCGTCTGCCGAAAAGGCTTCCGAATTTGGCATTGATGTGGTTGATGTGCGGGTTAAACGAGCCGATTTGCCAGTAGAGGTCGAGCAAAGCGTTTTTGATCGCATGCGGGCTGAACGAGAACGCGAATCTTCGTTGTACCGGGCCGAGGGTGAGGAGCAAGCCAACATCATCCGCGCCCAAGCTGACCGAGAGGGCATCGTCATTCGGGCCGAAGGAGAGCAAGAAGCACAAAAATTGCGGGGTGAGGGCGAAGCCGCTGCGATTACCATTTATGCGGAGGCCCTCTCTCAAGATCTAGAATTCTACGCCTTCTCCCGTCGTCTGGAAGCTTATGCGGCCATTCTCAAAGGCGGGGATACGATGATCCTGCCGGCGGACTCAGAATTTTTTAAATTTTTGATTAATAATGGTTTGGAACCTGTTGAGGAAGAGGCCATAGAAGAATAACAATCTATATCATATCGCGTGGGATATACTTATCAAACGGCTGATCTCATTGATGTCGTGAAAATCTATATCATATCGCGTGGGATATACCCTTTTGTTTTCGTCTTCTAAGGATAATATTGTTTCAGACTGGAATCCAAGGGCGCATTTGAAAGCACAGCCCCGACGATATTAGCCTGCACTTTTTCTAAACGATTCTTGGCTTCTTTTACATGCTCACGCTTAGAAACATTCGCTTTAACGACGAGCAGTGTGCCGTCTACTTTTGAGGCTAAGAGGGCGGCATCTGTCACAGTGACCAGGGGAGGCGCATTGAAAAGGACGAAATTGGCTTGTTCACTCAGTTTGGTCAACACTTGGGCCATTTTAGCCGAATTTAAGATATGACTGGGGATTTGAGGGAGGGGGCCGCTAGATAAAATTTGTAGAGATGTGTTGGGGATTTGCTGAAGTGGCGGTTTATTAAACGCAGCATCATCGCGGAACATATCAGTAAAGCCTCGGGCATTACTCAAGCCAAAAAGGCTGTGGATGCGAGGATAGCGTAAATCAGCATCGACAACAATCACCGATTGGCCGCCATCAGCCAAAGTCACGCCTAAGTTAGCTAACACGATTTCTTTATCATCATCAGGTCCAGTTCCACCAACCAGCAAAGTCTTCAAGGGTTCATCCACATTGGCAAATTCTAAATTGATCCGTAGGGTGCGATAAGCCTCTGCCGCTGGCGAGGTCGGATTGCTGAGGGTCACAATTGCATCAGTGGTCATGAGACATCTCCCTCTGATTGGGTGCGTCGCTGTAGTTGTAACCAGGGCCATTTTGCCTGGCTCTGGTGGCATTCATTTGCCTGTTGTGGGGTATGAGATGGAATATAACCTAAAACGGCCACGTCCAAAACGCGCTCAACATCATCCTCATTGCGAATGATATCCTGAGCTAACCACTCAAGGAAAAAGATCACCAAGACCCCGACCATCAGCCCAAATAAGCCACCCGTTAAGGTGTTAATTCTCGTATTGGGGCGATACTGTTGATAGCCTAAACTATAAACGCTATCTAGCATCTTGACTTCAACGCGGTCTCGTTTGTCTTGACGTTGATTCCAAGCATCTCTCTCTTCAATAAACACCCGCGCCACCATGTCTACAATGGCATAGGCCACTTCTGGGTCGGTATCTCGTGCTTCTATCTTGATCATAAAGGTTGAAGCATCCGGTTCGACAAATAATTTTCCCAACAAATCTTGGGTACTCATATCAAGTTGAGCGCGGTCAATAACCGTTTGCGCTGTACGGTGGGTGCGAATATTTTCTACATAATTTCGCAATAATTCGCGCAATGAATTACTCAAGCCCCAATCTGGTCGTGCCGGCTCAACACTTAAACGGGTGCTTGTTTTATAGACAGGGGTCTGCATCTTACTGAAACCATAAGCACTCCCAGCGGCTATTGCCGCCACAAGGACTACAATCCAACCCAATCGCCGGAAAATGTGAATATAATCAAGCAATTCCATAAAATTTACTCCTGTCATTCGTCATTTATCGTTTGTTATTTGCCCTTCTTATCAGAGGGTATTTTCGCCAAAACGGTTAGGCCGATTGTTTCTAATTCTCTGTCTGAACGGATACTTGTGTCTAAATAATCTAATAAAAAAATAAGCCCCAGACCGGCTAAAATCGCTAAAGTTAAACGGATCGGCAAATCCAAACTATCTGTCAGTGGCGGAGAAATAGGCCTGGGCACGATAGGGGCGTTGATGGTGGTAATCAAAAAATTAGGTAAATTTGTTTCAGTAAAATACGGAAACCGGCCTTGCTCCATCACCAGAATAATTGCTTGACCAATCTGGCTTAACTCGTCGGGATTAGGCCAGTTGAAATTTAGTAAAAGCGTCCGATGCTTTGTCTCCGCAGAAATCATATTAGCCGATATCCGGATTTGGCTACCCAAAGTGGCTAACTGAGCGTTGACATCATCCGCAAAGACCTGACTCGCGACAATGATCGATAATAAATCAGTCAAATATTCAGACGAAATCCAAGTATAATAGCCATCGAAATTATACTGATCTGGCACAGTTTGCATTTCCACCAAGATGGCAAAACGCAATGACCCTTGATACATCATTTGAGGGGTCTGATAGGTAAACCAACTAACCACTGCCACGACGCTGATCAAAAAGGGTAAAACCCATATTCGTCGCCAAATGATTTGCCAGTACTGTCTTAGTTCCATAAGTTAACACATTTCGCCAGCGAAAACATCCGATATTGTGCCTAAAAAGATGCCAGACATGCTATGATAGAAGGCAGTAGAAAAGTGTGCCAAATGTAAACATCCTCTTGTACCTTCTATACCTGAAAGTGATTCGCACCTAAATAAAATTAGAGGGCCAGTATAAACGAGTCAATCTTAAATGACAAAATTTTGGAAATCATATTTATTGTTGTATATTTCTCCAGTTTGTAATTGTTATTCTTGATCTAGTTCAAAAGTCTTAGAAGAGAGTCTAATATGAAAATACTATTGTTGCAAGATGTTGATGATTTAGGATTGGCCGGTGAAGTGGCAAACGTGGCGAGGGGTTATGGTCGAAATTACCTTATGCCGCGCAAATTAGCGATTCCAGCTACAGGCGGGGCCTTGAAACAAGCGGAGAACATTCGCAAATCGGGCGAAGCACGCCGCGCTCGTGAAAAGGCTGATGCAGAAGCAATTGTCGGCCAAATCGGCGGAGCCGTGTTGGTCTTTGAACGTCGAGCGAGTGAACGCGGTCAGTTATATGGGTCTGTCACCAACACGGATATTGCTGAGGCTATTCAAGAAAAGTTTGAAATCGAGATTGACCGCCGTAGAATTCAGTTGTCTGAACCTATTCGGGCCCTTGGGGAGTTTAACGTGGAAATCCGGTTGATGACTGAAGTCTCATTGGCCATTACCGTCGCAGTGATTCAAGAGGGAACGGTTTACGCGCCAGCTATCGCTGCTGAATCTGTGGAGGCTGAGGAAGCTTTAGCTGAATCAAAAAAAGCAGAAGCTTCAGAAGAAGTGGTAAGATCTTCTGTTTAGGAGTGGGAATTAAGGAATGAGAATTAATTAACTGTCGCAAATAAGGTGTGCAGTTTCAGGTCGTGGCGATTGGATGGATGTGAAGGATAGGGTAAGGGTTAGATTCCCAGCCCTAACTCCGCCACATCTATTTCTGCCAAAAATTCCAGAATCATCTGGACGACAGCCTCTGTCGTCCCCGGTGAGCGTATAGCACCTGTGATAACATGGTTAAGCGGGTCTTGTGTTTCAGCCAAAGCGATCAACTTCTTCAGCCTTGAGCCAAACTCAGCAAAACGGGTTTGAGTGACTTTTGGGTCTACAACTTGATCTTCGGGTGAGTAAACAATGAAAAGTGGCTGTTTTATCTGTGAGAGATCAAGGTCCCGGCTTAATTTGATCAGACCTTGGATAGGCATCGCAGCGACGGTAGGATAGGTTGTCGTCCAATATAGGGCATGCTGTTCATTAAATGGCTCGATAGAACGCTCTGCCCCAGCTATCAGGGGGACAAAAACCTCGGCCCAAGGCCAGAGAAGGAGTTCGCCTTGCCAAGTGTTCAAGCGGAAGTTGGGGGAGACAAATACCAAGGCAGCAACATCAGACATTCCCTCCTGAGTAGCAAGCCAGGTAGCTAAGGTACCGCCTGTAGACGAGCCAATGATAACGATTCGATCTCCCAAATGTCGTCCAATTTCGATAGCCTCGATTCCATCATTAAGCCAGTCATTCACCGTCGCCTTAGCAAGAGCCTCTCCATCCAAGCCATGACCCGTCATGCGGGTGTAGAACACATTAGCTCCTAAAGCTTGAGCGACATTATCTACGACAGGAGCTATTTCCTGTCGGGTAGCAGAATAGCCATGCAGATAGACCAAGACTAAGGGGGTTTTCTCTTTGGTCTCTGGATTGGCCCAGATGATGATTTTTTCGGTATTAGGTCGTAAGCCCCTTATTTTCGCTTCCTCTTGGGCCACATAAGCCTCTACATCCTCTGACACATTGGCTGGTCGAATTGTTTGGTCGATAGGCACTGTAGGACCCATAAAGAAAATAATGAGAACAAAAGCGATAATCATAATAATCCAAAATAACCTGGTGCGCTGCATCAGTCTTCCTCTAATAATTTGGGATTTTTGAGTTCTGTATTTACCATCCACCAACCGCTACGACACCAATAACAATCAAAATGAGCGTAGCTAGGACACAATAGAAGGAATTACGAAGCCGAATGGCATCTTCAGCTTGTTTCCAGCGCGGGGGCATGGCAGATACGTAAACGGCCCCTGTTAAAATGACTGTATGAACAATACGAGCCAGAGTGAACCCCCCACCGGCAAAACCCATCCATAAGAGAAGGGGTAAGCCTAATAAAAACTGTAAGGCCATTGAGAGGCTGAAGCTAAGACTGATGCCTCGGTCAAAACGACTATATGGCCGTTTACTTAACCATCCTTGAGCCAAAGTACAGACAGCTATAAGACCTATAATCACAATTATCCAACGGACCAGGGAATGAATAGCAAGCAAGATTAACATAAATTACCTCATTTTTGATAAGATGTTTGCTGAAAATTTAGAGATAGATAGTATATTATGTAGCGTTGCAAAGTTGCAGCGTGTCAGAGTATGCCATTTCAAGAGGAGCAGACCCTGAAATGCGGTAACTTTGCGATTTTATCACTTGTTAAAAGGGTGTCATGTGAACAGTTTTAATCGCACTTGGTTTAATACACTACCATCCCAAAGACGAACGACCTATTTGGTATTAATCGGCATTATTTTGTTGACAATCCCTTGTTATTGTGTTGGATTCGTCCTGTTGACCTCTATGGCGGATGAAACCCCACCTAGGATACAGCCGACTCCCTCTCCAACACTCTTGGTTTGGACTCCTTCTCCAACATTGACCTTTACACCTGCACCTTCCCCAATTCCTAGTGTTACGGCTACTGCGACGGCTATCCCCTTTACGGCCACACCTATTCAGCCAGCCACTTTTACCGCCACTCCGATTATTATTTTGCTACCTACTGATACACCGACAACGATTCCACCTACACCCACATTGATTGTGATTCCGACCAATACATCGACTCTCATTCCAACAGAAACTCCGACAGAGGTGCCGACCAGTACGTCAACATCAGCCCCAACAAATACACCAGATTCTAATACAGAGCCAACGCCTTCTGGTGGTGCTAAAGAGCCAACCCCTTCACCTTTGTAATCCATTCTTACTATCTATGTTACACAGAAAATGGATTTTAGGCTATTCCTATCTGTATAATAAAGATAAGTGCTTTTTATAGATAAATGTCTCGTATAAACTATTTTCGCCATAGGCCAGGGAAGAAATGGGCGCAACATAGCCCTAAGTAAAGAAATGACCAAAATACCCCCGAAAGGTTGATCACCTATGAAAACTTATGACATTATCTGGATTGGCACAGGACAAGCGACAGGAACCATCGTGTCGCCTTTGGTTGAAGCTGGCAAAACAGTGGCCATAGTAGAAGGAGGGTGCTTCGGCGGCACTTGTCTCAATTATGGTTGTACACTGTGAACCGAATACCGATCAGCTTAACTTGGCAGCGACAGGCGTTGAGATCAATAAACGAGGCTATATTCCAGTCAACGATTACGTCCAGACCAATGTGCCGCCTATTTATGCGGTGGGCGATGTTAATGGATCCGGAGCCTTTACCCATACATCGGTCAATGATGGAGAAATTTTCTGGGATCACTACAGTGGAGAGGGAGACCGTAAACTCTCGGAGCGGATTGTCACCTATGCCATGTACATCGACCCCCCGCTAGGCCGGGTTGGGATGAGCGAGAAGGAAGCTCGCCAAAGCGGACGTAAGGTGTTGATGGGCACAAAACCCAGGCACCATATTTCACGAGCCATTGAGAAAGATGAAACCGCTGGCTTGGCCAAAATTTTGGTCGATGCAGACACAGAAGAAATCTTGGGCGCAACCATCTTAGACGTGGGCGGCGATGAGATCATCTTGTGTAACTGAAGACCATGGATCAAAGTAGCAAAGTAGCGCAGTGGTGAAGTGGCAAAATTATCGAAAAATTTCGGGATAATGTATTTTGCTACTTTGCTGCCCTGCAACTTTGCTTTTAATAATCCTCATAAATAATCGTCGGCTCTGCATAGACTCGGCGGCGCCGACTACACAACCACTGTTGCAATTCCTCTGTTTTTTGGGCTGTTGTCAAATCAGCTTTCAGCAAGGACAGGGGCACATTCACACTTAAAACGCGACCACTCAAAATGGTGTGTCGGGTCACCCCAGCGGGCAGACGAAGGTTAAGACTCCAGGCTAACGCTACGATATCGGTCTTGGCAAAAGGGAGAAAGCAGATGTAGGCTTGTCTTTCTGGGTACTGCGTCCAGAAATTTTGAATACCAGCCACATGGTCCGTCTGGGGGAAAGTCTCACGCTGAATAGATGAGGCATAAAGATCGAGCAGTTGTCGCGTACCCAAGACACGATTAGCCAAGGTCATCTCACAGGCTAAAACAAAGGCTTCGCCAGAGGCGAACCATATAGCCGCCGCAACTGCCGCATCCAAAATCATCTGCACAGCGGTTTCTGCTGACACTGATTTTAGGGTATAGGCGACCCAATTTTCGCCAGCGGCTAATAATTGCGCTGGCTCTAAATTGCTTAAATGTGTCCAGGTATCAAGGGTCACAACTTGTGGGTTGTCATAATCTACCACTTGAGCCACAGCATGCCGACAATTCAATCTTTCTAAAGCCGCAATGCGATTGGCTCCATCCAAATGCAGCAATGACCCATCCGGGGTTTGAGCAACAATGACCGGGTTGCGCTGCATTTGGTCCTGCTGAATCGCTGTCATCAAGGGGGTTGTTCGTGAAGGATCATGAATTTCATGGACAATGATTTGATCTAAGGGAATTAGTTGCAAGGAGGGGTCTGGCTTACTTTGCGCCCCAACACCATTTAAAGAAACCGTCTGAAGTGCGGTTGAGGCAAATGATGTCAGGGATGGATGAGATTGTGTTGGTGCGTCCACAATATACTCCTCTGAAAATATCAATTAACCATTAACAATTTGAAATCTCTGACTTTGCTAAGATATTCCCGTCAGTTTAGCTAAAGTACGTTTATCTTTTTCAGGCTCCACAAAATGAAGCCCCTGTAGACCTACAGTTTGTGCTGAAGCGATATTGTCCGCTCGATCATCAACAAAAAGGGTTTGATGAGGTCTGGCCTGAACCCGTTCTAAGGCAATTCGATAAATCTGAGGATCAGGTTTCATAATACCTACTTCTGCTGAGGTGAGGGTAACCTGAAAGGCATCGTCTAAGTTCGTCTCTTTCAGCATCGCCCAACCATCTCGATGCCAAGTATTGCTCAATAGGCCGATGGTATAATAACCCTTCAGGCGTCTAATCTGGTCAATAAAGGCTTCATCAACAGCATCACCCTTGAAAAAATCAGCCTGCGCTTGCAGGCACTCATCAGCCGACAATCCGAATTTAGTGGCTGCGGCTGCCCAAACATCATCCCAAGTGATCTGACCTAATTGGGCGTACGTCCCTAAATCGCTGTTGAAAATATAGTCTTCAAATTGGCCCTGATCGAGTCCAAGTTTGTCATCCCAGTATGTACGCGGTGTCCGGTCAAAGGTCCGCATGAGGACACCACCAAAATCGAAGATGATCGCCTTTAAGTTAGGATTGGGGGACATCGGTATATCTCCTCATATTTCAGTGATAAATATGGCCCGAATCCTCACTGCCTAAAGATGAGACAGAACGTGCATTACATTTCACGGATCACTTCGATCACTTTTTGGTCTGTTCGACCAAAGGCATAGTTATCCAAATCGTCTAAGGTGACCCAAGCCCAATCAGCCACCCCCATCTTTTGAGGCTGACCAGCCCTGAGGACGGCAACGTAGGCATGCAGCGTGATTTTGAAATGGGTAAAAGCATGCTTGACCCTAGTAACAAGTTCAGCGACTGCAATATCGAGGCCCAATTCTTCACGAATTTCGCGCCGTAAACATTCAGGCAAGGTCTCGCCCGCTTCTTGTTTCCCTCCCGGAAACTCCCATAATCCGCCTAAGAGTCCGTCCAAAGGCCGTTGCGCGATCAAAAAACGTTTACGAGCCTCGCTATCATAAATGATACCGGCAGCGACATCATAGTGGGGAGTGGACTTCTTTTGCGGCTTCACGGGCAAGGACTCGGCTAAACCACGCAGGCGACCTTGGCATAGGGCTTGGGCTGGACATAATAAACATTTCGGTTTCGTCGGGGTGCAAATCGTAGCCCCCAATTCCATGAGGGTTTGCGTCCAATCAGCTGGCACAAAGGCTTGCTGCGCTAAGGCATCGGCCTTGCTCTGAAGCTGCGTCCGCCCCGCCTTGCTGGTGATATCATCTTCAATGGCAAACAAACGACTGAGAACCCGTTTAACATTGCCATCCACAGCCGCCACAGGGTGACCAAAGGCGATGGAAGCCACAGCACCAGCTGTATACTCACCAAAACCAGCCAATTTTCGTAAGGCTTGATAGGTTTGCGGTAACTGACCTCCATGCTCCTGCACAATGGTTTGCGCGGCCTTATACATATTTCTCGCCCGAGCGTAGTAGCCTAAGCCCTCCCAAGCTTTCAAGACATCATCTAAGGATGCAGCCGCCAAAGCTTGCACGGAAGGAAAACGGCTTAAAAAACGATCATAATAAGGGATCACCGTTGCCACTTGCGTTTGTTGCAGCATCACCTCGCTGACCCAAATTTTATACGGATCAGTTTCGCCACGCCAAGGTAATGACCGTTGATACGTCTGGTACCATATTAAAAGCTTGTCTTGTAGAGTTTTATGTGTCATGGTAATATGATAACTGATGATGGTGTTTTTTGAAATTTACTTTCGTCGTGATGGTCTTTTGGATACCTGCTATGACCGAAATATCAAATCTAAAGACAGTCTTAAAGCGGTCTGGCTATAAAGCTACGCCAACGCGTCTTGCCGTCATCCAAGTCTTAGAAAACACATCTGGTCATCTCAGCCATCAACAAATTTTAGACCAAGGGCGCAAGATCTTTCCTAAGTTGAGCCGAGCAACAGTCTATCGCACGATGGAATTATTCGTCGCCTTAGGCTTGGTGCGTCCCCTATATCTCAATGATGCAACCCAACGCTTTATCTCTGCTCAAGGCGGCCATCATCATTTGATTTGTTCTGACTGTGGAGAAACTTATGAATTTGATATTTGTCAGGCAGATGAAATTGCTCGCGAACTAATGAATCACTATAACTTTCAGATAACGAGTCATTTGTTAGAATTTCGCGGCTTGTGTCAACAATGTCGGTCCTAAGGAAGGGGAATTAATTCTGTTTCCTAATCACTGCTTTGAATGAAAAGATAAAGATATAATCCGCGGATATTTTAATTTCTGCGCCCGTTAGCGTTTCGCTCATAGCAATCTGATTACGACCTTATGTCACCTTCAGGAACATATATTCTCGTTTTGCATTTACCCATCAATATTCCAATCAGGATTTTGCGTCTAGGTGAGCATGAGTACACCGCAGGCTTTTATGCTTATGTCGGCAGTGCCTTTGGCTCCCAAAGTTTATCCGAATTGCTAAAAACCTATCTCTCTCCCTCTCACAAACAATACCGTCATATTGATTATTTACTAAAAGCAGCCCAATTGGAAGAAATTTGGTTTGCCCCATCTGCATATAATCGTGAAATTGCCTGGGGAGAACTATTGCTCGACATTCCAGGGGCCATCGTATCTATCGATGGATTTGGTCCACCACCGTCAGAACTGGATAGTCGCCTCTTTTATTTCGATATTCGGCCTGATTTAGAAGATTTTCAATTAGGCGCACGACAACGTTTTCCTGATGAAGTTATATTACGTTTATCGAAGCAAGAAAAGAAATCAGGAGGCGGGGATTAGGAATTAAAGGAGGACGGACACCTAATCCCTAATTCCCAACCTCTACACCCCAATCCCACGGAGTTTCCCATGCCCTACACCCCAATTTTAGCCACGCTCGGTTATGTGTTATCGTCGGATCGAACGAAAACCCTCCTCATCCATCGAAATACGCGCCCTGGCGATTACCATCTGGGCAAATATAATGGTTTGGGCGGAAAATTGGAAGCAGATGAAGATATTGTGGCTGGCCTGAAGCGGGAGATAGTGGAAGAAGCAGGCATCATTTGTGAATCCTTGACCTTACGCGGCACAATTAGTTGGCCCGGGTTTGGGAAACAAGGTGAAGCCTGGTTTGGGTTTATTTTTCTGATCACCCGTTATCAAGGCTCACCCCTCAACGAAAACCCCGAAGGCACACTTGCCTGGGTTGATATTGATTCAATCCTAAATTTGCCCTTATGGGAAGGAGACCGTTATTTCTTACCCTTGGTTTTTGATGATGATCCGCGTTCTTTTCATGGTGTCATGCCCTACGATGGCGGTCAGCCGATGAGTTGGCAGTATCACCGAATTTAGGTTCATGGCAAAAGAGATAAATTTTGCGTCATTCTTTAGGCCTCCGACAGTTCTTGAATGGCCAACCCTATTCCCGTCTTTATTTCAACCGTCATCCTCGTTTCGACAAAGACATTACTAATGGTTAGGCTACTGCCTAAGGGAACCTGTACCGCGTCTAAAGGCCACGCCACGCCAGTTAGAGTCAGCCCTATCACCTCTGAACTCAAAACGACAAAAGAGAAGGTATCGCCAGGATGACCTTCTAAGCTCAGTTTATCTGGGCCGCGCATCAGCCAAGCAATTTCAGGGCCTTCGGCGATGCCCAAGCGCACTGAGGCCCAACGTTTATGGGCCAAGAGCATAATATTACCCAATTGCTGGTCTAAACGCCCCCCTAAAGCTGTGACCAAAAGAATACGCTTTGCCCCTTGTTCAAGGGCTAGACTCAGAGTCAATTCTAGGTCAGTGCTGTCTTTTTTAGTTGGATGTTGCTGAATCGCGACTCCCTGAGCCTGCATTTGCTGGATCAGGCCTGGCGGCACCGAATCTAAATCGCCCACGATATAATGTGGAGTCAGCCCTAGTGCTAGGGCATGTAATGTCCCCCCATCAGCACAAAAAATGCGGTCATCTGCCTCAATGTGACGCTGAATCGCTTTTAAATCGGGCGTAAGACCATTGACAAAGATGATTGTTTTCGACATAGGATGAAGCCCTTTTGAACATGAGAGATTAGATAAATGATGGCCTAATTTAGGGACTTAAGTTACATTAAATTCATGAGCATCATATTTGTTACCCTTTTTCTCCAACATGTAGGGCCACCGTACTCAGCATCAACAGTTGATACCGCACCTGCTCCAACCCTATCTCTTCCATTTCCGCTTTTAAGTCCTTTGGCCATAAAAACGCATCTGCTGAGGCAGGGAGATAGGTGTAGGCATCAGGCTGTCCGCTGATCAGGCCGCCGAGTAGTGGTACCACATGATGAAAATAAAGTCGAAATAAATGACCGAATAGCGTATCAGCCGGGCGCGGAATTTCTAAGATTGCCACCCGCCCACCAGTCTTACACACGCGCATCTGTTCAATCAGAGCTTGACGCAGATCTACGACATTACGCATGAGAAAGCCTGATACCACGGCATCAAAATATTCATCTGGAAAAGGCAAATGTAGGGCATCCGCCCCAGTCCAACAGACGGGACGTGGTGTGGCTCGGTCTGGATGACGTTCCCGCTTTTGACCGACCGCCATCATAGGTAGCGTATAATCGGCTCCAACAGTCATGTCTAGGGTAGGATGTTGGCGCAAAGCTTCAAAGGCGATATCACCAGTTCCTGTGGCTAAATCGAGAATACGACCCCCGACAGGGGGTAAATGCACCGCCTCAATGAGCAATTTGCGCCAGCGTATATCCTGACCACCTGTCATCACCCGATTCAGGAGATCATAGCGTTCAGCAATGAGACTGAACATATTATTCACATAAGCATATTTTTCTTCTGCCGAATTAAAGGTCATCGCATTACGCTCTTAAGCCAAGTTGCAAAGTGGCAGGGTGGCAGAGTGGCAGAGTGATCCTGTTGGCGAACCCGAAACAGAACATTGAAATGCCCCGTTGGTACGCGAAACCTGTTGAAACAGGCTCTACGGGTAGTGCGTTGAAACGCACTTTTCGTCTTAACTGGTGATTTCAATCACCAGACCTAGTTCGCCAACAGTATCGGAGAGTTATAGAGTTATAAAGTGGCGAGGCATTTACTTTGCCACTCTGCAACCCTGCCACTTTAGTATAATTCAGGCCAGTCAGCGAGTCAATGAATTTGGGAATCAAAGGAGACTGGAGGTCACCTGAATTATTATGTCATTTTGTTTCCAAGTAACAATATTTATGTTATAATTTTTTGGCAAACATGATCGTCAAACATATAGACTCAGGAATACAATCCATGCTAAAAACAGAACAGATACGAATTCAACGCAAAATTCTGGGGGCTTTAATTCGGAATGCGCGTGAGCGGGCTGGGTTAGATATTGATGAAACAGCATCTTTGCTTGAGCTTGATGTCTCAACCTTAAAGGATTATGAATCTGGACACAAGGAAGCCAGTTTGCCTGAGCTTGAGGCGATAGCTCATATCTTTGACATCCCATTTGACTACTTCTGGTCTGATACACCCTTTCCCGAACCACAAAAGAGTCTACAAATCCGCAATATGATTGTCACCCGTCGGATAGAAATTGGTCAATTATTAAGTCAGGCTCGTGGCAAAATGGGCAAAACGGAGCAACAAATCAGCGATTTGTTAAATTGTTCCCCCAATCGCGTCATTGATTATGAACTTGGTCGCCTTGATATTCCTTTGAGTGAATTACAACGATTAGCTTCTTTCTTAGATGTGCCTTTTGATTATTTTCTAAAAGAAGAGCTTAAATCTGCCCCATCGGAGGTTGTTCAGCCATCTACCCCAACATCAGCTAGGTCAGTTGTCAGGCCTCAAGCTGGATTAGAACATCTCTCTGAGGATGTTATTACATTTTTACAAGACCCAGCGAATGTGCTCTATGTCAAACTCTCAATGCGTTTAGAAGGTCTTTCAGCCACTAATCTGCGAACTTTAGCCGAAGGAATTTTGGATATTACTTACTAAGGAATGGGCTGTAAGACCTATTTCTAGTATCTAAGTCTTCTAACAACTGAACATTTACAAATGTAAGTGGCACAATTTTTTCTATTATTCAAGAAGCGATTAATAACCTGAAGAAACATGCCCAAGCAAATAATATTCGCATTATCGTCCAATACCTAAAAGATGACGTTATTTTCGAGGTAAAAGATGATGGCCGAGGCTTTGATGTTAGTCATATTAATCGCATTATGTCAGTCGGACGAGCTTAGGATTAATTAACCTGAAAGAGCGGGCTGAACTCATTGAAGGCGTTTTGACCTTGGACTCGAAGAGCGATGGCGCAGACTCAGGGACAACTGTGACCTTGGCTGTCCCCATCAAATTAAGTACCAAACCATTAAAGAATCTGATTCTAAGAAAGCGTATGAATGATGGTTCATGAACTTGATCGTTTACAAAAGGCCGGTATCCAGGCTTTCAGAGGGGGTGATTATGAAACCGCTGCCCAGAAATTTGAAGCAATGCTTCAGGTGGCTGAACAAGTAAGGAAATGAAGCTAAGATAGCCGAGAGCCGCTCAATGAATATTCCCCACAGGCGTGGGGGTGAACCGTCCCTGCCAGGGCACACCCGTTTTGCGGCTCAAAAATATTCCCCACAGACGTGGGGGTGAACCGAACAACGGACTTTATATTCTGCTACTTTGCGCCTTTCGCTGGCGAAAGGCACTCTGCTACTTTGTACCAAGGAGTAAGTATGTTCATCCTCAAAATCGGCGGCAGCAAGGGTATTAACTATGACCTCATTGCCGATGAGGTCGGCGACCTCATCCGAGCAGGCCAACAATTGATTCTCGTTCATGGTGGTTCATCCTTGACTGACGAGATTGCCACCGCTCTGGGCCATCCGCCACAGCATGTCACCTCGGTCAGTGGCTTCATCTCGCGGCGGACGGACCGGCGGACGATGGAAATTTTTGAAATGGTTTATTGTGGGCAAATGAATAAAGGCATCGTGGAGAGCCTGCAACAGCGGGGGGTTAATGCGATAGGTTTATCTGGGGTCGATGCTCGTTTATGGGAAGGTCCTCGTAAAAAAACAATCCGCATCATTGAAAACGGGCGGCGACGGGTATTAAGAAATGATTATACAGGTAAGGTGGAGAAAGTGAACACCGCTTTGTTGACCACCTTGCTTGACGCTGGCTACCTGCCCGTCGTCACGCCACCCGCCATCAGCTATGAAGGCGAGGCCATCAACGTAGACGGAGACCGAGGCGCAGCAGCGACGGCTGTGGCTTTAAATGTGGAAAGTTTGATTATCCTGTCCAACGTACCTGGCCTGCTGAAAAATTTTCCAGATGAAGCTAGTCTCATTCGGCATATTCCAGAAACAAAGATTGCCTCTTTCATGGCCGTGGCTGAAAATCGGATGAAGAAGAAGGTCATGGGGGCACAAGAAGCTTTGGCGGGTGGTTTAAAGCGGGTCATTTTTGCAGATGGGCGGGTTGAGCGGCCTGTGCAGAGGGCTTTGGCGGGGGAGGGAACGGTGATCGGGGAGATGGTGGACGCGCAGTAAACATACCAACATGAGCCTAATTGATGAACATAAGTATAAATTTTCTAAAAATGAAGGAAATGCAATGGGTAGACCCTTACATATTAAATTGCGTGAATTTGAGCGTCAATTAATTCCTGCTATTTAATACTTTTGTATTTCTATGAAAGGAAAAGCCAGTGACCACTGAAGACATCAAAGCTCTCGAAGATCAACACCACTCTGGCGGCAGACCACGCCGTCCTTTCAACTTTGTCCGAGCGAAAGGGGCGAAGCTGTGGGATGATAGCGGCAAAGAATATATTGATTGTGCAGCAGCTCAGGGTTGGGCCAATGTGGGTCATAGTCATCCGCTTGTCACGAAGGCAATCCAAACCCAAGCCGAACAATTGGTAGCCTGGACAGAGTCATCTTATACTGAGCAGCGGGGGCTGTGGATGCGAGATTTGGCCGCGCTCACGCCCGGACCACTTAAGCGTATCCATCCCTGTAATTCTGGGGCAGAGGCGATTGAAGCAGCCTTAAAAGCCGCTCGTTTTTTTACGGGGAGACCAAATATCATCACCGCTAAACGTGGCTTTCATGGCCGCACCTTTGGGGCAATGACGGCTACCGCTACGAAATCTTATCGGGACCCCTTTGCCCCGCTTGTGCCAGGGTTCACCTATGTGACCTATAACGATATTGAGGCTCTGCGCGAGACAGTCAATGAGCAAACGGCAGCCGTATTGCTTGAAGTCGTGCAGGGTGAGGGCGGCATTTATCCTGGCGATTTAGACTATTTCGCGCAAGTGCGTGACCTATGTTCTGAGCAAGGGACTTTGCTCATTTTTGATGAAATTCAAACCGGTTTTGGGCGCACGGGCAAACTATTTGCAACAGAGCATTTAACGATTTTGCCAGATATGATCACTTTGGGCAAAGCATTAGGCGGCGGTATCCCGATGGGGGCTTTGGTCTGGGATGGATCTCTGGGGACATTCAAAGCGGGATTACATAGCAGCACTTTTGGCGGCAACCCGCTTGCTTGTGCTGCCAGTCGCGCTGTCATACAAGTCATGCAATCCGAACAATTACCCGAGCGGGCCGCTCTTATGGGCCAGTGGTTCATCGCTGAATTACAAAAGATGGAAGCTAAACAAATTCGTGAGATTCGCGGGCTGGGGTTGATGATTGGGGTTCAATTACGAGGGCGGGGGACCAAGGTTTTGAAAGCTTTAGCCGGTGAGGGGGTTTGGGCTTTGCCAGCCGGGCCAACTGTGTTACGATTATTGCCCCCGCTGGTCATCAGTCAGGATGAGTTGGAGATTGTTTTGGATAAAATCAAGCAAGTGTTACAGTGAGTAGTTAGTCTTTAGGTGTTAGTTATTCGTAAAGATTAACAACTAACACCTAAAGACTAATAACTAAAGACTAACAACTAGCCAGCGACTTCTTTCAAGGCCGCCAAAGCAGCATCGTAATCAGGATGACTAGCAACCTCTGGGACATATTGGGCATAACGAATTGTATCATCGGCATCGACAATGAACACACTGCGTTGCTCTAGGCGTAGTTCTTTGATATAGGTACCATAAGCATCGCCAAAGCTCATCTCTCGGTGATCAGATAGGGTTTGCACATTATCTGCGCCATTAGCCCCACACCAACGGGCCTGAGCGAAGGGGAGGTCAGCACTAACCGTGAGTAACACAACTTTATCGCCATAAGCTGTGACTTCATCGTTAAAACGTTTCGTTTGTTCGTGACAGATTCCGGTATCTAAGGAAGGCACCACATTAACCAAGCGAACTTTGCCTGCACTATCTGCTAAAGAGACGGTTGACATATCGCCGCCAAGCAAAGCGTAGTCAGGGGCTTTATCGCCCGCATTGAGCATGTCGCCTAGTACAGTTAAAGGATTGCCTTGAAACGTTGCGCCACCTGCACGTTCTGTAGCCATGATATATCTCCTTGAAAAAAGATTACTTAAGAATAAATTTAACCACCCCATTATAAGTCGCTCTAAAAGGTGTGCAAAATTATGAGCCAAGAATTTATTCAACTCCTAGAAGATTTGGTTGCCATTCCCAGTCCTTCGACCCAAGAAGCTGAGGCCTCAGCTTATCTGAGGGCTTGGTTGGCGAAACAGGGCTTTGCAGCGCAAATCGACGAGGTTGGCAATGCTGTTGGGGTCAAAGGTTCTGGGCCTCAAGAGATTATGTTGCTGGGTCATATTGATACCTTTCCTGACCACCCTCCGCTGCGTCGAGAGGGTGATTTGCTTTATGGGCGAGGGAGTGTGGATGCGAAGGGACCCCTGTGTACTTTTGCTGCGGCAGCCTCTTTAGTCGAGGTTCCTTCAGCCTGGCGGGTGACCGTGGTGGGCGCAGTGGAAGAGGAATATGCCACCAGCAAAGGAGCTAGACATATTTTGACCCAACGCCAAGACAAGGTCGCTAACGCTAACAAGCCACCAAAAATTTGCATCATTGGTGAGCCAAGCCATTGGGATCGGGTCACAATTGCTTATAAAGGTCGTTTATTATTGCATCTTGGCCTGCGCCTGCCCTATACGCATTCAGCTGGCACAGATAAATTGCCAGCCGAAAGAGGGGTTGAAATTTGGCAAGCTGTTCAAAAGTATGCTGAAGTCTTTAATGAAGGACGACAAGGTGTTTTAAGTACCCTAGACCCATCCTTGCGGTCAATCAATACCAGCGATGCCGGTAGTTTTGGTCAGGTTGACTTGAGCCTGAGCTTTCGACTACCGCTTGACCTCAGGCCGGATGATCTTGAAACTCAGTTACGAGACCTTTTAGAGGTAGAATTAACAAATGTCGCCGCCAGTCTAAAGTTTGTCGGGCATGAAAGAACTTATCGGGCCAGTAAGTCGAATAATTTAGTCCGCGCCTTTTTGAAAGTAATCAGAGCGAAAGGTGGTAAACCTCGTTTTGTATCGAAGTCGGGTACAGCGGATATGAATGTTGTGGGGCCAGTATGGGAATGTCCGATTTTAGCTTATGGGCCAGGGGACTCAACCCTTGACCATACGCCTCATGAACATCTTGATTTACAGGAATATTTGAAAGCGATTGATGTATTGCAAGGTGTATTACAAATCTTAATGACATAGGGTGAATTTCAAATGTTAAATGTTTAGCTATAATGGGGGATAGACAAGGCTGTCCTAAGCTTTATACTTATATGATGAATAAGCTGAACGGCGTTCCTGTGGGACGACCGGGACGACCTCCATAATGGCCTAACCGTCTGATAAGGAATGAAACCAATGAATGCTCTCCGTGCATTAATTATCGAAGACAATCAATATATCTTAGATTTTTTGCGAGACTATGTTTTGGAGCCGAATGGCTTTGAAGTCGATTTTGCTGTAGATGGTGTGGAAGGATTGGCGAAGGCTTTGGACACGAATCCTGATTTAATTTTGCTTGACTACAAACTGCCTAAGTTGAGTGGCTTGAAAGTGTTAGAAGAATTGCGTGATCAGCATAGTCAGATACCTGTTATTTTGATGACCTCTTATGGGTCTGAGCAAATTGCTGTGGAATGTTTTCGCTTAGGGGTTCATGATTATGTGATTAAACCTTTTGATCCTGACGAAATGTTAGACATCATTGAACGGGTGATGCGGGTGACTTACCTAGAACGGGAAAAAGAATCCTTGACGCGCCAAATCATGCGCGGAACACAAGAGTTAGGCTACAGTGCTGAACAACTTGATGTGTTGGGCCAAGTGGGTCAAACGATTACGTCTTTGAAATCACCCGTCCAGACACTGGAACACATTGTTGAAGCTGTATTATCGCTCATGAAATGTCAAGCGTGTAGCTTGATTTTATTTAATGCGGAGACAGGACAAGTTGTAGGGCAAGTGAGACGTAGATATGAAGAGCATACTGGGGAGATTATCAGGCAGCAATCAGGTATTCGAGATAATCAGAGCATGTTATCTGCACAAACGCTGACCCTGCCCCTGATTATGGGTCAAAAAGTCTTGGGTAACTTGATTGTCGGCGAACTAATCAGTACCCAAGCCCCGCCTGACCGCAATGACCGTCTGCTGACTATTCTCACCAGCTATGCCGCGATGGCCGTGTATAACATACAGCTAACCCACCAATTACAGCGCACGAAAGCGCGTCAGCAAAAACAAGTTTAAGCAAGGCGGCAAGGCTACAGCGTTGCCAAGTCTACCTCATAACAGTGTTTATGAAACCTTGCCACTCTGCCACTTTGCTACTTTGTCACCTTGATCATCAATTCTCCCTCTATCACCCCCTGCGGTTCATCCACTGGTAGAAAAATTTCATTATGATTATCTAGGTTGAAGGGACTTAAATCAACCAGCAGGTGATGTTTATTTGGCATCGCTAAATAGATATGAGAAACATCAGGACAGGCTTCAAGTGCTGCTCTTCCCATGACATAGAGCGTTTGCTGTAAAGATTGACTATCATGGTTGGCAAATGTCTCGATAAGAGCCTGTCGGATGACTTGTCGATGTTGACTAAATTTCTTAGCCGATCCTAAGGAGGCTTTATAGTGCCACCTTGCGCTTAAATTGGTCGCTAAAATGCGATCATCTGTCTCTTGAAGCGTGGTATAATCATCTTTCAGGAAGTCTGTAAAACCTGAGCCAGTTGTTTTGAGGATCGTCAAATCTTGAAGACCTGCTTGTATTGTAAGCTGCTCCTGCGCCCGAATAATTTGGCTGGTGTATCGCTCTGAATTGCCGCCCATAAAGGTGTGAGGGTGGACTGCGCCATTAACGTGCAAGCCTTGCCATAGTATTTCCTCAAGCCTGATTTCGACCTCATGCACATGGGGCAGACCTTGTTGAAAATGCTCACATAAGTCTAGGCCAAACTGCTCAATGCTTTCTAGGCTATGATTTTTGGCCAAAGCATAAACCGTATTTTTCATCGTATCCGTTGGCAGCACAAGACGGTTGTCGCCCTCTGTATAAGCTTTATCAAAACCTCCCCTCAATTTAATCGCAATGATTAATTCTTTGAAAACATGTCGATCTGGCTGACGAATAATTTTTGAAAGCCGGACCTTTGCTTTGCCATAAGTGTTACTTGTTAAGAGAACGGTCATGAGTCATTGTCCTTAATTATCCTATAATGAAGTTACATCCCATTCATCGACTGGGGTGAAAATACTGGGATCAAAATCTAGGGCTAGGCCAAAAGGCGCAGCTAAAAGGCTGCCTACCGCCACTTTGCCCTGCTGAATATTCAGCGTGGGATAGCCCTCATCTGGATGACGATGATAAAAATCTCCATGTTGGGCCAACATCGCCTCTTGTAAATCTTGTGGAAACATGCTGAGGCCAGAAAAGTAGTGATGACTATTGCGCTCAACATGGTCAACCCCCAAGACGGACATGACCACACAATCTTGTAATAAAGCGACTGGCCCCACATTAGACAAATCTTCACCACTGATTAAATAGGCCGCTTCCGCGTCTGTCCGTCGATAACGTTCAATCAAGCAGACATTGGCCAAACCTTTGAAGATGCCCTTGCAATTTTTATGACTTGTGCCCACATAGCCACAGGCCAAAGCAGTTGGGAGACTGCTTAGTTCAGCATCAGATTCATCAATGATAATGGGAGGACGGTCTACCCAGGTCTGCATTGCTTCCTGCGTGGCTTGGCTCAAAGCTTCATCACGATGTAGGGGTTGTTCGATGAAGAGCAGGTGACTCAAAAAATTTTGTAGGTTTGGATTGCTCTTTAAGGCTTGCCATAACGACTTAAACGGGGCGATGGTTTTATATTGTTCATTGCCATCTAAAGTGAAAGCGTAGTTTGATACGCTCCTGGCTTCAATAACTTGGGCGATTTTGGACAAACGGTCTATGTCTTGGTCTGGGTCGCCAAACAATTTAAGCTTGAAATGCGTTTGGCCATAAGCCTCAATACAAGCCGCGAGGGATTGAGGCAAGCCATCGTTTAAGCGTTCAGCGGCGGGGATTTCGGCATCGGTCAAGGGATCCCCTAACCCAACGGTATGCCGAGCGATGAGGTGAGGCAAGGGTTGAGGAGACAAAAAATCTGCTGGTGCTTGACCGGCTAATTCGGCGTGAATCTCGCCGAGGTTAACCCCCAAGCGATTGTCATGGACAACTTGGGTGAAGGTGAGGCCCGTGGCCTTACAAAAAGCATCTATCAAGGCCCGCTCAACCAAACTCACGCCAAAATTCCACAGCAAAGGCGGATAATTTTCATCTAAAGCCCAAGTAGATTGCAAGGCATACAGTTCACGCCATAGCTCAAAAATTGTTTCACCAGCGATATCTTGACTGAAAGCACAAGCCGTTTGGATGACGTTGAGCATGTCGAGGATATCATCGGTGAAGGCTGTGTCAGGATCTTTGGTGAACCACTTCGGCGGTAAATGATCAGCCGCTAGGCCGATTTGCGTTTTTCCGTCTAAGGTGAGGCTTAGTTGGATAAAAACATGTGGTAAAGCCGTCATGGTCGCGATCCCATACTTAAACGGCATGCGGGTTCGCATATTGAAAATGTACAAGCTAAGGTTTTGCACCGTAAGCGACATGGTTCACTCCCTATAAACCTAAAAATTGATTTCTACCAGCCACTAAGGCCGCCATTTTTCGATCAACGACGCTGCGGGGAAGCATCCAAAAGCCGCAATCTGGATGAACCCAGCCAACTTTGTCTTCACCCAAGGCCTGCACTGCGTACTCAATGCGGCTCGCAACCTCAGTCGCTGTTTCAACGCCATTATCTTTGATATCAATCACGCCCACGCCCAGCGATATACCATCCCGTAAATCACGAAAGACTTCAAGTTCATCATAGCCGCGTCGCGCAAATTCTAAGACCAGATGATCAACGGCTAAATTATTGAGAAAGGGTAAAATATCAGCCCAAAAGCCTTTTTGGATGCTTTGACCGCCATAATTACCAAAGCACAAATGAAGCCCTTTTTCTCCTTGCGCTGCGTTTAGAACCCGATTAATCGGCTCATGGGCCCAGACGGCATCATCAGGGTGTCCCGTCAAATTGGCCTCATCAACTTGTAATATTGGTGCATCTATCTCGGCCACTTGCAGGGCTAAGACATCGGCAATGGCCATTGTCAAGCCCTGGAGATAGCCATAGTGCAGGTCAAGCAGCGTTTTGGCTAACATATAGGGGGACGTGACGGTGAATTTTAGAGGATGATGAGTCAAGGCTTTGACAAATTGCCAGTCGGCGGCTAGGTTGAGTTGACCTTCGCCGATTGGGCCACGCACGACTCCAGCGGGTTGGTTGCGAAAAGACAGGCCTGCCATCGCTTGAAATTGGGCCAACTCTTGACGAGTCAAGTCAGCATAGATGCCCGACAGAGGACGAATAAAATACTCAATCATGCCGTTTGTTTCAGGGTGATTGATATTAAAACGAGAGAGTTCGCCATCCGCGACCACATCCAAGCCGACCAACTCTTGTGTTTTTAGCACCACTAAAATGGCATCACGCAGATTAGGCGTAGAAGGCATGGCAGAGAGCCAAGTTGGGACAGGGTAGCTACCGACGACAGTCGTTTTGAAACTTATTTCATTCATTTCGGAATCCTTGTAGCAAAGTAGCATTATAGATTAATCTTTAAAATAAAGAAAGCCCGCTAGCGGGCTTTCTTTGTAAAGAAGAAGGTGAAGATTTTTAGAGGAAATTTAAAAAGAGGATTTTGTGGGGGTTGGTGTTAAAAAACACCTTTGTCTCTAAGGCAGAAACAAGTATAGCATATTGTTCCTGAAAAATCTGTAAACATAACGTAAATACACTTAACAAGATTTTAAGAGCAATAACTATATTGATAACCTATGTTGCATAAGTGTTTGAAGCAGAGATATTGCCTCATTTTAAGATACCATTTGCCTTTCTTTTCCGCTTACAGTATAGTTCTTTTTCATTAACTATCTTTGTTTAGGTGCATAAAATGAATATTTTCCTGAAACCAAAATTTTCTTCTCCAACGCTCACCCCCTCTACCCCAGATACCATTGAGCCATCGCCTGTGATTGCTGATGATGGCTCAAAAATGAGCCATCCACTTTTGGGTAATCCAGAAGCGGACGGCTCAGAAGCAGGTAAATGGATCTCAGAGGCAGACTACTGGGCCCATTATTACAACCATCCTGACTTCAACTATGAATGGAATAATGGCATTTTGGAGGTTAAACCTATGGCCGATCTATCAAAAGCAGAAATGTATTTATGGTTTTTAGAATTATTGCGTCACTTCTTGAACGTCAAGCCTATCGCCAAACTAACGGTCTTAGAGATCGGCTTCAGATTAGCTTTGGCAGAAAAGACGACAAGTCGCAAGCCAGATATAGGGGTGATCTTAAATGACAACGAAATGCCGATGGCCCAGGCGGATAGAACATATCACGGAACCTATGATATTTGCCTCGAATCCGTTTCAGATTCAAGTCAAAAAGAAATAGATCGAGATACGGTGGCAAAAAAAGGGGAGTATGAGGGCATCGGTGTCCAGGAATACTACATTTTGCATGATCAGCGGACAGAAACCGTATTTTACGAATTGACCGAACAGGGCATCTATAGACCAATTCCGAAACAGCCCGGTGGGGTCATTGCCTCGCCGGTCTTACCAGGCTTTCAATTTCGGGAAGAAGATTTATATAGACAACCAAGTTGGCAGGAGATGATAGAAGATGAGGTCTATCAGAGCTTTGTTTTACCTGAATTTGTCGCAGAAAAAAATAGAGCAGATCAAGAGCGGCAGCGAGCAAACCAAGCGGAACAAGCGGTAATATTAGCCAAAGCCGCCACCTTATCCCTGCTCCAACGTACGCTCGCCCGTCAGTTTAATCTCGCTGATGATCATTATAACCAAATATTGTCTCACCTCGATCTATCTGTTCTCATGACCCTGAGCGAGCAAGTTTTTGATCTGCCTGATCAAGCTGCTTTTGAAGCCTTCTTAGGGTCGATGCCGTCAGAAAAATGATCTTAGGGATTAAAATCAGAATGCAAAAATCGCTGCGGATAATCTGTAATAATACCATCAACGCCCATCTCTAGCAAGGTCTGGATATCGTCTACAGCGTTGACCGTCCAGGTGTTAACTTGAAAGCCAGCTTGTTGAAGGGTGGTGACGGTCAGGGAATCAATTTGGGTGAAATAGGGATGATAGGCTTGCGCGTCTAATTGGCGAAGCAGGGCTAAGGGGTGCTTGACTGCTTTGTCAGTTAAAATGCCCGTGGCCAGGGTTGGGCTGAGGGCTTTAGCGCGGGAGATATAACTGAAGTTAAAGGATGAGACCACAACCTGCTCAAGCATATTCAGGTCTTCTATCAACGCGACGACGGTCTCAACAATTTCATGATCACCAGGTTTGCCGTTGAGACTTTTGATTTCGACGTTGACTTGCCAGTTGTGGTCGCGGGTGAAGATGAGGGCTTCGGCTAAGGTAGGGGCTTTCAAATCGGTGTAGCTGTCTAAGTCTGCTAGACTGACTTGGCCCGCTTGAATGGTGTCGAAGGGGTCATTGTGGATGAACCATGTCCCGAAGTCAAGCTGTTGAATTTCGGCGATGGTGAACGTATAAGCCTCGGCTGAAGCGCGGTCAGGGAAGCGGTCAGCTACGTCTGAGGTGCGAGTTAGGCTGTCATCATGGACTAAAAAAGGGACTCCATCCGCACTAAGGGCGACATCAAGTTCCCACATATCAGCTCCGTGATTCAAGGCTTGTTGGGCGGCAGCTAGGGTATTTTCGGGAGCGAGGCTACGATTGCCTCGATGAGCAATATTCTTCACTACGATGGGTCCAAAGGATTTTTGAGATCATGCGCCACGGGCCGCGAAAAGGCATCTAATTCTTTGTTTTGGCGGCGTAAAGCTTCTTCCATTTGGCGATGTTCAGATATATCACGGACGAAGGACAAAACTGCGGGCTGAGAATCATATTCGATATAGCCAATATTTAATTCAACATCCAGTGTTTCACCAGACTGGTCTCATCTACCTTGTAAAAATGTGCAATTTGTCGATTGAGTATACGTATGAAGGGCCGCAGTGCTTTCAGTTGATCTGACATGGCCGCTTCCGCCGCAACATCATCTAAGGTTTCGGTCTGGGCGACAATCATTTTGACCTGAGCGAGACTCCAATCAAGTAGAACGGTTGCACTCGCCTCATCTAAATTATCCGTTAACGTTTTCTGCTCTAAAATACTAGCCGCGACCTGTTCCTGACGCTGTTTTAATATATCCATGGTGATTTCTATACCTCAGTCGGTTGAGCAATAGCGCAGTGGCAGATAAAAAAAATTGTAGGTTGGATATCCTGACCTCAATCCAACCTACAAACGAAACAACGCCCCCCCTAAACTTCAAGCACAACAGGTAAAATTATCGGCCGGCGGTGGGTGCGGCTATAGAAGAAACGCCCTAAAGCCTCCTGAACGAGGGAATTCAGGGTATCTCGCTGTATATTTTGATGCTTCAAGGTGTGTTCTTCCAACACATCAACCACATGTTCAGCTGCATCATCCAGCATTTCTTCATTCTCTCCAACGTGTACGAAGCCTCGCGAGACGAGGCTGGGTTTCTCTAACAATTCGCCCGAATGTTCATCCACAGCGACCACGCAAGTGACGAAGCCATCCTGAGAAAGATTATCTCGATCCCGCAGGACGACTTGATTCACATCACCGACACCGAGACCATCTATCAAAACTTGGCCCACTGGCACAGTTTCTCCAGTCTGAACCCCGGCTTCATTGAAGATAATCGTTTCGCCATTTTCGATAACCAAAATATGCTTTGGGTCAAGACCACATTCCTCACCCAATTTCGCATGGAGGTGTAGCATACGATATTCACCTTGAATAGGAACAAAATATTTTGGTTGGATCAGGTTGATCATGCGTTTTTGTCCATCTCGACTGGCATGGCCTGAGACATGCACATGTTTGATCTGATGGTAGATTATGTTGGCTCCCTGACGGAAGAGATTATCTAAACTACGATTCACAAATTCCTCATTGCCAGGAATGGTTGTGGCTGAGATAACCACCGTATCGGAAGGAGCGATTTGCACTTGATGATGATCCTGGTTAGCCATCCGCACCAAGGCACTATTAGGTTCTCCTTGTGTCCCAGTGCAAATAATGGCCACTTTCTTATCCGCCAAATGTTTCAATTGCTCAACGGGCACGAGGGCTTCCTCATGAATGGTCAAATACTCTAAATTGCGAGCGATCCGTGTATTTTCGACCATACTACGACCCACAAAAACTATTTGGCGTTGATGGGCCATCGCTAAATCAGCCACCATTTGGATCCGATTAATATTCGAGGCAAAGGTTGAGACAATGATGCGTCCTTCTGCGCTCTCAAACACTTCGTCCAAACTGGGTGTAATCGTACTTTCGGAAGGTGTCGTCCCAAATCGTTCCGCATTGGTGCTATCTGAAAGCAGAGCCAAGACCCCTTCTTCGCCATAAGCCTGCAAACGATCTTCATCAATGGTGATACCATTATACGGCTCAGGATCAAACTTAAATTCGGCTGTGTGGATGACCGTTCCAACTGGGGTACGGACGGCCATCCCCACAGAATCGGGAATGGAATGGTTGACATGGAAAGGTTCCACGATAAAAGGGCCAACGGTAATTTTATCATCTGGCGTTATAATATTAAATTCTACCTCATCTAAACGAATACCACGTCTTTGCTTCACTTTATTCTCAATAAAACCACATGTTAATTTCGTTGCGTAAATAGGAACGTTGAAGTGAGGGAGCGTATAAGGTAAAGCACCGATATGATCTTCGTGTCCGTGGGTGATGAAAATAGCTTTTAATAAGTGAGGGTTTCGCTTCAGATAGCTTAGGTCTGGGACGATGAGATCCACCCCTAACATATCATGGGGTGGAAACATCAGGCCACAATCAATCATAATTGCGTCCCGTCCATATTGAAGTAACATCATGTTGTTTCCCACCTCGCCCAGACCACCGAGGGGGATTAATCTTAAAGCTGCCAATTAATATCTCCTTATTAAAGTCCAATAATATAAGTTAATACACATAAACACTGCCCAGAAGACAATGATGCAAAGCGACAAAGTGGCAGAGTAGCAAAGTAAGCCATTCCAACAGGAAAATACCTTGCCACCTTGCCACTTTGCTATGTTGCCTGCTCGGCAATGTTTATGTATACCAATCTACATTGTAAGCGAAAATCAATGATTCGTCCAGTTTGCAAGTCAGAGGGTGACGAATTGACTTGGGGAGGCTGAACATTCTTGACTTTTTTCAAGCTCCGGTATATGTTGACGATACTGAATTCTTTAAACTTTAAGTAAAATTTTGATATCAAAACGGACCAACCCTATTATGGCCCCTTGGGGCAGGCGCGAAGGTATGTTCTGCCTCAAGAAGATGACGAAATTGTTGTTTATCTGTGAGGCCAGGGGAAAACACCCTACACTGTCGTTCAAGGCGAAATCCAACATTTATGTCAAACCTCAATTCAACCATCAATGCCCTCCGCCAATTGCTCAAAGACCCCTTGATTTTAGCCCTATACATGCCTTCGCTCATTATGGCTTTTTGTCAAGGGCTACTCCTCCCGGTTCTACCACTCTATGTTTCTGAATTTGGGGTTTCCTATTGGTTAATTGGTCTCGTTTTAGCTGGCTCAGAGTTAGGGTTACTCCTCGGTGATTTACCAGCCAGTATTTTCATCCGTCGCTTTGGTCAAAAGTTCGTCCTGTTATGTGGCTTGGCTTGTATTCTTATATCAGTCGTGGCCTTATTCTGGGTGCAATCTGTCCCAACAGCGTTCTTATGTCGTCTCTGTACGGGTTTTGGGACTGCATTACTCAATATTGCCTATATTACCTATCTCACCGATAGGGTCAACCTTAAAAATCGCGGCAAAGCCATCGCCCTCCTTGGCGGCATCAGGCGCATCGGTGGTTTTTTCGCCGGGCCGGCCATAGGTGGCCTACTGGCGGCGTTATATGGCCTTCGATCCCCATTTTTGTTATATGGGGTCGCGAGTGGTATCGCCTTCACCCTAGTTTATCGTTTTATGCAATCGAGCCAGAGACAGGCTGACCCTAAAAATCACGCCGGGCCACAGCATCAGATGAATCTGATGGCCGTCGTGAAAGACCATTACCATATCCTAGGTATCGCCGGCCTAGGCCAGTTATGCGCTCAACTGCTACGTCGAGGACGGTTTGTGATCATCCCTCTTTTTGGCGCAGACAGGTTGGGTCTCAGTGTACAAGAGATTGGTTATATCATCAGCATCTCGGCTATGGTTGATATGGTCTTGTTCTATCCGGCTGGCTGGATCATGGATCGCTGGGGGCGTAAATACGCCATCGTCCCGAGTTTTATTATCCAATCAATTGGCATCGCGCTCATCCCGCTCACTGGGAATTTCACCAGTCTTTTACTGGTTGCCTGTATCATCGGGTTTGGCAATGGGATTAGCTCTGGTACAATGATGACTCTGGGTGCAGATTTATCGCCCCCAGACACACGCAGTGAATTTTTAAGCTTATGGCGTTTAATTGGCGATACAGGTTCATCTGGCGGGCCGCTCATTGTGGGTGCTGTGGCTGATGTACTTGTATTGCCTGCGGCGGCTTTGGTATTATCAGGGGTTGGGTTGACAGGGGTGATGATTTTTGTATTTTTAGTACCAGAAACGTTAAGAGGCCCCTTGCAGATTATCTCGGAGACGAAGCCATGAACTTTGCCAAATTAGCCATTTATGTCATCTCTGTCGAATAAACTCACTGGTCAATCAACGTTATCAGAAGCCCTTGATATGATTGATGTCACATCGTCCTCTTAAAATCTGAGCATGATAGTCGAGGCGCATATTATGGCTGGAGTCTTTTGGCCAAGGGTGGCTTAACACAAGATCTCGTCTCTGGTAATCATACGAGTATGTTAGCCAGGCCCAATGTTAAAATTCTGGCTAAAATTTTACAAGATTGTATAAACGAAGCTCTGTCCGCTTCCTACGGAAAAGGAAATATCATGACCACAACCAAAAGTTCTATAAAAGCTTTGGGCGAGATCGCTTTGCGCGTCGAAAATTTAGACTCAATGCAAGCCTTTTATCAAAATATCATTGGCCTAAGCTTGATGAAACGCTTTGATCACAGGGCCTTCTTCAAGATCGCTGAGGGCTATGCTGGTCACACGCAGATTTTAGCCCTCTTTGACCGCTCGGATAGCCCATCCTACGCAGGTCTTGACCCAGCCAAGACCACCGTGGATCATATCGCTTTCACCATTGCTTTAGAAGACTTTGACTCTGAAAGACAACGCTTAGAAGCGCAGGGCTTGCAGGTCGATTTAGCCGAACATGCTTGGGTCAAATGGCGTAGCCTGTACGTCAACGATCCGGAAGGCAATCGGGTTGAATTTGTGTGCTATGATGAAGGTGTGCGTTGAGCGCAGCCTAATGTTTATGCGCCGCATAATGCTGGGCCAAAATCTGCGCCCCAAAGTCATCCTCTGGATCGCGCCAGACAGAGTGGATGTGGTTGGCATCATTTTGCGTATTATCATATTCAACCAAGAAGCGTGGCCCTTGTAAACGATAATAATGCGGTTGTCGCCGCTCAATGCCGCCCGCCCAGGCGAAGTGAACCCCCGCTAAACCATGCTGCTGTACCTTCGCCAACTCGATCTCGGCAATTTCCTCTGGCAGACGGTGTAGATACTCCTTGATCAGCCCTAAAAGACCCGCTTGTTGATCAGCGTTCATGGCTTCAAAGCTTAACCCTTTTGGATGCGCCGCCTGATAGCGCAAGGCTTCTCGGGCTTCCTCATTCCAGCCTAAAGTTTGTTCAAAGGCTTCAAAATCGCTTCGTCGTTTGCCGGCCCATGTTTCGCCCATCATGACCGCACCCGGAATCGTATCGGCCACATCGATCACTTGGGGACGGTTGGCGATCAAAATGTCGGTCGGGGCGACATCAGAAAGTATCGCTCGCGTCAATTGTTCTTCATTCAGGTCATGTAACAAAGCCCGCGCTAAATCTTCCACCCCAGCCAAGGGGCGTAACACGGTTGCGCTACCCAAAGGTGCTTCGGCGGGGTTGGAGCCGAAAAAGGTGGGGGTGGGCGAGACGATTTGCCCCTTGACGATGGTGTAGTTCAATGAGACATGGTGGCCTTCAAAACGCCAACCCCAAGGATCTTGGGCACTGGGCGATCCAAATATAGTCAGGTAATATTTGCCGGGATCACGACCTGGCTCTGGGAAGAGCCAGCCTTCGATGGCATCTAGGGTTGTCTCCAAACCCATAATGGTTGAAGCGGCGACGTAACCGCTGCGGCTCACCCCGGTCGCGGCTAGGGCATGGGCCAGTTGGCGTTGGTGACGGTCCATTTCATCCAAGGGTAAGCCGTCGCGGGCGTTGGGGGTGTAGTACCAACGGGTGCGGCATTCTTGGTCTGGAAAGTCGAGGGCGGCCTTACGCTGTTGATCTGGGGCCAGGGCAGCCAAAAACTTGGTCGCTGCTTCGCCCATTTTTTCAACCAGGATACGTGCCCCGGTTCCGATGAGATTGTTGGGGTCGCTCATGGGTAACATGCTCCTCTGAAAATATCAATTATCAATTAACAATTAGTAATTAACAGTTAACAAAAACGACGGATCACGAATATACGTTTGTGAACAAACGACCAAATAGGCGAATAACACAAATTTTTAAAAACGCCTACTGCAAACAAGGGCCACGGATGCCCCCGCTGATACGGATCGTTACAGATTGTGACCCGCATCAGTATACCCCAAGTCTATGAGCTTATCCAAAACTAAGCGGGGGTGTAGGAGCAAGGTTGCGAGGTGGCAGGGTGTCGTTCTTTAGAACGCATACCCAAGGGATTTGGGCCGTTTAGCACCTTGCCACTTTGTTCCATCATTCGGTGATGTTAGTGACTGAATGGGATATTTGATTAGAAAAAACTTTCTTTTTTCGTGATCCTTTAGAACTTTACAGCCCTGCCCAATGGCTGGGGGACACCCCCAGACCCCCGATTCAGAACTTCAGAATTTCAGTATCCAGAATCCAGAATCAGGGCGAGCGGACACACCGCACCCCGACAATGAGGTTCGACCCGGCTGGAAGGTATCTGAGGCGGTAGGCGACGCGCAGATTGTGCCCATCGCTGCCCCAGCCGCCTCCACGCACTACACGAAGTATCTCATTTTTATCGTACCAACCCTGACACCATTCCCATACATTACCCGCCATATCCACACAATCATAAGGACTATCCCCTTGTGGCGAATACTGACCCACTGGGGTAATCCCTTTCTCATTTTCACCAAAATTACACACAGTCTTATCGAGTTTATCCTCTCCCCAGAGATAAGTTCGCCCATCCGTCCCACGAGCCGCCTTTTCCCATTCTTCCTCACTAGGCAATCTTTTGCCAGCCCAAGCAGCATAAGCCCTGGCATCAGGCCAACTTACATCAATGACCGGATGGTTCGGATATAGTTGCCCTGCTAATCGCAAATCGACTTTTTTCCCTTGGACATACGCCCCTGCTGCTGACTCCTGGCCCGTCTCCTGCACAAAACGGGCGTATTCGGCGATGGTCACGGGTATTTTGTCGATCCAGTATTCGGGCAAATAGTTTGTTTCTTTTTCATCGCCATAAAGGAAGTCGCCTGCGGGGATGCGGATCAAGAAAAGTTGTTACCATAACATATCTTGGCCATAGAAAAGCCAGATCAAGATGGTCAGCCCAAGTAAGATTAGCAGGCCAATGCCGCCTAAAATTAACCAAGCTTGATTGGCTGGGCGGGATTTGGTCTGGGCCAGGTCAGGGGATGGGTCAGGTGGGGGTGTCGGGGTCAAGGGTCTTGATGAGTGCGCTGTTGTCTTGATGATTGTCTTGACAAAAGTTGATCAGGGTCGCTTTCAGGCTTTGATATTTTATCTGAATTTGAGACGATTGATCCAGCCATTCTACACTTTTGATGATGGCTTGGGTGATGATTTCCCTGGTCATGCTCCTTAAGTTGGTGGATGATTGAATATCGTACTTGGTTCGTTTTAACACCCCCGAACTCAGACCAGTAATTTGTTTAATCGAGGCTTATTTTCTATGATAAAGAGATGCTTGTCAAAAAATTTTCATTCGCATATTGGACAATCAAGAACTTACAAAGGACAATACTATCATGACCTCTCTATCAGATCGCTTCGGTTTTGACGCGCCGAAAAATAGACCGATTGAAGACTCAATTCGCTGGGCCGCTGAACAGGGCTTTTATTATATTGACTTTCAAGCTGACCTGCCGCCGAACGACATTGCCTCGTTTATACCGCAACGGACACGGGCTGTGAGAAGCTTATGTGAAAAACATGGGGTGCAAATCGGGCTTCATCCTTCGTCAGCGATTAATAACGCGGAATATGTGCCCATTTTGGCTGAAGCGGTGGATAAGTATCTCTTCGCTAACTTGGAGTTGGCCGTACGTTTAGGGTGTGGTTGGTTGGTCGGGCACGGGGGCTATCATTTTGGCGATGTGGAACCTCGGCGTAAAGCGGCCTTGGAGAGGATGAAACGCTTGGTGTCACGGGCTGAACAGACGAATGTGATCATTTTCTTTGAGAATCATAACAAAGAGCCTGACCGCGCTGAAGTTCACTACCTGCCCCACAATGTCGAAGAGACAGGCTGGTTCTTCAATGAAATTCAGTCCGCGCATTTCAAATGGGCCTTCAATGTGGCTCACGGCCATCTCGTCCCGGAAGGCTGGGCTGGCTTTTTGCAAACCTTTGGGGCACAGAATATCGGTCAGGTGCGCCTCAATGATAATACAGGGGACTACGAAGTTCACCTCGTCCCTGGTAAGGGGACGATTGATTTCCCAGATCTTTTCACTCAGCTGCGGGCGGATGGCTACAAGGGTTGGTTTAGTTTAGGCTTTGGCGATGAAGCGGATAAAATCCGGGTTAAGGACTGGTTTGAGAATTTATTATAGAAAATTCATGACCCAATTAGGAAAATTATTAACCTTTGGTGCTAGTTTATAGGATGCGTTTTTAATTTTACCAACCTGTACCTCAAGACGAATTTCAATGATTTCAAGCCTACCCGTAGAACTAGAACGTAAACGTTCTAAATTTTCATTGAGATGATACAATAATAATTCCGCTCGTCTTTTCAGCCAATGAAGTGCGCCAGGTAGGTAATCAATCATCGGTATCGGTGCATTTGGTGGTGTAGAGAGGTGACTTCACTATCAAGACTGAGTACGACTGTGAGTAACATCGAAATATCTTCATCACTGATATCATCAAGCAAGAGCGCATCAGTTTGCAGCAAATTTAATAAACGAGGCGTGACACTCTGACCTGCTAATTGAGTTTGGAGTTGCTTCTTAATTGATAGGGGAATTGCTGAGGTGACGCGGCTGGATGAGGGATCAAATGTCTCAGCGACTTTATTCAGGAAAAAGCGTACATCGTCCGGTATGTTCACGGATTGTTTTGCTGGAATTAAACCATCTTTCATTTTCCTCAAATCAAATAACCATGAATTCATCTGATTAAGGTAGTCATTCCATTTCGCATACGCATGGGATAGTGTGCCTATTCTACTCATTGCTTGTCTCCTCTAGTTGCTCACTAATATCTTCATCCTCTCCAAATTCTGTTTCTTCTTTATCAAACGTTGTCGCAATAGCTTCTAAGTGCATATCAGTAAATCGTATGACAATAGGATATCGTGCAGGTCTATCTGGAGCGGTCCAAGCAAGCTGGGCTAAATCAAACATATTTTCACTGAGTTGAATAATATCTTCTGTCCCCCATTTTTTACGAATACTTAAAGGCATTGAGGTGCCTTGTTCAGTGAATCAACAGTCCTAAAGAAGCATATCCTACCACCATCACCCAAAAAAGTAAAGCCAGCAATCTCATTTAATACATCAAATCCGATAAAAAGAGTATCTAGTAAACTCTTTTTTTGCCTCGATTGGTCTTTTGCAAACACAAAAGGCCAGCGCGTATTCAAGAGCAAGACTTTGAGAGCCACATTTCTGAGATAACCTTTAGCTTGTCCAACATTTTGATGATCCGAATTAAATTGCCATTTATCATCTGTTTCATTTGGCTTATAAAATTGGGCCAAACTATTCAAGTATATTCTCTGGCTCTTTAGAATAAAAAGGTCTGCCCGATTTTGGCTGCCATAGCTTATTATTTCGCTTAAGTTTGTCAGTTAAAGCAGATTGCAAAAAACGTATCGCCAAGATTCGGTCCGAGTCGGCATTTGATGTGAAATTAACTTCTCCGCTCTTCCCTGATGGTTTAAGTCTAGCAACATAAGGGGCTAAGTGATAAGTCGCCGCAGGTTGCTTGTAGCCCTCAGGAATAGCGACAAAGAGTTGGTCATCTTCTAATTTCTTCAAGCAATTCAGGAAAATTCATAAAATTAGACAAGGCTAACTTTATATCATTAAGTGCCTCTTCCTTAGTTAACTTTGAAATCGGCATAGTAAATTCATCTTCCCAGATAATCGTGTATGACTCCCCTGCCTTTTTCTTTGTCATATCAGTCTCTCGATATTTTTTGTTGGCCGAAAACGCTAGTTGACGATTTCCCCTCTCAAGGGCAAAGTTTTGAACACGATCTTCAGAAAGCATTTCATCGTTAATTAAGTTTGGGATAATCAAATCTGCAATAACAGAGTGAACTAAATTGCCGCGCCATTCGTGATCTGTTATTTTTTTAATCTCTATAATGTCTATTGAGATTTTATGAAGAATTTTATGGTGAGCAAAAACGCATCCTATTAAGTTAGCCAGTTTTGCTAAAGATTAAAAAGTGTTATAATGAGACCGACTAAAACAACGTCTATTGAACTTAACTAGGCAACAAACTTGACGATTCAGCAAGTTTATGTTAATTTCTCTCTAAAGAGTCTTATATTTTTACCGTATTTATGATACCTCAGATTGTTCGATATAAATAAGTTTATTATTAAAGGGAGTGTCATTCGTGGCTAAAGTACTCTACGTTGAAGATCATCTGCCCAACGGGATATCAGGGCCCAAATGTCAGAACTTGAGGGCTTTGAAGTCGCTGTTGCTGGCGATGGTGTAGAAGGGATGAAAAAAGCGACAGAATGGTTACCAGACCTCATCTTGATGGATTTAGATGGCTTTGAAGCCATTGAAAAAATTCGAGAGAGCGGCGATACGCTGCGTATCCCAATCATTGCTATTTCCGCTTGGGCCAGTGGTAAACATAAAAAGCGAGCTTTAGATGCTGGGGCAAATGAACATTTCACGAAACCTGTGGATCTAAACCGTTTGATGACAACGATCAACAACTATTTGAAAGAAAACTCTGCTTAACCTTTTTGAGATGAACATTTTCAAAAATCGCTGGTCATCAAACCAGCGATTTTTTATTTTTATACTGAGGATAAAAGCACCATGTCTTCTTTATTTCCGATTGTTGATACAGAAACTGGGCGAAAGACAATCCTAAAACGGCTACCAGTTAATGAAATTGCTATTTCACCTAGCCTATCAGCCAGTATAAAAAACGTATTTGGCCCAGATATCACCCTGGACCAAGCCGTAGCCCGTATTCTCACTGATATCCGTCATAAGGGCGACCAAGCGGTGCGAGATTGGACGGCTAAAATTGATGGTTTTGTCCTAGATGCCCTCCAATTTACTGCCAAGGATATAGAAACCGCTTATCGAACGCTCGCCCCAAAATTACAAGATGCCCTCCATCTTGCAGCAGACCGTATTCGACAATTTCACGAAAAACAAGCAAATCAGTCTTGGATGGATTGGCGTGATGATGGTGGAACCTTAGGCCAGATCATACGACCTATTGAACGGGTGGCCGTTTATGCCCCTGGTGGTAGAGCACCCTATCCAAGTACCTTATTAATGTGTACTGTCACAGCCCGTGTGGCCGGGGTGAAATATATTGCTGTGGCTACGCCTTCAGATCATCCAGCCTTATTAGCTGCCGCTAAAATTGCTGATGTTGATGCTGTTTATCATATTGGGGGGGCCCAAGCAATTGGAGCCTTAGCTTATGGCACAGAAAGTATCCCTAAGGTGGACAAAATTGTTGGCCCTGGCAATCTCTTTGTAATCACAGCGAAGCAACAAGTCTATGGTCAGGTTGATATCGATGGCTTACCTGGTCCGACGGAAACACTTATTATTGCTGATGCGAATGCGAATCCAGTATTGATCGCTGCCGATTTATTGGCGCAAGCAGAACATGACCCAGAAGCCAGTGCTATTCTGGTGACCCCGAGTCGTCCCCTAGCTGAGGCGGTGGCAGTCGAAATTGGACAACAGCTTGAAACGTTGGATAGACAAGACATTATTGCTGAGGCCCTGCAACATCAAGGTGGGGCTGTCATTTGCGCTGATTTAAATGAGGCTGTCACCTTAAATAATTCTTATGCGCCTGAACACCTGTGTTTGCATGTTTCTGAACCTTGGTCATTGGTAGGGCAGGTGCAGCATGCTGGGGGCATCTTCATTGGCGAACATACTTATGAAGTTTTAGGCGACTATACCGCTGGGCCCACCCATGTCATGCCAACCAGGGGCACGGCTCGTTTTGCCAGTCCTTTAAGTGTGCGTGACTTCACCAAAATTAGCAGTCTCTTCAGTTTAAGTGAGGCTGAAGCCGCGCAAATCGCCCCCGCAGCCCAATGTTTAGCTGAGGCAGAAGGACTGACCGCCCACGCGAACGCGGTCAAAACACGGATGTAACAGTTAGCCAAATCATTCACCACCATCACAACGAACACCTAATAAACGACCCATGACAACGAACAAGCCCATATTCAATCTCAATGATCTGTTGCGTCCTGATATACGGAATATGTCTACCTATACGCCAATTTTACCCTTTGAAGCCCTTTCGGCTCAACTAGATATTCCGATTGACCAAATCATTAAATTAGACGCAAATGAAAATCCTTATGGTTCTTCACCGCTCATTCGACAGGCTCTGGTAGAGGCTCCGTATCTGCATATTTATCCCGACCCGCAATCGCGGGATTTACGAAAAGCTCTCAGTGATTATACAGAGATTTCAGACGATCATTTGATGGTTGGTCATGGCGCGGATGAATTAATCGACCTCCTCATGCGGCTCTTTATCACCTCCGGCGACGGAGTCATTAATTGCCCCCCAACCTTCGGCATGTATGCCTTTGATGCTGATGTGAATGGGGCGACATGCATTGACGTTCCTCGGCAGGCTGATTTCAGCCTAAATTTAGCCGCTCTTGAAAAAGCGGTTCAGCAACATCAAGTTAAAATAATTTTTATCACCTCACCCAACAACCCCGATGGTTCAATCATTTCCAATGATACCTTAACGGCCTTACTGAATCTACCCGTCTTAATTGTTTTAGATGAAGCTTATATTGAGTTTGGGGGACACAGCTTTATTTCATGGGTCAAAAGTTATCCCAATCTGGTGATCTTACGTACCTTTAGCAAGTGGGCTGGCTTGGCCGGGTTACGCATAGGGTATGCCGCTATTCCCTTAAAAATTATTGAACATTTATGGAAAATTAAACAACCCTATAATGTCAATGTAGCGGGTCAATTAGCGGCTCTGGCATCATTACAAGATATGAACTATTTGCAAGAAAATATTAATAAAATCATCGCTACCCGTGAGCAATTTTGGCAAGATTTACAAACCATCTCTTGGCTACAGCCATACCCTAGTCACAGCAATTTTATTTTATGCAAAGTCTTAGAACAAGATGCTTTAGAAATCAAAACAAGGCTCGCTCAGAAAGGCATCTTAGTGCGATATTATAATACCTCCGGCTTAAAGGATCATCTTCGTATCAGTATTGGAACGCCAGAGCAAATGGAAACTGTTACACAAACTTTAAAACATTTAACTTAAAGCAAAATAGGAGCATAGCAAACTATTTTGGCTCATTGAGAAATTTTGTGAAAATAGAGAAAACAGCGTGTAAATGAGCAAAGTTGCAAAGTCCTTGTATTACGGCCTTTCTCGACTGACTCTGCCACGCTGCTACTTTGCCACCTTGAAATCATGAATCGTCAAGCGACCATTATGCGTCAAACCAAAGAAACAAATATCACCCTATCACTGATCCTAGATGGAACAGGACAAGTAGAAGCAAAAACAAGCCTTGGCTTTCTGGACCATATGTTAGACGCTTTAGGCCGCCATGCGCGATTTGATTTGACGGTTCACGCTGAAGGTGATTTATATATCGACGAACATCATACGGTGGAAGATGTGGGCATTGTATTGGGTCAAGCACTCGGTCAAGCACTCGGAGATAAACGGGGCATTATACGCATGGGTCACGCCATTGTGCCGATGGATGAAGCTTTAGCCATGGTTGCGATTGATCTTGGGGGACGTGGTTATTTTGTCTTTCAAGGAGGATTTGATACGCCACGGATCGGCCAAATGGGCACCAGTCTCGTGCCACATTTTTGGGAAAGCGTTGCCCATGCCGCCAAGTTGAACTTGCATATTCATCTTTTAGCAGGGAAAGATGATCACCACCGCGCTGAAGCGATCTTTAAGGCAACAGCACGGGCCTTAAATCAAGCGGTGAAAATTGACCCGCAGTTAGCAGGACAAATTCCAAGTACAAAAGGCAGTATTGAAGGATGAGCAAACAACTGGTCATCATTGATTATGGGGTGGGTAATTTTCGGAGTGTCCAAAAAGCTTTTCAAACAGTCGGCGCAGATGCCGTGATCAGCGATAATCCAGCTGAGATAATAAAGGCTGCTGGGGTTGTCTTGCCTGGTGTCGGAGCTTTTGGCGACGCAATCGCTAATATTCGCGCTCGACAACAAGAAGTGCCAATCTTAGAAGCAGCCCGATCTGGCAAACCCTTTTTCGGCATCTGCGTCGGCATGCAATTGTTATTTGAAGAAAGCAGTGAAATGGGGCACCATAAAGGTCTAAACCTGTTATCAGGTCAGGTCAGGCGTTTTCGAGAAGGCTTAACTGTGCCTCACATGGGGTGGAATCAAATCGAACCAACGCGCCCCCATCCTCTCTTGACGGACATTGACTTTGGCGCGTTCACCTATTTTGCTCACTCCTACCATTGTCAACCCGCCGAACAAAGCCATATCTTGGCTCAGACGGATTATCATGGTCATTATGTGACCATGATTGCCCATGAAAATATTTGTGGCATCCAGTTCCATCCAGAGAAAAGCCAACGGGTTGGGCTACAAATTTTAAAAAATTTCACGGATATTGTGTCCAGATAACGATAATCGGCAACAAAAAATTACTTTATAAGGAGATCAAAATGCTCGAATCCCCTACGATTTCCCCGTCCCAGGCTAAACCAACAACACTAGATCGTCCCGGCTGGATTCCCCCTGAAATTACTCAGGATTGGGACACCAATCCTTATGCTTACCAAACGGAGGAGGAGCTGATGCCTGCTGGAGGAACCCATAATCAACTCTTGGCCTATATGATGGAATTATTGCGTCACCCGCTGAAAGAAAAAGGCTTGATGTTGTTGATGGACACATTTCTGCTTTATCGAGATGCTCAGGGCACCAAGTGGCGGATTGCGCCCGATTTGCTCTTAATGCCCTATCGCGCAGAAGCACCAAGTGCCTATGATTTGGATCTTGAACCGCCGCCAGCTTGTGTGATCGAAGTTACATCTCCAAAGAGCCATCTCAAAGATTTGCAGAATAATGTCCCTTTCTATTTTGGCTTAGGTATTCAAACTTACCTTGTGATTGATGCCATTACCCCTCAAAGTAAACGACGACCACAAATCCAGTTATACTTATGGCGTTCCATTAAGGGTAAAGTTCAAGAGGTGTCAGCAGATGCAGCGGGCTACCTCACTTTACCGGACATGAACTTAAAGATCCGGGCTATTGGTCAACGAATTATCCTCGTCGATACCGTAACTGATGAAGTTCTGTTTGATAATAGTGATCTTGCGATAGCCTTAGCAGAAGAGCGAGCCGCTCGCCAAATCGCAGAAGAAAAAACTCGCCAAATTGCGGAAGAAAAAGCAGCTATAGCGCGTCAAGAGATTGCCCTAGCCATGTGGCAGAAGGGGCTTGAGCTAGCATTGATTGCAGAGGTGACCGGTATCTCGGAGACAACCTTAAAAAAATTGATCGAACAGAAAAACTAATTTTTAACCGCGAATTTCTAATAACTGAGCTATTGATGTTAGCCAAACGAATTATCCCTTGTTTAGACGTAAAAAATGGGCGTGTGGTCAAAGGCATTAACTTCCTCGACCTACGCGATGCAGGCGACCCAGTTGAACAGGCGCAAGTCTATGATCAACAAGGCGCGGACGAATTGGTTTTTTTAGATATCACGGCCTCACATGAGGGTCGCGGCCTGACCCTCAAAATGGCCCGAGCTGTGGCCGAATCAGTCTTCATCCCCTTCACCGTGGGGGGTGGCATCGGCAGTGTAGACGATATGCATGCCATCATCTCCACGGGGGCAGATAAAGTGAGCATCAATACAGCCGCTGTGAAACGTCCACAGTTAATCAGCGAAGGGGCCAAAGCCTTCGGAAGCAATGCCATTGTCGTTGCTATTGATGCTCGACGACGGTTAGATACAGAGAGCCTTAGCTGGGAGATCACGACTCATGGCGGTCGTAAGCGTACAAACTTAGATGCGGTCGAATGGGCGAAAAAATGTGAGGCTTTTGGCGCGGGAGAAATTTTGCTGACCTGTATGGATGCTGATGGTACCAAAGAAGGCTATGATTTGGAGCTAACCCAGATTATTAGTGAAGAAGTCAATATTCCAGTCATTGCTTCCGGCGGAGCGGGCCACTTAATCCATTTCTCTGCTCTTTTCGCCCAAACGCAAGCCAGTGCTGCCCTTGCCGCCAGTCTTTTTCACTTCAAAGAGGTCTCTGTGCCAGAAGTGAAACACTATTTGCTCGAACACAATGTTCACGTTCGTACCCTCTAAATTTCAAACATACTTTGCTACTTTCTCTAGCGGTTGAACTTGTCTACCACAAAAATTCTCATAGAACCATTATGCTTTATAAAAGGACACAAGACACATGATTGATAACCTTATCTGGAATGATCAAGGTTTGATTCCGGCTATTATCCAAGATGATCAAACGGATCAAGTCTTAATGATGGCTTGGATGAATGAAGAAGCCTTATCTCGGACGACCAGTTGCGGTGAGACCTGGTTTTGGAGTCGCTCTCGGCAAGACTATTGGCACAAGGGGGAAACGAGTGGCAATACTCAAAAAGTGGTCAGCCTTTTCTATGATTGTGATGGAGACACCTTGTTGGTGAAAGTCAAGACGGCTGGACCTGCCTGTCATACAGGCGAAGTGAGCTGTTTTTTCAATGAAATTGAATTAGAGGATAGGAATATAGAATGATGACTGATGAGTGATGAATTGTCATCAGGACAAACGCAATTATTGCTCATCTCTGAATTGATAGAGGAGGCAAAAAATGCCTGATGGCACAGCACAGAGAATGAAAATACAATTGTGAATAATTAACTGTGAATTGTGAATGATAAATGTTTTGTTAATTACTAATTGTTAATTGCTAATTGATATTTTCAGAGGAGCCAAACCATGTCTGTAACAGCCGTTGTAGGCGCACAATGGGGTGATGAGGGTAAAGGGCGGGTGATTGATTATCTGGCGCAAGATGCCGATTTAGTGATTCGCTATCAAGGCGGTGATAATGCTGGTCATACGGTTGTCATTAAAGAGCAAACCTTTAAATTGCATCTCATCCCCTCAGGCATATTCAACCCCAATACAATCAACCTTGTAGGCACTGGCTGTGTCGTAAATCCGCAGACTGTCTTGCAAGAAGTGTCAGCCTTGGCAGCGGCTGGCATACAAACCCACAACTTGTTCATTAGCAATCGAGCGCAAATCATCATGCCCTATCATCGAGATTTAGACGGTCTCCAAGAATATAGTCGCCAGGGGCAAGCCTTGGGAACGACGAAGCGAGGCGTAGGGCCAGCTTATGCAGACAAAGGCACGAGACGCGGATTGCGGATGGGTGATTTATTGAACCCAAGCTGGTTAGCAGAACAATTGAAGCCCGCCTTAGCAAATGCCAACCGTGAAATCGAACATTTTAATGGCGAATCTTATCTTTTTTCCGATTTGTATGAACAGTGTCTAGCCTGGGGGCAAACGCTAGGGCCTCGCATTGTGGATGCTGTGCCTTTAGTGCGGGACACCTATCGGGCTGACAAACAAATTTTATTAGAAGGTCAACTCGGCGTAATGCGTGATCTCGATTGGGGGATCTATCCTTATGTCACTTCATCTAATCCAACCGCTAGCTTTGCCTTAACTGGGGCTGGCCTCCCTCATTATGCCTTGAAAAATGTGTTAGGCGTGGTCAAAGCTTATAGCACAGCCGTCGGGGAAGGCCCTTTTCCCACTGAACTCTTCGACGAAAACGGTGAATTTTTACGTACTCAAGGTCATGAATATGGCGCAACCACAGGTCGTCCGAGAAGATGTGGCTGGTTTGACGGGGTAGCTATCGCTTATGCCAGTTGGCTAAATGGGTTTACAGGAATTGCTGTGACCAAGTTGGATGTTTTAGATGGTTTGGCTGAGATTAAACTCTGTACCCATTATCGTTTGCCGAGTGGAGAACAAATTGACTATGTGCCAGACACATCTCTTTTAGATCAAGTCGAACCTGTCTATGAATCATGGCCAGGTTGGTCGCAAGAAACACGCTCCGCTCGTGCCTGGGATGACTTACCTGAAAATGCTCAACATTATCTGAAACGTCTCGAAGCCTTGGCCAATGCACCTTTGGCTTATGTCTCTGTGGGGCCAGAGCGAGAAGCGATGATCGCCTTGTAGGCTAATGATGTTGACTTTGGAAAGGTGAAACAGTGACAAAAATTTCACAAAAAAAACGTGCCCCACGCAATAGAACAATGACCTTATCGGAGGCAGACCGCACAGACTATAAATCTCGACTTTTACATTTAACGAATGAGGTCACATTAACGCAAATGATTAATAGCACTATTCACCAAGATCTGTTTGAAGTTCTTGATTGGTTACCAGAGAAATCTGTTGATTTATTGTTTGCAGATCCGCCTTATAATTTGGACAAATCTTTCAATGGCCGTTCCTTCGCCCAATTACCACTGGCTGACTATGCAAGCTGGTTTGATTCCTGGCTGAGTAAACTTTGTCGTGTGCTGAAGCCTACGGCATCCCTTTATATTTGCGGCGATTGGCACTCTTCAACAGCCATACATCAGATCATTGAGAAATATTTTGTCGTCAGAAATCGCATCACTTGGGAACGGGAAAAAGGACGTGGCGCAAAAACAAATTGGAAAAACAGTTCGGAAGACATTTGGTTTTGTACAGTCTCGAAAACATATACGTTTAATGTCGATGCCGTTAAACTGAAGCGCAAAGTGATTGCCCCCTACACCAAGGAAGATGGAACACCAAAAGATTGGGATGATTCAACTGAGGGATGCTTTCGCCTGACCTATCCTTCTAATCTGTGGACCGATCTATCCATTCCTTTCTGGTCTATGCCTGAAAATACAGATCATCCGACCCAAAAGCCAGAGAAGCTCCTGGCTAAACTGATCTTAGCCAGTTCAGACGAAGGGGATGTCGTATTTGATCCATTTTTAGGGTCAGGCACAACTTCCGTGGTCGCCAAGAAATTGAAACGCCGGTATATTGGGGTTGAGATTGATGAAACCTATGCTTGCCTCGCGGAAAAACGGCTAGACATGGCTGAGACAGATAAACGTATCCAAGGGTATACAGATGGATATTTTTGGGAAAGAAATACGCTTGCAGATCAAAAACAACAAACTGTATCACAAACAAATGGTAAAACCGAACAACTTAAATTGTTTTAATTCAAAATTTACATGATGAAGATAAAAAGTCGAATTTTCCACACAGAAACTTATAAAAAAATTGAACATAATATTTTAAATACACTCAGTACAAACGATGATTTTTTGTCACCTAGTACCCTTAGAAGTACACGAGCTGCTGGAGATGCTATAGAAAATATTCTGACAGATTCGTTTGAGGCTATACTTGGCGAGTGGTGCACCGAATACTCAGCAAACTTTGCACGTCGAGCAATGGCTGACTTAGCTTTTTCTGATATAGATGGATTTTATTACGTGGTAGACGTAAAGACGCATAGAACCGATACCAAGTTTAATATGCCTAATCTAACATCCGTCGAGAGACTCTCCAGATTTTATGAGGATGACTCTAATTATTTTGTTTTACTTATGGTAAGTTATTATTTAGACGGAAATAAAGTAAACTTTACTGATATAAAATTTGTACCAATTGAATTTTTGGGGTGGGATTGCTTGACAATTGGTGCTTTAGGTTGGGGACAAATTCAAATAGCAAACTCAAATTAGATAACAATAAATTCTGGTTATTCTCGCCAGAAATGGATGCTTGAATTTTGTGATTTAGTGTTAGAATTTTATCCGAAAGAGATCACAAAAATATATGGTCGAATAGAACATTTTGAAAAAATATATCAGTTTTGGCTAGCAAAACCCGAATGAAGCTATGCTAAAAATGGAATGAGATTCAAAAATTTAGTTATTATTGACACAAATCTTTTATTTTTACTGAGGTCAAGATGAGAGTTAAAATTTTGCACCTGTCATGCCCGTATGCCTTTAGCAGCATCCATTGTCGTTTCCGCAATGGTGTAGATGCCTGATAATAACATTCGGGCCTGACAGGCCTCAAAAACTTTAGTTTTCAAACAATAATTGAGGATATTTCTATGCAAGCCCTACTTTCAACTGCCAATAGACAAAATCTCATTGCGTTAGCCCAAGCCTTACACGAACTAGGTATTCACCTCATCGCCAGCGGCGGGACGGCTCGGTTCATCAAAGAGGCGGGACTGTCTGTCATAGAGGTCTCTGCTCTAACGGGTGTGCCTGAATTTTTAGGGGGACGGGTTAAAACCTTACATCCGGCTATTTATGGTGGTATTTTAGCTTGTGATACGGTGGCTGATCAAGATGAGTTAGCTAGTAAGGGCTATGTGAATATCGATTTCGTGATTTGTAATCTCTACCCCTTTCAAGACACGATTGCTAAAGAGGGCCTTAGCATCGCTGAAGCGATTGAAAATATCGATATCGGTGGCGTAACCTTATTGCGAGCGGCAGCCAAAAATTACGAACGGGTGACGGTCATCTGTGACCTAGCTGATTATGACCAAGTGGTAAGGGAACTCAAAGAACAAGGCCAGACGCGCCTAAAAACACGCCAAGCCTTGGCCTTAAAGGCCTTTCAACATACAGCACAATATGATGATGCTATTGCAAATTATTATCGCCAACAATTTGCCCCAGAACAAGGCCGCTACCGCTATCAAGGACAGCAAGCCTTACGTTACGGGACCAATCCCCATCAGCAGCCAGCCCAAGTTTATCAGGCGCAGGGGGCCCTGTCAGACGCGGCATGCCCTCGTCATCGACATAACCAAGTTTATCAGGCGCAGGGGGCCCTGCCTTTGACCACGCTCAACGGCTCTCCTGGCTATATCAATCTTTTGGATGCGCTCAATAGTTGGCAATTGGTGAAAGAATTAAAAGCGGCACTTAACTTGCCCGCTGCCGCTTCTTTTAAGCATGTCAGCCCAGCTGGGGCAGCGGTGGCTATCCCGCTCAATAAAAGTGAGACTCAGGCCTATTTTGTCTCCAACATGGATTTAAGTCCCTTAGCGACCGCTTATGCTCGGGCTCGCGGGGCTGACAGAATATCCTCCTTTGGCGATTGGATTGCTTTAAGTGACACCGTTGATCTTGCGACGGCCAAGCTTATCAAACGCGAGATCTCAGATGGTATCATTGCGCCAGCTTATGAAGCCAAAGCTTTAGCTATTCTGAAAAGAAAAAAAGGCGGACGTTATCCAATTTTACAAATAGATTCTGCTTACGAACCCCCTCTTTTAGAACGACGCGATGTATTCGGCCTCACTTTGGAACAAGGGCATAACAACTGTCTCATCAACGCAGATTTGATGACCAATATTGTTTCCACCTCGCAAGATTTGCCTGAATCAGCCATTCGAGATTTAATCGTGGCTACGATTGCTCTCAAATATACTCAGTCTAATTCTGTTGCTTATGCTTACCGAGGCCAAATTGTCGGCTTAGGGGCTGGCCAACAGTCCCGCATCCATTGTACGCATCTCGCCGGGGACAAAGTAAATAATTGGTGGCTTCGTCAACATCCTCGCTTGTTAAGCCTTCCATTTAGGCGCAAACTTAGTCGGCCTGACAAAAGTAATGCGATAGATTTATACATCATTGATGATATGACCGCCGTTGAACATGAAGCTTGGGTTCAAAACTTCGACCCTATCCCTGAACCGCTCACCTCAACTGAACGGTCTGAGTGGTTGGCTAAATTAACCGATGTAGCCTTCAGTTCCGATGCCTTCATCCCTTTCCGCGATAATATTGATCGTGCCTCGCGCAGTGGGGTCAAGTATGTAGCTGAACCCGGCGGAGCCAGGCGCGATGATGCCATTATTGAGGCAGCGAATGAGTATGGCATGACCTTAATTTTTCATGGCACTCGTTTGTTTCACCATTGACAGCATCGCCGGGTTGTGCGTTGCAGTGTATCGTTCATCAAAAAAATTTTATATCTTCACCTTTATCACCTTACTGCTTTTAACCCATGAACTTTGGTCTGCGTTGAGGCTACAAAGTCTTGTATCTTATGGGAGTGTCTTTATGCGTCTGTATGAATATCAGAGTAAACATATCCTCACGCAATATAATATTTTCCCGCCTCAAGGCAAAGTCGCTACGACAGCGGTCGAGGCAAAGGTCCTCGCAGAGGCATTTGGGGGGCCTGTGATGGTGAAAAGCCAAGCCTTGGTTGAGGCACGTAGCAGAGCAGGTGGTATAAAATTAGCCAAAAATGCTGATAAAGCCGAAACACTTGCGACGCGGCTCCTAAAGCAATCCATCAGAGGCTATCCGGTTGAGTCCGTTTTAATTGAGCAAGTGGTTGATGTGCAAAAGGAACTTTATCTCAGTATTTTAGTGGACCGTGCAACGCAGGGGCCAGTGATGATCGCCTGTGCAGAGGGAGGCCGTGATATCGAAAAAGTAGCCCGGGAAAAACCAGAGGCGATTATTAAATTACCGATCAGTCCCCTTTTTGGACTAGGCAATTTCCAAGCCCGCAAGCTCGCTTATGAACTTGGTCTGCGTAATCGACAAATTCAATCTTTTGTCAACATTGCTCAGGGCTTGTATAGTGCTTTAGTCGATCATGATGCCACCTTAATCGAAATTAATCCTCTGGCGGTTGATATAAATGGAAATTTTGTGGCCCTAGATGGCGTTATTGATTTGGATGACAATGCCCTCTTTCGACATCCGCCCTTAAAAAAATTGCGAGATGAACAAGAGACTCAGACAGAGCGACAGGTGCGAAAGATGAGCATGCGTTTTGTGAAACTAGAAGGCAATATTGCCTGTTTCGTAAATGGTTCTGGGTTAGCCATGGCTACAATTGATAGCGTCAAACAGTATGGCGGTGAACCAGCCAACTTTTTAGATGTACGAGGTGGGGCCAAGGCTAATGATGTGGCGCAGGCTTTACAAATCTTATCTCAAGAACCAAATGTAAAAGTTATTCTTTGCAATATTTTCGGCGGCTTACTGCGGTGCGATGAAGTGGCAAAAGGGATTTTACTGGCCTTAGAACCAGGCTGGCTCAAGCAAGCAATGGTGGTCCGTCTAGCGGGCACAAACCAACAAGATGGTCGATCCATCTTAGCAGAAGAAAATTTTCCTCAGGTTGCCTCTTTGCATGAAGCAGCTCAGAAAGCGGTGGCCTTGGCAAAGGCATTACCAGGCCAAAAGGGGTAAAAAAACAGGTGAGCATTCTGGTCGGCAAAGAAACACGGCTGTTGGTACAAGGCATTACGGGCCGCGAAGGGGGATTTCATACACAACAAATGCTTGATTATGGCACAAATATTGTCGCTGGGGTAACCCCTGGTAAAGGGGGAGAGTGGATCTATAGCATTCCTGTTTTTGATACCGTGATCGAAGCCGTCACCTCAACTGAAGCCAATACGTCAATCATCTGTGTTCCAGCTATTGCTGCGGCAGATGCGGCGATGGAAGTTGTCGATGCAGGGATTGACTTAGTTGTTTGTATCACTGAGGGCATCCCCGTCTTGGATATGGCCCGTCTTTATTATTTTTTACGCCAAACAGAGGCCAAGTTTATTGGGCCAAGCAGCTCTGGTCTGATTACGCCTGGCTCGGCGAAAGTGGGCATTATGCCTGGGCACATCCACACCCCAGGTCAGGTAGGCATTGTTTCTCGGAGTGCCACCTTAAGCTATGAAGTGGCTCAGGCTCTCACCAATCTCGGTATCGGGCAAAGTACAGCTGTTGGCTTGGGCAGCGATCCCATTATTGGCAGCACCTTCGTTGATATTCTAAGGCTCTTTGAGGAAGACCCCTTGACTGAACACATCGTCTTAATTGGCGAAATTGGGGGGATAGACGAACAAATTGCTGCCGCATTTATAGCCAAAGGCATGAGCAAACCTGTGACTGCTTTCATCGCCGGTCTCACCGCCCCACCGGGTCGGCGAATGGGTCATGCTGGGGCGATTATTCATGGGGATGAGAGTACAGCAGAACGGAAAATTTTAGCCCTCCAAGAGGCAGGCGCCAAAATAGCCCGTTTACCGGAAGAGGTGGCTGAGTTGGTGCAAAATTCGCTTGGATAAGTTAATTAATGCTCATCCCTAAGTATATAACGACACCCCTGTCAACTCCCGCTCTCGCCGTTCAACAAAGGCTTTCAATTCATCTCGAATCGCCTCATCTATCGGCGGAGCTTCATAGTCTCGCAACATCTGTTTCCAAATCCGCTTGGCTCGCGTGGCAGCATCTTCGGCTCCAGCTTCAAACCAAGTATCATAATTCAGGCGATCCCCCAATATCGAGGGATGAAATTCGGTGCTATAACGGGCTTGTGTATGAGCGGTGCCCAAATGGTGTCCCCCTGGGCCGACCTCAGCGATCATATCTAAGGCCAGCGTATCGTCGCTAATTTCAACCTCTTGCAGAAAATGTTGGAACATGGCTAAATTCTCCATGTCAATAATGATTTTTTCATAACTGACGGTCAAGCCACCCTCCAACCAACCCATGGCATGCATGACGAAATTGGTATGGGCCATTACAGCGGGCCAAAGAGTCCATAGGGTTTCATAAGCGGCTTGAGCATCGGGAGCTTTAGCGGTATTGAGACTCCCGCTGCCTCGGAAAGGTAAACCATAATATCGGGCCATTTGTGCCCCAACGAGCATAGCCCAGGCCCCTTCAGGGGTGCCAAAAGCAGGGCTGCCCGATTTCATATCGATGTTGGTGGCAAAGCCGCCATAGATGACCGGGGCCCCAGGTCGAGCGAGTTGCGCTAAGGCAATACCGGCCAAGGCTTCGGCATTTTGTTGGGCTACAGCAGCAGCCATCGTAATGGGACTCATGGCCCCGGCCAAAATAAAGGGGGTGATGACTGAGACTTGATTGGCTCTGGCAAAGGTTAAAATGCCGCCAATCATGCGCTCATCATAACGCAAAGGACTGCTGGCATTGATCACCCCGCCCAAGACAGGGTCAGGATGGTCAACAATATCAGGGCCGAACACGATTTTCGCCATCGCCACCGCATCGGCACTGATAATGCGACCATGTGGTGCTTCCAAATAGGCTTTGTCGGTCAGGGTGAAGGCGGCATAGGAGCGATGAAGGTGGCGGAAAGAAACGGGGATCTCAGTCGGCACAACCAGTTGGTCCCCTGTGTAGTGGATGACATTACACATCTGGGTCAATTTGACGAAGTTAGTATAATCAGCCATCGTCCCCGGTCGTCGTCCATTGTCCATATCCTGAGCATAGGCTACCCCCCCGTGAGGCACAAAGGTGATGCCATTGCCGCCCAAGGTCACATTGTGTTCTGGGTTACGAGATCGCCAAGTGAATTGACTGGGGGCTTTCGCCACCAAGTCCAAAACCATTGATCGATCTAACCAAACATGTTGTTTGGCCTGATCGACTTTCGCCCCCGCTCGGGTCCACAGATCCAAAGCTTCTTGATCCATGAAGGCCAAACCAATATCTTCCAAAATATGCATGGAGGCTTGGTGAATCTTTTCAATCGCTTCAGCCCCCAATCGTTCTACAGGCGGCATTGGATTCTTGATCATGCGCCAGGGAATTTGGGTCAAAGGAGATGGTTCATTGCGTCGCTTCTGGCGATCAATTCGACTGCGAGATCTTCGTTTGCTCATAATGTTGTTGGTTTCCTGGAAAAATATAGAGATTGATATGGGTCTTTCATGAAGATATGAAAAGGTTTGGGGATAAGCCCAAAGTTTAAAGTCGGGCCTTTTTATCTGAAGATTTAGATTTTCTTACAATTCTGATTCATCAATTTCGGCAACCTTCATACATATGTTTTTGAAGCCCTATTTTCAATGTAGTATTGCCCTGAACAGGAACAGAAATACGGGCAGTGCTTCCTGTTTTGGCGTAAATGTGGTGGCTACCTTTTATACGTTTCAACTTCCACCCCTTATCCTCTAAGAGACGGCAAATTCGCTTTCCGCTGACTGCCTTCACACGACAATCTCCATGACTTTGTCTCTATTCGAAACATCAAGGTCTTGAATGTCTACGGACAGACAGCCTTCGACAGCCTCGTAGATATTGCTTAATAACTCATCGAAAGTTTCACCCTGTGTTGCACAACCAAGTATCGCTGGAATTTCTGCCCAATAACCACCTTCTTCGGCTTCATGTACAATGACTTTAAGTTTCATAAGTTTCTCCTGAATTTATCCCTATACCTATTTGAGTTGACTGTCCACTTAAGTCGTCGGCTGGATAGCCTTATTGGGCCAATTTTCAATCGTGAAAGATTGACCCAGACTCCAATGCGGCATTAGCTGAATAGATGTACCACCCTCCAGCAATAATACTAATGAAAATAAGACCTGGATAGGTAAATAAGCGTCCCTTTTTCGGATTATTCCTTGCTTGACGACGTTTTGTATTGTGTTTACTCATTTTCAAATCTGCTCCTTTGACTGCCTAAAGCAAGCTAATAATGACTATCTTGTAGATTGACCATCATGACTCATGACTATACAATAATACTAAAACTATGTCAAAATGATTTCATGGCCATATATCCTTTGAATTTGACAGGAATTGCCCATTGTGCGTGGTGGGATGACATCGGACTAGAGAAGTTTAGGGATGAGTTTTCAGCTAAAAATGTGATCTCAAGCTTTTAAGCGCACCATCTTAGGATCATACAAAGGATCATCACACACGGTCACAGCGAAGCGATAGCCATCGTGCTGCATCTCAAGCTTGGTTCCTACTTGAGTATAAGCCAAAGGCAAATAGGCATAAGCGATAAACTTGCCAAGGCTATAGCCATAATTCGCGGTCGTGACATGACCGATACAGTCACCATTGCTGAAAATCGGTTCATAGCCTAAGGCAACAGCTTGGGAATCATCAAAGGTTAAACCACATAACTTTTTCTGCAAGCCTTTCTTTTTGGCCATGAGACAAGCCTCGCGACCAAGGAAGTCCCCTTTTTTGAGCCTGACCGTCCAACCCAAGCCAGCTTCATAAGGGTTGTATTCAGTATGCACATCGCCGCCCCACAGGCGATAACCTTTTTCTAAACGTAATGAATCAAAGGCCCCTGATCCTGCCGCTACCATCTCAACCTCGCGCCCAGCGTCCCAAAGCTTATCCCACACAGGTAGAGCTTGATCCATAGGAATATGAATTTCCCAGCCTAACTCACCCGCGTACGACACGCGCAGGGCGAATACTGGGGCCGAGCCAATCTCAAGCCATTGGCTGGTGAAATAGGGGAAAGCTTCATGACTGACATCCATCGTCGTTACCTTTTGCATCACCTGCCGCGCATTCGGTCCCCATAGGCCAAGTGCCGTATAGCTATTCGATATGTCCGTGATGATCACGACGTCATCAGATGATGATACGCCATCTGCATGCTGCTGCACCCAAGCCAGGTCTTGCGGCAAAGTCCCTTCGCCGACGAAGAGCCAGAAGCAATCTTCCGCCAGTCGAGCCACGGTCAGATCACGTTTTACCCCGCCTGCCTGGGTTAGCCAAGTGGTATAAACCACTTGTCCAACCGCTTTGTTCAGCTGATTGCTACAAAGATAGTTTACAAAAGCCAAAGCCCCCCGGCCGCGTACTTCGATGATGGATAGCCCTGTTAAATCAAACAAGGCGACGTTTTCCCGTGTGGCGAGGTGTTCGACTCCTTGAATAGGCGACCAGTAGCGGCTCGCCCAGCCTGTCCGTTTAGGCACCCGCTCTTGATAATGTTCGAGCAAACGGACATTTTCTTCATACCAATTCGGCAGTTCTAAGCCAGCGAAGGTGGTAAATGAAGCCTGAAGCGACTGGTGACGGGGATGAAAGGGGGAGAGACGAACATTACGTGGGGTAGATAGGGGTTGCTTAGGGTGTCCTATATCATAGACTTCGCGGTAATTTTTTTGACAGACCACATCGATATAGGCTTGGGTCATTTGATACGGCGCAAAGCGGCGGATATGGGCTTGGCGCATATCCCATTCTGTCTGACCCTCTGTCATCCATTCAGCCACCGACTTGCCTACACCACCCGCATGCGTAATCCAGGAAGCGACGGCTGCCCAAACGCTTTTGACTTTCGATTGGCCAATAATGGGATAGCCATCCACGGAAAAGGCAAACAGGCCATTGAATTTCTCGCTCAATTTAGCCTCTTGTAAGGCGGGCATGATGACTTGCGCCTGCTGCCAAGCTTCCTTGAAATCATCTGGGGTAAAGGGGTGCTTGGCGGTTTTTTTGACCTGACGGGGATGAATCATGCGGGGGGCGTGTTTATAACTGCCCACCCCCATCCTGTTCCAATGTTGCCGATAGTACATGGTGGAATCAAGTTCGCGTGTTGCCGGATAAACGATTTCATGATCTTTATTATGAGGATCGAACATGGCTAAGTCAGCCAAAGGCTCAGTGATGACATACTGATGTTCAAAAGCCATCAAAGGTAAGGAAAAACCAATTTTTTCGCTGATGGCTGGGGCCCAAATATTGGCGCAGAGTAAGACATGGTCACATTCAATGCGAGGCCAGGCAGGATTATCCGTCAAAACAGCGGTGACGCGGCCTTCTTGCACCTCCAAATCGGTCAAAGCAGTCTGTCCAACAAATTTGGCCCCACCTGTTGCCTCAGCTTCACGCGCCAAGGCTCCCGAGACATGCGCTCCCGTGACCACGGTTCCTTTGGGCACAAACAGCCCCCCGACAAAGGCTCGTTCGTCCACCCAAGGTAATTTCTCTTTGACTTCCGGCGGCCTGAGCAAATGTGCCTCCGCGCCAAAGGACAAGGATTCACCCTGAAGTCGGATCAAATCCGCCCATCGCTCTTGGGAGATTGCCAATTCAATCTGACCAACTAGGTGACAGGTATGACGATCTGCTGAGTAAGGGGCTAAGACACGATATAAATCAGCTGAATAAATCCCCATTTGGGTCAGTAATTTTGAATGGCTTAAAGGAACAACGCCGCCAGGGGCATGCGAGGTCGAGCCATCGTTTTCATATAAGTCGCCTTTATCAATGACCAGTACATCCCGCCAGCCAAGCTTGGTCAAATGATAGGCGGCACTACAGCCGACGATACCCGAACCGACGATGACGAGGTGGGCTTTGTTTTGCATGGGAGGCTCCATTGTTAGTTTTTAGTTCTTAGTTTTTAGTTTTTCTCAAAACCCATCTCGTCCAAAGCATCCACCTCAACCAAACGGTCTAACCACTCAGTCAACTGCGCCGAACTGTCCGTTTCCTCGGTCTGGGTCACGACAGTCTCAGGGAGCGGGCCAAATTTGCGGTTTAGCAATCGCAAGAGGGTTTGGCGTTGTCCTTCTTTCCATCCAACTTCTTCTTTAGCAGCAAAAACTTCCTGAAAGCTAGGTAGCTTGTCTATAAACTGCGGCGTTTCCTGAAAAAAACGGTCTATATAGGGCATGGTGTCTTCACTAACATGTAACTTCATTTGCTGTCCCTCCAATAATTTTCGCCAAATAGTCTCTGGGTCGGTGATGAGGCTCTATTTTACTTGAAGGAGACGATTTTGGAAATCTTTCCAGTATACTAGGGGCCTTTGCTTTGGGGGAACCTAGAAAGTCTGAATTTCTTTTGTGACAGGGTGCTGGAGAAAATACACAATTGTAAAGCAAGAAATGGGTGGCTTTAGGATCGTTTTTCAGGTAAAATAGACGTATAAATAAGTCATTAGGTCGCACAGGAATTGTATAAATAAGGATCCCATTTAGGATACCGACAAAAAAATGCAGTGACCAAAAATCATATACAGGAGACAATCATGATTGCAGACACACAATTGACTGACTACCAACGGATTGAACAAGCCATTCAGTATCTGAGCCAAAATTTTCAAGATCAGCCTAATTTAACTGATCTGGCTCACCATTTGAGCCTGAGTCCCCATCATTTGCAACGCTTATTCAAACGATGGGCTGGCATTAGTCCGAAACGTTTTCTGCAATTTTTGACGATAGACTATGCCAGAGAACAACTCCGCCAATCACAGAGCGTACTAACGACGACATACCAAGCTGGCTTATCCAGCCCAGGGCGGCTACATGACTTATTTGTGACCGTTGATGCTGTTACCCCAGGCGAATTTAAATCACAAGGGGATAGTCTAGAAATTTTCTACGGTTTCCATCCCAGCCCCTTTGGCTTATGTTTATTAGCCCTGACAGGACGCGGTATTTGTCATTTAGCCTTTTTGGATGAGACTAAAGAGAGCCAAATTTTAGCCATCACTGAATTACAATCAGCTTGGTCAAGGGCGCGTTTAAGCGAGGATGTTCGGAAAACGCAGCCCGTTTTGGCTCAAATTTTTATCAGGGCTGATCAGCCAAGCTCGGCGATGAAACAGTCAGTCAACTTATTGCTCAAAGGAACAAATTTTCAATTGAAAGTTTGGGAAGCTGTGTTGAATATTCCATTAGGGCGCATGTGTTCTTATGGCGATATCGCCAAACACCTTGGTCAACCTAGAGCGGCTAGAGCCATCGGACGAGCCGTTTCGCAAAATCCAATTGCTTATCTCATCCCCTGTCATCGGGTCATTCATCAAGTCGGGCGATTTGGTCATTATCAGTGGGGGCCAAATCGCAAAATGGCCTTACTGGGTTGGGAGGCGGCGCAGGTGCAGTAAATAGGTAGTATAGAACGGTCGTCCTGAGATTATTGTGACCGATCAAGAACCTAAGTAACCAGTGTGCAGTAATCAGTAATCAATTGAGAAAAGGCTGAATACTGTTCACTGATTACGATACACTAGCCTCTAACCCCCAATCTGACTCATCGTCCGCAACTCTGGATGAATACCCTCTTCTAATTTATGACCCCAAGGTTTATGGCGCACGGCTCTTTGGAAAAGGGCCACTAAATCTGCATGGGTTCCTCTGCCACGGAGGGTGTTGCGGAAATCAATTTCTCCATCAGATAGCAAACATAATCTAATCTTACCATCCGATGTGACCCGCATACGGTTGCAATCACCACAATAGGGATTGCTGACGGGGCTGATAAAGCCGAGGGTGCCCTCGGAGCCTGGGATACGGTAAAGACGCGCTTCGCCATCTAAAGCCCCACCATTGAGCGGATAGATTGGGCCCCATTTCGCTTCAATCAGGTGAATGGTCTCTTCAGTAGAGACAAAATTTTCCAGGGCGATCCCTGCCGGGGCACCGAGCGGCATGAGTTCAATAAAACGCATGTGCCAAGGATGTTTAATCGTCAACTGGGCCAAGGCAGGGACATCCAGATCATTGAAACCTCGTGTGACAACAGCGTTGAGCTTGATTGGCAATAGCCCGGCTTCTTCAGCGGCTTGAATAGCCGCCCAGATTTTATTCGGCTTGGCTAGACGCATGGTCTTCGTCAGAGCTTGGTGGTTAAGCGCGTCGATATGGATATTCAGGCGGGTTAACCCAGCCTCGGCCATCGGTTTGGCAAGCTTAGGCAACAAATAGCCGTTGGTTGTCATAGCCACCTCTTGAATCTCAGGTACGCGCCGAATGTGGGTAATTACCTCAACAATATCTCGCCGCAGGGTTGGCTCACCGCCCGTTAGTCGAATTTTGGTAAAGCCTACTTCCGCTGCCGCCCGCACGATCTTTTCAACTTCATCAGGCTGTAATAGTTCTTGAGTTGGAACAAACTTTAGACCCTGCATCGGCATGCAATAAACACAACGAAGGTTGCAACGGTCCGTGAGAGAGATACGGAGGTAATTAATTTCTCGGCCAAATAAGTCTTTCATGCTGTTTCATTCCTTAACATATAGAAAATTCGATTAAGACGATTCAAGCTTATTTAAGGCTTAATTCAGATTTATGCAAATAATATACACATTCTTGATCATCATTTGCAATACAAGCGAGACGAACGGGCTTGACTGGCAACATGGATTCGATGATCTTTTCATCTAACAAACAAACTTGATGATGCTGTTTGGCTAATTGACGATAGGGGCAAGCTAGATGACGAATGATATATTGCCCTTCTTGTTGACCCCATTCAACGATAAAGCCGCGTTGACGTAAAAAAGCAATGACTTGGTCTAAACGGTCTTCAAAACTTTGTTCATCCTGTGGTGAGGGTGAGTTGGCCACAATGCGATTAGCCATATTTTGAAAAATAGTGGCCATCTCCTCGCCACCGATTCGATCCATCATTTCCACCAAGAGTATATCTGTTAATTGAAAATATTCTTGAGGACAAGCACATCTGGCTTGATCAGTTAAACTATAAATTTGCACAGGCCGCCCAGGCCGATTGTCTCGGCGGGCATGCGCTACTTCAATCAAATTATCAGCTTGTAAGATGTTCAAATGATGTCTCACCGCCATCGAAGTCAAAGCCACCTCTTCTGCCAAAATCTCAACAGTTGCTTGACCGTGATAACGCAAAAACTCTAGAATTTTTTTTCGTGTTTCTGGCATAAGGGCACTCAGGTCGATTGGAACTTCCTAGTTTTCAGGCTCTAGTGTCTTTTAACAGATATGGGTCAATGTGTCAAATTTTTATGAAATTTATTATAAAAATTATTCCTGTTTTGCTTATCAGCGGCTTTTGATTAAACTAAATCCTCTAGCTATTCAGATACAAAGTATTGCCAAAAATGGCTCGATCGTTTGAACCTGAAATGTCTGCTTTACATCTTATTCTAAAATTCTATCATTTATCTTAAGGAAGAAAATTATGACATATATTGTTCTCATTATTGGTCTGGCTGGTTTATTAATGGCTTGGTATACTAAGTGCCAAAATGCAGAATTAAGCGAACGCATCGCCCAAGTTAATAGCCGAGTTTATCATCTCCGCCAAAATTCACAAGAAAAACAAACTAAACTACAGGAAGAGGTACTCAAGTTGCGCTATGAAATCTTAAGAATGCAAGGCTCGTTACGGGTTACAGAAACCATGACCATTGATGAAATCGCCCTCGTTCATCCGCAGGCCCTCCAAGTTTTGGGTGAATTTCATATTGGCGGTTGCCTGAGTTGTGCTGTCGATGGTCATCAAACCTTAAGCGAAGTGGCGGTGGTTAATGGTCGAGAAATCGAACCCATATTGCTGGCTTTGAACAATTTGGCGCAAGAAAATAGCATTATATCAGAAGAAAAAATACAACCGTCAAATATTGAACTGGTATTTTAGATTATCTGGAAATTATTCAGGTGAGCGACCTTTACCTGAATAGTTACCACAGATAATAGGTCATGATATAAAAAATTATGACCTATTTTTTATCAAGGCCTGCGCTTGACAGGTTTATCCGTTCCGATTATAGTAGGCTTAACTTCTAGCGGAGAATGATCATTTATGCAAGGTCAACGAGGCCGTATTATTTTAATCGTTTTTGTGATATTAGTCCTTTTAGCCATTAATTATCCCAATTTAAAATCAATTGCCCGCCAACCAAGCCAAATTCAAATCAATACAGAACCGCCCCTCCTCTTCATACCTATCTTTACCGCCAATACTCGATTTACCATTCCAAACATTCCGCCGCCAGCCCAGATTGCTAGACCAATCATCGCCAATCAAACCTTAGTGGAGAATTTTAGGAGGCAACCACAAGGGACTGTCGTACCAAAAAGAAAATTTGATATAGATACCTCAACTTCGGGCCTTTCAATCATCACCCAAACTGTTTCGCCAGCCGAAGCAATTGCTCGTTTAAAATCTTTTGCCCCAACTCAGACACCGACCCAACAGGCCGGTATCACGGATTTATCTTCATCTCTAGACTCTAGTCAATTAAGGGTATTCAAGAATGTATCCCTATCTGAAAAAGAAGAAGATAATGATGATGAACAAACAGATCTACCCTTGTCCATTCAACCAGACCAAATACCTTCGTCTGGTCGTTATATCTTTGTTCACCAAGACAACCAAAGCATGCATATATATGAAAATGGCATTGAAATTAAGACGCTGCCTGCGAGTACTGGGCGACCAGAAAGCAACGCATTTACGCCCTCTTGGTCAGGACAGGTGGGCAATTATTGGGGCGCGGCTGGTTTTGTAGATGGCAGTCTAAAGGCGGATTATATCTGGTATCTTTATGATGGCCCTGAAGGGGCCATCCTCATCCACAGTGTCCCTTATCGCCTAGCTGGGCAGGATAAAGTATATGATCAATTAGATGCGCTTGGGGTCTCTCCTGTTTCTAATGGCTGTATTCGCATTTCACCAGAAGATGCGGCTTGGCTTCAATCTTGGGATCCACGCCAAGTGCCAATTGTTATCACCAGACTCAACCAACAAATTACCCAAATTGAATAAATGGGTTCTATGAGAATTTTTGTGGTAGACAAGTTGAGACGCTATAGAAAGAGGCAAAGTTGCAAAGTCAGCGCAGATAAACGGTTATACGAGGACTTTGCCACCCTGCTACTTTGCTCGTTTACACGGCGATTTCTTTATTTCCACAAAATTTCTCAATGAGCCATAATATGCTTACCTAAACAATTAAAGGCCAATGAAATCTTTACTGAGTCCCCACAACCGCCTCTTTGTCTTAGCCCAACAAGGACAACGTTCGCTAAATTTTATTATCGCCATCTCTTTGGTCATCGGCGTTGTTTTTATTGCTCAGGGAATTGGCTCTTTAGCATTAACCCTCCTCGGTTTTGTTCCCTCAAATGACCCCAACCTAGACCGAAGCCCAACCAGCATTTTAGGTGCTAGTATTGAATTTACTCTTTTACTTATTCTACTATTTAGTCCGATCTTTCTTTTTGTCTGGTTAATTGTTCATTTTTTTGAAAAAAGACCTTGGTGGACGACGGGTTTAAGCTTAAATAATGCGCCTCGGCCTTATTATGCGTTTTGGCTTTATGCCAAAGGCTTTCTAGTTGGTGGCCTTTTGTTTAGCGGAGCCCTTGGTTTATTGGGTGGCATGGGCTTTTTAAAAATCAACGCTAGTCCTGTGCAAAGTTTTGGTTTTCTAAGCATCGGGACAGTAGGGATTGTTCTCATTGGCTGGGTTGTTCAGGGAGCAGCAGAAGAATATCTCTTTCGCGGGTGGTTATTACCCATATTAAGTGTACGTTACACGCCTTGGATCGGCATCCTTGTTTCAACTATTTTATTCGCCCTTTTCCACCTATTTAATCCTTCTGCTGGTCCCATCGCGCTAATAAATTTATGCCTATTCGGTTTCTTCGCTGGATTATATGCTTTATATGAAGAAGGAGTCTGGGGCGTTTTTGGCTTACATACTGCTTGGAACTGGGTTCAAGGAAATGTTTTCAGCTTTCCTGTAAGTGGTCTTTCTGTTCCAGGTGGACCACTATTGGTCCTAAACGCCACCGGACCCCAGACCATCACGGGCGGACAATTCGGCTTAGAAGGCGGCTTGGCGGTCACCGTCATTTTAACGATTGCTTGTTTGATCATTATTTGGCTGGCACAACAACGTAACCTGACAAATAGAGCGAGTTATGAGTTATGAGTTGTTAGTTGTTAGACTTACCTAATTTCAGAATAAACTCACTCAGCACTCATCACTAATAACTCATAACTGTATTTTCAACGGAGTAATTTGGTGCGAATATTAGTAACTGGTAGCAGTGGACAAGTGGGCACAAACTTATGTTTAGCCTTAATAGCACGAGGGGGGGATGTATTGGGGCTTGACAGGCGGCCAAATACTTGGACAGATAAAATTCCCATGTTGCAGTGTAATCTAGAGCAAGCCATGCCTACCTCAGCAGAATTGGCAGAAGCTCAAGTGGGATTTAATCAGCCAGATTTAGTCGTTCACCTCGCAGCCAATGCCAAGGTGCATGAGTTAGTCAAAAATCCGACACGGGCCCATGAGAATACAACAATTTGTTTTCACGTCCTAGAATTTTGTCGCCTCAAACAAATCCCCATTATCTTCAGCAGTTCTCGTGAAGTCTATGGCCGTCCTCAGCCGCCTAAAGTGACTGAAGATATGACAAATGTTTATCATGTCTTAAGTCCCTATGCAGCTTACAAACTAGCCGATGAAATGCTGATCTACAGCTATGCTCATTGTTATGGCCTAAAATATCTTATTTTTCGTCTGAGCAATGTGTATGGTCGCTATGACAATGACTTGGCACGTATGACACGGGTCATTCATATCTTCATCGACCAAATGCTGAAAGAGGAGCCAATCACCATCTTTGATCCAACGAAAACAATGGATTTTACCTATATTGATGATTGCATTAATTGTTTCTTGTTGGGCATTGAAAAGCTGATGGGGGGAGAAGTTTACAATGAAACCATTAATATGAGTTCTGAAAGTCCAACAACCCTAGGGCAGATTGCGGAGGCGATTGCTGAACATCTACAGCTACAACCTGAGATTATCAATGAATCCATTCGACCAGGCGAAATTAATTTTTACATTGCTAATTTAGAAAAAGCAAAAACCTTGTTAGGGTATAATCCCCAAATGCCTTTTGAAGAAGGCATCAAACGGGCCATTGACTGGGCCCTTGATTGGCAAAAGAAGACAAAAACCTAAGCTTAACCAAAAAAAGAAGGGACGCGATGGTCGCGCCCCTTCTTCTACCGAGATGGGTACTCAAATTTTGGCTATACCTGATGCGTTTCTTTAGAAAAAACATTGTCGCAGTTTTGTTTAAAAACGATTGTGCTAATGACTGTGCCAACAATGAGCAGACTGCATAAAAATATCATGAAACCCATCAATATAGTCGGACTAATCGACTGACGATGTTGGGGACTGAGCTTTAAGCGGGCCATTATGAATCTCCTTTATTCATAAGATAATGTTTGAAAAATTTGCTATCCGATTAATACATTGAGCGCATATCAGCGAATACAAAATTTGATAGCAGTATATCACGATGCCACATACGACTCCTGACAACAAACGGTCTGCTATCTGACAGATACTACGTTTGCCAATGAGGTCAACCCTTTAGCCCCTAGAGGAGGGAGGTCTGTAGAGTTCTTAGACAACCTAGGCAGGGTAAGGCTCAGGTGCGGGTGCTGTTAGTGGCTGAACAGGGGTCTGCAAAGCTACCTAAAATCCTCCCGTCCTGACGGGCCTGTTCTGATGTTGCCACAGAATAAGAGCAGGATCACTAGAATGTTAGGATTTTGGCAGACTTACTGAATTTATTCTGGCATCCACAACTCGCTTGAAATACAGCCAAATCAAAAAATTGGAGATTAAATAATGAGCCAGACAGAGCTTGCGGCAATTGACATTTTTAACAAAGCCAATGCTCAACATGATCCCTTCAGTTGGTTTGAAGACATCTACGCCCAAGCAAAACAGGGAGATAGAGATGTACCCTGGACAAAACAAGAGCCTAATCCTCATTTTGCTACTTGGCTTACGACGCATCCGCTTCAGGGTGAAGGTAAGACAGCCCTAGTGGTTGGCTGTGGCTTAGGTGATGATGCTGAAGTTCTGGCTGAAAAAGGCTTTCGCGTCACTGCTTTCGATATCGCGCCAACAGCTATTCAATGGTGTCAAGAACGTTTTCCAACCTCTGAGGTCACTTACGAAGTGACCGACTTGTTTCAAGCACCCTCAATCTGGCAACAGTCTTTCGATTTTGTGCTGGAAATACATATTCTCCAAGCTCTTCCCGCCCATTTACGGGCTGAAGCCGTAGCTTATATGGCCGATTTCGTAGCCCCACAAGGCCAGCTACTGACCCTATGTCGTGGCCGAGAGGCTCACGAAGCCTCTGAACCCCATCCGCCTTGGCGACTGACCAAAGCTGAATTAGCCGTTTTTGAACAACATGGCCTCAGCCAAACGATCTTTGAAGACTATTGGGATCAAAATAATCCCCCTGTGCGTCGTTTTCGCGTTTTATATGAGCGGGTCTAAACTATCTATGCTATAATATAAAAAATTTGTTCTCTTTATACGAAACTGGATAAAATCAATGAATAACTTACCTCTCTTCGAGCAAAATAAACCAAGAGATATTACAGATCATTTCAACCCTCAAGCGGATGTCATCCTTTTCAAAGGCGATACACATGACTTAATTGATCAAATACCCAATGACTTTGTCAAACTTATTATCACTTCACCGCCTTACAATTTAGGAAAATCTTATGAATCCCAAGTCTCAATAAAACAATATCTTAAAAATCAAGAAGAGACCATTGCTAAATTGTATCGTATCTTAAGTTCCACTGGTAGCTTATGTTGGCAAGTGGGTAACTTTGTAGACAAAGGCGAAGTTTATCCACTTGATATCTTTTATTATTCCATCTTCAAAGACCTTGGCTTAAAATTACGAAACCGTATTATTTGGCATTTCGGGCATGGTCTTCATGCTTCCAAAAGATTCTCGGGACGATATGAAATTTTATTATGGTTCACCAAAGGCGAAGGCTATACATTTAACCTTGATGCGGTCAGAGTCCCCTCAAAATATCCTGGCAAACGACATTATAAAGGGGCCAGCAAAGGCAAGCCCTCCGGCAATCCTAAGGGGAAAAATCCTTCAGATATTTGGGAGATATTACGAGAGGAGTGGGAGACAGGATTATGGGATATACCCAACGTCAAGTCAAATCATCCTGAAAAAACGATTCATCCCTGTCAATTTCCAGTAGAATTGGTAGAAAGATGTGTTCTGGCCTTAACAGATGAAGACGATTGGGTTTTTGACCCTTATGCTGGGGTTGGAGCATCACTTATTGCAGCGATTAAGCAGCAACGCCGAGCCATCGGCAGTGAAAAAGAAGTGGCCTATATTGACCTTGCCCAAGAACGAATAAGGGCTTGGTTTAATGGCACATTAGGTCTTAGGCCCTTAGGCAAACCAGTTCATAAACCAACAGGTCGAGAAAAAGTGTCTCAAATACCGTCAGAATGGCAACAGGCTACTCAACAACGATTATTAGAACAAAAGGAAAAATACGAGTGAAAATCGTTGGTATATATTCCTTTAAGCGAGGCCAAGCGATCATTGAAGCTAGGTTTAAAACTGAATTAGAAGAAATCCTTAAAATAATCAAAATAGTAAATGGTACGGAACATAAAACAAAAGTCAGTCAAGAAAAAACAATGCCAGGAAAGATGCTGTTCCAACCTAGCTCCTTAAATCATGCTTTCAAGCGTGTGTTTAGTGAGCATGGTTGGCAGGCATATAAAATACCTTGTGACTATTCAACTGATTTTTATGTGTCAGACTATGAGCCTACGAGCCGCTTTCGCGGTGCCTATCGAGAAATGGATTTTGTCAAAAATCGGGTTGGCGTAGAAGTCCAGTTTGGAAAGTATGCCTTTATGGTTTATAACGTCTGTGCGAAAATGACAATTTTTCATAACCAAGATATAATTGATGTTGGTCTTGAAATTGTTCCCATAAAAGACTTAGCCAGTGAAATGTCAACCGGTGTATCTTACTTTGAACAGTTTGTCTGGGACTTACAACATCGAGGCGTATCAGACATTGATATTCCTGTACTGATTCTAGGCATTGCGATATAAACCCCCAAGGTTTTACAATACTTGCCCCCAACCTGAAATGCTCTTTGATTTAGATTGCATCTTTGATTTATCGATGATAAACTTTTAGATATCGAGATGTCTGGGGTTATTTTTACCTATGTCAAGAATAAAATTCCAGAGATCTAAGATATATGACATAATCCCTCACCCTTTAGGAGAACATACCGTATGAAATGGTCTAGAATTGTCCTATTGATTATCATCAGTCTAAGCCTCATAATATTTTCAACAAGCTGTGATTTATTGGACCGATTTCGGGGCACTTATGCAACACCGCCATCAGAAACACCCCAAACGGAGGTTGATTTATTTGATGATTCGAGCCGCGCTTTAGTTCACTCAGCCTCAGCAGATGTCGTGGCAGGCGAAGTGTTAATTAAATTTGCCCCTGATGTCATTTCAGAATTGCCAACCGAAAAAAAGGAAAGTTCATTTGGGGCTTTATCAGTCCAGTCGGCCCAAATTGATCCTCTTTTAGAGGAGTTAGAGATTACGAGTTTAGAACCGCTTTTGGCCCCTGTCGCCGCAGGGGGAAATCAAAGCATTCAATCTTTGAGTGCTAAATCGGGGGAGGCAGGTCAAATGTATGTGGCTCAATTTGATGCTGGACGAGACCCCAATGAAGTCGCTGTAGCCATCAATGCCAACCCTAAAGTGGAATATGCCGAACCAAATTATGTGGCTTATGCGACTGCGGGGCCAGTCTTTGCCCCCTCTCAGTTTGTCCCAAATGATTCATTTTATGCCTATCAATGGAACCTCACGGCCATTCAGATGGAACGGGCCTGGGATGTTAATCGTGGTGGGGGCCTTATCGTCGCTGTGCTAGATACAGGTGTCGCTTATGAGAATTTTGGTGATTTTACCCAGGCTCCTGATTTAGCAGGGACAAAATTCGTTCCTGGCTATAATTTTATCAATAATACACCCCATGCGAATGACGACCAAGGGCATGGCACCCATGTCGCCGGCACGATCGCTCAAACAACAAATAACGAGCAGGGGGTCTCTGGTGTAGCTTATGAAGCGGCCATCATGCCCGTCAAAGTATTGGATCGTCGAGGACAAGGAAGTTATGCTGGCATCGTACAAGGGATTACCTTTGCCATAGAAAATGGGGCCAAAGTGATCAATATGAGCCTCACCGGCGGAGCCTCCTCTCGTGCCTTGGAAGAAGCCATTAATCAGGCTTATAGCAAAGGGGTTATCGTCGTTGCGGCGGCTGGCAATAATAATGGGCCAGTTGGCTATCCTGCTGCTTACTTTAGCACCATTGCTGTTGGCGCGACTCGCCTCGACAATGCGCGTGCGCCCTATAGTAATTACGGCTCACACCTCGATGTTGTGGCCCCTGGTGGTGATAATAACGTTGATCAAAATAATGATGAGATGGGCGATGGCATTGTGCAACAAAGCTTTAAGGATGGGGCAGTCAATGACTTTCGCTACCTCTTTTTTGAGGGTACCTCAATGGCCACACCCCATGTCAGTGGGGTAGCAGCCCTATTATTGTCTAAAAAGCCCGAGGCATCCCCGCAACAAATCAAAGAGGCCCTCCGAAATTCAGCCAAAGATTTAGGCCCGCCTGGGTTTGATAACCAATATGGGGCAGGTCTCATTCAAGCTTTTGATGCTCTAGCAGAACTAGATTCTCAACCTGCCCCGCCGACACCTATTCCGCCTACCAATACCCCAACAAAGGTTCATGATAACGATACCACGAGCCAGCCTGCTACGCCAACGCCTAACCCAATTGTCAATGTTGAAAATAATCTCATCCGCAATGGCGACTTTGAAGCCATGAGCGACTGGAATTTCCAACCAGGGGCTAAACTCGGTCTCTACAGTTCAGAGCAGGCGAATAGTGGCTCATGGTCCGCAAAATTGGGCATCACGAATGCAGAGAACGACTATTATAGCTATAGTTCTGTCGTGCAGGCGGTGACAATCCCTGCTAATGCTCGGCGGGCGACCTTAAACGCCTATGTTTATCTCTATAGCCAGGATACCTCAGGCCGTGATTTACAACTCATCATCATCTTGGACGAAAATAATCGCATTTTGGAACAACGCATGCGGGAGCGAAGTAATGCTGCCACTTGGCAACAAAAGACCTATGATATAACACGATATGGAGGCCAAACAATTCGGGTGTATTTTGGAGTCCGTAATGATGGTCGTGGTGGGTCAACAGCGATGTATGTGGATGATGTGTCCTTGGTGGTAGAACAATAGTAGACAAATGCCTCAAACGGATAAATATCTACGTTCGCTCCTGCATCGTCTCGATGGGAAAAGCTATCCAGCTTATAAAGATTTGACTGGCAGTTATCAATTTGATCGTTCTCAAACTGATCGCTTTACCCTGTTTATTGACCATGTGCAAGGTGATCCCTTTGCTGCACCAAGCCGTTTGCGAGCGAGCGTGCCGATGGCCGTGGCTCACTTTGAGGCAGATCATCTGAAGCCACGTAGCCGCTTGACAGCCCTACGTGATTTCTTGGCCCGCTCTTTTGCCCTGGCTTGTCAGCAGTATGCCCAAAGGGGTCGTGGTTCAGGCAAAAGCGGACTGATTGCCATGGCGTTGCCCGGTCAGGAAATTCTAGAGCGCACCTCTGTTATTGTCACCGCTGATTATGTCGAAGCCCGGTTTGTCTGTGGTTTACCAGCAAAGGGGCGCCGTATCTTGGGCCGCCAAGCCGCAGCCATGCTCTGCGAAGATATACCTGAAATCGTCTCTGCTGCTTTATGCCATAAGAATCTCGACACACTAAGGCTAAAACAACATCTCGACACGGCAGAGGATGCAGATTATTTGCGACAGCAGCTAACCAAATTAGGATTAGTCGCCTTCATCGCCGATGGGGCAGTTTTGCCTCGCCGTTCTGGGGTCGATCATCGACCGCTCAACGCGGAAAAAGCTGTTCCTTTCCGTAGCCCTGACAGCCTGCGGGTGACAGTCAACTTGCCTCACGCGGGTCAGATTACTGGTATGGGATTGCCAAAAGGCGTGACACTGATCATCGGCGGCGGCTATCATGGCAAAAGTACGCTTTTAGCAGCCTTAGCGCAAGGGGTCTATACACATATCCCTGGCGATGGTCGTCACCAAACCGTGACTCAGGTTCAGGCCGTCAAAATTCGCGCAGAAGATGGTCGGCGTGTGGAGGGTGTAGACTTGCGACCATTTATCAATAACTTGCCCGATGGTCAAAATACAGCGACGTTCCGCACCGCTAACGCCAGCGGTAGCACCAGCCAAGCCGCCAACATCATGGAAGCACTGGAAATTGGGAGCCAGCTTCTCCTCTTGGACGAAGATACCTGCGCCACCAATTTAATGATCCGCGATGTGCGTATGCAAACTTTGGTTGAAAAATCTGGTGAACCCATCACGCCTTTTTTAGATCGCGTTCGCCAATTGGCTGAGGAGAAGGATATTAGTAGCATTCTGGTGCTGGGCGGGAGCGGCGACTATTTTGATGTAGCTGACACGGTCATTCGTATGGATGCTTATCGGGCTTATGAAGTGACGACCGAAGCGAAGTCTATCGCTGCTCAATATCCCACAGATCGTCAGATAGAGAATATTGATCCTTGGCCGACTAGCCTAAAGTCACGTCGTCTGATTAGGGAAAGCTTAGACCCAAGTCGAGGTAAAAGGTCTGTTAATATTAAAGGTCAGGCCCTCCGCGCTGTTGTCTTTGGCCAAGAAGAGATTGATGTCAGTTTAGTGGCTCAGTTGGTCGATGCGGGGCAAGTCAAGGCCATCGGACAAGCCTTAAACTATCTTCGTCAGTTCAAGCAGCATCAGGATATCCCGCGCCTGATTGAGCAAGTTATGCTGAAAATTGAAAAAGAAGGTTTAGATATAATCGACACCCGTTTAGTGGGTGATTATGTCGCCTTTCGGCCTTATGAATTGGTGGCTGCGTTGAATCGTCTGCGTACCTTACAGGTCAAAAATGACTAACACCCCTTTATCTCATTCTGATTCTATCTCGCCCTTGCCTCCCCTAAAATATTCTTTACAGCGTCGAATCATGCTTATCTTAAGCGGGGTTTTAATTAGCTTGATCTTATTGATTAGCCCCCTGTCTCATGAATTGCGTCCAGCGATGCTTGATGATTTAGGCTTACAACCAACCTTAAATTGGTTGATTGATCGTCAAAAAGCCAGGCCGATATCGTGAAGTAGGCCATCAAAAAAGGGCTAGTTCAATTAGCCTAATTTTCGGTATTTCCCTAGCGTTTATAAGGGATACCCCTATTAGTCAATACCCCAAAAATGCTATATAATATTATGCACACCGATTAACATCAAAAACACGGCTTTTTGAGTTGTCGTGTGGTAAATTAGGAAGTACTTTGTAAGCAGTATCTTGTGTAAACTGTAACAAAGTGGCAAAGTTACAGCCTCGTAGAGTATGCAGAAAATGAGCTTACAAAAACTTTCCTGCTATTTTGCCCCACTGCCGCTTTACGATTTATTTGCCGCACGATACCTCAAAAAGCCCAAACGTATGAAATAGGGGTATTTCATGACAACACCACAAAAACAGCATCAAGCGCAAGAATGGATTCACAAAATTATCGCGTTTACGAAGCCTTATCCCATGACACCTCGTTTAGCCTCAAAAATTTTTCGGGCTTACGGAGAGGACAGTCTACAACAGCTTTGCCAAAACCCTTATGCGCTCTCTCGAGATGTGGCGGGTATTGGCGACCAAACAGCAAAAGATATTGCTCTGATTATTGAACAAAAATTAGGGACCACTTTCACCAAACCACCTATGGTTAACCCAGAAGCACCGCGTTATCATTATGGTGGGCCTGGTAAGGGAAAACTATCGCCTGAAAAAATAGAAGTCCTCAAACAAAAATTGCAACATACGCCAGCCGATATTTTTCCAACCGAAATTTCTGGCCCCCCCCAAAATCCCTATCATTGGACCATTACTGATTTGAGAATCGCCATCAAACATTGGTTCAATGTAACTTGGGCGCATGACTCGAGCTATCGGGCTTTACTACAAAAATGCGGCTTGGTTTATAATCGTAAACTGAGACATTTTGAGCCTTCAGACGAAGAAGTGACTGATCTCAAGCTTAGGAATAGGAATAAATGAACTCACCCAATCTGGTTTCTAAACTATCGTGAGCGTCCCCAAGCCCGTGAGGTCGCGAGGACGTAGGAACCAGGTTGGACAAGTTATTTGATTCTCATTCCTTAGGTATCACGTCCATCTCAGGTTGCTGCTAATCTCTGTTGATAGCACTCTATTATCATTCCCATAGAATATACAGATGCCGCTCCAGACATTGGCCCCGTAGCTGAACTCTTAGCAGAACACTTCAAGGCTGTTGGTGTGCAAACCACACGCAAGCAAATCGACGCTTCATTGATGAGAGAGCGACAAAATGCCAATGAGCTGCGGGCTTCTATCCCTTGGTCTGTCCAACCGATGGGACTTGGACTGACTATGTTCCCGCCAATCGTTGGGGTCTCTTATGGCGAAGATGGTATAACGCCAACGGTGAAGAAGGTGAAGCCCCGCCAGAAGCGGTCAAACGTTTATATGAAATTCATGAGGGTCGAGTCCAAGCCATTCCCGCCTCTGATGAAGACAAAGCACTTACCGAAGAACTCTACGCCCTGCATCACGATAATATCTTCATCTTTAACATTGCTGAAAGAGTCAACTACCCCTTAGTGACCAAGGCGAAGTTAGATAAGGTCCAAATTGCCGGCCAAGCAATTGGCTCCAATAATAGTGGTGAACAATTTTTCTATCGGGAATAAATTCAAGGTTTATCCTCATAGATAACACATAAAAGGGGAACTAATTAGATTGGTTCCCCTTTTTTATTTCCACCAGTACCTATTCAGGCACTCACCCCCTGCTAAATAGCCAACCCTACTCAAACCTGACAGTTAGCCACCTACACGTTGACAGTTAGCCATCTTTGCAGTATAATTTTTAATCCTATATTAAACAGCATAAAATAAGGAGCTATCATATTGACACATACAAATTTAGTTTCAACCCTAGATCAACAAATAGTCGAAGAGGATAATTCAGATTCAGATAGCCTGGATGATGAGATTGATGATGATATTTACATTGATCGCCTGACTCCTATCATGGAACACTTACTCATACAAAAAACGCTTTATGCCCAAGAACTAGACCAAGCTGATACCCTCAATTATCTGCTTGATGTCATGCGTCGTCTACCAAAAGAGACATTTCAAGCAATCTCTGACGACAGCCTCGAAAAGCGAGTCCGAAAATTGATGACACTCAAATTAGTCTCGGGCATGTTGCTCGATTTGAGTCCAGTAGAAATAAAACGTTTCGATGAGGCTGTTACAGGCATGTGCATTTAACACGAGGCTATCTTTTAGATACAAATATTATCTCAGCCGTCTTAAAGCAAGATCAACGATTAATCCAAAAATTCGGGCTACTGATCAGCCAAGATATCAATATCTATATCAGTGCCATTAGCTACTTTGAGGTCAAACGGGGCTTACTCGCTGTCAACGCGGCCAAAAAATTGCTCCTCTTTCAAGAGATGTGCGCTGAATATGAAATTTTAGCCTTTGAAGGCCCATTACTCCTCGACCAAGCCTCTGTCTTATATGCAAACTTACGCAACCAAGGTCAAGTCATTGCTGATAACGATATCATGATCGCTGCCACAGCCTTGACCCACAACCTCATTTTAGTGACCCACGATAAACATTTTGATCGTATTCCTCACCTCATCCTGGAAAATTGGTTAGCCGAAGAAACCTAGCTGTAGAATATTATATTAGCTCTTTTTACTATTTCGTAAATCCCTATTTTTTTGGTATTGATAAAAAATTTCATACAATACCACACTGGTCGCCACCGCCAAGTTCAGCGAATCGCCCGGGCCCACCATCGGGATATTGACCACCAAATCACAAATCGCTTGCTGTGTCTCCGATAGCCCCAAGCGTTCACTGCCCATGAGCAAAATTAGGGGGGTTTGATAGACCACCTCTCGCTAGGTTTGTTCAGCCATCCCAGATGTGCCCACCACAATATGATTTTGCTCTGTTTTCCATTGTTCAAATTCGGCAAAGGTCGCCTGGACCAAATGTTGTGAATACAAGGCCCCCATACTAGCCCGGTTCTACATTTTCACCCTTTGCCAGTGCCTTCTGTAGAACCAAAAAATCTTATGTGTTCTTCTGGTTATCTCATCTGGATTTGGATTGTAGGAGAAAGCTAGGGCAGTGTCAAGTGTTTCTGCATCAAGCTAAGGTTTGTGTTGCAACATCCTATTTTTTGATTTATGATAGTCATTCGTTTGCCTCAACCGATTCCTGATGGGGCCAGATTTTTACAAGATGCAAAGAATAGCGTAAACTGCAAGCGGAGACGATATGAATGATCTTCAACCAACAAAACTCATGAAAAACTCTATCATCCAATTCTTGATCATTCTCTTCCTCATCGCCCTCATCGCCATCGGCCTACGCGAATTTATTCGCACCGTGATTATTACGCCCCTCCTCTACACCTTCTGGATTGCCTATATTGTCCTTAGCTCTGTCCCACAAAGCGTATGGTGGGGCTGCTTCATTGTGCTGGTTATAATTTTGGTGCTAAGAAACTTTCCGACCATACGCGGACCACGAACCAGTGGCCCTATGGCAATCCAACCCACCCTAGGCAAAGTTTCAGAATGGTCTTATCGTCTGACCCGAGGGTCACAGAGTCAATATTCAGAGTGGCAATTAGCTCGTCAGGTGGGCAAATTAAGCTTGGATGTCTTAGCTCAACAAGAAGACCAAACTGTTAATCAACTCAAGCAAGCCATCACTCAAGATGAATTGCCCTTACCTGATAAAGTACGAGCCTATCTACGGGTGGGGTTTAGCAATTTTAATCCCTTCATTGAACCACGATGGCGTATTTGGTGGCACACCATTAGGAGCGGCCGTTTTTATGAAAACAATGCCCTTTATAACCGATTCTTTTCAACACAAACGCAACCCTTGACGAGTGCTATCCCTGATGTGGAAAATATATTAACTTTTTTAGAAGAAAGTCAAACCTATGCCCAAAAGGATATCGTTTATGACCATTCAACCCCCTCCGGCCCGAACAGAGACCCAACCTCCGACAAAGGCACTGCCTCTGACTGAGGTCGCAGCTTTAGGCAATCGTGTTATTGATGAAGTCGAGAAAGCGATTGTCGGCAAACGTATGGTCCTCGATCAAATTATGACTGCTATTTTAGGCGGCGGGCATATCTTGCTGGAAGATTTTCCCGGCTTGGCGAAAACTTTAATTGCCAAAAGCTTTGCCACCGTCCTGGGCTTAGACTTTAAACGCATTCAATTCACGCCCGATTTATTACCGAGTGACATTACCGGGAGCTATGTCTTCAACCGAGCCACAGGCGGTTTTGAATTACGCCAGGGGCCTATCTTTGCCAATATCATTCTGGCTGATGAGATCAATCGCGCCTCACCCAAAACCCAGTCAGCTTTACTTGAAGCCATGCAAGAGGGTCAAGTCACCCTAGAGGGTGAGACGATGAGCCTGCCTGACCCGTTCATCGTCATCGCCACCCAAAACCCAATTGAATATGAAGGCACCTTCTCCTTGCCTGAAGCCCAGCTAGATCGTTTTCTGATCAAAATATCCGTTGGCTACCCCACGCTAGAGGAAGAGCAAGAAATTTTGCGCCGCCGTCGGGAACGACAACAGGACGAGGTGATTTTACAACAAGTCACGCAAGCCGATGAACTTCTGGCGATGCGTCAAGCAATCGAAAGCATTCATGTTGAAGCAGATTTGGAGAAATATATCGTTGATTTAGTCTATCGTACGCGCAAGTATAAAGGCATTGCGGTAGGAGCCAGTCCGCGAGGGTCATTGGCCCTGCTCAAATTAGCCCGAGCTTGCAGTGCCCTTGATAACCGCGATTATATTTTACCTGATGATGTCAAAACCTTTGCCAAAAATGCCTTGGCGCATCGCCTGATTTTAGAGCCGGATTTATGGATGCAAAAACGAGCGACGGATGAGATATTAGATTTGATTATTCGGGCTGTGGCCGTCCCCGTGATCAACGAGAAATAAGATAACGATGCTCACATTTTTAATTTACGCGCTCATAATCCTTGGTCTGATCACCCGCAGCAGCGAACTGCTCATTCTAGCATTACCCTTCATCCTCTATTTAGGGTTAGGTTTTGCTTACAAGCCACAAGATATTCAGCTACAGATCAATCGTAGCATCAGTGAGCGCCGCATTTCGCCCCATCAGCCTGTCAGCGTGACTTTGACCATCCGTAATTTAGGCCATACCCTAGAACAAGTCACCTTGACAGATACATTGCCGCAAGGCTTAATGGTGGCAGAGGGCCATGTCAGTGCCAGAGCGGTCTTGCCGCCAGAACAAGAGGTGGCACTCAGTTATACGGTCACTGGGCCCCGGGGACATTATCGCTTTAATCGGGTCGATGTTGAGGTTAGTGACCACTTGAATCTTTTCCATCGTCAGGCCACCTTTCAAATAGGCGGTCAACTCTTTATTTTGCCCGAAGTGATTCGGTTACGTCGGGCAGATATTCGACCGCGCCGGACTCGCATCTACGCTGGTCAAATTCCGGCTAGGCAAGGTGGGCCGGGGGTCGAATTTTTTGATCTGCGCGAATATCAACAGGGGGACCCGCTACGCTGGGTCAATCCAAGAGCGAGTGCCCGCCATCCACAGCAGCGCATTTTTGTCAATCAGTTTGAGCAAGAGCGGGCGGCAGATATTGGCTTAATTTTAGATGTGCGTCAACAAAGTAACATCAGTATTGGTGGGGAGACTTTATTTGAATATGGAGTCTCCGCGACAGCGGCCTTGGCGGATATCCTACTAACTCAGGGTAATCGGGTTGGCCTGCTTCTTTACGGCGATGTTTTAGATTGGACTTATCCTGGGTATGGCAAAGCACAACGCGAACGCATTTTGCAAGCTTTGTCTAAAGCTCAACCCAGTGATCGGCTCATTTTTGAAGATCTGAAACGTATCCCCACCCGCCTATTTCCTGTTCGTTCTCAAATTATCCTTATCAGTCCTCTCACCCCTGATGATCAAGAAGCGATTATTCAATTACGGGCCCGTGATTATCCGCTGACGCTCATTAGCCCTGATCCTATTGCTTTTGAGTTGAATTTTCTACGCCCTGATCCTCGACAAGCGACCAAAAATCATCAGACAAGCGACTGGACAGATAAGTCCTTAGATTTGGCTGAACGGTTAGCTCGGCTGGAGCGAGGGGTCATGCTTCGTGGTTTAGGCCGGTCTGGGGTGCGAGTGATCGAGTGGCAGGTTGAAACGCCCTTTCAACAGGTTGCACGAGCGGCCTTGGAGCGTATTCGGATCAAATAACCGGTTTTTATTGGCCCAGATCAAAATAGCATGAAAAAACTTATTTTTGGCACAATCAGTCTGGCAACCATCCTCATCGTCGCCGCAACAGCTTCAGCCAGCCAATGGATAATTAGCCTTGTTGCTTTGCTCGTTGGCTTAGGCTGGTTAGTGGCTCAGTATCAACGATGGCCTCGCCTAAGGTCTCCTGCCTTTTTCTTTTTCGTTGTGGTGGCCGCTCTGGGTATGCTCACCCGGTCAAGTAGCTTATGGCTCTTTCTAGCGGTACTCGTTGGCTTAACTGCTTGGGATTTGGGCCAATTTGCCCATCAACTGGCCCAAACGTCTGACTTACGCGATGAAACAGGGTTGATTCGGTCACATCTAAATCGACTAACAAAAGTTTTAGGCGGCAGTCTGGTATTAGGCACGATTGGGCTGAATTTACAGTTTCAATTTTCTATCTTGCCCGCAGTTCTACTAGGTTTAATCGGTATTCTGGCCTTAAATTGGGCCATGCGCCGTATGAGACGGGTTGAGGGCTGATTATTGTAAAATCTGTAAGGCGTTTTTTGCCCGCCATATCAGCGCTAAATTATCGGTCATCGCTACATCTCCACGAAATCACTCATTTCATGTTTCAAAACACGCTGTTTGACCAAATCTTACCATAAACATATAATTTTAGTAACTATGCAAGTGCGTTGAAGTGCCTACACCTTGTATAGACACATACTGGCAAAGGATCTCAGGCATGAGCGAAGATAAACTTTATACAAAAGCTTTATTTGCCTCGCTTGTTGTGAATGAAGACGGAGAAGCCGCCGAAGTTGCTTATATTGGTGGAGAAGCCAATTATGTTATTTTAGACGATGACTTCAGACGACATGTTGAGGCCAAACTAATTGATCAGCAAGTAGTAGATTGGTTAAAAGAACAAATCACAGCAAATCAAAACATCGTGACTGAAAGTATGATGGAGATGTTGGGGAAAGATGACCTTTTTACGAAGGCCATGATTGATTCTTCTATCAAAAACGTTGACAATATTTTGGACACAGGCATTCCAGAAGATGCTCGCCTGTGGCTGGGCATGATGGGTTTCAAAATTGTGGTCAATGTTCACGGTGAGGTGATTGATATCGAATCCCCAACTCAGGAAGTTGATGAATAATGTGTTTAGTCTTTAGTTCTTAGTTATTAGTTTTGTATGTCGCCAACCTTAAGTCCTCACATTCACGATCAGACACAGACAAAATTACACGGAGTTGCACGGAGGTTTTTGTTAAAACATCCAAAAGATTATAGCAAAATTAAATTTTTTATGATAAAATGACTTGTTTTTATTGTTTTATATCATAAACTTGAAAAATCTTCGTGAATCTCTGTGAGACCTCCGTGAATTTCTGTGTAATTAGCATTATGTCTGGTAGTGAATACTTGTGGAGAAAAACGCTTGACTATATTGGATGATTGGGACATTACAGCCGAGCAACTCTCACAACTTCTTAATGATAACCCCAGTTTACGTGGAATGTTACTGGGATACGTCGCAGAATTAAAATTGAGAGAAACAGACCCGGTTGATTTGGATTTAGATGAGTGATAAGGATACTTAGTATTCACTTCTTGATAAAAACAAGAAAATAGGAGTGATTTTTTCTGGCGTGTACCTGATTTTTTAAGCGGCTGACAGCAGGTTTGTTATTACGCACAACGACAAATAAATCTTTTGCGTAGAATCCCATATTTTCATATTCATTGATAATTTCTACGTGCGTAAACCATTGCTTACCCGCGCTAACCTCATCCTGACATTTGACAATTAGTACTCCGCCCTTACATAGTATACGATGGGCTTCTGAGCCTGTGCGAAAATACATATCCGTGACTGCGGTGTGCCATTTTTTAGGGCCAATATTGATTTTATCTTCATTAACTTCATTGCCGTTAGAATATGCCTCTCGAAAAGATTTGTGAGTCCCGGAACCAGCTTTTTGGCTAGTTTGTTTACGATAAAAACCTTCCATATAAGGTGGGTCAAGAACGACGCAATCCATTGATACATCATCATATGGTAGGTTACGGCAATCTACCCCCATAGCTATGTCAGTAGCCTTAACTTCATATAATCCATCAGGGACATTACGCCAAAATACCCCTTTACCCCAAGTGACATCAGCTACAACCGCCCCAATAGGAACGTGGAGTTCCAAAATCTTAGGAAAGACATCCGCATTTCCCTCCACATAGGCCGACATTATTAGGTCAGAAGTTGATTTACCGCCTTGAATTCGTTTACCTGCTGAATTATTTTTCTCTATCTCAAAGAGTTTTGGTTGTTTTGTTTTCATACACTTGATAATATCCCAAACAGGATATTTGTCAAATATCCTGAAAAGATTTTATCTTCGTTTCGCCAGCTATTTTGCAATACCTTAACTTTTGGTGCTAGTTGTCAAGGAAAATATTACACTTAAGCGGATCAATTTCCTCTTAACGTGTCGTCTCCAGCCACAAGCGTTCTCCATCTGTGATAAATTCCACAGTGCCTATCTCATCCGTGCGAAAAACTTGAATGCCGAAAGCCGCATAACGATTTAAGACCACCTCATGCGGATGCCCAAAGCGATTATCCTCCCCAGATGAGATGACCACGAATTGCGGGTTGACCTGCTCCAGAAAAGCCATTGAGGAAGATGTTTTACTGCCATGATGCGGACTTTTCAGCACGGTCGCCTTTAATTGATCGGCCATATCCCCCCTCGCTAATCGCCTCTCTGCGTCCATTTCGATATCACCAGGGAAAAGAAAACTGATTTGTCCAAACGTGAGCTTAAGGGTAATGGAATTATTATTGGGCTTGTCAGGATAAAGAGAACCGGGGTTAGGATGGAGAATATGCGCCACTAAGCCATCGCCCAATTGCAAGGCGGTGCCTGCGGAGACAGGATGAGGGACTTGGCCTGTTTGCTCCAGTTGCGCTCGCCAAGCGTGGTAGAGGGATGAGGTTCCTTCAGCAGGACTGACCAAGACCATTTCAGTTTGATACCGTTGCAAGAGCGGCACCAGACCCGCGAGATGATCCATATCTGGATGGGTATTGACAATCATATCCAGATGACGATCCCAAAAAGGCATTTCTTGACTCAAGCGGATGCCTAATTGCGTCGGCGAAGGCCCCCCATCAATGAGAATTTGTCGCCCGCTTGGAGTCGTGATTAAAATGGCATCCCCTTGACCTATGTCGAGAAAGGCAACATGAAGACGACCATCGGGCGTGTTATGGGTAGCGGACCAACCTAAAATGCCCAGAATGAAACTACAAGCTGTTATCCTTAGTGACCAAGTATGCCGAATTTTTAGCTGCGAAATCTGAGTAGGGTATTGTTCCAGCAGCGCGTAGATCCACCATGTTCCAGCGGCTAAGGTCAGATAGGCCAAACCCACCAACCAAAGAGGCGTTTCTGGCACAACCAATTGTGCCCAGGAAAAATCAGCCGTCCAGCGCACAATGGTGATTGTCCAAGCCAGCGGTAGCCAGGCCAGCCAAGCCAAGGCTTGTCCCATAGGCATGAAGATCATGCCGCCCAGCGTAGCGACCCCGCCCACAACCATCACCGCGAGTTGTACGGGTACAATGAGGAAATTGGTCAGAAGGCTGACCACACTAAAACGAGAAAAATGATAGATTAACAAAGGGGTCGTCGCAATTTGGGCGGCAATGGTCACCAAAATTGCCTCATTCAACATGCCAACGATGATGCCAGATTTTCCTTCGACAGAAAACCAAGTCAGCATTTTAGAGAGACTCCAGGCCAAAGGCGGCACAAGTACGATCAAGCCTAAGGTCGCGACAAAGCTTAATTGAAAACCAATATCCCATAAATCCAAAGGGTCATATAAGGTCATCAAAAAGCCCGTCGCAAAGAGGGTGTTCAACACATCATTCTGGCGACCCATAAACAAAGCCAAAGCACAAATACTGCCCATGAGAGCTGCGCGAACGACAGCAGTATCCGCTCCGACCAGCAAGGTGTAGAGGGCTATCCCCCCAATCGCAACGATAGCTGACCTCAGCCGCCCGAACAAGGGTTGTCCTAAGATTAAAAAAATTTTAATAAGCAGGGAGATATTGCTGCCTGAAATGACGATGATGTGACTGGCGCCCGTGGCGTTGAATAAATCATATAAGTCACGGGGAATGCCTGTTTCAATGCCCAAGAGGATACCATTCAACAAAGCTGCATGGGGCTCGGGCAAAATGTGGTTGATGCTGTCGTGAGCTTGGGCTTTGAAGCGATAAATCCAAGTAAAAAGCCAAAATCCTTGTTCTGTGTCTTTGATCTCGATACGGGGTCGACGCATCATCGCATAAATATATTGCTGCGCTAAGTAATCTTTATAGGAAAAGCCTTCAAACTCTGGTGGCTCCTCCAGGTGGGCAGTGATGGTTAAAACATCGCCATAATGATAGTGATCACAGGGATTATCTTGGTTCGCTTTTCGAGCTAGACAGTGCGGCGATTGCATATAGGGAGGGTAGCGGGGGGCGCGGACGAGGACGAAGCCATGCCCTGCGATAGCCTCCTCATTGATGAATAGCCTATTTGCTTTGATACGCAGGTTGGTGTAAGTATCTCGGATATCAGGATTATCCATCACCATGCCGACGAGCGTCACTGGGGCACCCTCTGCGTCATTATAGTAAGCAACATGACTGGGATCGCGGTCGAAATCAGGTTGCACACTGAGTAGCCGTGCCGCGCCTAACAAACTGCACAGGATCATGAGACTTATCATCCGCCTTTGTTCTTCAGACCAATAAAGCAATACTGCGCCTAAGGTGGGTATAACCGTTAGCCAGACCAACCACTTTGATGGTTCGAGCCAATGAGCGAGGATTAAGCCTAGGGTCCAGGCGATCGTGAAACGAATTAAAGGAGTCATCGTAAAACAGGCAGGCCGTATAAGGCCAAGCGCAAACTAGGGGGATGCTAGTAGGGAGCTATACTCAGCGCGGGCATAAATTCAATGCCCAATCTTAAGCTTGTGCCCGTGTCCAGTATAGGTCATCCTTGCCCTTCGCCATCTTTCAGGATAGCCACCGTTTACGTCGTTTATAGTGCTTGACTTCGCGGTAGCTTTTGCGGGTCCCCACTTCATTTAAGCCGAGGTAAAATTCGCGCACATCGGCATTGTCTTTGAGTTGATTGGGATCGCCCGCCAAGACAATGCGTCCATTTTCCATGATATAGGCATAGTCAGCCACATCAAGGGCAAGACGGGCGTTTTGCTCAACCAAGAGGATGGTTGCCCCTTGTTCGGTATTGATGCGTTTGATGATGTCGAAGATATCTTTGACCAGTAAGGGAGCTAGGCCTAAGGAAGGTTCATCGAGCATGATGAGTTTGGGTCGGGCCATCAAGGCCCGACCAATGGCTAACATTTGCTGCTCCCCCCCAGAGAGATAGCCAGCAATTTGTCGCCGTCGTTCCTTCAGCTGAGGAAAGTAGTCATAGACTTGGTCCATGTCACGTTTGGCTTGATTGCGGTCAGCCCGAGTATAACCACCAGCGACGAGATTCTGTTCGACATCCAGATGTTCAAAGACACGCCGTCCTTCCATGACCTGAAAGATGCCTCGACGCACAATCGCCGCCGCATCAAGCTCATGGATTTTCTCATCGTCAAACATGATATCTCCATCGGTGACATTACCGTCTTCCGGCTTCAATAAACCTGAAATCGCCTTGAGCGTGGTCGATTTCCCCGCCCCATTGGCCCCGAGCAAGGCCACGATTTGTCCTGGCGGCACCTCGAGCGACAGGCCTTTCAAGACGAGGATGACATCATTATAGATAACTTCAATATTATTTAGTGAGAGCATAAGTCAAGGTGGCCAAGTGGCCAAGTGGCAAAGTTCTCACGCTACGACTTTGCCACCCTGCCACCCTGCTCTATTCACTGGCTGAGATATAGTCGGAAATTCTTTCCCAGGTGCCATTGGTAATTTGATAAAGCTGTAGGGATTTACTGCCAGCATGATCTTCCGGTGAGAAGCTGATGGGAGAGGTTATGCCGCCTGTATCATAGTCTGTCCAAGATTCAAAGACAGCCTTGATGTTAGGCCCCGTGACAGGGTCTCCTGCATCCACGACTTGGCGGATGCCATCAATCATGGCTTTCATGGTGGTCCATCCTTGGACATAGTGTACGCCTAAAACATCAACATCTCTCTCATTGGCCTCGGCCCAGGGACGGATTTCGTTTTCGATCAAATCCGCGCCACTGCTGGGGAAGGCGAAGGGGCTGGCCCCAAGCATGCCTTCAGCCGCTTCACCAGCTAAGTCGGCCAAAATTTCATCCGAACACCAGTTGAGACAAGCTGTTTGTACAGCTAAACCTAAACGGGCAATATCCTTGAGCAGGGTTGCAGCTGGCGAAGAGACGTTTTGGATGACCACATAATCGGCTCCCGCTTCTTGAGCTTGAGTCAGTTCCGCAGTGAAGTCAGTGGCTCCACGGGGCATGGGGAAGGAGAGCACTGAGGCTCCGTTTGCTTCCGCATAAGCGCGACCATCTTCTAAAGGCGATGTTCCAAAGGGGCTGTCATGGTGGAAAAGGGCGACGGTGGGGGCTTCTTCTGAATTTTCGATGGCATAGCGGATGACAATGATAAATTGATCAGAATAGGATGTGCCAATGAGGAAATTATAAGGTGCTTCCGCCGGGTCGGTCAAAGCGGCTGAATAGGAAGCGGACATGAAGGGAATTTCATCGTCGGCGATTTTACCGCGTAAGGCTTCGGTGTCACCTGTGCCCCAGCCTTGGAAAGCGACCACACCTTGACTGACATACTGGCTATAGAGCTGTTCGGCCTGACTGACATCGTAGGCGTAGTCCTGAGAAAGCAATTCAATTTCGCGTCCGCCAACACCACCATTTTCGTTCACGAATTTAACATAATCATGAATACCGTCGGTATACGGTGTGCCAACATCCGAGGTTGGCCCTGTTAAATCGTGGATCGCCCCGATTTTAATGGGGTCTTCACGGTCGGCTGCCTCACCGCCAGCAGTTTGAGGTGTACAAGTGGCCATGAAAAGGACCGCGATGCTTAAGATAAGGCTTGAAACAAATCGAAATTTCTTTGTAAACATAAGGTTCTCCTTTAAAATTAGTAATTAACGATTAGTAATTAATAAAAAACGACATATTTATCATAAACTCACCCCACGATTTCGTAAATAATCTAAAACGGCTGTCAACAATAAATCTCCATCCACCAATATTGCTGTGGCTTGGTTTTCAAGATAAGTCTACCTAATAACTAAAAGGCCACAAGCGAAAATAATCTTTAATATTACGCCAAATTTTGGCCAGACCCTCCGGTTCAAACACAAGAAACAAAATAATGGTGATGCCGAAAACGCCCTTTTGAATAAAGGGGATCAAGCGGGCCATTTGGGGGATGGTATCTGAAAAAACTGAACCAAGATTGGATAAGATGGCTGGCAGCAAGGTCATAAAAATTGCCCCATAAATTGATCCCGAAACCGATCCCAGGCCGCCGATGATGATCACGGCCAAATAAAAAATAGAGGTTTCGATGGTGAAACGTTCAAAGCTGACAATTGTCCGATATTGGGCCAGCAAAGCTCCAGATAGTCCGACGAAAAAAGATGAAATAGCAAAGGCATATAACTTATATTGAAAGACGTTCACCCCCATGACTTCTGCCGCAATATCTTGGTCGCGGATAGCGATGAAAGCGCGTCCGATTTTGCTGCGAAAGAGATTGACGGTGTATAAGACGGTCAGCGTGAGAAAGAAGAGTCCCAACCAATAAAAATTAAAATCTCGGCTCATTTTAAGACCGAACAGGGTGGGACTGGGCAAGACTAAAGCTTCGACACCGCCGGTGAGGGGCGAACGAATAATGCCCCATTCGATAATTTGTTGGGCTGCTAGGGTGGCGATGGCCAAGTAAAGCCCTTTTAAGCGCAAGGAGGGTAAACCAAAGAAGGCTCCAACCAAGGCTGTAATAACACAGGCAATCGGAATGGTCAACCACCAAGGCAGACCCAAATCCAGGACTAGAAGCCCTGAGCTATAAGCCCCAATAGCCATAAAGCCGCCTTGGCCGAGGCTGATTTGACCGGTGAAACCCGTCAAGATATTCAAGCCGATGGCTCCAATAGAGGCAATGAAGATTTGGTTGGCTAAGGTTAATTGATAATTATCGGCAAAAAACGGAAAAATTACGGCAACTAAAATGACGACGACCAACCTCACCTTCATGACGGGTGTAGGTCGAATTGCCATATCGGCGGCATAGGTTGAATGAAAAACGCCTGATTCCATCGTGTCTCCTACACCCTCTCTATTCGCACTTCACCAAACAGGCCATAAGGCTTGACCATCAAAATCAGCACTAAAATGATGAAAGGCACAACCGTGCTGAGGCCGAGTTCGGACGGGGTGTAGCCAGCGGTGTAGGTTTCGAGTAGCCCGATGATGATCCCGCCGACAATGGCTCCCGGAATTGAATCTAAGCCACCTAAGATGACGACCGGGAAGACACGCAGGCCGATGCCCGCAATGGCCGCGCCGTTTAATTCCACGATATTGGCCACAATCATGCCCGCAATGGCGGCGACCACGGCGGCGATGGCCCAAGCGATGGCGAAGACTCGTTTGACACTGATGCCCATACTCAAGGCAGCCTGTTGATCGTCTGCCGTGGCTCGCATGGCGATGCCTTCTTTAGAATAGCGAAAAAAGAGAATGAAGATGGTTAACAGCACAGCCACAATTCCTAAGGCGATGATGCGGTCTAGGGGGATCAAGGCTCCGGCGATATTTAGCGTATCTTCTGGTAAAAATGAGGGGAAGGTCCGACCTGTGGTGCCCCAGATGGCGTTGACAATAGCGCGTAGTAAACTCGAAAGGCCAATGGTAACCATAATCACTGAAATAATCGGTTCGCCAATCAGGGGTCGTAAGACAAATCTTTCCACCACCAAACCCAATAGAACGGCGACGATCATGGTTAGGCAGACTCCCACGCTCCAAGGCAGCCCAATTTGCACGATGAAACCATACGTGATATAGGCTCCAGCGAGCAGAAAATCGCCTTGGGCGAAATTAATCACGTCGCTGGACTTATAGATCAGGACAAAACCCAAAGCGACCAAAGCGAAAACAGCCCCATTGGTTAAACCAGTTAAGGATAATTGGATAAATTTTTCCACGTCCTTAGACCTCCTCGATATGCAGCCGCGTCTTTATCACCGCCGAGCGACCATCTTGATAGGTGATCTGGCTTTCAATATCCAGATAATCCTGCTGTCCGTACAAAGCGGTGATGATCTCATCGTAGCGTTGAGCGACATAAGCGCGGCGAACTTTGCGGGTTCGGGTTAGCTCGGCATCATCGGCATCTAATTCCTTATGCAGCAGTAGGAAGCGACGGATGCGAGCGGCATCGGGTAAGTCCATATTGGCTGATTCAACCTGTTGCCGCACCAATTGATAAATTTCGGCTTTTTGAGCCAAATCGGTATAAGTGGTGTAAGCCACTTGATGATTCTCAGCCCATTTGCCCGCATTGGCCAGGTCGATGTTGATCATAGCGGTCACAAAGGGCCAATCGCCACCAAAGACGACAGCTTCGCGCACGTAAGGGCTGAATTTCAGTTTATTCTCGATAAACTGTGGGCTAAATTTGGTCCCATCAGGTAAGGTCATGACATCGCTGGCCCGGTCAATAACCACCAGATGTCCATCTTCATCGAAATAACCTGCGTCGCCCGAATAAAGCCAGCCATCGACCAGCGTGTCAGCCGTGGCTGCTTCATTGTTATAGTAGCCGGCAAAAATCGCTTCGGATTTCAATAAAATTTCGCCGCTGTCGGCAATTTTGACTTCCATGCCTGTGACGGGGGGGCCGACAGTTTGAAATTTAATATCTCCATCGCGATGTAAAGCACTGATGCCGCTGGCTTCAGTTTGACCGTAAATTTGTTTCAAATTAACCCCCAGGGCGTGGAAGAAGCGAAACACCTCAGGCCCCAGAGCCGCCCCACCAGTATAAGCTCGCTTAAGATGACGTAGACCCAAATGGTCTTTGAGCATCTTGAAGACGGTCCAATCCGCCAGCGTGTATTGTAAACGCAGGAATAGACTAACTGTTTCACCTTGAAAACGCAAATCAGCCACTTGATAACCAACCCGCATAGCCCAAGCGTAAAGCCGACGTTTCAGCCAAGAACTATCTTCCATTTTGACCAACACTTGGCTGACCATGTTCTCCCAAATGCGGGGCGGGCTGAACATGGAGTGGGGGCCAATTTCACGGATATTATGAGCGACAGTTTCAGGGGATTCAGGAAAGTGAAGGGCAAAGCCACTTTGTAGAAAGCAGGCAAAAGACATCATCTGCTCGCCAACCCAGGCCAAAGGCAAAAAACTAATAAAGCGGTCACTCGCAGCCAAGGGATCAATCTTTAAAAGATTTCGGCCCATGCTGATCAAATTATGATGCCGGATCATCGCCAGCTTGGGGTTGTCCGTCGTCCCAGAGGTAGTGGATAGAATAGCGATATCTGATCCCTTGCCCGCTGCCACCTGCGCTTGATACCAGCCCGGATTTTCACGCTCGTATGTCTGACCTAAGCCTTGCACATCGGGGAAATAACATAAAAAGGGTTCTTCATAATTACGTAAACCCTTGGGGTCGTAGTAGATGACCTTTTCCACGCCCACCAACTGCGTCCACATCTCCAAAATTTTATCTACCTGTTCTTGATCTTCCAGCACAATGAATTTCACGTTGGCTTGGGTGATAATGTAGACCATCTCCTGCACCACCGCATCCTGATAAATGCCAAGGCTCTTCGCCCCCGCCGCTTGGGCTGCTAATTCGGTGATCACCCATTCGGGCCGATTATCGCCGATGATGGCCACGGTATCTTCAGCAGTCAAGCCGAGACTGACCAAGCCCTGCGAGAAATGACGGACCTCCTCTTCCAAAGCCGCCCAAGAATAGGATTGCCAGATGCCATAATATTTCTCACGCAGGGCCATCTGCGTGTCGCCAAATTCTGCGGCTCGTTCTAAGAGAAGTTGAGAAAAGGTTTCAGCCATGATAGTTATGTCGTCAGGTGGCAAGGTGGCTCGACCTGGAGCCTAGCTCAAAATTGAGCTACTTTGCTACCTTTTCGCAAATTCTTGGCCCAAGTAGGCTTGAATGACTTGAGGGTCGCGCTGTACTTCATCTGGTGTCCCGTCACCAATCTTTTCACCAAAATTGAGGACGATTACATGATCGGAAATGTCCATGACCACGCCCATGTCGTGTTCAATGATCATAATGCTCACGCCATGTTCTTCATTCACATCTAAAATAAAGCGGGCCATGTCTTCTTTTTCTTCGCTATTCATGCCCGCCATCGGCTCATCTAAAACTAACAGGGCTGGTTGCAGGGCCAAAGCCCGCCCTAGCTCAACCCGCTTTTGTAAGCCATAAGAGAGGGTCCCCACAGGCTGTTTGCGAATCGTTTCGATCTCTAGCAGGTCAATGATATCTTCTAAAAAGTGCCGATTGGCAATCTCTTCTTTTCGGGTTTGTCCCCAATAAAGGCCTCCCTGCCAGAAATTGGATTTTAGATGCACATGCCGCCCCAACATCAAATTATCGAGGACGCTCATATTTTTGAAGAGTTCGATATTTTGGAAGGAGCGAGCCAAACCGAGTTTGGCAATCTCATAAGCTTTGCGTTTGGTCAAATCATGGCTCTCAGTCGGGGTGACTTGGTACGTCATTGCGCCTTGTTGAGGATGATAGAGACCGCTAATACAATTGAGCAAACTGGTCTTGCCCGCCCCATTCGGCCCGATGATGGCCGTGATCTCTTGTTGTCTTGTCGTCAGTGAGACAGAACGCAAGGCTTGCACCCCCCCAAAAGCCAAGGAGATATTCTCCACGATCAATTGATCGTCGCCAGGGTTAAGCTGGCTGCGGTTGAGGATGTGGTTGAAGTTACGGTTGAGCATAGGCAGGGTGGCAAAGTGGCAAGATTACATTGTGATCGCGTTTCGGCCTGGAAATTTGGTGACCTTAGGATAAGGTCTACCTGATTCTTATCATCATCTCTTGTGGTCGCCAAGCAATTTTAGCACAAGATGGCTGATTGAACGAATTGGGCTAGAGATTCGCAAAAAAATTGCTCAACAACCGATGACCTCAAAGCGGACGGATTTTATGTATTTGTTATTTTTCTTAATCCGCATAACGCAGTTACTTGGCTTGATACCGCTGCCACGCTGATTTGGCTTGGCCTTTGATGTACGTCGGGGAGGTTAGCTTAATCTCTATTCCTTACTTTTTCACTTCGCCACACTGCAACCCTGCCACTGTGCTTAATCTTCCACAAAAAAATGTTCCAGCCTAAACCCGTGTCCCCGAACTGTAATGATATATTGGGTTTGATCATCAATCTCCGCAATTCGTTCCCGCAAACGACGGGCTAAGGCATCAATGGCTTGTTCTGATACCCCTTCTGCTCCCTCACCAGCCCATACCGTGGACACAATTTCATCTCGACTGACGACCCCTCCCTGCCACGTATATAATAATTCTAGCAATTTATATTGCGCTAATGATAAAGGCGGGTTAATTTCTTTATCCATTACCCACACCCGTTTTGCTGTTGGGTCCATCTTCACTTCAGGCTGAGCAGCATTTTCCACGACCAAGGGAACTGTAGCCCCAGCATCCACAAATACAAACTTAGTCCTCAAAGCAATGCCGACTTGATCACCATCCACCAATAAGTGAGGTTGGTCTACAGCCATTTGCTCACTATTCACATAAGTACCATTTTTACTTCCTAAATCTATCAAATGATATTGGTTATTTTCTTGGATAATTTTGGTATGTTGTCTGGATACTTGTCGATCATCAACCACAATATCACAATCCTCCCCTCGACCAATAATAATTTCTGAACGCCGTAGCTCCCAGCGAGAACGCTGTGTATTTCCTTCTAAAACAAGCAACATGGCAAATTCTTGACTCATGGCAATTTATAGCTCCAAATTGTGATTTTTGACATATATGACTGCTTCAATAGAATCAGGTCAGAATCTAGTACTCAGTGATCGGGGCTCAGTCGGTCACATCATGCAGTATCGTATACAAAGTAAAATATTATGTCTGAACCCTTAGAATCTGGCACAACTTTATGGTCTCGTTATCGCATTCAGGCCTTGGTCGCTCAGGGAGGGCAAGGGTCAATTTATCAGGCGGAAGATATTCGCCTGGAAGGCCGTCTCTGCGCGATTAAAGAAGTTGCCTTTGATAGCAATATTTCCTCTGAACAACAAGAACAGATTCAGGAGCAATTTCAACGAGAAGCGAGCATTTTAGCCCGCTTAGATCATCCCAATCTACCTAAAGTCTCGGATTTTTTCTTTTATAATGGATTTGACTATCTCGTCATGGATTATGTTCCTGGGCGTGATCTACGAGAAATTATAGAAGAAGCGCGGGTTGAACAAAAATTTATTCCTGAAGAAAAGGTCTTAGCCTGGGCTGAGGAAATCTTGGATGCCTTAATCTACCTGCACAGCCAAGAACCCCCCATTCTACACCGAGACATTAAACCCGCGAATATCAAACTCCTGCCAAGTGGGCCAATCAAACTGGTCGACTTTGGTTTAGTGAAGGTTATGATGCCAGAAGATAATCGCACCATTACCATTCTACAAGGCAAAGGGACTGTGCAATACACCCCTCTGGAACAGTATGGAGACGATGTAGGGCATACTGATGGTCGGTCTGATATCTACTCTCTGGGAGCCACCTTATTTCATCTTTTAACTTTACAACCAGCCCCAGATGCTAAAGAACGATATTTGTATCAAGACCGCAGCCTAGCTCTTAACGAAATCAATCCTACAATTAGCCCCCGTACTGCACGGGCCATCTTACACGCCATGCAAATACATCCTAATGAGCGTCCTGACAATGTTCATATCTTCAAAAAAGAACTGTTGGGCCAAAGAACAACCTTACCGATCTCTTTCGACACCTATCCTTGGAAGTTTAACCTAGATTTAATTTTAGCCAAACATAAGGTCTTACTGGCGATCATCAGCGCATTTTTACTATTAGCTCTCATTATCACCACATTTTCTCCTACTTTTCCCGCTACTTAAGGTTGATTGGTCAATTATACCACAGCTTGTTACTAAGCTTGAAAATAGGTTGATGAATAAATTCTGTCTAAATTGGTTACGGCTGCTTGGAAATCACCAGATAGTGGTGTTGCTATACTTGAGCAAATGCGTGAGGAATCAGCCTGGCGATTGTAATTGCGATTGATTATCGTATCCGAGGTTGTGACGCGATTTATGTCGCTCTGGCGGAACAGACGGGGCATATCCTCGTCACGCTGGATCAGCAACAGCTTCAACCTGGTTCAACTGTGGTTGCGACAACATTCCCTTAATAAGACCCAAGATCAGTGAAATTATCTCAACTCATTAAACATCAGGTTTTATGATCACTTTTGTTCCATTTTTCACAGCCCGAAAAACCGTCGCATCACCCTGAATTTGGCCCAAGGGATTGACAGGGCTAGCAGCACGAGGACGATCATCATCCGTGCTGGCAGGGGTTGGGCCAAAAAAGATGCAAAAGGCATTGCCTGACGGCCAATAAGCGATTTCACCGACGGCTACAACTGCTCGTGCATCAGCCGCTTCCTCAACTGTGATGGGAATAGTAAAGTAAATTTCATCCCCGTTGGGTCCTTTGGCTTGAACATCATATCATATCGCCCATAGCCTGATTCTCGGTTGGTGCGAATTTCATACTTATCCGACAGCCAAACCAACAGGCCGAGGACAAGAGCTTGATAGACCTTCTCTGGCTCACCAGCTAAATCATGATAGCTCATGATTTCCTTGATAATTTGTCGTAGTACACGCTCAAATAGACGTATATCACCTCCTTCTAAAGCACTTAACAGACTCTCCAGTTGCATAAGGGTTACTTTTTTGGCAAACCATCGTTCAATCAGAGCCTGATATACTTGTTTAACTTCCTCATTGGGCACACGCAATTCGTACCAGTTGCGGTACATCGGTTGAGCCGAACATTTAAGATAGCCGCTGAAGAGCAACAAACTCCACCGTAAATCATCTCGTTGCTCAATGTCTCGCCTCACAATATCATCATAAATCGGCCTCACAATCGCATCATCTTCAATCAATTGGGCCAAGGCAAAGTGGCAGAGTGCCTTTCGCCAGCGAAAGGCGCAAAGTGGCAAAGTCCTTGTATAACGGCCTCTCTCGGCTGACTCTGCCACGCTGCAACTTTGCCCGTTTACATGCTGCTTTCTCTATTTCCACAAAATTTCTCAATGAACCAGTTTAATCTATAAGATGATGGTGGCAAAAGTATATCGTGTTTGGTGAAATTGTCCAAACGCTATTATAATGGCGTTTATCGGAATTAATTTGAATTAAGATGATAGATCGCCTATTAACCTAAGGACAATTAGGTGCGGTATTTGTGGGAGCCCTAGTTATCAAGACCCAACAGGGCTTGAGCACGCTGTTTTGCAACAGATGACTGACGCTATGCAGCATCGTGGGCCGGATGATCAGGGTATTTATCAAGATCACCAAATGGCTTTGGGGTTATGGCGACTGTCGATCATTGATCTTGTAGGTGGGAAACAGCTTTGCATCGCCCAGAAAGCGGAAAACTAAGAGCCTCATCGTCATAGCCCTCCTAGCCCATATTATGACAAAACAAATCAAATTTTCTGTTTGGACCTCGAATATTGCTATTTTGGGTCTTTATACGCTGCTGACCTGTATCGTGACCTATCCCTCCTTCTTCGCCTTGTTTGAACCGATGACGACAATCGGTGGGTTCCAGGATACCCGTTATTTTTTATGGCACCTCTGGTGGTTTAAAAAGGCTGTCCTAGACTTACAGGTTTGGCCCACCTATACAGAAAATATTTATCATCCCTTAGGTGGAATTGTCGTTCTTCAATCTCCCTTTAATGAATTTGCTTCCCTAACCTTTTATTCGCTTTTGGGCCTTACGCGCACTTACTCCTTGCTGGCCTTGCTGTCCTTTCCTTTAACCGCCTTCACTAGCTATCTCCTCTGTTATTATCTAACCCACAATCGACAAGTAGCCATTGTGGCGGGGCTTATTTTTGCCTATTCTACTCGCCACTATGCCCATGCCACAGAACATATTGGCCTATGGACTGTTCAGTGGTTGCCTTTATACATTCTGGCTTTATTTCTGTTCCTTGATCAACAAAGCTATCAACGCAGCCGGCTCTTAATCGCCAGTTTTGTTTTAACGGTCATGACGGATTACGCTTATTTTGTGGCTTATTTTCTATTTCCCTTCACAGCCTTATGGTTGCTCTATTTTGGACGACATAAGACCTTTAGCCTAGGGCATGGGCGAATATGTACGCTCTGGACATGGCGTTTTTGGTGGCGATTTAGTCTGACCATGCTCATAGCGGTTTTACTGACGGCACCCATTTATTTTCACCTCTTGTCCAGCAATGATCCTTCATTCTTAAAAAATTATAAACTGCTCTTTTATTCTGCCGACTTTCTCACCTATTTTCTACCTGCTCAAAACCATCCTTTATGGCCAGGCACGTTTGATGCCCTCCATGCCCTGATAGACAAACATCGAGTCGAAGGGGCAAACTATATTGGGGTCATTGCCCTTCTATTAGCCCTCCTCGGTCTTTTTAAGGGGGGGAAACATCAGGTATATTTTTGGTCATTATTGGCTATATTATCCTTTATTTTCTCTCTAGGTCCTTTACTGACCTATTTAGGGGAACCCGTTGAATATATTTTAGAAGGCGATATCAAAACTTATGTCACCCTCCCGTATATCTTTTTTTTAAGATTGCCGCTGGTCGATTTGTTGAGAGTCCCCAGTCGCTTATCATTTTTAGTGCAATTAAGTGTCATGGCAATGGCTGCTTATGGTTTAAACTATGTCTCACGCCGTTGGTCAACCTTTTGGCGTTGGGGGGGACAAATTATTTTCGCCAGTTTGATTATGTTTGATTCGCTTTTTCAGTTCCCTTTTCCAAGCGATTCAATAACGCTCCGCCCTCATCCCATTTACCAACAATTGCTTCAAGAGAAGAATAAGCTGGCGGTCTTAGAACTCCCTTTTCGATATGCCAGTTCTGACCTTGTGCCAGTGCATCACGTCAATCCTAATCGTAGCCAAATCTTCTACTACATGTACTATGCCAGCTTCCATCAACACCCTTTAGTGGGCGGAGCAGGCGTACGTACCCCAACCCAGCCCATCGCCTTTATGGATACAGCCCCTTTCATCCGCGAATTAATGTACCCTCGTGAATTATTTCATCTTGACGAGCCGGATATCATCTCTCAGACCTATCAGGGCATTCTTGACTATGGCCCAAGGTTTCTGCGTCAACATAACATTGGCTATGTCATTCTTCATCGACAAACTGTCGCAACAAAAATAGAACGACAGCTCATTGAGCAAAGCCTGAGTCAAGCCTTGGGAGAACCTTTTGTGGCAGACGATGAAGTCTTGGGTTTCCGCGTTCCGCAACAGCCATCTCAGGGTGAGCCTCAGCAGCAGACGACTATTTTAGGATTAGGTTGGTATCCAAAAGGGAAACAATTTTATAACCGCCCTGTACGCTGGATGGGAAAAAAGGGCAGCCTACTTGTGTTTGAACCCAAAGAAACACTTCGGCGTTTGTCGTTAACGATGTTTTCACCAATGGCTAATTTTATTGATCTTCGTTTAAAAATAAATGGTAGCCCTTTAGAAACCTTCATCCTTGCCCCAAATCCCTATGCTCCTGAACCACGTTTGAGCCGTGGATTTGTTTTACAACAAGGCTGGAACACGATTCAATTTGAGGTTCATCTGGAGACTGACCCGCAAGAACAGATAGACCCACGCGCATTTTTGGGAGCTTATCAGATTGATGTCCTATCCGTCGCTAGCCTGGACCGCCCCCCCCAGCATTTACTTGAAGCGACTTTAGGGGAGCATATTAGGTTGATCGGCTTTGATCAAAATACAAGCTCACTTCAGCCCGGTGATAGCCTTTCACTAATGCTATATTGGCAAGCCTCAGCCCTCATTGAGGAGAGCTATAAAGTCTTTGTGCATGTCTTGGATGAGCAAGGGCAACGATTTATTCAAACAGACAATATTCCCCAAAATTGGCAGCTACCCACCCCAATTTGGAGCAAAGACGAAGTTGTGGCTGATCCTTATACCTTGGACATTCCGGCTGATATGCCGCCAGGCCACTATCAAATTCAGGTCGGGATGTATACTGAAACGGATTTAAAACGGCTACCTGTCAATCGTGCTGAAAATGATATGCCGCTTGATGAGGCTGCTGATTATATTTTATTAGGCCGAATTGAGATTAAGCCTTCGTCTCAATAGACAAACTCATCACGCTCATTGATCTAAATCCTAAGCTATTTTTCACCAAAGCCCCTGTTCGTCGCTCAAATCGTTGCTGAGTGGTAATCTTTGTCCAGTTGTGGTTTCATAAATACCGAGTATCTGCTCTTGACTGAGCCAAGTCTTGTTGAATGAAATTGTATCCAAGCCCTTGAGGAACAAATTAACACTTTCATCAACTTGAAAGATAAAACGCTGGACATAAAGATAGCGCAAACTACCGCCTAAGATAATGAGAATTAAAAGGATGCAGATGCGGAGTAGGGTATGGTGCTTATTGGATTTGAATCTTTGGAATACGAATTGCAGTATCAGAAATACTCGTTTCCACGTCATTCAGGGTGCGTAAAGGCAAACGTTCTCCCGTATCCCAGCGATACAGGCCGACCAAGAGTTGATAAGTTCCAGCGGGGGCAGTGGGGGCAACCTGAAATTGATGAGTATCTGCCACAATTTCGCCAACAGTCCATTGACTGGTGGGGAGTTGACCATTCATCGGTTGCGAGTCATGTTGTCCTTGAATGTCTCCTGAACTCGTTTCCGTATCTGAGACGGCTTGTAGTTGCACAAAAACAGTGTAATCAAAATGGAATGCCGCCTGAGCTTGCCAATAAAGGGTAATTTCTAAGGAGTCGCCTGGGGCAAAGGTGGTTTGAGGCAAATGATAGCCCCGCAAAGATAGGAGATCAGCCAAGTAGGGGGGTGGTGAGATGGATGTCGCTGTCTGCGGCAGGGATATACGACGGATTGGGATATCGCCAAAGGTAGCTAGGCCTAGTGTGGCTTGGCCTAAAGATTGCGGTTGGTCTGCTGTGACAGTCACTTGTAGATAAGCATTCAAACGTGGCGCATCAGAGGAAACTGTCAAGGTATAATGGCCTTCCACGGCTGATGGGCCCAGCGGATCTAAAATGGGGGCAGGCTCAGATTGTCCCCAAATTTGACCCCTCTCGTCTAATAAGGTCACTTGGGCCATTGTACCGGGCGCAATGGACTCAGTGGCCCGCCACACTAAGGTCACATGACTTTTTTGGCCCGGCTCAAGCATCCACGGATGCCCCACTGCTTCTACTGGTTTGAAGGTATAGCCGAGCAAGGTTAGTCCTCGGTCAAATTCAGCCCCACCTACGCGGCCTAAGGATGAGGTTTTATAGAGCCAAGCATAATCTATCCTGCCTAATTTTAGATGATAGACGGGTTCTCGGGCTTGATAGTATTGCCAATATTCAGGATAGGGATAGCCATTTTGGATTTGACGGACATAGTTTAAGACGTAATCAGAGGGGTCGTCATGATGATGTTTGACCCACTGGCCAGCAAAAAAAGGGAGAAAATTTTGGGCATAACTGGTGGCTACGGTTAGACGGTCAGGATTTGGTTGCTGATGGAGATAAGCTGCTACTTTTTCCATGCCCTCTCCCCAACCAACCTTGACCAAACGCGGGGCTAACCAAGACCCACCCAACAGGGGATTATAGTAGGTATGGTAATAAGGATACCAAGGGAGGCTGAAGGCTAGGAGCAAAATACTTACCAGAAGGGGGAAAGACATTGCCTTGAGCGTCGGCGAAGAGGAAAAGACGAGCCTTTGCCACCAATTTTCCAGGCGGAGCAAGCCTAAGGCGGTGACCAGCCACAGTCCAGGGTAGATGGGCAGGAGATAGCGACCATCCCGTTTATCACCAAGGGTTAAAAAGATCAAAAAAATTAGGGCAAAGAAGCTCAACCAAGGGATGAGCCATTGCTTTGATGAAGCATCAACCTGCGGAAATTTTAGGGCTTTCTGTCGCCCCCTGATCAGTCCTAAAAGGCCCAAAAGCGAAAGGGGGGTAGATTTAAGGAGCCAATTGACGGGATAGAATAAGGGGCCTAAGTCAAGCACACGTTCTGGCCAAAGCAGGGCGGTCTCGTCCACTGAGCCACTATCGGCAGCCGTGATGACCCAGCCGAAGACTGCTTGTAAAACTTGACTTGGGTCCACCCACATGGCGGGCCAAGATAAACTAAAGGTTATACAGCTCAAGCCGAGCCAGATTAAGCCATCACGTACAATTTTAGCCAAAGCATGCCCCTGATTTAGCCATAGCCAAGCAAAAAATAAACCGATAAAGGCGATCAGAACCAAGGCAGTCCCTTTACTCAATAGGGCGAAGCCAGCCAAAACAGCCGAGATAACCAAAAAAGATTGCTTACCCTGAGCATAATGGAAAAGCGTCAACAGACTGAGGATGCTAAAAATTGTGACCAAGGCATCATGATGAAGGGTGCGGGAATGGGCTAAAAATAAGGGATCAAAAGCGAGGAGGAGTGCCCCTAGACAAGCGATGCGTGTCCCTAAGAGGGGACTGGCCCAGAGATATATCAAGGCGACACAGAGAGCGGCTAAGACCACTGTGGGCAGACGCATCCAAGGCAGAAGGGTGGCCTCAATGCGCTCCGGTTTATGTGGTAGGCTTTGTAGAAATTCAGTGAATGACAATGCCATTGTTCCCGCAGAAGCATCCCTCATCTGTACGACATACGCCAAATATAGCCCTAAACTACCGCTTTGCATAGTCGTGACCCCAGGATGACCTGTTTGAAGGGTCTCAGCCCAATCACCAGTTAGAATGGCTTCAGAAAAGGCGATGGCGCGCACGACCCAAAGTGGCTCATCAGAAGTGATAAAAATATTTAAGCCAAAGAGACGAGGGAGCAGGGCGATGATGAACAGGGCAATAAATATGCTTTGTCTTGAAGCCGAGCGTTGGGATAAATGTATTGCTTTCATAAGATTCTATTCAAGGATGATCCTTGGGTCGTCGGCAGAAATTTCAAATTCAGCAATGATAGGCCCATCCTTAAAGGTGAAAGCAGCCCATAGCCGATATGCGCCAGGGGGCATGTCCAAAGGAAAAGTCAATCGCCCCTGCCAAGCCACGAGGCTATCTTGTCGCCAAGCTTCATTTAAAGCGGGTGATAAAGGCATCAATTCCCAAGTGCCCCAGATGTTGTGGTGGGCATCTCTAAAAGCACCGATGATGGTTGTATCCTCTGGTAGGGGGCCAAGAGGCCGTAAGAATAGGGTTACACTTACTTGATTGGGGGTCATCTCAACTTGGCTAAGATTCGGCTTCTGCATCGCTTGTATTCTGGGCCCCAGCACTTGATAGGCCAATAATTGGGCAATGCCTTCAATTTTTGGTTTATCACCTGCTTTCTGTGCAGCTGGGGCTTGATAGACTTCGACCAAAGCTGGTTCAACAGCCCCCCAAGGCTCTGGTTGAGTAGGCTCAAGGACAGTGCCATCCATATTGACGACCAATACAGGCTCTTGCTGTCGAAAATAAGTCACCAGACCAAGATAGGGCTTTTGGCGTTGAATTTGATTGATGTAAAACACAACGTAGTCGGCTGTCAATTGAGAACGGCCATCATCGGAAAAACTGGCCCGTTGACCTTGAGAATAAGTGTGGAAGAGATCGCTATACCAGGATGAGATGTGTTTCTGCTGACTATCTTCCTGCTTGTTTAACCAAGTGGCTGCCTTTTCTAAGCCTTCACCCCAACCAACAGGAATGATAGTTGCTGCTCTAGGTAAGCCGCCTAGGAGGGGATTATAGTAAGTTAAGTAGTAAGGCAAGACAGAGAATGTGGTCATAACCTGCCAGAATATTAACCCACCTAAAATCAGCCAAACAGCAAACCAGTTCTGGCTAATCAATACCCCTTTATTTTTTCTTTTAAGCCAAGATATCAGCTTTTGGTTGAGGTAGATAGAGGTCAGGGTTAATCCCCAAGAGGCGAAGAGGATGATAGGGGGAATAACGGCCATTACATAGCGATCAAGCTTTTTGGGGCTAATATTCGCCCCAAGTAGAACAAAAGCTCCATAGGCTAAAAGAATAACACTAGTCCAAAATGACGTTCGTTGAATAAAGGGGGCAGAAGTATATCTCGACGGTGCTGTTTTTTTGCATTCAACAACCAACCAGCCGAGGCCAAATAAAAGACCAAGTAGGCTTAAAGGGGTTAGTCGAAAGACCAAGACCACTGGATAAAAAAGCCAGCCCGGATCATAAGTGATTTGATTCATGAAAAAAGTTTGATGCCCAGTATCTACTTCGCCCATGCCAAAAGCATCTTGATAGATCAGATTAAGAGTCGAGAGCGGGGCAACCCACATAGCGGGCCATAGCAGAAAATAGACCAAAATAGCCGTTATGCTCCATAAAACTAAAACGTTCACCCAGTATATAAGGGGTTTTTTTGCGCCTATCCCTACGTGCCGCCAATAACCACCTAAAGCTAAGAGACCAATCCAAGGAATCAGAATAGGCGAGGGTAGTTTGGTCAAAAGGGCTAGGCCACCAAAGAATCCTGAAATGATGGCCATGTTTATTTTCTGAAAGAAAGGGCACAGAACGGGTGAAAATGAACCATCTTGAGGCCATAGCCAGAGAAAGGATAGGACAGAGACCATCATGAAAGCGGCTGCGGCTGCATCACCGTTGACAATCCGGGCGTGAGCTGTGAAAAAAGGATCCAGAGCAAGAAGTAGGCTACCGAGAAGCGCGGCTGGCTGGCCGATTAAAGGCCAACTGAGGCGGTAGATGAGGGGCAGAGTCAGGGCTGTCAGGGCTGCGCCAGAAAGGCGCATGAGGCCAATAATCTGTCTTAAATCTGCCATCTGTGCAATGACAAAGCTGGGTAGGTCTAAATCCTGCCTACTAGCCAACCAATGTATCCACAAAATGAAAGCTTCACCCCAAGTTATCGTTATGCCAGGATGAAAGTGCCAATAGGTTTGAGCGAAGTCAAGCTGATATAGGGCGATGAGAAATTGGCCTGCTCCTTCGACCCATTTGATCTCATCAATGGTCATAAATGAACCTAAATAAGGTAATCGGACCAAAAAGGCGAGCAGAAATAGCCCTAACAAGGGGTATTTTTGACATTTAAAAGAAATAACTTGCCCCATCGTTTAATCCTGAGTGCTTAATTTTAATAAATGAACTGCATTTTCGCCACTTTGATCTTGCCATATCGCCAAGCGTTCCAGTGTTCTTTGGTCATAGAGGCCTACAAATAGGGTATACTCACCTAGCGGCAAGTCGGGTGGTAGGTCTAACCAAACTGTTTCGGCCAAGATTTGAGAGATAGGCCACTGTGAAAAAGGGAGTAACTGCTGATAGGGTTGATGGTCTGCGCCAGCTACCACAGCGTTATCCTGATTCCGTAATTGTACGAAAATGGTGTAATCAATCTCTATTTTTTCATGCACCACCCAGAATAAGGTTAAGGGTAAACTTTGATTGGCTTGTATCCTTGTCGGCCCTGATTTGGCCGCGACCAATTCTAGTAAACCTGGCAGATGATCTTGAACTGTCTTATTGTCGTAGAAGTGAACTTGATGAGACCTAGCTGTGTTTAAAACGAACGCCCGGTCTAAAGGCTTGCCGAAAAAAATAATCTCAGACCCCTCATCATAAACAAAACGACCAGCATAGTGCTCTTCCACCCAATCGAGATAAGCAGGCGTTGAGCGTTGAAATCGGCCTGTCAAAGGTGCGACGATGGGACAGCCTTCCACCTCAGTGATGGTAATCAATTGGGCTGTCGTCAAGTGCCCACTTTTGAGGCGGTTGGAGGTCACTTCAGCCAATATAGGCGGGGGAAGACGGTCTGTCCAATAGAGAAGTTGGGCATAATCGGTGATTAAACAGTCATCAGGCCGGGTCACTTGGCGAATAAAGGTCAACGCGGGTGCTCATCGTGAGATGGTTGTGTCTCATGAGCATAAGCTCGCCAAGTAGGCCAAGCTTTCCCAAAATCTAAGCCAAAGAAAATGAGACCCAAGCCCAAACCTAGGAAAATGATATAGTTCCTAAGTGCAAAGTGATCACGAAATTTCAGCGAGAATAATAAGCTGGCAGACAGGGCTAGAGGACCTGGTAGCAGGATAAAGTGTTTGGTGCGGATGGGCGTGTGCCAGGCCAACATGAGTAAGCCTAGGCCAAGCCAAGCCAGCAACCACCAACGACAGGGCATACCCTGAATAAAAGCCACCCCTAAACCAAATAGCCCCAAAATAATCAGACCCCGATGGGTGGCCATAAAGGTATTGAGGCGTTTTAGGCGAGGGGGCCAATAATCACCATCTTCGGCTAGATAGACGGCTCTTGCGTCAATTCGTTGACCCACCATTTGCTGGAGCATCGCTGGCGCGTCAAATACAATAAGGCTCAAGATGGGCAATACTAAGAAGGCACAGGTCCATAAAAATATAGGTCGACGGATACGAGACCATATTTCTTGGCCCTTAGGGCGAGAAAAATCAAGCTTGGAAATATGGCGACTGATAATCAAGGTTAAAATTAGGCAGGGCAAAAAGGTGGCTAAAAGCTTTAACCACAAGCTGGCCATACAAAAGATAGCTGACCCAAGTAGATGGGCCAGTTTGCCCCGATGTTGATAGGCTACGGCAGCCCACATAGCATAAAGTGAACAGACTAGAGACGGCATTTCCATCAAAATGGCCTGTGAATCTCGAAAATACATGATCGAGAAGCCTAAAAATAAGGCGGCCCCAGCTCCCACTTTCCAATCTTGATTGATTTCATAAGCCAACAAGGCCATGCCAATTAAGCCAGCGACCCAAAAGCATAAGACCATCACTTGTAAGCTGGTTAAGGTTGGCCAAGTTTGCCATGTAATTTTTAAGAGCATAGGCCATAAGGGGGGCACAGGCATATAAACTTCGGTGAAGGGGGCATGCCCTTCATTATAATAATCTGATAACAATCTGGCCCAATTGAGATGAACGCCTTCGTCCGTGGTTAAGGGCGCGCCGGTTAACAAGCTCCGTGAGATGAATAGACCACTCACAATGATAAAGGCTAAAGCAAGCCACAATTTTCCTTGTTGAGATAGTGTATATTGTTTAGCGGTAGGGCGAACCGGAAACCTTGCTTCTGGCTGTAATGTGTTATGAATGATAAAATATGCTCTATGAAATATTGGTAACATTAGTTCTTCACCGGATACACCTGAATATCCGCCGGGGGCGGATATACCCTTTGCCCCACGATGATTGGATAGTCTAGGGGGACCGAGCCTAGCTGAATCAATTCGCCCTCTTTGAAATAGTAAGCTCCGACCAATAGCGTATATTCACCGCAGGCTAAATCAGGCGGTAAAACGATTTCATGTCTGACGAAAATGCGTTCTTCTAAGGGCGGCAAACCAAAATTTTTAGGCACCAGAACATCGCTGCCAGCGATTCGTTCTCCTTGCGAATTGATGACTTGGATAAACAAGGTCTGGTGGTCGTCGGCGAGGTCTTGATTGAAGATTGGCTTTGCTTTAAGCACAAGATGAGCTGAGAGCATCTCATCTTGTATCTGTAAATCGAAACACTTCAAACTTAGGTTATCGGAAATCTTATAAGATATTAAGGTGAGTGGTCTAAATTCAGGCTGTATATCATGGGGTAATCGACAATAAATACCATCTTTGGCGAATAAGGTAAAAAAAGGGGCATCAATACTACCGATATATTGGATTAGAATAGATTTTCGATGAAATCGTTTTTTTTCTAATTCAATTAACCCTTTAACTTTATTAATATCCGGCACCTGAAATAAAACCTGTTCCGTGAAGATTTTGCTGATATGACGGCTTAGTTCTACTAAGGGCGTTATAGAACCTAAAACAAGTAAGACAATCAGGCTGCTTGTCTTAAGACGACTCAAACTACTTTCGGTTAGAGTCAGCGTTAAACAAATAAGTAAGCCATATAAAGCTGGAATTGAAGCTCGCATAGCCAAGTCGTTATTATCCCCATATCTGAAGAGGGGTAATAGAATTAAAAATATAACGATGCCCCAAAATAAACCCTTCCGCTGGGGGGACACTTTTTTCTGATTCATCAAAATAAAGAGGGCATATAAGCCAAACTCCAGAAGCCAAAAAGATATAAGAAGCGTTAGCAATTAATAACCAAGTCGGATTTTTTGTTTCTGGTATTTGAAATATTAAGCCATAAATGGACTGTTTAAGGGGTAGTGGAATCGGATAAAACTTGGCACTGAAAAAAATAAGATAAAAGATCATTAAATTTACACCACAAACATTTGGCCAAGATAAATATGGTTTGACTCGTTTGAAATAGGAACCTGATTGAACCCAAAAATCGACTACCAAAAATGGTAAAAGACCAAGGGTCACTAAAGGAGACCATAAAGGGGTTAAACTGACATAAAACAGCAGGTTATCACGCTTGTCTTCATATAAAAGGGTATATAAAATGAGGCCGCTCGTAATCCAGCCGCCCAAAGCTTGGTGAGGTACAAAAAAATATAAGGTTATATTTGAACTATATTGCCAGTTTTCAGCCCACCATTCAAGATGGTCCCAATGCTTAGGAAACTCTAGTATGAGGACATGTAGCAAAGTTCCTAGGCTATCTAATCCAGAAAAGATGAAAAAGATAAACAAACATAAGTAGATTTGACGTTTAATTAAAATGACAAACCATAATAAGGTTAAGATGAGGCCAATGAGACTCCAGATAAATAAAATATGGTTAGCCACCGTAAAATTGCTTAACTTACCAAAGAACGTAGCGGACAAATAATAGGCGATGTAGTAAACGGCTGGCAAGGGAACCCCTTGAAAATCATAAACCAGCGGCCAGTCATAAGTGATCAAATCTTTCAAGAAAGCGTTATGCTTGAGCCAATCTGAATCTTGAGGCCCATAACCACCGATGCCTGACATACTGGTCACACTAAGGGCGACAATAAAAATAACGAATAGATGAGACCAAGTTAGACCTAGTGATTGATGACTGTGCTGTACTGGGTCTTTTGGCTGTGATTGCTGCTGAAAAATCAGCGGCCAAAAATAAAGGATAAGCGGTACGAGACTCAAGCTAACACAAAGGATAGCCATAGGTGTATTTAGCCAAGCGATGAAAAATATCAGCGTTGGCAGCAGGAGATAAATCATTGAACAAGGCCATAAATAGGCTGTGAGTGTCTTAAAGCTCATTATATTAATTTGAGAGAGTGTTGATTTTCTTATTATAATCTTGAGAATTACGCCATTGCAGCGTCATAGAGCCTAAATACAGGCTCGTTTGGTCATTGACTAACAGGCAAGTTTCGGCGCCTTCTACACACATTGACAAATAAACATTGTAGGAACCAGCGGCAAGGTCGAGGGGCAAAATGACTTGAAATGTATCTCGCACTTGGCTGTCTGGTTGCCAATGAGGCAGATGGAAGCGACCTTCTAAAGGCAAACGCAAAATTTGGTAGACTTGGTCTGGAGCCTTAGCGTTAACAAAGGTGATTTCATGTAGGTAGTTTTGATCTAAAGGTGCTTTCAGTTGCCAAGCAAAAGAAATGAAGCCCGTGTTCGTCGTCCAAGGCTGTGGGCCGAAATCGACTCCTCGGAGTTGAAGTACATGCCCAAACACCGCCTCTATAGGGATTGGATAAGCATGAGGCTGATTCTTTTGCCCAAAAAAAACGAAGAAATCATTCTTTTCATATTCGCCCACATAGCGTTCTCTGAGCCAATCTTGCAAACCAGGGATCGACTCTCTGAAGCGGGGAGTGACGGTGGCCACCACAGGGCACTTGTAGGTTTGTAGCACCTCAGTCAGGCTATGAACATTCAAAAAACCTGTATCAATGCGCGTTTGTGACGTTTCAGCCAACTGGGGAGGCGGCAAGCGGCCACTGTAATGAAGAAAGACCGGGTTATCAGCCACAACGCAGTCTTCTGGCCGAGAGATTTGACGGACAAAGTCGATCGCCGGATGATCAACATAACGATCCTGCTGCATTAAGAGACTATTATTTCGGGGCACCAAACTAGACCCATCACTGACCAAAATGCCGATTAGCCCGATATGGCTGCATAGGATGACCATTGTTTTTAAGGACCAGCGTTGATGGTGGCCCGAAAACGGGCCTTGCTGTTGCCAAAAATCAAGCATGTGCTGCACGGCCAGACCAGCCCCTAAAGCTAAGATGGGCAGAAATATTGGCAGATGTTTGTCTCTTAAGGGAATATGGAGATACATGGAAACCCAAGTCAACGTGAACCACAGGATTAACCAGACGTGTTTTTGCCAATGTCGGGCGATGATAAATAAGAAGCCGTAAAGCGCGAAGGCGGCTAAACTGAAATTGCTAAAAAGGAAAGCGACAATCCGCCGCTCGTTGGCCCTAAACGGGTTGATTTGTGTCTCCCGCGAGCTTAAACGCATGGCCACCACTTGCTCATATAAGGCCGTCATATCAAAAAAAATGATCGGCCCTAGAAAAACAATGAGAAAGCTGCCGCCTAAAAGGCCAATATCAAGGAGTAATCTTTGCCCTACTTGAGACCAATTCGCCCAAACTTTTTTGTGGAAAGGGTTTAATTTATGATGAGCGATCACCATGAGACCTACAAAGGGAATTGCGTAAATCGGGAGAATTTTAAGTGACAAACCAAAGCCTAGACTCATCCCAGTTAAGACCAACCAAAGCCTATGTCCTGAACGGCGAAATTTTTCTGCTAAGGCCACTGAAGTGGTGGCGAAACCGACAGATGGTACTTCGGTCATCACTTCCACTGAAGGCAAAAAATAAGATGGCACAAAGGATAGGAAAGCCCCAGCCACCAAGCCGGCTAGGCGACTGCTGTAAGCCGTACCTAAATAAATAACGGCCAAAACACCGCTCACAGCGTAGATAGCCATTATCAATTGCATGGCCCTAACAGATTCAAAAAAAAACCAAGTTAGCCCTAAGGACCACATAAAAATGGGAGGATAGCTAACAAAAATTTCTTGATAGGGTTCATAACCAGCCGCCCATAATTTCCCCACCATGAGATGAATACCTTCATCATAGCCAAGGTGGCGAATGGGCAAAACGCTCAAACGCCATTGGATTGAGACATAGAGTAAGAAAAATAGGCTCCCCCAAAACAATAAATTATTCAGGATTTGAACAGCTTTAGATGATTTGAATTGAAGAAATAGCCTAGTGGATCGTGTCATTTCAGAGGGCAATTATTGATGATGAGAGCGGTCAAAATAAAATCTAGCATCTTGAAAGCTGGTGCTGTCAGGATAATATTCTCGGACCCAATGACGAAATTCCATTAGATGACGATGATACGATCGTCGATACAACAAGACGAGGGTGCAGTTGGCTTCTTGCACCTCCATTTGTATATCTATCTCGGTGAGCAAGCCACTTAAGACTAGGGCTGGGGATATGTTACTTAACATCGGGCTAGGCAAGCGATCAGCTAAGATTGTTAAGGTTGGATCATCGGCGACGACGCAATCATCGGGTTGGGTGTTCTCCCGAATAAATGTCACCATCTCAGGCCGTTGCTGAAATTGCCGCCAATTCCTATCTGATCCAATATCTTGATAAAGAAAACTCTGGGCCAACTGCCAGGCAAAGATAAGGTATAAGCCTAAGCCGCTGATGCCTAACCCTAAGTGCCACAAGGGACGAGCGATATTCGTCTCCGTGACCCCGGCAGAGTCGGGGACGCGCTCACTCATCCAACGAAGCCCTTCAGCTAGGCCATATCCCCCAACAATGGCTAAAGGGGGTAGCAGCATGATTAACTGTGCTTGCAGCGAAACGACTTGAGACATCAAATAGACCATACTACCCCCAGCCCAGAGAGTCATCAGCCACAAAGGGTGATCGGCCTGCTTGTAAATCGCAGAAAGGCCGAAGGTGAAACAGATAGATATAGGGAGGTGAAAGAATAAAAAAAGCCCAATCTCGCCAAAATTTTGATCTAAGACAAGGGGTAAATTTTGGCGCAGGGTGGCTTGCGCGATGATATTTTTCAGATAATGGTCAAAGCCAAAATCAACCCCCATCACGATAAGACCCAAACCAAAGGTGAGGACACAGCCCAATAAATAGAGGCATAAGGGCAAGACATCGCTTCGTCCTTGATAGGGTATGCCTTTGACAAGCAACCAACCGATCAACCATAATCCCATCGGTAGGACAATCGGTGATATTTGTAAGGCGAGGCCGATGAATCCACCCGCACCCAATATCCACCAAAGCTGCTTCGTCCTCGTGTAACGTAGCCAAGAAAGTAAAACAAAGGTCGATAGACAGGTGGCTGGCATCATGGCGATGACATGGGTCATGTTTAATAAAAATGTGACCGACGTGAGCAATAAAAGACAGGCTCCCCAAGCGGCGAGCTTTCCCGCTAAATGTTGGGCTAATATCAAGGTACCCAGTATCGTCAGCATACCAAATCCTAAAAACATGGCCTGATATGCTGTCAATGATAGGCCCAGTACCCCCAATTGGCCTAAAAACCAGACAAATAATGGGCTTTCGAGGCTGATGATTTGCGTATATGCTTCAAATCCTTGACCTAAAAGACGGCTTGTTTGGATATTAATCGCCCCCTCATAGGCCAAATGATCTGTCGGCAGCCGATAAATTTGCCACGCGGTATAGCTACTCAGTAACAGGAATAGGCCAAGATAATCGTATTTTTCGAAAACTGAAGAGGTAGATTGCAAATTAGCAGCCATAGTATCTAACAACCTTTACCGTAACTCAAACTTTTGTCGAAGTGTCACAGTTCCAAGGGTGATAATCTCATCCCCAGCGAAATAATATAGCCCGGCGATCAGGTCATATTGACCGGGACGACTGATATTCGTCAGCGGTAAAACATCGTGTGTTAGCATAATCTCACGGCGGTCTAAGTTGGTAAACCCCAGTGATGGCGCAACATCAACCCCTGTGACCCGTTCTCCTTGATTGTTTAAAAGTTGTAGGAAGACGGTATAATCGTTGCTCACATCTGCCCATCCTTGCCAAGCTAAATCAACCCGTAAACGCTCATCCTTTTGGACCACGTTTAGGCCCATTAAGCGCAGTTGATTGTTGAAGACATGCGCGACAGGTGTAAAATCTGGTGGAACCTTTAAAGGACGCGCTTTGGTCTGTCCGATTACGCTGTTTCTATCGGAATGATCATCCATAGATAGGCTATAAGTATCACGGGCTAAGGTTTCAGGCAGGTGAAACTGATGACGACTTTGCCAATAGCTTATTGAACGGCGATGGATGGCGTAAGCATCAACCTGTTGTAATGTTGTCGCTGCCGCTGATGTGCTAATCATTGGGCCATCAACTTGATTGAAGGATAAGGTGACGGTCTGTTCTGGGGTGTGCGTCCATGAGGTTGCTGGCCATATTAAATCCACCACAAAAGTCTCGCCAGGCGAAGCGTAAATGCTATGAGAGCGATAGGCCAGGGGGAGGTTAAGGTTTGTGGTCGCTGCTTCGACCAATTGCATGGCCGGGCCTTGATAAATCTGGGCGTATTCGATGCCATTCAACCTGACCCGATGTAAGGCTTGTTCTTGTTCAAAGTAGGCCAAGATTTCGGGACGAGGATAACCGCTTTGGGTCTGTTTGATATAAAACGTGACGTAGTCTATTTCTGGTGAGATAGGTGATTTGAGGCTGCCTTGATAGAAGGGATATAGTGTGGCCGTATAGCGTACGCCAAGTTGTTGTAGTGGTGCATCTATCTGGTTATTGAGCCAACGGGCTACTTGATCTAAGCCTTCGCCCCAGCCTAGACGTAGCAGGTGGGGGGCGGTGTAAGCACCCCCGAGCAAGGGGTTGAAGTAGGTATAATAATAAGGTGCGTATTGAAGGGTTAAGGCGATAGATAGACCACCAAGCGTAATGATATTTACCAAGTAACGAGAGGACTTGAGATAGTGTAACCAGCCCCAGGCTGCCATAAAGGCGAGGGTTGGAAAAATGGGTAAAATATAGCGTGGACTTTTTTTGACTCCAAAGGTCATGAAGATGGTGAAGCCCAGAGCAAAGAGGGCTATCCAGCTTAGTGGGCCTAAAGTTCCCCCAAATACCCGGAGGGAGTTCTGCCTAAGGTGTTGCCCTACCCCAAGCAAGGCCAATATAAGCCCAATCATCACTAAAGGACTCAACTTAAAGGCTCCGTGGACGAGGTAATACCAGATGCCTAAATCTGGTACGGCCCAAAAAGGCTGAATATCAGGGTCTTCCAACCCTGCTGCCGACAAGAAAGCGTTGGCAATCACAGCCCAGGTCTGACCAAGGGGACTAACCCAAGCAGCAGGCCAAGCCAAAATAAAACTGATCCACAGGGCCCCAGCCCAAAGTAACAAAATTTGGGCCCACATTTTGAAGGGCCATTTCTGCTGCCAAGCCCGGTAAATAATCATCAAACCTATAAAGGGCAGTAAAAATAGGGAGATGGCCTTACTCAAGATACTCAAGCCAGCTAAACAACCAGATAGTATGAAAAGAAGATAGGTAATTTTATGACCTTTACTTTGCTGTAATCCAGCGACAGCGGCTAGAAATGCGCCAGCCATAAAAAAGGTCACAGGTGCATCATGGCCAATAATACGTGAAGTGGCTAAGAGATGGGGGGCACTTAAGACAAACACACTGCCTAACACGGTCACAGGCCAAGACCAAAGTCGCCGTCCCAATTGATAGAGACCGCCGACCATCAACGCCGTAAAGAGGGCCATGGCCCAACGCAAGGCCAGAAGTAGGTCAAGGTCAATTTTGCTGCGATGAATAGAGAGTAGCCAATCGGCTACAGGCTGATTGATGGTGGCTTGGTGGTTATAATAATAGGGCAACAGGGCCAAGGTGCCTAACCAGGTGGTCGTCACGCCGGGGGTTAACCAAACAGATGTCGCCGGCCAATCTCCTACCAATAGCGCACGGCAAAAAATAGCACTGCGATAAACCCAATTATGTTCATCGGTCGTGACAAAGTGGTCTAATTCAGATCCTCTTAACCATAAGGCAAGGCTGAATAGGCCAAGCATCGTTAAGCTTTCAAGTATAACCCGATAATATCGTTTCATGACCATCTCTCATCACGATTTATTCGTCAAAGTATCCGAACAGTACAATAATGCGTGATCTGAGTCAAGTCTGTGCCTGTGTATCCACCGGAATCAGATCAAAAACTTAATCCATCGCTTCGACAAAATAATCCTAAAGATGTAAGATATGGAGAGGGCCAATATCTATCTGATATAGAACCTTCTAATATTGTATCTGCGTGTTCTGTAGAGCAGTTCTGTCAAAATTTGTTTTTGGGCAGCGGTCAAGTTTTTTCATTGGTTTATATCACCTAGCGATTTTTCCATAATTTCTTATGTAATGCTTTATATCTTTATCGGGAGTGATACCATGAAAGATACCCCTTTTCTTTTTGAAAAACGCACCAAAATTGTCGCCACGTTAGGGCCTGCCAGCAGCGATAGAACCACCTTAAAAGCCATGATTGAAGCCGGACTCAATGTCGTCCGGCTTAATTTTTCTCATGGCACTCAGGAGAGTCATGCTGAAGTTATTCAAATGGTCCGCACCTTATCTGCTGAAACGGGCCAGGCTGTCGCGATCATTGGTGATTTGCGGGGGCCACGCATTCGCGTCGGTGAAATCGAAGAGGGTCAAGTGCTGCTTGAAACAGATCAACGATTCACCTTAACCCCTGAAGATTGTCTGGGTAATGCTGAAAAAGCCACTGTCAGCTATGGAAAATTAGCCCGTGATCTGAAACCCGATGATCATTTACTTTTAGATGATGGGAATATTCATTTGCGGGTCGCCCGACTGACCCCAGATGATAAGATAGAGTGTGTGGTGGTTCACGGGGGACTGCTTTCTAGTCGGCGTGGCTTGAACACGCCTGGGATTTATCTTAGTCTACCTGCGATTACCCAAAAAGACTTACATGATATCGATTTCGCGATCCAGCAAGAGATCGATTTTTTGGCTTTATCTTTTGTGCAGGCCTCAAGCGACATACAAACCCTCAAAACAATTTTAGCCGCCAAGAGTAGCGATATCCCGGTCATTGCGAAAATTGAAATGAGTGAGGCGGTGGAAAATATCGAAAATATTGTGACTGAGGCGGATGGGATTATGGTTGCCCGAGGGGATATGGCTTTAGAAATGAGTTTTCAAGAAATTCCCATCGCCCAAAAACGGATCATCGCCATTTGTCGCCAACAGGCAGTCCCCGTCATCACAGCAACGCAGATGTTAGAATCAATGGTGCAGGCCAATAAACCCACGCGGGCGGAAGTAACAGATGTAGCGAATGCTGTTTTCGATGGGACGGATGCCTTAATGCTTTCCGGTGAAACGGCCATTGGTCAATACCCGGTCGAGACGGTTCAAACCATGAGTCGGATAGCTCTACGGGCTGAACAAGCTTGGATCGATCAGGAAGTCGTCCATTTGCCAGAAATACCCTTGCGCGAGACAGTGGGTGACATCATCTCTTATAATAGCCAGGTGGCTGCCCAAAACCTCAATGTCGCGGCCATCGTCACCTATACCCGCAGTGGCGGCACAGCGAGACGCACCAGCCGTTTCCGACCGCGCGCCCCGATTGTGGTCTTAACCCCAAAGACAAAAACCCGAAATCAATTAGCCCTGAGCTGGGGGGTCACAACAGTGTTGGTCGATAACATGTTGGAAACAGATAGTATGACCCAACATGCGGTGAAAATAACCCGCTCTTTAGGCATCGCCCAACCAGGTGAGCATATTATCATCACTGCCGGCAATCCTTCAGGCCCGCCTGGCAACACAAACCTGCTGACGATTGAAAAGGTAGAATAAATAGCAAGGTGACAGAATTTGTACCTTGCCACCCTGTCCAGCATTTATTGACAACATCTTTGCCTTGCACTAAAATTTGCCTGTAATCGTCACATAAATTTATACGATAAAGGATCATATTTTGGCCGAAAAAGATGAAAAGTTAGTCGTTGAAGGCACTGTGGTTGAAGCCCTCCCCAACGCCAGTTTTAGAGTAGAACTTGATAATGGTCATGTTGTTTTGGCCCATTTATCCGGCAAAATGCGAAAGTTTTATATTCGCGTTTTGTTAGGGGATCGCGTTAATGTTGAATTAACACCTTATGATATGAATCGGGGGCGAATTACGTATCGCCACAAAGGCTCATCAGGCGGACGCCGCAATTAGATCATAGCACAGAGAGATAATCAGATGTCAATGTTATGGGGTGGTCGTTTCAGTAGTTCTCCCGATGAATTGATGCGGGACTTCAATGATAGTATCAGTTTTGATATTCGTCTTTGGGAAGTGGATATAACTGGCAGCGAGGCCTATGCTCAAGCATTAGTACGGTCTGAAATTATCGACCGCGCAGAAGGTGAACAACTCTTAGCTGGCTTAAAGCAAGTTCACGCTGAGTTTGCAGATGGGCAGTTTGAGGTGCAGGCAGGCGATGAAGATATTCATACCGCCGTGGAACGGCGGCTGAAAGAACTGATTGGGGATGTCGCTGGTAAACTACATACCGGTCGCTCGCGTAATGATCAGGTCGCAACCGATACACGCCTGTGGTTACGTCAAGAAGGCCTGAAGCTACAAGAAGATGTAGGGCAATGTATTCGTGCGCTTATCTCGCAAGCTGAAAATCACCTTGATGTCCTCATGGCGGGTTATACCCATCTACAACAGGCCCAACCGACTCGTTATAGTCATTGGTTATTGGGCTATGCCTGGATGTTAGACCGTGATATGGCTCGCTTGCATCAAGTGCAGCAACGGCTTAATATTTTGCCCTTGGGGAGCGGGGCATTGGCGGGTCATCCCTTCAAGATTGACCGTCATTTTTTAGCCGACTTGCTTGGCTTTGATGACATCAGTCCTAATAGCATGGATGCCGTGGCTGATCGAGACTATTTACTTGAATTTTTAAGCTGGGCCGCAATCGCCCAAACCCACCTCAGCAGTTTAGCAGAAGACCTGATTATCTATAGTTCCAGCGAATTTGGCTATATCAAATTATCCGATGCTTATGCCACCGGGTCTAGTTTAATGCCGCAAAAGAAAAACCCAGATTCCTTAGAATTGATCCGTGGAAAAACGGGGCGTATTGTCGGTCACTTAACCGGGTTGTTAACCACCCTCAAGGGATTGCCAGCGACTTATAACAAAGACATGCAAGAAGATAAAGAAATGCTCTTTGACACGGTTGATACCATGTCGATGATTTTATCTATTATGGCTGGTGTGGTCACCACCCTGTCTCCTAATGTAGAGCGCATGTATGAAAGCATGTCAAGCCACTTACTGGCAACGGAGGTGGCCGACTATCTCGTCGCAAAACAGGTTCCCTTTCGTCAAGCCCATGAAATCGCCGGGCAGATCGTTCAATTATCAGATAGTACCGCTCAACCTTTATGGTCTATTCCGCTTTTAGCCTATCAAAATATTTCGCCGCATTTTGATCGTGATGTCCACGAGTGGTTAGATTTTGAACGGGCTGTGGAAAGACGAAATAGGCCTGGCGGCCCGGCGCGACAGTCTGTTTTAAGTCAGATAAAAGTACTTAAAGAGAAGTATGGGACATCACCTTTGTGAGTGAGCTAGCTACCCTTAAAGGTATTTTTTTCAAGCTATGTTACAATCTTAGTCATTATTATATCGGAGGATGGCCCCTGAGACGGTGGGTGATTACCCTTGTCATCATCCTGCCGCTTTTAATTTGGTTTAATATTCTGCCAGGTGGTTGGATCGTCATCAGTATTGTCGGTTTATTTGGGTTGAGCTTGATTTTAGGCTTTTGGTATGCTTATCGACAAGACTATTTCATTTTTGAGCCTGACTCATCACAGGCAGACCTGACAAAACGAAACCACACATCATCTATATTAGAACGAAGCCAACCTTTTCAACAAATCTCTCTTCGGGCAACGGGAACTTTTACTGTTGCAGGCAAAAAGCGTTTTTATGTCGAAGAATCTGCCACCTATCAATTTTTTGAAACCAGAGAGCGAGCGGTCATGGTGGCGATACCGTCAGAACCATTTCTATGGCTGGCTCGGCCAACCTCTGTTGGCTGGTGGTATGCTTTTTTTAGACCGGAAGCCATTGAGACGCTCGTGCTAGGCACCATAATTTTTGGTCAAAAGGCACGTTCTGCGCTCCAAGTAAGCTATCAAGCCGATAAGGTAGAATCCTTGGAAACTCTCTATCTTTCATTTGATAATCAAGCCCAAGGAGAGCAGATACTTAGAGATTTGTTGGCAGATTTAGACCACATCTGGATAGATCAATAGACGTAAATTAAGGAGTCATCGCCTGACACCCCAAGACGTGGTTTCTCAAGTAAGACCTCAGTATAGCAATCAAAGCAATCAATGGTATAGACGGTCTGCCTTTCGGCGAAATTTAGAAGGTATTAGCTGGTGATTGAAATCACCAGACTTATTCGCCAACAGGGTCACCTTGCAACTCTGCCACTTTGCTACTTTGCTCAAAAACTCGTCAAAAAGGGACTGATAGATTTTCGCTGGATATGTTTTTCAGCCCGTGCTTTGACTAAATGTAAGAACGGAATAGCTTGCGTTTGGCCGTTTTGTTCAAATTCTTGTTGGGTTTGGTCCAAAAATTCTATGAACGCCACTGTGACCAAATCGGTCTGTTGTTCCAAAATGGTATCAATGGCCTCTGGGGTTTGGGACTGAGCCTGCATTAAGGCTTGCAACAGCCTCATCTCTGGCGGCATCTGCTCTTGAATGACTGAGACGACTAACTGACCGAGTTGGGTCAATCTTTGAGCCACTTCTGTTTGTTTACGCTGTTGAGCTTCTTGGATATTCGCTGATAATAGACCGAAAAAATTTTCGTCCAGGCGGTTTAAGTTTTCGAGAATGATCTTTCTTGGGTCTTCTGCCTGCAAAAGCTGATGAATAAGTTGGCTAATTTGGGTTGCGATTTGGCGAGCCTCTTCATCAACTTGTGCTGAAGCATCTAAAATCCGGCTACGTAAATTTTGTAGCTTTTCAGCGCGATCCTGATTACCTTCGGCTTTTGCTGTATTAATCTGGCCCGTCAGATTTTGAAAGAAAGCATAATCGAGGAGTTGTTTTCCTGCTCGGACGAGGTTCAGGAAGGTTTCATCATTATCGGCTTTTTCCAGATCATTTAACAATTTTTCAGGTGTTAAGGCATTCAGACCTATATCAGCATCAAGTTTTTGCAGAACATCTTTGCCTTGACTGCTCAGTTCAGCCACATCCTGTCTCAAGGCCAAGAGACCTTGGGCCGTTTCCTGATTTTCTTGATTAAGTGCTGTGGCAGTGAATATTTCAAAAAATTGATAATCTAATTCAGCATCGTGGTCTTTAACAAACTTTCTTAACTCAGCTTCATTTCTAATTCGGAGTAGTTGTTGTACCAAACTCATTTTGGCTTGTTGGGCTTGGATCACCTCCTCGGTAATGCCATCAGCAGCTAAAATGGCTTTAAGGAAACTTTCAGTCGAGATGAAAGTTTGGGGCGTAAATAGATAAGATTTACGTTGTTCAGGTGCAAGAGAATTCATCAAATGGTTAGTCAAATTTCCAATGATTTTTTGTTCTTCAATATGGGGTAATTGTAATTCCGTCGGCGTTAAAGCGAGAGCTAATTCTTTTTCAACATCATGATAAAGAAGTGGTATATTCAATGGCCCAGAATATTGACAGTTTGGGCATTGACTAACATTAAGCTGCCCTTGAAGAAGAAGGTTTTTCAAGTGCGGCTCTTGACCAACATCGATAATATTGGTCACAGTGGCGTTATATCGCCTATTACAGCTAGGACAAGTTACAGGTGTCACTTTTTGAGTTTGCATGATTCATGTCTCGGTAAGGTTGGACTGGGTTTAGCAGCGTTCAAGATGATTGTGGTGAAGTTTACAAATTTGTACGCGATAGGGGTCGTGCTAGGTCAATCTGGCTTAAAAGAAACACAGACCTTGTAAAGCTTCTTCTTTCATCTTGAAACCACCCCCCGGTTTTTATAGTTTAATGACCAGTAATCAATCACGGAAGAAGGTCTCAATTTCCGTGCCATCTTCATCGCTGGGATATATTTCGAGGAAGGTCAACTGTTGTACAGGAAAAATGAATTTGTTAGCTTCTGGGTCAATGTAGTTGATGGGCTTTCCATCTTTGGCTCTGGGATTCGTACACAGAATGAAGTTAGATGAGGGGTCGGGTAAATCATCTATCTCGGCTAAAATTGCTTCCCTGTTAGCCAGGTGAAGTAAAACAGTATAAGTCATTGTCATGCTCCTTATTATTGTAGTTTGATCTCAAGATTTAAACGGCCTATTTGGAGGTGATCTCCATTTTGAATGGTTTCGGGTAGATAGGGGGCGAGACGTTTGTTGTTGATGAAGGTGCCATTGACACTGCCTAAATCTTCTATCAGCACTTGCCTATCTTTACACAAAATGCGGGCATGACGACGCGATACGCCTCTTTCCAAACCACCATCATTGGTGAGATCAACTTCTGGAAATGTGTCCGAAGCTGGATCTAAACGACCAAGATGAATAGTTTTATCTAAAGACAGTTCAATCTGCCGTTTGGGGTCGCCTATGCCCAGACGAAGAATAGATGGCCCAACATTTTGAGATAAATTTGCTAGGGCTGTTTCAGCATCTCCCTGCCCGGACCATTCAGAGCCATCTTTAACCAATGAGTCAGTATTTTTTTGGGTTAAGAGATGACCGCCACATTCACCACAAAAAAGCGTATTCTCAAAATTTTTATTTTCGCAATATGGACATTTAATCATTGCTCAAGCCCTCTGATAAAATGGATAAGCTTCTAGTACCATACCGGATTCGTTTGCGTCCTTCTACAGAAAGGGCCCCTGTGCGAGAGAGACGATCTGCTTCTAAAAGAGCCGCTCGTGCTAACTCAGTTTCTCCTAAATTAAGCAGGCGATTAGCCATGGTTTCTAGTCTTTGGGTGGCCAGGTCAATATTACCTTCTTCAATATTGGTCAAGGCTTTTTCTTGCATTTTAAATATGGCTAGCTTGCCCAAGGCCGTAATTAATAGTGAAGGCACTTTGACGACAAAATCTTTTTCTGTTTGTACGGTAGCTGTAACCTGAGCTTGGACTTGAGTTTGAAATATAGATGTATTCGGTATATCCCCTTTGGCCATTAAATTAGCCAAAGAAATTTCGCCTAGCTGTGGTGAGGCGGCAATATGAAATTCTAAGACAGCACTTTTTTGGTTGTTGGTGCCAAGCGGCCCTAAGTTTAGTTGTGTGTCTGTTGCCTCTAAAGGTCTGATGTAAGGCGTAATTTGATAAACTTTGTGCAAGTCGATGTTGGGTGCAGGGTTGATCTGTAGAGTGACTTCTCGAGCCATGATGGTGCTGAGTTCACGAATAGCTGAATTAAAAACGCTGACAATTTTTCGAGGAGAGTCGATATAACTCGACAGACCACCAGAAGCATTTGACATTTCGTCTAACAAATCTTCATTCCAATCTGTACCAATGCCCATGGTGCTAATACTAATTTGATTTTGTCCAGCCCATTCGGCCTGATGACGACAATCTTCTTCATCCCCATAAGTTTGTCCGTCGGTTAAGAGAAGAATATGATTGACGACTTGATCGGAACGATGTTTTTGGATTTCTTGTAATCCTGCCAATAGGCCTTGAAACATCTCCGTGCCACCACTCGATTGGATGGTGCTGATAATCGATTTAGCCCAAGCCTTATTCATCCCCTTTTGGGCTGGAATTAGCACTTCTGATCGATCACTAAAGATGATTAAACTGAAAACGTCATTTGGCTCAAGTTGGTCAATAATTTGCCGTGTTGCTTCCTTAACCTGCTGTAAGCGTAAGCCTTGCATTGAGGTACTTTTGTCGAGAATAAAACATAAATTTAAAGGTAGGCGGGAGGTGGCTAAATTTTTTATGGGTACGATATCGACCAGAGCGTAGCAGACTTGTTTTTCAGGAATGGATTTGAGTGTTTTATGGCTCAAAATAGTTTTGAGACCTAATAAAGATGATGATTCTGACAGGGTAGATAGATTAGAAGGCTGCTCAAGCATAAGGGTGTATACCTAGGATTGAATAACAGTTATTAACGCTCATCTCCGACACCCACTAAAATAAGGGAAATATTATCATCTCCGCCAAGCATATTGGCTGTGTTGATAAGTGTATTCACGGCCTGAGGCAAGGATTGGCTGGATATTAGAATTTTACTAATTTTTTCATTTGAAACAAGGCCCCACAAACCATCGCTACATAATAAAAGAAAACTTTGCGGCGTACAGGTATGGATATATGTATCCGCTTTTAGCTCGGATGCCTGACCCACAGCCCGATATAAGACATTTTTGGGGGGGTGGGTGGCTGTTTCTTCTGGTGAAGCCTGTCCTAAATCAACCGAGCGGGCGGCCATGGAATGATCCCTTGTGATTTGCGTTAAAGTGTTATTTTGATAAGCATAGATACGACTATCACCAACATGGGCTATATAAGTTTTCAGCCCCACCATTAACGAGATACTGAGAGTCGTCCCACCTTTTGGGACAAGGGTTAATACTTCTTGGTTCGCTAACGTCACTGCTTCTTGTAGTACATCTAAGTAGGCGATTTCGGTAGATTTAGGATCATCAGCCTTTAATACTGGCAGATAGACTTGATTTATAATATATTCCGAAGCAACACGTATCGCTGTGGCACTGGCTATTTCCCCTTCTTCAAAGCCCCCCATACCATCTGCAATCATGAATAAGCGAATTGGTTCTAATTCATCACTAGATTGAATACAGGATTCAAAGAGATACAAACTGTCTTGATTGTTTTCCCTTTGTAGGCCGATATCGGTCTTATAAGCAAGATGAACCCCTGCTGTCAAAGTGTAGGTCTGATGCTCATCTGTTATTGCTGTCAGTTCCCTTGTCTCTGTAAGTGGGACAGTCTCTGCTTCTTTTTTCTCTTTGACAAATAGTTTTAGGAATGGATTCATGGCTAAATTGCTGGTAAGGCATACAGGGTATGGTCAGTTGATCCAATATAAATGACCCCATCTCCTAGTGCTGGAGAGGATGGCAGTGATCCTTGAGTTTGAAAACGCCACCGCTCTCGGCCCCCTTTCAGGCTGACACTAATGACTTCACCCTCACTCGTGCCGAAAAAGACAGCTTCATCAGACATAGCTGGTTTACAAACAATCTGTGACCCAGCTTTATATTTCCAAATAACTCTACCCGAATTGATATTGAGTGCATAGAGATGACCATCTACAGAGCCAACATAAACGACATCATCTTTGACAGTGGGCGTAGAAATAACAGGCTGATTGGTTCTCGTATTCCAGACCATCCACCCAGAGGTTTTATCAATGGCATACACCACATGATCTTGAGAACCAAAGATGACCATGTCTTCGAAAATGGTGGGGCTAGACCAAATAGGTCTATTGGTGCGATACTTCCATTTGACTCCCCCAGTTTGCATGTTGATGGCATATAAATGTCCATCATCACAACCAACATAGACGATTTCACCATCAACTGTTGGACTAGAGCGAACTGGATTGCTTATCGCAAACCGCCAAGCAACACGACCAGATTGAGCATTAACTGCATAAACATTTCCATCATCTGAGCCAAAAAAGGCATGATTAAATTCAACAGTAATCGATGAGCGTACTCGTCCTTCGGTAGCACAAGTCCACAAAACCTTGCCTCGATAAATACTGATGGCATAGACATGTTGGTCTTCAGATCCAATTAAGACGCGGTCTTTATAGACATAGGGTGTTGAGGCGATGCCACCCTCAGTGGGGTATTTCCATTTAAATTTACCTTCATTGGCATCGATGGCATAGAGATTATTATCATAAGCTCCGACGTAGATAACGCCATTTTCCAATTTGGGCGAGGATCGAATTTCGTCTTCACATTTAAATGTCCACAAGGGCACAATCCCACTATCGCCTGTCGCTATCTCAGGCATTTCTACTGGGATAGATGGTGCTTGTGTTGGCTGTGTTGGTTGTCTGGACGCAGATGGTTCAGGTGATAAGACAGGGGGGCTTGCGTTGTTAGGGAGTACTTGAGTCTCGGCACTATAGGGTAAGACTTGCGTTGCGGCACTGTCAGGCGATTGAGACAAGGAGATTATTTTCTGATCCTCAGGTTGGGTTAGGACAGAGGTCGCCATCGCCGTCTGGACCCCCTGCTTTTTCATTTCCAGCGTTTTTTTCAAAGCCAATTTCATTTGGGCTGCCGAATCGAAACGTTTTTTGGCATCATAAGCAAGAGCCTTCATCACGATTTTTTCAAATAAGGCCGAAGCATGAGGGTTGGTCTGGCGAGGAAGGGCTTCATGGAAGGTGAAGGGTGGCTCTAATTTTGGATCTCGACGGGTTAACAAATGATGTAGCGTTGCGCCTAAGGCATAGATATCCCCTTGCGGCGAGGCGATGCCGCGATATTGTTCTGGCGGAGAATATCCTTCTGTGCCCATCATGGTGCCTTTTTGCCCCTCTTGAAAGGCTTTCGCAATACCGAAGTCAATCAAAATGACTGTATCTGTATTGGTTTTGAGCATGAGGTTGGAAGGCTTTAGGTCGCGGTAGACAATGGGCGTTTTTAAGTGGTGAAGAAAACTGAGGACATCGCAAACTTGCAACCCCCAGGTAATAATACGCTCTTCCTCTAAAAATTGCCCCTCGGGTAATTGATCTAAAGTCTCTTCTAAATCTAGGCCTTCTATATATTCCATGACGAGATAAGCCCGAAATCCTTCGGAGAACATATCAAATACTTTGACAATCGAGGAATGATCTAAGCCAACAAGCGTATTTGCCTCTCTTTGGAAGTTCTCCAAGGATGTTTTGCGAAATTGAGGGTCGGGCGTGACACAAATCATTTCTTTAATCGCACAAAGCCGATCTACACCAGTGAAGTGTAAATCACGGCCCAAATAGACAGACCCCATGCCGCCCGCGCCCAAGGTCTTTATCACTTCATAACGATCATTTAAGATTGCTCCTTGAGGTAAGATCTGTTCATCTAAATTAGCATCTTCATTAAGCAACCGTCGTGTTTCCATAAAATTTTCATCTACCCTTGTCTAAATTACAAAACATATAAAGTGTTCAAATTATAACATAAGTCTAATAAATGTGGAAGTGTCGCGTAGCAGGTAATATGAGACATTTATTTTTGATAAAAAATTAATATCACAAAAATTAGCAATCCAAATAAGCTGAATCCCAGACCCCAATAGAAATCGTTTGGTTGATAAGCGAAAAAGACCTCATGCACGCCAGCAGAAAGGGCAACAGCGCGAAACATGAGATTGGCTTCTAAAATCTCGATTTCAACCCCATCGACCCAAACGCGCCAGCCAGGATAATGCGTATCGGTCAAGATGAGCCACCCGGGACGATTTAAGTAGGTTTGGATTGTCACTTTTTCAGGGCTATAGTGGGTTATTGTCGCTTGGTTTTGTGAATCGTTTTCCCTAGATGCCAAAGGGGGTGGCCCTTCTAATCCTCCAGCGGGAGCCCCTCCAACGGAGGGTGTCCCGCTTGGGGGGGATAAATTTCCTCGTATAAGCTTAGAGTCATTGCTCACCTGAACGAATGTTTGTGAGAGATCAAAGTTGGGATCTCGTAATTGACGAATGGCAGCGTTGGTATTCGTTACGGTTTGACGCTCTTGGACGATGAAGGCACGCGGTAAGGCTGTCAAACTTTCATAAATTTTAATGTCGCCCCCGTGTATCAAACGATATTGACCCTCTGTAGATAAAATTAAAGACTGACTGGTCAGGCTGGCTTGATTAATCAGACTGAGACCACGAATGGTGATATCATCTTTGGCGACCACCCCAACGGCGTGAATGGGCTGGCCTGATAGGCCATCAAAAACAGTATAATAATCATTTTCAGTCCAAGCTTGACTTTGGTCTAAGGATATAGCAAAATAAACTTCACGACCATCTTCGTAACGCACAATTAAGTCGGCTACTTCGTCTTTACGCTGACTTTGAAAGATAACCCCAATAGCTGTTGTAGAAAGCGGAGGAATGTTTTCAGTCCAAACTTGAGATACTTCTCGAGGCTTGAGGATGGCTGGAAATTGAAGGTCATAAAAAATATTATCTAGCCAGATGTCATGCACTTTATCGGTGATAATATGACGAACGCCTAAAAATGATAGTAGTCTCGTGGGGGGGAGTGTCTGGAGCTTTTCACGTAGCCGACCATCAGATGATAAGGTTTCTTCGTCCAAAAATAACCGTTGTAGGTCCAAAAATTTTTTGAGCGGCAGCAGGCCACCATCATAGCCATCAATCGTGTTCAAGCCAAAAACCAGCGGCAGATTAAAGAATAGCACTTCTTTTTGTTTGGCAGCGACAAGGTAATCATAGATGGCCCGTTCAGATAATTGATCACTATAAATATTATAAACTTCGCGTAGATCACCAGGATCATACCGGGTCCCAGAAAGAGAAAAGAAACGGTCAGTTTGTTTTTGGGCAGTTTGTAATTGGACGATCGCTGGTTGTAAAAAATGATAAGCCTCAGGCGCCGTTGGTTTATTATAACGTAAACTTTGAGCAGCGATGAAAAGCTCGACGATGATCAGACTGATGAGAGTCACATTGAAACCTCTTATGCGCCAAGTGGCGCGCGTGACGTGTTTGCCTAAGCAATGAAACCCAATGGCTGCTAACATGGCCATCGCAAAGGTATATAAAAGCAGCCATCGGGCTGGAACACGAAATAAGTTGAAGCCAGGAACATAATGATAGAGCAAGATATATAAGGGCCCTGTGAAGAGGCCAAAAGCTAAGATGAAGCCTACCCCCCCCACAAGACCGATAGCCCCTTGGTCCTGCTGGCGGCTACGCCATAAGGAAATGGCTCCGGTCAAGGCTAGGGCTAAGGGGATGAGACCGATATAGGCGATAAACTCACTGAAAGCTGGCCCGAGCTGGGCTTCGAGGTCAAGGCCGTAAGGTGGAAAGATGGTATAAAAGAGTTTATGTGGGTTGAGACTAAAGGAAACGACTTCATTATAAGTCAGGCCGCCGCTGCGAAAGGAATGTTGACTTAACTCGAAAGTGGGCAATAGTTGCGCGGCACTAATTAAGATCGCCAGTAAAACTGCCGCCATGAGTGGGATGAGATGGCGCAGACGGTCTAGACCCCATATGAAAAAGAAATGAAGTTTTTGCCCGCCTGATGTGGCGTTTTGGAAAAGAAAGGGCAGGCCACGACGGGCTAAAGCGTAAACGCTCAGTCCCACCAGACTAATATAAACAGATTGTGTATGTCCGGCTAAGAGCATGAAGGCGATGAAGAGGCCTAAGAAGGCGATACATTTTTTTGCTTTCCAAATTTTCAAATCCTTATTGACCTCAGAAATTTTATCAAAAAATAAAAACGTCCAAGGTAGCCAGGCTGATACTTGCAATTGATTGATGTGTTCAACTTGCGCTCCTAAAAATCCGCTAAACGCAAAAATCATGGCTCCAACAAAAGCTGCCAAAGACGGTAACCTTAAACTATGATGGGCGAAGTAATAGGCTCCGATGCCAGCCAGCCAAATGTGTAGACCGATGCTGTAGGCGATTTGTTTCGGCACATCGGCCCATAGGAATATCCAGTTGAACGGATAAAGCAGGCCAGCTTGACTATTGGCTAGGAAGGGCACCCCCAGAAATAGATGGGGATTCCACAGAGGTAAGCGGCCGGACAGGAGTGACTCGGTGGCATAAGCACGGTAAGGATAAAAATAGAGAAATACATCGACACCGACCAAGATGAGATTGGTTAAAAGAATTTTCCAAAAAAAGACTAGGGTTAGGAGGGCTAAAAAGAAAGGGGGGATGCTTTTGGAAAGGATGACTGCTTTGGTTCGAGATTTATTCATGAGATTGGGTTGGGTCATCTGTAGATGAGGTTTTAGCGTTCGTAGATAAGGTTTTAACATCCGTAAGGCGATATAAATAGATAGCCGGTGTGCCATTTGGTTGAAATGATTGAAAAACAGGTTTAAGGCTGAGGCCAACATCAGATAAAGCTAATTCAACTAAGGTCATTGATCGCCAAGCAGGAAAAGCGATATATTGCTGCCCGGCTAGGTCCTGGTTAGCTTTACGCTGATAGGTTGTCTGAGCTTGTCGGGCTAAATCTGGGGCTGATTGCCAATATCGTAAGTCATAAGGTGCTTGAAAAAAATAATATCGCCAATGTGTGCCCAGCCAGCGATGATATAGTGTTGTGTTCGCCCCTACATGCGCTTGCATGTAGGCTACCACGTCTGCGGTTCCCCAATAGGCCCTTTGGTCGCCGCCCAAGGGATAGGTCGATAACATGGCTCGCTGGACAGGTTGGATCATCAGGCTGATCAGAAGAAGGATGAGTAAGATCATTGGTAGGTAAGATCTGAAAGATGAAACGTAATTGCTTGGTAGACGTACCATGTGCCACATGCTAGAGACCATGAATTGGATAAGGCTTGAGATGAGATGCAGAATACGGGCGAGTAACATAGCAAGAAAGGGGATGAGGCCCAGCAGATAGCGATCCCAAATTTGGAAGCTAAACAGGGCATGGAGGACTAAGAAGCCTAGGCTGAAACTGCTCAATAGCCAGTCAGTTTGACGATGATGAGGTGGGATGGCTCCAACCCCTGTCGTCATCATCGCCCTTAGCCTTTGAAAGAGACCCAGATGATGACTTAAGAGCAGCGGTAGGCCGACTAGAAGGATCAGATTTAAGAGATGGCTATCCGTAGCGAGATGGAGCAACTTGAGATAGCCGAGGAAACGATTTTGAAAATAATCGGGTTGAAAATCAAGAGAGCCATAACTTAAAACACTTTGGGGCCAAAATCCAGGCTCTTTCGTCCGCATGGTATCCCATAAAAGCGGTAACAATAGGCCGAGCGAAGTTGTTAAGAGACAGGATAGCCAGAGTTTCAATGCGTTAATAACGGTCTTCCAGAAGAGATTGCTTAAACAGGGTGAGATTAGACGATTTAGTTCTATTTTTAAGAGAGGCCACTTAACCAGAAAGCCAAGAATGAGTGGGATAAAGAAAATGCCTTGTTGCTTTGTTGCGATAGCTAGTCCTAAGCTTAGACCAGCGACACTTGCTTTCTCAAAACAGGCGGCCCAGACCGCTAATAAAACAAAGGCGACCATCAGTGGGTCAGTTAAAATGGTTGGCGCAAATAAGATGCTATAGGGCGATAAAGCGACTAGGAGAGCGGCTAGGAAGCCGACGTGAGGGTGATAAAGCTTACGTCCCAAATGATAGGTTACACTCAAAATGATCAGGTGTGCTGTGAAGGAAATAAACCGGGCGACAATTTCGATAGGCCCGAAGATGATAAAAAGCACAGCGAGTGAATAGATGAATAGCGGGGGCTTATCAAGAGGAACTGTATTAAGCATGGGGTCTTCACCACTGGCGATGAGTTTGGCCCAATAAGCATATAGGGCTTCATCAGAATGCAGTGGGTTTGCGACCAAAGGCGGTAGGGGAAGCAATATGCCTAGCAGGAGTATGAAAATCAGACTCGGTGTTAAAGCGTCGTGTAGGGATAAGAATGACCGTTTATCTTGTTGTTTCAGGTACAAGGTAGCAAAGTGCATTTCTATTATCTTTTTGTAAGGTTCATTTGCTCAGTATAATACCATGAAAATCAACGACAAAATCGTCATCGACGAATCCGTTCATTCTCCTCTATGAAGAGGTTCTGGATTTGTGGTAAAGTTAAGGAAGCTAGGATACTGGAATTCGCAATATTTTGCAGAAAATCCTATAATATATGGAATGATTGTCATGAAAAAGCTTCTATCAATAAATAAAGTCAAGATAGAACCTAGATGGTTTCTGTAGCAAACTTATATTGGCCCAATCACTCCGCAAATCTTGGGGTATACGGTCGTGAAGTATATACTGAAAAAAGGATTTTCCTATGTCGCCAAAAGTGATATCTTCTCTGAAGAAGTGAGCGTTTATCTGCGCGAACATATTCAGCCGCGATACTTTCCCGCAGGCGCGGTTGTGGTTCATCAAGGCGAACAGTCAACCTCGCTCTTCATCATCGTTGAGGACGAAGTCGAAGTATTGGTTCGGATGGCAGAAGGTCAATCCATTGGTGTGGGTGAATTAAAAGCGGGCGACATATTTGGGGAAACATCGCTTTTGACCCGCCAACCGCGCACAGCGACCATCATCGCCAGAACATGATCCACCTTTTTGAAATCACCAAAGAAGACATCATCCCTCTGATTAAACGCCATCCTGAAGTCTTGAGCCGCCTCAGCAAAATACTGGTTACTCGCCAACGCGAAACTGCCGCTCGAAAACGCGCTTCTAGTATTCAAGTCGCTCAAGCTGAACAGATTGAGCCAACAAAGAACAAGGAGACAAACAATGACAGCTAAGGATACCAAAGGTATGGCTCTAATTTCCACAAAACTTTCCTCAGGACGAAAAAGATTCTCTTTCACCCCGACAAAGACCTCTCTTTTGCTCCTATTGGTCATGGGTCTGGTCCTGGGCTTGGTGGCTATCTTTATCTTACGAAGCAATCTGTTTGCTGATGATGATAAACTATATATTGCCTTTCACGCCGTCCTCAGTGGCGATCAGAGAAGTGCCATCACCAGCAAACAGATGCTCCAAGGAATACAATTATATCTTGATGAAGTTAACCAAGCTGATGGCATTAATGGCCAAGATGTGGCCCTGCTTGTCTTTGATAATGAAGCGAGGACAGATGTGGCCCAACAAAGCGCGCAAGAAATTGCTGCCTCTGAAGCTTCGATTGTCTTAGGTCACTTCTCCAGCAATCTATCTCTGGTCGCGGGAGAAGTCTATCAAAAGGTTGGCATCCCAGCTATCTCATCCGCAGCCACGGCGGATAACTTAGTTGTTGATAATGAATGGTTCTTTCGGGTCTCACCAGGGGCTCGTTTATATGCTCAATTTTCGGCCACCTATATCGAAAATATCTTGCAAAAATCTGTTTTTGGCATTATCTACGATGACCAAAATGCTCATAGCCTGAGTGTGAAACGCCATTTAGAAGAACAATATGAAACTCTGGGGAAAACTATTCCCTATCAGTTTAGCGTCAATACTCGGGAGGAAGATTCTGCACAGAAGATTCTGCAACTCATGCAAAGAATTCGAGAAACAATTCCCCCAGAAGCATTAGGTTCATTATTTGTGGTCTTACCTGATGCTTTTTCGAGTGAAGTGGTATCTGCCGCATACAAACAGGGTTTAGATATACCGATATTTGGTTTAGACTTTGACGAAACAACGCTGCCCAGCGACAGAAAATTTATGGAAAATATTTATTTGGCTTCTACTTTTTTACCGGATGCGGTCAATGCTGATGCCCAGATGTTTAAGCAAGCATTTCATCTTGCTTATGGCAACCAGCCATCACAATATGCCGTCACAGCTTACGATGCAGCGCGAATCGCAGTTCAGGCTTTACAGGCAATCCAGCTTGAGGGCCAAACTCAAAATCGAGACCAAAGGCGGCAAGCCTTACATGATTATCTGACCGAGTTTAATGGGTCTAATATGCCTCTCATCAATGGCTTAACTGGTCCTATTTTTTTTGACCAATTTGGTGATGCCCAAAGAGCTTTAACTGTGGGAGTCTATCAACACCCCCAATTTGTGTCTGAGCTTACCCAATTACAACAAGTCATGCGGAGTGAAATCATTGATCCTGAAATAAAACAGACCGATGGCAATATTATTCCCGCTAATCCAGGCTTCTGGCATAAAACCAACCTCGTCCAGATGGGCATCTCTTTAAACGAAATCCGCGATATCAGCCCAAATGGCACGACCTACTATCTTGACTTCAATCTCTGGTTTCGCTATACCGGGGATATCAAGCCGGAGGAAATTATTTTTTTAAATGCTGTAGAGCCTATTGAACTCGGCCCGCCAGTCCAAGAAACAGTGAGTAATCAGCAAACCTATCGCCTCTATCAGGTTGAGGGGCAATTCAAGGCCCCCTCCTTGGATAGTTTTGTCTTGGGGCAACATACCCTCGAGATCAATCTACATCACCAAAACTTAAATCAACACCAACTGGTGTACATCCTTGACCTACAAGGTCGACATTTAGCCGAACAAATTGAACGCAAAAACCTCAATCAAATTCTAGCTCCCGCTTCTGGTTGGGAAATTCAAGAGATAAGTGCCTTTCAAATTTTGGTCGAAAAAAATATTTTGGGGGATCCAACCCTACTCTACTTACCGCCCAGTAGTCGTATCTTTTCAGGGTTGGATGTTGAGATTAAGCTGGAAAAAACAGCCTTTATTATTTATAACTTTGTTTCGACGAGCCAAGCCCGCTGGATGTTCGGGGTAAGTAGTTTATTGTTGTTGGTTGTGATTCTGATTAGACAACGTATCTCTATTTCTCAGTCTATTATCTGGTCGACCCGCTTGGTTTTATCATTTTTCATCCTTTTTTCGGGCCAAGTCTTCGTCGTTAATTCTCTGGTGGGCCAAATCGATACACAACCCCTGCTTATCATCAGTAATTTATTTTATAGTGCTTGGTGGTTGCTGGTCGCTTTTTTCGCCACCTCTGCCATTTATCATTTCTTGTGGGTTCCCATAGAAACAACCACGGGCCGAGCGATTCCAGGCATCTTACGAAATACGCTTACCTTTATTATTTACACCTTCAGTTGTTTTGGAATCATTGCTTTTGTCTTCGATCAACCGATTACCAGTCTATTAGCCACCTCCGGCTTGCTGCTGACCATCATTGGTTTAGCTATTCAGGTGGATATTTCTAACGTCTTCGCCGGCATTTCTCTGAATTTAGAGCGACCCTTCCGCCCAGGCGATTGGGTGAGAATTGGCGATTATGAAGAAGGGCAGGTTTTAGATGTGAACTGGCGCACCATCCGTCTCACCACCCGTGACAAAAATATCGTCATTATTCCCAACAGTACTGCCTCTCAAGCAGTGGTCGAAAACTTCGACTATCCTGACAATCACTACTGGTTAGAGTTAGAGATACAAATTCGTGATGACTATTCACATGAAAAGGTGATTCAGGCTCTGGAAAAAGCCTTGGCTAGGGTCGAAGAAGCTTTAGATTATGAAGTCAATTTGCTGAACTTCGGAGCAGGTGAAGGAACCTATCAATTGGCTACCTTGGTTCAAGATTATGGCCGAAAAATACAACAACAGCAGGCCATCTTCACTCAGGTATGGACTCACCTCGACCAAGCGGGTATCTCTTCGGACAATGATATTTTAGGAACCATCTGGGAAGATGCGAAAAAGCAGTTCAGACAGGGTGGCCCTTCCTCAGAAAGGCAAGCAAAGGGTATCAACCTAACAGGGCGAGCTATGGCCTCAGAAATAGACCCGTTGCCTGTTGAACAGACTGGTCAAACCGAAACAGCTAAGACACAACCCAGCGCAGCAGGGTCGCCTAGTACATTAGGATCTAAAATGTTGGATATGATTCGAGCCATCCTGACATCATCGAAATAAATACACGCTTTCTGTCATCCCTGCAAAAAGTCCATAAACCGGTCCCGTCGGCGTGTGCGGGTAAATAAATTATCAAGCTCGGACAGGGCTTGAGGCAAGGTAAAGACAACGACCTTATCCCCAGATCGAATTTGCGTACCACCTTGCGGGGTGAGGATGGTATCGCCACGCAGCACCGAGCCAATAATGGCATCTTTGGGAAATCCAAGGTCGATCAAGGGTTTGCGGATAATTTTACAGTCGGGGCCGACAATATATTCGATTAGTTGAGCATCAATACCAGGCAAGCCCTCAATGGTCGCCACTTGCTGCTGATGGATGTAACGTTGCACAGCATTGACAGTTAGTAATTGTTTACTGACAACGGCATCAAGGCCAATTTTGGGAGCAATCGAGATGTTAGCAACCTTATTCACCAGAGCGATCGCCCGCGGCACTTGGACATGTTGGGCCAACAAGGTGGTGATAATATTGTTTTCATCATCGCCAGTCACGGCGATAAAAGCATCCATCTCCGAAATACCTTCATTATCCAACAGGTCAAAATCCGTCCCATCGCCTTGAATGACTAAGGTATGAGGTAGGGCATCGGCCAGTCTGTGGGCCCGCTCAGGATTACTTTCAATAATTTTAACATTCGCCTCATCCTCTAAACTTTGGGCAATAAAACGGCTGACTAAGCCTCCCCCAAAAATCATGACATCACGGATCGGAATATCCCGCTTGCCCAGCAATTCTGTAAATTGAACCGCATGATCATGATGGCTGACGATAAAAATCTGATCCCCCGGAATGAACATATCATCCCCTTTTGGAATGATGGTTTCATAGTTCCGGTTAATGGCGACGATACATAATTGGAGATCCCTTAGCCGGGCCCCTAGTTGTCGCAAAGGGATATAAAGAAGGGCTGAGTTTTGATCAATTGTCAAGCCCAATAATTCTATTCGTCCACCTTCAATCTCAATGGCATAGGTGGCATGCGGGTTATGTATCAAACTGACCACATCATCGGCAGTCTCTTTTTCAGGATGAATAATCAAGTCAGTGCCTAACTCGGCCGGACTCAAAATGTAATCCTCTGTCGTTATTTCTGGGTCACGTACCCTGGCAATGGTCGTCGGCACTCCAACCTTTTTAGCCAATTTACAGGCCAGCAGATTCGTTTCGTCGCGGTCCGTCATCGCCGCCACGATTTCCATGTCAGCCAAATTCGCGGCCTTTAAGGTCTTATAGCTACTCCCGCTGCCTTCTAAGACAAAAGCATCCAACTGTTCACAGGCCTGCTTGACCTTTTGTGGATCGCTGTCAATCATCGTAATATCATGTTTCTGGCGCGAGAGACGTTTACTCAACTGAAATCCAATATCACCCGCGCCAATAATTAAAATACGCATAAATTCTCACCTTTATTCAATGTGTCCGCTCATGAATGTCCTAATATTAGAGGGCTTAATAAATTGAGGCAAGATCATACGATTAACTTTGCGTACATTTCTAGGTTGTGTGGCTCCTGTGGTATAATCTAATATAGTAAAAACACTATTTTTAGTCATAATCAAGGAGACTACTCAATGCAGAAAAATAAACCTTTCAAATTTTCGACCTTAATTATCATCATTGTGATTAGTTTTGGCCTTTTATTAACGGCCTGTGGTGATGATGAGCCTGAAGAAGCAGCCGCCCCACCGCCAGCAGACACACCGACCGCTGTTCCGAATACGCCGACCCCTGAGCCAGAGGAAGGCGAAATCGAGGCCAGTGCAGCGGAAGAAACGGACGATGCTGAAACGGCAGATGAACCTAAGGAAGCCAACGAGTCTGAGGAGGCAGACGCATCTACGCCTGCCGACGAATCGTCCATTGATATGCGAGATGCCTTGCGTCTAGAAGTTCAAGAAGGCAATGTTTTAGAGATATGGATAGACGATGTTGAAGATTTAGCCGCGATTGAGTTCCAAATGAACTTTGATCCAAGTAAAATGCAAGTGCTTGATGCTGATGCCGAAGAGGATGGCGTTCAAATCCAAGCTGGCGAGGCTCCGACCGCCGATTTCATCGCTCAAAATACGGTCGACAATGAATCAGGTCTCATTGCTTACGCAACCGTTCGTTTACCCCCAACAGAGGCTTTCAGCGGGTCTGGGTTGGTCGCAACGATCACCTGGGAAGCCGAATTTAGCCTTGACGATGTAACGCTAGGAACCGTGTTATTGGGCGACTCAGAGGGATTGCCAATTGTGCAATAAAGTGTGCCTCCAAGGCCTGCTGATTTTTTAGAGCGAAGACCGTACAAGACAATAATTTCTTGATAAAGGATCCTGGATGCTCAATCTATGCCATAGATTGAGCATTTTTTTGGTATGGGTGCGCTGTCGTGGGGTGTGGTAACGAGTATTTAGAAATACAGTAAAAAATTGTAGTATGAGAAAAGGGGAGAAATAGTTTCCGTATGAAACTAAGTGACGCTGCTAAGAAACAGGGGATAACATATAGAACGGCTTGGAACTGGTTGAGGGCTGGAAAGAGCAAGGGATAGCAGATGGACACAGGGACGCTCATCCTGACAGAAACCGATGAGGAGCATAAGCCGTTGAACGTAGCTGTAATGGTACGCATTTCATCCGCACGAGATGAAAGCCAAGTGAGACCGACAAGCGGAAAGAGGGGTTGAATAGTGTCTTGCCTTCATGTGCAACTATTCTATTCCAAATTTCGTCAATGTTTGCAGTCATCGCTTTATCTCCTTTCATAAAATATAAAATCATTTGACAGTTTAAGGTAATTTTTTTGCTAAGTTGGTAAAGTGCCGTCAAGCCTCGCTTGAGACGATTGACCTGTTGTTGTATTACTTGATAACGTCGTTGTTTCTTCGCGTTCATCTCGCCATTTTACCACAAGATGAACTTGACAGATAGTGATGAATGATGAATGATGAATGGTGAATGTTCATCAGAACAAACTCACTAATAACTAACTACTAAAAACTGGTATTTTCAGAGGAGTTAAACTTCATGAAAACAGAAATAACCCAAATCCAAATTGAGCAATATCAAAGAGATGGCTTTGTGATTATCGAAGATTTTTTGATGGAAGAAGAACTTGACCCTTGGCGCGAGGCAGTGGGAGAAGCGGTGCAAGCGCGTGGCGGTCAGCGTATTTTGAACAAAGTGGAAAAAGTCAACCAAGATGACTACTATCAAAATGTTTTCGTCCAACGCATCAACTTATGGCAGGATAACGAAAAAATGCGGCGACTCATGCTTGATCCTCGGCTGGGCAAGATGGCGGCTCAATTAGCGCAAGTAGAGGGCATTCGGATATGGCATGATCAAGCCTTGATCAAACAACCCTGGGCCAATCCGACGGGCTGGCATTTAGACAATCCTTATTGGTCATTCCATTCTCGTGATGCGATTACCATCTGGGTCGCCTTGGATGATGCAACCTTACAAAATGGCTGCATGTACTTTTTGCCTGGAACCCATAAATTGGCGACCTTTGATAATTCTGGTATCGGGGCTAATATTAGCGACTTGTTCAAAATCTATCCTGACTGGGCTGTCATTGAGGCCGTACCCATCGTTCTGAAAGCAGGTTCTTGTTCTTTCCACAATGGTCTCCTGGCTCACGGCGCAGGAGCCAACATGACTCCTGGCTATCGCCGAGCCATGACCTGCGCCTACATGCCCGATGGGAGCACCTTCAATGGGCGACGCAATATTTTAAGTAAAGAGCAGTTGGAAAAACTGACAGTGGGCGATGTTTTGGAAGATGATGCTCAAGTGCCGCTGATTTACCATCCGACGAAGCCTTGTGTGACGGCGTAAAACCTTAACAATGTAGGCGGTACTGTTTAATTTTTCGCGTACTTTTTCTGCCATCTCATTTCACCGCTTACCCTGCCTGTCGAATAGCTTCATCCATCGCCGCCAAGGGATTTTTGAGGACAGGCCCATGTCCAACGGCGAGGCATGTTGGGTTAAGGTCTCGTAGTCTTTTCGCCGTTTCCAGAGCCGTCGCTTTGTGCCAAGTAGCCAAGGCAAGAAAGGGAAAAAGCCACTTGAATGTGCCTGCTACAGAAGTTCCAGCCTGAGTCTGAAAAGCGTCACCCGCCAACAAGGTGCCATCACGAGTCTCGAATAAAGCAATCTCATCTGGTGAATGACCTGCTGCTGCAATGACCTTCAGTGAGCCAATCATATCATCTGGCTTTATATGACGGGTCGCTTCTGTGTGCCGTTTCGGGAATCCACCCTTGATTTTACTGTTTGGTTCTCCCACTTCTAAGCGAATATCACCCCGTAAGAAACGAGCCGTGCGCTCGGTGAAAAGAAACTTAGTCTCGTCTCAGTTAATTTGCTTGACAATTCATCATAAAGCACCGACATGATCTACATGGGCATGCGTTAAGACCATCCGCTTGATAGGTAAACCTTGTGCTTGGGCAGCTTGCAAAATCAAGGCTCCACATTTTGGCATGGCCCTATCAACAAGCGTCAAGCCATCATCCTCTTTGATGAGATAACAATTAAATATCCCCCATTTGGTCAATTGAATTAAATCTTTGTTTTGACTCGTCACTTTCATCGCTCACCTCTAAATTAATTAAAGCAGTTTATTTACTAATATAATTATAGATGTCATGAAATATTAATCGTTCCTATTCGCCTTAGTGATTAGAGGACGAACAAATGTCAAATCATTTTACAAATTCACATAAAATATTAATTAATATACAATTGTTCAATAATGCCTGCACTTATTGCCCGAACAAGGAAAAAAGGGTATATTCAAACTGATGAGGATACATCTATCAACAGGAGACCATTATGCGTGATGAAGCGCAACTATTTGATATTGCTAAATTACATTTTGAAGAAGGTTACAGCCAAAGAGAAGTGGCTGAGAGGATGGGACTGTCCCGCATCAAGGTCAATCGTCTTTTGCAGACAGCACGTGACCGAGGTATTGTGCGGGTCTTGGTGGTACCGCGTTTGGAACATGCCTACCTCCGACAGATTGAAGACATTTTACAAAAAAAATATGACTTACAAGATGTCTTACTCATCCCCGGACGGGCAGAGATTTTGCGGGGTAAGGGTCTCCTGCCTTCTAATACCCAAGAGGCGATTGTCGAAAGTTTGGCCCACCAGGCAGCCCAATATTTAGATCAACAGATCAGCAGTGATGATATTCTGACCATAAACTGGGGTCGGGTCATGCACGCTGTGGTCGACCATCTTTCACCCTCGAAAACCTTATTAGGGTTAAAAATTTATCCCTTATTGGGCAATTTCAGTGCCCAACCAGAGTCATTTGAAGCCAATTTATTGGCTCAAGAGGTCGCTTCTGCCTACGGCGCAAAATTTAACTGGTTGGTCTCTCCAGCGATTGTGCGAAACTTGCAACAACAAGAAGTGGTTCGAGAATTGACCTTGGTTCAGAATACGCTACAAGAAATTAATAAGGCAACGATCGCCATTACCACCATTGGAGCTCCAGACGCAAATCATTCAACCGTGGTCAAACGGGCGTGGTTAGAGCCAAGTGAAGTACAAGCGCTCATGCAACGGGGTGCGGTGGGGGAAATTGCTTGCTGGTGGTTTAATGCTCAAGGTGATGAAGTCCGTGATCAGCAAATTTATCCCATTGGCTTGGGCTTGGAAGGTTTAAAGAGGATGGTTCAAGAAGGGAAAAAGGTTATCGCGGTTGTCGGGGCTGATCATGAAAGATTAGAACCTATTCGAGCTGCCTTACAGGGAAAAATTATCAATATTTTAATTACGGATCATATCACGGCCCAATATCTGATTAATCATTAATGGACATCCCTACCTTTTCAAGAACTTGAGCCAGCACGTTCTCTAAAGTCCCTTCAATCGTGGCCCCCGCAGCGGGTAAATGCCCCCCTCCCCCAAAATGAAAGGCAATCTGGTTAACGGGAATACTGCCATCGCTGCGGAGACTAATCTTCACGCGCTGACGAGGTAATTGGACGGCGAAGATTGACATCCGTACACCTTTAATATCCTGCCCGACCCCACCAAAGCCATGTACTTCATAGGGCGATAAATTAAACTGCTCTAAAGCATCCTCACTGAGTCCGACATAGGCCACTTTTCCTTTATAAGCCAACTGAATATTTTGCAGTATATACCCTTGTAAATGGACTTGATTTAAGGCATTTTGTTCATAAATGGCCCGGTAGATTTTATCTTGCTCAATGCCGGCCTCAAGTAACTTTGCTGCAATACGATGGGTTTGCGCCTTCGTTTTGGCAAAGCGAAAACCGCCACTATCGGTCTGGATACCAACATAGAGGGCTTGAGCCAGCAGAGGCGTAATCTCACCCTGCATGACTTGAATCAATTCAAATATAAGAATAGCTGTCGCGATAGCTTCTGTGTCTATATGACGTAAGGTCGTGAAGCGTTCCGTATTTGGATGATGGTCTATACAGATACTCTTCGCTTGACATCTCGCTAGAGCTTTGCCGACTCGACCTAAACGACTCCAACCATCTGAAGCATCCACGATGATGATCACTTCTACTTGCTCTAATGCTGTCTTATGGTGTTTATCGCTATATATTTGTAGCAATTTCTCGGGATCAAGAAAACGATAATTTTCAGGGGTTGGGTCAGTATTTAACACCTGAACTGTCTTGCCTAAATTGAGCAGATGATAGGCTAAACCTAACTCAGATCCCAAAGCATCACCATCAGGGTTTTGGTGGCAACTAATAATGAAATGTTGATGCGCTTGAATCATTTGGGCAATGGCCTGGTAGTTTGTCATGGAATATTTGTTCTTTTCTATAAGATTTCTCAACTCAAAAGGCTTTCGTCAGAAGTTAATAAAGCAGTGACCGCTTCTAATGTAGGCATCGCTGGTATCGCTCCCCGTTGCGTACTGGCTAAAGCACCAACAGCATTGGCTAAACGCAAGGCTGCTTTGAGGTCATCTGCTCTTTCCCAAAGGTTTGGTTTGGCTAAAATCTGTGTCAATAAGCCTGCGACAAAGCCATCACCTGCGCCAGTGCTATCAACTGGCTCAACGGAAAAACCAGGTACCTGACCTTGGTCTGCGGTCGTAAAGTAAGTACATCCAGCCGCGCCTTGCGTGACAACTAAAAGTTTGAGTTGATCATGCCATAGCTCTTGAACCCCCTCAGCAAAATTTGCTTTTCCTGTTAAAAAGGTGATTTCTTCATCGCTGGCTTTAATCACCTGAGCGTGTTGCCATCCGGTCAAAAGACCTGCTTTGGCCGCTTCTATCGAAGGCCAAAGCAGAGGGCGTAGATTTGGGTCATAAGAAATAATGAGACCTGCTGCCTGAGATGTTGCGATAGCCTGTAAGGTAGCACTGTAGCTCGGTTCTGAAATCAGGCTGATGGAACCGTAATGAAAAATTTTACTAGACCGTAAAGCAGCTTCATCGACTTCATCAGGTCGAAAAAGCATATCGGCTCCTGGGTCACGATAAAACATAAAGCTACGGTCAGCTTGGGCATCCAAAGAAACAAAGGCGAGGGTGGTTTTAGCTTCTTTAGAAAAGAGAAGAGTATTTGTATTGACTCCATTATCTTGTAATGTTTGCGCCAAAAAATAGCCAAATGGGTCATCGCCAACTTTTCCCATAAAGCCAACTGTTTGGCCCAACTTTACTAAACCAACTGCCACATTTGCTGGCGCACCGCCCGGTGCTTTTTTAAAAGCTGGAGCCTCAATAAGCGATACATTTGATTGCGTCGGGACAAAGTCGATGAGCAGTTCGCCCATGCAAATGACGTTGGGCATGGTGGCCCCCAATGAACAATTAGAAATTAGGAATTAACAATGGGCAATTATGACGGCTGTTCGTCCGAATAATGAGGCCATTTTTGGACAAAGTGCTGCCACAAAGACTCACATCTGAATAATGATGCACATTATACCAGAGGAATACGACCTTGACAATGATGGTCGGGTTAGCACATAAATAACTTGAGTTTAGCTTGCAATACGGCTATAATGTCGAAGGTTGACAGAAACAAGGTGATGTTTAAAAGTAAGCAACTTGACCTCCAATTTCTATTAGCCTAGGGAAACTCTACATGCACACAGAAGCCATGGAAGACTATCTAAAAACAATTTATGAATTACAAAATAGCTCAGACAAAGTATCAACAAATGCCCTGGCAGAACATCTCAATATCACGCCTGCTTCAGCATCAGGAATGATTAGAAGATTAGCCGAGATGAATTTGGTGAGGCATGAACCTTATCAGGGCGTGGCACTGACAAAATCTGGCCTAAAGGTGGCTTTAGAAGTCATTCGTCACCATCGTTTAGTCGAGCTTTATTTGTCTGAAGCCTTAGGCGTTCCTTGGGATAAGGTCCATGAAGAGGCCGAAAAATGGGAGCATGTGTTGTCGGAAGATTTAGAAGAACGAATCGATGCGGCATTAGGCTATCCCACGATAGACCCCCATGGATCCCCTATACCAGCCCGCGATGGCAGCATCACGAAAGCACCGCAAATTTGTTTGAACGATCTGCCACTGAGTCAAATGGCGATGATCTCTGAGGTGCATGACCGAGACCCAGCCTTGCTTCGTCACTTCGGCGATATGGCGTTGTTTCCAGGCACCTTGATTCAGGTCATCGCCCAGGCTCCTTTTAATGGCCCTTTGACAATTGAGGTTGGAGACGAAAAGCAACAATATACTTTGGGCCGAGAGGTAACAAAATATGTTTTTGTGGTAGACTGGCCAAAAAACCGATCTGATGATTGATGAAGTCATCAGTGAGATTGTATATCCTGAAATAGCAACTCAACTTGCGCTGGATCCGCAATATCAATTTGAGTATGACTCAAATTCGGTGAATCAAGTTCAGTCTGACATAAAGCCAAATTATCAGCCGATATATCGCAGATATGGACTTTGGCTCCTTCTTCTAAAAGGGCCTCAGCAATTGCTCGTCCAATACCGCTGGCTGCGGCGGTGATGGGGACTCGTTGGGATTGACCAGGGAGGGACATGACTTGGTCCTCGCTTTCAGCATGAGATTATCGCCAACCAGGTTAACGTTTTTGGGGTGAATTCAATCCAGAGAGATAAGGGGCATCAGAGCCTCATTGACACTCATCCTAAATCAGGTTACAATCCCCCAAATTCTATGATGAATTTATTCACGACCGTATACCCCTCGAATTTGACAGGAACGGTGCATTGTGCGTGGTGAATATGACAAGGGATTAGAGGATTAGGCGGATATACAACCTATCCGACGGATCAATTTTCAGCGAAACCACATAATTTTTTAAGATTTTATCCATCGGCAGTTTTATGGCCGCATCATCCTTTTAGTCCGATAGTCTGTTTATTCTGTTTTGTTGGTCTTGCCCTGGTGGTTGGATTGGGTATCTTCTTTTTTCAAAAACGACAACAAAAGGAAAAATAAAAAAAGCAATCAAGCGGTTTTGTCACGAATATTTTTACACCTGCACTGCTTTCCTTTAGTCTTTATTTCTCCACAATAATTCGCTCAATCTCTTTTGTCTTTGTCTCAAAATAGACGAAGCTTACCTCACCAAAACGCCCCATCACCTCACCAGGATTGACCCATAATGTATCACCCACCTGTTTTTGCATAAAAATATGGGTATGTCCACTGAAAACAGCATCAAATTTATCCATCGCGGCCAAGCCCTCAGCCACTTCAGGATAATGGGTGATGGCAATTTGGCAACCCTCAAACGATAATTCGCCAAGCGGATGGTAAAAGGTGACATTGCCTGCTCCAGTTGCAATTTGCATGAGCAAAAAGGTATCACCATCGTTGTTGCCAAAAACGGCATGGATAGGGCCAGCGTAGGCATCGGCCACTTGTTTCAAACTGAAGGGGGCGCAGTAATCGCCTAAGAGCAGCAGCGCGTCAATGTCGCTGTCGAGTTGGTTAAGTGATTTTTCTAAAGCCCAGATGTTGTCATGGATGTCTGATAAAATCGCAAGGCGCATGGGATTCTCCAATGAGCAATTATTAATTAGTCATGAACAATGATCGATCATTTGCGTTGAATTGACGGATTGAGGACAAAATGATGAGTATAGGTCAGGATGGGCAGTTGTCAAACTAGGCTTGACCCACTGCCATAGCCCCAGTGTTGAAGGAGGATAAGAAAACAGGGGTTAGGGTTTGCCCGTGTTTGTGGCGACAGGGTAATTGATTTGGATGTGCTTCGGATGCGTTATGGATGCCAGAATTATTTGACCAAAACTCTCGCATCACCAACACGGCGGGTAATGCGTTGAGCATCAGTATATTCGAGTAAGGCTAAGGCATATTTGCGGCTCGTATCGAAGGCATCGCGGACTTGAGCCACCGTGATGCCGCCTTCTTGAGTCATATAGTCTTTTAGCCAAGTTGAAAATTTGTCGAAGGTGTTAGGCAGAATAATCACATCTGGGCTGAGACGAATGAGTTGTTGGGTTTCGATCAAGGTCGTCAGCAATTCGTCTTCATTATTTAAGATCGTTAAGCTTTCTTTTATGGAAGGTGTGGCAAAAGGTTGTCGTTTACATTGAGCCAGTAAAGTATCAACCGCTGTTTGTTGTTGTTGGCTGAGTTGGGGGCGATGTTCAGACAGCCAGATATAAGCCTCATTCACTTGAATGATCGTTTCCTTTTCAGCTTGGGCGATGACCTTATTAAATAACCCCGTTTCGAGTTGCAGCCGACTGCGTAGTTCCCCCCGTGGCATACCAACCCGCAAAGGGTGTGCCTGATGATAGGTTGCCAAGGTCCCATCTAGTTGATTAACAATGCGCTGCCAGCCAACATTCGAGGCGACTACGATTTTGGCTGTTTTCGGTCTCGCTACAGGACCGCCCGTCTCATCCTGAGGAACCGTGATAGCCTGATTTTGATTCAGGAGGGTGTGTAAAGCGGCAGCGGTCGCTTCCAAGTCCAAGGAACTTTCTTCGACCAAACGTCGCACTTGAACTGGCCCTAGACGATCCAATGTTTCCAACAGTAAATCCTCGGATGTGCCATGAGCCAAAGTGTCTAGGCGGCTGATCACTTCAGGTCGAAAACGACGATGCCGTCGTCGGGGGAGGGGGTCTACCACAAGACCGCCGCCAATGGTTAGGCTAGGCGAAATCTGTCTGACGATAAAACGATCTCCTTTGACCAGCGGTACTCGCTCAGTCAACCGCAACTGCACCCAACCCTCTTCCCCTGGTAAAATTTCACGGGTTCCTAGAAGCCGCAAATGCGCCGTCGCTTCCATGGCTCCAGAAAAAACGGCGACTTCTTGATTGTGTTTCAAGGGGCGCAGTGCTGTTGGTAAACATCGCAGACGTGTGTCGACCAATTGCGAAGGCTCCAACCAATCAGGCAAAGTAACGACATCCCCACGTTGTACGTCATCTAGGCTCACGCCCGTCAAGTTAATCGCCACCCGACAACCAGGAAAAGCTTGCTCAACCTGTTTTTTATGTGATTGCAAGCCTCGAATACGCGCTTTTAGCCGCCGCGGTAAAATTTCAACTTCTTGGCCGACACGTAAAACCCCATCAATGAGTGTGCCTGTCACCACAGTGCCGAAACCGCTCACCGTGAAGATACGATCCATAAACAAGCGAGGTCGGCCTTTATCAGGTCTTGTAGGTGAATGGGCTAAGACATCCGTTAAAGTCTGTAACAGTTCTGGAATACCTTGTCGCCCTAGGGTAGCCACGGGAACGATGGGTGCGCTAGAGAGGACAGTATCAGCCAAGGTCTCGGCCACATCTGCCTGAACCAGATCTAACCAGTCTTCATCTTCGGCCAAATCAGCTTTGGTGATGGCGACGACACCGGTTGACACCTGCAATAGATCTAAAATATCCAAATGTTCCCGCGTTTGGGGCATCACGCCTTCATCAGCGGCCACAACCAAGATTGCAGCATCAACACTGCCTACGCCAGCCAACATATTTTTGATAAAGTCAATATGCCCTGGCACATCAACAATCCCGATGGGTTCTTTTAAGGGCAGGGTTAGCCAAGCAAAACCCAAATCAATCGTCATGCCTCGCTCTTTTTCCTCTCGCAAACGGTCAGGATCAATCCCCGTGAGAACTTTCACCAAAGTCGATTTCCCATGATCTACATGCCCAGCTGTGCCAACAACGCGCATAATGTTATCCTTCAATCAAGGTGACAGCGTAGCAACGGGTGCAATGTCATTCAGTTAAGACTGGCGTGACTGAAGTTATCCCTTAAGAACTGAAGCCAAGTGACCCCCTACGTGGTCGCAAGCCATGTCCGCGTAGGCGGACAGTCGGCTTTAGCCCCCAAGGGGGGGTTCAACCGCTTAACTTAATGACATTGGTGTGATGCTTATTTTAGATGAAAAATTGAAACGCCCTGGTTCAGCCGTAGATTTAAATCGCTTGGTTGGGATTTAAAGCAAATAAAGACCGAACCAATAAATCAATCGACACCGCTTGAGCAGCACTTTCCATTTTTGCCACATGCGATTGGCTAGAATTGATTAGCTCGGCCAAGCTCGCTTGGGTTTGATTGGTCTTTTTGGAAAATACTTCAAGAATAGCAATTTCAGTGTCGCCGAGCCAATAGATGATTCGCCACGTTTGATTTTTGTCATTTATTCTTAGGACATAAAATACTTAGGCCTAGACAATTTGTCAAGCTGAATTGGGCTTTATCCTTCACCTTCTGTCGCCAGTTGCTCAAAGCGCGTCTGCCACTCGCGAGCGGTGACAGAGCGCGTTAGAATATCTTCTTCCAAAATTTTTAACAACAAATCCACTTGGCTCTGAACGGGCGGAATTTTGACGGCCACGTCTTGAATTTGTGGCTCTAATTTGGCAATCTCCCGTTGCATAACCTCAACTTCACGATCTACATTGACATATTGCTTCTGTAACGCTTCTTCTGTAGCCTTTTGCCAAGCTTCTGTATCTGAACGCAGGCGATCAAAATTAAGGCGTTGTAGTTCACTAAATTCATGTTGCTCGTGTTGGATACGTTCTTGAAAGGTATGTAAGGTCTCAACCGCTTTGGTGATATGCTGATACTGCTCGGCATAGCGTTCTAGGCGGGACTCATAATCGGCAATGCGTCGTTCGAGCAGATCGCTGATATCATGCCATGTTTTGACTTTGCGATCCACCTCGGCTTGTTGATACTGAACCTTCTCCACCTCGAGGCGCACATTATCACGTACCTCTTCTAAGGCTGATTGAAATTTACCGAATTGGGGTAGTTGCTTCTCTAACAATTCAATTTTAGCCAGTTGGGTTGGAATAGGTCTGAAGGATTCGTTAAGCTGTACTTGTAAGGCATTCACCCGTTGACCGTCTGTGCGTCGTTGCTCTTCAAGGTAAGTGATACGATGAATTTGTTCGCCCAAACGATTAATAAAGGTATCCAAGCGCTTGCCTAAATCGCTAATCGAATCTGCTTGCCGTTCAGCTTCAGCGCGAGCCAAGGAGATGAGTTCATCCAAATTCCGACTACGTTCTACCTCCCGTCGAACATCATTGATTGCCTTGGTATGCACCTCTAGTTCAGCCTGCCGAGCGACTTCTAAATCCTTAAGAACTTGCCGTTGTCGCCCTTCATGTCGGTCTAAGGAACTCACAATCTCAGATTTAAATAATTCATTGCGGTTGTCCATCAATTCTATCTTAGGCAACTCCGACTTGACTGCGGCCAACTCAGATTCCAAAGCCGCAATACGTCCCATCAGATCGCCTTTTTCAGCTTCAGATCGCTCTAGCCGAAAACGTAGCTGCGTTATTTCTTCCTTCTCTCGGCGATATTGTTCATCTAAAAAGGTAATGCGGCTCTCTAATTGTGCGTAATCCATTGATCGTAATCCATTGATTATCTTTCAAATAGCCACAAAATAAATAATGATCCGCAGATTTCGCAGATTAGTCAAGAAAAAATCTGTGTAATCTGTGGATCGTTTAAAGTTTGGCCTGGCCGTATAGAATTTCGGCCTATTGTATCACGAGTTAACGAAGTATGCTATAATATGGTCATTTGTTATCTGTTATTTGTTAATTATTTGGGCTCATTGAGAAATTTTGCTACTTTGCCACTTTCTATAGCGTCTCAACTTGTCTACCACAAAAATTCTCATAGAACCATTATTTGAAGATCATGAAATTTTTAACCCGTCTAATCCTCATGCTTTTCGGTCTGTTGTTACCGCTCATCTGCATAGAAATAGCTGTGCGACTGCTGGGCTTAGCTCCGCCAGTTCTGCCAAATCCAACGATATGGGATCGACACCTTGATTTAGGCTGGTGGCATATTCCAAACAGCGGCGGTGTGTTTTATAGCAGCTATAATGAATTTGCCGCCGGGGTACAAATTAATGCCTTGGGTCTGCGGGATGATCTTCATTTAGATAGTTATGAGCTGCCTGAGCAGACCTTCAAACTCCTGATTTTAGCCGATTCTTTTGGAGAGGCTCTCCAAGTTGACTTAGAAGATACTTTCTTTAAACAGTTACAATATAAGCTGACAAAGCAAGGTTGGCCGACACAGACCATCAACGGCGGTACAGGTAGTTGGGGGACTGATCAAGAATCGACCTTCTATCGTCTCGAAGGGCGACGCTATCAACCCGATTTAACCTTGCTCTTTTTTTTCACCCGCAACGATACGCTAAATAACTACGCGCCTTTGGAGGTCGCTCGAAATGGCGGCAGTATCCAAAAAAGTTTTTATCACTTGGACGAGACGGGTCAGTTACACTATCCTGCCCCTTTCGACCCTGAAGCAGCCCGTGAGCAAAGTCAAAGTAAACCCCTCCCACCGGCCCCTCTCTTAGATTTGGCCAATTGGTTATGGTTACACAGTCATCTCTATCGCTTCAGCGTCCCGTACCTGCGCGATATTCCGCCGATCTTGTTCGCCCTTGGTCCCAGCGGCATTTTAGGGGGTGAGGGCCGCATCCGAGCCACACATCCTAGAATCCCCTTACCCTTTTTCGTTTATCAAGACCCGCCCTCCACTGGGTGGCAAGCGGCCTGGGATTTGACAGAAGCGATCTTAGCCGACCTTCATCAAACGGTCATCGCCGATGGTGGGCAATTGGTCGTGATCCTCATTCCAGCCAAAGAGCAAGTCTATCCAGAGCAATGGGAACAAACGCGCCAAGCTCATCCAAGCCTGCAAAATCAAACTTGGACGCTCGAATTGCCAAACCAAGAATTAACCCGTCGTTTGGGCCGGCAGCAAATTCCACTGCTTGACCTTTTACCACACTTTCGCGCAGCGGCTAACAGGACATTATATTTTGTTCACGATGGACATTGGACAGAGGCGGGGCATGCTTTAGCAGCAGAGGCAGTTTTTCAATTTTTGTATGAGGAGGGGTTTGTGTCAGTCAAGACATCTTCTCGTCTGCAAGATATAATAGAATAGAACAAATCACCTACCAAAATCTCGGCTGAAAATCGGGGCTATTTAGCACATCCATCACATCTTCACCAAAGCCCAACACAAATAAGCCTTGTCGCTCACCGTCTCGGACAAGGCTCTGGTCAACATAGAGCGAAGAGATAACCCCGATGATTTGTTTTTCCGCGTATTCGGCGAAATATTGTCGGGCATTGGGTAGACATTTTCTCGACGATACTTTTCAATTCCATATTACGAATGAACTGCGCCATCAGGCATTCTAAATCTATTATGCGTTCTTCTAATAAAGCAGCTCTAGATCTCCTCTGTCAATACCAATTAGCACTTAACAATGAGTAATTCACCTGAAATATCAATTAACAAGTAAGAATAATTATAACGCGCCTCTAGCATCTATGCCATGTCCATTGGGCCATCTCTCCTCGCCAAATTTGAACCTCTGCCCATTGTGGTGTAGACTGCGCCACCGTTTTAGGCTGTTTCAACCTTAAAAGATATGTGCCGCTTATAACAAACTTATGACATATAAAATGGAGCAAATCAATGACTGATCCCCAACCTGTTCAAATGGGATTTATCGGCTGCGGTGGCATGGCCCGTCATCATATCCGATACATCCTACAGGCCTTACAAGACCAAACAACCATTGCCGCTGTATGCGAGCCTTCGGGTCAGGCTTATGAAGCGACAGCAGCGTTATTTGAAGAGGCTGGGCAAACCCCGCCGCCGAATCAACCTGATCTTGACCGCTTTCTCATCGAACAGAAAGATAATCTTGACGCAGTCTTTATTGTCACCCCGCATGTTTATCATCACGACCATGCCACCGCTGCCTTGGAAACTGGACTGGATGTTTTACTCGAAAAACCGATGGTCATGACCGCAGAAGAAGCAAGAAGCCTTATGACCACGCGAGACCGCACCGGCAAGTTACTCGTGGTGGCCTTCAACGGCAGTCTTTCTCCTGAAATTCGTACCGCTGTGACCATGCTAAGGTCTGGTGATTTGGGGGCGACTCTCAGCATCAACGCCGTTGTCTGGCAAAATTGGGGGCCGAACACCATCGGCGCTTGGCGACAAGTGCCTGAAATTTCTGGCGGCGGTTTCATGTTCGACACTGGGGCACATATGATGAACACAGTGTCCGATTTAGCTGGCGAAGATTTTGTGGAAGTGGCCGCTTGGTTAGATAATAAAGGGCGTCCTGTGGAGACGATGTCAGCCGTTATTGGTCGTCTCAAGTCAGGGGTCTTGGTCACCATGGGCGGGTGTGGTGAATCCATCCCCGATTGTTCCTCTGACATTCGTGTTTTCACCGAAAAAGCAATTTTGCGAACCGGGGCCTGGGGTCGCTTTTTAGAAATTCAGCCGCATGGCAGCCGCGAGTTTGAACCCGCCAAGGTGCCCCCCTCAAAAGGTGGCACCTGGGAACAATTCTTGGCCGTCCGTCGTGGCGATTTCAATAACCCTAGTCCCCCAGAAGTCGGTCTGCGTATGGCTCGCCTCTGGGATGCCATCAAAGCTTCCGCTGCTCAAGGTGGCAAGCCTGTGCAATGTTAATTCAAGGGATAGGAAGTAGGCAATAATACTTAAGGAGTAAGAGGAATAAATCTACACCCTCGTCTCTAATCTTATAATCTCTAATCATAAGGAGTTAAACACGACTGAAAGACACCACGAAGAATGAAAATGACAACGAATAATTAATAATTTAATTATTTTTTCGGAACAAACCTACTAATAACTAAGAACTGTATTTACAGAGGAGAATTTCAAATGTCTGACCTCCGTGTTACTGTTTGGGGCGAATATCGTCACGAGAAAAGAAACGAACATATTGCTAAACTTTACCCTGATGGCATGCATGCGACTATCGCTGAAGGTCTGCGCGAACATGGGTTTAAAAACGTGCAAACAGCGACCTTAGATGAACCAGCGCATGGCTTGACGGATGATGTTTTGAACAATACTGATGTCTTAACCTGGTGGGGCCACCTGGCACATCGGGACGTACAGGACGACATCGTGGATAAAGTACACGAGCGTGTTTTGTCTGGCATGGGCTTGATTGTTTTACACTCCGGTCACTTTTCTAAAATTTTTAGAAAGCTGATGGGCACAACCTGTGGTCTACGCTGGCGGGAAGCGGGTGAAAAAGAACGTCTCTGGGTCGTACAGCCTGGCCACCCCATCGCTCACGGTGTAGAGCCTTATTTTGAAATCCCAGAAGTGGAAATGTATGGCGAACACTTTGATATTCCTGAACCTGATACCCTCGTCTTTGTCAGTTGGTTCCCTGGCGGCGAAGTCTTCCGCAGCGGTTGCTGTTACCATCGCGGACGCGGCAAAATCTTCTATTTCCGACCCGGCCACGAAACCCATCCCATCTATTATCAAGCCGAGGTACGTCAAGTCATCGCCAACGCTGTCAAGTGGGCCGCTCCTGTCCCTGGGCCAGCGTTCCCCTATAGCGGTGGACGAGCGATCAATTCGAAAGAGCCGTTGGAACCTCTAGGTTAAATTAACAATTAACAATTAGGAATTAGCAATTAATAATTAACATTGCTAATTGAAAGAGAGTGATGATGCGTGATAAATTTCGTTGGGGCATTTTAAGTACGGGTCGAATTGCGGGGGTCTTTGCCACGGGTTTGCACAGCCTTGATGATGCGGAACTCGTGGCCGTAGGCTCTCGCTCACAGGTGGCGGCTGATAAATTCGCGGACCGATTTGATATTCCCCGCCGACATGCTTCCTACGAGGCATTAGCCGAGGATCCAGAGGTAGACGGCATCTACATTGCCACCCCGCATAGTTTGCACAAAGAGAATACCTTACTTTGCCTCGCGGCGGGTAAACCCGTGATCTGTGAAAAACCTTTTGCCATCAATGCAGCCCAGGCAGCCGAGATGATTACTTTGGCCCGCGAAAAGAAAATCTTTTTGATGGAAGCCATGTGGACCCGCTTTTTGCCGCCTTTTGTCAAGCTGCGTGAATTGCTGGCTGACAAGGTCATCGGTGATGTCCGCATGCTGCAAGCGGATTTTGGCTTTCGGACAAATGTCAATCCACAAGGCCGTTTGTTCAACCCAGAATTGGGCGGCGGGGCCTTGCTTGATGTGGGCATTTACCCCGTCTCCCTAGCCTCCATGTTGTTTGGTAGGCCAAGCCGCATCACCAGCATGGCTAATGTTAGCGAGTTGGGAGTCGATGAACAAGCCGCCATCATCTTAGGCTATGCAGGCGGTCAAATGGCCCTCCTCGCCACAGCCATTCGCACCTCGACCTTGCAAGAGACCTTCATCTTAGGCACTGAAGGGCAAATCGAAATCCATCGTCAGTGGTGGACCGGGTCGAAGATGACGGTTCGGGTTCAGGGTCAGGAACCTAAGGTGATTGATATGCCCATCGTCGGGAACGGCTATAATTATGAAGCGGCTGAGTTGCAAGCTTGTGTCCGAGCGGGCAAGTTGGAAAGTGATATTTTGCCGCTGGATGAAAGCTTATCGATGATGAAAACATTGGATGAAATTCGGGGGCAGTGGGGGTTGAGATATCCGATGGAGTAGAGGGTGGCAAGATGGGAGGTAATGCACCTGCGACCCTGCCACAGCAGGTAGTATTTACCGCTGTTGAAGGTGAAAAAGGCCTTCAGGCTCAAGACGTTGCGTTGGATGGATAGAGCAATGTGGAGGCCGGTTGTAAATAAAAGTGCATTTTAGTAATTGTTAATTTTTTGTTCATTCCTAATTGTTAATTCTCATTCACAAAGGAGACATAGATGTCTGATTCATACCAACCTAAACCTGAACATAAATTCACCTTCGGTCTCTGGACTGTCGGCAATCCAGGCCGTGACCCATTTGGCGAACCCGTGCGCGAGAAGCCTAGCCCCGTCGAACTGGTCCATCTTTTGGCCGAAGCAGGTGCTTATGGGGTTAATTTTCATGACAATGACCTAGTGCCGATTGATGCCACCCCAGCGGAACGTGAGGAAATCGTGGTTGATTTTAAAAAAGCTTTAGACGAGACGGGCCTCGTGGTGCCCATGGCCACAACTAATCTCTTCTCTGATCCAGCCTTCAAAGATGGGGGCATGACCGCCAATGATCCCAAGGTCCGGGCTTATGCCTTGCAAAAGACCCTGACCGCCATCGACTTGGGCGTAGAACTTGGGGCTAAGATTTATGTTTTTTGGGGCGGGCGCGAAGGCACGGAGACAGACTCTACTAAAAATCCAGCCGAGGCCATGAAGCGCCTGCGCGAGGGCTATAATTATCTCTGTCGCTATGTCAAAGACCAAGGCTATGACCTCAAATTCGCCTTGGAAGCCAAACCGAATGAACCCCGAGGCGACATCTATCTGCCGACCACTGGGGCTATGCTCGGCTTCATCGCCACCCTCGACTATCCTGAAATGGTGGGGGTAAACCCAGAAGTGGCCCATGAGCAGATGGCTGGTCTCAACTTTTTGCACGCTGTCGCCCAAGCTTGGGACGCCGGCAAGCTCTTCCATATTGATCTAAACGACCAAAACTTGGGCCGCTATGACCAAGATTTTCGCTTTGCTTCTCATAACATCAAGCAAAATTTCTACTTGGTCAAATTCTTAGAAGATGTCAATTATGATAAACCGCGTCACTTTGATGCCCATGCTTATCGCACAGATGATTTGCAAGGAGTCAAAGATTTCGCCGTGGGCTGTATGCGCAGCTATCTCATCCTCAAAGAAAAAGGCCGCCAATTTAATGAAGATGCTGAGATTCAAGCCCTTCTGGCCGAAATCAACGCCGCTGATGCCGAAATGGAGGCCCTGATGGGCGACTACAGCCCCGACAAGGCTCAAGCCTTGAAAGTCTATAACTTTGATCGTCAAGCCCTCGGCGCACGTAGCTTACCTTATGAACGCTTAGATCAGTTAACCTTTGATCTGTTGTTAGGCGCACGTTAAATCAACGCAACGTGGCAGCCTAACAAAGTAGCAGAGTAGTCGCTCCAAGAGATACGCACTTTGCCACCTTGCCACGCTGCCACGCTGCAACTTTGCGACAAGGAAAAAAATCAATGAACTTAAACCTTGAAACCAAGATCTTTGAAAAAGAAGCCCTTCACCTGGGGGGCAGGACCGAGTACGTCATTCGGGGGGGGCGCAATCTCTTCCCGCTTTTACCCAAAGCCTTTGCAGGCATTCAACAAATCGGGGTCATTGGCTGGGGGTCACAAGGGCCAGCCCAAGCCCAAAATTTACGCGAATCTTTAGCAGAAACCGATATCAAGGTCAAAGTCGGTCTGCGCGAAGGGTCATCTTCAATGGCTGATGCGGCGGCGGCTGGATTTACTGAAGAAAGTGGTACCTTAGGCGAGATGTATGCTGTAATCGCGGAATCTGATTTGGTCATCGTGCTTATTTCAGATGCCGCTTTCGCTAAAAATTATGAAAAAATTTTTGATGCCATTCGTCCTGGGGCCACCCTTGGCTTATCACATGGCTTCCTCTTGGGCCATTTGCAAAGTGTCGGGGCCTACTTCCCCGATCATATCAATGTGATCGCCGTTTGTCCCAAAGGTATGGGCCCTTCCGTGCGCCGCCTGTATGAACAGGGCAAAGAAATTAATGGGGCGGGGATCAATTCTAGCTTCGCTGTCGAACAGGATATTAACGGCAAGGCGGTGGACTATGCTTTGGGCTGGTCGATTGCTTTAGGGTCGCCCATGACCTTTAAGACGACCCTTGAATCTGAATATAAGTCTGACATTTTTGGGGAGCGGGGTATCTTGCTAGGCGCAGTGCATGGCATCGTGGAAAGCCTCTATCGCTGGTTCATCCAGCAGGGCAAGTCCCAAGATGAAGCCTTCATCCTTTCCGTGGAAGCGGTGACTGGGCCGCTGTCGCAGAAGATATCCAAAAAAGGGATTTTGGCGGTCTATGAAGAGCTTAATATAGAAGACCAAGACCTTTTCCGCCAAGCTTACTGCCAAGCTTATCATCCAGCTTATGAAATTTTGATCGAAATTTATTACGATGTCGCGTCAGGCAATGAAATCCGCAGCGTCGTCGCGGCTGATGACCGCTTCAAGCGGTATCCGCTAGGCAAGATTGATGGCACGGAAACATGGCGCATTGGTGAAGGGGTGCGAGCAGACCGCCCTCATCTGGAAGATGTCCCCCTCCATCCTGTCACGGCCGGGGTCTACGTGGCCACCATGATGGCCCAAGTTGACCTGCTCAAAGCAGAAGGCCACCCCTTCTCCGAAATCGCCAATGAGTCGATCATCGAAGCTGTCGATTCGCTTAATCCCTACATGCATTATAAGGGGGTGTCATTCATGATCGACAACTGCTCCACGACCGCTCGCTTAGGGGCGCGTAAATGGGCCCCTCGCTTTGACTATCTCTTGACTCAGCAGACCTTTACTGCCTTAGAGCAGGGGAAGCAAGTCGATGAAGAATTATTTGAGGCCTTCATTAATAACGATATTCATCCGGCTTTAGCCGTTTGTGCAGAGCTGCGCCCGCCAGTTGATATTTCGGTGGTGGGGTAGGTTAGGAATGAAAATTAAATAAATTGTGCATCTGTAGGAGTTTGTGGCCACAAACTCCTACAATTTGGTGATAAAATACATCAAGTAAAGTGCTACGGGGTCGATGTTGCTACTGCAACACCAAAGGCAGATAGACCTGATTAGGCCCAACCGTAAGGGTCAAAACGGCTGTGCTGCTAACTTGTCCGTCTGTGGCCAGAATGGTGACCGCCTGTTCGCCCCGGTCCGCCGCCCCTGGCACCCCCCTGAGCGTACCTGTATTATCCCCAGAATCGACAAAGTCCAGCCAAGTAGGCTTGTGCGGGGCGGAGAGCGTGTAAACTTGTGTCTCAAGGACATGAGGGGTCTGAGCCCTCATCAGGCTTGGCGAAACCTTGACGATATAGGAGTAGGCCACCCCCTGATAGGCGGTGAAGTATCTAAGCCGCAGGACAGGGCTTAGATAATCACTGACTTCAATCTCGGGTCTAAACCCGATAATGGGGGTGATGCTGACCACGGTCGTGGCGGTCAGGGTATTGATGCTGTTGCTGGCCTCGACGGTGGCGGTGTATGTTCCCGCTTGGGTATAGACATGGCTCACCTCTGATTTGCCGCTGGCCTGTTCCCCATCGCCAAAAGACCAAGTATAGCTTACATTGGCCCCCGATATGATGTGCGCGGTGAAAGTCACCCTCTCTTGGACGGCACTTGGGCTGCTGTTTTGGACGGTCAAGCCGGCGATGGCTTCATCGGTAATCGTCACCCCTGTCGTGGCGGTCAGGGTATTGGTGCTGTTGCTGGCCTCGACGGTGGCGGTGTATGTTCTCGCTTGGGTATAGACACGGCGCACCTCTGATGTGCCGCTGACCTGTTCCCCATCCCCGAAGTGCCAAGTATAGCTTACATTTGTCCCCGCTGTGATGTGGGCGGTGAAGGTGACGACCTCATTGAGCGCGGCCGGGCTGCTGTTTTGGACGCTCAAGCCCGCAATCGCTTCATCTGTAATCGTCACCCCTGTCGTGGCGGTCAAGCTGTTGGTGCTGTTGCTGGCCAAGACGCTGGCGGTGTATGTTCCCGTTTGGATATAAAGATGCGTCACCCTTTGACCCACAGCACTGAACCCATCCCCGAAGTCCCACCTGTAGGTCACATTCGTCCCCGCTGTGATGTGCGCGGTGAAGGTGATGACCTCATTGAGCGCGGCCGGGCTGCTGTTTTGGACGCTCAAGCCCGCAATCGCTTCATCTGTAATCGTCACCCCTGTCGTGGCGGTCAAGCTGTTGGTGCTGTTGCTGGCCAAGACGCTGGCGGTGTATGTTCTCGCTTCGGTATAGACATGGCTCACTTCTTGACCCACAGCCCTGCCCCCATCCCCGAATTGCCAAGTATAGCTTACATTTGTCCCCGCTGTGATGTGCGCGGTGAAGGTGATGACCTCATTGAGCGCGGCCGGGCTGCTGTTTTGGACGCTCAAGCCGGCGATGGCTTCATCTGTAATCGTCACCCCTGTCGTGGCGGTCAGGGTATTGCTGCTGTTGCTGGCCTCGACCCTGACGGTGTAAGTTCCCGCTTGGCGATAGACATGGGGCACCTCCTGACCCACAGCCCTGCCCCCATCCCCGAAATCCCAAATGTAATTAACATTCGTCCCGGCTGCGATGTTGGCGGTGAAGGTGACCACTTCATTGAGCGTGACCGGGCTGTTTTGGACGCTCAAGCCGGCGATGGCTTCCTCTGTAATCGTCACCCGCGTCGTGGCGGTCAGGGTATTGCTGCTGTTGCTGACCTCGACCCTGACGGTGTATGTTCCCGCTTGGGTATAGACACGGCTCACCTCTGATGTGCCGCTGACCTGTTCCCCATCCCCGAAGTGCCAAGTATAGCTTACATTTGTCCCCGCTGTGATGTGGGCGGTGAAGGTGACGACCTCATTGACCGCGGCCGGGCTGCTGTTTTGGACGCTCAAGCCGGCAATTGCTTCCTCTGTAATCGTCACCCGCGTCGTGGCGGTCAGGGTATTGCTGCTGTTGCTGACCTCGACCCTGACGGTGTATGTTCCCGCTTGGGTATAGACACGGCTCACCTCTGATGTGCCGCTGACCTGTTCCCCATCCCCGAAGTGCCAAGTATAGCTTACATTTGTCCCCGCTGTGATGTGGGCGGTGAAGGTGACGACCTCATTGACCGCGGCCGGGCTGCTGTTTTGGACGCTCAAGCCGGCAATTGCTTCATCTGTAATCGTCACCCGCGTCGTGGCGGTCAAGCTGTTGGTGCTGTTGCTGGCCAAGACGCTGGCGGTGTATGTTCTCGCTTCGGTATAGACATGGCTCACTTCTTGACCCACAGCCCTGCCCCCATCCCCGAAGTGCCAAGTATAGCTTACATTCGTCCCCGCTGTGATGTGCGCGGTGAAGGTGATGACCTCATTGAGCGCGGCCGGGCTGCTGTTTTGGACGCTCAAGCCCGCAATCGCTTCATCGGTAATCGTCACCCCTGTCGTGGCGGTCAAGCTGTTGGTGCTGTTGCTGGCCAAGACGCTGGCGGTGTATGTTCTCGCTTGGGTATAGACATGGCTCACTTCTTGACCCACAGCCCTGCCCCCATCCCCGAAGTGCCAAGTATAGCTTACATTCGTCCCCGCTGTGATGTGCGCGGTGAAGGTGATGACCTCATTGAGCGCGGCCGGGCTGCTGTTTTGGACGCTCAAGCCCGCAATCGCTTCATCGGTAATCGTCACCCCTGTCGTGGCGGTCAGGGTATTGGTGCTGTTGCTGACCACGACCTTGGCGGTGTATGTTCCCGTTTGGAGATAGAGATAGGTCACTTCTTGACCCACAGCCCTGCCCCCCTCCCCGAAGTGCCAAGTATAGCTTACATTCGTCCCCGCTGTGATGTGCGCGGTGAAGGTGATGACCTCATTGAGCGCGGCCGGGCTGCTGTTTTGGACGCTCAAGCCCGCAATCGCTTCATCTGTAATCGTCACCCCTGTCGTGGCGGTCAAGCTGTTGGTGCTGTTGCTGGCCAAGACGCTGGCGGTGTATGTTCCCGTTTGGATATAAAGATGCGTCACCCTTTGACCCACAGCCCTGCCCCCATCCCCGAATTGCCAAGTATAGCTTACATTCGTCCCCGCTGTGATGTGCGCGGTGAAGGTGATGACCTCATTGAGCGCGGCCGGGCTGCTGTTTTGGACGCTCAAGCCCGCAATCGCTTCATCTGTAATCGTCACCCCTGTCGTGGCGGTCAAGCTGTTGGTGCTGTTGCTGGCCAAGACGCTGGCGGTGTATGTTCTCGCTTGGGTATAGACATGGCTCACTTCTTGACCCACAGCCCTGCCCCCATCCCCGAAGTGCCAAGTATAGCTTACATTCGTCCCCGCTGTGATGTGCGCGGTGAAGGTGACGACCTCATTGAGCGCGGCCGGGCTGCTGTTTTGGACGCTCAAGCCTGCGATGGCTTCCTCTGTAATCGTCACTCCTGTCGTGGCGGTCAAGCTGTTGGTGCTGTTGCTGGCCAAGACGGTGGCGGTGTATGTTCCCGTTTGGATATAAAGATGCGTCACCCTTTGACCCACAGCCCTGCCCCCATCCCCGAAGTGCCAAGTATAGCTTACATTCGTCCCCGCTGTGATGTGCGCGGTGAAGGTGATGACCTCATTGAGCGCGGCCGGGCTGCTGTTTTGGACGCTCAAGCCCGCAATGGCTTCATCGGTAATCGTCACCCCTGTCGTGGCGGTCAAGCGGTTGGTGCTGTTGCTGGCCAAGACGCTGGCGGTGTATGTTCTCGCTTGGATATAAAGATGCGTCACCCTTTGACCCACAGCACTGAACCCATCCCCGAAGTCCCACCTGTAGGTCACATTCGTCCCCGCTGTGATCTTGGCGGTGAAGGTGATGACCTCATTGAGCGCGGCCGGGCTGCTGTTTTGGACGCTCAAGCCCGCAATCGCTTCATCTGTAATCGTCACCCCTGTCGTGGCGGTCAAACGGTTGATGCTGTTGATGGCCAAGACGGTGGCGGTGTATGTTCTCGCTTGGGTATAGACATGGCTCACGATTTGACCCACAGCACTGAACCCATCCCCGAAGTCCCACCTGTAATTCACCCGGTCACCGGCCGTGATGTTGGCGGTGAAGGTGATGACCTCATTGAGCGCGGCCGGGCTGCTGTTTTGGACAGTCAAGCCTGTGATGGTTACAACACTGGTTTCTGTAATATCGGTAATCGTCACCCCTGTCGTGGCGGTCAAGCGGTTGGTGCTGTTGCTGGCCAAGACGCTGGCGGTGTATGTTCCCGTTTGGAGATAGAGATAGGTCACTTCTTGACCCACAGCACTGCCCCCATCCCCGAAGTCCCACCTGTAGGTCACATTCGTTCCCGCTGTGATATTGGCGGTGAAGGTGATGATCTCATTGAGCGCGGCCGGGCTGGTGTTTTGGATGGTCAAGCCCGCAATCGCTTCATCGGTAATCGTCACCCCTGTCGTGGCGGTCAGGGTATTGGTGCTGTTGCTGACCACGACCCTGGCGGTGTACATTCCCGCTTGGGTATAGACATGGCTCACTTCTTGACCCACAGCACTGCCCCCATCGCCAAACTCCCAAGTATAGCTTACATTCGTCCCCGCTGTGATGTGCGCGGTGAAAGTCACCCTCTCTTGGGCGGCGATTGGGCTGCTGTTTTGAGCCCTCAAGCCCGCAATCGCTTCATCTTTGACAGTGATGACCACTTCATCTACCCTTGAGACTAGACCCTGCTCATCGGTCACGCTTAGGCTGAAGGTTAAGACGGTCGGGGTGGCTGGGACGATGAAGGTTGTTCGGCTGAGGCTGGGCCTGTTCAAGGTCACGCTGACCCCGCCTGTCTGCTGCCAGCCATAGCGCAAGGCATCCCCCTCGACATCGCTGCTCCCGCTGCCATCAAGGGTCACGCTTTGGCTGACCCTCACGCTTTGGTCTGCCCCTGCCACTGCCAGCGGGACATCATTGACCGCCTGGACGGTCACGGTCACAGAGGCCGTGTCGCTCAACACGCCATCAAAGACGCTATAGGTAAAGCTGTCTGTTCCCGCAAAGTTCAGACTCGGGCTGTAGACCACCTGCTGCCCGCTGATGCTGGTCGTACCGCTCTGGGCTGGGCTGACCGCAGCCAGAGACAAGCGACTATCAACATCCGTATCATTGCTCAACACGCTGATGCTGACCGCTTCGTCTTCCTTGGTGCTGGCTGTATCGTCAATGGCTACCGGCGCATCATTGACCGCCTGGACGGTCACGGTCACAGAGGCCGTGTCGCTCAACACGCCATCAAAGACGCTATAGGTAAAGCTGTCTGTTCCCGCAAAGTTCAGACTCGGGCTGTAGACCACCTGCTGCCCGCTGATGCTGGTCGTACCGCTCTGGGCTGGGCTGACCGCAGCCAGAGACAAGCGACTATCAACATCCGTATCATTGCTCAACACGCTGATGCTGACCGCTTCGTCTTCCTTGGTGCTGGCTGTATCGTCAATGGCTACTGGCGCATCATTGACCGCATTGACGGTCACGGTCACAGAGGCCGTGTCGCTCAACACGCCATCAAAGACGCTATAGGTAAAGCTGTCTGTTCCCGCAAAGTTCAGACTCGGGCTGTAGACCACCTGCTGACCGCTGATGCTGGTCGTACCGCTCTGGGCTGGGCTGACCGCCGCCAGAGACAAGCGACTATCAACATCCGTATCATTGCTCAACACGCTGATGCTGACCGCTTCGTCTTCCTTGGTGCTGGCTGTATCGTCAATGGCTACCGGCGCATCATTGACCGCCTGGACGGTCACGGTCACAGAGGCCGTGTCGCTCAAGCTGCCATCAAAGACGCTATAGGTAAAGCTGTCTGTGCCGGCGAAGTTCAGACTCGGGCTGTAGACCACCTGCTGACCGCTGATGCTGGTCGTACCGCTCTGGGCTGGACTGACCGCCGCCAGAGACAAGCGACTATCAACATCCGTATCATTGCTCAACACGCTGATGCTGACCGCTTCGTCTTCCTTGGTGCTGGCTGTATCGTCAATGGCTACTGGCCCATCATTGACCGCCGCGATGGTGATGGTCACCAGGGCCGTGTCGGTCAACACGCCGTCGGAGACCTGATAGCTGAAGTAATCTAGGCCGTTGAAATGAGTCAGCGGCGTATAGACAAAGCTGCCATCAAGTTGCAAGTCCAGTGTCCCACTGCTGACATTGCTCTGGAGGCTAGCGGTCAGCCTATCCCCGTTGAGGTCGCCATCATTGCTTAAGACCCCAGCGGCGGCGATGGTCAGCGGGATGTCTTCAGTCGCGGTGTAGATGTCGTCAGCCGCGAGGGGGGGGACGTTCAAGACGGTATGGCTGACGCTGGTTGACCCTGTGTGGAAGCTGCCGCTGAACTGGGCTCTGTTGGTGATGAGGCCGCTTAAGTTGAGGTTGCTGACCCCGAAGGTGATGCTGATGCTTTCTCCCGCTGTGACTGGGCCCTGCCAGCTAATTTCATTAGCGGTTATCACCGCCCCCCCTTGCGCTACCCAAGCGGCGAACTCAACCCCGCTGGGCAAGGTGTCGCTTAAGCGGACGCTGTCACTCAGCCGCCCGCTATTGCTCAAGACCAAGGTATAGGTCACCCGCTGGTCTGGTTCAACCATGGCTGGGCTGACCGCTTTGCTCTGGCTGACAATGGGCCCGGGTGCTTCATAAGCCCCCAAATCCACCCCCGCCCCTTGGATGCGGGGGGCTCCCTCTAAATCTTGCGGGCCGCTGGCGGCACGGTCATCGCCGACATCAATGGCCGGGGAGTCTGGTTCAAGGCGCAGATTGCCAGCACTGGTGGGGGCATCCGCCGGGTCGATAGGCTCTCGGAACCGCGGGTCTGCGTCTAGATTGTGGCCGCCGTCATCGCCCAAGCTGCTCTCCCAAGCACTGCCGCTGCCACCTGAACCCTGAATCAAGGTGTAGCTGATCACCGGTCTGCTGCTGCCTCTGGGATTCTGAAAAATTTGAGCCAGGGCATTCATCTGCCTACGCACTGCGTTCTGCCAGAAGATACTATTGACAATGTGAGGATTGCTGTCGCCAGTGTTGAACATCCCCCCGCCTAAGGAAGCAGCACGATTGCCGCTAAAGCTGATTTGGCTCATCTTAGGACTGCTTCTATTGTTGTACATCCCCCCGCCGTTGCGAGCAGCAGAATTGCCGCTAAAGCTGACTTGGTTTATCTGAGGACTGCTTCTATTGTTGTACATCCCCCCGCCGTGTTGAACAGCAAGATTGCCGCTAAAGCTGACTTGGCTCATCTGAGGACTGCTGCTATTGTTGTTCATCCCCCCGCCGTCTCTAGCACGATTGCCGCTAAAGCTGACTTGGCTCATCTTAGGACTGCTGCCAGCGTTGTTCATCCCCCCGCCGTTGATAGCAGAATTGCCGCTAAAGCTGACTTGGCTTATCTCAGGACTGCTGCCAGCGTTGTTCATCCCCCCGCCGTTGATAGCAGAATTGCCGCTAAAGCTGATTTGGTTTATCTTAGGATGGCTGTCAACGTTGTACATCCCCCCGCCGCAATTATCCGGGCAGCTAATACCCCCAGCATCCGTATGCCCAGCGGTGATGGTGAAGCCGTCCAAGACCGCCGTCCTGTTAACCCCTCTGTTCCTGATGACGTTGTAGGCGTTATCGCCGCTAATATTGGCTGTCGCCGTGACCACCCCATTGCTATCTGTTCCATCATTGCCGTCAATATCCCCGCTCAAGACGGTCACCTTGACCCTGGGCTGGCGTTGACTGCGCTCGGTCTCCGTGCCCGCGAAGCCCCCGTATATCTTGACCCCATCTTTCAGGGCAAAGCTGGCCCTGACATCATCGTTGCTCTGCCCCCGGCCCTCGTCCGGGTAGTAGACTCCCGCCGCCACCCATATTTCGTCCCCGTTTCTGGACACAGCGAGCGCATCTTGCAGGCTGGTATAGGCTGTCGTCCAACTCAGCCCATCTGGCATCAGGGACAGCCCAGCAGCGTCAACATAACACCGACTATTTGGACATTTAATCGTCACCCGCGTTGTGGCGGTCAGGGTATTGATGTTGTTGCTGGCCACGACCGTGGCGATGTATGTTCCCACTTGGGTATAGACATGCGTCACGATTTGACCCACAGCATTGCCCCTATCCCCGAAGTCCCACCTGTAACTCACATTTTCACCAGCCCTGATGTGGGCGGTGAAGGTGACAACCTGATTGAGCGTGGCACTGGCCCTGTCTTGGCTGCTGTTCTGGGCGGTCAAGCCGGCGATGGCTTCCTCTGTAATCGTCACCCGTGTTGTGGCGGTCAAGCGGTTGATGCTGTTGCTGACCACGACGGTGGCGGTGTATATCCCCCTTTGGGTATAGACATGGGTCACCTCTGATGTGCCGCTGACCTGTCCGCCATCGCCAAAAAGCCAAGTATAGCTTACATTCGTCCCCGCTGTGACGTGCGCGGTGAAAGTCACCGTCTCTAGGATGGCGATTGGGCTGCTGTTTTGAGCCCTCAAGCCCGCAATCGCTTCATCTGTGACGGTGATGACCACTTCATCTGTGCTTGAAGCTAGGCCAGGCGCATTGGTCACGGTTAGGCTGAAGGTTAAGATGGTCGGGACGGCTGGGGCGATGAAGGTTGTTCGGCTGAGGGTGGGCCTATTCAAGGTCACGCCGACCCCGCCTATCTGCTGCCAGCCATAGCGCAAGGCATCCCCATCGACATCCCTGCTCCGGCTGCCATCAAGGCTCACGCTTTGGCTGACCCTCACGCTTTGGTCTGCCCCGGCCTCTGCTACTGGCGCATCATTGACGGTCACGGTCACAGAGGCCGTGTCGCTCAATCTGCCATCAGAGACGCGATAGGTAAAGCTGTCTGTTCCCTCGAAGTTCAGCCTCGGGCTGTAGACCACCTGCTGCCCGCTGATGCTGGTCCTGCCGTTCTGGGCTGGGCTGACCTCAGCCAGAGACAAGCTATCATTGTCTACATCCGTATCATTGCTCAACACGCTGATGCTGACCGCTTCGTCTTCATTGGCCCTGGCTGTATCGTCATGGGCTACTGGCGCATCATTGACCGCCTTGATGGTGATGGTCACCAAGGCACTGCCGGACGACACGCCGTCGAAGAGCTGATAGGCGAAGTCATCTTGGCCGTTGACATCAGCATGCGGGGTATAGACAAAGCTGCCATTGCCATCAGATCCCAAGGTCAGTGTCCCACTGCTGACCGGGTTGAAACTGGGCCAGTAAAAGGTCAGGCTATCCTTGTTGGGGTCGCTATCATTGCTTAAGAGCCCAATGGCAGCGGGGATACTCAGCGGGGTGTCTTCAGTCGTGGTGTAGATGTCGTCAACCGCGAGGGGGGGGACGTTCAAGACGGTATAGCTGACGCTGCTTGACCCTGCTTGGAGGCTGCCGCTGAACTGAGCCCTGTTGGTGATGGGGGGGGTTAATCTGCTTAAGTGGCGGTTGGTCATCGCGAAGGTGATGGTGATGCTTTCTCCCGCTGTGACTGGGCCCTGCCAGCTAATTTCACTAGCGGTCATCACCGCCCCCCGTTGCTCTCCCCAAGCGGCGAACTCAACCCCGCTGGGCAAGGTGTCGGTTAAACGGACGCTGTCAGTCCCCGTCCCGCTATTGATCAAGAGCAAGGTATAGGTCACCCGCTGGTCTGGTTCAACCATGGTTGGGCTGACCACTTTGCTCAGGCTGGTCCTGCTACAACCCGTGGGCCTACTTTCATAAGCCCCCAAATCCACCCTCCTCCCTTGGATGCGGGGGGCTCCATCTAAATCTAGCGGGCCGCTGGCGGCACTGTCATCGCCGACATCAACGGCCGGGGAAGGGGAGGAACAGCTTGGTTCAAGGCGCAGATTGCCAGCCAGGGTGGGGGCATCCGCCGGGTCGATAGGCTCTCGGAACTGCGGGTCTGCGTCTAGATTGTGGCCGCTGTTTATGCCCAAGCTGCTCTCCCAAGCACTGCTGCCACCTGAACTCTGGACCAAGGTGTATCTGATCGTCGGGAAGCTGCCGCCGCTATTATGAATTTGAGCCGTGGCACTGATCAGGCCACGCGCTGCGTTCCCCCAGAAGATACTATTGACAATCTGAGGACTGCTGGCATCGTTGTATATCCCCCCGCCGCCGTCATCAGCACGATTGCCGCTAAAGCTGACTTGGCTCATCTCAAAATTGCCGAAACGGTTGTATATCCCGCCGCCGTTCTGAGCATAATTACCGCTAAAGCTGACTTGGCTCATCTCAAAATTAAAGGAGTTGGAGTTGAACATCCCCCCGCCCTTGTTAGTAGCAGAATTGCCGCGAAAGCTGACTTGGGTTAGCTGAGGCCTGCTGCTAATGCTGTACATCCCCCCGCCGTCGTTATCAGCACGATTGCCGCTAAAGCTGACTTGGGTTAGCTGAGGCCTGCCGACCTCGGTGAACATCCCCCCGCCGTTGTTCTGAGCAGAATTACCGCTAAAGCTGACTTGGGTTAGCTGAGGACTGCCGACCTCGGTGAACATCCCCCCGCCGTCGCGAGCAGCATAATTGCCGCTAAAGGTGATTTGGTTTAGCTGAGGACTGCCGAACTGGTTGTATATCCCCCCGCCGCAATTCTGATAGCAGTGAATATTCTCAGTATTCTCCGCATACCCAGCGGTGATGGTGAAGCCGTCCAAGACCGCCGTCCTGCTAACGGCGAGACTGTGGACGACGTTGTAGGCGTTCGAGCCCGTAATATTGGCTGTCGTCGTGACCACCCCATTGCTATCTGTGACATCATTGCCGTCAATATCCCCGCTCAAGACGGTCACGTTGACTCTGGGCTGGCGTTGACTGCGCTCGGTCTCCGTGCCCGCGAAGCCCCCGTATATCTCGACCCCATTTTTCAGGGCAAAGTTGGCCTGTCTATCATTGTCGGGCCAATACCCGCCCTCGTCCGGGTAGTAGATTCCCTCCGCCACCCATATTTCGTCCCCGGCTGGAACCGTAGCAAACAGCGCAACTTGCAGGCTGGTGTAGGCTGTCGTCCAACTCAGCCCATTAGGTGTCGGGGATGTCGCATCAGCGTCAACATAAAGCAGCTGCCTAGAGACGGGCACTTCGTAGGCCCCCAAATCCACCGCCGTCCCTTGGATGCGGACCGCTCCATCTAAATCTTCAGAGCCGCTGGCGGCATTGAAATCGCCGGCATCAATGGCCGGGGAGCCTGGTCTAAGGCGCAGATTGCCAGCCCTGGTGGGGGCATCCGCAGGGTCGATAGGCTCTCGGAACAGCGGGTCTGCGTCTAGATTGTTTCCGCCGTCATCGCCCAAGTCGTTATCCCAAGCACTGCTGCCACCTGAACTCTGGATCAAGGTGTATCTGATCGTCGGGCTGCTGACACCGAAATTATAAATTTGAGCCCTGGCATTGATCAGGCCACTCCCTGCGTTCCCCCAGAAGATACTATTGACAATCTGAGGATTGCTGTTAATGTTGTACATCCCCCCGCCGTCGTTCTGAGCAGAATTACCGCTAAAGCTGACTTGGCTCATCGCAGGTCTGCTGTTGTTCTGGTTGAACATCCCCCCGCCCCTGACAGCAAAATTGCCGCTAAAGCTGACTTGGCTCATCTCAGGATGGCTGTTGTGGCTGTTGAACATCCCCCCGCCGTTGTCATTAGCAGTATTGCCGCTAAAGCTGACTTGGCTTATCTTAGGATGGCTGTTGTCCCAGTTGGCCATCCCCCCGCCGTTGACAGCAGCCCGATTGCCGCTAAAGCTGATTTGGTTTATCTCAGGACTGCTTCTTATATTGAGCATCCCCCCGCCGCAATTATTCGGGCAGAGACCCCCAACATTCGCATACCCAGCGGTGATGGTGAAGCCGTCCAAGACGGCCGTGCTGTTAACATCGCTGTTGTAGATGACGTGGGAGGCGTTCGAACCCGTAATATTGGCTGTCGTCGTGACCACCCCATTGCTATCTGTTATATCATTGCGGTCAATATCCCCGCTTAAGACGGTCACGTTGACCCTGGGCTGGCGTTGACTGCGCGCGGTCTCCGTGCCCGCGAAGCCGCCGTATATCTTGACCCCATTTTTCAGGAAAAAGCTGCCCCCTCTATCGATCTTCCCCCCGCCCTTGTCCGGGTAGTAGACTCCCTCCGCCACCCATATTTCGTCCCTGTCTTGGGCCACAACGAGCGCATCTTGCAGGTCGGTGTAGGCTAAGGTCCAACTCATCCCATCTGGTGTCTGGGACACCCCATCAGCGTCAACATAACACTGCCTATTTGGACATTGGGCTTGGGCCAAGCTGACCCACCAGAGGCTCAAGCCTAGCCCGATGATCAAACTGAGACAACATTTAGCTTTTAAGGATAAATTCATGTTCTTGTTCCTCCTTATATCCATAATCTGCCACCCTGCAACGCGGCCACTTTACGAGGCTGTCTTTAAGCGACCTCGAGCAATGGCTTCCTTAAATATCGCAATCGTTTGTAAGACACCTGCTTCAAGGGGCGTATCTGGCAAGGGGCCAAGGGTCTTGCTCAGGGCTGAATCATCCATTTCAATCGGAAAAGGGAGTTGTAGATCTTCAAAGGTGATTTGGCCTGTGGCGGCTGGTTCAGCCAGTTCGATTGCCGCGATGATTTCTGGCATGGACACCACGCTACCGCGTAAATTAAAGGTATCTGTCCCTTCAAAAGCGGCTCGGGCAGCCAGGATAAATATTTTAGCCACATCATCTGCTAATTGCATGCTGGTTCGTCCACCAAAAGCAATATGATGTCCTTGCCCCTCAGCGGCGGCTAACATGGCTTTGGTTGGGGCCGAGGTCAGCCCTTGGTCTCGGGCTGGCCCATAAACAGTATAGGGGCGCAACCCAATACTACTAATACCATCATCCCCCCAATAAATGCGGGCCGTCCCTTCATTGGCTTGTTTATAAACGCCATAATGCGTGTGCGGCTTCGCTAATGCGTCGTGGGCTATTGGCCCAGCCGGATAGTCTTCAGCTAGGCCATAGATAGCGATGCTGCTGGCATAAGCGAGGTGTTTGAGGCCCGCCCGTTTCGCTGCTTCAAACATGTTGACGGTGCCGACGACATTGACGGCGGCCCCTAAAGGGGGATTGGCTTTACAAAAGGGCACTTGCAGACCGACAAGATGAACAATATTGGTCGTCCCAGTTTCGCCCAAAACGCGCTCAAGGCCATCCAAGTCAGTGATATCGCCTTGAATGAACTGCACTGGGGCTAATTCTTCGTCGCTCATAATCAGTTTTAAGCGATAGGTGTCCAAGCCTAAATCATAAACGGCGGTCGGCACCCCTTCTTGGACCAAATTACGCACCACCCAGGCTCCGATGCAGCCTAAGGCTCCCGTGACGAGAAATCGTTCTTGGCTCATTCTGCCCCCATCAGGTTGACCAACCGGCCTAAGCCTTGTACTTCCACAATCACCTCATCCCCTGGCTTGAGCCATACGCTGGGGCTCATGCCCAAAATAACGCCCTCTGGTGTACCGGTGGAGATGACATCGCCTGGCTCCAAGGTCATGTACTGACTGATATAGCTGATGGATTCAGCCACGCCAAAGAGCATGTCGGCAGTGTTTGAGTCTTGACGCAAATCACCGTTGACCCAACAGCGCAGCCACAAATTTTGGGGGTCGCTCACCTCATCGGCTGTGACCAGATAGGGGCCAAGGGGCATGAATTTATCCAAGGTTTTGCCCAGCAGCCATTGGGCAGTCCGCATTTGTAAATCACGGGCACTGACATCATTGGCTGTACAATAGCCAGCCACATAATTCAAGGCATCCTCTTGGCGAACATATTTCGCTGTTTTCCCAATGATCACGCCTAATTCAACTTCATAATCATAGTGTTCAGCATTAGAAGGCAGGGGTATGGTGTCGTTGTGAGCCGATAAAGCATTGTTAAATTTGGAAAATAAGACAGGGGTTTCAGGCACCGCTGCCCCAGACTCCTCAGCATGGCGACGATAGTTCAAGCCAAGGCAGAGGATTTTGCCTGGCTTGGGTACACAGGGCGCAAAATTTAAGGAAGCTTCATCGAGCAAAGTTGTGTCACTGGCCGCTGAAACGGCTGCATTTAAGGCGGCGACAGCTTCTGCCCCACCAGCCAATACCGCTTCTAAGCTGGTCGGTAGACCATCATGCCTTAAGGCAGCGACATCAACCACGCCGCCGTCTGTTTTAAGGCCCAAGCGAATACCTTGTTTCGTGTTGAAATTAAGTAGTTTCATGACCTCCTCTTTCTATAGGGTGAATGTGGTTTATTCCACGAGATATAGGGGTACGCCTTTGGCGACCTATTGTAAGGCATAATTTGTTACTGCACAAGCTGCAATATACGCCTTTTACTGACGTTGCTGACGACTTTCCCAAGTTTGGGTAAAACCAAATAATTGTGATATTGTACTGGCGACGGTCATGGCGATGTCTATCAAAAAAAAGAGGGGCAACCAGCCAAGACGAAGCCATAAGTTAAGGGGAGCTTGGGCTAATCTGAGGGCGGCCACAACCTGCATGAGGGGCGTGATAAGATAAAGATTCATGACCCACCTCGGAAATTTTGTTCCCTGTTGCAAAATGAGAAGCAATAGACCCCCAATCAGGGCGAGGCGGTCTACATAACCTAAAGAAAAGGTTAAAAGTTCTAGGCTTAAGATGAATGATATTTTTTTGATTGGCGGAAGCTTGCTGTCCATTCCTGACCTGCCAGTTGAAGATGTTTGATAGAATCCTCTGGCCCAACGGACATGTTGTCGCCAATACCCTCGCAAAGTCTTAGGGGCTTGGTGATAGCTGATAGCCTGCTGGATGAAACGGGTTTGCCAACCAGCATAAGCCAGTTTCAGGGTCAAGTCGCTGTCTTCGAGCAAGGCCACTTCTCGGAAACCGCCAACTTCTACCAGAGCTTGTCGGCGATAGGCGCAGTTAGAGCCGAGAATGGGTGGCGCAAGATTGAGTTTATCTTTCGCCTGCGTGGTGAGCAGTTGATGGACCAGACTTTCAAAGGCTGTATAACTGGCGGCAGGGCTGACCAAGGCGTTGCTCACGATGCGGCGACCACTCACCGCGCCGATATTGGAATTTTTCCTCAAGGCTTCGACCAAATAGCACAGGGCATGCGGCTGAGGACGTTCATCCGCATCGTATACGGCGATGATTTCGCCATCTGCAAAATGATTGAGTGCCAGACTGAGTGCCTTTGCTTTTCCCTGATTTTCAGGCAATTGAAGCAAGTGCCAGTTTGCATATTGGGCCAAATATGGCTCAATCACCTTAGCACTGCGGTCTGTAGAGCCATCATCAACCAAGGCTAGGGTGAATTTTGTCAAGGGATAGGTCAAACTGGTTAAGGCTTGGAGCAAGGCGGGTAGTGTATCGGCTTCATCGCGGAAGGGGACGAGGAGTAAAACCTGGGGCATATTTTGGGGAGTTGCATCTGGTTTTATCTGGATAGCGTTGGCTTGCTTGGCGTTTAGGGCAATGAGCATAAAAACCCATCGCCGTAAGGTGAACCAGAGCAGAGATGCAGCCACACTCCAAGTTATCAGCGGGATGAAAATTTTTTTAAGTGATTTCAATTCAGTTTATCCCTCTTGGGTCACCTTTGATCACCTGCAAAATCTCATCAAATACTAAGGTGTTGGTGGCGAAAGCATTATTGCCGTAAATGGTTGGTGTGCCTGTCCAGTCGGTGAATGTGCCACCAGCTTCCTGAAGAATGGGTAAAAAAGGGGCACAGTCCCAAGCGTTCATAATGGGGTCAAGCATGGCTTCCGCTCGACCTGTAGCGACCAAGGCATAGCCATAGGCATCGCTCCAACCACGTTGGGTGTGGCTAAGAGTTTGTAAAGATGACCAAATTTCATCGCGTCCATATTCCTTAAAGGAAGCTCCGTCTGTATAACAAAGCAAGGCTTGGTCTAGCCGAGAAATGTTAGAGACATGAGCGGGCCGCCCATTCCAACGACAGCCTTCACCCTTGGCTGCACTGATCATCTCATTTAAGGCTGGATAATGAGCCACGCCCGCGATCATCTCCCCGGCAATTTCTAAACCGATCAAAACAGCATAGAGGGGCACCCCGCGAATAAAGGAGCGTGTGCCGTCAATTGGGTCGATAATCCAGCGATGGCTTGAGTCTCGGTCTGTTTCGCCAAATTCTTCGCCCATGATAGCATGAGCAGGATATTGTTTTTCAATTAAACGGCGTAAGCATTGTTCTGCACCTTTATCAGCCCTGGTGACGGGCGAATTGTCTGCTTTCCACTCCACCTCTAAATTCGTTTGAAAATGGGCCAAGGTCAATTGGCCCGCTTGCCAAGCAGCATCAATCGTAAAATTCAGCAGTGATTGGATACTTGTTTGGGTCACAGTTCGTCTCCTCTGAAAATAGTCGGTATGAGGGCTGAATGATGTGTGCTGAGTGAGTTTGTTCTGACGACAATTCATCATTCAGCCCTCACTATTCATCATTCTCTACGCTGTATAGGGTGTCCAATTTGCAAGAAATACTTCAGTCTTTTTGGCTTTCAAAAAGACATACTTTAACCTCAAGCAAGCTGTTTGTCAATATTTGACCAGCCAATATTTTCACCTGGCCTAATGATTCAGGCTCCAAGTACTTAAGCCTGAGCAGCAAATAACTGAAGAATAAGTATTGTTAAGAACTTGGCAAAATGCCACAATCATGTTACACCTTAACAGGCTCATTGAGACTGGAGAAAATTTTATGAAAAAACTTAAGGTCGGCCTCCTCTGTGGGGGACCATCAGCCGAACGCGGTATCTCTCTGAACTCAGCCCGTTCTGTGCTGGATCATTTGCAGGCCCCTGATTTGGAAATATATCCAATTTATTTTGATTTACAGAAACAGGCATACGAAATTGAGCCAAGCCAACTCTATTCAAACACCCCTGCCGATTTTGACTTTAAAATCAATCATTTAGGCCAGTGCTTAAGTGAAGAGGCCTTACAAGCTAGACTAAGCCTGATGGATATCGTTTTTCCAGTAATTCATGGGGCTTTTGGAGAAGGTGGACACTTACAAGCCATGCTGGAGAAATTTGATGTCCCTTTTATTGGCTCCGATGCAGCGGCTTGTCGGCAGGCTTTTGATAAATATGCAGCCCGTCAAGTATTGATTGAACAAGGCTTTCCTGTCTTACCAGCCTTATTCGTGAAACAGGGACAACCTCAACCACAAAATCTGAAGCAATTTTTTCAACGTCATCGTCTCGACCGCGCTGTGGTGAAGCCGACACGGTCTGGGTCAAGCATTGGGGTTCAGGTTGTCAATACAGTGACTGAGGCTCAACAAAGCATTGAGGCTATTTTTGAAGCTACCCTTGATACTCAGGTCATCGTTGAACCTTTTTGTCAAGGCACTGAATTTACGCTGATCCTTTTGGAGAATAAACAGCAGCACCCGGTGGCCCTCTTGCCCACTGAAATTAGCTTTGATATTGGCGAGCAACATATTTTTGATTATCGCAAAAAATACTTACCGACCCGCCAAGTGGTTTACCATACGCCCCCTCGTTTTGACGATCAAATCATTCAAAAAATTCAAAGACAGGGCGAACAATTATTTCAACAATTTGGCCTGCGAGATTTAGCCCGTTTTGATGGTTGGCTCTTGGAAGATGGACGGATTTGGTTTTCTGACTTCAATTTGATCAGTGGCCTGGAGCAAAACAGCTTTTTATTTTTACAGGCGGCGCAAATTGGGATGAGTCATGCGGATGTGTTGCGTTACATATTAACCCAGGCCTGTGAACGTTATGGACTTAAGGTATCAACTGCATCACGACAGGGGACAGTCAATTATCAGAAAAAACCCGTGAATATTATTTTTGGTGGGGAAACATCAGAACGTCAAGTCTCATTGATGAGTGGAACCAATGTCTGGCTTAAATTATTGCGCTCTGAGACGTATCTGCCGCACCCTTACCTCTTAGCCCCTACAGGGGAGGTGTGGAAACTGCCTTATACCCTGACCTTGAGACACACTGTCGAGGAGGTGGTTGATGCCTGTCGGCAGACTTTAGAGTCAGAAGTCCGTTTAAAGACTTTACGTGAAAATATCCTCAATCGTTTAAGGCCCGACCCAAGTTTTGTCAGTCAGACTGAATTTTACCCTAAGCAAATGACTTTGGAAACTTTTATCAAAGAGTCATCCCTCGTTTTTATTGCCTTACATGGTGGAATCGGCGAAAATGGTGTTTTACAGGCACGACTAGAAGAAGCTGCTGTCGCCTTTACTGGGTCTAGTTCATCTACCTCACAATTATGTATGGACAAATTCGCCACTGCTGAAAGATTGGCTGATTTAGCCATGGCAGGCATTTATACGCCATCCCAAAGACTGATACCAACTGCGGCCTTGACTGAGGCCGAGATTGACACGATTCAATTGCTGTGGGTGGATTTAGAAAAAACTTTAGGTAGCCCTCAAATCATTGTCAAGCCAAGGGGTGATGGTTGTTCATCCGGTGTGGTTAAACTAAGTTCAGCTCCAGATTTACAATGTTACACAGATTTAATCAGAAAAGGCGTTTCAGGCATTCCACCTCATACGTTTGCGGACCAAGCCGGTATCATTGAAATGCCATCAAGTCAACCTGTTGACCTACTCTTTGAAGCCTTTATTGAGACAGATGTGGTTCAAGTAGATGGTCAAAGGCTGTGTTGGGAAGAAAAAACAGGTTGGATTGAAGTCACCGTCGCTGTTTTAGGCCATGATGGTCATATGCAAGCTTTGACTCCTAGTCTCACTGTTTCGAGTGGGGCTGTGTTAAGTCTAGAAGAAAAATTTCAAGGGGGTACAGGCATTAATATTACCCCACCGCCAGAAAAATATGTGTCGGCCAAAGCAGTCAGGCAGGCGAAAAAAGGCATTGAGCGTGTTGCTCGAGAATTAGGTATTTCTGGATTTGCCCGCATTGATGCTTTTTTAGAAATCAAAACAGGCCACCTCATCGTCATAGAGGCCAACACGATTCCTGGGTTAACCCCTTCAACCGTCATCTATCATCAAGCTTTGGCTGAGAGACCGCCTCTATATCCGCGTCAGTTTTTGGAAAAAATTTTATGCCCGCGCTGAGTATACGTAAAGCCTACAATTGGAATAAGCATTAATTCCTTATCAAATTAGTAAAAAGCGTGTTATTGTGAGCGAAGAGGAAACCAAACCCCTGTTAAGTAAACGTGAAATCGAAGTGCTTGAGATTGCGGCCAGCGGAGCAAGCAACCAAAAGATTGCTGAAAAATTGTTCATCAGTACAAACACAGTGCGAAAGCATCTGTCGAATATTTCTAAAAAGCTTGATGTGCAGTCTCGAACAGAAGCAGTCTCACATGGTATTCAACTGGGCTGGATAAGGGCCCCTGGTTCAGCCGTTCCTATACCTGAAAGGAAAACATCCCCTGAAAGTACATCTTCTGAGATTCCTACAGATGATAAATTTACGGTCGCTGTTAACTCAACTTCAGAATCTAGTGTCCAGCCAATCTTTATGCCAATTCCCTCTTTAGCCTTATGGCAAAAGATCTATTTTTTACTTGCGTTTGGCATTGCCTTGTTTGTTTTGAGTACGCCTCTGATTAAAGCGACAATAGAGGCAGAGGCAAGACGACCGCCCGATTTTGAAGGAGATATAAGTGCTATACCCACAAATACACCGACATCTTCAGCGAGAGAGGATACTTCCTGGGAAATTGTCACTGAAATGGCGACTGGAAAATCACGATTAGCAACCGTAGCCTATGAAAACAAATTGTATCTTATTGGCGGTCAGGACGAATCGGGTATCACAGCTCAGGTCGCGATATTTGATCCCAAAACAGAAACTTGGCAACAAGGCCAAGATAAACCAACACCAGCCATCGACATTCAAGGGCTGGTCTTAGATGATAAAGCTTATATCCCAGGTGGATGTACCCTAGATGAGGTGAGTAATCGACTAGAAATTTATCATCCCATCACAGATACTTGGACAAGCGGGACAAATTTACCTGAAGCCTTATGTGCTTACGCTGCCGTGGTCTATCGCAAGCAAATCTATGTGATAGGCGGATGGGATGGTAAAGATTATGTTAACAGTTTTTATGTGTATCATACCAAAGAAGACAGGTGGTCTATTTTAGAGCAGGCTTATCCAATCAACCTAGGCTATGCCGGAGCCGTCGTTGTGGGTGAAAAGTTATATGTCGTTGGCGGGTATGATGGAAAGGATGAGTTTGCTCAAACAACGATTTATGATTTTCAACGTCAAGACTGGCAATGGGGGCCGACCTTAACTGTGGCCCGAGGTGGCTTGGGTTTAGTAGCGATAGGGGACACCCTCTACGCTATGGGCGGTGGGTGGATTGGGAATGATCTTACGAGTTCGGGGGAAAGATTAACGCTATCAATCGGAATCTGGGAGCCTATAGAGCCTGCCCCCATTGGTCAATGGCGTAACTTTGGTCTCAGTAAAATTGAAAATATCATTTTTATTGTCGGAGGGGAAACTGGAGAGAATCAATTAAAAAATATTATGACCTATCATCCAACATTTAAGGTATATATGCCCTTAACGCAATAGTTGGTCTTATGGGGATGATAGAAGAGTAAACCCAACTTTCAACTTTATCCATAAACTTAATACCACTTGGCTAAAGACTACCTTCTCAGATACAATGAGAAGGCGGTCTTCATTTTGGTAAGGCATAAAGAATTAGACATTGAGGTGATTCAAATGACCCAAAGGCAATTTCATTACGGCCCAGTCGATTGTCGATACCATTTTTGTGTAGAACGAAGGGGTCTGGTGGATACCTGTCTAAATCAACTGATCGGTATACCAGAAGAAGGTGGCCATTATTTCACCATCTGGGGTTCTCGACAGACAGGCAAGACTTGGCTGATTCGACAAGTAACACAAGAGATAGAGCAATATCACGGTGAACAGATGACGGCCTTCCATTTTTCTTTAGGCACATTGCGGGATATCCAATTTGAGCCTAAGATGTCCGAAGACCTTCCACAACGGCTTAGTGATGTACTTGACCTGATGCTGCCTACCCATCCGCAAGTGCATAGTTGGAAAGATTTCTATCAGCTATACAGCAAAGAAGGAGGGTTGTGGGATCGTCCCTTGATTCTTTTAATTGATGAAGTGGATACCATCACTCATTAGGATTATTTCATGTCCTTCACCCTCGTGACTCATAAACAACAGTGGGATTCTTCGCTCGTTAGCCTTCCTCAACCCCATACCCTACAAAGCTGGGACTGGGGAGATTTCAAAAGTCGATGGGGCTGGCAACCTCATCGTTTATTATGGCTAGGCCGAAATGGGCTAGGAAAAGATGAACAGCCAATTGCCGCCGCCCAGGTTCTGAAGCGCCCTATTCCCTATACCTCTTGGGGCATGCTTTATGTCCCCAAAGGCCCGCTGCTGAATTATGATGATTTGCCCGTCAAGGAACAGATTGTTCGTGACTTAGCAGCTTTTGCCCGCTCACAACGGGCTTTATTCATCAAAATTGATCCAGATGTCATCTTGGGCTTTGACCCCGCAGCGGATACACCTAATCCTTCAGGCCAAGCGGTGAAAGCAATGCTTCAAGACCGAGGATGGCTTTATTCAGCGCAACAAATTCAGTTTCAGAATACCGTTTTGCTCAACCTTGACTCTGGTGAAGATACTTTGTTGGCAGGAATGAAGTCAAAATGGCGTTATAATATTCGTTTAGCGCAACGGAAGGGCGTACTTATTCAAGCGGGAACAGAGGCTGATTTAGATACATTTTATGCCTTATATGCCTTGACTGGGCAGCGAGATGGCTTTCTCATTCGACCACAAGCTTATTATCTAGATCTTTGGCAGCACTATTTGCTGGCCAATCAAGCCGATTTGCTCTTGGCTTACGTTCAAGATAAGCCGATAGCAGGCCTCATGCTTTTTTATTTTGGGCAACGGGCCTGGTATATGTACGGCGCATCCAGCAATGAGCATCGGAATTTAATGCCTAATCATTTATTACAATGGCGAGCGATTCAACAAGCCCAGGCACGGGGCTGTCGGGTATATGACATGTGGGGGGCTCCAACAGTGTTTGACTCGTCTGACCCTTTATGGGGAGTGTATAAATTCAAGCTTGGCTTCGGCGGCTATACGCGGCAGGGATTAGGGGCTTATGACTACCCAGTTTGGTCTGGCGGTTATCGCTTTTATCATTATGTTTGGCCAAAAATATTAGCGGCCTTAAAATCTGGTCTGACATCCTCATCTTAGGAATGGGAATTAATTAACTTGTGCAATTCATCGCCCCAATCTGGTTCCCAAACGATAGTTCCGCTAGATCTAGCGGTGTGTCCCCGACCCCGTGGGGTCTCAGGCAGGGTCGAGCCGCGGTTCTCATCCAAGGGCGGTGTGTCCCCGACCCCGTGGGGTCTCAGGGACGTAGGAACCAGATTGGGACAGTCAAAAATATGTTAACAATAAAGAGGCAACAGGGTTGTTACCTTGTAACTTTGCAACCTTTGAGACGATGAGGCAAAAGGATGGGCAACTGGCTCGAACAAAATAAAAATATCGTTTTTTTAACCTTAATTTTCATCACCATTTTAGTCGGGGTGATTATTTATCTACAAGCACCCGACCCAGAGATGGAACTCGCTTTAGTTGAGCCAAGTCCAACACACACCGCAACAGCAACTAGCACCATGGCCCCAACCCCAACGCCTTCTATCACCCCCACACCTTCTATGACTCCAACCCCAAAACCACTCCGCGTCTATATTAGCGGGGCAGTTCATCAACCAGATGTGTACTTTGTTTCATCAGGGAGCATTATCGAAGATGTCTTAATCTTGGCGGGCGGCGCAACAGATGAGGCTGATTTAGAGGTGATTAATTTAGCCCTTGAGGTAAAAGATCAACAACAGATTAATATTCCTACCCAAGATCAAAATTTACCAACACCGCCAGTCGTCAGCGACGGTGTTGACCCTACTGCCACCCCTCAGCCAACGATTAATTTCAGCCCCTCATCTGATGTAGAAAGCCAAAGCGCGACCACATCTTCAGTCGCCAAGCCTAAAATCAATCTCAATACGGCTGATGCAGAAGCTTTGATGGTTCTGAAGGGCATCGGTCCGGTCACAGCCCAAAAAATTATAGATTATCGTCAAGCCAATGGGGGCTTTCGCTCAATTGAGGAGATTATGGAGGTGAAAGGGATTGGACCAGCCACCTTTGAAGAGATGAAAGATCAGATTACGGTTGAATAGGATGTGCATAATGAAGGCCCAAGAAATTAATCGAATTAGACAACAATTTCAGGTAAATCAAAAGAACATTTTTTAGGTCAAATAAAATGCCTGAGATGGCCCCCTTTGTCAAGACCAGGAGATAAAAATTTTAAGTAAGTTAATCAGTTAACATAAAATGTATATAAAAGGTGGCCCTCTTACGATGACTAAGTGCAAAGTCAAATAAAGCTTGACAGATAAAATTTTTGTATTTAACACAGATATCAAAATAATCTAAACATTATCTTTTTTTCTTTATAATAAAGTGTGAAATGTCAACACAACCAAAACAGGTTATTGGTTATGGGCTATTGATTATTGGCTACCTATTATTAACTGTTGTGATAGTGTCTTGTGCTGATGATGAACCAGAACAGAATGACGGACCTGTTTTGGTGACTGTTACACCAGTGCCGATTGATTTTACCGCTCATCATCAGGTCATGCGTCCTGATTTTGCGTCTGAGGTAGACCAAGTCGTCGCCCAAGGCGCGACATTTTACCAAATTGAGCTTGTCCTCCATGCGGATAGTCTAAATGCATCCACCCAACCTTTCTTGACAGGTCAGGTCGAAGTCCATTACACCAATACTGAATCTGTTTTGCTCAATCAAATCTACTTTCGGCTTTTTCCCAATACGCCTAGTTTCGGAGGCCGAATGCACATAATAGGGGCCACAGTCAATCAACAAAGTGTCCAGCCGACTTTTCTGGCTCAAGATTCGACCCTCGGGGTACCTTTAATGCAACCGCTGGAATTAGGTCAGGCTGTGGATATCCGTTTAAGGTATGAGGCTACGCTGCCAACGAGTATTAACGCTGGCTATGGCTTATATACTTATGCCAATGACATTATCAGTTTGGCTGGCTTTTATCCCCTTATTCCCGTCTTTGATGCTGATGGCTGGCATGTGGCCCCTTCGCCATCTTATGGCGATGTGACCTATAGCGATGTGTCGCTTTATGATGTGACAATCACCGCGCCCGCGGACATGGTCATCGTTTCTTCCGGTAGCATTTTGGGACAGCTTCAAAATAATGATGGGACCCAAACCATTCAAGCCTTTAGCGGCCCGATGCGAGATTTTCAGGTGGTCATGAGTCGACAGTATCACCATCTGAGTCAAGAGATAGACGGTATCAAGATCAATAGCTATTATCCAGCGGACGCTCAAAATCAGGCCAAAGGTGAATTGGCTCTCCAAGTCGCCAGTCAATCATTGCAAACCTTTAATCGGCTTTTTGGTCCTTATCCTTATCGAGAATTTGATATCGTCGCTGTGCCAATGGATGATAAAGTAGGCGGGGTGGAATATCCAGGCCTGATTGCTATGGCTGAACGTTACTACTATACGGATGATGATTTCATGGAATTTGTTTTAGCCCATGAAGTGGCCCATCAGTGGTGGTATGGCTTGGTCGGCAGCAATCAAGTCGCTCATCCTTGGTTAGACGAATCTTTGACAAATTACACCGCTATTCAGTATTATGAAGATTATTATGGGTCTGAACGCGGTCAAGTCATGATTGAACGTATGTTCACCGCAGCCTATCAACAATTGCGTCTCATCCAGTCTAACCGCCCCGTCTTAGGCAGCGTGTCCGACTTTCCCGAAAATTTGTATCAAGCCGTGGTCTACGGAAAAGGCCCGCTATTTTTTGATGCCGTAAGAGGCCAGGTCGGGGATGAAGCCTATTTCGCTAGTTTACAGACTTATGCTCAACGCTACCGCTATGGGATCGCGCAACCTGATGATTTATTGGCTATTTTTCAGGAAATCAGTGGACAAGATGTTCAAGATTTGTATCAGCAATGGATTGTAAGGAAGTAATGCAAATTAATTAGTCTCAACGGGGTTTTCTTAGCTATTCGCCCCCCGCTGGTTGAGATACTGGATGTCAGGAACTCAGCAAAAGCCCTTTGTGCCGATTATATTGGGCCCAAAGAGTGAGTGAACTCGTGGGGGGGCGAAGTGGTGCCTATAGATGGCGGTCGTGAAGACCTGTTGACTGATGAGACAAAAAAGTTAGAAGACAAAATTTTTGCAAAGATATAGATGATGTTCTCGGCCACTGTACGGCCAAAGTGCCTCGCACCTGAGTAGTTACGGTAATTTTAGGCATTGACTTTCACCAAACATTTTACCACGTCATCTACCCCATCAACTGTGCCAACTCCACACAATCAGCCTCAGCCATGACTTTACGTAGAGCCTTAACAGCCACAGTCATCCCTTCAATGCCGCTAAAACCGCCGCTATGACCAGCATGGGCCAAGTGGGGTTCTAAGGCCAACAGGCCTTGATAATCTCTATCCTGCAACTTTGTCATGAGTTCTGGAATTTGACCATCGCCCTCGCCTGCGGGTCGTACTGTGCCATCAACAAGAACAGCGTCTTTGATATGAACATAAGCCACATGGTCTCCAAGCATTGGCCACGCGGTTTCGGTTAAATTTGCTGCGCCGACTTGTACGAAATTCGCTGGATCCCAAATGAAACCTAAATTAGGATGGGCCGTTTTTTCCATCAAAGTCAAACAGCGTTCAGGTGTATCACCCACAATACCTTTTTCATTTTCTAAGAGCAAGAGACAATCCTTTGTTCCAGACAGATTAGCCAGCTTGGTCAAGCGGTCAACAGCTTCATCGACATAGTTATCATAATGAGCATTGGTGCTGGTATCAGGTGGGTAAAAGCTGAACATGCGAATCCGTCGGGTGCCAAGGGATTCGGCAATCTCCATAATCCGACTTAGATTGGTTAACTCTTGTTCAATTGGGTCTTCAATTGGTGATTTGCCAATCGGACTGCCAATACAACTGACTTTCATATCATATTCGGCCAAGGTTTGCTTAATCCGGGTCAGATCATCTTCATCAAATGTCAACACGTTTTTGCCATCAACGGACCGTAATTCTAAATAATTAACCTTAAGTTCTTGGAGTGTTTTCAATTGGGTAGGTAAATCTTGAGCGATTTCATCGCCAAAAGCACTGAGGGTAAAGGTTGCGTTTGTCATTTTCGTTCCTAGTTTTTAGTGGTTAGTTTTTAGTTGATAATTGTTCATTACTAATTACTAATTGCTAATTGCCAAGGCTTGCTCGACCAGCTTGTAAATCGGCCAATAAATTGGCGTACTTCTCGCGGTCAAGAGGCAGGTCGACGGGTTGGCCCGTATAGCTGGAGTAAATCAGGGCGTTAGCCAATTCAAGTGACATACGACTACTCAAGCCATCGGCCATGACGGGGGTGCCCTGTAAAATGGCTTGGTGCAAATTTTCATAAATCGCCCGATGGTCGCCTGTGCCCGACTCCAATTCTATCTCCTGAAGTTCAGGCTTCATTTTGGGAAAACGATCTTCAGTGTTGGGAAGATAATCACGCACATCGACTTCTAAGGGCCTGAATTTTAACCCCTCTGCATCTAGTTTCAAATTTCCTTTTGTGCCATGAATTTCTAAATTGAAAGACAAACCAATTTCAGCCGTACTGGTGTGAAAAGAACCAGTCGCGCCATCATCCCACTCAAGCATGGCCTGCACAGTATCTTCCACCTCAATCTGATGTATAGTCGTCTTAGCCCAAGCGAAGACCCGATGCGGCAAACCCATTAAATGACAGATTAGGTCTAAATCATGGGGCGATTGATTCATCAGAACACCACCTCCTTCACCAGACCAAGTGGCTCGCCAGCCCCCCGATTTATAGTAGGCGGCAGAACGAGGCCAAGCGAGCGTCAGGTCAAAATATTGGCGTTGGCCCAAATGGCCTTCTTGCAGAATTTTATGCATGGTTAAAATTTCGGGCCGAAAACGTTGCTGAAAGTTCACAGCGAGCAAACGGTCGGCTTTTTGAGCGGCCTCAATCATGTCATCAGCCTCGGCCACTTGAATGGCAATGGGTTTTTCTACCAAAACATGGCAGCCAGCTGCAAAGCTATCAATAGCGAGTTGGGCGTGAAATGGATGCGGGGTGATGATAACGGCAATATCGGGGTTGGTTTCACTCAACATCTGGCGATGGTCAGTATAAAAGGGGATGCCCAATTCATCAGCCCGTTGTTGACCCAGTTCGGGATTAACATCAGCCCCAGCCACAACTTCTGTTGTATCTAAAGCAAAACCTTTTTTATGAGCATTCAAGATACCAGCCCCCACGCCGATAATAGCGTGTCGGAGGGGTTGCGTCGTCATAGATAATCCTTTCTTTCATTAAATTGGCGGTTAGAAATTGACGATCAAGACAGCCTCTGATCATCTCTCTGTTATACCTATGTGGTCAACCTGCTCTTTTTTCCAGGCGGTGACATTGGCAAGTTAGCCGTGAACGGCACGGTAAATGATTTGGCGATGGCCAGTGCGAACCCGCAATATTTATCAGCCGGATTCATTTTGGAAGAAGGGTTTGCCATTGCAGATTTGCGCCGTTTAAAAGATCCCACCCGAGGCGGCATTGCCACCTCGCTCAATGAAATAGCCTTTTCTTCTGAAGTCGGCATTGCACTGGCCGAGCAGTTGGTACCCATTGACCCTGCCGTGTGTGGTGCTTGTGAAATATTAGGACTGGACCGGCTAACGATCGCCAATGAAGGGAAGCTTTTGGCTATCGGTGCCGCTGACCAAGCTGAATCGGCGTTAAAAACAATGCTTTCTCATCCCCTAGGTCAGCTCTGCTCCAAATCCCATCCAATGACCCCACTGCCTGTCAGGCTGCAACTGCTGTGCCTTTATTTCGTTTCAGGGAAGAATAAATTTTTCCAAGCTTCTAGGGGCGTTTCGAGAGCAGGCTCAACGAAAAGAGATGGATTGGCGGGCGTGGCAGAAGGGGAATAATAAGGACTTAAAACGACCATCACTGTTTCGCCGGGACGACTCCACTTGAGTTCATTTCGCGCCAAGTGTTCAATATAGGCATCTGATTGAACCTGATCTAATTTAGCTAACAAGGCGGCATGTTTTTGTTGTAATGTTTGATATTGTAAGACTAAACGATTTTCTTCTTGCTGGATTTGATAGCCCGTGGCGGCTCGACGACCAAAATCAACAATGAGAAACAAGGTTAAACTCAAAACGATAATGGCGATGAACTGAGCGATAGGCAGTTCAATAGATTTTTGCTTCTTCGTTGCTGAAGCCATACAGCCTCGAGGGGTAAAATTGGCAATATTTATAAATGCACTACAATCATACTCAAAAAAATCTAAATCGTCAATCTCAACTTCACATAATGTTGGCTATGCTATATCCTGAACAATCAGCAGACCCCTTGGAAGAACCAAAGTGGCCCTCTGCCCCCTTGGGCATCCTCATTATGGGCAAACGCCAAGGGTTCAAAAAAGAAAACCGTCAACTGTGGGGCCGCACAGCGATGGCCGCTGCCCTGTGGCATAGTGCGCCTTATCCCAAACCCTATATCTTATTTGTTGCTGCGGATATTCATGGCCCTGACCGTAGACCTGATGCTCAAGAGGTCAAACGACACTTACGACAACAATTTGACATCTCGGCTGATTACATCATTTTGCGACGATTATCCAATTGTACACTTTTAGAAGTCCGGGCAGCAAGGGTTTTAAGTAGGGCTTACAGACTACATGAGGTCATCGTCTTAACCCATCTCTATCATGCCGCTCGAACCCAATTATATTTTAATGAAGTTTTGCCCAATGCTTCCGTCATCCCCGTTCATCCAGATATTTTAACTGCCTTGCCAGGTTATATTCAAGAGATCGATATATTTCCAGACATTAAGCAAACAATAGAAAATTCTCTACCACATTCAATCGATTTAGGACGAGAACAACTGGTTGAATGGTGTTTACACACCTTGCACAAGATCGACCCTCGGGGCTATGTTGAAAGGTGGCTCGCCAAACGATTACGCCCCAATTAATCGTTTGAACATTCGCTTTATGGATCCAAAAACCTTATCCAACCAATTTTCTCGCTGGTGGCCCTGGCTCGTGTTCATGATTTTGATTGGCATCGGCATCATATTATGGCAACCCTTGTCGCTTTTATGGCATCCTGAGGCTGAACATAAGCTACAAGAGCAGATGATGGAACTGGGCCTATTAGGTCCAATGGCCTTTCTAGCTTTGAGCATCATTCAAATCGTAGGCGCACCTATTCCGGGTCATCCCGTTCAAATTCTCGGCGGTATTTTATTTGGAACGTTTTGGGGGGGGGTGTACAATGTCATCGGGGTGCTTTTGGGTGGATTTACAGCTGCTTGGCTGGCCCGTCGCCTGGGGCGACCTTTCATCGAAAAACAATTATCGCCAGAGGTGCTAACGAAGTATGAAACCATTACCCGCTCAGATACGCTATGGGTCTGGTTCATTTTATTGACCATACCTACTGGCGAGATTCCCTACTTTTTGGCTGGGCTAAGTCGGGTAAAATTTAGCACCCTCATCTGGGCGACTTTCCTAGCTAGAGGCCCCTTCAGCTTTGTCCTTGCTTGGATTGGTCATCACGCCCGAACAATGCCCCCCAGTTGGATATTTTGGACCACGAGTGGTCTTATCCTCAGTCTCATCATCTTAGTCTATTTGCTTAAAGATCATTTAAGTTTATGGCTTGACAAATACTTGCAGTCATTCAAAGTCATTGACTAAGCGAGTTGCTTATGCTATACTTCGCCAAATATGTTAAGATATGGAAATTAGATAGATTTATTGTGAAAGTTCTGTGCGTGAGTGACAAAGTGGTCGATTTTTTATATAGTGCTTCGGTCAAAACTATGGCTGAAGAGGTAGACTTCATCCTTGCCTGTGGAGATTTACCCTATTATTACCTAGAATTTCTGATATCCATGTTAAATATTCCTCTTTTTTATGTCCATGGCAACCATGATTCACTAGCCGAATCAACCGCTTCTGGAGAGCGTATCACTGGACCAGGGGGTGGTATCAATCTTGATGGACAAATTGTGCAATATAAGGGCTTGCTGATTGGGGGGTTAGAGGGCTGTCTGCGTTATCGACCCAATTCGCCCTTTCAATATTCTGATCTGGAAATGTGGGGGAAACTGTTGAAAATGGTGCCCAAGCTGTTTTATAATCGAGCTGTCAAAGGACGAGCTATTGACATCTTCATCACCCACGCGCCACCGCTCAATATCCATAATGGTAAAGATCATGTCCATCAAGGCTTTACTTCATTTTTATGGTTGATGCGACAATTTCAACCCAAGTATTTTTTTCACGGCCATCATCATGTTTATCGCCGCGATGAACAAACCATCACCCAATATCATCAAACGATGGTGCATAATATTTATCCGTATAAACTTATAGAGTTAGATGCAAGGTGGCAGGGTGGCAAGGTGATAAACCTCCCAAACGCCTTACCCTGTCACCTTGCAACCTTGCCACTCTGCAACAATGTTGTGTATGGCAATACGATTGTACTTTGATAAAGTCAATGATTACAGGAGGTATTATCTCATAAAACGTTCTAAACCTATTCTGTTCACATTGTCCAAATTACTGACGTTTATCTTTCTCATCTTGTTGCTGCTCATACCGATGTTGATCATCAGCAGTTCACTGACCCTCGCTGATGACCCTGTGCAGACCAGTGATGCAGCTAAAGCACCTGTTCATCCTTGGTTTGAACCACAGACAATGGTCCAAGTCTATACTGACTTGAGTGACACAGACTGGCACACCATCCCCTATGCTTCCGTTCTCTGGGGGGTAGAATTTTTCTTTGAAGAACGCCTTTACCATATTGATGCTGATGGCTGGGTGCGGGTCAATAATCGGGTCATCGCAGATGCAGCCTCTCTCGCTGAAGCAAATCGTCCCTATGACCCTGATAATTGGCGGTTCGTTACCCCAGAGGACTTAGTCCGTTTTATAGACCAAGAAAACTATCATGTGCGTCATGGGTTAGCCGACACTGTTACAGGAGGAAACCGTTTCTGGTTTCAGGGGATTCTGTATCAAGTGACCCCTGACCCGACGGATTCCGCTTTTGTATTTGTCGAGGTCACCGATTATGTCCTGAGTGAAGATAAACAGATGATGCGCTTAGAGACTTGGCTGCTGTTACACAGTCATCCCTCAGACCCGATGTTGGGTTCACCAGTTAGTCACCTGCCAAGCAATGGTCTGTTGGGTTCACCAGTTAGTCGTCCGCCAAGCAATGGTCTGCTAGACTCAGGGCAGGTGGCTAGTTCTGGGTCTAGTCTAACTGATTTTGATTTTGCAGGTAAACGCTTGGAAAACTTTGGCTTGCTGGATTTCGAGGGCAGATATTACAGTCCCCTGCTGGGACGGTTCATTAGTCCTGACCCCATCGTGCCGAATTATAGCAATCCTCAGGCTTTGAACAGATATTCCTATGCCTATAACAATCCCCTCAAATATACCGACCCCTCTGGTCACTGCGGGGTTCTAGCTGGTTCTGGCAATGCTGGGGTTCCGTTAAGAGAAATGTGTCTCATGGCAGGGGCCGCGGCCGTAGCTGGGTCAGCATGGTTAGGGACTAATCAATTTGATTTAGATGTTGATCTGGATGTAAAGTTAAATTGGCCTTCTTCTGGTGGGGATGAGCTAGAAATCGGCAATGTGATGGTCTTTCCAAGAGATTTCGGTTTTCAAGATGCTGGTGATTATCCGACGATAACTTTGGATACACCTGAGATACCGCTTATCCTACCCTTCCCTAGCAATCCACCAGACATATTGGACGAGGATGTGGGTGTTTCTTCATCTGTTTCTCCTGAATTGACTCAACCTTATTTCACTTCTATAACCGCAAATAAGCCTATCATTCCATTAGGTAGAGCATCAACCGGTCGTACTACGCCCAAAACCTTATCTGAACAATTAGCTATGGAAGAAGTCATGTCAAATCCACAAGGAATACAGCTATCTGTTCCAATAACCGACCCAAGGTGGTCAGAATCTGGTTGGACAAAGTGGGCACAAAATGTTAACGGAGTAGAAATTCACTATTTATATAATCAAGAAACTGGAGAATATGATGATTTTAAATTTAAATAAACTATCTTTTTAGATGAGAATAGTCTAATGAGAGTTATATGTATAGGAAATATGAAATCAGATTTGCCAGAATATTATGAAACTGATGGCTACTCTAGTCAGTATCAATCTCCTATAGTGATCGGAAAATCATATATAGTTTACGGCGTAACATTCTGGAAGGGAAGAGTCGAATATCTTATTGTTGGCGAGACAGTTCAATACCTTCTGTGGGTTCCATCAGAATTTTTTCGTATAGCTGATAGTCGTATATCGAAGTATTGGCATTACTCAATGAATACATATCACCAAAACAAATTATTGCATGCTATCTTCGGTTATAATGAGTTAGCTAATGATCTGGGTCATTATAGTGGCTTAATTGATGGCGATACAGCAGCTATAAAAATTTTCAGTCGATACAAAGAAATAATGGACTTAGAATTTTCTGATCCAGAAGTTACAAAGACTGTAGAAATAATAAATGATGAGACAGGTATATGGTATCTTTGTCCAGAGTGTATAGAAGGGTTCCAATCACAATCACAGGACGCATTACTCTTATGTCCTAATTGCAAGACTAAATTGAATAATCCAATATGTCCATCTGGGCTATACAAGAACCAATTTTAGTACGAGAAGTCGCAGGGGAATATGAAATTGTTAATGGACATCATCGTTGGTTAGCAGCACAGCAGGCAGGCTTAACAGAAGTTCCAGTAAAAGTCCTAAAGGAGTGAAATTTGTCATCGTGAGGCATCAAATAAAAAGTATCAATAAAAATAGTTTACAATACATAGATGGGAATGGAGACTTACAATTTATTGATTTTGAAGAATGTCGAAAAAATTGGGTAGAATATGTAAATAAGTCAGAAGATTTTTCTGTGAACAATTTATCTGTAAATGAAACTAAATGCATAGGGCTAAGAAATATGATAAACAAGCCACCATATATAGAATTTTTTACCGATCATAAAGTTAAAATCGAATTTAAATTTTCTATATTTTGTTTATTGCCACATAAAGCATTTACTGAATTACAAGCAAAGATAACTGAAATAGGATGGAATACATACGATCTCTCTTGAACGTACATCTAAGGTTGAAATAGGATGGAATACATAGATTTCTCTTGAAGCTTAAATGAGTAGTAAAAATGTTGAAAATTGCCGTGACAAATTTACAAACTTTATTTTTTCAAATTCAAGAAACACCAAACTGTTTAATACACCCTTTTTCTGGAACATCCACGATAAAATTCGGACATTTACTGCCGAAAGATTTAGCTGAATTTTATAATTCATGTGGTGGCATACATCTATATTATACCTCAATTTATGGGATAGAGATTATGCCGCCAGACAGGCTGATTTTAGCTAATCCAATAATTTATGCTGGTATCACTACCGAAGAATTAATGTCAACAATACCAGAAGATGATATTTCTTGGTCTTGGTATATCATTGGTGAGAGTGAAAATGGTGGGGAATATATTACAATTGATTTAGCACCCGAACGACTAGGTAGATGCTATGAAAGTTTTTGGGAGACTCATGCAACCCCTAATCACTCGCCAATTATTGCTACTTCATTTACAAACCTAATAGAGCGTTTGCTTAACGCAAAAGGACATCACTGGTATTGGTTGCAATCAGAGTTTCAATCACTCGGTGATGCTTATAATTATAATAACCTTTGGTGTTATAGAGGTATAGATAAAGTTTTGGAATCCAAGACATCTGGGGTTTGTCAAACCCCAGATGTCTGAGGTATCGGATTCAAATTCTTTTTCTTTAAAGCTATAGTTTAGAGGGTAAATTTGACACTTAAACGGTATTTATAGTGGTATATTACTCGCTATATATTCTACATCTTAAAATTTCAGATATGTTAACTTATTATATTGCTAGAAAACTTTGATAAGTTATTGAATAAAATAAGACCTATCAATCCTCTTAACCTGAGAAGAAATGCTTATCTTGAAGCAGCAGAAGCCCTGCAAGTTTCTGAGCAAGACTAAAGGAGATTTTATTATGGGATGGTGGGAAACTGAATATATGAATACACAGTTGATAATAGGGGATGAACCTCTTGACATTACAAATGATATGATCAATAAAATAGTAGCCTGTTATCAAAATGATTTACAGCGTAAACCTTTGCTAGAAGAAATTCTAGCAGTCACCCAATTCGCCCTCAAATTTCATCTTGAGGATTATGTATCAAATGGAGGCGACAAAGAATTAGTGGAAATTCGAGCTAAGACAAAAAAAAAACCTAAATATCAATCATATCAAGAAGGCGATATTTTTGTTGTGGCTCTAGAAGAATTAAGATACGGATTTGGCAAAGTTCTAAAAACTTTATCGCCAAAGATTTTGGTCGGATTTTTTGATATATATACTGATGAAATCTTAAGACCACAGAAACTAAAAGATTGTCCTTATATACTCAAGCTATTTTGCAGTGATTTAGGGATAAAAAATTGGGCGTGGAAAATAATAGGACATACGCCTGTAGGCATAAAAGAAGCTCAGATTCCAGATTTTTATTGGATGGATTCTTTAAATCCAAATAATATCAAAATAATAAAAGATGGACAGATGGAACAGGCTGTCGAAGCGAGCCAAAATGATATTCAAGGGCTAGAGCCTTTTGCTCTTTTGGGATATCAAGCCGCAGAATATAGATTAACAGAGAAACTACATAAAGATGGTAAATTGGTTGGGGTGAAATAAAGAGAGGAAGATTTCGATGAAAATCAGTATCTATAGGAAAATCAGGATAGAGACAGATCATTAACTAAACAAATACCATGACCTTAACCTACATGCTAGAGAATGGGGCAGAGCACTTGAAGCACTAAAAGAAGATGAAAATTTAATTCCTAATCATCATGGAAGGATTCGAGAAGATGGCACTTATGAAGATATGGATGGTAATTATCTTGGAGATATCACGGATTACCTTCGATAGGAGATAGGAGTAAATTATGAATGAATTAATTTCCAGAAAAACACAAATAAATGACTCATACCCCACCTGTGAATTTGTTTATGCCAAATTGCAAATTTATACTGGCAGCTTCGACCCAAAATACGTCTCAAATTTACTTGACATAACCCCATCACGTACCATTACCAAAGGAGAGAAAAATATTAATAGTCTAGGTCGCGTACGTACAGCAAACTTAAACGCTTGGTTTTTGTCATCAGAAGGTCAGGTCAGCTCAAAAGGTTTACGGCGACACTTAGATTGGCTTTTGGATAAGATAGCTTTGGTTTCTGTTCAATTGACAGAATTGCAGCAGGAACCAGGTATTACGATGCGTATCAACTGTACTTGGTGGTCCGCCCACGGTGAGGGCGGACCAACTTTATGGCCAGAACAAATGAAACAGATGGCTGATCTAAATCTTGAATGCGCCTTGGACATTACTTTTTATGGCCCTGATGATGAAGATTAAGATGAAAGGTAATACTTGTAGAAAATCTCATGACGAAACCATTCGAAAAAATTGCATTTCAAGGAGAAAGAGGGGCTAATAGTGAAGCAGCCGCTGTAAGCTATTTCGGTGAAAATATTACGCCCCTGCCTTGTCAATCACCGACCTTTGAAGATATTTTCGATAAAGTCACCAATGGCGAAGCCGATAAAGGCATTGTGCCGATTGAAAATTCTTTGGCTGGCAGTATCCATCGCAATTACGATTTGCTATTGCGTTATGAGTTGGTCATCATCGGCGAAATGCAGCATCGCGTGGCTCATCAGTTGATGGTTTTACCTGATGTGAAACCAGAAGCGGTAGAAGTGGTCTATTCACATCCTCAAGCCTTGGCCCAGTGTGAAGGCTCTATTAGTCGCTATTTTCCTAAAGCTGAACGCATTAGCATGTATGATACGGCTGGCAGTGCCAAAATGTTACGCCAAGAAAATCTAAATAAGGCTGCTGCGATTGCTAGTCGGCGGGCGGCAGAAATTTATGAGATGAAAATTCTCTATGAAAATTTTGAAGACAACCCAGATAACTATACGCGTTTTCTGATCATCAACAAAACCCCTGTCCAAACTGACGGAGAGACCAAAACCTCGATAGTTTTCGCCGCAGATAATGTGCCAGGCTCACTTTTTAAGAGTTTAGCGGTCTTTGCCTTGCGTGATATAGACCTGACTAAAATTGAATCTCGCCCTGCACCTGGCAAACGATGGCAATATTTTTTCTATCTCGATTTTATAGGTGATCAGCAGGAGACCCGTTGTCAAAATGCCTTAAATAATTTACAAGAAATGACAACCTATTTTCGCGTTCTTGGTTCATATCCACGCAGCGTGTGACCAATTATTAATGGTGAATTGGGCATTGCTAATTGTCACTTACATAGGAGTATAGACCTTATGACTGACCAAATCCATGTTAGACAAGCAAACGACGCTGATAAAGACCTGCTCATTCAGTTGCGAGAGTTAAGCCTGGGCGATGGTAACACTTGGTCTCATAAAACAGAGCAAGACCCTCGCTATAGCTATAAAAATTATGTTTTGGCCGAACAAGCAGGTCAAGCCGTCGGTTGTGGTTGTATGTTCTCTAACCAAATGTGGTTGAGTGGTGTACCAATAGAAATGGGCGCAGTCACTGATGTTATGGTCCATCCTGATTATCAAGACAAGGGAGTGTTTGAAGCGATTATGCAGCATTTGCTAGAGGCCATGCATGCGCGTGGGATCGCCATCTCTGTCAAATTTCCAACTGCTTATGCCCCCTATCGCAACCTTGGTTATGAATCAGCCGCTGTCTGGCATGTTTATCGTCTAACACCAGACCAGTTATTTTCATTTGATGAGGCCAAGCATGTGCGCCCTTTTACGGAAGATGATTTACCAGCTATTCGTTCAGTGTATCGGGGGAATCAACTCAGCCAAGCTGATGGTCGTTTAATGCGTAGTGCTGCTTTGTGGGATCAAATTGTGGCCGAGAAATATCGGAGTGGTAAAAATTTTATGATCGTTTATGATCATGATGCCATTGAAGGATATGCGAAATGTCGTATCATTCAAAATTCTGCCTTACAAATCGTGGAAATGTTTTTTTCAAGTGACGAAGCTTATCGCGGCTTATGGGGATACTTTGCCGACAAACCAGATATAACCCGTATCCACTGTCTGTCGCCCGCTGATGCCCCCTTGCTACATACGATGCACACCACAGTTGATAAAGGCGATATTAATCAAACTGCGACAACCTTTCACGATGTCTATTATGCCACGACCAGTTTCATGTTGCGCGTCATTAATATCACCGAAGCCTTGACTTCGCGTTTCTATCCTCACAATATGATGGGGAACCGCATCGTCAAGGTCAATGATCCACAACTACCTGCTAATACAGAACTGGTCAACTTCCGCATCGTTGATGGTCGTCCAGTTTGCACTTTATCCGTCGATGGAAGAGAACCTGACATTGAAACTGACATTGCCACTTTTTCACAAATCTTCTGCGGTTTTTTAAAGCCGGAAACAGCGCGACTTTTAGGTAAACTAAAGGCTAGGGATGAAACTATATTGTGGCTAAGTCAAGCCATGGAGACAAATCCTTTATATATTCATCAAGGTGATTGGTTCTAAAATCAAACAGCATTGTCTATACTGAAAGCGGAATGGTCGTCGGGATGTAAAACAGGCATCTTGCCTGTTCCGAGCAGACAGGGTCGTTCGCTTGCGTGCGTTCCAAAGGGAACGACCGCAGTCTGCTCTACAGCGACTTAACCTTTCAGTTTCAATATCATTTCAGTATATTGTAGCCTTCACCGCATTTTACACAATTTATAAAATGTGATATACTTCGTGAACAGACAATAATATTTGAATAAGATGCTATAAAGCAGCATGATAAATTGTTGGATTGCCTAGCTGAACAATTGATACATTATCTACCAATCAATATCCATCATATTTGAACCAAGCCTGTGGTCACAATTATCATGGCCCCTAAACAATCCGAACAACGCACATTTATACCGAATTGGGCCGCTAGACTTAAACAAGTGGGGTTGGCTGTGCCGGCGATTGCTCTGTTAGAACTTCAAAAACCGCTCAGCTTTACGATCAGTCAATGTTTGTTGCTTGGTCAGCCTATGCTGCACCTATTTTTCTCCGCTCACTTCACCAACGATATGGTCACGCTTTTTTCTGACAGAAAAAAGGTAGAACAATTAATTCAAGAACTACAACAAGGATAATGTCTCTATGGAATGGCTCTTATTCTTTTTAATATTCTTCATCTTCTTAATCTTCCTCACCGCTCACCGCATCACAGAAGATGATGTGGCTCGATTACGCCCAATCCCGGCCTTTGATACAATTAAACAGCTCCTCACCCAATCGGCCGAAACAGGTCGCCGTCTTCATCTTAGTTTAGGGAGCGGCAGTGTCGCTACGCAGGATAATGCTGATACCTTGGCCGGATTAGCCCTTCTCAGCCATATATCAGAACAAGCATCTACCTATGGCCAACCACCAATCGTAACCTTAGCCGACCCCACCACCTTCCTTGTGGCTCAAAATACCACCCGCCTAGCCTATCAAAATGATAAACAAGCCGTTGCTGAGGCAATTAAACATATCTATTGGCTTTCGCCTAATCCTGCTGCTTATGCTGTCGGAACAATGGGCATTATGAACCGCCACGCGACACAAATTGAGGGTAATGTCCTCCTTGGTCATTTTGGTCAGGAATACCTGCTCATGGGGGAAACGACCCAACAACAAAATTCCGCCCAACTCGCAGTATCTGGGGCCACTGATCTTCAAGTGCTGCCCTTCGTTCTCGCCACATCAGAGAAAGGCTTATGGGGTGAGGAAATTTTTGCCAGTGGGGCTTATCTGAGTGGCAAACCTTTTCACATTGCTAGTTTATTTGCTCAAGATACGATACGCTGGCTGCTAGGATTAAGTATCCTTGGCGGCGTTATTCTCAAGACGATAGGCATCATCTAAAAAAACATTCAGGAAAATTAAGCATGACACGATTGGGCCGCATACTCGCTACCGTGGTTGCTATCAGTACAGGCATTTTAATTTTAGCAGGTTATTTTATCGATGCGCTCAATGGCCTCAATGCGCTTCTGCTGGACTGGGCGACAATCGTCATCGCTTTTTCCCTCTTGTTAGGTTTAATCAACTTACTCCGCGTCCACTTAAACAAAGTATTATTGAAAGAACCGAATCGTATCTATAGTGTTGTGTTGATCTCTTCATTAGTTTTAACCTTGATCGCAGGCATCGTTTATGGCGGGCCAAATTCTGTTGTTGGGCAAGGAATTTTTAGCTATATCCTCCGCCCCTTAGAATCGACCATTTTTGCCATGATGATTTTCTTTATCGCCAGTGCTGCTTATAGAGCCTTTAGAATCAAAAATTTTGAAACTTTTCTCTTTGTCGCCTTCGCGATCATTGTTTTATTAGGTCAAGTTCCAGCAGGCTATCAACTTTGGTCAGACCTTCCTTTGATAAAGGAATGGGTCATGCTCGTTCCCGTCCTGGCGGGAACAAGAGGGATTTTATTAGGGGTGGCTTTAGGCACGATTGCCACTGGTTTACGAATTTTGCTAGGAGCAGACCGGCCGTACGCTGACCCAGATTAAGATAAGTGAGGAAATACCATGGCTCAACAGCGACCTAATACAGATCATCTACCAGAAGTGACCCCACCTTGGTTACTCGATTTATTACAAAAATATGGAGAAGACGAGGGTATATTAGATGGTGCACCACCTACAGATGGCGTCACAGAAGATGATGTGCTGTTATCCAGTCTCAAATGGGATTTACAAGAAGATATACCCTCTCCGGAGGACGAAACATCTACCGCCGAATCTACCAGTCAAGGTAAAAGGGATGTAGCACCAGTTGATACCGATTGGCTGGCTGATTTAAGGGCAGCCACATCACCGACCACATCATCACCTGAAACGATAAATGATATCAGGGCCAGTGATCGTCCTGATGCTGATCCGCCCGACTGGATGCAAGGGCTGGAGACAGAAGACGCTGCTATATCTGACACCAGGGCTCATGATTTTTGGGGACCAGAATTTGAGCGTACACCACTCGGTGATGATGGACTATCTGATGACGACACCCTATTATCGTCTGGCGCACCCGATGTTTCATCAACAGATGAAGGGGTACCTGATTGGTTTGCTGAGTTACAAGCTGAAGCTGAGGCTGAGGTTACCACCCCCCCCCTTGATCTTACCGATTCTGATGATGGTGGGGATGATTGGATGGCCTCTCTCTCTCCTGATATGCCTCAGGATGATGTCTCTACTATCTCTCATGAAGCTGATAATATGGTCTTGCCTGATTGGATGCAAGAACTTGAGGCTGACTCTACATCACCCATGCCCTTAGTTGATGAACCAATATCAGACGATCCCCCATCTACCTCCTTCGACTTATCTGATTTCTTATTTGCCAATGAGACGGCGGAAACAGAAGATACTTTATCACCAGAATCCATGTTTGCCTCAGAAGATTCTTTACCCACGGTCGAGGAATCTTTTGTTTCAGATGATACGCCTGATTGGTTTGCCGAACTACAAGCTGAGGCTGAGGCTGATGTAACCTCTCCATCTCTCGACTTATCCCCCTCGTCTGATCGTGACGCTGATGATTCGATGGCCTCTCTTTCTCCTGATATGCCCAGCGATGATGTTCCTCCTACCGAGGAAACTGGCTTGCCTGACTGGATGCAAGAATTTGACACGAATACATCCGCCAGTGATATGACTTCTAATGCTTCAGAGACGACAGATGAGGCAGACTGGTTGTCTGAACTTCAACCTGATACGGCGGCTAATGACGCAACCACCACTTTCGACTCATCCCTTGAAGATACGCCTGATTGGTTGCAAGATTTAGAAGCCGATGTACCACTGGCTGAGGAAGGCACCCTAGTCGCTGAATCTAACCAGTTTGACTGGCCTGACGAAATGTTTCCTCCTGAAACATCAACTGAGAGTCTGGATATCACAGACTCTCTCAGCTGGTTAGATAACCTATCTGAAGATTTTGAGACAAATATTGACCTAACTAAGGAGACAAGTGACCCCAGTCTTATCAGTGATGATGTGCCAGACTGGTTAAACACCTTATACCAAACTCAGCCAGTCACCGAGGCCGAAGATATAAGTAATAAGCCTGTTGTCAGCGATAATCTGCCAAGTTGGTTAGACAACTTAGACGAGACGAAACCAGTGCCTGAAGCGGATGACTCAATGGATTGGCTGTTCCAATTAGATGTCGATGATAGAGCGGGCCCTGACGATAGGTCTGAGGATCTTATAGCCGCCATTGGTGATGAGGATTCACCCCTGACTTGGTTAGATGACAGGCCAACCGAAGAAGCAAGCATTCCGCTTTTTTCATCGACAATCGACACAACCTCTCCGTTTGAGGCGGATGTAAGAGCTGAGAAGCAGCCTCGTGAGGCGGATACTACTCCAGCAAGTGAGCTCACTACAGCAGGTCTTGCCGCGGCTGTCGCCGGTGTCGGTGCGGGTCTGACGATGCCAAAAGATATTCAAGCTGGGACACAAATTGATAAAGATAAAGATGTCGCCCGTGAATTTTATGACATTGCTACGGGGACAAATGAGCCCAGCCTGTTAACCAAGACAGAGACTTCGCCCGCAGGCCTGCCCAGACTATTACGAATCAGTCTAAATCTCATTTTTGTTCTCTTATTAGCTTTCCCTCTTTTTGTCCATCGCACCTATCAAGGCTATCTTTTGCCCTGGCTATTACCAGATATCAGGCAACAACAACTTATCCGCGATGAAATGCAGGAAGCCATCATTACCAAACCGCCAAACTCAGTCGCCTTAGTGTCTTTTGACTACACGCCCGGAACCGCTGGGGAAATGAATCCCTTAGCTTTAGCTGTGATTAACCAACTTCTAGGGCAAGGCTTACGCATGATTGCCATTAGTTTAGAACCAACAGGCCAAGCGGAAGCCCAAAAAGTCTTACAAAAATTAGACGCAGAACGATATCAGCTTGGGGAACATTTTCTCAATTTGGGTTATCTGCCTGGTGGACCGGTCGCTATCCGCAATCTGACCCAAAATCAACCTTTTGCTCAGTTAATTGAAGTCCAGTCAGGCAAGTCCTACGCGAGTTATGAAAAGTGGCCTGCTTTTCAAAGTATCGCTGAAATCAGCCTTATTGTTGAAATAAGTGCCACGCCAGAAAGTGCCCGTTGGTGGGCTGAACAATTGTATCCAGCCACGCAACAACCGATGGTAGCTGTCGTCAGCGCAGCCGCCGAACCCTTTGTACGCCCCTATCGAGCCTCTAATCAATATGAGGCCCTAATTGTGGGGACAAATGGTGCAGCCGCTTTAGAGATTGCTCGGATTCAACAGCATACAATTGGTTCAGCCACAGCCATGCTAGACAGCCAATCTGTCGTCCATTTAATCATCATGATCTTAATGTTACTCGGCACAGTGGCTGGCTTGATTGAAAATATGGACAAGAAGTCAAAGTCAGATCAAAACATAGATGATCTGCCACCTGTATCTACAGAACAATCTCCCTCAACACCCAGCCTGACCAAAATCCAGGCTCAAACAGAGCAAACGGTAGCTCAGGGACTGCAAGCGGATATCAACAAAATACGCCAACGTCAAGCACCTCAAATTGATGAGGCGATTAAGACAGAACAAAGCCGCCTCTTAAAGCAATTCCTGCCGATTGCGGATAATTTAGCTAGAGCTTTGGATTATCCGCAGCAAGACAAGGACACTCTACTGGAAGGCGTTGCCTTAGTGCAGCGTCAACTCATACATGTCTTTGAGACAGAGGGAGTGAGACCCATTGAGACGCACAATCAACCTTTCGATCCCCAGTTGCACGAGGCGATTGCTACGGTTCCAGCAAATACTATTTCAGATGACCTCACGCTGACCAACAGTCATTTAGGAATCATCGTGGAAGAGGTCGAATCAGGGTATCAACATGACGATAAACTACTCCGACCAGCCCGTGTGGTGGTGGCAACGTAAATAAATTGAGGAGGAAACGATGGACTATAAAGATTATTATCAAATTTTAGGTGTTGATAAAACAGCAAGCGAACAAGAAGTTGTTGAAGAGGCCTAAGTATTATTTTTAGGAGAAACGTTATGCTAGATCTCGAATTTATTGGTCTTATCATTAGCCTCATCCTCACTCTGATGGTATTTAGCTATATATTTGGTGATAACCCACTTTTCAAATTGGCTGAACATATTTTTGTCGGCGTTAGCATCGGCTATGCGATACTGGTCGCTTGGTATCAAGTTTTATTACCCATTCTCAATAGTAGTTTAACAGATACCCCGAGCTTGATAACCAGAATGCCTGCTGCCTTGTTGTGTTTTCTGTTGATTTTCAAAGTCAATCCAACCCAAACGCGCCTGGGCAGTGCTTTAGGCTCTATTTCCCTCGCCTTCTTAATCGGACTTGGGGCAGCTTTATCCATTGGTGGGGCTTTATTTGGCACCTTAGGCCCACAAATGAGCATGGCGGCTTTATTCAGCCTGACCCCTCAAGGGTCAGATTCGTCTACTGAGCAGTATATCAATGCACTTTTCAGCAACCTTGTGGTTCTGATTGGCACTCTAGGCGCATTTTTCTATTTTACCTTCACTTATCCTCTCCAAGGCCCGCTAAGGGGTGTACGGCGTACCTTTGTCGATTTCTTTGCTGTTCCAGGACGCTGGATCATTCTCATCACCCTTGGGGCTCTCTTTGCTAATACGGTGAGTAGCCGTGTCGCCCTTTTTGCCAGTCGCTTACAATTTTTAGCTGATGGTTTTCAACAACTCTCTGGTAGATAGACGACTGATAAGCGGCTAATAAGCTATGAGTCATACACCACCACATACTATTTTAGCGATAAATAGAGGGTGATGGCCTCAGCAAACATTTAAAGGCCGAAATAGACGGACAAATCGTTTCTATTTTGCCCAATCATGGAGTCATTATTGAAACTCAGGGAGATTATATTCGGGCGGCTTATGGTCTAGGCGGCTTGGCCTGGGGTCGATTAAAATTGGCTTGTCTTGACTCACAGCGTGATTTAGAATCTGATTTATCAAGTTCATCAGGCCAAAATACCGTGTTGGTGATTGACAACAGCCTTGATGAGAGAGAGGTTGGAAAAACAAGTTGAAAATTGGAAAGAAGGTGAAATAATTATAGAGTATGACCAAGATTTATAGGGTGAAGGAAGTTGCCCAAAGAGTAGGAAAATAGACCAAGACACTCAGGTGGTGGGACGAAGAAGGGAGACTGCCTGCAAAAAGAACCCCTGGCGGCCATCGGGACTATGATGACACAGACCTCAGAAAAGCTCTGGGCATTGAACCACCCCCTGAAAAAAGAAAAGGGGTGGTCTATTGTCGCGTTTCCTCACGCGGACAAACAGAGGCCCTGCGTACACAAGTGGAAGCCGTAGAAAAATTCAGTCTCGGCGGGGGGATAGCCGTGGATGAGTGGCAGGAAGAAATCGGGGGGGGATGAATTTCAAGCGCAAAAAGGTTCTCGCTTTGATGGAAGCAGTGGAACTGGGCGAAGGGTCAAAAATCGTGATTGCCCACAAGGACAGGCTGGTCAGATTTGGCTTTGAGTGGTTCGAGTAGTTTGCCAAACAACATAATTGTCAAATCGTGGTCATCAATCAAGCCCAATTATCACCGCAGCAGGAAATGGAGGAAGACTTGAGGGCAATAATTCATTGCTTTTCCAGGCGGTTGTATGGTCTCAGAAGCTAGAAAAAACAAATTAAGGCGGCAGCAGAAGGAAAAGAAAATGAGCAAAGTGACACGGATCATCTACAGTGATGGTTTGAATCAAGGGAAATATGAACAACTAAAAGAAATAGCGAAACGCTTAGGCACGGTGCGTCAAGAAGTGTGGCATCGCTACGGAGCGGTGCAAGGGGTGGGGTTGAAGCATCGTCAAATACGAGATGACTGGTTGGCCCAAGGACGAAAGTTCAATGTACCTGCCCGTCTATGGAAAGAGACCTTACGGGATAGTATGGCCAATATAGAAGCCTATCGAGAAGCGTGCAAAGTCGAGGTGAGACGGAAGGTATGGAAACGAGGGAAGGACGAGACAGAGCGAAAGCGATTGTTTACCATCCTCAAAAAAGACCAATGGTTAGCTGATGCCTTTTTACACCGTCAAATGCGCCTCTCTTGCAAGCACGGACAGAGCAAAGTCAAAAAGCAGATAGTCTTGGATAGCGATTGCTACAGCACCTTTGAGTTAGGAGGCAGAGCTTGGCTCAAGGTTATTAGCCTCAAGCGAGGGCAGCGGGTCGCTATACCTCTCAACACAAACGTTCAGCCAACAGGGACGCTGCGGCTTCTCCTGAGAGAGGGACGGGTAGAAGTACATTACACCATTGAAGAAGTTATCACTAAAGATTGCGGCAACCAAACTCTGGGCTTAGACAAAGGCTATAGTGAGGTCTATGTTGATAGTGAGGGAGAACGCTACGGAGAGGGCTTAGGTGCTGACCTCAGTCAAGAAAGTGATTATCAGAAGACCAAATATCAACGGCGCCATAAACTCAAAGCCATTGCCCGCAAGAAATCACCTAAACGCAAGAATATAGAAAAGAATAACCTTTCGCGCAAAAAGCTGAACCGCCGCAAAAGGAAGCATCGGCAGCGGATACGCGACAAGATATACAAAGCCACCCATCAGGTGGTCGATAAAGCCCAGACCATTGTGACCGAAGACCTGAGTGTCCCCATCAAGGGACGGTCTTACGGCAAAGACCAAAACCGCAGACTAAGCGGTTGGGTCACAGGTCTGATGGCCGAGGCTCTTCAAACGGTATCTCGGCGTAGAGGTTCTACGCTCTTCATCGTCAATGCAGCCTACACGTCGCAAGTGGATGCCCGACACGGTCTCCTTCTAGGAGAAAGGCAAGGGGAGAAATTTTACTGTTTCGACGGGGTCGTGCTGGATGCAGACGAGAATGCTGCTCGGAATATCTTGGCTCGGCATAGTGATGGTGAGATACATCGCTATTTGCCCTACACACAAGTCAAGACAATTTTATTACGACGCACCGAGCGCGTCAAAGAACGGTTGGGACTGCTCAACCAAGGCTCAAGTTACGTGCAGCTTTCGTGCATCTAAAGATGCCTTATGCTGATATTAACTGAGTGCGAATTACCTATTTGTCCACTTTTGGGCAACTTTTTAGGAACAGACATTAACCCTTCTACGGACTTACGAAGGATTGCCCGTGCTTCTACAAGGCTATCCATCAAATGTCTTAGCAGGTCGTCCGATGATGACATATACCAGCCCATTATTACAACCGGGGATTGTTCTGCCCCATCCATCCAAATTAGAATAAATTAACAAACCATTGTATACTTAGCCTTCATTTCAAAGTAAAGGAGAAAAACTGTGAGCATTGATTTTCCAGATACAATAGACCCAATTGAACCAGATGACGGGGCTGGTGGCGGTGGCGGAAACCGGCTCTTTATTATTTTAGCTGTCGGACTGACGGGTTTGATTGTCTTGGGTCTCATACTCATCGCTAGTTTTGTCATTTTAGGTCGGGTTGATGACCAACAAGCTATCGCTCAGATGACATCAACCGTCACGCCAAGGATCCCCATTATTGAACCATCGCCGACCTTCACCCCCACCCCAACGGCCACAGAATTTGTGCCGACGGAAACCCCAACGACCACCCCGACCAACACCCCTGTTGTTCAAATACAACAGTCTGGCTCATCACAAGTCAATGCCCCCCCGGAGCGAGCAGCGATACAGGGGGGCGGGTCAACGCAATTGACTCGACCAACAAGCATACCGACCTCAGCCAGTGCAGCGGCTAGCTCATCTCAAACTCCGAGTGAAGTACCAAATACCGGTGTTGGTGATTTTAGCTTGGGCATCATTGCCTTAGCCTTAATCGCTGTGATTTATATTTTACGACGTTGGCGGCATAGCTCAACCGGCTAGACCAAGTTGCAAAGTTGTCGGGAAGCTAATGGCGTTAAGTTAAGTAACCCTCAATGTCATTAAGTTAAGATGTCATCATAAGGAGTCCGAAAAATATTTTTCGGACTATGTGGGTTTCCCGCAAAAAATATTGGAGACACCAGAAACCTATATCTCTTAATCTAATGAGATTGATTCGTCATATCCTTAAAACAGGTTATTTCAAAGACCCCGATGATTTTCAGAGGCGTAAAATTCGTGATTGATCAGCCATCTCAGACAAAAAATTGAACCTAATCCCTCAGAACCAAAATATCTGGTTACGATCCGGGGACGAGGTCATCGTTTACAGAGCAAATAGGCCGGGTAAAATTGTGACTGAATATCGTTGCTATTACGTATAAAAAAGACTTTACAAAAATACAAAGTTCTTGTATAATTGTCGTTGTTTAGAGACCAGACCATTGGTCTCAATTTTTTTTAGACAAAGTTTAGGAGAGTAGGTAAAACAACATGGCTGCAAAACCAGTTTATTTAACCCCAGAAGGAAAAAAGAAATTAGAAGAAGAATTGCATTATCTACGGACGGTGCGTCGTCAAGAAGTTGCTGCCGCCATCCAGTCAGCGAAAGAAGAAGGCGATTTAAGTGAAAATGCGGCGTATGATGAAGCGAAGTTAGAACAAGGTTTTCTTGAAGGACGGATCCAGACCTTAGATGCTCAACTGCAAGAAGCTATCATCATCCAAACAGGAAATGGCAATAGCAACCCTGATGTCGTTCATATTGGTGATGCGGTGACGATTTTAGAAGAAGACGAAGACGAGGATGACGCTGAAACCTATCAAATTGTTGGTTTAGCTGAGGCTGACCCGGCCGAAGGCCGAATCTCGAATGAATCGCCTCTGGGTCGGGCTTTGCTTGGTAAAAAATTGGGGCAAACGGTCACTGTCGAAACGCCTAGTGGTGACATCAATTTCAAAATTATGAAGATTACGGCCTAATTTCAAAGGGCCGTTTGCTCAATCACTCAGCTTGGGCATAATATAGACGAGATTCTAATCAAATCTCGTCTTTTTATTTGTCATATTTTTCAGGGAGCAGTCCGGTGACAGAGGAACTTAACGAACAAGTCCAACGACGTATTGCCAAATTAGACCGGTTCCAAGCACGAGGTGACTTGCCTTATCCGCCTCGTATTGCACGTAGTCACACTTTAGCGCAGTCACAGCAGGTCTTTATGACTTATGAATCTGGTCAAGCCGAGGGCCAAGATGCAGGAGAGGCCCCCCAGATTCAGGTTGCTGGTCGCCTCACTTCGCTGCGGATTATGGGCAAAAGTAGCTTTGCCCATCTTGAAGATGGCACAGGAAAATTACAGCTATATTTAGCTAAAAATATTTTAGGCGATGAGCCTTACGATCACTTTAAGAAAGATATAGACTTAGGGGATTTTATCGCCGCAGAGGGCCCCTTATTCAAAACGCGGACGGGCGAAATTACGGTGCGGGTCAAAAGCTATCAACTGGCGGCAAAAGCGTTACACCCCCTACCCGAAAAATGGCATGGTCTGCGAGATACAGAAATTCGCTATCGCCAACGTTATTTAGACCTGCTGGCAAACCCAGAGGTGCGTGACATCTTTGTCAAACGCAGTCAAATTGTTAGTGCCATGCGTCGCGTTTTAGAAGAACAAGGATTCTTAGAAGTAGAAACGCCTACGCTCCAGCCAACCTACGGTGGCGCGATGGCTCGCCCCTTTACGACACACCATCAGGCCCTCGATAGCACCCTTTATTTACGGATTTCTGATGAATTATATCTAAAACGGTTGATCGTCGGTGGTTTAGATAAAGTTTTTGAAATTTGTAAAGACTTTCGCAATGAAGGGGTGAGTACCAAACATAATCCTGAGTTTACAATGATGGAATGTTACTGGGCTTATGCGGATTATCAGGATATGATGCGCTTGACTGAAACCATGCTCTCTCAGATAGTCCAAACGGTATTGGGGACGATGAAATTTTCTTACGGTGAATATGAACTCGATTTCACCCCACCTTGGCAACGCATATCTTTAGCAGAAGCCATTCGTCAATCTGTAGAAGTTGACATTGACACGCTGACGGATTTAAATTCGCTTTGGGATGAATGCCAAACAGTTGGCTTAAAGATAGCCCCCCAGCCTACTTGGGGTAAGTTGGTAGATGAAATTTTTGGTGAATACGTTGAACCTGCCTTGGTTCAACCCACCTTTGTGCATACTTATCCCGTCGATATCTCACCGCTGGCCAAACAAAACCCGGCCAGCCCTCAGGTGGTTGAACGTTTTGAAGTGGTCATTGCCAAGATGGAACTAGGCAATGCTTATTCAGAATTGAATGATCCCTTGGTTCAGCGGCAGCGTTTTGAAGAGCAAGCTAAACAAGCTACAGCCGGAGATAGTGAAGCCCACCCGATTGATGAAGATTATATCACTGCCCTGATGTATGGCATGCCGCCGACTGGCGGACTAGGCATCGGTGTAGACCGGGTGGTAATGCTCTTGACCAACCAAACTTCTATTCGCGAAGTCATTTTATTTCCAGCATTAAAACAGAAATTTTAGGATAGATGCTGATGTTGGATCTAATAAAATTACTACACAAAGCTTATGGCATTGTCATACATCGGCTTCAATGCCAAGGCTTTTATGTCACGCTCTTGTGGGCCTACGCCCGCGGTCTGCCAAAAATTACAGGTGTCCCCATTTTGCGATATAGTCAAATTACCCCGCTCATTTATGTTGGCCCACAATATGGGCGTAAAGGCAAACAAATATTGGAGGCCTTAGGGATTACGGGTGGGGTGAATTTACGGCGTGAGTTTGATGATGCGGCCCATAATTTAAGTTTATCCCATTATTGCTATCTGCCAACGATTGATGAGGATGCGCCTAGCTTAGATCATTTACATCAAGGCGTAACTTTTATTGAAAAAATCCTCGCAAGCGGCGGGAAGGTGTACATTCACTGTGCGGGCGGGGTGGGCCGAGCCCCCACCTTAGGCGCTGCTTATTTTATTAGCCAAGGCATGTCGCTTGATGAAGCTTTAACCTTTATTCGCAAAACAAGGCCCTTTATCGACCCTACGCCAGTGCAATTAAATCAACTACAGCATTTTGCGGCCCAAGTTAAGCGACCTTCCTAATCTATCTTAATTTACCCATGAGACAGTCATCAGGTTGTCGTCCAAATATTATCTTATTTATTGGGGGGAGCCTTTTTTTATTTGGAGCCTTGAGTCTTTTAATCACCTTATTTGTCGGGGTGATCATATTTTTTCAAGTAACAGGCCGTATGGATGCGTTAACCGCCACGTTTGTTGAGCCTCGTACCGCTGATAGAAACCATCAATTTGCCCCAGCTTTACAGGATTCATCCCCCTTGGCGACAAATACCCCCCGGCCTACTTTCACACCTTTATCTAGGCCAACGCCAACACATAGCCCCGTCCCTCGACCGACAGATACCCCCCGGCCCACTGCAACACCGCCTGAAACGCCTACGCTAACAGCAGAAGCAACACCAATTCCGCTACCCACTGAAATACCTCGACCGGGAGCCACATCCAATGATGAAGTCGATGGAACGCTACCCCCAACATCAACCCCAGAAATCACGCCAGCACCATTGGGTACACCTGATAATGCTGAACCAAGGGCCACACTCGCCCCAAGAGAGACCATCAGTACCACCTATCCCATTACCAGCCACATCGCTGGCCATATTCTATTTAAACAAGAAAGGGTTCAGGTGACGGTAACATTATCCTTAAAAGATCAACGTGACTCTCCTTCAGTCATCACCACCACGACCGAGAATGGCTCTTATATTTTTTCTGATCTTGTCTCTACCTCAAAAGATTACACCTATACGCTTTTTTTTGAACACAATCAAAACCAACAGTATGCTGATACCGCTGTCTTCGATTATATTAAAATTGGGCCAATGACCGTTGTTAGTTCTAAAACAATTACTTTACCTGATCTGGACATCGCTAATTTTGATAATTTAGGGCCAGGAGACAATACGACGTATCGGGCCTCTTTAATCGCCTCTGACAACCCAATTCGGTTTCTCTGGGAGCCACATCCAAATACAAGGATTTACGAAATACAACTCACACGAGATGAGCCGAAATTGGCTAATCTGGTGTGGCAGCGGACAATCACTCAGACAAACATGGATTTTGATGGACGAATAGATGATGGGACATCAATTCGCCAAGGCGCGTATTGGTGGCGAGTCATCGCTGAAGGGAACCTTGATCATTATGGTCTTAAGGTCTATAATCATTTTCAAAAACTGAATCTTGACCCTTAATAAGACCGGTACGCTTATCATAATCCTACTAGTTTCTAACCAAACTTGTATGTCTCTCTCACACTTTCTAAGTTTAATTACCTATACCACCCTCCTATCAAGTCCTGCGTCGCTTTTCATTTGTCCTCTTTTTTACCGAATGGGGCCAGAGGAGGAGACACCCTTAAAAGCGTCACTATTCTAAAATTTAATCCGATCAACTTTACTTACCATGTTTATCTATGTTATACTGATACTTACATCAAATCGTTAAACATAATCAATTAGCAGTTGAAAAGGAGGCTGTCTACTTATGTGGCGTTTTTGGGTAATATTGATGATTCTAACGGTAGTCCTTAGCTTTATGAACCAAAGTGTTCAGGCTGATGGAACGTATATCGTCAATAAAGACGATACGTTGACCAGTATTGCGGCACAATATGGTCTAACGGTTAATGAACTGGCCAGTACTAATAATTTATTGTGGAATGATTGGGTTTATGTTGGTCAAACTTTAATTCTACCGCAAACAGCGCAACGCATCCCTGAGCCTGCTACGACAAGCGAAGTCTCTTTCATAGAAGAGGCCTCTTCTGACAAAGAGATTCAACGCAGCGGTGACTATACGGTCAAACCAAGTGATACCTTATCCTCAATTGCGCGTAACTTTGGCACAAGTTTGGCCGCTATTCAATTAGCAAATGATATAAACAACCCCAACCTTATTTATCCAGGTCAAAAGCTCATCATACCTAGCGGTAGTGGGGCCATGACAGCTGTGTCACCTGCCCTAATAAGTCCTGCATCGAGTCAAGCTGTCCCTTCAGGAGAAAGATGGATTGATGTGAATCTCTCCACCCAAACCCTAACCGCTTATCAAGGTAATATGCCTGTTTACAGGACACTCGTCTCTACAGGCAAAGCAGCGACCCCCACAGTAACTGGCTCATTTCCCATTTATGTCAAATATCAGGCATCCCGTATGCGGGGTGGCTATGGGGCTGATTATTATGACTTACCCAATGTACCTTATGTGATGTACTTTTATGGTGGCTATGGTCTGCACGGCACTTACTGGCATAACAATTTTGGCACACCCCTGAGTCATGGCTGTGTTAATTTATCAATACCCGACGCACAATGGCTCTATAACTGGGCTTCTATCGGCACTGAGGTCAGAATACATTATTAAATGCCAGGTGACAGGGTGGCAAGGTTTGTTCCTTTTGGAACAACCTACACTGCCACCTTTCTGAAAAGGTATTCCGCCTCGCAAAAGTTCATCACCGGACCTATTGGCAGTGTTGTCTCCGTGGCTAAACACCACCTTCCTCCCGAAGCAGAACTCGCTGAATATCAGTTATATCAACATATAACCCCCACTGATAAAAGCTTCGCCGATTTCTTAGCCGTTTATTGCCGAAAATTATCATTGGGAGATAATATTAAGGTGTAAAAATATTGCCTGGTTTCAAAAAATGTAAACGTTATACAATCGCCCATTCCTGAGGAATAATATCATGACAAAGGATTATTACGAGCTTTTAGGGGTTTCACCGCAGGCTAGTCAACGTGAAATTACGACCATGTATCGCAAGCTCTCCAAAAAATATCATCCTGATAAACACGCTGAGGACCCTGACCTTATGCGCTGGGCAGAAGGGATGATGAAAGACCTCAATGAGGCTTATACAATCTTGCGTGATCCTGTCAAACGGGCTGAATATGACCAACAGCGTTTGACTCCTTCTCCACCACCCAGACCAACAGAAGTTAGATATACTTACACAGTTGTATCGCCGACCCAACCGCAATCTGCTGTGGCTGGACCCGCTTTTAGTGCCCTCAGTTTTGGCTTATTAAGTTTGACCATCACTCGTAGTCTCATTTTCGCCTTTCTAGGCGCAGGGCTTGGCTATTATTTAGGCAAACAGCTGAGTACTATTCGCATCTCTTGGATTTTCTATGGGGCAATCATTGGGGGCATTTTGTTGAGTCGTTTTGGCTATCAGGGCTTCCTCGTTGGTACAATTATCGGAGCCTTACTAGGTTTCGGACTAAGTCAGGGAAAATAAGCAAAATTTCAGGGTGACAAAGTTGCAAAATAATAAAATCGTAAAATCACCGCCTAGATAGCCACTTTATCGCGCTTGAATAAGGTAAAATATATGTTTATCCTCGATAATATTCTTCTGGTCGTCATAATATGCCTCGTCTTCCTCATAATAGCCCTGTTTATCTTTGGGCGGTATTATCTTTGGCCCCGCCGACATCAGACTTATAGTTGGATTTTCGCCCGCAGAAACCACCGCAAGTTAGGCAATCCCTGTCGCGTCGATATCATCCTAGACCGGGGCGGGTATAGTTTAGGCTTTAGTAAAAAGATGAAAAGTGCTTTATGGGCATCATATATTATCAGTGAAGGGTCGGTCAACATTGATGTAGACCGAGGCACAAATTTTTACGCCGACCCAGATATTCCGAAACAGTATCGGGTAGATCCAGATGACTATCGCCATAGTGGCTACGACAAAGGTCATCTTGCGCCCAGTGCGACGATTGATTTTAGCCGCCAGAGCAATGATGAAACCTTTGCTATGACGAATATTGTGCCCCAACATCCTCATTTAAACCGCCACGGCTGGCGTAAATTAGAAGATATCATTCGTGATTGGACAGAAACAAAGGGCAGGTTGGCCGTCGTCACAGGGCCAATCTATAGTAAACGGCCCCGACGTAAAAATGATGTGCCTATTCCCAAAGCATTTTATAAGGTCGTTTATGCCTTTGACTATGAAGCCAGTATCGGCTTCATCTTTCCCAATCAGTCTGTCCCTAGTAATCGAGTCTGGGAGTATGTGACGACTGTGAAAGCGGTAGAAAAGGAGACAGGCTATCGTTTTTTTAGCAAATTGGGACGAAAAGGGAGCCGCATAAAAACGAAACTCAATGCCCCTTGGTGGCAGCGGAGCTGATCAAGATTATGCCGCCTCAACAAAATTGGTTAAATAAATTATTTACGCAACGCTTATATATCTCTATCCCCCTTGGCGGGACTTGGTGGATCACGGCTCTAGCAGTCATCTTAGCAATCTCAATCGAGTTATTGCTCAGTCTCATTATTACCCTAGTGGTCCTTTACCAGAGCAGCCTTATCCTGCCCGGGGTGCAGGTGATGGGCGTTGATATTGGCGGGCTAACCAAAACCGAGGCTCAGACCCTTTTACAAAATATTTGGCATGGTCAAAGCCTGACGCTCACTACAGAAGAAACGACCCTCACTGTGGCCCCAGAAATGCTTGGCTTCATGATTAAAAACGATCTAACCATCGACACAGCCTATCAACAGGGACGCTCTTGGCAGTCATTTCGGGAATCGCTGCAAGCGAATGGGCCAATTCATATCGAACCTTTCTGGTATGTCGATCCCCTCATCGCCGAGACAAATTTACGCAGCCTAGGGCCACAATTTAACATCGCGCCCATTGAGGCCTCCTTATCCATTGAAGCAGGACGCGCTAAAGCAAAATCTGCCCACCCCGGTCAACGCTTAGATGTACAGGCGACTGTCGCGCAATTAACTGAAAACAGTCAACAAATTTTGGCCCACAAGCAAGTTCCACTCATCCTAGCCCCCGTACCACCCACTGTATTTAGCGTCGATGAAGCTGTCGCCCAAATTAACCAATTATTCTCTCGTCCTCTAACCCTGTACGCTTATGACCCAATCAGTAATGAAACACTCGTTTGGGTCATCCCCCCCGAAACATGGGGCTCCTGGCTGGCCTTTCACTTTGACCCCCAAGACCCTAATCAATTTGAATGGACCTTGACTCCAGAACCCGCCCTCGCCTACCTCGCCGAACAGGTCACGCTAACAGACCCAACTCGTTATTTAGACCAAGATGAGGCTCTGATAGGTGTTGAGGCCATGATCAGAGAAACCATCCCCCCCAAGGTACTACGGGTCTATCATCATCAACGCACCCACACCGTTCAAGCTGGCGAGACCATCTCGCGCATCGCTTATCAATATGGCATGCCCTTCCCCTATCTGCAACAAGCCAACCCCGATTTGGGCGATCAACTGTATGTTGATCAGAAGATCATCATCCCCTCAGCTGATATATTTTTACCCCTCCCGATTGTAGAAAATAAACGCATTATCATCAGCCTCGCTGAACAACGCCTGTGGGCTTATGAAAATGGGGCTTTAATTTGGGATTGGGCCACCAGCAGCGGCATTGAGTCCAGTCCAACCTCGCCAGGGGTGTATCAAATTCAAAGTCATGAAGAAAACGCCTATGGCAGCAGTTGGGATTTATGGATGCCTTATTTCATGGGCATTTACCACCCCGGTCCCCAGGTATCCCTGATGAACGGCTTTCATGGCTTCCCCACCCGCGATGGACGCAAGTTGTTATGGACGGATAATTTGGGGACACCCGTGACGTATGGCTGTTTGTTGTTGGAGACGGGTAATGCGAAGGCTTTGTATGAGTGGGCTGAGGCGGGGGTGGTTGTGGAGATAAGGGAGTGAAAAATAGGGGGTGAAGACCTATTGACTGTTGTTGTCTTTCCAACCCCTACCGCCGCCCAAATCTCCGCTCAATCTCCTCCAAACTCAATCCCACAAACACAGGCCGACCATGTGGACAGGCAGCAGGCGACCAAATCCTCAACAAATCGTCTAGCAAATCTCGCATGGCTTCAAGAGAGAGCAAATCGCCTGCCTTAATTGCACATACACAAGCCGCTTTTTGCGCTAATTTCTCGCGCAGGTCTTCTGGGTCTAAGGTTTTATGGTGGCTTAATTCATCCAAGAGCCTGTCTAGTAAAGCCGCTTCAGCTGCTTGATTGGCTTGCAGGAGTTGATTATGGAGATGAGGGATGAGGGGAATGGGTAAACGGCGGATGACGAAATGGTGACCACCGAAGGACTCGATTTCAATGCCCAGTGAGCCAAATAAGGATTGATTGGCTTGCAATAACTCACTTTCCAAGGCGGTGAGTTGCACTTGGACAGGGACGATATCCTGTTTCTCTATGGCACTCTGGGAAATCATTTCATAGAGGATTTGTTCATGCGCTGCATGTTGATCGATGAGGAAAACATGAGATTGCGCTGCACCTGTGGATTGGGCTAGGATGTAGGTATCATAAATTTGGGCTAAAGGTCGTAATGGATTGAGGTGGTAAGCGACTTTTTCTTCTTGTAGGGCGGAGGCAAGCCCAGTAGAGTTGATAAATTCCTTATCTAAACTGGCGACATCAGAAAAAGGCCATTCAATCGTCGCATCTGGCCCAAAGGCTTGTTTTGGAAATTCACTCAAGGCTTGGGTGACGGCTTGACTCAAGGCGGTATAAATGCTGCGTTCTCGACTAAAACGGATTTCTGATTTTTGGGGATGAACATTAATATCAATGAAATCAGGCGCAAGATCAATCCGCACTATGGCCACTGGATAACGACTTGGCGGCAGCAAGCCTGTATAAGGCCGCTCAACCATGACGGCTAATAAACCGGCGCGAATAGGCCGTCCATTGACAAAAAAATAGCTCTGATCCCGCCGGCTACGCCCTAAAGTCGGTTTACTGACATAACCTTGAATTTTCAAATCTAAAGCTTGCCAATCTACAGGAATCATTTCTGAAGCTGTATCTCGCCCTAAGACAGCCCCAATACGTTCCAAGATAGAGCCAGGGGGTAAAACTAAACGAGGCATCCCATCAGCTACCAAGCGAAAGGCAACTTGTGGATGCGCTAAGGCATATTTGATGACCATTTGCTGAATTAAGGTCAACTCACGAAGAGGCGGTTTCAAAAATTTGCGCCGTGCTGGAGTCCAGGCAAAAAGATTTCGTATCGTTACACTTGTCCCAACAGGGCTGGCAGCAGGTGTGACCTGAACCTCACTCTGACGAGCGAACACTTGCGTCCCTTCGACTTCATCAGCCGCCCTAGTGAGCAAACCCAAGTGAGCCACGGCAGCCATACTACTCAAAGCTTCTCCACGAAAGCCGAACGTCTGAATATGATCCAAGTCATACTTCGTCCTGATTTTACTGGTGGCAAAAGCTTGGACTGACCGAGGCGCATCTAAGCGTCCCAGACCATGCCCGTCATCGCTAACCCGAATTAAGGCTAATCCCCCCTCTTGGACTTCAATATTGATGGTTTGCGCTTTCGCATCCAAGGCATTTTCGATCAATTCTTTGACCACAGACGCAGGTCGCTCAACCACTTCGCCTGCAGCGATAAGGTTGCTAATTTCTGGGGGGAGTTGGTGAATGATGGGCGTATTCATGAAACTACCTCATTTAGATGAAATAAACTTGCTTTTATGTTTAGGAATGAGCATTAAAGAAGTGTCCCAACCTATAGTTTGGGAACCAGTTTGGGATAGTTAATTAATTCCCATTCCTTAGTCGAGGGTCAAGTTGGTTCTGGTTTCATATTTACGATTCAGCGATTTATGAAGGTCATAGACGGTCAAGTCGAAAATGGCGTGACACAAGAATATGAGGCATAATGAAACAGTGAGCAACGATGCGTATTCAGTGATTAGTATTCAGGCTGTCTTTAATTAATTACGAACCACTAATCACGACATTTTCAGAGGAATAGTATCCAATGGATGATGCCCAACGTTACCGGATAGACAAGCATGCTATTCAGGCCCAAATTATCTTGGCGGCTACATCTGCGGAAGGGGAGTATGAAGAGGGAGAAAATTATGTGTTGGCTTATAGTGGCTTAGTTATCCCCACTTTCAATTTTTTTATACCCTTAACCTTAACTGGCTTAACCGATGAGACGCTTGCTGATGCCTCGGCTTTTTTTCGGACTCGTCAAGCCCAATATGCGATCAATTTAGAAGAGCATCGTGTGCCTGATGGCACTGAATACCTCTCTCGGCGTCGCTATCTGCCCTTACCCCCACAGCCTATCATGGCGATAGACGCACTATCAAACCAATTTGCACCTGTCGATAAATTTATTATCGAACCAGTGACAACCATACCAAGGTTAACGGCATTTTATACCCTACTCGAAAAAGTATTTGATTATACGATTAATGATATCATCACTCTATATCCTGTCTCCCAACTTTCTGTTGAAAATGTACAACATTTTGTTGGATTTACAGATGAAAATATACCAGTCACCGCGGCGACAGCCGTTTATACAAACGATGTGGTTAGTATATGGAATCTCTGCACAGTTGATGAGTTTCGGCGGCACGGATATGCTGCTGCTCTGGTGAATTATATTTTGGTCAATGCTTATGAACAACACTATACGCTAAGTCTTACCTATGCGACACCTATGAGTTTTTCCTTGTGCAACCATTTAGGCTATAAACTTTATGCCATGCGACAATGGTTCTTGCCATCAGAAACAACTTTCTAGGAATGGGTATTAATTAACTTGTGCAGTTCAGCGCCCCAAACTGGTTCCCAACCTATAGTTTAGGAACCAGTTTGGGCAAGTTATTTAATGCTCATTCCTTAGCTGTGTTCGGAATTTTCTATCTCGTTTGATACCATTGCCAAAACTTCTGTAAGCCGTCTACGATGGAGATTTGGGGGTTATAATTCAGTAGACGGCGGGCTTTGTCTACATTAGCATAAGTCACTTTAGGCTCGCTAGACGGCGCGGGAACGGCTTTGATAATCGCCTTCCCCCCCACAATTTCTTCAGCAATCTCGACAAAATCACGCATTAAAACAGGTTCTCCCCGACCTAAATTAAAGACTTCATAGCCTAGGGGCGTATCAATTGCAGCGATCACACCACTAAGAATATCAGTGACAAAGGTCCAATCACGCCGCATTTGACCATGATCAAAGAGCGTAATCTCCTCACCTTTCAAAATCCGTTCAGTCACAATATAAGGCATCATATCAGGTCGTCCCTTTGGCCCGTAGACGTTAAAAAAACGCAAAGCAGTAAAATTTAGACCATGCATATTATGATAAGCATGACCTAAGACCTCGCCTGCTTTTTTAGTGGCGGGATACATCGCCAAAGGATGATCAGTTGGGTCAGTTTCCACAAAGGGAATTTTATCTGTTTGGCCATAAACAGACGAGGTAGAGGCGAAGACGAATTGCTTCACCTGATGTAGGTGCGCCGCAGCTAACATATTATGGGTTCCGACGATATTTGTATCAATATAAAGATCAGGATGTTTAATCGAATAACGGACACTGGCCATTGCTCCGATGTGGGCAATACAATCAGGTTTGTGCTGCCCCACCAATGCTTCCATTAAAGCCTTATCCCGAAAATCTGCTTCATGCAAAGTATAACGCGGATGATCTAAAAATGAGGCCATATTGGCTCGCTTGCGTTGAGGGCTATAGTAATCATTAAAATTGTCCACGGCTACGATATTATCGCCTCGCTGCAATAACAGCTCAGTTAAACTGCTGCCTACAAAACCTGCGCCACCCGTCACAAACACTTTCATCACTACACGCTCTTTCTGAATGTCTAAATGTCAGGTTAATTTTTATGGTTTTATTTAGGAATAGGAACCAGTAATGTAGGCCAAGCGTTGACCATGATAACCACCAGCGGGCCTGAGTTCCTCCTCCGTTTGATAAGCATAAGGATTGGTGTCCCAATCAGGGGTGATTTCGGGGGGGATCCAGGCGGGACGATCTATTGAGGTAGTTTTAGGCGGGGCTATGGTGGGGTATTCAAGCATCGTGATCTCCTTCGGGTTTAACGATCTAGTACCCTGAAATAAGAATCCAACCAAAGCGCGTAACTGTAGTCTGTCTATAAAGCCTGACACTGTGATTATATCATAAGATGCTGATATACAGAAAGCACGAGCCTTTCTTGCCTTATTTTATGAAACAGCAATAATAATTGTCTCATCAATGCGAGCAGTAGGAGGCTCATGATATGGACTTTAGCGGTCAGGTGGCCTTAATTACAGGTGCAGCTTCAGGCATGGGCGCGGCAACAGCGAGAGCATTTGCAGCGGCAGGTGGTCAGGTCGTTATCGTCGATAAAAATGCCGTCCTATCACAACAAGTCGCCAGTAAAATTGGGTCTGATTTAGCAATGATTGGCGATATCAGTAATTCGGCTTTCTGCAATCAAGTTGTGGAAAACACCCTGTCGCATCATGGACGTTTGGATGTCCTCATTAACGCTGCGGGCATCATTGTTCGTGCCGACGCAGAAGATACAAGCGATGAACAGTGGCAAGACATTATGGGCGTGAATGTTAACGGTCTCTTTTTCATGAGTCGGGCGGCGATCAAGCCAATGAAGCAGCAAAGGCACGGGGTCATTGTTAACTTTGGCTCTATTTGGGGTGATGTTGGGGCGGCGGGCGTTGTGGCCTACTGCGCGACCAAGGGAGCCGTTCACCAAATTACAAAAGCGATGGCCCTTGATCATGCTCAAGATGGCATTCGCATTAATGCTGTCTGTCCCGGCGAAGTTAATACACCGATGCTTCAGGCGGCACGGTCTCAGCCGGTTACACCAGCCTTCATGAAAAAATTAGCTGATACGGTGCCTATAGGTCGCTTGGCTGACCCCCCTGAGATTGCCAGTGTTGTTCTCTTCCTTGCCTCAGATATGGCGAGCTACATGACTGGCTCTTTAGTGACCGTAGACGCAGGCTACACGGCAAGATAAAAAATTAAGGAGAGGTTGTAGCCTATGGAATATCGTATATTAGGTCGAACAGGTGTCAAAGTTTCCCCCTTATTTTTAGGTACAGATAGATCATTTTTTGTCAGTGATGGAGGTTGTATTAGATTCTCCACTACGCGAAGAATGTGATCATATCGTGCCGCCTGGTAGTGCTGTTGCTAATTTCCATAACGCCGCTCCGGGGATGAAAATGAAAATTTTAGAACAATAAATAGGCAAAGTAGCGAAGTGGCAAGGTCGCAAAGTGATGGGGTAGAGTCGTCATTATCATATCGTCGTGGCTAAATTGACGATTTTAAACTTCCGAATTAGGATAAGGAAGGCAAAGGGTTAGGCGTTGAGATATAGAGCTTAGGAGGGGAAAATCACTTATGACGCTTATAGAAATTCAGGCACAGCAAAAATCCCATATACCTGAATGGGCTTTACGCCAGCGGTACTTAATCGACGTAATGAATGAAGCAGCCCTTATCTACCAAGAACATTACACCCGAGCAGATGGCACATTTATTTGGCGGGAAAAATGGCCGGGCATGGATGGGTCTGATGATGGCTATGAAAGTTATCATAACTGGCCCTTATTCTATGCCTTAGGGGGGAATACAGATATTCATGAACGTAGTCGTTTTTTGTGGGATGCTGTAACCCGCCAATTCACGGCATACGGGCAGGTTTATCGTGAATTTGATGCTTACTATGATTGGATGCACCATGGCGAATCGTCTATTTACTTTTATTACTTCGGTTTAGCTGATCCCCATCGCCAGATAGACCGCGCCCGCGCCTTACGATTTGCTAAGATGTATACCGGCGATGATGTTGAGGCTCAAAATTGGGAGGCTCAAAAACGGATGATCCGCTCACCGATCACAGGTAGCAAAGGCCCACGATTTGAAAATTCTTGGGATGATTGGTCTACGCATCGCGCTATCTTAGCAAAGTATCCGGTTCCTTTCGAGGATATACCTGATCTGCCAACCAAAATCGTTGAATGGCGTGGCTCCCCAACACCAATTGCCGATTGGAATGATGATGAAGTTTATGGTAAAATTCTGGCGTTCCTAAATCGACGACAAATGCGTTGTGATATACCCCTTAATCTTACAGCCACTAGTCTGATCACAAATGCTTTTCTTTATACCGGAGAAGATCGTTATCGAGATTGGGTCTTGGATTATTTAGGTGCTTGGGCAGAGCGGATTGCCAGAAACGGAGGAATTTGTCCAGACAATGTCGGGCCGAATGATATCATTGGGGAGACAATGGATGGTAAATGGTGGGGCGGATATTATGGATGGCGTTGGCCGCACGGCTTTATGAGCATTATAGAACCTTTGACCATTGCCGCCATGAATGCTGTTTTATTAACGGGAGATTTGGGTTATTTAGATATTCCTCGCGGACAAATTGATCGGATGATAGAATTAGGACGGCTGGAGGATAAACGTCTATTGATTCCACACCGTCATACAGATGACGGCTGGACACATTATCATCCTTTGGCTCCTCATCATGTAGCTCATCTGTGGTACATGTCACAAGATCAACGGGACTATCAGTGCCTAAATGAATTTCCAGAAAATAAAACCGACTGGCTGGAAGTGCTGCCAGGGCGGGGTAAAGGCGATAATATACATTTTGGACCGTGGTTTTGTTATTTAGATGGCCGTAACCCTGACTATCCACGTCGCATTTTGGAAGAACAATATGCTGAAGTTCTGAAACGTTTGGACCAGATGCGGAATGATGACAGCGATCCTGAAACATGGGATGTCCATCATTGGCAAAATGTTAACCCAGTGCATACAGAAGGATTACTACAGTTGACTTGTGGTGGGCCACAAGTGATCTATCATGGGGGATTACTACATATACGTCTCCGTTATTTCGATGCCATTGCCCGCCGTCCTGGTTTACCCCCAGACATCGCCGCTTTGGTATTTAGTCTTGACAAAGACAGGACAACTTTAACGTTAAGCAATATGAGTCCACTCCAGGAGCGACAACTCATTCTTCAGGCTGGTGCCTTTGGTGAACACCAGTTTACTGAGGTGATTAGGCTTGATCCAGACGAAAAATCCACCTACGCAGTGAATAGTCAACATGTTAAGATCATTTTATCTCCAGGCCGATCAACGACATTACAATTAGGGACAAAACGATATTGTCACAGGCCCAGTTATGATCAACCGGTGTAAAAAGTATTATTATCCTATAATCAAAACCCTTACATCTGATAGAAACATTTTATATAAATGGTCTATAATATTATGACAGAATTAAGTCCTGAAATACAAGCAACAGTCAAAAAAATCACTACAGCCCTGAATGAAGAGGCACCTATGGCCGTGGGGCAGATTACGCGAGTCGTAGAACGACTCGGAAATGAACGGGCCCTCCAATTTTTGGAGGAAGCTTTACAGATTGAAGATGAAGGGGGCATGTCAACCAGTGATGAAAAACGGCGTCGTACGCCGGGTGGTGTATATCTCTACTTGATTCGCAAGCAAATTCCAGGCCCGGATCGACGCTATATTTGGCCTCAAAATAAAAAGAAAAAAACTGTTCAGTCTGCCTTTGCTTGGCCGGAAAGAATTTCTTTGGCATCAGAGGCCTTAAAACAAAAAGGAGAAGCCAAGACAGTGAAAATCACACTCATCGGTCGTCCAGGCCGTATTGTAAAAAAGGAAAAGGTTATCTTAACGGTATTACAAGACCGTAAAGGACCCCCCACATTACCAAAAGGGTTGCCCCAACCGCCTAAAGAGTCAACCTCTTACGTCGTTTATATTACGACAAAACAATGGCGTAAAGTATCTGAAGCCTTAAAGAATCCAGAAGATCTCCTCATCGTCGAAGGCTATTCAACCTTCGACAAAAAACTAGGCGTTATTGCCGTCTTCGCCATCAATACAACAACTAAGATGATTCAAGCGGCTCGACGGGAAGCTCAACGTCAAGAAATTCAGCAAGCCGACCCAGCTTAAAACATTGACATTTCAGATACGATAAAATAGCTTTTCAATCACTTTTGGAATAAAATACCCCATTTACTATGCTCCCTATGAGTTACTCGGAAGGTTCGCATTCCTTAAATATGACACCTTCCGAGTAGGTATGTTATTTAATCCTTATTTCTTAGCACAAGGTAATCGCAAACAAAACAAGGAATGAGCATTAAATAACTTGTGCAGTGCATCGCCCCAATCCATGAATACATCATAGGATATTCTGATTTCTGCTTAAAGTCTACTGAACAAAAATTGAATCAAACACACGATCAAATGACGTAAAATCGTGAGACGAGTCTCTTCTTGGTCAATAACCGCATTGTTGACCGTTGTCCCCGAGCCAAGGAGTTGGTTTTCCAAACGTTCTTCGACCGTATCAGAAACAAGCCGTGTGACAATAAACGTTCCGCCCAGGCCAACAATGAGGGTCAGTAAAACATAAGGCAGGATGATTTTGGTTCGAATGCTAGAACGCAGAAAGTTGAACACAGCTTTAAAAAATGATCATTAATATGGGTTATGATGAGGCTAAACTCAGTATATCATAACACAAGCTTGGCATATCTGATTAAGGAGTTTATACCTACTTGACCGGGAAAGGCTGTGGTATAATATGACTTAATATATCACTCTGAATTATAACTTCTTAGATACACGGCCCTTTGGCGATCCTAGAATAAAACCAAACGCTATTAATGCAATCGCAGGACTGATTGTGAGGAACTAAGATCATGATGAGTTTAGATGACACCATCGCTGCAATCGCGACACCCATAGGCAGCGGCGGAGTCGGTATTATCAAAATTAGTGGGCCAGAGGCTCTACCAATTATCCAATATATATTCAAACCTATTCGTCATACAGAACACGTTTCTTCAACGACGAAAAAAAACCTAGTCCTAGTATTGAAACCGCGTTATCTACATTATGGGCAGATTATTGATCCGAATACTTATCGCTCTTTAGATGAGGTCTTAGTTGCTTATATGCCAGCACCCCATAGTTACACCTGTCAAGATGTCGTAGAAATTCAGGGCCACGGTAGTCTTGTTGCGCTCCAGCAAATTCTCCAACTCACCCTTAGCCTAGGAGCTAGATTAGCCACGGCAGGCGAAATGACCCTGCGGGCTTTTATCAATGGTCGTTTAGACTTAAGTCAAGCCGAAGCTGTTTTGGATATTATTAACGCTAAAACAGAGGCCAGTTTACGAATTGCCACACAACAATTAAATGGTCATTTATCTAATCATATTTCACAAGTTCGTCAGAGGTTGGTTGACATCTTAGCTTTTTTGGAAGCAAGTATTGATTTTGTAGAAGATGATATACCAGCAGAGAATGTTATCCCTCCCTTACAGGAGGTTTGGCATGATTTAAAAAAATTAATTGATAGTGCTACGAGCGGCCTCATCTATCGGCAGGGTGTGAGAACTGCCATTGTCGGGCAACCTAACGTTGGGAAATCGAGCTTACTGAATGCCTTATTAGGGGATGAACGCGCTATCGTAACCGACATCCCAGGCACAACCCGCGACACCCTTGAAGAAACCGCTAATATTCGCGGTCTACCCTTGACGCTCGTCGATACAGCCGGCATCCGACATAAGCCAAATGATACCGTCGAAAAAATTGGCATCGAACGAAGTCGCCAAGCCCTGAGTCAGGCTGATTTAGCACTTATGGTCGTTGATTATAGCAAACCATTAAATCCAAGCGACTGGGAAATAGCCCAACTACTGGTTGATAAAGCAGCTATTCTTGTATTAAATAAACAGGATATAAAACCAAATAGATCCTTACCTGAAAATTTTCTATCGAACGTCCCTCAGGTGCCAATTTCCGCCCAACAGAATATTGGTCTAGCTGACCTTGAAGCGACAATCATGGATCTAGTGACAGAGGGGCACATTATAACACCAGATGAAGCTTTGGTCAGCAATCCTCGTCATAAAGCTTTGCTTATTCAAGCCACAGAACATATACAAGCAGCTATAGAAGCCCATCAATCTCAGCAATCTCCAGATTTGGTTTCAATTGACGTTCGCGCAGGTGTTGATGCTTTAGGTGATATCACCGGTGAAAATGCAGCAGAAGATTTGCTGAATACCATTTTCAGTAAATTCTGTATTGGTAAATGAATCAGAAAACAGAATCAGGCCAAATCCTAATGATGTGTCATCTCAGGATGATGTGGCAAGGTAATGTAAAAACCCTTGAATATCTGAAAAACTATATCTTAAATAGAAGCCCGTGGTCGCAGTCGCTGGGCTAAGTCTCGTAATTGAGAAAAACTGACCGGTTTGATTAAAACGAGGTCTGCATTAGGTCGTAATGTTTCAGCTAAGATCGGGTCAGCTGTAGCAAGAATAACTTTAATTTGCGTTAAATGTTCATTAGCTCGGATATTTGTTAAAATATCCTTACCAGAAACCTGAGGTAGATGTAGGTCCAAGACAACAACTGCAGGGGTTAAATTTTGTAGTCGGTCTAAGGCCAGTGTGCCTTCTTGCACAATTTCCGTGTCAAAATTAGCCTGCTGCAAAGCTTTGGCAAAAATTTTAGCCAGCTCATCATCGTCTTCTATAATCAAGGCTAATGGATTTGTCATAATATGTTCTCCCCAGACAATCGGATCGGTAACAACACAGTGAAAACACTTCCTTGTCCAACTTCGCTTTGCACAGTAATTTCCCCCTCCATCCATCCTGTTGATATCGTTTTACCAAGTCTAGATTGGGATTAACTTCGGCATCTCTACGTCCTAAAAGCTGATCAACCGTATAACCATAAGCTCCAGCAAAGGCTTTATTCGCTAGAAGATATCGTCCTTGTTGCTCTTTTGCAAAAATAAAGTGTGGATTCACATCAAGATCCGTCTTCCTCACTAAGTCAGATGCAAGGCACTTTAAGTTAGGGGACTGGTGTCAAAACTTCACTTTTTATTCTATAGCTTTACGGATAAAGTTTTGGAATCCCAGCCCCCAGAATTTTCAAAACCTCTGGGGTCTAAATCTTCGATTCGAAATCTTTTTCTTTAAAGCTATATTTTCAACATAAATCGTTACACCCAATCAAACGTACGTGTTACTGCCTTTTTCCACTGAGGATAGTATCGCTGTCGAGCCACATCATTAGAACTAGGATACCATGTTTTGTCTACGCCCCAATTTTGACGCATTTCGTCAGTACTTTGCCAAAATCCTACCGCTAAACCCGCGGCATAAGCCGCTCCTAAGGCTGTGGTTTCGGCCACTTTGGGACGAATAACGGGAACCCCTAAGACATCAGCCTGAAATTGCATCAATAGCTCATTTGCCACCATACCGCCATCGACCTTCAGGGCGGTCAGATTTACCCCCGAATCGGCGTTCATAGCATCAAGAACTTCACATGATTGGTAAGCTGTGGCTTCCAGCGTCGCTCGCGCAAAATGACCTTTGTTCACATAACGAGTCATCCCAGCAATGACACCGCGGGCATCATCACGCCAATAAGGGGCATACAGTCCTGAAAAGGCTGGCACAAAATAGATGCCGCCATTATCCTCAACCGTTTGGGCAAGTGTTTCGATTTCTGGCGCAGATTGAATCAACCCTAAATTGTCTCGAAGCCATTGCACCAATGCCCCTGTAATCGCAATCGAACCTTCCAAAGCGTAAATGGCGGGGGCATCATCGAATTGATAACAGACAGTTGTTAGTAAGCCATGCTTAGACGGAACTAAATCTGGCCCCGTATTTAAGATCATAAAACATCCAGTGCCATAAGTATTTTTGGCTTCACCAGCGTTAAAACAAGTCTGACCGACAGTCGCTGCTTGTTGATCACCTAAATCACCACAAATTGGTAGGATACCACCAAAAGGTCCATCTACTAATGTATGTCCATATATTTGAGAGTCACTCGAAGGTCGGATGACGGGCAGCATCGCTTGAGGAATGCCCATGATATTCATGATGTCATCATCCCAACGGCAATCACTCAAATTCATCAACATCGTCCGCGATGCGTTGGTGACATCCGTCACATGTCCCCCCCCCCTAGTACCGCCAGTCAAGTTCCAGATTAGCCAAGTATCAATGTTACCAAAGAGGGCATTCCCTTTATCAGCTGCTTCACGGACCGCTGGGACATTATCCAAGAGCCATTTTATTTTTGGCCCTGAAAAATAAGTTGCTAAAGGCAAGCCAACTTGGTCTCGAAAGCGGTCTTGCCCACCCTCTTGTGCTAAGTCTGTACAAATTTGGGCGGTTCGCGTATCTTGCCAAACAAGCGCATTATAAAGCGGTTGCCCCGTAGTTTTATCCCATACAAGGGCTGTTTCACGCTGATTGGCAATGCCTATAGCCACGATATCCTTAGCCCTAGCTTCTGCTTTTGCTAAGGCTCCCTCTATCACCTGGCAGGTGCGCTGCCAAATTTCCATTGCATCATGCTCAACCCAACCTGGTTGAGGAAAAATTTGTTCATGTTCTAGCTGATGCAGGCCCACTGATTCACCCACATGATTGAAAATCATACATCGTGTACTTGTGGTTCCTTGATCAATCGCGGCCACGTAGTGGCTCATAAATACCTCCTGCTCATTATCATTCGGAATTTATTATCATAATAAGCCCAATCTTTCATTCGAGCAAGCCTGTTTAGGTCTATTTTGCGTTCAAGGTTTTAGACCAAAATCTCCTGAATCGTTTGATTTAACGCATTTATATCAAAAGGCTTTAGCACATAAGCCCGAATGCCTAACTGAGTAGCCTGTTCTGGTGTTGCCATATCACTATAGACAGTCATTAGAATAATCGGCAAATCCGCTTGTATCTTTAGGACAGCTTTCGCTAAATCTAATCCAGTAAAACGGGGCATTGTTTGGTCAGTGATAAGGAGATCAAATGATTCTGGAGCTTCAGAAAAAATTTCCAAGGCTTCTAAGCCACTTCCGGCGGTGATCACTTGATAGCTTAGACTTTCTAATAATTTTTGACCGATTTTCGTCACATCTTCCTCATCATCAACAAATAAAATAGTCCCTTGACCGGTCATCGTTGAAAGAATTTGCTTTGACAACGTAGATGATTTGACAACAGAATTTGCTTGCGCGAAATGGCGATAATATCATTTTCCTGAAAGGAATCACGATAAGGACTTTGAATATCAAGGATACCAACGGTTTGGCCTTCATATTGAATAGGTAGACATAATTCAGATTGGGTGATCGTATGACCGGAAATCAGTGATATATAGCGCGGTTTCTGCATAAATTGCGGACTCTCAGGTCGGCTATTTTCACTGTTTCCCAGTGTCTTTCCTATAACTTATTGTTTAGCCCTGAAACCTTTTATCATTTTACCTTTACAGGAATAAATTACCTAATTCAATTATTAACGTCTCAGTACCAGACAAAATAAAGACCTGACAGGTTTCAAGAGAAGATGCTTAGATTAAGCCTATATTCACGCGAGTAAGATGTTAATAAAACCGGTCAGGTCTGATTTTACCTTATCTTAGTAATAGGATTCATATCTATAAAATAAAAATAACCTCTGAAAATAAATATTCTCCAAAGGTTATTTTGCAAATCAAGTTACTATTCAGATGCGAGACACTTTAATGATACTTTTATTAAAAAGACATTTTGCCAAAAATGAATTATAATTAGGCTGACAGCACTCACAATCACTTATTAGAAATGTCTGGCATCCTATACCTGAACAGCCAAAATGGCCTCTCGCGTAATATTCACCAGATGATCAACCTCATCCTCGCTGATAACCAAAGGTGGGGCAAACATCAAGATATCTCCCTTTGTACGGGTTAGAAGACCACGCTCTAAACAGGCCTGCCTCACGTCATCGCCTATGCCCGCCGGGGCTTTGGTCTCTGGATCAGCAAACTCAATGGCACACATGAGACCTAAACCACGCACATGACCTACTTGAGGCAATTCCTGTAAACTTTGCAGACCAGACAGGAGCCGTTGGCCTTTTTGTTTTGCTTGACCGACCATGTCCTCACGTTCCAAAATTTCAATATTTTTCAAACCAACGGCACAACAGGTAGGATGTCCAGAATAGGTATAGGCATGCATCCACTTTTCATGCGGCGGAGCGGTCATAATTGCATCCTGAATATCATCCGAAATTTGAATGCCGCCAAGGGGCAGATAACCACTGGTCACCCCCTTAGCAAAAGACATAATATCTGGTTGTACGTTCCAATGCCGCAAAGCAAACCATTCACCAGTTCGTCCAAAACCAGTAATCACCTCATCGGCGATAAAGAGAACCTCATGCTCATCGCAAATTCTACGCAGGACAGGAAAATAATCATCGGGCGGTACAATCAATCCCCCTGCTCCTAGCACTGGTTCAGCGATCACAGCGGCAACCGTATCAGCCCCCTCCTGCACAATCAATTCTTCTATAGCCCGTGCGGCTGCTTGACCAATCGTCTCATTATCTTGAATATCGCCTTCAAACCGGAAGGGATTTGGGGCAGGAACATGCAAAAAATTTGGCATGCGTGGCTCAAACATGCCCCAATAGGGAGACATCCCTGTGGCACTCATCGCCGCTAAAGTTACGCCATGATAAGCATCTTGACGGGCAATGATCTTGACCTTATTCCGCTTTCCTTTACGTTTCCAATAATAACGGGCCGTCTTAAAAGCACTTTCGTTCGACTCAGCACCCCCAGAGGTAAAATACGTCGTATTAAGATTGGGATAGGCAAAACCAGACAATTTGTCCGCCAGCTCGATGGCCGGAATATTCGTCACCCCCACATAATTAGAAAAGTAGGCGATATCATGCATCTGCTGTTGAGCAACATCTGCCAATTCCTGACGACCATGTCCAATCAGCACATTCCACAAACCAGCCAAGCCATCGATAAACTTCTGTCCATCTGTGGTCTCAATCCATACCCCGTCTCCCGATTGAACAATCAAGGGCGTTTTATGTGCCTCTGGATGATGTAAAGGGTGTAACAAGCGCTTATCTTTTTCAATTAAAACACTATGATCTGACATAATCCTCTCCATACTTAACAGCTTTTATGACTTATTCAGGTATCTTATTATCTTTTCACCTTAAGGCAAATCTAGTATTTCAATGATCAAGCTGTTATGGCAGCCCAATCTCGAAGTTATACCAACTTTTGGTGCTAGTTTAGTTATCCTAATACATTAACCATAAACTTACTCGCTCTTTCCACCAACGCCCAATTCGGTTGCAATCCCCTGCATCGCAACCAAGACCCGCTGCGTATGTTCCCATAATTCAACCCCCAAGTCAGCTGCACCTGTCTCAACGTCTTCACGATGAACCCCAGCGGCAAAGCGTTTATCTTTCCATTTTTTTTTGATAGACTTGATCTTTACTTCGCCGATATTTTTAGATGGTCTCACCAGCGCAACCGCCTGAATCAAGCCAGTCAATTCATCAACCGCAAACAAGGCTTTTTCCATCAGGCTTTCACGTTCGATGCCTGTCACTTCGGTCGCATGAGACAGAATGGCCCGGATAATGACTTCATCGCAGCCGCGTTCTCGTAAAATCGGGGCCCCAGTGTTTGGATGTCCATTCACAGCAACATCGGGATATTTTTCGTAATCGAAGTCATGGAGGAGGCCCACGATACCCCACCTATCCTCATCTTCGCCATAATGTTTAGCATAAGCCCGCATCGCCGCTTCAACGGCTAACATATGGCGGCGTAGGCTTATACTTTCCGTGTATTGACAGACGATATGCCAGGCATTTTCACGATTCATGATTTTTCCTTCAAAGTGTTTTCGTCAATCACTAAAGTTGTCGATAATTTGGTGGTAATAAATTGTTGTTGACTCGTCGAGATAGCGAATAAGATAGCACTATAAATATCGCTTCTGTCTTCAACTAAATACTGATTATTGAACAGTGGCTGCTATTCCTCCTCAAACCCACAGGTCCGACTCACCACATAAAGCGGTCGCCCTCGCACCTCATCATAAATTCGGGCGATATATTCGCCTAAAATCCCCAAAGTAATCAATTGAATGCCACCCAAAAATAAAACCATCACTAAGGTCGTGGCTTGACCAGAAAAGGGTTGATCATCTTCAAAACTCATAAACAAACGAGCATAAACGACTAAGACAGCGGCAATGGCACTCAAGCCAGCCATACCAAAGCCAAAGTAGGTGGCGAGTTGTAGGGGAACATAGCTAAACCCCGTAATCGCATCTAAGGCCAAGCGCAACATCTTGCGAAAAGGGTAGTGTGTTTCGCCAGCGAAGCGTTCTTCTCGTATATATTCAACCCCAATTTGCTTAAACCCCACCCAACTGGTCAAACCACGAATAAAACGGCGGTGTTCCCGCATCACTTGTAAGGTTTTCACCACCTTACGATCAATCAACCGAAAATCTCCCGTGTCAAGCGGGATATCAATTTCCGTCAAGCGGGCGATAAGGCGGTAAAACAGTCTGGCCGTCATTAACTTAAACCATGTTTCGCCTCTACGTTGGCTACGAACAGCGTAGACCACTTCATAACCTTCTTGCCACTTAGCAATAAGACCAGGTAGCACACTCGGCGGGTCTTGCAAATCGGTGTCCATCATAATCACAGCTTTTCCTTGGGTAAAATCTACCCCAGCCGTGACTGCCAGTTGATGTCCAAAATTTTTGGCAAAGTCAAGCGTTTTGACTCGCGGATCTTGCTGATGAAGTTGCTGCATAATCTCCGCAGAACGGTCTCGGCTGCCGTCATTGACCAGAATTAATTCCCAAGGTTCACCTAGGACATCCATTGTTTCTTTAATCTGGAGATAAAATTCTTTTAAGCTCCCCTCTTCATTAAAAACTGGCCCAACAATACTGTAATATGGCTTTTGGCTAGGCAAGATATTTTACTCCTTTGCACAAAGATTAGCTTCTTTCAGGCTGATTATACGAGGGCCTGTTTTTTTCTAAAAAAGATGGTTCACATAACAAATTATCAAGGGCCAACGATCTTTTGACAGCCTCCCCCAAGCATATTATACTTCATTTCATCATTTTAATTTTTAGTTGTTAATTTTTAGTTTTTTTGTTAATTACTGACTGTTAATCGTTAATTTTTAATTTTACAGGAGATATTATCTCATGACACCCAAAGAATTATTTGAAAGGATGCCATCTGCTTTCGTGCCTGAAAATGCAGCGAGGCTGGATGCCACGATTCAGTTTGATTTATCTGGCGACAACGGCGGACAGTGGTTGGTCAAAATCGCTGATGGTCAATGTGAAGTCACTGAGGGCACAGGTGACTCACCAACTATGACTCTGTCGATGGAGGCAAATGATTACCTCGACTTGGTGGCCGGGCGGCTCAATCCTATGAACGCTTTTATGCAGGGTAAGATCAAGTTGAAGGGCGATATGGGTCTCGCGATGAAATTTCAGAAGATGTTTAAGACGGGAGCGGGGTAAAAGTCAGATATGTCATCGAAAGGAGTGGAATAAAGGATTAATCCTTAGGCTCTACTCCTTTTGCTCTGTATCTACCAACTCCGGCACAGCCAAAATCAATTTCTTCAAATCCCTCTCCTCCACCCGTCTACTCGCCTCCTCCACGCTCAACCAGACTCGATCTCGTAAATCATCTTCGGGCCAGCTAAAAAAGGCGGTTTTAACCTCAAATAAAAAAACCTCAACATGGCAAATTCCACCCCATTTGTAGTAGATGTAAGAGCCAATCGCTTGCTCGGAAGCACGACCGGTGAGGCCAGCTTCTTCCCAGGCTTCTTGAATAGCGGACTCAACAGCGGTCAGATCAGGCTCAATCACGCCTTTGGGGACGACCCATCGTTTGCGGCGTTGGGAGGTGATGAGCAGGATTTCAAGGACACCCTGCTTAAAACGATAAGGGATTACGCCTGACTGCCTAAACATCCATCTTGGCGTAGTATCTTTTTTTGACATGGTAATAAGCGTTAGGAATGAGCGATTACAGATGAACCTAATCTCTCATCGGTCGTGGTAAATTGAGGATTGATGGCGTACCCGACCCCCACGGGACCGCGGGTACGACCTAACCAGTCATTCGTCATCAGTCATCAGTCTGTCATCAACTGATTACAGGTTACTAAACACTGGTTGCTGCCTCCTCTAAACCTAATGACAGCCACAGTGGCCGCCGCAGCAACCACCCGCACTTGATGTCTGACGGTCTAATGAGGAGGACTGTTTCATAGAGGAAGAGCCATTCAACACCATAAAGCCACCCAATACTTTGCGCGTTCGATCACTCTCGCAATCGGGGCAACTAGCGACTTCATCTGCTTGGGCGAAACTGAGACGCTTTTGAAATGTCTCTGCACAGTCTAAACAATGATATTCATATAAGGGCATGAAAAATCTCCTAAGCTAAAGTAATAGAGTAATAGGGTTGCAAAGTTGGCAAAAAGTGTTTTGTTACTTTGCAATACCTCCACCTTGCAACTCTGCCACTCTGCAATCTTGTACATTTTGCTGGAAATACTGACACAGTCATTACAGTTTGTCAAATTTTCAGGGCAGAGACTTTAAAATTAAAGGCAAATACAGACGCTCTTCTGCGGCTAAGAGGGCAAACTGACCGAGATGGTTTAAGGGGACAATGAACCGGTCAAGCACCGGGTCATGTTGACTGGGTAGGGCAATCCAGTGCTGGCTGTCCCACCAGTAGACATCTAGAGCAACTTCGTTGACAATGCCAGTGGCCCGCCAATCAACTTGCTGATAATTTAGCGTGAGGGTGAAGAGACGATTGAATGAGGTGATAACATGACCTTGTAAATCTTGGGCGATCAGGTCAAAAATATAGCCAGCAAACATCAAGTTGCCTAAGGTATTCGGCGGTTGGTTCGAGGTGGTTACAAGACTGATTTGAAGTGTTTCACTAAAGACATTCGGCGGAAAGTCTAAGATGACAGACTCATCGGTGGCAGTAATTAAACCGCCTATGTTTGGATCGACAATCATGACGAAATCCGGGGCAGTCATCGTGGTAAAGACCCATGTCGGACCAACTGTAGCACTCAGACCATCTGTCGCCGTGATTTGCCAGTAGTAGGTCATATTTGCTTGTAAGTTGTCAGCTTGATAGCTAGGGGTCATCAACCCTGTAGCAATCAGGGCGGGGAGTTGTTCTGTGTCTAAGGCAATGGTATACGTCAAATCATCTTGGTCCGGGTCATCGCTCTGCCAGGATAGGGTCAGCGTGGTTGAGACAGCTTCTGAACCATCTTGAGGGACCGGAGTATGAGGCGCATTGGGTGCCTTATTTGGTAGAACTTCTTGTAGCGTAAAGGTAAAGGTGCCAATTGGGGCCTTAGAGAAAGGGGCTTCGCCTGAAATATGGCGAATGGGTTCAGGTGGATTTGTATCAGCATTCTCAGAGCCATAATCGGTTCCACTATCCGTCCCCGCATCATAGGGATAAAGTTCGACACTTATTTTTGGAAGCCAAGCTCCCTGCTCATCGACTAAGGATAAGCCTGAAACGCCAACAAACCAATCTGGGCTGGGCGCGATCATGGAAACCAAGGTCACAAGAGGGAAGTTGTGATTTAGGGTAAAAGAAGACAATGTGACTGATCCAGGTGATGAACCAATCCCCCCACCGGAGAGCCGCCCTAAAGCATGACCTTGAGCAATCGCTTGGTCCACCTCACCCAGCAAGATAGATTTCCCCCCTAGTTCAGCCATACTTTCAATCCCCGCCGAGGCCAATTCCCCTCTCTGCCAAAAAGTCACCGTGTCACGATGCACAGCCCCCACTAAACCAGACAAATGCGCCCCAGCAGGAAAGTTATTTGGATGGGTTTCGGCACGCCAGGTACTCTCAAAGACGACATCATAGATAACATTGGTGGCGAAGATAGCGGTCGATACATCTTCGGTTGTCAACCGCCGGACTTTTCCTGAAAATTCGGTGATATATAACTCTCCTGCCTCATCTTCCCCAAAAGCACTGATCTGTAAATTTGTGTCCAATTCTAAACGCGGCTCAGACCAGTTACCTGAGCCAAGTTTGTTGAGGCTCCAAATACGACCTGAAATATAATCAGCATAGAAGTAACGTCCTTGCCAATCAGGATAGGCTTGACCCCGATAAACAAAGCCACCTGTCACAGAGTACCCGCCCGCATCATCATGTCCATATTCGGCAATAGGCTCAGTCAGGGTTAACGTTGCACAGGCATCTGTAAATTCAAAGTCGTGGCGACCTTCTCGGCAAGGCCAACCAAAGTTTCTTTCACCCTCACTAGCGGCGGTTACGCTATCGACGGCTAGATAGTTAATTTCTTCCCAGGCATTTTGCCCAACATCGCCAATATACAAATCGCCTGTCATTCTGTCGAAGCTAAAACGCCAGGGATTACGGAGGCCAATCGCCCAAACCTCATCTGCGCCCGTTGTCCCTACGTAGGGGTTATCTGGCGGAATAGCATAAGGTGTTGCCCTATCCACATCTAGACGTAACATCGCCCCCAATAGTGTCTCAGCATTTTGTCCATTGTCCTGTGGGTCACCCCCGCCGCCGCCATCACCCATACCGATGTAAAGATAACCATCAGGGCCAAATAGAATTTGGCCCCCATTATGATTGGTTGCAAATTGATCGACGGTCAAAATCGTCATAAAGCTGGTCAGATCAGCCTGATTTGAGTCTGTCATTGAGACGCTATAACGTCCCACCACAGTCGCATTGGCAGCGTCTGTATAATTGACATAAAAGTAGCCAGTTTGGGTATAATGCGGGTGAAAGGTCAGGCCGAGCAAACCCTGTTCGTTACCCCCGTCATTCACAACCTCCTGAATATCCAAAAACGGTCTCGTTAAAACTTGTCCATCCTGAATAATTTTAATTTTACCCCTCTGTTCCACCACAAACAGTCGTCCTGACCCATCGCCAGCATGCGTCACTTGTACAGGCCGCGTGAAGCCTTCAGCTACAACTTCATCTATCTGAATATTCTTTATCAGATTAGATTGTGAGTCCCTTGGCAGGGTATCAGCCCTGACCATTGATTCAAATTGGGTTAAATAATTTAGGCTAACATAAACAGAAAAAATTGTTCCCCCTAAGGCTAGGCCTAAACGCAGTAAGTAAATTAATTGTTTTTTCACTGGTCAGAAATCCCCATTAAAAATTATCTTCTTCAGAGCAGATCAATCATCTCTTAATTAATTGCTCATTGTTAATTCTCCTGCAAAGACGTATTCTCTGCGTTCCGTAGGCTTATTTGATTAGCTTGTAGGACAATAATACTGGTACCAATAAATATGATTAGAGCTAAAATCAAGTAGCTAATAATGGGTTTGAAATTAAGGGATGTTGTACGAGACGCATTAGAACGACCAATTTTGAAATCAACGTTGCTATCTTTTTGATAACTCATCGCTGTCTCCTATGATGATAAGATTCCAAAATTTCACTCAAAACCTGATGAATGCCCTCGCTCGTTTTGGCACTGACCAAATGAACCGCGAAGCCTTCAATATTATTGACCTGACAGGCATTCTCTAGAGCAGTCATCATTGGATTATAGAGTTTATGCACATAATCTTCAATGTTTTCCTCAGTCACATCGGGCAAATAGCCTTTGATGACCAACCATTTAACAAGATCAACTTTATTGACAATCAATTTCACGGCCATTAAGTTACGTTCACTATAAGCCAGGGTAAAGATTTGTTCAATCGTATATTTCGTTAGATACTCTAATTGATCCGAAACGCGGTCTGTTATTTTCTGGTCAGCATCTTGGGCGTATAACTCAATCAATTCCTCATCTTTCAGGGTGCGTCCATCAGCATCGGTTAGTTCTGGAAATAAATCGACCACAAAAATCAAGGCATTAATTAAGCATTGCCCAGGGCGACCAAAAAACTGAACTGGATGTTCAACGGTAATTTGAGAGAGACGCTGGCCCTTATAGTCGGCAATGGAAACAATATAACGATTTGGGTTCTGTAGCCCGATGCGTTTGACTTCATCATAAATGTTAAATTCATTGGTCGATTCTTCTTGTAAGGCTGCATCTTCAGTCAAAATACGGTGAATAATGCTCGTTTTCCCACTACGCCCCAGGCCAATTAATAAGACCCGACACTTCTGAGCATGCAGGCCCGAACTCATGGCTGATAAACTTTCCAGCCACTCACGGAAGGGTTTATAAAACATGACACTGGCAATCCCGCCAACAATAATAACCATACTAATAATCCCGCCCAGCAGCGGGTTATTCGCTGTCAACGCGCCCAAGGTCATCAAAACGACCACAACTACCAAGACAATACTAACAAAAATTAAATTTCTATATCCCATTTTTAGCTCCTATGATTTGATTCAATGATCCAGCGATCCAAAAAATTTGTCGAATTGCCCAGTCATTAACCCGCATGATACCGGAATTTTTAAAATAGCCAAGTATACATTTTCTAGGTATATGTCTACCTAATCGCCAGATAGGGCTTGGTTGGCGTTCACTGGACGCGACGAGGGCGCAAGCGAAGTCTATTTGATGCCCGGCTTTGGGAGGTTCAGCCAAACGATTGACCTATTTAGGGGTTGATTCACAGGTTATTGGCTGGACACCCCTACGCTCAGGGGTTTTTAGCGCGGTACGTTTATCCAAACATTTTTATTTGGCAAAGATATACCAAATTCACGCTTGGACGATTATCTTATATTAATCTCTGGTCGCTACTCAGACCCTAAATTTGTGAAAGTCATTCTATTATGGTCAATCAAAATAATCATTTCGGTTTCAAAATAATTCCAATATACTTGCGGAACAAAAAGGAAAATGGTAAAAAGCACGTACCGCGACGATTATAATGCCAATGGCATAGTACTGGCAATGAAAAGAACAGAATTCGTCATTTGTTATCTATTACTTGTGTGCCTTATCTTGCGTTTAGGACAAACGACCAATGACTGTTAATCATTTATTGCTAGTTGTTATTTGTTATATTCAAGGGAGTACCCATGCCATTCACTAAATTTGATCCTGAATTTGCCCACCGCTTAGATGAACAAGATGAACTGGCTGCTTTCCGAAATGAATTCATCATTGATGAGGCTAATCTTATTTATTTAGATGGAAATTCTTTAGGACGGTTGCCCAAACGGACATTTGCAGTCATGCAACAAGCTATCAATCAGGAGTGGGGACAACGTTTAATTCGAGGTTGGCAAGAAGGCTGGATGGAGATGCCAACCAAATTAGGGGCTAAATTGGCTCAGTTGGTTGGGGCACAAGCTGATGAGATTATTGTGACTGAATCAACTTCAACCAATCTATTTAAGTTGGCCACAGCCGCCCTACGAGCTAGACCAAGACGGAATCGGGTTATCAGCGATGTATTTAATTTTCCCTCCGATTTATACATGCTCCAAGGCATTATCGACTTATTAGGAAAAGGACACTATTTGGACCTTGCTGTGTCAAATGATGAGACGACAATCGAGACCGAGGCGATTTGTGACCTTATTGACCCAGCTACGGCTTTAGTCGCTTTAACGCACGTTAGCTATAGAAATGCCTTCATGCATGACCTGGCACACATTACGGAGAAAGCCCATCAAGTTGGGGCCTTGGTTTTATGGGATTTGAGCCATTCGGCAGGGGCTGTGCCGATTGACCTGAATGGCTGTGCAGTCGACTTAGCTGTCGGATGTACCTATAAATTTCTCAACAGCGGGCCTGGTGCTCCGGCCTTCCTCTATGTTCGGCGTGATTTGCAGGACCAATTATATCAACCGCTTTGGGGTTGGCTTGGTAGCAAAAATCCTTTTGCCTTTAACCTTGAATATACGCCAGCTGATGATATCGTCCAATTTCAAGTTGGTACGCCACCTATTTTGGCCATGCAAACCATTGGGCCAGCCCTTGATTTGATAGCAGAAGCGGGTATAGATCGACTGCGGGCTAAAAGTGTTCAACAAAGCGAATATCTCATTGCCTTGGCCGAACAGTGGTTAACCCCTTTTGGCGTTACGATTGGTAGCCCTCGTCAGGCAACCCAACGGGGGTCCCATGTATCATTACGTCATCCGGAAAGCTATCGCATCAATATGGCCTTGATTAATCCCCCCCCACCTGACCTCAAAGTCATCCCCGATTTTCGTGAGCCTGATCATATTCGCTTTGGTATCACGCCTCTTTATACCACCTTCAGCGAAATCTATCAAGCGATGTCGCGTTTACGCACCATTTTAGCCGAAAGGCTATATGAAGGCTACTCGACGGAGCGTTTAGAAGTGACATAAAAAGGCAATGTCATTCAGTTGAGCTACAGCCATTTGCCACGCCGCAACCTTGCCACTTTGCTCTATTTGACAAAATTTTCTGATCAGACTATAAATTGGGAGCGTTCCCAATTGCTATATAGTGATGGCAAAACTAACCTTAGAACAAATTGGCAAAATGGCAGGTGTCTCACGCTCCTCCACCAGCGATAAGGTCAATCCCCCCTCTTAGCCCTGTTCATCAGCCGATTAAACGGGTTGGTCGTCAAACAGTCGAAACCCTGCTTAATCTGCCGCGACGGATTATCTCACCCACCGAATTGATTGTCCGCGCTTCTTGTGGTGGGGCAAATTCATAGAGAAATGGTAGAGAGGAGGTTATTCGTCGAATATATTATTTGTCCTACATCAGTCACTATATCTTCCGACCTTCAAATTGAATAGGCGTTACGCAGTTCGTCGCAAAAGGACTGTGATTAGGAGGCCAAGGGCTTTAGCTGTTGGATCATCCAATGGCTGCTTTCCCAAGGGGAAGACACCCATTGGACTCCAAGCCCCCACTTATTCCACTGCGTAACGCCTATTGAATATTAATTTTTTATCAACCTATAAGGAGTTTTCAACATGAAACATCGTCGTTTATTTTCTTTATTTGGGCTTATTTTAATGAGCCTTTTTCTGAACCTCTGGCTTATGCCACCACAGGTAGCACCCATGCAGGCTGCCCCGCCCTTACAACCTCCCTCTACTAACGTGCCGATTCTGGCTAACTATGAAACTGGCTTGCCGGGTGGACACTTTGTTTTAATTCAAGATAACCGTTCTGACCCCACTACAGACAGTGCCGAGCGGTTTGACTATAGTGCTTGGCGAGAGATTGTCATTCCCTTTTCTGATTTCACGGAGGATGAAGAGGATGAAACCATCCACCTCAGCTTATCTCAGCCCATCAATGCCGAATTAGGTCCCAATAGCCAAGCGACTTTAACTATCCGCGATAATGATGGTCAGGAACCCAAACCGACGGGACCTACAGGGAAACAACCGTTTATTGATGACTTTGAACAGCAAAATTTACCCAGTGGTCAGATAGATAATGATGTTGGGATTGGCTTTGTCACTTGGCATGACAGCGAGTCAACAGTTTCCATCACCTTAACCAATACTTTCGTGGATGAAACCCTGAATTTGCCTGCGGCTGTGCCAGGTATCACAGGTCAAAATCGCGTCTTGCAACTGGATGTGAATATTAACCAATGGGGTGGTTTCTCCCATGCCTTTGCTGATCAGGAACTGAGGACCTGGGTCAGCCAAGATTGGCGGGCTTATAAGGGCCTTAGTTTCTGGCTTTATGGCAATAATTCAGGTACCAGCTTATTTGTCGATTTGATCGAAAATCGCAATCCTGAATCAGTAGAGGATGATGCAGAACGGTGGACCTATAATATCGCCGATGATTTCAGTGGTTGGCAATGGTTCCAAATTCCCTTCACCGCCTTTGAGCGTAAGGAAATCGGCAATGGGGCTCCCAACGATGACTTGACTTTGGAAACGGTGCATGGCTATGCCCTAGGCGGGTTAAGTACCAATGGTCCTTTAACCTACTATCTCGACCAAGTCAGGCTTTATACCACCGTCATCGACGATTTCGAGGACGGCGCATTGCCGAGCGGCGCAAACGGCGATGGGGTCGGTATCGGCTTTGTGACCTGGCATGATCCCGCAGGGACAACAATCGCTATTACTGTGACAGATGTTGTGACAGATGGTCAACCTAGCCCTATCCCTGATCAGGATCCAGTCAATCGCGTTCTCCAACTGGATGCAAATGTCATGCAGTGGGGCGGCTTCTCCCACGCCTTTGAGAATGAGAACGTCGACCAATGGGTCAGTCAAGATTGGCGCACCTATGAAGGCATCTGTTTCTGGCTCCACGGCAGCAATTCTGGGGCCACCTTATTTATGGATTTGATTGAGAATCGGAATGCTGATACTACCAGTGATGACGCAGAACGTTGGACTTACAGTTTTACAGACGACTTCGAGGGTTGGCGTTTCTTCCAGATTGCCTTTGATGACTTTGAACGCAAAGAAATCGGCAATGGGGCTCCCAACGATGACTTAACCCTAGAAGCTGTACATGGCTATGCCTTAGGCACTCTGACGAGCAATGGCCCCCAAACCTTCTACCTAGATCAAGTGGCCATCTATGGCCGCACCGACAATGAACAGCCTCTCGAAGTGAAGTTCGATGCGACTTCTTACACTGTCGCGGAGGGGCAATCAGCGACCGTCACCGTAAGCTTAAATATGACCTCTGTGCATCAAGTCACGGTTGACTATGCTTCGGCTCCTAGCCAAGCCCGCGATGCAGCTACCGCTGACCGAGATTATACCCCTGTCAGTGGAACGCTCACCTTTGCCCCCGGTAGCACTGAGCGAAGCTTTATCATCGACACCCTAGATGATCTCAAATATGAAGGCAGGCAAGAAACCCTCAGATTACATCTTTCAAATCCAATTAGCGTTGACATCGGTTTGGTGGAGCTAGCGATCTTAACCATCGAAGAAAATGATCAGGCCGACCCGACATTGATCGATGACTTTAAAGCCTTCCCCTATCATCTTGATACTTGGGGCAATCTTGCTTTCACCTTCACCGAAATCATGTCCGAGACAGGTCAGGCTATCCCTGGCCAAGGCTTGTATGAAACGGTCTTAAGCGTGGATTACGCAGCCTCTTCCGGCAGGGTCAATATAGATTTGCTCCCTGGCCCGACTCAAGGCTTCACCCATACCTTCCCAGAGAGTCACGATTGGTCTGCTTACGAAGGCTTGAGCTTCTGGTTTTACGGACATAATACAGGTAACCAAATTCGGCTTGAAGTGCAAGACAACCAGGCTCCTGACCCTGGCCCTTCTGGGTGGCAGCTGGTGTGGAGCGATGAATTTAATGACCCAGCAGGGACACCACCTGATCCTAATATTTGGACTCCCGAAATTGGAGATGGCACAGTCCAAGGCATTCCTGGCTGGGGCAATGGTGAATTTCAATATTACACCGCCAATCCTGACAACGCCGCCTTGGATGGAGAGGGCAATTTGGTTATCACTGCCAAACAAATTGGCGAAGGTGAAGCACGGCCCAAATGTTGGTATGGCCCCTGTGACTACACCTCGGCCCGCTTGATCACCTGGGATAAAGTCGAGGCCAAATATGGTCGCGTTGAAAGTCGGCTGCGCGTACCTTTTGGTCAAGGTCTCTGGCCTGCCTTCTGGATGTTGGGCACCAACTTAGATGAAGATAACTGGCCTCAGTCAGGCGAGATCGATATCATGGAAAATATTGGTCGCGAACCCAATATCGTACATGGCACAATACATGGCCCAGACTATTCAGGTTGTTGCGGTATCGGCGGCGGCTATACGCTGCCCGAAGGCAATTTAGCCGATGATTTCCATACCTTTGCTGTGGAATGGGAGCCAGACAGCATCCGTTGGTTCATCGACAGTACCAATTATTTTACCGCCACAGCCGACGATGTTCCAGACGGCAGCAATTGGGTCTTTAACCATCCCTTCTTCATGATCATGAATGTCGCTGTGGGCGGGAACTGGCCGGGTTCACCGGATGAGACGACCACCTTCCCCCAAACGATGCATGTCGATTACGTCCGTCTCTATCAAGCCCCTAACACGGCAGAACGCTTTGAATATATCTTCACTGACAACTTCAGCGGGTGGCAGCAGGTAACGGTTCCTTTCGCCGCTTTGACTCGTAGGACTGAGCAGCCAGAAGGAACGCCAAATGATGGTCTGACCTTGAGCGAAGTCTGGGGCTATGCCTTCAGCCTCTCCGATGCGGTGAGTGGTCGCTTCCACTTAGACCAAGTGCGTTTAGAAACAACAGTCGATGATGATGGCATTGAGGACACGATTGAAAGCAACGCGCCCAACAACGGTGACGGCAATAACGACGGTACACCTGACGACGAGCAAGATTACGTCGCTTCTTTGCCCAGCGTTACAGGCGATTACGTCACCCTTGTCGCTCCGCCAGAGACGAAGCTGGTTAACGTCCAGGCCATCACCAACCCAGCCACCAGCACCACGCCCTCAGGCGTGACATTTGAGCAAGGCTTCCTAGACTTTGATGTCAGTGGCTTGTCAGGCACAGAAAATATCAGCATCACCCTCATTCTGACGGATAGTCTCAGGCCAAATACCTATTGGAAGTATGGACCCACCCCAACCGATCCAACCCCACATTGGTATGACTTCCTTTACGATGGGCAGACTGGGGCGATTATTCAGGGTAATCAGATCATCCTGCACTTTGTCGATGGGGCGCGGGGCGATCATGACCTGACGGTTAATGGTCGTATCACTGATCCTGGTGCGCCGGGTAATACGTCGCATAATGTGTATTTGCCCCTGGTGGTGAAATAGGGTGTGGTTGAGTAGGTAATGAACGATTAACTGATGAATCTACACGAAGGAGCGACTAAATATAGATAATATTACCCATCTCCGCGAGGAAATGGAAGACAAATTGCCTGTCTTGCGCGAGGCTTTGCAGCAAAAGCAAAGTGGTCTGGACAGCAATATTGACCTAACCGAGTTAATGGCCCGCATTCAAAAGATGTACACGCATCGAAAAAATAGGCGACTTATTTTCAGTATAACACGATTGATATGGAGGATGATAAGGCAAGACGGTCGGATAATCAAGTCCGAATGGCATAATATGGCTTCTATAAAATTGACGATTGCGCTAAGTTAGCGTAGAATTAACTCTACTAGACATAATGTTATGTAGAGAGCAAGGGTTAGAACCCTAACCCCTACTCTCCAATCTTTGCAAAGGGGTTATTAGAATGAAACGGTTTAAGCTATGGTTATTTGTGACCACAATATTAGCGACCCAATCCTTATTAGGAACGTCTGCGTTAGCAGAAGGTGGCTATGCGGATTGGTATGTGGAATATTTTAACAATCCCCATCTCCAGGGCTATCCAGCCGCAATAGGGTCTGAGATAGAAATCAACCATCACTGGGGCTTCAACTCGCCTCGACAAGGTATCCCTGCCGACCATTTTTCGGCCCGCTGGTCAGCCAATATTGAATTTGAGCAAGGGGATTATACGTTTATTGCCACCGTAGATGACGGTGTACGAGTATGGGTTGACGGCGAACTGATCATTGACCGCTGGCAGGTTCAGGCGGTCAAAACATATACAGCTCGGCGATTCTTTGTTGGTGGTACGCACCATGTTCAGATGGCCTATTTCGAAAAAACAGGCGAAGCAACCGCCCAATTCACTTGGCGTTTAGACCCCCCACCAAATGCACAGCCTACTAGTCCTCGGGGTTATCCGACCCACCCATCCGAAAAAGATCGATCGCCTTATCAAGATCACTACTACGGTCACCCTCCCCCCGTGCCGCAGAAGCCTCAAGCACCTCACAGAAAGTCTATCATTGTCGATAATACTGGGCCTGGGTTCTACTGGGGTGGCACAACGCAGTATCGTCATACTGTGTCGGGCGGCTATGGGCAAAGTTTCTACTGGACTTATAACACCTATACCCAGCCTGAAAATTTTGCCCGCTGGACACCGACTTTTGCCCAGGCTGGCAACTATGAAGTCTTCGTTTATATCCCCTCCCACTACGGAACCACGACGAATTTGCGCTATCGCGTGCTACATAGTGGCAAGCAACATGATATTATTGTCAATCAAGATATTCATTACAATCAATGGGTCAGTCTAGGCACCTTTTATTTTAATGGCCATAATTCAGGCCATGAATTTGTCGCCGCTTATGACAATACCCGCGAATCCTATGCAACGAAGCAGATTGCTTTTGATGCGGTGAAGTTTGTGGCATACTAGGTTATGAAAAAATACTCCGCAGATTTCGCAGATGACGCAGACTTTTTAAAGTTTTTTTGTAACGCCCTTGCGTCCTTTACATGATCACCAATATATACGCCTGTCATCTCGATAATGACTCGATGGGTATCATCCAATGCCGCAATGTTAAGCATATCATTGGCCAAATCAATAACAATATAGCCTTTACGGGGATATGGGCCACTAAATTGCAAGGCTTCGATTGTCGTTCTTGTGTCTTCTGCAATGTGGTCGGCCTTAGCAAATAGGGCGGCGGCAAGTGAAAGGTCAATGATTTGAGGGATACGGCTCGTGTCATCCGTTATATTAAAATAAGGGTCAACAACATTAAATTCACAACCAAAATCATCAAAATCAGAATAGACAAGGAGCTTGTCCCTTAATACGTCCATAACGTAATCGTGTCGTTTCAACCAGATGTCGAAGGTCAGCCAATTTGCTCACATCTGTCGGTATATAGGTGACTTCACTGCTTTTATACATATCTGTGCGAAATAGATCGGGAGTCAGCGTACAAATATCAACTAGATCATCCATTGACCCATTAGGTGTAAGTGTTGCTTCTTGAAACGCTTTTGCATTTTCATACTGAATAGCTATATGATGGATTAACTGCCGAAAAGTCATTAAAGTCCGTGGCATTCTTGGCAAGAGTCAGTTATCAACAGATACCAGATTCACCAATTTTCCCGGCACATAAATCTCTTTGATCACAGATTTTCCTGTGATAAACCTCTGCACCTCAGCCAACGCTTTGGCTTGAGCAACAGCATCCTCTTTGGCGACATTCGCTGGAGCGACAAACCGCGCTCGAACTTTGCCGTTGATCTGCACCGCTAACTCAATCTCCTCCTCGGCGGCCAAGTCTGGATCAAAATCAGGCCATGCTTGGGTATGAACGCTATAAGGATATCCGAGATAGACCCACAATTCTTCCGTGAGGTGTGGTGCGGCAGGTGCCAGGAGAAGCAAAAACGTTTTCAAGGCCTCGTTCCAGATTTCGCTGCCGACTAAGTCAGTGCGCTTGGCTTCCTGCAACGTATTACGCAGGGTCATGAGGCTTGAAATATAGGTATTAAAGGCAAAAGCTTCTAAATCTTCAGTACAGGCTTGAATGGTCTGGTGAACTTTTCGCTGGAGGTCACGACTGGTCATGCCTGTGGCAGGGCGTTTAGCTTTTGGGTTCGCTGCCTTTAAATCATCTTGGACTGGCTCGGTGATCAAACGCCACACATCGTCCAAGAAACGTTGCGGGCCACGAAGGCCTTGACTATTCCAAGGGCCACCTTTTTGCCAATCGAAAGCAAACATGAGATAGGTTCGCACGGTGTCAGCTCCATAAGTTTGCACCAATTCGTCTGGGTTGACAACATTGCCTTTGCTTTTAGACATACGTTGAATTTCCAAGTGATGTTGTAATTGGTTCACATTGCATTTCTCCCCCAGACCAGGGATGTTGATAGAAGCATCGGACGACACTTCCACAGTAATTTGCATATCGCCCTGTTGCACTTGCAAAATATTTTCGGTGCGCCGCATGATTTCACCCTGTACGCCGGTAAACGATGCCGGAGCCTCGGCCGAATCAATGACCTCGATCTTATCTACAAAGAATTTTTGGCCCTCAAAGCGGCCTGTGGCTAGGATATAGTGCCCAATTTTTTCTTCACCCAAAATTTGGCCTTGGTTACGGAGGATGGTCATCGGCTCATCAAAAATTTCGGACAGGGGGCGACCGTGGCCCTCAACAATTTTGGTTGTCTCATCAAAGACTCCGGTATCACGCATGGCTTTGGTGAAGAAGCGGGTGTAAAGCAGATGCATAGTGGCATGCTCTACCCCACCAGTGTAGACATCAACAGGTAGCCAATAGGCAGCTTCCTCAGGGTCGAAGGGAGCTTGACGATAGGCTGGACTAAGATAGCGATATTGATACCAAGACGAACACATAAAGGTATCCATGGTATCTGTTTCACGCTTGGCTGGGCTACCATCACTGGCTTGTGTATTTAAAAAACCTTGATGAAATAAGAGTGGACTTTGGCCCGTCGGCATAAATTCCACATCTTCCGGTAACTCAATCGGTAAGTCATCTTCGGAAGCAGCCTCGACAGAGCCATCTGCCTTGTGCAGCATGGGAATGGGGCTGCCCCAATAACGCTGGCGACTGATAAGCCAATCGCGCAGACGATAGTTAATTGACTCTTTTCCGATTTGACGTTCTTCCAACCAATCAATCACGGCATTAATGGCTGGATTTTTGCGACCCTTAGCTTCATTAGACAGGGTACCATTAAAGGCATCGCTGTTTATCATTTGCCCAGGCCCAATATAGGCCCCACGCATGGTGGCTCCATCAAAACGCTCTCCCACTGGTTGTATGACGGGGATAATTTCTAAACCATACTGCCGAGCAAAGTCAAAGTCACGCTGATCATGAGCGGGGACAGCCATAATAGCCCCGCTGCCATAAGTCGATAAAACATAATCAGCAATCCAAATCGGAATCTTGGCCTCATTGACAGGGTTGATGGCATACGCTCCGGTGAAGACCCCTGTCTTTTGACGGGATGCGGAGGTGCGTTCAATTTCTGTCGCTGTGGCCGCCTGTTCAACATAGGCTTCAACAACCGCCTTTTGGTCTGCGGTGGTCAATTTTTCGACCAGCGTATGTTCTGGGGCTAGGACCATAAAGGTGGCTCCCCACAACGTATCAGGGCGGGTGGTGAAAACTTCGAGGGGGTCACCAGCCTCGGTCTTAAAGGTCACACTGGCTCCTTCACTGCGCCCAATCCAGTTGGTCTGCATGACCCTAACCGGCTCAGGCCAATCTAAGGTATCAAAATTCAACAATTCATCTGCATATTTGGTGACGCGGAAAAACCACTGGGTCATCATTTTCTGGATAACAGGTTGGCCCGTGCGCTCGTCTTTGCCGTCAATAACCTGTTCATTGGCTAAGACGGTTTGCAGGGTGGGCGACCAGTTGACCAGCGACTCACCGCGATAAGCCAAATCATGCTCATAAAATACTTTAAAAAACCATTCCGTCCAATGATAATAACTGGGATCACAGCTAACGGCTTCTCGTTCCCAGTCGAACATGGCCCCCATACTACGAAGTTGCTTCCGCATGCGCTCGATATTCGTGTATGTCCATTTGGCAGGATGGATGTTACGCTGAATAGCTGCGTTTTCCGCAGGCAGGCCAAAAGCATCAAAGCCCATTGGGAAAAGAACATTATAGCCCCGCATGCGCATAAAACGTGCCCGGGCATCGGAGGGGATCATAGCGAACCAGTGTCCAATATGTAGGTCGCCACTGGGGTAAGGCAACATGGTCATCGCGTAATGCTTGGGTTTATGCCAATCAACGCAAGACCGATAGAGGCCATCTTCTTCCCATTTTGTCTGCCATTTCGGCTCAATCAATTTAGGGTTATAGGCTTCTTTTTGAGACTTTGTGCTGTCTGTCATGGCGTATAGACCTTTGATTCAAAGTTGCAAAGTTGCAGGGTGGCAAGGTTGTTTATTATAAAATGGCAAGATCACGATGAAAAATATATTTCCGTAGGTTTAAGATGATAGAGGTAGAAAAATTCTACCTTATCTTATACCTTTCACTTGACTTGAACAAATTTTTAGACCAGTTGGGGGGGATTACGGGCGTTCCAAAATTTACAGTGTAGCTGATAATCAGCTTGGGCTTTTTCAGCCCAAAGACACAAATGCCGACCCAAATAACCACTGGCCCTAGTGATTAGTATTCGAAAAGATTCTTCGGTCATGGAGATTCTTTAGTTAAACACTCTGTGGAAAAATTATTAAACGAATGAGATTATTTGGGGACCACAGGTTGTCATATAGACATTACCACCCTTCAGTCATCTAAGGTAAAAATTTCCACGGGCTATGTGAAACACCTTCATAAAGAACCTCGAAATGTAAGTGTGGCCCCGTTGAATTACCCGTACTGCCCATTTCACCAATCGTTTCGCCTTTATAAACCTCATCACCAACTGAGACATAAATTGAACTCAGATGTCCATAGAGGGTTTGATATCCATTGCCATGATCAATCATGACCATTCGTCCGTAGCCACGGTTATCCCATTGGGCGGCGACGACATATCCAGAGTCTGAGGCCTGAATTGACGCTCCGACCCAACCTGCGATATCAAGACCTGGATGTCCTCCCCAATAATCTTGGGAAATTCTACCCTTGGCTGGCCACTGGAAATAGCCTGTCCCATAGATAACCCCTCGTGGGGCTTTTACTTTAGGCACAGCGACATACTTGGGCGGCTTATAAGGCTTAATACCGCCAGGCACAACCAGCCATTGGTTGGGATAGATGGTTAAGGCCTCTGGATTAATATTATTCAGAGGATAGTCAATGATTGCTTCCGGCTTGACGTTGAAGGTCGCGGCAATGCTGGCAATGGTATCAGACCCACCCACTTGATGATAAACACCATCCATTGGCAGAATAATTAACTCTTGACCAACACTAAGCCAATCAGGGTTTTCTTCCAAAGATTTATTGGCCCAGTGAATGGTTTCAGGAGCTAAACCAAATTTGGCGGCAATACCATAGACGGTATCGCCACTTTGCACATGATAAATCTGTAATTCATCTCTTGATATCTTCGGGCCTTCTCCTGTAGATACCGAGACAGGTTCCGAGAGGTCGGTTCGCACCGTCACAGGAACAACGCTGGGTAGCAGCAAATCTTGTTGATTATTCAAAGCGGTGGAAAGCGATAGGGGTTGACTCACATCTGGGTCTTTTACAACTGAGGAGATTGTCTGAGGGCCGACTAAGTGAGGGGCCTTCAAGGGTTTTTTAGACAGGGAAATGCCCCCTAAGGCAATCATGCTCACAATCAAACTTAAGACGACGATATGGGTCAAAAAACGATTGAGGACAATCTGACGATCAAACCAAGTATTGGGGTGAGTTTGAACAGAGGGAACATCAAAAGGAACTGAGCGTGATGATAACGTCTGATGAGATACCCGTGGGGTGATGAAATTAGAGGGTTCAACCAGTGGCTCTTGCATATAATGATAACTCCTATGAATTAAAAAAGATCGGACAATATTATCCAACCTGCGTAGGAATGTCAAATATGCTAGAAAGTTTATGTCAAAACAACAATTGCAACCAAAATGTCTAGGCTAGGTTGCTTATAAAGGGATAAATTTTTAGGGACAAGGACACTTGTGCAGGCCTGACGCAGTTTGTAAAGCCTAGCGTATTGCAGCAACGGACACGCCATTACACACCATTAGATCTAGCGGAACTTGTATCTTTTTTGCAAAAAAATATCCTGACAAATTAGACCGCTCCTCTAGAACGCATTGTCCCATAAAAAATAACCGTATCAACATAACTGCGTAATATTTATAAAATATCGCGATGAAGAGTGTCTAAAAAGTCCGCGTTACTTTTCGTTTTACTCAAACGGGTGAGGACAAGTTCTGTTCCTTCGGGGCCACCGCCAATCGCCGTTATCATGCGCCGTAAGGTCCAAATTCGATTGAGTACCTTCTCGTCATATAAGAGTTCTTCACGTCGGGTACTGGAGCGTTCCACATCAAAGGCAGGGAAGATACGGCGTTCTTGTAATTTGCGACTAAGATGAAGTTCCATATTTCCAGTTCCCTTAAACTCTTCATAAATCACATCATCCATACGACTCCCTGTGTCAAAAAGACAAGTAGCAACAATCGTTAGGCTACCTGCTTCTTCAAGCTTACGAGCCGCGCCAAAAAACCGTTTGGGCGGATAAAGGGCGGCTGGATCAATCCCCCCAGATAAAGTTCGACCACTCGGCGGGACAACCATATTATAGGCCCGTGTCAGACGAGTGAGTGAATCCATCAGGATGACGACATCTCGGCCACCTTCAACAAGCCGCTTGGCACGAGCCAAGGCCATCTCGGCCACTCTGGTTTGATCGATTTCTTGTTCATCAAAGGTAGCGGCCATGACCTCAGCATCTACAGAACGGTCCATATCTGTTACTTCTTCTGGTCGTTCACCGATTAACACAACCATCAGGTGAACATCACGATAATTGTGACTAATGCCATTGGCGATTTGTTTCAACACCGTTGTCTTACCAGATTTAGGGGGCGAAACAATCAGTCCCCGTTGTCCACGACCGATGGGAGCCAATAGATCTAACATCCGGGTGCCTAAAATCTTTGGGTCGGTCTCTAGTGTTAATTGTTCTTCGGGATAAATTGGGGTTAAGCGTTCATACTGAGGACGACGTTTCGCAGTTTCTGGATCAAGGCCATTAACCGCTTCAACGCGTAGTAAGCTAAAATACTTTTCATTGTCCTTAGCGGGTCTCACATGGCCAATAACCATATCACCCGTTCGTAGCCCAAAACGTCGGATCTGACTTTGCGAAACGTATACATCTTCTGGGCCAGGAAGAAGGTGATGGGATCGTAAAAAGCCAATGCTATCTGGCATAATGTCCAAGACCCCCCCCCCAAAAATGAGACCTTGCTTTTCGGCATGGATTTTTAAAATCCTAACGACTAAATCATCTTTCTTCAACTGACTATAACCCGTTATATTATAGGTTTTAGCTAGGTCACGTAATTCTGTTAAAGTCTTAACTTCTAAATCGGAAATATTAATATTCAACGACTTATCAGATTGGTGAGAACTGCCATTGGACTGTGATTGATTGCGCTGTTCTCGGATAGGTGTGTCAGTTGCTTCTCGCATAAGCTTTTTCTCTTCTTAAATATAGTTTGGATATTTTGAATATAGTTATCTACCTAAAATTTTTAGGTGAAATAATTTTATTAGAGGTCTTTTTATGATAGAGGCTCAAGTTGATTAGTTATGATAGGCCATAGATCGAGGGGTTGAATATCTATAACCTTAACTTAAATTGTTTATACTGATAGGGGGAGTCTCAAAAATTTTACGCAACGTCAGATGTTTATCTTATCCCATATAAAAATATGTGAAATTTAACTTATCAACACTGAAATATACTCTAGGTGACAGAAATTATTGTGGGAAATTAAACTCAACAATTTGGGGTATATTCTGACCCGATTATAGCACCCTTTTGATTGCTCGTCAACTCTAAGAATCCAAATTAATTCCCATTCCTAAGTTGAATTTGGAACTCACAGGGCTTTGTGCTATACTCAATATTAGCCTATTCTAAAAAGGCTTGGGGATGAAATGGTTTCGACAAGTATGTGGAAGGGTATAAGTTGCGGGTCGAGCGGACGTAACTCGTTAAACTGCTTCACCACCTTAGGTGCCGAAAAAGTACCGACTATTGGTCGTTCCTACAGCGCATTGCCTCTCGCGGCATAATTGCGTTAAAGAACACCGTTTGACCTCATAATACGTAGGTCACGGGCCCCGCCCTCTTTCCCCGAGAGAGGGCGGGGCCCGTCAGAGAAATCGGGGTGCGTCATGTGGATGCTGATAAAACATGGCAAAGATTAATCGGCTAGTTTGGGCGAACTCTGTTGGCTGACGTAACTCAAATGAAACACCTGAAGTCAACTACACTCGTAGACACTTATAGCCAGCATGTTTGGACCCGGGTTCGACTCCCGGCATCTCCACTATAAAGCAAAGCCCCTTTGTGCCACGCAACAAAGGGGCTTTGTATTTTCAAAACATCTCACCTTAGGTCATAATAAATCGAAAATCAATTTAAAAATTCTATGGATCTTATTACAAATATACAAGCTGCCTTTAGGAAACAATTTATTGAAACATCCATTGCCCCCCGTTTTTTTCAAGCCCCAGGCCGGGTTAATATCATTGGTGAACATACAGACTATAATGATGGATTTGTTCTACCCGCAGCCATCAACTTCAGCACAATTGTAGCTGCTAGGCCTGGTACCGCCTCAATGGTACGCATCTTCGCAGTTGATAAACGTCAATTTGATCAATTTGACCTCTCAAAGCCTATTAACCCTAAACCCAAAATGCGATGGCCCAATTATGTGCGGGGGATGGCAAAAATGTTGTTAGAAGCGGGTCATCATCTCCAAGGGGTTGATATGGCTGTGGCCGGAAATGTGCCTATTGCGAGTGGTCTCAGTTCTTCTGCTTCATTTGAGATGGCTTTAGGACAAGCCTTTTTGAAAATCAGTAATTTGCCTGTAGACTTAGTTCAACTGGCTCTATCAGGCCAAAAAGCGGAAAATAATTTTGTGGGCGTTAATTGTGGTATTATGGACCAGTTTATTGCCGCTTTGGGCCAAGCGGATCATGCCTTGTTGATTGACTGCCGCGATTTGAGTTATCAGCCTGTGCCCGTCCCCTCGGATACGGCGATTGTGATTGTCGACAGTGGTGTGAAACGAGGCTTAGTAGACTCAGAATATAACACCCGACGACAAGAATGTGAGGCGGCGGCAAACCACTTTAGGGCCGCTGCATTGCGTGATGTGAGTCAAAACACATTTGAACAACAAAGTCACGAATTACCTGAGACTATTCGACAACGCTTACGGCATGTGATTACTGAAAATGATCGGACTTTAGAAGCGGCCAAAATGCTTTCACAGGGTAACTTGCAAGCCCTCGGCCCACTTATGGCCAAATCGCATGAGTCCATGCGAGATGATTTTCAAATTACTGTTCCAGCGATTGATATTTTAGTTGATATTATGCAAAATGTCCCTCATGTTTATGGAGCCCGTATGACAGGTGGTGGTTTTGGCGGCTGTTGCGTCGCCCTCGCCCCCATTGATGTCGCTCCGAAAGTACAAGAGGCAGTCTTAAAACAATACAGATCTAAAACAGGAAACCAGCCTAAATGTTACATCTGTCAAGCCTCACAAGGGGCTCAAGAAGTTATGATTAGAAATGAGAATTCTGATAAATGCCTTACACCTTGACACTTAACGACCCCTAATATTCAATCCATGCATCGACTCTGGCTCATTCTCATCATCACCATCTATCTGCTTGCCGCCCTTTATCAACTCGAGCTACCTGGATTACACTATGATGAAGCCTTTGAAGTCATCCCGACTCTCCAATTATTGACAAATCAACCCGTCACTGCTTTCCGCGAGAGTACTCTCCCGCTCTTTGGTCGCCAGTTCCCTCTCACCACACAAGATTATATCGGGGCCATCAACACTTATGGCACACTGCCTTTTTTAGCCCTTGGTGGCCTAACTGTCTGGAGTTTGCGCCTATACACAGTCACACTCGGTGTGCTGACTCTGATTTTAGTTTGTAGATTTAGCCAATCACTCAATCGTAACGCCGTGGCTGGTCTGGTCGCTGCGGCATTGCTGGCCGTTAACCCAACCTTCATTTTTTGGACACGCCAAGGCATCTTTGTGACCAGCGTGACCGCCACAATCGGGATAGCAGCGGCCTGGAGCTGGCTGCTCTGGTGGCGCACACGTCACTATCGTTTCGCCTGGCTCGGCATGTTTCTATTCGGTCTCGGCCTGTATGCCAAGCTGCTGTTTATCTGGCTTCTAGGGGCACTGCTGTTAGCTTGGCTCCTGATTCATATCTTTATTCAACGAAAAAGTGTTAACCTTTTGATTACCTGTTTGACTCAATTCTCTCTGATGCAATTAGGCGGTCTAATTCTCGCGAGTGGTTTAGGTTGCTGGCCCCTGCTTCTTTATAATTTGCAAACTGGGGGCACCTTCATTAATATAACCACTCATGCTGGCACATCTTATTATGGAGTCGATAATACGGCTGTCGGAACAAATTTACAAGAACGATTTGAACAGCTATGGGTATTTTTGCAAAGTGGTCAATTTTTATATTTAGGTGATGTATACACGAATAAAATAACCGCCACTTTATTCAGCCTAGCTTGTCTTGGTAGCCTATGGCTGGCTTGGCGATATCGGCAAGGAGCCATACTACTGCCCTACTTGGTGATTGGGCTGATTATCAGTGCCAGTATTGTCACCGTCTCTGACTTATGGATCACTCACTTCGCTGTGATGATGACTTGGCCTGCAATTGCTCTAGCCACTACGGGAGTTCAGATTTGGCGTATTTATAGATACTCAACCCTGACAAGTTATTCAATTCAAAAGATGGACATAAATTTTTTAGGTATTGACAAACATCGCTTTATCACAATTTTTCTCATGACGTGTTTGCTAATACTCTTCTTATCTGAGGGCTTCATTACTTGGCGTTACCACAAAGCCCTCACCCAAAGCGGGGGACTCAGCGACCATAGCGATGCTATCTATGATTTAGCGGACTGGCTCAAAAGGCATGCTCATGGCCCAATCGTGGCTATGGATTGGGGCATGTCGGCCCAAGTGACTTTTCTCAGCGCAGGCCAGCTCCAGCCAATCGAAACTTTTGGCTATGATTGGGATGAGACCAAACAGTTTGTGCAAATCATGCCGCCTTACTTAAATGATCGAACCTTTTTTCTGTGGCGTACACCTGATGAGATTGTATTTGACCGCAGTGCCGCCTTTCAAAAACTATACCAGCCCCTTGATCTGGAAGAAGATATTCGCGAGGCTTTTTATGAACGCAGTGGCCGTCCTTTTTTCGGCGTGACCCAGTTGGTACAAATAGGAGAGGCGCAGAATAAGCCATGAGGCAGGTCAGAATTACAAGATTAGCGAATGAGTTTAGCCCCCTAATCCCCGAGTCTCCCGCTGAATACATGTCTTTAGTTGTAGACAGTCTGGCTCTCAATTTATGACCCTTCTCCAATAACCAAAAACTGCTCGTGTGCTTGCACAACCGCCGTTTCAAATTCGGCCAAAGTATCCACCTCGAAGGCCAGTTCACTCAGATGTTGCATCCCAGCAAAGTTCAGGTCTTGCAAGGCTTCCGCAAAGTGATCCAGTTCGATCTCAAAGCGTAGGGCAATTACTCGCTGGATGTTTAACAATAGTGCTTCACGTCCTGCTTCTACGCCCTCCTCTCGTCCTCTCTCCAAAATCTTTTCTTCCCAAGGGATTGGATTTTCTCGTAAAAAATCCTCTTTCGTATACATGGGTTCTACCGCCTCATTAAAATATTCTCGGATACGATATAAATAGCTAAGGATTGACTTGTTTATTGTCACCCCATCTTAGCACAGTCAGTCCTCTTGGTCAAGCCTCCGCAAAAGGAAAATCAGTCTGTCGTTAAAAATAAGCAAAGCAAAAAATGGGATAAACTATCTTAATTAAAACTATTTACTGAGGAAAGCCAATGCCCCAAACAATTACCTTGACGGTCAACTAATGGAGATGATAAAATTGACAAGAGGGCATATCTGAAGCTAAAGTAGCTATATAGATAGCCATAACAAAAATGCGTAAAGGAATAAATAAAATGATAAGTTATTCAATTGCCCAGACTCGAGATAAATTTACCGCTATTGTCCATGAAGTTGAAAAATTTTTATCTATCGAGGTGACGCGCCGAGGAATAACTAGAAAAGGAGTTACTCATGACCTTCAAACTAGGTTATTGCAGCCTGCGCTGGCAAAACCCCGATTTGGAACCAACGCTGGAAGAACTGAAAAAAGCAGGCTGGGACGGCTGGGAGTGTCGCCTGCCTTTAGATTGGCTGGGCACACCGCAGCGGATTCGCCGCATCTGTGACAATACCGCTATGCCGCTTGTGGTTTACACAGCCAGTGGTTCGCCGGATAATCGAGACTGGGTACACCTAGAAAAGAATAAGCGACGGATGGAATTTGCAGCAGAGATGGGGGCGGATTGTTTTATGTATATGAGCGGACGCAAACCTGAGGGGCGAGCAGTGACCGATGAAGATGTGGTTGCCAGCGCAGAGAGGGCAGAGGTGTGGGCGGAATATGCAGCCCAATTTGGTTTGGAGTTGAGCTATCACATCCATACCAACCTTTTGGTTGATTCCATCGACCATTGGCAACTTTACATGACACATCTCAACAAAACCAAACTTTGCATTGATGTATCGCACGCTCAACTATGGGGCTATGATCCGATGCAGTCTCTTCGTGATTATCAGGCGCAATTAAACTACGTTCATTTACAGGACTATACCGAAACGTCCCAAGATGAAACGGGCTGGCATGATCCCGTATGGTGCGATGTCGGTGTTGGTCAGACTGTTGATTTTCCCAGCATCCGCGAGACTTTAGAAGAGATCAATTTCACTCGCTGGGTGACGGCTTGTCCAGGGCAAGCCATTCCTGGCGCAGATGATCCCATGAGTGAGGTCAAGCGCAGTCAGGGCATGCTGGATTATTTACGGAGACTAGCGTACTAATTCTATTTCAGTCGAAATATAGGAACGCCAGGAACAGTCAGATATCATTAATTCGGATTTTCTGAGAATATCTGAATATTTTTGGTCATAAGTTAATAAGGTTCTACAACCCAAGGCTAAATTATGCAATCTATGCAACCCTACGTTGAATGTATTCCCAATTTTAGTGAAGGACGAAGACCTGAGGTAATACAGCAAATTATGGAGGCGATTACTGCGGTGGATGGGGTGGTGTTATTGGATTACTCCTTAGATGCGGATCATCATCGCAGTGTCGTCACCTTTATGGCCCCGCCCGAGACAGTCGCTGAAGCAGCCTATCAAGGGGTCCGTAAGGCTGCCGCCTTAATCGACTTAAGGCAACATCAAGGTGTACATCCTCGTATCGGAGCGATGGATGTTTGCCCCTTTGTACCCATTCAGGCGGTGAGTCTGACCGATTGTGTCACCATCGCTCGTCGCTTTGGTAAACAGGTGGGTGAAGAACTGCACATTCCAGTTTATTTATACGAAGCAGCGGCGACTAGGCCAGAGCGCCAAAACTTGGCCAATGTGCGGCGGGGCCAATATGAAGGCTTACGAGACCACATCGCCACAGACCCATCTCGCGCCCCAGATTTTGGGCCATCAAGCGTCGGCTCTGCAGGAGCAGTGGCCGTTGGCGCAAGAAAACCCTTAATCGCCTTTAATGTCTATCTCACCACCTCAGATGTCCGTATTGCCAAGAAAATAGCCAAAGTCGTGCGTCATTCAAGCGGTGGGCTGCGTTTTGTCAAAGCCCTTGGCCTGAAAGTTCAAGGCAAAGCCCAGGTCAGTCTCAATTTAACCGACTTCACCCAAACATCTCTACCCCTAACCATTGAACTCATCCGTCGCGAAGCTCAACGTTATGGCACAGCCATTGAATCCACCGAATTAATCGGCCTCATGCCCCAACAAGCCCTGTTCGATGCCGCCGCTTGGTACTTGCAGTTAGATAATTTTACCGTAAACTCTGTCTTAGAAAATCGTCTTGCGGCTGCGGCGAACCGCAACCAAATTGCTAGGCCCGAAACTCTAACGGGCGGCTGATATCGTTGTCATGTCAGACACTTCTAATTCCTTACTCATTACTCATTGTTCATCGTAGAGGTACTTCTCAATCACCAAGCTCGAAGCACTTAGTCTAATTATCATCATCATCTGTCTATTATGTGTTTGTATGATTTGGGGGCTCATTCTGATGGTCTATTTACCGACATTGAATGAAATTTTGACACAAGATAAACTTAGGGTCGCGCAAAATTTCCCCCCCTCGAGCCCAATGCCAACAGCAACATTTACGCCGACATCTACCCCTACTTCTACGCCAACCCTGACCCCGACATCTACCCCTACCCCTACGCCTACGCCTACGCCGACCAATACAGCCACACCGACCTTGACCCCCACTGAGACTCCCACGCCCCTCCCACCTTTTCCAACGCCCCAAGCCGTGCCGACTTTGGTTACACAATCATTACGCATTGCTTATATGGCGGGCCTTAACGATAATTGGGAAATTGTCATCGCTGAGGCAGATGGCAGTAATCCACAAAATATCAGTAATCACCAAGGGGCTGACGTATTTCCGGTTTGGTCGGCGCTAAACCAAAAAATAATTTGGCACACGAATCGTTATGGAAGCGGGGAACGAAGGCCCTTAGAAGTGGTCATGGCCGATGTCAGGGGCGAAAATCTGATGAATTTGAGTAATAACCCAGAGGCTGATGATGTCAATGTGTTATGGTCGCCGAATGGACAATTCTTCGCTTTTATTTCTGGCCGCTTTGGCGATCAGGAAATTTTTATTCGCGCTATAGATGGCAATTTGTTTAACCTCAGCAATCATCCAGCCAATGACATCCCCTTCGCTTGGTCACCCGCCTGCGCCGACGTTCAACCGGGCGATACTTGGGATGGTTGCACCTTGCTCATCGGCTCTACACGAGGTAATGAGCAAGAAAAACTGATTCTGTATCAAATCAGCCCTGATGGCGAAGTCTTCAAATTTGTGAATGGGCCTGACTTAGCTGTCTTGGAAGCCATTTATGCCCCAGATGGTAAGCGCATCGCTTACGTCCGTGAGGACGAAACAAGCGGTCAAGTCGATATTTTTCTTTTAAACTTGGCTACCTTGGTCGAAACCCAACTAACTGATGACCCAGCCCAAGAAGTCGCCCTAACTTGGTCGCCAACGGCGGAAGTCATTGCCTACATCTCTGACGCTGATGGTGACCTAGATATCTATGCTGTCACTATTCCAGCGCAGGTTATCTCTCTTGCAGAAATCAGCACTGAAAATATTCGTAATTTAAGCAATACGCCCTTTCAGGAAGGTCTTAATCACGACTTTGCCTGGTCGCCAGACGGCAGTCAAATCCTGTTCAGCACAGCTCGAGATGGTGGCAACCGTGAAATTTATGTCATGGATGCCGATGGTCGCAATCAGACCAATCTGACCAATAGCGACAGGCCGGAGCTTGAGGCAATATGGGTGCCTTAAAACGGCGCTGGTTGATAACAGAATCAGTTAAGATACTGTTTTACTAAGGCCAAAATTTGTTCATCCTCTTTGATTGAAAAATAATAGACTCCCTCTTACGTAGGGGTAAACGTAGATAGAAAGGATTTTCTTATGACAAAAATACGTCTCGCCATCGTCGGTTGTGGCGGTATGGGTCATCGTCATCTTTATGGATTGACTGAATTGCATCGCATCGGCTGGCAAAATTTAGAATTGGTCGGGGGGTGTGACCCTGTCCAAACAAACGCTGAGTCCTTAGCTGATGAGGCGGAAAAATATTTTGGTCAACGTCCCCAAGTGGTCAGCAGCCTAGCCGATTTAGACGGGCTAGGCGTGGAGGCTGTCGATATAACCACCACGCCACCCTATCATCATCAACTGACTCTCGAAGCCTTAGAACACGGCTGGCACGTCATGGTTGAAAAACCGATGGGGCTAACCGTTCGCGCCTGTAACCTTATTGTGCAGGCGGCCGCATACGCAGACCGCGTGGTCAGTGTGGCCGAGAATTATCGCCGTGACCCAATCAATCGTCTGGCCAAGGCCCTTTTAGAGGCTGGGGTGATTGGTGATCCGCGTTTTTTGATCCACAATACTGCCGCTGGCCGTGATAAAATGCTGATTTCAGTCTGGCGACATCAAAAGGATCAAAGTGGTGTTTTACTTGATGTTGGGGTTCATTTCACTGATATGATGGAATATCTCTTGGGTGACATTGACAGCGTTTACGCCCAAAGTCGACTATACGAAAAGGTACGCTATAATCCAGCGGCGACAGGGGAAAGCTCGCAGTCAAATCCAGCCGGGGTTTATGATCGCTGGCAAAAAGCCATGCCCGCCGAATTTGAAGCCACAGCAGAAGATGCACTCTATGCCACCCTCAATTTCAAAAATGGGGCTGTGGGTCAATATATTGAAGACCATGCCGCACACGGCCAAGGCATCTGGTTACGCCAAATTCACGGCTCCAAAGGATCAATGGATTTGCCAGGAGACCGCAGTGGTGGGATCATTACGCTTAACTTAGGCGGCAAACTCATCGATGATGCTACGGTTCTAGAGCTTGTGCCTGATTTCCAGCTAGACCCAGTGACGGCAACCCTCTTCGGCGGCGAACGTCTCTGGCGTTATGGCTTTCATTTCACCCAAACCGACCGCAAAATCATCGCCATTGAATACGCTGATTTCGCTGGAGCCATTTTAGGCCAACACCAAATTGAAGTTGATCCCAGACAAGGTACTCGCTCAGTGGCTGTTTCTTATGGTATGTTGGAGTCTGGGCTAAGTGGACGGGTGGTGACACTGGCAGAAATTTTAGCTGAACAAGTAGAGGCCTATCAACAAGATATTAATAAAAGTTTAGGAATTTAAGGAATGGACGGAGAAACAAGAACATGAATTTAACCCTAAAAGCTAAATGTGGTCTTAGTTTGATCATCGGGCTAGGCTTGAGCCTTTGGTTTGGGGTTAGCTTGGCCCAAGCCCAATGTCCAAATGATTTGTGTTATGTTGACGCATCTGTGACCCTGACGATGACAGATGGGATGAGGTGGACGACAGCCTACACCAACCTGCAAGATGCGCTCGCTGTGGCCCAAGCCGGGGACGAAATATGGGTGGCGGCGGGAGTCTACTACCCGGACGAGGGCGGGGGGCAGACCGACAATGATGTTACGGCCAGCTTTGCCCTGAAAGATGGGGTTGAGATATACGGCGGCTTCGCGGCCACGGAGACCTCGCGCAGTCAACGCCAGCCCAAGACCAACGTGACCGTCTTGAGCGGGGATATTGACGGCAATGATGGCACAGATAGCAATGAGGTGGTCACGACGACAGCCAATATTAGCGGCACGAACGCCCGCCACGTCATCTTCAACAGCGATGTTAACAGCACGGCGGTCTTGGACGGCTTCACCATCACCGCTGGGGATGTGGATGTTACGGGGGTCTGCCCGGATAATAATAATTGCGGCGGGGGGATGTACAACATAAGAAGCAGTCCTGAGATGAGCCAAATCAGCTTTAGGGGCAATCGGGCTGGTGCCCACGGCGGGGGAATGGTCAACTGGGATAACAGCCATCCTAAGATGAGCCAAATCAGCTTTAGCGGCAATACTGCTACTCACCACGGCGGGGGGATGATCAACAGCCACAGCAGCCATCCTGAGATGAGCCAAGTCAGCTTTAGCGGCAATGCTGCTGCCGTCGGCGGGGGGATGTTCAACCAGAACAGCAGCAATCCTAAGATGAGCCAAGTCAGCTTTAGCGGCAATCGGGCTGTTCAACACGGCGGGGGGATGTACAACACTGGCAGCAGTCCTCACATTATCAATAGTATCTTCTGGGGGAACGCAGCGAGTGGCCTGATGAATGCCAGGGCTCAAATTACGAATAGCGGCACGAGCAGCCCGGTGATCAGTTACACCTTGATCCAGAGTTCAGGTGGCAGCAGTGCTTGGGATAACAATTTGGGCTCAAACGGCGGTCACAATCTAGATGCAGACCCGCTGTTCCGAGAGCCTATCGACCCAGCCCTGGCCCCCACTTCCATTGGCAATCTGCGCCTTAAAATAGGCTCCCCGGCCATTGATGTCGGCGATAACAGTGCCGCCAGAGACGAGGTAGATTTAGATGGAGCGACCCGCATCCAAGGGAGGGGGGTGGATTTGGGGGCTTATGAAAGGGCCGCGCCCTATATCAGCCTGAGCAAAGCGGTCAGCCCAGTCGGGGTTGACTCAGGCCAGCGGGTGACCTATACCTTGGTCTTGAGAAATAGCGGGCTGGTGAGTGACAGCGTCCGCTTAAGCGACACCTTGCCCAGCGGGGTTGAGTTCGCCGCTTGGGTAGCGCAAGGGGGGGCGATGATAACCGCTAATGAAATCAGGTGGCAGGGCCCAGTCACAGCGGGAGAAAGCATCAGCATCACCTTCGGGGTGACCAACCTCATCTCAGGCGGTGTCTTCATCACCAACACGGCTCAGTTCAGCAGCAGCTTCCAAACAGGGTCAACCAGCGTCAGACATGTCGTCTTGAGCTCGAGGCGGCTTTATGTTGACGCTGATGTCACGCTCCTGACGGCGACAGATGGGATGAGTTGGACCTCAGCCTACACCAACCTGCAAGATGCGCTCGCTGTGGCCGTAGCCGGGGACGAAATATGGGTGGCGGAGGGAGTCTACTACCCGGACGAGGGCCGGGGGCAGACCAACAATGTTGTCACGGCCAGCTTTGCCCTGAAAGATTGGGTTGAGATATACGGGGGCTTCGCGGGCACGGAGACCCAGCGTCGGCAACGCCAGCCCAGAGTCAACGTGACGGTCTTGAGCGGGGATATTGACCGCAATGATGGCACAGATAGCCATGGGGTGGTCACGGCGACAGCCAATATTACTGGTTCGAACGCCTACCACGTCATCTACAACAGCGGGGTTACCAGCACAGCGGTCTTGGACGGCTTCACCATCACCGCTGGGGATGCGGATGATGGGGGTGGTATCTGCCCGAATGATTGCGGCGGGGGGATGTACAACATAAGAAGCAGTCCTGAGATAAACCAAATCAGCTTTAGGGGCAATCGGGCTGGTGACCAAGGCGGGGGGATGTTCAACGATAGAAGCAATCCTAAGATGAGCCAAATCAGCTTTAGCGGCAATTCTTCTGATTTCAACGGCGGGGGGATGTACAACGATAGCAGCAGTCCTGTGATGAGCCAAGTCACCTTTAGCGGCAATTCTTCTGATTTCAACGGCGGGGGGATGGTCAACCAGAACAACAGCAATCCTAAGATGAGCCAAGTCAGCTTTAGCGGCAATTCTGCTAACTTCGGCGGGGGGATGGTCAACTGGAACGGAAGCAGTCCTGAGATGAGCCAAGTCAGCTTTAGCGGTAATTCTGCTACTAACTTCGGCGGGGGGATGTACAACGATGGAAGCAGCAATCCTCACATTGTCAATAGTATCTTCTGGGGGAACGCAGCGAGTGGCCTGATGAATGCCCCGGCTCAAATTCTGAATACCAGCGCGAGTACCCCGACGATCAGCTACACCTTGGTCCAGAGTTCAGGTGGCAGCAGTGCTTGGGATAACAACTTGGGCTCAAACGGCGGAAACAATCTAGACGCAGACCCGCGGTTCCGAGAGCCTATCGACCCTGCGGATGCCCCCACCAGTGCTGGCAATCTGCGCCTTAGAGCAGGCTCCCCGGCCATTGATGTCGGCGATGACCGTGCCGCCAGCGGCCCGCTAGATTTAGAGGGAGCCCCCCGCATCCAAGGGAGGAGGGTGGATTTGGGGGCTTATGAAGCACCCGGGCCCATTGTCAGCCTGAGCAAAGCGGTCAGCCCAGTCAGGGTTGAACCAGACCAGCGGGTGACCTATACCTTGGTCTTGAGCAATAGCGGCTTGGTGAGTGACAGCGTCCGCTTAAGCGACACCTTGCCCAGCGGGGTTGAGTTCGCCGCTTGGGGAGCGCGGGGGGGGGGGGGGGGGGTGATAACCGCTAATGAAATCAGTTGGCATGGCCCAGTCACAGCGGGAGAAAGCATCACCATCACCTTCGCGGGGACCAACCGCCGCTTAAGCGGGGGCATCATCATCACCAACACGGCTCAGTTCAGCGGCAGCCTCCACACAGGGTCAAGCAGCGTCAGCCATACCGTCTTGAACGTCTCCCCTCTCGCGGCTGACGACACCTACAGCACGACTGAAGACACCCGGCTGACGATCATCAGCCCCACTGGGGTCTTAAGCAATGATGGCGACCTCAACGGGGATATGCTGACCGCTACCGTCCAGAGCGATGTCAGCAGTGGGACACTGGACTTGAAAGTTGATGGCAGCTTTGTCTATACCCCGCCTGCTGATGTCGACGGCCAAGATTACTTCAGCTATCAGGTCTCCGACGGCGTGTTGAGCGACACGGCCCTTGTGACCATCACCATCGCGGCGGTCAATGATGCGCCAGTAGCCTTTGACGATACAGCCAGGGCCAATGAAGACGAAGCGGTCAGCATCAGCGTCTTGAGCAATGATGTGGATGTAGACAATAGTCGCTTGTCCCTGACGGCGGTCAGTCCAGCCCAGAACGGCAGGAGCAGCATCAGCGGGCAGCAGGTGGTCTACAGTCCGAGCCTGAACTTCGCCGGCACAGACAGCTTTACCTATCGCGTCTCTGATGGCAGCTTGAGCGACACGGCCTCTGTGACCGTGACCGTCAATGCGGTCAATGATGCGCCAGTAGCAGAGGCAGGAGCAGACCAAAGCGTGAGGGTCAGCCAAAGCGTCACCCTTGATGGCAGCGGGAGCAGCGATGTCGAGGGGGATGCCTTGGGCTATGGCTGGCAGCAGACAGGCGGGCCCAGGGTGACCTTGAACAGGCCCACCCTCAGCCGAACAACCTTCATCGTCCCAGCCCTGCCGACCGTCTTAACCTTCAGCCTAAGCGTGACCGATGAGCAGGGTCTAGCTTCAAGTTCATCTCAAGTGGTCATCACCGTCACAGAGGAAGCGATTGCGGGCTTGAGGGCTCAAAACAGCAGCCCGGCCGCGCTCAATGAGGTCATCATCTTCACCGCCAGCATCACAGCCGGGACAAATGTAAGCTACACTTGGCACTTCGGGGATGGGGGCAGGGCTGTGGGTCAAATCGTGACCTATTTCTATGTCCAAACGGGAACATACACCGCCACCGTCGAGGCCAGCAACAGCACCAACAGCTTGACCGCCACGACACGGGTGACGATTACCAGTATTCCAGAGCCCAGTGATGAAGCCATCGCAGGCTTGACCGTCCAAAACAGCCCGGTCATGCTCAATGAAGTCATCACCTTCACCGCCCACATCACAGCGGGGACAAATGTAAGCTATACTTGGCACTTCGGGGATGGGGAACAGGTCAGCGGCACATCAGAAGTGAACCATGTCTATACCCAAGCGGGAACTTACACCGCCACCGTCGTGGCCAGCAACAGCACCAATACCCTGACCGCCACGATACGGGTGACGATTACCAGTATTCCAGAGCCCAGTGATGAAGCCATCGCAGGCTTGACCGTCCAAAACAGCCCGGTCATGCTCAATGAAGTCATCACCTTCACCGCCCACATCACAGCGGGGACAAATGTAAGCTATACTTGGCACTTCGGGGATGGGGAACAGGTCAGCGGCACATCAGAAGTGAGCCGTGTCTATACCCAAGCGGGAACTTACACCGCCACCGTCGTGGCCAGCAACAGCATCAATACCCTGACCGCCACGATACGGGTGACGATTACCGATGAAGCGATTGCGGGCTTGACCGTCCAAAACAGCCCGGTCACGCTCAATGAGGTCATCACCTTCACCGCCCACATCACAGCGGGGACAAATGTAAGCTATACTTGGCACTTCGGGGATGGGGAACAGGTCAGCGGCACATCAGAAGTGAGCCGTGTCTATACCCAAGCGGGAACTTACACCGCCACCGTCGTGGCCAGCAACAGCACCAATACCCTGACCGCCACGACCGTGGTCAGCATCCCCCCCATGATCGAGAGTCCCCGCATTGATGTCACTGATTATCTAAGCCCTGACCTGCGGCTTAGACACTTCACCGCCTATCAGGGGAGGGTCTACTCCTATACCGTCAGGGTTTCGCCAAGCCTGATGAGGGCTCAGGCCCTTCATCTCCCGGCGACCCAAGTTTACACGCTCACCGCCCCGACCAAGCCCGCTTGGCTGGACTTTGTCGATCATCGGAATAATACAGGCACGCTCATGGGGATGCCAGGGGCGGCGGACCGGGGCGAACAGGCGGTCACTATTCTGGCCACAGACGGACAAGTTAGCAGCACCGCCGTTTTCACCATTACGGTTGGGCCTAATCAGGTCTATCTGCCTTTGGTGTTTAAGTAGCAATTTATGTCCAAGCTGCGGGTGAAATGATGGGGTACTTTACTTGAAATCTCCATAAAAAAAAGGGGAATGGGTCCATTCCCCTTTTTTATGTGCCAGCCACATCCATAAACGACCTATCTTTAACCACCGCCTTTAACCGCCCCCGCGGTCAGACCTTGGACCATAAATCGCTGACCAAGGGCATAAATAAAGAACACGGGAATTGCCATGAGCAGTGAGGCCCCCGTGAGTTCACCCCAAGGTTGAACGTCGCCGATGATCATCATGCCCAAGCCAACGGGTAGGGTCATTAGGCTCTCCCGAGAGATTAAAATGTAGGCGAAGAGGTACTCGTGCCAAGCATTCGTCACCCCAAAGAGGAAGATGGCCATCAAGGCGGGTTTTGTCAAGGGCAGGACAATACGCCAAAAAACTTGGAAGCGACTTGCGCCATCAATGAGCCCTGCCTCTTCCAGCTCTCTGGGGATGGAGGCGTAGTAGCCCATCATCAACCAGATCGCAAAGGGGAGAGCAAAAGTCGAATAGGCCAGCATGAGACCGGGTAAGCTATTGGTCAGGCCGAGTGAGGCGAAAATCTGGAAGATTGAGATGACCATTAAGACGCTCGGCATAAGATAGGCTGAGAAGACGGCCCCAGAAAAGGCGCGGTTGCCTTTCCATCTTAGCCGAACCAGGCTATAGGCGGCCAAGGAGGCGACCATCGTCGAAATTAGGGGCGTGACGATAGAAACGAGGAAAGAGTTACGCATCCAGATTAAAAAATTCCGCGCTGGCCCCAACAATTTTTCGTATTGCACCAGTGTCCAGGGGTCGGGATAATAGAGCGAGGTGAAGGTGGTTATTTGAACTTCGGATTTGAATGAGGTGATGAAAACGAAGTAAAAGGGGAATAGTTCAAAGAGCAGCAACAAACTCAGGGCGATCCCAGCAAAAATATTCAGGCGACGTTGGGCAGATCTGGCTCTGACCGCGGCTGCGTGTGGGTCATCAGGCAGAGGATTTATTTTGGCGACCAGAGCCCCTATACCAGCAATAATTCGCTCAATAATATCATTGATTAACCAAAGGATGGAGACAACCAGATTAAGCAACAGGCGGAAGGGCCAAGTCATGATGCTGATGATACTTGGGCCAGAGTCTTTATCCCGCGCTCTGCTTTCCTCGTGTCCCGTTTGACTAGCTAAGACCTGCCGCCCCAAAATAATGATCAAAATGGCGAGAAAGGGAACCATAGACATTGCTGCGGCCACGGCTGTCCCAATGCGGAAGCTACGGGCAGCTTCAATGGCAAAGATCGTATAGATTTTGGTCGCGCCGACTGGTCCCCCTCCCGTCAACAAGAATACTTGCGTAAACCCATTAAAGGTCCATATTGTCGAGAGCAGCGTCTCGACCAAGATGACATATTTTAGACCAGGGAGGGTGATATGGAGAAACTGCCGCCAAGCACTGGCTCCATCAATCGAAGCGGCCTCGTATAAGGTTTTGTCAATCGCCTTCAGACCGGCAACCAATAGAATCGTGAAAAAGGGGATGCCCGCCCATAAGTTCACCAGAATGACTGAGGGCAAGGCTAAATTTGGATCACCTAGAAAGGGGATGGATTGCTCAATCAAGCCCAGGTCTTTCAAGATTGGATTGACCAGGCCATAAATTGGGTCCAGAATGCCCTTCCAAGTAATGGAGCGGACAACTTCTGGCATAATCCAGGGCAGTAACACCAAAGCGGTAAAAATTGTGCCAAATCGTTTTAGCCGATGCAGCAATAGTGCCGCGATCATGCCCACCACAAATTTCAAGGCAACCGCAGAAAAGGTATAGGTCAGGGAGATTCGGACAGAATCCCAAAAGAAGGGATCTTCATAGAGCAGTTGATAATTCAACAATCCGACCCAGGGTCCAGTGACTAAGCTCGTCGTGCGGGTGAAGCCCAGATAGACAGCACGTAAAAAGGGATAGGCCACAATTGAACCGAGCAGCAAGACGGCTGGAAACATAAATATATAAGCATCTTTCCAATCCGGCCCCAATAATTGTTTCCAGCGGTTACCGCGGCTCATTGTTGGCTGCCCAATATTGACTGGGCTTTTGTTTGGGCTTGTTAGTTCCATGTACATACCCCCTATTTACGCCCGACACTTTTCCAGATAGAAGACCGTCAAGGCATTTACTGGGATTAGGAGTCCAAGGGCTTTAGCTGTTGGATCATCATAAGGCTAACCCCATTGGACTCCAAGCATCCCCACTGCCTAACTCCTAAGAAGCAACGAACCGCAGATGGCGCAGATTACCCAGATTTTGATTTATTTTCTACGTATCTGTGTAATCTGTGCTGTCTGCGGTTAAATTTCAATAAACCGTACAGATTGTGGCCTGATTATTCTTCACCGGGCAGGCCAAATTCTTTGAAGATTAAGACCATGCGGTCATGGGATGTGGCAACAGCTTCGTCGACAGGGGTGCCAGTGAGAATGGCATTGACCATATCGTTGAAGGCCCCAGATTCCCAAATTGCATCCATGGCTGGTGAAGGCGGGCCAGGCCATAAGCCAGCATCAATGCCGGAAGGATCAAGGGCAGCATCTTTTTGCTGCAAAGCCACTTCGTAGCCTTGAATAAATTCTGACATATCCCATAGATTGGTATAAGCAGGAATAGCGTAGGCAGGTGAAGAAGCCAACATGATATTCATTCTATCCAAGTCCGTGGTAAAGTCGCGAATCAATTGTCGAGCCGCATCTGGGTTCTTGGCACCCTGGATAAGGTACCAGTTCTTTGCCCCAACCGTGAAGAATTCTAAGTTGGCTGGCCCCCCTGGGGGTTTATGATAGTTGGTTAGGTCAGCGACTGGGTTTTCGTCGATCACAGCCTTAGCAAATACGGTGCCAGCATTATGCGTGTAGGCAATCACGCCACCGAGATAGGCTTCATTGTTGGAGATATCATTCCAAGCCAAGATACCTGGCGGTAACATAGGGGCAAACTTCTCATCAAGGTAGGTCTCTTTGAGGAAGTTCATGGCTTCGATCATTTCAGGAGAATTGGTGCGGACATATTGCCCAGTCTCATCCTGCCACCCCGCACCATAACCCGTCTTGATGCGGTTGATAATCCCGTTGCCATCCCCAGAGCGATTGGGGGTGAGGCCCCAACCATAAATTTCTTCATCTGGTCTGGAAGCGGCCAAACAAGCCTCCCGCGTTTCCGCCAAGGTGCGGATTTCCTGAAGGTCAATGCCTGCCTCATCAAAGACATCACGGCGATAGTAACCACCCCCTGCTCGTTGGTGATACGGCACGACCTGCCACGCCTCATCAAGGATCAGGGTCTGATATAAGTAAGGTGCTGCTTTCCCGAAAACTTCTTCCACCTCTGCCACGAGGTCGCTCACAGGCTGTACAATCCCTAGATTGTGGACCTGCGTAGCGGAAAAGGTATGTAGAACCAAATCTGGCGGGTCGCCAGCCTGCACTGAAGCAGCCAATTTTTCGATCTCACCTGAGCCAGAGGCAAATCCAGCAGCATCGGCGATTTCAAGCGGCCACCCTTGTTCTTCTGCATATTCTGTGATTGCTTCACGCACAAAGACATTATAGTCAGGGTGGAAATCCTTGGCTGTCACAACCCAGAAGCGTTCGACTTCCATCGCTCCACCTTCTGCGCCTTCCCCGTCATCAGCGGGTCCAGCGGCAGGCGGCGCACAAGCTGCTAGAGCGGCTACACTGACAGCACTACTAGCCAATTGAATGAATTGTCGTCTAGATAGTTTTGAGTGAACCATTAAATTCTCCTTGATAATATGAATATTTTGATGGCTCTAACCATTGATGCAAGGTCCAGAAGCCATGACTACACAAACAATCATTGATGTAAAGGCATCAATGTTTCTAGCCTTTCCATCTCATCTGCCTTTGCTGAGGCAAACATTATTTTGGGGTGTGTTGGATAGGTGGATAGGGTAAACTAAATAAATTCGCGTTACAGGTTACAGGGCTGAAAGGCCACTTATATGACCGCCCCTCACAAGCCCTAAAATTAGATTTGTCCTAATTTAGAGGCCGTAGTTTAATAGCCTTTCAGGGATTTGTCAAATGGCGTCAGAGAGATCAGGATTACAAAAATAATATGCAGTGCATATTATCACCTTAGGTCAGCTATGGCCACTTCGCCGAACTAATACCCTCCTGCCGCTGTGCGTCTACCTCTGAGTACTAGGCCATCTGCCAGGGACTCATCATCGTTCCATCATCAGTAAATGCCAAAGGTCTTTCATCAATAATGCTCAGTCGTGCCTGGCCCTCAATAGCTGAACGCAAGGAAGGGCTGACCCATAATCGATCTAAAGTCAGGGTATTGCGGATGAACACCAGACGGGCAGCTTCGGATAAATTGCCGCAACCGAGCAGAGCGACTTGTAAAGCTTGTTTATCGTTCGGCAAGGTTAGGGGAAGACTGGCCTTATACATGCCGATAATACCGGCGGTGATGGTGTTGGTGTAGGTTTTTTGCCAGTTTACTTTCTCGGCTACACGAAAAGTCGTAATATTGGCCAAACCCATGCCATTCGCATTGCCTTGGGTCTTTTCTGTTAAATCGAGGACCGCAATCGTGCCAATCGACGGACCGCCCATTGTTTCTGGCTCCTTGGGCACCATGCGACGGCCAATGATGTTGGGATCCATGCCTGTGCCACTAATATTTTTACCGATCTCGCGCACACATAAGACATCAATTTCGGGAAAAGGCAAGCTGGCCATCAAGCTTTTCGCTCGATTTTGCAAAGCCACTTCTTCCGCTGCCCCAATCTGGGCCACGGTTAGACCAATAATCGCTGCTGTTTGATCATGAGCATTTTCTAACAGACCGATGCCGCCACGCAAATTGGTATTTGCTTCATAAATACGGGCGGCCGGGGCGAGAAATTTTTCAAAGGCTGATACGCCCAAGCTATGCATGGCGGCAGCTCCCTTTTGTTTTCCCAGCCCAATGGTGGTCATCTTCGCCAAGCCGCTCTCTAACGCTGCCCGAAAGCTGGTATGGGGCTTGATGCGATTGATCAGAAAAGTATGATCGGCGGCATGGGCGTGAGCATCTTGAAATAGAGGCGGTCCATCAGGCACTTGACCAATCTGGACCGCCGCCATCGTCGTCCGCACTTCAGCCCCCACTTGGTCTGCGGTAATGCCAAACTGGGCCAAGACCTCGCGTTGCCCATCCTCTGTGGCTCCGCCGTGGCTGCCCATCGCCGGAATAATAAAGGGGGTTGCTCCATGAGCGTACAAAATTTGAATGACCTGTTTGACCACAACGGACAAGTTGGCGATGCCCCGGCTACCAACCCCGACCGCGACGCTATCATTCGGGGCGATTTGGGTTAAGATGCCGCTCTCGGGCATGGCTTGACAGACGGCAGCTTGAATATCGTCTAGCTTTGGCGCATCAAATTTTTGTTCGATCTGAAGGACAGTTTGCGGCAAAGCAGCAGGAAAATTAAGATGGTTGATGGCGTTTAGGTTTAAGTGCATGAGGTTATTCTCTTTCTATCAAGGTGGCAAGGTTGCAGCGTGGCAAAGTGGCAAAGTTGGTTTTCCTTTGCGTCATCTGCGTCTCTGCGATGAAATTCCTTCGTGTTATTAGGGAGGCCAAATTGTGTTTTCATCAGCAATGATATCATCGACAATGGCCTGGCGTAAGTCTGCGCCAGCCAAGTTAGCTCCCTTTAGAATCGTGCCCCGCAGTTCTGCGCCGCGCAAGTTGGCTCCTCGCAGGTCAGCGTCTGTCAGGTCAGCCCCACTGAGGTCAGCTTCGCGCAGTTTCACGCCGCTCAGATTGGCCTGGATCAACTGAGCTTGACGGAGGTCGACGCCGCGCAGTTTAGCCCCACCCAATTTCGCGCCATCTAAAATGGCGCGATAGAGATTAGCGTCACTTAAGTCACATCGAATCATGGTCGATCGGGTCAAATTTGCCTCACTGAGGTCTGTCTGACTGAAATCGGTCTGGCTCAAATTTGCTTCGACCAATATCGCCCCCTGTAGCATCCCACCACTAATATGAGCCTTACGGAAATCGGCTTGCCTCAAATTCACCCCGCTGAAATCTGTCTCTCGAACATGCGCTTGACGCAAAATGGCCTGGCTGAGGTCTACGCCCCGCAAATCGGCATCTTTGAACCAAATTCCCGTCAAATCAGCCCCGCGTAACTGACCGTCTCGCAAAATGGCCGCCGAAACATTGGCATCGTCTAAAATCGCGCCAGCTAAAGTCGCGCCAACCAAGGTCGCGCCCCATAAGTTGGCCGATGTTAAATTAGCCTGCTGTAAGTTGCAGCCTGTTAAGTCGGCTTCGCTTAAATAGGCCTGTTTTAGATTGGTTTTATACAAGCATGCCTCGCGGAGGTTGGCTTCAATGAGATTCGCTTTTTCCAACTCAGCCCAACTTAAATCAGCCTGAGCCAGACAAGCCTCTCTGAGTTTCGCCCCCCACAAAACAGCCCTGCGGAGATTCGCACCTTGTAAATCAGCCCAACGCAAGTCCACCCCGACCAACTCCGCCTCAGGTAAATCTACGCCTTGGAGACTTTCTTGGCGGCCTTGTTTGGCCCATTGTAAGACGAGGGAGTAGGCGTTATTTGGGGCCATTAACCACCCGTTCGCTCATGCACATAATCAACAAGACGTTTCACATTATCCAGCGGAGTCTGAGGCAAAATGCCATGCCCCAGATTAAAGATATGCCCAGGCCGACCGGCTGCTTGATCCAAAATCAGATCAACATGTGGCTGCAACTCTCGCCAAGGGGCAAATAAGGTCACTGGGTCTAGGTTGCCCTGAATCGCTCGGTCAGGACCAATTTTGTCCCAGGCGACATCTAAGGGCAAACGCCAGTCTACACTCATCACATCGCCGCCACAAGCAGCCACAGTTTCGAGATAGGCACTGGTGTTGGTGCTGAAGTTAATCACGGGCACATCAACGCGCTTCAACAGGGCGTATAGCGTTTGATTATAGGGTTGGATATAGCGTTCGTAATCATACTGGCTCATAACCCCAGACCAGGAGTCAAAAATCTGCAAAGCATCTGCGCCAGCTTGCACTTGTTTGAGCAAATAGTCACCTACGACCGTGACCAATTTGGTCATGAGGCGTTTCCAGGCCGCAGGTTCAGCATACATCAGGCTTTTGGTCTTCACATAATTTTTCGAGCCGCCGCCTTCAATGGCATAGCTGGCGAGGGTGAAGGGTGCGCCCGCAAAGCCAATGAGCGGAATATTCTGAGAGGCCAATTCAGCCTTAACCAGACCAACTGCTTCCAAGGTCGAACCGAGCATGACCTCAGACGGTGGGGTGCCCAAGCGGTCAATATCTATGGTGGTGGTGAGCGGGTTATAGATTTGGGGGCCTACGCCGGGTTCAAAGTCCAAATCCAAGCCCAGGCCCATGAGAATGGGTAAAATATCAGCGAAGATAATCGCGGCATCAAAGTCGAAACGACTAAAAGGCTGTAAGGTCACTTGCGCCGCGAGGTCAGGCGTATTGATTAACTCCAACATAGTGTGTTTCTCCCGCAAAGCCCGATATTCGGCCATATAGCGTCCAGCTTGACGCATGAGCCAAATTGGGGTGCAATCTACGGGCAAGCCACGACAGGCACGGAGAAAGCGAGCGGTGGGTTCTGTGGTTGTAAGTTCGGTCATGGAAGATGCTCCGTGAAATACTGAGTCATGAAGATTGCTGCATCCAAAGCCTCCCCCCTATCTAACTCTTTTTGATATAATAATACCTGTCGGTCGTAGTGCGCCGCAAATTCCTCGACAATGGGATTATGTTGCAAGTCGCCCATGGTGTCACCGGCCTCAACTTCGACTCCACTGCGTCTATCTGGTCGATGGAGGGCAAAAAATTTCATCTCAACAGCATCCTGAGTCGGGTACTCAGCCAATAAGGATAGCTCATAGCTGAGGAGGTAGTCGTGGGTGGCGATGAAAATTTGCATGCCCGCGGCAGCCAATTTCTGTAAAATTTGGACGACTTGAACGACGAGTTTAGGGTTGAGATTGGCTTCGGGTTCGTCCCAAAAGAGGATGCTGTTTTTAGTTAGAGAACCATTTCTAAGCAAATATAGCAATGTAGCAATTTTACGATAACCTTCAGCAACGAAATGAGAAGAGAGAAAGCCTTCTGGTAAGTTAAAATAAAAGTGACCGTTATTTACAAATATAACATCATCTTTTGTATCTTGACCAATCAAAATGTCCTTGAGAACATCTATCATTTCTGATACATCTTCTAGTTCATTACTTCGCAATGGCATTGCATCTAATGCCAAACCAAGATCATAGTAAGTTTCATCAAAATGTAATTCACGTCTTCTATAAGTTGAGATAAACCCTTGATTTATAGATAAAAATTCTCGTGTTGGTAGATATATGGGGGCGGGTAGCGAAACACTAGAATCATACTTTAGATGAGCATACGCCTCAAACTGAAAATCTTTCGGTTCGTCAAGTCCGAGACGCAGATCTAAATCAGTATAATCATATTTCAAATATGCTAATGCTTCTTGTTTGCCATATAAGCCATAATAAGCGGTTAATAAATAATCAAAATATGCTAATTCTTCTTGTGGAAAGCGTTGCTGTTCAGGATAACTTCTCTGACGAATTAGCTCTCTTATTTCACTAAATTGAAAAACACCACGCAGTTTATGATAAATTAAATCATCAATAGTCTGATAAGTTTCATCATCCAAGTGTACTTCCTCAAGCACCTTCAAAACGGCGTACATGCTTTTTATCACATGCGTCTTCCCAATTCCATTCGTCCCAATCAAAACATTAATCCCTGGACAAAATTCAAATGAAGCCTTATCAAAAGCCGTAAAATTTTCTAAGGTTAAAGCCTCTATTTTTCCCATCATTTTCACCGTTTCATAAAATTAACAACATCACAAAAACCCCATGAAAATCCGCCTGATTCGTATCATCCCTGTCCTGCCTTCATTGTTTTCCTGACATCTAATGGCGAGTCTCAGCCCTTCAACCATCGCGCTGCATCCTTGGCATGATAGGTCAAAATCAAATCCGCCCCAGCCCGCCGAATGCCGATCAATTTTTCTAAAACGACCTTCTCTTCATCCAACCAGCCTTGAGCTGCCGCCGCTTTGAGCATGGCATACTCACCGCTGACATTATAGGCGGCTAAGGGTAATTCAGGAAATGCTTCTCGAACGCGATGTAGGACATCGAGATAGGCCAAAGCGGGCTTGACCATGAGCATGTCGGCCCCTTCAGCCACATCTAAAGCGGCTTCGCGCAGGGCTTCGCGGACGTTGGCCGGATCCATTTGGTGCGTTTTGCGGTCGCCAAATTTAGGGGCCCCTTCGGCCGCTTCACGAAAGGGGCCATAAAAGGCTGAAGCATACTTGACCGCATAAGAGAGAATGGGCAAGTGAGCAAACCCTGCCTGGTCTAAGGTTTGTCGAATAAGGCTCACCATGCCATCAATCATGCCACTCGGCGCGACCATATCGACTCCCACTTCCGCATGCGAGCGGACGACCTTGGCTAAAACATCCAAGGTCTCATCATTCAAGACATAACCTTGCGGCAGATGGGGTTGAGGTCGCTGGCCCTTGCCCCTGTTCAAAACCCCACAATGACCATGATTGGTATATTCACATAGACAGACATCGGTGAGAACGATTAAGTCTGGCACAGCCGCTTTGAGGGCTTGGATAGCTTGTTGGATGATGCCATCAGGGGCAAAATTTTCCAAACCGACAGGATCTTTTTCCTTGGGGATACCGAAAAGAATGACGGCCGGAATATCCAAAGAAACAATATCCTCTGCTTCAGCCGCCAACTGGTCGACCGAAAGCTGAAACACCCCTGGCATGGAGCTAATCGGTTTTCGCACCCCTTGGCCGTGCGTGATGAAGAGCGGATAAATGAAATTACTTGGGCTAAGTGTTGTCTCTCGCACCATCGCCCGTATCGGGGCTGAGAGCCGCAAACGTCGTGGGCGTTGGGTAGGAAATTCTGTGCTTGCGCTAACAGATATGGCTGATTTGGTGAGTGTAGTCATCATTTGAACCTTTCGTAGAGCAGGGTAGCAGGGTGACTCATTTTGAGCTCGACTCCAGATCGAGCCACCTTGCCACTTTAGACATAGATGAGTCCAGCGACTAATTTATAATACCTTCCTTCAAAGGGCAGACCTAGAGAAATCGTCAGATAGACCTGCTTATAATTTTGCAGAAAATAATTTAACTATTTCAAATGCACAATCTCAACCTCTCTCTGTACCGCCTGAAGATACTCAGCCAGCAAGCGACGATGACATTTTTCAGGCGAATGTTCGCTACAGAGGAGGCAGTTTTGATGTAGTTGGGTGATGTCAATTTTTTTCTGAATTTGGCGTAAATCTAATAGATTTAGATATTCTTCGGCGTAAGTCTCCCAAGAAATTTCCTTTTTACGATATTGACTGAGCAAATCTTTGGTGGGGGCAAAGTCTAACTCATGGGCATAGTCGATACCAGCGACTCGTTGAGCAAAAAAAGCTAAATCACGCCCCTTCGCAAAGCCGGATAGCTGGGAATTATTGCTCACTCTGGTGTCAATGAGCTTGTCGACCTGATGACTTTCCAATAATTCAAAAAACTGTGGCGCGGATTTGCTGGTGAAGCCAATAGTATACAGCTTAATCATGATCTTCCGTCGGAAACGCTGTTTCCGCCTCTTCTGCTGAGTCGCTCATGGCGTAGGCAATATCTCTATTTCGCAAGGTATACCCTAATTCAATTTGCGTCTCTCGGGTCACCGTTTCAAAAAAAGAACTTTGTTGCGGAATTTTTTTACAATATTTTTCGAGCAATTGCGCTTCTAATACCTGATTATCAATTAAATCCCCATGCGGCAAAATGTGTTTAACGGGCATATTTTCCTTGACCAGTTGATAGGCCACCATCGCAAAGCGGTGACAATCAAAGGGGTCGCCTTCAGAACACATCAAGGTAATTTGATAGCCCATTGCCAGCCCTTTTTGCAGACGTGCCACGCCCTCTCGAAAGGTATCTGTGGCCCGGACTTGGCCAAAATCAACCTTACCCGCTTCATCAAGCAGGGCTGGGTCCGTCTGCCGCGCGCCAAAGGCTTCTTCAAAATGAGCATAGAGAATGTGATGCTGCTTGAGAAAAGCCCTAATCGCTGGTTTATTAAACTGGGGGGCCATACGACTATAAGGTGTGCTGCGAATATCGATGAGGCAGGTGATGTCATGTTGGGTCAGTAGACTAAGGAAATATTCAGAGGCATGGGTTGAGTGACCGATGGTAAAAATGATTTTGTTTGACATGGCATGAACAAGGCTTAAGCAAAATAATCGAGCAAGGCTTGAATTAAGCCCTGAGTGGTATGAGTACGGGCGACTAGGTCAACGCGGATGTTCAGGTCGGACGCAACTTGCGCTGTGGCTGGGCCAATGCAGGCGACAAGGGGTGGTGGTTGTTCAAATTTCACTTGCTGCAATAAGGGAATCGTCTGTTTTTCTAAAAGTTGCACGAAATATTGCACAGTTGAGCCGCTGGTAAAGGTGATGACATCAAGGCCTGTTTGTAATTCAGTTAGCGTCTCAGGGTTCACTGGGGCTGGAACCGTATGATAAATGGGTATACCATGGACTATCGCGCCAGCTTGATTGAGCAAGGCGGTGAGCATCGGGCGGGCCATTTCCGCTTGGGGGAGCAAAATTTTCTGCCCGGTGACATCGCCTAGACCTGCGGCTATGTTGGCCGCCACAAATTTTGCTGGGGTAAAGTCAGCTTTTAAGCCATGTTGGGCGACCACTTGAGCGGTGACTGAGCCGACAGTCGCAATTTTAAGGGCCTCAAGGCTTTCAATGCCGCTCCCGGCAGCCAACCATTGCCCCCAAAAAATTGAGAAGGCATTGATACTGGTAAATATAAGCCAGTCATACGATCCGAGACGCTGAATTGCTTGAACCAGACCGCTGAGATCATCCAAGGGCATGATTTGAATCGTCGGAAACAAAATGGGCTTGGCTCCAAGATCAAGGAGGCTTTGATAAAAGCCCTGTGCTTGTGCTTTCGCCCGTGTCACAACGATACGTTTATTATATAAAGGCAGCCCTAAACGTGGACGCTTGGTCATCGTTTGTGATCGAGGGCTGTTTAGCGGGGGTTGCTCAGACATGGGCGAGGATATTTGTGGCCCCTTGGGCTAAGGCTTGTTGGGCCAGTTGTTGACCTAAGTCTTGCGGCTCCATTCCTGAATCGGTCACCCGAATAACAATCCGACCATCGGGTGAAGACACAAGGCCTTGTAAGTGTAAAACATCAGGCTCGACCCAAGCATAGGCCCCGACAGGGGCCGAACAGCCGCTGCCTAAATATGATAAGAAAGCGCGTTCTGCAGTCACGGCTGCGGCGACGTTCGCTTGATGAACGCCAGCCAGCCAATGGTGAATGTCAGGATCATCAACCCGACATTGAACTGCCAAGGCCCCTTGACCTGGTGCGGGAAGTATTTGACCGAGATCAAGCCATTCGCTGACCATTTGTTCTAAACCCAGACGCTGTACCCCGGCCGCCGCCAAAACAGTGGCATCGTAGTCTCCCCTATGCACTTTGCGAATGCGTGTTTCGACATTACCTCGGATAGAGCGGAGGGTCAGGTCGGGACGAATGGCTAATAGTTGGGCTTGCCGCCGCAGGCTACTTGTCCCGACGCAAGCTGCTTGTGGCAAAGTGGCCAAGGTCCAGCCGTTTTTAGAGACCAAAACATCTCGAACATCAGCGCGGTCACTAATCGCGCCGACGGTCAACCCTGATGAATCAGCCGTGGGTAAATCTTTCAAGGAGTGAACCGCCAAATCAATTTCACCCCCTCGCAGAGCCTCCTCCAATTCAGATGTAAAAAGCCCTTTTCCCCCAATTTGGGGCAGAGGTTGATCTAAGATCTTGTCTCCCTTGGTGGTAAAAGGGACAATCTGACAGCGCAGACCAGGCCACGCTTGCTGCAAGCGCTGCACAATATGATTGGTCTGCCACCGGGCCAGAGGCGAAGTCCGACTGCCCAAGGTTAAAACCCGCTGCTTGACCGTCATGAGGCCTGGTCTCCTGAGTCAAGCCCGAAGAGATGGCGGACTGTCTCAGCGTAAGGTCTTACCCCGCAGGGGCAAGCTGCCTCCTGTCCAAGTCTGCAAAATCCATTGGTCGCCTCAAGACGCAGACGATGCGTTGGCTCATGAAGAAGTTTGTTCACGATGGATCGCGACAGATGTTGAATATGTTTCATGGTTTCCGGGTCTAAGTCCGGTAAATAGTCTAAAGTTCGTTCTAATGACTGTTGCCGAATGGTCTCGGCCTGATGGCGCAATTCAGTGATTAAGGGCAAAACTTCTTCTTTCTGGAGCCAAGTTTCAAATTTAGCCACTTCCTCAGCTACAATCGCCTCGACTTTAGGCACTTCAGCTTGCCGTTTAGACAGCGCGTCCTGCAAATGGTTTTGTAAATCATCTATATCAAAAAGATGCACCGCCGCTAAATCGGCGACCTCTGCGGCAACATTACGGGGGACCGCGATGTCGATGAAGACCAAAGGCCGTCCAGAACGTTTTGCCATGATTGGCTGTACTAGGTCTACGTCGATAATTGGCTGTGGTGCCCCGGTGGAGGTGATGACGATATCAACTTCGGCCAAAATCTCCGGCAAGGCCGTTAAGGTATGGCCTTGCCCCCCCCAACGTCCTGCTAACTCAGTCGCTCGTTGTGCTGTTCGATTGGCCACGGCGATAGAATGGACGACCCGCTTATGCAGTGCTTCTAAAGCCAATTCGGCCATCTCGCCTGCCCCAATCACTAAAACCTTAGCTTGGGCCAATTGCTTGACAATCCGCTGCGCTAAGTGAACGGCGACAGACCCGATGCTGGCCGGATTGCGATCAATACCTGTCTCATGACGCGCCCGTTTGCCCGCCCGTATGGCGGCCTGAAATAATTCATTTAAGCCCCGCTTCAGGGTGCGATGACCTCGGGCTGCCCGATGTGCATCAGCCACTTGGCCCAAGATTTGGGACTCGCCCAGCACAATCGACTCTAAGCCAGCCGCGACGCGACACAAGTGGGTGACGGCTGCCAAATTGTGATGACGATAGAGATAGGGTTCTAGGCCAGGGACAGGTATCTTTCGGGTCTCCGCCAAACAGGCCAACAAATCATGCTCTATTGCCCGCTCGCTAGGGGGCGATTGAAGGGCATATAATTCTACCCGATTACAGGTTGAAAGAATAGCAAACTCTTGAAAAGACTGAGTCCACTGAGTTTGCTTCCGCTCAAACTGAGATAAGGTCTCTTGTAAATCTGCTTCATTATAGGCCAAACGTTCTCGTAGGGCAACAGGGGCTGTCTGATGACTCAGACCAAGGCATATAAGGTGCATAGGTTACTTCCTTAAAAAAATTGGCATTGAGATTGGAAATTCGCTAAGGGTGTTTTTCGTAAGCTTCGGCAATGGATAATTGTACAGCATTCAGTAAGGTGTTTATCCGTCTCATGAGATGTAGGTTGGTTTCTGGGCGAATATGAACCCGCTCAGGCAATTGAAAGACGACTTCAACCATGGCATCACGAAAAAACTGCGTCGCTTCTAAAACATCAGCTAAGGCTAAATCTATTGTCTGAGCCGCCTCAGCATATTGGCGACCTATATTTCTCGCTTCATCTAAGATATGGTCATTCGGCTCAGTGGCGGCGATAAATTGTAAAGTCAGACCCATCAAGCGTTGCCCCAGAAGACGACTCTGCTGGCGATGTTCTTGGCTCAATCCGACGAGCCAAGGTTTATGTGGATGTCCAGCAATCTCATGGCGGGTCCGCGTGAGGGCCTGTTCCTCCCAGACTCGTTCTAAATTGCCAACTTTACGCAGACGCTGCTTTTCTTCAGCAAAACGAATGACATCTTCATCTGAAAAGCGCCGATGACCTCCTGGAGTCAACAAATAAGAAATTTCATCATTATCAGCCCAGCGTCTCAGGGTACTAGGGTGAACGCCCAGCTTATGTGCTGCTTGTTTTAGGGTCAACCACTCAGGTGTTTTAGCTTGTTGGTCTGTCATCTTAGAGAGGATTTTAATCAAATATCGTCAAATTGCAAAAAATCTATACAAATCTATATAAATCTACACTTTTGTGAAGAATAGTACAAAACGAAGCAACTTAGCAAGAATCAATGGCTCTTTGAGATATACTGGGCCCGGAGGTTTGTCTGTATTATCGGCGTGGTCTGGATTGTCGGACGGTTTTTCAGTCGCAGGGGCGGTAGTGGTCATAGCGGTGGCCTAAAGCGTCTGTGTGAGGTGAGCAGGCCTCGTTGGGCCGGACCTGCTGAACAGGTGTGTCAAGCGGTGGTCGATGACTTGCGACAGTTTGTTGGCGATCAAGTATCTATGATGATTTGACCTTAGCAGTGATCAAGCATTAGAACATCCTTATCACGCTAGACGGGGTATACTCGAAAAAACTCGGTCTACTCTTTACCACAGCAGACCGAGTTTTTGTTTTGATGGGTCAATTTAATTCAGAGGATAAGCCGAAATAACTGAGCATCCTTGGTTCCCAACTCACTTCGGTTCAGCCGCCCCATTGTTGATCCACGTCTCCATCTTGCTGACAAACTCTGCGTGACTGAGCGGCGGGGTGCTTCGACCTTCGCCAGGATCCCAACCCCATAGGACAAGCGCATCGTGACTAACGTGGTGCAGGATCTCTTCCAGCGTTTTGCCGCCGTTCTGCTGCGGATCTTTCAACTGACGGGCGAGTTCGCTTGGCGTTCTGTTTTGAAAAACCATCGGCATTTCCGGCGGTGGCAAGTGCCAATTCGGTGCGCCTGGCGGCGTTTGCGCTCCAGGCCAGTTGGCCAGTTGGTGACAGGTGCTGCACTGCATGCCGTAAACACCTTTGCCCTCCAGCCCACGTTGGACGCGCATGGCGTGGGGAACGCTATTATCAGTTTGCAGCGGCGAGTCGCCCTCTGGGTGGCAGTTCATACAGCGCGGATGCAGAAAAACCTTATAGGCTTCGATGAACGCGGCACGGGAAATAGCCTCCTTGCTTTGTCGCTCCTCAATCTCCAGCGGGAGCGTATTGCATCCTGAATTGAACCAAAGGACCGCGCACAGACAGGCAAAACCAACGACGCTGAGACGAGCAGCGGCAAATTTATAGAATATTTTTGTGCAAAACATTTTATTTTACTTTCTCCTTGCTTAGGAAGTGAAGTTCATTGTGTCTAACCACGCAGTTCTTCACTGCGGAGGGGCAGTTGGCGGATACGTTGGCCTGTGACAGCGAAGATGGCGTTGGCGACGGCAGGTGCAATCGGCGGCACAGCGATCTCGCCCACGCCCCCCATACTTTCCGTACTCGGCAGAATGTATGTCTCGACCTCGGGCATTTCGTCCATTCGCAGCACCTTATAGTCGTAAAAATTGTTTTGTTCAACACGCCCATTTTGAAATGTGATTTCGCCGTAGAGTACCGCAGTAAGGCCGAAGGCAATACCGCTCTCGACCTGCGCTTCAATCGTATCCGGGTTCACCACCGGCCCGCAGTCCACAGCACAGACGACCCGATGAACTTTGACTTTACCTTCTGCGGAGACCGAAACGTCTGCTACTTGAGCGACGAAACTGCCAAATGATTCGTGGACAGCTAGACCACGTCCTTGCCCTGCCGGCAAGGGCTTTCCCCAACCAGCTTTGTCGGCGGCCACTTCAAGAACCCCTTGATGTCGTGGGTGCTTCGTGAGGAGCGCATGCCGATACGCATATGGGTCTTTGCCTGCTGCGTGGGCTAGTTCGTCGATAAATGTCTCGACGACAAAGGCGTTGTGCGTATGTCCGACAGAGCGCCACCACAGCGTGGGCACACCATCAGGTGCACGTTGCCAATCTACCAGGCGGTTGGGAATGTCATAAGGCAAATTTGCTGCACCCTCTACGGCAGTGGGATCTAGGCCGTCTCTTAGCATAGCTGACTCGAAGGGCGTACCAGCAAAGAAGGTTTGACAGACGAGGCGATGCTGCCAGGCTACCGGGTTGCCCGCTGTATCCAAGCCAGCACTAATCGCGTGATGTGAGGTGGGCCTATAGTACCCGCCCTGAATATCATCCTCGCGTGTCCAGATGACTTTGACCGGTGATTTGACCGCCTTAGAGATTTGCACGGCTTCTACCACGAAGTGGCTATCGAGGACAACGCGACGGCCAAAGCCACCCCCTAGCAAGGTGGTATGGAGGTTGACCTGCTCAGGTTGCAGTCCACTAGCGTTTGCTGCAGCAAGACGATCTCCGGTTTGACCTTGTGTGCCGGTCCAGACATCACAGCCGTCGTCCCGCACATCAGCGACGCAGTTAAGCGGTTCCATCGGCGCATGGGCGAGGTAAGGAAATTTATAAACGGCTTCGAGTTTCGTAGCAGCTTGGTCGGTTCCGACCGCCAGGTCACCTTCCTGTAAAGCCACTGCGCCCGGCTGTTCAGCCAGTTCTGCGTATTGCTCGCCCTGCGTTTTGCTATTCAGGCCGGCTAGCGGGCCTTCGTCCCACTCGACCTCCAAGGCTTTACATCCCTTTACAGCTGGCCAGTAGCCATCGGCCACGACCGCGATGCCACGGTCAATCTCGACCACATGCTGCACACCCGCTACAGCCATCGTTTTATCAGGGTTAAAGCTTTTTGCCTTGCCGCCGAAAACGGGGGGGCGGGAGACGAGGGCAACCAACATACCCTCACGCTGAACATCGATGCCGAAGACAGCGCTGCCATCGGTCTTCTCCGGCGTATCCAGCCGCTTCGTCCGCGTACCGATCAACTTAAAGTCCTGCGGATCTTTCAAGACGACATTCTCCGGCGGCCTCAACTGTGAGGCCCTCTCCGCCAGTTGGCCGTAGGACAGTCGCTCGCCTGAAGTGGGGTGAATGACAAAGCCATTCTCTGTGCGGCAACTGGCCGGATCAAGGTCCCAGGTTTCCGCCGCTGCCTCAATCAGCATTGCCCGCCCAGTAGCCCCAGCTGTGCGATACCGTTCCCATTCGGTGCGGATACTGGTGCTGCCGCCGGTCGCTTGGCTGCCAAGGGCCAAGTTGTTATAGACCGCATCTACGGGGGCAGGTTCGATCTGGACCTTGCGCCAATCGGCATCAAGTTCTTCGGCGACGAGCATCGGCAAAGACGTATACACCCCTTGGCCCATCTCGGAGTGGTTAACAATAATCGTGACAGATTCATCTGTGCCGACGCGCAGGAAAGCGTTCGGGGCAAATTGGGTGGCCGCTGATGCTGTTTCCATCTGGGCGAGACGTTTGCCCTTAACAGGCAGATAAAAGCCGATGACCAGACCACTGAAAGCGGCGGCACCAGTCTTGAGAAAATTACGACGACTCAGTTCGAATTTGCTGCTCATAATTTATCCTCCTTGTTCTTTCGCCATTAAACGAACCGCATGATGAATAGCCCGCCGAATGCGATTATACGTTCCACATCGACAGATATTACCGGTCATGACGTCGTTAATGTCCGTGTCGGTTGGGTTGGCATTATGGGCTAAGAGCACAGCGGCACTCATAATTTGTCCCGACTGGCAATAGCCGCACTGTGGCACATCCTCAGCAAGCCAGGCCTGTTGCAAAGGATGGCTGAGGTCCGCAGACAAGCCTTCGATGGTGGTGATATCTTTGCCGTCAACAGCAGAGACTGGGGTGACACAGGAACGGACGGCCTCGCCGTTGATATGCACCGTACAGGCCCCGCATTGGGCGACACCACAGCCAAACTTCGTTCCTGTCAAGCCGATATTCTCGCGTAGGACCCATAAAAGCGGCATCGCAGGATCGATATCGACTTCGTACTTTTTTTGATTGACGTTGAATATAATCATTTACGCCTTCCTATCCTACTTTATGGTTAGTTTAGTAGCCCAAATTACCATGTTTTTTGGCAGGTGTCAAAAAAATGGAGACAAGTCGTGCTGACATATTGACCGATGAATGTTATATGGTAAACTATGCGTTCAAATTTACTCGAGGTGTTTATTATGCACCAAGATCAATTTTGTCTGCAAGGGCCTCCTGTATAGCTTAGGCCACGCTGCTATGAACGAAGATCTCTATTTTCAGCCAATGGGGCTGCACTTACATCTTGAAACCAATCATCCAGCCATCATCGCCGCGGCGAGAGCCTCCTTCGACGGCTTCGGCCTCGCTGATGCAACCGCCTCACCCGATATCCATCTCCATCTTTTCGCCCATGAAGGGTGTCACGACGTGACAGACGATGATGGCCCGCCGAAACAACCCGTCTATCAAACGCAGGGGGCCTTAGTTTATCAAAGCACTGGACGCGATTCAAGGCTGGTCGCTGACCGTGAACGAGGATTGGCTTATGGATATTTTTCGCCCAACCTGTTAGCCAATCCCGCTTTTTTTCGCTGGCATTTTTTAGAATTGGCCTTCTTCACGATGCTCGAACATCGCGGCCTGATGGGCGTACATGGGGCAGCGGTGGTCAAGTCAGGCCAAGCCATTCTGCTCCGAGCCAAAAGTGGGGGCGGCAAAACGACCCTAGCTTATGCAGCCGCTCGACAAAAATTTCAAGCTTTGGCTGAAGATGTGGTTTGGTTAGATTTGAACAAAAACCAATGGTGGGGCACACCCTGGCATTTTCATCTTTTGCCGGATGCTAAAAATCTCTTCTCAGAGTTAGCTTTATACCAACCGACTTTACAAATAAATGGAGAACTGAAGCTAGAGGTCAATCTACATGATATCCGTCCAAACAGTACAACACCCTCAGCCCAGCCAGGGCCCATCGTCTTAGTCGAGCGTATGTCCGGCCAGCCCAGCCAAATCCGTCCTCTAGCCTTAAACCAAGCCATGCCACTCTGGTTAGCGAGCTATGCTGGCTCAGAAAAAAATTTTCCCAATTACACCCAACATATAGAAGCCCTCTTAGACAATAAAGTTTATCATCTCGCTTTTGGGGATGACATAGCCCAAGCCGTGATGCTCTTGGAGACGATTTTGTAAGAGATACGCCCCGCATAGATAATCCCATGACACGACACTTCAACCCAATCTGCGATACCATGAGTCAATGGCTCACCACCAGGCCCACAGACCCGCATTGGTCTCATCAAGCTTGGGAAGCCTTTCAGATAGCTTGTCAAGTCCATGGGGTGGCCGCCCTTCTCCATGACCGCCTCCATCAACTGACTTGGCTCCCTGAACATACGCGCCTTTGGTTAACCGAACAGCACGATTATAACCAAAAACGGATGGGGAAAATCCATCAAGAATTACAGCTTATTCTGGCTCACTTCGCTGCTCATGACCTAGCGGTGATGCCCTTAAAAGGGGCCCTTCTTTCCGTCCAAACCTATCCTCAGCCAAGCCTAAGACCCATGGCCGATTTAGATTTGCTGGTTCGACCTGACACCTTTGAGCAAACGGCGACCTTACTGCGTCGACTAGGCTATGAACAAGATACCGTTCACTGGAAGCACACTGCGTTTATCAAACCCAATAATCGCCAAGTCATCGATAAAAGCTGTGAACATCCTGATAATCCACGACCGATCGAGCTACATTGTTATTGTCGTGAAACCTTTGCTGGGCCAACTTTGGATTTAACGGATAGCCTGTGGCAAGCGGCGAGGCCAAGCAAATTATTAGACCAAGAGGTTTGGCTCCCCTCTGCTGCTTTATTATGGCTCCATTTATTGGTGCATGCCAGCTATCATTTCTGGCAGGGTCACGGCCGCCTGATTCATCTAGTCGATTTACTTTATTTGACCCCTCAGGTTGAAAACCAAGCAAGTACCCTTAAACAAGTCGATGCCCGTTATACCTTACCGAGTTTATCCCTCTTAGACCGTTACTTTCCTCTTATGCTTGAGCAGCCTCTCATCGCGCACCAAGCCGCAGAGGTGACCTCACAATTTTATCAATGGGCGGCGGGCTTGGACTTGGTGAACAGTTCTTATCTCAATCCTGAGCCAAGGGGCCTATATTTTATGAAGGCTCTGCGCTTTGTTCAAGGTAAACCGAAGGGGCGTCCCCCTGAAATTTTGCAAGTGCTTCGTTTTTCCTTTCTACCTAGTTTGGATGAAATTTCTTTAGACCATCCCCAATTGGCAGCATCCCCCTGGCCTTGGGTGGCCTATTTTTTATTGCCGCTGGATTGGGCCAAACGGCTGTGGCGAGGTTTCCTTTAAGGTGCCAGAGCTTCCAGAAGGCAGGCCCATTTACGTTACGCTCATCCCAGTTTATGCGTCAACAAGCAAAAAAATCATAGCTCATCGACACAGTAGATGCCATCAGCATCCCTACCAATAAGGACTCCGCATGCCCCGAAAAAAACTAATCGAAGTAGCCTTACCCCTCGAAGCCATCAACGAAGCCAGTGCCCGCGAGAAGTCCATCAGGCACGGCCATCCTAGCACCCTGCATCTATGGTGGGCGCGGCGACCTTTGGCCGCCTGTCGAGCGGTCATCTTCGCCAGCTTGGTCGATGACCCCGCTGACCCGGCCGCCCCGCCTGACTTTGTCGAGGCTTGCCGCACTTTGCCTTACGGCCCCATTGACCCGACCAAGGACACCCCGCGTCAGCGACTGTTCAAGTTCATCGAAATCTTGGTCAAATGGGAAAGCACCACCGATGAGGCCGTCTTGGGGGAAGCCCGCCGCTTAATCAAGCTCGCCACCGATGGCAACCCGCCGCCTTTGTACGACCCCTTTGCGGGCGGCGGCTCAATCCCCTTGGAAGCGCAACGCTTGGGCTTGACGGCTCATGCCAGCGATTTGAACCCCGTAGCGGTCATGATCAACAAAGCCTTGATCGAAATCCCGCCCAAGTTTGCCAAGCGTCCCCCCGTCAATCCCCGCGACCAAGCCAATCTCGCGGGGGCAGAGGGTTGGCAAGGGGCGGCTGGCTTGGCCGCAGATGTGCGTTACTATGGGCAGTGGATGCGGGACCAAGCCCAGGCGCGGATTGGGCACTTGTACCCGCCGTATAAAACGAAGGAGGGCGAAGAGACGGTGATTGCTTGGCTCTGGGCGCGGACGGTACGCTGTCCTAATCCCGCTTGTGGGGCGATGATGCCTTTGGTGCGCTCATTCGAGTTGAGTAAAAAGAAGAATAGACGGGCTTGGATTGTGCCGCAGGTTGACCCGCAAAGTCGAAAAATCACCTTTAGGGTAGAAACGGGTGAGGGCTGTAGCCCGGCAGGAACGGTCAATCGGCGTGGAGCAACTTGCTTGGCTTGTGGGGCTGCTGTACCGCTTGAGTATGTCCGTACAGAGGGTAAAGCCAAGCGGATGAAGGCCCAAATGATGGCTATTGTCACTGAGGGTCAAAGCGGACGAAGTTACTACGCGCCTATGCCTGAGCAGGAGAAAGTTGCAACACAAGCGCGACCAGAATGGGAACCAGTCGGGGAATTGGTTGGAAAAGCCGCCGTCAGTGTGCCATTATATGGGATGACAGGGCACCGCGACCTCTTCACCCCCCGCCAATTGACCGCCCTGACCACCTTCAGCGATTTGGTGGCTGAGGCACGAGAGCAAGTCAAGGCTGATGCTATAGCGTTTGGGATGAATGACGATTCTACGCCGCTTCGTGATGGGGGGACTGGGGCTCAGGCTTATGCTGAGGCGGTTAGTGTGTATTTGGCGTTTGCGGTGGATAAAGGGGCGAATCTTTGGTCAACAATTGCAAGTTGGATGAATGATCGAGGTGCATTACGTGAAACCTTTGCGAGACAGGCAATTCCTATGGTGTGGGATTACGCTGAAGCTAACCCTTTTAGTAATTCTGGCGGTAATCTTTCAATATATCTTGATAAGATCACTCAGTCCATTGAACATGTTCCTATGACTAAATATGGACATGGGTTTCAACAAGATGCTAGTAATCTTATTGATATGTCTCAAACCATAATTTCTACAGACCCGCCATACTATGATAATATCGGCTATGCCGATTTGTCAGATTTTTTCTATATTTGGTTAAGGTCAAATTTGCGAAAAATATTTCCGGAAATATTTGGAACAATGCTCGTACCTAAAACCTCTGAATTAATTGCCTCCCCTTACCGATTTGACGGAAATAAAGTCGCTGCTGAAAAGCATTTTGAAGATGGTTTGAAGCAGGCTTTTGCTCAAATGCGGAAAATTATTCCTATAGATTATCCATTGACTTTGTATTACGCCTTTAAACAACAGGAAGTTGTCTTAGAAGAAGGTACAGCCCGTACAGGATGGGAAACAATGCTAACAGGCTTGATAGAGACAGGGTTTCAAATCGTAGGCACTTGGCCTATGCGGACTGAAGGCCCGGGTCGCATTTTAGCTAAAGAAACAAACGCCTTAGCCTCCTCAATCGTCCTCGTCTGCCGCCCGCGCCCCGAAGATGCCCCTCTGACCTCACGCCGAGCCTTCATCAACGACCTGCGGCGCGAATTGCCAGCCGCTTTGCAAGAGATGCAGTCGGCCCACATCGCCCCCGTAGACTTGGCCCAAGCCAGCATTGGGCCAAGTATGGCCGTTTACTCTCGTCACAGCAAAGTCCTCGAAGCGGATGGCCAGCCCCTGAGCGTCCGCACGGCCCTGCAATTGATCAATCACGAACTGGACGCTTACTTGGCCGAACAGGAAGGCGATATTGACTCCGCCTCGCGCTTTGCCCTGGCTTGGTTTGAGCAGTTCGGCTTCAAAAAGGGTGACTTCGGCCAAGCCGATGTGCTGGCGCGGGCCAAAAACACCAGCCTTGAGCCTTTGGTCAAAGCGGGCGTGTTGGAATCGGGGACGGGTCAGGTGCGTTTGGTGTCGTGGCGGGAACTTGACCTTGATTGGGAACCCAAAGGGGCGGAGGTCTCAGTCTGGGAGGCCACGCATCACCTGATTGAACGGCTGCACAACCAAGGCGAAATGGGGACGGCCAAGCTTTTGGCCAAGCTAGCCCCCGATTTGGCCTTCGAAGCGCGGCAGTTGGCCTATCGCCTCTATAGCTTATGCGAGCGCAAAGGCTGGCCCGACCAGGCCCGCGACTACAACACCTTGGTCATCAGTTGGCAGGCAGCGGCGGAAGAGGCGGTGTCCCTATCACAAGGGCAGTATCAACAGGGCAATTTGTTGTGAAGGGCAGTCGTGCACGCGGTTCACCCCCACGCCTGTGGGGAATAATATCCAGACCTTGAAAGTCAACCAACAATCCTTAAAACAGACGGCGATTCTGGCACGATTTTATCAGACCAAGCGATTGCCTTTAAGACCCGCTCTTGCGCTGAAGACAAATCTTGCGCCTGAGCAGCATGTAGCGTGAATAAAGGATCACCCTGATTCACCCAATCGCCAACCTTCGCTTGGTGAACCAGGCCTACCCTGTGATCAATCGGGTCGCCTTTCTGCATCCGTCCGCCGCCCATTTCGACCGCTGTCCATCCTACAGCGGCGGCATCAATGGCAGCGATATAAGCACTTTGGGGGGCAAAGGTTGTTTCGATGCAAGGGGCGGCTGGTAAGCGGGTGGGGTCTTCTAGCTGGCTCTGCTCGCCACCTTGGGCGGTGATCCACTCGACAAATTTAGCCCAAGCACGACCATCCGCTAAATGATCTGTCGCTATCTTTTTGGCCTCATCTAAGGTATTCGCCAAACCGCCCAATTGGATCATCTTACCCGCAACAGTCAAACAATGAGACCGCAAATCAGTCGGGCCACCATTTTGTAGCGTTTCAATCACCTCTTTAACTTCTAAAGCATTCCCAACTGCATTGCCAAGCGGTTGATCCATGGCCGACAAAATAGCTGCCACCTGTTTCCCCACGCCCTGGCCAATTTCTACCATCAGCTCTGCCAAAGCTTCTGCTTCGGCCAGCGTTTGATGAAAGCCCCTTGACCAACTTTGACATCCAAGACGATGGTCGTCGCCCCAGCGGCAATCTTTTTACTCATGATGCTTGAGGCAATGAGCGGTAAACTGGGGACAGTCCCAGTGACATCGCGTAGGGCGTAGAACTTCCCATCAGCGGGAGCTAAGTCCGCAGACTGTCCTGAGACCACAATGTTATGCGCTTGTAGTTGCTTCATAAAGTCCGCCGCAGTCAAACTCGTCCGAAAGCCAGCAATCGCCTCAAGCTTATCAACAGTGCCCCCCGAAAAACCTAAACCACGTCCACTCATCTTGCCCACCGGCAAGCCCGTCGCCGCCACCAGCGGGGCAACCACCAAGGTTGTTTTATCGCCCACGCCGCCCGTGGAGTGTTTGTCCAAAATCAAGGGGGCTATGGACATCAAGTCCAAGGTGTCGCCGCTGTGGGCCATGTGAAGCGTTAAGTCCCTTACTTCAGCTTTGGTCAAGCCATTGAGCAAAACCGCCATGCACCAAGCACTCGCTTGATAATCAGGGATATCGCCTTTGGTATACCCAGCTACCCAAAATTTAATTTCTTCGCTCGTCAGCGGCTGTTTATCCCGCGTCTTAGCGATAATGTCCATCGCTTGCATCATGTGAAATCCTAATGAATAAAGTAGCAAAAAAACTAATCGAAAGTGGCAAGGCGAATGATTGATTGCTCGGCGGACGTACCCGCGACACCGCAGGTATCGGGTACGCGCTTCGCTATGCCATCTTCCTCCCTAGCAGGGAACCTGTCCTTATCTTAACCCCATTGGCCACCCGGCCACTTTCGTCACTTTGCACCATCTCATCATACAAGGTTTGCAAATTCAGCAAATGCAAATCCTGCACCAAGCCATTCAAGGGAATACGGCTCCGACCACAGTCATTAATGGTAATCTCGTTCAGGGCAGAGCGGGGCTGTCTAGAGTCAACAATCTTCTGCACTTTCTCTTCCACAATGTCTAAATAAGCCAAACTCGCTTCCACAGCTCGCGGAATTTCGCCCCTTAATAAAACCTCTCCATGTCCTTGAACCATACTTTCCAAAGAATAATCAAGAATTTTTTTAAGAGATTCTCTAAAATCTTGCCGACTCCCAGCGACAAAATAGGGGACTGGCATCATCGCATCAGAGGCAATCAAGACCTTATCTTCCCGAATATAAGCCACGGTCAAATCACGGGTATGGCCAGGCATCAAGCGTAACTCAACGGATTTATTTCCAATATGGATCACCATATCCCCATCTTTGAACACAATATCCGGGATTCTTAGTTCGATGTCTGCCAATTCCTGTGAATTGAGCTTCGCTTCTTCTAAAACGGCAGCCCCTTGGGTCATCATTTCTTCCTGACAATAAAGATGGCAAACAAGTTGGACATCATCAAAAAGATAATTGCCATACACATGATCGCCATGCCAATGGGTATTCACTAAATACTTTATTTCCCCTTTGCCTAATCGTTTAAGATAGGTCAACATTGCGTTCGTTTCTTCAGGAAAAGGCAGGGTGTCAATGACGACAATGCCTTCCTTTTGAACCACTGCCGAGGCTGTCACTTGGGCATAAATACTGCTGGTAAATACATAAATGTCGTCTGAAACACGTTCTCGGCGCATCACGTCTCCCAACTACAGGTTACATAATAATTACCTGGCTGATTATAACAATATCAAGAGAGAAAATCAAGGGGGTTTTTTAGGGCTACTAGCCTTGTTCACAAATTGTTAATTTTTTCCTCACTCCTCATTAAACTTACCTTGATAAGGTAGCATATAATTAGATAAACCTTATACTTCTCGAAAGGATTCAGTCGTATGAAAAGCAAACAAATTCGTCTCTATTTTTTACTTAGTATGTGTGCCGTGTTCCTCCTCTTTCTCACTGTCACCCTCTCCTTCGCTGTCGGTCTTGTTTTATACCCTCACATTACTGGACAAGCCCTAGCTTCGCCCAGTTGGGGGCAAGTGCAAGAAGCGCGGGTGCGTCCTTTAGAAGACGTTGATGTTCTAGTCGTTTATGAAGAAACATTGAATCAGATTTATGAAAATTCAATTGACTCTCTTGTCTCCGTCCGCGTGACAAAGCAGCTAGAAGGCTCCAGGCTTTTTGGCAGGCCAAATCGCTTTATTCCTGGTCAAGGGTCTGGTTTTGTTTGGGACACGGATGGTCATATCGTGACAAACCATCATGTGATTGTAGATGTTGACCAAATTCAAGTCATTTTCGCTGATGATCGCGCATTTGACGCAGAAGTGATCGATAGCGACCCAGAAGCAGACATAGCGGTCCTAAAAATTCATGCCCCTTCGGGTTATTTGAAGCCTTTGCCCCTCGGTAATAATCGAGACCTCAAGGTAGGCCAATTAACCATTGCCTTAGGTAACCCTTTTGGACAGGAATTTACCATGACCAGTGGTATTGTCAGTGCCATTGGGCGCACGATGCTTAGCAGCGGAAGCGGCTTTTCCATCGCTGAAGTGGTGCAAACCGATGCTGCGATCAATCCTGGCAACTCTGGCGGGCCATTACTTAACAAACGCGGCGAAGTGGTTGGCATTAATACCATGATCCTCAGCCGTGATGGGTCAAACTCAGGCGTAGGGCTCGCTGTGCCAATTAGCATTGTCAAAGAAGTTGTGCCTACGATCATTAGCGGGATTTCTTATGAATACGCCTGGCTTGGTATCGTTGGGCACGACCTGAGGCCTGAGTTAGCGGAGGCTCTTGATTTGCCCCTAGACACAACAGGGGCTATGGTGGCCAGAGTTACATCAGACGGGCCTGCCGAAGATGCTGGGTTACGCACCGCCGAAGAGGTAAACAATGTCCTTGATGGCGATGTCATCACAGCCTTAGATGGTCGTCCAGTGACTGGTATGGAAGATTTAATTACCTACCTAGCCTCGCTTCGACCTGGCGATGAAATAAGCCTGACTGTTTTACGTCCCGGCGGTGAGGAAGTAACGATAGATGTTGTCTTGGGCACCCGCCCAACAACAACCCAATAAAATTTGGGCCTGTATCTCATTGACCGTATTAATGGCTGGACAAGTCGCCTTTTCAGGAAGGCCTGAACAATTATTACAAAATCAAAAAATTTTGATTGAAACAGGCCTAAATTTAGTCTGGGCTTTAGAGGGGTAAAGATTATGGCTGACAAAATGACCGACATCTTATTGCTCATCGGACATGGCAGTCGCGATGAAGCAGCCATTGCAGAATATCAACAGTTTGCGGATACCTTAGCCCTTGCATTAGGTTTATCTGTGAAAGCTTGCTTTTTAGAATTTGCTGACCCGCCCATTGTCGAGGGCTTACGGGCTTGTGTTGACCAGGGAGCCAAGCATATTGTCGCCTTACCCCTCTTCCTGGGGGCAGCGAGGCATCAAAAAAATGACGTGCCAGCGATCATCAACTGGGCTCGTCAGGCCTGGTCAGATGTACAAATTCAGTATGGTACACCCATTGGTGTACACTATGCCCTGTCTGAAGTCTTAGCAGAACGCGCCGAGGCAGCCATTGCCAAGCCTGCCCCGGACTCATCTATTTCGCTGACGCAAACAGCCCTCCTCGTCGTTGGACGCGGCAGCCGCGACCCTGATAGCAATGCTGATGTGGCTCGTGTCGCTCGGCTACTCTGGGAGGGACGCGGCTACGGCTGGGTGACCGGTGTTTATTACAGCTTGACCCAACCAAGCTTAGAACTGGGCATTGAACAAGCAATCACATTGGGCCTGAAACGCCTAGTGATCTTGCCCTATCTACTGTTCACGGGTTATATCTGCCGTGGCATTCATAAAAAGGTCAACAACTTACAAGCCGCCTACCCTGATATAGACTTTCGAGTGGCCGAGCATCTCAATACTCATCCCAAAATCATCGACGTAGTCGCCCAGCGTTATCAAGAAGCTCTGACAGGTACAGCCGCGATGACTTGTGATATCTGTAAATATCGCCATCAGATGGTAGGTTTTGAAGATGAGTATGGGCTACCGCAATTTTCTGATCATCATCATGGCCTGCGGGGGGTTCCACCCGATCACGGCTATACGAAAAAAATACAGGAATTTCTGCCACCACAATATCAAGACCCTAAAGCCGTCAATTCGGCCCCGATGGGCGCAACTGATTTGGTGTATCAGGAAACGGGCGAGGTCGCCTGGGATGTCATGTGGACTGACTTTTGTGACCTCGCCCTAGCTGGTGGCCCTCCCCATCGCGGTGATTTACTTGAACCTGTGTTACCGGAGATGATCCTAGACGACCTGGCCAACTATGAGCGTGTATTAGCCGAACTGGAGCGCGGCTTTCGGTTGGTGACAACATTACCGGTGGTGAAAAGTGACTCACTAGGCTGGATCGGTCTCGCCTGCACCAGCGAAGACATGGCCCTGTGGCTTCTACGAGCTATCGTCGTTGAAAATATCACCGTCCGGCGCGAAGGCAACACGCTCTATCTCCCCGCCGGGCCTCATTTCCAGCTAGAACGAGAAATCAAAAATGTGATCACCGCTGTGGCGAAGACTTATCACTATTGGACGGAACATAACAGTGATAAGTGATGAATGGTTATCAGAATAAACTCACTCATCATTCATCATTCAGCACTCAGCATCCAGCACTGTTTCGCTCCTCTACCAAGATCGTCCCAAAGGGTCGTGAACCTGGATCGTCAAGGCTGGCCCCACGTCTTCGATATGTAGCCGCAACCTATCGCCCTGTTGAATGGGCGATAAGCTTTCATGATGGGTGCCTGTCGAAACCATATCGCCTGGTTCCAGAGTCAAGACTTTTGTCACTGCTTCCAATAACTCTGGCACATGGCGGGCCATGTCACGGGTGGAAAAATCATGGCGCAAATCGTCATTCACCCAGAGCTTGATCTGAAGTTGATTTGGATCAGCAATTTCATCGGCTGTCACCAAAGCTGGCCCCATTGGCGCAAAGGTATGCCAACTTTTGCCCAAGAAAAAACCACCCGGCAGGCCGCGGGCTGACACATCGATAAAGGGCGTATAGCCAAATACATAATCTAAAGCCTCAGAAGCCTTAATACGACTGGCACGTTTGCCAATGACCAAGGCCAATTCAGGCTCAAAGTGAAAAACACTCGCTTCGGCTGGCGGCAACTCAACCGTGTCGCCGCTGCCCATGACAGCTGTATTTGATTTTAGGAAGGCGTTGAAAGCCATCCGTTCCGGCCGGTCAGGTTCGATATAATTGCCCGCTAAACAAACCAATTGTCCTGGTCTAGGCACAGGTGGACGCAAGGTCACCTTGTCTAAGGCTAGGCCAGTTTGATCTTTAGCCATTTGTTCGATCTGGGGCTTCAATTCCGGCCAGCCTTCAATCAGCATGGTGAGCACTTCTTGAGGATGATGTGCCCCAAGATTAGTGATAGTGGTACTCACATCCAGTGCCTGATCCTCTTGCAATAAGCCTAATTGAAAATCGTTGTAGAACACAAATTTCATGATAAACTCCTGAATATTGTTCGATGATTGAATTTACGGTATCATATAGCAAATTCGCAACCATGACATTTTGTCATGATGAAGGATGGTCTGATGCCACCGCTCCGTATTTTATTTCTTAGTCCCTATCCCCCTCACTCATCCATGTCCGGCCCTCGGTAAGGCTTTGTAATTGCTGTGACTGGAAAGGTGAATTGAGCCTGAAAATTAGGCGGCTTGACGTTCGCGCTGGAAAAGGAAACCGCTAGCAAAAACGAGACGAACAAGGCCGGCGATTAGAATGAGAGCGCAGCCCAGAAGTAAATCTTGCTGCTTTGCCATATATTTTTAAATAGGATTAGTAATTTCGTTGAGCCATCCCATCATCTGTATCGACCCCACCATAACGTCTTCTGCGCTCTCCAAAGGTTTGCAGGGCTTTATGAAAAGCTTGTTTATCAAAATCAGGCCAGTAGGTTGGCGTGAAATAGTATTCCGCATAGGCTCCCTGCCATAATAAAAAATTACTGGTCCGAAATTCACCACTGGTGCGAATGATCAAATCTGGATCAGGTGTCCCTTTAGTATAAACATATTGGCTCACTAATTCTTCATCAACCAACTCTGGGTCGACCTCATCTTGAATCATACGCCGAATGGCTTCCACGAGTTCAGCCCGACCGCCGTAATTAAAGGCGACATTAAGGATAAGTTTATCATTATGTTTCGTTTGTTCAACGGATTCTATAATTTTGTGCTGAATACGCGAGCTAATCCCTTCCATTGTACCAACATGTCGTAACTGTACGCCGTTTTGGGTTAAGGCCTGTAATTCGTGGTCAAAATAATATTCAAACAACTTCATGAGGGTCGTCACTTCAGCAAGCGGACGATTCCAATTTTCTGTCGAAAAGGCATAGATCGTTAAGACTTTGACCCCAAATTCAACCGCACTTTCTAAGATACGGCGTAAATTCTCTGAGCCTTCCCGGTGTCCTGCTGTGCGTGGTAAGCCCCGCGACTCAGCCCAGCGGCCATTGCCATCCATAATGAGACCCACATGATAAGGTACAATAGTTAAGGGAGCTAAGGTATCTTCTTGTTGATTTTCTGTCATTGTTATCATAAGAACCATCTCAGGTAAATATATCAGTATAATTTTCGAGACATACAAGGTTTTTCGGCAGAACATGTTCTGTACCTTGAAGATCTGGAATCGAAAAAGGCTTGCGTTGTATGGAATATTTTAACGTCAAGCCTCTTTCACGCATAATTAAAGAAAAAGTTTGTCATATCGTTAGATCATCAAAGCGCAGCATCAATCATCATCGCTTAGAAAGACATAATTTCGTCTTCTTTATTTTTACCAATCTCATCTGCTTTTTTAATGTAATCATCCGTTAATTTCTGTATGTCACCTTGACCAGAACGTAACTCATCCTGAGTTATTTCCTTTTCTTTCTCAAAATCACGTAACATACTGATGCCATTCCGACGATGATTACGAATAGATACCCGCGCATCTTCCAAGCGTGATTGGACTTGTTTGACTAAATCACGGCGGCGTTGTTCCGTCAATGGCGGAATTTGGAGACGAATTATTTTACCATCATTATTGGGGGTTAGACCCAAATTCGAGGTTTGAATAGCTCTTTCGATAGCTTGGATTGAACTGGGGTCGTAGGGTCGGATGGTGATGAGCTGTGCTTCTGGAACCGCAGTTTGGGCCAAGCTTTGTAAGATAGAAGTGTCTCCATAGTATGCAACGGGTAGCTTATCAACTAAGGCTGTTGAAGCGCGACCCGTTCTAATCCCATTGAAATCATTTTGTAAGGCCTCTAACGAGCTTTCCATATCAACTTCTATCTCTAATAATATTTCTTCTATCATCATGAAACCTCTTTGTTTGGATAAGGACTAAGGATATCAGTCATCATTTTGATTAAAGTCGTATTATTCTAGCATAAAATTGATTTATGGACAGATAAGCGTGCCGACTTTTTCGCCCAAAATAGCACGTTTGACACTATCTTCATGCCACAGATTTAATACGATAATTGGCATGGCATTTTCCATGCAAAGTGTCAGGGCTGTACTATCTAAAACTTGCACCCCCAAGTTTAAGGCTTCAATATAGCTTAACTGCATCATCTGTACTGCATCAGCGTCTTTCATAGGATCTTTATCATAAACGCCATCAACCTTGGTCGCTTTAATGAGGACTTCAGCATCAATTTCCATCGCCCTTAATGCAGCCGCAGTATCTGTGGTGAAATAGGGATTACCAGTGCCTGCGCCCAAAATAATCACCCGACCCTTCTCCATATGTCGAATAGCCCGACCACGAATATAGGGTTCAGCCACAGACCGCATTTCAATCGCTGTTTGTACTCTGGTTGCAATGCTATATTTATGCAAGGCATCAGCTAAAGCAAGCGCATTCATGACCGTCGCTAACATACCCATATGATCTGCTGTGGCCCGGTCCATCCCATGTGCTTCCCCATCTGTCATCCCTCGCCATAAGTTACCCGCACCAATCACGATAGCGACTTGGACATCTAACTCTTGAATTAATTTGACTTTTTGAGCCAGAATATTAGCTTCTTGGGGGTCAATGCCTGACCCGCTTGGGGTTGATAAGGCTTCCCCACTAAATTTAAGTAATACCCGATGATAGTTTGGTTTGCTCATCCAATGATCCTTTTAAGATTAAAATAGACAGTATTCGCTCCAAAAAAAAACCAGAGAATTTTCTCTGGCTTTTTCATTTATGAGCTTTCTAAAGCGTATCTTGTAAACCGATTTATTGTCACGGCAGTACCTAAGATTTTCGTTTGTTGTTTTAAAAGCTTGTCAATAGATATTTTATCATCCTTGACAAAAGGCTGTTCGGTCAAACAATTTTCTTTATAATATTTAATTAATCTCCCTTCAACAATGCGGGCCTTGATATTATCAGGTTTATCGTCGGCGGCTAATTGATTTAGATAAATTTCGCGTTCCTTATTTAATTCGTCTTCTGGAATATCATCTTTATATAAATAAAGCGGGTTGATCGCTGCCACATGCAAGGCTAAGTCGTGAGCGAGTCCTTTTAAGGGTGTTTTGTCCTCAATAGTAGCTTCTGTACCCACTTCAACCAAGACCCCGACTTTACCACCAAAATGGACATATCCCTCAATCAGACCTTCTCCCTCAAGATGATAATGAATGATTTGACGGATAATAATATTTTCACCGATTCGGCTAATCGCCTCTTGCAATTCTTCCTGCACCGTTTGGCCTGGATTGGCTAAAGAATCAGAAGCCAGAAACTCATCTATAGAGGCCACTTTACTTTCAAAAATTTGCTGGCTGAAAGCGTTCACTAAAGATTTAAAGTCATCATTACGAGCGACAAAATCGGTTTCACAATTCACCAGAATCATGCTGGCTTCGCTGCCTGTTTCATTCGTCAAAATTGAAATAAGCCCTTCATTCGCTTCCCGGCTTGATTTTTTGGCCGCTTTGGCCAGACCTTTTTCGCGTAAAAATTCGACTGCTTTGTCGAAGTCGCCATCTGTATTTTCGAGGGCTTTCTTGGAGTCCAAGATACCTGCCCCAGTTGTTTCTCTCAGTTCTTTAATCATAGCAGTGGTGATGGCCATGATAGCTCCTTATATTATAGTAAGGTCATTAATATATTTTATCCATTTATCGATGGCTTATCCGTAGAATCCGTTTCATCTACAGTTGCGACATCTTCTGAAATTTGTTCGCTAACAAGATCAGGTTGAAAGGTCGTCTCTGCTACTTCATCTTCAACAACAGCTTCGACCTGAGCAGAGGCTTCGGCTTCTGTATCTTCTTCTGGATTGACAGAGGTCGTCTCTGCTACTTCATCTTCAACAACAGCTTCGACCTGAGCAGAGGCTTCGGCTTCTGTATCTTCTTCTGGATTGACAGAGGTCGTCTCTGCCACTTCATCTTCTGGTTGATCTTCATCTTCAACAATAGCTTCGACCTGAGCAGAGGCTTCGGCTTCTGTATCTGTATCTTCTTCTGGATTGACAGAGGTCGTCTCTGCTACTTCATCTTCTGGTTGATCTTCATCTTCAACAACAGCTTCGACCTGAGCAGAGGCTTCGGCTTCTGTATCTGTATCTTCTTCTGGATTGACAGAGGTCGTCTCTGCTACTTCATCTTCAACAACAGCTTCGACCTGAGCAGAGGCTTCGGCTTCTGTATCTACCTCTGCATCAGTAGCGTTCTTTACCGCTTCAGAGATGTCTGTTGATGTAGAGGGTTCTGGTGCAAAGTCACCTACGAGTTGAGAGACAACCTGAGCGATGTCTTCTGGAAAATCATTCTCTTCATCATCTGCTGCATCAACAGACACTGCCGCCGCTTGTTCAGCTTCTTGAGCCTCTCGAATTTTGGCTAAAGTGCTTGGGCCAAGATAGCGTTCCATGTCGTCTTCTGTACTGGCATCAACTTCATCCCATTCAGCTTCCTCAGCTGACTTGACCGCTACGCCTTCTATAACAGCCTTGGTGATGGTTTCAGTGATCAAACGAATGGCCCGAATCGCATCATCATTGGCTGGAATGATATAGTCAATGGGATCAGGATCACAATTTGTATCCACCATAGCTAAAATTGGAATGCCAAGAACTTGTGCTTCTTTGATAGCAATGGTCTCTCGGCGCACATCAGTCACAAAAAGGAGATTCGGCAAGCGCGTCATGCCCTTCAGACCGCCTAAACGTTTGTTGAGACGTTCTATTTCCTTTTCTCGTTGTAAAGCTTCTTTTTTCACCAAACGAGCGAATTCCCCCCGCATGCGCCGTCTTTCTAAATCCAAGAGATAGTCAATTCGTTGCCGAATCGTGCGCCAATTGGTCAAGGTACCCCCCAACCAACGTTGGTTCACATAAGGCATATTACACTTTTCAGCTTCTTCTCGGATTGTTTCTTGGGCTTGCTTCTTTGTCCCGACAAATATGACGATACCGCCATCTGAAACAATGTTAAAAACGAGTTTATAAGCGGTGTCGATATAATTGATCGTTTGTTGTAGGTCAATAATATGGATGCCATTACGTTGGGTGAAGATATAAGACTTCATCTTCGGGTTCCAACGCGGGGTGCGATGTCCAAAATGGACACCTGCTTCGAGCAAAGCTCTCATACTGGTGACATGTTCAGTTGAGTCAGACATTAATCCTCCGTTTTTCCGCCACCTTTTGCGATTGAAGCATTTTGGCAACTACTTCAGATACGAGGTACATTGGCGGCATGATACCAAGCACAACATCGTTCTTCGTATTAACGATGTTCATCACCGCCCGTCGTAAGTGCCTTTCACCTTGATACCTGACGATCTTTTACAAAGCACGGAGCTACGTCACAAAAGATGTGTGTGATAATAAGTTACTGTTTTCGTTTACATACCAACAGAGGAGTATATCATGACGAGGAGGTATGAGCAAATATATCTCTATGATGACGCTCACCCTTTAAACAAATTATCTACGGCTAAAGTTAGTTCAGCTAAGGTACTAACTTTATGAACCGCCTGAACATAAGGTAAATATTTGAGCATATCACTATCGCTTATGTTCCATTTACTGGGCGATTGCGGGTTGAGCCAAATAATGACTTTACTGCGCTCACGTAGTTTAGCCATCAAATCGAGACAAGTCCTTAAAGGTCTCACCCATCAGTCATTGACCTCCTACAACTGAACGACTGTGCCTAAATCGCGTTCCTCAGCCTGACGAAGAATGGCCTGAGCCGCTGAAATATCTTGCACAGCAATACCTACTGATTTAAAGTAGGTGATTTCAGTCTGTGAGCTTCGGCCTGATAACTTGCCATTGACAATATCTCCTAATTCACCATGAATATCTCTTTTGGTGATCAAACCCTGTTTCATCGCCATAACTAAATCTCCTGCCTCGGTCAGACAGGTGGCGAGCGAGTCTACCACGATTTTAGACCGTTGTAGCGTCAAGTCATCGACTTCACACCTGGTTGGTGCATGAGACCCAACGGCTGTAATATGGGTGCCAGGATAGATATCCTGTCCCAGAAAGACTGGCGTTTCCGAAGTGGTCGCGGTAATGATGATATCAACCTGCTCAACTGCCTCTTGACGTGAGTTTGGTATCAAAACTTGGGGAGCTTGAGGCCAAGCTGACACCTCAGCCGCAAAAGCCTCTACTGAGGCTGGGGTTCGACCCACAAGGCGCACCTCCTCAATAGACCGCACGGTACAAGCTGCTTCCAACTGAGCCCGGGCTTGCATACCCGACCCAAACACAGCTACAGTTTTGGCATTCTCTCGGGCCAACAGATCCGTGGCCAGCCCACCACCAGCCCCTGTACGAAGATAGGTTAGGGCTTGACCATTCATCACAGCTAAAGGTTGCCCTGTCTCTGAGTCTAGGACAGTGGCTAAAGCCGTAACGGCTGGTAATCCCTTACTAGGATTATCATCCCAGACTGTGACCAACTTAAAGCCCATTTCGTCTGGATATGTTTCAGCCTCATTTGACTTAATATAGGCAGGCATCAGTGACACTGTACCGTGTTTCGTTTGCATCCGAGTTCGAAGGGGCACTTCTGCTTGTTGCGCTGCTAGCTGTCCGAAGGCACGTCGCATGACGGCTATACAATCTTTCATGGACATGGCTTGACGAACATCCTCAGCGGGTAAAATTCTCAACTTCATGTATCATTCGCTTTCTAACTATTTAATTTGAGATAAGACGACTTAGGAAATCGTTTCGCTCCTATATCATAAGCTAAAATGGGACATACAGGCAAATTTAGACCTTTGTCTGGGCGGTCTCTAGGGCGTCGAAGGCGGCATATTCATTCCTAAATGCTAATTCCTCCTTGCCTCTGAGCCATCTTGAGTTAAAATTAGGCCCATTAAAGACTAAGAGCTAGTTTTTTGTTCATTGTTAATTACTAATCGTTAATTGATATTCACAAAGGAGCTATCATGAGTGAAAAAATTGGATTTGTGGGTCTAGGCATCATGGGCCGAGGCATGACTCATAATTTATTAAAAGCTGGGTTTGATGTGACGGTCTGGAATCGGACGGCGAGTCGGATGGATGAGTTTGTTGAGGCTGGAGCTCAAGCAGCGGGTTCACCGGCCGAGGTGGCGGCGCAGTGTGATATTACGCTGGTTTGTGTCAGCGATACGCCCGATGTAGAGCGGGTTATTTTAGCAGAAGCGGGGATTATTCACGGCGCAAAACAAGGCTCTCTGGTCATCGACCATAGCACCATCAGCCCCCAAGCAACCAAAGAAATTGCTGCCCAACTGAATGAAAAAGACGTACTCCTGCTCGATGCCCCCCTCAGCGGCGGCAGCGAAGGGGCCGAGAAAGGGACTCTCAGTATCATGGTCGGTGGGCCAGCGGACCAGGTTGAGCGAGCCAGGCCTTATTTGGAAGCAATGGGCAAGACCATCACCCATGTGGGCGACCAAGGAGCAGGTCAGATGGTTAAATTGGTCAACCAAATTCTGGTCGTCGTCAATGCCTTAGCCGTCAGCGAAGCGCTCCTCTTCGCTGAGGCAGGCGGCTTAGATTTACAGAAGACATTGGATGCAGTCAGTGGTGGCGCGGCTGGGAGTTGGATGCTCAGTTTCCGTGGTCCCCAAGTGATTGAGCGTGATTGGCGACCCGGTTTTACCATTGACTTGCAACAAAAAGATCTGCGTCTTGTTCTGGAAGCCGCCAGCCAAATGGGGACTCCTGTTTTAGGCACGAGTATGATCTTCAATCTTTATCGTACCCTTCAGGCTCAGGGGCTTGGTGGAGAGGGAAATCATGCCTTGGTTAAGGCACTAGAAAATTTGGCTGGTTTTGAAGTTGGGGCCTAATTGATAAGATAGTAATGACTTGTGCAATTAAATACAGGGTGAATTAAGCTTTCGTGATCCCCTTGTTTTACCGAGAAAAAATTCCCGATTACTTTTCTTACGCTGTATTAAAATATAAATTCTTACGAAAATTTCAATAAATGCACAAGTCATTCATAATTTATATCATGACAGCTCTGTTCCACTTTTAACATTCGGCGTTAAGGATAAAGTGATTATAAATCAAATCAAGACCACAGCCAAAATTAGTTATTTTGACCAAGTTCATTCCTAATCCCCAATTTTACAAACCTCCTTCTCTGAGTACAATCCTCTCCATGAAATCGAAAACAACCTTTAAAGGATGGCCTTTGGTGATCATGACGGGGGGTCTGGCTATTCTCCACATTGCAGCCCCGTCAAAAGTGTGGACAATCCTTTTTTTTGTGTTGGTGATTGTGCAGGTATTAGCTTACTTTTGGATGAAGCAATTAAGCAATTATCTGCAATTGGTCAGAGAACGACGCTCGACCTGGAATCAGGTTGGGGATCATTTGGAAGAACGCTTCACCTTGATTAATGACAGCCCCTTCCCCGCCTTATGGGTTGAGGTGAGAGACCATTCAAATATGCCGGGCTATCAGGCCAGTCAAGTGACTGGCCTGAGTGGCAGCAGCAGTAACTACTGGCACAGTAGCGGCGTATGCAGACGACGCGGCGTGTTTCAACTTGGCCCTGTCCAGGCAAATACCAGTGACCCCTTTGGTCTGTTTTTAGTTGAACAAGTTTATCCCAATACCATCGACATGGTAATCTTCCCTCCCGTTGTGCCTTTGCCTGAGATTAATATCGACACGCGAGGTAATTTTGGTGATGAAGAAACGCATTCTTATAGCCTCGCTCGCATCCAAGCGGCGGCCTCTGTACGGCCTTACCGTAGCGGCGATAGCTGGAATCGCATTCACTGGCCGACCACCGCCCGTCGCAATGAGTTTTACGTCCGCCAAATGGAGCGGGCCTCATCAGGCAATTGGTGGTTACTTTTAGACCTAGACCTCAACATACATCCTCACCATGAAGCCCCTGATTCGACTTTAGAAAAAACGATTATTGTGGCCGCTTCTTTGACTGATCAGGGGTTGAATAAACATCAGGCGGTTGGTCTGCTGACGGCAGGGCCAGAATCAATCTGGTTACTCCCTCGAGCCAGCCCTGACCAACGCTGGGCCATCTTCAAAGCTCTGGCTGAAGTTCAAGGGGGAACCCTATCCTTAAATGATCTTCTCCTCCGTAGTCGCTCCATGTTGGAACGCCAAGCCAGCCTGATTATTATTACCGCCACCACCACCTTAGATTGGCTCCCCTCCCTCCTTTTGCTCAAACGCCAAGGGGTCATTCCTACAATTATCTTTATTGCCAAGTTTGAAACCCAATCTCAAATTGAATCAGCCCATCATCTTCTCAATGCTCAAGGGGTTACCACTTACGTCTTAGATGAAACGGCAATTGTTGTGCCCGAAATGGATCTTGAAAAGGATACTTGGGAATGGCGCATTTTGGGCACAGGTAAAGCCGTGGCTGTGAATAAGCCCCAGGGGGCTTGGGAGAAAGTTTAATCCGCAGACTTCGCAGATTTCGCAGATTGGGTGGAAAATTAGGATATAGAGATAAAATGCAAAATTTTCACAAAATTATTTCAAAAATAAACTAGGCGTTACGCCCTTCAAAGTTCAGGTAAAAAATCTGACACAAATTTTTAGGTTAAAATTCGTGGCTCAAATATTTCAACTGCGTAACTTCTATAAAAATCTGTGTAATTTGCGAAATCTGCGGATAATTTTTTTCTACAAGGTAAAAACAAACATGACAACAACAACTTACACCCCCACAGAAAGCACTTCATTTTTTCAGCGAATTTGGACCCGTTTATGGCAGTATATCAGCACATATCCAGGCCTGATGTGGCTTTGGCTAATTGGGCTTGTGTTAACCAGTGCAACAGGGATTAATGATGCTTCTTTAGCCTTGTCAGGAAATCAAGTCATCGCTTTGGGCTTGGTGGCAATGATTTTTAGTGCGGCTTTGGCGCGAGCTGGTATTAAGCCCTGGTTAGCCAGCCTATCTATTCTCAGTCTAGGGATTGAATATGTTCTGATTTTTTGGAGCAATTTAAGTCGTGCCCTATGGCAATTGCTCCTCAGCCTGACCACCCTCAATGGCATCCCGATTCCACAAAGTTTGTCTCGCGTGGTTCAAGAAGGGGTAACAGTCCTGAGTCGCTTGCAGATTTGGCTAAACACAGGACAAACGCCGAATAGTGATCAACTCATGTTACAATTGGTTTGGGGTCTGATGCTGTGGCTCGCGATTTCTTTTTTAGCCTGGATGGTGTGGAAACAAGGCTCAATGATCATTGCTATTTTTCCCTTAGGCAGTCTCTTAGCCCTCAATGTCTTTTTTGCTCAAGGGCCTTATATTAATATCGCCAGTTTCATCTTTTTTTCCCTCTTATTGCAAGCGAGCATGCAACATTTTAAGAATCAAAGCCAATGGGATCTGGCCGACATTGATTATTCTGAGGGGCTTGTCTCAGACCTCAATATGGTCCTGCTCCCCATCGCTTTATTTACTGTCGTTTTAGCCTTTATCAGCCCCACCTTGCAATATCGACCGCTCACAGACTTCATCTATATCGTCTTGAATGTTGATGCTGATGGGGCCAATGAGTTTGCGGCCTCATTTGGGATAGATTCTGGGCCCATTACGCCATCCTTTGGTGGGCCAGCGGGTCTACCGCGTAGCCATCTTTTAGGAGGGGCTCGGTCTAGCTTTAATGAACGTTTGGTCATGCGAGTCAGCACAGGCGAGTTGCCGCCCCTACCTTTTGAAGAATTTGAGCTTGACAGTATGACCGCCCCCATCCACTATTGGCAAGCGACAATTTATAATGAATATACCTCCACCAGCTGGGATACCTCCACAGACAGTCAAACATTTCTTGAAGCCAACCAACCCTTAAATGAAATGCTTGGTCCTGGTCGGTTGGTCCAACAAACCGTCGCTTTTGGGCCGAGAGCGGATGGGAAGCTTTACACCAGTGGTACGCCTCTGCAAGTGGATCAATCACTCGAAGTTAGTTATCGACTCGACGGAACCCCTGTCTCGGCTCTGGTCATTGCCCCCCGTTATAAAGCTGAGTCATGGCTTTTAGAACCGACGGTCAATGAATTGCGTAGCAGTTCAACGAACTATCCTGAAGCCTTTCGGTCTGCTTACTTAGGTTTGCCGCCTAGCCTCCCTGATCGAGTCCGCGATTTAGCCATCGCCTTAACCCAAGATGCCCCCACTGCCTATGACAAAGCCGTTGTCCTTGAAGCCTATCTTCGTCAATTTCCCTACAATTTAGAGGTAGATCCCATCCCCTTCGGTGAGGATGTCGCCGATTATTTTCTCTTCGACCTACAGGAAGGGTACTGCGATTATTATGCCACCAGTATGGCAGTGATGGCTCGAGCCATCGGCTTGCCCTCCCGCTTTGTGGTTGGCTATGCTCCCAGCGATTATGACTCCTTGGCCGCTGAATATATCGTCTACACCAGCGAAGCTCATTCTTGGCCCCAAATTTATTTTCCCGAAATCGGGTGGGTTGATTTTGAACCCACCGCCGGTCGAGCGGCCATCGTGCGTCCAGAAGCTCTGACTTTGCCCGACTTTCCCGTTCAACCGACAGATATCTTACCCAATCTCCCTGAGGTTGATCCAATGACAGACTTAGATCGTTTATTAGCTAGCTGGCGTTGGCTTAACCAAAGCGTGTCACCCTTCTGGCTAACAATCGCCCTGCTCTGTGTGGGGGTTTATCTTTATGTGCAAATTGACTTATGGCGACTACGGCGACAACCCCCGACAGACTTACTGCAAACGCTTTATGACCGCCTGCTCAATCGGGCCAAAAGAACGGGCTACCAACCTCATGTCAGCCACACCCCTTATGAATTTGCCCGTTACTTTAACCATTATCTTGATCGTCACTTGGCTTCCTCCTTGAGTCAAGCGCAACCGATGAATTTAGACCAACTGATCGAATTTTTCGTCCGCCAAATCTACGCCCAGCCTGAACACCCTGTTGCGCCAAGTTGGAAGATTGTCCATCTTTGGCAACAGTTACGTGCGGCCTTGTTATGGGCGGCGGTGATGATTTGGTTAGAAAAATGGCATGTTCACCGAATAATTTTTGGAAATTCGCCGAAAAAGCAGAAAACAAGGATTTAAGGACCCGCTTCAGATATCATTAATTTGGATTTGCTGAGACTATCCGAATATTTTTTGGTCATAAGACCTAATGACCGAAAAAATTACGGAAATAAAGTGGTATGAACAAGATGGCCTAGCCGGTCTGCTAGACCACCCCGCAAGGCGGCTGTCGGCGGCAGCCCTTGACAGAGAAAAAAAATGAAACCATTCGCTGTTTTCGCCGTTTATTATTGTGTTTTATTTTGAAGATTTTGCGATGCGTCCAATTCCTCTCTTAACCGCGCTACATTAGCTCGTCGATCAATTTTACCCGTTGGGGTTTCCTGCAAATGGGGGAAGAAATAAAGCAGGCGAGGCGTGTGATATTTAGGCAAGATCGTTTGTAAATTAGACCAAATATCAGTTTCGACTTGGTGGGGAAAGGGGTCTCCTTCGATGACAGCAGCGACCATTTGTCCAAATTGATCATGAGGGATGGCTCCAACAAAAAAACGGCGCGGGGCATATTTGCCACCTTGATAATGTAAGAGGATTTGTTCTAAAGCGGCTTCAACCAGTTCAACTTGGACCTTCACCCCCCCAGAGTTAATAATATTATCCACGCGCCCCAGCCACCTAAAACGTCCATCTGCTTGTAAATCAACCAAATCATTGGTTTGTAGGCGTTCGCCTCGCGTCATCGGGGCGGTGATATGAAGACAGCTTCGCTCATCAAGCCCTAAACTCACCCCAGGCAAGGGTGTAAAATAATCGCTGGCTGCCGGTCCGTTTAGTTTTCGGAGGGCGATATGACTGACCGTTTCTGTCATGCCATAGGTGTGATAAATAGGGGCTTCACATGCCTGTAAAGCTTGGTCTAAAGCCGTACTGATAGGTGCGCCACCAATGAGAATGGCTTTCATTCGATTAAGATGGTTTCGTTCAGCAGAAGACCCTTGTAGTGTTTCTTGGAGTTGTAAAGGCACCATAGCAGTAAAATCATAAAGAGGTTGAGCCGCTAGATTAGCCAGAGGTCGTCTGGTTGGCGTAATAACGGTCATCCGTAAACCTGATTCTAATCCCCGCACTAACATCATCACCCCAGCGATATATTCAGCCGATAAACAAACCAGCGCGTGCTCACCAGATGATAGACCCAGTGCTTGGCCTGTCAGGTGGGCACTAGAGCGCATTTGTTGTCGATAGAGGACAATCGTTTTTGGGGGGCCAGTTGAGCCTGAGGTGCGAAGTTGAAAGGTTTCTTGTCCACTTAACCATGCTTGACAAAAACTAACAACATGCTTTTCATAAGATGAGAGATTATGCCAATTGGGTAGAGGCCAATCATTCTGATTGGATGAATGAAGTTGATCGAAGGTGTAGGAAATCTCGTTGAAAGTGAGGTCGGACATGGTATTATTAGGACATTATCTGTGCTATAACTTTGAGGAGTTGTTTAGGTTCCACGGGCTTCTGAATGAATGTTGTGGCTCCTGCACACTGCGCTTCCTTTTGGTAGCGAATCACTGCCCCAGGCAGAGACAACGATAATCGATACTTCGGACGCAACTTAGTCAGGCTGTTTAAGTTCTGCAATTGCTTTGAACCCGCGCCGACGTTTCGGTCAATGCGTTAACATTTTAATCTATAACGCCAACCCCGAAAAATCCCATCTTACTGTATGATCATATCGTAGGGCAGACCCAACCAAACCGAGTGGTGTGGGGATATTATTCGTAAATAATTGTCCTGTGCCTAAGCCTTGCACAGGGGCGTTGGTTAAAGTATTTATTAAGTGCGCTGTCCATTGGGCGATAGCACTTAAACCTAGGTTAGATTCTAACATAGAATTGATCCACCATCCAATTTCTAAAGTCTCAGCAAATTTAATCCACGTTTCAGCAGCCGCAAAACCACCTAACAAGGTTGGCTTTAGGACTAAATAATGAGGTCTGATGGTTTTGAGCAAATTTTGTTTATTCTGCTCGCTGAAATGACCAATCAAGTCCTCATCTAAAGCAATAGGGATGGGACTGCGGGCACATAGATCTGCTATGTCTTCCCATTGACCTGCTTTAATCGGTTGTTCAATGGCCTCTATGTCATAGTGAGCCAAGGCAGTCAGTTTTGTTAAAGCATCTTCTGGTGAGAAGGCTCCATTTGCATCAAGCCGCAGCGAAAGCTGTTCAGCTGGATAATAACGGCGCAGATCTGCTAACAATTGACATTCTTCTGAAAAATCTAAAGCCCCCACTTTCATCTTAACACAGGTCGCGCCTTGGGCCACCTTGCTTTGGACCTGTTCCAACAAGCCCTGTCGATCTGACATCCACATCAAGCCATGAATTGGCAAAGCCCTTTCCCCTCGACTAAAAGTCGTATCAAATAGATGACGTTTTCCGCCTGTATGCCAATCGCGCCAAGCCATTTCTAAGCCAAAGGCTAGAGAAGGCCATGCTGTCAAATCAAGCTCGTGGGGCATTTGGCCTCGATTGATCGCTTGGCAGATTTGATTCAATTTGGCTTCGAAATCAGGCCGATCATCATGGCTTAACCCCGCTTGCGGACTACACTCGCCCCAGCCAATGCAGGCAGGCTGGTCAATTGTTTTTAGCTGTAAAAAGTAGGTTTTTTTAGTGTGTAAAAAACCACGCGAGGTGCCAGCGGGTTTTTTGAAGTTAAGGGTGTAGCGAGTATATGAAGCAGTGAATGTCATAGCGTCGGAAAAATGTATATCATGAATATGCCTTTGTAACCAAGTTGAAACGCTGATTGGGCGTTTACCCTAAGCCTGCTAGAACCTCCCTAAATTTTTGAAACACGGTGGTATTGATGGTCATATCTGTCTCAATCTCTAAAATAGCCGCTTGGGCCAGAGATGACGAGAAAAACTGAGGCAAGGTCTCTTGGAGGTCTGAGGCATTGGTGCAGTGAAAATAGGCACACCCGTGGTCGGCAGCAGTCCGTTCAGCGGTTAAGGGATGGGGGGTGTCAAAGTAAGTGTGTACGATTGGAGAGGCTAATTTATTCGGACCATCAATCATTTGGAAAATGCCCCCCCCATGATTGTTCAAAATGACAATGCGTAAATTAGGAGGAATGTGATGATGCCACAAGGCGTTGCGGTCGTAAAAAAAGCCCAAGTCGCCTATTATAAGGGTCGTGATCTTTTCTACTGTCAGGGCTGCTCCGACAGCGGTGCTGAGAGAGCCATCAATACCGCTCGTACCCCGATTAGAGTCAGTCCGCGTGACAGTCTGGGGCAGCCCTAGATAGCTGACATAGCGCACGGCCATGCTATTGCCCAATTGCAAATGACTGTCTGATGGTAGGGCTGATAGAATTTGCGCCACGGCTTGAAATTCGCCAAATTTTTGTCCCTGCAAAAATTGGTTCAACATTTTTTGGGCCTCGGCTTCGCAGTTTAACCATATCTGGCGATAAGATTGCGGCGCCGGAGGCGTTTCTTGAAATGGGGCAGCGGTTTGAAAATTAGCGAGCTTGGCCAAAAAATAGACGGGATCAACGGGGATATGGTGGGTTAAGCATTGATAGGTGTCAATATGGTGTCCACTGGGGTCAAGTCGCCAATGAATTTTAGGTTGGTGTTGTCTCAGGAAAAGTTTTAAGGATTTGGAGACGAATGAGCCGCCGAAGCTGAGGAGTAAATCAGGTATAAGAGCCTTTCGAGTTTCGGTGACCTTTGTGCTTAAAATCATATCGGCATGGGGTGCGGTAGGCGGCATGTTTTTTGGTGAGTCCTGGGCCACGTCTATCACATTGGCGGTAATATCTGACACGATAACCACATTAGGGTCAGGCTGAAACGTATTGAGGACTGCAACAAGGCGAGCATCGGGCGGATGAGTTCCCACCAAAATGAGTTTGCGTTGCGCTGTTTGCCAGGTCTGCCTCAGCTGATGCCAAGTGGTCTGATTGAGGGTAGCTTGTGTTTCAGGCATCGTGACCCTCGCTGGTGAGTCTGAAAATTGAAGTGATTTTTGCGGCTCAGGATAAAGCGGTTCTCGGAGGGGGACATTGACATGCACAGGCCCACAAACTGGATAATGGGCTTGATTGACCGCTTCGGATACGAGGCGTTGTAGATACCAGATATCATCGGAATGACTCGAAGCAACGGGCAGGGTATACTTGGCTCGCACATGACGACCATAGAAGTCATTTTGATGTGTCGTTTGATTATCTTGTTGGTCTATCCATTCTGGGGGGCGGTCTGCCGTGAAAATGACCAAAGGGACTCGTTGATAGTAGGCTTCTGCCACGGCTGGTCCATAATTCAAGCCCGCCGTACCAGAGGTGCAAATCAAAACGACAGCCCGTCTTGTTTGTTGTGCAATTCCCAAAGCGATAAAGGCGGCTGCTCTTTCATCCATGACCACTCGACAGGTGATGGCTGGATGTTGGGCAAAGGCGGTGGTCAAGGGTGCTGAACGCGAGCCAGGAGAGATAATCGCTTGGCCTATTCCCTGAGCAGCACAAATTGCCGCAATATTGTGTATGGATTGCAGATGAATATCAGGCATGTTTCTTAAGCGAGTTCATATAAAACATTTAGCAAGGTATTTGATTTGAGAACAGTTTCATCCCACTCTGCCTCGGGTATAGAATCCTTCGTAATGCCCGCCCCAACATAAAGCAGCGCCCTATGGGCTTTGAGTTGCATACAGCGGAGGTTTACGAAAAGGTGGGATTGACCTTGCAAATGCATCGGCCCTAGAAAACCGCTATAGAAACGACGATTATAATTCTCGTGCCCTAAAATGAAGTTCAAAGCCTCTGTTTTAGGCATACCACAAACTGCTGAGGTTGGATGGAGTTTGTCTAGTATTTGATTGGCCAAGACAGATAAACTTGGCTGGGTTAGGTTAACCTTAAAGTCACTACACAGATGGGCTACATTGCCTGCTTGAATTGTTTGTGGCCCTGTTTCTGTCACCTGAGATAAATGTTGAGTCTGGAAGAAAGTTCGAATATAGTCACTCACCAAGCTTTGTTCCTCAATTTCTTTTGGCCCCCATTGGACATCGGCCAACTTTTGTGAAGTAGGCATGGGCCTTGTCCCAGCTAAAGCTACAGTGCGGAGACAGTGGTCATTTTCAATACACAACAGAGTTTCAGGTGTTGCGCCTAGCCAAGTGCCAATGCCAGGGATAGCGACCAAGGAGATAAACGCTTGAGGATAACGTTGACGTAGGGCCTCAAACGTTTGAATGGGATCAAAGCTATAGGGCAGTTCTGTCTCAGTTACCCGAGAGGCGACAATTTTTTGGATGGGGTTTTGATGAATATAATGGACTGCCTTATCGACAAGGGTGCAGAAGTCGGCCCGATGACAGATAACATTTTGACTCTGATTGACTGATGGGATTTGCCAAGTAGGCCTATAAGAGGCGATTAGCCAATCTTGATAAGCCTGCCAAAATTGCGCTTGATGCTGAAGCTCTCGCTCATTTTTTGGTTCAATCAAAGACTGGATACCATCTTGGTTGAACCATAAGTTGGCTTTGAGAAAGCGGGTCCGACTGCCATGAGCATTCAGAAAGGGAGCAAAAGCAAAGCCGGGACAATCTTGCTCGAAATTGATTTTGGTCAGGGTAGCTTGACCCGAAAAATCGACCAAAGCTTGGGGCATTGCTGTAGGAACGCCGACCCTCACTGAAGCACCGCTGTCAGCGGAAGTGTGCGCTCGGTCATGAGGAGGCCGCCATAGAGCGACTGGTAAGCTGGTGCTGATGGCCGCTTGGTAAAAAGCGGTTAATGACATATCCAACCCATTATTTATTGGCTTTACATCCATAAGGTCTAAGGCAAGCATAAGCTTTCTTTGCGTGTATATTGCACTAGGTCACGGAAACAAAGTATTTCCGATGGGATTAAGTTTCGTTATTTCAAAAGTTTTTGTAATGATTGAAAGTTCTAAAATCAAAAATATTCCATGAGAAAAATATCACAAATGAAGAGGGGTGTCAAGTATTCGAGATGACGTAACTATTCAGGGTGAGGCGTTTTAGCAGTGCTTTTGTCAAGTCTTTAATGCTCCTTTCTAAGGAAAATGAAAAAGCGACCACCTATATTACGAAAAGGTAATCGCTTTATTGCTGTAGACCGAAAATATGGTTCAGGTAGCGTAACTAGCGTTTCTCTATCTTCACCGCCGTCCCATAAACCAAGATTTCAGCCGCTCCTTGAGACACGGTTGAGGTTGTAAATCGAATGCCTGCCACGCCATTGGCTCCTAATTCTTCAGCGTGAGCCGCCATGCGGTCCATCGCCTGTTCACGGGCTTCAGCGAGGAGTTTGGTATACTCAGATACTTCACCACCCACCAGATTCCGCAGACCAGCTAAGATATCATTGCCCACATGCCGAGTTCGAACTGTGTTACCGCGGACAATGCCCAAATTTTCAACAATGTCATAGCCTGCAATTGTATCAGTTGTGCTTAAAATCATGTTATCACCTCCTTTATTGATGAATGTTTTTGGAATAGTAATTGTCTTCCTCATTAGTTAATCGGTCTGTTAACGCTTTGATGAATAGGATGCCTAACGCGATTAAAGCAAACAGACCAAAGGGCAGTGCAGCTACCATACCAGCGAAAATCGTGCCAATCCAGAGAACAGCCAGGATGGCTAAAATACCGTAAGCAATTTTTTCTATCATTCTTTTTCCTTATGTAGGCGTATTAAATTTTATATTAGACGAGGCTAGTCTAGTCTATCTTAAGGTGATTTTTTTAACCAGACATATACCTGACGGTTAGCGGTTGAGAAGCAGACGGCTCATAAGTCAGCTAACGCAACAGGCTATGATAAATCGCCATCATCTTGGTCAGCATTTGTTCTCGCGTAAATTCTTGTTTAGCCCGTTGCTGCCCTGCTCGGCCTAACTGTTGACGATAAGCAGGCCCACTGAGCAGCCGTGATAATGCTTGAGCCAAGGCAGCCGCATCGTTTTTAGGGACGACCAGCCCTGTTTTTTGGTGTAGCACAGATTCTTTAGATCCCCCAGCATCCGTCACTATGACGGGGGTAGCGGCAGATTGGGCTTCTAGGGTGCTGATGGGATAACCTTCCCAACCGTAGCTAGTTAGAACATAAATGTCAGCTAAGGTCATAAGATGAGGAATATCATCTCGAAAGCCTGTTAGGATGACGTATTGTTGAAGTGATAAGGTATCAATCAAGGCCTCCACATCAGGACGTTGTGGTCCATCGCCGACGATGAGGAGTTGCGCTTGGGAGTGTTCGGTCAATATTTCCTTGAAGGCCGTCAATAAAGATTGAAAATCGCGAGGAACGTTCAAACGACAGACCGTCAAGATAACTGGCCCGGGCTTAATTCCCAAATCTGTTTTAATTTGGGCCACAGTTTCCATCTGAGCATGCCTAAAGCGGGTTACGTCGATGCCATAGGATAAGACTTGGACTTTTTCGGGATGGGTCAAGCCAAAGGATAGAAATAAATCGGCTTCAGCCTGAGCAACGCAAATCGTTAAATCGGTAAATTTTTGTAGGAAGCGTTCGATTCCCAGATAGATCGCTTTTTTAGGAAAACGGTAAAAAGGTGTCGCAAAGCCATGAACACTAAAAACCACTTTAGGGCGGGAGGGCCATTGTTGAGGATTAATCGCCAAAGCCAGGCGGGCATATAAGGCCGAGCGTGCCCCATGACAATGAACTAAATCAAAGGCTTCGCGCTGCATAATTTGCTTGAGGCGGATGATGCCCGACCAAGCCAAGCCACGATCAATGTCGAGTGGCAGAAAATTTGCCTTGGCTTGGATAAAATCTTCGGCTGAAACATTGCCGCCATCAAGGGGCATGCCAACTGTGAGCTGATACATTTCAGAGGGTAGACCAAGGGCGAGGTCACGTAAATGGGTAGCAGCACCCCCGTGAGATGAGGCAACCAGATGAAGGAGCTTAATGGGTTTCATGAGTGTGATAAGGTTTGATCCAGAAGTTGTTCAATGATATCAACTTGTTTTTCCCAAGAATGAGCTAGGGCTACACGACGATAAACTTGTTGTTTATCGACTGTCGGTGGCTGGGCCAAAATTCGGCTTAATTTGGCAGCGAAATCTACGCTTGAATGAGCGATGGTGATATGAGCAGCCTCTCGACGTAGATAAGGCAGGTCGGTTGTTATCACTGGCTTACCCATCGCCAAAAATTCATAGAGTTTAATGGGTGATAAACCTTCGGTGTAAGGATTGATGAGATAAGGAATCAAGCCGACATCCAAAGCGGCTAAGATTTTAGGCACCTCGGTATGAGCGCAAGCGGGGAAAAAATGAACATTGCTTAAGGTTTTAAGCGGATTTACGTCAACCCGATGCTGCCTGACTGGCCCGACCAGAACAAAGTTAATGTTAGGTAACTGTTTAGCACAATGTTCCAACAGAGCGATATCAACGCGATCATCAATCGTACCCACTAAGCCAACCCTCGGTTTTGGAACCTTAGAGATGGCGGGTGATAGGGGACTAATTATCTTAGGATTGAACTGGTCCGTATCAACCCCACCAGAGAGGAGATGCGTATGCAGATTGAATTGTTTTTTGTGTTGATTTAATCCTGCGGTGCGGGTGAAAATGAGGTCAACCCGACGACATTGCTTTGCCTCCATCTGGGCTATCCCTTCTTTGGTGGTCAAGGGGTAGCCCACGGCGGCAAAATTATCAATGCAGTGATAGACAGCTATTTTTTCATTAAATTGACCGACCATGGCCGCGGTGTTCGGCCAATAAGTCCATAAGACATCAACCTGCCAGCCTAATTTTTTCAGAGCGGCTTTGAGATATATCTGCATGAGACTTTGATTGACAGCGTTTGTCCAAGGATGGTAATAGATGGGCAGGACAGGCCAGGAGGTATAGACCTGTGGTCCTTCGGGAATTTCCCGAATTTTCCCCATGCGCTTCATGGCTTGGCGTGTGCCCGCTGGGTCGGAAATAAAGGAATGCAAAGCGCGAGGAATGTCAACAAATAAGACAGGGTGGCCGCGTTTGGCTAAGTGGCCCATAATCCGCTGCCGGGAGCCGAATTGAGGAGCATCCCAGTCGGTGGTGGAAAGGGTGAGGAAGGTTTTTGGTGACATGATTACCAAGGATAACCGTAGTCAGCTAGGTTTGTATCGATCAGAGTCGCTAGTTGATGATTGCTCTCTCGAAATGCCGCTTGTAGGCGCAGTTTCCAAGCTGGATCAAAATCAAATTGTGTCGTCTTAGTTTGATATAATTGTGCCAAAACTGGCCGGGTTATTAGACGCTTGAAATAATCACAGCGGTCGGCTAACCGAGAATATTGTTTTTGAGTCAAGATACCTTGGTGTCTCAGCGCGTCCATTGTAGCAGAAAGCGGATAATTCAAGAGACGATGGGCTGAAATTAGCTGACGATTTCGTGTGCCCTGATTTTCTCTTTGATTAGTCCATTCTATTTCCGTTTGAATGTTGATAAAATTTAATATATCTTGAATGAATACATTTGCATCTTGTACTAAGTCTTCGTATAGCAGAATACGAACCTGATTTTGACCAAATAAATTTAGATAATGACGAACAAGTAAATCATATTGTAATTTTGTATGTAGCCAATCAAATTTATCTTCAAGATATTGGGGTAAAGGGTGACGTTCCAAGCCACGTTTTACGACTCGAAAGGTATAAAAAGATAGAATATAGTCTAATTGATTTCTGATGACGATTAAAATTTTTGCGTTAGGAAATGTTTCATGGAGTCGTTCAGCAATTAAATGGGCATCCCACATAGGGTTGCCATCGCCTTGACCGCTTAAAGTTTCTTGACTGATGATGGTACCTTGTGATTGGTTAAGTTTATGTTTCTGTTCTAATTGTTTAACAAATTTATATGGGTTATAAGGTTGACTTTTAGCTAAATAACCGACCTGAGGCTGCATGAGCTGGTTAAAAGACAACTGGGGGAATATGCGCCTTTGTAGAAAGGTTGAGCCTGTTTTATGATAACCTATATGAATGATGATATTAGAGTCTTTCATCAAGTGTGCCTTTCTGATTGACTGACAAAACTCGATATTGTCAGCAAGATCAAACTTGTTTCTAACTTAATGTCCGCATAGAGTATCTGCCTACCAAGCATAGATACTATATGTGGGTAATTCCGCCGGCCAACTTTGGATAAAAATAGTTTTGTCAGCCAATCAGGTGTGCCTTCTTAAATCAAATTTTGATAATATATCAGGGTTTGTCGCAAACCCTCTTGAAAATCTACGATAGGTTTGTATTCTAACACGAGTTTTGCTTGTGTAATGTCAGCTTGCGAGTGCTTTACATCGCCGGGTTGCGTTGTAGCCTGTCTGATGGATAAGGTTTTTTGACCCAATAATGCTTGAATGTGAGTGACTAAATCTAAGAGAGAATATCGATTGCCACAGGCAAGGTTAATCACTTGACCAACCGCTTGGGGCGCGGTACAGGCGAGTAAGTTACCTTGGATGATATTACTTACATGAACAAAATCGCGTGATTGTGCGCCATCGCCAAAAATTGTTAGGTCTTCGCCCCGTAAGGCCGACGTGATGAATTTGGGAATTACAGCAGAGTACTGTGAGGTTGGGTCTTGTCTGGCTCCAAAAACATTGAAATAACGGAGACAGACCGTTTCAAAGCCATAGAGTTGCCAGAAGGCTTGACAATATTGTTCGCCCGTTAGCTTTGAAATCGCATAGGGAGACAGGGGACTGGGTGGCATCGTTTCGACTTTGGGCAGGGTTGGCTCATCGCCATAATTGGCACAGGAGGAGGCGAAGACTAAACGTTTAACGCCTGCTTGTCGGGCTGCGTATAGCAAATTGAGGGTGCCAGTCACATTAACCTCATTAACCGTAATCGGGTCTTGGACGGAATAAGGAACAGAGGGTATGGCCGCCTGATGTAGAATAAAATCAACGCCTTGGACAGCTTCTTGGACGAGGTGATAGCTGCGTATGTCGCCTCGGATAATCTCCAACTTAGAGTCATCTGTGACTGATTTTATTTCGGCAATGTTTTGAGACTTACCCGTCGAAAAATTGTCGAAAATGCGAACGCTCTCTCCCCGTTTTAATAATGCTTCTGCGATGTGTGAGCCAATAAACCCTGCCCCACCGGTGATAAGATAGGTAGACATTGTCCTCCTTCAAAGAGGTTTAATAACATATTGTTTAACATTCTATTGTATTATGGTTTTACCGCCCAAATGCCAAATCCAGTAGTAAATGATTGTATAAATGAATTTTTTTGAGGGTGTGATGTTTGTTCGTATTTAAGCGCAAGATATTGCGTTATTGCCAATAGGACTGTAAGTATATAACGGACTGGGCTACCGATTGGGCCTGATAACCCAAGTTGAGAAACATAACTTTTACAAAAATTGATTAAGACTGAATAAAATAACCCCTGCCTAAGCAATGAAATATCTTGAAATCCCAGTTTTTTCAACTCAGATAGCCAATAATAATCTGTGTATCGACCGAAATCGTAGGGATCACCATGAATTGGATAGAGAAAGGGTACAGTGATTAGGAGTATACCTTGTGGTTTTAAAAGTCGCCAAGCTTCTCGTAGAACTTGAGGTGGGTAGGAGACGTGTTCTAATAATTCAGAACAGATGATCACATCGAAACTATTGTTACAACAAGGCACTTGAAGCGCATCGGCTTGCACATCCGTTCCTTTTTTTGGAGATATATTGGCATAAACAACCTGTAAGTTGTAACGTTCAATATGAAATAGGCCACGTTTTATTGTTTTATGACCACCTAAATCCAAATTTTTTTGTTCCTTCGTTAATGAAGAAACCTGGTAAATATAGAACTGGTCTACAAAATGGCGACGGACGCTGTAGTGGAGGCGATATATTTGATTAACCATTAATATAGTCATATCATAAAAGCTTTTATTTGTCCAAAAGTCGCATCTGTTACGATGACTTATCTTTGGAATTTATATAATTGTTTAAGGTGGTAATTTGCGTTCCAGGTTGAATTTGCTTATTGCATAAGAGCAGTTCTCGATCATACCCTGGTCCAAACAGCACTGAATCTGGCATTTGGATTAAGTTTTCCCATTTTTGCGGCTGTTTCGAGGCTATGTGGAATAAATAAATGTTACCAATTGGATCCTGATTCCAATCAATATAGAGTGTTTTCAGATTATGCTCATTGAATAAATTAATAAGTGCGTAAGGTGAAATGCGCCAGTAGTCATGATACTGGGTTTCTATATGATGAAACGATTGAACATAGGGTATAACCGTGATGACGATGTCCTTTGTCAGACGGCATAAGTTCTCAATTGCGATGTGGATATGATATACATGTTCCAAGACAGTGTGTGTAAAGACGACATCAAATTTATTGATTAAATCAGAAGAAGGCGATAGAGGCTGGTTTAAGTCAAATTGAATCTCATTATTAAATGAATCTGCCTGAAATGTAGTAATATAATTTGTAATTTGGTAGGATGTCGCTCCAGTGAAATAATCTCTATATTGCTGGCCTTCTTTATCCTTATCATTACCGCCACTAACGTTTAACACATGTCCCGTGAAAAGAGGTGCAAACCGTTTAAGTGTATCATTAGACCAACGACGAGGGTTGCTATCGCGATTGCCATATCGCCACAGAACTACAGTAACACGTAAGTTCCACAAAAGAAAACCTCTAATAAGCTTTAGAAAACCTCTAATAAAATTTTTTATCATAAATTTAATGTTCATTTAAGTTTACTCCTTATTGAAATTAGAAGATGGATATCATTGGGTCAATTATTTGTAGTAACTGAAAAAATCTGACAACTTTTCCAATATTTTTTGTCTACATATTCAATATCGGCCTCACTTAGATAATCAATATAGCCCCCGACTTTCCCTCGGCGAGTTTTATAAGATTCAGAGTCGTCCTGTTGACCTGGTCTTAACCGAGATGATTGAAAAGTATCGTTAGCCTCTAGATTACGCATATTATCAAAATGGGCGTATTCAACCGCCTTAAGAATAGTTAGCGGACTAATGTCAGGTAACTCCAGAAAATTTAGTATCTTACGTAGTTCTTGTTCACTATTTTCATGTAAATCCTCATATCGAACAAATAAAGTATCTGAAGGTATGTGCCTGCTTTGTGCCCAAATATTATACCAAGTAATCAAGGTATCAAGGCTCCCCACCTCATATCGAAGATACGAGGAAATATCTCCCTCATATTTTTTGTCCCGTTTAGTCATTTGAAAATAACTTGATACAACAACATCTCTGGGATTCCGAATCAGTAATATTACCTTTTTATGTTGGAATCTAGATTTGACTGTTCTCACTTCTTGTGGCCTCTCTGAGAGAGGGGCACCATCGTGGTCGATGGTTATACGTGGAATATTAGGATTTAAAGATGTAAAAGAGCTTATTTCAAAAATAATATCTTCTGGAAGGTTATAATGAAGTTGTAATGCTTTAGCCAGCATTAAACGCAACCAGGTTCGTCCACATTTTGGATATGAGAGTAAATATACATCAGTTGATTTTTTTATATACCAATCCCATACACTGCTGGGTATTATAGCTACAATGTTTTTTTTGATATTTGGTGGAACTATTTGTAAGATAGGTCTTAAAACTTTTTTGATCATAAATGTTTTTCTTTCATAATTGATCTAATTATTCAGGCTAGAAGCCGTTTGCTAATGGGAACCAAATTGGGAGATATTAAATCTTCATGCCGTAAAGCCATCGTAATAAACTTGGGAATCACCGCTGAATACTGCGAAGTTGGGTCTTGTCTAGCACCAAAAACGTTGAAATATCGTAAACAGACCGCTTCAAAACCATAGAGTTGCCAAAATGCTTGACAATATTGTTCACCCGCTAATTTGGAGATCGAATAGGGCGACATCGGACTCGGCGGCATCGTTTCAACTTTGGGTAGGGTTGGCTCATCGCCGTAATTGGCGCAGGAGGAGGCGAAGACCAAGCGTTTTACGCCCGCTTGTCGGGCCGCTTGGAGGAGGTTGAGGGTTCCTGTCACGTTGACCTCATTGACTGTAATTGGGTCTTGTACGGAATGGGGGACAGAGGGAATAGCTCCTTGATGTAAAATATAATCGACACCTTGTACAGCTTCTTGCACGAGATGATAACTGCGGATATCTCCTGACATGATCTCTATGGCCGTATTATCTTCAATTTCAGATGCTGCTTCTGTAATATTATCTTTCTTGCCCGTTGAAAAGTTATCGAAAATACGAACCCGCTCTCCCTGCTTCAATAAAGCTTCAACGATGTGGAAGCCAATAAATCCCGCTCCACCTGTGATGAGATAGGTGGACATAAACTATTCTCCTGACAACACTTGTAAATATAATTGTTTTTCTAATTGCAAAATTGCATCTAAAGAATACTGGCTAATAATATATTGACGTGCATTTTGACCGAGTTGACGTTGCGCGGTTGAATCATTGAGCAGAAGATCAATCGCTTGGGCCAAAGCGGTAGTATTCGGTTCACAGAGATACCCTGTCTGCTCGTGCTGAATGTCTTCCTTGATACCCTCAACATTACTACCAATACAGGCACAGCCACAACTCATTGCCTCTAACAAAGCTTTCGGATGTCCCTCATATAGAGAAGGTAAAATAAAACAACGTGCCTGATTAAGATAGGTTGGTAATTCAAAATTGGCAACCCTTTTGAGGCGTGTAACATCCAGTTGTAAAGCCTCTATTTGCTGATTCAGGGCCTCATCTTGTGCAGCGGAGCCAATTAGCAAAAGCGAAATCGCTTGTCCTCGCTGTTTCAATGAAGCCATTGCTTCTAACAAAGTAGGTATATTTTTTTGCGGCGAGGCTTTCGACACGCACACTAAGTCATATTGTTTTTCAGTCTCAGGCAAGGGCCGAAATACGTCTGTCACCACAAAGTTGGGGATGCAGTGTATTTTTTCTGCTGACAGCGCATAGTGTTCCATCACCCATTGGCGGTCGCGTTCAGAGGTTACAACACCCACGTTTGCCTGCTGAAAAGCGGCTCGCTCAATCTGATAGGCCCGTTTCACCCGCCACGTATTTTTGGTATGAGCATCCATAAATAAGCCATAAAGATAACCACAGCGGGTAATAAGTTTTTTGTTATACTTTTGTTTCGCCCACACTGCCACTTCTGAGCCAGGAATTTGATTTGTCTTAAAAATATCAGATTGATTGAGTGTCTCGGCGTAAGCCTGTTGTAGAAGTATTTGGCTAGCGAAGACGGGCAATTTAGCGGGCGTTGATAAAACGCAGATGGGAGCAAGTGTGTCTGCATAGGCTTGGTCGTTTTGACCGCCGTAAGTGATAAAATTAACCGTTTGCATATCTGCGGCGAGATGATGATATAGGGCCACTTCGCGGTCTAAGCTGCCGACTTGGTCCCAGTGATATAAACTGGCGCGGCGGGTGAAAAAAAGGGTTAAGGTGGTCTGGGCTAGGGTTGACATGATGGCTTATTTTTAGGTTCGATTTAAGGAAAAACCAGGTTTTTTTTGTCGTATGCTTAGGCTTTTGGCCGTGTTTCGGCCCAAATTTCGCTCCAGCGCACTTCCTGAGAAACAACCTGTAAGCTCGCCGCATTCATTTCAGCGGCGAAAGATTCCAGCGTATATTCTGTCTCGTGGGTTGGGTCAAGCCGCCATTCCACACCAAGTTCGCGTTTCAGCGGAACCCGCCAGTCTCTTTCAAAAAGTGGCACCCGAATGAGGATGCGCTTTGGGTGTACTGCTTTTTGAAGCCATTGTAAAAATTGTGGACGTTCAGGTAAATGTTCCAAGATATTTGACAAAATAACCACATCAACAGATGTCTTGATAAAATTCGTCAGTGCATCACCCAGACAATAAGTGATGCGGGGATGAGCATAGCATTGTCTAGCTTGGTCGAGATTACGCGCTTCGAGTTCTAGGCCAATGACGTGGGCTTGCGCTTTTTCGGCCACATCATAGGCCACTGCACCAATACCACATCCAATATCTAAAACCCGTTCATCTGCTTTAATTTTGCCAATAAAGAAATCATGGTAGTTCATGTGGTGATGTTTGATATGAACGCCACCCCCATAGGCAACAGCCAAGCGGCTCTGGAGCGCATAAAGTCGTTCATCAAGGCGAAAGAGGAGGCGTAAGACTTGGTCTGGCGGCAGGGATTTGATGATGTTTTTGAGTAGAGTACTGGGTAATGTTGTGAATGATGACCGAGACATATTAAGTCGTTTCCGAATTATTGTTTTAGTAAAGGTTGATAGATTTCATGGTAATATCTGGTCGCGATATGTGGCCAGTCATAGTGCCTAACTTGATTTAAGCCCGCTTTGATTAATTCTTGTCGTAAATCTTTTTGTTCAATTACCTGTGCAGCGTAAGTCGCTAGTTGGGCAACACCTTCTGAGGGGGCTATTAAACAGGTTTGTGCGTGGGTCATGACATCTGGCACCATCCCAACGTTGGTTGAAACAACGGGTATCCCACAGGCGGGAGCTTCTAAAATGGCCTTTGGACCGCCTTCTTCGCGTGAGGTAATCAAATATAAATCTAAACAATGATAATGATCGACAATATCATGATAGTTGGCTAAATAGTCATGTCGGTAAGGAACGCCTAACGTTTCTAGCCCTTGTTTAACATAACCACGCGATGGCCCCGTGAGAAGCACATAGAGTTTATAATGCTGTTTTAAGGCTTTGATGACTTCTAAAAATATATCAGGCCCTTTCACGAATTTTGGGGTCAAACCCTCACCCCAGCCACTGCTGTCCTTTTGGAATGAACCAATACCTATAACATCATCAGGAATTTTATACTTATGCCGTAGCTTTTGTTTTTGAGCGTCATTAGCTGGTTTGAAAACGCTTAAATCGATCCCTAAGGGAATACAGGTAATTTTTTCTGGTGGCATCCCCCAAGCGGTGAGACGTTGTTTCATTAAAGAAGATGATGTCACCACACGAGATAATAGATGCGCTTGAGCCAAAAATTGATCAAGGGCTTGGGTGAGGTCAGGGTATTGTGGGTCTCGATTGCCATGAAAAACTGTGGCAATAACCTTGTTTAGCTTGTTATGTGGGAAGTGGGCATTATTAGCAAAGGCCCATAGTTCGCCATAATGTAGGACATGGTCGACGAGGGTATGTGGCGTTGTCGTGAGATGGGCTGGCCAATCAAACTGACGTTGAATATGACTGGTGATATAGTGACCATCCCAATCAATTGACCAATTGGCCTCGGGGACAATGTAGAAGAGTTCCAGTGGACAGGGTTTCCCAAAAGAACGACGGCCAAGCCGATAAAGCATATCGGGACTGTTTTTGAAAAGGGTGGTGAGTTTAGAAAGTTTATTGCGTAGAGACACCCGTTTATCCTTCGCTTTGGTTGATTCGCATGATTTCCAAATAACGACCAGCAACCTCACTCAAGCTAGGCAAAGCTATCTGGGCCTGTCGCTGCTCATATTCCTTAACCAATTGGTCTAGTAATTGTGGAATTTCTTCTTTGTCTGTGAAGCCAAAGCCAGCATTTTTTACAATCTCAGGATGACCCCCACTGCGTAGATAAATGGCTGGGAGGCCACAGGTTAAGGCTTCTATGAGCGAGTTGGAACAGGGATCATCTTGACTAGCAGTGATATAAATATCGTGTTGGCGTAATTGACCTGCTAATGCGTGAGAAGGCAGGGCAGGGATATGATAAAGCTGGCTAAAATTTTCCGATGCCCGACCAATGAAGGTGTATTCAAAGCGACTCCAATCCAAATGATCTTCCAGCCATTTATACACAGGGCCGCCTTTACGGGGATTATCTGACCAGCTACTAGAGGTCAACCGAATTTTACGTTGTGAGTCAAAGGGCAGTCGTCCGAGAGGATGAAAGATATTTGGGTCAGCGACATTTAGGATGACTTGGGGAGACCGAAAAGTGAAGCCCAATTCGAGGTGTTTTTGGAGGCTATATTCAGACTGAAAAATGGTGGCCTCGGCCAGAACGTCGTTCATGCGCCAAATACGTTCATCCATCTGCCCATCCCAGCCGCGGTAAACATCAATCGGCCCATCCACTCGATGGACCATATAACAGTCCTCGTGGCGTAAACCTTTCAAACGTTCATAATCAAAGTTGTGAGCGTTGAACAAACAGGCTTGCGTACTTGTAGAGAGGAGATTGTTTTCAACACGGTAGCCTTGTTTCGTAAATTCGAGACTAATAGCCCTTAGAAATTGATGGCCGCCGCCTGCTGGTGGTGGTTGGAATTGGTGAAAGATAGATATGTCAGCCTGAGAGAAACGTGATTGGACTTTAGCTAAGGGGAGGCCTAGGTAACGTTGATAGCCTTTTTTGATCGGTCTTAAGATGGGCAGTAAAATCTGCTGCCAAGATTGTTTGGATTGTTTCATATTGGATTTTTTACCCCTTGAAACCCTTCGTTGAAAAATGTTGGCTCTTTGCGCTTTGTTAAAAAAATATATGGATGTTTAAAAAACATCCATATAGGGAACTTGAGCCTGATTTCCCTGCACCAAGGATAAAGAAATTTGGCTTATTTACATAATTAATTGTCATGTCTTAAATCCTAAGGGCAAGTAGCTGAGAGGTGTCGCTCCTATTTGATTAAATCTAGTTTTTGCAGTTTATATTTAAAGCGATGTAAATAAGATGATGTCAATAGCGAGAGCATATTAGACCAACCAATCTTTTGTATAACTTTTTGGAGACGGGCCTGTAAAGGGCCATTTGACTTATCGGATAAATACCATCCCGCCCAATATTCTGGTGACAGGACTGTGGTCTTAAGGAAAGTACTAACATCGGTACTTGTTAAAGCTTGGTGAGATAATGTTGATTTTTCCTGCCGATTAGACTGACTTAATAATTCATTAATTCTATCTTCTGAAAATTGTCTTGTATCGATACTCACTTTGCCTTGATACGCTAACCCATCTTGAATACCCCACAGTGCTGTTTCATAATCAGGGTCTTCTTTAGCCAAACGTTGCCACATAGCTTGTAAATAAGACAGATGGCGTCGGTGTTTATGGGCGTGGACAAAGGCTTTACGATAGATATCACGATAATATTGCTCATAATCATGAAGACCCGAGATTAGATCTTTCTGCACACTAATATATCCATGAGCAGCCTTTGTTCGCCGAATTGTCGTTGTCTCTGGTCGAATAGACTCATCATTTTGGGGGATATGAGCCAGAGCCTGTCTTAGATAGGCTGTTCGATAGAGACGTAGCCCCACACTCCGAAAACCATGCATTAATTTATCAAGCGACTTCCCGTGAATGAGAATCATTGTTTCATCTTCCTGTTCTGCTAAGGCTAATAACTCTGACACCGCATTTTCACTAATGAGAACATCAGCATCAACGATGAGCGTCCAAGGGAGTCCATAATCTAAGCCGATTTCAAACCCTTTCTTTATCGCCGCAGTAAAAGGAACTTCTTGTATCACTTGCACATTTTGAGCTGAGACTTGTTGGGTTAGTAGTGTTCGACAAAGATCGACAGTTCTTTCTTTTGCTGAACGGATGATAACAGATACTTTTTGGCTTAAATCCATTGCTTACTAATTTCCTCCTTAGCTTGATATTTTTTGACGAATGATAGCTTGCAGTTTTTTTGCTTTTGTTAAGATACGAAAGATAATTTGACGACAACGAGCAAGAATTACGTAAAACCAGTTCGCCTCGTAATTTTCATAGCCAAATGTTTGGGCCTGTTTAGCAGGAACAGTTGAGATGATTTTTTGCTCATAAGGGCTTAAAGTTTTTTGTGAGTAGGGTTGCTAACGCAAGGGGTTTGGGACGTTCGTCACCTTGCCACTTTGCTGCCTGCTCACCACAAAATTCCTCATATGGCTGCGTTTCATTCTTTATTTTCCATTGGTCCCATAAAAAAATGATGACCATAACTTTGTGTTTGGATTGGCATAAGGTTTTTGGCGAATATTGAGTCAAAACGCCAAAATGCAAGGCTTGCGGTGATAAATTAGCAGGCGCAAGATAGACCAACATCACAATGTCATCATCATAGGACTGAAATTGTTCTAGCAAATCAGAATGATAGCGATTTGTAGTGGATACTCTAGGCGGTGTCACCATTAACCAGTTCGGGACACCCGCCGCTAAATGTTGTTGGACTTCATCCCTGGTCCAGAACTGTAACAATTGATTGGCCCTCATTAAATGCTGGTACGACGATTGAGAAAGGTGGTGTGCCCAATGGCTCTTTTTGCGATGTTTCTACGGGTATAGATTGTGTAATTGATGACATAATTTGAGCAATCGTTGCGATAATAGGTTGAGAAATTCACAATTTTGTAACAACCCGCCATTGATATAACGCAGTGCCCCAACGAGCCAAGACACGGCTAAACACAATGCCTAGAATACCCAAAAAAGGCACCGCTACAATCAATGTGCCAAGCGATAAAGCACCATAAATAATATTTTCACGATAGATAGCTTGTGTTTGTTTGCGGGCTCGCAAGGCCGCTCCACAAAATGAACTGGGCCACCCCACTACTAAAGAAAGCATCAGTAATTGAGCGATTGGGATTGATTGATTATATTGATCAATATAAATGAAAGACATCACCCAAGGGATCAGGGCTATAAGACTCAAGATAACGAGGACATTGAAAATAAGTAGGTAAAATAAAAGCCGCTGGGTACGTGGCGTATAAACTTGTTTATCAGGCTGTTCTGCGATTTTTGGTAAGACTAAGGTCGCCGTCGTCTTCATTAGCCCTTTGATGCTATTAGGCATGACCAAAGCTATGGAATAAATGGCTACATTAACAAAATCAGCTGAAAAACCTAATAACACTTTGTCTAATTGATTTGTTATATGGCTAATAATCCCAGCCCAAGTCAGAGAACGTCCGTAGGCCCCCATGTCCGGGTCGGATGGTTTGTCTTGAATCTCTGGAATAGCAACTCGATAGTGAAACCAATAGAAAAGGACCTGGGTTGCGCCTTGAGCGATGGTGAGCCACAATACACCTTGTTGTGCCCAAAGGACGATTAAAAGGACGACTGTATTAACAATTAATAAACCTATCTTAATCTGGCTGACTTTATCAAATTGTTTACAACCCGCATAATAGGGCTGAACGGTATTAAAAGCAGATGTCAACGGAATAAAAAAGCCTGCGAATACAATGGCAGTCGCTAAGATTATTTCTGCTTCAACCAACAAATAATATAAAGCCGCGCTAGTAGTACAAAACGTTGCTAGAATCCCCCACCAAGCGCGAATACGGGCTGCATCCCGCAATGCGCCTAAATTACCTCGTGCTACTGTCTGAGTCAGAGCTGTATTGATACCTGGTAAACTCAAAATGTTGAATAAGCCAACTAGCGCAAGGACAAAGGTAAATTGTCCGTAAATAGATTGCGTTGTTAAATGAACAAAGGCAATAGAGCGTAGAAATCCAAGCAGATGATTAATAAAGATTGGCAGAGATAACCAAATTCCCCCTTTGAGGAAATATCTCATATCTAAGTATAATAAGCCACTAAGCCGGGCTAAGAAGACATTGATTTGAGTCATAGATGGCATTGATAGTTAGTCTTGGAGCAAATCTTGATAGACTTCGCCCAGTCTATCTAATTTATGGACATGCCATTTGACGGCATAAGTGCCATATCCAGTGAGGATATGAGGTACATTTAACGATTTTGCCAACCAGTGACCAATGAGACCAGTAGGATAGGCTTCTAAGGAATGAACTAAGTCCACTGGCGGGAATTTTAAATGCCTGAATCGCCAATAGGTTAAAAGTACATCCTGCCAACCATCCTGATTAAGACCCTGAGATTGAATTTTAGGTAGATCAATTATTATCTCTTCTGGAAATAGCTCTTGAGCAGCGATTTTATCACTAGCACTGACAATAATGACTGGCTTAACAGTGGCATAGGTCATTAAAGCCTTGATAATGCCTAAACAAGCAGTTCGCCATCCAGAGGGTGTACTTAGATGTGGGACGATATAGGCTATTTTCATGATGACTCCACCTTTATCTGACAAACAAAGGCCATGCCAAATAAACTCCCCCAAATTTTATTAAGAAAAGGCATTCCCTCATAGATGTGAATTTCACTTCGCTCTGCATAACCTAACTGAACCAACCACCATTGTAGGTCCTTATACGTCCAAAAGCGGAGATGTTCACCAGGATGTAAGCACCATTGCATCACAAAACTATCCATCAACATTCTAAGCCTATAAGGAAAATAGCCTGTATTTGGAATACTAAAGAAAATGGATTTTTGTGCTTTTTTTCAAGGATTTTTAGAAATTGTTCTGGATTTTGGACATACTCTAACACTTCAAAAACAATAATATGATCAACTTCAGGCAATTCTGAGATTTCATCAAGATTGTTTATATTCAGTTTGACGGTTTCAATGCCCTTATCACGAAGAAAAGCTAAAGCATAATCTGAAATATCAGCGGCAATAGGAGTAAAGGCCTGATGGTTTAACAGATAAAGCAACACCCCACCATCGCCGCTACCCACATCTAACACGGTTGAATCAACTTCAATTTTTGGTAAAATCCAATCAGCCCTTTGCTGTTGGAATGATGTGATGATGCCCATTTTTTTTGGCACTTAACTTGCCAGTAAACATCATAATCTACTTCTTCCAGAGTTAGGCTGGGGTAATATTTGATTAAACGGTAGGCTAATTTGATGCTTCCATAGCAGGCTTTCAGGGTTGGTCGATCCATGCGACATCAACTTTCGTAATTATATAAGGGATGATTTTAGTAATTAAATTTTTAATCGTCTGTATGATTGTATTTTTCTTAAGGAGACTCTATATCAGGCCAATCTAAAATAGTTTCAAACCCTTCAATCCTAAAAATAGGATAACGTTTATCAATGTTTTGTTTGACCTGCACTTGTGCCTCCAAACAACTCAAATACACAATCTCAGCCAAATCCCCATCTCCCTCAATGCAAACCGTATCAAATCCTTTTTGTTGAATCTCAGCCAAATATCGCTTCGTATCTTCCCGCGTCAACCGATACCATTTCAAGGAAGCCTGCATAAACTGCTTTGTCAAGCGTACTTTTTCCGCCAAACCTTGTGGGGTGAGTAAATAACGCAAACGCCGACGTTGCATTTGCGTGGCCTTGACATAACCTTTATTGATCAGCCGCTTGATATACCAGTTCACACTCCCGACAGCCACATCAAGTTGCGTAGCTAAATCGACTTGTGTAATATCTGGATTGTCAGCCAGATGATTTAGAATTTCGAGATCGTAATTCTCTTGTGATTTAGGCATATTAAAATTCAAGTGTTGAAATTCAATTATTGAATTATATCCAATTCATTTGAATAAACAAATTTAAGGTTGTATTTTCAGATATTGAAATTCAGATATTGAATATAACTAGTCGGATTTCAGGTATAAAGCAGGCCAAAATGCCTTGCACCTGTATTGTTAATCGTGCTATAATTCACGACAAACAGTTAACCCTTAATCCCTCGAGGTTATCGAGCCTGATATGAGGATGATTGATGATGCAGTAATCTGTTGGGTTTTGTGTCTCAACACAACTGGTTATTTGTACTTAACACAAGGAAATAAGATGATGCTAGATGAAAAAGAACTTGAACAAGTCCGTAACTATGTACACCAAATACTGCCCCAGGCGATACGTCAAGAGCCTGATATTGCAGTCGCCCTTGAAGGACTATTAGCCCGACATTTTCCTCGCCGTGATGAATTTGCGCGTATGCTGTAGAGGGTCAAATTTTTAAACCCGGATACGTTTCAGAAATCGATCTGATTGCTCAAACAAGTCTGTGATGCCCTAGTCTCTCAAATTGACATCTTTCCGACCTTATGTGATTGGTTGGGCTTGGAAAAACCATCTTGGTTGCAAGGCAATTCTATGATGCCCCTCATCCAAAACGAAGCGGAAGAAATCAATGAGGCCATTTTCGCCGAGGTCAGCTATCATGCTGCCTATGAGCCAAAACGGGCTGTACGCGCATTACAATCCAGCTTTTATGAAGGCCCAAACCCCTTATCAATATTTTGGAAATACCCGTCCAGCGGAAATCCGTAGAAAATATAATCTACTTCGTTCTGAGTTAGAAGGAGAGGCCATAGAGTTCGTTTCTGTTATTCCAAACGCAATGACTTATTACCAACCTATATTAGCACTTGGAGACTTTAATGCTGGAAAAGTGTTAGCTTATCTCTATAAGCGATCAAAAGTAACAGAAAGAGATTGGAAACTCGCTTTTGAAGCGTTAGACTTGAAAGATTCCAGATACTTTACTGCTAAAGATCCAAATCTCGTATTGCCTTGGGAACACATCGCCTACACAGATCATCAGCGTCTTAAGAGGCGAGCAGGTGGTTTGAAAAAATTGGCAGCTATCCCGATTATGAACCTGTCGTCTACGTAGATCAAAGTACTGCTATTTTACTAACAAATCTCATTATAGATTCGAGTTATCAATGGAACCGGAGTATCAAATTATGATAAAGACAATCGCAGACTTTGCACCTAATAATGTCGAAGCTGGTGTTGGACTGGCATTACAGAATGAACAAGGAGATTATTTATTCTTTTTGGCCGGTACACGACATCGCTGCCCCCCTGGAGAATTGTTCTATGCAGGTATTGGGGGACATCGAGAATTTGGTGAGAGTTGGATAAGTTGTGCCTATCGTGAGGCAAGAGAAGAAATTAGTACTGATATTGAAATCTTATCTGCACCCGATACTTGGTATATCCCACGAAAAGGCTCTATTCGTAAAGTACCGGTGGTCGACCAGCCAAGACCATTGGCACTTTATGAAATGACACATCCTTCTAATACACCAAATGCTGGTGAAATATATCGAATTGTCATATACCGTTCTCGACTAAAGGGCGTTCCAAATAATCTGCCACTGGAAGAACTTCAGGGGGTAATTACCCTCAATTTAGAACAAATTATTCAGGGTATCAAGCGTAAACCCACATTGGCTGAATTACTTCAAGAGGGGAGTACAATAATGGCGAGTAGCAAAGATATAAATCATAATGTTCGCCTTTACCCTATTGGTACTGCCAGAGCTTTAGCTTTTGTTTTACAAAGTATAGAGGAAGAATCTAGAGACCAATGTATACCCTTAACGTGAAAGCAAAACTTTCCTGAGTTGTCTTACAGACCACCAATATGCAATACGATATATCAGTTCGACTATGTATTTATCTATCAAATGGTCATCTTTTGATGAATATCTCTTGAGTTTAACGAAGAAGTATCGGCATAATATTCGCCGAAGAGCGAATAAAACTGAAAAACAAGGACTTTCAGTCGAATTTGTTTCAGAACTGAAGTGTCTTGATGAAATAATATTTCTTATGAAGAAAATTTTTCAAAAACATGGACACATTAATACTAACCTTTATCTAAAGCGGTTTAATTATCGGTTTTGCATTTTTAGTGCTTCCTCTGACTTCTTCTATTGAGATATTTACTATCATATTCACTATAGAAGCTTTTGCTGCTTCTTGGGCTACAGTTGGTATACGACGTTTTATTGGTCAGAATGTTAGGCTTTCAGATACGGGCAAAACTTACGGTATTGTTGGTACTATTGGCGATTTAGGGTCATTGATTGGCCCTCTGATTGTTGGTATAAGCTATAATTGGTTTCCTTCTTGGCGTTTCTATGTGTAGGCATTTTTGCCTCATCAGCTACTTTTGTATCTATTCATTTTTTGAATCAGGAACCCATATTTTTATCCTCTCGCTGTATTTCTCATACTACTGGTTACGTAGCGTTCAAGGGATGCTTGGATGCCGTACTTTTTATTTGACTGTTTGGTCGGAAAATAACGATCGTCTCTTAGCTGGACTACCTTGTTACTTGATTAATGATGAGAGTACGTCAACCCAGCGTTGTGTTCCTAACGGCGTTGTCAGCCGAATATCGAAATCGTTTCTGTACGGGGTTGCGGAAGTTGGTGGAGAAGGGGGCGTTGAAACTGGTGGGGGGTCAGACAGCAGCGGAGTTGTTGAGCGAGACCGATCAGATACAGGGCAAGAAACCTTCATCCCCGAAGAAGACCTGGGTCGCTGTCCGCACTGCAACGCGCATCGCACAATGACCCGCTATCGCGAGTTTGAGGATTTGAGTTTGTTAGGGGCGTTGTTCTTGACCTTGTTTCGGCTCAAAGGCTATCAAAAGGTGGGCTTATGAGCGGGCATCCGCTTCCGTGGCCCGGTTCCGGGGTAGGAGCAGTGCGTCTGGAAGGCGAAATCAGGGGTGTTTTGGGGATTTATCTGTAGGTTACAGCATCGATTTGGGGGCTTCATTCCGGGATGGCTTTGTCAAAGCCCGTAAATTTGATCCAGACGGGGGAAGGTTGTAAAATCCATAGCCAGAGCATCTAGCAACCAGCTTGAACCCGACCGCTCATCCTAGGTATTTTTCACACTTTGTCTTTCACGTTATCGGTCTCTTGCTATTCGTCGTTTCGGCGGCGGGTTAAGCCGCCTCGTTAGAGGCGGCACTCGCGCAGCTCGCACCGCCTAACAAACTCGATGAAGCCGACATTGCTCGCGACGCTCGCCACTCGGTTAGGCCTCGCCCCACTGCGGCCAAGTCTGTACTCCGCTCCGTTCATCCTTGCCCTTGGGGGTGCGGCTTATCTCGCGCCCCGTTAGGAGCTTCGGTAAAGTTTGATCTGCTACGTACAAATGTGCTAATTTTCTCAAGTTGTTTATAATAACAACATGAACAAAAATTATGGAAATTCATCCAAACCTATAGCTTTATCTTTGTTTTCTGGTGCAGGCGGTATGGATTTAGGAATTACTCAATCCGGCTTTGATATTGTGGCTAGTGTTGAGCAAGATCCCTACTGTTGTGAAACACTTCGTTCTGCAGTTGATTTGGAAAATTTCAAAACGACGGTAATTGAAGACGATATAAAGAACATTGATCCACAACAGTTGATGAATGAACTCGGTCTTCAAATCGGAAAACTTGATTTATTGTTTGGCGGCCCCCCTTGTCAGCCGTTTTCGCAGATAGGAAAAAAAAGGGGCCTTGAAGATGAAAGAGGGTTGCTACTTTTTCAAATGACTCGTTTTGCAGAAGTTTTTCAACCCAAAGTAATTCTAATCGAACAAGTTAAAGGCTTATTGAGCGCACATGACAGAAATGGCAAAAAGGGAGCTATTTTTCAGTTATTGCTTACAAAACTAGAAAAACTTGGTTATGTTTCGAAATGGAAAGTAATTAACGCAGCAAACTATGGTATTCCACAACTTCGAGAACGGGTTTTTATAATTGGAACTAAAGAGTTTAATGGCTTCAAATTTCCTGAACCAACTCATATTCCAAAATTACAACCATCACTACTAAATAATTTACATTCATTTGTGACTGTTGGAGAAGCAATATCAGGGTTAGGACAACCTGAAATTAAAAATGGAAGAGATCATCAGCGGAAAGACAGCCACGTTGACCCAACACCGGATGGTGATAGATTCAGAATTAATGGAGTCCCTGAAGGCTCATATTTGGCCGCACAAGTTCATCATCTCCCAAAGGAACAAATTAAAGGCTTAACGAAAAAAGATACAACTAAATTTCTAAGAACCTCACGATTTAGCCCATCTAAAACATTACGTGGTGGTGAAATATTCTTTCATCCTACAGAAAACAGATACCTTACTCCACGGGAGTATATGCGTATCCAGGGCTTCCCTGATTCATATTTATTGAAAGGCCATATACGAGGTCGTTCCGGTCGGGTGCGTAATCTTGACCAATATAGGCAAATAGCGAATTCTGTTCCACCTCCTGTTGCAAAGATGCTTGCTCAAGAAATTTATCACAGGTTGTTATGTCAAAAATCTTTGAACTCTTCGGATATCCTGTAAACGATCAATCCCCCGAAGCAATCGAAACTCGTAAGAATGCTCAATGTCCTTTTATGGGGGCCGATTGCGATGGTGGTGGGAATAGACATTTATCCAATATTAATCTTGAACAAAATGCTGAGTTAGCTGCCTTTTTTGAAGGACGATCCTCAGTTCCTTCTGGTGTATGTTCCTTGCAGTTACAAACTAACTCTTCCCCTTGGATTGTTTGCCCAAGACGTCTGTTCTTTCTAGCCAAAAGTGGTGTAGGACAGAGAACCCATCAAAGATTTTCTGAACAACTATTGCTAAGACATTCTAGATACCCCTCGAGTACAAGACTTGGCGTGTGGGCTGAGTTGCGAATTACATATCGAAAGGATCAGAAGTCTTTTCAATATACTTTTGACTATATTATGATGCCTATAGCAAGTATGGATCAACATCAAATCGAACAAATTACTGGTGATGATTGGGCTAATACGCGGCGTTTGGTTGAGGCATCGGGCTATTCAATGGCTCGACGTAACGGCTTAGAGTTTGTCGATAATTTTCCAAATGGTGCGCCAGTTATTGTTGAGGTGATGACTTCAAGTACGTCCGGAGGCAACAAAACAAAACGCACTACTATTCCTATGGCATTTGAAGATGCAATATTAGGTAAACCCCATGATGGGCCAGGTATTAACTATCGACAAGTGTGGGCAAGAATGGTCAGTCAATTGATAGTTAAATCAGAAGTTGGACTAGCTTGGGGAGGTAAGACTATTTGGGTTTTACAAGACCTACTTGTCAATTATATTTCGGCATCAACAGCGTTAGATGTTCGACAATTTCTAGCCAGCAATACCGATGAAGTTAATATTTTGTCTTTCTCGTATGGGAATAGCTATAAGCAACCAGATGGAATGATTGAATTAGGGCAAGGAGATTTGTTTGCAGGCCCAATAGCTAGTGGTGAAGATCAAAAACCAAGTTTTCAGGATATGATTCGCGCACCTGTTGCCCCACCAAAATCTGTATTATTAAAAGCATTACTCAATCGTTCCCCAACTGGACCAATTACGGTACCTTAACTGGGGGCGGCTCCTAACAAAGCACATGCAGCGGATGCCCAGAGCTTGATTCTTAATTGTGGTAGGTTCGCGTTAGGCGTTGTCTTTAACTGAGGTTGTGTCCCGCGCCGCTGATGTGCAGGCGTTAGAGGCGGCACTCGCACCGCCTCTAACGGGGCGCGAGATAAGGAAGCCGACATTGCTCGCGACGCTCGCCACTCGGTTAGGCCTCGCCCCACTGCGGCCAAGTCTGTACTCCGCTCCGTTCATCCTTGCCCTTGGGGGTGCGGCTTATCTCGCGCCCCGTTAGGTTTCTTCTCTACTCCCCCGAAACAAATGTTCCTTGCAAAAATGACATATTGGAATTATAGTTACGATACTTGCATTGTTCATCGAATAACCTCGTAAGGAACGAATATAATGGCTAAGTTGATAGCATTTGGTTGGTATGGTGGAAAATTCAGCCATCTTGATTGGTTACTCCCCCTATTACCAAAAACAGAGCATTTTTGCGAACCATTTGCGGGGTCTGCGGCTGTTTTAATTAACCGCGAACCATCTTCGGTAGAAACTTATAATGACATGGATGGTGATGTTGCCAACTTTTTCCGCGCTTTGCGTGTGCAAAAGGAGGAGTTGATTGAGGCTATCGGTTTAACGCCTTTTTCCCGCGAAGAATTTGAGAAGGCCATTTCAGAACCCACAAATGAATTGTCTGATTTAGAGCGAGCAAGGCGGTTTTATATCAGAGCCAGACAAGTTCGAACTGGACTGGCTCAAACAGCAAGTTCAGGACGATGGGCGCATTGTTGTTTGACAAGCCGGGCAGGAATGGCTGGGGCTGTGTCAAGATGGTTGGGTAGCGTTGAGGCTTTGCCAGAGATTGCCCAAAGGCTTTTAAGGGTACAGATAGAAAACGACACAGCTACTCAGAGTTCGCTTTTTGGTTGAAAACGGTAGCGCATCAAGCGTTTTCGGCAATTCAGGTTTCGTCTCGCGTCGCTGATTTGGCAGCCTGAGGCACTTTCTAGTTTTAGGCAAAGATTTATCATAATTTCTAATAAATAAACTGCTCAAAAAATATTTAATCTGGATGAGATTATGCTCGATATTACTGGCGATAACATAAGGGAACTCAGTGACAGTGATTTAAGATCACTTATTGGTCTTCTCTGTGAGGCAGAACTTCGTTGTAATGGCTTACCAACTGCTGGTGTTACATGGGGGGGGCATCAAAATGCCCCAGATGGAGGTATTGATGTTCGAGTAGAAGTCTCACAAGCACCACATTCAGATTGTTTCATTCCAAGAGCTAGAACTGGCTTTCAGGTAAAAAAACCAGACATGCCACCCTCGGAAATAAAAAAAGAAATGAAACCTGAAGGTGAATTACGTGAGTCTATTATAGACCTTGTAAACTCAAGCGGAGCCTACATCATTGTGAGTAGTCAGGGTTCAACAGCAGATTCAGCACTTGATGATAGAAAAAAGGCAATGCAAGAAGCATTAGATGAATTACCTAATGCTTCTAATATTAAAGTTGATTTTTATGATCGTGGAAGAGTTGCAACTTGGGTTCGTACACACCCTGCGATTGTATTGTGGGTTCGAGAAAAAATAGGACATCCAATTCAAGGATGGGAACCTTACGGTAACTGGGCCAATTGCCCTGAAGGTATTGAGAGTGAGTATCTTTCTGATGATACTACTCGTGTCAAATCCACCTCTAGCTTGGACGGGTGGAATGCGATTGAGGGAATACTAGTTATCCGCAACTTGCTCCACCAACCAGCATCCTCAGTTCGTTTGACTGGACTATCTGGTGTTGGAAAAACGAGATTACTGCAAGCCTTGTTTGACGCTCGTGTCGGTGAAAACCCGCTAAATAAATCACAAGTCTATTACACAGATATAAGTTATAGTCCTAATCCAGATGCAAGAAGTTTTGCGGAACAATTAATAGCCTTAAGGAAACCGGCTATTTTGGTGGTTGATAATTGCTCACCGGAATTGCACAGACATTTGACTTCTGATTGTACAACTTCTGGCAGCTCAGTAAGTTTGATTACTGTAGAATACGATATTCAAGAAGATCAGCCTGAAGAGACAGAAGTATTTAGGTTGGAACCGGCATCAGATGATTTGATCGAAAAGATAATAAGAAGAGGGTTTCCTGAGGTGAGCCAAGTTGACTCACGAACTATAGCTAAGTTTTCAGGTGGAAATGCTCGTATAGCTATTGCTTTGGCTCGTACAGTTAAACCAGGTGAAAGCTTATCTTATTTAAAGGATCCCGACCTTTTTGAGCGACTGTTTTACCAAAATAATGAAAAACCTGATAAAGATTTATTGAAAGCGGCGGAAGTTTGCTCACTCGTATACTCATTTGAGTGCAAAATAGATGATGAGGAGGAAAATTTAGAGCTTCAACTTCTAGGCTCATTAGTAGAGATGACAGTGAAGCAGCTTTACGGACATAGCAGCGAGCTCAAACGGCGCGAACTGATTCAGCAGCGGGGCGTATGGAGAGCTATATTACCAAACGCAATCGCCAATAGGCTTGCCACACGCGCTCTGGAGGATATTCCTCTTAGTGAAATACGTAAAGCATTTGAGCAAAAGGGTTCGGAAAGGATATTACAGTCATTCTCTACGAGGTTGAGTTACCTGCATGAAAGTGATGAAGCAAGGAAAGTTGCTAAAAGGTGGCTTTCAGATGACGGCCTTTTAGCGGATATAAGCAACTTGAACCCATTGAAAATGAATTTATTTAAAAACATAACGCCCATAGAACCAGAAGCAGCGATTACTGCTATTGAAAAAGCGGCAAAATCAGACTCGTCTGGCAAATTTCTTTCTATAGAAAATCCCAATCACGTTGAATTTGGGAGGTTGCTTCGGTCCTTAGCATATGACGAGAAGCTTTTTTCTCGCTCTGTAAATCTGCTATGCCAGTTCGCCCTCTCTGCAAACCTGCAAGGTAATCGGATTCCATTGGATCCATTGGATCCATTGACATCACTATTTCACATTTATCTATCAGGAACGCATGCTCCAGCCGAACAAAGATTGCGTATCATTTCAGAACTGATGAATGCTAGTGATGAGCAGCATATTAATTTGGCATTTAAACTTCTGGACGCAACGTTAAAGGCTAGGGATTTTAGTTCGATGCATAGTTTCGAGTTTGGTGCTCATTCTAGAGATTATGGATTTCGACCCAAAAATCGAGAAGAGGAAAAACATTGGTTCAAGCTATTTATTGATTTTACAGTAAATTGTGCTACATCAGAGTCACTTTCTGCTAGACAAGCAAAATCTCTCTTGGCGGAAAAGTTTGGAGAATTATGGACATGGGCAGGTATGTTTGATGAGCTGGAAGATGCAGCAAATAGAATTATCGAAAAAGGGACTTGGAATGAGGGCTGGAAGGCAGCTAAAGAGACTTTAAGATTTGATAAGGGCCGGCTAGGCCCTGAACTTACTTCTCGTTTAAACGTCCTTGCCACACGTTTAGCCCCTAGAACACTGATAGATCGTGTAAGATTGTACGTTCTTTCAGGCCATCGTTACATTTTCGACGAGGTTGATGCTATTCGGTCGCTGGGTCAAGAGGCAGGAAAAACAATTTGAAAATTGGGAAAGAATGTAACATAACTAGACAATATAACCAATATTTATTGTAAATGAAGTTGCCCAAAGAAAAAATGAGCAAAGTGACACGGATCATCTACAGTGATGGTTTGAATCAAGGGAAATATGAACAGCTAAAAGAAATAGCGAAACGCTTAGGCACGGTGCGTCAAGAAGTGTGGCATCGCTACGGAGCGGTGCAAGGGGTGGGGTTGAAGCATCGTCAAATACGAGATGACTGGTTGGCTCAAGGTCGAACCTTTAATGTGCCAAGTCGTCTATGGAAAGAGACCCTACGGGACAGTAAGGCCAATATAGAAGCCTATCGAGAAGCGTGCAAAGTCGAGGTGAGACGGAAGGTATGGAAACGAGGGAAGGACGAGACAGAGCGTAAGCGATTGTCTACCATCCTCAAAAAAGACCAATGGTTAGCTGAGATGCCTTTTTACACCGTCAAATGCGCCTATCTTGCAAGCACGGACAGAGCAAAGTCAACAATCAGATAGTCTTGGATAGCGATTGCTACAGCACCTTTGAGTTAGGAGGCAGAGCTTGGCTCAAGGTTATTAGCCTCAAGCGAGGGCAGCGGGTCGCTATACCTCTCAACACAAACGTTCAGCCAACAGGGACGCTGCGGCTTCTCCGCGAGAGAGGGACGGGTAGAAGTACATTACACCATTGAAGAAGTTATCACCAATGACTGCGGCAACCAAACTCTGGGCTTAGACAAAGGCTATAGTGAGGTCTATGTTGATAGTGAGGGAGAACGCTACGGAGAGGGCTTAGGTGCTGACCTCAGTCAAGAAAGTGATTATCTGAAGACCAAATATCAACGGTGCCATAAACTCAAAGCCATTGCCCGCAAGAAAGCACATAAACGCCAGAATATAGAAAAGAACAACCTTTCGCGCAAAAAGCTGAACCGCCGCAGACCTAAGCATCGGCAGCGGATGCGCGACAAGATATACAAGGCCACCCATAAAGTGGTGGATAAAGCCCAGACCATTGTGGTCGAAGACCTAAGTGCCCCCATCAAGGGACGGTCTTACGGCAAAGACCAAAACCGCAGACTAAGCGGTTGGGTCACAGGTCTGATGGCCGAGGCTCTTCAAACGGTATCTCGGCGTAGAGGTTCTACGCTCTTCATCGTCAATGCAGCCTACACGTCGCAAGTGGATGCCCGACACGGTCTTCTTCTAGGAGAAAGGCAAGGGGAGAAATTTTACTGTTTCGACGGGGTCGTGCTGGATGCAGACGAGAATGCTGCTCGGAATATCTTGGCTCGGCATAGTGATGGTGAGATACATCGCTATTTGCCCTACACACAAGTCAAGACAGTTTTATTACGACGCACCGAGCGCGTCAAAGAACGGTTGGGACTGCTCAACCAAGGCTCAAGTTACGTGCAGCTTTCGTGCATCTAAAGATGCCTTATGCTGATATTAACTGAGTGCGAATTACCTATTTGTCCACTTTTGGCCAACTTTTTAGGAACAGGTAGTAAATGACGAAGTTGTATTGCATGAGCTTTTACCTGAGCTTCTAAGCACAGATGGTAGAAGTTTATACAGTTTGGGGCAAGGTTTAGCTGATGGCTGTACGCAACCCGAAAAATTATGGAGTACTTTTAGTCAAAAATTAGCCTTGATTGATACTGATCACCGCAATTATCACTTACTTCAAGGCTTTCTTAATGGTATTTCAAACAGGAGTCCTGATGTTGCTAACAAACTACTTGATAATGCTGTTAAAGACATAGTATTGGGAAAGGAATTTCTCATTCTACAAACAAGTGTTCCCCTTGATGATAAAGCTGTAGAGAGGGTTAAATTATCTCTTGAAAATGATACTGCTCCAATTCGGCTATATAGGAATTTAGTTTATGGTCGAGGTGGTGAAACTTTATCCGATGAAGATTTGTGTCACTTTTTAAGATTGATTTCATCAAAGCCTGACGGTGAAATCGTGGCTATCAAAATATTCAGTATGAGACTACACAGAAATTCAGATGAAGAGCCAAATGTGAGTAGTATTATTGCAACATTAGGGCAAGAATTAGTTTTGAATCATCAATTTCTACAAAGGACAAGTGATGTTCTTGAGGATTTGGGGGATATTATAGAATTATGTTTTATGAATGATTCTGCTGCCAATACTGCTAAAAAATTGTGTGAAAAATTGGCAAGAGTTTTTACTAATAATGACTTTTTTCCTAATGAAGCTGCAATCATACAACTGAAAGCTCTTGCAATCACACAACCTAGTATATTTCTTGATGGGTTTTTAGGAGATGAAATCGAGTCTGATTTGGCTACATATCGTTCATGGTTATATCCATTACCTAAAATTGATGATGAATTTATTATTGAATGGTGTGAAGAAAATCCAGTAGTTAGATACCCACGGGTGGCTGTCGTAATAGAGCCTTACCAGGCTTATTATCAAGATAACAGACTAGAGTGGACTCCTCTTGCAAAAAAAATAATTGATAACTCTCCAGAGCCCATCCTGATTTTAAACCAATTCAAATCGGCTCCTATGATATGGCTGGAGCCATTCTCAGAGCTTATGCAAAAACAATTACGCTTGATTACTGAATTGAAAAATCATGAGAATTGTTCAGTCGCTGAATGGGCTATAAGCGAAGAAGTTAACTTTAAAGATGCTATAGCATCAGAGATAAAACGAGAGAGTGCTATAGATGAACGATTTGAATGATCTTAACCAAACCGGGCCTAACAAAAATTGGCAAGCTCGGTTTTTAATCAACCGTATTGAGCCTGCGAAGACATATTCAAGTGGTGTGACCTCTTGAAAATGTCAAGGGCATGATGTACCGAAATAAATGGGACTTGGAGGAGATTATTGAATACAAGATGTTTAACCCTGTACAATAGAAGAGATCATCAGGGAAAATTAAGAACTCATTTAACACATTTATTTAACACATTTAGAATGACATAAAGTGCTTCTACAATTCAATAGCTTTGAGCTAGCGGATACTATGTTTTTATATATACCGCTTTTGGGTTAACATTACTCTTTTTCCTAGCACCAAAGGTTACTAAGCGTTAGGACTTTTTTGAATCGATCCAAAAGCCTGATAAAAATTTTCTACAGGCTAGCCTGATAAACCCTGTACTAAGTCGAGTGGCTGTGGTATTATAAGCCACCCCTGGAATCTTTTTATACAAGGGGCCTGAGAATCACTTATTGGGCTGCCGATTTGCGACAGGATTCGGTGAGAAGACCAAAGTGGCCTATGTCGCTGTCTATCGATTGGAGAAAGTATGAAGATCACTGAGTGTTCATTCACAAATAGCAATACTGAATATCATCTGATCAAGGAACTCTTGCTAGAAGTTGAAACCTACCCTGAGATTGACAATAATTGGGACCCTGGTCGAATGGACTGGTGGCGTTACAACGTACATGCCGAAAAGGGGGTAGATTTCTTTCAGACCAACGCCCACTATTGGAAAACTGAAACTGACCAGATTGTGGGATTATTCATCTCTGAATACGGTAAAGATGATTTCTTTATCGTGGTGCATCCAAGTTTCTTGGTGCTGTTCTCTGAAGTATTGAATTGGGGACTTGAATTTTGGGCACGAGGAAAGACCAAGGTCAGCACATCAGTCTACACTTATGGCCAACAAAAGATCGAGCAATTAATGGCCGCCGGCTTTTACAAGGATGGTCATGAGGAAAATGTCAGAACTTACACACTACGGCAGTACGATTTCTCCTATGACCTAAAGTCAGATTTCAAATTACTGAGTTTTTCAGAATATGGGAATTATGAGAGCCGGGTCAAGCTGGTTCATAATGCCTTTAACAATCCCTCCTATTCTGAGGCTCGCTTACGGTCACTTCAGAGTTCTCCGCGCTCTCAGGCGGAACTGGATTTGCTAATTGTGAACCCTCAGGGCGAGAGCGTAGCATACTGCATGGGGTGGGTAGAAGAAAATGATCCAAAGTCTGGTTACATTGAGCCGATGGGAGTCCATACAGATTACAGAAGAAATGGCTTGGGGACAGCTCTAGCAAAAGAGTGTTTCAAACGTCTTGCTAACCTGGGGGTTGAAAGCGTGAGTATTGCCTCTCATGCAGAACCGGATGTCTCCAATTTCCTGTACGAATCTTTGAACCCGGTAAGCGTAAAACGAGCGTATAGATACTCCCTAAACCTTGATAAGTGATTGATTTGGTTACAGTCTTATGACTTTGGTTGCTCAACAGCTGAGTCTTGCCGCCAAAGTGCAGCCCAACAAACCGTTTAAGCCGAATTGCTATCTTCTGGGGCAAAGAGCGGTAAAATACCACCATCGCAAAAAGCATAAAACCAAAGTTTAATAGCCGCAATCGGCTTAACTTTCACGTTAGGAACTCGTTGAATGTTATCAGCCTCCTCTCCAAAAAATATAAAGTGCAATCAATTTCAACCCTGTTTTTGACTAAACCACAATGTAGATACAATGTAATTACTATGAAATGAGGTGTATGATGCAAACAAGCGTCAAAGCGCAAATTGTCAGAATAGGAAACTCTCAAGGTATTCGAATCCCTAAACCAATCCTAGAGCAACTTGGCTTCAAAGATGAAGTCGAACTCGAGATCTTTCCTGATCAACTTATCATTCGTTCTATCCATCCACCTCGGTATGGTTGGGATGAGCAGTTTCAGGCTATGGCTGAGATGGGTGATGAGCAGTTGCTAGACGACGAGAGACTATCCTTAACGGAATGGGATGAGGTTGAGTGGGAATGGTAGGAATGGTAGTTAAACGTTTTGAAGTCTACTGGATCAACCTTGACCCGACGATTGGCAGCGAGATTCAAAAGACACGCCCTTGCTTAGTCATATCACCAGACGAAATGAACCGCCATATCGCCACAGTTATTGTAGCCCCAATGACCACCAAGGGCAGAAGTTATCCAACGCGGATTGCCTGTCAGTTTGAAGGAAAAACAGGTCAAATTGTTTTAGATCAATTACGAACGGTAGATAAGCAGCGATTAATCAAACGACTAGGACGAATAGATCAAAAAACTGAAGAAGTGGTGTTAGCCAAAAATCAAGGAATCAGATGCGGAGGCAGAAATAATTCAGTTGGGTACAATCGAAGTTGATAAGATAATGCCCATTGCTTCAGTTACAAGAGAGATACAAAGCGATTTGACTTTTACAGAAGGTAAACGAGTCCGAGTAACTCATTTGCGTGTTGAACGAAGCCCACAATTAAGAAAACTGTATTTTGCTAGTTTGTCCCCTCCGTTTTTGTGTGATATGTGTACGTGCGATACAAAAGAACGTTATCCTTGGACCGATAATTTACTAGAGCTACATCATCTTCTGCCCCTCTCATCTGTAGTTAAAATGAACACTAAAGGTACGTCTTTCGATGATTTAGTGCCACTATGCCCGAACTGCCACAGAAGTATCCAGGCATATTATAGGTTTTGGTTACATGACCAAAACTTGGATGACTTTACTGGTGTCGAACAAGCCCATTCGGTTTACCAAGACGCAAAAACTAAAATTTATCTTGGATAATAATGATGAAATTTAACGGGAAATTATCATTTTCGGAACAAGAGAAAATGATAAATATTTGCTTAACTGAAAAAAGGGGGTTAAAAGACACCTTAGAGCAACAGGGGTATACTTATGAGGATTTAAGATACAGAAATAACCCCTCAGTTCAACCTTCTCCAGCAGAGTATAAAACTCCTGCTGATTATGATTTTCCGGCTAATCAAGTGTCATCCATCAGCTTTTTTTCAGGCGCAGGTGGACTTGATTTAGGGTTTGAATATGCCGGATTTAATCATTTAGCCTCATTTGAAATAAACGAACTTTTCACTAGCACATTAAGAAAAAATCGTTCCAATTGGCGTATATTTGGGCCACCTAATTATTTGGGTGACATTAGAAATAGAGAAGAAATTGCTGATATTTTGCATAATGAAGTAGGTATTAATACCCCGTTTGATGGGATTTTTCACGGCGGTCCTCCTTGTCAACCTTTTAGTATGGCAGCCAATCAAAGGTTCTCAAAATCCAGCGAGAATTTCAAAAGGGTGGGATTTGACCATGAGGATCATGGCAATCTATTGTTTGATTTTATTTGGCAAATTAATCTTTTTCGCCCTCGTGTATTTCTCATTGAAAATGTACCTGGTTTAAAAACGATTGATGGTGGTACACAGTTATCAAAGGCAATAAACTTATTAAAGAGGTCAGGTTATAAGGTAGCAGACCCGGTTATTCTAGATGCTAGATTTTACGGTGTACCTCAATCACGAAGTCGTCTTTTTTTATGCGGTTGGTGTCATAATGGTAACAGAAGTTTCAAGCCGCCAACAGAAGAGTTCCTTGAAGTACCTTGCTATAAAGCTTTGGAGACTCCTGTCAATGATTTGCCTAATCATATTACCAGACAACATAAAGCTTCCTCGATTGTTAGATATATTGAATTAGAATATGGACAACGTGACCTTATGGGACGTGTTGACCGACTGAATCCAAATTTACCTTCAAAGACAGTCATTGCGGGAGGAATGGGAGGCGGTGGGCGTTCACATCTTCACCCATTTATCCCACGTACTTTATCTCCACGCGAATCTGCGCGTCTCCAAACCTTTCCAGATGATTATATTTTTTATGGCCCACCTGCTCGTCAATTAACTCAAGTAGGGAATGCTATTCCACCTTTATTAGGCATGAAAATAGCACGAGTAATTTATGAATCTTTGTTTGCCTGAAACATAGAACATTGAATAACACTGTTCCTGTTGCAAAAAACTGTAGCCCAAGAAAAACTACGCCTAACAATCACAATGTAGTGCAATGTTTCAAGTGATTGGGGGTACATTCGTCAACCCGTAATCGTCTGATTATGGGCATTCAGGCGGCGGCTCGGTGAACAATGATAATCTGCTAGCAATGATCAGTACTGTGAGCTGGTGGCAGATATTACGAGCCCTGCAAAAACCCGATCAATGGCGGCAATGGGCATACGTAGGTGTATTGATTGGAGCAGCCTTTCTAGCAAAAGTGAATGGTGGGCTTGTCATAGGCTTGGTGGCAGGGGCGGCATTGTTAATTCATACTCTTGAGCAGAGGTCCCCTAAATCACTTCTCAATGGTGTCTAGGCGATGACCGCAGCAGTGGTGCTGATATCAGGATGGTGGTTCATTCGGAGCCCGCAAAGTGAAGAAAGCTCAGATAGCGAGTCGGCAGCTTGTCGAAACGAGAAAAACTACGCCTGAAATGTTTAATTTTATTGGTGAAACATTCGACTAAATACCGTTCCTTGTACAAATGCTCGTCATACTCCCTTGCTTCGTTTCACAGTTGGCACACGGGGGAATCACGGCTTCTGCTTCTTATGTCTGCACAATTAGGAGAACCAAATCATCATCATAGCTTTTATCGGCAATCAAATAATCGAAGGAAAGATCAACGATTAAAGCCTCTGCTTGAGCCATGTCATGGCGTTGTCCAGCGGTCAAAATAAAACGCAGCGGATTACCTAAGGCATCAACACAAATATGAATTTTGGTGGTAAAGCCACCGACGCTGCGACCTAAGACTTGGTCTGCTTGAGAACCGTGCTTTTTTTGTGCGCCAGCAGCACAAGGGTGAGCGCGGACAATTGTACTATCGAGTATGAGATATTTTTCATCAGGATCATCAGCAAAATGTTGGAGCATTTTGTGCCAGATGCCTTTATCATTCCAGCGGGCGAAGCGTTTATAGACGCTGTTCCAGCGGTCATAGCACTCAGGCAACAAACGCCACTGGGCACCACTCCGCAGATTCAAAAGAACAGCCTCAATAAAGAGACGGCACTTAGCCTCTGAGCCAATATAAATGTCAGAGCAAGTTTTCAGAAAAGCGAGGATTCCTTAAGTTTGACGATGGTCATTTTATGATCCTTTTTTTATGGTTATTTATTTTATAGTGACTTGTACAATTGCTTATTGTCCTCCAAAAATGACTGTTTGGCAAATTATGACTTAAGGCTTGTAATCTTAACCTGATATATGTGTTATTTTTATTTTTATGCTACAATGATTAAATGTTAACACAACCTAGTTAATTGTTTCACAGATAATGATACTACTCAATTAAAATCTAAGGAGTCTAATCCCAATTATGAAAGTTGCTTATGTTTTTGCGTTGCCCAGATCTGCTAGTTATAAATTAGCCCAGATGATTTTACCTCAACTGGAAGCTGGTACACACGGCGTTGAGGTCGTTGGAATGTTTTTCTTTGATGATAATACTTTTATTTTAAGAAAAGGCGACCCAGTTGGGGAAAGATTAGCCAAGGTAGCCAAAGAAAAAGGTATACTGTTGATGATGTGTGATATGTGTGCTTTGGAACGCAATTTGGCTGAAGGCGAGCCGAGATGGTGTGATGGGGATGGTCAGGGACGGACGGAGCCTGGAGAGATTAACACGGTCAACACGGTCGACGGGGTAGCGGTTGGTTGTTTCCCAGACTTGTACTTGGCCCTTGCCGGAAATCCACCAGACCAAGTCATCACCCTTTAGGTGTTTTCAGACCATTGGGGGACCCATTCAGAATCAGTACAAACAGAAATATTGTATTGTTGTAGTAATGTATCTAAAGTCAACCGCGCTGAAAAAAGTCACAAAGCACCCCTCCGTTATTTTTTGCAAAGAGCGACAAAAATAACTGGGTTCCGTCTACTTTTGGCTCATAATGCTCGTCTAATCAAGGTCAGGGTTTTTGATCTAATCGCTTAGAACCCTTAAAAGGAGGTCGCTTGGAGCAACATAGTATTCGAATTAATGATCAATGGCGTATTTGTTTTGAATGGCGTGACAACGGGGTGTATGAAGTCGAAATCGTCGACTATCACTGAGGTGTTATGATGAGAGATTATCCCCCCATCCATCCTGGGGAAATATTGCAGGAAGAATTCCTAAAACCAGTGGGCATCAGTCAATATCGGCTCGCTCAGGACATCGGTGTTCCAGCGATGCGGATCAGTAAAATTGTTCGTGGTGAGCGTGGTATCAGTGCAGATACGGCTTTGAGATTAGCCCGCTATTTTGGGATGACCGTTGAGTTTTGGACAGGTATCCAAACGCATTATGAAATCGAAAAGGCCAAAATGACCTTAGCGGATCGTTTAGAAAAAGAAGTCAAAGTCTTTGCCTCTGGATAACGCTGTAGAATGGCGAAAATGATATGCAAGCAGGATTTCAAAGTCACCTCCATCAACCCACTCGGCAGGCATCCCTTCCTCAACCCAATCTAAGTAGTCCTCATAACTCATGGTGAGATAAGGCTCTTCTGTCCTTGGTGAAAAATGTAAGCCCTCTGGCACCGTGAGACCATTGGTAAAAGCAACTAGCTGAGAGGATTGAGCTGATAGGTCAAAGGTGAAGATACTGCCCTCTCCAGACCGCGCTACAGCTGTAGTGGATACGATCTCTTGACCCGATAACTCATTGGCCACATAAAGTAGACCATTTGGGCCACGCTTCATCTCAGAAAAACTCAACAGCAGGGGGGAGGATGGAATGATTTGAGCTGTTTTTGTGACCAAACGCATTATAAACCATCTGGGCCGAAGGCCATACCATTCGGCTCTTGTAAGCCTGTCGCGTAAACAGTGGCTATATTTCAGGTGGACACTGTATCCATTCTAACAGGTCGCCAGGTAACTGGAATCCGGGGGCCTTTGGTAGAAAGTATTCGGTCTGAAGAGGTTGTCGTGTTTCAGCATCTACCTTGGATACGGCAGAAAATTTAGGCCGACCAGCCACAAAGCAATCAGGATGAACAATAAATGACTAAGTCGCCACAGAACAGATTTTAAAGCTAACATGATCACTCCTTAAATCATAAATTATTATAACAATTTCGACATTCTTAAGAATACGGTAAAACATAAGACAAATCTTTAAAAAGCTGTAAAAATAGAGCAAGGACATAGGCAGTTCAGTCATTGACGAGACTTGGACCGTCAGCTATAATCTCTAAGATATATCAACCATTAAGCATATAGCAACCGCGAAAGGATTGTAAATGAAGCTATTAACGTTCAAAGGGTTGGGAGCATTTCTCTTTTGGATTGTGGCTCCCTTGATCATTGGTGGATGGGCAGCCCAAGAACTGTACCCAAAACCAGCCGTAGGGATTATTACCTTGCAGTTTGATATCTGGGCTGGGAGTGCCGACTTGGTAATCCGCCAAATTGAAGAAGCTAGAAAGGACAGTCGTATTCAGGCTGTCGTCTTGCACATTGATTCTCCCGGTGGTGTTGTTGTGCCAACACAAGCCATGTATGCGGAAGTGTTAGACCTGCGTCAAGATAAACCGGTCGTGGGCTATATCAATCATCTCGCTGCCAGCGGTGGCTTTTATTTGGCGATGGCTGCTGAACCACTCTACGCGCAACCCTCATCTATCATTGGCAATGTCGGGGTATGGAGTCTAGTTTTCCCAGATTTAGGAGTGACTGATCTCCTTTTGGCGAGCGGTCCTTTTAAACTCACGGCCACCAATCAAGAAAACACGTTGCGGGACATTGACGGCATTAAACAAGAATTTTTAGCCACCGTGCTAACCCAACGGGGTGATCGGCTTAATATGACGGCAGCTGAACTATCCCAAGGCTTGGCTTATGCAGGCCGGGAAGCCCTCAAATTAGGCTTGATTGATCACTTGGGCAGCCGATCCGAAGCCGTCAAGCAAGCGGCTGAGATGGCTGGTCTGGTCGATTATGAAATTATCGATTTAGAGCAACGCATTTTTGAACAATGGCTAGAAGAAAACTTCTTTTTTGAACCCTGGGTCGGCGCAGCCGACCCAATGACGGGCAAACGTGCTCTCCCCCCTGGCATCTACTTACTTTATGACAAAATGTGGAGGTAATTGATGAACAACATTTTACGATCCCTTGTTTTCCTCGTTTTACTCGCCTTGCCCATCGCAGGCCAATGGTATTGGTATTATAGCCCGATTGACTATACCCCGCCCGAAATATCTTCAGTTGAAAACGACATGATAACCTTGCCTCAAATTGACTACCGTCCTTTTGAGGATCGTCCAAAGCTAGGTCAAGGACATATTGTCATTGATTTCAGTCATAATAACAACCTCATCTCTGACGATACTGCTTCTTTGCAAGATCTCTTGGAGGCCCGTGGCTTGACGGTTGATACCTTCACTGGTGAAACCGATTCTTTAGATCAAGTCCTACATGGGGCAACTGGCTTCATCGTCATGGCTCCAACAATAAGCTTTAGCCCCGCTGAACAAGAAACGATTACTGAATTTGTAGCCGATGGGGGCCGAATCCTTTTAGCTGCGGACCCCACCCGCCCTATTTCTCCACGCAGTCCCCTCGACTTTTTTGAAGGAGAAGGCAATCTGTTTGACTTTTTCTTTCCCGAAAGTGCTATTCCGGCCATCAACAGTCTGGCCAATAAATTTGGCATTGTTTACTATGATGACTACGTTTATAATATTCAGAAAAATGAAGGCAACTATCGCAATGTCAAAGTGAGCGGCGCAGGTGTGGCTGATACGCCATTTTCAGATTTGACCGATGTGGTCGTCTTCACAGCCCACTCGCTTCAGGCGAAGGGTCAACCGCTTTTACAGGGTGATGAAAATACCCAGTCTGCTACGCGACGTGGCGAGACAACGCTGCCTGTCGCTGTCCTAACCACGGAGGCGCGTGTTTTGGCCCTCGGCGATATCACCTTTCTGACCCCTGCCTATCACACTATCGGGCAGAACAATCAATTCCTTTCCAACATTGCCGATTGGTTCGCCGTCGATACCCGACAACGTGACTTAGAAGACTTTCCTTATCTTTTCGTTCAGGATGTCGATTTGGTCCAAGCCTTTGAAGGACTGTTAAACCCTGGCTTGATCGTCAAAAGTTATGATTTACGCCATCTGTTCCAAGAAGCCAATTTAAATCTAAGCTTGCGCTCAGAACCTGAACCTGATCATGACGTGCTTTATGTTGCCACTTTTGGCAGCTATGAGGTTGTTGAGTCCTATCTTATCAAGGCGGGGATTAGCATTACAGAAGTTATTGAAAAGGTTGAGGTCTCAGATGAAGTATCATCTGATGAAGATGACCCATCTAACAAAGCAGAGGAAGATTTCGAAGGGACATTTCGTCTTGATGACAGTCTCCGCCAAGAAAAGAAAGCGATGACGGACACCCTGTCTATTGATAAAGGTTTGTTAGATGAAGTCAACCAGTCTGTCACAGATACAGAGATAAGTGCCATTAATCAACAAAGCATCACCACGACAAGCAGCATCACAGGCAGTGCAGTTCTTTCTGACGACCTAGCTTTAGAGGAAGAAGGTGAAGAAGTAGTTACTTACGAACTCGACATTCCGAATTTGGGTCAAGTCGGCTCAGAGGGCACAAGCCTATATCTCGTCAATCGTCAGGCAGACCAAACTGTCGTTATCGCCCTAGCAGAAGATGAAGTCAGCATGTTAGAGACTCTGGACCGTCTCATGGATGGCGATTTTACGGGCTGTGTATTAGAGGCAGACATGGCTCTTTGTTCGTCGGGTGAATCTCAAGATAGTTCTAATTCGGCTGATGATCAGGCTACGACAGATGAACCCGGCGTGGATGAAGAGACAGATGAAGCTATCACGGAAGGCGAAGATGAGATGCCTGCTGGTGCTGGCAGTTCTATCTTCATTCTCTCCGCTGATCATGGCAGTGAAGGGGTTAGAACAGGGGCGTATGAACTAGAAGCGATCTTGAGTGAATTTTATGCTGTGACAGTCTGGTCTGTGAGCAGTGATGGTATTCCGACTACAGATGATTTAGAAGGCTATGTAACCTATATTTTAGACTATGGTGATTTTGCCTTTGATGTGGAGGATGCGAATAATTTTGATATTTTATCCGTCTTTGGAGACTTAGAAGCCAGTTTCATGTTTATCGGGGCACAACCCTTCCCCTCACCTAGTGATGATGTGGCTGAGGTGGTGGATATAGAAGTGGCTCAAACAGACCATCCTATTATTCAAGATTTTAGTCCGGGAGAAGTTATCGACTTAGCACCTTCTGAGAGTGGTGTACCCGCCCTTGTTTGGCCAGAGACGACAAATGATTCAGAAGAAAACCTGGTTCTCTTTTTACGCGGCCCTAACAGCGACTTCGCAGGTCGGTCTGTCGCCGCTGTTTTAGAAGATTCTAATGATGCGCGAGGTATGGTGGTTACAGTCGCCTTTTACCGCCTCCCAGAGGATGTCCAACGCACATTCGTCTTAAATTCTATCCCGTGGTTAGTGGGTGAATAAAACAAAGTGGCAGGGTGGCAAGGTTGCCATCTAATTTGCACCGCTTCATTGCTATAGACAGATAGAAAAAGATTTTGAAACCGAAACCAGTCAGGTTTTGTAAACCTGACTGGTTTGGTCGCGCAGATTCAAAATGTTTTTCTTGAAATCTATACCTTGTCCCTAGGCTAGGGCCTTGGAGATTCGAGACAACTTTGAGGCATAATATGTCACCAGCCACGATGATATTTTTGATATCTTTCGTATTTTGAAAGTGCTGAAAGATATGATTTCTGAACTGATAGAAAAACAGTCTTAAAATTCGTCCTCAATATAAAACGCATCCCAAATTGAGTCTACATTTTGATCTAATCCCGTTTTCATGCTAAAATGCAGGTCTAAATTCAGAACATATTTTCTATTTGCCAAAAACTAAACGCAAAGAATGATTCATTCTTTGCGTTTTTACGTCCATTGATTGCTCAACTGAAAGGTAGCAGAAACACATGGCAACTAATGAAATCGTCATTCGAGGGGCGAAAGAACATAATCTGAAGAGTATCGACTTGACCATTCCACGAGACAAAATGGTCGTCTTCACAGGCGTGTCGGGCAGTGGTAAAAGTAGCTTGGCCTTTGATACACTCTATGCCGAAGGTCAACGGCGCTATGTAGAGTCTTTGTCAGCTTATGCTCGTCAATTTTTAGGCCAGATGGAGAAACCCAAAGCGGACTACATCGGGGGGCTTAGTCCCGCTATCGCCATTGAACAGAAAGCGGTCAGTAAAAATCCACGCTCTACCGTCGCCACTGTGACTGAAATCTATGACTATTTGCGCGTTTTATTCGCTCGCGTTGGAACCCCACATTGTCCAGAATGTGGTCAGGTTTTAGAGTCTCAATCTGCCCAACAGATTGTTGAGCGTATTATGACCTTGCCATTAGGGTCACGCTTCCAACTCATGGCCCCCTTAGCTCGGGCTCGGAAGGGCACGTTTGAAGATGTCTTTGCTCAAGTAAAGGCTGAGGGTTTTGTCCGGGTCAGGGTTGATGGGGTGATCACGGATTTGGATCAAAAAATTAAATTGGCTAAGACAAAAAAACATGATATTGATTTGGTCGTGGACCGCTTGGTCATGCCCCTAAATGGCAATGAGCCAGAATTTGAAAGTCGCTTGACCGACTCAGTGGAAACAGCCTTGAAATGGGGTGAGAGCATGTTGACGGTGGATATCCAAGCGCAGTCTGAAAAAGAATCACCTGAAACCAGTCCGCAAGAACTTCTTTTCTCCGAACAGATGGCCTGTGCTGGCTGTGGTATCAGTTTTCCAGACATGACTCCACAACTCTTCAGCTTCAACTCTCCCCTAGGCATGTGTCCTGAATGTAATGGTTTAGGTTATCGGGCTGAATTTGATGTGGACATGTTTTATATTCCCGACAAATCCATCTTGGATGGGGGAGTCATCCCTTGGGGCGAGTTACACAAAAAGCAAAAAAGTTGGAGTTATCGCATTGCCCTACAAATTGCTGATCGCTTTAAGATTAGTCTGGAAACGCCGTGGAAGGATTTGCCGCACGAAGTAACAGACTTGATTTTAATGGGCAATCCACACATCAAATTTCGCTATGAAAGTGAAAATTTCACCGGCAATTGGCCCTTTGAAGGGGTGGTCACGAGTACCAAGCGACGTTATCACGAAACCAAATCTCAAGGGATGCGTGACCATTATAGTCAATATTTGAGCATGCAGCCTTGTCCAACTTGTCATGGATCGCGGTTGCGGCGCGAGGCAACCTCCGTCACTGTCGGTCATCTGAATGTGCAACAAGTGACCACCCTATCTGTCCAAAATGCTTTTGCCTGGGCCACAACATTACGCGGCGAGGGAGAAAAATTATCCTTAGATAGTCAAGACTTGGGCATACCGCTCGATCCCTCTGTCCTGATTGAACCTTTAACAGGTGAGGCAATCAAAATTGCGGATGAGGTCTTAAAAGAGGTCCATAATCGGCTCAAATTTTTGCTTGATGTCGGACTGCACTATCTCACTTTAGATCGGGCTGCGCCAACTTTATCAGGTGGAGAAGGACAACGAATTCGTTTAGCTTCCCAAATTGGCTCTGGGCTGGTTGGAGTGATGTATATTTTAGATGAGCCCTCGATTGGACTGCACCAACGCGATAATCAACGCCTCTTAGAATCGCTCTTAAATCTACGCGACTTAGGTAACACAGTCATTGTCGTTGAGCATGATGAAGAGACGATGGAAGCGGCCGATATGATTGTGGACTTTGGGCCGGGGGCAGGGGTTCAAGGTGGCGAAATTGTCTTCAGTGGGCCTCCCGAGGTGGCGAAACGAAATCCTATCTCCTTAACAGGCCAATACTTATCTGGGCAGCAGCGCGTTTGTTCACCCCAAGAGGATCGCCGTGAGGCAAAATCATGGCTCACGATCACAGGTGCGACGCATCATAATCTCAAATCTGTTGAGACAAAATTTCCCGTAGGCTGCCTCACCTGCGTAACAGGCGTGTCAGGTAGCGGTAAAAGTAGTCTGGTCACAGAAACACTCTACCCAGCCTTAGCCCGCCTGCTTAATCGTTCTCAGGATCAACCAGGGCCCTATCAAACGCTGGAAGGGTTAGAAGTACTCAATAAAATTATTCATATTACCCAAGACCCGATTGGTCGTACGCCGCGCAGTAATCCAGCCACCTATGTTAAAGTATGGGACGATATTCGAGGCATATTTGCTCAAACGCCAGACGCGGAACTGCGCGGTTATAAACCTGGTCGCTTTAGCTTTAATGTCAAAGGAGGCCGCTGTGAAGTCTGTGATGGCTATGGGCAAAAATTGGTTGAGATGCACTTTTTGCCTGATGTGTGGGTCACCTGTAATGTCTGTGAAGGCCAGCGTTTCAATCGAGAAACCTTGCAAATTACCTGGAAGGAACATAACATCGCCCAAGTCCTCGATCTGGATGTTCGATCTGCGTTGAATATCTTTGACAATGTGCCCCGTATCAACCGCATCTTGACCACGTTGCAAGATGTCGGCTTGGATTATATCAAACTCGGTCAAAGTGCCACCACTCTCTCTGGCGGCGAAGCACAACGCGTCAAGTTAGCCAAGGAGTTAAGTCGTGTGGCCACTGGAGATACACTCTATATTTTAGATGAGCCAACCACGGGCCTGCACTTCGCCGATATCCAAAAATTGCTCGATGTTCTGCACCGTTTAACCGACGCTGGCAATACGGTGATCGTCATTGAACATAATTTAGATGTCATCAAAACAGCCGATTGGATCATTGATCTCGGGCCAGAAGGCGGTGAAGGCGGCGGTCAAATCGTTGCCGAAGGAACACCAGAGACAGTCGCTCAGGTAAAGAGCAGCTTCACCAGTCACTATTTGCAGCAAGTCTTAGCCAAAGAAAAGGCTTTGTTGAATGGTAAGGTAAGGAATTAGGAGGCAGATGTTAGGGATTAGAGCGCATCATTCCACACCAATTCCTCACACCTAATCCCTAAACCTGACCATTATATCAGCACCACCGAATTATCACCGTCAACATTATTCGGCACATAGCGATCAGCTTCCCAGTCGTTATGCCACTTAGTCCCGTTAATCAAATAACGAAACTGAAATTCCTGATCTTTCTCCAACTGAAGGGTCGTCTTCCAGACCCCCTTTATTTTTTTCAAAGGGGTTGCCGTTTCGTCCCATTCGTTAAAATCGCCTACCAAATAAGCAGACTGTACAGGCGACTCTAGGCTTTCAATCACCTCTTTAGAGAGTTGAAAGGTGACGTTACAATAAGATTTGGTTCTAAAAAAACGTTTATTAAGCATTAAGGTTAACTCCTCTGTAAATACCAGTGTCTGTTCTGATTTAATAGAATAAGGGCATTCTAAGAACGCCCTTATTCAGTCTATAAATTTTGGCCCTAGCAACAATTTATTCGTGGCCTATATTAAGACAATAGATAATAATATTAATCAAGGCCCCCATTTTTGGCAAATGAAATATCGTATGTATAGAAAGGCATCTTCATGTCTGATCAAACAACACCCCTCAGCATCCTCCGTCAAGAAGTGCGACAATTCATCACAGACCGAGATTGGGCCCAATTTCACTCCCCCAAGGACTTAGCGATAGGCTTGATCATCGAGGCGAGTGAATTGTTAGAATTATTTCGCTTTCGGAATGAGGCCGAGATTGAGGCTTTATTGAATGAACCTACCTTTCGTGAGAATCTAAGTCATGAATTAGCGGATTGTCTTTATTTCATTTTAGCCATTAGTCATAATCTGGACATTGATATGACAGTAGCCTTACGCCAAAAAATCGCTATTTCAGCGGAACGATATCCCGTTGAAATAGCGAAGGGGCGAAATGACAAATACACAGCGTATGAAGGATAGACGAGAGATAGAGCTGTTCAATTTCCTAGGCCTAATTAAGGTGTTGAACCAACTTAGCTTCAAACTCAGTCAAATCTGCTACCTCAAAGAGGGATTCGCTGAGGGGCACTAAGGCAGTGAAGTCAAGCCTTTGCACGGGAGATTAAAGCGAAAGGTTACCGTGTGGCGGATGAGACCGAAAATCTTGTTTTTAGCTTGATACTCTCGTAAAACAAAGCCCTGATAGATAGGACCATCAACCAAACTGAGTAGGGGCGGACGATGGTATCTTCTCTCTGATAAGACGACTATGACTTAAACGCCAAAGGCAAATAAATCCGCCTCGGTTCAACATAGACCTCAGCAGTCCAATTCGTGGTAGTATACCCATCTTGTACTTGGAAAGTCACGGGAAAGGTAAAAGGATAAGGAATTTGCCTGACTTCAGCTGTGTAACCGAGGGTGATGACCTGATTTCTGGATAAGGGGGTGAACCAGGTCAGTTTGTTGTTGGCGAAGGCTACTTGCCCGATAGGATTGACCATAATATCCCCTAAATTACCGGTTTCCTCCTCAACAAGGCTGAGATGGGACGGAATATGGGTGGTGATGGTCAAGGCTGGGACATCAACTGGGGCCGTATTAATCAGGTTTAGGGTATAAGTCACCTTTTGGGTCAGGGTTAAAATGTGCGAACTAGCCGCTAGGGTGGTTTGCTGCCATTGAGGGATGTTGAGGGGTACAAAAGCTAAACGCTCAACCGTGATCTCATGAGGGGTATAGTCAATCAAGACGGTATGTTGACTCGAAACAGCATAGGGGGCAGCAGGGTCAATGGTTACCTGATAGGTGATGACCCGTTTTTCACCCTGTCCGATGGGGCCTGTCCAAACGATTTCTCCATCTTGGAGCATTGTATTACCCGTTAAGCGATTAGGAATGACGGTTAGATAGGGTGGAAATTGCCCGCGCAAGGAGACAGATTCGATATCCTCAGGGCCATCATTATACAGCGTCGTTACATAATCAATCGTATCATCTGGATAAACAGGGGTGGTGGGAGCCCTTAAGGTTGATTGACCTAACCAACTAAGCCACCCCATTGTGCGACCTAAGACTTTATCTCGGGCCTGTTCTTCTAATAATTCTATCCCAAAGCCGAAGAAGGCCGTGTGCCAAGTATTGGTGAGCCCGCCCTGATTGGTTAAAGCATTGGGTCGGCCTGCTTGATTGATGAAGGCAGGGGTGGCCGTGTTCGTAGGGCTGACACTGTCCGTCCAATTTTGATAGCCCTTTGGAAAAGTTACGGCGTAAGGCCCAAGGGCTTGACCAACCAGGCTATTATCGACCCCAGTGGTCAAAGTGGTTCTATAAACTTCGGAATAATCCGCAATACCGAAATAAGTGCGGGCAAAGTCGCTGACTTTACTACTAGGGAGCTTGAAGAGATATTCTTGGCTCAAAAAAGCCAGACGACCCCCGGCGTCGAGATATTGCTTTAACATGACTTCTTCATCGCTCGTCAGTGGCTCATGCCAATCAAAGGCCGTAAACCAAACGACAAAGGGGTAATATTGCAATAAATCTAAAGAAGGTTTGCCTTGTCGCTGCCAGGTTGGGCTTTGTACTGTCCACTGGTCATGCTCAAGTTCATTCATGGCAAAAGAATGGGCATAGTCTGCTTCAAAATCATACCACCGGTCATCGTCCACTAATAAAATAAATGAACGAACTTTTGTCGTCCGCGTAATCAGACTTTTTAGGCTTGGGGAAAGACTCGATTGCGCTGTAATTTGAACAATATCCTTTGTCCCCCTAGGCACATTTGGGGGAATGGTAACCCTAAGTTCAAGCCTTACTTTTTCACAGGGGTTTAGGGTGATAGATCTGTCTGGCAAATCGACAGGCCAATTTTGACGGTCAATACTGAGATGAAAAGTATCCGCTTGACCGACTTCCCCTTCATTTTTTAAGACGAAGGTATGTGTGACCACATCGCCAGCCTTCCCTAATTTCGTGTCAACCGTGGGCGCAGCACTCAAGCCCACTGCCGGGCGCGGTGATTGAAACCAAGTCAGACTGCGGTCTAAAATGTCAAGCCTTTCTTGTTCTCGACTGACCCCTTCCAAGCCAAAGCCTAAGACGATGGCGCGATAAGGTAAACAGTCGCCAACTCGCTGAATACCACTATGTTCAGCCGTGGTCCTGTGATTGGTATAGACTAAGGCGGAGGTGGCAAATTCGGGATTGAGGGTTCTCAAGACATCAGGCTGTATTTGGTTCTTAGCCCCATCACCGCCTGATATTGTCACCCTTAAGCCCTCAAATATATCGCCTGCCACACCGCTTAGGGTATCAATCGTGGTTTCATCATCGAAGCCTATCTTTAAGTACTGACCATAATAATCTGAGGTGAGACTATTCTCAAAAAAAGCCACATCGTGGCCACTTAAAAAGAGATGACCTCCTTGATCCAAAAAATCAGTGATCGCCTTTTCGGCCCCGACATATCCTGGTGAATCCGCAGGCGCAGACCATAAGACAATATCATATTGCGCGAACAAGTCTGCTGTCGGAACATCCGTTGAACGATTTCTGAGGTGATGGGTATGATAGGTATAGCCTAAAGCATCTAAGGCCTGCTGGTAATAGACAATTTGACTGTCATCATACCAAGCTCCCCCATCGACGAGCAGCATCGTCGCCACTGGCGAGAGGGAGACATTTTGAATGTTTGTTTGTCCGACTTGAACCTGTATATCCCTTAAAACAAGGACACGATGTCCCCAGGCTTTTATGGTTAAATCATAAGTATCTGGGGGCAGATTAAGGCTAAACTGCGCGTTATTAGGGTCAGTCAGGACGACAAGCGGTGTATCATTCACTTCAATGGTTGCGCTAAGAGGCTGCCCTGTTTCTACTGCAATCACGCGCCCGGCGATGGTCCCAGTCGGTCTAGGTTCAAGGTCAAAGCTGCGTGTGACAACTTCATTGACTGTTAAATTGATCGCTGTCAGCTCATGCGGAAAATAACCAAAGGCTGAGGCGGATACATCATAAACGCCCTCTTTCAAACTTAATGCGTAGGCTCCTTGAGCGTTTGAGTTGACCGAAATCCTTAGCGGTGTCTCATCTTCGAACCCCCGTTTTTGCAGCGTAATTGTGCCCTGTCCAATTGGCAGTTGGGTGCTTTGGTCCCTCAAAAAGCCGACCACTTGTCCTGCCTGAGCCACCTGTTGGACAGCGGCATAAGCATTCAGCCCCCCCCAGCCATAAATATTATTGGGGAACGGGGCATCGCCTAAGGGTGTTGCAGTCGAGGTGATAATCTGTCTAACTTGGGTATAGGTTAGCCTTGGGTCAACCTGAAGGAGCAGGGCTATTGTACCAACTACATGAGGCGCGGCCATAGACGTGCCATTTTTTCGTCCGTATCCCCCGCCTGGCAGGGTAGATAAAACATTGACTCCCGGCGCAGTCATTTCTGGTTTTTTCTCGCCCCAGACAGAAGGCCCTCGGCCAGAAAGATTAGCGACCCGATTTTCCGCATCAAATGCCCCGACGCTGAAAACATTGGGATTGCTCGCTGGAGACGCAACAGTGCCAAATTGGGGCCCATAATTGCCCGCTGAAAAAACAGGGATAATACCAGCATCCCATAAACGCCGTATATCTTCTGTAAATTCAGTTAGAGAGCCATTTGGATTACTCCAAGAGTTATTAACCACTTGCGGGGCAAGAGATGGGTCCCCGTTCGGGGCTAAAAGCCATTCAAAGGCCCTATGAATCCAACTATTTTGAGCTTGACCAGCGTTATCAAAAATGCGAAGGGCAATCCATGTTGCCCCTGGCGCAACCCCAATGCCGTTTTGACCAACGACTAGGCCTAAGGTATGTGTTCCGTGAAAATTTGCATCAAGCGGATATTGGGCATTTAAGCCTGTGGCATCGAACCAATTCCCGGCATGCTGGGCTGGTAAATTCGGACCAAGATAGCCGCGATAACGCCTATGTAAATCTGGATGAAGATAGTCTACCCCGGAATCTATACTAGCCACTACCACCCCTGTGCCATCAATGCCTAAGGTCTGCCAAACCGTATTAGCCCCGATATGAGACACCCCCCAAGCTGTCTCTGTCAGGACATGGGACAAAGTTAAATCGGCTGGCGGGTCTAAGGTGATGATACCATCCTCCCGCACTAAGGCCACTTCTTCTCGCTGTGCCAAAATCGGGATCAGTTCTCGATGCACCTTCGCGGTCACAGCATTGATGATCCACAAAGGACGAATTTCACTGGCTTTGTTTTGTGTTTCGGCTTGGGCTAAAATTTGTAAAACACCTTCTTGCGAGTGGACGGCTTGCGTTTGCAGGGCGTTAACCATCATGGTCCGTTTATCTAAAAGCTGTGTTTGCCTGCGAGCGAGGCTTAAATCAGCTTGATCGACCATATCAATTATGATGGACACCATTTGCTCATTGGTTGAGGTTAATGACCGTTGGAGAGATGGGGCAACTTTGTAAAAGGGGGTTGACAGGCTTAAAGGCGGCTCCTGAGCTTGACTAATATTTTGGCTGACCCCCCAAAATATTAGCCTGACAACAACTAAAATTACAAAAATAGAAAAATGTTTCATCATCAGTAACTCCAAACTTAAAGATTTGCTTTAAAGTTTAGCCTTCGTCTGCTAAAGGTCGAATTTTGAGTAGGCAATGATTTGGCGATTTGGAAGCATTACCCCTCGACTTATCAGCCTTTTAGCTTATGTGTAGCTTGGATTAAGATCTAAAATCCAAGCTATGGCTTGATGCACGATACACGAAAAAGATTGGGAAATCGTGAAAGATAGGATTTCAAGGCTGATAAAAGGTAGCGGTAATATGCCGCTATAAATACCGCGTTTTGCCTGTAGTTGACAAGCTGACAAAAGCTGTTCGTAGATAATCTTACCCCAGAGGGGCAGAAAATGCCAAGCGAGTATATGAGTAGGGGTACAGGTAGTAAGTATTCTCATCCAAACACAATCTGTTGAAACAGGCCACCTGATCTTAAAATTTCAATATGAAATTGGTACTACAAATTTGACGGATTAGAAAAGTTTGATATGATGTTATTTTTTCTAAACTGATCTTCTTGATAAAAAGTCACCTGAAGGGCTATTCAGGTGGCTTTTTATTTTCACGCCCTAGTCTCCCTGACTCATTTGACACCAACCTAAACTCATTCACAAACTGGAGAAAGCTATGTCTACTCAAACGACCCTTAACATTCAAAAGTCTAGTGACCTGTTCGCGGCGGCCCAAACCCTATTGCCTGGCGGAGTCAGTTCCCCAGTGCGGGCATTCAAATCTGTCGGTGGACAACCACTTTTCATTGATTACGGCGAAGGAGCCTATATCTACGATGTCGATGGCAATCGCTATGTCGATTATGTTTTATCTTATGGGCCGCTCATCTTAGGCCATGCCGACCCGCGTGTCGTCTCGGCCTTGCAGCAGGCAGCGGCCAAAGGAACGAGTTATGGAGCCCCCAGTCCTTTGGAAGTGGAATTGGCGCAATTAATTCAAAGTTTTATGCCCAAAATTGACATGCTGCGTTTCGTCAACTCAGGCACAGAAGCGACCATGAGTGTGCTACGTCTGGCCCGTGCCTTCACCCAGCGCAATAAAATTATCAAATTTCAAGGCTGTTATCATGGTCATGCCGACTTTTTGCTGGTTCAGGCTGGCTCTGGCGTAGCGACCTTGGGCTTGCCGGACTCGCCCGGTGTGCCAGAGGCAACAGTGGCTGATACGCTCTCGGCCAATTATAACGATCTTGATTCTGTGCAAACCCTCTTCGAGCAATATCCACAAGATATCGCTGCGGTCATCGTTGAACCTGTGGCGGGCAACATGGGCCTCATCGTGCCTGAAGCAGGATTTCTAGCCGGACTGCGAGACTTGACCCAAAACCATGCGGCTCTGCTCATCTTCGATGAGGTGATGACAGGCTTTCGCGTTCACCCAGGTGGGGCCCAAACCTTGTATGAAGTCACCCCAGATTTGACGGCTTTAGGCAAAGTCATCGGCGGCGGCTTACCCGTCGGTGCTTATGGCGGGCGACGTGACATCATGGATTTGGTGGCCCCCCTTGGTCCGATGTATCAAGCGGGCACACTGTCGGGGAACCCGCTGGCCATGACGGCTGGCATTGCTACGCTCAAAGCCTTACAAGCACCAGGGGTATGGGACCAATTAGAAGCCACTGGAGCCAAATTAGCCGAGGGCCTTGGTCGCGCTGCCGAGGCGGCAAATGTGTCCATCTCCCAAAATCGTGTTGGCACCATGTCGGCCACCTTTTTCAGCTATGATCCCGTCACTGATTGGCCCTCCGCCAAAAACGCCGATACTGCCCGCTTCACCACCTTCTTCTGGCGTATGTTAGATCAAGGGGTCTATCTGGCCCCTTCTCAATTTGAGGCAGCCTTTATCTCGACAGCTCATGACGATGCGGCAATAGAGGCGACCATAGAAGCAGCGGAAGTTGCTTTTGCAAAAGTGGCCAAGGATCATCACTGAATAGATATATCGTTTATTCTTCAACTGCATCAAACCTATCATCCCAAAAAGCAGGTGACTGCCATGACAACAATAACCTTAAATCCAAAATACATCAATATTCTACAAACTTTTGGTGATGTGGAGCAAAATGTGGAAGCAGCCCTACAAGAGTATATTCTTAAACGGCTTCAGGAACGGCTGCATCAAGCTCGTCAAGAAATTTTAGCCTTTGAAACAAAATATGCTATGACATACAAACAGTTTTGTGAACGAACCGCCACAGATGAAACTTACTTGGCCTATTTAGAAGAGGTCTCTCCCTTGTGGGAACGCGACCTTAATACTTGGGAATTTTATGAAGAGGCTTTAGCAGAGGTAGCAATGACTTTTTGAACAATTTGTGATATGGTTGAGAGAAAATAACGATCAATGATTTTTTATAGGAAGGATTAATCAGCGTAGAAGGCAGTATTTGCTTAATTTGTCAAAAAGTCATAAACTTAGTAAGGTATCAAAATAACACATCCTTTTATTTATTGCTTCCGAGAGTAATCCATTGACACGTAAAGAAATTCCAGACTTACAGACTTATAGCTCACAATGTCTCACTGCCTATTATAAATGACCATCCCAATGGGATGGCAGAATAGAAAAATGAAAACAACTATTCTTTCATGAACCGTGAGTTCTAGCAAATTGTTACCATGCAAAGGAGCATGACCCATGAAGATCAAAGAAGTTCGCGCCGTTGAGATTGAACTCAATCCTCACCCAAAAACACCCCCTCGTACACCCAGTCGGGCTAAAACCCTCCAAATGAATCGCCCCGTCTCCCGCTATGCCCCAAGCGGCACAGCCTCCAGTTACCTGTCTACCGCAACCTGGAATCGGCCAGCCTGTATTGTCACCGCAGAGGATGGCACCTGGGGTTTTGGGCTTTCCCTCTATGCTGGGCCAGTGATGCCCATCATCAACGATCATTTCGCGCCGTGGTTGGTTGGTCAGCATTGCCTGGCCACGGAAAAATTATGGGACATGATGGTTCGTTCATGTTCCGCTTTCGGCGCGACTGGCTTGGCCAGCTATGCCATCAGCGCGGTGGATTGTGCTTTGTGGGATCTCAAAGGCAAACTCTTAGGCAAACCTGTTTATGAGCTTTTGGGAGGGCCTCAGAAAGAGAAAATTTTCTGCTATGCGTCGGGCTTTGATCAAGCATGGTATATGGAACTTGGCTTTAAGGCCACCAAACTGTTCACCCCTTACGGGCCTGAACATGGCATCATCGGCTTGCGAAAACTGGAAGAGCTGGTCGCTACAACCCGCGAGGTCATCGGCGATGAAGTTGAACTCATGCTAGATGCTTGGACGGGCTTTGATGTCGAATATACGGTGCGCTTGGTCGAAACGATGAAACCTTATAGGTTGAAATGGATGGAAGATTATATCCCCGCCGATGACCTGCTCGGTTATGAAACTGTGCGGCAGCGCATCCCCTGGCAAACTCTCGCCTCAGGCGAACATTGGTATCTGCCGCCGATTTTCGCTCACGCCGCAGGGCGACGGTTAGTGGACATCTTCCAGCCAGATGTGCTATGGTGCGGCGGCATTACCTCAGCTGTTAAAATCTGTCAGATCGCCGAAGCGAATAATATCTCCGTCATCGCCCACGCAGGCATGAACTATCCTTATGGGCAACATCTCTCCTTCGCCATGCCCGCCGTCGCTTGGGGCGAACGTTCCGAGGGAGTCTCCGCCCCTGGTGTGCCCTTAGAAGAGATGGTCAAGTTACCTGGCACAGCGGTCATCAAAGATGGCTATCTCATCCCCAGTGATGCCCCGGGCTTTGGCTTAGAGATTGATGAGGCTTGGCTTGAAAGTGTGGTGGTGTCATAAAAATGCCCCACTCATTCTACGGCCAACTATACGCCAAACGATATGACCGTGATGAAGGTCGGCACAATATGCTGGCCTATTATCTCAAACGATGGGACGAAGCAGGTCGGCCATCGCCTGTGTTAGAGCCGCTCTGTGGGACGGGCTTTTTTTTGATCCCCTTTCTGGAAGCTGGCGCGGATATCGATGGCTTAGACTCATCACCCTATATGTTGGCTGAATGTCAAAAAAAGGCGCAGGAAAAGAATTTGTCACCACAACTCTATCAACAATTTTTGAGAGGAGTAAACAAAATTATGATATTATTTACAGAAATTTTTCCTATAAACAATGAAAATACACCTACTCTTACTACCTACCGCTTAACACTTATAGGCTCTTTAGATGCTAATGAGATTGGTGGAAAATTGAGATATAGACTACAGAATATATTTGGTGGGCATTGGGATTGGGATAGGGAACAAAAATGTTTGTTAGCGGATAAATTTATCGATAATAAACAACTAAGCGATACTCTACAAACTCTCTGGGCAGAAACCGATAAAATTTTCCAGCAGAATATTGAGAGCATTGATCATGCCCCAAATTTATCTCCATCCACCCAAGGGATAGCGAAGTTTGTAGCCCAAGCACTATTACAAGATGTAGAAGGCCAAATCAAAAACACCTTGACTAAGAGCAGACAGGATAAAGGGCGATATTACATCAATTTAATCTGCAATCGCTATGGTTGGGAGGTAAATGGTCAACCGGCGGTGTCACTTTCAATCCGCTCAAATATTGATTATAAGGACGATCTCAAAACATTTATACTCAAAAATCCTAACCAAGATGTCCAAGGTTTGTATGTAACTGATAAAACAAAACCCTTTAATGCAGCAATGGAAATCACAGCTATAATAGGCTCAATTGGTGAACAAAATCGACGTAAGAGATTACTTTCTTATGATCTCAATGATAAAATGAGGCAATTAATAAAAGATGCACCTGATGATGAGTTAGTGGTCCAAACGAATGGACAGTACCAGTATGTTGTGTCTGCTTTGGGGCTGCGTGTACTCAACAAACATTACGAAAGATTTGAAATCGTAGTAAGGAGAATCAAACAATGAAGTTAGGCGTATTCATGATGCCCGTCCATCCCCCCGAAAAAGACCGAACCTTATGTTTCGCTGAAGACCTAGACCTAGTCATCTTGGCCGATAAACTCGGCTACACCGAAGCTTGGATTGGGCAACATTACTCGGTCGCTTGGGAGCCGATTCCCTCCAACGATGTCTTCATCGCCAACGCAATCGCTCATACAAAGAATATCACCTTTGGCACAGGGGTGAGCATTGTGCAATATCATCACCCAGTCAACATGGCTTGCCGTCTGGCCATGTTAGATCATCTCTCACGCGGGCGGATTTACTGTGGTTTTGGCCAAAGTGGCATCCCCACCGATTTGAGCTTGTTCGATCTACCGTCTGATCCCAAAAAACTGGGGCTGATGACCATGGAGGGCCTGGACTTGGTCTTGAAATTGTGGCAGACAGAGGCTCCTTTTGATTTTCAAGGCGATTTTTGGCGCATCAGAATTAATGAAACAAATCCCGATATAGGCAAAGGGGTCATTCTGAAACCCTATCAAAAACCCCATCCGCCAATCGCTATGAGTGTCATGAAAAGCAAATCACTGGCCGCTCGCACAGCGGGTCAACGCGGGTACATGCCCCTCAGCACAAACCTCGTTCCCAGTGAGACAGCGGCCCAACACTGGGAGACCTATTGTGAGGGCGCAGCCGAAGCGGGCCAGCCAGAGCCAAGCCGAGATATTTGGCGCGTGTGCCGCAATATCTTTGTCGGCGAGACAAACGAGGAGGCGATGGACTACGCCTTGAACAGTGCTTTTTCTGGGTCCTTCGACTATTTGATCAAACTCATTGGCCGGGGTCGTTTAGACGGTCTCAAGGGCAACCGCGAGATGTCGGATGATGAGATGACTCCAGAGTATGCGGTCAAAAATTTGGCCATTGTGGGCGATGTGGATGAATGTATCCGCCAGCTACAAGACCTGTGGGAGGTTACAGGCGGCTTTGGGACCTTGTTGATGATTGCTCATGATTGGGATGATAAGGCGAAGTGGACACGCTCGATGGCCTTGTTGAAAAATGAGGTCGTTCCAGTTTTGCCGAGTGTGTGAGGTATGACGCTACTGACCTAACTGCCTCCGCATAAACCGCACACTTTCTTCAGCCAGAGCATTTGGATTATCCGCTAAAGGTCGCCAGATGCAGGTTGCTGCGGCTAATCCGGGAATGGTCGCGCTAATCCGGTCCGAGAACGACTCCCCATTTAAGTTTATGTGAGAGAAGTAATCATTCAAGGCTATGTCTTTGCTGTGACCTTGGGCATCTTGGGTCAATAGCGCATTCGGGGTTAAATCATCACAGCCATTTTCGCGGCGATTGGCATTCGTTTCAGCGAGAATGCTATTTCTAAATGCGTCTAATTGTGACGCAGGCCTTGGCGTTAAGGGTAGCGGGCTAGAATTAAGAAGGGGTAAATAGATAAATGAGGTCGGCACGAATACCTTATTTCCACAAAATTTCTCAATGAGCTATAATTTTTTCCAAATAATAGGGGGATTTGATCATGCTACCCTAAAATATAATTGAGGTCACAAAAACTTTGTCTTATCATCAAACATCAAGTAAAATGGAAAGACTTGGGCGTGGTAAATAACACCCTCGCCAGCCCTTTTTTTGTTTGCACGAATACAAACGCTCACATGGGCGTGACTATGACCCGCTTGGTCAACGCTTAATTGCCATGTTGCGTGCCCAAACCAAAAATGACAGCCACAACAGCCTCTTTATGGCTTGTATGTCAAGGGACAGTTCTGGTACTTCGTGTGATCTTAAAGGTTTATACAAACGTAAAATCTTAAACGAAAGGGTCAACCTTCAATGACAAATAAGCCAAATATTATTTTTATCATGGCCGACCAACTACGGGCCGATTTTCTGAGTTGCTATGGGGCGAATTTCATCAACACGCCTCATATTGATCGCTTGGCTGCAACAGGGGTGCGTTATGAAAGGGCTTATTCTGCCTCGCCAATTTGTGTGCCCGCCAGAGCCTCTCTCTTAACTGGCCTAAACGCCATCAAAAATGGGGTGACGGATAATGGTCTATGGCTTCGGCCCGACATCAATGAATGTGGCATTAAAACATGGCCACAATTATTGTCAGAACAGGGCTATTACACCGCCGCCATTGGCAAAATGCACTTTTATCCTTGGGATATCAATTTGGGCTTTCAATATCGTGTCGCTGCTGAAGATAAACGCTGGCTGGAAATCCGCGATGATTATTATCATTTTCTCAAAGAACATGGATATCGTAAATATCATGGCAATGAACATGAGGGTTACTATGAACACAAAGGAGCCATCATCAATAAAATTCCTTGGGAGTATTCAGTAGATCATTTTGTTGGTTCAGAAGCTTGTCGATTCATTCACAATTATGGTCAAGAAAACCCTTTTGCCATGATGGTCGGATTTCCTGGCCCTCATTGCCCTTATGATCCAAATCTTGAATTTTTACAACATTTTGATCCAGAACAAATGGCCGACTCTATTCATGAAGTCGAAGGCGATGCCCCTTGTTTGCGTCAAAATAATATTGATGGCAATCTAAGACTCTGGAACGGAGTGGATCATACAGACTTCACCGAAGCTCATAAGAAAAAAATTCGAGCGCATTATGCGGCTTTGGTCATGCAGATTGATTATGAAGTTGGTCAAATTATTCACTCGCTAGGTGAAGAAAACCTTCTCGATAAAACAATTATCATTTTCGCCAGTGATCATGGGGATTATCTGGGGGATCACAACCTCATCGGCAAAGGTTCTTTTTTTGAGACCAGCATCCATGTGCCTCTCATCGTCACCACACCTCAGGAAACTGAAGCCAAAACGTGGCCTGATTTGGTAGAACTAGGCGATGTGACAGCGACAATGCTACATTTGGGGAGCTGTCCCAGACCAGCCTATATGGACTCACGACCTCTGCCCCATCTTGATGTTCCAAATCAAAATACGCAAAGATACATCGTCGGCATGGTCAGCGACGGCTGGATGATTCATGATGGCCGCTGGAAGTTGTGTAAGTATCACACAGGTGAAATTTTAATGTTCGACCTGACCCAGGACCCCCATGAACAGCATAACTTGGCCCAAGATGGACAACATTGGACCGATTATCTTCGCTTAGATGCTCAACTCACTCAAACCATCATGCAGTCTATCCGCCTTTCCAACGAACCCCAACGTGTTCATGGCAACGACCTATCTGGTGATCCAGCTTTTGGTAAAGAGGGCTGGCAGCGAAGCTATCCGAAAGTAATCAGTAATTAGTAATTAGCAAATTTTCTTACTAATTATTAATTGTTAATTGATATTCAAAGAGGAGAAATCTTATGGAACGAATTTGGCATAAACATTATGATCAGGGCGTACCAATAAGCTTAGATATTCCTGATATAACCTTAAATGAAATGTTTCAAGAAGCAGTTAAGACTTATGCAACGAGTAGAGCCCTCATCTTTTTTAACAACACCCTAACCTATGCTCAATTAGATCAATTGGTCACTCAGTTTGCCTCGGCTTTACAGCAGGCGGGTTTTCAAAAAGGGGATCGCATTGCGCTTTATATGCCCAATTGTCCGCAGTATTCCATCGCCTATTTTGGAGCCTTACGCGCTGGAGGCATTGTCGTCCCTAGCAACCCGCTTTATGTACCACGTGAAATTGAGCATCAGGTCAAGGACTCAGGAGCAACCTTTGTTGTTGTCCTCAGTTTACTCTATCCACGCTTAAAGCAAGTTCGCAATAGGTTAGATCTGACAAAAGTCATTGTAGCGAATATCAAAGAATATTTCCCGACCATTCTGAAATTGCTATTCACCTTAGTAAAAGAAAATAAGCCAGACCAAAACGGCGAACGGCATCGAATTGACCTCTCTGGAGAGGCTGATACAGTTTGGTTTCAAGTTTTCTTAAACTCAGCGACTGGTCAACCACGACCTGTCGAGATTAAATCCAAGGACACGGCGATACTCATGTATACAGGCGGCACAACTGGTGTACCTAAAGGGGCTGAATTAACCCACGGCAACTTGATCGCAAATACCTATCAAAGTGCTAGTTGGCTTACAGATGTTAATCGCGGGAAAAGCACGATGATGACAGCCTTGCCCTTAACGCATAGTTATGCCATGACGATTTGTCAAAACCAAGCTGTTCATAATGGTGGGGCTCAAGTCCTCATTCCTAATCCCAGAGATTTAGATGATGTTCTCAAAAATCTGGTCAAACATAAAGTCGAATATCTACCTGGTGTGCCAACGCTGTACAATGCGATCAATAATCATCCAGATGTCAAAAATGGTAAACATGACTTAAGAAGCATAAAAAGCAGTATTAGTGGCGCAGCGAGCTTACCAGAATCAGTACAACAGGCATACATGAAAATCACCAAAGGAAAGCTGACCGAAGGCTATGGGTTAAGCGAAGCATCGCCGCTTGTCACCGCTAATCCGATGAGCGGGGGCAAAATAGGGACCATCGGGGTTCCTGTACCAGAAACTGACCTGAAAATCGTTGATTTAGAAACTGGCACACAAGCCTTGGAACCAGGCGAAGCAGGCGAAATTTGTATTAAAGGGCCACAAGTCATGCGTGGCTATTGGAACCGACCGGAAGAAACTGAAAAGGTGCTACGGACTGATGAACAGGGCGATATCTGGCTCCATACAGGTGACATCGGTATGATGGATGAAGATGGTTATTTTAAGATTGTGGATCGCAAAAAGGACATGATTATTGCTGGCGGCTATAATATTTATCCTAATGAAGTGGAGGATATTCTCTATGAGCATCCCGCTATCTTAGAAGCGGCTGTCGTCGGTGTGCCCGATGAAAGACGGGGTGAGGTGGTAAAGGCTTTTGTGGTTTTACATGAGGGTGAATCACTCGAAGTCGAAGCCTTACGAGCGTGGTGTAAAAAAGAGATGCGGACGTATATGGTGCCCAGCCATGTTGAATTTCGAGATAGCTTGCCCAAATCAATGGTGGGAAAAATTATGCGGCGCTTGTTGTTGGAGGAAGAGCAGAATAACAAATCAAATTAAAGTAACAAAATACCAGAGTAGCAAAGTGGCAAGGTGGCAAATTGCCACTTTACCACTGTGTTACGCTATTACGCTAAAACTGGTTCTTTATCCAGCCTTAAGCCTGAGGATGGTTCGGTGCTAAACATGGCCTCAAACTCATCTATATCAATCGTTTCTTGTTCAAGCAATTTATTGGCGATTTCGTTGAGTTTGTGACGATACTCCGTTAAAATTGTTTTAGCCACGACATAAGCTTCATCAACAATCCGCTTGATTTCTTGATCAATTTCTTCTGCGGTTTCATCACTATAATTACGTTGCTCACCCAACTCACGGCCTAAGAAAACTAACTCCTCTTTCTCTCCATAAGTCACCGGCCCTAATCTACCGCTCATCCCATAGCTTGTAACCATAGAGCGGGCTATATTCGTCACCGACTGTAAGTCTGAACTGGCTCCAGTGGTAATATCACCAAAAACAATTTCTTCGGCCACCCGTCCGCCTAGGGCATTAGACAACATGGCCTTCAACCAAGCCTCATCATAAATGGTTCGATCATCTTCAGGCAAATACCAAGTCACCCCACCAGCCATACCACGCGGAATGATGGTGATCTTTTGCACTGGGTCTGAAGCCTCTGTCATTTTGGCGACCAAAGCATGACCCGCTTCGTGATAGGCCACAACGCGCTGTTCGAGTTCAGGTACAATACGGCTGCGACGTTCTGGACCTAAGACCACCTTTTCAACGGCATCATCTAATTCTTGATCCCCGATTTCCTTCAAATTGCGGCGAGCCGCCAAAATAGCGGCTTCGTTAACCAAATTTTCCAAATCCGCCCCGACAAAACCAATCGTCCGTTTGGCGAGAGCCTCACGGTCAGTATTTTCAGCGATGGGTTTACCACGCATATGAACATCTAAAATTTTGCGTCGTCCCAACCAGTCTGGTCGGTCTAAGATGACCCGTCGGTCAAAACGGCCTGGACGTAACAAAGCTGGGTCTAAAATATCAGGCCGGTTGGTGGCGGCAATAATAATGACATTGGTATCTGTATCAAAGCCATCCATTTCAACCAAAATCTGATTGAGCGTCTGTTCTCGCTCATCATGCGACCCACCTAGCCCAGCTCCGCGATGTCGTCCTACTGCGTCAATTTCATCAATAAAAATGATACAAGGGCTATTTCGTTTGGCTTGTTCAAATAAATCTCGCACACGACTGGCTCCGACACCGACGAACATTTCAACAAACTCCGACCCCGATATGCTGAAGAAAGGCACCCCCGCCTCACCCGAGACAGCTTTCGCTAACAGGGTCTTCCCACAGCCAGGTGGGCCAACCATTAAGACCCCCTTTGGTATTCGCGCCCCCAAAGAAATAAATTTCTCTGGCTCACGTAAAAATTCGACCACTTCATTGAGTTCTTCTTTCGCTTCATCAGCCCCAGCGACATCGTCAAAGGTGACGGTTGGTTTATCTCCGGTGAACATCTTGGCTTTACTTTTACCAAAATTCATGGCTTGGGAATTACTCCCTTGCGCCTGACGAACCATGAAAAATAATAAAGCCCCAAAAATGAGTAAGGGAATAACTGTAATTATTAAGCCAAGCCAATCAGACCAAACACTATCTGGCTCAACCTCAATTTCTATACTGGCTAAACTTTCTTGGCTGACCCCTAAACTGGTCATCGTCTCAAATAGGCTGACATCTGTTTCTTTTCTGGATGTTTGCTCAGTGCCACTACCGCGACTACTATCAAGATAATCAATTACCAGATCGCCGTTTTCTTGAATGGTAATCTTTTCGACCATTGAGGGTCGTTGTTCTAACTGTCTCGCCAATTGGCTAATTTCTAGCTCTTGGGCCTGGTCCTGTCCATTGACCACACTCAGCACAAGGGCTACAATGGCTGCAATGACTAACAAATAAATCACACTATTTTTTAAGAATCCTGAACGCACAATATTCCTCCGCCTAAAGGCAAAATTTTATAGTAATCATGATTATAACGAAAGAGGATGAAATCGCCAACAAATCGTCTGAAAGTCCTTAAGAACCAGCAGCCAATAAGTACGCCCGAAAAATTTGTCCCCAGAGAGGGACAAGCCCTAAAACAGCTAAAACAGCAATTAAGGCTAATAACAAAGCCAGCCAATCCATTGTTGGTTCTAATTGTCCTTGCGTTGAGTCTCTTTGCCCAGACCTTTGAGAGAAATTTGTGCTAGTGGCTTGACTTAAGGTCAGTTTGAAGACCGACAAAGCTTGACCGAGTTCATCGCCATTGAGATAACGTTGATTAGGATCTTTAGCCAAAGATTTTGCCACGATTTCAGCTAAAGCTTCTGGGGTACGGTGCGTATGAACTGATAGGGAGGCTGGATGTTCACAAAGTTGTTTACGGGCAACTTCTTGATCATCATCACTGACAAAAGGAACAGTGCCAGCTAACATCTCATACATCATAATCCCGATGGCATAAACATCGGTGGCATGCACTACCCTATCTCCAGAGGCTTGCTCAGGAGCAAAATAAGCTGGTGTCCCCCACACTAACTCGCCATCATCCATCGCAGACTCACCTAAAGCACGCGCCAAACCAAAATCTGTCACCTTGGCCCGATTTTCAGGTGAAATCATAATATTGCTTGGCTTCAAATCACCATGCACAATGCCTCGTCGATGGGCTAAACCGACAGCGTTGGATATTTGTAGACTATAATCAACAATTTGGGCTATGGTCAGCAAACCTTTATCTAGAATCGTCCGCAAATCTTGCCCTGAGACATACTCCATGACGATGTAAGGCCGATTATGATCTTGCCCAAAATCATAGACAGAAACGATACTCCCGCTATTCAAAGAAGCGGCACTCTGCGCCTCTCGATGAAAACGCACCAAAAAAGTCGGATCATGGGTATATTGTTCACGGAGTAGTTTGACCGCTACCGTGCGACCAAGGGCTAAGTCTTGCGCTTTATAGACTTCGGCTAGGCCACCTTCACCCAGATTGCTGTTCAATTGATAGCGATTATTGAAAACGATAGGGAGTTCCATTGTCAGCGCATTGAAAGGTTAACGATTAAGATTTGGATTATGGCCCATTCTACACAATCTTAGCTACATCGCCAAACTTAGGGATTAATTTTCATTCGATCCTTCTAGCACAAATCTAACACAGCCTTAACTCGAATCTAACATAATCTCTCTATAATGCCTTCAAAATAGGTATTCGTTATTTGGGTTATACACTAATCACGGAATGCTGGTTACTTCGTCAGTCACTAATTTACCATCACCAAAATCAATTTATAGATTAAGGATATATTAGGAGGAACACATGTCTAAAATTATCGGAATCGATTTAGGAACAACGAATAGTGTGGTCGCAGCAATGGAAGGGGGCGACCCAGTGGTCATTGCCAACGCAGAGGGTAGCCGCACGACCCCTAGTGTGGTTGCCTTTAATCAGGGCGGTGAACGGCTTGTTGGTCAGACAGCCAAACGTCAGGCTGTGGTCAATCCAGATAATACAATTTATTCGGCCAAACGTCTGATTGGTCGGGCCTTTGCCGAAGTTGAACGCGAAAAACAATACTTAGCTTACGAAATTAAAGCAGGGCCACGCAATGATATTCGGATCACTGTGCCCATCAACGGTAAAGAGTACACCCCTCAAGAAATCTCATCCATGATTTTGGCGAAACTCAAAGCCGATGCAGAGGCTTATCTCGGCGAAACTGTGACCGAAGCCGTCATTACTGTACCGGCTTATTTCAATGATAGCCAACGCCAAGCGACCAAAGACGCGGGGAAAATCGCTGGCTTGAACGTGCGGCGTATTATTAATGAACCAACTGCTGCGGCTCTAGCTTATGGCTTGGATAAGCAAGACAACGAAGTGATTCTTGTCTTTGACTTGGGCGGTGGAACTTTTGATGTCAGCGTGTTAGAAGTTGGTGACGGGTTAATTGAAGTCAAGGCGACCAATGGGGATACACACTTAGGCGGTGATGACTGGGACCAGGCCGTCGTTAATTGGTTGGTCAGTGAGTTTAAAAAAGAGCAAGGCATTGATTTGAGCCAAGATAAACAAGCCTTACAACGCTTGAAAGAGGCGGCAGAAAAGGCGAAAGTCGAGTTGAGTAGTGTCTTGGAAACCGACATTAGCCTACCTTACATCACGGCTGATGCCACTGGGCCGAAACACTTACAAATCAGGTTGAGTCGGAGTAAGTTTGAGCAACTCAGCGATTCCTTGGTTAAACGTTTGACCACGCCTTTTAACCAAGCACTGAAAGATGCTGGTCTGAATGCTAGTCAAGTCAATCAGGTAGTCTTGGTCGGTGGGTCCACCCGCATGCCGATGGTGCAAGATTTGGTGCAAAAGCTGACGGACAAAGAACCACATAAAGGGGTTAACCCTGACGAAGTCGTGGCTGTTGGCGCAGCCATTCAGGGAGGTGTCTTAGCTGGTGATGTGAAGGATGTTTTACTTTTGGATGTCACCCCGCTTAGTCTTGGTTTAGAGACCTTAGGCGGCGTGATGACAACGCTTATCCCGCACAACACGACCATTCCCAGCAAGAAAAGCGAAGTCTTTAGCACCGCCGACGACAATCAAACAGCCGTTGATATCCACATCCTACAGGGTGAACGACCCATGGCCAATGATAATATGACTCTCGGTCGCTTCCGATTAGAAGGTATTCCACCTGCCCCTCGTGGTGTGCCACAAGTCGAAGTCACCTTTGATATCGATGCCAACGGTATTATCAACGTCGGCGCAGTGGATAAGGCGACCAATAAAGAACAAAAAATCACGATTACCGCCTCGACCAACCTTGAGCAAAGCGAAATTGACCGCATGGTGGCTGAAGCCGAAAGCCATGCCACTGAGGATGCCAAACGAAAAGAGACCGTCGAAACACGTAACCAAGCTGATCATCTCGTCTATCAAGCCGAGAAGACCTTAAATGACTTGGGCGACCAAGTCGACGGCACCAAGCGGGCAGAGATTGAAGGCAAAATCAATGATGTTAAAGATGCTCTGAAAAATGATAATCCCGATAGCATCAAAGTTACCTCAGAGGCCCTGCAACAAGCTTTGTCAGCGTTAGGCCAAACAATATATCAACAGCAAGGAACTGAGGCTGGTGCTACTGGTCCTAATCCTAGCCCTGGCGCGACAGCAAATGGAGCCAATAATACGAGCGGTCAAAGTGGGCCAAATAAAGCAGATGAAAATGTGGTTGAAGGGGAGTTTACGGAGGCGTAAAGAGCAAAGATAAAGGCTTAATATCATACCCACATAGTCAAACCTCTGAGATTTTAAAGTCTCAGAGGTTTGACTTTTTTGTTGTCTCGTATAAATATTATTCACATTCTCTACCACTAAGCAAGCTATAAGATATATTAAATCTAAAGAATTCTATACCTTAAATTTTTAACGTATCTCGAAAATATGTGGTATACTATCTATAATAACAAAATCAATTCAGAGAGGAATTCTCCATGTTTGTAGGCCTAGCAATTGTATTTGGGTTATTCGCTGTATGGTTTATATTAAAGCAACAGGAACAGGATAAGGTAGAAGCTTATCTTCCCATTCGAATAGAAGAAGGTCAACATCTCCCATTAGGAAATCGTCGCCATCCATTTCAATAAACACTTAAATAAACCAGTGACAATTGAAAGAAAATACTTTCTGTTGTTGTATTTAGAATGATTTATGATTACCTCTCTAAAAGGATTTTTGGTGTAAATCATTGATTTTTTGAGTTTAATTAGAGTCGCAGGAATGTTTCTTGCGGCTCTATTTATTTCTGAAAAAAGGTGAGATCCTATGAGACAAACCAACAGACTTTGGCTTTTTTTATCCTGCCTCTACTTATTCACCCTTGGTTGTGGTTTGTCGAATTTAGACAATCGTTCATCAAATGCAGCACCACCCCCGCCAACCTCTCAGATTATTCTCGCCCCGCTACGACCTTCGCCGACCCCGCTCTCCGCTGAAATCATGGCCCAGTTGACTGCTGATGAACTGTTATTGGTCAATTTATATGACCGGGTTCAGCCTTCTATTGTGAGCATCGCTGTCATGATTAATGCAGACTCGCAGAATCCGCAAAGCGAAGACTTACCGAATCCTTTCAACCCACTTGGTCAAGGGACTGGCTTTGTTTATAGTCAAGAAGGCTATATTGTGACCAATCATCACGTCATTGAAGAGGCCAGCCATATTTCGGTCACCTTCTACGAGGGAACACAACTGCCAGCAATTGTGGTGGGCACAGATATTGATACCGACTTGGCGGTCATTCAAATATCCGCGCCACCTGAAAGTTTGCAATAATGAGCTATACTGAAAGCAAACTTTATCCTTCCCGCCACCGCTCAACCACACGGAAATCGCGCAACATCTGGGCTAAGGTCGCCTCATCCATAGATAAAATTCCCTTCTCCTGCATAAATTTCCTAGCGGGTTCCGTAAATCCGCTACGGGCATGAAACCAACAAACCATCTCGCCGTGTCCTTTATCATCGGCTAAATTCTGTGCTGCCTCCCAAAAATGTACCACTTTCGGCTTCGTTACTGAGTCTTGCCAATTCTTAACCTCCACTGCCCAAGGCAAGGCTCTGGGGTCTGAGGGTAGGGTATAAAGATCAATTTGTGATGATTGAGCTGCACCATAAGGCTGAACGGTTGTGCGAAAGACGCGGGTAAAACGGCTCAGTTGGATTTGGCGGGCTAAGTTAAAATAGGTCGCTCCATCGACCATTTGATCTCTAAAGTGATCAGCCATAAATTTCTCAATAAAGACTTCGCCAATAGGGTCCACCCACTGATTTAACTCTCCACGGAGTTGGTCAATGATCTTAGTTCACAATCTATATTGCGGACTCCATTTTCACTGTCGATCTTTCGGCACAACATGGCACTGACGACAACGGGCTTCATAAACCTCATCCGCCCCAACCATAATAACTGGCGCATCATAAGATACTGGTTGACCATCAATCAGGCGTTGCGTACGGCAGGCAGCTAAACCACAGACGATACAAATCGCTTGTAGCTTGGTCACTGATTCAGCTTGAGCCATCAGCACTGGCATTGGGCCAAATGGTTCACCCCGAAAGTCCATATCAAGACCAGCCAAAACGACTCGTAAGCCCTTATTCGCTAAAGCTTCGCATAATTCTATAATTTCCCAGCCAAAAAATTGAACCTCATCAATGCCGATAACATTGGTATCACGCTTAATTTCGCGTTTGATATCTTCTACGGTTGGGACGATACTAGCCTTAAACTCAAGACCCGTATGAGAACTCACTTTGGTCTGGCTATAACGATCATCTAAAACTGGCTTAAAAACTTGAACCTTCTGTTTTGCGTATTCAGCGCGTCTAAGCCGCCGAATTAACTCTTCTGTTTTACCGCTGAACATGCTGCCACAAATGACTTCAATCCAGCCACCGTTATACCGATGATAAAATCCTTCCATACTTCTTTCTCATTCTAATTTAAAAATAATAAGATCTATTTCATCACCAAATGATCATACACAAAAAAGGCAGACATTGAGCAATGTCTGCCTTTGGTTTTAGAACTTTCCACAACGATTTATCCTCTATTCGAGGCCTCAAAACTAGTACGCGCCGCTTCAAGCTTTTCTTTAATTAGCTCTAAAGATTTTGGGCCAAGACCTTCAACTTCATACAAAGCCTCTTCATCTTGATCAATTTTATTAATCAAATCACCAACGGTGATATAATCAGTATCCGACAAAATTTGAAAGAGACGATCAGGCAAATCTAAAGCAATGAGCTGTTGATTCAAAAATGCTTGTTTAGCTCGCTCGCTCGCTCGCTCTTGGCGACCCGCTTGTGCTTCTTGATGTTCACCAAAAAACTTTAGGCGATTCATAAAGCGTTCTACCTGTCCAGCCGTATCAACAATCCGCTGTTCACCCGTATAAAAAGGGTGACAAGTCGAACATATATCTGTCCGAATTTCTGGCATTGTTGAACCAGTTGTCCAAGTTGCGCCACAAGAGCAGCTTACTTTTGCCTCGGGATAATATTGAGGGTGAATTTTAGTTTTCATCGAATGAACCTCATCTTATTAGGGGTTGATTATATCCAACCCCTCAATCTTATCGTTTTTCACCCCTTGAGATATGGATCTTGGGGGTACTTAAACTTCGACAGGATAAACACTAATTTTCTTCTTATTACGATTGACTGGCTCAAACTTCACATAACCATCAATCAGGGCAAAAATCGTATGATCTCTGCCCAAGCCAACATTATTACCAGGCAAAAACTTTGTCCCACGCTGACGAACAATGATGTTCCCAGGACAAACTTGTTCGCCCCCGAACTTTTTCACGCCCAGTCTCTGACCAGGGCTATCATGTACGTTACGGCTAGAGCCGCCCCCTTTTTTATGAGCCATCCTAGTCCTCCTTAGCTTTCGGTTCTGTAAAATTAATTGGATCAGATGTGGCCTCATCATCTTCTGATTGGCTATTTTCTTCAACCACAGAAGCTTGACCTTCTGTTTCTACTTGACCTGCTACCTCACCCATCTTCTCAGTATCCTTAGACAAATCAAGACTGGTCTTTGATGTCTCTGCGACGACATCATCAACCTCACTGATATCTTGAGCGTCTTTAGATAGCTCAATATTTGTCTCGGATGTTTCCCCTAAACTTTCTTCTACGATAGGGGCTACATCTTCAACCGCCTCGTCAAACCCACCATTTAAGCTAATTTGTTCGATCTCCAATTGGGTATAATTTTGACGATGGCCTTGACGACGACGATAAGTCTTTTTGTGCTTAAAGACCAAAATTTTCTTACCCCGTCCATTATGTTCGACCTTCGCCTTCACACCCGCTCCCTCGATATAGGGAGAACCAACTGTGACACCATCTTCATCACTAACCATCAATACTTTATCCAAGACAACTGTGTCACCAGCCTCTACGGGTAAGGTCTCAACGCGAATAGTATCTCCTTCTGAGATGCGGTACTGTTTACCCCCGCTCGAAACGACTGCATACATGATCCATCTGCTACCTTTCAAGTGTTCAAAAGTGTTACACACCTTTACATAAAAAAGTCCATACTTTCGTATGGACAAAGGCTCCCATCTAAACGCACAAAGCGTAATTATATATAAATTTTTTTAACTGTCAAATGAAAAGATCAGCTTCGTTCGCTCTACTTCAAACCATCCATCGGCTAAGGCCAAGGCTTTTAAGACATCATCTGGGCGTAAATTTCCATGTTGGCCTGCTGACAGCCTCATTATGAAGATAGCATCCTGAGCTACCTTCGAGACTAAAGCAAGCTGATGGAGCAGCGGGCGAAGATCAAATCTTTCTTCTTTTTGCCGCCGAATACGAGTCCTCAAAATTTGATCTTGGTCCAATAAGGTCTTTATCCGCGCCTTAATTACTTCTCCTGGCGTATCTGTTTCAACGATGACTTGATAATCAGCCTGAGTTAATTTACTCTGCAAGGTTGGTGATTTGCGCTCAACCGGCTCACCCTCAACTAAATGAAAGCCTGCTGGGAGCGTCTGATTCACAGCGTGAACAATCTCATCAGCAGACATTTCCTTTTTAAGATAAATATCCATAATCTCTGCGACACTTGTATAACCCAAAGGCAGACTAGAGGCCATCTGAATGCGAGCCTTTGGGTTAAAGCCCTGAGTATAGGCTAAAGGAATGCCTGCTCGACGAAAGGCCCGCGTCCAAGCAATCACTGTATCTAAATAGGCCACGTATTTTACGGGACGACCTTTGGTGAAGGTGAGGCGGTAGCGATAGATTTCAGGTTCTGGCGTAATTGGCGTAGTTTGTGACATAATTCGATGTGCTAGCAATCAGTGTACTGCTTACTAATTATTGCAATACTATACTTCTGGCACTTTGGCCTTGTTCATATTTTCTTTAACCACATCCGTCAGGCCAATAACGGCACCCTGTTCGGCCATCTTGTGCCAGCGCGGATTGCGAATAGGCGGACATTTCCAAGCTTGAGGGGGTGTATTGGCTCGCATCCCTTTGAAGGCGGTTAAGATGCCGCAATGATAGCAATGTTCCCGACAATCAATCTTGGTTTCGCCACGTTTAGCCGCATACCAGTCCAATAGCAACCATCGTTTCTCTACCCCCGCCTCAATATGATCCCAAGGGAACACTTCATCAGCCAGACGGGGGCGATGAGCATACCAATCTGGGTCCAGTCCACAGTCAACAAAAGCCTCTTGCCAACCGACAGGGTTAAACCAATCCCCCCAAGCGTCAAATTTACATCCATTTTCCCAGGCCTTTTGGATGACGGCCCCCATCCGAAGGTCGCCTCGTGACAGAACTGCCTCAAGAAGGCTTTCTTCAGGATTATTGCGGTTAAAGATAATGCCTTTATGTCGCTTTAGTTCTGCGAACATAAGCTGTTGTTTACGCTTAATTTCATCTAAATCACAGAGCGGAGCCCATTGAAACGGAGTATGCGGTTTGGGCACAAAAGTCGAAACCCCAATGCGGACCTTGGCTTTACGGCCATGATATTTCTCACCAATCTTCAAAATTTCCTTGGCTAAGTTAGCAATGGCCAGCACATCCTCATCTGTTTCCGTGGGTTGTCCAATCATGAAGTAAAGTTTGATCAGCCGCCAGCCGCGTTTATAAACATGCTCGGCTGTTTCTAACAGATCTTCGGTCGGGATGTACTTGTTAATCACATCGCGCATACGGTCTGTAGCTGCTTCTGGGGCAAAGGTGAATCCATTTTTATGAGCCCCTGGTAGCATCTCGACCAAATTCGTACTGAAACTTTCGATGCGCAGACTAGGTAACGAGATACCCAAGGCACCATCTGCTTTATATTTTTCGCCAATTGTTTTGACCACTGTCCCAATTTGGCTATAGTCACTACTGCTTAAGGATAATAAGCCAATTTCTTCATGGCCTGTATCTCGAACAATGGCATCGACGGTTTCAATTAATTCCTGCGCTGAACGTTCTCGGACAGGACGAAAAATCATGCCCGCTTGACAGAAACGACATCCGCGTGTGCAGCCCCGCTGAATTTCGACGGAGGCGCGATTAAAGACCACATCTACATAAGGCAGAATAAATTTGGTTACGGGTTCCGGCATGAGAGGCGCGACCCGTTTAACGATACGTTCTTGGGCTTGATCAATCAAGGGTTCAATTTTCATCAGCGTACCGTCTTCGGGATAATAGCTAGGGGCATAGAAACGCGGTACGTAAATCCCTGGAATCTCAGCCAGACGGCGCAACTGAGTATCGCGGTCAGCCTCTTCTACCTTTCGGTAAGCCTCAATAATCTCTATAACGATATCTTCTCCTTCACCTATGACGAAAAAGTCAATGAAGTCGGCCATCGGTTCGGGGTTAAAGGTTGCATTACCGCCTGCGAAAACCAGCGGCAATCGAGCATCTCGATCTAGGCTATGCAAAGGCAGACCGCCTAAATCAAGCAAGGTTAAGACGTTGCTGTACAATTGTTCATAAGGCAGACTGACCCCGATCAAATCAAAATCACGGAGTTCATGGCGTGTCTCTAGGGAGTAAAGAGGCATGTTGACCGCCCGCATTTCCGCTTCCATGTCCGGCCAGGGCACATAAACCCGTTCAGCCACCAAATCGCTTCGTTTGTTCACAATATCATATAAGATGGCTAAACCGAGATTACTCATCCCTAGATCATAAACATCAGGAAAGGCCAAAGCGATTTTAGTCCTGACATCATCCCAATTTTTAATAACACTATTAAATTCGCCGCCGATATAACGGGCTGGTTTTTGTACCTTGTTCAAGATTCGGTCTAAGGCCCGATCATTAATAATCATCTGTTACCTCCTTTGTCAGGTGTTGAGACCGTCATGTGGTGAGATCTTAGATACAACTATAATCAAAAAAGGGTTATGTGTAAAATAAGGCTGTATCATTTACAATAATCTGTCTATTTGATTCCTAAACTTACCACGTAGCTTTTGAATAATAATCGAGAATTTTCTGATCTTTAGATATCAAAATATTGCTATGCAAATTTGCCTGAGCCACAATGATTTGATCAAAGGGATCGCGTGTCCATGATAAGGTCAGGGCTTGATTGATAATTGCATTGAAATGCTTGTCACATATTTTAAGACCGATACGTTCTGATAGATCTTGTCATGATTATATTTGGAGGCTGTTTTCATAACTGAATAACTCTACCTGTGCGTCATAAGTTGATTGCACGTACGTTTTAATATAAAAGATGCTCAATGTCAAAATAAAAAATATTGGTCTTATTCAGGATACCCTAAATTACGCCCTACACAGTCAGAAAGTTTGTGTTTAGCTTCTACTTAAGGTATAGTCACATCTAATCACCTAAATCTCTTTAGGAGCGTGACCATGTCTATTACATCCACTCCCATCGTCTCTGATTTTACCCCGCCTTTCCTCGAAGATGAACAGTCCGAAGCTGGCAAGCGTGTTTCAGAGGAGACGTATTGGCAACATTACTATAATCACCCTGACTTCAACTATGAATGGAACGATGGCATCTTGGAGGTCAAACCGATGGCGGATTTTTCAAAATCTCAGATGTATCTTTGGTTTGTCTATTTATTGAAACATTATCTAGAGGTTCATCCGATTGCCCACATCATCGCTTTAGAAATTGGCTTTAAGTTGAATCTGTTGCACAAGACCACCATTCGCAAGCCAGATTTGGCCTTGTTTTTAGGCACTAATCGGGTGCAGATGGCTTTGTCTGATCGCACCTATTGGGGGGTGTTTGATCTGTGTATCGAGTTTGTCTCGGACAGTAGCCGGGCCGAGACAGAGCGAGACACAGTCACCAAAAAAAATGAGTATCAAGCAGTCGGGGTACAGGAATACTATATCTTAGACGATCAAAATCGGTATACCACATTTTATGAGCGGACAGCCAATGGTCTTTATCAACCTATTCAAGCCCGAACTGGTGGCGTAATCACCTCGCAGGTCTTGACAGGTTTTCAGTTTCGGATGAAGGATTTATATCAGCAACCGAGTTGGCAGGCCTTGGTTGATGACCCAGTGTATCAGGGCTTTATTCGGCCAGAGTATCAGGCCGAAAAAAAACGGGCTGACCAAGCTGAACAGCGTTTTCATCGAGAAAGAGAACAGCTTTATCAAGTTGAAAAAACTTTAATGCAAGAACGCCAACGCGCTGACCAAGCCGAACAATACCTCCACCAAGAACAGCAACGCGCTGACCAAGTAGCTGCGACAGCCAAAGCCACTACCCTAACCCTCTTGCGGCAAAGCCTCGCCCATCGTTTCAACCTCCCTCTCGATTATTACGATGACACCCTCTCGACGCTGGACTTCTCCACCCTAACTGCTTTAAGTGAGCAGGTCTTCACGGTGGCGGATCAGACTGCTTTTGAAGCTCTTTTGGTGCGCTAAGGAATACCCAGAAGACAACAGCAGATTAGGAAAGGAATGGATTGTTGTTACGAGGAAAAAATAATCCGTTCCTTTCTTCATTACCTTGTTGTTTTTTTATCCCCGTTCTTCCTCAATCTGGCTAAATTCTCTGAGATTAGGGCCAAAATCAGGGAGTTTCAAAGTTTAAAATGTTCCAGCCTATTTTAGGATACTTATTTTTTTGGCACACCCTAAGCAATTATTTACGCCGATTCTTATCATCCCAAAAGGGCTTCAAAGGCGGCCTGATCAGCGACCGCGAAAACTTGCTGGCTCAAGGCAGTGAGGGCAGGCAGGTCGAGGGTCGAAAGGATATTGTCGTAGTAATCCAGGGGGAGATTGAAAATGAAGTCCGCAATCCTGTGCGAGAACCTACTTTATATCCACAAAGGCTTGTGGACTCCCTCAAACTACGCCGACATATCAGGGAGCTATTATGACCTCGTTTCCTCAATCCCGATGTGGTTCATCTACCGGAATATAAGTAATAGGCGGCGTGTGCTTTTTGAATAGCTTACGGGTATCTGAACCTAGTTGACGGAAAACTTGGGTGGAAAGCGTCAAACCGCCGCTATTCATCATGACGGCGGTGTTGACCGTATCGCCGATAATGTCAAAAATTTTATGGGTCTTTGTGCCAAGATGACCACAAACCACAGGCCCAAAATGGGCTGAGATTTTGTTTCGGCAGGGTAGATGATGATCAGCTAACCAAGCGTCGCCATCTTTTTTTAGTGATAAAAGGGCTAAAACACCATCATTCACTTTATTTGCGGAGTAAATCACTAAGCCTGCATCGCCAAGGAATTTGACGATGGTCCCTCCTGAACCTTCGATAATATCGCCAGCAAATTCAAAATAGGCTGATAGCACCTCAAATACTTCTTGATTATTGTGTTGTTGAACAAACTTGAGAAAACGTGTTAAATCGAAGAAACCAACGAGAAGATTCATTTCTTGCGGGGAAGTTATCTGGTCAAACTGTGTCATTTTTTATCCTGTCCTTTACAGTTAAATATTAAGTATATAATAACGACCCTTATGTTCGTCAGAAGCGTAAAGGAGTCACCAGCCCGTATGTCTGGCAGTTTAGGACGAGCGTAAATTAGCTTATAAGACCTCCTAACTAAAAAGTATTTAGTAATTCGTATTCAATGAGCAGTTTCAGTTGTAGACAGACTTAACACTGATTATTGGATTATAGCACGTCAGTCCTGTTTATCCAAACACTAATGCAATCTATGCACTAAATTAATAGAAATCTAACACATCACGACTATACTTTCTTTTCAATATTGTTGAAATGCTATAGATATTCAGATAATGTTTTGGAATTGAAACCTTTGAGGTTTCTGAAACCTCAAAGATATTACGTTTGGAAAGGAAAAAAGAAAAGGATCAAGAAGAATAAGAAGGATCAAAAGGAGTGTTGTGACGAAGAAACCCGAAAGCAAGGTGGCGTAACTTCCGCATAGCGGCACCAATAATGACCTTCTTATCATCTAAATGTCGGCTCAGAACACGTAACTGTTTTTGGACTGCCCTGAGCGGAACCCAGAGAGGTTTGGTCTGGCTCGGATTGACCACACTGACTTGATAGCCTTGCTGGTCTAAATACTCAGCCAAGTTCTCCCCATAGACATTGGTCGCTTCCATACACAGGTGGGCTTGTTGGCCTTGGTGTTTGTTCAGCCAAGTCTCTAATTTTTCAAACGGATACCCTGTTTCCGCACCCGCTGGGGTGTTAGGAAACTGCTGATAATGATATTGCCCGCTCTCATCAATTAAGGTGGCATCAAAACTCTTTTTGGCGATGTCTATGCCGATAACGATCATGATAATCTATATCCTTTTTTGAAAGTTTCAATATTTCTTGTTCTGGACGAACCTGGTGAGGCTGGTTTTATCACTTTTGATTTTACACTGTCTCTGCTGAACAAGATTTTGGGGTTAGGTGATCTAATCTGTGAGGTGGCCTCTTTGGTCTTCTGTTTTTCTCAGATTCTTTGCCCCTTCTGCTAGTCTAACGCTGATGACCTTTTTTTTTCAACGCTCTAGGTTTTTCGTTATCATTATTAATAACCTCTCAATATTTTCACTCTATTTTTTATCTCCCCTTCTATACAAGGTTTTGGTTCTGCATATTCAAAATCTTTTTCTTTAAATCTATAGAAGCCAAAGTAAAGGAGCCATAAGATGTTAAGCTGGGTCAATCCAACAAATGCCCTTGATGAGGATTTTCCTCATCAATATCCAGACGAAATTCCGATTTTGCCTTTACGCGGCACAGTTGCCTACCCTTATGTTATTTTACCCTTAGTCATCGGGGTGGAACGTTCGGTGAAGTTGGTCGGCGATGCAGTGGACCAGAATCTCTATATTGGATTAGTGACCTCTAAACAGGATGAAATTGAAGAGCCGATGCCGGATCAAATTCACACCACGGGTGTCATTGCTAAGATTCATCGCACGGTACGTAATAAAGAGGGAGTCTTGCAAATCATCATTCAAGGTTTGCAGCGCATGAAAATTACAGAATGGATACAGACTGAACCCTATCTCAAAGCCAAAATAGAACTTTCTTCAGATATTGCGGAGGAAGATAGGGAACTAGAGATTGAGGCCATGCGCCGTCGAACGATTGAGTTGTCCCGCGAGATGATTCAATATATGCCGCAAGTGCCAGAAGAGGTTGTCAGTTTTTTGGAAAATACGGAAGATGCAGAAATATTGGTGTATACCATTGCCTCGAACTTAAAGATGGAACAAGAAGATCGCTTGGCGATCTTAACTGAGGATCATCTGACTGATAAGATGCGCATTCTCATGCGGGTCATGGCCAAAGAGATTGAGGTGCTGGAGATATCTGAAAAAATTCAGAGTGAGACTCAGGAGGAACTGGATAAAGTCCAGCGCGAGTATTATTTGCGGCAACAGCTACGCTCTATTCAAAAAGAGTTGGGAGAAGATGATGAAGTTGAAATTGAGGTCAGCAATTACCGTAAAAAATTTGACGAAATTGGTCTCCCCAAAGAAGCTAAAGAAGAAGCCTTACGAGAAGTAGATCGTCTTGAAAAATTACCACCACAGTCAGCAGAGTATGGGGTCATCAAGACCTATTTAGATTGGATCACCGAACTACCTTGGCAAGTGACGACTCAAGATAATTTGGACATCCAACGGGCTAAAGACACACTGAATGAAGACCATTATGGTCTCGAGAAGATTAAGGATCGCATTTTAGAGTATTTAGCGGTGCGAAAGCTACGCCACGAGCGTGGTTTGGACGATGAGACGGAGGCCACAGATCAGGAACGATCAAACAACTCTATCTTGTTGTTTGTTGGGCCCCCTGGGGTTGGTAAAACAAGCCTTGGGCGGAGCATTGCACACTCTTTAGACCGCAACTTCACGCGTATGAGTTTAGGTGGGGTGCGTGATGAGGCTGAAATTCGCGGTCATCGGCGGACTTACATTGGAGCCATGCCAGGGCGGGTTATTCAAGCCCTAAAACGGGTGGGGTCACGCAACCCTGTTTTCATGTTGGATGAGGTGGATAAGGTCGGCAGCGATTGGCGGGGAGATCCTAGCAGTGCCTTACTCGAAGTCCTTGACCCGCAACAAAATTATGCTTTCCGAGATCATTATTTGGATGTTGATTTTGATCTGAGTGAGGTCATGTTCATCGCCACAGCGAATACATTGGAAACGATTCCTGATGCGCTGCGTGATCGGATGGAAGTTATTCCCTTGGATGGGTATACAGAATTAGAAAAAGCCGAAATTGCTAAAGGTTATCTGATCCCGCGTCAAATTAACACCAATGGCCTCAAGGAAGAAGAAATTTCATTTACAGAGCCGGGCATTCGTCAAATCATTCAAGACCATACCCGCGAAGCGGGAGTCCGCACTTTGGAACGAGAAATTGGTAAGGCGGCTCGTAAAGTGGCGATGAAAGTCGCCTTAAAAGACCTACCAGAAAATCACACCTTCAAGATTGGTCCTGATCGTGTCAATGAGCTACTCGGCAAGCCACGCTATCATTTTGAAGCCGCTCTACGCACGGAAAAGGCGGGAGTCGCCATAGGATTGGCTGTTACCTCTATAGGCGGCGATGTCCTCTTCATTGAAGCTACGCGAATGCTTGGTCAGGACCGCCTGACCTTAACGGGACAATTAGGGGATGTGATGAAAGAAAGTGCCCACATCGCGCTCAGCCATGTGCGAGCGAATGCTGATGTTTATGGCATTGACCCCAAGTCCTTTGAGGACGCTGACATTCACCTCCACGTACCTGCTGGAGCTATCCCCAAAGATGGTCCCTCTGCTGGCATTACAATGGTCACAGCCTTGGTATCTTTATTGACGAAACGTCCAGTTAGTCCTAGTGTCGGCATGACGGGCGAAATTAGTTTACAGGGGCAAGTGTTACCGATTGGTGGTCTGAAGCAAAAGGTTCTCGCCGCCCACCGAGCCGGGCTGAATACCGTTATCTTCCCCAAGCGCAACGAAATCGACTTAGATGAAGTGCCAGAGGATATTCGCCATGAGATGACTTTTATATCCGCAGAAAATATAGATGAAGTCTTGGCAAATGCCCTTAGCCAAGAAGTGCTAAATCCCCCTATTTTGATATCAGAACCATCTTTAAATTGAATGTGACAACCTCGTTCGAGTAGCAGCGTAAAAATAACCTTGTTACGCTGCTACTTTGTTTATAAAGGATTAGGAGAAATCGACATTAAGTTGAAAAACTCAATCAAAAAAGCCTCTGCTAATTGACATCAGAGGCTTTTTCTATTGTAAAAAATAGGTAAAACTTCTGTTTTCAAACTTTTTTTCAATAAAGGAAAAGATACTGGTTCCCCACCTTTGTCTAACAGACCTATTGGGAACCAAGTGGGAATAAAGTTTTATGGAAAGGTTGACAATTTAGACATCATCCAACCACCATTTATGCAAACCGTTATAGTACATGGGGAACGAATCTTGGGGAGCTTCAGGCAGGCCTTTGACTCGACCGGTGAAAACATTCATCCATTCATCATACATCAAGTAAAGCATGGGGACTTCTTCGACGACAATTTCTTGAATCTCATGATAAAATTTTTGTCGTTCATCAGGATTAACCGTCGTTCGACCTAAGTCTATGAGTTCATCTACCCGCTCATTTTCAAAGGAATTCCAATTTTGGCCACCATCAGATCGTAGCGTGTTGGATGGATCAGGGTCAGTGGAACCATAGGTCCAATTATATAGTGAGGCTTCAATAGACCCGCTACGTAACCCCTCCAAAATTGCCGAAATCGGTGCTTCGGCTAACTGCATATCAATGCCCACTTCTAAGAAAAAGAGTTGGGCTAATTCTGCAATCGGTCGTCGAGCTTGGTCTCCAGTAATCGTCGTACAGGTGAAAGAAAGTTTCATCCCGTCCTTTTCGCGAATACCATCACCATCTTCATCCACCCAGCCCGCTTCATCCAAAAGAGCTTTGGCGCGTTCTGGGTCATATTCATATTGCTTAAGTGTTGGGTCATCGTTACGGGAGTAGAAAGCGTATTTCGGGCTGAGATTACTGTGGGCCATGACCGCCGTGCCACTCCATAGGTCATCAATAATACGTTGCCGGTCCAGAGCATAGAGCATTGCTTGGCGCACCCGCTTATCAGATAATTGAGGCACTTTGTTGTTGATGGGCAGATGCTTGACTCCGCCTGTCAGGGTGACAATGACGGTGTAGTTGGGATCATCCTTGAACGTCAAACTATCTTCAGTCAAAAGAGGCCACAGGGCTGAGTCAGAAGTCTCCGTTTGTAAGGCGATGGTTCGCACTGACGGCTCTGGTACAACCTCTTGACGAATTTGATCAATATAGGGATGACCTCGGAAATGGTCTTCAAAGGCTTCAACTAAAACAACTTCGGCTGGGTTAAATTCTAGCACCTTAAAGGCCCCGGTGCCGATAGGGGATTGAGCATAGAGATCCTCACCCACTTCAGCATGATATTGTGACTGAACAATAGGACATTCAGCCCCGTCAGACATCAAGGCAGCATTGACCTCAGACATATTTAAAACCACGGTATAATCATCGGGTATATCCACACTCTCAATCCCATTGAAGCGACCTACATTTCGAGAAGCCGTGTCAGGATTGCGATAAAAGTCGAAAGTGTATTGTACATCGGCGGCGGTCAACTCAGTATCGTCGTGAAATTTAACACCCTGCCGTAGATTAAAAGTATAAGTCAAGCCGTCATCGGAAATTTCGAAGGACTCTGCTAATAAAGGTTGAATGACAACCCACTCATCTTTGAGAACCAAGGAATCATGGATCGCTCGGATCATCGTCGTTTGAACACTCGGTCCCCAAAATTCAGGACTGAGACCAGCCACTTCTTGATGGCCCATTAAGCCTAGCGTACCGCCATATTTGGGACCACCCTCCTCAGCCGTTGGGGCTGCTTCTTCACCCGTTGAGGCACCCGTGCCTGCATTGGGCACTGCCGAGGCACAGGCCGCTAACGTTGCTGCTGCCAAACCCGCTCCGGTAGACCACAAAAATTGTCGTCGGGTAATTGTCTTTTTTCGTAAACCTGACATTTGATCTCCTTTTAGCTTATAGGGATAATAATCTGTTGCCAGTCTACTCCTATTTATATATTCTGCAAATACGATGAGATAACGTAAGGTGTCCTGAATTTAATCAGAACATATTTTCTATTTTTCTATATGATCTCATCCCCAATGATGTTTTACCGCTATTGGCATACCTACTATCTCTATGAACGACGGGTTCGATGGGGTCTAGGTCTGAGTTGTTGATCGAGATCGGTTTGTAACAGGGGCGAGGTCGTGCGGGTATGATACCGATTGTGAACGACAGGATCTTCATAAATACTCAAGGGGACAGCACTATGAACACTGGCTCCAGGGGTACTCGCTGTGGCTTGAATAGTGTACTCACCAGGGGGTACAACATTGCCATAGTCATCATAGCCATCCCACTGAAAGACTTGTTCGCCTGCCCGACGCTGGCGACGGTTGATGATGGTCGCCACAGGGCGTTGCTGTGCGTTTAAGACCTGCATGGTAATGCGGGCATCACGAGACAGATCTAAAACCATGTTCATCGTTTCTGACTCAGCTGGCAGACCTAGCGTAAAATTATCTCTATCAGCAGAAAGTTGTAAGCTGACAGGACGGGTAAAAAAATAACCTAAGAGAAGTAATAAAGGCACGGCTAAGAGAAGCGGGGTGGTCCATGAGGATAGATTGGGCAAACGATTGAAAAATTGCGTTACTTCGTTCTTAGGGGCTGGACTTTGAAAACTCACTTGCCGCGAGAGCATGGCTGTGTTGCCAGCAATGTCACGGGCTTCGATATTGACAACATTTATTCCATTAAGTAAATCAAGGATTGTTTGAAATTCTCCCAAAGTGCTGACTGGCACGACTTGATTATTTATCAGCACAGTTGAGCCAGGATCTGTTCGTCCGGTCAATTGGACAGTGGATTGTTGAAAAACAGCCCCTTCATCTAAGTTAAGGCTGATCTCAGGAGGTGAAGTCTTCAAATGGACCAAACGTTCTCGAACAGTTACATTACCGACATCATCAGTCGCTTCAATGCGAAGCGTATTGTCACCATCTTGCAAAATAATCTCATGCTTAAAGGTGCCATCTGCTAACAAATTAATCTCTTGATTATTGAGCTTAACTGAAGATGCATTCGGGGCGATGCCCGCCACGTCGACGACAGCCTGATTAAACCAAGTATCATTGCCTGGTTTGGTTAAGGTTAGATCCGGCGGTTGGGTGATAAGCGATACTTCATGGCTGGTGCGCGTGGTATTGCCAGCTTGATCACTGGCTAAAATTTCTAAAATATTCGTCCCTTCAGTCAATTGGCGTTCTAACTTGAAAATACCCTGATTATCAACTGGAATAGCCGCCGCCATACCAGCCTGATACACTGTTGCCCCAGGCTCTGTCACGCCCTCAATGGTTAGACTAGGGTTGGAGACGCGAGCTAAATCATCCAAATTGGTTAAACGTAAGAGGGGCGGTTCAGTATCAATTTGTACTTCTGCTCGCTGAACCACTGAGCGAGATACCCCAGCCGCGGTCACTTCAATTATATAACTGCCATCAGCCACCAATTCGTTGGCCGCGTTTGTCCCATCCCATACAATTGAATATTGTCCAGGGGCTTGATTCGCTACGTCAGCCAAAGTCACGATGGGGGCACTATTTGCCGTTAAAACCTGTACCTGTACAGGGCCCTCATCTTCTAAGGTATAGTTAATACTAGCCACATCTTGAGTCTGGTCCCCATTGGGCGAAATCACCTCTGGTGAAGCAGACACCGCCAAATTAGGAACCCTCAGATAATCGCCCAGAAAAGTTGTTCCCAACAGAGCCATAACCGCTGTGATGCCTAAAGTCGTGGCAAAACGGCTGAATGTTAAGTTATTATTCGTCGTGACCCGACGACGGTTGGTCATTCTGGTTGGTGAGACTTGTGTATGGCGCATGGTGGGTTTGATTGCTTATAAAAATTATCGTTGACCAATGAATAGTGAATGATGCGTGATGAATTAAGAAATAACTCAGCATTTGGCACTCAGCACTTAGCATTCATAACTAATCTAACTCCAACAAAATTAGCCCAGAGTCTTCTTTAGGCGGTTTCCATTCAGGCAGGTCAGGCAAAGGTACTACAGAAGGCTTCTCCCTTGGTTCTGACGATTGTCTTATACGAGATGAACTAGATGAGCCAGATGCTTGAATACTTTGATGTGTTGGCATAGAAGCTGAGGTTGACATTTGGGCGAAGTCCGGTGATTGAGCCTTTTGAGGATGCCCTTGCCATAAGCGCGTTTTTGACTTGGCCCTTTGTTGGGGTAAAATTGGCAATTCCAGATATTGGCGGACGACCTCAAAGCTACTACATACAAAGAGGGCGGTCAAGGCGGTTAAAATTAAGACCTGATTATCAATGACAACGCCAACTTCATACAGCCATGTCGCTAAGGTAATATGCCCCACACCCAAGGCCACTACCCCTAAAGAAACTGTCACCAGCCCTGACCAAGGATAATAACGATAGATCCATTGTTGGCTAGAAAAACCGCCTGTCAAACCAGCAACACCACCCCATAGAGTCACTTGCAATAAATGATACAACAAGACTGTTGCATTCTGAGTGAAAGGAGCAATCACTTTAGATAGCGTTTCTAATGCTCCTAAGTTGCTAAATCGTTGAATGAATCCAGCAATTTCTGGTGTCTGACCAGCGATTAATAACAAATCACCGTTCATGCCCGCCATGCTTGTCGCCAACTGTCCCCAGACGGCTGCCGCTGCCCCCATCCAAATACCGTTGGTAGACCCCCACCACAACCCCATCAAAATTGGCACAGCCCAATGTAAATGATAGGCCCCCAGTAATGGTACGGCCAAAATCAAGACTGACGCACCCAGATAGTAACTCAAAGGACGATGGGCGAGGGTGGTGACAGCAATGAATAAGATGGCGATGTAAATTGAAATCGTATAAAGCGGATATAAGACGGCTAACGTGGCGACCATATAAGCTGACCAAGACCAACGTAAAGCCAATAACCAGACTAAGGCAATTAAGACAGGAGTCCAATTCGGCGGATAAACATCAAGGCTGATTAAAAAGACTGCCAGGAGAAAGGTCAATCCTGTGGCGATGATGACCGACTCTACAGAAGCTTGATGTCGTTTATAAAGACGATGTGAGGCACGGAATAACATGGTCATGTTAGCCTAACTCCATTTGACGTACAATGCCGTGTGCATTGGGTGAGGGCTGAAGATCATCAGCCAAAGAAGAGGGGCGGGCATGGGTTCTGCCCCACCGTCGCAAGCGCGCAATTTCTTGTTCCAGCGTTTGCGACAGCGGAATGGTTTCCTTGATATTATTTAAAATATCTTCGGTGATCACATCTCGGTCTGCTTCAAAAGCATCATATAAGGATGAGATAATGACTTGTTCAATTTCAGCCCCACTAAACCCTGATGAGGCTAAGGCCATTTGATCGAGATCAAATTCAAGCGGGTCACGCCCTCGCCGGGCCAGGTGAATGGCGAAAATATCTCGTCGTTCCTTGGCCTGCGGCAAATCGACGAAAAAGATTTCATCAAAGCGACCTTTACGCAACATCTCCGGTGGCAGCATGGTGATATCATTTGCCGTAGATATCACGAATACAGGCGATTCTTTTTCCTGCATCCACGTTAAAATACTCGCGAAAATGCGAGCTGTCGTCCCGGCATCAGAGTTATGGGAACTAGCAACACCACCTAGGCCCTTTTCAATTTCGTCAATCCATAACACGCAATTATGGGTCACAATCCCATTAGCGATAAAGGTGTGAGGGGTTTCACAAACAAGATCATACACATATTGCGGCGTTGCCATCGGTTCTATGGCCTGAACAGGACTCCAACTAATGGAAGCCTCTAGCAGATCTTCAATTTTTTTAACCCCACTTAGATCTAAGCTATGTTCATTCGCCCAAGCTTTCATTTCCTTCACGACTGCATCCAGACGACTTCGATTAGGATGAATCAGGTTTCGTTCATAATTACTTATGAGGGATGACCACGTATGCTTAAATTTATGCCTGCTCAGGCCAAGTTGTTGACGTACTTGACGTAACTTTTGACCAATTGGGATAACATCAACCCTATCCTTTGTTTCCGATAGAGATTGATTTTGCCAAAAACTCATACGCTTCTGTTTGGTGGGATGGATAGAGCCAATTTGGTCAATAAATCTCTGAACATTCGCCAGACCCGTAATTTCAATATTCGCTAGGCCAGGGTGGGTGGTCGGAAAGCCAACGCGAAGCAAAATAGAGCGGACTAAAGCCTTAATCTTTGAGACTTTGGCGGTCAAAATTATTTTTGGATCATTGGCTTGGCTACTCGAAATATGTCCATCGCCATCAAAGAAGCCTCGCAGCCAAGCATTCAAAATTGATCTAGGCAATCGTAATACTTGGTCTTGGATATTATCAAAAATACGTCGCAACAACAGACTATCAACATAGCTAACATAACAGGGTTTGAATTGGCTATGTTCATTGGTTCCTTCAAGGGTAAAATTTTTTGGAGTCTGTGATAGGAGACGACGCTTAGGCGTAATCTCAAACTGTTTTTGCATCAAGTCAGCGAATATCTCATGTAGTGCTAACTCAGTATTCACAAAACCAATACGACGTTGACTTAAATACCCCTCGCTGCTGGTCAAGCCCAATAAATAGCCAATATCTTCGTTAAGTCTATCTGGCAATTTAGGTAAGGTACTATCTGTCGCCCCCCCGCGTCCAAGGACAAATTTTTCAACCTGTTCAAAGTGAGGATACTTTTCGGTTGAAAGCTCTTGTGGTTTTACGTAATTAGAACCACCTGTCCGCTCTGCATAGCGCCTATGTCGTGTTTGAGCTTCAGATTTAGTAAATCTAAGGGAATCTTGATGATAAAGTCGTGTGTTACAAGGTAAAAATTCAAGCAGGGGCGGTAGAGTTTCACAGGTAGGCACTTGGTTAGGAATAGCAATATGATCGCCGACTTGTAATAAATCAGTGCGAGTCCAAATCAAGCCCCCATCCCTCATAACTGGATGAAGATGATTACTTGTCGCCTGTAAGACACCATGTCTTAAACTAATTTGAGACAGATCAGAGGCCGGACGGCGTGTAATGACTTTGACCTGAACTGGCTTAAGTTGGAATTGTTCCGTCATGCCTAAAACTGACAAATTAGTTTGGGTATCATCTTCATATAAATCTTTCAACGTACGCTCTGAACCGTCAGCTAACATGATGAGGGTATCGCCTGATAAACAAGGCGCCACGCTCTCAGCCAACCGCAGCGCACTCCGAATATTGTTCTCTGATGACCCAACCAATTCACTAAACACACGCCCTAAATCTAAACGCAAAAGGGGCAAATGCCATTGACTGGCCACAGCCTTGGCTAATAAACTTTTACCTGCCCCTTGCACACCTAAGAGCAACAAGCCTTTTGGCTCTGGCAAACCGAAAGCACGGGCCTTAGCAGAAAATGCTTTGCTGCGTTTGGCTAACCATTGCTTCAATAAATCCATACCACCAACATTCGAAAAATCTTCGACCGCTTGAAAATATTCCAAGACTTGAGAACGACGGATAAGCTGTTCTTTTTCCGAGATGATGACATCGATATCCAAGGCATGCTTCATGACTAAGCTCTTAGCAAAAACATTCTCTGCTTCGGTACAGGTCAAGCCCCGCGCTGCATGTAAAACTCGCTCTAAATGGGCCTCTTGCACATTAAGCTTCATACCCGAAATCTCTCGCGCTGAACGAACCACCCGTTCCAAGGACTGTGATAGATCGGCCGAAGTCGGCATGCTATAATCTAAAACCGTAATATCTTTTTCCAACTCTGTCGGAAATTGCAGCGTAGGCGAAAGAATGACCAGCGTTTTACGGCTTTCTTTGAGTTGATTCAATACATCCCGCATCTTGCGTACTACGACAAAATGGTCAGAACCGCCCTGAGGATCCATAAAGGGGTGGAAATCTTTTAGCACAAAGATAGCCGACTCTTTGGATTGTCCTATATAGTTAAGGGCTGATAGAGGGTTACGGGTACTGGGATCAGCACCATTGCCTTGTATAGCATCTACATGTACAATACCATCCGTCAAAGTCCATAGGTAGAGTTGCTTGCGTCGCTCTACGGCCACTTGACGCAGCATATCCTCGATGCGTCGCTCTTCCCAGGAGATGATATAGAGCAATGGGTATTTGGCTCGGGTTAGAATATCGAGTTGTTCTATCGGTTTTAAACTTGACATAGTATTATCTCAAGTTCCAATATAACATAATCATAATTTATTGTCAACTAAACCGATTAAGGTGACATAATGTTGGGAATTTGGTACGGGACCTTATATTGAGGATATAAAATCTCTATAGGTGACCTATAATACACCAAGTTGACCCCTTCACATGTTAATACGCAATAAAAGAGATTGTCATGACCAAGCAACTTTCAGAAGATCATCTGTTAATATTTAGTCAATATTTAGCCCAACAAACAGGGTGGCACTATTCAACTGGACGTTGGGCTGATTTAGAACGGGGTTTAAGCAGGTGGCTTCAGAGTTTCGCTTTCAAGATACCTTAACTTGTTTGAACTGGCTTATGACAACCCCCTTAACTGCGGATAAATTAAAAATTTTAGCGCGTTATCTCACAGTTGGAGAAACCTACTTTTTCCGAGAGCCAAATAGCCTAGTGGCCCTAGAAACGCAAATTCTGCCTGAAATCATTCAAGCCCGGCGAGGACATAGCCATTATTTACGAATTTGGAGCGCAGGTTGCTCAACCGGGGAAGAGCCATACTCCATCGCTATTTTGTTGCACAAGTTACTAACCTTTGGGGCTAGTTTCGAGGGTGAATTCAACACCTAAGCGGTATTTACAGCGGCATATTACTCGCTACCTTTTATCAGCCTTGAAATCTTGGCGTTGTCACGGTCCTTTTTAAAACTAAAAATTGACAGGCATTATCTCCTCTGCTATATTTACTATCACTGCTATTCTCTCAGGAGGGATGGCAGAGTGGTTGATTGCGGTGGTCTTGAAAACCATTGAGGGTAATACCTCCGGGGGTTCGAATCCCTCTCCCTCCGCTGTAAATATAGGCCTCAGTCGTCAGGACAATTGTCCTGACGATTGATTCGCTAAATATTGATAATTGCTGGTTGTGTTCGGGGAGGTGCCAGAGCGGTTGATTGGGGTCGCCTGCTAAGCGATTGTAGGGTTTGTAGCTCTACCGCGGGTTCGAATCCCGCCCTCCCCGCCTCTTGACTTCAAATTCTGGATTAAGTAAGATAACGAATAATATTCTCATCTTGATCTATATGAAGTCCTTACTGATTGAAAGACCAACAAGAGCAACGCCCTTTGTTGGTCTGTTTTAGTTTAGGGTGTCCAATATTTGCCTAACCGTGATAAGGCAATTCACACTCATTCTTAATCCACCGATTTTATTTCCTCCATTTTACTTCTTTTATCCTTTACACAAAATTTTCATAAGAATTCTATCTCAAACGGGAGACAATCATGACTTCATCATCCTCGAACTCAGCCCTAAGCTATCTCGACGCAGCCCAACAAATTTTAGACCGCATCCGCACTACGCAAATGGCGGCTATTGAACAAGCGGCTGATATTTGTGTCACCTCTATCGCCAATAACCGTCTGGTCAATCTCTTTGGCACGGGTCATTCACGTATGTTTATCGAAGAAATGTTTCCTCGGCATGGCAGTTTTCCCGGTTTTCATTCAATGGTTGAGCTATCGCTGACCTATCATAATCAAGTCGTCGGCTCCAATGGGCAGCGACAAGCGATGTTCTTGGAAAAGGTGGAAGGCTTAGGGGAAGTGATCATGCGGAACTTTGTCTTCGCTCCCCCAGACAGCTTCATTATTTTTTCCAACAGTGGGGTCAATCAAGTGGTGGTCGAAGTAGCTTTAGAAGCCAAAGCTCTCGACCTGCCCGTCATTGCTGTTGTTTCTTTAGACCATTGTCTCTCGGCCAAGCCTAATCATAGCTCAGGCAAGCGACTACCTGATATCGCCGATGTGACGCTTGACAATTGTGTCCCAGCAGGTGATGCAATGGTTGAGATAGAAAACTTGGCCGACCCAGTGGGACCAGGCTCGACCATCGGCGCGGCGACCATTACCAATATGCTCAAGTGTCTCATTGCTGATAAACTAACCCGTTTAGGCAGGCCGCCCATTGTCTTATCAAGTCGTCACTTTCTTGGTTCTGAAGGGGCTAAAGAGCGGTTTGATGTCTGTTATGATGACTATCGACGACGGGTGAAATGTTTGTATGGTGACTGATAACGAGTATCCCGAACTCGCTCTCCAGCAGGCTTTAGGGCCTGATTACTTCTAGCGGCAGACCCACAAGAAGTTAAAACCTACTGAAATCCAGACCTTTGTCATCAGTGCTAAGACCCCACGTTAGAAAACCTTATCTGCGGCCGGTTTTAGACGCAGTGATAAAGCCGGGGTCTATGAGACTAAAAATTTTTGTTCTACATAAAATAAAACTTATTATTTTGAATGAACTAAGCGGCGAAGCACATAATGCCTTTGTAAAATGCTTTGCCAGTGTTGAAAAAGAAAATTATGACTTTTCCATTTACTTAAAGTTCTATCGATATGTGTACCATACCATCTCACGCAACCACACAATCTTCTTTAACCAACCAAATTGCCATCGTCACGGGCGGCGGCAGCGGCATAGGCCAAGCCACAGCGCATACCTTGGCGGCTGATGGGGCGAAGGTCGCTATTTTTGATATCAACCCTGAAAACGGCGCGGCCAGTGCCCAAGCGATTCAAGACAGCGGCAGCGAGGCGATTTATCTACAAACCGACATGAGTCTCAGTACGGAAGTCGAAGCCGCTGTGCAGCAGACAGTGGCGCATTTCGGGCAGGTTGATGTCATCGTCAACGTGGTTGGCCGCAGTGGACGCCGCTGGGGCGATGGCCCGACAGCGGCGTGTACGGAAGAGGCTTGGGATCGAGTCTTGGATATTAATCTTAAAAGTGTTTTTTTGGGCTGTAAATATGCCCTGCGGGAGATGCTCAAAACGGGCAGTGGGGCCATCGTCAATATTTCATCCGTCTTAGGGCTGGTAGGTGGCGATGCTGATTTTGCCACCCATGCTTATGCCACGAGTAAAGGCGGCATCATCAGCTTAACCCGTTCTATCGCCACTTATTACGCCCCGCAAAATATTCGGGCCAATGTTATTTGTCCTGCCTTGATCGCTACGCCGATGAGTCAACGTGCCCAGAGCGACCCTCATATTCGGAACCGTCTAACCGAGTTACAACCGCTCACCAGCGACTTTGGACAACCAGAGGACGTAGCTGAAGCTGTCCTTTATTTAGCTTCAGCGCGATCTAAATTTGTCACGGGTTCTGTTTTGACCGTTGATGGTGGCTGGACAGTAAAATAACAAATGGAGCAGTCATCCCCTTCGCTGGCCCTGACGACCCGCCTCTCCCCTATACTGTCTTTGATCCTTGTATTTGGAAAAAAGACGATATGTATTATTCGCTTTCGGAATATTTACTCGGTGATTATCAAAAAAACGCGATAAGTTTGTGGTGACAAATGGCGGTCTCTTCAATTTCGGCCCTTCAACCCCCTGCGGTGTTCATGCGCCCTCAGCCACACCGAATGGCGATGGCAGCGTGACAGTCATCTTCAATTGGTGGTCATAAACTTGTCCTGAAATAAAAATAGCCCGCAGTGGAAATCAACTGCGGGCTATTTTTTCAGACGATTTCAGGCACACCCGGAGAGATTCGAACTCCCGACACCTGGTTCCGAAGACCAGTACTCTATCCGCTGAGCTACGGGTGCAAAATTAACAAGATTAGTCTATACCTTATCAGATAAGGCGAATTTTTACAAATCGAAGGGGTTATTTTTTGCAAGCTATAACTCACGCAATTAGAATACCTGCCAAAATGCCTCGCCCCTCAATCGTTACATGTTGACGAGAAGCATCCTGAAAAGGTCTCATCACAATGTCTCAACCTCATACCCTAGCCTATTTCATCTCACCCCACGGTTTCGGCCATGCAACGCGGGCCAGCGCTGTGATGAATGCAATCAATAAAAAAATACCAGCGCACTATCATATATTCACAAAGGTACCAGCCTGGCTATTTGCAGAGCCTAATTTTCCGTCATTTGACTATCATGACTTATTAACCGATATTGGCCTAGCGCAACAAACAGTTCTGCAAGAGGATATCCCGGAAACCATTCGGCGTTTAAGCCGTTTCATGCCCTTTGCGACTGATTTGGTGCAGACCTTGGCCCAACAGGTTAAGGAACTTGGGTGCCAGATGATTCTGTGTGATATAGCCCCGCTTGGCTTGGCTGTCGCTCAAGCGGCGGGGATTCCTTCCATTTTACTTGAAAATTTCACCTGGGATTGGATTTATCAAGGCTATGTGGCCCAAGACCATCGCCTACATACGTTTATTGATTACTTACAAGATGTCTTCGCCACAGCCACCTACCATGTGCAAATGATTCCCTTTTGTGCCGCCGCTGAACAAGCCGCTCTGACGGTACCGCCAGTCAGCCGAGCGACCCGCCAGCCAGCTACCCTTGTGCGCCGGCAACTTGGTCTAACTGACGACGATACGGTCGTGATGACGACGATGGGCGGCATTCCCTGGCATTATGACCGCTTAGAACCGCTCGAACAACAACAAAATATTCACTTCATCATCCCTGGCGGGGCACAGAATATGCTCCATCGCCGCAATCTTATACTTCTCCCTCATCAAAATCAGTTTTTCCACCCCGATTTGGTCAATGCTTGTGATGCCATTATCGGCAAAATCGGGTATAGTACCCTAGCCGAGGTTTATCAAGCTGGTTCACCCTTTGGCTATATACCGCGTCCCAGTTTTCGGGAATCGCAAATTTTGGGCGATTATATCGCCCAAGAAATGCCCAGCCTGCTCATCACCGACACTGAATTTCAAACCGGCGTGTGGACCAATAAATTATCAGATTTATTAGCTCTAGAACGAGTCTCACGAGCTTGTCCCAATGGGTCGGAAATCATTGCTGATTTTGTGGTGGAACGGTTAGATTCTTAGTCTCTATTGTGTGTGGTAACGAGTATTTAGAAATACAGTAAAAAATTGTAGTATGAGGAAAGGGGAGGTTGAGATATAGTTTCCGTATGAAACTAAGTGACGCTGCTAAGAAACAGGGGATAACATATAGAACGGCTGGGAACTGGTTGAGGGCTGGAAAGAGCAAGGGATAGCAGATGGACACAGGGACGCTCATCCTGACAGAAACCGATGAGGAGCATAAGCCGTTGAACGTAGCTGTAATGGCACGCATTTCATCCGCACGAGATGAAAGCCAAGTGAGACCGACAAGCGGAAAGAGGGGTTGAATAGTGTATGGGCAAGGGGTGGCAAGTGTCCAAGGTGGTCAAAGAAGGTGGCTCAGGGAGCAATGAGAAGCGAAAAAAGTTTGTAAGCCTGCTCACTGAACCAAGGCTTAGGAGCATCGTGGTAGAACAGGCCGCCAGAGCAAGCCGTTTTGGAATGAAGGACATAGAGCCTCTGATGGAAAGGCAAGCGTGCCAGATGGAAGGGGTCAACCTAGCCGACAAGGGCAAGGAAGACTGGCGACAGGACTTGGGGTCAATGAGCTATTCGTGCGCCGCACGGCTTTAGGGTCAAGGCAGAGCCAAACGCAGAACCGAGATAAGAACTAAGGCATTAAGGGACGAAAACGAATAAGGGTCGCCTAGTAGAACAACCTAGCATCAAGCCCTTGACACCGCTGCTTTCTTTGGCGACCAAAAATCTTTACAATAAGGCTAAGGCTATCGTGCGGCAAGCTTTTATTGGTTTGGAAACGCTGCCTACAACATTTGGGGTTCAGGCAATCCGGAGGCTTTTTAGCGACGGGATAGAGGGCCGTGCAGTTTGCCCCCAAAAGCGTGACCATTCCACTCCCCTAAACCAGATCTTTCTCTTTTTCTTCTAACTGTCAGGGCAACGAAATCTTGCGAAACTTTGTGGTCAGCGAAAACATCCGCCTCAATGAAGTCAAGGTCGGTTTAACCTTCTTCCACGAGTACCGCGATGACTTGACCATCAAGCTCACCTCACCTGCGGGCACACAGGTCGGGCTGATCGACGCAGAGGCCAGCGGGCCGTCGGGGTCGAATGTCGTCAGTTTGAATGTGAGGGCGGCCTTGGAGCGGCGATAGTTTATAGGGTTGTTTTCACACGAAAGTAGATATTATCCTGAAAACCGTTTGAAATCTAAAGTTTTCGATTCATGTCATGTCGAATGTCGTTATCGGGCATCCATATAGCCCAATGAATAAGGTAACTAAACTAGCACCAAAAGTTTTTAGACAAGATTTACCTATTCCCACATAAATCACCCCGTCGCCACAAAAACAGGCCACACGATCACCCTAGTCTTCTCATCCTCATAGACCACTTCATACTTCTCTCGATTCTCATCGCTGATATACTCGCAGAAGAAGATCAGCGAAATTTCGACCAAGCCTAAGTGTTTGCCATAACGGGCGGCTTGCTTCAAGGCTTCCTGATAACCTTTGGCACTGGAGAAACTTTTCACTTCCAGACCGTATTGTTGCCTCCCGTGACGGATCAGGATATCGATTTTGCCGTTGCCTGTGGGGAACTCTGGATGAACGCGGCTTTTATAATCATAGAAGAAGCGTTCCAAATAGAGATAGAGATTGAAATGATAGGTCGCCTCCATGACCCGGTCATCGCTCTTGCGGCGCGGCGCATTTTTCAACAAGCGTTCTCGGTTTTGACGGAGATAGGTTTCATAGCGGCGCATCAGGTTGGTCACATTTAGGCTGTCATCGGTGATCGTGTCGGAAAGATCGTCAAAGGGGTCATCTAGGAGTCGGCCAATATGGGGAAATATTTCACGGGCAAAGGCGTTGAACAGCCGACGTTGGACAAAGGGGCTAGGAAATTTAACATGCAGCCCCTCATCATCTTCCTCAATACCAATCACCCCGTTCATATACAAATAATTCAGCTTAGGATCATCATACCGGAACGGATATTTCTCTTCGGTTTGGAAGAATTGAAGCAATTCAGTCCGATAGGGTTCTCGGCGGGCTTTGCTGATCAGGTTCATGATATTGCTATTGGGCAAGCCATCCAAGGCCCAGCGATAGGTGCGCTCAAATTGTTTCATCTTGATTGCTTGAGTTCGGTTTTCATTGAAACGGTCTTCGGTCAAGAGTTCCCCCAACCAACCCACCAAGCCTGGTTGACCCTGCGTTTCATAGAAAACGCGATCAATGACTTCTTGTTCCACGGTTTGACCACTTTCCTGTTCATACCAGTGGAACATATAATCTACTTCCTCGAAGGTCAGGTTCGGGATGGGCAGACTGCGTTGCACGTTGAAAGGCGACCCACTCACATTCTCAACCCCCAAGACACTTCGCACCCCGATCAAAGCCAAACCGTGTAAGAGATAGCTCTTTTGAGCGGATGGTTGATTGACTTCATTGCGTCGGCTGATGTAGATATTACGGAAGACCGTGGCGAAGCGGTTGATATAATCATCCCCCATCGCATCGAACTCATCCAAAATTAAGATGACAGGTTTATCAAAATGTTCTTTAGTAAATAAGCCCATCACCGCCTCCCAATCCGTAATCGTCGGGAAATCTTTTCTGAAGCCCATCTTCAATTGGGTGATTAACTGTCCCAAAACGGCTTCAACCTTTGACTCTGGTCTGGCTGACTGCATCGACAAGATGGCCACCTCAACCTCAGGTACTTGCTTTTTGAGCCATCTGACCACCTGCCGCATGACCCACGTCTTCCCCGATTGGCGAGGCCCCCAAACGGTAATGTAATGCCCGCCTTTTTCAGGATTTTTTCCCAAGAGGTTGTGATATGCCTGTTCAATCAGTTTCTCTCGTGGCACATAATAGTGAAGATCTGGGTCAATATCTTCATAGGAATGAAATCTTCGCATGTCTTCTCCTTTCGAGGTCGTCAAATTAAGCGAGGCTGGCTCAGTTTTGCAAAACTGAGCCAGCTAGGCGATGTGTTTTATTATAGGGAGAGAATGGAAAAGCGGAAAAATTAGGGGCGATATTACGGCCTGGTAGTCCGGGGGGTGTTATATGTTATCACTGTTAAGCGATTGAAAGTGTAAGCATAAAGCTCTTAATCGTCAATATCCGGCTTGATGCCCAAAGCTTTCAATTGAGCAATAAGTTTCTCTTTTTGCTGACGTTCCAACGCTTTTTCCAGCCTTTCTTGGGCTATCCCTTCCTGCCCAGTTGGAACGACTTGCCCAGTCTGATCACACCAACGCAACCAGATATCTTCCCGACCCTCAAACGCCCCTGACCATAATTGCAGACCTATAAGCCCACCTCTGGCATCCACCCTGGTCCTATTTGTTGATAACCTTGGGTGACGTACACTTGCCCATCTTCTTGAGTTTGTGCTTGCAAAGGCTGGACTAAAATCAACATCAACAATATCCTTAAGCTCAAACTGATTAACGATAAAATACCTTCACTATGATGACTATTTTTTAAGAATAACCCTTATTTCAAATTATATCCCCTTAAAATTACAATAGCTTTCATATTTTGTCATTTTAGCATGACGAAAATGCCATTACATCGAATAATATTCGGCCAAAAACGAGTACCAAAAGTTAATATCTACCCTATCACTCAATAGCGTTCTTTGGCCCATTAATTCAATATAAGGCCACCAGTTTACATGTGGATGACTCGCTTGAAATACATCCCTGTAAATTTCACCTCTAGCGTATTTCCTGACCGTAGCCCGCGGCGTGGACAAAAGGGAGAGAATGTAAGATCATCGTTTACAAATCTGAATTCAAAATTCTCTGCGTTCGCTCAAGAACATCCAACCCCTGCTGCTTCAACCAATACAGAAGATCAATAAATATCCAATTTTCAGACAGCTTATCCCCTTCACGATAATACACATCCACCACCTGCATATCCACACTCCCGCTGCCGCCTGGTAGTCCCAAGAAGCCCCCAATTGGTCGGTTCGATAAATTAGGCCAGCCGAAGAAACAGGCAAAATTACCCTCCGCGAAACGACAGACGTGACCCTTGAATTTTTTGTCATCTAGATGGTTGCGGAAGGGGAGCTGATGTTGCTCTTGGTAACGGGGGATGGTGTAGGTCGCTCCAATCCCCGCTGGCCCGTACCAGAGCATGTCTTTTGACCATGTTTTTTCCAGCACTTCTGGGGGACAGCCCATTGACCCGCTCTTGTTGAGATCATCCAAGTCATTAATCATCTCATTAACCAAGGCCAGCGTGATGACCCCCTCTTTTTCCGGGGCATCCTCAAAGAGGAGACCATCATGGTAGCGCGGCCCTGGATAGGTGAAATAAACCCCTGTGGACGGCGGTAGGGGATAAACACCGGCCTGAACCATCAGACCAATGAGGTCGATGAACAAACCCGTTTGGGTGATTTTACCCTGTTCAACGCAGTTGAACTCGGCATAACGCAAATTGATCATTTTGCGGGTGCGCGGAATGCCCAGCCAATCCGCATCAAACAAGCCCATAAAGTGGCCCATGCTCATTACCCACGGCTCACCGCTGATTTCATTGGTGCCACCGATAAATATATCCTGTCGTCGCTGCATGCGGGTCAGCGATTTCAGCAAGGGTGTCCAGAAGGTTTCTGCGACGACCTCTGCCCCATGCTGCTCCCGAAATGGGTACACCCCACGCCAGCGGTAATCTTCACTGGTAAACGCTTGCAAAACGTCGATGACCGTTTCTGGCGTGGCCTGCGCCATTGCGTCAAAATAGTCGCGAACAATGGCTTTGATCGCTTGATATTTGCTCATTGGGTAAACCTTTATTGGTTCTTTGAGGGATTTTGTGGTAAATGTGGCTTTGATCAAAAAAATCATCCTTATATCGCAAATCATAATAACAATGCACCATAGAGCAAATGAATGATTCGCCAAAGCGACGGGGACGCAGCAAAATCGGATTCTTAATTCGCTCTAATTTAGCACTGTATTCAGTTTTGTCCACAAAGTAGCCATTTTCACGCCGGAGTTCGACATAGCTAGATGCAGCATAGATAATTTGTTTGTGCCTCCTGACTTCAGGGCATTTCGACTGGTGATAGGGGGCTACGAGACCTTGTTTATTCGTTTTTTGCCAATTCGTGCTGACCTGAATCCCAGTGAGCGTATCGTAGGTCAAGCGATTTCTGTTGGCCAGATAATGCCGCGTTCATCGCTATGAACCTCAACAATTGTTTGCAAAGTCCGTCCTACGCCAATGCCATAACAACCCATATAATAGGGCTTTTCTTGACCATCTTGATCGGTAAATGTGGCCGCCATTTTACCAGAATAATGATGACCAAGCTGAAAAGTATTGCCTACCTCAATGCCTTTCTTTTCTATGAGGGTAGACTGTCTATCAGGGCTGAGATATCCTGATTGCGCGAGGGCAAGATCGGCCAATTGCTCACAAATAAAATCACGACCGTAGTTGACGTTGATGGTATCGCTTGTATCCGTTTTCTGTCCCCCAATGAAGTTTTTCACTGTTTGTAAAGATAGATCACCGATATAACGTACCCCTGCCTGTCCCCATGAGCGGACATACCCCGTTTTTGTGCCTATGCGGGCCAAATCTTCCGCTGTGGCTTCCTCAAGCTGTTCGATGGCTTGCACGACATGCTCTAACTTGGCTTTATTGACTTCCAAATCACCCCGAATGACCGCGATAATGATCTCCTCTGTTTCGATGTTTTTGTAAACGACGTTTTTTAAGAAACACGATTTGGGTAAGCCATGAAATTTCATCAAGTCAGCCACGGTTTTGACCCAGATGGGTTGTTCAATGACTTGCAGCTCTTTTTCGGCCTCCGCCAAATTTACGGGTTCCAACTTAAAGGTGGCGACATCTTGGTGGGCACAATAATTGCCATCTTGACTGACCAAATAAGTTGATTCTCCAATATCGCTGGGCACAATAAATTCATGGCTATACTCCCCACCGATATAGCCATTATCGGCGGGGACGATGTCTGCTTGGAGACCAAGTCGCTCGAAGATGCGGGTATAGGTTGCCAGCATACTTTGATACGTTTCGAGAAAGGCTGACTCATCTCGGTCGAAGGAATAGGCATCTTTCATAGTAAATTCGCGCAGGCGTAAAAGTCCTGCTCGCGCTCGGAGTTCGTCTCGAAATTTTTGCGAAAATTGATAAATATTAAAAGGCAAATCTTTATAGGATAGCGCAAATTTACGCACGACATCTACAAACATCTCCTCTGCTGTCCCACCAAGGGCAAATTTAGCCCCCCGTCGGTCTTCAACCAAGGTCAGGCCAAAATTGCTGGCATTATCTCGATTGGTTTCCTGCCATAATTCGAGGGGATGTAGAGTCGGGCTGACCATTTCCATTGCGCCGGCTTGATTCATTTCTTGACGAATGATGTTGATCAGTTTATTTTTGACCCGCATCCCTAAAGGCAAATAATCGTATCGTCCGGCCACGCTCTCGCGGATGAAACCGCCTTGAAGGAGATATTTATGAGATTGAATTTGTATAACTTGAGAAATTGATTTGACGGTTCGGCCAAACATTTTGGAATAACGCATGGGTGAAATTTCCTATGTAAATATCAATTATTAATGAGTAATTAACAAAAAATTAACAATATTATTTTTATTTTCTGTGATGTTTATTAGATAACAAAAAATCCCCTCATCCTTGATAGATTAACATACAAGGACGAGGGGACTCGTGGTACCACCTTGCTTCGCCTTGGTCTCACGACCAAAGCCTCAATCACTAAAAACGCTGTCGAGCAACGCTTTAGCCGCGCCATTTTTCTGCGTCGGTAGCACTGCCGACGAGCATTATGGTCTATGGCTGAAGCACATAGAACCTTTTTCTACTCAAGCTCAAGAGTGGGGCTCCGTCATAGCTTGCTTAAGGCATGAGAATTAAATAACTTGTGCATTTACCACCCTATTAATCTGGTTCCCAAACTGGGTTTGGGAACCAGTGTTGGGTCAGTTAATTAATGCCCATTCCTAATATTTGTTTGTTGAAGAAATGATAACAGAGAAGTTTTGGGCTGTCAACATTTTGGGCCAACTTTCTTTTAACGTTTTTAAGTTACCTGCATCCAAAAAATAACCACCATGCCCACTGCAATAGCCAGCCGAGCGACGAGCGACACCAATTGACCGAGAAGATAGCCTTTTGCCGTACTAAAGGCATGCTGCCAATCTCGCTGTAAGAAGTATTCATAGCCCACCATGCCCAGCAAAAAGCCGAGGATGGCCCCAATGGCGTTGAAAAAGATAAGCCCAACGATGCCAGCCACCAAACCAAGGATAAGGCCTGACCAGCTGGCTCCGCCATGTCTAGCTCCCCACCACCCTGCAATTTGATCCAAGACTAAAGCGATTAAGACCAAAATTGTCAAGATCAAAAACAAGCCCCAGCGAAATTCAATTTCTGCATCACGACTCTCAATCCAAAAATAAATTGTCGCCGCTAGCCAAATACCGAGTTGGCCGGGCAAGACGGGTAATATTACCATGACGACCAGACTGATGATCATGACCGCCAAGGTGATGGATAAAAGGGCATCTGTAGCAAATGAAAAGTCAAACATAAGTTTTGTCCTATAGCGTTTGGTTGTTGGGGATATTAAAGTGTGCTAAACTTTACGCAGCTTCTAAACCCAAGTTGCTTTCAGGTTATTTTTGATGGTCAAGACCTGCTGTAATTAAAAATATGGTTCACCGATGGGTAATTTTTGCATTTCAGCTATCCTTAAACTAACATATATCATCACTATTCAACAATGTCATTAAATTAAACGATGTCTCAAAAGGAGCCTTATATCATGCCCCCCAGTTTTAAAGACCTAACAAATTTCATTATTAGTCTAGGCGCAGCAGATATACCACATACCAAAAAAACCTATCTGGCCCACGCTATCGGGGTTTATAATGACCTCAAAGCGTGGGGCGGTGATGAAGAATTGTGTCGAGCAGCTTTATTTCATTCGATTTATGGCACCCAACAATTTCAAGATTTTACCCTGCCTCTGGCGCGGCGGGGTGAGCTACGAGAGCTGATTGGCGCACGAGCCGAGCGCATTGCCTATTGGAACTGTCTCATGGACCGGTCTTCCTTAGATGCCAATCTGACCAAGACAGAAGGCCCCTATCGCCTCATAAATCGCCTGACACAAGAGGAGATGGCATTATCCGACCAGGATTTTAATGACTTATGCCGCATTCATCTTTGTGATTTTCTGGAACAGGTGGAGAGAGCAGAGGCTTGGGATGCCCGCCCTGTGGCCTTTCACCAAATGGCTGAACGGCTTGGCGGTGTCGCCTTGGAAGCGTATGAGCGTGTGTTTGAGAAAGTGCCTGATGGGGCAAGGCTAGTTACCTAGCCGATGATCAGGGAGCGGTATCTTTAGTTGAGGGCCTGCTGTGCTTCCAACTCGCGTTGGCCCCAAAAAGTCTTGATATACGCTAAGACATTGACCATCTCCTCATCGGTCAATATATCCTCATAACCTGGCATGGCACTATTGATGGTTGACCCACCGTCTGCGATCATTTGTAAGAGGATACGGTCAGCGTGGTGCCAGGTATGACCCGTATTGTCGTGCGGTGGGGCAGGTAATACTCCCTCAGCATTGGGATAACGCCAATTCGGTTGGCCTTCGCCCACTTCCCCATGACAGGCGGCACATTGTTCTAGGTAGACCTGCTTGCCTTGGGTTAAATGTGTCTCGCTCATGCTCGCGCCGTTGACCTTGATCTGACTGGGGTCAACAGGTTGGCTGGCTGTATAAATGAGCAAGCCGCCTAATAAAAAAACAGATGTAATGATGAGCAGCGGAATAGGTATCGGAAAGCTGCGTGTTTGTCTTCTGGCACGGGTCGCCCTACGCCTAGTCTTGCTTTGTGGTTTTGCTTGCTTACGTTTTTCCATAGATATTGGCCCTATTTTTTTGTTGATTATTATGTTTGAGAAATATCCTGAAGTCGTTCTTGATATTCCTCACGACTTAATTCTCCTTTAGCATAACGCTGATCTAAAATCTCACGAGCGGAGAGCGATTGACCAGTATTGTCAGTTGCAGGGCGAAACTCTTGTACCAGCCACATAATTCCCCAGATAATTATATTGTTCTCCTAAATCATTGCCTCGCTGTCCTAAAAAGGGACACAATGTCTCCGATTACAAAAGATGCTGCCCTTACCGAGGGATACACATTCTCCCAATCTGGTTCCCAAACTGAAATCAGGTTTCCAAACTCAGTTTGGAAACCTGACTGGGGAAGTTAGTTAATTCTCCTTCGAAAATATGATGCCTTATATCGTTAATCCTATACCATTTTCTTAGAGCCGACAATATGTAAGCGCAGCGCACCGTGACGGAAGCTGAACATGATGCCTTTTAGGTAGGCCCGAAGTTCTTTGTACACCTGAGGCGTGGTTATTTTTTTCAAGCGATCTCGATTGTCAAACATATATTTCAGCCATAAGCCCATGGTTTTTTGATAATGTTCAATCGGAATGTCGTAAACTTCTTCTAAAGAGAAATTATTTTTATCAACTAATTCTAATTCCTGCAACAGAGAGCGATAATTGCCTGTATAGCCATAAACTTTATTGACATGTTGGCTGATTCGGTCTGACCATTGGGTATAACTTGAGTGTTTGAAGTGCATTTCTTTGTTGACCATCATGCCGCCAGGTTTGAGAATTTTATGACATTTGGCAAAAAAGCCATCTAAATCATTAAAATGGACGATGACTTCATCGGTGAAGATCGCATCATAGGTTTCAACTTCAGGCAAATTCTGCCAATGAATCAGCTCAAAAGTCACATCAGCATTATATTTGGCCGCCAGTTTTTCGGCCGAGGAGATTTGAATAGGTGAGATGGTAATACCGTGACCGGTTGTTCCGTATTTATGAGACATATATGTCAAAGGACCGCCCCAACCACAGCCAACATCTAGAATTTTCATGCCTGGTTCAAGGCACATCATGCGGGCCATTTCGTCTAATTTTTTCTCTTGGGCTTGGGTCATCGTCGTGAAATCATCTTCCCAAAGCGAACAAGAATAGGTATGCCATTCTCCTCCGGTGATGGTCAGAAAAAATTCTGGATCACGTTCATAGTGATAAACGGTTCGTTCAGTCTCCTCTTCCATCTCATAAGATGGAAAAGGAACATTGCCAATTTCAGGTACAACTTCGGCAATTGTCGTTTGTTCTACTATTTGCATTTTTCTTCTCCTCATTCGTACAAAGCATAAGAAACTTTTGACGCAAAATATAGCATTAAATAAGCGACCAGCCAAATTACTTAATAAGGTTGTAGGGCGACAAAGTTGCAGAGTTGTAAAGTAACAAAGTGGCAAAGAGCAAGGTGGCAAAGTGATGCGTTCCAAAGGAATGACCGTCCCGAACGCCTTACACTGCGCCTTTCGCCAGCGAAAGTCACCCTGCAACTTTGCCCCTGCTTGTAGATGATGTCTTTCTCTTTATCACAATATTTCTCACAGAGCCGGTAAATATACCTTAAGGACTCTGCAACGCTGCAATGTTGGCCTAATGAATCACAGACCCATCGGCTCGAAAGTTACCCCTGATTTTTTTCGGTTTATAAGGGAATTGGACTAACTGGTCTTCTTGAATATCGAGACCGATTCCAGGACGATTTGGGACGATGAAATAGCCCCCCTCACGCAGCGGGGGATGATCTACAATTGCATTAAAAGCATCAGCTTGGGGTAAACTTTCATGAAGGACGAAATTAGGAATGGCAGCGTCAAACTGGATGAATGCAGCTATATTGACGGGACTGCCCATCAGATGGGGAAAGATGCCGACGAAGGAGGCTTCAGCTAAGGCAGCGATTTTTTTAACATGGGTATAACCGCCAGCCAAGGATAAATCGGGCCGAATAAGGCTAACGCTTTGTCGATCAATTAAATCCTTAAACTGCTGGACCGTATAAAACCGTTCTCCTGTGGCAATCGGCAGATGGACGTGATGAGCTACATAATCCAAGGCTTCGTTACTTTGGGGAGCTAGGGGGTCTTCATAGTAAAGAAGGCGGAAAGGCAGGAGTTCATTGGCCAATAAAATAGCCTCGTCAGGATTAAGGTTGCGATGAATTTCCAAACCCAAATCGATCTCGTAGCCCACTGCCTCTCGGATTGCGCTGACGATATCGACGGCTGTACCAATGGCTTTACTGGGAGTTTCTTGTTCCCAACCAGCGAAAAAAGGGGTTGTTCTGAGAGAGAGATAGCCAGACTCAATGCTTTTCTGGGCACTTTCTGCCCGTGCCTTCAGGGTCTCGCCAACAACATTGTCAAAAATTTTCACTTTGTCTCGACACTGACCACCCAAAAGTTGATAGACTGGCAAATTGACTGACTTACCTAAAATATCCCACAAGGCAACATCAATCGCACTCAGGGCGGCATTAAGCACCGCCCCCATAAAGTGAGTGTCTCTGGAAACAACTTGATAATGATGTTCAATGCGCTGCGGATCTTGACCAACATAATAATCGCTTAGTTCTTGAATAGCATGATAGACTACTTTGTGGTATGCCCACAAACCTGCCTCGCCATTGCCGATAATGCCTTCATCAGTATAGACCCGCACGAGGAGGAAACGGTCAACGAGAAATGGGGTTATTTTGGTGATTTTCATGTGAATAGTGAATGATAGATAGTGGAATTACAAGGTTAGCTCTGTGATTTCGCTGTTTACTATTGATGTTTTGATAACTCTGTGGCCATTTTATGATATTTTTCGAACCACCTGGTAAAACGTTCCTCTTCTAACTCTGTGGCCATTTTATGATATTCTCCGAACCACCTGGTAAAACGTTCCTCTTCAGAGGCCTGCATGGCTTGCGTTTGCAAGTCGCGGAATTTATACCAGCGGCGGAAAATTTCTTGCTGAACATCAAGTGGGTTATACAAATCTTTGAACACAAAATCTTCGCCGACACTGGCCGTTTGAATGGTCACATCGCCCATATTGAATACACGCGCAAAAAAGTTGGGACTGGCGTAATTGGTATTTTGCATATTAGACAGCGTACTTTCTTGGCGACATTCACCGCCTAAGCCAAAAGCACTGCCATCAATATGAATAATTTGCGAATCGGTTAGCTCATACGTATCCCGATACCAATCATCATAACAATAGGTGTACCACCCCAACGTAATGACCCATAGAATGACGCTCATGATAATAAAATAATATTCTTCATAAAAATTTTGAATGATGAAAATATCGTCCAAAAGGGCCATTTGAAATATGGCCGCAATCATCAGCATCAAGGCGAAGAGACTGGTGATAAAGGGTAGGGCAATATTTTTCAAGAGGACCCAATAATGTTGGCGCCACTTAATCGTCCCATTGCTGGTTTCACGCATGCGGGGAATATAATAAGCGATGAATCCAGGTAATTGAAATCCTCTTTCTTTTTGCTGTTGTTGAGCCGGGATTTTAGCTGGCAATTCAGCCACTTCCAGATCATGTTCCGCCTGCCACTGTAAGCGTTCCACGATAGATTGTCGAATCGAAGCAATGTTTGAAGCACTCACCTGCTGTTGGGCCTTAGCGCGGTGGGTAAAAATAGCTTCCCGAACACGTTCGCCATTTTCAATCCCGCTGAAGATAACATCCCCTGCCCCAGCTGTTTTGATGACCACATGATCATAGTTGAAATAGTCTGTAATAAAGTTGGGCGTATCCACAATCACATCTGTTATAGATACAAGGGGCGCTTCCTCTCGTTGCTCCCCGTAAACAAGCGTTCTTTCTACATGAATGACCCGTTTGGTTGAAACAATAAACTCGTCATTTGACCACTCAAAATAATGATAAACGCTCCAAAAGATGATGATGCCTAATAAAAAGAGGCTTAAGATTGGTAAGATAAGCGGGATCCAGGTGGATGGCAGAAAGATAAATAGGGTATAGATTAAAGCCAACCCAAGGATGAATAAGATAACAGGCCCTCTTAGATTTTCGACCAATTTTAACCAGTGATGCGTTTCTTTCACAATAGCAAATTCATCGGCCTGCCGACCCGAAAAGGGAATGCTGCTCGCGCTATCATAGCCTTGCTCAAGGCTATCAAAGTAGTTTCGCAAAGATGGTGAACTACTAAGTAGCCAATGCCAATCATCTCGATTAAACCTTATCACATGAGCATCAACCATGACTTCTAGTGTGGCTGAACACTTTTCGTTGCGAATAAAAGCCCGCGTCCCAAAAAAATCACCATTCTCCAGGAGATTGATTAATTGGGGCGGTTCACGCGCTTCATCAATCACACGCACTTGACCGTCAAGCAGGAGATAAAAATATTGAGCTTCGTCATTTTGTTTAATCAGTATTTCACCCCGTTTAAACTCTTCAACTTTCACCCGTTCAATCAGTTGATCAAGATGAGCCTCGGATAAGCCCGCAAAAGCGGGATTTTCTTGAATCATTTGACGACATTGATTGTAATAGGTATTTCTTTCTTTAGTAGTTAAAATACTTTCTTTATCTATAGCTGTACTCATCGGAGAAATACCTCGTGCTAAATGTTTCGTCTGAAACAGACCAAATTCCTATTCATACAATGATTGTAACATATAATTTAGGGGATGGGAATATCTTATGTCATGTTTAATGACAGGTCTCAGCGCAATGAGACGCTCAAAATAAGCGTTTTATAAATGAGACTTAATCGCTTCAGCTATTTTGCGGTTAAGACCAGGCACTTTGACGATATCTTCTATAGTCGCTTCTTTGATCTTTTTCACAGACCCAAATGTAGCCAAGAGAGCTTTGCGGCGTTTGGGGCCGATGCCGGGGACACTATCGAGCTGAGAGGCCACGCCTGCCTGACGGCGCAAATTGCGATTATAGGTGATGGCGAAGCGATGCGCCTCATCTCGAATACGTTGTAATAAGTAGAGGCCTTGTGAAGTGCGGGGGAGGATGACCGGCTCTGGCTGGTGGGGTAGAAAGACCGCCTCTTCTCGTTTGGCTAAACTGATAATTGATATAACCCCTTGCAAATCAAATTCAGCCAAAATTTGTAAAGCCGCATTCAGTTGCCCTTTACCCCCGTCAATAATCATCAAGTTCGGCCCCAACTGCCACGGATTGACCTCATCCTTTGATTTGCCGGGCATATCTTCTGTCTTACGCTCATCACGCAGACGGGTCAAACGGCGGCGCAAGACTTCTGCCATGGCGGCAAAATCATCGGGCTTACCAATAACCGTTTTCATCTTAAAGCGACGATAATCGCTTTTACGGGCCACCCCTTTGACGAAAACTACCATGCTGGCCACGGTATGAGTCCCTTGCAAGGTGCTGATGTCGTAACATTCAATGCGGAGTGGGTCTTCAGGCAGATTGAGATAAGTTTGTAGCTCACTTAAGGCTGTACTTTGTTTGCTCTCATTAACATCCCATTGCGCCTTTAGATGCGTCAAGGTTTCAGTCGCATTTTCAGCCGCCATGTGAACCAATTCTTGCTCTTGGCCTTGTCGGGGCACTGTCAAGGATACTTTGGCTCCTCGTTTGCTTTTGAGCCAATCGCGAATAATCATCAGCTCATCGACCTCTTCTGGCAGCAAAATTTCAGGCGGCACATCATTGACTTGATTATAAAACTGCTTTAAAAATGAAGTCAGCACTTCTTTATCCTCTACCTGATCCACCCCATCCAAAAGAAAATATTCTCGGCCCATCAATTTTCCGCCCCGAATGAAAAAAACTTGCACACAGGCATCATTATCCGAGCGGGCAAAGGCAATGACATCTTCATCAACCGTCTCTATGCTGATGACTTTCTGGCGTTCCACGACGCGCTCAATGGCCCGAATTTGGTCGCGCAAGGCAGCTGCTTTTTCATAATCTAAAGCCTCTGAAGCAGCCATCATCTCCTGCTTGAGTTGGGCTATGACCTCATCGGTGTTACCAGATAAAAAGTTGCAGAGGCCATCAATCATGGTGCGATAGTCAGTTTGACCTATCGCGCCGATGCAAGGCGCGGCGCAGCGTCCAATATGATAATACAAACAGGCCTGAGCATCATTGCCCGTGATGGGGCGGGTACAGGTCAGATAAGGATAAATTTTTCGCACCAAATCCAAGGTCTGATAAGCGGCCCAAGAGGCAGTGTAGGGGCCGAAGTAGCGGGCTTCATCATTAAGCAGTTGGCGGGTGATGGTCACTTTCGGAAAAGGGTCTTGCCAATGGACCTTGATATAGGGATAGTGCTTATCATCCTTGAGACGGACATTATAACGGGGCTGATGTTTTTTAATCAGCGTATTTTCCAAGAGTAAGGCTTCTAATTCAGACCCTGCAATAATAAATTCCAAATCAGCAATATCTCTGACCAAACTATGCGTCTTGGCCGAGTGTTGGGCCGATTGATGAAAGTAAGAGCGGACTCGGTTCCTGAGATTCACTGCTTTACCAACATAGATGACCTTGTTGGCCGCGTTGCGATAGAGATAGACTCCGGGTTTGGGGGGGAGGTTCTTTAGTTTATCTTGTAAGTCTGGTCGAGACATATGATGTATTTCTCCTAATCAGTTACCATTTCACAAGATCAAGTGGATCAATATACTTAAAATGTTCATCGCGACTGACGAGAGTCAATTCATTTTGGACTGCGATTGCTGCCACTTTCTTGCCTAAAAGAATGACTAAGCGCACGAACTATCCCCAAAATATGATTTTGCAAATTGAAAGGTAATATTTCTAAATGTTCTACAATTTCAGCGACGATAGATATTTTATATCCTCTGATAATTCTAGTTATAGATAAGGAATTATACGTTTTAGCGTACAAGCAGACAAATAAAGCCCTAAGAGGCTTTAAGTTTATTGAGGGAGGTGTATCAAATCAAGCCAATCAAATCGCCGTTAAATGCATGTGGGAATGACGAAACAGGCAGGGTGCCTGTTCTACGTAGCTATCATCGCCACCAAATGCATGATAGGAAGGGCACCTAAAAGTTTAAGGTTCATTCTGATTTCAGGATATTCTAACCATAGAATACAAAAAATATTGGCTCTATGAGAAATTTTGTGATTAAAGAGAGAGACATCATCTATAGGTAGCGGCAAGGTGGCAAGGTTGCAGGGTGTCGTTCTTTAGAACGCATACGCAAGGGATTTGGGGCGTTCAGCTATAAACTATTATAATTTTTATTGACTTAATATGGAGGAATCATAATGTCTAAAATTTGGCCCACACTGGGCAGCATTATTTTGTTAACCCTCATCCTAGGCGGGGCAAGCTATATTCTGCCACAGTTCCTGGGCGGGGAAGATGAACCTGAAGCACAAACTCTAGAGGAGGTTAGCGTAGACGCTGAGGCAGTCGCAGTTAATGAAGCGGTCGTTGAGGAAATCTCAAGTGGGGAGCCTGTACAAGCACAAGCAATGGTTGCTGCTCCAACACCTGTCGTCACTGAAACATCTTCTTTGTCATCCACCCAACCTTACTTAAAACTGACTTCTTTAACCCGCGTTGATCGTAATATCTATCCTTGCGATACTCCGCACTTTTCCCCATCAGGTGACAAGTTTCTATAGTTATGTACAAGTTAAAGATGAGCCACAGTTGTGGTTAGCCTCACTTGACGAGGGCCTCAAACATCCTTTGGTGGCAGAAGAAAATATTTACTCTATTTGGTTTGATGATCAGCATATTGTGTATGCTTATTCAAGAGAACTGCCTTTTTCAAATATCCCTGAGCCTGTATTCCTAATGAACGTAAATAGTACCCAGAAAGTCCATCTTGGTCTCACAACCCGACAAACGCAATTACAAAGGTTGTTAGTCGCCAATCAGGTTGCCTTTTTGAACCAACATGAACTGCATATTATTAACCTTGGTCTGGGAACAAACTTGACAGCAGAACTTCAGGCTACATTGCCTATTGCTGAAAGATCATTTTCAACAGATCGTCAGACGACTAAATCTGAAGAACCTGATCCATTTTATGCCTATTATTTTAGAAGATCTGCTAAAATTTCACCGGATGCCCAAAAAGTGGTAATTCTAAAAACAGCTTATGACAAAGGTACTTTAACTATTCTGGACAGACAAAGTAAACACAAGACTATTCTAGCCGAAAACATTGCCGCTCCGAGTGAGGAAGCCCTTAGTTGGTCTCCTGATAGTACAAGGTTGGTGTATACGCTGATTCCTACCGATACATATATTCCTGAACTGTGGATGGTCAATATGGCAGACCTTAAAACCCCCCAATTACTGATGACAGGTCCCGGATGTCATACTTTTGACTCTGTGACTTGGCTACCGGACAGAGATGAGGTTCTATTTATTTATATTCCGACTGGGGTCAACCCTATCAATCATTCTATTTACCAAGTCATTAATGTACAGACTGGGGAATACCGAGAATTATTCACCAATGGTAGTAATTTACAATTATCACTGACTGATGATGGCTATCGCATCATTTTTCGTCGAGAGTATGTTAATCATCAACTGGATTTTAGTACTTGGATTGCTACATTATCTTATTAAATAAGGGAGATATCTCATGAGACTTGAACATAATGATCAAACCTACTTAAGTGCTGGATATTGGTTTAAACTTTTGGGGTGCAGTCTCATCACGATGATAGTATTGTTCATCGGAGGCGTTGCCCAAGTTGATGCTCAATCCCCTATTTTGTCTCTGCAACCCACATCATCCAGATACAGATCGCAATTTCTATTTTGATGTCTTAGGGGTGAACGATGGCCCGATTCATAAGCGCGGGATGGAGGATATCTCGCCCTTTTTTTCTAGCTATGAGCTGTATCTGCCGCTCCTGATTAAGTGATCCCATAAAATATGGCAGTCATAAAAGAGCCTCGGTGAAGCGAGGCTCTTTTATTTTTCAGCGAAAATTTATCAGGATTTCAAGCTTGTCTATCAAAGCAAGCCAATTAAATTGCCTCGCCTTTACCCTTTTTTAAAAGCAAACATCCGTTGCTTTCGTTCATCCTTTAATTATGTTTTCGCTAACTCGTCCCAGATAAAGCCTGCTTTTTAGCCAGCACCACTGGTGTATCTGTAATCGGCAAATGAACCAAGCCGGCAAAACACCCCAAAATCACGGCGGCGATCCAAATTTGGGTGTAAGAACCCGTCAAGTCATAGACCCGACCGCCTAGCCATACCCCCAGGAAACTGCCTATTTGGTGACTGAAAAAAACAAAGCCATACAAGGTGGAAAGATAGCGGGAACCGAAGATGTGGGCCACCAGGCCGCTGGTTAAGGGGACCGTAGCGAGCCAGAGAAATCCAATCACGCCGCCAAAAATTAAAGTAGACATTTCAGTGACGGGGATGATCAGAAATAAACTAATCACGGCGGCCCGACTGAAATAAAGAACACTGAGCAATATTTTTTTGCGATAATGATCCCCCAGCAGGCCAAAGAGATACGAGCCAACCATATTAAATAACCCGACTAAGGCCAAGGCATTTGCCGCGACCGCGGGACTGATGCCTTGGTCTGTCACAAAGGCTGGGAGGTGAGTGGCGATGAAGGCGACATGGAAGCCGCAGACGAAGAAGCCAGCCGTGAGGAGCCAGTAGCCAGAATGTTGCCTCGCTTTGCTTAGGGTACGCATCAGGGAGTCGCTTTGATCAGCTTGATTGAAATTGCTTTGCGCCTCAGCCTTGAGCTTGCCTGGAAAGCCAACACTTAAGAGAACGATCAGGCCCACAAAAATGGCTAAGATGCGGAAAGATGATTGCCAACCGTAGTTCGTCAGCAGCCACTGCGCCCCCGGGACAACAGCAAACATACCGAAAGAGCCTGCTGCTGTCACCAAGCCAAAGGCTTGACTCCGCCGTTCTGGCGGCACAACCTGTGCTACCGCGCCTAAGACAACAGTAAAACTGGCTGCACTTAAGGCCAAACCAACCAAGATTCCTAGATTGAGATAGAGACCACTCGGTTGGGTAGTCCAGGACAAAAAATATAAGCCGAAACCATAAAAAAGACCCCCCGCCATAACCGCCCAATGCGCCCCAATTTTATCAGCGATGATGGCCACAAGAGGCAGGCCAAACATGATATTACTAATCGCTACCGCTAAACTAAATGTTTCACGTCCGATACCCAAATCAGCCGTCATGGGAGGCAAGAAAAGGCCAAACGATTGCCGTGTGCCCATGGTAATCATAATGGCGAGGGCACTACAAATAATGACGATCAGGGATTTGCCTTTGAACATAGATGCTTCTCCTTAATTTTTGTTCGATAAATATTGCTTCACAGACCGGGCCCTTGCATAACCGTTTATCTGCGCTGACTTTGCAACTTTGCTCGTTTACACGGTGCTTTCTTTATTTCCACAAAATTTCTCAAAGAGCCATTAATTGTTTTAATTCCTGAAGATGTTCTCTATCATGTTTATACATTTCGTGTAAAACACCCAAAACATTCAACTGCCCAAATGAGACATGGGTTCCCGTTAGCTGATAAGCTTCGGCAGAAAGGACACGGACAAGGGTGATGATCTTTTGGCGTGTCGTTGCCCAAGCCCGCAAGGCCTCACTTAGACTATAGGCCCTGAAATCGCGGTCTTCATTTAAGTAGGTCTCAAAATGAGGTTCAGCACCCGTGAGAATTTGTTGGATTCGATCTAGGTGACATTCGGCTTCGACTGTTGCTAGATGAGCGGCGATGTCTCGAAAGGACCAACTCTCTGGCGTGGGCGACCATAATTCGTCTTGTAAGACAGAATTTAAGTGAGTCGTGATTTGATTTTGGACTTCTAAGAGAAGTATGAATAGTTGATCTCGTTGGGAAAACAAATCTTCTTCAGCCCTGCCCACTTGCGCCTCTACCACCGCTGTCTCTTCATCGACAAACAAGCCAGTGGGCAAGCCATCGATACTGGTCACATTTTTCTTTTGCCGATAGGCTAACAGACCATCTTCACCCTTTTGTTCTGCAAAGCGCGTTAAAGCCTCTCGTTCAGCCTGAAACTCATAACGTGGTACAGCAAAACCACAAGAGGTTTGCACAGAGTCAATATCGAGAACAATGATTTGTCTCGTCCCAGGATGGGGGCCAAATAGGGCTACTAATTCTGCCCAAGCTGTGTCACGCTGATGGACGCTATACCCTTGACCATATAAGCGTAAGATGAGGGGTTGTTTAGCAAAACTACAAAACATGATGGTCATACGGCCATTGTCAGCTAAATGAGCGGCGCTTTCATTGCCACTCCCGGTTAAGTCCAAAAATGCAACACGCTTTTCATTTAAACAGCGTAAAGTATCTAACCCCTTTGGCGATACATTCACCCGCCCTTTGTTTGGCGCCGTGGCCACAAAAAATATTTTTTGTTCGCCAATAAACGTCATTAACGCTTCATTTAACTCATGATAAAATTTAGCCATTGGAAAAACTCCTGGATATTCTTGCTGACTATAGTGTTAATTCACCTCGAACAATTGTCGGACGGTCTGTAAAAGCATCAACTTGCATGAAGGGATAGGTGGACATGGACTCTCCTCTGTAAATATAGTGATGCGTGTTGCGTGTTGAACGAGTTTATTCTGATAACCATTCATCACTCATCACTCAAGGCCTTATGCACCATTGTACTGAAACAATTGATTTTAACAAGAGACAATGCCTGATAATGTATTAGGACAATCTCTATTCATTAATTTGTCCACCTTTAATCTTGCCCCGAAATCGTTTTCGTAATATAGTGTGGTTACATGCCGAAATCGTTTTCGGCATCGAATAGCTCCATCCACATCTAAAAAAGGAGGTCAGTATTGATAAAATACCTCAATCTATGCTACAAAATAATCAACTCTTAACCTCAAAATCTTTCACTTGGAGAAATAGCATGTTTACCAAAAAAAATTTGTTTACCCTGCTTACCTTGCTGGCTGTCCTCATATTATCAGCCTGTCAACCCGTTGCACCTGCTCCCACAGCCGATGGTGACTCAATGGCCGAAGATACCTCAAGCGATGAGGCCATGATGGCCGAAGGCTGTATGATTGCTGCGCCCGCCGAGGCAGTTGAAATCAACATGATTGGTTGGTCATTCCCCATCACCGACTTTTATGCTGATGAATTGGAAAAATGTAATGCAGTTGAAAATTTGACGGTCAATACGCAGTTGCTTGCTTCGACCGATGCACAAGAGCAGGTCCGCTTGGCTTTGTCTGCTGGTGGCGATGCTCCTTTCGATATCGTTCATGGGGCGAACGGTCAAGTGGCTGACTGGGGTGGCCCTGGTTGGCTGATGCCGCTCAATGACTTGGTTGAAAAATACTGGGATGAATACAACCTCGGTGATATCCCTGAAAAAGCCTGGGAAGGGGCCACATTTGACGGCAATATCTACGGTGTCCCCATTGTCGGCAACACCTTGCACCTTATCTATCGGCAAGACATTTTCGATGACATGGGCCTGACTGTGCCAAACACCTACGCTGAAGTCATCGAAATCTGTAATGCCATTGGCCTAGACAATGCCGACTACGATATGCCATTTACCATCAATCTCTCGGCTGGTTGGGCTTGGGAAATCGAGTTCTTCCAGATGATCCGGGCTTTCGGTGGCGATTATTTGGATGAAAACAATATGGCTGCCTTCAACGGTGAAACAGGCGTGAATGCGGTCAATTTAATGGTTGATGTCGCCAACGCTTGTATGGGGCTAGACGGATACACCTTTAGCCTGAATGATCAGGAAGTGGCCATGCAAATCGGGACTTTGCCGGCCACCAATATGTGGGCCAGCCGCGCTGCCAACATGAATGACCCAGAGCGTACCGATTTGGGCGACGTGATTGCCTATGCCCCGGCCCCTAGCGCGGTTGATGCTGGCCCTCGCGCTGGATCCGCTTGGAATGACTATTACATGATCCCCGCCACAGCGACGAATGATCCCGACCTAATTTTCCGCTTAATCATGGAAGCGGCTGATGAAGAAAGTCAACAAGGGGCGGCGAGCGTTGGGATGACCACCCGCTTGTCCGTGGCTGACTTTGGAGGGCCCTATTTGGCCGCCGCAGGGCAAACCATTGCTGAAGGCATCGGCATTTACGATAAAAATCCAGCGGTGGGTATCGTTCGCGCCAAGCTCGGTGAATTTTTGCCTTTGGTTGGTACTGGTGAGATGACAACCCAAGAAGCTTTAGATGCCGCCGCCGAAGCCTATACTGAAGAAGCAACCGCTCAGGGGTACATTCAGTAACAACGATTTTGGATTGACGATTTTGGATTGATGATTGAATGATTGCTAACCAAATCGTCCATCATCAATTTGCAATTGTCAATCTGCTTAGTTACTTAGCGTGAAGTGGGAAGTATGCTGATTATTGAGAGAGGTGCATGATGAAACGAAACACATTTTTTCAGTTTGCTGCCCCCAGTATCATCCTGATGATCCTTTTGATGGTGGTCCCCTTGCTTATGGCAATTTGGTTGGGCATGCAGTTCATGACCTTTAACAATATTAACGACCCTCAGTTTATCGGTTTGCGAAATTATATCGATATCTTAGGTGATCCTCGCTTTTGGCAATCCTTTCGCTTCACAGCACTTTACATGGTGATCGTCGTCCCAGCCCAAATTTTGATCGGCTTCACAGTTGCCTTGCTCCTAGACCAAGTTTCAAAATTTGTCAGAGGGGTCTATTTATCCATCTTTTTGTTGCCATTTATTATCGTTCCCATTGTCGGAACCCTAATGTTCAAGCAACTCTTCGAGGCATCAGGTCTCATCACTTGGTTATATCAGGTCATTCTGGACACAAGATTTCGTTATAATGAGACCTCAGTTAAAACATTAATTATCTTACACGGTATCTGGTATGTCACCCCCTTTGCCCTCGTGGTCTATTTTGCCGGATTGCAGACCCTCTCTCAGGATTTACTGGAAGCATCCTCCATTGATGGTGCTTCACGCTGGCAAAAAATTTTCCATATCGTCATCCCCCACGTTCGATCATTGACCATTCTGATTCTCTTGATCTCTATCATGGACTCTTATCGCATCTTCGACAGTGTATTCGTTCTCTCAGAACTCAATCCAATCTATAAAGCAGATACGATCATGACCTATAATTTCCAGACCGCGATTAGTGTGCAGCGTCTGGGCAAAGCCAATGCAATGTCCATCCTCACAGTGATCGGGATAATGATTGTCTTAATTCCCAATCTAATTCAATCTTATCGAGAGCAAATAGAGGAACGTTAACATGGATAAAATAAAACATCCGCTTGGCCGTCTCTTCATTCATGGTATCTTGATCCTGTTCGCCATCTATAGTATTGTGCCCTTTTATTGGACCACCATGCAGTCTTTCAAAACGCTTAAAGATGCCAATTCCCGTACCCCGAAGTTCTTGTTTAGTCCGACCTGGGACAATTATCAGGAACTCTGGCTACGTTCGGTCCCAGAAAATGGGGCGACGATTGCCTATTTTTTGCTCCTGGCCATCGTCATTCTAATATGCTTATTATTGTTTGCTGAATATATGCCCCTCCCCAATGGGGTGATTTATGCTGTATCTGCTATCGGCTTTATCGCGCTCCTGTGGCTTATACCACAAATTGTTGATACCGCTAAATTTTATGACTATTTCATTAATACCATTATTGTCACGGTCGGTACAGTTGTAATCTCGATTAGTATCGGTTGTTTAGCTGGCTATTCGTTAGCCCGTTATGCTGGCTATGTGGGTGTGCTGGTCCTCATTGCGGCTCTGGCTTTCCGCGCCTTGCCTCGCTTGGCCTTTATTTTGCCTTACTACTGGATTGGTACAGCCACCAATCTACTTGACACCCATCTTTTGGTCATCATAACCTTGGTCGCAGTCAACCAACCCTTCACCATCTGGATGTTACGCAGCTTTTTCATGGAAATTCCAAAAGAATTGGAACAGTCGGCTATGATTGACGGGGCCAGTCGCCTCACCGCTTTTTTTAAGGTCATCATTCCCATTATGTGGCCCGGCATTATTTCCACAGCCCTATTCTCTTTATTATTAGCCTATAATGAGTTTTTACTGGTTCGTATCCTAACTCAAACAAATTGGACCTTACCCGTCGCCATTTCACGCTTTACGGGCGGTGAAGACCCGCGCCACCTGACCCTCGCCGCTGCGTCTGCCGTTTCCGCGACCATTCCAATCGTACTCGTCATTCTTTTTTTTCAGAAGCAATTGGTAAAGGGTCTCGCTGCTGGTGCGGTTAAAGGCTAGCTATCGTCTAGCTCAAATGACCGCGTATAATAATAAAATAGCCTAGGAACCGAAATATGATAAATCATCAAACGAATAAACAACTGCTTGCTAAATTTCGAGCCGCCCTCTATGATTGTGATGCGACCGTGCTACGCAACCAACTACCTGAGATATTCGCCTCAGATTGTGACATTCATCTGGCCTTTCCCTTTGCAGAATTGGCTGGCCCAGATGCGCTTTTTGAACAAGCTTACCAACCGCTCCTCACCGCGATCCCCGATTTGGAACGTCGTGACTTTATTGTGATGGCAGGTCAGGTCAAGGCGGATAATTGGGTCGGATGCGCGGGACACTATGTCGGTGTTTTTGAGCAACCGTGGCTCGACATCCCGCCCACTCAACACGCTGTTGCCATGCGTTACCATGAATTTTTCCGCATCGAAGATGACCAAGTGGTCGAAATGCAAGCCCTGTGGGACATTCCCCAAGTCATGCGCCAGGCCAATGCTTGGCCGATGACCCCCAGCCTGGGCAGGGAATGGCTTGTGCCTGGCCCTGCGACGCAAGATGGGATCATCACAGCCCCTTATGACCCAGACCAAGCAGATGCCAGCGTAAAACTGGTCCTAGATATGTTGACCGCCTTAAAGCGATCTCTTGAAGGGGTCAAAGCGATGGAGCTGGACCGCTATTGGCACCCTAAAATGTTATGGTATGGCCCGGCCGGAATTGGCACAACCCGACGCATTTCTGGCTTTCGCAATTGGCATCAAATCCCCTTTCTGAAAGCCATGCCTGACCGGGATACTATTCTCGACACAAGCATCTTGTTCGGCGACGGAGACTATGTTGGCTTCACCGCTTGGCCAGGCATGCACATGACCATCAGCGGTGATGGCTGGTTGGGGATTGCGCCATCTAATCAAACAATTACCATGCGGAGCTTAGATTTTTGGCGGTGTGAGAACGGGCTAATTCGTGAAAATTGGGTCTTGGTTGATTTGTTGCATGTTTATGATCAAATTGGGGTTGATGTATTTTCGCGGATGCGTGAGGTGACGTATGCGCGTCAGATATAGCATCAGGGTATGATGCCTTTAATCTAGAAATATATGAACGTGATAAGGGAGAAACAAGATCATGAATTTATCCTTAAAAGCTAAATGTGGTCTTAGTTTGCTCATCGGGCTAGGCTTGAGCCTCTGGTGGGTCAGCGTGGCCCAAGCCCAATGTCCAAATAGTCTGTGTTATGTTGACGCTGGTGTGACCCTGAGGATGACAGATGGGATAAGTTGGACCTCAGCCTTCACCAACCTGCAAGATGCGCTCGCTGTGGCCCAAGCCGGGGACGAAATATGGGTGGCGAAGGGAGTCTACTACCCGGACGAGGGCGGGGGGCAGACCAATGATGTTATTACGGCCAGCTTTGCCATGACCGATGGGGTCAAGATATACGGGGGCTTCGCGGCCACGGAGACCTCGCGCAGTCAACGCCAGCCGAGGGTCAACGTGACCGTCTTAAGCGGGGATATTGACCGCAATGATGGCACAGATAGCCATGGGGTGGTCACGGCGACAGCCAAGATTACGGGCACGAACGCCTACCACGTCATCTTCAACAGAGATGTTAGCAGCACGGCGGTCTTGGACGGCTTCACCATCACCGCTGGGTATGCGAATTTTGGGGGTCTACCTGTCTGCGTGGTTAATTGCGGCGGGGGGATGCTCAACATAAGAAGCAGTCCTCAGATAAACCAAGTCAGCTTTAGGGGCAATCGGGCTTATGCCCACGGCGGGGGGATGGCCAACCGGGACAACAGCCATCCTAAGATGAGCCAAGTCAGCTTTAGCGGCAATTTTGCTGCTGTCCACGGCGGGGGGATGTTCAACCAGAGCAACAGTAGACCTGAGATGAGCCAAGTCAGCTTTAGCGGCAATTCTGCTGTCCTCGGCGGGGGGATGTTCAATCAGGGCAACAGTAGACCTGAGATGAGCCAAATCAGCTTTAGGGGCAATCGGGCTTATGCCCATGGCGGGGGGATGTACAATCAGGACAGTCGTCCCGTGATGAGCCAAATCAGCTTTAGCGGTAATTCTGCTAACAACGGCGGGGGGATGTACAACTGGAACAGCAATCCTCACATTGTCAATAGTATCTTCTGGGGGAACGCAGTGAGTGGCCTGATGAATGCCTCGGCTCAAATTACGAATATCAACGGCAGCAGCCCGGTGATCAGCTACACCTTGATCCAGGGTTCAGATGGCAACAATGCTTGGCTGAACACCTTGGGAAACGGCGGCCACAATCTGCTAGACGCAGACCCGCTGTTCCGAGAGCCTATCGACCCTGCACAGGCCCCCACCAGGGCTGGCAATCTGCGCCTTGAACCAGGCTGTTCCCCGGCCATTGATGTCGGCGATGACCAGGCCGCCAGCGGCCCGCAAGATTTAGATGGAGCGACCCGCATCCAAGGGGCGGGGGTGGATTTGGGGGCTTATGAAAGTAGGCCGACGCTCGTGGCCTGTGTCAGCCTGAGCAAGACGGTCAGCCCAGCCCTTGTTGACCCAGACCAGCGGGTGCTCTACACCTTGGTCTTGAGCAATAGCGGCGTGGTGAGTGACAGCGTCCGCTTAAGCGACACCCTGCCCAGCGGGGTTGAGTTCGCCGCTTGGGGAGAGCAAGGAGGGGCGCAGAGGCGCGATGATGAGATTAGCTGGCAGGACACAGTCACAGCCGGGGAAAGCATCACCATCACCTTCGCCGTGACCAACCGCAACTTAAGCGGGGCCATCACCAACAGGGCTCAGTTCAGCGGCAGCGTCCAAACAGGGTCAACCAGAGCCCGCTATAGCGTTTTCAACTTCCCTCCTCTCGCGGCTGACGACACCTACAGCACGACTGAAGACACCCGGCTGACGATCATCAGCACCACTGGGGTCTTAAGCAATGATGGCGACCGCAACGGGGATATCCTGACCGCTAGCGTCCAGAGCGATGTCAGCAGTGGGACACTGGACTTGAAAGTTGATGGCAGCTTTGTCTATACCCCGGCTGCTCAGGTCAATGGCCAAGATTACTTCAGCTATCAGGTCTCCGACGGCGTGTTGACCGACATGGCCCTTGTGACCATCACCATCGAGGCGGTCAATGATGCCCCGCTGGCAGCGGCAGGGGTAGACCAAAGCGTGATCGTCAGCCAAAGCGTGACCCTTGATGGCAGCTTGAGCAGGGATGTCGAGGGGGATGCCTTGGGCTATGGCTGGCAGCAGACAGGCGGGGTCACAGTGACCTTGAATACGCCCACCCTCAGCCGAACAACCTTCACCGCCCCAGCCGACCCGACCATCTTAACCTTCCGCCTAAGCGTGACCGATGGGCAGGGTCTAGTCTCAAGGGCCGCTCAAGTGGTCATCACCGTCACAGATGAAGCCATCACCGGCTTGAGGGCTCAAAACAGCAGCCCAATCGCCGTCCGAGAGAGGGTAACTTTCACCGCGCACATCACAGCGGGGACGAATGTAAGCTATACTTGGAATTTTGGCGATGGCGGACAGACCAGCGGTCAGGAGGCGACGCATGTCTATACCCAAGTGGGGATATACACCGCCACCGTCGTGGCCAGCAACAGCAGCAACCGCTTGACCGCCACCACGCGGGTGACGATTACAGATGAAGCGATAGAGGGCTTGAGGGTTCAAAACAGCAGCCCGACCGCGGCCAATGAGGTGGTCACCTTCACCGCCCAGATTACGGCTGGTGAAAGGGTGAGTTACACCTGGCAATTCGGGGATGGGGGCAGGGCTGTGGGACAAATAGCGACGTATGTTTATACCCAAGCGGGAACATACACCGCCACCGTCGTGGCCAGCAACAGCACCAACAGCTTGACCGCCACGACGCGGGTGACGATTAAATGTCCAAATGATCGGTGTTATGTTGACGCTGGTGTGACCCTGACGATGCCAGATGGGCTGAGTTGGACGACAGCCTACACCAACCTGCAAGATGCGCTCGCTGTGGCCACAGACGGCACCGAAATATGGGTGGCGGCGGGAGTCTACTACCCGGACGAGGGCCGGGGGCAGACCAACAATGATAGAGGGGCCAGCTTTGCCCTGAAAAATGGGGTCGAGATATACGGGGGCTTCGCGGGCACGGAGACCGAGCGCAGTCAACGCCAGCCCAGGGCCAACCTGACCGTCTTGAGCGGAGATATTGACGGCAATGATGGCACAGATAGCAATGGGGTGGTCACGGCGACAACCAATATTATGGGGTCGAACGCCTACCACGTCATCAGGAACAGCGGGGTTAGCAGCACGGCGGTCTTGGACGGCTTCACCATCACTGCTGGGCAGGCGGATGCTGGGGGTACTAGCTGCCTGCTGAATGATACTTGCGGCGGGGGGATGCTCAACATAAGCAGCAGTCCTCAGCTAAACCAAATCAGCTTTAGCGGCAATCGTGCTATCAGCGGCGGGGGGATGGCCAACGAAAGAAGCAGTCCTAAGATGAGCCAAGTCAGCTTTAGCGGCAATCGTGCTTCCACCGGCGGGGGGATGGCCAACTGGGAGAACAGCCATCCTGAGATAAGCCAAGTCAGCTTTAGCGGCAATCGGGCTTATGCCCACGGCGGGGGGATGTACAACAATAGCAGCAGTCCTAAGATGAGCCAAGTCAGCTTTAGTGGCAATTCTGCTGCTAACGAAGGCGGGGGGATGTACAACACTATCAGCAGCAATGCTCACATTGTCAATAGTATCTTCTGGAGGAACGCAGCGAGTGGCCCGATGGATGCCTCGGTTCAAATTTATAATGCCAACAGCAGACCGGTGATCAGCTACACCTTGATTCAGGGTTCAGGTGGCAGCAGTGCTTGGATGAGCAGCTTGGGAAACGGCGGCCACAATCTTCTAGACGCAGACCCGCGGTTCCGAGAGCCTATCGACCCGGCGGATGCCCCCACCAGTGCTGGCAATCTGCGCCTTAGAGCAGGCTCCCCGGCCATTGATGCCGGCGATAACAGTGCCGCCAGAGACGAGGTAGATTTAGAGGGAGCCCCCCGCATCCAAGGGAGGGGGGTGGATTTGGGGGCCTACGAAACGTCCGCGCCCCGTCTCAGCCTGAGCAAAGCGGTCAGCCCGGCCATTGTTGACCCAGACCAGCGGGTGACCTATACCTTGGTCTTGAGCAATAGCGGGCTGGTGAATGACAGCGTCAGCTTAAGCGACACCCTGCCCAACGAGGTTGAGTTCGCCGCTTGGGTAGCGCAAGGGGGGGCGGTGATAACCGCTAATGAAATCAGTTGGCATGGCACAGTCACAGCGGGAGAAAGCATCACCATCACCTTCGTGGTCAGCAACCTCATCTTAGGCGGTGTCATCACCAACAGGGCTCAGTTCAACGGCAGCCTCCAAACAGGGTCAACCAGCATCAGCCATACCGTCTTTAGGTTGAAGATGTGGCTTTATGTTGACGCTAGGGTGACCCTGACGATGACAGATGGGCTGACTTGGACGACAGCCTACACCAACCTGCAAGATGCGCTCGCTGAGGCCAGATACGGGGACGAAATATGGGTGGCGGAGGGAGTATACTACCCGGACGAGGGCGGAGGGCAGACCAACGATGATAGAGGGGCCAGCTTTGCCCTGAAAGATGGGGTCGAGATATACGGCGGCTTCGCGGGCGGGGAGACCGAGCGTCGTCAACGCCAGCCCAGGGCCAAGGTGACCGTCTTGAGTGGGGATATTGACCGCAATGATAGCACAGATGGCCAGGGGGTGGTCACGGCGACAGACAATATTAGGGGCGCGAACGCCTACCACGTCATCTACAACAGCGGGGTCAGCAGGACGGCGGTCTTGGACGGCTTCACCATCACCGCTGGGGAGGCGACTGCGTTTTTCCCTAGCAATAACGGCGGGGGGATGTACAACACTAGCAGCAATCCTCAGCTAAACCAAATCATCTTTAGCGGCAATTTTGCTTTTTTCAACGGCGGGGGGATGTTCAACATTAACAGCAATCCTCAGCTAAACCAAGTCAGCTTTAGCGGCAATTCTGCTACCGCTGGCGGGGGGATGTACAACTGGGGCGGCGGTTCTGAGATGAGGCAAGTCAGCTTTAGCGGCAATCGTGCTGACTACGGCGGGGGGATGTACAACTATGTCAGCAGACTTGAGATGAGGCAAGTCAGCTTTAGGGGCAATTTTGCTGCTGTCGCTGGCGGGGGGATGTTCAACGGTGGCGGCAGTCCTGAGATGAGCCAAGTCAGCTTTAGCGGCAATTTTGCTGGCGGGGGCGGGGGCGGGGGGATGCTCAACAGTAACAGCAGTCCTCGGATGAGGCAAGTCAGCTTTAGCGGCAATTCTGCTACCGAGGGCGGGGGGATGTTCAACAATGACAGAAGCCATCCTCACATTAGCAATAGTATCTTCTGGAGGAACGCAGCGAATGGCCTGATGGATGCCCCGGCGCAAATTACGAACAACTTCAGCACCGCGACGATCAGCGACACCTTGATTCAGGGTTCAGGTGGCAGCAGTGCTTGGATGAGCAGCTTGGGAAACGGCGGCCACAATCTTCTAGACGCAGACCCGCTGTTCCGAGAGCCTATCGACCCTGCACAGGCCCCCACCAGAGCTGGCAATCTGCGCCTTGAACCAGGCTGTTCCCCGGCCATTGATGCCGGCGATGACCGTGCCGCCAGCGGCCCGGTAGATTTAGATGGAGCTCCCCGCATCCAAGGGGTGGGCGGGGGGGGGGTGGATTTGGGGGCCTATGAAAGCCGGCCCGCGGCCTGTATCAGCCAGAGCAAAGCGGTCAGCCCAGCCATGGTTAAACCAGACCAGCGGGTGACCTATACCTTGGTCTTGAGCAATAGCGGCGTGGTGAGTGACAGCGTCCGCTTAAGCGACCCCTTGCCCAGCGGGGTTGAGTTCGCCGCTTGGGGAGCGCAGGGGGGGGGGGTGATAACCGCTAATGAAATCAGTTGGCAGGGCACACTCACAGTCGGAGAAAGCATCAGCATCACCTTCGGGGTCAGCAACCTCAACTTAAGCGGCCCCATCACCAACAGGGCTCAGTTCAGCGGCAGCCTCCAAACAGGGTCAAGCAGCGTCAGCCATACCGTCTTGCCGGTCGCCCCCCTCGCGGCTGACGACACCTACACCACAGATGAAGACACCCGGCTGACGATCATCAGCGCCGCTGGGGTCTTAAGCAATGATGGCGACCTCAACGGGGATATGCTGACCGCTAGCCTCCAGAGCGATGTCAGCCAGGGGACACTGGACTTGAAAGTTGATGGCAGCTTTGTCTATACGCCGCAGGCTCATTTCAACGGCTTAGATTACTTCAGCTATCAGGTCTCCGACGGCGTGTTGAGCGACACGGCATCTGTGACCATCACCATCGAGGTGGTCAATGATGCGCCGGTAGCCCGTGACGATACAGCCAGCACCAAGGAAGACGAAGCGGTCAGCATCAGCGTGTTGAGCAATGATGCGGATGTTGACGATATTAACTTGTTTCTGGCTGAGGTCAGCCCAGCCCAGAACGGCAGGATCAGCATCAGGATCAGCATCAGCGGGCAGCAGGTGGTCTACAGCCCGAGGCTGAACTTCGCCGGCACAGACAGCTTTACCTATAGCGTCTCTGATGGCAGATTGAGAGACACGGCAGTTGTGACCGTGACCGTCAATGCGGTCAATGATGGGCCAGTAGCCCATGACGATACAGCCAGGACCGAGGAAGACGAAGCGGTCAGCATCAGCGTGTTGAGCAATGATGTGGATGTTGACGATGATAGCTTGTCCCTGACGGCGGTCAGCCCAGCCCAGAAGGGCAGGATCAGCATCAGCGGGCAGCAGGTGGTCTACAGCCCGAGGCTGAACTTCGCCGGCACAGACAGCTTTACCTATTTCGTCTCTGATGGCGTGTTGAGCGACACGGCCTCTGTGACCGTGACCATCCGGGCGGTCAATGATAGGCCAGTAGCCTTTGACGATACAGCTAGCACCAAGGAAGACGAAGCGGTCAGCATCAGCGTGTTGAGCAATGATGTGGATATTGAAGATGATAGCTTGTCCCTGACGGCGGTCAGCCCAGCCCAGAACGGCAGGATCAGCATCAGCGGGCAGCAGGTGGTCTACAGCCCGAGTCTGAACTTCGAGGGAACAGACAGCTTTACCTATTTCGTCTCTGATGGCAGTTTGAGCGACACGGCCTCTGTGACCGTGACCGTCAATGCGGTCAATGATGCCCCGCTGGCAGTGGCAGGGGCAGACCAAAGCGTGAGGGTCAGCCAAAGCGTGACCCTTGATGGCAGCCGGAGTAGGGATGTCGAGGGGGATGCCTTGCGTTATGGCTGGCAGCAGACAGGCGGGGTCAGGGTGACCTTGAACAGGCCCAGCCTCAGCCGAACAACCTTCACCGCCCCAGCCCTGCCGACCGTCTTAACCTTCAGCCTAAGCGTGACCGATGAGCAGGGTCTAGTCTCAAGCGCAGATGAAGTGGTCATCACCGTCACAGATGAAGCCATCGCGGGCTTGACCGTCCAAAACAGCAGCCCGGTCAAGGTCAATGAGGTCATCACCTTCACCGCGCACATCATATCGGGGACGAATGTAAGCTACACTTGGCACTTCGGCGATGGGGTCAGTGCTGGCGGCAACAGGGTTGCCGTGGGTCAAATCGTGACCCATACCCATCGATATACCCAAGCGGGAACATACACCGCCAGAGTCGTAGCCAGCAACAGCAGCAATACCCTGACCGCCACGACCGTGGTCAGCATCACCCCTATCGAGAGACCCGAGATTGATGTCACTGATTATCTAAGCCCTGTCCTGCGGCTTAGATACTTCACCGCCTATCAGGGGGTGGCCTATTCCTATACCGTCAAGGTTTCGTCAAGCCTGATGAGAGCTCAGACCCCTCATCTCCCGGCGGCACAGGCTTACACGCTCTCCGCCCCGCAGAAGCCCGCTTGGCTGGCCTTTGTCGATCATCAGGATAATACAGGTACGCTCATGGGGGTGCCAGAGGCGGCGCACCAGGGCGAACAGGCGGTCACTATTCTCGCCACAGACGGACAAGTTAGCAGCACAGCCGTTTTGACCATTACGGTTGGGCCTAATCAGGTCTATCTGCCTTTGGTGTTGCAGTAGCACTTGAGACGACCCCTGCGGTCACACAGGGGGCGGTTATGATAAACGCCCCCGACAATTTTCACAAAGCATCATCCTCTGCGGGGTGCGGGATGTACGAGATTATCGCCTTCACTCCTATCTAAGGCATATTCAATGAGCTGCTCCGTGGCTGGGTCAAGCCGCGATGAGGCTTCGTCGAGGATAATTAAGCCGGGGTCTCTAAGGAAGATACGGGTTAAGGCTAATAATTGCGCTTCACCAGCCGATAAGCCTCCGCCGCCAGCTTCCAAGATTGTTTCTAGCCTGTCGGGCAAAGCCTCATACCATTGACCTAAACCTCTCGGTGTTGTGACTCAGTCTCAGCCTGTATCTGCACGATTATATCTTGAACCAAGGCCGATAAGTCCAGCGGACGATGTTCAATGGTCGCCTCAGTTTCCAACCGTCCTAAGATCAACATTTGATTAACCAAACGCGACATGCGCTGCGTCTCTTGTTTGAGTAACTTTAAAGATTGAGCTTTCGCTGGGTCAGAAACATTGGACAGGCCCAAAACCTCAGCCTGAGTCAGAATGGTGGCAATAGGTGTCCGTAATTCATGCGACAAGCCGCTAAATAACAATTGATAGGTCCGTTTCCCTTGCTGTTGTGTGCTTACATCGAAAATAAACATAATGCCAAAACGATTTATAGAAAAAACAGACCATTGAATGAACTGAAAATCAAGGATAATCATTGAGCCTTACCTATCATTTTCCTCAATATCAGAATAAATATGGCTTGATTAGTCACATTGCGCCTTTTTTCTGTCGTCAATTTTTTTAATGACTAGACTTTATGCCGCTTGAAAGTTGATAAAAGGAAAAATATGCTTTGGACTTCCTTAACATATATGGTTAAGATATCGGCTCGATTATATCAGGAAGAAATCTGATGGTCAATTCAGAATTGGATAAAAATTTTTCTTATCCCTAATCTGGCCTATAATCTAGAGTGTATATCAAAGTCACATTTGAAGCATCAGAAGGAACCACGAAACAATCTAGCTGAAACGCCAGACACGCAACCTCTATAACAAATCCTAGCTCAACCGTTGTAAACTTTGATGAACAAATGCAATGACGCGCTTGTACCTTGTACCAGCTATACCGATTGGTTTGCTCAACAACGCCGAGTTGTCCGCAATGTTTATGGGCCGCTGCGAGACCCAGAGGCAAACCCAATTGGCCGCTGTTATAAGAATTTTAAAATTTTTAACCTTTAAGGAATAGCTTCATGAAACAGGTTGGTATTATCGGTTTAGGCGATATGGGTATTGCCCTGTCTAAAAACATTATCAAAAGTGGCTTCAGGTTGACGGGCTTTGATCTACGAGAAGAACGGCTCCAGATGCTCGAAGAAATGGGGGGGCAAGCGGCGAGTAGTCCTCAAATTGCAGGAGAGGGAGCTGAGGTTGTTTTTATCATGGTCTTGAATGGTCAACAAGTCTACGATGTAGTCACAGGAGAAGATGGTTTGTTGCAAAGTGTGCAGCCTGGTTCAACCATCATCATCACCGCGACCATCGAGCCAAGAGAAGTGCGGGCTGTGGCAGAACCAGTTTTTGCCAAAGGGGTCAATTTAATCGACGCGCCTGTCAGCGGCGGCAAGTCGGGCGCAGAAGCAGGCACTTTAACGATGATGACAGCGGCCAAAAAAGAAGTTCTTGAGGCCAACTATGATGTCTTGCAAGCGGTAGGCGAAAAAATTTTTCACGTCGGGGAAGATTTTGGCATGGGCCAAACCGTCAAAGCGGCCCTACAAGCCTTTATCGGCGTGTCTTTCACCGCCATTTTTGAATCGCTTGTGCTAGGGTCAAAAGCCGGCGTGAAGGGGGAAACGCTTTTTGAGGTCTTCAGTGCTAGTGGCGTGGGTAGTCCACTTTTCCGCAATTGCGCTGAATTGATCATGAATCGGAAGTTCAAAGACACGGGCAGCCATATCGGTACCATGTATAAAGATTTAGGCATTAGCATGGCTATGGCGAAAGAAAACGGCGTGGCTATGTTCACTACCAGTACCGCCCATGAACTCTTTCAATCAGGCATCTCACTGTTTCCCGAAGAAGATAACTGGGCGGTTGTGAAGCTTTTAGAGCAGATCGCGCATACGGAGGTGAGGTGGTAAGAGATTTTAATTAGGAATGAGCATTAATTAACTTAACCAATCTGGTTCCTAAACGGGTGGTGTAAACATATTGACTGATGGCCGAGTTCTGAGTATATAAAATGCTCGATCCTACCTGTTCCTAAAAAGTTGCCCAAAAGAGGACAAATAGGTAATTCGCACTCAGTTAATATCAGCCTGAGGCTGCACGTAACTTGAGCCTTGGTTGAGCAGTCCCAACCGTTCTTTGACGCGCTCGGTGCGTCGGACTAAAATTGTCTTGACTTGTGTGTAAGGCAAATAGCGATGTATCTCACCATCACTATGCCGAGCCAAGATATTCCGAGCAGCATTCTCGTCTGCATCCAGCACGACCCCGTCGAAACAGTAAAATTTCTCCCCTTGCCTTTCTCCTAGAAGGAGACCGTGTCGGGCATCCACTTGCGACGTGTAGGCTGCATTGACGATGAAGAGCGTAGAACCTCTACGCCGAGATACCGTTTGAAGAGCCTCGGCCATCAGACCTGTGACCCAACCGCTTAGTCTGCGGTTTTGGTCTTTGCCGTAAGACCGTCCCTTGATGGGGACACTCAGGTCTTCGGTCACAATGGTCTGGGCTTTATCGACCACCTGATGGGTGGCCTTGTATATCTTGTCGCGCATCCGCTGCCGATGCTTAGGTCTGCGGCGGTTCAGCTTTTTGCGCGAAAGGTTGTTCTTTTCTATATTCTTGCGTTTAGGTGCTTTCTTGCGGGCAATGGCTTTGAGTTTATGGTGTCGTTGATATTTGGTCTTTAGATAGTCACTTTCTTGGCTCAGGTCAGCACCTAAGCCCTCTCCATAGCGTTCTCCCTCACTATCAACATAGACCTCACTATAGCCTTTGTCTAAGCCCAGAGTTTTGAGGCCGCAATCTTTAGTGATAACTTCTTCAATGGTGTAATGTACTTCTACCCGTCCCTCTCTCGCGGAGAAGCCTCAGCGTCCCTGTTGGCTGAACGTTTGTGTTGAGAGGTATAGCGACCCGCTGCCCTCGCTTGAGGCTAATAACCTTGAGCCAAGCTCTGCCGCCTAACTCAAAGGTGCTGTAGCAATCGCTATCCAAGACTATCTGATTTTTGACTTTGCTCTGTCCGTGCTTGCAAGAGAGGCGCATTTGACGGTGTAAAAAGGCATCAGCTAACCATTGGTCTTTTTTGAGGATGGTAAACAATCGCTTTCGCTCTGTCTCGTCCTTCCCTCGTTTCCATCCCTTCCGTCTCACCTCGACTTTGCACGCTTCTTGATAGGCTTCTATATTGGCCTTACTGTCCCGTAAGGTCTCTTTCCATAGACGGGCAGGTACATTGAACTTTCGTCCTTGGGCTAACCAGTCATCTCGTATTTGACGATGCTTCAACCCCACCCCTTGCACCGCTCCGTAGCGATGCCACACTTCTTGACGCACAGTGCCTAAGCGTTTCGCTATTTCTTTTAGTTGTTCATATTTCCCTTGATTCAAACCATCACTGTAGATGATCCGTGTCACTTTGCTCATTTTTTCTTTGGGCACCTTCATTTACAATAAATATTGGTTATATTGTCTAGTTATGTTACATTATTTCCTAATTTTCAAATTGTTTTTCCTGCCTCTGGCCGTCCTGGACCAGTCATCCAAGCCGTCATACCAATCACATGACAGTCGTCGCCATGCACCGCTTCTGCCAAATCAATGATATCTGGCTTATCCAGAAAACTCATAAACAGCGGGTCACGGTTAAAGGCATTGTTGATCACTTTTTCATAGAAACTGCCTCCCTCACCTCTGGTGAGGCCCTTATCTGTCGTTAGCCTGTCGAAGCTCTCCGGCTTAATTTCGGTTCGATCCATACAATCCCGCAGTTCAGCCACTTCTTCTGGGCTGAGATAGTGGGGAAAGTAAGCAAAGCCATCTCTTTCAATTGCCTCAACGCGACTGGCAAGGTCTGGATAGGCTATTAATTCTAGAGGGTTTGCCATGAGTTTATTATCTCCTTTACGAATACAGTGGTTAGTTCTTAAGGGCATTCTTTGGCTTTGATGGCTCGGATTGAACATAAATCCTCTGTTGAAAACGTTGAATACCATTTGTTACATAATATTTGCAATAATCGTGACTTTTACCTTTTCTCTTAACACGTACCAATTTACATTCTATGTCATAATCATACTGGTCATATTCAGGGGTGTTATTTGAGAATCTGAAATCGGGATGTCCAATTACTGGACAACGAAATGTCACGGCCCCTAGCGGTCGTGCCCCCATTGTCACTGCCAGCCTCGACTTAGACCGTTGTTTGCTTTATCACGATTATAATCTTGACCGACTGCCGGCCTTATTATGAAAAATACGGCCCCACCGCCGCTTAGGCCGAATGGCTCAATCATGAATGTTTGCTCGTCTTCGGCTCAGAAGGGCCCGATATCCCTAGCGATGAATTGACCGCCGAATTTGGCTTGGAGACGAGGCGTGATTACTTAGCCCGCGTTCGGCGGGAGCGGCAGTTGGCCTTAATAATGAACAAACGATGTTTAACTGGAAGCGGGCATAAGCTTAAAAGGTTTAAAAAATTAACTTTATGCCCCTGCTGAGTATAAAGCTCGTAGCGATTTAGACCTTCTGCTCAAACTCAGCAATCTCCTGCTCTCCCTCTAGCACACCAATTTCTAAATGAAACTCGCGCACTTCGCCAGGTTGGATATGCTGTAAGCAGCCATGCTTCCGATTCCAGGCGCGACCTAAGACGCTGACATTGCCTGGTTCAATGCCAGTTACATAGGTGCCGCGATGGAAATGTTGCCAGTGATTGACGATGGGAATTTCGGTGAGGGGGAATTTCCAGTAGAGACCAAGCTGGAGATGATCATTAATCAGGCCAACATGGACATTGCCCTCCGCGTCAGCCACCGGTCGATGGATGTAAACATCGTCATATGCTCCTTGCTGCGGGGCTTGGGCCACGGTATAGTCTTCTGGCTGAACCGCTCGGTCTTCTAGCCACTCTGTTGACTGCTCACTATTAATCACCAGCCGTGTGCCCGCATCGAGCAGGGGGAAACCTGGGTTGGTATGGTAGACGAACATCAAAGGTGAAGGGTCTACGCTGAGGTTTTCAATGCGATCATAAATCTGTAAACTTTTTTGCCCCAAAACTGTCGAGATTTCGCGAGTCAATTCCAAGTTGGTGGCGAACACTTCTGCCTCTCTCATTCGACCGCGTACACGTATCACATAATCCTCCCCTTCCCAGTCCCCTTCTGCTAAGACTCCTTTGGCAGGATTGAAGGACTGTCGTCCATGCAAGCCCAATTCGATATTTTCCGCTGCCGGGTCAACCTCAGGATGGCCGACAAAGGTCAGACCACAGGTTGTGACCAACCCACCGAAGAAACCGCGCATCCATCCGTAGCCCTGCGGTTCATAAAAAGCAGGGCCGACATCCCCCGTGTTCCCGCGAAAACAGAGCGACATCCCTTTATAGTGGGCTGAGGCAATATCAAGAGAGCGGCCTGGTAAAACGGAAAAACACAGACCAGAGGCATTAAATACCTCGATCAAATCCGCTCCCCGCTCCAGACCCTCCACCAATTCTGCTCGGCGTACGCCAGCTAATTGGCTCATATCGCCTACCAGATCTAAGAGTTGTCGTTTGTTGTATTCTTGTCCAAACAGTTTCGTCATGGTTTAGGTTCCTTCATAAGTAACAGTGTGGCAAGGTGGAAAAGTAACGATGTATACTACCTTGCCACCTTGCCACTTTGATTTTTATCCTCTGTCCTGCAAATCATACATGGCAATAATATAAGGATGTTCTCGATCAAAATGGGTCAGGGTATCAGGGTTGTCAACCCGACCCACTGGGCGTGTATTTTGGCCTTCCACGCCCCTAGCGGCATCGCCAATGTCTTGACCACAGGCATCCATCTTGACCCTTAACTCAGCCACAATCTCAGGATGTTGGTCGTAGACATTCTGCGTTTCGCCAATATCGGCTTTCAGGTCATATAACTCGTTGATCACTTCTCCGCGTTTTCCGACGTGGAGTTTCCACTTGCCACAGCGCACCGCTTCTAAATTATTCATCAAATAATAGAAGAAAGCATCATAAGATGAAGTCGCGCCCTCTTCCCCAAAGATGAGGGGTCTTATATCCTGGCCATCAATGATGCGATCTTGGGGCGTTTCAAGGCCAGCCAAAGCGGCTAGGGTCGGGTAAAAATCCATCGCTGTGGTCAGTTCCTGACACACTTGGCCGGCGAGAATTTTGCCCGGCCAGCGCATGATGCAAGGCACTCGCTGACCGCCTTCCCAGGTCGTGCCTTTCGTGGCCCGTAGAGGATGGTTACTGCCACCTTCGTTTCGTGCCCTGGAACCATTGTCGCTGGTGAAAATGATGAGGGTATTATCATCCAAGCCCTGTGTTTTGAGTTCATGCAAGATCACACCCGTGGCCCAGTCGATACACTCGACGGCTGCGCCATAGCGTCCATTCTCTGACTCACGCAGAAAACAATCTGGGACATATAAAGGTAAATGAACATACATGTGGGCAAAATAGAGGAAGAAGGGCCTTTCTTGATGATCTCGTTGCGTGTCTCGAATGAAACGGACGGCTTCTTCAACGTAACGTTCGGTCAAAGAGGTCTGGTCTGGTTGGGCCTGAATAACCTCGTCGTCGCGGAGGAGCGGCAGGGGGGGGTAGGTGTCGGTTTCATATTGAATGCCCATGTCGTTGCTATAAGGTAAACCATAATAGCTGTCGAAGCCATGTTGGGTGGGTAGAAATTCGGGTTGGTCCCCGCAGTGCCATTTGCCGACCAATTTGGTACGATAGCCGCCTTGCTTCAAGAGTTTGGCGATGGTCATTTCTTCTGGATGTAGGCCCAGCGGTTGCCCAGGAAACAAAACTGGGCGATCTTCAAAAGAGCCAAACCCAATCCGAGGCGGATAACAACCAGTCAACATGGCAGCACGCGAGGGGGAACAAACGGGTGAGAGCATGTAGAAATCGGTGAAGCGCATACCCTCTGCGGCCAATTTATCAATCACAGGCGTTTTGTTGACTTGAGACCCATAACAGCCCAAATCGCCGTAGCCCAAATCGTCACAGTTGATTAGGATGATGTTAGGTTGATTAGACATGGAAATTCTTTTCCTTTCTCACGATGACGACCCATACTGGTCACGGGCAAAGGATAACAAACCCTTTTCAGCCAATTTTGACACAGGGGCGCGGAAGGTCACTTGGATGACACCAGGATGACGGGCAATTTCAATCGCTCCAGTAATGGTCGCCCGATTTTTGACTTCGGGAACCGTCATATCAAGCAATGTCGCAGCGCGTTCCAGCCCATTATCAGTGGCCGCATTGAGGTCCGGCCCCGTGCCAATCACAGATAGGGGCAGAGCCTCTTCGATCCCTTCTACGCCCCACTGTTGAGCGACTTCATTGGCTCGGGCTGTTTCTTCTTCTGATAGAGGTTTCGCTAAAAAGGGCAGATCTTCTGCCACCGGGAAAAGGATGGGGCCATCTATATTTAAGTCTTTAAGCAAATGTACTTGTAGAGTCACCGTGCCGGAGACATCAGCTGTATGGCCTGCGATTTCACCATCGCCTTGTAGCGCGTGCATATCGCCCAGATAAATACCAGCGCCGCCTGTTTTGACCGGACATATCAGAATCGAACCCGCTCGCACCGCATCACAATCCAGGTGTCCATCGGAGCGGTGTTGCAGTTCTTCGGCACTAAGGGCATAAGGATGAGGAGCCCCAATGAGGAAGGAGCCAAAGTCGCCTGCGTTATGAGAGTCTGGGATGGGAATGGCGGGGCAAGTACCTAATTGGCCCATAAAGGGGCGTAAACGACCAACCAACCCAACCAAATGATGTGGCGCAAAGGTCAAAATTGAGTGTTGCACTGCTTTCTCTGGCATGGCGGCATAATATTTCGCACTAGAACCGATCTCTTCTGCCGCATCTTTGGGCAAGGTGATCCCGATGCTACGATTGTTGTCAAAGGCAATCGTGTACCCATTGGCGAAAACAAAGGGGGTAGCAGGTTTGCCAGTTTCTTTGTAGCGCACTGCATCCTGACCAATCCCTTCGACGTAGCTTTCGGGATTAAGTGTTTCTGTATCTTGACAATATTTGGCGACATAAGGATCACCCACGAATCGGCCTTCTACCCATTCATCATTGCCTGAAGCGGTGGCAATAGACGTAATCGTAATATCCTTGATGCGAATAGCAATCGCATCGCCCACCTCAGCCTCACTCACTTGCACCGGTTTCGTGACTTCATGCCCGCCGCGCAGTTCAGGGGTAATCATCGGGCCCCAACAACCTGGAGCGGTGTTGGCAATGATATGCCCCCCATCTCGAACAGGACCAAGCATGGCTTGACCTGGATCCAATAACCCATCCGTAAATTCATCGACATAAACCGTCTCATGGCCTAGACCATTATTCGTTTGTGTACCCATTGACTTTTCTCCTAAGAATAATATTAAATTTTTGGAACTATTCAATCCTTTTGGATGCCATAGAATGTCGTAGCGCGTCCTGCAAGACGCGCTACGCACTCTGTCGCTCTTGCTACGCTACTACCCCCCAGCCACTGGCAACAGCAAAGCCACTTCCTGGCCATTGGTCAAAGAAGCAGTCTGGGTTAGGTGCTGTCCAGCAACCACTGGAATAACATGTCTCAACTTTTGAACGGATTGAGGATATTGCTGCTCAAGCTGCTCTAATAACCCAGCCACTGTCGCTGCGTCTGATACCTGTACTCGTAGACGTGTTGTGCCAATTTCTTGCGCTAAAGCCCCATTCAGGCGTACATTGATATACATTAAAGAAGACCTATCTTGGATTCAATCATCAATTCATTCGCCCTATTGTAATTGAAAATCTTAGAGGAGCAAGCGTGGCCTGTATTTACCACCCCACAATAATTGACTTTCTCTCCAGAAACACGATAATGAGTGCTTAATAGAAATTACGCAGTTCGTCGCAAAAGGACTGTGATTAGGAGGCCAAGGGCTTTAGCTGTTGGATCATCATAAGGCTAAACCCATTGGACTCCAAGCCTCCACTTATTCCACTGCGTAACGCCTGCTTAAAACTTGAAATGCAAGACGTAATTCATCACGCACTATGCGCTGTATTTGCACATCTAGGAGTGAAACTCATGGCAAGAACCGTTAACTGTGTCAAATTAGGCCGAGAATTACCAGGCTTGGAAGAAGCTCCTTTTCCGGGCGAATTAGGAAACCGAATTTTTAATGAAGTCTCCCAATCAGCTTGGGAGATGTGGCCCGCGCAACGCACGATTTTGATTAATCATTTTGGCCTCAACATGGGCGACCCCAATGCCCGCCAATTTTTGCGCGAACAGATGGAAGATTTCTTTTTTGGCGAAGATGCTCCCATGCCAGAGGGATGGGTCCCAGAAGGTATCCCCGCTCCGCAGGGCAAGGGCGGTGGTCCGATGAGAAAGTAGAACATGGCAATGTTGCAGATTAGGTAGCGTTACCCTGGGCTATTTGCTTCTCTCGTTGTAAAGCGATAGGATAGCCCCCAATTTATCCAAAGGAGAATAAAGCGTTTCATCTCAAACAGCCTCATCGTTACCACCATGACCACTGGTGTAACCATTGTCGTCAGTACCTTGGCCGCTTATGGCCTTGCTCGTCTCGGCCTCAAGGCAAAATGGTTAAGTTTCATCATCTTTATCTTTTTATTCGTCCGCTTTTCCCCCCGCATCACAACGGTCATCCCTTACTTCTTGGTCATGCGTGAGTTTTCTCTCCTCGATACGGTCTGGGCGATCATCATCGGTCACTTGGGTATTACTATACCCTTCGTCACTTGGCTCATGTTGATTGTTTTTCAGGATTTGCCTGGTGAAATAGAAGAAGCGGCCATGGTTGATGGAGCTCAGGTATGGCAACGGTTTTGGCGAGTCGCTTTGCCAATGGCCGCGCCAGGTATCGCTGCTGCTGCGATGATGCACATTGCCACCATTCAAAATTGAGCTTATCACCCCTATGAATTTTACCAAAAATGCGGCTTCGCTATCGTCGGAGTCATGCCGGATGCGAATGGGGTCGGTAAGCCGGCTATTATTATGGCAAAGCGGCTAAACTGATGAAAACTTTTTTTGAGCAACAGGAAAAACGCTTGACCATTTATCAGTTACCGCCCTATTCGTCCCAATTCAATCCGATTGAGCATCTGTTGATTACCCACTAACCTGTACGACCATACTATTTTGACAAAACTATCATAATATGCTAGTTTATGCAAAACTTATGTTCGGGGACAATCATAATGACTCAACATTACAAAGCTGTATACTTCTCTGATTTTGCGGCTGATACTGCTAAACAGAAATCCCTAACTTTAGCTTTTGGAACAAAAACCAAAGAACTTTACGAGGATGTCAGAGATTTGTCTCGTGCAGAGCTACGAAAATTATTGGGGACAGATCGTTACGAAAATATTACTACATCTGCCCAAAATGAAGATTTACCGTTAAATACTTATTGTCTTCGTCAACTCAAACAATCGCTACAACAGGTCAAAGAACATCAACTTCAGCTTTCCTTGGCGGGAATGGATAATCAACCGCCGCTTTTTGATCCTGTAACTGTTACATTCAAAGGTGGAGCTAGAGAGCCGTTTGTTCGCTGGTATCCATATTTACAAGGGTATTCGCCTCAATTCGTTGAAGCCATTTTAGATAAATATGCCCCTAACTCGAAATGTATTCTTGACCCATTCTCAGGGACAGGCACAACTATTTTTACGGCCTCGCAACTGAATAAGAAATCCTATTTCTGTGAAATTAATCCTGTCCTGCAATTTATCACTTTGACCAAAATTCAAATTCGCCAATTAAGCACTGCTGCCAGATGGAAACTCGCGGAAGAATTACTTGAAGCCAAGCAAGCCTTGAAAGCATTGGATGAAATGCCGGCCGATTATAGATTACATAATTTTTATCAGCTGACTTTCGGTAGCAGTCGATTTTTTGATGATGATGTTTATGAACAAGTTCTAAAACTTAGAACTTGGCTTGATGAAATAGCATTGGAAAAGCCTTTGGCATCTGACTTGATAACAATTGCCGTTTTGTCGGCCCTGGTTCCGGCTTCACGTATGAAACGGTCTGGTGATTTACGATATAAAACGGCTAAGGAAGCGCAACAACCAACACCATCTTTGCTGGAAGCGATTAGCCAAAATCTATTACAAATGAGCCGTGATATGCAAGATGATGTCAATGGCCTACAGACTGAACCCTTACTCATTACTGAGAGTATCCATTCGTTAGCCGATGTACCATATCTTGAAATTGATACGATAGTAACCAGTCCTCCCTACGTTAATGGCACTAACTATTTTCGCAACACAAAAATTGAATTATGGTTTTTGCGATGTCTAACAGAAAAGCATGATTTGACTAAATTCCGGATGAAAGCTTTAACCGCCGGCATCAATGATGTTACAGGGGCCAAGACTACGGTTGAAAATCATCCCGAAGTAGAAAAGGTTGTATCTCTTTTGGAAGACCATGCTTACGATTCTCGTATACCTCGTATGATTGCCAGTTATTTCAGTGAAATCACCAACGCCTTTCAGGGTATTCGTCAACATCTGGTTAACGAGGCCACAGTAGCCATAGATATTGGCGACTCTTGTTATGCCGGTGTCCATGTACCGGTGGACAAATTGCTCTCAGCTTGCTTGCATGATTTAGGATTTATTCAACAGAATAGTGTTCACTTGCGGCAACGAAGGTCGAAAGGTGGCATGCTTCTTCATCAATCGTTACTTATATTTAAATATCAGCCTCAAACACCACCTTATTATGTTAAAAATTTCATTTCACCCTGGCATGTTAGTTGGTTACAGTTCAAAGAAATGCTCCCTCACCAACAAAATCCTTTCACAAAGCGCACCTGGGGACACCCACTACATTCGCTGTGTTCATATCCTGGCAAATTAAAACCGGCCATAGCTCATCATTTAGCTCAAATATTTGTGCCTGAAAATGGGAGGGTATTAGACCCCTTCGCCGGTTCTGGAACAGTACCGTTTGAAGCCGCTTTACAAGGAAAAGTATCTTACGGTTTTGAACTTAATCCTGCCGCCTTTGTGGTTGCTAGTGGAAAAATCCAGCCACCTACAGGAAAAAAATGCGATACCCTGATACAAACGCTAGAAGATTTTATCGAAGAGAATACGCCAACTGAACAAGAATTAGAAGATGCTCAAGAATTTGGGTTCAATGGAAAGCTCATTGAATATTACGATACGAAAACTTTAGATGAGATATTATTAGCCCGCCGATACTTTCAAACCCATCCGCCAGTTAAGCCGGCAGAATTTTTTGTAATGGCCTCGTTACTTCATATTTTACACGGTAATCGCCCTTATGCTTTAAGCCGACGTTCGCACCCTATTACCCCTTACAAACCAAGTGGCCTTTATGAGTATCGTTCGTTAATTGAACGATTGAAAGCAAAGGTGCATAGAGGATTACAACAATCTTTGCCTCAAGAATTTCAAGCGGGCAAAATATTTTTGCAAGACGCAACAAGTTGGTGGCCCAAAGAAATTGACCAACTTGATGCCATCATCACCTCCCCTCCGTTTTTTGATAGTACCCGCTACTATCTTGCCAATTGGTTACGATTGTGGTTCGCCGGTTGGTCTCCACGAGATTTCGAGGGGCGGCCTCTTGGTTTTGTGGATGAACGTCAAAAAAAGAGCTTTGCTGTTTACGTGCCTATCTTACGTCAGGCAAGGGAACGATTAAAACCAGATGGTGTTGTCGTGTTGCATCTAGGCAAAAGCAAGAAGTGTGATATGGCAAGTGAGTTAATCAGTCTTGGGAAGAAGTGGTTTCGTTCAGCAGATATATTTGATGAAAGTGTAGCCCATTGCGAATCTCTAGGTATCCGAGATAAAGGAACCGTTACAGCTCATCAATATCTGATTCTGTATTAGGGCTATCCCCATTGTGGCGAATGACGCGCTGGTATTCCTGATTAGCTTGCCGTACCCAAGCGGGTGATATTGTTTTGGAGTACTCAAAGAAGTCAAAGCCCTCGTACGCCAAAATCCTGTTGCGAAGTTTTATGATTTCCGGCATATAGGCCGCATATTTTTGCAGAAGCTCGTCTACGACTTCTGCATTTCTGAGCCGTTCAATTGCCTGGGGGTTGTAGTGAGGTTGAGCGACAAGCGTTTCATAGGGGATGCCAGTTATAACGGCCAGTTCCTTTAACTCTTTGTCTGAATAATATTCTACAGGCCATTTACCAGATTTTTCGCCGTTATGTGCGCGGCACAGCAATGTGGCGTTCTCAGTGGTTAAAGGCCACAAAAATACGGCTGGAAGTGTATGGTCCAGCGGGCGTTCTTTTTCATCATCCACAGTTCGCAAATCCGTTTGACACTTAAAACAACGGTATCCAAAACGTTCAAATATCTCTCTGCTGGTAATTTTGGTGCTTCCAGAGAGGTCAAGATACATTCTCCGTTTTTGAGCCGCTTCACGATGTTGGTCAGTTAATCGAGTTTGGTTCTTGATAGTATTGTAGACAGTTTTACACAACCGGCATTCGCCCTGTCGCCCTGACTTCCGGGCTGAGTGTTTATCAAACAGGTGCAAGGGTTTGACTGTATTACAAATGAGACAGTATTTGTATTCTAGGGCCTCATTTACATAAGCATCGTGCAAAATTGTAAATACGATAATCTTTACCGCTCTTGGCGTATTTTTATTCACTGACTTTATACTTTGCGTAATCTTTTGTCCCTCCCTTTTGACTCTTCTGTCATTCACCTCTTGGGTCACACCTTATCTTCCTTTTTCTTTCTTTTTCCCCCTTCTTTCCGGACACGATTGACTGTGCTACAATAAAAGCAGTCACCCTGACTGTTGTGGCAGTTTGGGTGGTCAGCCGCCGTGGGTGCTACTGACACCTGAGGGCAGCGTCTTTTATTATTATCTATTATAGACCAGCTAGGATTTTTCACCAGTTTGATTGGGCGGCGTGGGGCACTCAAGGGTCTTAAGTTAAAAAATTAATTATGATGCTCTAACCCTCATCTGCGCCTCCGCCCACGCCCGCAAGCTCAGTAAAGGATGCCTGATTGTGGATGATTCAACCTTGGACAAACTCTATTCGCAGAAAATAGATCTGGTCATACGCCACCGGTCCGGCAAACACAAACGGGTGGTCTTAGATTGGTACGAGATAGGCATAACCAGATTATTGGGACACGCCGCGACCACGCTGAATGTCATTTGCATGCAAACCGACAATCACCTCGCTTTATGACTCATGCAACTAGTCTAGAGGAGATGAAATCACATCGTTCACCAAAACAAACCCATTGTCGATATAGGATGACCGCAGGGCTTCAGGGTCAAGGTTATTGAGGTAAAATTGGGTTATCGTGTCCATGATGATCCCTCTTTTTGCCAATATAGAGCTTTTAAGCGACGGATATATTCTCGATCCCGTGCTTCAACCGCCTCATCAAACTTTTATTGTCATCCTCTTTCGACAAAAAAGAAATTTTCGGCTATGATGAATGAGAAGATACTTATTGTCTTTATCAACTAAGAAAGGCTGTCAGGATGACCGACACAGGCGGTACCCTCAGGGCTGAATTTACGCAAGAATTAATCCAAGCTCTCGATAGTCTCTTCATCTCTGAGTAAACCCTGAGATATAGTATAATTTGGAGAAAAAAATGTCAGAAGCCTATATCATCGCCGCCAAACGTACCCCCATTGGTCGTTTTGGCGGCAGTCTAAAAGATATGACCCCCCCCGATTTGGGAGCCCATGTGATGAGGGCTGTTTTAGACAAAGCTGGGGTAGCAGGTGAAAATTTAGATTTATATATTTTTGGCAATATTCTAGGGGCGGGTCATGGTCAGCTTTTGCCCCGTCAGGCAGCCGTAAAAGCGGGCATTCCGCAGTCAGTTGATGGCTATGCTGTAGATATGGTCTGTTCATCGGGGATGATGACGGTCATGAACGCGGCCATGATGATCAAAGCAGGTGAGGCCGATTTGGTCTTAGCTGGCGGGATGGAATCAATGTCTCAGGCGGGATTCACCATCTCTCATCGCGCTCGGTGGGGCTATAAATTTTTATTGGGCAACCCAGAACAGTTGCAGGATGTCTTGCTTTACGACGGCTTGACCGACCCAATTGAAAACGACGGCATGGGTAGCGAAACCGAACGCATCATTACGGAATATGAAACCACCCGCGCTGAACTTGATACCGTCGCTTATCACTCCCATCAACGCGCTGCCAAGGCGACTGAAAGCGGATTCTTCAACCAAGAAATTACGCCCATCGACCTTAAAACGCGCCAAGGGACGAAACGATTAGATTATGATGAGGGTATTCGAGCCGATACGACCTTGGAGAGCTTGGCGAAACTACGTCCTGCATTCAGCAATGATGGGGTCTTAACCGCTGGTAACGCCAGCCAAATTAGCGATGGGGCGGCAGCCTTGCTCATTGCGAGTGAAAGGGCTGTGAAAAAGTATCACCTGACACCCCTTGGGCGCATTCTGGGTAGTGCTTGGGCCGGCGTTAAAAGTTGGCGTTTTGTTGAGGCCCCTGTGCCAGCCGTGCGTAAGCTGGCTGACAAGCTCGGCAAAAGTGTCGATGATTTTGACCTGATCGAAAACAATGAAGCCTTCGCCGTCAATCCTGTCATCTTCCATAAGGTGTTGCGTATCCCCTACGAAAAGATGAATGTTCATGGCGGGAGCATTGCCATCGGGCACCCCCTCGGCTGCTCAGGGGCACGGCTCATCGTGACCTTACTCCATGCTCTGGGCAAGCATGAGGGCAAACTCGGTCTGGCTTCTTTGTGTCATGGTACTGGGGGTGGCACAGCGATTGCGATTGAACGGATGTCATAATGAACAGTCGTGCGGTGGTGAAGACCTAATTAGTTTGCCAGAAGTCCAATAATTTTGTAGGATACGCATCGGTTCGGTTGATATCTCTGTAGCAGGGTGGCAAGGTGTGTCCTATTCAAATAATAAATCTTAAAAAGGTAAAAAGCTATGCTATCGAGTCGAAAAACGATGATTACCCGTCGCAGACGACGACGTATGAAAGAATTTCAGCCTAAAATTTTTGCTTTTTTGGGTTGGGTCTCAGGAAGCACCGTGGCCTTGGTCTTAGGGATAAATTTTTTTATCCTCGCCTCAATCTTTGGCGCGGTCTATTCGGTTTACGCCAGCTTTGCCGCTGAATTACCTGACCCGACAGCCATCGAAACCGAACAAGAAAATTTTGAAACAACCAAGCTATATGATCGAACAGGTCAGGTCGTCTTGTATGAACTCTTTGACCCGCGTTTGGGAGACCGGTCCTATGTTCCCATAGACCAAATTCCCGCTGCTTGTTTGCAAGCCGTCGTCGTCTTAGAGGACAAGACCTTTTATACCAACCTAGGCTTCGATATAGAAGGTTTGGCCCGTGCTTTTTATCAAAATTTGCGCAGCGGCGGGGCTATCCAAGGGGGGAGTTCGATTACGCAACAATTGATTAAGAATATTATTATTGAAGAAGAAGAACGAACGCGAAAATCTTATACCCGGAAAATTAAAGAAGTGATCTTAGCCATTGAAATCACCCGTTTGTATGAAAAAGATCAAATTTTAGAGTGGTATTTTAACACCAATTATTACGGTAGTCTCGCTTATGGCATCCAAGCTGCCTCTCAAGTTTACTTTCAAAAGCCAATTCATGAATTGGGCTTGGCCGAATGTGCCATGTTAGCTCCCATTCCTCAATTCCCAGCACTGAACCCCCTAGATTCACCAGAGACAGCCAAGGGGCGGCAGGGCATTACCCTGAGACGCATGGTCGAAGAAGAGGTGATTAGTGAAGAAGAGGCTATCGCCACTTATCAATACCCTTTAGAAATTAAACGTATCCAAGAACGCTTTGATATCCTCGCTCCCCATTTTGCGATTTATGCCCGTGATCGTCTTTTAGAAATGTTTGACCCTGTTCTTATTTATCGCGGTGGTCTTAAAGTGTATACCACGGTAGACCTTGACTTACAGAACCGAGCCAGAGAGATTGCGGCTGAACAGGTCGCCTTTTTACAAGACAATGACCATAATGCCAGCAATGCTTGTGTCGTGTCCATTCGACCCCCGACGGGTGAAATATTGGCCATGGTGGGCAGCATTGATTATTGGGATGAAGAAAATGATGGGAATGTTAACGTTTGTGCAGCTGATCCTGGCCGGCAACCAGGGTCATCTTTCAAGCCTTTTAATTATTTAACAGCCTTAGAACGACGCTTGGTCAACCCAGCGACCATGATCATGGATGTCCGTCAATCTTTTCCTGATGCTCCTAACCCACCTTATGTGCCAGAAAACTATGATCGGCGATATCATGGGCCAGTGCGACTGCGCCATGCCTTGGCTCGCAGTTATAATATTCCGGCTGTCTGGGTGATGCAAAAGTCAGGGGTTAAAAATGTGATCCGTACTTCTCATCGGATGGGCATCACGACGCTCAACGAGGACTATTATGGCTTGGCCCTGACCTTGGGCGGGGGGGAGGTCAGACCCATGGAGATGGCCTACGCTTATAGCGTTTTGGCTAATTTGGGCATGATGGCCGGCAAACCACGTGACCCCGAAGTTATTCGTCCGGGGCATCGTAACCTTGACCCTGTGGCTATCTTGTTGGTTCAGGATGCAAATGATCATATTCTCTATGAATATCGGCAACCTGAACAAGAGCGGGTGGTAGAACCCTCCTTAGCCTATTTGATGGTCGATATTATGTCGGATGATGTTGCCCGTGCGCCCGCTTTTGGGGCTAATAGTGACTTAACCCTCCCAGACCGACCGGTGGCGGCCAAAACTGGCACGACAAATAATTTCCGTGATAATTGGACCATTGGCTTTACCCCCCAACTGGTCACAACTGTGTGGGTGGGCAACAATGATAATGAACCGATGGAAGATGTAACTGGGCTTTCTGGGGCTGCGCCAATTTGGAATCAAGTCATGGCCTATTACCACCAAGATTTGCCCGTTGAAACCTGGGCCCAACCTGACGGTTTAGATCGTGTTCTGGTCGATTCGCGCTCTGGCCTGCTGCCGACCCCCTATAGCTCTGGGTCTGTATACGAATTGTTTTTGGAAGGGACGCAACCAACACAGCAAGATAATGTCCATCAAGCCTTTATTATCAACCGAGACAATGGCAAATTAGCTGTGGCAGGCTGTACACCGCCTGAGTTGATTGAAGAACGGGTTTATACAATTTATCCTCCTGTGGCAAATGATTGGATTCGAGACAATAATGTGCCCCAGCCCCCCTTTGAATACGATGATAATTGCGCTGGCGGTATCGCCGCTGGGCCAGTGGCGATTACTTGGCCGCGTCAATTCGACTATATCAAAGGTGGGGTGCTTATTACCGGCAATGCCAGAATAGATGGCTTTCAATTCTATCGGCTGGAATTTGGCCGAGGCTTGAACCCGCTGGAATGGACCCAAATTGGCCCAGACCATTATGATCCAATTGATAATGGGCCAATGGCGTTTTGGGATACCACTGGTTTAGCTCAGGGACTTTACACCCTACAACTGACAAATTTACGCGGTGATGGCAGCTTTGAGCGATATGCCCTGCAAGTGACTATTGATAATACGCCACCCTATGCCAGCCTGATTAACCCCACGGAAGGCAAAACCTATATCATGGAAGATGATGAATATGTCAACCTTCAGGCTGATGCGGAAGATAACTTAGCCATGAGCAAGGTTGAATTTTATATAGATGGAATAAAGATTGATGAAACAACCGTCGCTCCCTATTCCGTTCGTTGGCCCATTACCATGCGTGACCAAGGCGTAAACTGGGAAGAGCCTCAGTATATTGAAAGACCTATTTTAAATCCTGATGGTAGTCCTGCTTTAGATGCAAATGGACAGCCTTTGCCCCCGCAAATAATCACTGTATCGACAGTCTCGCCCATCGTTTCACCAGATAATCCAGATGTGGCGATAGGCTATACCAAAAGCATTTCTGGGGGGCTAGAACTGATTTCTGATACGGGCGGTTATACCGAAGGACATCGCATTCAGGTCATCGCTTATGATGCAGCAGGCAATCAGTTTAGAAGTCAGCCAGTCCGAATCTACGTGGCGCACGAACAGGAGGACGAGGAAGAGTAGCTCAGGCGCACGGGGTAAAAATACCTTGGTTCATAATGCGTATCGTATCTTCAAGCCTAGACAAATTTACTCTAGCTTGGCCCCACCATTGAAATTCCAGCCGGGGCGGTTTCTAAATCCGTCAAGCTATCCCCCAGCCAATTTACTGTTCCAGAAGATCGGCGATATAATTATTCGAGAAGAGCCGCTATTGTTTACATAGATATTGGGTCATAAGTGCTTATCAGCGTCTTGCACTTTGCCCCCAAGTCGTTCTTTGAGTTTAATTAATAAAATCAGCTATATCACATTGAAAGGAAATATCATGACGAGAACATGCAAAATCGGTGTTCATGGCCGCAATGACTTTGATTTTCATGACCTGGATTATCAAGTTATTCGTGATTCAAAAGTCGAAACTGTCAAAATGATGAGCCAAAGTCAGCCGAAAGTGTTTGCCCACATTAAAGAAATTAACCCCAATATCGAAATCATCACCCGTCTCCATATTGGTGGTTTTGGGGAACGACATCACCCCGAACCAACCAAGTACGTGAATGAGGCCCAGCAGGTGATGGCGCAGCTGCAACCTTATTGTCAAAAATTTCAAATTGCCAATGAGCCAAATCATGCCGCGACTTATGAAGGGTGGGGACCAACCGAGGCTGATGCCCACGACTTCAATGGTTGGTTTATTGAGGTTTATGACCGCCTCAAAAATATTCACCCTTGGGCCAGTTATGGTTTTCCTGGGTTAGCCGTGCCTGACTTTCTACACCATGACCGTATATGGCTTGATGTTTGTCGGCCGGCTATCGAAAAAGCCGATTGGCTAGGCTGCCATAGCTATTGGCAAACCCCGCCTGATGGTCGTCCCAGTGGTATCTTTAATGAAGCTTTTGGCTTGACCTTTAAGTATTATCATGAAGCCTACCCTGACAAAGTTCTCGAAATTTTGGAATGTGGTAATTCTAATATCCAACAAAACCCACCCTGGCCTATTTCGGAAGATGATATCGCCCGCGAATATGAAGATTGGCTCAATGAAGTTTTCAAATATCCCTACATCAATTCAGCCGCCTTCTTCATCTTATCTTCGCCCGATCAGAAAAACTGGGATTTCTTCACTTGGCGACGGGAAGATGGTCGGGTCAAACCAGTCGTACCTCGTATTGGCAATATGGCGCGACCGCCTTTAGTCCCGGTGAGCATTCGTCAACCACAACCCACGCCGCAACCTGAACCCGCTCCCACGCCGCAATCTACAGCCACTGGTGACTGGACTAATCAAGCTGTGGTCGATGCCTTCCGTGAAGTTTCAGAAGGGTTAGGCTTAGAACGCTGGGCGTTATTAGAACAAGCTGGGTTAAGTTTAAGCACTTTAGCCGCTGACCGTGAAGGCCCCTATACTGACCCTGCTATCGAATCCCTATCTGGTTTGGATGATCATCAAAAATCTCTGTTAATCGCTAAGTTAGGGGGTGACCTACAGGAAACGCCCCCTGCTCAATCACCTGAACAGCCCGAAGCTGGTGACACAACAGGAACGGTCCATGCCACCGGAACGGCATATACCAACCAAAATGTGATTGACGCTTTCCGTGAAGCATCTGGAAGCTTGGGCCTGGAACGCTGGGCGTTATTAGAACAAGCTGGGTTAAGTTTAAGCACTTTAGCCGCTGACCGTGAAGGCCCCTACACTGACCCTCCTATCGAGACGATTGCCAGTCTCAGTGAAGCCCAAAAAACAGCCGTCCAACAAGAATTAGACGACCTACTAGGGACCCTTGGGTAACGTCGCTAATATAAAGTTAGATAATTATTAATTATTTTCCAGAACAAACTCACTAATAACTAATAACTGTATTTACAGAGGAGAAACATTATGAAAGTACTTGTAACAGCTCCCTGGGTCAAGCGATACGCCGACCAATTTCAAACTGAATTTCCGCAGGTCGAATTTTTAACCGGTGAAACGGAGGAAGAACTCATTGCCGCGGCAGGGGATGCGGAAATCGCCTTTGGGCCGGTCAACGAAGCTATTTTTTCAGCCGCAAAAAAATTACGCTGGATTCAGTCAGCCAGTGCCGGGGTAGAATGGATGCGAAACATTCCCGCTTTGCTTGATAGCGATAGCATTGTCACAAATACCCGTGGGGCCCATGCTGATGCCATTGCTGAACACACGATGGGCATGTTGGTCTTTCTAGCTAAGGGGTTTCATCATCTCTATGAGTCCCAACAGAACAAAGTGTGGCAAAGACCGCTCAAACAACCTGGCGTGGGCTTGGTTGGTTTGACAATGGGCATTGTGGGCTTAGGCAATATTGGCCGAGCTATCGCTGAACGGGCTAAGGCATTTAAGATGAACGTCATCGCCGTAGATGTTCATGAAGTCCCTCAACCTGATTACGTGTCTGAACTTGGTTTGTTAGATGGCTTGAATGATCTTTTGCAACGTTCCGATGTGGTTGTGGTGACCGTGCCGATTACAGATGAAACGCGGGGCATGCTCGGGCCTAAGGAGTTAAGTTTGCTCAAACCCTCGGCTTATTTCTTGGTCGTCTCGCGGGGGGGGCTCATCCATGAACCCACCCTAGCTCAAATGTTACACGACGGTAAATTGGCTGGCGCGGGCTTGGATGTGACAGAAATCGAGCCTCTCCCGACGGAGAATGCGTTATGGGATGCGCCAAATATTTTTATCACCCCCCACGCCTCTCCTTCCGCTACACAAACGCATGTCAATGTCACAACAATCATGAAAGAGAATTTACGTCGCTATTTGGCTGGGGAAACACTGAGTAATTTGGTCGATAAAAAATTGGGGTATTAGCTCCCTATTTCACCGTCTTAGAAAAAGAAGAAAATTTTGCCTCGACTTGGATTCGTACGGATTATCAATTCGAATCCTTAACCAAGGCAGAGGACTTAATTCGCCTCTTCTTCGGCGAAGATTTAGCTCAACGGGTGGTGCTCCATCACGGCGGACAACAATATGGGCTGGAGGTGCAAAGCTTCGCCAATGCCAAGAGCTATCAGGAAGCTTTAAAGCAGGCCGCTTATTATGGCAAACAATTAGGCTTGGCCGAAATTTCGCTGATCTTCTTCTGCGAGTATATTAGTGATGAGAACCGAGAGAAGTATGAGCAGCAATACCAGAATGAGAAGACAGGGGTGTTGGTTGAGCCTGTTTTTGTGGCGACAGGATAAGATGACTCTACAGATATATCTTCAAAAATAAGGATTATTGAATAAGGATCATTCATGAAAAAACACATTTATCTTATGCACTATATCCTATTCATATTCATCCTCTCCGCCTGTGGAGATGATGAGCCCTCAGCGGAACTAGAGACGGTCAAAGCCTCAGCGACGGCGGTTCAAGCTGCAAATGCGACGGCTCAAACTCAATTAGCGACAATTGAATGGACCCTGAATGAAGATGTCTTAACCGAAACAAAGGCCACAGCGAAAGCAGCGATGACGGCGGAAGCAGCCGCACAAATCGTGGCTTTAGAAGCAAGGGCGACGGCAGAGGCAAAGATACAGCGTGAGCCAATCCTAGCGACTGCCTCTATTGCCTGTAAGCCTTTACCTGATTTGACAACGGCGAAAGTTAATGCGGGCCTTGCCAGCTCTCTTATCGGTCAGGGTTCGGCGCATATTCGAGGTATAGAAGCCCCTCTATCTATCCAAAAGAGGGAACTTCTTACACCCCCTAGCGGGTCGGGGGGGTTATTATCCGCGCCTATCTTACAAACGGACAACGTTTACCGCATCGGTGTGTTACAAGATATCAGCACCCTCAATTTTTGGGCGGCTCAGGGTCCAGAGAGCAACGTTTGGCATGATTACATGCTGCCCCAACGGTTATCCCTGTATACTTTATCCCAAAAACGCGCTGACTTCGTTCCACAAGTTGCCTTAGACTTACCCGCTCAGTTGACAGAAGAAGGAGATTTTTGGGTTATTGATATCGCTATCCGGAACGATATCGTCTGGAGTGATGGCCAGGCTTTCACAGCTCAAGATGTCGCCTTCACTGCCAATACCGTTCTTAATCTGCACTTGACCACAGGAAATTGGGCCCAATGGTATGACCTAGACTATCTTGACCATGTAGAAGTACTTGATGATTATACGGTTAAATATGTCTATCACACCAGACCAGGTTTGGCCCGCCATGAGTGGGGAGCCTTACAAGCACCTATCCTCGCCGCACACTACTGGGAGCCAATCGTTGAACAAGCGATGAACGCCTTACAAGCAGCGGGCATCACTTCCAGCGAGGAAGATATCCTCGCCGCTCGACAAACTGCCCAGAATATTCTTTTTGCTCATCCAGCAGAGGATGAGCCACTAGCAGGAACTTTCATTTATCAGCAATGGCAACCTGGCGAATTTCTTGAGCTAACCGCCAATCCTACCTTTTTTAGAGCGAATACAGAAGTCACCCTTTACACCAACGGCACCTATGCCGATAGTGAGGGAACTGTGTTATATGGCATCGCAGAAGGTGATATTAGCCTATCATACAACCTCGGGCCACAAGTTCAGACAATTCGCTATATCCCTTATTCTTCTGAAGCGGCAACCATCCTCGCGCTGCAAAATGGCAAAATTGATTTCATCCTCAATACCTCAGGCTTGAAACGCGACTTAAGCCATCAGCTTCTACGTGACTCCACGGTTGGCATCATTGAAAATTCTGCGAACAGTTTTCGTTATTTGGGCTTTAACCATCGCCGCCGCCCGATGAATGATTGTGCCTTCCGACAAGCGGTGGCCGTGCTAATCGACCAAGAATTTATTGCTCAGACAGTCCTCCAAAACACGATAATTCCTCTACATACCTTTGTTCCGCCTGCTAACGAAGCTTGGTATAAGGATGATGTCCTCAAGCTTGGTCAAGGCTTAAATCATGTTCAACGCCTCAATCTAGCCATCGCCATTCTCGAACAGGCGGGCTATCGTTGGACAGAAAATAAAAAACCAACCTGGGATCCAAATGGCGGCGGTCAGGTGGAACCTGGAGGACAGTTGCTCATGCCAGATGGTTTACCTGTCCCCCCCCTACAATTATTCGCCCCCAACGATAGCTATGACCCGCTCCGCAGCACATTCTCCCTATGGGTAGCCTCTTGGTTGAATGAAATTGGCATACCTGTGGAGACGCATTTAGCAGGTTATAGCGTCTTAGTGCTGCGTGTCTTTGTTGAACAAAATTTTGATCTATATATTTTTGGCTGGAGTTTAGGGCCTTTTCCTGACTTTTTACGAGATTTTTTCCATTCCAGCCAAGTCCGGGCAGGGGGCACAAATGCAGGCGGTTATACAAATTCATCGTTTGATGCCAAAGCTGATGCCTTGTTGGTCTGCGAGACTCAGGCAAGTTGTCAAGCTGTCGCGGGAGAACTGCAAGACTTTTTAGCTGTCGAAGTTCCTTATGTCATTTTATTCACCACACCGGTGATTGAAGTATATCGTCAAGACAGACTAAATTATCCTTATCTCGAACATCTTGGCGGGCTCCAAGAGGCGCATAAAGGGGGAAGGGTGCAAGGGGGTGTGAGGATCAGGGAACCTTGATAGTTTATTAATTATTTCAAGAAATTTAGGGAAAAAGGAATCACAAAATAGCATTTCCTGGCGTACCACCAAATCCAAGTATGCATGGTAATCCCGAGAGTGTAAGGACACCTTCATTGTTCATAAATTCTTTAAATTGATATGTTTGCATAATTCCCATTCCCTAGATTTGTCAGTCAATTATAACACAAAACCACCCGTATAGTATACTGATACAGGTGGTCTTGTGACAAACGCTATCAATTCTGTTAATGGGCCATCTACACCGCTATCCATCCCTGACCGTCACTTTCATCAACTTATCGCCTTGCTGAATAACATCAACCACATCTAAACCTTGTATGACTTTGCCAAAAACGGTATGCCGACCATCGAGGTGGGGCTGGGGCGCATGGGTGATGAAAAATTGGCTACCATTGGTATTTGGGCCGGCATTGGCCATAGATAGCACACCCCGTTCATGCTTCAAGGGATTGCCCTTAAACTCATCGCCGAATTTGTAACCAGGACCACCTCTACCTGAGCCAGTTGGGTCTCCACCTTGAATCATAAAATTTGCGATCACGCGATGAAATGTGAGCCCATCATAAAAGCCCTCTTTGATCAAAAAGACAAAATTGTTGACGGTATTAGGCGCGTATTGGGGGGCTAATTCGATTTCAATTGTGCCGCAGGTCGTTTCCATTGAGACAGTATAAGACTTTTCGACATCAATTTGCATGGCTGGGGCACTGTGCCATTGTTTAGGCATGCTAAGTTTCCTTTTTTAATAGTATAATAGCCTGGGGCCGATTTTGACAGCGGAATAATAAACAAACAGGGAGATTTTAATAATTTTTCCGCCATTCGACAAAAATGACACTCTCTTTAAATTGGGTCTCCACCGTAATCTCCTCAGACAAGACGGCTAAACCGCTATTGCATTGGGTATCGTCTGGATTGGCTGGCCCATTGACCACAGCCACTTGCCACTGCCCCGGTTTGGCCCGATTGTCTAGCAAGATATCATAATTCCCATTTGGATAGCCGCCAGGCGCACCAGACGGGTAAGAAACCGTACAAAAACTGCCTGAACGCACCCGCACTCTGGCTCCATTGACCGCATTGTCATTCGCATCTTGGATAGAGCCTCGGATCTGCGTGATCCCCTCATTAAGTTGGCCGAAAATATTGATGATGGTATATTGTTGGGCAGGTTGAACGGGTTGGGGCGGGGCTGGCACGGGAGTCGCTGTCGGCGGAAGAGGGGGTGGGGCAGGTGCGGCCACAAGGGGAATATTCGCTACAGTAGCATTGGTTGACTGGGTGACACTGGCCGCAATCCAGACTGAGCGCTCATTCGCTCTCACCTGCCACCAAGAAGCAGCGGCATTGCGTCCTACAATGACCAAACTCTGTCCCTGTGGCAAAACGCCGATGATTCGATAACGGGTTCCCGGCCCCTCGCGGAGGTTAACTGCGGTGCGAAAAGCGGTTACTTGCGGGGTCGTATCACCTAGATTGGCAGGTGATGTATTGTTCGGTGAGTCAGACGATTGGGGTGATGAGTCATCAGTTTCGGGAGCCGGCCCAGGATTCAGGACAGATGTACTGGTGGGCGAGGAGGTCACTGGGGCAGGGGTATTAGAGGGAACAGGGGTTGGACTGGGTGGTATAGGCGTAATGGTAAAGGTGGGATTGGGTGTCCGAGTCAGCGCGCTCGCTATCTCCCCTGAAGATGGCGGATCTATAATACGACTGAACAATTGGGAAAAAACAAGGTAATTGACTAAAATCATCAAAAGCATAAAGCTCCACTGTCGTCGGGTCATGAAATTCTATCCTCAGCCAAGATGTAATCACGAAGAATAACGATCTAGGTGCGAGGCACTTTAGCCGCACGATGGTCAAGAATGACATCATAAATCACGTTGGATGTGATCGTAAGTGCCTGTTGTGAAAGCCCTGCACCTTGAGCTTGAATATACTCAGCACAGGCATAAATTTAATGTTTAGGTATTTCAACACCAAATCTTAAGGTTAGGCCCGCATCCAGTATAGTTATCAGCAAAATTATACCATCAAATTTAAAATTATGTCAACCTATCTCTAATCGCCGCTAGATATAGGGATAGAATAAGGCAAAAAAATGAAGGTCTCAGTTGTTATCACGGTGCTTAATGAGGGCCAATCTATTCACAAGTTACTCGACTCGCTCGTGGCTCAAGCGCATATGCCAGATGAAGTGGTTGTGGTTGACGGTGGCTCCAAAGATCAAACCCTCGCCATTTTAGAAGGCTATACCAAGCACCTACCGCTCAAGATCATCCACCAGCCGGGGGCCAATATCAGCCAAGGGCGTAATGTGGCGATTGAAGCGGCTGTCGGGCCAATCATCGCCTGTACTGATGTCGGAGTCCGGCTGGCTGAAAATTGGTTAGCCAGTCTCATAGACGCTTTCAACCCCACAAAGGTTCCCGCGGTGGTGGCCGGTTTTTTTATGCCAGATCCGCAAAGTACGTTTGAGGTAGCGATGGGCGCGACCGTCTTGCCCCGAATTGATGAAATTAATCCCCACACCTTTTTACCTAGCAGCCGTTCCATTGCCTTTCATAAAACAGCCTGGCAGACTGTGGGCGGTTATCCAGAATGGCTTGACTTTTGTGAAGATTTAATCTTCGATTTGAAGCTTAAAGATTTAACAGGCGATTTTAGCTTCGCCCCTCAAGCCATTGCCCACTTTCGTCCTCGTAGCACCTTTCGCGCTTTCTATAAGCAATATTATCAGTATGCTCGCGGTGATGGAAAAGCTGATTTGTGGCGCAAACGGCATGCCATTCGCTATTTGACCTATCTGGTCGCTCTACCGCTGCTCATACTCGTCGGCCTTTTGGTCACGCCCTGGTGGTGGCTTGGTGGAGCCATGCTAGGCGGCTGGGGGTTGTTCTATACACCCTATAAACGTCTATTTTCGATGTGGTCAGATTTATCTAGGTTTGAAAAAAGTAAAGCTTTTTTATGGATTCCCATTATCCGTCTGACAGGCGATTTTGCGAAAATGATTGGTTATCCTGTCGGCCTCGCTTGGCGATTCAAACGACTAAAAATAGATCCACAGTTATATTGGCGTTGACAATTAGTAAAAAAATTACTAAGGCTGATCCAAAAAAATAATGATCCGCAGATTTCGCAGATTAATAAAGAAAAAATCTGTGTAATCTGTGGCTCGTTTAAAGTTTGGCCTAGCCTAATTACTAATTGTTAATTGTTAATTGATTTTAGGAGTAGAGCTTGATTGGTGATATTCTCAGTAATCGTTATCGGCTGGTGCGTGATTTAGGGCGAGGGCATTTGACACGGGCTTATATCGCGGAAGATATCAATAAAGGTCATCTGGTCGTGCTTAAGACACTGTTACCAGACTTGGCTGAGGAGGAGGCCTATCTCCACCGCTTCTTTCGCACCGCCAAGTTAGCCCAACGTCTCGACAGTCCGCATATCGCAGCCCTGCTTGATTATGGCACAGACCAGCAAACACCGTATCTTATCATGGCCTATGTTGAAGGGCAGACGCTGGCTCAAGTCCTTCAAGCGCAGGGTAAATTACCTTGGTCTAAGGCTTTACAATACTTAGACGGGCTATGTCAGGCCCTCAATGAAGGGCAGCAATATGGTTTGGGGCATGGCAATCTCACCAGCCAAAATGTCATGCTGACTGAAAAAAATCAATTTATCCTCTTGGATTTTGGGCTTCAGTCACCCCGACCCCTCGCTTTACAAACATCTTCAGGGTTCTTAGGCTCACCAGCTTACTTAGCCCCTGAGCAAATATTGGGCTTGAAAATTGACCAGCGGGCTGATTTATATATGGCTGGCGTGTTATTTTATGAAATGATACAGGGCCAACTTCCCTTTGCAGGCAGTACAGCTACAGAAACGCTCAATCAACACTTGACCAAGTTTCCGTCCCCCCTAACCTTAAATGACCAATTTGAGGGCCGTAATCAGGCTTTGGCCGAAGCTTTACACACTTTTCTCGACCGCTTGCTGGCCAAACGGGCTGTTGATCGCTTTCAAACACCCACTCAGGTCCAGGAAGTGATCCAGAAGCTACTATCCACTCACCCGATTCAGGATACTTGGTCATCAAATCAAGATGCTTCGATAGCCTCTGCTGACCAAGGCTATCGTGAAGCAGAACAGGCTATCGCAGACCAGGCTTGGTTAAAAGCCTTGGATTTGCTTTATCAAGTTCATCATCACAATCGACACCATGCTGAGGTGAAACCTCAATTAGGTCACGTTGGCCCTTTAGCCCGCCAACAGGCTCTATCACAAGTAGCCTCTCAGGCCCTCGCAAAAAACGATTGGCCTGAGGCGATTGATGCTTTGAACGAATATTTAACCCTGGTTCCCAATGACAATCACAGCCGCCGTCAATTAGCCCTCGCTAAAGTTCAGCTAAGACAACTGAAAGAGGTCAAACGTTTAAGGAAAGCATATCAACAGGCTATCGTCTGTTTGCAGACTGGTCAATATGCTCAAGTTGAGACAACGCTGCGTCAATTAAAATTTCAGATTGTCCAAGAGACATCTAAGGCTCAATCGCAGGATTTGCTGACCCCCCAACACATCGACGACTTATTGCGCCAAGCCAAAAAGCGTCAACCTCAGCCAGTTGAACAAAGATCGAAACGCCGTTTCAATAACATTTTACCAAAACGCCTGAAGCTTAATTTTACCCAGCTACCTTGGTTTGCGGTCACAGTTTTATTAGCTCTTGTCATCTTAGGCAGCGTTTTACTGGTCAATCAGACCATACCAGCTCCCCCAATCGAAGCGGTTAGTCCCTCGCTTATCCCGCAAATTGAACAGGCCATTCAAGGCAAAAAATTTGCCTTAGCCCAAACTTTGATTGATCAAGCCTTGGATCAAAACCCCAATCAAGAAGCCGTCCATGTCCTGCAAGTGCATCTCAAACGCCAACACTATGTCGCCCAGCAAGTGGCTATCGCTCGAAGTGCTTTAGAGAGCCAAGCCTGGACCCAGGCCCTAGACACCTTGCTTCCGCTTCAGGCTGACCCTGATTTTAGCCACCCCAATGTCACCCTTCTCTCCTGTGAAGCTTACTTAGCGCGTGGGCAGGAGCGGGTCGCCGACCTGACTTACGTCCAAGACTTAGCCACCATGCAAGCCGCCATCAGCGATTTTCAGGTAGGTCAACAACTCTGTCCAACGCGCCTAGATATCAAAACTCAGATCACTATGGCAACAGCATACATACAGAGTCTCGAAGCAGACTTATCTTTGAATAATAAACTCGAAATCTTACTAAAAATCACGCGGGATGATCCAAGCTATGCCAATGGACAGGCCATGCAAAGCCTCTACCAAACATATCTAAATCGAGGCGATGCCCTCAGACGCAGCGGGCAGCTTCATTTAGCCTTGACGGATTATGAGCGTGCTGCCGCCTTACCTGTCGTTGATAAAAGTGAGGCCGAATTAAGCCAAGCTGAGACCTATCAAGCCCTCATCGCGCCTACCCCAACCGCCACCGCCGTCATCCAACGCCCCCCCACAGCGGCGTACCCGCTCCCACAGGGAGCGCAGGTACGACCGCCCCTACCCCCACAGCGGCGTACCCGCTCCCACAGGGAGCGCGGGTCCGACCAATACCCTTACCCCGCCCCGCGCTTGCTCGGTCCAGCCGTAGGGGTTCAATTTGAGGGTCAATTCACGGCCATTTATTTAAGCTGGGAACCTGTGGGTATCTTGGCTGAGGATGAATATTATGATGTAACCATTCGTTACTTTGTAGGAAGCGAAGCCCGTTATTGGGGCAGTGGCATTCATAAAGAAACCCGCTGGCGTGTACCAGTTGAGGCGGGGTATGGGGTTGCTGGAGGCGATGAATTTACTTGGTGGGTGACGGTGCGACGAGATGAGCCTTCGCCCTTGCATGAAAATGTCCATGTCCCACTTAGTGAGCCAAGTGAAACACGGATTTTTTATTGGCGGAGGGAGAGAAGATAAACAAGGTGAAAATTGGAAAGAAGATGAGATAATCAGACATTTAGCCATTTGATGATCGGGGAAGGAAGTTGCCCAAAGAATAGGAAAATCGACTAAGACCCTCAGACCTTGGGACAAAGAGAGAAAACTGCCGCCCAAAAGAACGACTGGGGGAAATCCTTATTAGGAGGAGACAGACCTTTCAAAAGCAGTGGGCATCGAACTAGACCCTGAAAAAAGAAAGAGAGGAGGCTACAGAAGAAAAGGAAAAGGGGTAAAGGGAAGCGGCTCATCTATAGTGATTTAATCAACCAAGGGAAATACGAACAGCGAGAAGAAATAGTCCAAGGCTAAGGGTCTTTGCGCCAAGAAGTATGGCTTGCGTTTGGGGCGGTGATAACCCTTTATTATCAGAGGTACATTTCGCAGTGTTGTTCTGTCTGAGCGGCTAATTTTCCCCGTAAGACGACATACCGTTTACAGGGCTGAAATTGAATCGCCTCATGCCATGTTGAATGGCCAGTTGCATCACCTCGTCAACGCGACTGAAAACATCTGCTTCGGTGTATAAATGTTTCACCTGATTGGCTGCTTCAAAACGGGGCAGTGTTTGAAGAGGCGGGGGAAGTCGGTTGCGTAAACGCCGCCAAAATGACTTACAGGCGTGCAATTGTCCATTGACGAAGGCGGGCAAGGTGAGTTGTCCTGCTGCATTTAAGTCTTGATCAGCTTGTTCCGCTAAGTTAGGGGCCAGGGCCGTAATAAAGCCCTGCTCAATCCCAATATCTACCACTGAGCCATCTTGTAATCGCGCTTGACGAATAATCAGATTCATAGGTCGTGGACCTGAAGTAGGTTCTATGAGGAATTTTGGGGTGAGCAGGCAGCAAGGTGGCAAGGTGATGAACGTCCCAAACCCCTTGTGTATGCGTTCTAAAGAACGACACCCTGCCACCTTGTAACCTTACCTGTTTCTCTCTTTATCACAACATTTCTCATAGAACCCTGAATTAAAGATACCATGTCCGCTCAGTGTTTGTTCGTACAATCAATTTGCCTGCTTTGAAGGTCGCTAGACGCTCCGGCGGATGAAGCATGGCATCCAGTTTTCGTTGGGCTTCCACGACCACCAAATCAGCGATAGCTCCTTCGACAAGACCTGAGCCCATACGCCCAAAAACCTGAGCGGGATAGGTTGTCACCATGTCTAAGCAGGTGTATAGCTCAGTCTCGCCCGTCAGATGGGCGACGTGGGCGGTTAAGTTAGCAATTTGGAGCAGATCATAAGCCCCAAAAGGATTAAAGGGATCACAGACATTATCCGAAGCAGCACAGACAATGACACCACGGGCTAACAGTTCCTTAACCCGCGTCACCCCACGGGGTACAGGCTGCATCCCGCGCCCCATCAGCACCAGATTGCAGGAGGGCAAGGTGATAATGTGTACTTGCGCCTCGGCCACTTTATCCATCACATGTGCGGCCCTCGCCTCATCAGCGAAGGCGAGGGAGCAGCAATGCCCAGCCGTGACCTGGCCTTGCATACTCTGGGCGAGGGTCTGCTCGGCAATATCTTCGAGGGTGAGCATGTGGGGGTCTTCTGTTTCGTCAACGTGCAGGTCAATCGGTTTGCCTGTCTTTTCAGCCACAGCAAACGTCGCGGCCACGGCCTCTCGAGGATTTGAGGTCAAAGCGGGCGCGCCGCCAATATAGTCAACCCCCATCGCCAGTGCCTCAGTGACCATGGTCTGATAGACAGACAAGTCCTCTGGATGGCCTAAAGCGACGAGCTGTAAATCAAGTTTATCCTTAACTCCATCTCGTATGCTCAACATCAATTCAAGCATCTCCAGATTGGCAGCGTGACTCAGGTTCAAATGAGAGCGCATTGCTGTCACCCCATTTTTCAGGGCACTGACAATCGCTTTCTCCACGGCAAATTGCAAATTTGCCAAAGTTCTTTTGTTCTCATACGCTTGCCACACTTGAATTGCTTCGAGCAAAGTACCGCTTTTGTTATAAACTGTACTGTAGGTTTTATCTAAGTGCGTGTGAATATCCACCATCCCTGGCAAAACGACCCGCCCGGCTAAATCCCATTCTTCATTTGCCGATGCTACCAACTGAGAGGCTAGGGCAACGATTTGTCCATCTTTTAGGCCGATGTCCTGCAAGGGCATTTCATCTGATACACGCGCTTGACGCAAAATCCAATCCATTATCAGGGTTGCGCTCCTACTTCAAAGGTGCTAATTGCGGCGATGATGGCCGCCAAGTTTTGGGCGTAGGTTTCGATGACCGATCGTCCCTTTTCAGCCGTGCCCAAGGTGGCATCGCCAAAAACGCCACTTGGACTCCAATCGTCAGCCAGCCAAGCAGTGGAGGCACACCCAAAGTAGAACAAGGCTGTGCCAGTCTCTGGAAAATGAGCGAAATGCTGCACGGCTTTGTCCATTTCAACCAAGTCCGAGTCTATCGCCAAGATCAATGAAGTTTCTACTTCGCCCGCGTGGAAACCATATTGTTTCTCTTCAGCCGTCAAGGGAAAGGGAGTCTCTCCGCCCGCCCCAGGCTGAAGGCAGAAGCACATTAAGCCCGTCGCGGCTCGAATGTCCCGCGCCGTTGCCTCCAAGACCGCCATATTGCCCCCATGTCCATTTAGAAAAGCCAGCCGCCGAAAACCAGCCCGGACGACACTGGCCGCGAGGTCGTGCAACACCGCTATCAAGGTCGTCGCGGAGAGACTCATCGTGCCAGGAAAGTTCAGGTGTTCATTGCTCTTGCCATAATTCAAGGGCGGTAAGGCCCAAGCCTGGACCTCATCTGGCAGGACCGCCAAGGTCGCTTCAAGCAGATGGGTGACGATGAACGTATCGGTCAAGATGGGCAAATGGGGGCCATGTTGTTCTACCGCTCCGATAGGCAGGATAACCACGCCTGTCTCTTTGTCCAAAGCCTCAACTTGCGGCCAAGAGAGGTGAGCTAGATAACGTGTTTGCAGTGATTTAGCCATGCTGCTTAACCCCCCAAATGTCCAGGATTGAGCAAGCCGTGCGGATCCCACTGAGCTTTAGCATCTAAGATGGGTTGCCCGTTCCAACGCACATCTTCATCGAGACGGTGCGTGTGGGGATTGGCCACCACAATGCCAATCTCCTCACAAAATTCGATCAGCTCCCACAGTTGTTCCTTAGAATGAAAGCGGACAATGCTCAACCCTTGTGGCCCCAAACGACCACGAAATTTTGAAAACTCAATATGCTCCAAGACATCATCGCCGTAACGTTCTTTCCGTAAGCGCATTTGTTCATGAACACGCTCTGGGTCGAAGGCATCTTGCAAATAAGTCAGTTGAGGATCAGCTTTCATCGACCAGAGGGTGGTGTGATTCCATGAAAAATCGCTTAACTGCCAGCCTTTTCGTAAATAATTTTCATGGGGACTAAACCAGGTAATGGTTCCGCTAAAAAGCTGGAGGCGTTCTTCTAGCTCATCTCGTGGCATGACCAAATGCAGCAACACAATCGCTTGACCATCTGGGCAAGCCCCTGCTTTGACTAATTGCTGAAAATAACTGGGGATAGGCCACTCTAGCGGCGTGATCAGCCGTTTGGTCACCTGATGCTCATAAGCAATCGATTCGCCGAAACGTAAAGCGGCCTCAAAGGTATCAAAAGCGGCAACATATTGCTCCCAGGGCATCGCGGGGGCTAAGGCAAGGGTTAAGTCTACGATAATACAAGTCAAACCGCAGTTATGAATTACGCCCAACATTTCAGTCGGATCAGTAATCGTCAATATCCGTGGCTGTTCTTCCACGGTAACGACGGTGATAGCTAAAACATTGCCTTCATCCCATAGTGACCCCCAAGTGATAGAGCCAACCCCACCCGACCCACCAGCCAAAAAGCCGCCTGCTGTGGCCGTGGGCAGCGTACTCGGGAAAAAGCGTAGTTCTGCCCCAATTTTGCGCCCTGCCATTTCAATTGTTTTGAGGATCACGCCGGCTTCCACGCGGGCATAATCGAGGGTGAGATCTAAAATGCGATCAAGTCGTTTGGTACTAATAAGAATGCCCCCCTGCATCGGGACACCCTGACCGTAATTGCCTGTGCCTGCGCCGCGTAAGGTAACCGGAATTTGGTCGGCCACCGCTAAAACAATCACGGCCATGAGCTCAACCACTGTTTTGGGTCGGACAATGACCTCCGCCACCTTGTCATCTAAAAGGGGCTTGAGGACGGGTGAATACCAATAACAATCCCGTGAATTGTTATCCAGTTGTTTCGTTTCAGTAAGGACATGCTCAGAACCAACAATGGCTGAAAGTTTTTCGAGCAGAGCGGGGCTTATCGTTGACATAAACGCTCCTATTCTGGATACTGGCATCGGGTGTGTAGGAAAATGTAATCACCGCCTCGATGAAGGCTGAGTGGTTTCGAGTAAGGGGCTTTGCCCGGCCTCCAAGCTACGCCCTCAGTGTAACTTGGCCGATGATGATCTTGGCTTCGGCCCACCAAGGTTGGACACCAGGTGACAAATTCTTCATCAATCAAACCAGCTTGCAGCATATTGGCAAAAACACCTGCCCCGCCTTCACACAGTAAATGACGAGTACCGTAATCGCTGTGCAGCAGTTGCACTAAGCGGTTTAGGTCAGCCGCCGCCTGACCTAAGTCATGTACGTCAACCGTCGCGGGTATCGCCTGAGTGCGAAGCTTTTCTGCCCCCCGATTTGTTGTGGCTAAAATAAAGTGTCGATTAGGCAAGGTGAAGAAGGGTTGGCTTAGGTCAAGGTCACCGCTTAGGGACAAAATTACGAAAAGTGGAATTGGTTGATGGCCTTCCGCTTTTCGTTGGGCAGCAAAGGCCTTAGCATCGGCGGGATAGATAAATTCAGCGGTCCAAGGATAAACTGTCTCCGCCTGTTCCAAATGAAACTTCTCCAATTTGAAGGTCGTATCGCCAAGCATGAGCGCATCCGCTCGCATCCGCAACAGGCCCATGAGCCAACGATCATGAGACGCAGCTAGGGTGACATGGTAGGCTTCTGCCAAATCGGGTTCATTATAAGAAATACGTCCGTCACGCGACATGCCAAAATTGCTATAAATATAGGGACGACCTTTAGGGGGCGTTATTCGCCAATCACCGGGATAAATAGCCCGAAATGGTTCTGGGAGAGAGGGAGTTTCATCAGCATCATCGGCGAAAAGTAACTGAAATGGAGAACTTGGGCCTTGGGGAATGGTCATCGCTACCTCACTGGATGAGCTGGGCTATCAAGGTTGATTTTTTGTCAATGTGGCAGGGTGGCAAGGTTGCAGGGTAATAGATATTGTCTGTCGAAGTGACATTCGGTCATTCAAGATAAACACACCGGGCATCGACTGTCCTGCTTCAACACGGTTATAAGCAAAATCTGGCCCCCTTGCCCGAGCGGGGGTTAATAAAATGTAATTGTGAACAGCAGCCCACGCCAAAATAGCTGGATCATTAGCTTCTCCTAATCCTACATCTTGTACTCGCACCAATATCAAAGTTGAACGACGACGCAGCAAACCACGCACGATGTAGCCGTTAAAATTTTCATCAGCCAATAGACCTAACATAGTTCAAGCCGCCACTGCTTTCTGCCGAGTCAACAAGCGATGACGTACCTCTGTCAAATCGCCTTGATGCTGCTCAATTTAAGTTCAAGACGAGCTACTCATTCCTGACCTCATCAACGACCAGACCATCAGCGACAATGACAGCCCGTGTCACCCGTTGGGTCAGGTCATTATCGTGGGTGACCATGACGATGGTTTTTCCATGTTGCACCAAATCAGTGAATAAATTAAAAACATCGTCGGATGTTTTGGAATCAAGGTTCCCGGTCGGCTCGTCGGCGACGAGAATAGGGGGGTCATTGGCCAAGGCGCGAGCGATAGCGACGCGCTGCTGTTGCCCGCCGGAAGTCGCTGAAGGAAGTTTATGAGCATGGTCGACCATGTCTACTTGTTCTAAATAATGCAGGGCTTTATCTTGACGTTTACGAGCAGGGTACATGTTACAAAAATCCATCGGCAACATGACATTTTCTAAAACGGTTAAAGTCGGGAGCAATTGAAAAAATTGAAAAATAACCCCCAATTTGCGCCCCCGCCATTGGGCCAATTGACCCTCGCTCAAGGTATGTACGGCTGTGCTATCAACGATGACCTCCCCAGAGGTTGGGCGGTCAATGCCAGTAATCATATTGATTAGGGTTGATTTTCCGCTCCCAGATTTGCCAATGACGGCCACAAACTCACCAGCTTCAATCTGTAAGTCCACTTCTTTCAGGGCAATAAAATTACCAGCCGCCGTCTCATAAATTTTTTCTACTTGGCGTAAATCAATTAAATGTGTCTCTTCTTGATGTTGACCCTTGGTTTGCGCGGCTTTCCGCCGCCGAAATAAACGGTTGAACATGACCGACTCAGTCCTTAAAAATTTATCTCTTGACGAAAGAACATAAGTTCTATATAATGAATAGCGAATGATAGAACATAAACTAAGGCCCGTATAAATTATAATCCAGAAGTAGAAAGTTTGCCATATTTACAGCGAGACATGAGGTGACATCTCCATGACCTTCAGCCAAATTTTTCATCAAGCTGTCAACCGGCTCACCCGTAAAGTTTGGTTCCCTAAACCAGAGTTGCCGCAAAAATTATTTCAACCCAGTCAAGCTGGGCCACAAACTGTGACGGCGTTTACGACGGGCTTTAGTCAATTGGATAAAGCCATAGAAATCCGAGGGTTGCCACAAGGTCGCATTACAGAACTCATTGGGTCAGAGGGTCAAGGGCGTATTGGCTAAGATTGCGGCTAAATTTCAAGTTAAACAAAAACCAGTGCTAACTATCGACATGACGGGACAGTTTGACCCGCAATTGGCTGCCTTCTGTGGTCTCAACGCCCCAGAATTGCTTATTCATCTTCCTCAAACAGCTTATGAGTTAACTCATCTCATTGAGCGGCCGGTTTTCAGCTCAATGAAATAGCCGATATACGGTTGTGGTTACAAGATAGTGGCTGGGTTAAACAGGGTGAGCTGGTAGACGGCTATCGTGGCAATATCACGGTCATAAAAGACGCTTTAGGGCCCCCGGGAGGAAGAGGCAAAGAGGCAGAGGGCTTTTCGCCAGCGAAAGGCGCAAAGTCGCATGGCATCCAAGGATGCACGTCCTTGTATAAGGGCCTCTCCCGGCCGACTTTAGCCACTTTGCATATTTCACCACAAAAAAGTTCAAAGAGCCACAAAACAAAAATGCCCAGCCTTGTTGCTGGGCATAATTTTTAGTGGGCCTTGCAGGATTCGAACCTGCGACCGACCGGTTATGAGCCGGTAGCTCTAACCGCTGAGCTAAAGGCCCTACATTAACCAAAGCGGGCGGCGGGAATCGAACCCGCATATTTAGCTTGGAAGGCTAATGTTCTACCATTGAACTACGCCCGCCTAATGTGTAAAATCTGTCGGGGTGATTGGATTCGAACCAACGACCTCTGCGTCCCAAACGCAGCACTCTAACCGGGCTGAGCTACACCCCGAGGGTGACAATTAGTAATTAACAATTGTAAAAGCTGGTGAAGATTATACCTCAAGTTGGAGATTTGGCAAAACAAGTTTGTGTCATTCGTTTAGGCGGTTATTTGGTCACAAATGCCTATTCGTGATATAGTTTTTCTACTTCCTATAATGTTTAGTTTATCCCTGGAGAAATAATGATGACAAAGCAAGTTGTACGCATTGGTTTTGTTGGCTGTGGCAGACAGGCGAGTTCGGCCTGGTATCCTAATTTTGCTACGATCCCTGAGCTAGATTTAAGGGCTTGTTGTGACATTCAGGCTGATTTGGCGGAACGTAATGCACGTTTTTTCGGGGCGCACCGCTGGTATACGAAATTAGATGAGATGTTGGAGAAAGAAGATTTAGATGCCGTCATGGTCGTTGGGCCGCCCAAGATGCACTATACCTGTGGAAAACAGGTCTTGGAAGCCAGTTTGCCCTTGATGATGGAGAAGCCACCAGCCCATCAGCCAGCTGAGGCCCTAGAATTAGTTGAACTGGCCGAAGCAAAAGGGGTTCTGACACAAATCGGGCATAATATGCGCCATGCGCCGGGGGTAAAGAAATTTCAGGAACTCATGAAAACGTCTGAATTTGGCAAATTACTCTATTTAGAAAGTCGCTATTTCATGCCCAGCCCGATGTGGCATGCCACGTATGACTATCGAGCAGGGTGGGAATATATGATTTTCCAAGCCACTCATGCCGTCGATTTAGCCCGCCATCTGGGGGGGGAAATGAAGTCCGTCTTCGCGGATTTATCCGTCGGCGAAGAGGGACGCTTCTCCATTGCCTGTGTCACCAGCTACACCAGCGGTGCGACAGGTACAGTGACGCTGACGGGTTGTACGCCCAATTGGACCAGCCAACTTGAAGCGGCAGGGGATGCTCGCGCTCATCTACGACTGATTAATTTACATACCCTCCACTTTGAACCTCACACCGCTGAAAGTGGTTATGGCCCCATCCCCGGTATTCCAGGTCAATACTGGACTCCCGCCACCCGCGATAATGCTGAAAAACGCGGCGGTTATTGGGGTCAAATGCAAGCCTTCGCCCAAGCCATTCTATCCGGCCAATCTAGCCTACCCACTTTGCGGGATGCTTATCGAGCCATGCAAATCTGCGAGGCAATTTTGGATAGTCTTGAAACGAAGGCTCCAGTGCGTGTATAAAACATTGAGAATTTGAGGTATGATTACTGCCAAAGGAAATTAAACTATGACAGAAATTCAAATACTAGTCTTCGTTATCGCTTCATTCTTTGTGATCATCACCCCAGGTCAAGATATGATTTTGGTGATGTCGCGGTCAATCGTTCAGGGGTCAAAGGCGGGCATTGCAACGGCGGCAGGGGTCAGTATCGGGTTGGTGGGGCATACAATTTTGGCTGCCTTTGGCTTGGGCGCAATTTTACGCACCTCAGAGACTTGGTTCACCATCTTCAAATTGATTGGGGCAGCCTATCTACTCTATCTTGGCCTGAAGCTCTTACGGACGAAGCAGACAGATTTTGATTTACAGAGCCTAACCGTAGCTTCAACGCCCGCGCTCTTTTTGCAAGGGGCAATTTCAAATATCTCCAATCCAAAAATCGCGATTTTTTACTTCGCCTATTTGCCCCAATTCGTACCAATTCGTACCTCACAACCAGGCATAATCTTGTTCAGCTTAGGCTTAGTCTTTGCCTTGCTCACCTTTGTGATCAAAGCCCCGATTGGCTATGGCGCGGGAACCCTCTCAGGTTGGCTGCGGGCTCATCCAACGGTTCAGGTTTGGATTAACCGTGTCAGCGGAGGGGTGTTGGTGGGTTTGGGGTTGCGCTTGGCCTTTGAGCGAAAAAGTTAAGCGTAACAAAAACACAAAGATTCACTAATGTATACTCCACAATTTGCGTCGTACTTGGACCAATATGACAAGGGATCGAAGGATAATACGGACATATTCTTGCAAAATAATGTGGGTTAGCTGAAAATCGATCTGTCGGATAGGTTGTATATCCGCCTACGGCAGTTTTATCGCCGCATCCTCTAATTCGTTGTCATATTCGCCACACGCAATCCGTCATATCTGTCAACTGACCCATCCTGAAATTTTGGTGATCGGAAGTCGTAAAATAAGGCTTAGAAACACCTCCCAACCCTCTTTAGGGGGCTAATCCAGGCGCCAAAAACTATCGTTCTCAATCTTTTTTCAGTATAATATTTTTAGGATTTCAACGGACGAACCTTTTCTGGCGGACTAGACGACTAACCTGGACTGTGTTGCGTAGCTAAAAAAATTCAAATCATCACAAGCTGCTACACACTCATTAATTAGTCGTCAAGGCTAATCCAAATCAATTTGAATGAACATCCTTTTCCTTGGCTACGATCCCTATCTCTCTCATATTTTGGTCTTCTTAAAAGATACCGCTTTCTTTTTGGAAAATCAGATTGATGTTATTCTCGCTGACCCGCCCCCGCTCAATCTGAAAAATCGTTTCTTCAAGTCTCTTCTGAGTCAAAATCAGAGGATGGACTTGCCTCATCTCAAGCAACAAGTAAAGTACTATCACAGATTGAGCCAACAATATTTTCCGTCAATAGATTTAAGGTTTCTCACCGCTTATCCCGCAATACGCCGTCTGCCCTATGCTGGACTAGATCAGTTCCCCGATCTGTCAGGCTATGATTATTTGATTGTGGCCTCTTATGCTCATAAAATTCCCACCGCTCTCTTCAAGCAGCCCAAATATGGAACGCTCAATATTCACCCGTCCTATCTGCCAAATTTACGCGGCGGTTATCCCACTTATATTCAAGCCTTTGATCCACAGCAAAAGCTAGGGACAACCCTGCACCTCATGGCTGAAGATTGGGATGAGGGAAATATTGTCCTTCAAGTGAGTTATGAAGCCGATAGCAACGCTCCTTTAACCAACGAAGCCATTTTAACCCTGAGTGCCCAACATGCAGCACGACTTTTAAATGAATTACACCAAGTCAAGTTCCACGTCACCCCCCAAAAACAAGACCCTAAACTTGTCACGACCTGTCGCAACATCATGCGCCGCAAGCACAAACTGGAGACGATAGAACGTACCGCCGATTTCGAGGGCTATTTGAGAGCCAATCATGATCGGCATCTTTTTCCGCACACTTATACCCTTTATCAAGATCGCTTATTCATTATATTGGCCGCTCAAAAAATCAGGCCAACCATGACGATGCCTGATTGGCCTGAACGAACGATTATATCGCTTGGAAGGCATTATTATCTGCGGATTAAGCAGCAGGTTTATCAAGTGACCGGCTTTGTTTTCGACTCAGCTCCCCACACTCAAGGTCTCTAATCGTGACCGCAACATCTCCGCTTGTGTTTGTAGATCGCTTAATTTAGCCCGTTCCTTCTCGACGACCGTTGCTGGAGCCTTATTGACAAAGTTTTCATTAGCCAAAGTCTTTGCGCTGTGGGTGATGACTTTCTCCAATTGAGCCAACTCAGCCGCCAAACGTCCGCGCTGTTCAGCGATATCCAGTAAGCCTGCGAACGGTAAATAGATTTCCAAACCACCTTCTGCCACCACTGTGATTGCATTCAGCGGTTTTTCGGCCAAGACTGCGGCGATTTCAAGACTCTCCCCATCGAGACGGGCCAAGTCGGTGATAATCGCTCCCTGCGTCTGTAACAAGGTGGCCTTATCGCCAGCGGCTATCAAGGCCGTGATTCGTCTACCCGCCTGAACATTATTCTCAGCCCGCGCATTGCGAATAGTGCGGATGAGGTTGATCGTCAATTGCATGGCTTCTTCAGCGGCTTCATCTCTGAAGGTTGCCCTGGGCCAAGCCACGAGACAAAGGCTTTTTTGCTCATCATCTTCATGCGGCAGATGTTGCCAAGCGGCCTCAGTAATAAAGGGTACATAAGGATGAAGCAAGCGTAAGGTTTGTTCCAAGGTATGGACTAACACCCGCCGTGTTTGTATTTGTTGCGTTTCATCCCCCTTGCGGATTTGAATCTTGGCAATTTCGATGTACCAATCTGCGTACTCGCTCCAGAAAAAGTCGTACATCTGGCGACCTGCCTCACCAAAGTTAAATTCTTCAACCAAGCGCGTCACAGCCTCGATGAGATGATTGAGCCGACTTAATATCCAACGATCTGCCCTTGTCAGCGCAGCGATGGTTGGAGCCGCTGCCTCAAAATCATCATCCAGATTCGACAAAACAAAGCGGGTGGCATTCCAAATTTTATTGCTGAAGTTACGGTTTGACTCAACCCGCGTCAGGGACAAATTCATATCATTGCCAGGTGTCGAGCCTGTGAGCAAGGTAAAACGTAGGGCATCCGTGCCAAACTCATCCATCACCTCCAGCGGGTCGATGATATTGCCCGTCGTTTTACTCATCTTGCGCCCCTGCTCATCACGCACCAAGCCATGTAGATAAATGGTGTGGAAGGGGATTTTGTCCGTTAAATTAAGTCCCTGCATAATCATCCGCGCTACCCAGAAAAAGAGAATATCATAGCCTGTCTCCATCACGTCAGTCGGATAATAACGCTGAAGATCAGGCGTATCATCAGGCCAGCCCAAGGTGCTAAAAGGCCATAAACCAGAACTGAACCAAGTGTCCAGCACATCAGGGTCTTGCTCAAGGCGTGAACGATTGCAAGCAGGACAATGCGTAGGGTCTTCGCGGGCCACAATCATTTCGGAGCAATCCCGACAATACCACACTGGAATACGATGTCCCCACCATAACTGACGACTGATACACCAATCACGAATATTTTCCAACCAGTGCTCATACACTTTGACGAAGTGTTCTGGGATGAGGCGAATATCGCCCTGATGAACCGCCTCAAGCCCTCGGACAGCCAGCGTTTCCATTTTAACAAACCATTGGGTGCTGATCAAGGGTTCCACCACTTCGCCGCCCCGTTGCGAGCGCGGTACTTGCATGGTGTGAGCTTTCGTCTCGATGGTCAGACCGGCTTCGCTCATGTCATGCCACAGTTTTTGCCGCGCTTCAAAACGGTCTAAGCCAGCATAAGGCCCAGCATGCTCATTGAGCGTAGCATCTTTATTCATGATGTTGATGATCGCCAGCTCATGTTTTTTACCAATTGCAAAGTCATTCGGGTCGTGCCCAGGGGTAATTTTCAAGGCCCCTGTGCCAAATTCCATATCCACATAATCATCAGCGATGATGGGAATGGCCCGATTGAGCATGGGCACAAGGCAATACTGGCCAATTAAATGCTGATAACGCATATCATCTGGATGAACAGCCAGGGCTGTATCGCCCAAAATCGTTTCAGGCCGAGTCGTCGCCACGGGCAAATAATCCTGCTCCGCTTGGCCATGCACCATAGAAATGGTACTTTCCGCCAGCGGATATTTGAAGAAATAAAGATGCCCTTGTTCTTCTGCATATTCCACCTCTAAGTCACTGACAGCCGTTTGCAGACCAGGACTCCAATTGATCAAATATTCTCCCCGATAAATGAGACCTGCCTCATGCAAACGCACGAAAGCTTCGTACACAGCCCGCGATAAACCCTCATCCATCGTAAATCGTTCCCGATCCCAATCACAACTAGCACCAATACGACGTAATTGACGCCCGATCTGGCCGCCGTATTTCTCCTTCCATTCCCAAGTGCGCCTCAGAAATTCCTCCCGTCCCACTTCCTCTCGGCTTGTGCCTTCCGCACGAAGTAACTTTTCAACTTGTAGCTGAGTGGCAATGCCCGCATGATCGGTCCCTGGGACCCATAAGGCCGCTTTACCCTGCATGCGATGATAGCGGATCATTAAATCTTCTAAGGCCACAAACATGACATGGCCCAAATGCAGTTCGCCCGTCACATTCGGCGGCGGAATAGCAATTACAAATGGCTCGGCTTCTGGCCCAGCGATTTCTGGTTTAAAAAAACCTTTTGCCTCCCACCATTCATAAAGTGGTACTTCAAACTTAGCAGGTTCATAGAATTTTGCCATCTCTTGAAAATCAAAGGGTAAACTTGGTATGGTCATGATACGCTCCTGAATTAAGGTAACAGGGTGGCAGGGTAGCCAATAAGGTCCCTGTGTGTTAAGATAAGCTCCCTCGACCCCCCAAAGAAGCAGGGCTATAAAGTTCTAAAGGATTACAAAAAAAAGTTTTCTCTAATTATTTGCAACAAAAAACCCCCTTCATCACTAAGGACGAAGGGGGTTATAGGTCTCCGCGGTACCACCTTGATTCAAAACAATTCAATCAGCCAACATCGGTCGAAAGATTAAATCATTTGCTCTTTTGTTAGCGATAACGGGCTAGCCCGGATTGGCCTAATACGAACGATGATTCAGCCAACCAACGTCTCAGACGACCTTCTGCGAGCGATACAGAGCCAGGCTTTCAGCCGCTGACCTAGCCTCTCTAACAGCGCATACCCGCTTACTCCTCCTGAGCATGGTTGTTTTGATGATGAAATGACGAGATTAAGACATGATCTTTTTGTTAATCTCTAATTTGGCTATAGAGTATAACGCATTATGGGATAATGTCAAAATAGCGACAATGTCGGGGCCGAATGATACGAAAATCACGTTGATCAACCGTCAATATTCGTCGAATATCTAATCTCTCTGCTAAAGCTGTGATCGAAGCATCCACAAAATCTAGGTTAACATCTGAATATTTTTCTAATAATTCGTAAATACGCCGTGTATCAGATTTTGTAATGGGTTCCAACTGGAGAGGGCTTTCTTCTAATGTTGAAATGAATTGGCGCATATTTTTATGCCCTAGCTTCTTTGATCTCTTTGATCCTCGGCGCAATAAATATGCAACCTCTACAATCACGACAGTTGGCAGTACAATTGTTTCATTTTCCTCGAGAAGCTCGGGTAAGACACCCTTAACACGTTGATGATTATTGTCATTTTCATCAAGTACTGCATAAAGGAACCCGCTATCAATGAGTGCTATCATCCGTTGATTGTCCATGTTTCTTTAAGATGAGATTAGACACGATGGATTCAACATTGTCTGATGTATCCGAAGGTTCTGAGGTAAACATGCCTGCGATTGACAATAAGAATGCTGCCCCATTCTGACGAGATAATTGGTCATCATCATCTTGTGATAATTGTTCATTTTTTTCAATGATTTTATCAGCGTTTGGCTTTGATGATATAGTATCTTGTGTTGATTGATCTACTTTTTGTTGTAATTTAGTAACTTGATCCTTGTAATCTTTTTTAAGAGTTAGCCATCTGGTATAAGTATGTGACCACTGCGCCATATCTTCATCACCAATCGCTGCTTTTTCGCCGGTTGAAGCCGACTGATGAATTGTCTCGGAAGAAATCTTGTACTGCCGTTCTAAATGAAATAAGCGAGTTTCAAGCTGTTCGAGTTCTTTTGAAATCGTTAAGACAGGGTCGTTGGTAAAGAATTTTTGAAAATTAATCCCACAAGATGGGTGTTTTAATAAACAAAGGTGATAATCAATAGCAGGACTTTCGTTGACTCTATCGAGCCTTGCCAGATATGACATCGATGTCTCCTAAAATAGACGTTCGTCTTCCAGTAGATGATATAGTTGGCTATCCTCAAGACTGGCATCATATTCGTATGGTTCTATAAATTCTTCTAGCGAATGGGCATAGGGGCGAAGCTCATTTTGGCTATCCTCAAGACTGGCATCATATTCGTATGGTTCTATAAATTCTTCTAGCGAATGGGCATAGGGACGAAGCTCATTGTCAAAAATAAATGGAGAATGAGTGACAGCAATTAATCCATTGCATCGCTTAAGTATATCTGGCAGAAACTGCTTTTGCCAGGGAACAGAGAGAGAGAGTTCTGGTTCATCAATAATCATAAAAAAATCTGATTTTCTGGAAAGATATAAATGTGAAAATAAGGAAACAATTTGTTTCTCACCCGAAGATAAAGCCTGCATTGCCAGCTTTTGAGAATGTTCATTCTCACTATCTTGGATGATAGCGATATCGAATGAAACATCATCATAGATAAAATGTTTGCCCGACAAATAACCTTTACAGGTACTGACAAACTCGCGTACGTCTCGCTCATCATCTTGCTGCTTTTGATTGATTTCTATGAGTTTTGTTAAAAAATGAGCAATTACCTTGTTTTTTTCTCCAACTTGTCCAGTTTGATTGATCTCAGCGATTATAATGCGTAAAGTTTCTTTATCTTTTTCGGTCAGAATTTCCTCTGGTATACGTTTAAATATTTCATCTACGGTGATGTCATCAAGCTCCTGAAGCTGTGATGCCTCAACATTTTGAAATGCGCCTTGAATCATATCTCTCAGATAGGTTCCCGTTAAATTATTTAGGGCTTTGCGAACACCTTCCTTTATTGCGAACATTTTTAGATTAATTGTATTTTCCACATCATCCATGCCAAATTCTACCAATTCCAAATAATTAGTTCTTTGTCTTTTTCTTGAATACCGCTCTCGGGTATCACGTATCCTTCTTCCTAATTCTGGAAAAATTGTTTCTAAATCTTGTTCTATTCTACGATAAGTTGGTAAGTATAATACTTGATCTTTTGTCGATGATGTCAGTATTCGAGCTTTTTCTTTCAATGTCTCAGAAACTATTTCTTCATCATTGATTCGACCAATCACTTGTTTTACGATTCTGGGTGAAACACTTAAATCACTAGAGATCATTTTGATCTGGTTTTCAGGCTTCTCTAAATGATATATATTTAGCAATGATCTGATTGACCGAAGTAAAAAAGGTGGATGTCTCCGCAACTTATTGGGCAATATTGCTAAATTACGAATATCGTCTCGACTAAATTGATACTCTCTTGAATTTACAACAGCCAATATGCGCTTAAATTCATAGCCAAGCATCCGAGACCATTGAGCGGTTAGGAGAAAATAGATGAAATTAGCGACAGTACTTTTGCCCGTGCCGTTTTCTCCGACAAGTATTAGTTTATTATCATCAATAGGTATATCTATAGTTCGTATATTATGTAAACCCTCTATCCGAAATCGAGATAATATGCTCGACATGTATGGCCTCCTACCTGACATTCGTCTAAATATTTATCAATGATCTTTCACACAAATATTATATACCTTGGATTAGATATCTAACAAAATACAGATAATTATTCAAATTCATTACACATAACCAACCGCCCCCTATGCCTCTCACCCATAAGGTTGTCCTAAAAAGCTATTCAGGTTCACCTTTCCATTCAACAACCTTACGCTTATCACTAGCAAAGTTCGCCCCGACTAGGGTCAATGATTTGCCTTTGAGACGGATTTGGATTGCTTCTGGTAAATTGGTCAGATTGTCTAACATTTCAGAAAGAAGTTCTTTTGCCCAACTTAATGTGTTTATGAGATCTTTTATTGAGTTAAATGTAATCATTTTTTCTTGCCTTCAAAATTATAAAACAAACCTATCTATACTGAAAATAGAATGGGAATTAAAGTTTTGTCGATTATGTCATTTCGACCAGGCAAAGTTTAACAGGCCAAGATTTCTGCTACGCTCGAAATGACATCTCCAAAACGATGGTTTTTAAAATAATTTCAGTATACGTCTATCACATTTATTAATTAAAACTAAAAGGAGTTTTCTCTCATGAAATTAATCGCGTATATCTATATATGCTCATTCATTTTTTTGTTTAGCTGTGTACACGTCGAGCCTGAGTCAGGCAATGTCCCTGCACCAAGTTTGCCCCAAACTGAAGTCGCCGCAGAGCCTCAGATTTCAGTCATGGATGCCTTTGCCCGCCTAACCTTGACCAATGGGGCTGTGTATATGATGCTGATGAACACAGGCGGTCAGGACGATGCCTTGTTGAGCGTCGAATCGAACATCGCCCAAGTTGTTGAACTGCATGAATCCAAGGTTGATGATCATGACGTGGTGCGGATGGCACCTGTTGAACAGGTGACTATTCCCGCTGGGGGTTCGACAATATTAAAACCGGGGGGGCTGCACGTCATGCTCATCAGTGTACAATCGGGTTTAGCCCTTGGCGATACATTTGACATCACCCTTAATTTTGCAAAATCTGGGCCGCAAAGTCTAACCATAGAAATAACAGAAGGCCTAGCGATGGACCATCTGAATCATGGTAATGATGAAGCGGGACACGACAATCACGACGAAGATAAAAAGAAATAATGATGCGAAAACGAAATTTAACCATTCACTGCACGACCATTGTCATGATGCTCATTACCATCATGGGTATCCGTTTAAGCAGCTTTAATTTAACTTCTGCCCAAGGACAGACTGGCTTAAGCAGTGTTTGTCAAAATGGCTTTGCTAACGAGTATCCTTGTCATAACGTTGATTTTTTAGCCTATCTTTCCCTCAACAGCTTGGGGGGCACCTCAAGCGAAAGAGCCGCCAATTTGTGGGGTTGGACTGACCCTGAAACAGGTAAAGAATATGTTCTCATGGGTCTGACGGATCGTTTAACATTTGTCGATATTAGCCAACCCCTTAGCCCGACTGTGGTGGGTTATTTACCCAATCATACCGCCACCAAGCCAGATAAGTACCGCGATGTTAAGGTCTATCGAGACCATGCCTTCATCATTGCTGATAGCCCCAGCCTCCATGGGATGCAAGTATTCGACCTGACCCAGCTTCGTCAGGTCATCACCCAGCCAACTGTTTTCACCACGACAGCCCATTTTGATGGCTTCGGCGATGCTCATAATATCTACATTAATGAAGCGACTGGCTACGCCTATGTCGCCCGGACCACAAGGCCAGACCGATGTTCGGGGGCGGTGTATATGGTCAACGTGCAAGACCCGAGCAATCCGGTCTCGGCTGGCTGTTATCCTGTAGGCGACCTAGCTTCGGACACAATGTGCGTGGTGTATCAAGGCCCAGACATGGCCTATCAAGGACGCGAGATCTGTTTGGTGGCCAGCGATGATAATCTCCTCGTCGCGGATATGACTGTCAAAACGCAGCCCCTAACCTTATCAGACGATTTAGACTACGTAGATATTGCCCGCGCTCATCTGGCGTGGTTTACCGCTGATCACCGTTATTTCCTCTCAGCAGATATGAATGATGAACTTCAGTCTGGTCTCAATACGCGCATATTCGTTTGGGATGCTCAGGATTTAAAGACGATCAAGTTGATGGGCATCTACGAGGGCCCAACGGGGGCCAGCGACCATAATATTTGGGTCAAGGATCAACATGCCTACATCGGCAACTTCCACGCCGGTATTCGCATCCTCAATATCCAACAGATCGCTCAAACCACCTTTACGCAAACTGCCATTACGCAAGCCGCTTTTTTTGACCTCATCCCCGAGACAAATGGGCCTGGTCACATCGGCGTGTGGGCGATATATCCCTATTTTGCCAGTGATGTGTTGGCCGTCAGTGCTGTCGCAGGTAGTGGTCAGGCGCAGGATTTTCAAGCAGCCGGGTTATATTTGCTCAAAAAAAACTTGACAACAGTTAGAATTTATTTACCGTTGATCTTGAAATGATGGCCTTTGGCAGGTCTGATGACGAATAACAAATAACTACATCTGCACCACAACCTGCCTAGCCGCTCGACCTACTGACTGCAAAAAGCCCTCCGTGGCGGGATATTCAAAGCCAACGCAGAAAAGACGAGGATTCAGGGTGGAGCGGCCTTGTCTTAAGATAGGCCATCCATTGCTGGCGAATTTGAAATAAGGGGTGATAAAGTGGGTGGTGGGACGATAGCCCGTAGCCAGAATAATTGAGTCAAAAGAGACTTTTTGGTCATCAGTGAAATGCACACCGCCAGGATAAAGGTGGTCTATGTCTCCATAAAGCGCGACTTGCCCTACAGCCACAGCTTCAGGTAGGGCATAGCCTACAACAGGATAGGCATCCATGAGCGGCTCAGACGGTGGGTTAATGCCAATCTCTTGAAAGCTAACCCTCATTTTTCGTAACAATTGTTCTCCCTGAAATTTTGGCAGGGTTCTGAGGACCCAGGCAGCAACCTGTACCAAGGTGGCGGAATTTGGGTAAGGGATAAAGGTTGTCCCACTACGAATGGCGATTGCTGATTCCACGCCATGTTCTGCTAGATCAACGGCTATTTCAGTGCCTGTATTGCCCGCCCCAATAACTAATACCCGTTGACCTTGATAAGGCGCAGCGTTGCGATATGTCAAGGCGTGGCGAATGGAACCGCCAAATGTTTCTTCTCCTGAGAATTTTGGTCGGACAGGGTTACTCCAAATGCCTGTCGCGGCAATAAGGATTTGGCCTTTTATTTGACCTTGATTGGTATGAAGAATCCATTCTGTACCTGTATCTTCGGCCCGTTCAACTTTAATACCGCTTTCAATTGGTAGCTGAAAATGGTGAGCATAATCCTCCAAATAGGCTAAAAACTGGTCTTTGGAAATAAAATTGGGATAGCCTCGCGGCATGGCTTTTCCTGGCAAGGCGGAGACTTGTTTTAGGGTATGTAATTGGAGGCGATCATAGTGGTTACACCAGGCATAGCCGACTCGCTCTTTTTCCAAAATGCGATACGGTAAGCCCCGCTTTTGCAGATAATAAGCCGTCGCCAAGCCAGATGGGCCAGCCCCAACAAGGATGATCATGGGTATCCCTCGGAAGACTATGAACCGTAAAGACCTTGTGATTGATGAAGTACCTAGCGTCTGGACGATTAACGACGCATCCGTCGCAATTCACCAAAATAATCTTTTTCTTCTGGGGTCAAATTTTTGGGCAATCTAACATCAACTTGGACATATAAATCGCCGTAGACATTCGGTTCGTTGAGTTTTGGCATGCCTTGGTTCCGCAGCCGAAAGGTTTTACCATTTTGCGTTTCAGGAGGAATTTTCAATTTGAGTTTGCCTTTTAAGATGGGGACTTCAATATCACCGCCTAAAAGGGCGGTGTATAGATCTAAGGGCACATTAATATTCAAATCTTCACCGTCAACTTCAAAGCGATTATGGGGGGTAATATTAACGCGCAAATAGATATCACTGCTGCTCTCTAAATTCTGACTACCTTCGCCTTTGATGCGCACTTTTGTGCCCGTTTTAGCCCCGCGCGGAATTTTGACTTCCAGCCGCCGATTATTGCTGGTTTGTAAAATACGTTTTGTACCATGATATGCTTCTTCTAGTGATATTTCGATGTCTTGGGTATGGTCTTGACTACGGGATGAACGTCTGCTCATAGTTTGTGTTCCAAAAATAGCTTCAAAAAAGTCAGAAAAATCGCTTGGGCCACTGCGGCCCGTGAACAAATCACCGAGATTAATCCCTTCCTGAGACCACTGAGACCAATCAAAATTATCTGCCCCGCTTGTTGATATTGCCGCCATGACTGACCTAGCTGATCATACTTACGCCGATTATTGGGATCAGATAAAACTTCATAAGCTTCGTTAACTTCTTTGAATTTCTCTTCCGCATTTTTGTCATCGGGGTTAACATCAGGATGGTATTGCCGCGCAAGCTTGCGATAAGCCTGCCCCGTTGACACTGCGAAACCTATTGAAACAGGTTGATTTGTCGTGCGTTTCAACGCACTTTTCGGATTAACTGGTAATTTCAATCACCAGACCTAGTTCGCCAACAGTATTGTAAAGTTACAAGGCAAACACTTTGCCACTTTGATTAGTCCGTAACTGCGCCAATACTGCTCGTCGAAACGAGTTTGGCATATTTTGCTAAGACACCAGAGGTGTAGCGTGGTTCGGGTTGTTGCCAAGCGGCGCGGCGTTTTTCTAATGCTTCAGCAGAAATATTAAGCTGGAGCAAGCGTTGCTCTGCGTCTATTGTAATGGAGTCCCCTTCTTCGACCAAGGCGATGCCCCCACCAACAAAGGCTTCAGGGGAGACATGTCCCACCACGAGACCATAAGACCCGCCAGAGAAGCGGCCATCTGTGACCAAGCCGACCTTGCCGCCTAAGCCTGCCCCAACAATGGCCGACGTGGGGGCAAGCATTTCGCGCATACCGGGCCCACCTTTGGGTCCTTCGTAGCGCACCACGACCACATCGCCTTCTTGGATCTGACCTTCTAAAATTGCCTTTAAGCAGGCCTCTTCTGACTCAAAAATTCTGGCTGGCCCAGTAATTTTAGGATCATTGACCCCGCTAATTTTGGCTACAGCCCCTTCTGTGGCCAAATTGCCTTTGAGAATGGCCAAATGACCTTGCTTATAGAGCGGTTTGTCGAAGGGTAAAATGACATCTTGATTAGCTGGTGGCATCTCAGGTATATCAGCTAAGACCTCAGCGATGGTTTGCCCGGTAATGGTCGGGCAGTCGCCATGAATCAACCCCTTGACCAAGAGCATCTTCATCACCAAAGGCACACCGCCCATTTTGTGGAAATTAACCGTAACATATCGTCCAGAGGGTTTAAGGTCGCACAAGACGGGCACTTTTGCCCGAATGGTTTCAAAATCATCAATGGTCAAATCGACCTTAGCAGCGTGGGCGGCGGCGAGCAAGTGTAGTACAGCGTTGGTTGAACCGCCGACGGCCATCATCACGGCTATCGCGTTTTCAAAGGACTCGCGGGTCATCATGTCGCGGGCCAAGCGTTGGTGTTTAATGGCATCGACCAAAACACGGGCGGAGATGGACGCGCTGTCGGCTTTTTCATCATCCACAGCGGCCATGGTTGATGAACCCATCAAACTCAAGCCCATTGCTTCAAAGGCAGACGACATACTGTTGGCTGTGTACATGCCGCCACAAGATCCAGCCCCTGGACAGGCCCGCCGTTCAATTTCAACTAAGGTTTCATGGTCAATTTTACCCGCACTATATTGACCCACAGCCTCAAAAGGGCTGACAATGGTCAAGTCTTGACCATCATAATGACCAGGCTTAATAGTTCCTCCATAGACGAAAATAGAGGGAATGTTCATGCGAGCCATGGCGATCATGGCCCCAGGCATGTTTTTATCACACCCACCAATAATTAAGGCCCCATCCATGCTTTGCCCCATACAAGCCGTTTCGATTGAATCGGCAATAACTTCGCGGGACACGAGAGAATATTTCATGCCCTCCGTGCCCATCGAAATACCATCGCTGATGGTGATTGTGCCGAATAACTGGGGCATTGCCCCAGAGGAGCGGAGGGATTTTTCAGCCTGTTGGGCCAAAGTGTTCAGACCGAGATTACAGGGGGTGATGGTACTATAGCCATTAGCCACGCCAACAATGGGTTTATCAAAATCATCATCGTCAAAACCAACAGCGCGGAGCATCGAACGGTTAGGGGCTCGATGTGTGCCTGCGGTTACGATGCTGCTACGTTTATTATCTGCCATGCGAGTCTCCTTGCTAAGAAAGACATAATGAAGGGGGCCTTCTGTATAAAAAGTTCTTTTATTGTAATGCAAAATGGCGAAGGAGCAAAGACTTTATCGTGACGTTAACACACACTATAACCACAACTATAACACATCTTACACCCCTCAATCAAAATTAAGGTTGCAGCACCACATATAGGACAGAAATCGCCTTCAGACGGGGGGAAGCTAAATTGACGCGGGGTATCCTCTTCCTCATCCGGGAGGCCGGGCAGAGAAGTATGCGGGTTAAAGCCGATATGTTCAGCCAGCGTTTGGGCTACGGCATCGGGCAAACTCATGACGCGATTGGGGCCAAAACCCTGCGGACGGCCTGAGCCTATCCCGCGCAGTTGGGCGATGATATCTTGCACCCGTTCTTCTGGGCTGAGAGGACTGGGCATGCGTAAAATCAAACTAATCAGACGACCCAAGCCTTCTGCATCGGCGGCCACATCGGACCCTGCTTTAGACGCATTGATAAACACTTCAAAGGGGTCATCATCTTCATCACTGACGTTAACGGTGATATAGGCTGTGCCAATAGGCGTATGTTTGCGATATGTTTGACCTTGTAGGGTGAGCGGACGCACCCGGGCTGAGATGGCAGGGGGGGGGGCTTCACCCTCTTCTGCTTGGGTCAAGTTAAGCACTTGCTGGTCGCGTGAGCCATCACGATAAATTGTGCCGCCTTTACAGCCCAGCTCATACATCAATTCATATAATTGACGGGTTTGCTCAATCGTATAATCATTCGGCGTGTTGCAGGTTTTAGAAATACTACTATCCACCCATTTTTGAATGACTGCTTGCACCCGCACATGGTCTTCTGGCTTTAAGTCCATCGCGGTGACAAAGTAGGGCGGCAGTAACTTCATCGCTCCGTCAGAACCCTTAGCATTTTGAGATAACCACTCATCATATACATCTACTCGTTCGAGGTGTGACCCCATGCGGCCCAGACGTTCCCATTCCCAAAAATAATAGGGTTCAATGCCCGTCGAGGTGCCAACCATGGTCCCCGTTGTACCCGTTGGGGCCTGGGTCAAGAGGGTCACATTGCGAATGCCTTTCTCCCGCACAGCCTGTTGCACTTCGGCGGACATCGTTTGCATAAAACCGCTCTGTAAAAATTTGGCGGTCTCGAACTTAGGAAAGACCCCTTTTTCTGCCGCATACTCTGTCGAAGCAAGGTAGGCTTCCTGGGCGATAAATTGATAAAGCGTGTCTAAAAAGGTGATACACTCAGGACTACCATAGCGAATTTTCAAGCGAATAAGCATTTCAGCCAAACCCATCGAGCCTAAGCCCACGCGCCGTTCACCTAACTGTTGTCGGGCATTCTCCTCAAAGAAGTAGGGTGTGCCGTCAATGACGTTGTCTAAAAATCGAACGGCGACGCGCACGGCTTGGCCTAAATTTGACCAATCCACCCGGCCATTTTGTACGAAACGAGCGAGGTGTAAAGCCCCTAAATTGCAGACTCCCCAAGCTGGTAAACCTTGTTCGCCACAATCTAAAGAGACATAACCATTTGTCACCCAAGTTAAGGTCTGGGGTTCATAAACATCATAAACCGCTTCTTCTCGTTCAGTATCTTGCACGGAGAGAACAGCGGCGGTCCAAGTTCCGCCGCTAAAGTGCCAATTTTCAACCACATCTTTTAGCCCTTTTGCTTTTTCAGGATGACTGAGACCAATTTCAGCATAAAAGCGGGCGAGACTCTCATTCATGACAACCACCTCATATCCTAAGACTTCATCGCCGGTGGTGTAAATTCGGCCATGAATACCAAACTGAAGCAAAAGTAGCCGTACTTGTTGCGCTAGGCTGTAAGAAACTGTATGAAAGCGGAGTGATGGCTTATCCTGCGTCAGCAACACGCTCGGCAGTCGTATCGCCGCCCTGTCTGTTGAAAATAAGCCATCTAAGATACCTGCCAAAAATGCTTTATCCATTTTCAAGAAGGTCTCTGGAATAACTTTATCAGGTGCTTTGAGGTTCGGTTGCAGGCCGACTTTTATCATCAATGTCGCTAACTTATCACCGTGCAAACGTACTATCTGCCTCACGGCGGTTCCATCTCCGCCAGATATTGTATCTTTTTCTTTTTGGGGCTGGATATTCATTTCAGTCAGCCAGGCTACAAATTTATCAACCCAAGCTTCTTCAGAAGCCCCAAAAGCAATTTCACATTGGTCTGAATGACCTGCCGCCACAGGTAGCCGCCGCAGTGAACCAGTGCCAATCACCACCCCAATAGCCAAACCCAGACGATGGTCATAGGTCCTGGACACGTTTAGACCATGTTTTTGAATATAAGCGATGGCCTCTGTAGGCAGGCGACAGGGGGGGCCAAATGCTTCATTGGCCGAGACGAGGACTTTATCTCCTTGATGCAGTGCTGAGACAGCCACCCATTCATATTTTTTATTTCGGACCACCTTCAACTTATGCTCTCCTGTACATTCTAAGTACCCCCCATCAGAAAATTCGACCCGATAGATACGCTGGAGACCATTATTGTAAATCTTTTCAATCGGTTTGAGACCCGCCGCAGTGCGGATTCGCATCCCCACCTGTAAATCCTTGGCCTGGGTATAGCCATATTCAGTGGCCACGAATGTATCCCCAGTCGTACACGGATTCGTGCAAGCGATAGGGGCAAAATACCAAGAATTGCTCTGATAATTATAACGATCAACGAAAAATATCCCCGGTTCCGCGCTGGCCCAAGCACTTTCGATAATATTGTCCCAAATTTCGCGGGCTGGTACGGTTTTATGCACCACAATCGGTCTGCCCGCCGCCTGCCAAGCCCGAATGTCGCCATCCCAAATTTCATCATAATCAGGCACACTGGTGTCGGGAAAAATGAAGTCCCAGGTCCTATCTTGTTTGACAGCTTCCATGAAGTCATCGGTGATGCCGACGCTAATATTGGCATTGGTAATGCGGTCCATCTTCCGTTTGCTGTTGATAAATTCTCCGACATCGGGATGCCACACGTTGAGGATGAGCATGAGGGCCCCGCGCCGTGAATTGTGGGTCACTAAACCATTCGCAATATAGGTATGGTTGTCATCAACTTCAAGGTCTAAAGTAAGCGATGAGCCTGCCGAAATGACTTGCTCAACAAAGACAAACCACCTGTCATTTAGGGGCCGGGCCTGTTGAGCAAAGTTTGGCTGTTTCTCGCTATGCGGTAAGACATAGTTGACTGCTGGGCTTAAGCTGGGTTCAAAGTCAAAACAGACAGCAAAACGGGACGAGGAGGCAGAACCGATAAAACGCCGCCAATTTTCAAGACCACGAGGCGAATGAATACGCAGTCGCCACAGAGGCCGTCGGTCCGCTGGAACGTCACCGTCGTGTTCTTCGCCAAGCGACAGGGTATCAATTTTCACTGGACATCCTAAACCAATGAGTAAGATGGCAACTTCATACACTCTTGTACGCGAGGAACCTAGCAAAATGGGATAATGATGTGAGATATCGCCATCGGCTTCAAACAAGCCACGTAGATAGGCTCCGACAATTTCGGGGGGACTTTGGCGAATTAGACGGGGGACACTCGTTTTATGACTGATTGATTTGGCAAAACCATTCAACCTTAAAAATTCTTTAATCGCTCGATGGCTAATAATTAGCGTTTCCGAGGCCTCATTTTCTTTTTGCTGGCTGCGAATATTCACCCCAGAAAAAAGTTTTTCCAACAGTTCAGGTATTGCTTGTCGTAAATAGCTATCCTGAGCGATGTTGACCCCTAAACGCCAGGGGCCATCTTTTTCAATCATAAAGCCAGCGCCAGCAAAATAGCCTAAAAAGAAGGCCAAGTCTTCATCTAAGACAGGAGGCAATTCAACTTTGGCTTGGTTGTGATGGTGGTCGCAGGGGTGGGCTAGGATTTGACTTTGACCATGATGCTGCCCCAGTTGGACAATGATGGCATCACCTTGTTGCAGTTCATCTAATCTGCGCCAATTAGGGCCAGCCTGAGTCATAATTTTAACTTTGTGATTAGGTGTCCCAGTCAAATCAAGGCCCATATCAGTTTGAACACGTAAAACCTGGCTCACCCCATGATTGTAGACTTGCCGAGAAAGTCGAGGCCCTTCATCAGTCAGCATCGTTAATTCATGCTTATGCCAGCCTTTTTTTGGGTGGCTAACAATTTCGTCTAGGCGAAGCAAGCCTTGGGCAGTGAAAACGAGGGTATCAGGTGTTAAACAGCCCCCTTGCTCAATCAAACCCGTCACAAAACTATATAAGCCCCCCCAAGAGACTGCCCCGCTTGAACGACCATTGACCCCTTTCACATAAGCGTGGTGGGGTCGCAGGGTTGATAAATTAATCCCCACCCCCCCCCCGCGAGACATAATTTCGGTCATTTGGGCTAGGGTTTGCATGATGCCGCCGCGCCTGTCATGGGGGCTTGGCACAACGTAACAATTTGAGACCACAAGGCCAGCGGAAATGAAAGAATGATCTTCTTCGACCGTCAAATCATAGACAGTCCCAACATAATCTTCAACAGCAATACTGCTAACCCTGACCCAGCGCAAATCATCATACTCGAAAAATAATTTAAGATCTGTCGTATATTCTGGTGCTTTTGTATCAAAGAAAGCTTCAAAAAGCTCCTGACATTCATTGGCTGTCGCCTGTACTCGGTAGGCAGGCATACGTCCTTTAGGGTTGTGGGTATTTTCTTTAATCGAAAACAGATACCCTAAGCGTAATAAAAGTTGATGAATCTGAATAGTTAAGCGTCTATTAGATAGCACAATCCCCACGGTATTGTCGGATATATAGCCATCTGCGGTGAATAAACCTTTCAAAAGGGCAAGCGTTAGAGGTTTAGATAAATAGGTTAATGGGTGAGGTATTTGTTTAAGATGACGATAAGCTCCAAACATAGCCTTAAAAAATTCGCCCACGCTCATTGAATTAACCCATAAGTCATACCATTTTTCAGTACGACTAAGGTTTAAGGACGCTTCCAGACCAAATTTTCGCTTAATTATGTGGGCAATCTCTTCGGCTGCCTCTTTCTCGACTAATGAAAAGACGATTTTAATGCCTGAGGGGATAGCTGTGCCGCTACGGTGGGTGACACAGCCAGCGCCCAGCCAGCGCCCAAATAGATAACATAATGTTTCATCTACGAGGAGTTTGTTATTAATGGCGTAATGTGTCCCCCAATCCTTAACATCCCCCTGACCCCCTCGCCGCCCTGGCTTAAAGATTTGCTCATCTTTGACTTCATAACTAGATAAATAGTCAGATACATAAATCGCTTCAAGCGAGCGTTCTTCCCCGTTATGCCCTACTGCCACATAATCGTTCGGGTTAAGGTCTTTAGCAGCAATCCAAGCTGGTTCATATTGTAATCGCAATCCATCACCTGAGCGATGCTTATTGACCCATTCAGAACGAATAACCAATATTTTATGGTCGCCAGTAAGCCGTAAGCGGTCATAGCCTACTTTTTTAGGGTCTATAATATAGATAGCTTCAGCCGTATCCCGCTCGAATTTATGTTGTACACGACGTAAGCGATTACGATGAGTCACGACAAGATCACCAACATTGATTTCAGCAATGGGTTTGTAACCTGTCGAGGTCAACACCTCTTGTTCAGGCGGCATACAATTATAAAATGTCAGATTTTGGTCCGTCCCAGCTCCCGTCAAAATACGCCCGCCCGGCACAAATTTCCAACCATCCAGCAGCCAACGGAATTTCTCTCGCCATTCTGCTTGTTTTTCGGGAGTCGTTTCGACTGCGGCCAAAGCCTGAGCCACGCGGGCCATCATTTGTTCAGGATGGGTTTCTAAGGGTTTATCGATATGTTCAACCGCCACAGTCACGGTATCCCCATTCCGGAGGGCAATCGTTACTTGCGATTGCTTGATTGCGGTCACCGTGCCGATTTCGCGTTGTGCCGTTTGTATATCAATACAGACAATGACCGTATCACCGACTTGTAAAGTTTCTTTCTTGGCATCCTTAAAAGCATAACGATCCAAGAAAATTTTCTCGCCCAAAGGTTTGAGCTGATTTTGCGGGGCATCAAGAGAAGGAATCGCAGTCGCTTCTGCTTCCTGAGGCCCATTTTCAACAACTGGGGTCGAGGTAGTTATAGATTGAGCCAACAATATTTCCTCCTCTGTAAATACCAATTAGCAATTAACAAAAAAATCACAATTCACCATTATATTTTCATTATTAAGGGCAGAGGAAGCTGATTTTTTCTTTCCTCGTCCAGTTTCTTTTGAGCAATTAAATTACGAATTTCCTCAGCCATACTATCGATATCTTCAAAACGGCGATAAACAGAGGCAAAGCGGACATAAGCCACTTCATCAATTTCTCGTAAGTGGTCCATGACCAAACGGCCCACCTCCAAGCTCTGAATTTCGCCTTTATTGCGAGCGTATAAGTCCGTTTCAATCCGCCGGACTGCTTCCTCAATTAACTTGACCGGTACAGCCCGCTTAGAACAAGCTGTGAGCATGCTTTTAATCAATTTATCACGATTAAATTCTTCACGACGACCATCCCGTTTGATGATCAATAGATTAATGCTCGCAATGCATTCGTAGGTCGTGAATCGTTGTCCACATTGTTTACATTCTCGCCGTCGTCGGATACCATCTGGCGGCACTTCACGTGTATCCCGCACCCGAGTGTCTAAGGCATCACAGTAAGGACATCGCATGACAGCCTCCTTAGTATGGATAGTGGTTAGTGAGTTCCCAAAACAAATAAAGTTATAAATTCAGTCATTTGTGATGAGTATTTAGTATTCAATATTCAGTTAAAGACGGACTGAATATTAACCCTCAATCCCTCATCAATCTCCCACATATTGTACTGTTACGTGTAAAACTACAATATGTAGTAGGTACGCAAGAAGCAGTATACGCAGACCACTGCTAAAGTCAATCACCCAGAGAACGCAGAGGTGACATAGAGATACTTGAGGCATTGAAATATAGGAAGGGGAATTAATGAACTTATTCGGGACTATCTGAAAGTTTAATGGATAAGCCTGTTTAATCACTTTGCGGCTTGGACAGATTCTGTAAAACGTCTATCATCGCTTGTGAAGGCTCATTTTCGCCATCAATCTCTGGACGACGTAAATTGCCTAAAGCGACGGCCCAATCCCAGCCAAGGACTTGATAGTGAGTCCGATAAAAGTCCAAAATAACAGGGGGTTGATAGTTGGCGACCGTATCGCTTAAATCGTTTAACAACTTGATTCCATTAGCCACATCACCTTTTTGACACAGAGAAACAATGCGTTTGGCTCGGGCTTGATAATCATCCCCCTGCCTAAGAGTCAGGCTTGTTTCGTCAGACACCAATATAGGGTGCTGCTGCCATAATCTAGGTCCCAGATCATAAAATTCAGCCAAGTTTGTACAATAACGGGTGTGCTGATAACAGCTTAAAGCACTATTTAAATGGTCAATTGCTGCTTCATATCTGCCTTCTCGAGCATAGTCTTCTGTTAAGACGCAGTGGAGAGGCATACAGGTTGGTGAGACGGTTAGCCCTTGTTTGAAAATCGCTTCGATCCATCTCTGCTCATTGAGATAGATAGACAGGTACATAAAATCAATGGCCGTACCGCCCCAAAGTCGAATAAATTGTCTTTCAAAGGCCCCATCCTTAATTTGACCATGTCTGCCTAGTCTGTAAAAATGCGGGTCAAATATCTTATTCACCCTAGCGACATCTGATTCAAATGCCTGCCATTCATCAACGCTGCTTAAGTAACTTTCTCTTTCCAGCAAAAGGCGGTAGAGATACATCTCTAGGGAATGGCCCACCTCAATGATTTCCTGATCATAAGAATCAGTTTCGATGAGGAGAACGCGCACTAACTTCTGCCCAACAAGCTCAGGCAATAAATGCAGGCCAATGGTACCACATAGGCCAACCCCAAAGGGGAAAAAGTAAAGCGGTATACCTGAGTGGAGATAGGCAACAAAAAACAGCCATCCCTAACCGAAATCGGCCAAAGTGGCTGCTATGCGTTATTGCTTCGAGAAGAGAAAAACAGGCCCTTCTGAAGGGGAATAGCGATTCCAAAAGGAATATGCTACAATAAACGGCAGCCGCCCGGACTGTAGTGCCAGTTTCGGTGGTCAGCCGCCTTTGGGTGAGTATCACATCTCGGGGCGGCGTTTCTTGTCGAAGCCTATTCTAGGACAAGCAGAATTTTTTGTCAATTTGATGACTGGTAGGGGATGGGTTTTGTGTTGGACTGATAGACATAGGTACGCTAGTTACCTCAATTTTAAGTATTCGCCAAAGAATAAATCAACTCTGTATTCTGTTGCTTTCCTTCCCAGTATTTTGCCAGACGAGATATCATCAAGGCCACGCTCATATACAACAAGCCGACGAGGAGATATAAACTGACCCAATAGGTGGTGGCGGTGATGTCACTGCCCAAGGTCATGCGAGCAACGGTTAATAATTCGCTGACACCTAAGACGATGACCACTGAAGTATCCTTGAAAAGGGAGATGGCTTGGCCCGTCAAGGCAGGGAGCATGATTTTTAGGGTGTATCTCAGTTCAACCTGCCAATAAATGGCCCAAGTTGAGTAGCCTAACACTTTGGCTGAGTCAATGAACTGGGGCGGCACACGCTGGAGACCGGCGCGGATAATTTCAGCCTGATAGGCTGAGGTATAGAGGGTCAAGGCAATGAGGGCTGACTGATAAGGGCTGAGGTCTAAGCCAAACCGCCGCCCGCCTAAGCCCTGATGAACGAGGAGTAAGAGGAGAATCAGAGGGAGGCCACGAAATACTTCGATATATAGGATACAGGGCCACCGCCAGTGCCGTTTTGGGCTACATCGACCCCGACCCATGACGGTGGCGACCAGAAACCCTAGACCTAAGGCGGTACACGCAAGGAGGATACTCAAAAGCAAGCCCCCTGGTCGCTGTTGCGGAAAGCCAATCAGAAGGTTGGGTAGGTTGTGCCATAGAAAAGATAGCTGATCGGTCACCTTGGCTGTATTCCTATATCACCCCTATCCACGATAAAACCAAGTTTGTAATCGTTGTAAACCCAGAGAAAGACTGGCGGACAGGATTAGATAGACAATCGCCGCGACAATTAAAAATTCAAGGGCTAGAAAGGTGCGGGTGATGGCTGTGGTAATGCTATTAAAAAACTCTGGCACAGCGACAAAAGAGGCGAGGGCTGTATTCTTAAAATTATGGATTAACCTAGAATTGATAGCTGGAAACGCTGCCCCTAGCCCGCTGGGAATGAGGATCGTCCTGAAAATTATGCCCCAAGAGGCTCCCATAGATTGAGCGGCATCAAGATGTTCTCTGGCGATGGTGCCCATCCCAGCGCGAAAGAGTTCGGCGATGTAGGCGGCCGTATTGAGGGTTAACCCTAGAATTGCGGCCAAGGTATACCAGGGAATGGATAGGTTGAATAAGTGGCCGATGGTATTAATGAAGGGGTTATTAAAAAATAATCCTCGCCGTATCTCCCCCTCAAACAAATTGGGGACAGCGAAGGCAAAAAAGATAATTAAGACCAAGGCTGGAATATTTCTAAATGTTTCGGTAAAGATCAAGGCCCCTGTTCTAGCCCACAGTTTGGATGATAGCCTGATAGAACCAATAATGATGCCGATAGCCATGGCTAGGAGGCTGGTTATTAAGGTTAAGATCAAGGTTAGCTTTAGCCCTTGCAGAAAAAGGGTTAGGATATCAAGACTGAGCCAGTTGAACATATTATGTGTCTTCTTGGTCCTCGGGTTGCGTAATCTCTGGTGGGGCGTGTAAATGCCCACCCCCGGTGGGCAGAAAAACATTACGCTTTTTTCACAAGGTATCACGGACATCCAGCATTGGAATGTCTTGCCGCGCTAAATCATTCAGGGCTTCAAAGGGAACCACGGCATCCTGCTTTTTCGCTTCTTCTGCCCATTCTGCCAACCATTCTCGGCTAAGGCCATCAACATCATCAATCACCCGCAGGCGATCAATCTGAAAGGTTTCTTTCAATTGTTTGACTTCCGCAGCCACGCTTGCCGGAGACCGTTGGCGCAGTTGCCCCCCATGCACTGCGTCCTGACACCACTCACAGCCATAAGGACAGCCCCGCGTAGTCGAAATAGTCATGGAGGCGTAGCCGTTCTCATCCCGCCATGTTTCTAAATATTTATCCATATCTACCAAATCGCGGGCAGGAGTGGGCAGGTCATCTAAATTTTCGATGTAAGGTCGGGGGGGATTGAGAACTGGATGTCCTTGGGTATCGCGATAGGCGATGCCTAATTCAGATTCAAAGGTGCCAGGCGCAAGTTGGCTTTGCTCGAATAAAGTGAGCAAGCGTAATAGGGTTTCTTCGCCTTCATGATGGACAATAAGATCAACTTGTGGATGAGCCAAGTAAGTTTGCGGCGAGCGGGTGGCATCTGGGCCACCCATGATCACCACCGCCCCAAAATCATGGGCTAGGGTCGCCAAGTGCAGGGCGGAGTCTTGATTCGGCAAGACAAGCGTAAGCCCAACAATATCCGGTTGCTCAGTGTGCAAGGTCTCCACAAAACTCGCTGCATCTGGCTGAAAGGTGCCATCAAACATGGCCACCGCATGCCCGTTTTCTCTGAGGTAGCTGGCTAAGTAGAGCAGCCCCATTGGAAAATAAGGGCTTTTCGCTTTTTGTTCAGCCTCATTTTGACTGAGAAAAAGCGGGTTGCATAATAAAATTTTTGCCATCGTCTTCTTCCTTTATCAGCTTGCCCAACTCGCCTGTATCGCTGATAAGTTCCATGTTAAGGATATGCTCAAGTATAGCAAACGAGTCGGATTATGCTCACAAATTTTTACAAAACTGAATGGGGTGATTATATTTTTCAATTGACAAATGTAAAGTATGGCATATACTTGTTGACCCCAGGTGACAGTACTCAGAAAATTACATAGCAAGTTTATCATGAAGAGGTTGAGCATGGACGATTACCAACGTGGATTTGAACAATTTAAGCAGATGGTCGGTTCTGAGCATATTGATGCCTTGATTGCGCGTTTTAAAGCAATCTGTCCCGATTTTGAAAAAGAAGTCGTCTCCGTCGTCGGTGGGCGGATATGGACGAGAGGAGGGATTGATTTGAAAACGCGCTCTTTATGTAGTATCTGCACCCTAGCTGCTTTGGGCCGTGATAATGCCCTGAACCTGAACTTTCAGATGGCTTTGAACAATGGGGCCACGGTCGAGGAAATTTTTGAAGCCTTATTTCAAGTGGCCGCCTATGCTGGCTTTCCAGCCGCCTGGGATGCTTTGGTCAAACTGGAGGAGGTTTTGGCTGAAATTGAGCGTGGTGGCGGTCAGGAGGAAAAGATTTATGAATAAAATTTATGGGATATATTTGACATCAGACTTGCTTTTCAGCAGATTTGATATTAAGATACCCTGAATCCACATCGTTTAGCTGAGGCGCGAATCAGGCTTTAAGCCTGTCATATTCTCACAATTGAACACCGAATACCACTAAAAGAATCCCATGTCTCACCAGCCCATTTGGAGCAAACCCTGCCCTTAAATCCCTTTGAATATGGCAGACCCATCATCAATCCCACCCACTTTTTTGGCCGACAAAGCGAATTGAACCACATCCAAGATGCCTGTCATAAATTGTTGAGCGTTTCTGTAGTCGGGGAACGGCGGGCAGGGAAGTCGTCTTTGTTGCGTCAATTCACTGTGCCGGAGGTAGTGGAGACATTATGTGAAAAGCTCGTTGATTCTTATTTAGCTAATTTGGAGAATTTGCAATGAACAAACAAAATGAGACGAATTTTATTGTGATCGCGTAACGATGACAAAATTCACCAGCCAAAATCCAGACTTCATCACCATCATTCAGCGAAGCTTCGCCTGTCAAGGTTTGATGGCCCACTTAGGCGCGGAATTGACTGATATTCAACTAGGGCAAGTGACCATTAAACTCCCCTTTGCCCCTACCCTAACGCAGCAACATCGCTTTTTCCACGCGGGCGGCGTAACCAGCATTGTGGACTCTGCCTGTGGCTATGCTGCTTTGTCGCTGGCTCCAGCTGGAAGTGAGGTCTTAACCATTGAATACAAAGTCAACTTTGTTTCGCCTGCCGAGGGGGATTACCTCATCGCTCGGGCTGAGGTGGTCAAACCAGGTCGGTCTATCACGGTCTGTCGCGGGGATGTCTTTGCTGTGTCAGCGGGGGAGGAGAAGCTATGTGCGACAATGTTGACGACGATGAAGGTGTTGAAGGCCAAGTGACATTTTTGATATCTTACCATTAGCAATTAGCAATTAGTAATTGGCAAATGATAAGTACTTAGGTGATGGTGGTTAAAAATTTTTGTAAATCTGAGGGTAAGGGTGATTCAAACTGTAAGCCTTGACCTGTGTGAGGGTGGTTTAATTCAAGACGATGGGCGTGAAGAAATTGGCGAGAGAGAGAGGGTGGTGTTTTACGGCGACCATAGATGCTATCACCAACGACGGGGTAGCCTAACCAGCTCAAGTGAACCCGAATTTGGTGCGTCCGACCTGTTTTGATGGCTAAGGTCAGCAGACTGTAGTGGTCAAAATTTTGGGTGACCTGATAATGGGTTTGGGCTGGTTTACCCCTGGGATGAGCGGCCATTTGTTGGCGGTGTTGAGGGTGACGGGCGATGGGTACATCAATGATGCCTTCTGACGATTGGGGATGACCGTGTACCAAGGCTAAATAGGTTTTGCCCACCCTACGCGCTTCAAATTGAGCCTGCAAATTGAGCAAGGCTTCTTTCGTTCGGGCGACGACGATTACGCCGGAGGTATCTTTATCTAGCCGATGCACCACGCCTGCTCGTTCTTGGTCCATCTGAGCCAAAAGCGGATAGCGGTTTAAGAGGGCATTGACTAAGGTGTCTTGAGCATGCCCCAAAGCTGGATGAACCACCAAGCCCGCTGGCTTATCCACCACAATCATTGCTTCATCTTCATGCAAAATAGATAAGGGAAATTCATAAGCCTCAAGGTTAGCTGGGGCTGGGTCGGGCAGGATGAGCGTGAGTGTCGTCCCTTCGGGCAAGGCAAGGCTGGGTTTGAGGTTTAATCCTTTGGCTTCGACCAAGCCTTGTTTAATCATTGTCTTCGCCTGCTGCCGCGATAGGTCAGGAACCGCTTCGGCTAAAAATTTGTCGAGACGAGGTATATCGGTTGGACAAGTAAGGGTGATAGATGCCATAGATATCAGGAAGAGTCTTGATTACCCAAGCTTTGCTGGCTTGCTCACAGGCGACAATAAAGCCGCTCAACAGAAATAAGCGGCTCAAATCTTTAAGCCGCTGAGACCATAATTTTGACACAATTGGTGATATCCGTACCTACAAGTTACCGTTTCGGCGTTTTCAGACCATAGCCTTCAAAAAACTCGACCAAGCCATACCAAATCAATAAAAACGCTGCCCCCTCATCTAAGTTGCCGATGACGGGGATCACATCGGGAATGAGTTCGACGACCCCAGCCCCTGGATTGAGGATATAAATTAAGCCTAGGAGAGATGTTAAATAGGTCAACCAGGGCGGTATACCTCGACGAGATAAAGGGGTGGTTAAATATTTTACTTTTTCGGTATCTTGATCAGATCCTTGATTGTCCATTGGATGCGCTCCTTGTCATTAGGGTGTATGTTTCATCTAAATCAGATGTTTGTTGGTGCCCCCAGAATAAATTCTGGCATTATTTTATCTTCTCTCGTTACGTAAAATGATGCCCTTTGTTGCATCAAGGTCTTAGGATGCCGGTTTTTTGATTTTGGCAAACGGCGTACATCCACGAGATGGTATAGGATAGAAATTTTCTGGCTCATTTTTCCATTTCACCAAGTCGGAGTATAGTAGTATATTTATTGAAGGCAAAATGAAATTTAAACTTTGGATTGCAGCAAGCACATGATGGTCGTCGAGACTTGACTCGAAAAATCTTTTACTCAAAAGAAAGGCCTGTAGGATGACCCCCCAAGACGTAAAAAAATTATTGATCCAAGAATTACCACAAATAATAGAAGAAGATCAAGCTTTTCGGTATTTTATTTTAGATTTGGTGCAAGACAAATTTGCCCCGAAACAAAAAACAGAGGACCGGTTTACGCAAATATTACAAGAGATGCAGCGGGACCGTGAGGAGAGTGAACGACGATGGAAGGAGAGTGAACGACAATGGAAGGAGAATGAACGACGATGGGAAGGGAATGAACGACGATGGGAGGAGAGTGAACGACGATGGAAAAAGAATGAACAAAGATGGGAAGGGAATGAACGACGATGGGAAGAGATGTTTGCAGAGATTAAACAACTCAATCGAAAGTATGATAGTACCATCGGTGCTTTAGGTTCGAGATGGGGACTTCACTCAGAACAATCATTTCGCACCGCCCTTAAAAGCATTTTGGAAGAATCTTTTGAGGTACAGGTGCTTAACATTACCGAATATGATGACGAGGGGGAGGTTTTTGGTATCCCCGACCAGATTGAATTGGATATCATCATTCAGAATGGCTTGTTGCTCATTGTTGAAATAAAATCTTCAATGAGCAAGAATGATATGCACATTTTTGCCCGCAAAGTAGCCTTTTATGAGAAACGTCACCAGCGCGAAGCAAGGCGCAAAATTGTCATTTCACCGATGATTAATGACTATGCCTTACCCGTGGCAGAACGTTTTGGGATAGAATTATTTAGCTACGCGGAAGATGTGGAAACCGGTTAGGATATAAGGGGGCATCATGAATTTTGAAGATTTAACCATTGGCATTGAGGAAGAATATCAGATTATTAATCCAGAGACACGAGAGTTGACCTCATATATCTCGGAAATGTTGGACAAAGGCGCAATGATCTTTCGTGATCAGGTCAAACCGGAGTTTCTCCAATCGCAGATTGAAACAGGCAGTCATGTTTGTCGCAACATTAAAGAAGCCCGACAGGAGGTGACGCGCTTACGACGAATGGTGTGTGAGATTGCTCAGAAAAATGGTTTGAAAATTGTCGCGGCGGGGACGCATCCTTTCTCTCGCTGGCAAGATCAGGCCGTGACTGATAAAGACCGCTATAAGGGCTTGGAAGAAAATTTTCAGATGATCGCCCGCCGATTACTAATTTTTGGGATGCATGTTCATATCGGCATTCCTGATCCCGATTTGCGAATTGACATCATGAATCAAATGCGTTACTTCGTTCCTCATATCTTCGCTTTATCAGTCTCATCACCCTTTTGGGTCGGGAAGAATACAGGGTTGAAATCCTATCGCAGTGTTGTATTTGGTGATTTACCGCGTACGGGTCTACCAGAATTATTCAATTCCATGCAAGAATACGAACGCTATACCCAAACCTTAATTAATACTGGTTGTATAGAAGAAGCGACCAAGATTTGGTGGGATATTCGGCCTCATCCCAAATTTCCCACGCTTGAATTTCGGATGTGTGACTGCGTGACTAAAATTGATGAAACCATCGCCATCGCTGCCTTAATTCAAGCTGTGATCGCAAAATTGATCAAATTTCGCCGAAACAATCTTTCTTGGCGTATTTATCGAACAGGATTCATTTCTGAAAATAAGTGGCGAGCCATTAAAGACGGGATCAATGGTGACTTGATTGATTTTGGTCAGGAAAAATCAATTCCCCTTCGCTTTCTCATCGAGGAGTTATTAGAGATTGTTGATGATGTGGTAGATGAATTAGGTTCACGACAAGAGGTCGAAAGCGTAAGAAATATTTTGAAAGATGGGACGAGCGCGGACCGGCAACTACAAACCTATCGCGAGACAGGTCGCTTGGAAGCCGTGGTTGACCGTCTAGCCGCAGAGACGATGGCGGGATGTTAATTATTTCAGTATATCACGATAAGGATAAAATATCGTATGCCTGACGTTCTGATTCAAAACGCAAAAGTTATTGATGGTACAGGGAATGCTTGGTTTTATGGCGATGTGGCCATCACCGGGGAACGCATTGCGGCGGTCACAGGGCCTCGTCACATTGCCCCTGAACAGGCTCGTCAAGTTGTGGAAGCGACAGACATGGTCGTTTGTCCAGGGTTCATTGACATCCTCAGTCACTCTATTTTGCCCTTGATGGTGGATGGCCGGTGTTTATCGAAAATTACCCAAGGCGTGACCACCGAAATCATGGGCGAGGCCTGGACCCCGGCCCCGTTTGGCGGCCTCATTGAAACCAAGATGAATAACCCCTTTGCGCGGCTCATTCCAGAATGGGTCGAGCGCAGCCAAACTTGGACTCGCTTTCGACATTGGCTAGAGGCCATGTTAGAAGTCGGTGTCTCACCAAATATCGGTTCATTTTTAGGCGGCGGCACCTTACGGGAGTATGCGAAAGGGATGGCCATGGGGGCACCAAGCAGTGAGGAGATGGCCGTCATGCAGCAACTCATACACGAAGCGATGGAGGACGGTGCTTTTGGGATATCTGAAGCTTTAATTTATCCGCCCAGTGCTTACACTGATATCGACGAATTGGTCGCCTTATGTCAAGTGGTCAACCAACACGGTGGCGTTTATATCACCCACCTTCGTTCAGAAGCCAATGAACTTCTCGAAGCCTTAGAAGAAGCCATCGAAATTGGGCAAAGGGCTAACTTACCTGTTCAGATTTACCATCTCAAGGCAGCCGGTAAACCCAATTGGCATAAGATGCCTGTGGTCATTGACCGGATCAATCAAGCCAGAGCCGAGGGCCTCGACATTACGGCTGATATGTATACCTATCCAGCGGCGGGCACAGGCTTGACTTCCGTTTTACCCCCTTGGGCCGCAGCAGATGGTAAATTTTTTGACAACTTACGCGACCCAGCCAGGCGAGCCAAAATTCGAGCCGAGGCCCTTAACCCTAGTGGCGATTGGGAAGCGATGGTCTCCCTATGTGGCCCAGATGGGGTCATGCCCCTCGGCTTTTATCAGGCCGAAAATCAGCCCTATATCGGCAAGCGTTTGTCTGAAATTGCGGCGATGCGCGGACAGGAATGGGTCGATGCAACGATTGATCTGTTCTTATCCGAAGAACAACGGATTAGCACAATCTACTTCATGATGACCGAGGACAACTTGAAATTACAACTGCAACAACCTTGGCTTATGTTCGGCACGGATGCTGGCGGTCTTGACCCAGCTTGGGCCAAAGACCTGGGGCCTTATCATCCCAGAGCTTATGGCACCTACACCCGCGTCTTAGGCAAATATGTGCGGGAAGAAAAAGTACTCTCTCTGGAGGAGGCCATTCGCAAAATGAGTTCTGCCGTGGCCAATCGACTCAACCTCCAAGACCGAGGTGTGTTACGCCCAGGACACTATGCCGATGTGGTCATCTTCGACCCTGAAACTGTAGCTGACCGGGCTACCTTCGCCGAGCCACATCAATTATCGGTTGGTATGCGTGATGTCTGGGTCAATGGCACCCAAGTGTTGAAAAATGGTGAGCATACGAATGCAAAACCAGGTCAGATTGTGAATGGTCCGGGGTATTAAAAAATATCTTGTGTCGAGATGAACTTTGGCCCCTAAGGCCTTATATCAAGGCTTGCTCACTCAAAGTAAAGACGTGATCCAATGCCCCTAAAAGCAAATCAGGCTGGGCTAGGGTGTAACCATCTGTCTTGTAAAATTGATTGGTCGTGGTTAGTTTGCCAAATTCCCAAATACGACCTGTACTGACGATGCCATAAAGGTCAGGCTCATCATGAGCGTGGCTTGCTTGCGCGTTGAGCAGTTGGCAAGTTTTCATTGCCAGTAAGCATTGTCCCCAGCCTTGTTCAAAATTTTCTTTTTTGGCTTCTGATAAGACAAGATAGGGCCTTTGAAATTTGATTTGGTAAGGGGTGAAGATAAAATCGACTTTGCCCCGAAAAGGAGACTGACCCGCATCAAGTGATTTCTCCTGCCACATCCGCAACGAGTGATTTTCTAAGGCTTCCAGAAAAAATAATTCCATAAACAAACGGTGTTCCCACTCGTTGGCCCCGAAAGTGATTTGTTTACGCGCTCTTTGTAAACCTAGTTGCAAAAATGCACTGGGTTCAATCGGGGATATGTTAATTTCCCAGAGGATATCTGTGGCGATGTTGAGCAGAGACATGGCTCTGGTGATGTCACTGAACGTTTCTTGAGTCACTGGTTATCTTACCCTCTCAAACCTTGATCAGATCCAGAAATTTTGATCACCATCTTTTTGACCAATTCTCAGCCAGGAGATCTGATTCTAAGCATTTTACATGAAATGGTTGAGAGCAGAAATATGCGCCTCAAATATAGACCAAAGCTTATTGTCTTGACAAATGCCTAAAATAGTCGATAATTGCGTGTCAGTCAAGGTTTGATAATCTTAGTCACCACCTAATAACTAATAACTGATAACTAGCTGAGACAAAGACATTTATGAGTACCTCCGATATTACGATTAAGCTCATCCTTGATGTAGAAGGGTGTAGCCATCTGCAAGAAATTCAACGGCATGTGTGGATAGGTGAGCCAGACGAAATTATTCCGAACCATGTTCTGGTGACGATGGCTAAAAATGGCGGGCCAGTTTTTGGGGCATACGCTCCAGACGGGCCAGTGGAGACAGGGGGCATGGTGGGCTTTTTGTTAGGCTGGTTAGCGACCGAGCCTGGGCCGGGGAAGCTCAAGCTAAGTGAGACTCCTAAATTAAAATATTGTAGCCATATCGCTGGGGTATTAAAGGAATGGCAAGGACAGGGTATCGGCACAAAGCTGAAACTGGTCCAACGTCAATTCATTTTGGATCAGGGTCTGACCGATCATATTACCTGGACTTATGACCCGATGTATCCGGCCAATAGCGTTCTCAATATTCATCGTCTAGGCGCGATTTGCACCACCTATTTGTGCAACGTGTATGGTGAAATGCAGGATGTGCTCAATGAAGGCTTGCCCTCAGACCGCTGTCAAGTGGATTGGTTTTTGAACAGTCAGCGGGTTTTGCATGCCATTTCTGAAAATCGACAAGACCCACCTTGGGATATCAAGTGCCTGGACATCTTAGCGGCTCAGACGCGGGCTGATGGGTTCCTTCAACCCGCGTCTCTTGACCTCAATTTTGCTGGTCAGCCCATCGCCATGCCCTTGCCGCTGGATGTACCCGCGATGCGCCAAAAGGATCACGGTTTATTGTATGAATGGCGCCTGATCATCCGGACGATTTTAGAAGAATCTTTTGCGGCTGGTTATGCTTTGGTGGACTGCGTTGAATTGCCTGGGCGGGGATGGTATTATATATTGGTTTCGTTAGAAGCTTTGGCCGAGCAAGAAGCCAGTTGGCCTTAGAAAATTTATAATTTTGGCACAAGAAAATGTCTCATTCTCAGGCTTATGATGCTGTTCATTTAGCCTTGGCCGAACAATTAGAGGCTGAATTTTGGACTGCTGATAAACGCCTAGCGAATCGAGCGCAACCATTGAACTTGCGTTGGGTTCACAAGATAGGCTAGTTTAGGAAAATATATCATGAAAATCAATCAAATCGAATTACGACAAATCAATCTGCCCTATGTCTCCCCCTTTGAAACAAGTGGCTGGCGAGAGATGGGCAGTCACGCCATTATCGTACGGGTGGATGCTGAGGGCGCGACAGGCTGGGGAGAGTGCCCTGTCGGAAATGGGCCTTGGTATAATGAAGAGACGAGTAAAACAGCCTGGGTCATTTTGCGCGACATCTTAGGCCCAATGCTGCTTGAGGCAGATATCGAACACCCCAAAGACGTATCGCAAATCTTTGCCAAAGTGCGGGGCAATCGCATGGCCCAGGCGGGCTTGGAATTTGCCGTCTGGGATTTGTTCGGTCGGCTAGAAGGGAAAAGTATGACCGAGATGTTAGGGGGCACACGAGACCGCGTGGATGTGGGGGTCAGCGTGGGCATTCAGGCAGATATTGAGACTTTGCTCAAAGTCGTCGAGGCTTATCTGGACGATGGATATCGGCGGATTAAACTGAAAATTAAGCCTAGCTGGGATATCGAACCCACCCGCGCCGTGCGAGAAGCTTGGCCCGATTTGAAGCTACAAGTTGATGCCAACAGCATTTATACCTTAGATCACGCGGCCCATTTGGCTGAGTTAGATCAATTTGACCTGCTATTGATTGAACAACCTCTGGCTCACGATGATATCTTCGACCATGCCAAACTTCATCCAAAGTTGAAGACCCCACTCTGCCTCGATGAAAGCATTGTCTCCCCAGAGCATGCCCGCTGGGCCATTGAACTTGATGCTTGCGACATCATCAATATTAAATCCTGTCGCGTGGGGGGGTTACAGGCGGCCAAAAATATTCACGACCAAGTTCAAGCGGCTGGTCTGGCGGTGTGGTGCGGCGGCATGCTGGAAACGGGCATCGGTCGTGCCATCAGCGTCGCCATCGCCAGCTTGCCCAATTTCACCCTGCCCGGCGATATCAGCGCAAATGATCGGTATTATCATCGTGATATTGTTCACAATCCTTTTCGTTTAAACGATGACAGCACTTTGTCCGTGCCGAAAGGAGCGGGGCATAGCGCAGAGGTGGATGAGGGGTACTTAGAGATGGTGACAGTAGAACGATTGGTGTTATACAATATGAGAGATAAAAAATGATACAATCAACTCAAGTTTTTGTATATATTGGTACAAATACCAACCAAGGTAGTGAGGGCATTTACTTATCACACCTTGATTTGGCGACGGGACATCTATCAGCACCAGAACTCGTTGCTAAATTGGGCAATCCTGCTTTTTTAACCACGGATCCGCAACAGCGTTTTTTATACTGTACGGGAAAAGAGGAAACGAGTGTTAATCTTGAAGCCAAGGCGGTGAGTGTTTTTGCAATTGATCGGGCCAAGGGATCATTGACATACTTAAATTCGGCCCATCTCGAAGAGACCGTTTTTTGCCATATCAGGACCGACTGGCGAGGTCAAGCTTTACTAGCGGCTGATTACCACCAGGCCAGTATTGCTTCATTTCCGCTCGACGTAGATGGAAAATTACAGCCAGCCGTGTCCTTTATCCATCATAAAGGCTACACCCAAGTTAACCCTACAAGGCAAGATGTCCCCCACCTTCATTCCATCAATATCGACCGCTCAAATCGCTACGCCTTCGTCTGTGACTTTAGTGCCGATGAGGTGACCATCTATCGTTTTGAGGCGCAGAATCAGGGTTTAACCGCTTTGAATATGGTTAAAACAACCCCTGGCGCAGGCCCCCGTCATCTAACGACGCATCCCAATGGTCAATGGGTTTATGTGATCAACGAACTCAATAGCACGATTACTGTCTACAAATTTGATGCTGATGAGGCAAACTTGACCGAAATTCAAACTGTGTCCACGTTGCCACCTGATTTTCAAGGCCAAAATACAACGGCTGAAATTGTCATCTCGCCCGATCTCAAATTTCTTTATGGCTCCAACCGAGGCCATGACAGCATTGCTCATTATCGCCTTGACGAACAGACGGGCACACTCACCTTTGGCGGACGGACCTCAACAGAAGGGGAGCATCCACGTAACTTCACCATTGACCCCTCAGGCCAATTTTTGTTAGTCTCTAATCGAGAGACTGATAAGGTCGTCGTTTTTCGCTTAGATAGCGTGACGGGAACACCCATCCCGACAGGACAACAGATACAGCTTTCTATGCCCATGTGTATTAAGATTGTTGATCATAATGTTAGCTTCACAGGGGATAACCACGCCTAACCCTTAAAAAGGTCTTTTCACTATGCCTCAATTTTTCTATTTCTGCGGTCATGAACAATTTCAGCCCGAAACTTTGATTCAGCATGCTCAATTGGCTGAAGCAGTGGGCTTTGATGGCCTCTTAGTATCGGAACACTTTCATCCTTGGGTGGATGATGTCTCAGCTTCGGGTTTTGCCTGGTCAACGTTGGGGGCGATGGCCCAAGCGACGGAAAAAGTTCAGTTGATGACAGGGGTGACAACGCCCTTATGGCGTTTTCATCCAGCAGTGGTGGCACAGGCTTCGGCAACGATTGATCGCTTGTCAAAGGGACGGTTTCATCTGGGTGTCGGGACGGGCGAAAATATCAATGAAGGGCCACTTGGTTATGAATTTCCGAAATATCGTGAGAGAGCCGCTCGTATGCGTGAGGCTCTAGCAATCATGAATCGCCTTTTGGCCGGGGAAAAGCTCACCTACACGGGGGAGTATTATCAGACAGATCGGGCTAAACTCTATAGCCCACCAGTGCGAAAGGTGCCTATCTTGTTAGCCGCAGGCGGGCCAAAATCAGCGAAACTCGCGGCTGAATTTGCTGATGGTGTTGTGACCAGCGTCAAAGTGCCGCAAGATACGCAAGAAAAAGTTTTAATGCCAGCGAATGAAGCCGCCAATGGCAAAAAAATCACGATTTGTGCCACACGCTGGTCAGTCTTTGCTAAGGATGAAGATGAAGCATGGGAAGTCTTGATGCCCTGGCGTGGTTTACGGGCCCCAGGTCGCCTAGAGGCCGTTGATCCGGCTGGGTTGCGCGAAAGAGCCGATACGCTACCACGAGAAGATATTTTAGGTCGCTATTCGGTTGCCTCCAGTGTAGATGACCTGATCAAAGTCTATCGACCCCTTGTCGAAGAGATTAGGGCCGATATCGTTAGTATCCAGATTACGTCAATAGATCAGGAAGCGACGATTCGTATGCTGGGTGAGCAAGTGTTGCCTGTATTGAGGAAGTAAAGCAAAACCTGTCAAAAATTTTTTCTGAAGGCAGGATAAAGATCTATGCTTCAACTAATTCCCGTTCCTAATATCCCTATAATCCAACCTCAGACTGACCTTGGCCAATTGATTGCGGACACCTTAAGTCGTAACGGACAAGCGTTAATCGCAGATGATATTGTGGTCATTGCTCAAAAAGTGGTTTCAAAAGCAGAAGATCGTTTTGTCAAGCTGGCAGATGTCCAGCCTTCAGAAAAGGCTTTAGAATTGGCAACTGTGACGCAAAAAGATGCACGGGAAATAGAGGTCATTTTGTGGGACACAGCCGAGGTGATACGGGCCAGGCCTGGATTGTTAATTGTCGAACACACCTTGGGCTTTATTAGTGCCAATGCTGGTTTAGATCGCTCTAATGTGGCTGCTGAGGATGATATTGTCTTGCGTCTACCAGCCGACCCCGATCAATCCGCTCATCAAATTCGAGATCGTTTGACCCACCTGAAAGGCCAGCGTTCTGCCGTCTTGATTATTGATAGTCATGGCCGACCTTGGCGTTTGGGCACCCAAGGCGTGACGATTGGCCTTGCAGGCATCCAACCGGTCCAAAATCTCGTCGGCCAACTCGATTTATTAGGTAATCCCCTTGTCCATACGACCGTTGGCTTGGCTGACCAAGTAGCGGCGGCAGCGAGTTTGCTCATGGGTCAAGCGTCAGAGGCTTGTCCTGTGATCCTCACCCGTGGGTTGACTTACGAAGTCGATGAGACAGCCCAAGCACGGGATATTTTGCGGCCTAAAGAGTCAGATTTGTTTCGGTAGATTTAAGAGAGATTGTGAACATGAACAAAGATTTTAGGCAATGTCATTCTCTCATCAAAAGGGAAATCATGAACACTACAGGCTTCCAGCTCGGCTCTTGTTGCGCCAAATCCAGGGCGATGCATGAGATGAGTCATTAAGTCAAAATCGTTGGTCGACATATCCCACTCCTTATGTTATTCCTGCCAAGCTTCCACTAAAGCCAACATTATTGCTCAACTGGCTGTTCTGATATTGTGGCCTTATCAAGCGTTTCATTATCATCTTTAAATGCAAATATCGCTTTGATTTTTTTTCCTCGCAGAATCAGAGGAAGCCAATAGATCGCGTCATCCCACATACAGTCAAAAGGAATATCCTCAAAAGCATACCAAGCTGGTTTCATTTCCTCACTTTCTACAGGTGATCCTATCCAGATTGTCGCTAGAAAAACATGGACGACTTGATTCCACGTAGGTTTTGCTGGAAAGAGAAAGGTAAGATGGGCGACTTGATAAAGATCATGCCCTGAAATCTTAATCCCCGCCTCTTCTTCTAACTCTCGACAGGCTGCTTCGGCGACAGTTTCGCCTGCTCCAACACCACCTCCAAACCCAGCATATTTACCAAGGCCAAAGCCCTTTTTTTTCAACCCCAGAAGTACTTCCTGAGGCGGGTTTCCTCGGCTTAGAAAGCATAAGGTATTATCTCTCATCATTTGTTAATTGTTAATTACTAATTGCTAATTTTCTTATGAGCCAAGCCCGCGCTTAAAAATTTTCGGGTTTTCGGTAGGTAAGCATTTTTCAGAAAACTACAGGCTAGAAAAATTGTCGCTAAAATGAGGATCCAATTGGCTGCCATATAACCTAAAATAAGGCCAAAAACACCGATATAGAAAAAAATGGCGACAAGGTAATCGAAATAGTTTTGGTCAGTTTGAATATTTTTTGACAAAGTATAACAATAGACACCTAAGATCAAAAATTGTAAGCTCACAAAAGTAAGGGTAACCCAGACGAATAAAAGATGATGTTGGGATAAAACAATAAATAAGAGAGCAATGAATATGTTATCACAGGCTAATTTCATTTGTTTATCTAATTTCGAGATTTGACCTACTTGCTGCCGCCAATAAAAGGCAAACATATCTGCCAACAAAGCTCCTAAAACAATCATTAAAAAATAGATAGGCTGATAGAAGCCGGTCATGACAATACTCAAAATACCGAGAATACTTTTTAGAATGGCTATATAAATTGTCGTCGTCATACTAGGTTTGTCCTAAGTAGGGTTCGTCTTTGGTTTAGATTTCAAATGATTGATCAAAGAATTTGTATAATCAGCGCAAGAAATTAAAGCGAAAAGCGTCGATAAGATAAGCACCCAGTCAAAAAGCGGAATGTTTAAAGCGACTCCGATCAAGGCCGGGAGCAGCGTGGCTGTCTTTAACTTTCCCCAGGCCTGCGCCGAGATCACGGCCCCTGTTGAGGCAGCATAGGCCCGAATCCCCATCACAAAAAATTCTCGGAACACAAAGATACCCGTAATCCATATAGACACCCGACCAATCGTCGTCAAGGCGATCAGGATAGCAATAGCAAAAATTTTATCGGTTGTTAAATCTAAAAATACGCCAAAGGTTGAGGTCGTGTTCTGTTTCCTAGATAAGTAGCCATCTAAGACATCGCTTATAATGGCCAGAATAATGGTCAGACTGACAATATAAGGGCTATAGTCATAGGGCAAAAAAATAAACACCATCGCAATTGGTGTTAGAAATATACGGAGGATACTGGCAAAATTAGCAGGGGTCATAATTGGGTCTCTACAGGTTTGAGCAGGGACATCATAATTTATCCTCTCTGATACAGTGTTTCTATAAATATAACTAGATGGGTGTGGTTCAGGTTTGATTAATATAATTTTCAGATATTGAAAGAGATCTGAATTTGGTGCAAATGAAACACGACTGGATTTTACTTGGGTCGGAAAGGAGTGGCAAACTTGATCTTAAGTGCTTGAGGGTTACATTATTGTATATCAGACGATTGATATTTTCTGAGTAACTTAGCAAAGTAAGCTTTAAATTGTATAATCACCTTTTCAATTGATTTGTTCATAAGGAAAAATTTACTCATGAACAACAGTCTAACCGATATTGCTGGGTTACTGGTCGGTCATTATACGGATACACAGGCAGTGACAGGCTGTACAGTCGTTCTTTGTCCAGAGGGAGCGGTGGCAGGGGTGGATATCCGTGGGGCGGCTCCGGGGACACGGGAAACAGATTTGCTTCAGCCGATGAATTTTGTTCAGCAGGTACATGGCATCCTGTTAACGGGTGGCAGCGCGTTTGGTTTAGATGCAGCCAGCGGCGTAATGCAATGGTTGGAAGAGCAAGGTATTGGGTTTCAGGTCGGGGTGGGGGTTGTGCCCATCGTGCCCGCAGCAGTTCTGTTTGATTTAGGCATTGGACAGGCAGATGTGCGGCCAGGCGCAGAAGAAGGATATTTGGCCTGCCAACATGCCACAACAGAACAGACAGCTTTTGGGCGTGAGATTGATCCAAACCAAGTTTTAACTGAAGGCAGCGTCGGGGCAGGTACAGGGGCGACGGTGGGTAAACTTTTTGGCATGCTTCGAGCGACAAAATCGGGCTTAGGTATGGCCAGTCGTCAGCTGGCAAATGAGGTGAAGGTAGGCGCAATCGTGGCGGTCAATGCTTTTGGTGACGTAATCGACCCGCAGCATAATCAAGTTTTAGCCGGGGTACGCACATCCGATGGCACGACCTATGAACGAACGATGGATTATTTTTTCAGGGATCTCAGTGAAACAATGTTCGGCTTCGCCCAAAACACCACCTTAGCTGTGGTCGCTACGGATGCTACTTTAACCAAACCTGAGGCAGCTAAGATGGCGCAAATGGCCCACGATGGTCTAGCCCGCACGATTAATCCTATTCACACCATGTTTGATGGTGATACAATTTTCGCCTTGGCGACAGGAAAAAATCAAAGGCCAACAGATATTAGTGTCATCGGTGCTGCCGCTACCTCAGTTTTAGCCGAGGCCGTCATCCGCTCAGTTCAACAAGCAGCGAGTTTAGGAGGTCTACCATCTTGGCGGGAGATTGCTCGTTAATCTTTATGCCGGCTTATTGCCCCGTTCGTAGATGATAAATACCACGGCCAATCATGGCCAAGGTCAATACAGTGGCTAATAAAGCCGTCATCGTGACAGGCGTACCCAACACTCGCCCCGTCGTAGGCAAAAAGGCAGCCCCGACACTCGCCCCAACAGTAAACGTGTTCCAGTAATATTGGGCCACGCTCCCCGTCTCCGTGAATTGTTCAGCGCGAACATAATAAAGATTGTCGGGTATATCTGCTGGAATGGTTAAGATGGCATTGAAGGTTCCATCAGCAGCCGCAGGCACTTCCAAGCTGGTTAAGGCATTAAACGAGGTATTGGCGTTTGGTGATAAGGTGATAAAGACAACTTGCGTCGGCACAGCCCCGCTACCCGTGACGGTGATAGATGTTCCGGCTTCTCCTTGACGTGGGGTAATATTTAGTCGAATTGTCACCTCGCTGGCTGTTGACCCCTCACCAGCAAAGACTGCTTTCGCCATCATCGAGACACATAACAACAAAAATAGCGATAGTAAAATACGATTAATCATGGCCTCTCCTTTAAAATTAACAATTAGTAATTAGTAATTAGCAAATAAGTTAAAAAACTAATTACCAAAATAGTGAAATGTTATTGTTTGTATCTAAAACGTTATGACAAGTCCATTATAGATGTGATGAAATAATATGTCAAGTTATAGGGAAACACAGACAGATACCTAAAGAAGATGATGAATTGTAAATGGAGCCTATTTGCATACAATGGTGGGGTACAATAAGAAAACTTGATGCCTGAAAGGACACATCATGCCTGAAATTTTAGATTGGTACTTTATTCCCCTCGTTATTTTAGCTGGTTTTGGGGCTGGCTTTATCAATACCTTAGCGGGTAGCGGGTCGCTGACCACCCTAGCTCTCATGGAGTTTATGGGCATTCCAATTGGCATTGCCAACGGCACCAACCGCGTGGGGGTACTGATTCAAAATATCGTGGCTGTTGGTAGTTTTCGGCACAGTGATAAGCTAGATATACGAGGCGGTTTCATGTTGTCTGTACCAGCCATCATTGGCGCGATTATTGGAGCCAGAATTGCAGTTGACTTAAACGAAGCTTTATTACGTCAAATCATTGGCGGCTTGATGGTTGTCATGCTCTTCGTGATTATCCTGCGTCCCAATCGGTGGCTCAAAGGAACATTATTATCGTTAGAGGACTATCCCACGCTGGTGCAAGGGGTTATCTTCTTTGTTATTGGCATGTATGGTGGTTTCATCCAAGCGGGTGTAGGGGTATTCTTATTAGCTGGCTTAGTCTTAGGCGTTGGATATGACTTGGTACGCGCTAATGCTGTAAAAAATCTAATTGTCCTAGCTTTTACCCTATTCGCTTTGGGGGTTTTTGTCTTAGCAGGTCAGGTATGGTGGTTCATAGGGGTTTTATTAGCTTTAGGCAATGCGGGTGGGGCCTGGATAGCGGCAAAAGTGGCCGTTGAGAAGGGGGCTGATTTTGTACGCTGGGTCTTGATTGCGGTGGTCGTCATCTCAGCGACAAGGCTGTTAGGTCTGTTCGATTTAGTCGTGGCGGCCTTTGCCTAAGGGCATTATTGTTGGTGATTCTGCAAAGACAATGAAACTAGCCCTTACCCCAAGGCTATGGCATACTTTCACGACCGTATACCCCTTGAATTTGTCAGAGATAGGACCTTGTGCGTGGTGAATATGACAACGGGTCAGAGGATTTTACGGATCAATTTTCAGCGAGACATATAATCCCGAATGGGATGGACAACAAGTATGGGCTTCAACTTTGAATTGACATCCATCTTAATGTAGAGTACAATCGGCCCGCTTGTCTACCCCCAAGTATGAGTACCAAATCAACTGAATAATGGTAGATGGTGAAAGGTTTTCAGAATACACTCACTAGCCGCGTATGACAATATATTGGGCAGGGCCATAAGTTCAACTGATTTCTTCGCTAAATATAGAAGCGAATAATGAATGGTGAATAAAAAATTTTTTGTTAATTACTCATTACTAATTGTTAATTAATATTTTAAAGGAGGTTATAGCTCTTATGGATCATGCTGCTTTGCTACATGAGGCCAAAGATGATGTCGCTGTCGTCGTCATAGATATTACGGCTGGCGATGAGGTGAAGGCCGTCACGTTGGCAGGAGAATCGATAGGGATGGTGAAAGCCGTTGATGATATCCCTTTGGGCCATAAAATAGCCCTACGTGACATTGCGATGGGTGAGGAAGTCATAAAGTATGGACGTTGCATTGGCAAGGCTGTGCAAGATATCGCTCAAGGAGCATATTTACATGTTCATAATGTTAAAACAGTGAGGTGGGCTAATGTCGAGTAATTTGAACTTAAGGGGCTATCGCCGGGCAAATGGTCAGGTTGGCGTTCGCAATTATGTGGCTGTTATTCCCGTAGACGACATTTCCAATGCGGCTGCTGAAGGAGTCTCATATTTGATTCGGGATGTTATCGCTCTGACGCATCCTTATGGTCGTCTTCAATTTGGGGAAGATTTAGATTTAACCTTTGATACCTTGATTGGGACAGGTCGTAATGCGAACATTGCCGCGGCTATTGTCATTGGCATCGAGCCAAAATGGACCGCCCGGATAGCCGAAGGCATTGCCGAAACCGGAAAACCTGTGGCCAGTTTTAGCATTGAGCGTTATGGTGATTTAAAGACCATCTATAAGGCGGCCAATAAGGCCAAAGAATTTGTCCAAGATGCTACGGAAATTCAGCGTGAGCCAATCGAGATACGTGAATTGATTGTCAGTGCTAAGTGTGGCGAATCAGATACCACTTTGGGCCTCGCCTCCAATCCCACGATTGGTCGCGTTTTAGAACGCCTACTGGCCGAGGGGGCGACAGCGATTTTTGGCGAAACCAGTGAGGTTACTGGTGCTGAAGATTTGCTGGCTGCTCAAGCTGTAAGGCCTGAAGTGGGTGAAACTTTTATGAAAACCTTCCAAGACTATCAAGATTTTATCATCAGTACAGGCGCGGATTTATTAGGGTCGCAACCGACAGAAGGTAATATTCGGGGTGGGTTAACCACAATCGAAGAAAAAGCATTAGGTAACGTAACCAAAATAGGACGTAATAAGATCGTCTCGGTTCTAAAACCAGCAGAAGCTCCACAGGGGCCAGGCTTACACTTTATGGATTCATCTAGTGCCGCCGCCGAGATGGTGACGCTTTGTGCAGCAGGAGGGTCTGTCTTACACTTTTTCACCACCGGTCAAGGGAATATCATTGGCAATCCTATCATTCCTGTGATGAAAATTACGGCGAACCCGCTCACTGTTGAAACCATGTCGGAACATGTTGATGTTGATGTAACAGGCTTGCTGCGTTTGGAAATGAACCTAGATCAAGCGGCTGATGCAGTCCTCGCAATGATGGCCCGTAATATTAATGGTCGTTTAACAGCGGCTGAAGCACTGCGCCATAATGAGTTTGTTTTGACGAAACTTTATCGAAGTGCTTAGAGATACCGCCAACAATTGATTATTCAGGTTCTATGAGAAATTTTGTGGAAATGAAGAGATACGCCGTGCTACGCTTGGAGGGTGACTTGCCTGAATTTCATCTACCTTATGGTAAAAAAATAATCAGTTTCACGATTCCCGCGCCTTGGCCTGTTGACCTAATCGCGCCAGCGCAAATCGACGCTGCGCCAAATCCAAGCGAAGTCGTCAGGCAAGCCTTACAAAATCCGGTTGGTGGAAAGCGAATAGCTGACTTTAAGTCTGCCCAGTCTGTGGCTATTGCTATCAATGATAAAACACGCCCAGTCCCTCATCGACACCTTTTGCCGCCGCTTTTAGAACACTTAGAGACTTTGTTCCTCCCTTTAAAAGCCCCCTTTGATGCAATCACCTTTCTCATCGCTACGGGCACCCATCCCCCCTTGTCACCAGACGAATTTTCACATGTCTTGCCTCAGGACATTTTAAGTCGCTACCCGGTCGTATGTCATAATGCTTATGAGGCCAGAAATCTGGTTCATTTAGGGCAAACCAGTCGAGGTACACCAATCTGGATAAACCGTCATTTCATTGAAGCTGATTTACGCATTGTGGTAGGCAATATAGAACCGCATCAGTTTATGGGCTTCTCGGGGGGGGTGAAAAGTGCTGTGATTGGCTTAGGCGGCGCGGAGACAGTGAATCACAATCATGCCTTGATGCGCGACCCTCAGGCGAAATTAGGTCAATTTGAAGGGAATCCAGCGCGTCAAGACGTGGAAGAAATGGGTCGCTTAGTGGGTGTTGACTTTGCCCTCAATGCAGTGCTGAATGGCTCTAAAGAGATTGTTGAAGTCATCGCTGGCGAACCAGAAATGCTCATGCAAACGGGCATCCCCTTGGTACGCCAAACTTATCAAGTCCCCGTTTTTGCCCCTTTTGATGTCTTAATCGTTTCCCCCGGTGGCCATCCAAAAGATATTAATGTCTATCAAGCACAAAAAGCGTTGGCTCAGGCTGCTTTGGTCACAAAGAAAGGCGGAACCATTATCCTATGCGCTGCCTGTCCCGAAGGCAGCGGCAGCGAGAAGTACGAAGCGTGGGTATCTGGCTTGACCTCGCCTGAGACTGTGATTCAGAAATTTCAGCAAGAGGGTTTTCGCATCGGACCACATAAAGCTTTTCAAATCGCCAAAGATGCCGTACAAGTGCGATTATTGTTATATTCGGACCTGCGGCCCGATTTAGCCAAACGTTTATTGTTCAATCCTGTGGAGGATTTGGCGGAGACAATTGACCTGACCTTGCAAAATTTGCCGCCCACAGCCCGTATAGGCGTAATGCCTTGGGCAAATGCTACCATTCCAATATAGAAGCTTGGAGTTCTTCTAAGCGGGTTATAAGGTCTCCTAACGTGATCGTGTTGTCTTTCCAAGTACTATAGCATAAGGATCTAAGAAAATCAAACAATTATTAGGCTAGAGAGTCAAGATTTATGGACATGTCCCGCATCACCCCCGACAAACACTATCTCACCGATACCCAAGGCAAGCCCTTTTTTATTTTAGGGGTAACTTATAATGGCTATTTTGACCGCCCCTGGGTGTGGTGGGAGGATGATAAATTTGAGCCTGATTTGGTTAAGCGAGATTTTCAGAAGATGATCACAGCAGGATTGAATACGATTCGTTTGCTATCCTCTGAGGCTTTGGCCAAAGATGTCAAGGCCAATAATTTCACCAAATTAGATACAGTTCTACAGGCGGCAGCCCAAGCTCGGCTCTCAGTCATCCTAACCCTCAATGAGGCCCAAACATTAAATCTAGCCGAGGTAGTGGACCTAGATAAAAAGATTGTACAGCGTTATCGAGATGATCCTGTGATTTTAGCTTGGGATTTAGAAGATGGACTTAATTTGTTTAAGCTTGTAGCGGCGACTTATCCACATAAGCATCCTCTTTTATCCCACACAGAGAGACTATACCAACATTATAAATGGCCTGTCTCACAACAAGCGACAGCAATACAACAGCGAGAGGGCCATCTCCCTGCATTTTTGTCCCTCCCCGTGGCTCATGCCTACGCTAATATGCAATATTTGTGGCAGGCTTGTGTCAATGCTGCCACACAATGGGCCCAGCAGCAGCAGCAAACGGTGGTTGATTACTTTCAGACAGATGATTCAAGGGCTTGGCGACCTTTTTTGGATATTCTCAATCAAATTTACACTGTTTGGTTGGACCTACGTCGAGCTGCCCTGGCTCAACTTGATCCTAATCACCTATTTACTCTCAGCCATGACCATCCTTTATGGGGTAGTCTTCCAGCTAATCGCAGTTTAGATTTCCTCAGTTTTAGTGAGCAAGATAAAGCAACGCTGATTAACTTAGACCAAACGTTTCAGACACTAAACAGTTTAAAAACGCTATTTCCTAAACAACCTCTCCTTGTCAGCGAATTTAGCTATACTTCTGTCCAGCCTCGGATATCACGCTTTGATAATCAATATGCTGCGATTGCTTTGGACCTTGAACAGGTGCCTAGTTTATTTGAGGCTGCGTTTCTGGCTCATTTGCGGGTCAAAAAAATTGCTGGTGGGTTGAAGTGGGCCTTAAACGATATGGATGAGGGACGGTCTCAAAATACTCAGGTCGGCCTTTATCGAATCGGTGATCATCCTAAACCGCTGCAAATCTTACTCAAACATTTCAGCCGCGATTGGCCTGCGCCCCCCAGCGAAGGCCAGCTCTGGCTTAGACCAGAACAATCTCGCCTTGCTTTTCGTTTGGACATGAAAGAAGGAGAGCCTAACACAGAGGCAGGGACAAAGACCAACGGTCAACAGGCTACGATGATTACCCTCGGTGGTCGTTTCTATCAAGATGAATCGCTCAACTGGGCCGCCAAGGAAATTACATATTGTGTCTTGACTGTCAAGCCAAGCGAAATGACTCTCCAGGCATTGGGCGATGGTCTTATCGCCTTAACCCCGTGGCAGATCATGCCTCGCTGGAATCGTTATCAAGAACCTAAGCTCTATCGGATCGAAAAGAAGAAACGATATCTCTTAACCACATTTTCATCTAACCAACTAATAGCCTGGCCGGTTAAGGCTGGCCTGACCTATTATTTGACCCTGAATCAAGAAACTCAGCCCCAACCTAATGAAATGCTGGTAGAAGCCAATATCCTGCCAAATCCTGGTGAACACATTCTTATCTTAGCCGACCCCAATACAGCCCTACGCCAAGCCTTGCCTTATATTCGTCATTTTGCGCCTGATGTGAGCTTTACCACGCGCCATGTTTCTGGACGATGGGCTTATGTCACAGTGATTGGGGCACCTGAACAAATTTCTGATGCAGTTTTGAATGACATTCGCGCCACAGGTGCAGCACTTGTTGAGCGCATTGATGGTGATGTGCCTCAAATACTACAAACCTTAGTGACCCAAAATCGCCGTTTTCTTACCGAACCCAATACGCCCATCCCCGACGATGCTCCTGTGAGTATCCCGACACCACTCGTTCCTCTGGAAACAACTTCAGCTTTAAGCGAAAATCAGCTATATACTGTCCAACCAAGTGATAGCTTAGTCAAAATTGCCCAAAAAATTTATGGTCAGGTGGACTTATGGCCCTTAATTTTCCAAGCTAATCGTGATATATTGACTTCCCCAGATCGAATACGCCCTGGCATGCAGTTAAAAATGCCAGCAAAGTAGCAACGTGGCAACGTAGCAACGTAGTCGATCATCTTGGCGTACTTTGTGATACTGTTGGCAACTAGGTCTGGTTGAAACGCCAACCTATCACTTTGCTACTTCGCTTGCGTTACTTTACGTGTTTCACGAATGACCGTCACCTTAATTTGACCAGGATATTGCAGATTTTCTTCTACTTGGTGTGCAATATTTTTTGAAAGCATGATGGCTTCATAGTCATCAATTTGATTTGGTTGAACGATGACTCGCACCTCGCGTCCAGCTTGAATGGCAAAACTTTCGGCCACCCCATCAAAACTATTCGCAATTTTTTCCAAATCTTTAATGCGTTTAATGTACTTATCTAGACTTTCACGTCGGGCCCCAGGTCTGGAATTAGAAATAGCATTGGCTACTTCAACAATGATGGCTTCCAAAGACTCCTGTTCCACATCATGATGGTGGCTAGCAATGCAATTTAATACCTTTGCAGATACGTTATACTTCTTTGCTTCATCTGCACCAATAAGGGCATGAACCCCATCAGCTTCATGGGTGATCGCTTTGCCGATGTCATGCAGTAAGCCACCCATACGGGCCACTTTGTCGTCTGCACCAAGTTCACTGGCGATTAGGGCTGCCAAACGCGCCGTCTCAATAGCGTGGGTACGCTGATTTTGGCCTAAACTGGTCCGAAAGTGCAGTTGACCCAACAGCTTAATTAAGTTCGGATGCAGACCATGTACGCCAGCTTCATAAGCTGCATTATCTCCTAGATCGCGAATATGTTCACCCATCTCACTTTTGACCCGCGCTACCACTTTTTCAATGCGGGCTGGATGGATACGACCATCAGTAATTAGGATTTCCATAGCCTGTTTAGCGACTTCACGACGCACTGGGTCAAAGCCTGTTAAAATAATGGCATCGGGCGTATCATCTACGATGACTTCAACCCCTGAAGCCACTTCAAAAGCCCGAATATTACGGCCTTGGCGACCAATAATCCGCCCTTTCACATCATCGCTAGGCAGGGAGACACTCGAGACAGTCGTTTCAGCCACCTGTTCAGAGGCAATGCGCTGAATGGCTAAAGTAATAACCTCTCGTGCTTTTTCATCAGCGACATTTTTAGTCTCAGCCTCAACTTCACGAATGATCCGCGCCATATCTTGTCGAGATTTAGACTCAACTTGCGTTAAAAGTTCTTCTTTAGCCTCCTCCTGCGTCATATTGGCTATTCGTTGTAGTTCCACCTTATAATCCGCCTCTAAACTATTTAATTTATTTTCCCGCTGATCAAGTGATTCTTGTCGTTTATTCAGGGATTTTTCCCGACGTTCTAAGGTTTCAAGCCGTTTATCAATACCCTCTTGCCGCTTTTGCAGACTTTCTTCCTGTTTTGACAAACGCCTACGTCGTCGATTCATCTCTTGTTCAAGCCTATCTTGTCTGTGAACACTTTCTTCGCGAGCTTGAACCTCGATAGACTTTGCGGCTGCCTCAGCTTTGTCTATGATTTCTTGCGCCTGAGCTTGAACAGTCTTGATTTTTGAGTCAACAAAATACAGGCGACCCATATAGCCAAGACTACCTCCGACTGCTAAACAGGCGACTGTAATAATAATTAAGGTAAAAATTTCACCCATTGAGTTTGTTGTTCCTTTCGTCGTAGAATGCTACGGTTGCTATAATATCTATTATTAAAAATTAGAAATTAGGCCGCTTCATCTATCGATTTTTCATGATAAAGCGTACAAATTGTTAATTTTTTTGATACCTTTGAATAGACTAGGCATCCTCTTCATTAGACCGGGCTTGGGTAAAAATTGTTTCAATCACCTCAAATCCGAAGCCACGCCTCGCTAAATAGCTAGTTAGCCGCTTCCTCATGGTTAACTCATCTAAAGATTGCCATTGAGCTAACTTTTTTTGGACCGCTTTCCAGGCCAAGCCTTCTTCATCTAGACCAGCAATCGCCTGGCTAATATCAGCTTCTGAAACCCCTTTTTGTTTCAATTCGTTACGAAGGCCATGTTTGCCTTTGGGATTAGATTGGTTTCTATTTTGAACCCAGGTTTGACTAAAGGCAGTATCATCTAAGTAATGTTCCATCTCTAAACGTTCAATAGACGCTTCAATGGCGGTGTCAGATATACCTTTTTGAATAAGGTAATCCTCGACTTCGCTTCGGCTACGGGCACGGTAGCCGAGATAGCGTAAGGCGAATTGATAAGCCAAATCAACTTCCGCTTCAGTTTTCAAACGAGAAATTTCCTCTTCCGTGAGAGATTGCCCTGTATATAGATTCAAGGCTGTTTTTAAGGAAACAGCAAAGGCAAACTCATCATCGAGAAATATGTTCACTTGTTCCTTGTTGCGTTTTTGAAAAACTAATTTGGTGATTTCACTGGCCATGACTAATTGTCCTGAAGCATATCAACGAAAAAAGCTACGACAGAATTGCCATAGCTTTTTTAAAAAATTTCGTCTGATCGCTATTAGCGATAATAACCGGTTCACCCCCACGTCTGGGGGGAATATTCAACTGTCTTGGTTAAGTATACCCACAGGGCATTCAAAACCTTAAAAGTTTCTGTCTAGCCAAGGATTAGATATCTTTAGAATTTGATCGAAGTAAAATTTTCTGGAGTACTATAATAACCCAAAGAATGAGTGCTAAATGCTATGACAGAATTGCTGAAAAGATTAGGAAATCTGCAAAGGGTATATTAGGTTGTTTCTACTTGTTGATCAGTCGCTTTCGGTGGCAAATTATGCGCTTCTCTTACCTTGTTTTCTATTCCTAGGGCTAAGTCGAGGTTATCAGCCAAAAAATTCTTTGCATTTTCCCTACCCTGAGCCAAACGAACTTCGCCGTAGTTATAAAACGATCCCCGCTTTTGAACAATATTTAAATTCGCTGCTATATCTAAAATATCACCAAATAAAGAGATACCTTCATTGTACATAATATCAAATTCAGCTATCTTAAAAGGGGGAGCAACCTTATTTTTTCGGATGGTGACTTTGGTTTTGTTACCAATGACATCACTGCCCTGTTTAAGTGACTGGATACGTCGAATATCTAAACGAACCGAGGCATAAAAAGGCAAAGCTCTGCCACCAGTCGTAGTTTCTGGATTACCAAACATAACCCCGATTTTATCACGCAATTGATTAGTAAATAAGAGAAGACAGTTACTTTGATTTACAGCTCCCTTGAGTTTTCGTAAGGCCTGACTCATTAACCGAGCCTGTAAGCCCATATGGCTAGCCCCCATTTCACCTTCAATTTCTGCTCGTGGAACCAATGCAGCCACTGAATCAACCACAACCACATCAAGTGCCTGAGAGCGGACCAAAGTCTCTGTAATTTCTAAGGCTTGTTCCCCTGTATCAGGCTGAGAGACAAATAAATCATCAACGTGGACACCACACTTTTGGGCATAGCTTGGGTCTAAGGTATGCTCTACATCGACAAAGGCAGCATAGCCCCCTAACTTTTGGGCTTCGGCGATAACATGTTGACATAAAGTGGTTTTACCTGAACTTTCTGGCCCATAAATTTCAACGATGCGGCCCCTTGGTAAGCCCCCTATGCCTAAAGCAATGTCTAAAGATAAGGCTCCAGTTGAGATGGCCTCAATATCTAAATTGCTGGTCTCTCCGAGTTTTAGAATAGTCCCTTCGCCAAACCGCTTTTTAAGTGTTTCTAAAGTTGCGGTCAGCACTTTTTCACGGCCATTATCTTTTGCCATTTGCTTCTTTACTCCAGGTTAGATTAACGCTAAATCAAATTATTAGTTTACAATAAGCTATGTGAAAACGCAAGCTTGTTTAGGACGTATTTTTTCCAGGCCAAAAATTTCTCTATTTCGTATAGTTTGACAAAAAATGGCCCTATTTGTATACTTATGTTAAATAACTTGATATTTATTGACATGCTTAACATTTTAGCTAGTCAACTAACTTTGGTATTTTTGTTAATTGTTAATTGCTAATTGATATTGGCCGAGGAGGTACCTATGACAGATGAGATGCTTTTAGGCGATGAACAAAGATTAATCGCAACCCATGCTCCTTTAGGGTTGGAATCGACCTTGACAGACGCTATCTTAGCTTATCAAGACTATATGACAGAAACAGGATTTTCATTACACACGGTGAAGGCTTTTTCAGGAGACTTACGCTTATTACAAAGCTATCATGGCACGGATACCTTAGTCCATCGACTTGGAACCCACGAATTGAATCAATTTTTGTATTGGCTACAGTATGAAAGAAGGGGGGTTTCCTGTAGCTCTAAATCTTACGCTCGCCGTGTCACAACCCTAAAAAGTTTTTTTGGTTGGCTAACATCCATCAAAATTTTATCTTTCGATCCAGCGACTGCCTTGATTCACCCTCGTGTCACAACGCCTTTACCGATCATTTTAAGTAATGATGAGGTTGACCATTTGCTTAATGTGACCAGTGCTTATGCGACTGACGATAAGAGACCAGATGCTCGACCCCATTTGTTGGTCCAGGTCTTATTGCAGACTGGGATCAAAAAGGCAGAATGTATGCGCTTGATGAAAGAAGATTTTGAAGATTCAAATCCTAAAAAACCAAGTGTGTTAATTCGTTACGACAATCCGCGTTTGATGCACAAAGAACGTCGGCTAGAGGTTTCGCCAGATTTGATGAAAACTTTAGATGATTATTTAGATACATATCAGCCGACTGAACATATTTTTGACTGTACACCGCGTAACTTGGAATATGTTTTAACAGATATGGCTCAGGAAGCAGAGCTGTCTAATGGCGCATCTTTTGAATCTTTACGCTGGACCTGTGCCTTTCGAGATTTTCGTGATGGCGTGCCACATGACCAGTTGCGTGATAAGCTTGGTCTATCTAAAGTCACTTGGCGTGAGACCCTACAAAAATTGGAAAAATTAGCGGCTCAAGAAGAAGTTTAAGAGACTATCTTGAAATGATAAAAGTATGGTCTTCTCGTACATCCCGCACCCCGCAGAGGATGATGCTTTGTGAAAATTGTCGGGGGCGTTTATCATAACCGCCCCCTGTGTGACCGCAGGGCTCGTCTCAGGTGCTACTTAAACACCAAAGGCAGATAGACCTGATTAGGCCCAACCGTAATGGTCAAAACGGCGGTGCTGCTCACTTGGCCGTCCCTGGCCAGAATAGTGACCGCCTGTTCGCCCCGGTCCGCCGCCCCTGGCACCCCCATGAGCGTGCCTGTATTATCCTGATGATCGACAAAGGCCAGCCAAACGGGCTTGTGCGGGGCGGAGAGCGTGTAAACTTGTGTCTCAAGGAGATGAGGGGCCTGAGCCCTCATCAGGCTTGACGAAACCTTGACGGTATAGGAATAGGCCACCCCCTGATAGGCGGTGAAGTGTCTAAGCCGCAGGTCAGGGCTTAGATAATCAGTGACATTAATGCGGGGACTCTCGATAATTGGGATGATGCTGACCACGGTCGTGGCGGTCAGGGTATTGGTGCTGTTGCTGGCCACGACGGTGGCGGTGTATGTTCCCGCTTGGGGATAGACATGGTTCACGATTTGACCCACAGCACTGCCCCCATCCCCAAATTGCCAAGTATAGCTTACATTTGTCCCCGCTGTGATGTTGGCGGTGAAGGTGATGACCTCATTGAGCGCGGCCGGGCTGGTGTTTTGGACAGTCAAGCCTGTGATGGTTACAACACTGGGTTCTGTAATATCGGTAATCGTCACCCCTGTCGTGGCGGTCAGGGTATTGCTGCTGTTGCTGACCTCGACCTTGGCGGTGTATGTTCCCGTTTGGATATAAAGATGTGTCACCCTTTGACCCACAGCACTGAACCCATCCCCGAAGTCCCACCTGTAGGTCACATTATCGCCGGCCCTGATGTTGGCGGTGAAGGTGATGACCTCATTGACCGCGGCCGGGCTGGTGTTTTGGACGGTCAAGCCCGCAATCGCTTCCTCTGTAATCGTCACCCCTGTCGTGGCGGTCAGGGTATTGCTGCTGTTGCTGACCTCGACGGTGGCGGTGTAAGTTCCCGCTTGGGTATAGACATGGGTCACTTCTTGACCCACAGCCCTGCCCCCATCGCCGAAGTCCCAAGTATAGCTTACATTCGTCCCCGCTGTGATGTTGGCGGTGAAGGTGATGACCTCATTGACCGCGGCCGGGCTGCTGTTTTGGACAGTCAAGCCTGCGATGGTTACAACACTGGGTTCTGTAATATCGGTAATCGTCACCCGCGTCGTGGCGGTCAACCTGTTGGTGCTGTTGCTGGCCACGACCCTGGCGGTGTATGTTCCCACTTGAGTATAGACATAGCTCGCTATTCGTCCCACAGCAATGCCCCCATCGCCAAAATCCCAAGTATAGCTTACATTCGTCCCCGATATGATGTGCGCGGTGAAAGTCACCCTCTCCTGAACCTTGACCGGGCTGCTGTTTTGAGCCCTCAAGCCGGCGATGGCTTCATCTGTGACGGTGATGACCACTTCATCTGCCCTTGAGACTAGACCCTGCTCATCGGTCACGCTTAGGCTGAAGGTTAAGATGGTCGGGGTGGCTGGGGCGGTGAAGGTTGTTCGGCTGAGGCTGGGCCTGTTCAAGGTCACCCTGAGCCCGCCTGTCTGCTGCCAGCCATAGCGCAAGGCATCCCCCTCAACATCGCTGCTCAAGCTGCCATCAAGGGTCACGCTTTGGCTGACAATCACGCTTTGGTCTGCCCCTGCCGCTGCCAGCGGGGCATCATTGACCGCATTGACGGTCACGGTCACAGAGGCCGTGTCGCTCAAGCTGCCATCAGAGACGCGATAGGTAAAGCTGTCTGTTCCCGCAAAGTTCAGACTCGGACTGTAGACCACCTGCTGGCCGCTGATGCTGGGCCTGCCGTTCTGGGCTGGACTGACCGCCGTCAGGAACAAGCTATCATTTTCAATATCCGTATCATTGCTCAACACGCTGATGCTGACCGCTTCGTCTTCAGCGGTGCTGGCTGTATCGTCAAAGGCTACTGGCCCATCATTGACCGCCGCGATGGTGATGGTCACAAGGGCCGTGTCGCTCAACACGCCGTCTGAGACCTGATAGCTGAAGTAATCTTGACCATTAAACTGAGCCTGCGGGGTATAGACAAAGCTGCCATCAAGTTGCAAGTCCAGTGTCCCACTGCTGACATCGCTCTGGACGGTAGCGGTCAGCCTATCCCCGTTGAGGTCGCCATCATTGCTTAAGACCCCAGTGGGGCTGATGATCGTCAGCCGGGTGTCTTCAGTCGTGCTGTAGGTGTCGTCAGCCGCGAGAGGGGAGACGTTCAAGACGGTATGGCTGACGCTGCTTGACCCTGTTTGGAGGCTGCCGCTGAACTGAGCCCTGTTGGTGATGGGGCCGCTTAAGTTGAGGTTGCTGACCCCGAAGGTGATGCTGATGCTTTCTCCCGCTGTGACTGGGCCCTGCCAACTGATTTCATTAGCGGTTATCACCCCCCCCCCCCCCCCCCTGCGCTCCCCAAGCGGCGAACTCAACCCCGCTGGGCAAGGTGTCGCTTAAGCGGACGCTGTCACTCACTGCGCCGCTATTGCTCAAGACCAAGGTATAGGTCACCCGCTGGTCTGGTTCAACCCTGACTGGGCTGACCGCTTTGCTCAGGCTGACAAGGGGTTCAGCTTCGTAGGCCCCCAAATCCACCCTCGCCCCTTGGATGCGGGGGGCTCCAGCTAAATCTAGCGGGCCGCTGACCGCACGATTATCGCCGGCATCAATGGCCGGGGAGCCTCGTTCAAGGCGCAGATTGCCAGCACTGGTGGGGGCATCCGCAGGGTCGATAGGCTCTCGGAACCGCGGGTCTGCGTCTAGATTGTTGCCGCCGTCACCGCCCAAGCTGCTCACCCAAGCACTGCTGCCACCTGAACTCTGGACCAAAGTGTAGCTGATTGTCGGGGTGCTGCCGCTGGTATTCGCAATTTGAGCCGGAGCATCCATCAGGCCACTCGCTGCGTTCCCCCAGAAAATACTATTGACAATGTGAGGACTGCTGTCAGTGTTGTACATCCCCCCGCCGAAGTTAGCAGCATTATTGCCGCTAAAGCTGACTTGGCTCATCTCAGGATTGCTGTTCTCCTGATTGAACATCCCCCCGCCGACGGCAGCAAAATTACCGCTAAAGCTGACTTGGCTCATCTCAGGATGGCTGCTGTGGCTGTTGATCATCCCCCCGCCGTGGTTAGTAGCAGAATTGCCGCTAAAGCTGATTTGGCTCATCTTAGGATGGCTGTTGTCCCAGTTGACCATCCCCCCGCCGTGGGCACCAGCCCGATTGCCCCTAAAGCTGATTTGGTTTATCTCAGGACTGCTTCTTATGTTGTACATCCCCCCGCCGCAATTATTATTACCCGGGCAGAACCCCCCAACATTCACATCCCCAGCGGTGATGGTGAAGCCGTCCAAGACCGCCGTCCTGTTAACATCTCTGTTGAAGATGACGTGGTAGGCGTTCGACCCCGTAATATTGGCTGTCGTCGTGACCACCTCCTGCCCATCTGTGACATCATTGCCGTCAATATCCCCGCTCAAGACGGTCACGTTGACCCTCGGCTGGCGTTGACTGCGCTCGGTCTCCGTGGCCGCGAAGCCCCCGTATATCTCGACCCCATTTTTCAGGACAAAGCTGGCCGTGACATCATCGTTGGTCTGCCCCTGGCCCTCGTCCGGGTAGTAGACTCCCTTCGCCACCCATATTTCGGTGCCGGCTATGGCCACAGCGAGCGCATCTTGCAGGTTGGTGTAGGCTGTCGTCCACCTCAGCCCATCTGGCAGCGGGGATATCACATCAGCGTCAACATAAAACCGCCCCCTAAAGGCGGTATGGCTGACCCTGCTTGACCCTGTTTGGAGGCTGCCGCTGAACTGGGCCCTGTTGGTGATGGTGCCGCTTGAGTTGAGGTTGGTCACCACGAAGGTGATGCTGATGCTTTCTCCCGCTGTGACTAGGCCCTGCCAGCTAATCTCATCAGTGCGCCTCTGCGCCCCCCCTTGCTCTCCCCAAGCGGCGAACTCAACCCCGCTGGGCAAGGTGTCGCTTAAGCGGACGGTGTCACTCAGCAGCCCGCTATTGCTCAAGACCAAGGTATAGGTCACCCGCTGGTCTGGTTCAACAAAGGCTGGGCTGACGGATTTGCTCAGGCTGACAATGGGCCCAGCTTCGTAGGCCCCCAAATCCACCCTCCCCCCTTGGATGCGGGGGGCTCCCTCTAAATCTACCTCGTCTCTGGCGGCATGGTCATCGCCGGCATCAATGGCCGGGGAGCCTGCTCTAAGGCGCAGATTGCCAGCACTGGTGGGGGCATGTGCAGGGTTGATAGGCTCTTGGAACAGCGGGTCTGCGGCTAGATTGTTGCCGTCGTCATCGCCCAAGCTGCTCACCCAAGCAGGACCGCTGCCACCTGAACCCTGAATCAAGGTGTAGCTGATTACCAGTCTGGAGCTGGCATTATAAATTTGAGCCGGGGCATTGGTCAGGCCACTCGCTGCGTTCCCCCAGAAGATACTATTGACAATCTGAAAATTGTTGCTGTGCTGGCTGTATATCCCCCCGCCGTTGTTACCAGCCCAATTGCCGCTAAAGGTGACTTGGCTTATCTCAGGATTGCTGTCTGCGTTTAAGATCCCCCCGCCTTCATTAGCAGCAAAATTGCCGCTAAAGCTGGTTTGGCTCATCCGAAAATCGCTGCCGCCAGTGTTGGACATCCCCCCGCCGTCTCTAGTAGCAGAATTGCCGCTAAAGCTGGCTTGGCTTATCCGAGGACTGCTGGCACTGTTGAACATCCCCCCGCCGAATCTAGCACGATTGCCGCTAAAGCTGATTTGGGTTATCACAGGACTGCTTCTTATGTTGAGCATCCCCCCGCCGCAATTAGCCGGGCAGCTAAGACCCCCAACATCCACATCCCCAGCGGTGATGGTGAAGCCGTCCAAGACCGCTGTGCTGTTAACCCCGCTGTTGAAGATGACGTGGTAGGCGTTCATGCCGCTAATATGGGTTGTCGCCGTGACCACCCCATGGCTATCTGTGCCATCATTGCGGTCAATATCTCCGCTCAAGACGGTCACGTTGGTTCTGGGCTGACGTTGACTGCGTGCGGTCTCCGTGCCCGCGAAGCCGCCGTATATCTGGACCCCACTTTTCAGGGCAAAGCTGGCCCCTCTATCATTGTTGGTCTGCCCCCCGCCCTCGTCCGGGTAGTAGACTCCCGCCGCCACCCATATTTCGTCCCCGGCTTGGGCCACAGCGAGCGCATCTTGCAGGTTGGTGTAGGCTGAGGTCCAACTTATTCCATTTGGCATCGTCAGGGTCACAGATGCGTCAACATAACACAAATCATTTGGACATTGGGCTTGGGCCACGCTGACCCCAAACCAAAGGCTCAAGCCTAGCCCGATGAGCAAACTGAGACCACATTTAGCTTTTAGAGATAAATTCATGATTTGGTTTCCCCTTCTATATATCCATAAACAGTAAAAAATAATATATCACATCCATGAAAGGAAGGATAACACAAGTTTTTTAAGCTGACCATGACTGGTAGGCCCCATAGATCTGTTCACGCATCGTATCAATAAAATCCTCTGTAACCGGTTTGGCTTGAGCAATGGTATACCACAAGCCAGCGTAGTCAACATACCAAGCTAATTTACGTAAGGCCTCAGCCACATCATCCCAGACGATGCCCATTGCTTCGGGACGGATATCGACCCCAGCCTGCTGAATAGCGGCCAAGATCATAGTGGCCTCATTTTCTTGCAAGGCCGAGCCAATATAAATGCCCAAACAAACGGGCTGGCCGTGAATAAAGGCTTTGCCCGTCAAGTATTCCAGGGTGTAGAAAAGAAAATGGTCTATGCCTTCGATATGACGTGGGTTCCAGCCGGCGTTATGAAAGGCCGCCCCGCCCCAGCGATTGGCGTTCATCAGGGTGCGAATGCCTTCTTCATTGACGGCTCGAATATCATCCAATTTGGTCATCACGCTATCTAGCATGCCTTTGGCTTCAAGGACCAAGCGTTCATCATAAGGCCATTGGGCTTCTGTTTTGCCATGCTTATGGGCCAATTTCCAATCAAAATGGGCGGTGTGATAACAGAGAATCTCACAAATCCCGCTGCGGTTCAAAATTGGCGGGGCTGACTGAATGATATCAAAATCAACGTAAACCGCTTCTGGAACTGCCCAGCCCATGTAGCGGACCTTGCCATTATCGCGGATACCAGCGCGATGTCCAAAGGGCGCATTAACCGTCATAGCGGTTGGCACTTGAAATAAAGGCAACCGCCGTGTCCAGGCAATGAATTTAGCAATGTCGATGGCCTGACCACCGCCCAAGCCTATGACGCTATTACAGTGGGGCAGATTTTCGACAATGGCCCCTAATTCTGCTCGTTCTAAGGTCTCAACAAAATGAACAGCCGCCATATTATGATCAAAATAAGCTTGGAAATGCGGCCATAAATCTTCCATGGTCACGATAAGATAGGGCCAGTGGACAAAATTGGGCAGCTCGCCAACGAGATTACGCCCATAGACCGTGGTGAATTGGTGTCCTGTACGGTTCATCAGATTATCTTTCGCTTGAAATAAGATCAGATTTCAAAGGATGAGCCTGAAATTTTGCCGATTATACACCTTGGTTTAGATGATGGTAAATTTCAGCGTTACGACTGTTTAAGGCATAACTAAGGATTGATAGGCTGGGCCCGGGCATAAATTTAATTAATGGTTATTTGGTTCAATTTTAAGATAAATTATCCCACACCGCTAGGGGTGTGGCAGCCAACAACCCAGCATCAATGGGTAAAATTACGCCGGAAATCCAACCAGCTTCATCACTGGCCAAAAAAACAGCAGCCCAGGCCACATCCCAAGCATCACCCTCCGTTCCCAAAGGGCCAGCTTTACGTCGCAATTCGCGCTTTTCTTCAGAAATTTGGGCCACGAAGGGGGCGTAAAGATGACCAGGCGCAATGCAGTTAACCCGCACCCCCTCTCGGCCATGATGAACAGCCATAGCTTTGGTCAGCGTCAGCAAGCCACCTTTTGCCACAGCATAAGGAATATTGGCCGACATCCCAGCCCGTAAGCCATCAATGGAAGAGACATGGATAATCGACCCTCCTCCAGACTCTGTCATTTTAGGCACAGCGTATTTAGAGGTTAACACCGCGCTTTTGAGGTTGACATCGATTGCCCGGTCCAACACCGGCGCCTCTATCTGGGTCACCTTGCCTGAAGCAGATGTGCCAACATTGTTGAACAAAATATGCAAAGCCCCATAACGCGCCAAGCAGGTATCAATCAGGGCTTGGCAGTTTTTTTCATTTGTCACATCTGCTTGAAAAACTGAAGCTTGTCCACCTTCCGCTTCAATGGTGGCTTGGGTTTCTTGGGCGCGGTCAACTTCTAGGTCGACCAGCAAAACCTTGGCCCCTTGCCGGGCAAAAAGAATAGCCGTTGCTTGACCTGTGCCCACCATAGGCCCACGGGTTCCAGCCCCCGTCACAATAGCTACTTTATCTTGCAATCTTTTATCGCTCATGGAATCGTCCTATGTGTTTTGGCGGTGAAGGCTTAATGAATTAGGTCTTCACCGCCTGCAAGTCCAAGTTGTTGGGCCACCTTCACAAAGGCTGCGCTGACCTGTTGTGGTTGGCAACGGTTGATTGCCTCAGAAAGCGAAACCCATTCGTAGCGGTCATGCTCCTCATCTACCAATGTCACTGCCTCAGAGATTTCTGCCTCAGCCAAAAAAATAGCCCAAGTCTCTGCGCCGAGCGTACAGGCTTGCAAGCTTAAATGCAAACCTGCTTCTTCTGCTAATTCACGGATAGCGCATTGCGCGACCCCTTCGCCGGGGAGCCGTGCTCCAGAGGGAGGTGTCCAAGCCCAATCGCCTTCATAGCCTGGTCCCTGATGCGCCCGATGCAAAATCAAAAATTCATAGGCCTTTTCTTTACGCCGATAGACAATGATCGATACCCCGTGGGGTGGATGCGGGCTGACCAGTTGACCATCCCAGGTTGTGTTGAAATCTTTATGGCTCATGATTTTTCAAGACCTTGTTCGTACCAAATTGCAAGGCATAAATCTGTAAAGCATGTATCTCAGCCCGTCCACCCTCAACCGTTAGACTAAGCGAGGTATCATCAAGGTCAGGGAGGAAACATGTGGTGATCACCCGCTCACCGTTTTGAGCGAATATCTCGATAGATGTGATATCCAACAAAATTTGTAATTCAATTTGACCACTTGTATCCAAAGGCATCTTCCCCTCAAGACAGGATAGTTCTCCCGAAACGGCTTCTACACGCAAGGTTTTACCCCGCATCCGCAAATTTAGCCCTGTCGCCTGAGCAAAGGAAAAGGTTAAACGTATATCAAGACATTCTCCCTCAAGGCCAGCCAGAAGATTTTCCTTGGGATTTAAATGAACCGCTTCCCAAGTATGTGCTTGCCCGTGCAGATGACTTAACTCGGCCACAGGTTGACGGCATAAGCGGATACCATCTGCTGTCCGGCGCAAACGCAATTCATTCGGGAAATTCATCTGCTGATTAAATGGCATATCGGGATACTTGCCGCCAGCCATCCAAGCAATCTGGATCCGTCGTCCATCAGCCTCGGGGATATCACTATAACTTTGGACGGCGTAGTAGTTGCCATCAAGATTATCATGGGCCCTGCGCCCCCAATCGACTCGGTGAGGGCCACTTTCAAGGGTGAATAATTGGCCGTCAAAGGTGCCGAGATAATATCGCCCATTCGCCCCAGTGAAAACCCACTTACTTTGCCCCGCTTCGCCTTCAATAGGGAGTTCAAAAAAATCGGGACACTCGCGTGTGCCAGCCAAAGCCAAGTCTTGTAACTGTTGCCATGTCTTCAGATCTGCCGATGAAAATAGCGCAAAATGATGTGGCTCGTCGATAAACAAGGCCATCACCCAGCGTTGGCTCGGCGCATGCCAAAACACCTTCGGGTCACGATTTTGGGCTTTGATGTGTTCGATAATGGGATTGCCTTCATATTTAATCCAAGTCCGTCCTCGGTCATGACTATAAGCCAGACATTGGGTAAAAGGTTGTCCCTCAGATTCAGGCGAAGTACTGCCCGCGGCCGTGTAAAAGGCGATTAAAGTTTTTTCTTCAGCCTCATCTGCTGCAAAACCAGCCCTGTTATCCCAATCGACCACTGCAGAGCCGGAGAACATGGTGCCCAGCGCATCAGGTTCTAAGGCTTTGGGTAAATGTTGCCAATGCACCAAATCTGAACTGAGGGCATGGCCCCAGGTCATGTTGCCCCACGCTGTGCCGAAAGGATTGTGTTGGTAAAATAAGTGGTATTCACCCTGATAAAATACCAAACCGTTCGGGTCATTATGCCAGCCTGTGGGGGCCGTAAAATGAAAGCGGGGTCTATAGTGTTCTACACCGTTGCTCATTTTTTGTCCTTTTATGTCTTGAAAAATTCCACGACTTTGGTTTAGATAAAAAATCCGTCATCGTCGCCTCCATCTTCAAATGTCCGATAAAGATAGCGATTTAGGGGTGAGTTACCGATAATGATATTGCTGCCTATCATACCAAAATTCAGCTTTTAGAGCGAATATCACGGAGCATCCTAGTGATTTGTTGGATAGTATCACCTTGCTACTTTACCAGTGGTAAATAAACATCCTTCATCTTTGGGATGTTGTGAGCAGACCTCATGGATGCTACTCACTCAGATTCAGCCCCTAACTGCCGCATGCTCTCCGCAGAGAGGTCTGTCGCTTGCCTGATTTGGTCGATAGACAAGCCGAGATTCAAAAGATTTTGCGCTACTTCTAATTTGCCTTGTTCCAAGCCTTGCTTCAAACCTTTCTCTAATCCGACCTCTTCAGCCAACTCAAGTGCCCCTAGCTCATCCTGAATTTTGATTCCTCGATGTTCATATAATTCTAACTCTTCTCGGGCCCAGCCAAATCGGTTGGCCAGTTCGTAGGCGGTTTGTAACTCATATTCCTGCACATGAGTTGGAATCACATCTAAATCTTCAGCATGTTTGATGAAATAAACCCATTTGTCCAGAATGTGATCTAGTTCATTTTCTTTTTTGGTAAATTTTGGTAATTCAATAAAGTACCAAGAAAAATCTCCGATTTCCTGTTTGTATGTTTCTTCATCTAAAATTTTATGACCACTTAAATAGGCATGTTTTTTCTGCTTGGTCTCTCCTTCTAAATTATCTTCCTGAATGGCGTGTGCTTGATCAATGTTTGGCTGCTTAAACAGCGTAAAATCCAAGACCCCCACAAAGATAACGGGTCTGAGACTAGGATAGTCTTGACCGCGTTCAATCTGGGTTGAATATTCTCTCGCCACATAATAGGCAAAGCGTTTAATGATACTGGTGACATTAGCCATCTGCATTTCCACAATAAAGGTAAAGCCTCGATTATCTGTGGCATAAATATCCAGAATGGTTTGTTTCTCCAAGGCTAATTTAAGGCTTTGATAGGGATTGCGGGGACGGATGGTTTGAATGGCTTCATCCCCCTGTAAATCCAAGACTGCATTGAGAAAGCCAATCAGCACCTCGGTCTTGTCTTCGCTGCCGAAAATTTTTTTAAAGGCGACATCATTTTTTGGATTAACAAATTGCATCAATATTCCTCCTAATGACAACTTAACGACTATCAGGCCTCACTAAGGAATGCAAATTTATTGACAATATCCTGATTTTCGGGCTTTGGACAGTGATGTACTTTCACTTCTACTATCATTGTTTCCGCCTAGCTTTTTTAGTCTTGTATTCTAACTTTTTTTTCTCATCAGTCAACATGTCTTCACGACCGATTGCGGATTGCTGAGAGATACAATTTATCGCAAAATTCCTTTCAAGACTGTCATCATACCTCCCAAAAATTCTTCCTTTGTGTTACAATGTAGCAGCGTGGCAAGGTGCTACTGGTAGTGCGTTTTAACGCACTTTTCGTCTTAACTGGTGGTTGAAATCACCAGACCTATCGCCACTATGCAATTTCAATAATACCGGCGTAGAAATATTCCCTACGTTAATCTAACAGGATGTGTTATCATGCAGTCTTTAACCCAAGACCTGACCACCATTATGGCCGATGCCTTCGCTGCCTGTGGCTTTGCGCGACACTATGGGGGGGTGGTGGTGTCGAGCCGACCAGACTTGGCCCAGTTTCAGTGCAATGGGGCCTTAGCGGCGGCGAAACACTATAAACAGAATCCCCGTCAAATCGCCCACCCGGTCGTCGATGCCCTGCGCGACCCTGACTTGTTTCAAGACATCACTCTGGCTGGGCCAGGCTTTATCAATCTTACGCTAAACGACGCGGTCTTGACGGACTATATTCGCCGTATGGCAAAGGATGAATATCTCGGCTGTGCTAAAACTGAGGAGCCACTGAAAATTTTGATTGATTATGGGGGGGCCAATGTCGCTAAACCGCTTCACGTCGGCCATCTTCGCGCCGCCATTATCGGTGAAAGCTTAAAACGCTTGGCGACCTTTTTAGGCCATGCGGTCACTGGGGATGTTCACTTAGGCGATTGGGGCTTGCAAATGGGCATGGTGATCACTGAAATTGAACGCCGCCAGCCTAACCTGCCTTATTTCGATCCCAACCATCAGGGGCCATATCCGACAGAGGCACCAGTCACCTTGGCTGATCTGGAGGAAATATATCCGACAGCCAGTCATCGAGCGAAAGCGGATGCTGAGGCGATGGAAGCCTCTCGTCAGGCGACGGTCAAGCTTCAACAGGGCCACCCTGGTTATCTCGCCTTATGGCAACATTTTGTCGATTTATCGATCCCAGATTTGCAAGAAGATTATGCCAAGCTCAATGTTCATTTTGATCTATGGCTGGGTGAAAGTGATGCTCAACCTCTTATTCCAGACCTGATCGCCCATCTGCGGGAGACAGGTCAGGCTTATGAAAGTCAAGGTGCTTTGGTTGTTGATATAGCTCAGGCGGATGACAAACAAGACCTGACACCCTTGATGTTGGTCAAATCGGATGGGGCCGTTCTCTATAGCACCACGGACTTAGCCACCATTCAACAACGGATGACGGATTTCAAGCCTGATTTAATTTTGTATGTCGTGGATAATCGCCAGAGTGAACACTTTCGCCAGGTTTTTCGCGGGGCTTACAAAGCGGAAATCGCGCCAGAGACCACCCGCTTGGAACATGCTGGCTTTGGGACGATGAATGGCAAAGATGGTAAACCCTTCAAGACCCGGGCTGGGGGCGTGATGCAGTTGAAAGCCTTGATCCAAATGATCACGGATAAAGCCTGTGAGCGCCTGGCTGAAATTGAGGTGGCTCAGGATTATGATCAAGCTGAACAGTCCGAGATCGCCCGCATGGTGGGCATGGCGGCCCTTAAATTTGCTGACCTCTCTAACCATCGCCACAAAGATTATGTCTTCGATCTGGATCGTTACTCATCCTTTGAGGGTCGCACTGGGCCTTACTTGCTCTATAGCACCGTCCGCGCCAAGTCCATCCTACGCAAGGCTTTGGCGGATCAAGGCTTAGAGCCAGGCGACATCTTATCCCCGACCAGCGATATTGAACGCGATTTGCTGCTCAAACTGACGGAGTTGCCCGACATCCTCCAATTCGCCTTTGCCAACCGTGCGCCCAATCATTTGGCCGAATATACCTATCTCTTGGGCAACGCTTTCAATCGTTTTTATCATGAACATCACATTTTACGCCAGGAAGACCCAAGCCAACGCGCCGCTTGGCTTGGCCTGACCCAGCTTGCCATGCGAAGCCTGATTTGTTGTTTAGATTTATTGGGTATCGAAGTGCCGGAACGGATGTAAGGACAGGAAATCACGAATAACACAGGGGTAATATATATTTTGGAAATACGACCCTCAATCCTCTCAGATTCAGGGGGTATTTTATAAAAATTTTATTTGACTGATTCATTTTAAGGAGCGAAAAGTGAGTAAAAACCTATTTGCCTTGATGGTCTTGTTGGTGGTGTTTTCATTGTTGGTCGCTTATGTTCCAACTGGCGGAACAACGGCTTCAGAAGATGTAGCTGCTGATGAGGCAGCGGAAGCTGAAGCGGCCGAAGTTGAAGAAGCCGTTTCTGAGAACAGCCCTGCGGGAGTTGACCCCAACGGTCAAACTGTTGTTTGGTGGCATAATCACAGTGGTGTCCGTGAAGAAAAATTGTTGGCGATTGTGGACAAATTTAATGCTGAAAATGAGTATGGTATTATGGTGGAAGCCGTGAACCAAGGGTTTTATCGCGACATCCGGGAAAAAATGGAGGCAGGGGTTGTCAGTGGGGAACTGCCCCAAATTGTGGTTGGCTATCAACATGATCAGGCTTTTTATGCTTCTGTTGATGCCTTAGTTGACATGGACATCTATGTCAATGATGAGCAGTGGGGTCTGACCGCCGATGAAAAAGCAGACTTCTCTCCTGGCATCTACATTCAAGACCTTCATCCAGCTTTCGACAATATGCGTCTTGGTTTCCCGCCCAACCGTTCAATGGAAGTGCTTTATATGAACAAAACCTGGCTGGCAGAACTGGGCTTTGACCCGCACACAACGATTACACCGAAGGTCTTTGAAGAAGTATCCTGCGCCGCTGCAGAAGCTAAGGACGATGGCACTGGCGGCTATATTATTCGCTTCAATGCGTCTCAAATTGCTGCAGCTGCCTTGGCTCGCGGTGGCAGCGTTCTGAGTGAAGATGGCACGGGGTACGCTTATGATACACCTGAATTACTGGATTACTTTACCCAAATTAAGAGGATGTATGATAATGGCTGTGCTTGGGTCTCTCCACGTTATCATGATGCTGAGTTTGCTGCTCGTCAAGCCATCTTCTATATTGGGTCAACCTCTGGGTTGCCCTTTGCTCAGGGCAGTATGGATGCAGCCGAAAATACAGATGAATGGGGTATTGCGCCGCAGCCTTATACAACCGATGAGCCTCGCCAAAATCTTTACGGGGGAAGCGTCCTGATGCCTAAGAGTACCCCAGCGGCAGAGTTAGCCGCTTGGATTTTTATCAAGTGGTTTGTCAGTCCAGAAGCACAAGTTGAATGGGTCAAAGCGTCTAACTATTTCTCTCCCCGCTACAGCGTCGGCAATATGCTGGCAGACTACATTGAAGATAATCCTAAATACGCTGATGCTGTGCAACTCTTGCCCTACGCCAGCTTTGAGCCACAGTTAATTTCTTACACTGAAGTACGCAATGCGGCCAATGAGGCCTTCCAAAACATTATCAATGCGGATGCGGACATTGCCGAAACTTTGGCTGAGTTAGATGCTTTGGCGAATGACTTACAAGCTGAGGCTGACACCTCATCTGCTGGGTCAGATGACGCATCATCCGAAACATCTGTGTCAGATGAGGAGTCTATTCAAACCACGGCAGTTGTGGCCACCCCAGTCGCTCAACTGCCAGATGAAAGCCCTGAAGCAGGTGGAGGCGTAGAGAGCGATGGGACAGAGCGTACCTCGCCTGCCCAAGACAGTGCTCTTCCCTCGACGGGTGGTATCGTGACTGAGAATGAGACATCGCTGCCCTTTATCTTAAGCGTCGGCGCATTGGTCGCCTTATTGATGGGGGCTGTGTTTGGTCTATTAAGACGACAAATGAAGCTATGATTCAACAACGCAGTTTAGACAAACTTCGGACCCTTATTGTCTCGGATGACCCACGCCAAGCCTTGTTGGGCATTCTGATGGTTTGCCTAGCGGCTGGTCTGATTGTAGGCGCCTTGTTTGGCAGCCTTGGGCCGGTCCTATCCATTGGTCTCATCGGTGTCGGGGTGGTGGGTTATCTGGTCTTAAAGAGTACGAAATGGGGGTTTTTGGCCCTCATCACCTTAATTATCCTCTTACCTTATGGCACCTTACCGTTTAAGATTGGTTTCACCCCTACTTTTTTGAATGTAGCCCTTGGTGGACTATACGGGGTTTGGTTTGTTCGCCTTGTGACGGGACAAGAGCGACACTTAGTCGGGTCGGCAGTTGGCCTCCCAATCTTCACCTTTTTAGCCTGGGCTGTTGTCACGTTTATCGCTGGTTTGGGGCACACCTCCCTATCGCTGACCATTCTCCGTAACTTCGCCGAAGTCATCTTAGCCGCTTTGCTCTTTTTGGTGGCCATTAATCAAGTCAAAACTATGTCTGACCTCAACCAAATCTCTTTTGTCTTCATCATTGCAGGTGGCTTGGTGGCCGTGATTGGTTTAGGCCTTTATATCATGCCCGAAGCCTGGAGCATCCGCCTCCTTTCCACCCTACGTATATTCGGCTATCCGACAGATAATATTCTGCGCTATATCGAAGACAACCCCGAAAATGCCATGCGGGCCATCGCCACGTCTATTGATCCCAACGCTTTGGGCGGTCTGCTCATCATTTTAACCGTCGTTGTCGTCGCTTATGCCTGTGCCCAAGACCCCATCTTACCACGCCTCTATCTCATCGGAAGTGCCGGTCTGATGTTCCTCCTGTTGTATTTTACCTATTCTCGTGGTTCTCTCGTGGGTGTCGTCGCCGCTTTGAGTCTGATGAGTCTGCTCCGTTATCGTAAATTGTTGATTTATATGTGGCTGGTGGGGATGCTAATATTGATCTTACCGCAAACCCAAGATTATGTCATTCGCTTTGTCGAAGGGGTGCAAGGCCAGGATTTAGCGACCCAAATGCGCTACGGCGAATATAAAGATGCCCTTATTTTAATTGGCCGCTATCCCTTCATGGGGGTCGGCTTTATGGGCACACCCGATATTGATCTATATATTGGGGTCTCTAGTCTGTATCTGCTCATTGCTGAACAGATGGGCTTGGTTGGCTTAGGACTATTTTTGGTGGTCAATGCCGTTTTTTTCAACCTTGTGTTTCGCGTGTGGCGCAAACTACCGTCTGGACATCCCCTTGAGGCTCCCCTCCTTGGTTATACCTTAGCGGTCTTTGGAGCCATGGTCGGCGGCATTTTTGATCATTTCTTTTTCAATATCATGTTCACCCATCTTGTGTCGCTTTATTGGTTGGTCATGGGTTTGGGAGCGGCGGCGGCTTTGATCGCTCAGACGGAAATATAGACATATAGAAAAAGATTTTGAAACCAAAACTAGTCAGGTTTGGTCGCGCAGATTCAAAATGTTTTTCTTGAAATTTATAGACCATGGAGTCAATATATTGATAGATAAAAATTGAAAAACGGAAGATTTTATTAGTGAATCTTGCCAGAAATTACGCAGATATCATAGAACCCTTAAATTTTTACCCCTTGGCAGTATACATAACGAACAAAGGAGCCAAAGATGGAACAGCATCGGGGGTTATCCTCATTTAGTGTGAGCGGCTTCAAAAATTTAACCCACTCTATCGGTTTTAGCTCGCTAGGCCAGATCAATGTCATTCATGGGCCGAATAATGTTGGTAAGTCGAATTTGTTGCAGGCTATTGATCTGTTTTTTCGCTTGATGGATCAAATTCGCTTGATGGATCAAATTGTCTATACCGGTACTACCGAATGGGATCCTACCGAATGGCATCTTCCATTTTCATTCCCTAATAATTTAGGATATACTGAGCGACAAGCGTTCAATTTATCTAACCCTGAGCCAATAAGTTTGAGTGCAAATTTTTATACAGAAATCGGGGAGCAATTTCACTTAGAAGTTAGATTAGAAGATCAAGGATTATCTGTAGGATCTGAAGGCTATGGTTATGGATTGGGAGAAAATTGGCTAACGATAATAAAAAATGATTGGTTGAATCTTTTAAATAAAGTGCTGCCTAAATGGGATGAAAGGCAAAAGATTAAATCTCCTTATGTAATCCTCGAAGTTAACCGCCGCTTGATGGTCGAAGATGACACGCCACCGAACGGACAAATCGTCCCCCAACAACTGCGTGATGCTTTGTTTGACGCGAAGGAGTCGCTGGATACCTTCTGGTCTAATAGATGGGATTTATTTGTGACCAGTATGCAAAGTTTTGCTGATATTTTAGGCCCAGGCCAATTTGTGACAGCCTTTGACCGGGTCAAAGGTCAAGCGAACCTGGCCTTTGATCAAGGTGATGTCCGCCTCCCTGTCGATTTATTGGGGTCTGGCATCCAGCAAATCGTCGCTTTGTTGGGCCAATTGCTCTTAACGCCCGCGCCAATGGTTGGCATCGAAGAACCTGAGTTAAATCTAAGCTATCCCTTACAAAAACGCCTGCTCAAAGCATTCCAAACCATTGTGCAAAGTGACTATGGGCCCCATCAACTATTTTTGACCAGCCATTCCCCCGCTTTCGAAGCTGAAGAAACATTTTTTGCCATGACGATGGAAGATGGACAGCCGGTTTTAACTCAGAAGCCTAATGAAGATGCTTTGCAGTTTACAGGATTGGATAATAGTCTAGATAAGAAATTTGCTGCAATGTACGCCTCGTCACCCGAACCCGTGAGTTATGTATCGAGCGATGGTCTTGTACTTTTGCCTGATCGGGTACGAGATGAGTTGGCCTTGAGAGACGGAGGCGGGATTACCTTTATGCGAAAAAAGAAAAGTGAACGATTTGAGGTTTGGACAACAGACCAACTAGATGAATGGTTTAGTGGAGGGCTAGCTGATGCTCCAAGCGAGTGACATCTACCAGCGATTAGCTCAACCTCAAGATATCGCCTTAGCTTTTGATACCAATATCCTTGTTAGCAGCCGCCGATTTTTCAAATTATGTGAACAAGCCCAACAGATTAATAAAGCATTGGGTCACAGTGCCCAAATTCGATTATATGTTCCAGCCGCCGCCCATGCTGAAAGACTATTTGATTTAGCGCAATCAAAAAGTGATGAATACGATTTAACTTATGTATATGATCGTCTCACTGACTACGGCATTATGATCTCAGATTTTACCCAAGCCGATGCCGAACACTGCGCTGAATTGCTTGGGCAGCGTTACCAGACCCCTAGACAATGGCATGCCTTTAAAAAAGGGCGTTGTTTGAGCTGTCTCGGCTTGCCAACGAATGATGAGGTGGCAGGAACAGGGCAACGCTGTGGTGCGCCCATTGACTGGCTGATCGTCGCTCAAGCCAGTTGCAGGGAGATGATTTTGGTCACAGAGGATACGGGGCCTGAGTTTGATGGCCTACAAAACCGTGCCCCTTTTGCAGAGGTACAAGAAGCCTTGCAACAGATTTCAAAAGCATTGAGCGCAGGTTAAGAAAGAATGAAAAAGCGACCACGAATGGCACGGGCGAATTTCGTCCGACTTGATCTTAATGCCCTATCGTCAGGAAGCCCCGATAGCTTACGATTTGGATATTGAATTGCCACCGCCCTGCGTTGTAGAAGTGGCCTCCCAAAAGAGCCCCCTGTATTAAGAGAATTGGAAGAAACAAGAGGACAGGAGAATGAGGGTTAGTCTGGAAAATGTTCCTTGAACCAAGCTAAAATCGCCTCTGCCGCGACCTGATGGCCCGCTGGTGTCCAATGTCCGTCGATTTCATAGTATAGCGGGGTTTGGGTTAGATCGTGAAATTCCTGGCGATAAATAGGGGTGAGATTGAGATAAGGCAAGGCTTGCTTGGCGGTCCAGGCACCTAGCTTAGATTCAAAGGCACTCTGTTCCGTGGACCATGTTGAGCGGCGCATTTCTACGCCCACTTGCTGCCAGACATCTCCATAGGTGGCATCGTATTGAAAAGCCACGGGTAGGAAAATCACCCCAACTTCGATATTCAGATCGCGACAGCGAGCAATAATTTCGTCTAAAATAGTTTCCATTATCTGGTATTTTTTCTTGGCCCCCTCCGTATCGATGTCCAAGCTATCAACCCAATAGGTCGGATGAAGTAGTCCAGTAGACAGAATATAGCCATTAAATTCGCGGCGATTGCTGGCCGCCGTTAAATCAGGTGGCAGGCGATTAATCCAAGCCTGAAGTGCTTCTTCTGATATCCCGCGCTGACGTGCTTCGGCAGCGACGATCTGAATAATATCAATCTCCTCTGGTAAATCATATTGTCGATCAGCCCAAATTATATTTTGCATGATAATGTAACTGCGAGGCCATAGCTGATATAAGATACCTTTCAGGCCGATGGGCGCATCTAAAGTCAAATTATCGACTGTCGCCTGAATCATCGTTTCGCTGACATCATTGGCGTACAGGACGAGTAGAACGATATCTGGCTGATAGTCTAAGCAAAGATGAAATAGAATGCGGGCATATTGTACAGGCCCAGTTGCGGCTAGACCACAATTGATGAATTTTGTTGGTTCTGGCGCATCCGCAAAATACTGTTCTAGTAGACTAGGAAAGGTCTCTTCCACGGCTACCCCCACGCCTTCAACAAAGGAATCGCCTAAGACGACCACGCGCCGTTGGGAGAACGGTTTTTGCAAAGGCAGTTCAGGATAGCGAAGGCCTTGGCTATTGGTTTTCACTTCATAACTGAACTCTATATGATTGAAGGTCTGGACAAAATGTTTCGGGTTCGCCAGGGGGACCAAATGGGGCGTATATCCTAAGAGACTCAAGATCCATTCAAAAATAAAGAGATAACCTAACCCAAAGAGGAGGCCGATGATAATATCTGAGCCATAACGGACGATTTTACTGCGTCGGAGGCAAAGCTGGAGACATCCCCAGCTGATGAAGGCCAGTTCAATGATGAAGATGGCAAATCGAAAGTTTTCTGACTCAATCACCCCATCAGACACCAGCCACCAAGCGATGAGCCATTCATTGAAACTCAGGCCCAACAGGATGAAGGCAAGCCCACTGATGAAAGCTATTTTCTCAGTGCTTGATTTATTTTGGCCCATGTTTATTCTCCTCGAATGTTGCGTTTCCTTAACCAGAGCCATGTCAGGGTCAAAACCACTCCCCAGAAACTGCTAAATAGAGCCAAGGCTAACCGCCGTCGCGGTGAGGCCACCGCGATTTGAAAGAAGGTTGGTTCAGGGGGAGGGATGGGGGTAGGGGTGGGAGCAACGATGAGAGAGGCGCGTTGCACTGACAATAATGGCTCCACCAAAAGGCGCGGTGGCCCACCGATGAAACAATCGCCACTGCTACATTCCGCTGGGGGTAGGGTAAGCTGATACAGGCGATTTTGCGGGGCGATGATTTGTGTCTGGCCTATCTCATCCACGAGTAAGGCTTGGTCAGCCAAGGCATCAAGGGTGATGTGACGCGGCTGTTGAGCGACATTCCAGATAACGCTTGTTGTACCTGTAGGTCGTTCAAAGATAACCAGATGCACCTCACCTTGGTAAAAGGCGCGGACCTTTTTAAAGTCGCTCAGATAAGTGGTCACGGTCTGATAGGCAGCAAAGGCGGGTCGCCGCGATTTATCGCCGCGCAATAAGCCAAAGGGCTGAACATCTTCGGGGTGTTCCGTGCTGTTAAAGAGTTTGTAAACCTGAATGCGTTCCACCCCAGCCGCAAAGGAGAGGGCATGCACTTGGATCATGAAGGCACTTTGTTCGGTCAGGGTGGCCTTGAAACGTGGTTCGCGGTGCGGTGGTTCAGCGGGGTCATGACTGGGCGGCGCATTGGTTTCGTTCAACCAGATTGCTTTATCCACAAAACCATTGCGATCTAATAAGGTCCGAATATCGCGCAGGATGCCATAGATCTGTTCTGGTTTATAATAGAGATGATAAATCACCCCATCAAAATAATAATCATGCGCCGCCGCTTCAGGGTCTTCTTGGAGCAGCTTGAGCAAGCGGGCTAGATATTGCTCTCGATCATATTCCTTATCCCACCAATAGGTTAGGCCAGCAATATAGACTCTTTTGTCCGGGTCAAAGGCTTTGATGTTACGATAGGCCGCTTTTAATAATTCAATATAATCCGCTGCACTCCCGTTCCAGGTACTGCCAGGGTGGTTGGCATCCCATACATCAGGCTCATTCCAGATAATCCAATGATCAATCCAATGGCGGTATTGCTCCGTCAAACGATATACAAATTGGCCCCAAGCTTCCCTGTCAGGTACATCTTTCGCTTGCGGATTGCGCGGATCATTGCGCGGATGATTGAGATCACGCGCCCAGGCGGGGGTCCGCACAATTAAGCCAACCACCTGTCGCCCAGCCGAGATATCCGCTTCGACCAGAGGATCAGGCACATTCGAGGGTCGCCACTCATCCGGCCCATTAGGCTGAATGATATCCCAATAAAGCTTAATACGCGTATAACCCGCCCCTGCATCTGTCGCTGCCTCAAAGTCGTCATAAGTTTGGACGAGGCCAAAACGAGGATCAGCGTGAGGAGGTTGCTCAAGGGTTGGGGTGAGGGAGTTCCTATAGGGATTTTGAGCTTGAACTGAAGATGAACATAAGAGGCTTAGACTACAGAAGATGATTAGGGGTCGGATAAGATATGTCATGACAAAATTGATGGAGTCAGTCTGTTGAATGTTATACCAAGATTTAATCGTTCTACTAAATGCGGACGCAAAATGGCCTCAGACGGAAGAGGGGAGTAAATAGTTTGGTCTGTAATATAACGGGAATATCTTTTGTTTTATCATCTTGTTTGAGTTGACGACAGACATCAAAGCCACTAATCTCTGGCATCATAATGTCTAATAATATTAAATCTGGCGGGGATGAACGAGCAGATGATAAAGCCATGCGACCATCTCTTACTGGACGAATGATGTCGCTTGTCGCGTTAATAATTGTACAAGCAGACGCAAGTTGCCAGGTGTATCATCAACGACTAAAATGTTTCCAGTGATTTCAGATGACTTAATTTGATCCATGCTTTATGTCTTTATAAGGGGTTATTTTATGTCTCGTTTTGATTTTATCAAGCTTGATTCTGATGAAGAAATGATCTTTGGCCCGCTTCGTATTGCCAAAAATAAATCTCCCCAGTCCTCACCCAAGCCAACAGCCTCAACCCCAACAATGGTTAACCGTATCCGTAAAATTGGCTTGACGAGTAAACGTCTCATCATTGAACAGGGAGAGATGGCTGATGCTAATTATATTATACCAAATTGTGAGATAAAGACGATAATTATACGTCGAGAAAAATCTTCTGGATACCCTCGCCTCGTCTTAGAGGCAGTCCAAACAATTTCAGGCGAGACAACGCCCGTTGATTTAACGCTCATGGATCCACAAGCCGAAGCCAAAATTAAAGCAGTTTTTCCTAATGTCAGACTACAAGTCAAACGTGGCTGCTTGGCTTGGCTATCTTTTTTAACTTAAATATAGCAGAGTGGCAAGATGAATATAAGTATCATTCGGCGCATTTTATATCAAGATCCAATTTGGTCAGCTTATGCTTTGGCGGACCTACAACCTCAATTTGCCTCTGACTGTCAATGGGCTTGGCTCGAAACGGCCCAGGCAGCTAGTGTTGTCTTAATCTATCATGGCTTAGAACCACCTGTTTTAGTCACAGTTGGTTCGCCAGAAATCATAGCCCAACTTTTATCTGAGGTCACTGCATCGAAAGCTGGCTTGCCAAAAGAAGTTTACCTGCATATTCGTGAGGAACACCATCCTGTCGTCAGTCAATGGTATGATAACCAAACAGATCATCGGGTCATGTTGCGCTTGGCTTTGGCCCAACCCAGTTTACTGATTGATCATCATCAAGTCAACTTAAAACGTTTAAGGTCTTCAGATATACCAGCTTTACACCAACTTTACGCGCATGGTGGTCCCTTTAAGCCCGACGCTTTTACAGACGATCAAGTCACAGATGGCATTTTTTTTGGATTGTTCGATGAACAGAACCAACTCCAAGCGGCTGGTGGCACCCATATTTTGAGTCGACCAGATAAAGTGGGCACAATTGGCAATGTTTATACCCGTCCTGATTGTCGTGGCCGTGGCTATGCCAAAGCCATCACCGTAGCCATTACCCGTACCTTACAAAACCAAGGCTTTACGACCATTATTCTCAGCGTCGACCAGACGAACTCGGCTGCGTGTACTTTATATCAAAAATTGGGCTTTGAGATACATTGCCCCTTCGTAGAAGGTGTAGCTCAACGGAGATACTGAGCATGAACCAATTTATATGCACCGCCTGTCGGCAGACTTATCCCTTACAAGACCCACGTTGGCGTTGCGATTGTGGTTCCCTCTTAGATATTGTCTTTCAACCTAGGTTTAATTTAGACAAAATCACCGCTCGCCCCTCGACCATGTGGCGCTATCGAGAAGCTATTCCTATTGAGCAAGAAGCGAATATCATCTCCCTTGATGAAGGATTTACGCCGCTGACGCAAGTTTCTTTCGCCGGACGACCTGTTTGGCTCAAACAAGATCACCTTTTCCCCACGGGATCCTATAAAGATCGAGGGGCCGCTGTTTTGATTAGCAAAGTCAAAGAATTAGGGATTCAGGCTGTGGTCGAAGATTCTTCAGGCAATGCAGGCTGTGCCATTGCTGCCTATTGCGCCCTTGCTGATATCGCTTGTGACATTTTTGTACCAGCAGAAATATCGGCTGGCAAGCTCGCTCAAATTCAATTTTATGGAGCCACCCTCAACAAAATTGTTGGAACCAGAGCCGATACAGCCCAGGCAGTCTTGACGGCAGCAGAGCAAATTTATTATGCTAGTCACTTCTGGAACCCTTTCTTTTTTCAGGGAACCAAAACCTTTGCCTATGAAGTCTGCGAACAATTGAATTGGCAAGCCCCCGATGTGGTGGTCTTACCCGTGGGTAATGGCACCTTACTACTGGGAGTCGATATTGGTTTTCGAGAGCTAGAGCAAGCTGGTTTGGTGAATCAAGGCCCTAAACTAATCGCCATTCAAGCGGAGAATTGTGCCCCGCTTGTTCAAACAGCTCCTGACAACAAAAAAATATCGCCGTCCAGTCAGTCTACCTTAGCAGAGGGCATTGCCATCGCTGACCCCATTCGCGGTCAGCAAATTATGAACGTCGTCCAAGCAAGTGGTGGACATTTTTTGACTGTCAGTGAGGTTGAAATCAAAACTTCCTTGCATGACATGAGCCGCAAAGGATTCTACATTGAACCAACATCAGCAGCCACCACGGCTGGGGTGGCCAAATATTTGTCTCAAGTAGCTGAAGATGAGGTCATTGTTTCTGTCTTAACTGGACATGGCTTAAAGGCAACCGAAAAGATGTTAAAATTAATATTCAGTGATTAGAACACCACCCAAACTGGTTCCCAAACGACAGTTTGGGAACTGTTTAACCCGTTTGGCTAAGTTCAGGACATCAGTTACGTGAAATTTACAAACTATTTCTATCTAGTATCTATTTGCTTAATTTTTACGGCCTGTCAATCTGAGAATCCTGTCCCTCAACCCATTGATATTGAACCACACTTGACTCAAGCCACGCAATTAATGGCTAATTGCCAACTTTCCGCTGCCTTAGATATCTTAGACTTGGCAACGGATTTAGCCCCTGATGACCCTGTCCCCTTATTGCGTGTGGGACAAATCTACCTCAATCAAGGTCGCTTGGCCCTAGCTGAGAGACAATTTGAGCAGGTACTATCTTTAGAGTCCACCCAACCTGAAGCCATGTTAGGCTTGGCGGAAATCTACATGGCCCGCCAACAGCCAAAAATGGCACTTGTTCTTTGGGAGGTAGTCTTGGAAAGGGCTAGCGAGACCGAGCATAAAGCCGAGGCTTGGCTTGGCTTGGGGCAAAATTATTTAATGCACCAAAGCTATCGTCAGGCCCGACATGCTTTTCAACAAGCTTTGCATTTAAAGGAGGATTTTCGAGCTGCTTGGTATTTAGCAGCTTTGACTCTTCCAATCGATTTAGAAAGGGGTTTACATTATTTACGAGTGGCCGAGGACAAAGCCTTGGCGATGGAGGCTGATGGTCTATGGTCGGGCGATGAGCAAGATAAGGTCAACCATCTCATGGCGACAGTCATATCATTGCTCTCTGAAGAAGCACCATCTGAAATCGCATCCATCATAGGGATCGCATTTGTTCAATTGAGCGACTGGGCTTTAGCCCATTATGCCTTGAGCATTGCTGTAGATTTAGATATCTCCCAGGCGCAGACCTGGGCTTTTCTGGGTTATGCTCAAGGGCAGCTAGGCTTATCGTTCGCGGATGCTTTTCAACAGGCTCGTGATATCGAGCCTGATTTAGTCCTTGTGCCTTATTTTGAAGGCATTCTATTGCGTCATCAGGGTCATTATGAGCAAGCGATAGAACAGTTTTTGGTCGCCCTTGACTTGGAGCCGAACAATCCAGCGGTCGCCCTCGAAGCCGCCTTAACTTTGGCCGAAAAAGGAGATTATGCTTCAGCAGAAGCTTGGTATCAGGCCATCGTCGCCCTAGACCCAGACTCGATCACTTATCAAACTTTTTTGGCTGAATTTTATATCGAACGCAGTTATCGTGTGGCCGAGCAGGGTCTACCAGCCGTCGCACGATTATTAGAACTCGCGCCAGATGTCAGTCAAACACAGACCTTACTTGGCTGGGCTAAATTTCAAACGGGTGCTTATAAAGAGGCCGAGGATGCCTTACGTGAAGCAATTGCTTTAGACGAAGATAATATCACCGCCTATTATTATTTAGGTCGCTTTTTAGATCATCTAAATCGTGACGTTGAAGCTAAGGCAGTTTTTAGTTATGTGGTTGATCATGATACCTCGGCAGTGTATCGTCAACGGATTTTAGGAAATTAGGCCCGCGCCGTCAAGGCTGTCACGCCTCATTCAATATACGTATCAGGGCAAAAGCCATAATCTATTTTTAAGCTAATCAAATAGGGATGGATTCGTCGTCACCACAGCATAATCAGCCTGATTTTCGTCAATCCCCAGCGTGAAATAACCTAATCTTTCGCCATCTTCCATGAGATGTTTGAAGCGTTCATAGCCATAGACGGATTCATCAAAACCGCCGTATTTCTTCTTCAATTCATTTTTTAAGTAGGATAACAAGGTTTTTTTGTGATTGGAAGTTTTGATGATCTCTCGTACCTCTTGAAAGGCTTCTTCTAACTCATTGGGCATTTCTTTATAGCCAGTATTGTTAGCGATATTCGTCGTACGAGGAAGCGTAAGCCAATCACGTAAACCGGCCGTATGGATGGTGAAATAGTTTTGGGCTTCACCTTCTTCCATCATGGCCTTAAACTTTTCAAAACTATAGTCGCGCTGATCAAAGCGACCAAAGACTTTGATTAATTTGCCCTTCATATGCGTTAACAGCACGGGCGATCCCTCTTCTTGGCGTAAGATTTTAACGGTCTCGTCAAAGACTCTTTGTAAATCCTTTGGCGATGTATTTTCAGATCGTTCCCGTTTGGTAGGTTTGACTGTTTTCGCTGGTTCGACATCTTTATCATAGATGAGAAGCGTATCGACTAAATCACCCAATCGCCCGGAAGCATTACTAGATTGGGCCACCACAATCACTTTTTTTCCCAGCGGACGTAGGGTATTCACCACATGAATAAAGTCACCATCGCCGCTGACCAGAATGAAAATTTCGATATTAGGATGACGATAAGCAAAATCAATGCAATCGGAGGTCAATTTCACATCGGCATTATTTTTATAACCCGTCGGGACATAAACTGGCTCAAAGCCAATTTGATATAAAACTTGTGAATCACGTTGAAAGCGATGCTCTCGCCAATCAGCATAAGCTCTGGCCAGCACAAGACGGCCATAGCCCTCTGCGACTTCTCGGAGCGCAGAGACATTCGCCTTGCCTCGAATATAGCCATGCATATTTTCCCAATCGACAAACATGGCCACATCGGTCGAGGCGGTTAATCTGTTCGTAGACATATTGTTCCTTATTTCATAAATTGGGTATATTTCATTTGACGAAACAGACCCTAATAAATTTGTGCTTCTAAAATTTTTGGGGTATCCTTGTAGACATTATAGCTGACAACCTTGTCAGGTCTCCTCATTACCTAGCGTTTTTATCATCCTATAGAACATCATTTTAGTCCCTATACACTCTAATTATACTTAAAACGCAAAATTTGAAAAAATTTGTGTCTTGGCGTATGTTGTTGAGCGTTTTTACAATGGTATAAACTTAAATAGATAAAGTAGGTAACGATGATGGATAACATGCCGCCGGGCGAAACATCAGCGATGAACATTCAACCTGTCTCAGGTTTAGCAAAGGTGTTTGCTGGTCGATGGGGACGAAGGGTAAGAGAAAATCTGACCGCCTATCTTTTTCTTTTTCCCGCACTTTCTTTGATTTTTATTTTTGGTCTATTCCCCGTTGCTTTTTCTTTATACGTCAGCCTTTATAAATGGCGTATTAAACAAGATAAATTTCTCGGTTTAGGGAATTATGTCAAAGCGATGGATGAGTTGGCATACGTTCTAGCTTTTGGCTTGGCTATAGGGGCGATTTGGCTCACCTACTGGTTTCTCAGGCGGACATGGCAAATGGCACGAGAAAATCGAGAAATTTCACTCGTGCCCTTGACCTTGGTGCCGGGTTTGTTGATGGGGTTAGCCACCCTCCAATTCATCCGCTTTTTTTCATTAGCTTTACCAGAAATTTTAAGCATTGGCGAGAAAGTTCAACGGATTGAACGAACCCGTGAAATTTTTATTCAGTTCTTTCGAGAAGCTTTTCAAGTCGAAGCTGTCGCAGCAGCCCGTGAATTATGGCTATGGCTTCTTGGTGCTAGTCTCGTGGCTTGGTTTGTGGTCAATGTCTTTGTGCCTTCAATTCGTAAAGGCATCTATATTTATTACCTTTTTGCAGCCACCGTCTTTGGTCTCATCGCTTATCAACTCGGCGACTTCACCTTAACCAGCATCCAAGAAGCTTATGCCCAAGCCTTAGAAGCGGGAGACGAAATCGCCATCTGGACCCACATCATTTTGATCACCAGCGGTGGGCTGCTGCTTTTATTCTCCTGGAAGCTCTGGTATCAGGCTAGTCAAAGTGAAAGCAATCGCAGCCTGCTTTTCAAAATCTTGGCCTCGTTGATGCTGCTATGTGGGGCTTGGACACTCATTGCCGAAGTGCCACCGCTGATTGAAGCAGGCGATGAAGATATGTGGGGGGGGTTAGCGATAACGGCCTGGTTTTCCTTTGGCACAGTACCCTTGCAGTTGGTTTTAGGCCTCGGCATCGCTCTGTTGCTCTATCAGAATATCAAGGCGAAATCATTCTTTCGCATGATCTATTTTTTGCCTTATATCACCCCAGCCGTCGCCGCCGCCGCTGTCTTTCGAGTCATCTTTTCCAATCGACCCACAGGCATGATGAATCAAATCTGGGTCGGACTGGGTTGGGAACCGCTCAACTGGCTCTTGGAGCCGAAAAGTGTTTTTTCATTTTTTGGCTTTGAAGGGCCAAGTTTAGCTTTAGTGGTGATCATTCTATTTAGCGTTTGGAATTATTCCGGTTATAATGCTGTCATCTTCTTGGCGGGCTTAGGTAGTATCTCGCGCTCTTTATATGAAGCAGCCTCGATTGACGGAGCGAATGCTTGGCAGGTTTTTCGCTATATTACCCTCCCCCTCCTCTCACCCATCACCTATTTTCTCTCGCTTCTAGGCGTTATCGGTACTTTTAAAGCCTTTAATAGCGTCTATGTCCTGCGTAATCCTGCCGCTCTGCGTAGTGTAGACACCATGAGTTTAGTCATCTGGGATGAACTGAAAATTGACAATCGCTATGGCTACGCTGCGACTCTAGCCTTTGTCTTATTCGGCGTCGTTCTGATTTTGACTCTCATCAATAACCAAGTGCAAGGGAAACGTGTTTTTTATGGCTAAGGCACAAACGAATACCAGTGGCCTGAATGTGCGCTGGTCAAATCTGTTCATCTATCTCATCTTAACTTTAGGGAGCATCTTCGTCGTCATTCCTATGTATTGGTCCCTGGCCGCCTCTTTTATGACCCGCTCCGAGGCCATCGCCACCAAATGGTGGCCAACCGTTCCTCAAGTGGCTAATTATACTCGAGCTTGGCAAGAGGCCCGTTTTTCAGAGTATTTTATTAATAGCATCATTATTTCAGGAATCACGGTGGCAGGTGTGGTCATTTTTAGTGCTTTAGCTGCTTATGCCTTTGCCCGCATGGATTTTTTTGGCCGAGATTTTTTATTTTCTGTTTTACTCTCAACGATTTTCATTCCACCGATGGTTTTGCTTTTGCCAAACTTTTTACTCGTCACTTGGCTAGGTCGCGTTGGTCCCATTGCCTGGGTAGACAATTGGCCTGCTTTGACCATCCCTTTCATGGGCAATGTTTTCAGCATTTTTTTATTGCGTCAATTCTTCGCCCAAATTCCTGGAGAGCTTTTTGATGCCGCCAAAATTGATGGCGCAGGCCACTTACGCTTTTTGGTCAGCATTGTGTTACCCTTATCCAAGGCAGCCCTGATGACGGTCATTTTATTCTCGTTTATTGGATCTTGGAACGCCCTTGATTGGCCTCTGCTGGTTACGAACAGCCATGAATGGCGACCCATTGCGGTTGGCTTGACCAACTTTTTAGATGACGAACAACAACAAATTCAATTACAAATGGCCGGGGCTGTCATCACCATGGTGCCCATTTTAATCATTTACTTTTTTACGCAAAAACAATTTACCGAAGGTATCGCCTTAAGTGGTTTGAAGGGGTAATATATATTTTGGAAATACGACCCTCAATCCTCTCAGATTCAGGGGGTATTTTATAAAAATTTTATTTGACTGATTCGTTTTAAGGAGCGAAAAGTGAGTAAAAAACTATTTGCCTTGATGGTCTTGGTGGTGGTGTTTTCATTGTTGGTCGCTTGTGTTCCAACTGGCGGAACAACGGCTTCAGAAGATGTAGCTGCTGATGAGGCAGCGAGTGAAGAAACTGAGGCGGCAGAAGTTGAAGAAGCCGTTTCTGAGAACAGCCCTGCGGGAGTTGACCCCAACGGTCAAACTGTTGTTTGGTGGCATAATCACAGTGGTGTCCGTGAAGAAAAATTGTTGGCGATTGTGGACAAATTTAATGCTGAGAATGACTATGGTATTATGGTGGAAGCCGTGAACCAAGGGAGTTATGGCGACATCCGGGAAAAAATGGGGGCTGGGGTTGTCAGTGGGGAGCTGCCCCAAATTGTGGTTGGCTATCAAAATGATCAGGCTTTTTATGCTTCTGTTGATGCCTTAGTTGACATGGACATCTATGTCAATGATGAGCAGTGGGGTCTGACCGAAGATGAAAAAGCAGACTTCTCTCCTGGCATCTACATTCAAGACCTTCATCCAGCTTTCGACAATATGCGTCTTGGTTTCCCGCCCAACCGTTCAATGGAAGTGCTTTATATGAACAAAACCTGGCTGGCAGAACTGGGCTTTGACCCGCACACAAGGATTACACCGAAGGTCTTTGAAGAAGTATCCTGCGCCGCCGCAGAAGCTAAGGACGATGGCACTGGCGGCTATATTATTCGCTTCGATGCCTCTCAAATTGCTGCAGCTGCCTTGGCTCGCGGTGGCAGCGTTCTGAGTGAAGATGGCACGGGGTATGCTTATGATACACCTGAATTACTGGATTACTTTACCCAAATTAAGAGGATGTATGATAATGGCTGTGCTTGGGTCTCTCCAGAACGTTATCATGATGCTGAGTTTGCTGCTCGTCAAGCCATCTTCTATATTGGGTCAACCTCTGGGTTGCCCTTTGCTCAGGGCAGTATGGATGCAGCCGAAAATACAGATGAATGGGGTATTGCGCCGCAGCCTTATACAACCGATGAGCCTCGCCAAAATCTTTACGGGGGAAGCGTCCTGATGCCTAAGAGTACCCCAGCGGCAGAGTTAGCCGCTTGGATTTTTATCAAGTGGTTTGTCAGTCCAGAAGCACAAGTTGAATGGGTCAAAGCGTCTAACTATTTCTCTCCCCGCTACAGCGTCGGCAATATGCTGGCAGACTACATTGAAGATAATCCTAAATACGCTGATGCTGTGCAACTCTTGCCCTACGCCAGCTTTGAGCCACAGTTAATTTCTTACACTGAAGTACGCAATGCGGCCAATGAGGCCTTCCAAAACATTATCAATGCGGATGCGGACATTGCCGAAACTTTGGCTGAGTTAGATGCTTTGGCGAATGACTTGCAAGCTGAGGCTTTGGAATAAGCCTGCTCAGGCGATAGCAGGGTAGCAAGGTGGCAGGGTAACGGATTGGGGCGGTTATTACCTTGCGTCTTTCGCCAGCGAAAGGTACTTTGCCACCTTGCCGCTTCCTTACCACAATATTCCTCATAGAACCATAAAAGTTAAAATTTTAAATATCTCTGAGAAGGCTCATGGTACAAAGCCATGAGCCTTTTATATTCAAAAAATTTTCCTAAGTCTCCAAACTAAGTACAAGATCAAGCAATTCAAAATTTGGTAATGAAAAGACAGCATAGGCTGGCATCTTAAGACGGGACCACAGATCAAACGGGGCTTGACCCCTTAGATGGGCGATAAACAAGGTCATGACTGTGCCGTGGGTAGCCAAGGCGATCGTTTGGTCGGGATGTTGGGCCAGTGCATTATGAACAGCGCATTGAAAACGCTCATGGGCTTGTTTCGCTGTTTCCTGGCCAAAGACCAGATCATCAGGGTTGGCAAAAAAATCGGCGATGACAGCGTGAAAGACGGTTGGGTTGGTCATAAAACCGACTCCGCTTCGGTCATGTTCGTGGATATCCGGCCAAATTTTCCGGGGGATATGCAAGCCTTGGGCAACAATTTGTCCGGTTTCTTGCGCCTTTGCCTCAACACTGGTGAGCATGATCTCAGGGGCATAAGGGGCTATCTCTCTGATCAAGGCTTGGCAACTTCGTCGGCCAGCCTCACTTAAGGCCCAATCTTTCGAGGCTTGATCTGGCACAATGTTTACCGCCGCATGGCGGATCAGAATGAGATTCATCGGCCCTTCCTAGATTTCTTTTTTCGTTGATCCTGTTCTTCTATGAAGCTGATGACATGCGCCACGGCCTCTTGAGTCATCCGCATCTTTTCAGCCAAGATTTTTGGTTTACTCTGATTGACCACATGAATAGCTAAGTCAGTGGCCTCCCAAGCGGTCAACACAGCCCAAAAGGTTGGGGCCTGATCGTGATGTAAATGTTGAATTTCGCGTAATTCTTTCTGAATGGCTTGCAGACGATTGGCAATTGATTTTGACATGCGTTTTGTACCTCTCTAAAATTAAAAGCTCTCTGCCGTGTTACGTATAAACAGTTAGAAGAACAAGTCATTTTATCTGGCTCAGAAGATGGCACCCTCTGCTTATGGGATTTGAAAAGCGGGGCGGAAGAATATCGTCTGCCCCAGCCTCTTCCGGCACTTCAGGTGGCGATTAACCCAGTCCTTTACCATCGAGGGCGATGGCCTGAAATAGGGCAAGGTAGCAAGGTAGCGAAGTAAAGACCTTACAACGCTCCAACGCTTCACAGTAAACCAAGCTCCCGCAGTTTATTTTCGGTCTCACGAAGACGGGTTTCAGCATCAGCGCGGGCTTGCGCTTCAGCTTGGAGATTTTCTTCGGCGATAGCGCGGGCTTGCGCTTCAGCAGCAGCCCGTTGGTCAGCTTGGGCAGCCCGAAACTCAGCTTCAATACGGGCTGTAGTCTCGGCTTGGGCTTGCTTTTCTGCGAGCTGTCGTTGCTCATTCAATTCCACAAAGCTTAAGAAGGGTTTATCAGTCACATCATATAACCGTAGCTCAGTCCCGACTAAATCGAAGCGAATGTTCAACTGGGGACTGACCCAGCCCTTCATCGGCTCAATTTGCCTGAATCTTTGCCCCCGCCTTTGCCATCCTTCTAATTTTCCTCTATCTGGATCATAAACATAGTATTCCAACACGCCATGGTCTTCATAGAAGATGCGCTTAGTGATCATTTCCTGGTTCGTGTTGCTCGGAGAGCGAATTTCAAAGGTCACTTGTGGGGCGATGTTGTTTTCTTGCCATTGTAGATAAGACCGGCGATCACCTTTCGCTACGCCAAAGACAACCATCACATCTGGGGCACACTTAATCTCATTATTGCCTTTTACAGGATACCAAAACAGGTCACCAACGACCAAAACCAAGGGGTCATCTTTATACAGACTATCCAGATTGCCTTGAATGGTGGTGATGGCGCGGAATTGTTTCGTATTATCAGCCATGGGTTGACCGTCGCTTTCAGGATAAATGATGCCATCTTCAATGTCTGCACTGATCTCTTCCAGAATGTCTGCGGGCAGAGGTGTGTCAGGAAATACAACACGCTGCGATTTAGTCAGGGTTTTCATGCAGTAAATTTCCTTTCGTAGCTAGACTGTTTCAACGCGCCAACGCTGATTTTAGATTTATCCAAAAATGACATTAAGTTAAGGCTCCACTGTATCACTTTGCCTCCTGCACAACCTTCGCCACCCATTCTGCATCTTCTTTTCGTAAAGCGGGCGGCGGCGGTGTTTCAGCGTAATTAATCGACAAATGATAAAGCGGTCTCGTTTTTGCCGATAGCGACTTAAATTTGGCTCCCGTTTGTTGACGGGCGAGAGGATTTCAATGCTGGTCACAAGCTGATGGTGAGCCGTATCGCGGATTTCGACATTAGTCAAACGCACTTTAGGCACTTTAATTTTCAAGGGGAGGCAGTGAAGATTGGGTCTGCAACGGCGACTCCGCCGCTTGCCTCAGTCGGTGGAGTCGCCGTTGGTCGCACTTGAATGACTTCCACATCAGGGTACATCACCCCAATTTCCATCTCAAAAGAATTATCTTCTATCATAGACATCTCTAGGCGAGCTACATAAGTTGGCTGTATTTTCGGGCCAAGTTGTAGACTAATTTGTGTTGCTAGACGATGGTGTACGTCTGGCCATAAATAACCTTCTAAATACGGAGCCATGCCAGGAAATGGGGAGGGCATTTGTCTATCCTCCAACGAAAATAACAGGGTGAAAGTAAGGATAGTCCTGTACAAGTCATGATGACGAAAATTGGCGCAGTCACGGCAAGTTTTTCTGTAGAGACTGCGCCAATTTAGAGAGTATCACGACATTTACAAGACGACCGGCAACACTTTTGACAGAATCAAATCACATTTTCCTTCGTCACGATCTGCATTTCAGCTTCTTTATGTGCAGGATAGGCATAATGCTTCTTATTCAAGTCATCCGAAATGTGAGACTTGGATCCACCGCAGCAACCAATCCATCCTCGGCGGGATAACAACCAGAAACCCAGACCAATCAGCAGAAGAGGCTTGATGATCAAGAAAAGGCCGCCTGCCATTGGCGTAAATAAGGCCAGAATAAGTAAAATCAAGGCTGGTTTATTGGCCCAACCCGTAGGCTGTGATTCTCGTAAGAGCCACAACATGCCAAAAGTGAGACTCAGGCCAATGAGGGTAATACCGGATGCTGCGCCCGCCCCGACATATTCGGTGACAGTCGCAGCACAAGCCAAAGTGGTCAAGACCCCGGCAGGAATACCTGCCCACCATTTATGAGGCTGCAGGCTGAAAATGAGCCAGAAAGCAGTAGATAAGCTAAATAAAAATAAAGCATCTGCGATTTGACCAACCCCAACAACCGTCGCCAAAATAGCCTGAGCAATGCCTAGAAAAACAGCACTGGGCAATAACATCCACCATCTTTGTGGCCTAGAAAAGTAAAGGCCATAGCCCAGAAGAGCTATTAAACCAAAGGCTCCGCCAATAAATAAGTCTCCCATCCTACCAAAGAGATTAAAATCGTTCAGAAAGAAAAAAATTCCCAAGCCAATGAGCAAGATACTACCGACAACATGTTGATTATTGTTAGACATACTGACACCCTTTCAGTTAATATCGTTTAGGTTGTTGGGGCTATACGTGAGGGGCTAATAAAAGTTGCAGCAGTCTCTTTAGGCCAATAAAGACTCTATGTATTCGTCCGAGACTTTCTTCGTTTGTTGAACCGTTCGCCGTTTGCCCAACCAACGAGGAAGACCGACAAGACCAGCCAGTTGCCCTTTGAGCCGCGCTCGAGCAGCTTCACCGCGCCAAGCGCATAGGGCATCATAAGTAACAGCAAATTGGCTGTGGATGATCTTGAAAAAGTATGTTTTTAAGATGTTTGAGGGCACACTCTTAGTTAGCACAAAAATTGTATTTCGTCCGGTGTAGTAACTCACTATGGCCCCCCCACCTGTTGCGCTGAGATGATGATAAACAATCGCTTGAGGCGCGAAGATACAAGCATAGCCCGCAATTTGGGCTCGCCAATTCAAATCAACATCTTCACAATACATGAAAAAATCTTCATCGAACAGGCCAATATCATTGAGCATGGCCTTTCTATAGGCAACAGCCCCCCCACACCCTCCAAAAATAAACGTATCCTGATCAAATTGTCCTTCGTCCGTCTGCCATACGCCTCGGTTAAGCGGCCGGCCATCTTGTCCGAAGCCATCGCCGGCCGAGTGGAGGATAGTCCGTTGGTTGAACAGAAGAATCTTGCTGGCCACACAGCCTGCTTGAGAATAAACGGTGAAGGCATTGGCCAGAGCTTCTAGCCAAAAAGGATCAGCTTCGGTGTCGTTGTTTAGCAAGGCGACAATCTCGCCTTGAGATGCCACAATGCCGCGATTAACTGCGCCTGCGAATCCAAAATTTCGGTTTAATTGTAGAATCTTGATTTCAGGATAGTCACGTTGAGTCACACTGACTGACTCATCGCTAGAGGCGTTATCAACGAGGATAATTTCAACCTGAGGGTAGGTCTGTTTTCGTAAGGCCTCAAAGCAAGTGGGTAAATGCTTGAGACCATTGAGATTGGGGATAATGACAGAGATAAGGCTCATGGGAGACCAATTTTTTCTCCTTAATGAAAAACATCCTTCACCCGCTCAAAGAAACTTTTCTCGCGTTGAGGGACAACTTCGCCGTCTAAGGTCTTGCCAAGTTCGAGGAGCAAATCTTTTTGGGTCTGGTCCAGATTAGTCGGCGTGAGAACTTGGATGGTGACAATGAAGTCACCCCGTCCGACGCTCGTTCCATCTCGGCGCAATTTGGGGACACCTAAACCCGGTAACACCATAGTCTCGCCTGTCTGAGTCCCAGCAGGAATAGTCTTCTTCATCGGACCATCCAAGGTAGGGATTTCAATTTCATCCCCCAAAGCAGCCTGAGCGATATTCACAGTCAATTCTAGATGAATATTATCCTCACTCCGGCGGTAATAACGATGTGACTTAACATGAATGACAACATAAAGATTACCGGCCGAACCACCACGAACACCGCTCTCCCCTTCATTGGCAATGCGAATTTGGGTGCCGTCATCAACGCCAGCATAGACTTTGATTTTGCGTTTGACATGTTTAACTACTTTGCCCCGTCCGCTGCACGTATGGCAGGGTGACGTGATCATTTCACCATTACCATTACAGCGGGCACAGGTGGTGATATTAATGAAAAAACCCGCTTGACGACGCACTTCACCGGTGCCATTACAATCAGGACAGCGTACAGGAATCGTACCTGGTTCAGCACCAGAACCTTTACAAGAAGAACAGGATTCCTGACGGGAGAACTCAATTTCTTTTTCAATCCCAAAAATGGCTTCTTCAAACTCAATTGTCAGATCATAGCGTAAATCTGCCCCACGTCGAGGGCTATTGCGGCTTTGGCGACCAGGGCGCGTCCCAAATCCAAAGCTGCCGAAAACTTCTTCAAAAATTTCAAATGGATCTCGGCCGCCAAATCCACCAAAACCGCCCGCAGCACCGCTAACGCCGGCATGTCCATAAAGATCATAGGCTGCCTTTTTCTCTGGGTCTGACAGGACTTCGTAGGCTTCGTTAATTTCTTTAAATTTCGTTTCGGCATTTGCTTCTTGACTCACATCAGGATGATATCTGCGGGCTAATTGACGGTATGCCTTCTTAATATCATCTGCATTCGTGTTTCGTGATACCCCTAAGACTTCGTAATAATCTCTTTTTCCGCTCATAAAGACTCTCTAGTTCGTGATAGGCAATACGTGATGCTTGCTATATGATTTAATGAAGGACAACACATCAGATGTACATTATGTACAATATAGTTTATATAAGGATAAGGGTGACAATATCTGATTCTTTATGCCTCTTCAAATTGACCTTCAACCACATCGTCATCAACTTTTTTTCCTGCTGCTCCAGCTTCATTAGGTGTCGGACCGCCAGGTGTTGGACCGTCGCCAGGTTGCTGTCCAGCCTGTTGATAAAGTTGTTCGCCATATTTTTGGATGGTTTGAGACAAATCTTGCGAAGCCTGATTAATAACCTCACTATCTTGGCCCTCTAGGGCTGTCTTCAGGTCACTAATCTTCCCTTCGATTTCAGCTTTAGCACCTTCATCTAAATGTTCGCCTTGTTCAGACAAGGTTTTCTCAGCCAGGTGGACGAGACTTTCCGCTTGATTTCGCGTTTCGACTTCAGACTTACGCCTCTCATCTTCTTCCTTGAAACGTTCTGCATCTTGGACCATGCGATCAATTTCTTCATCCGACAGACCACTATCTGGCATAATTTTCATGCTTTGGTCGCGGCCAGTCGCTTTATCGCTGGCGGTCACATTAAGAATACCATTTGCGTCAACATCAAAAGTCACTTCGATTTGCGGCACACCACGCGGAGCCGGAGGAAGGCCATCTAAAATGAACTTCCCTAAACTTTTATTATCAGTGACCATGGGGCGTTCCCCTTGAGCCACATGGATTTCTACTTGCATTTGATTATCTGCTGCCGTAGAAAAGGTTTGGCTCTTCTTAGTTGGGATGGTTGTATTACGAGAGATTAAGGGCGTTGCGACACCGCCTAAAGTTTCAATGCTAAGACTCAGAGGAATAACATCAAGCAAAAGAACATCTTTGACATCACCTGCCAAGACACCAGCTTGAATCGCAGCCCCAACAGCCACAACCTCGTCTGGGTTCACCCCTTTATGAGGTTCTCTCCCAAAAAATTTTTGCACAGCTTGTTGAACAGCTGGCATGCGCGTTTGTCCCCCGACCAAAACAATCTCATTAATTTGGGATGAAGAGGTTTTGGCATCTCGCAAAGCCTCTTCAAGCGGTTGAAGCGACTGTTGGACCAAACGATCCGTCAATTGTTCAAATTTGGCTCGCGTGATGTTTAGCACAATATGCTTTGGCCCAGTGGCATCAGCGGTGATATAGGGTAAATTGACCTCAGTTTGCATGGTGGTCGAAAGTTCAATTTTAGCTTTTTCAGCCGCTTCTTTCAGTCGTTGTAAGGCTTGTTTATCTTGTCGTAGGTCAAGGCCATATTCTTTCTTAAATTCATCAATAATAAAGTCAATCAGGGCCTCATCAAAATCATCCCCCCCCAAATGTGTATCTCCATTCGTCGAACGAACTTCAAATACCCCATCACTCACGTCGATGATTGAAATATCAAAGGTTCCGCCCCCTAAGTCGTAGACAGCAATATGTTCATCATCCTGTTTGTCCAAGCCATAAGCGAGAGAAGAAGCTGTTGGCTCGTTGATGATCCGGAGGACATCCAAGCCAGCAATGCGCCCAGCGTCTTTCGTCGCTTGGCGTTGGGTATCATTAAAATAAGCCGGGACAGTGATCACAGCTTGCGTGACTGTGTCGCCCAAATACGCTTCCGCGTCAGCTTTGAGCTTTTGTAAAATCATGGCACTGATTTCAGGCGGCGAGTAGTCTCGATCACCCATCACCACTTTTACATCACCATTGGGGGCTTCTTGGACTTGGTAGGGCACAAATTTCATACTACGTTGTACTTCAGGATCTTTATATTTACGACCCATAAAACGTTTGATCGAGAAAATTGTATTCTCAGCATTAACCACCGCTTGGCGTTTAGCCACCTGCCCCACCATGCGTTCGCCTGTTTTGGGGTTGACCGCCACAACAGAGGGGGTGATTCGGTTGCCTTCTGCATTGGGGATCACCTCAGGCGTACCTGCTTCCATCACGACCATAACCGAGTTCGTCGTCCCCAAGTCTATACCGATAATCTTTGCCATTAGATATGACTCCTTGAAAAACAAATGTATAATATTAGATCAACTTAATTAATTTTTTCTACTGTGCCACTCGAACCAAGGCAGGTCTGAGAACACGGTCTCCAATTTTGTAGCCCTTGCGTAATTCAGCAATAATCATGTTTGACTCATGGTCATCGCTTTCTTCATAAGTCACGGCTTCGTGGATATTAGGATCAAATTGTCCCTCGGTTTCAACAACCTGAACCTTATTCGTCTCCAAGACCTTAAAAAGTTTCCGTTGTACCAAACGGAACCCCTCAACCCAATTGGCTTCCTGTTCATTTAATCCTTCTGGTAGATGTTGAAAAGCAAGGTCGAGGTCATCTAAAGCGGCTAAGACATCGGTGATGATGGAACTGGTAATATCAGCCCGTAAACGAGTCGATTGCTCACTTTGTCGTCTTTTGAAATTAGCTAAATCCGCAGCCGCACGTTGCCAGCCTTCTAAATTCTTTTGCGTCTCGGCTTGAGATTCTTCAAGCTGCTTTTGTAGCTGAGTGATCGGGTCATCAAGCTCTGCTTCGGCTTCTTCCTCAGACGAGTCCACTTCGGGCTGGTCGACCGCCCCCGCTTCGAGCCGGGCTTCAGCAGTTTCATGATTATCTAAAATTTTAGCTGAAGCTTCTTCGGTCTCGTTCTCTCGTGTATTTGAGTCAGCCGCTGTTTCTATTGGGGGTGTCTCTGTCGAGAAAGTCTCTGTTGAGGAGCTATCAACAACTGCCTGCTTCTCTATGGTTTGTTCTGGCGTTTTCGTTTCCATAATTTACTGAACCTCTTTATGGTAGTATTTTATTTGTAAATATATTCAGCAAAACTATAGATTTTGAAATACTATGATAATTATTCATACAAGTTCTTGCTGTTACGATCTATTGGAGCCATATAAATCCGTCAGGAGATCGCTCATCAAATTGGACATAAATCGAACGATAGAGACAGCCCGACCATAAGGCATGCGGACAGGACCAACAACGCCCAGTGCTCCAGAAATCCCTTCAGTGCCATATTGGGAGAGGATGATGCTCACTTGCGAAAGATGATCCCACTGTCCCTCCCCACCGATGATGATTTGGACCCCATTTTGCTGCCATATCTGGCTGACTAAATGTTCAACAATTTGTCGTTCTTCCAAAACACGAATAACCTGTTGAATCACCTCTCCCTGCGCGAGATCAATTTCAGACATCACATGAGTCAGGCCAGCATGGTACATGTCGCTAGATTTACGCGCATTGATTCGGTTCATGGTGCTGATGACAACTTGACTCACTTGCGCCGCAAGCCCTAACAGGGTAGATGTTGCTACTTCAATTTGCCTCACGTCTTGCTCAAACCACAAGTCCGTCAATTGCCGGGAGATAGTTCGCAGTTTATCTTGAGTATAGGGTTTATCCAAAGTCAAAATTTGCTGTTTGACAGTCCCCTCTTTCAAGACCAAGATAAACAAAACAACATGATCATTAATCGAGATAAGTTCTAAATGTTTCAGTTGACAACTGGTCACTTTAGGTGAAGTGACCAGAGAAGCCGTTTGGGTCGTATGAGCTAACACAGCCGCACTCAGGCGCATCCACTGGTCCAACTCTTGGCGGGCTTGGTGAAATTGATGTTCAATCATTAATTTTTCAGGAGCTGAAAGTTGGGTCTCACCCATCAAATTTTCTACAAAGTAACGATAGCCCTGCTCTGTAGGCATGCGACCCGATGAGGTATGAGGCTGTATAAGATAACCTGCTTCTTCTAAATAGGCCATCTCATTGCGTACCGTGGCAGCACTGACACTTAAATCATGAGTTTCAACTAAGGTCTTCGAGCCAATAGGCAATCCCGAATTAATATATTCTCGAACTACAATACGCAGAATATGCTGTTGGCGATCTGTTAAATCCATAGAGTCTCGAGTCATTTAACCTGAGTTAGGATAAATTATCTCTCCAGTAGATAGTATTTTAGCACTCCATCGGTGAGAGTGCTAAAAAGATGACTAAAATAATACCACGAAGGCATAGCCCTGTCAAACAACCTGAGAGATGATACCCCTAAGAAATAGAAATTAATTAACTTAAGCTAATATGGTCTGAATCCTAATCTTCGGACAACTTTTGATTTTGGTTTGCGTAATATTCATTGATTATAAATTTTGTATTTTAGAAAAGGATTGGACATGCAAAACAAATTTCGTCGACAAGATGATATGATTGCTGGTGTTTGTGGCGGGTTAGGTGAATTTTTTGGTTTACCAGCTTTTTGGTTTCGTCTATTATTCATACTTTTAGCTCTACCAGGCGGTTTGCCAGGCGTTTTACCTTATGTGATAATATGGGTCATCGTGCCCCATAAATAAACTAGGGCATCGAAATTATCATTATACCCTTACAACCACGGTCAATCTCAATTATAATAAGCTGAGATTGACCGTGGTTTTATTTTTAAATCTATTCATTGAACCTAGGTGATGATTATTTTGTATGTCTCATAACCGATTGCTCAAATCAAAATGCTCACTATAATCATACGATATTTAAAAATCAAAATTCATTTCACCTAAATTTAAAGTCGGGTTCAGCATTTGTTAGCATTATCCTTGTACCTTACGCTTTAAGTTCCTTCAAACTGGGTGTATAAACCTTAAATAACCATAAGGAGAACATAGCATGTCCAAATTTTACGCAAAACGTTGGTTAATTTGTTGTCTCATTTTGGCTTTAGCCTTGGTTGCCTGTGCGCCTGCGACTCCAGAACCGCAGGCAGTTGAGGCTGGGGCAGAAGACCGTGGTGAACAGGCGGAGACCGAAGTTGAGGATGCGTCCGCAGAGGAAATCGCTGAAGTCGTTGATGAGTCACAAGCAGCTAAAGCCACCGAGCTTGAAGGGGGTCTTATTGTCAGCACTGAGGAAGTCGCTAGTCCGCGTGATAAATTTGGGGGCGAATATCGCAGCGTCGGTACGTCTGATGGGGTCAGCTTTCATCCCTATCTGACCACAGATACCGCCTCCAGCGGCTATCAAGGGCTTGTCTATAGCAGTGCTTTGTTACGTTTGGATGAAAATACCTTGGAATATATCCCTAACATGGCCGAAAGTTACTCCATCTCTGAAGATGGCCTGACCTTCACCTTCAACTTGCGTCAAACAATTGAATGGAGTGATGGTACACCGCTGACGGCCCAAGATTATGAGTGGACGTATGATCAAGTCATCAATCCTGGCAATGAATTTCCCTATCTGTCCCAATTGGACTTTATCACTTCGTATGAGGCTTTGGATGACTATACGCTGCAAATTACGATTGATGAAGTCTATGCCCCTGCCTTGGGTCAGATGTCAGGATTGATCACCCCGCTGCCTAAGCATATCTGGGCCGAGCTTGATTGGGCTGACCCTGAGACGAACCCCGAAATCAATCATCCGACTGTTGTCTCTGGACCGTATATGTTGTCTGAATGGGAACGTGATCAATACACGATTTTTGTCGCCAATGAGAACTATTGGTATCATGGGCCCCCTAACATCACCCAACGGATTGTTGAAATTGTACCTGATCAAGATATTGCTTATCAGAAACTAAAGACTGGGGAAAGTGATACAGGCTCTATCACCCCCGAGAATTTGGATGAAGCCCGCAGTTTAGACAATATCACAGTTTATGAGTGGTGGCCCGCTGCAGCCGTCTGGAATTATATTGGGTTGAATATGCGTGAAGGCTTTCCGACCAGCGATATCAACGTGCGGCATGGCTTAAGCTATGCCATTGATAAGCAGCTTTTGACCGATGAAGTCATGCTGGGTCAAGCAAAACGTCTCTGTTCGGTCTTCCCTGAAACTTCTTGGGTCTATAATGCTGAGGTGCCCTGTTATGATTATGATGTTGATAAAGCCATAGAATCCTTTGAAATGGCTGGCTATAGCTATGATGGGGAAATGATGGTTGACGAGAATGGTGAACAATTGACTTTGAAGCTGCTCTATGGGCCAAATACGAGCCAGACCCGTGAATTAATTGCCATCACGGTGCAAGACTATCTCAGCCAAATTGGCATTGCAGTTGACGTGCAGGGCTTAGAATGGGCCAGTTTCCTCGAAGCCACTGACGCTGAAGAGCCTGACTGGGATATGTTCCTCGGCGGTTGGCGAGCGACCATCGAACCGCACATCATGTACACCATCTGGGCCGAAGATAGCATTCCGCGTCTCAATTCTGTCGCCTATATAAACAAAGATGTTGAAGCCTTGTTTGAAGAAGGCGGCCAAACCTACGACATAGACATGCGTCGTGAAAAATACCAAGCGGCTCAACAAATTATCTCAGAAGAATCACCCTATATTTTCCTCTTCTATTCAAAGCGATGGTCTGGGGTAAATAATCGGGTGCAAGGCATTGAGCCAACCCCACTGGGTATTGGTTGGAACAGCGAAGATTGGTATATTGTTGAGGCGGCCGAATGAGTCCAGAGTTAACCCGTTATATCATCCGTCGCGGTCTGCAATCCTTCTTCATCGTCTGGGTTTCGACCCTAATTGCGTTCAGCATTTATCAATTGGCTCCGGGTGGTCCACTACAATTTTTGGATGATGACCCTCGGCGCACCGAAGAGGATTTTAGTCGGCTCACGAAGTTCTATGGTCTTGATCGACCTGTTGTGGTGCAATACGTGGCTTGGTTGGTGGGTGAAGACTGGTTTGCCTATCTACCCAGCGGCCAAGCTTGGCAAAGTGGACGCTGTATCAACCAGGCAGAAAAATGCGCCAAAGGCATTCTGCGCTTAGACTTTGGACGTTCCTTTCATTTTAAGGGTGAGTCAGTGATCAACTTGATTGTGGACCGGATGCCAGCGACCTTTCTGTTGGCCTTTTCTGGCCTCGTCCTCAGTGTTTGGGGGGGTATCCCCTTGGGCATCATCTCCGCCCTCAATCGAGGCCGTTGGCCCGACCACACGATTCGGGTCTCAACTGTGTTGCTGGATACAGTGCCTGGTTGGTGGGTCGGTCTGATCTTGCTCATCATTTTAGGTGGCTATTTTGGGCTGGTGCCGCTCAGTGGCATGCAAACGGTGGGGGATGGCTCTTTATGGGATCGCTTACACCATCTCATTTTACCCGCTGTGGTCAGCGCGATTGGCGGTTGGATTGGCATTTCGCGGATCATTCGGTTTGAAATGTTAGAGGTGCTTAACCAAGACTATGTCCGCACCGCTAGAGCCAAGGGTCTCTTTGACCGCGCCGTTTTAATCAGGCATGTCCTACGGAATGCCCTTATGCCTTTTGTGACGGGGTTAAGTGGCATCTTTTTGTTGGCCTTATCTGGCTCAATTTTATTTGAGATTGTCTTTTCATGGCCGGGCATGGGTCGTTTAGCGGTCACCGCCATCAACACCCGTGACTATCCGATTATGATGGGCCTGTTCGTTATTAGCTCCTTCTTAGGGGTTTTAGGCATCTTGATGGTCGACATTTTATATAGCATTGTCGATCCTCGTGTAAAATATAAATTAGCGTGAACCGTGCATCGTAGTCCGTGGTGCGTCATGCCTTTGAGCCAATCAAATGACGTGCCACTATGGCACAACAAACATTGACCTTTCCCGGTGAAGGCTTGATGCCGAAAAAAACAGTCAAAGAGCAAACCTATTGGGGCATGGTTGGGAAAAAGATATGGCAAGATAAGATAACAATTTTTGCCATTCTGTTATTGATCTTTGTCATCACCTTGACCCTCGCTTCTCCCTGGATCAGTACAAATGTTCTCGGCTTTGAACCGAATAAGACCAGCCTGCGTGACCGTAATGACCCGCCGACTTGGGCTGAAGAATCTTGGCCGTTGTTTGAACAGTTTTCGTTATCTTGCCAATCAAATAGCGGCTGTCAATGGGCCTTGTGGTCTGACATTTGGCGCAGTACTGGCCTGGGGTTAAGCCAATGCTTTCAGGCGGCCTTAGGGACCTGTCATTGGTTGGGCACAGACCAAGCTGGCCGAGATGTTTTAGCCCGTGGACTTTATGGCGGTCGGATTTCGCTCCGAATTGGCTTATATGTCGCCACGATATCCATGACTTTGGGGGTCATCCTCGGTTTGGTAAGCGGATATTACGCCGCAACCTTTATTGATGATGCGATTAATGCGGTCATCATGACTTTAGGCAGTATTCCCCTTCTCTTCCTCCTAATCATCCTCTCAAAGGTTTTTCAGCCCAATGCTGAGGGTTTAGCCTTTATGTTAGGTATCTTTGGCTGGATGGGCATTTCGCGCTTGATTCGTGGCCAAATTTTCTCTTTACGAGAACGCGACTATGTCCAAGCCAGTCGGGCCACCGGATCATCCGCCTGGCGCATCATGCTTCGCCATATCTTGCCCAATGTTTCCTCCATCGTGATTGTGTCCGCTGTTTTCAACATCGCTGGGGCTATTTTGGCCGAAGCGGGGTTAAGTTATCTTGGGGTTGGGATTGGCCCCCCTTGGCCCAGCTGGGGCAACATGATGCAAGGTTCTTTGGGCAACTTCACGGATGCGCCTTGGTTAGTGATCACCCCAGGTTTCTTCATTTTCATGACCACCTTGTCCGTTTATTTAATTGGCGATGGGTTACGGGATGCACTGGATCCCTGGGTCAAGTCGTAGACCTGAAACAAATATACGCATCGCACTCATAGGAGACCCCATGACCAACTTAACCACCCTCTCCGTCATCGCCCTAGCCCAAACCATTCGCGATAAAGCAGTCTCCGTAGAAGAAGTCATCCAAGCACATTTAGAGCGGATTGCTGTCGTCAATCCAAAATTAAACGCAGTCGTCCAGTTGACTGCCGAAACGGCTTTGACTGAGGCGCGTGAGGCAGATGCAGCTTTAGCCAAAGGCGAGCCTAAAGGGCTGCTACATGGCGTACCGATGACTTTGAAAGACTCGATTGACACCGCTGGTGTTATCACCACAGGCGGAACGCAAGGTCGCCAGCACTACCTCCCCAAGCGGGATGCGACGGTGGTTGCTCGGCTGCGGCAGGCGGGGGCCATATTACTCGGCAAAACCAATACGCCAGAATTAACCCTCTCTTTTGAAACCAATAACTTGATCTATGGTCGGACCAATAACCCTTACGCAATCACGCATTCTCCCGGCGGTAGCAGTGGGGGAGCGGCGGCCATCGTCGCTGCGGGCGGTGTCCCTTTTGATCTCAGCTCGGATACAGGAGGGAGCATCCGTCAGCCAGCCCATTTCTGCGGCTTGGCGGGTTTGAAACCAACCTCAGGTCGGGTGCCGCGCACAGGACACATCGTCTCTTACGACATGGGAGCATTTGATTCTTGGACCCAAATTGGCCCCCTGGCTCGTTCAGTCGAAGATTTGCGCCTCATTCTCTCTCTCATCGCTGGCGTTGATACCCATGACCCAGCCATCGTCCCCATGCCACTTGGACATGAGACAGTTTCCCTAGACCAGCTACGTTTAGCGTATTATACTGACAACGACCTCGTCAGGCCTAGTCCGGAAATCATTTCGGCTTTACAAAGCGCACGTCAAGCTTTAGTAGATGCGGGCGTGACGGTTGAAGACAATCGGCCTGATGAGGTGTGTACCACAGAGACACTGTGGCTTGACCTGATGACGGCAGATGGGGCTGCTTGGGTGCAACGGGCCTTAGATGAAGCTGGCACGACTGATGTTTGGCCCCCTTTACGAGAGCGTTTTATGGCCCATGAGCCAATTTCCACGGCTGAATTTACGGCCAAACTTTCTGAGCTTGATCGGGTACGCAGTGCTATGTTGAATTTTATGGCCGATTATGATGCCATTCTCTGTCCCGTCAACGCCTTTCCCGCCATGCCTCATGAAGAAGCCGTCGAGAAAAGCATCGGCTACAGCTATACACGCATTTATAATTTAACGGGCTGGCCTGTTGTTGTGGTACGTGGCGGGACATCGCCAGAGGGCTTACCGATTGGCCTCCAGATTGTCGCCCGTCCCTGGCGTGAAGATGTCGCTTTTGCCATTGGAACTTATTTAGAAAGTGTGTTGGGTGGATGGCAGCCGCCGAATATTTGAGAGCAAAGTGGCAAAGTGGCAAGGTCAGCTAGGATCAACGCTTGTGCTAGGGTTTAGTGTAGCACAAAAAAATTAGAAGCAAAAAATGTTATCAAAATAAAAAGGAGTTTAAAATGATTAACGAACAACAAACCCAAATATTAAGCAGGCTGGCAGAAGGCTTAACAAAACCGCCACGCACACCCATTCTTAGAACCCCCGAAGCGTACGGGCTAGCGTATGAAGAAATTACCTTTGAAACCAAAGACGGGGTAACGATTAAAGGCTGGTTCATACCTGCTGATTTCAACAAGGTGATTATCAGCAACCACTTTTCACCCGCCAACCGCTATGGCTTTGCGGGGCATTTAGAAGGGTTGGATTTTGCAGGTGGTTTTGAAGTCAACTTTCTACCAAGATACAAGGCACTACATGATGCAGGTTACAATGTTTTAGCTTATGACCTGCGCTCCCATGGTGAAAGTGGAGAAGGTGACAATGGCATATCTGGGGTTGGTTATTATGAATGGCAAGAAGTCTTGGCTTCCATCGCTTACATCAAAAATCGACCCGATACAGCCGAGAAAGACATTTCATTAATGAGTATGTGTATGGGAGCGAATGCGACCTTTAACGCGATGGAGAAAGCACCAGAAGCCTTTAAAGATATTAAAAGCCTGATTGCCATTGCCCCCCTCAAAGGACGTACCTATCTTGAACGTTACTTTGATCAAATTCAAATTCCTGTGGAGAAAGGCATTGAGGCGTACAATCAGATTTATCACAACATAACAGGACTAAGTGAGGCAGACCACAACGTCATTCCAAAAGCGGCAAATGTGAATATTCCCATTTTCTATTTCCAAGTCAGGGATGACACGAACTCTCGTTGGACGGATATTCAGGAAATGTATGAACTTACACCTGTCGAAGACAAAAAAGTCGAGTATTTGGAAGATACGCCGTGGCGGTTTAAAGGGTATACTTACTTCTCAGAGCATCCTGAACCAATGATTGAGTGGTTCGACTCGCATATGTAAACACTCGCTCAGATATTAGCCACTTGCTAGCGGAACCCCAGAAAGAGGCAGCGTGGCAGCGTAGCAAAGTGGCAAAGTCCTTGTATAACGGCCTCTCTCGGCTGACTTTGCCACTCTGCCTCTCTGTCGATGCTCAGTCGACCTTCACACTGATTTCTAAGCCATCAGCCATTGAGACTGTGACACTCTCCAGATTCGGATGGTTTTGGACATACGAGACATAATCGGCTAAGGCACTTTCATTTTGTAGCACCCGGTTAGCGATGAGCAGACTGCCGATATGAAGCCGTTTATAGACCACATCAAAATAAGTTTCATATTGGTCTGGATGGGCATCAAGGAAGATAAAATCAAGCGGCTCTGTCTCTCCACGTAGGGCCTGTCGAGCGTCTGCTGAGATGACTGTCGCACTGGCAGATAAGCCCGCTTGATCGATGTTTGCCTGAGCTTTCTCCGCCTTCGCAGAATCAACTTCATAGGTCCATAGTTGTCCGCCATTGCTTTGCGCTGCTAAAGCCAACCAGAGCGCAGCATAGCCGCCACCTGTGCCAATTTCCACCATAGTTTTGGCCTTGGCAGCGAGCCCCTTGATATACAGTAATTTGCCGACATCTGGATCAATAATATTTAAGCGCATGGCTTCGGAGGTATTGTTCATCGCCTCTTTTTCGTGCTGCATTTCGAGGGCGTAGAGGACATCAAATATTTCTTGGGCAAGCATGAAGATAGGGTCTCCTTGGAAATTCGTCATTATAGGCAAAGTGGCAAAGTAGCAGGGTGGCTCAATTTTGAGCTAGACTCCAGATCGAGCCACTTTGCAACACTGTTGGCGAACCCGAAACGGAGCATTATGCGGATACAAAACATCCGAAAGCCCCGTTGACACTGCGAAACCTGTTTCAACAGGTTCGACCTGTAGTGCGTTTCAACGCACTTTTTATGTTAACTGGTAATTAAAATCACCAGGCCCGTTCACCCACAGTATCACTCTGCCACCCTGCTCTATGAGCACTTGTTCTCTTTTGCCTTGCATTATAGCTAAGGAGAGCTGTTTGCCAAACTTTATAGGAGGAAGACAACAGCGAATTGATGAATGAAACGAATGTTTTTGGTGTCTTGATGAAACCATTCGCTGTTGTTATGCCACAACAAGCCCTAATACCGATAATCCCGCCACCTCAGCAAGTTGAATGGCAGCCTAGCCAGCAACCCGACTCGACGGAGTCGCACATTTGCCGTCACCTGCGGATGTTGCTCCAGGAGGTCATGCAATGGATAAGCCGATTATACTGCCAACGACGAAACCAATTATACTACCAATGACAAGACATCGCGAGACGGCATGGGGGTTGGCGTTTGAGCCTGAATGGGGCTGATAAATATCAGGAAAGTACAGAGAGTGATAAAAGCCAAAAACAGCCTAATGGTCAATGAATTGCCAATCATTCCCAAAAATTATCCTTTACTCATTTTCGCTTCAAATAAGAAAAAATTTCGTACATTTTTAGAACAAATTATCACCGCAGGCGAAACGGCCTATATCCGCTATGCCTATACCGTTCGTCCGCAAACAACTAAGGAGGTCTTACTTATGGCTGGGATTCTATCGCGTTTACCCCGCGAAGATGTAGAATTTATGATTAATGACATCGGGCCGGATATGCTGGCGATTATGCAGCCCGAAGATGTTTTGAAAGGGATGGATGAAGCGCGACAAGACAAATTATTGGCTTTGTTCAGCCCTGAAAAACGGCTTGCTGGTCTTAGTCCTGAAGAACGTCTTTCTGGCATCAGTCTTGAAGAACGTCTTTCTGGCATCAGTCTTGAAGAACGGCTTTCTAGCCTTAGCCCTGAAGACATCCTAAAAGGAATCAATGCCGAACAACGACAAAGACTTTTTGAGGCCCTCTCGAAAATGGGCCCATCTGATAAGGGTGAAGTTTGAAGTTTGAAATGATTTCTTACTTCTTACTTCTCACTTCAGAAAGATCTGCAAATACCCATACACGCCCCGCACCCCATCTGGACTGACTGCATTCGGTCCAAAAAGATGCGTCGGGCCTATATCGCCGCCTGTTCGTAAGAGGTCGGTGAAAGCTTCTTCATCGAAAGCCAAGCCGGCTAAAGCAGAGCCTTTGTCCGCAACACCAGCAGCGTCTTCGCCATGACAAGAGGCGCATTTGTTATGATAGATTTGTTCACCTAAGGCTAAATTAGGCGCGTCTATCGCTGCTTCCACGTCTTCTTCTGTCGCAGCCGTCTCTGTAACCTCATCTGATTTTTTGATGATGCTGGTCGGCTGCTTGAATTGTACGGCGGGCATGGTGGGTACCTGGGGCTTGTTTTGGGTGATAAAGGCGGTTTCAGACTGGTCAGAAGAGTCATCGTCACCGCAAGCCAATAGGGAGGCGAGAAATAGACATAATGTTAGGTTTAACTTGGTACGAATGAACGATATTTTTTGCGTCATCGTAATTTCCTTTTTTTGTGTCTAGTGTATGGCCAGTCATTCCTTTCATTTTGAGATGATCGAACGGAACCAATCGCTAGGTCATTTTGCGGAACAATACTTTAAAACCTTCCTTACAACTTTGCAACTTTGCTTAAGCGACATCCAGATATGGACGCAGGAACCGCCCCGTATGCGACCCCTCAGTGCGAGCCACCGCCTCTGGTGTGCCCGTGGCGATGACTTGCCCGCCAGAATGACCGCCCTCAGGCCCTAAGTCGATCACATAATCAGCAGTTTTGATCACATCCAAATGATGTTCAATCACCATAACGCTATGCCCAGCATCGACCAAGCGATTGAGACACTCTAAAAGACGGGCGATATCGGCTAAATGTAGGCCAGTGGTCGGCTCGTCGAGGATATAGACGATGTGGTCGCCGCGTCGCAGCTTGCTCAGTTCGGTGGCGAGCTTAATGCGTTGAGCCTCACCGCCAGAAAGCGTGGTGGCGGATTGACCCAGCCTTAAATAGCCTAAGCCTAGATCATACAAGACCTTAATCTTTTTGCCGATGGCGGGTTTATCTTGAAAAAAGGTCACGCCTTCCTCGATAGACATATCTAAGATATCGGCGATGTTTCGCCCTTTGTAGATCACTTGCAGCGTCTCTGGATTGAATCGCGCCCCCTTACAGGTTTCACATAGCCCTTCAACATCGGGCATAAAATACAGTTGCGTCGTAATCGACCCCTCGCCCGAACATTCAGGGCAGCGACCTGTTTTGACATTAAAACTAAACCGTCCGGCCTTATAGCCTCTCGCCTTGGCCAGAGCCGTTTGCGCGAAAAGATGACGGATGTTGTCATAGAATCCGACATAAGTAGCTGGGTTGGAGCGAGCGTTGCGGCCAATGGGGGTTTGGCTGATATTGGTCAACTTGCTGACATGCTCCAGGCCCGTCAACCGATCATGCTCACCATAGAGCCTGCGGCTATCGTAGAGGGCGTTATAGAGACGTTTGAATAAAATTTCGTGGATCAAGGTGCTTTTACCGGAGCCAGATGCGCCTGTGATACAGACGAATTGGCCCAAGGGTATCTCCACGCTGATGTTTTGCAGATTGTTCTCACGCGCCCCTTGGATAGAGAGTTTTTTCGCTGCTGCCGGACGACGCTCCTTTGGCACGGGAATGGCCTGTCGCCCTGAGAGATACTGGCCTGTCGGTGACGCTGAACAGGCCAAAATATCATCAAGTTGACCTTGGACGACCACTTGACCGCCATGTACGCCCGGCCCTGGGCCCATCTCGACGATATGATCTGCGGCGCGGATGGTGTCCTCATCATGCTCAACGACGATGACGGTATTGCCTAAGTCGCGTAGCCGGTTGAGCGTCTTGATCATCTTGACATTATCTTTCGGGTGCAGGCCGATGCTCGGTTCATCCAAGACATAGAGCATGCCCATCAACCCAGAGCCAATTTGACTGGACAGGCGGATGCGCTGCGCTTCACCGCCAGAGAGGGTGCCGGAGCGACGATTGAAATTTAAGTAATCGAGGCCAATGCCCAAGAGTAAGTCGAGCCGCCCTTTGACTTCATGCAAAATTTGGCTTCCAGCCTGAGCCTGCCGCCCGGTAGGTTGCACAGTCTCTAAGAATTGACGCAATTCGGCAAAATTCATCTCCCCTATATCATAGATCGTTTGCCCATTAATCCGAAAGAGGCGACGGGAGGGTTTCAGCCGCGAGCCTTGACACTCAGGACAAACACGCTCAACCATCACTTTCTTGAGCCATTCCTCCATGCCTGATTGAGCGACATCTCTTTGCCGATACCAGCGATAATGCCGCTCAATCCGACCCGCAATCCCATCAAAGGCGATGGGCTTATCCACCATTTTCAGCCAAGCACCGCCATGCTTTTTAGGGTCTTTGGCTGCTTTGGCTTGCGGGGGCAAGCGGAGGATATATTTTTCGCCTTGCGTACCATACAGCAGAATATCAACAATCGAGGCGGGTAAATCTTTGAAAGGCGTATCGAGGCTGAAGCCGTAGTGTTGGGCTAAACTATAGAGATGGCGACCATCCCAGTTATCGGGATTATAGTTACAGGCTGCCTCCACAAAACAGCCTTCGATAATACTACGTTCTTTATCGGGCACAAGCAAATCAGGATGGGCTTGCATGTAGGTGCCCAGACCAGAGCAGGTGCGACAGGCTCCTGGCGGCACATTGAACATGAAACACTCTGGGCTTAAGTCACCCACGACGACCTGATGTTCAGGACAGCCAAAGCTTTGATAGAAGTGATCTAAAGCAGCTTGATTAGCACATTCGAGGACACGGACCTTGAGATACGGATCACCCAGGCGGAGCACGTTTTGAATACTGGTTGTGATCTCCTTGTCCATCGACTGTCCTGACCCAATCTCCTGCTTGAGAATAATTTTGTCGATGATTACAGCGATGTCATGCGCCGCCACTTCAGCGATGTCAATTTCCTCACTTAGATCCACCGCTTGCCCATCAATCCTCAGATGTCGATATCCTTTTTTGCGAATTTCGGTGAAGAGAAAATCGTAATTTTCACCGTAAATCTTAAAGACAGGGGCCTGTAATTCAATCACGCTCCCACTACCTAAAGTATAAAGGTCATCCAAGATTTGCGTCCTTGTCTTCAATGGGATTCCTTGCTCACAATAGGGACACTGGGCCTTTGAAATGGTGGCGAAGAGGAGGTTGAGGTAATTGTTAATATCTGTCATTGTACCCACTGTGGAGCGTGGATTGCGAGCGATCGTTTTCTGTTCAATCGAGATGACGGGGGAGAGGCCAAACATAAAATCGACAGCCGGCTTTTTGACCTGCTCAATAAAGCGTTTGGAATAAGAAGACAGCGATTCCATATAACGCCGCTGCCCTTCCGCATAAATGGTATCAAAGGCCAAGGACGACTTCCCTGACCCTGAGAGACCCGTCACAATCACCAATTGATCACGCGGAATTTCTAACGAAACATTTTTTAAGTTGTGAACCCTTGCCCCTTGCACTTTGATACTCGTGCGCTTTTCAGTTTCGGTGATAGAACTTGTCATCGGTCATCTTCCTTTCAACGCCGCAACGCTGCCACTTTGCTCACTTTTCTTTCGTTGCGGCGAGCGTTGTAACAACTTTTGGGGCTGCACAATCTGTCGTCTCTGGGGGCTTAGTCGTTCCAGTAATTCTGGAGAGGGCTGGTAGCCATGTCGGAAGTTTCCCCAAGAAGGCCCGTAGCGATAGACAATCGTGCGTCGTTCGCCAGAGTTGGTGCGTCTCGCAGAGCCATGGGAAATGGCATCTACGAAGAGGATGGCATCCCCTGCTTTAATATTCACTTCTTCGGCCCCAATAATCCCATCCACACTTTCACCATCTCGCCAATTGGCTGTGGCGAAATGAGGGTGGCGAAAATTAGATTTGTGGCTACCTGGAATGACCATTGTCGCCCCGTCGCCGGCATCATTGTTGCGTATACGACGCCATCCTCAAACCTTTTCAATACAGGCAAATTCTCCCTAGCTTCCAGTTCTTCAATTGACGGCAAGTAACCTCGCCAAGTTATACCATAAAAATAAACAACAAGCACTTTGCCTTCTTTACACTGTTCGAATATTTGACGTAACTCCTCCTCATAGGTCGGGTTTAACAAATGTGTGGCTGGAGAAATTTTTACTGGAAGCCTGACCGCTTCCTTTCCTGTCAAAAACTGGATGACCTCTGGGACATTTGAATAAATCTTTCTAACATCACGAGCATTTGCTAGATAGGAGACCGTCTGTGAGTGTTGCCAATATTGGGAAGTATACCCTTGACCATTTTCGTGTATAGAAACTGCTACAGAGACAGCCTGAATACTATTAAGGCTAATTGAACACAAGGCAAAAAAGATAAAGCTATACCAGATATACCTTTGAGCGAAGGCCCGTGTTAGAGACCAAGCAAACGAAATGCCCGTGACAATGAGGGCTATAAAAACTGGTAAGAGGATACGACTACTAAAAGGCGTGTGGGCATCAAAAAAGGATATAGAGATCCCTAGAAATGTAATATAGGTCAAAGAAAACAAGATACAAAGGGCTGGAAGTACGATATGGATAGATTTCACATTTCGTCTGATATAGTTTTTTTTATATAAAATAATAAATCCTATCATGAACAAAACAGTAACCACGCCAAGATAAAATCCCTTTATCCAGAAAGACAGAGAGATAGGTAGAACAAAGTCATGCATCGTATCGACGAACGCTTTTAGGTGAGCAAAGTTAATGGGGTGGATAGCAAAGCTTCGGTTTGTTGCTGTTTGTGCTATTAGGATATTTCGGATTAACCAAATAGCTAGGGGAAGGCTTGCAACATTCATAAAAATAATGGCATCTTTAATCTTGTATTTCACAGGCTGGTCGCCTAAATAAAGAAGCGCAAAGAGCGTAGGCGGCAAGAGCGTGATTCCGACATAACGGGTTGTCATTGCCAACCCAGCCATCATAGATGCTAACAAAAGCAAATATGGTCTAGGGGGGGCGGGGGGGGGGGGGGTGAGGTGCCTAATATGGGAAGCTAACAGAACAAACGTGGCCAATAAGAACATGATGAATGGGGCTTCTGACCAAGCCATTGCGTGTATGGCTATCACAGGTGGGGAAGACAAGAAGATAAGAATTGCACAGCCTGTGGCCGATAGGCTATGTCTCGTACACATTTGAACAGCCAGGCCGAGCAGAACAACATTGGCTCCGAAACAAAATATAGCAAGCACGCGACCAGCCTGCAAAATATCTCCCTGTTGAAACAGACCAACCCCAGCTAGCAAAAGTGGATAGACTGGTGGCCAGTGAACCAGTGGCTTACTTCTAGCGAAAAATCCATCTCCTGCCAGTAGATTACGAGCAGCGTCAATGTAGCTGATAGAGTCTGGACTAACGCCAAGTCCATAATCTGTGACATAGAACATCTGTATAGAGGCGAATACCCAAGCAAGCGCAATCAGGACAAAGATCTTGAATTGTCGCCTATTTGTAGCACTCGCGTCATTTCTTGTTTGTATGGCCATAAAATAGTTTTCCCATCTAATATTTTATTTGCAAAGACTGCATTCGTGATATTTATAAAACTCGCCAGACCACGCGACTTCTAGGCAGCTACGATTTTAACATGCCTTTATCACAAGTCAATCATATCCTAAGATGGTCGTCCTGAGCTTGCTGAATTTAGTTAGGTATGATAAGCTCTTCTGCCAATGCCAATTAACAATTAGTAATTATCAAACCAACATCGCCGCTTTCCAATTGCAGCCAGAAGATACAGCCCAAATTGCTGGCTATGTCGAGGGCTTACAGCAAGAATATCCAGAGGCTCAGATTTCGCAGTATGTCATCTATTGTTTTGGCAATCAGGGCTTTCGAGTCTTTCAGGTCAGCGGTTAAACAGGTAAGCGATGGCGCGGCGGCGCGAAAACCGGTTCTATCAGGTCAGCACTCCATCCGCTGAATGTAACACATTTCGTTCTTGAAATGTAACATACCTTGCCTTAGGATGAAGGCCATCGAATGAAGGCCTTCATCGTATCATACAATCGGTCACACTGCGGGTGTGACCCCTTTATATTGAAAAGGAGTCAAAAGCAAGATGTACGTAAAGTATACCCCATTCTTAAAACGTCAGCAGCTTAAGTGGCTTTATCTCTTTGTGCTGCTATTTGTTTTCACCTTAACGAGCCAGTGTTCGCCACTAGAACGCAATGCGAACCCGCTCATCATGACGGTGCTGGGTCACCCCCATACGCTTCTGCCGGGTAGCCAGAGCAGTTTGCAAGTTCAACTATGGCACCAGCGGCAAAACAAACCCGTGGTCGAAGCTCAAGTGACAGCCTACTTGATAGATGTAGACGATGTAGAAGTGGTGTTTGCTGGGCAAACGGATGAAAATGGTTTGATAAACGTACAGTTTCAGGTTCCCCAGCAGATAGAATCCTCAGAGCATCAATTAGCCATTCAGGCGGAAAAGGATAATTACATAGCCGACTATCAACAGAGGGTCTATGTTGGCCATGTTTACCACATCCTAGTCTCCACCGACAAGCCTGTCTATCAGCCTGGGCAAACCATCCATCTTCGGACCCTGGCCCTTGATAGCACAGCCCTAAAAGCCGCTCAAGACCAGCCTCTGACGCTGATGGTGCAAGACCCGCAAGGCAATCGGGTGATGCAGAAGGAATTGACCACCTCGCGCTGGGGCATTGCGGTCACTGATTTTAGGCTCGACAGTCAGGCCGCCAGCGGCGACTATACCATCATTGCCACTATGGGCCAGGAAACGAGTCGCCGCACCGTCGAAGTCAAACCCTATAAATTGCCGCGCTTCAAGATTAATTTTCAAAGCGACAAATCCTTTTATTTACCCGGCGAGATTGCTAAGATTAGCTTGGACGCGCAATACTTTTTCGGCAAACCCATCAGCGGCGGTCAAGTGCGGGTGAATGGCTATGTCACCGATGTGAGCCGCGAATTGATCTTCACCTTAAGCGATGGGACCTTGAATGACCAAGGATTTTATGAATTTGACCTACCCCTCCCTGAGACCCTCATTGGACAGGTAGAAAGCAACACAGCTAAAGTCGATTTGGAAATCACGATCATTGACACCGCCAAGCATGCTGAACGTAGCACGGAAAGCCTGACCCTAGCCGCGCAACCTCTGCTGATTGAAGCCATCCCTGAATCGGGGGTCTTACGGCCTGGCCTAGAAAATATCATCTACCTACAAGCGAGTTATCCCAATGGCCAACCCGCTCGGGTTGAATTTACGGTTGATATTGTTGATCATTTTTCCACCATCCTCCAGAACAATATTGTGCAGACCAATGACAGTGGGTTAGTCACAATCACCTTCACCCCCCAGAGTAGGCACGATACAATAAGCCTCAATATAACAGCCCGCGATGAGCAAGGCCACATCGCAGCTCAGAATTTACCGCTGGGCACGATGCGGAGTCGGCAGGCCGTTTTATTACGGCCTCACAAAACTGCCTATCGGATTGGGGAGAACCTCAATGTCGATGCCTTTGTCGCGGGTCAGGCCACCACCGTTTTTTTAGATGTTGTAAAAGGCGGTCAAACCTTTGCCCTGGCGGCCTTGCCCGTGCAAGACGGCGTGGCGCGGGCTGAAATCCCGCTCGATGGTAGCCTGCTGGGGACCCTCGAACTTCACGCCTATATCATCGCTCATCGAGGCGAAATCGTGCGTGACCGGCGGCTCGTTTTGGTTGACCCTGCGCCCAGTCAAGTTGAGGTGCAAGCTGATGCCGCCAGCTATCGTCCTGGCGACACAGCCACCCTCAACATATCTGTCAGCCACCAGAACGAGACCCAGCCTAGTGTCCTCGGTCTGAGCATTGTTGATGAATCAGTTTTCGCTGTCGGGGCACAAAACCCCGGCTTTGCCCGCACCTACTTTCTTTTAGAACGCGAATTGCTCGAACCCCGTTATGAGATCCATGATTTTGCCCCCTTGAGCGGCGAAGGATCACCTTATGACCGTCATGATAAAAGCAGTCGCCCTTCAGCCCAAGGGCTTAACAAGGATGTTCTGGAACGTGACCGCGAGTTAGCCCGCGCTGGAGTCTTGGCCCAAGAATTGGCCTTGGCTCAAGCATTGACCGATGTCAATGCAGGTCAACAAGCCCGCCACGCGCCATCCTTGATGGAAGCTCAAAAGGCTACAGACCAGCCAACAGGCCGGGGACATACAGCTTCGTTCCTCTTCTTGGCCCCGCTCCTTGGCCTCTTGTGGCGTGATGACCGTAAATACCTCCGTAATCTCCTGCTGATGTTATTGCTCGTGGGCAGTTTGGGGACATCGATCATAGGCTGTGCCCCCATGATGCAGTCAGCACCTGCTTCAATGGAGGAAAGAACGGCGGAATCATTTGTGGAGGAAACCGCGGAAGAGTCTTATCAAGTGCAGGATAGGGCTGATAATCGTCGGGCAGATGAGCCAGCTAAAACGCCACGCCTACGTCAATTCTTCCCCGAAACGCTGTTTTGGCTGCCCGAATTAGAAACGGATGAACAGGGTCAGGCGCAAATTGAGGTGCCTATCGCCGACTCGATCACCACTTGGCGGGTTAATGTGCTGGCCTCTGATGCCGAGGGCAATCTGGGCAGTGCCCAAGTGGGTCTGCCTGTTTTCCAAGAATTTTTCATCGAGCCAGATCTACCGCGCTTCTTGACCCAATATGATGAACTTTCTGTACCCATCAGCATTTTCAATTATTTGGATGAGGCCCAAGAAATTCAGTTAAGCGTCGAACCAGCGAGCTGGTTTGAATTTAGCCAGTCTGCTGAGGTGACAATCCAGATAGCAGCCAATGAAGTCAGCGTCGCTTACATGCCCATCCGAGTGACAGACTTCGGTCAGGGTGACTTCAAGGTCACGGCCAGCAGCACCCATTTGAGCGATGCCGTCTTGCGCCGCGTCGATATTTTGCCCGACGGCAAATCATTTAGCACCGTTGAAAACGGCAAACTGACCGAAACGGTCAGCCATGTTATCACCCTCCCGGAAGATATGGTACCTGGCACAGCGCAATTGACGATTAAAGTTTTCCCTGGCCTGGTCAGCCAAGTCATTGAAGGCTTAGAAGGCTTGCTGAGACAGCCTTCTGGCTGCTTTGAGCAAACCAGCAGCACGACCTATCCAAATATCTTGGTGTTAGACTACCTCAAAACCATGGGGCAACTCGACCCTCGTATCCAGCTTCAAGCCGAACAATATATTAATCTAGGCTACCAACGGCTGCTGACTTTTGAAGTCCCTGGTTACCCTGGCGGATTCAGCCTCTTTGGTGACCCGCCGCCTTGGCCCATGCTCACCGCCTACGGTCTGATGGAATTTACGGATATGAGCCGGGTCAGCTACGTCGATCCTAATCTGCTCGAACGAACTGCCTATTTCCTCTTAAGTCGTCAACAGGGCGATGGTAGTTGGGGCCCTGAGGGCATGACGGTCGAAAGCGGTTGGGAGCGGCTCGGCAACGCTCAACTGCCCGTCACCGCTTATATTGTCTGGGCTTTAGCTGATGCAGGCTATGCCGACCTTTACGAAGTGCAGCAGGCTATTGGGTATATTTACCAACATGTCACCCCAGACATAGACCCCTATGCCTTAGCCCTCGTGGTCAATGCTTTAGTTGCGGTCAATCCTCAAGATACCTTAGCCCGCAGTTTGCTGGATAGTCTTTTGCAACAAGCTAAAACGGGGGATGGTCTGGTTTACTGGCAATCAGATCTGCCGACTTATATGGGCGGTCATGGACAGGTGGCTAGTATCGAAACGAGTGCGATGATTGCGATAGCCTTGATGCGGGCTGATTATCGGCTTGATATCGTTCAACCCACCCTCGACTTTCTGATCAGCCAGCGGGATAGCTTTGGTGCTTTTCAGACGACGCAATCAACCATTTTGGCGTTGAAAGCCCTGCTGCTGGCCGCTCAGGGTGGCGTTGAAACAGGGGAAGCTACCGTCACCATCACCCTTGATAATGGGCGGAAGCAGACCCTGAGTGTTAACGATGAAAATGCCAATGTGGGCCAACAAATCCGTTTTGATGATTTGGGTATGGGACAGCATAACCTCACCTTGACCGTCGAGGGCGAGCGTACCTTGCATTATCAAGTGATTACTGACTATCACCTTCCTTGGCCGAATGTCATCGCAGACTCTACCCCCAATTCAGATCTGCGGGTTGATGTGACTTATGACCGCACCGAATTGCAGGTGAATGATACCGTCCAGGTCAGGGCAGAGGTAGAACTGCTGGCCCCAGGTCAAGCAGGCACGATTTTGGTTGATCTAGGCATTCCCCCTGGCTTCAGCCCTATCACGACGGATTTGGATGCCTTAATTGAAAGCGGGGTGGCCGATCGTTTTGAACTGACGGGGCGGCAAATCTTGCTCTACTTAACCGATGTGCCCAGCGGCCAAATTTTCGACATCCCTTATCGCCTCCAAGCCCGTTTCCCGATCAAAGCCCAAACTGGTCGCAGTCAAGCCTATGACTACTACACCCCTCATCGTCAGGATACACAAGCCCCGCAGCGGATTACGGTGACTTTGGGTACGCCCTAAGTAGGGCAGAAATCCGCCCCGCTGATGATGGCACACAGGCTGATGGTCACGGTTTCCATCAGCCTTTGGCATACCTTAAATCTCTTTCTCGGCTCCTTTCGTCCTGCCAAGTGACCACTTATGTCCAAGCTTTAGCTCTGCCCCATTTCTTTCCTCATTGGCTTGATGTTATCTTAAATTTTATCCTCTACCCTGTTTTTTATCAACCCTTTCACTTTACATAATCCCTGTGATTCCCTGATCTGGGCATTTGCGCGAACTTGAAACCTAGCGTATAATTCAATTCATATTTAGGCGTAGCGGCTAGGTAGCAAGAGGCAGGGGTGTCGTTCTTTAGAACGCATACACAAGGGTCGTTCATCACCTAGTCACTTGGCCCCTTTGCTACCTAGTCACGACAAAAAGATAACCTTTCAATACTATAACGGAGAAACCAATGAAGAATAATTTATCCCTAAAAGCTAAATGCCGGCTCAGTTTGCTCCTTGGAGTAGGCTTGAGCCTTTTTTTGGGGGTCAGCGTGGCCCAAGCCCAATGTCCAACTACTCGGTGTTATGTTGACGCTGATGTGATGACCTCGACGATAGATGGGATGAGTTGGACGACAGCCTTCACCAACCTGCAAGATGCGCTCACTGTGGCCATATCCGGCACCGAAATATGGGTGGCGGAGGGAGTCTACTACCCGGACGAGGGCCAGGGGCAGACCGACAATGATGTCACGGCCAGCTTTGAAATGAAAGATGGGGTCGAGATATACGGGGGGTTCGCGGGCACGGAGACCGCACACAGTCAACGCGATTATGTGGCCAATGTGACCGTCTTGAGCGGGGATATTGACGGCAATGATGGCAAAGATAGCCATGGGGTGGTCACGGCGACAGGCAATATTAGCGGCATGAACGCCTACCACGTCATCAACAACAACGGGGTTAGCAGGACGGCGGTCTTGGACGGCTTCACCATCACCGCTGGGGATGCGGATGCTGGGGGTTCTACCTGCCCGAATAATTGCGGCGGGGGGATGTACAACACTAACAGCAGTCCTCAGATAAACCAAGTCAGCTTTAGCGGCAATTCTGCGGTTGTAAACGGCGGGGGGATGTACAACATTAGCAGCAGTCCTGTGATTAGCCAAGTCAGCTTTAGCGGCAATTCTGCTGAGGACAACGGCGGGGGGATGTACAACAATAATGGCAGCAATCCTGAGATGAGCCAAGTCAGCTTTAGCGGCAATCGTGCTACTAACAGCGGCGGGGGGATGTACAACAATAATGGCAGCAATCCTGAGATGAGCCAAGTCAGCTTTAGCGGCAATCGTGCTGATAGCGAAGGCGGGGGGATGTTCAACGAAAACAGCAGTCCTGAGATGAGCCAAGTCAGCTTTAGCGGCAATTCTGCTGAGGACAACGGCGGGGGGATGTTCAACGAAAACAGCAGTCCTGAGATTAGCAATAGTATCTTCTGGCAGAACGCAGCGACTGACGAGCCCGCTACGGCTCAAATTGGGAATAACAGCAGCAGCCCGATGATCAGCTACACCTTGATTCAGGGTTCAGGTGGCAGCAGTGCTTGGGATAACAACTTGGGCCTGAACGGCGGCAACAATCTAGACGCAGACCCGCTGTTCCGAGGGCCTATCAACCCTGCGGATGCCCCCACCACTGCTGGCAATCTGCGTCTTGAACCAGGCTGTTCCCCGGCCATTGATGTCGGCGAGAATAGTGCCGCCAGCGGCCCGCTAGATTTAGATGGAGCGATGCGCATCCAAGGGGGGACGGTGGATTTGGGGGCTTATGAAAGTACGCCCGCGACCTGTATCAGTATCAGCCTGAGCAAAGCGGTCAGCCCAGCCATGGTTGAACTAGACCAGCGGGTGACCTATACCTTGGTCTTGAGCAATAGCGGCGCAGCGAGTGACACCGTCCGTTTAAGCGACACCGTGCCCAGCGGGGTTGAGTTCGCCGCTTGGGTAGCGCAAGGGGGGGCGATGGAGAACGCTAATGTGATTAGCTGGCAGGGCCCAGTCACAGCGGGAGAAAGCATCACCATCACCTTCGCGGGGACCAACCGCAGCTTAGGCGGCTCCATCACCAACACGGCTCAGTTCAGCGGCAGCGTCCAAGCAGGGCCAACCAGTGCCAGCTATAGCGTCTTTAGGCCGCGGGTTTATGTTGACGCTGATGTGACCCTGATGGCGACAGATGGGGTGACTTGGACCTCAGCCTATACCAACCTGCAAGATGCGCTCGCTGTGGCCACAGACGGCACCGAAATATGGGTGGCGGAGGGAGTCTACTACCCGGACGAGGGCCGGGGGCAGACCAATGATGCTATTACGGCCAGCTTTGCCCTGAAAGATGGGGTCGAGATATACGGGGGCTTCGCGGCCACGGAGACCCAGCGCAGTCAACGCGATTATGCGGCCAATGTGACCGTCTTGAGCGGGGATATTGACGGCAATGATAGCACACTTAGCAATGGGGTGGTCTCGGTGGCAGCCAATATTAACGGCGCGAACGCCTACAACGTCATCAGGAACATCGGGGTCAGCAGCACGGCGGTCTTGGACGGCTTCACCATCACCGCTGGGGATGCGGATGCTGGGGGTTCTACCTGCCCGAATAATTGCGGCGGGGGGATGTTCAACAATAATGGCAGCAGTCCTCAGATAAACCAAATCAGCTTTAGGGGCAATTCTGCTAGATTCGGCGGGGGGATGTTCAACAATAATGGCAGCAATCCTGAGATAAGCCAAGTCAGCTTTAGCGGCAATTCGGCTCACTTAAACGGCGGGGGGATGTACAACACTAACAGCAATCCTGAGATGAGCCAAGTCAGCTTTAGCCGCAATCATGCGGATAGTGACGGCGGGGGGATGTTCAACACTTCCGGCAGCAATCCTGAGATGAGCCAAGTCAGCTTTAGCGACAATCGTGCGGATAGTGACGGCGGGGGGATGTTCAACACTTCCGGCAGCAATCCTGAGATGAGCCAAGTCAGCTTTAGCCGCAATCATGCGGATAGTGACGGCGGGGGGATGTTCAACACTTCCGGCAGCAATCCTGAGATGAGCCAAGTCAGCTTTAGCGGCAATTCTGCTATTGACAACGGCGGAGGGATGTTCAACACTGGCAGCAGCAATCCTGAGATGAGCCAAGTCAGCTTTAGCGGCAATCGGGCTGTACGGGGCGGGGGGATGTACAACACTGGCAGCAATCCTGAGATGAGCCAAGTCAGCTTTAGCGACAATTCGGCTCACTTAAACGGCGGGGGGATGTTCAACGATAGCAGCCAGCCTCAGATTAGCAATAGTATCTTCTGGCAGAACGCAGCGACTAACCTGATCACTACGGCTCAAATTGCGAATTTCAGCGGGAGTACCCCGACGATCAGCTACACCTTGATCCAGAGTTCAGGTGGCAGCAGTGCTTGGGATAACGACTTGGGCATGGACGGCGGCAACAATCTAGACGCAGACCCGCTGTTCCGAGGGCCTGGCAATCTGCGTCTTGAAGGCTGTTCCCCGGCCATTGATGCCGGCGATAATAGTGCCGCCAGCGGCCCGCTAGATTTAGATGGAGCGACCCGCATCCAAGGGGCGGGGGTGGATTTGGGGGCTTATGAAAGTACGCCCGCGGCCTGTATCAGCCTGAGCAAAGCGGTCAGCCCAGCCATGGTTGAACCAGACCAGCGGATGACCTATACCTTGGTCTTGAGCAATAGCGGCTCGGTGAATGACAGCGTCCGCTTAAGCGACACCTTGCCCAGCGGGGTTGAGTTCGCCGCTTGGGTAGCGCAAGGGGGGGCGATGGAGAATGCTAATGTGATCAGCTGGCAGGGCTCAGTCACAGCGGGAGAAAGCATCACCATCACCTTCGTGGGGACCAACCGCAGCTTAGGCGGCTCCATCACCAACACGGCTCAGTTCAGCGACAGCCTCCAAGCAGGGTCAACCAGGGCCAGCTATACTGTCTTGAACGAAGCGATTGCGGGCTTGAGCGTCCAAAACACCAGCCCGGCCGCGCTCAATGAGGTCATCACCTTCACCGCCAGCATCACAGCAGGGACGAATGTGAATTACACTTGGGACTTCGGGGATGGGTTCAGTGCTATGGGTCAGGAGGTGACGTATCTCTATCTCCAAACGGGAACATACACCGCCACCGTCTTGGCCAGCAACAGCATCAATACCCTGACCGCTACCACACGGGTGACGGTTACCGATATTATAACAGGACGCAGTGTTGTAACCATCGCAGGCTTGACTGTCCAAAACACCAGCCCGGCTGCGCTCAATGAGGTCATCACCTTCACCGCCAACATCACGGCCGGGGATGGGGTGAATTACAGGTGGGACTTCGGGGATGGGTTAAGCACTGTGGGTCAAACCGTGACGCATGTCTATACCCAAGTGGGAAGGTACACCGCCACCGTCTTGGCCATCAACAGCATCAACCGTTTGACCGCCACGACACGGGTGACGATTACAGAGGAAGCGATTGCGGGCTTGAGCGTCCAAAACACCAGCCCGGCCGCGCTCAATGAGGTCATCACCTTCACCGCCAGCATCACAGCAGGGACGAATGTGACCTACAGGTGGGACTTCGGGGATGGGTTCAGTGCTGTGGGTCAAACAGTGAGGCATTTTTATATCCAAACGGGAACATACACCGCCAAGGTCGAGGCCAGCAACAGCACCAACAGCTTGACCGCCACGACACGGGTGACAGTTACCGATATTATAACAGGACGCAGTGTTGTAACCATCGCAGGCTTGACGGTCCAAAACAGCAGCCCGGCCGCGCTCAATGAGGTCATCACCTTCACCGCCAACATTACAGCCGGCGATAATGTGAATTACAGGTGGGACTTCGGGGATGGGTTCAGCACTGTGGGTCAAACCGTGACGCATGTCTATACCCAAGTGGGAAGGTACACCGCCAGCGTCTTGGCCATCAACAGCATCAACAGTTTGACCGCCACGACACGGGTGACGATTACAGAGCCCAGTGATGAAGCCATCGCCGGCTTGACCATCCAAAACACCCCGGTCACGCTCAATGAAGTCGTCACCTTCACCGCCAACATCACGGCGGGGACAAATGTAAGCTACACTTGGCAATTTGGGGATGGGGGCAGTGATGTGGGTCAAATCGTGACCTATGTCTATCGCCAAGCGGGAATGTACACCGCCACCGTCGTGGCCAGCAACAGCACCAATACCCTGACCTTCACGAAACGGGTGACGATTACCAGTATTACAGAGCCCAGTGATGAAGCCATCGCCGGCTTGACCATCCAAAACACCCCGGTCACGCTCAATGAGGTCGTCACCTTCACCGCCAACATCACGGCGGGGACGAATGTAAGCTACACTTGGGACTTCGGCGATGGGGGCAGTGATGTGGGTCAAATCGTGACCTATGTCTATCGCCAAGCGGGAATGTACACCGCCACCGTCGTGGCCAGCAACAGCACCAATACCCTGACCTTCACGAAACGGGTGACGATTACCAGTATTACAGAGCCCAGTGATGAAGCCATCGCCGGCTTGACCATCCAAAACACCCCGGTCACGCTCAATGAGGTCGTCACCTTCACCGCCAACATCACAGCGGGGACAAATGTAAGCTACACTTGGCAATTTGGGGATGGGGGCAGTGCTGTGGGTCAAGAAGTGCCCCATGTCTATACCGAAGCGGGAAGGTACACCGCCACCGTCGTGGCCAGCAACAGCACCAATACCCTGACCTTCACGAAACGGGTGACGATTACCAGTATTACAGAGCCCAGTGATGAAGCCATCGCCGGCTTGACCATCCAAAACACCCCGGTCACGCTCAATGAGGTCGTCACCTTCACCGCCAACATCACAGCGGGGACAAATGTAAGCTATACTTGGCAATTTGGGGATGGGGGCAGTGCTGTGGGTCAAGAAGTGCCCCATGTCTATACCCAAGCGGGAACTTACACCGCCACCGTTGAGGCCAGCAACAGCATCAATATACTGACCGCCACGACCGTGGTCAGCATCACCCCCATGATCGAGAGACCCGAGATTGAGGTCCCTGATTATCTAAGCCCTGTCCTGCGGCTTAGACACTTCACCGCCTATCAGGGGGGGGCCTATTCCTATACCGTCAGGGTTTCGCCAAGCCTGATGAGGACTCAGGCCCCTCATCTCCTGGCGACCCAAGTTTACACGCTCTCCGCACTGACCAAGCCCCCTTGGCTGGACTTTGTCGATCATCGGAATAATACAGGCACGCTCATGGGGGTGCCAGAGGCGGCGCACCAGGGCGAAAATGCGGTCACTATTCTGGCCACGGACGGACAAGTTAGCAGCACCGCCGTTTTCACCATTGCGGTTGTGCCTAATCAGATCTATCTGCCTTTGGTGTTTAAGTAGCAACATCGACACCGCAGCAGCGTAGCAGTGTGGCAAAGTCCTTGCATAACCGTTTATCTGCGCTGACTTTGCCACTTTGCTCGTTTACTTGGCAACTTCTTTATTATCCACAAAATTTCTCAAAGAGCCGTTCATTCTTGCTCTTTATTCAAAGCCTGATCTGTATGAGCTTGAAAAGGACGGAGAAGGTTGGTGAACTCCATCGGCAAAACAAACTTCGTGGCTTCGCTAGTGCCCAAAGATCTGAGTGTTTCTAAGTATTGCAAGCTCATGGTTTTGTCGTCGATGGTATGAGCAGCATTATAGATTTCTGTGAGGGCAAGCGCGTAGCCTTCGGCTTGTAAGATTGCGGCTTGGCGTTCTCCCTCGGCTCTCAAAATCTTCGCTTGGCGGTCCCCTTCTGCAACCTTAATCGTGGCCTCGCGCTGTCCGTCGGCTTGGGTGACGGTTGCCCGCCGTTCTCGTTCGGCCGCCAACTGTCGATTCATCGCTATTTGGACTTCTTTCGGTGGCGTGATTTCACGGATTTCAACGGTTGTTACTTTAACCCCCCACCGCTCCGTCACGTCATCTAACTTCACCCGTAAGACTTGGTTAATCTGTTCCCGTTTCGCCAACACATCATCTAACAAAATGTCCCCAATGACGGCTCGTAAGGTCGTTGTCGCGATCCCTTGTGAAGCTCCTGCAAAATCACTCACCTGAATCACACTAGCCACAGGATCAATCACCTTCCAGTAGATCATAAAGTCAATATCAATGGGGGCGTTGTCTTTGGTAATACAGGTTTGTTTAGGAATTTCCAAATAAAGTTCACGTAGGTCAACTGAAATGGCAACATCAACGAAGGGGATGAGGAGAATCAAGCCCGGCCCTTTTTCGCCAATACACCGCCCTAGTCGAAAAACAACCAAGCGTTCATACTCGCGTACAATTTTCACTGCCATGTACACCAAGGGGATGAGTAAAATCAAGACAACAATCAAGGTTATAATATTAGCGATTGACATGGCATAACTCCTCTACAATTAACAATTAGCAATGAATAATTAACAAAAAGCTAACAACTAATAACCAATGACGCAGTTACATTTTATCTTCATTGATTTCTTCAATAATACGACGTACCTGTAAGCATAAGCCTTCCCCACCAACCACTTCGACCTTCTCACCTGCGGCCACGGGTTCAATGGCTGTGGCAGTCCAGGTTTCACTTTGAATTTGGACCACGCCCAGGGGGTCGAGCGTAGATTGCGCGGTTCCAATTGTGCCTAAGGGTAATTTCGGCACCATAAGACTCGCTTGCTTCTGGGCCTTTAAACCAGCGGTTAAAGCAAAGCCAAAGAAAATCACCAGCAAAGTCGTCATGCCCACCAAAAGCCAAGGGTCCACTGATAGGCGAGGCATTGTGGGCATGTTTGGGTCAAAGGGACTAAAAAGTAATAACGAACCAAGCACAAAACTAATCACCCCGGCTATACTGAGGGAAAAGCCAGCGATATTTAAATCAATCAAAAACAAAATAAAGGCCAACCCAATCAGCGCGGTTCCGCCCCAATTCACAGGTAAATTTCCTAGGGCGACAAAAGCCAATAAAAGAGCAATCAAGCCTGTGACACCGGGAATAAAGGTACCAGGATTATAAAATTCTGCGATCAGGGCGATTGTGCCTAAGGAGAGCAAGATATAAGCGATGTTAGGGTCAATGATACCGTGGGCAATGATCTCTAGCCAAGACATCGGGTGTTCTTCAATCATCGCCTCAGCGAGCGTCAAGGTAAGCTCTTTTTGCGCGAGAGATACCTGATGCCCTTCTAGCTGAGTCAATAAATCTGTCAAGTCAGTGGCCACAAAATCAATCACATTTTCAGTTTGAGCATCGTTAGCGGCTAAAGACGCGCTCTCCCTCACCGCAGCCTCACCCCATTCGCCATTGCGCCCGCGTTCCTGAGCAATTGCTTGGAGATAAGCTACCGCATCATTTGTCACCTTATCAACCATCGTTTCCGACATTTCGCCTTCGCCTAAGGCCACGGGATGAGCCGCGCCAATATTCGTGCCTGGGGCCATGGCTGCGATATGAGCGGCCATGGTGATAAAAACGCCAGCAGAGGCCGCCCGTGCCCCAGATGGGGCGACAAAAACGGCTACAGGTACCTCCGCGTTGAGAATGGTTTGGACGACCTCGCGCATAGCAGTATCAAGACCACCAGGCGTATCTAAGCGAATAATCACTAAGGCTGTATCTGATGATTGCACCATCTCTAAATTACGTTGCACATATTTCGCCACGATAGGGTCAATCACCCCTTCAACATCTAAAATGATGATCTTATTCGGAGCGGACTGCGCCGCGTGGATACGGCTAACCTGCATCAGGCCAAAGATACATACCATCAACATTGAGAGTAGGATTATTTTATAAACCCACGGTCGCCGCTGAATCGCGTCAGCTAAGGTTCGATCAATTTGCATGGCTTCCTCTTTTAGTAAAAGGCCATCTTTTTAAGTTGCCCAAAGATAGGGTATTGAAATAGGCGTGAGGTCGATGAAATTATGCAGGAAGTATACTTGGCATTGCTAGAGAAGTCAAAAGGCTCAGAATCTGGAAAATATTTCCCTACACATCCTCTAATAGTTGCTTCACCATTTCATATTGCTGTAGTTTATCCACATCCATTGCCACCTCAGCTTGAGGGAAGTCAATCACGCGACCCTGAATATTCAGACCTTGAGAGGCTCTTCGCACAGCTTCGTCAACATCCATTGAGCGTAGTAGCAAACGCAGGGTGAACCCATAACCGAAAAGGCGGGCTTGGGCGAGGACATTTTTGCGATTAGCGATTATCTTTCTGAGCAGGGAATAGTTCACCTTCAGAGAAGCGTCTCGTTTGACCAAAAAAAGATCACCGCCACTATAGCGCCCCCCTTTTAAGGGGGCATAGGTGCGCCCGGCCTGAGGAAATTGAGCTTCTAAGGTCGTCTCCGAAACAATGGCATAATAAGCATCTCCCTCTAGCTGATGACAGGCAGCGATGAAATTATCAACCATGCTAGCCTGAATGAGGGGGACATCGGAGGAACAGACCAAAACTTCTTGATAATGGCGTTCAAGCGTTTCCATCTCTCTCAATCCACTCAGGAGATTATCGACCATATTACCCCGCTCAAGTGCATAGTGCAGAGGCTTCGAGTCAGAGACAAGGCTATTGAGTGGCAAGCCGACGACGATGATTCCATCAATATCTTGCGCTGACAGGAGCGCGTCTATCACCCATTGCACCATCGGCTTGCCAGCCAAAGGGAGCAAGGCTTTTTGGGTGATGCCTGTTTTGATGAAAAGTGGGTCATCGCTGGCTAAGGTGCCGGCGGCGGTGACGATTGTATACATCGTAAGTCTTAGGGAGTAGCCTCATATGATTGATAAATACCTCTTGCCCTTCATTCGTTATTTGATTTGTTGCTAAGTCGGACTATAGGCCACAAAAATTACTTCGACCCGTACTTGCGTCTCTGCATCCCTCACTATTTTTTCATACTTCTCTCGATTGGCTTTATCGATGGCTTCAATAAAAAAAATAAGCGAAATCCGGGACAAGTTCAGTTGTTGACCATACTGGGCTGCTTGGTTAATCGCTTTAGTGTAACCGGTCTGATCAGTATAGCTCTTCACTTCTAGCCCATACCTTTGCCCAACATAGTTAATCAGCAGGTCTATTTTGCCATTCCCAGTTGGAAACTCAGGATAAATCTGCCCATCTCGCCGCTGTAGAAACTTGGAGAGGTACATATACAAATTAAAGTGATACACTGCTTCGTAGACTCGCAAATCAGTCACGCGACGCGGTACGTCCCGCAATAACCAATCTTTATTCTGGCGTAAATAACGCTCGTACAATCTGAGCAAATTCTTGATATTTAAATCATGCTCCGTGATAATATCATCTAAGTCTTCAAATGGCTCATGCAGTTTGCCAACATGTCGAAAGAGAACCGCAGAAAAATAGTTAAACAGACGTTTTTGCACCAAGGGACAAGGGAATTTAAGATAGCGTTTCTCTTCATCACCAGCCGCATTGAGAACGACTTCTTGCTCAACCACCCCATTCGTATACAAAAAATTAGTCTCAGGATCGTCATAATGAAAAGAAAGTTTCTCATCGGTTTGAAACATTTCTAAGACTTTTGCCTGATAAGGTTCTCGCTTGGCCTTACTGATGATATTTTGAATATTCGCATTCGGTAGGGCATCAATAGCTGCCGAATAAGCTCTGGCAAAATCGCGGCTGGTGATGACGGGCTGGTGTTGGTTATAACTTTCAGTCAAAAGTTCGCCCAACCAAGACACAAGCCCCGGCTGACCTTGTGTCTCCTGATAGACCCGCTCAATCACGGCTGGCTCAACCTGCTGTCCACTTTCACGTTCATACCACTGATACATCTGCTCGACTTCAGCCAAGGTCAGGTTAGGAATATGCAAACTCCGCTGGACATTAAACGGAGAACCGCTCTGATTTTCGATCCCTAAAACGCTCCGCACCCCAATCAAGGCCACACCATGCAACAAATAGGTTTTCTCCTGAGTCGGTTTATCCGCTTCATACCGCCGACTAATGTGGATGTTCCTAAAAACACCCACAATGCCGCTAATCGCCTCCTCCGCCAAGGCATCAAATTCATCAAAAATCAAGATCAAAGGCTTTTTGAGATAGCCTTGCTCAAACACATCGTAGAGTTGGTCAAGCTTGACCTCTGTACGCATCGCTTCCAAGCCTAAATAGCGGGCGATTTGACGCACAATGAACTGCACCACGCGCTTGACATCAGGTTCCATCTTCAGGTGTTCAAAACTCAGCACGACAGTATCAAAGCGGGCAAACTGTTTCTCCTGACGCAACCTTTGCAAGGTTTGCACCATCACCCATGTTTTGCCTTGTTGTCTGGGGGCCCAAACTGTAAGGTAATGCCCACCTTTGTCAGGATTCTCACCGACAAGCTGGATTAAAGCCTCCTCAATTAAGACTTGACGCGGAACATAATAGTGTAAAGTGGTATCGACTGGGCCATAGGATGAAAATTTTCGCATGCGCTTCTCCTTAGTACTCACTTATGTAGCCTATTCAGGCAGGCTGCCTTTTATTATACAGCCCAGAGTAAGATATACAAGCCTTGTTTATTTCATTCCCTGCTATTGAGAATATCGTGACCTGTCCTAACGAATATACTTTGGGCACAATATCATCTTCATCTTAACGCTAGTCTGTTATTTTAGCAAGGTTAATTTGTCACCCAATCCTTTGATCGAAAAACACTTACCCCCCAAACAATATGCCCAACAAGCCTCCTGGCCCGAGCTGGACCACCAAGCTGGCAAACACAATTGAAACCATTGACATGAGCTTAATCAAAATATTGAGGGACGGCCCTGTGGTATCCTTAAAGGGGTCCCCTACAGTATCACCGACGACGGTGGCTTTGTGCGTCTCGGAGCCTTTGCCCCCGAACTGACCTTTTTCAACGTGCTTCTTGGCATTATCCCACGCGCCGCCTGAGTTGGACATCATAATGGCCATGACAAAGCCTGTCGTTAGGCCACCAACCAAAAGCCCTAGCACACTGGCCACCCCGAAGATGAGGCCGACGACCACAGGGGCGATAATGGCTAAAAGCGAGGGGGCCAACATCTCGCGTTGGGCACTGGCGGTGCTGATGCCAACACAGCGAGCGTAATCGGGTTTGGTGTCACCGTGTAAAATGCCAGGGGTTTCGCGGAACTGGCGGCGTACCTCAAGAACCATCTGTTGAGCCGAGCGACCGACGGCACTCATGGTCATGGACGAGAAGTAAAAGACGGTCATCGCCCCGGCGAAGAAACCGATTAAGACAGCCGGATTCAAAAGGGTGATATCATAATAGATCGTAAAATCGTTTAGGGTCATATTCATGACGGCCACACTTTGTCCATTGATTATAATTATCCCTTGATCGACAAGACTATAAAGATTGAAGCGAATTTCTTCCAAATAGGCCGCGAGTAGGGCCAAAGCGGTCAAGGCAGCTGAACCAATGGCAAAGCCCTTACCTGTGGCCGCAGTGGTGTTGCCGACGGCATCAAGTTGGTCTGTTCGCTGGCGCACTTCAGATGGCAGGTGGGCCATTTCAGCGTTCCCGCCAGCATTATCCGCAATCGGGCCATAGGCATCTGTGGTGAGGGTCAAGCCTAAGGTAGAAAGCATGCTGACCGCGGCGATAGCGACTCCATAAAGGCCCATGATAGGGTTATTCAGCCCATTGTTCAAATAATAACTTAAAGCAATGCCGCTGATGACCGCGACCACTGGAATAGCGGTAGATTGCATGCCGACGGCTAAACCGCTGATGATGACGGTGGCTGGCCCTGTTTCGCCCTGCCCAGCGATATTCTTGGTGGGCCTATATTCATCCGAGGTATAATATTCCGTAGCCTGACCGATGACAATGCCTACGGCCAAGCCCACCATAATCGCAATCCACAAGGTGAACCAGTTGACTAGACCCATCAAAAATACAACAGCCAATCCTGCTACAGAAATCGCCCCAGAACTGATGACAACGCTACGATTGAGAGCTTTCATGACATCTGACATGGAAGCATCCTCTTTAGTTTTGACAGTATAGATACCAACAATAGAAATTAGCACACCGACAGCGGCTAAAACCATGGGGGTCGCCAAATAACGTAATCCCATGCCCGTCAGCGTACTGCCATTGAGAAACGCATCGCCGGAGCGAACAAATTCAGTACTGACTGCCGCTGCGCCTAGGGCGGCCGCAGCTCGAATAGACCCCGTAAACGATTCAAACAAATCTGCGCCCATTCCAGCGACATCCCCCACATTGTCGCCCACATTATCAGCAATCGTCGCCGGATTACGCGGGTCATCCTCAGGGATACCAGCTTCAACTTTACCGACCAAGTCCGCGCCCACATCAGCTGCTTTGGTGTAAATACCACCGCCGACACGGGCAAAGAGGGCTTGGGTCGAGGCTCCCATCGCAGCACTCAATAAAATCACAGTGATATTTGATAACAAATCTTCTCCTTGAAAAAAACTAGCGGGGACCAAATAATAGAGTAAGATAAACCAGATGCTCAAATCCAGTAATACGAAACCGACAACACATAAACTCATCACAGCTCCGCCCCGAAAGGCCACTTGCAAGCCACTATTCAGATCAGTCACAGCTGCATGCGCTGTTCGCGCAGAGGCATTGGTTGCAGCCTTCATGCCGATATAGCCACATAGCCCAGAGAAAAATCCCCCTGTGATAAAAGCGTAAGGAACCAATGTTTTCTGCAAGCCAAAATAAGCCATACCAATCAAAATGAAAAATAAAATTACAAAAGAAATACCAACCAAAAAATATTGGCGTTTTAAGTAAGCCATCGCCCCTTCTCGTACAGCTTGGGCAATTTCAATCATCACCGCTGTCCCTTCAGACAGACTCATCACGTAACGATAAAATGAAAAGGCAAATCCTAGCGCAACACAGGCTGAGATAGGCGTGATCCACCACAACCAAGGTAATGCCTCCCGCGGGGCCTCAAGAGAATCAGCAAACACGGTTACAGGTAGTATGATCATGAGAACCATGATAGCGATAGCGGTAAAACGCAAACGTGACATAAAAAGACTCCTTTTTTGAATTTCAGATTACAAGATAAAATCGTCTGGCTGATAGCCAGACGATTTTAGTCAATTTGGATAATGACCTATAACAGAACATTGTAATAGGGCCCGAAAAATTGTCAAGTTAGATCTTTGTTGCTGCACAATTGTAAATGATTACAACAATTGTGCAATCATGATACACGGAATTACCTATGTGCAAGCTAACAGAATGGCCGAGTAACAAAATCACAACCTGATACAGTTTAACCCAAATAATCCAAAATCGCTTGCGGCCTCTCGCGCATCATCTCTAGCGGTATCTCCAGAGGATTATCATTAATATAAAAGCGGGGTAAGTACATCGACAACAACTCCTCCAACTGGCCGCTAAATATACATTTGCCAATCATGGGGCTTAGCACTAAACTTCGTGAAATATCAAGCAAGTGGCGAAATTAGCCAATTTGCTCGTTCCAAATTTTGGATTTACAGCCAGATAGACAATATTTTTTCCATCTTAAGATGACTATAATAGAGTCAACCGGCAAGCTCTAATTTCCGATCTTTAATTTTCAGTCTCTTAAATCACCCTGAGTTTTATGAGACTGGCCTCATCTCTCAATAGGCTCACCGCTATGATCCCAGTCGCTGAACCAAAATTGAAGGGTAATGAACTGAAATACATATCTGATTGCATTACCAGTGGGTGGGTCTCCTCTAAAGGCACCTATGTTAATCGTTTTGAAAACAGTTTTGCCCAATATTGTGGCTGCCAGCATGGCGTGGCCACCTTTAATGGTACCATTGCCCTCCATCTACTTCTCACTGCTTTGAACATTGGCGCCGGGGATGAGGTGATTGTGCCCACCTTGACCTTTGTTTCTACAGCCAACGCGGTCGCTTATACTGGAGCCACCCCTGTTTTTGTCGATTCCGACCCGAACACAGGGTGCATTGACCCAAGCAACATAGAAGCGGCGATTACCCCTCGGACAAAGGCCATCATTCCAGTGCATCTCTATGGTCATCCAGCAGATATGGATCCAATTTTAGCCTTAACCAGGCAACATGACCTCATTGTCATTGAAGATGCGGCTGAAGCACATGGCGCGAAATATAAAGGTCAAACCGTCGGCTCTATCGGCCATGCGGCCATGTTTAGTTTTATGGGCAACAAAATTATGACAACAGGGGAGGGGGGGGTTATCGTCACGGATGATGCAGCCCTGGCCAAGCGTTGTTTTTATCTCGGCAACCACGCCCGAACGGATGAAAATCCTTATTGGCACCTGGAGGTCGGCTTTAATTATCGGATGACCAATATGCAGGCAGCCTTGGGCGTGGCTCAACTAGAGCAAATTGATGAATTTATCGCCATTCGGCGATGTATCGCCGCACACTATATGGAACGCTTGAACAATGTCCCCGGTTTAAGCCTACCGATACAAGCAGACTGGGCAGAAAGTGTTCATTGGATGTTCGCTCCCTTAATCAAATCTGAATTTGGTTTGAGTCGAAACGAAGTGATGGTTAAACTACGCGAAAAAGGTATCGACAGTCGCCCATTTTTTGCCCCCATTCATCGCCTACCCATGTATAACACAGGTCAAAATTTGCCCGTCGCCCAAGCGCTATCTACCCAGGGCATCAACCTTCCCTCTGGGTCAACCTTAACGACAGAACAGATTGATTATATTTGCGAAACCTTGTTAAAGATGAGGAGATAGGGTTTGCGAATCGTCATTCTCACCTACGAAAGCCCTCAATCCAATTATCTGACCCAGCACTTGTTGACAGAATTTCCAGATCAGGTCGCAGGGATTATGCAATCAGACGTAACCATTGCGGGCAAAAATAATTGGCAAACAGGTTGGTTTCTCCTGCGTCAAACGGGCTTGGGTTTTGTGCTTCCTAAAGCGATGGAAATTTTATTATCACGTTGGGCTAATGTGCTATACCAAGGCAAGCTTCTATCTAACCCTATTGTGACCTTGCCAAGTCTAGTCGATCAATTTGATATCCCACTTGCTCACACAAAACGGGTGAATGGCCCGACAGCCTTACAAAAAATTCAATCTTGGCAACCAAGCCTACTCATATCCATTTATTTTAATCAACGCCTGCGACCCCGCTTACTTAAGGTAGCTCCCCACGGGGCAATCAATATCCATCCTGCGCTCTTACCAAAACATCGCGGCCTCTTCCCTTATTTCTGGGCTTTGGCCGATGGCGATGATGAAACAGGGGTGACGATTCACTGGGTTGATCCACAGTTTGATACAGGCGACATTTTGTGCCAACAAAGCCTAATCATTGAAAAAACAGATACCCTTGTTTCCTTAGCCCGTCGCAGTGCCGAATTAGGCGCAGACCTATTAGTACAAGCCGTCCGCGATATAAAAGCAGGTGCGGCCCTGCGCTTACCCCAAAACCACCATCAAGCCAGCTATCACTCTTGGCCCACCGCCGCCGATATCAAACGCTTCAAACAACAAGGCCGTCGGTATGGCTCTTTTCAAGAGATATGGCAAGATATTATCAATTAATATTCCACTATGAAAGCATCAATTATTCTACCGACTTATAATGAACGAGATAATATCGTTGAGTTGATTAACGCGATTCAAGCGACCCTAGAACCGACGGCTCTGGACTATGAAGCCGTGGTCGTGGATGATGATAGTCCTGATGGCACAGCGGAGATGGTTGAAAAATATTTTCAGGCTGATGCGCGGGTGACTCTGCATGTCCGCACCGAGGGCCGAGGGTTAGCGACGGCCATCCGCTATGGCATTGAGCAGGCTCAGGGCGACATTATTATTTGTATGGATACGGATTTTAATCATGATCCGGCTATGCTCCCCCAGATGATCAAATTCTTAGAATTTTATGACATGATTATCGGCTCCCGCTTTGTCATGCGTGGTGGCATGGAAGACCGGTTCCGTCAGGGGGCCAGTGCCATCTATAATTTTGGCATTCGCGTCTTATTTCGCACCCCAGTCCATGAAAATCTGAGCGGTTTTTTTTCGATAGAACGAAAAAAGTTGCTTAACCTGAATTTAGACGACATCTTCTATGGCTATGGCGATTATTTCGTCCGCCTAATTATGACCGCTTGGCAACGTAACTACGATATTTTAGAAGTCCCTGTTTTTTATCGCCTCCGCTGGCACGGCCATAGTAAAACCCAATTTTTGTCCACGTTCATCAGTTATACAAAAGCCCTTTTAGCTTTGCGGATCAAACTATGGTTAGGAAGATGAGAATAGGATGACCAAACCCTCAAACAACACCGCCTCCACCGATATCTGGCTCATTTTCATACTATTTACGATTTTCCGCTTCTTCACCCTCTGCCAATTTAAGCCAGGGGGGGTTGTGCGTGATTTCTCTCACTTCGATATTTACCCTGGTATAGCAGCTCTCTCGGATTATCATCTTTATCCTTTTTTAGACTTCTGGCTTGAATGGCCCCCCCTCGTCCCCTGGCTCATGGTCGGGGCTTATAAACTAGCCCTTTTTATGCCCGTATGGCCTGATGATTCTCGTCTTTGGTTTGTCATTTTCATGGGGAGCGTCTTTGTTTTATTTGAGGTAGGCAATTTTTTCATGCTCTATCGCCTCGCCCAAAGAATTTGGGATAAACACAGTACGCTCATGCGTGTGCTATGGTTTTATGCTTGTCTATTTACGCCCCTCTTTTTCATGGTGGGCTTTTTCGATGGCATGGCCTTGTTCTTCATACTCCTCAGCTTAGATTTACTATTAACCAAACGGCCTCTTCTGTCAGCCGCTGCTGCTGCGCTAGGTGTTGTGGTTAAGGTTATTCCTGTCTTAGCCATCGCTGTCGCCTTTCGCTATTTATGGCATCAACATCACAACCCGCGACTGGCCCTCAACCGGCAATTGCCAGCCATAAAAGTTTGGCTATCTTATGGTTTTACATTCAGCGCAACGCTTCTACTGCTGCTCTTACCTTTTATGATCATTGCCCCAGAATGGCTTTTAGCCTTCGGCAAAGCTTTAGCCAACCGAGCCACCTGGGAGACTATCTGGGCAGTGCTGGAAGGCTATTATGGTTATGGCGCAGTCGCCGGGGACCGTCTCAACGCGGTTGAAACCAATTTTGCTATCCACCATCAAAACTGGCTACCCTGGGGCATCATTTCCCTCGGCTTTGCCTTGCTCTACAGTTTCATTTTCTGGCGCAAGGCCGATTATCATGAGCCACGGCTTATCATAGCCTTTTTTGGTCTCACCTTACTCCTATTTCTACTCTATTCCAAAGGTTATAGCCCCCAGTTTTTAACCTTAATTCTGCCCTTTATTATCTTATTAATGCCCAATTTTGTCGGCTTAGGCTACGTTCTCATCTTAGAACTGCTCAACCTTTTGGAGCAACCCGTCTTTTTCATCATCCTGCCAGAGGCATACTGGCTCTTAACCGGGGTCGTCACGCTTCGTTTCATCATCTTTACCGCTTTGGCCCTTGAGTTCGCCCGTATCATCTGGCCGCAAACGCTGGCCTCTCCTTGGCTCATTTATGGTCTACGCAGCGGGTTGACTATCCTGAGTCTCGTAGGATTTATCGCCTTTATCCCCTTGGGTTGGCGCAGCTATCAGCAGACACAACTTGCTCATCATCCACATAAAGAAGCCATTCAATTCTTACAGACTCAAGCAACAAGGCCACCGCAATTGCTCCTGCTCACCCAGCAATCGCTGTATCAGGAATGCTATCCCTACCTCCAGGCACACTATCAGCTTCAGTTAGCAGGTGGTGATGCGGTATTTCCTCAAGCACCTACCGTGGCCGATTTACTCACAGATCACACTCAGGTTTGGCTCTTAGCCACTGGTACTCAGGGAGAGACAGTGCGTCAAATCATCAACATCATTAGCCAAGCCCATATTTCATATACTTTGGCTGATTTGGGGTCGATCACCTGGTATAACCTCAGCGGACAGCCTGACTCGCCACCTATTGTCGCTTACACTGAAAATGGCATTACACTGCAAGGGTATCATTTGACTCAGAATCCGACGACTCTCACCCTCACCCTTTATTGGCACAATAAAAATCCCCTTAACGAAGACTATACGATCTTCACCCACCTGCTCAATGAACGAGGCCAACTGGTCGCCAGTCATGACAGTCAACCAGCTTTAGGATCAAATCCAACCACCGCTTGGATCCCAACAGAATTAATTCCCGATGTTCATCCGATTGCGTTACCGTCTGATTTACAAACAAGGGAATACCAATTAATGATTGGTCTATATAATGCTCAAGGGGTACGCTTACCAATTTTTGGACCAGATGATCAACGCTGGGCCAATGAAGCCTTACCGCTAACGAGCCTGATTCTGCCCTGACCTGCCAGCTGTATTCAGTTTACCTTCAATGATCTCACTGCTCATTAATTACGATTCTATAAGGATTTTTGTGGCAGATAAGTAACAAGCGACAAAATAGCAAAGTGGCTAAGTGGCTAATCCGTTAAGATAAGCCCCGCCCCCCAAAGGGGGGAGAAAAACCTTCAGTTCCCCCTCTGGGGGGCTAGGGGGGCTAACCTCGTCCATTAACTTAACGCCATTGCCCTAAGCGGTTGCTTTTTAGAATTTCTGGATTATAATTGAGATACTATAATAGGAGGTGTGACTCATTTGAACATAGGTCTACAAAAATCGACCCAAGATAACTCGACGACAAAATTTGAAGAGACACCATCAGAGGAAAAAAATTCAGAACCATCTCCTGATGGTTGGACAATTGCTAAGTCCATTTTGCGCGAAGTAGGCGAAACTATCATTTTAACTTTGATGATTTTCTTTTTAATTCAATTAGCCATCCAAAATTTTCGCGTCGAAGGTCAGAGCATGGCTCCCAATTTACAGCCAGGACAATACTTAGTTGTCGATCGCATCTCTTATCAATTTTTCACCACGCTTCAGCGAGGCGATGTGATTGTTTTTACGCTGCCCCATCGCGATGACAGAGACTATGTAAAACGGATCATCGCCTTGCCCGGCGAAAAAGTCGAGATGAAACAAGGTCAAGTTTTCATTAACAATGAGTTATTAGATGAGACTTTTGGTCCAGATTTAGACACATCTTCATTAGCACCGCTAATCGTCCCAGAAGAGCATGTCTTTGTCTTAGGGGACAATCGTAATAATTCTAATGACTCACGACACTGGAAAACGAAAACCTTAGATCAAGATAATATTATTGGTCGAGCTTGGTTGTCATATTGGCCCCCAAAAACCTGGGGGGTTATCTCCAGAGATGAGCCAAGTACGTCCACAACATTTTCTAAAATTTTATTGGGGCGATGAACTGACCAAATCTGGTTCAATGAGAAATATTGTGGAAATAGAGAAGCCAGCGTGTAAATGGGCAAAGTTACAAAGTTAGTCGAGAGAGGCCGTTATGGATTTTGCTATTTTGCGCCTTTCGCTGGCGAAAGGCCCTCTGTCCTCTCTCTCTAGCGTTTGAACTTCTCTAACACTATAATTCTCATAGAACGAGAAAGTGAAATCATGACCATGAAGTATTGTCCCCATTGTCATTTTGGTAAAGTCGAACAGAAATCTTTACTCTATATCCAGCTCTATCGTGACAATCTTATTGTTGTTGGTCGTCTGCCAGCTTTTATTTGTGACACCTGTGGCGAAAAAACGTATGATATTCAAGCAATGGAAAGTTTACAACGCTTACTCCGGTCAGGACGGCCAGAAACAACGCTGCCAGTCTATCAGGTTTAGCTAAATCAGGACATCTCGTTTAGGTAGATTTTAGCCAATGGTCAAATATAATGTGGGTCAATCCTGCCAGAGGCGAGATAAACAGGACATGGCATGAGTACATCTCAAAAATTGATTTTGTTAGTGGAAGACGATATAACCAGCCGTACTCTAACAAAAGAAATGTTGACTTTCCAAAATTATCAAGTTATAGAGGCTCATAGCGGCGACCAAGTACTTAGGCTATTAGAAACCCATACGCCAGATTTAATCTTGACTGATGTATCCCTGCCGGGGTTAGATGGTCTCGACCTTGTACGCCACGTACGCGCCCAGAGTCATCTGACTCATATTCCCATTGTCACCATAAGTGGCTATGGACGACCTGTTGACCGCCAAGCAGCCTTAGATGCAGGGGCAAATAGTTACTTGACCAAGCTGATCAAAATATGCACCAACTCATCACAGTCATCCAAAAATTATTAGACCCAGAGGCAAACGCACCCTCTGAAAACTGAAAGGGCAATTTGCTGAATAAACAAGTGGGTGCTATACTATTGCTTGTAATGGGTTAACAAGATTAGTAATATACTTTTGTTAATCAAGTCCCTATCGTCTAGAGGCCTAGGACACAGCCCTTTCAAGGCTGCGACGCGGGTTCGAATCCCGCTAGGGGCACAAAAAGAGCTACACTATGATAAATAGTGTGGCTCTTTTTCCTTATATGGACAGTTACCCCTAGACTGTGGATGGCCATTGCAGTGAATTGCGGTCAGTACCAAAGAAAAAGGGTGGTTATGATACGAGTCACTATTCAAAAAAGAGATCGAACCCTTGTTTTTCCTGTGACCGAACGGGATAAATTAAAAGAATTGCTCAAAGACCGTCTTTGGTGGGATAGACGTAGTAATCGCTGGTCTGGTCGCGGTGATTTGAAAGAACTACAACAAATTCTGGAAAAGGCAGGGTATCAAGTCAAATTGCGCTGATGCTAACTGAATTGAAGCGACCCTCTTGGGCTATGTAATAGAAAGCTCCAGAGATATAATCTATCAAGCCAAAGATTTTATAGCCCTTTCTTTTGCCACTGGTCTTGAAACTAAATCATCCTCATAAAATGTTGTTGGTCGATTGACCATGCCGCATAAGATATAATTGCATCTCGTGCCTTCCTTCACAAATAAGGTTAACGTTTGCATTGCGTCTCATCAATGTTATAATCAAGCAACATTATATCGGCGTTGCATACAAATATTTTCAGATGCGAAGCACAATATTCTAATTATTGTGAACGCAAGGGATCAATATGACAAAATTGACCTTAGAAGATGTAGAACAGATCGCTCATTTAGCCCGCTTAACATTCAGTGATGAAGAGAAGATTACCTTACAAGACCAGCTTTCAACAATATTAGACTATGCTGAAAAATTGCGTACATTAGACACCGAAAACATTATCCCAACGACGAGTGCCCTACCATTGAGCAACGTGATGCGTAAAGATGTGGCTCAACCCGGGTTGTCAATAGATGAAGCTTTGTCCAATGCCCCTGATGCCGAGGATGATAGTTTTCACGTATTACCTGTTTTAGAGTGAGGGTGAGATCAATTCCATGAACGACCTTTACACCTTAACGCTCCACGAAGCACTCACAAAACTCAATCGCAAAGAAATTAGTTCCCTTAAGTTGACCCAGAATATTTTGGAGCGGATCGAGGCGGTGGATAAAGATATCCAGGCTTATATTAGCGTTCATCCTGAACAAGCTATTACAATGGCTCAGAGAGCTGATGAACGCCGTCGGCGGGGTGAAACAGCTCCCTTATTAGGGCTTCCTGTGGGCCTTAAAGATAGTATTACCACGAAAGGGGTCACCACTACTTGTGGCTCTCTGGTGTTAAAGAATTATATCCCCCCTTTTGAGGCAACAGTCGCAAAGAAGTTGCGGGAGGCTGGGGCTGTTTTTCTAGGAAAGACCAATACTGATGAATTTACAATGGGGTCTTCAACAGAATTTTCAGCGTTTAAGCCTTCGCGCAATCCGTGGAATTTAGCCTGTGTGCCTGGGGGGAGCAGCGGCGGGAGTAGTGCCGCCATTGCGGCGAACGCAGCCATTGCCACCTTGGGTACTGATACTGGGGGCAGTGTTCGCCAACCAGCCTCTTTCTGCGGCGTGGTTGGCCTCAAGCCAACCTATGGTCGGGTCAGTCGCTATGGCTTAATTGCTCATGGCTCATCATTTGATCAAATCGGGCCAATCACCAAAACTGTTCAAGATGCGGCGATCTTACTACAAGTGATCGCGGGTTCAGACCCCCTGGATTCCACGACCTTGAATTATGATGTGCCAGATTATATTAGCGCATTAGATGAAAGCCGTGGATTTCAGGGCCTGAAAATAGGCATTCCAAAAGAATATTTCCCCGAAAATGTCCTAGAATCTGGGGTAGAGATGGCGATCCGAGAAGCTTTACAAGTCGCTCAGAAAGCTGGGGCGGAATTAATTGATGTTTCTCTAGCGCACACAGATTATGGCATTGCGGCCTATTATCTGATTGTCACGGCTGAAGCTTCATCGAATTTGGCGCGTTATGATGGGGTGCGCTACGGTCTGCGCGTAGAGGCTAAAGATATGATCTCATCTTTTGTACAAACACGCTCGGCTGGCTTTGGTCCAGAGGTGAAACGACGGATTATGTTGGGCACTTATGCGCTGTCAGCCGGCTATTATGATGCTTATTATCTCAAGGCACAGAAGGTCCGTACTTTAGTGCGTCAGGATTTTGAAAAAGTCTTCAAAGAGGTTGATGTTTTATTTAGTCCTACAGCACCTTCAGTGGCCTTTCAGGCTGGCCAAAAAATCGATGACCCCTTGCAAATGTATCTCTCAGATATCTTTACTGTACCCGCCAGTTTAGCTGGTATTTGCGGTCTCTCTATCCCTTGTGGCTTCAGCAATGGTCTCCCGGTAGGCTTACAAATTTTGGGGCCAGCTTTAGGGGAAAGTTTAGTTTTACAAGTCGGCCATGCTTTTCAGAAAGAAACAGATTGGCATAAACAACAAGCAGTCATTGCGTAAAGGTGAAATGTAATGTTCAAACAATAAACCTACGGTGAATGTCGATACCCATTCAGAAACATACGAGTCACCTTAGGCCTCGGAGGTTTTGCAATCTCCGAGTTTTTTTATTTATAAAATATTGTGGAGATGAGGACTCATGGAAAAATCTATTTTATCCAAGCGGGTACAACGCATTCCGCCATCTGGACTACGACGATTTTTTGATATTTCGGCGACAATGGATGATGTGATTTCGCTTGGCATCGGGGAACCAGATTTTCGAACACCAGCTCATATTATGGAAGCGGGGGTTAAATCCATTCAAAATGGGGACACAAAATATACCTCTAATAGCGGAACCATTGAGCTACGTAACACAATTTCAACCCACTATCAACGTCTATACAATCTTAACTACGACCCGACCGAGGAAATTTTAGTCACAGTCGGAGCCAGCGAAGCCATGTACTTAGCTGTGCAGACCATTATTGACCCCGGAGATGAGGTGATTGTTCCTCAGCCTTGCTTTGTGGCCTACCCGGCTGAAATTTCTCTGGCAGATGGCATACCTGTCCCCATTGCGACCAAGGTGGAGAACAATTTTCAAGTCACGGCCTCAGAAATAGAATCAGCCATTACGCCCCAAACAAAAGCCTTATTCCTAGGCTATCCATGTAATCCGACAGGGGCTGTATTGGAACGAGAAACCCTGGAAGCCATCGCCCAAGTCGCCGTGAAATACAATTTGATGGTCATTACAGATGAAATTTATGATCGTTTGGTTTACAATGTCACCCATATCAGTGTCCCCAGTTTGCCCGGCCTGCGTGACCGCACATTGTTATTAGGCGGCTTTTCTAAATCTTATGCCATGACAGGATGGCGTTTAGGGTTTGTGATGGCTTCAAGCGAAATTTGTCAAGCCATGCGTAAAATCCATCAATATACCATCATGAGTGCGCCTACAATGTCTCAGGCTGCTGCTGTTCAAGCTTTACAAGCGGGTGAAGATGATATTGAGCAGATGCGGCAACGCTATGACCGCCGTAGACGGCTGATTGTTGATGGCTTAAACAGTTTGGGCTTAGATTGCTTCGAGCCACAAGGGGCTTTTTATGCCTTCCCGTCCATCAAAAAAACGGGTCTGGATGATGAAACCTTTAGTGAAAAGTTACTTCAAGAAGAAAAAATCGCCACTATTCCAGGCAGATATTTTGGGGTAGGGGGCGAAGGTTATATTCGCTGTTCGTACGCTACTTCTTATGAAAATATCGAAATAGCCTTGGAATGTATGCATAATTTTTTAAGAAGACATGGGTAGTCTGCCAGGCTAGGTGTCATTACCCTATCCAAGGCACCAGGTCACAGGTACGAGGATATTTTTCACCTTTATGTTTTTGAAACTTCATCAGGCTTATGGTAAGGTAAAAAGATATCTGGTTCTATGAGAATTGGTGTGGTAGACAAGGTCAAACGCTTTACACGCTGGTTTTTCTATTTCCACAAAATTTCTCATTGAGCCAGATATCTTTTATAAATTGGTGATATCTCCATGACCTCTATATCAATGGCATTAACCCTGAGAGAGGCTGGCTTGCAATGGGAGCCAGCTTTACATGATTTTTTTACCATTCCAGATAGTGGCCTGGAAGATAAAATTTTTGTCTTAAGTAATCTCTCCACTTATTTAGGCCGCTTGCATCATGAGCCAGTCATTACCTTTCATGGCACAGTCGAATGGGCTTTAGATTATATCTGGTTAGAAGATGTTCTTTGGTTACCGACTGAGGCTCAACTACGTGAACATATAGAAAAACGACTCATCTCAGACCCAAAATCACAGGTGATTTTACGCAATACCATAGATGGTTATTTATGCGAAGTCCAATTTCAAGGTAAGGTGATGCAGTTTGAAGCTTTTGGGGCAGCAGAAGCTTACGGGCAGGCACTTTTATCCATTTTAAAAACTGACAATATGACAAAGGTGTGATGCAGTTGACCGCGACTTGAGGTCTGATAGACTGGGCAGGGTGCTAACGCCTCGGATTTGCATCAACCTAACAGGTTGTAGGTCTCAAAGTCTTTAATCCTATTTGAAAGCGATTTTATTATGATAAAACCGAGTATATTTCTTCCCATTTTTCCCTTAAATCTGGTGTTATATCCTGGCATGTTTTTACCCCTGCATATTTTCGAACCTCGTTATAAAGCCATGATCAATAAATGTATAGATGATCAAGGACCCTTTGGTATTGTCTTATTAGCAGAGGGCATTCCAGAAGGCAATACAGATCTAAAACCTTATTCACCCATCGGCACAACGGCCAAAATTATTCAAGTGCAAAAAATGGCTGAAGGGCGTATGAATATATGGGTTGTTGGGGAACAACGTTTTCGGCTGGAAACTTGGTCTATATCAGCGGATGAATATTTGGTAGGTGAGGCAAATCCATTGACCGAAGAAGTGACTGACCCTTTATTATATACCCAAAAGCGTTCTCAAATTAAACAAAAGCTTGACTCTTATATCAATCTCACTGTCCGCCTAAGCCCAGAGCCTGAGCGTGACGTTAATTATGCCTTATCCGAAGAGCCTAATCTGATGTCTTACCAAGTGGCCAGTATTTTAGACATCAGTCTAGCCGAAAAACAAAGCCTGTTAGAAATAGACCACCTCAAAGCGCGTTTCGATCAGGAAATCATGATTCTGGATCGCGAAATTGAACTGCTAGAGCAATTCGTCAACGTGCAAAAAACGGCGAAAACGCAAAATCTACCCTGGGGTGGTCAAGTCCATTTAAATTAAGAACTATTTGTATCCCAAACCATGCCCGAACTACCTGAAGTTGAAACGATTGTCCAAGGTCTACAAGGGCCATTATTAGGCCGTACTTTTACCAATGTAATCGTCCTATGGCCGAATAGCATTAAGACTCCGCTCACAAATTTACGGACTGACTTGCCCAGCAACCAGATTGTAGCCTTGACCCGACGGGCTAAATATCTTCAATTCCATCTCTCTAGCGGCAAAACCTTGTTCATTCATCTGAAAATGAGCGGCGATTTGCTCGTCGAACCCTCAGACACCCCTTTACATCGTCATATTCGCACCATTTTTGATTTGGATAACCAACACCAATTGCGCTTTAAGGATATGCGAAAATTTGGCCGTGTCTATCTCGTTGATGATGTCAATGAGGTTGTGCGTAACTTAGGCCCAGAACCTTTAGCCGATGACTTTACCGTGTCTGATTTCTGTCGTATTTTTGAAAATCGGCGGGGACGCTTGAAACCTATGTTACTCAACCAAAGCATCATCGCTGGTTTGGGCAATATTTATAGCGATGAAAGCTGTTTTCTAGCTGGCTTACATCCCCAGCGAAGCGTTGACACCTTGTCGGGGCAGGATTTAACCCGTTTATATCAGGCGATCCGAGATGTCTTGCAAGAGGGCATTGTACTTAAAGGGGCGAGTTTAGACGAAGTGTATCGGGGGGGCGAGTTTCAAAATCATTTTCGGGTCTATAGCCGCACCAAGAAGCCATGCCTCCGCTGCGAAACCCCGATAGAGCGTATTGTGCTAGGGGGGCGTTCTACCCATTTTTGTCCGGTTTGTCAGCCGCTTGAATAAGGTGAAATATCTCAGGGTTGTTTAGTTCTCCGTATAGTCTTGTTAAACCCACAACAAAATCTGCGAAGAGAATTGACAGCTGTATTCCACAGATTCGGTCAGCACTAACAAATGTTTAAGTTTCACTCTGACCTCAGTATCGTCATATTTTCTCCTACTCTTTTAATATTGCTGCGTTCTTGACGGATATTCTTTGTGATGTTAATATCTTCCTGTAACATGATATGACGAACAGACCGAGACTAATAATGGCAACAGATTACCCCAACGCAGCAGTACCAAGTAGATTGAAAGAATTTTTTGAGAAAATTCGTGAAGTAGGTGTACCCTCAGAAGTTACATAACTCGAACAAAAAGCCTTAGAGAACCTGTGAGGGGTAAATATTGGCGGGTTAATTCTTGGTCAAAATAGATACATTGGTCGAGACGTTGAAACTCATCAAACATGACAATAATGCTCAAGCCTGTGCGCGTGGCAAAGTAATGGGGTATCTCGTGGAGAACCGTCATCATTTTATTTCTTTTACGGATACTTGAATCGGGTCAGGGCGTTCTGTGTTTTCAAAATTCGGTGCAATCATAGCTTCCTCTGGTCGCCTCTAAATTGATGGAGATCAATCTTCGACTGTAACTACTCTCCCCTACAGGGACCCACTCCACGGGAAAGTTAGGACTGGCTGATTGACATAACGCTTCAGTGTAAAGCGTAACTGGGCCCCGCAACCGGGGGCAAGTTGAATAGAACAGGCACTGTTTGCGATTTCCGTCACTTGATCGGCCAAGCTAATCTTTACGATGTCGTGTTCAGCATAGGCCCCACTTTGGACAATGACGGTCCGCGCCTCAATTTGATTGATGTTGACGAGGATCAGTGTTACTGCCTCATCTGATATCTTTTCCACCAAAGCTGCCACATCGTCTGGGAGTCCAGCTCGCTGTCGGGCCGGGTCGAAATAGCGTAGATGACAGTAAAGCGGCGAGCCAACCCGTCCGGTCGGCAGACCGCCTAGCATGAGCTGCGTCAGCGTGCCGGTCTTGGCCGGATTGATATGGTTCATGTCGTCAGATAGACGTGTGTCGGGGGAGCAGGTATCTGCGGCCACTTCTGCCATGTCGGTCCGAACTTGGGCTAAGGCTGCTTGCAAGGCAATGGTGGGATAGTCGGGGTTGTGGCCTTCGAGATATTGTACCCAGGGATTCTGCTCGACACGTTTGAGGTCATCACGGTTCATTGACCAGTACCAGACTTCAAGTGCGCCTGAGGCAAAGGGATGATCCTGCCAGTCGTACCAGTCTTCCTCCCCAAAATAATCACCGTAGGCGTTGGGCCACATCGTTTTTCCGTCGATTTCGCGGGCATTGGCGTTAATGTAGTCAAGAACACCGCGCCAAGTATCCGCGTAACGCTGATCGCCCGTCAACATCAGCCCGACCCCAAAGCCGTTAATCGCCCGCGTGTGGCCGTAAGTGCGATGCGCCAATGCGCCAGTTTGCGGCACCGCCACGGTGAAACCCCAGCCATAAATACCCCCGTACCAACGTCCGCCACATTCCCCGCCGATGGTACCATCAAGCCCAATGTTGGAGGGGATGATGCCGCCATTCTCCGCAGTGCGCTCACACCAAGCATCGATATACGCGAGGGCCCAGTCTCGATACTTTTCCTCATGGTCGAGCATATAAGCATTCAGGGCCAAGACTGTTGTTGACAGATTCATAGGATTGTCGCCCACAACATCATTGTAGTCTTTGAAGTGGGCCACCATCTCAGCATAAGATCGCTCCCCATGTCCTAGCCGAAAACGTCCTTCGATCTCGATGGGATCACCAGCCCAGTCCAACCCAGTCGCCTTACGCAACAGTGGCCCGCGGCTGCCGTTAAAACAACTGCGGATGATCTTATGCTGAGGATCGTAGTTGGCCGCCTGCGGATCCTCATTCATATAGAAACCAGCGTAACGTTTGGAGCGAATTTGCATGGCTCGGTCATCGGGGTCGGACAAGCCTTGCAACATAAAGGCCGAAAACCCTTCGCCATTGTGAAACCAATCGAACATCACCGGAAATTCTTTGTAGTACATGCCATCTCGGGCCAACTCCACCTCAACCGTTTTGGCTTCAGTGTATTGTCGCAGATGCCCTTCCCAGCCCCGTTTGTAGAGAGACAGCACCGCATCCGCCCCACCCAAGGCATGGAGCATAGGCCAATTTAGCATGTTCTCAGCCGCATCGTCCGGCCCATCATCCCCGCCCCAGCGCGGCACACACAAGAGGTATCCGCGCTCGTCAAAGTAATGTTCAAAAAATGCGGTACAAGCATCGCTTTGCGCCTTTAGCAACTCGCGTTCAAGCAAGGCCCACTGCGGCGGTACCATGGGTGTTTCGATTTTGATGGTCATTGATTCCTCGCTTTTTTATAAAGCCATTTAGGCCTAAATTGTGGTGTTCATCTAAAAGATCTATGTTCATCTGCATGTATCTGTGTCCTATTTCAACGCCAAATCTTACTGGTCTAACCTAAGCCTTCCTTAGAACCAATTGTTTAGGCATAGGCCGGTTCGCTACCATCCCAGCGGTTGATATCTTCACGGGCCAGCCGTTTGCGTGTTTCGTACCACAGTTTAGCCCATGTTTCCGGATCGTGCAGTTCCGATTCCGGATTGGCACGGCTGCGGGCCACAAAGCCGGGGAAGGCCTCTCGGCCCCTTGGCTGACCAATAGGATTGTAGCGCAAATCAAAACTCCAGCGAACTTGGTCGCTCTTGTTTGGGAGTGAGCCATGGAGGGTGTATTTGGTTAGAAAAAGAACATCGCCGCGTTTCATAGGCATCGGTCGGGCCTCATCTAACTGGACTGGCCCACTTATTCACCAACTCGCAACCGCCGTCGTCTTAGTTTTCGATGAGCAGCCCGAATTATGTCAATTTGAGCCTCAGAGAGACGCAACCCCGCCGCTAAAATGATTGAATCAGTATAAGTGACGAGATCATCTAAGCTAACACCATGGCGAATCATTTCATCTACCTTGGCGAATTGGTCATCAGTGACAGAAATAAGGGGGATTTGAAGCTGTTCGACTTCACTCGGCACCAGTTCTAAAACACCGCCACCATAATGACGACCCAACAACTCAGCATATAAAAAGGTTAGCGAGTTTAGAAAGGAAAAAACGAGATTTTTAGCTTGATCAGTGTAAGCAGGTTTTACCTTAATCCGATAGGCGGTATCTGTAGCGTAGGCTCCTAATTCGTTTAGGACCAAGCGCGGGAAATGGTGACAGCGTTTAAGCAGGCTAATTTCTGAGACCCAGACATAAGGCACGACATACCACGGCTCACGAATGCGGCATTTATAACGCTTAGGTAAATTTTGTGCTTCACCTAACCTCAGATAGTCCACCAGAGAGGGCGGCAAGTCAATTAGGGGTTTATCGGGAAAGCTCAAAAAGTGTACATCTTTTCCAGCTATTCGATTCTGTAGATGGTCGGCTTCGGTATAAGAAATACCTTTTATGAGTTCGCTCTTGGCCAACATCGGGGCAGAAATCGCTTCTAGTTTATACTGCTGGCATGTTTCATCATTGACGACAAAGAATTTATTGGCTCCAGTGACGATGCCAATATCAACCGCGGCGATTTCTTCAAAGGCGTGGACATGAGGATTTGTCTGTAACGCTTCCAATACGGTTAACGCTTCATCATTTAGCAAGGCTGACATCCAATTGCCATTCCAAACAGGGGGATGTTGATGGGGAACATCAAGCGGGGCTTCTTGTTTTTGTAGGTCTGGTATATCGTTCAAGTCTATGATATTCAAATCAGCCTGCTGATGTGGAAAAAAATCAAATAATGTTCGTTGATTGCGCTGACCAAGGTTTAGTAAGGGCATAAACGTTTTTCGATCTTGTTTTATGCCTAATAGTAACACCACACCTTGCAAGGTGCCTGAAAAAACAATTTCTCGGAAATGGATCAGGGTAATTAAAGCCATTTCTTGTTCTAGAAAAAGACGTAGACCCTTGGCGTGATGAACATGCATAATCTCGGCTGGAATGACCATGGCCAATCTGCCCTGAGGGGCCAGATGCATCACGCTAGCCATCACAAAAGGAACCCAAGCGTTCGTTCGTTTGGAAAAAGGGGCCTTGGCTTGTTTGAAAATGGCCTGCGCTCGTTCGCGTTGATTAGCCTCAAAATATTGATAGCGAATATAGGGGGGATTACCGATAATCGCATCCCATTGCTTGTCGTTGACCGTCTCAAGCCAGTTAAAAAAGTCGTCGTTGATGATTCTGATTTCGGTCCCAAACCTCCTCAGGGATTCAACCTTTTGTGCGGCTATTTCTGCCTCTTGTGGTATGAGTTCGACTGCCTCAATAAAGGCCGGTGCTAAATGTTCACCCGTCACGATTTGGCGATACAGAGCCTGTAAAAAAGCACCATCCCCACAACTTGGTTCCAGTATCTGCTGTGGTTGGTTGGCTAACACCCACCGGCTTAAAAAATCAGCAATTCGGGGCGGGGTATAGTAACCCCCCCTTAATTTTTGGGCACTCTCTTGTGATTTAAAGTTCATGAGGGCAAGTCAACTTGGTCATATAGGTTGATTTTCAAAAAGAGACCATACTCGATTATCTTGGTTTGTTGACTCCAATGGGTAAAGAAACAATTCAACTACACCAGTGCTGTACTTATCAGGCCAGCGTTTCTGTTCAGCAAATCCTCACGGGACACCTTTCTCGCCGGGTCGGTTGAACCTCTTTGGGTCGCTCCGCCTAAGGCGGAGCGTTTATTTTTAGAATAACTTCTATCAAACCCTCATTTTACGAATGACAAAAAGCCAAATTTTCTTTTGAAAATAACCTAGCCTACATCCCGTGAGCCGTAGGCTTCGGATCTTCTAGACCCTTTGCTTGTAGAACTGCGACGAGAAACACAGTGACCCCAACGACAACCACCCCAAGGACGAGCGCAAAGGGCAGATAATTGACGGCCTGGAGTTCCGCTGTAGCGGCGGCGATGAGTTTGGCACTTGGAACACATCCAGTGAGTTTATCGCCTTCCGGCCAGGGACCCACGGGCCAGCCGTCGCTGTGACCGAAAGGCATGGGTTCCCATTCCCATCCCTTGGGCCAAGGTTCTGCGGTGCCCGGTGTACTCACGCACATACGGCGTAGCGCACGGGCATTCTGCAAGGACGGAGCGCGGATGGTGGCGATAACGACAAAATAAGCAGCAATAGCCCCGAGCCCAATCGCCCAGCGGCGGAGAAGATTGAGATACGGGGTCGCTGAGAGACGGAGGATAACAGCACTTAGGAACAGGGCGGATATGATGAGGCCAAGCAGCCAATCTTCAATTCGGTCGCCATGCCCAAGGATCCAGGGCGGGAGAAAAACGGCGGGGAAGAGGAACATGTACAGCCCGTTGAGAATCGCCATGCCAGCCACCATCGTCTGAACCTTGTGGTTCTTCCACCAGCAGAGCGGGGCTACCGTGACAAAGAGAATATTGAAGTGGTCGATGAAGGCCATGCTGGGGATACCCAAGGCCGCACCAAGGCTCAGTTGCAGGTCGAAGGCATCGTTTCGCGCCGTGTCCACGTCAAAACCGAGACCGAAGGTGTAGATGGTGAACTTGTATCCGGGGTATCCAAAGGCCATAGCCAGCCACAGAAGCGTGAGGAGACAATTGGAGACAAGTATTCTGATGCTTGTCGTGTTTTGCATGAGACACTCCTTGAGAAACTGTTACTTACCTGCTCTATTACAATTGCAGAGATATTCTTTGTTGTCGGCTGTCGCCCAAACCCTGAGCAGACTCCAAGCTGCGGCGTTCAACTGCAACGCTAGGCTTGGCTAAGGTTGTCGTGCCTCAACATCGGCTAAAAAGCAGGCCAGCCATGCCTGACCGACCCTGGCGAACGGTTCTGCGCCGCGCTCGACAAGGGTACGGATCCGGGTGCAAGTTATTTCAGCTTGGACGGCGATCTCGGCGGGCATACCCCATTGCGCTCGCACCTGCTCAAACGTGTCTTGGTCACGCACAGATACATCGCCGGCAGCAGACCGTAAGATGTCCAACTCAAGGTCAACTTCCTCAAGTACGTCATCGGTCCAGCGCACCGGCAGGACGATATCGACATCGACCACGGGATCAACAACATGGAAGCATACCGTCCAGTATGTATCGCTGGGGATCAGCTTGACAAACGAGTGTTCGAACACGCCGCTTGGCGAGCGGTCTGCGGTCCACCACGGATCTCCGCACCTAATGCCTAGCCATCGGCCGAATGCGTCCTCGCCGAGGAGCGTGGCCGGAGCCACAGCCATCGGACGTTGTGGCCACTTGAAACCCCTCACCTCGACCGTGCGCTGGTTGGCTGTTTGGTACTCAGGAAGAGAGATCATGGACTATACTGAAAACTGGGTAATCTGTGGATAGTTTACAGCCATCCCCTGACATCAGGATTGTGCCTACTTTCAGCCGTTTAATCCACTCACAAATCAAGCGACACCCCTAACTGCTTGGCACAAGCTTGCAGTTGGTCATAAATTGCTTGAGGCAGGTCAATGCCTTCGGTCTGCCGCTGGGTCCGGTTGCGTTGCTCGAAATCGCCTGGGGCCAGCACCTCAGGCATGTCTAGCGCGGGTGGGGTTGTTTTCATCCAATCCAGAAATGTGCGTACTGTGCGCTGATAGTCGGCCAGGGGCGTAAATGCCTCGACGTTGATGACCTGCATATAGGTGCCGCCCAGCTTGCCATCCTCCGCCTTATATTCACCAGATAGGGCCCCCAGCAGACAGATCATCAACGAGAGACCATAGCCTTTATGCCCCCCAAAGGGCAAGAGGTGTCCGCCATTGTAAAAATCTTCTGTTTTGATGCTCGGCTGTCCGTCCTTGTCTATAATAAATCCTTCAGGCAAATTTTCTCCTTTACTACGCGCAACTTGTAGCTTGCCCTCCGCCACCACACTGGTGGCAATATCCAGAACAAAGGGGGTCTCATCGCCAGTGGGTATGCCAGCCGCCAGGGGATTGGTCCCTAGCCGTCCCTTTGTCCCGCCAAAGGGCACGGTTCCCCCGCGATCTCGTTGGCCTATGCCGTAGTACACGAGGCCAATACAGCCCGCCTGGGCAGCCTGTTCTGCATATTCACCGAGTCGTCCGATATGGCCTGTTCGATGAAAGCTGACGTTACACAAGGCCCCTGCCTTGGCCTTCTCAATCGCCCAGGCTGTGCCCTGATGCGCGGTATAATGCCCAAAGCCATGTCGGCCATCTACAACCAGCGTGTTGTCTGTCTCCTTGAGGATTTCTGGTTCGACATCAGGGCACAGACTGCCGGCTTTAACTTGTTTTAAATAAGTTGGAATCCGCAGCACCCCATGAGAATCATGGCCCGTCAGGTTCGCCCCGATGAGGATCTTTGCGACAATTTCGGCGGTATGCTGCGGTGTCCCCGCTGCGGTGAGCAATTGTACGGTCGCTTGATGTAAACGAGAAGTTTGGATACGATATACGTCTTGCATCGTGGATCTCCATGTAAACGCTATTGATAAATATAATTGAATTAGCTGATAGCAACAGTTTGCATATCGCCTTCTACATCATAATCTGCTTGTTCAACCGCCCGCTCATGAAAATCAGTCTCCAGCACGAGATAATGCGTTTGCGCCTGTGGCAAAGTAGCAAGGTGCGTTTCTTCTAGCGTAGCCGATGTGTCAGGTTGCCAAACTGCGGTCATTGGGCTGACGATTGGCTATAAAGGCGCATCTTAGTGCCATCTATCGTACTTGGGGGCTAGGGTTTTGTCAAAAGCTGTGAATAGGTTCGGGGCCTTCACAGGACTGTAAACGATTCCCTCGAACTTTTCTGTCGTCCAAGTATTTGAATATACTCAGCACGGGCATAAATTTAATTTTTAGGGGACACAGATGAACGCAGATTTATTTAAAAATCTGTCTTCATCTACCGTGTTGATGCCTTATGCGTTTATCTGCGTCCTATTTCATGATCTATGTTTTTATTTCGCATTCGAACCCGATTATGGTCATCTTGCCTATGTTCCTAAACGGGGGGCCACTTCACTGCCAACGACAGATTGCTTTTATCTACATCTTCCTTTAAACTATGCTTGAAGCTGCTATCATATCATCACACAAGGTCAGGCATCAGCCTGAAATCATGATAACCTTAACCGGGAGATCACTCATGACCGAACATATTCTCAAGACGCAACAAGACCGTATTCAAAAGATACAATTCAATCGACCCGAGAAAAAGAATGCGCTCACCCAAGCCATGTACCGCACCTTGGCGGAGGCCCTGCAAGAGGCGGATCAAGACGAGATGGTGCGGGCGATCTTTATCACAGGCAGCGCGGATAGCTTCAGCAGTGGGAATGATGTCATGGATTTTTTGGCGGGGGCGACGACGGATGAAGTCAGCCCGGCTTTGCAATTCTTACGAACCATTTCTCACATCCGCAAGCCGATTGTGGCGGCGGTGAACGGTTTAGCCATTGGCATCGGCACGACCATGCTCTTGCATTGCGATTTGGTATATGCCGCGGATACAGCCCGTTTTCAACTCCCTTTTGTCAATTTAGGCCTTGTGCCTGAGGCTGGCTCAAGCTTTCTCTTACCCAGTTTAGCGGGCTATCGCCAAGCGACTGAATTATTTTTATTGGGCGAATTTTTTGATGCCCAAAAGGCGAAACAACTTGATCTGGTGAACGCTGTTTGCCCAGCGGCAGAGTTAGAACATAAAGCTTGGCAAAAGGCGCAAGCCTTGGCCGCCCAACCGCCCTCAGCCCTCTGCTTGACCAAATCTTTGCTCAAAAAATCGCAGGCTGAAATCGTCCAGGCCACCATGACCGAGGAAAGTGGTCACTTTGCGGAACGGCTTCAATCAGCAGAGGCTAGGGAGGCCTTGCAAGCCTTTATGGAACGACGAAAGCCAGATTTTTCTAAATTCACTTAAGGCCAGGCCAAACTTTAAACGATCCACAGATTACACAGATTTTTTCTTGACTAATCTGCGAAATCTGCGGATCATTATTTTTTTGGATCAGCCTAACCATTTATCGCATGGGTCTCAACTTCCCCACCGCCTTGAGTTTCGCTGCCTTGGCGGTCCCCATTATCATTTTTTACTTGTTGCGTTTACGGCGGCAGCCAGCCCTAGTCTCCAGCCTCCTCCTCTGGCAAAAGGTGCTGCAAGATCAACAAGCGAATGCTCCGTGGCAAAAGTTACGCCGCCATATTTTGCTTCTCTTACAATTGATTTTATTAGCTTTGCTGGTCTTAGCCTTAGCCCACCCTTATCTTGAGATTGAGGCGCAGATTGAAGGCAATGTGATCATTTTATTAGATGCCTCAGCCAGCATGCAGGCCACTGATATTGCCCCAACACGCTTTGAGGCAGCGAAAGCTGAGGCACAGCGCATCATTCGTAGCCTACAGCCGAACGATCAGGTGAGTCTTATTCTCGTGGCTGATACGCCGCGCCCCTTGCTCATGGGCGAAGCCAGAGCCAATCTGGTCAACATCACAGCGGCCTTAGAGCAGGCCCAACCAAGTTTTAATGCGGCCAATTGGGAAACGGCCTTAGCTCTGGCAGGAGCTACGCAGCAAGAGCAAACGATCATCCTCATTCTCAGCGATGGGGCTATGTCACCCGCTGAACGGGCTAATTTACCCGAAATGCCTATCCCGACCCAATGGCGTATCATTGGCCAAAGCAGCCACAATCAAGCCATTGTGGCCTTATCCGCCCGTGAAAGTCGCACGGGGGCGGAACTTTTCACTCGTGTTGTCAATTATGCCGATGAAGCGGTCGAACGCTTACTACAACTGCGCGTTGATGGGCAACTCCTTGACGCGCAACGGCTTCGTCTCGACCCTTATCCAGAGGGACAAGTCACCCTCACCTTCGCTGATTTGCCAGAAAAAGCAGGCCGTATTCAAGTCCGTTTTCAGGAAGCAGATGATTTATTACTCGACAACCAAGCCACGCTCTTACGCCAGACCACAAAGGGACAAGTGCTTCTGGTCGGCCCTGGCAATCTTTTTTTAGAACGGGTTTTCAGCCTCATCTCTGGTCTTGCAGTGTGGCAAACACAAGCACAAATCGCGCTGTCTGAAGAACCTTTTAGCTTGACGATTTTTGACCGCACCTTGCCAGACCCAGAAGACCCAGTGCCTCCAGGCAATTTGCTTTTTATCGCCCCGCCCAAAACACATGATTTCTTCACCGTCAAGGGCGTGTTTACCCAACCCACCGCTTTCAAATTGGCCGAAAACCACCCCCTCCTGGCTTATCTGAATTTTGCCAATGTCAATATTCTGGAGGCCCAAGATCTTGAGCCACCGCCCTGGGCCACTGTCTTGATCGATAGTCAACAAGGCCCCTTGGTCTTGGTGGGAGAAGTCGAGGGCCGTCGTATCGGCCTGATCACCTTTGATCTCCTGAAATCTGACCTACCGCTCCAAATTGACTACCCTATCCTCATGACCAACCTGACCCGTTGGCTGCTCAATCAACCACCTAGCTCTGAGCAGGGCCCACAGTCTGACGCAACCAATCATCAGGAGATGACGACGAATTTGCTTAATCCTCAGGAATCGAATATCCGCCCTCAACAAAGCCCACTGACCACAGCCGCTAAGGTAGCTGATGCCGCTCCCACACAAGGCCAATGGTCATTCTGGTGGCTGGTCGCCGTTTTCGCTTTGCCTGTCCTATTCTGGGAGTGGTATATTTATTGGCGCGGCACTTGATGGGAGAGGGTGACGTATTGAAAATTAAACCCTTGTCTATCAAGAGAAGGGTGGTAAAATAGGGGCAGGGTGGCAAAGTAGCCAATGGTGTTAAGTGAAGCCCCCTCACAACCTTAAACCCAATCTCTTACAAAGGAGCGTCTCATGTCACAACCCGTTTTACTGACCGATATGCAAATGCAGGACTTTATCCGCGAAGGGTATATTATCCTCAAACCCAAGATGCCAGCGAGCTATCATCGTTCAATCTATCAAAAAATCGACAAATTTATCGCGGACAATGGCAATCCGCGCAATAATTTATTGCCCGCCATCCCAGAATTAATGGAATTATTCGATCACCCTGTCGTAGATGGAGCCATGTCGAGTATTCTAGGGCCAGATTACTTCTTGCATTTTCATCGTCATGTGCATGATCGGCCGCCAGGCGGGCCAGACCAAAAGATGCACAAGGACAGTCTATACAACAGCCGATTTGCTATGGACAAAAATACACGCCATCACCATACGCGCTGGACCATGCTATTATACTATCCTCAGGATACACCCCTTCAGCTAGGCCCGACCGCGATTGTACCCAAATCACAATATCTGAACATTGACTGGCCTGAAGGGGAAAAAGATACAGCCTTGGAGGGCGAGGCTGGCACCGTGGTGATTGTGCATTATGATCTGCTGCATCGCGGTATGGCCAATCATCATGACTCAACCACGCGCCAAATGGTTAAATTTCTGTTCACCCGAATGACGGAACCCACCGCACCAACCTGGGATTACCTCAGCTCTGATTGGGTTTCCCGCGAGCATCCACAGGAAAATATCTGGCGATATATGTGGCATTGGCATCAAGGCATTCGGAAACCTTTAGCCCCCTCGTCTGATGCTTCCATCGAAACCTTAACAGCCCAATTAAGCAGTTCATCCGATATCGAAGCCCTGCAAGCGAGTTATGAATTGGGCACCCGTGGGGAAGCGACTATTCCAGCTTTGACGGAAATTTTGCACACGCAAAGTTACACTGGGCCACGCAATGCTGCCTATGCTTTCAATCAAATCGGAGAAGCAGCCGTCCCCGCCCTGCTAGAAGTGGCCCAAAACGAGAAGGCCCGCGTCCGAGCCAGAGCTTATGATATTTTGGGCGACATGAGTTTACAAGCCCAATCAGCTGTGCCCCATCTTATAGAAGGAGCGACAGATGCTGAAGAAGACCCCCGCCGTCGAGCGGTTGAGAGCTTGGGTACGGCTGGACAACAACTCTCAGATTTAGGCCCAACTCTGGGGAATGTTCTCGCCGCTGATGAAAGTCCTCAGGTCCGCCGCAACGCCGCCTTATCCTTGGCCCGTCTAGGGGAGAAGGCCAAAGAAGCTGTGCCCGCTTTGGCCAAAGGCTTGCTGGACGATAACCATTACGTACGGGGGTATTCTGTCCATGCTCTATCGCGCATCGGTACGCCTGAGGCTGCTCAGGCTGCGTTGAGACACTTACAGGTGATGCGCTGGGACCGAGAAGGGGAAAGTTATGGCTAAGGAATGAGTATTAAATTAGGTCGGATTGGAGACCGACGCGCTGTACCCCATTTGCTGACCAAGTTAGAGGACCAGATATGCGGGTCCAAAGTGCCGTCATCCAAACTTTAGACCGCATTGGTGATGAATATACGACCGCCCCCTTATTAGACTAAGTTGAAGCATCACAGTCTTGAAATACGTCTTCTGGCTTTCAAAGCACTATCTCATATCTTAATCAAAGACCGAACCGACCTGAAACTTCTGTAGCGTGACAACTTATCCCAACCAGATTACGGTCGTGGAATTTGGACGGTCAACATGCCTTCAACATCCAAGGGATCGACCCCATGTTTGGCTTGCAAGTCGCGGCGTAGGGTTTCTTCCGATTCAAGATCGCCCGTGAGCGGCAAGGCGAGACGCTCTCCTTGTCGCAAGGCAGATTCGCGGCTGCCCACTTCCATCATCATGGCCATTAAGGCATCTTCGTCACTATATTCGGACTGCGTTTCACCCCGTACCGTCCGGGCGAAATCAACGATATGGGACATGACAGAGGACAAATAATATTCCCGCCCTGGGTAAAGGGCCTTAGGTTGATAAGGATTGTGATATTCTACGGGACCCAGTGGTAAATCAACGCAATCCCCTAGCCATGAGCCGTTTTCAGTCAAGTGTTGCACCGGGTAAATTTCGTCGGCAATGGCCCCGTTTTGTAAGGCCTCGTCAGAGCAATAGCGCACTTCTGCCTCACCATGCCAGCGTTCCGTAGCATAGCGGACGAGCGTTCCCCGTGCGCCATTGAGTTCGGTATACCCAGGGCGGGCATAGCGTCCGAGCATGCCCTTGAGGTTACCAGCCAAGTCAGTCACCAGACGATCATCGGGAAAATAAAAGAAATGAGCGCGGAAGGTTTCATCTATATGAAAGCGATGAGCGGCTTCATAATGAGGAGCGGTGGGCATGACGTGTTTAATTGCCTGCACTGCTTCGGGATAAGCTTCATAAAAAACGAGCCAGCGAGAGTTATTATGGTAGCCCGTGTGATCATGAAAGCAGGTAATACGTTTGATGGGGCCGAGAAATCCGCTTTGGTCGATTTTCTTAGCGATGCGGTCAAAGGGGAAGCGGAAAAAATTTTCGGCCACGCGAAAGATGACCTTATTTTCTTGTGCCTGTTGCACCATATCTTGGGCTTGGCTTAAGAGGTTTGAGATACTTGTTTCAACCAAATGATGCACTCCATGCTGTGACAAATAACAAGACATGGCGTGATGAATATCAATCGGTGCGATAACCAAAGCCGCTTCAGCCACCTCTGCCGCGACCAAATCGCGCAAGTCATAGAAGGCTGGCACGTCCATCTGCTCGGCATAAGCATCGGCATTTGGTTTAACTGGGTCACAGACCGCCACCAAGTGTACCCACGATGTGAGCGACTCAAATAAAGGTTGATATACTTTTTGAGATCGATTGCCCGTACCAATTAAGGCGATATCTAAAGGGTGATTTAGAGTCATAATACAGTTCCTAGTTATTCGTAGTTAGTTATTAATGCGTTTGTTCTGATGCCAATTCATCATTCATCAGGACCTCATAAACCTGAGTGTAGCCCGTCTTATCACTCGTATAAACAACGTAGCGACTATCTGGTGAGAATGAGGGATGAGGATGGGTGTGTTGGGGGGCGTAAACTTTGATCGGGCCGTCCTCATACGGGAAAGGGCCGTTCCAATGTTCACCCACGCTGGAGGATTCAGGATAGCATAAGGGGGTGGGTGTGCCGGTCCCATCACTAGGATTAAAAACTTGGAGGCCAATATCAGGGAAATTGGTATCAGCCACCATCAGGTTGCCCTCACGATTGCTGATGGCATGCCAGGCGTTAAATGAGGTTATCGTTCGTTCTTGGCCAGTATCAACGTTAATCGCTCGCATGCCTTTGGGCCAATTGACAAGGCCCAATTCACGTCGCCCTGGAATCCAAGCCTCATGCGTGATCCACTCCCCCGGCTGACGTTGATAGAGCCGTCGATTATGGGTCCCATCTCGATTGATGACCCAAACACGATCTGTTAAGGGGCCAGCGTAAAAAAGCAAATTCGAGTCATCAGGGCAAAATTGGAGATGGGCCACGGTATCACGTTCTAGGATGACGTTCCACTCGCCCGCCTGTGTATCAACCACAGCGATGCAAGCCCGCTCACTATGTTGAAAACGAATCGCCCACCAACGGTCACAGGCACTTAAAGCCGTTGTGCCCATTGCGGCTGCCACCATGCCTGTTTCCCGTAAGGTTGGGTTTCGAAAGGATTCATCTTGGGTAAGGTCGATCAAGAACTCTTCTTCATAAGTGGTCGTATTGACTCGCCACCCGCCTGCCCCTGCCGTGAAATAGACGTACTGACCATCATGCGATGGGTAAATCGAAAAGTCAGCTATATCACCCCGCTCGGTCAGTTGAATTAACTCACCTGTCGCCCGACGCTCCACGAATATTTGCGCTGTTCCCGTTCTCTCTGAAGTGAAGACGAGCCATTGCATAGCATCATCATAAGCGGGGACGAGAAAGAAGGGATGGTGATGAATAGCAGGATAATGCGTAACTTGGCGGATACTGGCCCCTGTTTTTTGATCCGTCAGAGTTTTGCTTTCGGAAGGATAGATTTGTCCTTTGGTCATAAACGAGCTTCCTTAAGGAATAAGGGTTCAATGAGAATTTTAGTGATAGACAAGTAGATAGGCTAGAGAAAGAGGCTTGGGACAGTTATTTAATTCCCATTCCTAAATCTAAATCGGTTGAATACACTCAGCAACATCATTGCGGGGTGAATTGACGATTTTAGCGACGGGATAGTGAGTCATCGCTTCAGCAGGATAAGGCTTCAGCAATGATTGCAGTTCGTCCAAGTCAGGGTCAGTCGGGTTGAGCCATGTGGCATAAGCCTCTGCGGGTAAGATAACGGGCATGCGATTGTGAATAGGGGCCAGGAGTTCATTGGGCGTGGTGGTGATGATGGTACAGGTGGGGATCACCTCATCTGCCGGAGAAGTCCAGGTATCCCATAAACCAGCCATAGCAAAAGGCTGACGGTCAGTCAGGTGAATGTAGGTCGGAATTTTGCCCTGCTCTGTTTTGCGCCATTCAAAAAATCCATCGGCAATGATTAAACAGCGTTGACTTTGAAAGGGTCGCTTAAAACTCCGTTTTTCGGGCACCGTTTCACCACGCGCGTTAATCATGCGGTTGCCAATCGACGGGTCTTTAGCCCAAAAAGGGACTAATCCCCAGCGAAAAGCATCAAGATGACGCTCATCATCCTCTTGAATGACCACAGCCACAGGCTGAGTCGGCGCAATATTATAACGCGGAGTCAGTTCCAATGGCACTTGAGCGAGTTCAAATGTTTCTTGGATCGTATCGGCATCTGCTGTTTGAGTAAATCGACCACACATGGATTTCCCCTTTCTATATTTCCTCTATTTCGCTATAAGTTCATGAGGTGATTGCGTGGCTACAATTTCGTTTAATTTGGTTTGAAAGGTTTCTAAGGTATCCCCTTGAATTGCTAACTCAAATAAGGCCTCTAAGTTATCGAGTTCGGTCACAAGTAAGCGTTGTTTTTGAATATGCAAAGAGACAGAAGTTAGGGGGTTATATTAGCCGCTTGAGAGGATTATCGGTTGTTGCCATGACGTTTATGCACGTATCTGTCCTTGCCCGTAAACTACCCATTTATAAGTCGTTAACTCGCCCAGTCCCATTGGGCCACGGGCATGGAGACGTTGTGTGCTGACCGCGACTTCCGCCCCTAAGCCAAACTGTCCCCCATCGTTGAAACGGGTGCTGGCATTGACCAAAACAGCGGCGGAGTCGAGTTCATCCACAAAGCGCGTGGCAGCAGCATAATCTTCGGTAATGATGGCATCGGTGTGGCGGCTGCTGTGGGCATAGATATGGTCTAGGGCATCATCGAGACTATCAACAATTTTGACCGCTGCGATGAGGGCCATAAATTCAGTATCAAAATCTTCCGGTCCGACAGGTTTAACATTGGGCCTGTCTTTGAGCAGGTCATAAGCCTTAGGCTCACAACGCAGTTCCACCCCTTTGTTGATTAAAGCTTCAGCTATACGCGGTAACAGTTCGCCTGCCACGGCGCGGTGGACTAACACAGTGTCCATGGCGTTGCAAACGCTAGGTCGTTGTACTTTGGCATTGACCACAATGGGGACCACTTTTTCTGAGTCAGCCCGTGCATCAACATAAACATGGCATACTCCAATGCCACCTGTGATCACGGGCACCGTCGCATTGTCAATCGCAAATTGATGCAAGGCGGCTCCGCCTCGAGGAATAATCAGGTCAATATAATCATTCGCTCGTAACAGGTCTTTGACCAAATTGCGATCCGTCGATTGAATTAATTGCACACTATGTTCAGGTAAGCCAGCTTTGAGACAGCCCCCCGTCACGGCCTCAGCAAAGGCGCGATTGGTCTGAACAGCCTCTTTGCCCCCTCGCAAAATGGCTACATTACCACTTTTGAGACACAAGGCTGCGATATCAACCGTGACATTGGGTCGGCTTTCATAAATCACCCCGACCACGCCGATGGGAATACGGCGTTTGCTGATTCGCAAGCCATTTTCTAAGACACGGCTATCGAAATCCTCCCCAATAGGGTCGGGCCGGTTAATGACATCGAGGACATCGCTGGCGATGCCGTGCAGCCGGTCGAAGGTGATTCGCAGCCGGTCTAGGAGTGCTTCACTCAGGCCCATCTCTTGGCCTGTTTCGATATCGTGGGCATTGGCCGCTAAAATGCTTTCTTCGTGCGCCAATAAGGTGTCAGCAATACTTTGCAAGGCTTCATTCTTTTGTTTGCTCGTCAGGCGATTTAGCTGACGGGCTGCTTCTTTGGCTCGGAGACCGAGGGTCTCTAGTTCACTCATGAGGGTTGCTCCTAGTTGATCATCGGATATGTATTTAGTTTTTAAAGCTTACTTCGATTTGGGTGACAAGGCAAGTGAAGGGGTGGCATAAAGCGCAGTGAGGACGAACTTAAGTTTGTTCTACAGCAGAACGAAGTTTCAAGCTATCTGAAAGATCCGAATGCGTAAAGACCGCTTCGGGCAGCCGTGAGACATATTCCTCCCAATAACAACGAAAGAGGGCTTCTAAGTTCGGCTGATGGACAAAGGCTTGCATCGCCTCGGCAGTTAGTTTATCCCTCACTGGCAATACATCGACTATAACACCACCAAATTATCCCGATGAATCACATTCCGTCCATAATTAAACCCCAAAATTTTATCTATTTCCTCAGAATGTTGGCCTTTTATCAACTGAATATCAGAAGCTTTATAATTGGTGATCCCCCGACAGAGAGCTTGGCCCGCTTGGTCCTGCACCAACAAGATTGAGCCTCGGGGGAAATCGCCCTCAACCCCTAAGATACCAACCGGCAACAAACTTTTGCCCTGCTTGATCAAGGCCCGTGCTGCACCAGCATCGACCACTAAACGACCCCGCACCGGTTCAGCCAACAGCCAGCGTTTGCGGCTCTCCACTTGGCTGATGTTTGTGATGAAGCGTGTGCCTAAGGCCTCTCCCCCTTGCACAAGGCGTGATATCACATCAACTTCATGGCCGGAGGCGATGATCGTTTCCACACCAGAGCGGGTGGCCAGTTGCGCCGCTTGAATTTTGGTACTCATGCCCCCTGTGCCCATGATCGTGCTGGTATCGCCAGCCAAAGCCATGATGCTCTCCGTGATGGTCGTGACCTCATTGATCAACTCTGCTTCTCTGTTAAAGCGTGGGTCGGCAGTGAAAAGACCGGGCTGGTCGGTTAAGAGCAAAAGCAGGTCGGCATCAATTAAATTGGCGATTAAGGCTGATAGATTATCATTATCCCCAATTTTAATTTCCTCTACCCCCACCACATCGTTTTCATTGATGATTGGCACAATGCCTTGTTCGATCAGCACACTCAAGGTATTTCGGGCATTCAAATATCTAGCCCGATTCATGAAATCACTGCGGGTGATCAAGATTTGAGCAACTGTGACATCATAAATACCAAAAAGCTGATCATAAATATTCATTAACTTCACCTGTCCCACAGCGGCCAACATTTGCTTGAAAGGAATGTCTTTACGATTGGGCAGATTTTTCAGGCTATGTCGGCCTACAAAAATTGAGCCAGACGTGGTCAGCACAACCTCATGCCCGTGGTTCTTCAGCACGACCATTTGCCGCACAATATCTAAGAGGCGAGGCTTATTCACGGTTTGATCAGGGCTAGCCACAACATTTGTGCCCAGTTTAACGACGATTCGCATAGACCGGCTTGAGGGTATTAAGGAATAAGAATTAGATAACTTGTGCATATCACGCCGCCAATCCGGATTGGCGGCGTGAATTAATTCCCATTCCTAAGTATGATAAATTTTCCTGAATACTTAACAAAATTGGGTGAATAGCTTTAATATTGTGAATTGCCTTTGCATAATACAGGTATTTAATAATATGTCAAGTTTAGCTCAGGCACTTGTAGAAAATGATGGCCTATATAAAAAGATGATTTCATTGGGAGAGCCTATATGATTGACAAGACTTAGTGACATGTTATAATAACCTTTGGTGCGAGTAAAAAGAGAAATAGGGACACGAAAGAGGCAGGGATGAAAACGCCTGATGCGCTATCTAAAGAGTTTCCTTAGCTGTATTTTATTGTTTTTTACCTTCTGTCCCACTCTCACCAATGGTTAATAGCCGCCATCATAGACTATCGCTCGTTAAATCATCATGTCTAATTTTTGAAAAGAATATCCTCATCATCTTAAAGGAATAAGTTCAAGGAAGAAAATCAGCCAAAGTCAAACGCGCCAGATGAGTACGTTGCTCAGGGTGTGCCATCTATACCACAGAGGCATATACTTGAAGATGGCACAGTGATACCAATATCTCAATCGACTTTGTTATTTGAACCATAAGTTTTTATGTCATCCTTTATTTTACCTGATATGGTTAAATGATCCAGCTTTTCCTAGTCAGCAGATTATGCGCGTTTTACAAGGTAACTTTGACTTGGCTTGGCTGGCTCTGGATGAATATTACGCAGTCTTATATATGCCTTAAATGAGCAGAGGCATTTCAGATGAATGAGTTAAAAGCTAATTATGAATAAATCCATCCCATCCCAAGCCCAAGTCGTCATTATCGGCGGCGGAGTCGTCGGTTGTAGCGTCGCTTACCACCTAACAAAATTAGGCATCACTGATGTCGTCCTGTTAGAAAGAAAAACCTTAACCTGTGGCACAACCTGGCATGCCGCTGGCCTAGTGGGGCAATTACGGGCCACCCAAAACATGACCAAGCTGGCCCAATACACCAGTCATTTGCTCAAAGACTTGGGTCACGAAACGGGCCAAGAGACGGGATTTAAACAAAACGGCTCGATTTCAGTGGCGAATAATGAAGAACGTTTCGAGGAATTAAAGCGCGGGGCCTCTATGGCCAAATGCTTTGGGTTAGAGGTGGCGGTTATCACCCCTCAAGAAGCTGCTGCGCTATGGCCACTGATGAACGCCAAAGACATTGTGGGGGCCGTCTATTTGCCAAATGACGGTCAGACTAATCCCACGGATACCACGCGCGCCTTTGCCAAAGGGGCTCAAATGTACGGGGCTTCAATTTTTGAAGGGGTGAAGGTGACGGCCATTCATCAGCGAGAGGGGCGAGTCACGGGCGTGGCCACTGAACAGGGCGATATTCAGGCTGAATATGTGGTCAACTGCGCCGGCATGTGGGGGCGTGAGGTGGGGGAAATGGCTGGGGTGAATGTGCCTTTGCATGCGGCTGAACACTTTTATGTGGTCACTGAGCCGATTGAGGGTTTAGCCTCTAACCTCCCCGTCTTGCGTGACCCAGGCGGCTATACCTATTATAAAGAAGAAGTCGGAGCCATTCTGGCTGGTTTTTTTGAGCCAAAGGCCAAACCTTGGGGCATGCAGGGCATTCCAGAGGATTTTGAATTTGGAGTGCTGCCGGAAGACTGGGCTCATATCGCGCCTGTCTTTGAGACCCTGATTCAGCGCCTGCCCCTCATGGCGGATATAGGCATTCATACTTTCATGAACGGCCCCGAAAGTTTTACCCCAGATGATCGCTATCAATTAGGTGAAGCCCCAGAGCTGAAGAACTTTTTCGTGGCCGCTGGCTTTAATTCTGTGGGCATCCAATCTTCGGGCGGGGCGGGCAAGGTCTTGGCTGAATGGATTGCTCAGGGACACCCCCCGCTCGATTTATGGGATGTTGACCTGCGACGCAATATGCCCTTTCAGGGAAATAAACGCTATTTACAAGAGCGGGTGACAGAGTCCTTGGGCTTACTCTATGAGATGCACTGGCCCTTCCGCCAATATGAAACCAGTCGCTTCATTCGTCAGTCGCCTTTACACGATAGGCTGGCCCAAAAAGGAGCTTGTTTTGGCGAGTTAGCAGGCTGGGAGCGGGCCAATTGGTTCGCCCCACAGGGGGTTGCGCCTATGTATCAGTATAGCTATGGCCGCCAGAATTGGTTTGACTACTCAGCCCAAGAACATCAAGCGGTCCGCGAAAATGTCGGCTTGTTTGATCAGACCTCGTTCACCAAATTTTTCCTACAAGGCCAAGATGCTGTCCATGTTTTGAATCGTGTCTGTGGCAATGAAATTGATGTCCCGCTGGGCAAAGTGGTTTATACCCAGATCTTGAACGAACGCGGGGGGATTGAAGCCGATGTCACTGTGACCCGCATGGATCGAGATCAATTTTATATTGTTGATGCCTGTGCTTCCCAAGTGCGAACCTTTCATTGGCTGAAAAATCAAATTAAGGCCAATGAGCAGGCTTATTTAACGGATATGACCTCCGCCTTTGTCATTTTGGGGGTCATGGGGCCCCAGTCCAGAGCCTTACTCAGCCGCTTGACCGAGGCTGATTTAGGCAATGCCGCCTTCCCCTTTGCCACATCGCAGGAAATCGACTTCGCCTACGCTCAGGTCAGAGCGACCCGCATCACGTATGTGGGTGAATTGGGCTGGGAATTAAACATCCCCACCGAATTTGCGGTGAGGATCTATGATGCGCTGGTGACCGAGGGAGAAGCCTACAATCTGGCTCACTGTGGCTATCATGCCCTAAATTCTTTGCGGATTGAAAAGGGCTACCGCCATTGGGGCCATGACATTACCGATGAAGATACGCCCATCGAAGCCGGGCTTGGGTTTGCGGTCAATTTCAAGAAGGCGGTTGCTTTTAATGGCCGAGCCGTTTTAGCCCAGCAAAAGCAAGAAGGGGTGAAGAAACGGCTGGTCATGTTCACCTTAGAAGATGAACAGGCCCTGCTTTACCATAACGAACCAATCTGGCGGAATGATCAAATTAAAGGGCATCTTGTGTCTGGCATGTTCGGTCACACTGTTGGTCGAGCGATTGGCTTGGGCTATGTGACTGATCAGGAAATCGTGACCACAGATTATATCAAATTCGGTCGTTATGAAATCGAAGTTGCTGGTGAGCGTATTCCGGCGCGAGCTTCCTTGAAGCCTTTTTATGATCCAGGGAATCAGCGGGTGAAAAGTTGATGTTTTCATCGTGAAACATAAGTACCAATCTTATTTGATGCTGGTTTGTTTATCGGGGCTCTATCTCACAAAGACCCTCGCCATTCAGAAGCATTTCCATTGGTTGAAGCCGCGAGACGAGGCGATTTATCAGTCTGGACAGTGCAGGGTGAAGATGAGGTCGGATTAGAAATTCTTTCCTTGGATTTTTAGATTTGTTCTATCAGTCCTATAATGCTGGGCAATACCATCAGGAGACCTACCCTGACGGGTCGTCCGCTCTTAACCTTGTGCCCGTGTCCAGTATAGAAAACAGCCCCAATAAATCGGGTTAAAGGCGACCGCTTGGGGACAATCGTGAAAATTTTCAGATTTCGTAACCAAAATTTAATCGCCTTCGCCTAAATTTAGGTAAATCATGAGCAAGGTGACAGGGTGACTTTCGCTGGCGAAAGGCGCAGTGTCAGGGGTTTGGGAGGGTCGTTCCTTGCTACCTTGCCACTTTGCTCTAAAATTCCTCATAGAACCTAAATTTTTTGTTAATTACTAATTGTTAATTGTCCTAAGGAGCTTTAACGATGAGTCACCAACAATTCGGCCTAATCGGTCTCGCCGTGATGGGTCAAAATCTGGTCTTAAACATTGAACGGAACGGTTACCCTGTGGCGGTCTATAACCGCACCACAGCTGTCACCGAAGAGTTTGTCGCTGGCCCAGCCGCTGGTAAAAATATCAAGCCGACACGGTCTTTGGAAGAATTTGTGTCCGCTTTAGAACGACCCCGCAAAATTCAAATCATGGTCAAAGCGGGTGGGGCCGTCGATGCGGTCATCAGCCAACTCAAACCGCTTTTAGACCCCGGCGATTTGATCATTGATGGCGGTAACTCTTTTTATCCAGATACAGAGCGGCGAGCCAAGGAATTGGAAGCGGAAGGATTTCAATATCTTGGCCTGGGCGTTTCGGGGGGCGAAGAGGGGGCCTTGTGGGGGCCAAGCTTAATGCCTGGCGGGACGAAGACCGCTTATGCAGTGGTAGAACCCCTCATGCGTTCTATCGCCGCTAAAGCCAAAGATGGTGAACCCTGTGTGGCCTATCTAGGGCCAGGTGGGTCAGGTCACTACGTCAAAATGGTCCACAACGGCATTGAATACGGCGACATGCAATTGATCGCTGAAGCTTACGATATTTTGCATCGCGGGGCCGGAATTTCCAATGAAGAATTGCATGAAATTTTCAAAGCTTGGAACGAATCAGAATTATCCTCGTTCTTGATTGAAATTACGGCCAATATTTTCACCAAAATGGATGATGACAGTGAGCAACATCTGGTTGATGTGATCCTAGATAAAGCGGGTCAAAAAGGAACAGGCCGGTGGACCAGCCAAAATGCCCTCGACTTAGGGGCGGCCATTCCCACCATTACCGCCGCCGTTGATGCCCGTATTTTGTCTGCCATCAAAGCGGAGCGCGTTCAAGCGGCCAAGATACTCTGCGGCCCCACGGCACGTTATGAGGGCGATAAAAATCATCTAATCGACAGTGTCAAAGCGGCTTTATATGCCTCTAAGATTTGCTCTTATGCCCAAGGCCTGGCCTTGCTGCGGGCCGCTTCCGAGGAATATCAATATGCTCTTGACTTTGCCTCTATTCCCGGCCTCTGGCGCGCCGGGTGCATTATTCGGGCTGAGTTATTAGACGATATTATGCAAGCCTATGTGCGAGACCCGCAACTGCCGAATTTACTCTTAGACCAAGAATTTAAGGACGCGGTTGATAGCCGCCAAGCGGCTTGGCGGGAGGTGGTGATGACGGCCATCTCTTTGGGCATTCCCGTGCCAGCCACCAGTGCTTCGCTAGCCTACTTCGATAGCTATCGCACGGCACGTTTATCCGCCAACCTTATCCAGGCCCAACGTGATTATTTCGGGGCGCACACCTTTGAACGTTTGGATAAAGAAGGGGTGTATCATGCTGATTGGTTAGGGAATTAAGGCTATTCTCGTTCATAACAATAAGTCAACCTTTCTAATAGGAGGAACGTATGACCATCGAGCAGACTGAAGCCACACGCGCCAATCCGACCGTTGTGGTCATTTTTGGGGCTTCTGGTGATTTGACCCAACGTAAACTGCTCCCAGCTTTTTTTAGCCTCTATCGTGACGGACTATTGCCTGAAAATTTTGCCATTTTAGGCGTGGCTCGTTCAGACTATGATGATGATGGCTTTCGGTCTAAAATGGCTGAAGGTCTTAAACAACACTCGCGGCGTAAGTTTCGCAGCGATGCCACTTGGCAGGACTACGCATGCATGCTGCACTATCATCGCGGCAGTTATGATGATATTGAAACCTATCACGCTTTGGCGGCTCGATTACAACGTATCGACGCGGGACATGGGACAGGCGGAAACTATCTCTTTTATTTATCCACACCCCCTAACCTCTACCCACTCATTGCGGCCAATTTGGGCGAAGTCGGTTTAGCCAAGCAACAAGGCGATAGTTGGCGGCGTATTATCGTCGAAAAACCCTTTGGACATGATCTCCCCTCAGCGCATGCTTTGAATGACCAGTTGCATCAAGTGTTTCAAGAAGACCAAATTTATCGCATCGATCATTATTTAGGCAAAGAGACAGTCCAAAATATGTTGGTCTTTCGCTTTGGTAATGCCATCTTCGAACCGCTCTGGAATCGGAATTACATTGATCATGTGCAAATTACAGTCTCAGAAACCGTTGGCTTAGAGGGTCGAGCAGGCTATTACGATGGCACTGGGGTGATGCGGGATATGTTTCAAAATCACCTCCTCCAACTCTTGAGCCTAACGGCGCTGGAACCCCCCGTCGCCTTTGAAGCGACATCTCTGCGAGATGAAAAGGTCAAAGTCTTGCGAGCGGTTCGTAAAATTACAGTGCAAGAGATTGAGACCTCTACAGTTCGAGCGCAATATCGTACCTATCGCGACGAGCCCGGTGTCGTCGCCGGCTCTCAAACACCGACCTTTTCCGCTTTACGTCTCCACATAGATAACTGGCGTTGGCGTAACGTGCCTTTTTACCTGCGTTCGGGCAAAAATTTAGCTGAAAAAACTTCAGAAGTCACGATTCAATTTCGACGAGTGCCTCACCTGATGTTCCCTTCGGAAAACGACAATGAAAATTTGCCCCCCAATTTACTTTCTCTGCGTATTCAACCTGATGAAGGCATGCAACTTAGGTTTCAAACCAAAGTACCTGGTGCTGGCATGTATACCCAACCAGTCGATATGAATTTCAACTATGCTCAAGACTTTGGCAGCGACTCATTACCAGATGCTTATGAGCGTTTGTTATTAGATGCCATTCAGGGCGATGCTTCTCTGTTTGCCCGCAGCGACGAAATCGAAACAGCTTGGAGCATTATTGATCCCATCATTCAGGCTTGGCAAGAGACGAATTTACCCCCCGTCTTTTTCTACGAAGCCGGTACGTGGGGGCCAGTCGAAGCCCAACAATTGTTGGCCAAGAATCATCGTTCTTGGTACATCCGCTGTCGACCAACATAGTGCCAGATGCCATGATGGAGAGCCAGTAAGGTGCCAGCTTTACAAACCATCGGGATTTGGCCGCGAAAGTTCTGATAGCGGGCAATATCGGATTCATTGATGCGCCGGAATTGACTCCCTGGCAGGAGCAAGGTACCGCCCATCTCCAAAGGTACATCAGGGGGGAAATACCTGAGCTGAATATCAAAGTGCATTCGCGTATCAATGATGGAATCCCCATGTAGTCCTTGGGCTGTCCCCTCGTTAGGCTGTCGGACATGGATAGCATGGTGGTCGAAGGTCGGGTCTGGCCCAACCAGGCTGTTTGAACGTTATATTCGAGAAAAAACAACAGCAGATACCCTATCTCCTTGATAACACTTTGTCCTTAGACCTCCATCAAATCTCGCGTCAACAGCAAAGCGACAGGCGGGATTGGGTATGAGCCTGGCGAATTTGTTTGGTCACTTGATTTGGGTCATGGGCATATTCATAGGGAATATTGAGCGCCCGGAGAATGGGTTCAGTCACCATACCGCCTTGCGTATGCCAGGGAAAGGGTTCACCCATGACCCCGCGATAGGCTATGAGCATACACAAGGGCACCCGATATAGTTGAGCCAGAGAAACAATCCCGTTGATCGCTGCTAAAAAGCCATGATTTTGCATTAATAAAATATTATGTTGCCCAGCAAAATAAGCCCCAGCAGCAATGCCAATGGCCTCTTCCTCTTTGGCTATTTCCACTAAGGTCATGTCTGGGTCTTCCTCTGCCAATGATAATAAATGAACTAACCACGTTTCCGGTAAGGCGGACATAAAACGAATATCCGCTTCTTTGATACCTCGATATATCTTCTGAGAATTTTCTAGAGATACAGCCATGTATTTATCGTTCCTTAAATATTTTCATTCTTTAGGACAATATTATGACGAATTTGTATAAAGACAAATTGTTCGCCCCCTTAGATACAGACCTTCACCTGGAACGCATTGCTGGCGGCAATGAAACGGAGGTTTATTGTACCGATGATCGACGCTACGTCGTCAAGGTGAAGAGCGAGCCGGAAGGGGTTTTACATGAAGCATTTCAGGAAGCGCAGGTCATGCGTCAAGCCGTCAATGCCTTTATCGAGGCCTTAGGCACGGAACATAGCATCCCCAATTATTTCATCATGGCCAAAGATAATAAGGGACGAATCCAGCCTGTCGCCATCCAACCCTATTATGAAGCAGCCAGCCCATTGCGTAAAATTGATTATACAGTTTTGAGTAAAACAGAACGCCATCATCTAGGAAAGCAATTGCTAACCCTTATGACCCGGACAATCCGCACCTATTTCAAAACAGGCGGCATGCCCGATATCTATGGTCGAGCCAGTGCCAGCCGAGAAGAACGGGAACATCTTAATACGTGGTATATGTTTCCATGGCGTTTATGGGGTTTTATTGTTGAGCGTAACTTGCTCCGTTCTAATAACCTTATGCTGACACCCACGCCCCAAGCACGGATTATTCTGGTAGATTATGATCCCATTAAACATGGACGACTCTATCAATTTGTCTATTATAATGTTCGACTGATTCTCTTTGTACGCGACTATATCTTGATTAGAGTCATGATGTTAGGGGGGCCTGTGCCTTAATTATTCCTCATGACTTAGATGTATTTGCTGTATATCGGCCAAAAATTATTGCGAAATCTTAACACAACCACTATCAAATGATAACCTCCTTAGATTATGATACCCTCGTAAAACAATTTCAATCTTCAATACTCAATACTCAATTTTTAGGAGATTTTCTAACCATGTTTCAAAGGAAAACGTTCACAAAAGTAAGTTTGATTATGTTGGTCTTCATTTTGGGGGCTGGCCTCAGCAGCAGCATTGCCTTTGCTGGACCGAATGAACAGAGGCCCTTTTTTGGTTTTGGCGCAGGATCGGAACAGGATGAACCTGGAATTCTTGTCACATCTGTTGATCCAGATGGGCCAGCGGCAGCGGCTGGCGTGGTACGCGGTGATATCATCCTTCAGGTTGATGAACAGGCGGTGAACACCGCTCGTGAGTTGGTGCAGTATCTGGCTGACATTGAGCCTGATACTGATATCAGCCTGCTGATATTACACGGTGATGAGGAACGCAGTTTGACCCTCACGGTCGCTGCTCAAGATGGGCGGCCCTACTTGGGCATCAGGCCCCATATTAGACGATTCCTTGTAGAACGCAGGCCCGAAATGCAGATTGGCTTGCCTATCCTTGAGGTGGTTCCTGATAGCCCCGCGGCTCAGGCGGGTCTGGAAACAGACGATTTTATTCAAGCCATTGATGGTGAATCAGTTCATCTGGGTGATCGTTTGGCTGATCTAATTGCAGCCTACGAGCCTGGCACAAGTATCATCTTAACTGTGGGTCAACTTGGATCTGAGGCTGAATCGCGTGATGTAAGTGTTGAACTTGGTCAGCATCCTGAACGAGAAGGCGTAGCCTATCTTGGTGTCTATGCCCCGTCTGGGATGAGGCAAGCTAGAGGACGCTTTGGCATGCCTGGTCCTAGGTTTGATGGACCCAGAGATGGATTTGGCGGCCCTGAACACGGCTTTGGCGGTCGAAGACATACGTTTCGGGGCGAAATGATGTCAGGTAGTATGGTACAAGAAGTGATGGAAGATGGTCCAGCAGCTCAGGCGAGTCTCATGGTGGGCGATATCATCACGGCCATTGACGACGAAGAGATTGCCACACCACATGACTTGGTTGAAACAATTGCCGCTCATAACCCCGGTGATACGATTATGGTAACTGTCATGCGTCATGCTGAAACAGACCAAGCTGGCGACAGCGAAGAAGATGAAGAAAATGAAGAAGCGCATAAAGCACATAAAGACGAGATCATGCTTGATATCGCAGTCACCCTCGCTGAGTCAGAGGAGACAGAAGGCCAAGCGAGATTGGGTGTCGCAGTTAGTCCCGTTTTCCATCAGGCAGGTAAAGCAGGCCCGAAAGGGTTTGATCATTTTGGTCAGCGAGGGTTCTCAGGAGAAGATTTTAGAAGGCCTGGTTTTGGTAGACATGGCTTTGGTCCTGGTTCAAGGCACGGCTTTGGGGAAGACTTTATGCCTTCAACAACTGTCACCGTGATGGAAAATAGCCCCGCAGCGGAGGCTGGTCTGATGGATGGAGATATGATTACCGCCATTGATGGGACAGAAGTTATGTCGCCGCGTGATGTGGTGCAAATGATGGCTAACTATGAACCTGACGATACCGTTAAGCTTAGGATCATCCGTCCTATCGCTGAGGATGAAGAAGCTGGTGACGAGGTGCTGATGCTGGAAATTGAAGTCACATTGGGCGAAACACCAGCACGAGAAGATGGCGTTCGTTCACGAGCAGGTGCTTTTTTAGGGGTGATTTTTGAAGGGTCGCACGGTCACTTCGGCGGACATGGGTTTAAAGGTCCAGGTATGGAAGGTGGCCGTTTGGTGGACACAATTTTGGCCCAGATATGAATTTCAGATTTAATTTCCGAGTACCTTTTGGTGAAGAAGGCTTCTTCATATCTGATTTCTTCCCTGAAAATCCGACCAATAAGGATAAAGGTGATATTTTGTAGAGAAAGCATTTAAAGTATTCCAAATGTCCTTATCACGACGTGATGTGTAAATAACCGTCCCATTTACCTAGCCCAATCTGGTTCCCAAACTGAGTTTGGGAACCAAGTGGGAAGTGTAATGCCTAAAACGTGAATTTATATCATTCACGTTTTATTTTTTTGAAAGTGAGTCGGCCTAATGAGCAAGTTATTTTACTCCATCCGGTGGCGGTTAGTCCTCAGTTACAGTATCCTCACCCTGTTAACAGTCTGCATTGTCGGGTTAGTCGCCCTCTCTTTAATAGGACGTTACACCAGACAACAAGAAATGGATTATTTAAAAAGTAATGCTGAGGCCATTGCTCATCAAGCTCGCCCTTTCTTCAGATCTGGGCCTCATCCCCTTGCCCTCTCTGAGTTAGCCCGCACCTCAGCTTTCTTGGGCCATATTCGCGTAAAAGTGTTAGATCAACAGCGTCAAGTCTTAGTCGATACAGGGCCACATGAAACGATTGAAGAATTTGTGTGGATTCCAGCAATAACAGATACTTGGTCTATGGGTGAAGCCGTCTCAAGAAGTACAACCACCAATCCAAATTTTGATCCCGAAAATTTTGACAATCAAAATGATTGGCCGGGCAGTATCATCATTTTTCCCTCAACCAAGAGACATCCTAGTTTTGATCGGGCCTCTGAACATCAGCGACCTTTTTCCTTACCGCCTGGGGCACGATTTATGATCATTCGGCGGCAGATGGCTGGTTATGGGCAGCGGGTGATTGGGTTCGATACTTATGATGAAGACATCTTCCATGATGATTCTGCCGCTCCATCTTTCTTGCCGCCGCCAAATAATCGTGATCCGTTAGAACCCGCATCGAATGATCCTCAAGAAACCAATCCAGAGGACCAGTCTGTCTCAGATAGACCACCAGATGAGGGTCTAGTCTATGCTAAGGCTATTCAAAATCGTGGGCAGATTCTCGGTTATGTAGAAGTCAGCGGTGGCCCTAAATTTCGTCGTCAGGCGACCACCACCTTCCAACGCGCTTTTCTATGGGCTGGACTGGGAGCGACATTTTTGGCGGTGGTCATGGGTTTGGGGGTCAGCCGTGGGTTGACTGCCCCCTTACAAACTTTAACCCAAGTGGCCCAACAAATGGGCGCGGGTGACCTATCCGTGCGTGCGCCTATTAAGGGTCGTGATGAGACCAGTCAATTGGCAACACAATTTAATCACATGGCTCAACGCTTGGAGACGAGCTTTACTGACTTAGCCGCTGAACGGGATGCCCTACGTCGTTTTATTGCCGATGCCTCTCATGAATTGAGAACGCCGGTCACTGCGCTCAAAAATTTCAATGAGCTTTTGCAAGGAATTGCGAAGGATGACCCAGAGGCCCGAACTGAATTTTTGGCCGAAAGCGACACGCAAATTCAGCGGCTCACTTGGATCACTCATAACTTGTTAGATTTATCACGTTTAGATGCTGGTTTGGTTGATTTAGATGTCGCTGAACAGGAGGTGAAGACCTTATTAGAAGCTGCCACCACACCTTTTCATCCTGTCGCTCAAGAAAAACAAATTGATATCACACTCACCTTGCCTTCAGAAGTCATCAAGGCCCAACCCCTCACCATCCTCTGTGACCAAGCACGTTTTGAAATGGCTCTGTCCAATTTGCTTGATAATGCCCTCAAATTCACCGCCCCGGGTGGACAGATAGAACTTGGCGGGAAAATGATCGAAGGAGAAGGAGAGCAAACCATTCAAATTTGGGTCCAAGATACAGGGCCTGGCATCTTACCAGAAGAACAAGCCTTTTTATTTGATCGTTTCTATCGAGGGCAACAAACCCAACAGATTGCAGGGAGCGGTTTAGGGTTGGCCATCGTACAAAGTGTGGTGCAAGCCCATCAGGGTCAAGTTTTTGTCGAGAGTAAGGTTGGGGTAGGCAGTCGTTTTGTGATTACTGTGCCAAAAATCCGTATATAGGGCGTATACAGCAGGTGCTGACAAAGAGTAAACATGTAACTCAGACATCCCTGTCTGAGTGTGAACAGGCAGAGATGCCTGTTCTACTGCGTAAAAATGATGATGCACTTGGGAATGAGAATTAAATCACTTGGACAGGACAATCCCTCATCGTACTCCCCAGATTTTTGTAATCCTGACTCATCAATGGTAAACTTACCGTTTAATGTTAGCATCCTAATCTGCGGAGTTATAAAACCCATGCCATCCATATTTCCTTTTACTGCTGTTGTGGGCCAAGATAAAATGAAAATGGCCCTTATTCTCAATGCCGTCAATCCCCAAATTGGCGGTGTCCTCATCCGTGGTGAACGTGGCACAGCCAAATCAACGGCTGCCCGTGCCCTTGCCGCCTTGCTCCCTAAAATTCGTATGGTCGCCGATTGCCGCTTTGCTAGTAGTCCAGATGACCCTGCTGATATGTCCGACGATGTTCGAGAACGTTATGAGAGAAACGAAGAATTACCTGTCCTAGAACGCCGAACCAGTTTTGTCAATTTACCTGTCAGTGCGACTGAAGATCGAGTTGTGGGAACCTTAGATATCGAAAAAGCCATCACCCAAGGACAACGCCATTTTGAGCCAGGCGTTTTAGCCAGTGCCAATCGGGGCGTACTTTATGTTGATGAGGTGAACCTCTTAGATGATCACGTCGTCGACTTGTTACTCGACGCAGCGGCGATGGGGGTTAATGTCGTTGAACGTGAAGGGATCTCTTTCAGCCACCCCGCCCGTTTTGTCTTTGTCGGCAGCATGAATCCTGAAGAAGGTGAATTGCGACCGCAGTTATTAGACCGTTTTGCCCTCTGTGTTGATATTGAAAGCATTAATGATCCTCGGCAGCGGATGCAAATTTTGGAACACACCTTACAATTTGAGCGGGAATCAAGCGAATTTTATGAAATTTGGCAACCTCAAGAAGAAGACTTATCACAGAAAATCGCTCAAGCTCGTGAACTCTTACCGAGCGTGATTTATACCTCTGCTGACTTACAGACCATTGCTGAATTGATGGCCACCATAGCTGTTGATGGACACCGGGGTGATATTGTGATCTTACGCGCCGCGATCACCCATGCTGCCTATCGAGGACGGACGAAGATCAATACGCCAGATATCCTCATAGCGGCTGAACTGGCCCTGCCGCACCGTCTCAAGCGACAGCCCTTCCAAGACACCGAAGCGCAAATGCAAGTTCTGTCCGAACAATTGGAACAAATTCGCCAGAAGGTCGACCTGGAGCAGGAAATGGAAATGACGGAAGGCGGCGAAGCTGAAAGTTCACCGGAAAAAAAAACGATGCTAACGAGGTAGAAAGCAGCGAAACGGATATGTCACCCCCTAGCGGGTCGCCTACCCAACCAGATCAGTCTAGTCAAGCTGGCGATAAGAAAAATTCCAGCAACAAGCCTGTCACGGTGGGAGAAGATTTTAAGGTGAGACGCTTACAAAACCCCACCGATAAGTTAATGCGTTCTAAGGCGGGGAAGCGTACTTATACCAAGACAGAACGTAAACGAGGTCGATATATTCAGTCTCGTCCAGCCCGCGACAAACCCCGTGATGTGGCCTTTGATGCGACTATTCGGGCTGCCGCTCCCCATCAGAAAAACCGAGATCAAGGCGAAGGTGCTATTGCGATAGAGCGCAAAGATATTCAAGAAAAAGTACGCATTCGCCGCACCTCCCATCTTATTTTATTTAATGTCGATGCTAGTTGGTCCATGGCGGCCGCTGAACGGATGGAGGCCACAAAAGGGGCCATCATGAGCTTGTTGGTTGATGCTTACCAGCGTCGAGACCAGGTTGGCTTAGTGGTCTTCCAAAAAGAAGAGGCCCGCTTAGTCTTGCCGCCGACTTCGAGCGTAGAATTAGCGAAAAAGGCTTTGTCCGATGTCCCCGTGGGCGGTAAAACCCCACTTTCTAAAGGGCTTTTCCTGAGTCACCAAGTGGTACGTCAACACAAGCTCGCCAATCCTGAAATCAAGACCCTCATGATTTTGCTCACCGATGGGGCGGGTAATGTTTCCATGTCCAATTTATCTGCTCAAGAAGAAGCACACCATATAGCTAGGGCGATTGCGGAGGACGAGGTGAAATCAGTGGTCATCAATATGGAACATCCCAGCTTTGACCGCGGTCTAGCACGTGCTTTAGCCGACGAGCTTGAAGCACCTTGTTACACCCTAGCCGAATTGAAGGCTGAAACCTTATACGAAACCGTTAAAGATGAATTGCGATAAACTAAAAAGGAGCAAAGAAGCAATGTGGCAGCGTAGGGCGTTCTAATAAGGAACGCATTTTGCCACGCTGCTACTCTGTTATTATGTCTGATCAATTTTTAGGATATAAATATTGCCCTATTTGTGCGACAGCCTTGGTGGTCCGAGAATTATATGACCGAGAGCGGCAACAGTGTCCAGACTGTGATTGGATACATTTTTTGGATCCTAAAGTGGGCGCAGGGGTCTTGATAGAAAAAGAGGGCAAAGTCTTACTGGCGCGGCGTAGTACAACCCCTGCCAAGGGCGATTGGCATTTTCCTTCTGGCTTTGTGGAAGCGGATGAGCCACCCAATCAAGCAGCTACCCGTGAGGTAAAAGAAGAGACTGGTTTGGACGTTCACTTGACGAGCCTCTTTGATATATTTCATTATACCGCCGACTATCGTGGGGCGGGCATTTTCATTTTATATCGGGGGGAAATTATGGAAGGCGATCCGCAACCGATGGATGATGTGGTCGAATTGGCTTTTTTCGGCCCAGATGAGTTGCCCGAAAATATTGCTTTTCGCTCTAACCGCCTCGCTCTAGCGCGTTGGCTAGAGGAGAAACGGGGTCATGGTTAGCAAACTAAGGGAGCAGTCATTAGTCCTCAGTCTGTCGTCAACTGAACACTAATTACTTCATCAGTCCAAATATTCTCACGGTCTTAGCCTGATTGTGGTATCTTTAAGTAGAGTTTCCAGGCAGCTGGGACATCTCCAGTGGCAACCAGATAATTAACCCGTGGAGTCTTTGGTTCCCAGCGCAATTTTAGATTGGCTTCATGGGGCGTTCGATTGCCTTTGCGCTGATTACAAGAGGCGCAAGCACAGGCAGTATTGCTCCAAATACTTTTACCGCCACGGCTCAGGGGCAAAATGTGATCAACCGTGAAATCACTACGACTGATCATCCGACCTCGTTGTGTCTCATCTGGTCTAACCCCACAATAGATACAGGTGTAATGGTCACGACGTAGGACACCGCGCCGACTCCATTTGGTGCCTCTTTGGGGGACGTTAATATACCGCTTCAGGCGGATTACATTAGGGATTTCCAGCGTGGCTGTTGCCCCTTGTAACGCAATCGAATCTGTACTGGCAGCTTCAACGCGGTCCCGAATAAGCAAAGCTAAGGCTCGACGTTGAGTAACAACAGCTAAGGGTTCATAACTTGCATTGAGTAACAGCACATGGGCCATCTGTCAACCTCCTATTATGAGATCAATGATTAGAAATATATTTCTAATCAGTTTGTCCTTGAGTCACATATCAATCACCCAATTTTTGGCATGGAAATTAATTAATTTTCTCACTCTGGTTCCCAAATGACAGCTTTTTAACAAAAAAACTCGGTGAGGACCTCACCGAGTTTTTTACATCAGGATTGGGATTGGCAAGTATACCCAAGTAATTTTAAAACTTTTCTGTTTTGTTTATGATGACTCAACTGACGAGATTGGGCAAAATTAACAAGCGATTTTATTCCTTCATCGTCCCTATATTGGCTACAACTTAAAATAGTCATTGTCCGTTGAATCATCATCATTTTGTCAACATAAAAAGCCATAAATCGCTAAGGGATAGATGAAGCTTGGATGGAGAGAGATAAGGCTATATTGCGCGAATTATCACAAATACAACATAATATAGTATACAAGATATATAACTTAATTTCAACTTTTAGCTTTCTATCTAGATATAATTTCAGTCATCTGTTCGGGCTGTTTTTCCATCTTGCGTTCAGCCTGCCGTTCAGCAAGGATACGCTGGCGTTCCTCGTCTGTCAGACGGGGGCGATCTTTGAAAAAGGCTCGGAACTGTTGTCTTTGTTCGACGGTGGGGGCTGCCAATTGGATACTTCCCTCACCCTCAGAATCCCAAGCGTGACACGCCAATACATAGATAATATACTGGTTCACGGCCACCCCTTTTTTATCCGCAGATGTTTTGATCTCCTGATAAAGATTTGTAGGTAGGCTCAGACTTAATTGAGCTGTATACTGTTCTTCACTCATGTCTCTTATCTCCTTACTCAAGCAAACGCAATAGGTCTTCTGGTGTCATAGCGACAAGTCCTAGTTCTTGTTCAGCCTATCGAAAGTCTCGTCGATTGTACGTAATGACAATTGCTTGGGCATTCATCGTGCAGTCGATGATGTGTTCGTCACCAACGTCTGGCGAGCGGGGTCGCCAAGAAAAGGCGATGTTAATTTCCGTCGCCTGATCCAACAAGTCAATCAACAGTGGCTCAATAACTTGCCAGCGCTGTGGTGCGAGTTGACGTACAAACACAGCTTCGTATTCCAAGTCAAAAAAAGAATTTAACTTAACATAATAAATTTTTAATTCAATTGGTTTTAACAACTCTTTTGAAAAATTGTTGTACATCTCTGTGTTTCTAAAAAATATCTCGTAATGAAGTTTAAATATGACAATAAACTTAAGGATATATCAAATTATATCTTCAATATTCATTTAATCCTCAAGTTTGGTGTCATATTTTAGCTCATATACGACCATTTGTCTCTAAACTTTATGTCAACGGAAAAGTCCTATTAATCTTTAACGATTTTTCCTCCCGCGCTAAGATAACTAAACCCTTTTTTAGCTAACTCTTTAAAGTCATGTATCATTCTTCGCCCATCTATAATTAAATATGGAGTTCTGGCTACTTCTTCTAGTACTTCGCTTGCCCCTCTGAACTCCTCCCAGTCAGTTGCTATGTAAACAGCGTCACTGCCTAAAATTGCATCTGCTATAGATGCATGATAGGTAATACGTTCGAATAAATGGTTTTTGTCTACATTAAACCAGTATTCACGACTATTATCCATTGCAAGTGGATCGTAGGCCCTTACTTCTGAAACCCCCCGAGATAGAAGTGATTCAACTACTCTTAAGGATGCCGAATCACGCATGTCATTCGTTTGTTTTTTGAAGGACAGTCCCAAAATTGCTATTGTCTTTTTATTGAAATTAAATCCTGCTTCATCTTCTACCCGATCAAGCAGGTATGATTTTTGGTATTCATTAATATCATATACTGATTGTAATAGTGATGTGGGTTGATTTCGTTGATTAAGTTGATAGATTAAAGATTGAATATCTTTTCCAAAGCAACTTCCCCCAGCACCATTGCCAACATAAGCACCCCAGTTGCTAATCCTATCATCTGCTGTAACACCGATTCTAAGGATTTCCATTTCAATATCATCAAATGTTTCTGCTAATCGGGCTCCTACACCATTCCAGAATGAGATATAAGTTAAAAGTAAAGTATTGCTTAGATATTTAATGGATTCAGCAGTTGTGGGGGTTGTTTCTATATATCTTATCCTTACATGTTGTACAAATTGGGGGTAGAAGCTTCGTAAAATATCGAAATCTTCACTTGTACTTGCACCTATCACTACTCGGCTAGGGCGTCTTGAGCCTTCAATAGCTTTTCCTTGAGCTAAAAATTCTGGATTAGAAACTGCCCCGACATTTTTTACTTGGGGTTTTGATAATATCCGCTCTAAACGTTGAGCTGTTCCAATTGGGACAGTGCTTTTGTTGGCTATAACTACTCTCTTCGAGCTTTTTCTTTTTGCCAATAATGATGCTAGTGTTTTTGTTGCGCTGTCATAAAATGTTAAGTTAGTTGACCCGTCTTTATTGGGGGGGGTATTAACACACATGAAGATGATATCAACTTCTTCAATTATATTAGATATATCTGTTATAAAAAATAGTTTTGTATTTAAATTTTCTTGGACAATTGATGCTAACTCAGGCTCATTAACATATTTTTCAATTCGATGTTTCTCACCTGTATTATATTCTTGAATTCGAATTTCATCGATATCATATGCAAAAACAGTATGCCCGAACTCTGCACTAACAGCTGCATGGCCTAAGCCTACAAAACCAACTCCTACAATAAGTGCTTTCATGTTTTTAGTCTCCTAATAAATAATGTAACTACTAAGCCCGTAGGCTGTGTGTATAAATGTTGATATAGTTCATACAAAAATATGGCATGATTATGCCTCAAATGTCAACAGAACCTAGCTTATCTCAACTACCCAATTAAACATGTATTATCAGTAATCCATCCCAAGCAGGAATCATTGCTACATCATTGAACCTATCGTTATAGATTGTTTTGTTTAACTGGTTTAACAATCGTGGATGGGAATATGAAGTGTTTTCATATGCGACCAAGCCTGCCCACAACATATTATCGAGTAATATAATTCCACCTTTTTTACACATTGAAAGAGCTAGCTGATAATATTCTGGATAGCCTTTTTTATCCGCATCAATGTATATCATATCGTATTCAGCATCTTGGAAATTAATAGCTTGGAGAGTTTTTTTTGCATCCCCTTGCACAAGTTCTATTTGCTCTTCAGCACCAAATTTCTTCCATAGTTCGATTGCATAGTTACCATTATTTTCAGACAATTCGCAGGTTGTGATCCTTTCCAGATTCGGTAAGTTTTGATGTAAGTACAACGCAGTGAAACCTTTAAATGTACCAATTTCAAGTATTTTCCTTACTGAAAGCACTTTGGCAAGCATCACCATAAATTCGAGTTGATTTAAAGGTGTTTGATAACTTCCATCGACACTAGAAACAATCTGCTGAAACTCTAAGTAAAGCTTCTGGTCAATATTTGAGCTTGATAGACTGGTTAGGTATTGTTCGACTTTTTTTGTGACTAATATGTTCTTATTTCTTTGTTTATATCCAGTACGGAAAATATCAACAATTTTTCTCATTAGACCTCTTGCTTAAATCAATTTGGACGAAATGCTTATTTGTACCCTCATTTCGCTAGTTATTATGTAAATAAAGTAATTATATAGTAGTTAAGAATTTATTTACCACTATATGTAGTACCCTACAAGTTACCCACTTTATTTGAATCATAAAGAAGAAAAATCCAATTTTTTGGAATATAACTCGAAAATTCTCTATCTCTAGTTTCGCCCATATTATGTAAACTGATTGATTTAACGGCAAAATCATCCTATTTATTAGTGTTTTATAACGGTGGCTCAAATGATCTGCAAGTCAACTATTATTATCTTCACAGCAAAATTGATCTCTCATTATCCGCTTATAAATACAATGAAGTCACAGCAGCCGATTTAAGTGCTTTATAGAACATTTTTGAAAATTATCATAAAATTATTGTTTTCTTTGTCCTATGCGCCTGATAAACAGGGTAACTTGGAAGTACTATATATTGTGGCGAAATAATATTTGGTTACTATATAATTAGTTTGATTGACATAATATGGGCGAAATTAGAGTCTATAATCGGCTAAAATGGGATTTTATAGCATCATAGCCTTCAGGACAGATGATGAAATATCATATTGTTTCTGTAGCTATAATGTGATAAAGCTGTCTATAATTTAATTAGAGGTAATAAGACATTGAAAAGTTTGATAAATAACAACATTAAATCCGTTAGCGAGTCAATTACTAGAAAAATGACAGTTGTAAAAAGCCACAATCAAATTAAATCTTAATCCGGAACACTATCTACGATCACGCTATAATTCTTTCAAAACATGAAATATTTTAAGCTTGACCATGCCATGTTCGACATAAATGAGCCTTTTTGAAGGCTATCGCTCACCTAGTTGTTACACATCCATTGACATTTGTTGCTTTGATTTCCTTGTAAGGTATGCTTGGCATTTTTCCATGAAATTAGCTGCCAGCCACCTGTACTCCATTGCTAGGCAGAGGTACAGGCAAAATCCGGTTAACTTTATTCGCAAACTCAACTGCGGTCATCTGAAAAAGGATATCTTCGTCGTGCAGATCCTCTAGAGGGTATGAAATTATATTTCCAAAATAATCGACATACATCTCAGGATCTACATAGAAGATTTTCATCCCTCTTTCTCGCGCCTGCGCTTGCACCTTTCTTCTATCTGCATGGTTTCCAACCACCAATAAGGAACGAGCACGGGGATCAAATCTATTTTAGGATAATGCTTAGGTTCATCGTATCTTCTGACGTATTTATCCGCAATTCCTACAAGAGCGGTGAGTCCATCAAAGTTATTTGTAATGACTTTTCCTACAGCCCATTCTATGTCAAATAGCCGTTTCAAAAGTCGGTAAAAAGCGTTTGGTTGAGCTAATATACATAGCCTATATGCTTCACCAGCCTTTTCATAAAACTTAATTGGATCAGCTATGAGGTTAGGAAGGAAATCATCATTTCCAAAAATGTAATCGCCAGTTTCTTTATTGTTGACATTATAGACAGAATGCAAGTAGTTTAATGGAGGAATCCCAAGATCAATTGATGCCCCTCCTGCAATTTCAATTTGCATTGGTAAGTATTCTTGAATTAACTCGACTTTATCTGAAATGTATGGGGTTTCTGTCCTATTGCCTTGTTTTCGCATCCCTGAATTCAAGATTACCCAAGGCGAATCTATTACACGGTTTTCTGTCGTCATGTCATTTGATTTGAGCCGGTATTCTATCGTTCTATAATTCTTCGGAATTACTCTGTTTACTTTGATATCTTCTGGATGAACTTTATAGTTCTGTATACTGAGTTCCAGCTCCCCAAGAGCATATTGATTTTCACCCGTTTTCTTCCACCCATTGTAATTCAAAGCATTAATCACTTTTCTATTAAAAACAGTAGACTCTTCTTTTGAAAGCGTCTGAGACATCCATAGATAAACACCCGTAATACAGAAATCAACCCCACCATTCTCATTCTCAATCATATCGTACTCATCAAGAAAATGAATCATTCTACGCCGCGCATCATTTTCATTGTTCCACCCTGACTTTTCTTTAGTTTCTTCACATTGGGTTCTTCGCCAAATACCCTCAGCTCGTGAGCGTCCGGGGTCTACAAATTACCGTTTCCATTTATCTAGGTAAGATCGATCCAGTGACTTTTCCAATATAACTTGAAACATAACTATATCATCCTTGATGTTTTAGTTATTCTAACCTGCTTCCCCATTTCATTCACCACTTCAACCTCTCCCTGTAAAACAATATCACGCTCAAACACCACATCTCCCTTAACGGACAACCGCGAACAGTTTACCAAAGATGGTATGCCGTCTGGAAAACGTGTGTCCAAATCGGTGACAAATTTATAATACGTTGAATCCAAATCTATCAATGGTAGAGATGTGTGGGCAGGGTTAGGCATAATCCGGAAATCTTCTGTTAAATTATAGACATCAGACCGTAAAGCGACCAAATCATTCGTTTTTTTTACTGGCGCAAAACGATGACGCGGGACACGAATAGCTTGAGCCCCCTCGAATACACCTATCACCGTCCCCATTGCCGTCTCTAGCTGATAGACAGGTGGTGAGCGGCTATCACGGGGGTCAAGCGTTTTCGCGTTGCAAATCAGGGGCAAGCCGAGGATATTGTTCTTGGCTATCAAGATGGCCTTGAGGCTGCCTAAATTCAGCCATAAATTATTGGTGTTGAAATAACGATGCCGAGTAATATCTTGAAAGAAAGCCTCATCTGCTGCTGGGCATTGCGCTGATTCACGCAAAATAAGTTGACCATTAGGATATTGGGCTAAATGACCGCCTTTTTTGTCCGCTTCTGTCCGATCAGCTACCTCCATCAAAAAAGGGAATTGATTTTTGGCGAAATAACCGAGCATACGCTGATCCAGCACAGCCCCTAGGTTGTCCGCATTAGAAATAAAGGCATAACGATACCCTCGCTGTAAGAGTTGATCTAATAAGCCACTTGTCACCAAAGCAGTATAAATATCGCCATGACCGGGAGGACACCAGGCTAGGTCTGGATTCTGTGGCCATTCAGCCGGGTGAAAATCAGCTTGCCTAATCTTGGGCACTTTATGCTGGATAAAATCAAGAGGAAGATCGCGCTGTAAATCGGGATAAGCTTTAAGGTGCTTCAAGGAATCTTGGTGGGTGACAAAGCTATTCATGAGAATAAGTGGCACATTTGCATAAAGTGCTTGACGGGCGATGATATCCAAAAAAGTCAAATCATCTTTCACCACTAAAAGTGATTTAGCCTTTTGCAAGCCCATCCCTGTGCCCAAGCCGCCATTGAGCTTGATGATGACAGTCTGAGCTAAGGCCTGCTTTCCGACAGCGATTAAATTATCAGTTAGCGTTTCTGCATTCGCTAGACTGGTAATAGGTTGAATATCGGTTTCAGGGATAAGGCCCCGATGGCCTTTGAGGAGTTGCGTGTAATAATACCGAAAGGTCTCAATGGCTAGTTCAGGTAGACCTTCTTGGCGCATAGACTGATCAAAAACGGTAAATAAATCAGGTGACATCGTCATCGTCTTCCTTTTTGGGCTGTCGTCATCAGGTTGTTCCATATTGTGTAGGTGTAGTATTATTATAACGTACCAAAAAAGACAAGTTTTTTATTCTAGTCTACCTTAGACTATAATAGAGAAACTTCAATGCAATATGAAAATCGAGGTTATAAAAACATATCATCAGGAGATACAGGCATGATTAAATCGTTATTTATATGGAGTTTTTGGTTCGTCACACTTATGGTCGTCGGAGCCATTATTTGGCGATTATGGCTGACCGCCCATTATCAACCTCAGATCTATGAGCATGTAGATGAGGTACCAGCCAAAGATGACACCTTATCCAAAGATAAGGCATCATCCCTGCGCGTGGCTATTGTCTTCGGGGCAGCTATTAATTATCATGGCCCCTCGGCGGTATTAGCAGACCGGATAGAAGCCGCTGTCGCCTTGTATCAGGATGGTAAAGTGGATAAGCTGTTGATGACGGGCGATAATCGCTCTATCAATTATAATGAACCATGGATGATGAAATATTATGCCCAACAATTAGGGGTGCCTACAGAAGACATTGCTTCAGATTATGCTGGTCGCCGTACATATGATAGTTGCTATCGGGCTGACGCGATTTTTGCGGTTGAAGAAGCTGTTCTGGTGACCCAAAGATTTCACTTACCGCGTACCTTATATTTATGTGAAAATTTCGGCTTAAGCGTCGTGGGCTTGGTGGCAGATCATCGTAATTATGTTGCTTATGCGAGATACAGATGGCAAATCCGGGAAACCATTGCCATTGCTCTCGCCTGGTTTGATTTGCATATCCGTCAACCCCTCCCTATTCTGGGTGAGCCGCTACCAATTGGGCAATAAAGCAAAGTTCATGTTACACAAGGTTCGTGGTAGCCTAGTGGCTGATAAAATAAGGACTGTGCGTCAAGAAGTGTGGCATCGCTATTTAGCGGCCAATCGTCAAGGGGCCTATGTTGGGGCGACGATTGACGATATGGATAATTTGAATGAGCAGGAAAAGAGGATTTTGGGTCAAAAGTTGACAGCTTTGTTAAAACAATAGGGGAAACCAGATCATGAATTTATCCTTAAAAGCTAAATATAGTCTTAGTTTGCTCATCGGGCTAGGCTTGAGCCTTTGGTTGGGGGTCAGCGTGGCCCAAGCCCAATGTCCAAATGATTTGTGTTATGTTGACGCATCTGTGACCCTGACGATGCCAAATGGAATAAGTTGGACCTCAGCCTACACCAACCTGCAAGATGCGCTCGCTATGGCCGCAGACGGGGACGAAATATGGGTGGCGGCGGGAGTCTACTACCCGGACGAGGGCGGGGGGCAGACCAACAATAATAGATGGGCCAGCTTTGCCCTGACCGATGGGGTCAAGATATACGGCGGCTTCGCGGGCTCGGAGACCCAGCGCAGTCAACGCCAGCCCAGGGTCAACGTGACCGTCTTGAGCGGGGATATTAACGGCGATGATGGCACAGATAGCCATGGGGTGGTCACGACGACAGGCAATATTAGGGGCTTGAACGCCTACAACGTCATCAGGAACATCGGGGTTACCAGCACGGCGGTCTTGGACGGCTTCACCATCACCGCTGGGTATGCGGAAACTAGTGGTTTTGCCTGCCCGGCTAATTGCGGCGGGGGGATGTACAACGAAAGAAGCAGACCTGAGATAAACCAAATCAGCTTTAGCGGCAATCGTGCTAGATTCGGCGGGGGGATGGTCAACGATAACAGCAATCCTGAGATGAGGCAAGTCAGCTTTAGCGGCAATTCTGCCCCCCATGGCTCCGGCGGGGGGATGTACAACAGTGGCAGCAGACCTGAGATGAGCCAAGTCAGCTTTAGCGGCAATTCTGCTAGTTTCTCAGGCGGGGGGATGTACAACAGTGGCAGCAATCCTAAGATGAGCCAAGTCAGCTTTAGTGGCAATCGTTCTCACCTCGGCCTCGGCGGGGGGATGTACAACAGTGGCAGCAGACCTGAGATAAGCCAAGTCAGCTTTAGCGGTAATCGGGCTAACAGCGGCGGGGGGATGTACAACGATAACAGCAATCCTCACATTGTCAATAGTATCTTCTGGGGGAACGCAGGGAGTGGCCTGATGAATGCCTCGGCTCAAATTACGAATATCAACGGCAGCAGCCCGGTGATTAGCTACACCTTGATCCAGAGTTCAGGTGGCAGCAGTGCTTGGCTGAACACCTTGGGAAACGGCGGCCACAATCTGCTAGACGCAGACCCGCTGTTCCAAGAGCCTATCGACCCGGCGGATGCCCCCACCAGTGCTGGCAATCTGCGCCTTAGACCAGGCTCCCCGGCCATTGATGCCGGCGATGACCATGCCGCCAGCGGCCCTAAAGATTTAGAGGGAGCCCCCCGCATCCAAGGGAGGGGGGTGGATTTGGGGGCCTACGAAACGCCCGCGCCCGCTATCAGCCTGAGCAAAGCGGTCAGCCCAGCCAGGGTTGAACTGGGCCAGCGGGTGACCTATACCTTGGTCTTGAGCAATAGCGGGCTGGGGAGTGACACCGTCCGCTTAAGCGACACCTTGCCCAGCGGGGTTGAGTTCGCCGCTTGGGTAGCGCAGGGGGGGGGGGGGGGGGGTGATAACTGCTAATGAAATCAGTTGGCATGGCACAGTCACAGCGGGAGAAAGCATCAGCATCACCTTCGTGGTCAGCAACCTCAACCCAAGCAGCGCCATCATCAACAACAGGGCCCAGTTCAGCGGCAGCTTCCAAACAGGGTCAAGCAGCGTCAGCCATAGCGTCTTTAGGCGGCGGGTTTATGTTGACGCTGGTGTGATGTCCCCGCTGCCAGATGGGATAAGTTGGACGACAGCCTACACCAACCTGCAAGATGCGCTCGCTGTGGCCACAGACGGCACCGAAATATGGGTGGCGGCGGGAGTCTACTACCCGGACGAGGGCCGGGGGCAGACCAACAATGATGTCAGGGCCAGCTTTGGCCTGAAAAATGGGGTCAAGATATACGGCGGCTTCGCGGGCACGGAGACCCAGCGCAGTCAACGCCAGCCCAGAGCCAACGTGACCGTCTTGAGCGGGGATATTGACCGCAATGATGGCACAGATGGGCAGGGGGTGGTCACGGCGACAGCCAAGATTACGGGCGCGAACGCCTACCACGTCATCTACAACAGCGATGTTAACAGCACAGCGGTCTTGGACGGCTTCACCATCACCGCTGGGCAGGCGGATGTTGGGGGTAATACCTGCCCGAATAATTGCGGCGGGGGGATGCTCAACATAAGAAGCAGTCCTCAGATAAGCCAAATCAGCTTTAGCGGCAATCGTGCTAGATTCGGCGGGGGGATGCTCAACCGGGAGGACAGCAATCCTAAGATGAGCCAAGTCAGCTTTAGCGGCAATTCTGCTGCTGTCGCTGGCGGGGGGATGTACAACCTCAGCAGCAGACCTGAGATAAGCCAAGTCAGCTTTAGCGGCAATCGTACTGCTAACGACGGCGGGGGGATGTACAACCTCAGCAGCAGACCTAAGATGAGCCAAGTCAGCTTTAGCGGCAATCGTGCGGCTAACGGCGGGGGGGGGATGGCCAACTGGAACAGCAATCCTCAGATTGTCAATAGTATCTTCTGGGGGAACGCAGCGAATGGCTTGATGGATGCCTCGGCTCAAATTACGAATAGCAGCAGCAGCAGCGCGGTGTTCAGCTACACCTTGATTCAGGGTTCAGGTGGCAGCAGTGCTTGGGAGAGCAGCTTGGGCAGGGACGGCGGAAACAATCTAGACGCAGACCCGCTGTTCCGAGAGCCTATCGACCCGGCGGATGCCCCCACCAGGGCTGGCAATCTGCGCCTTAGACCAGGCTCCCCGGCCATTGATGCCGGCGATGACCGTGCCGCCAGCGGCCCGCTAGATTTAGATGGAGCGACCCGCATCCAAGGGAGGGGGGTGGATTTGGGGGCTTATGAAACGCCCGCGCCCTATATCAGCCTGAGCAAAGCGGTCAGCCCAGTCAGGGTTGAACCAGACCAGCGGGTGACCTATACCTTGGTCTTGAGCAATAGCGGCGCAGTGAGTGACAGCGTCAGCTTAAGCGACCCCTTGCCCAGCGGGGTTGAGTTCGCCGCTTGGGGAGCGCAAGGGAGGGCGATGGAGAATGCTAATGAAATCAGCTGGCAGGACACAGTCACAGCGGGAGAAAGCATCACCATCACCTTCGCGGGGACCAACCGCCGCTTAAGCGGGGGCATCATCATCACCAACACGGCTCAGTTCAGCGGCAGCCTCCACACAGGGTCAAGCAGCGTCAGCTATAGCGTCTTGCAGGTCTCCCCCCTCGCGGCAGACGACACCTACACCGCGACTGAAGACATCCCGCTGACCATCATCAGCCCCACTGGGGTCTTAAGCAATGATGGCGACCGCAACGGGGATAGCCTGACCGCTACCGTCCAGAGCGATGTCAGCAGTGGGACACTGGACTTGAAACTTGACGGCAGCTTTGTCTATACCCCGCAGGCTCATTTCAACGGCCAAGATTACTTCAGCTATCAGGTCTCCGACGGCATATTGAACGCCAGGGCCTTTGTGACCATCACCATCGAGGCGGTCAATGATGCGCCAGTAGCCTTTGACGATAGGGCCAGCACCGCTGAAGACGAAGCGGTCAGCATCAGCGTGTTGAGCAATGATGCGGATGTAGACAATAGTCGCTTGTTCCTGACGGCGGTCAGTCCAGCCCAGAGCGGTACGACCAGCATCAGCGGGCAGCAGGTGGTCTACAGCCCGAGCCTGAACTTCGCCGGCACAGACAGCTTTACCTATCGCGTCTCTGATGGCAGCTTGAGCGACACGGCCTCTGTGACCGTGACCGTCAATGCGGTCAATGATGCGCCAGTAGCAGAGGCCGGGGCAGACCAAAGCGTGAGGGTCAGCCAAAGGGTGACCCTTGATGGCAGCCGGAGCAGCGATGTCGAGGGGGATGCCTTGCGCTATGGCTGGCAGCAGACAGGCGGGCCCAGGGTGACCTTGAACAGGCCCAGCCTCAGCCGAACAACCTTCATCGCCCCAGCCGTCCCAACCATCTTAACCTTCAGCCTAAGCGTGACCGATGAGGCTGGCCTAGCTTCAAGGGCCGATGAAGTGGTCATCACCGTCACAGAGGAAGCGATTGCGGGCTTGAGGGCTCAAAACAGCAGCCCGGCCGCGCTCAATGAGGTCATCATCTTCACCGCCAGCATCACAGCCGGGACAAATGTAAGCTACACTTGGCACTTCGGGGATGGGGGCAGGGCTGTGGGTCAAAGCGTGACCTATTTCTATGTCCAAACGGGAACATACACCGCCACCGTCTTGGCCATCAACAGCATCAATACCCTGACCGCCACGACAGGGGTGAGGGTTACCGATGAAGCGATTGCGGGCTTGAGGGCTCAAAACAGCAGCCCAATCGCCGTCCGAGAGAGGGTGACTTTCACCGCGCACATCACAGCGGGGACGAATGTAAGCTATGCTTGGGATTTTGGCGATGGGGGCAGTGCTGTGGGTCAAGAAGTGAGCCATGTCTATCCCCAAACGGGAACTTACACCGCCACCGTCTTGGCCATCAACAGCATCAATACCCTGACCGCCACGACGCGGGTGACGATTACCAGTATGCCAGAGCCCAGTGATGAAGCCATCGCCGGCTTGAGCGTCCAAAACAGCAGCCCGGTCAAGGTCAATGAAGTCGTCACCTTCACCGCCAGCATCACAGCGGGGACAAATGTAAGCTATATTTGGCACTTCGGGGATGGGGGCAGTGATGTGGGTCAAATCGTGAGCCGTGTCTATACTCAAGCGGGAACATACACCGCCAGGGTCGTGGCCAGCAACAGCATCAATACCCTGACCGCCACCACGCGGGTGACGATTACCAGTATGACAGAGCCCAGTGATGAAGCCATCGCAGGCTTGACCGTCCAAAACAGCCCGGTCATGCTCAATGAAGTCATCACCTTCACCGCCCACATCACAGCGGGGACAAATGTAAGCTATACTTGGCACTTCGGGGATGGGGAACAGGTCAGCGGCACATCAGAAGTGAGCCGTGTCTATACCCAAGCGGGAACTTACACCGCCACCGTCGTGGCCAGCAACAGCATCAATACCCTGACCGCCACGATACGGGTGACGATTACCGATGAAGCGATTGCGGGCTTGACCGTCCAAAACAGCCCGGTCACGCTCAATGAGGTCGTCACCTTCACCGCCCACATCACAGCCGGCGACAATGTGACCTACACTTGGCAATTCGGGGATGGGGGCAGGGCTGTGGGTCAAGAAGTGAACCATGTCTATACCGAAGCGGGAACATACACCGCCAGGGTCGTGGCCAGCAACAGCATCAATACCCTGACCGCCACGACCTTGGTCAGCATCACCCCCATTATCGAGAGACCCGAGATTGAGGTCCCTGATTATCTAAGCCCTGTCCTGCGGCTTAGATACTTCACCGCCTATCAGGGGAGGGCCTACTCCTATACCGTCAAGGTTTCGTCAATCCTGATGAGGACTCAGACCCCTCATCTCCTTGAGACCCAAGTTTACAGGCTCTCCGCCCCGCAGAAGCCCGCTTGGCTGGACTTTGTCGATCATCAGGATAATACAGGTACGCTCATGGGGATGCCAGGGGCGGCGGACCAGGGCGAACAGGCGGTCACTATTCTGGCCACAGACGGACAAGTGAGCAGCACCGCCGTTTTGACCCTTACGGTTGGGCCTAATCAGGTCTATCTGCCTTTGGTGTTTATGATAACTCACTGATAGCCGCGTGGCCGGCATCCAGCGAGGTCTCCAAGGAGATTGGATAAACAAGTTGAAAATTGGAAAGAAGGTGATATAATCATAGAGTATGACCAAGATTTATCGGGTGAAGGAAGTTGCCCAAAGAGTAGGAAAATAGACCAAGACACTCAGGCGGTGGGACGAAGAAGGGAGACTGCCTGCAAAAAGAACCCCTGGCGGCCATCGGGACTATGATGACACAGACCTCAGAAAAGCTCTGGGCATTGAACCACCCCCTGAAAAAAGAAAAGGGGTGGTCTATTGTCGCGTTTCCTCACGCGGACAAACAGAGGCCCTGCGTACACAAGTGGAAGCCGTAGAAAAATTCAGTCTCGGCGGGGGGATAGCCGTGGATGAGTGGCAGGAAGAAATCGGGGGGGGGATGAATTTCAAGCGCAAAAAGGTTCTCGCTTTGATGGAAGCAGTGGAACTGGGCGAAGGGTCAAAAATCGTGATTGCCCACAAGGACAGGCTGGTCAGATTTGGCTTTGAGTGGTTCGAGTAGTTTGCCAAACAACATAATTGTCAAATCGTGGTCATCAATCAAGCCCAATTATCACCGCAGCAGGAAATGGAGGAAGACTTGAAGGCAATAATTCATTGCTTTTCCAGGCGGTTATATGGTCTCAGAAGCTAGAAAAAACAAATTAAGGCGGCAGCAGAAGGAAAAGAAAATGGGTAAGGTGACAAGGAGCGTCTATAGTGATGGTCACAACCAAGGCAAATACGAACAGTAATGCTTCCTACCAATATTTCCTGTTCTGCGTTTCCTAATATCATACGGAGGAATCCATGTCAGACTTTCAAGACAAAGTTGTCATTGTCACTGGTGGGGCTAAAGGCATCGGTCGCGGTATCTGTATCGCTTTCGCCCAAGAAGGGGCCAAAGTATTATGTGCTGATGTAGATGAAGCAGCCGGGACGGAGTTAGCCGCCACAGCAGATGAATACCTTGGCTTCATTCAATTTCAGCGGGCTGATATCTCACAAGGAGATGGCTGCAAGGCATTGATTGAGACAGCGATATCAACTTGGGGTCAAGTTGATATCGTTTGTAATAACGCTGGCATTCAACCCGTCGCTAGTTATCTACCTGCCCATGAACTGCCTGATGAGATGTGGGATCGTATTCTAGGAGTCAATCTTAAAGCCATTTTTCTCATGACCAAATATGTCGTGCCAGAGATGAAAAAACGCGGGGAGGGCGTGATCATCAACATAGCCAGTGTGCAAGGGCTACAGTCCATGCAAGGCGTGTCAGCTTACGCAGCCAGTAAAGGAGGGGCCATTAACCTCACCCGTCAGTTGGCTCTTGAATATGCAGCAGATAATATTCGTGTTTTAGCAGTTAATCCTGGCACCATTGACACACCGCTGGTAGTTGAAGCGCTAGAAGCCAGTGGTGATGACCCTGAGCAGGCCAGGATAGATATGGCCGCCGCTCATCCATTGGGTCGTATCGGTCAACCATCAGACATCGCTAATGCGATACTCTTCCTCGCCAGTGACAAAGCTTCGTTTATGACGGGCGAATATGTTTGTGTAGACGGTGGTATGATGGCTAAGGGAGCGTGGGCTTAAATGTGCTGTGACAAGTTGGCAGACGAGAAGCCGAAGTTTTTTCTCTTATGAATACTTCCCTGGCGGCACCCGCGACGAATTAGGCCAGGAGATTGGCTTACGCAATCTACCCCTACCCAAAAACGGCCATATTATCCCCCCAACACCCCAGGCTGGGGCAGTGAATGGGATTGGCCTTACTTTCACAAAAAACGCATTGCTGAACTGTAGTGATCGCTTTTTCGCTTCAAACAAGCCATGACAAACGACAAATTAGTTCATCGTACACCTTTCTTTTATGGCTGGGTCATTATGCTGGTCGGCTCAGTAGGGCTGATTATGACCAGTCCCGCCCAGACTTATGCTATCTCCATCTTTATTGAACATTTCATTGACGAGTTAGAGCTTAGTCGGTCCACAGTTAGCACACTTTATAGTGTTGGTTCTCTGGTCGCAGGTTTTTCCCTGGCCTTCATCGGTCGCCAAATAGACCGCTATGGGGCCCGGCTGGTCATGGTCATCATCGCGTTTATTTCCGGTTTGGCCTGTATTTATATGGGCTTTGTCCGCAATGCCACGATGCTCTTTTTTGGCTTCTTAGTCCTGCGAATTGTCTCACATGGAGGCTTGACCTTGGTCAGTCAAAACGTGATCAACCAATGGTGGCTGCGGCGACGAGGAGCGGTAATGGGTATTTCAGGGGTCTTAATGTCTATTTTAGGTTTGGCTGGGTTTCCAAATTTGATTAACTGGTTGATGCCGACTTACGGTTGGCGCGGTACTTTTATGATCGAAGGGTTGATGTATCTGATTTTGCTCGTCCCAATCGTTTGGCTCTTTTTACGCAATTATCCCGAAGACTACGGCTTGCAGCCAGATGGACAAGAGCGTACCCAAGACATTGCTTCTGAAGCGAAGTCATCCTTAGAAGAAGAAAATTGGACCTTAAGCGAAGCCCTCCAAACACCTGCTTTTTGGGTGGTGGGTTTAGGTATCGGCTCAATGGCTTTGGCAACGACGGGGCTGTTCTTCCATATGGTCAGTATTTTTGAAGACAATGGCTTGGCTGCTACGGTCACCGCCAGGGCGTTTGTCCCCATTGCCGCCACAACGGCCATTATGACCCTCTGTAGTGGTATCTTGATTGATTTTCTCCCGGCGCGTTTGCTGTTGACGATTGCGCTGATGGCCCAAGCCTTGTCGCTGGTCATGGCACCCTTTTTGTATAATGTGACCCTCGCTTTTAGCTATGGCATCGTGTTAGGCATCACCTTTGGTCTCACCCGCACGGTAATCGGTGTCGTTTGGGCCATGTATTTTGGTCGCCAAAATTTAGGCACGATTTCAGGAGCTGGCTCAACCATTATGGGCATCGGCGCAGCTTTAGGGCCACTGCCTTTTGGCTATGGACGCGATTTATTCGGTAACTATACTGCCGCGCTGATGCTGACGGCCTTATTACCTTTTGTGCTGGGCCTGGCCAATTTGATGGTAAGCAAGCCCAAGCGTCAGGTGGCGTGACATACCGACTGATGCTGAAATACGCTCCCTTGGCAATCTACCCGCTGAGAGCCATAGCGATGCCTATAGCCAAAATGGCAACCTCACTCAGCGCGATGGGCTGACTTATTCCTACCAAGACCCAGCCCATATCCATGCTGTGACCAATATCGACAAGGGTGATTATGACACTTACGATGCCAATTTATCATCCCATAACCTTATAGCGTCTCAAACGTCGTTCGCAAGTCCTGCGCTTGTCCCGTCTCGGCAGAACGATAAGCGGCATCAAAAATTTCGATCACATGGCGGGCGTGTTCAGCGCTGGACAGGGTGGGTGTCCCATCGCGGACTAAATCAACCAATTGCATGACATCTTCATAGACATGAGCTTCTTCCATATCGCGGTGAACGCCGACCACATGAGGCAGCGTCGCATTCAGCCCTTTTTCCGCGTCAAGCTCCATGCCAGGGTATTCAATCGGTTCGCCGTTGAGCTTATTGCCGTTGATGGTGCCCTCTGTGCCAAAGATGAGAGGTCGCCAAGTGTCAGGCAAACGTCCCGCTGCTACCCCATAAACGAAGGCGAAAAGATTATCGCCAAAATCTAAGACCATCAAAGTGTTATCATCCATGTCTACGGGATACATTTGACCATTAAACTCCCGCTCTGTCAGGCGCACCCCTGAAAAAGCCGTCACGCGCTTGGCTGGGCCAAGAATACCTGTCGTAGCATGTAGGCCGTAGACGGTCATATCGTACAGTGGACCGCCGCCCGGTTTGCGCCAATACCAAGAAGGGTTGATGTTGGTCAAAGGGTCATCCCCTTTCCGGACACGCTCATTTTCATGATATTGCCCAAACGCTGACCCCGTGACAGCCCAGGTCAGGGTACCCAAGGCATCTTCTTTAATCAACTGACGAATTTTTTGGTGCAAAGGACGCAGCATTTCACCCGGACAAGCCACAATTTTGACCCCCTTTTCAGCGGCTAGAGCCATCAATTCATCAGCTTCATCAACGGTGGTGGTCATGGTTTTATTGAAGTGTAGGTGAATACCCCGCTCAATGGCCTGTTTGCCCTGCTCAAAGTGAAGACCGATGGGTGAGGCAATGGTCACCGCATCGACTGTGTCAGAGTCTAATAAGTCTTCGTAAGTCTCAAAGGCGTTAGGAATTTCAAATTTGTGGGCCGCAGCCTCGGCCCGATCTGGAAAGGGGTCACAGACCGCCATCAGGTTAACCCGGTCCTGCACATCATCTTGAAATAAATGGGGCATAATCCCCCGCACAGAAATACTGCCCGCGCCGACGATGCCCATTCTGACGACACTACTCATAATAACACTCTCCATGAAATTTGGGGCTGCCAAGCGACAGCTTGTTTTAATTTAGCATTGCTAATAAAAGATTGGTGGCCGCTCAACTTCCGCGCCAAATGGCCCAAGTCAGGCCGGAATCTTTCGACCAATTCCGCTGAAGGTTCCAAGGTACTGGTATCATCCGCATTGAGGAAATAAACCCCATGTGTTTCTAAATCAGCCGCTTTTTCCATCAATAAACGATGGGCCGAGGCCACATCTTCACTAGCAACCCAAGACCACAGCCAGGGACTCCAGCCTTCTACAGGTTTGATCGTCGCCGCCATTTGAGTTCGCTGCTCTTTGGTTTTGAAGGTAGCATCGAAGGGAAGACCCTGTTCCTGTATCCATTCTCTCATGGCGGGATGATCAACCGGCCAAGGTTGCGCCCCAAGATGTTGAATGGCCTCGACTCCCGCGACAGCACGTTGGCAGGTCTCAAAATCAGCCAAATCACCTTCAATCCAGAGATGAGCAGCAAATTCCGGGTCTGGTCTGCGCCGCGACATCAAAACGAGATCATAATCTTGGGCTAAATCGCGGATGATAAAGGCGCCGAGTTTACCACTTGCGCCCGTGACGAGTACTTTCATAGATTTGACCCTTTGCAACGACAGTTGTTAATTGTTAAGCGATCCAAGATGGCCGCGCTCGATGGCCTCACATAATTCCATTGTTTTCACCGCATCGGCTAAAGGACTCCAAGGCTCCTCATCATTCAGAATACAATCTACAAAATGGCAGGTCTCATTAAAATCTAAGCCACCGACGGCTTCAAAATCAAGCGGTTCGGTGACTAGCTGACGGTCTAGATACAGACGGATTTCTGGACTACTGGTCAAATCTAAGTAAGCCGACATATCCTCGGCATGAACCTCGACCCTTTGAATACGATATCCAACGCCATTGAAGCTCATCAAGTTGCCTCGACAGCCATTATCAAAGGCAACAATAGCATTATAGTGGGGTGTACCTACCTGTTGACCATGCCAAGACTGGGCATAAACTTCGGTAGCGGTTGCGACATCCATCAAGGTTCGTCCCGCCATCCAGCGGAGGAGATCAACATGATGAATGGCATCACAGACAATGGCTGGTGGCGCAAAGCTTTCTCGACCAGGCGGCACAAAACTGGCTGGGGGTTTATGATAAATGGCTGAAACTTGCCCTGCCCCGCCCCGTTCTTGGAGCAGTTTGCGAATGGCTAAGACTTCAGGTTTATAACGTCGATTGAAAGACACAATCGCCTTGCCCTGACTTTGCTCCGCCGCCGCCAACATCTGGCGTGTTTCTTGGGCCCTCATACCTGGCGACTTTTCAATGGAGGTGTGTAAATCACGGGCTAAACAAGCTAAGACAATGGCTAATTGATGCGCGGGTTGGGTGATCACATACACCAGATCTAATTTCAGCGCATCCAACATGGTCTCATAATGTTGAAAAGCGTGTGGCGGCTCATATTTGGTCTTCGCCTGAGCCAAGCGGGTCTCATCCAATTCAGCAATGGCCGCCAAGTGTAACCGAGGGTCCTGGTTGATCATCTCGAAATGCGTCCGCGCATGACCACCGCAACCAATGACACCGACTTTAAGCTCTGCCATGCTCATCCTCCTGTTGAAAAATAAGGCATGACAATGCCTTTACTTTTTTGCAAAGCATCGACTGGATTGGCTAAGGTTGGGCTGAGTTCTAAACTGACAGCCTCCTCATATCCCACTTCGCCGAGGGCCTCAAAGGTACGACTTAAACTGTCCTCCGTCATGACCCCATCCAGCAGAGACCAATGTAAATCCCCTTGACCGTCATTATCATCAAGATGGACGTAACCTAAACGTGATCCGGCTAAACGAATAATTTCTGCCGGGTCTTCCTGAGACAATTGCACATGCCCAATATCAAATAATAAATACAGATTCGCATGACCAATTTGGGCCAAAAAGTCCAAGGCTCCTGAGGCGGTCGGTAAAGCCCGACCAGGAAAGTGTTCAAGACCCACTTTTATCCCCAGGTCAGTCGCCTTATCGGCAGCCAGTGTTAAAGATTGGGCATAGCGTTCCAAAGCCACGTCACGATTATCGAGGCCAGGCACAACATACGCGACCTGGGCCCCCATTTCAGCACTATAGGTCAAAGCTTCAAGGAGGTGATGACGAGCCTGAGCTAGGGCATCGGCATCAGCACTATCCAATGTCGCCCCCTCTGGCAAACCAAAGGAGATTCCCACGCAGGAGACCTGCAAATTTAGGTCTGATAAACGCTGGCGGGCGGCTGGTGTTACTACGGTAAATGGCTGAACATCAATCCACTGAAATCCTAAATTAGCCATTTGCGTCAAAATATCTTCATCAGAGCCAGATAAGGCCCAGATACAACAAGCGAGATTCATGACAATCCTTTACAATTCATCCCTAATTATTTGTGATTTATGATCCGCTTATTATACTCACAATACTTTTTTTTCCTAAGAACGATGATTAATGCGGGCCGGTCGTGTGTCTGCTCAACAGGCGATAGAACAGCAGGGAGCCTTGTTCGGCACGGCAGCCTTAATAGCAGCTAAATTATTACCGACATCAACAAAACTCAAGATGATCCTTGAAGCTCAAATGAATGGTTTGCGTAAATTAAACCAATCTCTTGGTCAGGAATATCTGGTGCATCTGCAAGATCCATGCAAACTAAAAACAATCTAAAAATTACTGACATTAAATTATATCAACTCAAATCGATTAGAGAAGTAGGCAGCCTAGAACCAGCCTGGGATTTGGGTGGGGCGATGCAGTTTCAAGAGGGTGGGGGGTCTTTTGTCGAAATTCATACCGATCAAGGATTGGTTGGCTTAGGGCCGGGCGTTGGGCCAGAATTATTACCCATGCTCAAGGCTCACCTCATTGGGCAAGATCCTTTTGAAATCGAAAAACACAGGGCGACATGGCGTTATTATGTGCGGAGGGCAGCGCACTATCGGGGGACGGCGTGCATTGACATCGCCCTATGGAACTTAATCGGCAAAGCCTGTGGGCAGCCGCTTTACAAATTATGGGGCGGCAGTCGAGATAAAGTACCTGCTAACCGAAGCGAGTGGCGTTGAAAAGCCGAGAGACGAGCGTGCTCCGGTGCAATGCCTTGTTATGCGACTCCATAGAGAAGACTTTGCGACGAGTACCTGTGATCGAAGGGAAAGGTTTTTGTCGGTGCCCCGTAGGATCGACCAAGAGGGGAGCAAGAGTCCGGTTTTGCTTGTCTATGATAATGATGTAATCGTTGTCTATGTCGTCCGCAGTGTTGTCAACATGTATTCGATAAAAATTGGACTGGGTGTCTACAGTAGTAGGGGTATTGTCCCTATGCCACGGTCCGGGAAATGCCTTCCAATTGGTGATGCGGAGATCAATGATGTCATCATTGTGGTAAGTTCGACCAACCAATTTCGGACTCCAGGCATGGTCGTGATCTATCTTGCAGGATCCGCCTTCCGACTGCGCCACCGGTCTGGTCGCATAACGTTTGGGATAACCAGACAAAGAACGGGTTGGATTGACGAGCCTAAACAGAAATGCAAAGTTTCCAGTACAAATTCGCGCCCGTTCTTTGTTCTGGTTCATCCCTTTGTTAGAAGCTGGTGGGAAAGAACGAACATTCCAATAGAGAGAGCAAGCATAAATACTCCCATGATGATAAAGAAAAATGAAGTTACATTATTGGGCTTGGTGGAATTATTTTGATAAAACTCATTTAAGCCATTGATTATCTTTTTTAGAACAGAAGAATCATTTGACTTCTTTAATTTAAGCTGACCCATACCGATCCAAGATTGAACAGAAACTTGAAGTACTGCACCGAGACTGCTTAACTCAATTAATGATAATTTTTCCTCAAATTCATAGCCATTTTTTTTTAGAGAAAAATGCAATCCATCCCTAAATGAATCATCTGAAATACCGACCATCATATAGCCTTTCATTTGGAACCAAAAGAACACTAACAAGACAATTAACATTAGTGGGTTTAGGTAAAATATAAAGCTAATTTCTGAACTTACTCTTTCTGAAAACCAATTGAAGGTGTTTACAAAGGATGGGGAAAATGATAGCAATATGAATGCAAAAAAGTATCTAGAATTTAACAAGAACGGCCTCTTGGTTAAGAGTACTTTCAGGCCGATGGTAAGGAAAAATCCGGCCATTACCAGAAAAATTATGGGGATGTAAATTGATATCATCGATTGCATATTTAAAGCTCCTAACTATTTATTAACCATCAAAATTGACATATATTATGGATTCCATCAAAGCAGGTATCATATTTGACATATACCCCACTCTTTTCCCATAATACATCTCAACTTTAAGCTAAATTAAACCATAATGCATAATATCCTGTCAAATATGAAGTCACGTCCTAAAAAATTATTAGATCAACCGCGCCCAAACTGTTCCCAGACTTTTGCAGGATCATGAATCAAGCCACCAATTCACTAAATCAAAATGATGGGTAGACTTATGCACGAGCAGACCACCCGATTTATCTTTCTCTCGATGCCAGCGCCGGAAATAATCTGCGCCATGTCGTGTGTCCAGCACCCATTCAAAATGAACGCTGGTCGGGCGGCCAATTTTGCCTTGCCTGATTAGATCACGTACCTTGCCCGCGCCCTGATCACCAATCCAAAACTGGTTGTCGCCGATGAGCCTGTCTCGGCTCTTGATGTTTCGGTCCAAGCCCAGATTTTAAATTTGCTCCAAGATCTCTAGGAACAATTTAACCTGACCTATCTCTTTGTCTCGCACGACTTGAGCGTGGTTGAACATATTTGTGACCGCGTATCGGTCATGTACGTGGGGAAGATCGTGGAACTGGCACAGACCGAAGCCCTCTTCACCAAGCCCAAACACCCTTATACCGAGGCTCTTTTGTCAGCCATTCCAACCCCTGATCCAGAGGTATCTATGGAACGCATTCTCCTGCCCGGCGAGGTAGCGAACCCAGCCAATCCACCATCTGGGTGCTACTTCCATCCGCGATGCAGTTACGCTCAAGATATCTGCCAAACGACAGCACCCGGCTGGGAAGAGGTCGCCCCAGAACACTTCGCGCTTTGCCATTTTGCCAAAAAGCTTGAACTCCGTGGAGCTAATTCTGAACTAGAGGCGTAGGATGCAGGCTAGTTCATTAATTCTCATTCCTACGACGATATAGAGCAAAAATGGTAAATCCTAAACTTGATGCTATAATAGACGGACATAAGCGATGGTTGATCAGCCGTTGCTAAACGTTTAGCCTCAGGAGGCATGGTGTAGGAAGGAGATAGGCCCTACGCCTTCAAAAATCATGGAAAAAATCTACCTAACTTGGTCAGAAGTCGAAAAACTTATCCTCAGTCTTATCCCCAAACTACAGACACAAGAGTATGATGCCTTGCTGGCCATAACCCGTGGGGGCATTATCCCCGGAGGTCTCATCGCGGAACGTTTGGGCATAGAAAAGGTTTTGGTCGCCTCAGTGGATTTTTATACCGATGAAAACAGCGATTTAGATTGGCCCGTCTTTATGCAATTCCCAGTCGATAGTTTGTTATACGGCTTACATATTTTGGTCGTTGATGATTTGTGGGATCGCGGCAAGGAAGTTGTGTCAGTAAAGGAACGCATTGAACAAGCTGGTGGTACAGCGACCACTTGTGTGATGCACTATAAGCCCACTCGCTCCAAGTTTCCTGATCTTCAACCCGATTTTTATACAGCGACCACCGAGGATTGGATTATCTATCCTTGGGAATTAGATCGTTCACAGTATGTGGCTTGAGTTCCAAATCCTTAATAGACTCTATATTTTTTATTTTCTAATCATCTTTCCCCATCATGCTCAAATTACTCAGCAAGTTACCCCTCTATTGGAGCTATCGCCGTTTTGGGTGGCCGCATATTCTACCTTTTAGTATCGTCGTCAGCGTCAGTTATCGTTGTAATTCTAAGTGCCAGACCTGCGATGTGTGGCGTAAGCCGAACGATGATTTGACCTTAGAGGAATGGGACCAAGTCTTCGCCAAAATTGGCCGAGGCCCCCTTTATTTCACCTTCACTGGCGGCGAACCTTTCTTACGTCAGGACACCGCTGAGATGATTTTATCCGTTTATAGACATTGTCGGCCTTCGGTCATCACGGTGCCAACCAATGGCATCTTGACCAAACGCATTGTGCGCCAAGTGGATCAAATATGTCAGGGTGCGCCACAATCACAGATTGGCATCAATTTAAGTCTTGATGCCATTGGTCAGGCCCATGATCAGATTCGTATGGTTCCAGGCAATTGGGACAAGGCCATGAAAACATGGCAGACCTTAAAAGAATTGCAACAAGAACATGAAAATCTTGTTTTAACAACTCATACAGTTATTTCTAATTATAATATTGATAAATTTTTTGAAATTTATACAGGCTTACAATTTTTAGAAGCGGATAGTTTTATCACCGAAATAGCCGAAGAGCGGGTCGAACTCGATACAGTGGGCTGGGATATCACGCCAGTGGCGGAGAAATATGCGCCAATTGCCGATTTCCTGAGCCAAAAAGCCTATGACCGCCCCGCTCAGGGCTTGGCTAAAGTGACACAATCTTTCCGAGCGCAATATTATCAGATGGCCAAACGCACCCTCTATGAACATCGACAAGTCATTCCCTGCTACGCCGGCTGGGCTAGCTGTCAAATCGCTCCTAATGGTGATATTTGGAGTTGTTGTATCCGGGCTGAGGGCGTGGGTAATTTACGGGAGCATGGCTATGATCTTGGCCCCATCTGGCGCAGTGACGTGATGGCGCAATTGCGGCAAAGCATTTATCAAAATGAATGCCATTGTCCCATGGCCAATGCCAGCTATGCCAATATGGTTTTGCATGTTCCGACGGTGACAAAGGTGGTCGGCAATGTTCTCGCCCGGTCAATTGCATCTGCATCCAACAGATTAAATAGCCCAACACCCCCGACAAAGAAAGCTGACTGATGAACATATTTGACACAGGTGACTACCTGTGTTAGACTTGCGCCGTTTCAAAGCGTAAATTGAGCAGGACATAACGCTTTCGCAAATTTTAGACCTTAATGTGATGAAAGAGGTGAATTGATGAAGCTTAAAGGGAATTATACCTTTGATGCGCCGCGTGATTTGGTCTGGCAGGCCTTATTAGACCCAGAAGTATTGGCGAAAATTTTACCAGGCTGTCAACAATTGGAACAAGTCGGTGAGGGTGAATACAAAGGTATCTTGAAGATTAAAGTAGGCCCAGTTCAGGGTGTCTTTCAGGGTAGTGTGACTCTATCAGACTATCATGAGCCAGAGCGTTATCATCTGCAAATTCAAGGTCAAGGTGGCCCTGGATTTGTAAAAGGTGAGGGAGATATTCGTCTGGAAGAACAAGGCGAACAAACTGTCATGTCTTACGATAGCGACGTGCAAGTCGGTGGACGTATTGCTAGTATTGGCCAGCGTTTATTAGATAGTTCAACTAAGACGATTATCCGTCAAAGTTTAAAAAATCTGAATAAACAAATTCAAGCCCAAGTAGAGGCTCAACAAGACGCATACGCTGATGCTAAGGTAAATGAAGTCTCAGCCGAAAATCTTGAAGACATCTCTGAAAAAATGAATGGCTCTGCACCAGAAAAGACCACGGAAGAAATCTTAAATCATTTCATTCCCCCTGACAAGCGGTCAATCTATCTCAAAGTTGGGGTAACCCTTGTTGGTGTTGCAGCCCTCGTGATTGTCGCGAAAGGTATTGCTCTGCCATTACTCGCCAAAGCAGCTATTATTAAGTAAACCTGATATATACAATATTTTTTTGTTAATTGTTAATTTCTAATTGTTAATTGGTACGTTCAGAGGAGTAAAGCGTGAAACTTGAAGGAACGTATACCTTTGATGCCCCTCGTGATTTGGTCTGGCAATCTTTATTAGATCCAGAAATATTAGCTAAGGTGATGCCAGGATGTCAAAAGTTAGAAAAGGTGGGGGATAATCAATATAAAGGGGCCTTAAAAATTAAGATCGGCCCAGTTCAGGGTGTCATTCAGGGCGGTATAACCCTTTCTGATTTAAATGCCCCTGAAAGCTATCAAATGAAAATTGATGGTAAAGGGGCTCCGGGATTTTTGAAAGGGGTGGGTCATGTTCGGCTAAATGAAGAAAATGGTCAAACCCGCATGCAGTACAAAGGTGAAGCAAACGTAGGCGGGCGTATCGCTAGCGTTGGCCAACGATTATTAGGGAGTTCAGCCAAGGCTATCACCCGTCAAAGTTTGGAAAGTCTGAACAAACAAATTCAAGCCAGATTCAATGTTCAGACACAGCCGCAAACTGAGGAGACAACACAAGTTAGAGCCGAAACGCAAGTGTCTGAACAGGCTAAGGTTGAGTCACAGCCTGCTCAAACCACTGATACAAAAACTGATGCCAAGCAAAACTCGGCTGAAAAAGCCCAACCAACCGATTTTCAACAAGCCTCTACTGCCAATGCTTCTGATGCAACTGAGATACCAGATGGCCCATCTCAAGCTGAATTCGCTGCGGGTGTGACCAAAGAAATTTTGGATGATTTAATTCCACCTGAAAAACGGCCGATGCTCATCGCGGTTGCTTTAGGTGTACTATTTCTATTAGTCTACCTGAGCAACCACGGTCAACACAAAGAGGCGCGCATCGCCCAGCGTGTCGCCGATATCCTTGAAGAACGATATCGTCAATATAAAAGATAGTTATTAGTTATTAGCTATTAGTTCAATACTTAACTACATCTATATCCTCAAAAACTAAGAGCTAACAACTAACAATGAACAATTCGTTAAGGAGACGAGTTCTATGACAGAGCGAATTAGTGTAACTGTTAATGGCAAATCATACACCAATGATGTTGAGCCACGGACTTTATTGGTCCATTATTTGCGAGACACCTTAAGTTTGACAGGCACAAACATTGGCTGCGAAACCAGCCTCTGTGGGGCTTGTACAATTCTTATGGATGGTGTGGCAGTGAAGTCTTGTACGCAACTGGCAGTGCAGGCAGATGGGAGTGAAATTACGACCATCGAAGGATTAGCGGACAATGGCAATCTGCATCCCTTACAAGAGGGTTTCTGGGAAAAGCACGGGCTACAATGTGGCTATTGTACCCCAGGCATGATTATGGCTGCTTGTGGTCTGCTTGACAAAAATCCCAATCCTACCGAAGATGAAATTCGACATGGCCTAGAGGGCAATCTCTGCCGCTGTACGGGGTATCACAACATCGTGAGAGCCGTTGAATATGCGGCCCAAAAAATGAAAGAGGGGGCTTAGGTCATGGCAAAGTTGTTCGGTTCTTCGATAAAGCGCCGGGAAGATCCGGCCTTAATACAAGGAAGTGGGAAGTACACCGACGACATTCAATTGCCTAATATGGTCTACGCTGTCATTGTACGTAGCCCGTACGCCCATGCACGTATCAACAATATCAACCCAAGTGCAGCCGCAGCAGTAGACGGTGTCGTCGCCGTCTTCACGGGAAGCGACATTGTTGAAAGTGGCATACCAGGTGTCGTCCCTGTAGGGTGGCTGTTAGATGGTTTAAAAACACCGGCACACCCCATCTTGGCTACAGATACGGTGCGTTATGTTGGAGATGGAATCGCAGTGGTTGTGGCTGAGGATCGTTATATTGCTCGCGATGCGGCTGAGTTGGTGGAAGTTGACTACGAGCCGCTGGAGGCAGTCACACACCCCGTTCAGGCCACAGAAGTGTCTGCTCCCTTAGTGCATGCCGATGCTGAAAATAATATCGCCTTCGACTGGGAAATCGGCGACCAAGCTAAGACGGATGAAGCCTTTGCCAAGGCAGCGCATACGGCTACAGTCGATATACGCAATAATCGTCTTATCCCGCAGGCGATTGAACCGCGAGCGACCATCGCTAACTATGATGCGATTACGGGTGAGCTGACAATTTATATGACCACCCAAAATCCTCATATTCATCGCCTGCTTATGTGTATTGCGTCCTTAGGCATTCCTGAGCATAGAATTCGCATCATCGCGCCAGAAGTTGGGGGGGGATTTGGCAGTAAAATTCATCATTATCCTGATGAAGCCATTACAGCCTGGCTAGCGATGCAGTTAGGTCGGCCAGTAAAATGGACGGCAACCCGGAGTGAAACCAATCTAACGGATGCTCATGGACGAGATCATCAAACCACGGCTGAAATGGCTATCGATGGCCATGGAAAAATTTTAGGGCTGCGGGTTGATACCTATGCCAACATGGGGGCTTATCTCTCGACCTTTGCCCCCGCAGTGCCAACCTATCTTTATGGTACACTTATGTCGGGTGAATATGACATCCCAGCGATATATTGTCACGTTCTGGGTACTTTCACCCATACCACCCCCGTTGATGCCTATCGCGGGGCAGGCCGCCCTGAAGCAACCTTTGTGGTTGAACGATTGATGGATTTAGGGGCTGAGGCAGCCGGTCTTGACCCAACTGATTTCCGCCGTCGTAATTTCGTCCCTGCGGATGCCTTCCCCTTCCAAACAGAAGTTGCCTTGGTTTATGATAGTGGCAACTACGACGGAACCCTTGATAAGGCCTTAGAAATCATAGGTTATCAAGACCTACGCGCTGAACAAGAGAACCGTCGTCAAAAGGGTGGCAAATTATTAGGCATTGGTTTCTCCAGCTATATCGAAGCCTGTGGTCTTGCTCCCTCAGCCTTGGTCGGATCTTTAGGGGCTGGCGCGGGGCAGTGGGAGAGCGCGGAAGTCCGGGTGAACCCAACGGGCAGTGTGACTGTCTATAGTGGTTCCACGGCCCATGGACAAGGTCATGAAACCACCTTTGCTCAAGTCGTGGCGGATCGGCTAGGCGTTGATTATGAGCAAGTAGAAATTGTACAAGGCGATACCAAAGTCGTTCAGTTTGGTTGGGGGACCTATGGCAGTCGTAGCGCCGCTGTTGGAGCGAGTGCCTTAGCCCTGAGTTTAGACAAAATTATTGAAAAGGGTCGCAAAATCGCTGCTCACTTGCTTGAGGCGGCTCCAGAAGATGTTGCTTTTGAAGATGGCAACTATTTCGTACAAGGGTCGCCAGACCGCAGTCAGGCTTTCGGCGACATCGCGCTACAAGCGCATCTCGCTCACAACTATCCAGAGGACTTAGAACCGGGCTTAGATGCCAAAACCTTTTATGATCCCTCAAACTTCGTCTTCCCCTTCGGTACGCACGTCGCTGTTGTAGAAGTTGACCCTGATACAGGTGTGGTGGATATCCATCGTTATATTGCTGTTGATGATGTCGGGAATGTCATTAATCCCCTAATTGTCGATGGACAATTGCACGGTGGGATTGCTCAGGGTATTGGACAAGCCTTGTGGGAAGGGACTGTCTATGACGATAGCGGCCAACTCTTGACGGGTACGCTCATGGACTACGCCTTGCCCAAAGCGCATAAGTTGGTCTCTTATGAGACAGACCGCACCGTAACCCCTTGCCCACACAACCCGCTAGGCGTGAAAGGGGTTGGAGAAGCTGGGGCTATTGCCTCACCAGCAGCCGTGGTAAACGCAGTGATGGATGCGCTGAAACCTTATGATATTAAACACTTAGATATGCCGCTGACTTCAGAAAAAGTTTGGCGAGCTATTCATACAAATGGAAACGGGAGAGCATAATCTATGTATCCAGCAAAATTTGATTATCATCGCGCCGGTAGTGTACAAGAAGCACTATCCTTATTACAAGATCATGAAGATGCCAAAATTTTGGCTGGGGGGCATAGCCTTTTACCAGCCATGAAATTACGCTTGGCCCAACCAGCCGTCATTATTGACATTGGCAAAGTTGACGAGTTGAAAGGGATATCTCAAAATAATGGCTCAATCCGTATCGGGGCCCTGACGACGCATGACACTTTGGCAAATTCTGATATTTTACAATCTGGTTGTCCTGTGATGGCTGAAGCAGCAGGCCAAATCGGGGACCAGCAAGTACGAAATAAAGGCACCATCGGCGGCAGCCTCGTCCACGCCGACCCAGCGGCAGATTGGCCAGCAGCCGTCGCCGCAGTAGGTGGGGTGATGCATATCACAGGGCCAAATGGTGACCGCCAAGTGTCGGCCAGCGACTTCTTTGTTGACTTGCTCGAAACAGCTATCGAAGAAAATGAACTCTTAACCGCAGTTGAAGTCCAGGCTGTAGGCGATAACAGTGGCTCTGCTTACGTCAAATTTGAGCATCCAGCTTCAGGGTTCGCTATTTGTGGCGCAGCCGCTGTGGTGACCTTGAACAGTAATGGCTCTTGCGAAAGTGCCAGCCTATGCTATAACGGCGTGACAGCGACAACTTACAATGCCAGTGCCGTCGCCGATGCGCTTGCTGGTAGCAATTTAGATGATGCGGCGATCGACCAAGCCGTTGAGGCCAATATTTCTATCGATGATCCTATGCACGACATCCACGCCTCTGGCGAGTATCGCGTCGCCTTAGCCAAAGTTTATGGCAAGCGAGCCTTGAAAGCGGCGCGAGACCGGGCTAAGGGGTAGATAAAAAGTTATTTTTGAAATAGATTAAAAAAAACACGCTTTGTTTTTTAAAACAAAGCGTGTTTTTTTACCTTAAGAGACAGCAAAACCCGTATCAGGCCGTATATCGGGCGGCTTAAAAGCGAGGACAATTTTATCAGGTGAGATACCAGCTTCGACCAAGGCATCGGCAATGCCGCCAGCTGTGCCGTCGAATTGAATCCAAATTTTGCCTTGCCGAATATCAAGGTGGAGGACGCTGCCATGAATGCGATAAGGGCCATTCCACCCCGAATACATCAATTCATAGTGATCATTCTGTTCATCAAAAATTAATTCTATCTCTACCTCACCGCGGGCCGGTCGATATTGGGCGTGTTCTTCAATCAAGGCGCGAATGGTGTTCCGATAAAAGGTTAATTGGTCCATTTGATGATTTTTTCCTCCTCAGGATCAAAGGTAAAAATAGCGATTTCTTCATCCTCAAGGACTGGCCTAGCAATTGGCTCCTCGAGGATGCTGATGAAAATGCTATGGGGCACAGCCAGATAGAGTCTCCGTGCTGGGTCGTATCGAGTCAGCAATGCGCGGTAAAAAACATACTGCCCAACAGCGGCCTCTAAATTTCGTATATCTGAAGTTCCCAAAAATGTTTTGATTTCGACAGCGATCTTTTGATCATCTTTTTCAGCCGCTAAAATTCGTTCAGCCCCTAAATCAACGTAGACGTTGCGTTGCCCAAACGTGACCGTATAGGGATCATGGGTGATCGTCCATTTTTCTTTGATTAAGGCATCTTTTACTTGGTCGTGATAGCGATCTTTTGCAGACATAAATTCTCCTGATCAGGTCGATTGTACCACGTTTCATAATATACAAGGAAATAAGGAAGGGCCAGAATAAATTCTGGACTCCAATATATATATTCTGGCTAGGGCCAATCAACCACAATTTGCGTCCATCGCTTCGGCAGAACAAATTCGCCTGCTTGGGCTTGATAGGGCTGCCATCGAGGATATACTCGCAGACGGACATTATCCAGTGATGGTCGCCCAGCTTGGTCCCACGCCTGAAGATGTGCCAGGAATTGTTGCGCTAAAGCCTGATTAGGGCCAAAGCTACGCAAATGCAACTCAAACGGAGTCTGTTCAGGCGGCGGCTCTTGATAGCGCGGGTTGGCTAAGAGAACTAAACTATCGTCATCAAGCAAGCCCATCGTGCGACGCTGCTGGCCCTTTTGACCGATGAGATAAGGTATCTCGCTCCTGCGGAACGCGCTCTCAGCGGTTGTCTCGTCTGCGGTCGGCGGCGTATCCGTTGGTTCAACCAACATACATGTTTTTTCGGCTTGCAATTGACACCAAAACCCTAGGGAATCGTAACGTTGTATCTCTTGCAGAGTCAGGTGAACACCCGTCGGCCAATCTTGACTGGGCCCAAACAAGGCTTGATAAAGCCGCTGTGTCTGGTCTGATCCTAAATCATTGGCCAAAAGCAGCATGCGCTGGTCTGGGTCAAGCGGGGTTCGTTGTAAATTATGATGTGGGTCAGCGAAATCACCTCGCATACGAATGAAGCCACAACCGCTGGCCGACAAACTTTCCAGATGATCGGTAACACGCCGAAAGACGACTGAAACTTGTACATCCTTAATCGCCAAAGGTAATAAAAGCAAGCCACCCGGTTTCAACTGTTCTAACCAAGCTGGCGTGATATCATCCGCTCCCACAGTCAATATAATGCGGTCATAAGGCCCAGCCTGAGCAAAGCCATAGCCCCCATCCGCACAAATGACCTGAACCCGCTCATAGCCTATCGCAGCCAAATGAGCTTTAGCACCGTCAACCAAATCTTGGTCAATATCTAGGGTCACAACTTGCCCTGTTTCTCCGACAAGGTAAGCTATTAGGGCCGCATTATAGCCTGTCCCAGCACCGATTTCTAATACCCGCTGCCCTGCGCTCAGATTCAACTGTTCCAGCATAATGGCCATCATGGTCGGTTGAGAGGAAGAACTGAGGTGGAGATTATCAGCTTGTTTCGTGGTGATAGCCCGGTCTTGATAGACTTCTTCCTTGGATAAATGGGGCAGAAAAAGATGTCTGGGGATGGCGCGAAAGGCGGCTTCAATTTGAGGGTTTGAAAGTGTGCCTTTTCTTTTCAACTGGTCGATGAGGGTTTGGTGAAGATCTGGTTTTGCGGTTAAGCACATGAAATTTAGTCCTTAGGTTGGATAGAAAGTAGCAGAATGATAAAACCACAAAATTTCATTATTCACCTTGCCACCTTGTTATTTTTCTCTATAAGAATTATTTTAAGATAACTAGACTTGAAGTGCAAAATATTGTCATTTGGCGCGAATGGATGGGCTTGGCAGTGGATGAAATCGCCACGGATTATGATTTAAGCTTGGCTGAAATTTAGGCGGCCTTAGCCTATTATTACGATAATCCGCCGGAAATCAATCAGTCCATCAAAGATAATCAGGTTTCTGCTAACGAAATGAAAAAGAAAATTCCTGCCAAGTTGCCCTTCCCGTTCAATGAGTAGTGACCTCAGCGGTCTGCTCAGGCTCCGAGTTGACGACTCCCCCCAACTGTGCTAAGGTTCAACCGAAATCAAGTAGTCATTAGTCATTATCAATTAACAATGACTAATGACTACTTGATAATGACTACTTGATAATTTTCAAAGGAGAAATTCATGGCCCCTGAAAAAAAGCCGAACATTGTCTTATTCGGCATCGACTCCCTCTTGGCCGATCATCTAAGCTGTTACGGCTATGACCGCCTGACCTCGCCGCACATTGATCGCTTCGCCAAGCAGGGCGTTTTATTTGAACGGACTTATAGTGCCCACATCCCCACGACCAGTGCTTACGCTTCAATGTTAACTGGCTTAGATTGTTTCAGCACCCAAGTGGTCGCTCTGCGGCACAAAGGCGGTCTGCGCTCAGAGGTGAAAACGATGGCCGAAGTTTTGGGCGAGGCCGGGTATAATACCACCTGTGTCGGCTTTAGCGGAAATCCCAGTTCACATGGTTTTGATACCTATCTCGACTATCCCGCCTGGGGTAGTTGGCACCAAGGGCGCAGTCCAAAAGCGCAAAAACTGAACGATGTCACGCTGCCTGAGTTAGACCGCTTGGTTGAAGATGATAAACCTTTCTTCCTCTTCCTGCGTCACATGGACCCTCACGCGCCCTATCTGCCCCCAGAACCCTATGAACGCATGTTCTATCATGGCGACGAGTGTGACCCGAATAATAAGTCCATGGAACCTGTCAGGAGTTTCAAACCCTTCTGCGACTTTTTCGCCTCTTGGATGCCGCCGGGGATCAGTGACAAAGATTATGTCATCGCCCAATATGATGGGGCTATTGCCTACATGGATGCCTGTATTCAAACAATCTTCACCGCTTTAGAAGCCCACGGCATTTTAGATGAGACCATCGTGGTCCTCAATGGCGACCACGGCGAGACACTCTACGACCATGACTGTTGGTTTGATCATCATGGCATTTACGATGTGACCTTGCATGTCCCCTTGATCATGCGCTATCCTGATAAGTTACCGGCTAACAAACGGGTGTCCGGCTTCAATCAACACAAAGACCTCATGCCCACCATTTTAGATTTGGCCGATATTGAGACCGATATTCACTTCGACGGTCGAAGTCTTTTGCCCTTAGTGAGCGGCGAGGTCACTTCCTATGAAAGCGAGTTCTACATCACCGAGTGTACCTGGATGCGTAAGCATGGCTGGCGGACTCCACACTGGAAACTCATCGTCGCCTTAGAGCCAGATTTCCACTTCAAACCGTCCGTGGAACTCTATAATTTGGTTGAAGACCCGGCTGAAAACAATAATTTGGCCGAAACGCACTCGGCTATCGTGGCTTCACTAAAACAGCGCATGTATGAGTGGATCGAAAAGCGAGAACAAGAGACCGGTCTCCGCAATCCCATCCACACCCAAGGCGACTGGCACGGCAAAGCGGGTGTCGGGGCCTTTGAGACTTCCCAACAAGCTTACGACACCCTCTACATCGGCGACCCCACCCAAGCAGCCCGTCTTCAAGCCAAGTCACGCGATGAAGAAGCTATAGAAGAAGCCGATAAAAAAGAGACCGTTGACGTAAAAAAGTTGACTAAACTTCATATAAATCCAAATATCATCAATAACTCATCACTAAGGACAAATCTCATGCCTCTAAAAGTAGCCGTTGTTGGCTTAGGTGGCATTGGCAATCGCCACGCCAGCATCTATCACGATCACGCCGAGTGTGAAGTCGTGGCCGTCTGCGACCTGCTCCAAGACAGATCAGACAAGGCGGCGGAACGCTATGGCTGTCCAGGCTTTTATTCAATCAAAGATATGATCAATAGCGGGATCGAAATTCAGGCGACCAGCATGTGTACCGCCGGCACAGAAAATGGTGGCGATCATTATGCAGCGACAATGGAATTGCTCGAAGCGGGCCTGCCTGTCTTAGGTGAGAAGCCGATTTCAAATGATATTGAAAAGGCCAAAGAAATGGTGTCTCTGGCGAAGGCCAAAAAGCTACGTTACGGGATCAATTTGAACCATCGCTTCACCCCAGCCGCACGAAGAGCTAAGGAGTGGATTGAACAAGGTCGTCTGGGCGAGTTGAATATCGTCAACATGTATATGTGGATTAACAACCCCAACGAAAGCTCCCCCCATTTCCACATACGAGCCTTACATCCTCACTCCATCGACGTGATGCGCTATTTCTGTGGCGATGTCGAAAAAGTGCAAGCCTTCTTCAAAAAAGGCAAAGGTCGTCAAATTTGGTCAAATGTGCAAGTCAACCTGCTCTTCAAAAACGGCATTATCGGCCATCTCACGGGCAGTTATGATGCGGGCGGGAGCTATGGGTTGGAAGCGTTAGACATCGTTGGCTCTGAGGCTCGGTTTGTGCTACGCGAAGCATGCCAATCCTTAGAATTTTATCCCCGCTTCTCCCAAGAAGTAGAAGTCTACAAAAATTTAGGCGGCATGACCTTTTGGGCCGAAACCTTCGACGACCGCATTGGTCGCTGGATCGCGCAGAACATCCAACAGGTCAGCCCCGCTGAAATTGAAGCCCCTGGCGAAGATGCGCTCAAATCACAGCTCATTATCGAAGCAGCGATTACGTCTTGGGAAACGGGTGAGGTGATTACCTTAGCTTAAGCGATCGGTATCCTAAATTCAAACGGATGTACTTAAAGATATTTTCAGGTCTAAACAAAAACGAGGAGGCAAGAATGCTTAGAGTATGCGTCATCGGCTTAGGGCCGATTGGCAATCGCCATGCCAATATGTATCAAGCAGACTCTTTGGCGGAGTTGGTGGGGGTTTGTGATATCGACCAAGCGCGGGCGGATGCAGCGGCATCTCGTTTGGGTCTACCTGCCTTCTACGATGTGCCGAGCATGCTGAAATCTTTACAACCTGATGTCTGTAGTGTCGCCACGGGTGGAACGGAGTATGGCAGCGACCATTACTTACCCACTATGCAAGCCTTCGACGCTGGGTGCCATGTTTTGGGCGAGAAACCCATCTCGAATGAAGTGGAAGAGGGCGAAGAGATGGTGGCGACGGCGCAGGCCAAGGGCTTGTGCTATGGCATCAACCTCAACCATCGCTTCACCCCCGCCGCTTATCTGGCGAAACAATGGGTCGAAGAAGGGCGTTTGGGACACCTTCTCTTCATTAATATGAGCATGTGGATCAAAAACCCCCGAGAGAGTTCGCCCTATTTTCAGCTCAAAGCTCTCCATCCGCACACCGTCGATGTCATGCGTTATTTCTGCGGTGACATAGAAGCCGTGCAATGCTTCGCCACCAAAGCCCCAGAGCGCAAAATTTGGTCTACGGCTCAATTTAACATGCGTTTCAAAAACGGTGTGGTTGGCTCCCTGACTGGTAGCTATGACATTGAGCGCGGCCACCCCATGGAACGCTGCGAGGTTGCTGGCACGGGCGGACGCTTCGTCTTAGAAGATATGTGGCGCGAATTGACCCTCTATCCCGCAGGCAACATGGCAAAGACGGTCTACACCAACCCCCTCTTCGGCGGCATGCGCGACTTTGAGGACACTTTCAAAAATCGCATCCACCGTTTCCTCGAACAAGTCAGCGAGGGTACTGCCCCAGCAGATATCGAAGGTTCCGCTGTAGAAGGTTTGGCCGCCCAGAAGGTTTTAGCGGCAGCGATTGAGTCGCTGAATAATGAAACAGTTGTGTATGTCACGTAATAGTATATTTTTTATGTCCTATAATATCTAATCCCGTCAGGAGGATACGAATGAAACTCGGTGCAAATTCAGTCCTGTTTGGTCCCTTCGATATGGAGACAGCTTTCAAATATACGGCAATGGCTGGCTATGATGGTATTGAATTGTCAGCCATTGATAGTATGAGCCAACACTTGGTCTTAGACCACTGGCAAGAACTCGCCCGAGGCATTAAGCAGCTTGCAAAAGATTATGAGTTGGCATTGTTAGCGATGGAGCAACCTTCCCGCGAGGTAGACAGAATGGAGAAAGCCTTTCAAGCGGCTGTAGAGCTTGGCATCCCCATTGTCAATTGTGGGCCAGGCGGCAAGGCAGACGAGGCGGGCAGCTTGGAGCAGACGATCAATGAATTGGGCGAGTTGGTCAAGATAGCAGAGAAGTATGGTGTCATTTTATGCGTCAAAGCCCATGTCGGCAACAGCGTCTATAATACGCTAACCACGCTCAAGGTGATGGAAGCGATTGCCTCGCCTGCCTTCGGCATCGACATGGACCCCTCGCACATCCATCGCGCCAATGAAGATGCGGTAGAAGCCATTGCCGCCGTCGTCTCTCGGATTAAGCACGTTCACATCCGCGACTGCAAAGGTCGTCAGGAAGGCCCCGGCGACCCCGAAAATCAAGCCAACGGACGCGGTGATATTGATTTGGTGGGCTATATCCGCGTTTTGCATGAGAACGGCTATACAGGGCCTTTGAATTTAGAGGTCATCGGGACGAAGGCTAAGGGCTATAGCTTGGCGCAGTGTTGCCTTATTGCGGCTGAGGCGCGGGGGCATATGCAGGCCTGTTTGCAAGCCTGTGGGGCGCGGTAGGGGATAAGTCATTAATCCTGAACAATTGAATTAATTTTATGGCCCGTGTAGGATTAGCGGGCCTGTTTTATGATTGATACAGAATGTGGATGCCCGATAAAGACATTCGGGCATGACCTGAACCAAAAACTTTAGGGGTCAAAGTGTTTTCAGGATAATATCTGCTTTCGTGTGACCCCCTATAAACCATCGTCGCTCCAAAGCCCCCCACATTCAAACGGACGGCATTCGACCCCGACAGCCCTCTGCCTTCTGCGTCGCCCAGCCTGCCTTGTGTGTGCCCGCAGGTATCGTCTCAGGTGCTACCGCAAGACCAAAGGCAGATAGACCTGATTAGGCCCAACCGTAATGGTCAAAACGGCGGTGCTGCTCACTTGTCCGTCCCTGGCCAGAATGGTGACCGCCTGTTCGCCCTGGTCCGCCGCCTCTGGCACCCCCCTGAGGATGCCTGTATTATCCTGATGATCGACAAAGTCCAGCCAAGCGGGCTTGCTCGGGGCGGAGAGCGTGTAAATTTGTGTCTCAAGGAGATGAGGGGTCTGAGTCCTCATCAGGCTTGGCGAAACCTTGACGGTATAGGAGTAGGCCACCCCCTGATAGGCGGTGAAGTATCTAAGCCGCAGGACAGGGCTTAGATAATCACTGACTTCAATCTCGGGTCTAAACCCGATAATGGGGGTGATGCTGACCAAGGTCGTGGCGGTCAGGGTATTGATGCTGTTGCTGGCCAGGACCCGGGCGGTGTATGTTCCCGCTTGGGGATAGACATGGCTCACCTCTGATGTGCCGCTGGCCTGTTCCCCATCCCCAAAATCCCAAGTATAGCTTACATTCGTCCCCGCCAGAATGTGCGCGGTGACAGTCACCCTCTCCTGAACCCTGACCGGGCTGCTGTTTTGGGCCCTCAAGCCCGCGATGGCTTCATCTGTGACGGTGATGACCACTTCATCTGCCCTTGAGACTAGACCCTGCTCATCGGTCACGCTTAGGCGGAAGGTTAAGATGGTCGGCAGGGCTGGGACGGTGAAGGTTGTTCGGCTGAGGCTGGGCCTGTTCAAGGTCACCCTGGCCCCGCCTGTCTGCTGCCAGCCATAGCGCAAGGCATCCCCCTCGACATCCCTACTCCGGCTGCCATCAAGGGTCACCCTTTGGCTGACCCTCACGCTTTGGTCTGCTCCTGCCTCGGCCAGCGGGGCATCATTGACCGCCGCGATGGTGATGGTCACAAGGGCCGTGTCGTTCAACACGCCATCAGAGACGCGATAGGTAAAGCTGTCTGTTCCCTCGAAGTTCAGGCTCGGGCTGTAGACCACCTGCTGACCGCTGATGCCGGTCCTGCCGTTTTGGGCTGGGCTGACCGCCGTCAGGGACAAGCTACTATTGTCAACATCCGCATCATTGCTCAACACGCTGATGCTGACCGCTTCGTCTTCATTCGTGCTGGCTGTATCGTCAATGGCTACTGGCCCATCATTGACCGCCTCGACGGTCACGGTCACAGAGGCCGTGTCGCTCAATCTGCCATCAGAGACGATATAGGTAAAGCTGTCTGTGCCGGCGAAGTTCAGGCTCGGGCTGTAGACCACCTGCTGCCCGCTGATGCTGGTTCTGCCGTTTTGGGCTGAGATGTTCGCCGCAACCAGAGACAAGCTATCATCTTCAATATCCGCATCATTGCTCAACACGCTGATGCTGACCGCTTCGTCTTCCTTGGTGCTGGCTGTATCGTCACGGGCTACTGGCCCATCATTGACCGCCGCGATGGTGATGGTCACAAGGGCCGTGTCGTTCAACACGCCGTCTGAGACGCGATAGGTAAAGCTGTCTGTTCCCTCGAAGTTCAGATTAGGGCTGTAGACCACCTGCTGCCCGCTGATGCTGCTCCTGCCGTTCTGGGCTGGACTGACCGCCGTCAGGGACAAGCTATCATCTTCAATATCCGCATCATTGCTCAACACGCTGATGCTGACCGCTTCGTCTTCATTCGTGCTGGCTGTATCGTCAATGGCTACTGGCCCATCATTGACCGCCTGGACGGTCACGGTCACAGAGGCCGTGTCGCTCAAGCTGCCATCAGAGACGCTATAGGTAAAGCTGTCTGTTCCCTCGAAGTTCAGACTCGGGCTGTAGACCACCTGCTTCCCGCTGATGCTGGTTCTGCCGTTCTGGGCTGGGCTGACCGCCGTCAGGGACAAGCTATCATCTTCAATATCCACATCATTGCTCAACACGCTGATGCTGACCGCTTCGTCTTCATTGGCCCTGGCTGTATCGTCAATGGCTACTGGCCCATCATTGACCGCCGCGATGGTGATGGTCACAGAGGCCGTGTCGCTCAAGCTGCCATCAGAGACGCGATAGGTAAAGCTGTCTGTGCCAGCGAAGTTCAGATTAGGGCTGTAGACCACCTGCTTCCCGCTGATGCCGGTCCTGCCGTTTTGGGCTAGGCTGACCTCAGCCAGAGACAAGCTATCATTTTCAATATCCGCATCATTGCTCAACACGCTGATGCTGACCGCTTCGTCTTCAGCGGTGCTGGCTGTATCGTCACGGGCTACTGGCCCATCATTGACCGCCCGGATGATGATGGTCACAGAGGCCGTGTCGCTCAACACGCCGTCTGAGACCTGATAGCTGAAGTAATCTTGGCCATTGAACTGAGCAGCCGGGGTATAGACAAAGCTGCCGTCAACTTGCAAGTCCAGTGTCCCACTGCTGACATCGCTCTGGACGCTAGCCGCCAGACTATCCCCGTTGAGGTCGCCATCATTGCTTAAGACCCCAGTGGGGCTGATGATCGTCAGCCGGGTATCTTCAGTCGTGCTGTAGGTGTCGTCAGCCGCCAGGGGGGAGACCTGCAAGACGGTATGGCTGACGCTGCTTGACCCTGTTTGAAGGCTGCCGCTGAACTGAGCCCTGTTGGTGATGGGGCCGCTTAAGTTGAGGTTGCTGACCTCGAAGGTGATGGTGATGCTTTCTCCCGCTGTGACTGTGCCCCGCCAGCTGATCTCATTAGCATTCTCCACCGCCCCCCCTTGCTCTCCCCAAGCGGCGAACTCAACCCCGCTGGGCAAGGTGTCGCTTAAGCTGACGCTGTCACTCCCCAGCCCGCTATTGCTCAAGACCAAGGTATAGGTCACCCGCTGGTCTGGTTCAACCATGACTGGGCTGACCGCTTTGCTCAGGCTGATACCGGGCACGGACCTTTCGTAGGCCCCCAAATCCACCCTCCCCCCTTGGATGCGGGGAGCTCCAGCTAAATCTACATTGTCTCTGACCGCATTATTATCGCCGACATCAATGGCCGGGGAGCCTGGTTCAAGGCGCAGATTGCCAGCACTGGTGGGAGCCTGTGCAGGGTCGATAGGCTCTCGGAACTGCGGGTCTGCGTCTAGATTGTTTCCGCCGTCCCTGCCCAAGCTGCTCTCCCAAGCAAGGCCGCTGCCACCTGAACTCTGGACCAAGGTGTAGCTGATCGCCGGGCTGCTGCTGCCGGAATTATGAATTTGAGCCGGGGCATTCATCTGCCCACGCGCTGCGTTCCCCCAGAAGATACTATTGACAATCTGAGGCTGGCTGCTGTTCTGGTTGTACATCCCCCCGCCGTTGTCAGCCGCATTGCCGCTAAAGCTGACTTGCCTCATCTCAGGTCTGCTGCCAAAGTTGTACATCCCCCCGCCGTTGTCAGCACGATTGCCGCTAAAGCTGACTTGCCTCATCTCAGGTCTGCTGCCAAAGTTGTACATCCCCCCCCCGTTGTCAGCCGCACGATTGCCGCTAAAGCTGACTTGCCTCATCTCAGGTCTGCTGCTGCTATCGTTGTACATCCCCCCGCCGAATTTAGCAGAATTGCCCCTAAAGCTGATTTGGGTTAGCTGAGGACTGCTGCTATCGTTGTACATCCCCCCGCCGCAAGCAATCGGGCAGCCACCAATCCTAGCATCCCCAGCGGTGATGGTGAAGCCGTCCAAGACCGCCGTCCTGCTGACCCCGCTGTTCCTGATGACGTTGTAGGCGTTATTGCCCCTAATATTGTCTGTCGTCGTGACCACCCCCTGCCCATCTCTTATATCATCGCCGTCAATATCCCCGCTCAAGACCGTCACCTTAGCCCTCGGCTGGCGTTGACTGCGCGAGGTCTCCGTGCCCGCGAAGCCCCCGTATATCTCGACCCCATCGGTCAGGGCAAAGCTGGCCATGACATCATCCTTGGTCTGCCCCCCTCCCTCGTCCGGGTAGTAGACTCCCTCCGCCACCCATATTTCGTCCCCGTTTCTGGACACAGCGAGCGCATCTTGCAGGTTGGTGTAGGCTAAGGTCCAACTCATCCCATCTGGTGTCAGGGACATCCCATCAGCGTCAACATAACACCGACTATTTGGACATTGGGCTTGGGCCACGCTGACCCCCAAACAAAGGCTCAAGCCTAGCCCGAGGACCAAGCTGAGACAACATTTAGCTTTTAGGGATAAATTATTCTTCATTGGTTTCTCCTTCTATAGCTATATATCGTTTTCTGCTCAACCTAAAGCCAGACCCTTAAAGGCCTCTACTTGTCCTCGAATCGCCCGCTCTGTTGGCAAACGCTCAATTGAGGAAGCTCCGAAAAAGCCGTTGATGCCCGGCATCTTAGCCAAGGCTGGGCCGACAGTTTCTGGTTCGTCAAAGGGCCCCCCATGACAAATGACCAGCAAATCCGAACGGACACTACGTCCAACTTCTGCTATGGACAGGACCCGCGCCATGGCTTCCTCCAAGGTCATCGCAACGGAGGCGCCAATGCTGCCAGCGGTGGTCAGGCCGACATGAGCCACCAATTGGTCTGCCCCGGCCTCAGCCATCGCTCTGGCCTCGTCTTCATTGAAAACATAAGGTGAGGTGAAAAAATCCAACTCGTGCGCGAGGCCAATCATGGCCACCTCTTTATCGTAGCCCATCCCTGTACCTTCTAGGTTAGCCCGAAACTCGCCGTCAATCAAGCCGACCGTGGGAAAATTCTGGACTCCTGAAAAGCCAATTTCTTTCAATTGTTTCAAAAAAACGGGCATCAACCGAAAGGGGTCGGTGCCGCAGACTCCGGCTAAAACTGGAATATCTTTGACCACCGGTAAAACTTCCAATGCCATGTCTACGACAATACCATTAGCATCGCCATAAGGCATCATTCCCGCTAAGGAGCCACGGCCCGCCATGCGATAGCGACCTGAATTATAAATAATCAGCAAATCTGCGCCGCCTGCCTCAGCGAATTTCGCCGAAATGCCTGTTCCAGCCCCACAACCCACAATGGGCTTGCCGACTTCAGCCTGTCCCCGTAAACGGTTCAAGATTTCTGTTCGTGAAAGTGCCATGCCTTTCCTCTGTAATATCGTGCTGAGGGCTGCATTGTCATCAGAACTAACTCATTCAGCACACATCATCCTTTGACTGTGCCATCAGGTGCTACCGCAAGACCAAAGGCAGATAGACCTGATTAGGCTCAACCGTAATGGTGAAAACGGCGGTGCTGCTCACTTGTCCGTCCCTGGCCAGAATAGTGACCGCCTGTTCGCTCTGGTGCGCCGCCCCTGGCATCCCCCTGAGGATGCCTGTATTATCCTGATGATCGACAAAGTCCAGCCAAGCGGGCTTCTGCGGGGCGGAGAGCCTGTAAATTTGTGTCTCAAGGAGATGAGGGGTCTGAGCCCTCATCGGGCTTGGCGAAACCTTGACGGTATAGGAATAGGCCACCCCCTGATAGGCGGTGAAGTATCTAAGCCGCAGGACAGGGCTTAGATAATCACTGACTTCAATCTCGGGTCTAAACCCGATAATGGGGGTGATGCTGACCACGGTCGTGGCGGTCAGGGTATTGATGCTGTTGCTGGCCACGACCCTGACGGTGTATGTTCCCGCTTGGGGATAGACATGGCTCACCGCTGATGTGCCGCTGGCCTGTTCCCCATCCCCAAAATCCCAAGTATAGCTTACATTCGTCCCCGCCAGAATGTGCGCGGTGACAGTCACCCTCTCCTGAACCCTGACCGGGCTGGTGTTTTGGACACTCAAGCCCGCGATGGCTTCATCTGTGACGGTGATGACCACTTCATCTGCCCTTGAGACTAGACCCTGCTCATCGGTCACGCTTAGGCGGAAGGTTAAGATGGTCGGGGTGGCTGGGGCGATGAAGGTTGTTCGGCTGAGGCTGGGTCTGTTCAAGGTCACGCTGGCCCCGCCTGTCTGCTGCCAGCCATAGCGCAAGGCATCCCCCTCGACATCCCTGCTCCGGCTGCCATCAAGGGTCACGCTTTGGCTGACCCTCACGCTTTGGTCTGCTCCTGCCTCGGCCAGCGGGGCATCATTGACCGCCTCGACGGTCACGGTCACAGAGGCCGTGTCGCTCAAGCTGCCATCAGAGACGCTATAGGTAAAGCTGTCTGTGCCGGCGAAGTTCAGATTAGGGCTGTAGACCACCTGCTGCCCGCTGATGCTGGTTCTGCCGCTCTGGGCTGAGATGTTCGCCGCAACCAGAGACAAGCTACTATTGTCTACATCCGCATCATTGCTCAACACGCTGATGCTGACCGCTTCGTCTTCCTTGGTGCTGACTGTATCGTCACGGGCTACTGGCCCATCATTGACCGCCTGGACGGTCACGGTCACAGAGGCCGTGTCGCTCAAGCTGCCATCAGAGACGCGATAGGTAAAGCTGTCTGTGCCGACGAAGTTCAGATTAGGGCTGTAGACCATCTGCTGGCCGCTGATGCTGGTTCTGCCGTTCTGGGCTGGACTGACCGCCGTCAGGGACAAGCTATCATTTTCAACATCCGCATCATTGCTCAACACGCTGATGCTGACCGCTTCGTCTTCAGCGGTGCTGGCCCTATCGTCAAGGGCTACTGGCGCATCATTGACCGCCCGGATGGTGATGGTCACAAGGGCCGTGTCGCTCAATCTGCCATCAGAGACGCGATAGGTAAAGCTGTCTGTTCCCTCGAAGTTCAGACTCGGGCTGTAGACCATCTGCTGGCCGCTGATGCTGGTTCTGCCGTTCTGGGCTGAGATGTTCGCCGCAACCAGAGACAAGCTATCATCTTCAATATCCACATCATTGCTCAACACGCTGATGCTGACCGCTTCGTCTTCATTCGTGCTGGCTGTATCGTCAATGGCTACTGGCCCATCATTGACCGCCTGGACGGTCACGGTCACAGAGGCCGTGTCGCTCAAGCTGCCATCAGAGACGCTATAGGTAAAGCTGTCTGTTCCCTCGAAGTTCAGACTCGGGCTGTAGACCATCTGCTGGCCGCTGATGCTGGTTCTGCCGTTCTGGGCTGAGATGTTCGCCGCAACCAGAGACAAGTTACTATTGTCAACATCCGCATCATTGCTCAACACGCTGATGCTGACCGCTTCGTCTTCCTTGGTGCTGGCTGTATCGTCAAAGGCTACTGGCGCATCATTGACCGCCCGGATGATGATGGTCACAGAGGCCGTGTCGCTCAACACGCCGTCTGAGACCTGATAGCTGAAGTAATCTAAGCCGTTGACCTGAGCAGCCGGGGTATAGACAAAGCTGCCATCAACTTTCAAGTCCAGTGTCCCCCGGCTGACATCGCTCTGGACGCTAGCCATCAGGCTATCCCCGTTGAGGTCGCCATCATTGCTTAAGACCCCAGTGGGGCTGATGATCGTCAGCCGGGTGTCTTCATCCGTGCTGTAGGTGTCGTCAGCCGCGAGGGGGGAGACGTTCAAGACGGTATGGCTGACGCTGCTTGACCCTGTTTGGAGGCTGCCGCTGAACTGGGCTCTGTTGGTGATGGGGCCGCTTAAGTTGCGGTTGCTGACCCCGAAGGTGATGCTGATGCTTTCTCCGACTGTGAGTGTGCCCTGCCAACTGATCTCATTAGCATTCTCCCTCGCCCCCCCTTGCGCTCCCCAAGCGGCGAACTCAACCCCGCTGGGCAAGGTGTCGCTTAAGCGGACGCTGTCACTCCCCAAGCCGCTATTGCTCAAGACCAAGGTATAGGTCACCCGCTGGTCTGGTTCAACCATGACTGGGCTGACCGCTTTGCTCAGGCTGATATCGGGCCTGGGCCGTCTTTCATAAGCCCCCAAATCCACCCTCGCCCCTTGGATGCGGGGGGTTCCATCTAAATCTACCGGGCCGCTGGCGGCACGGTCATCACCGGCATCAATGGCCGGGGAGCCTGGTTCAAGGCGCAGATTGCCAGCACTGGTGGGGGCATCCGCCGGGTCGATAGGCTCTCGGAACAGCGGGTCTGCGTCTAGATTGTTTCCGCCGTCATCGCCCAAGCTGCTCTCCCAAGCACTACTGCCACCTGAACTCTGGATCAAGGTGTAGCTGATCGCCGGGCTGCTGCCGCCGGAATTATGAATTTGAGCCGGGGCATTGATCAGGCCACTCGCTGCGTTCCCCCAGAAGATACTATTGACAATGTGAGGCTGGCTGCCAGTGTTGAACATCCCCCCGCCGCTGTTAGCCGCAGAATTGCCGCTAAAGCTGACTTGGCTCATCTTAGGATTGCTGTTGGTCTGGTTGAACATTCCCCCGCCGAGGCTAGCCCGATTGCCGCTAAAGCTGACTTGGCTCATCTCAGGACTGCTGGCACTGTTGAGCATCCCCCCGCCGTGGACAGCAGCCCGATTGCCGCTAAAGCTGACTTGCCTCATCTTAGGATGGCTGTTATCCCAGTTGACCATCCCCCCGCCGTGGGCCCCAGCCCGATTGCCGCTAAAGCTGATTTGGCTCATCACAGGACTGCTTCTTATGTTGTACATCCCCCCGCCGCAATTATTATTATCCGGGCAGACCCCCCCAACATTCACATCCCCAGCGGTGATGGTGAAGCCGTCCAAGACCGCCGTGCTGCTAACATCTCTGTTGAAGATGACGTGGTAGGCGTTCGACCCCGTAATATTGGCTGTCGTCGTGACCACCCCCTGGCTATCTGTGCCATCATTGCCGTCAATATCCCCGCTCAAGACGGTCACGTTGACCCTGGGCTGGCGTTGACTGCGCGCGGTCTCCGTGGCCGCGAAGCCGCCGTATATCTCGACCCCATCGGTCAGGGCAAAGCTGGCCCTGACATCATCCTTGGTCTGCCCCCCTCCCTCGTCCGGGTAGTATACTCCCGCCGCCACCCATATTTCGTCCCCGTTTCTGGCCACAGCGAGCGCATCTTGCAGGTTGGTGTAGGCTGTCCTCCAACTCATCCCATCTGGTATCACCGGGGGCATCACATTAGCGTCAACATAACACCGTCCATTTGGACATTTAATCGTCACCCTTGTCGTGGCGGTCAAGCTGTTGGTGCTGTTGCTGGCCTCGACCCTGGCGGTGTATGTTCCCGCTTGGGTATAAACATGCGTCGCTGTTTGTCCCACAGCATTGCCCCCATCCCCGAAGTCCCAAGTGTAACTCACCTTTTCACCTGCCGTAATCTGGGCGGTGAAGGTGACGACCTCATTGGCCGCGGTCGGGCTACTGTTTTGGACGCTCAAGCCGGCGATGGCTTCATCTGTAATCGTCACCCGCGTTGTGGCGGTCAGGATATTGCTGCTGTTGCTGGCCTCGACCCTGGCGGTGTATGTTCTCGCTTGGGTATAGATATGAGTCACTTCTTGACCCACAGCATTGCCCCCATCGCCAAAATCCCAAGCATAGCTTACATTGGTCCCCGCTGTGATGTGCGCGGTGAAAGTCACCCTCTCGTGGACGGCGATTGGGCTGCTGTTTTGAGCCCTCAAGCCCGCAATCGCTTCATCTTTGACGGTGATGACCACTTCATCTGCCCTTGAAGCTAGACCCTGCCCATCGGTCACGCTTAGGCTGAAGGTTAAGACGGTCGGCAGGGCTGGGGCGGTGAAGGTTGTTCGGCTGAGGCTGGGCCTGTTCAAGGTCACGTTGACCCCGCCTGTCTGCTGCCAGCCATAGCTCAAGGCATCCCCCTCGACATCGCTGCTCAAGCTGCCATCAAGGGTCACGCTTTGGCTGACCCTCACGCTTTGGTCTGCCCCTGCCTCTGCTACTGGCGCATCATTGACCGCATTGACGGTCACGGTCACAGAGGCCATGTCGCTCAAGCTGCCATCAGAGACGCTATAGGTAAAGCTGTCTGTGCCGACGAAGTTCAGATTAGGGCTGTAGACCACCTGCTGCCCGCTGATGCTGGTCGTGCCGCTTTGGGCTGGACTGACCGCCGCCAGAGACAAGCGACTATTGTCTACATCTGTATCATTGCTCAACACGCTGATGCTGACCGCTACGTCTTCATTGGCCCTGGCTGTATCGTCAAAGGCTACTGGCGCATCATTGACCGCCCGGATGATGATGGTCACAGATGCCGTGTCGGTCAACACGCCGTCGGAGATCTGATAGCTGAAGTGATCTTGGCTGTCGACATCAGCAGCCGGGGTATAGACAAAGCTGCCGTCAAGTTGCAAGTCCAGTGTTCCCCGGCCGACGCTCTCGACGCTAGCCATCAGGCTATCCCCGTTGAGGTCGCCATCATTGCTTAAGACCCCAGTGGGGCTGATGATCGTCAGCGGGATGTCTTCAGTCGTGCTGTAGGTGTCGTCAGCCGCGAGGGGGGGGACGTTCAAGACGGTATAGCTGGCACTGCTTGACCCTGTTTGGAGGCTGCCGCTGAACTGAGCCCTGTTGGTGATGGGGCCGCTTAAGTTGAGGTTGCTGACCTCGAAGGTGATGCTGATGCTTTCTCCCGTTGTGACTGTGCCCCGCCAGCTGATCTCATTAGCATTCTCCACCGCCCCCCCTTGCGCTACCCAAGCGGCGAACTCAACCCCGCTGGGCAAGGGGTCGCTTAAGCGGACGCTGTCACTCAGCAGCCCGCTATTGCTCAAGACCAAGGTATAGGTCACCCGCTGGTCTGGTTCAACCCTGACTGGGCTGACCGCTTTGTTCAGGTTGATATAGGGCCCGGCCCTTTCGTAGGCCCCCAAATCCACCCCCGCCCCTTGGATGCGGGTCGCTCCAGCTAAATCTACATCGTCTCTGGCCGCACGGTCATCGCCGACATCAATGGCCGGGGAGCCTGGTTCAAGGCGCAGATTGCCAGCCCTGGTGGGAGCCTGTGCCGGGTCGATAGGCTCTCGGAACAGCGGGTCTGCGTCTAGATTGTTTCCGCCGTCCCTGCCCAAGCTGCTCTCCCAAGCAAGGCCGCTGCCACCTGAACTCTGGATCAAGGTGTAGCTGATCACCGGGGTGCTGCCGCTGCTATTCGTAATTTGAGCCGAGGCATCCATCAAGCCATTCGCTGCGTTCCCCCAGAAGATACTATTGACAATGTGAGGATTGCTGCCAGCGTTGAACATCCCCCCGCCGTTGAAAGCAAAATTGCCGCTAAAGCTGACCTGACTCATCTCAGGATGGCCGTTGCTGTTGAACATCCCCCCGCCGCTGGTAGCCGCACGATTGCCGCTAAAGCTGACCTGGCTCATCTCAGGTCTACTGTTATTTTTGTTGAACATCCCCCCGCCGTGGTGAGCAGCAGAATTGCCGCTAAAGCTGACCTGGCTCATCTCAGGTCTGCTGTTATTGTTGTTGTACATCCCCCCGCCGAATCTAGCAGAATTGCCCCTAAAGCTGATTTGGGTTAGCTGAGGACTGCTGCTATCGTTGAACATCCCCCCGCCGCAATCATCCGGGCAGTCACCACCACCCCTAGCATCCCCAGCGGTGATGGTGAAGCCGTCCAAGACCGCCGTTCTGCCGACCCCGCTGTTCCTGATGACGTGGTAGGCGTTCGAACCATTAATATTGTCTGTCGTCGTGACCACCCCCTGCCCATCTCTTATATCATCGCCGTCAATATCCCCGCTCAAGACCGTCACCTTGACCCTGGGCTGGCGTTGACTGCGCGAGGTCTCCGTGCCCGCGAAGCCCCCGTATATCTTGACCCCATCGGTCAGGACAAAGCTGGCCCCTCTATCATTGTTGGTCTGCCCCCCGCCCTCGTCCGGGTAGTAGACTCCCGCCGCCACCCATATTTCGTCCCCGTTTCTGGCCACAGCGAGCGCATCTTGCAGGTTGGTGTAGGCTGTCCTCCAACTCAGCCCAGTTGATATCACCGGAGGCATCACATTAGCGTCAACATAACACCGCCCATTTGGACATTTAATCGTCACCCTTGTCGTGGCGGTCAAGCTGTTGATGCTGTTGCTGGCCACGACGGTGGCGGTGTATGTTCCCGCTTGGGTATAAACATACGTCGCTATTTGTCCCACAGCATTGCCCCCATCGCCAAAAGACCAAGCATAGCTTACATTCGTCCCCGCTGTGATGTGCGCGGTGACAGTCACCGTCTCTTGGGCGGCGATTGGGCTGCTGTTTTGAGCCCTCAAGCCCGCAATCGCTTCATCTGTGACGGTGATGACCACTTGAGCGGCCCTTGAAGCTAGACCCTGCCCATCGGTCACGCTTAGGCGGAAGGTTAAAATGGTCGGGTCGGCTGGGGCGGTGAAGGTTGTTCGGCTGAGGCTGGGCCTGTTCAAGGTCACCCTGACCCCGCCTGTCTGCTGCCAGCCATAGCCCAAGGCATCCCCCTCGACATCCCTGCTCCCGCTGCCATCAAGGGTCACGCTTTGGCTGACCCTCACGCTTTGGTCTGCCCCTGCCACTGCCAGCGGGGCATCATTGACCGCATTGACGGTCACGGTCACAGAGGCCGTGTCGCTCAAGCTGCCATCAAAGACGCGATAGGTAAAGCTGTCTGTGCCGGCGAAGTTCAGACTAGGACTGTAGACCACCTGCTGCCCGCTGATGCTGGTCGTACCGCTCTGGGCTGGGCTGACCGCCGCCAGAGACAAGCGACTATTGTCAACATCCGTATCATTGCTCAACACGCTGATGCTGACCGCTTCGTCTTCATTGGTGCTGGCTCTATCGTCACGGGCTACTGGCGCATCATTGACCGCCGCGATGGTGATGGTCACAAGGGCCGTGTCGCTCAACACGCCGTCTGAGACCTGATAGCTGAAGTAATCTAGGCCGTTGAAATGAGTCAGCGGCGTATAGACAAAGCTGCCATCAAGTTGCAAGTCCAGTGTCCCACTGCTGACATCGCTCTGGACGGTAGCGGTCAGCCTATCCCCGTTGAGGTCGCCATCATTGCTTAAGACCCCAGTGGGGCTGATGATGGTCAGCGGGGTGTCTTCATCCGTGCTGTAGGTGTCGTCAGCCGCGAGGGGGGAGACGTTCGAGACGAAATGGCTGACGCTGCTTGACCCTGTTTGGACGCTGCCGCTGAACTGAGCCCTGTTGGTGATGGGGCCGCTTAAGTTGAGGTTGCTGACCCCGAAGATGATGCTGATGCTTTCTCCCGCTGTGACTGTGCCCTGCCAACTGATTTCATTAGCGGTTATCACCGCCCCCCCTTGCGCTACCCAAGCGGCGAACTCAACCCCGCTGGGCAAGGTGTTGCTTAAGCGGACGCTGTCACTCACTGCGCCGCTATTGCTCAAGACCAAGGTATAGGTCACCCGCTGGTCTGGTTTAACCATGGCTGGGCTGACCGCTTTGCTCAGGCTGATACAGGCCGCGGGCCTGCTTTCATATGCCCCCAAATCCACCCCCGCCCCTTGGATGCGGGTCGCTCCCTCTAAATCTTCAGGGCCGCTGGCGGCAGGGTCATCGCCGGCATCAATGGCCGGGGAACAGCCTCGTTCAAGGCGCAGATTACCAGCACTGGTGGGGAAATCCGCAGGGTTGATAGGCTCTCGGAACAGCGGGTCTGCGTCTAGATTGTTTCCGCCGTCCATGCCCAAGCCGCTCTCCCAAGCCCTGCCGCTGCCACCTGAACTCTGGACCAAGGTGTATCTGATCGTCGGGCTGCTGACACCGAAATTATAAATTTGAGCCCTGGCATTGATCAGGTTACTCGCTTCATTCCCCCAGAAGATACTATTGACAATGTGAGGACTGCTGTCATGGTTGACCATCCCCCCGCCGCCGTTCTGAGCAGAATTACCGCTAAAGCTGACTTGGCTCATCGCAGGATGGCTGTTGACCTGGTTGTACATCCCCCCGCCGAGGCCGAGGTGAGAACGATTGCCGCTAAAGCTGACTTGGCTCATCTCAGGTCTGCTGCTGTGGCTGTTGAACATCCCCCCGCCGTTGCCATTAACAGTATTGCCGCTAAAGCTGACTTGGCTCATCTTAGGATGGCTGTTCTCCCAGTTGACCATCCCCCCGCCGTTGGCATCAGCATGATGGCCGCTAAAGCTGATTTGGGTTATCACAGGACTGCTTCTTATGTTGAGCATCCCCCCGCCGCAATTATTCGGGCAGAGACCCCCAACATTCGCATACCCAGCGGTGATGGTGAAGCCGTCCAAGACCGCCGTGCTGTTAACATCGCTGTTCCTGATGACGTGGGAGGCGTTCAAGCCCGCAATATTGGCTGTCGTCCTGACCACCCCCTGCCCATCTGTGACATCATTGCGGTCAATATCCCCACTTAAGACGGTCACGTTGGCTCTGGGCTGGCGTTGACTGCGCGAGGTCTCCGTGCCCGCGAAGCCCCCGTATATCTCGACCCCATTTTTCATGGCAAAGCTGGCCGTGACATCATCGTTGGTCTGCCCCCGGCCCTCGTCCGGGTAGTAGACTCCCTCCGCCACCCATATTTCGTCCCCGTCTGCGGCCTCAGCGAGCGCATCTTGCAGGTTGGGGTAGGCTGTCCTCCAACTCAGCCCATCTGGCAGCGGGGATATCCCATCAGCGTCAACATAAAACCGTCTCAAGACGGTATGGCTGACGCTGCTTGACTCTTCTTGGAAGGTGCTGTCGAACTGGGCCCTGTTGATGATGGCGCGGCTTAAGTTGAGGTTGGTCACCCCGAAGGTGATGCTGATGCTTTCTGCGGCTGTGACTATGCCCTCCCACCTGATATCATCAGCGATCATCTTCGCCCCCCCTTGCTCCACCCAAGCGGCGAACTCAACCCCGCTGGGCAAGGTGTCGGTTAAGCGGATGTAGTCAGGCACCAGCCCGCTATTGCTCAAGGCCAAGGTATAGGTCACCCGCTGGCCTGAGTCAACCATGGCTGGGCTGACCGCTTTGCTCAGGCTGATTTGGGGCGCGGCCGTTTCGTAAGCCCCCAAATCCACCCTCACCCCTTGGATGCGGGGGGCTCCAGCTAAATCTAGCGGGCCGCTGGCCGCACGATTATCGCCGGCATTAATGGCCGGGGAGCCTCGTTTAAGGCGCAGATTGCCAGCAGTGGTGGGGGCATCCGCCGGGTTGATAGGCACTTGGAACAGCGGGTCTGCGTCTAGATTGTTTCCGCCGCCACCTGAACCCTGGATCAAGGTGTAGCTGATCTGGAGGCTGTGGTCAGTCCAAATTTGAGCCTCTGCCATACCCGCTGCGTTCCCCCAAAAGATACTATTGACAATCTGAGGATGGCTGAGGCTCTCGTTGTACATCCCCCCGCCCCATCTAGCACGATTGCCGCTAAAGCTGACTTGGCTTATCTTAGGACTGTTGTTGTCACCGTTGTACATCCCCCCGCCGCTGTTAGCAGCAGAATTGCCGCTAAAGCTGGCTTGGCTTATCTTAGGATTGCTGCTGTCATGGTTGTACATCCCCCCGCCGTAGCTAGCAGAATTACCGCTAAAGCTGGCTTGGCTTATCTCAGGATTGCTGCTACCGTTGAACATCCCCCCGCCGTCCAGAACAGCCCGATTGCCGCTAAAGCTGACTTGGCTTATCTTAGGATTGCTGCTGTCATGGTTGAACATCCCCCCGCCGCCAGCCGCAGAATTGCCGCTAAAGCTGACTTGGCTTATCTTAGGATTGCTGCTGTCATTGTTGAACATCCCCCCGCCGCTGCTAGTAGCAGAATTGCCCCTAAAGCTGATTTGGTTTATCTCAGGACTGCTTCTTATGTTGTACATCCCCCCGCCGCAAGAATCCGGGCAGGTAAAACCCGCAGCATCCGCATTCCCAGCGGTGATGGTGAAGCCGTCCAAGACCGCCGTCCTGCTAACCCCGATGTTCCTGATGACGTGGTAAGCGTTCGCGCCCCTAATATTGCCTGTTGCCGTCCTGACCACCCCCTGCCCATCTTTTATATCATCGCCGTCAATATCCCCGCTCAAGACCGTCACATTGGTACTGGGCTGGCGTTGACTGCGCTCGGTCTCCGTGCCCGCGAAGCCCCCGTATATCTTGACCCCATTTTTCAGGGCAAAGCTGGCCCCTCTATTATTGTTGCTCTGCCCCCCGCCCTCGTCCGGGTAGTAGACTCCCTCCGCCACCCATATTTCGTCCCCGTCTACGGCCACAGCGAGCGCATCTTGCAGGTTGGGGTAAGCTGTCCTCCAACTCAGCCCATCTGGCAGCGGGGACCTCACATCAACGTCAACATGAAACCGCCGCCTAAAGACGCTATGGCTGACGCTGCTTGACCCTGTTTGGCGGCTGCCGCTGAACTGGGCCCTGTTGGTGATGGCACTGCTTGAGTTGAGGTTGGTCACCACGAAGGTGATGCTGATGCTTTCTCCCGTTGGGACTGTGCCCTGCCAGCTGACCTCATTAGCATTCTCCACCGCCCCCCGTTGCGCTACCCAAGCGGCGAACTCAACCCCGCTGGGCAAGGTGTCGCTTAAGCGGACGCTGTCACTCACTGCGCCGCTATTGCTCAAGACCAAGGTATAGGTCACCCGCTGGCCTGCTTCAACAAGGGCTGGGCTGACCGCTTTGCTCAGGCTGACAAGGGGCTCAGCTTCGTAGGCCCCCAAATCCACCCGCCCCCCTTGGATGCGGGGGGCTCCAGCTAAATCTAGCGGGCCGCTGGCGGCACGATTATCGCCGGCATTAATGGCCGGGGAGCCTCGTTTAAGGCGCAGATTGCCAGCAGTGGGGGAGGAGGTCCGCACAGATTTGATAGGCTCTCGGAACAGCGGGTCTGCGTCTAAATTGTGGCCGCCGTCCCTGCCCAAGCTGCTCTCCCAAGCACTGCCGCTGCCACCTGAACCCTGAATCAAGGTGTAGCTGATCACCGGGTTGCTGCCGGAATCGGAATTATGAATTTGAGCCGTCATCTGCCTTCCCGCTACGTTCCCCCAGAAGATACTATTGACAATCTCAGGTCTGCTGTCTTTATCGTTGAACATCCCCCCGCCGCTGTCAGCAGCATAATTGCCGCTAAAGCTGACTTGGCTCATCTCAGGATTGCTGCCTTCGTTGAACATCCCCCCGCCGAAGCCAGCACGATTGCCGCTAAAGCTGACTTGGCTCATCTCAGGATTGCCGCCATCGTTGAACATCCCCCCGCCGCTGTCATCAGCTTGATTGCCGCTAAAGCTGACTTGGCTCATCTCAGGATTGCCGCCATCGTTGAACATCCCCCCGCCGAAGCTAGCATGATTGCCCCTAAAGCTGATTTGGTTTATCACAGGATTGCTGTTTATATGGTTGTACATCCCCCCGCCGCAAGAACCCGGGCAGCCACCACCCCTAGCATGCCCAGCGGTGATGGTGAAGCCGTCCAAGACCGCCGTTCTGCCAACCCCGATGTTCCTGATGACGTTGTAGGCATTCGACCCCGAAATATTGCCTGCCGCCGTGACCACCCCCTGCCCATCTGTTTGATCATTGCGGTCAATATCTCCGCTCAAGACGGTCAGGTTGACCCTGGGCTGGCGTTGACTGCGCGAGGTCTCCGTGCCCGCGAAGCCCCCGTATAGCTTGACCCCATAGTTCAGGGTAAAGCTGGCCCTGACATCATTGTTGGTCTGCCCCCCGCCCTCGTCCGGGTAGTAGACTCCCGCCGCCACCCATATTTCGGTGCCGTCTATGGCCACAGCAAGCGCATCTTGCAGGTTGGTGTAGGCTGTCGTCCAACTCATCCCATCTGTCGCCATCAGGGTCACATCAGCGTCAACATAAACCCGCTGCCTAAAGACACCATGGCTGACGCTGCTTGACCCTGTTTGGAAGTTGCCGCTGAACTGGGTCCTGTTGTTGATGATGCCGCCTGAGATGAGGTTGATTACCCCGAAGGTGATGGTGATGCTTTCTCCGACTGTGACTGGGCCCTGCCAGCTAATCTCATTAGCATTCTCCATCGCCCCCCCTTGCGCTCCCCAAGCGGCGAACTCAACCCCGCTGGGCAAGGTGTCGGTTAAGCGGACGTCGTCACTCACCACACCGCTATTGCTCAAGACCAAGGTATAGGTCACCCGCTGGCCTGATTCAACAATGGCTGGGCTGACCGCTTTGCTCAGGCTGATATCGGGCAGGGGCGTTTCGTAGGCCCCCAAATCCACCCCCGCCCCATGGATGCGGGGGGCTCCCTCTAAATCTACCGGGCCGCTGGCGGCAAGGTCATCGCCGGCATTAATGGCCGTGGAGCCTAGTCTAAGGCGCAGATTGCCAGCACTGGTGGGGGCCAGGAAAGGGTTGATAGGCTCTCGGAACAGCGGGTCTACGTCTAGAAGATTGTGGCCGCCGCCGTTTTCCAATCTGCTCCGCCAAGTGATCCCATAAAGCTCTATGACACTTGAACCCTGGACCAAGGTGTCGCTGATCATCATGTTGCCGTCAGCCAAAATTTGAGCCCTGGCACCCATCCCCCTAACAGGGTCTGCGTTCCCCCAGAAGATACTATTGACAATCTGAGGATGGCTCCTGCTGTTGCTGATCATCCCCCCGCCCCAGCTAGAAGCATAATTGCCGCTAAAGCTGGCTTGGCTTATCACAGGACTGCTTCTCTGGTTGTACATCCCCCCGCCGAGTCCAGCAAGATTGCCGCTAAAGCTGGCTTGGCTTATCTGAGGATGGCTGTCAGAGTTGAACATCCCCCCGCCTTGGGTATCAGCATAATTGCCCCTAAAGCTGACTTGGCTTATCTGAGGATGGCTGTCAGAGTTGAACATCCCCCCGCCTAAGAGGGAAGCAGAATTGCCGCTAAAGCTGACTTGGCTTATCTCAAGCTGGTTGTAACTGTTGGACATCCCCCCGCCGTTCCTAGCAGAATTGCCGCTAAAGCTGACTTGGCTTATCACAGGTCTGCTGTTGTAGTCAGCGTTGTGCATCCCCCCGCCGAAGTTAGAAGCAGAATTGCCGCTAAAGCTGACTTGGCTTATCTGAGGTCTGCTGCCATGATGGTTGAGCATCCCCCCGCCTTCAACAGCACGATTGCCGCTAAAGCTGACTTGGCTTATCTCAGGATGGCTGCTATAGTTGAGCATCCCCCCGCCGCAAGCACCCGGGCAGGCCTTAGTAAAATGATCCGCATGCCCAGCGGTGATGGTGAAGCCGTCCAAGACCGCCGTCCTGCTAACCCCTATGTTGTGGATGACGTGGTAGGCGTTCGTGCCGCTAATATTGTCTGTCGCCGTGACCACCCCATGGCTATCTGTGATATCATTGCGGTCAATATCCCCGCTCAAGACCGTCACGTTGGCCTTGGGCTGGCGTTGACTGCGCTCGGTCTCCGTGGCCGCGAAGCCCCCGTATATCTTGACCCCATCTTTCAGGGCAAAGTGGGCCAGGTGATTATCGTTGGTCTGCCCCCGGCCCTCGTCCGGGTAGTAGACTCCCTCCGCCACCCATATTTCGGTGCCGTCTGCGGCCACAGCGAGCGCATCTTGCAGGTTGGTGAAGGCTAAGGTCCAAGTCATCCCAGTTGTCGCCGTCAGGGTCACATCAGCGTCAACATAACACCGACTATTTGGACATTGGGCTTGGGCCACGCTGACCCCCAAACAAAGGCTCAAGCCTAGCCCGATTAGCAAGCTGAGACAACATTTAGCTTTTAGGGATAAATTCCTCTTCATTGGTTTCTCCTTCTTATAGCTATATATCGTTTTCTGCTCAACCTATTGCTTATAACATTGCCAGCAGGGTCTCGGCCACCTTCCCTGAAAATTCAGGATCGTTAATATTCTGAGCGCGTTCTAAAACTAAAATATCTGACCTGATATTTTGTTTGATGGTTTCAAAACAGGCTTTATCTGCCTCTGGATCCCAAAAACGTTCGCCCTCGCTATCAAGCATAGAAAGGCCGTTGAGCGGTAAGATGATGGTTACGGGCGCGGTGGCTTGATTTGCCGCTGCCGCAATCATGTGGCCTATCTGAATATTTTCTTCGATATTGGTGCGAAGTAGGGTTACCTCAGGATTCCACTGATAGAGATTGCGCTGATGATATTTTGCTGGCACTGTTTCCAGGCCCCCAAAATTGGCCATGTCCACACAACCAGGGACAATGACAGCGGGGATGCCGGCTTTTGAGGCAGCCATACACCGTTCTGCGCCCGCATCGAAGATACCGCCGCAGACGGTATCGGCTAATTCAGTGGTGGTGATATCCATAGAGCCAAGGATATAACCATCGCTGATCAAACTCTCCATTGTCTGACCACCGATTCCCGTAGCGTGGAAGACCAGGACCTCATAGCCAGCCGCTTCAACGAGCGCACGAGCATGGTCTACAGCCGTGGTGGTATTGCCAAACATCGAAGCCACAACGAGCGGTCTATCTGCATTTGACCCCTCCACCGCCTGCCCCGGTTCGATTTGCACCATCCCACTAATAGCCCCGGCTGCATTGTCATAAATGACGCGGCTGATACGATTTAGCCCGGCGATATCAACAATGGAGGGGATGAAGGCGATGTCCTTTGTGCCGGCATAAGGCCCGACATTGCCGCCGCCGACGGTGGAGACCATTACTTTAGGTAGGCCAACAGGCAGGGCCCGCATGCCACTGGTCGCAATAGAGGTGCCACCGCTGCCGCCCATCCCGATAATCCCGTCTAATTTACCCTCGTCATAAAGCCGTCTCACCACGATGGTCAGCCCCTGCGCCATGACCTGCATCGCTTCATCTTTATGACCGCCCGATGCTAAATAAGCTAAATCACCCCCACCAGCTTGGGCCACTTCAGTTCGGGCCACCTCTGGGGTAAAAGCCGCTTCACCCATGACTCCAAAATCAACCACAAGGGTCTTATGCCCAAATTTCTCAACTTGCGCTTTCAGATAAGCAAACTCCGGGCCTTTGGTATCTAAAGCGCCAACGATTACAATTGTTTTAGCCATTCGATTATTCCTTAATATTGTCCTAAATTGATTGAACAGGGCGCGGCGACGATGGTTGCTGGGGTCAGTTCTATGGATTTTGCAAGATAATTCATGGATTGTACCATAAGCTCCAAAGGGGAACAAAAAAGGGGGACAAATAAGAGGCATTGGCCCAGCCTTATGGCCAAAAATTATGCCCTAAGCCTTCACACAGATACCCTCGCCTTGTGCAGTGTCAGGGATGATGCTACTATAGACAGATAGAAAAAGATTCATACCATAAATCACTACCTTCTTTCAGCCAGATGAATTATGTCTTTTGGTCAGCCTTGGGTTTTAATTTTATTCGGCCTGATACCGCTATTTTTCTTAATCAGTCGAGGTCGCCTGATAGACTTATCTCCTTGGCGACGGCACTTAGCTATCGGGCTACGTCTTATTCTATTCAGTTTGCTGGTTTTAGCGTTAGCCGAAACGCAAGTTGTCAGCAAAACCAAGCGGCTCAGCGTAACTTTTTTAGTCGATCAGTCTGATAGCATCGACCCGGAGACGAGTCACCTGCTGCGCGATTTCATCAACGAGGCCCTCACCCATCAAAGGCCAGATGACAGGGCCGGCCTGGTTGTCTTCGGGGCGAATGCTTTGGTCGAAGAGAGGCCCTCTACAGCCTTGGATAGACCCAGCCGTCCATCGCAAACCTCCCTCGTTGCTCCTGCTAGGCCGTTCGCCTCAAGGCCTGACACAAGCTATACCAACATCGCCGCTGCTATTCAACTGGGGTTAGCTATTTTTCCCAGTGACACGGCCAAGCGTCTGGTGCTTCTGAGTGATGGTAAGCCTAATTTAGGCCAGGCCAAAGCGGCGGCACGTATGGCCGCCACAAATGGGGTTGAGATATTCACCTTTCAACCACCACAACCGCAGGATGTGCCCGAAGTTCGGCTGAACAAGCTCAGGCTACCAAACACCTTAGGGGAACAAGAACGCTTTGACCTCGACGTTGACATAGAGAGTAATTTGCTCACCGAAACAGAGCTACAAGTTTACGTCGATGGACAATTGATCACCCAAAGTCAGGTCAACCTCAAGCCTGGCTCCAATAGATTTCTGATGCCCTTGACTGCTGGGTCACAAGGCTTCAGCACCTTTCAAGTACGGCTGCTACCGCGCCAGGATACACAACCCCAAAACAATCGTTTAGATGCCTTCAGTTTCATCGAAGGGGTTCAGAAAGTTCTCATCGTCGCCCGTGAGCGAGCGGAAGTGGCTAATTTCGTGCCTGCTCTGGAACTCTATGGTCTCCAGCCCGTTTTAATCGTGCCCAGTCAACTACAGACCAGCATGGTGGATTTGAGCCAATATGCTAGTCTGGTCTTAGTCAACGTGTCCGCGACGGCCTTGAGTCCCAGTCAATTGGCCCTCATCCAAGTTTATGTGCGTGATTTGGGTGGGGGGCTGATTGTGGTCGGCGGCGCGGAAAGCTATGGGGCGGGGGGCTATTTTCAAACGCCTTTGGAAGAAACTTTGCCGGTTGAGATGGCTCTCAAAGATAAAGAACGCTTGCCTGGGATGAGTATGTTCTTGGTCATTGATAAATCGGGCAGCATGACCGAAGCAGGCGCGGCGACGATGGTTGCCGCCTCCAAGGTCGAACTAGCGAAAGAGGCCATCAATCGCACCTTGGATTTGCTCATGCCCCTCGATCGGGTTGGCATCGTGGCCTTCGATAGCAATGCCTCCTGGGTGGTTCGTCCTCGCGCCGTGGATGATTTAAATGCCATTCGCAGGCAAGTCGGGACCCTCCGCGCCGCTGGGGGAACCGATATTTTGGCTGGTCTAAAAGCCGCCACCGATGAGATGTTGACCGAAGCGAGTCGGATCAAACATATCGTCTTACTGACCGATGGGGGGGCCGACCCACAGGGGCTTCCTGAATTGGTGCAAACCTTGGTTGAACATGAAGTCTCGATTTCTGTGGTCGCCATTGGCGACGGTTACGCCCCGTTTTTAGAACAACTGGCGATACAAGGCAATGGCCGGTTTCAGGTGACCAATAACGCCGCCACCATTCCCCAAATTTTCGCCCAAGAAGCGGCCTTGGCTCTGCGAGCATATATCGTCGAAGAAAGCTTTAGCCCGCAGCTACATACCCCCAGCCCAGTGCTGCGGGGCCTGTCTGCCGTGCCTAGATTACATGGCTATATTGCGACCACAGCCAAAGTGACAGCCCAGACCGTGCTACTCAGCCATCAAGAAGACCCCATCTTGGCGCATTGGCAATATGGCTTGGGCCGAGCCCTGGCTTGGACGAGCGATGCAAAGGGACAATGGGCCAAAGATTGGGTTGGCTGGGAGGACTTTGCCCGTTTTTGGTCTCAGGTAATTGCCTGGACCGTCGTCGAACAGACCCAAGGGGTCTTGGAAGTTCAAACGCGCTTCGATTCAGAAACAGGCACGACACGGCTCTCAGTCGAAGCCTTAGACGCGCAAGGCAGCTATCTCAATAATTTGACACTGACAGGCAGATTAGTGTCTCCAGATTTAGAACAAAGTGATCTTATGCTGGATCAAGTTGGTCCAGGTCTATACGAAACAGTGATTCATCCACAAGCACAAGGGGCTTATTTGCTTTACGTGCAAGGCACAGATGCAGCAGGCCTGCCGCTTGGCGCGGCCAGACGTGGCTTTGTGGTCAACTATTCGCCAGAATATGCAGCCCCAACAGCCAGTCCCAAACTCATGGCCGAGTTGGCCGCTTTGGGGGCTGGTGAGGGACGCATCCTCAGGGCGCAAGATGCAGCCCAAATTTTCGAGCGTACCCTGTCTCCCGTCTCATCCACCAGGCCTCTCTGGCCGACTTTATTGACCATCTTCGTCTGCCTCCTGCCCGTCGATATTGGTTTACGTCGCGTCATCTTTGGCCGAGAGGAAGTCCAGCGGATGCTTAAACGATGGGGCCTTTATTTACCGCAAAGGCAGCGGGCTGATGAACCTAGCCCCCAATTATCTAGGGTCAGCAGCCTTTTGTCAATTAAGGAAAAGCCAGTAAAAAATGAGGGGGAACAGGTGAGGGTCAAGAAGGCTGTCACCGTTAAGCCAGCTCAATCTGCTGCATCAGAAAGAGCAGAACGTCCAGTGACGATTGTCAAGCCTCAGAAGCCGTCGCCTCCAGCAGGAGCTGAATCTAAGCAAGGTAATGATTCTGAGCAGCGCCTGAAGCGCTTGTTACAGGCCAAACATAGTGCTCGGAAAAAATAGAACTCGTGTGCAGTAGTTCTATGAGGATTGTTGTAGGCGTTAGTGAGATACAGGCTCGTTTAGATATATTAGACATTCAAAGTTATTGGCAAACATTGAAAGATGGCTATAATTATTTATCATCAGGTCAGTTAATCTCATCATATCCCTGATCATCCCACAGGAGGTCCTATGCGTATAGGCGTAGACGTAGGCGGCACGAACACCGATGCCGTTTTGATGGATGGCAAGCAGGTCCTTGCCGAGACGAAAACCCCGACCACGGTGAATGTCAGCGATGGCATCACCACAGCCTTACAAGCCTTAGTGCAACAAGCGAGCTTGGATGTGACCCAGTTGGATGGGGTCATGATTGGCACGACCCACTTCACCAATGCCGTCGTCGAGCGCAAACGGCTTCAGCCGACGGCTTGTATTCGCTTGGGTCTGCCAGCCACGGTATGTTTGCCACCGTTGGTCGATTGGCCCGCTGATTTGGCCGAGGTAGTCGGGCGGCATTATCATTTAGCCCACGGGGGGCATGAATTTGATGGGCGGGAGATCTCGCCCTTTGACCCAGCAGAAATCAGGCAAATCGCAAAACAAATACGGGATCAAGGCATTTCGGCGGTGGCGATTTCCTCCGTTTTTTCGCCCGTCAATGCGGCCTTTGAAGAACAAGCGGGTCAAATCGTGCGCGAGGTCATCCCCGATGTCAGCCTCACCCTCTCCAGCACCATTGGACGGATTGGCCTCTTAGAGCGAGAAAATGCGGCCATCATGAACGCTTGTCTGCGCCAGTTAGCCCTCAAAACGGTCAATGGCTTTAAATCCGCCTTGGCCGAGATGAAGATGACTGCCCCCTTCTATATTAGCCAAAACGACGGCACACTGATGAACGCTGACTTCGCCGCAAATTATCCCGTCTTGACCTTTGCCTCTGGCCCGACCAACAGCATGCGCGGGGCGGCCTTTCTCAGCAATTTGAAAGATGCCATCGTCATCGACGTGGGCGGCACGACGAGCGATATCGGAGTCTTACAACGCGGCTTCCCCCGTGTCGCGGCCCTCGCGGTCAGCATCGGCGGGGTACGCACCAACTTCCGTATGCCCGATACCTTGTCCATCGGCTTGGGCGGCGGCTCCTTGATCCAGACGGATCCGCTCAACGTCGGCCCGCAGAGTGTAGGCTATGAATTGACCAGTCAGGCCAAAGTCTTCGGCGGCGATAGCTTGACGGCTACGGATATTTGTGTCGCCGCCGGGCACGTCGCCATTGGCGAGGCAGCAAAGGTAGCCGATATTGATAAAACGTTTGTGCAAGCGGTTGAAGACGAAATTGAGTCGATGGTCACCGTCGCCATAGACCGCATGAAAACTAGCACACTCCCTATGCCTGTGATTACCGTCGGCGGGGGGAGCATTTTGATCCAGCGCCCCATCGGCGGGGCATCCGAAATCGTCAAACCTGAGTACTTCGCTGTGGCCAACGCCATCGGAGCAGCCATCGCCCAAATCGGCGGGGAAACAGATCGTATTTTCTCCTTGGCCGCGATGAGCCGCGATGAGGCCTTGGCTCAAGCCAAACAAGAGGCCAGAGATAAAGCTGTCGCGGCCGGCGCAGAGGCCGCCACGGTGGAGATTGTAGAAGTTGAAGAGATTCCCTTGGCCTATCTACCAGGGAACGCCACCCGCATTATGGTCAAAGCCGTGGGCGATTTGAGAGAGGCCTAAACAATGCGCTTATTACATGAAGAAAATATTGAACATATCGCCCTTGGGGCGACGGTCTTGGGCACGGGCGGCGGTGGCGACCCCTACATCGGCATGCTCATGGCGAAACAGGCCATCCGCGAATATGGGCCAGTTGAACTCTACACCCTTGATGAACTCCATGACGATGATCTCATCGTGCCTACGGCCATGATGGGGGCTCCAACGGTCATGGTCGAAAAGATGCCCAATGGCGATGACATCATCAACGCTTTTCAAGCAGTCGGCAAATACATCGGCCAGCCCATTCGGGCCACGATGAGCATTGAAGCAGGTGGCATGAACTCGGTGGTGCCGATTTACGTCGCCGCCCGTTTGCGCCTGCCCCTGGTCGATTGTGATGGCATGGGCCGTGCCTTCCCTGAGTTACAAATGGTCACCCATACCCTCTATGGCATTGATGCCACCCCGATGGCCATGTCCGATGAACGTGGCAACACCGTGCTGATGGAGACGATTAACAATAAATGGACGGAAACCTTCGCCCGCAGCGTCACCGTCGATATGGGCGCAATGGCCATGATCGCCCTCTATGCAGCCACCGTTCACGATTTGAAACAATGCGCGGTCATCGGCACCATGACCCAAGCGGAGACAATTGGGCAGACCATTCGCCGGGCCCGCTTGGATGAGGCAGATCCCGTCAAAACGGTGCGGCAGTCAGGCGGCGGCTATCAGATTTTCAAAGGTAAAATCAATGATGTCCAGCGTCGCACTGAATCTGGCTTCGCCAAGGGCGATGCCTTTATGGAGGGCCTGGATGAATATGCTGGTCAACAGCTCCAACTCAGGTTTCAAAACGAACATTTGGTGGTGCAAATTGACGGACAAATCTGCGTCACCGTGCCCGATTTAATCACGGTGTTGGACATCGACACGGGTGAACCCATCACCACCGAAGGCCTGCGCTACGGCTATCGGGTGGCCGTCATTGGCATTCCCTGCCCCGAAAAATGGCGCACCCCAGAGGGTTTAGCCTTAGTGGGGCCGCGTTATTTTGGGTATGATATTGACTACGTGCCCGTTGAGGCGCAGTATCAAGCTTAGAGCGATAAGGTAATAAGAATTAAAAAACTTGGGCATTGCCCCGCGTTATTTAATTCCCCTTCCTAAACAACCCAACTATGGAACGAGAAATCACCCTCAACGATACCCTAGCCATCGCCATCGGGGCGGGCATATTAGGTACAGGCGGTGGCGGCAATACTTATTTAGGCCGCATTTGGCTGGAAGCGGAACTGCGCCGCCATGCGAAATCAGTCCGCATCATTGAAGCCGACGATGTGGCGGATGAAGCTTATGTCTGCGCGATTGGGACAATGGGTGCGCCCACCGTCGGGATTGAAAAACTCCAAGCGGGCCCTGAATTTGTCACCGCTATGCGAACTTTAGAAGCCCATATTCACGCCCCCCTCGCTGCCGTCTTGATCGGCGAGATTGGCGGAGCCAACGCCCTCAAGCCCTTAATTTGCGGCCTCCAGATGGGTTTGCCCGTCGTCGATGGGGATGGCATGGGACGGGCCTTTCCAGAGTTGCAAATGGACACCTTTGCTATTGGCGGTCTGTCCTTATGCCCGATGGCCTTGGCCGATTCGCATAACAATGTGGTCATCTTCGACCAAATCGACTCACCGATGCGGGTTGAGCAATACGCCCGCAGTTTAACCATCGAGATGGGTGGCAGTGCTGTTTTAGCCATGCCTTTGCTAACTGGGCAACAGATGAAACAATTCATCATCCGCGATACCCTCAAGCTGGCCCAAGATATGGGCCAAGTCGTCTTAGAGGCCCGCCGTCGCAATGAAGAACCTGCTGAGGCCCTAGCCGCCTTGGGACAGGGTAAAGTTCTTTTTCGAGGCAAAATTGTTGATGTCGAACGTCGCACCGTGCAAGGCTTTGCCCGCGGCAAATTGAAAATGGTCGCCTTTGGCGATCCCAACGACACTTTAGAAATCGTCTTTCAAAACGAAAACCTCGTCGCGTGGCGCAGGGGGGAAATGGTCTGTAGTGTTCCTGACTTGATCTGTATTTTGAATTTAGAAGATGGCGAACCAATTGGCACAGAACGCTTGCGCTATGGTCTTCGCCTTGCGGTGTTGGGGATGCCTGCGCCGAAGGAACTCAAAACGGCGCAGGCTCTGAAAGTCGTTGGCCCAGAGGCCTTTGGTTATGAAGATGTAAAATTTGAGGCGATGCCTGGGAATTTGTTGTGAAAACTTACGACTGCATTTCACTGCTGTATATTTTTGCCCTTGTTCAGTATAACCATCTTTAGTCTATTGATGGTGTGGTATGTGCTGCCATTTTGCTGCTCAATTCTTCCCACGTAATCTGTTCCGTCCTCAAAGATTGGGCCTTGTTAAACTTGCTGCCACCAGGATTTTCTCCAATTAAGAGATAATTTGTTTTTTTGCTGATGCTATTGCTCACCTTACCGCCAGCTGCTTCAATCTGCGCTTTGGCTTCATTGCGTGATAAGTCCGGTAGGGTACCAGTAATGACGAAGGTGAGATTAGCCAGAGGTTGGGCTGTCGCAGGGGATGATGAGGACGGGGGACTGGTTGGCCTGGTCCATTGTAATCCCGCTTGTTGTAATTTTTGCAAAATTTTTTGGTGGCTTGGATGGGCAAACCAAGTGACAAGCGAGGCCGCAATACGCGGTCCGATGCCCTCAATCGCTTCTAACTGCTCTTGAGAGGCCGTGGCAATGGTCTCAATCGCTACAAAATGCTCAGTGAGAAGATCGGACACGGTCTTGCCAACGTAATCAATGCCCAAAGCGGTCAAGACTCGGCTCATAGGTTGGGCTTTGCTAACTTCAATGCCCTGAAGCAGATTATCGACCCGCCTTTCACCAAAACCTTCTAAGGCTAATAAATCCTCACGTTGTAGATAATAAACATCGGCTAAATCTTTGACCAAATTTTGCTGCACAAATAATTCAGCATTTTTCGCCCCAAATCCTTCGATATCCATCGCTGTACGAGAAACAAAATATTCCACGCCTCGGATTAGCCGTGCTGGACAAGCTTCATTAACACAATAAATCGCCACCTCACCCTCAGACGAGGCCAGCGGTTCTGCACATGAAGGGCAAGTGATAGGCGGTGTATAAGGCTGAGAATCGCCAGCCCGTTGCCCGATGATAGGTCGCAACACTTGGGGGATGACATCCCCCGCCCGCTTCACAACAACCATATCCCCATCCCGCAGGTCTTTCCGCGCAATATCTTCAAAATTATGGAGCGTTGCTTCCTGCACCACGACTCCACCAACTTCCACAGGGTCTAGTTTTGCATACGGGGTAATCACGCCAGTGCGTCCGACCTTTGTTTCGATGGAGAGGAGTTTGGTGGTCACTTCTTGTTCAGGGAATTTATAGGCAATGGCCCAGCGGGGAGCATTGCCCACGATGCCCAGATGTTCTTGTAAGGCGAAGCGGTCAACTTTCACCACAACGCCATCAGCTTCATAGGGTAAGGCTTGGCGGCGAGACATCCATTGATGAATATAGGCTAAAACTTCGGCCAAAGAGTCTACGCGCCGACTATCAGGGTTTACGGGATAGCCCAAGGTGTGCATGGTTTCTAAAGCTTGCCATTGGGTCTCAATCGTCAGGCCATCAACATAGCCAATTTGATAAGCGAAGAAAGAGAGAGGCCTTTGCGCCGTGAGACGGCTATCTAATTGGCGTAAGGCCCCTGCGGCAGTGTTGCGAGGATTGGCATACAGCTTGCCGCCACTTTCAGCTTGTTGCTGGTTTAGGGCTGAAAAATCTGCCAAACCAATATAGACTTCGCCCCGCACTTCGATGCGCTCAGGTGGGGCGCTAGTCTGATTAGCTCCAGTTAAAGGAATGCGCAGCGGTATGTTCTGTATCGTCCGCAGGTTTAGGGTGACATCTTCACCCTCAATGCCATTGCCGCGGGTTGCCCCTTGCGTAAATAGACCCTGTTCATAAGTCAAAGCAACCGCCAAACCATCAATTTTCGGTTCGACCACAAAGGCTAAGGCATCACCTGTCATCCCCTCCGGCAAGAGGCGTTCAATCCGTTTCAACCAGGCCCACATATCATCGTCATCAAATGCGTTACTTAAGCTGGTCAGGGGGATGGGGTGAACGACCTTATCAAATTCAGACAAGGGAGCAGCCCCAACCCGCTGCGTCGGCGAGTCAGGTATGATAAGATGTGGATGGCTCTCTTCTAAACGCCTTAACCGATGAAAAAGACGATCATACTCAGCATCACTAATAACCGCATTATCCAAGGTATGATAACAATAGAGATGATGGTTAATTTCTTGTCGTAATTTAATAATCTCTATTTCAATTTCGGTAGACATACGCGCTAATCCTTTGCAAATACAAATGTAGGTCAGGTTTAACTGGGCCAGCGGTATTGAAAAAGCGCATTCGTTTTTATCCTTCTCATCTGCATCTTGATATTTTCATAGGGTTATGATACTTGGCTGATTTTATTTGAGCAAAGTGAGTTAGGCGCGATAAACAACCGCCAAGGGCTCGTCTCAGGTGCTACCGCAAGACCAAAGGCAGATAGACCTGATTAGGCCCAACCGTAATGGTGAAAACAGCGGTGCTGCTCACTTGTCCGTCCCTGGCCAGAATGGTGACCGCCTGTTCGCCCCGGTCCGCCGCCCCTGGCACCCCCCTGAGCGTACCTGTATTATTCCGATGATCGACAAAATCCAGCCAAGCGGGCTTGTGCGGGGCGGAGAGCATGTAAACTTGTGTCTCAAGGAGATGAGGGGTCTGAGCCCTCATCAGGCTTGGCGAAACCTTGACGATATAGGAGTAGGCCACCCCCTGATAGGCGGTGAAGTATCTAAGCCGCAGGACAGGGTTTAGATAATCCGTGACATCAATCTCGGGCCTCTCGCTAGGGGTGATGCTGACCACGGTCGTGGCGGTCAGGGTATTGATGCTGTTGCTGGCCTCGACCCTGACGGTGTATGTTCCCGCTTGGCGATAGACATGGGGCACCTCCTGACCCACAGCCCTGGCCCCATCCCCGAAATCCCAAATGTAATTCACATTCGTCCCGGCTGCGATGTTGGCGGTGAAGGTGACCACTTCATTGAGCGTGACCGGGCTGTTTTGGACGCTCAAGCCGGCGATGGCTTCATCTGTAATCGTCACCCGCGTCGTGGCGGTCAAGCTGTTGGTGCTGTTGCTGGCCTCGACGGTGGCGGTGTATGTTCCCGCTTGGGGATAGACACGGCTCACTTCTGATGTGCCGCTGACCTGTTCCCCATCCCCGAAGTGCCAAGTATAGCTTACATTTGTCCCCGCTGTGATGTTGGCGGTGAAGGTGATGACCTCCTTGACCGCGGCCGGGCTGCTGTTTTGGACGCTCAAGCCGGCAATCGCTTCATCGGTAATCCTCACCCCTGTCGTGGCGGTCAGGGTATTGCTGCTGTTGCTGGCTACGACCCTAGCGATGTAAGTTCCCGCTTCGGTATAGACATGCGTCACCTCCTGACCCACAGCCCTGAACCCATCCCCGAAGTCCCACCTGTAATTCACCCCTTCACCGGCTGTTATCTTGGCGGTGAAGGTGACCACTTCATTGAGCGCGGCCGGGCTGCTGTTTTGGACGCTCAAGCCCGCAATCGCTTCCTCTGTAACCGTCACCCCTGTCGTGGCGGTCAAACGGTTGATGCTGTTGATGGCCAAGACGCTGGCGGTGTATGTTCCCGTTTGGCGATAGACATGGCTCACTTCTTGACCCACAGCACTGAACCCATCCCCGAAGTCCCACCTGTAATTCACATTATCACCGGCTGTAATGTTGGCGGTGAAGGTGATGACCTCCTTGACCTCAGTCGGGCTGCTGTTTTGGACGGTTAAGCCGGCGATGGTTATAGCACTGGTGTCTATAATATCGGTAATCGTCACCCCTGTGGTGGCGGTCAAGCGGTTGGTGCTGTTGCTGGCCTCGACCTTGGCGGTGTATGTTCCCGTTTGGAGATAGAGATAGGTCACTTCTTGACCCCCAGCCCTGCTCCCATCCCCGAAGTCCCAAGTGTAATTCACCCGCTCACCGGCTGTAATGTGGGCGGTGAAGGTGATGACCTCATTGAGCGCGGCCGGGCTGCTGTTTTGGACGCTCAAGCCCGCAATCGCTTCTTCTGTAACCCTCACCCCTGTCGTGGCGGTCAAGCGGTTGATGCTGTTGATGGCCAAGACGGTGGCGGTGTACCTTCCCGTTTGGGTATAACGATGCGTCACCCTTTGACCCACAGCCCTGCCTCCATCCCCGAAGTCCCAAATGTAATTCACATTATCACCCGCTATGATGTGGGCGGTGAAGGTGATGACCTCATTGAGCGCGGCCGGGCTGCTGTTTTGGACGCTCAAGCCTGTGATGGTTATAACACTGCGTCCTGTAATATCGGTAATCGTCACCCCTGTGGTGGCGGTCAAGCGGTTGGTGCTGTTGCTGGCCTCGACGGTGGCGGTGTATGTTCCCGTTTGGATATAGAGATAGGTCACCCTTTGACCCACAGCACTGCCCCCCTCCCCGAAGTCCCACCTGTAGGTCACATTGTCGCCGGCTGTGATGCTGGCGGTGAAGGTGATGACCTCATTGAGCGCGGCCGGGCTGCTGTTTTGGGCGCTCAAGCCCGCAATCGCTTCATCTGTGACATCTGTGACGGTGATGACCACTTCATCTGCCCTTGAGACTAGACCCTGCTCATCGGTCACGCTTAGGCTGAAGGTTAAGAGGGTCGGCAGGGCTGGGGCGATGAAGGTTGTTCGGCTGAGGCTGGGCGTATTCAAGGTCACGCTGACCCCGCCTGTCTGCTGCCAGCCATAGCCCAAGGTATCCCCCTCGACATCCCTGCTCAAGCTGCCATCAAGGCTCACCCTTTGGCTGACCCTCACGCTTTGGTCTGCTCCTGCCGCTGCTACTGGCGCATCATTGACCGCCGCGATGGTGATGGTCACAAGGGCCGTGTCGCTCAACACGCCGTCGGAGACCTGATAGCTGAAGTAATCTAAGCCGTTGACATCAGCAGCCGGGGTATAGACAAAGCTGCCATCAACTTGCAAGTCCAGTGTCCCACTGCTGACATCGCTCTGGACGGTAGCGGTCAGGCTATCCCCGTTGAGGTCGTCATCATTGCTTAAGACCCCAGTGGGGCTGATGATCGTCAGCCGGGTGTCTTCAGTCGTGCTGTAGGTGTCGTCAGCCGCGAGGGGGGAGACGTTCAAGACGGTATGGCTGACGCTGCTTGACCCTGTTTGGAGGCTGCCGCTGAACTGAGCCGTGTTGGTGATGGGGCCGCTTAAGTTGAGGTTGCTGACCCCGAAGGTGATGCTGATGCTTTCTCCCGCTGTGACTGTGTCCTGCCAACTGATTTCATTAGCGGTTATCACCCCCCCCCCCCCCCCCCTGCGCTCCCCAAGCGGCGAACTCAACCCCGCTGGGCAAGGGGTCGCTTAAGCGGACGCTGTCACTCACCACGCCGCTATTGCTCAAGACCAAGGTATAGGTCACCCGCTGGTCTGGTTCAACTATGACTGGGCTGACCGCTTTGCTCAGGCTGACAAGGGCCCCAACTTCGTAGGCCCCCAAATCCACCCCCCTCCCTTGGATGCGAGGGGCTCCAGCTAAATCTAGCGGGCCGCTGGCCGCACGATTATCGCCGGCATCAATGGCCGGGGAGCCTGGTTCAAGGCGCAGATTGCCAGCACTGGTGGGGGCATCCGCCGGGTCGATAGGCTCTCGGAACCGCGGGTCTGCGTCTAGATTGTTGCCGCCGTTTGAGCCCAAGTTGTTATCCCAAGCACTGCTGCCACCTGAACCCTGAATCAAGGTGTAGCTGATCACCGGGCTGCTGGAGAGATTCGCAATTTGAGCCGAGGCATTCATCAGGCCACTCGCTGCGTTCCCCCAGAAGATACTATTGCTAATCTGAGGATTGCTGTTAGCGTTGAACATCCCCCCGCCGTTGTTAGCACGATTGCCGCTAAAGCTGACTTGGCTCATCTCAGGATTGCTGCCGCTTTCGTTGAACATCCCCCCGCCGACTAAAGCAAAATTGCCGCTAAAGCTGACTTGGCTCATCTCAGGACTACTGCTATCGTTGTGCATCCCCCCGCCATGGGTAGCAGCAGAATTGCCGCTAAAGCTGACTTGGCTCATCTTAGGATGGCTGTTCTCCCAGTTGACCATCCCCCCGCCGTGGCCACCAGCCCGATTGCCCCTAAAGCTGATTTGGCTCATCACAGGACTGCTTCTTATGTTGAACATCCCCCCGCCGCAATTACCCGGGCAGAACCCCCCAACATTCACATCCCCAGCGGTGATGGTGAAGCCGTCCAAGACCGCCGTCCTGCTGACCCCTCTGTTGAAGATGACGTGGCGGGCGTTCGACCCCGTAATATTGTCTGTCGTCGTGACCACCTCCTGCCCATCTGTGACATCATTGCGGTCAATATCCCCGCTCAAGACGGTCACGTTGACTCTGGGCTGGCGTTGACTGCGCTCGGTCTCCGTGCCCGCGAAGCCCCCGTATATCTCGACCCCATCGGTCAGGGCAAAGCTGGCCGTGACATCATCGTTGGTCTGCCCCCGGCCCTCGTCCGGGTAGTAGACTCCCTTCGCCACCCATATTTCGTCCCCGGCTAGGGCCACAGCGAGCGCATCTTGCAAGTTGGTGTAGGCCGTCGTCCAAGTCAGCCCATCTGTCATCGTCAGGAGCGTGACAGCAGCGTCAACATAAAGCCGCTTCAAGACGGTATGGCTGACGCTGATTGACCCTGTTTGGCGGCTGCTGCTGAACTGAGCCGTGTTGGTGATGATGACACCTTTTAAGTTGGGGGTGGTCACCCCGAAGGTGATGCTGATGCTTTCTCCCGCTGTGACTGGGCCCTGCCAGCTAATTTCATTAGCATTCTCCACCGCCCCCCCTTGCGCTACCCAAACGGCGAACTCAACCCCGCTGGGCAAGGTGTCGCTTAAGCGGACGCTGTCATTCAGCAGCCCGCTATTTCTCAAGGCCAAGGTATAGGTCACCCGCTGGCCTGATTCAACCCTGACTGGACTGACCGCTTTGCTCAGGCTGATATGGGGCCCGTCCGTTTCGTAGGCCCCCAAATCCACCCTCGCCCCTTGGATGCGGGGGGCTCCATCTAAATCTACATCGTCTCTGGCGGCACTGTTATCGCCGGCATCAATGGCCGGGGAGCCTGCTCTAAGGCGCAGATTGCCAGCACTGGTGGGGGCATCCGCCGGGTTGATAGGCTCTTGGAACAGCGGGTCTGCGTCTAAATTGTGGCCGCCGTCCCTGCCCAAGCTGCTCACCCAATTATTGCTGCCACCTGAACCCTGAATCAAGGTGTATCTGATCACCGGGGTGCTGCTGGTATTCGCAATTTGAGCCGGGGCATCGCTCACGCCACTCGCTGCGTTCTCCCAGAAGATACTATTGACAATCTGAGGCTGGCTGCTGCTTTCGTTGAACATCCCCCCGCCGTTGAGAGCAGCAGAATTGCCGCTAAAGCTGACTTGGCTCATCTCAGGTCTGCCGCCTTCGTTGAACATCCCCCCGCCGTGGCTAGCAGCAGAATTGCCGCTAAAGCTGACTTGGTTTATCTCAGGACTGCTGTTCCAGTTGAACATCCCCCCGCCGTGGCTAGCAGCAGAATTGCCGCTAAAGCTGACTTGGTTTATCTCAGGATTGCTGCTATTGTTGAACATCCCCCCGCCGAAGCTAGCATGATTGCCGCTAAAGCTGACTTGGCTTATCTTAGGATGGCTGCTGTTTTCGTTGTACATCCCCCCGCCGCAACCATTCGGGCAGCTACCACCCCCCCTAGCATCCCCAGCGGTGATGGTGAAGCCGTCCAAGACCGCCGTCCTGCCAACCCCGATGTTCCAGATGACGTGGTAGGCGTTCGCGCCGCTAATATTGCCTATCGCCGTGACCACCCCATTGCTATCTGTGCCATCATTGCCGTCAATATCTCCGCTCAAGACGGTCACGTTGACCCTGGGCTGGCGTTGACTGCGTACGGTCTCCGTGGCCGCGAAGCCCCCGTATATCTTGACCCCATTTTTCAGGCCAAAGCTGGCCAGGACACTATTGTTGATCCGCCCCCCGCCCTCGTCCGGGTAGTAGACTCCCTTCGCCACCCATATTTCGTCGCCGTTTCTGGACACAGCGAGCGCATCTTGCAGGTTGGGGTAGGCTGAGGTCCAACTCATTCCATCTGTCATCGTCAGGGTCACCCCAGCGTTAACATAACACAAATCATTTGGACATTGGGCTTGGGCCAAGCTGACCCCCAACCAAAGGCTCAAGCCTAGCCCGATGATCAAACTGAGACAACATTTAGCTTTTAGGGTTAAATTCATGTTCTTGTTCCTCCGTCTTATAGTTTACAAAGAAAAGCAGCGTATGGCTAATGGCACGTCTAAAAGAGGTTAGGACACAGCGCGATAGATGTAACTACCATAAACAGCCCCTAAAATAAGGGCGAATGAAAACCACTGTAGGGAGTAGCTAAGGTGCGAGCCTTCAGATAAGTCATATTCAGGGGTAATGCGATAGGGAAGCGTATTTGATTTTGGGGCAGTTTGCAAGATATAGAAGGGCAAGAGAGGGTAAGGGAGTTGGTTTTGAATGGCGGAAATATTGAGGTGAGTCCAAACGAGACGGGGGGCATCTAGGGTATTCACTTTTCCCTGACCAAAGGCTGGCAGCGTTTGGGAGCGCAGGATGATCCCTTGAATTTTCGATTGAGGGATGTCCTGAAATGTGCTTAGATTATGCGGTGCAGTCGCAGCTTCGGGAATCCAGCCTCGAACAATTAAAATCGCCTGATGATGATTGTCTAAGCGTAGAGGTGTCACCAAATAGGCCCCGACATCATTGATGAAGGCTGCATTGTCAGGCCCACGCCATTTTTTCAAGGTCAACAAGAGTTGACGTTCAAAATCGAAATGACCCGTGGCAAGGGCCTGGCGATAATAGTAGTTTGTGATATCATCATTAATAGGGGTCTCAGGGGCCAAGTCGTTCAAAGATAGGGCAGGAAGCGTCGGTCGTTCAATGATAGTGGCGTTTAAGGTACGCCGTTGTTCTAGACGGTCTAATTGCCACAGGCCCAGGCGACCGAAAATCAGCATGACGCTCAGGATTAAAATGGTCGCAGGTAACCATCTTCGACTGATGCTGGTTTTTAAGATAAGTAGAAAAGAGGCCATGAATTTATTTGGGTATATGTATTATTTTAATTGACTGATAAAATGGAATTTGATAGAAATTGATAGAATACAACCACCCTTGACTTCATTGGCCTTTATCGGATAGCTGTGCTAAACTTAAATCGTCCTTTAACAAGTGACTGTTGCTGGTTCCAAACACCAATCCTTGTTTGGGTCAAACGTTCCAGGTTTGTTTCTTTAATGAAACCTACTTTGCGCTTCGTTGTTGGCGTGTGTCAGCTAGCAGAAACCGTGTTTCCTAGCTGACCTAAAGGAGCAACGACCTCAAACGAAGCGGGGTAAGCAGACTGAGCTTATGTGTTTTTTGGAGCTGAGATGAGGGCAGGGCCTTAAAAAAACCATTGTTTGCTTACTAGCGGAGGATATGGTCTCGCTTTCCAAATCTGACTTATTATTTTCTTTCTATTAGTTTCTATAAGTTCGATAACTATAGGGTTCTAAACTATTTGCGGCTCAATCCTAAACGAAAATGGTATGGATCACCAAGCCGCTCTGCTAAAGCCGGGCCGTCCAAGTGACTATGTTGCAAAACCCAAGCGATCTCATTCGCCAAGGGCGAATTAAAAACGCCGGGATCATCGGAGCATACAGCAAGGTTAACCTTAGCCGCCAAAAAACGATGGATAGGATGGGCCGCTGGATTAGGCACACCGCCAATTCGCAAATTGGACGTAGGACAACTTTCAATAACTGTGCCTAATTTAGGCAGACAGTCCAAGACAAAGTGCTGTCGTTGGCGAAGGTCAAGAAGACGTTCTGCGGTGTAGGGTCGGTGAATGCGATTTGTTGTTTCATTTTGCTGTAGGTGGGCTTGTTCTGATTTTAAGGCTGACCGGTCTAGGCGGAGACCGTAGTCAGCCAAAGCTTCAATATGCTCAAGGTCATAAGCTATTTGGTCGAGGCGTTCGCTGACCAGCTCGTATTCATGGGCTTGTTTGCGGCGCTCAAGGGCTATCGCCGCATCTAGCCCCAAAGCGATGGCGTGGCCTAACCTTTTGGCTCCCATCTCAGCCGCTTCATGACACCAGCGAATGGCACTTTCCAGGGATTTGTCAAAAAAGCTCTCGCCGACATGGTAAACGATATCCAAAGCCTGTTTCGGATTTTCAAGATTATCTTGAGCCACCTTTTCAAATAAAGGGCGTACATTCTTGGGCGGATAACCTTCTTCAACGTTACAAAAATCCAGGCCGATCACCGTTGGTATCAAGCTAGGGTAGGTTTTTAAAAAATTTTTCACCCGCTCATAGTCTACAAGGGGTCTCTCACGAGAGATACTGATAATGTAGCGGGCTGTCATCGGATGGGTTTGCGAAAAAGTCTGCATGATTGCTGCATTAAGATAATGAAATTGCTGAAAAAGGGCTTCATCTACCGTGGTTGGACCGCCTATGACCATCCGATACTCGACATAAGCTAGTCCCTCGGTGGCATGACGTTCAAGAACTCGTTGGGTGATTTGGGCATAATCATCTGGTTGAACATGTAATAAATGCCAAGCCAAGCAACCCGCCAAGCTAGATTTGGCTAAAAAATGGGCAAAATTTCCCGCCTCGTCTGCGCCGTAAATATAATGTTGCTTCAGCTGTGCCATCCCTGTCTCTCGATTTTTGAGAACAGCGCGGAACAGAGCCTTTGGGTCAGGTCGAAAGCCGAAAGCCGTTTCATAGCGGGTCATAAAGCGTGACCAGTCTACGCGGTGATAAATGTCTCGACCCAATTCAAACACATCTTCTGCCGTCAAACATCCGCCAGTATGAACATGGAGTTCACAACTTTTTAACGCTTGCAATGTTTGGGGGTCGCTCATGCTAATCCTACTGCCTCGGTTACTTCTGCCCAAAGTTTGTGCATCACTAGGTTAGGAATTTCTAAGATGATTTCACCATTCTGACATTTACTGTTTCAAGTGTTGCCACAGTCGGAATTGTACTGCATAGATAAGGGTAAACAAAATACTACCCAAGATGATCAGAATGACGAGACGATTCAGGGTAAACACTTGGCTAAAATGAAAGGCGATTATCTCTCCTTGGGTCGTGTTCCGCTGTCGGCGTATTGTCTGAGGCGGGGTGTTTGAGGTAAGTAGGGCTTGGTCCGTCGTGTTTTCAAAATCGACAGGCAGTGCTGCGGCGGCGGTCTGAGGTTTGTTCAGCCTACTCACTTGAGCCACAGCCGAACTGGCGGTAGACGAAATCGAAGATAGAGGCCTTGGGGTGAGGGTTAGGGTCGGGGCTGTGGTCAAAGTTTGGCTTAACGTTGAGGTTGAAGGGGGAGCCGGGGTCTCAGTCGCCACCAGCGGAATCAATGGGGGTCGTTGATTGGACGAACCTGTTTCGACCAAAAGACGTGGTGGCCCACCAATAAAACAAAATGCTGTCGGACAGGTCGTGCCGGGTAATTGGATGGTATAGGTATGATTGCTCGCCGTGACCGTTTGGCTTGTGCCTTGTTCATCGACCAATAGTGCTTGTCCAGCAATCGCATTTAAGATAAAAGCCTGACTCTGGGGACTGGTGTTCCAGAGAACGGTGGTTGTTTGTCCCCCTCGGTCAAGGGTGACCACATGCGTTGGGCCCTGTTGAAACCAAGACACAGTGCGATAACCGGCAAAATAAGTGGTGATGACTTGATAGGCTTTGAAGACTGGCCGTCGAGAATTATCATGCCGCAGCATGCCATAAGGTTCAAAGCTTTCAGGATGTTCTTGGCTATTGCGGAATTTGTAAAAAGCAACGCGCTCTGCGCCACCAGCGAGGAGCATGGCAAAGGCTTGAATGACAAAAGCAGCTTGTTCTGCACTTGAAACTTGAAATTGGGGCGGGCCTGTAGGCGGCTCTAAAAGGTCATCAGTTGGCGGGGCGTTTGTTTCATTAATCCAGATTGCTTTATGGCCTAAACGATGACGGTCTAAGATGCTTTTCACCTCTTGTAGAACTGAAAACATTTGTTTGGGGTTATAAAAAAGGTGATAAGCCAAACCATCGAAGTAATACTGATGCTCTGCCGCTTCAGCATCGACGGTGATGGTTCTCAACAAACGGCTGAGAAATTGCTCTCGACCAGGCACGGCATCCCAATAATACGTCAATCCAGCTAGATAGACCTGCATCGTGGAGTCAACGCCCTTGATGTTGTGATAGGCGACTTTGAGTAATTGAACATAGTCTTCTTCCGTCCCCAGCCAAGTGCTGCCGGGCCGATTCAAGTCCCACACATCTGGCTCATTCCAAATAAACCAATGCTGAATGCGGCCTTGATAGTGTTGCGCCATGCGCTTGGTGAAATTCGCCCAGGCATCCATGTCTGGCACAGCCCGACTATCATTGGCCCCCTGACTGGCCCAATTCGGCGTTCCGATGAGGATGACCGCGATTTCTCGACCGGCGTTTAATTCCGCTTGAATAAAAGGGTCTGGCACGTTGGCTGGTTTCCAATCATCACGACCCCCTGGCTGAATAAGATCCCAGCGTAAGATAATCCGAGTATAGCCTGCTCTAGCTGTAGTCGCCGCCGCCGCGTTAACATAGGTTTCGACGATGCCGAAGCGTTTGTCTAGGGGTTGGCTTGGTTCTTGGGCCCATAAACTGAATTGTGGCTCTGCCAAGCAGAGGCATAAGAGGCAATTGAGATAGAAAAATATAAGTTTATGTCTAGTTGTCATGACTTTAGCTTAACATAAAATTGTATTTTTGCAAAAATCCTGAGAGACAACTGGTGTATAAAACTATTTCAGGTTAAGATGAAAAACCGCCCCAAATTTTCAAATTTTTTGCTTCAAATTCGTGAAATTTGGGTTAATTCGTGGCTAAAATATCTCAACTGCGTAACTTCTAATTTCATGAAATATAATGTCTAATGCCTCATACAACTGTCTTTTTTAAGTGGCGTTTAGCAAGCCTTAGCCGTCCACGGTTTATACTCATCGCCCTCACCCTCCTTGCTTTTGGCCTGAGAGCTTATCGCCTAGATTATCAAAGCTACTGGATCGATGAAGCCTGGACGATTTTTTACGCGAACCTATCGCCCAACGAATTATGGGACTATCTCCGCACCATCCGCGCTGTGCCGCCGCTATATCACCTCTTAACCCTATACTGGGTGGCCCTATTTGGCGATGGGGAATATGCTTTACGTTTCTTTTCGTTATGGTTTAGTGTCTTAGCTATTCCCTTAAGCTATCGTTTAGGGACGACAGTAGGGGGAAGTCGCCTGGGCTTTTTGGTCGCTTTGCTCATGACTTTATCGCCTTATCAAGTTTGGCATGCTCAGGATGCTCGCAATTATAGCATGCTTACAGCTGCGTCCGTCATGAGTATGTGGAGTTTTTTGAATTTATGGCGCCGGGGTAGTTGGTCTTGGTGGGTGCTTTATGTTTTCGGCACGACTTGGACTCTGCTGGTCCATTATCATGGTCTAATTGTTATCGGCATTCAGGGGCTTTTCTTTTTATTAACATGGCGACAACACTGGCGATTTTATATCTCTTGGGGCCTTACATTGGGCCTGAGTTTATTCCCCCTTATTTTGTGGATGCGTTTCGGTTCAAATAACTGGCAAAATGATCACTGGTTGCCTCTTGTCGGTTTGCTAGAGTCCTACGCTCGCGGTGCAAGGGCTTACAGCATTGGCGAGTTCGTTCCGTCGTCACTGGGGCTGTGGCTCGTTTTGGGGTTTGTCGGGCTTTATTTATGTGGCCTAATGCAGACGATGCGAGAAGCATGGCAAGATTGGCGAGGCTTCATGCTCTTATCCTTCCTATTGAGCTACACCTTAGCCCCCAATTTAGCGGTTTGGGTCTTCAGTCAACTTCGCTCCCCGGTCTATCTGGAAAGATATCTGATTCCGGTTCAGGTCGGATATTTCATCGCCATTGGCCTAGGGCTAATAGCCCTGTTTAAGTTTAATCTCTCTGGCTTCAAACGGCGGCTGGGGTCAATGATGAGCAAAAGCTTGGCTGGTCTTTGTCTGCTAGGGCTAATCGCGACCAGCCTATGGGTATTAGGCCAACACTATACCAATCCAGCCTATGCCAAACCTGACTGGCGCGGAATCATCCGCACCATTGAAGCCTTTGCCTTGCCGGACGATGCGATTGTGATGACAGGCGATGGTGGCGAAATGCTCTTTGCCTATTACTATCAAGGGGACTTGCCCGTCTATACTGATTTTAATACGCCTGTCCCATCAGCCGCTGAGGCGCAAAGCTTAATGGCTGCGCTAGCGACTAAGCATACGCGCTTATGGTACACCCCTTATGGGGTAGACATCGATCAAACCCTCGAAACATGGCTGACAAAACACGCCTATCCTGCTTGGCATACCTGGCTAGGTCGTAAGCGATTGAGTTTATACACTTTATCGTTTCAGAAGAAAAGTTCATTACGCATAGACCCCCCCTCATCGGTGAACATTCGTACAGAGCCAGTGAACACCCTGCTCGCGAATGCTAATGGTCAAGGACTGAGATTGGTGCAAGTGGCTTTGCCTAATCAAGCCATTTCTGCTGGCGATGTTTTACCCTTATTATTAACTTGGCAGCTAGAGTCTCCCACAATTGGTGATTATAAATTATCTATACGTTTGCTCAATGAACGCGGTGATATTTTTGCCCAAAGTGATTGGCCGCCTTTGTTAGCCGGATACACGATGTCTCAATGGCCCTTAAACCAAGACTTAATAGATCAGCGTGGTTTTTGGCTACCCGCTGACTTGCCCCCCAAAACTTATGCGCTACAGCTCATCCTATATGAAGCAAATTCAGGTCAAAGTTTGGGGGTACCGACCACGATACCAGATATTGCAGTAACGACATCAAGTTTAGTACCACCCTTGCAGAATCTATCTTTCCTTTTGGAACGCCCTTTGCTGCCTATCTCATTACAGCCGTTCAATCATTCAGAAGGGGAAGTCCCGCTGAGGCTGGTTGGATATGTAAGACCTAAAACATTAAAACCGGGTCAAGATCTATGGCTCTGGCTCTCCTGGTTAGCCGAAATACCATTGACAACAGACTTGACCCTGCGCGTCCGGTTGAGTAGTGAAAATGATGATGGTTCTCTAGACCCAGCTATAGCTTTAGAAAAGATAGAAACCGATTTTTCGCTAGGGGAAACCTTGGGGGATTTAGAAACATGGCAAGCGGGTCAAGTACGTCGGATGGTCTATCATGTCCCAACCAGTCCACACTTGCGAGGCTCAGAGGGGAAAATCTCACTCATCTTATTATCCGCAACGGGAAAGCCAATTGCTCAGACCCAACTGCCTGAGCTTACACTAGATCTTCGCTCGCGTGATTTTACATTGCCTCAACCCCAACAATTGCTCAATATAAATTTAGGTCATCCGACACACCTAACCCTCTTAGGGATAGACAGACCTACGAAGGCTTTATCTGTCAATGATATGCTCACCCTCACCTTGTATTGGCAAGCGAGAAGAGAGATGAAACAAACTTACACGGTTTTTGTGCAACTCCTCGACCAAGCCGGTCAGGTCGTTGCTCAAGTTGATCAATTGCCACTTGGGGGTCAGGCTCCGACAAATACTTGGTTGCCTGATGAGGTCTTGGCAGATGCCTATCAACTATCTCTGGTCAACCTCGCTTCAGGCACATACCGCCTAATGACAGGCATGTATAATCCCTTCACCGGAGAGCGTCTCCCGCTCGGCGAACCTGCTCCACAGTCAGCCGAGACCAAGAATTTTGTTGACTTAGGCACGATTCAAATATACCGTGAGTAATCATTCTTACTGTGATACCCCACGATACTTTACCTCCTGAAGGAAATTCTTATAATAATAGGATCATAAATCAGATATTTGGCTTATTTCCCATCCAAATAACCTTGTTAACTAGATCACTTTGATAAAAAGCGCGTCCATGTATAATACGATTTAGAGATTAGAGATGGTCGCTAGATCTAGCGGCCATATCAGGCCAGTACATACGACCAGCATGAGCAACGATACACATACGCGACAACAACTGCTACGCAAACAGGCCGAATTACGTTCCTTATACGCTAACTTAGGTCGACTGCGAAATCGAGAAACGAGTTTTATTGATTCTGCGGCTGTCATACCCGCATTGTTTCAAAATCAAATCTTAAAAGTACGCTTAGATATCAAAGCGGTTGAAGACGATTTGCTGGATTTGGATGAATCGCGTGTCACAACCCCCGCCCGTGAATTATATTGGGAGGCTTTCACAGCCGAGGAATTAGAAGATTGGGATAAGGCTTTAAAGTTGTACAGACAAGCTGCTCGTCAAGGTCATCCTGATGCTAACGATGCTATACGAAATATCCGTTATCGTATAAAGGTTGCTCGAACGCCTGCGCCTGTGACAGTAATGGGCTTGAACAATGCAATAGGTTCCACAAGGGTTCGACTTATTGTCGGAATTATTGCTGCTATATTATTAGTTTTCATTATGATTACTCTCTTGAACCTTCGTAATCGTTGGCCTAGGCTGACCATGGCTGCAATCACACCGACCGCTACAGCAACCCCGCTCATTATTCTCGTTGTGACTCCCACACCGACGGCAGTGCTAACTTCGGTTAACCATCCGCCTAGTCCCACCATGACCCCATCACCAACCGTGTTAACCCCAGTTAGTTATCCTCCTAGCCCAGAGCCAACGGCAACCAAAATTAGGCCCACAAACACCCCAACCTTAAAATCTATAATTATATCTACCGACACCCCAATACCGAGTTCCACCCCTATCCGTCAAGCAGCCCCACAAATTATAGACCCTCAGAATGGCCACGTATGGCACAGCGGGGCTGGAGCCATCATCTTCGAGTTTGAGCCTTTAGATTTGGCGCCTGATGAAGTATATTGTCTAGATACCTTGCGGGGCTTCGATCATACTTTAACTGAAAGCTGGAGCTTTGAAGCCATTAGCAGCGAAGACCCTTCTATTGTTATTGAAGGTAGCGTTTTTGAAATCGCCCAATCTCAGGGTATACAATGCATCCTCTGGTCAGCTGCCATCGGCCAAGAAAGCTGTGAAACATTGAAGAGCGAAAAGACTGAAGTGCGGGTCATTGGCTTGCCTAATCCGTGTAAATTTGAATAAATGCAATAATAAGTTGGTTGTCCTAAAGAAGTGTAGGTAGTATAATAGATGAAAAATACGAAACTAAGTGCCAAAACCAGCTCTTTTTTAAGCTATTGCGCTTGGCCCAAGGCAAAAAATTAGGAGGATTAGATGACCCCCCAAGACATAAAAGAAATTATGATCCAAGAATTGCCGAAAATGATAGAACAAGATCAAGCATTTCGATATTTGATATTAGATATGGTGCAAGATAAATTTGCAGAGAAACAAGAAACAGAGGGTTGGTTTAGCCAAGTATTACAAGAGTTAAAACATGATCGGGAGGAGGGTCAGCGCAAATGGGAGGAGGGTCAGCGGGCCTTGACTGCGCTTCAGGAAGAAAGCAGTCGAAAGCGGGAGGAGGATCAGCGCAAGTGGGAGGAGGATCAGCGCAAGTGGGAGGAGAATCAACGCAAGTGGGAGGAGAATCAACGCAAGTGGGAGGAGAATCAACGCAAGTGGGAGGAGAATCAACGCAAGTGGGAGGAGAATCAAGGGGCCTTGACTGCGCTTCAGGAAGAAAGCAATCGAAAGTGGGAGGAGAATCAGCGCAAGTGGGAGGAGAATCAAGGGGCCTTGACTGCGCTTCAGGAAGAAAGCAATCGAAAGTGGGAGGAAAGCAATCAAAGATGGGAGGAGATGATGGAGGAGATCAAACAACTCAATCGAAAACACGATAGTACCATCGGTGCTTTAGGGGCGAGATGGGGTATCCATTCTGAACAATCTTTCCGCAATGCACTTAAAAGTATCCTTGAGGAATCCTTTGCAGTCCAAGTCTTGAATGTGACCGAATATGATGCTGAGGGCGAAGTCTTCGGCCGACCTGACCAAATAGAGTTGGATATTATCATCAAGAATGGCTTGCTAATTATCGTAGAGATAAAATCTTCAATAAGCAAAAGCGATATGTATACCTTTTCTCGTAAGGTGGCCTTTTATGAGAAAGGACATCACTGTCAAGCGATGCGTAAAATAGTCATTTCACCAATGGTGGATGAATATGCTTTGCCCGTGGCGAAGCGGTTGGGCATTGAGGTCTATAGTTATGCCGAAGATGTGGAAACAAGTTAGCCTCTATTTTATCTGCACTTTATTACTTATTTTTAGAACTAATTCACTAATCACTAAGGAAGGTTCTAACCATGTATTTTTTCAGGAGGAAAAAATGGACTATCATAGAATGGGCCGAAGCGGCTTAAAGGTGTCTGAATTATGTTTAGGAACCATGACCTTTGGGCATGGAACAAATCAAACAGAAGCAACGCGGATGGTCGATTTATGTTTTGACCACGGTATTAATTTTTTTGATACTGCGAATACTTATGGTGATGGTCAATCAGAAATTCTGTTGGGAAATGCTTTGAAAGGTCACCGCCGAGAGGCTGTTGTAGCGACAAAATTTTTTAACCCAATGGGGCCAGGACCAAATGACTCCGGTATGTCGAGGGTGCATATTATGAATGCCATTGAAGATAGTCTACAACGGCTGAAAATGGATTATGTAGATCTATATTATATTCATCACGTCGATGAGCAAACGCCACTTGAAGAGATGTTGCGGGCCTTGGATGACCTAGTACACCAAGGCAAAGTACGCTATATTGCCTGTAGCAATTATGAAGCTTGGCGGCTTTGTGAGGCTCTATGGACCAGCGATAGTAAAAATTTAGCCCGTTTTGAATGTTATCAACCGCAGTACAGCTTGGTTGTGCGGGATATAGAACAAGAAATTATCCCTTTATGTCAACGCAAAGGTCTTGGCGTGGTCGTTTGGAGTCCTTTAGGCGGCGGCTTTTTAACCGGTAAATACCAGCCTAGTCAACGAACCATATCTGGGACGCGCTCTGATGAAGGCTGGGCTTATCCACAACAATATTTTGCGGCTAATGCTGACGATAGCTTACAAGTTTTGCTTGATGTCTCGGCTGAGTTAGGGCGCACACCAGCCCAAGTGGCTGTTCGTTGGGTTTTGGAACAACCCGCCATCACCTCGGCCATTGTTGGGGCACGGACTTATGAACATCTACAAGATAATCTAGCGGCTAGCGACTGGCATTTAGAGGGGGAGGCCTTGCAGCGTTTGAATAATGTCTCCTATCTTCCTGATCGTTATCCTAAAGCAATGGAAACAAATATGGACGAACGACGAAATAGTGCGGTGAAAACTGGCCTTAAAAATTAGGAGCATTATTTCATGACTAAAATCGTATTTGGATGACGTGATGTTTACTCGGTCAATTGAATATAAGCGATGGATTCGTATTCGTCTCAAAGACTTTATGCGTCAATAAATACCAGTCCTGAATATTTTGAAAGCGTCCGCTAGCGTTAACCAAAATTGGTATCTGAACATTCTTGACGGTATCTTTTAGGATATGGATATAAATGGGATGGTATAGAATAATGGTCGGCATTTCTTGAGCAAAGATGCGCTGAAATTCATAATATGGCTGAATACGCTCAATTTGTGTTATGGTGGTCCGACCTCTTTCTAAAGCAAATGAAGCTTCTGGATTATCCCACCCGGCAAAATTTTGCCCTTGTTCAATTTGGGTGTAATGCCACAGATGATACGAGTCAGGATCTCCTAAATGTTGAATTTCAACCAGAGCAGCCTCAAAATTTTTTAACCGAAGACGATCTAGTAAATTATCTTCTGAGACTTGAATATTCACCTGAACACCTGCTTTCTGCCATTGAGCAGCAACTTGGTGAGCCACGGCAATTTTGTCAGATGCGTTACTGGTCAATAAAGTAAAAGCGAATAATTGATCTTGTTTCTCGCGTATACCATCACCATCAGAGTCAAACCATCCATTCGCTTCTAAGCGTGTTAAGGCCTCATCAAAATTGTTGGCAGGATAGATTTGTTGAGCGTTATAGGCCCAATTCCAAGGGTGTATTGGACCACTCGCCGGGATCGCTACACCGTCTAAAACATCATCTATCATAGCCTGTCTATCCAGTAACAAAGACAATGCTTGACGCAAGGCGACATTCTGGAAAAAAGGCAGTTGTTCTGGACGCTGGTGATTTAGATAGATGATATGATAGCGTGTTAAAGGCGCATTAAAAATTTGGACGTTTGGCAATTGTTCCAATTCTTTGGCTAAGTGGATAGGCACTTGACCAATGCCATCCAGTTCACCTGCTAAAAATGCTTTCTGAATTGTGTCTGTTGAGTCATAAAATTTAAATTCAATTTTTTCAACTCGAGGAGCCTGTCCCCAATAGCGAACATTTCTAGCCACTAAAACGTGCCGGTCAGTCCCTTCTACAAGTTTGAATGGACCAGTACCAACAGGATTGAGATTGAATGGATGAGTCAGTAATAATTCAGGGGAAATATTTTGCAGAAGATGGTGAGGTAAAATTCCCACAGTTGCATAATGAATAAAGGATGCTAACGGGACCGACAATCTAAAACGGAGTGTATAATCATCAATTTTTTCAATTTCAATACTTTGCCAAAATTTCTGCCAAGAAGGATTACCAGAAAACATTGGTGATTGAATCAAGTTATAGGTAAAAAGGACATCATCACTCACAAATTGCATCCCATCAGACCAATAAACATCTTTTCGCAGGGTGAATATATATTCTGTCCCATCCTCAGATAAGGTCCAATATTCAGCTAGGACAGGTTCAATATCTCCTCGACCATTATCCCGCACCAAACCTTGAAAAATGAGGGCAACTATATCTTGATCGACCGAATTATAAGTTGCCAAAAGTGGATTTAGATAATAAGGCTTTCCAATAATGCCTTCACGGTAAGTACCACCTTCGGCTGGCACAGTGACACTCGTCGTCGTCACGACAATCGAGCCTAAATACCCAACCAAAAGTAACATGCCGCAGCAGGCAATAATCGTCTGCCAACGTACATATTGTCCCATAACTCAAATACAAATAAGTTAGCGAGAAAGGATGATTTGGACAAAGGCCGTCAAAAAGAAAACACCAGCTAACACAATTGTGGCCTGATGAAGCAATTTTTCCACCCCTCGACGCGTACGATAAACACCATCATCACCCCCGAAAGCACTCCCTAATCCACTACCCTTACCTTGTAATAAGACCAGTGTAACCAAAGCAATCGATAAAATCATTTGCACAATCTGTAAAGCAACAATCATAATCAAAAATTCTCCTAAGATGATAATAAGCCTGATTATACCAGGTGCCAAATAACAGGCAAAAACGTAGCTGCTCAGGAATGAGCCTTAAATAAGTGTCCCATTTGAGCGTCCCAATCTGGTTCCCAAACGATAGTTCCGCTAGCTCTAGCGGCGCGTCCCCAACCCGTGGGGTCGCAGGGACATAGGAACCAGATTGGGACAGCTAATTAATTCCCATTCCTTAGGGGCGAAGCACTTTGCAGCACAATTGCCAAGCTGCCGTTCCGACGCAAAAACTAGATTAATCATTAAATTTGACGGAACTGAGCAAATGTCATCTTGACAAAGCTATCAACATGACATAAAATAATTTTAGTTATGATTATGGTAAGTAAAAGGCGAACGTATGTTTGAAAAACAGGATAACCTAAGCCATCTAAGTGTTGAAGAGTTGGAACAACTTCTGCGTATTAAGCAACGTCAAGCCCGTCAAGAACGCTTTGTGCGTTTGATAGAGCATGGGGCTTCAACGAATATGGCCTTATTATCAGGCGAAGATATAGGCCTGACCAAATCATTGGCCTTATCATCCCAATCATCTGTCGGAAACGCTAGGGGCACATCATTAGCGCAAGCACCGTCCCAGACCCCTTGGTCTAAAGCCGAAACAAAGGATGCAGTGCCCAAACCAAATCAATCTAAAAAATTTCGTGATTTTCTTTTGCTTGTGGTCGAAATCGGCGCAGTCTTAGGTCTCTTACTTGTTTTATTTGGATCCTATCTGCATCTACAAGATCTCAATCAAGAATTTGCCACCATTCAAACTAACGTGGTTGCATCCTTAGATACCAGAGCCGATAATCCATCTGTTTGGACCATAGACCGCCTACCAGGCGGACACACGCCGCCCAGTACTCCAGGTGGCAGTATGCCAGAGATTCCTCCTCATTTGCAAAATTGGGTTCAACCTTCACCAGCTATACCGCTCCCGAAACAAACAGCTGCCAAAGCCACTCGAATTGTAATCCCAAAAATCGGGGTTGACGCGCCAGTGATCGATGGCGTTTCTTGGGAGGACCTAAAAAAGGGGGTTGGTCATCTTCCTAATTCTGCCCAACCAGGCGAGCGGGGCAATATGTATCTCGCTGCACATAATGATATATTCGGCGAAATATTTAAAGACTTAGATAAATTGAATGTCGGTGATAAGTTTTATGTGTATGCTGGCCCCTCTAAGTATACTTATATAATCAGCGAAAAACGGATTATTGAACCAACCGAAGTTGATGTCATGTTACCAACGACAGAACCTGTCGCAACCTTACAAACTTGTTATCCCTATCTCATTGATACCCACCGTTTAATTGTTGTGGCTGAGTTGGTTAACCAGTAATCAATGTTAAGTCACTGGCTAGGTGGGCTAAGGTCAGAGGCTAGGCTAGAATTTTGCCACTCCGCTACGCGACTGCTTTTCTCACGTAACTTCCACTAAGGTGAAAATTTCTTTATCCCCTAGCAATTCACGCCCCTTCAAAAACATCAATTCAATCACAAAACTAAATCCTATCACCTCTCCGCCAAGTTGTTCGACCAATTTCATGGCTGCCTTGGCTGTGCCACCAGTCGCTAATAAATCATCCACGATTAAAACCTTAGTCCCCTTTTCGATAGCATCCAGATGCATTTCAAGCGTATTCGTGCCATATTCAAGGGTATAGCTTTCCCGAATGGTTTCGGCTGGCAGCTTACCAGGCTTACGTACAGGTACAAACCCCAGGCCTAGCTGATAAGCTAAGGGCATGCCAAACATAAATCCTCGCGATTCAATGCCTACAATGATATTAATCTGCATCTCCTGCCAGTATTGATATGTTTCGTCCAAGGTTTGCTTCAAAGCAACTGGGTTTTTTAATAATGTGGTGATATCTTTGAATAAGATGCCCTTTTGGGGAAAATCAGGGACATCCCTAATCACACTGGCTAAGTCCATTCAATTACTCCCTGAGACTGTTATATTAACGATAAAGAAGCCTGTATTGTATCAACCCCATTTCAAATAAGCAAGACCCCTTTAGTAATCAAGATAGCTCTAGAATGACTACTCAAACTTATGATATGCTCTCATCTACTGGTATAATTTATCCAATCACTCATTTATTATTTCTCTAATTTTTTTCAGAGAGAGGAAAGATGATTACTCGTGTTTTTCAGATAATTTGTTTGATCTTGATTGCTTGTATTTTGAGTTACTTATTAAGCTGTCACGCTTTGTCAGACCAAAATTCTGTCGTGACCCCTTTATCTCGTCCGCCAACAGCCCTGTCTATGACACCGACACCAACGGTTAGTATGACAATAGACAGGCTCGCTAACAATCCTCGCTCCACCATCATTACCTTAACGTTATGGACAAATGAACAATTCTCTCCTCAAACTAATCTCATTGCTCAACAATTAAATTATTTTGGCCGAAATTATCCTACGGTAAACGTAGAGGTTATTCTTAAAGACACCAGCGGACCAGCCAGCCTGCTCAACTATCTACAATCTGCTAAAATGGTTGCTGCTAAAATTTTGCCAGATGTTGTCGTTTTGCACACAGATGATTTACCACAAGCTTGGCATAACAACTTAATTCAAAGTTTAAATGGACGCTTAAACCGGGCCATTTTACAGGACTTACATGCCGCCGCTCAAAAACTGGGCACCGTAGACAATCGCTTAGTCGGCATTCCTTTTGAACTGGACACTGAGCATATCATCTATAATACACAAACTGTAACCATACAACCCTTACTCTGGTCTGATGTTTTAAGTCATAATCTACGCTATCACTTTCCGGCCAAAGGGCCAAATGGCTTGTTAAACGATACGATTTTGGGACAATATCTCGGGGCGAATGCACAACTGACAGATGCTCAATCACTGCCTGTTATTGATGAAATCAAATTGCAGGCCTTGTTAAATTACTATCAGGCCATGTTAAATAAAAATCTTATTGATCCGCAAATACTTGAAGCCAGTTCGCCTGATGATTTAGTGTCAAACTATTTGACTCATCAAGCCGACTTAATTCATATAACCACCCATCAATACCTGCAACAAAGAGAACTTTGGGAAAATACCCAATTTGGCCCCGTCCCTTCTTTAAATGGGACCCCGATTACAATCAGTCACGGATGGGTTTTGGCCTTGGTGACCCATGATCCGATTCGGCAAAAGATCGCCCTTGATTTAATCGAAACCCTCTTAGATACGGATCTGAATGTCGCTTGGGCCAGACGTTTCTCAGTGATACCAACGCGACAAACAGCCTTTGAGATTATTACAGACGATGATCCTTATTGGCAATTCTTAAGAGAATATATTAACATAGTTGTTGCGCCACCTAACTTTACAGGTTACGATTTATTGAGCCGCATTTTACAACAAGCCTCGGTGCAGGTGATTAGCGGTGAAGCGACACCAGATGAAGCGGTTCAAACAGCTATCAGTTCTCTAAAGCAATAATAGTAAAATATCATGTCACAGATTGATCTTAGAAAAATAGCCTTTCAAATCTTGCAAACGGCTGTGCAAGCCGTTGATCCCGATCAGGCTATCAATAGATATCTCCAACGCGAAGGTGAGACACTCATCTGCGGGTCACAAACCTATGCCTTGACCAATTATGAACGTATCCGCGTCATAGGCTTTGGCAAAGGCAGTGCCCCAATGGCTCAGACGGTCCATGCTTTATTACCTGATAAAGTGACCGATGGCTTGGTCATCGTAAAATATGGTCACACCTTATCTTCTGACATCAAAATAGACCCCATTCACCTTGTGGAGGCCGGGCATCCTGTGCCCGATCAAAATGGGCTTGACCATACCAAAATGATGCTCGAATTAATCTCAGACGGAACAGACCGTGATTTGGTCTTATGTCTCATTTCAGGCGGGGGGTCAGCCCTGTTAACTCAGCCTGTCATAGGCATTACCTTATCTCACCTCCAAACCTTGACCAAAAATTTGCTCGGGGCTGGAGCGACAATCAATCAAATGAACACCATCCGTAAACATCTATCTCAAGTAAAAGGCGGCTGGCTGGCCCAGCACCTTTATCCCGCCACAATTTTGAGTCTGATTCTCAGCGATGTTGGTGGCGATCCTTTAGATATCGTTGCCTCTGGTCCCACCGTGCCTGACCCTGATACCTTTAGCGATGCCCTCAGTATTTTACAAGAATATCATCTTGAAGATTCAACGCCCCCTTCTATTCTGACTTATCTCAAACAAGGACAAGCCCAAAACCAACCTGAGACTCCCAAGCCTGAGCAACCTGTCTTTGAACGGGTCCACAATCAGGTGGTGGCTAACAACGCTATGGCGGCGGAGGCTGCTGTTCAAAAAGCCCTGTCGCTTGGCTTTCAACCTCAATTTGTCACCCAATTTGTCGAAGGTGAAGCAAGAGCCATCGGTCAAGACATAGCGGAACAAGCCATAGGCTTAACCACGGCTGGAAAACCTATCGCCTTAATTTTCGGGGGTGAATCGACTGTGACCTTACAGGGAGGTGGACTTGGTGGTCGTTGTCAAGAAATGGCCCTATCTGCGGCTCTGCATCTCCATGAGAAAGCGAAAAACGTATCTCCATCGCGGGACATCTTAATCACCTGCTTTGCCACAGATGGCAATGATGGCCCCAATGATGCTGCGGGAGCCTTTGCTGATTTGCAAACGGTTCTACGTGCGAGGAAAAAAGGCTTTGAGGCCTCAGCCTATCTGGACAACAACGATAGTTATCATTTTTTCCAAGCCATTGACGACCTAATTATGACTGGGCCAACGAATACGAATGTGAATGATTTAGTCTTGGTTTTGGTGAGGTAAGTTGGATGCTATTTCATGCCATGTTGCGCGAAGAGGCATTGACCCAATTAAAAACAATTGGTCGGGCTGATATTGTCATTGGCCTGCCAACGGATAAAACCCAGCCTCGTTTGGCGGTTCAGGTCGCGCAACAAGTCATTGAGGGCCTGCAAACGTACTATTCAGACCAGCAAGCAATTATCATCAATACTGACACAGGCTCTAAAAAAGATACCCGGCTCGCCTTACAAGCTCTCGAAACAGATCAAGTGAAAATTGTTTCGGGTCGCTATGAGGGAGCTAAAGGCAAAGGAGCCGCCATGTGTGCCATTTTGGATGCGGCTTTACACTTGGAAGCCAAAGCGATTATTTTTTTAGATAGTCATACCGAAAGTGTCATTCCAACCTGGGTCCCAGCACTCGCCACACCCATTCTGAATAACCAAGCTGATTTGGTCAAACCTCGCTATCACTGGCCTTTGCCGAATGGAGCCTTCAGCGATCTTCTTTTTTATCCCTTTATTCGGGCTGTTTGGGGTCTCAACATCAGACATCCGGCTGCTGGCGATTTCGCCCTATCACCTAATCTGGCTTTAGCCGTTCTCGACCAAGATGTCTGGTATACAGAAGTCAATAAATTTGGGGCTGATGTTTGGTTGAGTACGTTTGTTTGTACTGAAAATTGGCGACCAGCCCAAAGTGCTTTGGGCGAAAAAAACGAACGCCGCCAAAAACCGAGTAAACGTGCCCCCAAAGGCTTTGTAGAATCCGTGGGAACCATGATGCGCCAAGTGAGCCTACGACAACAAAAATGGCATGACCCAGATATACATATTCCGACCGTCCCCACGCTAACCAAATTTGCCCCCCAACCTCCCTCGGAAGTTGTTCCACAAAAGGACTCGGCTGATTTCATCGAAGCCTTAGCTTTAGGCTGGATAGATTATCGACCCCTTTGGCAACACACCATGCAACCTGAACATCTATCAGAAGTAGAACGTCTCGTCGGGCTACCTGATCACCTTTTTTACTTCCCTTCAGATTTATGGGCCAAAATTGTGTATGACTTCACCGTGGTTTATAATAAGGGCGACGGCGACCCAGACGCGACAGCAGCCTCGATTTACCCGCTCTATTTGGGCCGTTTAGCCAGCTATTGGCCTGAAGTCGCTGGTTTAACAACCATTGGTCGTGAAGGCACTGTCTCAGCGCAGGCTGTCGAATTTGAGGAAAATCTTCCTTACTTAAAAGAGCGGTGGGAAAATTACTACCCCTAGGGTAAGGCAGCATACAGCATAGCCCTTATACTGCTGATTCGCAATCTACAAACTTATGAAAAAATTTAACGTACGCATCATTCTATTCTCTTTTGCTTTTTTTCTCAGTTGGTCACTCGCCCTCGCCCAAGATACACAAGTTTGTGATCAAGATTATATTGTCCAAGCAGGTGACTTTTTGGGCCAGATTGCACAAGACCGGTATGGCAAGACAGCTTTATTTGCCGAAATCGTGGCAGCCACAAACGCTCAGGCGCAACGAGACCCCAGCTATGCCACGCTTGATGATCCGGCCTATCTTGAAATCGGCTGGAAATTATGTCTGCCCAACTTAGCCCCCAGGCCCACGCAAAGTATATCTGCCCTGCAACAAGGTGAGAGGATTGTCTATCTGAATGCCCCCAACCCCCCACTTGATCTTCAAGTCGCTTTAAAAGTCCAAAAGCGGACCGTCATGACCTACCTCACCCCAAAGCCTAGGTCCACATCACAACCTCTAGCCACCCCACCCCCATCTTCTTCTGCTCAACAAGCACCCGCAGATGTTGCTGTCCCAACAGTCGAACCACCTAGACCACCCGTTTCTAATCAAACTACATCGGTCAATCCTGCCTGGCCGGCAGCAAGCTCCTTCGCCTTCGGCATTCAGGTTGACGATGATGGCGATGCAGCCCTGAATATCGCCCACATGCAAACGCTCGGCTTACGCTGGGTGAAGATCCAAATGCCTTGGAAAGAGGTTGAGCCACATCCAGGCAATTATCAGTGGGGTCATTGGGACAACTTCGTCAATGCCTATCATGGGGCAGGCATTCGTATTCTCCTCAGCATTCCCAAAGCACCAGATTGGGCCCGTCCAGCCGATGATGATAAAAGCGTGGAGGGGCCGCCAAGTGATCCACAGGTTTACGCCAATTTCGTGGGGCAGGTCGCCACCCGTTATGCGGGGCGGGTGCAGGCAATTGAAATCTGGAACGAACAGAATTTATACTATGAGGCTGGTGGACAAGGGCGGGTCAAGGTTGATCAGTACATGGCCTTGCTCACCGCTGCCTATCGGACGATTAAAGCGGTCAATCCAGATCTGATCGTCGTCAGCGGCGCGCCAACCCCCACAGGCGCACCTCCCCCTTTGGCCGTGGATGATATCCTTTATTTACGGCAAATGTATGAGCAGGGTCTGAAACATGTGTCCGATGCCATCGGAGCCCATCCCAGCGGCTTTGCCAACGCGCCCGACATCTTTTTCACTGGCGGCGATTATGATCCCAATCGCGGCTATGATGATCATCGCAGCTTTTTCTATCGCAACACCATGGAAGCATATCGTCAACTCATGCTTGAGTTCGGCGATGGCAACAAGGCGGTCTGGCCCACCGAATTTGGCTGGCCTGTCTGGCGATATTGGGGTGATGCCCGTTTTGAGTTCGCCAAAGATAATACCTTAGAAGAACAGGCTTGGTATATCCAACGTGCCTTTGAACTAGGCCGAGAATGGGGCTGGGTTGGCCCCATGTTCCTCTGGAATTTAGACTATGCCATCACCGCCCCAGAGACAGAGTTGGCGAATTTCAGCATTATCACTCGGCAGGGCGTGACCCCAGCGTATGAGGCTTTGCGTGCGATGCCGAAATAGGGTGCCTCAGCTAATAGAGATAATATATGACAGTCCGCGGTTGATAAAGCCAATCAACAATGACTTGATATAAAGTCTCGCCGCTTTGTCCATCGAATTGTTCAGCCCGCCAATTTAAATACTCTCCTGGCCCAACTTGCCAATTGGCCCCAAAAATAGTCGTACAATCACTATCAAAAAGGAAGAAAATGTTATGTTTTTTAAAATTATCCGCCCTTGGGAACAAGGCTTGGTTGAACATCTTGGAAAATATAAACGGACAGCCGACAGTGGTCTCACCTTAGTTATCCCCTTTGTGCAACGTATGGTTCGCATTGATATGCGCGAACAAGTCGTCGATGTACCCCCGCAGAATGTGATCACCAAAGATAACGTCGTGGTTAATATTGATGCTGTGGTTTATTATCAAGTGGTGGACCCAGTCAAAGTCACTTACAATGTGGTCGACTTTTATAGTGCAGTGACCAAGTTGGCTCAAACCAACCTGCGAAACCTAATCGGCGATCTCGCTCTGGATGAGACCTTGACCTCGCGGGAGCGGGTCAACAGCGAGCTATGGGGCATCCTCGAAAAGGCGACGGATGATTGGGGGGTCAAGGTTAATCGGGTGGCGTTACAACGGATTGACCCACCTAAGGATGTCACGAAAGCCATGCACCGTCAGATGAAGGCCGAGCGGGAGAAACGAGCTAAAATTTTGGAGGCGGAAGGTCGCAAACAGGCGGCTATTTTGGAAGAAGAAGGTCGCAAACAGGCGGCTATTTTGGAAGAAGAACGATGGTTCATAAAGCGGAAGGGGAAGCTGGGGCGCAACTTCGCCCGCACACGAGAGGTTGTTGTGATACTGAGCAAGAATCTTTCTCAAGCGTTCCGCAACTTCGCCCGCACACGAGAGGTTGTTGTGATACTGAGCAAGAATCTTTCTCAAGCGTTCCGCAACTCCACCCGCACACGAGAGTAGAGCATGGCGATATTAGGTTGGGTCATACGATCTATCTCCTTAATGTTTTAGGGTCATTATCGTTCTGTTTGAGTAGGGGAAAGCCCTGAACCAACTAGGCACTGGAGAAGTCGAAAAGATCATCTAATAGAGATACTTCCTTTTCTTTTTCCCTCCCTGTCGCTGGTTCAGCCGCCATAAAGAAAATTTCGTGTTTTTGTAAGGCTTTCATTGGATTTCTCTAGCCCTCTCCTGTACTTGCCCCACCTTTTTAACTTTTGTAGTTATCTTGCTCAAACTTAATAGGGGCTTAGAAATTATCTACAGACCAAGCTTGTCTATACCAAGCTTGATTCCGTCGAAGTTCCGTATTGGTCGAAGGAGAAGATGTTGTATCTGAAGAAATAGGGGGGGTTGTAATCTGAGGATCCATAGCAGATTGGTCAGGCCCCAACAAGGTAACCTCAAACCAATCGGGGGTACTACGAAGTAAGGGCGTTGGTAGCCCTGCTTGGGTCATCACTTCACGCATTCGGATTAGGCCAATCCCAAATCGTTCTACATAGCCGAGGGTGTGCAACCAATCGGCTAGCAGAGGATTGCGTGATTTGTGTCTCCCTTCGAGATCGGCCACATCTAGCCCTGGCAGCAAACCGCCTGGGTTGCCAACGATTAAGCGATCATCGTAGATTTTCAGTTGGATCGGTGATCGTTCTTGATAATTACGGTGACAGCAAGCATTGGTAATTGCCTCCCGCACTGCTTCGACGGGATATTCGTCTAAATCTAGTGCTTTCGCTGTATCCACTCGGCCAATTTGTAGGCCATGCCGCGTATTGCGTTGGACAAATTGAACAGCCCGGTCAATGATCTCTGGCAGCGTACCCTCAATGGTCGCTCGATCAAGGATGCGGATGCCACGAGGCCCAATCAAGCGGGCCGCGAGAATGGTGGTATGGCTTAGGTGAAACTGGGGCCAATTCCCAAAGAACAATAAGCCTGCCACTGTTGGCCGCCAAGTATTGTCGCTTTCTAAGATGGTTGCCCCTATATCACGCAAGAGAATATCCAAAGAACGACCTGGAACGCTGGTACGTAAGCGACGCATTAAAAAATCTCTGACATTTTGTTCACTTAAATCATCTAAGGTCGCCTGACGCACTGAAGTTTGTTCAAAATTCCAGGTTCCTCGCTGAACAGCATGTCCGACCACATCCGCCGATGACATGAGCCGGTTAAAGCTTCCTTCCCGTACCTTAAAGCGACCAGAGAGACTATACGTGGCTTCCAAGCCTTCGGGCACCTGAGCGACAATAACGATTTTGTCTTCATATTGCACCTGTTCCACTGTGACGGCGGCATGCAATGAAGGATCGATTCTGCGGGCTGCTGCATGGAGCCGATCTACGACTGATTTTACATTTTCGACACCGACAATCTGCCCATCATCACTTACACCAACCAATAGATGCCCACCTTCCGCATTAGCAAAAGCCATAATGCCTTCGGCTAAGTCGATTTGTTTCTCACTTTCTAATTTAAAGTCGCTGTATTGACCTTCATCTTGATCTATGATCTGTATCAATTCGTTTGGGTTCATAAATTTGCTCTTTCTCATAGCCAGGAGCAGTATTATAACAGAAAGGTTGCTTTGTTTCTAATTTAGGTAACGCAAAACAACTGATTAACTCAATGTCATTAAGTTAAGACCTGGCTATCAGGAGTCCGAAATGTATTTTTCGGACATGGTGGGGTTTCCTACAAAATTGTGGCCAATTGAATTCACCCCTTTAGGACAGCAATTTTGGACAAATACGCCGACTTTTAGTAAACTATAGCCCTTGTGTCTATAAATTTATTAATGTTTAATCTTGAGGAGAATTAACCTTGGCCAATAACCTATCCGCAAAAAAGCGTATTCGACAAAATGAAAAACGTCGCATTCGCAATCGATATTTCAAAACAACTGCCCGAACTTATATAAAACAAGCGCGAACGTTGATTGAGACTGGAGAACTGGAAGATGCTGAGGCTGCTGTCCAACAGGCCATTCGGTCTTTGGATAAAGCCGCCCAAAAAGGATGTATTCATAAAAATAAAGCGGCTCGTTCTAAATCGCGTTTGGTCAAAGCCTTGAAAAGTGCTAAGGCTGAAGCTGTGATGAGTGATGAGTAATCAGTAGATCATTGAAGGTAGACTGATTACTTATTACTGACATGGTCCCTGCCCTTATCGTAAACTAGGTATTTTACCCATGACATAAGCGGCTAAAAGTGCTGCTTGATGTGTTTGACAGCCGACAAAATAAGTTGCTTTGTCTACCCCTCTCTCTTGGAGAGCAATGCCATCCTCGAAGGTTTTTAAGCCCGTTACCCGTCGGTCTAACCGAATAAAAGTGAATTTATCGCTCGGTAACACTAAGCGCACATTGGTCAGGAATAGATTACCTTGATCTTGCCATATGATTTCTGCTTGCGGAGCCTTCCCTTGTGGAAATCGGTCTCCGCCGCGTTCTAAAGCTGGCCCTTGCCCCCGTTTGAGACCATTAATTTGTAAATAGCATGTTTCCCGCAATTGCTCTAATAAAATTTGGGCCAAGATATCATTTGGCATGACGATATTTTCATAGTTACCAGTGGCAAATTCGGTCAAAGTGTGGTCGGGATAGACATATTCTCGGAATTGTTTAAGCTCTGCTAAGGTCACCTTTTGACCAAGCAAGCCGGTCGCAGCAAGATTATAGGCCTCGCCGAGCGTCTCTATAAGATATTTTTCTGGTCCTAAAAATTTGAACAAAGGTTGTTTCAGCTTGATTGAAAATTGACAATGCTCACAGTAATAGATCTTTTCTTTTTGAGAAAAGGCAGCTTGATCACAAATCGGACACGATTTTAGAGGGGGGTTGGTGGACATGAGCTGTTTCTCTGGTAGATGTTAGATTTAGATTAAGGCTTAGAGATTAGCATGGGTTTAAGCAGATGGACAAATGCCGACCTTATCTTCCATTCGTTCATTTTTCAGGCCCGCAGCTTTATAGCATAATCAGGAAATAGAGAGGCTATATCTTCAGTATTCCCCACAGGCGTGGGGGTGAACCGCCTAGCTGACGCATAAACTTTGCAGTCTAGTCTCTCAAATCTCGAGGAATAATCAGCAATGCGAAAGAACTCAGTGCAGACTGCCTGGACAATCCTTCTAATAGCCTTCTTGTGTTTTTGTGTTCTCTCAGTTAGTGTCCCGATCGGTGTCTATCAATTTGTTATGTATACCATGACTCCCTTGGACAGTCATCTCAGTGCCATTCAAGGTACCGTGTTGGCCCAAGGCGAAGATGATGATGTGCTTCGGCCTGTCACCCAAGGGAATCTTCTGTCAGTATCTGAACAAACAACCATTGCGACGGATGACACATCTCGGGCTGTTTTGACTTTATTTGATGGTAGTACGATCATCTTGTACCATAATACAAATCTTATCATTCAAACAACACAAAAGCCTTATTTTACCTTCAGTACACAACAACATCAGATTTTATTAAAGATTCTGACGGGTCGCCTACGAGCCACCCTACCTAGTAGTGATACCCAGCGGCTATTTGAGATTGATACGCCGCATGCCTCTATTGATATAAGCCAAGGTAGCTATGCCATTGGCACAGATGACACACAGACAAACGTCACCACTCGCTGGGGCTTGGCCCAAGTGACGGCTCAGGCAGAAACGGTGACGCTTCAGGCGAGTCAGTCGAGTATCATTCAGATGAATCAAGTACCATCCAAGGCGATACCAGCCGAGCAAAATTTGTTGACCAATGGTGATTTTAGACATGATTTAGAATCAACGTGGCAAATTGATGACTATACACCCACTGAATCGACCACGGTTTCTGTCAGAATTGTTGAAGAAAATGGCAGCCCTGCCTTGGCTTTCAACAGCGTTGGTGAAGATGGCTTACACACCGAAGTCAGTATTTTACAGATCATTGATAAAGATATTCAAGATTTTCAATCGCTGCGAATTAGTGCCGATGTCAAAGTCAACAACCAAAGTTTGGCTGGGGCGGGCAATCTTGGCAGTGAATATCCGCTCCGACTTCAACTGGCTTACAAAGATGCTCAGGGCAATGATCGAAACTGGTATTATGGCTTCTTTTATGAACCGCCGCCTGATACTTTCATTATTTATAATGAACCGAATAATGGCTATGACCAGCTAAATCAGTCACTTTGGTATCCTTACGAATCTGAAAATTTGATTGAAACTTTGGCGGGCATAGATGCACCCGTTCACTTAAAATATGTACGGGTTTATGCCTCCGGTTGGCTCTATGACGTGATGGTCCGAGATTTGAAACTCTTAGCGAAAAACTAGAGGATAGGGACTAGAATTTAGAGAGGTTTGGGGTACCTTCGGTTTGTAATAAATCAATCAGATGTTGGGTGACGGGGGAGGGTGTGTAATCAGAACGTTGCACAATGTTATAGGTTCGGGTAATATCAACCCCTTCTAAGGGGATTGTATGTAAAATGCCTTGTGATATTTCGCGCTGAATGGCAATGCCCTGAATAAGAGCCACCCCTAAACCCGCCTCGACGCTGCGTTTAATCGCTTCTGTTGCACCGAGTATGATTGTCTGTGAACTATAGATATAGTCTACGCCGAGTAATTGGCTGACTGAAGCATGTAAGGCGGCCCCCGGTTCACGGGTGAGGAAGGTTCGTTCACGAAGGTCGGCCAAGGTCACAGATTGCTTATCTCGCCAAACATCGTTGGGAGACACAATGAGGACTAATTCGTCCTGACAAAAGGGGGTGATAGTGAGATGGGTATGGCGGTTTGGTGTTCCAACAAGGGCTGGCAAACCGACCAAAGCCAAATTGACTTTGCCATCCGCCGTCGCAGCTAACAGGTCGCTTGTGTTGCCAGCGCGAATTTGAACTTCAACCGGCGGTGTTTGTTGACGCAATCGGTGTAATAAATCGGGCAATAGGTAAATTGCCAGGGTATGACCTACGCCGATGTTCAGGGTGCGTTCGGCGAGACCTGCCGCCGACAGGGTAGCCCGTCGTGCTTGGTCATTCAATTCTAGGATACGTTCAGCATAATCAACTAAAACCTCCCCCGCTTCAGTCAGCTTAATTCCCCGTGGCTGTTGGCTGCCCGTCATCCGCCGGATGATTAAAGTCGTACCTATAGTTTTCTCCAAGGCCGCGATCTGTTGGCTGACGGTTGGCTGAGTTATTTTTAAGTACTGCGCTGCTTTGATAAAGCTTCCCTCTTTGGCTATTGTTACGAGGGTCAAGAGTTTGATTGTGTCGAGAGGGTACATGCTTGTTTCCTCATCTGTCTTTTCGGTTGTCTACTTAGCACGGGCATAAATTTAATAAACAAACAGCTAAATGGCTGATATTACTGAAGCACCACCTCTACCTGTCCCAAGACCCCAAAATCAGCCACAATTGTTTCTCCCGCTTGAGCATCATAAACCTGATTCACACAAACACCTGTGGTGATGACTTGGCCTGCTTTCAAGTTTTTACCGCGTTCATTTAAGGCATTGGCTAACCAGGTCAAAGCCTTAAGAGGATGACCGAGGACTACCTCACCGCGCCCGATTTGATTGACTGCGCCATTAACGAGTAAACGCATTTCATGCTGGGCCAGGTCGAGGTCTTGCCAATGGTTTATCTTTTCACCCCGCACCCAAACCCCATGACTGGCGCTATCCGCCACGAGACCAATCGCGCCCGCCTGTGTCCAATCGGTATAGCGACTATCAACAATCTCGATGGCTGGGATGACAGAGCCGACTGCTGCGGCTATCTCCGTTTCGTGATAAGCGCCTGTTTTCGGTGGCAGGTCGACCTGCATTTCAAAGGCAAATTCTGGTTCAATAACGCACCTGAAAAAATCTTGGGTTGATAATTGGACGGGGCTATGATAGGTTAAGGCTGAAAATAAAGCCCCATGAAAGGGGCCATCAAGCCCCAAAAATTTTTGGGCTGCCGCATTGGTACACCCAATCTTATAGCCATGCTGTCTACCCCCATGATGGGCGAGCAGGCGTTCTGTGACCGCATCTTGCACGTCATAGGCTTCTGTCAAATTAGTTGGACGACAGGAGTCTGGAAAATCGGGGAGGCGTTGACGGGTTTGACGGACTTGAAATAATAAATCTGCGGCTGCGGCTATTTTTGTCATGATATTCTTACTCCAGAAAAGTAGTTAAGGATTAAATTAAGCAGCACACTTTGCCACTTTGTTACCTGGCGACCTTGCCACCCCGCTTATTTCTGTCGTCGCACATTCAGGCTGATATCGGTTAAATCGGGCAGGGCCTCACCTTGCTCTAATAAAGTTCGGGCGAAGGCTCGGTCGCCTTGTTGAAAAAAGTGCTTGGCTAAGGAGAGATAAATGGCCCGATTTGGTGGCAGGATAAAGATTTTGATTTGGGCCAGCATTTCAGCCTTGGTTAAGTCCTTTTGGTGAAAATAAACCACCACGCGGCGGTCAATTTCGATGCGAATGGCTTCATGGTTGGTCAACCAATCGCGGATGCCTTTATCGTAGCGACGAGAGTAGCTGCTCAGGACAAACCAGCGGCGTGGATGCTGATTAATCGCTTCGTGTACCCTGTCATTGTTCCAGTAGTGATTCAAGGGAGCCTCAGCTGGAGGATAATACCAATTCAGGCTCGACTCGGCGCGGATGGCGATGACCGCATCGTTAGGTTGGGCATTGGCTTGGAGCAATTGTCCCACAGACCGCCAGTCTTCATAAGCTGGACTGTGATAGTAAGCCCTAAGCTCATGGGTTTCAAGATAAATAAAGGGGATTAAGAGCAGTAAGCTGCCAAGACTGAAATAGAGGGTCTGCCGTGGCTGAGAAACGAAGCTGAATAAAGATTGAACACATAATTGTAGACCATAAGCAACGATTATTAAGTAGGCGGGTAAGGTATAAAGGATATAACGAATGGCGAAAAAGGTGCCACGGTGGAGTAAAAAGAGGTAAATTAATATTATTGGGAGGATATGCCAACTTAGTAAAAAGATAAGAGAGCTACGCTGTTTATGATAAGGGTTTAGTAAGGATAGGACACTGAGCAGATAGAAAAGGTTATAAACGAGTAAACCGGTTGTTGTATAGTTGCCTAAGGGCGTGAGTACTTTATTGATGAAAAATTGGCGTTCTATGGCTGGGCCAGGGCCACGATTAGGCTTTTCCTGGCGGGGTAAGGTTAAGGTGTCAGGATTTAGGAGACTGTTGGTGAATCTATAACTGACTGAATTTAAGACATTTAAACGGCCCGCTATGACTAAGCTGCCGAATAGCACGACGAGCAATAGGGCGAAGAGAAAACTATGTTTCCAGTAATCGTGGATTTTTGCATGCCATAGATGCTGTCCGCCCACAAATAAGCTCAGGGGCAAGAGCATAAATAAAGCAAAATAATGACTGAACACAGCGCCTATCAGGCCAAGCGCGACGAGGAGCCAATATGAAGGTCGTTTGCTCTGGTAAACAGACCATAGTCTATAGCAACTGAGCAAGACCAATAAAGTTAGGAGGGCATAAGGGCGGACTTCTTGACTATAAGAGACGGAAAAAGAAGAGAGCGTGAACAGAGTAGCTGACGTGTAACCAACCCAAGGGTCAAAAAGGCGGGTGGCGAAGGTGTATATTAAGGGAATAGTTAAGGTGCCACTGATACAGGCTGGTAGACGTACCCATAGCTCTTGACGACCAAATTGAAGCCACAGATGTAATAGATAGTAATCTAGGGGCATCGCGGCATGAAAGTTGAGTTGCCCCCAGATTTCGGAGAATGGATCTTGGGCGATATCCAATTGCAGCAGTTCATCATACCATAGACTTGGGGTACCAAGATGATATAGCCGCAACCAAAAGGCGAGTAATGTTAAACTTGCCACAGAGAAAATGTGAAAAAAACGCAATCTTTCATCTCTGATTGCCAATAGGCAATGTGTTTCAAGGGCCAGTATTCAGCAATCAATGATTAGTCTTTCTTCTATTGATTACTGGTTCCTGGCTCCTGATGACAGCTTGTTAAGCACGACTCACTGCAAACTAGCGATCCATAAATCGCTCAAAGCTTCTGTATTCCGTCCACCATAAATGAGCAGGCCTTGCTCTGGAATCCATACGGCAGCATGGTTATAGCGAGCCGAAGGGCCATCAGGTGTTTCGGTGAGTTGCCACTCGTCCGTCGCTGTGTTCAAAATCCATAAATCTCCGCGAGGAGCGCGACTGGCATCTTGACCGCCGAATAACCAAATTCGGTTAGAGCCACTTGGGCCCGCAACGAGCGTTTGATATTGTCGCCCTACTGGTTTGATGTCGCTGGTAATGTTGCGCCAAGTGTTTGTATCACTGTCTAAAATCCACGTATCATCGAGGAAACAGTCACCGAAAGGCGAAGCACAGCCGCCATGAATAACCAGATCATTGTCGCTGGGCGTGGCAGCAAAGAGACAGCGTTTCAGCGGGACCTCGCCTGCTGGGGTGATGTTTTCCCACTGCTCAGTACTGGTATTGAATTGCCAAGTATCATCATAACGGGTGCGCCCAAATCCATGCGTTAGGATGAGGTTATCGCCTATATTGCCACCTGGTCCGCCGTAACGGGCTGTTGGTCCCTCAGCTGGGCTTACTTCTGTCCAAATTTCTGTGGTCAAGTCCAATCGCCAGACATCATCAAAATTCAAGCCTCCCTGAGTATGTCCAGTAGCAACATAAAGACGGTCACCGGCTTCATTGACGATCATGACGGTGCTGAAGCGGGCCGCTGGCGCACTTGGCGAGTTAAGGGCCAATTGTCGCCAAGTGAGCGTTTCTATATCCAAAACCCAAATATCATTGAAGATTGACTGCCCGTCTCGCCCGCCAAAAAAGTAAACTTGGTTGGTCCCGGCATGATATTGCAGGGCGTGTTCATATCGCGCTCCTGGCCCTAGATTAGTGGCGGCGAGCTGCGTCCATTGCACTATGTCGGCTTGAGCAAGAATATCTGGTTCAGTCATTTCGCTGTTGGGATCAAGGGATCGATCAATGACGACGGCCATCTTATCTGTGCCTTGGTCCAAGACTGAGCCTGTATCTTGAATTGTATCGCTCGGCTCGGCCCCTTCTGCGTCTTCGGCAGGCTCATCAACCGCTTCTTCATCTGGCTCACTCACTAAGTCTGTTTCAGATGTTTCTTCAGCCCCTGTCTCATCTGTCTCATCAGCTTCAGGTGGCGTTTCGGGTACTTCTATTGGGGCAATTGTCTCATCGGTGCGGACGACGGGACAATTAAGGACTATGTTAGCCGGGGTGATTTCGTAGCCAGAATTGAGTACCTCAGCAGCCGACCTGAGGCTATTGGGCTGATAATCTGCGGGCACAGTGACGAAGTTAACATGCCAGAAATCACTGTAACCTTCATCACCAGGAATGACATCAATAACATTGTTTTGGCCCGCCACAAATTGAGGATTGCCAGCATCATCAAAGCCTGTAATAAAGGCGTAGATGGGAGCCGTTTCGACAGGATTGCTGCCAAAAGCAAGGTAATTGATCTGTTGACCCCGATACCAGACTGATAGCAATTCCTCGCCCTCCGCCAAGGTTGAGCGAGCGGGTACGATGGGATAGTTGATATAAATGCCAGGTTCTTGTAACTCATAATCAGAGTTACGAACTTGTTCGGCTGAGGTGAAACTGTTTGAGACATAATCATCTGGGACAATTACAAAGATGACTTCCCATAAATCAGCGTACCCTTCATCGCCTGGAATGATATCAACAATATTATGTTGACCACCTAAGAAGAGAGGGTTGCCCGCATTGTCAAAACCAGCAATAAAGGCGTAAAGCAGGGCTGGAATGACTTGACTGCTATCATCTGTGACAGCTGAGTTGGTGCCAAATTCATAATAGAACGTCTGTCGCCCTTGATACCATCCTTGGACCAGTTGATAATCTTGGGCTGGCAAGCCTAATACGGGGTCTAAGGGTGCTGGTTCTGCTTCAGAGCTATCGCTCTCTGTGGGCCTAACCTCTTCTGAGGGGGCAGCATCCTCTGAAGGGGGGCCATCCTGGGCATGTTCATCAACTTCCTCTGGCGCAGCATCTTCTATTTCAGACCCTTCATCTGAGTTTGTCGCTTTAGTTGATTCTTCAGAGCCAGCTTGTTCTTCTGCCTCGGTTGACCCCTCAACCGCCTCTTCCTCTTTTTCATCAACCCTGTCCAAGCCACCTGCTGGTCGTTCAAGTTCAACCCCAGGTATACGGGCAAAGGTGTTATGCACCGCATTGACTGTGTCGGTATACCAGAAGAGATAGGTTAAGAGCCCGAATATTAGGCTGATGGTCCAAAATACGAAGGTTGTCCACATCCAGAATCGCAGACGACCTATCTGGCGCGGTAAGATGTGCCAGCCTGCTAGAAAACAGTATAGACTTAGGATGACCGTGATGATCCCGCTTGTACCGTGTATTAGGGGGATGAGATGAACTGATTCATCCAGATTGACGACTGCTTGAGGGGCTACTGCTGCTGCTGAGGGAAACATGGCAGCAATAATCAGAAATATGTTTGCTATAATGGCAAAAGACTGTAAGACATCATGCCAGCGGTATTGGTTATGGCGTTGGGCACTAATGCCGATTAGTAATATTAGATAAATGACAATTTGAGCAATGATATTAAAATCAATGAGCCATGTGGCATTGGTGCCTAGAAAGCCAGGCAGTTGTTGCAGTTCATATATCACGACGATGCTCCTTTGCGTAGTTCAAGGTATTGTTGGCTTTTGATACAACTTATGGTGAAGTATAACTTGAAATAGGTTTGAGAGCAAGTGTATTAGGTATTCCATAGTCAAGACATTTCACGCCACTGAAGAAGCTCGCCCATAAAACCTCACCCGCGCTGCCTCACTAAATACCACATCTGGCTGATTAACATAACTCAAAATAGCGATTATTCTAGGTATCTCTCCTTGAACAGGTGTGACGCGATGAATAGAGTAATAGCCCGCAAAGAGCATCAGCATACCAGCCTCACCAGGTTGGGCGATGACGTTCTCAGGCTCATCAGCCAACAATCGGCCTAGACCCACATAGTTTTCATCCTCTGGGCGGCGCAGATGGGGGACATATTCAAAAACACCCCCTGCGGCAGATGGTTGCAAGAGGAGTGAGGTGACAAAATCAGCCCGATCATAATGCCAACCCAAACCATCTCCGGCATCCATGATCATAATATTCAAAGCCGCTAAGGGATCGGCAGGCAAATAAAGCTGCGTCAAGCCCAGCACAGCAGCGATAAATTCACGCAAAGGGGGCCAATTATAGAGTTGGTAAATGTCAGCTGATTCAGGAATCAGATCATAAGCCAAGGTTTTTTGCGCGGTGCGAACCTTTTGTCGCGTTGGATGATCTTCCGCGACCGTCAAATCATCCGGCTTAAAATAGACATTATGCTCCGCAATATTATAAAAGGCTTGAGGAATGAGCGGTTTCACCTCGTTGACCAAGCTTGCGACTAAGTGGGGCTTAATGAATCCTGATAGACAACAGGCTCCACTTTGCTCAAGCTGCTTTTGACACTCAATAATCAGGGCTTGAGCCGCCTTGTGGCTTAGGTCAATGATCGGATAACGGTTTAAGTCGATTAAGGATGTCACGCGATCAATAGTCAATTTATGCCTCCTGATAGTTTTATGGCTTTATGAGCTTTGGTACTTCGCCACCAACCGCTGCACCGTTAAAAAGCAACATGTTTGGACACAATTCTTTCCTGATCTATTATTAGGTTAAGACAAACCTGATCAGAAGTATACTGAATGAGGCGAAGAAATGGCAAGCGTATGTCACTTTTTCATTGAGGTAATTTTTGACCCTCTTTGCCCCTCGTCAATCAGGCAAAACAACCTATTTTCAGATCTTGCTAGAGAGATTAAATGCAAAAAATTTCACCCCGATTTGGATTAGCTTGGAACATACGACCACCCTCTCCAAGGCGCGATTTTATGAAGCCTTAAACATCCATTTTTGTCAAAAGCTGTTGTTGTTTTCTGAACAGCTAATGACCAACCTGTACTGTTGTCAGATACAAAAAATCATCAGGACTACCGTCAGCACGCAGAAGTCGTTGTTGCGTTTGAGCATCATAAAGGCCCATGATCAGGGGATAGCCGCCAGGCTTTATATCAGCAGGGAGACGTAGACCATAGCCTTGGGACAAGGTTTGAGCAGGGGTTAAAGGCGATTGACCGAGGTTTTGGGACAGATACAAGAGACGATCACTTTGAGCTACGATATAGCTGGTATCTTGTGGGTTTAGGAGGTGGAGGAAGGTGATGATTGTCTTTGCAGTTAAAGTCGTTTCAGCTTGCCAAGTGAAACGCACTTTTAAGATAGGGTCCGACTCGACGAGACCCAGATAGGCAAAATCTAGGAGCGAGATACCGCCCTGAAAAGGCACATTTGTTTGGATAGAGGCGGGCCTTTGTTTGGGCGTGGCATAGTAAGCAAGTTTGTGTTGTGGATCAAGCCAGATTTGGTCGACGAGGTAGGCTGTTTGATTGAGATGTCTTTCGACTGGGGTAAGCGGTTGATAAATATTGCTTTGGGGTTCATAAAGCCAAATGTTTTTCTGGCCTAGCGGAAAATCATTATTCGCAAATAAACTTCTATGTACGACGGTCGTTGGCAAAGCTGGCTGTTGAACTACACTAGCCCAACGTGCTATAGTCTGCGCTGATTCAGGCGTGGATGTAGAGATGAGCAGTTGATCCTCTGGTGCTGCTAGTTGCTTTAAGGCCTCTAGCATGGCCTGTTCTGTTTGGTAGGGCGCTGTTTTCGCCGCTAGATGTGCCGTGTTGAGCATGAATTGCGTTAGGAGAAAGAGGTTGATGATGTTTAACCAGATGGTGGATGTATCTGTCGGGCTGCTCACCCTTTGCATTAGCCGAAAATCTGACCAGTCTGAATGCCTATAGAGAATCATCAACCTCAAGAGGGCAAATAATAGAATGGCGAAGGGCGGTAGGATGAGGTGTAAAGCTGGCCACCCACCATCTGTGGGCCGCCAGAGGATGGGGGCTGAGATATCGGTTAGGATCAAGTAGAGATTAAACAAAAAGCCCAGGGGCGCGGATAATATGAGGATGAGCCAAGTTAAACGAGATAGGTAAGCCTTGGATTGAGAAAGGGTCTGACTGATGATTATGATGATCAGCGGCAGACAGATGATCATGAGGCCCTTCAAACTAAAAGGATACTGTTTTAGGTAAGTGAGGCCAATTGTATGATGATAGAACCATCCTACACCAATAACATTGACAATGATGGGAGATAGATAAATAACCCAAGTAGAAGGAGCCTGGACTTTAGAGCTGACTATATATGCGCCTACGATGAGGAGTATGACTAAACCCTCGAAACCAAGGGTTAACCCTAGTCCTGTTGCTAATCCACTCAGAAATAGTAGCCTCCCTCGCTCAAACTTTGCCATGCTTCTACTTTTCATCACGGCCATCAGGCTCACTAGACCAAGGAGGGCTAAAGCTGGCCAAGGCGTGAACCCACGCGCATATAGCCAAGCTGGGGTACAGAGACCATAGTAGCCGCTGATCAATATGCTGGTGCGGGATGAGAAATTTTGTTGCTGATGCCATAAGACCAAGAGCGTGACTGTTAAAGCTGTTAAAACAGGATTAAGCAGCAAGGCTAAATGTAGCGGGTTGAAGAAGGCTATTGTTTGACCTATGTAAGCAAAGGGCATGGCTAGGAGAACTAAGCTCGGGGCGAGCGGTGTATAGAGCTTGCCTTCACGCCATAGGAAGGCAGGGGCAGAGTCGGCATCTGCTGTTAGCCAAGCCAGTTGATTGACTTGGGCTTGACCAATTAAGGCTAGATTTTGCCCAGCTAAATAGTGAGCCTGTTCGCGGTGTGTTGCCAATTTACCGGAAAAGGTGAGGAGGTAGACGGCGAGGAGAAGAAGGGTGAGGATATATTTGGTTTGTGAACTATATGGGTGTTCCAAATCGAACTTAGGCCTGCGCCTCCCCTACGATTTTAGCAACCGCCTCATCTTCCAAGAGATAATTCTGGGTTGTATCATCTTTGTTCAGGAGGGGCAACAGGCCATTAAACGCGGCGATGAAGTTGAAGCCATTGCTTAGAATTAAAGCACTCGAAAGTCCAAGGATACCAACAAAAGCTGCGGCAATGCAGACCGTGTTAGGAATGACAATCATCAGAAAACTACGTTGTATACTACGGTTTAGCATTTCAGAAACAGTATATAGATATTCAAATCGCTTCAAGCTGTCATCCATGAAAATAACATCAGCCACATCTGTGGCTATGGTCGAAGCCCCCTTGAGCGATACAGAAACATCAGCTAAGGACAGAGCAGCCGAGTCGTTTTAAAGCAGTTCAGTAAAAAATACCTACATTATAGACAAATCAACCTTCTTGTCAAACAGTTTTCTTTTCCCTGCTTGTCGTATATAATGGCTGCTTTACAAATTGCCGGATAATTCCATATTGGCCATAAAATCAGATAAATACGAGAAAGGGTGTAATTTGCTATGAAAACTTTTCGAGCGGCTGTCATCGCCTATGCCAATAATGAACTTATCTTGGCTTTCATTGAATCTCATAAGAAATATGTTAATTGAAAAAATCAAAAACAAAGAAAATGGTATCGTACTATACGGTATTACACCGCCTAGGCTCCATAATTCGCCTGAAAAATTAAAGAAAATTGCCACAAGACAAATACGACGCCTGAGGCAGACGGATATTGATGGCTTGATTGTATACGATATCCAAGACGAGAAAGACAGAACGCCAGTAGAGCGGCCCTTTCCTTTTATGGAGACGCATGAGGCGTATGACTATTGCGAAAATTATCTACATTCTTTACCCTGCCAAAAAATTATTTATAGAGCCGTCGGCAAGTATAGTGAGCAGAATTTACGCCAATTTGTCGAAACTGTAGACCCCAAAAAAATATTGACGGTTTTTGTTGGGGCTTCCTCTAAGAGAGAAAACGTTAATCTAACGCTAAATAAAGCGTATCGTATTAAGCATGAGGTCAAGGAAGACTTAGTGCTTGGCGGGGTCGTCATCCCTGAAAGACACAAAACGAAGGTCAATGAGCATATCAGGGTTTTTGATAAAATCAAGCGTGGGTGTCTATTTTTTGTATCACAGGGCGTTTATGACCTCGCAGCCTCAAAGAATTTTCTGTCAGACTATTACTATTATGCCCTCAAAAATAATCTGCCGCTTGTGCCCATCATCTTCACCTTTACCCCTTGTGGGTCTGCCAAGACATTAGAATTTATGAAATGGCTCGGCATTAGTGTACCTCGATGGCTGGAGAATGAATTGCTTCATTCGCACGATATCCTTGAAAAATCAATTGATCTCTCTGAGAAGCTTTGGTATGAAATCAAAGAATTTGCTCAGGAAAAGAATATTCCAGTCGGATGTAATATAGAAAGTGCATCTATTAGAAAAGTCGAGATTGAGGCCTCAGTGGAGATGCTGAAGAAACTGCGATGATCTTTCAATAATAGGGGTCGTGTAGAAAATTGACTGATCGGAATAAAAAGATATAATCCGCAGATTGCATCAACAGCGTTGATGAAGGCAGATTTTTTTGATTTGGTTGAATTCACCTTTGTTATATTGAGCAACTTCGAGGTAGTCAATAAAAAAATCTGGGTCATCTGTTTAATCTGCGGATATTTTAAGTCATCCGTCCGTTAGGGTTCCGTCCCTAGCAAAGAGAGAGCAACAGTCAAATGTCAACCCTTCATCCGAACCATCCCAGCATCATACTGCGGATCATCCGACACAATCATGGTCAATCGTCGCTCAAAATATTGCACCTCGACTTCTTTCCCCAACGTGGCATACGCAAGCGGCAGGTAGGCATAAGCAATGAACTTGCCAACGCTATAGCCATAATCAGCACTGGTGATGGCGCCGATTTTTTGACCCGTATCTTTGCTAAAGACAGGTTCTTTGCCCAGAGCCATGGCCTGGGGATCATCCGAGGTCAGACAGCAGAGTTTACGGGAGAGGCCAGTCTGCTTGGCCTGGTGCAAAGCCTCTCGACCCAAAAAATCTTTTTTCTTCAAGCGCACCGCCCAGCCCAAACCCGCTTCGTAGGGATTATACTCGGTGGTTAACTCTGCTCCCATAGCCCGATAACCTTTTTCCAATCGCAAGGAGTTAAATGCGCCTGCGCCTAAGACAAATATATCATGGGGGCTGCCCGCTTCCCAGAGGATGTCCCATAAATGGAGACCATATTCAGTCGGACAATAAATCTCCCAGCCTAATTCGCCAGCATAAGATAGACGAGCGGCGAGAGCTGGGATAGGGCCAATGGACAGCGATTTGGCCCGAAAATAAGGAAAGGTTTCCTGTGAGACATCGCCATCCGCGACATTTTTCAAGACTTCGCGGGCTTGCGGCCCCCATAGTGCCAGCCCTGTATAGCGCGACGATACATCTTCAATGATCACGGCCCCATTTGGCGGGGCCTGCTGTTTCAGCCAGGCTAAATCTGCTGGCCCGGTTCCTGCGCCCGTCAGCACCAGAAAACGCATATCATCCAGCCGAGTGATGGTCAAATCAGCTTTGATGCCTCCGGCCACGTCGCATAAGGCGGTATAGATGATGGATCCCTTGGGACGATTGATCCGATTGACAGCCAAGCTTTCTAAAAATGACAAGGCTCCTGGCCCCTGAATTTCAACCTTGGTGAAGTTGGCGAGAGGATAGAGACCCACTTTGTCTCGCAAGGCTAAGTGTTCAGCCCCTTGTAAAGGCGACCAATTCTGCGCCGCCCAGCCAGTGCGAGGCGGAATTTTAGCATCATATTCTTCCAGTAGCCGTATATTGGCCTCATACCATTGTGCGACTTCCCAGCCCGCGACGACATGAAAATGGGCTTGCTGTTCGGTCAAGCGTTGATGATAGGGCGCGGTGCGGACTTGACGCGGATTTTCCATTTGTTGCAGGGGATGAATGATATCATAAACCTCCCGATAGCCCTGAGCAGCGCGGGCTTTGATATAAGGTTGCGCCTTTTCATGGGGCTGAAAACGATTGACATCGGCTTCGTGCAGAGCCCATTCCGTGTGGCCGTGAACCATCCATTCCGCAATCGACTTGCCTGCTCCGCCTGCATGCGTTACCCAAATACCGATAGCGGTCCAAAAACCAGGCACGGAGGTTGGTCCCAGGAGGGGATAGCCGTCGATGGAAAAGACAAACAGGCCATTTACTTTGGTCACATATTCCCGTCCTCGTAGACAAGGAAATAAAGTATTCGCATCTTCTATGGCAATCTCAAAGTCATCATCACGCCAGGGATGGTAGGCATCTTTTCCCACATCGTAAGGGCTGACGAGGCGTGGCTCATGGCGATAAGAGCCATTACACCAGCCCTGGTCCCACTGACGGAAATACATCGAACAATCCTGATGACGCAAGGGCGGCTGATTGACCCAACTGGCTTCGGCGGCCAATTCAGGTAGCGGTTCGGTAATCGCATAGTGGTGGGCGCAGGCCGTCATGGGCAAGGTGATACCTAGCTTATCGGCCAGAACAGACCCCCAGATATTGGTACAAAGCAACACTTGCTCACACATGATACGTCCCTGCTCCGTCATCACGGCCCAAACGCGCCCATCTTTTAGCTCAATATCAAGAGCCTTGGTATGACCATAAAATTCGGCCCCACCCCTAGCAATCGCTTTTAGTGCCAAAGCACCAGCCGCTTTCCACGCTTTGACATTGCCATCCTGCGGGCGATAGAGGCCCCATGCAAGATGGTTGGATCAATCATTGGCACGAAATTTTGCACTTCTTGAGGCGAAATAATGTGACTTTCGACATCATACGCGGCACTATGCCCATGTTTACGCCATAGTTCTTTCATCCGCGCTTCAGTGGTCGCCACTTCAATGGAGCCGACAGGATACCAGACCTGTTCGTCTGCAAAGGCAAGGTCGCTATAGAGTTGTGTCGTATAATAGGCCATCTTTTGCATCATGCGCGAGGGGTTGGTGCCAAAGGTGATCCCAGGCGCGTGGGAGGTAGACCCACCTGTTTCATAAAGCGGCCCTTGATCGATGACCACGATATCCCGCCAGCCTAGTTTGGTTAATTCATAAGCCGCACTACAGCCCACAATGCCTGCTCCAATAATCACCAGCTTTGCCTGATCTCTCATTTTTTGACCCCTTTCCATACTGAAGTTGGTTGAAATTTTTTCTATACGGAGCACGGGCATAAATTTAATGTTTAGGATCTGCGTCCTATTTCAAGGCCAAATCTTAAGGTTATGCCGCGTCCAGTATAACCTATTGAATCTTTATTTATGGGCCACCTGCCATTCCGTCCGCGGGCGACCTGCCTGAATTTCGACTCGCCGGTGGTTGACAAAGGCCTTAAGTTCTTCCAAAATGGCCTCATCTAAAGGTGGCGCCTGATACTCATTGAGCTTCTGCTTCCAGACGGCATTGGCCTTTTTATAACTATCTTCGCTCCCTTCTTCTTCCCATTGCTCATAATTGGCCATGCTAAACACCTGATGCTGATAAAAGGCTGTTTTATAATGGCGCAGGGTGTGTTGTGACCCCAGAAAATGTTGTCCAGGCCCATTTTCAGCATAAGCATCCCAGGCAAAATCTTCTTCAGTCAGACTGACTCCTTTGACATAGCGGGCCAGCATACCGAGGGTTTCGACATCCAAAATGAACTTTTCAAAACCCGCAATCAACCCCCCTTCCAACCAACCTGCGGCGTGGAGAACAAAATTTGTGCCCGCCTGAATCGTGGGCAACATGGTATAGGCGGATTCATAGGCCGCTTGAGCATCGGGAATACGGGAGGCCGTGAAGTTGCCGCCAGAACGATAGGGCAGGTTATAGTAACGCGCCATTTGTGCCCCAGCAAAGAGGGCCAGACTGTTTTCTGGGGTACCAAAACAGGGGGCACCGCTTTTCATGTCGATATTAGCCAGGAATGAACCATAAATCGCTGGCGTACCCGGGTTGATCATTTGAGCAAAACATATTCCGAAGAGGGCCTCGGCGTTCAATTGGGCAATGGTCGCGGCCAGGGTACTGGGCGACATCGCTCCAGCGATGATGAAGGGCGTGATCATGACCCCTTGCTTTGCTTGGGCATAAACTTCAATTGAACTGAGCATACGATCATCAAAACGTAAGGGGCTAGACGCATTAAAGACCGATAGCAAGGCGGGGTTTTCTTGAATCGCTTCCGCGCTGAACAAAATCTCAGCCATGGTCACACTGTCTCGGGCATTATCCGCAAAAACGACGCTGCCCATAAAGGCTTTATCATGCGCCGTAATATGGGTTAACAGCATATCTAAGTGACGCTCTGGCACGGGGATATCGTTTGGTTCGACCAAAACGCCGCCGCCGTGATGGAGTTCGGGCGTGAGGGCCACCAATTTGGCTAGGTCTTGAAAATCTTGGAGGGTAGCTTGCCGCCGACCTCGGTCTAAGTCAGCCACAAAGGGGGGGCCGTAGATGGGGGCGAAGACGGTATGAGGACCACCAATCGACAAATTATTGGCCGGATTACGCGCCAGTTGGGTGAAGGTCGCGGGGGCTTGGCGTACAAAATGCATGAGCGTATCTTCATCAAGCCAGACATGCTCCCCTTCGACCTTGACTCCGTGGCGACGAAACGTCTCCAAGCCAGACGGGTAATCGACGATCAACATGCCTGTCTCTTTTAACAAACGCATAGAGGCCTGATGAATGGTTTCCACACCCTCTGCTGAAATCACTTCGCTTAAGGGCAATTTATTGACGAGGGGTTGAATAGTTTCAATTTTTTGGATAGAATTGCCGCCGCCACGGGTTTTCCGTCGCTGAATGCGGCGTGCTTGACGGGCCATAAGAAAATCCTTGCATTATATATACTGAAGTAAGAATAAAACCTCATTCATTTTAATCATCTGCCATAGATAGGCGACGTAACCAAGGAATTTGGTCAAAATCGGTATCAAAACTAGCTACTTGTACATTCGATGCTGCTTGATACATAAGAAAGCGTATGAACTGCTCGACAAGATTTAGACTCGATGATGGTAAGGTCTCAAGTAGTTGAATAATAGATTGATAATTCTTAGGTATGGTCCTAGCTGACTTTGCCACTTTGCCACTTTGCTTGTTCACACGGCGCATCTCTTCATTAATCACAAAATTTCTCAAAGAACCTATCTCAATGCCATTGCGCTTGCCATGTTTCCTCTGGTAAGGACTCCCAAATTTTTTGATAGCTATGATAGCGTTGGACGGATAAGCTGCCTTCTTCGATGGATGCTCGAATGGCACAGCCGGGTTCTTGCTCATGGGTACAATTCTTAAAACGACATCGTAGGGCGGCTTCGGTCACATCAGGGTAAAATTCGTACAGTTCATCGCGGTAAAGATCGGCCAAACCAAAAGTGCGAATGCCAGGTGTATCGACGATAAAGCCCCCTTGTTCTAGCTTGAACATTTTGGCTCGCGTGGTCGTATGTTTTCCTTCGCCATGAGCTTCGCTGATATCGCCAATCCGGATATCTAAGTTTGGCTGCACTGCGGCCAAAAGCGATGATTTACCGACCCCGGATAAACCAGATACAACGCTTGTTCGACTCTGTAAATACTCGCGCAAAGTCTCAATGCCTTCATTATATAAGACACTGGTATAGATGATAGTACAGCCCAAAGCCCGATAGGGCTGAAAGGCTTGGTCGATTTGGGCGCGGTCAACTGCTAGGTCTATTTTGTTCACACAGATGATGGCCTTTAAGGCATTACGTTGGGTGGTAATCAAATAACGATCAATTAATTCAAACCAGATAACTGGTTCTTTCCAAGAGGAAACAATCAAGAGTTGGTCAACATTCGCCACCAGTATCTGTTGAAGATGCGGTTTTTGCAAATCGGAACGGGCGATGACACTCCGTCGCGGTAAGACTCGCTCTACGGTTCCTTCCATTGTCTCTTCATCAACGTCATGTTCGGTCACAATAACCTGATCACCCACGGTAATCGGATTAACATAGCCCTCATTGACTCCTTCAATTTCCTGAGAACGTCGTAGCCGACAAATCAAAACCCGCTCGCCTAAATCGACCCAACAAAAACCACTGCTCAACTCAATGATCACCCCTTCCAGTCCACCAGGGATCGGCTCTAAACTAGGCGGTGGAGGCGGAGGCGGGGGTTTAGGTCGGGCTCGAAATTGTTGCCGTCGCGCTTTCCGATTTTGATCTCGCACTTTTTTTGAGGCTTGTGGTCGCCGTTGTTGTTTACGTTTGCTCATGGTGACGTTATTTTGTGATAAAGTGGCAGAGTAATACTGTTGGTGAATAGGTGCAGCGTGGCAAGGTGGCAAAGTGCCTGCCTCAGCTTAAGGTTCATTACTGTTCTCAGTATATAACAGTATAACATGATTTTGATAATTTGAGCAGTATTCAGTGAGCAGTAATCAGCCTGTAATCGTAATGTCGCACTGGTCCCGTCATTGTTTTAGCCGTCAAAATGTATATCAAGGGAGTGTTTGCGGTTTGCGTGGTCTATGTATTAAAATTAACCGAGTGACTAAAAAAGTTTGAAACTTATATAGCCTAAGAAGAGGCAAGAAATTTGTCATGAGGACCAAGAATTACGCGCTCTATTATTATCTCATTTTGACGATTAAAAAGTTTGACCCGTTGATTGATCAAAACAGGGCTGACTTTTTAGGAAGATTTATCACAGACAAGGGTGAAGATTTGAAGGCCGATTTATTAACTTACTTGATTTTGAATGATCAAGTACATTTGAAATTAACCTTAAACTATGCACTCTCACAACGACAACCCGATAAACTGCCGAAGTAGAGCAGTGAGCAGTATTCAGTCTGCCTATAAAGGACCAACACGATGAAAGTCACCTTTCTCACTGGTGAATATCCGCCTATGCAAGGCGGTATCGCCGATTATACGGCTAATCTAGCACACCACTTACGCAAACATCGCATCCAGCCCTCTGTGTTGATTAGCCAGAAGTATCACCAGGCGACGACCTTTGCTGAGACCCAACAAAAGGGGAATGTCGTTTCTCAGGGAAGGCAACTTGACCAAGAGGGGTTGGCCCTAGATTCTGTACCCGTCATGCCCACCTTAAAAAATTGGGGCTATCGCGTCTGGCCCCAAGTACGAAATTTTTTACGGCGTTATCCAACGGATATTTTACATATTCAATATCAAGCAGCAGCCTTCGACCTGAGAGGGTGGATAAATTGGCTGCCTTGGTATTTGGGTCGAGAACAAGTTTATCTGGCGGGACGGCGACCCAAAGTGGTGACCACTTTCCATGATTTACGCGAACCCTATCTCTTTCCAAGAGCTGGTGGTCTGCGCTGGCAGGCTCTGCTCAGTTTAGCTCGCGCTAGCGATGCCGTTATATGCACGAATATCGAAGATGCAAGCAAGTTGCGAAGCTATCGCCAGCATATTTATGAAATCCCACTAGGCAATAACGTCAGTCTCAATCCACCGCATAACTATCATCGTCATCAATGGCGACAATGGCTTGGCTTCGATGAGAGTGCGTTTGTCATGGCCTATTTTGGCTTTCTCAATGAAAGTAAAGGGGGAGAAGACCTCATTCGGGTTTTAGCCACCTTAGTCAAACAAGGCCTAAATGCCTATCTCTTGATAATCGGCGGTTCCGCGGGGGACAGTGATCCAAATAATATCGCCTACGCCCAGCAGATCCGTCATCTCGTGGCCCTACAAAATCTGAAGAAGCGGGTCATTGCTACAGGCTATGTCAGTAAATCCGCTGTATCGGCCCACTTGTTGGCCGCCGATGCTGCACTTATGCCCTACCGGGACGGCGTTTCCTTCCGCCGCACGACCCTCATCGCTGCCTTAGGACATGGCCTACCCATCATCAGCACCACCCCGACTCTGAACTTGCCCCAAATTATTCCCAATAAAAATATGCTTCTCGCACCCCCTGGCCATGTGACCGCTTTAGCCGCTAATGCCTCTCGTTTAGCGAAGGATAAGGCTCTCCGTGAACAACTAGCTCAGGGAGCGAAGACCTTAAGCGGTCAATTCGATTGGGAGACAATTGCTAAAGCGACCCAAAATGTGTATCACAAATTAAGCTAAAGCTCTAGGACCACCTTGCCACTTTGCTACTTGACTGAATCACGCCATTGCACCAGCTTTTCTACAGCATCAAACTGCCAGGGGTCATCAGAGATACTGATCATTATATGTGAGGCCCCAGCCTCAACAAATTCGTGGAGTTGATCGACACTTTCGCGGCCTACCAGGACCGTACGCTCAATCTCGGCGGGGTCGCGGCCAATTTTTTCACACCAGTTATCAAGGACCTGACACTTGTGCTTATAAGTCTCAGGTGGCCCAAAACTATTCCACAAATCGGCATGCTGGGCCGTCAGTTTGAGCGTGACCTTTTCGCCCCCACCCCCAATGAGGATGGGTATAGGATTGCGGACTGGCTTAGGATTATCGAGTTCCCACCGCTCTTTGATCAAGGGTAAAGCTTTGCCCAAGGCCCGCAGACGGTCTGGAGCCGTGCCAAATTCATAGCCATAGGTCGTGTAATCTCGTTCATACCAACCCGCCCCCAACCCTAAAATGAGCCGTCCGCCGCTGATATGATCCAAAGTCTTCGCCATTTGGGAGAGCAAGGCTGGATTGCGGTAGCTATTACAGAGCACCAAGCAGCCGATTTCCGCCTTCGTGGTCAGCATGGCCATGGCGGTCAATAGGGTCCATCCTTCGAGGTGGTTGCCGTTTTCTGGGCCATATAAGGGAAAAAAGTGATCCCAATTCCAGATCGTATCAACGCCCATCTGCTCGACTTTCTTGACGGCAGCGGCATAAGATTCATAATTTGTGTGACAGGGGTGAATTTGTACCCCAACGCGAATAGGTTTCATGATTATCCTCTGTATTTATCAATTTACAATTAGTTGTTATCAATGTAATGAAAACGATATATTACGAATGAGACGAATGATGTTTCCCGCGTTATGCGGGCTTGACAGGCTGCGTACCTGAGCCACCGCACGGTGGCAGGTACGACCCCTTGAATTATAATTCTGATTTCAGTATAATTGCTAATTATCCCTTTACCCCAGAAATGACAATACCCTGAATGAATTTAGCTTGAGCTATATAGAAAACGACTAAGACAGGGACTGTTGCCACCAAGGTCATGGCCATTGTTTCGGCCATGTATTGGGATTGTTGGGTTTGAAACAAACGTAAGCCAATGGCAATGGTGAATTTTTTCGGTTCATTCAGATAAATCAAGGGCGTGAGGAAGTTATTCCAATTCCAGGCGAAGGCCATGATGGCGATGACCCCTAGGGCGGGCTTAGAAAGGGGCATCAGGATGCGGCTGTAAATGGTGAACCAACCCGCGCCATCAATGCGGGCAGCATCATCTAGCTCTGTGTTGATGCTCATGAAAAATTGGCGTAGCAGGAAAACATTGAAAGCATTTGTTAGCCACTCCGGAACGATCAAGGGCCAAAAAGTATTCACCAGACTGACTTTAGCCCAGAAGACATAAATGGGAATCATCGTCACTTGGGGGGGGAGCATCATGGTCGCTAAGAGGATAATAAATATCCAGTCACGCCCCCAAAAACGAATCCGAGCAAAGCCAAAAGCGACCAATGAACTGGATAGGACCAAACCAACGATATTGGCGATGGTCAAGATAACCGTATTTGTATAAAAAGTCGTGAAAGGCAAAATTGTCCAAGCATCAACATAATTGGCCCAATCTAACTCCGATGGAATCCAGACAATCGGGATGTTATAAACCAAGTGTTCTGGCTTGAAGGAGGTGGAGATCATCCATAGCAAGGGCAGGGAGAAAATAATCGCCCCTAAGGTCAAGATGGCATAAAGGGCAATGCGCCACAAAACTTTCGAGGTTTTATAAAAAGCCAAGGCCCAGTCAGTCCCCGGCACCGAAGGGTGTAAATTACTTTCAGCACTCATTTTTTTAACTCTCCTTCATAATGTACCCAGCCTTCGGAGGAACGGACGACGAGCATGGTGAAGATAAAGGTGATACAGAATAAGGCCCAGGCTAAGGCTGAGGCGTAGCCAAATTGGAAATCTTGAAAACCTTTACGATAAAGATAAAGTACCTGAGTCAGGGTAGCATTATTTGGCCCTCCTTGAGTCAGGACATAAGCCTGGGTGAATACTTGGAAAGAACCGATTATACTGATCAGCACGTTGAAATAGATCGTCGGCGTGAGCATGGGAATGGTCACATGCCAAAATTGCTGCCAGGGGTTGGCTCCATCAATTTGAGCGGCTTCATAGAGCGGGGTGGGGATACCTTGCAAACCAGCCAAGTAAAGCAGCATGGCCCCGCCTGCCCCCCAGAGGCCCATTAAAATAAACCCAGGCACAGCCCATTCTTCTGAATACAACCAGCGTGGGCCTTCGGCAATACCAAGCAAGGCCAAGCCTTGATTGAGCAAGCCATAACGTGGATTGAGGACATAGCCCCATAAGATGGCCACTGCCACCCCTTGGACGACTGAGGGCAAATAATATATCATCCGCCATATACCCAAGAAGGCGATTTTTTGATTCATCAATAGTGCAATAAACAGGGCCACCACCACATTCGCTGGGACTAAGACAAATGTATAATAAGCGGTGACCCAAAAGGCTTTCCAAAACAAGGGATCATGATACATCCTGACATAGTTCTCGAAGCCAATAAATTCATACCCAGTCAGCAAATCTGTTTTGGTCAGGCTTATCCCAAAGGAAAAAATCATCGCTGAAGCAATCAGGACAAAAAAATGAATCAACCAAGGGGAAATGAACAGAAAACCCGCGATGTTGTCGCGGGTTCGAGGGGATAATGATCGTTTCGTCGCTTTAGGTAGCACTTGGGCCTGATTGGTCATAGAAAATATCCTTGTCTCGTGATGCGTGATACATGATGACTGATTAAACTTCTGGTTTGTTCAATTTTTCTTCTGGTTCCCAAACTATGGTTTGGGTACCAGAAGTAACCAGAAGGAGAGAAGTTAATCTGGTTAACTCGCTTGCGACTCATTCACCTGCTGACAAATTTCAATGAAATACTCAGGGCCAACATCCCCGACGGTGAAAACTTTTTCGAGGGCTGGCGCGATGATTTCATTGGCCGCGTTTTGATTGTTGAACCAGAAGGAATCTTCGGCATAACCCCATTTTAGGATTTCAGAGATGGTTTCCAGACGGACGTTTTCCAGAGAAGGCCGGATCGTGCGGACATCTGAAATGAAGCTCTCAATGAGCGATTTGCGAACGGGGATAAGCCCTTCCTGACCGACGACAGCCTTGCTTTGGAAGATGGGACCAGCTAAAAAATTCAAGACTTCCCAAGCTTCGTCAGGGTTCTGGGTTTGTTTGGTGATGGACCAGGCATCGGTCGTCCCTAAGACTTTGCGGATACCCGCTGGGCCAAGCGGTACATGGCGCATATCCCAATTCATGACTTCGCCGAGTGCTCGGTCAGTGTTAATGGGATAAGTACCACTTTCAGCCATGCAGACAAAGCCTGGCGCCATAGCTTGATGGAACCAATTGTTCTCCACTTGGGCGGGTTGAGCAAAATTATTGTGGACCCAAATTTGATCGTACATCCACTGTAGAGCTTCTTGCGACTCAGGACTATCCAGCATACACTCAGTGCCGTACTTTTCGTTCACCACCCCACCGCCGAACATGTCCAAGCGATACCAGAAACGATCCCAATTCCAAGCGGGGATCCATCCCCCCCAGCGATTTTCTTCCCCCGCCGCCCGAGCGGCTTCGGTCAATTGTTGCGCTGTGGCCGCATAGTCATCATGGGTCCAATCGCCATCTTCGGGGGGATATTCAACGCCATACTGATCGAAGAGGTCTTTATTGATCGTCACCGTCATCAAGTTGATATACTTGGGCAGACCAACTCGAACCCCCCGCATGACCAAGCCGTCCCATTGGAATACATTGAAGTCATCCACTTCTTCTTGAGTCAGATTCAAATCAACATAAGGTTGAATATCCAAGAGCAAATCGCGTTCGGTCCAGTTGAAGAAGATATTGCCCCAAGCTTGGAAGATATCAACTGCCGTTCCAGCCACCATCTGGGCCAATAGCTTGTCAATCCAGCCATCGGGGGCGGGTTCAACGGAGACCTCAATATTGGGATAAAGTTCACGGAAATCAGTACTCAGCACTTCTTCATAAGTGGGCAAGTTCGTCGCCCCAGCCCGCGACATAAAACGAATGGTGGTCACTTCTGTCCCGGCACTACCACCCTCGCCTGTCCCTGCCTCACCAGCCGGCGCAGGCACACACGCGGCAATGGCTAGACCCGCCCCTGTCAGGGCTGAGGCTTTCAAAAAATCACGACGGGTTAATTTTTTTTGCTGCATTTGGTTTTACCTCCATTGGGGTTGACTGAAAGCAAGGTGGCAGGGTGGCAAAGTAGCAAGGTCAAAATTTTACCCCCTAGTCATCTCGCAACGATGATACATTATAGGGGCCAAGTATAACATGGAGGATTTGATTTTGTCAATCACCTAGCCGCCCTGCTATCCTATCAAGCACCCCTAGATGATCAAGCGAAGCCGCACTCGTCAATGAAGGGCCTTCATCAGGTGAAGGCCCCGGCCCTAAAATAATACAGTCAGTGTCTTGTTCTAACACGCGGGTTAGCCCGGCTTGAGCAAAAGGATCGTCGGCAATAATAAAAATAGGTCTATTTTCTAGCATCAGTGACGATTTCGCTGCTTATAGCAACCCTAATTCCTAAAGCTTAAGGGTGTATCCCGGTATAACTCATCAAGCCATCAGCCTGTCCCAGAGCATAGCGATAATCCAGCACATTCACCCGTAGAAGGTGATGATGGGGGTGACGGGGGTTGCTCCGTCATTGCGGACGTAGAGGGTGGACTGCCAACCGTCTACATTGGCCCGCACATCAGGCAGATAGGTGGCTTGTTTGACCCAAGCCAGGCCGACTGAATTGCTCGCTTCGTTATTATCACCCACAGCAGAGCGATAAACCTTAATGCGATAGCGGCTGCTTGCGTTTGGTTTACTAAGCCTCGCTCTCGCTCTGCTGGAGGCGGCTGCGGCGAGGCATCGCTGGACAAGAGATAAATCGCGGTCACATCAGACCGTTGGGCGAGGCTTAAGATTAGTGTTTTGGAGGCTTCGTTACTACAGAGGGCATCCCTGAGATGGTTTGGATAGGGACTTGTTCAGCCTGCAACATAGCGACCAAGCTCTGGGTGCGTTGGGAAGCGTAGTGGGCCAAGCGTTGGTCAAAGGCTTGCTCTACCGTTTGGGCTAAAGTTGCATCTTCGAGTTGGCGAGGGTGTAGCCCTTCGGTTAAAGCCGCTTGGGCAGCGGGGTAGGCTGTGGTCACCTCAGCGTAGATTTCTTCTGGACTGGGTTGTGTCCCAGCGACCCAGATAGCAATGGGTAAAATATCTTGGGCTTCAATCTGTTGAAGACGCTCATATAAACGGGGCGATAAGGGGCCATACTTATGTTGATGGGCTGTTTTTTCAGCGGCTTCAATGATTTGAATATCCGTTTCAGCCAAAAATTGACCAGTGCTTTCATCCACCCAGATTGCATATTCAGGTGGGGCGGGTTCGGGACGATGGCTGAGAATGAAAAATGTTTGAAAACTTCGACCTGTTAAAGGATATACAGCGTGACCTTGGTCGTGTAGCTCTAACTCTTCTAGGGAAAGCTGATGGGTTTGAGCTACATACTGCAAAACCTTTTGGGCGAGGGTGTCAGAGGCAGACAGGTCTGTCGAGTCTTGTTGCGCTTGTAAGAGGCTGGTTTCTCGAGACAGAGACAGACAGATGACCATTAGTGAGAGAAGTAGGACACGGTTTACATATCGAAATTTATTTATCTCTAACATAAGTTCGTCTCCTTACTGTTGAGAAAGATAAGTTGTTAATCTGTTATATGAAACAAAAAATTAGGGGTTTGGTAAGGGTGAATTGAACAAGGTTGGCGTTAGGTAGTAAGTCGTGGTTGTAATTGGGGCTTGGGCTTGCTCATCATAGAGTTGAAAAGTCATTAGATTTATTCCCGCGTGAAGTCGATATTCGTTCCTTTCAGCCAGTCGTTGTTATCTTTCTCCACTCAAATGGCAGGCATCACATTGCCGCCACAGACAGGAATGTAAACACCCGTCACATAGCTGGCTAGGTCTGAGGCGAGAAAGGTAACCACATTAGCGATCTCTTGGTCTGTTCCTCGGCGTTGCATTGGTACTTTTTGGCGATAGGCTTCTTCCCCAGCTGACTCACTCACTGGGCTTTTGTCGCTAATCGTCCAACCCGGCGCAACTTGATTCACGGTGATATTATATTCCCCTACTTCTTTGGCTAAAACACGTAACACACCGTCCATGCCCCGTTTACCAGCCGTGTAAGCCGATTGACTGACGAAATTCTGCATGGCGCATTCTGTATTGATCCCGATGACTCGGCCCCATTTTTGCTCAATCATCGCGGGCACAAAAGCCTTAGCCATGAAGACATTGTGCAATACACAAGCGCGAAACTGGCTGTCATAATCTTCGGCGGCTTGCGCCAACACAGAGACCCATTTGTATTGAATAACAGCGTTGTTGACGATGATGTTGGGTGAACCCAAGCTGTGTGCCACCTGGTCCCGCAGGTTGAAAATAGAGCTTTGATCAGTGACATCGACTTGAATCGCCAAGCCTTGTCTGCCGAGAGCCTCTATTTCAGCCAAAAGGTCTTTCGCTTGACCCTCATTTTGAAAATAGGCAATGATCACATCCGCTCCTGCTTGGGCTAAGGTCCGCACCATCACCCGACCTAAAGCCCCTGAACCACCTGTCACTAAAGCTAATTTGTTCGATAAATCAATTGGTAACATCAGTACTCCTTTCAAGGGGCAAAGTAGCAGGATGACAAGGTGTTGGCCAAGAAGCTGATTGATCAGGCTGCCACGTTATTATGACAATTTCTTTAGCTTATCATATATTTTTCACATTGACAAATAACCGAAAAAAATAAGCTAAAACGTCTTCATTTTAACCAGTTCCCACCCACAAAATACTAAGGCCACACAAATAACCTGGCTACGACGACGACCTCGCACCACGCGAGCATCTTGGGCGTATTGTTTCAGTTGGCTTTCGGCCTCAGCCAAGGCTGGCTCGATCTGTTCTGTCTCACAATTGCTCCGCGCCAAATATTTCAACGCAATCAAGTAGGTATAGGGGATATCATCATACGATGTATCACTTAAACCATGTCTGGTAATGATTTTCACCTATAACGTTTGCGATAGCTGACTTCGTGGTCCTAGTTGCGGCCCGATGATCTATCCAGATAATATATTATTAGATATGTGGCTCAATAATCCCCTTTTTGCAAAATTATAGGCCAAATTTGCACTTTCAGCAATTAATCGTAAGATAGCGACCATAAGCCTGCACAGTCTTTCTAAAGAATGGGGGAATTAATTATTTTTTCAGAACAAATTCCCTAACCACTAATCACTGTATTGACAGAGGAATGAAATACGAAACTAGATACACCACTAGAAATAAAAATACAATTGTGAATCATTAACTGTGAATTGTGAATGTTTTACTAATTGTTAATTGGTATTTACAGAGGAGCATTCCATGGCCGATCAATACAAGCGCATCCGCACCCTGTTTCCCGATCATCTCAGCTTGGGCAGAGGCAAATATGTGCCCCTGCGCCTAGCAGCCGAAGGAACACGGTTTTGTATCACCCTTTTTGCCTTAACTTATGATCGCACGATGACTCCTGCCCCAAAGGCCCGCTTATTAGAAGGTTTACCGGATTGTGATCTCAGTTATGACATGACTAATGTTCGTCCCAGTTGGCAAACAGGGACAGGGATCGTCATCGGTGACTTAAGCTTTCACGGTGAGCCGCTACCCATCTCGCCGCGTCATGTCCTGCGGCGGGCCATCGCGGACTGGGATAAAATGGGTTACAAGGTTAAGGTAGGCATTGAGCTAGAGGCTTTTGTCCTGCAACCTGATGGTCAAGGGGGTTGGACTGAATGGGATACGCCAGGAGCTTATGTCTACGGCACGGGACCTGATGTAGACCCGCTTGGCTTATTTGATGAAATTTGGGGAACTGCCGAAGCTTGTCACTTGCCGATTGAGGCAATCAACTCCGAATACGATACCCCCCAATTTGAGTTAACCCTGCGCTATGGGAATTGTCTCGAAACCGTCGATAATATTTTTCTCTTCAAACTCATGGCGCGTGAGATTGCTCTAAAACATGGGTTACGCCTCACTTTCACAGGCAAACCCTTTGGGGATCGCGGCGGCAGTGGTCTCCACGTCAACTTTTCCCTGACCGACAAAGCGGGTAACAACGCCATCGCTGACCCCCATGCCGCCGACGGCATATCTGCGCTGGGCAAACAATGTATTGCTGGGCTAATCGACAAACATGAAAGTATGGCCCTACTCTGTGCTTCGACGGTCAACGCCTATAAGCGCCTCCAGCCCGCTCAACTCGCCGGCTATTGGGCCAATTGGGGCTATGATCATCGTGGCGTGACCGTGCGTATTCCGCACGAACGCGGGAAAGCCACGCGGATCGAACATCGCATGCCTGACGGAGCAGCCAGCCCCTATTTAGCCACCGCCGCCGTTTTACAAGCGGCCCGCCTAGGGGTGTTGAATCAAGTCGAATTGCCCCCGGCTGAGGAACAGGACTGTCTGGAAAGCCAAAGTACAGATCGACATGTGCCCAATCATCTCAATGCCGCTTGTGATGCCCTTGAAGCCGACTTCGACTTTATGAACGCTTTTGGCCGCGAAAGTGCCGAACAGCTCATAGCCATCAAACGCTTTGAATGGGAAAAATACGTTGAACAAGTACCCGATTGGGAAAACCAGACGGACACGATCACAGATTGGGAATTAGATTTCTATCTCCCGTTTATTTAGCAGTGCTGAGTGCTGAGTTAGGAATGAGCATTCATCACTATCTCTACAAAAAAAGGCCCTATCTGATGCCGCTCAATTTAATTGACACTGGCGACCCCCAAGCTGATATTCTGAATCCGGATATTTATGTACAAGGCGTACCCCATTCGGCTTTTAAACGCTTACGCGATGAGGCGCGGGTTTGTTGGTTTGATGAGGCGGATGGATCTGGCTTCTGGGCTATCACACGCTATGAGGATGTGCTCACTGCCAGCCATCAACCCAAAGTGTTTTCCTCTGCTCAGGGCATTCGACTGGAAGAGATGGATGCCGAAGAACTGGAAGCCCGCAAGACCATGATGGAGATGGATCCCCCAGAGCATACGAGCTATCGCCGCTTGGTCCAACCGCCCTTTTTACCGCGTTCCGTCAAAGCTTATGAGGCTGATATGCACACGTTGGCTCGCCAAGTGATTGACGAGGTACGCGGTCAGACGGAATTTGATTTTGTGGAAGCCATTGCCCGCCAACTGCCCATGCGAATGCTGGGTAAAATGTTGGGGGTGCCCGATGAGGATGGTCCCTGGCTGGTGAAAATGGGCGATGCCTTAATCGGCAATGCTGACCCAGAGTTCACCGACTATCCCGTCGATTTGGTCGATACGGATGATTACCGCCTGCGCCCCTTTCGCAGCCCTATCAGCCTCTCGCTCTTTGACTATGCGGCGAAACAAGCTGAACACAAACGCCGTTGTCCGGCTGATGATCTAATCTCTCGCTTATTAGCGAAAAAGCGGGATGGGGATAATCTCTCTATCTTGGAATTTCAAAACTTTTTCACCCTCCTTGTCGCCGCAGGCAATGATACGACCCGCTATACCATGACCGCTGGGCTGCACACCTTGCTTGAAAACCCGACTCACATGACCGCTCTACGCCATCAGCCTGACTTGATGGACTCAGCCGTCGAAGAGATGTTGCGCTGGGGCACAGTTACCATGAATTTTCGCCGCACGGCGACGCAAGATACTGAACTAGGGGGGCAGCCAATCAAGGCCGGAGATAAAGTGATGCTCTTTTTCATCGCCGCTGATTATGACGAGCGACAATTTAGCGAGCCCTACCAATTTGATATCCGCCGTAGCCCAAACGATCACGTCGCCTTTGGCTTGAAGAGTCCCCACAAATGTCTTGGGGAACATCTGGCTCGGCTAGAGATCAAGGTGCTATTTGAAGAACTCTTGACCCATTTTAAAGATATTCAAGCGAATGGCCCAGCAGAACGCTTACGCTCAAATTTTATTTCCGGGATCAAGCACCTGCCAATCCATGTCACTTGGGCCTGACCATGACACAATCACAAACAGACAATATTCAAGCCAATGATTTACGTAACCTTGACCGAGACAAGGTTTTAGCGCATACCATACAGCTTATTAGAAAAACATGGCTTAGTTTCGATCAAGCACGGCCTACCCAACCAGGTGTTGGCGATACCACCTCGTCCCTCCTGGCCATGCCCCTGCCAGAACAGGGGATTAATGCTATCAGGGCCTTGCTCGAAACAGAGAACATTTTGGATCAAAGTTTATCTCAATCGCGTCCTCGTTATTTTGCCTTTGTTGGCTCAAGTGGTTTAGAGATGGGTGTCTTGGCAGACGCACTGGCGGCTTGCCATGATGTTAATTTGGCCGTCTATTCTGGGGCGGCAAATTTGGTCGAACAACAATCGTTACGGTGGATTGCCGAACTGATCAAGTATCCTGGACAGAAAGGCGCGTTTACCAGTGGGGGCATGGTCTCGAATTTAACGGCTTTAACCGCCGCCCGTGAACAAGCCCTGCCCGGCAGCCGCGTTGATGGGATGCGCCAGCCAGCGGCCCTTTATCTCAGTCGAGATGCCCACGCCTCAATTGAACGGGCAGCGAGTATTCTGGGCTTAGGCAGTCGTGCCCTACGAGATGTCCCGCTTGATGCCCAACGACGGATGGATGTTCGTCAACTAGAAGGAATGATTAAGGCTGATATTAGGGCTGGGGTCAGGCCAGTCGCGATCATTGCCAGCGCAGGGACAACCTTGTCGGGCGCGATTGACCCCTTTGAGGCCATCGCCGAGATCGCCGAACGGTATCAAATCTGGTTTCATATTGATGGGGCTTATGGTGGCCCTGCGGCGGCAGTGGCCAGTGTCACAGATCATTTTCGGGGTTTGGCGCAGGCTCATTCAATCTCAATAGATGCTCATAAATGGCTCTTTCTGCCCAAACCCTGTGGGGTGTTGCTCGTGCGAGATCAAGCGGCCCTCATCGCTGCCTTCGCCCATGATGCAACGTACATTCCTGATGAGTCAGAAATGATCCATCCTGTCAATTGGACGCTTGAATACTCACGCCCCCTACGCGCCTTGAAGGTCTGGTTAGCTTTACGAACGTATGGCGCAGCAGCCTTCCGGGAGGCGATTGAAAGAAATTTGGCCCAAGCACGTCTATGTGCAGTCTTGATCCGCAAATCGCCTCATCTTGAGTTACTCCTTGAACCACAACTCTCTGTCGTCTTATTCCGACACCGACCGGCCAAAGGTGATCTCAACGCCCACAATCGGCGTTTAGGGAAGGCCCTCCAAGAAGATGGACGTATTTATGTCGCGGGCGCAGGCGTAGACGGTCAAGATTGTTTACGTGCCTGCTTTGTCAATTATCGGACCGAGGCGGATGACGTTCAAGTTCTCATCGAGGTGGTTGAGGAAATTGGCGCGGCACTAAACTTGCCCAATCTGGTTCCCAAACTATAGTTAGCGTCCCCGACCCCACAGGGGCGCGGGGACGTAGGAACCAGCTTGGCGGAGTAATATGCACCAGTTATTTAATTCTCTTTCCTTAATCCTATAAAGAGGCGATTTCATGAACAAAATCACCATCGATGAATTTCAAATCTCAACCGATCACTACATCGGTGGTCAACGGATTTCGTCCGAAAAGAAATTCAGGGACATCAGTCCAATTGATGGACGGGTGCTGGGCGAAGTCTCGGCCGGGGGGACGAAGGAAGCCGATATGGCTGTGCAGGCAGCCCAAGCAGCCTTTCCCGCTTGGGCTGCCCTTGGCCCAAAGGGCAGATTGCCCTACTTGGAAAAACTAGCCCATATTATTGAAGAACGGGTTGATGCCTTAGCCAAAGTGGAGACGACGGACAACGGCTCTTTATATGAAGCGAGTCTCTTGCGGGTGATGAAACGAGGGGGACACAATATTCATTGGTTCGCCGAATATGCGGTAGCGCAATTAAAAGGGGCAGAATGGGATACCGTCCATCGTAATGCTCACAACAAAGTCCTCTATCAGCCCTCCGGCGTGGCCGCCATCATCACCCCCTGGAACGCGCCCTTTATGCTCTCGACCTGGAAGATTGGCCCAGCCTTGGCCGCGAGCAGCACAGTTGTCCTCAAGCCGCCAGAGTGGGCCCCGCTGACTTGCTCCTTGCTGGCCGATTTTGCGGAAGAAGTTGGTTTCCCGCCAGGGGTGTTAAATATCGTACAAGGCATTGGCGAAGAGGTTGGCGCGGCCTTAGTGCGGCATCCCGGTCTGGCGCGTATATCCTTTACCGGATCCCCTGAAACGGCGCGACTCATCGGGCAGCAGGCGGCTCAGAATTTGACCCCTGTCAGCTTCGAGTTAGGCGGTAAATCGCCCTTGATTGTCTTTGCCGACGCGGATAAAGATTTAGCCCTAGAAAATATGATCGAACAATATGACAACTGTGGCCAAGTCTGTTTAGCGGGGACGCGCATTCTCGTCGAAACCTCTATTGCCGATGAAATGATGGAAAGGATGAAAACGGCGGCGGCCAAGCTCCAAGTTGATACGCCAATGGACTTTGAGACGGATGTTGGCCCCCTCATTCACCCCGATCATTTCAAAAAAGTGGACAGCATGGTCCAGCAAGCTCTCGAAGATGGGGCAACTTTGGTTTATGGCGGTGGCCCACACGAGCGCGGCGGTCTATACTATCAGCCGACCCTCTTCACCAATGTAGCCGAAGAGTCAGACCTATGGCAGAAGGAAGTCTTTGGCCCCGTCTTGATCTTCGATACCTTTACAACAGAAGATGAAGCGATCCGCAAAGCGAATGCGACCGATTACGGTCTAGCCGCCATTATCTTCACCCAAGATGAAGCCAGGGCCACACGTGTGTCTGAACAGATCAGTGCTGGCTTGGTCTGGGTGAACTGCTTCTATGTCCGTGACTTAGCCCAACCCTTTGGCGGCACTAAAAATTCCGGCATCGGTCGTGAAGGGGGGCACTGGAGTTTTGACTTCTTCTGCGATTTGAAGAATGTGGCGCATCGGCAAGGGACGTTTAAGTAGGAAGGTGAGAAATACTCAATTGAACATTAATATTTCGGAGAAACAATGTCCCTAAAAGGTTATACCTTTCCCCTTAGCCCCGATGGCCGAGCCAGTTTGGTTCCACCGCCACCCTGGCATTACTCGGCTGATTTTATTCTGATTGAATATCGGACCAACCCCGATAACGTCATGGCCTTGCTGCCGCCAGAACTAAAGCCAGCCGATGATCCCGGGGCCTGTGCTGTCCTCTTTGCTGACTGGCAAAGTTGTTCGGACGATCTACATGAGTTGATTGATCCGGTGCAGTCGCAATATAAAGAGATGTTGATTGTGGTCGGCTGCAAATACAATGGCGAGCCAGCCAGTCGCTGCGTCTATATCTGGGTGGACAAAGACTTTGCCATGTATCGCGGTTATATTCAAGGCTTTCCCAAAAAACTCGGCCAGATTCATATGACCCGCACCTTTGCTTTAGGCAAAGCCACCCCCAAACTGGCCCCAGATGAGCGATTTGGAGCTACTTGTTCAGCCAATGGGCGTTCGATTGCTCGCGCTATAGTCACACTACGCGAAATTTCAGCGGAAGGGCCGACGGTCAACTCGCCCCCCATGTACAACTCTCGCCACTTTCCAGCCTACAACGGGCTTAAGCCCGATGTCTTCGAACTCGTCAAAGCCAGCAGTTACGACCGCGCCGCGACAGAAATTTGGGAAGGTGAGGCCGAGCTAAAATTTTACGAAGACACTTTAGAAGATTTACAAGCGATTGCTCCCCATGAAGTGACCAAAGGCTTTCGCTTCTCATTTGCCTATTCAGTCAACGGCGGCCCAGTCCTTGTCCAACACGATAAGGAGTATTATAAAAAATGAAACACGCTAGAATTGTACACCATGACCAACCCGTTTGGGGGATTGTCGAAGGGGATGACATCAAGCTTGATGACGACACGACGATTTCGGTCGAGGCGGCCAGTTATCTCCCCGTCACTGACCCCAGTAAGGTCCTCGCCCCGCATTTGACCTATCGCAGCCGCTGCGTTGAGTATAAAATGACCCATATTCCTGAAGAGCCACATTTTTTTATGATGCCTTCAACCGCTGTCTCACATCACAAGGCCACAGTGGCTCGGCCCCGTGGCACAAAATTTCTCAACTATGAAGGTGAAATCGCCGTGGTGATGGGTAAACAGTGTTATAATGTGACCCATGAGGAAGCCCTAGATTACGTCAAAGGCTACACCATTGCCAACGATTTTGGGCTGCACGATTTACGCCATGTAGATCGAGGGGCCATGACCCGCGTCAAAGGAATCGATGGCTATTGTCCGATTGGCCCCTTTCTGGTCGATACGGCTGATCTAGATCAATCAGATTTAACGCTCCGCACCTACGTCAACGGGGAGATGGTGCAAGAGGGGCACTCTGGCACAGACCTCATGTTTTCTGTGGCTTATCAAGTCGCAGACTTAGCCCGTTATATCACCTTGCTCCCCGGCGACCTTATCTTAACGGGCACCCCCGCCAACTCGCGGCCCGTCCAACCTGGCGATGTGGTCGAAGTTGAAGTCAGTGGGATTGGACGGTTGCAGAATACCATTGTTGAAATGGGTCACGACCAAGTCAAGGTCGGCTATCAACCGCAGACAACCCCTGCGACGCTCCATGTTGCTTTGTCCATGCCGGAAGACGAGGCGGAAGAGCGGGTGGGTGAGTATCAGTAAATTTATTACTGTTTAAGGAAAATTTGCGCTGTCGCTGTTTCACTTCACCAATGAGCGAATAGTCACCCGATTTGGCTTTGGCAAAAACATCAATCTGAAATTCATAAGGATGTAGCGGCGGCGAATGATAGCCCCACACGCTTTCATAATAGATAAAACGGTTAATAAACTGAAATTCATCAATCATTTGCCCGATATACTCACCATAATGTCTGGCAATCAATCGTGGGGCCTCTCGGGCCAACTCCCACAGGTCGCCGCCCTGTTCAGCCTGAATAAAGCTTTGGGCCTGCTCAATATATTCTTGGACCACGGCCAAGTTAACTGTTCTAGCGATGTCCAAAGCTTGGTTGAGATTGCCTCGCTCTAAAAGGAAGCACTGGCCCATTATTTTCAAACACCACATTATAGAGCCGTTGCATCAGAGCCGATTTCCCCGTCTTGCGGCGGGAAAGCATAGCCATACTCTTCGAGGATTTTCGCGGGATGCGACTAATCCAATTCAAGAAGAAGGCCAAGTCCTGCTTGCGGCCCGTGAATAATTCAGGGTTGCCGATTTTTTCTTCTAGGTATGTTTTGGGCATGGGGTTTGGCAACTTTCCACGTTTCAGTCTAATGAGACGAGGCTTCGCCTGCACCAGTTGGAATCCTGACAGACTCGACCATCGCTTGCACTTTGGTTGGTGGTTCGGAGGTCAGACGAGAGACGAAGTAAGTGACGATGAAATTGAGAATCATACCGACCGTCCCAATCCCTTGGGCTGTGATACCTAGGAAGTCGGTCATGATCGGTGTTTCTGTGCCTAATAGTTGGACAGAACGCATCATCAAAATCATGGCCGCCGTGAAGGAGATGCCCACAATCATCCCTGAAATTGCGCCGATATTGTTGGTTCGCTTATCAAAAATACCTAATAGGATCACGGGGAAGAAGCTAGCACAGGCCAAGCCGAAGGCAAAGGCCACCACTTCCGCCACAAAACCCGGCGGATTAATGCCAAAATATCCAGCGACACCGATGGCAGCCAAAATCATAATCCGACCGACGAGCAAGCGTTCAGATTCCGCAGCTTGAGGGCGGAAGAGGCGGTAGTAGATATCGTGAGAGATTGAACTCGAAATGACCAGCAAGAGACCTGAAGCAGTTGACAAAGCGGCGGCCAGGCCCCCTGCTGCGACCAAGGCAATAATGGGGCCAGATAAACCTGCGACTTCGGGCGTAGACAAGACAATAATATCACGGTCAATGCGAATTTCATTATCATCACCGCTGGTCAATTGCAATACACCATCGCCATTCTTATCCTCAAAGCCTAAAAGACCGGTTTCTTGCCAAGAACGGGCCCAGCTCAAATCAGCCCGCGATTCCAATTCTGCGATGGGCAAGCCGTTCAGGGTATTAATCAGATTCAGCTTGGCAAAAGCAGCCAAAGCGGGAGCGGAGGTGTAGAGCAAAGCGATGAAAAACAAGGCCCAACCAGCTGAATAGCGAGCGGCTCTCACACTTGGAACGGTGTAAAAACGAACGATAACATGGGGCAATCCCGCTGTACCAGCCATCAAAGCAATTGTAATCGCTAAAACATCGATCATATTTCTGTTGGAGTTAACATAAGAATTTAGCCCCAAATCAAGCTGAATTTGGTTCAACTTAGGGACGATGTCTGTGAAGGTAATCGCCAATTGCGGAATGGGTATACCCGTTAAACTCAGGGACAAAGCAATACAAGGAACAAGAAAGGCAAAGATAAGAACAGTATATTGGGCCACCTGGGTCCAAGTGATGCCCTTCATGCCGCCTAAGACAGCAAAAAAGGCGACGATGACCATGCCAATTATGACACCCTGAGCAATGTCAAGATTCAGGAAGCGACTGAATACAATCCCCACCCCGCGCATTTGTCCGGCAACATAGGTTAGAGACACGAAGATGGCACAAATCGCGGCCACAACGCGAGCCACCTGAGAGTAATATCGATCGCCGACAAAATCTGGAACCGTATATTGTCCAAATTTACGCAAATAAGGGGCTAAAAGCAAAGCCAAGAGGACATAACCGCCCGTCCAACCCATCAAATAGATGGATCCATCATAGCCTAAAAATGAAATCAAGCCCGCCATTGAAATGAAAGAAGCGGCCGACATCCAGTCAGCCGCCGTCGCTGCACCGTTTGCGACAGCTGGGATACCTTGACCTGCCACAAAAAAGCCTTTGGTTTCGCGGACGCGATTTGAATAGCCAATGTATAGATAAAGGGCAAAGGTGATGCCCACAAATAAATAAGTCCAGACTTCAGTGGTCATCGTATCACTTACTCCTGTAGATTATGATCTGAGTCAATTTTATCCATTAAAAATGAATAAACAAAAATTAGGATAACAAAAACAAACATGGAGCCTTGTTGGGCAAACCAAAAGCCCAAGGGCAAATAGCCTAAAGAAATACTATTCAAAATTGGGGCGAGAATGATGCCCAACACTAAGGACACAAGGGCCCAAATTGCTACTAAGATCAAAATTAATCGAATGTTGGCCCGCCAATAACTTTGGGCATTTTTTTCATCCATCGGAAATTTTTCCTCCATTCATAATGGCTGAGGGTCTCGACCCTCAAGATATCATTGATTGTTGTTAATAATAAAGCAAGACATTTTAACATATTTCTCTCCCTTGGCGAATTTACCTAGTTTAAAAAGAAATAGGCGTGAGATAAGGGCAAGAGTCCGCCTTAAGATACGCCCTTATAATATCTTTCCCGGTTCAACAATATTAGACTTTTTTGCAGATAATGGTGTACAATGGCTTGGATACTTTTTTTGGACATATTCTTTTACAGGCACATTATGGCAAGTTTAGAGAAATACTATCAAGATTATGGTTCGCGGATTAAACAAAGTAGCGAAAGGCTTTTTGTGGATGAATTCTTATATCCAATGTTAGGGGCAAAAATCATGGAGATCATTCCTCAAGCTTCGTTTGTAGATTGTACCGGGAAATCTCGCCGTATAGATTTTGCTTATAAAGGCCCAAAGGGAAAAATTGCCCTAGAAGTCAATGGTGAAACGTATCATGCTGAAGGAATTATTCCGCATGAAATATTTGATGACAACCTATTTCGTCAGAATGAAATCCTGCGTCTGGGCTATCATTTGGTACGCTTTTCGTACAGTCAATTACAGTCTCCGCAATGGCGGCCAATTGTACAAGAAACACTCAGAGAGACATTTCGTTCTTACGCGCCTGAACTCTTAACTGAATACGCCCTTCAACCCACGCCACTTCAAATAGAGGCTCTTGAAGCGTTAACTTTTTATCGTGATACCCGTGGATGGGAAAAGGGGGTCTTAGTGATGCCAACGGGAACAGGAAAAACGGTGCTATCGGCTCTGGATGCGCGTCGGGTTGGCGGGAAGATCCTCTTTCTCGTCCACCGTCTTGACATACTTGTGCAAAGTATGGAAGCCTATAAATTTGTTTGGCCTGATGTAGATTTCGGTGTTCTAGCTGGTGGCATGAAGAGAAATATACAAACGTGTGACGTATTATTCGCCTCTAAAGACTCGTTACGGCAACCTGAAACTTTGAGCCAGTTTGAGCGCACCCATTTCAATTACATTGTTGTTGATGAGGTTCATCATGGTCAAAGTCCAACGTATCGGGAAGTCATAAATTATTTCCAGCCCTCTTTCATGGTCGGGATGACGGGCACACCAGATAGAACGGACCGGCACGATATATTTGCGCTTTTTGATTACAACAAAATTTATGAGATACCGCTTGTTGAGGCGATAGAACGTGGTTTTTTAGTGCCGTTCACCTATTATGGTTTCACCGACGATATAGATTATTTGAAAATAAGGCATCAAAATAAGCGGTATCGGGTCGATGATTTAGAGCGGTATCTGATTATCCCAGAACGCAACGAGGCAATTTTGGCAAGATATTTGGCTGAAGGGACAGGCGATAAGGCGATTGGATTCTGTGTCTCTATTAATCACGCTGATCGCATGGCGACATTCTTTCAAGAAAACAATATATCAGCCGCAGCAGTTCACTCGCAAAGCGAAAATAGGGATGCCTTAATCACCCAATTTCGGGAAGATAAGATTCAAATTGTTTTTACGGTTGATCTTTTCAATGAAGGAGTTGATTTTCCAAATGTCCAAGTTTTGCTGTTTTTACGCCCCACAGAGTCAAAAACGATTTTCCTCCAACAATTAGGCCGTGGGTTGCGTTTATGGGTGGGCAAAGAACGAGTACGGGTATTGGATTTCATCGGCAATTACCAAAGGGCCAATCAAATTAGAAAATATTTAGCTAAAGATTCGAAGGAAATCACAACACAAGAAAAAGGCAGAACCCGTCGAAAAGTTGAGTATATCTATGCCACTGGTTGCGAAGTTCACTTCGACGCAGCAGTTGAAGAAATTCTAGACTATCAGGACACGCAAGAGCTTGGCCTCACCAGAGAGGATTTGACAGAAGCATATTTTGCGCTTGCGGAAGAATTGGGACGCAAACCGACGAGAACAGACCTTGATCAGCGGGGCGAATATAAATCATCTCATTATGCTCGTCTTTTCAGGTCTTGGCTGGGTTTTCTGCGGGAAATAGGAGAATATACGGAAGCAAGTTATCACTATCCCCAAGGTACTCACTTGGGACATATTTTATCAATTCTTAAGGTTTTTGGCAGTGGGGAGCGAGAAGGAACACATTTTGACGATCATTACATCCGATTGCGGGGTGGATTGGGTGAGGGCAGAATTTCAACTTATCGTAGGCAGGTAAAATACAAACTCCAAGCAGCAATGGAACTTGGCATTTTACCCGATGATCGAACTTATTCTCAAGATGAAGAATACTCTCTAGAGCTGACACCCAAGGGTAAAGAACTGTACAGCATATTAAAACCCATTTTGGACAACCTTGATCTTTCTTTTCCCATTGGGAATGATGGAATCCCTATTACACGGATGACAAATGATAAAACAGCTTATAACAAGGTTGTTAGGGATCATATTTCAGCTAATGCTGAGGCAAAAAAGGTTATTTTTCGAGCATTTTTGAATATGCAAGCTGTTCAACAGATGATGGCCTTTCTTTACCATGTCTGCCGCACATCGAATGTTCCTCGTCAACAGATTTATGAACAATTTTTCCAATCGCCATTTGTCAGGCAATTCTGTGACCAAGAGGGAATAGAAGAAGTCACACTTGAAGCATCCAGAAGACGTTGTCCATTCCTCTTAAACATTTTGGATACTTGCAGTATAATTACTATAAACAGAGCAAATGTTCTGGTCAAAAAACTTGTTTTAACCCCTATCTTGTTCGGCCATATCAAAGGGAAGAAAAAGAGAAATCAACCGCTCGTTTGAAAGCAATTAGTAAAGCCTGGCCATCAAATTCATCTCGTATAGGTGACGAAGATTTAAGCATTGTTCGAGAGCTTTTTGGAAGCAATTTTCTAACAGATGATTATTTCTTGAAAGAATTAGAAATGGTCGCGGAGTAAATACATGCCAAATCGTTCCCATTTTAATGGAGGGCATATTGGAATGAATGCCCTAAAAAAAGACGGTAAGACTCATGCTTCTATAAAGAGGCTAGATTATGAAATTCCCACTCAAACTGTTCATGCTGTTTTAAATTTTGATTGTCTAGAATTCCTATCAAAAATTCCAGATAATTCAGTGCAACTCATTGTTTGCGATCCGCCATATAATATTCAAATTGCAGATTGGGATAGTCACCAAAATTACATCAGTTGGGCTTCAAAATGGCTGGCAGAAGCCGCAAGAGTTTTAGCTGAGTCGGGTAGTATTGCTATTTTTGGCGGATTACAATATCAAGCCGAGGCTGGCTCTGGTGATTTACTGTCAGTAATGACCCACTTGCGAACTGAAAGCGATTTGCGATTAGTGAATTTGATAATTTGGAATTATCAAAATGGTATGAGTGCCCAAAGATTTTTTGCCAATAGACATGAAGAAATTGCTTGGTTTGCTAAAACGAAAAAATACTATTTTGATTTAGATGCGGTACGAGAACCTTATGACGAAGAAACAAAAAAAAGTTATTTGAAAGATAAACGTCTTCGAGCTGAAACAGTTGAAAAAGGTCGAAACCCAACGAATGTGTGGAATATGCCTCGATTGAATGGAAACTCAAAAGAACGTGTTGGTCATCCAACTCAAAAACCTCGTGTCGTAATTCAACGATTGATTCGAGCTTTATCGTATCCTGGTTCAACAGTATTAGATTTTTTTGCAGGCAGTGGTGTAACAACGTGGGTTGCAATTGAGGAAAACCGTCACAGCATCTCGAATGATATAGACCCATCTCTGCATCAATATCTTGGATTGCATTTAGAGACATTACACCTTGGTCCATTGTTTGATCATTTCGTCTCTGAGCAATATAAAATTATCGGCGAAGATCAATTGTCCGAACACCCTCTTTTCAGCAGACCCGAACAGTCCTTCAAGGCTTCTTGATGGGTCATCCAACATTCTCGCGTCTTACATATATGTAGCCTTGCCTCACTTATTGTAGAAAACGTGTCTAGTAATCAATCAACAAATATCACTCTTGGAGTCTTTGCATGAGCAATCAAAAACTCTGTATCAACCTCCACCATACGGCAATGATCGTTGAAGACTTGCGTGAAGCCTTCCATCGTTATGAAATTTTATTGGGTCTGCATGGAGAAATCATCGCTGATCCAGAAACAAAGTCACCTTATGCCCTGATGCGCTGTATGCATGAAGATTATTGTCTAATTCTCAAAGAAGCGCAGGGGGAGAAACCCTTTCTCGATTATGTGGCTTATGAGTTAGAAGCGGGCTTGAGCCTCAATGAAGCGGCCAAAGCGATCCAAAAACGCGGCGGGACGACGACAGAAATAGCGGTTCCACTGCGCGGCCCAGCCCTGTTGTTGACCGACCCTGATGGCAACCGCGTTGTCCTCGTCGAGCGCAAAAAACCTGAGGATATACGCCCCCCGATCATGATCCCCACCAACACACTGCGCGGCTATCATCCCCGTCGGCTGGGCCATATGAACTACCTGACCGCTGATGTGAAAACCATTCATCGCTGGTATGAGGAGATTTTGGGCTTCAAGACGACCGACTGGATTGAGGATGTGGCCGTCTGGATGCACATTGATGCCCGTCATCACGTCATCGCCTTCTTGGAAAAAGGGCCCAATCACGTTCATCACACGGCTTATGATATGGTTGATTGGAGCGAAATTCGGCATGCCTTAGATCATATCGCCAAACATGGTCGCTATGTCACCTGGGGGCCGCTGCGCCACGGCATGGCCCAAAATCTAGCCGTTTATTGGCGCATGTGGGAAGAAGAGCATTTTATCGAACTCTGTTGCGATATGCAGATTCTCGACCCAGACCACGAACCCGTCGTCCACCCTGACAACCCTTACTCATCGAACACCTGGGGCATTTTGCCGCCCCGCAGTTATTTTGAATTTGATGCGGAAACGGTGCAAAAAGAACGCGACCAGCTACACGCTTATGTGGTTGTGTAGAATGGATGCAAATGTAGACCTGAACAAGTAAGGCCTGACAGGAGGTCTATATGGCCTACCGTGATTTTGACTTAAAAAAGGTGAAATCTGAATTTAATTTGCTCATCGTGGAAAATGAAGATTTGTTTTCGATGACGGAAGCGGTGGAAATCAGCGATTTTTTAGCGATGATCTTAAAACAAAATGTCCGATTGCCCTAGCCATGGGAACAGAGAAAGCGAGTTCGGAACTGATTGTCATCAATATTTTGTTGGAGATTAAAAAGCGATTGAATATTAGCTTTTTTTCGGGTATAGATTTTACCGTCGATAAAGCCAGAGGGTTGAATAGATTTTGTGATTTTATTGTTTGTCAATCACCTGAACAACTATATTTAGACACGCCTGTCCTGGCCTTAGTTGAAGCCAAAAATGAAAACAAAACAACCAAACTGTTAGAGATTACCCAAAACCAAAAATTTGAATTTCCTTATGCTACTTACACGATAGCTGATGAAAAGCAAGAGGTCATCGCCTCCCTACGTAAGAATCATTTGTACAGTTTATTTCGCAAACGTTGGGATTGTTTCAATCCTCAGCAATCTTTGATGAGCGTCATTCGAGAAGATACGCTACTTTTGGCTTTATTACGACGGGCCCTCGGTTCCTTCTTTGGCTTATTAGGGACCAATTTTGTAATTCTAAGTGCAAATCAAGCCTCACAATTGGGCCAATTTAATCGAAAATTCACCCTCTTAGACCGTTATGTGCTAGATATGAGCCCCGATACAACGCAAACAATTGATCGACGCATAGCCCTAGCGATTGGCGTTTTATTAGATACAGGTGAACGGCGGTAAACAAAAGTCCATTTATTTCAATAATTCTCGCTTTGAAACGAGAGACGCTTAAACGACGAGATAGGGCGGTTCTGTTCTAATAAGAAAGGTTGAAGACTAACATTCAGCCCACTGATTTTGTCGCCAAAATACAACAACGAATGGCTGAAATAAACGGAGATTGACTTCGAGAGAGCCAGTAGACAAAACTTTATTTGTTTGTTTCTTTTATTTTTTAGTGTATCTTTTGGCATCAAACTGAGTAATTACTCTAAATCATAGAACCGAACAGCCTTACAGGCATTTCAATCCAAAGCGGGAATTGCTGAATAAAATAATTATTTCTAATTTTTTAAGGAGAAACGTATGAAAAAGTCAGTCTTGTTTATTTTCACCCTTCTTTTACTGGTCAGCTTGGTCGGTTCAGCCTGTGCGCCCGTCCCAGCAGCCAGTAGTGAGGGGGATGCTGGTCGTGATGCTGCGGCAGAAAATGCCGAGGCCGAAGAGGCCATTGATTACCCCGAACGCCCTGTTCAATTTGTGGTGCCTTGGCCTCCGGGAGATTTGGAAGATGTTTTGACTCGCTTAATCGCGGAAGAAATGCAAGCGCAAACGGGTGTCCCAGCGGCTGTGGTCAACAAGCCTGGTGGTGGCGGGGTCGTCGGCGCGATTGATGTTTTCCAAGCCGAGGCAGATGGACACACCATTGGCTCATTCGTTATTGGCATTCCGACGGTGCAAGTGATGAACGGCAATGCGCCTTATGTCCGTGATGATTTTGAACCTATTGGGATATTTTTGACCTATCCCTTCGTCATCGCTGCGGCTGGCGATGCCCCCTATTCGGACATGGCTGAGTTAGCGGCCTATTCTAATGAAAACGAGGTCAGCTTAGGCCACTTTGGGTTCGGCCTCGTCCCAACCCGCGCCACCTTGCTCAGCCTGGAAGATTTAGGCGGCCAGTTTGCCTCGGAGGCAGCCTTTGATGCCTTAAACTGTGCCACCCTCAGCTCAGGCGACGTGGAGGTGATTAATACGACGATTCAACTCTTACTGCCCTGTCTTGATGAAGTCAAGATTCTCGCTTCAATTGGTTCAAAGAGGCTTTCTATCAGCCCAGAGACACCGACTTTAGGCGAACAGGGCGGGATTGATATTGCCCTGTGGAATGGCTTATTCGTCAAAAAAGGCACATCTCAAGTAGTCAAAGACCTGATTGCTGAAGTGGCTCAAACTGCCTTAAGCAGCGATGCCGCCACAGAAGTTGGCGAAACGACAGGGGCTTTAATTTATTGGCTTGATGAAACCGAGTCCAAAGCTTTGATTGATGCTGATTGGGATACAATTACCACGATGCTTGAGCGGATGGGCGAGTAAGAGATGAGAATTAATTAAATTCTGTATATGATAGGGGCACTGGGGTCGTTGAGTGGGTTGATATAAAATTATGAAAATTGGGGTTAATTCGGTCTTGGTGGTGCTGACATCATGTTATCACCACCAATTTATATAACCCCTTTGCTCCGGCCCAATCTATGATAAGGTGGTCAAATCATTATCATAATCGGTCAGCGGTACTACTGGATAATAGGGGCCTTCCGCTTGAGATGGGGTTAATGGCAAACTGCCAGAACCAATATCGGTATCGACCACAATGCGGCCATTAGCCAAGAGTTGCCCTTCGTTAGAAACAAGCTGTAATAACAGTAAGTCGCCACTATCGCCCACAGCGCGGAACATGCCTTCGCCCTGTACCTCGGCCACATCTTCGCTAAAGTAAAATTGACTAGTGAGTAAGGTCTTACCCTGCTGCTTTACCTTATAATGAATGTGACGTGGGCGTGGCTCGTATCGACCGGGTATAATGGTTCGGAAAACATACCAGCCTTCAGTATTGGTGGTTGCTTGACCGAAGAATTGAAAGGTGGTATCTCGGGTAGTGGTACCAGGATCTTGTGGGTGATCGTACACGCCGGTCGCATCGGTTTGCCAAATTTCGACCACAACATTGGGCAGAGGCATGGCATTAACATCCAAGACCTGTCCATATAGAATCAAAACCTCACCATCGGTTTGGGGTGGATCTGTAAAGGAGGCAATTAATGCCGCGGCTGGATGAGGCTTCGTATCAGAATCGCTTGACTGGGCATCATCTGCGTTGTTAATCGGTGCTGGCGATGAATTGTCGGTTGTTTCATCATTCTGTACTTGTATTGACTCCACAAGGACACACGCAGCTAAGATGGTAGCAATACTGGTTACGCCAGCCAATTGCAAAAATTGACGACGATCTAACATATTTTTTTGTTTCAACATCATTATTACTCTCTTTTCGTGTTTTCATAATAATTGACCTCTATGGTATTTATCACGCTCTACCAGTTAAGTCAATTTTTAATATACCTCTTGCCTTGAGAAAAGTATATCCATTCATAAAACGCAGGTAGAAATATAACTAGCCAACCTTAACCCTTCCTTTAAAGAAGCCGATAAATGGCTCGTCTCAGGGTGTTTTTCAAACTTAGATCATCCAATCTTGAACACTCTCTAAATTAAGGAGTAATTGCCCTAACAACCCGGTTGCATCTGTCTCATCAATCCCCACTTCATAGAACCGAACTTGATAGGTCTTGGTCTTAAGGAGTCCTGCAATCTTGCGATATAGTTACAAATATTATACAATTGTAACTATATCGTCAACTTAAGGAGACAAAGCCATGGTCACCGAACCGACCAATCTACGCTTAGATAAAGAGGCGAAAGAAGCTGCTTATGCTGTATTTGAACAGGTAGGACTTAAGCCTGCACAGGCGATTAACCTGTTTTTACGGCAAGTCGCTTTACAAAAAGGATTACCGTTTGCGGTCAAAATACCGAATCTTGAAACCATTACCGCGCTGGAAGAAACTGAGGATGTAGAAAATACGCGTACTTACGAAAGCTTTTCTGATTTACGTCAGGATCTTGGTCTATAGCGCGGATAGAAATAGCACTGGATTCTGATTTATCGCTAGGACCAGGATGAGGGCATTATCTGGATGGTGAGGACGGGCAGCCATTCAGAGCTATTTGAGTGACCACGCCCACAAAGACAGCGTAATATCTTTAGAATTTTGGTTTCAAGAAGACAATCATGCACAATGAAGCGCACAACCCAAAAGCAGTCCTTGGCATCTTTTATGCCTTTACCTCTTTATTTGGGCTTATATTTATTCTACTCATCCCCAGCACCACGAAACCAGGGCCAGCCTCCCAAGGGTGGTGGACGTAGCCAAAATCCATTTAGACAAATTCCCCTGCCTCACCTGTTGATAGGGCATCATTAACCCTTAAGTATGGAAGTCAAAGTGACTGGTTGTGTAGCATCCTGATTTCATTAGCCTTAATTCGTCGTCTTTCGTACAATGAGCATAGCTGTACACGCTTGCCCGTTTTCGATTTGAAGCGGCAAAAATCAACCAATCAAAGGAAGATCGTTATGCAGACACCAGTTGTCACAATTCACAAATCAGAGATCCAATTAAACCATGTTTGGGGGTTGACCAAGTGGCAACGATAGCGCATTTACAGGCATTTGCATACGGACTGGAGACCCTTTAAGCTTTTACTCCGTTTGTCCGCCAACCCGGTGAACTCGGTCGTTAGGTTTGGCAGTGATGATGAGGCTAGCAACAATTAAGAGTTCGCATAAGCTTACGAGTGATAAAAATTAGATTTAGTCTGGCAGACATGATATAATTAGACTGTCTGGAAGAATCTTCTACAGATATCCAAGACTTCTTAGTGATATTATTTGTAAATCAATTTGATATTTGAGATTAATTGATGAATGATCGGATTTTCCAGACGCTTTTACCGCTTGTCCCTCCGTCATCTAATAGCAGAGGGCGGAACAAAAAAACGAGATTCAAAGAGCAAGTTACGGCCTTGTTAAAAGATCAAGAATCTACTGAAGTTCCGCAGGATATCCTTCAAGGTAAGCTATATGGACGTATATTCTATTTTAATCATGAAAAAAAAAGCGTAAGGGATATACATAATATCATAAAACCTCTTTTTGATGCTCTTGAAGGTTATGTTTATAAAGACGACAAAGATATTATACATTTTGAAGGCATCCGTCTTGATATGGAACATAATGATCGCTGGTTTGAGATCGAACTAAATCTATCAGCAGTCCCTGACTTGCAACAGGCTTTAACTAAGACTTGTTGCTATATTGAGATAAGTGAATTACCTGCCTTTCCTACATCAGCAGTGAAGATTACTTGGCTATAAGAGATTTCAGCTTATGCAGAAGAATTTTGAAAACTACTTCACCGAAGCATTACACGAAGCCAAAATACGAGAACTAATTGATCGATTTTCTCAGAAAGGATTCAAACAAAGGCAAAGTGTTGATGCCAACGATCAGCAGTTTGATCTTATACTTGATAATCCCGAGACGAATCAAACCATTGTCTTTGAGGTAAAAACACTTCCTGTTGATGCACAGGTATTTGATACTATTGAACAATTAAGAACTAATGCGAAGGAATTAGGGTATGAGTTTCGATTAGTTACAATTTCTCGTCCAACTGAATATAGTATAGAGATTGACTGGCTTGATAATGCAATCTTAGATTATATCATCCACGAAGATCAACCATCAGATATTACCGAAAAAGCTACCCATGTATATTGCGAAGGAGTAAGTACTGATATAGAGGCAATCGAAATTCGAGATAATATTGCAACGGTTAGGGCTAATGGCTCAATTTCTGTAGAACTTCAATATGGATCAGACTCTGATCAAAGAAATGATATGGGCCTCATAATACCGACCGATTTTTTCTTTGAGGGTAATTTCACATTAAACGTCGCCGATAAATCTATAATTGAGGCTTCCATTAAGATTGATAATAGTGGCTGGTCAGAGCTATTTGAGTGACCACGCCCACAAAGACAGCGTAATATCTTTAGAATTTTGGTTTCAAGAAGACAATCATGCACAATGAAGCGCACAACCCAAAAGCAGTCCTTGGCATCTTTTATGCCTTTACCTCTTTATTTGGGCTTATATTTATTCTACTCATCCCCAGTGCCACGAAACCAGGGCCAGCCTCCCAAGGGTGGTGGACGCAGCCAGCCTTAATGCCCCGTCTCAGTTTATGGCTCATCGCCCTATCCGCGACCTATCTTTTCGGGCAACATCTGTTAAAGCTGCGCCAACGGCCTGACTTAGGGCCGAGCAGTCACAGTCTTCGGGCTGAACTATTTCAATGGCTGAGGCCGCTTGAATTTTTTATGTATTACCTGATTTATATCTGGCTACTGGGACTTGTGGGCTATTTTCTATCCAGTCTCATCTTTATCGTCACCCTCTGTCTGCGGGTAGGGCTGAGAAGCCCTAAATGGATGGTTATTTCCTGCCTGACCGCCATCGCCCTCGTGGCGATGTTTAGATGGAGTCTGCAAGTCTGGATACCACCTGCTGCTTTGTATGACTTGTTTCCAAAAGAAGCTCGCATCTTCCTGATGAGAAATTTCTGAATGCCTGATGGATATCTTACTCACTGGGTTAGAACAACTCTTACAGATTAATGTTTTAGTCGCCCTCTTCACAGGAGCCATTGTCGGGGTGATCATTGGCGCCATTCCAGGGGTGGGGCCAGCCGTGGCGATTGCCATTTTACTGCCCGTCACCTTTGCGATGGAGCCCTTGACCGGTCTAACGCTCTTGTTAGGGATTTATGCGGCTTCGATGTATGGGGGAGCCATCCCCGCCGTTCTGCTCAATACGCCAGGCACGGTGGTCAACGTCCTGACAACCTACGATGGCTATCCCTTAACGCGGCGTGGCGAGGGGCGGAGAGCCTTAACCTTGGCTTACAGTGCTTCATTTGTTGGCGGCCTGTTCAGTGTTATCGTCTTGATGCTGTCGGCCCTACCCTTGGCAAACTTTGCCAAGCAATTTGGGTCGGCTGAATTTGCCATGGCCGCCTTATTTGCCATGGTGGTCGTCATTGTCGCCCACCGCGATAAAGCCATGGCCGCGGCGATGACCTTGGGGGTGGGCCTATTTTGCGCCACCATCGGCGTAGAGCGAGCCTTCACGACGCAACGCTTCACCTTTGATCAACCTTGGCTTTTGAGTGGCATCCCCCTCATCCCGCTGGTTTTAGGTTTATTTGCCATGTCACAGGGCTTGACCTTGCTGATCAATCGACCGGAAACACATCAGGCCCCGAAACTCGTTGGTAGCCCATTTCAAGGTCTCAGCGAAGCCTTTCAATATCCCAAAACGCTTTTTTCTTCTGCTGGCTTCGGGGTCATCATGGGCATCTTACCTGGGGTGGGCGAATTTATGGCCCAATTCTTTAGTTATTCCCTCGCCCAACGCACCTCGAAAAAACCAGACCTATTTGGCCAGGGCTCCCCTGAAGGCATCATTGCTTCAGAAGCGGCAAATAACGCTGTGCCTGCCTCAGCCTTAATCCCCTTGCTCGCCCTTGGTATTCCAGGGGAAGCCTTAACGGCCATGATGCTCTCTGTTTTTTACGTCCACAACGTCGTACCAGGACCTGACCTGTTTGAAAGCCGCCCAGACTTTATCATGGGCCTATTCCTCAGCCTGCTCTTGACCAACCTCATCATTGTGGGATTTTTACTCCTCACCACGCCCTGGTTGGTCAACATAACTGTGGTCGACCCGCGCTTTATCGGGGTGGTAGTGATTACGCTCAGTTTAATTGGCACCTATACCAGCGGTTACAAACTCTCTGACCCCTTAATCGCCCTCTTCTTCGCCTTTCTGGGCTACATCCTGCATCGCTTGGATATCCCCGCTGTACCCATTGTACTGGGCTTGGTCCTCGGCCCTATTTTTGAGGGCCGGTTACGACAAGCTTTGGGTGGGGCTAATGGCGATTTGAGCATCTTCTTCACCAGGCCCATTTCCTTAGGCTTGATTTTGCTGCTGATGATTGTTGTAACGGCCTTCATTCTTGGTCAGCGGCGACAAGTACAAGCCACCAACACCATGACCTAGAGAGACCTGATGCCTCCATCGAAAAATATCCTTTTCATCATGTGCGACCAACTGCGCTGGGATTACTTATCCTGCTACGGTCATCCCCATTTGCAGACTCCGCATATTGATCGGTTAGCGCAGCAGGGAGTCAGATTTAGCCGAGCCTATTGCCAAGCCCCCCTCTGTGGCCCCTCGCGGGCGAGCTTTTACACCGGGCGATATATGTCATCCCACGGGGTGGTATCGAACACAGATCCCCTTAAACTAGGTGAACTGCTCTTGGGACACTATCTTCGATCGTTGGGAATTACAACCTCAGTGATTGGCAAAATAGGCTTAAGGCCCAATCAAACCGCCTGGCAAGGTTTGCAAATTGATCCGCAATCGACGGTGGGGCAATCATTGGGGACGGGTGGGTTTGCTGAAATTATGCGCGACGATGGCCTTCATCCTGACCCACTCGTATCAGATACCTATCTTTACAATGAATATTTGCGAAAACAGGGCTACGACTCTGAGAATCCCTGGGACCGTAACGCGAATAGCGCGATTGATGCTGAGGGCAATTTACTCAGCGGCTGGCACATGCGTTATGCCCGTGAGCCAGCCAACATTGCCGAGGCACATTCCGAAACAGCCTATATGACCAATCAAGCCCTGCAATTTCTAGCGCAGGCTGATCCTAAGGATCCCTGGTGTTTGTTCCTGAGCTATAACAAACCGCACTGGCCTTATGTCGCTCCGGCACCCTATCACGCCATGTTTGGGCCAGAGCAAGTACTGCCTGCTAAACGGGACGACATCGAACGCAAGACTCCCCATCCCGTCTATGACGCTTTCAGGCAACAAGTGTATAGCCAAAACTTCTCCCGTGATGTGGTGCGTGAAACGGTCATTCCAACCTATATGGGTTTAATCAAACAGATTGATGATCATCTGGGACGGCTGTTTGCGGCTCTAGAAGCTAAGGGGTTGATGGACAAGACACTCATCGTTTTTACCAGCGACCACGGTGACTATTTGGGCGATCACTGGTTGGGCGAAAAAGATTTGTTTCATGAACCCTCCGTTCGTATTCCCTTAATTATCTATGACCCTGGTCCAGCCGCCGCTAAAACGCGAGGCAGTGTGAATAATCGCTTTGTCGAAGCGATTGATTTGCTGCCCACTTTCCTTGAATTTGTGGGGGGACAGATACAACCTGAGCGATTGGAAGGCCGATCGCTACTGCCCTTGTTACGTGGTGAGGCAGTTGAGTCGTGGCGCGGCTGCACTATTAGCGAAATTGATTACAGCGACCGTGGCCCGCGCATCTTGCTCAATGTGCATCCTTACCACTGTCGCGCCTACATGATACGTACCGAAGGCTGGAAATATATTTTGTATGAAGGGTTTCGACCCCAACTTTTCGATTTGCAAAACGACCCCCAAGAATATGTGGATCTGGGGCTGGATCCAGCCTACGAAGCTATTCGACGCGAACACCACGAGCGACTTTTTACCTGGCTGCGACAGCGACGCATTCGCACAGAAGTGCCGACGGAGCTTTTATTTGAAATGGGACCTGAAGCGGATGAAGCCATGGGAATTTTGATTGGTCGGTGGTAAAATTATGGCATTTTCTACCTTCAACTACAACAAACTTAATGATAGTCAACCAAAGAAACATCTGATGGACCATCTTCTGTCCAGCGAAAGGTCAAACGCCATTGATCATTGACCCGAATACTATGAAAGCCTTGTAAATCTCCTTTTAGCGGTTCAGCGGCGTGCGAGACAAGATAGGTAAGCAGACGATGAGTGACGGGATTTTACTTCAACCAAAAAGCAAGCTCTGGATGTCCGCTGCATTTGGGTTGTTAGGGTGGGCACTTGAAGTTACGGTAAAATTTCAAAATGCGAACAATGCTTCGGACGGATGATAGTAAAATCCCGACGATCTAATGTCAGAACGCGAGTAATATTCATCCTTTCAGCGATAGCGACAATTGTTGCATCGACGAAATCTAATTGACTATCAGCATACGTATCCAATATTTCTGTGACTCGTTCCAAGTCAGAAATTGTCATCGTTTCAAGACGAACATCACTGGTGATTAATCTGCTAAGAAACTGACGCATTGCTCTGCGGCTCAATCGTGCCCCAAGTAAATAGGTCACTTCTGGCAAGACGGTAATCGGTAATATAAGAGGGTCAGTTATGTTTCTAGCGACCTCAATAACACGAGAATGGTGATTATCTTTTGTATTGGACATTGCCACCAAAAAACTGGTATCAAGAACAGCGGTCACGATTGACCTTCATTCTCAAAGCCCCAACCACGAATAGGATCGATTTCTTCCGCTAGAATTTCCTCATCCCGTTCTGCAAGTCTGGCTTCACCTTCACCAAGACCTGCAATTGAAAGCAAAAACTCAGACCCTGATTTTACTTGTTCATCCTGTGAAGGTGTTTTGACCTTAAACTGAAGATAGGTTAAGAAATTCGCTAATTCTGGTAAAACATCCGAGGGTAATTTATTTATTGCCTCAATCAATTGCTGACGAGAAGGGGTTAAAATATCCATATTTAATCGCTCCATAGTTTTGTAGGGAGTCTAACTGATAGAACATGCTATGTCAAGCTTTGAAAATCTGACTTTCGCCAAGAACCCTAGTGCCCAAAATCAGCGGCACAGGGCGAAACCACACCTCGATTGAATGCCCGAACGCGAACTTACCACACCAAAAAGCACCGTTCTCGGCATCCGCTGAATTTTGATTGTTAGAGACATCACCTACTGAATATTGTACCAATATTGATATAACGATCTACATATTGTAGAAAATCTTCGTTTTGTATTGGTAAGCTACCAGTCAACGACTCTTGTGGTATCCCCTATCAGTCAACCTGTCATCACTACCAAAACAAGCTCTGGACATCCGCTTCAACCGCGTTGTTAGGAAAGCTGGTTTTGGGAATAAACTCTCTCATAGTGATTGAGTAAATCCTTAGCTCGATGCCAGACAGGTCCACGTCCTGGCTTTACAGATAAACCCATTTTACTGGTTAAAAAATTGTATAAATCCCGATGTCCACCAAAATCGTGTAGGACCATATCTTCAATATCTGCCGGATCAGTATTTGCCGTTAGTTTTGCTAACTGCTCATAGTCTTCGGGCATGATTTCTTCAATTTCATATCCCCGCCGAATTAAGGCAAAGGCATTAAAATGAAGTGCCGCCTCATTCATTGGCACTGACAGTTGAGCTACATCTGTGAGAAAATTATACAATTTGAAATAAGCTTTGTCTTGGATGCTTATTTCATTTGAAGGAAGCCCAACCGCTTCAAAGACTCGCTTGAGTTCTTGATATTGATCATAACTGAGCCAAGCTTCTTTGCCTTCGGGAAGCACATTTAGTTGTAAAATCGTTTTCTTATTCATCCCAGCCTGCCGCTAAAACCTGACCTGTCATTTGATATATTTCCATCGCATCACTAGGCGGTCTGAACCCCATTTTACTTAACATCACGAATAATAGATAATGATCACCCGAAGCATACAATTCATTCTGAGCAGGTGGTTCAATGGTTTGATAGAACTTGTTCAACTCATCCCATTGCTGTTTGGTAATTTTATAATTTGAACTCTCGTCGGGATCTTTACTCATCCTGACACACTAAAAGTCAATATCTATCCTGTACTCAAGTCGAAGCTTTCTAACGAGGCGCGAGATAAGCTGCACCCCCAAGGGCAAGGATGAATGGAGCGCAGCGAAGTACAGCTTTGGGGGCGAGGCCTAGCCGAGTTGCGAACGAAGCAAGCGATATCGACTTCATCGAGTTTGTTAAACGGCGCGAAGCTTAACGAACGTCGCCTAACAAACTCGACCTTATCTCGCGCCCCCTTAGAGGCGGTGCGACCTGCACGAGTGCCGCCTCTAAGGCCGTTAGGCTGGCCTTTTGCCCAGAACCGACGAACAATACCCTATCCGGTTGAGCATTAGATTATCTTTTTATTTTTTGTTAGATTTTTTGCTTTTCTGTGATCGTCTATGGCCGACTTTCTTTTTTGCCCAACTGTAACGGATGGGGTCCTTCGTGAGTAGATGGTCGCGCAAAGCCTTTTTTGTGGATTCATCAGCACGCCTAAAAATGCTTCGCAATTCATTATCCATTGAATTTTTATCATAACCCCGTTCGATGGCTTTCTTAAACCAGTAATCCCCCAGATCGTAGTTGCCGATATCATAATTCACCGCCCCAAGAAGTGTGCAGGGGCGGAAATCCTGTGGGGTCAGCAGGTGGGCCTGCTCTCCCAAATTAAGTGCTTCATTCCATTGTCTTAAATCCCGCTTTACCCCGCCGTGTGTTGTGAACAGTGCCGATTTCAGCTTTTTATTTTTTAAACCTGATATATCTATTGTTTTTAGCATTGAATCAGCGGTGGCCGATTCGCCACACTTACGGTAGTGACTACTTGCGTTAACGACAGCCCAATAATTTTTGGTTTTGTTGTATTGACCGGCATAAAAACGGGCTTCGTTGCGGTGATGCCCTTTTTCTAGTTCCCTGGTGTAATATTTTTTATGTTCATCTTGTAAAAGCCAGATAAGCTCGTCTTTTGACAGACGAACCCCACCGTCAACTTTTCGTAGAATTTTCATCACCTTTGGGGAATCGGCCTCTTCGATATGTTCAAGATTATATTTTTTCTTTAGTTCATTATAATTTTTGGTTTTGTTGTATTGACCGGCATAAAAACGGGCTTCGTTGCGGAGATACCCTTCTTTTAGTTCTCTGGTGTAATATTTTTCATGTTCATCTTGTAAAATCCAGATAAGCTCGTCTTTTGACAGACGAACCCCACCGTCAACTTTTCGTAGAATTTTCATCACCTTTGGGGAATCGGCCTCTTCAATATGTTCAAGATTATATTTTTTCTTTAGTTCATTTGTCTTATCAGTAGTTTTTTGCATTCGCGCAACTCCAGGGGGTATACGGTCGTGAAATATAAAATTGTAACCAAGTCAATCATTCCTGAAGGTTTAGATAGACTTGAACGCTAACCTTGCTAATCAGCCGTGCGGCTTTTTGCGTCGGCCAAATACTCTTCTAACTTTTCAAATAGACTTAATTGCTGAGGTTCTGGAATCGTATAAAGGACTTCTCCCTCACTTTTTAAGGCCTCGTCCACATACTGCTCAATGTCTTGTTCAATTTTGTTTAAGAAACCATCTTCGTTCTCAGGCTTCTCCTGCTTGTGTATTTCACATAAAAATTTTCCCATTAGGATTACTTTTGCATCCCCAAGGGAGACTTTAATTCCCTTAGATTTAAGGGATGAAATAATATTTTTTGCTTCGTCTACTGCCGTTTTTATTGGAACTGAGTTGGTCTCATTATTGGTTAAATCCCTCTCATCCTTTTTGCAAACAAGAATCAAATCTAGCTGTATTGGCCTCTTAGCCTGCATAAGAGGCCTGGAAACCGACATTTCCGCTTTTATCGGATACGCCTGTTTACAAACAAAACCTGAATGTCTTATGGCTCTATGAATAGCAGTCCAACCCTCATGTTTGGCATGATGGTAGGTAAAAATAAAAAGACCATCCTTTTTTAAGACCCTGTTGCATTCAGAAAATACAGAACACAGCTTTTTTGTGAAGAATTCCGCGTTTGTATCCTGAACTTCATTTTTAGAACGAGTCGTTTTGCTATTTGAAAAGCTCATTATCTGATTCAGCCAATAATAAAAGAAATCAGCTAACTCTGAATAATGAACATTGTCGAAAAAAGGTGGGTCTGTTACTACAAGATCAACAGAACCGTCTTTTATTTCTGTGCAACTTGAATCGCCCTGTGAAATATAAACAAATTGATTACCATTTAAAAATTCCTTGTAATTTGAGGTGGTCGGGGTATTTATTTGATTGTTAATTCCCCCAATTTTGGTGCTTTTCCCTGATACTAGTCGTATCTCACTTGGGTTAGATTTATAATCAAGTGCTTTTAATATGCGTGATTTAAAAAGCGTTGAAAATGAACCGCTAGATTTTGAAGTGCCCCATATATTAGCTTCTATAGGCATTAGTTCTGGCTTAAGGACATGGTGTGAAAACATATGCCTTACCGCTCCAGTGCCCTCACCTTTGAATGAAGCGAAAAGGTTGTTAAATTCTAAAACGCCCGAAAATAAGCAAGCGAACAATAATTTAAGTTCTTTATGATTTATATCTCGTATCGTATCAACCAAATGCGATATGCAGACAAGCTGCCTGTCTGAAAAAAGCTCATCCCAGTAACGATAGTTGTGTTTCAGCATCTGGTTCGTGTTGTAGCCCGGTTGTATTTCGTTCTTAGGGAATGATTTTTTTATGTCTTTGTACTTGATTGCAATTTCTTTTTCGATTTTTTTATCGAATGCATTCATCTTGCCGTATGCTTTTTTCCCATTGTTTAACAAAATCATTTTTGCATATCTTTTGTAATCAAGAGGCCCTTCAAAATTTTTCATATGTTCTACCAGCTTAAAAACATAATTGCAGCTAGTACAGGTAACATTAGACCCCTTAACAACACCATCCTGTGGATTGTAGCTTTTTGAACACGCTTCGCAAAACACCTCTGTAGCGTTGTACTGTGTATGATTAATTTCCCCACAAAAAGGGCAAAGTGCCCTTGCAGCGGGCTCTTTTCGAGGCATCGCATTTTTTGAAAAAATTCGCGATTTAAATAGCTCTATATTTTTGCTACATCGTGGGCACCTTAGCTCCTTAACCAGAAAATAATACAAAACAGTTGCGTCTTCACCTTCATCAGTCTTGGTTGCAAAATGATTGAGCAGGATAGAAGAAACAGTGTTCTCGATATTTTTATAGACTGCAAGAACATCTTGTGTTTTGTATTTTGTCAGAGAGGCATTACATAAAAGAAATGAAACAGGATTTATATCGCGACCAATAGCCTTACAGCCAAGTTTTATTGCTTCACCTAAGGTAACCCCACTGCCCATAAACGGGTCAAATATTGTAATGTGGCTAAAATCATTTCTTTTGTAGTAAAAGTCCCAAAAATTATCGGATTCACCCAAGCAAGCACCCAACAAAATACCACGAAAAACTGACCCTAACCTTTTAGCCCACCATTTGTGTATATAATAAACCGGTCGATAGACTTCTTTGCGCCAGGATTCCTTTTCCGCAATTAATGATAAATCAGAAAAGGGGAAATCTTTTTCTATATATTTTGTCATTGATATTATTCTGGAAGTTGTGGCATTGAAGCCGTTCTTGATTTAGGCTAAGGAAGGCAGCTATTATAATCAATTGTAAGACCCCGAGGATCTTTTCCATTAGGATGTTGAATTAATTTCTTTACCTCTAGGCCAATAATCGCATTACTTGGCTTATATCTAAGCACGATATCAGGTGTGGTTAATTTGCCGGCATGGAAAACTTCTAATGAAGGGATAGCTCTCTTTATTTCATCACCAATCCAAGTATCAAACGGGTCATCCTGAACAGTACCAACAAGAGCAGGCGGTTTAAGTGATATTGGCAACCGCCCATCTTTCACCTTACTTGAGAATGCATCGTATATTTCTGCTATGATTTCAATTTGTTTCATCTACAATCCTCCTGGCTAACGCGCTGTCTCCACAATTAAGAACCAAGCTCTGGGCATCCGCTGCATGTGCTTTGTTAGATGCTCGATTCCCTAATATTGTATTCCCATAAGCTGGAGTAGTTTCTCCTAACAGCCTATGTGATGGTAGAGGGGCGAAAAATGAATGGTAGGCTTCATAGTCTGCCTTGTCATTGGCAAAGTAGTTGTCGTGATCGAAAAAATGAACCTCTTTTTTCTTTGCCATACATATCTCTGGATGTAGCCGCAAGTATGCGTCCAATGCTGTTGTGCCTCCTTTTTGGGCCCCAACAACCAAGAAATCAATTTTCCTTCGATTGTTCGGTGTCAGTTTTCATCGCCCCTTCAGAATCATTTCTGCATACTGAACTCCTCATCCTTTCTGGATTGGGTATTCATCACGAATAATGATAACCCCAGTTTACGCGGATGAAGTGCCTGAACAAGTCTATTGGGTCAATCAAGAACGCGACCAGTTTGAAATTGCGCTGACCCAACGCGCCTTGGACAGCGGTAAACCCTTATTCTGTATCTGTCGCGGCCTCCAAGTTCTCAATGTGGCCCTCGGCGGTACCCTCTTAACCCATATCCCCGCCGATATTGAAAATGCTATTGCCCATCGTCAACCGCCCCGCGAGCCGATTCAGCACTCAGTTGAGGTTGAGCCAAATTCTCAGCTAGCCGCTGTTATGCAAGCCTCACAAGTCAACATCGCTTCTTGGCATCATCAAGCCATTGACACCTTGGCCTCCGGCTTAAAAGTCGTTGCCGTTGCCTCAGACGGGGTCATTGAAGCTATCGAAATGCCCGATAAGCCACACTTATTGGCGGTGCAATGGCATCCCGAATTGACCGCAGAAGAAGATCAGAGTCAGCAGAATTTGTTTAAAGGGCTGGTTGATTTGGCAGGAGCAAAGTAGCAAAGGGGTCAATGTCATTCAGTTTGCAGTCCAGGGTAACCCCTAACCCCCAGAGGGGCACAACCATCCAAAATCCTCGCCACGAAACGCTACAAAACCAAAACAAGCATCAATTAAGCTCTCGATTAGCGTGTCGGCTTCAGCGACTTGTTGGGCGGCTTATCCTTCAAATGTGAACCTAATTTGAGTGCAAGCCGCTTTAACGTTCTAGTTTTTTCATCAGGTTTATCATACCAATAATGAGTTGATTGAGTTTAGTTTGTGATTTCACTTGATTCGTAGCACCAACCAGGTAAACATCCAGTTCCGCACAGAAAAACAAGCCAATCCCCGTTGAACCAAAGTGACCTATTACTTCGGGAATTGGGTTAAATGGGGAAAAGATCCTGGGTAACTTCATACTCATCGTGCCAAACCCATAACGTAATGGGAACTCGAGCTTTCTCCAGTTATGCATCATGGCCAAAGTGTCGTCATCTTGAAAGATATCGCCTCGATTGAGTGCTTTAAGAAATCTCAGACAATCAGCCATAGTCGAGACAAGACCACCGTCGGCCCACGATGTCTTGAACGCATCATTGTAAGTCAGGTCAATATCCTTGTAATAAATGTGGGTGACCTCTTTTGTCTGCGGGGTTTTTGGTTCTGATCGCGTACATAATATCGATTAAGCAGCTATCATATTTGACAGATACCCCACTTTTTTCCATAATACAGCTCAATCTTAAGCCATATTAAACCATAACGCATAATATCTGTCCAATATGAATGTCACATTCTCAAAAATTATTAGATCAACTCCGTCAGGCTATCCGCCTGCGTCATTATTCTATTCGTACCGCAGAAGCTTATACGCATTTTTGAAATAAGGAGATTTAAGATGGCATTTAGTGATTTCAAAACGATCTCAGATGTACAAAAAAAATATAAAATCAAGTATACAGAGGCTAAATTTATCATCAGTCAGGCCTTATTGCCATCAGACAGTTTTTTAGCGGATTTTGAATTTTATCAAGAAAATATCGATATCTTCACCTCGGAAGCTTCTCGGAGCGAGATTATCATTTCGCCCTTGTTACGTGAAGTTTACAAGAATCACTATCAAGGGTATTCATTTTGGATTCAAAAAAGCATTTTTTATGATAAAACTTTATCTGGAACACCCGATTATATTTTTTCACGACGTTCCGCCTTAGGTAAGACTGTCCTCGAAAAACCTTTTGTCATTGTCGCTGAAGCGAAAAAGAACGATTTCGAGCAGGGATGGGGACAATGTCTAGCAGAATTGGTGGCCTCACAAAAAATCAATGATAATCCACAAAGACCAGTCTATGGCATCGTGACAGATGGTAATTTATGGCAGTTTGGAAAATTGGTGGCCGATACATTTGTCAAGCATTCTGAGAATTACACAATCGATCACCTTTCAAATATCTATGGCGCGTTGGAATATCTCATTCAATTGGTCGAGCAAGAGGAGCCCCATGAACCTTCTTAAGGTCATTAAAATCATGATGAAACTATCACCCTTCATTGGCATCACCACCTACCATCGCAACGAAAAAGGCCATATTCACCTCCCTGGTCAATACGCCGACTCTGTTCGACGCGCCGGCGGCATCCCCTTGCTCATCCAACCAAGCGAACCGCAGCTAGAGACACTCATGACGGTCCTTGATGGGCTAATTCTGTCAGGCGGGGGGGATGTTGACCCTGCGCTCTATACGGATGAAGTGCCTGAACAAGTCTATTGGGTCAATCAAGAGCGCGACCAGTTTGAAATTGCGCTGACCCAACGCGCCTTGGACAGCGGTAAACCCTTATTCTGTATCTGTCGCGGCCTCCAAGTTCTCAATGTGGCCCTCGGCGGTACCCTCTTAACCCATATCCCCGCCGATATTGAAAATGCTATTGCCCATCGTCAACCGCCCCGCGAGCCGATTCAGCACTCAGTTGAGGTTGACCCAAATTCTCAGCTAGCCGCTGTTATGCAAGCCTCACAAGTCAACACCGCTTCTTGGCATCATCAAGCCATTGACACCTTGGCCTCCGGCTTAAAAGTCGTTGCCGTTGCCTCAGACGGGGTCATTGAAGCTATCGAAATGCCCGATAAGCCACACTTATTGGCGGTGCAATGGCATCCCGAATTGACCGCAGAAGAAGATCAGAGTCAGCAGAATTTGTTTAAAGGGCTGGTTGATTTGGCAGGGGCAAAGTAGCAAAGGGGTCAATGTCATTCAGTTTGCAGTCCAGGTTAACCATATAGTATATTTGCTTAGGGAAAACTTTTTTGCGATCCTTTAGAACTTTACAGCCCCGCCCTTTGGGGGGTCGGGGGCTTAACTTAACGCCATTGAGCAAAGGGGCAGGGTGGCAAAGTGGCACAGCGAAAGTCACCCTACAGCCTTGCCACCTGCCCCTCTCGCTGGCGAGAGACCCTCTGCTAAATATCTTGGGGATCTATAAATGCCCCCACCAGATGACTGGTATTGGGCACATCGCCGCAATTGGTGTAATCGACAAAAAAGATGCGGCCATCGTCGAGAATCAGCCAAGACGAATAGCCATGATCGGGGCTAGGTTTTTGGACGGGATGATTGCCATGCACTTGAATGAAGCGGTCTCGCTGATACTGGTCCGGCCATTGCCCATCCGCGGCGGACCAAGTCCACTGGAAGTCATCTAAGGTCGGATTAATGGCTTGATAGGAAACATTTCGCCAGAAGCTCTGCCCGCTATCACTGATTTGCCCAAATTGAGTGCGACGGAGGGGGACACCGCCATGAAAATCAGTTCCTGAAATTTCTTCTCGAAAAACACAGCGATTGAGGACCAGTTCGCCGTCAACCTCTACGCGGAACCAGCCGCGACGATGGTGAAGGCGTATTTTGCGATACTCAGTTAAATCGACTTTAGCGCGGATACGGCCCCCACCTCGGGCCACGGAAATTTCATGTGGGGCCAGATAGACGATCTGACCCACCCGCGAAATAGACATAAAGGCCACATCTGCTTGGGCCGAGGCCGAGACTCGTACCTCGGCTTCAAAGATGACTTCGCTAAAATTTGACTCAGGCGGGAGCAAAGTATAGCGACATTCATGCTCAAGGTGATTATGAATGATCAAGGCCTCGTCTGTCAACTCGGCCTTATACTTCCGCCTAGGGCCGCCGATAGCATAGGTCCCAGCTTCGGCGACCAAGTCGCCCACCCAGGCATAGCAGCCTAAACCACCATTCACATGTCGTCCGGTGACCATTGACCGACCATCGGGCAACTGTTTGACATAAGGTCGATGCAAGGCAAAAGGCATGAGTTGAGGCTCTGACCAGGTATGTCCACAGTCATCGGAGAAGGCGACGAGGCAAGGGATGCCGCCGGAATGATTCTCTCGCATGACACAAGCCAAGCGTTTGCCCCCATCTAAGATAACAATCGCGCCTTCACAGAAACGATGATAGCCGTTATGGGCGATGGTGCTGCGCTCTTGCCAGGTCTTGCCGCCATCTGCGGAGACAGATAAGACATCGGCAAATTCTTGGCTCTCCCCGCGCATTAAATGCGTGGCGACCCCCAATGTCCCATCGGGCAGGTCAATGATGCGGTCCGGCTCAAAGCCGAGGATGCCATTCTCACGCTGAACGGTCCAAGTATCCCCTTCATCTTTACTCCAATAAAGCCAATTGCCTGAGGGCTGATCTTCATGAAAATGCGTATCATCGTCATGATCACATATCGCCACCAGACGACCATCCTTGAGATAACTTAAACGCGGTGTGACCAAGCGTTCATCACCCTGCGTCAAATCAGCCTCGTCAATTTCTCGATGTTTGAACCATGTCTGCCCGCCGTCATCGCTGGCTAAAAGGGTCAAAATCTGATTCTTTTGCGACCAATGTGCGTCTGTATCACTATAAATAAGCATCATCCGTCCAGAGGGGAGGGCGATGATATCGGGGTTTTTGGTAAAACGATTAGGACTACGCCAAACTTCAAAAACCTTATCGCTCAGGGAACGGGGAGGGGTGAGCATGGTAGATTTCCTTTCTAAATAAAGACTGATACTGGCACCTTAAAACGGTCACTCAAGGCTTTCACTTGTCTTAAATTTAATTCTCGTTTTCTATTCAATATTTCTGAGATAACTTCTTGGCTATCTAAGTTTTCAAGGGATGATTCGCTATTAGGGTGTTTTGCGGTGAATTCTTGAATCCGTTTACGTGTAATGACGTGCATTACATACCAATTATATACTTAATCATTTCATCCACGAGAAACACGCTGAAAATTGAGCAGTTGCATCGTTTCATCGCCCATTGCCATGGCATAAATTTTATGCTTAGACAGATAATTCACAGCCGCATCTGCTAAATAGAGCGAAGAAAAGATAGGGATGAGTTTACGACCTCGATATTCAGGGAAATAGTCAAAAAATTCATTCGCTTCAATGAATGCCACGTAATCATCTAAGTATACTTGGCGTACAGTTTCTTTCGTGTCATTGAGAATGATCGCTTCAGGATAAACCGCAATCGTGTCAAACTCGCGATTTTTGCCAGGGATTGATTTATGCATCACTTTACGACGCACGGAAAAATCTTCGGGGGTGCTATCTAAGCCAAAATACTGACGGCCAATACGTGGGATATTCGGAGCCACAATATCCTCGACCACTGTGCCGAGCCGATTGGCTAAATCTCCCCAACGTTTGTTCCAGGCTTTTTGTTCTTTTCGTCGTTCTTCTTCTTGTTTATTTTGAAATTCAGCCAGTTGTTGCCGCCATTCTGCTCGGTCTACAGCTACTTGTTTATCCATGCGCTCAAAAGCTTCGTCTGTCCTGGCGATAAATCGTTCCAAAGTAGCCTGTAAGCTACTCATTTGATCTTGTTGTCCATTCTCTCTTGTCATAGTAAATTCTCTCCTGATATAATTGAATAGCTGTATTTTACCTCATCTCTCAGACCTCGACAAGCACTAAAAACAGCAGGATGTGTTTCAAATTGGAGAAACAACAAGGGATGATGAAATAAACGGAGTTTTGCAGCGATAGACCCAAAACTCCGCTTTTTCGGAAGCCCTTGTTCTTTTTACGGCTCATTGAGAAATTTTGTGGAAATGGAGAAGCCAGCGTGTACATGGGCAAAGTTGCAACGTGGCAGAGTCAGCCGAGCGAGGCCGTTATACAAGGACGTGCATCCTTGGATGCCATGCCACTTGGCAACTCACGCATCCCTGATTCCCTCAGTCAACCACGCCAAATCAAAACGGGCCAACCTCAATTGTTCGTAAGCGTGTTCATCGCCGCCCTCATAGAGACAATGGATGATGCCATCTGCCGTCACCGCCAAGTCTGAATAGGCGGAGGGGCCAGGGTGGAGTAGTTTAGCGAGGGGCCAAGTCTGACATTCGTCATAACTGAGACGGATTGTCATCTTCTCGCGGGCGGTGCTGGCGGGATTGGCAAAGAGGATACGATTGCGATCGTGCCGTTTCTCATCGGTCAGCCGGATCAAGCTGGCCTGACAGATTGGCTCAATCAACGTATCTTCCCAGCGAAATTGCGAAAAAGTGCTGCCATAATCTTGGCTCCAAGCCACCGCCCGCCGTTTGCCACCGACATAATTACGACAGTTAATGTAGACCGAACCATCAACCAATTCCTCTACCGCACACTCATTGGTTCCATCTTGCACAATACCGCCAATATGCCAACTCGCGCCGTGGTCATCGCTGTAGATGACGTGAGCATGATAAGGGTCGCGCTTGCGGTCAAAATATTTACCCACCATGTGGTCGCAGGGAATGAGCAGTCGTCCGTTTTGAAGTTGAATACCGTGGGTTGGCCCGGTGGCATACCAAGTCCAGGAAGGATCCTTCACATCACTTGTGATCTCTGTAGGTTCAGCCCAAGTCAGGCCGTCATCGGTGCTGTGGGTGACCCAAACCGTGCGCGGTGCTTTGCCTTGGGTGATCAGGGTCTCATGCCCGTCGGCCAAATTTTTGCAAAAAGGCAACCAAATTGTGCCAGTCTCGCGATCAACGACAGGACAAGGGTTGCCGCAGGTCCTGTCTGCTTCGGTGACGAGCAACTGTAAAGGCTCCCAGCTTTCGCCATTATCGAAGCTGCGTTTGAGGACGAGATCAATCTCGCCCGCATCACCGCGGCCATGTTTACGTCCTTCGGCAAAGGCCAGTATTGTGCCCTGAGTGGTGATCGCTAAAGCGGGAATGCGAAAGGTATGATAGTCTTCCTGCCCGCTGGTAAAAAGATGTGCTTGTTCAAAATTTGTCATTATCTATAACCTTTTTATACACTTAGCTTAAATCCCGCTGCGTCAACGGCGGTTTGAAAAGCATCATCATCTAAGGCTAACCCAAAACCCGGCGCATTTGGCAGCACAACCTGTCCCTCATCAATCGCATACGCGGAGCCATCTAAGCCTGGGGTGGTGACTTCATCCCACTCGACGAAGGTAAACCCATCAACGCCCGCCGCTAGATGACCAGAGATATAATTGCCCACATGTCGCCCGTAATGATGGGGGGCGGTCCGAATCTGCCATTCATCGAGTCTGACCCCTGTCTGCAACCAATTAGTCAAACCGTAGCTGAAAATATCATATTGAATCACATCGATAATCCCCTCATTGGCCCACTTCAACAGCGATGGTGATGCCTGTCCTTCGCCATCAGCGATGAGGACAGAAAGCCCTTCCTGGTCCATCCAAGCCCGCAAATCTTCATAAAGAATGGCATCTTCATGAAAGGCTTCTTCAAGCCAAAAGAGCTTGCAATCGGCTGTCTCGGCTAAAACGCGCTTGGCTATATTCAAGGTATAACCGTTGTTGGCATCAATCATGATCTGCGCTTCAGAACCGACAGCTTCGCGGACGGCCTGAATGACAGCGATATCGCGTTGGGTGCCTTCTTCTATTGGCATGTGGCGGGCACCGCGACCTACCTTAATCTTAAACGAGCGATGATGATGCTCATAGCCAAAGCGGGCTTCATCGGCAATCAGGGCGGCAGCGGATTCATTTGAATCTAAATGAAGATCATCGATATAAAGTGAGGTATCATAGCCTGGAACACGAAATGGTTCTGTCACTGTTTTGTCAGACCGTTCAGCAATGAGTTGATAGACAGGCTTATCTGCTCGGTTGCCCACCAAATCCCACAGGGGAAATTCAAATACCTCAGCCGGAGCAGCGACCCCATCAGTGGGCGTTAAAAGCTCGTTGAGCGGTTTACCCAGAATCGTCTGCGCTTGAGCAGTATCCGTTCGACAAGGCCCAAAACCTGATGTCCCGTCTTCTGTTGTCACACGCGCTAGGGGAACCTGAACAGTGAGGCCATGAATAGATAAACGGGCATTACAGCCAGCCTCACGAGGACGTTGCCCAACGAGTGTCCCCCACTCAATTGAAGTAATACGTGGATTGTCCATAATGTTTTCTCCTAAAAAGGTAACAGGCTAGCACCGTAGCGAGGTCTATCTCACTTTGCTACCTGGCAACAGTGTCACTTTGCGCTGCTACTTTGCCCCATACCGAATCCCAGTCGGTATCACATCTGTCTCATCTCCCTTACGGATGGCTTCCGCAGTTTCAAGAATACTGTAAAAATCATGGTGCGGTTGATACCCCAGGTGGCTTTTGATCTTACTGAGATCAAACTCAAAATAATTTGGCGGCGGAAGATGGGCTTCAACATAGTCCATCTGATACCGTTCTGCTAAATAGGGCACGATTTCGCCCCAATCGAATATAGCCCCAGCTAAAGTGAATTCTTGACCTACAGCCTCATCTCGTTCGATCCCCAGCAGTAAACCTTGGACAATATCCCGCACATCGCAGTACTGTTGTCGATGTGGCTTGCCATCGAAAGGTTTCGCCTTGGGATTGCGACTGAGTAAAAATTTTTCCTCGCCCGTCCAGCATGAGTTTATAGCCTCAATCATGGCTTGGTCTTCGGCAATAGGGCTTGTCTGTGTTTTATAGAGTTCATAGGCGGCACTCAACAGGAAAAATTTGGGGATGCCATCCGCGTTGAGAAATTCACTGGGTTCGATAACGGTCGAAAAACGAAAAGAGGTGGTCGGGATGTCGTATTGATAGTGATAGGTCATCGTCAATTCTTCCCCGACCCACTTGGTCAAAAAATAAGGCATTTGGTTATAGCGGGCTACCATGTCTTCGGTAATAGGGTGGGGAAAATAGCGACTTTCTTTGCCCTTAAGATGAGGAATCCGTTCCTCCAAACGCCAGTAGATGGCTTCGGTACAAGCATAAACAAAACGATGTAAGTTAGGTCGATCTTCTCGAATGCACTCTAGCAGGTTGAGTGTCCCCATGCCATTAATATTGAGATATTGACGATTATCGAAGGGGCCGCCAAAGGCAGCCGCCAAGTGATAAATGGCATCGACATCTCGCACCGCCTGTTTGACCTCATCATAATTTCGTAAGTCGCCGAATTGCGTTTCAAGGCCCTCATACTGATCCAACTTATTTGCTCGGCTGGCATCGCCCGGATAAACGAAACTGCGAATCTCGTGTCCGCTAGCCAAAAGTTGTTTGACTAGATTAGCTCCGATACGACCCGTACCGCCTGTGACCAAAATTTTCATGGATATCCTCTTACAATTAGTCATTAACAATTAGCAATTAACACTGTTTCAACCAATCATCATCAGTGAGCCCATCACGCTTGTAACCTGTCACCCATATTAATGTAGGTCTGGGTGGATGTCAAATGAGAAAGTGGCTAGTATTTCACCTCTATTTCTTCGATGATGACCCGATTATGCTCATTCTCTGGTACGTTCACTCTTTCCCCTGTCTGAAAATTATACAAGCCCACAGCTAAATGATAGCGGCCTGGCTCCAAACTGTCTGTCTGGATTGGGTGTGGGTCGGAGATTATTTCGCCTGCGTCCCAAATGCTGGTCGGATAGGCCCCCAGACGAGGCTGGCTGTCGTGACCTGTGACAAGTGTGCCGGCTTGGTCTATGAGGTGGACAAAAACAGTGTAATCGGTTTGTCCCAAGTACGTCGCTTCCCACCATAAGATTAAACTAATCTCTTGGCCTGCTTTGATTTGCGTGGCGGAGAGATGATAAGCCTGCAATCGAGCCAGATTCGTAAATTCGGCCGGTGGGTCTAAGCGCGTCAGGGATTCATCCAAGGAAGCCTGTAAAGGGACTTTCAGCGGACCAATAAACGCTGTATCGGATGAGGCTTGAGCCTGAGCAAGTTGAGCGAGGGGCAGACGGGCTTGCTGAACAGGGTCGTATAAGGCCACGGCTAGGTGATAGCGCCCTACAGGTAAATCGCATTTGACCTGTAAATGATGGGCGTCGGGCACCAGATCAAGGGCCGGTCGCCAATATGTCGTTGGATATGCGCCATTCGCGGCTTGATGGGCTTCATCTAAACTCCAGACTTGCCGGGCATCATCAACCAACTGGACCAAGACTGGATAGGCTTCGGCGGGCAGGGTTGTCGCCTGCCAAAATAAGGTTATCAGTAAACGGCAATCAGATTCAAGTGAAATATTTCGCGGAAAACTCGCCGCGATGAGTGTCGTCGGGCCAATCGCTTGGTTGAGGTACAGGGTCGGCTCAACCCAACGCAACTGGTCGCCTAGCAGAGTCTGCTCTGCGAATGATGGCGTCAACTGGGCCATTGTCTGAGGGCTAAAAGCGGGGAGCAAGGTTGCTGACCCATCTGCTAAACGCACCCAAGTAGCAGGATAAGACGCTGCATCTTTATCATCACTGTGGTAGAGCAGATGAATTTTCGCAGATGTTTCTTGAAATCCAGTCTGTAAGTTAATTGTTTGAATCGGAAAAGGGTCAAGCAGATAATAACGCAAGGTCGGTTCGGCGTAAAGCGATTGGGGGATGTAGATGACCTCGCCGCGGGCTGTCCGCGCTTGTAAATGATCGGCCAGATAGCGCATCTCGTACTTAAATTGGGCCTTTGTTTCTGCTAAGGCAGGCCAACGCAGATGATAATCGCGGAAGGTCAAGACGCTATTGAAGAGCAGCCACAGGGTGAAGATGGGCGGGACAAGATGTGGTAGGTGGTGCGCGATATGTGGCATATATTCAAAGGAAGTCAGTCTGGAAAGATAAGACTGAATGGTCATCATCCCTTGGCCGAGCAAAAGCATCGCGGCGGGGCCAGCCACGATGATCCGTAACAGATGAGGAGACTCGATGGTCAGAAAGCCCGGCAACAAGCCAATGAAAAACCAAATCCACAACAAGCGTTGACTCATCTTTTTGGATTGATACAGGGACCGGATGAACCCGAGGCCCAAAATGAGACCCAGACCAGGGTCTAATGCAGTCCGACCCGGTAGACCATACATAATCAAGTGCATATTGCCTTGGCAACAAAAAAATCCCACAGTGGCTAAGATGTTTTCAACAAGTATTTGTCCCAAGCCGAAAAATGTCTCTGTGTGATCCCATACGGCGACGCTGAATGCGCGTTTGGTTAGTTGGTTAGGATGATCTATCATGTAGTTGATGATTGGCATGTATGTTAGTAAGGCTGCGCCGCCTAGCAGGCTCAAGTTGCGCCAGTGGACCAGCCATAGACTCTGCGGCAAACTGTGGCGATTTCGTTTTGTGGGCAGGAGGTCGGGCAATAGGGTCAAGCCGATGATGATGAGAAGTGAGCGAGCGGCTGAGTAGGTGTAGGCAGTGATGCCTAGCAGGCAGCCAGTCAGGATAAACCAAACCCAATGCCACGCTAGATTGCGGCATCGCCAAGCATGTAAAAAGAGCCAAAAGGTAGCCAAGGTCAAAGCAGGAGTCCAAACGGCCCGATAGCCGAGGCGGCTATAGATGACGAACCAATACGAGCCAGCCCCGGCTAACCCTGTCCACAGGGCCAGCCATCGCCGGGCAGAAAGGGGTAAATCGGGACGCAGCCAATAGGCGAACCAAAATAACATCGCCACGAGCCAGATATCGCTGATGATGCCTGGCAGACGAACCGCTAGGGGGGTGGTGCCAAAGAGGCCCACACTCGGTATTTGGAGATAAATGGACAAGGTTTCACGGCCCCCATTGGTTTCCAAAAAGGGGGTATGACCCCCTCGATTTAACAATCGCCAAGCATCTGCCCCATTAATCACCGCATCATGATCCGCGCCTGGGGGGAGATCATTTAATTGATAGAAGCGCAGAAAGATGGCCAAGCCGAGAACGAGGCTAAAGCCAAGCCAGTTGAGCAGAAAATTTTTCATCATGATTGCTTTATGATTGCCTAAGATGCTTCTGATGAAGTTCACTCATTATGTTGGATACTTTGTTTCCGAACTCTATGATGCCAGCCAATAATCCAGAAATCGTTTCACATCTCCATACCACATTTTAACCCTATTTTCAAAAATCAAGAATAAGCATTGCTGACAGATTTCAGAAGTTTAAACCTCTTAAAAGAGTTGCTTGTCCAGAGAAGATCGATGCTACTACGCTGTCCTTGAGCTAGCAGGTAATCTCGCTTGCCAGGCTGGATATTGAGGAAATTTTGAAGATCTACTATAATGGTTGAATGGTAAAGATCGTGTGTAATACAGACCAAGAACTTATTCAGAAACGCATACTATGGAAAGGTTAAGATAATGGCCCATAACTTAAACCCTGATAGACTCTATGTCTATCCGCTTGACCTCAAGGTGAGCTATACCTTTTACAGTAATTTGGTAGGGTTTGGGGTTCGGCAAAAGGATATCAATCGCCACTTTTATCTAAGAAATCTTGAAGGCGATACCGAAACGCAACAGATTGACCATGCAAAAAGTCTGGTCAATGAAATAGCGGAAGAACTTTATTACATCTCAGGCTGTGGCCTACGGAAAGCAGTTCTTAAACAAAACGGGAAAATTGTCGAAACCTTTTCCTATGCCAATTTTACACCAAAAGCAAATCTGCCTATTCATGAGGCGGTAAAGTTTAAATTTAATTTTTCCGTATATGAGATAAAAGATGGAAATCAGACAAAATTTGAGTTGTCTAAAAAGCAGGCGTTAGCGGATGGCTGGGAGCTAACCAATATTCCAGGGAGAGGAACAGTCTCTTTTACGATTCCAATTATTCGCAACATTAGCTCTGATAAGCCAGAAGATCATCAGCTATTTTTTGACGTTAAATACCGAGGAAGATGTCGTAGAAGACACTACTTCAACTTAATTTATGACAGGCAGGACTTAACTTACAAGCGATTTATAAATCGCTTTGGGCTGGATGGCACCTTATGTTTTCATAATAGACGTTATTTTACTGAGAATGGCAATCGTATACAGCTTGAACATACGGGGTTATCCGTATCCGTCCCAAAACTAAAAAATAAGCAAAAAGCTTCGTTATCAGCGTCGGCCCGTAAACCTAGTGATGATACCGATTTTGTCTATCTCATTCGTATGGGTCGCACCAAAATGTACAAAATTGGTATATCCAACGACCCTGAAAAACGCTTGGATAGTCTCCAAACCGCCAGTCCCTATAAACTTAAATTACTAAATATCTTTCCTGCCGACAATGCTACTGCGGCTGAGGAAAAGTTACATGCCGTCTTTCACGGTCAGCGTAAGGAAGGGGAATGGTTCAGTTTGACCGATGAACAACGGGCGGTTATTGAAGCGATAAAGGCATATCGAGAAGGACGATTCAGAACTGATGACCCAGAAGTAGATATTTCACTGCTGACGGTTCACCCCCACGCCTGTGGGGAATATTAATGAATGCGCCAAAATCAGGCCAAGAAACGACCTTGCTGATACTGCGTCTGATAGCGGCCCGCCTCTTCCTGACTGGCCCGCCAACTGATGACCAAGGCATTGTAGTCGCTGGCCTGACCAGCCCAGCCTTTGCGCTCACAAATCGCATAGAGCCGATAGGCCAACTGCCTCGCTTCGGCTACCTGTTCGGATGCTATCTTGGCCATGAGCATGGCCGCCCCCGTTTCGCCGCCGTTGTTCAAGCGTTCCAGCAGATGATGGGTGACCTCCCAGACCGTCAAGGCCGCCGTTTGTTTCGGCTGCCAGTTAGGGTCGAGTTCTTGCCACCTTAGCAGAAGCACTTCTCCCGCGTCCGCTTTCAACACCCCCGCCTTTTGCAAGCCTTCGAGACTGGTGTTTTTGGCCCGCGCCAGCACATCGGCTTGACCGAAGTCGCCTGCTTGGAAGCCGAATTGCTCAAACCAAGCCAAGGCAAAGCGCGAGGCGGAGTCAATATCGCCCTCTTGTTCGGTCAAGTAAGCATCCAGTTCATGATTGATCAATTGTAAGGCCGTGCGGACGCTCAAGGGGTTGCCATCCGTTTCTAGCACCTTGCGGTAACGCGAGTAAACGGCCATGCCTGGCCCGATGCTGGCCTGAGCCAAGTCAACAGGGGCGATGTAGGCCGACTGCATTTCTTGCAGAGCTTGGGGCAATTCCCCCCGCAGGGCGTTGATGAACCCTCGGCGTGAGGTCAGAGGGGCATCTTCGGGGCGCGGGCGGCAGACGAGGACGATTGAGGAGGCGAGGGCGTTGCTGCCCTGACCTCTCAACCGTGACCCCATTTCTGTCCGCATCGGCCAAGTGCCGACAATTTGAAAGCCTGTCTTGATCAATCCAGTTAGCATTGTCTCCCAGCCCGTGCTGGCTGTCCCTTCTTCTAAGACAACTTCTTGTTGCTTAAAGGCATAGTAAACAGTTAGGGGATAATTTGAGAGCGCGTTGTCTCTCATTTGGGCAAAGGCTTGACGCAGTCCCTCCTCGAAATGCTCTTTAGCCGCTTTTTTTCTCCCCTTAAAACGATACGGGGCAGCGATTAGTTCTGGTTCTTTAGGGGTCAACATCGTGTCAAATAGATTAGGATAAATTTTTCGCAGATTAGGACGTAACCAGACATAAAAAAAGTCAGATAAATCGGCATAGCCTATATTGTCATAGTACGGTGGATCAGTTGAAATAATGGTATAAGGTCTATTTGATAACTGAACTGCATCAGCTTGAAATGCGGACCCATGACCAAATGTAGGTATGGCCTCAAAACCTTTCAATAATCTTTCAAATAAATTATGGTAACTACCCGAAGATTGGCAAAATAAATTGCTCTCAGCATAATCCCATGCCATAGGCAAAGCCTGTCTTGCAAAGGTATTACGCATTTGGGTATTGGGAACATGCCACGTACAAATTGTTGACTGATAATTAGCTAACTGATCAACCATAAAACCAAGGTATATGCTAACCGCCTCAGCATAAGCCTGAGCCCCAGTCCCCCCATCACGAAGCGGGGTAGCATCATCATTCAGCCCAACCGTCTGAGCATCCGCCTCAATCTGCTCTCGCGCCTCTGCCACCAAATCGCTGAAGGTGGTCAGGGCGGTCAATTGGCGGGGGGTGAATAGGTCGCGATGTTTTGTCAAGCCATACAACTGTACCCGAAAGCCCAAGGCTTGCTCTGGCAGGTCAGTCAAGGGGGCATCATCAGGAATAGGGACACGCGCAACCTGCTCCTGTTCGGGTGTAGGCGCGTAATAATTCCGTCTGCCTTTCCCCTCAGTGACAATAGCCATCATTTGCGCCGTCATCCGCTTGGCTTGCCCCTCAGCCCGAATATAGGTCAGCGGGACAGCCGTCTGACAAGCCAAACAAACTGCGCCGAGACGATTAACCGTCCCCGCTGGAGCTTGGCCTGCTCCTGTTTCTACCCTAAAGGTGATTTTTCGACTTTGCGGGTCAACCTGCGGCACAACCCAAGCCCGTCTATTCTTCTTTTTACGCAACTCGAATGAGCGCACCAAGGGCATCCTCGCTCCACAAGCGGGATTAGGACATCTCACCGTCCGCGCCCACAACCATGCTATCACCGTCTCCCCCTTGTATTTTGGATACAGGTGTCCAATTCGGGCTAAGGCTTGCTCCCACATCCATGCCCCATAATAGCGCACATCCGCCGCCAACCCTGCCGCCCCTTTCCAGCCTTCACCTCCCGCTAGATTAGCTTGGTCGCGGGGGTTGACGGGGGGACGCTTGGCGAACTTGGGCGGGATTTCTACCAAGGCTTTGTTTATCATCACGGCCACGGGGTTCAAATCGCTGGCCTGAACCTCTAAGCCCAAACGTTGCCCCTCCAAGGGAATCGCGCCGCCGCCAGCAAAGGGGTCGAGCAAAGGCGGGGGGTGGCCCTCTGTGGCTAGGGCTACCAAGCGGCGAGCATCCTCTAAGACGGCCTCATCGGTGGTGCTTTCCCATTGCACCAAGGTTTCGATGAACTTGAACAGTCGCTGACGCGGGGTGTCCTTGGCGGGGTCGATGGGACCATAAGACAAGGCGCGGCAAGCCTCGACAAAGGCCGAGGGTGCTTCGAGGTCATCGGGGTCATCGACCAAGCTGGCGAAGATGACGGCCCGACAGGCGGCCAAGGGGCGGCGAGCCCACCAGAGATGCAAGGTGCTGGGATGGCCGTGCCTGATGGATTTCTCGCGGGCACTGGCTGCGTTGATGGCTTCAAGGGGGAGGGCTACTTCGATTAGTTTTTTTCGCGGCATTGGTCGTCCTTAGTAGAAGCAGACCCGTAGATCTCCATCAGTGATGCCGTTGAGCAAGGATGGTCTCGGCACGAGACACGTAATCTGAAGTCTGCGATTGCAATTCTTTTTCTTTCAAACTATAGTATACTATTCATCGTCTAAAGTTGCACAGCATTGGCCTCGTCAATGAACATATCATTTCGAAAGGAAAATAAAATGACAAAACCAAATAATCGCTTAACCGATATTCTCACGCGCATTCATGATTTTATGGCGACAGATATTTACCCCCTCGAACCAGCCTTTTTGCAACAGGGTTTTGGGGCGATAAAGGCCAATATGCAGGAGAAACGGGAGAAGGTGAAACAGCTTGGTTTGTGGGCTCCGCATTTGGCGGAAGAATATGGCGGCTTGAGTCTCTCTTTGACAGAGTTTGCTCATGTGAGCGAAGTCTTGGGCCGTAGCCCTTTAGGACATTATGCTTTTAATTGTCAAGCCCCCGATATTGGGAATATGGAAATCATGCTGCGCCATGCCACACCAGACCAACGAGCGCGATATCTATATCCCCTGATGCGGGGCGAAATTCGCAGTTGTTTTGCCATGACGGAGCCGGCGCATGCTGGCTCAAACCCGGTGTGGATGAGTACCACGGCGGTCAAGGAGGGCGATGATTACGTGATTAATGGTCATAAGTGGTTTACATCGGGGGCAGATGGGGCGAGTTTCGCGATTGTCATGGTGGTCACCAATCCTGAGGCGCCCAATCGTTATCAGCGAGCCAGCCAAATCATCGTCCCCACGGATACCCCTGGCTTCAAGCACATCCGCCGTATCAAAATTATGGGCGAAGAAGGGGAGGATTATTATAGCCACTCTGAAGTTCGATTCGAGGCTTGTCGCGTGCCCCAGGCTAATCTTTTTGGCGAAGAGGATGAGGGGTTTGTCATCGCGCAAGAACGTCTGGGGCCAGGGCGTATCCATCACGGCATGCGCTGGATTGGCATATGTGAGCGGTCTTTAGCGTTATTATGCCAACGTGCTGCGACCCGTGACCTTGCCCCAGATAAGCCCCTCGCCTCACGACAAACGATCCAACACTGGATCGCCGAAAGCCGCGCTGAAATCAACGCCTCCCGGCTATTGGTCATGCAAACCGCAGAAAAGATTGAAGCTGAAGGAACGTTAAGGGCCCGGGTCGATATTTCTATTATCAAGTTTTATGTAGCAAATGTCTTGCAGAAGCTGTTGGATCGAGCGATTCAGGTTCATGGTGCTTTGGGCATCACGGACGATATTCCGCTTTCTTATTGGTATCGTCATGAACGTGGGTCTCGTATTTATGATGGGGCGGATGAGGTACATAAGAGCGTTGTCGCTCGGCAGGTGTTGAAGGACTATGGGGTTAAAGTATCTTTGTAAGGCTGGTCCAAAAAATAATGATCCGCAGATTTCGCAGATTAGGTCGGGGGGCCAAGATGGCGACTTGGATTCCCGCTGGACCATTGCTCACCGTAGCCGTTTCGCAATAGCTCGTCAAGACCATTAGATGCGAAAAGATATCGCGCAAAGGCTCAGGGCCTTCGATATATAAAATTTTAGCATTGTTTAGCAGATGATTATAAGGCATCTACCCCGGCAATTCATAATCCGCATACTGCGCCCGGATCACCTTCTTATCAAATTTCCCCACACTTGTTTTCGGAATCTCAGTGACATAAACAAAATCATCAGGTAATTGCCACTTTTCAAAAGTTTGCAAGAGGAGGTCACTTAAGCTGTCTTTGCTGGGGGGTTGGTCTGAGTTGGGATTTGTCACCACCAAGGCTAGGGGGCGTTCTTGCCATTTGGGATGCGAAATGGCGACAACAGAAGCTTCCAGTACATCTGGATGGGCCATGAGGGCGTTTTCTAGATCAACGGTGGAAATCCACTCACCGCCACTCTTAATTAAGTCCTTAGTGCGGTCTACGATCTGCATATAGCCTTCGGGATCAATAGAGACGACATCGCCTGTGCAAAACCAGCCATCCATAAATGAATCCTGACTGCGTTCATCTTTATAATATTCTCGAATGACACAGGGGCCTTTCACCTGTAACTCACCAAGGGATTCGCCATCCCAAGGCACCTCCTGACCTTCATGATCAACGGCTCTAAATTCCACATGGGGCAAGGGCAAGCCTTGTTTGGCCAGTTGGTCATATTGTGCCGCTTCTGACCAATCCTGCATGTAGGATTTGAGAAAGGAAACCGTGCCCAAAGGCGACATCTCGGTCATGCCCCAGGCATGAGCAATTTCGATCCCATGCTTATTGGCCCACCCTTCAATCAAAGCCCTTGGAGCGGCTGACCCACCAACCGGAATACGCCGCAAGCATGAAATATCAAACTCGCCGCTGTCCAAATAATTCAAGACTCCGATCCATATTGTCGGTACGCCCGCCGTGAAAGTGACCCGCTCCTGCTGAATCAAGGCCACCAGGTCAGCAGGCTGCATGAAAGAGGTTGGATAAACTTGTTTACAACCCATCATCGCCGCAGCATAAGGCATCCCCCATGATAAGACGTGGAACATCGGTACCAAGGGCATCACCACATCTGACTCCACAAAGCCGAATGTGGCTGTCGAACATTCTGCCAGAGCGTGCAAATAAATCGAGCGATGCGAATATAAGGCCCCCTTCGGATTGCCCGTTGTGCCAGAAGTATAGCACATGGCAGCGGCTTCATTTTCGGCCAATTTAGGCCAAGCATAATCTGCGTCCTCACCCCCCAAGAGGACTTCATAATCAACCACATTGGGCAAAGAAGTCTCTGGCAAGGGTTTCCCCGGTTCACCCATGATGACATAGTGGGTCACATTGGGTAACTGGTCGGCAATCGCCTCCAAGAGAGAGAGTAGGCTCACATCCACGAAGATGACGCGATCATCAGCGTGATTGATGATGTAAGCTAGTTGTCCCGCATGCAGCCGAATGTTGAGCGTATGACAAACTGCGCCCATACAGGGTATGCCAAAGTAAAGCTCCAAATGACGATGGCTATTCCAAGCAAAGGTGCCAATCCGGTCTCCCCGTTTAACGCCCAAACGAGCGAGACCGTTGGCTAAACGCCCACAGCGTTCATAGAAATCCGTGTATGTATGTCGATGTATACCCCACGCTTCACGGGTCACAATCTCTTTTTTACTGAAAAGTTGGACCGTTTTTTGCAAAATAGGTTGTATGGTTAACTGATAATCCATCATTAAGCCATCCATGACCTTATCTCCTGTATAGTTCTTCGTTATTTATTAGTAAGCAGTGGTCAGTTAAAGATAGACTGAATACCGAATACTGTTTCGTTCTTTAAGTCACCAGACAATAACACAAGTCATAATCATTTGCCAAAATGATTATGAAAGAGTCCTCTTTGCCAATATCGGCTATGGCAATTTTTTGGTGGACCTATGGCATCGAGATGGGGATTTTTCTGTTTTCAGTGTTGTTATCATTTTTGTAGGCTAATCAAATATCAATCGTTGCTTTTTAGTAGGGCCTAGACCATCTCAGGGCTTGTCCAGCTTTCTAGGTCATGGCATAATGGAGAGTATATTCGTGAGGGACTTTACCCAGCTAAAACACTATGAAAATTTTCTACACAGATCATTTTGTTCTACCTTTACCAGCCGAACATCGTTTTCCGATGCGAAAATATGCTCGATTGCGAGAACGGGTATGGACTGCTCAACTCGTACCATCCGCAGATATGCTCGTTCCCTCAGCAGCGACTGATGCTGATATTTTGCGGGCCCATAGTGAGGCATATTTGCAACAAATCATCACTGGGGAGTTGAGCAAGCAGGAAATTCGGCGGATGGGCTTTCCTTGGTCTCTGGAATTGGTGGAACGTTCTCGTCGTTCTTCTGGAGCTACGATCGAAGCGTGTCGAGCAGCTTTACAACAGGGGCTGGGAGTCAATTTGGCTGGGGGAACCCACCACGCAGGGGGGGATTGGGGGCAGGGGTTTTGCGTATTTAACGATAGTGTGATTGCTGCTCGGGTCATGCAGGCTGAAGGACGAGTAGAGCGAATGGTCATTATTGACTGTGATGTCCATCAAGGCAATGGGACAGCAGCGATTTTAGTTAATGACCCAAGTATTTTTACCTTCTCTATCCATGGCGCAAAAAATTTCCCCTTTAAAAAAGAACAAAGTGATTTAGATGTCGCCTTAAACGATGGAGCCGACGATCAAACCTATTTGGCCGCCTTAGAACAAGGGCTTGATCAGGCCTTACGTTTAGCCAAAGCTGATCTAGCCATTTATATTGCTGGAGCAGACCCTTATGCTGGAGACCGCTTGGGTCGCCTAAATCTGACAAAGCAAGGTTTAGCCAAGCGTGACGCGATGATATTTGATTATTGCCAAGCCGCTGGTCTCCCTCTAGCCATCACGATGGGCGGTGGTTATGCCCCGAATATCGAAGATATTGTCGATATTCATTTTCAAACAGTGCAAACAGCTACAAAACGATATAAACAACTGGAGAATCAACCTTGGATATTATCCCAATTATCATGAAAGGCATTTTAATTATTTTAGGTTTAGGACTGCTGGGTCTAGGTCGTCAACTATTTTGGCTCTTCATCGCTGCCGCTGGGTTTGTATTAGGCTTAAGCGTGGGTAACCAACTGGCCGCTGGAAGTAACGATTGGGTGACCCTCATCATCGCTTTACTCGGTGGTGTTCTTGGCTTCGTTTTGGCAATTCGCATCCAAAAACTTGGTCTGCGAATTGCTGGATTCGTGGTAGGTGGTTATGTCCTTGTGCAGTTAATCAGTCTTGTGCAGTTAAGCAGTCTTGTCGGTTATATGAATGAGAACAATCTCATTTGGGTTGGTATCTTTATCGTCGGCGGTATTTTTGGCGCAATCTTAACGATTTCTGTGGTCAACATTGCTCTCATCGGCCTTTCAGCCACTGGTGGGTCTTTAATCGTTGTGCAAGCCTTAGATTTAGAGCCGACTATCAAGTTCGTTATATTTCTCGTTTTACTATTGCTAGGTATCTTTATCCAAGGGCGAGGTTTAGACAAGGATGTTATTCCAGAAACCTGATTGACTGACAAACAAGCCTTACTTAAAGCCAAATAGCCGTCCACCCTTTTCAGCGGATGGGAACCTCTAATTGGGCTGCTGAAAAGAACAGATAGAATATATCATCTATTCGTTGTTGATTCGTAAAGTCTCATATCCAAAACGAATAGAGAAAGGTAAGGAAGGATGTACAATAGAGTGTACAATTTTAACGCGGGGCCGGCCGTCATGCCGGAGCCTGTGCTAGAGCGTACCCGCGATGAGTTGTTCAATCAAGGCCAATCGGGCATGTCGGTCTTAGAAATGAGTCACCGTTCTAAGACTTTTTTAGATTTGCTGGACTACGCAGAGCATAGCCTGCGAGGAGTCCTGAATGTGCCGAAAGACTATGCAATTTTGTTTTTGCAAGGTGGGGCGAGCCTACAATTTGTGATGGCCCCCTTAAACCTATATCTGGCCGGACAACCCATTGATATGCTGCAAACTGGGTCTTGGACCCAAAAAGCAAGCGATGAAATCAAAAAGGTTGCTCAAGTTCGTCTCGCTGCCTCCACAGAAGCTGAAAACTTTAGCCGAGTTCCCCAGCTTGAAGAAATCGACTGCAACCCCAAAGCCTCTTATGTTCACCTCTGCGCTAATAACACCATCTATGGCACCCGCTGGCCCAAATTTCCAAAACACAAATTCATCCCTCTGATTGCTGATATGTCATCGGATTTGCTCTCTCGGCCCATTGATGTGTCCAACTTCGGCCTCATTTATGCTGGGGCACAGAAGAATATTGGGCCCGCTGGCGTGACTGTAGTGATCATCCATAAAGATTTAGCAGAACGCTCAAAACACAAAACCGATTTACCTGCGATGCTCGACTATCGTTCGCACATCGAAAAAGGATCAACTTACAATACGCCCCCCACATTTGGCATCTATATGATTGGTTTAGTTTTAGATTGGATCAAAGAACTAGGCGGGTTAACTGCAATCGAAAAGTTAAATGAGGAAAAAGCCAATATACTTTATCAGGCCATTAAGCAAAGCGAATTTTATCATTGTCCCGTCGTCGAGACAGACCAATCACGCATGAACGTTATCTTTCGCATTAAGGGTGGCGATATAAACTTGGAACAAACTTTCGTGGACGAAGCATCGGCTACTGGTTTAAAGAACTTAAAAGGACATCGCTCTATTGGCGGTTTAAGGGCATCTATTTACAATGCCCAGCCCTTAACGGGTGTGTTGGCTTTAGTAGACTTTATGCAAGCTTTTGAATTACGATACGGAGCCTAAACTTATGAAATATATCTTACGTCTATTTTGGTTAAGTTGTTTGCTAAGTTTGTTGACGCTAGAAATTTTCTTACTTTCAGGGCGACAAAGCAAGATAACGAATCAATTTGAGCAAGTTTACCGGCCTATTCCGGCTGATGTGAATGTATCTTATACAAATATTATGTTATTCGGTGACGGACAGGCGGTCGAAACCATGCCTGTGGCATTTGCTTCGGCTTTGGATGTCAATCAAACCATCTCCAATGGGGCAATGCCTCGTGATTTTTATTCAGCCATGCTAAATGAGGGAAACACCGTCACTGACTCTGCCTCAAATGCCGCCCCTAGTCTATCAACTTTAATCAAGGCAAATAGCCAGTCAACCCAAAAACAAACGACTATTAGTGTAGACGATACGCCACCTGTACTGCCATCAACACGGCAAACTGATGATGGGTCTCTCATTTATGTCGTTCAATCTGGGGATAGAGCCTTAAATATCGCAGCGCGATATGGGGTAGATTTTGATGATTTACTCGCCGTGAATGACATTCAAAATGCTGATAATCTACAAATCGGTCAAGAATTGATCATCCCCCTTGATGAAGCCTCAACCAATGCTACCCGACTTTACGTTGTACGCCGAGGCGATATTCCCATGACCATCGCAGACCGCTTTGGCGTTTCAACAGAAGACTTATTGGCCCAGAATAATATCATTGATCCAACCAGTTTGCAGGTGGGCCAAGAATTGATTATTCCTCTGCCAAATCCAAATCTGGCCAGTCAGAACTTTTTAGGCCCCAAAATTTTCCATCAAGTTGTGGCTGGGGATACCTTTTTAGATTTGGCAGTCAAATATGGTTCTACCGCGGCCGCTATCGAAACAGCAAACCCCGATATCCCAGCCAAGCGATTGCAACTTGACCAAGTTTTAGTGATCCCCTTAATTAACCCAATATCGGCCCAACCCGCTAGACAAGCCAGCCGTCCTCGAGCTAATACGAACACGAGGGCTAGGTATAATACTGTCTCCTTGGCTTCTTTGTCGGTCACTCCCTTAGAAACCCAAAATCTCTTAGAAGAACAGATGATTGCCTTGGTGAATGCCCAACGAGCAGCCAATGGCTTATCGCCCTATCAAGTCGGGCCCCTCATCAGCGGCGTGGCTAAAGCTCATGCACAAGATATGGTCAACCGAGGATATTTCGCCCATACCACACCAGAAGGGGTAACCGTTAATGCCCGCTTACGGGTCAATGATGTTTCATTTACTAGAGCCAGTGAAAATATTCAACGCAATTATCGCCCAGCAGGTGAAAGTGCCCAAGCAGCGTTTAATTGGTTCATGAATAGCCGCATTCATCGTAGCAATCTTCTCAGTGCAACCTACACGCAGATCGGTGTTGGAGCCGTAGAGGGTCCACCAGGCTGGTTCACCTTTGTGCTTAAATTCACCCTACCAGAATAACACAAACCCCAAATACCGTTTGACGGAGGCTACAATATCTTTTCCACAAAGGAGTATGGCCTCCGTCGATCTGCTCTGACATGCAAATAAATTGATGGCAAAGCTAAAGACACTCTCTAAGATTTAGACTCCAAACGAAGTATTTAATCGCTATTTTCTAATTCTGTCTCCTAAGGACTCTCCTCTTTGATATTCAATTACTTGCCTGACCTGCTGACTGACTATTAAGACTGTATGACGGATGCGCCAAGTTTGGTCGTTGATAAAATTACTGGAGGTTTGTCTAACTTCAGTCAACCAAGCGATAATTTTCTGTCGATCTACGCCAGTAATGGCTCGCACACTTTCGTTCCAATCACCCACCTCCTTCGGACCTAACTTAAAATAAGCATCAGCCCGCTGCCCAACAACGTACGTCATGATCATATTTGTTCCCGCGGTGACAACAGCCCCCACTACGGGGATGCCTTTGAAGACGGTTCGTTCAAGCATCTCTTCCGTCATTCGTTCAATCATTTGCGTACTAGCCCGACTGATGAGAGAGTTGGCCCCAGCACTGATGCCTGTCACGGTGGTGACCACGGTTCGCTTTTCCTGATCATTCAAACATCGCCCGTGGACAGCCGCAATTTCTAGAACCAACTCTACTTGTAATATAAATGTCCACCCAATATCAGCCGCAGTGCCCAAAGTTATCGCTGTCAGGGTGCCGATAAAGGGAATAATCGAGATGCCTGATGTAGCCGCCCCAATCGTCCCTGATTTAAGACATTTTTGACGAATCAAGATCTCTACTAAGTCTGCGCTCGAGGCATCTGGATAACGGTCTCGCAAATCATCGACTCGCAGCAAGGCCGCCTCCTCATCGGCTTCGTCAATAGCGTTCATCAACCGTTGGGTCAACCACGCCCTCAGGGTTGATTTCTTTTCAGCATCTAAAGTCTCTTCTTGTGTTTGACCAACCTGAGCTTTATCCGACATCTTATAAGCGCTCCAACAATTTCTGTTTTTGTAATTTAAATTCTTCGTCTGTCAATAAACCTTGTTCTTTTAGCATAGCTAAACGCTCTAATTGGTCAAACACACTGGCTGACTCTTGCGCTTTCTGATTCTTTTCCAAATCAGAGGCATATTGTTTGCCTTGTTCAAAAGCCCGCTTATACATATCTTTGGCGGCATCCAGATCCACAGATGATAAATCTCGGTTGGCGGCAAATTCATTAATCGCCACCTGAGCCACAGCATACGTTGAGGCTCCTGACAACACGGCCATCGACAGACCACCAATGATGGTCCCCACGCCGGGCACTAATTTGACCAACTCAGCCCCCAATCGAGCGACCCCCCCGCCCATCAAGGCTGTCACCAAACTTTTGGCATCCAACACAGAAAATTTAATGCCATAAGTACTAGACAGTTGCGATAACATATCGAGTTGCACCGCCGATACCACAGCTATATCAGCGAAGGGAATGGGAACCAAACCCCCAGCCATTGACCAAACCACATGATCGCGCACGATTTTATCAGTATCTTCTTTTATACTCATTCAATTGCTCCTTATCAGGTTAAATAGACCTTTGTTTTATACGCTATTCAACGCGATTTGGTTTCAATTTATCTTCCCAGTCGATGATATGCTCGATTCGGCAACATGCCGGTGGCCGAGGCGAGCCGATTGGTGAAGTTGAACATACCAGCAACTTCGGCGATATCGAAGATGCCCTCATCAGAAAAACCTAAACTGCGGAGATGTTCTATATCGGCTTCGCTACAGGTGACAGGATGACGGGTAATTTTGACAGCGTAATCGAGCATGGCCGTCGTGCGTTCATCTAAGCCCGCCCGTCGATAATCGAGGGTAATACGATCACCGAGAACCGCGTCGCCCAAGGCTTGACGTAACTCTGCCCCATGACTGACCAGACAATAAAGACAACGATTTTCGGCGGAGACGACAACTGAAATCATCTCCCGTTCGGCGATACTTAGCTCCGACTCGCCTTGCATGAGTTCACGGAAATGATCGAACCAAGGCCGAAAATGTGTGGGCCGAACCATATAGACAGCGAAGACATTGGGCACAAAGCCCAAATTCTCCCGTGCTTTGGCGAAGAGTTTTTGCAAACTTTCATCTAAGCTGTCCTCAGCAGGCAAGGTGAGCCAAGCAATGTGTTCGTTTTCAGAGTGGGGGGTGAGGCTGTGAGACATGGATTCCTCTATGGATAGTTTTTAGGGGTTAGTTTTTAGTAAATTAATTTTGAAAATAGGTATGTGGTGCATCGCCCCAATCGGGCACATCCAATAGCTCACCATCTCGTAAAGCAGATTGGTGTGCAATCACGCCAGCGGCCATGTAGCGAACTGCTTCCCAGATATTGATGGCTGGCAGACGTTCAGGGGCAATGGCATCCACAAATTCATGGCCCAAATAAGCCTGTGAACCGCCATGAGCACCGTAAATAGCCGAATTTGGACTAATCGCTCGAAAGGCCAGATCCACTTCCGGCGGCAAAGGATCACGCCTGTCTTCCACCGAAAGCGTTGTCGTGGTGGCTTTATCGACCCAAGTATTTTCTCTAAATGTACCCGATGTACCGAAAATACGAAAAATTTCTGTGTTGACATGGCCGATTTGTCGATATTCACAAATACGCATCGTCGCTCCGTTACTCATATAAAACAAAGCCGTCTCGTTGCTGAAGCCATTTTCATACCCTGTGCTGTGCCTCGGCACTTTTTGGCTTTTAGGCGAATAATTGTTGTAAGATAAACTTACGTTTGTCCTGCATAAAAATATTCTATCACCATTTGAACTCTCATTCTATAAAAGGATAAACATGAACAATAACTCAAAACTTAATACTAACCTAGAAAATATTCTTTCACAATATCAGGCATCATTTATGCAAAAGATATATCGTGAAGAAAATCAAGAAGATGATGTATTGATGAATATTTTCTCATTGACACCTGAAATCAAACGTGAAAATCGGCAATACTGGGGACGAGAACTCGGTCTATGCTGGCAACTACTCGTTACAGAAGTTTGTAAACACACTCGTTCAGATTTTGGGTCAGCCTTACGGCTCGGTGATGATGAACCTTGCGACTTGATTGTCGGAGATTATGCGATTGATACTAAATATCGAATTGGCTCTGGGGATTCTGGTACACTCAAAAAATTTAAAGCCTACGGGCCTACCTTGTTAGAATTAGGTTATCAACCAGTTTTTCTAATTCTACGAGAGGATAATCTACCAGTAGCCATTAATGCTTGTAAAAAAGGCAAATGGCATATTTATACAGGTGATAATACATTTAATTTCATCTTAGATTTAACTGGATTTGATTTAAAATCATACCTCATTCAAATGGCAGGGCTATTTGCTGTAACTCGTTAGATATAGTATGGTTCTGCAATACCTTCTCTGTATTTATTGAGTCTAAGTTAACGAAACGTTTATTGATGACTTCAATATAATCAGGGACAATCTCGATGCCTACATAGCTACGCCCTAATTTTTTCGCAGCAACCAATGTTGTCCCTGTACCAGCAAAAGGGTCCAATACAAGATGCTCAGATGAAGGAGGAGAAAATATCTGGACTAATTTTTCCATCAAAGCTAAAGGTTTAACTGTACAATGAACATCATTAAATTTTTCTGAATCTTTAGGGATATCTTCAATAATATTGGACTGAAATGAGCCATCCTCATTGTGAGTATAGAATAAACCAAGGCCGTGATTCAAAAATGTTTTCAAATAATTATCCTCAAGTGGCTTTTGTACGACCACAATACCCTCCCACTCATTTCTAAGACAACTATGCCAACCCTCCCAAGCATCATAATCTTCGATTCCCCGCTGTTTTAGTTTTGCTTTTAAGTTCATCCCTTTTGGGATACCACTGGCCCGTCGATACACGATACAATCTCGGGCATAAAATCCTGCTTTTTCTAAAGCTACTTGTATATGGGCCATCGTCCGTGTACTATTAAACACAACAACTGGCGCACCTGGTTTACACACCTGAAACAGACTCGTGGCCCATTCAACACACCAAGCTTCATAATCAAGAATATTTTGCCTAACGCGCTCATACCAGCGTTTATTTCGCACCCCTCCCGCAAGACCACTACCATAAGGAATATTTTTGACCAAAGTTTTACTATCTTTAACACGTTCCATGCGACGATTAATTTCTTCATCATCCCAATGATGTCCAATGAACTCATAATTATAAGGTGGGTCTGTGATACAAGCTGAAATCGAGGCAGCAGGAAAATCATTTAATATCTGGCGACAGTCGCCTAAAAAAATTTGGTTTTTTATATCCATTAGAAATTGATCCTCAACAATTTTGGGCTTAATTAGCAATGAATTATACTACATTATATCCGCTTCCGCAAAAACTTTAGGAGAAATAAAATTTTTATCATCATTCGTCACCTTTTTCACCCAACTTGGCTCTTATTCAAACATACAGGTCAAGAGGCTGAAACCATCGCGGAAGATTTTGAACGAGATCGCTGGATGGACGCGCAAGCGGCCAAAGAATATGGCTTGGTTGATCAAATCATAAACGGGCAAAAGTCTTAATATTTTATCCTATAGATTCCGCATTTCAGCCAAAGTATGCTATACTCAAGTTAAATAATATATATTTTGTCAAATCATCCAAGTCAACGCCCGACTCCTTGATCGGGCGTTTTTGTTGCAACAAGGTGGCTCTATATTTACGGGACGAGTCGGGCCTTGTTCAACTAGGGCGCGTGGCTATAGATATTCGGATAATATTTTTAAATATCTATGAAATTAGCCGCCGCGTGAGCTAACATATTCGTCAAAACCGTAAATTAGGAGCGATCTATATGAGCAATGAATTTGTTGAATTAAATCTAAATCCTCAATTAGCCCAAACTGTTATGGAGTTAGGGTATACCAATCCCACCCCCATTCAGACGGCAATCATTCCAATCATGTTGGACGGTCAAGATGTCATTGGCCAAGCGCAAACTGGCACGGGCAAAACGGCGGCTTTTGCTCTGCCTATTCTACACAATCTGACGATAGACCAAAAATCAGTGCAATGTTTGGTGATAGCCCCAACGCGAGAGTTAGCTATACAGGTGGCCCATTCCATGCATGAATATGGTCGTCATCTTGAAGTACGGGTGCTGCCTATCTATGGTGGTCAACCTTATCATCGTCAAATCGGGCGACTGAAAAGAGGGGTAGATATTGTTGTTGGCACACCTGGTCGTTTGCTTGATTTGCTCGAACAAAAAGCCTTGGATTTGAGGCAAGTATCCACCGTGGTTCTGGACGAGGCTGATGAAATGTTGAGTATGGGCTTCATCGAAGATATCGAAGCTATTCTCAAGGAAACCCCTTCATCACGTCAGACAGCCCTCTTCTCCGCTACCATGCCAGGACCTATCCGGCGACTGGCGGATCAGTACATGCGTGAGCCTGAATCGATCACTGTTGGGCCTAAACAAGCAACCGTAGAGACGATTGAACAACGCTTCTACGTCATCAATGAGACCGATAAACTGGCTGCACTCACCCGTCTCTTTGAAGTCGAGCCAATCAGCAGCGTACTCATTTTCGCCCGTACTCGTCAAGGCACGGGTGAGTTAGCGAATGAACTAACTGTGCGCGGCTTTTCTGCCGAAGCCCTGCATGGCGATATGAGCCAAGATGCACGCATTCAAGTCTTAAATCGTTTCCGAAAAAATCAAATAAATGTTCTTGTGGCCACAGATGTCGCCGCTAGAGGCTTGGATATTGAAGATATTTCGCATGTGATTAATTTCGATTTGCCCCTGGACCCAGAAGTTTATGTCCATCGTATTGGTCGCACAGGACGAGCGGGGAAGACGGGGCAGGCGGTCACGCTGATGACTCCTAAAGAACGATGGCGTTTAGGTCGTATAGAAGGCTTCACCAAGCAACGGCTGACTCAGGGCACTTTACCGACCGAGGCAGAAATTCAGGCCCATCGAGAAAGCGAGTTGGTCAAAAAAGTCAAGGTCTGGCTGAATCGTGACCGCTGTCGCCGAGAACGTGAAATTGTGGCCGAATTGGTCGAGCAAGGTTATGATCCAGTCGATATCGGATCCGTGGCCTTAAAACTCGCCCGAGCTGACGAAAAGCAGCGTCCGATTGTGCCCATCAGTGAAATAGAAGTATCTCCCAGAAACGCTCGTTCCGCTAGAAAAAGCCTTTCCGTTCAGAAAGGTCGCTCTTTCAGACACGACTCCAGCCCCCAAAAATTTAAACGGGGTCAAAAACAAGATCAGTATCGTAACGGGCGAGATCGAAATCGAAGGAATCAAACTTCTAAAAAAGGTATGATTTGCCTCTCCCTAGACATCGGTAGAGGAGATGGGATTGAAATTAAGCATGTGGTTGGCACATTGGCTTACTATGCCAATATTCCTGGGCATGTCTTGGGCAAAATTCGGATGCAAGATCGACAGACTTTTGTCGATGTGCCTGAGCAATTTGTAGAACAGGTTTTGGCGCAGAGCGGGGTTTATCGGGTAGGTAAACAGGTGATTCAAGTGGCGTTGAACAAATAAAATTTCTTAGATGGGGATAACTTATAAACTTTCCCCATCTTTTCCCGATGTAAACCACGTCAAATAAAATTCTGACATCCCCGTGTAATTCAACGCAATCCCGGCCGATTGCTTTTTTTTTGAATTTGTTTTTTACCGTAGTCTGCGAGGGATTTGAGGGGATACCGCATATATACGACCATACCCGCCCAAATATGGGGCCTTTAAGCAAGGAGCCATCTGGCTAATTTATCCAGATGGATTTTGTGTTTTAAAACAAAAAGAGCCTCGCGGTGATAGACGGGAGGCTCTTTATGATTCTGCCGTGGGCGGTGACTGATTGAAATGAACCGTCAGGGATTCGAACCCTGGACCCACTGATTAAAAGTCAGTTGCTCTACCGACTGAGCTAACGGTTCATGAGTGTTGCTTCGGATGAAGTTGAGCAAGATTATACATCATTCGCTTATTTATGCAAATCAAAGATAGCATCTCGTGTTCTCACAAAAACTTGCACCGACCGCTCAACATCAGCCACTGTCGTGGCCCAAGAACAGACACTAATCCGAATGGCAGGCTTTTCTTGCCACACCGTGCCCCCACACCAACATTCGCCAGAGGCTTGGATAGCTGCCAACGTCGCTTGCGTTTGCTCAGGTGTATCGCAGGCGATAAGCACCTGATTGAACACGACTTCATTCAATACCTGAAAGCCTGCTGCGGCTAATCGTTCAGCAAATTGCCTGGCTCGTTCACATAAGCCATCAATCAGGTCCGCTACCCCCGTGCGGCCCAAAAACTTGAGGGTGGCCCATAATTCAACCGCTCGCGCCCGACGAGACATATCAGGGGTATACAACATATTATCTCGGTCATCGCTATATTGAATATATGTCCCACTGGCCTGCATAGCAGCGATCAAAGCATCACGATGTTTGCATAGCACGATGGCACAATCGTAGGGTGTATTGAGTGTTTTATGACCATCAACTGACCAAGAATCCGCCTTTTCAAGGCCCCTAGTCAGATGGGCTTGCTTTGGTGAAGCGGCCGCCCATAGGCCAAATGCGCCATCAATATGTACCCATGCCCCCGCTGCCTGAGCCATATCACTGATGTCGGCAAAGGCATCGAATGACCCTGTATTGACATTCCCTGCTTGGAGGGTCACCAGCGTCCTTGAATCGAGTGCAGGTAAGTGGGCCACATCGAGCTTCCCTTCTGGGTCGGCAGGCACAAGCTCAACGCGCTTATTTCCTAGACCGAGCAAAGCCAAAGCTTTAAATACGGTGCCATGCGCTTGCTGGCTGACCACAATGCGAATGGGCGGTGCGCCGAATAAACCATCTTCGTTCACATCCCAGCCTTGATTTTTCAGCAGAGCATATCGGCCAGCGGCCAAGCCACACATGGTGGCAATTGAGGTACCACTGACAAAACCAGCCACCGTTTGGGTTGGTAAACCCAATAAATCACAGATCCATTGCTCACAAACTTGCTCTAGTTTTGCCCCAGTTGGTGACATCACATGCAGGGCTGAATTTTGATCCCAAATATCCGAGAGCCAACGGATAGCTAAGGCTATCGGGGTCGCGCTGCCATTCACAAAACCAAAATATCGACCCCCTATTTGGGCCACAGTTGCTGGCGACCCGTAATCGTCAAGCTGTTTCAGAATATCTGAGCCTAATTGGGGATGTTCAGGTAAGGGTTCATCGAAGACAGCTAAATGCTTGAGGGCTTCATCATGGGGAAATATGGGACGATTAGGTACGCCATCCAGGTAAGCGTAGGCATAGGATTTCGCTTGCTCGAACAAGGTCTTATCAACAAGCTGGGCAAACATTGTTTCTCTAATAGGTGAGGGCTTGGGTGTCAAAGAGATACTCCGCTAAGGATGAGATCAAGTATCAGGCTTAATCGATATTAACCAGAATAAGAAATTCGGCAAATTTTTGTCGTTCAAGGGATGTTGAATGATACGAATCCCTGACTTGGTAGTTTGATTAGTGATAGATAAGTTTGTTTTATCATCCGACATCTATTAAAATATGGATTAACTCATCATTTCACTGAACAATGTCGCTAAAATTACCTTGATATATGGACATGTTATGAACCGTCTCATCTATGCTAGTCTAATCGTATGCCTATTGGGTTATTGTGTCAGTCACTTATCAGCTTGCGGCGAGGAGCCCGAACCCACACCTCCCCCTAGCTCTACCGCTACGGCTACAACGACACCAACACCAATAGCTTCGCCTACGCCCACGCCGATGCCGATGCCGACGCAATATACCTATTCCATCATCAACACCTACCCCCACGATCATAATGCCTTCACCCAAGGCTTGGTCTTTGCCGATGGTATCTTTTATGAAGGGACAGGCTTACGTGGTCAGTCATCGCTGCGGAAAGTGGCTGTTGAAAGTGGGGAAGTATTGCATGGCATCGCCCTACCGCCAGAATTTTTTGGTGAGGGTATTGTGATCTGGCAAGATAAAATTGTGCAGTTAACTTGGCAGGCGCGGGTTGGTTTTGTTTATGATAAAGAAAGTTTCAATCTCCTTCAACAATTCAATTATCTGACTGAAGGGTGGGGAATCACGCATGATGGCGAACGCTTAATTATGAGCGACGGCACAGAAAAACTTTATTTTTGGGATCCTGAGACTTTACAAGAAATTGGCAAGATCGAAGTTCGTAATTCTCAGGGCCCAGTCATTCATCTGAATGAGCTAGAATATATTCAAGGTGAGATCTACGCTAATGTCTGGCAAACCGACCGCATTGCTATCATCAACCCCCAAACGGGTCAAGTTCGAGCTTGGCTTGATCTAAGTGGTCTGCTGACCAGCATTAACATGGTCTTACCTCGGCCTGTTGATGTCCTCAATGGAATCGCCTATGATGCTGAAACAAATCGCTTATTTGTGACGGGTAAATGGTGGCCTGTTGTATTTGAGATTGATTTAGTGGAGCAGTAAAGCAGCGGCAAGGTAGCGAGGTGGCAGGATGATACTGTTGGCGAACCATTGCTGTGCAGCAGGGTCTCATTAATTTATAAAACAATGTCCTTATTAATTCTGCAAATTTTTGTTTATACAATCGTCCTCTGGCTAGGCTTATATTTGATTGGACGTAATCCAGCCAATTTACGTTTGCGCTTCACCGGATTAGGCACGGTGGCTTATGCCCTAAGTCTAGCCAGTGGCTTTCTGATACCCTACGCGCCAACACCAGAAACAACCCAATTATTATCACGCTTGCATTGGCCACTGCTATTTCTACCGGCCTTATTTTGGTTTGGAACCCTCATACACCTTTTACCCGATGATGCCCCTTTGCGCCAAGGTCTGAGCCGCTTCTGGACTTATGGCCTTCTTCCCGTCGCCACACCACTCTATCTCCTAAGTGCCAGTACAAACCTGATCTTTAATTTTCAAAGCAATACGCCCGCAATTGTTTCATTATCGTCGCTCGGTCCCGTCCCTCAAACAGGGCCTATTTATGTGATTTTAGTCGGCTTGGTTCTCTTACCAATGTTGGCTGCCTTAGGGTTAATTTGGCAAATATTCTACCTCGCTCTCACAGCCGCTCTCACAGCCCAAGAGCAGATTGAAAACAATCAAGTTGCCTCTCAAAATGGGCGACTTAGGCAGCACATTCGCGTTTGGAAAAATCTGAAGCGAGCAGATTACCGTCAACTCCAGCTAGGCTTACTCCTCGTAGCCACATTTATCTTCACCCTCGGTACTTGTTTGCTCATTCTACCCTTCCACTGGCTCACCCGAAGTTGGCTCCTTTTGGGCATTGGCTTCGATTTTATCTTGCTGGGTCTCGTAATCGCCCTGTTAGATGCTTTTGACGAAGGGGAAACGTTTCTACCTGACTTTTTCCGATCCTTTGATTTCTCCATTAGCATGAGCTTAATTTATGGAGGGCTCATCGGCTTGACCATTTATCTCAGCACAGGTATCACCTTCTCCATCCTCCTACTTTTATTGGCTATTATTACCGTCACCCTCCTCACTCAGGTCTTTGATGACCAATGGCAAAGCAGCTTAGATCATCTGGCCTTCGCCACTTTCCCCAGCCTGCGTCAAAAACGCGCCGAACTACGCACCGAGGCCAGCCTTGTCCCACGAGTGAATAGCGATTTTAACCTAGCTGAGATTGACGAAGCTGAATTTGTCCGTTTAACCCGCCGGGCCTTGAGTCACCTTAGCGACTTATCGCGTTTAGCGAGCAGTCCCTTAACCCAACTCCCCCTCATCGAACAACGGCTGACACAAAGCAAAAGCCAAATGGATACGCTATCTCGGGCCAATGAGTTGAAAGCCTTGTTGAGCGAGGGTATTAATCGTCTCAAACCGCTGGATAAAGGGGACTTTGGGACGACAGATGAATGGCGTTATTACAACGCTCTTTACTATCCCTATGTCGTCGGTCTCAGGCCCTATAGCCGCCGTGCTGAACACCCCGACCTGAAGCCTCAGATGGCTGAAGCCCTAGAATGGTTCCGCGTCTATATCCCCGAACGAACCATGTACAATTGGCAAAAGGCTGGAGCCAAGCTGATTGCTCAAGATTTACGCGAGCGGCATGGGCTAAAGAATGGGCAATAAATTTGATCGACATGGTTCATTGCACCACTTTCATGGGCGAATCGCTGTCTTAAGAAATGGGCAGTAATTAACAAATCAAAATTTCTCGCTTCACTTCAAAGAACCTAAATTGTTATCACTTCTTGTTCGTTCTTGATCCACCATCTATAATAAAATCGTTTCCCTCTTGCTACTGCTCGCAGACGATGTCTCTTTCTTTGCCACAAAGTTTCTCACAGAGCCAAAAATATTTACCCATGTATAAATCTAACAAACGCAAGCAAACTGATCTTCTGTCCTTGTTCAGGATATAATAAGGTGATGATGATGCTAAATAAAGGTTTATCAAAATTCACACGCTGGATGAACTCAATTCGTGTCCAGTTACGCTGGGGGATGGGCATCATTCTGGCCTTAGTCCTGCTGATTGGCCTAATTGGTTATCTGAGTTTGCGGACGATTCAAGTCGGCCTTGAGCAAGATCTAAATCAAGCCATCCAACTACGCGAATTAGGGCTGCAAATCGAAAATCACTTCTTACTCGCCCGACAAAGTGAAGCGAATTTTTTCAATCGCTGGCAAACTATCGGGTTTGCAGCGGCCAAAGAACAATTTGTGGTCGTCAATCAACATCATTTAAGGCAGGCCCGCTCCCATTTAGATGAGGTTGAGCGTTTAGTGACAGAAACAACTGATGAGACATTAAAGTCTATGCTTAGTGAAATTGGACAACTTCGGGTCGCCTTTGATGACTATGAAGTGACTTTTTTGGCTACCGTGGACCTCATTGAGCAGTACAGCCAGATCAATGGCGTGGCCCCACAAGCAGAGATAAACACCACCGTCTTTCAAGAAGTGATGGCCGAGATCATCGTTTTAACCGAAACGATCCCTGAAACCTCTGGAGAAAGTTTGACCCAGATACAAGTCCGATTGTTTACGATTAGCAACCAAAGTATCTGGGCTTTGATGCTCATCACCCTGTTGGCGGTTGGCTTAGGAATTTGGGGGACTGCCCTATTGTTGAAGCAAATTATTTTTCCCTTAAGTGAACTCAACCAGGTAGCACAGCAGTTTGGACAAGGAAAATTCGCCCACCGAGTGACCTTGACTCGCCCGACAGAATTTGTTAACCTGAGAGACGGATTTAATGTCATGGCTGATCAACTGCAAACGAGGGTGTCATCTTTAGCCCAAAGAAATCAGCGTTTACGATTGGTTGCTCAAATCAATGAACGCTTAAGTGTGATCCTTGATGTACCCTCCCTATTACGTGAACTGGTTGTTCAGGTTAAAGACCAATTCCACTATGATCAGGTTCATATTTATCTGTTTGATGATCAGCGGGATTATCTTGTGATAGCCGAAGGCACCAGCCTGACTGATGCAGAAATCAAAACGGCTAACCATCGTATTGCCGTGAATACAGCGACCAGCGCGGTAGCGAGGGCTGCCCGTAGTGGTGAAATCATACAGCTTGATAATGTACGCGAACCGCCTGATTGGTTACCCGATGACTTATTACCTGACACTTATGCTGAAATGGCTGTGCCAATGATCGTCGATAATGAAGTCGTTGGAGTCTTGAATGTTCAGGAGGATAAAGTGGCTGAATTTGATGAAGGGGATGAAAGTCTATTACGCTCTTTAGCCAACCAAGTAGCTGTGGCCATTCGTAATGCTCGTCTCTTTACCGAAGTGGGAACTGCTTTGGAACAGGCGAATGAGATCCAGGCCAAATATATAGAACAGGCCTGGGACAAGACACAGGGCCAGCCGCAATATCACTACCAGAGGTCAGGCACAACAGTCTTAAATGAAAATGCGCTCGAATACCTCCATCAGCTCGCTCAGGAGCAATCAGCAGAAATCACTGCTGCTAGCCAGGTACAGGAAATCGCTGAGGATGACTACACGGCACTTATTGCGCCCATTAAACTACAGAACCAGATTATTGGGACCATGCAACTTTACGAAACTGATGATACCCAACAGCGGCAATGGACAGATTTGGAAAAAAATTTAATTCAAGCGATTTCCAGTCAAGTCGCCCAAACTGCTGAAAACTTACGCCTATTTGAACAAACCCGTCAACAGGCCAGCCGGGAGCAAATCCTACGACAAATTACTGAAAAAATGCGGGCCTCAACTAGCTTGGAGCAGCTTATCAGAACCACTACCGAAGAATTGAGCCAGCATTTCTCAGCGGAATATGCAATGGTCGATTTAGCTATCCAGGCTGATGCTGATTTAAAGACAAATCATCAGGGTTCATAAGGAGAATGAAAAATGTTCGTCGTACTACATCAAATCTTCACAAAATGGATACAAACCTCGAAAATGACGACTTATAAAATCGCCTGCCTAGGATTTCTGATATTCAGTTGGTTGTTAACCGCTTGTGGTGCGGTTGAACCAGCGCTGATTCAGGTTGAGGAAACTCAGGCTGATTATACTGACAAAAAAATTTTATGGATTGACTCCTATCATCAAGGTTATGAATGGTCTAATGGCATTGAGGTTGGCCTGCGGCGTATTTTGGAGGATAGTGGAGTCGAATTTCAAGTCGTCCGCATGGACACCAAACGCAACACAAGGGATGGGTTTAGGGCCAAGGCCGCTCTGATGGCAAAAACTGAAATTGAGGCTTTTCAGCCAGCTGAATTTCAAAAAGTCTTTCTGAAACTCCAAGCCGAAAAATTAGACCTTATTTTTTCACCCTCCTTACTGAAAATTGCCGAGGCGTATGGTCGTCAGGAGAGCCAACCATGAGAAACATCATTAATTTTTTCACGGCCTCAATTCAAAGAAAGATGTTTTTCAGTTTCATTGTTGTTATTATCCTAGTCCTGGCAATGGTGGCTGTGTGGCATTTTCGCCTAACCTTGGTGAAAGAAACTGCGGCACAGGTTGTTCCCACGACAACCCAGATCAGGGCCTTGCAAGACTTTGGTCTAACTCTATCCTCAATAGATGCCAATCTAGAACGTTTCTTTGTGATTGGTGGCCTCCAATACAAGGAGGCGGTGCTTGAAGACTTGAGCAATCTGGAGACAACCCTAAAAATCATTAAAAACAATACCGCCCTTGCTGAAGAAACGCGCACAGAAGTATTGGCGACCTTGGACCAGTCTATGAGCCTGTTGAAGCACCAGATCGTGGCCTTGCTGAATCTCGAGGCTGCAAACCTAGATTCACGAAACATGAACCAACAAATTATGGCGGTATATTCCACGCTAAATGAGTCTCAGGAAGTACATCAGACACTATCCGCGGCGGTGCTGACTGAATTGCAGCGCAAAGCCAGAGAACAAAGTGCCATTATCTCCAATATACTGCTACAGCTATTGATGATTGGGGCCATCGTAACCATGCTGTTGGCCATCATTCTGTTCGGCCTGACGCGCAGCATTGCTACACCTTTGGCGACTTTATCTCATACGGCTACACAGATTGCTCAAGGAGACTTAGGGGCCAAAATACCGAAGATCCAACAAAAAGATGAGGTGGGTCAGTTAGCGACGGCTTTTGAGAATATGACGATGCAGTTTGGTCATCTCATTGCTTCATTAGAGGAACGGATCGCGGCTAGAACGCAACGGTTAGAGATTGTCGCCAGTTTAAGCGAGCGTTTTTCGGCTATTCTTGAGGTAGAAGAACTGTTGAGGCAGGCTGTCAACCAAATTAGAAACAACTTTGGCTATTATCATGCCCATGTTTATCTGTTAGATGAAAGCGGCCAAAACCTAACCGTAGCTGAAGGAACTGGGGAAGCTGGGGCTGAGTTAAAACGCCAGACACATAGGCTGTCAGTTAATCTATCAACCAGTTTGATAGCCCAAGCCGCTCGTCTCGGAAAAATTGTCAGCATGGATAATGTGCGAGACAGTCCTGACTGGCAGCCTAATCCACTTTTGCCCGATACCTATGCTGAGATGGCAGTGCCGATTATCCTAGATGGTGCTGTTGTTGGTGTCTTAGATGTGCAAGCAGACCAGGTTGCCGGGTTGGATGAAGGTGATGCCAGTTTACTCAGGTCAGTGGCAAACCAAGTGGCGGTCTCTATTCGCAATGCTCGCCTCTTTGAAACCGTTGAAACTGCTTTGGCTGCGGCCAAAGTGGCCCAGGAGCGATATATCGAACAAGCCTGGCAAAAATCAAGAACTGCATCTCAAGGCGATCAATATCTATATATGCAGCCCAATGCGGTCCCCTTGGATATGGCAAAGCAGCAAAGCTTGGCTAAAGAGCGTCAACAAACCCTAGAACAAAATCAAGCAATGCTCATTTCATCCAATGTAGATCAGGCTCCTAACCAATCATCGATGACCCACCAATCATTGGTGACTCCTATCGCAATGGGCGGTGGAAAGATTGGGGCCTTACAACTCCATACTACCTCAAGTTATGAAGCTTGGACAGAAAATGATCTAACTTTTTTGGAAACTATTGCCGAACAGTTTGCCCAAACTGCCGAAAACTTACGGCTTTTTGAGGAAACTGGTGAACGAGCCAGTCGAGAGAAGGCCATTCGGGAAGTGACCGATAAATTACGGACCGCCCCGAACATTGACAGTTTATTGGAGATCGCTGCCCGTGAATTAGGTCAACACCTGGGCGTACGTCATACCATGTTTGCCTTGGGGTTTGAGGGCCCGAATGCACAAGATAATGGTACGAGAAAGATGTAACCCTTTTTGAGAAACTGATAAGCAAAAGGAGCAATCATGACCAACACTGTTCACTACATCATCATCGGCGCAGGCTCCGCAGGCTGTGTCCTGGCCAATCGCTTAAGCGAAAATCCCGATAGTAAGGTCTTGTTACTGGAAGCAGGCGGACCTGACAACAATCCAGAAATCCGCATTCCAGGCCGCATTTATCATATGCTCGGCACAGATATCGATTGGTCTTATCAAAGCGAACCGCAGGTTCATCTGAATAATCGCGTAATTGATCTGAATCGCGGCAAAGTCTTAGGCGGCAGCAGTACGATCAATGGCCTGGTCTATATTCGCGGCAACCCTTGGGACTATGATCGATGGGCTGAGTTAGGCAATGAGCAGTGGGCTTATCAGGATGTATTGCCTTATTTCAAAAAAGCGGAACATGACGCTGAAGGTCAAATTGACGGTGTACATGGCACTGAGGGGCCGCTAAGTATTGCTCGTATCCCCGATGTATCAGGTCAGACGGAACGCTTTATCTCAGCTGGTGAAATGGCGGGCTTGCCTCGCAATGAGAACTTCAATGGGCTGACCCAATTGGGCATGGGCGTTTATCATTACACTTACAAAGATGGGAAGCGGCACAGTGTAGCCAATGCCTATCTACAACCCGTCCTTAGTCGGGCTAATCTCAAGACGAAAACTTATGCCCATGTCACCCGCATTCTCTTTGACGGAAATCGGGCCATTGGAGTCGAGTACGTTCATGATAATCAGCGCAAGCACGTCGAGGCGATAGAAGAAATTATTCTATGTGGTGGAGCGATCAACTCACCTCAGGTATTGCTCTGTTCAGGCATTGGGCCTGCGAAACACCTGAAACAGTTTGACATTCCAGTACTCGTCGACCTCCCTGGGGTGGGCGAAAACTTGCAAGATCATCCTCTATTGACGATGTGGTATCAAGCAACTCTGAGACGGGCGGAGGTCTCCTTGACTGGCCCGGCCTATGAAGCCTATCTGCAAAACAAAACAGGCCCCCTCATCTCAACACGCACCTTTGCTGGCGCGTTCTGGAAGACTCGGCCCGAATTGGCCGCGCCTGACATGCAGGTGTTCTTTACCATTGGCGAGGTTGACGATGCGTATGATTTCTCAATCGCCCTCAGTTTGATGCGTCCTAAGAGTCGCGGCTTTATCAAGCTACGTTCTGCGAACCCCTTTGTCTATCCCAGTATTCAACCCAATTATTTGGCACAGGCCGAGGACATCAAAGTCTACATCGACAGCATCCATATAGCCCGTCAGCTTGTGCAGACCAAGGCCTTCAATGGTTGTGTGGAACGCGAACTCACGCCAGGGGCCGAGGCGCAAAGTGATGCTGAAATCACCGCCTGGATTCGTAATGCCCTAGCGACCACTTGGCACTACTCAGGCACTTGCAAGATGGGCCATGACCCACAAGCCGTGGTAAATGATCATCTACAAGTACATGGCGTGGATGGACTACGGGTGGTGGATGCGTCGATCATGCCAGAAATCATCGGCGGCAACACCAACGCGCCTGTGATTATGATTGCGGAGAAAGCGGCGGATATGATATACTGAGTTAGCCAGGATGGTTCAGACCTTTATATTTGGACTGCTTGCCCAAGTATATCGGCTACCCAAACATCTATCCTTTTACCCGCTTTTGTTGCGGCAAGAATAATCTGCCGATGTTCTTCTGGCGATAACTGGACCCTAAACCTGCCAGAAAATGGCTTCTGCGGTTGCTCTCCGCGCTCGATACAAAACGCTACATAATCCTCAACCGAATCTTCATAAGATTGCCGCAGTTCATCGACAGATTGGCCTTCATAAGTAATCACATCACGAATATTTACCACCTCACCGTGAAAAATATTGGCCTCATCATCAAACTCAACTTTACCTAAATAATCTTTATACGCCATCATCAGGTGTCACTCCAGCTTCTATCAAAAAACGACGCATTGATACCACTGCACCTTTACGATTATTTATGGAACCAATTAAAACCCAGAGCCAGCTACATTACTGGCTAAAGCACCGATAGCAACACCGAAACAACATATACACAAGAATAAAATAACCAGCGGTGTCAAGGCCACAACGATAGCATTTCCAGAACTTAAATTATGAGACACTTTGAGGGCGAAATAGGTTAAAACGAGTTGATAAATATAGAGGACCAAGCCAAGACACGCCCCTAACACAGGAATGATGTTCACCACACTGGTCACAATTAAAATCGGGGCCGTAAATGTGGCCAATAAATAGGATTGTTCCTCAAAATTACCATCGCCGCCAAACAACTTAGCAACAATAAAGAGAATCCCAGACCAAACTAAAAAACTAATGAGACCCCCTAAAACGTAACAAAAGCCAAAAATGGCCGCACCGATCGCTAACCCAAACATACTGTTAACCAACGACATCACGGCTTGTTGCTCCGCAGACGATAAGCCTGCCTGATTCAGGATAATAAAGTGAATAGCCCATGAGATAGCCCAAAAGATTGAGGCAATAAGACTGGCCACGATGATCCACAACATGGCTGTGCCAAAATCGGCCTTTTGCTTCTCCTGTTGAAAAACTTCCTCACCCGGTTGGGTTGATGCTGCGATCCAGATTTGTAACATATTTTCCATAATCGTTCTCTCTCCTTAGCGAAAATGTTTATTGGGGGGACGGAAGTGAGAAATAGGTGTCGATTTTCCCTGCTCACTTCCCGCTTCATGGCGGGCCAATTGCCCACAGAGATGGCCTGTCACCAAATACAACCAGAAACTGGTGAAAAAAATACCGCCGACGCAAATCAAAATCGACCCGACAAAGGTAGCAATAGCTGTGGCCAATAATAAAACAATAATGACAATGATATAATCGCCAATATTATGTTTAATAAATTCAAAAATAGCCTCAAAATCAAATGCCGCCCCAAAGGTCTCGTATAGGGCATAGCGAATCATGGCGATGGGGGTAAAAAATATACCCACTAAGGCGACGAGAAGCAATAAACAGCCTGAACAAAGCAGGGTAGTAAAGGTGAAAATTCCACCCAGCGCGAGATCAATCGGACCAAGGACAGGGATGATGATAGAGACCACAACAATGATTGGCAAAGCAATGAGGATTGTTAAACTATTATAAATCACCGTGATGACCATTGCCACCGCACCCTTGATGAATAAATCACCAAAATCATCCCACTCAGGTAGGGGTAAGTCCTGGCCATCTCGCACAGACCGAATGATGGCTAACATGTAGCCAGTCAAGGGGAAAAAAAAGACAAGACCAATGACAGTGCTAGATAGTAGCGTTGCGGCCAAAAAAATCGCCGTCCCAATGAGCAGCTTTTTTATGCAGTCCTCATCTTGAAACATATATGTAAATGCTGAACCAATATCCATGATAGGGAAAACCTCCTTAATACAATTAGTAATTGATTACTAATTCTGTTTATTTTCATTCTTTATGCTTATATCGTAAGTGCTTTTTGGCTCCTTAAATTTGGTCTAAGGGGTTGATAATCAAAATGGCAAAGTGATCGCCTTTACACTGCCACTTTGCCACGCTGATATCTTGCCACTTTGATTATACTTCACGCTCAGTATTGACGAAAGATTGTTAGGGGGTCGTTTTTTAGCATTGAGAAACTGATGACTGATGACCCTATTTTGCCAGCTTCACCGCCATATCCACAGACAACGCATCCAGAGTAACCTTTTTCTCGACCTCCCAATCTGCGGCTGCTTCAGTGACGAGTGAAATAGCCAAGGTCTCTGCCTGGATGTACGACTCAAAGGCCGTCAGGGTTGCATAGAGACGATCATCTTCCGAGAAAACGCCGACAACGATACGATCATCCAACTTATAATCAGCCTCTTTACGAAGCGTTTGAATATGGCGCACCAGATCACGGGCTAGACCTTCCCGTTTTAAGGCCTCCGTTACCTGAGTATCTAAGACAACCACCAAATCTTCTTTGGTTTCACAGGCAAAGCCTTCCTTGCCTTCAAAGTGAACATTAATCACCTCAGAATCTAAAACCCAATCATCATTGCCAGCAACCTTATAACGGCCATCAGGCATGACTTCAAACTGATTGGCTTTGGCTGCTTTCATGATCTGGGGCGTGGCCTTGCCAAATTTCGGCCCAATGATCCGCGCATTCGGTTTGGCCACGGGGACGGCGTATTCAGAAACGTCATCGACGGTTTCCAAGGCTTTCACATTCAATTCATCCAATAGCATCGCCACATCGTATTCCGTCAAGTGATAAGCTGTCCGCACCGTGGCTTTGGCTAAAGGCTGGCGGACTTTGATTTCGGCCTTCGCACGGGCTGCTAAACCTAGGGAAGCCATTTGGCGAATTTCGGCCATTCTGGCATTAAGGTCAGCATCAATAGCGGTTTGGTCAGGTCTGGGCCAGTCCGTCAAATGAACCGACTCGTCTCCAGTTAAATTTTTATACATCAATTCAGTGAAGAAGGGAGCCAGCGGCGCGGCCACTTGGCAGAGCAAAACCATGACTTCATGTAATGTTTCATAGGCAGCCAACTTGTCGTCATCCTTCTCCGACTTCCAGAAGCGATCTCGGGAACGGCGGATGTACCAATTGTTGAGATCATCGATGTAATCTAATAAAAGACCCACGGCCCCCCGTAGGTTATAATTTTCCAGCGCATCAGCCACCTGATAGGCCAAAGCATAGGTGCGAGACCGAATCCAGTGATCCAAATCCGTCAGGCCAGCTAGATGCGTTTCCTGAACGGGTCGCCAGTGGTCAATCTCCGCATAACGGGTCAAGAAGCTAAAGGCATTCCAAACTGGGATGACAAAGCGTCGTAACATCTCGGCCATGCCTGCCTCATCAATGCTGCTGTCGTTGCCATCAAGAACCGGATGATACATCAGGTAGAGACGGATCGCATCTGCCCCGTATTTCTGGATCGTCTCATCCACATCAGGATAATTCCGCAGCCGTTTGCTCATCTTGCGCCCATCTTCCCCCAACAAAATGCCATGAGCCATCGCATTTTGGAAGGGTGGGCCATCAAATAAAGCCGCCCCTAGCACGACCAAAGTATAGAACCAGCCCCGCGTTTGCCCAATATACTCCACAATGAAGTCAGCCGGAAAATTATCATCAAACCAAGCCTTACTTTCAAAGGGATAATGAATTTGACCATAAGGCATAGAACCTGACTCAAACCAACAGTCCAAAACTTCCGGCACCCGCTGCATCATACCACCACAACGACGACAGGGGATTGTGATATCGTCGATGAAATGACGGTGCAAATCTTCAATATTCGTCCGGCCTGATAACTCTTCCAACTCAGCCACACTACCGATCACCTGTTCAGCTTCGCAGGAGTCACAGGTCCAAATTGGAATGGCTGCACCCCAATAGCGGTTACGGGAAAGGGCCCAATCGCGGGATCCCTCTAGCCACTTGCCAAAGGCTCCATCCTTGACATGATTAGGGAACCAATTGATCTGTTGATTAGCCGCCTGCATCTTATCTTTGATCTTGGTCACATCCACATACCAGGAAGGAATAGCCCGATAGATCAGGGGGGTATCTGTGCGCCAGTCGTGCGGATAGGCGTGGACAATGGTTTTCTGAGAAAAGAGCGAGCCATCTACCTTCAATTTTTGGACGATCGGTCGATTGGCCTCAAACACATTCAGACCGGCGAAGTCTATCACCTCTGCGGTGAAGTCCCCCGTGTCATTAACTGGATTGACCATAGGGATGCCATTCGCTCGCCCCGCCATGAAGTCTTCTTCCCCAAAGGCTGGAGCCAGGTGGACGATGCCCGTGCCATCCGTATCCGAGACAAAATCACCTTGGATGATGCGAAAAGCTCCTTCCGCTTTCTGAGCCGAAAAATAGGGCAAGAGGGGTTGATAAGATTTGCCAACTAAGGCCTCGCCGCCAAATTCAGCCAGCACTTCATACGCACCGTCTTTGAAATGTTGGTCTAACAAATTTTTAGCCAAGATATAGGTCTCGCCCTCACCCGTTTTAAGTTTAACATAAGTCACATCTGGACTGACGGCCAAGCCCATATTCGAAGGCAAGGTCCAAGGTGTGGTTGTCCAAGCCAGTAACTTGCTCTCCTCATCTTCGAGTTGAAACTTGACCACGACAGATGGGTCTTGCCGCTCTCGATAAGCATCATCCAAGGTCGCTTCAAAATTCGAGTAGGGAGTCGAAAGCCGCCATGAATAATGGACCACCTTATAGTCACGGTAAATCAGGTCCTTTTCATATAAAGTCTTAAATACCCACCAAATTGTCTCCATGTAGGCCGGATTCATGGTTTTATAATCATTGTCAAAATCCACCCAACGGCCAATACGGGTGATGACTTCCTGCCATTCTTGCGTAAAGCGCAGGACGATGCCTCGACAGGCTTCATTAAAGTTAGCGATGCCCATTTCTTCGATATCGGCCCGCCCGCCCAAGCCCAATTCCTTTTCCATCTCAAACTCAACGGGCACCCCATGGCAATCCCAGCCAAAGCGTCGCTCCACCCGTCGCCCTTGCATGGTGAAGAAACGCGGCACCACATCCTTGATGATGCTGGTCATGATGTGTCCAAAATGCGGCAGCCCTGTGGCGAAGGGGGGACCGTCGTAAAAGACATAAGATTTTTCAATGGGTCTTCCCGCAACACTCTTTTCAAAGGTTTTATTTTCTGCCCAAAAGCCCAACACCGCTTGGTCCAACGCATCGAAGTCCGCTTTGGGCGGCGTAGGGCTAAAGTAAGCCATGAACGCTTTCATGATAATTTTCCTTTCGTTCATTTGTATCTATGACCTGAGTCACGTAAATTTTGTTCAACCAAATGCGTATGAATATATTTTTCTTCTATTTCAGTTAATGGCCCCGCAGGGCCAATGGTATTGAATTGGGGGTTAGAAATTGGCATTGTCATCAGGCCTCCAAAAATTTTTGACAGCCCCATCTGAACCAGATGGGGCTGTTACCAAATAAAAAACTCTCATCCACGCAGGGACGAGAGTTCACGATGTATATCATAACTCCCGCGGTACCACCCAATTTGACATTAGTGTCCGCTCATACATTTCACGGAAAGAGAGTTTTTAGTGATGAGTTGTTAGTTTTTAGTCAATCTAAAGACCAATAACTAACAACTATCCTTCGATGAAAGAATCCTGATAACGGAGGATTAGACCGGGTAAATCTACTCGGTGACGATCAATGATCATCACATTTCGGTTACCTGCTCCGAAAGGATTTTCAGGGAGGATTACACGCTTGGCTCACACCATCCCAAGTTCGCTGAGTGATAGGCCACCCCTACTCATTTTCATCAACGCAGATAGCTTTAATTAAGTTCAAAGACTATATCATCGAGTCAGACGGCTGTCAAATGGAGCGAGGTTACAAGGTCGCAAAGTTGCAGGGTCTTTTTTCCTGATCGACGATAAATGCTTAAACTGTGCGAGATAGGCAGTCAAATAACTAGATGCTAATGGAGTAAGGTTATGCGATAGGGGATAAGTGCGGCGGCGATCATTTTGCAGGGTGGGCAGATATTGCTCGTGCATCACCATTTTGATGAGCAGCAGGATTTCTGGGTTCTGCCTGGCGGTAAGCTTGAAGGCGAGAAGGCGATTTTTGACTGTGCTAGACGGGAAACATTTGAAGAAACAAGGCTTCAGATAACGCTTGATAAAATTCTCTATATCCAAGCGTATGTTGAACCTGGCTATCATTTCTGCAAATTTTTCATTATAGATAAGGTATCGGGCTTTCCTGAAACACAATATTTAGGCGTGGAATACGTTTTATGAGAAAGGTGACAACTTGATGAAATATAAATGGCTTCTATTTGATGCTGATAATACCCTCTTTGATTTTGATCAAGCAGAGACGAAAGCACTCGAAAAGACGTTTTGGCATACGGGCCATGCCTTTGATATCAACTTTATCGACATCTACCGCCGAATTAACAAGCAAATTTGGCAAGAATTTGAACGAGGTGAAATCAAACAAAGTGAATTAAAAGTGAAACGCTTTGCCATGTTTCTGGAAGCCATTGGCCTCGAAACGGATAGCGACGCTTTCAGCCAGAACTATCTGCATCATCTGTCTAGGGCAAGCGACTTAATCGAAGGGGCAGACACTTTACTGGCGGCCTTGGCTCGACAGGTTGAGATGCTCATTATCACCAACGGTTTAAAAGAAGTACAGCGGCCTCGTTTAGCCCAATCAGGCTTAGAACATTATTTCGCCGATATTATCATTTCAGAAGAAGTCGGTTCAGCCAAACCAGATCGACGTATCTTTGATGTCGCCTTTGAAAAGATGAACCATCCAGCGAAAGAGGCGGTCTTAATTATTGGCGATAGCCTAACCTCTGACATTCAAGGGGGACATGACTATGGAATTGATACTTGTTGGTTTAATCCAGCAGAGAAATGCTGTGATTTAGACATTGAGATTAGATATGAAATTCGGCATCTGGCTGGGGTGTTAGACATCATTTAATAAACCAAGTTAAGCAAAGTTGCAAAGTGGCAGAGTGGCAAAGTGGCAAAGTGATCAATGGCGTTAAGTTAGCGGACGAGGTTAGCCCCCCTATCTCCTAGAGGGGCAGAGCTGTAAAGTTCTAAGATACATTACCAGACAGATAAGGCATTCCTTAATGGAACCTATTTCAACAGGTTTAGTCGTACAAACGGGATATTTCAATATCCGTTTCAGGATTCGCCAACAATATCACTCTGCCACCTTAACCTGCGCTAAAGCCCAAGCTGCATGGCTGCTGATCAGCGGCTCGTGATCGTGACCCGCCTGTTCCAAGGCGGGTATGGCTGCGGGATTGCCCCAATTGCCCAGAGCGATACAGACATTTCGCAGAAAGCCACGCCGTTTACTGCGTTTGATGGGACTTTTTCGAAATCTAGTTCGAAAACCATCATCGTTTAAGGCGATGAGGTCTAAAAGGGATGGGGCCATCTGATCAAAGGTGGCGCGGAAAGCAGGTTCATCTGTCGGCAGGGCAAATCGGCGATTATAGGGGCACACTTCTTGGCAGATGTCACAACCAAAAATACGATTGCCCAGCAAGGGGCGCAACGAAAGCGGGATATCCCCTCGAAATTCGATGGTCAAATAGGAAATGCACCGCCGACTATCTAATATGTACGGCTCAGGGAAGGCATCTGTCGGACAAGCGGTCAAACAGCGCGTACAGCGACCACAGGTGCCACGCGCCTCAGGCTGGTCAAAGGGCAGTTCATAGTCTAAGATAATCTCGGCCAGAAAAACATAGGATCCCATATCGGGATGGATGAGGCAGGTGTTTTTGCCAATGAAGCCCAAGCCTGCTCGCGCTGCTAGTTCACGTTCTAAAACCGGGCCAGTGTCAATATAGGCTCGGCCATAGATAGGCTGATCAACTTGGGCCTCTAACCAACCTTGCAATTCATATAAGCGTGGGGTGAGTAAGGTGTGATAGTCAATATTCCAGGCATAGCTGGCGATGATACCCCGCGACGGATCATTGAGGATATCAGGCGGCAGATCTTGGGTATGATAATTCGCACTCAGGGCAATAACCGATTTCGCCTCTGGCACCGTCAACGACAAATCTGCCCGCCGCGCTACAGCATCGGGGCGAGCGAGATAGGCCATATCGCCAGAATGGCCCGCTTTGAGCCAAGCCTCGTAATACTGGCTATGTTGGCTAGGTTGGGCGGGGATGACGGCTGCTTGGGTGAAGCCTAGAGAGGCGGCTTTGCCTTTCAGGTTATGTACTAAGGCCGAATCCTCAGACCGATCTGCTTCTGGGGCCAGAATCAGGTCTATCTTCTCAGACAAGGTCAAAACTCATCATCATTTATTTCCACACCTACCACATCACCCCACCGCTACAGTTAATATCTTGGCCCGTCATCCTGGCTGAATCATCTGCGGCTAAGAATAAGGCTAAGGCAGCGGCATCTTCCGGGCCTGCCCCTTGGTCGGCGTAGCCTTCATCAGCGCACCAGCGACCAGCCAGCACACTCATGACGTTTTGCTCTCGTTCTTTGAAACGCTCGCGGAAGGCGGCCTCATCAAAGGCTTCACTTTTATACTCAGCCCGACCTCTAGCTAATTCTAAACTGCGTACTTCATGTTCACCAGGACATATCGCATTGACATTAATATTATAACGTCCCACATCGGCGGCTAGGGTTCTGGTAAATCCGATGACCCCCATCTTCGAGGTAGCATAGGGAGCCCGATGGGACAGCGGCTGTTTCCCCGTGCCCGAACTAAAGTTAATAATCTTACCATATCGTTTCTTGATCATCTCCGGCAGAACTGCTTTAGAACACAGGAAGAGCGAATCAAGGTTGACATCAAGTGTCTTCTTCCACTCAGCCAAAGTCATCTCCCAAATATCTTTGGTTGGGCCAGCGATGCCGACCACATTGGCCAGGATATCGATTGTGCCAAATTGGGTTAGGACCTCCTCTACCATCTGATTCACTTGATCCTCTTGGGAGACATCTGTCTGAAAACACAACACTTTGCTTCCCTCAGCCCTCAGTTCTGCGCCCAACTTCGCCTCCAAATCCTCAACAGACATCACGTCACAAATCGCAACCGCCGCGCCTTCCTTTGCAAATAACCTGGCCACTGCTTCAGCATGTCCTCTCCCAGCTCCAGTGACAATGGCCACTTTGCCATCTAACTTTTTCATGAAAAATGATTTCCTTTCTATGTATGCTAAAATTAAAGATTCTAAGAGGATATTTGTGGCAGACACGATAATACGCTAGAGAAAGTAGCAAAATAAGCGTTTATTCTAGCTGACGTTGTCACTTTGCTACTTTGCTACTTTGCTTGTTCACACGGCGCATATCTTCATTATCACAAAATTTCTCAAAGAACCAAATTAAAATGCGTTAAAACAAACAAATTTTACAACCAAGTAAATCATCCCTTCAATATCGAAGATCTGACACCACGAATTATGAAATCTCATAACCTAATTGTCTTCTCCACTGGCCATGCTATAATTCTGGTCTGACCTTAATATAGGTAAAGCCTATTCTATGTATATTCAAGAAGAACCAAAAAGATTATTTTCTCGTTTTGTCGCTAATTGCATGATGATCGCCTCAATTTGCTGGGGTTTCGTGATCATAAAAACGCTTTTAGAAACGCCGCCAGAACAACACCCCTTCGCACCCACACCGACCCCGACTCTCACAGCTCAGTTTTATCGCCAAACGGGTGATACGCATTTTACTGAAGGTAAACTCAGAGAGGCAATTACGGCTTATGAAAAGGCAATTTCATTAGAGCCAGAACATGATTGGTCTTATCGCCAACAGGCAAGTGCTTTGATCTTCATCAGAGATACAGGAAAATCACTTTATCGGGCAGAACAGGCAGTTTTGTTGAATCCCAATACCCCCGAAAATTTAGCCAGCTATTGTTGGGCTTTAGATTGGGAAGGACATTATGCTGATGCTGTGGCTGCTTGTCAATGTGCTATAGAGTTAGATCCTACGTATGCCCCCGCTTATGCCTTTTTATCAGAAGTCTATTCAGATCAGAGTCTTTGGCGTTTGGCCCGTGAACAAGCAGAGCAAGCCCTCACTGTCGATGCAAACAGTCCTGAAGCGCATCATAACTTGGCTTATGCCTTACAAGGTCAGGGCCGGCGTATTGAGGCAATTGAATATTATGAAAATGCCATCCAGCTCAAACCAACTCAGCCATTCTATTATGGCTCCGCTGGCGAAAACTATTTTTGGCTAGAACAATATAGTAATTCAGCAGACCGCCTCAGGCAAGCCATCAAATTAGATCCGCTCAATCCCCGTTATTATGATCAGTTAGGCTGGACTTATTTTTATGATGGTGAATATGTGCGGGCAGTAGATGCCTTAGAACAGGCAATACAAATTGACTCCACCTATGCCCGTGCTTGGGGACGTTTAGGTACGCTCTATTATTTTCGTCAAAATTATGAAAAGGCCGTGCAGATTTTACCAAAAGCAATTAAATTATCTAATGCCGAATTTCTGAAACAAGCTCGATGGTTGGAAATATTAACGGAAATAAACGGCATATCTGGACCAGAAATCGTCCCTATTCTTCAAGGCAGATTTACTTGGCATGAACAAGATGGTCTGATAGCGGAGATAGAATTTATTGATCACAACCTACCTGACTCGTTCAGCGGAGATTTGCCAACGTGTGGCAACTTGATTGCCAAAAACATTGAAAATCGGGCCACCCAAATCGGATTGGCTCAAAATATTGCCTGGACTCATATCTTTAGCCAGACATACGGTCGGGCTGTTTTAAACATCAGTACAGGTGAGTTAACGCTAAATCTCAATCGCATGCCCACCATAGCAGAAAAAACTTATGAGGTTCAAATTCGCTATCGTCCTAATACGCCCGAAACACTTGGCTATTTTCCTTCGACCCAGGCCGAGCATATAGAAGCTCAGTTTACGATTTCAGACAAGGCGCGTGCGCCCGCTGAATACTATTATCAACTAGGGTTATCTTATGCTTATATGAGACCAGCGCAATGTGACCAGGCTATTCCTTGGCTCTTGGCTGCTGTCGAGAAATTACCAGCCTACTATAATCCGGCCTGGGAGGGGTTGAAAATTTGTCCAACGGATGTGATGCCCGCCACACCTGTGCCGCCTGTGGTTCCAAATCCTTGAAACATGAAGAAGGAAAAACAGTTACGATGACCCAAGTCACCTTCAGCCTACCCCTCCCCCCAAGTATCAACACCCAATACGCTTGGTCCGGCAAACGCCGAGTCTTATCCAAAGAAGCTAAATCGTACAAAAAAACCGTTGCCCAGCATATCCATCGCTTACGCGTTGATGATATCATCACCAATCAATTCATTGAAGCCCTAAAACAAGGTTGGATAGGTATTTTCATGGACATGTATTTTGAAACCCCCCTGAAACGCGATTTAGATGGCGGCTTAAAAATTACGCAAGATGCTATCTTAACTTCTTTGGGGGTGAATGACAATCGGGTCGTCGATATCCACTTGGTCAAACGCATGGACCCTTTGCGCCCTCGCGTGGAAATTGAATTGGAGGCCATTCCTGAGTGGGAATTTGATGAAGAATATATTCATTTAGGGCATAGGGAATAGAAAATAGGGTATCGTTGACCAGAAAATTTTCAGCCCATCAGCTCCAAGAAATTCAGCGAATATTATTTTTCTGGTGCTGGGGTCGTTCAATAGGATTGCCTATTTTTAGGGTACTTCAGCGTGTCTTGATAAATCAACTGTATCGGGCTAAAATCAAGGATTAGCGGCGAATTGCCTTCTCAAGATCCCAGTGCCATTTTTCTGGTCAACGATATAACTTGTCCCCAGCCCCTATTTCTGACGGACTCGTAAACGTAATCCCTGAACGCCTACAATTTCCACCTCTTCTCCCTCTGCTACTGAGGGGCCTTCAGTCGTGGCCTGCCAGAGCGTACCGTCGGCGAAAACGATGCCTTTGGGATTCAACTCAGTTTTGGTGATACCCAAGGCCCCAACAAGACTGTCCATACCGGAAGCAGGTTTTAACCTGAGAGAGGAAACCGCTTTACCCATGATGAAGAAGAAAATTGCCCCCAAACTGACGGCAGTCGCGATGATGGCAGACAAGGGCACTTGGTAGTCAAATTCAGGCGTGCTGAATAAAAATAAGCCTCCTAAGATAAATGACACCATACCGGCGATGGTCAAAGCACCATAGGTGGGGGTGAAAATTTCCGCCGCAAAAAGGACAAAGGCTAAAATCATCAAACCAATGCCAGCATAGTTCACGGGTAACTGTCCAATACCATATAAACCCAGCATGAGACAAATCAGGCCAATAATGCCCGTGATATAGCCACCCGGATTAGCTAATTCATAGATAATAGCCAAGGGACCAATTGACAACAAAAGAAAAATCACTTGAGGCAATAAGATGACGGCTAGGATCTGTTCAGCTAGAGTCATCTCAAAGAGAGTCCAGCTATCATTCGCTGTTTCAAAGACATGTGTTTCACCCCGTAGCTCGATTTCAAAGCCATCCATCTGTTCAAGTAAATCATTCACATCTTTAGCGATAAAATCAACAACGCCCAGTTCTAAGGCTTTTGTGGCATTATCAGCCTTCGCTTCTCTAATCGCTTCTCTAGCCCAATCGACCACTTCCTGACCGCGTCTTTCAGCCAGACTTTCGATGTCAGCGACAAGAATATTCTCCACCTTAGACCGCATCGTGCCAGTAATTTCCCCGCCATCTGACGAGACGGGGCTGGCCGCGCCAATACTCGTATGAGGAGCCATCGCGGCCACATGTCCAGCCAAGGTAATGAATGTGCCAGCGGAAGCAGCAAGCGCACCAGGCGGATAAATATATACGACCACGGGTACATCAGACCGAATGATGGCTTGGACAATCTCTTTGGTCAGATCAATTTGACCGCCCGGTGTATTCAATTGAATGATTAGGGCTTCAACCGCCTGTTGTTCTGCTGCCTCAATGCCACGTTCAATATAGCCCAACATAATCGGGCTTACTGGTCCTTCTATGGTCAGGACCAAAACCCGATCTGAGGAATCAGCCCAAAGGCTAAAGCCAAGCGTGGCGAAAAAAACCAAATTGAGTATTATGATAAGCACTAACTTATGTTTCATCAGTCTCACCTTATCCTTCGGCCAAATCTAAGATAGATGGCCCTCGAAATTCATGACAATGACCGCAACCCACATTCGGGTCTTTGACATCCAAGAAATATTCACTACACCATCCTTCTATCTGCACCCCACTGCCAAAGCCGAGAAAGCCCTTCTTCGCCTCCCCAGATAGTTTTAGATGGGGACAACCATTATTGCGCAGCACATCAGGCACGGGACAGGTTTGGCAATAATTAGGTTGCCAAGGTTGTGAGTCAGGATTATTTTGAATCAGACGACATTCTTCTTGGTTACGACCGCGATGATAGTCGCCAAAAAAATATTGACATTCTTTACCAGCTGGTGTTCTCATAAAGAACCTTTTCTCCGAATACATTGTTTAACCTAGATTTTACGTATACTAAAATTCTACCAGCTTTAAAGCTGGACACAAATTGTTCGTGATGTGAAATTAAGCCATGAAATTTTACCGCGCTTATATTGCTGGCAAACATAAATTAGACCGGATTGATTTCTTTTTGGTCGAGCGTCGTTCGGCAGAACAATTACGCCAAATTTTATATTACTTCGGCTTAGGGGATATTCGAACAAAAATTCGGCGCAAGGAATTGACCTTACAAGAAGCGGAGACCCTGTGCATTATTGCCAGCAAACTCTTGATTTGGGCAGAGGTAGAGGGTTTGAGGAGATATACAGAAAAAGTGATGGGCATAGATACCAACCAATTTTTTGTCACGGAAGTCATGTCGCCCCTGACGAAAGATATTCTCCAAGATGAAACAGTCCACTTAGCCTTGAAGGATTATCACCAAGATGGTTGGTTTCTGGCTTTATGGGCCAATCCTTTTTATGATCTGCCAGTCAAAATCGGCGGCTTCGTCGCCGTGGAGGCCCAGCCCGCCTTACGACAAGCCATGCAACAAATTGATAATCAATTCACCCAATTCGTCCAAGAGGCGAATACTTTGGACGATTTACTAGGCGATGAGTCATAGATATAAAACCTTTGGTGCGAGTAAAAAGAGTAATTTTAACACAAAAATAGCTCTGTTATAAAGTCTTTTGTATTTGTATAATTTTCTTGGGTTGTTAATGTTTTATAAGTCAGGCTCTGTTCCTTTTCCAGTCTATTTTAGTTAATATTTAGCTGTATTTTATTGATTTCTCTCCTTCTGTCCAACTAGCACCAAAGGTTACTAAAACGAATTGCTTGAATTTCCGAACTTGAATCTATTTCCCTTCCCCCTGATACTTTCGACCACATCGTTATCATATAGCCCTATTTTCTCTTTTCCCTACTATGAGGGGGCCATGCTAGTGAAATGAGGGTACGAACTTTAGAGGCGTGACGGGCAAGCTGGCTCAGTTTTAGAAACTGAGCCAATTTGAAGCTTAAATTGATCTCCTTTTAAGGCGAGTTGTTGACCAGCGACTCCTGCTTGACCCACTGAAACGCTATTATTATGTTTATCAGTACTCAAATGAGCGTATAAGGTGTAATATCCGCTCCCCTGATTTAGAACAATATAATTTCCGTAGCCCTTGTTTTCGTCATTTACTTGAAACTCTTCTGCGTTGACGATACCAGAGGCGGCGGCTAAAACGGGTGTATTGTCAGGCAAAGCCCAATCCGTCCCCCGATGACTGTCATAGCAAAATGGTGATTGCGTACCCCAACTAGAGCTACTCTTAACACAGTTTACTCCTTGTTCGCCAGTATAGGCAAACATCTGACCATCTTCCACCCCTGGCTGGTCATGGTCTCCATAAGAAGTGATACGGTAGGGGCCATTAAAAGGCTGGCGAAAGCGTACACCACCTTGGCCCTGAACGCTGAGGGGGCATACATTGAGGAAAATGAAGAGACTTAGCCATAAAACAAGAACGTTGAGGTTTAATTTCAAAGACATTATTGACCTCCTGATAAGGCTGGCAATTGGGTGATGGTTTGCTTAGGCATATTTGAGAAGAGTTGCTCCCTAGAGCGAAGGGTCAAGCCATCGTCTGAGAGAATGATGATGGTCGAAGTTGAGGCATCTTGGTGTTTAGTAGGGATAAAGATTTGTTTGCCATTGAGTGACCAAGTCGGTTTGGCAATAAACGTATTTTCGAAGAAAGTGAGTTGGGTAATCTTTTGGGTGGCGAGGTCAAATTGATGCAAATTGCTGTTTATATGTGTTTTACAACGAATAATAGTCTTTGCCCTTCTGGAGACCAACGAGGTGCCTTCGATGAACTTACACTGAACTTACACTTGTTAAGATAGAGCTAATAAACTGTTGTTGACCATTCACCATATCTAATAGCCATAGTTCTCCTGGAACATGTAATCGCCTCCGAAGACTATTGACCTCATAATAATCTAGATTTTCTTCCTTCCATTTGGTGAAAGCGAGATAAGGACCATCTGGGGCCCAGGCCAGACCAGTAGCTTGACTATCAGGGAATTGAAGAAAAAATTTTGGCTCTGATTGGTCTAGGGTAAGCTGCCATAAGTCACTGCCGCAGTTATTATTAACGCAGGAAGATTTTAAGCTGTAGAGTATGCTTTGTCCGTCAGGTGCGAGGACGACATCTCGAACAGGCTCAATAGGAACATCATTGACCGTCGCCTCAAACTCGACCTTACCTGGCGATACGTTCAAGTCAACAAAGCCAAGGGCTTGTAATTCACGTTTAACGACCGCCTCAAGGCCAAAGGTAAAAATGGCCATTAGAGTGATTTTGTCCATACTGCCTCAAATTCTCTCGTTTATATGTGATTCTCAGGCCTGAAAATTTAATATCACCTCAAGGTCATCTAAAAGGTCTAAAGCCTGTTTGGTCTGATTTTACCAGCTCTAGGAACCAGATTGCGGAAGTTAATTAATTCCCATTCCTAAACACTAGGGTTCCACACTCACCTGGGTGAGCGTATTCCTATTCAATGTGGCGGAAAATGGAAATAAACCCACTATCTATTCAAAATTTGTTTTTTAACCTGCTTTGCGTAATATAATAAGTTGGCTAACCCGTCTAAACTGGGCGGGCTCTTACGAAGAACCATAAGGTGTTGAACGATGCTTGAACAATTAGCGGCTGTAGAAGCCAGATATCATGAACTCCTACAGTTGATGTCACAACCAGAGGTCGTCTCTCGTCCAGATTTATTGAAAAAATATGGTCAAGAGCAAGCTGGCTTGGGCGAGACTGTTCAACTATATCAAGACTATGAGCAAGTCACTCAGGAATTAGCGGATATTCAGGAGATCGTGGACGAGGTCGATGATCCTGACGAAAAGGAACTTTTTCAAGAAGAAGCAAACACCTTGACGAAACGAAAAACTGACCTCGAAGATAAACTGCGTTTTTTGCTGTTGCCCAAAGATCCTAACGATGATAAGAACGTGATTGTGGAAATTCGGGCTGGGGCTGGCGGCGATGAGGCTGGTTTGTTTGCCGCTGATTTACATCGCATGTACGCTCGCTATGCCGAAAATCATCGTTGGAAAACGACCATACTGAGCAGCCATGAGTCGGGCATTGGCGGATTTAAGGAAGTGGTTTTTCAGGTCAATGGCAAAGGGGCCTACTCGAAATTAAAGTATGAGAGTGGAGTCCATCGCGTACAGCGGGTTCCCGATACGGAAAGTAGTGGACGCATTCATACCTCTACGGCAACAGTGGCTGTCTTGCCTGAAATGGAAGATGTAGAGGTTGAGATTGATCATAATGATATTCGGATTGACATTTTTCGCTCCAGCGGTCCCGGCGGACAGAGTGTGAACACAACTGACTCAGCGGTTCGTTTGACTCATTTGCCCACTGGGATTGTTATCTCCTGTCAAGATGAGAAAAGCCAGCTCCAAAATCGCGCCAAAGCGATGGCTATTTTGCGGGCTAAACTTTATGATATGGAACAGCAGCGTATTTTGAACGAGCAAGGAGCAGCACGACGGTCTCAGGTGGGCACAGGCGATCGTAGTGAAAAAATTCGGACCTATAACTATCCGCAGGTGCGAGTGACGGACCACCGCATTCATTTTACCAGTTACCAATTATCAGCCATCATGGATGGGGAGATTGAAGAATTTATTGAGGCTTTGACAAATTATGATCAGGCCGAGAAGTTAAAAGCATTGAATGAAGCTTAAAAAATTCGGCTCTTTGAGAAATTTTGTGGTAAATTGAACCGATGTATCAGCTTCCTGCTTATTTGTACGGCTGTTTCTTTCTTTGATATTTTATTCTCCTCATCTTTTTTTATGCTGCTTTCCTTGTAAACTCCCCTTTATTTTTCTTAACTTCACGCCATTGAGACCGACACGGGGGTAAACGATGATGCGAAATTGCTAAAAAACAGGAAAACCACTTTGTTTCTCAATCGAAAGCAAGAACTCAGTTATTTAGAACAGCACTACCAGCGTCAGCGGGCTAAAATTGCCGTGATCTATGGGCGACGGCGGGTGGGGAAGTCAACCTTGGTGCATGAATGGAGCAAGGATAAGCGGCATATCTTTTTCTTTGCCCAACGCTTAGATAGTGCCACGCTGCTAGGCCAATTTTCACGCGAACTGGCGAGGGTGATGTGGCCAGAAAAGGTGATTTCCCCAGATTTTTCAGACCCAGATTGGGAAGCAGCCTTTCGGACTGGCGGCGGTTTTTTCTTATTTTATGCCCCACCTGAACGCCAGGAGCAAATCTGTCGGGCTTTGCCAGAATTAAAACCAGTGAAGTTTCATTTGGCCCCACAAGGAAGCAAAGTGATTTATGTGGAAGAAAGTGGATATCAGCCTTAAGACTGAAATGTTTATCCACCATTCAGGCCCTACAAACGCTTAAAACCTTGCCCCAAGGCTTGATGCGCCACACCAATCACCACAAAGGCATGAGGGTCTTCTTTAGCTATGATGCGTTTTAAGATATCAACCTGAGGCTGGGAGACCGTGCATAAAATCATGGTGTGATTTGCCTGATTATAGCCTCCCTTAATCTCCCAGCGACTCAAGCCTTGGCCCAAGTTTTGTATTAAAGCATCACATACAGCTTGGGATGAATCAGTGATGATCGTCACTGTTCGAATATTGCTAGGCCCTTCTAACGTATAGTCCGTAACAAGGCCACTTAAGTAAAGTGTCAACATGGCATACAGGGCCGCCTCCCAGCCAAAGATAATGCCTGCCGCGACAATAATACCGCCATCGGTATAGAGATAAATTTGGCTTAAAGGTATGCCCGTTTTTCTTTTAATGATTCGCCCTAAGATGCTAGTTCCCCCCAACGTACCTGCCCCTCGGTAGACCAGCCCTGTCCCGATGCCAATGACTAGACCCGCATAGATCGCACTTAAAAGCATATCGTCCGTAATTGGATACGTTGGCAAAAAATCAACTTGATAGGCTAAGATGAGATCCGTAGTGAAAGAGAAAACGGCGACACCATAAGCTGTGCCCATTAAGAAATGCCAGCGATCTAAATAGAAATATCCTAAAATCAACAAGGGAATATTCATCAATAAAAACATGGTGCCTTCTGACCAACCCGTATAGTAGTTGATCAAAATGCCGATGCCCGTAATACCACCGGCTGCAATCCGATAGGGGACTTGAAAGAGCGCATAGCCGATAGCCGTGATAACTGACCCAAGGGTAAGCAGCATGACAGATGGCAATACTTGCCAGAGAATGTGTGTCAGTGCGATTAAGTTTGATTTGAGGTGCTTGTGTAGATAAGTGAGTTTATCGTATTTAATTGTTGGTTGAAGTAGGCTTGTTTTGAGCATTATCAGTTTCCCTAATTTGATTCAATTTGATTGCTAAAAACAGATCATGATAAAAAAATAAAAGATTTGAACTTTTTCAATTGATTTAATCTCATTTTATTTTTATATTTTTTGTCACTTGATCTATCTATTTGATCGATTAGATGTAGGGAATAATAGACCTGATTTGTCTAAAGTCTGTAGCAGGAAGCTATTAATTTTGTGTAAAAAAAAGGGGGACTATGTAAATTTTGCAAGGTGGCAAGGTTGCTTGATCTGGAAGCTAGCTCAAAATTGAGCCACTCTGCTACCCTGCCACCTCAATTATCTTCAAAAACATACCCAATACCCGATACAGTTTTAATATAACGTGGCTGATGCGGATTGGCTTCGACCTTCGTCCGCAAGCGGCTGACTAGCCCTCGTACTAAATCCCGATCACCTGCGCCCGTGTAGCCCCATACATGTTCAACGATCGTATCCGTGGGCATGACTCGGCCTCGATTGATCATTAAGGTATATAAGAGGCGAAATTCTAAGTGGGTTAGGCGGCGGTTTGATTGGTTAGGTCTTTCGACGGTCCGCGTGGTCGTGTTAAGCATAAATTCGGAGGCGTTTAAGTTGGGTAGGGAAAAGGTAGGGGTGCTGTTGGCTCGGCGCATGACCACGCCGATTTTAGCGATGAGCAGTTTGAGATTGGTGGACAGCGTGATCACTAAATCAGCACCCTGTCTCAATAATTCGGCGTGTAACTGTTCATCGGCCCAGCTAATGGTCAAGATCAGGGGGGCCTGGGTCGTTGCTCGCACCAGGCGAACTTGTTCTTTGGGCGATGGTTCGAGCAGGGACAAGACCACGATGTCGGCTGGTCGTTCCGACCAATTTTTCATAGCTTTGGCTAAATCTTTGGCCTGAATGATTGCCAGACCAGCCCGTTGTAAAGCCATTGATAAGATAGCTGAGTCATCTGGGTCGGACGTGAGCAGCAGAGCATACATACTAGATGAGCCTTAGGTGGGTAAGAGAAGGGTATTTTGTTTAAATTGTGAATGATTTGGATTTACTTGCCAAATTCGAATAGCTGGGTCATCGCCCGCGCAGGCAAGTAACTGTCCGTCTGGGGAATAACAGAGGGTATGTATGGGACGTTGGCGCAGGGTGCATACGATTTCTTTCGAGGAAACTGCCCAAATGATGATTTCACCCAAACGAGAGCCACTCGCCAGATATTGACCACTTGGACTCCAGGCAATGGCATAGGTCGGAGCCCCTTGGCCCAAAAAATCGACAGAAAGCAGCGGGGCTTCTCGTTGCCATAAACTGACCTGCCCTTCTTGACTACCACGAGCAACCCATTTGTTATCAGGGCTGAAACAAACGACATGCTCATAATCAACCCAACTGCTTTGCGCTGGAAAGATAATCTCGTGGACAATTTGACCATGAATGGTATAAACGTATAGACCATTTTCATAACAAGTACCACAAGCAATATAGCGACTATCATAGCTGAAATTGATACCATTGATCAGATTACGCACATCTTTTCTAACTGAAGCTTTAATATAGCGTCGACCGCTGGCAGCATGCCAAACTTTGGTCACCCCAGAGCCATGTCCGCTCGCCAACCAATGCCCATTGGGTGAAAAACTGACACTATATACGCCGTATGACGTTTCTTCACTTTGCCAAGCTGATTCACCCGTTGTGCTGTGCCAAACTTGAATCTGTCCTTGATCAAGATCACGCCAGTGTCCTTGTCCACAGGCCAAATAGCTATTATCGGGACTCCAACTAAGGCTGGAGATTTTATACTTCTTTGTTTTTAGCGTTTTGATAATCCTCTGTTGAACAATATCCCAAATTTGAATTTGATTAGCCTCCCCGGCGGAGGCTAACCAACGACCATTGGGACTCCAAGCGATAGCACGAATATATTCCATAAGCCCTCTACACGAATTGTATGCCCATCGTTTATCCGAATGATAATATCATACCTGGTCCACTTTTGGCTATGACCGTGGTCCCCCAAGGCATCCCCATGATCGGAGGTGAAGATAACCACCGCATCATCCAAATAGCCCTGTGCCTCGAGCATCTGCAAGATTTGACCAATTTTTTCGTCGATCATGGTCACATTGGCTAAATAGTAGGCCCGTTGACGATGCCGCAAATAAGGGTTGCGCCGGTTTTGGTTTGGCCTTGAGCCACCAAGTCGCCAAATCACCCACAAAGACATCAGGATGCGTATGTTCAGGCAAACGCCACTCAAACGCGCCTAAGCGTTCGGCATAATCTGGTAACTGGCGATAAAGCTCCCGTTGCTGTTTGACGAACCCCTGCGCGGCTAAGGCTTTATCCCACTCATCAAAATAATCAGGGCCTTCTAAATAAGGGTCTTTGTTTTCGACGACATAGCGTTCGTGGAAGCCCATTGGTGTTTCAAAGGGGGAACTGTGCATTTTGCCTAGGTTGACACAGTCATAGCCACTCGCAGCCAAGTCCTCAACCCAAGAATGCCGCCAGCGATCTCCATTTTTGAAGATGCCCGTCGTATGAGGGTAATAGCCCGTGAAGAGGCTGGCCCGAGCAGGCAGGCAGTGTTTAGGACTTTTCTGTTGATATAAGTGTTCCTCAAATTATAGCTTTAAAGAAAAGATTTTGAATCGAAGATTTAGACCCCAGAGGTTTGGCAAATCTCTGGGGTCTGGGATTCCAAAACTTTATCCGTAAAGCTATAGGACGAAGTGGCCTAATTGAGGAAGATTATAATTTAGTTTTCTTTCAATAATACCACACTATCTAAATGATAATGAAACATCAATGAGAATGGCCGCTGGCGTTCTTGAAAACTCAAGATAGCCTCTCGTTCCTTCTCGTTCATACTTCTATTTTCCCGACGCAAATTATCCGAAATTTGGATAAGTAATTCATCAAACAAACGTAATTGCCTTATCCGCTGGTAATCTAGTTCTGGTCGATCAAGTCCATATTTTTGAATTGTTTTCGCCCCTTTGCTAGACCCAGTTTTTGGTCTGATTAGTTCATCTTCAAAAACGAGGTGATCTTTTGGGTCCACTTTATTATCACAAGGGTCTAAACATTGATTCACAGGAATTTTAAGGTTCGACTTCTTCTTTCGATTACAATCCTGACAACTCAAATATAAATTCTGCCAAGCAAAGGCATCTTCAGGTTTTTCAGCCACTTCAATATAGTGACCTACCTCTGCTTTCGTCTCTTTCAAATTCTGCTCACAATAAAAACATTTCCCAAAACTCATTGTCCAAAGTACATCTCGTATTTCCTCATGGGCGTACTTAGAACTTTGAGGTCTTTTTTTATGACCTTGCTTATAAGCTTTCAAGAATGTCTCTAACCATTCTTTTTTCTTCTCCACTAATTTTGCTGGTTCAGCTAATCTTTTCACATAAATCATCCCCCTACTCCCGATTGCTAATGGCTTGTAATAGCCGATCAATGTTCAAATAAGAAAAATATTCGGGGTTCAGGGCTGTCAACTTAGCCTCTATTTCTGATCGTTTCGCCTTATCATTCGCTTCGACAGCCTTTTTTCGTTCAGCCATTAACTTTGAGATTTCTTCATTAAAAGGCTGAGTTTCATCAAATAGCGGGGAAAGCAAAATATCATCCACAGGTCGGCTACTGTATTCGCTCGTCTCATCGGTGACAACACAAAAGTTCCCTCTTGACTGACAAACAAAAAGCCGTGCTTCGGGCACAGAGGAGACGATAAAGGGCGAATGAGTGGCAGCGATAATTTGTAAATTCGGAAAAATATCCAAAATATTGGGGATGAACATTTTCTGCCACTTGGGGTGAAGATGGGCTTCCGCTTCATCAATCAGTAACAAACCAGGGGTTTGACATAAAGTTTCAGGTGGCGTTTGATGCAAAACGTGAACGGCATACATCTTGCCCAATAACCCGACCATCCGTTGAATAAGGTATAGATTGCCGCTACTCAGATTGGCTAACTTAAGCTGCTGCCCATTCTGGACAATGATGGGGTCAAGGGTAGACCGAGCAACATGGCTCAGATAACCGCCTTCTAGCAGACAATGATGCACAATTTGTTCCAGCACCTCATATAAAATATCGCCTGCCCGTTTTTCGCTCGGGTCACGGCTATCGCGGAGATAGTCAAAGTAACAAATCAATTGGGTCACATCAACATTCTTATGTTGCCCTTGTAAGGCATTGTCCAAAAATTTTTCATGGCTTGGCACCACCAGATTGTGAATATTAAATGTATCTGTCGCAAGCGTAGATTGCCAAAAATCAACAACCCAATTGGGAATACCTTTGACCACTCTATCAGCAGGTATTAAAGAATACCTGTCATCAAAAGTATAAACGAGTTGATTATTTGCCAAAATATCGACTATCGTAATGTCAAATCTTGCTTCTCCGTCATCCAGTTTCATTCTCAGGTGTGGTTCCTTACCCACTCGGGCAATGTGCCGTAAATCTACGTCCGTTACATCCAAGACAAGCTGTGGTTCCTCACCCACTCGGGCAATATTTCTTTCCAATTTACAATACTTTTCCCCAAACGCCCCTCGAATCGCATCTAAAATAATGCTCTTGCCCGTGCCATTTTCCCCCGTAATTAGGGTGACAGACCCACCCGCGATATCCGCTTCGTCCCCGAAGAACTGCAAGTTAGCTTCCTTAAAAGGGCCAATGTTCTTTAACTGTAAGCTTAAAACGCGCATTCTCTATCCCTTCACCAGCATGACATTACCACCGCAGACAGAAATATACATCCTTGTCATATAGCTGGCTAAATAACAACAATGATGAGTACTTAGTTTTGGTCATAAACACTTCAAATCACTAATCACTAACCACTAACAACAAAATAGCTTAAGCTTGCATTATGCCTTAAAATTGGTTCAGGCCAAAATTTTGATCAATATCAACAAGGCTCAGTCAATTGATCTTTTTGACAAAAATCCTATCTTTATTATAATATTCTTGTTCCCGATAGCTAACCAAAGAAAGTTCACCTGAATCCAGAAGAAAGATTCATGTTTGACTTAGAGGGCTATCTCATCATTAAAAACGTCCTCAGTCCAGAAGAAGTCCGACATTATGAACGTCGTCCCCATTATGTTGTGCAACCACCTGTTGAAGCGGGTGATGTTCTCATCTTCACCGATCAATTGAATCGCGTCAGAGTACAACGGAACAGTATTTTCTGTATGGGACACTGAGTTGTTAGTGATTAGGCTAAGACAGCCTCCATACTGAATACTGATTACTGTATAACTGTCACAGTTTGCCTGATTAGGTGCTTAGGGGGGCATTTAATCTAACACTTATTGTCATTGAAAGGATTTAAAGATGACCCTGATTACTCCAAATAACATGACTCCCGTTTGGCTGACTGAGCAACTTGTTCAAGGTGGGCATTTGGCTCACGGACATGTGCAGAGTCTCGATTTAGGTCAACCTGCCCAAACTGACTCGGCCAGTCAAGCGATTTTGACCCCGATTAAAGTGACCTACGTACCAGGGCCGTCGCCGGCGGCCTGTACGCACCCTGCTGAGTCTGCTTCTGCTCCTGTAAATTTGATGTACAAGCTCTGTCAGGGCGACTTATATTGGCTGGCTAATATTGAAGCCATTCTTTATAACGACATTGCCCCGCAAATGGATGACCCAGCTGTGCCGCGCTGCGTTTATACAGCCAGTGACCCTGAACATCAGTTGGGGGGTATCCTCCTGGAAGATATCTCGGTCAGCCATGAACGTTTGCCCTGGCCTTTACCGCGCAATCGTCCCAACCGCGTTGAATTAGAAAAGTCCCTCGATGAATTGCTCAAATTTCACATTCACTGGTGGCAACACCCCTATGTTGATCAAAAGTTAGCTGATGAACAAGGCGGTCCTTTAGTCTTGGGGCATGTGGCGAAACCTGAGGTGATTCGGCGTTACTGTGATAACCTAACAGCGACTTACCCGAATATCGTGGCTGGCTTTGGCGACCAGATACCACTGGCTTGGCGAAAGCTGTGTGAGCAAGTGATTGCGGTCTGGCCAGACCTTTTAACCCAACGCCTCAATAGCGGTCAGGGGTTGACCATGATTCATGGCGATTTTCATCTTTGGAACATCTATTTTCCCCTGAAGTCTCAAATCGCTGCTTATGAGACTGAGCGACCGCTATTTTTGGATTGGGAGACCTTTAGGCGGGGTCTGGGTGTTTATGATTTGGCCTATCTGTTGATTTCAAGCGACGATGTTGACTTTCGTCGGCAGTGGGAACAAGATTTGCTCAAATATTACCATGCCGGCTTGCTGGCTGGCGGTATTGAGGGCTATAGCTGGGCTGATTGTCAGCATGATTATCGTTTATCCGTGATCGCCAATTTAGGGGCACCCTTAATGTGGGCGCGTTTTGATTCCTTGGAATCATCCATCCGCGCTTTTGAAGACTGGGATTGTGCTGATTTACTGGTCGTCTAGCAAGGGCCTTAAAAAGGCGATAATTTCCCCTACCATGAAATCATTCGTCTGCGGCGATAAGATATCGCCCGTCAAAATATGTTTATCTGGGTCTCCTGTGTCAGGGACGGGCACAAGTTGCTTAGGCGTGGCTTGAACTTGCTCAAAAAAGTTGAGCGTATGGTTTGGGTCGACCACGGTATCTTGTGGTGAATAGAACAGGAGTATTGGAGTCTTGATTTGGCTTAGATCAGCTTCCCGTACAATTTTCACCGCGCCCATCATTTGCAAAACGGGTTCGACGGGGTAGTCATGCGTCCAATATAAGGCCTGTTCAGCATTATGCGGCTCCCAACTGCGCGTCGGTCCGTTGATTAAACGCACGATTTGTCGCCCCCAGGGACCTAAAGATAGATTGATACCGAGTTGATTAGGCCCGAAATTCGGTGATAAAAGGACTAAGGCCACAACATCATCTATCTGTCCTTCCGCCGCCAACCAAGTGCCGAGCGTTCCGCCAGTCGAATTTGACACGACGACCACTTTTTCGCCAGTCTTTCGCCCAATATCAATGGCCTCTAGGCTATCGTTTAACCAGTCATTTGTCGTTGCCTCGGCAAAAGCTTCACCGGAGAGACCGTGTCCCGTCAGGCGGGTATAAAAGAGATTGGCTCCCAATTCAGCGGCAACGCGATCCGTTACCGGAACGGTTTCTTGACGACTGGCACTGAATCCATGCAAATACACTAAGGACACGGGCGTTTTTTGTTTCGTCGCTGGATCAGCCCAAAAAATGATCTTTTCCGTACCTGACTGAATATCGGGAAATTGGGCTTCGCTTGCCTGCAAATAGGCCTCCAAATCAGGCGGCAGTTCAACTGGGGTTAAATCTGTATCGACGGTGATACGCGGGCCGACTAGATAAAAAATGACCAAAGCCGAAATAATGACAATGATAATCCACATTGTTTTTCCTATTTTCATGATGATGATAGTTCCCTTAAATTTTAGGCAAGTACGCACCTGTGTTTCATATAATCACGATACGCATCCCCAAACTTCGCCCTCAAGGCCGTTTCCTCAATAGGGGTACGAATGGATCCGTATTATCCTTCAATCCGTTGTCATATTGGCCCCAGTATTATGCAAATCTTGGGAGTATACGCTAGTGAAATTTTGTGAAAATTTCTCAATGCGCCATATAAATTTGATCTATTTTTAGGATAGCCTAAAAATATGCGGGCATTATAATCTATCATCTTCCGGTTGTCAAGGCTGTCACTACCTAAGGCAAACGTCGTAGCCATCAGTCAATATGTCAGCATACCCCATTCTATTCGCACTTCTCTTCTAGCCTAATTTTTGGGGTCAATTATAATTACTAAGTGTAACGGATTTAGAATTGGTAAAAAATACAACAGAGAATGAGGGAAAGGAACGAATCAGATGCGGTACGCCGTATACTGGCTTACGAAGGCAATATTCGTTTATTTCAGTCATTCGTTGTTGTGTTTTGACCCTTTGCTAATTGCTAATTGCTAATTGTCATAAGGAGTGTTTAATCATGACCTATCGTATCGAAACTGACACCATGGGCGAAGTGCAAGTGCCTGCTGATAAATATTATGGGGCGCAGACAGCTCGGTCACTGATGTATTTCAAAATTGGGGGAGATCGTTTTCCGAGGGAGATGATTCGCGCCTTGGGTATTTTGAAAAAGGCAGCGGCCTTGACCAATGCTGAATTAGGCATTTTGGCGGCGGAAAAAGCAGGGCTGATTGAACAAGCCGCGAATGAAGTCATCGCCGGAAAATTGGATGACCATTTTCCCCTGGTGGTGTGGCAAACGGGCAGCGGGACTCAAACGAACATGAACGCTAACGAGGTTATCGCCAATCGGGCGATTGAAATTGCAGGCGGTGTGTTGGGCAGTAAAGACCCAATTCATCCTAATGATGATGTTAATAAAGCGCAATCGAGCAATGATACCTTTCCCACCGCCATGCATATTGCCGCTGTTGAAGAAGTCAACCACCGTCTTATACCGATGGTTACGCGCTTACGAGATACCTTGGCTGAAAAAGCGGCAGCCTTTGAGGGGGTGATCAAAATTGGGCGCACCCATTTAATGGACGCAACCCCCCTGACCTTGGGTCAAGAATTTTCGGGCTATGTCACCCAGCTATCGAAGGGTTTGAAGCGGATTGATCATGCTTTGGAGTCACTCTATGAGTTGGCCTTGGGCGGCACAGCCGTGGGAACAGGGTTGAATACGCACCCTGATTTCGCCCTCAAAGCAGCTCAAAAGATAGCCGACCTGACAGACCTGCCTTTCCGTTCCGCTCCGAACAAATTTGAGGCCCTAGCCGCTCATGATGCCTTGGTCGAGATGAGCGGTGTCCTGAAGACCTTGGCCGCCTCTTTGATGAAAATTGCCAATGACATTCGTTGGCTGGCTTCAGGACCGCGCTGTGGGATCGGAGAGATCAATATTCCAGCTAATGAACCTGGGAGTTCCATCATGCCTGGCAAAGTGAACCCAACGCAATCAGAGGCCCTGACGATGGTGGCCGCTCAGGTGATGGGCAATGATGTGGCGGTCAATTTTGGCGGGGCTGCGGGGAATTTTGAACTGAATGTCTTTAAACCCCTCATCATTCACAATGTTCTTCATTCTGTTCGTCTTCTGGCCGACGCTTGCGAATCTTTTAATGATCACTGCGCTGTAGGCATCGAACCCAACCAAGCCAATATTGAGCAAAATCTAAACGACTCTCTCATGCTGGTCACTGCCTTGAATCCACATATCGGCTATGATAATGCCGCGAAAGTGGCTAAGAAAGCCTTTGCCGAAGGCGGCACGTTGAAGGAAGCGGCTGTCGCTTTAGCCTTGCTAACTGAAGCGGAATTTGATCAATATGTTCGACCTGAGAACATGATTAGGCCGAAGGCTTAAGGCCAGGCCAAACTTTAAACGATCCTTATACAGATTTTTTCTTTACTAATCTGCGAAATCTGTGGATCATTATTTTTTTGGATCAGCTGTAATCCGAATTTTATGGAATGGGTAACAGGCTAAACGCTAACAACCAATTTAGATAAGAAGGCGTTAACCATGAGTTTTAAAGTATATGAAATACTCGAAACAGACAGGGGTCCTATAATCAGCCAGAGCCGTACATCGGTTTATGATATTCTGATCTCACAACAAGAGGGGGATAGCTTTTATGAAATATGTGTCATACACAATCTCAAGTCATTACAAGTGCAAGTTGCGCTGGAGTATATCGACGAGCATCGTGAGCGACTTGAAGCGGAACTCCCCAAACTTTTGGCGAAAAAAGCGGAGCGGGAGCAATATTATCGGGCACTGGCTGTAGAGCGAGAGAAACGGCCCGTCAAGATGACACCACTTCATAAAGCGTATGAGGAATTGAAGGCAAAGAACAAGATAAGGGAAGCCAATGGGGAGTTTGACAAGTATCATGTCACAAGTTATTTTGAGTGATGAGAATTGTGAGGGACAAGCTGGTCATATTTTCCGCGTCCTAACCTATCAGGGCTATGTAGAGATGCTCTCATTAGAACTGAAAATGATTCCAAATATAGCATTATCCTTACACCTCATTGATGGAGAATTTTCTATCCTATCACCCTAACAATCCTGCTCTTATTGTCTGCATATCTAAGGACAGGATTGTCAGGATGATAGGATTTTAGACTCCTTTTTCTATTTTGCCAGATACGCATCCTAATTTAAGACAGACCTATTCTTTGAGATCGTGTTATACCCTAAGCAATAGTGGATCCTAGATTTTAGATTGAATTCAAGAAATAGACAATCCTACCGAAAAACAGTCAAATCCTATCATCAATGAATTCATGAACAACATTTGGCAATCGAAGTTACCCATATTAAAATAAGTCTGAATTTGTACGACAACATAATATAGATGCCTGTCTTCAAAGGAGGATTATCATGATTGTCGGCGATGGAAACTTTCGGTATCAAGTGGTTGAAAATTGGGGGCAAGGCCCAGAAGGCCGCGTGTTTGGCGGCGTTGTGCCAGCGGTGGCTGTTGATTCGCAAGATCGGGTCTATATCGCCAGACGGGAGCCACCAGCCATTTTGGTCTATGATCGAACAGGGCACTATCTGACGACCTGAGGCGAGGGGATTGTGCATAGTCCCCATAGCATCTATGTGGCTGATATGGACGACCACACCGTTCGTACTTTTAACCCAGACGGTGAGAGCATCGCCACGCTGGGAAAGGTTCATCAGGCTGGTGCGCCAGGCATGCCCTTCATTACGTCCCATATACGACGAGGTAATTGACTATGACTTTACGAACAGGAACTTACGCGCTTCTCGACATGCTTCAGGCAGAGGGGGTTCAATATATCTTTGGAAACCCAGGCACAAGCGAAGCGGCTATTATGGATGCCCTCAAAGACTACCCAGCCATGCGGTACATGCTCGCGGTTCAGGAGGGTGTCGCTGTTGGGATGGCGGATGGGTATGCCCGAGCGAGCGGGGAAGTTGGTTTTGTCAGCCTCCATATCGACAATGGGCTGGCGAATGCTTTTTCTTTGCTCATCGATTCGAAACGCACCGGCACTCCCTTAGTGATCACAGCGGGCAATAAAGATGTCAGGAAATTGGCCGAAGATCGCTCAGACTTAGCCCGCATGGCCGAGCCTTTCTGCAAATGGAGTGTTGAAATTACCCATCCCGACCAATATCCCAGCGTTTTACGGCGTACTTTTCTGGAAGCCAGAACCGCCCCAACTGGCCCTGTCTTCGTGTCCTTTGCAGGCAACTCGCTCGATGACAAAACAGATCAGGATATCTTCCCCGCTTCTCGAACGATGGGACTGCCTGAGCCGTCAGACAAGGCCATACGAGAAGTGGCAAATCTGTTAAAAGACGCGCACTATCCGGTCATGCTTTTGGGAGACCGTGTTGGCGAATACGGGGCGGTTGAACAGGCCGTTCATCTGGCCGAACAAATTGGGGCAGCGGTTTATGGACATGCCAGTGCCCAAGTCAATTTTCCCACGGGTCACCCTCAGTACCTCGGCCGCTTGCCCTGGGCCAGCGTGCGGACAAAACAGACCCGAGGTCAGCTGGCAAGAGCTGATGTGATTTTGGCTGTTGGTTGTCCCGTCTTCTCAGACTATTTCTATGTCGCGGAGAAGCTGATTCCAGAGAAAGCCGCGCTTATTCATATTGACATCAATGCGGCTGAAATTGGCAAGACCGAGAAGACAGATATCGGGATACATGCCGCCCCTGCCAGCACACTAGCCCGCCTCTCGGCTGAATTAGAAGCCTGTATGTCTGCATCAGACCTAGAAGCCGCTGCCCTGCGGGCGCAACAAATTGCAGCCATCACACAGGCGCAACACACGGATTTCTTACAACTGGCGGCTAGTCAGCAAAATCAGTCACCGATGGGCGTAGCCGCCGTGATGCAAGCCATCGCCGAGGTGATGCCAGCCGGGGCGGTTGTCTTCGACGATGGGGTTAGTTCAAGTGGGCTGTTTCACGCCGCCGTAAAATTTGACCGTCCAGGGTCATATTTCGGCGCACATGGGGGAGCCATTGGCTGGGGCATAGGGGCTGCCTTGGGGGTAAAACTGGCCAATCCAGATCGTCCGGTGTTGGCTGTCGTGGGAGACGGGAGTGCGATGATGACAGTCCAAGGGCTATGGACAGCTGTAAATGAAAAAATTCCGGTCGTCTATTTGATTTGCAATAACGCCTCTTATCGCGTCCTTAAGGTCAATATGAACATTTACAAGCACGATATCCTGAGACAAAAGGGGCCTTCGACTCAGTACCAAAATATGGATTTCCCAGTACCCTTTGATTTTGCCGCCATTGCCTGTGCCTTTGGGGCAAAAGGTGTGCGGGTCGAAGGGCTGGAAGAAATAGGCCCCGCTATCAAGAACATGCTCAATCTCAATGCACCAGCCGTCATCGACTTGATCATTGATGGCAGTGTCTAAATCAGGCATTGTTCATGCTAAGGATCAGCCATTAAAAGCTTCCGCATTTGGGAGAGCGACACAATTTGACAGTTGACCCTAAATTATCTAAACTGGGCTGAGTATTGCTGATTGCTGATTTTGCCGCTTATCTCAACCCTATTAACCGCTTAAAAAACTATCCAAAGGAGGGTAGCAATGAACCCCAAAAAAGTATCACGCCGCAAATTTTTGCGCCTAGCTTCTGTAACCACAGGGACTGCTTGCCCCAGCCACATCTTCCCCTAGCTCAGAAGGGGGTGGCAAACCATCTGCCGCGGTGACCGAGGTCACCCATTTTGAGCGTAATATTCCGCAAGATGTCGATTTTCGGACAGAATTAGCAGAACGCTTTCAGGAGGCGAATCCAACGATTAAGGTGAAGATAGAGGTGATGCCCGAAGACTATCAGCCAGAGCTATTCGCTGAAGCAGAGGTGGATGAACCGACGGATGAATGGACGGATGATGATGTCATTGATGCCGCCCAACGGTTGACCAAACGCGATGGGGAGCAGGTGGATGTTTATGGCCTCTGGGTGGCTCCCTACTTTGAAGCCAGCCTGACCCCCATCTCAGCCCATGGCGGCTGGCCTATCAGTGCAGACGGCACCACGGCGTTATACGATGATAAAAATACGATTGCTGGGGGCCGCTGGATCCGTGACGCGATGAATGAACATAAAGTCGCGCTACAGAATCCCAGTTTCTCTAACCTTTGGTACTCGTGTTTGGCCGAATATTATCGATATAATGGCATGTTCACCGAATAATTTTTGGAAATTCGCCGAAAAAGCAGAAAACAAGCATTTAAGCACCCGCTTCCGATATCATTAATTCGGATTTGCTGAGAATATCCGAATATTTTTTGGTCATAAGACCTAATGACCGAAAAAATTACGGAAATAAACTAGCACCAAAGGTTATTATGCGCCGGTTTGTCTATGCGAGCCGTATTAACCGCGTCATCAATGCTCCGTCCAATAGGGACATAATGAATATGAGGCTTTCCAGTTAGCTCTGCCTCTAGGATACGCCAAAAGTCAACAACTGTTACAGGGTGATGTCGAAAGTCACTTGCTTTTAAGGCCTTAAAAACAGGATCAGGCGTGGTAATGAGGATCATCTCCGCTTGTTCCAGACAGCCTTCCCCTGAGTCAAGGACCAAAGCATGCTGCGCCAGTTCACGCTTGGCTACTTCGCCAGCCAGGGGGTCATACGCGATGACACGGGCAGCAATCTGGGAAAATTTTTGGTCAACACAAGCCCTTGGGATTCTTCGATGACCTGCGAATGAGGTTTATAAGCCAATCCCAAAACTGCCACTGTTGTCCCTTCGTGAATCAGCGGACGCAAGTGTTCAATAACCTGTTCAGGTAAGGCGCGATTATAGTGTTCAGTCGCGTCTGTTAAAAGGGCTGGACGACCCAAGGCACGAGCTAGATAGCTTAAGGCGAGATTATCACAAGGAAAGCATGGCCCGCCATAACCAAGTGTGCCTTTAAGGTATTTATGACCCCTCCGCTCATCACTGCCTAGGGCATCAGTCACGACATCTATATCACCACCTGGAATGTGCTGACATAGATCAGCCAGCATATTGGCAAAGGTGATTTTGGTGGTGACAAAGGTATTCACAGCAATCTTCGTTAGTTCAGCATTCTCAATGCTCATCCGCTTGCAAGGCGGGGCATTTTCCATGATCTGAGCATAGCAGGCTTCTAAAAAATTGCCGGAGCGCGTATCAAGTTCGCCAATCAGGGTAAAGTCTGGGTTAAGAAAATCCCGAATGACACTCCCCAAAGCAATAAACCCTGGACTGTAACAGAGGCCAAAGTCTCGTCCAGCTATTTTGGCGGATGCTTGTTCCAAAATCGGTAGCAAACCATAGCGGGTTGCGCCCGGCAAGACTGTACTCGTTAAGACAACCAAATGATAATCTTTTTTATCTGCTAAAATGCGTCCAATCTCACGGAAGGCTTGGGCTGCATACTTAAGCGAAAAGGCCCCTTGAGCATTGCTAGGCCTTGGGACGACGACAAAGGAGATATCGGAGTCTAAAACTGCCTCACGGTAGCTAGTCGTGGCCCGTAATCGTTCTTGGTTGGCCGTGATGGTTTCTGCCAAGTCAGTTTCTTGGACTGGAGGCTTCCCCTGCTCCAGCAACGTAACGCTCTGCTGGTTAATAGCCAATCCGATGACTTTAAATCCCCGTTTAGCGATGGCGGCAGCCATACTAGCTCCTAGTTTTCCTAAGCCAATGATAGAATAAGTGCTCAGGGCGACTCCGGAATAACACTGTGAGCCAATGTAGCGATTTGATTAGAATCTAACTTGGTTCTAACCTGCCCTTCTATCCACGCATAAGTACAGGACAGGCCTTCTTCCAACGAAATTTGCGGCTCCCATTTTAATACTTGACGCAGACGTGTATTATCAGAATTACGTCCACGTACCCCTTGAGGACCTGGAACATGGTTTTTGATGATGTCAATGCCAGCAATATGGGCAATAATATCGGTCAATTGATTAATCGTGACCAGACGGTCTTGGCCCAAGTTAAGCGGTTCATGATAGTCTGAACGCATCAGACGATATAGGCCCTCAACACAGTCATCAATATAGCAAAATGAACGAGTCTGTTTCCCATCACCCCAGATTTCGATTTCTGGGTTATTGGTCAACTTTGCAACAGCGATCTTACGACAAAGAGCCGCCGGGGCTTTCTCTCGTCCTCCCTCCCAGGTGCCGAAGGGACCAAAAATATTATGAAAGCGAACAAGACGTGTTTCTAAGCCGTAGTCAGTGCGATAATACGTATATAAACGTTCAGCCAACAATTTTTCCCATCCATAAGCATCTTCGGGTGAGGCTGGATACGCATCTTCTTCTTTCAAGGCTGTGACATCAGCCTCTTGCTGCCGATATACTGGGTAAATACAAGCCGAAGAAGAAAAAAGTACGCGCTTCACTCCATTGACGCGAGCCGCTTCAATCGTATGAAAATTAATCAAGGTGTTATGGTGAATAATTTGGGCATTATGGGTCGAGATGAATCCCATGCCACCCATATCGGCTGCGAGAGCATACACTTCTTGAACCCCACGGGTAGCTTGTAAACAGTTGGCCCACTGACGAAGATCAAGCAATTCAAACTCATCTGCTTCTGTCAGCGCAAATTCAGGGGATCTAAGGTCCACCCCACGCACCCAATAACCTCGCCGCTTTAAGTAAGCAACCAAGTGATGACCAATAAATCCCCCCGCACCCGTCACTAAAACTTTGACCTGTTTTGTCATTTAGAACCTTTCCCTTATAAGGCATAGATAATACCTCAGCATCTTGACCGTCCTGCTCAAAGTGACTTAGTTTACGGAGTTGTCGAAAATTAGCAAATGGTGATTTTAACCAGTTGGCCATCGCCCCGACGAGAGTCTCCGGCAGTTCCTCTATTAGACCGATACGATATCGTTTGGATAGGTTTTCTACTTTAATGGCAATATCAGACATCACTTCATATTGATGATTTAAGTAGGGCACAGATTCTCACAGATGAACACAGATTTTTTATTGATCTGTGAAAATCTGGGCAATCTGTGTCCGACGTCCTAATTTGGTTCTACATCTTCGGCATAGCTACACACCTCAAGGCCCAACCGCTTCGCCACAGGCAGCGCATATTCATCCACCATTGGCGATATGACGATTCTACGATTTGCTTGGCGTTGGTGACGTTTTTCATAAAAGGCTACCTTCCGAGCAAAGGTGTACATCTCGCTCTTACTCATTGAAGATTTTATTTCCACAATGAGCAACAAGCCATTTTTGATGATAATATCCAACTCTACTTGGTCAGGTCTACCAAAGACCTCTCCCTCATCATCATATTCGGTAATATTCAATACTTGCACCGCAAAGGACTCTTCGAGGATGCTTTTGAGGGCATCACGAAAAGATTGTTCAGAATGGATACCCCATCTCGATCCCAAAGCACCGATGGTACTATCGTATTTTCGGTTGAGCTGTTTTATCTCAGCCAGCATATCCTCCCATTTTCGCTCACTCTCCTCGCGCATCTCCGCTAATGTCCTCTGGTTCTCTTCCCATTTTCGTTCACTCTCCTCGCGCATCTCCACTAATGTCCTCTGGTTCTCTTCCCATTTTCGCTCACTCTCCTCGCGCATCTCCACTAATGTCCTCTGGTTCTCCTCGCGGTCACGCTGCATTTCCTGTAATGCTTGGCTAAACCAATCTTCTGTTTCTTGTTTAGGAGCAAATTTGTCTTGCACCAAATCTAAAATGAAATCTCGCAAAGCTTGGTCTTCTTCAATTATTTGTGGTAATTCTTGGGTCAGGACTTCTTTTACCTCTTGCGGGGTCATCTAAGCCTCCTAATAGGCGGTACTTCTTGGATCTATATATCGCAATTTCAAACATCAGCCTATCTTCTTAAGCCACATCGGCAAAGAAAAAATCTGCGAAATCTGCGGACCAGAACTAATATAACTGCGCTCAAACTGCCCATCAAAATCAAATCCCAAGGCATTGACATTGCACCTAACAATGCGGCGCGAAAGCCCTCACGCCTGCCAGTCAATTAATTGCCAGCCAGAACGGCTTCAATGATAGTGATATTGTTTTTGTTAGCAGTTTGCTTGCTCAAAAATTTAATCGTCATGACTCACTAGCGTATTCCCTTGAAATTGACAGGTATGGTGGATTCGAAATAGATTTTAGCGCATCCAAGCCTCTTGCTGCAATCCAAAGTTTAAGTTTCACTTTGCCTTCAATAAATATACTACTATACTCCGACGTGGCGAAAAGGAAAAATAAGCCAGAAAATTTCTATCCTATCGCCACTAAAACAATTTCACACAGGCGTATCCAAATGAACCCAATCATTCAAGAACGTTACCAAATCTTACAGATGTATCAGCCATTACGGAATCAATTGATTGAAATACTAACAGATGAAGATTTGCGCTTCCATCCCGGCGGAGAAAACCTGACGCTGGGTGAATTATGCAGGGAAATTGGGGCAACTGACTATGCTTATATTCAGTCGTTTAAACCATTCCTGATGGATTTATCTTATCACAATGATGAATCCGATTTAACAGAGAGTGTGAAGAGGGAAAGGCCAGAACAATGGCAAGCGTAGGTTGGATAACAAGTAGGTCGCTTAGGAATGGGAATCAGGCTCCCAATCTGAATTTGGGAACCAGATTGGGCATGAAATGCAAAAGAATGTGATGCACTTTCAGAGGCTAATCATTTTATATAAAACAATTTAACTAGACCCAAAGTCTGATCCAAACTGGGAGATAAAAAAGCTGGTGCTGGTCAAAGACTCGATCCCCTGACGACCAACATAGTCAGCCATCAAGATCACCAAGAGGATCAGCAAGCCAAAAAATCCAGCCGCAGCATAAGCCCAAACTAACTTGCTGCTATACTTGACATGCATAAAATAGAGGATAATCAGGACAGCTTTTGTCGTGGCGATGGCTAAGGCAATGATAGCCGATAACTCAGGGGATAAAGCCATAAATGATGCTCCAACCGTCGCCACAAGCAAGACCATTAAAGCCCCGAAAATAACAAAATAAACAAATAGCGGGACAATATGATGTTCATGTTCTTCGTGATGATTTTCGTGTGTACTCATTAGACTGACCGATCAATTAAATACAGTAAAGGGAATAGGAAAACCCAAACAACATCAACAAAGTGCCAATAAAGTCCGCATATTTCTACCATGACGAAGTTCTTCTCGGAAAAATGAAACATTAGAGATCGAATTAAGAGCCAAGTCAATAACCCTGCCCCAATGAACATATGAATGAGGTGTAAGCCTGTCATGCAATAGTAAATACCAAAAAAGAGTTCAGCTGCTTCAGTATAAGCGGCAGTAGCTCCATGATACTCAAAATTCGGACCTGGAAAGACGTTGTGTGAGATTTTGTCCGCATACTCAAAAATTTTAATGACAATGAAAGCCGTCCCTAAGACTAAGGTAGCGATGATATAGCCGATCAACTGAAAATGTTTACTAGTCTGAGCGGCTCTCACCCCTAAAGCAACGGTCAAGCTACTACATAACAAGATGAAGGTATTGATGGTACTAAGCGTCAAATTTAACTCTCGACTAGCCTCAGCAAAGGCATCAAGATAAGCAAAGCGGTAAACTGCATAAATCGCAAAGAGGCCACCAAAAAACATGACTTCCGTGATCAAGAAGGCCCACATGCCCAGCGTTTGAGCCTCTTGTTGTTGTTCCAGATCAGCGAAGTGATGACCTAAGACAGGGGGTCTACTGCGTACCATGTCCATCCTCCTCAGGGTAGGCGTAAGCTTCTTCAGTTACGATAGGGGTACTTTCAAAATTATGTGAAAGGGGTGGTGAAGCGACTTCCCATTCTAAACCTTTTGCTCGCCAAGGGTTACTTGAGGCTTTTTCGCCGAAGAATAGCGACCAAACTAAGTATAACACGGGTAAGATATAGGCAAAGCCCAAAATGGTGGACCCAGCAGATGAGGCAATGTGATAAATCTGAAACTCATCCGGATAAATGTGATAACGGCGCGGCATCCCCAAGTAGCCGACAATGAACTGCGGGAAAAAGGTCAAATTAAACCCAACGAAAATCAAAATAGCAGATAATTTACCCAAGGCTTCGTTATACATTCTCCCTGTCATTTTCGGCCACCAAAAATGAAGCCCCCCTAAATAAGCCATAATTGTTGAACCGACCATGACATAATGGAAGTGAGCGACCACAAAATATGTATCATGCACATGAACATCCACCGCTATCGTGCCTAAATACAAGCCTGTCAAGCCTCCAATGAGAAACAAGCCAATAAAGCCTAGGGCATACAACATGGGGGTGTCCAGAGAAATATGACCCTTATATAAGGTAGCGGTCCAATTAAAAACCTTGATCGCAGAGGGTATCGCCACAGCAAAGGTGATAAAAGAGAATACCGCGCTGGCGTAGAATGATTGACTACTGACAAACATGTGGTGTCCCCACACGAAGAAACCTAGAATAGCGATTCCCATACTAGAAAAGGCGATAAAATGATAGCCAAAAATCCGCCGCCGAGCAAAACAGGTGATAAGTTCGCTAATAATCCCCATCCCAGGCAAGATCATGATATAAACTGCTGGATGTGAATAGAACCAAAATAAGTGTTGAAATAAAATCGGATCACCCCCCAAAGCAGGGTCGAAAATCCCGACCAACAAAACACGTTCTACGATAATTAAAGATAGGGTAATGGCAACAACAGGTGTGGCCAACAAAATAATCAAACTGGTGGCGTACATAGCCCAGACGAACAAGGGTAAACGAAACCAAGTTAGCCCAGGGGCACGCATTTTATGGATTGTGACGATGAAGTTTAGACCTGTAAAGATAGAAGAAAACCCCACCACAAACGCTGCCGATATGGTTAAAATCACCGCTGTATTGGTATAGGTACTGCTATAAGGGGTATAGAAGGTCCAGCCTGTATCAACACCCCCTAAGATAACCGTGATGATCGCAAATAAGCCACCTAACATATAGATATACCAACTGGCCAAGTTCAACCGAGGGAAAGCCAAATCTTTGGCCCCAATCATAATCGGCAAAAGAAAGTTACCTAAAACAGCAGGAATAACTGGTATCAAAAAAAGAAAGACCATGACAACGCCATGCAAGGTAAATGTCTTATTATATGTATCGGCTTGTAATAAATCAGCCCCTGGCGTGATTAACTCTAACCGCACGACAGCCGCAGCTAAACCACCAATAAAGAAAAAGATACCTGTTGATACCAAATACAAAATTGCAATCCGTTTATGGTCGATGGTGAAGAGCCAAGACCAAAGCGTATACGATGTGTTGAGATAATTTTCCTCACCCTGTTCTTCAGTTATCTGTGGTGCAGATGTTGTTACGCCTATCATATCATAACACCTCTTTTAATATATTGTAAACCTATCATCATTCATTACTAAGAGACTTGATATATTCTACTAATTTTAACAAATCTTCTTCACTCAGGAGACCTTCTTGAGCAGGCATAATGGGTAAATAGCCCTTAACCACATGGGCCATTGGTTGCAAAATCGATTCACGCACATAGTCTTCATCAGCCACGGCAGAATCCCCTGTCTCAAATTCTCTTTCTTGACCATAGATACCAATCAAAGAAGGGCCACGGCCTGAATTTTCAGCGACATGGCAAGAGACACACCCTTTCTTTTCAAAAAGCAGTTCACCTGCCTCAGCCAAAGACAAATCATTTGTATCACCGCTCAACCAGCGTTGATATTCACTTTCTTCCAAGACATATATTGTTCCTCTCATTCTTGAGTGTTCAGTCCCACAATATTCTGCACAAAACAAATGAAAGGTTCCTGTATCTGTCGCTTCAAACCACAATGAGGTATATTTGCCCGGCACGACATCTTGTTTCACCCGAAAAGCTGGGATAAAAAAGTCATGAATAACATCCTGCGAAGTCATGGTCAATTTTATAGGCTGATTGACGGGGATATGCAATTCATTCACTTCGCGTTTGCCATTCGGATGTTGCGTTTTCCACATCCATTGTTTGCCAATCACATACACTTCTAAGGCATCCGGAGGCGGGTTAATCATATTAAAATAAACCCCTGTCCCCCACAAAAAGATAGCCATAGCCATAAAAAGTGGAATAATTGACCAAGTGAGTTCTAGGGTTGTACTCTCGTGGGGTGGGTTAATCCTGCTAGCGCGAGAGCCATGTTGATACCTTATGACAAAAAAGATCATACAGCCAGTCACAGCTATAGTAAAAAAAATACTGAGAGCCGTTAAAACAAAAAATACTAAATCAACTTGCCAGGCCACAGTTGAGGCTTGTTGCGGAAAAATTGGAAAATCAAACATTTACATCACCTTTACTCTGTCAATCTCATTTGATGACGTTCTCGACGAAGCATAATGACGACAAAACCACCAATAGATAGAACTGTCAACGTCCCCAACGCCCGCAAAATAGCGAGAATAGAAAGGGTATACGCTCCTGAAACAGGGTCGTAATGATAACAGATCAATAAAAGTTCATCCAGTGATGAGCCAATTTTGTTATCAGCTGCTTCGACCAAACCTAAACGCAAGCCCTGAGAAGGAAAATCAATCCCGTAAAAGTAACGGGCGATTTGTCCTTCTGGGGTCAAAATAATCACCCCATTTGGATGAACATACTCGTCAATCCTGGGATCATAGGCATATTGAAAACCGACTGAATCAGCTAAGGCCTTAATGCTCTTTTCTTGTCCCACCAAAAAATGCCAGCCAGTCTCAGACCCAGATCTCATGTACTCAGCGACTGTAATTTCTTTTGTACGCGCTGCCACATCAGGAGTCTCATCAGGGTCAATGCTGACCACCACCACCTCAAATTCATCCCCCACATCAAAGGCTTCTAATTCTTGTAAAGCTTTCAACAGTCCCGCCCTAGTCAACGAACAGAGCATGGGACATTCATAGTAGCCTAATGACAAAATAATCGGCTTATCGTTAAAAAAATCACCTAAAGTCACTAAATTCGTCGTTGAGTCGATAAAAGGCAAATCTAACGGAATATATTGTTCCAATTTCTGGCTAAAAGCCACTTCACGAATCAAATCTTGGGGAAGCGGCTGTTGCGCTTGTCCTGAAACAATCAACATACTGCCTAATAACCATGTAATTAAGCCAAGACGATAAATATTCTTTGTCACAATATGGTGCTTACTCTTGTCGAATTGGAAAACCTTTTTCAACCATCTTTTCCATTGCCGCGTCAATAGGGACACGAATAATAACCTTCTCTTCTATATTTATTACAGGATACTCTAAAACGCGGTTTTCTTCATTCCGCAGCAAGATCATATCTTCTTTTGGTAAATGGTTATCAATCGGGTTGGGCTGTAATCGTGGTGATGGAACCAAAGGCGTTTCCATCTCGACTTCCTGCACGATGGTTTGACTATTTGTCACATAGCTCTCCATCACTTGGACGATGCCATAGAAAAGGAAGAGGATAACCACCAAAATAGCAAAAATTATCAGGGCCGCAATGGTTACTGGGCCTAAATCTATATCTTTAGGCTCATAAGTTGTTGAATGACCGTCATCATGGCTGCTCATGATAATGCTCCTCCATAGCGCGGATCTTGTAGGGGAACTAAGGGTTTACGCTTGATCTGTCCGATGAAAGCTGAGAACCAAATCGCGCCAATCGTTACCGGGGCCGCTATATCTAGCCAATGAATCTGTAAAGCTCCCTGATTAAATGTCGGTGAAATTAACCAAAAAGTCTCAACAAGACGCATGACGAGGACGAAGGCGGCGATCACTGGTAGGACTCTCGCACTCCGTTTAACGGTACGATTAAGCAAGATAAAGAATGGAAAGAGAAAATGAAAAATTATGACCAATAGAATAATCCATTGCCACCCACCTTGAGAGCGGTCAAGATACCACCCTATTTCTTCCGGTAAATTCGCAGACCAGATAATTAAGAATTGAGAAAATGTGATATAAGCCCATAAGATGGTAAAGGCAAACATGAGATTGCCTAAGTCACTAAAATTGCTAGGCGAAGCTACTTTTGATAAAGTTTTATCATGGGTGGACAAAACTTTCATAGCCACAATGGCAAAGGCAAAGGTAGATAAACCTTGACCAACGATAAATAAAGCACCATAAATTGAAGAAAACCATTCTGCATCTGTGGACATCCCCCAATCAAAAGCAGCGAAGGTACAGGCTAAAACATAAATCACCATGCCAGGACCACTCAGTTGTTTCATCCGAGCGGTCAACGAGGCATCACCCGTCTTATCTTGGGCTAAAGACCACTTACTGTAAGCGAAAGCAAAAGCGAACCAGATAACAAAGTAAATCACACTCCGCAACACGAAAAATTCTATGTTCAAATAGACTGCTTTATGTTGCAAGAGAGAATTGGCAGCCACAGCCTCAGCATCGGCCCATTCATAAATTGCGTTTAAGCCAAGAAGGATGGGGATGAATAGAATAATCATCACCGGCAACGTCATCGCCCCAGACTCTAAGAGTCTGCGTACTGAGAACCCCCAGGCTCCACCCACCAAATAATGCAACAAAATAACCCCGATACAGCCTAAGACGATTTGCATCCAGTAAATATAGCCGAATAAATATGATTGAAATACTTGTTCCCGACCACTAATTAACACCCCAATGACCAGGCACAGAATCAACCCGCCAACCCCCGCCGTGAGTGAAGTGCGCTGAATACGTTCTAGGCGATAGCCAAACGTTTCAATATTATTCATGATCATCTCCTTCTTCTGATACATCTAATTCAGTCTCTTGTCTTTCTTCTAATAAGGAGAGACCTTCCTCGTTGAAATCGTCCATATTAGGATTTTGACTATATTGCAAGGCGCGAATATAGGCGATAATGGCCCACCGGTCTTCAGGCGGAACACGGGAGGCATAGCTATACATTGATCCGAAACCATTACTGATCACATCATAATAGTAGCCGACTGACTCATCACGAAGACGTGGGATGTGAAAAGAGGATGGTTTCTTTAAGCCGCGTTGGACAATCATGCCTAAGCCATCTCCGACTTGACCGTGACAGGGGGCACAATAAATATTATATCGTTCTTGCCCGCGCTCTACGACTTCAAGGGTAATCTCAAAAGGGAAACTATCGACATAGATGCCATCAACTTTTCCTTCATAATAATGGGTATCGATTCTCAGATTTCCCCGGGCAATCGTATTCGCCACGACTGGTCGTGAGGATTGACCGTCTTCAAAAAAGACACTCTCTTCATAAGGCTCATATTTCGGTTGGTCGCGCATGTGAAGATAGGGCACAATGTCGCAGCTGCTAAAAAGTAGAAGGCTGCTAAGACAAAATATGGTTGCATATAAATACCTTGTTAGCTTGTGAAATCGTCTCATCTTTATCCTCATGAAAAAAGGTCAAAATCAGATGCCATCTCAATATCAGAGGCCCCTTTATCAACTTCGACAACATTCAGTGGATGAAGGCTTGCCAAAAAACTTTTTGTTTCCTCAAGATTAAATTGTTTATCGCTCGCTTCAATACACAAGAAAAAACGATCCTTGGTGGCCAGTTGGAAATTAGGGGCATTGAAAACTGGATGATAAGGCATGGGCAAACCATTGAGAATAATCATCCCGCCTACTGCGGTCGCCGCCGATAATAAAATCATAATTTCAAAAGAAGGAATGAAGAAAGACGGCCAACTATTCAAGGGGCGACCGCCAATATTAATCGGATAGTGGATCACATTGGCGAAATATTGCATGAAAAATGTACCCAAGGCCCCTGTAATACCACCCCCTAGCACAAGATAGGGTAACAAATAGGTTTTTCGTCCAATTGCTGCTGCTAATCCATCAATAGGCAGCGGGCTATAAGCATCCAGACGGCGATAGCCTGCCTCATAAGCCCGCCGACCCGCTTCCAAGAGAAGCTCCGAGTCATCAAACTCAGCCATCACCCCATAAAGACCACCTTCTGTATTTTTTGCATAAGCCATAGTGTTTTTACTCCAAATATAGATCACCGATGACTACGTCATTCGTGGACATGACCCTGATGTGATTTTTTATGCAAGAGTTCTTTCATCTCGACGATCGAGATCATCGGCAAGCTGCGAATAAAAATTAAGATCATCACTAAGAAGAAGCCTAAAGAACCAATATACAGACTCCAGTCCCAGGCCGTGCCATAGTACATATCCCAGGAGGAGGGCATGAAATCACGATGTAAGCTCATGACCACAATCACAAAACGTTCTAGCCACATGCCGACCCCGATGAAGAGGGAGATAAACCATAGTAGCCAAGGATTATACCTGACCCATCTGAACCATAACAATTGGGTGACAACAACATTACAGAAAATCAACGTCCAATATTCAGCCGCATAAGGGCCAGTGAAACGGTTATTGAGCATATAAATTTCAAAATCGCTCGCACTGTACCAGCCTATGAACAGTTCCACCAGATATCCATAAGCGACGATGAGACCCGTGGCTAAAGTCACCTTGGCCATATTGTCGAGATGTTTGGCCGTAATCATGTCTTTGAGGCCATAAAGTATACGCAGCGGAATGGTCAAGGTCATGACCATGGCAAAACCAGCAAAGATGGCGCCTGCGACAAAGTAGGGCGGGAAGATAGTTGTATGCCAGCCAGGCACGAGGGAAGTGGCGAAGTCGAAGCTTACAACGCTATGGACTGAAACAACTAGGGGCGTGGCTAAAGCCGCCAAGAGTAGGTAGGCAGTATTGTAGCGATCCCAATGGACCGCTGACCCACGCCAACCCAAAGCCGCCATGCCATAAATAATCTTCAATAATTTGTGTTGGGCTTTATCTCGCAGGGAAGCTAAATCAGGGATCAACCCGACGTACCAGAACATCACTGAGACTGTGGCATAAGTCAAAACCGCGAAGACATCCCAAATCAGGGGACTACGAAACTGGGGCCATAAACCAAATGTATTTGGATAGGGAAATAACCAATAGGCTGTCAGCCAAGGACGACCTGAGTGAAAAATAGGCAGCACCCCGGCACAAGCGACAGCAAATAAGGTCATCGCCTCGGCAAAGCGGGCAATGGACATACGCCATTCTTGTCTTAATAAGAACAAAATCGCTGAGATCAACGTTCCGGCGTGACCAATGCCAATCCACCACACAAAACTAATAATGGCAAACCCCCAGGCCACGGGCACATTGAGACCCCAAATACCTGTACTTTGGTAGAAAAGGTAGCCAATAGAAAGCAAGTAAACAAAGAATAAGCCGCCGGCAGCCAACAAGCCAACCAACCAAGGGATCCGAATTTTCTGTTCTAAGACAATCCCGCCAATTTTATCACTAATCGAGCCATAAGAATGGCCTGGCCCAAGTACATCTTCCTCTTGCCTTATGGGTGGTTTTTCAACGAATTGCATAAATAACTCCAGGTTAGGGGTAAATTCTAGACCTGACAGGTTGCGAATCCTTTGGATTCGACGGAAACCTGTCAGGTCTGACTTTAGTCCCTAATTGCTAATTTAATGTCCTCCAGAATCACCATCATGCCTGACAGATTCTTCCAAGGCCGGATTAGGATTCCGTAATCTCGCCATATAGGTGGTTCGAGGTCGGGTGCCTAATTGGGTCAAGATGCCATAAGAAAGTGGCTCTTGCTTCAACTGAGATACCTCGCTGGTCGGGTCGTTGGTATCACCAAAAACAATGGCCTTCGTTGGGCAGACCGCTTGACAAGCGGTCTGAACCTCGCCATCTTGGATTATTCGATCTTCATTATTTGCTTGGATGCGGGCATCACTAATCCGTTGAATACAGTAGGTGCATTTTTCCATCACCCCCCGTACGCGAACCGTCACCTCGGGATTCTTCTGAAGGGTCCGTGTATCCTGTTGGTATCCTTCATACTGGAGGTAGTTAAAGCGTCGCACTTTATAGGGACAATTATTAGAACAATAGCGGGTTCCAACGCACCGGTTATAGACCATGACGTTTAGACCTTCAGCATCATGTACGGTCGCCGCAACTGGACAAACCACTTCACAGGGGGCTTGCTCACAGTGTTGACACATAACGGGCTGACTATATAAATTCGGCTGATCTGGTGAGCCTTCAAAATAACCATCTAAGCGCATCCAGTGCATTTCACGGCCAACCAAAACTTGTTCTTTACCCACCACAGGAACATTATTTTCAGCTTGACAGGCAATCACACAAGCATTACATCCTGTACAGGCATTCAAGTCAACCGACATTCCCCAAGCATAGCTGGTATATTCCCAGCTTTCATAAAGGGAAATATCTGGCAATTCATGGACGATATGATGAACAAAATCTGGTTCTTCCTTAAAATGCTCAAGGGTTCCGGCCCTAACCAGACCACGGTCTTCCATGTTAAAGTGTTCTTGGGTGGAAGCTAAAGCGTATTTCTGATCAGTTTTTTGAACTTGTAGACCACCGCCATAGTTAGGCGCGTCGGAAGTTCGTAAGGCATAAGCATTAAAGCCCACCTGATTACCTACCTGGCCCACTTGGGTGCGCCCAAATCCTAAATGGACTGTCACAGAGCGATCAGCATGACCAGGCACAATCCAGACTGGGGCAGAGACTTGTCGTCCCTGATAGGTTAATTCCACCACATCTTCATTGGTCACATGAAGTTCATGGGCGGTCTGTAGGCTCATGGCTGCTACATTATCCCAGGTCATTTTCGTCACAGGCTTGGGCAGTTCTTGTAACCAACCATTGTTCGCAAAACGACCATCCCATAAACTTGGATCTGGCTGAAAGATAATTTCTAAACCTTCAGTCGCAGGAGATGGCGTTAGGGTATTATAGAAGGATGGACCAAGGCTGACCGCTTTGGCAGGAAAAGTCGTATCTTTCACAAAACCATCATGGATGGCTTGTTGCCAGAACGACTCAAAATTATCTGCGCCAACTTGATCTTCCCAATACTGATGTACAATATCATAGTTAGAGCGGCCACCTTGACCCAACATGGCGGCCACCATGTCCAAACTCGATTTGCCGTCATAGAGCGGTTCAATGAGGGGCTGTATGAGTGCCACTGACCCATCATAAGTCCGCGCATCTCCCCACATTTCCAAATAATGAAGGGCTGGGATATGCCAATTGCATAACTGTGCTGTTTCATCACGGTGGAGGCCCAGATGCGCCCGAAACTCGACCTTTTTCAGGGCGTTCACAAAATCTAAATCGGCTGGGGCATTGTATCTTGGATTCGTTTCTAAAATAACCAAGACCTCAACCGAGTCTTTATTCATATCGTTCACCAAATTGCCTAAAGAGGCGGCTTGGTTTTCAGGGTTGGCTTCTAAAGGCTCTGTATAAGTAATCGTTTGGCCTATATTCTCTAAGCGGTGATTGACCGCGTGGGCCAAAGCATGGACGATTGGCGGCAGATGATCGCCAGGAATAATCATGCTGGCTCCAAGATGCGCTAATAAATCATGAGCCAAAGCAGCCACCCATTTGGCTTGATCTTCATCTAATTCATAAGCTGAAACCTCTAAGCCAAGCTCTTTGGCCAAAGCTCTCAGGATTGGCTCCATATCGCTAACCCGTATCGGCAAGCGGTGATCAGCGAGACTGCCAGTTGGGGTCGGCATACTTTCGACAGCATATAATCTGTTCATTTCAAAGTGATCTTGACGAACACGCCGTTTGCTAGAAAAATCATGAGCATAGCGGACATTACCGGGCATCGTGCTGGTGAAATCGGCATCTAAGGCGAAGATAATATCGGCTTGGTCAAAATGATAAATCGTATTAACCGGTTCACTAAAGGCTAATATTGCCCCCTCTAGTACATTGTCTCGATTCACAGGCTCATATTGATGCCACCTAGCACTTGGATATTCTTCCAAGACCTGATTAATCAGACTAGCCAATGCAGGGGAAGTAATGGTTCCGGTCAAAATCCGCAAGCCTTCGCCTTGCTTCTTCTGTTGAATTAACAGGCGCGTGTTGAAAGCCTCTAAAAAATTTGACCAAGTATTAATCACCCCAGCATTGATAACCGTTTGCGAGCGGTCTGGGTCATAGAGATCCAAAATTGAGGCTTGGGCAATCGCAGTCGTCGCCCCTAAACTGGCTGGATGGTCGGGGTTCCCTTCAATTTTGATGGGGCGACCCATCTGGCCTTCTGCTAAGAGGGGCATGGCAATCCCCCCTAAAGTCATAGCTGTGGCATAGAATAAGGGCACACCGGCCAAATAATGTTCTTCTGGTGCCTCGACATAAGGCACAATCTTTTCAGGTTCGGAAAGAGAACAGGCTGATAAGCCGCCAAAGGCTAAAGAAGCTCCCATCAATTTCAAAAAATTTCGACGGCTTACAGAACTAAGCCACTCAGAGGCTCCTTGCGGAAATTCCCGATGAAGCATCTCTTCAAATTCTTTGGTCTCAGCCAATTCTTCCAAGCTACGCCAATACTGCTGACCTTGCTTTTCACTTAAAATTTTGCGAAGTTCGGTGGTGTCAAGGGTCTTTCTCATCTTATCTACCTGTGACAAATAGAGCAGTTTGTTAAGCGGTCTACATTGATATGGTATTCTTCAACCAATTGCTCGCCTAAAGTCACTTGAGCAATTGGCGGTTCCCAACCCATGGTGAATACCTCTTCTTTTGGTCTGAGGTATTTTTCTGGGGCACGGTGGCATCTTAAACACCACTCCATCTGAAATGTATTTGCCTTGTAAGTGAGCTGCATTTGGTCTACCCGTCCATGACAGCTCTCACAGCCAACGCCGGCATTGATATGGGCACTGTGATTAAAATAAACAAAGTCTGATAAATCATTCACTCTAGCCCAGATAAGCGGCTCCCCCGTTCGATAACTAGCCCGAACAGGCTCTAAGAGCGGGGCTTCGGTCCACACAAGCGAATGACAACTCATACAGGTTTCTGTGGATGGGATACCAGCAAAAGCGGCTTTCTCGACAGAAACATGACAATAACGACAGTCAATCCCTAATTCATTCGCATGGTGTTTGTGACTAAAAGGAACAGGTTGTTCCCAGGTAACATCGACCCCAGTCATAGGCGGGGATTTAACAAAGAAATACCATGCCATCCCAACACTAATTACCATCAAACTACCCAAGATAATAGATATCTTGGAGATTGCATTCATACTAGGGTGAAATACTTGGTTGTTGCTCATAAAAACACCCTTCATTCGGTGTTATTAGTGATTAGTTTTTAGTCTTTAGATCTTAAACCCTAACCACTAACTGCTATCTATGTGAAAAATTTCTCAAATCTATCATTGGATCGTATTCTACCAAAAAAAAATTTTTTGGGAAAATATGGATTGCATTTGTGAAATATTTCTCAACATCCTAGATGCGACGTATATTACCAAAGAAGTTACGACCCGACAAATAGTGGTAGGGAGCATTCTCATGCCTAAAGATTGAAACGTACTCATTGTCATCCTTCACTGACCATACGGATATGTCTGCTAGACCACAAGTTCCAAAGATAAAGTACGTCCTCCCTCAGATTTCGCTATCTGATATTCCCCTCCAGATTCCTGACCCGCCTGAATATTTTATTGGTCGGCAGGCGGATATAGCACAACTTAAGGAGAATTTGATGCCAGGCGAAATTGTGGTGCTGTATGGGCCAGCAGGCATTGGCAAAAGTGCCCTTGTTCGTCAAACTTTATACACCTTGACGAACAACAACCAAGCCCCCCTGCATTTTCCTCAGGGCATTATTTATCATGATTTCTACATTCAACCCAAAGTCGATCTGGCCTTGGAAAAGATCGCTCGTACCTTAGGGAACCCTATCTCTCTCCTCAAGAAGCGGCACGACGCGCTTTGAGCGAAAGACAAATCCTGCTAATTTTAGAGGGTGTTGAACAGATAGATGATCTGAGTCGAATCATTGAAGTCAAAGGACAAGCGGGGATGCTGTTAATCAGTCGTCAACGTGAAATGGTCGGCACATTGAACACTATCTTGATGAACATGATTATTGGACTGAGCGCGTTATCGCGAATGAAAGCGGGCTATTAGCATCTCAAAAGCTAGGCCGAGATAATGAAGGGGCTTGGCTCGATAATCTTGGGTTAGCCTCTGGCAACCATTTTTCATCTGGAATTTGATCCCAACTGCGGGGCGAATTTTTGAGCAAGTCTAAGAGAAAAGTCGGTGTGCCTGTTTCAAACCAGTGAAACTTAAACTCAGCTTTTTTCAAAAGCAAAAGGGTCGAAAAAGGATTGTATACATAAGCCTGAGTATTTTATTATACGTGCAGAGGTCTCAGGAGGAAAGTCTATCCACAGGATTGGGTGCCTGTGCTTGGAGATAAGGAAACACCATGAATAAAATGATCAACCTTTTCCTAAAAATGACTGATTTTCATCCTTCATCTGACCTTGCCAAACGAAAATTAAGCGATAAAATAGGTATGATACACGAATACGTCATCATATAGCCGATTGCCTTTATCATTCTACGACATTATTTTGCACGTCTCACAACTTTCACTGACCAACTATCGAAATTATAGCCGCCTTCAGCTAGGCTTTGAACCTGGACCGATTTTGTTTCAGGGGCAGAATGCTCAGGGTAAAACCAATTTTCTGGAAGCCTTGTATATATTGTCGACCACAAGTAGCCCACATGCCCGTTCTGATCGACAATTGATCAACTGGTTGTCCAAGGACCAAGATATTTTGCATTTTGCTCGCTTAGAGGCTCAGGTACAGCGACGTGAGGAAAACCTAAACCTAGCCATTACAATTTTGAAGGAACATGAGGTTCACAAAAAAGATATTCGGCTGAATAAAGTTAAAAAGCGGGCTATGGATGTTATCGGTCAATTGAATGTGGTCATGTTCTTACCAGAAGATATAGCCTTGATTACAGGATCACCAAACCTGCGCCGTCGTTATCTTGATGGCATGCTGTGTCAAATCGACCCGATTTACTGTCGTGCTTTGAGCGAGTATAATAAACTTTTGACTCAACGTAATGCCTTGTTAAAAGAATTGGCCGAAAGACGACGTTCTGTCGACCAACTGGCTTACTGGGATGAGCAATTGACCCAATATGGGGCCTTACTCGTCATCCGTCGTCATAACGCTCTGTTAGATTTGGATTCCATTGCCCGCCAACAACATCGTCTTCTCAGCAGTGGACAGGAAGGTCTCCGCCTCTATTATGACCCCAGTTTTGATCCTCACCACCGCCCCACCTTAAATTTTCAACTTCCGTTAGGCGACCTCGGCCCCCGCGTTACCCTAGCCCCGCCGCAAAAAGAAGTGATTAAAACTTTCAAGCTCAAATTGGCCGAACAACGGCCAGATGAAATCAGGCGCGGGGTGACTTTGATTGGGCCGCATCGAGATGATTTTCATTTTGTGGTGGATGGGGTAGACTTGCATTCGTATGGCTCACGAGGACAGCAACGCACAGCGGCACTCAGCACCAAGTTGGCGCAGGTGGCCTTGATGAAAGAGGCGACGAACGATATGCCTGTGCTGCTTTTGGATGATGTCATGAGCGAATTGGATGCACAACGGCGAAAGCAGGTGATGGAGATGATTAATCAGGCCGGTCAGGTCTTCATCACCACCACTGATTGGGACGATTTTAGCCCTGAGTTTCGCCAACGAGCGCAGTGTTATCAAGTGGCAGGAGGCCAAGTGATGCCTTGGCAGACCTAAAGTGCGTTGAAATACGCCTCTCCAAAAAAATAATGATCCGCAGATTTCTCAGATTAGGAATGAGAATTTATTAACTTGGGCCTCGTAGGTTGGGTTGAGTGCGTTCCTGCGGAACGACCGAAACCCAACACTATCGAGATTGAAATGCACAACTTATTTAATTCCGATTCCTTCGTAAAAAAATCTGTGTAATCTGTGTAATCTGTGGGGCGTTTAAAGTTTGGCATTCTTCTGGAAGACCCTTCCCCCCCCTGCTCAAGAAAAATTTCAATTTTCAGCCCTATCCCGCACCCTAAAAATAGCTTATAGTGGTATACCTGAGTTGCTCCGTCAATTTCCCCGCTCACTCCGCGCTTTGGCTGTTGTCATTGTCCTCAACTTCATGGCCAATGGTGTGGCTGGCCCTTTTTGGGTCGTCTATACCATCCAAGAAATTGGGCTATCTCCCACAAGCTGGGGCTTGATTCTCTTGCTTGAAAGCCTGCTAAAGCTTTTTTTATTCATGCCAGCCGGACTCTCGGTTGCCCTTGGGGACGTACGCCCACCCTGCTGCTCGCCTTACTTTTATCATTGGTCGCCATTCCTCTCTACGCCTTTGCCACCAAGTTCATCACTGTTCTCATCTTGCGTTTGATTATTGCCATGGCCTATACTTTGGCCATACCCGCCTGCACTGCTCTCATGGCCGACACAATTCCCCGCAAATAGTTCGAGGGCGGGTCATGGCGGCCATCGGTCATGGCGGTATTCAAATGGGTCAGGCAGGCGGCGGCACAGGTGGCCCCGCCGTCGGCTTCATCATCACCATCCCGCTTATGGTCTCCGCTTTAGCCGGCGGCTATCTTTACGACTTTGACCCCATGTATCCTTGGTTTTTCGTTTGCTTGACGACGGCTTTGTCTGTCTTGATCACGATTTTTTTTATACGTGATCCCTTGGTAGCGAATGATTAGACATTATAGAGATTAAAAAAACAGCCGATGACGAATAGGCTTCTGTCAAAATAGCCTATCAACCCCCATCACCACGGTGTTGCTCATTTCTCGGCCCAAGAAGGTAATATTCGAACATTTAGGGGCAGGACGGAGGATACCTTCTCAAATTCCCCCAACCAAAATTGCACCATCTTGTAAATTATCCTTGTTTAACGATGACTTTTGTTTTATAATATGCTATGTCTCAATTGAAGCTTGGTGCTGATATTGCATCAAGCGTGAATTAAGAGATAGCGAAAAAACTGCATTTCCGTAAGCCTATTTTTACGACTACATCTTGTGATGATACAGATTTAGATTGTGATTCTATCATTTTGGAAAAATGAGTAATTGTTTTCAAAAATCAACCCAAACAAATTTAACATTTGCTGACGTATTTGCAGGCTGTGGTGGTTTGTCATTAGGATTAATTCAGGCGGGATGGCAGGGAATTTTTGCTATCGAAAAACATCCTGAGGCCTTTGAAACACTAAGAACAAATTTGATTTCATCTCATCAAAATTTTTTTGATTGGCCTCAATGGCTGCCCCCCTCCTCAACAGATGTGACGACATTTATCGCTCAATATGAAAAATACTTAAATGACTTAAAAGGGGGGCTGACTCTGCTTGCAGGAGGGCCACCTTGTCAGGGCTTTTCATTGGCCGGAAGAAGAACGCAGGCAGACCCGCGTAATATGCTTATCGAGGAATATATCAAACTTGTGGACCTATTAAAGCCAAGATTTTTGTTTATAGAGAATGTTCAAGGCTTTATCCTATCTTTCAAGAAAAATGGCAATGGCAAATATAAAAATATACCTTATGCTTCTGTAGTGGTTAATCAATTGGGCCAGTTAGGATATAAAGCATTTTGTGAAATCTTGCCCTGTAGTAATTATGGTGTACCGCAAAACAGAAAGCGCTTTATCCTTATTGCTGTAAAACAAGATGATCCTGCCTTGATAAAACTAGATGGAAGAACCCCGTTTGAATTATTAAAAGCTAATAGAGAAGACTTCTTGTTATCAAAAGGGCTTCCGCTTGATAAACCGATATCAGTTAAAGAAGCCATTGGCGATTTAGAAACACAAACTAAAGAATTGATTGACAGCGATGATTCTCCCATTAAAGGGTTTAAGCAGATTGCTTATGATGATGATGGTTTTAGCTCTTCATTTATCAGGCTAATGCGTAAAAATTTTGATAATTCGCCTAATAGTATGCGTTTACCTAGACATAATTCTAAGACAGTAGAGCAGTTTCAACGCATTATGGCCTCTTGTACCTTAGGAAAGACAATAAGTAAAGAAGACAGAGCGCGTTTAGGTATTAAGAAACATTCTATAACCCCACTGAATGAAACCTTACCATCTGCAACTGTGACAACCCTACCAGATGATATAATTCATTATTCTGAACCAAGAATTTTAACAGTTAGAGAAAATGCTCGGCTGCAAACATTTCCTGATTGGTATGAATTTAGAGGAAAATATACGACAGGAGGAATTAACCGAAAGCGTGATTGCCCCCGATATACGCAAGTAGGCAACGCAGTCCCTCCATTGTTTGCCGAAGCAATTGGGCAGATGCTAAAAGATTTGGTTTCATCGTCCTCAGCCCAACCCTTGAGGAAGTCCAGCGAGGCGATGTCCAAATTCACCCGTTGATTAAAGAATGTTATATTGAATTTACTGGAGGTAGAGATGAAGCACCCCACGCTTAAACAGATTATTACACCCGCTAAGAAGTCTCTGTCGAAAAGGATTGTTAAATCAGTCATTAACGATAATAATGCCAGTGAGGAAAAGGTCAAGTCTGCTGAAACTTCTTTTGAGGTATGTTGCGGGAAAGAGCTAGAAAAAGACCTCATAAGGATAATAATAAAGTACGGTGTGGAATATGAGGAGGTGTATAAAGAGCGCGAAGCGTGGCGAGAGAAGTACACAAAATAATTTTTTAGCCGCTCAATGACGAACAAAGGATAATATAATGGTTAAGATTGATGGAAACAAAATATTTGTAGCATTTTTTATGGTAGTCGCGATTTGTGGGCTGTGTTCCCTATTAAATGTGTTTTTTGCGCCAAACGAAGTACCCTTGAGGACACAGGCACAGGAGATGGCAACTAAAGCACCGACAGCTATAACAGTTGCAACTGTTACGCCAAAGATGCAAAATGTACAGAAATTAACAGCCATAGACCCTAATCAGGAAACGCTAACGCAAATGCCTATTGTTTGTTCTTTCTACTCAAAGAGAGCCGATGATTTTTACCGAGACTGCGAATGTACAGAAAGCGTTTTTTATGAGTACATCAGCAACAGCGGTAGTAAGCGAGACAGGATAAACTCTGAAAGGAGTAGTTTGACACCAACTGTCCTGACTATATTTGATTACAATGCTGATGCGTTAAGAGAGATACCTCCTACTCCATCAGTCAGAAGAGGATATAGGGTGAGCTTAGAATACACTATAGACTTGTACCGAGCCTTTGATTGTATCAATGCCGTTACGGTTCGAGTACCGACGTTAGGGTTGTCCATATATACCACTAGAGATGCTTTAGAAACGTATTTCACAGTAACCATCAGCGACCTTAAAACTGGTAAAATCTTAGACGATTTTTACAGAAAGCAGGTTAATGTACAGAGCTTATGTGCTTTTGGTGCAGCGTTTGGGAGATATGATCTGAACCCCCCAAGCCATGTAGTGAGCGACAATTGTTAGTAGCCGCCAAAATATTGATAAAAAAGTCCTTAAGTCGCAGTTCGACTTCTTAGGGCTTTTTTAGTTGGCGGCACAGGCGGTCCCGCCGTCGGCTTCATCATCACCATCCCGCTAATGGTCTCTGCTTTAGCTGGCGGCTATCTTTACGACCTTGACCCCAGATATCCTTGATTTTTCGTTTGCTTGACGACGGCTCTGTCTGTCTTGATCACGATTTTTTTATACGTGATCCCTTGGTAGCGAATGATTAAGGTATATACTGGACACGAACATAAACTTAATATTTACGATTTAAATAGGACATAGATGAATACAGATAAACACAAATTTTTTACAAATTTGAGAAAGTGTAAAACAATTTTCTTTGATCTCGAATTTTATGTGCCTGAGCAATTGAGAGAATCGAATAATTTTAACTATAATCCATGGGATAAACACTGTAAACTTATCGGTGGTTCATTTCTCGTTGTAAGTGGCTATTCATCAGGCAATATTGACCAGAATAAACTTTTCAAACGAATTAAATCCTTTTGGATATGGAATTTTTCGTCCGAGAGACAACTGATAAAAAAATACTTATTTACTTACAACGTATTTCAAACGATGTGAGGCAGGCACATGATGGCAAAATTTCTGCGGTATTGTGTGGAATTGGTATAACTCATTCAGATGTACCAATACTTTTTGAATTATTTAAGCGATATAAGCTACTTACAAATGCAGAAGCTTTTGTGCTACAGAATCAGTTTAGAATTATCGACCTTTCCCAAATAGCAACAGCAACCCTAAAGAATAAATCAGGATTTCTTTATCCAGTCCCTAAAAATGGCCTTACAACTAAATATTTAGGTGGAAAGCTTTTTGAAGATGGTAGAAATGTATGGTCACTATATGAGACCAAAGATTTCAATAGTATAAACAAACGTGTTAACGAGGAGGTTCTTGTTACGTATGAGTGCTACAAACGTATAATCCAAGAATCTCGAATGCTTAAAGACTTAGAGGCAAGGCATAAACGTGAAATTAAAACGGAAATTAAAGATGTAGCACACGATGAGCAAAAATTGGGCAGCAAAGAAATATAATACAAACTCAAGAAAAATAACGAGTTCAGTCCAGTACCAACAAACAGACTTCTTCTTACCATGAGAGGCCGATGGAGCGGTCAATCTGCACCACAATGCGTTTATGGCTCCGGCTGATGCTCCACCACCTCAGACATCGCGGCGATGCCCTCCTCAAGGTGAATGAGCAAGTCTTGGTCGGCGGCAATGATGTGTAGAGCATGAATGACAGAATACACCTATACTGCTATCCATAACAAAACACCCCCAATAACATCAACGCTAACTTCTCAGACAAACCAAAGATCATTCAATTTTTACAAACCTTTCTGCGCCCGGTTTTGAAATCAGGTTAATATTTACTAAATAAAGATATTAAACATGACAGATTTTCAACAAATGAGTTTATGGTCAGACTCAAATGAGCAGCTCCCAAATCAAATAAACACTCAAAGCACAACCTTTATCGATAATATGAAATTGCCCGTACACCGTTGGTTCCGTTTCTCAGCCGGTTTCTCTGCTGAGTGGGTGCGTCAAGTTATCAACCACTTAGACCTAGATCATACGACGACTCTTTTTGACCCGTTTGCAGGTTCAGGGACAGCACTTCTCGCGGGTGAAGAGGCAAAACTCAGAAGTTATGGTTTAGAAGCGCATTCTTTCGTACGACGTATAGCGCAAGCTAAATCATATTGGTATGTTAATCCTTATGAATTTCGGAGACTTGGACATCAAATTGCTGAAGAGGCACAAGCGACTTGGCTTGACATCCAACCAGAATATCCCCCTCTGATTCATAAATGCTATTCAAATCGTACTTTGTCAAAATTACATGCCCTCAAACATATATGGCTTAAACAGGCTGATGAAAGTCCCATATCTGAATTAGCTTGGTTAGCCTTGACCGCCAGTCTACGGATTTCATCGCCCGTTGGGACATCCAACATGGAATTAATCCAACCCAAAAAACGAAAAAGTAACCATTTAGACCCGTTTATTGCCTTTTCTCAAACAGTTAACGCGATGCATCAGGATATGATTTATCGCCAAACAATTGTCCCTCAATCTAATCTGGTCATTTACCAGGATGATGCCCGAACCTGCACGAATATTGAGACAGACTCGATTGACTTAGTCATCACCTCCCCCCCCTATGCCAATAATTTTGACTATGCTGATGCGACTCGTCTTGAAATGATGTTTTGGGGCGAAGTCCAAGGTTGGGGCGACTTACAAGCTAAAATTCGACAACACTTAGTCCGTTCCTGTACCCAACAGGTATCGGCTGAAAAACTAGATTTAGAAACTGTATTGCAAAACCCATCTATCTCATCTATTCTGGCTGATTTAGCCCCTATTTGTCAAACGCTCGCGACTGAACGTCTACAACATGGCGGTCAAAAGAAATATCATCTCATGGTCGCCGCCTATTTTGTCGATCTGGCCCAAGTGTGGCAAGCCTTGAGGCGGGTTTGTGAACCAAAAGCTAAAGTGTGTTTTGTGGTCGGTGATTCCGCACCCTACGGTATCTACGTCCCAGTCGATGAATTTTTAGGGAGATTGGCCGTGGCGGCTGGCTTTAGCCACTATACCTTTGAGAAAACACGAGACCGAAACACGAAATGGAAAAATCGAAAACATAGGATCCCTTTAAAAGAAGGGCGGTTGTGGGTTCAAGGGTGACAGCACAGCCTAGCCTATGGCAAATAAACCGTATCCTCTTCCCTATCCTCTGGCTGGCCTTCGCTCTACGAACACTATGGCTAGACAAACAATCCCTCTGGTACGATGAAGGCGTAACCTGGTATCTGACCCAATTTTCATTGCTTGACTTAATCCGTTGGACGGCGGCAGACATCCAACCGCCCTTTTATTATCTCGTCCTATGGGTCACAACGCGCCTCTTTGGACAGAGTGAGTGGGCTTTACGCTTTCCCTCGACGATTTTCGGCCTCTTAGCTGTGCCAATGATGTGGCAGGTGGGACGGCGGGTCATTGGGCAGCAAATATCAGGCGATAAACAGACCTGGTGGAGCATCAGGCATGTAGCCCTCTTAGCCGCAGGGTTTATGGCTTTTTCGCCGCTGATGGTATATTACAGTCAAGAAGCTCGCATGTATAGTCTTTTGGTCTTACAAGCCTTGTTGGGGAGTTATCTTGTTTTCGTCTTGCCTCAGAGACAATTCAAAAGATCTAATTTTTTAAGATCTCTCCTTTGGGTAGCTCAGGGAAATGTACGCCTTTCCCTGGGCTACATCCTCTGCATGGCCTCCGCCCTCTACACCCACTATTTCTCCCTCTTCCTCCTCATCGTCCATACGCTGTATCTACCCCTTCATTATATTCGCCCCCTGAAACGAAGCCCCCCCCCCTCCACCTCACCCCTCCCGCTCCTTATTTTTATCACCCTGCTCTGCTTCACGCCCTGGCTGCCCATTCTTCTAACCCGTTTGGGAGATGATCCGAGTTACTGGCCAGGGGCATTAAAGCTGCCTGAAATTCTATTGGATGTTCTAATCAGCTTCGCGGTCGGTGGGAAGCGAGAGATGATTTTAGAGGCTCAGGGTACGCCCTTGGCAATAGGCTTTGGCTTAATCTTAATTGGGCGTGTGGTTATCTTAGCGGTGCGGGACCAGACCCCTCAACCCCTCATCTTCCTCCTCCTCTGGCTCCTCCTACCTATCATGGCCATCATCCTGCTCTCCTATCGCACCCCAAAATTCAACCCGCGTTATACCATGTTGGCTTGGCCTGCCTTTGCCTTGTTGATCGCGCAGGGTTTACATCAGCTATATTCCTGGAGGCAAAAAGGCCCAACCAGGTGGCTTGCCCTCAGCGGCTATATCGCCAGCCTGCTCTTCATCCTGACCGCTTGGGCCTATGCCCTGCACAACTGGTTCCCTGGGCCCCAAACCTTTAACCAATTTTCTAAGGACGATTTTCGCTCAACAGCCCAATTCATCCGCGAACGCAGTCAGCCCGATGATACGGTCTTGCTCAGTTCAGGCCATTTCGCCCCAGTGTGGCAGTATTATTTTGGCTCAGAGAACTGGACTCCTATACCGGTCATGGAGACTTTGGATATCAGCCAAGTGACGACCTTTGACATCATCCCCCACTTGCAGCAGGCCCTACAGGGTAAAGGGGGGGTCTGGTTGGTCACCTGGCAAGATGAAGTGATTGACCCCAATGGAGTCGTGCCCTTGTTATTGGATGTGGTCGGTGAACGGGTTTGGGATGAGCAGCATGGGGCCAATTTCTGGGGGTTGGGCTTAAAATATTGGCGGTTGCCGGATCAGGTTGTTTGGTCTCAGCCCTACCCAGCCACCCAGCCAACAGCGGTCAATTTTGGTGATCTGGTCACGTTGCGAGGCTTCATCCAAAGCGACGAAATCCTGCCCGACGATGCGGGGCAAGCTGAACCGAGGACGGACGAGATCATTTATCTGCTCTGGGAGGCTCGTCAACCCTTACAGGAGGATTATACTATTTCCCTGCGCTTGCGGGATAAGGCGGGCGTGGTCTGGAGTCAGGAAACTGTGGTCAGACGACCAGCGGCCTATCTCTATCCGACCAATCGCTGGCAAGTGGGCCAAATTTTGGCAGCGGGACAGATCTTGCCTTGGTTGCCGGGCACACCGACAGGCAGTTATCAGCTCGAAGTGGGCTGGTTGCTGCCTGATGGCCAGGGAGTCGATGTCTTGGATGCACAGGGCAATCCGGAACGACGTACAGTTCTCTTAGGTCCGATTGAGGTTAGACAACCCATCGGCGGCCTAAGGTTTGAAATGTCTACCCCTTTACGACTTGGCCCCCTCAACCTTTTCAGCGCGAGTTTTGAGCCAGTCGAAACGGCAAATTTTGCCGTGGAAGCTGGCGCAAAAGTGATTTTAGACACTTTATGGCAGGTAAGGGACTCAGATTCCTCCCTTGAGCAGCTCAACCTTATTTGGACAGATGAACAAGGGCAACAGTTTAGCGACTCCATGCCCTTGAAATCTCCTTATCCCGCAGGGACAACCTTTCGCTCCCGACATAAATTAGCCACCCCCGCCCAAGCAAGTCCAGGTATGGTGGCCTTAAGCCTCAGCTTGCCAGTCTCATCCTCCCCAGTCGTTTCAGTCACCACCTTAACCCTCCAACCCACCGAACGAATTTTTATCCCGCCCCAACGCCTCGATATAGCTTGGTCTATAGAAAGGGCCAATTTCAATCAGCAGGCTTATTTATTGGGGGCTGATATCTCTCACACGCAAGTGGAGCCAAGTCAAACGCTTCAGTTGACCTTATACTGGCAAGCCCTCAACCGCTTTGAACAAGATTACACCGTCTTTGTGCATGTCCTCGGTCCTGATGGTCTGCCGCTCATCAATGCTGATCATGCCCCGCCTCGTCCCACGAGCAATTGGCTTGAAGGCGAAGTCATCACTGATAGCCTCACCTTCACCATCCCCCCTGATTTAGCCCCCGATTTTTATCCCATCGAAGTTGGTCTATATAACGCTGCTGATCCTCAGTTTGCTCGTTTACCCTTGCACAATTCAAATAAAACCTATCTCATTTTAACAGAAATTGAAGTCATGGGGCGATAAGGCTGAGGCAGTTAGATATACTCAGCACGGGAATAAATTTAATCTTTAGGGGACACAGATTTCGCAGATTTCGCAGATTTATTTAAAAAATCTGTGTTCGTCTGCGTTTATCTGCGTCCTATTTCAACATTGCATCTTAAATTTATGCCCCTGTCCAGTATAGATCACATCTCGCATCGTTTCTAAAGTAAAATCCAAGACTGTTAAAAACGAGACCGTCACCCTTCCATATTGGCCTGAACATCAATCAAAACCGTCTGACCCTCTGCGTTCAAGCGTTGTGCTTCTTTATAAGGCTGGGACCATTTCAGTGACTTTCGTGACCGTAAACAGGCTAACCATTCGATCCCTTCTTGTTTTAAGATTTGGACAATATATTCGATACCGTTTATGTTATAAAGACTCAATTCGGTACCATACCGCTTCAGGAGTCACCGTTTCCTCTAGCTCTGGCCCAGTATCCTTCCAAGCAGCCTGGTTTTCCAAGGTCATAATGGGCTTAACGCTCATATCCTGGTCGCATGTGATTTGACAGGACAAACGGACCTCTCCGAACTTTTCGACTTCGTGCAATTTATCATACTCCGCTTGGGTCATCGTGTCGGGTTCGCCCGCTTCAAACTCAACCCGACAGGTTGTGCAGCCAGCATAGCCGCCACAGCGGTGGCCGATATTGATTCCACATTCTTCAATCGCCGTAGCGAGGCGCTTACCTGCTTCTACATCAAAGGTTTGGCCGTTGATGGTTAACTTTGGCATGAGGTTTCTCCTAAAATATAAGATATATTGCATAAAATAATGACATTTATTGTAAGATAAATTTTACAACAATCAAGTTTGAGGGTCACGCAGGCTGCAATTCAATCTAGGAGAATTTACGGCAAAGGGAGGTTATAGGCTAACGAATTAACAAATTTTTCAAGGCTATTTCCGCCTCAGAATAGGTGAACTGAAAGCCTAAGGATAATAACCGTTTTGGGACAGCCCGTTGACCCGTGAGCAGGGCTTCAGATAATTCACCAAGGGCTACTTTCAGAGCTAACTGGGGTACAGGCATAAAAGCGGGCCGTTTCAAGACTCGACCCAGTACACGACTAAACTCAGCATTCGACACAGGATTAGGGGCGGTGAGGTTAAATGGCCCTGCGGCTGTTTCATGAGTCAATAAAAATTGAATAGCGGCGATTTCATCGGTCAGATGAATCCAGGGAAACCATTGTTTACCATTTCCCAGCGGCCCGCCAGCAAAAAACTTAAATGCAGGAAGCATTTTGGCTAATGCGCCGCCATCCCTTGAAAGTACAATACCCGTGCGCAATATCGGTGTTCTGATGCCCATGTTCTCCACAGCGGGCGTAATACTTTCCCAGGCGACACAAACACGCGCTAAGAAGTCTTGACCCGGTTTGCAGTCTTCAGTTATTTCTTCATCACCGCAAGCCCCATAATAACCGATGGCGGAAGATTGAATCAAGACAGATGGCTTATTTTGAGCCTGTTCAAGGGCTTGTAAGATGGCTTTGCCAGCGTTGAGACGGCTTTCTAAAATGATATTTTTTCGGGCACTTGTCCAGCGGGCATCAGCAACATTTGCCCCAGCTAAATTGATAATTGCCTCAGCCCCATCAACCAAATGTCCCCATCCTTGCGCTGTCTGAGCATCCCACTGAACGAGCCGCATATTTGAAACGGATGTCAGGTCTGTGGACCGCCCCGCTAACTTTGTAGAACGGCTGAGGATGATCACTTCTAATTCAGGCTGATCAACAATCAATTTGGCGGCTAAAGCCTGGCCTATCAAGCCTGTACCACCTGTAATAATCACTCGCATGGGGAACCTCTCCTGAAAATATCAATTAACAATTATCAATTAGTAATTAACAAACTAGGCCCTTTATTACTGTCGTTCAGCAAACCAATCTAAAATACAGGCCCCTAAAATAGGATCTAAATATGTTTGTACGGCTTCCTGGTACACGCTTAAGTATGTGTCTAACTGCGAAGACGATAGTCCGTGATTATTCAACAAGCCTGCTAACCAATGCAGATCAAATCTCAAAAGGGACAGATCGCCTAAAGTTAGGGCAGCGATAATATTTCTAGACAATTCTAAATTCGCTCTACTCAAATGGGTGAACGATATAACCTTGTCACTGATGTAGTTCCAAGTATGTGTTTCGATGTGCGCTTGCCGAGTACGATAATGATGCATCGCCTGAGTGTAAATTTCAGCGACAGGCGGAATGGATTTCAAAGAGGGTGGTGTCTGTAAGAGCTGCTCAACCTGTCCTGTAACGCGCCCAATGTCTGGTCCTAAAAAATATCCGGTTATCTTATCGACCAATTCTGGCAGGGTTAAGAATATGAGGCCTCCATAGGCTAAATGAATGTCTTCCCTTTGTAGGAAGATAGCCATTTCCAATAAATTAGCGGCTGTATAAAGTTGTTGGGCCGCCATAATGACTAGATCTGTTCGCGTTTCTTGTACGGTTGTGGCTAAATAAAAAGATGGAACATTCGCGCCTAGATACAAAACATCCCATCCTTGACGGCGCAGCAAAAAGGTAATCAAAAGAGGGGCAAAGACATGGGTTTCTTCTGGAGGACAGCCCACAATTAGACGCTTGGCGCGTGTTGGGGGTGGCGCAGCGGCGATAAGAGCCTCCAGCCGTTGCATGGCTAAAGACGAAGCGAAGTGTTCTTGTTGCACAGTATTTTCGCCTTTATACCACCCTTCGCCAATCTTGGCGAGACCCTTTCGCAAAATTTCCAAGCAAACCGTTTCAGGGGGGTATAAAGCAAAAGCCTGAGTTAAAGTATTTTCGACTTTCTGTTGATCAAAACTAAGACAGGCTTGTATCCACGCTTGACGAAGACTTATAAGTGCTTCGCCTTGGTTAATGATGGATTTTGATGTTGAGGTCGTTTCAACAGGGAGGGAAGTATCAACACCTTGCTGGACTTGATGCCACAAGTTAACCGCACGGCTAATACTCAATCCTTCAGCTTGTCGAGCAACCAGCCATCTCAATAAGTCTATATCTTGTTGAGAATATAAACGGTGTCCACCTGGTGTTCGTCGTGGTTGAGGCAGACCATACCGTCGCTCCCAAGCTCGCAGTGTATCAGGCTTCAAACCTGTCTCTTGAACGACTGCTTTTAAGTTAAGGGTATGATGATTGTTTTTAGCATTGATGGACATGGGCTAACTTGTGTAGTCCTCAGGTAACCGCTCAGGTGTGAGGTACTTTGGCAGCGCGTCTGACAAAATGACATCATCATCTGGACTAAAAGCTATCTCAATAGTCCGTTATAAGTGTCTCATACCTTAATATCTCAGTCGTTACATTTTCAGAAAGAAATAGAATATCCTCTTGTCTGATATGTTAACATGGTCTATAAATTTTGTCAATGATTTATCGACAAAATATTGACAAATTATCAATGTTTAGCGTTACTTTTTGGCTCATTTGATTTCCAATCCTCTCTTATAAGAGCAGCGGCTTTTTCAGCAATCATGAGCGTGGGGGCATTGGTATCACCGCCCACAATGGTAGGCATAATCGAGGCATCGACCACGCATAACCTGTCGACCCCAGGTACCGCAGGCGGTCATCCACCACTGCCTTTGAATCATGGCCCATTTTACAGGTGCCTACTGGGTGATAGAGCGTTTGTCCGTGTTGGCGAATAAAAGACCGAATGGTGTCATCATCTTGTATCTGATGACCAGGCCAAACTTCTTGTTTTCGATAAGCGTCAAAAGCAGTTGTTTGTCCAATTCGGCGGGCCAACTTCACGCCATATACGAGAGTCTCTAAATCTGAAGGCGCCGAACAATAATTTGGTTGGATGATCGGGGAGTCAAAGGGGTCGGGCGATCGCAAAGCCAAGTGGCCTCGACTTTGCGGTCGAATCAAGGTTGGGTTGATGCTATAGCCATGTTCGGCTAAGATCTTGAAGCCATGTTCAAGAGATAAAGCGAGTATAAAATGAAACTAAAGATTTGGCCTGGTTTGATAAGCACAGGTTTTTACAAAGCCGCCCCCTTCAGCGATATTTGATGTTAGTGGCCCCCGTTGCCTAAAAAGATAACGAAGGGAAGGTTCAGACAACAGCCTCTCTAAATCAGCTTCAGATCTAATCTGCTCAGGTAAAATCATTTTTAGATATTAGACGTTAGTTTTAGTTTTCTTGCTAATTGTTAATTGTTAATTGTCTTACCAGCGATATTGATTTGGTCCAAAGTCAGCCTCGTAAAAAGGTGATACCATGCGTCCTGGCGGCACAAGAGCATCGATTTTCTTTTGATCTTCTGTCTTAATGGTCACAGACAAGGCTCCCAGATTATCCTCTAATTGCGCCATGGTGCGAGGGCCAATGATGGGGCTGGTAATATCAGGTTGGTTGATGGCCCAAGCGAGCGCCAATTGTGACAAACTACAGCCTTTTTCTTCAGCCAAGGGCTGCAAACCTTCTAGCACGTCAAAGATTTGGGCCGTCATGCGGGCTTGTAAGCGTCGGTTGGTCGCGAGATCGGCAAAACGGCTGTCATCTGGTGGGGTGGTATTGCGTTGATATTTTCCCGTTAATAAACCACCAGCTAAAGGACTCCAAGGGATAATACCGATGCCATAAGTACGGGCCATCGGAATTAACTCGCGCTCAATCCGACGATCCAAAATATGATAGGGCGGCTGTTCGCAAATAAAACGATTGAGGCTCAACGTCTTAGAAGCCCACAGAGCTTCCATCACTTGCCAAGCGGCGAAGGTACTCGTGCCAATATAACGCACCTTACCCGCTCGAATCAAATCATCCAAAGCTCGCAAGGTTTCATCAATCGCGATCTCCGGGCGAGGACGATGAAGTTGATAGAGGTCGATATAATCAGTTTGTAAGCGGCGTAGACTAGCCTCGCATTGCTCAATGATATGACGACGGCTGGTTCCCCAAGCATTGGGGTCATCATCATCCATTGTGCCATGCACTTTCGTGGCCAAGATGATTCGCTGACGTTTACCATTACGTTTTAAGGCTTCGCCCGTCACCTCTTCGCTCGTACCGCGGCCATAGACATTAGCCGTGTCGAAAAAATTGATCCCTACATCAATAGCATGGTCAACAATGGCATAAGAATCTTCTGGAGTCGTTTTACGGCCAAACAACATGCAACCAACACAAAGTGGGCTGACTTGTACTCCGGTGCGGCCAAGTGGTCGATATTTCATGATAATAGCTCCTCAGTTAGCGTACTGAATAAATTTAAATCTTTAACTTTTATACCATATTTCTTTTTTGCATTTTATTCTAATCTACACCGCATCCATTTCTGCCTCTGCGTTATTTTCTTGTAAATTTATCGGGATGTGGGCCATCCGAATAACCAATCTCAAGGCTTCGTTGACAGTTTCATCATTTGGAAATGCCTTAGCAACATCAGGGGCCAATAAAACGAGATTATGACTTTCACATATTTTCCCTGTACGCCTCCTTTCAATAATTGAGCTAAGTCATATTCTGGTCTCAACTCATCATCCATTTCAGATACAACATCCTTTTTCATAAGCTTTCCTTTCACTTGGTGTTAACGGACGGGCACTAGGTGTCGTTCTTTAGAACGCATACACAAGGAGTTTGGGACGTTCGTCACCTTGCTACCTTGCCACTTTGCTACCTGCTCACCACAATATTTCTCAAAGAGCCTGTTTTTTTAGTCTTTCACCCGCGTAATATACTCTCCAGACTCTGTATTAATCTTGATTTTATCACCCTTATTGACAAAATCTGGCGTTTTCACACGCAAGCCTGTAGACACAATCACATCTTTGGTTACATCCGTAGCCGTATTCCCAGCCACACTCGGCTCTGCTTCCACGACTTCCAGTTCAACGGTGGCGGGTAATTCGATATCAATCGGTTCACCTTGATAGCTCGACAACTTGACGGCCAAATTATCAGCCAGATAGTAAATGAGACCGCCTAAGGTATCTGCCGATATGGGGGTTTGTTCATAAATGTCGGTGTTCATGAAATAGTAGAGAGTGCCATCATTATAAAGATATTCCGCATCTTCATAATCCAAGCTAACATCTTCAACCTTATTTCCAGAATTGAAGGTGCTTTCCGTGATAGCCCCACTGCGTAAATTGATGATTTTGGTCCGAATCGTCGCTCCCCCACGAGCGGTTTTATTGTGGCTGAAATCAAGCACTTTGTATAATTCACCATCCATGGTAAAGATGGTTTTTTTTCTTAACTGGTTTGCATCAATCATATTTTTTCCTCATTATTAATTATTCATTGCTAATTACCAGCGGAGATGGTTACTCAGTTGATCAGTGGTGCGTTGATATGCCTGTAGTTTAGACATCACTCCCCATTTCTAAGCCTTATTTTTACCAATCCTAACTCGTCTCAATAATCCCCCACCCACCAACAATGTTAGCCCTATGCCGACAAGCGTAAGCTCAGTTGTTCTATGGCTCATACCCGTATCTGGTAGTAAGACAGGGGATGGGGGAGCAATCTGTGACATCAATCTCTCTCCCGGTTCCTCCGGCACCAGATTGGGGGTACTGAGATGGTTATTAGCTCATCATCATCGTCGTCACTTGGAACTGGAAAATTACCGGTAGATGGGCTTGATTATTTAGACGACTTAGATTGTGTGCTGCTGGGTCGGCACTTCAGCGCAAAAAGCCCTCTTTGCCCCAATGATATTGAGACCCATGTCCCTGATAGCTGATAAATCCAGTCCCTTGATTAAGGCGCGTGATAAATTGATCGCGCAATTGTCTGGGTCAGTGTAGCTATCAGGATGACTCTCAATTTGTGTCTTGGTTCTGTTGTAATGAAGGCTCGTAATAAAAACGATGACCAAACAGGTTATCATTCAGAACATAGTATAATTCATTTGAGTCAATAGCAAAATTTCCAGCCTGGTCTGGGTTGTCGGCCACAAAAAGATAGTGGGCGGCCCAATTGCCAGCGGGCGGGCTGGTTTCGTAGCGGATAATTTTATCGATCACAATATCTAATTCATCCAGATCATGAACTGGCAACCGCGCAATCAGCATATCAGGGAGGCCATCGCCGACCAGCAAGACATATAATGGGGCTGGGGCTGGCCATGTTTCATAGGCTTGGGTTAGAAACGTTTTGATGGCTTCTGGATTAATGCGTCCCCCGCCATACGTATCGTAGATGGCCTCTAAGGCACTGGGGTCGTGCAATGGGATTGCCCATTTTTAAGGCACTTCAGCCTGTCCTGATAAATCGGCTGTATCGAGCTAAAATCAAGGGTTAGAGGCGAATTGCCTCTTAAAAATCCCATCCCAGGACCCCAGTGCCAAATGAACTAATTGCATAACAATACACCTCTTAAGATCAGAAATTCATATAAAAATTCTGCTTTTTCAATTTATGGTATTGTTATTTAATAGAAATAAAAAAATTGTTAATAATTTATTAAGTTTAAAATAAAACGGTAAATTTTAAGCTTAAAGACGAGAACATCAGCTATAAAGGCGGTTGTTGAATCCCAAAGCGTTCTGCATTAGCCACAACATAAGCCGCCCCCAAAGCGAGGGTATTGGTCGCAGTGTGCATGATCACAGCAGGCCAGATAGAACCACTGCGATGATAGAGGTAGGCGAAAATGAATCCTAAGATGAAAATGGGGAGAATGGCGGTGGGGGTGAGATGAGCCAAAGCAAATAAGCCAGCACTGATGCCGCCTGCTCGTTGCCAGCCATAGCGTTTATATAGCCCAGCGAAGATAAAGCCTCGGAAAAAAATTTCTTCAACAAAAGGAGCGATGATGGCTCCCCCAAATAAAAAGAGCCAAGGTGACTCTAGCCCTTCAAATAGCGGCACTAAGTCAGCTTGGATACGTAAACCAAAGGGTTGTAATAGGAGACTATAGGCACAATTGAAGACGAGAGAGAGAAGCATGAGGCCGCAACCGAGTCCCAGAGCGGCAGCGTCAAATCTGCGTAACCCTAAAGTTTGCCAACTCACCTGATACTGCCGCACAGTGAACCACCAAGCGGGTATGATTAGCACGGCTTGACCCAAGCTGATAAATAGGCCAAGATCAACTGAAATATCTCGAGACCGAATAAGGGCCATCCCCCCAAACAACAAGCTAAACCATAACCCAAATGCAAGCATGCCCAACCAAACCTCACGTAAGGTCCAAGGCACAGAGATAGGCCTGGGCTTGATCAGGTGTTCAGGCATAGCTTAAATAAATTCCATTTCATAATCAACCAAAACGCAATCGAGGCGGGCATTCTCGAGCCAGGTAGCCGCTTTGATTAATAATCCATGGGCGTAGTGCTGATCTGATGAAACACAAACGACAGCGATTACACTTGACTGCCGATTTTCTTGGTGATCAATTTCAGCCACACTGACATTAAATTCGTTTCTCAGCCGCGACTGAATACTTTTGATGACCCGCCGCTTTTCCTTCAATGAACTTGAGGCGGGGATATCGATGGTGAGAATGAGAGAACCAATGATCATCGTGAATGTTAGTAATTGGTTATTAGTTGAAGATAGGCTGAATATTGATCATTCATCATGGCTTACTGATTTACCGTCGTTTATTCCAGCTATCGTTTGCATATTGCGCGGCGCGAAAATGGGCGAGGAGCGTTTCTTCTTGTTGACTCAAGTCGCCCGGAGCCAAGGTGAGATTCAGAGTCTGGGCAAAGCCATCGGCCAGTGCTTCAGCCGCTTGTTCAAAGGACACTGGCTGTTTTATTTCAGCTTCCAGGGTTGTGGCTTGGGCTGGCAGAGCCTGACGTGCAATCGATTTTTCGGCTTCTGATAAGTGCAAGACATCGAAAATCCGCGTGATATCGCCCCGTAGGGGCAAGGTCCCATGTTGTAGCACGGTACCACGCCGCCGTAGCTGGGCACTGCCGACCAGTTTTTTACCATTTAAGGTCACTTCATAATGCGAGGGCCTGTCAAAACAGGCCACACCTTGCTGTTTATTTTCCTGCCTTGACTTATCCGCCTGCACCGCCACCGCTCCCAAATTTTGCAAGCCCAAGAGCAACCCCCGACTTAGGTTGCGATAAGAATGAATCAGGTCACCTGCTACGCGGGGGTCGTCTTGAGGAACGACGATACTATACGTTAATTCATCGGTATGCAAAATAGCCCGTCCACCTGTGGGACGGCGTAGCCAGGTATAAGCAAATTTTTGACAAGCTGCTTCATCCACCTCCCGATAACGTTGTCCAAAACCTAAGGACAAGCAAGGCGGCTGCCATTGATAAAAGCGTAAGGTCGGCTGTCCGCTTCCATCGGCTAGGGCATGCAAAATAGCTTCGTCAAGGGCCATGTTACTGGCTCCGTCAAGCGGGGGGGTGATGAGCAGTCGCCAGGGGGAGCGGTGGGCGAGGCTTTGTCGGAGAAGCGTTAAGGTGCTGGCTTTACTTGTCGCAGCCGCTTGTTCAGCTTGCATTAAAGTTTGTTCAACCTGATAAAGTTGCTGTCTTTCTTGAAGGAGATGCTGTTCAGCTTGATTAGCCCGTTCTCGTTCAGTCTGATAGGCTGGAAAAACAAAACCCTGATAGACTGCATCCTCAACCAAGGTCTCCCAATGCGGTTGACGATACAAGTCATCCAGTCGAAACTGAAAACTAGGCAACACCTGTGAGGCAATCACGCCGCCAGCTTGGGTTGGCAGCGGTTGATAAACGCCACTGCTTGTCCGGGCGTAGAATAGGGTGTGTCTGCCTTGAAGTCGGGATGATTGTAGTAATGTTGCCAATAGATTTCCTCTGAAACATGCTTGCCAGTTTCGGACTGTTCGTCTTCGCTGAGAGAAGATGATGCAGGGTCAGAGACAGAGACGGTAGGGTTCAGTTTTGGGGGGGGATAAAACAGACATCGTGCCTCCTGAAGGGCCTAATTTTAATGAGAGAGGACTATACCTGAAAAACGGTCTAAGAACAAAATTTTGGTCATGGAGTACTTAGGAATTGGCCTTAGTTTAGGAGGTCATTTGCCTGATAGTCTGTCCTTTACTATTATGTTGAGGGTTAGACAGAATATTTCCTAGTCAACTACTACCGGCTAATAGCTGGTAGCTTAAGCTTGGCTTCCCTTTCGTTCAGCTTAGACCTTAGCGATATGGCTTATCTCGCGCCCCATTAAGTCCGCTCCAAACAACCTGTAACTTACTTCATTAGGTAAAAATTATGGACCAATTTTTTACTTGGTTGTCGCAGAATCCGATAGCTACAAATACGCTAATCATAACGCATCTGATGAGGAACTCATCGTAAAAGTATATTGGCGAGGGTTAAGACCTAACTCGATACCTTGGGAACTTTTTAATCGGGAATATCGTACTTCTGAAATTCTCATTCATCGAAATATCGTTAAGATATTAGGCAGAGGGTTATATAGTGGATACCCTTTCGTGGTTATGGAATTTTTACCGGGTGGAACATTAAGAGATTTACTTCAAGCACGTACTCACCACATACCTGGTCAAGAAGTTTTATCCATAGCAGAACAAATAGTAAATGCCATTGATTATGCCCATACGCAAGGGGTAGTACACAGAGACATCAAGTATTGTAGCATCTATAGACATAAACCGAATGGGTCAACTTTTTAGGTTAGACCAAAGTTTTGAAAGGAGATGGTTATGAACCATGGAACAGAAAATCAGCAGCTAGACCAACGACTGAAAGCCTTATTTGGCCTCAACGCACACAGCGAAAGCCCTTTGGCCCAAAGCAGAGGCGGGGTACGCTTCACCGGTATCGACCTGTGTCGCCCCTTGAGCGAGGAGCAGGTGGATTTTCTGCTCGACGCATTAAGCCAGTTTCGGATTGTGTGCATCGCCGGCCAAGATCTGGCCCGATTTTCCCTGGCCCACTTTGAACGATTCGCCAACCACTGGGGGGCGCCCGTTCCCCATCCGAATAATTTTATGCGTGGGGGCAAGCCCGCGCAGCAGGATGGAGCTAGTGACGGTTCGATTGAGATGATTCCTTACGAGAAACGGACGGCGGCCGCGGTTGATAAGACCTTCCCCGGCCAGTTACAGTGCTTGCCGCATGAATCGCCAGCCGTTCTGGTCACGACCAATTTCAGAGGGGAATTGTCAGAGGGGGACGTTCAGATAAGGGGCGGCGGCTCGTGGCATACAGATATTGAGTACGAATCCTTGCCAATCTACGTATCCATGTTTTTGGCCCATCATTCCCCCACTGCACGCGATCGGCATAGCAATACCTGGATACAGGCTCCCGGCCCGACCACCCATCCTTATTACGAGGACTCTGACGAGGCGTTGATGCAGTTGCGTCTACAGTTACCCTTAAACGGCGAGACGGCTTTTGCTGATACGGCGGCGGCCTTTGCAGCCTTGCCATCTGAAGAGCAGGAAGTTCTGCAAAAGGTTCAACTACGGCGGCGGTTGAACGAGGGTGACGAAGGATGGCTCGCGCCGCTGGTGTGTACCAATCCGCGTTCGGGGGTCAAGTCTTTACACAGTCCGGTCTGGGCCTCGCGGCCAAGGGTGCGGCCAGCCGTTGAGGTGGATGGGATGACGATGGAAGAATCACGCGCCTTCTTGGACCGCTTAGAAGCGCATGTGCTACAGCCACAATTCCGCTACGATCATCTGCACCTGCCAGGCGATGTGACGATCTGGGACAATTATATGACCCTGCACAACTCGCCGCCGATCAAGTCGAATATCAAGTCAATCGACGATGCCCGGCTGCTCTACCGTTTGAGCTGTAAGGGTGAGCCAGCCCTATCATTGCCACGACAAGACGATCCAGCCTGGCTTGCCGTCCATATCACTGGCAGCTACGCGACCCCTCAGGAGATAATCAACATCTAGGTAGCTTGGTAGCCCCTAAAGATAGACGAATAACACGAATTTTGGTTCTATGAAAAATTTTGTGGAAATGAAGAGCATCTCCTCTTCACCACAAAAAAGCTCAAAGAGCCTAATAAATTAAGGATAGCGGTGTAAGATAATCCTGCATCCGCTCCTTTCTCAATCCGCTGTTGTATTTCCCTCAAATCGAGAGGCACAAAAAAATAATTGAGGCTTGACAAAAACAGAATTTAGGCTATAATGATCTAAATTTTTAGGGAAAGCTAAAAAATTTTTTGAATAGCCACTACATACAGAAAGCGTCACTCGCATAGTCAGGAGACTTTGCAACTCTGCCTGTTTACACGGTACACCTCTTTTTCACCACAAAAAAGCTCAAAGAGCCTTAATTTCTTCCAAATTAAGGAGGTCAAACGATGGTCCAACCCTTTAGGTTAAAGAAAGTAGGTATTTTAGTAGGCATCGTAGGATTGGCCCTCATAGCTAGTCTACAGCCCTCATCAAGTAAGGCTCACATTGTGACCGAAGAGGCTTGGCACCCAGTGCCAGCGGTCTATTTGCGGGCTTTGTTTTATACCAATCTCAAACCGATTGATTGGGCACTAATTGCCCAAGAATATGAATCTCCGCTTACCGAATCGGGCTACGAAGGGCAATCTGTACTCGATATCATTGCTGAAGCGCATGCTGTCGCAGAAATCGACCCTGTTCTAGCTATTCAGCAGGCCATAGCCAGCCAAGATCGGCAGACCCTCTATGAAGCTTCCACCCGATCAATTTCACAATTGACTCGACATTACTTGACTGAAGCTGAAGCAAAATTGGCCGAGCCAGGGGGGGCCTTGGAAGATGTTCTCAAAGCCCAAAGTATATATCGGGCCTTTGGAGAAAGGTTTCTCGAACAGGCGGATGTGGCAGCCTTTCGGGATTTAGGGCGAGCTTGGTTGAGCATCAGTAACAGTGTCGGTAGTGCAGGTGTGTTAGGGATCGCTGGTACTGCGCCAAATCCTGAACAATTTGCGACAGGCCGACAAACCATTGAAACCTACCTGATAGTCAATTATGAAGTCAATACTTTCACCCCCCGTCTCAAATTGGCCCCCCTGCCAGAAGCAAATCCCACCGCCAAGATAGCACCTTGGCTACCACCCGGAGCCAAGCTGAATGATCAAGACCCACTGCCCTTGCTCATTCTCAATTTTGAGGAACGCGGGCTAGATGAAGCAGATTTATTCCTGATTGCCTATGGTGATATGCTTTTCGACTCCCCGGAAATTTTTGGTGATCCAGCCCGTAGTTTGGGCATTACTTGTTCCATGTGTCATAATCGAAGCGACATTAACAACAGTTTCTTCATCCCCGGCATCAGCCCCCATCCAGGCGCGGCGGATGTAGATGGTGAATTTTTCAATCCGCGTTTCAATGATCGACGCAATGACCCCTTAGACATTCCTACCCTGCGTGGTCTCCGTTTTACGGCTCCTTATGGCCGCGATGGTCGCTTTGCCAGCTTGCGTGACTTCACGCGCAACGTGATTGTCAATGAATTTGCCGGGGCAGAACCAACGCCCTTAATGTTAGATGCGTTGGTGGCTTATCAATTGGAATTTGACTTCTTGCCCGCCTCACAGCTTAACCCCGACGGAACCTTGAAACCAGACCACGTCTCAGGAGCGGCTCTACGTGGCGAGGCACTCTTCAACACCCCTTTCGCTGGCCTGGGAGACCGTGCCTGTAGCACCTGCCATATCCCTAGTGCCAATTTCGTTGACCGGCTGAGTCATGATATTAACTCTGGTGCGCCCTCAACCCCAGGGGCATCACGTGATGCCTTCTTTGATACGTCCACACTTCTGGGAACCGCCTACACTGCTCCCTATTTCCATGATGGCTCTCTGGACACCCTGTTCGATGTTGTGAACTGGTTTAATGACACCCATGATCTAGGATTGACCAATCAGGAACGGGCTGATTTGACCGCCTATCTGGAAGCGGTTGGTTCAGCGGATGACTCCTTTGAAATTTTTGATGCCGAAAATACCCGCTTTGCGCTGGATTGGGCGGAACTCTCGACTTTCTTAAGTACGTTGGACATGCTTATCTCCGCTGAAGATCGTCACCACACCCTGCTCCTGTTGGATACCGTCACCCCCGACTTGGTACTTGATGCCAGCGGCGCGACCAGTTACGGTATTTTGCCCCAAGTTTATGAGATTGCGGACAAGCTAAACCAAATCCGGGCGGCTATTGTGGCGGACGATTGGGCACAAGCGGCGTTGCTTAATGAAGAATATAAAGCCCTGGCAGATGCTTATGGCTCATCCTTTAAGTGATAAGGACCAAAGGATTAATCATGAAACGACACCTATTGATTTTATGTTTACTGTTACTCCTAATGGCTTGTGTGCAACCGCCAGCCAATGGACCGGACGCTGCGGCCTCTGAAGCAGATGAAACATTGGTTTTGGCCTTTATTCCTCAAGAGAGTCCAGAGAAGTTGCTGGGCGATATCGACGTAATCTCAGAATATCTACAGGAAGAAATGGAGATTTCTGTGGAAGGATTTGTGACGCAGGATCACGCTGCGGCTGTTGAAGCCCTACGCAATGCTGAAGCGGACATTTCCTTTATGGGGGCCTTGCCCTACGTGCTGGCACATGATCAGACTGGCGCGGAAGTCATCTTGGCTGAGGTCTATCGTGGCAGCCCCCTCTATACTGGACGCATCTTTGTACGGCGCGATAGTAATATTACCTCCTTAGAAGATTTGCGAGGCAAAAGCATCGCCTTTGCCGACCCGATATCTGAGTCTGGATATCTTTATCCCTTGGATATTTTTGTTCAGATGGGCCTCTTAGAAATGGGTCAGGATCCGCAATCATTCTTTAGCACAGTCTATTTTGCCGGGGGATATCAGCAGTCTATGCAAGCTGTGGTCAATGGCTTTGCTGATGCCGCCGGGGCCAGTCAGTATGCGGAGTTGTTGATCAGTCCAGATCAATTACAAAATATAACCTGGATTGCTGAATCGGAGCCTATCCCGTCGCATGTCGTTATTGCTCGTCAGGGACTTAACCCTGATATTAAGGCAGCCTTTGTCACAGCCATGCTCAAGCTTAATGAGCCGGCTTATCAATATTTATTAAAACACGTATATAGCCCTGATGGGTACGTTACTGCCACGCACGAGGATTACGCTTCAGTGGAAGCGATTGCTCGGCGTTATGGGTTTATCAAATAATTATGAACCAAGCAATTCATCTTCAAAACATTTCTGTTCGCTATCAGGCCCAAGGGCCTTTAATCTTAAACATCCCTCAATTGACCATCCAATTAGGAGAGCGGGTGGCCCTCGTCGGTCCAAGTGGGGCGGGCAAAACCACCCTGCTGCGTTTGCTGAATGGCTACGCTCACTCAGAAACGGGCCAACTGACAATCCTAAACACACCGATCAACGCCCGCTCTACCCGACAACGGGCCATCCGCCGCCGAGTGGGCTTTGTTTTCCAGGAATTTAACTTGGTCGAACGAGCGACAGTATTTGAAAACGTCCTCTGGGGGCGGCTGGGCTATGTAAATCCCCTTTTAAGCCTTTTTGGACATTTTTCTGAAGCGGATAAACAAGCAGCGATGCAAGCCATCTGCGAGGTTGATTTAGAGCCGCAAGCCGACCAGCGAGCGGATACCTTGAGTGGTGGTCAAAAGCAACGGGTGGCTGTGGCTAGAGTCTTAGCCCAAGAAACACAAATTATTTTGGCTGACGAACCAGTGAGCAATCTGGACCCTGCTCTGGCTGATGATATTCTCGGTTTATTAAACGCGGTGAGTCAACGTCGCCAGGTGACGTTGTTGATGAGCGTCCACCAGCCTGAATTAGCCCAGCGTTATGCCGACCGCATCATTGGCTTAAGGGCTGGTCAGATTGTCTATGATACCGTCACACAGACTTTTGATGCGGCTGCCTTACATAAAATCTATAACCGCGTCGTCACAAATAAAACCCGTCGGCCAATCAACCCTCATCCTCAGGACATCCGTTTATGGCCGATCGAGCGTATCCCCAGCGGTCATTAAAAGAAAATCTAGGCCAGGCAGCGGGTCTGCTGATCTTAATATTTCTGATTGCTTGGGCTTGGTCAGGGGCTGACTTTGACCCGGACAAATTGCGTACAGCCTTGCCTCGGTTAGCCGACTTTTTTGGGCGCATGGTGCCTTTAGATATGAGCGTTATCCAAACGGTCATTATCTCTACGGGTGAGACGACCCAAATAGCACTTCTGGGAACCGCCCTCAGTGCGGTGGCCTCTTTTTTCTTAGGCACTTTGGCCGCCGCAAATCTAACCCCACCTTGGGTTCATCAGCCCTTGAAATGGCTGCTCAGTATCTTGCGTGCCATCCCCATGATCTTGTTAGCCTTGATGTTTGTGAGCATTTTTGGCCTAGGCCCCTTCCCAGGTGTCCTGGCCGTTGCCTTTCATTCAACGGGTATGTTAGGCAAATTCTACGCTGAGGCCTTTGAAAATGCGCGTCAAGGGCCTTTAGAAGCCTTGGATAGTGCGGGAGCCAGTTGGTGGCAAAAAATTCGCTTTGGGGTCTTAAGCCAAGTCGCCCCTGACTTGGCCCGCGATACGCTTTTTCGCTTTGAGTTAAACTTACGGGAATCGCTTGTTTTGGGCTTGGTAGGCGCGGGCGGCATTGGTTTTTATATCCAGCTTTACATTCGCGCCTTTCAATATGAGCGTGTGGCGACCTTGACCGTTGTGGTATTATTGTTGGTCGTCTTAGTGGAGCAAATTAGTGTGGCTATTCGGAAACGCTTGCGCTAAAAATTGAGACTCAGTAAGATAGGAAATCCAGACATGCCAGACCAACCCTTTGATGACCGAACCAACGCTTTTTATCAGCACTATTTTGCCGAATTTGACATTCACGCCATTACTCAATACAGTGTCTTTTCGCGCACACGCTCCATTGACTTAGTGGTTGAGTGTGCCCCAACAGACCCACTCAAGTTAGCGGAGACAATTTTTTCTCACTTCCGCCGCATCAACGTGGTGGAGTTCAAAGGCCCGTATGATCCCTTGACGACCATAGACCTCAATCGTATACTGATGCGAGCTTGGGGCGTTGGAGCCGTTGATGATGAGATGGCTGAGGAGGATGAAACAGATGAAGAAGCTATTTCCCCGATAGGTGAGGCAATATACTTGAGTACCAAAGATATTGCTGAGATGCCAGATCAACGCACGGTGACCATTGTCTGCGTAACCGAGCCGACGCGGGTGCTGAAGACCTTAGGCCATAAATTTCATTTTGAGCCAACCTCGGAATCGGGCATCTATCGCAGCCATAGCCTTGGTCTGAGTACATGGATTATTCATCCGACTAAATTGGCCTTAGTCCAGAAGAATTATCCACTCTTGCCTTTAGCCCAAGGCGAGAAGTTAGAGCAGTTCATCAGTTTATGTTTGAGCGAAAATTTAATAGATTTATTGCAATTAACTTTGGATATTGGTTTAATAACCCATCCAGACACACTGTGGCAAAAAATAATGGAGGTAATGAACATGACCTTAACAGTAAAAGAAGAAACTTGGCCGTATATTGATGAATTTTTTCGCAAGATACCAGAAGCGATGCAGAAGGTACCGACTATTCAAAAAACTTTAACGGAAATGGCTAGACAAGCTATAGAACAGGGGATAGAACAGGGGATAGAACAGGGGATAGAACAGGGGATAGAACAGGGGATAGAACAGGGGATAGAACAGGGGATAGAACAGGGGATAGAACAGGGGATAGAACAGGGGATAGAACAGGGGATTTATGAAAATACCCTGCTCTTTGTCCATCGCTATCTCAACCAGAAGATGGCAATGCCAAGTGAAGACTTTGAGGAAAGGCTGAAAGCCCTCAAACCGGATGCCTTGCACCAATTAAGTGACCGCCTCTTTGATTTGGAAACGCCAGCCGAGGTTGAAGTTTACTTAGAGAAGTTGTTGGTGCAACAGGCATCATCTGAATATCAAAAATGATGATGCCTGGCTTTATCAGTCAATAAACCTTCCCTCGTCCCAAGCCCTGCGCTACCAAATAACGATAACTCACCTCGACCGCCGTCATCATATCCGTGGCACATTCGTCCATTTCGATAATGAGCCAATCTACATGCTCCCCAGCGGCTTGGAGAATAGCTGGAAAATCCATGCGACCTTGCCCCACAGCCAGCATGGGTTGATCTTTCACGGCAGGGCCATCTTTAATATGCAGGATGGGCGCACGAGACCCTAGTTCGGTGACAACAGCCACTGGGTCGCAGCCAGCCCTTTTAACCCAATAGGTATCTACCTCAAAAAAGATGCTGGGATCCATCTCAGCCGCCAAAATCTGGTAAGGGTATTGCCCCTCCACCATTTCAAATTCCCACCAATGATTATGAATGCCAAAGCGATAGCCATTGGTTTGCGCCACCGCATTACCTTGATTATAGCGTTCAGCCAGCCGTTTAATCCCGTCAACCGAGCCATAATCAGCATCCTGCGGCCAACCATGCCATACAATCCTTTGGCTGCCGAAGATGGCTGCTTCTTCTAAAACGGCTTTTTCATGATCGCCGAGGGGAATTTCACTATGAATGGCGGGAACCTTCAGGTCTAAATCTTTAAAAATTTGAGCAGCTTGTTTTAAGGTGATCTTGTCCGCAAAGAAAGCGGTTTCGACACCAACATAACCGATCTCAGCGATTTTTTCTAGGATGGGCATAAATTGGTCTGTCAGTAAGTTACGGACGGTGTAGAGTTGTAAGGCGATGGGCGGAAGCATGCTTGTCTCCTAAATGATAAAAAATGGCTCGTTGAGAATTTTTGGGGTGCCTGAAAAATATCCTGTCTGAACAGGCAAAGTAGCAAAGTGGCAAAGTGGTAAGGTGATCTGTTCCAAAGGAATGACCATCCCAAGTCCCTTACCCTGCCACCCTGCAAAGTTGACGCGCTGCCAAAAACGTTTATGATCAGCCCCAAGATTATAACTTAGATTAACGCAAAGGTAAATTCATCATGCTCACCCTAGTTGAAAAAATTCTCTTTCTCTTAGCCGTCGCGGCCTCCCTTTACATGGCCTCAATGACATTCAATAAGATGACCCAAATTATCCTGCGCGGTCAAGGCCAGCTTAACTTTGACCGCTTGCCGCAGCGACTTTGGCAAGGTCTCTTTGCCCTCGTCAGTCAAGGCCAGATTATCCGCCATCGGCCCTTGTCTTCCGCGATTCACTTAGGAGTCGCCTGGGGCTTCATCTTCTATCTGCTGGTCAATGTCATGGATGTGCTGGAAGGTTTTATTCCAGGCTTTCATCTGCCAGGTTTGGTCGGCGATATTTATCGCCTGCTGGCCGACCTCTTGAGTGTCACCGTGCTAATCGGGGTCACTTACTTTTTATATCGGCGCTTCATTAGCCAAGATAAAGCCCTGACCATCCGTGATAATGTGACCTTACACCCCAAGGTCCGAGCCGGTATTCCTCAGGACTCACAAATTGTTGGTATCTTCATTTTAACCCATGTTGGGGCGCGGTTTTTAAGTGCCTCCTTCCTCGTCTCCGCAGCGGGCGGAGACGTATGGCAGCCCTTTGCCAATATTGTCGCTCAAGTCTGGATGGGCTTACCCGCTAACATGAGCCTGATCGGCTGGCATATCACCTGGTGGATTGCCTTGGGCTTGATTTTAGCTTTCCTACCCTACTTTCCTTACACCAAGCATGCTCATCTCTTCATGGGGCCTTTCAATTTCATGACTCGCCCCCAGCAGCCAGGGATTAATACCCAAGAGGCCATTGATTTTGAAGATGAAGAAGTCGAAAATTTTGGGGCAACTACGTTGCTTGATTTACGGCAAACCCAATTGGTAGATCCCTTCGCGTGTATCATGTGCAACCGCTGCCAAGAGGTCTGTCCGGCCTATACCACGGGCAAGGAACTTTCCCCCTCAGCCTTGGAAATTAACAAACGTTATCATATTTGGGAACATTTTGATGCCTTAGCCGCTGGGGAAGCTGAAGAAACGCCCCTGATGGAATTTGCCATCAGCGAAAGCGCGGTTTGGGCTTGTACTAGCTGTGGCGCCTGTGTCAACGTCTGTCCAGTGGGCAATGAACCCATGCTCGATATTTTGGATATTCGCCGCGGCCAAGTGTTGATGGAAAGTGAATTTCCAGAGGAATTACGAGGAGCCTTCACCGGCATGGAGCGCAATGGCAATCCTTGGCAAATGTCAGAAGACCGCTTGGCTTGGACGAAATCCCTCGACTTTGCGGTGCCGACAGTGGCGCAAAACCCCACTTATGACTATCTCTACTGGGTTGGTTGTGCAGGAGCCTTTGACCCCAGTGTCCAAGAAATCGCACGGGCTACGGTCACCGTCCTCCACGCAGCCGGAGTCAACTTCGCTGTACTAGGCAATCAAGAAGCGTGTACAGGCGATGTAGCTCGACGCTCAGGCAATGAGTATCTTTTCTACGGGATGGCGATGGCCAACATCGAAACGCTGCACGAAGTGGAAGCTCATCAGCGTAAAATCGTCATGAATTGTCCCCACTGCTTACAAACCATCGGCAAGGAATACGCTGACTTCGGCGGCCATTTCACGGCCATGCACCACACCCAACTCATCGCCGGTCTGCTTGGCAGCGGTCAACTTAAGTTGAACGGCGATACTTTAGAAAGAACCACCTTCCACGATCCTTGTTATCTCGGACGGCATAACAAAATCTATGACCACCCCCGCGAAGCCCTGGCCCAAGCGGGCATGATTCTTTTAGAAATGGACCGCAGTCGCAGCGATTCTTTCTGCTGTGGGGCTGGGGGCGCACAAGTGTGGAAAGAAGAAGAAGAAGGGACCGAAGCGGTCAATAAACATCGTTATGCTGAAGCCCAAGCGACAGGGGCCAAGACTTTGGCCATTGGCTGTCCCTTCTGCGCTCGAATGTTGCATGATGCGAATAATGCGGCGGGCGGGCCGATGGCGGTGAAGGATGTGGCGGAGGTGGTGGTGGCAGCGTTGGAGCAATAAAGCGGTCAAGTGTTGGAGCGAGATTAGTTGAAGGAAAAAGCAATCAATATTTCAACGCTTAGACATTGTCGAATAGTGACTTGACCCGCACAATAATTCGGAATGAAGATAATCTATGAAATCAATAATGAGGAAGACGATGACCATTCCAACAACAACGCTTAACCTCCCGCTTGATCTTTATAACCAATTACAAAGTCTCGCCCAGGCAGAAAAAACTGATCTTCTTGATTTGCTGACGAGCGACCATACCGTCGCTAATCTGCCTTATGGGACCAGCAAGGGCGCGATGGACCGCATCGTTCTGGCGGCCGCGCACGAACTGAAAGACCTTATTCTTCATCCTCTTCGGTATAAAACATTTTTATTAAAAAATTGACAAGCCTATTTCTTTCCCCTATAATCGAGAAATCTATATTCGGAAACGTGAAGCGTGAAACATAACATATCCTTAGTCATATAAACCATGTCACGCTTAACGCATCATCCGCGAGGTGTTTTTTTCTATGGCAAAAGTGTTATTTGTCGAAAAGCAAATTGATTATGAGCCACAAGGTATCATGGCCATGTCGGCAGTACTCAAAGAAGCAGGCCACGACGTTGAATTGACCATCTGTGCCCAAGAAGACCCGCTTGAAGTGGCGAAGAAGTTCCAGCCAGATATTTTGGGCTATAGCATCATGACAGGTTCGCAGCATTATTATTTTCAGCTTAATCGAGCTATCAAAGAAACGCTCAAGGGTCATAAAAAAATCTATTCTACTTGGGGTGGGCCTCATGCCACCTTCTTCCCCGATATCGTTCAAGAACCGGGCGTTGATGCAGTTTGTGTTGGCGAGGGCGAAGGACCAATCGTCGATTTAGCCAATGCGATTGAGCATGGTTTTCACCCTGACATTGGTAATTGGTGGTTTAAAATGGATGATGGCGAAATTGTGAAAAATCCGGTTCGTCCCCTCATCCGTGACTTAGGCAGTTTACCGATTTCAGATCGGGCCCTCGTCTATCAAAAACATCGTCCGACGCGTGAAAGCCCAATCAAACACTTCATTGCCAGTCGAGGATGTCCTTATAACTGTACCTATTGCTTTAACCATTCCTGGTATAAACTTTATAAACGTGAAAAACGGGGCTATCAGTATAGTGTTGATTATGTGGTTAAAGAAGTGAATTGGGTTAAAGAGCATTATCCCTTGGAACAAGTCGTTTTCATAGATGATCTGTTCATCATTTATATGGACTGGCTTGAAGAATTTGCCGAACGCTTTCCCAAGGAAGTGGGAATACCCTTCTTTTGCAATGTCCGCTCCAATTTAATTACGCCAGAAAAAGTCGAACTGCTCAAACAGGCTGGGGCGCATACCGTTAGTTTGGGGATTGAGGCAGGCAATGACCGACTTCGGAATGGCTTACTCAAACGCAAAATGAGCCGTGAAACGATTATCGAATCAGGCCGCTTATTACATGAAGCGGGCATTCATCTGACAGCCACGAATATTTTAGCTCTGCCCACAGCCACATTGGAAGATGATTTTGAAACCATGAAGCTGAATGCCGAGGCCAAAGTCAAATATGCTCACAGCTTCCTGTTCCAGCCCTACCCGGCGACTGAACTAGGCGAATTTGCGGAAGAAAATGGCCATATGGCTGGCAGTTTTGAAGATATCGGGCCAATTGCCTGGGATACGTCCATTTTAGTCCGTGATGAAAAGGAAAAAGAGCAGATGGTAAATCTACAACGTTGGTTTGCAATTGGCGTTGAATATCCTTGGATGCAGCCTTTGATTCGCTTATTGGTCAAAGTGCCGCCCAATAAATTAACCAAATCGCTCTATTGGTGGATCCATAAATTGTGGAAGGGCTGGATTATTTCACGGCGTATTCATCCCATCAAAATCACGCCGCAAGTTCTGTGGAGCCAAGTCAAACATTTTCTGCAAATGGAAGCCTAATTTTGGATTAGGTAGTATTTAAGAACCACTGAATAACTCAAAAAAAGTAGCCTTGTGGCTACTCTTTTTTTCAACAAATCAAGCTTGTTTATGCTAACTTTGCGAATCGAATAGGCCTTATTATAATTTCAGTTATTGATATATATTACTTTAATTTGAAGATATCCAGAACCTATGAGAAGAGGTTGTTTAATCTATGCACCACCCAATTTTAACCTATCACCCTGAGGTAGAAAAGGCATTAAAAACGAAAAAACCTGTCGTGGCGTTAGAGTCAACGCTCATAACCCACGGCTTACCACACCCCATAAATCAGGAAGTAGCCCTGGCAATTGAGGTTTCTGTACGTGAAAGCGGTGCTGTGCCAGCTACGATTGCTATCCTCAATGGTCAAGTAACGGTTGGTTTGACGGCTGAACAAGTTACCTATTTAGCACAAGCAGATGAAGTCTATAAATGTTCGACTCGTGATTTACCCTTGGTCATAGCACGACGTGGCGATGGGGCTACGACGGTCGCCGCCACTTGTGTCATCGCCTATCGGGCCGGTATTCCTATTTTTGCCACAGGTGGTATTGGTGGCGTTCACTTTAATAGCCATTGGGATGTTTCAGCGGACCTAAGCGAATTAGGGCGAACCCCGATTACAGTGGTTTGTGCCGGGGTCAAAAGTTTTTTAGACAGAGTCGCAACGCTGGAAATGTTAGAGACTTTAGCCGTACCTGTCTTGGGGTATCAAACAGGGCATTTTCCAGCCTTTTATAGTCATCCACAAGATTTACCTGTTAATCAACGAGTAGATACCCCTCAGGAAGCAGCAAGAATTATCCAGGCCAGAGATGCTTTTGCCCTAAGTCATGCAATTTTGCTGACCGTTCCTGTGCCACCAGATAAAGAATGGCCTACTCAGCAGGCTCAACCCCTCATTAAAAAAGCTTTGACCGAAGCGGAATCCAAAAATGTCGCGGGCAATGATATCACCCCCTATCTACTTGATCGACTAGATCAACTGTCACAGGGACGCAGCAAGGCGGCTAATGTGGCTTTGTTACTCAATAACGCCCGCGTGGCTGGACAAGTGGCTGTTGTGCTATCCAATCTACAACATTAGCGTTTAAAAAATTAATTATTCATGTTGACCCTTGAAAGACTTTTGACAAACCCTGTCTTTTCCGAAGCCAAAGTCGTAGCTGGGAAAAAGGCTTATCGAAGCAGGTAGAATGGTCTCATATTATTGATGTACCTGATGTGGTCGGCCATGTTGGGGCGGGACATTTGGTTATCACCACAGGGCAAGGATTACCCAAAACTGATGAAGCACAAACTCAGTTTATCACTGAATTGACCCAAGCAGGCATTGCGGGAATGGTTATTTCAGTAGGCAAACGGTTTCATCAAATTCCACCCGCTATCATCACCACAGCAGATCAATGTCACTTTCCCATCATCACTTTACCTTGGCATAAGCGTTTCGTTGATATTACCCGTGTTATCCATGAACAGGTGATTAGTCGCCAATATGCCTTACTCAAAAAATCCGATCACATTCGTCAGACGTTCAGCCAAATTGTCCTAGAAGGTGGGAAATTACCAGAATTGGCTAAAGCCCTGGCCCAATTGGTAGAACGTTCCGTGACCATTGAAGGGCCTAATTTAAAGCTCTTGGCCTATGCAGATTTTGATGAGGCGGATTTAGCCCGTCAACAGATAGAGGATGAAAGTGATGAAAAGGCTTTTTGGTGGTCGAAATCACCTCAGGAACGCTGGCAAGCGATTGAAATAATGCGGCAAATTATCTATGGCTATAGTACCGCAGATTCCCCAAGATTTCAAAGAGTTCTTACAGTTACTCAACATTTATCAGGTTGAATATTTGTTGATTGGTGGTTATGCTGTTGGCTATTAACCTTTGGTGCTAGTTTAGTTACCTTATTTGGTTAACCAAATGATCCAAGACAATGAGCGTGTCTAATCATGACTTTAACCGTAACAAAGAAAACGATTACCCACATAGAAAATTTCCTTAAGGGCCCTTTACCGGGCTGGACGGGGCAACAGCCTATGGCCCCGGAGTATCGTCAAAATATAGATCATAAGCGTCTCATTCAAAGGGATCATCGGGAAGGGAGCGTTTTAGTATTACTCTATTCTGGGGCGGATAAAACCTTGCACTTCGTTCTCACCCGTCGGCCAACTTATTCAGGGGTACATAGCGGTCAAATATCGTTACCCGGCGGCAAACGTGAGCCCAACGAAGGTTTATCGGAAACGGCGTTACGTGAAACTTTTGAAGAAATTGGGGTCGCCAGAAAGAGCTTACGACTGTTGGGCCAACTATCTTCGCTTTACATCCCCCCAAGTAATTTCATGGTCTATCCCTTCGTCGCCTTTGCCGAACGCCACCCTGCCTTTCACCCCGACCCCGTTGAAGTCGCTGAACTCATCGAAACGCCCCTTAGTCTGATCCTGGACCATAGTGAACCATATTATCAAATGATGGCCCACACACGCCTCGGTCAGATTCCCATTCCTTATTATGATGTCTACGGCCATGTGGTATGGGGGGCGACGGCCATGATCCTGAGCGAATTTATTACCCTGATTAACCAATAAATGATTAGGATGTGTTTCAAACGAATCAGGAATGGCAGAACAAATTCTGAAAACTGGTATAAATTCGCCAATAAGCGTCTGCCTTAAATGAGACACATCTAAATGACTAAGGACCTATGACCACCATTTTAGCCATTGAAACCTCTTGTGATGAAACGGCAGCAGCCGTGATTGAAAATGGATACAACCTGCGTTCAAATGTGGTCGCCTCACAAATTGAGCTTCATCGTCGTTATGGGGGTGTTTTTCCAGAAGTGGCCTCAAGGCAGCATATTCTGACGATCAATACGGTTATTCGCGAGGCACTGACTCAAGCTAATGCGGCTTGGCCCGATTTAGATGCAATTGCTGTCACACAGGGACCAGGGTTGGCTGGTAGTCTCTTAGTAGGGGTGAATATGGCCAAGGGCTTAAGTTTAGCCCAAGGATTGCCCCTGATTGGCATAAATCACTTAGAAGGACATCTGTACTCAACATGGATAGCAACAGAGGCAGTTAAACCGGATATACAATTTCCCATCTTATCGCTCATTGTCTCTGGCGGGCATACGCAGCTTGTCTTGGCCCGCGATTATGGCCGCTACCAGATCTTAGGCCATACCATTGATGATGCAGCGGGTGAGGCTTTTGACAAAATAGCCCGTATGTTGGGCTTAGGCTATCCTGGTGGGCCAGCCATCCAAACGGCAGCGAAACAGGGCGACCCAAAAGCCTATGCCCTACCACGGGCCAAGACCAAACAGCCTTATGATTTTAGCTTCTCCGGTCTCAAAACGGCTGTTTTACGCTTAATCCAACCTTATACCGACAATCTACAAAAACCATCGGATATGACTCAGCCAAGGCCCATGCCTACAGATTTACCCGTCAAGGATCTCGCTGCGAGTATGCAAGCCGCTGTGGTCGATGCTTTAGTGACCAAAACAAAGGCCGCGGCTGAAGCTTATCAAGTTCAAGAAGTACATATCGTAGGCGGCGTGAGTGCTAATCAATTACTCCGCGAGGAGGTACAGGACCGCTTACCTGACGTAGTCCGAATTTCCCCCTTATTTTTGTGTACGGACAATGCGGCTATGATTGGTGCAGCAGCGTATTGGCATTATGTACGAGGAAATTTCGGAGATTTGGATATGGATGTTTTGCCGAGTTTACAGCTAGAGGGATATTCAGCCTGATAGGCAGAGTAGTAACCTAAAGACTCTACTACTCTGCCGCTTTGCCGCTTTGCTACTTTGACGTACTCAACCGTGCTCGAACATTGGCATAGCTAGATGGTTGTCCAAAAGTTTTTTCGCCTGCCCGTTGGAGGATCTTGAGATGAACAACATAATTAGTGAAACACAACAAAGGTAACACAAAGGCTCCTAAAATCGGGAGGGGCTGGAGGGCAATCAAGCCAATGTTGAGCAAACGGATGCCCCACTGAGCGAAACAGCCAATACTTGAGGGGGTGTAGCGACGCAGGCTGGCGGTGAGACTGAGACGATAGTAGATGATTCCTGGCGCCAGACCAAAAATCGGGATGGCCCCAAAAAAGAGACAGACAAGTAACGTTTTGCCCAAGGTGGGTTCAAGTGACTTAAAATAGGCATCCAAGGTCTCTTGGCTATCGAAGACTTCTGTTTGACAGGTGGAACAGGTTTGACGGATGCCCCGCTTGCTCAGGTGGGTGGCGCAGGAAGGACAACGAAGACGGCTGATCAAGTGTAAAGCATGCTGTTCACGATCTGTGGTTAAACGGGGGGTGGTTTGGCCAATCGTGCCAATTTGGTAAGGTGTCGGGTTTGCCTGCTGACAATGGGGACAAGTTAAGGCTGGTGCGAAAATTTTCTGGCTACAATGTGTGCAGGAAATCTGTTTCTTGAGTTCTTGCCGTTCGATGATCTTCTGTATAACAAAAAGACTCAGCAGCGTCATGACAAATAGAACAATGGCAATGAGGGGGAAGATCGTGGCAAAGAGAATGGACAAGATAATGCTGGCATCCTCAGCCCAAACAGCTAAACTTTGTACGCCCAAATCATCTTCTCCATCAATCAAACGCAGAAATTGGTATAAACCGTTTCGCAAACGCGCCACAACCCATGATACGAAGGATACAAAGCCTGTCCAAGCCGCACCAAGGACAGATATACTATCCACATCGGCAATCGTCCCCATCAAGGCTGCCGACTCCCCATTCACTAAGGCCAAGGTTACAATCAAGGTTACGATACCTTTTAAGATTGGCCCAAACTCTGTGAACAACATCTGTAGCTCCGAATTTTTCGTGGCGATAATCTCTACCAGAGCGAGACCGCCTAAAATCATCAAACTCAGACCAGAAGTAAACCAGTCAGGAGCAGTGAGGCCAAAGGGCAAATAACCTTCAACTTCTAAGCGCGTGATGATAGCAATGAAAAAGGCAGCTAAAAAAGGCCGTGAAGCCAAAGCAGGGACATAGGCGATTGTGCGAAGTAGGGTATTTATAGGCATGAAAAACCTCCTCTGTAAATATCAATTAGTAAGTATCAAAACAATAAAAACGACATATCATGATATTTTTCGAATAAATGAATATCACAAATTGTCAAAAAATTCGTAAAATTCGGTCATTCGGTCGTTTGGTTACAAACGCATATTCGGGATTAGTATTTTTATTCTCTGTGCTGTGTCGCTTGGTACACTTTGGTTCTTCTGTAGATTATAGTATACGAATGGCTAAAGCGAATGCAAGTAGCCGAAATAATTGAGGAAATATGGACAAGTCGCAGCAAATGGCAAGGGTTGGGTTATGCAAAACTAGCAGTGTTATTCCTGTTGTGCTAACAACGCGCAATCATAAGATTGTCAGGGATGGAAGCGTAGGGAGGGCAGTTCAAATAAAAAATATAGATCATGGCAAAGAAATCTTATTTAGGGGTACTCACAATTTGACTAGAGGTAGCCATGAAGAATTTTTGGCCTTGCGTCAGGCTTATGAGCAGGCTTTGAAAATGTGTCAAGAGGACTAAGGGTTGCTTAATTCTAAATCACTTTTACAATAGGTCAAAAAAGGAGCTATTTCATGACGACTTGGCAAACTTATTTGCAGGATAATCAACCTCGTTTTTTGGATGAACTCCTAGCGTTCATCCGTATCCCCAGCATTTCGGCTCTGCCGGAGTACGCTGCCGACGTGCAACGAGCGGGTGAATGGGTCGCTGACCGACTGCGCCAGATAGGGATAGAAAATGTCGAAGTCATGCCCACGGGTGGACATCCCGTTGTCTACGGGGATTGGCTACATGCTGGCGACGGGCCCACCATCCTTATCTATGGCCATTTCGACACCCAACCCGTCGACCCAATCGATCTGTGGACTCACCCTCCTTTTGACCCCATCGTCCGTGATGGGTGTATCTATGCTCGTGGTGCTTCGGATGATAAAGGCAGCCTGTTTACCTCAATGATCGGCGTGGAAGCGTTGCTCAAGACCACAGGGGCTTTGCCTGTCAATGTTAAATTTATTTTTGAAGGCCAAGAGGAAATCGGTAGCCCCCAATTGCCAAAATTTTTGGCCTACCAGCGCGAAAAGTTTGCCTGTGATATGGTGGTTAGCTCAGATGGCTTGCAGTGGAGCGAAGACGAATCATGTTTGTTAGTGAGCTTAAAAGGCTTGGCCGCAGTGCAAATTGACGTACAGGGGCCAAGTAGCGATCTTCATTCCGGCCTACACGGAGGCGGGGTGCAAAATCCAATCCATGCTTTGTCCCAAATTTTAGCCTCTATGCGTAGCCCCGATGGTCTTATCTTGGTTGACGGGTTTTACGATACAGTGCTGCCCCTTTCGGAGGCTGACCGAGACCTGATCGCCCTCGTCCCCTATGATGAAACTGAATATAAAGCCGAGTTGGGCGTTGAGGCAGTCTTTGGTGAACCAGGTTATACAACCCGAGAACGTCTCTGGGCCAGACCGACCTTAGAAGTCAACGGAATTTGGGGCGGCTTTCAGGGCGAGGGAACCAAAACTATCATTCCTAGTCAAGCGCAGGCTAAAATTACCTGCCGTTTAGTCGCTGATCAAAAACCGGATGATATTGTGGCCTTGCTCACCAAGCACGTTGAACAACATGCCCCGCCTGGTGTCGTCGTCACTGTACAAGCTCTACTTGGTAATGCCGAGCCTTATTTGATTGATGTCGATCATCCTGGTAATCAGATTACCCACCGGGTGTTGGAAGAACTTTACGGCAAAGCACCCTATTACGTTCGTTTGGGCGGCAGCATCCCGGTCTGTCCGCTTTTCCTAAAAGAGCTAGGTGCTTACACCATTAACTTTGGCTTTGAATTGGCCGATGAAAATCTGCATGCCCCTGATGAATTTTTCCGCTTGAGCAATTTTGAACGCGGCCAGAAAGGCTATGTCATGCTCTTACAAGCTTTGGCGGAGCTGGAAAAGGTTTAATGATAAGATGTCTACAAATAACGCCTTTAGCAATAACAAATAACAAGTGAAAAATGACCACCATGAAAGCAATTATTATTCAAACCGATCAACCGAATAACCCACTTATTTGGCAAGAAACTGAAGCATCGACCCCTACCGCTGATGAGGTGCTTGTTGATATTTACGCCTCTGCGCTCAATCGAGCGGATTTATCCCAGCGAGCCGGAAATTATCCACCGCCCCCTGGTGTACCAAATATTATGGGCTTAGAAATGGCAGGCAAAATTACCGCAGTCGGGGTAAATGTCAGAGATTGGCAAGTGGGAGACCGTGTCTGTGCCTTGTTGCCTAGCGGTGGTTATGCAGAACAGACGACTGTGCCGCAGCAGATGCTTATGCCTATTCCCGATGACTGGACCTACCTTCAAGCTGCGGCAGTCCCAGAAGTGTTTTATACCGCTTATGTCAATTTATTTATCGAAGCTGGTTTACACGCTGCTGAAACCGTTCTCATCCATGGCGGGGCCAGTGGCGTGGGGACCGCGGCTATTCAAATGACTCGTGAAACGGGTTGTCGAACCATTGTCACCGCTGGGGCGGCGGATAAAATTGCCCGTTGTCAAGATTTAGGGGCTGACTTGGCCATCAATTATAAGACAGATGATTTTGTAGAGCAGGTTCAAGCCTATACAGATGGCGAGGGAGTCGATGTCATTTTAGACGTCGCTGGGGCCAGCTATTTGGAACGCAACCTCACCCTGCTGAAACGACGCGGCCGTCTTGTCTTCATTGCAACTTTGGGCGGTTCCAAAGCTGAAGTCAACATTGGCCTGCTCATGGTCAAACGTCTCCGCCTGATTGGCTCCGTCCTCCGCAGTCGTTCTCTGGCGGAGAAAGTCAAGATCAAGGTCAGTTTCATGGAACGCTTTTGGCCGCTCCTACTTGACGGACGTATTGAGCCAATTATTGATACGGTTTACCCTGTTGCAGAAGCGGAAGCAGCGCAGCAATATATGGCTGAAAATAAGAATATTGGGAAAATTATGCTGGAAGTGCGTAAAGCAGGAGTTACTTAGATCAAGAGGCAGAAGATCATGACGAAAATACAAAAATCTTTTGGCATCGTTTACTAGAAAAGCTGTTTGAGTTGTTGCTTGTGCCCCTTGGTCTGGTCGTGCGACCTGAACCAGCGGTCATGACCGACCCACCTCAGGCCGATATTTTAGTCATCCGTCGGGACGATGAATTTTGGACTGAGGCCCAACGCGAACGGCTACCCGATGGCATCCGCGATAGTTCAGCCAATCATATTTTGATTGAATTTAAGGCCACTGAATCTTTCAATGAACTCGCTTTACAACAAGCTTTAGGGTATGATTACTTTTATAGGCAGGCTCAGACCAGTTTAAAGTATGATCAACTTCAGACTTTCGTCATCAGTTCTATGACCCCTCAGCGACAAACTTTAGTCTCAGGCGGTTTTAAGCCGAGCGATAAATTGGGGGTGTATGAGAGCGACAGTTTTGTTTTTCGTCATATAAAGCTCATTCTTTTGAACGAATTAAGCAACGAAGCCCACAATGCCTTTATACGATGTTTTGCCAGCGTTGAAAAAGAGAATCATAGAGCCTTTGCCTTCTTAAAAAAGATGGATGTAAGTTGGTTGAAGGGCGAATTACTACAGCTCATCAATGTTTTATATTCTCTTAAGGTGAAAGGAGTGTTTTTAGAAATGACTAGGTTTACAGTTGAGGAAGTGATGCAGCTTGCTGAAAAGATAGATGGTCTTTTACTAAGCGATATAAAAGTAGAAGATGTCGTCGGACGATTCGAGTTGACAGATGTGTTAGCACAGTACAAGCCAGAGGAAGTGCTGGCACAGTACAAGCCAGAGGAAGTGTTGGCTCAATTTCCTCCCATCCAACAGACCATAGCAGAAACGGAAAAAGAGGCTTTGTTACGCAGCCAACGCCACACGTTGATTCGCCTGCTACAACGTCGTTTTGGTGATTTATCCGAAGCCCTCATTGAAATGATTGAGTCCACCACCGACTCAGGTCAACTCGACCACTGGCTTGAACAAATCCTTGATGCTCAGTCTTTGGCTGATATGGGTTTTCCGTTATCATAGCTCACTGAAAAGTTTGCCCTCAGAGATTTAAAGAAAGGATGAAATATAAATGGATGAAGATAATCGGTGGTTCTCACTGATATGGAAAGGTTATTTAGTTGGGGCCTTGCTTGCTATTGGCATTACGGCGCAAAATATCCTGAAACAGCGTCAACAACGGAGAGAGACGCTTTATCGAGGGCGTTGGAAATGATTGTATCAGGACGTTTTCAAAAAATTTCATATTACTATATAGAAAGGTTAACATCATGCCGCCTCATCCCGTAAATAATAAAACTGGTCAAATCGAACTTCCATCAGAAATCGTCGAAGAATTGAAACAAATGATTGTCGCTGGCAATCAAATACAAGCGGTGAAGCGGGTGCAGGCGTTGACTCAAGCTGGTTTGTTGCTGTCTAAAAGATATGTTGATGATTTGGCGAAACAATAAGAGATGATGCACACGAAGATACCTTCAGCCATGGTTGCCTCTGTGTTAACTGGGCATGGCGGTGTTGATAAATTAGTCTATCGGAGCGACTGGCCTGTCCCCCAGCCTCAATCCGGTGAGGTTCTCATTCAAGTGGGAGCCTGTGGCATGAATAATACTGACATCAACACGCGCACAGCGTGGTATAGCCCCAGTGTGATAACAGGTACTTCAGACGAGTCTGTCAGTGAATCTGATACACTGGACGAGCCAGGCACCTGGGGTGGTACAAACCTCGCCTTTCCTCGGATTCAAGGCGCGGATATCGTAGGCCGGGTTGTTGCTCTGGGTGCAGAGGTGTCTGAAGACTGGCTTGGTGCGCGAGTCATGGTTGACCCTTGGCTGCGTGATTGGTCTGAACCGATGAATCGCGCTCGATGCGGCTACGTTGGTAGCGAATGCGATGGCGGATATGCTCAATATGTCGCCCTGTCTCTGCGTCAGGTTCACCGCATCGACAGTCCCTTGTCTGACCCTGAATTGGCGACTTTTGCCTGTTCTTATATTACGGCTGAGAATATGCTCACCCGGGCGAGGGTTAGGGCAGGGGAGCGCGTTTTAATTACAGGTGCGTCAGGGGGTGTTGGCTCGGCCTTGATTCAGTTGGCGAAACGACGCAATACGACTGTCGTGGCCTTGGCTGGGTCGAGCAAAATTGAACAGGTGCAGACCCTCGGAGCCGATGTCGTTTTGCCTCGGGATGGGGAGAATTTAGTCACTGCGCTGACGGATACACTAGGCACTGCGGAGATTGATGTTGCGGCAGATATTGTCGGTGGAGCGAACTTCAGTGATCTTTTAGATGTCCTCCAGCGCGGTGGACGTTATGTCACGGCTGGAGCCATCGCTGGGCCAATCGTAGACCTAGATTTACGCACCCTCTATCTCAAAGACCTAGAATTGATTGGGGCCACGGTGACCACCCTAGAGATTTTCCCCAACCTGCTCCGATATATCGAAGCCCAAGAAATTCGCCCTCTCCTCGCTAAAACCTATTCTCTGGCGGATATTCACCAAGCCCAACGTGATTTTCTGCTGAAGAAACATGTTGGAAACTTGGTGTTAGTGCCACCAACTGAGTAAACGTGGCAGGTGCCAAGTTAGCAAGTTTGTCATGTAATGACCTCGAAAGGCTGCTACTTTAGTTGCTTTGCCATGCTACAACATGAAAGGACTCTACCCGATGCTTTCTATTACCACCGACTATCAAGCTGACAAAGGCAATCCCAAACCCTATCTGCGCCGCATTGCTGAGGCAGGATTTACACATATTCATTGGTGTCACCACTGGAACACTGATTTTGTCTATGTCGATGCTGAGATCGATCAAATAGCAACTTGGCTAAAAGACTATCATCTGCGCTTGAATGACGTGCATGGCTCGGAAGGGGTTGAAAAATCTTGGGTCTCTTCCTTGGAGCATGAACGTTTAGCTGGGGTCGCGTTGATCAAAAATCGGATCGACTTCACTGAACGCTTGGGGGGTGATGCTGTGGTCATGCACATCTACCATGAACCAGAAGATCCGACAAGCAACACGATTTTCTGGTCGCAGTTACGGAAATCTCTGGATACCCTCGAACCTTATGCTGTAGAACGCGGTGTGCGGATTGCGGTTGAAAATTTATTCGATCCTAACTTTTATCGGCAACCCGGCTCCATCGCCTTAGCCGATTTGAAGGATAATTTCGACACCATCGACAAAGTCTTCGCCAAATACGGGCCCGATTTCTTAGGGCTATGTTACGACTCAGGCCATGCGAACATGGGCCCTGATCGCATGCACCGCCTCGAACCGCTCAAAGAGCGTCTCATCGCGCTACACCTCCATGACAACGACGGCACAGGCGACCACCACCGCCTACTCTTCTCCGATACGATCGACTGGCCTCGGCTGGCGAACATCATCGCGCAGTCAGCTTATGATAAGCCTTTGAGTTTTGAGGTCAGTATGAAACGGAGTGGGATTGAAGATGAGGGCCTGTTTTTGGCGAAGGCTTATGAAACGGGGGAGCGGTTTCGGGAGATGGTAGGACATTAGCGAGGATGAGGATTGATATTAACGATATTGTCTGGTAAACTGCTTGGTAGAAAATTTGTGCTAATTGGTGATCGTATTCACCTAAAATTTATAACAGATATAGAGGATCAATGGCTGTAGAAACAAAGATTATTCACGGGGATAGTGCCACCGAACTCAAAAAATTAGCAGAAAATTCAATAGACTTAATAGTAACTTCGCCACCTTATGCTGATCAGAGAAAAAATACTTATGGGGGAGTTCATCCTGATAAATATGTGGCGTGGTTTTTACCAATTTCCGAAGAATTACTAAGGATAATGAAACCAAGTGGCAGTTTTATCTTAAATATAAAAGAAAGAGTCCTGCATGGCGAACGCCATACTTATGTTTTAGAACTAATCTTGGCCTTGCGAAAACAAGGTTGGTTATGGACCGAAGAATTTATATGGCATAAAAAAAATTCGTATCCTGGAAAGTGGCCTAATCGTTTTAGAGATTCTTGGGAAAGATTACTGCAATTCAATAGAAACATTAAATCATCCATTTTTATCATACGGAGGTTCCTATGTCTAATGTGAAAACGCCCAAAGCCGGGCGTCCTTATGTGCTTGGATATGGTATTCCAGATAATGAGGAAGGTATTCTGCCGTGGAGTCATGTATGCGAGCGGATGGAAAAGGCCATCAACTATTGGGTTGGCACAACTGACCCCCAAAGCCGCCCCCATGCCACACCCGTTTGGGGCGTTTGGGTTGATGAAACTGTCTATTTTGATGGCAGTCCAGCCACGCGGCGGGGGCGCAATATCGCCGCCAACCCAGCCGTCGCCATTCATCTCGAAAGTGGAAATGATGTGGTCATTCTGCAAGGTGAGGCTTATGAAATTACTGCTTCCCTTGAATTTCGAGAACGCTTATCAGAGGCCTACACTGCTAAATATAAAGATTTAGGCTACACCCCTGGCCCTGAAACGTGGGCGGACGGCGGATTGTATGAAGTACAGGCGTGGGTGGTCTTTGCCTGGCGTGAATTTCCTAAAGATGCTACGCGATGGGAGATGGCGGCCGACTGAAATAGACCCTATAATTTTAATTGTTAAAAAAGGGGGTCGAGTTCGATGCAGTTTAGTGATTTTAAGCGTGTAAAAGACGTTCTTGAAAAATATCCTTTGGCGACGAAAAAAGAAATCTTTTTAAGGGATGTCGTCATAGAGCTACCTGAATGGTTTATTGATAAATTACATTTTGCTTTGACCAGGCAGTCAGAAATCGAGCATGAAATGTTTTTTCGAGAACTATTTATTGGGCCTTTTATGGAGCAAGCTTGGATGTTGCACCCGAAGCTAAAATTGTGGATCAACCAAAATTTGGCCTATCAGGATGAATTGACGGGTGCGCCTGATTATTTTGTGGCCCAACAGGTCGAGGGTGTGACGCAAAATTTGATTGGTAAACCACTCTTGGCTGTGGCTGAAGCAAAACAAGAAGATTTTATCCAGGGGTGGGGACAGTGTTTAGCGGAGATGATTGCTTGTCAAAAATTAAATGGTGATGAGAACATCGTGATTTATGGGATTGTTTCAACTGGTGAAGTATGGCAGTTTGCTAAGTTAGTGGGGGATACTTTTTCTAAAAATCTTTTTTCATATTCAATCCGAGAACCTAACCATGTTTTCGGAGCTTTAGAATTTATCTTTTCTGAATGTGAGAAACAAGTTGTGGCGGAGGCTACTTAGTCGTTTTTCTTCGCAACCAAGCGAGCCAGCGAGGTATTGTCTTTTGAGGTAGTGGTCCTTCCTGCAGGGACACCGTCCAGATTTGTCGCCAAGCTTCAATTTTAGGGATGTAGTGAGCGTACAGGGTGTTAACTGCCTGAGGATCTGACTCAATCCATTGGGTAAAATAAAAATCATTCAATTCTGTGATTTGGCTGACTAAACGTTGATGTGTGCCGACCAAATCCACCATTACCCCTTGTGGTGACATGACTTTTTTCACCTCAACCTGTTGTTGCTCCCACTGAGACCAATAATCCTGATCATACGGATCATGGGGAAACTGAAAACTTTCGCCCGTGACAACCCTGACCCGTCTCATACGTTCACCATCCCAAGCGGTTAAGAGACAACAGATTTCTTTGATACTTTTACCTTCAATCATCTCTGCCGCATCAAGTGCCTCTGGTGATACACCTTCTAGGGCCTTCGTCAGCCTTTCAAATAAATGATTCATCTGGGTCAACAAGGCTTCTGGGGTAATCGTTTCGCTATTCAGACACACCTTCCTCTTCAGAGACCCCCTTCTTTTTCAGAGACCCCTTTTTCTTTAGGGGCACTCTCCTGTATTTCCGTTTCTAAGAAACACATAATCCCTGCTGTAATACCTTGAGCGAGCTGTTTAGGACGACGTTCTAATAAATAACGATCTTCTAACATGAAGCCTAATTCAATGATGGCAGCCGGTGTATCTATCGCTACTTTACGAAAGGCATGATAATGCAGCATATCATGGGTGACGCTGTTGGCATGGACAGGTAACAAAGTGAATTTACCGTACTCATTTTCGATACAGGAAACTAGATGATCTTCGATTTGTGGAATGCCACTTTGGGCCGACCGAACGACCTTGAAACCCGTTACCCCTGGCACGGTACAACTGTCAGCATGGATGCTGACCAAGGCATCAGCGCGATAGCCATATAATCGGTTATCAACTTCTTCTAATAAATTTATTTGTACCCCTCTCTGATTAAGTAAGTTAGCCACCTCTAAGGTCACAACTCGATTAATCTCGACTTCGGTTAGGCCATCAGGACAGACAGCCCCTGAATCATAGCCAGCATGACCAGAGATGAGGCCAACACGGGGAGGAATAGAGACACCCGTCCGCCATTGGGTCTTTGAAGACCATAATGACCCCCCTTGGATGACCGTCGGTGTTGGTCGCGTAGCAGCTATGGTCTGAATAGCAGCTTCAGCTAAGGGCACAGTTTCTTGGCGATTAGGGAAAATGAGATCCCAAATTAAAACCACAAAGGCAATAAATAAGCTTCCGCGACATACGAGGACCATGAGATGACTCCCCTGGTGAAGAATGTGGCGACGGATATGATTGTTGGGTTTATCTGATTTACTTGATTCAAGGATCTGTTGAGTCATAGAAAGATCATCCTTTAGGTTATAGTTAACCAAGGTTCATCGAAACGCTAAAGCATTTTTAAATTCGTCTTTTATAACAATTTTTCGAGTTTGATGAGGACAATATTCTGCCTCCTTGATGATGATTATGTCAACTAATATATTACCATGAATATTATTTATGGCAATCATGAGGCGGTTAACTTGATTTCAGTCCTTAAATTAAGTGATGGATCAAAAAAGATACTGTGTGAATAAGCAATCCAACTAATCCACCGACGATTGTCCCATTGATACGAATAAATTGGAGATCTTTACCGACATAAAGTTCTATTTTACGTGAAGTCGCTTCGGTATCCCAACTGCGAATGGTATAAGCAATTAAATGTTCTACTTCATGGCCATATTCCTGAATGACAAACAAAACCGTCTGCTCGACCCAGTAGTCAACTTTGCTTTGTAGCACCTCATCCTGTAGGATTGCTTGACCAAATTGCGTGATCCCATGTTGTACGGGTTTGCGGAAATCTAAATCAGGGTTGGCTTGATATGAGGTCAAGCGTGCTTTTATATCCGTCCACAAAGATGCAGTAAAGACCCTCACTTGTGGGTGTTCTAATAAATCTTGTTTGATTGCCATCTCTTTCGTCTGAATGTCAGGTGAATATTTTAGCCTTTCCACAAAGCGGTCTATCATGGCCTTAAATTCTGCATGCCAGGGGTGCATTGGGTCTGCATTGACTTCTTGCAATATTTTTTCGACAATGTTTACAACTCTTTGATAAATAGCTTCATCAACTGGGGTGGGCATCCACCAGGGGGTTTCTTGGATGATTTTTTGACGAATGATATGCTGATTATTTTCAAATAATTGCCTCAATAAGGAGACAAAGCCTTGCAGTATTTCTTCTTGACGATTACCAGCAGTGATAATATCAATCAGGTGTCCCATCAGTGGCGCAATTTGCGTTGACTGAATGCGACTCTCTAAAGTTCGTTGAATAAGATTTTCAACATCTTCATCGTTAATCACTTCGATAATCGAAGTCACAATAGTAGCCACATAGTCAGCTACCTGCTGACTATTTTCAGGGTGACTAAGCCATTGACCTAAACGCATTGTTAAATCCATACTACGTAACTTGGTCGTGACCACCTCTTTCGAGAGAAAATTTTGTTGCACAAATCGCCCAAAATTTTGGCCGATGTAATCTTTTCGAGTAGGAATGATGGCTGTGTGCGGAATTTTTAAGCCGAAGGGATATCGAAATAAGGCTGTCACAGCAAACCAATCTGCAATTGCACCCACCATGGCCGCTTCAGCCGTAGCACGGACAAAGCCTATCCAAATATAGCGGTCTTCAAATATTGAGGTGATGACAAATACGAAACAAGCCAGCCAGAATAAGGCGGCCGCTAACACTTTCATTCGTTGCAAATCAATTTGCCTGGCTGTTGTTTGGTAATCTTGGATCAATTTCATAGAATTTTGCGGTATGTTGAGGTAATTTTTGTTAGGATTCATTACGTCCAAAGGAGCATTTTACCTCACCTCAGGTCTATACCAAATCAATATATCGGAAAAGAGTTGATTTAGGAATGAGAATTAAATAATTTTCCCAATCTGGTTCCCAGATTGGGGCGGTGAACTGCACAAGTTAATTAATACCTATTCCTTAGCATTGATTTAAAGGGGGTGGGCAAACTTGACTTTTGCTCTGCTCAGACTATGATAGAAGCTATTATTTTGCGTATAGCATGTTCGTTTTTTCAGGAGTAAAATCCTTTGGATGAATTAGGTAAAACGTTTCAGAAAGCGCGTGAAACGAAAAATATAACACTGGATCAAGTGACCCAGGCCACAAAAATTAAGCGGGTTTACCTTGAAGCGATTGAGACCGAAAACTTTAAGGTTTTTCCCTCTGTTCCTATGCTTCGTGGATTTATTAGGAATTACGCTATTTTTTTGGGGCTAGACTCGGCACAAATGCTATCCTTGTATGAGCAACCACAGGGGGGCGGAAAACGCCAACTGAAAGACATACAAGGAATTGAATTTATGAATTTAGCCATGGTGCGAGGGCGACCCCGCTTTACCATAGATGGATTTATTACGATCTTGATGATTTTTACCTTGTTGGGTAGTGTATTTTTATTTATTCAAACCCAATATTTGCAACCAGCGACCGATCAGTTGGCCTTTTTTGATTCTGCCACAGTCATTGAATCACTCTCTTCGTCTGATCAAACAAGCACCGCTATTCGTCTTCCAACCCCTACCTTTGCGCCCACGCCAACCCCAACTCCGACCGCAACCTCGACCCCAACACCTCAGTATTACACTGGGGTCTCTATTGAACTCAATGTCGTTGAAGCATCTTGGGTACGCATTTTAGTCGATGAGCAACAGGTTTTTGAAGGCTTGTTGGAAGTAGGACAACGTCCTCATTGGACTGGCGAAAAACAAGTCGCTATTAGAGCTGGGAATGGCGGCGGCATAGAAATTTTTGTCAACGGTCAAAATATGGGACTGATGGGTGAGCCGGGGCAAGTGATTGATCAAGTTTGGGAAAAGGTCGAAACAGCAACGGATATTGAAAGTATTAATACACTAACACCCACACCAAATCATAATTAGTCGTTAAACCATTTTGGTTGATCATGAGTCGCCACGAAGCATGCATTTCTAGTCCTTATCGCCACGAGCATTACTTCTCCTGTGTTTTGGTCTCTCCAAGGTTTTGCTTCAAAATTATTGCTATCAACTTTATAATCAAATAGCGTAATGCAGTTGAACGGTGCGTATTTGTCCAACTGTCTCACACCTAATCGTTTAGCGTCAGCCAATCCATATTTGTATAAACTTGTTTTGGAGATAATTTTCTTCATGGCACCGCTTATTTTTCTATCGTTAACGGCCTTATTTAGTGGTTTGGCGATCATTTGTCTCCTCATTGCACTTCGGGCTTATAGAGAGCATCGAAACAATATCTTCCCTGTTGTCAGAGAAGATGAGGGGATTAAGGCTAGAAGATCAGTTTTTGCGATTGTTTTTTTACTTTTTTTAACCTTAATTATGGCTTGGAATTGGATCAGGTCTCGACCTTTTTCCGAAAATGCTTATAGTCTGCGTGATATGTCAAATTTCGCGTTTCGTAGGCAAAACACCGCGTTTACAGTTACATTAACGACCGTGGCCGCCGAGGCACAAACGAATATAGCTCAAACGTCTATCCCGTCTAACGAGGCCGCAGATGTCGCTGCGACTCTAACGCCTACTTGGACACCTTCTCTGGCTACGCCCTCGCCTTCGCCAACAGGGGCAGATTCGTCAAATCCAACACCATCTGTCACGACGGCGGTTCTCGATATTGTTCGCCCCATTACAATTTCCCAAGAGCAAGCTATTGTCACGGCACAGCCTACCCTATCCGATACAAAATCTATCCCAGACCTACTTTCAATTTTATCTGATATTCAAATTGGCCCAGTAGAATTTACAGTGCAACTCACAGAAGACCGGCAAGCTGTCAACCCAGCTAAAACCTTCAGTGTCCAAAATGATCGCGTTTATGCTGTCTTTCCTTATCAGGGCATGCAAGATGGTCTGCCTTATGCCATTGTATGGTATTATCAAAATGAAGAAATTATCCGCTTTGATGATACTTGGTCTGGGGGAGAGGCTAATCGTTCTTATGCTTACGTTAATGTTTTCGCGCCTGGCACCTATACCTTTGAACTATGGATTGGCGAGGCTATCATCATCAGTGAAGACTTTGAGGCTGTGCCTTAGGAATGGCAATTTATGGCCTACGACACCTTAAATACTGTGCAGATGAAGCTGACTGAATTGCAGCACCAACTTGATATTATCATGGCCATCGACCATATTCGAGATTCGATGCCTGAACCGACAACCATGCTCACGGCCATTGTTAATCTATTGGCAGATCAACTTAAGACAGACTTGTGTTTACTGTCGCTAATTGATGAAGAAAGTGGAGACATGGCCTTAAAAGTGATGAATCAACAACTTTCGAAGGCTTCTCTGGATAAAATTCTACTTCGCGAGTTGGCTGAACAGACGCTTCAACTTGACCAAGTCGCTATTTGGGAAGCGCAAGCTGTCCTTTCAATTGAAGCTCGAGGACACTTGCCGCCAAATACTCAGATTGTCGCTGTGCCAATTATTATAGGGACGGATGAGTGCCTCGGAACGATGCTATTAACCCGCTCCGAGGCTCCATTTACTCAGGAAGAGGCTAATCTTTTAAGCGTGGCCGAAGATCAGATTGATTCGGCGATCATTCAGTGTCGAACTTATTACGAACTGCAACAGCGGGTTAAGGAATTAGAGGCTATTTACCGTATTGATCAGATTCGTGACCAAGCCACCACCTTTGATGGTATGCTGAATACAATTCTACAAGAAATACAAAGTACACTTGAAGCTGATATGGGTTTTATCATGCTTTACGATCCAAGTGGGCAACGATTAGCGGTACGGGCTGCCACGGATGCCGATTTATTTCAACCCTCACCCCTCTCTCGCCTGATTGACGAAGCAGCGCAAGAATCGCTGATGCAAGTTAAGCTGATTTGCCATAATGATCTGAAGGAAGGGCTTCAAGCTGTCATGTGTTTACCGCTCATTTTGAATCAACAAATTATCGGGGTCATCGGGGTGGCGAATCATTATCAAGCGACAAGATTTAACATAGCAGATCAAAGTTTACTGAACGCGATCGGGAGCCAAATTGATACAGCAATTTTTGAAAGCTTAGAAAAGCGGCAATTGCGGGAAGTGTTGGGTCGGTCAGTCGGCCCCCAAATCATGGAACAACTGTTGATGGCGAAAGATACGACCCACCTCAAAGGAAAGCGGGCCACCATGACTGTTTTGTATGTTGATATTCGTGGATCAACGCAATTGGCTGAGGACACTGATCCAGAATCCTTGGTCGAATTTATCAATCATTATTTGGGTCGAATGACAGAGGTCATCTTGGACTATGAAGGGACTTTGGATAAATTTGTGGGCGATGAAGTCATGGCACTTTTCGGTGCCCCAATGCCCCAGGTCGATCATGCCCTTCGAGCCGTGCGGGTTGGTTTGGCCTTACAGCAGGCCCATCAGGAAGTGCTTAAAATTTGGCATGCGCGTAAGGTCATGGCTGGCCCAATTGGTGTGGGCATTGCCACGGGCGATTTAATCGTCGGAGAAATGGGGTCCTCACAGCGGTCTGATTATACCGTGATTGGTCGCGCAGCAAATTTGGGGGCCCGAATTTGTAGCGCAGCGCAAGGCGGCCAAGTATTGATTAGCCAAGCGACGTATGATTTGGTGCGGGAACGGGTCATCGTGAAACCAATCAGAGGCATGCAATTTAAGGGGGTCTCTGGATTAATCACCGTGTATAAAGTGCAGCGTCTCCAATGATCTCTTTAAGGTTGCACCTGGATATCGGTTAAATGTAAGAAATTGCCAATTTCCTGTCCTGTTGAATTAAAGATGGGCAATCTTTGCCAGTCTTCAGGATTATAAAGCCCGATGGTCAGGGGATAAATGTCTGGTGGGGTCGCTGGATCAATGGGCACCCGAAATTGTCCACGGGCTATTTGGCCTGAACGCCATTGCGATGTTGGTAGACGACAAGCGGGTGTTTCATCATGTTGCCCCCATATTTGTCCCTTTTCTAAATGGACAAAAGCACGATAGGCAATCTCTGTTGGTTGGAGGGATTGCCAGTGTAGGGTCAGGATGATTGTTTCGCCTGGCTGAAAAGTTTGCTCGGCTAAATCGTAGCCCTGAAATTCGATGATCTGCCCAAAGCGGTGGGCCAAAGGGTATTGAGGCTGCGGTGGCTGCGTAAAGCGTTTGAGGGTCGCCTGTTGATCAAAAAGGGGTTCATAATCTTGTGTTTGGTATAATTTTGGTTCACCCTGTTGGTCGCCTCGGCGATAGATTGTAATACGGGGCTGATTTTCTGTGATGATTTCACCAACCTGAGTGAACAGGGGCCCAAGCTCAGGTTGGCCCTGACTGGCGTTCGTCACAAAATAGGTCTGTGGATCGGTATAGCAGGAGCGTGGGGTGCGGTAAGTATACCACACTGGCACGATGAATAATTCATTCGCCGTACGATAATCGTTTGCTAAACGGCCCTGTTCAAGCAAGACACCAGCGACTTTCCAGCCTAATTTTTTGGGACTACCGAAGTACTCGTCTCGTTCTGGCATCGTCTGATATATATCACGAGCAGCATGGTCTGTCCAGGCGTCGATATGATTTTTTTGATATTGAGAGGCTGTTTGCCAAAAAAGCATGGTTTGATAAAAGAAGAATAAGATGATTAGACTGCCCCCTATGATGACCAAACCAATTTGTCCAACTCTGACCAAGAAGGCCCCTCTAAATGATCCCGTAGCTGTCCAGAGGGCATCAACGCCTAGGCCAGCCACTATCGTCCAAGCTGGATAAGCGATATAGAAATGCGTCCCTGGCTTATCCACAAAAAACACATAAGCGATCCAAGAACTTAACCACCAAATCCACGCGAGACGATACCCTTCTCCCGCCTTGCGTAAATGCCACCAACCCCAAGCTAAAATTCCCGTCCAAGGTATGAAAGCTAGATTCCAGCCATCAATCCGCCAAGTTTTGGGCCACCAATAGGTCGAAGCAACGACAGTCATCAAGACGAGAAAGCTGATATATTTTTTCAGCGATTTTTGTTGGTCGCTCACTTTGAGTAATAAGAGGCTAAAGCTTAGACAAAATAATAGAGGAAGATAAAAACGAGAATTATATATTCGATCAACTTCGACCAAGAGAGCAAGATTATTATAGAGAAGTTCATCCCCTATCCGAGCATCCCTTAGATAAGTTAAAGTCTCCGTAAATTGCGGATCGCGCATGTAAGGGACATAAAAGCTGAGGATAAGACCCAGATAAAGCAGACCACTGCCAATCAGCCACCCCCACACTTGGCCCCGCCAATGCGCTTGCCTGAGCAGCAACAAAATTAGATAACCTAAAATAGGTAGATATAATAAAGCATCATAATGCGCTAAGGTACATACGGCAAATAAAATACTAGCCAAGAGCGACCACTGATAGGCACGTTTTTGATAAGCATACCACAACACCCAAACCGTCAAGGGGCCAAGAAATAAGAGCAGAGCCTGATATTGCACCAGGCGGCCAAAGGCGATGGACAGGCCGTTGACTGTGAGCAATAAAGCCGCGCTGATGGCAGCTCGTCTATTCGAAAGGCTTTCAGTTAAGACATAAACGATTCCCACCCCAAAGACGCTGGCTAACATAAAGGTGAAACGCGAGATAAATTCTGTGACCCAACCCGTGTTCAACCAAATGACCAAGGGCAACAGGGTTTGTATAGGGCCTTTGCGATGTAAAAAAAGGGCGTATTCTTCGCCACTGATAATACGTAGGGCCAAATTGTTAATCTCTATCTCATCTTCATGAAATTCTGAATACCCTAGTAAAGGATATCTTAAACTCAAGGCAAGCCCAAGCAATAAAATTAGTAGACCTGCTTGAACAAGCCTTGTTTTTTTGATACCCCATAATAAAGTAACATCTTCCACTTCTTCTGCCGACGAAGCGGACCACAAGTGATACGAGTCACGGAGGAAACGAAGCCCATACAGGGTCATCACCCAAATCACCAAACTCCCGATAAGCTTAGTTTGCGTGATTTCACCAGGTAAGTAAATGAGATAGAGGGCTATCAAGAGGCTGCTGGCATAACTTGACCCTAAGAGAAGAAATGTAAGGGATATATAAAAATTTGGTTTTAAGAAAAGAAGATTTAATAAACTCCAACCCGGCCAAAATAATAATAATAAGCTTGCGCCGATTAATTGCAGGTTTGATTGAGCAGGTAAATAGATAAGCAAGAGTGTTAATGAGAATGAGACAAGAAATAGGATGAAATATTTAGCCTTTTGTAACATATATAATCGAGGCATCTTTTACTCGTTAGTCATGAATGAAAATAGGTAGATTGACATAATTTTCCGCACCGATGACTCCAAGGCGTTGACCTGTTTCGGCGCGATATAAACCCAGGCGCAAGGTGTATTCTCCCCTAGCTAAATCAGCAGGTAATAACAAGATATAGATTGTTGTGCTGACCCATCAAGACCAAAAAGATATAAACTCAATCCTTGCAGGTAGAAATACAAAGTCTCACGCCCAAAATTATTTTGTAAAAAGGGCGTTATCCGAAGCATTTCAATTAGTTTTAAAGCATCTAAACCATTCGTGGCTTCATCAAGATTGGCAGAGGCAGGTAGTATATCAAGGGTCACAACGCTGAGACCAAAAGCGATTAAAATAATAAGCCAAATAGGATAGCTCTGAAAAATATTTTTCATTTATCACTCATAATGATCGGCACATCCAAAACGATATGGTCGCTCAGGCCCTGTTTTTCCTGATCAATAATCATCATTCGCTCTCCTGTAGCGGGGTCATATAAACCAACCCACAGTTGATAATCTCCTGGCATAGCCCCCGCTTGCAAACGGAGGCGGTATTTATCCACGATCAACTCATCTCTTTGCCAGTCAGTCGTCGGATAGGTGTTCCAAACGGGTTGATTATCTTGTCCGCCTCGCAGGAAGCCGGTGGGATCGATCAATTGGGTGAAGACCGTCAGCGGAATTTCAGCCGGACCCTTGCTTGCCCAATAGAGACTCAATTTAAAAGGTTCATTTGGTTTTAGATATAATATGCCATCATTTAAATTATTCGAATCAGGAAAAATTTGAAACCCATATAATTGGATACCATTTTCAAAGGTCGCCAATTGTACTTGCATGGCCTGATGAAATTTTTGGGATGTTTGATATAGATCAACCCGAACCCAGCGAAAATCAGCCTCGATCACCCGATCCGCATAGCGCGTTAGCCATTGATTGACCAAGCCATCATCGTACCAACTTGAATCCTCTGGCTGGATGAACCAAAGCTGCTCATGGCGTTGGGCGATTGTGTTTAATTCTGCATCAATTTTGTCCCAATTCAGCTTGGCCTGATAAGGAACAAAATAGGCCACTAATCTTTCCGGATTTTGTGTTCCGTGCTGAAGATAGGTGTCTAAATAGTAGGTAATAGATGCTTCAGGAATATTGTAAATTAGGGCTTCCGTGGCTGGGTCTTGTCTTTCATAGACCAATTCAAAAGCCTCACGCCATTCAGGGGCTTTAGCGATGCGTTCATCAAAGTGATATCGCCACCACATTGATCCATTCAACCATAGCAGACTACCTAAGGCAATTCCTAAGAGCCAATTGCCCCACCAGACTTGTCGCCTCCAGAGCCATCTGATGCCAAGGGCGATAAAAGCCAGATAAGGGGGTAAGGCGGCCAGTAAGTATCGCTCGGTGAAAGCCTGTCCTCGTAGAGTCAGAGCCATAATACCCAGAAATGGCAGGGCTAGATAGAGCCATAAAAATAGGCTATTCATTTTATTGTCGCGCCATTGACGATAAAAACCCAGGATAGCTAAGGCGACTGCTGCGAACATACTCGCTTGAAATTCATTTAACTCAGCTAGACCACCGCTAAAGGCTTGCAAACCAAGCCTCATGATGGTTAGCGGTGCAGCGGCTGCGAAGTTGCCTCGATATTCTAAAATGTAAGGCCAACTAATCCGTAACCAAGGAATCAGGATGATCAAGGTAAGGGTTACGCTGCCTAGCCATCGCCTTAAGTGTCCGAAGTGACCGAAACATAAATATACCCCATGAAAAGCGACAATGAATAAAGCATAATAGTGCATATAAAACAGGGCTATGACGGTGATGGTATAATAAAGCCACACCACACCTCGCCGACGAGGAAGATAAAGGTATTGCCACAGAAAGAGACTCGATAGTAAGCTTAAGAAAATCAACCAAGTATAATTTCGCGCATCTTGAGCATTCCAGATATGGAAGGTGTTTAGTGTCAATAGCGCAGCCGCAATAAGACCCACCTGTGGCCCGGCACATGGCTTGAGGAGGGTGAAAAGGGCTGGCACAGATAAGACAGCGGGGATGAGTGCCAGAAAGCGGATTGAAAACTCTTTTGTGCCTGCTAAATTTTCCCAATAATGCAGCAAAATATAAAACAGAGGCGGATGCGGTTCTGTACTGCTGCTGATATCGATTGTCTCTATGAGCGGTAAATTCGCGTAAACGGCACTTATAGCTTCATCACCACGGAGACTTTGTGTATCAAGGCGATATAGGCGTAGGGCGAAGGCGCAGAGGATGAGCCAGATAAGGCCGGTTCGCCCAGCGAAGTGAAGCGATTTGTTCAAATTAATGGTATGGATTATTTTAATACGTAAAGTGAGCGATTATAGCGTACTGGACGCGGGTATAAAAATTATTGTCTACCACAAAAATTCTCCTAGAACCAAATTATTTAGATGCAAAGCCAGATTGTATGTATCTGTTAGTTTTTCGCAAAGACAAGATAGCAAGACGGCAGGTTGATATATGCTACTACCCGCGACCCTTCACGCTGTTACGCTGTTTCTAGTGACTAAATACTGCACAAAGCGAGGAATTCATGTCTGAAACAGTCGCTAATATTGCCGGCAAAGTGATCTTAATTACACTATCTGGTCGCTAACCAATTTGATTTAGACCTTGATCTTGATCTCAGCTTGAATCGACCTTCTTCTAGTGCGCCAGTAGCGGATACTTCGGTTCTTATCTTTGTCCTTAAGGATAGATTGGGAGACTTCAAAAGGAGTAGCAATGTGTGAAGAATTTAACTCACCCTTACCATTGCCTAATCTCCCCATCTCAAGCTTTCAATGGTATAATCCGTGCAGCGAAGCATCTTCATCTTTCATTTGAGAACCTTTATTCCTAAATTGAGAGCTTGCCATGCGTGAATTTAATATCTTCGGCCCTGTTGATCCCAAACGCCATTGCCACGTCAACCGCGTCGCGGTCAAGGAAGCCCTACGCCAGCGAATCGGGTCAACCCTTCTTGGTCAATCGCTTGGCCCAACTGCTCACCCAAGACATTGGGTCAGATGACAGCCAACCTATCAGTCAGGCGAATCTGAATTATGCCTTAGCGAAACTGGTGAATGAAAACAACACCCATAAGGTCTTTATGGAGGAACTGGCGTTCGTCTTCTCAAGAGCGAAACAAGCCATCGTCCTTTAGAAATTAGCGGTCAATATTTGTTATTGAGTTATCTAACAGCCGCCTTACGAAGCATTGGCGGCTACGTGACCATTGAGGCCCTCTCGAGGGCTGGAGAAATGGATATTCTCGCCTTTTACCGTGACCAGCGGTTTATCATAGAGACCAAAATTTGGTATGGTCAAGCCAAATATACGGTTGGCAAAAAGCAACTGGCTGAACACCTGCCAGCAAGCGGTCTAGCTAAGGGGTATATGGTGGTCTTTGATGAGCGATTATCTGAGAATCCGATTTTGACAGAGGCTGGTCAGATGTTTGAGGTGATGGAAGCGGGAAAAACCTTGCGTGTCTATTTGGTAGGGGTGGTCGTATAATGCGAACGGACACGAAAAATACGTTGATAGCCTATGGAATCATCGACCAATGGTCTGGTTGGCTGATCGGCGAGGCGTAAAAAGAAAACTGGAGAAGCAACGTGAAAATTGCTATATTACATGGTCCGCGAGACCTACGCATTGAAGACCAAGTCCTAGATAGCAACAATCTGAAGCCCCATGACATTTGGGTCGAAACCGAAATCACTGCCCTGAAGATTGGTACGGATCGTGGCAATTACGAAGGGGCGGAACAGGTGCCTGGTGCGCCGGACTATCCACGTTGGGTTGGGGACAGTAATCTAGGGGTTGTACGAGCCGTCGGTCGCCAGGTCAGCCGAGTTAAGGTTGGTGATCGCATCGTCACCCGCCAATATCATCAATCTGAGTTCATCATCCCTGAGACAGCGAGGCTAGTGAAGGTGCCCGCTGGTGTCCACCCCGAAGATGCTGTTTACGCTCATTTGTATGCGCTGAGTGCCCATTGTTATCACAAAGCGCACTTTCGACTAGGCGAAAATGTGGCTGTGGTTGGGGTGGGTGTGCTAGGCTTAGGGGCCTTGGCGGTTGGGCCACTTTTTGGGGCCAGGGTGGTTGCCTTGGCGAATAGCCCTCTTCGCCTAGAAATGGCAGCACGAATGGGGGCTCATGCTGGCTTCTTGGTCGATGATCCTGACTTAAATGCGAAACTGGATGATTTCACTCAGGGTCACGGGCTTGATCTGGTCATCTTAACGGCCAATCCCTGGCCTGCGCTACGCACATCAATGCAGGTTGTGCGTCCTAATGGACGCATTTCAATTGTCAGTCTGGTTGGTCGAGGGGAACCGCCGCTAGATTTTAACCCTTTGGCCATGGATCTCTTTTATACCAAGGGCATATCGCTGATCGCGGTCTCTGGCCCGGCTGGCGACCTCTATCCTGATGCTGGCCTTAGCCTAAATTTAACCGCAAACCACTATAATGCTGACCGCACTGCTGAACATATGTTGGCCTTAATGGCTGAGGGCAAATTGGAGCCAAAGAGGCTGATCACGCATCGCTTTCATTATACAGAGATGGTTAAAGCCTATGAGATGGCTTATCACCGCGAGAAGTCAATGTTAGGGGTTATCTTTAATTGGCAAGGCAAAGGAGTCTCATCATGACCCGTGAACACAACGTCACCCGATCCTACGCACTTTATGAACAGGCAGATCGATTCATTCCCGGGTGGACCCAACTGATTAGCCGTCGCCCCAGCCAGTTTGCAAAAGGAGTCAGCCCAGTTTATGCCCAACGAGCTAAGGGATCGCGCTTTATCGACGTTGATGAAAATGAATACATTGATTGGGTCAACGCGGTGGGGGCGATCATTCTGGGACATGCTGATGAGGTAGTCGATCAGGCGGTCAAAGACCAGATCGACCGGGGTAGCTTGTACACCCTTAATAGTGCCCTAGAAATTGAATTGGCGGAAGAACTCAATGATACCATCCCCAGTGCTGAGATGGTCCGCTATACCAAGGGGGGCGGCGAAGCCTGTGCCCTGGCCGCCCGCATTGCTCGCGGGACAACGGGTCGTGACAAAATTTTGATCTGCGGCTATCATGGCTGGCATGATTGGTATCAAGCAGCCAATTTTGGGATCGATCCAGCAAGCGGCGAATATCCCTTTGCCGGGATCGAGCCGATTGGCGTTCCGAAAGCCTTGGCTGATACGATCATTCCTTTTACCTACGGCGATTTGACGATGTTGGACGATTTACTCAAAGCACACCAAGGCGAAGTGGCGGCGATTATGATGGAACCCGCTCGCTCTGAGTGGCCAGCGGAAGGCTATCTGGAAGGGGTGCAAGCCCTCGCCAAAGCGCACGATGTGATCTTAATTTTCGATGAGGTTTCCTGCGGCTGGCGGCTCTCGATTGGTGGGGTACAAAAAGCTGTCGGCTTAACGCCAGATATGACCGTGGTGGCGAAGGCCATGTCAAATGGTTATCCGATGGGGGCGGTCCTTGGTTCCCGCGAAGTCATGGCTCCGGCCAGTCGGATGTTCATCTCCAGCTCTTACTGGAGCGATAATATTGGCTTGGCGGCCTCGTTGACCACCATCCACGAGTTGAAACGACGACAGGCCGCAACGCATTTCAAAGAGATTGGCGAATCCCTGCGTACTGCCCTCAATCAGGCCATCGCTGAGGCTGGATTAGATGGGGCTTGTACGGGTCTGCATGTCAATCCAGCCCTGACCTTAAACCTACCCGCTGAGGTTGATGGACGCCAAGTCTCAACGCTCTTTATTCAAGAAATGGCCAAACGCGGTGTCCATTGTTACATGGGCTTCAAAGCCACCTTAGCCCACACCGAAGAAGATATTCGCCTCACAGCCATCGCGACAACCGAGGCTTTGAGTATCATCAAGTTCGGTCTGGATCGAGGCAATTTGGATGACCTACTCGAAGCCGACCTGAAGCAAGAGCCATTTCGACGGCTCGTTCGTTAAACTTCTGGAGGCGAGACAAATGACCCCTTGGCACCTAACTGACGCTGACCACGAAATGATCGAACGCAAAGTTCAACCCTTCCTGCCTGACCACCTGACCATTTTGTCACTTGTTCACCACAAACACCTCAAAGAACCATTAATTCTTATCCTTAAATACAACGAAAAAAGAGCGTATCTATGGAAATTCTAGGCGGACCACTTTTTGCTGTGGCTGGGGCGGGGGAGTCACATGGCCCTGCGATTACGAGCATTGTGTTTGGCTGTCCACCCGGCTTACAGATATCGCGTACAGCAGTTCAGCAGTATTTAGACCGCCGCCGTCCAGGGAGCAACAAACACGGTACGCCACGTCATGAATCAGATAAGGTCGTTTTTTTATCTGGCTTATATGATGACGATCATGCCCGTTTAACCGCTGGCCCGGCTATCCAAGTGACTGTCGAAGAGCAGGGAACAAATACCCAAGGGTATGAGGCTGGCCTGACCACAGGTGAACCAATCTCGGCTATTGTTTTATCGGCGGCCAAAAAGTCGGCCCATTACGAACAATTTAAAGGGCCACAAGGGGAAGTGCGTCCAGGACATACTGATTTGGTGAAATATCATAAATCGCAGGGAATCATTGATATACGCGGTGGAGGTCGTTCTAGCTATCGTTCGACCATTTCGGATGTCATTGGCGGCTCTATTGCCCGCATATTTTTGCAAAAGAATTTTGGAACCATCTTCTTATCTTCTATCTGTCAAGTTGGCCCTTTACGCACTGAAATTAGTTTAAGAGAACGCTGCGAAGCCTTAGCCCAGAAATTCGCTGGGGGGTCAGTGCCTTTGGAGCCTATTCAGGCCCTCCAGGAGACGATGCGAGCCGCAGAAATTTACACTATCGATGCACACTTTGCCACTCAGGCGGGTCAGTTAATCAAAGAAACGCGCATTCAGGGCGACTCTTTGGGATCAGCCCTTGAAGTGGTCGCCTTAAATGTGCCACCCTTGGTCGGCGACCCCCTCTATCAAAGCCTGAAGTTGCGCTTGATGGGCAGTTTAGGTGGCCTGCATGCCGTGCAAGCTTGCGAGATTGGGGCGGGTTTTGAGACCGTTGCGCGACGTGGCAGCGAAAATAATGATTCGATCCGCAGCCTTGGCTATCAGAGCAATAACCAAGGCGGTCTAATTGGCGGGGTGACCACTGGCATGCCGCTTGTCTGTCGGGTAGGCTTCAAACCCACTTCGACCATCGTCAAACCGCAACAATCCATCCGCAAAAATTTTGAGGAAATTGAATTTCAACTACAGAAAGGTCGCCATGACCCCTGTGTCGGCGTTCGGGCAGGGGTAACGTTAGAGTCACGCATGGCGATTGAGGTCATGAATGCTGTGTTGATGCACCAGTCACAATGGGTTGATCCGAAAAATTTTACCTTATTTATGGGAGGCACTAAATAATGACTGAAATTATGGCTGCCAGGGATGTTTCCTTGTTTGCGTTGGAACAAAAATTCAATTTAAGACTGGTTGAGGATGAACAATTTTTTCCAGAGTGGTCGATGAATTTGCCTGAAATCACAGATCAGGAAAAGCAATTGCTGGACCGGGTGAAAGCTGGTTATTTTAATCTGGTCAAATATCCCCCCAGGCTCGAAAATGTGGTAAAGATGTCGGTTTTAGTCCCGCTACTTTATCTAGCAGATTTTTATTTGTATCCTTTTCATATTAAAATGGAGGAGGCCATCAAGCTGGTTGGATCTGGATGAAGATATTAGAATCGTTTGAATTACGTAACCTAGGCAATGATTTATATGCGGTTTTAGCTGTCTTAAAACAGTTTGGCAAATTAGTTCTAAACGAGAGATAGATGATAGCCCATGGTAAAGAAAAATATTGTCATCACTGGCTTCATGGGGACTGGCAAAAGTACGATAGGCCGAAACATAGCCCAAAAATTAGATTGGCCTTTTGTGGACCTGGATAGTCTGCTGGAAGAGCGACAAGGGCACACCATTCGCTCAATTTTTGAAACAGAAGGGGAAGCCCATTTTCGTCAATTGGAAACAGAACTGTGTTATGAAACAGCGCAATGGTCTGGGTATGTGATTGCTACAGGCGGCGGTACCTTGGTCAATCCGAAAAATTTTGATGCCTTTGGTGAGCAAAGCCTCCTCATTTGCCTTGAATGCGACCTTGATGATTTATGGCTGCGTCTGCGTAACGCGAGGAACCGTCCTATGCTTGATAGCCAGAATCCGAAAGCCCGTATTGCCGCGCTATTAAAGCAACGCCAACCAGCCTATGACCGCATCAAATACCGTGTTAATACAGCGAGACGACCGCTTGATGCAACCGTGTCAGAAATCATCGCGCTATGGCAACAAATAAACCATGAAACATAAGGGGCGATTCTGCTGCCTAATTCCGCCATTCGTTAACGAATGGCATTCGCTGGCGAATGTAACCTAATCCCTAAATCTATCATCTAATGAAAACACTAACTGTTAACACCCCCACTGGCCAATACAATATTCTCATTAAGGATGGTTTGCTGGTCGAGGTAGGAAGCCATGTACAAGCCTTGCGCTTCAAAGGTCGCTGTGCGGTCGTCACCAATCCTGATATCGGCTCACGTTATGCAGATTTGGTTTTGAAAAGTCTACAGCAAAATGGATTTTCGCCCACTTTATGTGAGATACCTGAAGGCGAACAGCATAAAAATATTCAAACCCTCTCATCTTTGTACGACCAATTTTTTGCCGCAGATCTAGATCGTAACTGTCTAATTTTAGCTTTAGGGGGTGGCGTTTTGGGAGATCTGGCTGGTTTTGCGGCTGCATCTTTTATGCGCGGCTTGCCCTTTATACAAATCCCAACCACGCTCTTAGCGATGGTTGACTCTAGTGTGGGCGGCAAAACGGGCATTGATCTGCCCCAGGGTAAAAATCTTGTTGGTGCTTTTAAGCAACCTGAAATGGTCCTGATCGACCCGCAGGTTCTGAAGACCTTACCAGAACCAGAATTTCGCTCTGGCTTGGCTGAAGTCCTAAAGCATGGTATCGTCGCTGCACCTCATCTCTTTGCTGCTTTAGAACAGGAAGCGTATACCCTAGATTGGCTTTTGGCTGAGGCTATTCAAGTGAAGATCGATATCGTGGAAGAAGATCCTTTTGAGCGAGGGCGCCGCGCCGTTCTAAATCTGGGACACACCTTTGGCCATGCCTTTGAAAAATTATCTCATTTTCAATTGCGTCATGGCGAAGGGGTGGCGATGGGAATTGCCTGTGCGGCCCAATTAGCCGTTAATTTAGGCTACTGTAACCAAACCACAGCCGACCGTATCTTTGCCCTTATCAAACAGGTGCATCTGCCCACCCGCCATCCAGGCTTCCCGCCTGATCTTATTTGGCAAGCGATGGGCGCGGATAAAAAGAAAGAGGCTGGTAAACTCCGCTTTATTTTACCGCGCAGGATGGGTGAGGTTGATATTTTTAGCGATGTGCCAGAGGAAGCTGTGAAGGCGGTTTTACACTAATTAATTATCCTTTTCCATAGGCAACCCAGCCCGGGCCCAGCCCATAATACCACCTCGGAGATTTTGTACTTCTGTGACCCCCTTAGCCTGCAAGAGGCTAACCCCGACCGCCGAACGTCCGCCAGAACGACATTGGACAACGACAGGTTTATCAGTTGGCACCTCGTCCAGTTTGTCTGGCAATATATCCAAAGGGATATGCGTCGCTCCTGGAATATGGCCTTCTTTCCATTCATGCGCTTGTCGAACATCTAATACGGTCACTTCACCCTGTTGTACTTTTTCGGCTATCCCTTGAGCATCGGTTTCGGTATAGCTTTGTAATGCCTCGTTCCTGTAGGACCTAGCTGCTTCTTGCCAAGCCTTGATAACCACAAGATCAAAATACCCCTCAAACGCATCAATGCCAAGGCTCATAAATACCTGCTCAATATCAATCAAGTGATCTTCGGAGGTGATAACATAGACTGGTTCATCTGGGTCAAGCACCCAATCAACCCAGGTCATAAATGAACCGCCTAAAGGAATATTGATTGTGCCTGGGATATGCCCTTGGGCATAGCTTGATGCGGGGCGAACATCGACAATCCTGGCCCCTTCATCTAAAAGGTCGTTTAAGGTTTCTAGGGATAGTTGATCGGTCATGGGATTTATCGTCCTTATGGAATCGGAATTAAATAAGGGTAAAAGATACTATAGCTCCTTATGATGTGCAAACCACCTTCTCTTTATAGATATAGGAATAAGATAATTGTCCAGAATGCACGACAGACAAATCGCGCTGGATTGGTTATACTTTTCTGGGATTTTTTCATAAAATTGCTATGCCTTTAGGTAAATATATCATAAATATTCTTTATTTAAAATATGAACTTTCTCAGTTTGACAAATAAAAAGCAACGTTCATATGATGAACGATAGTTTTTAAACACCCTGTCCTGACGATAGATGTTTAAAAATTAAAATCGTTGTGATGAAAGTTTTTGGTATTCTAAAAACTGACAGCGTTGAATGATTAAATCATCGTTAAAACCAAGAGAAACAATAAATGGAATTTCCAGCAACGATTAAACCAGAGTTTGATTTCGATGAAGCAATTTGCATGACAGAATTGTCACGTCGAGCCTATAGAGTCTTTGAATCAGATGATAAACAAGTGTCCTGGGGAGCATTCCTGAATGATGTCGATCGCTTTGAAGCTGACTTTTTTGGTATTTCTCCCCGGGAAGCGATCCAAATGGACCCCCAACAGCGTTTGATGCTCGAACTCGCTTGGCAAGCTTTGGAAGATGCGGGCTTTCTGACGACTGATTTAGCTGAACAACAGGGCGGCGTGTTTATCGGAGCCCTGTGGCAGGATTACGCCCGCTTATGGGGTTCTGAGGCGGAAACTTTGTATCCGAACAGCAAGGGAGATGCTGTACAAGGCCATTGTCTATGGCTATCGGATTGAGAAAATTCTTATTTTGATGATAGGACTTAACTGGGTTGACAGTGCGGACAATGTTTGAGCAGACTTTAGACCGACAGCTTTAGGAAATCATCTGGCGGCTTTTGGCTTACCTTAATCTCTTGTCTTGCTCCCTCCCTTTTCCGACAGGCTCTGACAAGCCTCATTTCACTTTCACTTATTCTCTGTACTCTGTCTTCTCACGTTTTTATTGTTCTTTTTCTAAATATCCTTTCTGACCTCCTTATCTTCATCCCTCTTGCGGGCATTGCTGCAATTCTAAAGCTTCACCACTTAGACATATAGCCTTAATGAGCATTGGCTAACATTCAGAGTACGATGATAGTCAAAATAATGACATTCAGAATGAACGACTTCATCTTGAGATATAAAAATAAGGAAAACCAAAAGACGATTTCGTCCAAGTATCCTTACTTCTAAATCTGAAGTTAGCGTCAAGGCTACTTCTTTATATGACCTATTTTAGAGATTTAATTTTTCAGGCCGAGTATAACACGACCAGAAATGCGTGTGTCAAAGGCTGTATATTTAATCGAACATAAAGTGCTTTCACTGCCTTTCTAAGAAGTTAAAAACAGCCTCATTAAATTCCTGCGGTTTTTCGACTGGCACAGCATGTCGTGAATCTGGAATGACGACCAATTCAGCCTCGGGCATGTGGGCCACACAATCTTCTTTATAAACGACGGGGCTGAGATCATATTCAGCGGCGATGAGGAGGGTGGGACAGTGAATATGAGGCAGGTGTTCGCGGATGCCCCAGCCGAAGATACAATCAAAGGCAGCTAAATAAGCCCGACGATCATTCTCCGCCCAACGTTCAACAAATATTTGGCGGATGGGGGCCTGTTCTGGTTTAGGAAAGATGCGCTTGCTCAAAAATTTACCCATTTGGCGCATGCCAAAAAAACGCACAATGGTGCGCCGCTGCCAGACTTGAAAACGTTCCTTTTTCGTGTGCGGCATCACTTCGGGGATGCTATTCACGATGATCATGCTTTTGAATAAGTCTGGCTTATCCACCGCCATTTGAAAAGCAATCAACCCCCCCAGTGAATGGCCCAAGATATGCGCTTGACTAATATCCAAAGCCTCTAGTAGGCCCAGCGTATCTCGGGTAAAAAGCTGAATGCTATAAGGGCCACGGGGTTTGTCGGATTGTCCATGACCACGGAGGTCGAAGGTGATGACTTGATAATGCGGGGCGAAAAAGTCACGTTGTATTTCCCAGTCGCGACCGCTGGAGCCTAAGCCATGAATGAGGACGAGCGGTTGGCCTTGGCCCTGAATTTCGTAGCAAATTTTTATATTATCAATTATTTTGTAAGACATGGCTTAAATAACAAATTCTTCCTGCAAGTTCTCTGATCTGTAATCTCTCTCAGCGAGAAAGGCTTCTAGCTGGTTTAGTATCGGAAACTCTTGTACAAATTCTAAGGCTAAGTTAGATAGCAAAGTTTCCCCATCTGTTGTTGATACTTTATAATGAATACGCCCTTTGCGAATAACCTTATCGAGAGCAGCTTTAGCATCAAGTCGTGTGTTCATTTGTCTTTCCTTCTAATAGACTAAGCTGTTTGTAGCCTAATTGATCAAATGATTGTACGTGAACATCTTCACGCCCGGATTTAATCATTTCCTGAGCGATTGCTGCCACGACCTTGACAGAGACACTGTTCCCGGTTTGCTGTCTGATTTCAGTTTCCGTGCCAAGGACTTCAAACCACTCAGGAAAACCTTGTAATCTTAATTGTTCTCGTGGCGTGGGACGGCGAATACCATTTACCAACAGATAATTAAAAGATGCCCCAGCCCTTAGGGCACAAGAAAAATTATTCACCCCAATATTGCCCCCTTTATTTTCATGCCAAATCGAGGGATAAAATACCTGTTTTCCGACAACGGATTTGGCCCGCTTTTCTCGAATATAGTCAGATGCAAAATATTTTCGGCTGATCTTTTCATCGGCTTCTAAAATGTCAGCCAAAGTTTTATAGACATTGTCCACTGGCCGGGTAGGAAATTGAAAGCGAAGATTTTGTCTGAAACCAACAATAAAGGTTCTTTCACGTTTTTGAGGCAGGCCAAAATCAAGCGCATTTAAGACCCTGCTATGAACATAGTAACCTAAAGCCTCTAGTCGCTTGAGGACGACGGCAAAGGTTCGCCCCTTATCGTGCGTTTTGAATTGTTTGACATTTTCAAGTAGAAGGGCTTGGGGAGTTTTGGCTTGCAAAATGCGTTCAATGTCAAAAAATAAGGTTCCCCTCGTATCAGCAAATCCCAAACCCTGCCCGATGATACTAAAAGGTTGACACGGAAAACCAGCCGTTAAAATATCATGATCTGGAATTTGGTCTGCCGAAATTTGGGTAATATCGCCGTGAGGCGCGTGACCGAAATTGGTCTCATAAGTTCGCTGGGCCATTTTTTCCCACTCTGAGGCAAAGACGCAGCGTCCCCCAATGGATTCAAAGGCTAGACGGATACCACCAATGCCGGCGAATAAATCAATGAAGGTAAACTCATGTTTGATCATTATTTATCCTCAGAAGGGCTTATTTGAATAATTACCGCTCGTCATCCAAACGCCATTCTTGAATCTCAGAAACTTTTTTCTTGTCTGTTTCTTCATCATCACCACGTTTACGCCGAATATCCTTGATCACGGCCTCCGTGGTCGCGTTCACAAGCATGGCAATGGCACAGAAAGATAACACGGCTGAAATAAGTGGGATGACCACAGCGATGAGGAAGCCAAAGGATAGGATGGCCATGAAGAGGGTCAAAAGAGGATAGGAGCCGACGAGCGCGAGCCCATTTTTCAAGGCCTCTTTTAAGGATGGCCTAACTAAACGGGGATATAAGGCTAAAGCATATAATTGAATGATGGACCACATCACGGTCAAACCGATGAAGAAAAAAGATAGAGAGGCGGCCCAACCCGCCTCTATGGTCGAATAAAAATGAATATTGGAAATGAGTAAGACGTAGGCCACCACATTCACCGCAGCCCACAAATAGGCCTGCCGCCACACTTCTTTACCCGCCCCAAAAAATGTGCCCAGCTTAATCGCTTTGCCTTCTCCAATGTCATAGACCGTCCAAAATAAACTAAAGATGAGATAGGGGGCAATCAGAAACAAGAGCAACATGAAAGGGGCTAATATGAGGACCGGTGTTTCAGGCAGACTGGTCAGAATCAACTCGGCCAATGGCACCACCCCCACGAAGATGACGAAGTTAAAAATACTGAGGTATAAAAGCTCATCCCAGTAATACATGACAGTTTTTTTCAAAATAGGCCAAGTTAAATGCATGGTAAAATCCTTTCTATAGCGTGACCTAAATCACGAGCAACTGTAGTTTCAGGAGATTATACTGTCATATCGTCTTTCATAGCAAAGCGTTTAGCCACTTTACATCGAGAAGATGATATATCATCGGAAAGCGATTTAGGCATACAACGATGAAGGTCGGGGGTGGGGTATCTGGTATAGTCTAGAGTGAGGCCTAGCAAGGGAGACAATTTTTAGAACGGTAATAACACCCGCTTTTTTGCCTCAACTAAAACACCTAAAATACCCATGACATCAACTGCTAAACGTCTAGCAGCTTGTCTTCCTTTTCTTTCATCCATCAGAATGAAATCAGCTTGTAACGCAATTGCTAAAGTAATTGCTTCAGCTTCTCCTTGATCTAATTCCTATAGAAGCTTATTGAATAGTATCTTATTTGTTATTTTTCCGGTCATTATCCAATTAGCAGATAGAACCTCTAAGGTGCCAAGCCGAGCCTTGCCCATTGCGGTGATTTCTTGATAAACTGCTTCGGAAACGACTAATTCACTATAAAGACTTTGTAGAATATCTAAACGGTCAATGATTGATAAAGCAATAATTGGTGAAGAATCACTCACAACGATCATATCCGCCCCAAACGCCTTAAGGTCTCTAAATCTTCCTCAAATTCAGTCACATCATAATGAACAGCTATCTCGTGGAATCATCACAGTCATTTAAGTTAGTTTCCTTTCATCATATTAAACTGCGCGAACTCAAAGCCTGTTCCAAATCAGCACACAAATCCGCCCCATCTTCAATGCCCACCGACACGCGAAACAGGCCATCGCCCGCAAAATCCCGATAGGCCACCTGTTGTTCCCCTTGCAGCTTGAATGAGGTTTCCAGCAATTCATCCGTACTCATATAATAAATTAAACTGCGATGGTGACCGAGAGAGACGGCATAGTGCCAGATTTTCAAATTTTCGGCCAAGGCTCTAGCTGCCCTAGGGCCATCTTTAACTTGAAAATTCAGCATGCCAGAAAAATTTTTCATTTGCTGTTTGGCCAAAGCGTGTTGGGGATGGGAGGGCAGGCCAGGATAAACGACCTGAGTCACTAGGGGATGATGTTCCAAAAACTGGGCTACTTCCAGAGCTGCCGCTTCATGGGCCTTCATCCGCAAGGGCAAGGTGGCGATGCCGCGCATAATCAACCAAGCATTGAAGGGGCTTAAGACCCCGCCGACATGGACGCTCATGCTCTGACGGATGGCGGCTATATCTACCGCTGGGCCGAGGATGACCCCGCCCAAGGCATCGCCATGACCGCCCAAATACTTGGTCAGAGAATGAATGACGTAATCTGCGCCCAAAGTGATGGGCTGGGTGGCGATGGGCGTGGCAAAGGTCGAGTCTACAGCGAGCAATGCCCCAGCAGCGCGGGCGACCTCAGCCACAGCCGCGATATCGGTCAAACGCACCAAAGGATTACAGGGCGTTTCAATATAAACAAGCTTCGTCTCGGTCGTGACAGCCCTTCGCACCGCTTCCAAATCGGCCATATTCACCTTCAGCACGTCAATGCCCAGGCGCGGCAAAATATCATTGGTCAATTCAGCCGCGCCAGCATAGGCGACATCGCTCATGACCAATTGCGCACCGCTGCTGAGATGATGCAAGAAGAGGGCACTGATGGCCGCCATGCCGCTGGCGAAGGCAACCCCAGCTTCCGCGCCTTCTAAAATCGCCAATTTTTTTTCCAATTGATCCACCGTCGGGTTGGCCCAACGGGTATAAATATAGGGGGCATCCTCTTCCATGCTTTCGATAGAAAAACCTGTCTCTGCATCGGCGATGAAGGTGGTAGACATGACGAGATTAGGCGAGGCGGCGTGGGTATGGGGGTCGGGCGTTTCGCCAGCATGAACAGCGAGGGTTTGTGGGCTAAGGGTCTGATCGAGTTTCATGGAGATATCCTCTGTAAATATCAATTAATCATTAATGGCTCTTTGAACTTTTTTGTGGCAAGAAGGAGGCATACCGTGTAAACAGGCAAAGTTGCAAAGTCTCCTGACAATGCGGGTTACACTGCCACTTTGCGATACTGTCGGCGAACGAGGTCTGGTGTTTCAATCACCAGTTAACACAAAAAGTGCGTTGAAACGCACTACCAAAATAACCTGTTGAAACAGGTTTCGCAGTGTCAACGGGGCATTTCAATGCCCGTTTTCGGGTTCGCCATCTTGCCACAACTAAGATAGAATATCCTCGTGTACTATAAAATAGTGCAAAGAGCCACTAAATATTCATTATGCTCCTCCCTAATCTGGTTCCCAAATTAATTTGGGAACCAGATTGGGTAAATTAATAAAGTCTCATTGTTTTCTTCCATGAATGACTTGCCCAATAGCCTCTGTTGCGGCTGTGGGAAAGAATTCAGGGAAACCCATTTTAGCATTATATTCTGCAATCGGAAAGTTAGTTCCCCCATAACTTTAGCAAAAGGAGAGATATCAACGATGATCATATTATCAAGACTATCACCAACACCAAGAACAACATGCCCTCTGTCTCTATAATCCAGCAAAACCCTAGATTGACCAGCATACTTTCTGTCGATTCGGTGTTACTTATTTTGCAAAAATCCAGAACAAGTGAGCTAATCTGATGGCTGTCTATTTTATCAAAATGGGTCTTTATGGCCCCATCAAAATTGGGAAGTCTAGGGATGTTGCGCGGCGCTTACAAGAATTAGAAAGTAATACTGAACAGACCTTAACCATATTAGGGGTGATGGAGGGATATACAGAAGAAGAAGAAGCCTTACATCAACGCTTTGATCGATTTCGCTTGAAAGGCGAATTATTCAAACCCGTGTCTGAAATTCTAAAATTTATTGCCACACACACCCAACCTATGCCCTTAAAACCGCAAGCCGAAGTCTATCAGGCTCGCGGCTTAGTATATTTTCAACAGGGTCTGCATGAGTTAGCCATCGCTGATTACGCTCAAGCCTTAACTTTGAATCCCGATCATACAGACACCTACTATCAACGCGGCCAAGCCCTTTATGCCCAAGGCGATTACGAGCAAGCCATAGCCGATTGTGATCATTGCTTAGGCCTAGACCCTCAGCAGGCGAAGGTCTATCACCTGCGGGGAAAAGCTTATGCGAAGTTGGGCTTCCATGAGGAAGCAATCAGGGATTATACTCAGGCAAAGCAGTTTAAGTAAATTTTTTGTTTATTAGACCTATCACACAGCTACATCTTTTGAAGGGGCTGGGGCGATCTTATCATAATATTTTATTTCACCGCGCCACCGCTTAAATCACCCCGTCGCCACAAACACAGGCAAAACCCTAACCCTCGTTTTCTCATCCTCATATACCACCTCATACTTCTCCCGATTCTCATCACGAATATGCTCACAAAAGAAAACTAACGAAATTTCGATCAAGCCTAATTGTTTGCCATACCGGGCGGCTTGCTTCAAGGCTTCTTGATAGCCTTTGGCACTGGCGAAACTTTTCACCTCTGACCCATATTGTTGTCCCCTTTCGAGTTGATCAAATTCAGTGATAATAAGATACAAGATATTGAAAATCCTAAATTACGCTAACCTTCGTAACATCTGCTGCAAGGCAAACAACAACCGCCCCCGCTGTTCATAGCCCTGCTCACTGATTTCCGAGTTGGCGATGAAAATATGCCGCCGACATCGCCGCGTTAATCCTAAAATAAGACGGTGCAGGCGGTCTATTTGGGCCTCGACCTCATGCTGATCTTCCCAGACTTGATTGGCCGGCCAATCGACAGACAAGACATAAGGATGGGTCAAGGGTTGAGCGATGCGTTCCCACCAGCCATTGCTCCCGGCATCAAGCCAGATTTGATAGTCCATCGGACGATTACTCATCAAATAAGTATAAGCCGGGGCGATCAAGACGGCTTCTTCCGGGCTGGGATCCCAACTGCGCGTATAAAGAGCGGCGACCACCCCTTGTTCAATCATCTGCACATAAGCCCGATTGAGGGTATCGGTATCGGGTAGCATGTCGCGAAACTGACCGCTTTCATCCAACACGATCATGGGTACTCTGGTTGTCACGCGGCGGAACTTTTTAATTGATTCTACCAGATTAGCCACCACTTCGCCCGCTTCTTGAGATTGATGAAAACCGAAGCCCGGCTGTGATAGTAACTCGCCGAAGAGACGGCTAAAGGTATGGTCGAGGGGGCTGTGCCCGCGTTGGACTTCCATCTGGAGCCAGAGGCGTAGCTCGTCAAAGCGGTGGCCGATTTGGTAAGTAATTCGTTCCCGCACGGGGCCTGCGACTTCTTCAAAAGGATAAAAAGGACCAGATCGATCATAGGGGCGATAGAGAACATCGACCAAGAGCCTCGCTCGCACGAGGTCTAAGTCACCAATGGTCAAACTCAGAGCCTGCATGACATCGAAAGAATCGGGGGGCATTTGCCAATGTGGATGGAGTAAGCGGGCCAAAGTCAACATGGCAAGGGCGGGCGGCTCTTCCTTCAAGGCACGCGAAGGACGATGAGACCGCGCTGGTAGGCCACGGCGTTCCATTTCGTTTAGAAAGGAAAATCGCAGGGCATCGCTCACAAAGGGGGCTAAGATGACAATCTCATTGGGGGATACGCCCTCTTCGCGGACGAGTCGCTCTATTTGGTCGATAGCCCAAATTAACATTTGCGGATGAAAGCGTGTTTGTTGAAAGGTGAAGGCCTGACGGGGGTCAGTCTCCGCGACAGCCGAAAATTCCGTTTGTAAAGCTTCGGTCAAGGTCGCCCCTAAACTTTGCCCTATCTGATGCCCTAAGTTCAGCACCGCCGGCGGTGCTATTTGGGCTTCATGGAAGGTTATCGTTTCATCACAGTGGGTTTGTAAGGAGGCAGCAGTCTTGGCGTTCGCCCCCAAAAAGAGGCGATAGCCTGCGTCTTCATCAAAAATTAGTTTCGCAGAATCAACGAGGGGCAGCCAATCGGCTAACAGACCATGGGTGAAGGGGTTATGTTCTTCCAGATTATCCACAATCAAATGGCGATAGCGATGCGTCAATAAGAGCCGTAGGTTCGGATTGGCCCAAATAAAATCTCGAAAAATTTCCAAACGCATCCCAAAATCGAGCAAATTATTTCGGAGACAAAAGTCGTGGAAGGCAATGACCGCTTCTTGGGCATGGTCAAAGGCGACACGGCTACTGATCTCCGTATGTAGGGTGTTTTTCAAACGCTCCGCCACCTCTGTGTGCGGCAGTCCCATAATGGCCGCTTTTTCCAGGTTATCCAGTAATTGACTCATGAGACGAGGTAGGGTGATGGTCACGGAAACGACATTCGGATCAAAATAGCCCTCACGCAGCAAAGGGTCAATGGCCTGGGTCATGTAATATTGGGCTGTCTCAATGGTCAAAAAAACAGGTGGCCTGTCAGGATAGCCACAGCCAGCCGCCGTCCCGATTTGGGGCCAGAGCAAGTTAATCGTGCGTAAGGCCAGACTGTCCGGGGTGATAATATCCACGCTGCCCAAAATAGCGCGATCTGCTTCATCGAGGGCGGCTTGATAAGGGCCGCCCAAAGTGCGTTGCGGGACAAGGACGAGAATATTATAAGGAGCTACGCCAGAGGATAAAAGATTTTTTAGATGTTCAACAGCTTTAGCCGTTTTGCCTGTCCCAGCAGGGCCAGTGAGGTACTGTTTACTCATGAATGGTTAATCCTTATATTTTGCTACCGGGAAGCGAAATGGGATATTGGCCGGAAAAACAAGCTGGGCAATGTCCCGTCTTTCGGGTACCCCTCTTGCACAGTTTCAAGCAGGCCGGATAAACTCAAATAGGCCAAACTATCAGTCCCAATGCGCTCACAAATGCGATCAACCTCAAGTTGATGAGCGATAAGTTGTTTGCGGGTAGCCATATCGACCCCTATAAAACGAGGATGGCGTACTGGCAACAGCGAATCGGGTCGGCTATCGTTCAATTATTTCACCCAATCAGGTCTAACGGCGACCATAACAGTGAAAAATCAGGTCAAATTTCTTCCTGCTTACCACAAAATTCCTCATAGAACCGGAATAATTTTTTGGAATGATGGGCAACTCATTGACCACAATCAAGTAGGTCGGCAATACTCCTCTATTTTATAATACCCTTTTTCAGGCAGAGGAACAAATGGCTTTTTTAAATCGCGGCGGACATAAGTTAAAATAGACCATGGCCGGCTGGCACTGATGATGGTCACGGTTAAATCAAGGGGCGAAATCGGCTTGTCATGGCACAAAAACTCTATAGGCCCTCGAATAGCGTGGTAGCCCGCTTTGGTCAGACGGTCTCGGCGGCCCTTAAATTCGGTTGACTATGCTGCAAGAGATAGAAAAAAGGCGTTTCTTGACGAATTTTTTGTAAGGCCGTCTCATCGTCTACGGTAACGAAAGCATCAATCTTGCGAGGCAGACGATTGACTTCGTATTCAGTTTGGCAGGCGGCCTGGTAAGCGGTAAATTCGGCTTCGACCACCTGTTTGAAAACAGGATCAATTTCTTGGCGTTCTTTGGGGGAGTCATCGGCCATCTGATGTCCTTTCACATTGAGACTCAAGCTGAGGAGATAAAAAGGGCGCAGTATAGTCAAGCCGCAACACCTGTCAAAATTTCAGGAATCGTTTTAACCTGACGGGGAGCAAGATGCCAGGCGATCATTCAAAAGAAAACAATCATGAATGATCTACGCTTTTAAGTGTGCTTAATTACTTGCTGAGGCGAATTTGGATTATAATAGACCAACAGGTTAGGCACTAAAATGGCGAAGTAGCAAAGACACTTTTACGCTGCTACCCTGCCATTCAGCCACTTCGTAACAAATAACATTACTCAAAAGAGGAGCCAATGATGGATTCTAAAGACCTAGATTATGCCCTAACTGAGACAGAACGCCACCAGTTTGAGAAAGAGGGCTATCTCATCGTAGAAAATGCCTTGCCGCTTGATTTGGTGGATCGTCTCACGGCTGTTGTTGATCGCCTTGATGCGGAAGAACGGGCTGCCCAGGGGCTAAGTGAACAGGACGGACAAAATATTTTTGATTTTATCGGTAAAGATGATTTGTTCTTGGCCTTATTAGATTGGCCAAAGACCTTTCCCAAAGTCTGGGGGATTCTGGGCTGGAATATTAGCCTCTATCATTCTCACATGATCATTACCCCACCCCATGCTACCACAGGCCCTGGTCATGCGGGCCTCAACTGGCACAAAGATAGTGGTCGCTTGAATATGGAACTGGAGACTGACCCACAACCCCGCATATCGTTAAAAGTAGCCTTCTTTTTAACGGATACTAGCGAATTAGGCCATGCCAATCTCTATATCATTCCAGGCAGCCATCTGTTGAACAAGCTTGATCGGCCCACAGCTGGAGAACCAGAGGGAGCCATGGCCCTGCGGGTTAAGCCAGGCACAGCCGTCTTTTTTGATCGCCGTATCTGGCACGCTTCTAGCCCAAATAGATCTAATATATCACGTAAAGTCCTTTTTTATGGCTATAGCTACCGTTGGTTACAGCCACGAGACGATATGACGGTAGACCATTTGATGTCGCGTTGCGACCCTATTCGCCGTCAACTTTTGGGGGATCATCCCACTGGAAAACATGGCTATTCTTCCCCTAAGCCAGAGGATGTCCCCCTAAAAGCATGGCTGGAGACACATCTTGAGGCAGAGGCGGTGCCAGCTTAGGGTTTAATAACCAGTCTTCAGCATTCAATTTGTCTTGAATTAATCACGGATGTAATATTTAACGCCTAGATAACTATACTGAAATCAGAATGAAAGTTAAAGGTTGTCAGGTCATTCCCGCAGGCAGTTAGCGGGAATCCAAACCTTGAACCGCAGTGACCAGAGGATGCCCGATAACGCCGCTCCTGTGGAGAGGCACATTCGGGCATTCAGGCCTGTTGTTCACACCTTGCACTTTATAAGGGCCCATCTTGAGCCTGAGCCGTTACTTCAATGATTAGTTTCTCATTATTCACTTTTTGTTAATTACTAACTGTTAATTGCCAAAGGAGGCCTCAAATGAGTGAACTCGGAGCCACGCCCATTACCGCCCCAGGCTGGACGGGTAACCCCAAAGATGGTGTTGCGATTGTTGATTGCGATGTTCATCACAACTTTAGCAATCCTGAACAGCTATTACCCTATATGTCCAAGTTCTATCGGGAACACTTTTACGATCAGGGCTTACATTTGCCAGGCGGCGGATACCCAAATATCCCCTTTCGGACTAATCGTTCGGACTTGAAAGATCCTGAACTTAAAGAACGCGATTTTAATTTTTGCCTGACTTTTCTCCAGGAAGAACATCTTGATCGCTGGAATATTGACTACGCCTTGCTGACGGGGCCACCCCCTTTCTATGGCTATTCGGGCTTACCTGATCCAGACTGGGCTGCCGAGCTTTGTCGCGCTTTCAATGATTGGACCATTGAGCATTGGTTAGACAAAGATGAGCGCATCATTAACGCCATCCTCGTTTCTCCTTCTGACCCTGCCCAAGCAGTTCAAGAAATTGATCGGCTCGCAGACCGGACAGACACAGTGGCCGTGATGATTCCCATGGGCACCAGTCTCCCTTTCGGCAATCGCTTTTATCATCCGATTTGGGAAGCCTGTGAACGTCACAGACTACCCGTCGTCTCTCATATTGGCGGCGGCGGTGGGGCGACTCGAAACACCCCAACCCCGCTCGGCTTTCCGACATATTACATGGAATCGCGCATGAGCCGCCCCTATGTAGCCAGCACCCATGCGGCATCATTGATCTGCGAAGGGGTCTTCGAAAAATTCCCCAAGCTGCAATTTGCGCTCATCGAAGCCCAACAACTCTGGGCGGTGTCGGTGATGTGGCATATGGATACTGATTGGAAAGCCCTGCGTGATCAAACCCCTTGGCTCAAGCGTTTGCCGAGTGAGTACTTCCGCGATCACATCAGAATCGGTTCCCAGCCCATGCATGAGCCAGAGAAACCTGAACAGATGCACCAACTGCTCGATATGTTACATGCAGACGAGACCTTGATTTATTGTTCAGACTTCCCCCATTTTGACTGGAACGATCCGACGACCACCTTCCCCAAACTCGACCAACATTTGCACCAACGTATCTTTGTTGACAACGCACGCGACATGCTGCGAGTGGAGGGAAAACCGTCATGACCCGCGTCGTCGTTGGAAACGTATCGGAAATCTCACCTGGGCAACGCAAAATCGTGGTGCCATTCCGCGGACGAGCGGGCATCGGTGTATTTAACGTCGCTGGCTCCTTCTATGCCGTGCGTAACATCTGTCCCCATAAAAATGGACCGCTCTGCACAGGCCAACTCAGCGGCCGGGTAGCCACCGACGGGCCCCCCTCAATCCTTGGAACGTCAATCTCTGTTGACGGAGACGGCGAGATTCTGCGCTGCCCTTGGCATCAGTGGCCCTTTGAAATTTCAACCGGCCGTTGTTTGATAGATCCCGAGATGCGGGTCAAGACTTATCCGGTTAAGATTGATGGGGATGATATTGTGGTTGAATATCTAGATTAAACCATGGCAACCGTTTTTAGGTTTAGACCTTGAATCTTTGGGGCTAGTTTTAGCCGAATATTATTCGGTGTCTATGGCATTTTCACCGATTATCTTTTGGTTATTCGTATATGGTATTTAAGCTGTGAAACCCAATTTGAGGGGGGCTTTGACGATATTGGCCTGCAACGGCTTTAGCTGTTGTAATGGCTAAAGCCATCGCCTTCCCTTCATTATCTCCTTAATGCCTATAAGACCCCTTCTCCCTCTCTCCCATCAATTGTTTCCAAGACTTGGATGATACCAGTACTGCCGTCAAGAAACACGCGATCACCTGATTTGAGTCTGGTGCGGGCATCGATAATATTTGAGACAGCAGGTAGGCCATACTCTCGAGCGAGGATAGAACTATGAGAGAGAATACCACCCATTTCGACGATTAACCCAAGTGCTTGGGCAAAATAAGGGGCATAAGCTGGGTCGTTGGAGGGGACGACCAGAATACGGTCAGTGGGGATGTGGTCTAACGCTGTGGGGTGATTAATAATTTGGATGGTGCCTTGGACTTGGCCTGGGCTAATTGGTAATCCGAAGAGTGTGCTGGATAAAAGGTCTTGTGGGGCTTTCTGATTTAATGAGAGCGACATGATGTCTGAATGATGAACGACAGAAGGAACCTCCATTGTTTCAAACTCAGCGTAAGTTATCTTTCTTGTCGCGACAGTAGACTTCAAATGGATGTTCTCCTTACCTTGCATGATCAGGACCCGTTCGATTTCTTCGAAAGAAAGCCAAAAGTAATCATCAACATCGTCTAGTAAGCCATTTTCAACCCAGATTTGAGCCATCTGTAAATCCCAGATGCGGATGGCTGTCGTAATTTGTAAGAGGATATCGAATAGCCTTTGTTTCAGTAAAGTAAGTTTATCTAATTTAGCTAAAAGAAGTTTGATCAGAAGGTATCGCCAAGATAAGCGATTAACATTGCTAAGATAGTGTAGAAGATGGCTGGGTGGTTGCGCCTGAATTTCCTGAAGAGGTGATGAATGACGATTTAAATCGCTATCAAGATTTGCCTCATGGGGTTGCATTAAATGGATGTATTGTTGAATTGTTTGTAATACTAAGTGAGGCATCTCATGATAACGTGGGCTGCCTAGATCATAAGGGTAAGGGGCCAGGTCAGGGTGTTGGTCTAAATATTCATCGAATTTGGCTAAAAATTGAGTGCCCGAGAGGCTGTTATGATAATCTGTGAAGGAGGTAGGCTGGTTTAAAAAATAATCGTGAACCTTTATCTCACTTTGAGCGTGGTATGCCAATTGTAGGAGCGTGTTATGATGATGGATAACCCGCTGATTTTGACCCGTCAGAAGCAATTTGGCAATCAGATCATCAACTGACTCCACCTGAGTTTCTGAAAGCTTGATCAGAATCATCAAAAGACCAAGATGACCACTGTTCAATAGTAAGTTTAATTGAACAAATTCATTATAAATCTGTTCACGGCATTTAAAGTGAATTAATCGTTCGTTGTAGACAGTTTTTTCTATAGCAGACGAAGATTTCAGGCTTAACATCTCAATGTTTTGGGCGACCAAATGTTCATAAATTTGTATTGCTTTGGGCAGATTGAATAAGCGGCCTATCAGGTCGAGGTAAATCTTACGTGACCGCCAGATTTGAGGCCAATAGAATTTTATCTTGGTTGTTTTTAAGGATACGCCCACATATCCTAAACGCCCCAGTAAGGGTAGTATATCTAGGCCTAAGCTGGTCAGAATTTGTTTGATTGAATCTAAATTTAGATAAGGCCGTCCATATATCACCTTCATAAAATTGTTTGTCTTTGATATATCTAAGCCAATTGTCTTGCAGAAAGTTTCGATTTGCTTCTGTGTATGTTTTAAGAGTGATACGACAAGTGGTGAAGAGATTGTGGGCAATAGGTCTACATAATTGATCTGCCCCCATTCAGTGTTTTGATCTTCTACCTGAGGGGCAATTGTCGTGATGGGCCGTGTTTGCAGTAAATAAACATCTTGGTCTTGGCTGGCCCATTCAATATCCTGTGGTTTACCCATAATCGCTTCGACTTGTTCAAAGAGTTGGGCCAAGATATGCAGTTGCTGCGTTGAAATAAAGTCAGCGGTGCTTTTTTTGATGATCGGGTAGTGAGGGTATTGTCGTCGCAAATGATAGGTATGAGGCTTAACCTGGCCCTTGACCACCCCTTCTCCCAGCCCGTCTATGACTTCAATCAGTATCTCATCGCGCTCTCCTGTGATAGGATTTTGCGTAAATCCGACACCAGCTATTTCAGGCTTTAACATGGGCTGAATGAGAACGGCTATTTTGATTGCTTGAAGCGGCAAACCATGATTTAGACGATACTGAATTGATTGACCTGTTAGGGCTGAGGCCCAACAACGGGTCAGGCTGATCGGCAGTAAGTCTCGTGGAACACCTAACTCTGTTAAATAACAACCAGCGAAACTTTGATCCCCTAAATCTTCATCAATCGCTGAAGAGCGTACCGCAAACAGCGTGTCCTGAGCAGGGCAAATTTGGTCAAGTTGGCTTTTAAGCGCAGTTTCGAGATGTGGGGCTAAAGGCGTTGATTTTAAGAAATCAGCTAAAAATTGTAAAGCACCTTCAGTCACAGCGACATCTGGCGAACCAGCCCAAATAGGTCGATAAGCAAAATGATTAATTTGGGCCTCGAAAAAATTCGTGGTAATTACCAAACTTGGCGGAACCGATAGCTGATGATGATGAAGCGTGGCTAGATTTAAGGCTTTGCGACCCACTAAATTTAGCTGATCAGGTTTTATATCGTCTAGAGCTAGGAGCCAGTTGTCGGTCATGGTCTAATCCTGTCTGACTCATTAGGGTGAGAAATAGGATGAGGGTGGGCATAAGCGTGACAAAAATAATCAGCAGATAGTCTGAATCTTCCGAGATAATGGCGATGGTTGGGCCGATAGGAATTAACCCTAAAGATAAAAGTATACTCGCAATATAGCCAATCTTATGTCTGCGGAAGAGGGCCCAAGTGATATTAGCCGCCAAAATACCACAGATAAAGAAGGCGATTGTATTAACCAAACTAAATAACTGTATTGGGGTAATATAATAAGGAAAAGCGCGGCTTCTAAGCCAAGCAAGACCCCAATTCGACAAGTCAATGAGACCAATACCTAAAAAAAATAAACTAATACCAAACCAAAACGCTCTGATCAAGTGGCCTGCCAAGATCTGAAAATGAATCAGTTGTGGTAATTTGATAACAGACTTTGCTTGCGTGGCCTTAAATTGAAGACGATAAATTTGTCTTAAACTGCGTTTGGCATAGTCATTATTCGGATTGATGATCAAGACATTTTCTAAACAAATTTGACGATCTTCAATGGTTTCAGCGACAGAACTAAGCCATATCCAAGCGATCTCATTTTTTGGATCTATATCTACGACATCATATAGAGCGGTACGTGCAGCGACTAAATCCCTTTTTTTCGCCGCTTTGATTCCCTCTTTTAACTTATCCTTAATATTCAAGGCCTTCACAAACCTTAATCATTTGTGGCTAAGGGATGAGAATGAATTAAGTTGTGCAATCTGGTTCCCAAACTACAGTTTGGGAACCAGATTGGGGCGGTGAAACGCACAAGTTAATTAATACCCAATCCTAAAATTTGGTGAGCCTCTTGTACATCTTGCTGAATTTGCGTGATTAAGTCATTCACATTCGCAAATTTTTGTTCTGGTCTGAGATGAGCTACAAATTCAACCTTGACCTGTCGGCCATAAATATCTTGATTGAAGTCAAACAGATGGACTTCAAGCCTTTGATGATGGCCGTCAAAGGTTGGCCGCAACCCAATGTTAGCCACACCAAGGTATAATTCATCGTCTATAAACATTTTGACTGCATAAACGCCATTGGCGGGTAATAATTTATCTGGTGACGTGGAAATATTGGCTGTCGGAAAACCGATTGTCCGACCCCGACGATCTCCTTCAACGACCTCTCCGCTTAAAAAATAGGGGTGCCCTAGTAATTGTGTCGCCCGTTGAACATCTCCAGAGGCCAGTATACCTCGAATCTGCGTGGATGATATTTTTGTGTCGCCTGTCATTTGTAGATCAACCTTCTTGACTGAAAATTGTAACCTTTGACCCATTTCTTTGAGCGATGAAATTGTGCCTGATCGCCCCTGACCAAATTTAAAGTCTGAGCCAATCCAAATTTCAAGCGGATGCACTGCATCGACCACTTGCTGAATGAAGTCTTGGGCTGAAGTTTGGGCCAGTAAGTCATCGAATGGTAAAATAACAAGCACATCCAGACCGAAATTTTTCAGAAAAATTAACTTTTCTTCAATTGTCATCAGATATTGGACAGAATGATCTGGCCTGACGACTGTCTTGGGATGAGGGTGAAATGTAATTAAAACACTTGGTACTTGGTGTTCTTGGGCTGTGCGTATGATTTGGCCAAGAATGATTTTATGTCCGAGGTGAAACCCATCATACATGCCAATGGTAATAATTGAGGCGCGAATATCAAGGGTGGATGAGAATTGACGAATTATTCGCATAAGGATTCGTTATCCGATCATAGATCAAGGGCTTGGTTGAAACACCTTTTTGGGTTTTAAGATATGTTCATCATGAACGACCAACAGCGCAACCAACTTGCCCAAGGGATCATATCCAACAATAGTTTCTTCTTTTGGTAATGAGGGACTAGAGATGAATTGTCCTAGACGAATGCGTTGCACTTGCTCTGGGGATAAGGTGATGCTTGGTAAATGGGTAATCGCTGCTTCAAGAGGATGCAGAAAGCGTCTCCAGGTGTGGTCTGTGACAGATTGTGCTAAATCCTCTAAAGATACAGCATCTGCTAAGGACCAACACCCACTTGCTTCACGCGATAAAGCGGTTAAATGTGCCCCGACTTGTAGATCTTGACCCAGCTCATGGGCGAGTGACCGAATATAGGTTCCAGCTTGGCAAATAACGCGCAGCGTTGCCTTAGGTTTGTGCCAAGAGAGCAGCTCAATTGTGTTAATATGGACTGTACGAGTTTGGAGATCAACTTTTTTCCCTTGTCTCGCGAATTTATATAAAGGAACGCCGTTTTTTTTAATTGCTGAAAAAGGCGGCGGCATTTGTTGGATTGAGCCGATATAAGGCCCTAGGGCTTGCGTAATTTTTAGCTCATTAAGATCGGACAATGATGTTAGATCTGCTTCAGCAGTGATTTCACCCTCCGCATCATACGTATCCGTAGAACGTCCAAAATAAATGGTTGCACAATACTGTTTTGTGCCTGGCACAAGATATTCAATCAAACGGGTCGCTTGTCCTAAACAGACTACTAAAACCCCTGTTGCCATTGGATCTAGGGTGCCACAGTGTCCGACTTTTTGTAACCCAAATAATTGGCGCACTCTTTTGACAACATCATGGGAAGTCAGGCCCTTTGGTTTGTTAATGTTAATAATACCTGCTATTGTTTGTTGGCCTGCCTTAATCTTCATGATATGCTCTTGGTTTATCCCTCAGAATGAGCATCGTCTGGTTCAATTGGAATATCTATTTGTGAAAGCAAATTTTCTATTTTTTGACCATAATCATAGGAACGGTCTACTAAAAACGTTAAATCCGGCGTTTGTCGTAAGCGCACCCTGCGCCCTAATTCATACCGCAAGAAAGAAATAGAACTATTTAAACCAACGAGCGCATCTTCTTCATTGTCAGTCAATAGACTGATGTAAATTTTTGCCATACTAAAATCGTTTGTAATATCCACACCCGTCACAGTGACGAAACCGATACGCGGATCTTTTACCTGAAACTGAAGTAGGTCACTAATCTCCTTATGTATTTGATCAGCCACCCTGCGTCGCCGTCTTGGTGTCGCCATAAGTATTAATTAACCCGCTCTTTGATATACACTTCTAAAATATCGTTTTCTTGATAATCTGTAAATCCATCAATTCCGATGCCACATTCCAAGCCCGTCGATACTTCCTGCACATCATCTGTAAAGCGACGGAGGGAATTTAGGGTCGATTGATAATGGAGCTTTTTGTTGCGGACGAGACGCACATAAGAGCCTTTAACAATTTTGCCATCTGAGACAACACATCCTGCAACGGCCCCTTTACCAACCCGGAAGACAGCCTTGACCGTCGCATGGCCAATGACCCGATCCTCATACACCGGTTCATAAAGTCCTTTCAAGGCTAGTTCAACATTTTCAATCAGTTGATAAATTACCTTATAAATCCGGACCTCAATGCCTTCGCTGTCGGCTATCTTTCTGGCTGCCTCATCAATATTCACATGAAAGCCAACAATGATTGCCTGCGAGGCGAGGGCGAGGGACACATCCGACTCAGTGACATTACCTGTGCCATAATGTAAGATTTTAATTTTGTGATTATTATCTCCCAGCCCTTCTAAGGAATTAATAATCGGTTCTAAGGAACCTTGTACATCTGCCTTAATAATTAGGTTGAGATATTTTGTGCGTTCACCCTCAAGACGGCTAATAAAATCTTCTAAACTAACGGGATTTTGAGGGCTGCTTGGTCTCGACATTTCTTCCTGGCGTTTTGCGATTAAGGCTTCAGCAGCTTTTTTGTTTTTGACCACTTCAAAAAAACTGCCTGCTTCGGGAACATTAGATAAACCCAAAATGGATACAGGGACAGATGGTCCGGCGTGTTTTATTTTTTGGCCATAAGAATTAAACATGGCCTTGATACGGCCATAGCTCCTATCAGCAACGACCATATCGCCTTGATGCAGGGTTCCATTTTGAACAAGTAACGTCGTATACACGCCACGCTTCTCATCCAAACGACTTTCTATAATCGTTCCTTCTGCTGAACGATTGGGATTAGCTTGTAATTCATTGATCTCCGCAGTTAAGAGAACATTCTCTAAAAGGTCATCAATCCCGATGTTGTTTAGGGCTGAAACAGAGACACAAATCGTGTCGCCGCCCCATTCTTCTGGAACAAGACCTTCATTGGCTAAATCTTGTTTGACCCGTTCTGGACTAGCGTTTTCTTTATCAATTTTATTAACCGCCACAATAATTGGGACACCAGCAGCTTTAACATGATTAATCGCTTCTTTGGTCTGGGGCATTACACTATCATCAGCCGCCACCATCAGAATAGCGATATCAGTGACCATAGCTCCTCTGGCTCGCATAGCGGTAAATGCTGCATGACCCGGTGTATCTAAGAAGGTGATTTTTCGCCCCTCTAAGGCAACTTGATAAGCTCCTATATGTTGTGTAATCCCACCTGACTCGCCATCAACAACATTAGCACTTCTAATAGAATCTAATAAGGTTGTTTTACCATGGTCTACATGGCCTAAGACCGTTACAACCGGAGGTCGTGGTAAAAGATCATTTGGATTCTCCGTACTCAAACACGTTTGGCGAAGCAACCCAGACGTTTCGGTTCCCGCGGTCTCCTCAATAACCTGTTCTTGAAAGGGCACAATTTCAAAGCCCATTTCTTCGCCTACAATGGCTGCTGTATCGAAATCAATATTTTGATTAATTGAGGCCATGATACCATTATTCATTAACTCTTTAATGATATTGATGGGGCTGACCTCCAATTTTTCAGCCAATTCGCGTACGGTGAGAAAATCTTGAATCTCAACAACGCCATTTCTTTCTTTTACTGCTGTCATTTATACCTCCTTCTACGAGTATTTGCTTTTGTGACTATATCATCCTGTGCTGCCCTATCTCTCGTCTTTAATTTCTAATAACCTCATTGTTTGGGCTTGTTCTTGCAAATCAATCAAATCTTTATTCGTAAGCGATAGTTTAAAGGCTCGATTAAGGTACCCTAAGGTCAACCCTTTTTGCCAACAAATTGGTTTATCGCATAAATAGGCTCCACGCCCGGCTACCTTACCAGTTTTGTCAATTAAAAAGTTTTTTTCGGACGTTTTGACAATACGATGAAGGTCACGTTTGTTAAGTGTTTCACGACAGACAATGCAAGTACGTTTTGGAATATGCTTTTTGGTTGGCTTTCTATTAGCTGACACACCTTCTCCTAGTCGTCCAAGTCATCATCATAATAATCATTCCACTTATCTCTGCCTCGAGAGCGTTTACGATGACGTTTGACCACAACTTGGCCTAAGGCTTCATCATACTCTAAAGTGCGACTCTTAGTTTTTCCTTTCCTTCGAGGTGTTTCTTCAATTTCCTCGTCGTTGACAACGACGGTTTTGAGTCGTTTTTTGGAGTCTGTTTTCTTGACTGGTTTCTCCGGCTTCGTTTCCTCTTCATCAAGAATAGACTTTATTTGAAGCGGTTCAGCCGCTACGATTTGAGGGGGTTCAGATAAGGCAGATTCTAAAATAGATGGTATTGGCTCTACGAGTTCAGGCTCAGAGTCTTGGGTTCCCGTAGCAATCAATACTTCATCCGCTTCTGTCTGCTCATCCGCTTTTTCAGATACTTCTACCTCTGTTTGTTCTATCTGTAGTTCCATAGAAGTTTCTTCTACAGAAGTTTCTGCCATAGACATTTCGCTCTCAAGCGAATCATCAATATCCTCGCTAGCGTCGCCTAAGAACGAGGCTACAGCCGCTTCTAATAAGTCGTCAGGATCATCACCAATATCGTCTTCTTCCGCTAGGTAATCCAGATCTTCTTCTGAGAGATTAGTAGAAGCCTCAGCTAAAATCGCTTCAGCTTCAGCTAGTAGATCAGTTGTATCACGTGCAGCCACTTCTTTGGCCCGGTTTGCTTTTTCAACTGCAAGCTGCTCTCGTTCAATTTGTAATCTTGCCTGTTCAACCAACTCAATCGCTTCACTCAATAATTGCAATTCTCCATGAGATAACTCAATACTGCCTTCTTTTTCAGTGAGAATGGATGATACAAGAGAAAAGACTTCCGGTCGGTCAGAAACCAGCTGTTTGATTTGGTCGGATGCACTTGCTCTGTTGAGTGCATCACGCGCTGCTTCCATGGCACTCTTAATGTCAATCCGCCACCCAGTTAACTTAGCTGCCAGACGAGCATTTTGCCCTTCCTTGCCAATTGCTAAAGATAGTTGCTTATCAGGAACAACGACAAGGGCCGTTTTGTCGCCTGTAATGTCTTGTAAGATTACGTTTAGTACTTTGGCTGGGCTGAGGGCATTGGCAATGAAAATTTTTGTATCAGGACTCCATTCGGCGACATCAATTTTTTCGCCGCCGAGTTCATTGACGATACTTTGGATTCGTACCCCACGCATACCGACACAAGAACCAACAGGGTCAACCCCCTCTTGTAAAGCTGCCACCGCTATTTTAGAGCGATGGCCAGCTTCACGAGCGATGGCTTTAATTTCAACCGTGCCATTATAAATTTCCGGCACTTCGACTTCTAAGAGGCGCTTTAGCATACTACGATGAGTCCGAGATACATTGATCAGCGGGCCTCGCGGTGTTTTGGTCACCTCTGATACAAAGGCTCTTAATCTTTGTCCCTCTACATAGCACTCAGTTGGAATTTGTTCAGTGCGTGGTAAGACTGCCTCGACCTGACCCAAGGTTAAAATAACTTGATGATGATCAACCTTATGAACGGTTCCATGGACCACTTCTCCCTCTCGTTCAGCATAGGTGGTGTAAAGGGCATCGCGTTCTGCTTCCCGAATACGTTGCAGAATAACCTGTTTGGTGGTCTGAGCCGCAATACGTCCAAAATTAGCCGGTGTGCTTTCTACCTGCACCACGCTATCATATTCGGCATCAGCGTCTATCGTTTTTGCGTCAGGTAAAGAAATTTCATTTTTAGCGTCCTCTACTGCCTCGACAACCATTTTTTCAACAAAAATTTTGACTGAACCTGTATTTGAATCAACTTTAGCCTTGATCGAATTAGCCCCATAATTCCGTTTGTATGCGGAGACCAAAGCTACCTCAACTGCTTCGAGAACCACTTCTACTGGCAATTGTCGTTCGTGGCAAACCTGATTGATTGCCACCATAAAATCGCTTTTCACAATGCCTTTAACCTCCTACTTTTAGGGGATAACCTAGTAGATGATTATTTTTATAAACAAAAAATAAAAGTGGGTAAACACCCACTTTTTGTTAAATCTTTGAGCTATATCGTTTTCATAGTATACCACGAAGCTTAAGCTGTGGCAAGCGGATTTTATCAATTATCATAGCTATGTTGCCGAGTCACAAGGTTTCAGGGTCGCAGCGTCTCAGGTCCAAGGCGTGCATCATTTTTCTCCCTTGCCACCTTGCCACTTGGCCACTTTACATGATTATTCTCCAAGCGGAATCAACACCCTGTCTATGATGTGCATGATGCCGTTACTCGCTTCAATATTAGCCTTAATAATTGTCGCCTGACCATCGATTTTAACTTGGCCGTCCTGTTCATGGACGAAAAGTAGAAGACGTAAATCGCTTTCCAAATTTTTTAAGCTCAAAGCTTGTTCAATCGTATATTGTCCTGAGATGAGATGATAGCGCAGAATATTGGCGAACTGGGTTGGATTATTGGCTAATTCGGTTAGGGTTTCGGTTGGCAGGGCTAGGATTGCCTCATCAGTTGGGGCAAATAAGGTGAATGGGCCAGGTTGATTGAGCTTTTCCGCCAAGCTTGTAGCATTAATTGAAGCCACTAGGGCATTGAAGCGACCATCTTTTTGTAGTACCTCCAAAATATGACCGCCCTTTAGGGTCGTCTCTAGCGGAGGGATTAGGACGGAATCGATCACATGAATGGTTCCGTTTGTGGCCGTCACATCTGAGCTTATGATCCAAGCTTCATTGAGAACAGCCCCCTGATAATAAATGCTTAAGGGTGGTCCTAAAACCGTTCCTATACTGGCATATTGTCCGATATCGGCCTGAGTCAGATCTCCAAATATCAAATGGTAACGTATCAAATCGGTTGAAGTATCTGTTTGATCTAACCATAAGTTTTTCATCCCAATCGGCATTAGGCTGAAGGCTCGGTCTGTTGGTGCTAGTAGGGTGATAGGGAATTTGTTGATGATTGTACTATCGAGGTTCGTGCCCTCTAATAGGTCTAGTAGGCGGGTGAAGCGACCATCTCGGCGTAGATGGGATATGACATCGGTTGGTGGTAAAGGCGTTGCTGTGGGCGGGGCAATGGTTGGCGTAGGAGGTGGTTTTAACGCTGGTTGTGGGTCTGAGGCAAAAGGGTTCAGTTGACAGGCACTGAAGCTGAGGATCATTAATAGAGATAGAAGATATTTCATGAATGATACTTTCTATTTTACGAAAAAATTTGTGTGAGTAATCGTATCCGTTTATTGTACCTTATTTTTGAAATTATGGCTTGAAAAATGATCGTACAGAGCCAGTTTTAGGCAGTCTAATAAACGATATCACGATAATGATAACAAACACAAGACTCATCATCAACCCAGGGTACTGCGGTTGTAGAAAAATGAGCCAACTAGCAATATTTAACCACAGCAAGGGCATGCCCTGCATGGTGAACAGCGGGGCAAGAGAATAATAAGCATAATAGGGCATGACCAAGCTTTGCACAATCAACCAAATTCGTAAATCTTGCCAGATCAAGGGAATCCACACCAAAATGAGACTCCAAGGGTAAAGGCTGATATTGGCCGGTTCATCGCTCAGAAAGTCAGGGAAGGAAGCCAACCAATCAGGAAGCCACCAGCCCCATGTAAAGAGTGATAAACCATAGACGCAAGCAGGCACGACGAGTAATCGCCAATCCAAGCGTTTATACAAAATGAATAAGATGGCGAATAGGCCAATTTGTGGTTTGAAGGATAATAAGACGATGCCTATGCCAGCGGCCCAGGCTGGGGCAGCCCAAGCGACTACGAGGCCCAAGGTGATCAAGCCTTCGATTTGACCGCCGTAGAAAGTCCAAAAAGCGGGTAAAGAGCAGGCAAAATGAAAATAGGAGCCTTGAAAGATACGCAAAGCGGCTAAAAATCCAGCCAAATTGACCAAACTCCATAAGAGGGCACCCACGTGGACTGGCAAAATAGCAAAAAGCCAAAAAAATCCGTAAAAAGGATAAGGATTCCAAGTATTACGGCCATATAACCCTTGTAAGGTGTCTTCACGATAGGCTACCTCAAAATCCCATCCTGGCCCATGAATCAGAGGACTTAGCACGGCTGTCATGACCAGGATGCTAAGACCCACATAATCCCACCATCGCTGTTTAGCGAGCGTTTGTTTAGATTGGGTTTGCATAAGCTTATCCTCGGAGTGTACCCAGTGAGCGGTAATCAATCTGTCTGCCATTGCTTGCTGATGACTGCTTATGATCATTACTGCATTAGGCGAAATGTCCTCACGATCTTTGCGCCATTCAGGCCCCAATACCAAACAAGGCCAGCCCCAAGCCAAATAAAGATGCCCATCACGCGGAACATCAAAGCATAATCAAGCCATTGTAGCAAAATACCCCCGATAATCGGCCCGATGACCTTCCCTGTGTTTTTCAAGGTTCCGATTAGGCCCATGCCCGCCCCCAAATGTTGGCTGACGACCTGAGTTGAGACCAAGGCCACTGTCGCCGGGAAAACCATAGCCTGTGCGCTACCCATAGCCGCTGAGAGGAGCATCAACCCTAGCCCTGTTTGAGGGATAGAGAGTAAGTTGAAGGTCAACCCTAAGATGAGCATACCGCCACAAATGATAAATGGATAGCCAAGACGGTCTCCTAAACGCCCGCCAAGGGGTTTGAAGGCCATGTGAACCGCCTCTTGCAAGGAAAAGAAGGCCCCGACCCATAAGACATTGATATCCAAAGATAGGGCATACAAAGGTAAAAATACCCTGGCTGAATATAGGGCGATATACATGGTCGCTTCTAGGCCACCAGAGAGCCAGACGGCTGGGGTTTGGCTACCTGTTTTGAAGGCTGTCAAAAACTGGCGCAATAGGGAGATCTGATTCTTCGTTTGTGTTGGGCCTGATTCTGGCAATAAGACAATGGGGATGAACACAAAACAGCTCAAAAAACCAATTAGGGTGAATACGTCTACCGGAGGCATGACCAACAAAAGCCACCCGGCGGCCGCTGGGCCGATCACATAGCCAGCACTACGGGCCATGCCGAAAATACCCAATTGTTCAGCCCGACGATGGTCTGTTTGTTCAGCCACATAAGCTAAAGTCACTGGGCCATAAATTGCTGTCGCTAAACCGTGGATGAGACGAATAATGAAGAGTTGTTCTGGCGTGTCAATCAGGCGATAGAAAAAAGGCATGCCAGCGAAGAACGCTGTGCCTATGATGAGCCAAACTCGCCGCCCCCACCGGTCTGATAAAACACCGATGATGGGTTTTAAGATGATCCCCGTGAGGGTTGAAACTGAGATAATGAGGCCCAAAAAGGTTCCCGTTGCCCCCAAACTTGCGGCGAAAATCGGTAGGAGCGGCGTTTTGCCCATTTGATAGGCTGACCGAGCTAGGAAGTCGGCTAGGATGATGGCCCGGAAGTGGTGTAAATTTTTCATACCTTTAACTGGTCAATCGTTTTCTTAATATGTTGACGAATATGACCAGATAACCGTTTACGCTGTTTATGGGCTTCCGCCTCAATCAACAAATCATATTCATCTCCCATCATGTATTATTTTAATTGACTGATAAAATGGAATTTGATAGAAATTGATAGAATACAATCACCCTTGACTTCATTGGCCTTTATCGGATAGCTGTGCTAAACTTAAATCGTCCTTTAACAAGTGACTGTTGCTGGTTCCAAACACCAATCCTTGTTTGGGTCAAACGTTCCAGGTTTGTTTCTTTAATGAAACCTACTTTGCGCTTCGTTGTTGGCGTGTGTCAGCTAGCAGAAACCGTGTTTCCTAGCTGACCTAAAGGAGCAACGACCTCAAACGAAGCGGGGTAAGCAGACTGAGCTTATGTGTTTTTTGGAGCTGAGATGAGGGCAGGGCCTTAAAAAAACCATTGTTTGCTTACTAGCGGAGGATATGGTCTCGCTTTCCAAATCTGACTTATTATTTTCTTTCTATTAGTTTCTATAAGTTCGATAACTATAATTGACCCATTTGTCAAGACCAGAAGATGAAAATATTAAGTAAGATAATAAGTTAACATAAAATTTTTGGAAAGGTGGAACCCATGTTCAAACCACGAAACCGAACTTTAAGTAAGCTAGCCTCACAAGTCCTGACTCAGATTAACCCCATAAAAATGAACTTGTGCTGGCCGCAGCTCATCAAGATGTTGATGATACCGCTCAGTATTATAAAAGTTTAAATACACTTATAATCCTCTTTCTAAACCTAGAACCCGCTCATATTGATGAAGATACAGACATTCATATTTCACCCTGCGCCATAAACGTTCTCCAAAAATATTATCCCTGGCTCTCCCTTTTCCTGTCATTCTTATCTTTATCTTTTCTTTCTCTAAACGTCCGTTATAACATGGAGAAATCAGTCGTTTGCACACAAAATCGGAAACGGCCATTTTTGCCATTGTGCAAGAGATGGTGAACAATACCCTCAAACATGCCCAAGCCGACCATATTTTTATTAGATTGTTACAAGAAAAAAATTTGCTACGATTGATCGTTTTAGATGATGGTTTGGGCTTTGATGCCCGCGATGTCCTACAAAGATCGATTGAGCAGGGCAGTTTTGGGATGCTCAATCTGCAAGAACGGGTAGATTTGTTGGCTGGCAAATATACGCTCAAGTCCGCCATTGGCGCAGGAGCAGAATTATCAGTTGAAATTCCTTTGCTGGAAAATCTTCCCGCTACGAACCTCGCTTAAGACACCATAAATTCACCATCCCCCGCCAAAGACAATGGACTTCGACGTGGAAATTAACCTCTGCGAAGTGGTTGAGCCACAAAGAAGTTGGAAAAAATTGTAGACTGCGCATGCCCACTAAAAAAAAGTTCAGTACACTGCGTTTATGCTCGGCAACTAATAATCTCCCTTGCGTGGGGTGTAAAATACGATCAATCTCCACCAGAATATTGTTTCTATCTTGCGCTTGCACAAGCTCATGGAGGGTAAAATTGGCATACACCACTTGAGCAAATCCATCTGGCAAAGGAAGACGACCGGGGGCCGCTTTACGTGGAAAAACGCATTCGAGCTTAGGCAGTGGCTCTTCTAAATCGATCGCTTGTCGCAAGGCTGAATTGGGTGTTTTTTTTTCATCAAAGATATTAAAAACATAATATTGGTGGCCCTTAAAGTGCGGATGCATGCCCAAGGTGCCTCGATTTAGACCACAGGTAATTTCAACCACACAATCCGCTTGTTCGAGGTTTCCCATTTCGGCCAGAATATCAAATTCCTTGGGAGGGCCTTGATCATATGTCAAGTAGGCAACCAGCGGACGAAGTGCTACATAAAGGAGCAAGCTTAAACCTAAGAGGGCTGTTGCAACCTGCCAAGGCGTAGGCAAGAAGAGAGTTAACCCAATAAATAGAAGACTGGCTAAAATCGCCCCTAAATATTTGGCCCGATTGGTTTTAATGAGCAAAATCCATTCATAAGTTTGCGGCGAGGATAAAGATTGAGTCGTCATAAGGTTAACCTCTCTGAAAATGCTAATTAACGATTAACAATTAGTAATTATCAAAACAAAAAGACGACATATCACGAATTTTTCGAATAAACGAATGTTCCAAATCTTTAAAAATTCGTAAAATTCGTTCATTCGTGTTATTCGTGATTGGTATTTTTATACGCTGTACCGTAGCAGTAGTACGATTTGGATTTTAGGAAGATTTACCAATCTGTGTTAATTTTAAAACTTGGTGCCCGACTTTCGCCAAGTTTTGAGGATCCATATTATCAATATATTGGTAGATCGTATCCCCAATTTCGACCAATTCTAAGAGCGAGATCACTCGTTCACGTAGATATTCACTTTCTGCATCTTGATTATCTGCCAAAGAATCTAATATTTCATGTAGGACCGCAATGGTTGGATCCATCTCACGTTTTTTACGCTCCCGACTGACAATTTTAAAAAGCGTCCAGACATCTTTTTCAGTTGTATAATACTCTTTACGTTCACCCTTAATGTGAATCTTGGTCACAATGCCCCAACTCATCAATTCTCGGAGGCTCATACTAGCACTCCCGCGGCTAATTTTGAGTTCCTTCATAATTTCATCAGCACTGAGACATCGTTCTGATACAAAAAGTAGAGCGTGGACTTGGGCCATTGTTTTATTAATACCCCACTTTGTACCCATTTCGCCCCAATGAAGGGTGAATTTATCTTTTATATTCTGAATATTTTCGGTCATCGTATCTTTGATTTCAATATTTATTGAAAGTATTATAATAATTGTGTCGTTTTTGTCAACCGAGATGAGGGCTTAGAGGTTGCTCCATTGTAATAACGCTAGGTGAACCATCTTACTCTCGCCAGGCCAGCCTAATTTGACGCAAAATACCCTCTAAACGATTTAAATCATTTGCAAGCAGTCGGCTTAATGCTCGGCCTGCTTTTAGCAAAAATTCCCGCCGAGTTTCTGCGACACGGACTGACGTGGCTTGCAAAAGGCTAGCAATAATGAGTTCATCACTTGGAATTTGCCGATTTTTTAAGATAAGACGAAAGTAATCCAATTCAGCGGTAAATTCAATGATTTCACTATCCAAGCAAGCTTGCATTTCATCTAAGCTGATTGGAGGATGGGGAGGCAAATTTTGGATATAGTATCGGTCTTGTTGATAACCTACGACAATAACACTGATCTCTAGCGGCACAAGACGATTTTGACGTTGGTCTAAAATCGCTTCGCTATCCAAATTACCGGCTAAAATAAGTTGGCGGACAGCGGGATCATCCTGAATACGTATATCATAAATCAAGCCCAGAACCTTTGTCTCGCCGACAATCGCTTTGACAAATGTACCGAAATGTGGTGTTTCCACTTCTGAAATCCGACATCCTACAGCAAAACCGGTTGTACTCGTCCGTAAAACCCAGCCAATAGGGAATGTATTCATTTTGTTATTTTTCCTTTTTGCCACCTTAAAATTTAAATGGTTCTTGGGGGCTTAACAAATTTTTGTGCTCTTGTTTGGCAGAGAAGTCTACCCCTAATCCGTGGCGACGAAGTGAGACAGCGATCATGGTTTCTAGAGCTTCGCGTTCGGCGGGTGGAATGATGGCTAACTCATGCGCTCGGGCTAGGACATAAGGATAATTGCCCGCGATGGCACATTGCTTAAGTAGGGTGGCCTGGAGTAAGTTGAGCTTTTCTGGATTTTTGGCGACCCAGATAGGAATTTCTACCCGAGCCAAATTAGGCTGTTGAGATGTGCCAGTATTGAGATAGAAAAAGTGAATTTGATGCCCTGCTTGGGCATAAGCGATATTCGCCTTTGCCCGCTGATTGAAGATAGCAGTGCGCTCACCGGGTTTGAGGTCATGAAAAAGTTCCGCATCTGTGACCAAGGCAAAGGGATTTTGGCGTAGACTGGCTTCTGTAATGGCTGGGAGAGCGGCTGTCTCAGCTAGACTCGCTAAGTGCAACAGGGAAACAACATACGAACTACGAGGACGATCAATGTAAGCAGCGATCAGGGCTTCATATTGCTGAAGCTGGGTTAAGGCTTGCAGATAGCGTTGCTGATAAAAAGTTTGCTGTTGGCCAGACAATTCAATCACGCGCAAGGGGAGTTGACCATCAATCAAGGCCATAATCGGTTGATCATCCCCTGACGTGAGTTGCCTTTGCTTTTCGGCCAAGTCAGCCAAAATTTGAATTTCGCCTAAATCACGTTTAGCATTGATGACCCCACCGGGCACGACCAAGCCTTGCTCGTCTAAGACCTGTTCACCAAAATAAAGGTCTCCCTGCGTCTGTGTTTCAGGTTGCTGATTAGACCCATGTTGATAAATAATGGCCCCTAAATTAACAACATAATAAAGGGCCATTCCATGTCGATCTGGATGAATTTGCGATCCATCACTCGCAATGACCGTGACCACCTCTGTAGGCGGCGGCGGATAGTACTCAGCGATGGCTTCATCCGTTGGTGCTGCGCCCAACCAATTGAAGCGCACACTTTCCTGAACCTTTTCGGCCTGGCGCACCAGTTGTGCCAGAGCCTCAAATTCAGTCGTGTATTGATGTAACAGAGCTCTAAGTATTTGCAATAAAGCTTGTTTTGCCTGCTTGTGTTCAGCCAAGCCTTGTCCCATTGCCTCAACCTGAGGCATGATCTGACTCAATTTTAAGGTCATACTTTGTGAGTCCTCTGTAAATAATTTTTAATGTCCATTATCTACTCCAATGCTATTTGACAGAACTACCCCACTTTACTAAAATTCAGTTTGATTACTTGAAATTATAAGAAAGAAAGATGATACAAAAAGAAATCGTGATATATACCAATCGTCGCTATAGCCCCTATATTGCTTTGGCTCGGGATATCTTGATCCGTTATCATATACCTTATCGTGAAATTGAGATCCAGGCAGATGAAATACAACAAAATCATCTTCAAACTTGGGTAGATCATCGTAATCTGCCCCTCATTATTGTGACAAAGCCAGGCCAATTTGACTCTTATGAACCTATTGAAGCACCAGCAGCCTTATCATCTCAGCAAACGGCTCAATCCAGACGGGGGGTAGATCAAGGGACGATGATCGTTCAACCTAATAATCGACAATTAGAGAACTGGTTATACAAACATGGCTTTTTAGATAAACCTTATAAACGTTAACGCATTTTCATGACCCGCTCGGCGTGTTTCATTAAAAGTTGTTTTCTTTCCATACCAACCCCCTTAGCCTCAAAATACAAGGTTAAGGCTTGCTCTGGCGTAAGCATTTCTATATCAACATCACTCAAACGCCGTCGATAAGCGCGATCAACTTGGTGTTGGATACCAGTTACATAACTCGCTTGACGGAGGGCCTGCCGAATTTGACGATCCTCGATTAGCGGGTCTTGTTCTTCGCGGACATCAATAATCACCTTGACCACGGCATCTTGAACATCAAAGGTATCAATCTCATCCAGAATTTCGGTCAGGGGATCATCTGACTGACGTACATCGACCTGAATAGTGGTGAATTTACGACTACGGACGGGGACAAATTCCCACGTCGCTTTGCCTTTTTCCACTTCGACCAGAACGAAGCCTTTTGTTTCTTTTTCTTCTCCGAAATCAATGCGTTCTAGACTGCCGGGATAGACAATAGATGGCTGGCTGCCCGGATTCAGGTCTTGGTGTTTGTGGATATGGCCCAGCGCAACATAATCCCAGACTGGATTAGCCAAGGCACTTTTGGCGATGATGACATCACGACCAAGCATCACACTTTGTTCACTGCCTTGTATCGCATCGCGCACTGAGAAGTGACCGACGAACACGGTTGGACAGGTCGGATTTTGCTGCGCCTTTTCTGCCAAGTCGCTGATATTTTGTTCCACCATACCAACCAAGGCTTGATCTAATTCTTCCATACTCAGGTTACGAAATTCATCCTGACTAAGTAAACGGCTCCGTTGCGGATAGGGCACGGTCGCAACTTGTAGAAGCTGACCGCGACGACAGGTGATTTGAAATAATCTTTCTCGATTAGCCACAAAAACGTTTGGCACTCGGAGGGTATCAAAAATATCAATACTTGAAGCCGCTCGGTCAGCTGTAGACATATCATGGTTGCCCACCAATAAGACGACAGGCACATCGGCCTCAGTGAGTTTGCGGATGCGACGAGCAAATTCGCGTTGTATGGTGGGATTTGGACGTTGGTTTTTATAGGCATCGCCCGCAAAAAGACAAATATCGACCTCCTGTTCCAAAGCATGGTCAACCGCTTGGCTCATTCGCCTTAAAAAGTCTACAATACGGCTATTTAAACCAGATCTAGGATCAAGTCGGCCATAATTTTCAAGACCAATATGAATATCAGCCAAATGCAATATTTTGATCGGTGGCATTGTTCCCCTCAAACTATATTAACCTCATTGCTTGTTAGCGCAGCGACCTTGTCCCTAATTGCTAGGCACAAGATACTAACGCATCATATCATAGCCTGCTAAACTCAACAAACATCGTTTACCAAGAACCACATCAGATGAAATCAAAACAGATTATCTATCTCATCATCCTTCTCGGTTTTGCTCTGCGCCTTTTCAGGCTTGATTATCAGCCACTCTGGGGTGATGAAGGATGGAGCGTTTATGCCGCCTCACTCCCCTTGTTAGACATGGTGGCTGTGACAGCCGTCGATATCCACCCGCCTTTTTATTATGCCTTGCTCCATATTTGGGGCCAGATCATGGGTTCTGGCCCGGAAATCGCTCGATTATTATCTGTCATATTTGGCACCTTGCTGATCCCTATCATGTACTGTTTTGGCAGGTATCTGATGCAACAGGTCAAGATTGAACACCCTCCCAAATCTTCACCAGGAGAGCGGAAAGGAAATAAGATGCGTAGCAGAGGGTTTGACAAGATCTATCAACCCTGTCCTTCCTCTCGCCTCCTCTCTCCATCTTTTCCCGCCCTACTCACAGCCTTTGCACCTTTAGCTGTATATTATAGCCAAGAGGTGAGGATGTACGGCTTGGTCACTTTGTTAGGAGCTATAAGTACTTTTCTTTTTGTCCGTCTTATATCGGGCGATCATCGCGTTTGGTGGCTATATGGGCTAACCCTAGTTTTAGCCTTGTCTACGATGTATTATGCCTGTTTCATTGTTGCTTTCCACGGTCTCTATTTGCTTTTGTTTAGTTTGATCGCTTATCAAAATCAAAGCGTCGGAAAGAAACTTTCGCGGAATATTTGGCAATCTCTTGGTCGGGCGTATGCCGCACTTGGTTTAACGGGGAGCTTATATCTGCCCTGGGCGATGTATGCTGGCCCAAAGTTATTGACCTATGTCGCGGAAAAAGCTGATATTGAAGGCTATCACTCCTTGTCACTATTTCAATTTTTTAGTCATTATCTGAAAGCATTCAGTTTGGGTCATCTTTCTCCTGCGTATCAGCTATTAAGTTGGGGAACGATTTTTTTTGGCGGCTTGGTTATCTTAGGCATTGTCCTTAGGATCAGTGAGGGTTTGAAAAATAATGATGTCTCGCTCCTCCTTATCGCTTATCTGCTCGTTCCCTTACTCCTAGGCTGGATCATTAATTTACGCAACCCATTCACCCCGCCGTATTTTGAACGTACGCTCCTGATTGCCGCGCCCGCCTGGTGGCTTTTAATCGCTTTGGGTTTGATAACAATACAGAGATGGTGGCAATATGGGGGCCAACTCATGCTGGGTATCAGCATAATATTTTATTTACCAGGCTTGACAGATTTTTATCTAACTCCACGTTATGTAGACGCAGATTATCGGCCTCTCTTAGCCGAAGTAGCTGCTATTGCGGGACCAGAAGATATCATTTTAGCCAGCTATCCTTGGCAGCTGGGATATTACCACGCTTATCTACCGCAAACGCATCCAAAACCTTACCCCATCCCAGATTGGGGGCGTGTCTGGGGACAGGATTATCACGTCATGCGGCGTGACCTCAGGACGCTTTTAGCTCACCCAATTTGGTTTCCGGCCCATCAAACGCAGGGGAGAATATGGGAAAATGAGGCGGAAAACATCTTGATCGCGTTGGGGTACCCTGTCTTGTTGAAATGGTATAATATCAATACAAAACTCTCTTTATTTGTTCCGCCTATGCCACTACAAATTAGCTCTCAGATAAACTTCGAGCAGCACCTCCAAGCTGATGTGTCCCTTTCTAGCCAAACAGTGTATGAAAGTGGACGAGGTGTCATTCCCGTGGAAATTGAGTGGACAGCCCTCAATGATATTACGCAGGATTATCTCATTTCACTTAAATTGGTTGATTCCCAAGGCGAAATCTGGGCCATCCGCGATGCCTCGGCTATTCGTAATACTCCACCGCAGCCTCGTCCAGATGGCTTTGCCGGCTTAAGCTCCGGTGACTCATTTTCAGACCGTCATGCTTTGCTAATATCTGCTGGAACGCCACCAGGCTCTTATCATCTTGTCCTCAGCCTGACCAACCCAGCCGCCGAGGATAAACCGCTTGATATTCTAGATTCACAAGGATACCCTCAAGGTGTTGATGCGTTTTTGACTGAGATAACGATTACGCCAGCAGGATTACCAGTAGGAAAAGCGGCCTTGGCGGTCCAAACGCCTTTAGATTCACAATTTGATACCGCCTTAAATCTCGTTGGCTATCAAATAGGCCTGACACCTGTCGAAGCAGGCTATATATTGCCTGTTAATTTATTTTGGCAAGGCCTTAAAGCCCCTTTGCCTGAGTTTACCATGTTTGTTCAATTACAAGATGACCAAGGTCAGGCAGTGGCCTTGACCGAACGCCCCCCGATTTACCCAACCACTGCCTGGTCCGAAGGGACACTATTACGCGATTTACATGCGCTCCATATTCCGGCCACACTGCCTGCCGGACGCTATCGCCTGGCAGCGGGTGTGTTATCACCTGACACAACACGCTTAAACACCCGTCAGGGCGACCAAGTTGTCTTAGGCCACATCACAGTGACGACCCGCCCTCGTCACTTTGACCCACCAAAGCCCGATTATGAACAGTTTGCTAATTTTGGTGGTGGGACGTTAGTTGGCTTTGATCTCAATAAAGTCAGTCTTCAAGCCAGTGATAGCCTGATCTTAAGCACATACTGGCAAGGTACAGCAGGCTTCAAGCGTAGTTGGACGATCTTTGTCCATCTTGTCGATACTGAAGGACGACGCTGGAGCCAACGTGATCAGCTACCTGGCGCAGGACAATTTCCGACCACCACCTGGGTTGAAGGTGAATATATCACAGACGTTCGCCAAATTCCCCTGCCTCCCGATATTCTCCCAGGCTCCTACATGCTTCTTCTTGGCTTATACGATGCTAAAACCTTTGAACGTCTACCGCTTGTTGAAGGTGGCGATAGTATTAGGCTAAAACAAATCTTGCAGATTATTCAGAATTAACGTCAGGTGCAATTTTTAGTTTTACGATCAGGTTATATTCGATCATCTGGAAAGTTTGTGCTACAATCTGGCGGGGTACGATTATATGGAACGTTCAAATGAAGATTGGCTCATAGAATTACAAAGTCATGAAGCTCATGATCAAGCTTTATCCGATCTGCGGAGTTTCATGTTACGCGGGATTATGGGGTATCTGAACACGCGCAGTGATTTAGCCCATTTTGATATCCGAGATTTAGAACAACTGGCGCAAGATATCGTCCAAGAAGCTCTGCTTAAGATCCAAGAAAAATTGGATACTTTTCAAGGAAAAAGTAAATTTACCACCTGGACGACGAAAATTGCCATTAATTATTTAATCAGTGAACTACGTCGTCAAAGATGGCGAGATATATCGCTTCATCAAGTTGTAGAAGAAGGGACATCCTTAGAAGATATGATTGCTGCGGGGCCAGACCAACATGGCAATCCAGCACTCGTAGCCGAACGACAATTGGTCTGGAACACCATCATGTCTGTCTTAGAAAATGATTTAACAGAGCGTCAACGCAAAGCCTTGGTAGCGACACAGCTAAATGGTGTTCCTCTCTCCGAAGCAGCCACGATGCTCAATACGAATACCAATAATCTTTATAAGCTCATCCACGATGCCCGTTTGAAGCTCAAAAAAAAGTTAATCGCTCAAGGATTAGAACCATCTTATATTCTAACGCTTTTCGGTAATTAAGCATTTTAGCTTTTAGCCTATAAGCTGCTAAACTGATCGTAAGATTCTTCAGAAACGCTTCGTCTAAGCTAAATAAATTTCAATGATGTGTAAATGATGTGTGGGATACCCATGGACAGCAAGGCTCTGAGAGAAAATTTTTGGCATAATTTGGTAAACTTGGCCCTCTGCTCAGAAGAGGAAGAAGCAGATTGTGGCGATTGCGGGGAGTTTCTGGATCAATATGTCGATTTGTTGGAAGCGGGGGTAGATCCAACCGAACTTTTACCTGAGATTGAACAACACCTGAGTATGTGTCCTTGCTGTCGGACTGAAATGGAAGCCTTACTGGTAGCAATTAAGACAGCGCAAGGTCAGCAAATATTGTAAGACTTAAGTTTTAAGATAATTCCCAAACTGTCCCCTGTGGCCCAGCGTTAATCACAGGTGTTTCATTCAATCATCTTCATTTTTCCCGCGCTGTGATGAATATGACCACAGACGACTAGACGTGGCTTCTTCATTTCAATTACTTGTCGTATCGTCTGACTGCCTAAGCTACGCCCGCTGGAAGAAACATCCACAGCACCTTGTGGTGGAGAATGACTGACCAAAATTACGCCTTCTGGACAATCAGTCAGCATAGCCTCTGCCTCTGCCTCCGTGAAATCAAAGCTCCAGTCGCCGAAGGGTGTGACTGGGATGCCGCCCCCAATGCCCCAAAAAGAGAGGCCCTCAATCTCGATCCCTGAACCAGGCAAGACTCGCGCTGAGGGCCAAAGACGACACGCTTCACGCAACCCTACATCCGATTCGCTATTGCCAGAGTGAGGACTGTAGGCTGGGTGATCGCTTTCAATACGGTAATGGTTTTGTCTAAGCCATGTCGAATATTTCCAAAATCACCTGCCCCAATGACCAAATCGATAGCTTCTTGTTCGGTCCTGTGAACAGGCCTTTGACATTGTCCAAGGTGACGATGGAGATCGCTAAAGAGTAAGACTTTCATGAATGGTTATTCATCCTCATTCTCATACAAATTCGGCTCAATCACCTCAAACCCCGCCTGGCGCAAGGCTTCAGCGTGGCGGCTATTAATCGAACCGACCGCTAAGATGACGCGGGCTGGGGTAATACCTGTATGATCGATATTTAGCTCAGGCTGTTCAGTCAGTAAGCGCGGTAGTTGGACGATAATGATTTCGGCCAATTCTTGATTGCTTAGGGTGGTCATATACGTCTCCTCGCGTTGTTTGACGGTTTATTGTAATGCAGAGCAGGCGAAATAAAAAATGGGTTAAAAGTTTATGGCCACATCAGAAACACGACTGTTTAGCCTTCGTCAACACCTGCTCTATTGTCCCAGTAAACATAAAAGCCTCTTCAGGGACATCATCATAAGCCCCCTCAACAATGCCCTGACAGCCCTTTAGGGTTTCTTCTAATGGTACAAATTCTCCTGGTAGACCTGTGAAATGTTCGGCGGTCAAAAAAGGTTGGGTGAAGAAGCGATCTAAGCGTCGGGCACGGTGAACGACTTGTTGGTTCTCCATCGTTAAGGTTTCGATCCCTTCTGTCTCAGCTTGCTCGTAGATATTTTCATAATGTTCAAATATCTGCCGTACTTGTTGAACCACTTGGGCATGCTGCTCGCTCACGAATGGCGGCTGTAGGCCTTGTGACCGTGAACCCAAAGGGTCTATGGCTGGCCAAAGACCGCTTTTAGAACGTCTGGCAGTAAAGGTAATCGTACTATCAACAGGTACTGTTTCACCTGCATCTTGGTCGCCATAATACAGGATAGAGATAGCCCCTTTTCGGGTTGAGGTCAAGCGGTCTTCCACGGCCTCGAGTGCTTTCGGCGGGATATGATTGATATCCAGGACCAGCAGAGAGTCAGACCCAAGTTCATCTCGATAATATTCTACCATTGTCGTCCCAGCTTTGACCAAGCGTGCCTGGACTGTCGGGTTTTGCACATTTTGTTCCAACAAAGCACTTGTGTCCTTTTCATGACCTAGTTCAAGCAAGGGCAGTAGCCAGTCTCGGACCTCATCTGGTGTGACCACATCGGCCCCTAGGAAGACTTTTGGGGCTTGATACTTGAGGGCTAAACGACGAATCATTTCCCCAATTTGGACCATTTGGCCCAGGCCTGTTTGGGGGGAGAAAATACTTATCCGCCCGCCACGAACCATTGGGGCTAGTAAGTCGATAATTTTGATCCCTGTCTCATAAATTTCTGTCGGTTTAATCCGGTCAGCTTCGGCTGGGGCAGGGCGGTTAATGGCCCACTTTGGGCCTTCGATCTCAGTCTCTAAGCCATCTAAGGCCTCACCTTTCGTATTAAGTGTACGACCCATCGTCCCCTCACCGACAACCAGGCGTGCGTTGGCCTGCTCATGATAGCGTAAAACTTCAATGACGCTGGCCTGTTCATTTTGTTCAGCCCAAGCCAAGGGGGTGCGACCCATATTATCTTTGACTTCAGAGGTAGCCCCATGTTTGAGCAAGATTTCGACCGTGGCCCAATGACCTTTCATCGCTGCCCAATGGAGATAGGTTAAGCCGTGTTGATTGCTTTGGTTGGGATCAAGCCCCTGCTGTAAAAGCAAATCCGCAATCCCATGATAGCCGTTTGTGACCACAATGAGAAGCGGATCACCAGTGGTGCTATCAGCACCAGCACTTAAGAGGCGTTCCACTACGGCTTGATGATTCATCATCGTCGCCTGTTGCAAGGGTGTCCCATTCATAGTTTTGAGGTTGACATCAGCCCCGTGTTCAATGAGCAGGTCAGTCAAGGCGACATCACCGCGTCGGGCGGCACAATTCAGGGGCGTATCATTCTTAAACAAGGCCTGAATAAACTGTTCACTGCCTGGACCAAGGCTCTTGCGATCCCAGGTCTGGTGTTCATTAATCAAGCCCGGTTTTTTCTTCAACATAGTTTTGACTTGGGTCAAATCGCCAGTTCGCATGGCGAGGAAGAGTTTCACTTTATCCGAAAAAGCATCTGTTTGTGAGGGGCGGTTTGTGGTTAAATAATCTTGAGCCATGATAAACATCCTTTCCTTATAAGGTTTTGCGGGCTGTATGTAGCCGCTTTTTGATCGTGCTGACGGGAAGATCGAGCATCTCGGCAATTTCTTGATAGGAATAACCCGCCAGATAAAAGAGACTGGTGACCAGGCGTTGGCTTTCCGGCAAACTCCGAATGGTTGCTTGCACTAAGGTTTGTATCTGCTGCTGTTCTGCCGCTGTCGCTGGGTCGAGGTCAAGGGCTGGCAGATTAGATAGATCGAAGGCTGCCTCGACGGACATCGTGGGCAGAGATTTGCCTCGGATTAAGCGATGGCTGTGCTTAAAAATGACCCGTCGAAACCAAGTGACAAAAGCATCTGGTTCACGCAACTTAGACAGATTGATATAAGCATCGACAAATGCCTCTTGTGCTGCATCTTGGGCCAAGTGAAAATCTCCCACCACCGCGTATGCATTAGCATAAGCCATATCCTGAAAGCGATTCACAATTTCTCCAAATGCGGTCAAGCTTCCTGCTTGCGCTGCTATGACCAAGTCTCTCAATGTTTCCATCAGCAATTCTCATGGTTAAATTTTGACGTCTATAAATTGAATTACATTTAGAAGGCCTTCTTGTTATAGAGTCCCAGACAGAAGGGGAAAAGTTACCCTGAGTTTTGGATTTTGTGAGCAGGGAACCATAATTAACCAAAATGAACCCTGACCCGCTTTGCCAGATTAGAGAAGGAGACATATCATAAACCCCTAATGATGAGTTTGCTGATCCAAATTCGGATTTGAAGCAGAGCGAACAATGCGGGCATGCGGGGGGAAAAGGTGGTGTCCTCATGCGGACCTTTGACCGGACATAAAAACAGCTTCAGCTACCTAATCCTCATTCACAACTCATTTTTTTGACAAGCCTCTCCGCTATTATTATACTAGGGGCTATTCTGGGATGATTTTAAAATTGCAAGTAGCGTTACGATTTATTTGTAATTCCCCTTCCAGCTATTTATCTCACCCAAATTTCACCCATAGGAGGCTTCAATGTTGAAACAGACATCTCGTCAAAGATTATCGCGGCGACAATTTTTGCTCAGTACGACAGCGGCAGTTACTGGTCTAGCTTTGGCTGCTTGTGCGCCGCCAACCAGCCCTGCCCCAGCAGCAGAGGCTCCAGCAGATGCCCCAGAACCAACGCCGACACCCTCAATTAGCTCTATTGGCACTGGAGAAAATGAGGTTGTTTTCTGGCATGGTTTAGGCGGTGCTGATGGTAAGACCATGACTGAGTTGCTTGAAGTATATGCTCAAGAAAATTCTGATGTGACAGTGCAGCAGGAATTGTTGACTTGGTCTATTTTCTATCAAAAAGTACCAACCGCTGTGATTGCCGGGAACCCGCCTGATATGATTATTACTCACGAATGGGCCATTGGTCAGTTCGGGGCACGCAATGTCTTACGCCCTGCCGACGATATTTATGATCTTTTCGGTTTTAGTGAAGATGATTTCATCCCCTTCGCTTATAAAAATATCATCTATGAAGGGCAGCCTTTGGGCATTTTGTTAGATAATCATGGTCAAGGTGCTTATATTAACCTTGAATTGTTTGAGGAAGCGGGCATCGACCCAGATACCTCCCCGCAAAACCGGGCAGAATTTATGGATATGATGACCCAATTGACCCGCGATGCGAACGGGAATACCCCAGCTGACTCTGGCTTCGACCCCGAAAACATTCATCAGTGGGCTTTCACTTGGACCTTCTTCCATCGTTGGTGTATGTTGTCAACCATGTGGCAACATGGTGGTGATACAATTAGTGAGGACGGAGCCTTATCTTTAATCGATTCCGATGAAGTCCGCGACTCGCTTCAGTTTTGGCATGATGTCATTTATAAGCATCATATCATGGCTGTGCCCACAGGCTTTGACCGTCGAGATGCCTATACCAACAATCGGCTGGCGATGTATGTTAATGGCTCTTGGGATCTCAACTTCATTCGAGATCAAGGCTTAGAAGATAAGACCCGTGCTTGGTATGCCCCACAGGTTGGACCAGTTGGCCCGGCTGTATGGATGAGTGCTCATGTTATGGCTATCCCCACTGGGGTTGATGAAGAAGGGGACGCTTTAGCCGCTAACCTGATTGGCTGGCTGTCAGACCACGGCTTACAATGGGCTGATTCTGGTCAACCGCCAGCGCGTATCTCGCAGCAAAACAGCGACCAACTCCAATCCCATTGGCATACAGGCGTCTTCGCCCGCCAGTTCCAAGATATTGGTCGTATGGAGACTCCACACCAGAATATTTCCGAAATTCAAGAAGCTTATGAGTCTGAGTTCGAAGCGGCCATCACCAATACCAAGTCTGTTGATGAGGCTATTGCTACAGCACATGAGCGTGTGCAAAAAGTTCTTGACCGGGCCTAGGTCTTGATTGATCATAACAAGATATTCATTCTCAGGTGGAACCTGGGAATGAATATCACGTCAGCAGCACGTATGCTGAAATCTACGATTAAGAGATTAAACAGGCTTAAAGCCTGTTTCGTTATGTAATATACAGCATCTAGCAGCATTCATCACTAGGCAGTATCCTATAATTAGGAGGCTAATTTGGCAGCTCAGACAAATACTGTAACCTATCAGCCCATCCCACGCTGGCGAAAAGTCTTACCAAACTATTTTTTTATCTTGCCTTATTTTTTGTTTTTTATCTTTTTCCGGATTGGCCCAGATATATATGGCTTTTTTGTCAGCTTCCATGAATGGGATATCTTGTTGCCGCATAAACCCTTTGTGGGCCTGCAAAACTACCGAGATTTGTTAGAAGATGATTTATGGTGGTTAGCCCTGCAAAATACGATTATATTTTCCTTTTTTACGGTTTTTGGTAACATCGCTGTTGGACTTTTAGCTGCTGTATTGGTTAATCAGAAGATGGTCGGACAGCATTTCTTTCGATTTGTGTTTTATACACCCGTGGTCATCTCTGTCGCGGTCATGGGTGTCGTTTTATCGCGCGTGTTTAATACTGAATACGGCTTGTTAAATTTTTACTTAAATTGGATGGGCATTAAAAGTGTACCCTGGCTGATCAGACCTGATATTGTCATTCCGGTTTTAGCTGGGGCGACAGTTTGGTGGACCTTTGGCTTCCCCTTTCTCGTCTTTTTAGCGGGTCTTTTGAATATTCCGATTCACCTCTACGAAGCAGCCCGTATTGATGGGGCGAATGTCTTTCAGTCTTTTGCTAAGATTACGCTGCCCCTGCTGAAGCCCGTCATGCTTTTTATTTTAGTGACCCAATTTATTGCCCATTTGAAAGTTTTTGGACAGATGTTTCTGATGACTCAGGGTGGCCCCGGCCATGCCTCATATTCTGTGGTCATGTTTTTATATGATACTGGCTGGCGTTTCTTCCGCATGGGCTACGCCTCTTCAATGGCCTTTAGCTTGGCCGCGATTATCCTCGTGATTACCCTCATTAATTTCAAATTACTTGGCGGACGGATCGAGTATTGACATGCAATCACAAACACAATCCCAACCTCTAAAACGAAATATCTCCAAACCGATACCCCGTAGGCTGAGGCGATTCCTAGAGCTTTTGCCAGCGTATATCATTTTGATACCCTTGGCCTTAGTAACGATAATGCCTTTGGTTTATATGTTTTCCCAATCTTTGACCCCAGAATCAGAGGTCTATGTCTGGCCCATTCGTTTTATTCCCGAAAATCCAACGATTAATAACTTCTACCGTTTAGCCACTTGGCCCAACCTACCTATCATGCGTTGGTTTTTCAATAGTTTTTTTGTCAGCACATCCGTGACAATTCTCATCCTTTTCATCAATAGTTTAACTGCCTATGGCTTCGCCCGCTTAGAATTTCCGGGCCGTGATTTTCTTTTTGTCCTTGTCTTAACCACCATCATGATTCCCGGCGAAGTGACTCTCATTCCAACCTTTTTAATCATGCGTGATCTAGGCTGGCTAGATACTTACCATGCCCTGATATGGCCGGCTGGAGCCAGTGTCTTTGGCGTATTTTTATTGCGTCAATTTTTTCAAGCCATTCCCCGCGAAATTGAAGATGCAGCCATTATTGACGGGTGTTCAAAATTCGGCACCTATTGGCGTATCATCGTCCCCCTCAGTTCTTCTGCTTTAATTGCCTTAGGCATTTTCACCTTCTTAGGCAGTTGGAATGACCTCTTCTGGCCCCTTATCGCCCTCAATTCAAATGAAATGCGTACCCTGCCTGTCGGCTTATCTATCCTTCAGCATGAAGGCTATACGCAGCAAGGTCTGGGCATGGCCGCCGCTGCGGTGACAACCCTACCTGTACTCATCCTTTATGCCATCTTCCAGCGTCATATTATTCAGGGGGTGATGGTCAGCGGGTTGACAGGGCGATAAAACTTTTAAGTCCTAAGAATAAAACTTAATTTACGCCGCCGTCGCCATATCCGATTTTGTTTCCGATTCTGCTTCATTATTGCTATTAAAACTGAGTAAGAACAAAAAAATTACCCCCCCCGTAATTGCCATGTCTGCCACATTGAATATGCCAGAACGGACAGGCCCCCAAGGTGTTTCTACCCCGATATTCATGAAATCGACAACACGGCCATTATATAACATACGATCAAGTAGGTTGCTCATACCGCCACCGATGACTAAAGAAAAGGCCAGGGTAATCCAAGGGCCGATGCTATGGTTGACCAGAACAAAAATAAAAAGGCCTAATAGGATAACGCCGGTGAATAAGGTGAACAGTAAAAAGCGTACTTCTTCAGGAAAATTCGCCCCTAAGCCCAGAAAAGCCCCTGGATTTTCAGAATACTGAAGGCGTACAAGGTCGTTCCAATAAATGATGGGCGGATTTGCCTTTAAATGTGTTTTGGCCAATGCTTTGGTCGTTTGATCACAGCTAACAGAGATGGCTAAGATTAAAAGTAAGAAAAAAATTTTTTTGAAGATATCCATAGATTTTCTCCTTATGGTTTGGCTAAGGTCGTAAACTAGCGGCTAAATCACGTAGTTGATAAATATTAATTGTTAAAAGAACCAAATCACTTTTTTCTTGTACTGTGCTGGCAAGGAGAGCATCCGCAGTCGCAGTAATGATACGGCTATGAGCCAGATGTGGGGTAGCTCGGATGTGCTTTAGAATGTCTGTACCTAGAACATGAGGCAAATGCATGTCTAAAATAACGATAGCAGGAGCTACCTCGGCGAGACGGGCCATAGCAATCTGACCATCTTGCACTATTTCTGTATCATAGTTGACGCTTTGTAAGGACTTAGCAAAAATGATGCCCAAATTTTCATCATCTTCAATGATTAGCGCAAATGGATTTGTCAGGTAATTGTTTCCTCTACTTGCGGGATGTATTCAGGAGGCTTGGCTGGGAAAATTAGCGTGAAATTGTCACTTTCTCAATAGGCCATACCAAGATATTTGGCGCGTGTGATTGTAACATAATTGGTAGCGGTGTCAATCTCATAGGATAGGATATAAAGTATGGGCATCGCTAGGAATAAAAATTTAATCACTTGCTCAATCCTTAGACTTGTCGTTGCAACATCATCATAAGGTTACACTCGACCATCGTTCCCCTAACTGCAAAACTTGATAGCGTTGCTGTTGACGTATTGCCTCTTGCACAAACGCATCAGGTGATACCGTATTAAAAGCAAACATGTCATAGTGACAAGGAATAACTAATCTTGCCCCGATTTTTTTTGCTAAGTTCACGGCTTCCTGTCCATTTAAATTTCCTGCGACCCGTCGTTCAGGTTTTTTGCCATTAATCGGTAAGATGGCTACATCAATAGACCAATGGCGTAGCACCTCCACCATGCCTTCATACCATACAGTATCGCCACTATGATAAATCGTCCAATTTCCAAATTGGATAATATAGCCCAGAAATTTATAATGGCCCTTATCATCTTGGGCCAAGGTTTCATGAGCAGCAGGAACACCTGTCATTGTAAATTCTGCGACGGTAAGCGCTATGTTTACATCACTTCCAATAAACCAATCTTCATCACAGCCAAATCGTTGGGCTGCAAATTGTCGATTTGCCTCAGGAACAATCATTTGTAGATTGAGATTGGCTTCGCGGAGCGGCACAATCGTTTCAGCATCGAGGTGGTCGGTATGATTATGGCTGGAGGTAATGACATCAATAAAGTTTAATTGCTCTGGCGCAATAACCCTTTCGCTGAGACGGATATGAGGTTTATCAGTTTGAGCGTATTTTTTGGTCAAGGAGTCTGACAAGTAAGGATCAATCAATAGATGGCGATTTTGCCAGTGAATCACGTATCCACTTTGACCTAACCACCATAGATGAAACCTATCAGCTTGCTCTCTGGCTGCGATAACATCAGCTAGAAAGTCATCGTTTGATAGAAACGGCTGAATGAGCATAGAAAGTCGGTCCTTTATCAATTTGCGGTCGTATTTATATCAATAAAAAAGCAGTATCATCCTCTTAATTTGATAATACTGCTTTTCTGATTATATAGAAAAATTAGTTAAGATGAATAAAATAATTTTTGTTGTAAATCATTCACGGTGTTGATCATATGATCCTGGCATGATATGACTTGCGTCGACAATTGCATAAAGGGTACAGTTTGTTTATATCCCTCTAGTCCACCACGTAAGACATAACCAACTTCACGATCAAGAATAGGATAAAAATAAACCATGGCTTGATTTAAACGATCTTCGATAGGTTTTTTAAGGCTATTTATTTTATTCAAGGTTGTAATAACGACGAACTGGGACTCCGCTGGATGTCCAACAAAATCATCAACAGTACCTAATTCATCAACAGCACTAGATAAGATAAGCGCGACAGCACGCAAAACATCATCACGGGCGACAAAGCCATAAACTTCGTTAAAAATTGACAGACCACTGATTAGAATTGATAAAACAACCCAATGTTGATTTTCCAGTGTCAGGGCTAACCGTTGGTCCGTCAAGTCTTTTCCAGCCAAGCCAGTAATAGGGTTATTTTGGCTACTGGTGCGGTGTAAAACATTTCTGACTCTGAGACGAAGTTCCTGAATGTCAAATGGTTTGGTTATATAATCAACTGCTTCGAGCTTTAACCCCGCAATGCGATAATCACGTTCACGGCGTTCGGTGACGAAGATAACTGGTAGCTGGCGAGTCCTCAAATCATGTTGTAACCGCTTTCCAACCTCAAAACCATCTAGATCAGGTAGCCTGACATCTAAAAGAATCAAATCAGGCGACTCTGTTTGACAGAGTTCTAAAGCCTCATGGCCTGTTTGGGCTAAAAGGATCATATATCCCTGCGCTTCAAAATAGACACGCAACATTTCGGCAGTGTCGGAATCGTCTTCTACAATTAGGAGCTTATAATTCATTAGAAATATTTTTGCCTCATTATAACAGAAGCTTAAGTTTTTCGATAATAGCGGCTTGGACAAGATAAATCTGTCATAAAGTTAGAAATATGCTAAAAGATTTGATAAATCCCTGATGTATTTCGGGCTTTATAAATTATTTTAGCCTGATCGATTAATAACAAACGCAAATCTTAGTTTATCGGTTCCTTATAAATAGCAAAGCTGCACACATCATCACCAGTTGCAATACAGGTGAACTCTTCTACTCTAAAATCTCTGCCGCCGCTGACCCATCGCAGCCCTTCTTGTAGAATGCCAACTGCTGCGAAGCAAACTGGTCGGTCAGCCTTACGCCCCCAACATACTGGATTACGATGAATTCGATAAACAAATCGCTCTCCTTCCTCAAGAACATCAGTTGTTTGATCGCTAAATTTGGTGAAGGTTTCAGCCATTGCTCGTAGACCAACTTTTAACTTGGTTCCCAAGGGTACAACCTTAAAAGCTAATTCACCTACGCCAATTAATGCCCCAAACTCGCTTAACCCATCAATAAACGCAGCCCGCCCAGCACGTAAAGCTAAACCACGCCCACCTCTAGGACCATACATTTCTTCTATTGCTTGATTTAAACGCGAAAAATCTGCAAAATCTATTTCTTTACTTAGATTGTTGGGCGGATAATTATCGATCCAATGAGAAAGTTTCGCCAGATTTAAAACAGCATTAATCCCTCCTTTTCCCATGACCTCTTCCATTGCCGATAAATAGATTCGACAAATTTTATTTGGATAATAAAATCCACTCTTCTCTTGTGTCACAATTGCAACCTCCTGAGCTGCGTTGAACGGAGTTGGTGATCATGTGGTTACACGGTCTATAGTCATCTGAGTATACGCTTAACTAATTGTGAACTACTCCCGACGAGAAATCGGGGGGCTTCCAAGTTACGTTCCATAGAGGAACAACCGAGACTGCCTATGCGTTCTGAATATACACTGAAAAAAATTTGAAACCATTCCTTTTTCGATACCTGTCAGGCCGAATGTCGCTATTGGACACCCATTGGTCCTTACAGAAAGGATATGGATGTCCGCTACAAGCATGCAGGCATAACCCGTAAAAGTTTATGTTTCATGCTGATCTCAGTATAGAATACATCATTTAGTTGAAGTTAGCAAAGGCTGCGTTCCTACGGAACGACCTCATCTCTCGACATAGGTCAAGGGTTTTCCTAAGCCTGAAATTCTATAAAATAGCAAAGTAGCAAAGTGGCAAAGTCAGCGCAGATAAATGGTTATGCGAGGACTTTGCCTCTTTCTCTAGCGTATCACCTTGTCTACCACACAAATTCTCATTGAACCATTAATTTAAGTATGTTTCAAACGAGTCTATGAATGTCAGCATCAATTCTAAATGCCAGGCTATCGTCTGGATAGGTCTTTAAACTGCTTCTAATCTATTAAACATGCTATGAAAAGTTTGAGCATCAATCGTTTCTTCTTCAAGTAATTTTTGGGCAATCTCAACGAGTTTTTCTTGATTATTAGACAAAATACGTTTTGCAATTTCATGAGCTTCCTGAACGATGCGACGTACTTCTAAATCAATTTTGCGGGCCGCCTCCTCGCTGTAGTTTCGCTGTTCGCCTATTTCTTTGCCCAAAAAAACTATTTCCTCTTTTTGTCCATAAGTCAGTGGCCCTAAAATTTCACTCATGCCATACTGGGTAACCATCGCTCTGGCGATGTTGGTTGCATTTTGAAGATGGGCACCAGCTTTGTTGGTTAACTGAGGAAAGATCAATTCTTCTGCTGCTCGTCCACCCATGAGGACTGTTAATTTTCCTTTAATATATTTTGTCGTGGGCAAACTTTGATCGTCTTCGGGCAAAAACATTGTCACACCTGCATCTTGTCCCCGCGCTACAATACTGACCTTATGAACCGGATCCGCTTCAGGTAGCATTTTGGCGACAATCGCTCGGCCTGCCTCGTAATAGGCAATGATTTTTCGTTCCTTTTCATTGATAATTCGACTTTTTCGTTCAGACCCCATGATCACTTTTTCTAAGGCTTCCTGAAAATCATGCATTTCGATTTGTTTTTTATTTTGCCTCGCAGCTAAGATAGCCGCCTCATTGACCAAATTTTCCAAATCCGCCCCAACCAAGCCGACCGTTGTTTTCGCTAAGACTGATAGGTCCACATCAGATGACAACGGTTTGCCTCGGACATGGACTTTTAAGATTTTTTCGCGTCCTATGCGGTCAGGTCGGTCCAACACGACGCGACGGTCAAAGCGACCTGGTCTGAGGAGTGCTGGATCCAAAATATCAGGTCGGTTGGTCGCGGCGATGATAATCACATTGATATCCGTTTCAAAGCCATCCATTTCAACCAAAATTTGATTCAAGGTTTGCTCTCGTTCATCATGTGAGCCACCTAAGCCAGCCCCTCGATGCCGTCCAACAGCATCAATCTCGTCGATAAAAATAATACAGGGGCTATTACGTTTCGCCTGTTCAAAAAGATCACGCACTCGACTGGCTCCCACACCAACAAACATTTCTACAAATTCGGAACCAGAAATACTGAAGAAAGGCACACCCGCTTCACCAGATACAGCTTTGGCCAGGAGCGTTTTTCCACAACCAGGGGCACCAACCATCAAGACCCCTTTTGGTATACGTGCGCCCAGAGATATAAATTTTTCAGGTTCCTTTAAGAATTCAACAACTTCTTCTAATTCTTCTTTAGCTTCTTCGGCCCCTGCTACATCTTCAAAAGTCACAGTGGGTTTATCACCCGTGAACATCTTCGCTTTACTTTTGCCAAAGCTCAACGCTTGATTACCAGCCCCTTGAGCTTGACGCAAGATGAAAAAGAAAAAGATACCAATTAACAGTAAGGGTAATAAGGTGGCAAAAATATTAATCCAACCACCCCATCGACTAGGTGGAGCAATGGTAATGTCTATATTTCTAATCGTTTCTTCTGGCACACCGAGATGTTGCAAGGTCTCAGAAATGCCAATATCTGGCTCTTTATAGGATATGAGCAGCTCACTGCTATTGCTCGTGATTTCTAGCCTGTCCTCTTTGACAACAATTTTAGCAATCCTGTTCTCTTTAACTTCTTCGGCTAACTTGGTTAAGCTAATATTTTCTGCCCTGTTCGTGTCTAACAGAAGTTGGGAAAAAAAGAAAATACCGATCATCAAGGCTAACAGTAACCAAACTAATCGCGGCCATTTCATAATTCTTTATTTTATCCTCCTAAGGAAATGTTTCTTGAGACAAAAAAGATGTTCTCAAAAATCAGGTTTAAGATCAAAATATACCACATGCCAGAAGGCAAGTCAAACGAATCTTATAACGACATCTTAATCATTGAGCAGATCATCATCAAGATAACACCTCACGTTTATTGAAGCCCTCTAATACCAGAACGAGGACAAAACCTACCATAGCCAACCCGAAGGCAAACAAAACCTCGCTATTTAATTCAGGCGGCAAAGTAACAGCTAACTGTGCAGGGACTACCTCTCCAGGTCGATCTATCATTGTTGACACGACACGTTTCCACGGCCATACCGCTCGGAGCGACCCGGCCATGAAGCCAATGAGGATGGCCATCGTAATATCGCGGAATCGTTTGAATAACCAGCCTAAAATTTGGGCAAAGGTGAGGATGCCAATACTTGCTCCCATAGCAAAAACAATCAAGACCACAAAATCTCGATCATTTACTGCTGCCAATATTTGCTGATATTTACCCATCAACACCAGCAGAAATGAGCCTGATATACCGGGTAAAATCATGGCACAAATAGCAATCGCTCCACTGAAAAAAAAGAGCCACAAAGTCGTTGGCGTTTCACTGGGCGTGAGACCAACGATGACAAAAGCGATGATACAAGCTAAGCCTGCTGCTAGTATCGTCACAATATTCCAGATTTGCACATATTTTCTGACGACGATAATAGAGGCTAAAATTAAGCCAAAGAAAAAAGACCATATTAGTACGGGGTGATTTTCTAAAAGCCACTCTAAACCGGGGGCTAGGGTGAAAATCGCCAAAATGATGCCTGCCAACACAGCGGATAAAAATTGCCAGGGTACTGCGGCAAAAATTTCTTTGAGTCTAAATGATAAAGCGAGTTTAACCGTGTCAAGATTGATGGTTCGAATCGCTTGAATTAACTCTCCATAAATACCTAAAATAAAGGCCATCGTCCCCCCAGAGACACCTGGCACCACATCAGCAGCCCCCATGCAAAAGCCGCGCAATACCAAGCCGAGGTAGTCTATGAGGATTCGTTTTGATTGGGTTTCATTCTCCATAATAATCTGTCCAGTTTTGATTTTTTGATATTTATCACGCTTCAGGGTTTATATATCTTGATGGTCTTGCATCCAAATTTAGCAACCCTATATCAAAGTCCCTGACCCCTGAATAGGCACTAGCTTTCAAAATTTAGACTTATATGATAAAGTTGATCCACAATTTAGGCAAGATGGAAAAGTCGTCAGGCGGTAAAGTGACAAGGTGACCATCTTTCTGGAGGATGATTATGTCAGTAGATATACAAGCCTTAAAGCAAACAACTTTAGACTATCAGCGAGATTTAGTTGATTTTACGCAACGTTTGGTGCAAACCCCCAGTTTACCAGGTCAAGAGGGCGATCTAGCCGCCCTAATTCAAACCGAAATGAAGACCTTGGGCTATGATGATATCCAAGTCGATAACTTGGGTAATGTCATCGGTTATGTAGCAGGTGGTCCAGGGCCTAGTCTGATGCTCAACGGCCATATGGATCATGTAGATCCTGGTGATCTAGCCGGGTGGCCTCAGCCACCCTTTAGTGGCAAGATTGTGGCGAACGAGATTTGGGGGCGGGGATCGGTTGATATAAAAGGGCCTGTGGCCGCGATGATTTATGCGCCAGCCGTGGTGAAATCCCTGAAACAGACTTTGCCCGGTGACTTGTATGTGGTCACGCCGATTATGGAAGAAGTTGGCGGCGTTGGGACCGCCCACTTGACCAAGCATCTTAAAACAGCTCTAGCCCTTGTCGGCGAACCAAGCCATAATACCTTACGGTTGGGACATCGAGGTCGCGTAGAGCTTTGGGTTACTGTGACCGGTAAATCTATTCATGCCAGCATCCCTCACAAAGGGGGTAACCCGCATTACATTTTGGCCGATTTTTTACAAAAATTAGCCCAATACGATATGATTTCCGAAGATATTTTCGAGGCCTCTAGTGTTGCCCCAACGCTCTATCAATCGGACCAAGTGAGCGCGAATGTTACCCCTGGTGAGATTAGGTTGACCTTAGATTGGCGGAATGTTCCCTCGGAAACGCCGCAAGATGTCGTCCAAAAAATGAACGTATTGCTTCAATCGTGCCTAACAGATGGGGCAACAGGGACTGTTTCACTGGCCACTCGCCCTTTCACCACTTATACCCAACAAGTGGTCGAACAGTCTGCTGTCTTTCCCTCATTTGCTTTGTCTGAGACCCATCCTTGGACTATTCAAGCCCATAAAACATTAAATCAAACCTTAGGCCGTACTTTGCCAGTCGATATTTGGACTTTTGCCACAGATGGCGGACATCTCATGGCGGCCGGTATTCCGACGATAGGCTTTGGTCCTGGTGATGAGTCTCTAGCTCATACCAATCAAGAGCGGATGGCAATTTCGCAATTAGTAGAAGGGCTGATGGGGTATACAGCCTTATGTCTTGCCCCTAGAGAGATTAGCTAATTAATAACCAGTCATTAGTTAAAGATAGGCTGAATACTGCTGATCATCTGTACCCACGTTCTGCGATAGAAATAGTATTATGACAAATTTTCATACTAGATACTCTTTTACTGAGAGGATTTATGCCCAAAAACTTAGATATATGTATCATCGGGGGCGGTATTGCTGGCTTGACAACGGCTATTGCTTTGCAACAAGTCGGCTTTCAGATCAAGATTTATGAAGCAGTTTCGCAGATTAAAAAGGTTGGCGCGGGTATTTTGATCGCCCCTAATGCGATGCAAGTTTTAGACCGTTTAGGTTTGGCCGACAAAGTGGTCGCCGCAGGCAATGTATTAACCGCTATCCAAGTGGTCGATCAAGATGGACAAGGTATCGCTGCTGGAGATCAGAAAAAATTTCAGACAAAATATGGCTATCTCACCACAGCCATTCATCGGGCTAAACTGCAAGACATCTTATTGTCAGAAATCCCATCTAATCGCTTTATGACAGGGAAAAAATGCCATGATCTTGAAAGCGATGGTTATAAGATCAAGGCCTATTTTACAGATGGAATGTGTGTTGAAGGTCAAGTGCTTTTAGGAGCAGATGGCATCCATTCTGTCGTCCGCCAATATCTCTTTCCGACGGTACAATTACGCTATTCAGGCGAAACATCTTGGCGGGGTATCGCAGAGATTGATCTTGGGACTGTCTTTCGCAGTACCGCGACTGAAGCCTGGGGCCCTGGTGGGTATCGCTTTGGCTTTATACCCCTCACCCCAAAGACAGTCTATTGGTACGCCGTCAAAAAGACCCTCTCCGCAGGACAGGATCAGCCTGACACGCTGATAGGGGATTTATTATCGTTTTACCACGATTTCGCTGATCCAATAACAGATATTATCCAGGCCACGCCCTCAGACAAAATCGTTCGCACTGATCTGCATGATTTCCAGCCGCTTCGTACTTGGTATGCCAATCGCATTTGTCTCATCGGTGATGCCGCCCATGCTACCACGCCCAATATGGGCCAAGGTGGCTGTCAAGCGATTGAAGACAGTTGGGTTTTGGCTCGCTGTTTGCAGACAGTTGATAATGTAAAAGAGGCTTTTCATATTTTTCAGACCCTACGCCTACCCAAAGCCCGCTATGTGGTCAATACCTCCTACCAAATCGGAAAAATGGCCCAAATCGAAGGCACTTTGGCTCAAAGCCTTCGTAATTTTATGATGCGTATGACTCTCCCATCGATACAGACAAGACAACTTGAAAAACTATATGAATTGAATTATTAATTTGGATATTTTGAGTTTTGTTGCTCTAATGCCTATCCTCAACTGGCTTGACATGACCTTCTCGCAAATTTATACTATCCAACAAAAATATTTGTTATTGCTTGTCCATTAAACATAAAACACACAAAAATGAGGGATTATGAAAATAATATCTACCTCAATTCCAGATTTATTGATCATTCAACCGCAGGTTTTTGGAGACCAACGCGGCTATTTGTATGAAGCTTATAATAAACATAAGTTCCAGGCGCAAGGGCTTGAGCTAGACTTTGTACAGGATAATATTTCTAAATCTGATAAAAATGTTGTGCGGGGATTACATTTTCAAAAACCGCCTTATGCTCAGGGAAAACTGGTCAGTGTCCTGCGTGGGGCCGTCATTGATATAGGTCTTGATATTCGACGGGATTCACCCACGTATGGGCAGCATCATGCTGTCTTGTTAAGCGAAGAAAATAAAACCCGTTTTTGGGTTCCACCGGGTTTTGCTCATGGTTTTGTCACCTTAGAAGATGAGACCATTTTTGCTTATAAATGTACTGACTTTTACTATCCAGAAGCAGAGGGGGCTATTTTGTGGAACGATCCGCTTTTGAATATTGATTGGCAGGTGAGTGATCCTATCCTATCGCAACGGGACCAAGCAGCCTTACCTTTTTCAGAATTTGAGAGTCCCTTTATTTATGGGCAGTATTAGCTCTGATGAACTATTCAGGCTTACAGCGCAAGGCATTTATCACAGGTGCTTATGGCCGCAACCGCCTTGAATTAGGATATCAGGCTTGGCAATCGTGCCGCCAAAGTGCCTTGTACCTGAATAGTTACCAAATTTAATAAATCTGTAATCATTTTTCATTACGTTGTTAACAATTCTAGTATTATCACGAAACAGCTAATGACCAAAGTCAGAAAACAGGGCACTTTCAAAGATAAATACTAGAATGATTTTTTTATAGCAAAAATTTATTTAAGAAGAATCTCTACGTAATGAAGGCTTGGAGATACACACGAAAGGGGGATCATATCGCCAAAAGTAAAACAAAAAATTAATGATCAGTTTCTTTAAATCTATATTTATTATAATATAGGTGGTATCCCTAAATTGACGAATGATTGTGGTTTTCAAAATTTGGCACTCTAGAGACCATATTCGGGAGACCACCCAATTTTTATTATAAGGAAAAACCCTTATGTATCAAAAAATGAAGATCAGTCTTTTGGTCATTGCGATTGGCTTATTAGCCGCTAATGTAGCCTTTGCTGGTTTGCCCACCAAAGTTAGTCAAGCATTCGCTGCTTTATCCATGGAACCGATTGTTCTGGAAGGCCATGAAGGCGCAGTGACCACCTTAGCCTTTAGCCCTGATGGCTATTGGTTAGCCACGGGTGGGGCTGATGGAAAAACCATGTTGTGGTATTTACCGGAAGTTACAGGCGATATGATGCACAGGCATGATGAGATGGATATGCACGATGAGATGATGGAAGAAGTACTTACCCGCGTCGAGTCTGAAGCTGTGGCTGCAATGTGTGGTGACAATTATGATGATGCTGTTGGGACAATTGCTGTGATGATGGATGACGATTATAGTACGGTGATCATTACGCTGACTGGAGCCAGTCCAAATACCTTCTATACGGCTTGGCTTGGTCTGAGTGGTAATGGCCCCTTAGCAGCAATGCCTGCGACACCTTTAGCTGCCTCGGATGCTTTGGCAGACTTGGTCTCTGTCGCTGAAGGCCCAGGCTCTACTGAAGTCGCCAATGGCTTTATGACCGATGACTATGGCGATGGTCAATTAGTCGCAGAGTTAGATTTTCCCATTATGGGTGGGGCTTATCCCTTTGATAGCCATGATTCAAGTTTAGATGCAGTTGATCTTGAACCGGCAGCGACACCTTTTACCATTCGGGTCGTCTCTCATTGTACCGACAATGTGGGTCATGGCATCATGCCAGGTGAGCGTGAACCTTGGTTCGATTGGGTGGCTGAGATGTAATTTACTCGTCTCAAAAAGTCAATAAAATAATTTCCTAAAATATAACGATAAAAAAGGAACCTTTATGCTAAGGTTCCTTTTTTTGACTCCATAAATATTATCTGAACATCTCAGAGCAAGAGAACCCTATCTATGGTTAACCACCTTCATTTCCTCATAATAAGACCGCTCTGTATTGACTGTCCATAGATCATAGTTCGCTCCCATAATATTCTCCACGGCCAACATCGCGGTGAGCATGGAGTGATCCTGATTATTATAGCGATGAAGGCCATTGCGGCCCGCTGTCTGTAAATTAGGGATTTGGTCAAGATAGGCTTTGATTTTCGTCAAAACATGTTGATATTCACCCGTATAGATGGGATAGGCTTTTGGTTGTCGAAAGACGACTCCATCCACAACATCGGCCTCCTCCGCAAGCCTCAACTGAGCCACCTCTTGTTTACCCAAAGCAATTAAATCTTCATTAGACCGTTGCCATAGTTCGTCCCCGACAGTACAAAAATATTCTAAGCCCAAACAGGTCATTTGTGGGTCAGGCACCATATCAGGACTCCAATTCTTGAAATTTTGGATGCGACCCACAAAAACATCTGGGTTATGAATGTAAATCCAATTATCTGGAAAGAGATCGGGCTGACGGATGATTAAAGCGACAGTCAAAAAGTCTCGATAGGTGAGTTGTGAGATAGATTGCCTTAGATCAACTGGAGGACTTGGGTGCAAGCTATGAATCAGTTCAGGCAAAGGGATGCTAGAGATAAGATGGTCACAATGAATAGTCATCTGGGACTCCTGCGGTGTGACTGCAACTAAGCTGGTCACGCGGTTGTGCGCTTGATTGATCTGTAGGACAGCATGATTTAATAAAACCTGATGTCCTGCCTCTTCGATCAAACAACGCACCTTATTCCATAGCATGCCCGGTCCCTGTCGAGGGTAGTCAAAAGCCTCGATTAAGGTTTTTACCGTGCCCCGCTTCGTTTGAAACAGCGCATTGCGTAGGGCGACAGGTAAAGAGAGACCTTTGATGCGTTGGGCTGCCCATTCTGCTTTAATATCGGTGCAGGGTAACCCCCAAACTTTTTCAGTATAGGTTTTGAAAAAAATCTGATAAAGACGCTGCCCGAAACGATTTGAGACCCATTGCTCAAAGTTGTCTTCTTGAGCATGAGGAGAAAGTTGGGCCGCCAGATAACTACTCCCAATGCGAAAGCTTTCTAGCCAGCCTAATTTGCTGAGGGTCTCGAAGAATCGGATAGGGTAATGAAAAAATTGGCGGTTATAGTAAATACGAGAAAGACGGGGTCGGTGAAAAAAATTTTCTCCCAAAACTTCCTGCCAAAGTTGAGCTACTGGTTCAACTTTGGTGTAAAAACGATGTCCACCAATATCAATATGATAACCCTGATAGGATTCTGTTCGGGCAATACCGCCTACCACAGATGCTTTTTCTACGACAACAGTTTTTAGGCCGACTTTATTCAATTGATAAGCGGCCGTCAAACCTGTTGGCCCTGCCCCAATGATGGCGACATCCGTCTGCAAGGACTGTATTTCCGATAATGACACCTAATCTCCTACAGCCTCTCCATACTGATTACACGCTCTTCTTAAGATATTCTGTATCCATGCCGAGGCAGGGTCTGAATATAAATCGGTTTATGAGGGTCAGGTTCTATTTTATAGCGTAAATTTTTGATGTGCATCCTAACCACATCGGGGCTGCCTGCATCAGAAGGATAATCCCACACCTCTTGTAAAAGGCGGATACTAGGGAAGGCTTGACCCGGGTGGCTCATGAGATGATACATTAAATCAAACTCTACCGGAGTCAAATTGATCACATTAGTATTTATGGTCACTTGGAAAGTTTTGCAGTTTAAGGTCAAATCCCCTCTTTTTAAGATTGTTTTTGGTGCCGGCAGTGGTTTTATTTGACTACGGCGCATCAAGGCTTTGACTCTGAGCGAAAGTTCACGATGATCAAAAGGATTAAAAACATAATCATCTGCCCCAGCTTCAAAGGCATTAATTTTTGCTTCCATCGTTGCGTTCCCAGACAAAAATAAGATAGGAACATGTTTCAATCGAAAGTCTTGACGTAATTCTTGACATACTTTATAGCCATCCATATTAGGCACCAAGTCCCCTAAAATAATAAACTCAGGCACAATGCGCCGCGCCAATTTTAGCCCCTGCACACCACTATTGGCAACAATTACCTTATAGTCTTCGCGGAAAAGCAACTCCAATGTTTTAATGAGGCAATCATCATTATCAATAATAAGCATATGTGTTTTGATCATGCCACTCCAATCAACTTACTAAGACATAGGCATGAGAATTAAATAACTAATGTAATGACCGCCCCTCAGTTAGCTAATTCTCATTCCATAGCCTAAAATTTTGTCTTCTTCAAGAATCGAATCAGACAGGTCTGGATATTAGCTTAATTATTTTACTCTTAATTGAGGATAAGCCTATATAATATCCTATTGTCTTAAATAAGTCAACCATCGTGGGTTGATCTTTACAATATATTGCTAAATCACGCCTATATCATCAAGTTTGCGTTTTAAGTCGAAGCATTTTTCGTTTTTCCCAGGCCTGAATGAAAGCTAAGGTAGCAACATACCCATAACCGTAGGCATACAGGGTTAATAGAAAAATAACCCACCAAGTGCCCAAAGTTATCGCCAAGATCACCAAAGCTATCGCATAAGTGGCTAAACTCAACTCTAGCCAAACGGCTGATTCACGAGGTAGGGTGTATGTGCTGCTTTGCCATCGGGTCGTCTGATCAATTACAGCAAACTTGGGAGTCCGTTTGAACTCACTTTTAACATTCAACAGAGCCTCTAACACAGCTCGGGTATTATTAAGGGATAGGCCAATCCCAATAGCGATGAGCCAAATCAGATTTTGTAGTCGCTTTACTTTGGGCACATTTTGACTTTGTAAAGCGGTCCAATAAAGAAATGGCGGGCCTATGGCTGTGATCGTTAAAATCCCCGTCAAAATTAATAAAGGACTATCTGAATAGATCATCGGCAAGGTCAGTAACAAATTGAGGATAATGCCAGGATGAACTAAATAATTTGTCAAATGCAAAGTGCCCATAATTTTAAGGCGAGGGGATTGAGGCGTACGCCAAAGTTGTATCATCAGTTTTAAAGCTGTTTGAATGCTCCCTTTAGCCCACCGAAATTGTTGTCGCTTGAAAGCATTAAGCTGCACCGGTAATTCTGCGAACACGATAACATCGCCGCGATAAACGATTTGCCACCCTTGAAATTGGGCCCGATAACTCAAATCTAAATCTTCGGTTAAGGTATCCCCTTGCCATCCACCCGCATCATCAATACACGTCCGCCGCCAGACTCCGGCTGTCCCATTGAAATTGAGAAAAACATTGAGAATATGCCTCGCTTCTTGTTCAACGACAAAATGCCCATCAATGCCAACAGATTGAGCCTTGGTTAATTGGGATGAATTTGGGTTGATGTGACCCCAGCGTGTTTGGACACAGCCGACTTTTTCATCCTTAAAGAGAGGGATTGTTTTTTTTAAAAAATCTGGAGGGGGAACGAAATCAGCATCAAAAATGGCGATGAATTCGCCTTGAGCAGTTGTCAAACCATTTTGTAAGGCCCCACCCTTAAACCCTTGCCGATTTGTGCGATGGGCATGCTCAATTTGCAAACCCACATTTTGGCTCTGATGATACTGTACACTGGCGGCAATGAGTTGTTGGGTATCATCCGTCGAATCATCCAAGATCTGAATCTGTAACCGTTCGACGGGCCACTGCATGTTGACTGCTGACTGAATCAAGCGTTTTACTACATGGCGTTCATTGAAAACCGGTAATTGAATGGTGACAAAGGGATATGCGCCTTTAGTAGGCCAGGAATCAACTTCTGACTGAACGTTCTGATGCTTTTGAGAGCGATATGGGCCTTGTCGTCGATAAACCCCTGCCAAAAATAGACTATGCGAACCAAAAACGGCCAATAAGAGTGAACTAAACAAAAATAGTATTTCTAAAAGGGGCATGGCAACCTTAGAATAAGACTTTCAACATTAGACCTTCAAGGCTGTTGCGGATATTAAAAATTCGCAGCAGCTTTGAAGGTCTTAAAAATAGAGGTAAATAAAAATAAAGAAAACTACGATGGACAAAGATAATGAGACAATTATTTTATTTTTACCAGAGAAGAGACAATGGAAATTTTCCCAGAGAAAAAGGCAATTTCTCTTGGTTCTTGGCCAAGTACTCATCAACACCCCAAGCGCGACCAGAGCGGCTAATGGTAACCACCAACGCTGTGGCAACCAGCAAGACATAAGTCCAAATCCACTCATGTAGATTTGGATTAAGATAAGCCATAAAAAGATTAAGGAAAAAGAAAGTTGCGCCTAGACCAGCCGCTGGGGTGAATGCGCCAATAATGAGGGCGATAGCCATACCCAATTCAGTAATCAACTGAAACATCCCAAAAAGCCCTGCATTAGGCGCAACCACACCCGCTAAAAAGCCTTGATAAAAGCCAATCGGATGTCCATCTGCCAGCCAATTGATGAAGTCAGCGAAATTCTGTGGTTGATAAAGACCCTTTTGTAGGTTTTCCCACCAAGTGACTAAGAGAATGACACCGAGCGTCCCTCTGAGGATAGCGATCATTCTTCGTAGATTAATGGTTTCATTTGCTGTTGTCATGATAAATCTCCCTTTCATTGAGAAGGGGTCTTGGATTCTAAAGTTTCATTTAAATATCTATTAGATAAACAGACCGAGTAGGATCAACATTACTTTTACGCACGAGAAGGTACCTAAATACAATGGTGATCCAATGGTCGATACAACGAAACAGGTCTATACCCTTTAACCCAATCTACTGTTCGGCTAAGGCAATAATGATAGCATCATCTTCACAACTTTCAATAAAAGGGCTGCCCCGATAGTCACTAAACAAGGTTGGAGCTGTAAGTCCAGCCGAATCAAGCAAAGATAGCAGGGTTTCCGCCGCTAAAAGCTGATATTGTAAATGATAATGCGTCTGAGAATCGCCTGAAACTACGGTGAAGAGTTCCGTCACGCGACTGGTTTCGGGGTCAAAATGACGCTGGACATGCGTATAATTAAGGTCATTGCCAAACTTATCTTCCGCCTTCAGGTACGTAACGAGCCAGGGTTTGTGCGGAATTTCGACAATCAACCTGGCTCCTGGTTTCAGTACTTGGGCCACTTGTTTGAGTAAGGCAAAATTATTTTGATCTTCAGAGACCTGTCCCAATGTGGTGAACAAACAGATTGCGCCATCAAAAATCTGAGCAAAGGTTAAATGCCGTGCATCCATAACCTCAAATTCAATCTGAAGATTCGCCTTGACGGCACTGATACGCGCCGCTTCGATCATGGCGGGAGAAAAGTCTATCCCAATGGGCTGGTAGCCACGTCGGGCCAGTTCGAGGCTATGCCGACCAAAGCCGCAGCCTATGTCCAAAACTTTTCCGCCCTCTGGCAACATCAGATGGTTTAGGACAAAATTGACCTCTTGTAAGGTGCGTTCCTCAGTCAATAAGGGGTGATTAAAGTAAGGTGAGTTGGTCCCAAAAAATGATTTCATAGCGCATATTTCAGGGTGACACCCAGAATGTAATAAGCAGCTAAAATTGTTCCCTTAAGCGTACCACTAATTTTGGACTGCCCCGCTTTACGGGGTAACCAACTGACGGGCACTTCAATCAGACGAGCTTTTTGACGAGCCGCTTTGACAGTCATTTCGCTAGTCCAACCAAAGGTCATCTCACGCATCGCGAACGATAAGAGCAGGTCTCTGCGAATAGCCCGATAAGGGCCAAGGTCTGTAATCGTCAGACCATAAAGCATATTCATTAAGCGAGCCGTTAACCAATTGCCAAAACGCTGTTGAGGAGGCATTGCGCCTGGCGCAATATAGCCTAATTCTCGTGAGCCAATCACTAAACTTGCCTCATCATTGTGTAGTGGCCTTAACAAGCGTGGTATTTCTTCAGGCAGACAGCTATAATCGCCATCTAAAAAAATCAGCACATCCGCTTCCATTGCTGCATCCACCCCAGCAGCACAGGCGTAGCCATAACCAGATCGCGTTTCGGATATCACTCTGGCTCCAGCCTGGCTGGCCAGTTGCGCTGTCTCATCATGAGAAGCGTTATCAACGACAATCACTTCAAAAACTGCTTGTTGTAAAGTCTCCGTGACCAACTGACCAATTGTTTCTGCTTCATTTAAGGCTGGAATAATAACGCTTGTTTTCATGGTAGTATGCGGGCCATAAATTACATTGATCTTAAGAGATTAAAGATAGCCTCTATCGCAATTGTTGCAAAAATTGTCGCGTACGCGGGGCCACGGTCTCTGCGGCTTGAACCAATTCTTTTCTTAGACGATTCATTTCAGCAATGGTATCAACATCATACCAAGTCGGTAAAAGGGCCGTTTGTAAACCTTCTTCAGCAGCCAAGGCCAAGGTATCTTCAGTGACCTGAGGCGTGGACATCGTTACGTCTAGCAATAAACGTGGTTGGGGATGTTTTAGGCCGATGAGATAATATCCCCCATCATCACAAGGGCCTAGGATAACATCGACTGTATTCAGTAGGTCAAAAGCCTGAACAAGATATGAAACGGGTAAAGTGGGGCTATCACTGTTGGTGATGATTGCTTGGTCGAAACCCGTCGTCAAGCAATGGGTTAAAACTTGGTTTAACCGCTCCCCAAGTGAAGCACCTTGCTGGGGTAGCAGGTCAAAATCGGGGCCAATCTGGCGAAAGTAAGTTTCTGCTTCAGACGGCCAATAATGGATAAACCGCTCCACATTTGGTACAGCCCGCACTGTATCCAGCATATCCTGCAAAAAATTTTCATATAGCTCGGCAGCTTCTTCGCCCAACAGGGGCGGCGATAAGCGTGTTTTTGTTTGCCCCTTTGCCGGACGTTTGGCGATTATGAGCAGTGCTTTTTTCATCGTTTGTTTTGTGATAAAAATTTTTGTAGAACAACCTTAAGTTTGTTCTACAAAAGCTGTTTACGAAACTGGCAATAACCAAATGCTATACTTTGGAATATGAATCATAATCTCTTCGTCTGGCTGAAAAGTGGAATACGGCGGTGGGGTAATTTGCAAAAAGGTCTGCTGTTGAGGGCACTGTGTCAGTAATTTGCCGTAACTAAATGATTGCACCCTGACCAGAATATTATTATGACCTTTGGTCCCAATCTGAATAGCTTCGGGTCGGATGGTGGCAATCCGATCGCCATCGGAAAGGCTTGGATTGATATCGAGTAACCCGATCGGTGTCTGCACTTGAGCCCCGACTTTCTTAGCTGGTAAAAAATTGACCCCACCGAAAAACTGAGCCACTTGACGATCAGCTGGACGTTCATAAAAATGAAGGGGTTGATCAACCTGTTTGAGACGACCAGCCATCATCAGCGCAATACGGTCTGCGATATGAACCGCCTCATCTTGATCATGAGTCACAAAGATTGTAGTTATGTTGGCCTCTCGTTGTAATTGCCGAATGACGAGGCGCAATTCTTTTTTTAAGGCTGCATCTAGGCTACTCAAAGATTCATCAAGCAGCAAAATCTTGGGCTTTAGAATTAAGGCCCGGGCTAAAGCGACCCGTTGACGTTCGCCACCAGAGAGTTGATCTGGTATACGTTTATGATAGCCACCTAACTGAACCATCTCCAGTGCTTCATCAATTTTACGGACGATGCACCGTCTGTCTAATCTCTGCACTTTTAGACCAAAGGCAATATTATCAGCGACTGACATAAAGGGAAAAAGTTGATGTTGTTGAAAGATCATGACAGCTCCCCGCTTTTGAGGGGGGAGCTGTAAGATGCTTTCACCGTCAAATAAAATATCACCGCGATCAGGCTGTGTTAAGCCAGCGATCATTCTCAGCAAAGTCGTTTTCCCACAGCCGGATGGCCCCAATAAAGCCAAGCGTTCCCCTTGCTTAATCGTCAGCGAAAAATCCTGCACAGCTTGAATGTTATTTGGATAATATTTGCTTAGATTTATCAGTCTGACAACTGTCATAATACTATTAACTTGTGCATTTCATCCTTGGATCGCAAAAGAAACATTACGCCCTACTCAGGCCAAATCTCCATCTGCCCTCCTAGCGGAAGTTCGATATCCGCCCCAGGGCCAAACCATTTCTGATAAATTTCATGATAGGTGCCGTTTTTCCAGAGTTCTTGCAAGGCGAGATTAACCACATCACGCCATTTTGATTCATCTTCAGGCAGACCGATGCCAAACTGGACTGGGTTATGACCGCCGGGCAGCAGTTCTAATTCAGGATCACCTGCCGCCAAAACCAATAGGGTGATATTATCTTCAGTATATCCTTCAACAGCCCCGTCACGAAGGGCCTGCATGGCGGCCAGTTTGTCCGTAAATTCAACAAATTCAGGGGCTAGGCCACCCATCTCTTCACTATAAACTGTCCAAGAGGGAATGGCAGAACTGCCCGCGTTGGCGGCGACCTTCTGCCCCATTAATTCATCAATATTTTGGTACGTGCCCTGACGGATCAGAAAAGATTGATTATCCCAAAAATAGGTGATCGAAAAATCAACGGAGGCATCCCGAGAGCGGGTATGATTCATGCTGGCCACCGCTAAGTCAATTTTGTCCTCTTGTAAAAAGCTAATGCGGGTCGTGCCGTCAACCTTCACTTGTTCTAATTCTAAATTCATTTCATCCGCCAAGGCTTGAGCCAAATCGACATCAAAGCCGACCCAATTTCCATCAGCGTCAATAAAACTAAGGGGTGGATTATCAAACCGGATTCCAACTCTCATTTTCCCTGCTTCTTCCACCTGTTCAAATTTTGACAGTTGCTCGGGGATGATTGGGTTTATAACACAAGCACCTGTTAAGACAAGAAGGGTGATTAAAAAAATGAGTGTTTTTAGAGATTTCATTATACTACGTTGCTCCTTAAAAAATAAAGTTTATACTGAAATGATGTTTTTAGGGCGAATTATCGCCTGCATTTTTTCCGCTCGACTATATATAGCATAAATTAAATTTTTGTAACTTTTGTCATTTCGGATAACTCCAGTTTGCAATTGCCAACTATAACTCAAAATTAAGTTCTGTCAATGTCATGGTATGGACAATGAAAGCATGGATAGGTCCTTAGGCTGTCAAACTGTTCGTACTCTGCCTTAAGCACCTCATCCTTATTTGTAACTATGCAGAAAGTCTATTATTATCTTGGCTGAATTTTACTGATCTCATCATCTAGGTCAAGGAGCCTACCCTGTCAACCGATATCCTATGTCACGCGGCCCTGCTTCTTGTTGGGGGTTGGCGAGAGAAATCCTTGCTGCTCAACTTCCCGTTTGCGCTAGTGCCGTTCGATAGACAAGCTGCTTATGCAATACAAGACAAGATGGCGCAATTAATTACGGCGGATGGCCTAGATAAGGTGGTCGGTTGGAAAGTGGGCGCGACCAGTTCTGGGGTGCAACAGGCTGAGGGCTATGATGGCCCTATTCCTGGCCGAATTTTTGCCTCCACCCTTTATCATAACCCAGCAGAGATACCATCTTTATCCTGTCCCTTAGCGAAACTAGAAGCTGAGATTGCTTTTAGCCTAAGGGCGGACTTAGACCGAAACCAACATCCCTTTACAGCCCAATACCTCGCCGATAAGGTCGTCTTACACCCAGCCTTTGATATCACCAGCACCCGGTATAGCCCTGAGAGCAGAGCGACTTGGGACAAGATGCAAAACATGCTGGCTGGCATCGCCGATAATGGCAATGGGGGGGCAATTGTGGTTGGCCCTGCTATACAGGGGTGGCAAGATATATCCTTGATGGATTTAAGCGTAATTTTATCCATGAACGATGGTGCGGCGGTGAAGAATCTATATGGTAGCTCTCGCGGCGACCCTTTCGATGCCTTTATCTGGACCGTGAACAGTGTGTATGAACGAGGCTTTGACTTACACCTTGGTGATTATATCTTAACCGGTTCCCTGACTGAGCCGCAATTCTTGCAACAAGGGGATCAAGCGATTGCTCGTTATCCGAACATGGGGGAACTGTCCCTTATTTTTTCATAAATCAGGTTTTATATGTTACATAATGATGAATGATAAGTGCTGAGTGCTGAATTGTCATCGGAACTAACTCACTCATAATTCATAACTCATAACTATTTACAAAGGAGATTATCATGAGTGCTGCTCTAGATTATGGTGTACAAAGTTTTTGTTTCCGCCACTTCAAAGACAATGCTGAAGTGGCGCAAAAAGTTCTTGACATCGGCTTGGATAAGATCGAAGTATGTCGTGTCCATGCTGATTTTTCTCAACCAGATCAATGGCGAGATATTGTCAAGACATACCATGATGCGGGTGTGTCTGTCATTTCCATTGGTGTCGAAGGCTTCACAGGCGATCCGGCTGAACGCAACATTTTTGAATGTGCCGCCATCGCCGGAGCTAAACATATTTCAGGGGCTTTTCGGATCGACTCGTATCTTAAAGCTGTGCCAATGGTGCGGGAACTCTGTCGAGAATTTGATATTAAGGTTGGTATTCACAATCATGGTGGCTATGGTTTTGGGGGTCAACCGGACGTGATGGCCCATCTTTTAGGACTCGGTAGCCCTGAGATTGGCCTTTGTCTAGACACGGCCTGGGCTTTGCAAATCGGCCCCAGACGCGGAGACCCTGTAGAATGGGTGAAGCAGTTTGGGGGACAAATTTATGGGGTACATTATAAGGATTTCACTTTTGCTGCCAATGGTCAATGGCATGATACTGTGGTGGGTGAAGGCACGATGGACCTAAAAGCCTTTGTCTCGGCCTTGGAAGAGAGTGGCTTTGATGGCATGGCGGTGATTGAGTATGAAGCGGATGTTGAAAATCCAGGGCCCGCGCTGAAGGCTTGCGTTGAGGCAATGCAAACGATGTTGTCGTTCACAAACAAATAGCGTTCACAAGCGAACGCCGTTCATAAGTAAACGGAGGTGAACCATGTCTGATACCTTGACCGACAAAGTTGCTGTCATTAGTGGTGGTAGTCGCGGCATTGGCAAAGCAATTGCTCTCAAATTGGCTCAGACAGGCTGTGACTGTCTTCTTGCCGCTCGCAGTGAAGATAATTTACGCGCTGCCGCAGACCTGATTAAACAGAGGACAGGTCGTCGGGTCGAAGTATGTGCGGCTGAGCTTAGAACACTGGCAGGCTGTGAGGCTGTCTATGCTGTCGCAAAAGAGTTTTTTGGACACATTGATATCCTGATCAATTCTGCTGGCGCAACCCAAGGCGGTCTTTTTTTAGAGCTAGAAGACAGTGTCTGGGAAGATGGCTTTGCCTTAAAATTTTATGGGGCGGTGCGGCTATCACGCTTGTTTTGGCCGATGCTGAGGGAAAGCAAAGGCACTGTCGTCAATATCATCGGTGGTTTTGCCCGCACCCCAGACCCCGATTTTATGATTGGCGGAGCGGTTAATGCTGCCTTCGCTAATTTCAGCAAGGCTCTGGCTGGTCTTGGCCTGCGTGATGATGTCAATGTGAACGCCATCCACCCTGGTTTGACCATCACAGAACGGCTGGAAGAAATCTTTGCTGGCCGGGCTAAGTTGGCCAATAGCACCGTCGAAGCGGTTAAACGGGCGAGCATAGAAAAGGACGGTATTCGTCGCTTAGGTCAGCCAGAAGATGTGGCTGAATTAGCCTGCTTCTTATGCTCATCACAAGCACGCCATATTCAAGGCGCGGCGATTTCGATTGATGGCGGCGCGACGGCGGGAGTTTATTGATGGCACAACCTTTCATTTCGCCAATCTTAGCTTATGGCTTGATATGTCTTTTGATTTATATTGGCCTGTGGTCAACACCCCTGCGCCACTTTTCTCACCAAGTCGATGAGGGTATATGGTTGCGTCGGAGCATCAGAACTGAGGCCATCTGGCAGCCTCAATATCAGGAGACATTTGAAGTCAATCATGGAAACTTAAATCAATTATCTGGGGCCACACACTTCATCGCCTTGGGTAGATATTTCGCTGGCATCCCCGCTGAGGCGGTGAAACGATATGGTTATGGATATCGGACCGATAGACCGACGGATGAAGATATTCAGGCCGCCATTATTCAATTACACATTGTCCTTTCTAGTTTAGGCCTTTTCATCTTCGCCCTTTGTTTACGAGGTATTTATAACTATGGCGTATCAATTATTGTCACAGCCTTACTGATAAGCCAAACCTCTTCCGCGAGTAGTACTTGGCAGTGGTATGACAATGTAGACGCTTATCGCTTTTACAATATTTCCGTATTTGGGAGCAGCCCTGAGCAAGATGAAGTCCAGCTTGCGATTTCAATAGATCAGCAGCCGATAGGCATCATTCAACTCAAGCCAGATGGATTAGAGCCTTCGCCGCTGACAGTCGAGTTGTCTAATGGAGCTACCCATCATATTTCTGTGCGGCCCCTTGGCCTAGAGGGCCAAGCTGAGGCTTATCTTCAGGCCATTCAAATTCGTCCATACGAAGGCCAGCAGCAGGCACTGGTCTGCCGAACAAAATAATCAACTTACGACCAACAATAGCGTCGTTTCTTTACCCCCTCTATATTTGATAAACCTGAATAAAATCAAGGGAAAATTATGAATAAAATTTGGAAGCCTAGTGTCGCCGTTGTCGGTGCTGGCGCATTGGGTAGCGTTTTTGGCGGGTTATTATATGAAGGTGGGTTAAATGTCACTTTAATTAATATTTGGCAAGACCATATCAAGGCTATTAATCGTAAGGGATTGAAGATTGTAGGCTATGGGGGCGATAGATATATTCCTATTGCTGCTACGAGCAGCCCCAGTCAGCTTAGTCCAGTTGATGTGGTCTTTGTCCAGTGTAAGGCCCCTAGCACGGTCGAGGCCATGACCCAGGCCCAGAATATCATCACCGATGATACGGTGGTGATCAGTTTTCAAAACGGCTTGGGAAATGAAGAGATTATTGGCGATGTGATTGGTCAGGAACATGTTCTCGGTGGCGTGACCGCACAGGGGGCCAGTGTGGTTGAAGCGGGGGTGGTCAGGAATTACAGCGACCTGCCAACACATATTGGTGAGATGCAAGGGGGTCTCTCAGAACGGGCCACACGGATTGCGGCTGCTTTGACTGAGGCTGGTTTACAAACCGATGCTTCTGAGGATATACGCTATGATATTTGGAAAAAACTATTAGCCAATGTGGCCTTAAGTCCGACCAGTGCTGGGGCTAATTTGACGATCAAGCAGGTTATTCGTCATCCTGAACTACGTGAGGTCGCTTTTGATGCCCTTGATGAAGCGGCGACAATTGCTCAAGCGGAAGGCATTGGGCTGGATGTGACGGAAACCCGCGAAGTACTCATGCAAATTGCAGGCGCGGGGGGGACAGGTGATAATAAATCGAGCTTATGTATAGATATTCTCAATAAACGGCCCAGCGAGATTGATGTCATCAATGGGGCCATCGTCAAGTTGGGTCAAAAGCATCATATTCCTACGCCTGTGAATAAAACGCTTGTGGCTATGGTGAGAGGGTTAGAAAGTCATTATGCAAGAAGCTAAACGGATGGAAAGAATCGCGGACATAGCCTGCCTGGCCAAGGTTGTCTGACAATAATGTTCTGGCTCAACCTTGTGTTAATCGTATGTGCTGTGATTTGTGCTGTGATGTTGATAATTTCTGGAATTCTTATGGAAGTTGGCGACCAATCTCACCTGACCCTGCCGATGACCATATCATTGATTGTGCGATGAATGCCAATGCTATTGTCGTTACGTCAAACTTACGTGATTTTCGCAAAGCTAAAGAAATGTTAGACGTGACTGTAATGTCACCGTTTGAATTTGCTACAGAACTAGCAAAAGTAACGTAGGAGTTTGAATATGGGACGGTTAACTGTGTGCTTGCCCGATACGCTTCAACATCAATTGACAAACCTAGCTGATAAAGAAGGCGTATCATTAAATCAATACATTGTTTACGCTTTAACCCGTCAATCATCACTGGCATACATTGTAGAACACGTACCCTCTGAAGAGGTTGAGAGGCAACGGGCATCATTTGAAGAGCTTGTAGCGAGTTTTGGTGAGGCAACACCCGAAGAAATCGAACAAGTGCTGAGTCAGAGAGAGATTGTCAAACCCGATGCAGAATTAGAAGTATTAGCTGTTGAACGCTTGCGAGAAAAAATTGCGGCGCGGAAAATCATTAGAACCACCATCGTCGGGTAGCAAGTTTCGTCATCCCGAATTTTCGGGATGACGGTTGTCAATCGCCTCTACTGCTCTCGATAGATCATTAATGCCAATGATACAACCTAACTTGGTCGCGGCAGGTCAAGAATCTTTTGACAGGCTTCTTGGACCGCGTCCATACCAGCCTCAAAGGGCATATCACCATAGAAGATGTCTGGGCTGAGGTTGGCCCATTGATCCTGCAATTCAGAGAAGCGCAGGTTATGCGGTGTGGGGAAGGGATTGCTAATCGACTGCATCATGGCTAACACCCGATGAAAGATGGGGTGTAGATCGTCAGAAACAGCCTCCCAAACGGATTTGCGAGCGGTGGGGTTGCCAGTCGAGCTTTGCTGAACAGCCCAAACACCGGCATCTGTTGAGGTGAGGGTCGTCACCAGGTCGAAGGCTTCGGCGGGATGCTCACTGTCGGAGAAGACAGAGAAAACCTCGATAAAGGCACTATAACCTCGACCACCGTCAGGACTAACGGGATGGAGCGCAAAATCAAACGCGAATTTATCGCCGACTGTTTCTGACATGCCTCTGACAGCATACGACCCGATGGTGCTGGTGGCCATATTTCCAGCCGCAAATTGTAGCCCTTCACTCTCATCGCGGTAGGGGGCCGCATGATGCACTGTTCTGAGTTCAGTGATCCACTGAGCGGCTTCCTTTGCTTTATCAGAGATCGCGAAGTTGAAGGTCTTCGCATCATCAACCAGAATATCTTCACCAAAGGCGCGAATGAGGGAGGCAAAGTCATAGTAATTGCCTGGCAGATAGTTGGTGCCAAAGAGCTGATTATCAGGGTCGCTGGCACTGGCTGCTAACGCTGCATAGTCAAGCGTGGTCATATCATCATGGGGTTCAGAAAGCCCTTTTTCAGCCAAAATATCTTTGTTGTACACAATCAAGGCCGGGTTTCCGGGATGAAGCAGATAGGGCAGACCATAGTTTTTGCCATCCAATTCACCGCCAGCCCGGGCAGCATCGAAAAAGTCGTCCATACCAGGGTCATTCGCGGCGATGAGATCATCAAGCGGTAAAAACGCGCCTTTTGCGGCTGAAAAGGGGAACCACTTAATCCCGCTAAAAGATACATCCCAAAGCGTCCCAGTGGCCAACAAGGTAAGCTGTTTCTTAGCCATCTCGCCATAAATTGCTTCATCGATTTGTAAATCTGCCCCTGTCTCATCAGCCCATTGCCTAGCAAAATGACGTTGCCAATCATTGTTTGGCCCCGCGTAGGTGGCCACGCTTAATGAAATCTGTTCGGCCCCCGCTCCTGGGCTGGTTCCGCTATCGCCCCCACCTGCTTGGGGCACACAAGCTGCCAACACGGTCGCTGCTGAACCCATCCCCATCCATTTAAGCATTTCACGTCGACTGAACTTTTTGTTCTGCATTATTTTACTCCTCTATAAAGATCAATTAGTTGTTAACAATTAGTCATTAACAAAAGTTCACAATTCATCATTGTATTTTTATTCTTCGTGGTGTATTCTGTTTTATGTTTAACTCCTTTGTAAACTATTGGGTAACGTTGATAAGATTACTGCTCATCGGTTTAGCTTTCCTATCACCTTCTTTTAAGAAACGATGGTGGTGTAGAATCTTGTCGAGCTCTAACCTTTAATGCCAGACAAGACAATCCCTCTGACAAAATATCGCTGGGCAGCAAAGAAGAGGATAATCACCGGGAAAATAATCATGACCGAGGCTGCCATCAGTTGATGTTCGGTCGGGGCACCAGTCACTTCAGGAATACTGCGAAAATAGTGTAAGCCCAAGGATAAGGTAAAATTCTCAGGGGAGTGAAGATAAATCAGGGGATTGACAAAGTCATTCCAACCATTAATAAACGATATGACGGCCACTGTAGCCAGGGCTGGTTTGGAGAGCGGCAAAATAATTGCCCAAAAGATTCTGGGATAAGTAGCTCCGTCAATACGGGCGGCTTCATCTAAATCACGTGGGAGAGACATGAAAAACTGACGCAAGAGGAAAATGTTGAAGGCCCCCCCGCCAAACCAATGTGGTACCCACAAGGGAAGTAAGGAATTGATCCAACCAAGTTCATTGAATAAAATAAATTGGGGGATTAATGTCACCTGTGCAGGCAACATCAGCGTACCTAAAGTGATGATAAAAATAAACTCACGTCCTCGATAGCGAAATCGGGCAAATGAATAAGCCACAATCGAGGCTGAGAGGAGGGCCCCAACTGTACTTAAGGTGACTACGATTGTACTATTTACCGCCCAAGACATAAAGGGGACGCGGGTTAGCACGGTCGCATAATTGACCCATTGCAGCGTTTCTGGAAACATCGTCGGCGGAAAGGTGAATAGCTCCCAAGGTTGCTTCAACGAACTGGATACCGTCCAGGCAAATGGGAACATGAAGATGAAACCAAGGGAAATAACCAGGATATATAGCCCAATGATACGTGGTTTTAAGGAGAAGGGTGTTGTGTTAAATTGGGTTTGAATATTACCAGTATTGGTCAATATTTCATTTTGTGCCATTAATCGCCCTCACCAGCGTAGTAGACCCATCTGCGAGACCATTGGAGTTGGAGATAGGTAAAAAAGAGCAAAACGATGACAAATATCCAAGCCAAAGCGGAGCCATAGCCCATGCGGAAATATTCAAAGGCTTGTCGATAGATATGGAGGGCATAAAACCAAGTGGCAAAGGATGGGCCACCCTTGGTAGCGACAAAAGCCAAGGTAAAAACCTTGAGTGCCCCAATGATCCCTAGAATGAGATTAAAGAAAAGCGTGGGCGAGATCATGGGGAGCGTCACATGGCGGAATTTGGCCCAATCTCCGGCCCCGTCGATTTCAGCTGCCTCAAAGAGGGATTGCGGCACCCCCTGTAAACCAGCCAGAAAAATCAGCATTTGTGTCCCCCCGACCGAACCCCATAAGCTGATAATGATCAAGGCTGGGAGGGCACTCTCTTTGCTGCTCAACCAGCCTGGCCCCTCAATCCCAATCCAGCCCAAAGCTACATTAACTGGCCCCACATTGGGGTGGAATAACCAGATCCACAACATGGCTAAGGCGACAGCGGGAGTTAAACTAGGTAAGAAGAAAAAGGTCCGAAAAACATTTGTGCCCATTAATCCCTGATTGAGCAGCATCGCCAACCCCAAAGAACCGACAATGCTTAAGGGAACCATGGCCACGGCGAAGGTGAAGGTCCGCCCCAGAGAGGGCCAGAATTGTTCATCATCGGTGAAAGCTTTGATGTAATTATCCAAGCCAATAAACTTTGGCGCAGAAATGACCTCATATTCGGTGAAGCTAAAATAAGCCGAAGCTAAAATTGGCCCTAAAATAAAGATAATTAAACCCAAAAGCCAAGGCAGCAAAAATATAATTCCCCAGATCGCTTCTTCAGCTTCTAACGAACTTCTCGCGCCAATCAATCTGGCAAAGAACCCCGGCGACTTGCTACGGTTGACCATCTGTTTTTGAGCAACTGCCATATCGCTGTCCTTATACATGGACTAGATTTACGCTGTATTATATAAGCTGTATAGATATACAGGTCAATAAACCAAAGTTTAACCCTACTCTACAGCAGGCATTAGCGAATGGCACTCAGACAGGGCCGTTCGTTAACGAACGCAGTCTGAGCTACATTTTCACCCCCTTGCCAGTGCCTATGAATGTTATGTATCCTACTTTACATTTACAATGTTCGCAAATCGTGAAGTGCGATACATTACACTTTAGATGATGGCTGGTTATGCTCAAGTGCAGGCGGGCCTCCCTATATTGCCCAACCCGGCGTGGACAATGTAGGCGGCATTACGGAACCACAAATAATTGTCAAATGGTCCTTTTCCGCCCCTTCTCTGGAAAGCCCAAATATCCAAATGCTTTCGCCAACTCATTAAACTGTGCCAAATCAGTGTAGTAAATCCCCAACGTTTCTAACAATTCCTTGGCTGGTTCAAAAAATCCTCTCTGGAAGACATACCAATGGGTCAACTCAAAGCTAACCACCTCATCTAAAGCCTTGGGGTCAGGATAGTTTTGGGTGGCAGGAGAAGCACTGGTCATCAGGCTTTCAATGGCAAAGGGATAGCCTTGTGTCAGATTCCAGACAGCATAAATAAACTCTTCGGTGAGAGGAATGTTGAGTTGTTTGCCCCAAATTCGCACCAAATCAAGGGCATGCCCCTCTTCCAGTGGTCCATCCGTCTCGTTGAAGAGAAATTTTTACATTATCATGAAGAATATCTTTAGCTGGCTTTGCCACTTTGTTCGTTCGCACCGCACATTTCTGTATTTACCACATTTAGGCATTTTGCTTGACAGATAAAACAAATCATGATATTATACCGACAGGTTAATTAACCAATTAGTTAAACAAGGAAATCATAATCATGAGGAGTGATGATGACAAATTAGACCAGACCTTTGCAGCCTTAGCAAACGCGACGCGGCGAGCGATTTTAGCGCGGTTGGCAGAGGGAGAAGCAACCGTTAACGAACTCGCAGAGCCGTTTAATATGAGTTTGCCAGCTATTTCTAAACACATCAAAGTATTAGAGTGTGCCGGGCTAATCACACAGGGGCAAAAAGCGCAATATCGACCCTGCACCCTTGACGTAACGCCCCTACAAGAAATTTCTAAGTGGACAGAGCAGTACCGCCCTATCTGGGAGGCCCGCTTTGACCGCCTAGACGACTATATCAATCAACTGAACAATAAGGAGCAAGATCATGAGTGACAGCACCATCACAAAAGATGCCGTTGTAATTGAACGTATTTTCGATGCCCCCGTAGACCTCATCTGGCAACTATGGACCCAAGCGGAACATTTCAAAAGCTGGTATGGGCCACAAGGCTTCACCGTGCCTGTTGCCGAAATGGATGTGCGCGTTGGTGGCAAGCGGCTGGTTTGCATGGCATCCCCTGATGGTCGTATGAAGAGGTGGACGACAGGTGAATACATTGAAGTTGTTCCGAACGAGCGTCTTGTCTACACCGAGAGCATGGCTGATGAACAGGGCAATGTGATTTCGCCATCTGCTATGGGCATGCCCGATGACCAGCCTGTGACGACTGAAGTCACAGTGCTATTGGAAGCACTTGGGGGGCGGACAAAAATGGTGATGACGCACACGGGTGTATCAGCAGACTCAGGCGGTGCTGGTGGTTGGACACAAGCCTTCGACAAGATGGCCGAGCACATCGAAACAGTCCGCAAGGGCAAAAATGGGAACCAGATTGGGACGACCAAAAAACTCGCTACAATTTTGTGATTTTAAGAAGGGCCCAGATAGCGCGTTATATGTCGCTATAAAACCCGCTTAAGCGTGAATTTCACCCCATAAACTCGCACCAAAAGTTACTTGCTTTTCAAACTGTTCTCAGTATTCCCAAAAGGTACTCACCTCTATTGGCTGGATCAACCTTGAATCTGGGTCTCTCTTTATACATTTCCCGGGGGGCATCCTCATACCCGATGACTTTGCTTTCAAAGTGGCCCGTCCCGCCGGTGTACTGGTGGACAGTCAACTCGTAGTTATGGCTGAGTTCTACCGGAACGATACCCTTGACTAAGCACCTTTCCGCTTCGATGGCAGGTTCTTCGATGGTCGCCTTCATCCGCTGTAGGTCAGACATGGCTCTGCCCATCTGTGATGTCGGTATAGAGAGTTGGTACTCGCTTATTGGCCACAAGAGCTTGGTCTCGGCTTTCTTCAGAGCCTCGAAAAGTACCAGAGGACTCAGGTTCCGATAGTCCTTGGGGGTTCCATCGACGCTGTTAAATTCAAAACTGATCAGACTGATTTTCATGTCTGTGAGTTCCCAGCCGTGGAGTCCCTGGTCAATATAGGCATATACGCCATCCTCGACCCCATTCTGGAAGGTTTGCTTCAACGCCCCGGTCGGAATCTCCGACCGGTACTGGAGTCCACTGCCTCTAGGCAAAGGCTCAACCCGGAAGCCAACGGCGGCGTGGCAGGGCAAGCCATCCTCATACATGGTCACGCTTGCCTCAGCTATTTCCTTAGGTGTTTCCATGTAGATGGTCATAGGATCCATGAACTGGATGTCGATGTCATAGTCTCTTCTTAACATCTCCTGCACAATCTCTAGCTGCACATAGCCGAAGAGGTTGATGTAAATATCCTCATTGAACTCGTTGAGTTCATAAAAAAGATATGGATCCTTATCCATCATCAACGATAGGGCTTCCAGAAGTTCCTGCCTTTGGGTAGGCCGGTCTGCCTCAACTTTGACCTTCAGGGTCGGCTTTCCTAGGGAAAACCCTTTATGGCGGACACCCTGCCCAAAGGTATCTCCTACCTTCAGATGATGAAGACCGGTCACAATGCCAATCTCTCCGGCCTGAAGCACATTCGTCACCTCTACCTGACCGTGATTCCATCTGTACATATTCGTAACTCGGTCTTCTCCGATAAAGCCTCGCAACCGTACTTGCCCAGCCGTGAGCTTTATCATACACTCACGCCTTGTTTTTATATACCTGCGATTGATTTTAAAAACGATGCCGCTGGGTTCATCGGTATCCAAGGGGTCAAACTGAGGCAAGAGTTCGTTGATCTTATCCAGCATTTCCTGAACCCCGATGCTATTCAGGGCACTGCCAAAGAGCAATGGATACACCGACCTTTCTGCTACAGCCATTTTAAGGGTGTGGTACAATCTCTGACTGGAGATCTCGTCTCCTTCCAGATAGTCCCTGATGATCGTTTCGTCGACTTTCGACAGGAGTTCGATAAGCGCGTCTTCTGGCTGAAGCACAAGATCTCTGACCAAGGCCTGTCTAGATCCCTCGTTTATGACATCTTGCAAGACGCAGATATCCGGCGATAGCTGCCTCCAAATCTCCATCAAGACCTTTTCAATGTCCACGCCTAGCCTATCAATCTTGTTCATGAAGATGAGGGTTGGCACCGCCATCCGCTTCAGGGCGTTAAACAGCAGCTTCGTATGGGACTGAACACCCTCCTTAGCGGATATGACCAGAATGGCACCATCGAGGACTAACATAGACCGCTCCACCTCGGCGATGAAGTCCACGTGGCCTGGGGTGTCGATGATGTTCACCTTCTGCCCTTTATGCGTATAGGATGTCGGCATGGATATGATGGAGATTCCCCGCTCCCGCTCCAATTCTAGACTATCTGTCTGGGTATTGCCGTGATCAACTCTGCCCAAGTGGCGGGTCGCGCCCGTTTGGTAGAGGAGCTGTTCTGTCAGTGTCGTCTTGCCCGCATCTACATGGGCAAATATGCCGATATTCTTAATCATTTCTCTCAAGCAATGCGTCCTTAGACATTGACTGCTCTCTCTTTTTGTGATATTATTTTCAATAATTAGTGCCACCCCAGATGCCCCAACCATTAAACATTTGGACCATTATCGGATTGGCTGGGAGTTAATCGAAGATTGGGATGATTATCGTTGTTTCGGCTTGGGCCGAGCGGCCATCATTCAATTTTCGCGAGGTTGCCCTCATCAGTGTACCTAGCTCACTTAGCAATGAGAAATTCTGTGTAGCGTATTGCCATCCTGCCGCCGCGCCACTTTGCGCTTAGTCAATCAAGGCCTTGACCAAGCCATGCACTTCCCCAGACTCGGCATGGCGACCCGTCTCCAATTTGGAGTAAACCAAATCGTCATTGACGATGACTTCGTAGCGACCTCCAGAAGCGGGTATGGCGGTTAAGGATTTGATCTGAGGGGCTATGTCTTTATCTTCTAGCAATTCAGTCATCAGGCTCACGGCCTTGGGGGTGTAGTCTCAAACGCGGCAGTATTCAATCGAAATCGTCAACATAGACTTTTCTCCAAGTTAGAAATTAATGATTAATTATTAGAAGATCATCTTATAATCGTTCTCCAAAAAGCGCAAAAATTTATAACGCAAATAAAACACACCCTATTGATTTTCAGGTATATCTGGGGTAAGATAAAGGGCCAAACCGAGAGACAAACGTTTAACGCTACTTTGGAGCCAGTCAATGAAAAAGACCATTCCCTATGCCATTGCTAATTATGAAGAGCTGGTGGAAGACAGCCTATTTTGTTCTCCATCTCGACTTCTCGAAGGTAATCTTAATTTGATATTGGATACCATCCTTCTCAATGATTTACCACCCCTCTAGGTAATTATTGATGAATACGATAACTTTGCCAACCAGCTCATGACAGCTCATAAGGATCAGCTATACGAAGCCTTGACCGCTGATGACTCATTCTTCAAAACCTTCTTTAAAACATTAAAAGAAGGACGCAAAACAGGAGCCATTGCCAACGTCTTTATCACGGGTGTGCTGCCCATTACAATGGATGATTTGGCTTCTGGCTTCAATGTGGCGACTTTCCTGACCTTGGAACCCAGATTGGGACAGTTCTCAAACTTGTTAAGCGGGTCATAAACTAGCCAGAAATCGTCTTTTACGGTATAATTATCGGTATCATGAGAAAAATCCTCAAATCTTCATAAATTGCCAAAAATCAAGCCAAAAATCTATAAATTGGCTTGATTTTTTTTAGAGCGAAGGAGTTAAATGATGACCGAAGAACTGCAAGAGAATTTTATCGGCCAAGTCAAACCAGTTGATATTGAACAAGAGATGAGGGTCGCCTATTTGGACTATGCCATGAGCGTCATCGTCCGACGGGCCTTGCCCGATGCGCGTGATGGTCTCAAGCCGGTCCATCGTCGCATTTTGTACGCCATGCACGATATGGGCGTTCGGGCTAATTCAGCTTATCGTAAAAGTGCTCGTATTGTGGGTGATGTATTAGGCAAATACCATCCTCATAGTGACACAGCCGTCTATGATGCGATGGCTCGCATGGCTCAAGATTTTTCCTTACGCTATATGTTGATTGATGGGCAGGGCAATTTTGGCTCCATTGACGGTGATAATCCCGCCGCCATGCGTTATACAGAGGCACGGCTCGCGACGATTGCCGAAGAGATGTTACTCGATATCGAAAAGCGTACCGTTGATTGGCAGGACAATTTTGACTCCTCCCTGCAAGAACCAATGGTCTTGCCCGCTCGCATTCCCAACATGCTGCTCAATGGTTCCAATGGCATCGCCGTGGGCATGGCGACGAATATTCCGCCGCATAATTTGACTGAGCTTTGTCAAGCCTCAATCTATCTGATTGATCATTGGGACAAGCTGGAGGATGTGACGGTTAATGACTTGATGCGCTTCGTCAAAGGGCCAGATTTTCCGACAGGTGGCTTGGTCATCGGTGGTAAGGGCTTGGAGCAGGCTTATGCGACCGGTAAAGGGACAATCGTGATGCGTGGCGTGGCGGAAATTGAGGAAACGCGAAACAATCGTCAGCGCATTGTCATCACCGAAATACCTTATCAAGTTAATAAAGCTTCATTGTTAATCCGCATAGCCGAACTGGTTCGAGCCAATCGCATTAAAGACATCGCCGATTTACGTGATGAGACAGACCGCAATGGTATGACCATCATCGTGGAACTAAAGAGAGGGGCACAAGCGAAGCGCGTTCTCAATCAACTCTTCAAATACACCGCCCTACAAAGCAATTTTGGGATGAATGTTTTAGCCCTGCATGATGGTGAACCCCGTCTCTTATCCTTAAAAGAAGCCCTCACTGTCTTCATCGCCCATCGGCAAGAAGTCATCACCCGTCGCACTGAGTTCGACTTAGAAAAGGCACAACAACGGGCCCATATTTTGGAAGGGCTACGGATTGCTTTAGAAAATTTAGATGCGGTGATTAACACCATCCGCCAAAGTGATCATGTCGAAGATGCTCGAAATCAACTGGTAGCCAACTTCAGCCTTTCCGAAGCTCAGGCCCAAGCGATTTTGGATATGCAATTGCGGCGATTGGCTGCCTTAGAACGACAAAAGATCGAGGATGAATATCAAGAGATCTTAAAAACCATGGCCTATCTGGAAGATCTTTTAGCCAATCCGACCAAGATTCTGGCCTTGATTCGCGATGACTTAGATGACGTGGTGGAGAAGTATGGTGATGACCGACGCACTCAAATTATTCACGAGGGGATTACTGAATTTAATGAAGAAGACTTGGTGAAAGAGGAACAAGTGTTGGTGAGTATCACCCGCCAAGGGTATATTAAACGGGTGCCGAGTCAGACCTATCGTTTACAAGGACGGGGGGGCAAAGGGGTGACGGGCATGACGACCCGCGAAGAAGATGATGTGATTTTCCTTTTCGCCGCCAGTACACATGATACCATCCTCTACTTCAGTGACCGAGGCAAAATTTATTCAGAAAAGGCCTATCAAATTCCAGATAGCAAGCGCACCAATCGAGGGATCGCCTTAACCAATTTAATCAACATCGATTCGTTTGAAAAAATCACCGCCGCTGTGCCTGTATCGAATTTCGCTGATGCCAAATATCTGGTCATGACAACGCTCAAGGGACGTATCAAACGCTGTGACCTCAAAGCTTTTGCCTCTGTTCGAGCCAGTGGTCTCATTGCGGTCAACTTAGATGAGGATGATCATTTGAAATGGGCCTGTGTGACTTCTGGGCAAGATGATCTGATCATCGTCACCCGCAGAGGTCAAGCTATTCGCTTCACCGAAACGGCTGTCCGCGTGGTTGGCCGGACAGCCAGTGGGGTGAACGCTATTAGACTACAAGGGTCAGATGTCTTAGCTGGTATGGGCATTGTGCAGCCTGAGCGTGATTTGCTCATCGTGACGGAAAAAGGTTTAGGGAAACGGACCCCCTTAGCGCAATATTCTGTGCAAAGTCGATATGGGGTTGGTGTTCGCACCTTGAAAAAAAATTACGAATCGACGGGCGATATTGTGGATGTCCACATTGTGGGCGGGACTGAAAATATCTCACTCATATCAACCCAAGGGAAGATCATTCGGATTGAGTTGAGTCAGGTGCCGCGTTTAAGTCGTGCGACCCAAGGGGCGCGGATTATCAATTTACGTGACGAAGACACAGTCGCTTCAGTGGCTGTGTTAGAGCAAGAGCTAAAGCCTAAACTGGCGAATGGGGCGCAGGAAACAGGCGATGCAAATCATAGTAAAGCCACAACCCCATAGAGTTGACCCAATAAGGTATTTTCGACAAATCAAAAGGCGAACATAGAGAGGTATAGACTCAGTTATACAAATGGCACTGGCAAAAGGCGAAAATGTAGCTCAGACTGCGTTCGTCAACGAACGGCCCTGTCTGAGTGCCAACAGGCAGAGATGCCTGTTCTATATTCGCGGTCACCTGCTGTACAATATGTTATCCCTGTGGTTTGTCAAAAACACCACCCAGCGTTTAAAATTGTGTAATCTTAAAAAGAGGACTATAGTTCCGCTCGTTCCTAATTTGGTATTGGAACAGGGATACAGAAATTTTAATTTTTAAGCTGTTCAGACAAAAAGGAGTATAGACATGACTTTTACCTTAGAACTTGGCAGTCAAGCCCCTGATTTTTCGCTACCTGCTACAGACGGCAATACCTACAGTCTATCAAGTTTCAATGAAGATGTCTTGGTCGTCTTCTTCACCTGTAATCATTGTCCTTACGTGGTTGGCTCAGATGAAGTCACACGCCAAACCGTGAACAAATTTGCGCCGCGTGGGGTGAAATTTGTCGGGATCAATTCTAACAGCGTCAACACCAAACCTGAAGATAGTTTTGACCTCATGGTGGAACGCATGCAGGAACACAACTTCCCCTGGATTTACTTGCATGATGCCTCGCAAGAAGTCGCTTTAGCTTATGGTGCTTTGCGAACCCCGCATTTCTACGTCTTCGATGCAGACCGCAAGTTGGTCTATACCGGACGTGCCCTTGATAACCCACGTGAAACTGACAAGATGACGATCAATGACTTGGAAAATGCCTTGGAAGAGCTTTTAGCTGGTAAACCTATCTCAACGCCTTTGACCAACCCCCTCGGCTGTAATGTCAAGTGGGATGGTCAAGATGCTCATTGGATGCCCGCAGAAGCCTGTGATTTGGTGTTGACTTAGACTGTAGTATGTGGCGCGTGTTACGCAGTTGAGACCGTGATACGCCTATGCAGCACAAGCTATCAAGGCTGTTCAGTTTTCGCGTTGTAGCAGCGAATGTAACCAACCATCTTCTCTTCGCTAGAACTGAACAGCCTGCCACGGACGATATATGTGACCCGCGCCGTAACTTCTGATATCGAAAGGTGGCAAAAAATCACCTCTCACCTTTCATCAAGAAACCTCAGGCAAACTTATTCCCATTTAATTTTAACGGCTGCGTTGACACAGCCTCTAAATCGTCATGTAACCTCATCAACCTACTTGCCGCCCCCACAAACAGGGATCTTGTTGTGGGGCTCGATTATGCCCGCTGTCCTGCTTACTTTGACCGCTGTCGTCTGCGGGCTTTATGACGTTCTCAAACGACGCAGGCCCGACCAAGATTCATCATCTTCTGATGAGAATTTTTTCCAGTCAACTTTGGACCAATTATTTGGTGATTGGTTTTTCAACCATTTGGGCAGCCCGTCGAAGCCCTAATGTCTTCACCACCGCTTAGGATACAGAGATGGACGAACAAACGCTTAAGCGTATTGCCACCTTAGCCACAGGCTTGTCTGTTCACGCGCTCCCCTGTACAGGCTATGGCCGTTTGCGAGCGCAAGCAAATATTTTGCCAGGCTTGCAAGAAAGGGCCCTTGATAATACGAAGGCGAAGTCCGAAGTATCATGTTTAGCCCATCCATGCTATCATAGTGGACGATTGTGATTGGACAATCAACCCATACATCATCATAAAAACAATGGAGGTCATTATCGCAGAATACGAACACACAATTATTTACACCCTTGGTCTTCTGACCAACACTTAACCTTATCAAGGAATGAGAATTAAATGCCTTGTGCATATCGCGCCTCCAAATCTGGTTTCCACACTGAGTTTGGAAACCCAAATTGAGGTCTTAATTAATTTCCATTCCAAACAACTTTTAACCCTTCAAAGAGGAATCTCATGCGTAAATTATTAACTTTAACATCCTTGCTTGTTTTATTACTCGTCTTCCAAGCTTGTGCGGCACCTGGCACAAGTGTTGATTCTGGTGAGTCAGCCGACACCGCTGAAAGCAGTCGTTCTGAAAGTCATGATGCTGCTGGTAGCATCGCCGTCCTATTGCCCGATAGTGCTTCTTCGGCTCGGTGGGAAGCAGATGATCGTCGCTTCTTGGCTCAGGCATTTGAAGATGCTGGCGTTGAATACACCATCGTCAATGCGGAAGGTGATGCCAGCACCCAACAAACACAGGCAGAACAGGCTATCACCAACGGAGCCAAGGTCATTCTGTTAGTCAACTTGGACAGCGGCAGCGGGGCGGCCATCATCGCCTTAGCGCGTGAAGCAGGTGTTGCCGTGGTCGACTATGACCGCTTAACCATAGAAGGTCCTGGGGCAGATTTTTATGTTAGCTTCGACAATGAATCAGTCGGTCGCTTACAAGGTGAAGGCTTGGTTCAAGCGGTTGAAGCGGCTGGATTGGAAAATCCTCGCGTGGCAGTTCTCAACGGCTCACCGACAGATAATAACGCGACTCTGTTCAAAAATGGCTATGACTCTGTCATCAATCCTAAGTTTGAGTCTGGCGAATGGACCGAAGTCGATGATCAATCTGTGCCTGACTGGGATAACCAGCAAGCCTTGGTCATCTTCGAGCAGATCTTGACGGCGGCGGGTGGCGAAATTGATGCCGCAATTGCAGCGAATGACGGCTTGGCTGGCGCGGTTTACGCTGCTCTGGCTAACCAAGGACTGGACCCCATTCCTGTCACCGGTCAGGATGCGACAGTCGGCGGCATCCAAAACATCCTCGCTGGTCGCCAAAGCATGACGGTTTACAAAGCCATTAAAGCCGAAGCTGAAGCAGCGGCAACGCTGGCGATTGCCTTGCTCCAAGGCGGAGATACCGATGCCTTGGTCACAGGTAGCATCAATAATGGCACAAATGATGTCCCCTCTGTCTTACTCACGCCCATATCTGTGACCCAAGACAACATCGCCGAAACTGTTATCGCCGATGGCTTCCGCACCTGGGAAGAAATCTGCGTCGGTGATTTTGAGCAATATTGTCCTGAAGATCGGTAAATGCAGTGATGAGTGATGAATGATAAATTTACCGCTAACTCATCCCTCACAACTCATCACTCATCACTTCTAGAAGGAGTGTGATATGGCAGAACAACAGCCCATATTGGCCCTGAGGGGCGTATCTAAAAATTTTGGGGCGGTGCAGGCCCTGACGAAAGTGGATTTTCAAGTTCATCAGGGCTTGGTGACGGCTTTGGTGGGTGATAATGGGGCCGGGAAATCCACCTTGATCAAAGGCATTGCGGGTATCCACACCTTTGATGAAGGCCAAATATTTTTTGAGGGCCAATCAGTTAGGATCCAAGAGCCCCGTGATTGTGCGGCTTTGGGCATCGAAGTGGTTTATCAAGATCTGGCCTTAGCGGATAATCTCGATGTCGTGGCGAACATGTTCTTAGGCCGAGAACAATTAGGACGTTTTTGGCAGCTTGATGAGAGTGGCATGGAATTGGCCTGCTTAGAAACCTTGGACTCGCTCTCGGTGACGACGCTGCGCTCGGTGCGGCAAGCGGTGGCGGAGTTATCAGGTGGGCAGCGACAAGCCATTGCCGTAGCGAAGGCTGTCATGTGGAACTCGAAAGTGGTCATCTTAGATGAACCAACAGCCGCTTTGGGGGTGGCTCAAACGCGACAGGTACTTGATTTGGTCAAACGCTTGGCTAAACGGGGTTTGGGTGTGGTCATCATCTCTCATAATCTGCACGATATTTTTGAAGTCGCAGACCGGATGACTGTTTTGCGTTTAGGCCAGAAAGTACAAGAATTTATAACAACTGAAACGACGCAACAAGATGTCGTACATGCCATTACCGCAGGCAATCTGCAACAGGTGCCAGGAATGATAAACCCATGAGCCATCAACCACAAAAACCTCCTCTCGCCACGGAAACCCTCGTGGCGAGTCAATCGACACAATCATTCAATAGTTATCTTGGCGATTATTTTAGGCGTGTGCGTTCAGGTGATTTAGGCTCCTTGCCCATCATTTTGGGCCTGATCGTGATCGCGATCATTTTCCAATGGCAAAATGAAAATTTTCTGACTGCACGTAATTTTGTGAATCTAATCGTCCAAATGGCGGGGATTATCACGATTGCCATTGGCGTGGTTTATACATTGTTGCTGGGTGAAATTGATTTATCTATTGGCTATGTTAGTGCTGTCGCAGGGGTTAGTACAGCTTTACTGCTACGTGAGCCACTGGGCTTGCCTTGGCCCCTCGCAATTGGTATCGCGCTCGTCGCGGTGGCCAGCATCGGTCTCTTACAAGGTCTGATTATCACCAAATTTCAAGTCCCTTCCTTCGTGGTCACGCTAGCCGGTCTCTTAGCTTGGAACGGCGCGGTACTGATCATGATCGGCGGGGCGGGCACGGTGATCATTCAAGATCGGGTGGTCATCGGCATTGCCAATTATTGGTTACCCGAATTGTGGAGCTGGGTCATCGCCTTTGTCGCTGTGGCTCTCTTCGCTTATTTTCAACTTCAGCAGATACAAGCTCGCCGACAGCAAGGGCTATCGACTCAACCGCTGATTTTAGTCGGATTGCAAATCATTGGTCTCATCGCTTTAGTTGGAGCAGCCGTCTATATCGCTAATCAAGATCGCGGCGTTCCCTTTGTTGGCATCCTCCTTATCATCTTCCTCTCTGGCTTCTCCTTCTTAGCCAATCACACGCAATTCGGACGTTATGTTTACGCAGTCGGGGGCAACAAAGAAGCTGCTCGGCGGGCTGGGATTGATGTTGAACGAATCCGCTTAATTGTTTTCATGATCTCTAGTAGCATGGCAGGCGTGGGAGGCATTATTTTGGCCTCACGCTTACGTTCTGTAGCCACCGATGCGGGCGGTGGCAATTTGCTGCTAAATTCTATCGCCGCGGCCGTCATTGGGGGAACCAGCCTCTTCGGCGGCAGCGGTCGCGTGAGCAGTGCCCTGATGGGGGCATTAATTATCGCCAGCATCGAAAATGGGATGGGTTTGTTGGGTCTGAGTGCGGGGGTCAAATTCATCATCACTGGATTGGTCTTACTCGTCGCTGTCCTAGTCGATTCCGTTTCTCGTCGCAGCCGCAGTCAGTCTGGCATTGCTTAGGTATGGGAATCATACTGGACGCGGACATAACCTTAAGATTTGGCCTTGAAATAGGACGCAGATAAACGCAGATGGCGACAACAGGGTTGTCGGACACAGATTTGTTAAATGAATCTGCGTTCATCAACTGTGTTGATGCCATCTGCGTTCTTATGTGTCCCCTAAACATTAAATTTATGCCCGTGCTGAGTATAGCTTACAAAATCACGTCTTAATTTTTATGAATACCTCCCTGAAACATCTCCCAGAACAGAAGCAGTACGAATTGCAACAAGCTGTCAAAATCATTCGGGAAGAGGTGCAGGCCGAGATGATCATTCTCTTTGGCAGTTACGCCCGCGGTGATTGGGTGGAAGATTTAGACCCGGAAACCATGACTTATCGCTACCAAAGCGACTTTGATCTCTTGATCATCACAAAGACCCTCAAGGAAGCCAGCAAAATTGAGCAAAACAACCTTCTCAAATATCGCCTGATGAAAACCATCCCCCGCACCCCCATAGGCTTGATTGCTGAGAATATCGATTTTGTTAATCGAAGTTTGCAGAGAAGTCAGTATTTTTTTATTGATATCAAACGAGAGGGAGTTTTACTCTATAATTCAGCAAATTTTAAATTAGCTAAACCGAAACAAGTTACACCCAAAGAGCGGAAGTTGTTAGCTCAGGAAGATTTTGAGTATTGGTTTACAAGGGCAAATGGCTTTCTTAAAATGTATAACTCAGCCCTGAAACAAAACGAGTTAAATATTGCCGCTTTTCTGCTCCACCAAGCAACAGAGCGTTTTTATAATACAATTTTATTAGTCTTCACCCGCTATAAACCGAGAACCCATGATTTAGAAAAACTAGGCCAATACATAGCCAGCGTTGAACCGCAATTTCTGACCGTATTTCCCCAGAGTACAGCAACAGGAAAGTTGAGATTTGAATTACTACGCAGTGCTTATGTTGATGCTCGGTATAAACGCAATTACAAAATCACCGAAAAACAGCTGGTGTGGTTGGCCGAACGGGTAGCATATTTACAGACCTTAACCGAAAGACTTTGTCAAGCGAAAATTGAGAGTTTTGAGGGGTGACTAGGACTTCTTCCTCCCTCTTCCACGCAGTACGCGCCAAGCGATACGCGGATGGAATAGGGCTGTTGGGGCTTTGGTCATGTGCATGACTTTGAAAAATGCTTTGAGTACCTCGGGGTCATGGGTCATGGCTTCTGTCAGTTTGCCCATGTAGGCTGCGATAAAACCAAGCATCTGAGGCAGTTTGCCTTCTGTTTGTGGGAAAGAGAAATCCCCCCTGGCTGTCAACTGCCAAGGCGGGCCAACGATCTTAGCAATTTCTTTGAAATACACTTTCCAGAAGGCCTTGCTTAATGAACGCTTATCTAACAATTTATCCAGAACCTCGACCTGCCTAGCTGCTGTCGTTATACCTTGCCCATAGATAGGATTCAGGGCGCAGACCGCATCGCCCAAGACCAAATAACAAGCCGGAAAGCGGGTCAATTTCTCATAGTGGTACCAGCAGGTTTTAGGGACATTGTAAACCCTGATGTCACTCAAGGGTTCCAAATCAGCCATCACGGCCGAAATATCTTGGGTTAAGAGAGACTGGGCATGGGCATTGAACCCCGCTTCATTTCTGGATGGACGGTCATCGCCGCGTCCACTCAGGCTGACGATAATGCGATCTCCTTCCACGGGCTGGAGTGAGCCTTGCCGCGCCTGATATGGTGGGTGGCTACCGGTCATGATAAGGCTGCGAAACCCTGTGGGACAAGGGTAGAGGCGAGACGCATAGTGAACCTTTATCTCAATTTCTTCAGCTTGCGGCGGTGTATAACCCAGTTCGTTGAGCCATTTGGGGCTTTTCGACCCGCGTCCTGTGGCATCGACAACCAAATCGGCTTCGAGTTCTTGCCCTGGCTGCCCAGCCAAACGAACTCCCGTAATCCGTTTGTACTTGCCGTCGCTACATAAGGCAGACACTTTGCTGCCATCGGTCAATTTGACATTGGGAATGGCTCTCACTCTCCGACACATGGTCTCTTCGAGGAATGGCCGAGTGAGCATCACACTCTTGAGACCCGTCGCCACATGAGGACAGTAACGACCATTGGTAAACCAACGCTGCTCCAGGGTTATATCGTCGCTGATCACCGCGCCCCCAGCTGCTAATTCATCGATTAAACCCGGAAAAAATCGCTCCAAAATTCGTAGTCCACCTGATAGCACAGTGTGGAGTTGGTGTCCTTGTGGAACACTCTTGCGCGGTTCATTCTCCTCTCTTAACTTGTCTTTCTCAATGATGGTAACGCGCTGAAAGTGCTTACTTAAAATACGGGCGGTCAACAAGCCAGCGATACTGCCACCAACAACAATTGCATCTTGTTTCTCATTCTGCCGCATTTTCATCATACCTTTCCTGAGATAACCTAAACCACAATTTTACCACGAATAGGCCCAAGACCAATTTGGATCAATACTTTTTTCTATTCGTAAACTCCCCTATAGCTTTACGGATAAAGTTTTGGAATCCCAGACCCCAGAGATTTGGCAAACCTAGGGTCTAAATCTTCGATTCAACATCTTTTTCTTTAAAGATATAGTAATCATTGACTTCTTCAGTTTATTACAGAGTAAAATTATGACTGCCTTAAGTATCAATTCAGAATTACTAACCCAACTAACAACCATCGCCCAACAACAAAAACGCTCAGTTGAAACACTGATTGAACAAATTCTATATCAGTTTTTGCAGGACGAAACGCAAAATATCAGTCAACCGTCTCAGAATGATCTAACAAATCGCCGCCTTTCGTCACCTGTACTCTGATCTGCTAAGACAGTATCCAAATCAATACGTTGCTATTCATCAAAGCCAAGTGATCGAGCATGATCCAGAACAGCTTCATCTGTTTTTACGAGTCAACGAAAAATATCCTGATTCGCTGACCCTGATTCGGCAAGTACGGCCTGAAATTGAGCGTACCTGATCTGCCTCAATTGAACCAAAACCCACTCTTTGCAGGCTTGCTACCTGATGATAGTGTCGAACGCATGTTGAAGCTATAATAGGGGTCATCTTTAATTAAGCTTTAATTCTGGGAGCAGCCATATAACGCCTTGCCCGCTGTAGTCCACTCGCCAACATATCTGGCCCAAAAGGATGATGATCGACGCTTGACCAGCCCAGCACCCAGCAGATTAATCCCAGTCCGCGAGAGACCATAAAGGCTTCAATTTCTGGCTGATAATTGGTCGATAAAGACCGAAATTGCGTATATCCTTGAAAGAAAGCAGCTCGTAGTGCCTCATAATTTGGCGAGGCATCAAAATAGGTTAAGGTAATTCCGATATCTTCAACAAAGGAGCCGAGACGGCAGTCATCAAAGTCGATCACCCTGATCTTGCCTTGATGACGCAGACAATTCCAGGGGTGAATATCACAATGGATGAGGCCATAATTTTGACTCTGATCAATCTGCTCGATCTCTGTCCCAGAGCGTTTAGCAGCTTCAAGGCACAAGGCTAGATCTTCATCGGAAAAATTAGAAGCAGCTTGCAGCATGGCGACCATCGTTCCGTCGCGCTCACCCCACGGTGGACGGGAAACACCTGAGGGTAAGTCAAATTGGGCAGCATGATTATGCAACTGAGCCATGATTTGGCCTAATTCGGTTATGATTTTAGGGTTGACATGCTCGCCGAGTATTTGGCCGGGGAGCCAGTGAAATAACACGACGGGTCGTGGTTTGGAGATCTCTGGTATTTGAACCACTTGAACCAATTTTCCCTCAGTGGTCAGAACAGGCTCTGGCACACGAAGCGTGGTATCGCGGCGCAGAGCCGCCAGCCAGTGTAATTCGCCTTCAATCTGTGAAACAGATTTTTCATCTGGTGAATGGATCCGTAAGACATAAGTCTTTCTTTTTGCCACAACCTTGAAAACTGTATTTTCCGTATCAGATATAAAAGTCAGTTTGGCTCGGTCAAGTCCATAGGCAGCTAAGGCTGTCTGGCCGAGTTGGCTTAGGGCTTGAATTTGGGCTTCTCGGTCTAGGGATTCGAAGTTTGTCACGGTGATTTCTCCACGAGGGAAGGTAATGGTTTTAAGGGCCAGTTACATTTAATTCTGATTCCTAAAGATATAATGAGGCTATCTGCGTCAGGGGCGATAAATCACCGATGAGGAATTGATTGAGTTGCGATTGTAATAGAGCGACGACCACAAAGAAGCCTAGTATGGAAATGCTAATCCGAAAATAGGGGCTACGTCGCCAGGTGTCTCCAAGATACATAAGGGGTTCCCAAACTAATTTCAGTACAAGTATCTTCAAACCATAAAAACGAAATACATTCAACTGAAAAATATATCATCTTCCACCCAAACGAACCCGTGGGTCGATCAAAGGTAACAAGAGATCAATCAGCAAGGTTGCGGTTAAAACGACGATAATTGATATCAAAACGATAGTTACCGAACCAAAAGAAATCAAGAGAAAACTAAAAGTTAGGTTTGGAAAGCGGCACCATATCGTCCGCTGGTAAAACGGGTTAAAATATTTCGTGCGCCAACAAGGTCGGCGTTCTCTGAGTACCCACAGCTCAGACAACGAAAATCTTGGGCAACCCGATTACCCCGCTCAGTATGGGAACAGCGAGGACACTGCTGACTGGTCTTATAAGGATTGACCGCCCGAAAGGAAACACGGTTTTCTTCCGCACGCATCTGAATGATATTCAGCAGTTCCCGATAATTCCAGTTACTAAGCGTCTTTCTAAAAGCCTTACCTCGCCTTAGTTGTTTGCCCTGTTTTAAATTCTTTAGGCGTTCAACCACGACTAGGCCTAAGGCTGGTTTAGACTGATAGAAATCTTTAACCTGCTGGTGAAGGTAGTCAGACAAGGTCTTTTTAGCCCGCTTATAGGCTTTTGACCCTTGTTTTTTGCGCTTGAATTAGCTATCAACTCCTTCACGTCTGAACCTAAAAAATCTTCATCCGTTGTGACCAACAGATGATTTATCCCAACATCAATGCCAACAAGCGACCCCGATGTAACTTTAGGGCCTGTTTCTCTCTCAAATGAGAACTGGACATAGGCCCGATGAATTATCACCGTCGTGGCGCGTTTCCAAGCAGAAAATTTGTGGAAATGGCGATGTTTACGGAGGGGGAGAGGGAGGTTGATGCCTCGACCGATAGAAGACAAGGTAAGCCACAAGTCGAAGGAATTGACATCGTCTTCAATCTTGACGCATTGTGCGGACAGGGTCATCTTTTGTGCGGTGTGGGTGGGCTTGATTGCTTCTTTTTCAAGGCTTAAAGCGGCTTCTTTGGCCCCATTAACCATCCCCAAGGCTTCTCTGGCCGCACATTGTCTCATCCGTGCCGACAGCCAACTGTCAGGCTGGCCTGTGACCTCTTTCCTCAAATCTTTCAACTCATAAGACTGCTTCCAGAATTGATCAATGAAGATATTGGTCAGACGGCTGTACTCGTCCATTATCTCATCGAGGAGTGCCCGTTTTTTGGCTGTTATAAATTTAAGACTGGTTTTAGATGACCTAACTATTCTCATCTTCTAATGTCCTGATTAGCTCTTCTGTTTTTCGCTTACTTCGCCTTAATCCGTAACGCCGCGCTCCAAAGGATGTCACCAGACTAACACAGTCCTGCCTCAAGTCCTCTTCCTCATTCACCGTCCCGTTGAACCCCTCAATCTGACACCCGCGCTCCGCCTGCCAAAGTTTTATGTCGTTGAACCCCAAGCTTGTCCGTCTGTCCGCGATGCTCTATCACGCTTAAGCTTATCTCTGGGTTGGTCAGCTATCTGATGAGCTTGGGGCCTTTTTCGTTTCAGCCCGAAGCACCCTCCTGCACCACCTGCCGCACCTGATAGCCTTTGCCCGCTCAGTCATCGCTCTATCGGGTGGCCTGACTGGTCATTTTTTCCCTATTCCTTGCGGTCGACACCCGCGCCTAGCAAACGACATCGTCTGGCTTTCGGGGTCACTGCTCATCAGCCGCTGCGGGGACTAGGATTTTTCCGAATTGGTTTTTGTAAGCCCCTTTAATTCTGCCCGCTTTGTAAGCATCCCACGCAGTTCTGTAAGGGATGCGGTGTGCTTTTGCGAACTCTTTTAGTGTTTTCATTATAATTGACCTCTATGGTATTTATCACGCTCTACCAGTTAAGTCTATTTTTAATATACCTTGCCTGACGTTATAGTCAAGTTGTCCAATGGCTCCAATCAGTAGTGTGCCCAGCCCAGAATAGCTGAAAACATACTCAACCAGATAAAAGCCATTCGTCACAAAGCCTAATGATAGGGCTAGGCCAGTGACCTGAGGCAACATGGCATTGTGCAGGACATAGCGACCTAAAATATAACTTTTTTTCAGGCCCTTCGCTTCGGCGAAAATTAAGTAATCATCCCCTAAAACTGATGACTTTATCAATCAACCTGTCTTCACTGCCGCTAATCCATCACCCCTTGATACCGGTCAAGGCGATACCTTGCGTAAAATAGCGCTGTCCAAGCATAAATACAACTAAAATCGGAATTGTGGCAATCATCGTCCCCGCCATGAGGAGCGTCCATTCAGTGGTCCCCTCTTGACGGAAGGCAGCGAGACCAACCTGAATCGTTTTCATGGCATCGGTGCGCGTCGTCACTAAAGGCCAGACAAAGTCATTAAACATGTTTTGGAATGAGAAAATCGCCAATGTTGTTAAGGCTGGACCAGAAAGTGGTAGCACAATGCGCCAATAAATCCCAAACTCCGACGTGCCGTCGATGCGGGCGGCATCCTCTAAGTCTACTGGGAGCGTTAAAAAGAATTGACGCAACAAAAATGTACCATAGGCGGTGGCGAACATGGGAATGGTTAAGACCCAGTATGAGTCAAGCATGCCGAAGCCGCCATTCCCCCATATATCGTTGCCGCCGAGCAAGGGCCAATTCTTGACCAAAATAAAGGCCGGCACGAGCGTCGCCTGTGATGGGACCATCAAGGTGGCCACGACGATGGCAAAGAGATAGTCACGACCAGGGAACTGAAGCCGAGCAAAGGAGTATCCCGCCGTTGAGGCCAACACAAGTTGAGCAACGGCCACGATGACCGAGACCAAGATGCTATTATAGAGATAACGCAGCAAATTATACGACTCGACCGCTTGCAAATAGTTGTCGAAACGCCAAACTGCTGGGAGGGTGAGACCTTGATCAAAGACTTCAGTGGTAGACTTGACCGAAGTCAAGAAGGACCAAACAAAGGGAAAAACGAAGATGAGGGCCAAGAAGATGAGGAGGGCGTAGAGGGCTACCTGTTTTAAAAAATTCGCCAAAGCACTGGGGGTACCTATATTGATGCGTTCTTGGGTAAGACTAGCCATGGGTTTTCCTTTGGATCTTATTCATAGCGATTATCAGAAGTGCGTCTCATATCGCAGAATCCGCGTATTGATCAGGGTGATAACCGCAATAAATAAGAAGAGGATGACCGACATCGCTGAAGCGGTTCCCATCTTCAGAAATTCAAAGCCATTCTGGTAAATCAGGTAAACAACTGTGAGTGTCGAGTCAAGCGGGCCACCCTGGGTTAAGATCCAGGCCTGAGCGAACATCTGTAGCGCACCAATGAAGTAAACGACAAAGACGAAGAAAGTCGTTGGGGCCAGCATGGGTACGGTGATATGTCGGAAACGCTGGACCGCATTGGCTCCATCAATCTCAGCTGCCTCATACAAATACTGCGGAATCCCTTGCAAACCGGCCAGAAAAATGATCATATTGTAGCCAGCATTCTTCCAGACCGATAGAATGGCAATGGAGAGCAAAGACGTGCTGGGGTCGCGCAGCCAAGCGAAGGTCGGCAAGCCCAAGGTTTCGAGTATCTGATTCAGGACACCGAATTGCGGCTCGTAAATCCAAAGCCATATAAATGAAACGGCAACAAATGAGGTGACAACCGGTAGATAATAAGCCGTGCGAAAGAAGTAAATAGCCCGCAGCGGCTGATTGATTAGCACGGCCAGTAAGAGCGATAGCACCGTGCCAGTTGGCACGGTCATCACCGCAAACATAAAAGTGTTTCCCAGTGCTTTGAAGAACCTTGTATCTTCATAAAGCAAAGCGTAGCGATTGAACCCATCCCAGATTGGGGCCTGAATGAGGTCGTAGCGATGTAGGCTCAGATAAAAAGCACTGACGATCGGATAGACCACAAAGACAGCCAAAAAGAGTAGCGACGGCAAAACGAATAGATAGGCCGCAAGCCGCCGCTCAAACATAAAACTCCGACCTCGGCGACGAGCTGGCACAGCAGCGGTAGTCGTGGTCATTGAGAACTTACCCTCCTTGGATAATCTTAAGGACAACGGCATCCATATCTTCTAGCGTTTGTTGCACTGTTTTGGTGCCGCGAATAGCCGCTTCAACTTCACGCCCCATTGCCGGTTGGACATCAAAGTGTTCGGGCACGATTTGGCGCGGTTTGCCATATTGGATGTTGCTCAGGAAAACTTGCATCCGTGGATCTTCGTAACTGGAGGCACTTTCATGTTCTTTACGAGAGGGCAAGCCCCAAGTCCCTTCGATACCAAGCTGAATGCCCGCTTCACCAGAGACCAAGGCGCGAACTAGGGCAACCGCCTCATCAGGAACCCTGGTCCCTGAGTAGACAAAATACTTATCAACGTAAATCTGATATCTTCTTTCTTTGTGCATCAAGGGGGCGGTGACCAAGGTATCTTCCCAAATTTCAGGGGCATTGAGCTTAACATTAAGCATATCCTGCGGCCAACCGGGGAAGAGGGCGATCTTGCCAGCACTATAGGCGTTGAGATTCGGTATGCCTGAGTCCATCCCTTCTTTGGGCAGGACACCATTTTCGACAAAGCTCACCCAGAACTGAAGGGCCTCTGCGCCTTCTGGCGTATTGTTAAGGGGCTGGGTGCGATCTTCGTTGAAATAGTTGCCGCCAGCTTGATAGAGGGCATCCTCATATTGTTGAGTTAAGGCAGGCGGATTCATGTCAATATACCAGCCAGCGACCGCATACTTGTCACCATCTTTTTGGGTCAACTTGGCAGCCATTTCATGCGCTTCTGTCCAATCTGAGGGGGGGCTATCTGGGTCTAAGTCAGCCGCCTCGAAGAGGCTCTTGCGGTAGATAATATTCCCCCGGGCGTTCATGCGATAGGGCACACCGTGGATTTTCCCCATATAGGTCACATCCTCGCGTGCCCCTTCGTACCAGTCATCCCAATCATCCCAGCTTGCGATGTAGTCGTCCAGTTCCAACGCGCCACCTTTCGAAGCGATGACGGGGGTCCAAAGACCCCCGCCCATAAAGATATCGGGCGAGGTGCCGCCAGCGAGACCCGTCGTCGCTTTTTGGAACGAGCTACCCCAGTCGGTGTAGTCGATTTCAACAGCGACATTATTCTCCGCGTTATAGTTAACAATAAATTCGTCCGCGAATTTTTGGCCAGGGGAGTCGATACCATTGAGGCGAATTAAGATCTTAAGGGGATCACTGCCAGCACTTGACCCACCGCCTGCGTCGCTATCTGTAGCGACTTGTGGTACGCCACAGGCTGTGGCGATTGTCGCCCCGCCAATAAAGGCCAAGCCCTGAAGAAATTGCCGACGATTGATAGGGTTGTTATGTTGTTGGTTAGTCATAACGGGTTCCTTTCTCTCAAAATATGATGGATAAAATTTTTATATCGTTATCCCTAAATTATCTCTTATAGGGCAACTTAATACGCTATACTAATCGCTAAATTTAAGGCAGATTGTCAGAAAATTTTCCATCGAGGAAAAAACATTCTTTGCATATTCAACGACAAATTTCGAGAAACACCTAACATGGCTAAGGGCAGCTTAGTATAGCTCAGAAGGAGGTAAGGATCAAACTTTAGCTCTAGGCGTGTAGCCTGAAAAATAAAAGGTTCTAGCTCTTGAGACTATCGCCAGTTGTCCAACTTCAGCGGATAGCCTAAAGCCTGAATCCGCTGATAATGCGCCTGATTGCCTGTCACCAAGACGAAGCCATGTTGCAAAGCGACGGCTGCAATCATCGGGTCAGCTCGACCAATGGGTTGTCCTATTCGTTCCAAGTCTGCTTGGATTCGACCCGCCAACTCAGCCCCATGAACCCCCAAATTTAAGACCTCCAGTTGTGATAAACCCGCTAAAAATATTTGCAGCCGCGCCTCTCGCCCGACTTTATGGAGACCTTTAACAATTTCCATGACAGTGATGGTCGAAATGGTATACGGACCAACTTGTTCTCGATAAGCCCGTGATTTGACCTCAATATTTCTATTCCTACCTTTAAAAATCTCTGAAAATATATCGGTATCCAACAAGACTTTATCCATGGGCCTGCCTCAAGTGACGTGCTTCTCGGTCCAACATTACCGATTCCACCACATCGTCGATTAGCTCCACTTCATCCGCAAATAGACCCCATAAAGGATCATCTGAGACTGTCCTGTGAGCCAATTCTTCGATCATATCGCTGAGTAATTGTTCTAAACTCACTTGACGCGCTTGCGCGATTTGTTGGGCTTGTTGCAGTATTTGTGCGTCTAATTCTAATTGGATCGTTTCCATGTGTGACCGTCCTTTTTTATTAGCATGAGTGTTATGTTCGAGAGAGTATAAGTTTGGTCGAGGACGATGTCAATTGAGTGGTCTCGTTGGACAGCAAAAAATTTAAAAATCGGGGTAAATATTGCCCATCTCACGATACCGAAAAAACACCAATATCAATTTGCCAAAAATAATAAATCAGCATATGATAATATATCATACCCACATGCAGTCAGCGCGTATCCAAACGCTGAACCTCATCCGTTTGTGTACAGGCAAGCTTATCGGTTGGTATATTTGATGAGCTTGTTTATGGTAAAGATTGAATACATCCTTGGGATAATCGTAATTCTTCTGCTTAGGCCCTCACTGTCTGGCGCAACAGTCTATATCATTATTTTGAAGCGAGTAAAGGACCCTTCCTCAACTTATCTGATCTACCATTTGAGGAAGCAGAACAGATCCTCACGCGCCTCCATCAAGATAAATGGATCTTCGTCAGTCAGCGTTCTGAGGACTATTTACAAGTACGCTGGGCCTTAGAGGATCAAGTCCGCAGCCTCTTCATCAAAAAAGGGGAAATCCCCGCCGAAGAAGACCACACTATATGACGCTTGGAGCTTGTCCTTGGCTCAAAAATTGGTATCGCCAAGGCGAAGAAATACAGATTCCACTGGCTGAATTTCAGGCTGAGATTATCAGCTTCACCTATGGTGATACCTTCCCCGCCCTGCGTTACCAAGATGGCCGATCTTATCGAGGGCAGGTCTATATTCTGAGTGAATTGTCCACCTTAGTCGAGCGATATGGTCTACCACAGATATGAAATGAAGGGGGCATGAAAGGGCCTGAGCGATACATTGAAGCTCAAATATGGGATGATGAGCCGCTCAAGGAATATTTGAATATAAATAAAGCATTACAAGAGAAATTGAATAAATACTATGGTTAAATTAATGAACAAAAATGAATTACCAGCAAATCAAATTTTACAAGGGGACTGTATTGAAGTTCTCAATACATTACCAGAAAAGTCAATAGATTTAATTTTTGCTGATCCACCTTATAATCTCCAACTCCAACAAGCACTATGGCGACCCAATATGACAAAGGTGGATGGGGTCAACGATACTTGGGACCAATTCAGCAGTTTTGAAGCCTATGATAAATTTAGTCGCCAGTGGCTGACTGCTTGCCGACGCATCTTAAAAGACACTGGCACAATTTGGGTCATTGGTTCTTATCACAATATTTACCGTCTGGGCACTGTGATGCAAGACCTAGACTATTGGTTTCTCAACGATATTGTGTGGGTCAAAACGAACCCAATGCCTAACTTCCGTGGGGTACGGTTTACCAATGCCCACGAAACCTTGATTTGGGCCAGTAAAGCAAAAGGAGCCAAATATACTTTTAACCATCACGCCATGAAAGCCTTAAATGATGATAAGCAGATGCGAAGTGACTGGTTCATCCCTATTTGTTCTGGCTCAGAGCGGATTAAAATTGAGGGCAAAAAAGCACACTCAACCCAGAAGCCAGAAGCTTTATTATATAGGATTATTGTTTCGTCCAGCAAGCCCGGCGATATGATTTTAGACCCATTTTTTGGCAGCGGCACAACAGGGGCGGTGGCTAAACGCCTACATCGAAAGTGGATTGGCATTGAGTGCGAAGAATCGTACATCAGCGTTGCCCAAGAAAGAATCGACGGGGTTAGGCCAGAAGAGCTTAAAGAAGAAGTATTCGATACAGGTGATAAAAAACGGCTAGCCCCCCGTATTCCTTTTGGTAATTTATTGGAACATAACCTCCTTAAGCCCGGCCAAACCTTATACTTCCAAGAGGATCGGACAGAAATAGCTCAGGTGAAAGCGGATGGAAAGCTTATCCTCAATGGGTTTGAAGGATCAATCCATCAAGCGGGCAAACATTTAATGAACGGCAGCCCTTGCAACGGCTGGAAAAATTGGTATTTTGAGGATGATGATAAAATTTTGCGTCCAATTGATGAGCTGCGTGAAGTCATCCGTGAAATTAAGCAGCTAGGTCAACAATTAGATGACCTCGAATATAATTATATACCTTCGTGGTCTTTCCCACCGCGTTTATCTTAGCCATGGTCAGCAGGAGATACAAAAGGTAGCTATACCCCAAACAAAATATCATCTTTTGAAAATTTCCTTTCGAGACCTCCCTGAGAAAATAGGATCGTTTGTTGTTAAGCCCCTAAATTATACCGCGAGTAATGAGAATTAATGGCTCATTGAGAAATTTTGTGAAAATAGAGAAAACAGCGTGTAAATGAGCAAAGTGGCAGAGTGAGGCCGTTATACATGGACTTTGCCACTCTGCCTCTTTCTCTAGCGTTTAATCTTATCTACCACAATATTTCTCATAGAACCTTAAAAGCTAAGATGCTGATATCTGTAATCGTTCAGGCAGGGGTTGCTTTAACAAGTGATGGAATAATCGTTCATATTTATCAGTGACAACTTCCCAGGTATAGACCGTGTTCGCACGGTGTTGAGCTTTTTGCTGGTATTCTGTCACCATTTTGGGGTTATCCAGTAACTTTTGCAAGACTTGACGCAAACTCTCTGCCCCGATTTTGCCATCGTAACTAAAACCAGCCTTATCAATCGTTTCCAGATTTTCTGATGTGTCATGTGTAATAACGCAGCTACCAAAAGCCATCGCCTCGATAAGAGCAGGGTGTGTACCGCCGACACCAGAGGTCTCGGTAAAAATATAGGCATTAGAACCTAGCTCGTGGTAGCCTTTGCCAAAGACATACCCCGTAAAAATAATCCGTGCATCGTCTTTCGCACTTTCTTTGAGAGAAGCAATATAGTCCTGAGCATAAGTAGCATCACCGACGATGACACATTTCATATCGGTCTCAATTTGTTTAAATGCTTTTATCAGATGGTGGACGCAATTTTCTGGCACCAAACGACCGACAAACAAAATATATTTTCCTTTTTCCAAACCAAACTTAGCCAAAGTTTCGCCAGGTGGTAATAAGTCTATTTCTGAGCCGTAGGGAATATAGGACGGTTCACTATTGAATCGATCACGATAATAGCCCTGGACAACGTGAGAATCGGTTAAATAAGCACTAGGGAACTTAGTGGCCAAATATTCGGCAAACTGAATGTATTTTTTAGCCAAAGTAGGCCATTTCTCTCGTTTCCAGTCCAAGCCATCAACATTCAGTAAAGTTTTTGTGCCTACCAAACGGGGAATCCAGGTCACAAGACTATTACCGACAATAAAGTATAAGACAATATCATAGCCTTGAGGCAGAACCTGAAGAGAGGATATAAGAGAATGCACAATCGTGTCTAAATATTTATTGGCAATCGTACCATGCTTAATTAAGCGCATGCCCTTGTAGGTTAGTTGGTCATAGGTGATGTGGTGTGACCGAGCATATACTGTGACTTCATGACCTCGTTCAACTAAACGCTGGCCGAGTTGCTCTACGCAGGTTTCAAAGCCGCTGTAGCTGGCCGGTACGCCACGGGTTCCAAGTAAAGCAATCTTCATGGACATTTTACCTCAAAATAGCCTTATAACATTCTAATGTTAATTTCCCAATTCTGGTCCAAGAATACTCCGTAGCCATTAATCTAAAACCATTTTCCCCTACCTCCATTGTATGTTCGGCCTGACTAAAAATAGTCCTCATCTTTTTGGCTAAACTATCTGGGTCAAGACTTTTGAAGATAAAGCCCGTTTCATTATCAGTTACAACCTCTTTCAGGCCTGCTAAATCCGACACAAGAACAGGTTTAGCATAACTCATCGCCATCAGCAAAACACCGCTCTGATAAATTTGGCGGTAAGGCAATACAACTAAGCTCGCTGCTGAGTAAAACTGGTCAACCTCGTTATCTGGAATATGGCGAATATGTAGCTGACAGTATGCGTTTAAATTGTATGCGTCTATAAGTGCTTGATATTTTGAAAAATCATCCTTCCAAGGACGGCCCGCAATAACAAGTGCTATATCAGGATGTTCTTGAATGACTTGAGGCAAGGCCTGTAATAACAAGTCTAAGCCCTTTGTTTCTTTGATTTGTCCAAAAAAGAGGATGACCTTTTTTGATGCGGCAATATGCAGATTTTTCCGAGCAGATAGAGAATCTTGGGGCCTAATAAAGAGCAGATAGTTGCCATGAGGTATACATTTTATCTTTTCGATTGGCACATGAAGAAAAGAGTTTATTTCTGTTTGACTGATATGATTATGTCCAATGACAACATGGGCTAACTGATAAGCGATTCTAGCTAATCTTGGAGCCGACAGTTTATCAACAAAGGGCTTGACATCATGAGCCGTGATCACCACCTTAAATCCTAATACTCTGGCTAAAAAGATATTAAAAAATTCCAGCAATGTCACATAAAAAAGGTGAAAATGAACCACCTTACTCCGTATTTGTGCGGCGTGCCATAGTGATTGAAGCGTACCTGATAAATATCGCAAGCCTCGTATCCAAGCAGGGTCAGGTCCATAAATCTTATTGTAAAATCGTTTAATCCTAAAGCTATCGTCTTTCCAAGAATCAGTTTCGTTGCAAGTGTAAAGGGTAACCTCAAGCCCCTGTTTAGTAAGACCATCGCATAAGCCAAAATCATAATAGTCCATACCGCTATGTCCACCCACTGGCTCTATCATAGCGACACGCATATTGGGATGTTTATAATTTATCATAGTTTAAACACCTTAAAGTTTGCTGAAAAGGAGAATGTAAATCTGCCTGAATATCAGGCTTAGGATAAGGTTTAATCAAACTAAGTGTCTTTTCAGCATAGCTTAAAAACGTTTCATCTACATCAAGTTCACAAAAGTTAGATAAATTGTGTAAAGTCTGACGAGGTGAGACATTCAAATCTTCAAACTTAACCAAATATAGGTCACTGTTATGTTTGTTCAAGTACTTTAATCCTTCACGCATTGTCAGAATCCACTCGACGACAGCCATGTTCGTATGATCCTCAAAGGTACTTATCAAAGGGTGATATTGAGCCAATAAAGTATCCTGAGGCACAAGTTGATCGACCATAAATCGCCATTTTCGATTATTTAGGCCCCACCAATCTTCTACCTGACCGTTTCTTTGGAGCCCGTACTGCTTGGACCATTTAACAATCGAAGCACAGGTATCCCAAGCATTACGTACCAGAAACACAAATTTTGCCTCTGGAAAAATAGCTTGCACAAAGGGGATCCGAAATATAATTTCAGGGTTTTTATCCACCACACGGGTTGAAGCACTAAAGGTTAAATACCAAGCAAAAAGTCGTTGAGATTTCCGTTGGATATCTGATGTAGCATCTTTATCATCAAAATGATAACGGGCGATCTCCTGACTAAAATGACCATTCACATCATCTTGTTCATGGATGGTGTACCACAAGGCTTTGGGTTCATTCAAAAAGCCGATATCTTTGTGCATGGACAGAACTTTACCTAAAATCGTGGAGCCACTTCGTCCTGTGCCAATAATAAAAATGGGTTTTCTGACAGACTTAATCGCTGGTAATAAGGTTAAGCTCTTTAGATAAGCTAAAATAAAACGGTTCAGCCAACGGTGATTGGTGGTCAAAAATCGACCTTGAAAGAGAAAGTGGCTGATTAGGCGGGGATAGATTTTATTCGGTCGAACTTTGATATAATGAGAATCGAGTTGGGCAATCATGATCGCTGCATTTGGGGTGATATAGAAAGCGAATCAACGTCTTGTGAAAGCCAAGCGGGTAAATTGGTATACCCATAATCCCTCAATTGCAAAGCAAACTGTTGATTGTAAGGAGCAAAGATACTATTTAAGTACTGACGTGTATCTGAAGACATGCTTTCGTTGCCTGAAGCTCCATTAAATTTATAATAAATAGACCTTAGATTCCTTTTCAAATTCGGATGTGTACGCCAAAATTTTTCACCACGCCAATTTATGGCTAAAGCTAACTTTAATAAAGCCTTATTACGATAGCCCACTGTTTTATTTTCAACTGAAAGATTTAGGGATGTAATGAATTCTTCATATTCGAGAGCCAACCATTGACATAAATCTATCAAAAATGCCTTAGAATCCTGTTGCAAATGTTCAAAAAAAGTGATTTTAAGGTCTTCTAAACCAAATACATCTATCCAAGCAGATAGATGTTTAACATAAAAGCCGCTTTCAATTGAGTAATAAAGATTACTCTCTGGTTTCTCGAGTTCATGAGGAGGAATACTTTCACAACGCTGAATATATTCTTCTAAAGAGAGCGTTTTCTCTAATCTCAACATAGATTTCTGAAACCTAAAAAAGAAAAGAGTCGATCAACTGGATTTCTAAACGTTAATAGAATGTTTATATCACCACAGGTATCTTTAATAATCCGTGCAGTTTTTTGACCACCATAGAAGTATTTTCCTGTGGCTTCCATACGATATTTTTCTTGACCACAGTGATTAAAATATTGTAAATACTCTTCTATGGGTGGCAATTGGTCAGCTCTGTATCGGACTGGTAAAAAATACTGCACTTCCTTGATGCTAGAAGGACAAATGTCAGGATGTTGGGATAAGTACATAAATACAGACGTTGTGGCCGCTTTGTTCACACCAGCAATAATAAAATTAGGTAGCGAAGGATTAAGCATACGCTCTCCTCAATCGTATAAATCTGTTAAATTGTATCAGACCCAATTTGGGTCGTTTTTGTGCGCCAGCTATACAAGCCGACCAAAGCACCACAAAACAGTAATGATGGCCCTGCCGAAATTGGAGAAACGGCAGAATTTGCAAACAATGATGTCATAAAAATTCCGATGATCAGTGATAGTCCTAACGCAGCATATTGAGCTAAAAAATTATTTTCTTTTTCTTGTTTTTTACCAAGATAATACAACTTAAAGAGACTATTAGCAACTAAATACATAAACAAACTATAGGTAAAAACCCCAGCAACGCTGGTTTGAAAAGCTAGTGCCGCCAAATAACTCTCTCCAGAACCTTTTAAAGCTTGATCAGTAAAGGTTAGGGCTTTCGTGCCAGCTGTTCCTAATCCTGAACCAAACGGCGAAGAAAAAATAGCTTGTAAGCCTCGACCAGCACTCATAAGATGCGGGACAGCAGAACTACTATATTGAATTAAAAGGGCTATCACGCCTATTAAAACGACAGCCATAAGGGGCAATAAAATTATGGCCAAGCGAGATCTATTTAGCCCCGACCAAATCATCAAGCCCCCTAAAACAATTAACCAGCCACCCATACCTAAGGTGAAAAACAAAGCACCGCAAAAAAAGAAAACAAGGAAGAGTCGTAAATGGATCTGTTTATGAAACAACAGTGGTATAAATAACAAACTTAGGATAGGTAAGGTTAAATATCGAGATAATGAGGTAGGATCACCGATACCAGAAACCATTCTGCGATACAACTTATCAAAAAACGTAGCATACCAGTTTCTTGGTACATTTGCTTCGATCTCATGCCTCTTGGACATCCAGCCTTTTTTAGCCATCATATATTCCGCTACCCCTATCATTTCCCAAGTATGTTCAGTAAACAAAAATCTTTCGATGTAACCGAAGGTAGCGACAACAATAGCAATCAGAACACAAATGCGTAAAAACCAGCCTAGATTATCTAGAGATAATCCACTCAGACGACCAATCAGGAAGAACGCGATGACCATAAATCCTTCTCGAAAGGAGACCGCTACTCCCAATAAACTGGCGGGTGACATAAGCGCGTAAAGTATATGAACCATTAAAAATAACCCGGCCACAAGGTTAATTGGCGTTGTCCATTTTTCATATATACCTTTCTTCAGGAAGAGTGCTATCAACAACATCGTTGCATACACATCTTTCGTCGCTACCAAGACTTTAACACCTGTACCGCCTAGGGACTCCGAGATTGGCATCGTTAGAAAAGGCTGCCAGGGCATAAATATCATTAAAACGAGTAAGGCTGCTTTGATATTCTTGAGTCCCAAAATAAAGGCAAGTCCTGAAATGACGATGAGATGAACAACGATCATAAATTCAGATTGTCTAATGTCAAAAAGCACCCCTAAAACTGTTGGAAATACACCGATTGCTAGCAGACATAGACCAATGAAACTATATACAACATGTTTGGTGATGAAATATTTTGGTTTTGGCTCACTTATGACAGTCATAAATTTTAACCAGTAGTCGTCTTTAACTGATCAATACACTTTCCGTGACGTAAATTCAAGTAATTTCTATAGCCATTTATGATCGCCTGGATAGCATCCACTCTGCCACATATTGTAAATTGAAGGATTTGATATAATAAAAATATATGGTTATAAAATACGAAAAGCAACCAAACAAAATCAGTACTGTGTTTATGCATTGTTAAGAGACGATTGGCAGTACGATGATAGGTAATAAAGGTAAAATTAGGGTTTTTTGATGATTTCAAATTGATAAAAGTATTATGCTTACGGTGGCTACCTTGAACTTTGTGCAACAGCAAGGCCTGAGGAACACAATAGGCCAGAAAACCATATTTTTTCAGGCGCAAGGAATATTCAACATCTTCCTCGTACATGAAATAACGGGGATCAAATCCACCTAATTGCGTCAGAATCTGTCTTCTGATCAAGATAGCACATCCAGAAACGAACTCTACCCGGTAGGGTGTCAGGGTTGTACGCTGTTCTTTGCCCCAATGCCAAGGCTTAACGCATCCCGTAATGGCATTGATCGTTCCGCCTACATACCAAATTTTATCAGGTTTATCAGCAAAAACAATTTGCGGTGTCACACAAGCCACCTTAGGGTGATTGTTCAAATAGTCTTCAAGTTTGGCAATTGTATCTGCTTTAATAAAGGCATCATTATTGAGAATAAAAAAATAGTCAGCTTGGGTATTTTCAAGTGCCCATTTTAGACCAACATTATTGCCTCGTCCAAAGCCCAAATTTTCTTTATTTTTAAGCAAGGTGACATTTTTGTACCGCACACACAAGTCATCAATGCCCTTTTGAGTCGAGGCATTATCTACAACAACCACCTGAATAGGGGTTTCACTTTGTTGTAAAGCATTTAGGCAGGCTTCAGTATCCTCAAGGTTATTCCAATTTAAGATAATAACCACTGTTTGAAATTCTCTCATAACTTTCAATTATACTTCGACTGAATAGCCAAGGTTGGTCAGTATATCGCTTGCCTGTTGGTAAAACATCGTCAGTTGTTCCGCCTTTAAGACATCACGCCAGCCACCAATTTTTCCTTGGCGAAACGTTCGGGCAGAGGGATCAAAAGCCTGTTGACAAATTGTGTCAATAAACGCTGTATCTGCATCAATTTCTAAATAAAGACAAATTTGTTTGACAGCTAAAAATTGTCTCTCCTTTGAACCCCCCCCCCCTTGAGCACCAATTAAATCCTCGAATCGAACCAACAAAGAATTATTTGACTGTTTCCACTTGATGACCGACTCTAAAGAATCAATAATGCCCATCATGTGACGATTACTTTGTTGAGCTTTGCCGCCTGTGATAGCAAATGAAAACTGTTCCTGAGGGCTAAGGTGTTGAAAATCAGATCTTAAAGAATGTTGAGGACGTTGGACAAAATGTAAAAATGAAACAAGTACATCTCGAGGGTCACGGATAATAAATACATGTTTATAACCCAATGTGGTTAAAATTTCATCGGATGTTGGAGACCAAGGAACATGGCCTATGAAATATTTTTGCTTAGGGATTTGATCAAGCCACCATCTCAACAAAAAAGCAGGTGTCTGAATAGGCGATGTGACATCAATAGGCACTGTCGTATCCTCAACCTTATAACAGCAGGTCATATAAAATTTTCTGACCCAATTTCGATAGACAGCTTCATAGGCAAAATTTCGCGGAACACCTAGCCCACGGGTTAGTGTATGACGTATTCGTTCGACACTCCCATACCCACATAGGTTAATTACGTTCCCTAATAGATGGGTTCCGCTTTTTGGCATAGAATTAACAAAAACACGATTGTTTATTTGAGACATATTCTTGAATATTTATAGGAATCTAGATTTTGAAAACCTGATTGGTATGGAATAGTAAGATGGACCTTTTTGTCAAACCATACAAAAAAGCGAATAAGTTAACACATCTGGTCTAATGTTTGGGGTTCATTACAGATCAAAAGGGGTTTCATTTTATTCGTTGTAAGGTGATGGCCCCAAATATGGTAGGGTGAATTTTTACTTTCTTATACACCCATATCAGCACGAAAAGACTCATTATGACTCTACTGATTGCTGTAGCCGTGGCAGCACCCAACATTCCCCATTGAGGTATCAACAAGCCATTCAGCATAATGTTCAAGACTGCGCTTATTCCGATATTCATGGCGAAAATACGTTCATGTCCAGACATCATAAGCAATGGACCAATCGAACCAATCGCCACGTTAAAAAGTTGAGTGATACTTAAAATAGCCAGAGCAGGGCTTCCTTGTATAAATTCTGGGCCAAAGATCAACAAGAACCAGTCGCCAAAAATTATGAAGCCACCAACCAAAGGGAGCGAGATAACAAACATCAAACGCATGCTTTTCGTAAAAATTTTCTGTAACCCTTGCATATCTCCAGCTGCATATAAGCTGGAAATGGTCGGAGCAAGGGTCGCATTGACAGCCATAATCAAAAATGTAATCAGGTGTGTGACCTGGCGGACAACACTATAAATACCAACCAATTCAGGCTCCCGCATTGCGCCCAGCATCAGCATATCAGTTCTCACATAAACCACTTGTATACTACTGATAAGCATCATAGGGAGGATACGATGCATCCAAGATTGAATCTGATAACTCGGTTTGGCTGATTTAACAGTTTGAGGAATAGCCTTTAATAGTAAGTGCGTACCAACAAAAAGGGCTATCCCTGTCGCAACAACATTCATCCCCATTGCCCAAAATACCTTCAAGTCCTGTTTCAGAAACAAAGAAGTCCATCCAACGAGGGTAACAAACACCAATGAACGGATGATATCTGGTAGGTGCCCTGTCACCACATGATAGAGGCCCTCCATCATCGCTTGTCTGATTAAATTGAGCGCATTCAACGGCAATAAGAAAACCGCGACCCAGAAGGTGTACATCAACAGCGTATCAGAACGGTTGAATATGAAGGTGGCGATGCCAGCTACTAATAAGGCTACACCCATTGAAACGCTTAAGACAGTTCGATTTGACCATACCAAAAGTCCATTCGTCAAGCTCCACGCTGACTGAGCTTGACTAGCTGCTACCTCGCGCACCAACAGCTTGTCCAAGCCCAACACAGCTGGCAGGGTTAGCAAACCTATCCAGGCCATCGCGTAGCTGTATACACCATAGCCTGAAGCACCTAACAAGCGAGTCAGGAGGATCGTAGTAATAAACGAAAGGCCCGTAGTGGCTGTCTTAATGCCAAAGGTGCCTGTTGCCCCTTTGATGATCAGGTTGAAACGGGGGTCAATACGATTTCTAAGGCTTGTGATCACAATATTGTCTTTACTTTTCCTTATAGAGTCTATCTAACATGCCTAAAAATTGTCTAAAAAAAGCAAAAGCACCGCCACTTATTGCATTTCTAAGCAAATAAAACCCTTGGTAGGTTGGTATGGGTTTTCCCATCAACCTAAGAGCCAATAAACGAGGCAGAATAGCCTGTCTCCGCTTCCGTTGCGATGGCTGAACAGCGTGAAGTTTTTCTGCGCTAAAAGGGCTAACCGTTAAATATTTTTCTGATATTGCCTCTTCCAAGATAGACCTACCCACTTCTGTCCGCGCTATAATAAAACTCTGGCCTAGTTTATCATCAAAATCGGGATAGCACTTTATAATACTAATCGTGTAATTGTCGGAGAACCGCTTGGATAAAGCAGTTATTGTGCCTTATTGTTAGGGCATTTACGCCCTGATTAGCTGAAATTAAATCAGCCCCGATCAATAATATTTTTTTCATACGAAATATCTTCCTATCTGTCTAAATGTTGCAGATATTCCTTTGCTATTTTATCTTCTGGGTCTATTTGTAATGCCTTCAGGTACATTTTTTTTGAGGCACTGATATTCTCCTCATCTTGAAAAAACTTCCCGAGAAGCATATAGGCATTTTTTCGCTTAGGATTAAAATCTATCGCCTTTTGAACATTATTTTTTGCTTGTTCATAAAATTCGAGCTGCCATTGACTGTTAGCCAAACTCAACAGAGCCCAATAGTGTCTTGGACTTAAGGCCAGTGCTTGCTCGTATTTTTCTATGGCTTTATCATATTGATTACGTCGGCTGAAAATACTGCCTTGCTGAAAATAGGTATCCGCATGATTTTCGACATCCCAAAAATCAGCATAGCTTAGAGCCTTTTCGTAGCTCCGCCAAGCTTGATTAATTTGAGGGGGTTTCAGATGTCGATGTTTTATGTACCCAATTTGGTAGTAAATATCGCTCAACCCTATATCACCGCGTGTCCCTTTAAGTGCATTTTGGTAAGTGTTTAGGGCTTTTTCAGAACCATCTCGCCAAAGATACGTCCTGGCTAAATGATACCAGCCATCTCGATTTTGAGGATCAATTTCAGTTATCCGTTGAAAGGCTAAGAATGCCCCTTCCAAGTCTTGAGACCAAAGAAAATCTTTCCCGACCGCCTTATAATCATGGCTAACCGCCATTGAATCTATATGTTTGGCCACCTCATACCAAAATTCAGGGTCTAGGCTATATTCTTGGTGACGTGTATGCCGCCACCGTTGAATAACAATTTTCGCAATATGGGGATCATCCCGCCACAAGTCCAGTGCTTTTTCAAGATTACCTGAAGCGGCCCAAGCCAAGCCCAAGTAGCGCTTGGTAGACATATCTTCCGGGCGATAAGTATAGGCTTGCTCTAAAGCATATTGGGCAAATGAACTGCTCTTGTGCCCTAAATCAGGATATACTAAATCTGTCATCCCTAAATTATACCAAATGGAACCAATCAGCGGCGAATAAAGCGTAAAAAATAAAATAAAACAAGAGGAAAAAACACAAATATATTTCTTAAACATCTCTCTGGATTCCACCAATATAAGGGGTTATGGCTTCAAACAAGCCATCAATAGATTCTTAGCTAAACGTTGCTGACCCGTATATCTTAACCCCAAGCCTTCATTTAGCAAAGTTTGCATTATTGGCAACGGGATTAGAGTCATCAAAGGATATAAAAAGTTATGTTCTGGAAATGATAATCACTTTATATTTCTCATCGCCTCAACCAAACCCGCCGGAATTGGAAATCGTTCCAAACATATTCATCGTGTTGCAAATCGGGGGCGAGACGGACGGTGGAGATGGTGACTTCATTATAGCCAGAACGCAACCAAGTGAAGGGCATCCTGCGGCGGAAGGTCATCCAACGGAGCGTGAAATCTTGTTGAGGCATGTCGGGGGTTAATAGATGTCCATTCACTAAGATGGTTGCGCCGAGATCACTTTGCTGTACCATTTCTAGAGAAAGCATCCAGTCTTTCTGACCAGGATCAGCCAAATAAAAGCCCCCTGTCCAAGTGGGACTAGGATCATGGCCAGCATAAAGCGGCCACCAAGGGAGCGACAATTCAGTATCGCCTAAATGAATACGCGCATCTTCCGCCAAGATTGTGACTGAGTCGGGTTGCCTAGTGACGGTCGTTGGCTCTCGGCCCAAATTTTCTTGACGTAATTTTTCTTGCCAAGTCAGGTAAGCCAATCGCGGCACCCCGTCCCTCTCGAAAAGGCTGTAGCCACGAAAGTCTTGTCCATGACCAATATTCCAGACGGTGAAAAGTTCAATCCAAGGCCATTCCTGACGAACACGATCTAAGGCTTGGCCTAAATAGCGTGCTTGTTCTTGAAGAGACACAGCCAAGCCAGATTGCGACGGCGGATCTGTCACCGTCCAGCCGAGTTCGGTGATCCACACCGGTTTATCTTCATCACCATGAGCCAGCATAATCTCGCGCCACTCCAGCAAACGAGCGAAGACTAAGCCATCATTTTCATCTCGGCCAGCGTATGGTGACAGATGAAAACCATAAGGATGAATGCCCAAAACATCAAAATAGGCCCCCGCGCCCGCGGCGTACATGGCTTTCAAAAAGGCGCGATCATCCATCGCTCGATTTCCATCACCGTTCGTTGGGGCTAAAGCGGCAACGACGACCAAGGCTTCGGGATCATTGGCTCGTACCGCTTCATAGCCAACCTTCAACAGGTCAACATAGGCTGTCGGAGCAGGGGGTCGGGCGCCCCATTCAAGGGCCAAATTGGGTTCATTCCAGATAATATAGGCTTTGATGCGTCCCTGGTAACGATTAACAACCCGACCAACGAAGCGTCCATAATCTGCCAAACGATCCGGTGGCCCATTCAAATTTATATCAACGCTATTCGCCCAAGCTGGGTGCTGGTCTAAGCGCACGATCAAGTCTAAACCATAATACGCCGCCCCAGCCACAACCTGATCGATGACCTCCCAATGATATTCGTCCCGTGTCGGCTCAATCTCTCGCCAAGAGAACACCTGCACCACAGCTTGAAAACGCCCTTGATGTGCTTTTTCCAAGGACCAATTATCTGCACGTAAAGTATGAGCAGCGAGTATGAGGTTATCTGTTTGAGATGGAGGATCTTGACAGGTATTAAGGATGCAAAGGCTTATCATAAAAATAAGCCAAAAAAATGATGAATATTTCTTGATCATAGATAAAAGACTAAAAACTAAGAACTAAAAACTAATCCCTCACGCCTCGCCAGACCTTCTTCGGTGAGACGATAAATAGCCCCCCGTATGGCCCCCAAGCCATCGCCTCAATCACCACTTGATCCATGTCTGATAGACCGATTTTGTGCCAAGTGGCTCCCTTATCCTGAGATTCATAGATGCCACCAAAAGCTGTGCCAACATAAACATGGTCATCCCGCTGCGGGTCAAACAAAATTGCGGTGACAGAGATGTCTTCTAAGCCTGTCCCCCAAGGCGAAACAAGATGCCCTTGGTCCTGACTCAGGTAAATACCACGGGTTGTGCCTAAGTACAAGGTGCCATCTGCCCGTGAAACAATGCTTAAGATGCTTTGGTTTAACAGGCTTGGCGCGGTTGCTTGCCAGTAAGTCCCCCCGCAGTCGCTGCGATATAAGCCGCGTTCTGTGCCTAAATAAAGAATATTGGGGTCTTGGGCATCAATAGCCAAACTCGTTGCTTCGATATAGTTCCCTAGCCCCTGCCAGCGGGCGACCCAACTTTTCCCCCCATCTTGGCTTTCATACATCCGCTCCCACATAGCGAGCATGTAGAGATGATCCGCCTCAGTTGGGGAAGCAGCTAGGGCCTGGACCCCCAAACGTCGCTCAGGCGGCACAAAAAACCAGGAGCGGCCCTTATCGTCGCTGCGATAGAGATTGTTTCCAGCCGTCCCAGCATAGAGCGTGGTCGCTTGACCTGTACTCGGCGCGGCGACCAAAGCGGTGATACCGCCAGCCGCCAAATCTTCCAACAATTTTTGCCAAGTCTGCGTTTGGGCCTCCCAATGATATAAACCACTCCGTGAACCCAAAAAAAGCTGGTCATCTACAGAGAGCAGACTTGTCGCATCTGGGAGACCGAGCGAGGGACTAAGATATTGCCAAGTCAGACCGTCTTGATCACTTGCATAAACGCCTGTCCAAGTCCCCGCCAGCAGCCTTTCCCCTGCCAAGGCCAAATCTAAAATGCCCCCATGCGGGGAGAGACCATCCTGCCGTGCCTGCCAAGTTTGACCCTCATCAGGGCTGAAATAGACCTGACCACGTCCCGCGCCAGCCCATAGACCACTCAAAGCCTTAGCATTTTCTAGCCAAAGTAAAGCTAAGACTTCATCTTCGGCCCAGGCTAGGGGCAGTCTATGCCAAGTCTGCCCTCCATCTTGAGTCCGAACCAGTTCTTTCCGCAAGCTGGCGACGGCAATTTGAGGTTGGCTGGGCTTCAAGGCAACATTCGGCACAAAGGCAGTGGGATAATGTCGCTGCCAAGTCTGTCCCCCATCTTGACTGATAAACAGCCCTTGACCTGCGGTGCCTGCATACAGCTTTTGGCCTGAGGGTGAAATCGCTAATGATAAAATGGCCGCTTCTTGTAAAAGTTCCGGTTGCGGTGATAAAGCTTGCCAAGTCTCTTGTTCAGCATCGCTGATATAAATCCCCAGCTCATCTAAACCAGCATAGGCCTGTCCTTGTTCATCCATCGCCAGGACAAAAACTGCAACGGCGGTCAGACCAGACACAAGACTAAAATTATCGTCCCCTTGTTTTTGCTTGAGCAAACCATCTCGCGTGGCAACAAAAGTATTTTGAGCGGTGAGTAGAATGTCGAAGACTGGATTATCGTCATTCGCCATCTGCCAGGGTTGCCATGTTTGACCGCCATCTTGGCTATAGCTCAGACCGAGTTCAGCGTAATGTCCAGCCCAAAGATTTTGGGGGTCGTTTGGATCCCTTGCCACAGCCAAGGTAATCGTCTGCCGCGAGAGGCCTTCTTCGACAGGTGTCCATCGCCAAGTAGATTGGGGTTGGCAGGCGTTTAAGGCAAGTAAAGATAAATAGATGAAATAACTCAAAAAATATCTACAACCCATTGATATTAACCGTCCTCTTTTAGCCAGACGAGTGCCCCACGACCACGACCTGCCCATTGCCAAAGACGGTGCCCTTGCCGACCTGAATCCATTCAGTCAGGGGCAGGAAAGGTAAGAAGGGTTGCCAGTTGCCTTGGTAAGTCATGTGGCCGACCAAACCGCCGAGATGGATAGCCTGTTTCTGTCGCCCTGAAAAGCGTTTCCAGTCCTCCCAACGGGTATCACTCGGTATGAAATCCTCACCGCGGCGGGGGGCATCGAGAGGGTAAATGATGTCATCTGAAGCTTGGTAGACTAAATTTGTCTCCGCGCTAGACCACTGCGCCCTCACCCGCTGCAAGCGATACTTCCCCCGCGCTCTGGTAAATATACACGCAGCATCTTACTTGCAGTCGCTGTGGTCACGGTAAAATCGCCTAAAGCGGCAGGGGCCAAGCAAAAACGGATGGTCGGCAGGTCAATCGAGGACTCGGCCCAGGTCAAGCGGCTTTGGCCCTCAACAGTGCCCCAAATTTCTAAAGAACTGCCATCAGTATGTCCCTCATAGTTCATCCCGGCCTCAAGTTCTATCAATTCTACCACAAAATATGCACAGCGGCTGATTTCTGAACGTTTGAGACCTTGCGTTTGCTCGACGAACTGAGGGACATAAGGGACTGGTTCAACCTGAGCAAAATTCGAGACGGCTATGGCGTGATCAACATGCAGCGGCCGGGGTTGGCCATCTGCGCCCAGCCGCCCCCAATCATAGACCCGATAAGTGACATCAGAGTTCTGTTGAATTTCGGCCACCATCACCCCAGCTAAAATCGCATGTAAGGCCCCTGCTTCCACCAAGATAACATCACCAACTTTGACGGGCAAATAATGCAATTTGTCTTCCAGCACCTTATGCTCAATCGCTTGCCGAAAATTCTCCGCTGTCACCCCAGGTTTCACGCCAAAAATAACGCTCGCTTCTGGCTCGGCATGCAAAATATACCACATCTCGGTCTTGCCTAGCTCACCCCCTGCCTGAGCCAGCGCATAATCATCTGGCGGATGTACTTGAACCGATAAGTTATGATGTGCATCGATCAATTTAATGAGTAAAGGGAATTTCTGAAGATCCAAAGCCCACTGTGCGCGATACCCAACCAAATCTGGCCCTAACTCAGCCAATAGATCTGGCAATGATCGCCCAGCCCAAGGGCCATCTTCAACCACGGTCGCCCCATTTGGATGACCCGCTATCTCCCAACTTTCAGCGATCTCACCTGGCGGCAAAATGCGTTGATACAATTTTTCCAAATTTCGGCCCCCCCAAATATAATCTTTTAGGTGAGGAATAAAGGTTAAGGGATAAATCAGCGATGTTATGTAATTGGTCATGAAAATTTCTCCTATAGCGGTCTTATTTGCGTTATCCCGGCAAATACGCCTCCTGAAACATTTCCTTCACCACGCCCGCTTCTAACCAGGCCTCAATCGGGGCTTGTCTATTTTCTGGTGGGTTCAAAGAAGATATCCTTTGGTCAAAGTCAATTAGTAATTAGCAATTAGTAAATAATTAATTGTTAATTGTTAATTATGTTGGAAAGAGAACACTAATGCTTTCCCGGTTGTGGATTCGGCGGATGGCTTCGGCAAAGAGGGGGGCGACTGAGACAACTTCAATCTTTTCACAGAATGAAACGGGTTGGGTTTCGATGGTGTTGGTGACCAGCATTTCTTGAATGGGGCTAGCCATAATTCGCTCCATAGAGCCGGCGGTGAATGCAGCATGGGTGACAGCGGCATAGACCGTATGCGCCCCTTGTTCCAAGACCTGCCTCGCTGCATCAATCAAGGTTCCGCCCGAAACGACGAAATCATCAACGATCAAGGCTGTCTTCCCGGCGACATCTCCGATGACCTCTAAGACCTCCGCCCGTTCATCATGAGCCTTGCGTTCCTTATTGCCGATGGCCAGCGGGGCATCTAAAAAATTAGCGTACTTACGGGCTTGTTTCGCAAAGCCGATATCTGGCGAGACAACGACAAGCTCGGTCAGGCTCTTCCGTTGCATGGCTTCACTCAAGATGGGCAGGGCATAGAGGTCATCAACGGGGACATGGAAAAATCCCTGAATCTGGGGGGGATTCATATCCATTGTCACGACGCGATCTCCCCCAGCGACCTCAATCATATCGGCGCAGACTCTCGCTCGAATCGAAACGCGGGGCTCATCTTTCTTATCGCCTTTGACATAGCTAAAATAGGGCATAATCACGGTGACCGATTCAGCACTGGCCCGTTTGAGGGCATCAATCCAAAAAAGTAACTCTATGAAGTTGTCATTGGTCGGAAAGACTGTCGATTGTACCAAATAGACGCGGCGACCACGCACATTCTCACCTACGCGCACAAAGGTCGCGCCTTCAGAAAACTGACGGACTTCCCGCCTAGCTGGTTGAATATTTAGACAATCGCAAATCTCTTGGGTCAACTTCGGACTGGCACTCCCACCTAAGATAAGAATATCGTCAGCAGACATAATGACTCCTTATGGTTGCTATTATAAGATCTAGCTCCTGATGGACTATTATACGCCCATGACGGATTTTAGGCTATCGCTGACCAAAAATAGCGTGTATGGGATATAAACGTCTAACGATTCAATCTAAATTGGCGAATATGCCCATTGCACATACAATGAAGTTATGATATTCGAATGGGATGAGAACAAACGGCGTATCAATCTTCACAGACACGGGTTGGATTTCCGAGACGCTCATTTAGTTTTTAACGGTGACGCTTTTGTGATTGAAGACCCTCATGATGATTATGACGAGACTCGTTATATCTTGCAAGGAATGTTGGATCAGTATGTCGTAATCCTTGTTTTCACCAGGTGGGATCAGGAAATAATCCGTATCATCTCAATGCGGAAAGCTACTAAGCGAGAGCAAACAAGTTATGTACAAAAGCGATTTGGATAGGTTAAGTCAAATGACTGACGAGGATATTGATTACAGCGATCTTCCTCCGCTAACAGATGAGCAATTAGCTGAAATGAAACCCTTGAGGGAAGTATTACCGCAGGCTATGCCAAAGAAAGTACGCCTTACCCTTCAGCTAGATACAGACATTGTACAATGGTTTCAAGATGAAGTTAAGCGGTTAGGGCACGGGAGTTATCAGGTTTTGTTGAATACAGCCTTGCGACAATATATTGAAAATCGAAGAGAAGCATTGGAAGATACGTTACAGGAAGTTGATTCCCACGAATCAGCTTAAAGTCTTTTTATGAAAACCACAACGATATATGATCTAGCGAGTGATATAGAAACACTAACAAAGCGACTTGGGCTAAAGACGATAGATATTCAGATAATGTTTGGGAATTGAAACCTTTGAGGTTTCTAAAACCTCAAAGGTTTAGGCTCTGCATATTCCAAATCTTTTTCTTTAAATCTATAGCTGATTATTAAGGAGACCAAAATGACCGCGACCCTTGCTATTGAAGGCGGCTCACCCGTCCGCACCGAACCTTTTCCCACTTGGCCTATCTTCGATGAACGCGAAGAGCAAAAAATACTAGCCGTCCTCCATTCAGGCCAGTGGAGTATTCTGGATGGTGAGCAGGTCAACACCTTCGAACGGCAATTTGCTGAATTTCAGCAGGCGAAATTTGGCGTGTGTGTCCCCAATGGAACCCTAGCCTTACAATTGGCTTTAGAGGCTTTAGATATTGGGCCAGGCGATGAAGTCATTACCACGCCCTACACCTTCATCGCCACGGCCAGTGCTGCGCTTCAGGTTGGGGCGATACCTATCTTCGTGGATATTGAATGGGAGAGCTTTAATCTCGACCCTGATCAAATCGAAGCGGCCATTACCGAGCGCACCAAAGCCATCATACCCGTTCACATTGCTGGACGACCGGCCAACCTGTCTGCTATTTTAGACATCGCCCAAAGGCATCAGTTAGCTGTCTTAGAAGATGCTTGTCAAGCTTGGGGAGCGTCGTGGCGCGGTCAGCGGGTGGGGGCCATCGGTGATTTGGGCACCTTTAGCTTTCAAGCCAGCAAAAACATCACCGCGGGCGAGGGGGGGATTGTCATCACCAATTATGAAGCCTTATATGAAAAATATTGGTCTCTGCATAATGTTGGTCGGACGCGGCGTGGGGCTTGGTATCATCATGAACTGCTGGGCGGCAATTTACGGATGACCGAATGGCAAGGGGCCATTTTACAAGCCCAGCTTGAACGTTTGCCAGAACACCTGCAAACTCGGGAAGCCAATGCCCGTTATCTGAGTGAAGCCTTATCTGAAATTGAGGGTCTCAGCCCCTTGGCGGAAGATGTCAATATCACCGAGCAAAGTCGTCATCTCTTCATTTTGCGTTATGATAAGACGGCCTTTGGTAATCAGTCGCGGGATGACTTTATTAAAGCCTTACAAGCAGAAGGCATCGACTCAGCCAACCCCGGTTATGTGCCACTCTATCGTTCTCCCGCTATCCGCAACACCCTGCTTGCGCGATGTGGGCCAGATAGCTCGAAGGAATTGCCCCTCTGCCCTGTGGCGGAACGTGCATCCCAAGAAGGTATCTGGTTAGGGCAAAATATTTTTTTGGGGACCCAAGGAGATGTAGATAGTGTGGTGGAGGCGATAAACAAAATTCAAAAGGCCTGGGCTTAAGCAAGTTCAAAAATCTATGCCCCAAAATTATGAGACCCTATCTCAAATAAATTAGGAGTTTATCTCATGCCCCCCCAACCCTTTACAAACGATCACACCTCTTTTTCTGACCAAAACGCTTTTTTATTTGACTATACTAACACGCTTGTCCGTAAAAGGCGAATGATTATTTACAGGCGGCCTTGATCTATCAAATTGATTGAAGAAGCATCGCTTATGATCAACTTATAAAAACCGGATAATAAAAAAAGCCACCAAAACAGTGGCTTTTTTTATTTCGCACAACATTTCTAATTGAGACAAATCCCAAAAAGTTGTCGTGACAAGGTACTCGGCTTGGCAGACGCAACAAGAGACGACCGTTACGAACACCTCGCCGAGATCAAGCAAGGTCGAAGCGATCGAGATTCATGACCTTGTCCCACGCAGCCACGAAGTCACGCACAAAGGCCTGCTGCGAATCGCCACAGGCGTAGACTTCTGCAATGGCTCGAAGCTGGGAGTTCGAACCGAAGATGAGGTCGACGCGGGTGCCGGTCCACTTGAGTTCGCCCGTCCCGCGATGACGACCCTCGAACACGCCTTCGGATGCGTCAGATGCCAGCCACACCGTACTCATGTCGAGCAGGTTCATAAAGAAGTCGTTCGTCAAGGTCTCAGGCCGGTCGGTAAAGACACCGTGTTGGGACTGCCCAGCGTTTGCATTCAGGGCACGCATGCCGCCGACGAGAACCGTCATCTCAGGCGCAGTGAGCGTCAGCATTTGCGCTTTATCCACCAGTAGTTCTTCTGCCACTCGTTGGCCCCCGTTTGCGAGGTAGTTACGGAATCCGTCTGCGGTCGGTTCGAGTACAGCGAATGATTCCACGTCGGTTTGCTCCTGCAACGCATCCGTGCGCCCCGGCGAGAAGGGAACCTGCACGTCGTGCCCAGCCTTCTTCGCTGCTGCCTCGACGGCTGCACACCCGCCCAGAACGATCACGTCAGCGAGCGAGATCATCTTACCGCCGCACTGTGTGCTGTTGAAGTCCTGTTGGATCCCCTCTAGGGTCTGTAGCACCTTCCCCAGTTCGGCTGGCTGGTTGACTGCCCAATCCTTTTGCGGCGCGAGGCGAATACGTGCCCCATTCGCTCCACCACGCTTGTCGGTGCCGCGGAATGTTGCTGCCGAGGCCCAAGCGGTCGAGACGAGTTGGAAAATGGACAGACCAGAGGCAAGGATCTTGCCCTTAAGGTCAGCGATATCTTGCTGACCAATCAATTCATGGGTGACATCAGGCACGGGGTCTTGCCACAACTGCGGATCGGGAACCAAGGGGCCGAGACACCGCACATGGGGACCCATATCGCGGTGGGTCAGCTTGTACCACGCCTTGGCAAAGGCATCTGCGAACTCGTCCGGGTTCTCATAGAAGCGTTTTGAGATCGGCTCATAGACCGGGTCGAACCTCAGTGAGAGGTCTGTGGTCAGCATCATAGGCGCGTGAGACTTCGCTGGATCGTGTGCATCCGGCACGGTGTCCTGTGCAGCTGCATCCTTGGGGGTCCACTGATGCGCCCCGGCGGGACTCTTCGTCAGTTCCCATTCGTAGCCAAATAGGTTCTCGAAGAAGTTGTTGTCCCATTTCGCCGGCTCGGTCGTCCAAATACCCTCCAAGCCGCTGGTGATCGTATCGCCGCCTTTTCCGCTGCCAAAGCTGTTCTTCCAGCCAAGCCCTTGCTCTTGGATGGTGGCACCCTCTGGCTCAGGCCCAACGAGTGCCACATCGCCAGCCCCATGGGTTTTGCCGAACGTGTGTCCACCGGCAATGAGCGCAACCGTTTCCTCGTCGTTCATCGCCATCCGAGCAAAGGTCTCTCGAATGTCCCTAGCTGCAGCGATTGGATCCGGGTTACCGTTCGGCCCCTCTGGATTGACGTAGATTAGGCCCATCTGAACGGCACCAAGCGGATTCTGGAGGTCTCTGTCGCCCGTGTAGCGCTCGTCTCCAAGCCATGTGGCCTCAGGGCCCCAGTAAATGTCCTCTTCAGGCTCCCAAACGTCCTCACGGCCACCAGCGAACCCAAACGTCTTGAATCCCATCGACTCCAGAGCAACGTTACCAGTGAGGACCATCAGGTCAGCCCACGAGATTTTTCGACCATACTTCTGCTTAATCGGCCAGAGCAACCGACGCGCCTTGTCGAGGTTCCCGTTGTCAGGCCAACTGTTGAGGGGCGCGAAGCGGATTGTGCCGGAGGCTGCGCCGCCGCGGCCATCACCGACGCGATATGTGCCTGCGCTGTGCCAGGCCATTCGGATGAAGAGTGGCCCATAGTGGCCGTAGTCAGCCGGCCACCAGTCTTGTGAGTCCGTCATCACCGCCTCGAGATCCTTCTTCACGGCATCAAGGTCGAGCGTCTTGAATGCCTCCGCATAGTTGAAATCCTCACCCATAGGGTCAGACTGTGGGGGGTTCTGGTGGAGCATCTTCAGGTTCAACTGATTCGGCCACCAGTATTGGTTTGCCATGGTACCACGGGCGTGAGAGCCGTGCATCACTGGGCACTTTCCATTACTTTCCATATTGTCTCCAATCGTGTTTTATAATTGATATTTAGGTAATAGTATATCCCGCAACCCTCCGCAAACTCTGCAATCCGCTTGAGTGAGCGGCGCAAGATTCGGTTCAGATTGATGTGGGTTTACATTTCGCGCAGACCACGTCGTACTCAACTCGTACGCCGAGTACAGCGAGGCCGCCAGGCAACTCCGACAGTGGTGCAGTATTTGGGTCGGGTTCGATGTCGAAGATTGCCCCGCACACCCGACAGATCGCGTGGTCGTGCGGAGTCTTCGTGCCATCGACACGTAACCGGCCATCGACCTCGGAAAGTTTCCGAACCAAGCCGGCCCTCACAAACGCGCTCAACGTGCCGTAAACGGTCGAGAGTGAGAGTGATGGGTGGCTCTCGACCAGCTCCTGATAAATATCTTCGGCACTCGGATGGTGACAGTTCCGCTCGACTGCGTCGAGAATCGCGACGCGAGATCCCGTGACCTTCAGGTCAGCTGCCCGGAGTCGTTCGGCTTGCTCATAAGCAGGCATTCTAGAGTACTCCCAAAATCAGAATCATTTCGATTTGATAAGCAATACTAACCCTGAATGGGCCTTGATGCAAATCAGACTTCTATGAACTAGAAAACGAAACCCCAACATTGGTCAAGTTTAGACAAATGTTGGGTTTCGGTCGTTCCGCAAGAACGCACTCTACCTAACCTACTCACTTTGGGTGCTTCTCGCAGTCTCTCTAGTCCTTTGGGCCAGTTTTATCGCGGTTTGCTGGCTCGTGGCAAAGCCAAAAAGTTAGCTTTGGTCGCCTCTGCCCTTAAAATTTTAGTCTGGAGTTGGGCTGTTTTTTGCTCCGACACTTCTTTTGATCCTGCCAAAGCTTTTCCCACTTCTCTTTAGCCCCTTGACTTTCATAAGAAAATCTACAATGCACAAGTTCATTAATTCTCATTTCTTACCGCCGCCGTCTCCGCCGCTTCCGAACCGATACCGCCTCGCTCTCTGGCTCCGTCTGAGGCAGCAGCCCCCTCAAATGAGGAAAAGAGTCCAGCTTATGGGGCAGATGCATGGCGGCTACAAATTCATCTTGAAATTTAGCATCAACTGCTGTTTCAATATACGTCACTTTATAAGCAATATCTTGCGCCTCGGCCCGCTTATCTTTATTGAGTAAGGCAATCCGCGCTCCATCCCCCGCAGCATTGCCCACGGCCTGAATTTTCGTCAAATCGCAATCAGGAATCAAGCCCAAAATCATGGCGTACTTCGGGTCGATATAACTGCCAAAGGCACCAGCCAACAGAATCCGTTCAACCTGAATGATCTCAGCCCGCAACATCAGCAATTTCGCTCCAGCATAAAGGGCGGCTTTGGCTAATTGAATATTCCGCACATCATCTTGGGTGACCACAATGGCCTCGCCTGTACTGGTTTGCTCCGCTGTCGCCAAAATATATTCGCCCTTTCGGCCTTCCCAACGCACACGGTCGGGAGCCACATCTGACCGAAAGCGACCATCGGGCCTGATGATGCCTGCTAAATACATTTCAGCGATGGCTTCAATGATCCCAGAACCACAAATGCCCGTCGCTAAGTGATTAGGCTGTGCTTCAAGAGGAGCATCTTCGCCAATCTGCCAGGTATCAGACCAGCGTTCTTCACCGATGACGCGAAATCGAGCGATTTTGGTCAAGGGGTCAATGCGGATTCGCTCAATAGCTCCCGGAGCGGCCCGCATGCCATACGTGACTTGTGCCCCTTCAAAAGCAGGCCCTGTGGGGCTAGAAGCACTATAAAGCCAGTCTCGATTGCCCAGCAGAATCTCGCCATTGGTGCCAATATCAACAATCAGCGTGATTTCATCTTGATGATAAGGTGCTTCGGCAATCAAGACCGCGACATTGTCCCCGCCGACATGACCTGCCTCAGCGGGTAAGACATGCACATTGGCTCCTGGATGTAACTTCAATCCCAAATCACGCGCTTTCACATCCATCGCATCCCGATTGGCTAAGGCAAAGGGCGCACCGCCTAGCTCAAGGGGACTGATCCCCAAAAGAATATGGATCATCGTCGTATTGCCCACAAAGACAGCTTCATGTAATTCACGGGCGCGGAGCCCGGCTTGTTTGGCCGCTTTAGCCGCGAGGCGATTCAGGGCATCGATAATCGCCTGGTGCATTTTAGGCAACCCATCATCATGCATGATGGCATAAGAAACGCGACTCATCAGGTCCTCGCCATAAGTCACTTGAGGGTTCATCATGGACTCAGTGGCCAGCAAATCGCCCGTCCGCAAGTCGCAGATATAGCCGGCTAAGGTCGTACTCCCAATATCCACGGCCAAGCCATAAACCCCTTCAGCATAGCCTGGTCGAATGTCAATCACTTCTTGATCTTGCCATAAGGTAGCCGTCACCGCCCATTTTCCTTGGCGCAACACCATTTGTAAACGACGTAAGGCCAGCAGATCTATGCCTAGATTCTCCAGGTTCCATTGCTCGGCTAAGGCGACCTGTAGCCGCCCCCAATCGCCCCGATGTTCACCCAACTCGGCTTCATCTACTTCGACATAAACCTTTCGCACGGCTGGATTAATGTGAATAACCCGCTCTGTGGCTGATTTACGGATCACCTGTTTCTGAGCACGGCTCTCTTCGGGCACGATGATCAATACATCGCCTTGCACCTGGGCAGAACAAGCCATGCGACCATCAGGGTCGCCTAATTTTTCAAGCAACAAACGTTCTGCTTCGCTGGATGGCGACAAATGACTGGTCTCAGAGACAATGCCATGTTTTTGAAATTGCCCCGTCTCAAGTTGCACCCGACACTTGCCACAAGTCAACCGTCCGCCGCATATACTCTCAATTTCGACACCCAAACGACGGGCTGCATCCAGAAGAGATTGACCTGCCTCAACCCGTCCGCGTCGCCCAGAGGGCATAAAGATGGTCAAAGGAGTCTGTTCGGCTTTAGGCTGATGGGTCATGCTGAATTTTCTCCACCGTTTTTTGCCAATCAATCTTGGGGTATTGTGCTTCTAATTCAGCGACGACCGTCTCAACCACCTCCTGCACCGTCCCCGCTCGTTCTTGTGGTTTACTCCATTGAAAAGCTTCAATATAGTCATCAGACTCCGTCAACCCGGCCATCATCGCCGCGCTATCAATGGCGGCTTGAAAGCGAGCGGCGAGTTCTTGGCTGAATCGCCCGCTACGGTCCCGCGCTTTGACTTGCACAGGGATATCGTGCCAATAAAGAATTTGATATTTTGCCATAATTTATATTAATCTCTATCGCTTCCACGCACGACGCGGTTTTTTATCGCCAATTTCAGTCCGTCGATGCGTGACAAAGGCTTTAAGTTCCTCGGCAATGGCCTCATCTAAAGTCGGTGCTTCATAATCTTTCAGTTTTTGCTTCCAAAGTTTATTCGCTTTTTGATAAGTATCTTCGCTGCCCTCTTCTTCCCACTTTTCGTAATTATCCATGTTAAACACTTGATGTTGATAGAAGGCTGTATCATAATGACGCAGGGTGTGTTCAGCCCCCAAAAAATGCCCCCCTGGCCCCACTTCGGCAAAGGCATCCCAGGCAAAATCATCTTCAGTCAAGCGAATGCCTTTGACATAACGCGCCATCATGCCCAAGATCTCGACATCTAAGATAAATTTTTCATAACCGCTAATCAAGCCCCCTTCCAGCCAGCCTGCCGCATGCAGCACAAAATTTGTGCCCGCTTGAATCGTCGGCCAAATCGTACTGGCCGACTCATAACCCGCTTGAGCATCTGGGATGCGCGAGGCGGTAAAGTTACCCCCAGAGCGATAGGGTAAATTATAACGTCGGGCCATCTGCGCCCCACCATACAGGGTGAGGGCATTTTCAGGGGTGCCAAAACAGGGAGCCCCGCTCTTCATATCAATATTGGCTAAAAAAGCCCCGTAGATGCAGGGTGTACCTGAGTTGAGCATTTGAGCATAGCAAATACCAAAAAGAGCCTCAGCGTTTTTCTGAGCCAGCGTCGCGGCCAAGGTGCTGGGCGACATGGCCCCCGTAATGATAAACGGCGAGACGATAACGCCTTGACGAGCGCGGGCATAGACCTCTAAAGCCCCAAACATACGGTCATCAAAGCGAAGGGGGCTGGAAGCATTAATCAGCGACACTGTGGCTGGATTTTCCCGAATGGCCTCAGCCCCAAAAAGAATTTCCGACAGGGTGACTGTATCCCGCGCATTATCGGCATGGGTGACGCTGCCCATAAAGCCTTTATCATTATACGTGATATGGGCTAAGAGCATGTCCAGATGCCGTTCAGCCACGTCGATATCATTCGGTTCGACCAAGGTGCCGCCAGCCTGATGAAGTTCTGGGGATAGATAGGTCAATTTGACGAAATTTTCAAAATCTGTCAAGGTTGCCTGCCGTCGGCCTTGGTCTCGGTCTGAGACAAAGGGGGGGCCATACACAGGGGCAAAAACAGTATGATGGCCGCCAATGGGGAGGTTATTGGCTGGGTTACGGGCTAACTGCGTGAAGGTTGAAGGGGCTTGCTGAACAAAATTCATCAGTATATCTTCATCAAGCCAAACCATCTCCCCCTCAACTTTGGCCCCATTCTCTTGAAAAGTCTGCAAGGCAGGCGGATAATCAATAATGAGGATGCCAGTCTCTTTAAGTAAACGCATCGAAGCTTGGTGAATCGTTTCTACGCCTTCGGCTGATAAGACCTCCGTCACAGGCAAGGTGTTGATTAAAGGAGTCACCGCTTGTATTTGGGCAATCGTTTTCTGTTCTCGACGACCTTGTCGGCGGCGGGAGGCGCGTTCTCGTTTGGTCATAGTGATCTAAACTCCATCGTCTAAATTTAATTATAAAGCAATAAAGTGGCAGGATTGTAAAACAACCATGTTACATCTCTACCACTTTGGTTCCTTGTGACACTGTCAATGATCTCTGATAAAAAAACTACTCAATCCTATATCAGGGAGACACTTTTGTCAATCTCAAAGCGAACCACTTATAAATATCGCTCGCTACAAGCTCGAGCTGCGACCAACACACGGTCAATATCCGCCGCCTCAATGCCATAGTGCGCTACAGCCCGCACGGGATAAGGGCCATCTTTAATGAGGATGCCTTGGTCGGCCATGAAGGGTGAAAACTGACCTACCAAGGCTGGATCTAAGGTGAAAAAGACCATATTGGTCTGAACGGTCTCCAAATCCAAAGTATAGCCAGGGATATCGACCAGCCCTTCCGCCAAACGACGGGCATGCACATGGTCATCGGCCAAACGTTCTACCATGTCGGTCATCGCTAAGATACCTGCCGCGGCTAAGATACCCGCTTGGCGCATCCCACCGCCGAGCATTTTCCGCCAGCGGCGAGCTTGTTTAATGAACTCAGCCGAGCCAACTAAGACAGATCCGACAGGAGCCGATAGCCCTTTGGATAGACAAAAAGAGATGGAGTCAAAATATTGGCTAATTTCTCGTATATCGATGCCCAGCTTGACCGCGGCATTAAATATTCGGGCCCCATCTAAGTGCAGGTTCAACTTGTGTTGGCGGGCTAAATCTCTAGCTTCAGCCAGATAGGCCAAAGGCAACACCTTACCCCCTTGGGTATTTTCTAAACAGAGCAATTTCGTTCGCGCAAAATGAAAATCATCTGGCTTAACCGTCTCAGCGACTTTGGTCAAGTCTAGGGTACCATCTGGCTCAAAATCCAGCGGTTGCGGTTGAATACTGCCCAAAACGGCGGCTCCCCCCGCTTCGTAACGGTAGGTATGGGCCGTCTGACCGACAATATATTCTTCCCCTCGCTGACAGTGGGTCATTATCCCCAGAAGATTACCTTGGGTGCCGCTTGAAACAAACAAGCCTGCTTCCTTGCCCATCGTCTCTGCCGCCAAGGCTTCGAGCTTGTTAACCGTTGGATCTTCACCCAAGACATCATCACCGACCTCCGCTATAGCCATAGCTTCACGCATGGCGGGCGTTGGCCTTGTTGCTGTATCACTGCGTAAGTCAATCATCATCTTACCTTTCATGATTAAGATTGAAAGCTCTTTTGTGGTCAATGAGAAATATTCTATGTAAGTTATGTCAATGTGGCAAAGTGCGTAGCGCGTCTGGCAGGACGCGGTCCGTCCGATGTCGCATTGCTGAACTTCTTGTTTGCGATGCGGCCTTGACCTGTGAGGGCTTTTGCGTTTTTCATCGCTTTCTTTTTTTAGATAGGCGAATTTTGGGGTGCTGGGATAGAAGTCGTGATGGTCGGACCACAGAAAATATATATATTTGAAATCCAATCCTTAAACATAAAATATGAGGCAATCATGCTACCAGTGGTAAGTCAATAATATTCTACCTACATCATCCCCAATCTCGACCTGCATGCTACCCTCTATTCCTGTCACCGACCATTGCAACACCTCACTAGGCTGCGCGAGAAAAGCCTCATCTAAAATCAGACTGTTATCCCGTAAAACCTTCATCCTGCCCCTTTGCGACTGCGGGAACATAACCCCAAGGGTATACCCTTGCCCAACCTGACTGACCCGAATAGCCGCCGCATCTGTGGCCCAAGTTAAACCGCCCAACCCTGCCACGGGCCACCACTGCTCTTGCCAGCCAATCGTTTCACCAACGTCGACCCACACATCGTTCTGCGGCCAAAAATCAGGATTAATCCCCCCCCATAATTCAAAATATTGGGAGCCATCATCTGTATAACGACGGTCAGGAAAACTGCTGCTAAACGCGAAGACTTTACTACCTGGCACGATTCCTGTATCCATTAAGCGGATGATGCCTAGGTCAGTCTCTGGATTATAAGCCCCCACAAAGGGAGCATTCACATAGGGCAGAAAAAATCCCAGATAATTAGCCCACTGTTCATACTGACTCAAATCCGTGCCATTTACCACAGGCCAAGGCGCAATTTCTTGGGCATCAGGAATCGTCCAGCCATCTGCGCCGCGACTGTGAATGGTGATTGACTCGGCGGGCAAGATGAAGCGCGTTTGAGAGGATAGACTATGGGAGGCTAAGGTCAAGGCGGCATTGAGCCAAAATTGTACAGGGACAGATTCTACACCAGCGTTTGTCAGTCTAGGTGTAACCGTAAAGGTTGCTCGGTCTGTGGAGAGCGTCACCTCTACGCTAACGCCTACGCGCCCTAGAGCCATGTCGCTCAAGGTGATGGTTGCCCCCGTCGCTGTTCGGCGAACCGCATAATCCCAGGCCACCCCCCAACGATAGCCATGTTCTTGAATAGGATAAGCCCATTCCATGCCGCCCATCGCCAACCACCAATTCGTCTCCCGGCCATGCCGCCCATCAAAATGTAAGCCGCCCCACGGAGAGGGCTTAATAACAGGATTGTGATAGAAAATTTCTTGCCCCCTTGTCTTGACCACCACGCTATACAGTCGCCCGCCTAATTCGGGTAAAAAGGTCAGGCGTAGATAATCATTTTCCAAGACGACAGCGACATAATCTTGCGGGATTGGTTGCGGTGAGGCAGCTTCATACTCAGTCCGATTGAGATACAGAACAGGTATATTATAGCGCGGATCAATTTCTTCAAAGAGATAATCGCGGAAAGGGTAAGTGGGCAGGGTGACTGTGGTCTCATAAACTTTCACCGATGAGGAAGGATTATCAATGATTGGTGTAACATCAGACATCACACAGGAAGTAAGTGGAAGAAGTAGAAGAGAATTTAAAAAAAGAGGCACCAAAAATTTTATTCTATACAAAAAAAATATTAGGTCAACGTTCATAATCGTTAATCTGATAATAGCCCATTACCTGAATTTGCTAGATAAATTGATTGCTTTATTATATTGCCAAGCTGTAAAAGTCCAAAACTGCTCTAATCATCCTCTTTCGTGACTCTTATGATATCACTGACCATTGACGAAACTTTTTTAACCCAAACTTTATCTCAGATGGTTCAAATTGACTCCAGTAATCCCTCGCTGACACCAAGTAGTCCTGGCGAAGCGGCAGTCGGAACTTATGTAGCGAAAGTCATGCAGGACCTGGGTCTGGCTGTTGAGACCCATACTTTGGAAACTGACCGCGTGAATATGGTTGGTATCTTACCAGGGTCAGGCGGAGGACGTTCCTTAATGCTTAATGGTCATCTGGATACGGTTGGTCTAGAGGGGATGTCTGAACCCCTGTCTGGTGCGGTGAGGGCTGGTCGTTTATATGGTCGAGGCAGCCAAGATATGAAGGGCGGCGTTGTCGCCATGCTGGCGGCGACTAAGGCCATTGTCGAGGCGAAGATCTCATTGCCTGGGGATATTATCATCACGGCGGTAGCAGATGAAGAATATGCCAGCATTGGCACGGCAGATATCGTTAAACGCTATACGGCTGATGCCGCCATTGTCACAGAGCCAACTGACTTAAAGATTTGTCTAGCCCATCGAGGCTTTATTTGGTATGACGTGGAAACAATGGGTCGGGCAGCGCATGGCAGTCGCTATGATGAAGGCATTGATGCCATTATGCGTATGGGCCGCTTTTTGGCCGAACTAGATCTATTAGAACAGGCCCTACGACAGCGTCCCCCTCACCCTTTGGCGGGTGTCCCTTCCTTGCATGCCTCGCTCATCAATGGTGGGACAGAAATAAGCGTCTATGCGGCACAATGTAACTTAGGGGTTGAACGTCGCACCTGTCCTGGCGAAACCGAAGCTCAAGTGACTCAAGAGTTACAAGCCATCATTGATAAACTCAGCTCGGCTGACCCGACCTTTCAAGCCAGCCTCAAACCCGCTCTCGTGCGTTCTCCCTTTGAGACAAAAGCCGATGCTGATATTGTGCGCCTCACGGAGGCTGCCCTCAACAAGCGTCTGGGCCCTGTCTCCCCTCATCAGGGGACCAGCTTTTGGACCGACGCAGCTATCCTAGCCGATGCCGGAATCGATACCCTTTTGCTCGGCCCAAGCGGACAAGGCTTACATTCTCATGAAGAATGGGTTGACGTGCAGTCAATGATTGATCTGGCTTATATCTTAGCAGATACGGCCATTGCTTTTTGTCAATAATTTTTAGATGCAAGGTACTTGAGAACAGCAAGCTGATGAAAATAGTTGATTATACACTTGAAGAACGCCCTAATCCCATCCAAGAGCAAATCGGTGAAGGCATGTTCACCGACCGGGAAGAGGAAATGACCTACTTGCGAGTGGGCACCATCTATATTGCTCTGATGCCTGTCCAAGGCGCAGCAGAACTGGCTCTCAAATGGGCACAGCAATTCAACATGGCGATGTCTCTCGAATTAGCCTACACTGTTGCTCACTTAACGACCTGCCATCCCTATTATATTTGGTGTCTTTTCAGTAGTCGTAAATTCACTGGGGTATTCAATTGTGAAGAAGCTATTCAAGCTGTCTTAACCTTTGAAATTGCAAATCATCAGGGATGGATTAACCAATTCTGGCGGGAACACGACAACGCTATTTTCATGGTATTTTATACACAACCCAAGCTGGATTGGTAGAGCTATTGCAGGATTTGAATGTCATAGAGCAGTGGCAGGATGCAGACTAATATAAGGAATGGATATTCATGACGATTGAGCTACTGGCTTTAGACTTAGATGGAACGCTGATTTCTGATTTGAAAACAATCCCTGCCGAAATAATCAAAACCGTTCAAACTGTCATTGCTCAAAATGTGAAAGTCACGCTTGCGACCGGCCGAGAATACGCGACGACGCAACCTTTTGCCAAAAAGCTTAACCTAAATGCGCCCATTATATGTTATCAAGGTAGCTTAATTAAAGATGCCCGCACGGAAGAGACCTGGTTATCCCAAACAATTGATCCCTATCTCAGCCGAGCTGTCATCAAATTTGCCCGTAGCCATCGGCTGCCAATGCTTCTATTTTTACCTGATGATATTTTTATCGAATTGCCTTCATCCTATTTAAAAAATTTCATGGTTCAATTGGGAACATCCTTCAAATTAGTTCACAATCTCCTCTGTGTACTTGATGAAGACAGGCTCCCCGCCAAATTTATTTTTGTCCAACCTGAAGACTTTGGTCTTCAGGTGTTTCAGCGTTTAACTGAAGCATTTGGCACTTACTTAACGATCGTCAAATCAAGACCTGATTTGGTCGAAGTCACACATCCCAAGGTCTCTAAAGGCCATGCTCTGGCATACTTGGCTCAGGTTTTTGATATTCCTATGACAAAGACAATGGCTATTGGGGATGAAGACAATGATATTAGCATGTTGCAAATGGCGGGGTTAGGCGTGGCAATGAGCAATGCCTCACGCGGGGCTAAAGCAGCAGCAGATGTCATAGCCCCGTCGATTGACAATCATGGGGCTATTTGGGCGATGGAAAAATATATTTTGAAAACGACTTAAAATTCTTGCGCCATTTTGTATTTCTCGCGTTTGTGATAAGACTCTCTGTTCAGAAAACTTTACAAATGCGAGGTAATCGGCTTGACTTTTGAACTAATTTTAGTTTTCACCATCTTAATCGGGGCTTTGATAATTTTCATCTTAGATATTTTCCCGATTGATTTTGTGGCATTTTTGATCATGGCCCTCATGCTACTCCTCAGTCCGGTCATCGGTGTTAGACCAGAAGAGGCGATTTCGGGGTTCAGCAATCCAGCCACGATTACGGTTTTGGCCATGTTTATCTTAAGCGGAGGCATTGATCGCACGGGCATGATCAATCGTTTAGCCCGCTATCTGACTCGCTTGGCCGGCAAAAATGAAATACGCCAATTGGTCATCATCATGGTAACCATTGGGGTGATTTCAGCCTTCATCAATAATACGGCTGCGGTAGCAATCTTGATCCCCTCGATCATCACTTTAGCCCGAGTTCACAAGCAAGCTCCCTCAAAACTGCTCATGCCCCTTTCCTTTTTCTCGCAACTAGCGGGGGGGATTACACTCATTGGCACCTCGACCAACATCTTAGCCAGCGAACTATCTGCTCAAAATGGCTATGGTGGCTTTAAGATGTTTGACTTCGCCCCCATAGGTCTGCTAATTTTCATGACAGGGGCCTTATATCTTCTTTTAATCGGCCGAAAATTACTGCCAGATCGACGCACAACAACAGAAATCACCACGGATTATGACCTGCGGGATTATCTCAGCGAGGTTATCGTCTTGCCAAAGTCAATTCTAATCGGTAAAACGGTTGTTGAGAGCCGCTTAAGAGAACAAGCCGATATTCATGTTTTAGAAATTCTAAGGGACGGACAAAAATTACCTCATCCTCTAGCCGACCACCCGATCCAAGCTCAGGATATTCTATTCGTCAAGGCGAATGGTCGCCAATTGCTCAAAATTAGACAAATCAAAGGGTTAGCCATTGAACCCGCGACTCGTTTTGCCGCGCCTGATCTAAAAAGTGATCAACGCGGGGTCTTAGAAGTGGTCATCGGGCCGAACTCGACCCTCATTGGCGGCACATTAACCAGTACAAACTTTCGACATCACTACGGTTGTACGGTCATTGCCATCCGCACACACGGCACAGACGGGAGTATGAGGATTATTCAAGAGCGTTTAAGTGAAGTTGTTTTACGTTTCGGGGATATCCTTTTATTGCGAGGGGCTTCGGCGGCCCTAGATCAAATTAAACGCGAGGTTGGGTTTATCGTCACTGAAGAAATTGAAGCGGAGACTCTGCGGACTGAGAAGGGGCCCTTGGCTATAGCCATTGTCGCTGGCGTGGTCATCGCCGCCGCTATGGGCCAACCGATTTTAATGACCGCTTTGGTGGGCTGTGTCATGATGGTCTTAACAGGCTGCCTCAAGATGAATGAACTACATGAAGCCATTCGCTGGGATGTTATTTTTCTATTAGCCGGAGTCATCCCTCTAGGTTTGGCGATGGAACGAACAGGCGGCGTTCAATTTTTAGCCCAAGCAATCGAGCAGGCGGCGACCTATATTTCACCATTATGGGTTTTAAGTCTATTTTATATCCTAACCATGTTCTTAACAGGCCTCATTTCCAACACTGCCACCGTCGTCGTTATGGTCCCCGTTGGTTTGGCGACAGCAGAGGGCTTAGGGTTGAACCCAAACGCCTTTGTTTTAACCATCATGTTTGCCGCCTCGACCAGTTTTTTCACCCCCGTTGGCTACCAGACCAACATGATGATTTATGGCCCAGGCGGTTATAAATTTTTGGATTTTACCAAAGTAGGGCTGCCCCTTAATCTCCTGTTAGCCGTAACCACCCCTTTATATATCTATCTGATTTGGGAGCTTTAAGTTAGATGTCCAAAATTTCATCTGAATATCTTCAGGACTAGACAAAATAAAGACCTGACAGGTTTCAAACAGTATAATCGAAAGAAAATGGTCAGATTAAGCCTATATTCACCCGAATAAGATGTTAATAAAACCTGTCAGATCTGATTTTACCCTATCTTGTTAGCGTAAGCGGCCTTGTCTGGTCGTGAACTGAATATCTATCGTTTAACGCGATAATAATGAAAGTTGTTCTATATTTTCAATGTTTACATATCTTTTCATTTCTGCTTCAACCACTAGCTCCTTAGCAAGGAGGGATAGATCCAATTGACTAAGAATATTGGCTGTAATCGGACGTTTTGAATCCCAAAAAATGAAAGAATGAAAAAAGTTTTTTGCTACAGGAGAGTTCAGTAGGTTCGCCAAAAAATCAGCCTCATCTTGGCTTGTACAAGGGAGAAAATAACAGGTGTCGTCCAGCATGACGGGTTTATCTTGATATGGCCCAATGACAATAAATTTCAAATTTTTATACAGGCCAGAAATTACGACCTTCCAAAGGGCAAATGAATAGTCACCTATACCAAAAATAGAAAATACTGGTTTGTTTTTGTAGATGGAACTTTTTCTTTTATCAAAAAATGTTTTATGGTCATTCAAATAGTGCCAAGTTTTAGGAGCCGTATGTTTAATATGTAACGTACTTTCACCAACATAACTTTGAGGCACTAAGACCCAGCGGCGAGGTTGTTCTACGTCACCTCTCGCAATATCTGAACTCTTTAACAAAGGATAAACGTAATCATCCTCAAAAGTGTATATTTCACCCAAATTATTCTGGTAAAAGCGCGTGTCTTTGGTTAATTCCATCACTTTGGCGGCATCATGTTTAAGGCCAGAACGCCACTTGTAAGGTTGTTTATTGGTGGCTAATAAATGCTTATATTGGTTGTAGGTATGTATATTCGCTACTAAATGACCCCCTAAAAAACCAAACGCTGTTAGAAACGCATTTTGGGATAGCCCTTGATAAATATTGCAGGTTTGTTTTACGTCATTACCCTTGGTCTGACATACAAATAGGCACATATCTACAGAAACCCCAAATTCTTGTTTTCCATTTAATAAATACAGGTGAGGTTGTTCAATATTTCTTTTATTTTTCCAAAGATATCTTAATACTTTACGGGCCACACTGGTTTTTATCAGCATAGCCAAAACACTCTCTCGATTATTCATTAACTGTATCAGGTGAAGCAAGATCCACTCTGATATATCAAAGTTACTCTTGCCTGTTAGGGCATCCAGTCCAGAATGATTCTGGAAATTTGTTTTTTCAGGAAGATTCTGACTATCTAACAAACCTAGGACTGAATTTGTGATCCAGGGAGGATTTCCTAGGATAAGTAAGGGGTCGAGGGACTGAGCTAAAATTGTTTCCCAATTTACATCAAAAAAATCACAATGGTGTATTTCAACCCGATCAGATAAGTTGTCATGATTTAGCTTCTGTCTTAAGTGATGAATATGGGTGGCATTAATTTCAATACCAACCATGTTTTTGATCTGAGGAAAATACTCGAATGATGCAAAGATGAAACTTCCTTTTCCACAGGTTGGCTCTATGATCATAGTCGGAGAGATACCTTGCTGCGTGAGAAAGTGACACACTTGCCGAGACAGCTCAATCGGGGTTTGAAAATCTCCAAATTCTTTTTTGCTCATCCCCATAATCGCCTACAAAATCCTAGAGATACCATTCACATCCCCAGCCTGTTCAATGCCTCGACGATATTGCAATCGCCAATGATGGCTCCTGATGTTGTGACTCGGTTTGGGAAAAAGTGTGAGCTTCTAGCTGAAGTAGTTTGATGGTTAAATCAGGTTTCATAAGCTGCCTTTCTAAATCTCTCGCCAATCAACCACCAGATCAGCAATGCCTGAATAAATTAAATCAGGCTTCGTTTCGCTCGCCTCTACATCTTCTGCGGTACTAATGCCACTTAGCAGCAAAATTGTTTTCATCCCAACACGACGAGCCCCTAAAATATCTGTGCCCAGACGGTCTCCAATCATCGCCGTTTCCGCAGCTTGTGTCCCTAATTGTCCCAAAGCGACCTCAAACATAATCCGTTCTGGCTTACCAACAATCACGGGGGTTTGTCCCGTCGCTGCCGCCACCGAAGCGATGATGGCTCCATTTCCGGGGCCGACCCCATTCTCTACGGGAAACGTCACATCAGGGTTCGTGCCGATGAAATCCGCCCCAGCATTGATACATAAGGTCGCTGTTTTAAGTTTTTGATAGTTAATATCGAAATCTAAGCCAACCACAACCCCCTGCACATCTTTATCGTCTAAATCATGGCCTGCCTCTCTTACGGCTTGCTTGACCCCATCCTCGCCAATGACATAAAATCGGCTACCCGAGGGGTAGGTCTGTTTGAGGTATTCCGAGGTGGCTACGGCAGCCGTCATCACCTGTTCTGGGTGAATAGTGACCCCATAACCCGCCAAGCGTTGTACGTATTGCATCTGAGTTTTACGTGCATTATTCGTCACTAACATGAAGGGAATATGGTTATCGTGGATATGCTGAAAAAAATCATGAAAGCCTGGCAAAATTGTTTCACCACGCCACAGAACACCATCCATGTCAATCATAAGGGCCTTGATACTTGATAAAATGGGTCTTGTCATCTGTAATCTATCCTTTATCGTTAGGCATGAGCATTAAATAACTACTGCTATATATCTCTCAAAAAAACAATTGCTGCTCCAAAGCGCAAAAAACTTGTACTAGCAATCAACAGGCCCAGCCAAATCATGGTCATATCGGTCAGAAGCAAATTGGGCACAGCGTAGAGGGTGGCGAATAGAACATAAATCTCTACCAGCCAGTGAGCCATACGCTTGGTCTGTACCTTATCACTCTGAGCTAGGTTATGGATAATATAGACCATTAATGGCAACTCCAGCAAGGCTGTACTCATAAAAATGAAAAAGCCAAGCCAGACTAGCCAAGGGTGGCTGACGACGGTCGGTAGCCAAAAATAATTGAGCAGCACACAGGCTAAGGTTAGCAATAAGCTACCTAATAAACCGAACCAGCCTGCTCCAAACACCTTGTCCAAGGTTAATCACCTTTCTATAAAGATTTAGAGATTATCGACTAATTCTCCATTTCTTCCTGAGCTGCTGCGACATCATTTTCAACCGTCACAGCCGCAGTCGCAATGGCCCAGCTAACAACACCCCAAACCAGGCCACTAATCAAACTGCCGACAATCAGAGACCACGCGGTAATTGGTGTGCCTGGATCTCGAAAAATACCAATAATCGTGAGAGTGATGGCAATAATCGCAAAACTCACCCCAATTTTTAGCGGTCCGTTAAGGGTTTGCCAAGCGCGTCTAAACAAATTCATACAAATCTCCGTAAAAAATCTTCATTTTTGATAAATTTCGGACAAAGAAACATCGGCCACTGTAGAGCGATGCGTTAAGATGGCATACCAATCTTGGGGCGTATCAAGGTCGAGAGCTAAGGTAGGGCTATGGTAAATTTGAGGCTGTAGGGCGAGGGCCTCCGCAGCGACGAGATGGGCTTGAAAACTGTTTGGCCCAAATTGAGGAGACAGAAATGTTGGTGGTTTAAGCAAGAGGGCATTGGTTCCAGTCTGATGCTGGCAAGGTGCGATGACCATCATCGGTTGAGGCTGATTTGAGATGGGGCTGATTTGAGACAAACTTGGGCTAACATCAGGCAGCCCTGCCATCTTGACCATGGTTTGAATATCTTCTAGGCGAAGTAAAGGCAAATCAAGCGGTAAAATCAAGACGGCTGAAGCCGATTTAACAAATTCAGCCCATTCCAAGCCCTGCCTAATCGCTTCATTTAAATCAGGATAGTATTCCGTCAAAGCCCAAGCCCCTTCTGCCTTTGCCACCCGATGCACACTGGCACTACGCGACACCACCAGGACCTCGCTCACTTTTTTAGCCACGGTAATGGTTCGTTGCAGCAATATCTGACTGAGCCTGGCTCGCTGGTCAGAGGATAAAATCGACATGAGACGTGTTTTAGATTGACGAAAAGGTTTAGCTGGAATTAATGTGATTAGCATTTAAGCTATCAGTGTCTCATTTCGTTTTAATCTTAATACAGACAGGCGTGGGTACATCTGTCACATCACCTGTAGGTATCAGTCTGCCCGTCTCTTGATCAATCCGAAAATGGGTAATATTATTGGTATCCTGATTGGCAACATACAGAAACGTGCCGCTAGGGTCAATGACGAAATTACGCGGTATACGCCCCTGAGTCGATTCATGGCCGACATAACTCACTTGACCGCTTGTCTCATCAATGGCGAAGATGACGATACTATTATGGCCTCGATTAGAACCGTAGACAAATTTTCCCTGCGGAGCCACATGAATATCAGCACAGCTATTATTTCCCTCAAAGTCATTAGGTAGGGTAGAGACCGTTTGTAAAGCAGTCAATGTGCCTGCCTCATCGTCGTAGCGACAGGCCATTAAACTAGAGTCTAATTCGTTAATCACATAAGCGAAATGGTTATTGGGATGAAAATCGACATGACGGGGCCCAGCCCCTGGCTTTGTAGATAAGTCAGAGGCAAGGATTAATTTGCGCTCATTGAGGTCAAGCTGATAGACCAATACTTTATCCAGGCCTAAGTCAGCCGCAACAGCATAACGATTGTGGCCATCAATGTTGATGGAATGAGCATGCGGCCCTTCTTGTCGATTGGGATTGATGCTCGACCCTTTATGCTGAATGACTTGTGTCGCTTCACCCACAGCCCCATCTTGAATCGGCAAGACACAAAGGTTGCCGCCGCTATAATTTGCCACCAAGACAACTTGTCCAGCTTGAGCAACGCTAAGGTGGCAGGGAGCCGCGCCCTGCGTCGCCGCTTGGTTCAGATAAGTCAGCATCCCTGTCTCAGAGTCAATGCGAAAAGCACTGACTGCGCCCTGTGCTTGCCCGCCAAAATCTCCTACTTCATTAGCAGCATAAAGGTAGGTTTGTTGTGGATCTAAGGCCAGATAAGAAGGATTATCCTGATCAATCACTTTTTGCACAAAGGTCCAAGCCCCAGACTTTAGCTCCATTTCATAAACGTAAATCCCTTCACTTTGTCCGCCGCCTGGTGAGTCCTGACGGGTATACGTTCCAACATAAACAAATATTTTTTGTTCGTTCATAAGATAACTTACTCCCAAATAGCTGTGTAATTATATACAAATAAGAGGATAGACCAAGTTATAACGGTTAAGCGTTACAAATAAACAAGAAAACACAGGTATTTAGTCAGTATAACCTGTATTGTCCTGTTTGTCTGTGGTTGTTCTGATTTTCTCAGATAGGCAAACCTCTCCTACTTATTAACGAGCGGTAAGAATAGATGCGATTTAAATCTTCGTGCCTCAAGGTATGAGGATATAACTTTCGACGAGACCTGTGCTTATCAAGACGCAGAGTTCATTCGAGATCACCTGTGGGTCCACCGAAACCTATGATCTCTCTCAGCTAGAGGCGGGTCAGACCTATGCCGCCACCTTTAAGACCGTGCCCTCAGAGGGTCAGACCTGTACGGCTAAGATCTATGACAAAGCGGGCAATGCCAGTTCCGTCTCCGTCTATAACCCAGGCCCGGACGATTGTAATCGTGGCGGCGGCGGCGGCGACCATCCCGACGATAATCACTCTGCGGCCTCACCCCTGGGAAAGTGGCAATTCAGCTTATGGCTATTTTGATCGTTTGCGGAAAGACCTCACCCTGCCCCCAATAGCGAGACGACCTTTACCTATAGCCCCACCCTTTTTACCACCGACCGCTTGTCCAAGCTGATAGGGCAAGCAGTGCGAACTGGACCTTAAGCTTGGATGGCAATCCACTTTCTACGCAAACCGTCTTCGTAGTTCTTTTGACCGCCCATTATTAGGGGACAGTGTCAGGATTTGACAGGCGACACGACAGTCGATGCTCTCCTTCAGCCGCCTGACATTGGGCTTATACCCCCATCGGTCCAGATGGTCAGGCAGAACTTTTCGATCTCGAAACTGACCCTTATGCTACGGCGAACCTGATTACCGATCATCCTCAAGTTGCTCAAGATCTCCAACAAAAATTGATCATCTGGTTACAGGAAATGGATGCCCCAGAAGAGGCTATATCGGCTTTAACGCCTCTTTAATCGCTCACATGACTAAATGTCTCCGCTTCTGCCGCCGTCCAGGCTCGTTTGTAAGTCTCTGGCAGCGGTTCGGTCAATAAATTACCTTCAGCTAAAAATTCAAAAATCTCACCGTAATGCTTGACCTCCGTGGGAGAGACGCGGCGCATGATGTGCCAGGGACGGAGGTCATCTGGGGTAGCGACACCCATTGCGCCCATGATATCACTGACGGATTCGACCATTTCGTGATGAAAGTTAAAAACCCGAACATTCTTATCACCCGGCACTAAGCCAGCCGTCAAAGCCCGATTCTGCGTGGCGATACCGACTGGACAATGATTAGAATTGCATTTTAAGGCTTGAATACAGCCTAAAGCCATCATCATCCCTCTGGCAGAATAGCACAAGTCGGCTCCCAAAGCGAGACACTTAACCATGTAAAAGCCCGTTAGAATCTTCCCGCTGGCGACAAGCCGAACTTTATCTCGCACCCCAGAGCCGACCAGAGCGTTGTGGACAAAAATCAACCCTTCCACCAAAGGCGTTCCAATACGATTGGTAAACTCAAGCGGTGCTGCCCCTGTGCCACCCTCACTGCCATCGACGACAATAAAATCCGGGGTCTGCCCTGTTTTGACCATCGCTTTACACAGAGCGAAAAATTCTCGACGTTTACCTACACAGAGTTTTAACCCGACCGGCTTTCCCCCAGATAAATTTTGCAGTTGGGCCACAAATTCTAAAAGCTCAATGGGGGTTGAAAATGCACTGTGAGCTGGCGGAGAGATAACATCTTGACCCAGTGGAACCCCACGAATTTCAGCGATTTCCGGTGTGAGCTTGGCCGCGGGTAAAATGCCGCCATGACCTGGTTTGGCCCCTTGGGACAGTTTAATTTCAATCATTTTAACATTGGGATGGTGCGCTCGTGCGGCAAAACGATCAGGACAAAATAAGCCATCAGTCGTACGACAACCAAAATAGCCTGTCCCGATTTGCCAAATGAGGTCAGAGCCACCTTCAAGATGATAAGGACTGATGCCACCCTCGCCTGTGTTGTGAGCAAAGTTACCCATCTTCGCCCCTTGATTGAGGGCTAAAATAGCATTCTGGCTCAAAGAGCCAAAGCTCATAGCGGCGATATTAAAAATGCTGGCTGAATAAGGTTGACGGCAATCTGGGCCACCGACCATAACACGCAGATCTTCTGGGGCTAGGTGCAGGGGAGTCATAGAATGATTAACCCATTCATAACCCACTTCATACATATTGCGTAATGTGCCAAAGGGCACCGTATCACGCACTTTTTTGGCCCGTTGATAGACTACAGAACGCTCGTCACGGCTAAAGGGTACGCCTTCCGTATCAGATTCAATAAAGTATTGCCGAATTTCGGGGCGTATTTCCTCAAGTAAATAACGAGCGTGACCTATAAGGGGGAAATTTCGCAAAATGGCATGTTGGGTTTGAAAATAATCGTGGAACCCTATCGCCATCAAAGGGCCGAAGATGAGCATCGACCAGAGAACAGGGGGGTAAAAAAAGGCAATAAAGACATTCAAGGCTAAAATGATGATAACCGTGAGGATAAATAGATTTCTCATGAAATTCTCCTTAATGTTATTTATTGTTGTATATTATGCGTGATAACAAGTTCGGAGACTAATAAAAATTTATTACGCGGAGATTGTCAATGTTTAGCACTGAGGATGTAACTTCTTCAAAAAATCAAGGCTCTTCAAATTGCGTTCCAACAAAAAGATCATGTAGCGGCGTAAAAGGATTTCCACATCGTTTTGAGTAGTCTCAGTTAGCTGCAAGCCTTGCACATTTTCCCAATCATGGCTTTGCATGAAGCGCAAAACTTTCAACGCTCCTACTGGAACCAGATTTGTATTTGCTTTGAGTTGACCGCATTGTGGACAAAATAGTCCCCCATCCACGACGCTGAAATAATTTTTTTCAGCTTGAATGGGTTGGTTACAGTTTAGACAAAAAAATAGTTGTGGCTGATAGCCATTTAATCCCAAAATTTTCAGTTCAAAGAAACGTAAGACCAAAAACTGTTGATTGATCTCGGCATCGCTTAAACGGCCTAGCGTAAGGACTAACAACTCAAAAATTGCAAAATTTGCATCGCCATCCTTCGTAAATTGATCCACCAGTTCAACCACATAATAAGCGCGACTGAGTTTATCTAAATCCTCTCGTAAATTCCGATAAGCTTCCACCAAGTCGGCTTGGGTAATAATATCCAAATCGCGCCCTTTGGATACTTGCAGCTTGGTGTGCATAAAAAGTTCCAAGTGGCCAGCCTTGCGACTTTTCGTTTTACGAATCCCCTTGGCGATTAAGCGTTGTTTACCCTGATCTGAAGTAAAGACAATCAACAAACGGTCTGCTTCGGCGAAATTGCTCCGCCGTAGGATAACAGCGTTGGTGTTATAGATTCGATCCAGACGATTAGGCATGGTTAAACGTAGCGGTGACGAGCCAGAATAAATTCTGGAGTTCAGTATAACGATTGGACTCCAGCGTTTATTCTGACTTCTATGACTCGTTAGAAATATAGGCTTACAAATTTTCCGGCCCAAAGCTCTCAGGCAATAGTTCCGTTAGGGTGAAGATACGGCTATGCCCTTGAAAATCGGTGACGATGATGGTTAAGTCAGCCGAAAATTCGCGTAAGACTTGACGGCAGAGACCGCAGGGTGAACCGCTATTTTTGGTCGCTACAGCGATGGCTATAAACTGTCGTTGACCTTCGCTGACCGCTTTAAAGACTGCCGTGCGTTCAGCACATATCGTAGCCCCATACGAAGCGTTTTCCACATTACAGCCTGTATAAATTATCCCCTCAGAGGTTAGTAGAGCTGCCCCAACATGATAGTTAGAATAAGGGGCGTAGGCTTCTTTGGCAGCGATGATCGCCGTTTGGGTTAGGTCTGTCCAATCTTGGGTCATGGTCATGCTTTATACATTAAATCAGGTTTCATGAGTGAGGCAGATGATCATTAATGACTCCAAAATAAATTCTGAAGTTCAAAATAAAAATTAGACACCAGCGTTTATTCTAGCATTAAGATTTGATAAGGCTGCCAGCCGGATGGTAACCCTGAACAGCGGAGAGGGGATAAACGAGTGATTTCGGGCCTAATAAAGTGCCTGGGTTGCAAACGGCATTACAACCAATGGATACCCCATCACCAAGGATCGCCCCAAATTTTTGTAATCCCGTCGGCCAGCACTCAGTTCCATGGCGCACGATAATCTCCGAGCCTTGTAGTTTGAAATTCGCTAAACGGCTGCCAGCTCCCATATTGACCCCCGCCCCAACCACACTATCCCCGACGTAATTAAAATGGGGAATACTTGCCCCATCAAATAAAACGGCATTTTTCACTTCGCTGGCATGGCCAACGATACAATTTTTGCCTATGATGACATTGCCCCGAATATAGGCCCCATGCCGGATAACCGTTCCCGCGCCAATAAAACAGGGGCCTTGGATATAAGCCCCTGGTTCCACGACGACATTAGAGCCAATATATATTTGCGAGTCTATTAAGAAAGCCGCTGCATGGACATCCCCTAAAATTTGCGGCCTTAAGGTTTTTTGTAGATAGTCGGGAATAGACTTGAGAACATCCCAAACATAGATAATCACCTCATCTTCAAAAAGCTGTCGATGGCTGAAAGCATTAAGATTAAAAAAATCATTTGGCTGGAACATAAAATTAAGTTAAATGGCTCTAATAATACTGCTTCCCAAACTGTCGTTTGGGAAATAGATTGAGGGGGTAAAAATTTTTGTCAATTACGTTGGGAGGTAACGCTCAATAAACGCTGTAGTGCCTGTTCCTCAAACTGGTGGGCCAGTACTTTGAGTTTGATTGACGATTAGTATCTCTATCATCCGCCGTCAGAAGGGATGATATATTATACAGTTTTTCTGTATAATTACCATTTATCAGGCTCAATGCTTAATTCTCGCCGACATTTATCTTCCATCAGAATATTTTTTAGCTTGCTCAATATTGAAGTGACTTGGTTCGTCTTGCCTGATGGCCCAAATCGTAGACCGCCTAGGAATGGGAATTAATTAACTGTCCCAAACTGGTAATCACCGCTCACGCTTTCGCCGCCCATTGCGCCTTCATTTCCTTCATCTCTTCATTTAAGACAATCGTCTGTCCTGGACATTGATTGGCTTCATCATACAACCAAGTGTTTTGATTATCGCGCAGAACGGGCAGACGTTGGGCCACAGGAGGCGGGGTGACAATGGCCGTGGGCGTGGCGGCGTACCAATAAGCGACGGATGACATCTCATTAGCTAAGTGATTGCCATGTCCGTGTTCAATGGTCACTTTGATATCTTCTTGAAAACGCACTGGATTTTCTAAGTGCAAAACATAGCTGGTTTGATAACCATTTGTATGATGTTCGTAGATAGACGAGCCATTGCGTAAAAAGGCATTTGGCTGCATGCCCCAAGCTTGGTTCAGATAATCTTCGCTGCCCGTGCCATGGATATCGGGGGGCCATTTATAGCCATCCACCCAAATCATGTCATCCCCTTCACCCCACCAAGTGCCCTGAAAATTCGTGACAGACAGATTACAACCGATATAATGTCCCCGACCTTTTGTTTCTAAGATAACGTAGTTATTCTGCCAAGCCAACATTTCTTTGTTGACAATATTGGCTTCGGGCGTGTTGACCTTGATTTCATGTCCCCAACCACCAAAGGGATTGGTCCGGCGAAATTCGGCCTGAAAATAGCCGCTTTCGGCTGGTAACTTGTCTACGCTTTCATAATCAACATAAAAGTATTGACGATGATCTTCATCACTTTCATTAATCAGCTCCACCACTGCTCTTTCTCGAAAAGGCATAGGAGTATAAGCGTTCAAGGCGCATCCTTGATTAAAGGTGTTATTGCTCCGTGTGGAAGCGGTGAAGAGATAAGACTGAAAAGAGTTGACCAAGCTATTTCCAAGACAAAAAAAATCGCCTAAAGGCACTAAAACACTTGGTTCATCTGCATTATCCCAGGTGATTTTTAACAAACACTCTCGATAATGATTGCGTTGGGTCATCCAAATATGGGTGATAATACCTGGTCCGCTAATGTCAGCTAAAACTCGTGATTCACCTGCCGGAATAGTCCAGGCATCCTGATTACGACCAGTCACATCCCAAGAAGAAGTACGACCTGTTTTGGCATTGGTAATATAGGCGAGTTGATTAAGCATGATTTAAATATCCTTTTGTAAAAATAATAGGGTGACAGGGTTGCAAGGTATATAATGGCTCAAATTGAGCCGTAATTCATAATTAACAAAAAATTCACCATTCATCATTAAGCCGAACACTAGGATTTGTAGCAAAAACTTGAGGTTTCAAAAGCCAAAAAGCGCATCAAGCAGACTCCAAGGGCATCATGTAGCGTGCTTCTTGGCTAATGCTTTCAGCAGCATAAGCAAATACGGCCTGAAGTGCTTCAGGTGTAAGGCGTGGATAGCTTTCAAAAATTTGTTCGCTCGTCCAACCATTACCCAATAGGCCCAGAATAAAATCTACCGATAGGCGAGTACCCTTGATGACTGGCTTGCCAAGCGAAATATTAGGGTCTGTATGGATATATTCTTGCCAATTCATCAATTTCTCCAAAGCTTATTATGTTCGCCATTGAACGACTAAATCGTCTCCAAGTACATCACAACCATAGTATACGCAAAAGCTATGCTGATAGGACACAAAAGCACTAGACATAAGCAGGATAATGACGTAAAACTTAACCCGGCGATTGGAGAAGCCTCTCAATGAGATTGAGAGGCTTTTTTGTTTGCTCAGAGACTGATATAATACTTCATTTTCCAAAAAAGAACAAACGTGCTAAAATAGATCAAACTAATTTTTACTTACTAACTGCTAGCCACGATATTAACAGAGGAGGCAAAGAATGCCTGACGGCACAGCACAGAGAATGAAAATACAATTGTTAATTGTGAATAATTAAATGTTTTGTTAATTACTAATTGTTAATTGCTAATTGATATTTTCAGAGGAGATTCTCCATGAAACTGGGCGACAGAGTCCAAATTACAATTGGGGTATCCGATTTAGCAGCATCCTTAACCTTCTATGAAATTTTAGGCTTCCAAAAGCTAAATCAAGACACACAGCCCTACCCGTGGGGACAGTTTTTTTGTTAATTACTAATTGTTAATTGATGTTGGCAAAGGAGATCAATCATGACAGACCGTTCTTATGAGCCTGTAGATGTGCCACAAGCAATTTTAGATCGCTTTAAAGTCCTCCCCGTAGCGACGATTTGGAATAAAGTTGTCCGAGTCGCTGGTGTCGCCTTGCCTTTTATGGAGAAAGTCTATCCCATGACCCCTGGTCAGCGATTAGCCTCTCGTGCCCGCACCTTACGTTTTTTACCGCCTCGCCCCGACCTCTTAGCTGAAGTCCAACGCGGTGAAGACTCACCGGAATATCGGGCCATGGGCCGTTGTGGGCCTGGCGATGTCCTTGTAGCTGATATTATCAGAGAACCGCGTTCCTGCGTTTTTGGTGATGTGAAAGCCTTACAGCTCAAGATGAACAATGCAGATGGTATTGTCACGGATGGAGCTATCCGCGACCTCGACATCATGATTGAGGAAAATTACGATCTCATCATTTACGCCCAAGCTCGTTCACCTTATGCGTCTGCACCCTGGGCTATACCGGCTGAAGAAAATGTTGACATTCAATGCGGCGGGGTTTTAGTTCGTCCCGGGGATGTCTTGGTTGGCGATGGAGATGGGGTGGTTGTCGTGCCCTCGTGGTTTGCCGCTGAATGTGTTGAATTAGTAGAAGAACATGAAGGGGTCGAAGCTTATGTCAAAGAAAAAATCATGGCTGAAGGTGTCGCCCCTGGTAAATATTATCCTCCCACCCCAGAAATGTGGGAAGAATATCGTACACAGAAAGGTGCTTGAGATGGCTTTAACATTTCCTGACGCTAATCACCCCTACTTTCCTTAATCAAGAGGGCTAATTCAGTCTCAGACAACCCTGTCACCTCAGCAATCATCTCAATCGCCAAGCCCTTGTGCCACATAGCCAAGGCAACATTCTGACGATCTTCTTGCCGAGCTTGACGCTCTTCCAAAAGGGCCTGATTGACTTCTTGCTGCGCTTGCTGTTCTTCTAACCGCGCTTGTCGTTCTTCCGCTAAGGCCGCCAAGAGATGGCTGCTATCAAACAAAATCTCATTCATGATAGCATCGTTAAAGATAATTCGTTGTCCAATCGCTTTTATTTTTAAGCCCATCTCCGCTAAAGTAAGCCAACCCTCACGATCAGGCATACTTTCCTCTTCAGTTTGATAAGCATAGGGGTCAGGATTCCAGTTCTCCCTAATCTCAGATGGAATCCAGCCCGGTCGACCTAAAATGGAGGCTTCTACCAGAGTAGGTAGCGGGTCTAAGGTTTCGACTAAAGTGTCAGGCATGATCGTCTCCTCATTACCTGTACGTGAATTTAGGGTGATTATACTAAACCTCGAAAGAAATATCAAACCCATTCAATTTCATTTAGATAGAAAAAGACAACAAGGGCTTGAGAAATGGCACGGATTTTTATCTTACAGGCCAACTATTCGTGCCCTTCAGAATCCCTTGTGTCTTTTTGAGATCGAACTCAAGGCGTTAATCGCTTCATATCTCGCGGAAATAGCGTCGCCAATTTTACGTTTGACAACCCCAACAACTGCGTCAGCAAACGCTCCAAGCCAATTGCAAAGCCTCCATGTGACGGCATGCCATAGCGGAAGGTACTCAAATAAGGCTCGAATGGTTCCAGAGATAAGTGAGCTGCCCCCAAAGCCGCGATGTAGTCTTCATAGCGATGCAGTCGTTGTCCCCCTGTCACTAATTCTGTCCCCCGAAAAAGTAAGTCGAAAGAATTAGAATACTCAGGCTGCTGTGAGTCAGGATGTGTATAAAAGGGTCGTTTTCGCATGGGATAACCTATGACAAAAAGAAAGTCACTCTGATGTGTCTCTTTGGCCCACTCACCTAGCCAACGTTCATCTTGAGGCGACAAGTCTGGCTCACTGCGTACATCGCCCCCATGTTGTTGATAAATTAAGGTCTGAGCCTCAGCGAAATGAATAGGTGGAATCTCGGCGGGCAATAGAGGCAGGGTGGCCTCCAATAAAGCCAATTCCGCTTGATAGCCATCTGCTAGGGTCTGTAAAATATGTGCTAAAACCTTCTGTACCACCGCCATCACACAAAAGTGATTTTTGATGAAGCCGAACTCAGCGTCTAGGCTGACATATTCATTGATATGCCGTGAGGTGTCATGGGGTTCGGCGCGAAACACAGGCCCGACCTCAAAGACTCGCTCGAAAACACCAACCATGATCTGCTTATACAATTGTGGGCTTTGGGCCAAAAACGCTGACCGCTCAAAATAATTCAGTTCAAACACATTCGAGCCGCTCTCCGTCGCCGCGGCCACGATTTTGGGCGTTTGAATTTCAGTGAAATGCTGTTCTGTTAAAGCCGCTCGAAAGCTGGCCATGACTCCTGCCGCTAGACGAAAAATCGCTCGGCGTGAAGGATGTCGATTCAACACGGTGGCCTGATCAAGGGTTGTGGCTAAAGCTGTCTTGAGCTGTCGTTTATGCAACGGGATCGGAAACGCTTCCGCCACAGGCGTAATAATTTCCAAGCTAGGTTGATGAAATTCAACCCCATTTGGAGCTTGGACGGTGCTGACCACCTTTCCCTCTAAAGACAAAACTGTCTCCGTACTCAAGCCCTCTGCCAATAAAGCTGCCAAGTCCCCTTCATCCTCCGTTACTGCCTGTACCGTCCCCCAACCATCCCTCAAGATGATAAAATTTACCCCACCCAAACGTCGCCAAGCATGTAACCATCCTTGTACCTTGACGCGCTGTCCAACATGCTGACTAACCTCTGTTGTTCGAATACGTTTCATGATTATGTCTCCTCAAATGCAAGGTGGCAAAACGGACATTGAAATGCTCCGTTGACACTGCGAAACCTGTTGAAACAGGTTCTATGGGTCGTGCGTTTCAACGCACTTTTGGTGTTAACTGGTGATTTCAATCACCAGACCTAGTTCGCCAACAGTATCGCAGAGTGGCAGGGTAACGACCTTGCTACCTTGCACAAAACCCCCCCGTCCTTTTTGGAGGACGAGGGTTGTTATAAACAATTATCTGATGCAAGTCGTGCGTAACCTGTGGCGTATAAAATAGATTCAAATTTACATCGAGGGGTCTATTTTGCCACCTGCCACACTGACACCTTGCACAAAAAAACCCCTCATCCTTTTTGGAGGACGAGGGGTTTTATAAACCATATCTCGTGGTGCCACCACCATTCACCCCAACTTGGGGCCTTTGGCCAGGATCAATTGGCTTCACTATCTCAATTCTCTCGATCCTGCAACGCTATAACGGGCATACCCGAAGAGTAGCTAATTGTGTTTAAGACGAAGAACTAAAATTAAAATCTTCAGACTCAGTTCTCAAACCCGTTCACTGTTCAGCTCAAAGGTGTCACTGTTTAGGGTTGATCACAAGGCTTCCAGCCGAGGCCTCGCTCTCTGAACATCAACTTAGCTAAACAATCTGTCCTTATCAAAGCCTGTAGATTTAAGATTGTGAGGAGACTATATCATATTGCAGGCTTTGTGTCAAGAGCTTTTTTGAAAAGGTGCAGGTCAGTCTAGGGAGAGAATAGTAAATGTTTTACGACTGCACTGCGATTGGCAGAGTTAGCTAACCTAGGCTATAATCGCCTAAATTTTGACACTTTCACTAGCTCGTAGAGGCGTTAAATTATGCTTACCCAAGATCAAATTGCATTTTATCAGAAAAATGGTTATCTCAGTGTCGAGGGCGTTTATTCCGCCGCAGAGATCGCTGAACTACAACGGGTCACAGACGAATTTGTTGAAAAATCACGGTCTGTGACGGAACACACGGCTGTTTTTGATTTGGAACCCGGCCATAGGCCGGAAAATCCGCGTCTCCGTCGGCTTAAAAATCCCATCCTACATCATGCAGTCTATGACCGCGCCATCCGTCAGACCAAAGTGTTGGACATCGTGGAACAATTGATTGGACCGGGGGTGCGCACAAATGGCAATAAGCTGAATATGAAATCGGCTGGTTTTGGTAGCCCTGTTGAATGGCATCAAGATTGGGCCTTTTACCCCCATACCAACGATGATATTTTGGCTGTGGGTGTGGCTTTAGATGATATGATGATGGAAAATGGCCCCCTCTTGGTCATTCCTGGCTCACATAAAGAGCATATCTACACCCATATCCAAGATGGGGCCTTTGTGGGGGCTGTGGCAGAAGATGTGCCACAGGCTGATCAGGCAGTGCCTATCGAATTGAAAGCGGGCGGTATTTCCATTCATCATGTCCGCACCTTACATGCTTCCGCGCCAAATGTCTCTGACCGGCCCCGTCGTCTTCTCCTTTTCCAATACTGCGCTGCCGACTCATGGCCTTTGCTAGGCATTGACTGGGCTGCTTTTGAAGACTCTTTCCTGCGCGGGAAACCCAGCAACCGTCCGCGAGTAGCTGATGTACCTGTGCAATTGCCCTTGCCAAAAGCGAAACGGGAAGGATCAATTTATGAAACACAGACGGTTTTGAAGAACAAGGTGATGGCAAATCAGGTTGTGCTAGAGGTGGCGTAAATTTCTAAAGCAGAGAGCCCTGATATCGTAGTCTTATGGGCATTAAGACCAATTTCAGGGCTCTTGAAATTTTTGTCAATTTTGTTTTACCCTCACAAAAGGAGACTCAACATCAATTGACCAATTTTCAGCAACAAATTCCATTTTTGGATTGAAAATTAGCGACAATTGACTAAATTCTTCTTGGTTTTGACTGAGTATAAAATCGAGTTTGATAAGATACGTATTTTGATACCCATTCGAAATTGCCTTGAGTGATGAACTTTCCCAGGCGACCTCTAGCGCAGGGCTAAAAATGATTTCATCATAAAATTCATCATCGATCCAATACCCCTCTAGTCGATATTCACAAGCTTGTAAATGCGCTTTAGCCAGTGCTTCGATTTGGCTTCGGGTGAGTACTCTATCAATTTGTTTCTCGCTAAAGGAAACTTTTATCCCGGTAGGTGTCTGATAAATGACATCTGCTTTAACAGTTGCCCAACTTTGAGAAAAGGTTTGTTCTTCTGACAATTTGGATACTCAGCAGAAATATTTCGTTTTTTAAAATGAAGCCACCCTCGGCGGTACAGGCGGATGAGCATAAGCCGTAGCATCAAAACTTTTTCGCATCAAATTCAATAGAACATCTTGGTAAGCCGGGTCAGCAGATAAGTCGTGATGCTCCCAAGGGTCATTTTTCAAATCGTAGAGTTCAAATAAATTTTTGCCATGGTAGGCGATGAACTTCCAGCGATGATCTCGATACATCGTCGCATGCGTTTGGTCGGGGTAGTTGATGGCTCCGTAAAATTCCGTGCGGACAGAAGGACGATGGTCTTCATTTGAGCCATCGCCAATCAACAAGGGCCGCAGTGATTTTCCTTGAGCATAATAGGGCACGGGCATCGCTAGACTCTCATAGAGGGTGGGCACTATATCGAGAAGTTCGACCAGCGCGTCGCTGATCACATTTTCTTGAAACTGGCTCGGCCATGAAATGATGAGTGGAACGCGCACCAAGCCTTCATAAAAACGACACCCTTTCAGCAGTAAGCCGTGATCACAAAGCATCTCACCATGATCGCTGGTGAAGATGACAATGGTATTTTCGCGAAGGCCCATTTGGTCTAAGTAGTCAAGTAGGCGACCAAATTCATGGTCAATTTGTTCGATCATGGCGTAATATGAGGCTTGCACGAGTTTGTCCTGCCAAGCATCAGGATGGCGTGGTTTGGACTGAAAATCGACTCCGGCCTCGAGGAGCTTTTGCTGCTGAGTCAAATCAACCTCTTCAAAATAGGCCCCAGGCAATGTTTCTAGATCATAACGGCGAAAATATTCCCAGGGGGCATCAAAGGGGGCGTGGGGGTCAAAGGGGTTGATGCTCAAGAGCCAAGGTTGATCTGTCGGGCGATTTTTCTCGATAAATTCAATGGATTTCTCCGTACACCAATAGGTTTGATGAAGATGAGGCGGAATATTATCTGCTTCGGGGCTTGGTTCAAAAACGCCACCAAAGCCTTGTTGTTCAGCCCCTTGTCGATAGGTATCTGGTGATTGCGACTGCATGATCTCTTCCGGCGCAACACCTTGTTGACGTATCCATTCCGCATAATCATGACCGTATTCTCTGGGGCCTTTGTGGGAATGACTGTATTGGAAGTAGCGATAACCGTCATCAACACGCTTTTCCTGACCATGGGCCGCGCTAGCAAGATGCAATTTGCCCACATTACCACAATCATAGCCTGCATTCGCCAAGCAGGTGGTGATCAGCCGATCCTGAAAATAGGCGGGAAATTCCTCGTAACCGTTACCGTTAACGCCGACGGCACTAGGATACATGCCTGTCAAAAAGCTGGACCGACTGGGCGAACAGATTGGCGATTGACAAAAGGCATGGGTGAAGGCAACACCCTCTTGAATAAACTGATCAAGCCGCGGCGTTTGAATGTGAGGGTTGCCCAGCGCGTTAATCGTGTCAAAACGCTGTTGATCGCTACAATACCAGAGGATGTTGGGTCGGGTGGCCATGATTGAGATTCCTGTGTAAATATCAATGCGTCATTAACAAAACATTCACAATGCACAATTGATTAAAGCCAATTCTCAAGTGAAATTTTTTCAATATCTTGTATGAGTATCTAAAAGATGGATTTTCAAAAAGTTGCCTCGCGCCGCCAAATACTGCCCCCAACACCCAAAATCACCAATTGCTGCCCACAAACTGCGACATCAAGTAAAGATTGGCCAACCAAACTTTCATCTTGGGTCCAGGTTTCTCCCTCATCGGCGGATATAAAAATATTTGAAGTGGTTAAGGCAAGAATGCCTTTTGTTTGTGTAAGGCCGCCCTCGGAGAGGCGAATAAGGTTGAGGATCGGTTCTTCAGTTTCTAGCACAACAGGCCAGCCCTCACTGCCAACTTGCCAACAATGGTTGCCTGTGGCGACGAGGGTTGCTTGTGAGGCTGATTGCGGCATGAGAAACTGGATAGCGGGTCGATTGCTGGCCTCTTGTTGGCCCTTAAACCATGTCTTGCCGCCGTCACCTGACTTCCAAAGGGTGACGGTTTGTTCAACTGGGTCAAAGGTTGAGGCCAATAGGCCGCCTGTCACGGAGACAATGCTGATCAGGGGTTGCCCAAGCTGCGGGGCTTGACCTGCGGCCCAGGTTTGACCGCTATCTGTCGAAGCAAACATTTGACCTTGCTCCGTCCCGACCCAAACGTGACCATCTTGGGCAAAATTAGCTGAATAGCCCATGGCTGTCACAGCTAGGCCTGATTGTACGTCCTGCCAAGTCTGCCCGCGATCAGTTGACTTTAGTAGCGTACTCGTTGTACCCGCTAAAAGACAAGTAGCATCAGGTGAGACGCTAAAGCTCAAAAGTGATTCTTCTTCAGGCAAGCGCGTAGCACGTCCAGCTGGACGTGCTACGACGCTTAGTTGATCCCAATTTTGCCCTTTATCTCCTGAACGCCACAAGCCAACTTGCGGCCCATACGCAAACAGATTGACCTCGCCGTCGCTGACGAAACGGGTGAAGGGTAAAGCGGTCAAGGTTTCATCTGACTGCCAAGTGGCTCCGTCGTCTGTGGAATAAAATAAGCCTTGATCGCTCACCCCAGCATAGAGGCGACCGTCAAATTCGGCCAAGCTAAAGGTAGGCACCTGACTTTCTAAAACACAGGTCCAGTTATCCCCGCCGTCTAGGGAGCGGAATAAACGCCCATCACCCAGGCCAGCGATACAGATGGGATTTTGGGCGAGGTCGGGGTGAAGCCACAAGCAGTTAACGGCCTCGGCCGCTTCACGAGAGATGTATGTGAGACCTTCATTACAGGCTTGCCATGTTCGCCCTCCATCTTGAGACCGGAAAATGCCATTTGTTTCGGTCGCCACAAACACTGTTTGGTCTTGAGCAAAATTCGAGCTGACAGCAATCGCTAGACAAACAGCGTCATTCAGCCCTTCATCAGATTTTTTCCAAGCTCGTCCACCACAGGGAGAACGATATAAACCTTGGGCAGTGGCGGCAAAACACACTTCACGGCGCTCCCAATTGGGAGCCGTCGCTAAGGCAATGACTTCAAAATCCCATAACCCCGCATTGACCAAGGTCCAACTTCGGCCGGCGTTGATAGACCGTAACACCCCAGCCCCATTTGTGCCAGCTAAGGCCACTGTGTCCGTGGTGAAATTCGGGGACACAGTTAAACAGGTGATCGCTTCGTCCGCTGTTTGTGCGATGCGGCCGCTATACCAACTCTGGCCACCGTTCATGGCATAAGCGATCTGGCCAATGACGCTACTCACAATCAAATATTTTTCACGCCCGACTAAGGCGGTTAAATGGGGTAGCGGTTGACTCTGGGTCAAGGGCTGCCACCCCGCTCCATTTCCAGTATGTTTACGAAAAATTCCCGCTTCGGTCACTAACCACAACTGATTTTGGTCGCTGTTTAAATCAAACACCGTCCCGCCAGCAGAAATTGGGCCGAGCGATTGCCAAGTATCTGTCATCATATATCCTTTACAATTAGCAATTAGTAATTAACAAAAAACTAATAACTAATAACGAATAACGAACTATGGTTCAACAACCTTACCCTCTTCTCGTTTACGTTTCAAAACCATGACATCTGTTGTCGCGGCCATCACAGCACAGCTAACAGCAATTTTTAAAGCTCGCCGCAAGACCCCGACAGCATCCAGGAGACCCGATTCATGCACATTGACGATTTTTTGCTCAATGACATCATAAGCATGTCCAAGTCCGTGGCGTTCAAGATCCTGGCGGATCACTGTCGGTGATTCAACGTGAGCATTGTTCAGAATTTGATAGAAGGGCCCTTCCAGAGCTTTGGCCAAAATTTGAATGCCTATTGCTTCCCCTTCATCTTCTGCTTTGAGGGCCTGCACCGCCGGAATACAATTGAGATAAGCCACGCCACCACCAGGAGCTACCCCTTCACGCAGGCCCAAGGCTAAAGCGCGAATACTTTTTTCGGCCTTTTCACTCAAGGTGATGCGTTCGGTTTTTGTGCTGGCTCCAATCTTAAGATTGACAATTTGGCCCGATAGTCGAGCCAAACGGAATTGCAATTCTTCTAATTCCTCAGCATCTTCTGTAAAAAGTTTGATTTGGGCCTGCAAAGTATTAATCAGTTCACGTACTGCGGACGACTGACCTTGGTCGCCGACGACAATGACCTCTTTGCCCAAAGCATCAACGCGGCGGGCATAGCCCAAATCTTCGAGCCTCACACTGGATAAAAGACGACCTCGTTCAGGGGCTAAGATGGTGGCCCCAGTCATCCAGGCCAAATCATCAAAGTCTGTGTCAATCTTAGGGCCATAACTCCGCAGAGCCGCTGCGACGACTTGAACAGTTTTCTTGTCATTATTCGCCACGAGCATGCCTAGGGCATCGCCCTGTAAAGCTCCTTTCGCCAAAATAAACAGGCGTTTTTCTTTCTGTTGGGCAATCAACTCCAACAAGGGCTGTACATCTTCGGTTCGTTCCAGGCGATCTTTATATAGTACAACGTAACAATCATTCACATGGGCCCGCCGGGTGGGCTTATCCGTGATCAAATAGGGTGAGGCCAGATCAGCTTTCCATGACCCGCCTTCAATATACTCGCGCTCCAAATAAGGAGCGACATAATTCTCGACCCGCACCTTGGCGTTGGGGCCGATCAAGCCAAAAATTTCGCCTAGCACCATACTGAGATTCGGCTCCGCTGTCATCGCTTCGGCGAGGGTGGTAATTTCTTCTTCATCACTGATAAAATGAGCCATGTCGCTCAAAGCTTGCAGGGCAGCCTCAGTGGCCCGCTCAATGCCCACGCGCATCCGCATAGCGTTAAAGCCCGCCGCTCTAGCTTGCGTTGTTTCATCTAAGATGGCTTTTGCAATAGCGGCTGTGGTGGCCGAACCATCGCCGACGCGCTTGTGGATTTGCCAAACGGTATGGCGCAGGAGCATGGCCCCCGCATCTTCAGCCCGATCCGGCAATTCAATAATCCGCCGCGCAATGGTGGCGGCATCTGATAATAATTCAACTTTTGATCCCACCAGAGCGTCCACATAAACTGTGCCCTGAGTCGGTCCCAGCGTCGTGGTTAATACCTGAGCCATGGTATCAAAGCCCTGTTTAAGACGGTTTCCAGCCTCAGGCATCTGTAAAACTTGGGGTTTCGGCATTGTTCTTATCCTCTTATCGTCAACATAAACATTTACGTTGTATTTTATGCTAATTGGGTGAGATGTCCAATTTGTAGGGGGTAGCTGATTATTTTTACTGACTGATTATCACTTCTGGCGGAGCCTATTTATTGATACATTGCCTAATATGAGTGAACGGGCTAATCGACGGGGCGAATATTGCCAGAGTTGGATGGACTACTCAGTTTAACTTTGTATTTGAGCATATTTTGGTTCTATGAGGGTTTTTGTGATTTAACCACAAGACCAGAGGATACGTAAACGGAATACAGGAGAAATTAGGGATACCGAAAGCAATAAGATCTGACAGAACATTTTCTAATCTTTTCTTAATGGAAAAAGTCCAGATGTAGGTCCGGGTGTAAGTCTGCTTGTCGTTTATAATGATATTTAAGATTAAATATTTTTGTTTAGCTACTTTGGAGGTAGATATGTTTAAAATTTGGCCGATATTCGGCAATATCGTCTTGTTAATGCTAATTGTAGGAGGCCTAAGTTATATCCTGACACAGTTTGTAGGCCGGGAAGATGACCCGGCCCCACCCATCTTGGCGGAGGTCAAAGAAGACGCTGAGGCAGTCGCAGCTAAGGCAGTGGTCCTTGAGGAAGCCTCAAGGAGTAGTCCTGTACAAGTACAAACAATGGCTATTGAACCAACACGAGTTATCACTGCCACATCTTCTTTATCATCTACTCAGATGTACTTAAAACTGAAATCCCTAACTCGTTTCGATAGCAATACTTATCGTTGTTCTCCAGACTTTGCCCCATCGGGCGGTGACTTTCTTTGCTATTTAAGGGACAAAGATGAATCGCAACTATGGTTGGCCTCGCTTGAGGAGGGCCTCAAACAACCTTTGGTCACGAACCAACGCCGCCTTGCCTTTGCTTGGCTTGATAAGCAACACATCCTTTATTCTCCTCGAGGAAAAAGTCCGTCTCCCCCAAGTGAACCGCTTTTCTTAATGAATATAGACAATGGTACTAGTATCGAAATTGGTCAAATGTCTCCTGCCTGGACGTTAGAAGTCCTATCAGCGAACAGAGTAGCCTTTTTAAACCAACAGGAGGCTCATATAGCTAGCCTTGGCTTGAACCTCAGAGCAGTATCTCAGATGACCAGCGTGACCATTAAAGATAAAGAGCCTCCTTCAACAGAAGATTGCCCGACCGAACCAGAGCATGCGGCTTTAGCCTGCCAGTCGGCTATGGCACAGTATCGCCACTATCATCACACCTATGCTAAGGTCTCCCCGGATGCCCAAAATGTGGCGGTCCTTGAAACTGGGATTGATAACAATTTAATCAGAAAGGGCACGCTGACCATCATAGATGTGCAAAGCCAAGAGAAGACCGTCTTGGTCAAAGACATAGCAGCCAGAGAACGGGATTCATTCGCCTGGTCTCCTGATGGGACGCGGCTCGTTTACACCCTTATTTCCACTGAGACACACAAACCTGAATTGTGGATGGCCCAGCGTACAGACCTTGATGCTTCCCAATTTCTGTGGACTAGCGAGTGGGCAGGGGGACCCGCGTCGACAGACACTTTTGATTATGTGACTTGGTTGCCAGACAGAGAAGATGAGCTTATGTTTATTCACGTTTCCGGGGATGTATTTGGTCCTCATTCGGTATACCAAGTCATCAACCTGAAGACAAGAGAGGTCAGAGAACTCTTTAGGAATGGGACAACCTTAAGTCTATCATTAGATCGCGAGGGTGGCTATCGAATCGTTTTCTTTCGAGAAGTTGTCAATAATAAGCTAGATCCAGGTAACTGGATCGCTACTTTATCATATTAAAGCAAGGAAGCCATTTTTATACACAGGAGCTATCTTATGAAAGTTGAAAAGTATACCTTAATGCTCGGATATAGTATCATCATCATCTTGGTTATTTTGACTGGGGTCACTGTGCCAAGTAATGCTCAGTCCCCCCTCATCAGAGTTGGCTTGTCGAGTTCAGTCTTTTCTCCTCATAATCTGTATATGCCCCTCATGCTCAAGTGATACCATAAAATATAATAGACACAAAAGAGTCTCGCTCTACCGAGGCTCTTTCATTTTTTTGCCAGTCAAAGGGGCAAGTGGCAAGGTGTCTTGAACCCCTTATGTGGCAACCCTGCAACCTTGCTGCTGCTTATGGTGATATTTTTGGGTTGACAACCACATTCACCACAACATATCTCACAGAGCTACTATTCAGAAGCACGGTGCAAGGCACTCACAACGCCATATTCATCATACTCGCCCCTCTCAGCCCTATACTCTACCTTCAAATTGAAATAATTGTACAAGAAGCGATATAAGACCGCGCAATGCAGTTAATTAGCTATGTTTGGGAAAAATCTGTTCTAGAATGAGAAATACAAACTCGCTTTGGCTCCTCCTCGTCTTATCCATTTTCGCCTGGGTCCCCTTGCTTACGCCAGCTTATTTTCTGGAGGCTCATGATGCTCGACACAGTTTGTTCTATGTGGTCGAGTTTGACCAAACGCTGCGTGATGGCTATCTGTGGCCGCGTTGGAGTCCTGATTTCGCCTTTGGCTATGGCTACCCCTTGTTTAATATTTATTCACCTTTGGCCATTTACTTGGCCGCTTTGCTTCATCTGCTGGGCGTAAACATTCTGACAGCGGTGAAGGTGGTCTATGTTTTAGCCACCATTGGCTCAGGTTTGGCCATGTACGGCTTTGTCCGAGGTCTTTTTGGACCAGCCGCTGGCCTGCTGGCTGGGGTGGTTTATATGTATGCCCCCTTTCACTTGCTTGAGATTTATGTTCGCAGTGCCTATGCTGAGTACGTCGCCTTGATGTGTTTGCCTTTAAGTTTATGGGCTTTCACAGAATTGATTGCCCAACCAACGCTTCGCCGCTTCGTCTTGGCTGGCGGAAGCTACGGCCTCCTTGCGCTGGTCCATCATACCACCTTCTTTACCTTCACCCCCTTTTTGATGCTCTATATTCTGGTCTTAATTTGGGACAAAGCGCAGACAAACTATAAAGCTTGGTTTCACCTCAGTTTAATCAATATGGGGGCTGGTCTCTTTGGGCTATGTTATGGCGGCATTTATCTCCTGCCCCTGCTATTAGAAGTAAACTATATTAATGTCAGTCAGTGGACGAGTGGGAGCTATAATTTTCAACAGCACTTTGTCTATTTTTCTCAATTTTTATCGCCCTTTTGGGGCTATGGTTATGCTGGCCCTGGTCCTATTGATGGCATGGCTTACCAAATTGGTCTGGTCGTTTTTGGTTTCATCGTCTTGGCAGTACCATGTCTGGTGATCTTTGCCCCACAAAATCGTCATCGTAAAACAAGCATCATCTTTATAGGGGCTAGTCTTTTCTCGATCTGGTTGATGTCGCCTTGGGCCGCTTGGCTGTGGAATATACTACCGATTGCTTCATTGCTTCAATTTCCTTGGCGTTTGTTGATTATCACGGTACTCAGTGCCAGCATTATCGCTGGCGCAGTGGTTGCGATGCTCGAAATGCGTGAGATAAATTTGATATTTTTCTGCCTAATCATGATTCTCGGCAGCTATACTTATACACAACCCCAATACACAGCGGTGCCTGATTGGGCAACCACGCCGCTGGCGGTCATTAATTGGGATTCCTTTTCTGTCAAAGACCGCGTGGGGATGGTCACTTATACGCAAGAACAGCCGCCAACAAGCCCTTTAGAAGAACAATACCGAGCTGGTCAAGCCCTTGAAGCAGCGGTTATTCTATCTGGTTCAGGTCGTTTAGAAACGATCAGGCGTGGCGGTTCGTCAGCCGAAGTTAAGCTTCAGGCTAACGAAGCTTTAACCTTACAATTCTACACTTATGATTATCCAGGCTGGCAGGTCAGGCTTAATGAACAGCCGATCACACATCGACACGAACCACCTTATGGTCTGATTACCGTCGACATTCCACCTGGGGAGCATGTGGTGACTCTACAGATGGGCCCAACATGGCCACGCTTATTGGGTCGTACGCTCACCCTCGCCACCTTGGGCCTGCTAATTTTTAGTTTTACTCCTTTTTCCAAGCCGCTTAATACCTATTTATTTTCTTAAATTATCATGTCTAATCATCCTGAGCACCAGACTGAGCATGCGCTTAGTATCAGCACCCCATCCACAGTCTTCCAAACACCCGAAATCGTTCCACCATCGCCGGCGTGTATTCATTGTGGGACGAAGTTAGGGCCGATGGATACCCATTGTTCTTTCTGCGGAGAAGAGACACTGGCTTACAAAACACAGCATATTTGTGTCAATTGTGGTTCGCCTGCCGCACAAGCTGCCCAAATTTGTATCATGTGTGGGCATGAAATTGATGAGTTACCCCAATTAACCAGCCGTTTCAGCGTGTCCTGGTCAGGTGTCATAATTGGCTTGGCCTTGGTCTTGAGTATGGTTTACTGGTTTTTTCAACTACAGCCCCTATCGACAGGTTATGCTAATCCTGTGACAGCGACTCCGACCCCTCCTGAACCTAAGCTCGTCTTGCTGACTGGCACACCTAGCCTCATTTCGCTTATCGTCAGCCCCCCGCCGACCCCAACTGCATCTGACACCCCTACAGCGACAGCCACGCAAATTATCTATCAGGTGCGGCGGGGGGATAATTTGTCTGTCATTGCTGATACCTTTGACACGACGATTGACGATTTGCTTGCTTTAAACAAAGCTCTCAATGACAATTCCATCTTAAGTGTCGGTCAAGAAGTCATCCTGCCGCCACCAGATTTAGGCTCAACCACCTATGAACATCCTGTCTATGGGCCAATTGTGAACTATCTCATCAAGCGGGGCGATACGCTCAGCACAATTGCTGAACAATATGATACCACCATGGCTGCGATACGGATTGGCAATCCTCAGCTAAATTTAGATATCTTGGCGGTGGGTCAAGAAATCGTGATACCACTGCGCCTACCAACTTTCACCCGCACGCCCACAATCACCGTGACACCTACATTCACCCCTGGGCCGCCCTATCCCGCTCCAGCCCTACTTCGTCCCGCTCACGAAGCTTTAATTCAAGATGAGAACAGTATTTTGCTTAATTGGACTTCTAGTGGGCTCCTTGAAGACCCATTCTTTTATGTGGTCATATTATATAATGAAACAACAGATGAAACGACGCATTATTGGACGAAGACAACGAGTCATCGCTTGTCAGACCAAGATCGCTCTGCTACTTTGGCTCGCTATACTTGGCGGGTTGTCGTGGCCCAACAGACAGGCGGTGATCAATACACATTCTATGGTAAACCTGCCAGTATCTTTAGCGAAATTCGTACCTTTACTTGGTGAAGGTCTTCGTCTAACTATATCGTCACTTATCAGATCATAAACCTATGCTCAGGAAAAAAAATTTAGGCATCAATGCTTTCAAACGCTATCTCAGTTTGAAAACCCATCACCTCTATGCCTTGCCCATCATCATTCTCATGCCCCATAGCGGTTGTAATTGTCGCTGTATTATGTGTGATATATGGAAGGGGAACGGGGATGTGCAACAATTGACGGAAGACGATGTCCAAGACCTGCTCATATCACTCAAAAAGTTAGAAACTGAGTGGGTGGTGATGTCAGGTGGGGAGGCCTTAATGAACGCTAATCTATTTCGGCTATGTGAAATATTACGCGCTCACCAGATGAAAATCACAATTTTATCGACAGGTCTCTTGCTCAAACGCTATGCGGCGGAGGTGGTGGCTCATACAGATGAGGTGATAGTCTCTTTAGATGGCTCCGAAAAGGTACATAACGCTATTCGTCGTATCCCCAAAGCTTATCGAAAACTCGTAGAAGGGGTACAAAGCGTGAAGACCCTTAATCCCCATTTTCAGATTGGGGCGAGGTCGGTTATTCAGCAAGCGAATTTTCTAGACTGGCCTAATATCATTGAGGCAGCTCACACCATAGGTTTAGATCAAATTAGTTTTTTGCCGGCCGATGTATCTACCCCAGCCTTTAACCGACCAGACTTATGGGCAGAAGATCAAGTGGATGATGTGAAATTATCTTCCGCACAGTTACCGCAATTGAAACAAGTCATTGAGGAGATCATTAGGCTCTATCAGGCCGATTTTGGCAGCGGCTATATTGCGGAGTCACAAGACAAATTGCGCCGCATCTATGATTACTATGCTGCGTTTCATGATATATGTGACTTCCCCTCAGTGCAGTGTAATGCCCCTTGGGTGTCAGCCGTGGTCGAAGCCGATGGGACACTGCGCCCCTGCTTTTTTCATCAGCCATTGGGTAATATTCATCAAACTTCTTTTCAGACTCTCCTCAATGGGTCAGAAGCCATTGCCTTTCGACAAAATTTAGATCTAGCCACAAATACCATCTGCCGCCAGTGCGTCTGCTCGCTAAATTTACGACCTACAACCAAGTTAGGGACAAATATTAAATGACTTGTCTAGGTTTGCTGGTTCCTAACCTATAGGTTGGGAACCAGCTTGAACTAGATTGAATATCGCCTGATTATCCGCCGACCAGACGCATGGGTTCAGGCATAAATAATAAGATGAAAATAAGAATCATGGTATAGCCAAATAATTTGCGTCTGGGGTCTAAAATAGCGAGATCATTTAAGGGGGGGGGATGGTCCACCCCAACCAGAAGAAAAACAAAAGCGGCCCACACTAACCAGCTTTGTGAAACGAAGATGCCTAAGACGAGCATAATTCCTAGAATCACATAACCAATTTGTTTCACTCTCTGTCCGAATAGGACATAAAAAATATGCCCCCCATCCAATTGACCAACTGGAATCAAATTAAGAAACGTAATCAGCAATCCAGCCCAACCAGCGAGCGCAATAGGATGGAGAAAGACATCGACCCCATCTGGACTCGGCAAAGATTGACCAAATATAAAGTATTTAAGTGACCAATAGAGAATAGAGTTACCCTCGATTAAATAAGGTTGACCATTATCTGGGAATGGTAATACCTCTGAGTTAAGCAACCCGTAAATTAAAACTGGAATGGCAACAATCAATCCAGCTAGAGGCCCCGCGATGCCTATGTCAAAGGTTTGTTTGCGCGTGATAGGGGGTGAACGATGTAAAATTACTGCGCCAAGCGTCCCGATCAGGGTGGGAAAAGGGATAAAATAAGGCAAGGTCACAGACACTTTATGATAACGGGCCAGGAAATAATGTCCAAATTCATGGGCCAATAAAATAGATAAAATAGCAAAAGCAAAAGGAAGCCCTTGAAGGATACCAAGCGGATTTTCCATTAAATTAACCCCTTCATTCAGGGCCCCTATTAATGTGACCGAGGCGAGCGTGACAATGAACAAGATCAAATTAATCATCGGATTCGTTGCTTTCGGTTCTATCGTCCCTGGCGAGGCAATAACCTCCTGATAATTCACGCCTTGTCGTAAGAGCGGCGTATAGTCTATTTGTTTCCAGCGTTCAGCAATCAGATTATAGGCGGCTTCCGAATCCTGCATCAGCAGGTCTCCTTGAAAGATCACCATACCTTGCGGCGCATTTCTAGGGGTCTTAAAATCGACAACATTAAAAATGCCCCGCAAGCCATCTTGTAATTTGAAAATTAAGCTACCATCTAAGATGATGTTTTGTTGATTCATAATTTAGAAAATTGAGACTGAATAAGGGAGTATGGCCTAGGCAGTCAGGCGTACAGACTGATACACCCAACTTCCGATGCCCTATTTCCTGATTAGATATGAATTGCCCCGCCTGTCAGAATATGAGCTGCTTCCATGATCACCTCGCTCATCGTGGGATGGGGATGGACTGTATGGGCCAGTTCTTCAGCAGTTGTTTCCAAGCCGATCATACCAGTCGGGCCGGCGATCATTTCAGTGACATGCTCGCCAACGAGATGTAGACCGAAAATTTCATTGTATTTGGTTTCGGAGACAATTTTGACAAAACCCGCGTTAGCCGCCATGCTTAGGGCTTTCCCGCTGGCTTGAAAGGGGAACTTGGCAGTTTGTACCACATAGCCTTGTTCACGGGCTTGCTTTTCAGTGAGACCAACTGAGGCCACTTCGGGATGAGAATAGGTACAGCGAGGCATATGATGATAATTTAATGGCGTGATATGATGTCCAGCGATACTTTCAGCGGCAATGATGCCTTGGGCCGAGCCGACATGAGCCAAAGCTAACTTGCCCGTCACATCACCGATGGCGTAGATATGCGGGATATTCGTCTGCATCTGGCTATCTACAATCACATAGCCACGTTCAGTTTGTACCCCCACCGCTTCTAAGCCTAAATCCTCACTATTAGGCTGCACCCCAATAGCAATCAAGGCTTTATCGACAGATACGGTCTCCCGTTGGTCGTTCTGGGAAATCGTGATATCCAAACCTTTCTCCGTGTGAACGATGCTTTCAACCCGGGTATTGGTCTTAATCGTAATACCATCTCGGGTGAAAATTTTCCGTGCCTCAGCACAAATTTCCTCATCTTCATTGGGTAAGACATTGGGCAACATCTCCACAACGGTTACCTCAGTGCCATAGCGATTCATGATTGTGGCAAATTCCATACCAATCGCGCCTGCCCCAACGATGACGATAGAAGCGGGTAGCTCTGTTAAGGCGAGGGCTTCATGGTAAGTAATGACCTTGTTTTGGTCAAACTCAACCCCAGGCATCATCCGCGCCCGTGCGCCTGTAGCCAAAATAATATTTTTGGCTTGCAAAATCTCACCCCTGTCTTGAACTTCGATTTGCGTTTGTCCTTTGAGTTGGGCTGTGCCTTCGTAGACAGTAATATTATTTTTCTTCATTAAAGAAGAGATACCTTTGGTCAACCGATTGGAGACTTGACGACTCCGCTTGTGAGCCACACTGTAATCTATTTGCAGATTCTCAAAAGAAAAACCGAATGTCTTGCCTTGCTTCAAGGTATGGACCACTTCTGCATTATGTAAAAGAGCCTTGGTAGGGATACAACCCCAATTCAGGCATACGCCGCCAAGATGTTCTTTTTCAACAATGGCCGCTTTCAGACCTAATTGACTCGCTTTAATAGCGGCCACATAACCGCCTGGTCCTGCGCCGATTACGACAACATCAAAATCATTCATAGATCATGTCCTTCTTAATTGATGTAGGTTAGGTTGAGCTTATTTATTGGGTTTCGGTCGTTCCGCAGGAACGCACTCAATCCAACCTACTGTATCTATACTCAATATTCTATCTTCCGCCCTGTCGTCATCACAATCACTGTTTCCACCAAAAAAATGCAAAGCAGGAAAAAAATATCAACAATCACAGCCGTTAATAAGGAAGAGCTTAATAAGGCTAGGATGTTAGGGACAGTAGACTGAATTGCTTCAGAAATTGCGGGATTGCGTGGTAATAAATCTAACCCAATCACCAGAAAGATAACGATGCCAAAAAAAAGTAATACTGGTGTCCAATAGAGCCGATCAGCCGGACTGGGGAGCATCGTATTCACCACGACGAATAGTAGATAAAACCATAACCAAAAATCTGTTGTTGACAGGCTTTGATGAAGGGCTACCAAAAAGGTATCTAAATCGCCGCTCATAAAAGTCGAGCCAAGGACATCTAAATGAAGGCGTTGGCTCAAAAATAGAATGAGCATGATGCCGATCATAAAAGGGGCTGCGCCAATGAGACTATGGCGCAGGGGATCTGCACCACGAACCTCGACTGAGCCAAGGACAATTTGAGAACGACCTTTTGCCCGCGGCCAAAGGGCAAACTTACCGACTTTCACCCGTAAGACCACGGCCATGAGATAATGACTGATTTCATGAACCAAAATACCAGGTAAAAACAAAAAAAAATAAAGCCATTTTGACATGGCTTGACTATTAGACAGGAGCATCCCGACCCCTTGAACATGGAGGACGATCCATCGATTGAGGAAAAGTAAAATCAGGATGCTACAAACGAGCCAGAAGAGACTAGACCAAGCGGTCATAAGTGTATGCTATGAGGCCTTAACTTTGCGTTTTGCCGCAGACTGGACCAAAGGCACAAAAGTCTCCGCTTTCAGACTCGCGCCGCCAACCAAACCGCCGTCAATATCTGGTTGAGCCATAAAACCATCAATATTATCTGGTTTGACACTCCCGCCATATTGCACCCGTACTGCTTCAGCCGCCGCCGGATCATATAAATCGGCGATAACCTCTCGAATACTGACCTTGATAATATCATTGACTGCCTCAGGTTCAGCCGCTCTGCCTGTGCCAATGGCCCAAATTGGTTCATAAGCGATGACGACTTGCGGCACTTGCTCGGCGGTCAAATCAGCTAAGGCCTGCCGAATTTGGGTTCCGACGACAGTGACCGTCTCATTCGCCTCATTTTGGGCCAAATCTTCGCCACAACAGATGATGGGAGTCAAACCGTGAGCCAGGGCTGCTTTAGTTTTTTGGTTAATGCCTTCATCCGTTTCACCAAAATATTGGCGACGTTCTGAATGGCCTAAAATCACATAGTGACAAAATTCTTTCAACATTAACGGGGACACTTCGCCAGTGAAGGCCCCTTGTTCTTCCCAGTACATGTTTTGCGCTCCAACTTGAACCGCACTACCTGTAACAGCCTGGGCAATGGTTGGTATGGTGGTGAAACCTGGGCATAAAACCACTTCCACCCCGTCAATCGCGGCAACACCTTCTACCACGGCAGAGGCCAAGGCTCTTGCCGCCGCGCTTGCATTGTACATTTTCCAATTCCCCGCCATGATGGGTGTTCTCATAAAAACATCCTCAAAAAATAGATTTTATCAAGGTCGCAGTGTTACCCACTATATGGGATTCGAGATCTTCAAAGGCTGAAATTATTGTAGTCCTACTGCTTTGGTAACGTAGCCTATCTTACCATAAGCTATATGGCTTGGCAATGGCATTTTCCTCTAACGCTCAAATTTCTCTAACATCGTTATCCCTTTTCCAGATCTCTCCAATATACTACTCAAAATCTGTAGACTTAAAAATTTATCTCAAAAAGCATTGGCCGATTTATCTGGGCTGCATCGTACTTACGTTGGCTCTATTGAGCGTACTGAACGGAATGCCACGTTCAGCACATTAGATGCCTTAGCCTCCTCGTTGAATGTTTCTGTTCCTGATTTACTCACTAAAAAGGATACTCACAGCTATGAAGATTAAATATGAGCAATCCCCTCAAAAATATCAAAGATGTATTTCGGAAAATAAACTCTCTATTTATGATCACATCGAAATTGGCGATCCAGATTTATGGATACCTATTATTCCGAACAATGCTACTACAGAGCTTGTAACCTCAGAAGATACAGATAATCTTAAGTCAGTTTTTGTTCAAAAATTTCAAGGCAAAACATTAAACAAAAAGTTACAGATACCATTACCCAGCGATTTTTTCAACTGATAAATCAAATATGTCCCACACAAGTTGGTCTAGCTCTTGTTCGATAGCGTTAGCTTGAGGTGATGAGGGAATTAAGTCATAAAGTTTTTTTGTGATTTGAATAATATGTTGTGAAGTTTTAGTGTCAGGATTTTGACCAATTCTGTACCGATGCCTTGTCTACGGAAATCGGGATGCACCGTCGTATCAAGCAGAAATGCGTGGCGACCACCGTCCCAGGCCACATTCACAAAGCCTTTCTCAATACTGCTCTTGTGTAGGCACAGACATAGACAAGGCTGCGGTGGATTATTTCTTGAAAATCCCTATCTTGATGATTTGACCATGAAGCATGAAAAAGAGGATTTAATTCATTCGTAAATACGAATGAAGATATTTTGTATTCAATCATATTAAGACACAATAAACCATAAAATTTTTAGAATAGCTTCGATATTAGGCTATTGAAGCAGATTTGCCAAATTTCCATCTACCGAGAGATTGGAGATAAAAAATTTGGCCGAAATTCGACTATAAAATGTAACGAAGATCTTTCCAGGCCCAGAGGGAGGGCAGGTGAAAGCTCTAGATGATGTCAGTTTGACCATCCCGAATGGACAGACCTTAGCCGTTGTGGGACCATCAGGCTGTGGGAAAAGCAGCCAATCGTTTTGCCTTTGATCAGATCTACTGTGAAGGTTACATCGAAGGAAATTTCAATCCCCGGGCCCACAATCTCCCCGTCCCCTTGTACGGCGTGACCGTCTCCAATATAGAAAAGTGCCCCCGCAGTGAATACAGGAAAATAGACTTTGACACCCTGGACAAAGCCACGATAGTCCATGTTGCGGCCATGGGTGGACGATGTCGCCGTCGAGACCGCCTGGCCGCCTGGTGGAGCCACGCCAAAACACCCAATCATTGGGCTGAGGGGCAGTTTCAAATGCTTCAGCCGCTCCAAGCCGAGTGGCGTGGCTGTGCCATTTTCGAGGTCAATCTCCCAATTGAGGCGATTCAGTTCACTGTCGAAGGTCGGCACATACCCTAAATCTAGCACATTGGGCGCGATAACACCGGACGTGAAACCAATCTTGCGATCATCTTGTTTCTGATGACATTTACGCTGCCGCTGCTTTTGCGGCTGACTATCTGGCTCAGGAAGAAATTGTTCTCGCCAAAGTAGACCTCTCATCCTAAAAGGAACGCTGTACGTTTCACCCCGCCACTTTGCAACTCTGCCACTTTGTCTTAAACTAACCCCCTCATTATCCTTATAGACCTCTAATTTTAAACAAAGGAGTTTACCATGATATTCGGCGCAGGAAAATACACATACAAAGTGCAAGAAAATTGGGATAAATTACCGGAAGGCTGGTCGTGGGGTTGGATTCCAGCGGTGGCTTGTGACTCTCAGGATCGCGTTTATGTCTATTCGCGGAGTGAGCATCCGCTCGTCATCTTTGACCGTGACGGTAACTTTATCGCCTCCTGGGGCGAAGATGTCTTAGAAGATGCTCATGGTATTTTCATCGATCCAGACGATCATGTCTACTGTGTTGAGCGCGAAACCCATTGTATGCATAAGTTCAATCCTCAAGGTGAGATCATCATGACCCTTGGCACTCCAGGACAAGAAGGCGCAGAAGGTGAGCCATTCCGTCTACCCACTGACTTAGCCATTGCCTCGAATGGTGATATTTTCATCTCTGATGGCTATGGCAATGCGCGGGTGCATAAATATTCGCCAGCGGGAGAACATTTACTGTCTTGGGGTGAACCTGGTGATGGGCCGGGTCAATTCAACCTCTCTCACTCTGTCCGCATCGACAAACAAGATCGGGTCTGGATTTGTGACCGGGAGAACAATCGGATTCAGATTTTTGATGGTGAGGGCAATTATTTAAATCAATGGACAGGCTTACTGCAACCTGATACGATCTATTTTGACCCAGACGATGATGTCGTTTATATTGCCGAGTTGCAGCAACAAGTGAGCATTTATACCCTTGATGGGGCGTTGATTACCAAATGGGGCGGCGCACAACCAAGCGAAAAACCAGGCGAATTTGTCGCCTGTCCGCATGGGATTTGGATGGATTCGCAGGGCGATTTATACGTTGGACAAGTTCAGGCGGATGGGCAGTTACAAAAATTCATCCGGCAGGGATAGGGCTTAGAGGCGTTTCAAGCTGTTATCGGATTGCAGGTTCGCTGCGATGGATTTCGCTGTATTCTCTAAAATGTATCTGATCGTGAAATCAAGACGATCGCTTGCTCAAATATTGAAATTAAAGAAATCATCGTGTTCAAGCAAAAAATATCTCGCTTTCACTATCTACGCTGGCTTTTCCGCCGCATAATTTTTTTTATGATCTTGCCCTTTCTCCTGTTCAGCGAGAGTGTTCTTCCCGCCCAAGCTTTTGACCTCACCTTGGGCAGTATTACGACTGAACAACGCTTCAACTGGGTTTCTTTTGCTTTGCAAACCTGGGTCGATCAATATGAACGGGCTTATGGCCAAGATAGGCTTAATCTGAATTTAGGTCAAGATAAGGAAATTGTTTTGGCCTATTTAGATCGAATAGGCCAGATTCAAGCCTTGGAGAAGCAGATTGAAACAGCTTATATTCAGCGATCTCCTGATGAAAATAGTCAGACGACATCCGAACCGTCTTTGTTGGCTCAAGAGCAAGACCTGGCTGATTTACGGGCTGTGCATGAGGCGACGACAAATGAGGTTGAACAAATTTTAGCCGCCCAAGTGAGCCAAGTGATCTTGGCTGAAGGCTTTGGTCAGGATGGGGAACTTTGGCCGCCGCTCACGTTTCGTTTCACCGATTTGCCGACCCTATTGATTATTTCCCCCCGCGACAAAATCGAATTTTTTTACGGTCAGTTCCTGCTACCGAGCCTTTCAGCGACTGGTCGGTCTGCGCTGGAAACACAGACTGAGGCAGAATTGGATGTGTCGGCTTTGGTTGATAATGTCGGAGGCATTGCCTTTTGGCCTGCGCTGGTCACAAATCGCGCTTCGCTGAGAGGTTTCTTGGACACGATTGCCCATGAATGGGCCCATAATTATTTGGTATTTTATCCCTTAGGACGACGTTATTTCAATGGCCGTGAACTCATGACCATCAACGAAACCGTCGCCTCGATTTTCGGTGAAGAAATCGCAACCTTAACCCTAGCCAAATATTACCCCGAATTTTTACCGCCACCTTCCCCTAGCCCGCAACCAAGTTTGCCTACCCCGACCCCTGACCCCGATGCCCCAGAAACCTTTGGCCAAGCCATGCGGCGTATTCGGCTTCAGGTTGATGAAATGTTAGCCGAGGGTAAAGTTGAGGAGGCAGAAGCTTTTATGGAGTTAGAGCGACAAAAACTGGTGGAGAGAGGATATCGGCTACGGAAACTCAATCAGGCCTATTTTGCCTTTCGGGGCAGCTACGCAGTCAGCCCAGGGGCTGTTGACCCGATTGGGCCTTGGTTGCGTCAGTTACGAGCGGAAAAAGAGTCATTGAAGATTTTTATGGATCAGGCTGCTGAAATAACAAGCTTGGCCGATCTATTAGAGAAGGTGGATGTTGAGCAGTAAACTATGAGCGTTCTGAACCCGTCGTCCTGAAAAAGTCGTTAGGTCGAACATTGAAGTAATCTCTTTGGACGACACGGAAATGTTTGTCTTCGCGTTTTTGCGACTGCTTCAGTTGAGGGGTATCTTTTGAGGGTGACTGCTTCAGTTTGCAGCTACCGCTTTACAATATGATTATGCGATTTTCACCTATGATCAGCATTTCACTTATATTGATGGTGTGGTAACTGTTTCCAATTTGGCTGATATACGATGAGTTAGAACTTGACTCACACTTTTTTCAAACAAACACACTTTCCTTTACAGGATTTTATCATGCTAAACATATCGCGTTTATGTAAAAATTTTATCATCATTCATGGCTTTTTACTTTTTTTTGTTGTACCACTGTTGATCTTTGCCCAAAGCAATCTCATTCAGAACGATAGCTTTGAAACGTTCACCAAATATGATGAATATCAAAATTCGGGAAAGATCTGGGATTTGCAGGTCGCGGAACATTGGGAGCGGTTTCTGGTCGAGGCGGAGGAACCGAATCGTATTCGTTATTTCACCTCTTGTGATTGGAATCGTTTCAACAAGGGCCCGGCTGGTTTCTGTGAAAAGCGCGATCAAGCCGAAGCACAAGTCATCTGGACTTCATCCAGCAACCCATTTGACGCTGGTATGTATCAACAAGTCACCGGTTTAACGATTGAGCAGGCTTATGGCTTTCAGGTCGCTACCTTACAAGTTTTTGAGAGTACTACGGACCGACAAGACGGCAAGATGAAGCGTAAATTAGGGCTTGATCCTTTTGGCGGCACCGACCCAGAAAGTGAGAATGTGATCTGGAGTCCCATTGATACCATCGACACAATTTGGTTCGCAGGCAGCATCGGCGCGAAGGCCATGTCCACCACCATGACGGTCTTCATTCGCTTTGAAAGTTCTGGCGATCAAAAGGTTTCGTTTTCGAGTACCCAAATTTGGATTGACGACGCTTACCTGGATGTTGCTCCCCTGACAACCTTAGAATTAGCGCAAAATCAACTTTCAGATGATGCCTTTGAGGTGACGGCGACTTGGCAGGGCGACCCTCTTGATGGCTTTACACCCTATGCTTACGAAGCCCAATATTGTGAGCTGCCAGAGGGCCAAACAAGCTGCGATGATTCTGGTTGGAATTCGCCTTGGCAGACATTACAAGTTTTCGGAGCAACGCAGGATCCGCCCACTGGAACCGCTGCCACATTCACCGCTGCCACAGACAAAAATTATCTTGTTCGGGCCCGCACATGGCATAATTTGAGCGATCAAACCCATCAGATGGCTGGGCCTTGGACGGTAGCCTCAGTGAATCAGACGGTTTTGTCTAAAATTCAAGGCCAGGTGATCGATAATCAAGGCCGAGCATTTGCCGAGGCTGAGGTGCAGCTTGCTCAGACAGGCGCAATCACGCAATCAGAGAAAGATGGCACATTTAGCTTTCAGGTCGATCCTGGCATCTATACCCTGACAACGAAGGCAGCAGGTTGGCAAATTATCTCACCCATTCAGGTTGATGTCACTGAGACGACGCTGGCGACAGTGACTTTAACCCTACAACCTGAAGATAACATTGTGGCTGATGGTGGCTTTGATGATGATTCTCTCAATAACTGGTCCACCACCTTTACCCCCACTTTCACCATAAAAGGCGGCTTTCAAGGGCAAAGCTTACGCTTGAGCAGTAACGGAGTTATGTCCTTGACGAGACTGGTGACGGATGTACAAAAGCCAACGCTCACCTTTTGGTACAATATTCAAAATGGTGACGGGGTGAGTTATCTCAAAGCTGAAATCATTGGTCGAGATAGCCTCAGCCCAACCCTACCCCTTGTTTTCACCCACAGCACAGCAGGTTGGCAACAAGGTATTCTCAGCCTTGATTTTACAGAATCAGGAACAGGCAACTTAGGGTTGCTCAATATACCCCCAACGACATATAGTGGTCCCTTGACGATCCGGTTTAGCATTAATATTTCTGGCCCGCAAACTCAACCTGTCATAGTCCCTGTATTTCTTTTGGATGAAGTTATCGCTGGCAGTTCTCAGGAAGAAGTCGTGATAAGGAACGTTTTCTTGCCTGTGATTTTAACCCAATCACCTACGCCTGTCGTCAATCAATGTCCTACAACCTCCAGCCGAAGTTATGAAACTGTGCCTCCCGAAAATCCCTTCACCACCCCTGACCATCCAGACCATCGCCCAGACTATTTGCATGGCGATTTGAACCTTGCGCTACGCAGTTACTTAACTGTGACTGAGCAACTGAGTTTGATCACCTATAATGAAACGCCTGATTCCAACAGCCCGCATTTGCACGGTCTCCTGAATCGCTTACCGGCGTTTACCTCAGCCTATCAAGTCTATGATTGGGATTGGGGGTGTACGAAGGATGGCGCAGCGCATGGCTGTCGGGGGGAACTATTGAGTTCAGCCGTCAATCCAAACATTCAATGGTCTGTCACGCTATTAGGTCTGCAAACAACCTCTGGGGAAGAGGTTTCTATTCCGACTCGCGGCCCCGAAATTTTTTCCGGTGACTTCAAAGCTTTAGTCCTCTACGCCGAAGAAAAACGCATTACCCTTGTCTACTTGCGTGAGGACAGTTTAGCCTTCGGCTATGGCATTCATTTGGAAGGAGTCTGCGTTGACCCTAACTTATTGAGCTTGTATCAAGCACAAGTGACCAGCGAAGGCTATCGCAAAGCAGGTTATGCCTTACCCGCCTTGAAAAGTGGCGATATCTTAGGCACAGCCTTGGGCGAGGAGATTAAAGTAGCGGTTCGGGATAATGGCTTATTTATGGATCCACGTTCGCGGCGGGATTGGTGGCCGGGGCAGTGAGTCGATTAGCACCCCCTTGGCCCGCCAGCAAGCTCCAGTCAAGCCGAGCATCATAGCCCCCGAATTACACAGACAAAGCCGTCAAGCGGCCAACGGAACAGACTACAAAGGATCACAGAAATATCATTGTCATCAATGTAGGCGTTCCTATAGGAACGACGTGATGATATTTTAGAATTAGATGAGCTATGGTCCTTTGTCCTCAAAAAAGCAATAAATGTAAGAAAAAAAGATGATGCTGACAATCTTTTAGCCGACGTTCCTTTGAACCCCGACAGAAAGAAGCCGGGGGTAGTCCAGTTGCCTTTAGTACGCAGACCGAAAAAATTACGGAAACAAATTAGCACCAAAGGTTTTCTGCTTCGGGGGAAGTTCACAGGACAAGACTAGGCTTCGAGGACGCATCCTCAGCTTGTGGTCGCGATGAATGACCATTCTCATAAAAACCAAATTGTGCGCTGTGCAACCTGCTATAGATGCCACCCGCCGCAATCAGCGCATCATGGTGTCCCTCTTCAGCAATCCCCGCCTCAGTCACCACGACGATTCGGTCAGCGTTCTTAATGGTCGCCAAGCGATGCGCGATGACGAGCGTTGTCCGACCCTTGGATAATTCGACGAGGGCTTGCTGAATCGCCACTTCTGTCGCCGTATCCAAGGCGGATGTTGCTTCATCCAGAATGAGGATGGGAGGGTTCTTTAGAAACATCCGCGCAATGGCTAGGCGCTGCTTCTGCCCGCCAGAAAGCTTTACGCCCCGTTCGCCGATGACGGTCTCCAAGCCCTCGGGTTGGCTGCGGATGAACTCATCTAGCTGGGCCCGTCTTGCAGCCGCCCAGATTTCGTCTTCGGTAGCCTCTAATTTGCCATAAGCGATATTTTCGCCAATCGTGCCAGAGAAGAGAAAGACATCTTGCTGCACAATCCCAATTTGCCGCCGCAGGGAGGCACGGGTCATGGTGCGTATATCGAGGCCATCTATGCTAATCTGCCCGGCATCAACATCGTAGAAGCGGGGAATAAGGCTGCAAAGCGTCGTCTTACCCGCCCCTGATGGACCAACAAATGCCACTGTCGCACCGGCACGAATGGAAAGATCAATCTCACGCAAGACTGTTTTGCCATCCTCATAGGCGAAGGTAACTTGAGCAAAGCGAATGTGACCGTCCAGATGTTCAACCTCCACGGCATCTGGTGCATCCTTAATATCTGGCTCGGTATGCAGAATTTCTAGATATTGTTTGAAGCCGGCAATGCCCCTAGGATAACTTTCGATGACCGAATTGATCTTTTCAATGGGCCGAAAGAAGACATTGGTCAACAGCAGATAGGCGATAAACTCACCATAACTCAATTCCTCCTGAATGACGTACCATGTGCCTGCCACCATCACAAAGAGGATGACAAAGCGCATCAGCATGTAACTCAAGGAGAGTCCTTTGGCCATAATATTATAAGCCGTGAGCTTGGTCTGGCGATAGCGACTATTGTTTATAGCAAAGCGTTTGCGCTCATGATCTTCATTGGCAAACGCCTTCACCACCCGTACACCACCGAGCGCGTCTTCGATACAGGCATTAAATTGACCAATGCTGCGAAAGAGTTGCCGCCAAGTTTTGGTCATCTTGCCGCTAAAGTACATGGCGACCCACAGAATGATGGGGACAACAATGAAAGTTAGGAGGGCCAACTCCCAGTGAATCAGTGCCATCAGGATAAAGGCACCAATCAGCGTCATAACGGCAATAAAGATATCTTCAGGGCCGTGGTGGGCCAACTCCCCAATGTCTTGCAAATCGGTGGTGATGCGAGCGATGAGGTGACCAGTCTTGTTGTTGTCGAAGTAGCGAAAGGAGAGCTTCTGGATGTGCTCAAAGAGCTTGGTGCGCATGTCTGTCTCGATGTTGATCCCAAGCATGTGGCCCCAATAGGTCACGATATACTGCAAGCCCGTGTTCAAGGTATAGATACCCAACAAGATGATTATGGCCAAGATGATCAGCGGCCAGTTCTTACTAGGGAGCAGGTTGTCTACAAATTGATTGATGGCCAGCGGAAAGCCCAATTCCAAAATACCAACGATCACGGCACAGCCAAAGTCCAGATAGAAAAGTCCCTTGTAGGGATGGTAGTAGGCAAAAAATTGTCGAATCATAGGGATGGTTATACTCCGTGGTTATGAATCAAGTGAATGTTTCATGTTACAGACTGAAACGCCTGCCCCAAGTATAACCGTCAATGGCTCATCCTTCAAACTGTGCTACACCATACGATTATCAAGCTTTCATTTGAACCAAATTTACGTATATTTCAAATAATGGAGATCGCCTGAACGGCGTGGCTGTTCATATTGTACCCTCTGGGCAGATGGGTTTAATGGCGTTATTCAGCATCTCGATAATCGAGCTTCATTTGTCGTTGTGTCCCCCGATACACCAGAGGTGACAGTAAAAAACTCGATTCTTTGGCTACTTGAATTTGAAATAGTATAATCCAGCTTGGTGTTCCAGTTTTTTCGCTAGGCAGTTCCAAAAAATAAGTGTCCCAAAAACTCACATTCTATATTGAGTATTCCGTCGGAACGTAGGATGTTTACGACGCAATACATAATAGATAGCCGTCAAATTTTGGGATGATTTAAATTTTGGAACTGCTCTACTGACTTGTCATCCTCTACGGTGATTCTAATTATAATCATTGGAGTTCTTTATGCGAATTGGATTAGTTGGTTTACCCAATAGTGGTAAGACGACTGTGTTTAATGCCCTGACCCAGGGTGATGCAGCGACCACTGCCTATAGTAGCGGGGCGATGGATGTTAACACCAGCACCGTCGATATCCCAGATCCGCAACTTGATACTCTGGCTGAAATGTACAAGCCTAAAAAAATCACTCACGCCAAAGTTGAATATTCTGATATCGGGGGCTTACAAGGCGATACAGACGGGGGAGTATCCATCACGGGCGAACATCTGAGCCTCATTGCGACCAATGATGCCCTCATTCACGTTGTCCGGGCTTTTGAAGACGAAAATATTCCTCATCCCTTGGACAGTCTTGACCCGAAACGCGATATTCAACTATTGGATGACGAATTCTTAGTCTCTGACTTGAGCAAAATTGAAAATCGCCTCCCCAAATTGGAGACGAATTTGAAACGGGGAAAATTACTGCCCTCATTCGAAACTGAACAGCAGGAATACAAGCTCCTGCTAAAAATCAAAGAAGCCCTAGAAAACAATAGCCCTATTCGTGATCTGGATTTAACCACGGCAGAACAAAAACGCATTCGCGGTTTTCAATTTTTAACCGAAAAGCCCCTGATGATCCTGATAAACTTAGGCGATGAGGGCGCGTTTGGTCTAAATCAGCTCGACTATCCGCATCAGCACAGTTTGGTTTCCAGTATTCGGGGACGCTTGGAAATGGACTTGGTGAACCTAGATGGAGAAGACCTCGAAATATTTATGGAGGCGTTCAACATCAGGGAACTCAGCTTAAATAGGATTATCAGTGAAAGTTATAGCCTGTTAGCACGGATGACCTTTCTGACAGCGGGTGAGCAGGAAGTACGAGCCTGGGAAGTACCTCAAAACAGTTCTGCCGTGGAATGTGCAGGGGCTATTCACAGCGATTTGGCGCGGGGCTTCATTCGGGCTGAGGTGATGGCTTATACAGACTTAATTGAAGCCGGGTCAGAGGCGGCCCTCAAAAGTGCCGGAAAATATCGTCTGGAAGGAAAAGAATACATTGTCAAAGCGGGCGATATCCTGCTAATTCGCTTTAATGTATAGCTTAGGTTGCGATTTCTTGGTTTATCACCCTCACTGGCTTCATAAGTGAAAGAAGTGGCTCTGTGTCGCCCACTTTTGTTGGCTGTAGACGGTTTGGGCATCTACGTAGGTGCTTTTCAAGGCTTCGCCGGGCGTGTTTTCTTGACAAAGTCATCAACTGGTTTATACCTGCCGCAAGATCAATCTCCGAGCTCATAATATACCTTCCCTCTCCCAACTGACGAGACCCGCCATCGCTCGTCACGATTCATTACGCACTCCCATACGAACAGCCCAAAAGAGAGAGGCTTGGTGTTTGATGTCCTTGTCCTTAGCGTCTGCCCCTTCCATTTCCTTCGCCACATCCTGAAGATGCTTTAGTGGATACGGCCAAGGACGACCCAGTTTTGATCCGACGTAACTTAGCGGTCTGCCGGCTCTCATCAGGACCATAAAGCTGTTCTTCTTTACGGATACTGCTGGCCGCTAAATTAATGGCCGGAAAAATGTAGGCTTCAGCTAAAGCGGCATTGCCACCCTGTAAGTTTTGATGTCGCCAACTATGTCGCCACTGCCCCTAGCTGGCTCGCCATTCGCAGGCTGAACAAACGATGGACCAAGTTTTCGACCATCGTGCTTCGGGGCAAACGATGAGATTCTGGCACTGAGGACAGATAACCCGATTGGCCTCTGTGACCATGATGATACTCTGACAGCGGGCATACAGAGCAGTGCCAACTTCGTCAATCAGGTCTTCATCTGCTATACCAAGGGCATCACGTTGGTATAAACGCCAAATTTTCGCTCGACTGATTCTCTTGGCCCAATAAATTCTAGGGAGTTCATCTTTCATGAAATTGCCTGCCTGATGTCAATAAAACATCAGTTAACTTAAAGCTAACCCCGGCCGGATTACCAGCCACATCCAAAATATCCAAACGACGACCTGTTTCAGGGTCATACCAGCCTATGACCAGCGGATGGGTCTTGATTGGGGCATTGGGGAGGATGACCAGAGATTGGTGGTTGCGAATCACTTGGCCGGGTTGCCAAAGCGTCGTGGGATAGGTATGGCAGACAGGATACCCATCGGCGTGAGCATATTTTTTATCTGAATCCAAATGAATGAACAATTTATAGCTTTCGGAAAGTGATGCCAGAGCCTCCCAATAGGTCACCACGCGCAGACGACCTCCTGGATAGGCCCGACTGAGGTCGAGATCATACCCTCGCAATCTGAGCAACCCATCGAAGTTGGCTTCAGCCTCAATTTGCCATTGATAACGACGACTAAACTGAGCCGGGGTTGCTGTAGAGTCAAATTCAGCGGCGAGAGCAGCATCGTTTAGTGGCCCAAAATCGAGGGAGGTTGGGGCCAATTGATGAAGCCTGAGCTGCACATTCAGGCTTGTCACCTGAGCAATGAGGGGATAGCGATCTGGCATAAAATGGATAGGGGTGGGAAAGGGTTCGGCCTGAGATGTCACCAAAAAATAAAATTCTGCTTCGTCGCAAGCGCGGGGGGTATGGCGGGTGTACCAAGCGGTGATGGCCTCTTTCTGGTTGCTGTCATAATCACCCACTATCTCATCGCTGTCGATTAAAGCCCCAATCGCCTTCCAGCCGGCACGATAAGGGAAACCAAAAAATCCCGTTTGCGGGGGACGTTGATAAGGCGATAAAAACAAAGAAGGGTTGCTCTGAGGGTACTGGGCGATGAATTGTCGCGCTGGTTGTAAAAAGATAGACCAAAGGTAGATTGTCGAGAAGCCTAACATCAGCCCATTTAGGCCAATGACGAGCCATCGTTGGACAGAAAATGTTTTCGTCATCTCAACAATCGTCCAACCTGCTAATAAGGCCCACCCTGGCAAGGTAGTATAAATATGCGTCAGCGGCGTAGCGACAACAAAATTGTAACCCCAAAATGGAATAACAAACCAAAGTAAGATGGTTCGTTGTGTGAGCGTTAGCTTGGGCGACAGGAAGACTAGTAAAAAAATACCGCCAAATAAAAGGCCCGTCCAGGTCCAAGAATACGTCCAAGAGGACTGAATGGATAAACCTACCATCACCACCATTGCGCTGCACGGTAACCACCATTTCCCCCATCGAAATCCAGTCAAGGCCCAATAAACAAAGGATATGGCCAGAAATCCTAAAATAATAAGGTGATAAAATGAGCTATAAAAACTATGGAAGTGAAAAAAATCACCTAAATGATTGGTCAAGCCATTGGGGCCGATTCGGTCTTCCAGATAGCCGCCTGTTTGACTAATCCGAGGGTTGCTGAGGTAGGGGATATAAAAAGGAAGGGTAGGGATTAAGAATCCAACAAGATAGGTTAGGGCGATGGTTATTTTGTATAGAAAAAGGTTGCGTATAGCTCCCCCAGAAGTCATCTTCGCTCCTCCCTCTGGGGGGCTAGGGGAGCTATACGCAATCCCAAGCCACACCAAAGCTGGCAGAACTAAAATTGCATCATAATGCGCTAAAAAGCCTAAGCCTAAAAAAAGGCCAGAGACAAAGACGGATAACCAAGGCCCTAGGAGTTTCGGCCTTGGCTTCGCCAAGGATAGCACCTGAGGTCTGGAGTCAAGACCTCGCCACAAACACCACATGGCAAGACTACTCATCCAAATCACCAACGTTTGATATTGCACAATCCGACTAAAACCAAGCATGAACCCGCTCGCAGCCAGAAAAGCCATGCTGTAACTGGCCACACGATGACTTGCGAAGAGATGATAGGCAATCAGATAGAGGGTTATGAGACAGCCTAATCCGGCGATGGCAAAAGGCCATCGCGCTAAACCTTCATTAATAAGACCATTCAATCGCCACACGGCCATTGGTAAGAGAACTTCCAAAGGGCCTTTGCTGCGAATATTCAAAGCATCAGCTTGGCCTTCCAAAGCGTCAGCGGCTGCAACCATTGCTAGGGCTTCATCGCCTTGAAATTCGCTATAATTTAAATAGGTGACGCGCAGGGTGAAGGCGGGGAGGAGGATGAGCAAAAAAATAATGAATGGTGGGCCTGGCATTAAGTTAAGTACGCCTTTGAAGCTAACCTTATGTCGAGGCTGTAAATTTCTCCCCCCCTCAATCCCTCCTGCTAGGGAGGGGGTCATTCTTAAGCTTATAAATATCGACAATAAACTCAATCCCTGCAATCCTAACCACAAAGGCCACCAAGAAATAGGCTCAGGTAATAAATGTAAGCCCAAGGTGACGAGGCTGGTGATGACATAACTAAGGCCCAGGGTGAGGATCAATTTTTCTAAAGTGGGGATGAAAAAATTTTTTTCGTCAGTAGGCTGAGGGTGAGCCGCTATGAGCAGGTTTGCCCACCCCCAGCCTGGTAGGACAAGGGTTAAAATGATAACACTGAGCGGTCGAAAAGGCGGGATAAAAAAGAGAAGATGAACTAATCCAAATAGACAAATCGTAAAAATAAACCGCCTCATACCATACCCTGTTTTTGCCTACGCCAAGCCAGCCGAATTTCCTGTCGCTTCTTGGCCTCTTCCCAACGACGACGTTCTTCATCGGTTTCCAAAATCAGGCGATGGACAGGTATTGGACGGCCATTTTCAGCTAAAGCAACATAAACGAGATAGGCAGAGTTCGTATGAGTACATTGACCTGTGAGCGGATTTTCAGCCATAACCTTGACCCCGACTTCCATAGAAGTAGTGCCGACATAGTTCACGCTGGCTCTGAGGGTCAACACATCGCCAATATTGACTGGTGAATAAAAAGTCATCGAATCAATGACCACCGTCACAGAAGGATGTTGGGCATGTCGGACAGCACATAAGCCCCCTGCTTCATCCACAAATTTTGTGATCAACCCTCCGTGTACATTGCCGAATGGATTGGCATGCTCCGGTAACATGAGATGATTTAGCGTGACTTGCGACTCTTTCACAAATTTTTCTTTTATCATGACGCACAGATCCATTCTTGGCGATAAATTAATTCCCAGCCCTTGAAAATGAGAACCAAATTTTTAATGTTGCAACACCGATAACCACAAAGACTTGCCAAAGCGTCTGGGTCGAATACAGAAGAGGTAGTAAGGGGCTGCTTCGATTAAAGGGATATAATGGGTTTTATCGACATAGTAAGCATTGTCTTGACGGATGCGACGGTAATCAGCTACGGCATAAGGGATGCGTTTGATAGGTTGTTTGGTCATCATTGATGCCTCATTTTATCGACAAATTAACATAGGTTGCTGAGAGACCCGCAATACACCATCTACCGCGCTGCCAAAGACGACTTCAAAGACAGGTGCTGCACCATAGCCGCCCATGATAATCAAGTCGGCCTCACACTCCGCAGCGGTCGACAGAATGATCTCGGAGACTGGCCCTGTGGCCTGTGGATTTAGATAGGTTGCTCGAACCTGATGCCCTTCTAAATAGGTTTGGGCTTCGGCAACAGTTTGTTCTGTGACCCGATGACTACCCCTAACACTCAAGACAATTAAAGAAGCCCCCCACTGTTGAGCCATATAAGTGGCGACGAAGAGGGCTTCTCTGGCCTTGGGGCTACCATCGTAGGCGAGCAGAACGCGACCCATGGCCGAAATCGTGCCGTTAACCCTTAACAGCGGTCTAGACCAACGGCGAATAATTGTCCTAGAACCGGAGCCAAGTTTGGTGATCGGGTTGACCGAGGGTAAATGTTCTGGATACATGACGATTAAGTCGGCCCATTGAGTCCGCTCGCCAATCGTGCGGACGACCTCACCGACCTCGACAGAGAAATGCCCCTTGACAAAAGCGGCTTCGCAACGCCACATAAATTCATCGCCTATATCTTTGACGGCTTGCTCAGATTTGTCTGCTTCGTGGGACACGATATGCAGACCGAAAATTTTGCTCTGCTCATGACGGGCAATCTCCAAAGCTTGTTCTAAAGCGTACCAACCCGTTTTTTGACCGCTTAAAGGAACCAGAATATCAACAAAAAGGTGTTTGTCGCGCCGGGTTTCTAAGCGTTCATGCCGCCATTGGCCCGGTGGCGGGCCAGCTTCGATTGCATCTGGGGTAATCACATCCACCAACTTCTCCCCCATGCGGGCCATCATCCGCTTGGGCTGATAACTATATTCCGTCATCAAATGCGTGGCCGAGGCTTCAGGGCTAATATCCCAGCCCAATTCCTGAGCCAAATCAACTTTGTGTTCCATGATCCAGAGATAAAGATCTGTTTCAGTACGATGGGGGAAATCACGCAATAAGCCCTGTGCCCGAATGCGTTGCACGACTGGCAGATAAACCTCATCATACCAATGCCGAGCAGCCTCTACTAAGGAAATATCCCGTTTTTGCTCCAAGCCCATAAAAAAACGATGAACCTCAATATGTTCATCCAAGAGGCGATATTTGCCCAACTCAGTCAAACTAAAATCTACCTTAGGACAGTATTCATCGAGTTTGGTCCGCTCTAAAAATTCAGCACAACGGGCCTTCAAAATGAGGTCTTCTGGTTGGGTATCTGGAGTCAGATTAACGGTCGTTTTGACTTCAGTCACATAGGCTTGAATATGCGTCGCCCCAACTTGGCGGGCAATCGAAACCCGATGATTGCCATCGACCACGAAATAAACCTCGCCGATTTTATAGACTTCAATCGGGGGCAAGCCCGCCCGGTCCGTCACCGTCTTCACCCGCGCCCAACGGGCTGCATCGCTGTCCAGACGCGGTAAAAAACGACGGCTAAAATCATGATAACGTCCCACACTACCCACAATCGCATCCAGAGGAATATCTTGTACCCCCCGCGAGGACATGCTTTTCAGCTTCAACTTTTTTCGCACATCTTCATAAGACAATAAATCCGCCGACTTCCCTGTCAAGCGAGCAATAATTTGTTCCCAGGCCGCCTGACGACGCGCCTGTCGAAAATCGTGCAATGCACTAGAAAATCCAAAGCTCATGCTTATTGCTCCCGTATAGAGAGGTTAGAATGATTCTTTGCCGGTTAACAACAAAATAGCTCGGTCTGTGACCGAGCTAGGTCCGCAGAAATTTAAGATTAGATTTTGAATTTTACCATGTTTGGAAATTTGGGCAAAACGGATATTTTGCCTATAAATTAGAACGATAAAAAAGCCTTCTAAGGTAAACTAGAAGGCTTATTACATCAGGATATTAACATCCCGCCAATCCAAATCTACTGCTGTATACCAAGTATCGGGGGGCTATATTAACTTGGCCTAAGCGTGCCCATGTAGCGTGTCCCGCATCGCGGGCAGAAGTATATTGGGTCGAGGATGTCCATCTGCCCAGCCTACTTCTTTGAAGTCCAATACTGCTCAAGGATGGCTGTTATCAACATCAATAAACCGACACCCCAGACGATTGGATGAATAGAATAAGTCAACCCTAGAACTATCAATATTCCTCCTGTGATATATTTAATGAGCAGCAAATATCCGAAACGGCCAAATTCTGCTAGGATATTGACTAGACCCGCACAAATCAGGGTGATTGATGTTGGTAAAGAGTTAGAGATAGGATCATCATCGGTAAGCCATAGAATCAATGATAGACAGCCATATAAGAATATAACGATAAAAATATAGAGATGGAAAGATGATTTCATAAAAAGATTGTCTCTGCCTAATCTGGCTGGAGATATAGACTACTGTGGCTTTATCCAGAATGGCGTAACTTGCAGATCCATGAAATACATGATGATACCTCATCCCAACCTGCCACTATGATGAGGCGATGGGTTTCTTTCCCGATTCATCCTACTTTTTTGCAGGCCAGTATTGGTCAATCATGGCTGTTATCAGGACAAATAAACCGCCACCCCAAATAAGTGGATGAGGAGAGTAAGTCAACCCTATGTATATAAAAAGCACACCTGTCATGTATCTAAGGAATAGAGCATATCCGAAACGTCCGAATTCTGTGAAGGTATTGACTAGACCTATGCAAATCAATAGGATTGATAATGGTAAGAATATAGGAATAGGTTCATTATCGGTGAACCATTGAATAAATATTAAACATCCAAACAAGAGTGTAATGATATGAAGATAGAAAGATGATTTCATGGAAAGATTACCTCTGATTCAGCTAGCTGAGTTATGATGTTAGTTTGAATATAGCTCAAGGTGGGTTTTAAGGAGGGCCAAAATGTCGCAGTTTCAAATGCCACTTAGCTGCGACATTAGCGGTCTATGAATAAAACTTCACCCTGTGTTGTAGCTAAAGCATTTTCAAGAGATATGGCCTACTGTGGATTTATCCAGAAAGGTATAACTTGTATATCCATGTAGTACATGGTTATACCACATCCATGGTTACGTCCAGCCATCCACGCTGATATTCCACCAATAAATAACGCTGTAATGTTGAATACACTTCGGATCGGAGGAGGAAGTTTGTTCCAATTTGTCTCGCTTAAATTATCCAATTTTAGATAGTTGACTATCCAAAATTAGATAGGTACGATCTAACTTTAATATATGGCAATAAATATTCAAATATATAATATCTAATAAGAATATTTATCAAGAAATTACATCCTATATTCATCACACCTATCAAGTCAGATAAACGTCATCATCATGCCTAATTCATGCCCAGCAACATGCTGCGAGATATGGTATGATGCATGTCAACAGACAGGGTAAACAATTAACTAATGACTAATGACTAAAAATTTTACGACTCCCAGGGCTTAACCAAAACCTTCGCACATTGGCCAGATACTTGAGTCTCCCAGGCTTGCTGCATGTGGTCAATTGAATAGCGGTGGGTGATGAATTTATCGAGTTGAGAGCCGACATCAGAAATAACGCGCATGATTTTTGGCGTATAGGCCATATTATAATGCCAGGAGCCATGCAAAGAAATGCCTTTACGGATCATGTCTGGGCTGATGACGAGCGGTGTTTCAGCCCCACTTTCACCGACGAAACATAATTGTCCTTTGCGACGGAGAGCATCAATCCCTAAACGATGTGCAGCAGGCACACCAGAACAATCAACCACCTTATCAACACCCACACCTTGGGTTAAGGCCATAATTTGTTCTAAGGCATTGTCATCCCTAGGGTTAACAACTGCCTCAGCCCCTAATTCTTTCGCTAATTTAGCCCGATAGGGATTAATATCAACGCCAATAACGCGAGTCCCACGATAAGTAGCATTGATCACCCCTCCAAGACCAACAGGGCCTAAACCCGTAATTAGGACAGTGTCATAACGATCAACTTGCATGCGCTCAAAGGCTCCAAAGGTTGGCCCCAAACCGCAACAGGCCATCGAGCCATGATCATAAGAAACATCTTCCGGGATAGGCACAAGCATCCAATCAGGTTTGAGCATGTATTGCGCCACTGTCGCTCGACCTTCTGGTGAGCCAGTAAACTCAACAAAATTAGTCCCGTCTTGACAATGAATATACTCACCAGACAGACAAAGTGAACATTTTCCACAGGAATATTGCGGCATAACGGCGACACGATCACCAATCTTGACCCGACCTGGCTGCGCCATTTCGACCACTTCTCCAGCCGCCTCATGGCCTAAAAATTCAATTTTATGGCCGCCGACAAAGGCTTTAAATTCGGTACATAGCGGGGCGGTATGAATTTTTACCAAGACCCAATTTTCTACAGGTTTGGGGGTTTCGACATCAACGACCCCGCCTTGGCATTCGCCAAGAATGACTGCTTTTTTCATGAGTTTGCTCCATGTATAACAATGAGTTTGGGTCGTCCTGCATCAGCAGTGATCTTGAGCTTGGCCTAGTCTCTTCAGAAAATTGTTCCGCGACTGCGCCAATCTGAAGAGCATCACGACCTGTGCCGGACGACCGGAGTTTGTTTAGATTATGGATCCAACTTGGCTGATCATATCGCACTTGGACTGGGGGAGCAAGTTAGCCTTGAGGTCAACTCAATCTATGCTACTTGGGGCAGTCCTTGGATTTTAACATATTTGCTTAAATAATCCAGTTGTATTAAGATACAAAAACTGATAGACCTTCTTATATTTTTATTTTTGGGTCGGCTTTAGTGTCTTTAATCAGGGCAAAATTTTTAATCTGAACCAGTTATCAAACGCGAAAGATTATCTTCTATGATAACCTATCTAAGATATAATTTTCTTCTGTGCCTAATTTTTATCATCACCACGCGCTACATGTCATCTGAGTTTCAATGGATCAACAATCAAGCCCTCAGCCAGGATATACTACCAGTCGCTGTTTCCCATACTCCCCTGAACCAAGCAATCACCGCTTGTCAGAATACTTTTATTACCCACACTTTAGCGCACACGACCACTGTCTCGAGTGATGTTGTTCGCCTCTATGATAGCAATGGGGCTGGGTTAGCGGTCAATGACTAAGCCCCCGCCCAAGTTTTTGAAAATCAGTTCTGTGGTGGAAACAGTCTAACCATCGATCTACGCTGGCCTGATGGCAAAATATCTCATATCCATGATCTTGAGGCGAATAGCCTGTTGACGGTCAAACGATAGATTTTATTAATTACTGATTACGGCTCAAATTGAGCGATTGTTAATTAACATTTACATCGGAGCTTATCTTGGATAAAAAACATCACATCGCCCTCATCTTTGGAGCCCTTATTGGCGCGATCTTAGGTATTGGAACCACCTTTTTGCTCATCCACCTACCTAGTGATTTAGATGAAGAAGCACCTGAAACAATTTCAGCCAAAGATATCCTCGAACTCACCAGTGCAGCCGCTTTGCTCATTCGTCAGTTAGATGACTTTCGGCGGCGACTTTCGGCTGACTAGCGACCTTCGCTTGGACCCTCTGTTTCAAAGCAGCCGCTAAGACGGGAACTAAACAAAGTAATAATGTTTTACCAGCTTCAGTATTGATTGTTTGTCCAGCCCCTAGTTCAGGAATAAAGGTACAGCATCTTCCTGCTAACCCGTATCACTGTGCATCACTTTGAAGCCGAAGTTATCCAACTCCATCGCTGTTTCCCAGCGTAAAAGAATATCTTCAGACACTCAAACAGCTTGGAAGTACAAGAGATCAACGGCAGTGGGAGCCTCAACAATAAATCGGCTATCTCATAATCAGACACCTCAACTGATAATTACCAATTCCTATTACGTAAATTCCGCAATCGTTCAGCTAAAGTAGGATCAAACTCAGAAATACGCTCCTCGCGCCGCTGATTTTGAGGCCTTAGCTGTCCCAACACAAAGTCCACGTATCCGGCTGACAATAACTGAACAGTGAGCTGTTTAAAATTTTGATTACCCATTTTTGGATTTTGTGGTAAGATATTTTCGCACTTGAATCTGATCAGGATAAATGGTTTTCGCCTATGACAACTGAAACAAACGTAAAAAAACAGATATACCAAATCATCGAAACGCTTCCTGTAGAACGATTGCCTGATTTACTCCATTTCTTAAAACAGTTCCTACAACCATCAAAACCTGAGAAGGCATCGAATATTCCCCCGCTCTACCAAATTCATCACCAAGCCGTTGATACAGGTGTTCCCGATTTAGCTGCACAACATGACCACTACCTTTACGGAACAGCTAGAGACGATGCCTGAAACGATATTTTGGGATACAGCAGCTTTTGTCGCGTTGGGTAACGCCAGAGATGACTTGCATCACCTGGCTGTTAATGTGAGCCAGGAATTAGCCCGTATCAATGTATACATTTTGACAACCGATGCTGTCCTAACAGAAGTTGTCAATACGTTCAGCAAAGTTAATTTACGTCCGATTGCTTGGCAGATAGTTGAAGCAACAGAAACATCTGTAGAATGTTTAAGAAATGATCTGCCTGTTTGATGAAAAGCGTGATCACTACTTAGTGTTACGAGCGCACCGGGGCCAATATCGCTGTACGCATGGGGCGCAGATATTTGTCCGAATTTGTAATGGAAAGATACGGATCGAAGAAGGTTGGACGGAGGAAGGTATTGTACCCGGTTTGCTGAAGGCTGGCGTATCGAAAGAAGAGACCGTCTTGGGTTTTCAGCCACCAGAAATGCGACCCTTTACAGAGTTTGCCGTTGCCTGATGATAGCGTGGTCAAATCGTTACTCCGCAAACCCTGTGTGCTAAGATAGCTAACAAGGCAAAAGTCGGGCCAAGGAATGCCCAGAACGATGAGAAATAGGAGGATGTCTATAGAAAATCGTTATAGTTACTTTGAAAAGTACTTAATTTGGTGGCGTTCGGAAAGCAGTCCCTTGAAAATAATCAAGCACGACAATATCTAATCTAAGTTCACTACCAGACACAAATAAAATGACACGGGGATACACGGAGGTTTTTGTCAGGATATTCAAAAAATTTCGGGAAATCGAGTTTATATGAGATGATAGTTTGTTTTTATTGATTTATATCATAAACAATTTAGAAAATCTCCGTGTAACTTCAACAGGTGTCTGGTAGTGAAAATCTAAGGGGAAAATAATGAGTGTTAAAGTTACGATGCTCGGCACGGGTCTGATCGGTATGTTTTACACTATGACTCTGCATGGACAACGCAGTCGAGATCGGGTGGAGATGGTCTATTCGCGCTCGGAAGATCGAGCCAAGCAATTTGCGGAGGAATGGGGGATTCCGAAGTGGACCACGGATATGGCCGCAGCGATTCAAGATGCTGACACCGATACTGTGGTGATCGGCTTGCCCAATAATTTGCACCTCGAAGCGACTCGTCTGGCAGTAGAGGCAGGCAAAGCCATTTTATGTACCAAGCCGCTCGCTCGCAATGCGAAGGAAGCTAAAACGATGCTCGATCTTGTGGAAGAGGCGGGTGTTTTTGGCGGCTATTTGGAAGATTTGGTCTATACGCCCAAGACGCTGAAATCAATTCAGGCCGTCAACAAGGGTTCGCTCGGTCAAGTGTTATGGGCTAGGTCGCGTGAGACGCATCCTGGGCCGCATAGTGATTGGTTTTGGGATCCCGAACAAGCTGGCGGCGGGGCGATCATCGACTTAGGGTGTCACTGCATTGAGATCAGCCGCAACTTCATCGGCAAAAATATCAAGCCGGTCGAGGTGATGTGTTGGGCCGATACCCAAGTCCATCCTATTGCAGCCGAAGACCATGCCATTGCCCTCGTGCGTTATGCCAATGGAGCCATTGGGCAGTTCGAGGTCAGTTGGACCTTTCGGGGCGGCATGGACTTGCGCGATGAAGTATCGGGCACAGAAGGCACGATTTGGCTCAACCATTTTTTACGCACGGGCTTTGAAATGTTCACCGCCGTGGGACAAGGAGGCTATGTCGCTGAAAAAGCCGAGGGTGAAACAGGTTGGCTCTTCCCCGTCGGCGATGAGGTCAGCGAGTTGGGCTATGTCGACATGTTCACTGATATGTTCAACGCCATGGAAAAAGGAATACAACCCTTAGAAAGCTTCTACGACGGCTACATCGTCAACGCCATCATGGACGCTTGTTACCGCTCTGCGGAGACGAAGCAGTGGGCTCCTGTGGAATTGTCCTTGTGGCGCGGCGATGAAGAAGCAACAGCCATTTCGCCAACGGGTCGAGAGGTGGATGGTTACGCCCTCATCAAGGAAGAAGTCATGCCAGATGGTAAAACCAAGCTTATTTTGAAAGATAAAGAGAGTGGGCAAATTATTCAGAAGATAAAGTAACAAGATAGCTATACCTTATGCCGCGACGGCCAGTGAGTGCCCGCTGACGACAGGCGGGCATGACAGGTATCCAAAAATATGGTTTTCAAAATAATTTCAGGATAGCTTTACAACTCAGCTTAAAAGGATTCAACATACTCATGACAAAGACATTAAAAGTAGGGGTCATTGGCATCGGCGGCATTGCACGGACGCATATGCCAGGCTGGGAAGCGTCGGAAGACGCAGAGGTGGTTGCAGGTAGCGATATTGATGAAGCGGTCCTGCAAGATTGGGGAGCGCAGCATGGGGTGAGTAACCTATCAACTGACCCAGCGAATTTATTTAACAATTCCGATATCGACATCATCGACGTTTGTACACCGAATATGTATCATGCGCCTTTATCCATTGCCGCCTTGGAAGCGGGCAAACATGTAATCTGCGAAAAACCCTTGGCTCCGACACCGAATGAAATTCGCCAGATGATCGAAGCACGAGACAAGTCGGGCAAGCTTCTCATGACGGCCCAACACTTCCGTTTTACGGGTGCTTCGCAGGCTATGAAAAAAGAGATCGACTCTGGTACTTTGGGCGACATTTATCATGCTCGCAGTTGGATGCTTCGGCGGGCGGGCCTCATTCCTACGCCTGGTTTTGTTTTGAAAAAACACAGCGGTGGTGGCCCTTGTATCGACATTGGGGTGCATATTTTGGATTTGACTTTATGGTTTATGGGCAACCCCCAGCCTATCGCCGTCAGCGGCGTGGCTCGGGCTGAGTTGGCCCATAAAAAAGGAGCCTTTGCCGCTTGGAGCGGCAGACCAATTCCTGAAGAATTTGATGTGGAAGACTTTGCGGCAGCCTTTGTTCGTTTTGATAATGGGGCCACCTTAATCTTGGAAGTGAGTTGGTTACTGCATCACGACACGATGGGCGAGGATATGCAGATGTGGCTTTACGGCACAGAGGGTGGTTCTCATTGGCCCCAGGGCGAAATTTTGCAGACCAATTATGATACCCAACAACATTATAACACCACCCTCAAGTTGACTCGTGACCCAATGGAGCCACATGCTGTAGAATGCGTTGAGTTTGCCCGCGCTGTGGCCAATGGCGCACCCTCCCCTGTGCCAGCGGAGCAATCTTTGCAAGTTTTGACGATTTTAGACGGCATTTATCGCAGCCAGCACGAAGGCAAAGAGGTTGCGTTAAAGTAGCAGTGCGTTTCAACGCACTTTTGTGTTAACTGGTGATTGAAATCACCAGACCTAGTTCGCCAACCGTATCGTAGGGTTGCAGGGTTGCAGGATTTGGAACGCATCACCTTGCAACCCTGCCACTTTGCTACCTTGCTACTTGTTCACCATAAAATTCCTCATAGAACCTAACTTATTTGCGTTGATCTATATCGCCTTCATACGTCGATGATTCTGGCAGTTTTTCCCCTGTCCGGATACGAATGACATCCTCTACTGGATAAATAAAAATAACCCCATCACCCTGTTGCCCAGTACGTGTCACATCAGAAATGGCTTTCACGGTTTTCTCCACATTATGGGCGCAAGACGATATTCACTTAAATGCGAGGTAACATATCAATTTGATACGATCCAGTGGAAGATCGAGAATGAGACCTTCACACCCTCAAAAATCAAGACTATCACTTTGGACACGGACAGCGTTTTCTGAGTACCGTTTTCGTCAATCTGATGAGCTTAACTTTTTTGGTGGATCAGCTACAGTACGCTGGCTGTGCTTTGTTCCAAGCAGCCCTGTGCCAAGTCGGCAGCAAAAAGCGTTTGTGGGCTTACTTTTTAAGCATCAACTTTGTTTCAAGGGAGATGCTGTACAAGGCCATTGTCTATGGCTATCGGATTGAGAAAATTCTTATTTTGATGATAGGACTTAACTGGGTTGACGGTCAGATGTTGGCTTGGCAGCGGCGCAAGAAAATCGTGGTCAACGCTTGATGCAACGTGGGCTTGCCAGTATCCCCCGGATAAGGGCTTGACCGTATTTGGTCATCTTCTGGCAATGGACCTGCCCCAAATCATGGTGCTGCCGCTCAATCTTCAACAATGGCAGACCTTCTATCCTGAAGTAGCCCAAGAGCCTCTCTTTGCCAACTTGTTGCTGGAGGCCTCAGAAGGTATCGATCAAGCAGACGCTATTGGCCTTGCCGTCTGGCGAAGAACGCTATAATAGGCTAGAAAGCGAGGTGATTCGGCATCTCGAGGCCATTGTCGGCGTGGCTGTGACGGAGATTGACTTCCGCAGTGCCCTCAGTCAGTTTGGCATTGATTCCTTGATGGCCTAGAAATGCGGAATCGACTCCAAGCGAGTTTAGAAATCCCAGTGCAAACCACTATTCTGTGACGTTTCCGCACCTTGCGCGAGTTAACAAAACATCTAGCGCAGCAGTTGGCTTTGGTCGCCACATCTAACGGCAACAGCGTCGCCGTCGGCAACGCTGTGGTACCTCGTACGCTCAGGATATGCTGCTTTATATTTTCGTAGATATCTTGCTGCGGATCAAAGATACGCAGATAGTAGGGCATCCCGCCGAGGAGAGCCCAAATTTCAATCTGCTCGATTCTTGATTTATCTGGAAAAAAAGCGCACTGGCGGGGAGTGAAAGCGGTTTTAGATGCGTCCCGCCTGTTCGTCTGCCGTAGAGGAGGGCGTAGAATAACAATGTTTTTGCATATCGTCCGTAAACTAATCATAATTAGTCTAATTCTGATTAGACTAATTTTACGTCGTTTAACTAAGCAGGCAAATTTAGAATACCATGACACCTGAAAGGCCCTTTATAATTTCGTTGGTGGTGATGACATGTTGACTGATTGTGTCAGCCCCACCAATACCTTCTGCCTTAGCGGGATATTGCTTTATGACGTAAGCTTCCCTTGCGGTATAATAACGATAATAAATAAAATCATGAGGCACTATTCAGATGTGAGGTACTTTAACGACCCTATTGTTAGAAGACCCTTGTGTCAAGAGTTATATCATCATTTGAAATGACTGTGGTTATTCACCCCTTAAAAGTGCTTTGACCTTGTACCTCCTAAGCAACCACGTAATCGGTTGCTTATAGAATATTCCACCTTTTTTGGTGGTTGGCCGCTGAATAGTTACAATTATGAACCAATATCCATGATAGACTCTCATTGTCATCTTGATGTGACCCAATTTGACCAAGATCGAGGGGACATGTTAGCGCGGGCCAGAGAAGCTGGTCTGCATTGTTTCATTAACCCTAGCACAGATATCAGCAGCAGCAAGCGGGCGATCGCTTTGGCTGAGGCTCAAGATGATATTTACGTCGCCGTGGGATATCATCCTTATGATGCTTCAGATCTGACCTCAAAAACCTTGTCCGAACTACAACAATTAGCCAATCATGCAAAGGTTATTGCCATTGGCGAAATTGGGCTAGACTATTATCGTGACATCACCCCGAAAGCAGACCAAATCTGGGCCTTTGAAGAGCAACTAAGTCTTGCTAAATTGCTCAATCTGCCCGTCATCGTCCATCAACGGGATGCTATCGCTGATATGATGACGATATTACGTCAATGGGGGTCTAGCAATCATCCTGGCTTGGTGCTACATACTTTTTCTGGAGATCAAGCCATGTTAATTGAAGCCCTAGACCTTGGCTTTCATATCGGCATTGGGGGGCCAGTGACGTTTAAGAATGCTAGAGGCTTGCCAGATCTTGTAGCGACCATCCCCTCTGACAGATTACTCTTAGAAACGGACTCACCCTATCTCAGCCCACATCCCTATCGTGGCAAACGCAATGAGCCAGCCCGCTTGCCGCTTATCGCTGAAAAAATCGCTCAAATTTTAGACCTAGATTACAATACATTGGCCCAACAAACGACTCGTAATACTGAAAAACTTTTTTATTTACTAAATAGGGAGCAGGAAGTAGGGAACAACTTTAATGATAATTTCTAAGAAATTTCTAGGAATGAAAATAACATATTTTCCACGGTAATATGATTATTCTAAGTCAACTTAATTCCTATAATATCAAGTCTCGCCTCCCTACTCCCTATTTCAGAAAGGCAAAAAATATATGATTACACCCACCCTTGATTTACTGGAACTGGTCGCGGACGATATGGAACTTGTTGATGCAAAAATGCGGGAGATGGTTGGACCAGATAATAAATCCTTGGCCGCTGTGATCGACTATTTGGTCGATAACGGGGGCAAAAAGATCCGGCCCAAAATCACGTTAATCGCCACACGCTTTGGTCTGATAGACAACCAAGCAGCTCATGATAAAGCCATCTCTCTCGCATCGGCGGTTGAAATGTTGCATACAGCGACCTTGGTTCATGATGATCTCATCGACAATGCTCTTTTCCGGCGTGGACATCCAACCCTAAACACCAGTTGGCCTCCTGGAGCAACCATTCTCACTGGCGATTATTTGTTTGCCCGCTCGGCGGGTTTAGCATCGGAAACAGAGAATGTGCGGATTACCCAGCTTTTCGCTGCAACCTTGATGATCATCGTCAGCGGTGAAATTCAACAATTTTTTGGCACGAGTCGCCAAGGGCCACCGAGCCGAGAGGATTATCTTAAACGTATTTATGCCAAAACAGCTTCTCTCTTTTCAATAGCAGCGGAATTAGGGGCCATTCTGGTCAACCTGCCTGAAACACAAATTCAGGCCCTCCATGATTATGGCTATTATTTTGGCATGGCCTTCCAAGTGATTGATGATATCCTCGACTTTCAGGCAGATGAAGACACTTTGGGTAAACCAGTGGCGAATGATTTACGGCAGGGCATTATCACTTTGCCCACCATAATTTTCTTAGATAGCCATCCTGACCATCCTACGGTCTTAAAAGCAGCGGCTAAAAACTCACTTACGGAAGATGAAATCATAACAGTCATTGATCAAATTCGCGCCTCTGGCAGCATTCGTGAAGCGTCTGATGAAGCTCGCCGCTTTGCCAATCAAGCTAAAGAAGCCTTATCAACTTTGCCCAATAATGAATATCGTCAAGCTTTGGTCGCCTTAGCTGACTATGCTGTCGCTCGTGACTTTTAGAGGCTAACAGGAGACAGGGGCAGGAGGGGGCTGAGGGAATAACGAGATGATAAAATACTTCAATCTAAGACATACTCTCTAGCATCCTCTCTCCTGCTCCTGTCCTCTATCTCATGAAACTCTCAATTGTTATTGTTAGTTGGAATGTAAAAGCCTTGTTACAAGATTGCCTACAATCAATCTTAGACAGTGATTATGTAGGTGATTTAGAGATTATTGTTGTCGATAGCGCATCGGGTGATGATAGTGTAGCTATGGTTCAGCAACACTATCCACAAGTGACTTTGATTGTTAGGCCTGACAATTTGGGCTACGCGAAGGGGAATAACCTAGGTATCACCCACTGTCAGGGCGATTATATTTTTTTATTAAACCCCGATACGCATTTAGAACCAACAGCCTTGACAGTCCTCTGTGGTTATTTACACGCTCATCCTGAGATAGGGGTGATTGGTCCGCAATTGCTTTGGGCTGATGGGGCCATCCAGTCATCTCGTCGCCGCTATCCGTCACTTGGTAGCTTATTTTTGGAAAGCACACTCCTCGAATTATGGTTTCCCCACAATGCCGCTGGGCACCATTATCGTTTTAATGATAAACCTGCCCAAACAGCGCAACCTGTTGAGTGGCTTGTCGGGGCGGCACTCATGCTACGGCGTGAAGTCTGGGAAACCGTGGGATCATTCGATGAAACATTTTTTATGTATTTCGAAGAAACAGATTGGTGTCATCGCGTGGCCCAAACGGGGTGGCAACTGCATTATGTTCCCCAAGCTCAGGTAACGCATTATGAAGGCCAATCAAGCGGGCAAGTGGTCGTTCATCAAATAATTAATTTTAACCACAGTAAAATCCGTTATACAGAAAAGTATTTTGGCAGAATGTGGGCTAATCTCCTCCGCTTTTTTCTATGCCTAACCTTCATTATCCAATGGAGCGAGGAGGGCTTGAAACGGTCTTTGGGGCATAAACCTGCCCTACGCCAAGAACGGATGAATATTTATCGACAAGTCCTAAAGTCTCTGCGTCAAATCTGAGTTATGAAACCAATTACAAATCGCCTCCCTGAGCTTGATGCTCCCGTAAAACAAGCTCTAATTGACCATCTCACGCAATTTGTGACCCGCCATAAACAAGACTTAATTGAACAGGTACTTAATCAACGAACGCGCCACCTTACCGTCGTATTAGAAGATATCTATCAAACTCATAACGCTAGTGCTGTGGTCCGTTCCTGTGAATGTTTCGGGGTGCAGGATATTCATATTATTGAGAGGCGTAATACTTTTCAATTCAATCCTGATGTTATCGTTGGGGCGGGACAGTGGGTGACGCTTAAACGTTATCATAATCAAGATAAAGACAACACGACAAAATGTCTTCAATCTCTTAAGCAACAAGGCTATCATATCGCCGCCATGACTTTGCGCCACCCTAGCCAGCCTATTCAAGACCTACCGCTTGAGGCGAAACTGGCTTTATGCTTTGGCACCGAAGAGCAGGGCTTGAGTGATGAAGCCCATGACCTAGCCGACTATTTTGTGCGTATCCCCATGTATGGCTTCACGCAAAGTTTCAATATTTCTGTCACAGTCGCCCTCAGTTTATTTGCCTTGGTACCCAGCCTCCATGCCTCAGCCAAGCAAACAGGTCTCACAGAAGAAGAGAAACAAGACCTTCGTCTACAGTGGTTAATAAATATTGTTAATCGCAGTGATATTGTGGTGCGGACATTTTTAAAACAGCGTGGATTTGACTTAGAGAGAGGATAAGGAGCGTTTAGCTCATGCCCTATCCTTTGTTATAACTGCTGAAAATAACGCCTGATCTCATCGAGAGACCAAAAATTCCTTCCTTAATCATCAAGGCATTGTTGTTTTCTAACTTGACGACCTCAATTTCGCCCAAAAGGAAATGCCCCTTTACGCCATATCATCATTGACATTAATCCTCTTCTGGCTTAAAATCAGCTAAAAATATGGTGCTATGAGACAGGTGATTAGCGATGAGCGTGGATTAAACTGGCCTGGCTTAATCTCTACGAATGCCTAGTCTCTACTCGCATTACATTAGGAGGTTTCGGTGAGAATATATCAAATAATTTTTTCTGTTTTTCTCGGCATAGGAATTTTTATAGTTTGTCTATCTGGACAAACAGCTTATGCCGACGAGGGCATTGCACTGGCCCAAAAAATGACGAAACTATCAGGACAAGTCGGGGCCGCAACCAACTTAGTATATGCGGCTGTTTTAACGGGCAATGTGCCAGTTTATGCCTCGCCTTGGGACATGGTTTCAGGCACCGCTCCGGTTAGATATCTGGGCACTGGCTATCTTTGGGTGAGTTTAAGTGACCCGCGTCCTGTCACTTGGGGAGACTACACTTGGTACAAGATCAACCCGAATGAATACGTCTCCGCGCAATATTTATCAGTTTATTCATCGTCACGCTTTCAGGGGATGTCTTTTCTAAAATCGCCGCAAACACCTATAGCTTGGATGGTTTTTAATACCCAAGTCTCCGTCGCTCCAGGTGAAGTGCCAACGCCAGATGCACCAGTCCTGCATCGTTATGAGCCAGTTATTATTCATGAAATACAAAGTATTAACGAAGAAGATTGGTATCGTGTTGGCGACCATGAATGGGTCAAACAACAACAAGTCGGCGTTGTTTTTCCCAGCAGTCGTCCTGAAGATGTAGGCGAGAATGATCTTTGGGTCGATATCAATTTATATGAACAGACCGTTGCTGCTTATGAGGGAGATCGAATGGTTTATGCCACCCTCATGTCCTCTGGCTTACCCCAATGGCCGACGGTCAAAGGTTTGTTCCGAATTTGGGCCAAAGTTGGTCAAGCTAAGATGAGTGGACGGGACGGTCTGCCAGATTACTACTATTTAGAAGATGTGCCTTGGACAATGTATTTTCACCAAGGCTACGCTCTACATGGAGCTTATTGGCATGATCGTTTCGGATTCCAACATTCTCATGGCTGCGTCAACTTAGCACCTCAAGATGCCCAATGGCTTTATCACTGGATTACCCCCATCACTGGGCCTAAAAATTGGACCAGAGCAACGGCCGATAATCCAGGGGTATGGGTTTGGGTGCATTAAGATGAAACGTCGGTTAGGTTAAGGGACAAAATCCAAGCTTATTTGTTGAGTTTCGTTCCTTAACTTAACCTATATTCATTGCACAATAAGTTGTATTCGGCAAGGCGGCGGATAATTACCCACTTTATCGACGACAATGAGACGAAATTCATACGTACCTGAGGGAACAGTGGCTGTATTCCAGGTGGCGATTGGTCCACCATAATTGGGCGAATTATAACGCTGAATAAAACTCCAATCCCCTCTACCTGGTGCCCGAAATTCGATTTTATAGTATTCAAAGTTGTCTACGTAAGCCGCGCCAAAAATTGAAATCAACCCTGATACAATCGCGCCATCTCCAGGTTCAGAAATGCTGACCCCTGGATTAGGACAATCTGGTTTAACCCCATTTCGCGCTGGCGTTGGGGTGTCCGTAGGCTGTTGTATTGGGACAAAAGTCGTGGATGTCGCAGTAGGCGCAATCTGTGTGGCTACGGCTAAGGCGGATGTGGGGGAGAGGGTTGGCGTTGGTGAAGGAATAACAACAGATATAGGGGTTGAGGTTGGTGGAAGTTGCGCTTGTGTGGGGGTCGGATTGAATCCGACACTTGGCATTTGAGCGATGAGTTGCGTTTGGGCATAAAAAACGCCAAATGCCATTAACAATATTAACAATAAATAGTTAACAGTTCGGGTAATGCGGGCCGTAGCATGTTCTCGTTCTAAAGAAAAAATAGACCGAGCGCGTTCACGCAAAGTAACCAATAAAACCCGCAAGAGGGCTAAAGCAATAATTCCTAATAGGATGTAAAATAAAAAAGCAAAGCTAGCAATCCACTGAATGACAACCAGCATAACTTATTCGTTATCCATCACCATCTTCAAAAATTCCCGACAAAGGGCTACAAGACGCGGGGCCATAACTCGACTGCCAGCCAAAACATCTTCATGCGTTGTCTTCTGATTGCTCCTCGGCGTTGTAACTGCGATATTGGAAATTCCACTAATCCCTAAAACTCGTATCCCACTATGACGCGCCACAATAACTTCAGGCGTTGTTGACATACCCACCGCATCGCCGCCGATAATTCGCAAAAACCGTACTTCAGCCGGTGTTTCAAAGGAGGGGCCTGCCACATTGACATATACGCCTTCTCTTAAAGGCTCACTCGTCTTTTGCGCTGCCTGATGAGCTAAAGCCTGTAAGTGTAAATCGTAGGGTGTGACCATATCTGGAAAGCGCGTACCAAATGCCTCTAAATTGGGACCACGCAAGGGATGATGCCCAGTTAAGCCGGTCAAATTAATATGATCCGTAATCAACATTAAATCACCGACCTGAAAGTCTGGATTTAACCCGCCTGCCGCATTGGAAATAATAAGCGTTGTAATCCCCAAGAGAGGCATCACCCGTATCGGAAAGACAATTTTAGCCATATCATAGCCTTCATAAAAATGCGAGCGTCCCTGCATTGCTAAGACAAGTTGATCTTGTAGATGACCAATGACCAAGCGACCAACATGGCCTTGAACACTTGATTGAGGAAAGTGGGGGATATCTTGATAGGGAATGAAGATCGGATTTTCTATTTCATCAGCTAAAGAGCCTAAACCGGACCCTAAAATAAGCGCAATCTTAGGATGATGAGGTTTGATACGATCTTGAATATAGTCTACCGCGGCTCGAAATTCTTGGGGAGCTTCTTTCATTAATAATTCTCTTGCCTATGGATGACAGCCAAATTTAGTCTTGTTCATTAGCTAAATGAGCATAAATTTGGGTGGTTGAAATATTGGCATGGCCTAAAAGCTTCTGAATGTCTTGCAACGACTTTCCAGTACTGAGCTTATGAGCGGCAAAGGAATGACGAAGCGTGTGCGGCGTTACTTCATCAGAGATACCGACTGCTTGGACATAACGCTTGATGATGAGCCATGATCCTTGACGAGTCAAACGTTGCCCCCGATGATTCAGAAACAGAGCTGAACTACGACGATCACGTACTAATTCTGGTCGTCCTTGAGAGGTATAGACCCAAAGTACATCTAAGGCTTTGTCCGTCAAAGGGATGAAACGCTCTCGAATATCACCTTTCTTACTCCTGACCCGCACGGCTCCATTCTCAAAATCAAGGTCATCGATATTCAGAGAAACCAGTTCAGTAACCCGCATACCAGAAACATACAATAATTCTAACATGGCCTGATCTCTTGTGGATCGAGAATGATCACCATCTCGTGTGACTTGTAATAAGCGATTGACCTCTTCTAAAGAAATGGTTTTTGGCAGTTGCTTTTTTACCTTAGGCAAATCTAGAGAAGCCGTTGGGTCGTGTTCAACGACCTTTTCAGCAATCAGATAGTGAAAAAATGATTTCAGAGCAGCAACTTTACGAGCAATCGTCGACGACGTATAATCGTTTCCGGGCAGGCTAGAGACATATCGGTCAATAAATACTTTATCAACTTCAGCCCAAGGTAACTGCCCTTGCCGTTTCAGGTAGGTCATAAATTGGCTCAGGTCATTCTGATAGGCAGCAATTGTATTTTCAGCATAACCTTTTTCATATTCAAGAAATTTTAAGAAATCTCGTAAAATGGCATCCATAACCTCTCCAGGGAGATGAGTTATCTGTGTAAGGCACTTATGGGTAAACACTTGAATCAAACAAATAGGTGCTTTATTGAGCCAATATTGTCCAAAAATGATCTCTTGGTGCCTCACACCTTTTAGATTATCCTAACTAAGGATAAGAATCACAGCCTATCCAAGCATAGATCTAGATAAAACCTATCTCTATAGCTTCTGACAGGGCTGAAGATATAAAGGGATTTATTCAGTTTGAATACTATGGCACAATTTTTAACTTACCATAATTATGGTTAAGTTTATCATATTATGGTAACGATTGCAAATTGACGTAATGTGCTAAATCTCAATTTAGCATAGTATCTCAAAAAGTGAGGCTCCTACGCCATCAGATAAATCAGCGATCTCTATTAAAGTCGGCGAGACCAAATCTTGGACGACCAATTCAACGCTACGGCTGACCGTTGTCGGGCAGAGGGATTGGGTCTATCAAATCTTCAACCCAGTCAACACAACCCCCGAAATGAAATAGCGTTGGGCCACAATAAAAAGTAAGATGACGGGGATGGTCATGATCGAAGAAGCGGCCATGAGCAGATGGTCACGAGGGTCAGTGCTTTCGAGGGGGATGAACTGGAAAGTACGTAGGCCGACGGCTGCAGTGAATAAATCGGGTTTGTTTAAATAGATAAAAGGACCAAAAAAATCGTTCCAATCGCCCAAAAAGGTGAGGATGGCCACCGTAGTCAGAGCCGGAATCATCAGGGGCATAATCACGCTCCACAGGATGCGAAATGGGCCTGCGCCGTCGATGATGGCCGCTTCATCCAAATCGCGGGGAATGCTCATGATAAATTGGCGTAGCAGGAAAATCATGAAAGCCCCACCGCCGAGCCAAGAGCCGATGGTCAAGGGAATATAAGTATTGATCCACCCTAGCTTGAAAAAGAGCAGGTATTGAGGGATGAAGGTCACGATACGGGGGATCATCATCGTACTCAACATCAGGATGAACCAGATATTTTTACCAAAAAATTCAAAACGAGCAAAGGCATAAGCGGTCAGGGTGGCTGTTAGCACAGTGCCAGGGATGGTGATCAGCACAATAATAAAACTGTTTGTCAACCACCGAGCATAAGGCACAACTTCGAAGACTTCAACATAATTATGCCATTGCGGGATGGCTGGCAAGAGGTGAGGTTCAAAGGAGCGCAATTCTTGCCAAGTTTGCAGTGAACTGGAGACCGTCCAAAAGAGGGGGAAGGCAAAGGCTAACCCAGCAATCGTCAGGATGATATAGCGAATCGTGTCGATGAGAATGCGTTGGCGGCGGAAGGCTTCGGTTGATTTTTGTGTCGCTGATAGGGCTGATTGCGTCGTAGTCATGGTCACGCTCCGTAGTAAAAGACCCAACGGTTAGAGAGACGGATTTGCACGACCGTTAGGCCAATGATGATGACGGCGAAAAACCAAGCTAAGGCGGCCCCATAGCCCATATTCCAATAATCGAAGGCATGTTTCCAGATGTGCAGACCGTAGAACCAGGTAGCAAAGCCGGGTCCACCCTCGGTGGCGACAAAAGCGGCATCGAAAATTTGTAAAGCTCCGATTACACCTAAGACCGTGTTGAAGAAGATGGTGGGGGTCAAGAGGGGAATCGTGATATGACGAATACCTTGCCAGGCGTTGGCTCCGTCGATGGAGGCAGCATCATATAAGGAATCGGGAATGCCTTGTAGGCCAGCTAGAAAGATGATCATGCGTACGCCGCCAATTGTCTGCCAAAGGTTCATGCTGATCAAGGAAGGAATGGCCCAGCGTCGATCTCCAAACCAGAGGGGCGGATCAAGTCCAATAGCTCGCAAGCCTTGGTTAACAATACCAAAATCGCCGTTCAGGAGCCACTTCCACAGAATGACTGAGGCGATGAGCGGCACCAAAGAAGGCACAAAGAATAGGGTACGATAAGTGGCGATGCCGCGAATGGCAGCGTTCAAGGCAATGGCTAAAAACATGGAGCCAATCACGCCCAGCGGCACAGAGACCAAGGCGTAATAGGCGGTCCGACCTAAAGAAGGCCAAAAAAGATCATCCTCAGTAAACATTCGGACATAGTTTTCCATACCGATGATCTCTGGTGTACTAAGAACATCATATTTCGTAAAACTGAGAAAAAGCGAGGCTAACCCTGGCCCGAGAAATAGCGCAAAAAAACCGATTAACCACGGGGCTAAAAATATATAACCGTATATATTTTCACGAACCTTCTGTCTGGAGAGATTTCTTTTGAGGGGCTGCATTTTTTTGGTGGTGGATAAGCTAGCCATCTGGTTCTCCAAAGGGGCAAGGCTGCAAAGTAGCAAAGTGGCCGCGTTTTAACCTTGCCACTTTGCTCAATGGCGTTAAGATAAGGATCGGTCTCCCCTCACTCCCCCCTGCTACCCTGCAACTTTGCGCTACGCTGGCGGTTGATCTAACACTTTTTGAATATTGTCATGCAAATCTTGCAAGCCTTGCTCGAAGGGCACAGGTTGGTTTGGATCAAGCAATAGACTGGTCCACTGAGCAACCGCATCGGTATATTCACGGCCACGCGAGTTGGCTGGGGCATGGGCGGGGATGCCATTTTCCAAGTTGGGAATAAACAATTCGTGGATTGGATTGTCCTCGACCAATAATTGCACAACATCAGGACGAACTGCAGCGAAGTTACCGCCCACTTTATTGAAGCCAAAGGAGCCATCTTTGCCTGCAATATGCTTGACGAATTGGAAGGCTTCATCAGGATGGGGCGTATTTTTGTGAATATTCCAGGTGCCGCCGCGAATTTGAGAAGGATATTTGCCATCTTCGCGGGTGGGGAAAAGAATTTGCGTTGCTCGTGCTGTCGCTTCGTCCTCAATACTCTCATCAAAGCGACGAACACATAGAGAGCCACACCAATTCATGGTCAGCTTATTGGCGACGAGGGCGGCGTTGAAGTTGCCGCCTACATCATCGGGTGAAGGTAAGACTTTGTCTTCAACAGCCAATTGGTAGGCCCATCTGAGGGCATCCTGTGAATTTGTATCGTCCAGAAGCATGGATTGTGTACCCTCTTCGTTTATTAGAAAACCATCAAAAGTACGACATAAAACAACAATATTTGCTTCACTATGCGAGATAGCCAGACCGAAGCGACCTTCATCTTCATTGCGGAAGGTATGAGCCCATTCAGCAATCGTATCCATCGAAGTATCATGGCCGACAGGGTCAGGTAAGTCAATACCTGCTTCCTCAAAATGAACGGCATTTGTGACCAAGGTGTCAAAGCCAGCCCAACCCCAACTTGGGAGGCCGTATAGTTTACCTTGATAGTACTGCAAACTCATGAACGTGCCAAACCATTCGCCCAAGTCCAAGCCATCGGCGGCCACCTGCTCATCAATCGGCCCGATGATGTCCTTGTCAATCGCTCGCCAGAAGTGATAGTGAGAGGGGTCGAAGGCAATCACATCGCCTAAGTCACCTGCGGCGTGAAGAGCATACATTTTGCCATAGTTATCTTGTTGGCTAGAACCTGCCAAAGGGCGCAGTTCAACCGACACATTGGGCCTCAATTCTTTGAAGGTCTCAATTCGTTCTTCATTCCAACCTGTGCCGATGCCTCGGAAGGTGTCCCAAATTAGGGCCACTTCCATCATTTCGGCTTCACCACCCTCAGTCCCACTAGCCGACTCAGACGGGGCAGTTTGCGGCACACAGGCGGCTAGTACGCCCGCTGTGGCTAATAAACTACTGTGCTTTAAAAAAGATCGACGGGAAATTTTATGTGACATGGTGAAAGCCTCCTTTGGTGCTTTACGGATAAAGTTGATAATAATTGACTAGAAACCAACTATAACATGCTTTTGAAGACTGGGCAAGATGCAGGCTTGTGATACGTACCCTTGAGATTTGTATTAAGCTGATGTTGAGAATAGACTTTATTTCGGAAAGGGTGTATGGTAGAATTTAGTGGCAAAGTAAACAAAACTTCATAGCGCATTGTCTGTCCCTCTGCGGCGCGGCGAGGCATCTCATAAATTAGGGTGGTCAAAATTCTGGCTCCAGAACAGCCGAGCGGATATCCCAAAGCGATGGCCCCGCCGTTGACATTGGTGATTGTTTCGCTTAGGTTGAGTTGGCGTAGCACGGCCAAAGCTTGGACGGCCAAAACTTCATGCAATTCAGCTAAGTCATTCTGCTCAATCGTCAATCCTGCCCGTTGCAACACCTTTTGGGCTGCATAAACAGGGCCAAGACCCATGACCCGTGGAGCAACTCCTGCTGCGGCTGACCTCACCCAGCGAGCGAGGGGCTGTAAACCTAATTCATCCGCTTTTGTTTTAGACATCAGCCCTAAGGCACACGCCCCATCATTTAAGCCACTTGCATTGCCTGCTGTGACCGTACCATTGGGCTGTAGTATAGCCCACATCAGTCAATGGCGCAATGAGTCACAGATTGAATCGGGAATAAGGTGGATATGGAACATAGATCAGGCACTAAGTTTTATTTTTTATTAGGACGCGAGGGGTAATAACTAGCCCCCTTGGTGGCCTGAGGCTGACGTGGTAAAGATCCATTTTTTAAGTGTCTGATTGCCTCAGCCAATAAGGCCGCGCCTTCTATCGCACAACGGTCACTCAAGGCCATTTCTGAGATACCTTTAGGAAGATCAAAGGCGGTTTGGAAGACGATATCGCCTGTATCTAGGCTCTCGTCTAAAAAGTGTAAGGTCACACCTGTCCGGTCGAGGCCATGTTGTAATATCCAGTAGAGTGGGTCTGGGCCACGATAAGCGGGTAATAAGGAGGGGTGTATATTGAGGCAACCCTGCGGAGGGAGTACGAGTAAGGCTTTTGGAAAAAGGTAAGGAAAGCAAACAACGCAAATTAAATCGGGGTTTAGGTCTGTTAAAAAGGTTAAGACATCTACATGATTTAATGTGTCGACGGTCCAGACAGGCAGGTTATGTCGCCAAGCGAGTTGGACAATGTTTTCTTGTTGTTCAATCGGCAGAAGAGGCAAAGACTGAAATGAGCGATTAGAATTGAGGTAGGATGTTGGTGAGGGAAGAAGACGCGGTGATGATGGTTGCTGCCTTCTGGTTGGATTGGGCACAATAACCCCTAAGATATTGGTGCCCATGTCAATTAGGCTCCGCAACGGGGGCGTAGAGAAGCTACCTATCATGCCAAAATAGAGGATACGGGGCAAAGACATATCCTATTAATTTAACGCGCAGATTGCTCTAAGGGTAATAAGTTGTAAAACACCGCCCTGAGGGGTCATCGCATCAATGGCATTGAGAACGAGATTTAAGAATACCTGTTTGAGATAATCTGCATTGCCTTGTAGGATAGGTAAATCTTCAGTCCATTGACGTTCAACCCTGATATTTGTATGCTGTAACTTTTTGTTCATTAGCTGTAGCACTGTTTCTAGAAGAACAGATAGATCAATAGCCTGTAAGTCATGGGGGTTAAGACGATAGAAATTATCTAGGTCTGTTGAGGTGTTTGTTTCGGCAGTTGTTTCTAACCTTTGGTGTTAGTTTAGTTACCCCATTTATTGGCGCATTCGACACATTATCGTAATTTACGACGACAAAAAACTCGTTACCATGCTAGGATTTCAAGGCTGATAAAAGGTAGCGGGTAATATGCTGCTATAAATACCGCTTAGGGGTTAAATTCACCCTCGAAACTAGCACCAAAGGTTAAATAGCATGTTGAGCCACAATGATATCCCGTTGTTTAATCACGCGATCAACGCGATGGGTCAAGGCATCGTAGGGCGATGCCTTGAGAACTTGCAGGGGACTCGCTGACTCGACATAGGCGATCATATCTATTCTGGGAAACCTCGTAGACTCCCAAGCAAAGGTCAAAACTCCCCCAGAGGCTAACATGGCGGCCCATACTTCCAGAGCAGGAGTCAAAAGTTTGCTTAATTGTCCTTGATGCTGTACCCCATAGGGCAAGTCGGTCACAATGAGATGAGGCTTGAAACCACCAGTTAATTGTTTCGACAGATAGGTCTCACCGCTAGCTAAAAGACATTGTTGGGCTTCTTTGCGGCCTAAACTGACCACCCAGCGTTGACCCACTTGTTTCAAGCGATGTTGCTTAACTGAGCAGGCTAACCTTTCCTCCCGCGCAAATTGTTTTAGAAAGGCAACAGTAGATTGTATGTCTTTGAGATTGTGATCAACCCCTGCCACTATCGCTCCCAAGACCAAACCTGTCAACAGCGTTGTCCCGCCACCAGCTAAAGGGTCGAACAAACGTAAGTCGGACCAAGGATGGGTGGCAAAATCGCTACTAAATTTGGCGATATTGCACAGAAAATGGGTGAAGAGTTCATTGGTTTTGCCGCGATAACGCCGGGTGGTGATTAAATCGGGCGATAAGGCAGGTGTAAAGGTCGTTTCGATTGGTTTCAAAAAAGGACCAGCTTGCTCACCCACCTGATCATAATATTCAAAAAATGCGCTCACCGTGGCGAAGATGGTCATGGCTTGGTCTAACCAAGTCGTTGCGACAGTGGGAAGCGATAGGTTTAAATAATTTTGTCCGCCTAATTTGATCTCTGTCAAGGCGGCAATTTGATGGCCTACAGGACTCAATTTCATCTCATAAGGGGCGAGAACCGTCGCTAAATCAGCATATTGGGTACTGCGTTGTGGCGCAATTTGGGCAACAAGGGCGGTCACAATGATTGCCTAATCCTTTTCTGGGCCAACAAATCTACCAACCCGTTTAGGTCTCCTTTGCACGATCAGCACCCCCATTAAGACCAACGGCAAAAACGCTGTAGCACAGGGTAAATCGTTTAAAGATAGATCAGGTGTAGGCACGATTTCAATCGGTCGATTATCTAAGGGCGGCAAGCCTAGGCTCTCACGCCATTGGGCATCTAATTCCCAAGTGTCAAGCCCCAAGGCTTGCTCTAAAGCCCGATCATACAATTCCCCTTCCGAAAAAATAGTCAACAATTCTGCAATGGCCTCTTTACCGTAAGTGTCGATGATGAAATCGACCACAGCCCGACTTTGACCGTAAGCTAAGTTTGCTTCTTGGGCATCCGCTGGAAAAGAACTGGATAGTGTTTGTAAGGTCATGACCTGATTATTATCAATCGCCTCTTGTAAGCTGAGGCGAAATTGGGCATCAAGTTGATCAGGATCCTCACTATAAACGGCCAAGCCCTCATCCAACCAGCGGGGAATATCGCCATAAGGGTTGGCCGTCACTTGATGGATGACGAGGTGCGCTAATTCATGGGTTGTCGCTTGCAAGCCCCATTGCAGGCTGCTGGGAGCAACCCCCATCGCAATCACCCCATAATTCGCATAAGCCACCCCACCGGTCCATTCATTGCTCCCTGGGCCTAAGGCATCCCGCAAATCTCTACCGCCGTTATAGATAAAAACTTGCACAGCTTGATTGAGAGACGCGCCAAAATCGTCTTCTAGCTGAGTTAAAGCTTGATTAGCTTGGTCGAACAAAGCCTGCCCAAAATCATCCGATCCACGATACCAATACAAGGTAATGCGCTCATTGCTCAAGGATTGAAAGTCATAGCGATCATCCAAATGCAGATAGCTTTCTCGTTCCGTCTTCAACGCATTATCATTCACATCCGTCAATTTCCACCAATATTCTAGGGTCGTTCCAGGGGGGAGGTAGGTAATCTGCTGATCAATGACATAAGTGGCCTCAATATCGGTTCCTGGCTCAAATTCAGCCACATTGCGCTTCGTCAAAGGAGTGCGATTGGTTAAAGGACGATAGAAAAATTCCACATTTACAATTTCCGTCTCGCTCTCCGCGGCCAACGACGCTGTGATCGTTTCCCCAAAAACTGCCTCAATATTGCTGCTTAAAATTGTCACATTTTCCTGAGCATTAATAGAAATGCCTGATGACAATAAAATGAATACACTCCATAAAAAAATTTGCTTAACTTTTTGCATCATCTACCTCCTCATAACAATTAAAAATTATCAAAAAACGAATGATGAACATTATATGACAATTTAGCCGCAAACAAAAATCTGCCCCTGATATGTCCAGGCCGTGGATTAAAAATTGCTTTCATCTTTGAGTTGCGTATACTTTGCTCGCAGTCTTATCGCTTGAATATAAATCTAAAAAATGAGGTCAAGCTGAATGGAAGTGTTGTTCGCCATCCTAGTTATTATTATGTTAATTACCGCTGGATACGCCAAAGTCCAACAAAATGCGACCAAGACAGTGGGACTTATTTCGTTTAATCCAGAGGAAGAATAACTTTTTCTCAATTTTATCACAGATAAGCCGCTCAAAGATGAGCGGCTTTTTTGTTGGTCGGGCTGGGGAATACAAAATTTAAGGCTTCAAGACTGGCCGGAACTGCGCCGCTAAATCTAAAGCCCATTGCCGATTAGCATCAAAGGTGCGACCAGCGATATGGGGGGTGTGGACGACATTGGCTCGATTAAGGAGGGGGTCATCTAAGGGGAGCGGCTCGACATCAAATACATCGGCGGCGAGGGCTAGTTCATCTTGACAAACGCGCCGTCGTAGGGTGGGCATGTCGCAGATAGCGGCGCGGGTGATTAAGACCACTAAGCAGCCTTTGGGCAAACTTTCGATATGTTCAGCCGTGACCAAGCCACGGGTTTCATTGCTCAAGGGCAACATGGGTGCGAAAATTTCAGCATCATGCATCAGACCAGCCAAGTGCCATATTTTGCGTGAACCAGCCCGATGAAAGGCAGGTCCCGGGGCAAAAGGATCCCAGGCCGCCACATCCGCACCCAACATGGTCATAAAACTGGCGTAGCGACTGCCAATATTGCCCGCTCCCACAATGCGGACTCGCTTCCCCGCCGCCGTGCCATGCGTGAAACGCAGGTCGTCACAAAACTGGGCCCCTAAGGTGCCTGGCCCTTGATTACGTTCTGCCCGGTAGCGTAACCAAGGTTCATGAGAGGTGATGATTTCATGATGCTGTTGCGGAATGCGCCGTAAGGCAGAGAGGGTCAAGGCCAAGGCACATTCTGAGACCGACTGCCCCCAAAACCCTTCACGTTGATGGCTGTAGACCTGAATCCCGCGTTCATCTAAATAGGCTTGGTAATCTTCGCTCGCCTCGCGTAGGCGGCCATAGGTCGGTAGGAAAGCGGCTTCTTGTAACTGAGTAAAAATTTTCAGACAGGCTACAGTCACCGGCACACTCAGACTAACCACCCGCTTATATTGGTCGGGTTGAGAGACAAGTTGACCCAAAGGGAGTTCCTCCTCGGCAGGCAGACGGATAAAGTGTGTCTCATCTTGACTCTGCCAATGTTTATGCAATTCGTCGGCTACGAAAGGCCAATGTTTTTCAAAATTTGGGTGAACGATAATTAGACCGGTCATGATGTAATCCTTGTGGAGTCGCATTTAATGGCCTGGGAATTAAATAACTGTCCGACAAACCAAAACTTACCACACCCCCTTAACACATTTGTCACCCTGCGTAACTCCTAATAAATTTGCAAAAGAGTATTGTAACAGCTATCTGCGGAGTTATTTTGCCTTTCGTTATCTTAGGAATCAAGCCCCTCCACCCCATAGTATTTCCAACCACAGAGTCAATGATGCAGCCAGCAAGGTCAGGGGCGTGACGAGGAGGCCAATGCGGATGAATTGGCTCCAGGTAATGTGAATCCCACTGATGCGTCGAATGACTCCTAGCCAAATTAAGGTGGCTAGAGAGCCGTGGGGCATGATCTTATTGCCTAAATTGGCACTGATAATTGAGGTATAGACCAATACTTTTTCAACACTCGCAGTCAGGTTTGGCAGGCTATCAACGACAAGAGAGCTAAAAAGCGACATGGGCCAATCATTGATCATATTGGCCCCGACAGCGATGAGGGCACTATTGCCTAAAGTGACCCAGAGCAAAGGCTGTTGACTCAAAGACAGTAAGATATTGCGTAAAAATTCGGTTAAACCAAGGTTGGTTAAGCCAAAAGCCAGGGTAAACATGCCTGTCACAAACAAAAGCTCGTCCCAGGGCAAACGACGTATGACGCGCCACAGGCTGGCTTCTTTGGTTTTGTAAACAGGCCAGAGAATGATCACACTGCCGCAAAAGATGGCGTAATGATAGGCCAAGCCTAAGGCTGAGAGAATAAAATAGCTAAAAAACATGCCAATAACGACAGCAATCGCCACCTTAAAAGGCAGGGAGGTCGTGGTTGGGGCGATGACAGTGGTATCAACCTTTGGGGGGACCAAACGATAGGTCGACGGTAGGAGAGATGAACTGGCCCAACGCAAAAGGACAAAACAAACAAGGGTACTGACGAAGCCCGGCAAGAGCATCAAGCGAGCGTAGTCTAAATAAGCCAAGTCAAAATAGGTGGCGTAAATCATGTTGATGGGGTTGCTGGTGACAAGGGAGATGCTGGCGGCGTTGGCTCCAAAAACAATGGTCAAGAGGAAGGGCAAAAAACTGTCTTTATGCCAAGTTCGATCTCGAATCTCGTATAAAATATGTAGCACGAGTGGGGTAAAGAGCAGGATCGTGGCATCATTGGGGAAAAGGACTGTCACGATGGTGCTGAGAATGTAGAGATTGGTGAAGAGTCGTCGCCCATCACCCTGACTGAGACGGGCTACCATCCGAGCGGCCCAAGTAAATACCCCGACTTCGTAAACTGATAAAGCAATCACGGACAAGCCTAGCAGCGACAGCAAAGGCAGGGTGACAATATTAGCAATCATCTCTAGATCAGCCAGATTGACGATGCCGCTGAGGACAACCAAGACTCCAGCCAACAAAGCCAAACGACCTAGGCTGAGGTGCTGCAACCACATAGAACTGGTTTTTGATTCAATGGACGATGAGGTGAGCATGGCAATAAACCTTTAAAAAATATTATAAAAAATTTAAACCAAAAAATCTAAACCTCAAAAATCATGATAGCTTACTTCAATCTTCAATTGAATGAATGACAGAATTTTGTTGAGGTCATAATAAAATACTAGCTTGGTCTATAATAACGCATTTTCTCCGATGAGCAAAGAAGTATGACCCTCAAAGGTCATTGTCATATCGGCGACCCCATCACCTGTCGTTAAGGATACCTGATCCAGTCCGCCTAAAGTCAGGACGGCTCCTTGACCGACGGTTAGCGTGACTTGGAGGGCGTTGTCGCCCGCATCGACATCATGCACTTGGATGGCATTGCCTGTCTCTGGCGAGAAGGTTAAAATGGTATCTTCATCAATCGTTTGTTCACTTGGGCCTGAGAGTTCTGGGGCATCATTGATCGCCACGACGCTGGTGCTGATGGTATTGGTTGTGATTGCAATGGCGGTTGCGCCACCTCGCAGCGTGGTGGTTGCAATTTGGCTATTTCGGTATTAAACATAGGGTCGTAAAATTCGGCCTTTGGATACTATTATTCCCTTTGAACCACGTCCATATTTTTTTCTTTCACGAAGCCGATAATAAGACCAAGCGCGACCAAGCCTAATACAGCAGAAACTGGCCCAAGGCCCCAAACCCCTAAATTGGCATAAGCCCAAGGGCCACTCCAACCTGTGAGCGTCGTAAAAGCCAAGGAAGCCATCATACCAAAGGATAACACTTTGCCTCGTTGACGAGGAACCTGCTCGCTAAGAAGCGAGAGGTTGCTGACAATGGCGAATTCGAAACAAAAGCGAGGGAGAATAAGACTCGTTATCGCTAAGGTCACACTCAAATTAAGCCACGGTAAAAGCATATAACCAACAGTCATGCCCAATAAGCCTAAGACGACAGCCAATCTTTTGCCTAATCGGTCCGTGATCAAGCTCACTAAGCCACTGCCACATAAATCGGCTAAACCAGTCATTAAGGCAATGGTGCCTAACTGCGCTGGCCCAAGACCATATTCCGCTTCAAACCACCCGCCATGAATAATATAAATATGAAAGGTCGCAAAAGCACTACAACCATAGGCTGCGATAACTGCCCAAGCAGAGCGTCTATTAGGCCCTAAGTCAAAAAATTGACGTGCCTGAATAGTCCAGAATAGAATTTGATTATCTGTAGATGGGAGAACTGGCTTAACCTTCAGCGGAGGAACAGCTTCTATGGCTTGCCTCTGATTAATTTCTGGTATATATAGGAGGTGACTGAGAAATAGTGAAGCGACAACAAGGCTTAAGCCCAAAATGACTAAGGGGGCTTGCCAATTAATCAAGGCGATTAATTGGCCCATGACAAACATCCCAACGATACCAGCCAAGGCCCAAGAATATTCAACCATGCCTAAATATCTAGCGCGTCGTTCATAAGGCAAATGACTGCTCAGATAAGCCTGGAGAGAAGGCGTAAACAGGGCTGTACCAATGCCCATCGCCATCATAGCGATGATGAGCATCCACCCAGGCCGGCTCATCGCCATGAGCAAAAGACCTAAGCCACTCAAATACATCCCCACTTGGATGACTCGACGATACCCAAACCGGTCAGCTAAGGCCCCGAAAAGAGGTGCAAGCAAACCCATGAAGCTTCTTAAACTAACCACACGACCCATTGTGACCGCATTGAGACCCAAACCTGCCGCAAAAATGGTCAAAAAGGGGTGGAACATTTGAACCATGCTATCAATCATGAACTTTGTCAGGATGCCCGCCCCGACCAATTTAGAGACTTTGACGGAAGGCGGTTGAGAAGATGAAGATGTTGGTTGCATGATGAGTCCTGAAGTTAAACCTGACAAATATTGATCAAAATTTTGTGGCTACAGTCAAAGCTTTTGCCAATCGCGCTTTATAGGCGGAGCGGGGAATCTTATAAGCCCCAAAACGACTTAGGTGAGGTGTCAAAAATTGCGTATCGAGCAGACAAAATTGCTGTTTACGTAGGTGTTCAACCAAGTAGACCAAAGCAACTTTACTGGCATCGCGTTCCTTACTGAACATGCTTTCACCAGCATAAAGACCACAAATTGACACCCCATATAAGCCGCCCACTAATTGTTTATCTTGCCAAATCTCGACACAATGGGCAAAGCCAAGCTGATGTAATTCTGTATATGCAGCGATAATATTTTCATCAATCCAAGTCCCTTCACGACCAAGGGTTGGTTCGGCACAGGCTCGCATGACTCTTTCAAAGGCTGTATCAAAACGGACCTGAAATTTGCTTTGCCGAATAGTTCGCCTGAGCGAACGGGAGACATGGAATCGGTTGTCCAAGGGGATGACAGCTCTTGGGTCGGGGTCATACCAGTAAATTTGACCGTCATCGTGGGCCATCGGAAAAATGCCTTGGCAGTAGGCATTGATGAGTATATTAGGTGTAAGTCTCATGGGTCATTTGGAAATTAATCAAATTTTACGCGCCGATAAACTGCCTCGAGAGGTAAGCTTGCCTCGATTGATTTAAAATTTAATATCTCAGTCAAGGCCGTCAGGACTTCTAACTCCCAAATTTTATTCGTCTGTCACAATCTTCTGCACTATACCATAGTTACCCTTTTGTATCCACTTTGCTGGAACAGAATAAACGACCGATCATATTGTTATGAAAATTGTTACCAAAAAATTAAATATAAGCTGTTTGGCTGATCAAATATCCAAAAGTCCTAAGCAAAATCGCTTAAATAAGCAGACAAAATCTTAACGAAAAAGACGGAAATATTTCAATGAAGTATTTCCGCCTTTTTATGGGCCACTAAATATAGATATTTACATAACATTCATTCAATATCTAGCGTTTTGCATTAAAAATTTATACATATCGACATCAATTATAAACTATAAATTTAGTTACCCTAATTATGCCTTGTCATCAAGATAATTTATAATCGTAAATATCGGTACCCCAGTACCCTATCGATGTGTTCAAAATTGAGTAATTAGGAGAGTCTGTTTGCTTCTGCCAGAAACCTGCACAGGCCATCCTCCTAATATTTTTACTGCAATCATGTCAACTCATTTTATTCACATCCAAATAAATAAAGGTATTGATTGGTTGGAATCAATACCTCTCACAAACCAAGGGGAGATGCCCCCTTTAGTCTGTTAAGGTTATTTTACCTAATTCTAAGAGGTTCGGGCAACCCCCCAAATATCCTAGATGGAGGAACTAATGGACCTATTTATTTTTTTAACAATTATGACGTTTCAAATTTCCATCATCGCCATTGTCGCCATTGTCTATGGTCAAAGTAACCTAGCGGACAAAGCCATCACTGGTCTGCACAGCATTGTAAAAAGCATCATTCCATCTGCCAAACCAAAACAGACGAAGAAACAGAATACGAAATCTATAAAACGGACGAAATCGCAATCACGACCAGTTGCCACAAAGCCAGATGCACCACCAAACGTAAAGGCTTCTAATTCCCCGCCTAAACCTCAGACTAAGCGCAATCGTGTAATCTCCTCTTAAATAGGGAGGTAGGTTCGTTAGGCAAGGGAATCCTTAAAAGATTGGAATCCCTGATGGATGCCCTGCAAAGTGGCCCAATAATCGGCGGCGTGGCTGGGATTATAGCTATAAACATCATTGGATTCAAAGAGAGCTAGGTCAATCTCAACAACAATGCCTTTCTGATGTAAGGTCGCTAATCAGTTCAACTGGGGCCTTGGCTCCTGAGTTAAAGGCTGTTGGGCAGGCCTCTGATGGGGTGATTGAGGCGGCCGAGATGCCGGATAAGCCAAATCTCTTGGCCGTGCAATGGCATCCTAAGTTAACAGCGGCGGCGGATGAGAGTCAGCAGAATTTGTTTAAGGCGGTGGTGGCATTGGCGAGGGGAAGGTAAGTGCCTCCCGTCGTTTTAGCCATTCCGGTGGAATAGTCTCAAGACCATTTGCTAAGATAAGGATGCCGCCAACAATAGCGCAAATTACTTAATGTGCAAAGGTAGGCTACAAATATTTAGGACCCTTTCTTTCGTGCCATTTGCATAACCTGTATCAAAATACTTATATCCTGTATACCAGTTGATTGGCCTAGAGCAAGCACTTTTGACATTATTTGTGGCAAGATATTCTTCCAAAAAATTCTGGGCCAACCCGATAAACCAATTCTGGGCCTCTTCATCACTGGTGATACTAGTTGACAAAGCAGAAAAATGTTCCTGCACCTGATCTATTTGATTTTGATAAGCAAATACGATCATCAATTTGAAGTGAGCATAAGCTTTGCTTATCTCTGCCCCAGTTTCTTGGCTCGCAATGATGTGTAACCGGGTAGACAAGTCCTGGTCCGTAATCGCTAGGTTGTATAGTGAAATTGCCTCTTCTAAATCACCTTGCTTAAATGCCTCGTCGCCATCATCAATGAAGTGCATTCTGATGACAGGCGGCCCGATGGTTTTATATGTCTGCGTAAACACCTGTCCAGTCCATTGCCAAATTTCTGTGTAAGCTCGTTGCTTGCCCGCCCCTACAGAGTCTACATAACCGCTCACAGCCGTAATCTGCCCAGGTTCAATAAGGATGGTGGGCGATAACATAGCCAGATGTCTTCCCATTAAATTAACTAAGGTGTCGCCATTCCATTCCAGAAGATGAAAATATCCATAACAAGTATGTGCCCCACAATCTCTAATGATGAAGGCAATGTCTTGATTTTGATCAGCGTCAGCATCTTCAAAAGCAATGTTGTCGTGTACGAAGCCAGCCCCAATCAAGGTTGAATCATATATATCTTGTACCCCATCTGGAGAAATATGTAGAATCATAAGACGACCAGGAAATTGCCTGCCCAGATTCGCATCTTGAAAACAGTGTATAATTACTAATTTTTGTTCTCGATCCTTTAATATTTTTATTTTAACCCCGCCAAACCTATCAGAAATATAATGCCAGTCTCGTAACAAGTGTTCTAAATCATCAAGATTTCCGCCATCCTGTATGAAATTGGTGATAAATTCAAGTAATTTTTCAAACTCAGGCCGCGTGATGACGGTCGAGGAAAGGGATAAGGTAGCTGTTTGTGGGGGGGGTATTGTGGCAGACGGTGTGCCTTGCGACAAAATAGTCGCAGTTGGTGGCGGTGTATCAACGATCATATAAGATACAACGTTGGCTTCTACGGAGGGCGGAGAGAGGGCTTGCATTTGTTTGAAATGGCAGGTGAGCAGCCCAAAACCAAGAAAAATGCTGTGTAAAATTAGTAGAATTTTTTTCTTATTTAGTAATAGATGAGTGATCATTGTTCAAATTCTTTAATTGGACGATACCTTGGCAAATCCAAGACATCAAAGTTTGCTTTGTCGCGTAAAATCGTTTTGATGGCCTAATCAAAGCGGACCAATTTTTCTGGTTCAGGGGGAATAATCATCGCCTACTCCATTTCCAAATAGTGGAGCCAGGGTTGGGGTTGGGGTCGATGTATGCGTAGACCTTGGGCTAGGCGTTGGGGTATGGGTGAAGGTCGGCGTTGGAGTCGGCGTATACGTGGGTGTATTTGTCGGGGTTAATGTCCCGGATGCGGTTCAATTCTTGGTCACTAATCTGTTGTTCTTGGGACATTCATGACTCCTCATACTCGTTATTAGTTGTTAGTTCTGAAAACAGATAATCTTAATAACTAACCACTAATAACGCGCTTCTAGCGCACTGTCCAACCACCATCAATGGTAATGCCAGCACCAGTGATGAAGCTTGACGCATCACTGGCTAAGAAGACGACAAGACCACCAATTTCATCTAATTCGCCCCAACGACCTAAGGGTATTTGCTGCACAAAAGCTTGAAATTTCTCTGGATCATCTAATAAAGATTGGTTCATCTCTGTGCCAAAAGGCCCAGGAAGAATAGCATTAACCGTGATGTTATGGGTAGCCCATTCAAGGGCCAAGGTACGTGTTAGCTGCAAAACCGCGCCTTTACTTGCTGCGTAAGGAGTCCGATCTGGCATCGTAATGAGCGATAAAATCGAGCCGATATTAATCACTCGTCCGTATTGACGTGACTTCATCTGTGGCCCTAAAGCTTTACACATCAACCAGACTCCAGTGACATTAATATCTTGCACTTGCTGAAATTCTTCCAGAGACAATGTATCTATTGGCCCACGAATATTAATCCCAGCATTATTTACTAAAATATCAACCTGTCCAAAATCGTTTAAAATTTGGACAGTGGTTGCTTGGACTTGGTCTGCTTTAGCCACATCACAGGCATATCCTCGACAAGTCTGCCCAGTCTTCTTCTGGATATCTGTGGCTGCTTCCTGAGCTTGAACAAGCTGACGGCTAATAACCGCTACCTTGGCCCCAGCTTCAGCTAAGGATTGCGCCATCATACGTCCTAAACCACGATTACCACCTGTGACAACCGCAGCACGGCTATCTAAACGAAATTTGTCTAAAATATTCAGGGGAACACACCTCAATTATCCTTTATCATACAATCTCCCAATTTTATCAGATTTTTATATTTGAACAAGAATAAGTGAACGTAATCATTCAAATCTCAAAAATGGTAAGAAAATCTCATTGATAAAATAGCCCAGATCAAGTACCTTAAAAAGTATCACACCTTGAGCCTGTTTAGGCCTGGAATTAATTAACTTAAGTCAATCTGGTTCCCAAACTGTCGTTTGGGAACCAGATTAGTGCGGTAAACTGCACCAGTGAGTTAATTCTCATTCCTTAATGAATACATAATAAAGTATGACCATCGTAACCTTTGGTGCTAGTTTCGAGGGTGAATTTAACACCTAAGTGCTATTTATAGCGGCATATTACCCGCTACCTTTTATCAGCTTTGAAATCCTAGCATGGTAGCGAGTTTTTTGTCGTCGTAAATTACGATAATGTGTCGAATAATCCAATAAATGGGCTAACTAAACTAGCACCAAACGTTAAGGAAAAGAGACTATTCTGTATTAAAACAAGCCTGTTTCTTAGTGAAGCTGGCAGATTTACTTGATTTACCCTCAGATCATTTGTTAAATGATCTTTTGACAATCGTCATCATCGCCGCTGGAGAAGAACATTTGGGCCTTGTCGTAGAACACTTGGAAGATGAACAGGAAATGGAAAAAGATATTTTAGAAGCAGCTAGATATGAAGTGTTATTAGCCACGAATGGACGAGAAGCCTTAAACTTGTTACAATATCCCCTTTACCTAGTTTGATTGTCTCAGATGTAAACATGCCCGAACTAGATGGGTTTGAACTCACAAAACAGGTCAAAACCAATGATGAATCCCAACATGTTCCTGTTATTTTGGTCACTTCATTGGAGTCATCTGAAGATAAGGCCCAAGGACTCGCAGTCGGGGCTGATGCGTCTATTGTTAAAAATGATTTTGATCAGCGTAATTTATTAGACACGATTGTTCAATTGGTATAACCCGAAAGTTAAATCTATGGCAAAACTATTAATTCCTCCCAGTATAAAAAGAAGATTATCTATAGGTCGTTTGATAAAAGGTTCTTCAGGATATGTTGTTGGTGATCATTCTCGCCAGGCGAAAATTATTGAGAGTTTTATCGCTTTGACCACGCATGGGGTCAATAAAAAACGAGCCTTGAGCAAAATACTCCCTTATGCCTTAACGGTCAGTCAGGTAGATATCGGAGCTTTATTAGTCGTGCAATCGGTTGAGCAAGATCCAACCCAAGCGTTGCGTTTAATTTCACATCAAGGGATGCCTAAAGAAATTATTCAACAACTCAAGGCTAGGCATATTCAAGATCAGCTCCAATCGCCTGAAGCTAGAGGCAGATCAACCCAACTTGTATCCTTAAATATTATTCAAACACTGTTAAATAAATACAAGTTGAATAGTTTAATCGGCTTGCCTTTGCAATGTAATGGGCATACTTTAGGAGCTATTGTCCTTGGAAGCCGCAGCAATGTTTCTCACCTATTCAACTCACAAGTGCAACAACAACTAGCCACGCTAGCCCAATTGGTTTCTTTCTACCTAGATCATCTGCGCTTACAAACTGATAACCAACAGCTTCAGCACAAGTTAACCAGTCAGGCTCCGCTAGGAAGTGACCTATCACAGCAACTTGATTTGAGTACACAATCCATTGATGACTTGGAACGTTTGTTAGAAGCGATTATGACCGCAGAAGAAGAGGTGATGCGTTATAATGATGATCTTAATGTGCTTAATCAGTTTTCAGGTGAACTCGCTGGGACCTTGAACATGAAAAAAATATTGGCGCGGTCTATTGAACAGGTACGAACTGCGCTTAATGCGGAAACAGGGTGGATATATTTGTTTGAACAGGAATGTTTAGTCTTATATGATCACCAAGGATTGAGCGAAAGTTATGTGCAAGGCCTGCGCTATCTGAAACCGGGCAATGGCGTTGATGGTATGGCTTATGCTCGCAATGAGTGTATAATGCGTGATAATATTTTATTTCACGATGGTCAGGGTCGGAAATTAGTTCAAGAAGAGGGACTACGCTTCGTCCTTGCCGTGCCGTTGAGCTTGGCGGATAAACCTTTTGGTGTCCTAGCAGTCGGTAATCGTTCGACGACGGGACAATGGACTGATCGTGATGAGCGTATGGCTCTATCCATTGGTCAAAGGGTATCTCAAGCCATCTTAAATGCTCGTATGTTCTCAGATTTACAAGATAAGGCCTATGATTTAGAACAGAAAAATTCTGTCCTACAAAATAATGCCAATCAGATTTCAAATGATTTTGTCGTTCTAAAACAACAGATTGCCGAAATTCTCAAATTTCAAGAAAAAATATGGCTCACCTTACCGAATACTGAAGACCCACGAGACATTCTCAAAACACGCGGGGAAATGCTCCAATCTGGTGAACAGGTTATTTTCATGCTCAAACGGGCTTTACAGGTTCTTGGAGATCGTTAAGGCTCTATCCTCAGAAATTTCTTGTACAATTCCAACTTATCCCGCGAAGGATCTATTCAAGCTGCTATGGATACAAGGAGCAAAGATATGGGCAAAACAAAAAAAGTTTCCATCAGCAACGATGCAGACGTGATCAATGCTCGTCTACAATGCCGTCAAGTTGCTAGAGACGCTGGCTTTGGGACCATTGATCAGGCCCGCATTTCTTTAGCCGCCAGCGAACTCGCCCGTGTTTTGCTCAAACATCAACATCTATTTGACACGCCTGCTGAGATATTAATCTCTCATACCCAACAACATGGTCAGGCTGGCCTGCAATTGATTGGCCTTTCAACCAATTCTAATGCGGTTACAGACTCATCCTCAAACAACGATTTACTCAGTGCCATCGAACTGGTAGACGAATACCTGGTCGAAAATAATGAGCAGGGTGTTCGTGTCACTCTAATGAAATGGTCATCCTAACGGAGGTGGACAATGACAGAAGCCAACAATCAGCAGTTCTCCCCGACAAAGATTTTATTGGTAGAAGACAGCCCTTCTCAGGCTCTGCGCTTCAAATCTCGCTTGGAACAGGAACTCAACAGTCAATTAATTGATAGTCAAACTAATTTAGAACGAAAATTATCTCAAAATACGATCAATCATACCAAATAATACAGCCTATCAGGTGATCTGGTATGTCAGCGAAACATCCGTTAACTATCCAACTCGTTATCTTCAGTATTCTTAGTTTAATTTTAGTCAGTCTCTTAGGCAATGCTTTGCCGCCAGCGGTTGACTGGGAGACAGCATTCAAACCTGCTGTATGGAAATTGCTGCAAGGGCAATCACCTTATCGCATTGAAGGTTATTTCAATGCTCCTTGGACTCTTCTCCCGCTCATTCCTTTGGTCTTACTCCCAGAATCTATTGGTCGAGCAGCACATGCTGTCATTACGCTCGCCGCTTTTGCCTATACGGCTTATAAACTTGGGGCGAAACCTTTAGCCATGGTGATTTTACTCTTATCACCACCTGTCATGCATGGTCTCTTGAATGGCAATATTGATTGGTTAGCGGTCTTAGGCTTTGTCCTCCCGCCTCAAATTGGCTTATTTTTCATCACCACTAAGCCCCAAATTGGCATCGCGGTTGGTTTGTACTGGCTAGTTGATATTTGGTTGCAACAAGGGTGGGTAAAGTAATCCAAATTTTTAGCCCAGTCACTGTGGCTTTTCTGCTCTCCTTTGCATTTTTTGGGTTGTGGCCGCTCCGTTTTGAACGTGAAATTGATCTTTGGTGGAACGCTAGTTTATGGCCGATGTCCCTACCAATTGGCTTAGTCTTATTCGTAACTGCCATCCGACGACGTAAGATGGAATATGCAATGGGGGCATCACCCTGTCTATCCCCCTATGTTTTACTTCATTCTTGGGTTGGTGCGCTATTGGCTATAGTAGCCTCGCTGCCAGAGACGATTGCTGCAGTGTTTGGATTATGGATTTTAGTTATTATTCAGGCTTTTTAGGTAATAATTATTTGCTTAACCTCCTCGGTTCTAAGCCAAATCTCTTCCCTCCATCACAATATTTCCCTATTTTTCTATTCTCCTTTACAATTTGGGGATGATAAACATCATATCATTCAAGTAATCTCTACTAACTTTAAGGAGTATTCCAATGAAGAAAGCACTCCTGGTCTGGGGTGGCTGGCTAGGTCACGAACCTGAACAATGTGTCAATATTTTTGCCCCTTTATTGCGCGACGCGGGCTTTGAAGTTGATATATCAGATACTTTGGACTCATACCTCGATGCGGAAAAAATGGCCTCTTATGATCTCATCAACCAAGTCTGGACTATGGGCGAGATCACCAAAGAACAAGAAGCTGGCTTACTCAAGGCTATCGAAAGCGGCGTTGGATTTGGTGGCTGGCATGGGGGCATGGCAGATGCCTTCCGCAATAATGTCGATTATCAATTCATGGTCGGCGGGCAATGGGTGGCTCATCCGGGTAATATTATCGACTACGAAGTCAATATCACCAATCACGAAGACCCTATCACAGCGGGAATCAATGACTTCAAGATGCACTCTGAGCAGTACTACATGCAAGTTGATCTATCAAACGAAGTCCTAGCAACAACGACCTTTAGCGGTGAACATTGCTCGTGGATCGAGGGCAATCAGACACCTGTGGTGTGGAAAAAATATTGGGGCAAAGGGCGAGTAGCCTATTGCTCCTTGGGCCATGTCGCTTCAGACTTTGATGTGCCTGAAGCGAAAGAAATTACCCGCCGTTGTCTCCTCTGGGCTGGACACGCGCTTTAGGAAAAAAGGTCAAGCTTATGAAAACGCTACCCTGTAAAGTAGGCCTTAAGGGATTTCACCCCTTCTCATAAACAGCATAAAAAAAAGCCTCGTATGATGATATACGGGGCTTTTCGATGCTACAAGCGCGTTCTGGCAACAGGCCTATTCTATCATTGGATAGGCGTGTAGCTCATCAAACCGTCAGCTCGCCCATCGAAATATGCGTAGTCTAGAACGTTCACCGTCACCACTATTGGGTTATCCGATGTCACCAAGGCTGAACCATGAAAGTTATGGGTTGGTTTATCCCACCCATATGTTTTTCGTCCATTTGCCTTCAAATCGACCCTACGTGTCGTGTTATATGACCCATTAGCGTTATAATATGTAATCGTGACGGTTGTCGCTGTATTGGCTAGATTTTGGATACTTAAACCTGTATCCCACGTCCCCGTATTGTGCCAATAGGGAATCTTAATGGCTTGGCTACCTTCCCCAATCGCCTCATAAGTGCTGACCGAGTACTTACTCCGTTGATTAATCCAGCCTATCCAATTCTGTCCATGCCCATCGATCTTCGCCGCTACGACCGGATCTATACACCCATTCCCATCAGGTGGCATGGGGATGAGGTTGAACAGTTTATGGGCCGCAATATTATTATTTAGCCACGACTTCGCACCACAGACACTGCCGTCCACATTGTAGTAGCGGGTGGTGAACTGGCCCATACTCCCGCCTAGGTTTTGAACACCGCCTGAGCTGAATATATTCCAGCTACCGGGTTGCCCATACTGCACCAAAGGCGCGTAGAGGGTGCTACCGCCTGAGTGGGCATTGCTCGCCGCGGTTATGGCCTTGTCTTCTTCTTGCGTCGCGACCATGGCTAAAGGCTGCTCTTCATCGTTGCTTATATGAGCTGAACCAACAAAGAGATTACCTAGACAGTCTAGGTCCTTGGCGGCGAGGTCGATAGATGCTACCCCGTTTGCTTGGACCCTGTATTCTTTGGTACAATCATTTCCGTTGTCGAATCGGTGAAACTTGACCGTTATATTAGCAACCTCGTTGCCTGCATTCTGAATGGACAAGCTGCTATCTATGCCATACACCTTTCGGAGCAACAGCGGCACATGCACGTTCGCGCTCGGGTTATTGACCCCTGTGTATGCCCCATAGATATTATCTCCGTCTGGCGAGACCCCTTTATGGTAGGCTATCACCGACACCTCTCCTGTGGCATAGACGATGGCTGATCCCCTCAGGGCTTGGTGGTCCTGGGAGACTGTGGGTTGCCAGATGGCGTTGGCCGCTAAATCCGTCTTCTCCGCCGTGTAGTAGGGGGCCCCTGTCGGAGCCAAATAAATCACTTTGGTATCAATATTTCCCCCTGTATTATTGCGAATGACGACCTGAGTATGCCAATTATCGTAGCCATTGGTGCGCACATCGGGTAAATAGGCCCGGGGGTGGTAATCATAGCCCCCCACGGCGAAGAGCGTGACATCGTCGTCCAGGGCGATCGCGTCGGGGGACACGGTGGCTAATCTGACCGCCTCCCCAAAGCCAACCCCCCATTTGGCCTCGATATACCGGTTGTAAATATCTTGTTCGCCGCCTAAACGCAGATCTGTATTGATATGTTGGTGGATTTTCCAGACCAACTGCGAACAATAAAGGGCATCTTCCCGCTGGATATTAAAATATGCGGTGTTGTAGGGGGTCGTCCCATCGACCCCCCATCTATCTTTGGCCCAATCGAGGGCGGTGACCACCTCAGCCGCATCCTTTTTGTTATTTTTCCCAAACCCGAAGCGATTGCCTTCGGCTTTCCACGGCTCATAGCTGGCCACTCTCACCCCTTGCGGATGGGTCGCTTTATTGGCCTCGTAAACATTGTTCTCATCCTCAATCATGGCCACATGGTTAAAGACCATGGCATAGGTGAAATTGGTGATCGGGGCATCATCGTTAAGGAAGATGATATCCCCACGGCTTAAGGCATCAAAGTCGAGGACGGCCCCTGGGGCCTGCTGATTAGCAGTAGCCGTAGACAGGGCGACGGCACTTGAGGTAGAAACAGCTTTCTCCTGCAAAGCTTGCCAGGCTAAGGTCTCCATCGTGCGCAAGGTGAGGGCGTAATTGGGGTCGCTGCTTTCCATTTGCGCTTGCAGGGCCACGATTTCAGCCTCCAGGGCCTGATAGGTAGCCGGGTCGGCCACCGTCAAGAGGTTTTGGCCCAACTGACCTATTTTCTTTTGGGTCTCCCTAGTCTGGGTTGTATAGGGCAGGCGAGCCACGAAGTCATCGGGGCTGACAGATGAGGCGGTCAAGAAGGACACCAACTGGTCGGGTAGCCCATCCTGATCAAGATCTATCGTGTAGTCCAAGACCCCTTGGACATCAGGGTCTTGCCCAAACACAGGGGGGGTTCTTTCGGGATGCCCCCACAAGATAAATGCGGCCAACATAAGGGTTAAGACAAAACTGCGAAGTACTAGCTTGTTCATGATGAAACTCCTGTTTAAAAAGTTTATAAGTTTTAGCCCGCCCTAATTGGGCAAGGTCAACAATTTGGTGGCCCCATCCACCTGTAAGACTTGGTTCAGCGTCTCGGTGCCTGGGTCGAATACATACAGACCTTCATCTTCCCTCCCGCCTGACCCGTTCCGAAATAGCGTGACGATGATCTGTCCATTGACTATCGCGATGTCTTTGAGGTCACCTTGATGCTCTGGCAAGGCCCAACTTTCCACCGCCCCTGTTTTGAGGTTCAGACGGGTTATACCTAACTCGGGGGTCGGGTTGAAGAGACTGTGGTCATCTTGCAGGGCATAGAGTTCGTCTCCGTCAAGCGTCCCCCACTTGGGAGACATGTCTGGCGAGTTGAGCGGCAAAGCCCGTTCTTCTATCTGTAGCGGCCCACCCTCTTCTGGGATGGACACAATCAGCAAGTCATTTGCCTCATACTGCGCCAGTCTGCGTCTTTCATAATCCCTTTCATAATGATCCAAAGCATTCAACCCCATCCCCACTTGGACTCTCTCGTAGGCCCGCCGAAAACTTACATAATTGAGCAGGTAAAATTTCCCTTGATAGGGTAGGATTTTGTCTATTCCTGTCTCGTGAAGCCGTTCGCTGCGGGTCGCTATCTCCAAGGTATGGGGGTTGATCAGAGTCAAGAGGTCAATAGTGGTACTAGGCCCTTTATAGTCAGGAGACCGGTCTGTTTGGGCCACAACAAGTACATAGTTTTCGTCCGCCGCAATGGTCAGTATGATATGAACATCGCTATCCGCTAGAGGCTGCAACTCCAAGGTTTTCACCCTTTCCAAGGTGGCTAAATCAAAGACATCCACCCGCCCATAAAAGCCGTTTTCCTCACAGGCTACGAAGGCTCGCCCCGCAGCAAAGCTGATGCCCTTGGGACTAAAGCAAGTTTCTAGCTTGTGCAGCAAGTTCCCCGCTTGGTCATACAGATGCACCTCTTTGCCCGCTCTATACTTGGTCAAGCCAAACCCTATCCAAATCCTTCCTTGCGAATCCAAGGCCATGGGTGAGGCCAGTAGTTGCGGTAAATCCACGGTTTTGTGGATTGTCCACGTCTGCGGATCCACGATGGTCAAGGCTGTGACCGTCTGGTCATGGGTGAAGTAATGTCCCCCAGCCAAGACATACAAGGGATTTTCTGGCAAGGCGGCGGCGGGGGTAGCTGTCGGCTGCTCTCTCTCTGACAGGCTCGCTGTCGGCACAGGACTGCTCTGAGATACTTGACCAGACCTGAGGCTGTCCTGTTCCGTCCGACCCTCATCCACAGGCACCTCACACGCCACCCCTGCTAGAATCAGCCCTATTAGAAAGACCCATCGTTCTATTCCTCTCATTTCTCTTTTCACGCCTATTTTATTCATATTTTCTATCTTTGCCTTTCAAGTTGTACTTGCTGTTGATTTACGCCTGCCCTCCATTCTCATATCCACCTCCCTCCTTTTGTTTATCTCTAATGTCCTTCAAAGTTTATAGGCTTAAGTCCGCCCTAATTGGGCAAGGTCAACAATTTGGTGGCCCCATCCACCTGTAAGACTTGGTTCAGCGTCTCGGTGCCTGGGCCTCCTAGGCCTGGGTCGAATACATACAGACCTTCATGTTCAAACCCGCCTGACCCAGTCCAAAATAGCGTGACGATGATCTGTCCATTGACTATCGCGATGTCTTTGAGGACACCTTGACGCTCTGGCAAGGCCCAACTTTCCACCGCCCCTGTTTTGAGGTTCACACGGGTTATACCTAACTCGGAGGTTGAGTTTGTGAGATAGGGGTCATCTTGCAGGGCATAGAGTTCGTCTCCGTCAAGCGTCCCCGAATTGGGAGACATGTCTGGCGAGTTGCGCGGCAGAGGCCATTCTTCTATCTGTAGCGGTCCACCCTCTTCTGGGATGGACACAATCAGCAAGTCATTTGCCTGCCCGTAGGCCCGGGCCCGCCGAAAACTTGCATAATTGAGCAGGCAAAATCTCCCTTGATAGGGTAGGATTTTATATATTCCTGTCTCGTGAAGCCGTTCGCTGCGGGTCACTATCTCCAAAGTATGGGGGTTGATCAGAGTCAAGAGGTTAATAATATCGCTACTAATCCCTTCATAGTCAGAAGACTGGTCTGTTTGGGCCACAACAAGTACATAGTTTTCGTCCGCCGCAATGGTCAGTATGATATGAACATCGCTATCCGCTAGAGGCTGCAACTCCAAGGTTTTCACCCTTTCCAAGGTGGCTAAATCAAAGACATCCACCCGCCCATAAAAGCCGTTCTCCTCACAGGCTACGAAGGCTCGCCCCGCGGCAAAGGTGATGCCCTTGGGACTCAAGCAAGTTTCCATCTTGTGCAGCAAGTTCCCCGCTTGGTCATACAGATGCACCTCTTTGCCCGCTCTATACTTGGTCGAGCCAAACCCTATCCAAATCCTTCCTTGCGAATCCAAGGCCATGGGCGAGGCCAGTAGTTGCGGTAAATCCACGGTTTTGTGGATTGTCCACGTCTGCGGATCCACGATGGTCAAGGCTGTGACCGTCTGGTCATAGGTGAAGTAATGTCCCCCAGCCAAGACATACAAGGGATTTTCTGGCAAGGCGGCGGCGGGGGTAGCTGTCGCTCCCTGCTCTCTCTCTGACAGGCTCGCTGTTGGTACAGGACTGCTCTGAGATACTTGACCAGACCTGAGGCTGTCCTGTTCCGTCCGCCCCTCATCCACAGGCACCTCACACGCCACCCCTGCTAGGATTAGCCCTATTAGAAAGATCCATCGTTCTATTCCTCTCATTTCTCTTTTCACGCCTATTTTATTCATATTTTCTACCTTTGCCTTTCAAGTTATACTTGCTGTTGATTTACGCCTGCCCTCCATTCTCATATCCACCTCAATTATATGCTCACGGGGGCTCACAGGGGACCTCACAGCAGGGCTTATCGCATTAATTTAACTTTAGCCTTTTTCACCTGATATTTATAGGTGGCAACCAATGTCCTTCAAAGTTTATAGGCTTAAGCCCGCTCTAATTCGGCAGCGTATTTGACCTTCTGTACCGTATATGGTACATTTTTTGAATGAACGCCCACTTTGTTCTCTCCCTCCACTTTTTTCGTACTAATGCAGGTCGTGAACCCGTGCGAGATTGGCTCAAAGACTTTGACAAAGATGATCGCAAATCCATCGGCGAAGATATCAAACTTGTTCAATTTCGTTGGCCTTTGGATATGCCACTTGTTCGCAAGCTAGAACCAGATTTATGTAACGATAGTGTCAGAATATTTAGCCGGGAGCTTAAAAAAGAAATGTTTACGCAAAGTCCTGTTTGCCAACTTTGCGGAAACGAGATTAAGCTCATAGATGACGCTGCCCTAGACCATGCCTTGCCTTATTGGCGAGGCGGAAAGACTGTGCCCGACAATGCAAGATTGGTTCATAGACATTGTAATGCTACCCGCAAGAATCATGAATCATAGGTCGGTCAGCAGCCAAGACCCAAATTATTTCTTCCACCATAGCGGCCTTTCACAAGTTAGGCAAGCTAACAAGGAATCCAGTCATGGGACTTACTAAAGTTACCACAAAACTAACCAATTTAGAGGGCCGCAAGGGCAGCTATGAAGAGATTTTCCTCGTGGATACCGGAGCAACCGATTCACTTGCCCCTGCTGATGACTTAGACCGGATTGGTGTCCGGCGGGTCGGCAAAATGAGCTATGAATTAGCTGATGGAACGGTTAAGGAGTATTTTTTCGGACTGGTTCAAATTGAGTTCATGGGTGAAATCACGGCCGGTCGCGTGATTTTTGGCGACTCAGGTGCAGAACCCTTACTCGGTGTCACGGCGCTCGAATCCGTGGGTATTATGGTTGATCCGGCGAATAAGACCTTAAAGAGACTTCCAGCGATTCCGTTGAAATAACATACTGCGCCAGAATCCTCAAGCCTTTGGTCGCTTCTAATGGGAATTTATGGTATTCGGATTTAACAAAATAATGAAACAAAGCAATTATTTGCCAATCAGAGTGAAACCTCGTTTCCTCATAAAAGAGGTCTATCATTATCATTCAAAAATGATTTTGAAAGATGCCAAGGTAGATATGAGTGCTGAGGGTAGGAGTCAGGTTAGTGATTAGCGATCAATATTCAGTGATTGACAAAAATCGATTAGGTAGCTCCATTAGCCTTACTTACACATTATTATTCCTCGCAATCTTATTACAAAGTTGTGTTATTCAAGCAATTTATCCTACCCCAACGCCGACTCCTTTTCCAACACCATCACCTTCCCCCGTCGCTATAGTCAGCATCGACCCTCACGAAGTTGCCTTAATTGACGCAGATGGCTTAGATTTTGTCGAAAAGCGCATCATTGACGTATACAATCGCGTTTCGCCTTCTGTGGTGAATGTGACTACTCAGGTGCTACGGCCTAGCTTTTTTTTCGACATTATACCTGAAGAGGGGGCTGGTTCTGGCTTTATCTTGGATATAGCGGGTCATGTCTTGACCAATTATCATGTCATTGAAGGGGCGCAACAAATCGAAGTCACCTTTGCCGATGAAACGACCTTTTCGGCGACTTTAATTGGGGCTGACCCGCGTAATGATATCGCCATCTTGAAAGTCGATGCACCATCAACGCTTCTGGTTCCAGTTGAACTTGGTCAATCCGCGAACTTGCAAGTTGGTCAGCGGGCCATCGCCATCGGCAACCCTTTCGGTCAATTTGGCGGCACCTTGACCATTGGTATCATCAGTGCCTTAGATAGATCCTTAGAAAGTCCTGATGGCCGTCTCATTCCTGGCATCATCCAAACCGATGCGGCAATCAATCGTGGCAACTCCGGCGGCCCCTTACTCGACAGCGTAGGGAGAGTCATTGGCATCAACACCGCCATTTTCAGTCCCAGCGGAACCAATAGTGGAGTCGGTTTTGCAGTGCCCGTGGATACCATCCGCCGCATTTTGCCTGACTTAATAACGTTGGGCCATTATCCACATCCCTGGTTGGGTATTCGTTTCGCCTATCGTTTAACACCAGATCTGGCCAAAATCTTAGATATACCAGTTGACCAAGGGCTGTTGTTGGTTGAGTTTTATCGGAATAGTCCATTGGCTCTAAGTAGCCTCAGAGAGGCTCGACAGGAAGTTTGGTTGGACAATGAACGCATCTACATCGGCGGTGATGTTTTGGTGGCTGTTAACGGTAAACCTATAACCAGTTTAAATGATGTGCAAACTTTGTTAGAAACATACTATCGCATCGGGGATGAGGTGGTACTGGTCGTCGTGCGAGAGGGAGTGGAAATGGAAGTAAAGGTGAGATTGGCCGAAGAACCGCTACGATAAAAAATCAGGGCTCACTAGGCTTTCGGGCTACTGAACCAAGCCGAAATACCTCATATTGCCGCCATCCCCCTTGGATTCCTATTGAGCCGAATTGGAGACAAACCCATGCTTTCTAAAACACGCCCTGTTCCTAAGGTGGGCAAGACTTCGTCAGACCCCTTTGACCTAGGCTGGCGCACTGTCTCGCGCCCCGCCCCGGATGGGCAAATTTATTACGAACGTATTCCTTTAACCTTATATGACATCCTGCACCCCCAAATTGGAGACTTTCGTGTGCATAGCTCTGACCATGAAGATGACTGTTTATATCTTACCAATGCCTTCCGCAGCAGGCTACACAACGACCCGCAAGCTATCGTCTTGCCCGATGTGCGTGTCGCTTGGGCCACCCCAGAAATGGAGGCGCATGGCCCCGACATTAGCGTCATTTTTGGGGTCAAGGACATCAAAAATTGGGCTACCTTCGATGAAGTCGAAGAAGGGACGAAACCGTGTTTAGTGGTCGAAGTCACTTCCCCCAGCACACGGAATGTGGATTTGACGGAAAAAGTACATGAGTATGCCTTGGTCGGGGTAGACTATTATCTGATTGTGGATACAAAGTGGGAGAAGGGACAAAGTAAGCGAGTCTTGTTGGGTTATGTCTTAAACGCTGGGCGATATGAAGCCTTGGAAGCAGATGAGCGGGGTTGGTTGTGGTTGCCGCCAGTGGGTTTGTGGGTCGGATTGGAGAATAACAGACCCTATTGCTATGATGAGACAGGCCAACGGGTGGCGGATTATACAGAAGTCACGCTTGAATTGACTGAAACAAAGAACCGCTTAAAAAACGAAACGCAAGCACGACAAGATGAAGCCCAAGCGCGGCAGGAAGCAGAAGCTAAAGCTGTGGCTGAAGCTCTGGCACGTCAGGAAGCAGAAGATCAACTCCGTGAAATGGCCGCTGAATTAGAACGCTTGCGGGCTAAGAAATGAGAATCAAATTGCCTATCGCTGAGGGATATTTGTTGAATAAATTGATGACCCCTGACGAGGAGCGACAATAGGAGAGCGATTTTGAAGTGTTCTGACAGATGAAAAAGGGGCTGGTGGCGTTGGAGTCATCCTTAAGAATAGATCGTTTTGTAAATCTTTTTGCGCTTCATTGCTGCTTGACTGGTCCAAATGATCTGGCAGGATATCAACCGCCGTCGCATTCACCGCCAATGAGGCTTGCTCTAGCGATAAGAAGGACTCTATCTCAACAGTATCCTGTAAAATTGCTTGATTTACTTGTTGCCTCAGCCTCTTATGCGTCTCATCTAAAGAGCTTTGCCTGACAGACAGGGCATTAGAGAGAAATCTTGGGGCGGGGGTAACAATCGTCTCAGTGAGACGAATATTCATTTCTTCGCTTGACGGTTGCGTATATTCATCCTTTATAGCTAAAGCCGACCCATTTGAGGTACGCACGGTAAAAATTAACATGCCAATGACAACATTCAAGATCACCAGATAAGCTGTTAGAACCATCCATTGCCAAGTTTCAAAACGACCAAGTATTTTCATCAGAGTCTCCTATCTCATTTTCTTAAACATTACCACAAAGGAGTAATGATAAAGCGAATTTGCTTCAGGGTTATTATTTTCAGCACAGGTTTCGTTGCGGGGAATGTTGGGACTGATGGGGCCAACACGATTACTAGAGGCGTTCAACATTTCGGCAAAATAATTTCCTTTGAACATAGCAAAATCAGCCAAACCAGGGTGATCCCGTTTAGTCCCAGTGGTTAAAACAGCTTCACCACCGACCCAACTAATTTTCACCTGTTGGTTCGGCAGTCCATTGCCCTGACCATCAACAACATAGACAAAGATATGATGTTTCCCCTGATTTTCACAAGCGGTCAATTGACGTACTGTCGCCCAAAAATCCACATTGGGTGTTGATGTTGGCGCAGGTATTGGCGTAGCGAGAATTCGCACTTGGGCCAAAGCACGTTGAAATGGCCTCGTTGGGGGTGGTATGGGTGTAGGTGTAAACGTGAATGTTGGAAGTGGTGTGGGGGTGATGCTCGGAGTCCAAGTCGGAACCCCTGTATTGGTAGGAGAAGGCGGTAGCGTAGATGTTGGAGCTGTTGCTGTCGATGGTATAGGCGTAAACGTTGGCTGAGGGGTTCTGGTAAAGGGTGCTTGAGCCAAAATGACTTGCTTGATAGATAAAGCCTCTGGCGCAATATCTGAAGCTATTAACCAGACAATACCGCCCATCACAACCATATTCAAAACGACCAATAGGCTGATCAGCGTTAACCATTGTTGCAGCGATAGACGGGCTAATTCATGGCCTAAATATTTCACCCTAGCGGTCTCATAGATTAGTTTATGTTTAAAAATGAACAGATGACAGAAATGGTTGCTAGGACCTTTTTTGCTTCGAAATAATAATAGGCTCCATTTACTGCCATCTCCGCCAAAATTGTACTATATAAATTTAGTTTACATAAAATATTCTATCACCGCTCAATCATTATGTCAAGTTACTCATGAAATTCATTTTTTCATTAATTAACTTTTAAAAAACGGTTGACAGGGGTTATATCGCTATGATATAATGTTTACACTTTAGATGATTTACCTAAGAAAATGTGACTATCAAAATTCTGCTTTTATAGCGATAAATAGGGATATTTTCAACCAGTATATTTTTTATAGAAAATCGGCTTGCGAAAACTCCGACATAGTGTCGGGGATGAGCAAGCCCTATCTATTTGAACTAAGCGATGTATTCGCTGTTCAGAACGCAGCAAAAACCAGGGGGCTGCGTTTACTACCGTAGGGACTACGGAAAGTTACGCCAGTGGAGAGAATGTAAGACCTTAGCTTTTCAACTGAAAAGCAAGGCAGTCTCGATGAAGCTGGAAGCTCCCAGACTTCTAGTCGGGAGTAGTTCACTAGTCTCCATCAATCATCACCAAATTTCATATAAAGGTTATAATTGAATGCAAGTTGAACAAATTCTCCCGCCGGAAGCAACACAGGCTGAAACGCCAGAGGCTGTAATACCTGAAGGGCCATCACTGATAGATCAACTTTTGAAAAAAGTTAAGCAGCAACAATATCTAACGACAGATGATTTGTTGATAGCCATTCCAGAGGCCGAAGAAAATATGGCCCAATTGGAAGATCTATTTATCCAGTTGGCTGAAAAAGGCATCGAAATTTATTCTGATGCCGACGAGGCAACGAATGCTAAAAATCTAAAAGAAATGCCTCCAGAAGGCGAAAAAGTTGAATTAGAAATAGATCCCTTCGACCTAAGTGCCATCGCGGCTGATGATACCATTAGTCTCTATTTAAAAGAGATGGCTCGTGTTCCGCTTCTAACCTCTGCGGAAGAAACAACCCTCGCTAAAAAATTGGAAGATGGTCGTCGAGCGGCTAAAGAGTTACGAAAAGTGCCGCCTGATAGTTATGAGGCTGATAACCTGAGAACGACAATGCGTAAAGGTGATCGGGCCAGAGACCATTTAATTAAGGCCAATACACGCCTTGTGGTTAGTATTGCTAAAAAATATATGGGCCAAGGTGTGCCTTTTTCCGATTTGATTCAAGAAGGCAATTTAGGCTTAATGAAGGCTGTTGAAAAATTTGATTATCGTCGGGGCTATAAATTTAGTACGTATGCCACTTGGTGGATTCGGCAAGCCATCACACGGGCCTTAGCCGACCAAGGTCGCACCATCAGAGTGCCAGTTCATATGAGCGACCGCATCCGTAAACTGCACCAAGTATCCCGTCAATTGGAGCAGACCTGGGGCCGCAAACCAACCCCCGAAGAATTGGCCCTAGAGATGGAACTTGAACCCTCCAAAGTCCGCTGGATGCTCCGAGTTAGTCGCCACCCCGTCTCCCTTGAACGCCCTGTTGGTGAAGAAGAAGATAGCGAACTCGGTAACTTTATTGAAGACGAAGATGCCCCCACCCCCCCAGATGCAGCTTACCACCACCTCCTCCAAGAAAAACTAGAAGACGTTCTCTCCACCCTAACCCCTCGTGAAGCCCGTATCCTCCGCCTCCGCTTTGGCCTGCAAAACGGACGCAGCTATACCCTTGAAGAAGTGGGCAAAAAATTCGGCCTAACTCGTGAGCGTATCCGCCAAATCGAAGGGCAAGCCCTCCGCAAATTGCGCCATCCACGTCGTTCACGCCAGCTTAGGGATTATTTGGGTTAGGGATTTGCTACATTAGCAGTAAATATTTCAATAAATCTTTACAAAAAGACCTCTAAAATTTTAGAATCTCAGGGGTCTTTTTTTCTATAAATTTATCCACAATTTTAGGGCTTAGGGCTTTAGCCTCAAAACATTTATATTACGTTTTAAGGCTTCAAGGTTGGTATATTCGCTGGGCCGCTTTTTTTCCCTCCACAAGAACATAGATATTCACTTGACCCCCTCATTATAGAAAGGATCATTGATTAACTGCATATAGGAATCTTGATATGAGTGGGTGTATCGTTTAATCACTTCCTCGCCATAAGCAAACTCAACTTTAGAGCCATTTCGATGTGCCACATACCAATGTTTCACCGGAATATGGCTGATGATATAGGGATGATGGCTGGTCATAAAGATTTGCAAATCGAGGTCCTCGGATAATAATAGATCCGGTAGAAAGTCGATGCCCCCAATGCCCAAAGAATTTTCATATTCATCAATCAAATAGATGCCTCCTTTAGGGAGTGAAAACAGATCTGTCAAGATTAGCAGCACTTTTTGCATCCCGGAAGATAACTCATCTAAACGGATCCACTTGTTAACATTGCGCTCCTTAATACAAAAGATGGGAAAACCATCAGGACCATTAATTGAGTCAAACGCGCTGCTATCAAGTAGGGTGACACCGCTGATAAAATCAAAAATTTCAAGATAATAGCTCACGATTTTCTTAAAAATATCTTGAAAATATTTATGCAACACATACAGCCTTGGATTGAGACCGATATCTTGTCTATATAGCTCGACCAAGTCTTTTTTCTTGCCAAGTTTATCGAGGGCTTTTTTACTGGTCATATACACACTTGTGCTGCGGGCTAAATCGCTGTCAAAGAACTTTCGCTGCTGCATTGTTGAAAAACCCTCATGAAGTGGCTTAACAAGGGCTTCATCTTTCAGGATATAGAGCGACATTTCAGTTTTTGGCAGCTTCGGCAAAGGTTGACCGCCATCAAAGATAAATTTATCAGGCCTTCTATCAACGATCAATCGATCATTCAAAAACAATTGCTCCTCTTCAACAATAATTTCATCATCTTGTTCGATATTCAATACATGCCAGTGATATACCTTTCCATCTATTCCTAAAGATAGCGTCCATTCGCTCTCGCCGCCCACTTTGCCATGAGCCACAAAAGAGCCGAGATTGAAGATAGTGTTCAAGAGACGAGTCTTACCCGTACCAGAGTCACCGACGATGAGATTGATCTTTTGAAAAGAAACTCGGCTAAACTCCCAATCAGATTCTTTTCCTTTATATTCGTAATCATAAATTCTCATGAAAATGATCCTTAATTATTATTTTTAGTTGAGGCGGCGAGATTTGTAGATGAAGAGGTGTTCATGGAATTGCGCCTAAAGGGCATAAGTTTAAAATGAAGTATATAATACAAGCGATAGGCCCTCAAATATAAGGGAGAAATTTTGATAGCAAAATACGGAAGGTAACGGAATGGCAAGTCATTTGATAAGATGCACCACACTTTATATCCTTGACACCTTCTTTGCTCAGACTTATACTTCAAACCTAAAGGAGACTGCTCCATGAGCAACTTAAAATTCGGCTGGCATTTACATGCCTTTCCTGTTGATGGCAGCGACGGGCTAACCTTTATCAACCAAATTCGCCATACCCTAGACCGCATCTATCCTTACTTCGATTCTGTTTGGGTTGATGATCACCTCATGCCTTGGGCCCAGTGGCAATCGAATGACACAGTGTATGTAGAATGTATGACCACGATTGCCTATTTCGCCGCTATGTATCCTACCTTAAATTTTGGGGCAAGTGTTTTGTGTCAGTCTTATCGCAATCCTGGCTTAATGGCTAAGATGGGGGCCAATTTACAACTTCTGACAGGAGGACGCTATATTTTCGGCATTGGCGCGGGCTGGATGGAAGAAGAATATCGGGCCTATAATTATGACTTCCCCAAGCCTACAGTTCGCATTGCCCAAATGCGGGAGGCGATTCAAGTGGTGAAAAAGCTTTGGACAGAAGCACCTGCTAGTTTTCAAGGTAAATATTATCAACTTGACCAAGCTTATTGCGAACCACGCCCCGACCCTATGCCGCCTTGTCTCATTGGCGGTGGCGGTGAAAAGTTGACCTTACGTGTCGTCGCGGAACAGGCTGATATATGGAATATTCCCGGTAATACGAGTGAAAACTATGCCCACAAACTCAAGGTGTTACGCCAACACTGTCAGGCTGTCGGACGAAATTATGATGAAATCGTCAAATCTTGGTCCGCCGAAGCCATCGCCATCGCCGAAACAGAAGAAGAAGCCCAACGCATTGCTGCCGCCTCGCCTTATGATAACCATCCCCTCATTGGCACCCCAGAACAAATCGCCGAACAATTGCAAGCCTTTGTCGATTTAGGCGTAACTTATATTATTATTCGGGTGATTGACTTTCCAAGTACAATGGGAATTGAGTTGTTTGTACAAGAGGTGATGCCCAGATTGCGGCGTGTCATTCGTCTATAGGCTTGGGGCGGAAGAAAGCTTTGCTCACAAAGCTGGCTGGCATTTTGGCACAAGCTATGATAAGATAATAGAATGCTGAGTGCTGAGTGAGCTTGTTTTGACGACAACTCATAACTCAGCACTCACAACTCATAACTGTATTTTCAGAGGAGATATTCATGAATCAAGACACAATACGCATCGGCATCATCGGCGCAGGCCAAAATACAAAAAAAATGCACATTCCGGGTTTAAAGGCGATTGAAGGCGTGGAAATTGTCAGTGTATGCAATCGTAGTCGAGCTTCTTCGGAACGAGTGGCTCAAGAATATAATATTCCCCAGGTTTATGATACGTGGTCAGAACTCATCGCGGCGGATGATACGGACGCGATTGTCATCGGCACCTGGCCCTATATGCACTGTCGCCTGACCGTCGCAGTTTTGGCTGCGAATAAGCATGTGATGTGCGAAGCTCGCATGGCTAGGAACGTTCAAGAAGCTCAACAAATGCTCGCTGCCTCGCATCAGAAGCCGCATTTGGTGGCTCAAATTGTACCTGCCCCGCATACCTTAGGGGTTGACAAAACGATCAAACAGCGGCTTGCCCAAGGCTATCTTGGCGATGTCTTAGCGATCAATGTCAAATACAACAGTGGTGCTTTCATTGACCCGCAGGCTCCGATGCACTGGCGCGAGGATTTTGATTTAAGTGGCTTCAATATCATGCTTTTGGGCATTATGTATGAAGCGGTTATACGATGGGTGGGCGAGGCGGTCAATGTTACCGCCCGTGGGAAAACCTTCGTCAAAACGCGCTTAGATGAAGAAGGCAATCGCCGTGCTATCCGCATTCCCGACCATCTCGATGTTCTGGCTGACATGGCTTGCGGGGCGCAGGCTCATATTCAGTTATCCAATGTCACGGGTTTATCTGGGCCACCTGAAATTGTTCTCTTCGGCAGTGAGGGTACGCTGCGTTTTTCTGGCGATAAACTCTATGGTGCCCAACGAGGCGAGACAGAGCTTCAGGAGATTGCTATTGCGCCAAAGCTAGAAGGTGGCTGGCGGGTCGAAGAAGAATTCATCAACGCCCTCCGCGGTCAAGAGATGATCACGCATACTGATTTTGAGACGGGGGTGAAATACATGGCCTTTATTGAGGCTGTGACGCACAGTATGTTGGCGGGGCAGACAGTTTCGTTGCCCTTATGAGGGCCTGATTCAGGGAACTGGACTCTGGAATTTATTCCAGAAGGGTGAAAATATTCGGCTGGAATAAATTCCAAAGTCTAGAAAGAAAAGTTTGGTAAACTCTCAGAAAAAGAGGCACGAGAGATGTTAGGTTACACCTACGGCCTCTGCGACGGCTCTATAAAATCCTGCACCACCCAACCCTCTTCATTCGTTTCCACTTTACGCACTTTCCACCAGATATAATCTTCTTGATTTTGATCAGCTGCTGGCCCATCAAGGACCAGTAAAACAGCCCCTTCTAAGGCTAAAACGATATCATCCTCGTCACTTCTTCGTGGACCCGGACGGACTCTCACCCCATCATTGCCCGTATTCGCCACTTTAACATAAGCACCTATTTCAATATTTTGAGGGATGGGAGGTGGGGGCAGCGTGGGGACGAGGGTCGGGGTTGGGGTCGCTGGTTCAGCCGTCGGCAAACCAGCGGGTGCGACAGCCCGATTATCGTCATCTGGATTCACGGCTTGAGGCACATCTTGAATTTGCGCTGGCGAGATTTCAGGCGTAGGTGTAATGGATTGCTGCCGAACCATGTTGAATACACCTAAACCCACTAAGCCGATAACCATCAGAGAGGCTAATCCACCAATAATAACCCAGACCAAGGGGAAGCCAATTTCAGCCATAGATTCTTCTAAGCGGCGGGGCCGGCGGTGTTCTGAGGGATCAAATTTGTAGATTGGTTCTTTTGCCATGCCTACCTCATATGTTTTGTTTGATTTTAGGAATGGGCATTAACTAACTTAGCCAATCTAGCTCCCACACTATCGTTTGGGAACCAGATTAGGACGCTGAACGATGCAAGTTATTTAATGCTCATTCCTTACGTCATTTTTGTTACAAAAATTGTGATATCATCTGTCTGATCTGCTGTATCAGTGAATTGTTCCACACTGTCTAAAATTTGTTGGGTTAAATCTTCTGCCGAACCATGACCTTGTTCCGAAACAAGGTCGAATAAGCGATCCAACCCAAATTTTTCACTATAGGGATTTTCCGCATCCGTCACGCCATCTGAATAACAGACCAAGCAGTCACCCGGCCTCAAAACAAGTTCTGCTTCTTCGACCACTAAATTAGGCCATAAGCCGACAAATCGACCGGGGGGGTTGAGCAGTTGCAAGCTTTTGGTCTTTGACTTGTATAAAATAGGCCGCTCATGCCCAGCTCGGACATAATGCATATATTTTGTCTCAATATCAATAATGGCATAAAAAATGGTCACAAACATGTCGGCAGTGGATGTTTTCATGAGCTGTCTATGCAGTCGATGCATGGTTTCGGCTGGAGAATGTCCTTCTACACTCTCTCGCAGCAACAAGGCTCTGACGATAGCCATGAATATAGCTGCTTGAACACTTTTTCCTGAAACATCAGCAGTCACGATGCCAACCTGTCTATCATTGATGGCAATGACATCGTAAAAATCCCCGCCTACCTCACGGGCAGGACGGGACTTAACCGAAAATTGAAGGCCTGGTATATTGGGAAACTTGGCGGGTAGGATAGAGCGCTGCACATCTGAGGCAATCTCTAAATCACGTCTGAGACGCTCTTGACGCAGCAACTCAGCCTGCACCGCTTTTAACTCTTCTAAAGCACGGGCGAGTTCTTGATTCTTCAGGCTCATCTCGGCAATAGCAATGCGGTTTGTATCGCGTAAACTGCGACTGATGCCTCTTAGTAAGGTGACTGCCACGGTCGGGTTACGATTGATAATCAAATCGAAACTTTCTTCGGAAATCTCAATTAACCGACATTCTGATAGCGTAGACACCGTCGCAGAACGTGGTTCCTCATCTAACAGAGCCATCTCACCAAAAAACTGTCCATCGCGCAAAATACCTAAAACTTGCTCTGTATTATCATTCAGCTTGCGTGTGACGGACAAGAGACCATGCTCAATGATATAAAAGGTATGTTCAATTTCGCCTTCGTGGCAAACAATGGTATCTGGGGAATAAATGCGTTGTTGGGCAACATCATTCAATTCGGCAACATCTTCGGGGGCTAGAAAGCCTAGAACCTCTTGAATTGATTGAATTTTCGGTTGGTCATTCATGTCATTCATGATCGTTGAGTTTTCGGTACAAGGTGGCAAAGTTGCAGGGAGCGTACCCTCTGGGAGAGGGTACGCGGGTACGCCTTTCGCCAGCGAAAGGCACTTTGCTACCTGCTGACCACAAAATTCCTCATAGAACCAATTTTTTTCTACAAGCGTGATCAAAGTGCCTATACCTGCATGCTTACATAAATTGTTGGATTTCTACAAATTGAGCTAACCGTTTCTCACGAGCGAAGTCTAAGCCGTGTATCTGACAATCTTGTAAAATTTCATCGACCCGTTCTGCTAAATAGTCTATGGATATCGGTTTTACTAAATAGTCAACCACCATGTTACCACTTTGAAATCCTTGACCAACTTCTTGGCTTAAGCTTTTAACACTGAGAAATATAATCGGTATCCGCGTATGCTCTTGCGCGATCAAGTGCGCTGCTTCATATCCTGTCATCATTGGCATACGGACATCCAAAATCGCTAAATCAACTGGTTCTTCACGAGCAATTTGAACGGCTTGGGCTCCATTGTTTGCCTCATAGACTGTATAATTTTTCTGACGCAAGACAAAAGCAAATAGTTCCCGACAATCACGGTCATCTTCAGCGTAAAGTATCGTTGCCATAGTGGTTATTCCTATTTTTTTAATGAGAGTAACTGTTCTAATGACAGGGTATTGCTTATATCCTGCCGTGTCGCCCAACCACGTTGGGCTGTCGCTATGCCATAAGGCAGTTCATCAAAGCCCTCTACACAGTGGGCATCACAATTGACGATGAGCTTTACGCCCAGAGCAATGGCCCGTTTAACATAGACACTATCTAAATCCAAGCGCGATGGCGAGGCATTGATCTCCATTATTGTACCCGTTTCTGCGGCGGCATGCAATAGTGCGTCCATATCAAAGTCTCCGCCCTCTCGGCGACCCAATAAGCGACCACTTGGATGACCAATGACTCTGACATGGGGATTATAAATGGCGTTTAGCATGCGTTTGGTCAGCCATTCTCGATTTTGGCGCAGACCAGTATGGACAGAGGCAACAACAAAATCCAATTCAGCTAAAACATCATTTTCAAAGTCCAGGCTGCCATCAGCCTTGATTTCCACTTCGGAACCTTGTAGAAGCCGAATTTGAGGCAGACGTGCCTGGACTGCTTCAATCTCTTGACGTTGTTGACACAATCTTTCTGGAGTCAAACCATTGGCAATCCCTAAAGATTGGGAATGGTCGGTCAGGACGAGATAATCATAGCCTCGCTCAATGGCGGCTTGGGCCATCTCTTCAATCGTATGTTTGCCATCACTCCAAGTCGAATGGCAATGTACTTCGCCTCGAATATCGCTCAGTTGCACCAAATTTGGTAAATCATCTTGCAGAGCCGCCTCAATTTCGCCTCGATCTTCTCTCAAAATGGGGGGAATAAAGGGCAAGCCGAGGGCCTGATAGACCGCCACTTCATCAAGGCACAAAATTTGCTCGCCCTGTGCCCCGCTATCTGAGCGGGTGAGCGCATATTCGTTTAAACGAAGCCCTTGTTTTTGGGCCAATTCACGAATTTTGACATTATGCGCTTGACTACCCGTAAAATATTGCATGGCTGTACCCCAATGTTGCCGTTCTAAACATCGCAAATCGGCTTGTAGACCATTGGCGAAGCGAATAGAAGTTTTCCTTGGCCCAGTGAGCAAAACCTCCTCGATGCCAGCTAAGGTCTTAAATGCCGCCATCACAGGTTCTGCCTGCTCTGTCGCCACTAAAATATCTAAATCGCCAATGGTAGGCACATAACGGCGTAGGCTGCCCGCAGGCTCAATGCCTAAGACTTCGGGCAAAGTTTCTAGGGCTTTGATAATCTCTCTCGCTGTTGACCAAGCGACAGCGAGGTTAAAGCCCTGATTTTCATGCTTCGCCAAGGCCTCAATGCCTGCCAAAATTTTCGCCTGGGTTTTCGCGCCCAGGCCTGGTAACCCTTTGAGATAACCCGCTTCGGCGGCGATCTTTAAATCTTCTAAGGTCTTGACATTTAGATGTCGCCATAATGTTTTGGCTGTTTTTGGCCCCAGGCCGGGGACAGCTAAAACATCGACCAAACTTTCTGGCACCTCTGCTGTCAGCTTTTGCCAGAAAGTCAACTCCCCCGTGGTCATCAATTCATCAATTTTTTCATAAATCGCTTTGCCAATATGAGGCACTTCTTTAAGCTCACCCGCTTGCCAAACATCTTCCACTTCACGACCGAGACTCAAAATACTCTCCGCCGCCCGACGATAGGCCAGAGTCTTAAAACGGTTTTCGCCTTTGATCTCCATTAAATCAGCGATGCGCTTCAATTGACCTGCTAACTGATGATTATTGAGTCGTGCCATGTCAAATCCTCATCTTCGTTGACCAGCGTCATTTATCTCCCTTCCCTAGATGTGCTTAAGACAGGAGGTTATCATCTACAGAGCCTAATCAGTATATCATAGTTGTGGGGAACGAACCAAGATTAAAACGATTTATGGATGCCTTGTACCTGAATAGATAAGTCAGCCCCCAGAGAAGAATTGACCGCCGAGCTGGGGTTATATTTGCCCGCCTATCGCCCAAATTTGGGGGGGATACGGAGTGATTAAAATTAGGGTGAATTTTAAGGAACACATCGCGATCACGCCGAGCGGTTGCAGCAATCAAGTTTAAGTCGCCTAAATAGGTTGACGGCAATAAATGTTATATAATATAAAACTTCAAGTCTAATCATGATCATTTCATCAAATAAGGAGACAAACTCTATGAATGGCTACGATGCAATGGCGCAAGCCTTAAAAGCAGAAGGGGTTGATGTATTAATCGCCTTTCCTCACCAAACCCTGATCGAAGCAGCAGCAAAAGCAGAAATTAGGCCGATTATCTGTCGCCAAGAGCGGGCCGGGGTTAATATGGCGGATGGCTATAGCCGCATTAATAATGGACGCAAAATCGGCATTTTCACCATGCAACAAGGGCCTGGGGCAGAAAATGCTTTTGGCGGGGTGGCTCAAGCCTTCGCCGATTCAGTGCCTCTCTTGGCCCTGCCCGGCGGCGAACCCTTCGACCGTCTCGGGGTGCAGCCAACCTTTGAAGCTGTGCCCAATTATAAAGGCATTACCAAATGGGCTTCGTCTATTTATCGCCCAGAAGATATTCCCACCTTGGTCAGGCGAGCCTATAGTCAACTAAAACATGGCCGACTAGGGCCTGTTTTGGTCGAAATGCACAGCAACGTCATGCGGGCTGAATATGCGGCTGACTCTGTAGATTATACCCCCGTGCCCCGCCGAGTTTCAGCAGCCTCGGCGGAAGATGTCCGTGATTTGGTCACGGCTTTGTTAAAAGCCAAAAACCCCGTGATTAACGCCGGGCAAGGGCTGATGTATGCGGAGGCTACGGCTGAATTGGTTCAGTTCGCTGAATTGACCCATATTCCGGTCATGACCACTCTGGCTGGCAAAAGCGGATTTCCGGAAACACATCCCCTCTCCCTTGGGACTGGGGCAGCCAGCCGGACCCTGATGGTCCATCGCTTTTTGCAAGAGACTGATTTTGGCTTGGGCCTTGGCACCAGCTTTACCAAGAGTGTTTTTAACACCGCCATGCCTGAGGGGGTGCCTTTGGCCCAGGTGACGAATTGTGCCGAGGATTTGAACAAAGATTTTGTCATTGATTTTGGGGCCATCGGCGATGCGAAATTGGTCTTGCAGCAGATGATTGAAGAGGTTAAACGGCAGGTCGGTGAAGGCGGCAGAGGCGATGTGCATGGCCTTGTTGGTCGGATTGCGTCGCTCAGAAAAGAATGGCTGGCCCAATGGGAACCGCATTTCACCTCTAATGAAGTCCCGATTAGTCCCTATCGCGTTTTCCGCGAACTCGAAAATGCGGTGGATGTGGGGAATACGATTATCACCCATGATTCTGGCTATCCCCGCGAACAACTGGTGCCTTTCTGGAGACCTGTCACCCCGCGGGGCTATCTCGGTTGGGGAAAATCAACCCAACTTGGCTATGGCTTAGGCTTGGCTTTGGGAGCCAAACTCGCCGCACCTGAGAAACAGGTGATTAATATCATGGGCGATGCCGCTTTTGGTATGGCTGGCTTAGATATTGAGACGGCTGTCAGAGCGCATTTGCCGATTTTGACCGTCGTGTTGAACAATGGGGTCATGACTCATTACTTTGACCATATGCCTTACGCTTCTGACCGTTGGGGCAGCAATCAATTAGGGGGTCAGTATGCCATGGTCGGCGAAGGGCTGGGAGCTCATGCGGAAAAGGTAGCCACGCCCGACCAACTTGCGCCAGCGATTAAGCGGGCCATAGCCGCTAACCAAGGTGGGCAGCCAGCCGTTTTGGAAGTTTTGACCAAGGAAGAGGAGACGATTTCGCGGTTTTAGGAAAAAGACTCTGTATATTAAAATATTCACTCGGTCATGGCTGCAATAATTTTCATCGTTTCCACGCTGACGGTACAAACCCGTTGCAATAATTCAATGACCTGCTCTTTGTAAGCGGCCCAGCGGTAGGGGTTGAATTTTTCCCGAATGGTGGGGTCGCGGGGGTTGCGTTCTTTGTAACATTCCAGCACCCATTCGAGGGCCGCTCTAGACCCTAGTTTGTAATCCCAAGCGATCGCCGGTACGCCCTTCAGCGTGGTCACGCTGTCCAATTCAATTGTTCCCGCCGGTTTATCCGCTTTGAGTTTGGCTTTGGGCCTGATAGGTGCTTTGTCGGGCTGGGGCGGTTTATCAACCCGTTGCAATGCGTAGAGGGGGGCGGTTTCGAATTGCAGATGCCAGTCCATTAAGGTTTGCCCCCACCCGACCCATTGCCAAAAATCTTCATAAAAAGGGATACGGGGAAATTCACGCTTGAGGTTGAGTTTGTATTTTTCGCGATAGGCGGGATGGTGTAGGACGGCGTAAACGTAGTGAAAGATGTTTAGACGGGTGATACTTTCATCTTCATAGTGGCCCTTAAATTGCTTGAGGGCGTGAGCGGTGATGTTGTCTACCTGTTGGCCGTCTTTGGTGTAGCGGTAGAGGGGGAGGCATTGGGAATCGCCGTTGAAGTGTAAATCTACCAGATATTTTGAAGCCAGAATACTAAACGGTTTTTTATCAGAAGAATTTACAGCAATAAGCATATTATCACCGCCAAGAAAATCACCTGCGATTCCACGTTCATCGATAAAAATTTCTGAGTCGTAAAACGCAAACTTGCAAAATGGGCGATAAAGTTCATCACTTATTCGATTCTCATCAAATTGCTCACGTAAGCTTTGTGTATAGCGTCGTTTCAAATTACGAGACCACTTTATGGTTGTATCAAATTCATCACCCACCAACTGATAATTGTTGTAAAAATCAGCAAAAAATTCCATTTTTCTTCTTAAATTTTGAACTGAGACATCAATAACCCATTCATCCCGATTAGTTGAAAGACCGGTTGAGTACGTTCTAAAAATTGCATCTATTTCACTCAACTTCTTTCCAAACTTGGTACGCTTGGTCCCTACCGCCAACAAATCATCCCAATCATTATCAGTCAGGTTAATCCAGTTGTGATTTTTGTCAGGCTGGATGTGGTCAAAGGGGAGGGTTTTGAGTTTGTTATCTCGGAGGTAGGCTTTTTTAGCTTCAGCTCGCACATAGTCGCCAATAGCATGATAAAAAATCTTGCAGCCTGTTGCCCCTTCTTTTCGCACCAAAAAATAAATGGCCACGCCAACTCGGATTTCATCACTAAAAATATTCCCCCCTTCCCGGCGGCGACGGTCGCCACTGGTGCGGGCATTCCCTTTCAAATCAATGAGGTAGATTTCGTTAAATTCCTCCGCCACCACTTTGCGAAACCCGTCATAAGTGCGGGCATCAATAAACGAATTGTTGGAGACAAAAGCCACCACGCCATTTTTATTGAGGCGGTCACTGGCCCAACGGATAAATCGGGCATACATATCATACAGCTTGGTTTTTTGGGCGGTGCTTTCTTTGATGTAGGTCTCTTTTATGCGTTTGTCCACCTCGGTATATTCACGGTTTTTGTTGTTTTCATTCTCGTTCCGTTGGTTAGCGTTGTAGGGCGGGTTGCCGATAATGACCGAGATTTTGCGCTCATTCTGGCGTTTAATGCGGGCCAAGTTTTCGGCACTGAGGTCAAATAAATTGTACTGCTTGCCGCTAAAGCCAAATCCCAAATTATCCAACGTATCTACAAAGCAGATATTATTAAACTCGGCATAGTGGCCCATTTTTTGGGCGTAGGTGTATTCTATGTTCAGGTTGGCCACGTAATAGGGCAAAATCGCCACCTCATTGCCATGAAGTTCATTTTGGTATTTGTCGGCTAGGCGGTGTTTAGGCAGGTATTCAATGATTGCGGTGATGAAGGTGCCCGTGCCGGTGGCGGGGTCCAGAATTTCCACATCTTTATCAGCCAGCAGGCGGCCAAAGTGCTGGTGAACCAAATCGTCGGCCCCCTCAACCATAAACTGCACAATTTCATTGGGGGTGTAAACGATTCCCAAACGGTCCGCGGCGGCGGGGTTGTAAGTTTTGTAGAAATTCTCGTACACCACGTTGAGAAACCGCTGTTTTTCGTGATGGTCGCTAATATTGCTGGCAGCGGCTTTAATGACCTCAGTGTACGGTTTGACCCTAGCCAGAATGTTTCTACGCTGGGGGCCTTTGAAGAAGGAACTAATCACCTGTTGCAGTTTGCGGGCAATATTATTTTCGCGGTGAAACTGGTCTTCGCCAAAAACGGTGATAAAAATATCTTCGGTCAGGATGTGCTGAATAATCATCTCCCGCACATCGGCCAGTCCAACCTCGGGATTGATGACCCCTTGACATAAGGCCAAAAAATCATCTCTGGCCTCAACAAAGGCGGGGTTAGCGGCGGCTTGTTCGGCGATGATGCGGCGTAGTTCTGTCACCAAATCGGGCAAGTCTTCCTTGAACTTTTCAATGGCGGCCCGAAAAGTCTGGACTTGCGGTGGCTCGTAAGCGAAAAAAGCGGTCAGGACGGTGTGCAGGGCGGCCGGGTTTTTTATATCGGCGCGGGCTATTTCCTGCCCGTCTTGAATCAAAATGGCGGTTTGGCTATCCTCAAAAAGGATGTTTTCATCAGGATAGCCTTTAGCAAACTTTTTTTCAATTTCCTCAGCCAGCGTGTCATATTGATCCTTGCTTTCCCAATAGCCCCAATCCTGCCGCATAGCATCTTTTAAGGTGCCATCGGGGCGAACGGTGGAGCCAGATTTGGTTTTGTAAGCCAATTCGGCGATCAGTTCCAGATTTTTGGTCGCACAATAGTCCTCAAGCAAGCGTTGAAAAGCGGAGCGGAGGGAGCTTTCGTTGCGAGAACCGCCATGCTGGATAATTCTATCAATTCTGGTGTAATATTGCTGGATGAGTTGTAATGACATGGGTATCTGTTCCTGCCTCCGTCTCAGGGCATGTCTAATTGCATAACCTCTGACCTTACAATTAACATAAATGGCTAAATGACACAAATTATGAGGTCAACCACACCGCTCCTAAGAAATAGATTTCACCATTAATTCATGGTATGATATGGCTGATATTAACTGAGTGCGAAGGAACGCACCAATTTTTTAGGACCAGGTCTGATGCTCCCGATTCAAAAACAAGCCCAAGAGATTAGGCGTTATGAAACCCCAATTTGTGTTGATGATGCCCTGAAACTTTTAGCATCCTTAGGCCCTCGCGCTCGCCTAATCGCTGGGGGGACTGATTTATTGCTTGAATTAGCCCGACGGCAAAGGCCTGAGGTGGAGACCTTGATTGATATAACCCGCATCCCTCGTCTGGCCGATATTCAGCAAGATGCGATGGGGCAAATTCATCTTGGCCCTTTGGTCACGCATAACCAAATTGTTGGTTCTGAGCTAATTATCAATCAAGCCCTCCCTTTAGCCCAAGCCTGTTGGGAGGTCGGGTCGCCTCAATTGCGGAATCGGGCCACAGTGGCCGGGAATTTAGTCACGGCTAGTCCAGCGAATGATACGATTACCCCCTTATGGGCTTTAGATGCGACACTGACCTTGGCTTCAGGGCGCGGACAACGCACCGTCCCCTTGCGTCGATTCTACCAAGGGGTCCGTCGTTCCGTCATTGAGCCAGATGAAATGGTGCTTGATATCGCCTTTTCGCCCTTAAAATTATCTCAGCGTGGGGTTTATGTCAAATTAGGCTTGCGCCGCGCTCAGGCTATCGCCGTGGTTCACTTGACATTAATGCTCCACTTTGAAAAAGATATAGTCATTGAGGCTTGCCTCGCCCAAGGCAGTGTTGCCCCGACGATTATCAGCACCCCAGCCATGGAATCATATCTTCTCGGCAAATCACTCAGGGATGAGGTGGTCGCTGAAGCAGCACGACTGGCTGCCAGTTCAGCTAATCCCATTGACGACCTCCGGGCCCCAGCGGAATATCGCCAAGAGATGATAAGGGTGATGGTCAAACGCGCTTTAATAACCTTGCGTGACCATCAAGAACGCCAGCAATGGCCGCATCAGCCAAGTATGCTCTGGCATGATACACAAGGCTTTTTCCCTACTGGGCGGCAATTTCAGGCCAGTCACACCCAAGAAACAGAAATTCGGACACAGCTTAATGGTCAATCTTTTGTCGCTCGTCAGGGCGTGGACAAGGCCGCTCACGCTAACAAGACCTTACTAAATTGGTTACGTGATGAAGGTCATCTAACTGGTACTAAAGAAGGCTGTGCAGAAGGTGAGTGTGGGGCTTGCACAGTCTATTTAGATGGCCTGGCCGTGATGGCCTGTTTAGTGCCTGCCGTCCGCGCTCACGGCGCAGAGATTGTGACCATTGAAGGCTTAGGTACTCCAGAGTCTCCGACAAGTGGTCTTCATCCACTACAACAAGCTTTCATCGAACAAGGTGCCGTTCAATGTGGTTATTGCATTCCTGGTTTTTTGATGGCCGGAGCCAAGCTATTAGAAGAATACCCACAGCCTACAGAGATACAAATTCGCCAAGCCTTAAGCGGTAATCTTTGTCGTTGCACGGGATATTACAAGATGGTCGCTGCGGTAAAACAGGCCGCAGAATGGTGTTCTTTGAACACGAAGCATGAAAATGGAAGTTTGAAGGATAAGTGCTGAGTGCTGAACTGTCATCAGAACAAACTCCGTTCCCACGGGAACGACCTAATAACTAACGACTAATAACTAAAAACTGTATTTACATAGGAGAAAATAATCTAATGGTCTTGGCACCCTTAAATCCTATCCGTACGACAGAAACTGTTTATCCAGAAAGTGACGGAAAACCAATGGCCGATAACACTAAACAATTTGATTACATCGTAACAATTAAAGAGAATATTGGTATTCTGTACAAAGATGATCCAAATGTCTTCATTGCAGGTGACCTGTTTTGGTATCCTGTTGAAGGAAATAACAAGCTCTGTCTCGCGCCAGATGTCCTAGTAGCCTTTGGGCGGCCAAAAGGATATCGTGGTTCGTATTTACAGTGGCAAGAAGATAATATTGCGCCACAAATTGTCTTCGAAATTTTGTCACCAAGCAATAAAAAAGCGGAGATGGATAAAAAATTTGCTTTTTATGAACGCTATGAGGTTGAAGAGTATTATCTTTACGACCCAGATAAGGGCCAGTTAAAGGGATGGCTCTATCAAGATAAGGGCTTAACTAAAATTATTGAACCGATGTCAGGCTGGATTAGTCCACGCTTAAATGTGCGTTTTGAGTTGGTGGGTCTGGATTTACGGCTATTTTATCCTGATGGACGACCTTTTTTAACTGTCTTAGAATTAGAAGAAGCCCGTCAGCAGGCTGAAACAGCGCGTTGGCAAGCAGAGGCAGATCGGCGGCAAGCAGAGGCAGATCGGCGGCAAGCTGAAGAAGCACGTCAAGAAGCCGAAAAACGGGCTGACGTTGCTGAAACGAATTTAGCGCAAGTGGTGGCTCAACTTCGTGCTTTGGGCGTTGAACCTAAATTGGATTAAATTGGAGGCATTCCCCATGACAATTGGTCAAGCTCTCATTCGTCATGATGCTGAGGGTAAGGTGACAGGTGAAACACGCTATCCAGGCGATATCACCCCAGATAATTTGTTGCATGGCAAGGTGTTATTTAGTGGGAAACCACACGCTCGCCTGCTGGCAATGGAGTTGAGCCAAGCCCAAGCGGTTCCTGGCGTGGTGGCGATCTTCACGGCCAAAGATGTGCCAGTCAATGAATATGGCTTAATCCTGCCGGATCAACCAGTCCTTGTCGGCTTAGGCAGCCCGAAGCCGTATAGCGATATCAGCCTCTGGGAAGGAGACCAGGTCGCGGTGATTGTCGCCGAAACTGAGGCGGCAGCAGACCAAGCCCGCGACCTGATTCAGATTGAATGGCAAGATTTGCCAATCGTAGATGATGTTTATGAGGCAGTCCAGAATAAGATCATTTTACATCCTGAGCATGGCAGCAATATCATCAGTCAGTACAAAATTCGTAAGGGGGATATGGCGAAAGGATGGGAGATGGCTGATGTGGTGGTCGAGGGAACCTATCGCTTGCCCTATCAAGAACATGCTTATCTGCAACCTGAGGCCGGGTTGGGCTATATAGATGAAGCAGGTCGCGTGACGGTTGAAATCGCCGGGCAGTGGCCCCATGAAGATCAATTGCAAATCGCCCATGCCCTGGCTCTGCCCCTAGATAAAGTGCGCGTCATTTATCCAGCCATCGGGGGAGCTTTTGGTGGACGAGAAGATATGTCCCTGCAAATCGTTTTAGGTCTCGCCGCTCTGCGCCTATATGAACGCGGAATCAAACGTCCGCTTCGCATCATCTGGACTCGTGAAGAAAGTATCGTCGGCCATCATAAACGGCATCCCATGTATGTGACCACGCGGTGGGGGGCGACGAATGAAGGCAAATTAACCGCGATAGAAGCGACCTTACACTCAGATGGGGGAGCCTATAATTATACGAGCAATAAAGTTCTGGGCAATGCTCATCTAACCGTAGCTGGGCCTTACGAAGTGCCTCACGCTCACCTTGACAGTTACGCAGTCTATACCAATCATGTCCCTGGCGGCGCCTTTCGAGGTTTCGGGGCCCCTCAAGGGGCGTTTGTGGCTGAAAATCAGATGAATAAATTGGCGGCGGTCTTGCAGATAGACCCCGTAGACCTGCGTCTCCAAAACGCCCTCCGTGAAGATAGCCTTTCCATCACCCAAACCCCTCTCCCTAAAGGCATCAGTCTCCGCCAAGTTATCCAACGCTGTGCCGCAGCCGCCCCATCCCCCATTCCCCATTCCCCTGCCCCTTTCTCCAGCTTTCAAACCCTGTCGTCCAACGCGGCTGTCTTGCGACATGGCCAAGGTCTGGCTTGTGCCTTCAAAAATATCGGCTTCTCTTTCGGTTTTCCAGAACGGTGTGAAGCGACAATTGAACTTCAGGGAACCCTTGAGATTGAGCGCGTGCTCCTCTACCACGCTGGAGCCGAAGTTGGCCAAGGTTCACATACAGCCTTTAGGCAAATGGCGGCTGAAGCCATCGGCATTCCCGTTGACCAAGTTGACCTCATCGCCTCAGATACAGCGACATCTGGCGATTCTGGGTCTGCCTCGGCCTCACGCTTGACCTGGATGGCTGGGCACGCTATTCGTCAAGCCGCAGAGGACGCTTTGACCGCCTGGCATGACCATGAGGAACGACCCGCTAGCGGCCATGTCCGCTACACGCCACCTCCGACAGAAGCCCTTTGTCCAGAGACGGGTGTCTGTCACCCTAATTTTGCTTACGGTTATGTAGCCGAGGCCGTTGACTTAACCGTGGATATCGAAACGGGTCATATCCAGCTCAATCGCGTCATCTGCGCCAATGATGTGGGCAAGGCCATCAACCCCATCTTAATCGAAGGTCAAATTGAAGGGGCTGTGGTGCAGGCACATGGCTATGCCCTGACCGAAAATCTGCAAATTAAAGATGGCCATATCCTTAATCCTCGCTTTAGTACCTATCTTATCCCCGGCATTCTCGATATCCCCTTGCAAGTCGAGTCGCTTATCCTTGAGGAACCAGACCCCATTGGGCCGTGGGGTGTACGAGGCATGGCGGAGATGCCTTTCATTCCCCTCGCGCCAGCGATTACGGCGGCCTTGTTTGATGCCACCGCTGTTTGGTTTGACGAAATTCCTTTGACTCCAGCGCGGGTGGTCGCGCAGTTGAGAAAACATGGTCTAGGCGGATGATCTGTTAGACCTTAAATCAGGTCTAATTATTAAAGGCTATACTCATATATTTTGTCTATATTTTATCCATATTAAATTGACAAAATATAGATTTCACGCTAGAATATTGTCATCTTGATTAAAGGGTACAACAATTCACAATCTGGACCTACTCAGCAAATTTTTCATGAGCATATTCTTTGCTTATCACCTTAGTTGCCATACTAGGCTAAGGTAATCTGCGCCTGGAGCATTAGCGTCGTCTTGTAGAAACGCGCTTAAAAGTAAGCAAACCTGGATACGAGGATTACGTGGCGACCACCAAGGCCTTTTTTCCATGGTTTCCAAAAAACAGTCTTGCTGAACGATGACCAAAGAGAGACCCCAATCTTGGCATCTTGCTAAGTGGCCGCTTTTGGCTTGGCTAGAAACAACGATCAAACTTATCGCCTTCATCGTTGCCCTCATCGCCCTCAAGCAGACCCTCAATCACGGCGATTATGCCACGCCACAGGGGCTAGGCTTGGTGCAAGTGAGCATCCAAGTCATCCTCTCCTTAGGCTTGGTAGTCGCAATATTTGATCGTTGGATCGAACGTGAAGTGGTGAGCATGCTCTTTGTGATACCGAATAACGTCACCCATTGGGGCATCGTATTGGTCTTATTTTCGACAGGCAATACCAAGCCCTTAAATTATGGCACACTATGGCTCATCGCCTTTTTCAGCCTGATGCTGTTGGGAGATCTGGTCAAATTATGCTTCCTAAAACGCCACAATTTTTCGGTACGGGATACGCCACCAGCCCTTCTATATGGTTTAACGCTCGTTTATGTTCTGGGGTATGGTATCAATCTGGTCGTTCAGATAACGAGGTGGTCATGACGCTGGCTAAAATCATTGTTTTTCTTGGCTTTTTAATAAGTTTAAGCATCATCATTTACGGCTTCATGGCAGGGGATTTCTGGAGCGAAGGTAGTATCTTGGTTGCGATGCCTTGGGGCATTGTGACCTTGGTTGATTTGTATACGGGCTTCTTCCTTTTTTCAGGTTGGATGGTTTATCGCGAAAAGACGATAGTGCGTTCAATCCTATGGATTGTGCCCCTCTGGACCTTGGGCTTTGTGTGGGGATGCGTTTATACCTTGGTGGCCTTACAAACCAGCGGTGGTGACTGGCAACGTTTTTGGCTAGGACGACGACAAAAATAGACGAGTGTCCGATAATTAGAAGACACGAAAGGCTTTTTCTTAATGCACAATCCCAATCCAAATTTTTTTGACAATTTGCTCGATAAAACAGTCATCCTGAGTTATAATCGGCTCGGGTACGTTTGTCGCCAAGGTATGTGGCATACCAGTGATCTGGATGTTGACTTAAGCGGTAAAGTCTTTCTCGTCACTGGTGCAAATGCAGGTCTAGGCTACACCACCACTGAGCAATTGGCCCAGCGAGGGGCGACGGTTTATATGGTCGCTCGCAATCAAGCGAAAGGGGAGGCTTCTCAGGCTGAGATCATCCAAAACACGGGCAATCAAAATGTGCATCTCGAAATTGCCGACCTCAGCAGTTTGGCCGATGTGCGAGCCTTAGTCAAAAGGCTACAACAAACGACTGACCGTCTCGATGTTCTGATCAACAATGCTGGTATCTTACCTACTGCACGTTCACTGTCGACTGATGGCATCGAGATGACCTTTGCCACCAATGTGCTAGGCCTGTTTGTCTTGACCAATTTACTCCTCCCGCTCATAAAAAACAGGGCCCCGGCTCGGATTATTATCGTCTCATCTGGCGGCATGTACACTCGCAAACTCAAGGTAGATGATCTGCAATTTGAGCAGGAGCCGTTTAATGGTGTCTTGGCTTATGCCCAATCAAAACGGGCTCAAGTTATCTTGACTGAGCTTTGGGCTGAACACCTCGCTGGTTCTGGCGTGACGGTCAACGCCATGCATCCAGGCTGGGTGAAAACACCAGGCTTACAAAGTTCATTGCCCACCTTTAGCAAACTCATGAATCTATCTCTCAGAACACCAAAGCAAGGAGCTGATACCATCGTCTGGCTGGCAATTGCGCCCCATCTTGAAACGGAAAGCGGAAAATTTTGGTTTGATCGGCAGATACGTGAAACGCATAAAACAAATAGGACGAAAAGTACTGTCGCAGAGCGAGAAAAGTTGTGGATGGAATGTGTTCGGCTCAGCGGCTTAAGGCCTGAGGAAATAATTTAGCATGGGTGAGGAAAAGCAATTTGGTGATACAGGCAATGGTACCTCTAGCTCTCCAAAGAGGACAATTTTTAACCTCTCCAATAGGAGAGGCGGAGGGGCCACTCCCTCAGCACGACCAACCGCTTGGGGCAATGAGATTAAGAGCAGGATAGGTCCCCCCTCAATCCCCCCTGCTAGGGGGGAAGTTGGCGTAGCGGGAGCAACGCACGTTCTCCCCCCAGCGGGGGGCCTTAAAGGGGGGCTTACCTTAACCCCCTTGACCGCTTGGGGACTCTTGAACTACATCGGCACCCAAATCGGCTGGTTCGTTTGTGCCTTAGGCGCAGCACAAGGTGTTCCGTGGGTTGGCTTGCTTTATGTAGCAATTTATTTAGGACTTCATCTATGGTGGTCGCCGCAGCGAAAATATGAATTGTGGTATATTGCCGTTGTTGGTTTACTGGGCACAGGCCTTGATAGTCTGAAAAAAATAATGGATTTACTCACCTACGCCAGTGATAGCTCTAGTGCTTGGTTAGCCCCACTTTGGATTACGGCCATGTGGCTCATCTTTTCCACCACCTTAACTACCTCATTGCGCTGGCTACAAGGACGATACGCCCTGGCAGCCTGTTTTGGGGCTATCGGCGGTTCTCTGGCCTACATCGGTGGCGAACGACTGGGTGGCGTTTCATTTAATGGCGATTGGGCCCTAACAGTCATGATTTTAGCCCTCGTCTGGGGGGCGATGATACCAATGCTGGCTTGGCTAGCAAAACGGATGGTCACAGACCCCGCGTCTTAAAAGGAAATTTATTAGATCTTATGCAAAATTTTACCAAAAAAATTGCTGTTATCGGCGCAGGCGTGGCTGGCATTGTCTCGGCCTATCTCCTGGCGCGTAAATTTGAGGTAACCTTAATCGAAGCCGCTGACTATATCGGCGGACATACCAACACAATCACCCTTGAAGACGGCCCAGATGCTGGCACAGCAGTTGATACCGGGTTTATTGTCCTCAATACCCCAAACTATCCCCACTTTCACGAGTTTCTAAGACAGCTAAACGTGCCAACTCGCAAAAGCGAAATGTCATTTAGTTTTTACTGCCGGGAGATAGGTTTGGCCTACGCCAGCAATTTTCCGAATGGCCTTTTTGCCCAACGTCGCAATCTGTTTCGCCCCTCTTTCTGGCAGATGATTAGTGGTATTCTACGTTTCAATAAAGAGGCCCTGCGAGACCTGAAAGCCGGCAAATTAGACGGACTAACCTTGGGCGACTACTTACGGGCCAATCGTTACACTGACCCCTTTGTTGTCCATCACCTGATGCCCTGTGCTGCTGCGATATGGTCAACCCCGCCCAATGAAATTTTGGATTTTCCGATGAAGGCTCTGGTTAGCTTCTATCACAACCACGGTTTATTTATGTTATATAATCGGCCACCGTGGTCGACAGTCCAAGGGGGAAGTCATAGCTATGTGAAAGCTTTTTTGAAACAGTTTCCGGGAACCGTGCTGAAAAATTCGCCTGTGACAAAGGTCCACCGCACAGAGACAGGAGTCAAAGTGACCCTCAAGGGTCAGGCCCCACGCCACTTTGATAAGATTGTGATGGCCGCGCCTGCCGACCAAGCCCTAAAATTATTGCGCGATCCTTCCCCAGACGAACAACGCTTGTTGGGAGCCTGGAACTACCATCAGAACGACACCATTTTGCACACAGATACTAAGGTCATGTCGCCCAATCGCCGCATGTGGGCCTCATGGAACTATGTCAGAAATCACCGCCTCGGAAATAGCCAACCTATCACCGTGACCTATTACATGAATCGTTTGCAGGGTCTCAAAACAAGCCAGCCCTACTTTGTCACGCTAAATGAGCAAACCCCGATTTCAGATAAACATATTATCAAAGAGATTAAGTATACCCACCCCAACTACACCTTTGCATCCCTGGCCTCTCAAGCCGAGTTGCCCTCATTGAATGGGCAAAGACACACCTATTTTTGTGGTAGTTATTTTGGGTATGGCTTCCATGAGGATGCGGTTAGGTCGGCAGTAGCCGTTGGCAAAGCTTTTGGCGTGGACTTGGTCGAAGAAGCGATAGAAGTGACGAAGGTTGTATCGCCCGTAAACGATGCAGCAATGGCTTTATCTAACTAAAAGAGTCTGGTTTCATGCAGTCAAAAATCTACACAGGCCAGGTTAGCCACACCCGCGTCGAGCCAATCCGCCATAGTTTTCGCTATCCAGTTTACTACTATGCTTTTGATTTAGCTGAACTGCCTCGTTTAGATCAAACGTGTCGTTTCTTTGGCTATGACCGCTTCCAGCCTGTTTCTTTATATAGCCGCGATTACTTTGCCCCGTCAGACGAACCCTTGCTCGATAAAGTGCAGACATTCATCAAGACCTATCATCCAAGCGAAGCAGTGATTGGCTCAGTTCAGTTGCTCACCACGGCTCGCTACTTTAACTATATCTTCAATCCGGTCAGCTTTTTTTACTGTTATACAGTTGATCAAACTTTGGCCTGTATTTTAGCCTATGTCTCGAATACCTTTTCCGAAAGTCATGTCTACGCCCTCAACAATCCCTTGCAAAGGGATAATAGGCGGCTTACCCGATACAAAATCGATAAGGATTTTCACGTCTCCCCTTTCTTTGATCGAACAGGGACCTATGACTTCCATTTTGCCCCGCTTGCAGATCATTTAGACATTCATATTCGTTTAATGAAACAAGAAAAAACAGTCTTTACCGCCCGCTTACAGGGTCAGGCCCGTCTACTCTCTTCAGCCAACTTGCTCAAAACCATCAGCCGCTACCCGCTGACAGCTTCCCTGACCATGCCCAGAATTGTGTGGGAAGCGGGCAAATTATATTATCAACGGAGGCTTCCTGTGTATAAAAAACCGATTGCTACCAGCAACTACACCATTCGCGTCGCGACACCAACTCGTTTTCAGGGCTTTGTTTTGCAGCAAATTATCAAATATGGCCAAGTTTTACAACATGGCAGCATCGAAATGATTTTACCGGATCAGGAGAAATTTATTTTGGGCGACCCGAAGCATGGCCCGCAATATCGCTTACTCGTCCGTGACTACGCCTTTTTTTCGCGCCTGGGCTTGGCGGGCGAAATTGGCTTTGGGGAAGCATACATGGCGGGTGAGTGGGATGTAGATGACCTGCCAGGCTTTCTGGGCCTGCTGATTGCGAACGCTGGGATTATGTCAAAACAACCTTCTATCGCCCTATTTTTCACAAAGATTTATCACTATATCTTGCATCGCAGCCGCAAAAATTCTAAGGCTGGCAGCAAAGAGAATATTCAGGCCCATTATGACCTGAGCAATCAGATGTATCAACTCTTTTTGGATGAAAGCCTGACCTACTCGGCGGCGGTTTTTGAATCTCCTGAGCAGTCTTTAGAAGCAGCACAACGACATAAGTTGCAAAAAATCATCAAAAAGGCTCGCCTCAAGGCTGACCACCAGGTCCTCGAAATTGGGTCGGGCTGGGGCAGCTTTGCCATTGAGGCGGTTCAGCAAACGGGCTGTCGCGTCACCACCGTGACCCTCTCTGAGGCCCAATACCAACTGGCCCAAGAACGCATCGCGGCGGCGGGTCTAAAGGGGCGGATTGAGATTAAGTTATGTGATTATCGCCGCTTAGAAGGGCAATTTGATCGCGTGGTCTCTATTGAGATGATCGAAGCGGTGGGGCATGACTTTTTGCCAGACTATTTCAAAACCTGTGACCGGCTCCTCAAACCGCAGGGTATCATGGTTTTACAGGCCATCACCTTTCGCGATCAAGATTACGACAGCTATCATAAAAATATCGATTGGATTCGCAAGCATATCTTCCCCGGCGGCCACTTGCCCAGCTTGACCGCCATATCAATGGCTTTAACCAAGCATACCACTCTAATGATTGACGATCTGGAAAACATCGGGCCTCACTACGCGCCTACCCTAGCCCACTGGCACAAACGTTTCATGGCCGCCGAGTCAACTATTCGCACCTTGGGCTTCGATGAAGAATTTTATCGCAAATGGGTCTTCTACTTCGCCTCCTGCGAAGCCGCCTTCGCCAGACGCTATCTGAATAATCTCCAATTGGTCTTAACCCGCATGCAAAATACTGAATTGGCCCTGGGCTTACCAGACTCCAGAGGTTTTTGAAACCTCTGGAGTCTCACATTTCACCCGGGTAGGTCGGGCAGATTCTTCGTCTTTCTATGTTATCGACTGCTTGCCTGTTCCGCGCAGATAGGAGCAGACAGGGGCCTTTGCTTGCGTACGTTCCAAAGGGAACGACCGCAGTCTGCTCTACAGCCATTAAACCTTTAAGTTTCCACCTATTTTCAGGATCGAAGCTTTGCAGTACAGAGACACAGACCAAAATAATCTTTCTTGCTTAACCAGCAGCAATGTCTTAAAATGGGGGAAATTATCTCAATTGATTTACATTACCCTACCGACTTGACGATTTCGATTATATGTTTACGTAAGCGTCTTGTCGCAATGGGTTTCTAAATTCATCAAGCTTTTCAAAAGGACATTTTTAAGGATATATAACCATGACCAATATGCCGCCTGATTTTCAACCCCCGGAAGACAATAATCTTGGCCCAATTGAACAAAAACGCGCTGGAACAAATTGGCTCCCCTTTATTTTGGGGGGTGTCGTGCTTTTAGCCTTTATATGCGCCCTCGTTTTTGTTATTTTCGCTGTGTTTTACTTTCGGGCCGAAATTCCAACCCAAAGCGCAGAATTGACCCCAACCCCCGCTGATATCGTGACCTATCAAGAGTCATCAGAAGAGAGCGGCTCTCCACAGGACAGCTTTGCATCTGCTGCTCTCGTTGAGGCGCTTGAACTAGACGCTAATCCCAGTGACCAACTCTACGAAATGGCCTCACCTGATTATGGTATTCATGCCTTTCTCTTTTGGCGACCTGAGATCGCCAGTCGCGATTTGAATTTTATTGCTGATGCAGGATTTACTTGGGTCAAGCAAGAATTTGCTTGGCGGGAAATTGAAGGGGCGGGAAAAGGCATCTTTAATTGGGACAATGCGGATCGGATGATGGATCAAATTGGGGAACATAACTTGAAAGTGATTGCGCGGGTTGGCGTACAACCTGAGTGGGCTGGCGGCGGCTATCCCGAAATAGGCCCACCGGATAACTATCAAGATTTTGGCGACTATCTTTTCGCCTTGGCCGAGCGCTACAAAGGGCGTATCCAGGCCTATCAAATTTGGAACGAACCAAATTTAGCCCGTGAATGGGGTGAGCATCCGCCTAGTCCAGTTGAATATACGGCACTCTTAAAAGTGGCCTATGAGGCAATTAAGAAAGCTGATCCCCAAGCCTACGTCATCAGTGCTGGGTTAGCCCCGACAACGCGCCATGATCAGGTGGCGATGCCCGATATCTATTTTGTACAGGGTTTGTATGATGCCGGCGCAGCACCCTATTTTGACTTACTTGGGGTGCATGCCCCAGGTTATAAAGCTCCGCCAGAGATGGACCCAGGGGAGATCGCCCGTGATTCTAATTTTTCTAATCCGGGCGATCATGCCAGGGGCGTACCCGAAGAATTACGACGGGTGTATGGATTTCGGCATGTCGAAGATATTCGAGCGATTATGGTGGCCAATCAGGATGTTGACAAACGGGTGGCCGTTTTAGAATTTGGGTGGACGATTGATAATCGCCCTGATTCACCTTATAGTTGGCATGGTGTCACCACAGATCAACAAGCCGAGTATTTGGTCAACGCCTTTCAGTACGCGAAGACCAACTGGCAACCCTGGATTGGGGTGATGACCATTATCTTTTGGCCCCATCCTGACTGGAAAGAAGGGGTTGATGAACAGTGGTATTGGAGCATTGCTATTTCTCATAGCCCAGATGAAGCTTGGCCTCATCCGTCTTATTGGAAGTTGCATGCGATGCCGAAGTAAGGCGTAAGCAGTAGAGGAGCAAGAAGTAGGGCTAAGGAAGGGGTTACTCCCTGCTTCTTACTACCCTAAGATTGTCGATTGCACCTGTGGTAATTTGTGGTATAGTGAGACCCAATTTTATCTTGATCAACTTACCGAAGAATTATGTCCATCGTAAACTTAGAGATATTTAACAGTTCTGACTTAAAAGATTTCGAGACAACGCAAGAAGATCCTTTGTTGATCGTCAAAGATGTGGTCGTTTTTCCGCGTATTCTGACACCGCTTGTCGTAACGGAGCAGGTGCCCCAAGCGAGCTTAAATGCAGCGATTGATGATAAAAGTGAATTAATTGTTATCACCCAACATGACCCTGATGAAGAAAATCCCGGTCCCAAAGATGTTTATAAAGTTGGCGTTTTTGCTTCTGTCGTGCGGCATATGCGGCTGCCTGATGGGACGATTAATGTCTTGCTGCAAGGTCATGAGCGCGTAGAAATCCTTGAATGGCAGCAAACATCTCCCTATCCAATTGTCCTAGCTCGTTTTTTACCGGAAGTGAGTCTCGACAACGACTTAACGGTCAGTATGGAAGCGCAGATGCGGGCTGTCTTGACCCTGTTTGAAAAATGTGTACAACTCCATCAGCATATTCCTGAAGATGCCTTCACTGCTGCCTCGAATGTTGAGACAGCGGGGGCCTTATCAGATTTTATTGCCTCAGTCTTAGAAATTGATATCCCGCAGCGTCAAGAAATTTTGGACATCATCGATCCCATGCTTCGTCTGCAACGCTTGACGACCATTTTGGCCCATGAATTGGATGTTTTAGAATTAGAAAATCGGATTCATAATCAAGTTCAACAAGAGGTCGATAAAAGTCAACGGGAATACTTTCTGCGAGAGCAAATTCGGGTCATGCAAACTGAATTGGGCGATGTTGACAGTTCGATTGCTGAAATGAATGAACTACGCCAACGTTTGGATGAAATGACCCTCCCTGATGAGGCCCGAGAAAAAGCTGAGAAAGAGTTGAAACGTCTCAATGGCATGCCGCCCATGGCCCCTGAAGTGGCGATTATTCGGACTTATTTAGATTGGATTTTGGATTTACCCTGGTCCGAAGCGAGTGAAGATAATTTAGATATTAATCATGCTGAGGCGGTCTTAGACAAACATCACTATGGCTTGTCTGATGTTAAAGAGCGGCTTTTGGAATACATGGCGGTGCGAGCGCGGAATGCCAAATTGGGCCAAAAAGATGTGCGAACGCCTATTCTCTGTTTTGTTGGTCCACCTGGAACAGGGAAAACTTCGATTGGTAAGTCGATTGCGGAAGCCCTAGGACGAAAGTTCATGCGCCTTAGCCTAGGGGGGGTGCGTGATGAGGCTGAAATTCGTGGCCATCGGCGGACTTATATTGGCGCCATGCCAGGACGGATTATTCAAACCATAAAACGGGTGGGGACGGTTAATCCTCTGATTATGTTGGATGAGGTGGATAAAATTGGCCTGGACTACCGTGGCGACCCAACAGCAGCCTTATTGGAAGTCTTAGATCCAGAACAGAATTTTAGTTTTTCAGATCATTACTTGGATTTGCCTTATGATCTTTCGCAAGTTTTATTCATCACCACGGCAAACTTGATTGATCCTATTCCGCCGGCGATGGCTGATCGAATGGAGGTGATTGAATTTTCTGGCTATATTGATGAAGAGAAGCATCACATAGCCAACCAGTTTCTTATTCCGCGTCATCTGGAAGAACATGGCTTGACTCCAGATGACCTATCCTTCAGTCGCGGAGCGGTGCAGAAAGTCATTCGAGCCTATACCTATGAATCGGGGGTTCGTAACTTAGATCGGGAATTGGGGCGTGTTTGTCGTAAATTGGTCCGCCGCTTAGAGCAGGGCAAACTGACTCCCCAGACCATCACCCAGCGTAACCTCTCAGATTTGCTTGGCCCGCCAAAATTTGTGGGCCGAAATTTGAATGACAATGATGCTGTCGGCCTCTGTACTGGCTTGGCTTGGACCAGTGCTGGGGGTGATATTCTGATGATTGAAGTGAGCCTGTTTGAAGGCAAAGGCAATCTAACCCTCACAGGTAAGTTAGGCGAGGTGATGCGCGAATCAGCCCATGCAGCCTTAACCTACGCCAAAGCCAGTGCGCCACAATATGGCATTGCGGTCGAACAATTTGAAAAAACGAACATTCATGTGCATGTGCCAGAAGGGGCAACCCCCAAAGACGGTCCCAGTGCTGGCATTGCCATTGCCACCGCCATTATTTCAGCCTTCGCTCACTGTCCTATTAAGCATACGGTGGCTATGACGGGTGAGGTCACTTTACGGGGCCGTGTTTTACCCATTGGTGGCCTGAAGGTGAAGGCAATGGCTGCTCATCGCGTGGGGGTGAAGACGATTGTTATCCCCAAACAGAATGAAAAAGATTTAAAAGAAATTCCAACATCTGTACGGCGTAATTTAGATTTTGTCTTAGCCGATTCGATGGATACCGTCTTAAATACAGCCTTAGCGTCTTCGTGAAACGATAGGGATTCAGATAAAGAGAGTCAAAATTATGTCGCGTATCGTGATAACTGGTGTCGGAGCAATGACTCCCATTGGTAATACTGCCCCTGAATTTTGGAAAAATTTGAAAAAGGGGATTTCTGGGGCAGGCCAAATTACCTTATTTGATGCCTCTGATTTTCGTTCTAAAATTGCCTGTGAGGTCAAAGGATTCGAGCCAAGTCGTTACATGTCTAAAAAGACAGTCCGCCGTATTGAACGTTCGACACAATTATCAATTGCCACGGCTCAAGAAGCCCTCACGGATGCCCAAGTTGAAATTATGGCTGATAAGGCTGCTACGGTAGGAATATGTCTCAATACAGGCGGCGGCGGATTGCCCTTCATGTCACCGACAACCTTCCGCCATGCGGAAAAGGGGCCGAACAAACACTATCCTTATACTATCACGAGCATCATGACCAATGCAGAGTCGGGTATCTTATCCATTGAAATTGGGGCATCAGGCCCTGTATTGACCACAACCCTCGCCTGTGCCAGTGGAAATTATGCTTTCATTGAAGCCTATCACCTCTTACAACGCGGCGAGGCAGAGGTCATGGTTGCGGGCGGGAGCGAAGCCTGTCTCTCGCCCGTCATTTATGGGGCCTTCAATAGTATCGGCGCGACCTCCACGCGCAACGATGAGCCTCAAAGAGCGAGCCGTCCTTTTGATGCTGAACGGGACGGCTTTGTCCCCAGCGAGGGCTGCGTGGTGATGATTATGGAAAAGGAAGAACGGGCCAAAGCCAGGAGGGCTAAAATTTATGCAGAGGTCTTGGGGGGACGCATTACGGGCGATGCCTATCACATCACTGCTCCTCGTCCTGATGGTGAAGGGGCCATACGGGCTATGGGGACAGCTATCGAAAGTTGTGGTTTAAGCATAGATGATATTGATATCATCTATGCTCACGGCACCAGCACCCCCTTGAATGATGAGGCTGAGACCAAGGCCATTAAAGCCGTGTTTGGTGAGCGGGCTTATCAAATTCCCATCACGGCGACAAAGTCCATGCTCGGTCATGCCCTCGGTTCTTCTGGGGCTATGTCTGCCTTGGCTGCCGTTTATGGTTTTCAGGACGGCATCATTCCCCCGACCATTAATTATGAAACGCCCGACCCCGTTTGTGATCTCGATTATGTGCCTAACGACGCTCGCCAGCAGCAAACAAATGTAGCCTTAATTAATGCCTTTGGCTTTGGGGGTCATAATGTGGTTTTAGTGTTGAAACGATATAATGATTCTGAAAAATGATCGGCCTATTTACTTCGCCACTTTGCTACAGTAAACCAAGCTCCCGCAATTTATTTTCAGCCTCACGAAGACGGGCTTCAGCATTAGTACGCGCTTGGGCTTCTGCTTGAAGATTTTCTTCGGCCAGAGCGCGGGCTTGCGCTTCTGCTTGAAGATTTTCTTCGGCCAGAGCGCGGGCTTGCGCTTCAGCCTCAGCGCGTTGGTCAGCTTGTACAGCCTGCAACTCAGCTTCGATACGGGCTGAAGTCTCGGCTTGGACTTGTTGCTCTGCGAGCTGTCGTTGTTCATTCAATTCCACAAAGTTTAAGAAGGGCTTATCATCCGCATCATATAACCGTAGCTCAAGCTCGACTAAATCAAAGCGAATGTTCAACTGGGGACTGACCCAGCCCTTCATCGGCTCAATTTGCCTGAATCTTGCCCCCCACCTTTGCCATCCTTCTAATTTTCCTCTGTCTGGATCATACATATAATATTCCAATACGCCATGCGTCTCATAGAAAATGCGCTTGGTGTTCATCTCTGCGTTCGTGTTGCTGGGAGAGCGAATTTCAAAGGCCACTTGGGGGGCAATGTTGTTTTCTCGCCATTGTAGATAAGATCTGCGCTCCCCTTTGGGTACGCCAAAGACAACCATCACATCTGGGGCACACTTAATCTCATTATTGCCTTTTACAGGATACCAAAACAAATCGCCCACCACCAAAACCAAGGGGTCATCTTTATACAAACTATCCAAATTGCCTTGAATGGTGGTGATGACTCGGAATTGTTTCGTATTATCAGCCATGGGTTGACCGTCGCTTTCGGGATAGATGATGTCTTCTTCGATGTCTTCTCGATAGTCTTCGATGAAGTCTGCTGAGAGATGCCTGTTTGGGAATACAATAGGCTGTGATTTGGTCAGAGTTTTCATGGGGTTGATTTCCTTTGGACCAATCTGGTACCTAAACTGTCGTTTGAGAATCATATTGGCTAAGTTCATTAATTCCCCTTCTTGAGGAAAAAATAGGCTGGGCTGATTTTACCAAGGGGTTCGAGTTTAACCAAATGTAGTCGTCGTTTTGGGGAAAAATCTTGAAAAAGGCGGGCCTTACATTACCGTTTGGGGGCCTCGCCAATCGGGGAAGACGTGGGTCATGCGGCAGGTGGTCAGATGGTTAAAAGAGCAAGTTCCTGAGGTTGAGGTGGCCATCTTGTCGATGCACCCAGCCGATTGACATGACTTTTTTCGAGAAGGTCTATGGCGCAGCCCTCCATATTCTGCCCAATAATAATATCTTAAATCTGATCAGCAAGGCTCGCCAAGAACCCTATAAACATGTGGTCTTAGAGTTGTTTAGAACGGATAAGAAATTATCCTTTAGCTATGATGATTTGCTCTTAAATTTTCTCTATATGAATGGGGTCATCAGTTGGGAGGAAGATGAAATAGAAATCGGAAAATATTATGCCAAGTTTCCTTCACCTTTTGTCCAACGTCGTTTGTTCAATGCCTTCGCTCGAGATATGTTTCCCGATATTGGTCGCTTGCACGACCCTTTTGGCTTCAGCGATGGCTAAAAGTGGTTTGCCAATTACTTCGTGACTGACCGCTTCCACCCGCTGGGCCACAAAATAATCTGGTGCCCCAGTTAGCTCATCTTCATAATTTAGCGTTTGATTGACCCAAATCTTTAAGCGGGGATGACGCATCCAAGCTTGACGCATAAAGGGGGCGATGAAATATTCACCCAAAAACATTTCGTGAGAGATTATACTAAGTTGTCAAAATAGAATCACTTTTTATGGTTTATAGGTTGATGGTTAGCCGCTTGTCTTCTGTGGCGGTAACAGTTGGGGAGGTAAATCATGTCATGCATTTACCACGAGTGTTGAAATAAAGGGGATCATATTTCCAGGCAAGTTTAGAGTGCCCCTGGTAGGACTCGAACCTACAACCTACTGCTTAGAAGGCAGTTGCTCTATCCGTTGAGCTACAGGAGCTAGTCAAGAGATTATGGTAGCATAAAATTGATGAACGTCAAAAAAGTTGCCTCATATCGCTCGTTCTCAAAAACTGGATAGAAACTTTATAAGAATCGATTTTAACTTTAAAATACAACTAGTACAGTTAGAAAGTGTCGAAGCTGGTTAAGGTCGTCAGGCCTGAACCTTAATTAATCGTCCTAAGGAATGGGAATTACCTCAGCTGGTGGCCCAGACCTTGGCTTATGGGGCTTTGGGGGGCGGGATCGAAGTGGCGAGAGTGTGGGCCTTAATTTATCCACCCTCGTATGTCGCTCCAGAAGATTCAGAAACCTTGGTCGTCGCCAATGTACCCCAAATTCAGTTGACGAAAATGAGTAGCATTTATAGTGCGACCGTAAACTGTGTGGCGGTAGGTCAGGGTGACGTAGAAGATCGTGCTTTACGCACAAGATAGCGATGGGGTCACCAGCCGTTCGCGGCAAGCAGTCGAAGGCCAGCTATCATCCTCCGCGGGGAGCGTAGAAGTCGTCATCGACCCAGTTCAAGGCGGCTGTATCATCGCCACAGATCAATCTTTCCATCTTCAAATTGGCTTCCTCCTTAAATATTGGTATAATCTGCTGAGGTTAACCTAAAATAATTTCCTAAAAAGCATGGATCAAGAAGCATTCTCTGCATCTACGAATCAAGACTCATCTTTTGAAGGTAGGGCGAACATCATGGGTGTCGAACCGGAAACTTTCATGTTTTTTGTCGGCCTCAACGTCCTGATTTCTGCCATTGTCAGTGTTGTGGTCTCGTTACTCATTGTCTCTGTGACAAACGATTCTAACTCTAATGAAACAGCATCAGACACGGCGGCAGATATAGCCTTTGCTATCACAGCCACCCGTCGAGCTGAACTGGTCAATGTGACCCCTAGCGCGACAGCAACACCTAGCCCTCAAATTCACGTTGTTGAAGCTGGAGATAGTTTGAGCGGTATCGCTGCCCAATTTAATGTGAGTACTGAGGATATCATGACCGCAAATGGCATTACAGACCCTGATTTCATTCAGGCTGGTCAGGAATTGCTCATCCCGGTTGGTGGTTTGCCCGTTGTTGATACAATTCAAGTCAATCCTGACCCCACAGAGACACTGCCGCCCTTTGACCCACCCACGCCCAATGCGAATATCACCCCCCCCCAAGATATCACCCTCACAGCCACGCCCATTCCTCAACCTTCTCCTTCGCCCACACCGATTCCGTTGGATCAAGTGATCGTCAAAATTGTCAATGTTTTCGGCTATGGGCAGTTAGAAAGAGAAATTGTGACGATTACCAACGATGGCCCTGGCGTTAATTTAACGGGCTGGAAATTAAGTGGATCACAACTGGCAGACTATGAATTTCCTAACTTATTTTTATGGAGTAGGGGCAGTGTCCGCATTCATACGAGTTCAGGAGCTAATACGCCTAGCGATCTATACTGGGGCAAAGATGTCTCCCATTGGGCCAGCGATGATATAGTCACGCTCTTAAACGCCTCCGGCGATGTGGTCTCCCGTTATCAGATCCCATGATGGGTACGATTCTATTTTGGCTTGGCCTATGGGTTGTGGCACTCACCCTATTTCTTTTCGTCAGCGGTACTCTGGTATACTGGGGTACGCATTATTTCCGGCAGCAAATAGCCACGCGCCTTGAATTAGCAACTTATATCGTTCAAGAAAAGCAGGCTCCCCCCATTTGGGCCCAATCCTTTCAAGCAAAACTCAGAGCCTTAAATCAAGCTCAGGCAACTGAAGCGCAGATTGAGCGTGTCGGCAAGCGGGCACAAAAGTATTGCCTACGCCAGCTAGATGATCTCATCCGATTTTTTCAGCAAAGTCCACCCAGTCCAGGTGGGCATCAGTCGGCTGATGATCAACCAGTTAATCTCGTCGATGAGCTACGAAAAGAGCGTGAACGTTGGACAATGCTTGGGTGGCGAGCGTTTATGGAAATTGATAATTAGAGAGGCAATAATGATAAAATTGAATGGCTTAGATCACCTCGTCTTAACCGTCAAAGATTTAAAGGTTACCTGTGATTTCTACGAAAATGTATTAGGTATGACGGTCCTTACCTTCGGTGAAGGACGCAAGGCTTTGCGCTTCGGGGAGCAGAAGATCAATCTTCATCAGCACGGTCAGGAGTTTGAACCCAAATCAGATTGCCCTACGCCTGGTTCAGCCGATCTCTGTTTTATCAACGATACACCCCTCGCTGAGGTTGTGAGTCACATGAGGCAATGCGGGGTTGAGGTGATTGAAGGGCCAGTTGACAGAACAGGGGCGATAGGCCCAATCGAGTCAATATATCTTCGAGACCCTGATCAGAATTTAATTGAGGTATCCGTTTATAAATGGGTAGAGTAGAAAAATGACTGATTGGAATGAAAAAAAAAGAGACAATTCGCAGATTGCACAGATGACGCAGATTTTTTTGATATAGTCAGGAGGCTTTGCCACTTTGCCTGTTTACACGGTTCATCTCCTGTTGACCACAAAAAAGCTCAAAGAGCCAAAAATCTGTGTAATCTGCGGATATTTTATTTCATCCGCCCCTTAGCGTTTCTCTCTTATCTATCTGTTAGCGCATCTGTCTATTTTCTACACTACCTATAAACGTTAAGGAGGTTTTTTAGCAATGACTTTGAACCGCTTTGCCCAATATACTTGGTTTATCATCGCTTATAACCTTTTCATCATCGTCTGGGGGGCTTTTGTCCGGGCCACAGGGTCAGGAGCAGGCTGTGGAGCACACTGGCCGACTTGTCATGGCGAGGTGATTCCGCGTACGCCGGAGATGGAAACCATGATTGAATTTTTTCATCGGGCGACCAGCGGTTTGGCCCTGCCTTTAATGATTGGCTTGGTGATATGGGCCTATCGCACCTATCCTAAAGGTGGCTTCATTCGTATGGGGGCAGTATGGTCTTTAATTTTTGTGATCATTGAGGCTTTAATTGGGGCAGGCTTGGTTTTATTTGAGTTAGTGGCTGAAAACACATCCCACGCACGTCTTTATGTCATGGTCGCCCATCTGGTGAGTACTTTTTTTTTGTTAGGCATTTTGACCTTAACCGCCTGGCAAGCTTCCAGCGAGCGCAATCTAACCTGGCGCAATTATTCTTGGGTTGAACGGAGTCTCATTAGTTCAGTTTTATTTGGAACGCTGTTCGTCGGCGCGACTGGAGCCATTATCGCTTTGGGCGATACATTATTTCCCGCTGAAACCCTAGCTCAGGGGCTGCAACAAAAGGCTGACCCTAATGCCCATATCGCTGTTCGCCTTCGCAACTTGCATCCCAGTGTGGCTGTTTTGGTGGCAGTGCTAGTCGCATATACAGCCCTATATTTCAACCGCAGCACATACCAGCAGACGACCCGTCGTTTGGCTCAGTTTGTTTTGATTGTTTTTATCATTCAACTTATGTTGGGCAGTCTTAATGTCTTCCTTCTCGCCCCCGTGTGGATGCAGTTAATCCATCTGCTTGTCTCCGATTTGATATGGATTGGCTTGATTTTGTTAAGTGCGTCGGTTTTTTCTGATAAAAGCTGCTCGTTGGTTCAGACGTACTAGCTTCAAGCTGGATGCAGAGATTTTGAAATGATTGCTCAAAAAATCTTGAATGTATATCAGACTGAATATCTCCACTTTCACTAATTGCCTGCTGTGCATATTTTTGAAATAACTCAAAAAGCTGACCTCTACCTTGTAACTCAAAAACAGCAACCTTTTGCTTTACTTTATCTGTTGATGTAACTTCACTCCCAAACTTTCGCAGATAAATTTCTCTCACCCAACCGGCAAAGACTCAAAGAATAAAACCTTAATAAGTTCGCTGAAAGACAATCACGTAAGAATAATGTTTCCCTGGCGGCAGGGGACAATTGTCCAATGTGACACAGGCTGCATTGCTATAGTCTGGCCCGCCCAATTTGCCAACGATGTCTGTTGGCACAGGGGCCATCAAAGATAGATTATGCGATGTCTGGCTCGTGACTGGTACACCGCTAACATTATCTATTTTCAGGCGAAATACTTCTCGATTCATCAGAATTTCAGCTTTACCGGGGCCTTTATCGCCCGAGAGGGCTTCGCCGGGATACTCAGTTGTGTTGACGATAAAGGCTCCATCAATGGGATTGCCAGCCGCGTCAATGACAGTAATAAAAATCGTGCGCCCCGACCCAGCACCTTCGATGCCGCCATTGTTTTCACCCAGTCCCATAACGCGGATTTCGGTAATCACAAAATCTAAGGCAGGTGTTGATGTTGCTGTTGGTTCGGGGGTATTTGTCGGTGGGGGTGGAATCGGAGTAGAGGTTGGCCGGGCATTTGTTGAAGTGAGAGACACTTCGGTCGGGGTTTCGGTTGGTAGAGGCGTTGGAGTCTGCGTTGCTTCGGGTTCTGGTGTATCGGTGGGTGGAACCTCAGACGGAATATCTGTATCAGTAGGCAAAGGTAAGGGCGTATCTGTCGGGACCGCTTCGGCAATGGCAATTGTTTTGGGTGTTTTCGTTGGGGTAGAGGTCGGTTGGGGGCGTGACAAAAAGCTCGGATTACAGGCCAGCGTCGGTAAAATTAAAATGATGAGTAGATGCCAAAGGATGAGGGGTGAGGGGTGTTTTTGAAACATAAATTGATGATAACCTCCTAATATTAGAGCGAGAACCATTATAACAGGCTCTGCCCGTGGTACAATCGTTTACTCACTTGAACGTAATGACTGGACAAGTTATTTAATGCTTATTCCTAAACATTCAAGTCTCATTCTGATCTCAGTATATTTCCTTAAATTTTCGCTGAATATTGTCGTACAGGATGCCAGCAAGTATCCTGTACGCCCTCAGTCTGAAGGATATTCTTTGCTTACGATCTCCTCAGGCTGAGGATTAGCTTGTTCTAATTTAGCCTTACGCATTAGATCATATCGTTTTTGTCTGATTAGCCACTCATCATAAAGCCAATTTGCGACAAAGGCCGATGTGAAGCTGACCGTAAACGTGAGCAACAGTCCGAGATACATGCTTGTCTCCTAATTTAGATTCGATGAGGCTTTTTGAGGCAAATAAGTAACAAGATACCAAAATATCACCGTAACAATGTGGCAAAGTCTTCCGTCAATGCAAGTGCGTTCTTGCGGAACGACCGCTGCCCCTTTGCCGTACTTGTCATTTGAAACAATTATGGTTAGAATTATCGCTTAGAAGTGCTTTAAGTTTATGCTAAGGAATAGGCATTAAATTAGGCCTTACGCAGTTGGTGGCACAAGGACTGTGATAAGGAGGGCGGTGACTTTAGCCATTGGGGTATCCAACAGCTAAAGCCCTTGGACTCCGCGTACAAAGGCCCCCGGCGGGGGCTTGTACGACCGCATCCGCCCGTCAACTGCGTAACTCCTATAAATAAGTGGCCTAATTCCCATTCCTAATCAATCAGTCTATTATATCGTTGAAATCATCAAAAAGAAATTTTAGTATAATCAGAATAAAAGGATCAATTTACAATGACGGACCATCCTGATATGCTCTCAGAGAATTTAGCCTTAGATGAAATACGCCAAGAAAAGGCTAAAGAATATGCTCAAATTAGTCGCAAACTTTTTGTGGTTGAACTCGGTTTTGGAGCCTTATACGTTTTGATTTGGATCTTTTCAGGTTTATCACCTTGGTTGCGGGACCAAATTTATCAAATCAATACCCAAATGTGGCTTAGTGTGCCTCTTTTTGCCTTGGGCCTGGGATTACCTTATACCATTCTTGCTTTTCCCTTAGATTATTATAGCGGTTTTGTTTTACCCCATCGCTATGAGCAATCTACGCAAAGTCTATCAGCTTGGCTGCTGGATCAAGCGAAAGGATTTGCCCTGTCTGGGGTGCTAGGGTTAATCATCTTGCTGATTATTTATGTCCTGTTAGACACAGCCCCGCAGACTTGGTGGTTGTGGACTGGCGCAGTTTTACTCCTTTTCACAGTCATCCTCAGCAATTTAGCTCCTGTATTGCTTTTCCCCATCTTTTTTAAGTATAAGTCCTTGGATGATGAGACCTTGGTCGAAAAATTGACCACCTTGGCTGAACAATCTGGCACCAAGATCCAAGGGGTTTACGCCTTTGATATGAGCAGTAAGACCGTGGCGGCTAACGCTGCTTTAATGGGCTTAGGCAATACACGTCGGATTGTGTTGGGTGATACCCTTTTAGATCGTTTTACCTATGCCGAAATTGAAACTGTTGTCGCCCACGAACTTGGTCATCATGTGAATAAAGATATCCCAAGCGGCATCATTGTGCAATCCATTATCACTATTTCGGGCTTGTGGTTGGCAGATCTCGTCCTGCGTTGGGGCGTTTCCGCTTTCGGCTATCATGCCCTCAGCGACCCAGCGACCTTACCCCTTTTCCTCCTCGCCATGAGCATTTTTGGCCTATTAACGGCCCCCCTGACCAATCTTTGGTCTCGTTGGCGCGAGGTGCATGCCGACCGTTACGCTTTACAAACCACCGCTAATCCGCAAGCCTTCATCAATGCCATGACTCGGTTAGCCAACCAAAACCTAGCGGATGCCCAACCACCAGCTTGGGTTGAGTTTCTCCTGCATAGTCATCCTTCTATTCATCGACGTGTAGCCATGGCAGAACAATTTGGTAAAACTGTCAGTCAATGAGCTTGATTTGTTTAGGACGCACACGCTTAATTTTCAGAGATTCTCATGATACCTGTCGAAATGTGACTGCTATCACCTGTTGTGTTTTTTCTGTCACGCGACATCGATGATCCAGCCGATAGCCACAAAGCCAACAAATTTGCCCCTCCTCCGAAATCAATAAGGGGATATGGTCTCGCCAAGCCTGAGGGATCTTGGCCTTGATCATGGTATCTTTCACTTTTTGTCGCTGTCCGTTTAGACCCAAGGGATAAAACTTGTCGCCAAGTCGTCGAGGGCGAAGGTGAGGTTTATCACCGACGACATCTGCATCTAGGTAGACCAACCAAGGATGCGATTGGGTGAGAGCCTTGGGTGGAAGGCTCTCTTTAACCAACAATTGCGTTTGAACGGTCCAGTTGGTTTGAGGAAGCGGCGTGATGTTATTTGGGGATAGCGGAATGGGCTTATCTTGGGCGAGATAAGGACCATCAGGCCAGGGGATTTGATAATCTGGGGTGGCTAAGATGATGGTTTGATAATCAAGCGTGAGGGTGAGGCGATGGGGTAAATGTATTTGTGCCCCGCTATGGCTCATAGAAATTAGGTCGAGGGCTTGATGGACGTGGTCGAAGGTCAAATCCGCTTGCGGGTGGCATAACTGCTCAACGGCTTGGCGCAAGAGACCACGCTGTGTCGCGAGCGGCAGAGCTAACCAATCCAGACGATCAAAGCTGACATGATGGGGGCCTTGATTGACGAGGACATAGTGCCAGGCCCGTTGGATTTCTGTCTCTAGGAGAAGGTAGTCTTCTTGGATGAGGTCTGCCATCTTACAGAGGGTTTGGGTGATGTTTGGATTATAGCTTTCTAAAATAGGCAGTAATTCATGGCGAATGCGATTACGTCGAAAATTTAAGTCCTTATTGGAACTGTCCAAGCGGGGCATGAGTTTGTGGGCTGTACAATAGACTTCGATTTGCGTTTTAGATACCTCAAGCAGGGGCCTGATGAGATTGAGCGTCGTCCCCTCATGTTCTAGGGCTGTACGCGGCTGCATCCCCCGTAGACCCTTTAGACCCGCTCCACGTAGCAAGTGCATTAAAACTGTTTCCGCTTGGTCATCAGCCTGATGGCCTACAGCTATTTTATGGGCCCCAACCGCTTGGGCTACATTGCCTAGAAAATGATAGCGTAACTTTCGGGCCGCCGTCTCTAAACTTAATTGCTGCATTTCGGCAAAATGGGCCACATTTTCTTCTTGCACCGTCAAGGGTAAATTCCATTGTTCAGCGAGGTCAATCACAAATCGGACATCATCCTCAGCCTCCTGGCCGCGCATAAGATGATTGAGGTGGGCGACATGTAGGGTGAGGGGATAATTTGAGGCGATCTGACGTAAAATGGCGAGAAGGCATAGAGAATCTGGCCCGCCAGACAAGCCAACGACAATGGTATCTTGGGGGGCTAAAAGATCATGCTTCTGACAATAGGACAAAACTTGGTGTTGTAAATTCATGGCTCCAATCTATTTTCTGGCATCCTTATCGTTTCACAACGATTAAAAGGAGACAGGCAAAATCTCCAGACCGTGGAATAAGAAATTGTCACGATAAATCAAATTATCTGTTGCTAAGGCTAGATTGGAAAAGCGGTGCAGGAGGGTATTGATCGCAATTTGACTTTCTAAACGAGCGAGCGGTGCGCCAACGCAATAATGGATGCCATGGCTGAAGGCGAGATGAGCATTTTTTTGACGGGTGATATCAAAAGTATTGGGTTCTACAAATTGGGCTGGATCCCGATTGGCCCCAGCAAGCAGAAAAAGAACTTCTTGACCAGATGATAGGCAATGACCTTTATAGTGAACGGGTTCCAGCGGCCTGCGAGAGACAAACTGAATGGGGCTTTCGTAGCGTAAGACTTCTTCTATGGCTGTTTGGATGAGCTTTGGGTCTTGTTGGAGTTTTTGTTTTTGTTCAGGATGTTGTAATAGGGTGAGGACGGCATTGCCAATTAAATTGACGGTTGTTTCATGACCTGCAATCAGAAGCAGACGGGCTGTGGTATGTAATTCGGTCTCCCTTAATTTATCGCCAGCCTCTTCTGCCTCGACTAAATCCGTGAGCAGATCATCAGAAGGCTCTTGGCGGCGTTGGGCTATCAATTCAGCGAAGTATGCTTCAAACGCTTGGATGGCTAAAGAGGATTGTTCACCGACGACTGGATCCTGATCAATATCAAGATCACGAGTCACAATTTCTGACCAATTTTGAAATTTTACATGATCTTCTGGCGGAACGCCCATCATTTCAGCGATGATGACGAGAGGCAATGGATAAGCCAAATCGGCGATGATATCCATGTGGCCTTGGGCTTGCACTTTATCTAGTAACTGGTCGGTCAAGGCTTGCGCTGTATCCCGCCAACGCTCGACCATGCGCGGGGTGAAGGCTTTATTTACCAAACCCCGCAAGCGGGTATGGTCAGGCGGATTTTGGAACAGCATTGAATTTCCCGGGGTGGCATGATGCCCCAAACGATTGTCACGTAAAAGCGTTTTACAATCTGCATACTGAGATATAAGCCACATATCTCGGTCCGCCCAATAAAAAATGGGAGCCTCAGCCCGTAGCCTTTCATAGAAAGGATAAGGGTTCGCTCGAAATTCAGGTGAGCGAGGGTTGAATTGAAATTTAAAGAACTTTAGCATTTTTTACTTTCCATTTTTGGGGTATTCAAGGGTCCAGGCATCAATTGAATTGAACACCTTCATAATCTTTTGTCTATAGATATTGGTAACTTTTTTTCCATATAAAAGAACATAATCTGATTTCGAACTTCCTTTTCGATTGTCCTGCACAACTGAACCGGCAGAATATTCCATTGGATAAGATCCAATATATTCTAACCCTGTTACCAATTCCAACGTATGCAAGCTATTCCAATGAGCAGAAGACCGGGCATTAAACATAATTGCTAGCAAACCATTCGGCTTTAATATACGACTACATTCGGAAACTATTGCGGATAGTTTTAGATTATATTTAGCTAAATTTTTATTTCTTTCTTTTGCATTTGATACAACAAGTTCATTTTCAAAGTCAACCTCGAAACCAAGAATGGCATTCCACATCTCGCTTAGTTCAAGATAGGGTATTCTGTCCCCATGTGGTGGGTCAGTTAATATCAGTTTTACTGTTTCATCTGAAATTTCACGCAATAGGGCCTCAGAGTCACCTACTCTTAAATAAGACTGATCTTTGAAGTCATTAAAGTCTTCAAAACAGTTTACTACATTAGTCGTATAATCATCATTACCAGTTTTAAGTGCTTTAAGCAGTCTATTCGCTTTATTCTCGAAACAATTCCAGGCGTTAATTTCAAAATGTTGTTCTGGGCACCAGTAGCCAATAACCCAACTACCTACTTCTATATTTTCTGTTGTTATTCCTTTTGTTTTACCACGTCTTGTTACTGCAAAAACCATGTTCGACATTTGTCCTAGTGAAGCTGTTAAAATAAGCCTTAAGGCCTTATTTACCTTATCTTCGTATAGGTCAAAAGAGCGCATTAAATGGTCTGTTGTCCTTAAAGATCTGTAAGTAAACAAATCATTTAACGACATAACTTTTTTAGAATTTATTCTTGAATTATCAAACAAGTTTAACCGTCTACCAACAGATATTTCATCATTTGCAGTGGCTGCAAAATCGGCGATCTCTTTTTTTGGTAACCCTATCTCAACCCGCTTTCCACGATGCTTTGTCCATACTTTGATAATCTCATCTTTTTCCCAAAGAAAATGGGTAACAATTTCACCTATTGATGTTCGGTACAATAAATCAATATCTGGTTTTATTTTCTTTTTAAGATCATCAAGAGCTTGCCTCAACGCTAAATAGTCTGGTGGCTCTAAGTAAGTCTTGGTTAATTCGATGCTGAAAGGGTTAATATCAAAGCCAATAAAACGCCGACCAAGATCAACACACGTCTTAGCAATAAGACCAGAACCCAAAAATGGATCTAATACGATTTCTCTCTCTTGAGTCAAGTTTTCTATTAAAAAACGCCAGGCTTCGATAGGCTTTTTGCCCCAATATTTATGAAAGCCTGCAAGCCCTTTGTACCCTTGAGGGGTTGATGGATTTTTGATCAAGGTCGGTTCATCAAAATTCAATGCTAACTGTTTCATCGCTTACCTGTCATCCTAAAAATTTTATCTTATCATCAATTATCAAAATAATCAAGTCTATGACAATAACCAAATTATAGAATTAAACCTGATTATCGTCAATGTTTGTCTCGATGTCCCCTGCTCATAATCGACCTTAGCCTCTGCCTCGCGCCCCCAATTTTTATAGGCCTGCCCCCGATTCACGTAAGCTTGTATGTAACGCGGGTTGATGACTAAAGCCTCACTGTAAACCGCCAGGGCCCGTTCATAAGCTCCCTGATCTTGATAGACATTGGCCCGATTGGTATGGGCTGCCGCCGAGTCGGGATCAGGTTGAAAGGCCTTCTACTACAAAGAGCCAAGCCAGAGGTAAAAGGTTCAGGCAAAGTTTCAGCGTGGTAGAAACTCAATGGTCAACCGCCTAGCGTATTGGCATAAATCCAAACGCCAGTATGTAAAGCAGAGACAGCGATGATGATCAATGTTGCCTGTCCTAATCGAGATGGTGACTGAATACTTCGACATAGCCATAAGGCAGCTAAGAGCGTATATAAAAAGGCTGGTGGACTGAATAAATCCCAATCTTTACGCAACCCATAATCAGCGTTCCAGACCCAGGTGAAGAGCAGGTAGGCGAGGCTGGCCAGGGTGAGAAAGGTGAAATATGAGGGGGGAGGGAATACAGGCATCGGCGTGTCGGGGGAAGTTTCTTCTTCTTTGAAGCTTTTTTTCTTTTTATCGTTTTGACTCCCCATGAATAGAAACCCTAAAAGGGGTAAGCCAAATGCGGATAATAAAAATTGTAGGTTAAGCCAATCGAGTAAATGAAGCCAGGAAAACATGGTGTAATATTGATATGCTGTTGTCAACTCAAAGAGGGGCACAAACCAGATATGATCGCCGCCACCAGGCCGGTCATCGCCTAAGAACAGGATGAGGCCATGCTCGCCTAATTCCATCAAGGTCAAAACGGTGGTGGCGATGATCAAGGGGGGCATGATCAATTGAAGGAGATGGTCTAGATAAATCGTGATATGATCTTGTTCCCTCGACTGCCTACGGAAACCGTGTTTCCACCCTTGCTGCCAAGCGAGATATAATAGGGCAGGCCAAAGTACAATCGTCGAAGGATGAAAAGCGTTGGTCAAAGCCAAGGTGACGCTGGCGACCCAAAGAGCGTTTTGGCCTTGTAGTACGCGCAGGCCGACCCAGGCTAAGATTAAAATACCTAAAGTGATGATGGTATAATTTTCTACATAACCACAAAATAACTGCATGGATCCACAGGTCAAGCCTGAACCTAAAATCAAACTTCGTTCTGTTAAGGTCCGTCCCAAAGCATAGGCTAACTGACACAACACAAAGACACTCAGACCGCCACAGATAATGCTGACCAGCGCATAGACTTGACCGACACCCCATCCAAGCCAAGGCTTAAATAGCCAAGTCCAGAGGCGTTGATGCAGGAATACTGTGAAGGGAGCTTGCCAATTATAAATGACTGGCTCAGGGGCGGAGAGACCAGCCACTAAGATGGCCGCATCGCCCCAACGCAGATGTCGTAACCGAAGCAGCCAAAACCCGCTCATGGCGAAGAGGGCTATGAAGCTGAACCAAAGATGTGGATGCTGTTTCCCTGGTATCATGATCCACAGATGTTTTAATAAATTCTGTATGCTTTGCTTGACTTTGGGGAAAAGGACTAAGGCGGTGCAAGCAGTGAGTAGCCCATTGAACCAAGACGAGAGCAAGGTAAAAGACCATAAACTCCAGGCCTTTGTTTCAGGTAGGATAGGGGCTAATAAATGAAGGAAAAGGATAAAAGCTGCCCAGCAACGTAGAAAGTATAAAATCACGACCTATTCTTGCCAAAAGACCACAATGGCCCGGCCAAGGCCATCCAGCGTTAGGTCAAAGCTGGTGGGGAGACCTTCAGGCTGAATGGTATAAGTGCCATAACTGAGACCTCCGATTTCACATATCCCCGGCCCCAACGCTGGTTTTGTGCCCGTCACACACTCAGTTTGGAATGAGTCAGTGCTGACCAACACCCGAATGCCAGACCAATTACCAATTTGAATGGTCAAGATAGATGAGACACCAGCATTGGGGATTGCCCTGCTGGTATCCGTCGGTGGAGGCGTAGCGCTGGCTGTGGCTGTAGCTGTTGGGGGTAAGGGAAGTGGTGTTAGGGTCGCCGTTGGGGGAAACGGTATCGGGGTCAGTGGCAATTCAGGCCGAAATTCAATGAACAGGGTTTGGTTATCCTGAACATCGACAGTGAGACTGATATTTAGGCCGAGAGGGGTGATGATGTATCTTCCTTTCGTCAAGCCTGCGATTTCAGTTTCATCTGAGGCCAGATCATCTGGTTTGTTGCCCGTGACCCCTTGCCCAATGAAATCCGTGGCGGTCCTAATGTTAATTGGGATACCTGGTTGGTTGATGATCTGAATCCGCAGCAATCCGCTGACCGGAGATGGTCCCTCGGCTTGACCGACCACATAGCCTTGCCAAGAGACTCCGCCCCGTGGCGTGGGGGTAATTGAGGCTTGAAGTGAGGTCGTCGTCTGAGAGACAGGGACAGGCGAAAATTCAACAATGAATAAGCCTGTATCATTTGTTTGTAAAGAAAAATTCGCCTCAAGTGCTGGCAAGGAGATAAGCCACTGCCCAGGCGGAATAGGCGCAAATTCAGCGACATCGGGACCATATTCAAGTTTTGTGCCGGTGACATTGCTCAACACAAGCTCATCCTGCTGTAACATAATGAGTTCGCCAGGTCGGTCTCTAACATAAACTCGGATGATTGATCCACCGCCAAGCACAGCCTGGGGGTTAACCTCAACCAAACGAGCCTGCCACACGACAGGTGCTTGAGCATGTTGCTCAAGGCTTAGAGTCAAGCTTATAAAAATCAAAAAACAAAAAGAAATTAATATTTTTGATATGAATTTTCTATAATGATGCAATTTCAATTCCTTTTACCGCCTGTCAAGATCTTCTGTATTGCAGACCAGCCAAGTGGGTTCCTTTTGGCACGACCTAGGCCGCGACCTTGTCACCTACAACTTTGTCACCCTGCCACAAAGACCGCATTGTATCATAAACAGACTTGGTGACAATTTTCAACATTCCAGACTAAATAATTTCTGGTTCAATGAGAATTATTGTGGTAGATAAGGTGATGCGCTGTTTACACGGCGTTTTCTTTATTTTCACAAAATTTCTCAATGAGCCTAATTTCTTTGCCAGCCGCACAGGACTTGAGTATACTTGAGTGATAGAGAGATAAAGGCTGAGTAACTATTCCTGCACCAGGCCCAGCTACTTCCAAGAGGCAATGATGACAGCAGTCGCCCTGAATAGTTACTCAAAAATTTAGATATGGTGTGGAGATGTTCAATATGTGTCATAAAAAAATAATTTATCAGCTCAGTATCATTTTTATCATCTTCGTTTGGGGAAATATCAGGTTGAGTCTCGCTCAAGATCCTGGGGTGGACGGGGTTGATGAAATTGTGGTTGTAGGCACGGACGGGTTTATCTATGTCTATGATCATCAGGGTAGTATGGAATACAAATCAGCTGAGGGAGGCTGGACGATGGTTGCCACGGCTGATTTGAATAATGATCAAGACGAGGAAATTATTGCAGCTAATAGTCGGACGATTAAAGTATACGACCCTCAGATTATAGGGACAGAATACGCATTCAATGTCACGTATAGTCGGACAGATGGCAGTTTCATTAAAATAACGACCGGTAACTTTATTAGCAATGATGCAACCCATGAAATCGGCTTAATCTTCAAAAGAAATGACAATAATGATACAAAAAGTCATATTGTTGTCTTCGATCCAACGAATACAACGCCCGTCGCTGATGCTGGATTTTTCACTGATTTACGTGATTTTACGCCCGGAGATTATGATGGCGATGGGGATGACGACTTTGCCGTAATTTCTTGGAATAGTGGTAATCCCAGCGGTCACAAAAATTTTTTTGAATTGTGGAAGGGTCATAATCCAAGCCAAAGACTAGAAGATAGTACAAACAATAGTAAAACGGGTGATAGCGAATGGTTTGATGTAGCCGCCGGAAACTTTTCTGATGCCAATGGGAATCGAGATGAGTGGATTGGGACGCAAAATTTAGACAAGGTGATTATCACCCAACGTTGGGATGATGAAAAAGAAATCAGAGATATATGGAGTATTTCAGCGAACGGGGCTTTCGAGTACCTAGCCACAGATGATTTTCGCCAAGATATAGATGGGATTGACCAAACAGCCATGTTGCGTAACCTTGACCATAATGATAGTCGAGCGAGTTTGCAATTTGTTAAAAATCGCATCGTATGGAGTAGTATCAGTAGGTTGGGCAGAGGATGGTTAAATTTAGCCACAGGCAACTTGGATAATGACCCAGGTGGTTACCGAGAGGCTGTGACAATTAAAGGCAACCAAATTTATATTTACTTGCGACCTCAGGCTGGGACAAATGGAGAAAATACATTTCTTAATTGTAACACAGCAGGCAATTGTTTAATTATTACGACTGAAGTAAACTTACAGGGGGGCCTAGCAGTTGGCGATTTAGGCACCTATTTCGGGCCAGTACAAACGGTAACCCCTTTTAGCATAACCCCCCTAAAAATTACCCGTTTTATACCTCATGAAGACGCTGATATCGTTGATGCCCAAATCACCATTACAGGCGAAGATGATTTTAACGTCCCCCTAGCCTGGGAGGCGACCATCGGACTCATAGAACCCTATTGGCAAGGTTGTGGTTCTAACCATGCCTCAGCGAGATTTGTCCTGCATGCAGCGAAAGCGGCCATGTTAGATCTGGCAGAAACATCAACAAAAGCTAACTCAGTCAACATAACACCAATCGCTGTAGAGGCACTACTCACAGACACGATGACAATCACCGTCGAGGTTCCAGTCACCGTCACTGAGATTGTCACCGTCACTGAACCAGTCACCGTCACTGAACCAGTCACCGTCACTGAAATTGTCACCGTCACTGAAATTGTCACCGTCACTGAGATTGTCACCGTCACTGAAAGTGTTACAACAACTGAAGTGATTACCATATATAGCAATAAGTATCCTTGGTTAAGTCTTAACAACTATTCTGGCACAACCAATCCAACATCAACCATTGTCACCGCCGTGATGAACAATACGGGACAGGGCAGCCATTGCGCTTTGGTTATGTTTCGACGCAAAAATTTTGCAAATTATCCTGACTCAGAACAGGCTAGAATCATGGTGATCGATATCTTTATTTATGACAATATTTATTTGCCCCTTGCCTTGAAGTGAGTTTAGAAATCGGAGATTAAAGACATGGCAATCGTTTATCGCACTGAGTTACTAGAACAGGAACTTGAAGTTATGTGTCGTCAGCTTAATGGTGTGCAGGGGGCTGTTATCGTTAGTATCGAGGGCTTCGTCGTCGCTTCTTATACCCCCCCTGGAGAATTTGCCGAAAACGGGGACGATGATGGCGCAACGGATAGTCCACAAGTCGCAGCAATGGCGGCAATATTGATTGCTTTAGGAGAGAGAACGCTAGGCCGTTTGGCCCAAGGAGAATTGTCGCGTTTGTTATTAGAGGGAGCTAGTGGGGCCCTGTTGGTGGTTCCAGCGAGCAAGCGAGCGGCGGTGGCTCTCATGGTCAATCATGATGCAAAAATGGGGTTATCATTCTATGCGCTACGTCATGTTGCCAGAGAGGTTGGGGCTATTTTAGAAGGAGAAAGGACATCATAAATGGGCCTTACAAAAGGAGACCAAGTTCAAGAATTGATGGAGCTATTGCTTCAAAGAGTGCCAGAAGCCTTAACGGCTATCGCCGCATCTGGCGAAGGTTTGAGCATTGCCGCGGCAAAAAAAGCTTTGACTAGCCTAGATGAAGATTCTTTGGCTGTCGCCGCCACCCAAATCATTGAAATGTCCGGCCAAATTAATAGCAGGCTTGAGCAAGGTCATTTAGGCCGCGTATTAATTGAGGGTAGTCAACGGACGACCGTCGTCACCAATGCGGGCCGAGATTTGGTGTTGATTGTGGTCGTTCCGGCTGATGCGAAACTTGGTTTGGCGATGATGACAATTGGACAAATTGCCCAATCGGTGGCGCAAGTTTATGATTAGAAAATCGACTTAATTGGTTCAGCTATATATCATCGTTACAGGTTCACCATTTAAGATCATATTAATTCAATCGTTCTTTTTAGCTCACATCGATCCGTCAAGGATTAAGCCTTATCTTGTCTTTGATTAAAAACTGGTTCGATGAAACAGGAGTGGAAGAGAATAGTGTTGATACAATACCTTTAGAAGAGTAGGTATAGGGTGTGGTCAGGGGCGAATTGGGGTCTGTTGTGCCGAATGGCGATTATGCAGGCCAAGAATGGGATGCTGATGTCATTAAAGCCCAAGCCATTGCCTCGCGGACTTGGAGAGCATACTGGAGCGTTACGTTACTATGAAAATGGTGGGGGTGCAGTTGTTAACTTGACTGGATTTTGGCAGTAAGTATAAAACAGACCTATTATACTATCACGACTTCGACAGCATCACCCTAATTTTGAACAGTGGAAAGAACCATTGCGTTTAATACAATCCGTAAAGCTCAAAGTTCTAGTACCAAAGAAATGACAATGCACATCGCCAGGGCGACGAAAAGCGGCGTACTTAAAGTGGTGATGTTCCAGATTGGCCAGACTATGTGACAGGTTGGCCTCACCCGTCAAAAAGGTCTCCGCCCAGATTTCTTCCCCGTCGCGTAAAAGGCGCACGGTGCCAGAGAGACTTTCTGGCAGTAGGCCAAGGCGCAGCTCAAGGCCGAAGGACGAATTTCGTAGCTTGGAATGCGCCAAAATGAATTTAAAGTATAAGGCAAATTCATCCGCCAGAGTAAGAACAAATCATTCATCATCAGATTTCTGTAGAATCACTATTTCTTGGCGTGCCATTTCTAGGAGTTCATCTAGCACAATTGGAGACTGACTAAGTTGGATGATTTTCATATTCGGGTTGATATTGATCGTACATTTCATTATTCAATGGGTTTAAAGTATTGATAACTCACTTCAGGGTATAAGTCACCGCGCCGAAACGTATTAAATATCCGAAACCCCTCAGCTGCTTCAACACGCTCTTTGTCATCGCCATTAAAAACAGGGGCATGTGCGGTAATGAGTAGGGCTTCCAAAGGTAACACAATATCAGCAGGGATCTTATCATAATCTTCGTCCTCAGCCCAATCTTCCCAACTGGTGAACCCTCCAACAGTTCCTAGTCTCACACTGGCCGGGCCAGGCAATTCGCCAACCCACGTATCCTCATGTTCAGCCAAGCCTTGGGCCAAATCTTCATCTTCTCCGCCGCCGATATAAAGTAGAACTTGACTGCCGTACAAGGGATGTGGCCCATAAATCTGATACAGCACATGGCAGTCCCGAATTTGATCAGCAGCATCGTCCCAGTCAAAGGGGCCTTCCCAATAAATGTCATAAATTGTTTCAGTGGTCATGATAATAGCCTATCTTGAAAGGTTATAGAATTACTTTGCCACCTTGCCACCCTGCAACTTTGCCCCTATATCAGGCAAGGGTTCCTGAGGATACTTATGCCGTGTGTTGGCGCGAAAGTCAAGGCCCTCTTGGGCCAAGGCAAGCAACTCGGCTTGACTCCCTTCAAACCAATCTTTTAGTTGCCGTTTGGCAATCTGGACATGATAAACTTCATCGGCCCAGTCAAAATCTTGAAAGGTGGTCATTAGTTCATGGTGAGCGCTATCTCGACAAAACTCATACTCTTCGCGTTTGCCGGGTGGATATTTCATTAGAGCAGTTTCCACGCCGATGCCCAACATGGCATAAAGTTCTAGGGGAGTCATTTTGAAGAAATAGTCAGCTTCAAAATCGCGAATAGGCATCGCGGAACGATCATGGAATATCTGCTCTGTGGCCGCCTCGCCAAATAGCGAATGTCGCATTTCATCCCACAAATGTCGGGCAATGTCACGATAGAAGGGCCAAGGTTGACCCTCTGTCTCACATAGCACCAATACCAAACCCTCAGCAACCGTCACTTCGCTGAGACGAGTCGAGATCATCTGAGCCAAGCGTTCCGAAATCTGTTCATTTTCTACATGCACAAAATCCCAAACGCGAGGAAAGGTTTCGTCGCGAGTCAAGATACGCGAAATTTTATAGGCGGTTAAGCCCCGTTCCAAGTGTAATTGTGCTGGCTGTTTTTCTCCAGTTCCATCGACATCACCAGCTATTTGGAGCATGCTTTGCAGTTTATGCGCCCATGTCTCAGCTTGGCCTTGTTGTTCAGGGGTATCCATCACAGTCTGATAGGCCGCTTGTAATAAATGAAGGGCTTCTTCGACTTCGACCAGGATGCTTTTGACCAGGCGGACACTTGGATAATCAGCCAGACCATTCGTTTGCCTCAAATAATCCTGATAAGCCTCGACCAAAGCAGGGGTAAAGACCAAGGCTAAACTGGCCAACAATTCAGCCGTATTCGCGGCATGCTGGGCTTCATCAAAGACCAATTTCAGCAGCATATCTGATGGCGGTTGATAAGCCTTCTTTTTGGCCAGGCGCAACTCAGGCAAGCGATTCCTCAATTGTTCAGCCTGTTCCGCTGCTTCATGTTGTAAACGAGACAATAACACTTTCACATCACGCTCAGGCACACTGATAATATGCGCCGCTTGAAGAAACATCAGACGTTCTGAGGTATAAGCCAGATGATGTAGTCGTTCGGCACACTCAGCGACACTTAAACCAGGCTGATGCATGTTTTGTAAACCAGCATATTGATAAATGGGATTCATATTGGACCTGTTTAATGGTGAATTATGAATAGAACTGAGGTCGTTGAAACAATTCGACCACGAATTAACATAAATTTCACAAATTTTTTGGGTGCTATGAGAATTTTTGTGATGGACAAATTCAGGCCCTAGAAAAAGTTGCAAAGTCCGCGCATAACCATTTATCTCCGCGGACTTTGCGACTTTGCTCATTTACATGGTGTTTTCTTTATTTCCACAAAATTTCTCAATGAGCTATTTTTTGATTGAAATTCGTGAAATCCGTCATAAATTCAGGGCCTGCATCACCGCTGTTCTATCTGGTAAGCCTGGAATGACCCCGACTTGAGTTGTAGATAAGGCGGCAGCAGTATTCGCCCACCGAATAGCATCCAGAAGGGCTTGTCCTTCAGCCAAAGCTACGGCCAAGCCAGCATTAAAGGTGTCGCCAGCCCCGACTGTATCAATGACTTGCACAGGATGAGCGGGTATGGGGTGTGGGGCTTGGTCAGGTTGCAGGAGCAGACACCCCTGAGACCCCAAGGTGATGATGACGGTCTGTGGCCCTAAGTCTAAAAGACGCTGGCCAACCTCAGCTAAGGGCAAAGAGTCATCGTCGGGGGCCAGACCAATCAATAAGCGAGCCTCACCTTCATTCGGAGTCAAGATATCCACGCTGGTCAAGATATCACTTGGCAGTGAACGGGCTGGGGCAGGGTTGAGAATAATCGTCAACTCATGCTGTCGGCCTAATTCAACCGCAGACTGCACGGCTTCATTGGGTATTTCGAGTTGTATTGTCATGATTTTAGCCGCTTCCATTTCAGAAGCGACCGTCGCCACATCCTCTGCTGTCAAGCACCAGTTTGCCCCCCGATAAAAACCAATCGTATTTTCGCCTGACTTTTGCAAATAAACTAAGCCCACAGCCGTCGGTTCGTCGTCCGTCTGCATGATATATTGAGCATCAATGCCCTCAGCTTGATACAACTGAAAGGCCATCTCCGCAAAATTATCATGGCCCACTTTAGCCACCAGAGCAACTTGGGCCCCTTGACGGGTGGCAGCCACAGCTAAATTGCTGCCTTTGCCGCCAGGGCCTGTATCTAATAAATCTGCCACCAAGGTCTCGCCCAAGTAAGGCATACGGGGTAAACGCACCGTAATCCCGACCACAAAACTACCAATGACAACAATATCCGCTGCCATATTTCTATTTTTCTCCTCCTCATTGAGAGTCAAAGACTGTCTACTTAATCTTCAGCTTTATCTTTTTCGGTATTCCAACTGAATGAAATCCGAATTTGCGCTTCGTTGGTGTTACGGGCAATCATCGCCCCCACCTCAGCTTCAAACTTAATCCCAAAATCAACCCGCGCTGTATCAGGTCGTTCTGATAAAGAACGCAAGGTGTTCAATACACTATCAGCCGTCAGGCGAATTGTTTCTAAGGCTCCTTGAAAAGCCTGCTCTCGCGTTTCTTGTATTTCTTTCGAGACATCGGCCTTTGCCCGTCCAAAACCTACGCCTTGCGTGGAACTGCCCACTTCAATTAATAATTTTCCATCATCACCAACATGGGTTTCGATATAATCGGTCATTCATTCTTCTCCAGTTTATAGGTTCATCGCGTAGGCTGAAGGCAGGCAGAGCAACCTGCCCTACAGCCTTCGGTATACGACCCGTTCACCCCTCACCTCCTCTCCGCGCTACTACTTCTCAATCGGTACACGCACTGAATTGCCCCACTCAGTCCAACTCCCATCATAATTACGCACGTTGGGATAACCAAGGAGGTATTTCAAGACAAACCAAGAATGGCTGCTCCGTTCACCAATACGGCAATAAGCGACGATATCTTTATCAGGGGTTACGCCTTCGCCTTCATAAAGGGCTTTCAATTCAGCCGCAGATTTAAAGGTGCCATCTTCATTGACTGCTTTGGCCCAAGGAATATTGCGGGCCCCTGGGATATGTCCGCCTCGCATCGCCCCTTCTTGGGGATAATCGGGCATGTGCAACAATTCGCCGCTATATTCGCCAGGCGAACGGACATCAACCAAGGTGCCATTGGCTTTCACATGCGCCAAGACATCTTCTTTAAAGACACGCACGGGGCTGTCATCACGTATCGGTACAGGGTAGTCAACTGCCGCATACTGAGGCACATCTTCAGTCATCGGTCGTTCTTCAGCCGTCCACTTCGCTCGACCCCCATTCATGATTTTAACATTGCTGTGTCCAAAAAGTTGGAACACCCACAGGGCATAAGCAGCCCACCAATTGTTTTTATCGCCGTAGAAAATCACGGTCGTATCTGGGCCGATGCCATTGCGCGACAAAAGTTGAGCAAAGCTGTCTGCATCAACATAGTCACGCACAACTTGATCATTCAAATCACTAACCCAGTCGATGTGAACCGCGCCCGGAATGTGGCCGACACTATATAGCAAAACATCCTCATTCGACTCGACCAGTCGAATATCAGCATTTTCCAAATTTTCAGCCACCCAATCAGTACTGACTAAAATATCAGGATTAGCATAAGTCATGAGTCAATCTCCTTGTTACTACTTGAAAAAATTTAGATTAATCAACGAAAAAGCCCATCGGTCTTTTGACGGGCTTGAATGATGACAAGGTTAACAAACGCTTTTGGTCAATCTCGAACGCGCCATAGATTGGCAGATTATAAAATAGCTGCGAGAAATGGCAAATTTCGTCAAAAGTCATCGCCTTATTCGTCTTTTTAAGTTAGTTAATAAAATTTTTGTAAAATAGAGCGTTATTTTCAAAAAAATATCTACATGATATAGTTAGAAAGCTCTTAATACGTCATCCAAATAACTTAATAAATTGAAAGGAAGATATCATGCCATCAACTAAATACTTTGTTTTAGCAATCGTTCTCATGTTGTTGCTTTCGAATGCCTTGAGCGATGAACAAAATACCAAATAGCACCAAGGTGATTGTCTAGTTTGTTTGAAAAAGAAAGGGTCTTACGAACAAGGTGTGATATACGTTGAGGCACAGTGCGGAAAAACAGCATTTCCGTAAATTGAACCTTTCAATATGACAGGTCAGGCCACTCTCCTGGCCAACAGGGCCCGGACGGATATCAGGAAAAATAGCGGCGTTGGCAGATATTTTACAAAAACAATTTCAAGGCAATTCTGATGCAATGTTACAAGCTTTGATTGAGGCGTATACACCTCAATACAATCGACTGCAATATCGTGGAATCTTAGAATGAGAAAAAGATGGCTTAACCTATCAAAGGGATATCCGCGATGAGTGGCGATAGAGCTTTATTCCGATATTTTAACTTAAGGGCAGTCCTTGACCATCAACGATGGCATGATGCACCTCCCGCAAAGCGTGATAAACTTTTTGATAGACTTGGCGATAGTAGAGCGCGTACTGGGCGGCTTGGTCTGGTTGGGGCCTAATCTGCCTGTGACGATCGGTTAAAGCCTCCAAAGCTGCCTCTACGTTGGCATAGACTCCGGCCCCTAAACCGCCTAACAGGGCTGCCCCAAGACAGGTTGCCTCTGTGACTGGCGAAACATGCAGCACACGATTGAAAATATCGGCTTTAATTTGAAGGAGAAGTTCATTTCGTGTGCTGCCGCCAGTGACATAAATTTGGCGGGGGGATTCAACACTCGGATAGGCTTCTAAGCCAGTCAAAGATTGGTGGGCTTCATAAGCAATGCCTTCCAAAACAGCGCGGAACATGACCCCGCGCTTGACATCAGTGGTTAAGCCGATAAAGGCTCCACGACTATGAGCATCGTTATTGGGTGAATTGGCCTGCCGTAAATGGGGTAGAAACACTGTGCCTAGGCTGCCACAGGGGATGTGTTTGGCTTCAAAAATGAGGGTTTCATAGTCGATGTTTTGGCCAACAATATCACGCCACCAGGAAACGCTACCCCCAGAGGCGTAAAGACCCCCAAAAACATAGTACCGACCTGCTAGGACATGCACCCCTTGCGTATAGCCCTGCTGGGCCATTTGCGGTTCCAGGACAGGCTGTTTTAAGGGTATAAAAATAGCCTCTGCTGTGCCCATTGAGTCGAGCATGGTTCCTGGCTCAGTCACCCCAGCAGCTAAGGCCCCACATACATGATCATGTCCTCCTGTTGAGACAAGGGTGCTGACCGGCAAGCCTGTCTCCTGAGCCGCCTCTGGTTTAAGCGGGCCAAGGCCTGTGCCACTCGGATGCAAGAGGGCAAAATTTTTGGGTCGCAAACCAACCTCTAGAATCATCTCTTTTGCCCAGCACAGGTTTTGTAAATCCAAAGCTAAAGTTCGAGAAGCTAACGAATAGTCTGTCGCGGGTACGCCACACAGACGATAGGCAATATAATCGGCCATGTTCAACCAATAGACCGTGCGGGCGTATGCTTCGGATTCATTTTCTTTGAACCAAAGCTGCTTACATAAGCCAAAAATCGGCTCCAGAGATAAGCCAGTCAGATTAAACAGAGCTTCACGACCAATATGCTTCTCTAGCCAAGCCCGTTGCGGTTGCGTACGCTGATCAAACCAAGCAATGGCCTCATACGTCGGCTGACCGTGAACATCCACAGGCACAGCCGCCTCACCCATGCTGGCGACGGCAAGACTAACAATCTGGTTTGTCTCATCTAGTTGTTCAATGGCTTGTCTTAAAACCGTAACTGTGCAACCCCAAATTTCGGTGGGGTTGTAATAAGCCCAGGTGGGTCGGGGATAATGGGTGGGGGTGGCGACGCTGGCTTCGGCCATGAGCTGCCCATTTGCGGCAAAGACGATGGCTTTGATCGTCGTCGTGCCGATGTCTAAACCGATGAGAAGGGGACTAGTGGTCATGGGTGATCCTTTCTAATAGGCTAATACTCAGGATCACCAGTGTACCTTGTAAAGAGATGAAGGACAAATCACCGCCGAGGGTCTAACATTCAATCTTTGGTGCTAGTTTAAGGGATGAATTTCACCCTTAAGCGGTATTTATAGCGGCATATTATTCGTTATCTTTTTTCCATCTTGGAATTTTGCATTGTAGCGAGTTTTTTGTCATTATAAATAACGCTAATGTGTCGAATGACCTAATAAATAGAGCCACTAAACTAGTACTAAAAGTTAATATTATCCCACTCCATTGCTCATCAAACCCCTACTTGGTTATAAAAGGAAGATATAAATTTTGCCATTGAACGTCTAACCAATGAAAAGTGAGGTTGTCTCCTCGATTGACATCAGGTATTATTTGTTCAGGATCAATTTGTAAATAAAAAGTGTAAACCCCAGCAGCAGGAGGCTGCCAATCAAAGCCAATAAATGCGCTCTCCTGCACGTTAATCTGGGCTATCGTTGTCTGGTGCAGCAGTTGTCCGCCTTGCTGTGGATGCCCTAAGTGAACTTGTGTTGGCACACTGTGGGCCGCCACTTCTCCAGCGTTATAAATAGATCCTGAAAGATAGAAAGTGTCGTTTAGCTGAGAGACAAAGATACTGGGTCTCAAATCAGGCATCTGTTCTCGAACATCGGGCCAATGATGCTCGCCGACCTCTGGCCATCTTGCGCTTAACCCCTCCCTATACTCAAACCAGAAATGATAACGATGATCATTTCCTATATCCAGCGTCGTTGTATAGCGATAGGTGCCTTGGGCGGCTGTACCAGTAGACAGCGTGAGAGGATAGGCTATGTCATTGATGATGACTTGAGCGGTGGTTGGCGGTTGTCCTTGGGCGTTGTAAGAATTAACGACATAGGTGAATGCGGTTTCTATTGTGCCTGTGTATGGCACAACTGACCCCACTGGAATGGCAGGGGCGATAACCCCATCTCGACCACAAAAGACCTCAGTGATTTGCCCAGATGTCCATAGGTTTCCCTTGCTTGGGCCATAGGTATGTCCAACCCCAAATTCATTCAACCCCGGTTCTAACATACTAGCTCGATGCCCCTCACTATCCAGAAAGCCTTGATTAACCGATCTCATGGCTTCTGGACCAGACCTGCTTGCTACTAAATTTTCGGCACAGCTACTGTGAGGATAGCCAGCCGCCACAGCCCGTTCACCAGGACAACGACCAATCGGGTCGCAATGGCCAAATTGAAAGCCTGAGTTAAGTATGGATTGACTATGTGATCGGGCGGAATAGGCGATGTTGGGGTTATAAGCTAGGGGTGGGGCTGGATTGTAGGCTGGATAGCCAAAGACGGCGGGGTCGAAGCGAGCTTCATTGATGAGAACCATCAAATATTGTTCATCTAAGTTAGGCACCCAATCAAAGGTGGAATTGAATGAGTCATTGGTATAGGCTGAAACGCCGTCCTCGTTATAGGCCCGCACCCGATACCAATAACTTTCACCCAGAACACCTGAGTGGTCGGTATAAACTGTTGTATTTGCTGGCAGGGTAACAAGTTCTTGCCATTTAGAGGAAGTGATGCCTGTGGTGCGCTCGATCTGAAAACCTAATTCATTGGTGATTGGATCTAGCCATTGCAGGTGCAATTTGCCTGCTGGATAGGCCCCGACTTGAAGCGATGTGGGGGCTGAGAGAGGGTAAGTTATCTGGGGGGGGACGATGCCATCCCAGGCGTAGTAATATATATCGGTTTGGTGATGACGATTGTCTTGCCAGACAAGGGTTGTGTTGTCAACCACTGGAAAAACTTGGGGGTTAGAGTCATGGGTGATGGGAAATGACAGATTGTCTTCTAGGATATGCAGGTGAACATTCCAAGCCCCGCTCGTGGCTTTGTTTTGATAGGTAATCAATCCATTGTCAATGCGTACATTTTCCTTATCTTCAGCGGATAAAATTAGCGGTCTTTCTGTGTGGGTGGTTAAATCGTAGCCGTAAATATTCCACGGTCCCTGACGGATATCTTGCCAGATGACTAAGTTATCTGCTGCTGAAACATCAGGGAATCTCGCGCCCCAAGTGTCCAAGATAGTTGTGGTCTCTTGGGTATTAAGGTCATACAGGTAAACCCATTCTTGATAATCCCACCAGACAACATAGTGCCCATCAATTTTAGGGTCTTGTTGGCGGCCAAGTTCATCAGAAATAATAAACTCTGTCTGCGTGTCAAGATTGTAACCATAGATGTTCCAGTCCCCGCCACCGGCTCGGTCATCGGCCCAGACGACAATGTTTTCCGACAGACGTGGGGGTGAGATATCTGAGTGTCCTTCTGTGACGGTGAAAATTTGACCTGTGCTGAGATTCAAGCCGTGGATGCCAACGCCATTGTAGCCGTCTTTCCAAACTACAAGGTCTCCATCCAAATCAGGGAAAACTTCCCAACTAGAAGACTGGGTCAGATTGGTGATAACGCCCGTGGATAAATCGGCTAAAAAAATATCGGTGGGTCCAAAGCGATGGTCTTGCCACACCACACGCCCCTCATCTACGTCTGGAAATTCTTGGGTGGCAGGGTGGAGGATAACTGGCGAACTTATATCTGACAGGGTTAGGATTGATGATATTTTAGCGGGGGTAGGCATTGGGGAGTCTTGCGAGTAAGATGAATGTGGTGAAATGATAATAAAAGATAAGATAGTAAGGAACATCAAGCTGCTGAGGAAAATAACTTTGAAATAAGGTGAGGTCATGAGGTTGCCCTTCTAGGAGATTCTATGTGATTTTTTGCATTTTGACATACAAAAGAATTTACCACAAATTTAAGTTTGGGCTAAAAGGATTACCTCATGTTTCAAGTCTCAACCCAACTCAAAGGCATTGAGAAGCTCGCCGCCGCTGTCGCCAGTCAGACAGAACAAATTTTTACACGGTCCGGAAGGACATAGAAACGAGAGCTTATGGTTATGTTCCTTGAGGTGGCATAACTCGTGCAATATATTGTCAATAAATTTCTTGAGGACTTAAAGCAAGCACAAATTGAGCAATATCTTGCTCTAATTAGAGCAAAGATAGATTGATAGGTTTAACGATTTATTTAGAGACTATATTCTTGGGTTGATGCCTCACCATCGACCAAAATAGAATAAATTATGCTCAGGGTCTACCGCAAAGCGAATCCGATTGAGAAAACCATCTAAACCAAGGAAGTCTGGATAGGGCCAGACCTCACCAGGCGGCAGATTGGGTATGAAGGCAACGGTCTCGACATCTAAAGATTCGCCCTCAATGGCCTCGATATGAACTGGGACATGGCCAACCAGTGTAAGCGCGACCACGAATATATAAGGGAGCATCAAGGGAATGGATAGGCACAATCGCGTGTTGGATGTTAGCAATTTGCATTGGGTTTAAGACACACCAGGGCGCACCTGTATCGACAATAGCAGGAATTTATATTAGATTATAGATTTATTGAGCAGAAATATCAATTTCAACAGGCATCATGTCTGGATAATGAAAGGAAAATCGTGTTTCCATTGGTCGAGAAAATTTAATCCAGCCTTGATAAATCTCGTCTGGCAATAATTCGGTTTGTTCATCTTTGAATACCCCCTTTGTGGCCAGAGCAGGATAGACTTGTTCACCTGCTTGCAAGAAGATGCTATCCAAATTATCTTCATCCCCATACCAAGATAAATTTGTGGCCCCTATTCGGTGAATAGCAATGTAAAATATTATCTCACTTTGGTCAACTTCTATCTTATCAATGGTAAAACGTATTTGAAATTTTTCTTGAGGGACATCAATTGATGGCTCAATGATAAATTCGGATAATGACACAGTCTTGACCGCTTCAATATTGCCTGCTGCACCAGTTGTTTGATCTTGAGATGTGTTCTGAGAAAGGTCAACAGCAATCGAAAGAAATATGCAACCCACTAATGCAATACCCCCAATAGCAATTAAAATACCTATGACCAGGCACCCCCCAGAAGCGTTTTTCTTGTCTGGCAATAAATAGGTAACAGGGAGATAGGGCGGTCTACCTAAATAGTAATAGGTGCCAATCGTGGCATTCAGGAAAACACTTCGTTTACCGCGATTATAAGCATTGACGACGATGATGAGGATGTCACCACTGTGAAAGACAACGTTTGGTCTGCCCATCACGCTGGTTTCTATGAGTTCTTCTCCTTCAAAAGTATGAATACGAATAGAGAAAAACTGTGAATCATTGGCTGAGTTGGTGTTTTGACGTTTTGAGCGAATTTTTCCTAGCAAGGCAATATTGTTTTGTTGGCAGTGTGAGCAAAAAAAATGTGTCTCTGTCTGTTCAAGATTAACGGATGTTTGGCTTTTGCATTTGGGGCAGGCAACAGTATATGTCCCGCTGATTGAGCGGGTCGATTTATCGTTGGGGGATGTTTGATGTGTCGTTGCACGTAGCTTATCATAGGTCGCCCGCTTCTGTGGGTCGGATAAGACCTCATAAGCTTCGTTGAGCTTGACCATCATCTCATTCGCATCAGACGAAGGATTGATATCAGGATGATATTTTCTGGACAAACGCCGATAAGTCGCTTCGATGATTTCGGGTTCTGCGTCTGGTTGAACTTGAAGGGTTTTGTAATAGTCAGGTTTGTTCATAGTGGTATGAAGTTTGTTTTATAGGAGGCGTGAATAGCACTGGAAACAGCCAGAGACCTGCTCAACACCATCACCCAATCTCTCGCCGCCAATGCACCGCCAAAAGCCAAGCGAAGTCGATGATGTGACCTTCAGGGCGAACTGTCTGAAACTCGAAAGGAACTGGCCCGTCTGAGCGAAAAGGTTGCTCAACCGTGGTATCTCTTTTGATAGCTTGCAAAAAATCTTGACCATTCCAAGTTAGTTGTTTAAGTACGTAGTGGCCTGGGTCTTAGGTTGATGCGTTCAGGCCTTGGTGATGTTCAAACTGCTTTGACCTATCAGTCTGTACAGCTCAGTTGTTTATCCCTTCTCGCCGTCACCCTGTTCATCTGGCGCAGGCTGCAAGCTAATGAGCAAAGCCTCCAACTCGGCCAAACTTTCGATCTCGAAAATGGTTTCGGTTAAATGCTCTAGGGCTGCAAGGTCTAAATTTTGTAATTCTTTGTCAAAATGATCTAGTTCAACGCCAAAAGTATGGGTAAAGATACGGCGTAATAAGTTTTGATAGCCTTCTACTTTACCTTGTTCTATACCTTGTTCTATACCTTGTTCTATACCTTGTTCTCGAACTTCTTGCAGAATAGTGGGCATGATTTCCGCTCCTTCAGGAAAAACCTCTCTAAAAGTTTGATTTAATTGGTCTTGACTGATTTTATCGCTGCTACCTAAGATATAGCGTAAGAGCGTTTCGATAAAATTGAGACTGTCAGGCTCTTTCTCCATCTGCTTCCACAGCCTCAGGATGTCTTTTAAGGTTTGTGGTAAATCATCTTGGTAGATATGCTTCAATGCTAGTAAGCCCATCCGCAACAGTTCAGACCCTTGAAGCTCCTCGTCAGCGTAGGTGCTTGTATTGTACAGCCAATATTGAAATTCAGGCACATAAGGTTTCATCGCTTCGGGCATGGTAAACAAGTCTGAAAAGTGCTGCGAAACGTGCCAAGTTTCTTTGCCGTGATAAAAGACAATCGGCAGAATGGGCACTAGCTTGATTGGACGATGGTCTTTGGGTCTCTCTCGAGACCATTGCTCCCAAGTCAGGACCATATATTTTAATAGTTGCAGCATAATCAGCGCTTCGGGAGAACTTTTATGCTCGAACAGGAGATAGATAAAAACGTCGTTTTTTTGAGCCACCTGTGAGCAAGTCACTTGATAGATCAAATCAGAAAAGTGGCTCTGCAAAGCTTTGTCAATGAAGGTATCTTTCTTGATGGTCAGGGTGTCAAGGTCAAAGTGGTCAAGCAGTTCTTGAGGCAGATAAGTTTTCAGAAAGTCACGGGCGGCTTTAGGCCGATTGAATAGGTCGCGGAAGAAACTGTCGTGTGGATTGGTGATTTGGTCGGTCATAGAGCCTCAGGTTGTGGGTGATGCCCTCTCTCGCTCATCTGGTCTAGCTTAAGATTCGTTTAGGATTCAGCCTCTGTCGTCGCTGTCTCGTTAATCTGAGGTGACCGCTCATCTGTAAAACTCAGGATGTCATTAACAGCTGTGATATTATTTCAAGTTGAACTTGGCAGAAAAGGCAAAGTGAATAAAATGATGATGTCATCAAGAAAATAGCTGCCAAACTACTCTGCATAGCTTGACAGCATAAACCATAATAGATTCCAGGGGGGAACGATTATGCCCCTTCGGATTTTACCACACATCGCGTCGGCTGTCATCTCAGCGACCATCACAAAGAAATTCATTGACCATCCGCTGTATCTTCCTCAGCCTACTCAAGTGCCCTCCGAGGAAGAAACACAGGTAGCTGACCCAAGTCGGCTCACACCCCCAGCAGATTCTCCGCACGACAGCATCCTCATCCACTTCTCAAACCGCGTGGAGGTACTATCGTGACGCAAATAACCCCAGCCAGCAATATGTGATTTAAAGGCCATAGGAATTTATGGGAGAAAGAAATTAATGGCTCATCATTAAGGGCAACAGGGGCGCAATCTTAAACTGTATCTGCTGATGCGCCTCTCGTAAGGCCGTTTCCACAGCCTCCGGCGTAGGGCCATTAGCAAAAATGAAGCCTAAATAACTATCGCCCTCTGGCAGGGGTACGAGGGGGTAATTGAGCGGGGCTGTGATTTGCACTTTAGTGATTAGGGGGATTTTTTCTGCCTCAGATACACCTTCAACAGCTTTCAGGATGCCTGCTTCGGGAATAGGGATCATCATGACTCCTGTTGCTTGCGCTTGACGGGTGAACGAATTAATGTCTAAACCGACAGCTTGACGTAAAATCAGTTCTTCCAAGGAGATATCGAACCCGAACTGCAAGGTCTCAGAACATAGCCCGCCGATAGAGCGACCCGCCACTTCCAAAATCCAGGGACCAGCCTCATTCAGCCGCATTTCGGCATGAACGGGGCCGAAATGGAGACCCAAAGCAGCTACCGCCTGAGCTGCACAAGCAGCGATATCAGCTTGTATTTTTGGCGATAAACGCGACGGGGTGACGTAAATCGTTTCTTCAAAAAAAGGACCTTCTAAAGGATCGGGCTTATCAAAAAGGGCCAGCACCTTTAGCCCGTCGCGATCCATGATGCCTTCTAAAGCGACCTCGATGCCTGGGATATAATCTTCGACCAAGATGCTCGTGGAACCAGGTTGTTGGGCCATGTTGCTCAATATATGCTTCACCCGGGCAAAGGCGGTCTGAAATTCCGAGGGATTATTGGCCCGGATGACACCTCGGCTACCAGATAGTAAAAGCGGTTTGCTCACCACCGGGTACTTAATGGTGGCCGCAATCTGAGCGGCATCGTCTGCCAACTCATAGCGGGTGAATTGGGGACTAGGTACACCAGCTTGGGCAAACATCGTTCGCATCTCGAATTTATTCCGAGCGGCTAAGGCCGCTCGCGTGGCGTTATGGGGTAAATTTAGGGCTTCGCTGGCTTGGGCGGCGATGACAGAGGCACTATCATCAATCGAGATGATCGCTTGTACAGGGTGATGACGCGCAAAGTCGATGATTTTTGCCACGGCTTGCGCTGGCTGACCAAATTGTAAGCCGAGCGGGATCTGCCAATAATCGGCCAATTGCGGGTCTATGTCAAGCCCATGCACAATTTCAATGTCCAAGGCTTGAGCAGCCTCTTTGAACGCATTCAGGCGATAGGTGGCAGCGCGACTGAGGATGATGATGCGTCTATCGTTCATTCAGTTTCTCTATACCCTTATTGAATGCCCAAAGCAGAAATGACTTTCCCATTTTAAGGCATAAAATTACCATCAGTATCTCCTTCCTTTTATAATACTAGGTTGGGTTGAGTGCGTTCCTGCGGAACGACCGAAACCCAACAAATCAGCTTACACAAATTCAGGAACCAACTGCTCCTCAGTTGGCTCCGCTCAACAATACCATGGTTCACTCAAGCGCGGTATAAAACGAGCGGCCATCTTATGCACATTCAGGGTAAATTTAAAGGGTTCTTCAGTCTGAGCTGAATAAGCTTGTTGCGCCAAACGCCAAATTTTAGTAAAAATCATGGTGCGTGACTCGTTTTGGGCTTCCCTGCTCTGGACGATATGTAGAACATCCCTTTGTAAGGCATCGACCTGCGGGTCAGGATGCGACCACGGATATACGAGAGCCTTTTCATCGTAAGGACCGACCAAGCTTTGGACTGAGGGCACTGTAAGCAGCTTTGACTGGGCTGGTATAAGCAGGCGAATGGCGTATTGAATAGGGGCGACATGCTCAACAAGGTTGAGGTCTGCGATTAGCTTGAGCAAATCCAGATACCCTTTTAATGTCATCCAAGGATTGAAGGCAACGAAGGTCGGACTGAGCAGGATATCCATGTCACGACATAGGGCCGCAGCCTGGATAAAGTCGGCTTTCGTATGGCCTTTGTCTAAAATATCTAACATGGCATCGTCTACCGCTTCTACGGCACTGGTAATAAATAAGCAGCCCGTTTCTTTGAAGACAGATAGTTGATTGGCATGCTTCAGTAGATGTTCAATTTTGATGGTCACATCATAAGTCAGATCAGGAAATTCCTGGTGCAGAGTCTTGAGTAAAGGCAACCCATGTCCAGGGCCATTCAAAAAATCGGGATCACCAAACGTAATATGCCTTGCGCCCGCCGCAACCTGTTGTCGGATGTCGGCTAAGACGATCTCGCGTTGAACGATGCGAAAACGGCCTTCGTAAACAGGCACAATGGGACAATGACGACAGTGATGCTTGCAGCCTCGGCTAGCTTCGGTGTATCCAGCCTGGCGTTGTCCATCATCCCCTAAATCCAAGAAGGCATATTTTGATAAGATAGGCAAAGTGCTACGGTCTGGCATTAAAAATTTTTGCTTCTGCCAGGAAATGGGCGGTTCTGGTTGCAGCGCAAAGGTATGATGGCCATCGTCAGGGTTTTGTAGCTGAGGACTCTCATTCATCGCTAAACGGTGATATAGTGAACACAAGCCAGTCTCAAATTCTCCCCCTAAAATTGTTTCGACTCCCAAATGACGTAAGTAAGTCTCATTCATTGGGGCATAGAGACCATAAAAGCATAGATGTGCTTGCGGATTGTGTTTTCGAATTGGCTCGATAAAAGAGACTGCCAGCCGTGTGGCCGTATGCATGGGCACATAAAAGGCGATCAACGCCGCCTTGTCAATCGCCTGCCGATCTAATGCTTGTACTGCCAAGTCCAAGCAGGTCACATCAGCCCCTGCCGCTCGTAGCCATGCCGCTGGCGAGGCCAAGCCAAAAGGTTGATGACCGAGTTCATAGGTTGAGATGAGGACAATTTTCATGATAATGATTGGTGGTTAGACAGGAGAATTAATTAACTTAGGCTGATCCAAACAATAATTATCCGCAGATTTCGCAGATTAGTAAAGAAAAAATCTGTGTAATCTGTGGATAATTTCCCCTAGTATACAACAATGTCTACTTTTATCAATATTGGATTTGATTATAATGTAGAGGCTGGGAGTCAGGAATTAGACCCGGCAGAAGGTTGAGATGAAATCTTTCTTACCAAGGCTTAATTTCTGAGGTCTAATTCCTAGTTCCTAATTCCTAATTCCTAACCCCGGAGAAGGCTTTAATACAATGGTCAATAAAACAAATCGGACTTATGTGGTTGGACACACCAATCCAGATACAGACTCCATTGCTTCGGCGATGGGTTATGCTTGGTTATTGCAAGATCGAGCGGGCGAAAATGTGGTCGCGGCGCGAACGGGGCAATTGAATCCGCAAACAACCTGGATTCTGAAACGTTTGGCGATGGACCCTCCACTTTTGCTCCCGGATGCCTCGCCGCGTTTTAGTAGTATCGCTCATCGCTTTAACACCGCTACCCCAGACAGCCCTTTGCGGGATGTTTGGGCCATTGCCAATCGCACAGGCGGGGTGGCTCCCATTATCGACTCGGATGGCAAACCCTTTGGCTTGGTGACGGTTCTAAGTCTCTTTGGTTTTTTACGACGGATGGTGGGGTCGCATGCTCGCCGCGAGGAGATCAAAATGGGAGAACTCTTAGACCAATCAAGCAAAGAAGCTTGTGATATGCAGGTGCCGCGTTTCCAGGCGGGAGCGCGTATCAAAGATGCTTTGCCCCGAATTTTGCATGAAGAACGGAGCGAATTTTGGGTGGTTGATGAGCATGGCCGTTATGTCGGCATCTGTCGGCAACGTGAAGCCCTCCACCCGCCGCGTCTGAGCCTCATTTTGGTTGATCATAACGAACCTGGACAAGCATTAGGCTCTCTTGATGAAGCAGATTTGATAGAAATCTTAGATCACCACCGGCTCGGCAACGCCAGCACCCATCTCCCGATTCGCTTCACCGTCGATACTGTTGGTAGCACCTCGACTTTAGTCTCGGAGCGGATTGATGAAGCTGGCCTAAGTGCCCCACCCGCGCTCTCTGGCTTGCTCTTAGCAGGGTTGATCTCTGATACCTTATTACTGACCTCGCCCACAACAACAGAGCGGGACCGCCTTGCTACAGAGCGTTTGGGCCGGTGGACCTTTATTGGCGGATCACCGCTGGCAGGTGAAACGCTACAGTCCTATGGGGAGCAAGTTTTACAGGCTGGCTCTGGTCTCGCCTCACGCAGCCCAACCGAAATCGTTAACGCTGATCTGAAACTCTATGAAGCGGGCGGCTATCATTTCTCCATCACCCAAGCCGAAGTGACCAATCGTAATCAGGTCGAAGAGCATGTGCCAGAGTTATTAGAGGCCCTCATCGAGGCCCGTGACAAACAAAGCGTAGATTTTGCCATGCTCATGATCACCGATGTCGTTCGGGGCGGTAGCCGCCTCTTATTGACCAATCAAGTCCCCGCCCTAGAAGTCCTACCCTATCCTCTTCTGGCCGATGGTACCTTAGATGCTGAGGGGGTCGTCTCCCGCAAAATGCAGCTTTTGCCGACGGTGCTGGGGGCATTAGAGGGTTAAGGTCAAATTTGGTTGGACAGAGGGAAGTATGTTAAGATAGCATCAAATATGTTCTCATCATTTGGGAGATTGATTTTTGGACTTCTCTAAATAAAATTTTCAATGTTTTTCATCCAAGTAAAGGAAAATTTATCATGTCTTACGAAGCAAAACTTCAAGAAATGGGATACACCCTCAAAGCAGTGAATTTGGATACGGGTCGCTTCTTGTTAGCCAAACGCACGGGCAACTTGGTCTATACCTCTGGCTGCGTCTCTAGTTGGGGAGGCAAAGCGATCAAAGGCAAGATTGGGGGAGACCTAAGCGTGGCAGAAGGCTATGAAGCAGCGAAGTTCTCTGCCTTAAATTGTCTGCAAGCGACCAAAACCCTGATCAGTAATTTGGATAATGTGATTCAGGTGGTCAAGGTCTTTGGCATGGTCAATGTCGCCCCTGATTTCGATGACACGCCTTCCGTCATTCACGGCTGTAGTGACCTGCTAAAAGACGTTTTTGGCGCATCAGGTCAACATGCTCGCAGCGCAATCGGGTTGACCGTGCCGCATAATTGGGCCGTCGAAATTGAGATTATTTTTGAAGTGAAAGGGTAGGGAATAGGAGTCGAGCATTAGGATTTAAGAAAGTATCCTAGCCCTGACCCCTGACTCCTGAAAAACGTTATGCGAACAATCCGAATAGCCATCGGTGGTATTGCTACGGAAAGTTGTACCTTTTCGTCCTTGCTAACGACTTTGGATGATTTTACGATTTATCGTGGTGACAACCTGCTATGTGAGACCTTATACCCCTTCTTAGATCAATTTGAAGCGATTGAATTTTTACCGACACTTAAAGCACATGCCTTGCCTAGTGGCTCGGTCGAAGCTACAGCTTATCAAACCTTGAAGGCTGAATTTCTAAGCCGCCTGCGTGAGCTAGGGCCAGTTGATGGCTTATATCTGGATTTACACGGGGCGATGAATGTCCAAGATCTGGACGATGCAGAAGCCGATTGGCTCACTTCGGCCCGAGAAATTGTTGGATCAGATTGTCTGATTGCCACCAGTCTGGATTTGCACGGCAATATTTCACAAAAATTTATCGCCCAAGTCGATATGCTCACCGCTTATCGCACCGCCCCGCATGTCGATGTGTTTGAAACGAGAGAGAAAGCTTGTCGCATGTTGGTCCACTGTTTGCAAGAGGGGCGAAGACCTCAGCAAGCCTGGCTTCCGGTCCCAGTCATTCTACCCGGCGAACGCACTAGCACCGAGGTAGAACCAGGAGCCAGTCTCTACGTCCAGCTTTCAGAGGTTGATCAAGTCTCTGGTGTCCTTGATGCTTCCATGTTCGTGGGCTATGTTTGGGCTGACGAACCGCGTTCTAGGGCGACGGTCATTGTCACAGGCTTTGACTCAGCCATCATCCAACGCGAAGCTAAAAGACTCGCCCAAGCCTATTGGGACACCCGAACGCAATTCACCTTTGGGGTTCCAGCCAGCAGCATGGATGACTGCATTCAAACTGCCTTACGCGCCCCAGAATCTTGTGTATTCATCAGCGACTCTGGTGATAATCCCACGGCTGGCGGCGTGGGTGATGTACCCGCCATGCTAGAACGGCTGTTAGCACATAAGGTATCGAGCGCAGTGGTCGCCAGCATACCCGACCACGCTGCTGTCGCTATCTGTCAAAAGGCTGGAGTCGGTCAAAGGGTCACCCTCTCCTTGGGGGGCAAACTGGATCCCATTCATGGTCAGCCCTTGACGGTTAAGGGTCATATCATTCATCTCAGGGCAGATGATCCCGTCGGGGGCGATATTGCCGTGGTCCAGTGTCAGGATGTAAAAGTCATCGTCACCTCACGGCGTAAACCCTTCCATTACATCACCGAGTTTGAGAAGCTAGGAATCAACCCTTTGGCGCACAAACTTGTGGTGATCAAAATCGGCTATCTTGTGCCTGATTTGAAACAGGCCGCACCGCTGGCTCTGCTGGCTCTCAGCCCTGGCGCAGTTAATCAAGATATCCCCCAAATTCCCTTTAAACGAGTCCAGCGGCCTGTTTATCCGCTTGACCCAGACATGACGTGGCAAGCGTAGCAAGGTGACAGGGTGGTAAAGTACCGTTCTCAGAGAACCTTCCGCCAGGCTAAACTTCTATGAAACGAATCGGTCTTATCGGTGCAGGCAATATGGGTGTTTGGCATGCCCAGCGATGGCAACAACTGCCTGTGGAGATCGCGGGTTTTTATGATGTCCATCATGAATCGGCGCAACATGCGACAGATCAATTCGGTGGTCAAGCGTATCAGCACCTAACTGATCTTTTGGCTACAGTGGATTATGTCGATATCTGTACCCATACGACGGCGCACAAGGAAGCTGTTTTGGCGGCAGCAGCGGCTGGCAAGCCCATGGTCTGCGAAAAACCTTTGGCTCGCCATGTGGCTGATTGTGAAGACATGGTGCAAGCCTGTGAAGCAGCCAATGTTCCCCTCTTCGTGGCCCAAGTGGTACGCTTTTTTCCCCAATTTGCCCGAGCGCGAAATTTAGTGGCCGAAGGAGCCATCGGTCAACCAGGCCTTATTCGCACCGTGCGAGCGGGCAGTTTTCCGCGGTCCAAGCCAGGTACGTGGTATGACGATTTGGCCCAAAGCGGCGGTGTGATCATGGATATCAGTATTCATGATATTGATTTTGTACGTTGGTGTTTTGGCGAAGTCGAGCGGGTTTTTGCGCGAGGTTTAACTTTTGCTACAGCAAAGGCATTTGCCAAGCTAAAGACAGATGACGAACCAATCGCCTTCACTGAACCAACGAACATCGATCATACCTTAATCACCCTCCGCTTCGTCAATGGGGCTATCGGCCATATCGAAGGCAGTTGGGCGCATCCTCGCGGCCAATTTCGCACCCGCTTAGAAATTGCAGGCGATCAAGGTCTCATCGAGTGGGACTCGCAGCATGATCAGCCTCTGATCATTGCTCGACGTGATACTGATATTGATCCCCACTCAGTTTCACGACATACAGCCAGTCCACTCGCGCCTGAAGATGACCCCTATTACCAAGAGTTAGTCCATTTCTTAGACTGTGTTGAACAGAACAAACCTTTCCGGGTTTCGCCGCAGGATGGGCTAATGGCTGTGAAAATAGCTTTGGCGGCCCTTGAGTCGCAGCGACGCGGTGAACCCATCGACATTGCCAGTTTCGAGGAGGCATAGCCCCATGACCACACATAACGCATCGACTCTTAAAATTGGTCTCTTTAGTTTCGCCCACAGGCATGCTTTTAGCTATGCCAAATGTTTGCAAAGCCTGCCCGACTTAGAGATTACGGGCATTTATGATGATGATTTTGATCGTGGCCATGAGATGGCCGATACTTTCAAGGTGCCCTTCTATCCCTCAGCCCAAGTTTTGCTGGATGAGGGATTAGATGGGGTGATTATTTGTTCCGAAAACGCCCGTCATCGGGCCCTGGTTGCGTTAGCCGCAGGTCAGACCAAGCATATCTTATGTGAAAACCCCCTGGCCACGACCCTCGCTGATGCTCAAGCCATACTCGATTGCTGTACGCAATACGATACCAAACTCGAAATTGCCTTTCCAGTTCGCTTCAGCCCGCCCATCCAAAACCTGAAAACGATGCTGGACGCGCAAAAATTGGGCCGTATCTTCAGTGCCAAATGTACTAATCATGGCAGTATGCCCGGCGGCTGGTTCACCGATAAAAATTTAGCCGGCGGCGGCGCAGTCATCGACCACACGGGGCATGTGATTGACCTGCTGCGTTGGTTCTGGCAAACCGAGGTGACAGAAGTCTATGCTGAGGTAGGCCATAGTCTCCTCCATCCTGGTTTAGGCATTGATGACGTGGGCCTACTTTCTTTTAGCCTCGCCAATGGCATCTATGGAACCCTCGATACCAGTTGGTCACGGCCCAAAAGCTACCCGACTTGGGGCGATGTAAAGATTGAAGTCTTAGGTGAATTTGGTCTTATCCAAGTTGATACTTTCCGCCAAGACCTCGCCCTCAGTTCCGAGCAGACAGGTAAGACAAGTTGGGTTCCGTGGGGCAGCAATGCTGATTTAGGCTTGATCAAAAATTTTGTAGACCTGATTCAATCAGGTCGAGAGCCATTCATCTCTGGTGAAGTTGGCTTGCGGACTTTAGAGGTCGCTTTGGCGGCTTATGAGTCGGCGCAAACGGGGAAACCTGTGAAAACAGCGGTGATGAGTTAGGAAGAAAAGAAAACAGATGTCAGATTTCACAATTCCCAACGATTGAAATTCTCCAGGCTTCCATCATCAATATATCACCTCGATAGAATTTGACCAAACGCGCTAATATTCCCGCTCCATTCGACCGACTGGTACTTCAATCAAGCTTGGTTTATCTAAAGCCAAGGCCTCCCGGAGTGCGGCCTCTAAAGCCTCAGCGTACACTCATCTTAGAGGCCATAAAGTTCTCTTGCGTTATCCACTAGCACCCGCCGGCGCAAGGCTTCATCATAACCCAGCAAGCAGGTACTCGGCTCATCCCAATCCCAGTGCGGAAAATCACTGGCGAAGACCAAGACCTCATCAGCATGTAAGGAAGTGAGCAAGTTTTCCAATTCAGCGGGGGTCGGTGTCGTCGGCATGGGTTGGGAACCAAAACGAATATGCTCTCTGAGATACTCGCTCGGCAGGCGTTTGACCCAAGGCGTATAATCCCGCAGGCTTTTCCAATCACTGTCCAGGTGCCACATCAAGCCAGGCACCCAGAAAAAATCATGTTCAACAAAAAGAAATCGAAAAGAGGAAAACTTCTCAAAAACCCCTTCACAGATAAGGCTGCTGACATGGGCCATCGCTATTTGGGGCCGCGCCATCCGCATCTCCAAGTAATAGGTCGGATAGCCCGCTGCTGTGGGTGAACTGGAGACCCCTGCCCCCTCACCCCCAAAGTGGACACAGACAGGTAAGCCATATTCCTGGCAGGCGGCATAAATTCGATGATAATGACGATTGCCAAAGGGTTGTCTTGCCCCAGCTGGCATTAAAACCTGCACAAATTCCTCACGTTCACCCAAACGCTGTATCTCAGCAACAGCCAAGTCAGGATCTTGCGGAGCAATATGGATCGAAGCGCGGAGGCGGGGGTCGGCTGAAACCCAATGATCGAGAGTCCAGTCATTAAAAGCCCGACAATAGGCAGCTGCATAGTCTGGGTCTGAGTGAACAGCCGCCGCATAAGGGCCACCCGTTAGCACGGCAAGGTCAATCTCATAGGTATCCAGATGCTTGATACAGGCTACATCGGGTCGCGCATAGGGGCTTTCATCTGTATCGGCCCAGAGTTCGTAACGCACCCCCTGCCAGGGCATATTGGTATGACCAAGATTAGGCATCAGGGGGCCGAAATCTTGAATATATTCAACATAATGTTTGGGTAAATAGGGGAATAGATCACTTTGTTCAAGCACTTTGTGGTGAACATCGCAATCAATCAGGCGCAGATCCTTTGCCTGTTGGGGCCTGGTTGCCGCTTGTGGTTTTTGAATCTGGTCTGGGCTTTGGACTGTGGCGATCATCATTGATATCTCCTTTCGTAAATCGTTATGGTTGATAAGCCATTTTAGCAAAGTCAATGATGACAGCAAGTTCAGGGGACAGGAGTTGTAGGGGCGGATTGATGGTTGAAAAAAGAATCTGCCGCTATCAAGTTTGGCTATTACAAAGCGTATTTCTAAAATTAGACAGTCATAAAATTTAAGATATGATATAGGTCGCATATCTAATATTACGGGGTTGACCAACCCAGACGCATCCATACTGGTCAGCCCAAATTTATATTGAAAGGATCATTTCGTGTTTCAAAAAATTTTATTCAGCTTATTTATTATGTTTGTCTTGAGTGCCTGCCAGATGGTTCTACCGCATCGTCACGAGCATCATGATAAAGACCATAAACCTGACGAAGATCATCAGCATGATGGCGACCCTAAACATAGGGACGATGACAGGGCTGAAGACGAGGCCCTGTCGATGATGGCTGTCACGCAAGCAGTGGTTGTCTTAAATCCGACAGAAGGCAATGAAGCGGCTGGTGAAATTATGCTCACTTTGACTGATGAGGGCATGCATGTGACCGGCGAAGTGACAGGCTTGACTCCTGGCGAACATGGCTTTCACTTTCATCAAATGGGCGATTGTCGCGCCAGCGATGGCACATCTGCCGGCGGTCACTACAATCCTGAGGGCAATGAGCATGGCCATCCCGAAGGCGAGGTGAATCATGTGGGCGATATGCTCAACATCGTGGCCGACGATGATGGGGTTGCTGTTGTGGATACGGTCAATGTCAAGGCAACCTTCTCAGGGCCCAATTCTGTATTAGGTCGCGGGATGATCATTCACGCTGAACCAGATGACTACGAATCACAACCCTCTGGGGCATCTGGGTCGCGAGTGGCTTGTGGGGTCGTTGGGGTAAAGGGCGAGTCAGCAGAGCGTAGGCAGTAGAGCGGTTGAAACGTTTTAGCCATAAATTAACATAAACCTCATAAATTTTTCAATTAAAATTCGTGAAATTTGGTTAATTTGTGGCTAATCTTTTACTGCGCTTTGAAGTGCGTAACGCCTAGCTATATCATCACTACCTACAACGCCGCTGAACGCCGCTGAATCCTTTCTTGGATCAGAGTGATGAACTCAGCCGCAGACACCCCGTTTTGGCGCGTATTATCCCGTTTGCGGATGGCAACGGTCTCCTCAGCCACCTCTTGATCTCCCAAGACGAGCATGTAAGGCACTTGTTTTAACTGGGCCTGTCTAATTTTGGCGTTCAGGCGATCAGTACTCAGGTCAGCTTTGATGCGTACGCCTACGTCGCGTAACCTTTTCTGTAGCTGTACAGCATACTCATGATGACTTTGCGTAATCGGCACAATGCGTACCTGCTCTGGAGCCAGCCACACTGGGAATTTGCCAGCATAATGCTCAATTAAAAAGCCAATCAAGCGTTCATGGGTGCTGAGGGGAGCCCGGTGAATACAGAGCGGCGTTTCCGACTCGCCTTGGGCATTGACATAAGTCAAATCAAAACGGACGGGGACAGCGAAATCGACTTGGTTGGTGGCGAGGCTAAACTCCCGCCCAATCGCACTCCAGACTTGTACATCGATTTTGGGGCCGTAAAAGGCGGCTTCATCAGGCACTTCGACAAAGGGGACCTTGCCATTCATCATGGCTCGCCGCACCATCTCTTCCGTTTTCTCCCACAAGCGAACATTATCAACATACTTTTTGCCTAAGCCTTTTGGATGATGAGTGCTGAGACGCATGACATATTTGTCCAACCCAAATAGGTCAAAGTAATGATGATACATGTCGATGACGGCCATAAATTCCGCCTCAAATTGATCCTCAGAGCAGTAAATATGGGCATCGTTCATCTGTAAAGATCGCCCCCGTAGAAGTCCGAGCAGTTCCCCACTTTGTTCGTAACGATAACAGGTGCCATATTCAGCTAAACGAAGGGGCAAGTCTCGATAGCTGCGGATGCTGCTGCCAAATATTTTATGGTGGAAGGGGCAATTCATCGGTTTAAGATAATATTTGATGCCTTCCATTTCCATCGGCGGATACATATCCTCAACATAATACGGGAGGTGCCCGCTTCGCAGGAAGAGAGCCTCTTTGGTGATGTGTGGCGTTTTGACCTGCTCATAGCCAGCCTTAAGCTCCACTTCTTTAGCCAATTTTTCCAGCTCTTCAATGAGAATAGTGCCATTTGGTAGCCAAAGCGGCAAGCCAGGCCCAACTTCATCATCAAAGATGAATATCTCCAAATCTCGACCCAGTTTACGATGATCGCGCTTTTTGGCCTCTTCCAACATGGTCAAATATTTTTTTAAGTCTTTTTTATTCGACCAAGCCGTGCCGTAGATGCGTTGTAGCATCGGATTATGCTCATCGCCTCGCCAATAAGCCCCAGCCACATCCATCAGCTTGAAGGCATCAGCCCTGATTTTACTCGTCGTCTCAACATGGGGGCCGCGACAGAGGTCTTCAAAGCTGTCTTGGCGATAGGTGCTGATGACAGCTTGTTCTGCCGCTTCTTCACCGTATTCATCACTGTCCCCCAGGACCAAACCCTCAATCAACTCCAGCTTATAGGGTTGGTCTTGAAATAATTCATGGGCTTCTTCTGGGCTGACTTCTTTGTAGACAAATTCATGTTTGCCAGCAATGATTTGCCGCATCTTCTTTTCGATGCGTTCCAAATCATCAGGCGAAAAGGTGATCGCTTTACCATCTTCATCTTGTCCTAAATCAAAGTCATAATAGAAGCCATTATCAATGGGTGGCCCAATACCCAACTTGGCTTCGGGATAAAATTCAAGTACCGCTTGGGCCAAGATATGCGCGGCACTATGTCTTATTTTATACAGTTCGTCTTTTTCGAGTTCGTTTAATTTAGCCATGAAACACCTGTGGATTCAATTAACAATTAGTAATTAGCAATTAACAATACTTTGGCACGAGACAGGCAATAGTGGCAACCCTGCCTCTGGTCTTGAAGGTCGAAATTAAAAACAAATAAAAACATCCCTCGCCCGTACTGGGGCGAGGGATGTTGTATCCAAGTACTTTAACCACGCGGTTCCACCCAATTTTAGAGATTATATCACGTCAAATAGATCTTATTCTCTAATCTTAGCAGTCTTTAACGAGACCAATCGAAATTTTTTACTAAGCCCAAGGCTGTTCCAAAATTCACTCTCGGATGGTTTTCAGTCATCGCCTATCAAGTGGCTCTCAGCCAGTGACCACTATTCTCTGAGATGGTGTGATAGACTTACTCGTTCCGGTCAACGTTTTATGGTTTGAAAAGGTGAAATTGAACGATTGAGAAAAGTTCAATCTTTTTCTCATCTTCAATTGTGTGGGCGGTATAAGATTCGAACTTATGACCCCCTCGGTGTAAACGAGGTACTCTAACCAGCTGAGCTAACCGCCCTTGAATGAGAAGGAAGTGTACTCAAGATGATGGATTTGACAAATTGAATGATGGATTTGATGAAATGTGATTTCTATAGGAGTTACGCACTTCAAAGTTTAGATTTCACGCCTCCAGATATCCATATTGCAACAATAACTGTCGTACTTGGGTCACATTTTTTTCAGGCACCAAAATGGCTTCGTCTCCCAGGGGGATATCAAGTAAAGGACCGATTTCGGGATGTTGCAGCAACTCTGAAAGTAAAGCTATTTGATTGAAGCGGATCAAGGTCAGATGTTCTAGCTTCACCGATCCGATTTGGCGATCCCAATGATGTAAACTATCGCTCAGATTGAGCGGTACTTGAGCACGGGTGATGCGGTTGAGGAAGGCCAGAATTTGTTCTAGGGTGATACTTTGTTCCAAGGCTTGACGATAACTTGAGCGGGTGATTTGGTAAACGACCTGTTTTGGTTCACGGCGCACCAATTCAGCTAGGCGGGCTAGTTGAAAGCGATCATACAGACTAACCAAGTTCGATACGCGAATCGTAAAATTTGTGGCATTAATGCGAATGAAGCTACGTTTAGAGGCTTGAGCGGGAGGCCTTATGCTGACTTCTTGTGGATTTAAGAATTGATAGCCTAAAGGCGTCATCAGAAAATGAGTTGGCGGTAAGTCCTCGGCTGGCCCTCCTAAATCAACCACCCCTAAGCCAAAGAGTGGCCCGACGATGATTTGCTGAATCAAGCCGCCTTCTATCGCATCCCAATGTTCAAAACCCATGAGCGGCTGACCTTGTGGGTCGTAGATATACCAACTCTGGTAATCCCCATGCGGTCGCTGAAAATCAGGGTCTACTTTTTTGAGAGTTTGTTTGAAATCTTCAATCGTCAGCCACTCTTCGGCTGGTAGCTGGCTGAGATAAGCCAAAATTTGAGAGCGGGCTAACAGGGGGCTGTAATCCCAACCCGTTGGTTTGAGAACGAGACCAGGCACTTGAGCCAGATCAGACCAGTAAGGATCGCCTCGCCAGCAATTTTGTAAGGTCTGAATCTGTTGCTCGGCGGAGGCTTGTAACCATGCTTTAACTTGGATAATGTTGAGTCGTAAGCGTGGCCCTTCTCGTTGTAAAAAGTCGAGACGTTCGGCTAAATGGAAAATGAATTGGAAAATAGTCTCTGGGCTTTGCTGCGGGTGTGGGCTGAAGTGATCTTGCAATGCTTGCTGATGATGCGAGGGCCAGGTGTTAGCGTCCACGGCCCGCACAATATGCGTATGCAGATAGACTAAGAGGATGAATAGGTTTTCTCGTACAGCCCAAGTTGAGACTTGGGTGGCAATAGGCAAGGTGGCGAATGGCATTTCGAAGGTCGGAGGCGTAGGTGGGGCGGCGGTTAAGTCAGGTAGGGCATCCAAAAGGTCGTCGGGAATGAATATTACCTCCTCTGGTCCTTCTACAGTATGTCGAAAGTCTTTGAAAACTAAGCCCCGATACCATAGCCCTTCGGCTACATTGGCCGGATTTTCCCAAGGTTGTTCACGCAGCAATTTCCCCCGCCCTTGCCCCCGAATAGAGCCATAGAGTCGGACAAATTTCGGATATTCCATCAGTCCCCCTTGACTCACCAGAGCCTCAAAACCTTGTCTCTCTTCTTCCGACAAGTCATCTAAAGTAATGGCCAAGGAGCTTGGCGAAAGCAAATCCGACACAAAACGGGTCAAAGTATCGGACTGTCGATTTTGTGGTCGAGGCAGGCCCCGCTTCGCGGCTAAAGCTTGTAGTAAACTGAGATCATAATCAATGAGGGCATCTTGCAGTCGTTTCATAAAATATCTGTTGAGATGAGAAAGATGGAACGCAGATGACACGGATTATACGGATTTTGGCGGATTTTTAAAAATGAATCAAAAAATCCGAACTATTCAGGCCATAGGCGAAAGAACGTATCTATTACATGGTCTGGCTTTGATTGGGATGCGAAGTGTCTTGGGGATCGAAAATCAAACAGGATCGCCCTTCAACGTGCAGCGCAGTTTGCCCATTCCCAACCTAACCTTCGAGGAAGTGGACTCGATGTTTCATTGGTATGAGCAGGAAAGTGGTCAAACAGTGCAACAAGCGGTCATTGACCGCGTTTTCTATGAAACACAGGGCCAACCTGGTCTTGTGGGGTGGTTGGATGAACAGTTAACTGAAGCGGATTTTAACACAGACACCAGCAAACCGATTGATATGCCTTTTTTCGAGCAAGTCTATGGGGCTGCCCTGTATATTTTGCCCAATAACAATATTTTGAACTTGATCAGCAAAGCCCGCCGGGAGCCTTACAAACGTTGTTGTATTTTTAATCGACCATCTCAACGCCCCCGAAATTGAAACACTCCCCAACCCACCAGAACTTGACAAAGTGGGAAGGTGGATACTACAATGGAGCTTCTATATAATTAGCAAAGGGTTAGGCCTTAGGAATGGGAAACAGGAATTAAGCCTTAAACCTAATCACGATTTCCTAAGGCCTAACCTCTAATCTCTAAATACAACAACAGGAGATAAACATTCATGAAAATGCACATTGGCGGTGAATGGGTTGATAAAGCGGAGAAGATTGAGGTCTTGCACCCCTTTGATGGTTCAGTGATCGATACAATTCCCAAAGGCGATTTGAATGATGTCGAAAAAGCCTTGGAAACGGCTGAACGTGGGGCCAAAATCATGGCCAAGATGTCAGGGTTTGAACGGTCTCAAATTTTGCGAAAAGTGGCCGATTTGATGGTGGAACGTTCAGAAGACTTGGCCCGCATCATTACGATGGAAGAAGGAAAGATCATTGCCGAAGGCCGAGTCGAAGCATCACGGGCGGCAGAGATCATCACCCTATCAGCAGAAGAGGCCAAGCGGCTTTCGGGAGAAGTGATTCCTTTAGATGGGGCCCCTGGCGCAGAAGGCAAATTCGGCTTCACGGTGCGGGTTCCGTGTGGGGTTGTGGCTGGTATTAGTCCCTTTAACTTTCCACTACACTTAGTGTGTCATAAAGCTGGCCCAGCCATCGCGGCGGGCAACGCGATTATTATTAAACCAGCCACCGATACGCCTTTGTCTGCTTTGAAATTGGTTGAGCTTTTCGTCGAGGCTGGCACCCCCCCAGAGGCGATTCAATGTTTGACGGGTTCCGGCGGCGTGATTGGTGATGCCCTGTGTGCTGACAGCCGCGTTAGAAAAATTACTTTCACCGGTAGCCGCGACATTGGCGAACATATTTGTCATACAGCTGGCTTAAAGCGGGTGACGATGGAACTTGGCTCCAATGCACCCTTGATCGTCATGCCGGATGCCGATCCAGAGCGCGTCGCCGCAGCCGCAGCCGCATCGGGCTTTTCTAATGCTGGTCAGGTGTGTATTTCAACCCAACGAGTCATCGCTCACGAAAAAATTTATGGCGATTTCATTGATGCCTTTAAATCCACTGTGTCTGAGATCACCACGGGCGACCCGATGGCTGAGGCAACTAAGATGGGCCCGATGATTCGTGAGTCAGATGCTATTCGCGTGGGCGAATGGGTTGAGGAAGCGGTCAGTGGTGGAGCTGAGTTGGTTATGGGCGGAGAGAGAGATGGCTATATGTATAGCCCGACGATCATGGCTAATGTCAAACCGGAGATGAAAGTCTCCTACGATGAGATCTTTGGCCCAGTGGTCGGAGTCACCCCCGCTTCAAATATTGACGAAGCCATCGCCTTAGCCAATGATACCAACTACGGCTTAAGTGCGGCCATCTTCACGCAAAATATTGATTGGGCTATGAAGTTTGTTCGCGAAGTCGAATCCGGCAACATCCACGTCAACTGGGGAACCCAATGGCGAGCCGACCTCATGCCTTATGGCGGTCTAAAAGAGAGTGGCATGGGCAAAGAAGGGCCGAAATATGCCGTGCAGGAGATGACTGAATTGAAGATGGCTGTCATTCATTTGAATGCGTAAATGGTTTAACTAAAGTTGATGTTAAATCTGGGCAACTGAAACTATCTTACGCTCATTACACTTTATTCTCTCCCCTGCTCACTCAAGGCCATCGGAGCCTCGTTCCGGCGATAAGTAGCCCATACGAGGCCGATGATGATTAAAGCAGCTAAAATAACGATATAGTTGACCCATGTCCAAAAGGATTTTTCGTTTCGATCTAAAGGTATCAAGACACGTGCATAAGTGCCACGAGAACGAATGCTGAGCAGATCTAAATCTTCGACGGACCAATCTACCACGTTTTGCACAAATTGTAGACTGTTGAGGTAGCGATCAAAAGCCAATTGGGCAGAAATTTGGAAGACGGTGTCGTTGACGAAATCACCGCTGCCGATGACAACCAACCGAGCGGTCTCAGGCGAGGTTTCGATTGTGCCGAAATCTGTATTTGTTTTGGCTGCTGAGTCGGGGGGTTGAAAGGCTTGGCTAACGTCATCCGCTTCAGTATTGAGGGGTGAAGGCTGGCCCGCAAAAAAGCTCTCGAAATTGCCGCGCACAGACACAGCTAAGGGCTGTGACTCTTGGGGGCCTTCAATCGGAAAACCGAGCTCAGGATAGGTATCGGGGTCGGGCTGGATATCGGTGCTGTCGCGGAGCCAAGATTTTTCGGTAGATTGAAGCAAGGTCATGACTTCGCGTGCGGCCTTCTTTTCTTCGTCTAGCCGCACTGGTGAAACCCAGTTCAGGGTCACGGCCGGTAGATTGGCAATGATGGGGCTATCTTGGGCCATGCCATCAGGACGTACATCAACGAAATAAGGATAATCGAGGGCTTGCAGCTCTTGTAAGGTGAAACCCTGTACATTACGGGCGACCGTAATTGGAAAAGGTTCATTTTGCGGATCTAGCACCATCGTCGCTTCGACGTTGATACCATAATGATCTAACATATCTTTGAGGCCATCCTCTATCGGATTGAGGGCTAATGATCCTGAGAAGGGATCAGGTGCGACCCGATAATTGCTACCAGCGATGATGACTGCCCCGCCGCGCATCAAATACTGGTCTAGGGCATAACGGTCTATGTCCGTCATGCCTTGGGGAGCCACGACCAATAAGACATCCACATCAGCGGGCACCTGACCGGTACTCAAATCAACATTGTACACTTCGTAATCTTGGCGTAGTTGTTCGGCCAATTGATTCCAGGTTGAAAAAGGCGGTTGTTGAGTTTGTCCTAATTGGGCCATGGTCGGATCAGGGCCAATTACTGGAATCCACAGACCGATCTTTTTCAGAAAACCACTTGAAGTCCGCTTTAATGCCGCCTCAATACTGGTCCGAACATCAACCTCGGTCATATCCCCACTGGGATAAATCAGTTGTGCCGTGTCTCCAACCTGAAGAATCATGTGTAGATAATAGGTTTCATTGGAAAACAGCGTCTTGGCAAAAGGTTGTAGGCTATAGGTGTCAAGTAAGGTTTGACGATTCACGGGGCTATCTGGGTCGTCGGGATTGATCACCTCATAGCCAAAATTACCACTAGAAATGGCCTCAATGTCACTAGCTACATTGGCGACAGTTTCCTGGACCGTCTCAAAGCCTGGTGGTAGGCCATCGGGGGTGATGTAAAGGGTTAATTGGGCTGGTTCTGGTTGCGCGGCTAAAACAGCATCAATGCTCTGAAACCCAAAAACGACCTTTTTGATGGTGCGGGTCAGATCATATTCTAAATTACGCAGCCGTACATCAATTTCGCCCGCGCCGAAGGACTCCACCTCAATCAGGTCACGGAAGTTGAGGACTTCACTTTGATCCCCATAGCGAATAAGGACATCGAAATAGGCGTTGATTAAAGCAGATTCATATTGCCCCGCCACTTGAAACGGCGTGGGACGAATGCCATAAGTTTGATTGGCTTCTGCCTCTAAATCAGGATCTTGCGAAGGATCGACAATTTCCAGTGTCACCTGACCACCAGAAGCGACTTCATATTCACGTAACATGTCTTCAATTCGAGGCACTAGGGGTGACAGTAAAGGGTGAGTTCGCTCACTGAAATAGCCGCGAATAAGGAGGGGCTCTTGCAGGCCACTCAAAATATCAGTGGTGGTGGTCGATAGCGTATATTCATCTTGTTCTGTGATATCCAAACGAATACCCGTTAGGGGATAAAACCAGAGGTTGAAAACGAGGAGGTTTAGGGTGAGTAAACTGACTCCCAAGGTCGCATTATGGCGATAAGCTTGGGTGTGCAGGCCAATACTCCATCGTTTACTATCTAAAGACAGAATATTCAAAGCCAAAAATAGAAGAGCTAAGGAGACGTAATACATCAAGTCGCGCAGGTCTATCACCCCCCGCTCAATGCTTTCAAAACGACTGCCAGTGGCTAAGGCTCGCAAAATATTGCCGACGCTATCGCCAACAAATTCAGTGATATTCTGTGTGCCGATCAGATAGAGAATGCCACATAGGACTGTGGACAAAATGAGGGCCACAATTTGATTGTCCGTGCGCGACGAGAGGAAAAGGCCAACAGCCACATAAGCAGAAGCCATGAGAATAGCGGCGAGATAGCCACCAATGACTGGCCCCCAATCTAAGTTTCCTAGGAGGGAAACAGTGATAGGCAGAGGGAGCGTTAAGGCTAGAGCTAGGTCGATCAGTACCATGACCGCTAGAAATTTGCCAATCACTAATTGCCAAGGTCGAATAGGCAGCGTCAGCAGAATTTCCAGGGTGCCTCTTTGTTCCTCATCACTCCATTGGCGCATAGTCAAAGCAGAAACAAGAAAAATTAGCAAGAGGGGCATCCAGCGAAAGAGGGGACGAACATCAGCAATGTTACGCGCAAAAAAAGTGTCAATCCAAAAGAAGACAAATAAAGTGATCGCTAGAAAAACGCCTAAAAAGATAAGAGCCATAGGCGAGCCAAAGTAAATACTTAATTCTTTACGCATAATAGCTAAGGTTTGTTTCATTTGTATTTGCTTCCTATGTAAATATCAGTTGTTAGTGGTTAGTTATTAGTGAGTTAATTCTGATGATCGTTTGCAATTTGCAATTCATCATTTTCTGCTGTCCCTAAGGCTTCTACCTCATCAATCTCTTCTGCCTCGCTCAGGTCAGTAGCCAGCTGGTTGAAAACACTTTCTAGCGTTTGAGCATCGCGGCGTAATTCTCGCAGAGGCCAGTCATGCTGTCGGGCCAAATCATAGATAAGCGGACATAAATCTGCTTGTGCTTTGCCAAAGATATGATAGGCAGGATAACCGTCAGCGGAGCGCAGGCTCTCAATATCCTGTATTGATTGAGTCGATTTCAATGTTTTTTCTAAGCCTGATACATTTTTCTGCAACACTAAAATCGCATTTGCTGTAGCAGAAAGTTCAGACAAGCGAGCATCGGCACGTACTTTACCGTTAAGCAAGATGATGACGCGATCACAAAGAGCCTCTACCTCAGATAGAATGTGGGTCGAAAAAAGAATGGTGCTGTTTTCGGACAAACGCTTAATCAAGTGTCGAATTTCCACAATTTGGGTTGGATCTAAGCCGATGGTTGGTTCATCCAAAATCAATAGTTTAGGTCGATGCAATATCGCTTGAGCGAGGCCAACCCGTTGTCGATAGCCCTTACTCAGGACCCGAATGGGACGATTCAGATAGTCGATCAACCCTGTCGCATAAACTGCCTCCGATATATGATCGACCTGTTCCGCCGAGGGTATTTCTCGTAGATCGGCGATCATACGCAGATAATGTTGGACGGATAATTCTGGGTATAAGGGGGCACTTTCGGGGAGATAACCAATCCTTTGTTGGACCTGATGGGTGTGAGTCAATACATCCAGATTATCAATACGAACTTGGCCTCCCCCAGGCTGAAGATAACCTGTGAGGGTCTTGATTGTGGTCGTCTTCCCTGCCCCATTCGGGCCGAGTAAACCCACAATTTCCCCTGCTTCAATCTTAAACGAAACATCCTGTAAGGCGGTAAGATCGCCATAAGTTTTGCTTAAATTTTGTACTTCAATCATAGACAATCTCCTGTGTTAATTAACAATTAGTAATCAAGAATTAACAACAAGCTAACAACTAATTAATCTAAATTAATCCCACCGCCAATCTTAGTCTTTTCAGATTAAAAATCCATTAAAGTTAATAGTCTTGAATTAGATATATGTTAGAATTTTTAAGACGATTATTTTTGGAACTCGCTTAGAAATGGGAATCTACCTCTCATGCCTCACCACCCTTATCCAAAATTTCTACATAGCCTTGATCGCCATCCACCCGAATACGCTGTCCCGTTTGAATACGCTGTGTGGCATCCAATACGCCGACCACAGCGGGAATGCCATATTCACGGGCGACCACCGAACCATGCGTCATCAAGCCCCCTACCTCCATCACCAACCCTGCCGCATTGATGAAAAGGGGTGTCCAGCCAGGATCAGTAAAAGGAGCCACCAAAATTTCGCCCGGGGCTAATGCGTCGCGAGTAGGGTCGATGACCACTCTCGCCAATCCTTCAACGGTGCCCACCGAGACTGGACTGCCCGGTAAGACTCCCACTGGTAGATTGTCCTGCTGATGCTTGATGATCGGATTTTCCCCATCACTAAGCATAACCCGCGGCGGTCTCAGAGTCCAGTAGCGAGCCATATCCGCCTTGCGTTTGGCAATACGTGGTCGTAAATCATCAGCTGGCCTCTCTAATACACGAATTAACTCATGTAGGTCAAAATACCAAACCTCGTCCACAGCATCAATGCGATTCTGCGCCTGCAATTGTGTCCCCACATCTAAGATAGCCTCACGAATGAGGGAGAAGATCCGCACGAGCAAAAATTTCGGATGCTCGCGTACCGCCAGTAGATTTCGGATGATACGGATTAAACGCCGCACCATTCGACTGTGCAAGCCACCCAATAATCCTGTCTGTGCAGCCACGATGAGTCGTTCTCCAGCTTCTTCCCCCTCAACCATCATCCGCTGATGCTGCTGGCGGTGACTCCCTGCTTCAGTCTGTTGGAGGTTACTGGCAATCACTTGGATTAGAGAGCTTGGATCATCGCGCCAGCGGGGGCGGCTAATATCGATTTCTGAAGGACCACGCATCCCATATTGTTCCAAAAATTGTTCCCAAGCCGATAAGAAATCCGTCCCCCCCTTTACAGTACGGATCGACTCAAAGACAGCCACCGGATCAGGATCATCCAAGTGGGCCACCAATGCTGGGAAACGGCGGGCGATGTCGACCAAATCGCCCACATGCAGATCCATATCTGTGGTCACATTTCCGGCCAGACCCCGCATAAGTAACGCTATATCCTCAGCTTGGTTTGGCAAAAGCCGTAATAGCAAGGCCCTGGACAACAATCCCGCCGCGATAAGGGGCAAGACTCGACGAATGATATCGCCCATCCCTGCGCCGAGGATTGTATTGGCAACCTGTAGCCGTTCGGCTCCTGGAGCGGCCGTATCTAATTGGCTTTGCACCTTAGCAATAAACTGTTCACTCCACTGATTCATCTCCTCTGTCCGACCTTCGAGGCGATGCCATATCAAGTTTGTTAGAATATCTCGACCGATGGGGGCCATCCAGTGAAGCAGACCTCGCATCGTCGCTTTATTTTGTGACCTAGCTGCCATTTGTTGAAAGTCGAGACGAGCGGTGATCTCGCGCAGCGTTTGGACGATAAACGGGTCTACATTCTCCAGAAAAGTCAGCACTAGCTGCCGTGATATCTTGTGATGGAGCATGGCGGTGACATCAATATAAAGGCGGCCCCCAGCAGTAATCATATATGGATTATAGTCTGTTAACAGGTTCATATCTCGGCCAAATGGAAAGGTCTGCTGCCAGATTGATAGGGCTAGAGGTGGCATGGGGTCGGTCATCACTTGGGCATGGCTAAAACTGAGATAGATATGGCGTTCATCATCCGTCGGAGCAGGGTCAGGCAAGGGGTAAAGCGAGGTAATGGGTCTCGACTGGACTATATAAATCTTATCCTTGGCCAAGGCCCACTCAATATCTTGAGGCTGGCCATAGTGGGTTTCAATGCGCGTCCCAATTTCAGCCAAGGCCTTGACCTGGGGCGACGATAAGACCCGGGCCGAACGTTCTGGTTCGTTCAACTGCTCTTGAGTCGTTCCGCCATCTGACAAGGGGCGGATAGCTATCTGTTTATCAGCGATATTGGCTTCTATTTCGTGTAAGGTACGCTTATCGACCTTATAGAGATCAGCCGATACTAAACCAGAGACAAGGGCCTCACCTAGGCCATAGCTCGCGTCAATAGTCGCTATGTGGCGATGGCCGCTCACAGGGTCGGCGGTAAAAAGAATGCCAGATACCTCAGGCAACACCATCCGTTGGACAACCACTGAAAGCAATACCTCTCGGTGATCAAAATTATTCTGCACTCGGTAGATGATGGCTCGGTCCGTAAAGAGCGAAATCCAACACTGACGCACACTTTCTAGCAGATCATCGGCCCCTTGCACATTCAAATATGTATCTTGTTGACCTGCAAATGAGGCATTGGGCAAATCTTCGGCAGTAGCACTAGAACGAACAGCATAGGACTGGTCGGTTCCTTGCTCACGCCAAGCGACGAGAATAGCCTCAACAACATCATCGGGGATGGGGGTCTGGGTCAATGTACTTCGGACATGTTCACCCACACGCCGAACACCTTCCAGCTCATCCGCGTTTACAGCCGCTAAGACCATGTAGAGGTCAGCCGCATCGACGCAACCGGCCATAAATTGCTGAAAGGCTGTCGTTGTTACGCAAAACCCCGCTGGTACGAGAAAGCCTGCCTGTGTCATCTCGCCCAGGTTCGCGCCCTTACCGCCCACACGGGGCAAATCCTTTGCGTCGATAGCAGTGAATGGCAATACATAAGGATCAACCTCAGGACGAATATCAAAATTTTGGTTGTGAGATAACATCGTTGTTGATTTCATAATATGTTTCCTGTGTTTCAAATGTAAATATAACCTGCATTGTTAAACAAATCTTAACTATGAGGACCACGCCCTACACCATTTTGGCAATCGGACCGCAACGGATTCGTCCAGTGATAACGCTCCCAAGGTAGGCTCCTATGAAGTTAATTCAGAGTATTATATCGAACTTGTGAAAAGAGACAAGCTATTCATTTCGTCTTAACAATGATTGTTTGAATTAATCGTCTCTTGCCTTAAAATATCCGTGTTCACAAAGGATGGATTTTAAGTTTAAGCCTATAAATCCTCTAAGACAATTGTTTCAAATCACGCTTGCAGATTATAATGACAGACAGTGATGATGAAAGGGACACGTTTTAGTTTAGCGGTGTATCTCTCACCCCCAACCTGAACTGCATTCCCTATGAAAAGTAGACAATAAAGGCAAGGATCTATGATTACCATATCCGTATTTAAACACAATGCTGAACTAACCGATACTTACCTGAATCAACTTTGTGCTTTGGGAGCCGATTATATTGACTTCGGCCAAGCTACAGATTTTCCAGGCGTTAAAGAGCAGGGGTATCCTGATTTGGATGAAGTATTAAAATTGAAACTTCGTCTTCGCGCCTTTGGCCTCGATATCAATCGCGTGACCTTACCGAATATTAGCGAAACTTTTTTACACAATATGGAGGGGGCCGAAGATGAATTAGAAAATACTTGCAAGGCCTTACGTGTCTTTGGCGAGGCTGATATTCCAATGGCTCGACAACGTTTTGCTCAGGACACTTTCCCTTATCTCATGACCCGTTATCAATCTGTTCATCGGGGGGGGTATCGTTCTCGCGGCGAAAGTTTGGGGCTGACCAAAGACAAACCAGATACACCGACCCAAGAGACCCTCGAAAATTGGTGGGATCATTTTTGTCGGGTATACGAACGCCTTGTGCCTATCGCCGAAGAGTATAATATCAAGTTGGCCCTGCACCCTTCTGACACACCCAATGTTGATACACCCTTAGGCGGCTTGGGTTTCCACCGTGTCATTGATGCTTTCCCCAGCAAACAAGTCGGCTTCATTTACTGCATCGGCACTCGCGCCGAGGCGGGCGGCAGTTCTTTAGTGCTGGATGAAATTAATAATTATGGTCGGAAGGGTAAAATCTTCATGTGCCACATGCGAAACGTGCGCGGCAGTTTGGCTACAACAGGGGCTTTTGAAGAAGTACTGCTAGACGATGGAGATTTGAACCTGTTTAAAATCTTGTTAGAGTTACAAAAAGTAAATTTTAGTGGCCCCATCAACCCTGACCATATCTCCCTCATCCCTGGTGATACTTCAGAAAAAAGTGTGGGCTGGGCTTATTCAATTGGGTATGTTAAGGCGATGTTAGCTGCCTTGGTCGCTTAGGAGAGGGCGTTAAGACAGGAAAATTTTTGAACTGGTCCCTTTGTGATTTTGCGTTAAATCTTTTGATTCTATATCTAGAGGCTAGTATGAGTGAGTCTCCGCACAGAAAAAAAGAGATGATTATCGGGTTGTATCGTCTGGAGATGGGGGTTCCAACGGGCAATGTGATAACCATTGCCTCAGACCGTAAACAACTCAGCCAGACTCCGAGACCTGGGCCAATTTTTCAGCGGCCACGTCCTTTTGATGATATCTTAGACCGTCAAAACGAAACGGATACCGCCCTGAAAATCCTGGAAAAAGATACCGTCCTCAAAATTTATGGCCCAGATGGGAGTGGAAAAACAAGCTTCTTGCGTCATCTAGCCTACCACTCAGCCCTAAGTACCTACCCCGATGGTATCGTTTATCTCTCCGCCTATCAAACATCTTTAGATAGTTTGCAACAATCTCTTTTTGATGCCTTTTATCGTCGTCCCAGTACAGTGAAGGTGACGCAAGATCAAATACATCAAGCCTTGAAAAATAAGCAGGCTCTCATCCTGCTTGATGATGTTTCTTTACTAGCCTCTGAAATCGCGGTGCTAAGACAAATCTTAGTCAAAGCAAGCTTTGTCTTCACCAGCCACACCCGTCATTTAGAAACCAAGGGCCAGAGCATAGCCCTGCTTGGACTGCCACCTACAGCGGCTCAAAAACTGCTGGCTGAGACTTATCTGAGATTAAAAGACTCGCTATCCTCTTCATCATCTGACCAACAGGTCGAAAATCTCCTCTCTGATGGTGCTACTCATCATGAAGATACACCAATAGACCTTCTCCAATCTGAAAATCTCAGCCCAAAAGAACAAGATTTAGTCACGGCTCTCTGCACAACGCTCGATGGCCAGCCGCTGCCCCTGCAACAAGCAGCCGCTTTAGCCTGTACGCCAAGTTATGACTTAGGCCCTGTTCTCCAACTGGCCAAGCAATCGCCCACGCCAGAAGCTTTTGCGGCCAATTTAATCGAACCGCTCTCAGAAGATGAGACCCATTTGCTCACAATTTTGGCCGCATTTAATGGGTCGCCTGTTTCAATCGAACATTTATCCATCCTCTCCGATTTGATTGACCCCAGTGCGGTTCTCGACTCGCTCCTACAGCGCTATCTACTGCAAGCCAGCGGTAATCATTATTATTTAAGTGGTCCTTTGAATCAGGCTATCCAAAAACAGAATGATTTAGAGCCTTGGGCGCGGCGGGCCTTAACCCATTTTATGACCTGGACGGAGCAACATCAGGATGCTTTTGAACGACTGCTTGAGCATGAGAAAGCCATTTTGCAATGTCTGAGGTGGGCGGTGCATCATAATCGTTGGAATGAGATGGTGCGTTTGGGCTTGGCGGTGGAGCAAGCCTTGGTTTTACGCGGTCATTGGGATACTTGGAAGCAAGTGTTGGAATGGAAACTGCAAGCGGCACAGGTCATGAAGAATCAAGCGGCTGAAGCTTGGGTCTTGCATCAATTAGGCACCCGGGCCTTATGTTTAAATTTAGACAAGGTCGCTCATGATTATTTATCTCGCTCCTTTCGGTTACGCGAAGCCTTAGGCGATTCACAAGAAATTTCTGCCACCAAAAACACGCTTAATTTCCTGCTCCAGGCGGCACGACATCAAAATGCTCAAACTGAAACACGCTATGTTTCGTATGAAGCACGTTCACTCTCAAACTTATCTGAAACACCACCCCCTCCACCAATACAACCCAGTTACACCCCACCCCCACCCGTTGAGCCATCTCCCGCCTACACTTATGAGCCTAGTCCACCTCCTTATTCAGCTCCTCAATCAAGACCTAGCCCTCAACTTCGACCTATTCCTCACGCTCATCCCCACCCCCACCGTCACAATCGTCGCCTTTGGCAGATGTGGCCTTTGTTGCTCATCGCTTTAGCCGCATTAATTCCTGTGAGTATTATTTTAGGGATCCTCGTACTCACTTTTTCCAGCGCACAATTGACCCCAACCTCCGCCATCACCGGCAATGTTGAGCCAGTGCTTAGTATCTCGCCTAGTGCGGTCAACTTTGGGCCACAGCCCTTAAAAAGTGATGGCGTTATCCAAAATATTTCACTGATCAATCAAGGTATCGCCCCCCTGCGCTTACAAAGCAGTATGCAAGACGATACTGGTTTTGTTATTTTGAATGATACCTGTTCTGAACTTGATCTACAGCCCAATGCGCCATGTACGATTACAGTCGCTTATGTCCCAGCGAAGACGGGGCCAAATACAGCCAATCTAACCCTCTTCTTGGACGATAGGCCAACCCCCCAACTCGTGCCTCTCAGCGGCATAGGCATTGCCCCTGGCTTAAGTTTTAGCCCAGATCGTCTTAATTTTAGTGATCAACCTGTGGGTCTCCCCAGTGAGGAGCGCCTGGTTGTGGTCAACAATAGTGGCTCGGCCAATTTATTCATCAATGCCGCCAATATTGCTGGTAGCCACCCTAAAGATTTTATTCGAATAAACGATACCTGTACCGCAGCCACTATACCCCCAAGAAATCAATGCACCCTACAAATCAGCTTTGTACCCAACACGGAAGGAGAGCGTCTAGGCCAAGTCAATCTGTTGACAAACATCAGTGATAATCCACAGGTTATTCCCTTACAAGGCTTAGGCTTGCCAGGGCAACCCGAAATTCAGGTTGAGCCAGCCAGCCTCAGTTTTCCAGAGCAGCAAATTAGTCGTTCCAGCCCAGCGCAAATCGTTCTTCTAACCAATCAAGGCTTTGGCGACTTAATTATCAATACTGTCGAACTCAATGAGGCGCAAGGTACAAATTACCTGATCAACGCGAATACGTGTACCGGAACGCCCCTAAAGCCGCAGGGAACCTGTCGCATAGCATTGATTTTTGCACCGACTCATATTGGAAATTTATCAGCGAATTTAATCATTACGCACCAGACAGAGAACGGTTTTTTGAGCATCCCTCTCAACGGGACAGCTGTTGGTATCCCCAATGTAGACCTCACGCCGACAAGTTTGGTCTTCCCTGAACAGACTCTTGGCGAAACGAGTCCTATTCAACCCCTAACCGTGAGCAATAATGGTACAGGTAATTTAACCCTGAATGCCATCAATTTAAGCGGCGATCACCCCAGTGATTTCAAAATCATGACGAATACTTGTCTCTTAGTTGTCCTTGCCCCAGAAACGAATTGTTTAATCAATCTAGCGTTTTCTCCCCTAACTGCGGGGACACGGACAGCTATTTTAAACATTAATAGTGATGCAGTTAATAGTCCTCAGCGGGTGTCTTTGAGTGGTCAAGGAGAAAATCGGCCTGACTTAGCCTTAAGCACGAGCAATCTCAGATTCGGACAATGGTTTGTCAATACGAGTAGCACTGAGAAAATTGTCACCCTGACAAATATCGGCTCTGGTGACCTAAGTATTCGTGAAATCGTACCATCTGGATCACATGTGGATGACTTCCAAGTGACGAATGATACCTGTAGCAATGCCATCCTGGCCCCAAAGACACCTTGTCTGGTCGGATTGACCTTCACCCCAAGCGAGGAGAATGTTCGCAACGCCACGCTCCTCATTTATACCAACACCCCGCATAGCCCATATCGCGTTCAGGCCAATGGCGTTGGGCAGTCGTCTCTATTACCAACCCCCACATTTTTAATTCCTACTCCCACCGCTATCAGTTCTCAAATCCTGACCGATACACAAATCCAATTTAACACCACCAATATTCAATTCTCCCCCATTGAAGTCGGTCATATTCTAACGAAAACGATTTACATCACTAGCACGGGAAAAAGTGCTGCCATTATCCATAATACCGAGATTGGGGGGGCTAACCCCGTGGATTTCGAATTTGAACGAGATACTTGCGACAATATCACCCTTGACTCCCAAGAAACTTGTATCATCATCGTCCGTTTTAGACCAGACGAAGAAGGTGAGCGGGCTGCAACTGTGCTGATTACCCATAACGATGGCAGTGAAGCCATTACACTCAAAGGGACGGGAACCGGGGAATAAGACTTTTGCCAAAATGCCATATAAGCCCTCTTCATTTAAGACTGGCCACAACGACTGTCGCCACTTCAGGCAACGACGTGCCAATAGCGATAATGGTCAAACCGATAATGAGTTCGCTTAAACCAAAATAACGGGCCATGGCCACAGCACCATCAACCAACCAAGTAGACCCAATAACCAACATCACCAAACCAAAGACAACGAAGCCAAATTGAAGCACCTCTAACCAAGACTTCTGCCCCAGCAATGAGTAAAACGAGACCGATGATAAACAAAATCATTGTCATGATATCCATGTTGGCCCCTTGAATGATTAGGTTACAGAGGGAGCGGATAGAAAGTTAGGAAAGGCCCTATCCCCCATTCCCTATCGTCCTCTACTCCCCATCTCCTGTCCTTTGATAAATAATTGTATCTGCTTGGGTTCTGGCTTGCTTAGACAAAGTTTTTTGGACTTGGCGTAAGCGGAGGGAAAAGCCGACTAAGGCTAAACCAGCAAAAAAGACTAAACCAGCCACCATATAAGCCAGCAATTCAGGCACAATCAAAATAGCGATGGCTAACCCGATAAGACACAAACCAGATAGCATCACCAGCCACCACATACCACCAAAATTATGACGAGCAAAACGAATAAAGATAGGAATTTGTTTAGACATGCAATTACACCTTATCCAAATAATATGGCGACTCTTTAGGATACACCCCAAAGAGTCATTATTTGCCCCTCGGCAAGCGTTACTTGCCGAGGCAATCATCTATGGATGGATATTACGCAGGCGGGTTGCGTAAGTTCTAAATACAGAACCACATAGCTGTAGCTAATCATCCACCTGATGAAATGCCATACTATATCGGGTAAACATGCTTTGTCAATTTGAGGCGGCAAGCTGGGGGCATTCTGTTGGGGAAAATTTGAGGAAACTGGAGGTCATTATACTGAAAGATGGGCAAAAATTTAAGATGCGGTCTGGAAATAAGACGCAGATTTGTAAATTGCTTCTGCGAAAACCTGCGTTCATCTGCGTTCCCTAAAAATTAAATTTATCCCCTCGCTCAGTATAAGCCTCGCGCCAATGCTCCGTGTGGGAAGGCATACTTGATTATTTTTATTGTACATCTTCAGCTAACAGGAAGACAACAAAGTTATAAAATCCCTTCGCATCAGACATCGCCTGCTTAAATTGTTCTATACTCGGTTCTGAGGTGACACTGCCAGGATAACGAAATATTCTTGCGTATGGTGTCAGGAGTCGCCCAACGTTGACCCAGTTTGAAAACCCTGCCTCGTAGGGTAGGGCTGCTTGAATCAGAACTTCTATATCGTGAACCCGCTCAAATTCCTGACCGTGAAAAACAAGAAACCCCTTCACTGCTTTCTCTGCGGCTTGCTGACAATGATAAATGGCAGTGTCCAATAATGGCGGGTTGTTCTCCGCCAAGACACGAGCCGAATCAAGGTCATGATGTGCTTTCGTGAGCCAACTTTGAACCAGTTGTTTTTTGGCCTCGTTCATATAATATCTTCCCTTGGGTATAGATTTTGTGTTCCAGTGAGGCTCGAACTTCACGAAAAAATTCAAATTCAGTTCTCGTTTTCACGATAACATCTTTTGGCACACCGAACTCACGTAAACAGCGATGAGCCTGCACGGTTCGTTCATAATCGGACAAGTCACTATCGTCAACGATGACCATCAAATCAACATCACTATATTGGTCAGGTATGCCCCAGGCCCACGAACCAAATAAGATGACCTGCTGCGGTTGAAACTGACCAACCAAGCGTTGGGCCATATCTTCAAGCAAAGCATCGCTTATTTTTTTCATCTATATCTTCTTCATGTGATAGTATTTAATGGCTATAATATAAACACTTCTTATTTAGACTGAATCATCAAAAACAAGTACGCCCCTCGTTCATCGAGGCCTATCTTCAACATCCTAACAAAATTTAGAAAATCAGGCAAATTCAGGTGTTTAAGATAAAGTTTAACCTCGCCAATAAAACAACGTATGAACAACAAACATAATTCAGCAGCACAGATGCCTCTAGGTCAGTAAAACATTTGACACGACTTACTACGTCCAATTGGCGAGCGGCTTTTTTGAAGGAAATTGCAAAATAAATTGGGTAAGGTCAGGTTTGCATTATTTAAACATCGCGTTATAGTTGAACGTTGGAATAAAGCCGTCTGAAATCCTGAATTTTTATAAAGAGGTTGAGTTAGGTCTTATGAAATATCATCGCTTATTTTTGGTGCTTTTTCTGCTGTCAATGTTACTCATCACGGCCTGCGAAATTTTACCATCTGCCAGCGGGCCTCGTGAACGCGCTGAAAGTCAAGATGCAACACCGACCCCCATACCGACACCTATTGTACCAGTCAAAACAACCTATACAGTTGAACAGGGAGAAGTCATCAGTTTGCTTGAATTTACAGGGCGTTTAGCGCCGGTCATCGAGAGTGAACTATTCTTCCGTGTTGACGGCCGCGTGAGAAATATCTTTGCCCGACGTAATGATGTCATTAGCGAAGGCCAGATTTTAGCTGATTTGGAGATTGATCATCTGGAACGCCAACTCGAAGCCGCTCAATTCGATTTAGAGGCCGCTCAAAATCGACTAGCCGAGGCAGAAGCAGATTTGGCCAGTCGTATCATGCGGTCCCAAATCCGCCTAGAGATGACTCAGCTACGCTTGGCTAAAGCTGAGTTTGACGCACATGCCGATGCCCAATTTGAGGCGCAAAATGAGGCGATTGAGGCGCAAACCCGTTCCATAGACCAAGTGAAAGCCCAAATCGAACTACAGAGGGCCTCTATCGCCCTCAGAAAAGCCCAAGAAGCTTATGATGAAGTGGCCTGGCGAGGTGATGCTGGGGCTACTTCTCAGGCTGAAGACCTAGAGCGAGCGACCTTAGCCTTTGCCAAAGCAGAGGCAGATTACGCTTCCGCTATCCAAGATACATCGACTCGACGGCTAAATTCCTCAGATTTTGATATAGCTTTACAGGAATTGGAAGTCGCCCTCGCGCAACTCGACCTAATTGAAATTCAAGAAAGCATTGACCCGCGCCTACGCGATGACAGGCGCAGTATTGAATTGAATATTGAGCGCATTGAGGCCGAAATCGCTGAGGCGACCCTGATTGCCCCCTTTAGCGGACAACTCTTGTCTTTCAATGCTATTGAGGGTCGAGCCGTCCAAGCCTTTGAACCCGTGGCTGTTTTAGCCGACCCGGCCGAATTGGAAGTGCGGGCAGACCTCATTGACTCGACCATGCAAAAATTGTCCGAAGATATACCTGTTCTCATCAGCCCAAATAACCGACCTGGCGAAACGGTGGTGGGCACAATTCGTCTCTTACCCTATCCTTATGGCAGTGGCACCAGTCCCATTGAGGCAAACAGTCGGGATGATGAATCCACGCGGGTGACCATTGATAACCCAGCCGAGCGGGATAATTTCAAGCAAGGTTCTTTGGTTAAAGTGACTGTAGAACTCGAAAGAAAAGATAGTGTTCTTTGGCTACCACCGCAAGCAATTCGCACCTTTAGTGGACGTGATTTTGTTGTTGTTCAGGAAGGGGATATTCAACGCCGCGTTGATGTCAAGGTTGGTATAAAGAGCGAAGAGCGCGTAGAAATTGAAGAAGGCTTGACCGAAGGTCAAACCATTATTGGGGAATAGATTGGTAATACTATTGTTGGGTTTCGGTCGTTCCGCAGGAACGCACTCAACCCAACCTACATCTTGGAGATAAGCTTTATGGTTTTTTTGCGGCGCATGTTATCAGTCTTTTTGGTCGCAGCGAGGCGACTTTTTTCACAACGGGGTCTCGTCTTAGCCACCATGGTCGGGCTGCTCACGGCTCTAGCTATCACCATGAGCATTCCGCTCTATGCCGACGCAGTCTATTATCAAATTTTACAAGATGAATTATCAGGTAAAAATAGAAATACCCGCATCTTACGTCCCCCCTTCGCCTTTATGTTTCGCTATCTCGGCGCGGCCCGTGGGGCTGTAGCTTGGGAGGATATACAGCAGGTTGATGAATATTTACGAGAGCAAGCCACAAGCCATTTAAATCTTCCCCGAGAATTTATTGTGCGGCACTTCAAGACAGATACCTATCAATTATTTCCCCGCGATGAAACTGTCTATAAAGATGATACAACCTTAGCCTGGGTGGGTTTCGGCATTGTGGATAACTTCAACGAGCATGTCACCTTGGTCGAAGGTGAGTATCCAAGCCCCGTCACCTCAGAAGGACAGCCCATTAACATCCTCGTCAGTCAAAATATGGCCTTTGAATTGGGGATGCAAACCGGCGAAATTTATATTGTCTTCATCCGGGGGAGTCAGGCAACGCAAGACCAACAATTACAAGTCAGGGTATCAGGCTTATGGGAACCAACTAATCCGAAAGAGCCTTACTGGTTTTATGAACCAGATGCTCTCGATGATTTCTTAATTGTACCCGAAGAAACATACGCTCAACTCCTCAGTCGTATTATAGACCAATCCGTCTATCTGGGTCTCTGGTATTTGGTCATGAACGGCGATGAGGTCCGCGCCGAAAACGTACGCTCACTTCTGGGTCGGATAACCTTTGTCCAACAACGAGTTATCACCCTGTTACCCAATACCTCTTTGACCATTGCCCCCACCGACCCTCTGGTACGCTATCAATCCGATTCTGGCCTGCTCACGGTCTTGCTTTATGCTTTCAGTGTGCCCATCATGGGCCTTATCTTGGCCTTCATCGGCCTCGTCGTCGGCTTACTCGTCGAACGGCAACGTAATGAAATTGCCGTCCTGCGTAGCCGCGGCGCGACCATGCCGCAGATTATTGGCATTGCCTTAATCGAAGGGTTGGTTTTGAGTCTCTTCGCCCTGGCGATTAGTTTGCCAGGCAGTCAAGCTATAGCTTATATCATTGGACAAACCCGTAGCTTTTTGAGCTTCGATGCCCAAACCGATATCATCGTCCGCGTCACCAACACAGCCATCCGCTTAGGCGGTTTAGCGGTCGGCGTAACTTTGGCAGCCCAACTATTGCCTACAATTGGTGCGGCGCGGCATACCATTATTAGCTACAAACAAGACCAAGCCCGCAGTTTGAAACCGCCTTGGTGGCAACGGGCTTGGCTAGATGTATTACTGCTCATCCCAGCCGGATATGGCACCTACATTCTTCAACAGCAGGGGCAAATTGCTATGCCAGGGACTGACGGATTCACCGCTGAAGACCCCTTTGAAAACCCGCTCCTCTTCTTAATCCCAGCCCTGGGCATCTTCGCCTTAACCCTATTCACCCTGCGTTTTGTCCCTTTTATCATGGGCCTTCTGGCTTGGGTTTTGTCCCAAACCAAAAGTGTCAGCCTCTTACTAGCCTTACGTCAACTATCGCGTACCCCAGGTTTCTACTCTGCCCCACTTGTTCTCTTAGTCCTCACCCTGAGTTTATCAGCCTTCACCTCCTCCTTAGCTCAGACTTTAGATTATCATCTCTATGATCAAAAATATTATGATGTCGGGTCGGACCTACGCTTTAAGGACTATGAAATTGTTAATACTGGGTCCGCCTTTGCCTTTGGGGAGAGCGGTGGCGGCGGTGGTAATGTAGCAGCCGAAGAAGACGCAGGGCCTCAGTGGTATTTCTTCCCTTACCAAGAATATCTAAATGTCGATGGGGTAACGGCTGTGACCCGTGTCGGACGCTATCGCGCTAGGACACGGACAGGGGGACGCACACGAGCGGGTCTCTTTTTAGGTGTCAGCCGCAATGAATTTCCAGCCACGTCTTATTGGCGTCATGATTTTGCCGGGGAGCCTTTAGGTAATCTGATGAATAAATTAGCCCTGGTATCCGACGGGGCTTTAGTTCCGCGTGAATTTATGATCGACAATGCCTTACGTGAAGGAGACCTGCTGCGCGTCAACTTGGATATGTTTGGTGAAACTTTAGAGATGGCTTTCACCATTGTCGGCACTTTTGAATACTTTCCGACTTGGTATCCAGAAATCGACCCGCCTTTGGTTGTGGGCAACTTAGACCACATCTTTCAACAGGTTGGTGGTCAGATGCCTTATGAGGTTTGGCTTAAAACCAGCGAAAACACGAATTTAGATCAAGTCATCGCAGGCTTAGACGAACTCAATTTCCGTGTCCAAATAGATGAAGTGACTCCACAAGAAATTCTGGAAGAACAGGAACGACCAGAGCGACAAGGGCTATTTGGTGTCTTGTCTGTTGGTTTTATCGGGGCGGCCCTTTTAACTGTCTTAGGATTTTTGCTTTACGCCTTTTTCTCCTTCCGCCGCCGCTTCATTGAGTTAGGCACGTTACGAGCAGTCGGCATGTCAGCAGCGGATATGACGAACTACATTTTCTGGGAATTGGCCTTTCTAATCCTTATCGGCCTGGGTATGGGCACTGGCTTAGGGGCTTTAGTTAGTTATATCTTCATCCCAGCTCTTCAAGTCGGGTCAGAAGAGACTGCCCAAATTCCACCCTTCTGGGTTGAGATTGCTTGGCCCGCCGTTTTCCGAATTTATGCCCTCTTTGGATTGTTATTCCTAGTCGCCTTAATTGTTTTAGTGGTTCTGCTGCTGCGTATCAAGATATTCCAAGCTCTAAAACTGGGAGAAACAGTGTGAGTACACCTTTTATTATATGTGATAATTTAGTCAAAATCTATAAAGTGGCTGGGCTTGAAGTTGTGGCCCTGCGTGGATTGGATATGGTGGTCCATCAAGGCGAATTGATGGCCATTGTCGGGGCCAGTGGGAGCGGTAAAAGTACCTTGATGAATATTTTAGGGGGCTTAGACCGTCCCTCAGCAGGACGGGTTTGGGTTAGCAATCATGATTTATTAAAGATGTCAGATACTGAACTCAATCGTTATCGCCGCACTGAGGTTGGTTTTGTGTGGCAGCAAAGTGCCCGTAACCTCGTCCCCTATCTCAATGCCCTCGAAAATGTACGCTTACCCATGACTCTAGCTGGCATCACAGGCAAACAAGCCAAGCAATGGGCTGAATTTTTGTTAGAAACCGTCGGTTTAGCCGAGCGACGCAAACACTATCTACCGGAGCTATCCGGTGGAGAACAGCAACGGGTGGCAATTGCTGTCGCCTTGGCCAATAAACCTTCTCTCTTATTGGCGGATGAGCCGACCGGAGAATTGGACTCAGTGACTGCCTTAGCCATCTATGATACCCTTAGAGATCTCAATACAGAACTCAACGTCACCATCGTTATTGTCAGCCATGACCCCGAAGTGGCCAAGCAGGTAGAGCGGGTTGTGGCCCTGAGCGACGGGACAACAGCGCGAGAAACAGTTCGTCAACGCAACCAAGACCATCAAAGCGACGAAGATGAGCAACCCGAAGTTTTTGAAGAATTGGTCGTTTTAGATTCGGCTGGCCGCATACAAATTCCGCAGGATTATTTGGAACAATTGAACATCAAAGGGCGGGCCAAAGTAGAGGTGACAGACCAAAGCATCTTAATTTTGCCCGCGCCGGTGACTGAATATACAGAATCGACCGCGACCCCGGTTTCTGAATTAATCCCCAAAAAGAAAGAGGGACGTTTACAAAAATTATTTGGCCGATTTCTCCGGAAAAAAGATGGGGCAGAGGAAGAAAAAGCAGGCGTAGAGAGGGAAGCGGTTTAGACGATAAAAGCGACCCATCCAACAAGTTATGGATATATAGAAGGAGAAACCAATGAAGAATAATTTAGCCTTAAAAGGTAAATGTGGTCTCAGTTTGCTCCTCGGGCTAGGCTTGAGCCTTTGTTTGTGGGTCAGCTTGGCCCAAGCCCAATGTCCAAATGATTTGTGTTATGTTGACGCTGATGTGATGACCTCGACGATAGATGGGATGAGTTGGAGGACAGCCTACACCAACCTGCAAGATGCGCTTGCTGTGGCCACAGCCGGGGACGAAATATGGGTGGCGGCGGGAGTCTACTACCCGGACGAGGGCGGGGGGCAGACCAACGATGATTTCAGGGCCAGCTTTGCCCTGACCGATGGGGTCAAGATATACGGGGGGTTCGCGGGCACGGAGACCGAGCGCAGTCAACGCCAGCCCAGAACCAACGTGACCGTCTTGAGCGGGGATATTGACGGCGATGATATAACAGATGGGCAGGGGGTGGTCACGGCGACAGCCAATATTAGGGGCTTGAACGCCTACCACGTCATCTACAACAGCGGGGTTAGCAGCACGGCGGTCTTGGACGGCTTCACCATCACCGCTGGGCATGCGGATGTTGGGAGTTTTGGCTGCCCGGATGGTTGCGGCGGGGGGATGTACAACTTTGGCAGCAGTCCTGTGATAAACCAAATCAGCTTTAGCGGCAATCGTGCTGATAGCGGCGGGGGGATGTTCAACAATAGCAGCAGTCCCGTGATGAGCCAAGTCAGCTTTAGCGGCAATTCTGCTGCTCTCAACGGCGGGGGGATGTTCAACTTTGGCAGCAGACCTGAGATGAGCCAAGTCAGCTTTAGTGCCAATCGTGCTGACAGGGGCGGGGGGATGTTCAACAATAATAGCAGCAATCCTGAGATGAGCCAAGTCAGCTTTAGCGGCAATCGTGCTGACAGGGGCGGGGGGATGTTCAACAATAGCAGCAGTCCCGTGATGAGCCAAGTCAGCTTTAGCGGCAATTCTGCTGATGAAGACGGCGGGGGGATGTTCAACGATACCGGCAGCCAGCCTCAGATTATCAATAGTATCTTCTGGCAGAACGAAGCGCATGGCCTGACCAATGCCCCGGCTCAAATTCTGAATATCAGCGCGAGTACCCCGACGATCAGCTACACCTTGATCCAGCGTTCAGGTGGCAGCAGTGCTTGGGAGAGCAGCTTGGGCATGAACGGCGGCCACAATTTAGACGCAGACCCGCTGTTCCGAGAGCCTATCGACCCTGTGCAGGCCCCCACCAGTGCTGGCAATCTGCGCCTTAGACCAGGCTCCCCGGCCATTGATGTCGGCGATGACCGTGCCGCCAGCGGCCCGGTAGATTTAGATGGAGCCCCCCGCATCCAAGGGGGGAGGGTGGATTTGGGGGCCTACGAAATCGGGCCCATTGTCAGCCTGAGCAAAGCGGTCAGTCCAGTCAGGGTTGAACCAGACCAGCGGGTGACCTATACCTTGGTCTTGAGCAATAGCGGCGTGGTGAGTGACAGCGTCCGCTTAAGCGACACCTTGCCCAGCGGGGTTGAGTTCGCCGCTTGGGTAGCGCAAGGGGGGGCGGTGATGACCGCTAATGAAATTAGCTGGCAGGGCCCAGTCACAGTGGGAGAAAGCATCAGCATCACCTTCGTGGTGACCAATCTCAACTTAAGCGGCGCCATCACCAACAGAGCCCAGTTCAGCGGCAGCCTCCAAACAGGGTCAAGCAGGGTCAGCTATACCGTCTTTAGGCGGCGGCTTTATGTTGACGCTGGTGTGACTCTGACGATGCCAGATGGGCTGAGGTGGACCTTAGCCTTCACCAACCTGCAAGATGCGCTCGCTGAGGCCGTTTACGGGGACGAAATATGGGTGGCGGCGGGAGTCTACTACCCGGACGAGGGCCGGGGGCAGACCAACGATAATGCCCTGGCCAGCTTTGCCATGAAAGATGGGGTCGAGATATACGGCGGGTTCGCGGGCACGGAGACCGAGCGCAGTCAACGCCAGCCCAGGGTCAACGTGACCGTCTTGAGCGGGGATATTGACCGCAATGATGGCACAGATAGCAATGGGGTGGTCACGGCGACAACCAATATTACGGGCATGAACGCCCACCACGTCATCAGGAACAGCGATGTTAACAGCACGGCGGTCTTGGACGGCTTCACCATCACCGCTGGGTATGTGAATGCTGGGGGTCTCTGCCCGAATAATTGCGGCGGGGGGATGCTCAACATAAGAAGCAGTCCTCAGATAAACCAAATCAGCTTTAGCGGCCATCATGCTGATGCCAACGGCGGGGGGATGCTCAACTGGGATAACAGCCATCCTAAGATGAGCCAAATCAGCTTTAGCGGCAATACTGCTAATGGCAACGGCGGGGGGATGTTCAACAGCCACAGCAGCCATCCTAAGATGAGCCAAGTCAGCTTTAGTGGCAATCGTTCTCACCTCGGCCTCGGTGGGGGGATGTTCAACAGCCACAGCAGCCATCCTGAGATGAGCCAAGTCAGCTTTAGCGGTAATTCTGCTAAGAACGACGGCGGGGGGATGTACAACTTTAACAGCAGTCCTCACATTGTCAATAGTATCTTCTGGGGGAACGCAGCGAATGGCCTGATCAATGCCAGGGCTCAAATTTCGAATAACAACATGAGCAGCCCGGTGATCAGCTACACCTTGATCCAGCGTTCAGGTGGCAGCAGTGCTTGGGATAACAACTTGGGCTCAAACGGCGGCCACAATCTAGACGCAGACCCGCTGTTCCGAGAGCCTATCGACCCGGCGGATTTCCCCACCAGTGCTGGTAATCTGCGTCTTAGACCAGGCTCCCCGGCCATTGATGCCGGCGATGACCGTGCGGCCAGCGGCCCGCAAGATTTAGATGGAGCCCTCCGCATCCAAGGGGCGGGGGTGGATTTGGGGGCCTACGAAACGCCCGCGCCCTATCTCAGCCTGAGCAAAGCGGTCAGCCCAGCCCTGGTTGAACCAGACCAGCGGGTGACCTATACCTTGCTCTTGAGCAATAGCGGGCTGGGGAGTGACACCGTCCGCTTAAGCGACCCCTTGCCCAGCGGGGTTGAGTTCGCCGCTTGGGTAGCGCAACAGGGGGCGATGGAGAATGCTAATGAGATCAGCTGGCAGGGCCCAGTCACAGCGGGAGAAAGCATCAGCATCACCTTCGCGGTGACCAACCGTAGCTTAAGCGGTGCCATCACCAACAGGGCTCAGTTCAGCGGCAGCCTCCAAACAGGGTCAAGCAGCGTCAGCTATACCGTCTTTAAGCGGCGGCTTTATGTTGACGCTGCTGGGATGTCCCTGGTGCCAGATGGGCTGAGGTGGACCTTAGCCTTCACCAACCTGCAAGATGCGCTCGCTGAGGCCGCAGACGGGGACGAAATATGGGTGGCGGCGGGAGTCTACTACCCGGACGAGGGCGGGGGGCAGACCAACAATGATGTCAGGGCCAGCTTTGCCCTGAAAAATGGGGTCAAGATATACGGCGGGTTCGCGGGCACGGAGACCGAGCGCAGTCAACGCCAGCCCAGGGTCAACGTGACCGTCTTGAGCGGGGATATTGACGGTGATGATGGCACAGATAGCAATGGGGTGGTCACGGCGACAACCAATATTACGGGCGCGAACGCCTACCACGTCATCTACAACATCGGGGTTAGCAGCACGGCGGTTTTGGACGGCTTCACTATCACCGCTGGGGATGTGAATGCTGGGAGTCTCTGCGCGGATAATAATAATTGCGGCGGGGGGATGCTCAACATAAGAAGCAGTCCTCAGCTAACCCAAATCAGCTTTAGGGGCAATCGGGCTAGTGCCCACGGCGGGGGGATGGTCAACTGGGAGAACAGCCATCCTAAGATGAGCCAAGTCAGCTTTAGCGGCAATCGTGCTGCCCACGGCGGGGGGATGTTCAACAGCCACAGTAGCCATCCTAAGATGAGCCAAGTCAGCTTTAGCGGCAATTTTGCTTTCAACGGCGGGGGGATGTTCAACCAGAACAACAGCCATCCTGAGATGAGCCAAGTTAGCTTTAGCGGTAATTCTGCTCAGAACGACGGCGGGGGGATGTTCAACGTGAACAGCAGTCCTCAGATTAGCAATAGTATCTTCTGGGGGAACGCAGCGAATGGCCTGATCAATGCCTCGGCTCAAATTACGAATACCGACTCCAGCACTCCGACGATCAGCTACACCTTGATCCAGAGTTCAGGTGGCAGCAGTGCTTGGGAGAGCAGCTTGGGCACGGACGGCGGCCACAATTTAGACGCAGACCCGCGGTTCCGAGAGCCTATCGACCCTGCGGATGCCCCCACCAGTGCTGGCAATCTGCGTCTTAGACGAGGCTCCCCGGCCATTGATGCCGGCGATGACCGTGCCGCCAGCGGCCCGCAAGATTTAGATGGAGCCCCCCGCATCCAAGGGAGGAGGGTGGATTTAGGGGCCTACGAAACCGGGGTCACTCTCAGCCTGAGCAAAGCGGTCAGTCCAGTCAGGGTTGAACCAGGCCAGCGGGTGACCTATACCTTGGTCTTGAACAATAGCGGCTTGGGGAGTGACAGCGTCCGCTTAAGCGACACCTTGCCCAGCGGGGTTGAGTTCGCCGCTTGGGTAGCGCAGGGGGGGGGGGTGATAACCGCTAATGAAATTAGCTGGCAGGGCCCAGTCACAGCCGGAGAAAGCATCAGCATCACCTTCGTGGTCAGTAACCTCAACTTAAGCGGTGCCATCATCAACAGGGCCCAGTTCAGCGGCAGCCTCCAAACAGGGTCAACCAGGGCCAGCTATAGCGTCTTGAACGTCCCCCCCCTCGCGGCAGACGACACCTATAGCACGGATGAAGACACCCCGCTGACCATTGCCGCCGCCGCTGGGGTCTTAAGCAATGATGGCGACCGCAACGGGGATAGTCTGGCGGCTAGCGTCCAGAGCGATGTCAGCCAGGGGACACTGGACTTGCAAGTTGATGGCAGCTTTGTCTATACCCCGCAGGCTCATTTCAACGGCCAAGATTACTTCAGCTATCAGGTCTCCGACGGCGTGTTGACCGATACGGCCTCTGTGACCGTGACCATCGAGGCGGTCAATGATGCCCCGCTGGCAGTGGCAGGGGCAGACCAAAGCGTGAGGGTCAGCCAAAGCGTGACCCTTGATGGCAGCTTGAGCAGCGATGTCGAGGGGGATGCCTTGCGCTATGGCTGGCAGCAGACAGGCGGAGTCAGCGTGACCTTGAATACGCCCAGCCTCAGCCGAACAACCTTCACCGCCCCAGCCACCTCGACCGTTTTAACCTTCCGCCTAAGCGTGACCGATGAGGCTGGAGTCTCAAGCGCAGATGAAGTGGTCATCACCGCCACAGAGGAAGCCATCGCCGGCTTGAGTGTCCAAAACACCAGCCCAAGTGCCGTCCAAGAGAGGGTGACTTTCACCGCCAGCATCACAGCGGGGACGAATGTAAGCTATACTTGGGATTTTGGCGATGGGGAACAGACCAGCGGCAAATCAGAGGTGAGCCATGTCTATACCCAAGTGGAAACTTACACCGCCACCGTCGTGGCCAGCAACAGCATCAATACCATGACCGCCACGACACGGGTGACGATTACCACAGAGGAAGCCATCGCCGGCTTGAGCGTCCAAAACAGCCCGGTCACGCTCAATGAAGTCGTCACCTTCACCGCCCACATCACAGCCGGCGATAATGTGACCTACACTTGGCAATTCGGCGATGGGGGCAGTGCTGTGGGTCAAATAGTGCCCCATGTCTATACCCAAGCGGGAACTTACATCGCCACCGTCGTGGCCAGCAACAGCATCAATATACTGACCGCCACGACTGTGGTCAGCATCACCCCCATTATCGAGAGACCCGAGATTGATGTCACTGATTATCTAAGCCCTGTCCTGCGGTTTAGACACTTCACCGCCTATCAGGGGGTGGCCTATTCCTATACCGTCAAGGTTTCGCCAAGCCTGATGAGGACTCAGACCCCTCATCTCCTTGAGACACAAATTTACACGCTCTCCGCCCTGCATAAGCCCGCTTGGCTGGACTTTGTCGAGCATGGGGATAATACAGGCACGCTCATGGGGGTGCCAGGGGCGGCGGACCGGGGCGAACAGGCGGTCACCATTCTGGCCACAGACGGACAAGTGAGCAGCACCGCTGTTTTCACCCTTACGGTTGGGCCTAATCAGGTCTATCTGCCTTTGGTGTTGCAGTAGCACCTTTTAGACGACATTAATTCCTGTGTCATTAGCCATACGCTGCGTTTCTTTGTAAAATATATGGACGGAGGAACAAGATCATGAATTTATCCTTAAAAGCTAAATGTAGCCTCAGTTTGCTCATCGGGCTAGGCTTGAGCCTTTGGTTGGGGGTCAGCGTGGCCCAAGCCCAATGTCCAAATAGTCGGTGTTATGTTGACGCTGCTGTGACCCTGACGATGACAGATGGGATAAGTTGGACCTCAGCCTACACCAGCCTGCAAGATGCGCTCGCTGAGGCCCAAGCCGGGGACGAAATATGGGTGGCGGCGGGAGTCTACTACCCGGACGAGGGCCGGGGGCAGACCAACAATGTTGTCACGGCCAGCTTTGGCCTGAAAGATGGGGTCGAGATATACGGCGGCTTCGCGGCCACGGAGACCCAGCGCAGTCAACGCCAGCCCAAGACCAACGTGACCGTCTTGAGCGGGGATATTGACGGTGATGATGGCACAGATAGCAATGGGGTGGTCACGGCGACAGCCAATATTAGCGGCACGAACGCCTACCACGTCATCTTCAACAGAGGGGTTAGCAGCACGGCGGTCTTGGACGGCTTCACCATCACCGCTGGGCAGGCGGATGTTGGGAGTAATACCTGCCCGAATAATTGCGGCGGGGGGATGCTCAACATAAGAAGCAGTCCTCAGATAAACCAAGTCAGCTTTAGCGGCAATTTTGCTAGATTCGGCGGGGGGATGTTCAACAGGGAGAACAGCCATCCTGAGATGAGCCAAGTCAGCTTTAGCGGCAATTTTGCTGTTGACAGGGGCGGAGGGATGTACAACAGCAACAGCACCAGACCTGAGATAAGCCAAGTCAGCTTTAGCGGCAATTCTGCTGCTTTCAACGGCGGGGGGATGTACAACTGGAACAGCAGTCCTAAGATAAGCCAAGTCAGCTTTAGCGGCAATCAGGCTGGCAACGGCGGGGGGATGTACAACCAGAACAGCAGCAATCCTAAGATGAGCCAAGTCAGCTTTAGCGGCAATTCTGCTGCTTTCAACGGCGGGGGGATGTTCAATCAGGGCAGCCATCCCCAGATTAGCAATAGTATCTTCTGGGGGAACGCAGCGAATGGCCTGACCAATGCCTCGGCTCAAATTACGAATAACGGCATAAGCAGACCGGTGATCAGCTACACCTTGGTCCAGAGTTCAGGTGGCAGCAGTGCTTGGCTGACCACCTTGGGAAACGGCGGCCACAATCTGCTAGACGCAGACCCGCTGTTCCGAGAGCCTATCGACCCGGCGGATGCCCCCACCAGTGCTGGCAATCTGCGCCTTAGACCAGGCTCCCCGGCCATTGATGCCGGCGATGACGATGCGGCCAGAGACCCTGAAGATTTAGATGGAGCCCTCCGCATCCAAGGGGCGGGGGTGGATTTGGGGGCTTATGAAGCACCCAGGCCCATTGTCAGCCTGAGCAAAGCGGTCAGCCCAGCCATGGTTGAACCAGACCAGCGGGTGACCTATACCTTGGTCTTGAGCAATAGCGGCTTGGGGAGTGACAGCGTCCGCTTAAGCGACCCCTTGCCCAGCGGGGTTGAGTTCGCCGCTTGGGTAGCGCGGGGGGGGGGGGGGGGGGGGGTGATAACCGCTAATGAAATCAGTTGGCATGTCACAGTCACAGCGGGAGAAAGCATCACCATCACCTTCGGGGTCAGCAACCTCAACTTAAGCGGCCCCATCACCAACAGGGCTCAGTTCAGCGGCAGCGTCCAAACAGGGTCAACCAGCGTCAGCCATACCGTCTTGAAGGTCCCTCCCCTCGCGGCTGACGACACCTACACCGCGACTGAAGACATCCCGCTGACCATCATCAGCCCCACTGGGGTCTTAAGCAATGATGACGACCTCAACGGGGATAGGCTGACCGCTACCGTCCAGAGCGATGTCAGCAGTGGGATACTGGACTTGCAACTTGATGGCAGCTTTGTCTATACCCCGCAGGCTCAGTTTAATGGTCAAGATTACTTCAGCTATCAGGTCTCAGACGGCGTGTTGAGCGACACGGCCCTTGTGACCATCACCATCGCGGCGGTCAATGATGCGCCAGTAGCTCTGGACGATACAGCCCGCACCGCTGAAGACGAAGCGGTCAGCATCAGCGTGTTGAGCAATGATGCGGATATTGAAAATGATAGCTTGTCCCTGACGGCGGTCAGTCCAGCCCAGAACGGCAGGCCCAGCATCAGCGGGCAGCAGGTGGTCTACAGCCCGAGTCTGAACTTCGCCGGCACAGACAACTTTACCTATCGCGTCTCTGATGGCAGCTTGAGCGACACGGCCCTTGTGACCATCACCATCCGGGCGGTCAATGATGCGCCAGTAGCCCGTGACGATACAGCCAGCACGAATGAAGACGAAGCGGTCAGCATCAGCGTGTTGAGCAATGATGTGGATATTGAAGATGATAGCTTGTCTCTGACGGCGGTCAGCCCAGCCCAAAACGGCAGGACCGGCATCAGCGGGCAGCAGGTGGTCTATAGTCCGAGTCTGAACTTCGAGGGAACAGACAGCTTTACCTATCGCGTCTCTGATGGCAGCTTGAGCGACACGGCCCTTGTGACCATCACCATCCGGGCGGTCAATGATGCGCCAGTAGCCCGTGACGATACAGCCAGCACGAATGAAGACGAAGCGGTCAGCATCAGCGTGTTGAGCAATGATGTGGATATTGAAGATGATAGCTTGTCCCTGACGGCGGTCAGCCCAGCCCAGAACGGCAGAACCAGCATCAGCGGGCAGCAGGTGGTCTATAGTCCGAGTCTGAACTTCGAGGGAACAGACAGCTTTACCTATAGCGTCTCTGATGGCAGCTTGAGCGACACGGCCCTTGTGACCATCACCATCCGGGCGGTCAATGATGCGCCAGTAGCCCGTGACGATACAGCCAGCACGAATGAAGACGAAGCGGTCAGCATCAGCGTGTTGAGCAATGATGTGGATATTGAAGATGATAGCTTGTCCCTGACGGCGGTCAGCCCAGCCCAGAACGGCAGAACCAGCATCAGCGGGCAGCAGGTGGTCTATAGTCCGAGTCTGAACTTCGAGGGAACAGACAGCTTTACCTATCGCGTCTCTGATGGCAGCTTGAGCGACACGGCCTCTGTGACCGTGACCATCCGGGCGGTCAATGATGCCCCGCTGGCAGTGGCAGGGGCAGACCAAAGCGTGAGGGTCAGCCAAAGCGTGACCCTTGATGGCAGCCTGAGCAGCGATGTCGAGGGGGATGCCTTGCGCTATGGCTGGCAGCAGACAGGCGGGGTCAGGGTGACCTTGAACAGGCCCAGCCTCAGCCGAACAACCTTCATCGTCCCAGCCGTGCCGACCATCTTAACCTTCAGCCTAAGCGTGACCGATGAGGCTGGAGTCTCAAGGGCAGATGAAGTGGTCATCACCGCCACAGAGGAAGCCATCGCCGGCTTGAGCGTCCAAAACACCAGCCCAAGTGCCGTCCAAGAGAGGGTGACTTTCACCGCCAGCATCACAGCGGGGACGAATGTAAGCTATACTTGGGATTTTGGCGATGGGGAACAGACCAGCGGCAAATCAGAGGTGAGCCATGTCTATACCCAAGTGGAAACTTACACCGCCACCGTCGTGGCCAGCAACAGCATCAATACCATGACCGCCATGACACGGGTGACGATTACCATAGAGGAAGCCATCGCCGGCTTGAGCGTCCAAAACAGCCCGGTCACGCTCAATGAAGTCGTCACCTTCACCGCCCACATCACAGCCGGCGATAATGTGACCTACACTTGGCAATTCGGCGATGGGGGCAGTGCTGTGGGTCAAATAGTGCCCCATGTCTATACCCAAGCGGGAACTTACATCGCCACCGTCGTGGCCAGCAACAGCATCAATATACTGACCGCCACGACTGTGGTCAGCATCACCCCCATTATCGGGTTTAGACCCGAGATTGAAGTCAGTGATTATCTAAGCCCTGTCCTGCGGCTTAGATACTTCACCGCCTATCAGGGGGTGGCCTACTCCTATACCGTCAAGGTTTCGCCAAGCCCGATGAGGACTCAGACCCCTCATGTCCTTGAGACCCAAGTTTACACGCTCTCCGCCCCGCAGAAGCCCGCTTGGCTGGACTTTGTCGATCATCAGGATAATACAGGCACGCTCAGGGGGGTGCCAGGGGCGGCGGACCGGGGCGAACAGGCGGTCACCATTCTGGCCAGGGACGGCCAAGTGAGCAGCACCGCCGTTTTGACCCTTACGGTTGGGCCTAATCAGGTCTATCTGCCTTTGGTGTTGCGGTAGCACCTTTTAGACGACATTAATTCCTGTGCCATTAGCCATACGCTGCGTTTCTTTGTAAAATATATGGACGGAGGAACAAGATCATGAATTTAGCCTTAAAAGGTAAATGTAGTCTTAGTTTGCTCATCGGGCTAGGCTTGAGCCTTTGGTTGGGGGTCAGCGTGGCCCAAGCCCAATGTCCAAATGATTTGTGTTATGTTGACGCATCTGTGACCCTGACGATGACAACTGGGATGAGTTGGACGACAGCCTACACCAACCTGCAAGATGCGCTCGCTGTGGCCCAAGCCGGGGACGAAATATGGGTGGCGGCGGGAGTCTACTACCCGGACGAGGGCGGGGGGCAGACCAACGATGATGTCAGGGCCAGCTTTGCCCTGACCGATGGGGTCAAGATATACGGGGGCTTCGCGGGCACGGAGACCGAGCACAGTCAACGCCAGCCCAGGACCAACGTGACCGTCTTGAGCGGGGATATTGACGGCGATGATATAACAGATGGCCAGGGGGTGGTCACGGTGCCAGCCAATATTAGCGGCTTGAACGCCTACCACGTCATCTACAACATCGGGGTTAGCAGCACGGCGGTCTTGGACGGCTTCACCATCACCGCTGGGAATGCGGATGGTGGGGGTTTTGGCTGCCCGACTGATTGCGGCGGGGGGATGTACAACATTGGCAGCAGTCCTCAGATAAACCAAATCAGCTTTAGCGGCAATCGTGCTAGCTTCGGCGGGGGGATGTTCAACAATAATAGCAGCAATCCTAAGATAAGCCAAGTCAGCTTTAGCGGCAATCGTGCTGCCCACGGCGGGGGGATGTACAACAATAATAGCAGCAGACCTGAGATAAGCCAAGTCAGCTTTAGCGGCAATTCTGCTGACCTCTTAGGCGGGGGGATGTACAACGAAAGCAGCAGTCCTCACATTATCAATAGTATCTTCTGGGGGAACGCAACGAATGGCCTGATCAATGCCTCGGCTCAAATTTATAATTCCAGCAGTAGCCCGGTGATCAGCTACACCTTGATCCAGCGTTCAGGTGGCAGCAGTGCTTGGGTGAGCAGCTTGGGCATGAACGGCGGCCACAATTTAGACGCAGACCCGCTGTTCCGAGAGCCTATCGACCCTGCGGATGCCCCTACCAGTGAAGGCAATCTGCGTCTTAGACCAGGCTCCCCGGCCATTGATGCCGGCGATAATCGTGCGGCCAGCGGCCCGCAAGATTTAGATGGAACCCCCCGCATCCAAGGGAGGGGGGTGGATTTGGGGGCCTACGAAACGCCCGCGCCCCGTCTCAGCCTGAGCAAAGCGGTCAGCCCAGCCAGGGTTGAACCAGGCCAGCGGGTGACCTATACCTTGGTCTTGAGCAATAGCGGCGTGGTGAGTGACACCGTCAGCTTAAGCGACCCCTTGCCCAGCGAGGTTGAGTTCGCCGCTTGGGTAGCGCAACAGGGGGCGATGGAGAATGCTAATGAGATTAGCTGGCAGGGCCTAGTCACAGCGGGAGAAAGCATCAGCATCACCTTCGCGGTGACCAACCGTAGCTTAAGCGGTGCCATCACCAACAGGGCTCAGTTCAGCGGCAGCCTCCAAACAGGGTCAAGCAGCGTCAGCCATAGCGTCTTTAGGCGGCGGCTTTATGTTGACGCTGCTGGGATGTTCCTGGTGCCAGATGGGCTGAGGTGGACCTTAGCCTTCACCAACCTGCAAGATGCGCTCGCTGAGGCCGCAGACGGGGACGAAATATGGGTGGCGGCGGGAGTCTACTACCCGGACGAGGGCCGGGGGCAGACCAACAATGATGTCAGGGCCAGCTTTGCCCTGAAAAATGGGGTCAAGATATACGGCGGGTTCGCGGGCACGGAGACCGAGCGCAGTCAACGCCAGCCCAGGGTCAACGTGACCGTCTTGAGCGGGGATATTGACGGCAATGATGGCACAGATAGCAATGGAGTGGTCACGACGACAGCCAATATTACTGGTTCGAACGCCTACCACGTCATCTACAACATCGGGGTTAGCAGCACGGCGGTTTTGGACGGCTTCACTATCACCGCTGGGGATGTGAATGTTGGGGGGTTCTGCCCGGATAATAATAATTGCGGCGGGGGGATGTACAACATAAGAAGCAGTCCTGAGATAAACCAAATCAGCTTTAGGGGCAATCGGGCTGCTGCCCACGGCGGGGGGATGGTAAACTGGGAGAACAGCCATCCTAAGATAAGCCAAGTCAGCTTTAGCGGCAATTATGCTGCTGCCCACGGCGGGGGGATGATCAACAGCCACAGCAGCCATCCTAAGATGAGCCAAGTCAGCTTTAGCGGCAATGCTGCTTCCGTCGGCGGGGGGATGTACAACCAGAACAACAGCCATCCTGAGATGAGCCAAGTTAGCTTTAGCGGTAATTCTGCTACTAACAGCGGCGGGGGGATGTTCAACATTAACAGCAGTCCTCACATTGTCAATAGTATCTTCTGGGGGAACGCAGCGAATGGCCTGATCAATGCCTCGGCTCAAATTATGAATACCGACTCCAGCACTCCGACGATCAGCTACACCTTGATCCAGAGTTCAGGTGGCAGCAGTGCTTGGGAGAGCAGCTTGGGCACGGACGGCGGCCACAATTTAGACGCAGACCCGCTGTTCCGAGAGCCTATCGACCCTGCGGATGCCCCCACCAGTGCTGGCAATCTGCGTCTTAGACGAGGCTCCCCGGCCATTGATGTCGGCGATGACCGTGCCGCCAGCGGCCCGCAAGATTTAGATGGAGCCCCCCGCATCATAGGGGCGGGGGTGGATTTGGGGGCCTACGAAACCGGGGTCACTCTCAGCCTAAGCAAAGCGGTCAGTCCAGTCAGGGTTGAACCAGGCCAGCGGGTGACCTATACCTTGGTCTTGAGCAATAGCGGCTTGGGGAGTGACAGCGTCCGCTTAAGCGACCCCTTGCCCAGCGGGGTTGAGTTCGCCGCTTGGGTAGCGCAGGGGGGGGGGGGGGGGGGTGATAACCGCTAATGAAATTAGCTGGCAGGGCCCAGTCACAGCCGGAGAAAGCATCAGCATCACCTTCGTGGTCAGCAACCTCAACTTAAGCGGTGCCATCATCAACAGGGCCCAGTTCAGCGGCAGCGTCCAAACAGGGTCAAGCAGTGCCAGCTATAGCGTCTTGAACGTCCCCCCCCTCGCGGCAGACGACACCTATAGCACGGATGAAGACACCCCGCTGACCATTGCTGCCGCCGCTGGGGTCTTAAGCAATGATGGCGACCGCAATGGGGATAGTCTGGCGGCTAGCGTCCAGAGCGATGTCAGCCAGGGGACACTGGACTTGCAACTTGACGGCAGCTTTGTCTATACCCCGGCTGCTGATGTCAACGGCCAAGATTACTTCAGCTATCGGGTCTCAGACGGCGTGTTGAGCGACACGGCCCTTGTAACCATCACCATCGAGGCGGTCAATGATGCGCCAGTAGCCCTTGACGATAGAGCCAGCACCAAGGAAGACGAAGCGGTCAGCATCAGCGTGTTGAGCAATGATGCGGATGTAGACAATATTAGCTTGTCTCTGGCTGCGGTCAGTCCAGCCCAGAACGGCAGGACCAGCATCAGCGGCCAGCAGGTGGTCTACAGCCCGAGCCTGAACTTCGCCGGCACAGACAACTTTACCTATCGCGTCTCTGATGGCAGCTTGAGCGACACGGCCCTTGTGACCGTGACCGTCAATGCGGTCAATGATGCCCCGCTGGCAGCGGCAGGGGCAGACCAAAGCGTGATTGTCAGCCAAAGCGTGACCCTTGATGGCAGCTTGAGCAGGGATGTCGAGGGGGATGCCTTGCGCTATGGCTGGCAGCAGACAGGCGGGGCCAGGGTGACCTTGAACAGGCCCAGCCTCAGCCGAACAACCTTCACCGCCCCAGCCACCCCGACCATCTTAACCTTCCGCCTAAGCGTGACCGATGAGCAGGGTCTAGTCTCAAGGGCCGATGAAGTGGTCATCACCGTCACAGATGTCACAGATGAAGCGATTGCGGGCTTGAGCGCCCAAAACAGCAGCCCGGCCGCGGTCAATGAGGTCATCACCTTCACCGCCCACATCAGGGCCGGCGATAATGTGACCTACAGGTGGGACTTCGGGGATGGGTTCAGTGCTGTGGGTCAAATCGTGCCCTATCTCTATCTCCAAACGGGAACATACACCGCCACCGTCGAGGCCAGCAACAGCACCAACAGCTTGACCGCCACGACACGGGTGACGATTACCGATATTACAGAACCCAGTGTTGTAACCATCACAGGCTTGACTGTCCAAAACAGCAGCCCGGCCGCGGTCAATGAGGTCATCACCTTCACCGCCCACATCAGGGCCGGCGATAATGTGACCTACAGGTGGGACTTCGGGGATGGGTTCAGTGCTGTGGGTCAAATCGTGCCCTATCTCTATCTCCAAACGGGAACATACACCGCCACCGTCGAGGCCAGCAACAGCACCAACAGCTTGACCGCCACGACACGGGTGACGATTACCGATATTACAGAACCCAGTGTTGTAACCATCACAGGCTTGACTGTCCAAAACAGCAGCCCGGCCGCGGTCAATGAGGTCATCACCTTCACCGCCCACATCAGGGCCGGCGATAATGTGACCTACAGGTGGGACTTCGGGGATGGGTTCAGTGCTGTGGGTCAAGAAGTGACCCATGTCTATACCCAAGCGGGACCTTACACCGTCACCGTCTTGGCCATCAACAGCATCAATACCCTGACCGCCACGACCTTGGTCAGCATCATCCCCATGCTCGAGAGACCCCGCATTGATGTCACTGATTATCTAAGCCCTGACCTGCGGCTTAGACACTTCACCGCCTATCAGGGGGTGGCCTACTCCTATACCGTCAAGGTTTCGCCAAGCCTGATGAGGGCTCAGACCCCTCATCTCCTGCCGACCCAAGTTTACACGCTCTCCGCCCCGCAGAAGCCCGCTTGGCTGGACTTTGTCGATCATCAGGATAATACAGGCACCCTCAGGGGGATGCCAGGGGCGGCGCACCAGGGCGAAAATGCGGTCACTATTCTGGCCAGGGACGGACAAGTTAGCAGCACCGCCGTTTTGACCATTACGGTTGGGCCTAATCAGGTCTATCTGCCTTTGGTGTTGCAGTAGCAACATCGACCCCGTAGCACTGGACAGCCAAGACGGTCAGGTCTGGTATCAAGCCACTCAGCCGCTCGACGACCAATAATCGAAGATCAATCCACGGCTGGGGGTGGGCAGAAGTGGCTGGCAATGTGGTGGCTCAACGGCGGTATGATCCTTATGGGGCTGGTCGATATTCGGAGGGGGTTGAGCAGACGGATTTTGGCTTTAATGGGCAGCGACTCCTTACTCATAAACAAGGGTATCAACCCGATTCCGTTCAATATATTCCCAATCAATCTCCACCCCCAACCCCGGCCCTTGCGGAATAGAGACCTGGCCCTTATCGTCAATATTAGCTAACTCATCGGTAAACTCGGCGGGATAAATGGGGGGCTTGGTTTGTTTGATCTGAGGATGGACAAGACCCAGTTCATAATAATTGGTGTTACGAATGGCGGCCAAACAATGACGATGGGCCAAGCCGCCACCATGTAATTCAACATCCAAGCCAAAGCCTTCAGCGGCATGGGCGATTTTCATGACCCCGGTAATCCCCCCATCTTCATAGGTTCCAGCCCGCACAAAATCTGTCCCGCCGTGGGCGATGAAATCGACATGTTGCTCTAAGCCAAAAATATGTTCGGTTTGTAAAATCGGGGTCTTAATCATTTCCCGCAGTTTGCGATGGGCAAAAATAGAAACCCCGCCATCTTTATAGGGGTCTTCCAACCAGAAAAAGGCTTGAGCATCGCAGGCTCGACCAATCAATAAGGCCTCCGCCCAAGTTTCATACTCGCAGGCGGGGTCAATCATCAGGGCCATGCGCTCGCCCATGCGCTGGCCGACGGCATGCACATTGGCGATTTCACGTTCAATGGGGGCATTACCCCAGCCATGAATCTTGAAAGCCCGATAGCCTAAGTCATAACATTCCTCAGCGAAATCAGCAAAAGCCTCTGGGGTGCTGAGACCCCCGTTTTCGTCGCCATGATAGGTGCTGGCATAGGCTGGGACGCTCTGTTTATAGCCGCCCAAGAGACGATAGATGGGCAAATTCGTTGTTTTGCCCGCGAAATCCCAGAGAGCGACATCCACTGCGCTGATCGCTGTCCGATCTGTATGTCGCAAACCCCGTTTTAGATCATTGTAGATTTTCTCGCGCTCAAAGGGGTTTTTGCCCAACAAATAGGTCCCTACATTGGCGGGCAAGGGCTGGTTGCCGGGTGCTTCGCCAGGGACTCCTGTATCAGTTTCCAGCCGCAAGATCGAAGCTCGCAAGTTTAGGACACCGCCCTTTTCATAGACTTGGTTGAAGCCGTTGTAATCGGTGCCCATGTCCTGAATGGCATAGGTAAAAAAAATTTGTTCTATCTTACTAATCTTTGGCTCATTCATCTTTGAATCTCCTGATTGATATAAATTATTTAATGAGGTTTAATGAACAATTTAATCCCAAACCGCTTCCCAGCGATCACTCTGGCCCGAACGGTATAAAGCCAACACAGTCCGCAGCTCGCCTAGAGAATATTCAGGCCCAGCCGCGGGGGGTGTCCCATCAAAGACAACACGACAAAAATCTTCTAGCTCTGGCCCAAACGACTTAGCGTAGCCCAAAGGTTCAGCCACCCGCCGACCCTCACGATGTTCAGCATCAAAGAGCAGCAAACCGCCCTGGAACCCCCCTTCAATGATGATCTCTCCCCTGGTCCCCGTAATCCGCCACCACGGTTCAGGGGCTAGAACCGATTCGATCATTAGAGCCTCAAAGCAGGCCACTTTGCCTGATTGAAAGCGGAGAAGCGAGCGGACGAATGATTCACCTTCCATTTGCTCGAGGGGATGACCCAACACCCCAACCACCGCTTCAATCTCGCCCATCCACATCCGCAAAGGACGAATCCAGTGCGAGCCGCCATCGATGGCGATGCCCCCCCCTGTCTTGGACCGGATGTAACGCCAAGGCTGTTCGTCGGCAAAAAAGTAGGGATCGAGTTCCATCGCAAAGGCAGCGCGGGCAGTAATGATGTCGCCAATCGCCCCAGCCTCAATCAGTTTCTTGGCCAATAAAATCTCGGGCCAATATTGCGCGTTTTCAGCCACCATAAACACCAACCCAGGAAACTGTTCACGGGCTTGGCTAGCCGCCGTTAGGATGCGCTGGCAGGCATCTAAGGTTGGAGCCATGGGCTTTTCAAGGAGGACATGCTTGCCTGCGGCAAAGGCCATCAAAGCTAAGGATTCGTGCAGGTCGTGCGGGACCATGATATCAACCGCATCAAAGGTGTCGCTTTGCAGGGCTTCGGCCAAGGAGGAAAAAGCCTTGGCTCCAGTTTCTATAGCATAACTTTCCGCCCGATCCATATCTGGGTCGATCACAGCTGTGACCTGAATGCGGGGAGCGCACTCGTTAATGCCATCAAGATGGTAACGGGCAATCGCTCCACAGCCAACAAAGGCCAATCTAAGGGTCTTGCTTGTGGTCATTTTTCCTCACCTAAAATTTTTCGGTTCAATTTTTGATTGTCTTTAGCGATCAATCATCTATTTTACGACAGACAGGATAACCGATTTGACAGCTTTGATCCTGTAGAGGATACGATGCAGATCGTGTCTTTGCCAGCCAAAAGAATTTCGCCAGAGTCTGAGCCAGAACGGTTAAACGAACAAATTCCAGCTTAGAAAACTGGCCTACTTCTTAACATTCCATAAGGATTATTAATTTGCTGATCTGAATAGCCGGGAACACCTGTGCCGCCGACAGTAGCAACGGATAAGGTATCAAGTGGTTTGATCGTCGTTCACCTCGTCAGGCGGTAAGTATAGATCAGTTTGATGATTCACAAAAATTACAGGCACAAATCGTAACGATAATATGGGTGCATTTCAGTCTAGGGGAATATCAACAACGCCTATAAACATCAAAAAATTGCTTTTTAGTAAAAGGCAAGTAAAATATTTAATAATTTTAGTAGGTTTTCAGCCTCTAGTAGCCTCAATCGCTAGGAAAAAAACATTATTTTGCCATTGATTTAGGACATACCCTGATACCTCAGTACACTTCAACCCTTAGAGGTTAGCTTGATCAAACCCTTTCGCCTCCAAGATATCTTCTTGGTAGCTAATTTACAAAATCAGGGTCTATCCCTGAACTTGGAAGAACGGCTCATCCATGCCAATGCGCCGCTACGGTCTGCGCTACTAGCGGGCTTTTCTCCTATCACGCCTCAGGTTTTTACATATCTTCTAAACTATTCTGACAAAACTGAGCAAATTCAAGGGTTTGTGCAAACACGCACCCGTCCTGGACGGCCTGAGCAAGATATTGTTTTTATATCTCCCTCAGGTGAAAGGGATAGTAATGTAGACGCAGTTTGGCTACGTCTACTCATTCATTTAGTCCAACGAGCTGGTGAGACAGGCCATTATCGCATTTATGCTTATGTGGAAGCTAGCGATAGTGAGGCTTTACCGTTTTTCAAAAACGTTGGATTTACGCCTTATGCTGAAGAAGAATTTTTGCGTCTGTTTCCCACTGGGCCACTCCATCAGGCACACCACCCCTTGAAGTTACGCAAACAAAAGGCAGCAGATAGTTGGAGTCTACAACGACTTTATGCAGCGATAACCCCGCGCACGGTCCAACTAGCCGAGGGGTTGGCACAAGGACAATGGCAAGTGAAAAACTATCTCATAGATGATCTAAGTCTTCGCCGGGGTTTTGTGTGGGAGAGCCAAGGTGAAATTTCAGCCGTTTTGCATATTCAAACTGGCAAAAACGGCCATCTCATGAAAATATTAGTTCATCCAGAGGCCAGTAATCAAATCAGTAATCTCGTCACCACAGGTCTTAGTCTACTAAAGAATTATCAACAAAAACCAATTTATTTTAACTTAAGAACTTATCAGGTAGACTTACGAACACAACTGACCGATGTTGGCTTTACCAGCTTTGCTAAACAAGTTGTCATGGTCAAACATACAACTGTCAGAGCCAAAGATTTTTTAACCCGTTTCGTTTCAGCTTTTGAGGGTTCAACCGAGGCACAACCCCAGCCCGCATCGCCCACCATGATCGTGCCTTCTAGAAAATTTAAGATTAATCGTGAGGCATAAGTTGTGGCGTGTATTGCCTGACAAATCATGTTTCACGACAAAATTTAGGTACCAAAAATTATGCAAGCCAATACAACCGATGATTTGCAAGCCCTCTTAGATGTTTTTCCCACTTGCATCCAAGAGGCATTGGAAAAAGAAACAAATGGCAATTATCTGATTGAAGTGGTTTTAGATTTAGGCCGAAGACCAAAAGCATACTTTTCCACAGGTGAAATCATTCTGAATGAACAAGAAATCACACAAGCCGATATTAATGCCGTCGTCGAACAAGTCGGCGAATTTATGGGAGATAATCGTGCTGGCATTGAGCGCACCCTACATCGAATTTCAGGCATGCGTAACCGCCGCGCAAACATCATTGGCTTGACCTGTCGCGTAGGTCGCGCTGTATATGGCACAATTGATATTATGCAAGATTTGTTAGATACAGGTCGCAGTGTTTTGTTGTTGGGTCGTCCGGGGGTGGGTAAAACAACTTTACTACGCGAAGCAGCCCGTATTATCAGCGAAACAAAACGGGTTATCGTGGTTGATACCTCGAATGAAATCGCCGGTGATGGTGATATTCCTCATCCAGCCATCGGCAAAGCGAGGCGGATGCAGGTTCCTAGCCCAGAGTTACAGCACCATGTAATGATTGAAGCTGTTGAAAATCATACCCCTCAGGTGATCATTATTGATGAAATTGGTCGTTTAGAGGAAGCAGAAGCAGCACGGACAATTGCTGAACGAGGAGTCCAACTTATTGGGACAGCTCACGGAAACACATTGGATAATCTATTAGTCAATCCGATTTTAGCTGATCTCGTCGGAGGGATTGATAGCGTTACCTTGTCTGATGAAGAAGCGCGACGCCGAAATACCCAAAAAAGTGTTTTGGAACGACGTTCACCACCGACCTTTGATATTTTAGTGGAGATTCAAGGACATGATACCTTAGCCGTTCACCATGATGTCGCTCGTGCCGTAGACAATTTGCTCAGAGGACGACCTGTGCCAGCCGAAATTCGTAGTCGAGATGACTCAGGGGAAATCAAAATCGAGGTGGACCCCCAAGCCACATTGCGCTTACAAAATCAAAAGGATCGTCAACCTGGTCAAGTCTCCCGTCAAAATGGTCTTGACCAACGACCAGAGACAGAGACAACCTATACCTCTGAAGAAACAGCGACTCAAATTTTGGATGATTTGATCGATCCCCCTACACCTACAACGCGAAAACCTATTCGAGCTTATACTTATGGGGCTAATCAAAACCGTCTTCGACAAGTAGCAAAGGGCCTACGGGTACCCCTTGTTTTAGTTGATCGTTTAGATGATGCCGATGTCTTTGTGACCTTAAAAAGTCACTACCGTAAGCAGCCTCAACCCATTGTGGAAGCTGAACAAATGGGAAAACCTTTATATGTCTTGCGAGCCAATACGGTCAACCAAATCGAATCGTGTTTGGTCGATATATTTTCTCTGTCTCCTAAGGAAGTAGATCCCCTAGCTATTGCCCTCCGTGAAGCACAAGATGCGATTCAAAAAGTCTTACGCGGAGCTAAAAGTATTCAACTAACCCCGCAAATGGCCGACATTCGCAAACAGCAACATGCCTTAGTCCGCAAAGCAAATTTAATCTCACATAGCCATGGCCGTGAGCCTCATCGCGGGGTAAGAATTTATCGGCAATAGTCTTTATAGATATTCTATGAGCAGCTTATTCATCACCTTTGAAGGTCTTGATGGTAGCGGAAAAACAACCCAAATACAGCTATTAGATCGCTATCTTCGCCAAAAAGGGCATGTCGTTCATTGTGCGCGAGAGCCAGGGGGTACGTCCATCGGGGAGCAAGTCAGGCACATCTTACATGACGTTCAAAATGCCGAGATGCACCCTCTGACTGAAATTTTGCTCTACTCAGCTAGCCGAGCGCAACTCGTCGTTCAAGTTATCAGACCTACCTTGAATCAAGGGGGCATTGTTCTCTGTGACCGATATGTAGATAGTACTTATGCCTATCAAGGCTATGGACATAGGTTATCTTTAAATGCCCTACAGACAATCACTTGCTTTGCTACTGATAGTCTCAAACCTGATTTAACGATCTTGCTTGACGTGCCGGCAAAAATCAGCCTGAAACGGAGAAAGCAGGCCAATCTGACCGGTGAGGGAGAATGGAATCGGATGGATCAGATGAAGCTTGATTTTTATGAACGGGTGCGACAGGGCTATACGGCCTTGGCGCAAGTTGATCCTGAAAGATGGTACTTTATTGATGCCAGCCTCGATATTGAGGCCATACACCAACAAATATGCTCAATTGTTGACACATCCTTAACAATATAACCTTAGCGGTTCGAGTCCTTTTTTATATAGGGGTTTGTTCTCATTAATTTGCCAAAATTGCCCGCTGTAGGCACAATTGATTGTAGATACAGGCATGGTGACTCAACGATATAAGGTCAATCTCCCGCTTTAATCCGTCATATTAGATAATTTGATAATGTTAGAATTTGCCTCTCTTATTGAACAGAAAAAGGATTTATTTGATCAACTCGCCCAATCCTGGCAGGAAGCAACTGGTGGGGAGTTAGTTTTGCTCTTATTTAATGGGATAGTCATCAGGCCTTATCAGTCTGAGGCCATTAATCCTCTAGGACATCCCCAAAATATCTCCTTAGATTGGCAGACCTCTCTACAAACTGTGGGCGCGATCAGTGTTCCTTTAATTTTTGATCATGTTCCCCAAGGATATTTAGTTTCATACAAAACAGATCCAGCGTATTTACCCTTGCTTGATTGGACCGCTAATAATCTAGTAGACCGTCTGTTAAATGAGTACGCTCTCTTAGGCATGACAGATGAACTCGTTGCTGCCTGGAATCAGTTAGATTTGGTATACAAAATCACGCAAACCTTGGGAATTCATACGAATCTTTCGGAAACGTTGACCTTAATATTGAAGGAAGTCATTAAAGTCGTACGAGTGGGATTAGGGTTTATTCTTTTTGAGCAGGATAATCAGCTGAATTGTGTGATCGGGGGCAATCAGGCTGGCACACAGCTACTGAATAACCAGACCTATATGCGGGCTTTACTAAAAATAGATAGCTTAACTTTGTCGAACGACCCCAGTATCTTCCTCAAATTTAAGCCTTTTATCCCCCCACCCAATTGGCAAAACATTATCCTCGCCCCAATTCCGACTGACAACAACAAGCTAGCTGTATTGGGTCTTGTCAATCATGAGACCCAACACTTTATGGCTGGCGATGCTAAATTGTCGATGGCTGTAGCAAAACAGACCGGGGTTATTATTGATAGTTTCCGATTATATCAACAGTTATTAGATCAAGAGCGAGTCCGTCGAGAATTAGAAATTGCCGCTGAAATTCAAGACAATTTATTACATCGAGATATTCCAGAGATACCAAATTTGCAAATTGATGTGCATACGGCTTTGGCACACGAGGTTGGCGGTGATTTTTATGATTTCATTCAATTAGATGATGATCATCTCATAATCGTTTTAGGTGAAGTCGCTGGTAAAGGTATCCCTTCAGCCATGTTCACATCTATGATCCGAACCGTCATTCGTTTGGAAGCTGATAGCCGCAAAGAACCGCATTTATTATTCAAAACAATTAATGAAGCACTGCATTTAGATTTAGCCCGGGCCGAGTTGTTTATTACCGCTTGTGTCCTTAACTTTAACATCACAAATGGCGTGGTGATGTATGCCAACGCAGGCAACATACCAGGCATCACCTATCATGCTCAATCAAATACCTCTCGTTTGCTCAAAGCAACCTCTACCCCGATTGGTGCTTTTGAATATAATTATAAAACAACACAATATATTCATCTCAATTCTGGGGATACCTTAATTTTGTTCAGCGATGGTATGACGAAGGTGAAAAATCACGCGGGTGAATCCTTTGGGTTAGAACAAATTCGCCATTTAGTGCATCAATATGCTGACAAATCCCCTCACATATTACGTCAACGCATCTTCAAAGAACTATCAAATCACCAAACAGATCAACTTTTAGACGATATATCCTTTATGGTGATTAAATTTTCTGGTGGAGAAATTAATCAACCCCTGATGAAAGAATATGATGTGATTGAGATAATTCCTTTTGAATATGTCGCTGATACCATTTACTTACAGGATATTTTAGCCTTAATAACCAAAGCCTGTCGATCTTTGGATCGTTTATCAAATAATGCTGAAGGTGATCACTTTGTTTACTTAGTAGAACTTGCTGTCTCAGAAATTTGTACAAATATTATTAAACACGCTTACCATGAACTTCAGGGGGAGTTATACGGACAAATTAGCCTTACATCTGTCGGTATACAGATTGACCTCCATGACCAAGGACATAGTTTTGATCCTGACTCTGTGCCACCACCCATGTCAGATATTGAAGGTGGCTATGGCTTGCATATTGTTCGTCAAATCATGGATGTCGCTGAATATAGCTCGGAGCCAGATCAAGGGAATCATTGGCGATTAGTGAAATATTTACCAACGCAACGACCTTAATGATAGGTGTCTCTGGTCAACTTTCAAAGTCTGTGTATAATTAGAGGTAACTTAATTTTACCCCATTACAATTTTTAAAAACTATCATCAACATGATAAGAGCCACTGAAGGAAAACAATGGAAATTTCACATAACAACTTAGGCGATGATGTATATTGGGTTAAATTGAATGGTGCGTTAAACGCTCGTTCTGCGGAAGCAGCAAAACAAACTTTCAAGGAACTGGCCCATAAAGGTGGACAACGTATTATTGTTGACCTGTCTGAAGTGCCCTTTATTGATAGCTCTGGTTTAGCCGCATTAGTATCTGGACTAAAGACATTTGGTGGAGAAGTAAAGAATTTACGTTTAGCTGCGCCTCAGTCTCAGGCTAGATTGCTATTTGAACTGACCATGTTTGACCGCGTATTTCAGATTTATGATGCCGTTGAAGAGGCTAAACATAGCGATTAAAATCTCCTCTGGAGAACCATGAATATTCGAGTCGAAACATTACGGCACCCAAAAGACATCTCACCTCTCATTTTTGAAGGTCGTTCGTTTGCTTATACTCGAAAACAAACGAAGGCACAATTACACGAAGCCTTAAAAGAAGATACGATTCTGGTTATTGCTGACCTAAGTCAAGTATCATTTATTGATAGTTCTGGTCTGTCGGCTTTAGTATCAGCATTGCGTCTAGCGCGAGAACATAATCAAGAATTGATCTTAACTGGGCTTAGTCGACAAGCCCAAATGGTCTTTAGTTTAACGATGATGGACCGCATTTTTGAGATTTATCCCTCCATGGAGGCGGCCTTAGAAGGCATATCTTCTTAGGGAGGCATCACCAGTGGACAATACAATCATAGTTTTAGTGATTGATGATGAAATTCATATGCGCCGGTTGGTTGGTCGAATATTGACAGGCGTTGGTTGTCAAGTGCTTGAAGCAGGTACTGGCCAGCAGGCTTTAGATATTCTAGCCACCGCCAAGGCTTTACCTCAAGTTATCACTTGCGACATTTATATGCCCGATCTGGACGGCTTTGGCTTCTTACAAAAGATCAAAGCGGATACTCGGTTTGCGTATATTCCTGTGGTGATGTTAACAGCTTTAGGTCAAGTGGAAGAGGCTTACAAAGCGAAGGAGATGGGCGCGAGCGATTTCATTACAAAACCTTTTAGCGAAACAGGGCTAATTGATATTGTACAAAAATATGCAGATGGGTCAGAAAAATAGGCTAGGTGCAACCTTAAAATTGACGGGTAAAACATCCTGATTGACTGATAAACTACTCGTCAAAATCAACTTGACTTTGGACGAAGGAAGCAGAATAAATATTTTTTTACCATACCAAAAAACGCTGAAAATTGAAAGGGACTACCCAAATCATTATCAGCGTTTTTGGGTTAAACTTTTAGAGGCTAATCAAGGCAAATAACTTCAAGGCAGCCAAGAACGCAAAAGTGGCTGAATAGTATTTGCCGGAATAGCGAAACCTATACCACGAGGGGCTAGCGCATCATTATCAAAAGTCACCACAAAGGTATTAAGGCCAACGACATCACCTTGAGAATTGACTAAAGGACCGCCTGAATTACCCTGGTTGATAGCCGCATCAGTTTGAATGAGGCCAAACAAGGTTGTCTGCTCTAAAGTAATTGTTCTATTTAAACCGCTAATCACGCCTATCGTGACTGAATTTGGAAAATCCCCCAGAATACTGCCCAGAGCGATGACCGGCTGTCCAAGCCGTACATTATCCGAATTAGCCCAAGAAATTAATGTTACAGGCCCTGGCAGAGAGATATTGAGCAAAGCTAGGTCTTGATAAATATTTTGGGTCACGAGGGTCGCTGATATGGCCTGACCTGTGGCCAAAATAACGCTTAAATGCTGAGAATCCTCAACGACATGGGCATTTGTCAACACATACCCTCGCTCATCAACGATAAGACCCGAACCAATCGTTTTCGTCTCCCGTAAACCATTCTGAGAATCTACAACCCTAGAGATATTCAAGACCGTGACCACATTGGGTAATACAGTATCAATGACATCCGCTATCGTCCGTGTTTGTCGTAGAACAGGTGTCGGGGTAGCCGTTATCGTGGGTAACGGGGTTGGAGTCGCAGTTACAGGTGGTTGACGGTCTGACACAGGCGTAGGAGGCAGTCGCTGGGAGGCGACTTGAGACGAATAAGGCCTAGGCTCTAAAGTCCATACCACCACCAGCCCGCCAATGACACCACCCAACAACCCGCCGAAAAGAAACGCAAAACATAAAAGTGCAGTGATCAAACCGCTGGTAAAAATGGACTTGGACATCAATTAGAGACAGAAGACAGGTGAACGATTATGAAATTTTAATTCCCTGACCAGCCTGAACCTGGCCGACAACCCAAGCCTTCTGTTTAAGTCTGTCACAAGCAGCTTGGAAGATTTCTAGACTATCAGCCGGAATCGCTAACAATAGGCCACCTGATGTCTGCGGATCCCACAACAACATTTGCTCATGGTCGGGAATATAATCAGCGAAGGAAACATCTTGTTCGAAGCATAACTTATTATTGCTTGCCCCGCCGGGGAAGATGAACTGCTCGGCGTATGCTTCTGCCCCACTTAAAAAGGGGAATTGCTTCATGATAAAATGGAACTGAACTTCTCCCGCTTTTGCCATTTCCAGAGCATGACCCAATAATCCAAAGCCAGTAATGTCTGTCGCAGACCGAATTTTGCCCGTCTCTTGCGCTGCCTGAGCTGCTTCGCGGTTGAGCTTTTTCATGGAGGCTGTTGTCTCAGCGGCATGGGCTTCATCCGCAATTTCTCGCTTTAAGGCTGTGCTAACCGTTCCTGTCCCCAGAGCTTTGGTCAAAACGAGAACATCGCTAGGTTTCGCGCCGCCTTTGGTAAAATATTTTTGCGGATGCACTAAGCCAGTCACCGCTAGGCCATACTTCGGCTCATCATCTTGGACTGTATGTCCGCCAGCGATTACGCCCCCAGCTTCCACCACTTTATCCAAGCCTCCCCGCAAAATTTCCGAAATGATATCGGTATCCAAACTGGCCGGGAAACCAGCTACATTAAGCGCAAATAAAACCTCACCCCCCATAGCATAGACATCGCTCATGGCGTTCGCTGCAGCGATGGCTCCATAATCGTAGGGATCATTAACCACAGGCGTGAAAAAATCGGTGGTATTGATGATCGCCTGCGCTTCATTGAGTTGATAAATTGCCGCATCGTCTGTCTGGGCCAAGCCCACCAACAAGTTAGGTTGTATATGTTGGGCCAAGGTCTGATTCAGTGGTTTTAAGATTTCCCCCAAAACTTGAGGGTCTAGTTTACTGGCTCAACCAGCACAACGGCTCATGGATGTGAGTTTAATATCACTTGGCATGGCTGTTCACCTCCTTTATCAATCATTCTTTGTATTTATTTCAGTTAACGCTAATCTCACTAAGATCTAGAACTGTTTGAAGAGCCTCATTCAATCCCAAGATGGTTATTATACAGTAGGCCATCAGAATCGAAAACCATACTCATTTTAATTTCCTGAGAACAATCGCTCTAAAAATTGCTTAGACGAGCCTCAGTTTGTATACTTGCTGGAGGTAGAATAGCCTTTACGGCTGCCCTAATCTTCAATTTGACAAAGCAGCGTAAAGGTGTAATATAGCCAGCCTACGATGGTTCTGCGAGTGGAGGCCATCGTAGAAAATCAAGACAATGAGAAATACCGCCTCGGTGGGGAATCACCTCCTGCTCGTCAACTGTTGACCGAAGACCACTGCCCCATGTTAATCCCTAATTCCTAATTATTCATAGCAAAGGAGCTGCTGATGCTCACGAATCGTCAAAAACGCCAATTTGTGGCAGAAGGATATCTCAAAATTCCAGGAGTTGTGCCGCAAGTATTGATTGAGAACGCCCTGCGAGCGGTCAATCACTCAATTGGCCATGTCGGCTTAGGAGGGGAAGACTGGGCGAATAACCGCTCTGCCTTCTTCTGCGCGGAATTGATGGATAAACCCGTTATTCTTGACCTCTATCATAAAACGCCCGTTATACAAATTGCAGAATCGCTCATGGGAGAGGGCAATGTTTTACCAGTCATCAGAGCAAAACCTTATCCTCGTTTCCCACTTGCCCCAGGTGAAGAGGCCCCTGAACCACGAGGCCATCTTGATGGCATTGGCAACGGGAGCAATGGCACAGCAAAAGGGGAGTATCAACGTGGATTCACTGCTTTTGCGGTGATATACCTAACTGATTTAACTGAACCCGATAGCGGCAATTTCACCGTGTGGCCGAAGTCACATCGTTTCTTCGCTGAGTATTTTCAACGTGAGGGGCATGAAGTTTTAGCCAATGGTATACCCCGCCTCGACCTGCCTGAAGCCCCTATTATGCTGATGGCAAAAGCAGGTGATCTCATTTTGGCTCATCACCAAATTTTTCACACAGGCGGGCCAAACGCTTCACCCAATGTCCGTCAGGCTGTTATTTCCCGTCTGCGACACAAAGATTGTGATGAAGTTGGTTATGATGCCTATACGAATATTTGGCGCGAATGGCCTGGGATACGAGCAGTACTTGAAGAGGGAAGTATTTAACCTATAGAAAAAGATTTTGAAACCAAAACCAGTCAGGTTTTGTAAACCTGACTGGTTTGGTCACGCAGATTCAAAATGTTTTTCTTGAAATCTATAACTGATCAAAGTGATAAAAAATGGCGGATGTGGCAATCAGCCCTGCTGTCTCAGCCCGTAAAATGCGCTTACCTAAGCTGATAGAGGTAATCTGATGCTGATGAGCGAGGCGGACTTCATCAAGGGTGAAGCCGCCTTCGGAGCCAATCAATAAGTTGATCTGTTTGAGAGATGGTTCAGTTTGGGAGAGAGCCTTTTTTAGCCTTAAATTTTCTTCATTTTCCCAAGCCAAAATCCCGACCTTGGCTGGCGAGTGACTCTGTGTTGACGAAGCGTTAGCGGCTAGGCTAATTTCCTGACAAATTTGAACAAACTGCATGGCGGGATATAGTTTAGGTAAAATGGCCCGCTGACTTTGCTCTGCTGCTTCTTTGATGATTCGTTGCCAACGGTCTCGTTTATGATTGATGGCTTCAAGATCAGACAAAACAGAACGCTCCCCTACTAGGGGAACAAACGCGCTCAGGCCTAACTCCGTCCCTTTCTGCAAGACCCATTCAAACTTTTGTGCCTTGAGTGTGCCTTGGTAAAGCGTTACCTGTAGCTGAGGTTCATTTTGACCGGGTCGCTGGGCTATAATATCACCTGTCACCACATTTCGCGCTACATCAGTCAACAGAACTTCATATTCTAATCCCGTATTATCCAAGACCACAATCCTATATCCCGATTTCACCCGCAGCACATTTTTCAATTGATGTGCGACATCGTCTAATAAGGTCACACGTTGTTGTTCAATCCAAATCGCAGGAATGAAAAATCGATGCATGATACACGCCTCATAAATATTTTAAGGTACTAGAGTAGGAGATGGTACATCAAACCTTATAATCCCTTTGAGTTTAGGAACCCGGTTGGGTAAGTTCATGAACGTCCCTTCCTAAGGGTCCAAAGCCAGCCTCGCCACGGTCACACCCTCGCCCCCTTCACCTTGACCACCGCCTTTGAAAGAACTGATGAGCGGATGCTTATGAAGGGCGGCGCGGACAACGCGCCGGAGGGTTCCAGAGCCTTTACCATGAATGATATGGACATAGGGCAAGCCGGCTAGATAGGCTTGATCTAAATGAATATTCATTTTTAGCAAGGCATCTTCTGAAATATTGCCGCGCAGGTCTAGTTCAATGCCCGGCGAAATGGGCATTTCATCGCCGCTACTTTGTTTGACGGGTTCGACTTCTTCTTCATTGTTGTCAAGGGGGGCGATTTCACCGCGCTTGACCATCGTCCGAAAAGAACCTAGTTGGACCTCAACTTCCTGCCCCTTGACCGCTGTGATGACTCCCTTCGAGCTAAAACGAGGTACTTCAATCTTTTTGCCGACCCGTAGCCAAGGCTCTTCGCTACCCCCTAAGATAGCCTTGGCCGTTTTGGGCTTGACCTTATGGGCTAGACTATCTAAATTATCTGCTAGATCTTTCATCTGACTAGCCAAGCCCTTACGGCTGCCTCGGATAGCGGCTGTGGCGACGACTTTATTCGCTTTCTCTTTTATGTGCCGCATTTCTTGACGCAAGTCGTCAATTTCAGTCTGCATCTGCTGTCGTACTTCTGCCAAAATTTTCTGTCGGTCTGCTTCGATCCTAGCTAAAGCTTGGCCAGCCTTTTTACGATCATATTCTGCCTCGGCTCGTTCTTCTCCCAGGCGTAGACGTTCTAAACGGGCATCTTTTAATTCCTGTTTGATTTGCCCTAAGATGCTTTCCGTCTCTTTGGCCTCTTGGTTCATGGCATTTTTCGCCGCTTCAACAATTGTTTCACTTAGACCAAGACGGGCAGCGATGATAAAAGCATTCGAACTCCCTGGCACACCCATCAATAAACGGTAAGTCGGTGACAGCGTTTCCAGATTAAATTCCATGCTAGCATTGACAACCCCATGAGTCAGATAAGCAAAACCCTTCAATTCCGCAAAATGGGTGGCAACTAAGGTCGTAACCCGTCGCTTCAACAGGTGGTTGAGGATAGACCGCGCTAATGCTTCTCCTTCAAGGGGGTCAGTTCCTGCCCCCAGCTCATCAAAAATGACAAGAGATTGATCCGTACTATGTTCCAAAATCGTGACAATATTGGTCATGTGCGAGGAGAAGGTAGAAAGACTCTGCTCTAAGGATTGCTCATCACCAATATCGGCGTAGATACCATCAAAGACAAGCATAGAGGCTTCTTTGTCGGTTGGCAGATGCAACCCTGACTGAGTCATCAGGGCTAAAAGGCCAACTGTTTTCAAGGAAACAGTTTTACCCCCTGTATTCGGCCCTGTAATGACCAACATGCTCTCTTTCTCCCCCATCACGAGGTCAATGGGGATAACTTCTTCTGGGTCAAGCAGCGGATGGCGGGCACTTTGCAGGATGATGCGATGTTTAGGCGATTGCATGGCATCATCAGGCCAATCAATCAAGGCAGGGGCTGTGGCGCGAATGTGTTCTGCATAGCGGGCCTTAGCAAAAGCAAAATCTAATTCAGCTAAGGCTTGCACCGTAGCGGCGATAAATTGTCCTTGTTCGGATACTTCTAAGGTAAGTGCCAATAAGATGCGATGAATTTCTTCCTCCTCTTCCGATTGCAATTGTCGCCATTCATTATTCAGCTCGACCACGGGCATGGGTTCGACGAACAGCGTCGCTCCGCTGCCACTTTGGCCATGTACGACACCCCGAATCCGGCCTTTGAAATCGGCCTTAAGGGGTACAACATAGCGTCCGTCGCGTTGGGTGATAATATTTTCTTGTAAGTATTGACGATATTGTTCTGAGGTGAGATACCGCCGCATCCGTTCAAGCAAACGGTTGTGGACGATTTCGATTTGCCGCCTAATTCGGGCCAATTCAGGACTGGCACTATCCTTCACTTCGCCTGCATCGTCAATGCACTGACTGATACGGTTCACTAAACCCGTGTTCTCTTCTAAACAATAGGCGATGCCAGCCAGCAGCGGAAATTGATCTTCTAAACGGGTGATGGCGCGCTTGAGTTCTCTGGCGACGATGAGTGTTTTACGAATGGCCAAGAAGTCCTGTGGCACAAGGGTCATGGCACGATTGGCTCGGGCTATCAAAGGACGAATATCACTCGCTCCGCCGACGCTTAAATCCGCTTTGACCGATAATAAACTTCGGGCTTCACTTGTTTCAGCTTGCCACGTCTTAACTTCATTGAAATGAGAACTGGGTTTTAAGTCATCAACAAGTTGTTTACTCGCTGAAAAGGCAGCGAAATATCCTAAGTTTTCTAAAACTTTTGTAAATTCCAGAGTGGTTAAATATTTTTCAAGCATGAGAGTTCCTTAATTTAACGATTACCCCAGATAATGATAAATGGTGGATCGTGATTAATGACTAGATACAATAATTTACTAGCGACCATCCACAATCCACATCACAAAATAAAACTAAAGACAGCAGGCAAGTTACCTGGCATAAAAAGAATGACGCTCTGGTGCATGAGACGCATGATTTGATAGAAATAAGGTGTGACCATCGCTACATCATTGAGCATACGAGATTCCTAATGCCTAATCTTTAATGAACGAGAAACATAAAGATTATCCTGAATCCAAAAACGCCAAGAGGCTTGACGATCTTTGGGGCAGGCAGAATCGATACCAATACGCGGTCCACAAAGGATTTGCTCTGGCGGAATGACTTGATAATCTTCAAACCAAAGTTGCTGACCTTGGGTGAGATTCCACCTGTTCAAGGTCTTATCAATGTTGAGGGCCTGACACAAACGGGCTGGCCCGTTGGTGAGCTTTCTATCGGATTTGCTACGCCGTTGACGCATATAGCTTCGCCCTGTCAATGGCTCCAAGCCCCTGATGAGGACGGCACAGGGCCTTTCTTCTGCTTCTGTGACCACATTCAGCATAAAATGAATGCCATAAATGATGTAGACATAGGCCAAGCCAGGTGGTCCAAACATCACCTCTGTCCGGGCGGTACGTCCTTTGGCAGCATGACAGGCACTATCTTCTACTCCAACGTAGGCTTCTGTTTCAACCACCATGCCGCTTAAGGCCTGGCCATCAATCATCCGCACTAATTTTTTGCCCAATAAAGCTTGGGCTACCGTGACCGTATCATTGGCATAAAAACTTTGTGACAAACACATTGAATTTTCGTCCCTGAGATGAGAAACCTTTGATATCGACGACTGTTTCATTATACCATAATGTTGCTAGGGGATGAAGTAAGGAAACATTTCACTTTGAGTAGAGAAAAATGTGGGCCAGTCGTGGAAGCCAGTAGCACATTAGGCCTCGTCATCTGCCTCTTGAGGCAAGGGGGCTGAATTTTGCACTTAGATCAATATGTGATTTAATTAAAATATTCAGGTAATCTAATGACAATCAAACAAGAATCGGAAAAAGTGCCAAAAAATATGCAGGCCACTTATGACACCATCACTGCACTAACCAATGAATTTAGCGCAGAGTATTTGAATGAAGAATATGCCCAATTGGCCTGTCACCTGACGGCGGCCCTTTGTTGCAAACAACCATCCCCGCTGACCAAAGGTCGACCTAACACTAGAACTTTGTTAGGGTTTTGGTGTCAGCAAAAGTACTGGTACAAATAAATCGAGCCAAATTTGAAAAATATTGTGGCAAAGAGAGAGACATTATCTATAAGCAGGGGCAAGGTGACAGAGTTGCAGGGTAAGGGATTGGGACGTTTATCACCTTGCCACTTTGCTATTTGCCACATTTTTATCTAGGCGTTACGCAGTTGGTGGCACAAAGGCTGTGATAAGGAGGCCGATGGCTTTAGCCATTGGGGTATCCAACAGCTAAAGCCCTTGGACTCCAACGCATCCGCTCGGCAACTGCGTAACTCCTATTATCATTTCACTTTATCAATCCGTCTAAAATTGGAGATATCATCATGACAAACTCACCCACGGCTGAACATCAACGTTTAGCTGACTCGGAAGCTCGCCGAGCTGACTGGAAAAATTGGGGACCCTACCTCAGTGAACGTGCTTGGGGCACAATCCGAGAGGATTATAGCCCCACTGGGGAAGCCTGGGAATTTTTCCCTCATGAACACGCACGCAGCCGCGCCTATCGGTGGAATGAAGATGGCCTAGGCGGTTTCTGTAACCGCTTTCAGAACATCTGCCTAGGGGTCGCTCTGTGGAACGAGCAAGACCCGATTTTGAAAGAACGATTATTTGGTCTAACAGGCAACGAAGGTAATCATGGCGAAGATGTCAAAGAGTATTATTTCTACCTCGACAGTACGCCCACCCATTCTTATCTTAAAATGCTGTATAAATATCCCCAGGTCGCATATCCTTATGGCTTATTAGTCACTGAGAATAGGCAGCGGGGCCGGGAGGCCTTGGAATTTGAATTGATTGATGCGTTACACGAAGCATTTAGTCAAAATCGTTATTTTGATATTTTCATCGAATACGCTAAAGCAACAGAAGAAGATATTCTCTGTCGCATTACGGCGGTTAATCGTGGCCCCGATACAGCACCAGTTCATATCTTGCCCCATCTTTGGTATCGTAACACTTGGTCATGGGGACATAACCCGACTCGACCAGAGATGAGGGTTGATTTTACAGTTTTGAGGGGTGAAAGTGCTGTCTATACGAAGCATCGGCATCTCAATGAACGCTGGTGGTATGTGTCTTGTGATGGGGATGGTGAGATACCCTTGTTATTTACTGAAAACGATACCAATTCAGAGCGGTTATTTGATCTGCCAAATGTAAGCCCTTATGTGAAAGATGGTATCAATGAAGCAGTGGTACAGGGCCAATCAGATTGCGTGAACCCAGACCAACAAGGCTCTAAAGTCGCTGCTCATTGTCAAACCCTTCTTGAGCCAGGGCAAACTTTTGTGGTGAAAATTCGCTTCAGCGATGTAGCCCAGAACAAACCCTTTGCCGACTTTGATCGCATCTTTGAGCAACGCCTCACTGAAGCCGATGAATTTTATGCCCAAGTCCAACCGCCTAAGATTAGCGAGGATGAACGGTTGATCCAACGCCAAGCCTTTGCTGGCCTGATGTGGTCCAAGCAGTTCTATCATTATGGCGTACAACTCTGGCTTGATGGCGACCCGATGAGTCAACCGCCTGAAAATCGTAGATGGGGGCGTAATGCTGAGTGGCGGCATCTCTATAATTTGGATGTCATTTCCATGCCCGATAAATGGGAGTATCCCTGGTACGCGGCCTGGGATTTGGCCTTCCACATGCTGCCAGTCGCCCTCATTGACCCAGAATGGGCCAAACGACAATTGATCCTCATGACCCGCGAGTGGTATATGCACCCCAATGGACAACTGCCCGCTTATGAGTGGGCCTTCGGCGATGTTAATCCCCCTGTCCACGCCTGGGCCGCTTGGCGGGTTTATAAAATCACGCGCAACCTCACTGGCCATGCTGATACGGTCTTTTTGGAGCGTATTTTCCACAAAATGCTGTTGAACTTCACTTGGTGGGTCAACCGCAAGGACCGTTCTGGCAATAACATTTTTGAAGGCGGTTTTCTGGGTTTAGACAATATCGGCGTGTTTGACCGCAGTGCCCCTTTGCCCACAGGCGGCTACATCGAGCAAGCCGACGGCACAGCTTGGATGGGCATGTTTTGTCTCAATATGCTGGCCATGGCCTTGGAACTCGCTCGCACCAATCCAGCTTATGAAGATGTGGCCACGAAATTTTTTGAACACTTCATCTATATCGCCGATGCCATCACCAAGTACGGGGATCATCATCTTGGCCTTTGGGATTCTGAGGATGGTTTTTTCTACGATATGCTGCATCTGCCGAACGATGAGCATGTGCCCATGAAGCTACGCTCTTTTGTTGGCTTAATCCCTCTCTTCGCCGTGGAGACGATTGAAGCCGATATCTTAGAAAAATTACCCCGATTCCGACAGCGCCTGGTCTGGTTTGTCACCCACCGTCCCTTTCTGCTAAAAAATATTGCCTCTCTGACGGAATCGGGCCAAGAAGGACGCTATCTCTTATCCATCGTCAATCAAGACCAACTCACCCAAGTCTTGCACCGTATGTTAGATCCAGATGAATTTCTATCTGATTATGGCTTGCGGGCCTTGTCCAAAATTTATCAAGATAAGCCCTACACCTTTTCTCTAAATGGTCAAACTTTGAGCGTCGCCTACGAACCCGCCGAGTCAGGCAGCGGCATGTTTGGGGGCAACTCCAATTGGCGCGGCCCAATTTGGTTCCCCGTCAACTATCTCATGATTGAATCTTTACAAAAATACTATCATTATTATGGTGATCGCTTGACCATTCCCTTAGCAAACCAAGAAGCCACCTTAAATGAGGTTGCAGCTGACTTGTCCCGGCGACTGGTTAAACTCTTCCAAAGAAATGACACCCGTCCCTTCTACGGGGCCGTAGACCTTTTTCAACAAGACCCACATTGGCGTGATTACATCCTTTTTTATGAATATTTTCATGGTGACAACGGGGCTGGCATTGGAGCCAGTCATCAAACAGGTTGGACCGCTTTGGTCGCTAAACTCATTCAACAACTCGGGGGCAAAGATGCTTAAATTTTTAGTCTTTAGTTTTTAGTTCTTTTCTAATTGCTCATTGTTAATTGTTATGGAGAAAATGAATGAAAGCATTAGGCATTACCCCGCATCAAGCCCATACTGCCCGTCTGGTTGACCTACCGATGCCCACTTTGGATGAAATTCCAGATGGACGGGGCGTGTTGGTCAAGGTCTTACAAGTGGGAGTCGATGGCACAGACAAGGAACTGCATTTAGGTGAGTATGGCACTGCGCCCCCTGGCTATGATTTTTTGGTCACGGGTCATGAATCCTTCGGCAAAGTGGTCGCGGTTGGCCCCACTGTGACCGAGTTGGTCCCTGGGGATTATGTCGTTGCCACAGTGCGTCGGCCTGGATTTTCGATTTATGACCAAATTGGCACCTATGACATGACAGCAGACGATGTATACTACGAACGGGGCATCAACCTGCGACATGGCTACACCACCGAATATTATGTCGATGATCCAGAATACATCGTCAAAGTTCCCCCTGGTCTCAAAGAATTTGGCGTTCTGTTAGAGCCTATGAGCATCGTTGAAAAAGGCATTATGCAAGCTTATGAAATTCAACGCCGCTTAAAAGTCTGGCAACCCCGTCACGCCGCCGTCATGGGGGCTGGCCCTATCGGCTTGTTAGCTACGTTAGCCCTGCGTTTACGTGGCCTAGACGTGAGCGTATTTGCCCGCACCCCCCAACCGAACCCCAAGGCCAACATGGTAAAAGCCTTGGATGCCCATTATATCAGCACAAAAGAAATATCATTCGCTGAAGCCGCGAAGATTTATGGCCCCTTTGACTTGATTTTTGAAGCAACAGGTTTTTCACCAATGGTCTTTGAAGCCGCCCATATTTTGGGCAAAAACGGGGTCTTGGTCTTGACCTCCATCACAGGCGGAGCGCGTCAAGTCGCAGTGGAGAGTGATCGCTTCAACCTCGATTTTGTGTTGGGCAATAAGGTCATGGTCGGGACCGTCAATGCCCATCGAGGATATTTTGAGCAAGGCGTGTCCGACTTCGCTCTGGCCAAGATCGCTTATCCGGGGTGGCTTAAAGGACAATTGACCCATCCCGTACAGGGTTTGGAAAATTATGAAGCACTCTTGCGAATACTCTTTGAAGAAAAGGAGGCGATCAAGGCTTATTTGATTATGAGTGAGGATGAATAAAATTAGGGTGTCATAATTTTTTTTGAAAAGGGTCTATATGAGTAGCGCGGATAAAAAGCAGGAAAATTTTGTTCGGCAATAAGCATCAAGCTGGCTGTGGGCCTATTAAGCATAAAAAGAGGTAGAGCGCGGAACCTGCGTATCCGGATGAGTACTTATGGCTGAACCCCTATCGTTATCAGTTTTTTTGTCATCTTGACATCAAGACTGGACGAATTTTTCGCCCCTCCTTTAATCTTTTTAAGGGAGTATATCGCGCTGAAATACTCAACTATATCTAAACCGTGGTTGACCTTGATTTTGTCAGTTAGTCTGATACTCTGGTTAATGGGTAGCAGTTCCTTACCTCAACCCAAAACGACCAGTGCGCCGATGCTAAATTGACCCAAATCAAATGAGAAAACATTGAGGCAGTCAGCTCTACAGCCACTCAAACCTTCAAGGGTTCAAACAAAAACGCATGTTGAAACCCTGCTTGTCAACCCCCCTATCAAGTCCACCTGCCCCTTATTTTCGAAGCCGGACACACAGGTCAAGCCTCATCTGATGAAGCTTCACTGATGAGGATGCAAGCTAACCCAGAAGCAGTCATCTACGTCAATGAACAGGCGACAGGGGCAGGGAAGGGCATCAGTTGGCCCGATGCCTACATAACCAAGATGGTCAAGGGGTTGATGCCTCAGCTCAAATCTATCATGAGACTGAGTGGTCGAGGCCCTCATCAGCTACACCCTGGGCCAAAGCTCAGGGGGCAGCAGCCAGTGGGAGGATAGTTTAGGCACAGATGGAGGCCATAATTTAGATGGAGAGCCCCGCTTTGTCAACCCCATTGCCCCCATTGTAACTACCCTGCACCTAATCATCCTATTGTAGAGCGTGTATTCCCCAAGCACATCAATCTCCTGAATTTGTCCTTCTTTGATCGTTCCTGCCCGTCGATGAATCGCTTCCATCCGTATCAAAGTCACTGGTCCAGCTTGACTAAAGTATGTCTCACCATCTACGATGCGATTATCATAGTTATTCATGACACCCGCTATGATAATCTCAGTGAAGTGACCAACTTGGCAATTCATCTCGCCTTGTTTGGCATTCAATTCTCTGCGTAACTTTGCCCCTGCATCTGTGGGGGTTAAATCTTCTATATTAACATCGTGTTCGTATCTGAGGTATGCCAAGAGCAATGGATCCGAGGGACCCCAAAAGGTATTACTCGTAGCGCGTTGTAGAATATCGAGCCTATAGAGTTTATATAATGCTTCTCGGACAGACAATATATCAAGCTCTAGGGCTTCGGCCACTCTGTGTGGATGGAGATGCTCCCCTGGATAGTTGGTAAGCCAGTACAATATCTTGCGTGTTGTGTTGTCACCATTCAACTCATGGATATATTTGCCATATTCATTTTCATAATGCTCCCTTAAGGCACCTAATCCATCCGTCAATTCAAAAAATAAGATATTATTTAGCATACTCACATCTGGCAATCTGTCTAGGTCTGGCGAGAGACTGAGTAGGATGCGTTCAATGGAGTAGGGATAACCTTTAAAAATTTGATGTTTTGTTAGCTATTAATAATATAATTCTACCATGAACTGTGACGGACTGCCTGTTTTGTCTCGATAAGGAGTGAGAATGATATAGCGTCCCCGACCCTGTCGGGTTGCGGGATTTATCGACCCTGAAACCTACCCAATAAGATTGCCGTGTTTGACAAAACGTCTATGTCCTATTATAGTAGAGACGCTTTTGTAAAATTTATATAATATTCTTTCGTGGCCAAGAGTCCTCAGGTAACACTGTCATTAAGGAATGAGAATTTAATTAATTTTCATTCCTTAGCAGGGTTATTTGAGGACTTTTTTAAATTTTTTACTATCCATAAACCTCATAGGGAGATTTTACACTCATGGGAAAAACAGTCGCAGATGTCCTTGAAATGGGCAAAGAAGCTAAAATGGTCGATCTTCGTTTCATGGACCTCCCCGGTACATGGCAACATTATACTTTGCCAGTGAGCGAATTAAGTGAAGACCTTTTTGAAGAGGGGAACGGGTTTGATGGCTCATCCGTGCGCGGATTCCAAGAAGTTCATGAATCGGATATGATCCTCATTCCTGATCCAGATAGTGCCTTTATGGATCCTGTTTTGCAAGTACCAACCTTAAATATTATTTGCAACGTTTATGACCCCATCACCCGTGAAGCCTATACCCGTGACCCTCGCCATGTAGCGAAGAAAGCGGAAGCTTATTTAAAAGAAACGGGTATTGCTGATATAAGTTTCTGGGGGCCGGAGGCTGAGTTTTTCCTGTTTAATGATGTGCAATATGCTACAGGGGCCAATATGGGCATGTATATGGTCGATAGCGTTGAAGGTTGGTGGAACAGTGGCAAGGACTTGGGGCCAAATCTGGGGGCACAGTTACCACCCAAGGGCGGTTACTTCCCCGTTCCACCCGCAGACACGCTGCAAGATGTTAGAAGTAACATCGTCTTGGCTTTAGAAGAAGCTGGTATTCAGGTTGAACTTCACCACCATGAGGTAGCAACCGCTGGTCAGTGTGAAATCGACCTCCGTTTTGATACCCTCACACGCATGTCCGACAAGCTCGTTACTTACAAGTACCTTGTCAAAAGCATCGCCCGCCAACATGGATTGACGGCAACCTTTATGCCCAAGCCACTTTACTTAGACAATGGCAGCGGGATGCACACGCACCAAAGTATTTGGAAAGATGGCGAAACGTTGATGTATGCTGATAGCGGTTATGCTAACTTGTCTGATACTGCCCGCTATTACATTGGGGGTCTTCTCAAGCACGCGCCGACCCTACTCGCCTTCGCTGCCCCCACGACAAACTCTTACAAGCGTCTCGTTCCTGGCTTTGAAGCCCCTGTAACCTTGGCTTACTCGCAGCGAAATCGTTCAGCCATCTGCCGTATTCCAGTTTACTCCCCCAGCCCCAAAGCCAAGCGGGTCGAGTTCCGTGCCCCTGACCCGAGTTGTAATCCATATCTCGCCTTCTCTGCCATGCTCATGGCTGGCTTAGATGGCATCCAAAACCAGACCGACCCCGGTGATGCCGTTGACAAAGACCTCTACGAATTGCCGCCAGAAGAGCAAGCTGAATTGAAACAGGTTCCCGGTGACTTGGGCGCAGTTTTAGACTGCTTAGAAGATGATCACGACTTCTTATTAGCTGGCGATGTCTTCACCTCAGACTTAATCGACACCTGGATCGCTTATAAGCACGAAAACGAAATTGATGAAGTTCGCATGCGCCCGCATCCGCATGAGTTTGTGTTATACTTTGATATTTAAGCAAGGTGGCAAGGTGGCAAAGTTGTAGGTGATTACTGATTACTTTGATGGTCAGTTAGCTCTATAAATTTAGGCATCAAAAAAGACCCCTTTAAGAGAGGTCTTTTTTGATGGAGCATCAACAAAATAATCTGCGTCATCTGCGAAATCTGCGGTTAAATCTTTACTTCGCTTTCTTCGCAATCAAATTCTGCAAGGTAGCTGGTGGGACCCAAGCCCCATCAATTTTATCAAAAACGGGCCTTTCCTCTGGATAAAGATTAGCGACTTTCAATTGCTTGACCAATTCGGGGGCCGGGTCTTGATAGTGTAACTCGGGCCGGACGTGTCGATAATAGTTTTGGTGATGATAGAAATGAATGTTTTCACGGCCATAGGCGACAAAAATGGAATATTTTGGGCCCTTGATATAGCTGCCGGAGTGCGTCGTTCGAGGGTCAAAGATAATGCAATCACCGGGTTCTGTGGCAATCCATTCGGCATTAGAGACCCAGCGTTGAATGTTGGTAAAAACATAGCTCAAGACCCCAAGCCAATTGAGTTTTAGTTCATTGAAACGACGGCTTAAAGAAGGCTTATTAACCGGAATATGGCTACCAGAAATGAAGCCAAGCTTAAATTGACTTTCTTGAAAGGTTTGTAAGTATATCCCCACCCGCACTAAGGCGTAGGGATCTTTTGTTTCATCCCAATCCGGACCGACCCCAAAGGTCCGGCTGACATTGTCTCGATGCCAAGAAATGGCTGAAAACCCAACATGCAAATCGGTATGTTGCAGAAAACGAATATCTTGTCCCAATAATTCTCGCACCACCGTCAAAAGACGTTCATTAAAGATAATGGGCCAAAAATCAGATGTTTTGGTCACGCCATCGGTTGTACTCCAAGATGTGGTCAACCCACGTTGACCAAGATTCCCTTTAGCCCCAGCCGCTGCTGCCTCATTGCGCTTGATCTGAGATAGATTTTCCAATTTTTCAATATAAAATTGTGCTTCTGCTTCAGAAAGGAGTTGCTTAATCAGCACATACCCCTTTTCTTTAAAAGCTTTGCGTAAAACATCGTAATCCATGACCTTACTCCTCTGTAAATGCCAATTAACAATTAGCAATTAACAATTAACAATTAACAAAAAAATTCAGCATTCATTCTTCATCATTCTATTTTCATTCTTCGTGGTGTCTTTACATGAGCTATTGTCCCACGGGTTTTTTCATCAATATAGTCCGTATAATCACCGTAAAGGTTTAGCAGAGATATGATAAGATCATTTCGACCTCGACCTTCTAACTTGATATTGGTTTCTTCTGGGACGCAGTCGGTGTTGTCATCGAAAACGGCCCTGTAGCAATCTCAGCTGGAATTGGGGTATGGGAGGCAGAGGCGGTTAAGGTGGCAAAGATGCTTTCTACGATTTCAGTCGCTTGACTATCAAGCTGCATTTGCACTGGCAGGCAAGCACTGGAGATGAGGCCAAAAAGTATACAGAATAAGGATAGGATAAAATGTTTTTTCAAGGTCAAGGCTCTGTAGGTCAGGGTAATTTTGAACATACCAATATTCGTCTTAAAATGTGACCAGCGTAATTATAATCTCTTTAGCAATGATTAGCTAATTGTCACCATGTCAACGAACCGAACCCTTCAACCAAGGTCAATCACCCACCTTGCTAATGTCAGCCTGTGGCTCTTCATTTTCGCTTTCGGACTATACTTTTCCTGGTATAGCAGCCAACGTTACCAAACCCTACACGCTTATACTGCTGACCTATCTCTCATTGATCAAGCTATGTGGAACACCCTCCAGAACAAAGGACGTTTCATGGAAGCCACCTGGTTTGACCGCCAACAGCCTCGCTTTGCTGAACATTTTGAACCTATTCTTATCCCTTTAGCTGCTCTTTTCTGGCTTTGGGATGATGTGCGTATCCTCCTCATCGCCCAAGCCTTTGCCCTCGCTCTTGGGGCATTACCCGTTTATTGGCTTGCCAAATCTTCTCTCTCTACTCACCTCTCTTCATTTTCCGCTCTTCTCTTTCCCCTGCTCTATCTCCTCAATCCCGCCCTACAAGCTGCTGCCGTAGCTGACCTGCATGCTGATCCTTTTGTCGTCGCCCCATTTTTATTCGCCTTTTGGTATATCACCCAAAACCGTTGGAAATGGATGTGGGTCTGGGCCATCGTGGTCATGGCGGTGAAAGAAACTATGCCCACTTTGGTCGTCATGTTGGGCATCTATTTGATAATCCACAATATATGGTTAATCATCCGTCAGCAGATACCAATGCACAATGCACTGCAATCACAATGGCAAAAAGCTTCCTTCATACATGGTCTTAGGCTCACCATTTGCGGGGCAGCTTGGTTTCTCATCGCTACATTTTTCATTGTTGCTCCCTTAGCTGAAGTCTATTTTGCTTCCGAAGGCCCAATTTATCTCACCAATCGTTTCTCGACCAAGCCTGTCGAGTGGCTTATGCTTTTGCAAGACTCAGCCCGATGGCGTTATCTTGGTGGATTAATTTGGTCCACAGGTGGATTGGCTTTATTCGCCCCTCATTATTTGCTTTTGGGTCTGCCCATCTTTATCGCCAATACTCTCAGCAATTTTCCTGGTCAATACTCTGGTGAGCAGCATTACTCTGCCCCGCTTGTTGCAGTGCTGATGATTGCCGCGATTTATGGCTACCAAAATATATTGACTCTCGTAGTTAAAATAAAAACCAGTTGGTTTACAAAAAATTTAAGAGGCAATAGGCCTTCCAACCTGCCAAAGGAGGGTGAAAAACGACAAAGTTCCTCCCTTTGGGGGGTTAGAGAGGCCATTATTTTAGCCTTACTCATCGCCTTACTCTACCACATCCTCTATGGTTGGACTCCACTTTCTTATCGCGCTGAAGTTTATACACATACAGCCCACACCCGACTATTGCCGTCTTTGGTCGCCCAAATTCTCCCTGAAGTACCCATTTCGGCCAGTGCTGCTGTACATCCACACCTAGCTCATCGGCCTGTCGCTTATGTGTTTCCTCACATCGGCGATGCCGCCTATATCCTCGTTGATATCTTGGATGTACCTGGGCATCATCCAAACGATATCAGATTAAAGCTCCTCGATTTGCTCAATTCTGAACAATGGACCTTATTACAGGCAACGAATGGCTTTCTATTGCTTAAACGACAGCCACCACTATCGCCATTTACCATGTTGCCTGATTCATTTTACGATTTTGCCCGCCATCAAGGAATCCCGCAGCGAGAACAGGAGTATCCGCTTAATTTGACTTTTGGTGAGACCCTGAGATTGCTTGGTTTCGATGTCATTGACGATGCCTTTCACCATCAAACGAAGCTGCGATTTTATTGGCAAGCTTTGTCTCCAGAACGTCCTCAGAATTTGAAGCTATGGTATCAATTTTTTGATGATTTCGGTCAAATTTTACAGGACTCTCGTCATCAGCCAAGTCTCGCTGCTTTATGGTATCCCCCTTATGTTTGGCAATCTGATGAGATTGTTCGCACCGAAACCTTGTCCCAAAATTTTGGGGAAAGGTTTCATTTAGCAGTTGGGGTCAGCCTAGGCGACGACTTTATGGAAGCTAGTCACCGCTTGCTTATCCAACCGGGAGGGCAGACTTGGCTTCACATTGCTAGTTTCCAACGTCATACTTGGTCCTTGCAAACAATGGCTCCGCAGCCCCCCAATCTGTTTACCCCTTCTCAAGATATTATATTTGAACAAGGGCTTCATCTCACCGGATTTTCCTGGCCACAAAATCCAGTATGGATAGACCAGAGGCCAGGTCAGGCCTTGCCTTTTGTTCTAAGATGGGAGATTGACAGGCCACTCAAGGCCGATTACACTATCTTCATTCATCTCGTTGCCTCAGATGGGACTGTTGTGGCGCAAAGTGACTCTCAACCCTTTTGGATTGTGCCAAACCCTAGTTCAGGTTGGCCTGTCAACCGAGTGATTCTTGATCAGCACCTCATCGCCCTACCCTTACCGCCTGGCACTTATCAAGTTCTACTCGGCCTATATACTTGGCCGAGCTTGGAACATTTATCGCTTCAATCTGATGGGGATGCCATTATCTTAGGCAAAGTGACAATTCGAAATGACCAAATCTCTATTGCTCGAAGGCAAAGGTTTGGTACATTACAGATTAGAAAATTGAAAGACATCATCTTTACCCTTTTTTAGGCATGAGAATTAAGTAGCTCAACCAATCTGGTTTCCAAACTGAGTTTGAGAACCAGATTGGAGCAATGAACTGCCTAAGTTATTGAATTTCCATTCCTTATCCACCTGCTACTTTACAACTTCGTAACATAGAGGTACTTATGGCCACAATTTTCTCTATTTCTGATGAAAAAGTTATTGAGAACACAAATGAGCAAACCATTTTAGAATCGTCTCTGCAAGCGGGTATCCCCCACGTTCATCTCTGTGGAGGATATGCTCGCTGCTCTACCTGTCGGGTACTCATTGTAGAAGGGATTGAGAACTGTAGTAAACGGGACCAAGCCGAACAAGCCTTAGCTGACCGTCTCCAATTTGGGCCAGAGATTCGTTTAGCCTGTCAGACAAGATTGACGGGCGATATCACCATGCGTCGTTTAGCCTTAGATGATGAGGATGCTCAGTTAACGAATCAACTAAGGCTAAACTTAGTTGATCACAGTCAAACAGGTTATGAACAAGAGATAGCGATTTTATTCGCTGATATTCGTGACTTCACCAGTTTCGCGGAAACGCAGTTGCCCTACGATGTTGTTCATGCCCTAAATCGATTTTTTTTTCATATGGGCGAAGTCATCAGCCAAAATAATGGCTATATCAATAGCTATCTGGGTGATGGATTGATGGCTCTATTTGGCCTTGAAGATAACACCCATGCATCTTTGTTGGCGACAAAGGCTGGCTTTGAAATGGTCCAAGCGATGGACGAACTGAAGCCGTATCTTAAAGTCGTTTATCAAAAGAGCTTAGACATTGGGGTAGGTGTTCATTGTGGCCCCGTGGTTGTCGGGAGCATTGGCGCAGCCGATAATAAAAAGATCACTGTCATTGGTGATGCTGTCAATCTAGCTAGTCGAATTGAGTCAGCGAATAAAGAGGTCGGTACGCATTTTCTGATTTCAGAAAGTGTTTATGCCCAGGTGAAAGATTTGGTGGAAGTTGGTCTTCAGACGAACCTCAGCTTCAAAGGAAAAACTGGAGAATATACGCTCTATGAAGTCACTGGGTTGAATAAAGCAAAACTTCCTCGACCTAAATGGCGACGAAATAAACGCCACCGAGTTCAGTTTGATATGGGCCTGTCGGATTCCAGCCCCCCCTCCTTCATTGAGCGTATTATGTCCGGCCTGGCGATGTGGATGCTCATGGGGGGGGTTATTTGGACGTTTATCGGCCTAGGGCTTGGTTTAGTAACTGGCCTAATCATAACCCCAGAAACAGGTTTAGCTGGATTTGAGCCTATCATGGCTATCGGCATTTGGGCCATCTTTGGGGCTTTATTAGGCAGCATCATCGGCATGACTTTCGGGGCTGGCTTGCGGGTTCTATACGAAATATGGTTGATGATAGAAAACCTGCTTCGGTGAACACAGGGGGCCAGGGCTGTAAAGTTCTAAGATAACCCAAGCAGGAGGGTAAATTTGGCTTTGCAATCCAAATTGATACAAGTATAATCTAAGAGGTGTTCTTAATAGAAAAGGATTTTTATCCACATGAGCGTTGTTGAAGAAGTCAAAAGTCGGCTCGATATTGTTGATGTTGTTTCAGGTTATGTCCCCTCATTAAAAAAAACGGGTCGAACCTATAAAGGCTTGTGCCCCTTTCATAGTGAAAAGACACCTTCTTTTGTTGTATTTCCAGATTCGCAAAGTTGGCACTGTTTTGGAGCCTGTGGTATTGGGGGAGATATTTTTGGTTTTGTCATGCGCCATGAAGGTTATGATTTTGGCGAAGCCCTACGTTTGTTAGCCACGAGAGCAGGAGTCTCTCTCCTAGATCAATCACCGGAAGCAAGTCAGGAAAACCAAGCGCGTAAAAAATTGCTTCAGGCTCTGGCGACGGCAACGGCTTATTTTCATCATTGCTTTCTATCCATGCCCCAAGCCAAGCCAGTCCGCGATTACGTCGCCCAACGTGGCTTGAGGGCAGGCACGATTACGAAATTTCAAATCGGTTACGCCCCAAATCACTGGGAAGGATTGAAGCAATATTTGCTGAAACAGGGCTATACCAGTGCGGAGTTAGTGGATGCTGGCCTACTGGTAGAGCGGGAGGATGGGTCGTCTAGTTATGACCGTTTTCGTCATCGTTTGATGATTCCAATTCGAAATATACAAGGGCAAATCATTGGATTTGGGGCCAGGGCTTTAGCCGATAATCAAGTCCCTAAATATTTGAACTCGCCGCAAAGTGTGCTATTTGATAAGAGTGCGACACTTTATGCTTTAGATGTGTCAAAAAATGCGATTCGGGAGCGTGGGCAAGCAGTCATTGTAGAAGGTTACATGGATGCCTTGCAAGCGCATGAAAAAGGCTTTAACAATGTGGTTGCCCAGATGGGCACAGCCCTGACCGAGGCGCAAATTAAGCTCTTAAAAAGATATGCCACTCAACTTGTTTTAGCCTTAGATGCGGATACGGCTGGCAGCACAGCCACTTTACGCGGCATTAATGTCGCTCGGCAATCCTTAAGCAGTGAGGCGTTTTCTAAGATAAAAGATGGGGGTCTAATCCAGTATGAACAGCGGCTTGAAATGGACATTCGCATTGCTGCCATCCCGCTCGGCCAAGACCCTGATGATGTCCTAAAACAAGGACCAGAGGCTTGGCAACAGCTCATCAGCCAAGCGATGCCCTTAGTCGAATATTATATCCAGTCAATTGTGGCCGACTTTGATTTAGATACACCGAAAGGCAAACTGAGAGCGGTTCACACGGTTATTCCTATTTTACACGAGCTAGAAGACAAGGCTGAACAAAACCAGTACTTGCAACAATTAGCGAAGCTGGTTAAAATTGATGAGCGAACCTTGCGGGCTGAATTGCAACGATTTGTTTCAGAGCCAAATCATCCTAAAACAAGAACAAATCCGCAAGATGTATCTCAACCACTTAAACCAGTCGTTGCTCAAATCGCAGCAGCAAGATCCAATTTAGAAGAACGGCTATTAGCCATTCTCGTCTGGCATCCGTATCAGCTTGACCTTGTTAATCAAAAACTTTTTGCCCATGATCTTGATGTTTTATCAACAGACGATTTCCTTAAAACCGAGAATGCAGCTCTGTTTATGCTGATAAAGCAATGGGCTATAACTGAAGATCCTCGTTTGGAAACCTTGTATTCAGTGGTTGATAACCATTTAGAAGGACAATTTGCGACGATTGTCGATTTGTGGTATCAACAACCAAACATTCCAGATGAATACATTGAGCGCGAGATGGTAGATTTAATTTTACGTCATCGCCAAAAGCTACGTAATGAGGAATTTGTGCGGTTGCAACAAGAGGTCGGTTTAGTTAATGATGAAGAAAATAAGCAAAAGCTGCGCTTGCTCACGCAGCAATTGTCGAAACTAAAACAATTGGACTCAGCGAAAGAGGCTTTTTCAATTACTGGCAGGCGAAGACAAGATAAATTGTCTACTTATTGATGAAAATCAGCCCAACTGCCTAAGATCTATTTTATATCATTCAGAGAGACTTATGGCTAAAAAAACAAACAGAACGAGGCAGGATATATTAGATCAATCTAATCGCCAAACCGAAAAGACGGTGACGACAAACGGAGCGCAGGAGGCCGTAGCTGGCTTATCATCGCCCTTAGACGAAGCTCAAAAGATGCTTGGGGGAGAAGGGTTGAACATTTTAGATGTGGTCTCGGATACAAATTTGCCAGATCATGAGCCTGATGATAACGAACTGCGTCAAGTTGAAAATGAACTGAAGGAAAGCGAAGAAGAGGAAGAAAAAATCGTCGAGATTGTTGAACAAGTCGCTGATCTCGGTGAATTAACCAGCGACCCCGTCAGAATGTATCTCCGCGAGATTGGGAGGGTTAATCTTTTGACGGCGAAACAGGAAGTGAAATACGCGACCCAGATCCAACAAGGCTTCGCGGCTAAGGCGCAATTAGATAAGGGGGAAATTAATGATCCAGACGAATCGGGACGACTGAATGATCTATGGAAAGAAGGTTTGGGAGGCCGGCATCGATTAGCAGAGGCAAATTTGCGTCTGGTTGTGAGTGTGGCGAAACGGTATATTGGCCGAGGAATGAATTTTTTAGATTTGGTCCAAGAAGGCAATGTGGGTCTGCTCAAGGCCGTTGAAAAATTTGATCCTCAACGAGGCTATAAGTTTTCGACTTATGCCACTTGGTGGATTCGTCAAGCGATTAGTCGGGCGATTGCTGATCAAGCGCGCACAATTCGTATTCCAGTACATATGGTAGAGACCATAAATCGTCTCAAGCGGGTCGAGCGTCGTTTCTTGCAAGAGAATGGTCGGGCCGCTACATCCAGAGAAATTGCGCTTGAAATGGAGATCCTCACAGAAGAAGATATTCAAGCGATAGAGAAATATCAAAAAGATAATCAATCCCTAGACGCAGCGGTAGAACGACGTTGGCAACGAGCAGCCAGCCGTATTCGCTCCATTCGTCGCCTTTCAGAAGAACCTATGTCGCTCGAAACGCCAGTGGGCAATGAAGATAATAGTTTTATTGGTGATTTTATTGAGGATGATCATGTCCCCAGTCCAGCCGATGAGGCTACAAAAGAATTGCTAAAAGAACATATGCAGGATGTCTTGAGCTACCTCACGGACCGAGAACGGAAAGTGCTGGAAATGCGTTTTGGGCTTCGAGATGGACAAAGCCACACCTTGGAAGAAGTAGGTGCAGCGTTTAACGTGACCCGAGAACGTATTCGTCAAATAGAAGCCAAGGCCTTGCGAAAATTGCGTCATCCATTGAGAAACCGGAAGTTGAAAGACTATTTGGTTTGAGGATTAGAATATGACGACAACCACCTTAGACGTTGATGATGATGATTTAGCTCATAAGTTACAACAACATGATCCAACAACATTATTATTGTTATTAACTTTTAGTGCTAGTTTAGTTACCCTATTTATTGAACGATTTAACACATTATCGTGATTTATGACGATAAAAAAACTCGCTACCATTATAGGATTTCAAAGTTGATAAAAGATAGAGGGTAATATGTCGCTATTAATAAAAAGTAGAATTAAAAGCTTCATCTAGGAGAATATAATGTATAAAAGATTGTTATCCTGTTTGCCGATTATTATAATTTTGTTCAGTTGTGTTCTGGCTTTGCCAGAGGAAGATATGGGACCAGTTGCATCCGTCTCGGAAGGGGAACCGACCCCGGTTCCTTTGGAGCAAGCGACGACGACAGTCGTTTTTGACTTGCCTGACACCCCTACCCCTGCGCCGACAGCCACCCCAACCGAGGTGGCTCAAGTCCCGGTCGCACCAGCCCAGGCGAGTGATTTTATATATTTACAACCTGCTCCACAGAAACAAACCTTCCAACGGGCAACTGTGGATGAGGTTGGGCGAGCGGTCTTGGGAGCGAATGCGATTGAGGTTGAGCAAAACATTTATGTGAAGTCTATCCGTCCTTCTCCCAAAGGGGATTTGGCCGCTGTCATTTTTGGGACTGAAACGGGCGATTATGTGGAAATTTATGATTTTGCTTCTGGTGAACTGTTTCCTCTTTTTCGAGCAGAAAGTAGAGTTAGCAGCAATGTAGGGTACTTTCTGGGTTGGAGTCACGACAGCCAATTTATATTATTCAGACCAAGAGCAGGTTTTGTAGAAGAAACGGTCTTACTGGTTGAAGTGGCCACAGGCTATACTCAGCCTTTAGCAAACCTGAGTGCTCAAAGTGGCACTTTCTCACCTGATGGTCAGCAGGTCATCCTTGATCATGAGGTCTGGGAAAGAGATGAAGATGATGGTCAAGTTAAACAATATGGTGAGGTCTGGCTGATAGAGCTAGAGACCCAGAAACACACGATGCTCTTCAAAGGGACTGGGTTTCATGATGGCTTGACCTGGTCGCCCAATGGCCACTATGTGGCTTATGTCGGGGACTGTTCGGAAGCAGGTGGGGTTATGGACCAAAGAAAAGGTAAGCCATATATAGACCATCACGGCTTATGTATCATGAACGCAGATGGTACCAATCGCAGGTTAGTGGCTCATTTTACCAGTGGTGGCTTTTACCCGATCTGGTCGCCAGACAGCCGCAGAATCGCCTTTGGGGCATTGGATGGGCGACCAGCAAAAAAACCAAGCGAGGGGCCGCCGAATTGGAATGAAATGGACTTCGTCGGAGCGAATATCCACATCTTAGATGTAGAGACAGGGGAAGAACGGCATCTGCTGACCGACAGTCAGGAAGGTAACATAGACCCGGCTTGGTCCCCAGATGGGTCGCAAATCCTTTTTACCTCAAAGCGCAGTGGTAGTCCAGAGATATGGGTCATCAATCTTGATGGCACGGGGTTGCGACAGTTGACCTTTGATGGACAGATGAAACGCCATCCCCTTTGGAGTAGGTAAGAGTAGGTTCACGAAAATCAAATTGCCTATCGCCTATTTCTTCACTGAGCCTGAATAGGCAATACGCAACAGATCGCTATTGTGTGGTCTGTTCTGAAAAATTTTGTTGCCAATGAAGTTTCTTTGATAAGGGTTTCAAAAATGAGCGTGAGAATGAAAGTTGATAAACTATATCGCTATGTTTTAGCGGGATTATTGAGTATCCTAAGTATGATTTTGATCGGTCCTAGCCAGCAAACCTTGGCCCAGCAACTCCCTTTTCTAGTATCCCCTTATTATGGTACAAAGACACTCACCGCTTTTGTTGATCATGAATATCCATATATAGGAGCTAATAACATCTTCACCAGATATGATGGGCAACGCTGGACTTCAGGTGCGAGTGTCAGCAATTGTACACTGACAATCAACTGTTATGATAATCATGAAGGGACTGATTTTGACTTGAACTATGAACCTGTTTTGGCTGCGGCTGGCGGTACCGTTCAGATGGCTAGATGGCAAAATACTCGGGATCGTCAGGATGGTCTAGGTCTCTATGTAGAGATTGATCACGGGAATGGCTATATGACACGCTATGGCCATTTAAGTGCCATAGCGGTTGAAGTCAATAACATCGTAGTAGCAGGACAAATTATTGGAACCAGCGGTAATACAGGTAACTCAACCGGGTCGCATCTGCATTTTGAAGTCTTACACAACGGCATTTTTGTTGACCCATTCGGATGGAGCGGCAGTGGCAGTGACCCTTGGGCACTTCACGCTGAGGGCGCAACAAGCCATTGCCTCTGGGCAGATGGCGAATGGACCGCTGTCTGTGGGGGGGTCAAACGTCCCCTCCCTGCCCCCCCGCGTGGTCGTGTGATTACCATCGACGATGGGGATCCAAATTTCAGGACCGGCACTGGCGGTCGGGAAGCAAACACCACCTGTAACCCCCCCAATGATCCTGCCTGTCCCTATTGGTATCAGCAAACTGGCACGGTTGATGATTCTGGACAAAATGGCGATAGTTTCTATACCTATGATGAAGAACAGGCAGACTATTGGGCTGAGTGGCAGCTCAACATTAGCGAGGAAACACAAGGCTGGTATGACATAGAAGTCTTTGTGCCGCGCAATCGAACCGATAGTTGGCATGTCCCTTATCACATTTCTTCTGCCAGTGGTTCGCCGACAGCCCATCTCGACCAGTACGACTCGCAGCCTGCCTCTGACAATGATGGTTGGATCAATCTGGGAGCCTACCGCTTGACCCAAGGGCTAGATGAGGTCAGAATGACGGATGGCACAGGCGAAAACCATGATCGTGCTTTAGCCGCAGACGCGGTGCGCTTCACCCACCTAGCCACCTACCTGCCCGACGTGCGTTCAGCACATCAGGGCTGGGACACTGCCCTGCATATTCGTAACGATGGCGCAGGCCCCACCGACATCGTCATCACCCTGTTTAACCCTAATGGCACTCACTTTCACCGTGATGTCATCGCCAATGTCCAACCAAGGGCACGGCTTTACTACAACCCCACCCGCAACAACTGGCGGGGCAGCATCATCGTCAGTGCCAGAGAAGCGGTCTCTGTCTTGGTCGCTCACCAACATCTCCACCCTTACAAAGTCGGCGCTTACACTGGAGTTACTGCTCCCACTCCACGGGGGCATGTCTCCCTGCTCTTGCGTAATGTGTATGGCCTCAATAGCACCTTGGCCCTTCTGAATACAGGTGACACGGAAACGAGACTCACCGTCCGGTTTAGCCCGCGCCAAAAAGAAAATGGGAACCCCGAAGGTCAGGCTTGTACCGAAATCTACACCGTGCAAGCCAGCGGAACCCAAAATATTAACCTCAGTGACTTAACCTGTTTGGGAGACCTATTCGTTGGGTCTGCCTACATCACCAATTCCGCAAATCACCCCTTAGCCATTGCTTCTACCCAAGAATCAGCCAAGACGCTGAACGCTATGAGCAATCTCTACTCAGGCAACACCCTCTATGCTCCTTTGGTGCAGTATGGGCAGCCTGGTAGCTGGGACATCTTCAGTTCAGCCAGTGTCCAAAATACCAGTGACAGTCTGGGCCAGATCTCCACCTACTATTATAATGTGGACGGTAGTCAGTGTACTGGGAATAATGGAAACCCGTGGACATACGCGGAGATCGCAGGACATCACATGGTCAACATCATCCCCCTGCCACCCGATGGCAATGGCTGTCAGAACTCAGTGGTGGCCGCCAAGGTCATTGGCGGTGCTCAAACCTGGACCGCTTGGGTCAACCAACGAGAAAACTTCGCCACAAGCACTTATGAAGCGGTGGGACAGGGAAGCCGTGCGATCAGCATCCCTTATTGGCATAATACCGGCACCTGGGATACTGGCTTAAGCCTGCAAAATCTGGCCAATGTAGCCACAACCGTGACCATCGTCTTCTATAACCCGGATGGGACAGAACACAGTACCCATACGGTCAGCTTGGAGCCCGAGGGCAGATTTACCTATGGCTGGGACGAACCAGATCCTGACTTTTCTGGGTCAGCCTTCGTCACAGCGAACAACCCCATCGCGGCGGTGGTGAATGTCTTGGATTACCACTATAAGGAGCGAGAGGTTGATAGCTTGATTAGCTATACCCCGATACACTACTATTTAGACTAGGCTTGGTTTTTTTGTTAGAACCTTCTTATGACACGAAACCTGGTGAATAGTTAGTGGGAATCCATTCTCCGAGCTAAGACACAATTGGATGCCCGATGACGACATTCGGGCATGACATATTGCAAAAACTATGGGTTTCAATGTGATTTCAGTATCGCTGCGACCCAGCCATCAGCAGCCCCAATTGTTCCCGCGAAGTGGTCGCTGCATCCACGATATCAACAATTTGACCCTCATACATTACCGCAATGCGGTCTGACAAACTTAAAATTTCATCTAATTCCGCCGAAATAAGCAAGACTGCCACACCTGCATCGCGCTGGGCGATGATTTGTTGATAAATGAACTCAATAGACCCAACGTCAATGCCACGAGTGGGCTGGCTGGCAATGAGAAGTTTAACTGGTCTGCCGCCAATTTCACGAGCGACAATCATTTTTTGTTGATTACCACCGGATAAATTCCCCCCATTGGTTGTATGAGAAGGAGTGCGAATGTCAAATCGTTCGATTAAGGCTAAAGCTTGGTCACGGATGGCTTTCCGCTGTAAGGAGAAATAGCGCGTGAATGGTGGGCTATAATAAGTGTTGAGAACTAAATTATCAGCCACAGAATAGGACAAGACCAGGCCATGGTGTTGTCGGTCTTCGGGGATATGACTAACTTCTCGTTGGGTGATCAGCCGAGACGGTGCTTTAACGAAAAGTTCCAAAAAGAATGGAATCATAGACAAGCGCAGCAATCGCGTGATGGTCTGAGATCGAGATATGGTCTGAAAATTAGTTCTGGTCAGATGTAGCTTATTGATTTGAATTTGGCCTTCTGTGATGGGTCGTAAACCAGTTAAGACTTCGACCAATTCAGTTTGTCCATTGCCTTGGACCCCAGCCACCCCCAAAATCTCTCCTGCGTGAACCTCAAAACTGACATCAGCGACAACTGTTTGTTGTCGTTTGTCTTGGACCTGTAAATTTTGAACAGAGAGAATAGGTTTTCCTCTTTGCGCGGGTGTTTTGTCCACCTCTAACATGACGTTGCGGCCCACCATCATTGCCGCTAGGGATTTAGAGGTTGCTTCTTGAGGGATTATTTCACCGACAACTTGGCCTTGCCGCATGACGGTGATGCGGTCTGCAATTGTCAAAACTTCTTTCAGTTTATGGGTGATGAAGATGATAGATTTCCCTTGAGCAGTTAAGCCACGCATGACAGTGAAGAGTTCTTCCACCTCTTGCGGAGTCAACACGGCAGTTGGCTCATCAAGAAAGAGAATATCAGCTTGGCGATAGAGAGCTTTGATAATTTCCACCCGCTGTTGCATGCCGACAGGCAGATTTTCGACAATGGCTGTCGGGTCAATAGGCAGGCCGTATTGCTCGGAGAGTGCTCGGACTTGTTTGATCGCTTGGGCTGTATTGAGAATATTGGCTTGTCCTGTCACTTCGGCCCCGAGCATGACGTTCTCCGCCACAGTGAAGACGGGCACGAGTTGAAAATGTTGATGGACCATACCAATGCCCTGAGCGATGGCTTCACGCGGATTGTTGAGCGTCACGGGCTGACCATGGACCAAAATTTGACCCTCGTCGGGATGATAGAGGCCATAGAGAATGTTCATGAGGGTACTTTTGCCCGCGCCATTTTCGCCCAACAAGGCCATGATTTCGCTGCGATGTAATTGCAAACTGACCTGATCATTGGCAATTACGCCCGGAAAACGTTTGGTAATTTGTCTGGCTTCCAAAACAAGGGATTCAGCCATGTGTTTAGTGACTCTCCGTTTTATAAGGTTGGCCGATAGCTGCGGGGGGACGAGAGCGGCCCACAAAGCCAGCCAAGACCAGAACTGTTAAAAGATAAGGTAACATACCAATAAATTCGTGGGGAATATTCAGGCCCCCGCTAAATTGGAATTGTGTTTGCAAAGCGTTGGTAAAGCCGAAGAGCAGGGCTGCTCCCCAAGCCCCAAAAGGATGCCATTTTCCAAAAATCATGGCCGCCAAAGCAATGAAGCCGCGTCCATTGGTAATTAAGCGTTCGAAGCTCCCGACAGCTTCAAGCGTCAAAAATGCGCCACCTAGGCCCGCGATCATGCCCCCGATAATCACATTTACATAACGGACTTGGTGAACATTAATCCCTACTGTATCCGCAGCCCGCGGATGCTCTCCTACAGCCCGTGTGCGTAAACCCCAGGTGGTGCGAAAGAGAATAAAGGCTGTCACAAAGACCATCGCTATTGCGGTATAAGTGATGGGTGGGTTCATGAAAAGAACTTCGCCGATGATGGGAATATCAGCCAGATACGGGATTTCTATTGGTGTGAATTTTCCCTTGGTGGTTGCTCCAGTTTGATATAAATAACCTGTCAAACCAATGGCAAGAATATTGATCACAGTGCCGCTGATGATTTGATCAACCATGAAGGTCACAGATAAAAGGGCATGTAAAAAGCCCATTAACCCACCGACTAACATAGCAACCAAGACAGACAACAGCAAATTCCCCGTATAAACATTGGTCATAAACCCAGCGAAGGCTGCGCTCAACATCATCCCTTCAATCGCAATATTGACCACCCCTGCTCTTTCTGAAAAAATACCGCTCAAGGCACCTAAGGTAATGGGCGTACTCTGACGAATTGTTGCTCTAATAACACTTATGATTATGTCAATTTCCATGTTTATCAACCTTTGGTCAGTCAATAATCAGTAACCAGTAACCAATCTGTCTTCAACTGATTACTAATTACTGATTATTAATCACTGCCTCACGACTGCCCCCAACTGCTACTTAAGGTCACGCCTTCATCCTTTGATTTAGCTCGGAGACGATAAATGGCGCGAATGATTTGGTCTGCCGCGACGAACATTAATATAAGCCCTTGTACAATTTGAATAATTTCCGATGGCACATCTGATAGACGCTGCATGCGCGTGGCCCCCGCGTCCATTGCGCCAAAGAGGAAAGCAGTTAAAATAACCCCCAAAGGGTTATTTTTTGCCAATAAAGCAATGACGATACTTTGAAAACCGTAGCCCACGTTAAAACCGGGAGCAAAATAATAATTACGGCCTAAGGTTTCAACCGTACCAGCCAAGCCAGCCAGTAAGCCGGCAATGGTCATGGTTAAGACTGTGATGCGTTTCACACTCATGCCAGCATAAGCAGCTGCCCCTGGGTTGAGGCCAATGGTCCGAACTTCAAACCCGAAAGGCGTGGCCCAGATGAGCCAATAAATGATGAAGGCGACAAAGAGGGCTAAGAGAATGCCTGCGTGAAGATCTAAGTTGGCGCCAGTTAAGAGCGGTAGACGGGCTGAGTCTAAAACATCTGGGGTGCGCGGAACAATCGTGTCTGGGGCTTGTAAAGGGCCAGTAATTAGATACCCCGTGAAGATAATGCCGATATAGTTGAACATGATGGTCGTAATCACTTCATGGGAACCTGTGAAAGCTTTCAGGATACCAGGGATACTACCCCAAACCGCGCCGCCTAAAGCACCTGTAGCAAGGGCGAGTGGCAAGTGGATATACGCTGGTAGACCAGCAAACATATAGCCCACCGTCGCTGCACAAATCGAGCCGATAAAAATTTGACCTTCCGCACCGATATTAAATAAGCCGCCGTGAAAGGCAAACGCAACAGATAAGCCAGCAAAAATAAAGGGTACCATATTTAATATTGTACGTGACCATCCCCGTGGACTGCCGAATGCCCCATCTAACAAGCCGCCATAAGCATCTATAGGATTATAGCCTGATGCCAAGATGAAGACTGATCCAACCAAAATGGCCGTCAGAATGGCGAGTATGGGCATAAAAATTGTTTGAAGATTATTTGTGAAGGCACTTGTGCCAAAAGCGGAAAATTTTTCAGTCATAAGTGTACAAAGTAGTAAAGGAGCAAAGTGGCTGCAAAGTGCGTTCCTATTTTGGAATGACATACTCGGCCACCCTGCCACTTTGTAACATTGAATTAATAACCTGTTTCAATAGAGCCGTCGATGAGACCAGCAGCAGTGCTTTCGAGCGTTGCTTTTAGTTCATCGGAAACAATAGCCTCAAAATCGTGGAAAGGTGCGAGACCCGCATCGCCGAAGTAGTTACCGCTGGGGAAACTGCCTTCTTGGGCTAAGGTGATCAGTTCAGTCACCCCCGGGGTGATCAACTTCATGGCACTAGAAATGAGACAGGGATGAGCTTCGGGGACAGTATCCCATTGGTCTGAATCCACGCCAATGCAGAAGACTCCTTCATGTTGAGCTGCTTCAATCAAGCCCCCATTGCCAGTTTTACCACCAGCGGCAAAGACCACATCAGCTCCTTGGTCGATGGCTTGGGCCGTGGTTGCCGCACCCCATTCAGGGTCTGTGAAGGCTTTATCTAAGCCGCCAGGATGATAGGTGCTGATGATGTTAATATCGGGATTTACTGAACGTGCGCCCAACACATAGCCCTCTTTAAAGGCGACCACTGGCGGCACCAAATCTGTGCCCAACACGGCAGCAATCGTCCCACTTTCAGTTATCTCAGCCGCCAGAATGCCAGCCAAGTAACCAGACTGATCTTCATGGAAGATTAACCCAGCTAAGTTCGGCAATTCAGAACCGGGCCCCTGGAATTGATCGACCCCAATGAAGTTGATATCGGGATATTTTTGAGCCGCTTCGGTGGTCGCTACGCCCAAAGCAAAGCCAACAGTGACGATGACATCGTAGCCGCTTTCGGCAAATTCAGCGATGTTATCCCCATAGTCCTTGGCATCTTTTGTTTCAATATAATCTGCTGCGCCATCAAGAGCTTCTGCCGCAGCTTTTGCCCCTTCCCAAGCTGATTGGTTAAAGCTTTTATCATCAATTTCACCGACATCGGTGACTAAACCAACTTTAATTGTCGCCTCTACTGCGTCACCGGCTGTGCTTTCTGTGGCTTCGCTTTCGGCGGGTACGGGGACACAGGCATTGGCGACGATCAAAACTAAGATCATGATTAAGATTAGATACTTACGCATAAAGATTTTCTCCTTATTATTAAATTAGATTAAATTAAGCTCAGAACGTCACCATTATAATCATTTTTCAGTGAGAGTAAAACTGGACAGTTTATAGGGGTTCAATGAGCGTTTTTGTGGTAGACAAGATTAAACGTTAGAGAAAGCGGGTGGCAGAGCAGCAAAGTGGCAAAGTCCTTGTATGACGACCTCACTCGGCATACTTTACAACTTTGCATATTTACACGCTGTCTTCTCTATTTTCACAAAATTTCTCAATGAGCCTTTAGAGAAAGCATCCCAGACTGGGGAAGAAGCATAAAAAAAACGGATATTTGAAGCGTGGGCTAAAGTATCCGTTTCTTTCAGCGATCTATTGTTATCTTTCCGCACCACCTATTCAGGGCTGTTCAGAGACTGCGGCTTTATCAGGTTCATGGCTTGGCTGGGGCGGTTGGGGTAAATCATCCAGATTAAATCGAGAGTCGCAGAGGGTACATTGCGCCGAATGTTTATTTTGCACCACCAAGAGGCCCTCACACTCAGGACAAGGTGTGGGCAAAGGACGTTTCCAACTGGTCCACTCACACTCAGGATAAGTGCTACAACCGTAGAAGGTGCGTCCCTTCTTGGTCTTGCGTTCAACCAACTCCTGACGACATTCGGGACAGGACACCCCTATTTTTTGCATAAAAGGTCGAGTATAGCGACAGTCAGGGAAGTTGTCACAAGCGATAAATTTGCCAAAGCGGCCATATTTCACAATAAGATCATGCCCACATTCAGGACAATCCTCGCCGATTTTTAAGCTTGATAATTCGATTTTCGGCATGTTCTCTTCAGCTGCCTGAATTGCTTGCTCAAAGGGCGTATAAAACTCATCCAGAACAGGCACCCAATCACAATCCCCCCAAGCGATTTTGTCCAAACTGGCCTCCATGCGAGCAGTAAATTCAAGGTCTACGACATCTGGAAAATAAGTGATCAGCAAATCATTGACAATTTGTCCGATTTCCGTAGGAAAAAGACGCTTGTCCTCTCGCTCTACATAGCCTCGCTCTTGAATAGTGCTAATGATGGGAGCATACGTGCTGGGGCGACCAATGCCCAATTCTTCTAAACTTTTCACCAAACTAGCCTCAGTGTAGCGAGGTGGCGGTTGGGTGAAGTGTTGATCGGGTAAGACATCAATCAAGTCGAGGGCTTCATCTTTGGCCAAATCAGGAATATTGATATCGGCTTCTTCATCGACAGTGGCATCTTCGTCTTTGCTCTCCTCGTAAACAGATAGAAAACCAGGGAACTTCAACTTTGACCCAGATGCACGTAAACCGCAGGTATCCGTATCTTTATCTCCTTGGCCCGCTTTTTTATCCACCCTGTCTGCCTTCATATCCACGCGCAAGGTTTCATAGAGCGCATTGGTCATTTGACTAGCTACAAAGCGAGACCAAATCAAGTTATAGAGTCGATTTTGATCTCGTGTGAGAAAATCTTTGACTTGACTAGGCACACGCCAGACACTAGAAGGCCGAATCGCCTCGTGGGCCTCTTGAGCGGCTCTAGCTTTTGTTTTGTATTCGGGTGGTTTCTCTGGCAAAAAGTCTGAACCATAACGTTCTGTGATTAAATCTCGTGTCTCTTGCTGCGCCTGAGTAGCCACATGCGTACTATCTGTCCGCATATAGGTAATCAACCCAACTGTTTCGCCATCAGCCAATTCAACCCCTTCATAAAGCTGTTGGGCAATACGCATGGTTTTCTTGGTATTGAAGCCAAGCCGTCGAGAGGCTTCCTGTTGCAGGGTGCTGGTGATAAATGGCGGCGCAGGTTTGCGTCGCCGTTGACCGCGTTTTATATTTGTCACTGTGATAGGCGAAACTTGGAGTATATCAATGACAGCCAGTGTCTCCGCTTCACTATGCAAATCTAAATTTTTACCGTTCATGGTCAAGACCCGAGCAATGAATGATTGCCTCTCCGTGCCATTCACTGCCTCGGTCGCAGATGATTGGGCTAATTTGACCATCAACGACCAATATTCTATGGAGATAAACTCATCAATTTCTGTTTCCCGTTCACAGATCAAGCGTAGAGCGACGCTTTGTACCCGCCCAGCACTGGTACGGTTACGCACCCGCCGCCACAATAAGGGGCTAATTTTATAGCCAACCAAACGATCTAAAATGCGGCGGGCTTGTTGAGCATTGACCCGATTCAAATCGATCTCTCGCGTCGATTTAAAAGCTTGGGCGATAGCATCTGGGGTTATTTCGTGGAAGACCACGCGCCGCACCTGACTTGGGTCTACCTCAGTCGCCTCAATTAAATGCCACGCAATCGCCTCTCCTTCACGGTCTGCGTCCATAGCAAGATAAATCTCTGCGGCCTGAGTGACATCTTGTTTCAATTCTTTCACCAAATTGCGTTTCTCATTCGGGACACGGTATTTTGGCGTAAAATTATTTTCTGGATCAACCGATAATTGCGAGCGCAACAAATCTCGTACATGCCCCACTGAAGCCTTCACTTTATACTTGGGCCCTAAAAATTTGCCGATGGTCTTAGCCTTGGCTGGCGATTCGACAATGACTAATTTCCCTCTAGGTGTCCGAGGTTTCTTGGCTTTAGATTTTGTTTTCTTCGGCTTAAGTTTCGCTCTAGGTTTAGGGTCTGGTTTTGGTAAACCCACATGAGCATCAGTGCGCCCCATCTTAAACATGGTTGTTTCACACTGAGCGCATTTTCCGCGTATGCCAGGTGTTCCAGCCGCTGTATACTCAGGCTGGGAATTAGCCATTTCTCGTTTTTCTCGACATTTAACACAATAAGCAATCAATGGTTCAGTCATGTTCTTTTATTCTATGACTCCTTATTTCTCTGAACAACTATAAATACTCATCCTGCTTTCGGTTTTTCAATTGGGTGACAATTTGTTTCACGCCCTGCGTTTGCTCCCGTCGACAGACCAACAGGGCATCTTCTGTATCTACAATTACGATATCTTTTAACCCGATGGTGGCGATGAGCTTACCATTTCCTTGAATCAGGAGGCCTTCTGATCCCTCATTTAGATGGGGGGCGTTCACCACCACATTATCATTCGGTTTTTGAGTCAGCTGGTCATATAAAGCAGACCAACTGCCTACATCATTCCATCCAGCATCCAAAGGTACAACGGCCACATTCTCAGCCTTTTCCATAAAGGTATAATCGATGCTATTACCCTCTATCTGATTCCAAATTTGGCCGACCCGTTCAGCAGATTGCGTTTCAAATAGGGCCGTCTTGAGCTGCCTCAGGTGATGGTTTAACTGAGGGGCATGATGACGAAAGGCCCTGAACAAGGTTTTTGCTTGCCAGATGAACATACCGCTGTTCCAATAATACTCATCCCTATCATAAAAGCCTTGGGCCGTTTTTAAATCCGGTTTTTCCAAAAATTTTTGGACCGCATAAACAGGTTGACTTTGATATGTGCCCACGACCTCACCCCGATGAATATAACCGTAGCCTGTTTCAGGACCAGTGGTGGTAATGCCTAAAGTGACCAAATGTTCTTGATCAGCCACTTCAGCAGCTATCGACAGAGCCTGACGAAAGGCTATTTCGTTGGGGATGATATGATCGGCTGTTAAGACGGCTATGGTTGCGTCAGGGTCAACCTGAGCGATATGTAAGGCACCCAACCCTATTGCTGGGGCTGTGTTTTTACCGCTAATCTCGGCAACAATATTCATCGCTTCTAAATCGGGAACTTGTTCTCGCACTAAAGGAACATAACGTTCTCCAGTGACCACAAAGATACGTTCAAGGGGAATGAGTGGCAAAATTCGTCGCACAGTCGTCTGTAGCATCGTTTCTGTGCCAGTCAAGTCTAGAAATTGCTTCGGCGTTGCATTACGACTTTTCGGCCACAATCGTGAACCAACGCCACCAGCAAGTATAAGGGCATATAACATAATTGTCTCCTTACTTCTTTTCAGGTACATCAACCACATACTGAGTTTGGGTTTCCCGAGCCATGACATAATGCATACTTCCTACATGGCGAATCTGACCTTTTAATTCCATTATTACTAAGGTACTCGAAAGTGCGGCGGCTGGCAAACCTGTAGATTGCCCAAGTTCGTCTATATGGGTGGGTTCTACTGATAGATGCTCCAAGATTGTCGCCTCTGTAGGCGTATCAGGAATGATCGCTTTAGCCTCTTTTTGCTCAGGAATCATGGTCAGATTTAATTCTTCCAAAATATCGTTCAAGCAAGTGACCAATTTGGCCCCCTGTTGGATGAGCTTATTTGGCCCTTGGCTGCCGCGACTGCCGACATTTCCTGGAACGGCAAAAACTTCTCGTCCTTGCTCTAAGGCGAAATCAACGGTAATTTTAGCCCCACTTTTTTCGCCGCCTTCGACCATGAGAACACCTAAGCTTAAGGCACTGATGATCCGGTTACGACGAGGAAAGTTCCCCCCTTCCGGATGTCGGCCCAGCGGAAATTCTGAAATCAGGGCACCATTACTCACAATTTGATCGCTTAATTTCTGATTACGAGCGGGATAAATCACATCAACACCATTGCCTAAAACAGCAATTGTCCGCCCTCCGGCATCTAAGGCTGCTTGATGCGCTGCTGTATCTATACCCAAAGCCAAACCACTGACGATCGTGACCCCATTGCTGACTAAACCATTGACAAGCCGTCGCGTCACTTCCTTACCATACATAGAAGCATTGCGGGTTCCGACAACGGCTACAGCCCATTCGTCACAAGGCAATAAATCCCCGCGTATGTAGAGGATAAAAGGGGCATCTGAAATGGTGCGTAACAGTGGGGGGTAATTTTCATCATCCCAGATTAAGATATCAACAGATAAAGAGTCTAATCTTGCTAATTCCTTTTCTAAATCTAATGTTTGACGCATTTTAACCAGATTTTCAATGGACTGTTTTGGTAGGCCAATCGCCGCCAATTCACCTGGGTTAGCTTGCCAGGCTATCTCGATATCGCCAAAATAGTCTAGCAAATTTCGTAACCGAGCTGGACCAATGCCATTTACTTTACTAAATCCAATCCAATAAGCTAGCCTGTCAGACATTCACAGCCTCCATTTTGGGTATTTAGGAATGGGAATTAATTAACTTACCCAATCTGGTTCCCAAACTATAGTTTGGGAACCAGATTGGGGAGGTACACTGCACAAGTTATTTAATTCTTATTCCTTAGGCACCTACTAATCACTGGTTTTTGGCTAATGTACCACAAAGATTTATTTTTCAAAAAAAGCCAACGCAAAGATAAACTATGATAAAGTGATGGAAGCAATTTGATTTCTAAAATAAATTTGCCTAAGACTAAACTTATGGTATAGTAGCGCCCGCCAACAGCGGTATCCTAAATAAACTATTTCAGTGTGTAACTTCACTGAATTTTATTTCTCACGTATCTTTCTTTAGATCTATGACACGAAAATTGATGTTTAATGATGGTAGTCAAATGGCTATTTCTATTGAAGTTGTTGTTGCTGGCAATCAAGCTCAAACTGCTCAACAAAGATTATTAGACTTTATTGAAGATGAATTGGTTAATACAGTTGAGGCAACTGATAACGATGATAGCGATATTTTGGAGGAGGACTGGCTTGATGAAGAGGAATTAGAAGAAGATTGGTTAGATGATGATGACTTAGAAGAAGATTGGCTTGATGATGATGATAATGATTTATTAGATGAAAATGATTGGGATGATGACTCCAGCGATGGCGATGACAGTTGGCCTTAAAGGTACGATAATGATTCAGGTCTTAAGGTATTTTTTCCCAAAATGATAGCATAACTTTAAATGGCTGTGATCATCATTGACTGGTATAAGTACTTTGTACCTTGAGATTACCTATACGATCCTAACGATTGCTCCAATCTGAAATTGCTTGTTGGATTAAGTCACGAACAACATCGTCTTCTACATCTTCGACAGATGGATAAACCCGCCCCGCGACATTAATAATCACTTGACCACTTGGCCCTGATGAAATTTTGATAGGGGTTGGGTTGCCAGTAGAAAATAGCCTTTGTTGAACGAAGTAGTCGATTTCAGCCGCTAGATCAAATTTAGGTTCAAGATCAGGTGTATTGGCATTGGATTTCTTTCCTGTCTTAAATTCAAAAAATTTTGGTTTAGCCTCTGATGAGCTTTGATAGCCAATCCGGGGAGGCATTGACGTAGGCATAATGGGATTCGTTTGGCTTGTGAATGGCACTGGGCCTGAAGGAGCGGGTTTAAGTGATGGTTGGTGTGGTTCAGTCGCTGACGTTTGTCTTTGTTGTAAACGTTGCCCTAAACGACTTGATTTGAGAGATGGTGAAGTTGATTCGGGCTGGTCTGTCAAAGACCTAGCAACAGCTTTGGTACGAGATGGTAAGTTAGTTAAGGCCGCTTGCGGTTTGGGAAGTTGCTTCAAGCCTGTTTTTGTGGCAATAATCCCTTCAGTGAACTGCAAGAGCGATGCGACCACCTCAAAAATTCTTTGCCCAATGGCCCGCTCTTTAACCTGATTGATGCGCCGATATTGTTGACCTTCTACCTCGACAATCAGTTCTTCTGTTGATAGATCAACCAAGACCCGTAATAACTCATAAGTATTTTCATCAGCTAAAGTAGATGGGTCAATTTTATTTTGGCGAATCTCGTCCGACCATTTTGCCCCATCAATCGAGGCATAAGCATTTGATTTAAGTAACCCTTTTTTCGGGCCTTTTTTAGCATTCGTCATGATATCCCCTTTTAAGATTGGATGTGATGAAGTGTGAACAGCGAATTGAGGATTTTCTGCCCAATTTGGACTTGGCGTTTCTGTTTTTATACTTGCTCTAGAAAATTTACGTATCTGAACAAGGAGTGACCAAATAAAAACACAAAAAAAACAAAAAGCTACAAACCCTAATCCATAAATGATTAATCTTAATTGCTCATTGGTGAAATCAATGATATCCATAAAGTATAGCCTACTCACACTTGTCTGGCAATCATTTTGACCTAGCCGCTATCGGGACCGCTTTATAGCCTTACACACTCAAGGACAAGTTGATTGCCTTATTTTTACTGGCGATTTAATTCATAGCGAAGAATCCTCTGCTCAGGATAAATCTCTTGAAATTATATTAGATATTCTCGATTTACAAAGCCATTATGGCGAAATCATTTTGTGCCTGCTCGGCAATCATGAGTTACCCCATATCTATAGCACCACCTTAAGCAAAGGCGATAAGGAATATATCGCCTCATTTGAAATGCGTTTGAACCAAACCGGATGTCGAGATCAGGTGCTTAATCTATTCAAAGCAATGCCCTTTTATTTACGTACGTCTATAAATAATTATTTAATCCCGATTCCTTTGTGTTTACAGAGCCATCACTGAGACCCTGCAACCTTCGGTCAAAAATCGCGTAATAGACGGTGAAAATGAGATGATACATTCATTTCGTCGCTATATTATTAGCCATTCAGGTGCGAGATACTTTGGTGTCCCTTTGCCAAGAATGTGAACATAATTCGCAGCGGCTGTAGTCATAGTCACCTATTACAAGCACCAGAAGCCTGAATAATTACAACCAAATTAAGAAAGGCAAGTTATGGCCCGAAAACATGGTCATCGCAAACCATCGCTGCTATGGCCCCTACTGCTGATCGCCATTGGAATCATTTTATTACTCTCCAATTTAGGCATTCTGCCCCCTGATACCATTAATTTATTATGGCGTTTTTGGCCCCTGATCTTTATTATTATGGGCCTTGAGGCCCTGCTAGGACGACGATCTAGAATAGGCAAGGTAATCGCCTCTATTCTGACTCTCCTGTTCATCGGCGGGGCCTTTGGTTTTATTCTGATAGCCCAGTATGTCCCAGAATATATCCAACAACTCAATGCAAATCCGATAAAATCTGAACCTATTCAGCTCCTGCGAGAGGATATTCAAACCGCCAAAATCACGATTGATTGGAGCAGTGGACCCGCTCATCTTTATGCGCTGTCTGATTCTAAGTATCTCATAGACGGTCACATCGACTATTATGGTAATCTGGTTTTTGAGGTCAATTCTCAGGCATCTCCAGCCGAGGTTCTTCTTGATACCGAGGTCGATGGTGTCTTTCTCACTTTCAATACGCCTCGGACACAACAAACAAAGTGGGATATTGGGTTACATCCCACAGTCGCTTTAGACCTTGAGCTTGATGCTAGTTCTGGCAGTAGCGTCTATGATCTGAGTGGGTTACAAATTCAGACTTTGCAAGTTGATGCTGGCTCTGGGCCGCTTAAAATCATTTTGCCCGAAGTAGGACAAATAAAAGAGAGCTTCATTGATGGTGCATCTGGACCAATTGACCTGCTCCTGCCAGAAACAATGGCGGTTAAACTGACCCTTGAAGCAGGATCTGGCTCATTTATCCCTATCTCACGTCTCCAGCACCGCTCAACGGGAGACGATGAAGATATCCAGATTTGGGTCACGAAGGATTATCCAACTCAGGACTATATAGACTTGCGAATAGATCAAGGTTCAGGACCAATTACCATTCAAAATAAGAAGTAACAAAACCTTGCCATTTTATCCCTATAAATGCTATTTGAACGAATTTTACAACCTTTCTCTACACTTCACGTAAGGCCTAAAGTAGGGAGAATAAGTGAATGATAAAAATACAGACTGATTCAAAATCGACGTATCCTATTAACCCAGATGAATCCACTTGGATAGCCCAAGCACGACAAGGCAATCAAGCCGCCTTCAGCAGTATTGTTGAAGTTTATCAGAAACCTATTTACAACCTGTGCTATCGAATGTTGGGTGATCGGACTGAAGCTGAAGATGCAGCCCAAGAGACCTTTATTCGGGCTTATTTCAAGCTCGACTCCTACGATGAAAAACGCCAGTTTTCATCATGGCTATTTTCCATTGCTTCCCATCACTGCATTGATAAATTGCGTAAGCGACGGATTCAATGGATTTCTTGGGATGAATTACCGCCTTGGCGGTGGCTACCTGATACCAATGCGCCTCAACCTGAAGAAAACATGATTGCGTATGAAGCCACGCAAGAGGTGCATGCCTTACTAGATAGCTTGGCCCCTGATTATCGTGCCGCTGTGGTCTTAAAATATTGGCATAATTTCTCTTATGAAGAGATTGCTGAATCTTTGAACACCACTGTCAGTGCGATCAAAAGCAAGCTATTTCGGGCCAGAAGGATGATGGCCAAAACGGCTTCAGAACCAAAAAAGCAGCAGATGACTCCGAGTAAAATAGCCTTAGTGAAGTTGAAAGCCTAGGAAGGAGATGGAGATTTATCATGGAGAAATGGACAGATAAACAAATACAAGATTGGTTAAATTTGGATGTTGAAACAGAGGCAGGCCAGCAGAGGCCTATCGTATCGAGCGCAGGACTGAGTTCGATACGCAAGGTGAAGCAATGGGTCGAAGATGATTTTGCTGACCCAGCTTTGCGACGAGTCGATCGAATATTGCTGAACGCACCTATGATTGGCCCCAGCCCTGGCTTTGCTTATCGATTTGAGGCGCAATTGGCCCGGCGTACAAAGCGGCGTAAAACTTGGCTTAGTTTTTGGTTGACATCTTTTATCCTCACCCTAGCAGGAGGGCTTTTTCTCTGGTCCTTTGCCGACACAGGCCAGAGCCTAGTGAGCTTATTGAGCAATGTTGAAGCGACGAACACGCTGATAGATACTTTTGTGCGTTTGGTCCAAAGTACCTTAGCCAGTTTATTGGCGGTTCTACGGGCCTTCACCTTATTGGCTGAGGCTAGTCTACAACTGATGCAACATTCGCTCTTTTTAGGCTACGCCACTCTTGCTGGTGGTTTGATTGGTTTATGGGTACAGTTACTGCGCCGTTTAAATCAACCCCAAGAGACTCTGGCTGCCCAACAGATGGCCTCATGAATTTCATACACATTTTAAGGATTTTAAGATGAAACGATTATTAATTATTTCTAGTCTTATTTTGATTATTGCCAGTATTAGTGGCACAGCCCTTGCTCAAAGTGCTAACCCGAATGAAGATCGCGTGGTCATCGGAGGAAATTTGACCTTAGAAGAAGGCGACCAAGTTGAAGGAAGTGTGGTGGTCTTTGGCGGTAACTTCTTCATGGAAGAGGGCAGTGAAGTTGAAGGCGATGTAGCGGTCTTCGGCGGTTGTATTGATATTAACGGTAAAGTCGAAGGTAGTATCGCTGGTATTGGGGGGGATATTATTTTGGGCGATGAAGCCGAAATTGAGGGCGATGTAGCTGGCTTGGGTAGCACCCTAACCATAGACCGCGAAGCTAAGATTGACGGCACGATTACCGATGGCTTGAGCGTCGAATATAATACAGATTCTTTTGCTGTCCAGGTGCCGCCTGATTCGACGGAGCAGGGCGAATATTCTGAGGCCACCAGAACTCACAGAATCGACCGCGGTGGGTTTGTTAGTGGGGTCATTCGATTTTTTGGCGATGGCATTTTGGACATTATAACGGCTTTACTTATAGCCGGTCTATGTGTTCTGATCACCTTATTCTTTCCCTCCCAAACCCATATCGTGCAACAAACCTTGCAGGCAGCTAGTCCAATTAGTTTTCTGGTTGGCCTACTCACCTTTATTGCGGCCGTCGCCACAACCTTTATTTTAGGTATTTTGTTTTGGTTAATCTTGCCTGTGTGCGGCATTATATTTCTTGTTTTGGCCTTGGCTGGAGCTTGTCTCTTGGGATGGTCAGCCCTAGGTCGCATCATCGGTGAAAGGGTGTTCCATCATTTTGAAAATCCCAGCCCAAGCGCAGTGTCAAGCACCTTACTTGGGGTAGTGATACTCAGTTTAATGTGGCGGATGCCATTTTTGAACGAACTGCCCTGGATAGGCTGGCTATTTTGGTTTACTGGTAGCCTAGTTTTTATTCTATTTGGTTCCACTGGTTTGGGAGCCGTCATACTTTCTCGCTTTGGTACGAAAATCTATAATCGCAGCCCACCATCATCAACCGTATTACCAAAACCAGATCGTGTTTAGAAAAGGTTTCGTTATGCATTTCTGATCACCCGTCCCTACAACGGCATACCATCGGGGACGATAGCGGGAATCCACACGCTATGCCGCCAAGACCAATGGAACTTGATAACGACATTCGGGCCTGACAGATATACTGGAGGCGGGCATAACCTTAAGATTCGGAACCAAATCTTCAACTTGCTTGATATACTTTGCACTTTCGATCATCTTTTCGACTCCTCAATGTTTCTTTTTACTTCCCTATCACCGAGTTTTCCCGAAATTGTAACCCGCATACCTTTTGGATGTTCATAGTTCATAAGGCTGCCTTTTCCACCTAGATTGATGAAGCCAACCTTTTCCAAATCTTTAATTAAGGCTCTTATCTTTCGTGGCATATTTTATTTTCTGTTACAATTACTTCCGCTTCGGCCGATACACATGCGTACTCTGCCCAAAGAACACCTCTGCCGACTCCATCACAGTTTCAGATAGCGTAGGATGGGGATGAATGGTCAATTTAACATCACTCGCCAAGGCAGCCATCTCAATCGCTAGCGTCCCTTCAGCGATGAGCTCACCCGCGCCAGGGCCGACGATACCGACTCCTAAAATCCGTTCAGTTTTGGAGTCTAGGACCAGCTTGGTCAAGCCATCATCACGTCCAAGGGTTTTGGCTCGACCAGAGGCCCCCCAAGGGAAACGGGCGACCTCAACCTCGCGGCCTTGTTCCTTAGCTTCGGTTTCGGTCAAACCAGCCCAGGCCAATTCTGGGTCAGTGAAGACGACGGCTGGAATGGCTTGGGGGTCAAAGGCTACCTTGTGTCCAGCAATAGCTTCTGCTGCGACGCGCCCTTCATGGGACGCTTTATGGGCTAACATCGCGCCGCCGACGACATCACCGATGGCGTAAATCGTCGGTTCTGTCGTACGACCTGTTTCATCAATTTGCACAAATCCGCGTTGATCAATTTCAACGCGGGTGTTTTCCAACCCTAAATTTTCCGAATTGGGTCGGCGACCGATCGACACCAGAACGCGGTCAAAAACGCACTCTGGGTCTGTATTGTCTTTGCCCTCAAAACGGACACTAATCCCTCCTTCCACTTCTTTCATCTCCACCACCTTTGTTTCTAACCAGATTTCTGAGATGTGTTGAGCCAGTTGTTTACTCAAAATGCGAACCAAATCACGGTCTGCGCCGGGGAGGAGCGTCGGAGTCATTTCAACCACAGTCACTTTGGACCCTAGCGCAGCATACACAGAACCGAGTTCCAGACCAATATAACCACCACCGATGACCAGCAAACTGCCAGGTATATCTTCTAAAGCCAAAGCCCCAGTTGAATCCATGACCAACGGTGAATCCAAAGACAAACTTGGTATAGCAATGGGCCGAGAACCTGTGGCTAAAATAGCATGACCAAACGTCATCGTTTCTTTTTCACCACCTACCAACTCAACATCAATCTTCGTCCCATTCAGAAACTTCGCTCGCCCTTGGACATAGCGAATCTGGCGATGCTTGGCTAAAGTTCCTGTGCCCTTCGTCATATCTTGGACCACTTTATCCTTCCAAGCGCGTAACTGATCCAGATCAATATTTGGTTCAGGAAAATCAAGACCCCAACCTTTGGCCTCTTTGGTTTCATTTAATAGTTTGGCTACATGGAGCAAGGCTTTGGAGGGGATACAACCACGATAAAGGCATACACCGCCTGGATTGTCCTCTAAGTCCACTAAAGTCACAACCATGCCTAAATCAGCGGCTAAGAAAGCAGCGGCATATCCGCCAGGCCCACCACCGATGACAACCAGTTCAGTTTGAGAATTTGTACGCATGAGACTTCCTTATAATCAGATAATGAATTGATAACCTTATCGGCCCTGATGATAAGGCATCCAGATGAGAATTTTTCGTTAACCACCCACCAGCAAAGCGAAGGGCTGTTCTAAAGCCTGGCATATCCAGCGTAAGAAACGCGCTCCTGCCACACCGTCAATGACGCGATGATCATAAGAGAGAGACAGGGGCATCATCAGGCGTGGTTGAAATTCGCCATCAATATAGACTGGATCCATGCTCCCTCGGGCTACGCCGAGAATAGCGACTTCGGGCCAATTGACAATCGGGGCAAAATTTGTACCGCCAACGCCACCTAGGTTGGTCAGGGTCATAACGCCGCCTTGCATCTCGGCCAAACTGGTTTTTCCGCGCCGTGCTTTATCAGCCAATTCACCCAATTCAATCGAAAGTTCAATTAAATTTTTCTGATCTACATCACGAATAACGGGGACGAGCAAACCACGAGGCGTATCGACGGCCACGCCAATGTGACAATATTTTTTATAGACAATTTGCTGATTGTCCATATCGACGCTGGTGGCGAAGTCTGGAAACTTTTTGATCGCCGCGGCTAACACTTTCAAAATGATGACCGTGGGCGTAAATTTGGCTCCAGCTGCTTCAACTTGCTTGCTAAATTGTTTGCGTAATTTTTCTGTATCCGTCCAGTCCGTGCGGTCAAATTGCGTAACATGGGGAATTGTTCGCCAAGCATCGCTTAGATGGGTCGCTGTGGCCCGACGGACCTTGCTCATACGCTCTATATCGATCTCGCCAAATTTGCTAAAGTCAGGCAGTGGTCTCGTAGCCAAGCCACCTGCAATAGGAACCGCGGCAGCGGTGGACTTAACTTGGGCTGTTTCTTGTGTCAGAGCTTTGGCAAAGGCTTTGACATCCTCCTCGGAGATGCGACCGCCAGGCCCATTGCCTGGCACTTGCCGAATGTCGATGCCAATTTCACGGGCAAATCGGCGAATAGACGGTGCAGCAGGAGCCAGTTCATGTAAAATAGGTCGAGCGGCATGCGGGAGAATACCAGAGACATTCGTCTCGCCTGATGGGGCAGCAGGCGGTGTAGGAACTGGTGTCGTAAGTGTCGCGGCTGTCGCTATTGGCGGCGGGTCACTTGGGGTCGATGATGTAGCCAATGATGTATCAGATTCCGGTGAGACAGCAAGCACCGGAGCTTCCTCAGCAACAGTCGCACTGCTCGTGATGGTCAAAATCTTCTGACCAGGTGTAGCAACATCACCCACTTTGATAGATAATTCTGTCACTGTACCTGCGACGGAGGAGGGGACTTCGATGACCGCTTTATCAGTCTCGATTTCTAAAATCGGATCATCGACAGCGATCATATCGCCAACAGAAACCATCACATTGACCACATCACCGGAGTCGACTCCCTCTCCCAGTTCTGGCAACAAAAAATCAGGCATAGTTTTTCTCCTAAAAAATAGTAAGGTTGCAAAGTGTTTTATGAGATCAGGGGGTTGAGCTTTTCAGGATTAATCCCTAAATCATGGCGAGCCTCATCCACATCATCAAAGGAGATGTGACCATCTCTAGCGAGGGCCGTCAATGTGGCTAAGGATACATAGCGGCCATCCACCTCAAAGAAGTCTCGGAGGGCTTCACGACTTTCGCTGCGACCAAAGCCGTCTGTGCCAAGTGCCATGAGACGGCCGGGAAGCCAAGGTCGAATACCATCCGGTAAAATTTTTAGGTAATCGGAGGAGGCTACAAAAACCCCTTCTGGTTCATTTTCAAAACACTGTTCAATGTAAGATTTTTTAGGCGTTTCACCAGGATGAAGCATATTCCAACGTTCAACTTCAAGTGCGTCGCGGCGTAATTGACTATAGCTGGTGACACTCCAGACATGAGCGGCCACATCATAGCGTTCTTCCAAAATGCTCTGTGCCTCGAGGACATCGTTCATAATGGCCCCGCTGCCGAACAGATGGGCCTGCATTTTAGCATTTTCTTTTTGAGAGGCGCGGAATTTATATATTCCCTTCAGGATGCCTTCTTTTACATTCTCGCTTTCGGGCATAGGCGGCTGGACATAGTTTTCGTTGTGGATGGTAATATAATAGAAGACATCTTCCCGTAGCTCGTACATGTGATAAATCCCATCACGGATAATGACAGCCAATTCAAAGGCGAAAGCAGGATCATAAGCGCGGATATTGGGCACAGTTGAGGCTAAAAGATGGCTATGACCATCTTGGTGTTGCAAGCCTTCCCCGTTGAGGGTCGTCCGACCAGATGTGCCGCCCATCAGGAACCCTTTACAGCGTAAATCTCCCGCGGCCCATATCAAGTCTCCAATACGTTGAAAGCCAAACATGGAATAATAGGTAAAGAAGGGAATAGTATTGAGGCCATAATTGGCATAAGCAGTCCCAGCAGCAATAAAAGAAGCCATTGACCCTGCTTCATTGATGCCTTCTTGTAAGAATTGACCATCTTTGGCCTCTTTATAATAAAGAATCTGGTCTGCATCGACAGGGATATAAAGTTGCCCCGACGGGGCGTAAATGCCACATTGTCTGAAAAGCGACTCCATCCCGAAAGTCCGTGACTCGTCAGGTACGATAGGGACAATGAGTTTGCCAATTTCTTTATCTCGCAACAACTTGGAAATGAGCCGCACAAAGACCATCGTGGTCGAGGCTTCACGATTGCCTGTGCCTGCATAAAATTCTTCAATCATCTCTTCACCCGGCGTTATGATGGGCGGCGCACTCGGTTTGCGTTCGGGTAGATAACCGCCTAGAGCCTGCCGACGTTGATGAAGATATTGCATTTCCTCGCTATCTTCAGCCGGGCAATAAAAAGGAATTTTTTCTAAGTGTTCATCAGAGATAGGGACGTTAAAACGATCACGTACATGCCGTACTGAATCTTCCGGCAGCTTTTTTTGGTTATGTGCCACATTGCGCCCTTCTCCAGATTCGCCCAGCCCATATCCTTTGATTGTTTTGGCCAAAATGACCGTAGGCTGACCTGTATGAGAGACAGCAGCTTGATAGGCTGCATAAATTTTAATTGGATCATGGCCTCCTCGGCGCAAATTTTCTAAATCTTCATCCGATAAATGTTCTACCAGCTTTAACAAACGTGGATCTGTACCGAAGAAATGTTCGCGCATGTAGGCCCCTGGCTCAACTGAATATTTCTGAAATTCGCCGTCCACAACCTCTGCAAAGCGTTTCAATAATAAACCTTCGCTATCTTTAGCCAGTAACGCATCCCATTCTCGACCCCAAATAACCTTAATCACATTCCAGCCCGCTCCTCGGAAAACCCCTTCTAATTCTTGGATGATTTTGCCATTTCCACGAACTGGGCCATCTAGCCGTTGCAAATTACAGTTGACGATAAAAATAAGGTTGTCCAACTTCTCCCGGACCGCCATGTCGATGGCTCCCAAAGTTTCTGGTTCATCTGTTTCACCGTCGCCTAAAAAAGCCCACACCTTATGTCCCGAAGCTGGCTTTAAGCCTCGGTTTTCTAAATAGCGGGCAAAACGAGCCTGATAGATAGACATAATCGGTCCCAAGCCCATTGAGACTGTGGGAAATTGCCAAAAATCAGGCATCAACCAAGGGTGTGGATAAGAAGACAGACCGCCTTCAGGTTCTAGCTCTCGTCTAAAATTAATTAACTTTTCCTCAGTTAGGCGACCTTCTAAAAACGCTCGGGAGTACATGCCAGGTGAAGCGTGGCCTTGAAAATACACCAAATCACCATCACCTTTGAAAAAATGATTGAATCCGACTTCATATAGATTAGCGGAAGAGGCGTAAGTTGAGATATGACCACCGATACTGTCATCACGTTTGTTTGCCCGCACCACCATCGCCATTGCGTTCCAACGTACTAGGCTTATGATGCGCTCTTCAATTTGGCTGTCGCCGGGATAGGACGGTTGACCTTGAACAGAGATGGTGTTGATATAAGGCGTATTGGGAGAGAAGGGAAGTTTGACTCCTGCTTTGTGAGCGTGAGCCTCAAGCCGCTTTAAGAGGTCTTTCACACGCGCTGGGCCGCCCGTTTGCAGCACATAGTCCAAAGACTCTAACCATTCCTGGGTTTCTAGCTCGATTTCTGATAGTATACCATTGGCAGATGTGCCATTGACTGACGATGCGCTGCTCGCTGACAAGACATCGTTTTTGTGCAAATCGGTCATCATTCATCCCTTTTGTTGTAAAATGTGCAAAAATTAAGGTTAATTTTATAGGGTTAGTATAAACGGGGTTGTTAAAATGGACAAACAAGGTTGGTCAATCATCAGGGTTACGTCTGTCACTGCCCTCACTCATCCAGCCTTGACGGGCATCTGAAACGGCATGACCTTGGTCTGCTAGGATCATCAATAGAACCACAATTGCGCCCCCTATGATAAAGGCAAGTAAACATGCTAAGATAATGAAGCTTATACTAATCATTAACTATCTATTTTCAGGACTATAGTTTCCTTAAGTTTTGAGCTGTATCTTCTGAAATAGTCGTTATGGTCGCTCCTGTATCAACTAAAAACAAAGAACGATGAAAGTTATTAAGTATACAACGAATAATGAGTACACCTTTATGTTTCCGATATCCTAAATAAAGGCAAAATTATACGTCTGTCCGTTAAATTCAAGATAGTTGGCCGTGATTTCTACTGGGAATAAATGACCATCTTGGCCTTGGTAGTGAGACTCATAAGTCAGGATACCTTCTTGTTGTAATTGTCGCCAATGAGCGGGCCAATTTTGTTGATTCAAATTTTGATCTATCTCAAATCAACCCCGCCGCCCTTAAACCCTTCACCTTATCGACGGAGTCGCCTAAAGCACTGATGAAAATAATTGGCACATTCTTGGTTCGTTGAGCAGCCTTAAGTTGTTCACAGACTTCGTAACCAGAAATATCTGATGTCAAGTAAAATTAAATCTGGCGGATCCTGTAGCGCAAACTCTAAAGCCTTCCGACCATTTTCTGCGAAGCGAACGCGATGTTTATGTCTGGCTAAAACCACTTGCAAGAGATTCAGATTGGGAACTGTATCGTCTACCACAAGAATAGTTGCCTCTTGGATTTCAGGGTCATGGGTATTCATGCTATCTTGACCTAATAAAAAATCTGTCTAAATTCGATCTTTGCGCTATAATAGAGATAGGGATTAGAGAGAGGAGGATAGGCATTAGATTTACCCACATGCTAATCCCTGTTTCCTAAAATTCCTATCCTCTAATTCCCGATTTGCTATTATACCCATAACTTGGCTTGAGGAAACCTAATGCAGATAGAGAGAACCGATTTGCGTAATATTGCCATTATTGCCCATGTTGATCATGGAAAAACCACGCTTGTTGATGCGATGTTGAAACAGGCGAAAGTCTTTCGAGAAAACCAAACTGTGGCTGAACGCATTATGGACTCCAATGACTTGGAACGTGAGCGCGGTATCACAATTTTATCAAAAAATACAGCAATCAGCATCTACGACGAGCAGACTGCCCAAGCAGTAAAAATCAATATTGTTGACACCCCTGGTCACGCTGACTTTGGCGGAGAAGTGGAGCGTGTTCTCAACATGGTTGACGGTGTTTTACTATTAGTGGACGCTGCTGAAGGCCCCATGCCGCAAACCCGCTTTGTGCTGAAAAAAGCCCTTGCTTTAGGCCATCGGGCCGTGGTGGTGATCAATAAAATTGATCGCCGCGACGCAGATCCTGATCGTGTTTTGAATGAAACCTTCGACCTATTTATCGAACTAGGAGCCAGTGACGAACAAGCAGAATTTTCAGTCATCTATACCATTGCCACCCAAGGGCGGGCTGGTTTAACACTCGATCTGAATGATAATTTACAAGCCCTATTTAAGACAATTTTAAACGAAATTCCTCCACCACAAGTGGATATTGATGCCCCGCTACAGATGCTGGTCACAACCTTGGACTTTGATAGTTATCGTGGTTTGACAGCCATTGGCCGTATTTTTGCTGGTAGCATTGATTTAGGCGAACCAGTAGCTCGTTTAACCCGAGAGGGTAAAAATTTACCCGAACGAGTCCGCTATCTTTATGTCCACGAGGGTTTGAGGCGGACGGAAGTGAAGCAAGCTTTAGCGGGCGAAATTATCGCCATCGCCGGCTTAGAAGGGGTAGCCATCGGTGACACCTTGGCTGACCCTGAAAATCCCGTTCCCTTACCAACGATTGAGGTTGAAGAACCAACCGTGCGGATGACCTTTGGCGTTAACACCTCTCCTTTTGCCGGTCAAGAAGGCCGTTGGAGTACCTCACGCCATTTGCGAGCGCGTCTCTTTGATGAACTAAAGCAGAACATTGCCCTGCGCGTTGATGAGACAGACCATCCTGATACCTTTATGGTTTCTGGTCGGGGAGAACTTCATTTAAGTATTTTGATTGAAACCATGCGGCGCGAAGGCTATGAATTTCAAGTCTCCCGGCCTGAAGTTATTTTTCGTCAAGGAGAAGATGGTGAACGGCTAGAGCCTTATGAAATCTTATATGTTGAAACGAGTGATGAAACCGTCGGGGCAGTGATGGAAATTTTAGGCAAACGACAGGGTGAAATGACAAACATGGAAAATATAGACGATGGGACAACCCGCTTAACCTTTATCATTCCCACCCGCAGTCTTTTAGGCTTCCGTCATCATTTCTTAACTGTTACTCGAGGCATGGGCATCAGGCATAGCATTTTTCATGAATACGCGCCTATAGCAGGCCGAATCGAAGGCCGCGCTAGAGGCTCTCTGGTCGCCTGGGAACCGGGGGTCACAGCCACCTTTGGCTTAAGAAATGCTGAACAACGCGGGGAACTATTCATCTCACCAGGCGTTAACGTTTATCAGGGTATGGTGGTTGGCATCCATCAACGGCCAGGTGATTTAGACGTTAATCCTTGTAAGAAAAAGAAACTGGACAACATGCGTAGCCCAGGCAAAGATCATGATGAGCGTCTAACACCCCCCAAAGAATTGAGTTTAGATGAGTGTATCGAATATCTAGCCGACGATGAACTGCTGGAGGTGACACCTGAAAACTTGCGCCTTCGTAAGCGCATTTTGGATAGAAATTTGCGGGCGAAGGCGGTAAAGCGGGCGAAGGATATGATGCAACTATGAAAATTTATCTCATCGAAAAAATTGGCAACCCTGATCTGTTTGCGGGACGAAAAAAAGAGTTAGCTTTTCTACAGACTTGGATCAACAAGAGTCAGCGTAGGCTTTCCAAAAGCCTTGCCATTTTATCACGCCGAAAAACGGGCAAGTCAGCCTTATTACAACGGCTTTATAACATCATCTTTGAGCAAAATACAGATGTGATCCCTTTTTATTTTGAAATCAGGGAGGGCAAGCAATGGCTGGGCAATTTTGCGGAAGATTTTTTTTTGACCTTTGTGTATCAATATCTCGCCTTTAAGACGCGGCAGGAAGGCTATCTTGAACAGATAGAGACAGGTAGTTTTGAAGAAATAACTGAAATTGCCGAGGCTGAGAACCTGCACTATCTATTGCGCTACATTCGGCGGGCCAAAATCTTAAAACAGGCTGAAGAAAGCGATGCCTTGTGGCATTTGACGCGAGACATGCCGCGTGGTCTGGCCAGTCATACTGATGAAACCATCATTCAGATGATTGATGAATTTCAATATATCAACCGCTTTATCTGTCGGGACAAAGCTTGCACCAGCCCGATTAATGATTTAGCGGCCAGTTATCTTCACACTGCCGAATACAAACAGGCTCCCCTATTGGTTTCTGGCAGTTGGGTCGGCTGGCTGATGAGCGACCTGAACGCCTACCTGCCAGATCGCTTTCAAAAGTATTTTCTAAAACCTCTGCCAGAAGCAGAGGCTGTAGAGGTTATTTACCGCTATGCGGCTTTGGAAGATGTGCCTGTCAGCCCAGACATGGTTTATCTGATCGCAGGGCTGACTGAAGGCAATCCTTTTTATATCAGTAGTTTGTTCCGCTCCTATCATCTACCCCAAAGTTTCACCACGCCAGAAAGTGTCTTACACACGCTCGAATTTGAAACCCTACACCCGAGCGGTGATATTCGGGGCACTTGGTTAGAATATATCGACTCTGCCTTCCCCCGCATCAATGATCGTTATGCTAAAGAAATTGTTCTGTATCTGTCTCAAAATCGAGATAAACTGCTCAGTCGCCAAGCCTTGCAGGAAACGCTCAACCTCGATATGTCTGATACAGACTTACGCAAAAAACTCAAAGCCCTGTTGCGAAGCGACATCATTGAGGAGCATTATGCTCGCTACCGCGGTGTGCAAGACAATATTTTCGATAAAATTTTTCGGAGCGAGTACGGGCCTGATATTGACGAATTTGTGCCAGAAGGGGCGCGGAATGAGTATAAAGCTTTATTTGAAGAGTTGCTCGAAAAGTACAACAGGCTGTCAGGGGAACATAATCGCTATAAAGGAGCTTTTGCCGAGTTCATGATTATGCAACATCTACGGCATAAAGCTTTTCAAAATAGTGCTTTTTACCAAACGCTGATGCAAAATCTGCCTCTCGGATTTGCATTTATGGCTTATGACAGCGTCTGGGCTTATCACACCCCGCCGCTCCATGAACCCGCCTTTCAAATTGATGTCTTCGCTAGAGCAACCTCGCCAGCCACCTCCCTGATTGGAGAAGTCAAGCATCGCCAGACAACGAAATTTTCGCTCAATGAAGCGCAAACATTCGTCAAACATGCTCGCGTCTTGATAGAACTGGAAGGGATTGAGACATATTTGCTCTTTGTCTTCTCATCAGCCGGCTTTCAGCAGAAAGCCCTAGCATATTTACAGGCTGAGGGGGTTGCTTGGAGCGAGGATGAGCGGTGGCTGGCTGATATTTGAAGGGCCAATCGAGACCTCAAACTTTTGATTGCTACATAGATTTCCCATCTCATTGACCTATTTTAAGACGACTTCCATTGACAGAGGCAACAAGCCAAAAAGATCGGCCAAGGCATTAAACTGCGCCAGATCGCTGAAATAAATCCCTGCTTGCTGCAACTGTTTTTTAGCCCCTTCCGTAAATCCAGCTTTGCTAAAATACCAAAGCGTAACGTCACCATACTGCTTTTCTGCCTGAAAAGCATAGGCATGCTTGATAAAATTTTGTACCTCTTGCTCACCCATCCTCTCTTTACGATAACGTACCGATACTAGCCAAGCTCCCAAAGCGGCATTTCCTTCTAACAGACTGTTCAGCCGATATTCGCCAATCACATCAATCTCATGGATATGGCCTTGCTCAATCACCCCTTGTCGTCGCTGAATATGATTCAGGTAAGGCAATTTCACACATCCAGCGATCCCAAAATAGATTTCGCCATCCACGCTGCGCTTGTCAAAATTGTTCAACACCCCACCGACAATGGCCTCCGTAAAATGACCTGCTTGGCGATTCATCTCACCTTGCTTGGCATTCAAGGCACGGCGTAACTTTGCCTCTGCATCTTGAGGTTTAAATTCATCTATAGAGAGATAATGCGTATATTTAAGATATTCTAGTAGCAAAGGGTCTGTGGCCTCCAATTGAATAGGGATAGCCTTTCGTTAGTTCCCAGATGGCTAAAGCGAGAGCTTCGGTCATCAAAAGGCCATTACGTTTAGCTAAACGAAAGCTTAAATCAAGCGCAAATTCTTGAGATAAGGGTCCAAGATGCCAGGATTGAAAGCGACCCGAAAGCATACCGCCCAAGGCTTCATCAACCATCAAAGATCAAGTTCTCTTCTCCGATTGACAAAACATTCTCCGGCGGGTTCTTCTAAAGGGCCTTGTAGATGCTCCATCAGACATACTCCTTTTTAACTTTTAACTCCACTCAACGTAATCCCTTGAATGATGTAACGTTGCATGAAAACGAAAAAGATGAAACTTGGTAAAAAGCCTATGACCGCTCCGGCCATTTCGAAGCCTGCGTCTCCGCCTGAGCGAACTGCGGTCCCTAAGCCAACGGTTAAGGTGAGCATGTGTGCTTTTGAGGTGACAATCATGGGATAAAGGAAAGCGTTCCAATTGCCCATAAAACGGAGGACGGCTAAGGTGGCTAAAGCTGGACCAAGTTGAGGCAGCAAGACCAGCCAAAAAATTTGCCACAAATTCGCCCCGTCGATGGTGGCCGCATGATCGTAGTCTCTGGGGATGCTCAGAAATTGCTGGCGCATTAGAAAGGTTCCAAAGATAGAAGCAAACCAGGGGCCGATTAGGGCTGTGTAAGTATTCACCAAATTTAAACGGGATAAGACCACGAATTGAGGCACAATTAGGGCGGTATCGGGCATCATGAGGATGCCGAGAAAGAGGATGAAGATCACATTTTTGCCAATAAAATTACCTCTAGCAAAGGCATAACCAGCCATAGCAGACGTAAAAACACCGCCGACTGTTGAGACGATGCCCACGAAGAAGCTGTTCAAAAGCCAGCGTAGGGCCATTGTTTTGCTGAAAAGATTATCGAAATTTTCTAAGGTGATGGGGTCGGGGATGAAGTCGATGGGAAAGAGAATGAAGCGGATGTTCTGAGTCAGGGAGATAGACAGCATAATCAGAAAAGGCCCAGTGGTCAGGGCTGCGATTAGAATCATCAAGCCATAGGTCAGGCCCTGTTGTCCCAACCCCGAAGCATTTGCCTTTCTCAATTTACGCATACCTGAAAAAATCGGACGGAGGGTTTGTTTCTGGGTCGGTTCGGCTGTTGTCATGAGAAATTCCTAGTACACGTCTTCGCTGAAACGTAAATACTTAGATTGAATGAGGGTGATGATTAGTATAATAATGAAGAAGACAATGGATAAGCTAGAGGCATAACCAAAACGACTAAAGTTAAAGGCCTGTTGATAGATGTGATAAACTACCGTCGTAGTAGCATAGACGGGGCCGCCGCCTGTTAAAATAAAAATTGAGCCAAAGACTTGTAAGGCCCCAATGGTGGAGATAACAATGATGAAAGCGGCTGTAGGGCGGAGGAGGGGCAAGGTGATGTAGCGATGCAGTTTCCAGCCAGAAGCACCATCAACCAAACCAGCATCGTATAATTCTCTCGGAATGCCTTGTAAACCCGCCAGCCAAATGACCATGTAATAGCCAAAGCTTTCCCACAAGCTGATCACAACAATACTCGGCATCGCTTGATCAACATTCAGCAAGAACTTTTGGGCAGGTAGACCGACTAAGCCCAAAAGATAATTAATGGGTGCGTCGGGACGTGGTGATAGAAACCAGCGAAAGATAAGACTCAACACCGCAATAGAGGTGATATTGGGCAAGAAGTAGAGAGAGCGAAAAAATTTCATGCCAAACAGGGGGCGATTGACGAGGATGGCCACAGTCAAGGAAAAAATAACCAATAAGGGCACATATAAAAATAAAAATTCAAAGGTATTGATAAAAGCCTTATGAAGATGCTCGTCTTCCATCATCCGACTGAGATGTCCCAGGCCAATAAATTCAGTGGTACTCAGCAAGTCTGTCTTCTGCACACTCATTTGAAACATTGACAGCCAAGGGATAAAGTTGAAAACTAGAAACACGACGATATTAACGATAATGAAGGGATACCACGGTAGCGAGGTTTTTAATTGTTTGATGAAGTGATCGAAAGGCGTTTTTTGTCTGGTCGTCGTCACCTGTGATGAAGTCGTCATCAGGCTCTCCTTTATGATGAGCAAAGTAACAGCGTAGCAAAGCTTTTCGGATCTGTAAAACAAACATCCCTATCTGCTTAGGAACAGACAGGATGCCTGTTCTACTCATTTGCTAGAGTCTTTACTTTGCAACCTGGCTACTTTGCCACGACTTAGCCATACTTTTCTGCAAGCAGCGTATTAAGTTCTTCATTAATCGCTTCAAGGGCCTGTTCGACAGTTTCTTCGCCTAAGATGGCGGCTTGGAAGTGAGGCCCGCAAACGACCTTGCTCTCTTGCCAGAGGGTATTAGTATCAGCTCCCGCAAAGAGATAGGAGGCAAAGCGATTGACATGTTCGAGGACGCAAGGGTCAGTCTCCCAGTGGTTTTTTGATTCTGTGCCGACCGGAATGGTGCCAGCTAAGGTACTATAGAGGCCAACGATTTCAGGCTGAATCATGAATTTCACCCAAGTGACAGCAGCCTCTTGATGTTCAGATTGTTGGGTGATGGCCCATCCTTGTCCAGAGACGATACCTGAAACAGCTTCTAAAGAACTGTCTTTGCGGCGTGGGTGACCAAAGACGTATTCCAGAGCGGGGTTCGCTTCGACATCTTGCAGACAGGCGGCATCCTCTTTACGAGCTGTGACTTGTTCAAGAGAGAGCCAATAGTTGGGCAAGCCTTGCTGCTCGTCTACGCTACCAATGGCATATTCAAGCGGCACCCAGCCATTTTGAAATTCAGTCACCCAACGAGTCAAAGCATCAATGGCAGGCTGTTCAGTCATGTAAGCGACTGAACGGTCATCGGCATAAACGGTTCCACCCGCCTCATGCACCGTGGTCAACCATTCAGACCAACCAAAGGTGCTGATGGATTCAAGATACCATCCTTGAGTACTAGCCTCCTCACCCAGAGCCAGTAATTCATCCCACGTTTCAAATTTAGCTGTTTCAGGGTCATGGCCTAATTCTCGTAGCAAGGCTCCATTGTAAGCCACGCCATTCACTTCAGCGTCAGTCAGCGGGGTGTAGAGCTTGCCATTGAGACTAGCTGCAGCAATCTCGGCTTCGCTATAATCGGCTAAATTTTCTGGGCCTAAGAGATCACTCAGGGGCAGGATGACCCCTTTTTCGATATAGGCTGGAATGGTGTCAGTTGTGGCAAACCAAATATCGGGTGAAGCATTAGCAGCAGCAGCGGCATAAAGCTTTTCACGACGGCCACCCCAAGTTTGCACATCAATCACTGGAGTAATATCAGGGTGTATTTCAGCAAATCTTTCCATCATAGGCCCATAGACAAGCTCTGCATCATTTTCTGTACGGGGATAGGTCCAAATTTCAAGCGTCACCCCCTCTCCCGCAGATGAGGCTCCACCTGTATCATCACTATCTGAGGCTGCTGGAGCTACAGGGGCACAAGAAGCCAACAAAGCCCCAGCACCAAGCGTAACACCGAGGCGCATAAACTCACGCCGGCTCAGGGTTGTCTTTTTCATTGATTAATCTCCTTTAATCTTTTGGACTTTTTAGGTGCTAAAAAGCCGCGTTTTCTCGTTGAATGCGTTGAAACCGCCGCCAAGTTTAGGAGAAGGGGGTAGCTTTGTCAAATTAGACAATTTCGTTTAGCATAAGCGGCCTTGAAACTATGGTAAACCAAATTAGGAAAATCTCAATGACTAATCAACGCTTCTTTAATACCGCCGGACCCGTCAAACCTAAAAATCATTACTGCCTCCCTCCCTTGAGCCGCTTTAATCTCGACGAGATTTTAGCCCTCATTGCCCAAGAGAAATATTTCATCCTGCATGCCCCTCGGCAGACGGGCAAGACCTCAGCCCTTTTGGCCTTGATGACGCATTTGAATGAGCAGGGGGCCTATCGCTGTCTCTATATCAATGTAGAAGAGGGGCAGACAGCGCGGGGGGATGTTGAACGGGGGATGCGAGCCATTTTGGGCCACTTGGCGAGCCGCGCTCGAACGCATCTAAAAGATGATTTTCCTTTGGCCCAGATGCAGATGACCTTAGAATTATTTGGCGGTCATCGCGCCTTGCACGAATTGCTTTCACAGTGGGCCAGTCAAAGTCCACAACCGCTGGTCTTGCTCATTGATGAGATTGATTCTTTGGTCGGGGATACCTTGCTCTCGGTCTTGCGACAATTGCGGGCTGGGTATGATAAACGGCCTGAGGCTTTTCCTCAAAGCGTGGTTCTCTGCGGGGTGCGCGATGTGCGGGACTATCGGATTTACTCTGACCAAGAGCAGGAATTGGTCAAAGGAGGCAGCACCTTTAACATTCGGGCTGAGTCACTTCGTTTGGGCAATTTCAGCCAAGTTGAGGTTAAGACGCTTTATCAGCAACATACGGCTGAGACGGGGCAAATATTTAGCGCAGATGCCTTGCAGGTCGCTTGGGAATTAACCCAAGGACAACCTTGGCTGGTCAATGCTCTGGCTTATGAAACCACCTTTAAGCTGCCGGAAGGTAAAAATCGGAACCAAGCGATTGGGGGGGATATGATTTATCAAGCCAAAGAAAATTTGATCATCCGTCGGGAAACCCATCTGGATCAACTGAGCCATAAACTTGAAGAGGAACGGGTGCAGCGAGTCATTGAACCAATCTTGGTCGGCCTAGATGACCCCAGCGCGATTCCACCTGATGATATAAATTATGTGCGCGATTTAGGTCTGATCGAGACCCAAGGACAATTGCGGATTGCCAACAAGATTTATCAAGAAGTGATCCCGCGTGAACTGACCTATAGCACACAGTTGACGATTAGCCATCAGCCAAGTTGGTATATTGACAAAGAGACGGGCCGTTTGGCGATGGAGAAGCTGTTGACGGCATTTCAAAGCTTCTTTCGTCAACATTCAGAGCATTGGTTGGGTCGCTTTGATTATCAAGAAGCTGGACCCCAACTACTCCTCCAAGCCTTTTTGCAGCGGATTATCAATAGCGGCGGACGGGTAGAGCGCGAGTATGGCTTAGGCTATCTTCGCACTGACTTGTTGATCGTTTGGCCGCTCCCTCCCACACCGCTTGGCGATAACAAGGCGGTTCAACAGGTGGCCCTTGAATTAAAGCTACATTATCAAAGCCCTGAAAAGACCATCACGGCTGGCTTGCCCCAGACTTGGGCTTATATGGACAAATGCGGTGCTGAAGAGGGGCATCTCCTCATCTTTGACCGTCGCAAAAAAATCTCTTGGGACAAAAAAATTTTTCGGGAAATGCGGACCTATCAAGGGCAAACGATTATGATTTGGGGGATGTAAACCAGCAAGATGTCAGAGAGGCGAGATGATTTTGTTTCGATATAGTTATTGGCTTGTTTTTTTTGTTGCTATTGCTCTAGCTGCCTTTCTACGTTTATATCATCTAGGCGAAGCTCCCCCTGGCTTGAATGTAGACGAAGCCGTTTATGGCGAAGGAGCCTTGGATATTTTAGAAAAAGGCCCTCGTTTCTTCATTAACTTTCAAGGCGGCGGCGGGATTATCACGGCTTATATCGTCAGTTTCTTTTTCTGGCTGCTGGAGCCGAGTGCTTTGGTTCTGCGTTTTCAGGCCGGCTTTATGGGGGTTTTAACAACGGGGCTGGTCTTTTTTACGGTCAGGGCCATGTTAGCGGATCCCACAGATCAAGGAAAGACCCAAGCTAATTGGATTGCGGCTCTCAGTGCCCTATTTCTAGCGATTGATCCACGCTATGCCACCATTGGACGCACGGCCTTCTCCGCCATGCATGTTCCCTTTTTGCAAGTACTGACTATTCTTTGCTTTTGGCAAGCTTATAATATTTCTACGATAACTTTTAAGAAAAAGATTTATACCCTATTCAGTGCTGTCTTCCTCGCCTTAAATTTATATGCCTATTTATCCGCCTTCATCACCCCCCCCCTCTTTTTAACGTTTATGATGATTAGCTTGCTCTCAGACAGAATTTGGCCTATTCAACATCGGATAAAGACAGAGGAAGGTCAACAGCCATTTCAATGGGCCTACTTTTGGGGGGCTTTCTGCCTTATGCTTTTCCCCTTGCTCCTGTTCTACGTTTTCAACCCCCAGAGCGGCTCCATAGAACGAGTCAACTATCTAACAGGACTAATCTTTAATGAAGAAACAAGTCAAGGCGGCCCTTGGGGACGATTATGGTATGGCTTGGTGGGCAACTACACTGCCTTTGGCCTCAGCCCTTTACAAGCCTTGCTCAACGGTGACTGGCTTGCCTTAAGCCGTGATTCGCTTAATCTCCTCGTCTGCCTAGGCTTAGGATTATTGTTGTTTTATCTGAGACAACCAGCCTATCAGTTTTTACTCCTGTGGTGGAGTTTCACCATTCTTCCAGCTGCCTTATCCCCAGATAGTATCCCCCATATCTTGCGTGCCATCGGCGTTTATACGCCTACGAGCATCATCGCCGCGTTCTGTGTGGTTACTTTGAGTCGCCAAGTTGGTCGAGGGTTAAGGCTGTTGAAGTTAGATAATTTTACGATTAAAAAACAATATTTTTTGGGCTTGGCAGCCCTTAGTCTTCTAATTCTAGGACAGGTTAGTCTCGTTTATCCCCAGAAATTATGGAGTCGTTTCACCTATTACTTCAATCATTGGCCCCACAAAGCGCATACTCAGACGAGTTATAACCTGCCTGCGGTTGAACTGGCTAATTATATGATGGCTCAATCCAAACCACAAACGGCCTATTTCGCCCCCTTTAACGCCACAACCCAATTTTTATATCGTCTATCTGATAGCCCTTCGCCCCTCTATTGGATTAGCCCAGATGAAGCTATTTTAGCCCAAAATTTTGCCCAAGTCTTAAAACAAAATAAAACTGTGCAATTAGTCCGTTGGACAGACCCCCTTTATACAAAATATGTTAACATTGATCCTAAACATGTTTTAGACTATTATTTACAAAAGTATGGCACCCTAACCGCGGTGCAAGCCTTTCCCCTGTATCAAATTGAACACTATCGTTTAGACTTCCAGCCCGAAAACTTTCAAACCACCGAAGTCTTAAACGAAATCAATCTTAATTTTGCCCATCAGATTGAACTCTTAGGGTACGCCTTTGGCAATACGGGCGTGACTAATCCTTTGACACAGACTGTTGAAGCTGGTCAACAAATCTGGGCCAAGTTGCGCTGGCAGGCTCTGCATCCTCATCCTGAAGATATGAAAGTTTCTTTACGCCTTCAGGACCAGCAAGGCCATCGGGTGGCCCAGGTCGATCAATATTTATTGAACAATATTTTGCGTCTACGCTCCCGAGACTGGCCATTCAATCAAGCCGAAGACCTTTATCTAACCTTACCTATCCCTGAACACCTGATGCCCGGCCTATATACGCTAGGGCTGCGCGTTTATGGCGATAAAAATTTACAGCCCCTACCCGCCATTCACGACCCCAACCCAACCCATTTCCTAGGAAAAATAACCCTGAAGCCACCCGCTCAGATTGCAGATAGAACAGTCCTTGATCTTCCATCTGACCCATTTCAACGAATCGAGCATCAGTTAGCCCTATATCTCTCACCTGACCTGATACCTCAAGAAGCTAAACCTGGGCAGACCTTTAACCTTGCCCTGACTTGGCAAGCCTTAGAAGCTGGGCTACCGGCTTACCAGTTTGATCTCACTCTAGATCAGACCGACATCTTACAGCCCAAAACATTAATTGGCGGTGAGGCTTATCCCATCACTGCTTGGCGTAAAGATGAGGTCTTAAGTCAACAGCTACGCCTTCGCATGCCGCCCAATATACAGGGGCCACAGACTTTAACTTTACAAATTTGGCTGGATGAAACCGCCGTGGCTCCTTGGGCCATCAAATCCATAGAAATCCGCGACTGGCCGCATCAGCATGCGCTTCCTGAGACTGTGAAAACGCTTACCTCATCCCCGCCGGTCTTCGCCGCGCAAATCGTTTGGTTGGGCTATCAAGTGATACCTTCTGGGCCCGATAATCGGGCCACAAATTTGATTTTATACTGGCGCGGCCTTGAGCCTTTACAGACAAATTATCTTAGCTTTGTACATGTGCTGAACGAAGCAGACCAGTTACTCACCCAAGTCGATCATGAGCCAGGAAATGGGGCTTATCCCAGCAGTGGGTGGGTTCCAGGAGAAGTGATTGTTGATGAATTTAGGTTAGCGATAGATTTATGTGCGGCGGTCCTGGCTTCCAATTCTTTCGATGACAGTCAGCGACCAAAAAATATTATGGCTGGCTTTTACCATCCCCAAACTTTTCATCGACTGCCGCTTAAGTCAGACTCGGCTGATATCAGGCCTGAAGAAGGTATCATCGCTGCTTCTGGCAATGCGCTTAGGTTTGCCATTGAAGATTTAATGGATCAGACAGCATGCGCCAATTAGACTTTCAAGCCTTGGTCAATGGCCCAGGCCTTGTTTTCTGTAATTCAGCCTTGGAGGAAATTACGGCAAGCGGGCCGCAAGCAAAAGATAGTCACACAAATTATAAGAAACACGGATTTTATCTAAGGGATCATCCATTGTTTCTTATAATCCGTGTAGACATATTTGTGTCCTATTCGGAAAGACGGCATAATAATCCGTCTGAGATGTCTTAGACAAATTGCGTTATTTTTTTATAAGGAGAGTTTATGAATAGCTTTTTACGCTTTCAAGAGCGAATTGTGATTGGTGAGAAAGATTTGATTTCATAATCTTTACAACTTATGAAACAGACCACCCAAACCACCCTCATCTTCATCCTAGCCCTCATACCGCGCATCATTGACCTAAGTACCTTTATCACTTATGATGAATATGATCAGTTAAATTTTGCCGCCCTATTTTTGCAAGCGATTATCCTCGGCGATATTAGCGGTGCTTTGGTACTAGGATACCCAGGTGTCCCCACAATGGCTTTGGGGGCCTTGGGGCTATGGTTGCGCTATCAATTGGCAGTTTGGGGTTGGCTCGATTTTCCTGTTGAGGGAACTATCACGAGCCTCTTTGCCCTTCTCGACACGACAACCTCTCACCCCCTTGAATACCTCCAATTCGTCCGTTCTCCGCTCGTCATCGTTGCCAGCCTGACCATCACCATCATCTATTTATTGTTGCGCCAATTAATCAATCCCCACCTCGCTTTTATCGGTACACTCGTCATTAGTTTTAACCCCCTTCTATTAGCTTTATCCCGTATCATTCATGTAGATGCTCCTTTATCCTATTTTATGTTTGTCTCTTTTCTAGCCTTTGTGGTGTATATGGAGAAGGGTCATTTGTTCATGCTAGGGCTATCCGGCTTATTCGGAGCCTTGGCTGCGCTCAGTAAGACCCCATCCGCTATTTTGGGGCCAATTTTAGTCGTCACTGGCCTTATTTATGTATTATTACCAACTAAAGATCAACCGCGACAGTTACGCTGGCGACGCTTTATCAAGGCCATGTTTGGCTGGGGATTAATCGCCGCGGTGGCCTTCTTCGCGCTTTGGCCCTCTATGTGGTCGAATCCGCTCCAAACGCTCAATCATATCATTCAAAATATCATTCAAAATAATGAACAAACGCGCTCTGGCAGCGGCATTTTTTGGGGGCCTTTCAATAGTGATCGTAATCCCTTATACTATACCTATGCCTTTCCGTTTCGGTGGACTCCGTTTACGACTTTGGGCTATATATTCAGTTTGATCATGATTGTTTATGGCTTATGGAAGCGTAGAAAAGAGAATGGCCCTCCCGACCTAGCTATCTCAGGCTCACAACCGTCCAATCTACTCGTATCCATCTTACCTTTTATGGTCTCCTTACAGGCCTTCATCATTTTATTTATTGCCCCTATTTCGATCATTAGCCGCCGTAGTATCCGTTATACCTTACCTGCTATGTACCCGGCTGATTTGGTTGCTGTTTTAGGATGGGCTGGGATGTTATATTTATTGGGGCAGGTTATGACTTTATTGATATCTATTGGTGTGCCGAACAGGTTTAGCCAGAATTTGAAGCGGAATGGCCCCAAGGCCTCAAAGGGTGTCTCTCAACGCTGGCAGCCAGCTCTCCTGGCCTTAACCCTTATTCAAATTGGCTTTATCATCCCACATCACCCCTATTACTATGCTTATTTCAACCCGCTTTTAGGAGGGCACTATACCGCGCCTTACTTAGTCAATATGGGACTTGGCGAAGGTTTAGATGCTGCCGCTCGCTATCTGAACCAAAATCCCCAAGCAGAGCAAGCAACCACCGCCTCCTGGTTCGTGCGCCAATTCGCCCCTTTTTTTAAGGGACACTCCGTTGAAATCTTTGATATGGCCGACATCCTGACCGCCACGCACACTGTTTTCTATATCACCCAACTTCAGCTTGGCTTTCCGACCCCAGAACTGCTCGGTTATTTTAATCAGCGCCAGCCTGAAAAGGTTATCACCTTAGGCGGCGTTGATTATGCTTGGATTTATCCTGGGCCACTGGTCCTCGACCATATTCCAGAACATCGTTATCCCCTAAATGTTGTGTTTAATGACTCCATTTTATTAGCTGGATTGCATATTCCAGAAAACACGGTCTCAGCTGATATAAAGGGCGGGTTGCCTATTACGCTTTATTGGCAAGGGCTAAAAGAAATTCCAAAAGATTTCAATATTTCTATTCGGGTGGTTGACCGTGATGGCACGATTTGGGGGCAGGTAGACCGCTTGCCTTTGGGCGGCATATTTCGAATGCCAGCCTGGGTTCCAGGTCAAGTCATTCGCGACGAGTATCTTCTCAATTTAGATCCTGCCATGCCGCCTGATATCTATACCTTTGATATCATTTTATATGATTTTGAAACGGGTCATATTGCTGATCAAGTACACCAAGTCGGCGCAATCAATATAACCTCAGCCAAAAAATCGATCAATTTGACAGATCTAGGCCATCTCTCATCCCCTCAGGCTGTTGTTTATCAGGGTAGGGCAGAGCATTCGCCCAAACTCCGTCTGGCTGGATACACCGCCTATCAAATCGCCTCTGATTCAATCGTCCAATCCTCTGTACCAGACAGATTATTGCCAGGACAGAAAAAAACCATTAAGCTTTATTGGCAAGTTACGCCAAATAAAAACATCTTTGCTCTGAACAGACCAACCTCATTGTCTCACGATTATAGTGCTTCTATCGTCGCTCGCCATGCCAATGGCCAAAAAGTTAACTTGATTTCCAAATTTATTGGGCCAGCCCATTATCGGACTGATCAATGGCCGCCGGAGACTATTCTAGCTAGCTCCTATATCTTTTCCTTTCCACCCGATGTGCCAGAAGGGGAGTATTCTCTTTCAGTGCAAACCCATCCCGATTTATATCGAGCTATTTTAGACCGAGTGATCCTTCTTGAACCGCCTCGCGTTCGAGACTTGCCAAATCCTGAGAATGTCCAAGCAGTCGATGCCCGATTTGGCGATCATATCACCCTGATTGGCTATGAGCTTGAGCTTCAGGGTCATAACATTGATCTCGTCCTCTATTGGCAGACAAGCCTTGTCCTGAAAGGAGACTATGCAGTGTTCATCCATTTGAGCCTGCCCGATGAAACCATCGTCGCTCAAAGAGATAGCATCCCCGTTGACGGTATACGCCCGACGAATAGTTGGCTACCTGATGAATTTGTGATAGATCGTCATACCTTATCTGCTCCCTCAGGCAATTATATTCTATGGGTAGGCTTGTATCATCCTGATACTTGGCAGCGTCTTCCGATTAAGACCAGCCTACACAGCGATAAAGCTCGTCTTTATTTAACCCAATTGAGGATACCATGACAGGTCGATGGACCAGCCCCTCAGCCCCTCACCCTGTCCCCCACCTTATTGCTTGGCTCTTGGTTATCGCTTATGCCATAACATTCTCTTGGTTAGCTATTTTGCGCCATGCCAGTTTTAATTCAAATGCCTTTGATTTAGGGCTATTTGATCAAACCGTGTGGAATACGCTGCAAGGGCGGATTTTTTTCTATACCACGACAGGTGAACCACTCCTGCACTTATCCAATCATGCTGACTTTATCCTACTCCTGATTGCCCCATTTTATCTAATTTATAGCGGCCCCGAAACGCTTTTAATGTTACAAGCCTGGATAATTGCTTTAGGTGCTTTACCTCTTTTTTGGTTTGCTAGACAGCAGTTAAACAATGCTTTGATCGCCTTAAGTTTGTTGTTAGCTTATCTGCTTTTTCCCGGGCTAGCCTTGGTCACCTTGCGTGATTTTCATCCGCCAGGATTAGCCACGGGTTTTTTAATGTTTGCTTTTTATGCCTTAGTCACCGATAGGCCAAAATGGTTTTTGACTTGGGCCACCCTGGCCATGATGTGTAAGGAGCAGATACCCCTTTTGATCGTGTTCATGGGGCTATATGCTTTAATCATCCAGAAAAAATGGCTTTTGGGCTTTTTGAGCAGCGGATATGGCTTGGCTTGGTTCCTCAGTGTTATGTATGTCATCATTCCAGCTTATAGTGTTACTGGTGAGCATATTTTTCTGAATTACTATGCTTACTTAGGCGATAGCCCAGCTGAAATAATCTTTACAACCTTAACCCGCCCAGATTTAATTTGGCAAAATTTGTGGCAAGGTCAAAAACTGCGCTATCTATTGCACCTCATGCTTCCCTTTGCCTGCTTACCCTTCTTTGGTCTACCTGTTTTGCTCATCGGTACACCCGCTTTTGCCATCAATTTACTCAGCACCAATCCGGCTTTGCATGATACAACGGTCAGTCATTATGTCGCTGAGGTTGCACCGTGGGTAGCTTGGGGAGCGGTCTTTGGGCTTATTAATATCAAGCGAGGTGTGCGGAGGATTATAGACCGGCTTTATGTACCTGCTCGGATGGACCTATGGCTCACCAATTGCTTAACCTTACTGATTACCACTTGTGCTGTGTACTTTCACTATCATCACGGACATTCCCCCTTAGCCCCTCATGCAGACCGATGGGCAGTAACACAACATGCGGCTCAAGCCCAAACAATCATTGATCAAATTCCCCCTGAAGCCTCTTTATCAGCCCAAGGGAGTTTATATGCCCATGTCAGTCAGCGTCTCATCGCTTATCAATTTCCTGATATTGTCGCTCGCAATCATTTTGACCCTAATCAAATCGGTGCTGCTTATGGCGAAGTGTTCCAAGAAAAGGTTGAATATATTTTTTTGGACGTGACCAGCCGACCCTGGCCAATGCATCCGAATGACTACAAGCGAGCGGTAGATGAACTGCTCCAAGCAGGGCAATATGGTATCCTAGCGGCCAAAGATGGCTATCTTTTGCTCAAACGAGGGCTAAAACAGACCACGTTCCCCAAGACCTTTTACAGCTTTGCTTATCCCCACGCTGTCAGACCACAATATCCCGTAGAAATTGACTTTGATCATCAGCTTCAATTTTTGGGATTTGATGTGATTGATCAGGTGCGTCAAGAGAAAAGCATTGTCCGTCTGTATTGGCGAACTTTAAGGTCTATTGATGATGAGCTACAACTGTATCCTTTTTTTTTGAATACTGAGGGGAATATCGTCGAGGATACGAGGCAGCGGCCTATGACAACCCAAATCTGGCACCCTCCTCAAACTTGGCAGGTTGGGAAGGTAGTTCAGACAGAAACGCTGCTCTGGCCCTTAGGGGATACGTGGAGTCTTGCGGTGGCAGTCTTAGCTGGCCCAGACCCTAATTGGCAAAATTGGCCTGATCGTTTGCCAATCACAGCCATAGAAACCAAGGCCGAGAACGAGGTCGGTCTGTCACCGCGCTTATTTGAGGCTCGAACCTGGGCCAGGATAGCCACGTTTACCCGCCGAAACAATAAATCGCGTGACCTCGTTTTAGCTCAGACGCATCTTAACTTAACAGCCGATATGATCTCTGTCTACGCCAATTTCGATAATCAAATGGCCTTACTCGGCTATCAAGTCGAAAAGACGAATCAAACCGAACTCAGGTTGACCTTGCACTGGGAAGCCTTAACAAACATGGCCTTAGATTATACCATCTTCGTTCATTTGCTCGACCCTGAGGGTAATCTTATCGCCCAGCATGATGCTGGCCCGTGGTGGCAAGTGCCTTTGCCGACCAGCACTTGGCTCTCTGGTGAGCATCTCCTGGACCAACATCGCCTGACCTTACCGGACACCTTAAACCGAAATAAGGCTTATCATCTTCGTCTCGGCGTGTATTATTGGCAGACTTCAAAACGCTTACCGACGATTACGTCTGATGGTCAGTTAAACCAGAACTATATTGATCTAGAAGAGATGATTTTAGCGTTTAGCCCAGAATAAATTCTGGGCCTGGAAATCTGTCTTATGACTACCCACTTAAGGCCAATAGCAATGAACCTAAGACCATGCTCAAGATAACGATGCCTCCAATAATGTATAGGCCAATTTGTTCCTTTGAGAATTTGATAAGTGGTTGTGATTGTGGCTCAACATCGTTTTGACGTTTAACCTTCCATCGTTTAGCCATAGCTTGCTCCTCGCGTGAAAATTTAAGAATTACATGATTATTTGATTCAAGTCATAAACAGGATAGCCAAAAAAGGCAGGGCTGGCAAGTTCTTAGGGCTGCTTTTTACAATAGAACAACAAATCGGTAGCGGGTAAAGTAAAAAAATAGGAACTGTAAATTATATAATTCTATCCCGTTCGACTTTGGCCAAACGTCATCTTCACCGTATTATACGTGAAGGGCGATATATTCGTTGGTGAACAGCCCTATTCGTGATATACCGTTTTTACTGTTTTGATAATTACTAAATGCTAATTGTTAATTAGCATTTACAAAGGAGTTCATCATGTCATCTCAAGCAGTCAATTCGCGCCATGTGCAATATCGTCAAGAAGGTTTATCAAGGTTTATCAAAGAACATGATGTGTGTCCAGTGATTTATGGGGATGCAGCAGCAATGGATTATGGGGCTTGAAAATTACCGGTTCCATGGAGAGATAATTTTATGAACAATATCTTCATCCCTGACAAAATAGTGAAAAATTTTAGTCGTACGCCCGATGGTGCTGCTTGGCTAGAGCAACTACCTGATTCAATTAACGCCTTAAAACACCAATGGTCTCTCGAATTAGGACAGCCATTTGAAGAAGAAGCGAGTTGTTCTTGGGTGGCTCCATGTATGCGTGAGGATGGGACATCAGTTATTCTGAAACTTGGTTGGCCGCATATGGAAGCAGCGCATGAAATTGAGGGGTTACTTTTTTGGGACGGTGATCCAACCGTCTTTGTTTTAGAGGTGGACCGTGAGCGTAACGCCATGTTGCTAGAGCAATGTCATCCTGGCACGACCTTACGTAAGTTGCCTGAGGATGAACAGGATCAAGTGATCGCCAAATTATTGCAGCGATTGTGGCGTATCCCATCATCCGCCCATCCATTTCGCCCCTTATCAGAAATGGCTGCCTCGTGGGGTGAAGAAACCTTGCAAAAAGCTGATCATTGGCCAGACAAAGGATTGACAGAAGAAGGCTTACGCCTTTTTGCTGAATTACCTCACCATGCCTCTGAAGCGGTCCTATTAGCCACAGACCTACATGCCGGCAACGTTCTTCGTGCTGAACGAGCCCCTTGGTTAGTCATCGACCCGAAGCCATTCATCGGCGACCCCGCTTATGATGCCACCCAACATCTTCTGAACTGTCGAGAAAGATTATACGCAGATCCTAAAAGGACTATTCAACGATTTTCAGATCTGCTGGACCTTGACCAAGAACGGGTTCAACTGTGGACTTTTGCGCGTTTAGCGATAGAAGCGGAGCCTGAAGCACAGGCTATTGCTAAACGGCTGATGGCAGTGAGTGATTAGGAATGAGCATTAATGAACTATAATCAATTTCTTCATTATAACTGAAACACTAAGATATAAGAGGCAAGTAGAGTGGATAACTTGCCCTTAAGACAATCGGGGCTGATAATTCAGCAAGCGATACATCAGCAAGTTCGATATAAAATACATCGCCGACTGACGTGATGTTTGAGGCAGTGAGGTTTAAATTATTCAATTCAGCTTTGGTGAAGTAAAAGCGGAGGTCCGCTTTAAGCGATAGATCGGTCTCGATATCCACACACCGTTTCACGCCCGAATTTTGGCCGGGACAATGCTGATGACCAGCAATCGAGACGGTCAGGAGATTGGTCGCTGTCAAGGCGGTTTGATCAGGCCTAGCGACAACATTTGTCATGGCAGTCTGGGGCTGTAGTTCAATCCCATAGTAATGGGTGACTGTCCCGCTGAGATTTTGAATATGGAGTACGGAAAACGGCATCTCATCCGTCTGACTGACTACCCTTGGTTCATAGATAACAGATTGCTTTAAGGTCCCACTATTAATCAAGGCTTGTTCAACCGTGAGTTTATATCGCGTTAAATCTAGGGTGCCGCCCGGCGCAATGGTTAGGCTGGTCAAAGCGATATCTTCACTGATGACGGTGGCTGGGGTGATCAGACCGGGGATGAAGACGGTATGCGTCTGGGTTGGGCTGCCGAAGGGGAACCAATTGGCCGGGTTATGCCAATTCGTGTCAGCACTACCGGTCCAGATACGATGCGGTACTCTAAGACGATAGCTATCTTGGCTACAGAAACTAGGGTTGGCCGCAGATTGCGCTTGATTCGTGACCACAGCAATCAGTTCGCGACAGCGATTGGCTCCCTGATAAGCGAGCCATTCCCCTTGACCAGAGCCAAATACTTGCGAGAAAGGCTGAATGTTAAACGCTGTCCCTGTATCACAGACGAGACTGACCCGAAATTCGCCACTTGAATCTATGTTCTCGAAGGTGATGCCATAATGCGCCGTGTCCGTCGGTAAACTGGTCCATTCTAAAGCATAATGATCGGGCAAGGTACTGGTAAATGACTCGCCCACTTCGTTGATCTGCCTATGAATGGGGGTCGCCCCGGCCGCAGCAACATAGGCAGGCCCTTCTTCTAAACAATGCGGATAGGTATAGCCCTCTCCACAGGCTTTATTAAATTTAACCGCAATCGCATAAGCATGATAGGCCTCAGCCAAGGTCGTGCCGCGCTTGACGAGGGCATCATTGAGGGCCGTCAACATCTTATTGTTGCTACTTTGGCTGGTCGCTTCCCAAAAATCTTGCATAATCTGTTCACCCTGATCAGCCTGGCCCGTGCCAAAACCTTCGGTCAGGCCGCGAAAGGTGATCCAGTACGGATAAGGATTTTTGGTATACTGGCCCATGCACATTCGAAAATCAGGCCATAAAAAGTTATAATTATCATTGGCCGAGTCAAAGACTTCATCCTCCATCCAAGTTGCGCCGCCTTCAATAAAGCTGTAGTCGGGGGCATTCGGACCAGTAATTGCCCCATAGCCATATTGCAAGACATGATTAAATTCGTGGGCAATGGTCGCCTCCATCGCCGCTCGTGGAGTTCCTGAAAAGCCAGTATAATCGCGGTTCAAGACCATGCAGGAGCTATAAGCATCTTGGTCATTCCAGGGTGTATTCGGGTTGTCACCGACAAAGTCATTTTGGGCCACATAACCATAGAGGCCATTGCCTAAACGATCAATGCGGACATGATACCGATTTCCGGGCGCAGACAAGGGTGGCGCGGCCCAGCCAAAAGAGATGACCTCAGTTGTCCAAGCTTGCTCTAAAGCCTGTTGATAATCATCTAAACCTAAACCACCGCCAAAACCACCGCCAATGGTATTATATTCAATATAGAAATGTTCTGTTTCTTGCAAATTGGTCGAGGGGCTACATGACCCTTGGAGGAGGCCCTGAATGGTCTGCTGCCTTGTTCTGGATTGTAGACGAGGCAGCGTTTCTTGCAGCTTCAGCAAGGGGAGCGTACCATGCCAAGGCACATCGCTCCGATAGGCCGCTGGCAATTTATCATCGTCGGCTAAAGCATAAGCCAGATATAATGCCGCCTGTCCTTCATCCAGCCGACCCTCAGCGACAGCTTGGTCAAGCAATTGGGGGGTGGATAAGGTTTCTGTCGGGGAGTCAGCGTAAATCGTGAGGGGGCATAGAAGATAGAAACATAAGAGTAGATATAAAAGATAGTAAAACCGTGAATGCATAGTTATCATGATCTCCGTTGCAAAAAAGTTTGACCTTTGGTCAATGGTTAACGAACGAAATCATACCATAATGAGGTAGATCATGATAAAACTTTGGATCATGAGGACATTTTGGCTGATGAAGTAACCCATAATCAGGGGTCAGTTGAAAGTCTATCCTATCCTATTCGTTGCCGCAACTTCAAATATCACCCCTATTCATCCTAAACCATCTTACGGAGAATCTAAACCATGTTTCACACAACCTATCGTCCAGAACAAGTACATCCATCTGTTTTCATCGCCAAAGAAGCGGTCATTGTGGGTGATGTGACCTTGGCTGAAGATTGCAGCGTTTGGTACCATGCCAGCCTGCGAGCAGACACAGAGGCGATTATCATTGGCCCTCGAACCAATATCCAAGAGGGGGCCATCTTTCACGTTGACCCTGGCTATGCGGTTGAATTAGGGGCCGGGGTCACGATTGGACATGGGGCCATTATTCACGGAGCTAAAGTGGGAGATAATAGTCTAGTCGGCATGCAGGCCACTGTCTTGGATGGGGCTGTGATTGGGGAAAATTCTTTGGTCGGAGCGCAGGCCTTGGTTACAGCAGGCAAGGTCTTTCCGCCAGGCTCCCTGATTTTAGGCATGCCAGCGAAGGTCATTCGCCCCTTGACTCCTGAAGAGATCGAAAGTAATCGTCGTTCAGCGGAGCAGTATGTTAAACGAGCGCAGGCCTTTAAACAAGGTCAGAAATAAAATAAGACCCCTTAGATGAGATAAATTTACGTCTTGAGGCTGAAGAAGCGGCGATAGCGGCGGCATAAGGTTTTTCATGGGTTTATTCCACCAAAGTAACCGAAATATTCTCTAAGATATCATCAAAAATACCACGCAAAGATGCCTCGCTATTGCCCCGATAAGCTCTGCCGTTGCCAATCCGAGCAATTTCTTCGATAAACTTACTGTCCACCCCAAACCCGATGCCAATGGTATAAATAATCACCCCGTTTTCAGCCGCCCTTTCAGCGAACCAAATTGCACAGTCATAATGATCTTGCTTTAAAGGATCAGATATAGGGAAAGGATAATTAGCCTCTAGACAGGTCCTGTTGTAATCTTTCAGACTCGGCTTATCTTTCACATCGGACATGGCCGCATTTCGAGTTGGATTCCCATCGGTTAAGAGGATGATGACTTTTTTGGCTGCTGCACGACCACAGGAAGAGCTTTCGTTATACTTGAGCGGATCATTCGGTTGATCACAAGCGTTATCCATTATCTCTCCAGTAATTGGGTCATACGTAGTATTTCCTGCCCCATTGCGCCCCGGTCCATAAGTGAAGATGCCCAAGACTTCTAGCCCAGCTTTTAAGCCCCCACTGGTGTTCGTGATATTGCCAAGACTCATCTTCTCTACGGCGTGTAAAACCAGGGTATGCGAAAAGGCAGACCCTGCCGTACAATTCGCACCACGTCGGGTAATACATTCCAACTGCGTATGCTTCATAATCCCATAAGTCTTATGGTCGGCCTCATTGTCGGTCCCATGAAACCCGACCAAGGCGACTTGATCGCGTTCGGCATCTAATTGGCGAATGAAATATTTCACGGCTTCTTGTGCGGGACGCATGGGAGAGGCCCAATCAGTGAAGAGAATGTTATTGCCATTGTCATGAGATCCGCCGCGGCTGAAGGGGGGTTCCTGGCGATATGTTTGACCACAACCAAGATCAAAAGCGGGATTCAGCGGGTCGGCCGCCGTACTCAGCGTGTCAGTAATGGATCGTCCATAAATGGGATTACATCTGTCGCAGGCCTCCCCATAAGCCGACCCTGCTGTGGGTGGGGCATCACGAACTGTATAGGTATAGGTCTGGGTCCTGGTCGCTCCATAGGTATATTCAATCTCTGAGCCGTCTGCATATTTTGTGATTATTGGATCAAGAAAGGGAGAGGACTGATAAAATGAAGATTGAGAGCTTCGCCAACTATGAGGATAGTTTGGCACGATCGGGTTGTCATTAGCATTGATATGGTTGGTAATGAGAATGCGATCTATCGCAAATCCAGGTGATCCAGCGTAGAAGTAGAGGCGATAAAATGTCCCATTTTCTGCTATTTCAGGTCTATCAATCGTGCCTAGATAGACCCAACGCCAAAAACGACCCTCATCATTGGTTAAATTATTTTTATTATTTTCATTCTCAGGGAGATGACTAAACATTGAAGCATCCCAACCCCTGGTGGGCAGCGTTTTGTCCCAGCCACCAAACTCATTAGAAATCGCCGGGGTGTATGGGGAAATCTTGCCGTCTAGATCAGTTAAAGTAGGATCAGGACCAGAATTGATGTTAAGCCATGCGCGGAGTTGTTTATCAGCACAATCTTCATCAACTGCACAATTTTGACCCCGTTTTACTCGTGCGTAGGCATAATCATAGAAGGGTACACCAGTATCCGGATCGCCACCAAAATTAGGCCCCAACCTTGTATATAGCATATGTGCAAAACCATACCCAACGCGGGCACTACGACTGGGATGGACTTTGGCCCAGATATGCGCTTGGGACCCCCATAACCTCCTATTATGGAAGCGGAAATTGTATTCTAAGACGGGGGCCTCCGCATTTCTAGCGTCATCTGCTGTGTAGAACTTGCCAAAAGGCGGACAAAGCGCAGCGTTGTTTGGAAAATCACAGGTGTGGTTACCATCCTGACTATAGGTGGGCATGAAGGCTCTAACTGGATGAAAGGCCATGTGCGCTCCGCGTGAGTCAATCGAACTGCCACTGGAAGGCAGGGGGTCTCTCAGGCTATTATTAGAGGTAATAATATCGCCAATGGCATACCACATTTCGCCCCGTTGAAAAGCCCAATAGCCTTTCCCGCGTTGCTGAAACGCTTCTATTGGTTTAGGGTCAGCAAAGCTATAAAGCTCCGCTTCAAGGATCATATAGAGGTTGTCATCCTCGTCTTTATAAGCCGTTTCTCCAACAGTTTGTCCATTTGAAGACCAATCCCAAGTACAAGCGCGAGTGAGGTGGTTATTTTCAAAGATGGAGGCTTCGCGGTCGTCCACAAGATATGAGGCTTCTTCGGCCTGTCCATCACCATCGGCATCAAAATCAAAGGCATAAGGATAAATCATCCCATTACCAGGATAATCGGAGTAGTCTGGATTCGGACGGCCATTGGCATATTCTGGTAAATTCGGATTATTAGCCTTCTGATCAACCCAACAGCCGATACAAATTGGGTCAAAGTCCATTGATCCTGATTGGTCGATCACCAGCACGACATCGAGCTGCTCCGCATTTTGGGCCACGCCCGGATCCTGAACAGCTAGGTCGTCAAAGCCCAAAAATGGCATGAAGTTCAGGTCTACTTTAACCGTGCCAGTGACATAGAGGCGAAAAGCATTGCCAGTTAGGGCAAAGCCTTGACTTTTGTCTTGACAGAAATTGTCATCTTGGGTGGGCTGGGTATTGATCCAAAAGGTATTGCGGACCTCTGTGGTGGTCACGCTGGGGGTACGGTAGAGATAAGGCTCTTCGGCATCAATGATATAATGGACATTGCCTTCCCCACAACCTTTGCTGCCACAGTAGGTTGTGGCGTTATAATAATCATGAGTATCCCGAATACAGCCTTGCACATAAATTTCTGTATTGTCTTCATAGCCATTGAGGGTCAAATATTCAATGGCTCGGTTGATGGCTGCATTTTCAATTGGCAATTCGGTCACGCCCGCCAAAACAGCGGCATCAATGGCCCGGTTGAGCTTGACTCGTTCGGCATAAATCAAGCCTAGATCCAAGGCCAAGCCCATGGCGGCCAAAAGACCAACAAATGAAAAAGCAAAGATTATCAGACTTTGGCCTTTTTCAGATTGTGAGGGTAAAAAGTGAATGAATAATTTTTTTAAGTAAGATCGCATCAGTCTAGCTCCTAAAAGGAAGAAGTTAAAATAAAGGTTCAACTATCAATATCAATAACACCTGACAGGGTTAGGGAGTGAGACCGTTTCATGACCCCCCAAGATGACCTCATTATCTGTGAAGTTGATGCTCCGAATTTGGACACGTTGAAATTCGGAGATCTGGCTTCCTTGGACCACAGGCACGACCACTCTTGCTCCCAACCAAATTTGCAGTGCATCTAAGAGAGATGGATTACGAACAAGGGTGACAAAACTACCAATACGCAGCGTACCGGGCCTTCCGCCAAAATCATTGGCTGCAAAGCGAGGCTCATGCACAGCGTTCCGAACATAAGCCACCTTATCTGGGGGAGAGAGGGTCGAGGGGTTCCAGACAACCCAATTATCTTCCACAGGGGAGGCATTTCTATTATATAAGACAAGGGGCACAATATCACATAAGCCACTGTCGGCTGTATCTAAACGAAAAACAGTCTGGGCATAGAGGGTCGCTGGATTAGGCAAAAGCAGCGTGGCGATTGGAAAGCCTAAGAGTTGAGGTTGTTCGTAGAACATTTCGATGATGATGCTTGAATTAACAGAATTATCGTTGATATTATCAACTTTTAATTGACAATTCATTTCATTATTGAATGCCAGCATGTCACGAATGATAGCCGTAGAATCGAGACGGGTTGTCACCGTTGGCCCATAAGTATAGCGCAGATAGTCATAGCCGCTTAGGTCAGGGTGGATGGCTAGATCATCTAAAGTGTAGGAATCTGCTTTACACCTATCTAGATCATCGAAACAGTTAGTCCCAGTACAAGGTTGTTGGGTATCAACAACAAAGTGTGAAATAATCATGGTGGTATTGGTGATTAAACCTGGGTCTGAGGGGTCAGCCTCAAAGCGGAGAGAGAGGTTACTATTTTGGCTAATTTCGGTTATGTATGTATAAAGTTTGGTGAAGCCAACTGCATGGGCATATAGCTCCGGCTGACCGTCAAACTTTGGGTCGGCCGGAAAAACATCTTCAAATTTCAAGACATCTGGCCTGGCTGCATAACGGGCCACCTCTCGATTTAGGTTGACCAAGTTCATATATCCCCACAACATATAACCAACTTCAAAGATGCCGATGAGCATAATGAGCAGAATGGAGGTGATTAAAGCCATTTCAACCAAGGCTTGTCCGCGTCCTTTTTTTAATTTTGATGATTTGAATAGTTGTAATGTCATCATACCCTCCTTAACGCAAGCTTGATTTCACGTCTAATATCTCGCCTGTAAGGGCATCAACGACCACCGTATGATAATGTTTAGTGGTCGGCTCATAGCCAGCGACCGTCCAAGTTAAGGGGTTATCCTCATTTTGGTCTTGTAGTTGGGCCACCACTTGTAAATCGGATAAATGGTTGAGCATAATGGCCCCCCCGTGATTGACCCAAATGTTTAAAGCGGTCAGACTATCAAGTTCCCAGACGACAATCGGCTCTGGCGGGGCGGCGTTGCGTAGACGTTCAGCATGGGAGAGACCAAATAGAGATTGGTCTGGGTTGACGGTGACGAAAAAGAAGCGTTTCTGGCTGGGCGAATAGAAGCGGTAACGCCAACGACTGGGTTGGCCTAATTCATGTAAGGTCACTTGATTCCAACTACTGGTCACAGAAACAAGTTGTGCGTCTTCGTGCCAAGCCTGAGCTTTCACCAAGGCTGCTTGCATTTCTGTCTTAGCGGTTTGCCCGATATGAACCATTGTATGTGTGGCTTGCGGGACAAAGTAGAGATTTTGGATCGGTGTGGCGGGTGTCCGTTGTTGCCAAGCAAGGTAAAACACAATGCCCAACAAAGCGAGGCCAATTAACCAAAACCCTAAAATTAAAATAATATCACTACGACGAAGTTTAAACTTCATGATAATTGTTGCGCCTATTTCAAGATAAAGATAAACGGTAAGTAGATACCGGATGAAGTAAACGGAATATGGCTTAATATATCATCTAAGACACTTTTCAAAGATGCTTCGATAGGCTATACCATTTCCAAGACGCGCAATTTCTGTGATGAAATTGGGGCTAACCCCATCACCAGTTCCAATGACATAAATTAGCACGACCACGTTGCTACTTAAAAACCAAAGGCAAGTAAAGCCCATATAGGGCGAAATAAGCACTGACACTACTCGCATCGATGATACCTTCCCCCCATACTTGAGCAATACCTACATAAGCTTTGGGCAGGATATTTATATCAGTGATAGACTGTGTTCTAACAGTTAGAGTCACCCAGCCCGAAGCATCGCCTAGAACGTCACCCTGCCAAGCGATGTAATCGGCTGTGATTTCATCTAAGAAGGCACTGTGTGAGTTTGAGATAAGGCCAACGTAGGTCACATCGCTAGGCAGCGTGGCTGTTAAATGGACTCGGTGCCGTGTTGGCTCTGTATTTTCCATTTTATACGTATAGGGCAGCAGTTTGGTTGAAATAGGCGGTGTTTGAATGACCTGTCTGGGTTCGACATTCATGGTTAAAATAATGGGGCCTAAGCGTCCTTTTTCAATTCGCGTACTCACTTGCGCTGTCTGTAAAGATTTGTGTACACCAGTATTATTACTCCACAATTCAGCCTGATTGGTGACTGTTTTTGGTAGATCAATGACTTGTGTAATGGTCACCAAGCGCAGCTGATAGGTGATGATGACCATTTCTTGTGCGGATGCAGTACCAGACCAACTGATTTGTCGAATGTCGGCCCGATAGCTTGGGACAGCGCCAGATGAGCTTTTCAGAGACCCTGAGACTATCATCGTTCCCTTAGGCAGCGTATTCGTAATACCGATACGATTGAGGCCTTTATCGCCCATATTGGCGATGCTCAAGGTATAGAGCAGGGTTGCTGTGATGGGCAAGGTTTTACTGATGGTGCCCGCAGGCCAAGTTTGAAGCGTCAGAGCGAGTTGTTGCTCATCCTCATCTGGCCCGATATTTGGCTCTGAGACGACTTTTTGCTCAATGGTCACAGGGGCCGTTTTCGTCTCGATAATGCGATGCACATTATGGCTATTATGCCAAAAATCCGCTTTGTTTTCAAAAGTTTGTGGTAACGCGGCAGCATCGTTGAGCTCAGGGGCTTCAACGACAAATTGAATAGATTTCGTGGTAAAGGGATCAATGATACCCGCAGACCAAGTGAGCTGCCCCCTGGCGGTATTACATACATATTGGTCCTTACTGGCATCATTGGGTACATTAGGTGGCGCGTCAATAATCGTACAATTACTCACGCCGCTGGGCAAGGTGTTGGTGATACCTACATTGACGACGGCTAAGTCCCCTTGATTGGTGATATATAAAGTATAATTTAACAATAGTGTTGGCACGGGCAAGATGCTGACAACCTCTCCCCGCGGTGAGGCTTGTAAATCGAAGCGTACTTGATTTTGGATGTATGTCAGCGGTGTTTCCCGCGAGACTGTCGTGACGGATTCTTGAGTCTTTAAAAAGCCCTGCTTCGCTAAAATGCTGCTGCGGTTCCACAAACCAACTGTATTGGTAAACGAACTGGTTTCGATTACCTCTGGCGTATTGACGATAAAGCTGACGGTAATGCTTGTTTGAGCTAACACTGTGCCAACCCAAGAGACGATGTTTTGGTCAGTCACAAAGGTTGATTCCCCGCTCGTATCTTGGAGCGAGGCGGGCATAAAGGTGACCCCACTGGGTAAGGTGTTGGTGAGACCAATGAAAACAGCATCTAAGTTGCCCTTATTAGAAATTTCAAGGGTGTATGTAATTGGCCTGACGGGAATAGGGAGGTCAGTTGAGAGAATGGTGCCTTCTGGGTTGGTTTTGAGGGATAAGGAAACCTCATCTCGAATATAATCAGGGTCAATGGTTCTAGCCACACCACCTGAGTAAAAGACATCAGGTATTGGATCACTTGTTGGATCGATGGGATCTAATAATTGGTCCAAATAAACTGCATGGGGCTGACCAGAGGCATCGATGGTCAGACTAGGAGCCACAGAATTAATCCCGTCTTCACTCTGGCCTTGCGTTGGTTGAGACAACTTGCTACTTCGTAGTGGCGGTATCGTGGCCGAGGGGGTCGGGAGGACTCGTTTGGGTAGCGTAAGCGGGTAGTTTACTGTCCAGATGGGAAGTTCAGAGAAGGGATTATCTAATCTAGCATAGTAGATTTGATAACTTGATTCCGTTTCATCGTCGAAGGCTTGCCAAACGACATGCAGCCAGATAGGTTGATTTGTCTGAGTGAAGGTCAACTGAGCCTGCAACCCATCAGTGAAATCGGATTTTCTGTCAGAAGCAATATAGTCTGTAAATTGATCTGAGTTAATTTTCCCCGTGGGTATATCAAAAGATGATGTAGACCAATTATCACCGCCATCAGGTGAGGCATTGTATAGCAAATTAAAGGTTGTTTGGTCTTGATTTTGCGCTCCTCGAAGGATGTTAAACACGACAAATACGCCGTCACCCTCAGCGATGATGCTTGGATTGCCAGAGTCCTTGGCCTCAGCACTAAGGGGTAAATCGAAGATTGGACGACTAGAGGTAAAAGAATTATTGTCGTGGGTGTTATCGTAGGTATATTGGATTTTGCCAGCCTGATACCAAAGCAAATGTAATCGACCAGATGCGTTACTTGGGACTGAGTAGGCCAGTTGGGGCGTTTTTCCCTCTGAAGCGACTCCGACAGAGGTCTCGGACGACCAAGTTTGATTCGTATCATCTCGACGGCTGTACAGCACTTGGTTGCTATCCTGATTGGTCCAAACGAGGTGTAAATCGTTATCGCTATCCTGAATCATGTTTAGGCTACGATTGATGGCGTTGTTTGAGGAGATAATCCGTTGTGGGGTGGTACAAGTATTTAAGTCTGACCCAATATGACACTGACTGTATTGAATTTCGGGATAGGTGTCACAAGTTGTATCTGGGCCACAATTCATCCCCAAGGCCCAGACAATATGGATGAGGTCGTTATTGGTTTGATCAAAAACTAAAACCGGATCCGTTCCCCAGCGGGTGTCGGTGGCTGTATAAACGGTGGTTTTACCACGCCAATAGTCCCCTGTATCATCTGTGGTTTGTAGATAGATATGGCCTAAGGTCTGAATACCACTGACATTGGTATATCCCTCAGACCAAACCAAGGCCGCTTGTGTCCCGTGCGAGGCTATTTGAGGAATTCCTGAGCCTAACTTCATGGCCGCACTGCGAGAAAGATTATCCCTAAATTGATAGGCATCTCGGTCCACCGCTTGCCCAGCATAAATAAAAATTAAAACCATGAGTAAGATAGGAATTGTCGAGAGCAGAATCAATTTCAACCAAGGATGATGATAATCTCGAGGGTTATGAGAGGATTTGCTTTTCATCAAGGCTGTTTCCTTTAATTTAACAGAAGCATATTGATCGTCTCAATCTGCTGGCCTGGATACAGCGTGATATTATCCGTAGCATTATACAAGATGCCATCCTGTCTATATTCAGCATGAATAACATACTCCGTACCCGCACTGCTGGCTGGGAGATTATAAAAGCTAAATGATGAATCTTGGATGGTGTACGTTTTTTGCAGGTCGCCATCAATCGAATAAATCCAGACAAATACACCGGGTTGAGCAACAGGTACTTGATTTAAGAAGACAAAAATATAGCCTCCCACCTTGGTAGAAGTCGTGTCAGGCGGTGGCTCAATGGTGCAAATATCAAGATTGATATTGTCCACATAGAAAGTGGTATCCCCATTTCCATCAAAATTTGGCGCCCAAAACCGAAGGCGCATATTCTGATTTGTATAATCAACTAAGGTAGGAAATGCTGTGGCTAAGTCATAATAATAACTTTTCCAATTCTCTTGGGCAAAACTCGTCTCTGTCACATTTGGGGTGTCGTCCCCATCTCCCACTTTAATCCTTCCGGTGGGGGTAAAACTGCCTTGGTCCACTAAGGCAACATAGAGGGTGTCTGTCATTCTGGGTTGGTCATGCGTATTGACCCCATAATATAAACTCAAGTTCATCTTTGTCCCTATATCCCGTTTTTCACCCAACTCGGTAACTGTCGTGGGGGTTATCAACCAACTCGGCATAGGAATGGTTTGATACAGCCAAGGGTTACGGGCCCGCCCCCCTACTCTTCTGGCGGGCAAGGTCAGGCCATAATTCCCATCATAATGGGGAATCAGGGCATGTGTCACGCTTTCTTGGATGCCAGGAAAGGTCCACACTGATATATTCTGCTCATCTTCAAAGTTACCATTGATCAGGGGACTGGTACATTGCTCTAACCAGACTGGCACATCCGGCACCCCTTGGGTCGAACAGAGAGATTGTTCAAGATCATCTTCATCGGAGGGGTCGAAATCTGGGTCGGTGGTGAGGAGGATTTGATAAATTTCAATTCCCTCTTCCTTGGCCCATAAACTGAAAGTTTGAGAGCCTTGACTAGATATATTAATGATATTTGAACCCCTATTGACCCGCTTAAACCAGTGAATTTCACCATCGGTCTCATTGGTGAAATAATAATTATCGTTAGGAATGGTGTAAGCACTCAGGTCAAAATACACTTCATTGCTCTTGTCGCCTGATGCGGCACCTAAGAGCCAAACATAGTAATCGAAGTCAGCGGTGGTGAAATCAATTTGGTATTGTATTTCAGCCGCATCACCTACCCTGCTGGCATCACCACCTGTGACAGTAACCCCGATACGGCCATCGCGTTCTATAAATTCCCAAGTATTTGTCTGGCCTGTATTTTGCGTAAAGTTGCTTGTATCAACAACCGCTAAACCAGATGACTCACGTACTTCACCACAACGGCCAATGCTGCCTGGGTCGGCGCAGGCTTCGTAATTCTTGAAGACAGCGGTATCTCTGGCCCCAACGATATTGGGCGTATTCACCAAACCCAGATAAACGTCCGTCTCAAAATTTTCACCGGTTAAGTCAATGCGTTGGGCCTCTGTCCAAGCACTAGGACTGGTCTCGAAGCTGTAGTAGGCGATATACTCTGCATCTGAACGAACCAAGCGTAACCAAACTGGGGCGTGGGCACCATCCGTTTGATAAGCCTCTGGAAAGGGAATGGTCAGATGATCTTTTCTTGCATTTAATTGCGTCCGCTGCCAAAATCTAAACTGTTGACTGTAAGGCTCAACCACAAAGTTGATTTGGTCGTCACCGTCGGCTAAAGACTTTCGCATTTGGAGACCGTAACGTGCTTCGGATTGCATCGCCAGCGTATCGCCTGCCTCATCGACTGGGTTTGATTTTGAAAAAGCTTGCACCTGCACATCAAAATAAGCATCGTCAATTTGATGATGGGCAAACAGATAGCCTCCATAATCACCAAGGGTGTCTGGTAAACTAGACCCATCATTATTGAGGGTGATTGTATCCCCGTCAACCGTCAAGGGTTCAAAGGTGTCACCAGTCACTTTGAAAATGGCTGTTTTGGCTTCATTTATATTATTACCAAAAACCTGAGTATGCCAATTTTTGGCATCCGTATTTGATTGATTTATGTCATATAAAACATCTTGACAGGCTGTATCTGCACAGATGCGGAAATAGCTGAAATCATAATTTTTGACATCATTATATCCGCCATAACTGGAGGCAAATAAGCCAACTAAATCCGATGTTCTTGTAATTGGCAGAGAGACCGTAAACGTTTGTTCAGGGGTCGTGACGAGTTGCCACACCCCATGCGTTCCATTGCCTGCATCTGGGGCGTAATATAGGTTGTAGAAGCTGCTTTCTCGAACTAGGCGAATCCAAATTGGATAGGACAGCTGGTAATCGTGAACACTAGAAAAGGTCGGAAAATCGCCCGGATAGGAACGGTAAATTACTTGTAAATTTTGATAATCTGGGTTTGACGCTAGTTGGCGACTGTAGAACCCCCATTCTAGCTTGGGGGCATGCCCCTCAATCGAGGGGCGAACCTCAAAGCCCCAACGTCCTCGGTCACTCGCCACTGAGTCCGTTTCCAAGGGCTTGTCAATCAAAGCTTCCATTGTAAAATCTTGGGCTGCGCTAAACGGAAAATAGGCGTAGAAATAGCCCCCATTATTTGCATCGTCCGTGGAAACGGTGGTGGCCCCAGGGGTTTTGAGCCTAATCTTGGTCAGATTATTTGTATTAGGGGCCCTAGCATCACCAAAAAGCGTGTAGGTGGTAATGTCACTGCTGACAATGGGGTGCTGACAGATGCTCGCACTGATAATGACACTGTCTATATTGTTGTCCTCATTTGTCCCCTCAATAACTCGGTTGGAGGTATCCGCTCTGGCATAGATGATATGATCAAATAACCCGAAAATGGGTAGCGTGGCGGTGAGGGTTCGCGTTGCACCTGAGGCAAAGGGAACTTCAATCCAAGTCTTCACATCACCCGGCGGCAAGGCTAGACCCAAATTGGGTTCGACCGAGGGGTCAAGATAAATATCGACATCAAAGGACTGGTGGGTAATCGAGATGGGTGAGTCGTTAATGATGGTTACAGTGATAACGACATCACTGTTGAAAGCGTCTATTTTAGGCACTTCTATAGATAATATTTGTAAGTCAGCCGCCTCGATAGAAAGCGTGTAGATTGCCGTGGCCTTAATTTGGCTGATATCACTCCCCGCTGGATAGGAGGTGATACTTAAGGGTGTACCTGGGGCTATGTTAGGGTCGATAGTATATTTGGTGGTCCCATCTCCAAACTCGTCTGTATTGACGGTGTTAATTTTGGTCGTTTCGACATAAACATCATATTCAGTATTCAGACTATGATCATGTAAATTTATATCAATCAAAACACCAGGGGTTTGATCGCGGCCTTGGGGCACGTCAATATAAGGGGCGGAGGTGACTTCGAGGCCAACTGAGACGGTGTCGGTATTTGGGTCAGTACGCAAACGGGAGGATAAGGTGTGGGTGGCAGCAGCCGTGGCATCAATGGGAATATCAAAGACACGACGCAAATTACCATCAGCGCCCGTTCTTAACCCGCTCTCTTGCTTGGAGTTTAAAGCTAAGATATCATTCCAATAAATATCGTAATAAGTATTAGGCTCATGGTTACGCAGCTCGAATTGAATGCGCGTTCCTGCTGGCCAGGTATAGCCATTTACAATACGAATGTAAGGAGATAGTTCATGGGTAACAGTAAGGCTTGCTGCGGTGATCATATAGGCGTGATCGCCTGCGCCCGGATAGGGGTGATAGCTTTTAACATCGTAGTATTTTGGAAAATTCTGATTATTTGGGTCAGTCGCTTTGATGGTATAATAAATTTTCGAAGCAAAGCCTGAGCTATTTGTCTTAAGATTGAGATCTTCAGGAACAAGACCTGTCCCTTTCTCTTGAATAGATAGAATATAACTGATAGATTTGGTATGTTTGCTGATTTGTATTTCAATATCTGAATTTTGATCAATGGTCAAACCTTCACCACAGGCCAAATCACGTTGTAGCCGTAGACAGGGCGTTCCAATTTCTAAGGTTCGGGAGGCAATAACTGTATTGGTGTCTGTCATATAGACACTACGGATAATCGTGCCTGTTCCTATAGCCCCTTGCGGAACCTTAACCGGATTATTATTGCTTGCGTTGCCATCCGCATCAGCAGTAAGTGCTGGGTCAAAAACTGTTCCAGGCGGCATTTCAACAATATAGGGCAGGTTAGAAATATGGTCCTTCAGTCTATAGTCCAATGGTGTGCCAATAGGCCAATAGGCGCGTTCTAAATTATCGTCATTATTGGTGAAAACGATCAGACTCGGCGAATCGGCTGGCGCGATACTGAGGAGTTTTCTCGCTGTGAAGGTTGAGTTATCATCGCTGGGGCTGGGCACAGAATAGATCCAGAAAAATTTGCCTTCATCACTGGTGGGAATATCATAGTCGATTGATACACCAGGATCTTTATTGCTAGCGAACACAGGATTATCGGCATCAGCATCTTTTTCGGTAATGAGTTGATTACCAATGTAGATATCGTAATAGATAGCCTCGTGGTTGATTAACCAAAATTTAGCTAGTGTACCCGGTTTACATTGACCTAAATCATTCTTAGCGCAGTCAATTTCTATTCTAGGTGCGTCAGGGTCATAATTAGGTGTTGCTGGAGGAACAGGCGGTGGGGTACCACTGTGACGCGGATTGGGGGTATAACTCGCTGGCTCTTCTGTAAGCCCTTCATTTTTCATGGTTACTGAGGCTCGTACTTGTAGGAAACCATTGGGGATGAGTAACTCAAAGATGGGGTCAATCATGCTAACATTATGAAAGACCTCTACCGTGACGTTTTGTCCTTGTAGACCGGCAGAGTCTAAGGCGTAGTAAGAGGTCATACCACTGGTACTGCTCAATTGATAGTCTTTTGGCTCTCGGTATCCAACCAATCTACACAAACCTTGCTGGGTCGAGTCACCGCAATCTTCAAATAAATTTGTGGTATCCGCCCCTAGTACTCTGACCCCAAAGACACTGCGACAGTCGTCCATATCTCCAACGCCATAGCGTGTATTACCTTCATTACATTCGAAATATGTTTTATAGTCCACTGTATCCGTGACCGTTTCGCTAATCAAAATATAACTTTGTTCAGCTGATTGTATGGCTCGGGTTTTAATTGATTCAGCTCTTTTCTGAACATTATGTTCCCATAGACCCTCTACCCCATCACTTTGCCCCGTAATTGCATACCGGGCCGCTATCCGCGCTGCCTCTTGCACCGTCAGATAAGATTGAATAATCCTGGCCCCTTCGAAAATCCCCACAAGCAGTATCAGTAACAGGGGTAGGATAAGGGCCATCTCAGCTAGGGCTTGACCTTTTGTTTTCCACATCATAATCGCTAATTGCCTCCATATAAAATAGGATTATGTCACTTTCGGGTAGGATACAACATAACCGTGGGGGAAGCTAGGGGGGATTCCCTGATTAGGCGGGAGACCAAACTGAATCCCAAGATTAGGGGTGAAGGTTCGGGGAGTCGATGACCTTAGGCTTGTTGTGTTCTTCTCCGAAATAAAAATATTGTGGACAAACTTGAATTTGTTCTACAATATTTTTATTTGCAATTTCATTCTTTATTTTAGCACAAGGTTAAATAATGGCCTGATCCCCGCTTAATCTTCGTTAAGGGGTAACCAGATAGAAGCTATGGTCCCTTGAATGGGACTACTGTCAAAGGTCAATCCCCCGTTAAATAACTCAAGCCGGCGTTGAATGGATTTTAAACCTAAACTCGGATTTTGCTCTAAGGCTGTTAAATCTAGCATCCCCTCTTTATTTTCTAGGTGGGCTGATACTTGTTCGGGTTGTTGCTCTAGCGTAAGCAGGATGTGCGTGACATTATGCGCTTGCGCTATATGTCCTAATAAGGTTTGGACGGCTCGAAAGACGGTGATTTCGACATGAGATGGTAATCGTTCATCTGAGCCGGTCAATTCTAAACTACAGGCAAGATTAGTTTTTTCTTCAAAGTCACGTAAATATTGCTTCAGTGTTGGCAGTAATCCCAAATCATCAAGCATCATGGGACGCAGATCAAAGATATAGCTGCACACTTTTTGAAAGGTTTGATTTATTTCATTTTTCAGGCCTCCTAATTCTTCTCGGGCTCTTTGTGGATTTTTATCGAATAAGCGTTCACAAATTTCGGCCTGTAGAATAAGATTGGTGAGAGACTGAGCTGGCCCATCATGTAGTTGTTGTGCGAGCGTTTGCCGTTCGCTTTCTTGAGCATCAATTAAATCCAGGATACTCATATCCTGATGAGCTGCTTTTGGCAAAATACCCGTCGTCCCACCTTGAGCGTGTAAAAGGCCACCGCTTCCGACATCAAAGGCTTGAATCAGACCGCTTAAACGATCTGCATACCGTTGCAAAAACTGCTGTTTATTTTGTAATTGCTCTACTTGAGCCCGCATCATCAACAACCGGCCTTGTGTCTCTTGAGAAGCCCGATATGTTTCTTGAATGTATTCCCGCGGTTGGGTGTCCAAGTTACTATCAATCGCTTGGATTTTATTTTTTATTTGGGCTTGACGCTGGGCTAATTTCTCAACCTCAGACGTGCTTTGTTGAACGAGAATACCAATTTCTCTTAACTCATTCTGAATTTGCTCATTTTCACGGCGAGCCTCTGCGACCCACTGCTCAAAGCTCATTGCCTCGGTTACATTGGACGACTCCATAAACGCAAAATCCATTGGGCACTTCCTTTCTGTCTAAAATGCGGGATCTAACACAAGACGAAATCCTTAAACTTCATCGTCTCGAAGGCGAATCCACCCTCGTTTGACAGCATAAAGGGCCGCCTGGGTTCGATCATTCACGGCTAATTTTCGCAGAATGCTCGTCATGTGATTTTTGACTGTCTGACGACTAATCCCTAAAGCGTAAGCCACTTCCTTATTGCTCTGACCTTGGGCAATATGCTGTAAAATTTCCATTTCTCGCGGTGAAAGGGGGGCAAACATTTGATTTGGTTCGCCATCAACATAAGCAACATGATCAAATTGTTGTAAGAGCCAATTGGCTGCTTCTGGTTTGTCTAAGACTTCATCATCAATGACATAATTACCCAGACTGACCTGCCGAATAGCTTCTACAAGCCGTCGTGCAGTGACATCCTTAGGGAAATAAGCGGCTGCTCCGGCCCGAATAGCGTGGAAGATTTGTTCATCATCATGGAAAGCGGTCAAAATAATAACAGCGACCTCCGGAGACTCCTGTTTAAGTTCGCGTGTAATCTGTAACCCATTCACGTTGGGGAGGTTGATGTCCATGATAATCACATTGGGATTGAGCTGTTGCGCGAGGCGCAGTGCTTCCTCGCCATCGGAGACCTCCATAATTACTTCTAGGTCTTGTTCTGCTTCCATGACTCGGCGTAACCCTTGCCGAAATAGGGGATGATCATCAACTAACATTAGCGTTGTTGCCATAGTGGATACCTCTGGGGCGTAAAGTTTTATAACAGTTAGTACTTTATCTAGTATACCATAAACTCATGAATTGGGTCAAGCAGAGAGGGGGCTAGGAGACAGCTTACAGACTCGTTGCATCCCTTTCTTCGCTCCAAGCTCATCCAAATTAGGGGAGATATCTTGATCCGCCAATTCGCCATTCACCATCTACCATCCACAATTTAGCTTGTTTATCCCTTGCTCTATATAATTTAGGGGATGATGCAACAAACGCCCTTTCGGTTACGACAACTTGATAGCCTCATCAGCCTCATGCTCTTCTTAGGCGGCTTAAGGGCCTACACAATGACCTTAGCCCCCAGCGTCTTAGACGGCGATGCCGCCCTATTTCAATATATTCCTTATGTTCTAGGGGTCACCTATCCCACAGGCTATCCGATTTACATCCTCTTGGCCAAGCTATGGCTATGGCTATTTCCCTTTGGCGAAATTGCTTGGCGCATGAATTTATTCTCAGCCCTGTGCGGTAGCCTAGCCTTACCCATAATTTATGCTGTGGCCCGCCATTTATTTCAACATCGTCTCGCCGCTCTCAGCAGCGTTCTCCTGTATGCGACCTTACCGACTTATTGGCGCTGGGCCACAGAGGCGAAAATTTATACCTTAAATATTTTACTGTTTTCAAGCGTATTATGGTTGGCCGTTGCAAATTTTGATCAATCTCTATCCAACGAATCGTTTCCTGGGAACGCCAAACATAGCTGGCGGAATCGTACCCTGGCTTGGATTACGGCTCACCGCTACAAACTGGGGGCCTTTTGTTTAGGCTTACAAATTGGTGTTCATAGTACAACGCTCCTACTGATACCGGGTCTCATCTTACTTTTTTATCTACAATGGCGACGAGAACGGTTGGCACATGGTCTAAGCCTATCTCTAAAAGCGGTTCTCAGCCCTATTCTACAAGCGATCCCCTTTTTTCTGCTCCCCGCAGTTTCGTATCTATATATCCCCCTCCGAGCCGAAATGCTTTTAACACAATTAGGCCGTGAAGAAGCGATTGCCCGTGGGTTGCTCGCAGATTTTTATCACTCAGGCTGGTCAGGTTGGCTGCGCTATTTCAGCGCAGCCGATTTTACAGGCGGCGTGGTCACCAATTGGAGCAAAGTGCCAGAACAGCTATGGACTGTTTACTTAACCAAACTATTGCCTTTAGACTTCACTTGGGGTATCATCCTTGGCGGCATCATCGGCTTCATCAGCCTCTTCGGGCGGGCCACACTTCGCCAAAGAGCTTGGCCCCTGACGCTCATTTATGCTTTGCCTATTCCTTTTGTCTTAACCTATGGACAGGGAGAACAATCAGCCTTTCTACTTACCTCTAACTTGGTTTTTTCTTTATTTGTTGGAGCCTGTGTTATGACCTTGCCCTATTTAGCCGAGACATATTTAGGGCCAAGACAATGGCTCCAGTTAGGAAGCTACCTAATTCTAGGTTTATTCTTAATGCGAATCGTGGTTCAAAAAACACAAGCCAACATCCATTGGTTGACCAACAAATGGGACCGGGCTGCGTACACCTATTGGCAAGATGTCTTACACCATCCCCTGGCTGAAAAAGGCACTATCATGGCGACATGGGGTGATTTAACCTCTATGTGGTATATGCAGCATGTTGAAGGATTACGACCTGATCTATGGGGTCTCTACCCACCGACGGAGAATCTTGCCCAAACATGGCTGGTCGAGGGAAATCGTTTGTATATTGGTGGGCCAACCTTAGACACCTGGCAACAAGGGGTCGAGAAGCGTTACGCAGTTGTGCCTTGGGGCCGTCTGGTTCTCTTAGCACCCAAAGAAACGGATACACATGCTTTATTGCGGCCGCTTCAACAGGAATCACAAGCCCGATTTGGGCAACAATTACAGGTCTTAGGCTATGAATTTCAGGACAAAGTCAAGGATGGGGACCAATTGAACGTGACGATTAACTGGTTCGCCCTAGCAGATTTACCCCCTAAGACGTACTATTCTTTACGCCTAGTGGAAGGGGACCGCATTGTGGCCCAAAAAGATGATCTTTTGCACAGTGGTTGGTTTCCGCTCGATTATATCCCCGCCAACCAGCCCTTTATCGGCTATTATCAAGTGCCAATACTCGCTGGCACCTGGCCCAATACATATCATTTGCAGCTGGCTATTTATCACCATAAACGACAAGAGTGGCCTTTAGAGAATGGGGCTTCATTGCTCGATTTAGGCCAAGTGGCAGTACAATGGCAGCCAGCGACAACATCGCCTAGCTTTAATCGTTTTGCTGGTGAGATAGCCTTGGACCACAGCGAATTTAGTGTCAATCGGGTCGGTCAGGGGAAAGGGTTTGCGGTGCATTTATTGTGGCACACCCTAAAATCGCCTCAGGAAGATTATATCCTGTTAGTGGACATGTTGGATCAAGCGGGTCACGTATGGCGCAGTTGGTCTGTGCCAACCCAAACCAGTCAATGGCAAGCTGGGCAGCAGGTTCGTCAACAGGTCGATGTCATCTTACCCGCAGAAGCTCCCGTCGGCGAAAATGCGCTCCAAATCCGTCTCAGTTGGCTCAGGTCAGATGGATCAACCTTGCCTTACCAGCGATGGCACTTACCTGCTGGGCAATCCTTAATCGTCGGCCAAATTCAGGTCGTCGAGAAAGGAAATCGTCTATTCGATTCCCCGTCTATTCAGAAACCTCTAAGGGTTAATTTAGATAACAAAGTCGCCTTGATTGGATTCCAATTACCTGATCAGGTTCAACTAAAGGAAAATGAGGGAACGAAGCTAAACCTAACCTTATATTGGCAAGGTTTGGATGAAATGGACCAAGTTTATGAGGTCTTTGTGCATGTCCTGAATCAAGAAAATAAAATTGTGGCCCAACATGATCGTGTTCCAGGAATACGCGGCAAGCAAGGTACAACGTCCTGGGCCGTGGGTGAATATATTATCGATCCCATAGAAATTGCGCTTCCCAGCGATTTAGCCTCAGGGACATACGCCATTGTCGTCGGCATGTATTTACCCCCACTCGGCCCGCGCTTACCACAAGTGGATGAGGAAGGAACTGTCCTTGGCGATGCCGTGCAGTTAGGACAATTATCAATTAGTAATTATCAAATAATAAATAACAATTAAGAGGTTTCTTCATGTTACTTAATCCAGATTTAGTTGCTATTTTACGCTGTCCAGCTTGTGTTAGCGGTGAAACGCGCAGACTAGGCGATGATCCAGGACGCTTAACCTTGATCAAAGACGATACTTGGTTCGTATGCCTCGAAGAGGGATGTCATCGTAAATATCCTATCAGAGAAAACATTCCCGTTATGCTGGTTGATGAAGGCGATCAATGGGTCGATACGGCAGTAGAAGATTTACCAAAGCCGGGAAAACTTGTTTGAATAATTTCATAATATCAAATAACTAATAACTACATCTAAATAGGAGATATAATTCATGCTAAGAGGAATGCAAATCAGATTTTGGGTAGTAGCCATAATCATTTTCATACTTTTTTCGAGTTTTAACTACATCATTACCCTGTATACAGATTGGCTATGGTTTGAGGCTGTTGGCTATGAACAAATTTTCATCACAGAAATCTGGGCAAAAATTTCTTTATTTCTGATTGTCGCCATCTTTTTTGTGGTTCTGTTTCTATTAAATGTCTACCTCGCTCGCTGGCAAATACGACGCAACACCCTCTTTTTCAGTGATGAGTCGTTAATTATGCAGCAGACCATCATTTATACTGCTTGGGGGGTGGCCCTTGTTCTAGCCTGGCTCGTTGGCTCAGTGGCCTCAGCCAACTGGCTATCGGTGTTACAGTACGTCAATCAAGTACCCTTCGGTGAGGTGGACCCTATCTTCAACCGAGACATCGGATTTTACGTCTTCAGTCTACCACTATTAGGCTTTGTGCAAGATTGGGTTGTGATTGTTCTCTTCCTATCATTATTTGGTGCAGCAGGCGTGTATTTGCTAGAACAACGTAATAACTTAGAAGAAGGACGTATCGTCATTTTACCCCATGTCCAGCTCCATCTATCTATTTTAGGGGCTTTAATTTTCTTAGGCTTCGCTGTTGGACACTGGCTCGATGGCTTTGATCTTGTCTATAGCCCTCGCGGAGTCGTCTTCGGAGGGAGTTATACGGATATTAATGTTGTCTTACCGATTCTACGGATATTGATGGTTATAGCCCTTCTCTCAGCCATTCTTTTGGTGGTCAATATTTTTGTCCAACGCCAGATTCTGCCCATCGCCGCCATTTTTATATGGTTGATCGCTGGCTTCGTTCTGCGAGGCGTTATACCAAATGTGGTGCAAAGATTTGTGGTCGAACCAAATGAACTGGCCCGTGAGGAAGAATACATCAACTATAATATTGAGTTTACCAATCAAGCTTATGGATTACATGAAATTGAGGAACGCCCTTTCTCCGAATTTCGTCCGCTAACCGCCGCAGATATAGATGATAATGTCACAGCGATTGAAAATATTCGCCTCTGGGACCCTCGCACCATGCGCGAAACCTTTCAACAATTGCAGGCCCTACGTCTATATTACACCTTTACTGACGTAGATTTAGATCGCTACAATATTAATGGCACCTATCGCCAAGTGGCTTTGTCTGTCCGAGAGTTAGATAAAACTCAGCTACAATCTCAGTCCTGGGTCAACCAAAGATTACAATTCACCCACGGCTATGGTGTGGTCGTCAACCCAGTGAATGAGGTCACGCGAGAGGGTTTGCCAAATTTTTGGGTCAAAGACTTACCCCCCCAATCTCTCGTCGAACCAAGTTTGATCATCACTCAGGCTGAAATCTATTATGGGGAGAATATTGAGCAGGATGATTATGTTTTTGTGAATACAGAAGAGCCGGAAGTAGATTATCCTGGTGAGGGAGAAGAGGTCGTCTATACAAACTATGCTGGACAGGGCGGGGTACTGCTCGATAGCTGGCTCAAACGGGTTGCCTTTGCCCTCCGCTTCGGCGATAGCAATATCATTTTGAGTAACGACATCACCCAGGAAAGTCGGGTCATGCTCCACCGTCGCATTAAAGAGCGACTAGAAAAAATCGCGCCCTTCTTAACCTATGATCCTAATAGCTACATCGTTGTTGGCGATAACGGTAAGTTATATTGGCTACAAGATGCTTATACCACCTCGCGTCGCTACCCTTATTCAACGCAGACCCAAGATAGTCTAAACTACATCCGCAACTCGGTTAAAATCGTCATCGATCCCTATCAGGGTAAACCGGACTTCTATCTCTTCGATGAAGGAGATCCTTTGGTGCAAACAATCAGCCAAATCTTTCCAGACCTCTTCCAGCCTGCCAGCGATGTACCTGAGATGATCAGTTCTCATTTCCGCTATCCTGAAAAGATGTTCGCCATCCAAGCCCAACTTTATCAGACCTACCACATGCGTGATTCCAAGGTTTTTTATAATAAGGAAGACTTATGGGCCTTACCCAAAGAAAAATTCTATGGCAACAGTGAACAGGAAGTGTCTCCTTATTACCTAATCACGCGCTTGCCCGATGAAGAAACTGATGAATTTCTATTGATTCAGCCCTTTACGCCAGACACGAAGGCCAACCTCATCGCCTGGATGGCCGCCCGTTCAGACGGTGATAATTATGGCCAAATCATCGTCTATCGCTTCTCTAAGCAAGAACTGATTTTCGGGCCGCAACAGATTGAAGCTCGAATTGACCAAGACTCAGAAATTTCGCCCCAATTCAGTCTTTGGGACCAAGGCGGCTCAGAAGTCAATCGTGGCAACCTCTTGATTTTGCCCATCGCCGAGTCCTTGCTCTATGTCGAGCCAATTTATCTACAAGCTGAAACGGGCGAAATTCCCGAACTCAAGCGCGTCATCATGGCCAGCGGTGACCAAGTAATTATGCGTGAAACCCTGCTGGAAAGCTTGAACGATTTGTTAGGGAGTTTACCCGAAACGATCGCCGACACAATCCAGACGGGCGGCAACCTTGGTCGTGTGGCAGCTGATGAAGACGGGCTGATCGACCAGAGTGTTCGCCAACTGGTTGAATCAGCCACAGCCAACTATGAAGCCGCGCAAGATGCCCTCCAAGCCGGTGACTGGGCTGGCTACGGTGAAGCTCTAGAAGCTTTAGAGCAAGATTTGAGTAGACTACAGCGAGCTGTTTCAGCAGAAGGAGGCGAATAGGCAAGTCATTAAATAAATTCGACCTTGCCGACAGCAGTGCCAAACAGACTGGCTGATAGCCATAATTTTCGTCCTTGTCTATCGCTAAGACTGCCAATAATTGGTGTTGCAAAAAATTGGCACAACGAATATATTGAAAAAACAAATCCAACTTGCAATGGATTGGCATAGTAGGGTAACAGAGGAAGGACGATGCTATAGGCAAACATTCCTATAAAATTTACGATAAGCACCATCATTAAGGGACGATTCAATATGTTTTTCATTCATACCGATGATCTCCAGTCTAATTTAGTTTGTTGATTCAAAAAATATTTTTGCATGGATTCATTACCCTCCATTTTATCGCCAAATAATCCGTATAGCCTCCGTCATATCCATTCAACACCCCACTATCCGGGTCCAACTCGACCACACGGTCTACCACTTTATCCAAAAAATAGCGATCATGCGAAATCACAAAAAGCGTCCCATTAAAGGTCTCTAACACTTCTTCTAGCACCTCGGCGGATTGGATGTCGATATTGTTGGTCGGTTCATCTAAAAGTAGGAAGTTGGGATTTTGCAGCATGATCAAAGCCAATTGAAGGCGACTACGTTCTCCTCCGCTTAAGCTACCCACGGTCTGTTCGCGGGCTTGCTGATACGGAAAAAGAAATTTGTTCAAAAAAGCCACGGCTTCGCCATCATACATGGGTTTAACATGCCGCACCATATCAACCAAATTTTTGTCATAATATAGGCTTTGATGCTCTTGGGTATACACCCCCATGTTCACGCTTGGCCCAATCTTGACCACGCCATCATCGGGCGGATATTGGCCCATGATACAGCGAAATAAAACACTTTTCCCCGCCCCATTCGGCCCCAATAAACCCACTCGCTCACCGTGCCAAAGTAAAAGATTCACCCCAGCCAAAACAAGATTATCATCAAAAGCTTTGACCAGCTCAATAATTTCCAAGACCTTATCCGACCCGCGCCAACCGCTGAGTCGCAAATTCATGCGTCCTTGCTCTAAGGGTTTATCCACCCTATCCATCTGCTCAATCTGCCGACGTTTGTTACGCGCTTGGCGGATATGACGTTCCTGAACCACCAAGCTGGCCCACAACTCAAAGCGTTTGATGGCTTCTTCTAAACGGGCGATTTCTTTTTGTTGGGCCGCGTATAATTGTTGTTGACGCAACTGCCGCAGTTCTTTTTCTGCGACATAGGTACTATAATTACCCGTATAAAACGCAAATTTTCCGCCCGCTAACTCAACAATGCCATCAGCCACTTCATCTAGTAAATACCGATCATGCGAAATAATAATCACTGCCCCAGAATAGGCATTGATAAAGCCTTCTAAGAAGGTCTTGCCTGTAATATCGAGATGGTTGTCAGGTTCATCTAAAAGCAAGACTTTGGGTTGATTAACACTCAATTTGGCCAGAGCTAATAATTTTTTCTGCCCACCGCTTAAGACGGAGATAGGCAAATCAAAATCTTGCTCATCAAAACCCAAACGGCGTAAGGTTGATTGAACCACACTTTGGTAAGTCAAGCCGCCTGCTTCCTCGTAAGCTTGTAGCAAGCGATTTTGCTTGTCTAATGTTTTCATTAGCTTGACTTCATTTTCATACACCTCTGGCGAACCGAGTGCTGCCTCTACAGCCTGCAATTCAGCTTCAATCCGTGCTAATTTTGGTGAGGCTGTCATCGCCTCAGCCAAAACACTCTTTTCAGGCGGCAAGGTTATATCTTGATCTAAATAGCCGACTGTCACCCCTTTTGCTTGGGCCACAGCCCCACTATCAGGCGGTAAATAACCTGCCAAGAGCTTCAACACAGTACTTTTGCCAGCCCCATTCGGGCCAACCAAGCCCAACTTTTGTCCATCTTGAATGGCCCAAACCAAATTCTCTAAAACCAATCCACCGGGATGGCTAAAGGTAAGATTATCTAAGCGTAAAACGATCATCGCTTGCCCCTTTCAAGTAATAGAAGTAGGTCTACGTTCTACTTTAGAAATAAAAAACCATGGCTTTGCAGTCCACGGTTTTAGGAGAATTTTGAAAGGAATCAGACATAAAAAAACCGTGGACGTATTAGTGCCTCCACGGTTTTAGTTGACATAAAAAAATTTCTATGGACACACTAGGATTAGGTGTCCCTGATGATGGAAACTTGACACATTTGACTTAAAATTTGATGGGTGGCGTAATTAAGATAAATCATGCTAATCCAAACCTGCTCAAGCAGATTTTCTAAAACAGATACCCGTTGAACAGATGTCTATCTTGTATTTTGCCACATCCTCATGTTTCAGCAAAATCGCATCATCTGATTCGGTTGCTTATCTGCCTCAACTTTCCCAAAGCAAAATGCACCCCTTGACCGCCCATTCGTTTGCAATGACAAAACCTATTATAATATTGGACACATAAATGGATAGGCTCTATTTCTCGTGTCCATGTGTGTCCACGGATGAAAGAAACATTAGACATTCCTGCCCTCTTCAAGTAAAATGGAGGCCAGCAATACGAATATGCTCATTTCGCTGTAAATACCTCGAACTCACCTTTTAAACAACCTTTATTAAAGGAGCAAATTCCGATGATCTTACGACGTATACATCTTGTTGGCCTAGTTGTAGCTCTCATTTCTGTCTTTCTAACGAGCTGCACTCAAGGAACCATTACCGTTCAGCAGCCTGTTGAACAAGCATCGTTACTGGAAGAAATTTTAGAAAGCGGGGTTCTAAAAGTCGGCACCACAGGCGACTTTAACCCTATGAGTTTTAAAGACCCCAATACCGATGAATATGTTGGCCATGATATTGAATTGGTCACGCAGTTGGCAATTGATATGGGAGTCGAGATTGAATTTGTGCCCACGGACTGGACAAACTTGGTTAACGGCGTAGCAGCTGGCAAATATCATATCACCACTGGTGCTTCAATGAACATGGGTCGCGCCAAAACAGCAGGTTATACTTTGCCAATTGTACAAGTGGGCACGGTTCCGCTCATGTTGCGGGAGAACGAGGGCAAATTCAATAGCTGGGAAGAGATCAACCGTGCCGATGTCACGGTCGCGGTGACTCTGGGCACCGTTTTTGATGAACAAGCTCGAGCCCTTTTCCCCGAGACCGAGATTAAGGCTGTGGAATCACCCGCCCGTGATTTTCAGGAAGTATTGGCTGGTCGGGCCGATGTATCCATTACAAGCAATATTGAAGCCTCTCAACTGATTCAGACCTATACAGAACTCATGGTCGTGCCAATTGATGGACCACGCAATGCCAATGCGATTGCCCTCCTGGCCCCGCAGAATGATCAGGTTTTAATCAATTATATCAATGTTTGGATCACCATGAAGAGAGAGAGCGGGTATCTTGAAGCACTGAAGGAAAAGTGGTTGTCGCTTGAGTGAGGATAGCGCATCAAGATGTTGTTAGATGGAAAATGATGGATGAAATTCAAAATTACATTTATCCCCGCTCTGAGTATAATCAGACTCCATAGGATATACCGTGCAAGACATTTTACGACAACTTTATAGACGATTGCCGTCCATTCAGGGCGACTTAACCCCCATTTTGCATCGTACCCTCTTGGTATTTTGTGGCTTACTATTCATAGCGGGATGTAGTAATGGTGGCCGTAGATACACCTGGGGCTGGTATATTGTTTCCCCCTTAAACGAGGCTGGGCGTAGTAATATCCTCTTTTTGCTCCGAGGATTGTGGCCCACGATTAGTATATCAGCCTTAGCCTTCTCTTTTTCGATCATCATCGGATTGCTAATTGGTATGTTGGCCCTAACACCGCAACGCCTGCCGCGGACGATTAACCGTTTCTATGTGGAAACTATTCGGGCTATCCCGCTTCTGGTACTCTTACTCTGGGTTTATTATGGGTTGCCGATTTCCTTGGGCATTGAGTTCGATGTCTTTACAGCGGGCGTTGTAGCTTTAGCCTTAAGTGATAGTGCCTTTGAAGCTGAGATATTTCGAGCTGGCATACAATCTATTGCTCAAGGCCAACGTGAGGCAGCAGCATCCCTAGGCTTATCAAGCTGGCAGTCGATGCGCCTCATCATCCTACCCCAAGCCATTCGCCGTATTCTTCCCCCTCTAGGCAATCAATTCGTTTATGTCTTGAAAATGTCCTCTCTGGTTTCCGTCATCGGTCTGGCCGACCTGACGCGGCGGGCTAATGAGTTAAATGTGGTTGAATATCGTCCTTTGGAGATTTACACGGTTCTGATTATTGAGTATCTGCTGCTGATCCTCATTGTTTCATATTTTGTGCGCCAGCTCGAAAAACGGATAGGGGTTCGTCGGGCGGATTAGATATGGGCTTTTGCTTGGCGATATATAGGACAAGAAATCATCATCTCAGGTATCCCTTTGCTAACAAAACCATCATTTATTCCTACACAGACACAAATAGAAGTTACGCAGTTGAGATATTTTAGCCACGAATTAACACAAATTTCACGAATTTGAATCAAAAAATTTGTGAAATTCGTGAAAATTTGTGGCAGATTTTTCACCTGAACTTTGAAGTGCGTAACGCCTATTAATTTCTCGCCCGACGGCGTAAGAAAGCAGGGATATCCAAGTCGTCTTGATCAATTTTCTGAAAATCGGGTTTGAGGTTGCTAGAACGAGTTTGTGAGGTATGGGTTCCAGGAAAATCAATCGTCTTCTTGGACGGACTGGGAATGGGTTGGGCAGCTTCGACGGCATCAAAGCCCGTCGCAATAACAGTGATGCGAATTTCGTCTTCTAAATTCTCATCAAGCACCGCCCCGAAGATAATATGGGCATCAGGATGAGCTTTGGCTTGAATAATTTCAGCCGCTTCATTGACTTCAAAGAGACTTAGGTCAGGGCCGCCCGTGACATTAAATAAGATAGATTGCGCCCCATCAATGGTTACATCCAACAAGGATGAGGTCACCGCAGCCTCAGCCGCATCGGTAGACCGAGATTCACCTTTGCCTGTACCAATCGCCATGAGGGCCGAGCCACCCTCATTCATGATGGTACGCACATCGGCAAAGTCTAAGTTGATTAGACCGGGCACCGTGATTAATTCAGATATACCTTGAATACCTTGACGCAAAACGTCATCGGCGAGACGAAACGAGTCCTGCATACTGGTTCGTTTATCGACCACACTGAGCAGACGATCATTTGGAATGGTGATCAGGGTATCCACTTGGTGCTTAAGACGTTCCATACCATCTTCGGCAATGCGGGCGCGTTTACTCCCTTCAAAGGTAAAGGGTTTTGTGACCACCCCGATGGTTAAAGCACCGGATTGTTTAGCAATTTCAGCGATAATTGGTGCTGCACCTGTGCCTGTGCCCCCCCCCATGCCACAAGTCACAAAAACCATATCGGCTCCTTGGAGCAGATTGGTTAAATCTTCGGCGGATTCTTCAGCGGCTTGTCCGCCCATTTCAGGGTTGCCTCCTGCGCCTAGGCCGCGAGTTAATTTTTCGCCAATATGAATGCGTTGCGGCGCATTGCTATTGAGCAATGCTTGAGCATCTGTATTGACCGCGATAAACTCAACGCCTCGCAAGCCTTCCGAAATCATGCGATTAACGGCATTTGACCCGCCGCCGCCAACGCCAATCACCTTAATTTGGGCCAGTTTATCGGCTTCTGTATTGTGAATTTCACTAACCATACTTCTTTCTCCTTAATTTTATCCTGGTAATAATGCCCTCAGCCAATCTGGAACTTTAAAGTAGATGGGTGGTCGATGTTGAGAAACTGACTCAGGTTGGTGGTACTTTCCCCACTCAAGTAACCCTACACTGGTTGCAAAAGCCGGTTCATGAAGATGATCTATCATACCACGAAGGGCTTGAGGTGTGCCAATTCGTGTAGGCGTTTTCATGATGTACGCTCCCACTTCTTTAATGCCCGCCAAACTCGCTGTCCCGCCACATAAAACAATGCCAGCTGGTAACAAACCATCATAACCGCTGCGCTTGATTTCTTGCATAATCAACTCAAAAATCTCTTCGACTCGCGCTTGAATAATCTGTGCCACAAATTGTTGGGAGACTGTCTGTCGCTCTTGATCCCCAAAGGTGGTCACTTCTAAAGTCTCGCGGGAATCAACCATCTCTGGGACGGCATGGCCGTATTTGATTTTAACATTTTCAGCCGTATTAAAGGAGGCACTGAGACCAACAGCAATATCATTGGTCAACTGTTGCCCCCCTGTAGGTAAGACAACAGTATGCCAAATCGCTCCTTCAATAAAAATGGCTATATCAGTCGTTCCACCGCCAATATCAGCTAAAACAACCCCCATCTCTCGTTCTGTCTCCGTTAAGACAGCTTCACCAGAGGCGAGGGGTTCTAAGACCAGAGCATCAATTTCAATATCATTCGCGTGAATACATTTGACCAAGTTATTAATGGAAGATGTTCCACCTGTGACCACATGTGCTTCAACTTCCAAATTACGACAATGCATCCCTAAGGGATCCCGCACACCATCATCACCATCCACCGTAAAATTACGGGGAATAACATGTAAAATTTCACGGTCATGCGCCAAGCTCACAGACTTGGCCGCTTCTAGCACACGATTAATATCTTGCCGCTGAATGCCGCGTTGATTATTTTGGACACTTGAGGTTCCATGACTATTCGTTGCTTGGATATGTACGCCAGCTAACCCGACATAAGCACTCACGATATGATACCCTGAAGATCGTTCCGCTTGACGAATAGAGTCGCCGATAGCAGCGGTCACTTCAGACACATTCACAACCACCCCTTTACGAATACCCTTAGAGGACACAACCCCCTGGCCTAAGATACGGGTTTCTTGATAGCGATTGACCTCCGCCACTAAGGCGCATATTTTTGTTGTGCCGACATCTATTCCGACAACAGTAGTGGGTTCCATGAAAAACCTGTTGGCATAGTTTTTATAAAATCGCGCCCAGAAAACCCATTGGTCCGAAGGTCAATGGGATGAATGGGCGCGTCAACTTTGCTATGATTTTTGCATTTGTAGTCCATTAAACGATGCTTAACCCCTTTCGCCACTGAAGAGAGCTAACCAAACTCGTCTTAACAGGTTTGGGTAGACCTTATTATCAAGCGTAATCGGCTATATCTAGCGACATAGTCTAGCATGATATTGGCGCAATGACAAGGTCATAATCTATTGTATCTAATATAACCTTTTAATATCTTTTTAGTAGATATGTATCCTGTTCAATCTACATTGCGGCGCTAGATTTGTCCTGTTTAATATCCATTTTGGGATCGATATATAACCCGCTGTGGGTTACGCACATCAATAAAGCTTGGACTATATGTTTGGGCGACTAAATCAGCTTGAACAGCTTCTGCCACCCTCAATTTGGCTCTGATATTTGTACTGTTGCCTAAATAGATAGGCCATCCCTGAGCGCTCACATATATAAGGCCGACTGATTGTGAATAATGGAGGGCCTCCAAATTAGGTTTATGCTGCTTAATAATGTAAGCACTTTCAATAATCATTGGGTCAATTTTATCATTGGACTGAATAGGTTGAGCATCGCTATCAATAATATGGAGCCGAGTGACATCATTATCTTGGTCCAAACGTGGCGGGACGACTGTACCTTCATTATCAACCCACCAAGTCTGTTCACCTGTTTGCCATATCAATTCCGGTTCGTGTTCTTCAACAGTGATGGTCACTTGAGCGGGCAAACGCACCCAAACATCGGCTTGCTTCACATGCGGTAAGGCTTCAACCTTCGCTTTGATGCTATCCGGATCAATCCAGAATACAGACATGTTATGAATTTCGCTCGCTGTATAGATTTCTGTCATCGTCACGGCTCGATTACCGCCTATGGCAGCTCCATATACATAAAATGTCTCTCTCATGAATAGGAGATATAGGCTTAAGAAAAGAATTAATAATAGAAAACTACCCATCAATTGCGGTGGTCGATATGGCCATAATCCTTGCGCTGAGGTCAGGGTGAGTCTCGGCTGTCGTAAATTTTGTTCTAATATTTGCGTTTGACTCATCCCTAAACGCCGCTCTGACCGACGCGGCGGACGACGTATAGGCCTTGGATATATGTCGGTAAATCTCATGACTCAAATAATTTCTATCTCTAAAGCTAATTTGATGCCAAATAATTTATAGACTTGTTCTTGAGCGACATTGATCAATCCTAGAACATGGTCACTTTTTGCCTCTCCTAAATTGACGAAAAAATTGGCATGTACGGAAGATATTTCAGCCTGCTCTATCCGATAGCCCTTCAAGCCTGCCGCTTCAATTAAACGGCCTGCGTAATCATCGGGAGGATTTTTGAACATGCTACCGACTGTGGCCCCTGGTGGTTGGGTCGCTTTACGGCGCGTGTTATATGTCATCATTTGAGACTCGATCATCGCTTGCGGTTTTGATGTTAAATCTAATATCGCTTGTAATATAAGTGGTTTATTAGCCTTGCTCTGTTTGATTTTGCTACTACGATATTGATAGTCAAACCAATCCACCTGCCGCCAAACCCGTTCTCCCTGACTGTCCAATAGTTCGACCTGCACCAAATTTTGGGCAATACTTTGTCCATAAGCACCTGCATTGTTGACTACTGCGCCGCCTAGCGTACCTGGAACGCCAACAGCCCACTCATAGCCACTGAGTCCGCGTTGGGCACATTGCTTCGCCAGGCGAGGGTTTATCGCCCCACTTTGAGCTTGCATTTGGGTTCCCTGAAACTGGACGGCATTCGCTCGATTTTCGATGACTAAGCCTCGAATACCATCATCTTGTATGAGCAAGTTGGCCCCACTACCTAAGATAAAGACGGGTATCGCTTGTTGTCGAGCTAAAGTCGTCGCCAGGACTAACTCATCGACCGAACGGGCTGGAAACCAAATATCTGCTGGTCCGCCTAAACGAAGGGTGGTATGATGCGCCAAGGGTTCGTTTATACGGGCGCGGGGACCTATTTGCTGATTTAAGGCCTCTGTTAAGGCTTTTATGTCCCTCATGTGATTTTACCTAATATTGCGTTACTAACTTTGTAGACATCACCTGCCCCCATTGTGATGAGTACATCTTGCGGCTTTAGATGTTCCTGCAAGTAGGCGACTGCTTGTGTCATGTCGCCGATGTATTGGGCATCTATATGGCTCAGTGTTTGATTGGCTTGCATGCGGGCCAGTAGATCTGCACTGCTTATACTGCCATCATTTTGCTCTCGGGAGGCATATATATCGACCAATATTACATGGTCAGCCTCACGAAACGACAGTGCAAATTCTTCTAGCAATATTTTGGTGCGAGAGTATGTGTGAGGCTGAAAGACGACCCATATCTTTTTGCCAGGATATCGACTGCGTACGGCTGCTAGATTGGCTTGCACCGAGGTGGGATGATGGGCGTAGTCATCTATGATTGTGATTTGATTGATTTCTCCTTTGATCTGAAATCGGCGGTCTGTGCCAGTGAATGACGAAATTATTTCCCCCGCCCTTTCTATCGACACTCCCACTAGTTGAGCCACGACCATGGCACCTAAAGCATTCTTAAGGTTATGTATCCCTGGTACCTGAAGACTGACAGGTTTGTGAGTCTGAAGCTTGCCTCGATATTGTATCTGAAAGTCGTATCCTGCTTGTTTGGCTTGTATTTGTACTGCTTGCCATGTATGTTCTTCTCCTATTCCATATGTGATCGCCCGCGGATAGTTGGCATATATTTTGTTCGGGGCCGCTTGATCTCCACATAGTATTAGGTTTTTCTGGGTTGGCAGGCGTTGTATAAAGGCATGATAGGCTTGGTATAGGTCGTTCTCTGTTGGATAGGTGTCAGGATGGTCCCATTCTATGTTGGTGATTAAGGCGATTTCGGGCTTTAGGCTTAAGAATGTATGATCGTATTCATCAGCTTCGATGACGAATATGTCGCTATCGCCAGCTTGTGCATTGGTTTTTAGTTGCGGGACATAGCCGCCGATGATGTATGAGGGTGCTAGCCCCGCTTGGTCTAATATTAGGGATAACATGGCAGTTGTGGTTGTTTTTCCATTTGTACCAGCTATGGCTAGGCCACGTTTGTGGTTGATCATTTGTCCTAGCCATTCTGGACGTTTGTAGACTGGTATTCCTAGCCTTTGTGCCTTGATTACCTCTGGATTCTGGTTAGGTATGGCAGAGGATATGACCACTATATCAGGCCGGGTTAAGTTCTGGGCCGCATGACCAATCTGAATGGTCGCCCCCAAGGCCCGTAACCTTTGCACTGCCTCTGATTCAGCTATATCTGAGCCAGAAATGGTATAATGTTGTTGTAAGAGTACTGTGGCTATGGCGGATAGACCAGCCCCACCAATGCCTATAAGATGAATGTGAGGTGACATGTTTTGACAATTGCTCAATGAAGCATAAGAGAACCTTATGCCTTGCCTTATTCTTTGTAACCAACAGGTACCTTTGTGTGGATGCCTCTTAAATTGACATCCTGAATACGACTTAATAAAAAGACAACAATAACAATTCCTGCTATAGCAATTAGCCGCAGTGAGTTACCCGTGAAAAAAGTTTCATTAGGTAGATTGGCTATTTGCACAGAAACCGTACTCGGCGTAAGAGCTTGGGCCGAGACCCCTGTGCCAGGAATAAAACGGCCAACAATATATTCCGTGAATAGGTTGAGCGCGATAAACCCATTGAAGGCTCCGATTATTCCACCCGCAAGTCTTGCCCCCGCTGAGGGTTCTATGCTGGTCGGCAAAGTAGAACGGCTGCCGAAATAAGCCACAATGATAATAATAATCAATAAACCAATGTAGAGATTACGGTCACTCGCATCCAAATTAATCAATGGTTCTTGTGCCCCTGCTGCCTGAATGCCACTTGCACTTAAATCTCCCCCAGAACCAATGATAATCCCAAAAGTTCGGGCTGTCTCATTCAAGAAGCCGATGATATCGCTCATTGTATCTGGCTGGCTTAAAAGAAAAACTAATACGAGCAATAAGACAGTGGTGAATCCTTCTCTCCACCACCCTCGTATAAAGCCTCCCAGAGCAAATAAGCCGATGGTTACATAGGTTAATGTTTGATAATCTACACTCAGTAAATTCATAATTTGTCTGACCTCCTCTATAAATACCAGTTATTAGTTATGAATGATGCGTGATGAATAGTTATCAGAGTAAACTCACGCATCACTCATCATTCTATATAATCACTATCTTTCAGATAAAGCCTTCAATTGATGAGCTATTTGAATGGCTGCAGAGGGGCGGGCCAGACTTTTGGCTGTCTGGCTCATTTTTAGCCGTGTTTTTGGTATATGCAATAAATTTATAATCGTCTCTGTAAGTTTATCATCTAACTCATGATCAGCGATGATCCAGGCAACGCCTTGCTCAACCATATAAGTGGCATTCGCCCATTGATGGGCTCCGCTATGCGGATAGGGTACTAAAATAGAGGCGACACCAGCCGCAGGGAGTTCGCCTAAGCTACTGGCTCCCGCCCGACAAACAACTAAATCAGCCGCGGCCATAGCAGATGGCATTTGGTCTATATAGGCGTAGAGATGATAACGTGACTTTAAAAGCTCTGGTAAGAGCATCCGAATTTTTTCGGCCCAAATGATGTCTAATTGACCACAACTATGAATGATTTGGACCTGTAGCAGAAGCGTATTTAATGCGTTTTGATTTGCAATCGCTTTATTGATACTTCTAGCACCTTGGCTGCCACCCGTGACTAAGAGTGTCGGTAAGGTGGGGTCTAAATGAAAGGTCGTCTGAGCCATGTTTTTATCTAGCTGATAGAGGGTATCTCGAACAGGATACCCAGTCACCGTCGTCAGCCCCGGCGGAAAAAAAGATTGCGCAGTTTCATTGGTGACAGCGACTTTACTCGCGTAACGGCTCAGAAATCGAATAGCTTGCCCCGGTTCTATGTCGGGCAAATAAATCAAAATAGGTACCCCTTGATGATAAGCGGCTAAGGTGGTTGGCACACAAACATAACCACCAGTGACGAAGAGAACATCAGGTCGATAATGAGCAATCAGTTGCCGACTTTGTAAATAGCCCTGCCCTAATTGCATGAAGCCACTTAGCCAGGAAACTGGATTTTTACCGCGCAAACCCGCCGCCGAAATGCCCTGAAATTCAATTTGGGCTTGCTCAACCAATCTCTGTTCCAGGCCATTTCGATGACCAACCCAGACTAAGTACGAGCAGTTTATTTCGTTCGGGTCTCGTCTAAATGTTTCAACTACGGCCAGGGCGGGGTATACGTGCCCCCCGGTTCCACCGCCGGATATCATTAGTCGCATAAGTCGATTTGGTTGATCTTGACGTTGGTTGAATCAAAGTTTCTGGCAACGTCCCTCGAGAAACTGAAAGCAACAGCCCTACGCTGGCTAAACACATCAGCATAGATGAGCCACCGAAGCTGATAAAAGGCAATGGCACACCTGTGAAAGGTAGGGTGGCCGTGATTACGCCGATATTAATCAGTGCTTGAAAAATCAGATTGCAAGTTACCCCAACAGCCAAAAAACAGCCAAAGGCATCTGGAGCAGCTAAACTAATTTTAAAGCCGCGATAAGCAAGGAAGGCAAATAGGCTGATAACAATGAGACAACCGATAAACCCTAGTTCTTCACCAATAATGGCAAAAATACCATCTGTGTGTGCAGCAGGGATAGAACCAAATTTCTGCCGACTAGCCCCTAAGCCTAAGCCTGAAAATCCACCAGTTCCTAAACCAATTAAAATCTGTTGAATTTGATAATTTTGGCCTAGAGGATCACTAAATGGATCTAAGAAAGACATTAAACGGGCCAAACGATAAGGCGAACGTGTCACAAGTAATAAGAAAGTCATCCCCGCGACAGTCCCACTCAGAACCATCTGCCAAACTTGGCCGCCAGCGATGAAAAACATGGCTAAAGTCGTGCCACCGATTAAGACCGCTGTGCTAAGGTCTTGTTGCAGGACAACGAGACTAATGAGCAGACCAATCAAGACAGCAAAAGGGGCTAAACCATAACTCACATGCTTGATTTTTTCATTCTTAGAAGCCAACCAATTGGCTAAATAGATAATGATGGCTAACTTGGCAAATTCGGAGGGTTGTACAGAACCATTGAATAGCCACCGTTGACCACCGAATTTTTCACTGCCAAAGACGAGAACCACCCCTAACAGTAGCAAGGTTCCAGCCATGAGGGGAATAGAATATTGCAGCCAAGTATGATACTCGATCCGGGCCATCAAAACTAAGGCGATGACCCCTAAACTGACCCAAATCAACTGTCGAATAAAAAAGAAGGTCGGCTGGTCATGTAACTGATACCCTAAATAAAAGGTGGTGCTATAAATCATCATGAGACCGATAATCGTAAGTGCCGTCACCCCAATGATGAGCAGATAATCCATACCAGATGTCTGTGAAGCTTTTTTTACAGTCATTGCTTGCTTTTCCAAATGACGTTAACGCGCCGGACTTAACATAACGTTGTAGATTTATCCATTGTACCTTATGATTATGTTAAATGTCAAATGGAGGCTAGGTGTTGGGAATGAGAATTAAATAACTTGCCCAATCTGGTTCCCAAACTATAGTTTGGGAATTCACGACCGTATACCCCTCGAATTTGACAGGAACGGTGCATTGTGCGTGGTGAATATGACAAGGGAGCAGAGGATTAGGCGGATATACAACCTATCCGACGGATCAATTTTCAGCGAAACCACATAATTTTTTAAGATTTTATCCATCCGCAGTTTTATGGCCGCATCATCCTTCGATCCGATGTTATATTGCCTCATCCACCGCACAAATCTAGGGGGTATACGGTCGTGAAGTTTGGGAACCAGTTTGGGGCGATGAATTGCACAAGTTAATTAATACCCATTCCTAAGAATGACGAATGATGATTGAGGAGTGAAATGCACAAGGTAGTTAATTCTCAGGCCTTAGTACCTAGTGCTTGCACTAATTGTCGAAAATGGTCCCCACGAGCGACGAAGTCTGGGTAAGCATCGTAACTCGTACAACCCGGGGAGAATAAGACCATATCGCCAGGGTTTGCTTTCGTATAGGCTAAAGTAACAGCCTCTGGGAGGGTATCACAACAGGTGATTGGCATGTGTCGCTGTTGCGCTGTGAGTGCTTGATGAATCAAGGCTTGAGCCTGACCAAATAAAATCACATGCTTGGCTCGTTGTACAATCAACTGAGCCGCTTCAGTCCAAGGCAAATCTTTATCTTTGCCTCCGACTAATAAGATAAGGGGTTGCTCAAAAGAATGTAAAGCAGCCATAAGACGTTCTGGACTGGTGGCGATACTATCGTTGATAAAAGAAACGCCCGCTATTTCGCCAACAGGTTCAAGGCGATAGGCGACGCCCGTGAAGCTGGTTGCGATAGCTGTCAGGGCTGAAAGATTTGCGCCAGCCGCATCAGCAATAGCACAGGCGGCTAAGACATTATAGACATTATGCTGACCGCGTAATTTAATATCTGACAGAAAACAAACCGGATAAGACTGACCCGCTTTGACCAACATAACCTGCTGATCTCGTAAACAAGCCCCGTGGTCCACCTGCGCCTGAAGACTAAACCATCTCACTTGGGCTGACACAGACTGACCGATGTCCCTCGTGATCGGGTTATCTAAACCTAAGATGAGAACTTGTTCTGCATCCATATACTCGACTAAGGCCCGTTTAGCCTGGATATAAGCTGTCATAGATTTATGACGGTCCAGGTGATTGGGTGTGATGTTGAGCAAGGCCCCGACCTGAGGACTCCACCCCTGGGCCAATTCTGGAAACATGACCGCTGAATCGATTGAACTAGGATGGAAATACGCCAGTTGAAAGCTGCTTAATTCCATGACCACCTGATCGGTCGGCTTGATAGCCGCTACCTGTTCCAAAAGTGGTTGTCCAATATTCCCGCCGATATACGTGGTGTAGGCACTCGCCTCGAGCATCTTTCCAACGAGGGTGGTCGTTGTCGTTTTGCCGCTAGAGCCTGAAATGCCGACGATGGGTGCTGGACAGAGCATGGTAAAAAGACGGGGTTCGCTGGTTAAACAAAACCCTTTATCTCGAGCCTCTCGCAAGAAAGGGCTATCCATTGGCACTCCAGGACTGACCAAGATCAAATCTATTTGCTTCTCATCTAATAAGGTTGTAGGGTGATGTCCTAGATGAAAAGTGACATTTTCAACTTGTTTAACCCGATCTATCAATTTTTTGGTAGATTGCAGGTCAGTTATGCTGACTTTTGCCCCTTGCTTGACGAAGAAACGCGCTGCGGCCTCTCCCTCACGGGCTAAACCAACAATCAAGACTCGCAGGCCTTGAAATTTTTCAAGTGCCTTTAAGCTGCCCATCGAAGATCTTGCTGTTCATCTAAATCAGCCTCGTGCAGCCATAAATTGTCGGTCAAGATAGCTAGTACGACTTGGTCCAAGGTATGGAGAAGCGTACCATCTTTGGTGCGATAATGGCGCGTACCATAGGTGAGGTGTTCTTCGATTTGGGCAACAAGATTGAGTGCCGCCTCATACGCTAGTTCCGCTTCTGAACGGCGTGAAACAATTTTAGGCTGAAAAGGAGAGCGATTGCTTGAGCTACCCTGGCCATTCAAAACGGGGTCGCTTCCATTCAGGCCTTTGCTAGGTCCATTGACCAGATTTAAGTGTGTCATAATTTCTTTTCCTCTTAATTAGTGTTGGCTTTGCCATCTCTATATTAACGCTAGGGCGATGCCTAGCATGGCCGACAAAATAGATATTAACCAAAAGCGTTGTGTAACCTGAGTTTCAGACCAACCCGCTAGTTCAAAATGATTATGCAAAGGACTCATGTTTAAGAGGCGTTTACCTTTCGTCATTTTGAAATAGCCTACTTGAAAAATGACCGATAAGGCTTCAACCACAAACACCAAACCAATGATGGGCAAGAGCAACCATTGTCCGCTCATGAGGCCCACGATTGCCAAGGTTGCCCCAAGTGTACCTGACCCAACTTCGCCCATAAACATTTCAGCGGGATAGGCGTTGTACCATAAGAAAGCTAAAATAGCTCCCACAACTGTAAACGTAAAAGCTACTAACCAAATCTGGCCTTGTAAAAAGGCGATAACCCCATAAGCAACATAAGCGACTGCGGCGATACTGCCTGCTAAACCGTCCATGCCATCCGTCACATTCACTGCGTTGCTGGTACCCAAAATGATCAATGTCGCTATCACCACGAAAAAAATGGGAGATAACTCAATTCGTTCTGAGATGGTTGGAATAGCAACCGTGCTGACAAATTGAAAATCGCCAAAAGTCATGACTAAGGTAGCTGTGGCAGCCAAGATAAACTGAAGACCAAATTTTGTGCGGGCCGTCAATCCTCTGGCTTTACTCCAAACAGTAGATAAATCGTCGGCCACCCCCAAAATTGTAAAAGATATCATCATGCCTAAGGGCACTAAAATGGATTGACCGATTAAATTAAAGCCTAATAAATTAGCGATATTCAAGACGCTGGTAATTAAAATAACAGGAATAACAATGAGAAGACCGCCCATCGTTGGTGTACCAGCCTTAACCTGATGCGTTTCTGGGCCTTCTTCTCGTATCTGTTGTCCAATTTTTAAACGTTTAAGTGAGGTAATCAAAGGTGTTCCCCAAATAACAGCCAACAAAAACGAGATCGTGCCTAGTGTTAAAGCGTAGGACATAGGCGATGAGTAGGACATCAAGGCTTTATCGCTTTCTTGGCTTTCTAGAGAACATATTCTTGTGTGGAATGATCAATTCCTACAGTACGGTCTGTTCCAGGAGAATCATACGCAGCGGTGTTTGTACGTAAATCAGCAATCGTCTTCTCTAAGGCTAATGCGCGAGAACCTTTAATTAAGATAATATCACCTTGCGTAGCCGTCATTTTCAAGTAGTCTGCGAGTGTCCTTGAATCTAACATCGCTTTCGTCTCCTCTGGCTTTAAACCGCAGGCTATCGCTTCTTCAGCAATCCAATGTGCCTGCTGGCCCACTGTCACCAAATGATCAACCACAGCGGCAGACCGACACCCTACTTTACGGTGTCCTTCCTCAGCGTAAGGGCCAAGTTCAGCCATCGTTCCTAATACAGCTATTTTTCGGGGTGCTTTTATTTCAGCCAACAAATTCAATGCGGCTAAACTAGACGCAGGACTGGCATTATACGTGTCATCCAGGATCAAAGAATTATTTGGCCCAGGTACGGTAACCAAACGAACTGGTGGTGTTTTACGCTGTAGCCCAGTCATGATTTCATCCCAGTTTAGTCCCTGAGTCAAGCCCACCGCAGCCGCTCCGAGCGCAGTATAGACGCTATGACGACCTAAAAGGGGAATTTTGACAGGGATGGCTTCGTTTTGGTAGTGAAAAACAAAGTGGACCCCTTCTAAGCCTTCACTGACGATATTAGCGGCCCGTAAATCGGCCTGTTCAGATAAACCGTAGGTAAAAACACGGGCATCCGTATGGTCTCGCATGGCGAAAACAAGCGAATCATCAGCATTGAGGATCGCTGTTCCCTTTGAATTTAAAAATTCGACAAGTTCTTGTTTCGCCCATCTGATATGGTCAAGTGTGCCCATTCGTTCCAAATGTGTCGGACCAATATTGGTCACTAGGCCGACTTGAGGTGAGGCGAGGTGGCATAAGGCGGAAATTTCACCAAGGCCATAGGTGCCCATTTCCAAGACTAGGCTTTCATGGGCTTGCGTCAAATTCAATAAGGTTAAAGGAAGCCCAATTTCATTATTTAAACTGCCTTCGCTTTTTAAGGTCTGATAACGTTGCGCTAGAACCGCATACGTTAATTCTTTCGTACTGGTTTTGCCAACGCTGCCTGTAACGCCAATCACCATTGGTGAAAATTGCTTTCGCCAGTAGGCGGCTAAAGTTTGCAGCCCAATGAGACTATTGGAGACCTTCAGACAAATCGGCAACCGCCAAGTCTTAGACTGGTGGCCAGGGGAAACAGTCAAACAGTTTGCTTGTACTTCGTGTCCTACATCGCGCTCTATAATCGCCGCAACCGCCCCAGCTTGAAAGGCCTCCGCAACATAATTATGGCCATTGCTTCGTTCACCTGGCAAAGCGACAAATAATGACCCAGGTGTTGCTTTACGCGAATCGATGACCACTTCGCTAATGACTTGTGATAACACTTGCTCTTGGGACATCGTGTTTGGGTTTATTAAATTCGTCAGGACATCCTTTAGGGTTAACATATCGTTTTGGACTTTCTATAATGTCTATCTTTGCGCCAGACGCACATCATCAGGTGGAATATCCATCAGGGTGATCAAACGTTTCCCTAGACGGTGAAACGTGGGGGCGGCAGTGGCCGACCCCCACTTGGAAACGGTTGGTTTATTCAAAATAATTAACGCAATTGCCTGCGGGTCATCGGCGGGAAAATAACCAATAAAAGAAGCAATCGTCAAATAGGGATGGTAGCCCCCTGGAATTGGAATTTCAGCTGTGCCAGTTTTTCCGGCCACTTTATAGCGTGGAATAAGCGCTGCCGAGTCACTCATTTCCAAAGCGGTTACTAACATCTGCGTTAAAATATTGGCTGTATCTGCTGAGATGGCTCGGCGGACAACTTGGGGCTTGATTTCTAATGTCCGTTGGGTATTATGATTAACAATGCGTTTAACCACATGAGGTTTCAAGAGCAAGCCGTCGTTCGCAACCGCCGCCACTGCATTGAGCATCTGCACAGGCGTGACAGCAATACCCTGTCCAAACGAGTTGGTTCCTAAATCACTTTGGTGCCAAGCTGAATCAAGGGGTGACTTCAAGGTGCCTTGACCTTCACCACTGAGGTCTATTTCAGTCAGACGACCAAAGCCAAAACGCCGCACATATTTATAAAATTTTTCAGCCCCCATGGCCATGGCTAATTGGGAGGTTCCCACATTCAAACTTTTCGCTAAAACAGTCGTCATATCGACCGTTCCATTTGCCTGACGGTTTGAGTTATAGATTACTCGTCCCCCAATCTCAATAACCCCACTATCGTATAAAGTTGTACTGGGCGCAATCGTTTTCGTATCTAAAGCAGCAGCCATTGTGACAATCTTGAAAACAGACCCAGGCTCATAAGACCAACTCACTAATCTATCGAGAAAGTGATCAGTTTGGCTATTGGCAAACTGATTTGGGTTATAGCTTGGTTGGTTTGCCGCGGCTAAAATCGCTCCTGTTCTGGGAGCCATAACCACAATGGTGCCGCTTTCAGCATTATAAGTGCTTAAAGCATGCTCTAATTCTGCTTCAACCACGCGCTGAATAGCTCGATTGACGGTTAAGTAAAGGTCAGCACCTCCCGTGGGCGGTGTTACCTCAAAATGGCCCAAGGGAATAAGCTCGCCAAAAGGGCCATGTTCACCAATTTGGTGGCCTTCAATGCCACGCAACATGCTGTCATAATAACCTTCTATGCCATAGAAGCCATCATTATTATCATTCACAAAACCTAATAAATGAGCAGCTAGGACATTCTCAGGATAGACACGTTTAGAGCGTGGTGTCACCACAACCCCTGTAATGTCCCAATTTAAGAGAGTCTGCCCGACTTCTGCTGGCGCACGGCGCGTCAGTAACTCCCAAGATTGTTCACTGGCTAACTTGTGTAGAACTTGATGATGAGGCAGATTCAAAACAGGAGACAAACGGTCTGCGACTGCTTCAGGATTACTTATCAGGTGGGGGCTGACCGATATTTCGTATTGCACTGACTCCGTCGCCAAGAGATGGTTATGAGCATCGTAAATATTGCCACGAGTGGATTTGAGGATGATATCCTTTTGATTTTTATCCTCAGCCAGTTCAGTAAAGGTTTGATGTTCCAAAATTTGCCATCGAACCAACTGTGCCACCAGAACTAATCCAGCAGCAGAAAATATGGCGGCAATGATTAAAATACGATAGTGATAAGGACGTTGATGATTTGTCATAAAGTTAGCGATGTTAGATTAATTCGTAGGCGTACCAGCAACCCAGGCTTTAAAATTTGTAGCCCAGGCATCCCAAAATGATCCATTTGGTTGTGGCAAAATCGAAATTTCCTGCTCTGAAGCCTGATTTTCTAAGACGATGGGCGTATCAATCATCAAATAGCGAATTTGACTGGCATCTGTCGGACGAAAGCCTAACTGTTTCGCTCGGCCTTCTATATGGGCTATTGACTCTAAGCGAGCAATTTCCAGAACTAATTCATTGTTTTGTTGGGTCAGTAAATGTATTTCTTGTCTTAGATCGTCTACCCGTAGCGTTGAAGAGGTGATGATGCTCGCCTGGCCGAGATATAACCACCCAATCAGACTAAAAGTCACCAAAATCAATAAAGAGCCGATAGCCGCTCCTTTATCAACACTCCAAGGTATTTGCCGGAAAATATTTTGAGGACGAAATCCAAGTGATTGACTAGCCATAACAGATTATCTCTTTCTTTATTTTATCAATCTTAGGACGAATATATCTCAAAGCCTATACTATACTGAACAGGGGCAATAGTTTAGGGTGAGGTCTGGCAAGATTTTGTTTATCCCCGCGCTGAGTATATACTGAAAATTCATGGCTAAATTGTTTCAACTTTGTCTCAATCCTAAAATTTTTCTACAATTCTTAATTTTGCACTCCGAGATCGTGGATTTTGAGCAATTTCTGCCTCACTAGCCACGATAGGCTTCGCGGTGATGATCTTCAATCTTTTATCATGTTGACAGGTACAAACAGGTTGCTCTGGTGAACAAATACAACCTCGTGCTTCTTGTTGAAAATAATGTTTGATCAAACGATCTTCTAAAGAATGAAAACTAATAATACCTAGTCGCCCCCCTGATGTTAGCAAGTCGAGGGCTTGAGGCAGAAATCGCTCTAAAGAACCTAGTTCATCATTCACCGCAATTCTTAAGGCCATGAAGGTTCGAGTGGCTGGATGAGTTTTGGCCGATTTACGACTTGTTGCTGACCGTCCTACGCTCGTGGGTGTCCACCGACCACCGTTAAGGGTTCGACCGATAATTTCAGCCAGTTCTAAGGTGGTTTGCAAGGGACGCGCTTTGAGAATGGCTTTGGCAATTTGACGACTTTTACGCTCTTCACCATAGCGATAGATTAGGTCGGCTAGGTCTGCTTCGGGCATCGTATTAACCAACTTAGCGGCGGTCTGCGTCGTCTTAGGCCCCATCCGCATGTCTAGAGGGCCATTGTGCTGAAACGAAAATCCGCGTTCAGCCTGGTCTAATTGCATGGAAGAGACACCCAAGTCAAGTATGATCGCGTGAATCGGTTTAAAAGCACGTTGCAACACAATTGTTTGCAGTTGGTCGAAGTTAGCTTGCACGATTTCGACCCGTTCGACATGAGCCTGAAGTCTTGTTTGAGCAATTTGTAAGGCGATTGGATCTACATCAAGCCCTAGTAACCGACCTGTTGGCGCGGTACAGTTTAAGACAGCACGAGCATGTCCCCCCGCCCCTAAAGTGCCATCAACAATATTGTATCCAGTTTGTAAATGAAGCCCGGTTAAAATTTCCGCTTGGAGAACAGGTTGATGGGGTATACACATCACAAAATATCCAAATCAGCTAAGTGAGATACCATTGCTTCAGGATTTTCAGCGATGGTCAATTGCTCTTGTTCCCAACGATTAGGAGACCATAATTCCAGTTTATTCATCATGCCTGTCACCACCACATCTGTTTCTATGCCAGCATATTCCAACAATTTGGGCGGCAAGATAATCCGACCATTACGATCGGGAATGGTCTCATGGGCACTGGCAAACATAAAGCGGCTAAAACGGCGGGCATCAGCATTGGTCATGGTTAAACTAGCTATTTTTTGGGAGACCTGTTTCCAGGATTCAAGCGAAAAGACCCATAAACATCCATCTAAACCTCGCGTAACCACCACGCCATTGACCAAAGCTTCCCGAAATTTGGCGGGAATAGTCAAACGACCTTTGGCATCTAGGTTATGTTCATATTCTCCGAAAAACATGCTGTCCCACTGATACGCTTATCTCACTTAGAACAAATGTTCTTTAACCCACTTTAACCCACTTTAACCCACTAATGCCCACATTATAAACCACTTCCTCCCACTTGTCTACCTCAGGAAACGATTTTCAACCGCTTTACGACGAGGGCATTAGTCCCTCTCCTTCACAAATCTGCGCCTTTGCCCCCTTACTTTATCAGAGCTATAATCGAAGCCTGTCATGATTGGCACCTGCCCATTGTCACTGGTTCATTGCTAATTGTGGTTCAATGTTAATTCTTGGTAGATAAGTTGATACGTTAGAGAAAGAGGCAGCCTGGCAGCGTACCTTTCGCCAGCGAAAGGCACAAAGTGGCAAAGTCCTTGCATAATGGCCTCACTCGGCAGACTTTGCAACTTTGCCCATTTACACGCTGTTTCTCTATTTTCACAAAATTTCTCAATGAGCCCTAATTGTTAATTACTCATTGTTAATTGGAGCATAAAGATGCGGGTTTTGATAACAGGTGTGACGGGGTTTGTAGGGGGATATTTAGCTTCACATTTGGGGCAAGATCCACAATTAGAACTATATGCGATCGTGCGTGACTCAAAACGTTTGCTGCCTAGTTTGCATAAACGAGTTGTCATTTTCGCAGGTGATTTATGCAATGCTGAATTTGTGGCTCAAACCCTAAAAAAGATTCAACCAAATCAGCTCTATCATTTAGCAGGACAATCCGCAGAACCCCAAGCTTGGTCAGATCCGTGGTCGACTTTTCAAACCAATGTTCAAGGTCAATTAAATCTGCTATCAGGGATGATCGACCAAGGATTAAAACCCCGCTTTTTGACCGTCACCTCAAGCAAAGTCTATGGGGCTGTGCCTTCATCTCAGATGCCTATTAATGAAGCAACCCCTTTGAGACCCGATAGCCCTTATGGTGTCAGTAAAGCGGCTCAAGATTTGATGGCCCAACAGTATCATCTTAGTCATCATCTGCCTGTGATACGGGTTCGGGCTTTTAATCACATTGGGCCACGACAAAATAAAGCTTTTGTCACGGCGGCCTTTGCCCACCAAATAGCCTCGATTGAAGCAGGATTACGAGAACCCATCATGAAAGTCGGCAATTTGGCTGTTAAACGGGACTTCACAGATGTTGAAGATGTTGTGCGGGCATATCAAGGCTTGATGTCTCAAGGCAAGCCTGGTCAAGTGTATAATGTTAGCTCTGGAAAAGCAGTTGCGGTGCAAGAATTATTAGATATATTATTAAATTTGAGTGAGGTGAATATCGAAATAAAACCAGATGCAGCGCGGATGAGACCGAGTGAGCAACCTATCAGCTATGGGGATATTACCAAAATCAGACAAGAAATAAACTGGGAACCAACAATCAGTATCGAAGATAGTTTGGCCCGTATTTTAGATTATTGGCGTTTGTTAGTTACTAATTGATATTTTCATAAGGAGCGTACCATGACCGAATTTCTAGTTTCAATAACGGAAGCAGATATTAAATAGAATTGATCGGATATGAAAGTTATTCGAGAAATCGCCCAACTTTTAGCAGCTCCTTTGAATTTAGATGAAATGTTGACCCATGTTATGAAACGGGTCGAACGAGTACTTAAGGTAGCGGGCGTTTTTTTGTTTTTTGTTGAGTCTGCTACAGGCGATTTGGTCTTGCAATTAGCCGTCGGTCATAAGGCAATTGATCTTGTTCCTATAGATGACCATCCGCGCTTTATAAAGGGACAGGGTGTGGCTGGACTAGCAGCTTTACAGTGTAAAGCTATTTGTTTGCACAGCGAAGAAGAACCGCTGGATTTTGATGCTGACTGTGTTTTAGCTGTGCCACTACAGTGGCAGGGGCAAGTCATTGGTGTTTTAGAGGTGATTGGTCCAACAGCAGGCTGTTTTGCTCAAGATGAGATTGATTGGTTACGGGTGGTGGCCTCGCTCATTGGACCTGCTGTTGACAATGCTCGTCTCTGTGATGATGTTTTGATCGAGCGTGGTCGAGTTATTGCCGCAGAGGAGGCCATACGCCGAGAACTGGCTCGTGATTTACACGATTACCCTATCCAGTTGATGTCAGTTTTGGTGATGCAGCTGGAGTTTTGTCTTAGGCTTCTGGGAGATGATTCGGCTTGGTTAGTTAAAGAGTTATCTCAGATGCGGGATATGGCTAGGCGGGCAACGCATCAGATGCGGACGATGTTGTTTGAGTTACGCCCCTTAGTGCTTGAAACAGCGGGTTTGGAGGCTGCCCTAGATACAGTCGTCAGACGATGGCAAGAAGATTTAGGAAATCAATCAATTGAACTGACCCTCATGATTCGACCTCGTTCAGCCAGAGAGCCCCTAATGCGCCGAGAGCCAGAGATTGAAGCGACCATTTTCACCATGGTTCAAGAAGCGATTCATAATGCCTTGAAGCATGCTCAAGCCACAGAAATTATCATCCAGATTAAAGAGACAGCGACGGGACTTTTTGCCACTGTGGCGGATAATGGCCTCGGATTTGAGGTGAATGAAATGTTATCCCATTGTACTGAAGGGGAGCATTTGGGCATGGTTAATTTTAAGGAGCGAACTGAGTTGATTGGCGGTGATTTGATTGTTTTCTCAAAGTCTGGTTTGGGAACGCTAGTCCGCATTTACGTTCCTTATGCCAAAGCAGAGCGTACAAAACGGCGAGGGATAAGGGGTCGATTGGTGTGGCCCCAAAAGAAAGAGGAGGATGCAGTTTGGTAAGGATATGCTATCCTTTGAATAAGGTAGGACAAGTACACCGCTGAAACATTTCTGATTTCTCTGTTGTCAATTTTATACGACCTTCGTGCTAGGCCAAATTACTCGATACCCCTAAGTTTGAACGATCATTCCTCCCAATGGTATAATCAGCTGCTGGGGGTCACACCTTAACCCCTAAATCCTAACCCCTACACAAAGAGGTGCTCCATGACATCTATCCCCCGTCCCGAACATCCTCGGCCGAATTTCAAGCGTGAGCCGTGGCATAACTTGAATGGGCCCTGGCGTTTTGCCTTTGACCCCCGTCTGGTGGGCGAACAACTGAACTGGTATCAGCCCAGCCAGCCAAAAGATTTGACCATCACTGTGCCCTATCCCTGGGAGAGTTCGCTCTCTGGCTTGGCTGCATCAGACTATAAAGGTGCAGGGTGGTATGAACGTGAGATCACCATGCCTGAAGATTGGCAAGGTTTGCAACCCTACCTCAATTTTGGGGCTGTTGATTGGCAGGCCCGTGTTTGGATCAATGGCCGTTTGGTGGGTGAACACGAGAACGGTTATACGCCTTTCGCTTTGGACTTGAGCAAGGACCTTCAACCCGGTGAGACAGCCACGCTGACTGTGCGAGCCTATGACATCGCCGAGGCGACAACCTTGGTCGGCAAGCAAGTGCCACGCTGGTATACTCACAGTAGCGGGATCTGGCAGACGGTTTGGCTGGAAGGTCGCCCGGCCAGCCACATCACGAATTTGCGTTTAGAGACCAATGTCGCTCAGGCTAAGGTCTCGGTCACGGTGAGCTTACATATTGCTGAAAGCGGCTCCTTCACCTTAAATCTGGTCTCCCCTGATGGGTCTTTCTCTACCTTGGAACAGCAGCAATTTTTGGCAGCTGGAGATCAAGACCTTAACCTCACCCTCGCAGTGCCCGACCGGCAATTGTGGTCGCCTGAGTCACCCCATCTCTATGATCTGAAGGTTGAGTTGGCGGCGATAGATAGCAGTAGAGCGGCGGACCAAGTCTCAAGCTATTTCGGTATGCGAGAGATTGGTCGCGGGGCGTGGCAAGGTAAAAATTATGAATATATTTTGCTCAATGGCGAGCCTATCTATTTGCGGGGAGCCTTAGATCAAGCCTTCCACCCAGATGGCTTACATACCTACCCCAGCGATGAAGTCATTCGCGGTGATATCCAACTGGCCAAAGATTTGGGCTTGAACATGCTGCGTTGCCACATCAAGATCAATGAACCGCGTTATTATTATTGGGCCGATCAACTGGGCTTGCTGATCATGTACGACATCCCCAGCCCAGATTTGGACACCCCCAGCATGCGCCAGATGTTTGAAGCTGCCATACCAGAGGCTTTCGCTCGTGATTTTAATCATCCCTCTATTTTCGCTTGGGTTTTATTTAATGAAACTTGGGGGCTTTCTAACCATGATACGCTGGACGGACAACGATGGGTCCAGTCTGTCTATCAGCAAGCCAAACAACTTGATCCAACTCGTTTGGTCGAAGATAACTCAGTCTGTCGCTATGACCATGTAGAGACAGACATTAACTCTTGGCATTATTACAATAATGATTATGGCTGGGTTAAGACTCATATTCAACGGGTGGTGGACGAAACCTATCCAGGATCATCCTTCAACTACGTCGGCGGCGAGTATGTTCAAGAGAGCGCACCTTTGATGAACAGCGAATATGGTGGCATTAGTGCGGCTATGGGCGATCAAGATATCGCTTGGTGTTTTAAGTATCAGACCACAGAACTACGTCGCCAGGCCAAGATTTGTGGCTATGTTTATACCGAATTGGACGACATCGAATGGGAACATAATGGCTTTGTTAATTATGATCGCAGTCGTAAAGAATTTGGCTATGCGTTTTTTGTCCCAGATATGAGCGTGGCCGACCTGAATAGTGCAGATTTAGTCGGTTTTGATGCACCGCCCTGTCAAACAGTTCTGCCAGGAAGAGAGATGAGCCTCCCCGTTTTTGTGAGTCATTGGGGCCCAAAACTTGGTCAAGGTCAGGTACACTGGCAACTTGATTTTATAGACCGTTTTGGCGAACGGCGCACGGTTCAAGACGGCACTTGGCCCCTTCAAATGGCACAGTTCGACGTGCTTGAGCTAGACCCACTTGAGGTGAGCATGCCCCAAGAAAATGGCCTAGCAACTTTGGCTTTATGGCTGGAAGATGAAGCTGGCGGGATACGCTGTCGAAATTATATTAATGTCGAAGTCAGAGGCGAGGCCAATGCTGCAATCGAGCAAATATCAACAGGTTATGCCCTGCACATTGACCCTAGCAATATCAGTCAAACCACATGGTCATGGCCACCGCCTTTGGTATCGCCCAACATTGATAAATTTTCTGCGCTGGGCAGTGGTTCGGTTGATTATGAAATCGCCTTGCCGCATGATTTGGCTTTGAATGACATTCGTCGTTTGCGTTTACGCTTTGAAGCCAGCGCCCGGGTTGGGTTGGCGAAGATCGACTGGCCGCAACAAAGGCGCGGTTTCAACTATCCTCAAACAGAAGAACGAAAGACACCCAGCGATATCACTGTCTCGATCAATGAAACCATCATCGGCACAACCTCTCTGCCAGATGATCCAGCCGATGCGCGTGGTATCCTCAGTCATCACTACGCTGTTGATCAGGGGGCTTATGGTTACTTGACAGAGTTTGTGGTAGAAGGTGATGTTTTGGAGACACTGCATCAAACCTTGACCAGCCAGACTCCACTACGCCTTCGTTTTGCAGTCCCTGCTGAGGCTAAACATCGCGGTGGCTTGGCCTTATATGGTCAGACCTTGGGATCTTATCCAATGGGGCTGATCTTGTTTGTGGAGACTGAATAGACATTGTAGCGTTCAGTACCAGATAAAATAAACACCTGACAGGTTTCAGACAGTATAATCGAGAAAAGATAGTTAGATTAAGCCTATATTCACGCGAATAAGGTGTTAATAAAACCTGTCAGGTCTGATTTTACCCTATCTGGTCTAGTAGCGAATCTCTGATTGCGAAGTTATCCTATTTATGTTACCATAACTATGGTAACTAGATATCCGCTACTAATTTTAAGCTGGCAGGAGATTGGTATGCTACTGCGAAATGTAATTTGGTTTAGGTTATTGTGTATTAGCTTTGTGCTATCATCTTGTAGTTTACCTTTTGGGTTGGATCTAAATAATGAAGGGATAGAAGCACAGGAGGATGGCGAAATCGCCTTTGTGCCCACTGAAACGCCACCCCCGACAAATACCCCCACCCCGACCCATACCCCATCTCATACCCCTACCTCAACCCCTGAACCTACCTCAACCGCGACCTTGGTGGTGCCACCAACTGGAACACCGACGGCCACTTCTGCGATGCCCGTCTTCATTGATGCAATGGCAGGCGAACAGGTGGTCGCTCAAGCCTTACCAAGTCAGCCGAGCGTCGGCGGGAGACAGGGTGGTAGCGTTCAATCAGGGTCAGCGGTCACGAGCAGACCCATTGCGAGTGCAGTAAATATCATAGCCAACGGTGGTTTTGAATATCTGTGGCCCAATGATGGTCTTGCGCCTGAGTGGTCAGCTTTTGATAGCGGAACAGGTCTTTTTGGTTGGCATCGCGAATCATGGTTAAAGGTAGTAAAAGATGGCAACCAGTCGCAATTGATCGCCATCGTTGATACAGCAGGTGAACACAATCAGTTTGCTGGCATTTATCAGACGGTTGAGGTCGTGGCTGGGGCTGTATACGAACTATCCTTGCAAGGGTTGATTCGCTCTGATGCAGGCAGTAATGAAGAGTCGGGCTATAATTACGTCATGCAATATGGTCTTGATCATAATGGGCGCGAGAGGTGGCAAGCTGTGGCACAATGGCTTGACATGCCTTTTCCTGAGTATCCTCGCCAAGATTTGAGTGGGAGGAATGAGTATGAATTTGAGAGGTTTACCACATACTTAATTCCATCCAGTAATCGGCTGACACTGTTTGTTCGAGGTTTGAAGAAATGGCCCGATCCCCATGAAGTCAATTTCAATGTTGATCAGGTTTCCTTACGCGGAGCGACAATTTCAGAAGCCAACATTGCCACAGCCGCTCAAGTTGACCCTTCGGCTATTCAACTTAGCCCTTCCGTCGTCCTTCGTACTTCAGCCAACCAAGCCGCTGTTGTCCCAGCCTCTTTCGGTGCCGGCTCTGCGGCTGTTTTACCCATCACAGGGGATATGTGGACCGATATCAACTCCTCATTTACCTTACAATATTTGACGGTTATCTTTTGTGGTCTTCTTATATTAGGCGGTCTCTTGAAACGGCGGTAATGTTTTCTATCGAACATCCGCTTTTTGTAACAAGACACAAAACACAGTATACTGAACATCATTTTCCACTATCTATAGGTCTAAGCCTGAAAGATGTAGACCTGACCGTTGCGGAGGTTAGCCATGAAAGTATCATGCCTACAAGAAAATTTAGCCAAAGGTTTAAGTATCGTTGGTCGTTCTATTGCTACTCGTAGTACCTTACCAGTTTTAGCGAATATCTTAATTACAACTGAGGAAAGTGACCGCGTAAAATTATCAGCCAGTAATTTGGAAATGGGTATTAATTGCTGGATTGGGGCGAAGGTCGAAGAAGCAGGGGCAATTACCATTCCAGCCCGTCTATTGAATGATTTTGTCAACTCTTTGCCCCCAGAGCGGATTGATTTTGTTTTGGATCAAGAAACAGAAACAGTTAATTTGACCTGTGCTAATTTTGGAGCCAATCTGCGTGGGATTGCTGCTCAAGAATTTCCTGCTGTACCGACGCTGGATGCTGGAGACGATATTATTCGAGTCGACCCAGTGGCCTTAAAAAGTGCCATCAACCAAGTTTGCTTTGCGGCGGCCTCTGATGAAAGTCGGCCAATTTTAACGGGCATTTTAATGGAATTTGAGACTGAAACCTTGATTATGTCTGGGGCTGATGGCTATCGGTTCTCCCGAAAGACCATTCCCCTCGCCCATCCAATTGAGGAGAAAGTTGAGGTAGTCGTTCCAGCTCGGGCTTTAGCGGAGGTCGCTCGAATCATTGGCGATCAAGAAGAACCTGTGCAAATAGCTGTGACCTCGGGCCAAAATCAAATTTTAGTTCACCTAAATGAGATTAATTTAGTGTCTCAACTTTTAGAAGGTCGTTTTCCAGATTTGAAACAAGTTATTCCTCAAGAACACAACACCCGCACCGTTGTTGATCGACGCAGTTTTCTCAATGCGGCCAAAATTTCACATCTCTTTGCCAAGGACGCGGCCAATATTGTGAAGGTTGATGTTACATCAGGTCAAGATGAGTTAGACGGGGGGCGTGTCGTCTTAGCCGCGACGAGCCAAGAATTGGGCGATAATATTAGTGAACTGCCTGCCAGCGTCAAGGGTGAAGAAGTCGAGATTGCCTTCAATGCCAAATATCTCATGGATGTTCTGGGCGTTTTAGATAGCCCGCAAGTTGTTTTAGAGACAACGGCCTCTGCCAGCCCAGGGGTTCTCCATCCAATTGACGATGAAAGTTTTACCCATGTGATTATGCCGATGCACCTTTCTAAGTAGGTGCATTTCAAAGGAAGGACGTAAGCCATTGAGACCAGATCCGCCCCCCTTAGAAAATGGGGCCCGATTGAGCAGAGACGAGTTTGAGCGGCGTTATTTAGATGACTATTTTGGCGATGTTTATGACCATATTGAGCAAGTGAAGGATATTTTGGATGAAGATTACGAAATCATTGCTGATTTAAGTGAAGCAACGGATTCCTTAATTTCTTACCGTATCAATGAGATTATGCGGACGCTAACTGTCATTTCCGTGCTCATGCTGCCCCTGACCTTGGTGAGCGGTATTTACGGCATGAATGTTGAACTGCCCTTCAATCGCAGTCCCTACGCCTTTTATATCCTCTCTGGGATGATGGTTATGATCTTAACAGTGATGCTGCTTTTCTTTCGCTATCGCCGCTGGCTTTGAGGTGCTACATGTCGAATATCCACACCTATGAGGAAGCTTTGCGTTATATCTACAGTTTCATCAATACTGGCTCTAAACCAAGGGGGGGCACACGCGATACCAGATTGGCCCGTCTACGAGACTTTTTAGTCCAACTAGACCAGCCTCATTTGTCTTACCCCATCTTGCTCATCGCTGGCACCAAAGGCAAAGGCTCTACCGCGGCCATGTGTGAGAGTATCCTCCGAGCGGCAGGTTATAAGACGGGATTTTATAGTTCACCCCATTTACATTCTTTTCGAGAACGAATTCGTCTCAATGGAATGATTTGTGAAGACGAATGCTTAATCAGTTTGGTCAATCAGCTTCAGCCCGATTTTGAAGCCAAGGCAGATTTGAATTTTTGGGAGGTCATGATTAGTCTAGCCTTTGTCGCCTTTGCTCAGGCTGAGGTCGATGTCGCAATATTAGAAGTGGGTTTAGGCGGGCGTTTAGATGCGACCAATGTGACCGCTCCTTTGGTCTCGGTCATCACCCCCATTAGCTATGACCACACCCAGGCTTTAGGCAAAACGCTGGCCAAGATTGCGGCTGAAAAAGGGGGCATCATCCGTCCACAAGGCACCGTCGTCGTCGCTCCTCAGTTTGCCGAAGCTATGACCACAATCGAAGCGATATGCCGCCAGCGTGAGGCGACCCTGACCGTGGTGAATGAGGCCATGACCTGGCGCACCGGACGAGTTACCTTTGAGCGACAGGTGGTTTATCTGAATGATAAAGCATATACGCTGTCTTTATTAGGCCATCATCAGATCATCAACGCTGCCACCGCCGTCATCGCAGCCCAACAATTCGCCGCCAAAGCAAACTTGACCCTACCCGAACAGGCCCTAGCCCAAGGCTTAACGCAAGTCCAGTGGCCGGGCCGTTTAGAAATCCTGAGTCGAGACCCACTTTTAGTGGTCGACAGTGCCATGAATGGTCATTCAGCCCAAGTTTTACGACACAATTGGAAGACCTATTTTTATGGTCGCCAAGTTATCTTGATCTTTTCCGCTTCGCGTGACCATAACGAACATGTTATGCTACGCGAATTGCTGCCCTACACCCAACACGCGATTATGACTCGCGCCATTCAGGCTAGGGTAACTCCCGTTGAGCAGTTGGTCCAAGCTGCTCAGGATTTGGGCCATCAAGTTCACACCGCGTCCGACATGGCTCAAGCTTTGCAAACGGCTTTGGATTTGGCGAAAGAAGATGATATGATTTGTGTGACGGGGTCGCTTTATGGGGTGGCTTTGGCTAGGGAGGCATGGTTGAGGCGGTGCGGGGGGCAGTTGCCGGTGATGGATCCGGTGTATTAACGTAGATTATACTGAAATTATATAGTTGTCCCAATCTGGTTCCTAGGTCCCTGCGACCCCAGGGCTCGGGGACGCGCCGCTAGAGCTAGCGGAACTATCGTTTGGGAACCAGATTGGGACAGTCAAATGAGACACTTATTTAATGCTCATTCCTTATCGGGCATCCAAGTATTAGTTACATCAGTGGCTGTATCAAAATCTGGCAATTATTCGCGGAGGCCACTTTGCCACACGACATATTCACTTGGAAAACTGAAGACGGTTTAACCTTACAAGGGCAAATTTGGACTCCGAATGATAATCCGACAGCCATCATATATCTAGTACACGGCTTGAGCGAACATAGCGGACGCTACACCCATCTGGCTGTCTTTCTCAACCAAGCGGGTTACGCCCTAGCAGCCCTTGATTTGCGGGGGCATGGAAAATCAGAAGGAAAACGGGGCCACGCGCCGAGCTATGAGGGATTAATGAATGATATTGCAGCCTTCATTAGTCAAGTTGGTCAACACATCTCATCCTGCCCTCAATTTTTATACGGTCATAGCCTGGGCGGCAACTTGGTGATCAACTATATCTTGCGCCGCCAGCCTGATTTTCAGGGTGTAATTGTCACCTCACCTTGGTTACGTTTGACTCAAGAAATCCCAGCGTGGAAGGTCACTTTGGGTCGTATCCTTTACAAACTCTGGCCTTCTTTGACTTTAGCCAGCGATATTAACGTGGATGCCATTTCTCGACAGGCGGAAGTCGTGGCTGCCTATCAGAACGATCCCTTGGTGGATGGCTGCATATCAGCCCAATTAGCCTTGGATATTGTAGAGGCTGGCGAATGGGCTATGGCCCAGGGGACAGAGCTTTCGTTGGAGATGTTATTAATGCATGGCGATGTAGACCGCATTACCTCGGCCGAGGCCAGCCGTGAGTTCGCTCAACAAGCTGGTGAGCGATGTCAGTTCAAGCTATGGGCAGGTTTATATCATGAAATTCACAATGAACCAGAACAAGACCTGGTATTTGAATATATATTAGCTTGGCTACAGGAGAGATTATCCTGACCTGAGATAAAATAAGGCCAGCTTATACTGTTCGCACCCAAGGCCTTGTCCTACGCTGCTGGGAACCGAAGGATGCGTCCCTTCTCCTAGATGCGGTTAGAGTGAGCGTGGAGCAGTTACGCCCTTGGATGCCTTGGGCCAAAGATGAGCCAAAGCCCTTGGCAGATAAGATTGCCTTGATACGGCGTTGGCGAGGGGAATTTGATTTAATCAGGATTTTGTCTATAGTATATTCAACGAAGATGAAAGTGTCGCCCTTTATTTGTAGGTGGGTCAGGTTTACAGGGAGCCTTAGAGATTGGCTATTGGATTCGTGTCGATCATATCAATCAAGGTTGGCATAATTATGCCGCGGCTTTAACGAAGGTGGCTTTTGAAAGCCACCAAGTGAAGCGAGTCGAAATTCAGATCGACTGACTGAACCAACGCAGCGCAGCCGTTCCACGCAAGCTTAATTTTTTAGATGAGGCGACCCTGCGCGAAGGCTTACGCTCTCCCGAAGGTGAACGAGGTGATGTGATGATTTGGGCCCTGCTAGCCGATGAGGATGCTGGGAGCCTGTCTGAGATGGCTGAGATTGAAGCTTTTGATGTTGTTGGCCAGAAGTATTCCCCACAGGCGTGGGGGTGAACCGTGCGGCCGATTTTGTGGCGGCATCCCTGATGGATGCGAATTTGGCGTAGAGCAGGGTCATATCAGCGATAGGCAATGGTTGTACGCGGCCGCTGGACTATTCATATGGGTACGGTTTTGGGCACATAGACACACGTTACACGGCCATGGTCACTGAGGAGATTCGTTTATAGACACCAACGAACGGATCATGGGCGATCATATGCGCCTGTACACATATTTAATGAAAAAAAGAAAAATAAGATAAGAAGGAAGGGTAGCTCTAGTCTAGCTCTATTACTTCCCTCCTCGTGATATTGGGCGGCTGCTCCTGATGTAGTTACCCTAAAAACTAAGCACTAAAAAGGAATCTACATGTCTACAAACATTGTCGAAGCAACACAGGTCCATAAAACCTTTCGCACGGGACAAATCGAAGTTCACGCCCTGCGGGGAATTGATATCTTGATCGAAAAAGGCGAAATGGTGGCCATCATGGGGCCATCTGGCTGTGGAAAAACGACCTTGCTCAATTGTCTCTCTGGGCTGGATGATTTTGATGATGGTGATATCAAAATCGAAGGAATCAGCCTGCGCCAGATGAATGAGCGGACGCGGACGACCTATCGCGCTCAACGCATGGGCTTCATTTTTCAGACCTTCAATCTTTTACCCGTTATCACCGCCGTAGAAAATGTTGAATTGCCTCTTCTAGTCAGCCAGGTTAAACCCAAAGAGGCGCGGGAGCGGGCGAAAACGGTCTTGGATCAAGTGGGTTTAGCGAATCGAGCCAATCATCGACCCCTGGAACTCTCCGGCGGTCAACGGCAGCGTGTGACCATCGCCCGTGCGCTAATTAACAACCCCGCCATCGTTTGGGCCGATGAACCCACAGGCAACCTAGATAGCGAAACCAGCGACGATATGTTAGCCCTCATGCGCTCGCTCAACCAAGAATACCAGCAGACTTTTGTCGTGGTCACCCATGATCGCTTGATCAGCGACCAATGTGACCGCGTCATTCGTATGCACGACGGACAGGTAACCTCCGCTTGACCACGAGGCACATTCTACACCCCTTGTTTCCCATAAAGTCTCATCACCAAAAAGGAAAATTATCATGGATCTGATCACCATTGTCATGCTCGGCTTTTTAGTGGCCTTGGGGATTGTTTTATTTTATATGGGCTGGCTGGCGATTAGTCGGTCAATTTTGTTCAAGTTGGGTGTGCGGAATATTCCGCGCCGCCCAACACAATCTATTCTGATTATGATTGGCTTGACCCTCAGTACCATTATCATTGTCAGTTCTCTGAGCATGGGCGACACGCTGAATTATTCGGTGCAGCGACAGGCCGTTAACGCCTACGGCCAAGTTGATGAAATTCTAGCACCACCCCTAATTTCCATGTTCACCAGCTTGGATATCGGGGCCGGTTCGAGCAGCACGTCCGATGAAGCCAATGCTGATAGCCAAACCAGCGAAGAAACACAACAGTTAGAGCAACTGATGGCAGGCGGTTTGCCAGCGGTCTTGACCTTTTTAGAAGGCGGTCTACCAGGAATCACCGAAGAACGCTTCGAACAACTCAAAGTCGAGGCAGAGGCCGAACCCTTGATTGATGCTGTCGCTGGCTCCATCCTCTTTCCCACCATCTTGCGGGATGTCAATAACGGTCAAAGCGAACCACTGGGATTTATCTTCGCCGTGGATGATGACTATGATCAGCAATTTGGGCTGACGACGGTGGAGGGCGACGCTGTCGAGATAGAAGATTTACAAGCGGGCATTGGCAGTATCTTCAGTCAGGCCACCAATTTATTTACCCTCATCGAGGCGGCGGGTCAACAGCTTGGCTTGGAGAATTTTAGGCTGTCAGATATCGCCGTTGGGCTGGCTGCTGTGGGGTTGTTGTTAACAAATACAGAAGCCCAAGACGCAGCCAGTCAAGGAGTTGATTTGGCCGAACTGAGCGTGGATCTGGAAACGCTACGTTCTTTTGGCATTGATACGACGGTATTCGAAGAATATGGTCTGGAAGAAATCAGCTTAGAAGCTTTACAAATTGATCCCGCTGTTATCGAAGCCATTGGCATTCCGACGACCACCCTTAGCCTTGAAACCTTTGGCATCACGACCGACAGCCTGAATATCGTCTCTGATAATCTTTTGAGTGCCATTAACCTCAATACCTTGGGCACCGACTTAGATCAAACGCTTTCCCAAGTCGGTTTGCAACTACGCCAAGGCGATGTCTATCTCAATCGGATCGGCGCCGAACGGCTCAAGGCCCGCGTGGGCGACGTTTTGGAAATTTATATTGGCCCTCTCCCACTGCCCTTTCGCGTACGGGCCATCATCGAAGAAGCTGGTCCAGTGGGAGCCTTATTGCCTGTGGTGATGATGCGTTTGAGCGAGGCCCAACAGTTGGTCTTCATGCAGGGCAAGGTGAACAATGTTTTGATTTCTAATTTGGGGGATGAGTTAACAGGAGTCGAACACACTGAGGCCGTCAGCGAACGCCTGCGCGTTTTGGCCATGGACCCTGAGACCTTGGCCGAGATTGTGGCTATTCTGCGCCAACCAGCCATTAAGTCCGTCATTGATGCTCAAGCACTAAAGGCATTAGAGGCACTCGACGAAGAATTTGATGATGCCCCGCCCATTATCGTTGATACCATCCAAAGTTTCAGCACCCTTGATGAAGCCATGCAGCAGGTTGAAACGCTGCCTGCTGAATTGGATAAAGAAGGCATCAGCGAACCTTTACGCAGTGCTTTAGGGAACCGTGAAGTACGGGAATGGTTATTAGATCTCCCTTTGCCTCAAGCAGAGGAAACAGCCCTGCGCTTGGCTTTGGCTGAGGTCAATCAATTTGACCTGATTGAACCCTTGAACAAATCGACAATTTTGACCGTGACCAATGCTGCTGGTGGGGTCTTCACGGCTATATTTTCTCTCTTTGGCCTGCTATCCATTTTAGCTGGGGTCTTGCTCATCTTCTTAATTTTTGTCCTCTTAGCCGCCGCCCGCCGTAGTGAAATCGGCATTGCCCGGGCGATTGGTGCCCAGCGGAGCCATATCGTGCAAATGTTCATCGCTGAGGGCTTAATCTATGACCTCGTCTCAGCTATGGTTGGTGTCGCTTTAGGCTTAACTGTGTCTTACACCCTCATTGGCTTTTTAGGCCAGCTATTCAACGATGTCTCAGCCCAAGTCCTGAACCAAAGCACGATTCTCCAATTTTATTTCCGCGCCACGCCCACCTCACTCGTCATCGCCTATTGCGCTGGTGTATTATTCACCTTCATCGTCATCAGCATCGCCTCGTGGCGAGTCAGTCGGCTCAATATTGTCGTCGCCATCCGCGATTTGCCGGAACAAAACGTCACCGTGCGTCGAGCTTGGTGGGGCAACTTGCTTCGTCTACTTATGGCGGTTCTCATTTTGGCTGGCGGCTGGTACTTGATCAGTGGCCAATTGACAGAAGATCGAGCGGTGTGGTTCATCGGCCTGACGCTGCTCATTGTCGGTGGCAGCTTTCTCCTCGGCTGGCTTTTACAATACACGCCCTTGCGAACCGAACAACGGCAGCGTATCGTCTATACCATTATCGGGCTGGGTCTGCTTGGTTTATGGGGTGCCCCCAGTCAAACTTGGCTGACGGCTGACGATGGGCCTACCTTTCGCGATGATTTCACCTTAATCATCGCCGGTTTTGCCTTAACAGGCCCGGTGGTCATTCTAGGAGCCATTTTGGTCGTCATGTTCAACGCCGATGCCTGGGCCTGGGGGATTAGTCGTCTTTTGGGCGGTCTTGGCCCTTTGACTCCCGTCCTTAAAACAGCCATTGCTTATCCCCTCAGCCAACGCTTCCGCACGGGCATGACCATGCTCCTCTTTGCCATTGTCATTAGCACCGTGACCATCATGTCCGTGGTCATCAGGGCCACACAGACCATCGTCACCCCAGAAGCGGAACGTTACGCTGGCTTTGAGATACAGGTCTCGCCTTCGCTCCTGAGTGCCTTCTCTCCTGTGGCAGACTTACGTGCGGCTATTGCCGCTCAACCTGAATTTCCTCAGGCACTCGTGGCTGAGGTCGGCAGCGTATTTGAGCAGTTTGTCAATGTCCGTATCGCCGAGGCTTCGGCAGGTCGCTGGTCTTGGCGTGATGTGGTCGGGGTGACAGAAGGCTATATTAATCAAGCCGAGCAAACCTATGATTTGGCCCTCCTGGCCCCGGGGTATGAGAGCGAAGCCGAGGTATGGCAAGCTTTGCGGGAGCGGGATGATGTGGTACTTGTCACCAGCGACTTGCTGGATGAACCTGAAAATGACGGTGTAAATGTCAATGTAGAGGCTAACCTTGATGGAGAAAATGTTGATCCAGATAGCGTTGACCAAGACAATGTTGATCAAAACAATGAAATCCAAAATAGCGAACGCCGTAGACGTGGCCGTTGGCGACGACTCAGACTAGAAGGTATTTCTTTGGCCGATGAGAGGTTACCCGAAATCTACCTTGATTTACGAACGGCTGAATTTGATGAATTTGATCGCCAGCAGTCCACCGAAAGTCCCATCCATACTGTGCAAGTCATCGGGGTAATTGCACAGGAGACGACTTTAGCTGGTGAACCCATTCAAGTCAATATGCGTCTGATCAGCAAACTAACCGGTGAACCTGTTATACCAGAAAATCATTATGTCAAAGTGAGCGAGGATGCGGACGTGCCTATCGTGGCCCAAGCAATAGAACGAGCCTTTGTGAGCAACGCGCTGAATACCTCGATTATGGCGGAGAATTTTGCCACAGGACAAGCCGTTATTGGCCGCATTCTGCAACTCTTCCAAGGCTTTATGGCCCTCGGACTTCTGGTTGGTTTAGCTGCTTTAGGCGTGATTAGCAGCTGCACCGTGGTTGAACGGCGACAACAAGTGGGCATGTTACGGGCCATCGGTTTCCAGCCCAATATGGTCGGCCTCTCCTTCCTACTAGAATCAAGCTTCATCGCCTTGACGGGCATCATCATCGGCACCTCAGCTGGTCTGATTTTGGGTCAAAGCGTGGTCAACGTTTTCCTGACCGCCATCTCCCCTGAGCAAGCTTTCACCCTGCCTTGGGGGCAAATCGGTCTAATTGTCTTTTTTGCTTACCTTTTCGCCTTGCTAACGACCCTCTTACCTGCTTATCAGGCGGCGCGGATTTATCCAGCGGAAGCCTTGCGCTATGAGTAATGGTAGTTGAGAAGATGGCTTGGGGGCAGACGCGATTCTGGAGATAAAAGTGTCCGCAGATGACGCAGATTTTTTATATGAAATTAAATGGACCCCAATGTCATGAGTTGGGGGTTGATGATTGGCTCTAATCGAGTTTATATTTTAGATGCCTGGTGGACTGTGGCTTTGCCGAGTTTGACAATTTTTGTAACGGTTTTGAGTGTCAGTTTAATCGGTCATGGGCTGAATGATGCGCTGAATCCGAGGCTGCGACGTGGGAATCGATGATGAAAATTGTTATCTGCCCAAAATCATAGTATACTTGGCAGCCTTCTCAAATATTATTAATTACCCCAGATTCAATTCAGGAGGCTTTACATGAAATCCCCCCTAAAAATTTATCTCTTACGCAGTATCTTTGCCATGTTGGCTTTATTGGCTGCCTGTGGGCCCTCTGCTCCCGAGACGATGATTGAGGAAGACCCTGTCGTCGCTGAGGAGGGGGCTGGCATGGCTGACTCAGCCGATGCCTATACCACCATCTATGGTGAAGTTTTACCCGAAGGCGCAGCCCCTTATGATGAGCAGATCTATCGTCTACCCTGTAGTACAACGGCCAATCAAACGACCTTTGACTTTGCCGTGGCCGTCTACAGCCGTTACTGTCTGGCTGATCTATTCCAAGACACGCTGATCGACTTGGATAAAGACTTCAATGTTGTTCCTGCCGCTGCCGAAAGTTGGTCTGTCAATGACGAGGGCACCGTTTGGACTTTCAATATTCGCCCTGATCAGCAGTGGAGCGATGGCACCCCTTTGACCGCCCATGACTGGGTCGCTACCTATCAAATGACCGCCAGCCCTGAACATGGCTGGGATTTCACTTGGTTCTATTCTTTCTTAGGCGCAGGGGGCATAAAGAACTGGCAAAAAATCATCGCTGGGGAATTGCCTGTCGAAGACTTGGGGGTGCGGGCTGTTGATGATTTGACGCTCGAAATTGAAACTGAAGAACCTTTCCCCCCTCTGCCTAGCGTCATGAAGTTCTCTTTCGTCATGCAGAAAAAAGCCTTGGAAGAACATGGCCCCTTCTACAACAATAGTATAGATACCCACGTCTCAGCTGGGCCCTTCACACTGGTTGAGTTTGAACCAGGTACTAAGATTGTTGTGGAGGCAAACCCTCACTACAATGGTTTTCGTAAACCTCGCCTGAAACGCATTGAAGCCATTTACATGGACCGAACCACTTTCTTCGCCGCCTTCCAAAACGGTGAAGTGGATAATGTAGATTACGAAAGTCTATCGCCCGCCGACTTTGACATCATCCTCAATGATGAGGTCCTCAGTGCCAACTACCTCCGTCACTTTGGTGACTTCCGTACGGATTATCTTCTCTTTGACACCTATACTGAACCATTCAATGACCTCAACGTACGCAAAGCCTTCGCTTATGCCCTTGACCGCGACTTAATCGTCAACAACGTCTATGGGGAAATCAAAGCGATGCCCGCCCATTCTATGCTCATGCCAGGTTATCCTGCCTCTGATGTCGCTGGCGACTTAAAAGAGTATCAACATTATGACTGCGACCGGGCCAAACAACATTTGGCTGATGCTGGCTACCCAGACGGGGAGGGCTTCCCCCTCTTAGAAATGTGGCTCCGTGGGGAAGGCCCAGTCATGGCGGCTGTCTATCAAGCGTCGGCGGCCTCCATCGCTGAATGTTTAGGCATTCCCATCGAAGTATCGAACAAAGACGGCAAGGTCTATATGGATGCTCTCAATGCCAAGCCCACTGAATTACAATTCGGGGCGGTCTCTTACGGCATGGATTTCCTTGATCCGGCCAACCTACTCGGCAATGTCTGGCATTCGGCTGGTCGCCACGCCTGGAGAAACGACGAGTTTGATCGCTTGGTCACGGAAGCCGGCAGTCTCGTCGGTGATCCAGAAACCCGTGAGCAAATGTTCCGCGATGCAGAACGTATTTTGGTTGATGATGTTGGCGCTGTCTTCATCGCCCACCGCTGGCAGGGCAATATCCTTCAGCCCTACGTCCAAGGCGATAGCTTCCGCGAACCCGACTCCAATGGCATCGCCGGCATGCACTGGGGCAATGACGGTGTCTGGGGCAATATTTATATTGCGGCTGAATAAAGGAGCTCTGTAACCTTGCCACCCGGCTCTAAGGTTTTCCCATGACTGGCTACATTATCGGACGTTTCCTTTCCCTAGTATTTATCCTCTTTATGGTTTCACTGGTCACATTCTTGCTCATGCATTCTGTGCCTGGTGGCCCCTTTGATGAAGATAAAGGTCGGCTTCCCCCCGCCGCCAAAGAAAACATCCTCCGCAAGTATGGCCTCGACAAGCCGTTGCACATCCAGTATATCAACTACATGAAAAATGCCTTGCGCTTTGACTTCGGCATCCCCTATCAGCAACCACATACCACCGTTGCAGCCTTAATCGCCAAAACTTGGTTTGTGACCGCACAAGTGGGGGTGATCACCATTTTCATTGCCTTTAGCTTGGGTATCCTAGCAGGCATTATCGCTGCCTCTCATCAAAATTCATGGATTGATAATTGCGTCACCTTTTCTTCCATCCTGGGCATCACTGTACCCAGTTTCGTCGTCGCCATGTGGCTGATCCTCTTATTTGGGGTGAGACTAGATTGGTTGCCGATGCGTGGGTGGAGCGCATCAGACTGCATAATTGGTAAGCTATTCTGCACCGATTGGATTATGCCCCTTATCGCCTACGCCATCGGCCCCTTGGCCATCATTGCCCGCTATACGCGAGCCAGCATCGTCGAGGTCATGCGGGCGGACTATACCCGTACTGCCAGGGCCAAAGGCTTAGGTGAACGAGTGGTTATGATGCGCCATGTCTTTCGCAATGCCCAAATCCCAATGGTCACTGCCTTGGGAACCATCATTCCCGACCTGATGACGGGCAGTATTTTCATTGAATCCATGTTCGCCATCAACGGCCTAGGCAAATTTTTTGTCACCAGCACCCAAAACCGTGATTATCCTATGATCATGGCCTTGGTCTTATTAATCGCCTTATTGTGGGGCCTGCTGTATTTGGTGACTGATCTGGTCTATACCTGGATTGACCCCAGAGTGCGCTTAGGCTCTCAGGGAGGCAGCTGATGACAGCCAAACTGCCCCCTTCCCCGGCCAAGCTAGGCCCTAAAAAATCAGCCCAAAAACATAACACCCTCTGGCAAGATGCCCGCCGACGTTTTTTCCGCAATCGTTTAGCCCTCATTGGCTTCACCATCGTCGCTATTTTACTCATCTTAGCCCTTTTCGCTGATCTCATCGCCCCCTTTCCTTACGACAAAGCCTTCTTAGACCGGGTGCGTCTTTTTCCCTTCCAAGATCCAGCCCATCCTCTCGGCACTGATGAAATTGGGCGCGATTATTTGAGTCGCCTTATTTATGGGGCTCGTACCTCCATGCTGGTGGGCATCACCATTCAAGGCATCGCCGTCATCATTGGCCTACCCCTAGGCGGATTGGCCGGATACTTGGGCGGCATCGTTGACTTCATAATCTCGCGTCTAATTGATATCATGACCGCTTTTCCCGGCCTCCTATTCACAATCCTGCTCGTGTCCGTATTAGGCGGCGGTCTTTGGGTGGTCATAATAGCCTTAAGCATCACCAGTTGGATTGGCATTGCTCGCTTAACCAGAGGCCAAATTTTAGCCCTCCGCGAAAAGGAGTTCATCGAAGCAGCCAGAGCCGTCGGGGCACCCCAAGGACGCATCATCTTTCGTCATCTCGTCCCCAACACCCTCTCCCCCATTTTAATCGCCATTAGCTTCGGTATTCCCGCCGCTATGCTTGGCGAAGCTGGCTTGAGCTTTCTTGGCCTGGGCGTGAATGACCCCATCGCCAGTTGGGGCAAAATGGTCGGCGTGAGCAATGCTTATGTCCGTGTCTACTGGCATCTGGCCTTATTTCCTACCCTGGCCATAGCCTTATCCATGCTTGGCTTTTCATTCATGGGCGATGGGCTGAGAGATGCGCTTGATCCTAAGTTAATTGAATAAAAATATTCACTACCGTATACCGTATACCCCAAGATTTGCGCGATAGAGGGAACAATATACCATCGGATCGAAGGGTGAAACGGATAATATCTTAGCAACTAACGATGCTGGGGTAATCGAAATGAAGGGCGCGTTCAAGGTCAAGGTGACATCATGGGTTGTGGTCACGCCCGCGCTAACAAGGACGGTTTGGGTGTCACTGAAGTAATCCGAGGCGGAAATTCGTACATCATAAGTCCCCCCTGTCAGCCACCACTGATAGCTCCCGTCACTTTCGCTTGTCCCAGAAATGATGGTCACTGAGTTGGAAATAATTTCAAACTTTGCGTTTGATAAGCTGCTCCCAAGCCTATCGCTGCTGATGATCCCTTCAATGCGACCCATATCAGCACTGGCTAGGACAGTCATCGTGACAGGCACCGAGGCCAAGGCATAAGGCGTATCATGGTCAATTTTAAGCTCTGCGAAATACTGTCCAGGCTGGCTAATATTTGAAACAGAAGCATCAAAGGTGATATCAATCACTTGATTGGCGGCTATCGTGCCTGAGATAGGTGTTTCGCTCAACCAAAGCACGTCCTGACTACAGTGAGTGGCAGTTTCACCAGAATCAATCTCATAAATAATGTTAGTACGCTGATCAAGGGCCCATAAATCACCTTCACAATCGATGGTTAACCCTGCCCCGCCAGAAGAGCCGATTTCAGCGACGCTAAACTGGCCTACCGTCGGATAAAGACCAGGTTGCGCTGCGTCCAAAACATAAATTGTGCTGTTCAAGGCGCTAACTTGGACGAAAAGGTGTTCAGCCGCTGTAAATACAGTGCTGAGTGTTGAGTGAGTTTGTGATGATGACAACTCATCATTCATCATTCATCATTCTCTTTTCATTTTCTGTGCTAAAGCATGACAAACTCATGACATTTCCATGACACAGGGTATAATTAAGACTGTTTTAAGTGCAAATTTAGGGTTAATTTTTTATTAAATTTTCAGATTGTGAAGTAAGATACGACAAACGCTCTGCTAACTTCCCCGATAGGTCGAATAGCCATAGGGGTTCAGCAAAAGTGGGATATGATAATGCTGGTCTGGCTCCTGCAATTCAAAAATAATCGGGACAAAAGGATAGAAACCTCTTAGACCCTGTTTTGCAAAATAAGCCCCCGTTTCAAACCGCAAACGATAAATTCCAGCCTCTAAATGGATCTCCGCAGTTAATAAATTTGTAATCCGACCATCATCATTCGTCGTACCTTGCGCCAAATCTTGCCAAACATTATCAGCCAGAATAGCTAAGGTGATATCAATACCAGCCGCTGGCTGACCTTGGGTTGTATCAAGTACATGGGTTGTGATGGAACTCATAAGGGCCTATTACGTTCCTCTGTAAATACAGTTTATAGGTATTGGTGAATTTGTTCTGCAAAATAATTAACAGTTAGGACTTTTCCATAAGCGCATCAGCGTACCCAAACCTAGGATAACTAACACCAGTGGCCAAAAGTCAAGGACTGGATAAAGCCGCGCCCCTCGCACAATGCCCATCGTCACTGGCAGTATGCTCAGACCCATCAGCAAGGAGAGGCAGCCTGGTAATAGTAAGTATAGCTTTCGGAAGCCAGTCAGAATAACTTCTCCGATGAAAGCACTAGCACTGATGACGAGAAACAAGGGCCATAACATCTCCATGTCCGACCAACGAATACGGCCAATAAGAGGCCAGGCTATATCGAGGCTGAAGATGAAGAAAAAGGCCCCAGTGCCTAGGATGGTCAATCCGATGAAGGCAAATGATGCGTTTTGTTTTGGATTTTTAAGATATTGCCATAGGGTATACAAACCACCGAAGATGATAAAGCTAGGCCATAGTTGATATAAGTTTGGTAAGTTAAGCCCAGAATTAGCGGTTAAATCGAATAACTGACTGATATTTAGGGAGCGAATCTGAAGAATAGTGGCAGGCATAACTAACCCGTATAAACCTGTATCACCAACCACGGGGTTACATAAACTTCAAGGATGGCGGCCAAATATAGCAAAGGGAGGACCACGAAGATCAATACTTTGATAAAATTCGCCGTATTGAGCAGCAAACCTTGTCCTAAGTTCAAGCCGAGGGGTGGCGAGATGAGGCCAAGGCCGATACGGAGGGCAAAGGCTGTGCCCACAATAGCGGCTGGAATTTCTAATATACCGTGGGGTGCAATGAAAGTCAATAAGAAGACCCAAGGGTTATAGCCAGCTAAATTAATAAGGCCAGCGAAATATCCGACAATCCCTAAGGGCAACATTAACCAAATTAAGGCTAAGGCCCCAAAGGAGAACAAACTTGATATCCCCGTTAAAGTCATGACCCGCATATTGTTACCAAAGATGCCCATGACGCTGAATTGGGGCAGCCCCCCCAAGGAATTTACATTTTGAAAGGCTCCCTCTGAGATCGTACTTAGATCAAGCAACTCGGCTGGCAGGGGGTGAACTGAAGCGAAGGCTCCGCCAACAATCGTGGTGACGATCAATAGAGCCGTAACCAAGGCCAATGGTACCTGATGAGTTTGAAGTAGGCGAAGAATGTCTTGACGAATAATTTGGTTTATATTGAAACTGGTTTGCAAATTGTAATTGGTCGCTTGGTCGGGCGGGCGGAGAAAGTAGCCCCTGAAATCGCGCCAAATACCGACGAGGCTCAAGCTATCAAATTCGCTCGATAGAATTTCTTCGCGGTTAAAAGTTTTCACCCCCATGCGAATAAGAATCAAATCGACCACAAGCAAAGCGAGAATAATGAACCAAATAACATCATAATTACCCCAGAAAAGCAAGATACTTTCGCCTTGTAATAATAAGGCCATCGGGATGATGATGAAACTGGCGAGTAGATTTGAGGCCCGGACACTGGTCGTTTGACTAGAGATGACCACCGCCCCTGAGACCATGACCAGCCCTTTCATGGTCGTTAACAGCACCATTTGGGTGAGTAAGGCCAAGTCAGGGAGCCAGCCGATGGAGATATACAATCCGATGAGATATATCCCAATCCCCAAATAGCTACCGATGAGGGGCAGCACGAGCGCGGCCAGCATCTTGCCCAAGTAAAGTTCCAGATCAGTCACCGGCATGGAAAGAAGGGGTTCAATGCTGTTACGTTCCTTCTCTCCCACAAAGGTTTCTAGCGCAATCACTAGGGAAAAGGACATGGGAAAGAAGCCGACAATCAATAATAAAAAAGGAATAATGCGTTCACCGATAATATCAGCATTATATTGAGAGACCCAATTAACGGCTAAATCAGCGGTCATATTCATGAGGAAGGGGAAAATGAGAGTCAAAATGATGATCGGAGCCAAAATTCGCCAATCGCGGAGACTGTCCTGTACTTCGCGTTGGGTAATGATTAGGGCGGTCGCGAATCGACTACCTTCTTCTCGTTCCTCTTGTTTTTTTCGTTTTTCTTGATGAAGGGGTGAAGTTATGGGGGTGGTCGTGGTCATGATAAAACATCTTCCTCATCTTCTGCCACAATTTTGAGATAAACTTCTTCCAAACTACGGCTGACTGCGCTTAAGGTAATCACAGGTACATTTTGTTGGGTTAATGTTTGTAGAATTTGGGGATTGGTCTCTGTAGGGTCTGGGGTGCTAAATTGAAGCCAATCCTCGCCATGGGCCACGATATCAACTACATCGGCTAGGTCTTCGACCTGACCGTTTAAGGGCTGGCTTAGACGTAATTCCATCAAGGGTTGGCCCAATAATTGTTGCTTTAAGTGTAAGGATGACCCTTCAGCCACAATTTGGCCCTGGCGCATGACCGCGATTCGATCAGCTAAAAGTTCGGCTTCAGCTAAATTGTGGGTACAGATAATGATGGTTCGTTTTTCTTGTTGTAATTCTGAGATCGCATCACGAACCAATTTGGCACTTTGGGGGTCCATATTGCTCGTGGGTTCATCTAAAAAAAGAACCTTGGGGTCATGGAGCATGGCCCGAACCAAGGTCAATTTTTGTTTCATGCCCTTTGAATATTCGCCCAAACGCTTTTCGCGGGCCTCCCACATCTCAAATCGCTTGAGCAGCGTTTCAGCCCTGTCGCGTCGAATAGATTTCGATAAACCTTGTAACTTGCCGAAGAAGTCAAGATATTCAGTCCCCTTCATACGGGTATACAAACCTGGAAATTCAGTTAAAAGTCCCACCCTGCGCCTAACCTGTTTGGCCTCTGTCACTGTATCAAATCCAGCAACAGTGGCTGACCCACCACTTGGTTGTAAAATTGAGCCGAGCATCCGCACCGTGGTCGTTTTGCCCGCACCATTTGGCCCTAATAAAGCAAGCACTTCGCCCTCTGACACACACAAATCCAAGCGATTGACCGCCACAAATTCGGCGAATTGTTTCGTTAAATTTTTGGCTTTGATCATCAAGCTACCTCCTAATTGAACAGTTGTTATTGATTAAATGAAAAATACTTCCTACACTCGTCATTATAACAGATTTGATAGCAGAAAACGAGGTGTTTGGTCTGAATGGGGACGATAGCCGGTTGAATGATCTAAATTTGGAGCTTAAAGAATCAAACTCGGCCTAATACATAGCGATGATGGGCCCAGATTGCTTTTATTTGCCAAGGCAAGGGGGCATGCTCAAGCCAAGCATATTTAATCACCTGCTCATACAAATCTGGTTCTTGGCCCATATAATAAGCCATCGTACTCCAGGTCCAATTATCTCCAGTAAACTGGTTTTCAAGTTGCTGGTTTCGTATCCCCAGACGTTTGAGAACGTCTGCGGCTGGCATAACCGTATCAGGCCAAGGTGGAACATCCAAAACGCCTTCTGCCAGGATCTTCATCCCAGAGCTAGATAAAATTCGTTTAATCAACCTTTGATTGACCCAACGTTCATCAATGGTCTCAAAAAAATCAGGGTCAATGAAATATTTACGCAGCCAATACCCAACCTGTAAAGTATTGGGCATGGCCACAAAGACCAACTTCTTCGATACCCGCACCAACTCGCGCAATAAACCAGCCGCATTCGACAGATACCACAAACCAGCCCATTCCCAGGCCAAATCGAAGGTATTATCATCAAAGGGTAAATGCGCGTAATCCGTATGATAAACGAAGTTCGCTGGGGCCTTGAGGTCAATCCAAACCCGTTTCACCCCTTGCAAACGTTCCCAATTATGATCAACCAATGTCACTTGACGACCTGCTTGGGCGAAACAATATGAGTTTATGCCACTTACCCCAGCCATGCCAAAGAGGGGAACTTCTAACACAGTTTGAATATCATAATTTTGGGCCAAGTCCATCAAATAGTCATTCAAGATAAACCGTTCATACACCAAGCCCAAGCCTTCGTTGTAATCAGTCAGATATTTTCGCCAATTCATAATCGGTTGAACCAGATTAAATAAACATGGCAATCGCCAAGATAATTAACAATATACCCATAATCAAGTCACGATAAAGTGCTTGCCGTGCCTTGAGCGAAATCGTATCTGTTTTAAAAAACATGATAAAATTTCTTAGCCCTATCGATAAGAGACGAAGGCCGAGTAACAGAAAACAAGTGGCCAAAAAAACGGATAGGATCCTCATAGCTTCTTATTAGCGATGCCGAATCACTTCGGTCACATTCGGCAGTTGCTCGATTTTATCCATCACTTTCTTTAATTGGAAAATGTCTTTAATTTGAATGACGATATAAATCTCGGCGGTATTGGTTCGTTTGTGCGTTTTCACATCTAAGTCGCCGATATTGATTTTTTCTTTGGCGATAACATCCGTCACATCGCGGGCGAGACCAGAGCGGTCAAAGGCTTTCACTGTAATCCCGACAGAATAGCGATCTTCTTTATCACCGCCAATCCATTCCACCTCGATCAATCGCTCTCTGTCCTTAATTTTTCCCACATTAAAGCAATGCCGCCGATGGATGGTCACCCCTCGACCACGGGTGACATAGCCGATAATATCGTCTCCCAAAACCGGGCCACAACAATGGCCCATCGTCGTCAAAACATTGCCCGCGCCCATGACTGAGACACTATTGGAATCGGAGGCAGGGAAAGAGGGATGAGTAGGCGTGATGATGGGGTCTTCTGTCAGAGATTGTTGAACTTTGGTCAGATCAGAGGCTTGCCGAATGACTTGTTGCAAGGATAAATCGTTATAGCCGATGGCGGCCAAGAAATCATCCGTTTTTTGATAGCCACAAGCCTCGCTTAAATCCTCAAATCTGACATCTCGAATATGCAGTCGCCGTAATTCTTTATCCAGAATCAGACGACCCTGAACCACGCTATCGTCATAAGCCTGACGTTTGAACCAATGTCTGATTTTTTTGCGGGCACGATTGGTTTTAACATAGCCTAAATTTTCATTGAGCCAATCTCGACTCGGCCCCCCACGTTTGGTGGTTAGGATTTCTATTTTATCGCCGTTATTCAATTTGGTATCCAAGGGTTTTAAGGCCCCATCTATCTTAACGCCGCGACATTTATGGCCGACCTCAGTGTGAACCAGATAGGCAAAATCAATCGCTGTGGACCCTTGCGGCAATTGATAGATGTCGCCTTTAGGGGAAAAGATATAGACCTTTTCTTCCATCACATCGGTCTTCACGGCATCGACAAACTCGCTGGCATCTGTCACCTCTTGGCTGGCGTTGAAAACATCGTCGCTGAATTTACGACGGGCATTGGAGATGATACGATGATATTTTGGATCTTGAATCTTTCCCTCTTTATAACTCCAATGAGCTGCGATACCAAATTCGGCTTGTTCATGCATTTCATCGGTCCGAATTTGGACTTCAAAAGATTTACAGTCTGTATCCATTACCGCCGTATGCAAAGATTGATAACCATTCTCTTTAGATCTAGCAATATAGTCATCAAACTCACCAGAAATAGGCGGCCAGCGTGTGTGGACGAGGCCCAAAACAGCGTAACAGGCAGCAATATCTTTGACCACAATGCGTAGTGCTTTGATATCATACACCTCGTCAATATTCACCTCTTTGCGCTGCATTTTGCGATAGATACTATAAATATGTTTAGAGCGCCAAGAGACTGTACCAGAAATATTGGCTTCTTGAAGTGCTTCTTCTAAGGTCGTGGCAATGCGTTTGATATAGGCATCAATACTATCTTGACGGTCTTCAAGTTGTTTGGCGATAGCCTGATATTTGTCTGGATGAAGGGTCTTGAAAGAGAGATCTTCTAACTTACGTTTGAGACAATGGATGCCGAGACGATTAGCGAGGGGGGCAAAAATGTCCAACGTTTCTTGGGCAATCCGTTTGCGTTTATGGTCTGGTAGATGATCTAAGGTTAGCATGTTATGTAGTCGATCAGCCAACTTAATCAGCACAGCCCGTGCGTCATCCCCCATGCCAAGAAACATTTTTCGTAGATTTTCGGCCCATTGCTGCTCTTTCCGTCTTTGCCCGTTTAGCAAAGGTCGATCAGGAAATTCAGAAGTCTGCTTTAGCTTAGTAACACTATCCACCAAATCAGCCACCGTCTGACCAAATTGCGCCTGCACATCTTGCAATGAGACTAGCGTATCCTCAGGTACATCATGCAATAGCCCAGCCGCAATCGTTTCGCCATCCATGCCTAACTCAGCTAACTTTTCGGCCACCGCAATGCTATGCGTGATATACGGCTCTCCAGATGCTCGCCTTTGGTCAGCATGCGCTTCCTTAGCCATAGCATAAGCCTGTTTGATTAGCGTGACATCAGTGGTCGAGAGATATGGGGGGAGGTTATTGGCCCAATCATCTAATTCCATAGCCACTCTCTAGTTCCTGCACATAGTAACTTAGTAATCTATAATCAGTATTTAGTCTGCTTTCTACTAATTATTAATTATTAACTGCTAACTGCTAATTGTTCTTGTATTTGTTTCAACCCAGCTTGAATGATTTCTGGTTCATGCTCGGCTGAGAAATAACAGGTTAACAGACAATCTGAAGGCAAGTTTTGGCTCAGATGAGCCAAATCCAGACCCTGTGGTTGCGGCGGCTGTTTATCTTTGAAACCAAGTGTATCATGGAGATGTACCCCAATGACATAAGCAGCACAGATATCCAACCAACTGGTCTGAGACACGAGTTGCAAACGATCCAAAATTTGCGCCCAGCCAGTATTATGCCAATAATATACTGGCGGACCAAATTCATTCAAAATAATATATAACTCTTCGGGCAAACCAAAACCCGTGTAGGCAATTGGGGTGAGCAAACCGAGTTTTAGGTTGTATTGGGAAGCTTGAGTAGCCAAATATTCAATATCATATAAGGCCACTTTCAGATGCGCTGCGGCACGTCTGGCCCGCAGAGCAATCAATTCTTTCTGTAAATCTGCAAAATCCTCCGTTTCACTGCCCCCAGTTTGCCATGTCTGTCTTAAGGTCCGTTCTAGTTGTGGATTTAAATCAACCTGACCTAAGTTGACCAAAATCACCTCAGTTTGTAGATCATAAGCCAAATCCAGACTGCTCTGAGCAGCTTCTCGCGCTGCTTCGCGTTCATAGCGATCCAAGCTGCTAAATTGAGCATCATAATTTTTGGGGTGGGCTGGACAAGGAATTTGCAGGCTTGGTATGTGACCATCAGGCAAACTACTATCATAAATTTCGCCCAATGAAATCGAGGCATCTAATTCATAATGCTCAAATCCTAATGCAGCTGCTGTCTCAAAAAATTCTTTTAAGGTTTCAAAACGACCATGCCGCCATATTGTAGAAAGTGAAATTGATTTAACCAAAAGATACCCTCATATAGTCAATTATATTAAATTTTAACATACATTGTCTGTTTTGTCATTCAGCGTACTCAGTTGTTAGTGCTTAGTTTTTAGTTAGAACAGACTAAGTCTAAGAACTAACAACTTATAACTAACAACTCATGACCATCTTCGAAAGAACCTTACACCATCAAACCGAAGCAGGTTGGCCCAGTGTCATTGAGCAGAGCCAGATGAGGAGTGAACGGCCAATGCGAACAGAGGGCCTTCTAAACTTAAATCTACCTGATCTCATGAGCCAAGTTGATCCCAGAGACTATGGGACACAGCTAGGCCAAGCTTTTTTTCAGGCTGACATTCGTGATGCCTTTGTTCGGGTACACGCAGAAAATCGGGAAGCCCTACGAATTTTATTAGATGTCGAAGCCCCAGACCTGAAAAATTTGCATTGGGAGCATCTCTGTGCCCCAATAGTCGGGGCATAGTTCGCCTTCTGTTAGAAGATAAAACAGGGGCTAGACAGGATTTTGAAATTTTTGAAGCTTGGTTAGCTGATTGATTAAATTTACTGTTGCAACCCAGCCACGACAATCAACCGATCCTCATAACGTTCCAAGACCACGTTATAAGTCAAACAAGTAATCAGCGTCAAGCGGGGTACATTCGTTGGATAGGTGACCGAAACATCGCTGGGTTTCACCGGATAGATATCTTCGACTTGGTAAGTAAATGCTTGATCCTCTACATAGACCCTGATCTCTTGACCTCGTTGTATCTGGTGTAGGGCAAAAAATGGGCCTGGCTGGCTGTTAGGCGCCAAGGTTACATGGGCCGCCAGAACCAAATTATTGTCATCGCCCGGGCTGGCTGTTCCTTCTAAATGACCAGCCGCCCATTGTAAATGCTGCACCGCCCAAGTCTGCTCGATAATAGGAGCCAGGAAGACAGGAATATCCAAGCTTAAAGCAGGGATTGTCAAGCGTGTGGCGAGTTGTTCAGGTTGAGAAAAACGAGAACTCGGGGTTTGGAGCAACGAAGCAATGAGCTGCGGCGAGATGGCGGTCTGGGTGGGGCCAAAGGTGGCAGTCGCTGTTGGAAGTATTGGTCGTGTTGTTGGTGAGGGACTTGAGATTGGGGTTGCGGTAGAAACAACAAATTTCGTAGGGGTTGAACTTAGCGAGGGCATCGCAGTAGGTTCTAAAGGCGAAGGTGATATTACTTGGTTCTGCGCTCGCTTTGATGGGGGACTAGGGGTTACTGAACGGATAATGTACGTTGAGACTTCGCCATAAACCAAGCCGGTTGACTTAATTCGACCTTGAGGTTCAGAGAAGTCACGCCAATCTGGTATCAGGCCTATGCCAATCGTCATCAATAGACAACAACTCGTAATAATCAACATGCCGACTAATTGAAGGAAACCGGAGAAATCGGGTCGTCGGTGGTGCATGATGTGTCATAATCCGACCGGCAAGGTTTTTAAAAACCTTGCCGGTTTTGAATTTTAATATTTTGAGGGTCAAACGTTGGATGCCAGAGCTTTTTCTTAAAAATTATGAATTCTCAGCCCACACTTCGCGCCGCCGCAACCATATTCCCTAACTTAGCTCTCACTGTCTCTCGATTTAGCATGCCCAACCCACAGTCAGGCGCGACAATTAAACGGTCAGCGTCAATATGTTCCAAGGCTGTTGTCAGACGACCTGTAATCTCTTCGACCGACTCAACCCGCGTTTTTGCAATAGCTACCGTACCAAAAATGACGGTCGTTGTCTGAAATTTCTCCAATAACGACAAGTCATTATATCGATGAGCATCCTCGAGCGAGATGGCATTAATACTGGATGCCTCAATCTCATCGGCCAAAGTGAAATAGGCACTTCGATCAGCTTTCCTAAAATTCTCTTGATCGACATGATCAGGGTAGCCACAGCACATATGAACAGCTCGCGTCACCTCGTTGGACAGGCCATGAAAACAACGTTCTAGATTCTCAAAACCAAAAGCCAAAGCTTTATCGGGTGTGCGGGCAAAGACAGGTTCATCAATCTGAATCCAACGACATCCCGCTTCCGCTAGGGCCAACACTTCTTTGTTCAGAGCCGCAGCCAAATCAGTTCCCAAGCGTCTCTCATCATCATAATAAGCATCAGCCACACTGCCTGTGATAGTCAAAGGGCCAGGTAAGGTGATTTTAACTGGTCGGCCTGTCGCGGCTTGGGCGATGCCGTAATCGCGGGCTAAAATGGTTTCCCGTGATTTGACAGGGCCAGTGATCGTCGGTAGCTCGGCCACCCAAGCCCCATTCCGCAAGACCCGCCGCGTTAGCTGAGAAAAGTCAAAGCCTTCAAAATGACGACATTGATAATGAATATAGTTTTCCCGTCGCATTTCGCCATCCGAGGGAATGTCAATGCCCAGATTAACTTGTTCCTGAACGACAGCTTGGGTGCCCTGAGTCAATAAATCTTCAATATTATCGGGCAAATTCTGTAAATAAGCATCATAAGCCTTGGTTGGTGTTTCCAAACCAGGGCCATCGACCCGAAACCAATCGGGGGTGGGTACATAGTCGGGCTTGGGATAGGCTCCGATGGTGGTGGTGCGTAAAGGCAATGGGTATCTCCTAAAAAGTATATACAATTTGATTGTGATATTGAGCAAGAATTTTTCTCAAGCGTTCTTCCAACTGTGGTTGTAACTGTCATTGCATATTGACCATAATTTCTATCACACCCTTCCAAATATCTTGATCAGATCATATTTTATGTACGCTATTATATATCTTTTACTTTGGAATCAGAATTAAATACCTGTAGCGTCGAGGAACGATTTACGAAATTCTTAACCCATCTTAAAAACGCTTTGCTCGATTTAATGAGTAGTGTTATAATCGCTACCAATCGTGTTGAGATAATTGACCCAATTGCATCGTTGCCAATCTTCAAGGCTTAAAATCCCAAAGGAAGGCCGTATGACTCTAAAATACGTCGTGAGGCGAGTATTTATGTTCATCCTCTTCCTTCGACTATTTCACCATCTACGGCATTGTTTTTTTCATCATCGTCACCATTGGCCTGACCACCTTGGTCCTTGATTGGTTTATCCTTTGTTGGATCCGCGCATTACTTATGAAACGAACGGGTAAAGGCAGGGGTCATGGAATCATAAAGCTAACTTTGTGATTTCAGGTCCTGAAATTAGAATTCATGGTAAACTTTACCAATTTTCAAAAGGAAACCAGTCTCCTGAAAACTGTATCTAAGCCTAATCTGGCTTGGCTCCAACCAGTGGCTCCACCAGAATCGATCACTTGCTGAGGCGGAAGCTCGTCTTCGTGAAGCCGAAGCAAAATTTTCAGAGAGGTATCTTATGACCCAAATCCGAATGGCTCAATACGGCACAAAACATGGTCATGCCGCCGGCAAGCTCAGAGCCCTACAAAACAATCCCCATGTCGACGTGGTTGGTCTCTTTGAACCAGACCAAGACAGACGACAGGCTGTAAGCGGTACTACACCCTATCAAGATGTTCATTGGTTCGAGAGTGAAGAAGCCATGCTTTCTGATGAAAGTATCGTCGCTATCGCCTCGGAGGGAGGGAATCACGAAAGCTTAGACCAAACAGAAGCCATTATTCAGGCGGGCAAGCATGTCTGGTACGATAAACCAGCGGGAGATAATTGGGCCCAGTGGCAGCGGGTTGTCGCCTTAGCGGACGAAAAAAATCTGCTCATTCAGCTAGGCTATATGTTCCGCTACCATGATGGCTTTCGCCTCATTGCCGAATGGGCTAAGTCGGGTATGTTGGGCCAAATCTTTTCTATTCGTTCTCACATGTCCACCTCTGTGCCCGAAGCATCACGGCAACATATCCTGCAACATCATCAAGGCGGTATCTTCTTCGACTTAGCCGGACACACCCTTGACCAAATTGTCTGGATATTAGGTCGTCCAGACAAAATCACCGCTTTCTTTCGGCATGATGATGATATTGTTCCTGGCTTCCCCGATAATAACTTAGCCGTCTTTGAATTTGAGCGAGCGATGGCCCTCATCGAAATTGCTGCGATGGAACCCAAACCAATGGCTCGCCGCTACGAAGTTTATGGCACCAAGGGCAGTGCGGTTATGGAGCCGATGGAACCGGCCACCCAAATTCGTTTATGCCTCACTGAAGCCCAAGGCGGTTATCAAACAGGCGAACAAATGGTCCCGCTCAATGTTCAGTCTCGCCAAGATTTGTACGAAGCCGCTTTAGAATCGTTTCTAGCCACCATTACTGAACAGCAAGGCCCCGACCGTTCACGAACGCATGAAGTCTTGGTGCAAGAGACGCTGTTGCGGGCGATTGGATATATTTCGTAGGTTGGGTTGAGTGCGTTCCTGCGGAACGACCGAAACCCAACGGATAGCTGGCAGTCAGCCAATCATAAATTGTACAGGCAAAATTATACATCACGAACATGACTCAATCCATCATCGACATCAGTCGAGATTTTTTTAATCAAATTGTGAAACCTATCTTGGCGCGTGAGTTTCCAGAAGTCATGGCCCAAACGGCTTTTGGTGTGTTCGGCTATGGCTCGGAGGCCTTGCGCTTGGATGATGTGTATTCCCGCGACCATCATTGGGGTTTACGAATCGATGCCCTTATGCCTGAGGCACTTTTCCAAAGTCAACACGAAGTCATCAGGTGTGTTTTGAGTGATAATTTGCCAGATAGTTTTCAAGATTACCCGCTACGCGAAGGGCATGTGGCTGGGGCGGGGTTAGCTCCCGATAGCTTGCCCGCTTTTCTGAACCGGACGATTGGTATTGAACATGCTCCCCAGACCTATCAAGACTGGCTTAACTTACCAGAAGAAGATATCATCCATATCATCAATGGCGAAGTCTGGCATGATGTTTGCGGCCAATTCACAGCCATTCGAGAGATCTGTACTGGCTATTATCCTGAACCTGTGCGCCTGCGTCGCATCGCCCATTGGTGTCGCTACGCTTCTGGCATGGGCACTTACGCCCTTAAACGGGCCATCCTCAGAAATAATGACTTTTACGCCACCACCCGTTTTGCCAACGCCATCCGCTTACACATCCATATCGCCTTCATGCTTGATAAGGTTTATTATCCTTATGATAAATGGTTAATCGCTTATTTGGAAACCTTGCCCCGCTTGGCAGACCCGATGCTACCGCTGGTCCAAGAAGCTGTAGCCCTGTCTACATCTTGGGAACGTAAACTCGATCTATTGCACCAGATGACCGACTTGCTGGACCAAACGATGGTCGCCGACGGCATCATCCAAGCCCATCCCAAATTCGCCATCTCCGCCTCATCCGGGTATCGCCTGCTTGAACATGCTTATGCCGAAATTATTCAAGGCTTACCTAACGAGATCAAAACGCTTGTGCCTGTATGGGACCAAATTTACTTAGAACGCTTCCACAGCGGATACGTTAATACGCTTGATCTGGCGACTTGGGATGAGACCTTGAATTTGCACCCTGAAATGTAACACCTGATATACGCAACAAAAAAGGATCGCGAATAACACAAATATTAAATTTGTATTATTCGTTTATTCGTGTCAGGTCTATTATGCAAAGGAGCCTCACATCACGATGACAAAGATCCAAATTGGCTGAAGGAAAATATTATGTTTAAAAATCTTAGCCCAGAGGCAATCGGTATTCGGAATCTCGCCCTACCAGATGCCATAAACCTAGCCAAGCAAACAGGCTTTGGCGGCATTGATTTCTCTATCCATGAAGCAGCGCAACTGGCTGATCAAAACGGCCTTGCTTACGTGCGTGATCTCTTCGACCAAGCTGGGGTTCTTCCTGGAGCGTGGGGCTTACCCGTCGCCTGGCGGGATGATGACCAGTGGCAGACTCAGGTAAAGGACTTGCCCAAGTTTGCGGCGGTCGGGCGGGAATTGGGCTGCACCCGCACCTTAACCTGGTGTCCGCCGAGTTCATCAGATCGGCCTTTTGATGAAAACTTCGCTTGGCATGTTGAACGCTTTGGAGCCATCGCCAAGGTCTTGAAAGAAGAAGGCTGCCGCTTTGGTTTAGAATTTATCGGCCCCCAAACCATGCGTAAACCCGGCGAGCATGTCTTTATTTACACCTTAGAAGGCATGATGGAGTTGGCTAAGGCAATTGGCACAGGCAATGTGGGCTTGCTCTTAGATGCCTGGCATCTCTATACCTCGGAAGGCGATGTCTCCGATATGGACAAACTTACGAATGAGGATATCATTGTCGTTCATGTCAATGATGCGCCAGAAGGCTTGGCCATGCCTGAGTATATCGACCAAGACCGTCGCTTACCCACAGAGAGTGGCGTGATGGATTTAGCCAGCTTCATGAAAAAATTGGCCGAGTTGCAGTATGATGGGCCTGTCACCCCTGAACCCTTTAGTAAACGGGTCAATGCCATTGAAGATCCACTCGAGGCGGCTCGGTTAACAGCAGTGTATAATGACCGAATGTGGAAGCAAAGTGGGTTATAAATGGGTTAAGGAATAGGTTTCTGTGCATCCCTGAGCTTCCACCCCTGGCGATGGCGATTTACCCAGCACCATTCGTCTTAGCATGCATCAATCCCAGCAACACACGCGGAGCCGTCATGGGTAAATCGGTCAGACGGACACCAGTTTGATCTTTAATCGCGTTGGCCACGGCGGCGGCTGTCGGTACAACGGGTGGTTCACCAATCCCTCGTGCCCCAAAGGGGCCATCTGGCGAGGGGACTTCAAGGATAAGGGCTTCAAATTCGGTCGGGGCATCGGTGATGTGAGGCAAGGTATAATCCATGAAGGAAGCCGTTAAAATTTGACCATCATCATCATAAACGATATTCTCATGCAAAGCCCAGCCTAAGCCTTGCATCGCCCCGCCGACCATCTGCCCTTCGACCACTAAGGGGTTGATTGCTCGGCCTACATCTTGGATGACGACGAGGCGGTGTACCTGAACATCGCCCGTCTCTGGGTCGACTTCCGTTTCCGCAATTTGGGCGCAGAAACCAGGGGCACGCGTTTTAACTGCATTTCTGCCATGGGCGAAGACAGGCGCGTATTGCCCACCAAAACGCATCGTCTGTGAGGCAATCGTACTCAATTCAATCGCCTTATCTGGGACACCCTTGACTTGTACTTTACCATCCACGATATCCAAGTCGGCTGGGTCGACCTCTAACTCTTCGCCGGCAATGGCGAGGGCTTGAACCCGCGCTTCCTGGGCCGCTTCGATGATTGATGGACCGAGGGTGTAAATGGTTTTGCTACCGCCAGTTGCCCCAGCGTAAGGGCTATTACTGGTGTCGCCTGTGACAATTTTGACTTTTGAGCTATCGACCCCAAAGGCTTCAGCCGCAATCTGCGAGAAGGCGGTGGGTGAGCCTGTTAAATCGACGGCACTGATGTTCACCTTCACCGTGCCATCTTTATCCAGCATACAGGCTGCGGCTGTTGGCTCAATGCCACCAAACCAAGCCCCAATCGCGATACCCACGCCGCGTCCCTTCGCCTTCGCTTCAGCGCGGTTTTTCCAAACTGGATGCGTCTGCGCTGCTGCCAAGACTTGTCGCATGCCGATATTGGGCCAAGGGTCTCCATTAGCCAGTAAGTCGCCCTCTTGGGAAGCATTTTTCAAGCGTATCTCAATAGGGTCTAAGCCTAATTCATCGGCTAAGTCGTTGAGGGTGCTTTCTAAAGCGAAAGCTGATTGGGGTGAGCCAGGCGCCCGATAGGCTCCACTAGAGGGTTTGAAGGTCATGACATCCGTGCCACTAAGGAGCATGTTGGGAATCGTGTAGATGCTACCCATCAGTGAACTGACAATCCCGCTGGAGCCGGGATAACAGCCGCTATTCAAGAGGATATCGGCTTTCAAAGCGGTCAAGGTTCCGTCCTTCTTCGCCCCAAGCGTCACCTTGATTTTATAGGGCGGTGCTGGATTGGCAGCAATCATCTCTTCCTGGCGAGTCATGACCAAACGTACAGGTCGATGGGTGATTTTGGCCGCCAAGGCAACCAAAGGCTCATATAGCAAGAATTTGCCCCCAAATCCACCGCCAACGGGGGTGGCAATGGAACGCACATCTGACTGCGGCACATTTAAGACATTGGCCACTTGGGTTCGCACATGGAAGATGGCTTGAGTGCTGCTCCAGATTGTGCAACCGCCTGTCATGGGCTCAGGTTGGACGATGGTCGCATGAGGCTCAAGATAGCCTTGATGAATCATGGCTGTGCTGTAACGACGCTCGATGATGACATCTGCCTCAGCCAAACCTTTTTCAATGTCGCCCCGCTCAACGCGATTTGTGCCAGAAACATTACTAGGCACTTCTGCTTCTTCTTCTTCACTATCTGTATCTGCGCCATGGGCCGCATCTTCATCCGACTGACCAGGCTTACCACCGGGCCAAACAAGCGGTGCGTCTTCCGCCATCGCCGCTTCGGGTGTGACCACAGCCGGCAAGGGGTCATAATCCACCAGGACTTGGTCGGCCCCATCTTGAGCAGATGCCGCATCTTCTGCCAAGACCAAAGCGACGGGCTGACCGACAAACATCGTTCGCCCCCGAGCCAGCAGCAGTAAGGCCCGCCCCATTGGGGGTACATTTGGTAAATCAGCCTCCGTGAGAACGGCCACCACCCCAGGCACATCCATTGCCCCTTCAACGTCGATGCTATTGATCGTGGCATGGGCATAAGGGCTAGTCACAAAGCGACCTTCGAGCATGCCGGGTATCTTGAAGTCGGGGGCATAGCGTAACTCGCCCGTCACTTTTACCTGTCCATCTGAAAGCGGAATACGTTGACCAATGTTGGTATATGCAGTCATCATACCTCCTATAAAATGACAATGAACAATTAACAATGAAAAGTTAACAAAAAACTAATAATAAAGACCTAAGACCTAAGAACGAATAACCCTATTATAACCTGATTTGGGGGACTTGTCAGATTTGAAAGAGGGTGAGGTGAACTTTAATTTCATTCGCTCGAATATAGATTTTATATTATATGGTATAATTTTATCAAAAAACACCAGCCAGAGATAAAAATTAAGAAGTCCAAAATAGTTTACAGAAAAAAGAAATAATGGTATACTTACAACACAAAATGAGGTTTCACGTATAGTCGATAAGCTGGAGGATAGAACATGTCGAAAAATATGGATACAGATTATGGAAAAGGAAGTAGAGCGCGAATACTTAAGATGGTAGACGCACCACGCGAAAAAGTGATTACAGAAATAAACGCTTCACTCGAAGGCTTTGCAGAGCTTACAGCTAATAGTTGCTGGCAACCACATAGCTGCTCAAAAAAAAGAGCTAGATTAGATCGAGATAAAGAAGAACGTTTTCTTCCTAAAGAACAGCAAGATACTCTGCAAAAATGGTGGTTTGAGCAACCAACGGGGGAAACGCCTAACTGGGACTTTACTTCGACTGCAAGAATAAAGGGCAAGGACGGTCTCCTTCTTTTTCAAGCTAAGACGTATAAAGATGAAATTTTTATAAGCAAATCTAGAATAAGAGGCGAAGTCAGTGAAAACAATCACGAAAGCATACGAGTCGCTATTGAAGAAGCCAATGAAGGCTTGAACACTGCCTTTGGAAATAACAGCAGTGAAAAATTTAATATTTCCATTGATAATCATTATCAGTTATCTAATCGTTTTGCTTGGTGCTGGAAATTGGCGAGTATGAAAATCCCTGTAGTGCTGGTCTATCTTGGCTTTTTAAACGCAACTGAAATGCCTAAACCTTTTAACTCAGAACGAGAATGGCTTGAGTGCTTTGAAGGCGAAAAAACGAGCGCAGTTATTCCCTACGAAGCTTGGGGTAAAACACTGCTTATTAATGATACCCCTTTTACTCCTTTATTAGGGACTATAGACTTAGCTCTTTAGAAAAACCTTGCATTCGCCTTTCTACACAATGAAGCGCATGGTTCAAATTTGAGGGGACAGTTATTGAATCCCGCTTCCTAAATCACGCAATCATTCAAGCATTTTCTTATGGGATATTTATTTTATGGCAGCCTACTTCCGCACCTTGAGTCTCTTCAGTCGAGATGTATGGCTTTATCTACTGACCTCGGCCCTAGTGGGATTAGGCTACTTTGGCTTTGTGACGGTCTTACTCAATCTCTATCTTTTACGTTTGGGCTATGGGCCAGAATTTATTGGCTTGGTCAACGGCAGCACGGCAATTGCCTTTGCTGCTTCATCCTTGCCCGCTGGGGCCATTGGAGCCCGTTGGGGCTATCGGCGCACAGTTGTCTCGGGAATATGTCTCGTCAGCTTGGGGATTATGACTTTGCCCATTGGTGAATTTTTACCGTCGGCTTGGCGTGATATAGGGGTGATTATCACACGTTTATTCAGCGGGCTAGGTTTCGCCCTATACACCGTCAATGCTAATCCCTATCTCGTCGCCGCGACCAGTCCGCAAGAACGCAATCATGTTTTTTCGATGCAAGTGGCCGTCTTGCCTTTGGCGGGTTTTTTTGGGAGTTTAGTGGCTGGGATGCTGCCCGAATTTGTGGCCACGCTCTTAAACGTGACCTTGGAACACCCAGCCCCTTATCGCTATCCTCTCATTTCATCAGGTATTTTTATTTTACCCGCTGCCTTCGCCCTTCTCACCACGCGAGAAATTATCAAGAAAGAAGAGACACAAACAACGACACAAGAAACCACCTTTCCTATCGAAAGGCAAACGCTCATCATTATTGCCATATTATCCGTGACGATGATGTTTCGTATGGCGGGCGAAGGGGTGGCTCGATCTTTTTTTAATGTCTATTTAGACGATGGCTTAGGTGTTTCGACGGCCAGAATCGGCTTCTTGACCGCCATCGGTCAACTTTTAGCAGGCCCAACAGCTTTAGCCACCCCCCTAATCGTGATGCGGATCGGCAAAGTGCCAGCCGTCATCTATGGCTCGATCGGTATTATCCTCAGCTTGCTCCTGATGGGTCTCATCCCACATTGGTTGAGTGCTGGTATTGGCTATATGGGGGTTTTAGGTATGCTGTCCATCACCCGTTCGGTGATTAATGTCGTTCAGATGGAAATCGTTAGACCGCAGTGGCGGTCCATCACCTCTGGGGTCACCTCAATGTGTATGGGCATTGGCTTTTCTTCAATGGCTTTAGGTGGTGGCTATATCATTACTGCTACCGGATATCGGACCCTATTTCTCATAGGCGCGAGTGTGGTCTCAGTTAGCGTTTTCATCTTCTGGCTATTCTTTCGTGTGCCGCGTGGGGAGTATGCTAAATCAGTTGTTAGTTCTTAGTTTTTAGTTTTTCAATCAGTTGACTAACAACTAACAACGCTATTTATTAAGGAGACAATGTATGTCTGACCCAACATTTTCGGAAAATTTAGCAAAATTACAAAAAAATGGCTTCTTGCTCATTTCACAGGCCTTAGATGCGGAAACAGTGAACCAATGGAAAAAAGTTCTCTATGAGATGTACGATCAAGAAGCTTATGATGGTCGAAATGGGGTAGGTAATGTTTATTTTAACCAATTATTGGCCCAACATCCAGAGATGACCAAGGCCCTGTACGGACATGCCTCGGTTGCGCCCTATCTACAAGCGGTTTTGGGCAAGCAGTGTCAATTACGGAGTGTACGAGCGCATGTCAATCCAGCCGACTATCGACAGGAGTGGCACATGGATTTTTATGACTATTATTATCAAGTCGAGAAAGCTGGGGCACAACAACCTGTGATGGGCCTCTGCATGAATACAACCTTTTATTTTACTGACAACACCCCAGACCGCGCCCGGTTTACCTTTTTAGATGGCTATATGGATAAGCCGATTCCTGACTGGTTGGTGCCTTACTTAGGTTATACAGAGGATCGTGAGAATCGCTTCCAACGCTGGTGTGATGAACAGCCACATGCTGACTTACATCCAATGGCTGGCGATGCCGTCGTCTTTTACAGCCACGTCCCCCATCAAGGCGCCAAACTCGGCTCCGACCCCGAAGGCGAAATCCGAGCCAATCTGGTCTTTCACTATCAACAAAATCCCATGTTTCCTGGGATTCACTTTGTCAGCGAGCCGCAGTTCACTTTGGACACCTTGTCGTATAAAGAAACGTTTCCCTTTGCTTAGGCATAAAAAAAATCTTGAGTTATCAAAACTTTGAACCAAGCTTCTTAATATTGTAGGACAATCCGGTTCTTCAGACCTCTCCATATCAGTCTACGCCATCAACCGCCACAAATGACGCAGTCGCCGCTCCCTCCCGTATTTTTTTAGCCGCTTCATAGCCCTCAGAATAATAGAAAGCTTTTGCCTTTTCTAATGATGGAAACTCGATAATCACGAGACGATCATCATCCTCTGGCCCTTCAAGGGTGACTGTGTCGCCGCCTCGGACGATAAATCGTCCGCCAAATTCCTCAATTACACCTGGGGTAACTTTGGTGTATTCTTTATATTGTTCCCAATTGGTAATGTTAATTTTGGCGATGATATACCCTGTCATGTAAACTCTCCGTTTTTATTCATTAGTAAGTTAACTATAATAAGCCTCACCCTTTTGAAAAGGAGCATAGTCTCGCAGAAAATTGTCATAATCCTGCATGCCAAACCCAATCTCATCGCCGGTTTCCTGCATGATATTTTGCAAAATGGGAATCAAGGCGCGGGCGGTGTCTACGTCCTCAAAGGCGAGATTTTGCTTTTCTTGGGGGTCTTGAATGACCTTATAAAGCTCAAAGAAAATTTCGTTTTGGAAAAAATCAACAATCAGCTTGTGCGCCCCTTTCACCAAACATCGCTGGAAATTTCCGCGAGCCCCGTTGCCGTCGAATTGAATGAAAATGTGGTCACGTTCTATAGGTTGATCTGTTTCAATCGTCGGGCGGAGAGACAGGCCCGGCAAACTTGGCGGTGGATCGATATCGAGCAAGTCACATAAAGTTGGCAAGATGTCAAGATGACTGACCAACTCGTTTGATTGCTCAACAGATGACCATCCTTTTGATAATTTGAAGCTCAAAGGGACGCGAACTGATTCTTCATACATACACATCTTTTGCCATAGACAATGGGAGCCAAGCATCTCGCCATGATCCGAGGTAAAAAGAATGAGGCTGTCATCATATAGGCCTTCTTCTTTGAGCGCAGTGATGATTTGGCCCACGCAATCATCAAGCAAGGCGACCAAGCCAGCGTATACGCGCCAAATCTCTTGCCACGCTTGGCGTGTATAGCGACTGCCAAACATGCCCGTCAAGTTATACAATTGCAGCGGTGACTGACCGGGACACCATAAGCCTACATTGTCGGGCAAATCAATTTCTTGTACTTGCGAATACCACGGTTCGGGAATATCCAGCGGCGGATGCGGGGCGAGAAACATGGCATTGAGCAAAAAGGGTTTCGTTTTGTCGCGTTTTCGGATAGCTTCTAATGATTTGTGGGTGATATAGCCATCGAAGAAGTAATCGAAGCCGCCTTCATAGCAGCCAGTGGTCGGAATCGAGTAGGAGCGGACATGACTAATCCGTCCGCCGACCAATTCGGGTAGGATGCCCCGAAAGGCTGGGCCACCAGGAAGACGTTGCCCGCCTTCTTTGAGATGTTGGTTATAGCCCGCTTCTAGGGAAAGCCAGTGAGTACGACTGTCTGGGTCTTCTTGGATACGTTCTTCCGTGAAAAGATGCTGTTTGCCTGTGTGCCAGCTATCCCACTCATTCTCCATCAGGCTATACAAATTGGGGACACCCGCTTTGACCGTGCCATAAGCGCGTTCGCTCGGTTCCCAGGGATTAATCCGACAGCGCGTGACATTGGGATACTGCCCGGTGAAAAAGGCTCCCCGCGCTGGAACGCAGAGTGGCGAAACGCAGTAAGCCCGGTTGAAGACCATACTTTCCGCGAGGAGTTGGTTGATATGCGGGGTATGCGGGCCGATGAGGTCAAAACGCAGTTGGTCGGCCATGATGATAATGAGGTTTGGTTTGGTCATTTATGCCTCCTAGCGTCGTCTGGTCGATTATAGACGAACCTGATGAATTGGTCAAAGCGGTATTCAGCAAAAATAGGTTAATTTTTTGCGGGTTTTCAATCGGCCTAGTATATTATGAATGGCAGTATACTTCCAATATATTTATGGAAACAATATCAAGCGTATTTGTACCTCTGCTAACTATAGGCTAATAAATGCTTATTAATTCTTGAGGTTGTTCAATAATGTTTTTTAATCCAGAAAAATGTCGCAATGAAACCGAGGTCGAGAGTAAGTTTGTTGTGCAATACTTGCTCCCCGCCCTCGGTTATACACCAGAGACTTGGCATCAAGAGGTTTCACTCGGGAATATTCGGCCTGACTTTCTCGTGCATGTGTCCAAATTTACTCCGATTACTTTGGGTAAAGATTCGCCTTTGAGTTTGGTTATAGAGGTGAAGAGTCCCAAATACAACTTGACGACTCCTCACGTTAGTCAGCTTAAACGCTATCTGAACTGCCTGAACGCGCCTTATGGCTTGCTTACAAATGGTAAAGATTTCAGAATTTTTGAACGAAACGCGCAAGATATAGTTATCATTTTTGGCTGTAAGGGGACTGAGATAGAGATGAAGTTCGCTGAAATAAAATCATTGATTGGACGCGAGGAAATTCGGCAAAGCAGATTTGGTATACAATCATTCTCCAAGCTTTCTGGAGACGAATCAGCGATACACTTCAGAACAAACTCACTCATCACTGTATTTTCAGAGGAGAATCACAAAGAAATGACAAATAATTTACAAAATGCTGTTCAATTAATTAAAGCAGGTGAGAAACAGAGAGGGGGGCAACTGCTGGCTGAAATACTTAAAAGTGATTCTCAAAATGAAGTCGCTTGGTGGTGGATGGCAGATGTTGTCGCCAAGAATGCAGCACGTCGTCAATATTGTCTCCAACAAGTCCTGACCATCAATCCAGATAATCAAGAAGCACAAAAGGCCCTGATAAGTTTGAAGCAAAGACGAGAAACACAAAATCAATTACAACAACAAAAAGGAGAAAGTAGAATGAAAACAATTGCTGTTTATCACAACAAGGGGGGGGTCGGAAAAACAACAACTGTGGTCAACCTTGCCGCCGCCTTGAGCAAACAAGGTAAAAAAATTCTCATCGTTGATTTAGACAGTCAAGCCAATACAACCTTTGCAGTTGGTCTGGTCACGTTCGATGATGAGGCAAATGATACGCTTAGGGAACGTAATATTCTGCATGTACTGAGTTCTGAAGAAAGCTTTCCAATCAAAGAAATTGCTCGACCGGCTGATTTTTGTTTTCCTGCGGTCGATGTTGTGCCTGCCCATATTGATCTGATGGGTGCGGAGAACGACTTAAATAGCATTGACTATAGCCGCTTGATTTTGGTTAAAAAGTTGCGTGAGGTAGCCCAAGATTATGACGTTACGATCATTGATACGCCACCATCGTTGAATTTATATGCTAGGATCGCCTTGATTGCTGCCGATTACTTCATCATTCCCTCTGATCTCAAACCTTTTGCCAATCAGGGACTTAAGAATGTGAAAGAGTTAGTTAAGGAAGTCAATGGCTTCCGAAAAATTATTAATAGAGAACCAATTGAACTGTTAGGCGTTTTGGCAAGCAAGATTTTGTACAATTCTAGATTTCGACAGTCAACCTTACGGAAACGTATGCAAGCTGTGGAGGAACGTTATAGGGTTGAGATGATGGAAAGTATAATTTTTGAGAGAGATGAAGTCGCCAAATGTTCTGAGGACACGAAGATTGTTGAGGGTGTCGAAATACCTGACCCACGCTCAGTCCTAGATTTCAAGCCCGAATCTAAATCGGCTCAAGAGTTTAATGACTTAGCTTCAGAAATTTTGAGGAAAATAGGCTAAATGAAACTACCGACCAAATTAGTTGGAGTCAAAAAAATTAATTCTAGGACGGCTCGGTCCAGCTTTTCGGCTGAGGAGCTTGAGCGACTAGCTCGTCTCATTATTAGGGTAGAAGGTACGATTAATCCCATTATTTTGAAACGGACTAGTCTGGAATCCTATGAGGTCGTTGAGGGACATTTTGTATATTATGCGGCTGTTAGAGCCAGAGAGATTTCTCCCCTCAAAGGTGAGATGATCCAAGCAATTATTTTGGAACCTGAACATGAAAAACCACTTCTGGAACAAGTCGCTCTTCTCAGAAAAAATTCTAGTAAAAAACCAGAACTCAGTCAGGATGATAGTGGTCTTAAGGCTTCATTTGCTAATCTGGAAAAAGGACTTGCCGTCCAAGTTGAGCAGCTCCGTCAGGATATTAGAAATCAGGCAGGCTCAATTTCTGAGATAGCGAACCAAATTGAAAATTTTGGATCTAAAGATGAACTCATTGAGGCTATCGTGAAAAAGGTGATTGAAGTAATGCCTAAACCGACTGCTTCACCAGCCAAAAGAAAAAAATCTAGGGATGACTTGAAACCCTTGAAGCTAAATTCAGCTTCGGTAGAGGACTTGATGGATGTGCCCTATATAAACGAGAAAATAGCTTCAGCTATTGAAGAGAAAAGGAAAGAGAAGATAGAGCAAAATGGACGCGGTTTTACGAACCTTGATGAATTAGTCGAAGTTAAAGGCATTGGAGAGGAGAGGCTTCAATTATATAAACGGGATGAATGGTTTGTAATAGACTAGGTGAGTTGAAATCTAAAAAACTTTGCTCTGCCAGAGAAGGATAGAAAGAGTTTGGAAAAACAAGTTGAAAAGTTGGAAAGAAGGTGAAATAATTATAGAGTATGACCAAGATTTAGCGGGTGAAGGAATTTGCCCAAAGAGTAGGAAAAGAGACCAAGACACTCAGGCGGTGGGACGAAGAAGGGAGACTGCCTGCAAAAAGAACCCCTGGCGGCCATCGGGACTATGATGACACAGACCTCAGAAAAGCACTGGGCATCGAACCACCCCCTGAAAAAAGAAAAGGGGTGGTCTATTGTCGCGTTTCCTCACGCGGACAAACAGAGGCCCTGCGTACACAAGTGGAAGCCGTAGAAAAATTCAGTCTCGGCGGGGGGATAGCCGTGGATGAGTGGCAGGAAGAAATCGGGGGGGGGATGAATTTCAAGCGCAAAAAGGTTCTCGCTTTGATGGAAGCAGTGGAACTGGGCGAAGGGTCAAAAATCGTGATTGCCCACAAGGACAGGCTGGTCAGATTTGGCTTTGAGTGGTTCGAGTAGTTTGCCAAACAACATAATTGTCAAATCGTGGTCATCAATCAAACCCAATTATCACCGCAGCAGGAAATGGAGGAAGACTTGAAGGCAATAATTCATTGCTTTTCCAGGCGGTTGTATGGTCTCAGAAGCTAGAAAAAACAAATTAAGGCGGCAGCAGAAGGAAAAGAAAATGGGGAAGGTGACAAGGAGCGTCTATAGTGATGCTCTCAACCAAGGGAAATACGAACAGCTAAAAGAAATAGCGAAACGCTTAGGCACTGTGCGTCAAGAAGTGTGGCATCGCTACGGAGCGGTGCAAGGGGTGGGGTTGAAGCATCGTCAAATACGAGATGACTGGTTGGCCCAAGGACGAAAGTTCAATGTACCTGCCCGTCTATGGAAAGAGACCTTACGGGACAGTATGGCCAATATAGAAGCCTATCGAGAAGCGTGCAAAGTCGAGGTGAGACGGAAGGTATGGAAACGAGGGAAGGACGAGACAGAACGAAAGCGATTGTTTACCATCCTCAAAAAAGACAAAGGGTTAGCTGATGCCTTTTTACACCGTCAAATGCGCCTCTGTTGCAAGCACGGACAGAGCAAAGTCAAAAAGCAGATAGTCTTGGATAGCGATTGCTACAGCACCTTTGAGTTAGGAGACAGAGCTTGGCTCAAGGTACAGAGCCTCAAGCGAGGGCAGCGGGTCGCTATACCCCTCAACACAAACGTTCAGCCAACAGGGACGCTGCGGCTTCTCCTGAGAGAGGGACGGGTAGAAGTACATTACACCATTGAAGAAGTTATCACTAAAGATTGCGGCCCCAAAACTCTGGGCTTAGACAAAGGCTATAGTGAGGTCTATGTTGATAGTGAGGGAGAACGCTACGGAGAGGGCTTAGGTGCTGACCTGAGCCAAGAAAGTGACTATCTAAAGACCAAATATCAACGGCGCCATAAACTCAAAGCCATTGCCCGCAAGAAAGCACATAAACGCAAGAATATAGAAAAGAATAACCTTTCGCGCAAAAAGCTGAACCGCCGCAAAAGGAAGCACCGGCAGCGGATGCGCGACAAGATATACAAGGCCACCCATAAGGTGGTCGATAAAGCCCAGACCATTGTGACCGAAGACCTGAGTGTCCCCATCAAGGGACGGTCTTACGGCAAAGACCAAAATCGCAGACTAAGCGGTTGGGTCAAAGGTCTGATGGCCGAGGCTCTTCAAACGGTATCTCGGCGTAGAGGTTCTACGCTTGCAAACGTCAATGCGGCCTACACTTCGCAAATGGATTCCCGACACGGTCTTCTTCTAGGAGAAAGGCAAGGGGAGAAATTTTACTGTTTCGACGGGGTTGTGTTGGACGCAGACGAGAATGCTGCTCGGAATATCTTGGCCCGGTATGAGGATGAAGAGATCCATCCCTTCTTACCTTACACACAAGTCAAGATAATTTTATTACGACGCACCGAGCGCGTCAAAGAACGGTTGGGACTGCTCAACCAAGGCTCAAGTTACGTGCAGCCTCAGGCTGATATTAACTGAGTGCGAATTACCTATTGTCCTCTTTTGGATAACTTTTTAGGAACAGCAAGAACCAAGCAGGGCGAACCTATGTGTTTGCCCCGACACCAAAAATTAATGATGTAGGGACAGACCGATGTGTCTGCCCCTTTCGTCAGTCAAAATATCTGCACTACCGAAGGTCGAGGCGAATCAAGGACGCATTGCTTTAGAATTATCTTCTTTTTAACTTCCTGCCAATCTTATCCCTCTGGCGACCCTTCAGGATTGTTCAAATAAATTAGGGTGAAAGCCGCCCCTTGCGAGTCTTGCAGAACGGAAAAACGTCCCACTTCGGGAATATCACGCGGCTCTACGTGAACAGTGGCTCCGAGTGATTTGGCTTTTTCCGTGCTGGCATCGCAGTCAGCCACGCTGAAGTAGACCATCCAGTGAGGGGGTGCATCGCCCCATTCTGCCGTCATTTGCAGCATGCCCCCGTTTGCACGACCATGATTCATAATCGTGGTATATTCAAAGCCGCCCTCGACATCTTGGGTTTGGGTTTCCCAGCCAAAGCATTGCTGATAAAATGTTTTGGCGGTTTCCAGATCTCTGGTGACCAATTCATTCCAGGCGAGTGTCCCTGGAATATTGACCACCTTGGCCCCGATATGAGACTTTGCTTGCCAGATTGAAAAAACAGCCCCAGTTGGGTCTTGGACCACCGCCATCCGCCCAGCATCAAAAACATCAAAGGGCGGCATCATGACCGTAGCCCCGAGCGCAGTGGCTTTTTTTGCGCTTTCATCCACATTTTCAACGGTTATATAAGAATTCCAAGTAGACGGCATCCCTTGTGATTGCTGCTCTTCATCCATTTGCGACAAGGCAGCGACATCACGCCCCTCTAATTGGAGCATCGTATAAAAACTATCTGGGCCAAGAGGGATATCATTGACCGTCCAGCCCATGAGTTCGGTATAAAATTGTTTGGCAGCCGCGGCATCTGTCGTGGTCAGGTCGACCCACGAAAATGTGCCAAGGGGATATGTGGTGACTTCTTGCATCAGGTTCTCCTTATTTCACAATGAATAGGATTGGTTGGAAATTATATGATTTCCATTAGAATTTACAGATTAGATGTTAGCACGAATGTTCTGTTTTGGCAATTATAATTTTTAAGTTAAGTCGACTAATTTGCCGCATTGGTCTATGAAGCGCAACATTTAAGCAATAGCCTCGTATATATGCTTTAATTCTCATTATTTTACCTATCACACTGTAGGGCTGTTTAGCTGAAAAAGCATTAAGGAGTAGTATGGTGAGAAATATATATCAATCTTTCCAGTGTTCTGCCAAATTAATCATCAGCATCAGTACCTGCTTGATACTCGTGTTCGTTAACCTGCTGGCTTATCAACATGCTTATACAATTCTTCATTTTACCCAGCAGGGTGAGCGGACTGATAATCCCGAAGATTTGTCTTTATGGCAAAAAATATTGATTTTGTTCAGAGGAATCAACATCCCCAAACCGCTGAATACGACGACACCCGCCGACTATGGATTGACCTATGAAATTCACCACTTGACTGTATATAATGATATTGAACTGGAAGCCTGGTATATTCCCAGTCTAGAAGCACAAGGTCTTATCCTGATGTTTCATGGCTATGCCGTATCCAAAGCCACGCTATTACCTGAGGCCCAAGTCTTCAGTCAGATGGGGTATGATGTCTTTCTGGTTGATTTTCGTGGGAGTGGTGGGTCGAACCAATATGACACGAGCATAGGCTTTTATGAGGCTGATGATGTCGTTGCTTCATTTAAGTATGTGCAACAAAAATTACGTCCGCACAAGATTATTTTCTATGGACACTCAATGGGCGGGGTGGCTATTTTACGAGCCATTGCCGAAAAAGAAGTCAAAGCAGAGCGGGTGATTATTGAGGCCGTATTTGATAAAATGGTGTCAACCGTGGCCAATCGGTTTAGGATGATGGGCTTGCCAGCCTATCCAGGGGCCCACCTCTTGGTATTGTGGGGCAGTATGATTAACAAAGTACCCGGCTTTAAGCATAATCCGCTTAGATATGCGGCTAACGTAGATTGTCCAATATTAATCATGCATGGTTCAGCCGATGAACGGGCAACATTAGCCCAAGCGCAGTCAGTCTTTGAGCAGGTCAGGTCTGAAAAGCGATTTGAAATATTTGTTGGGGTGGGGCATGAGTCGTATTTGGCGGCTAATCCTGAGCAGTGGCAAGAAATTATTCATCAGTTTTTGTCTCAGACAAAAGGGGATGCTGTTTTAGATACGCCAACTCTTTCATGAAAGTCAAAAAACTAAAGAGAATGGAGAGAAGCTTTGATAGGATCAAAAAAAGCATTAAAGCGAAAAAAAACCAACTCCAGACTACTGATCACAATCGGCCAAAATTTGTTGATACAAGCTCTCACTAATCCGAAAGTTCACCTGATAATGTGAGGCATCTAAATGGGGTTTCACCTTGGTCAGAAGTCCGCGAAGCGTTACTGAACCCATAGTTCTGATAAAGTGATTTGTTCTTATAGTAGGTCTATCTCAGGCTCCGCAGGTTCAGTTTGACTTAGCCCCTGCAACCCATCAACATAAGTTTGCCCATCATCTATGTGCTGAGTAGAATTGGGCAAAACAATCTGAGAACAGAAAGTAACACTTATGCCCGAACAATCTGAACTCCCCCCCATTGCCGATAAACCCATCCCAGATCAGATCGAAGAAGATGAACATTGGTGGTTCCGAAGCCGCACCCTGATGATAAACACCTTCATGCACCAAACCCTGCCGCAGACAACCGGTCTATCTATTTTAGATATAGGCTGTGGGGCGGGAAATATGATTCACCATCTTAGTCACTATGGTCAAGTTAAGGGCATTGATGTTGACCCTCGACCCGTGACGCAAGCCCGTTTGCGCGGATATGATGTGGACCAATTTGATGCGACCCAGCCTTATCCTTTTGATGACCACAGCTTTGACCTGATCACAGTCTTTGATGTGATCGAACATGTAAAGGCTGATAGAGCGATTTTAGAAGAAGCCCATCGGGTTCTCAAACCCGGCGGGCATATCATCATTACAGTGCCAGCCTTCACGTTTCTGTGGTCCAATAATGATGTCAAAAATCATCACCAACATCGTTATACCATTGGCGAATTAAAGACCAAGCTAAATCAAGCCAATTTTAGGTTGATACGCGCTAGTCATAATAACTTCTTTATCTTTCCTTTAGCCGCCCCTTTGATCATGCTACGCCGTGGTAAGGAACCTGAATTGGCCTCGCATCTTATGGATGAAAATGAATATCAAGTGGAAATGGAACCTGCCTCGCCAATGGTGAATAAAATTTTAACGATTGTCGGCCAGGTGGAGGCTGGATTAGCACGGGTCGTCAATTTGCCCTTTGGGACCTCAATGATTGCAATAGGACAGAAGTAAAAGGAGATAAACATGCCTGAATCACCCTATCCTATGATTCCAGTGACCGATGCCCTAAACATAATTTTAGGGCAAGTTCAACCATTACCCCCGCTAACCCTACCTTTCGACCAAACTTTGGGGCTTGTCCTAGCCGAAGATGTCATCTCTGCGGAAGAGATGCCCCCTTTCCCTTCTTCGGCCATGGATGGTTATGCCGTCATCGCAGCTGATGATGGCCCGCGTCAGATTGTGGGGGATCAAATGGCAGGCTATATGGCTGATTTGACCTTAACCTCAGGGACGGCTGCTCGAATCACCACCGGAGCACCCGTCCCATCTGGGGCTGATGCTGTGGTGATAGTGGAAAATACGCTTGAAAAAGACAGTCAATTAACCTTGACCACCCCAGTCCAGGCTGGGGACAATATTCGGCCTGTCGGGGTTGATATAGCGACTGGGCAAGCGCTATTAGCAGCAGGCGCAGTTCTCAATCCTGCTGAAATAGGACTTTTGGCGACAGTAGGGCTAACCGAAGTCAAGGTCTATCCACGTCCTAAAGTGGCGGTGATGTCCACGGGTGATGAAATTTTAGAACCAGATCAAAGGCTTAAACCAGGTCAAATTCGCGATGCCAATCGTTTTACCTTAATGAATGTTGTCCGCCAAAATGGGGGTAGGCCTTATGACTTAGGCATTGTCCGCGACCAGAAGACTAACCTGGAGACAACGATTCAACGCGGTTTATCAGAAGCCCAAGCCCTTTTAACCTCTGGCGGTGTATCCATGGGTCAATTGGATTTGGTGAAACCTTATTTGGCTGAACATGGCACCTTGCATTTTGGCCGCGTGAAGATCAAGCCAGGGAAACCCATTACCTTTGCCACGCTGGCTGATAAACCTTTTTTTGCGATGCCAGGCAACCCAGTCAGTGCCTTGGTCTGTTTTGAACTCTTTGTGCGTCCTGCCCTACTGAAAATGGCAGGTCATCGGCACTGGCAGCGGCCACGTCATTCAGTGATTTTGTCTCATCCGATTTCTCATAATCCGTACCTGCCAGAATATCAACGTGCCATCATCACCCGCCAGCCAGATGGTCAACTCATAGCCAGTACAACGGGCAGTCAAAGTTCTGGACGCTTATTATCCATGCGCGGGGCAAATGGCTTGCTTATTTTACCAGAGGGACAAGGAGATTATGCTCAAGGGAGCGTAGTGGAAGCCTTGCTTGTAGAGACTGTCCGATGAGCGAACAGGTAAACATTACAGTCGTTGGCGGCGGGTTGGCTGGTTCAGAGGCCGCTTGGCAAATTGCTGAACGAGGTCTGCCTGTTGATTTATATGAAATGCGGCCTATCAAGACGACACCCGCCCATGTCTCGGCGGGACTCAGTGAATTGGTCTGTAGTAATTCTTTGGGCAGCAATTTGCCAGACCGCGCCCCAGGCTTACTTAAAAATGAACTTCGCCGACTGGGATCAATGGTCTTAGCGGCAGCCGAAGAAACAAAGTTACCCGCTGGCGGGGCTTTGGCTGTTGATCGTGATGCCTTTTCTGCTCTCGTAACGCAACGCATTGAGGCCCACCCACTCATTACCCTCAAGCGTCAGGAAATGACAGAGATTCCGACTGGCCCGACGATTATTGCCACAGGGCCGCTGACTTCGGAGGCATTAACAGAAAAATTAAAAAATTTGAGTGGCACCAAATATCTTTATTTCTATGATGCCATTTCGCCCATCGTCGCCCGCGACTCGATTGACATGACCATCGCCTTTTGCGCCAATCGCTATGGACGTGGTGAGACTGAAGCGGGAGATTATATCAACTGTCCCTTTACGCAAGATGAATATGAAGGATTTGTCCAAGCTCTGCTTGAAGCGGAAAAGATTACGCTCAAATCTTTTGAAGAAGAAGATATGAAACAAAACTTCTTCGAAATGTGTCTGCCCCTTGAAGAACTGGCCCGACGTGGTGTACAATCCCTGGCCTTTGGTCCCCTGCGCCCAGTTGGATTAAAAGACCCGCACACAAACCGACGACCCTATGCCGTCGTTCAACTTCGTCAGGATAATCTCATTGGATCGCTTTATAATTTGGTTGGATTTCAAACCAATTTGCGGTGGGGTGAACAAAAACGGGTCTTTCGCCTGACTCCAGGTCTCGCTCAAGCCGAATTTTTGCGCTACGGCATGATGCACCGCAATACCTATATCAACGCCCCCGTCTTACTCAATCCGACCATGCAATTTAGCACCCGACCTGACCTCTTCTTTGCTGGACAAATTGTGGGTATAGAAGGCTATGTTGGTAATATTGGCTCTGGTCTGATAGCTGGCTTAAATTCAGCCAATTTGGTGCAAGGACGACCACCTCTGAGGCTGCCTAAGACGACCATGCTTGGGGCTTTATGCCACTATGTAACCCACGCCGAACCAAAGACCTTTCAGCCCATGAAGGCCAATTTCGGCATTTTACCTGCCCTGATTCCCCAGGTGAAGAATAAGCGTCAACGCAGTCAAGCTTATGCAAAACGAGCTTTGGCGGATTTGGAAACATATTTAGCTGGAATATAGATAAAATATTGCATATTCGCGCCTGACATTGTACCATGATAGCTATGCACCTGAATAGTTACGAACTATGATTGTTCAGGTGTAAGACAGGTTTGTGGGGTGGCTGGTTGAGAGGTATGAGGCACTGTAGATGTCAGCCTCGACGACCCATAAATCTGATATAATCTATACACAATATTAACTAATCTAATAAGTGAAACTGAGAGGAACAAAAATGGGTATTAGTTTATTTAAAGGACAACGGGTTAACTTGTCAAAGGAACCAGACTTAGAAGAATTGACCATAGGTCTAGGCTGGGATGTTAATCAAACAGATACGGGAACAAATGCGGATTTAGACAGTAGCGTCTTCATGTTGGGTAGCAATAACAAAACTCCCAACGACTCCTATTTCATCTTCTACAACAATTTACAATCTCCCGATGGCTCTGTCGTCCATCAAGGCGACAATCGCACGGGGATGGGTGAAGGGGATGATGAGACGATCTTGGTCAATCTCCCTAAAGTTGATGCTGCTATTCAGGACATTATCGTGGCCGTCACGATCCACAATGCTGAGGAACACCGTCAAAATTTTGGGCAAGTTCGCAATGCCTACATTCGTTTGCTCAATAATAAAGACGGAAGCGAAGTTCTCCGTTACGATTTAGATGAGGATTTCTCCGCTGAAACAGCCGTTGAATTTGGTCGCCTCTATCGCAAAGATGGGGACTGGCGTTTCCAAGCTGTGGGCAATGGTTATAAAGTTGGCTTGCAAGGGTTTGTCGATCAGTATATGTAATATCAATCTATATCAGCAACCAGCGTTGCTCAGGATTTTGAGGCGGCCTCGATAGCGCAGCGGCCTTGATATGTGGAGCATAGGGAAAGGGCAAACAAAAACAGGGCAAAAAGCACAACTAGACCTGCTGCCTATTCCCTATTCTCAATCCAGCAAAAGGAAAGGTGTTAGGATGGCTATTAATTTAACCAAAGGGCAATCGATTACCCTGGAGAAAGAAAAGTATGACTTAAATACTGTCACGATGGGCTTAGGCTGGGATGTGGTTCCAGATAAAGGCAGTGGTGGTGGCGGCTTGTTAAAAAACTTGTTTAGTAGTGCCCCGCTGGATTTTGATTTAGATGGGTTTGCCCTGATGCTAGGCGCGAATGACAAAGTTTTGAGTGCCAGTGATGTAATTTATTATGGTAATCTGAAATTAGCTGATGGCACTGTCTATCATTCTGGGGATAACCTAACCGGCGAAGGGGAAGGGGATGATGAACAGATTGTGATTAAGTTGAAGAAGCTCGGTATCCATTATCAAAAAATCGTCTTAGCGGTCAATATCTACAAAGCGCAAGAGCGAAATCAACATTTTGGGCTTGTTCAAAACGCTTTTGTACGGGCTGTTGATGCCAGTGGTGAAGAAATGATTCGCTATAGTCTATCACAATCATCAGACTATGATGGCGAAAGCAGTATGTTATTGGGCGAACTCTACCGTCGTGGTCCCAATTGGAAATTCCGAGCAATAGGCAGGCCGACAGGGGTTAGCAGTATTCAGGAGGTGGTGAAGCAATTTTCTTAGAGATTGCGTAGCGCGTTGCGGCCTGTCAAAACGTTACGAAAAGAAACCAGGTTTTTTGAAAAAATCTGGTTTCTTGTTGTTAACAATAGCTAAATCATCTCCCATCACATCTTGCCCTTGTTTTAGACAAGGGCGGTCAACGTGTTACGAAAATTGTTTCCTCATCCAACCGTCGGTACACGCTCCAAGTACTGGCCATCCACCCACCCTTGCAGATCCGTAATCCCCTCAACCGTATCCAACACATCTACTTTGCGCCAAACATCTTGTGCATCTAAGACCTCAACTTTGGTCCCAAAAGGCAGTGGGCTACCAGGCAATTTCTCACCATCAGTACTAGGCGTAGCCCGAATATTGAGCTTATCTGTCGTGGCATATAAGTTTCGTACCACCCCCGACACCGTGGGTGTCGGGTACGCATCCTGTACAGCCGCGGCGACATCAGCGGCTTGACGCAGATAAGCCCCATGCACCCAGCCTTCCATATCCATCACCCCATCCACAGTCCCTTGCACATCCACAAAACGCCAACTACCTTGATATTGCTTAATATCGACCTTGGTCCCTTCAGGCAATGGGCTACCGGGCAAGGCTGTCGAATCGGTGCTAGGACCAGAGCGGATGTTCAGTTTATCCGTGGTCTCGTATAAAGGCGGAAACGGAGTTTCCGTGGGCGGCGCATCTACCGCTCGCCCCATCACCCTAGCCCGGAAACTCTCCATCGGAAAAGCGGGGCCAGGGTCTATCTTGCGGCCCGGCGAAATATCGTCATGGCCTAAAACATTGATTAAGCCATAAGTTTGAATGAGTAGCTGTGAAATGGTCATCGTCACTTCAATTTGCTCCGGGCTAAACGTGGGCCAACCACTTAGAGGACCACCATTTTTATGCACTGCCTCAATCATCGGGCCATTATAAGGTTGATTGAGCCAATCCACCCACTGCGCCATCCCATCGGGATGGACACCTTGCTGAGTCAATTGACCCAGATTATCCAACTCAATCCCAATGGAATAGCTATTCAGGCCCTGTAAGCCTTCCCAGGTACTCACCCCAGCATGCCAGGCGATACGATTAAAGGCCATCAATTGCGTGACACTCCCATCTTGCCCAATGACCAGATGAGCAGAAGCTTGTGCATTCGGATCCGTCAGGGTTCGTACAGCCGCCTCAGGGTTCAAGCCAGCCGTATAGTGAATAATCAAATAACGGGGTTGCAGGGGGTTGCCGCCATTTGGTGATTGGACAAAGGGATAAGGTGAACCATCATCTTGATACAAACGATGATCTACGATTTTCATGGCCAATGTTCTCCTATATAATAATAAGTGCTTATTGGTTAATTTTTACGCTTATTCCACTCATATTTGGCACACACACCTTGTGCGTATCTGGCCCCGCCGGACCGCAGGCACACCACTTGCTATACTCAGCAAGGGCATAAATTTAATTTTTAGGGGACACATAAGAACGCAGATGGCATCAACACAGTTGATGAACGCAGATTCATTTAACAAATCTGTGTCCGACAACCCTGTTGTCGCCATCTGCGTTTATCTGCGTCCTATTTCAACGCCTAATCTTAAGGTTATGCCCGCATCTAGTATAGCATAGAACATCTACTTTTGTCTAACATATTTATTGATCGCCTGAAGAAGATCTCATTCAGGAGGTCTTTTTTGTCGCTTTTTAAGCATTGATATATGCCTGTGATTAAGTTGCTATGCTACAGGATGGCGTAGCGAAGCAACGCACACTATAATGTAAGCGTTAACGGAAAGTCGTAAAATCTAGGCAAATATCAACATGATTTTTTCAAAACACCATAAACTATTTTTTTGGAGTGCCCTCTTCTTATATTTGGGGGTTAATCTCTATGCAAGTATCATTAAATCAGCAGACAATGCTCCCGCAGCTTTGATTATTAATGAAATCCTGGCCTCTAATGGCAAAGGCTTGACCGACCAAGATGATGACCTATCGGATTGGGTCGAAATTTATAATCAAAGCGACCAGGATGTAAATTTGGCGCATTGGGCTTTGAGCAATAATCCCACCCAACTGGGGAAATGGGTTTTTCCTGAGTGTAACTTGAAAAGTCGAACCTATTTGCTCGTCTTCGCCTCGGGAAAGGATATAAAATCTGATCAGCCTGAAACAGCCTGCGATGATCTTCCTACACCACACACAAACTTCAGATTGAAAAAGGAAGGCGATTTCTTAGCCCTTTATAATTTGATGAGCCAGCGTGTTGAGGACAAGCTGGAGCCAGCTTACCCGCCCCAACTGAGATATATTTCCTATGGCCGTCATCCCGAAAGCAATGTTTTTGGCTATTCGCCCTATCCATCACCAGGGCACCCAAATGATGCTTCTTTAACTTGGGCCGGAGTCATCGCCAAAGTTGAGGCGACGGTTGGGCGTGGATTTTATGACCACCCTTTTCAGGTAGCCTTACACACATCAACCCCAGAGGTCACGATTCGATATACCCTAGACGGAAGCAAGCCGACGGAAACGCATGGCGAGATATATACTGAACCCATCTCCATCAATACAACCACGATTCTTCGGGCAGGAGCCTTTAAACCAACTCATGTGTTAGCAGAGGTCAATACCTTTTCGTATATCTTTCTCGATGAGGTCTTACATCAAGCGGGGATGGACCCTCGAATAGCCAGAGACGCATCCTATGCCAAGCAAGTCCGAGATGCCTTAACCGCCATTCCATCCATCTCCCTCGTCGCTCCTGACGATACCTTTCATATTTATGCCAATGCCTTATCCAGAGGCCGCATCTGGGAACGCGGTGTATCCATTGAATTAATCTATCCCCCTGAACTTATCCCTGCCTCAAGCATTCACCCCGGATTCCAGATTAATAATGGCCTCAGAATGCATGGCAGCAGAGGACGGATGAGACCTAAAGCCTCCTTTCGGCTCTATTTTCGAGGTATCTATGGCTCGGCAACAAAATTAGACTATCCGCTCTTTCCAACGGAAACCCTGTTTCCGCATTCACCCGTCCAGACCTTTGAAAAATTGGTACTTCGGGCCGGTGGCAATAGCAACTACACCGGTCAGCCAGAGCAAGCTCTCAGAACCACTTACACCCGCGATGAATGGTTACGGGCCTCGCAAATTGCCATGTCCGGGGTCGGCTCCCATGGGACATTCGTCCATCTTTATCTGAATGGCTTATATTGGGGTCTGTATAATCTGGTAGAAAGACCTGATGCGGCGTTTATGGCCTCCTATTATGGGGGCCATGAAAGAGATTGGTCGGTTGAAAAAGATGATGGGCCGCTTGATGGCTCAGAGGAACGGTTTGCCACCCTCAAACGCTTAATCGCCCAAGGTGGCTTAGATGACCCAGAACGATATACTGAAGTGGCAGCCTATCTCGATATCGATAGCTTCATCGATCATATTATCTTAAATTGGTATGCCAAAAACACAGATTGGCCGGAGCGTAATTGGTATATAGGGGTGCATAATCCGGCCGGTCAGGTGAAGTACTTTGTCTGGGATGGCGAAAAGACTTGGGTTGATAAAAATGAGGCGACTGAACTTTTTTGGCAGCAAGATCAAAGCCACATCAGCCTCTTTTTTAACGCCCTCCGCCAAAACCCACGTTTTAAGACCCGCTTCGCAGAACGCCTCTCTTTTCATCTCTTCGACGATGGGGCCTTAAGCACAGAAAATGCACAGGCTCGTTGGATGCAGATCAATCAGCCTGTCGAACAAGCTATTTTGGGCGAAATCGCTCGTTGGGGGGTCATTCGTGCCGCGCCAGAAAGCGAGGGTGATGCTTGGATACAGGAAGCTGATAATATTCTTATCCAAATTTTGCAGGCGACGGATCGAAGGGCGATGCCTCAAGCCGGAGACATCGAAGTGACGCTAAAGGATTGGCAACGAGAGCGGGATGCGGTTTTGGAACAAATGGAAACGAATGTAGAGCGGTTGCTTGATGTAGCGCGTGAACAGGGGTTTTATCCTATCGCCTCAGCAAAACAATAGGTCGTACCGCATCCAGCCGGACGCGCTACGCACCCTCCGCCGCCGCGACCAAGGCCTCTTGCCGCTTCCGACCCAATAACAAAGGTAAACATAGACTAATAATGGCTAAGATCCACAAGCCCTTTGAAATCCAACTCTCAAAAAGATAGCTCCAATCGCCTTGACTGAGCGATAAGGCCCGACGGAGGTTTCTTTCCATCAAAGGGCCTAAGATGAGGCCCAAAATGACCGGTGGCAGCGGAAGTTTGAGCATGTGCAGCAGAAAGCCTAGAACGCCCAAGATAGCCATGAGCGTGATGTCGTAAGGACTGTTATTGACGGCGTAGATTGCCACAAAACTAATTGCGACGACGGCTGGATAAAGAAACCAGTCAGGGACACGTAACAAGCGCACCCATAGGCCGACCAGCGGTAAATTGAGGACCAGCAACATAGCATTGCCCACATACATTGAGGCGATGAGACTCCAGAACATGTCGGGCCGCTGGCTGATGAAGAGGGGACCGGGGGTAATATTCAAGCCCAAGAGGGCCCCCAGCATGACGGCGGTGGTGCCGCTGCCAGGGATACCGAGGGTTAAGAGCGGGATCAAGGCTCCGCCAACTGCGGCGTTGTTGGCTGCTTCTGGGGCGGCGAGGCCACGAATATCGTCATCTTCGGCAAAGGTGTCGCTTTTGGGACTAAGCAGTCGTTTTTCGGTGGTATAGGCGATAAAAGAGGCGATGGCGGCCCCAGCTCCAGGTAAAATGCCGATCAAAAAGCCAATCATAGAACCGCGAATTAGCGACCAAAGCGAGTATATAAAATCTTGAACCGTGATCAACACCCGCCCAAGCTTGGTGGTGATAAATTCTGTTTGTTCCGAGGCGTAGACCAATTTGAGAACTTCGTTAATCGCGAAGAAGCCAATCACGACCACGACAAAATCTAAGCCATCGAGCAGCTTCAGTTGCCCAAAGGTATAGCGTTCCACGCCGCTCATGACATCTAAGCCGATGACAGACAACATCAAGCCAATGATCGTGGCGATGAGGCCCTTGGCCAGATTTGAGCCTGTTAAACTCGACAGGGTCGAAAAAGCGAAAACGATTAAGGCGAAATATTCGGCGGGGCCAAATTTGATGGCCCATTCCGATAAGAGGGGCGCAAAAAACATCATAGCGATGATGGAGATCGTGCCCCCAAAAAAGGAGGCGATGGCCGAGGTGCCCAGGGCTTTGCCTGCCAAGCCGCGCCGCGCTAGGGTATGACCTTCCAAGGCGGTGATCACGGCAGCCGAGGTGCCTGGAACGTTCAACAATGAGGCACTGATGGCGTTGCCATACTCTGCGCCGTAGTAAACCCCGGCAAATAGGATTAACATTGATTCTGGGGGCAGCCTAATCGCAAAGGCAAGGGGGATTAAGATGACAATGCCATTGATAGGGCCGACACCCGGAAACATGCCAATCAGAGTGCCAATCGTCACCGCGATGAGGGCAACCAATAAATTGGTCGGGGAGAGAGCAATGGCAAAGCCATCAATGAGAAAACTGAACACTTCCATCGCTTTATCCTCCCAAGCCTGCAAAAATTATGCCGATTGGTAATCGCAAAGATAATAAATAACTGAACAAGAAAAACAAAAAAACGGAAAACAAGAGTGAGCTAATCAATGCTTTGAGAATAGAACCTTTGAATAAATAAGCCAAGGCGGTCATTTCTAGGGTGGTCGCCATGATAAAACCGAGTGGCTCAATGAGATAACCATAAGCGACCAGACTGACGATGATCAGACCCATCTTCAGCCAGGCCATCGTATCTGTCGGCCAAGGAGGATTGGGGTCTGGTTTGAGGATTAAATAAAGACTTAAGACAGCCAATAGACCACCTAAAAACAGGGGAAAAGTCTTCGGGCCTAAGGTATCAATGGCAATTGATGGTACATTCAATAAAGTCGCTTGCCACATATACCACAAGGCAAAAATTAAGAGAATAATACCTGTAATCCGATCCGTCAAAAAATTTTTGTCCATAGAGAACTCGATGCGAAAATAGATTTCGAACGCCGGTCACTTAGCAAAGTGACAAGTAAGCAACCCTGATATTTTGCCACTTTGCCACTTGGTTGCTTTATTCAATAATACCCAAATCAATGCTCAATTGTCGGAAGTTGACGATTTGATCAACAATCATTTGCTGGAACGCATCGCCGCCCATGAAGAAGGGATCTAAGCCGCCTTGAGAAGCGGTTTCAACCCATTCATCTGAGGCAACCAAGGTTTCTAGGGTGCTGACCCACCAGTCATAAGCTTCGTCTGACATGCCACCGGGGGCGTAGAAGCCACGGAAGACAATCCACTCAGCCGCATAACCGAGTTCAGTGGCGGTGGACGTATCGGCAAAGGGTTCGGCCAAACGTTCGGGAGTCAAGGTCGCCAAAATACGAATTTCGCCTGCTTCGAGTTGACCAAGTACTTCAGAGGCATCGCCAGGGAAGACATCAATGAAGCCACCCAGCAAAGCAGTTAAGGCTTCTCCACCCCCATCAAAGGGCGTATAGCGTAAAGAAAGCGGATCAATTTCAGCACTCTGAGCCAAAATCATCGCCTTCAGATGATCTTGACCACCAACAGCACTGCCACCGCCGAAGTTAACCGAAGCCGGGTCTGCTCGCAGGGCAGCCACCAAATCATCCAGGCTTTCATAGGGTGAGTCATTATTCACGGCTAACACGGCAAAGTCAGCCCCAACGACCCCTAACCAGCGCACACTTTCTTCCGTGAAATCACCATATTGGCCCTGCGCTAGACGAAGGGTCGTCGCTGGGCTGGCCGCAATGATGAGGTTATCGTCTTCGTTTCGTTCAGAGACCACATGGGCCAAGGCGACACCGCCGCCGCCGCCGGCCATATTGGTCACTTGAATAGTGCCATCAACTAAACCAAGATCACTCATAACCTTGGTGACAGAACGACAGGTGAAATCCCAGCCACCGCCGGGATTAGCCGGAGCAATACATTCGGCAGCACTAGGCCTGAACCCCATTTCTTCCCTGCTTGCAGAGTCTTCAGCAGAGGCTACATCACCTGAATCAGCAGGTGGCATGGGGACACAAGCACTAAATAACAAAGCCAATAGCGTGACGATAGTACAAACAAATATTTGGCGTGACAACATAAATTTTCTCCTTATAAGTTTAGATATAGGATTAAAATGGCGTATAACGATTAGAACGGTATTTCTTCGTGGTGGGCAAGCATGGGTTGGCTAGTCAGGGTTGTCGACAGAAACGTTGTCAATTTTCCAATCACCATGTTCTTGAACTAACATGAATGCTAAAACCGCTCGGTGTCCTTGATAATTAAGGCCACCAAACTTAATTTCTCGGGTTGATTTGGAACCCAAACCTGCTTCTTTAAAAGCATTCACAATACTATAGAAATCCCCCTGTTGAGATAAAAGTTGGTTTGGCCTTATTTTCGCTCGGGCACGCGATGACAACATAGACCAAGCCGTGTTGATTTTTTGGTTCTCAATAGCCGTAGTAAAATCAGCAGCTCGATTTACACGAGGTCCCTCAGATTCAATATATACACAAGCAGTCAGTGATGATAGCAGAATGAACAGAAGAAAAGCTTTTTTTAGCATAACGACGTCTTTTCAGATTGTGTTTTGTGATCCAAACCCTTGGCGTTTCTAAAGCTCTAAGGATTTTCGTCACGACAATTCTAACCTATTGGCCGAGTTCATTTGGCGGTGAAGATGGCGTACCATCAAACGATGACTTGGCAAAGTTGGGGTCACAAAAGGTCGTCCTCCAGGTCAGAAATCGACTAAATCCGCGAGAGCTACTCCTTTCCAACCTACTTAGTACACTGTAAGAAAAGTAATCGTGAATTTTTGAATTATTAAAATGAGCCGCAGCATCGCCTGAAATCCAAGTATATCAAGCGATTCGACGGGATAACTTATTAAAAATCTCATTTTCAAATTCCTAAGTATAACGAAAGGGAATGATTTAACAAATTCGTCTAGCGGATAATGTCGCTACATCATCATCGTGCCCTTGGCATTGACTTGCATAACGGCCTCCCATTTTTCCGCGAAGTCTGCCTCTGGCCTGACTGTGCGCGAGGTGATACCGGCAGCGTTCACCAGAATATCAAGCCGTCCGAAATGGTTCAGGGCATGATTGATGATCGCTTCTGTATCAGCCCGTTGTGATACATCGCCTAGGATGGGGGTGATGTTCTCTTTGAGCCAAAACTTATAGATCAACTTCATGTTGTCCAGTAATTAATGAGACTTTATGATTATCATTGAGTTTACGCAGGTCTTGCATGAAGGGTTGCGCCTCAGCCGCTTTTTTCAATTCAATGCCGTAAACTAATTCAATCACTGTCCCCGCTTGGACTGTCTCTACCGCGATTAAATCCGCCCGCACTAAGTATTTGCTGAATACGGTTTCAAATAAGGTTTCATAAGGCATGTCACCGGGCAATCGAATTTTCAGGACTTGTTCTCTAATTTCTTTGGCAAATAAATCGAACTTGACCATAGCCCATAAAAGAAAACATATAATACCCGTTGCCAGGGTAGCCAGCAAGTAAAACTGTGTTCCTACAGCCATGCCCATGGCCATGGCAAAGAAGATATAACCTACATCGCGGGTGTCTTTAACTGCATTCCGAAAGCGAATGATGGACAAGGCTCCAACAAGGGAAAAGGCCCGGGCGATGTTTGAACCGATAATGAGCATGATCACCGCGACGACCATGCCCATCAATACAAGCGTATGCACAAAGGCCTGAGAGTAAGAAGTTCCTCGGTGGGTGATTTTGTATACCCAACCTATGGTCATGGCTAAGATAAAACTTAAGAGGATAGCAAGTATGATATCATTTGGGGTGTAGATGGTGGCTTGTTCTAAGCTGAAGAGCGCGTTGATAAAATCGGTCATGATTATTAAGGGTGTTCCTTTTAAGCTAAGATGAAATTTGTCGCTGTTGCAGGGCAAATTTAGCGGTCTCTAAAGCGGTACAATATTTGCTGATGCGACGAAGTGTACAACGGTGATGACTCAAGCGTTCACTAAGCCAATAAGGAACCCGCTGATTGATTTTAATTTCCATAATCGACCAATCGGGCGGCAGAAAGAAATGATTTTCAGCCTTTGTTTGGTTTGATAAGGACAGGGCATGTATACGACAGCGTAAATTCGTATCAAAGGTGACTCGTAAACCCGGGTCATACACCCCACCATTGAAAGCCTGACGATTATAACTCACAATACAGGCTGGCTGTAAGCGTAAAGTCTCAACCAAATATCGGATTTCTTGCTTAACTGCCTGATCAGTTTCAGATAGATTCGTTGAGGAGTTTACATCCCCACCATTAAAACTGCATAAAGTGGTCGCCACTTCATAGGGAATATAAATTCGTTTTTTTTGCAAGGCTCTATTATTACGCTGTTTAATTTCGACATAACAATTCGTCTCAGACAGAATTGGTTGATGGGTATAAACGCGGATGCGCAGCTTACGTCGAAAACGATGTCCTTCTAACTTATCCCAATAGGCTTTGTAATCTCTGGTATCATAATAAAGACTGCTAACACCGTAAGTACCCTCTTCATCGCTATTGCTATCAGGTTGTACATAATTCATTAAATCTTCAGCAATATACTGGGCTTGCTGTCTAGACAGGATATATTTTAATTCATATCGATTGAAATGTTTAATCCGCATGATGCTACAGAGAAACCAGGTTTTTTTGAAAAACCTGGTTTCTTTTTCCTATAAACTTAGCTTTCATCATTTGTATGGAGGGTAATTTTCCGTAAGCTCTGATAGATAAAAAAGTTAAAATGACGCTGATCAACATCCTAAGGTGAGGTCAAGGAAAAATCCTGCAATAAAATGGCCTGTTCAGGAGGGCTAGAGCCATGTAAAGGGACGGCATCTAAGCGTTTCCCAGTGGATAAATCATACATACCAATATATAATTGATACCCACCAAGCGGCGCACCATCTCGCAGGGTCAATTCATAATTATCAATAACCTGTTCCCCTATTTGCCAGACAGAGGTCGGATAACGACCTTGCTGTGGCTGATTGTCTTGCTGTGCCCAAACCCGTCCGTCAGGCCCGATTAGCTGGGTGAATACGGTGTAGTTTATGTCTGTTGACTCTGTGCCGAGCCAGTAGAGTGAAAGTTTGAGGGTCTCATCTTGACTTAAATGAGCTGATAAATCATAACCAATTAGGGTAACCGCCGGCCCTAGTTTCGCTCGTAAGGCATGGTCGGGCTGTTGTTGATGTTTGGGGTTAAGCACACGGATTTGAGCTATTATAGGCTTTTGACTGACGGGGGGTTGGGTTATTCTGGTACGAATAGGGAGATGTTCAAATCTCTGTTGTTCATAGGCATAGACTCCTAACTCCAGTTGATGTAAACCAGGCGGTACTTGTGAGTTAAGGCGGATTTGATGTGTCTGGCGAATGATTTCGCCAGGAGTCCAGAGAACATTCATGTAAGGCCCACCGAGCAGTTGATCGTTTTGGGCCCACATGTCCATGTTAGTATCAAGTAGATGTAGGGATGAATAGTAAGTCTGTCGCTGTGTCTTCAATGCCTTCCAATATAAGACCACTTCTATGGTCTCACCAGAATAATAGGCTTTAGGGGTAATTTCATAACCAATTAAATTTATACTGTCTCCAAATGATAGGGCTGATTTCGTTTGCACCGTTTTGGGTGGCGTGAATTTACGTGAGTGAGGCACATCAATTTCTAGTGATAAATCAGTTACGGCCTGAGGTTGAATGAGATGGTATGTTCCTGATGGTATGGTTGGCTGAAGTATGAAGTTGTATGTGGTTGTTGTTTGATTGGGACCACAGTTATAAGTCGTTTCAGATCGTAAAGGATGCCATTGAGTTTGCGAGTTTGTCCTGAGATTGCGTGATCTGAAGTATGGTTCTTTATCTGGATAAGCGGTCTGACCGATCCTGCCCTGCGGCTGCGTGATTTGAAGTTCAATGCTCTGCCGGATGCGATTTAGTTGGAGATTTCCGCTTGTGTAACATTTGCTAGCTGAACAAAGCCTGGTCGAGTTGTTTTCTACCCTGTTTGTCGTGCGGGGTGAGTTTGTGACCATTATATCTCCCAAGACGAGCGGGGATTGTCGATATCTTGCTCGATCTAGTTTGACCTCAGCTACATCATCTCGCAATGGCTCTAGTTGTAGTTTTAAGGTGTATTTGTTTGGTGTTAAACAAGCTGGCAGGGCGAGATAGATTTGATCTCGAACAAGATAGCCATTTTCCCAGGCTCGCGTGGGATAACGCCCTTCGGCTGGATAACCCCGATGACAGATAACCCTGATGTTGTGTTGATTGTGCATACATAAGGATACTAGATGATCGCGTTGAGGTTCATCGGTCGCCTGCCAGTATAGCGTGATTGGTAAGAGTTTGCCTGACTGCGGCTGTTGACCGTCGACCCGATAACCGACAAATTGTATCCCTTCGGCCATTTCTTGTTCAAATTGCGCGGTCATTTTTAAGGTTGATGGAGGTTGGCGCATGATAGGGAGGTAAGGACGATAAACAGGCTGTATGTATGTGAAAAAAATAAATAAGTTTAAAGAAATTAAGAGGCTAGGTATGAGCCAAGCTAAGTGTATATCTGTTCGCCGCTGCTGTCTGATACCCTTTATGGTTTGGATGAGATGGCTCCAACCTAGTACGATGAAGAATGATACGGAGATTAGTGCGGGATATAGATGGCGACCTTGTGCGGCTAGGATCGTCGGATTGATTTGAAAACGGATAAAGATTATCCCTAGATAGATGGCTAGATGTAGGCCCAATAGCCAGATTACTACGATAGACCTGTTGGTCTCAAGGCCCTCAGTTTTTACACTTCCTTCTAACAGACATAAGATTAACCCACTCCCTGCGATGAGCGTTATACCAGTCAATAGCTGGTAAACGAAAGGGGAAGCTAGTATTTGCGTTCCCCCATAGACAAACCAAAATGTTTCAAATAGTGGTTGTATCCAAGCTGTCCAGTATATAGGATGACCTTGAAATAGGGTGTTGGACCCTTTGGCGATTACGGGATCACCTAAAGGAGCTAATAGACCTGCCCACCAGCCTAATTCAGTGACCTGATTGAATCGACTCCACAAAAATATAAACCACCAGCCCGCTGTCACACAGAATCCCATCATGAGCCAAGCCACGTTATACCAATACCGTGGCCAAGTGTCTTTTTGTCGCCACGCTAACCACAATAGGACCACACTCGCTTCAAGCAGTAATCCTAAGGCATGGTATTTTACGATTGAGGCCAGCCCTATGAGGCTACCCAATGATATGTAGTCAGCCGGCCTTTGATGGCCTTGAATAATCCGCGTCAATTGGTAAATCGAGAATGTGATTAAAGGCACAACCAGATTGTCATCTGTGATGACACTGCTGTTTATTACAAAACGGGGCACAAATGCGGCAAATCCTGTGACTGCTAAAGCGAAGTAGGGACGATGAGGGTAAATGGCGATTGTGGTCAGATAGATGCCTAGTAATGTCAATAGGCTCAAGGGGATGGAGACCAATCTACCTAGATGCCAAGCTAATACGATTCCTCGGAAAGGATACGATTCGTCTTCAGTATGATAGACCATGTTGGTTCTGGGCATGTCATCGGGGATGTAACGTACTGGATCTAGTTGTAAGGGTAAATTAGGTAAGGCGGTGATGTCAGTGTGTTGCGATAGATAGGCCACCAGACTATGGTAGAGAGGAGAAGCATCCCCTTTGTCCCCCAGGGCGGTTCGTTCAGCTAATGTTAGTGGGATACGCCTCTGTTCGGTAATAAAACGAACCAAGGTGAAGTGATCTCTTTCATCTGCTGCTTCGCCCAATGGGAGACCTAAGCTGAACATGATGGTCAACAGCACAAAACTTATGAATAAAAATATCAAGCATTTATGCTGGTGTTTTTGTTTTACCATGCTATACCCTTATGTTTGATATAAACTAAGAAGTTGGGTGAGAATACTCACCCAACTTGGGCTAAAGTTATAGATATTCTGCTTTTTATCGATCAGAGAAAACACAAAAAAGGGTTGGGCAATTTGATATCACCCAACCTTAGATGAATAATTTGAGGTATTTAATATTTATCAAATTCCTACAAATAACAAGAATTTATGAATTATATACAGCTTCTAATCATCCCTTAGCGGTATCTTACACTCTAGACCTAAATAAGTTACGCTTAAGTTTATAAACTGATATTAATATAGAATAAATTTACATAAAAAAACAGGTGGTCTTAGCTTTTAATTTTTGATTTGTTATTGAATATAAATAATCCCTTGGTGCGAAACCAATCAATATCTATACGCTATTAAAACAAGTACATCTACCTCTAGGTTCATTTTAATAAGCTCTATCAACCAAAAAGTTTGCCATTTCTGTCAAAGCAACTTTATCTTGAGCGGGGACTTGAATCATCTGCAAGGCAGCGGTGGCCTGTTCGACATAAATTTTGGCCTGTTCCTCTGTATAAGATTTTGCCCCGACCGCTTCGAGTATCGTCACTAACTCAGCTATGTCGCTTTCAGCTAAGGCATCAGCTCCATATAGTTGGCGGAAGCGATTTGCTTGAGCCGTCTCTTGACTCAGCACATAGACTACGGGCAAAGATTTTTTCCGCCAACGCAAATCATCAGCCACAGGTTTGCCTGTCGTCGCTTCGTCGCCCCATATACCCAACCAATCATCTTGAATTTGATAGGCTAAACCGAGCGACTGGCCCAGTTGCCAGATTGTTTCGGCTTTGTCAGAATCATCTGTGGCAACGAGTGCCCCTAGATAACCAGAACAGGCCAAAAGCACGGCTGTTTTAGCGGTGATCATGGCTATGTAAGCCGCTGAATCGATGGTTAGCGTCTCCTCAAAACGTATGTCCATATGTTGCCCTCTACAGAGGGCTAAACAAGTTTCATCTAAACGTTGCACCGCTTGGAGAAGGGTTGTCGGTGGCACACCATGATCTTGTAGCTTGAGTAAGGCATTGCGGGCTAAAACAAACAAGCTATCACCAACATTAATCCCTTGGGCATCGCCCCAAATCGACCAGACAGCAGCCCGACCACGGCGGATGGCACTGCGGTCTTGGATATCATCATGGATGAGCGAGAAATTGTGGATCAACTCTACCGTGGCTGCAGCGGGTAAGGCTTTGGCTGTATCACCCCCCAAGGCTTGACAAGCAATCAAGGTAAAAATGGGTCGCAGGCGTTTGCCGGCTGGAGCTTGTACTGGGGCAAACTTATCATCTAACCAGCCGAGATGATAGTGCATCATCCCATAAAAGGGGTCAATTTCTCCGTCTGGGGGAGCCATAAGACGACGCATTTCGGCCTCAATTTGCGGCAGAAAATGCGTTAAAATTTCTTCAAAATTCATAGAGTTTCTCTCGATATATCAGGATCCACTGCTATTTAATGCTCATTCCTAAATACAGGTAGAGTATATGGTTTATCTCAATATTAGACAAATTTTTAGAATTAGACCCTGATAAGCAACAGATATTTAACTTGACATATTATGAGATGGTTTGTATGATGTAAACAAGTAGGTTATCCCTAAATATGGAGGTCGATGATGAAACTTTTTTCAAAAACATTTTCAATCAGGCTGACAATGATCTTGATTGGATTATTGTGCTGCGTCGAACCCGTTCTAGCCCAAGGGGGACAAACTCATATCGTTGTCCCCAGTGAAACCTTAAGCCTTATCGCGGCGAAGTATAATGTGCCTGCTCAAGCAATTATGGCGGTGAATAGTATCGATAATCCAGACAGGCTGATTGCAGGCCAACGTTTGATTATTCCACCCGTCAGGGCCACCACAAGCGATACAAACGCTGTCAATCCTACGACAACAGGGGGTGACACGATAGGCACGTATACGGTTCGCCCTGGCGATACCCTGTCTGCAATTGCGGCCCACTTCGGCACAAGTATCGAAAATTTGGCGGCTATGAATAGTTTGAGCGGACCAGATGTAATCTTCGTCGGCCAAGCCTTGAAAGTGCCAAATGGGGGGGCACGACAGACAGGTTCAACCGCCTCTCAAACACAAGGATCAAGCCAAGCCCAAACCCCATTTCAAACACCAGCAGCCTATCAATGTGGTGGCTATTACACCATTCGAGCCGGCGACACCCTATCTGATATCGCCCTAGCCCAAGGGGTCAGTGTGCAGGCCATTATTCAGACCAATAATCTGGCGGGAGAGACAATTTATGCAGGTCGAAAATTATGTGTGCCCAATCCCTCAGCCGCAGTCTCTCAAGCCAGTCCTTCTAGTCCTGCGCCCAAACCAAGCTATCATATCGTCCAAGCTGGGGACACCTTATCTGACATCGCCTGGAAATATGGAGGCAGTGTGGACACCTTGATGCAGGTCAATGATTTAAGTGATGCCAGCTATATTTGGGTCGGTCAAAAATTACATCTCTCTGGTAGGGCCTATTCAGCGAAGGCCCAGACCCGTTCACCTGAGGGCTACCAAGCGAAACAAATCCAAGAAAAACCAAAAAAACAATCTTATCCCATTAAAGAACCAAGCTATGTACCGCCACGAGACTATCCAGATGCCCAGCCTTATGGTTGCTTCAATCCACAGGAAGCTTATGGGCCAGTCTTACCACCACGACACAAACCAGGCCCCCCGGTGTATAATCCCAATCCGCACCAGCCCCCAGAAATGACTGTGGTGCGGGCGATCAACAAATGGTGCGCCGTGGTCAGCTATAGCGATGACCCTGACGGCTTAACGATGGTTGATGTCAGCGCAGTGGGCAAGCCAGGGGAAGCCATTAATATTCAGGTTGATCATAAAGTGCTAAGGGTTACATCAGGTGGTTTTTATGATGCACAGCCAGAAGCCGCTTGGCATATCACAGGGGGGCCCAAGACGGTTCATGTATTCGTCCAAGGTGAACGCTCGGAGAAGCTCAAATTAGATTTGCCTGCTGGAAAACGGGCTTATGTCATTTTTAAGTACGTCAGCGTCACTGAAGAGCCACGTCCCCGCTCTGTCACTGGCTGGTCAGCGCGAATCATCAATAACACAGGCGGCGCCATACCAGGAAATGGTGTCTCTTCGGTTATCGTCATCCATGCAGGCGCAGGGAGAATCCCAATTTCCATCCGCTCTGAAGGCAACGATTTCCAGGCCGTCTGTCATACAGGTACAAAGCCAGAACGTGGGGCTGGAGCCTGCGAGTTTGGCGGGCTATGGCCGGGTAAATATACTCTAACTGTCGAGGGGGCAGGGATTTCGGCTGAGGTTTATGTTGATGGGGTTGGTATGGCGGAGATATTATTTGATCATTCGTGAAGACCTATTGATCAGGCAGACATTTTGACTGATGAATAGCAGCTAGGTGGCACGGTTGTAGGGTGCCTTTCGCTGGCGAAAAGCGCAGCGTAAGGGGTTTGGGGCCCTCATTCCTTTGGAACGCATCACCTTGCCACTTGGCTGCTTGCTTACCACAAAATTCCTCATAGAACCAGAAATGTTTGGATGACCAATTATTTTTGTTCAAGATAGATACAGAAAGAGATTCTAAATGACACAAAAACAACAAAGTAAGACGGCTGATATTACTGCTGGACTGAGAGCTGTACATTTTTGCTATGATCATCCCCTTATTTTTGAAGATCCCTATGCTCTACAGCTTACCAGTAATTTTTGGCGATTTCTTATCCAACATCGTATCCTCTACAACCTCGTTCTTCGAGATCTGTTTTCGCATTTTCGCCCAGTTTTGGCCGAGAATATGGCTCGTCACCGATATGCTGAAGATGAACTGAAAAAGTTGCTTATCGCCACTGATCTGACTCAATTGGTTATTGTGGGCGCAGGGTTTGACTCTTTTGTTTTACGCCATCAGGATTTAGGCCCCTCGCTGCAAGTGTATGAACTTGACCATCCAAGAACACAAGAAGTGAAACAGCAACGTCTTCAAAGTATAATCCCCCAATGGCCTTGCTTACCCACAAGCCATAATCTGACCTTTATTGCGATTGACCTAGAAAAAGAGACCATCGTTGATGCGCTGTATCGGTCAACCTTTAGACCAGATCAAAAGGCATTTTTCATTTGGCTCGGTGTGACCTACTATTTAACCCATCAGTCGGTCTTGAAGAATCTGGCGGCAATAGCCTCATTTGCCACACCTGGCAGTAGAATTATCATCGATTACCTCATTCCAGAAGAGCAACTGACCCCAAAAGATGTCGATCCAGCGGATCTGGCTTGGCTACAAAAGCTGAAACGATATGTTGCCCGACGGGGTGAGCCGATGATAACAGCCTTCAACCCAGAGAGGCTAGGTCTAGATATGGGTGAAATTGGCTTGGAGCTGGTCGAAAATCTGTCACCAGAAGCACAAGTAGTACGCTATTTCAAAGACCGAACCGACGGACTTTCCCCACCAGCCTGCTTTCATTTTGCACAACTAAGTGTGAGATGATAGATGATAGATGTAAGCTTATCCTAAAATCAGCATGAGTAATGAAAGTTTTCAGGTCATACCTGCCTACAGTAAGCGGGTATCCAAACGCTGAAACGCAAACCTTCTATACCGGCACCATTATCCCTGAAGGGGCTGCGTATGAGACAAGAACGGGCAGACCGCATACAAGGACAGCGTCGCTACGGTGGCGTATTAGGCGTAAACTTTTTACAAAAATTTAGAACGACATTCGAGTTCTCAGAAGCAATACTCATCTTACGCAGCAATATTTAGCAGGTCAAACAACATACTCAAGGCTTGGATCTCTACGACACCGGCCCTTGACAATTTTCGTTTGCGGGGATTCATAAAAATAGGTTGGATACCTACATTTAAGGCGCCTTCGATATCATTTATCGGGTTATCACCAACATAGATGACTCGCGCTGGGTCAGGGTTGCCTAATTTATCAAGTACAGCCTCAAAAGCACGCGGGTCAGGTTTATGATAACCCACTTCCTCTGAGACCAAGCTGAAATCGACGGCCTCGCTCAAACGATGATGGGCCAATTTGGCCCGTTGTAGCGAGATAAAGCCGTTGGTCAAAATGCCTGTCGTAACCTGCGAACGCAATTTTTGCAAGACTTGATACGTATCAGAAAAGGCTACAGTTTCCTTCAGGACCAATTCGTCCCAAACGACGACCATCTCACGAGCCAAGGTTTGAGCTTCATCAATCTCAAAAAAACGAAGTGTATTCAAATAGCCATATCGCTGCGCTGTATCGCCATCAATGATGTGGTCACCCATCATATGCCACATATCAACAGCTTTTGGCCAAAAGACTTCAAAAAATCTTTCCTGATTTACAGGGGTGGAAAGACGGTCTCTGAATCGCGCAAACCAAGTTTGGGTCAAATGTTCTCGCGTACAAGTATGTTCAATTAATGTGCCGTCCATATCAAAAATAACGGCTTCAATATTGGTAAAGGGGACCATTGAGATTGACCTTTTGGTAAGTTAATTAATGCCCAGGCCTACGCTGGCTTAACCCGGCGCGTTACGCCAGACAAAATTCCTTGAATATCCTGAAAGGGTTCTAATAACTTTAGCCCGCCCTGCGTAATGTGATAAGGGCGGATACTTTTATCATGATTGCTGCCACGCATTTTAAGAATCGTCAAAGCCCGTGACATGGCACTATCCATTTCGACATAGCGCATGATGAATACGGAATCGACCACAAAGGGTAAAGGGGACATGCGATCATCTTTTGGTTTAGCGATGTTGGCATCCTCATCCAGAATAAGACTGGTAATGCCTTCACGCTTGAGGGCGTTAATCATGGTGTTATAAAGGCTGCGTCGTTGAATTGGATCTTCGGTCACCCGCTTAAAGTGAGTGGCACAAGCAATAACCACACGGGTGGGGGTCATGACGCGAATAAGATCCGACAAGGGGCTATCGGCTATTTGTAAACTGCTCAAAAAAACTTCGGGGGAGGTGAAGATAATCCGTAATAAGCCTTCATCTTGATATTGCTTTAAGTTCCACCCCAAGGCTTGGGCATGTCGAATGAAAGACGCTGGAAACGCCTCAAAGGTGATCAACAGGCCTGCTTCTCCTTGGACAATGCCTGTGCAGAGGTATTGCAAGCCCAAGGTTGTTTTTCCAACACCTGGGGCCCCACTGATTAAATTGGCCGACCCTTCTATAAATCCTCCGCCCATCATTGTATCCAATTCTTGTTCACCAGAAGATAATCGTTTACGTGGCTTTAGAGTGACCATAATTCACCTTTTCTCTGCTAATAAAAATTAGTAATGAGTAATGAGCAATGAATTTTTAAGTATTTGCTTCTATGCTCCTCCTAACAAGCGGGCCAATTCCTCTTCAACGACTTTCGGATCAAATTTTTTGAAAAGTGGTTGCGGCTTTCGCAAAGCTTGGCCTGAGGACAGTTGACTCGGCTGCCACAGGGCTTGATAGCGCAAGCGGCCTTGTCCATCAGACAGGGTGGTTTCCAGGGCCCGATAACATAAAGCCGTGTGACGACGGGTTGCTTCAGCAAACGCTTGTTTATAGCTTTGGCCAAATAATTGGCCCTCGTATCCCAAATAGTGATGTAGCTTTTGAGAAGAGAAGGGAACGAAGGGGGCTAATAATATTTTGAGATTATCAATCACCCGCAGAATCAGATAGACCGTTGTGCCAGCCGCCGCTTTATCGACTTTATAAACGCGCCACGGTTCTTTTAAGTCCAGATAAGCATTCGCTGTCCGCGCCAAATTCATGGCCGTCTCTTGGGCCAATTTGATACGGGCTGCCTCAAGTAACTGTCCTATTTCCGCAAACCCTGCCTCAACTTTAGCCAAAACCGCTTGGTCGGCTTCGTCCAAGGGGCCAGGTTCCGGCACGGCTTGCTCAAAGCGTTTGTAGGCGAAGTCCAGCATGCGATGAACGAGATTGCCCCAAGTAGCGACCAGTTCATTATTATTTCGCTCAACAAAGCCCGCGAAGGTAAAATCTGTATCACGGGCTTCGGGCGCGATGGCGTTCAGATAGTAGCGTACTGAATCGGGACTGAAGCGTTCTAAAATATCAGGAGCCCAAATAGCATAGCTGCGGCTGGTGCTAAATTTACTGCCTGCCATGGTTAAATATTCATTAGAGACGACATTATAAGGCAGATTGAGCTGTCCCTGAGGGGCATCGCCATATAGATCACCCACAGCCATCAATTCGCCCGGCCAAATAATTGCGTGAAAGGGAATATTGTCCTTACCCATAAAATAGAAGGTTTTGGCCGTCGGATTATACCACCAATCTTGCCAAGCATCTGGCGTACCTTGATTTTTGGCCCATTCAATGCTGGCACTTAAATAGCCAATCACCGCTTCAAACCAGACATAAAGCCTTTTACCGGCATAAGCCTCCGCACTTTCCCCTGACACAGGAACGGGAATACCCCATGTGATATCGCGGGTGATCGGTCGCCCCTGCAAGCCTTCTTTGACATAGTTACGGCTGAAATTACTGACATTCGGTCGCCAAAAACTTTTGTCTGTTTCTAAATAAGCCAAAATCTGTTCACTTAGCGCGGGAAGGTCTAAAAAGTAATGTTCGGTCTCCCGTAGCTCCAAAGCAGAATTATCATTTTTAGCTTTCGGATCAATTAAATCTGTCGGCTCCAGCAAGCTTTTACAATTATCGCACTGGTCGCCTCGCGCTGCCCCGTAACCGCATTTGGGACAAGTGCCTTCAATGTAACGGTCTGGCAAAAAACGCTGTTGGGTGGGTGAATAAAACTGTTGCTGTGTTTCAGTATAGAGATAGCCATTTTTGTGGCAGGCGGTGAAGATATCTTGAGAAATCTGATGATGATTTTCCGTATCCGTATGGGTGAAAAGGTCGTAGCTGATGCCACATTGAATAAAGGTATCCAAAAACCGGGCGTGATACCGTTCAAAAATCTCACGGGGATGAACCCCTTCATCATCTGCTTTGACCGTGATTGGTGTGCCGTGTGTATCAGACCCAGACACCATCAAAACATGATTGCCTTTCAAGCGGTGATACCGGGCAAATATATCGGCTGGAATAAAATTTCCAGCCAAGTGGCCTAAATGTTGATCGCCATTGGCATAAGGCCAAGCAGTACAGACTAAAATATGTTCAAGCATGACACCCCTTATCATTAAGAATTATTAAAGCGATATTTCCCAGTAATATCATTCCAACGCACCTGCATAACATCTTTGAAATTTCGCCAAGAGTCGGTGATTGGATTGACTTTCGTTTCAGTCCCATAAATCCATTTAATGGGCACTTCTTTGACTCGGTAGCCGTGTTTCACAGCTAAAAAGAGAATTTCCACATCAAAGCTCGTCACGGCAGCTGTGTGTAGCTTTGGCGCGTTTTCGCCATACAGTTGCGCTTGTTGAAAAAGTACATAGGAGGCTTCTCTGGTAAAAACTTTGAAACCGCACTGCGTATCTTGAAAACCACCGACAGTCACAGCGCGGACCAGCGCATTAAAGACACGGCCCATCACATGTCGATAAAAAGGTTCCCCAATGCGTCGGGCCCCCTGTCCTTCTCGAGAACCAATCGCGACCTCATAGCCTTCTTCTAAATAAGGCTGCAATCTTTCAAATTCCTCAATCGGAACCGCTAGATCAGCATCAGAGAATAAGATATAATCACCGCGTCCTTGAAGCATGCCTGTCCGGACCGTATAGCCTTTGCCTCGGTGAGCATTGCGAATCACGCGCAAACAGGCATGTTCTTCAGCAAATTCTTCCGCTATGGCGGCCGTGTTATCGTCGCTGCCATCATCCACAACGATAATTTCTACCGCATAAGGTTTCCGATAACAATAATTTAATACCGTTTCCAAAGTATCTGGCAAACGGCTCACCTCATTATAAGCAGGAATGACAATGGTGAGATAGGGGTCTTGCGTTTGGTCTATGATAATCCTATATCTCCTAATCGTTATTAGGTCGCGTGTCGCCAGTTAAATTCCCGTCGATAGCCATAATCGGTGCTAAAGCTCGAAAAAACCTTGCGGGGGACAACATTAATTGAATATTTAGATACTCTAGCCAAGGACCGTGTCCCGCGTTGCAAGATGCGCCAGGGTGAATAAACTGTCCGGCATAATTTATCATATTCACGCTTAAATTCATCGACCGCCATCAATTTGGGATAGTAAGTCACATGCGCGGTGTCATAAAGTCGCCAAGGCGTATTGGGAATGAGGCGGTTCTCCTTTACTAACTGGTCGCGGAAGGGTGTCCCCGGATAGGGTGTGAGAACGGTCTGACTCATACTGTCTAAGCCGGAGGATCTGGCGAAATCCCAAGTTTGCCACATGGTTTCAACCGTGTCATTATCGAAGCCATACACGAAGAGACCGACGACCCCTACCCCATGTTTCTGTACTGTTTTAATGGCTTCAAAATATTGGGCTGTCTTACCCTTACTCTTGCCGCCTAACTCACGCCGATTCTCAGGGTTCACCGACTCAAAGCCGATGAAAAATTTATCAAGATGCGCTTGACGGGCAGCATCAAGCAACTCAGGAAACTGAGCAACCATCATTTCAGCTTGGGTTGTCCAACCTCGCAACGGCAGTTTCGCCAAGGCTCGAAATAGTTCTTCGATATAATCTGGGTTCAAACGAAAAGCGAGGCCAAAGTTATCATCGGTCAAGAAAAAACGGTCAATCCGCCGCCGCTCAATTTCTTCTACGACCTCTTCGATGGGGCGATAACGCATTTTTTGGCCGCTCACTCGAATGGCCGTGCAGAAAGAGCAGTTACGGGGGCAGCCTCGCATGATTTCTAACAAAGGGGTCCAATATTGACTGTTTTCATCCACCTGCGCTAAGACGCGCTCCGTTAAACGCGCAATGCCAGATAAATCGGCCCATTCAGTATCATCATAGCGGGCTTGCACTTGGTCGTTAAACACATCTTGCAGGAACTGGGGCCACGTGAAGTAAGACTCGCCTGTGAAAACAACGTCAGCCCATTGAGCAACATGCTCAGGCAACAAGGTGGCATGCGCCCCGCCAACTGCTACATACTTGACCCCAGCTTGATGGGCTAACTGGGTGAATTTTTCTGTCGTTTCAATGGCTAAAGTTTTGGACGTAATGCCAACCACATCATTGGGGCCAAGCTCAGTCAAAATACGTGATTCAAGTGGTGCTAATTTTTCATCCCAAATCTCAACCTCAACCTCATCTGGAACCAGCGATGCCAGACGCATTAAGGTATAAGGCACGGCTGTGGCCTTACCAAAAACCCGGCCATCTCGGCCCGGCTCAATGAGGACGACTTTCCGAATATCCACCCTAGTATCTCCTGAATTGGTCATGCCTGAAAGATGATTAATCATCTTTCACGCCCCACATTATTTCACACCGACTATTCTAACATGAGGGTCTTGAGCAAGGCAACTTTGACTGGCTTGTAAGCGCAAGCGGCCTTGACTACAAAGTAGTGTAGACATCTTATCTCTCGCGGATAAAAGGCCTAATTGCGAAGTAATGACTTGTCTATATAATATCGCCAATGCGCTGGAAAATGCCTAGTAACACAGCATATAGAATGACAATAAGTGTAGGACAAACTTAAGTTTATTCTACAGCAACTATTCATAGGAGAAATATCATGAAAAAACTAAATAGTACTAATAGACAAAAAATAATATCTCTTTGTGCTTATAGACATAAGCATATCTTTGTTAGGATTCAAGCAAGAAACAGATAACAAAACTGTGGAGAAAAAATAAAATTGACTATTCTTGCCTAAATAATTTGGAGAGAATAATGATAGAAACAAAAGAAATAAAATTAGCCGAGATTCCAATTACATATGATTGGTCATTTGCCGATAAAACAATAAAAGATACATCATATATTACTCATAGCTATTATACTTATCCGGCCAAATTTATTCCTCAATTGTCAGCAAGAATAATTAAAGAATATAGTGCAAAAGATGATCTAGTCATTGACCCTTTCATGGGAAGCGGGACAACAATCGTTGAAGCAATTGTAAACAATAGAATTGGTATAGGGGCAGATATTAATGAAATCGCCGCATTATTATCAAAAGTAAAAACGACCCCCATTAATTATAATCTATTAGTCAACGAATTCTCAAATTTAATTTTCCAATTACAATATAAATTAACTGGAAATTTTGAAAAAGAACTCGAAAATGCAAACCAACACTTAACCCTACCCGCACGAGTTGATTATTGGTTTAAACCGCACCTTAAGAACAAGTTGATGATAATTCTAAACTCAATCTTAGAAATTGATAACAAAGATGTAAGAGATTTTTTTCTAATCACTTTTGCTCAAATATTGAAATCCTGTTCTATTTGGACACAAAAAAGCGTCAAGCCTACAAGAGATCTTAATAAAAAAGAAATTGACCCCCTCGATAAGTTTGAGGGGCAAGCAAAAAGAATGATAAAGAAATTTAAGGATTTTGATGATATTATAGATGAAAGCGTGAAAAATAATATTTCAACCTATCGACAAATACAGAATGCTGATGCCAGAAATTTACCATATAAAGACAATGTAGCAACATTAATTGTTACCAGTCCACCTTATGTTACTTCATATGAATATGCTGATTTACATCAGCTAGCGTCATTATGGCTTGGCTATTTAGACAAACTAGCCGATTTTAGAAAAAAATTTATTGGCAGTGCTTCACGGGAACGAGGTAAGAGAGAGCTTTTAAGCCCGACGGCTGAAAATATCGGGGCGAATTTAGGTGACAGCAAGAAATCCACAGCAATTGAAAATTACTATGCAGATATGTTGGAAAGTTTTTTGGAGATGAAAAGAGTCCTAAAAATTGATGGCAAAGTGGCTATTGTGATTGGTAATACAAAATTAAAAGGAGTAGAGATATTAAATGCCGAAGTTTTCAAAGAGCAATTGGAGAATATTGGCTTTAAAACGCATGAAATTATTCATAGAGAAATTCCTTCCAAAATGTTGCCTTCAACACGAGATCCAAAAACTGGAAAATTTACAAAAGCAACAAATAATAAAAAATCGCTTGTTTATCCAACAGAATATATTTTAATCATGCAGAAAACTTGATTATGGTAAAATTTACAATTGATGACTTATATTTGATATATGACAAGTATAAGAAAAATATAATAGAAATGCTTATAAATATGTAAGCCAAGTATTAACAGAGGCAAAACCACTCCACAAAAAAAGCTTTACTGGAAATGACCAGACACAATCATGGAGAGCATTTAAGGGGAAAAGTCTTGAAAAATTAATTGTTTATTTTAACTTTTACCTAACTTTATGGAGATTATGATGCTTTTTAGAGGTGATGGTACAGTTCCTTTGAAGGCTAAGATTCATAATAAAAAGAGAGTTCACGTATCGAAGCCTGATACTGATAATGAGGCAGAGAAAGCGGAGAAGGCTAGAACTGAGGGTGGTATTTATCTCAATCAGAGGAAATCATTTATGACGACCCTTAAACCAATTCGCAACGAAGAAGACTACGAAACTGTTTTAGAAGAAATCGAGGCTCTTTGGGATGTGGACCCCGGTACCCCTGAAGCAGACCGTTTGGAGGTGCTGATGATGCTTGTGGAAGCATATGAAGAAAAACATTATCCTGATAAACCAATTCGCAACGAAGAAGACTACGAAACTGTTTTAGAAGAAATCGAGGCTCTTTGGGGTGTGGACCCCGGTACCCCTGAAGCAGACCGTTTGGAGGTGCTGATGATGCTTGTGGAAGCATATGAAGAAAAACATTATCCTGATGAGGCTAGAGAGCGTAGAGAGCTTAGAAAGCTTTATAATGAAGCACCTGAATTATTTTGTTTGGGCTTCGTTGTTGGATTGGTCGCATCATTTTTTGAGGAAAAGCAAAATTTTGAGGAAAAGCAAAATTTTGAGGAAAAGCAAAATTTTGAGGAAAAGCAAAATTGTTTTGTTTGGTCTTTGGTCTTCGTTATGCTTTGCTTTCTCGGAGTTGGATTGGTCGCATTATTATAGCTAGAGAGCAATACAGCGTTTTCAGAATGATGTATGGAGATAATGATGCAGTTTAATATTGATAGAAGGCCCGCCCCGCCCCGCCTAGAGCTATGCAAACTCATGCTCCAGCCCGAAGACTTAGGTGAGACCGTGGTTTTCGTCGCCTCACTACTGCAACAGGTGATGATCGATTTGATTAGTATGGCCCCAACACGAGGCGACAGTTTAAGTTAATTGACTTTAGTTATCAGTTGTTAATTGTTAATTGATATTGACAGAGGCAGGAAAAACAATTTGAAAATTGGGAAATAATGTAACATAACTAGACAATATAACCAATATTTATTGTAAATGAAGGTGCCCAAAGAAAAAATGAGCAAAGTGACACGGATCATCTACAGTGATGGTTTGAATCAAGGGAAATATGAACAACTAAAAGAAATAGCGAAACGCTTAGGCACTGTGCGTCAAGAAGTGTGGCATCGCTACGGAGCGGTGCAAGGGGTGGGGTTGAAGCATCGTCAAATACGGGATGACTGGTTGGCTCAAGGTCGAACCTTTAATGTACCTGCCCGTCTATGGAAAGAGACCTTACGGGACAGTAAGGCCAATATAGAAGCCTATCGAGAAGCGTGCAAAGTCGAGGTGAGACGGAAGGTATGGAAACGAGTGAAGGACGAGACAGAGCGAAAGCGATTGTTTACCATCCTCAAAAAAGACAAATGGTTAGCTGATGCCTTTTTACACCGTCAAATGCGCCTCTTTTGCAAGCACGGACAGAGCAAAGTCAAAAATCAGATAGTCTTGGATAGCGATTGCTACAGCACCTTTGAGTTAGGAGACAGAGCTTGGCTCAAGGTTATTAGCCTCAAGCGAGGGCAGCGGGTCGCTATACCCCTCAACACAAACGTTCAGCCAACAGGGACGCTGCGGCTTCTCCTGAGAGAGGGACGGGTAGAAGTACATTACACCATTAAAGAAGTTATCACTAAGGATTGCGGCCCCAAAACTCTGGGCTTAGACAAAGGCTATAGTGAGGTCTATGTTGATAGTGAGGGAGAACGCTACGGAGAGGGCTTAGGGACTGACCTGAGCCAAGAAAGTGACTATCTAAAGACCAAATATCAACGGCGCCATAAACTCAAAGCCATTGCCCGCAAGAAATCACCTAAACGCAAGAATATAGAAAAGAATAACCTTTCGCGCAAAAAGCTGAACCGCCGCAGACCTAAGCATCGGCAGCGGATGCGCGACAAGATATACAAGGCCACCCACAAAGTGGTGGATAAAGCCCAGACTATTGTGGTCGAAGACTTGAGTACACCTTTCAAGGGACGGTCTTACGGCAAAGACCAAAACCGCAGACTAAGCGGTTGGGTCAAAGGCATAATGGCCGAGGCTCTTCAAGGAGTATCTCGGCGTAGAGGTTCTACGCTCTTCATCGTCAATGCAGCCTACACGTCGCAAGTGGATTCCCGACACGGTCTCCTTCTAGGAGAAAGGCAAGGGGAGAAATTTTACTGTTTCGACGGGGTCGTGCTGGATGCAGACGAGAATGCTGCTCGGAATATCTTGGCCCGGTATGAGGATGAAGAGATCCATCCCTTCTTACCTTACACACAAGTCAAGATAATTTTATTACGACGCACCGAGCGCGTCAAAGAACGGTTGGGACTGCTCAACCAAGGCTCAAGTTACGTGCAGCCTCAGGCTGATATTAACTGAGTGCGAATTACCTATTTGTCCTCTTTTGGGCAACTTTTTAGGAACAGGATATATGAAGCAGCTGGAGTCGCGGACCGCTTGTGGACGCATATTCATCCACACGGGCATCGTTTTGGCGGTGTAGAACGGTCGTGTGAGTTTTTTGGCAGATATTTGTGAGGAAAATGGCGGCTCCGAGGGGCGCGATATTGTGAATATAGGCCAATTGGGCTGCACACTTAGACCAACACTGGCCTGAACGGTCTCAAATCAGGCAACATTGCACTAGCAGACGGAGCTGTTGGCTTAACAGCATCACCTGAGCTATAATAGCAATCTTTCATCTTACCCTTAGATGTCACAAAAAAATGTTCACAGATTTATACCAAAACTATGCCAAAGGAAACAGGTGACAAATGAGTCTAAATCCATTATTATCATCGGTTAAACCATTGACCGAGAACTATGACCGAGAACGCCTTGAAGATGTTGGTTATATGACCTGCATGACCTTAGTTCTTTTGGGCAACTACGCTCAAACGGGGCACTTTGGGGGGCCATTGGCCTATACCCCATATAATGTAGCCCTGCACTTAGCGGGGCCAGAACTCGGCGGGCTGCGTTATGATTATCGCCGCCCAAAACATCCTTTTGGCGACAAATTCATGCTCGCTGGGGGACACAATATCCCCACTGCCTATGCGTTATGGATGATTATGGGCGAAGCCTTAGCTCGTAAGCATGCTGCCACAGGTAATTCGCATTATTATGTTGACCCAGAAACAGCCATCTTATCTATTGATGCCTTGGGCTTCCGACGGGGTGCAGGAGCCTTGCAAACTTTGCTCCAAGAAAATGATTTAACTGAGCATCCGCTCTTTGAGCAGGCCAAAATACGCGGTATTCGAGCCCTCTCAGGCCATGCCGAGTCAATCGACGTGACCAACGATGTTAATGGCGGACCTTCGGGCATAGGCATTGCTACAGCAGCTGGCAAAGCGGCCTACTGGGATTTCATTGGGGCCTCGCAGGACTTAAAAGTTATAGCTCTAGAAGGCGAATTTGCCATGACGGCTGGTCATGCCCAAGAGTTAAAAACCCAAGCTTTGGCGACACAAGTCGGGAAGCGTCTCCGCATTCTACTGTCTAATAACAACGCCGGCATTGATGACTCGCTCATGAACGGGGTGATTGATGCGAAATATGACGCATATCGGCTGGAAGAGCAATGGACTGCTTATGGGTGGAATGTCTTCGTTTTGGAGGATGGGCATGATTATGACCAAGTTGTCGCTGCTCTTAAAACGATGGAGGACTGGGATGCTTCAGACCGACGACCGATGATTGTCCTTGGCAAAACGGTCAAAGGATATTGGCCTGACGCAGTCAATGGCAAAATTCCTGGCTATGGTGACCAAGTGGTCAGCTATCCCAGCCATCCTTACGCCATGAAAATGAACACGGACTATTTTGTGGCTTTGGCTGAAACCTTCGAACGCCGCTTTGCAGTCGAATTTGAGGGCATTCGCCAAGGTCCTGTCACCGACCCCCGCGAGCGATTGATTCAATTCAAGACCAATATTGATATGGTCATGTCCTTGCTCGACCAAAATGGTCTCGGCGACTGGTTAGCAGACCGTCTGGTGACCATTGGTAATACTGTGCCAGATGATTTGGCGATACGCATTGATAATACCCGCGATCCCTTCTTAGATGATCGTCTGCAAGTGACAAATTTACCCCATGAAGCCCAAAGTATCAAGGTGAAGAATCCCGTCTCCAACGAAGAAAAATCACTGGATATCAATCTATTTCGTCAGCCAGGGGAGATCGCTGGCACACGACGGGCCATCTCCGAAATTATCAAATGGATGAATTACGTCACTGATAATCGCTTCATTACCTTAGCTGCTGACCTCTCTGACTCCATCAATGTGGAAAAGGGCACTCTATGGGGTCATTATCATCCTGACAATAATCCTGTCGGGACACGGTTCAAAGCACCGATTCAAGAAGCCGGGAACGCTTCAACAGCCATCGGTTTGGTTAGCCAAAGTGCGTCCCTCGACTCAGACCGATTCGCCGGGGTGTGGGCCTTAAGCGGGACGTATGGAGCCTTCACGCCCTTGATGTACTTACCAGCCCGTGTTTGGAGCCAACAAAGTCAAGACAGCCCCTTCCGTTTGGGAATCCTTCACATTCTAGCTGGACACTCTGGACCAGAAACGGCGGCTGATGCGCGGACTCACTTCGGCATCTTTGCTCCTCAAGTATGGAAGCTTTTCCCACGTGACCAAGCAATTCATCTAAGTTTCTGGGATTATAACGATGTCGCCCCTGGTTACTTTGCTGCCGCTGAGATCGCTGCCAGAGATCCGAAGGTGGGTGTCATCATTATTGAAGTCGCTCGACCCGATTTCCCAGTCGCAGATCGGGGTCAATTTGCCGATAGCGATATTAGGGCTGCGGCCAAAGGCTTATATGTCCTGCGCGATTTTGCGTCGGCCCAACCGCGCCATGGCTACGTCATTGTGCAAGGCTCCAGTTCGACTGTCAATCTCATGCAAGTCATCCCACGTCTCGAAGCTGAAGGCATCAACGTGAAGATCATCGCCGCCATCAGCGAAGAATTATTCAACAGGCAAGCCGAAGCCTATCGCCAATCTGTATTACCAACAGAGGCACTCTATGATCTCATGGTCGTTAGCACGGGCACACGTCGCGTTTGGCCGATTCAAAATGTCGGGCCGATGACAGACGCTTATTCGCTAACCTCTGATTGGGATAACCAGTGGCTGACTGGTGGCCTTGAAGGAGATGTGATTGCAGAGGCTCATTTGGATCCTGAATCGATTTTTGCTGGAATTAAACGCTTTGCGAAAGAAAGGGAAATGCGATTGGGCCAGCAACGGGAGATATTAGGAGCTTTAGGATAATTTGGATACGTTTCATTAGGAGAATATAACAACGGATTATGAAACAAACAGATTTTTGATCGCTTGCGAGGTCATCCCTTGCTTTCATAATCCGTTGTTGTGTTTGCATCATTCTGGCTCAATTCCCTCTACGCTACACACTTGGCGATTTTGCTTGCCCTGATTATAATATACCAGAATTTAAATGAGGAGCGATAATATGAACGGAGACAAATTTATTCACAATAAAATGTTGGCCAATTTTTGGTTGGCACTCAAAAAAAATGCAATCCTGATATGGTGGTTATTCAAAAATCGGGCAGTATCACGTTCAGCAAAGATTATCCCCATCTTTATCTTATTATACTGGTTGAATCCAGTTGATTTAGCCGTGCCAATTATCGGGCTAACACCCTTGGATGATTTAGCCGTCCTGTTCTTTGGAAGCAAACTTTTTGTCGAGTTATGCCCGCCAGATTTAGTGAACCGCTATCGGGCTGACCTAGATTATGGGCCTTCGATTGATGATGACTATATTATTGATGCTCCTCACACCCTAGTAGACGATGATCGTTAGACCTCAATTTCGATCTATTCGTCTCCTATCCTCAATTTCTTCATCCCAACAGGGTTATTCAGTTCTTCTAAGATACGGCTTACTGGACGATTCATGATTTTGGATTAACGCTTGAATAACTTCCAACCCTAATCCGAAATCATAAATCTATTTAAAGGCTAATCAAATTTATGCTAGACTTTCGTTATAGAACTGTTCAAGAAGTAACCTCTCGGCTTAATATATCGCCCACTACCTTAGAAAAATGGACTACAGAATTTGCTGAATTTTTATCGAAACGGGTAGGCCAAGCAGATGAAGAAACAGATTCAGGCTATACAGAGTTAGATATCACACGACTATCCCTGATTAAACAACTCATGGATACAGGTTCTAACCAGATCCAAATCCGGCGCAGATTAGAGGAAGATCTAAACCAAATGCCTAGCTTTGAGACCGATACCCAACTGACTACCCTAGATGATGCCTCAACAACAAGTTTAGCCTATTTTTCCGAGGCAATGGTCAATATGCGTCAAGCTCAAGCCAGTGTTCTGAATAGCCAAGCAGCTAATCGAGAATTAATGGGCGTGGTGATTCAGGATAATTTTAATCTAAAAGAAGAAAATGCTCGATTACGCGAACGAATGTTGGCTTTGGAACGTCAAATTGGACAAATGCGACGGGAGGGCGAGGCAAAACAGGAGGCTATGCGGCGAGAATTTGAGGCCAAATTGATGGAAATACGCGAAATGGTTAGTAGTACGCCTCAGAACCAAACACCTTCCATCACCATCTTACAGTCTCGAGCAGGCTGCTTAGGACGTCTATTTGGTGGCAAGGAGGCTGTTCAAACTTTAGCCAGTCACACAAAGTCGCCTGAACCACAAACCATCAAACCAAGCCAACGCCAGTCTCACCCTAAACCTCCGCTTCCTCCTAGACCACCGGAATAAATTCTGGTATTCATGCCCAAGAAAAAGTAACGAAGCCTTGTAATAAAAACGCTGACCGTGAGAGACCAGCAATTGTCGCTGCCTTTTCTTGGGATACGCGCTGTATTTCATACCATTTTATAGCGACGGTCAAGCGCATTTCCTGAACAAAAATTTCTGGGTCATGTTGTTCTGAGGCCAACAAAGCAATTTGAGGTAATTCGATGGAAAGTTGGATAGTATTGAGGGTCATCAGATAAACTATACTCCTAAAAATTTTAACATCAAGCTTCTAATCCCTTTGCTTCATAGCGTTGACTCTTATAACGAATGATAACGTGATACTTCTTTTGTAATCGCTCGATTTCACTTAACCTGCGTGATACCCCTTGACCCTTACTCAAAACGACATAAACACAAATACCACCTTGAGCGGCAAATTGACGTAGAGGTGGATGAAGTTTATATAATCGAAGCAGTGTTTGCTCAATTTGATTTAGGGCTGACTTAAAGTTTTTGCCTTTTAATTCAACCAAACATAAGCGGACGATGCTGTTAGTACACCAAAAATTGAATAGACAAATCTTCTAATCGCCGAAAAAAATATAAAATTTGGGCTGTGAGAGATTTGCCGACTGCTTGAGGACCGACTAAAACAGTCAAATCGCTAACTGTAATATCGGCTGATTGAATTGGACCAAAGTTATGAACAAACAAATATTCACTCATAGATACCTCATCTAATAACAAAAAGCAGCGTTGATAGTGTGACTCTAGTGTCCTTGAATCATTCCGTCAATTCTACTTTTTATTCAGGCTAACAATTTATGTCTTCAAGACGACTTGTGTGTCCCGCCTTTTTGCGAAACTCAGTTGGGTTAGCACATTGGCTCTGTGGGAAAAGAATCAGGCTACAAGCAAGTTCAAAATACGATCCCCATGCTCTGCTATAAGGCGGTGATTCAATCCCTTAATCTGTTTAAGTTCTGATATAGACTGCGGGGCTTTTCGAGCGAGAGCGGATAAGGTTGAGTCGCTGATCACCTTAAAAGGGGGGGTATCTGTCCAGCGACCGATCTCATCCCGATAGGTATATAATTCTTGCAAGATTTTCTGTTGGCGACATGATAAAGTACGCCTTTGTTTAATCCGTCGCCATCGAGAGGCTTGAAAAATTTTGGCCGTCATCTTCACTTGGGCTGCTTGTGCAAAAGCAACTTGGGCTGCCTGAAGACTATCTTGCTTTTGCAGAGCCTGATACTGTCGCTGACGGAGTGGCAAAAGATAATGAGTATCTAAACGAGCGTATTGTAAGGCTTCGGCACTGAGCGGACGCTGGCCCCAATTATATCGTTGAAAACGCTTATTCAGTTTGACCTGAAACTGAGCGGCCAAAACGGCTCCCAAGCCGCGTTTAGGCCATTCTAGTAGACGTGCCGCGACCATTGTATCGAAAAGATTATTAAACTGAAATCCATAATCTCGTCGTAGGGTCATCACATCATATTCAGCCGCATGGAAAATCTTTTCAATCGTCTCGTCGGCAAAAATGTTTTCTAGTGGGGTAATATCAACTACTAAAGGATCAATTACAAAATCTTGGATTGTACCTTGATCATTGATTGACATTTGAACCAAACAAACTTTATCAAAATAACTATAGAGGCTATCACTTTCAGTATCAACAGCGACGATAGGTTGCTGTTGTAAAATATTTAATAATTGATCAAAAACGACCTGATCAGCCACCCAAGTTAAATCTTGCAAAGTATCAATCCATTAGTGGCAAAGTAGTAAAGTAACAAAGTGACAGAGTCACAAATCTCTACTCTGCCACCCTGCAACCTTGCCACTTTGCTATACTGTCTTATTATCTTCAGTTTTTGAAGGTGAAGTTGGTGACTGAGTCTCAACATGTTCTAAACGAGCAATGACTTTTTGAATGGTATCATCAAGCGTCTTGAGGGCATAAACAAGGTGAGGTTTTGTTTCAGTATAAACTTTACCCCCAACATCTTTGACCTCATCGACCGCTCTTTGTGCCTCTGCTTTAACATTTTTGGCTTTAGAGCGGTCAACAGCCTCATCAACCACTTTACCAACTTGATTGCCTATGTTTTCTAAACTGCTACGCAGTTCCCCCAACTGCTCTCGACATTTATCATCCTGCCACATATCTTTGACAGCACTAGCAATGCTTTGGCCCAAGTTTTGAAAATCACGTCGAATAGCATCCCAATGATTTGCGTTGGTGCTTTGGTCGGCCTTCCCTTCTTGCTGAAAATTTTCTTCTGCTGTAGTATTTTCGGTTGTTTGTGTTGTTGTATCTGACATCTGCCACACTCCTGTGAAAATAATAATTAACGATTAGCAAAAAATAATAACGCACAACTCATTGGTGAATTACGCAGAAGCATGCAAAAGGTTGTATATTATAGATACTCAGATAGCTTCTCGGAAATCAAAACCCAAGGTTATCTATCATTTTGTTAAGGCTGAATTTCTAAATTTGAGGTACATAGTAGCTACATCATCTCGTCCGCCGCCGCCACTCCTCTTTTAAGGCAATAGAATCAAGGGTCATACTTCTATCAGAGAAATCTTTTAGTAAACGAATAAATTTAGCCACATCATCAATCATCGGAAAATGGCGAGAATCAGGCAAACTGATATGTTTTACATGCGTTAGACTATTTTCAAGCGAACGAAATGGGGTTGGGTCAACAACTTCATCCTTTTCACCATAAACAATTAAGACTTCACACTCAACATTTTCAAGCCGATCCAACACATTGAGATTGGCAAAGGAATCCAAGCTAGACGGAATGACTAATTCTGCAGCACGGTTAGCTTCTTCTTCTACCTCTTCATTTGGAATTGGTTTCCAACGAAACACCTTCGATAAAACAGAAGGAGAAGCGTAATTGACCAACCGTCGATCAATGGCCTCTGCTGAAAGAGGTAAACTAATTGCCATAATTTTATTCACTGGACTTGCCGTCCGACAGGCGTACTCTAAAGCAACCCCGGCACCCAAAGCATGACCGACAATGACAGGATTTACCACGCCCAGCTCTTCAATAAACGTAGCGATCATCCTGACATAGTGATCTATGTTAAATCGCTTTTCAGATTTATCCGAATCCCCAAATCCCCATAAATCTAGCGCATAGACTCGGTGTGCTGTGGAAAGACTTTCCATTGTCTGCATCCAATACCGCCATGACCCAAGCCAACCATGCAAAAATAGAATAGGTGTCCCTCGCCCAAAAGATTCGTAATGAACTAAACCGCCGTTTATGACAACTGCGCTCATGCCTCTTCCTGAGTTCCTTGATATTTATTATATTTCAGAAGAATATTTTTGATATTTTCGACCAATTCATCAGGGGTAAAAGGCTTCAAAAAATAAGCCTCTGCTCCTATAGATAGTCCATACTGCATTTCTGCTTCTGCCCTTTAGCTGACAAAAAAATAACTGGGATATTCTTCGTAGTATCCAATTCTTTTAAAGCTAGGCAAGCTTCATACCCAGTCATTTGGGGCATCCGAACGTCCATCAAAATCAAATCAGGGATAATCTCTTGCGCTGTCTCATAGGCTTTTTTGCCATTAGGAACATCAGTGACCTGATAGCCGCTCATGGTCAATAAAAAAACAATTAAATCTCGAATATCCCCTTCATCTTTAGCGACTAAAATTCGTGTGGTCGTCATTAGGCACACTCTCAACTTAGGGTCTTAACGACTTCATTTTCTTCATTTAACTTATCCAAATTATAAGACGGCAGGGTAAAATTAAATGTACTCCTTAAAGCTTGACGGTCTACCCTAAGATGGCGGCGGTAGCTGGATTAACCAATTGAACTTGATACTCTGAATTTAGGACGAGAACACCATTGGCAATACCTTCCACAATTGCTTCATTTTTACTGGCTTCCGATTGGACAGTGCAACCAATCTTCATTCGTCAATAAATCATCGACAATGACAGGTTGTCGCTTTTGCAAAATTTTACCTACAAATCCGACCCCAGCCCGATATTGAGTCAAAATTCCACCCTTCGGTAAGGGTTTTTTTAAGCCAATCGCCGCCCGATAGACTAAGTTACCCGTGACTGAATCTACCATCAAAATAGAATCTTGGGTAATTTTGATAGACCAGTCGATTAAATTAAGGGCTTCATTCAAAACACGATCCTGATCAAGACTGGATGATAATTCTCGAGCAATATTATAAATCGAAGTGTTCAAATCTAGCGTACTATTCAGCTCACGTCCAACCCTCTGTAGACTACTCATTTCGCGAATACGTCTTTGCAATTGTGTGGTAACGAGTATTTAGAAATACAGTAAAAAATTGTAGTATGAGGAAAGGGGAGGTTGAGATATAGTTTCCGTATGAAACTAAGTGACGCTGCTAAGAAACAGGGGATAACATATAGAACGGCTGGGAACTGGTTTAGGGCTGGAAAGAGCAAGGGATAGCAGATGGACACAGGGACGCTCATCCTGACAGAAAGCGATGAGGAGCATACTTTGGCGACCAAAAATCTTTACAATAAGGCTAAGGCTATCGTGCGGCAAGCTTTTATTGACGAAGGAAAATATAGCAACGAGGCGGCTATGTTTTATGGTAAAAACAAGGGATGCGTCCAAAGCCTTGCCTGGCAAGGGTTTCAACCTGCTGCTGACCAAACTTGACCAAACTTGGGCTTCGTTTTTTGCGGTCATCCAGACCTGAAACCAACAGCCTGACAAGGTTCTGGGTCGTCCTAAATTGCCCAAATCCAAAGCCAAAATCTCTAGTCCTTTCTTACTTGCCTCTGATAGTCAAGCGATTAGCCAAAAGTCTCTCCAACAGGGTCTTGTGAAACCCGCTCAACAGCGTCAATCAGTTTTAGAACCAGCGAAAAGCCGAGCTTCAAAGTCAGGTGACAGGAAACCGCCAAACACAAGCGCGTCTTAGCACTCTGACCGATAAGCGCAACCTTAAGGTTAAGGACTAGCTACATAAAGCTAGTCCTGATATGCTTGACTTGGCTGTAGAGGAAGGGTTTGGCGTTCTTTGGTCTGAGGCCACACATCTTGGAAAAATGCGGTCAACATCAGTTCTCAGAACAACCAGAGGTTTGTCCAGCTTCCTCAGGGGCAACTTTGGCCGATGAGCGTTTTGCCTGGTGCCTTTGGCTGGCATCTTCGTTCACGACCAAGAAGAAGCCTCTAGCACCAGAACTGCGTGTCTTGACCTTGAGCCAGTTAAGAAGCAAATGGTGGTTGGTGGTCGGGTCAGCCCTGGCTTGTTCAAATCGGCTGCTGGTACAGTGAGTGAGTGGTTTGGAAAGGCTGCCTACAACATTTGGGGTTCAGGCAATCCGGAAGCTTTTTAGCGACGGGAGAGAGGGCCGTGCAGTTTGCCTCCAAAAGCGTGACCATTCCACTCCCCTAAACCAGATCTTTCTCTTTTTCTTCTAACTGTGAGTATTGCTTATTATTGATGCTGCCTTTGGTCCCCCAAAGTAATGTGATTGGCGTGATCAAGTTATTGGTCAAAGAAGAAATTATTTTTCAAGACGATGAAATATCCCTTGCTCAGGCTTTAGCGAATCAAGCAGCAGTTGCTTTACGAAACGCCCAGACTTTTCAACAAACAGATACACTGACATCTGCCCAAGAAAATGCCAAAACTTAAAGAAATCCATCTGGAATAAATTCCAGTATTTTTTGGACTAGCTCAAGTCCTAATCTATTCAGGGCAACCTGGGTTTTGCCGCCGAATTTCAGCAGCTATCTCTGTAATCTCTCGAATATCAGCAAATGGACCATCTGTGCCGTATACAGAAGCGACAGCCAAACTCATAAAGGGAGCCTCTTTAGATTGGCCCGCGCCATCTGTATATATGACCTTCCCTCGATTGCGATCAGCAAAAGAATAAAACACTTTCACTTCATTATTAAACCGCTCAGATACTTCACGACAGATTTTTGGCCCAGTTTCAGGGCTGGTGATAACAATAAAATCATTACTGCCAGCATGACCAATAAAATCATTCAAAGTGCCCTCGTTGTTAATCGTTTCAGTCAACAAGGTTGCTACAAAACGTAAAACATCATCAAGAGCCACAATACCCTGAATTTCTTTAAAAGCTTCCATATAATTGATACCAATATACAGGAGCGTCCAATTTTGACGACTCTTAATATCTTTGAGTTGTTCCTCAATAAGTTTACCACTGGGTAAACTCGTAATCGGATCAATTAAATTATGTAGAGAACCCCGACGTATGGCCCCCTGTACACGCAGTTTCAGTTCTTCAATGTCAAATGGTTTGGTGATATAATCATCTGCCCCTAATTCAAGCCCTTTAATCTTATCACTGCGTTCATCTTTCTGAGTGAGAAAAATAATGGGGATATGTTTGGTCCGTAAATTACTGCGGAGGTCTCGACAAACATCATACCCATTCATATCAGGCAGGTTAATGTCTAAAACGACCACATTCGGCATTTTGCGGGCACAAATTTCCAAGGCATCACCACCTCGCATTTCGACAAACACTTCATAACCCTGTGAGTCGAAATAAATTCGCAGCATTTTGGAGATATCGGGATCGTCTTCGACAACCAAAATTTTACTCATGATATTTCCTCTCGGTTTTGCCGGAAATAGAAATTAGAGTGTGTATAGAAAAAAATTGTTTTATCTTCTAACAACTGCTCTCGATTCCCTATATGGTTAATACAAATTTGTGAATTTCATTACTAAAATATTTAAACTAAGTCCAAAATAAGATTGGGGACTATCGCAAACTCAATCGCTCTGATCAATATTTCCCTCAATTATAAGACGATCATTTTGGGCACACAAAATAACATTAGAGCCAATAATACGAGCAGGAAAGAGAATATGACCAGAGCCAATACGGCTATAATTGCCAACACACCCACCGATCACTGGCTGTTCTACATTAACAAGCTGACCCCGATGCAAGGTCCGAATGGGCCTATTTTTGATGTTAAAATCTGTGAAGGTATTACCAGCCCCAATAAATGTTTCTCGACCAATCACACACATCTGGAGGCAGGTATTTTGGGCCACCATTCCCTTCTCCATCAAGGTCGTCATGAATAGCGAAGCGCGAAAAGGGAGAAATGTACCGCTGCCGACAACGCTGAGCATTAACTGGCATCCTTGTGATATATTGACGTTATCACCAATCAGACAAGTGTTAATCACGGCACCGGGACCAATTGTTACATTATCGCCAATAACCGTAGGCCCTTGAATAGTGGCGGCTGGGTCAATTTGGCAATTTTTACCGACTTGTACTAAAGGAGAGGATTCCAGGAGTTGTTTACGTTCAAGCAAGGCGGACCAAAAAACATTTAACATAAAGGGAATATCTGTACCTAAGCGGCTTTCAATCTTCTTCCCTCTCGAAAAGAGACCAAAGGCAGTATTCGCCAGAAAAATATGTGCCCAATTTTCAATGCTCAAAAAAGGTCGCCTTGGTACGTAATAGACGAGTTCTCCTCGATATTCAGCCATATATTCCGGTACATTGTAATAACCCAGTTCCTCCGCCTGAGTATCGATAACAACAGGTTGCAACTGCTTTTGCTGAAGTTGATTATAACCACGAGGGTAATAATATAAATCAGCTAAATACACGCCACCTTGTTCACGGATACCAGACTGTAATGATAGGGCGTGATGTGTTATGGCTGCATCATCTTTACTAAAGGCTATTTGACAAGGTATATTTTCTTGTCGAGCTTTTTTTAAGAAAGCATCAATTAAATCTTCATCAAAGAAAAGATTATCTCGATAAACTAAAGTTTCACCCTCTGTATCTTCTATTTCATCTTCATGATCATACTCAAATTCTTCATTACAATAGTTTCTCAGAATATCTCGATGAAGGAGCCATAAACGTTTGTTTAGGATAGTTAAATCTCTAGCACAGAGGGGTTTAGGATCCGTTTGTTGATCAGGATCTGCTTTTTCATAGAACGGATAGATTGGATTATGATCCTTGATGATGACTTTTATCATGCCTAGGTATAGCTATACATGTTTGCTTAAAAAATCCAGTAGATATTGATTAAATAGTTCTGGCTCATCCAACATAGGAAAATGTCCTGAGCCTGGCATCATAATAACCTCTGACCCAATGACATGTTGACTGAGCAGTTTACTCTGGTCTGGCGAAACAATGATATCACCCATGCCATATACGCCTAAAGTTGGAACAATAATTTTGGTTAATTCTGGTGTCAAATTTGTTCCATACAACGATTGAATACTAGAATAAAAAGATTGTAAGGTTGTGGCTGAAACATCCCGTCGAGCCATTTGATACCATTTTTCAGATGTTTGCTCTGATATTCCATTATCAAAGGAGAATACTTTAATATAGTAAAGAAAAAATTGAAGGATAAAGGGAAATCTTCGCAACAGAAGCGCAATAGAAGGATGTCTACAAAGCTGAAAAAAAATGGTCAAGGAATTGCCAACAATCGGTGAACCAACCAAAATCACTTGTTTCACACGCTCCGGTTTGGCTAAGGCCAAACTCAAGGCAACTGTACCACCCATAGAGTGACCAATAATCGAGGCTGACTCGATGCCTAAACGGTCCATAAATTGATTGACTAAATCAACAAAATCACTGATCTGAAAACTATCGAGCCGTTTTCCAGAATCGCCAAATCCCCAAAAGTCTAGAGCATATCCTCTATATTTGTTACGCAAGAAAAACATCGTGTCAACCCAATACGCCCAAGAACCATTCCAACCATGTAACAAAATAACTGGATGCCCGCGACCAGAGACTTCATAATGGACTACTCCCTGATCAGTAACGATTGAACTCACTAGTTGGCCTCAACGTTATTAAATGAATTGATCTCAATCCAAAATAGTCTACTTTATCATCCTAAACTTGAGGGATAGTTGAGGTGTATACTTATAAATAAGAAAAGTTCTTCACTAACAAATAGTGAAGAACAACTTATCTTTAGCATCACCTTCAACACTTGAAGGAGTATATCAAGTTTGTTTAAAACATATACTAAAAAATTATGATCTCAGTATCAATATGCTAAACAAATTGATCCTCCTTATCTCCACTAATATAAACAGTATTATATCAGCTTATATGGAAAAAATTTATAGTACTTTTATGGTACAGATAAGGCCTTATTCGTCCAGTTCTATTTGCTCTAAAATGGAGTATAATAATTCTAGAATAGTGGTTTTAACACTTTCTTTATCTGTCGCAACGCAGGGTAACACCTTGATATTTTTATCAATTTTCAGAGCAATTCTGAGATCATCTGTACTCCAAGCATCAGGCATATCCTGTTTATTGGCCGCAACAATATAGGGCGTTTGAGCATAACCCCGAAAAACCTCTAAGATATGTTTAGCCTCTCTGAACGTTTCGGGTCTGACACTATCGATTAAGACAATAAAACCCAACATCCCCTCGATCAGAATTTCCCACATGAAATCAAAACGACGTTGACCTGGTGTACCAAACAGGTAAAGTACTAAATCATCATCAATTGTAATTCTGCCGAAATCCATCGCCACCGTAGTTTCATCTTTGAGACGTTCAGCATCTGAAGATAATTTACGCTCTGTAGACACGACATCAATTTCGCTGATTGTTCGTATGAATTGCGTTTTCCCTGCACTAAATGGACCTGTAACAACCATCTTGACAGTTTGCATCAATAACCTGCCTGTATGAGATCGCTTGTGTTATATGTGTTACTAAAAATGATTAACCTAGTAAATCATACTAGGATATACCTAAATACGCTTTATGCGCGTGATGAGACGTTCCACAAGGGAACGTCTTATGGCTGGCGTTTCACGTTCAGCCCGTTTCTTTTCAGCGCGGGTTTGGAAAGTTTTTTGTGTTTCCGGCCCTTCTGGTTTCATCAATTCCACCAAACCAGCTTGTAACATGCCATCAACAAGCTGACGAATTTGAAATTCATCCATACTGTTCGCTTGAGCAATTTGAGCGACAGTATTACGGGGGTGAATATGAGAAATCACACGCCAATCATCAGGTGTCAATTTAACGCCGCTCAAAGGTTTATTAGTTACTTTTAAAGCAACCACATCTAAATCTGGCAGTTCTTCCAACAAGCGTTGTTTATCTTCCCGCTGGCGGCTAACTTCTAAAATCACATTGTCCAGATTAAGTGGAATCGTAATGCGATCTTTAGGTGGTGATGCTCCTTGATCAAATTTAAAGTACCCATCGGACCACGCAGCCAGAGAATAGACAACATCCATCATGAACCCTTTAACACTCTGAATGATATCCTGCTGATTGACAACCCCGCCTCGGATAAACTCAATTCCAACAGCTTTGTCAGATTTCGCTTTACGTATCACAACTTCCGCTTGCTCTTTACTTATTTTGCCAGCATGAAGAAGCATGTCGGCTAGTCGTCCACCCCGCCGTTTGGTTGAAGCATGGATCAACTTACCTTCCCTAAAATACATATCGACAATATCGATATTCGTCGCCTCTATGTGCATAACACCCGTTTTACGAGCCAAATTCACTAGATTTAGAAGTTGTGCTGTACTGAAGTCTTTCAGGTTTCCCTGTAATGCCATTGTTTAATGACCCTTTTGCCCTATGATAGTAAAATTATCCATACACTCTTCATCATTTGACTTTTAAGATAAAATCACAAACAACGTTTTTTTATCGTCTGTCCATTATACTCCCACACCCATGTTAAGTCAACCAGTAAATGGCTTGGACTGTACTGGCTCCGAAGTATACTCCCACACCCATGTTAAGTCAACCTTAAGTCCTCATCGCTCTTAACCTTACCTCACTTCTAACCCTTAAAACGTAGAAGGTCTCTGTATACGGTTCACCCCCACTCCTGTGGGGAATACGACCCGAATCCGTTGTTCAACCATACGACCATCCATTCACCCCCACTCCTGCGGGGAATACTATCACCACACTGTCTAACGGCCAAACTTTCGGTTCATCCCCGCGCCTGTGGGGAATTTAGACATTTACAATCTCCTAATCATCAGAGGTTGTGAAACTGTTTTCACCTATGGTATAATTTAACATCAATATTTTGAGATAGAGAAATTTCAACTGCGTAGGATTATATCGTGGAAAGCTTGGCTATCTTGTCATCAACGCTCGAAAATGTAATTAGTCCTGTCGTTTACTATTTGATAACCCTATTGGCAATACAGGCAGCTTTCTTTATTGCCAATGAACACTGGCGACGTGGTCTTTCGCCTTATGCCAGTAAATTTGTGATATCCTTTGGAGCTATTGGTGGCTTTCGTATTTTGATTCTATTTCTGGTAGCCTTTGATTCTTCTGGCCGTTTTCCGCTTGAGCTGGTCATGGGTGTTATCTCATTAGGCTTCTTAGCTTGGACCTTTTCACCGCACCTAAACAATCGTCCAAGTCAAGCTAATTTGCTCCTCATCATTCATACTGCCCTCGCGTTTATGCTCCTTGGCATTGATATTTTCGTGGAGATTAATCTGCATGGCATTTGGTACATTTGGCAAATTGGCCTTAGCTTATTAACCTTTGTCAGTACCCTCCTGATGTTTGGTCATGCGCCTTTTGTGGCAATGGTCGGTGTTTTGGTTTTATTAGTCGGCAGTTTGAGCCAACCACTTATCGGTCCAGATTTCATGACAAGTTTATCTAATCCTGTGGTCATTCGTCTCAGCGAAATTATTGCTTATATTATTTTAGGTGTTGCTGTTTATTGGGAAATGATTAGTTCCTTAAATCTGTATAGCCAAAATTTGAAATTTTTAAGTGACTCGACTCATACGCAAATTCAAGAATTAACCAGCCTTTTTGAGGCAACAAAAAACATCACCGCTGTCTTAGATTTGGCTCAAGTCTTAGATGGGGCCACAAAAGGGGTTGTCGAAGCCTTAAACGTTGACCAATGTACCATCATCATGCCTGAAGAAAATGAACCCAATCAATTGCGCTTGATGGCCATTTACAATCGACATAAAGCAAGCCGCGGAGCTGTTGTTACTTTTCCTGCAAAAGACCAACGGGCGATCAAATATGCAATGGAACGTGGACATGCGGTCAGTATTGATGAAAAGAGAGCGGCCAATAAAACCGAAATCAAATTACTTTTTGCCATGATGGGTGCTGATGAAGACCTTGGCCCTATTTTAATCCAACCCCTCATCTCTAAAGAAAAATCAATTGGTGTCCTCGTTATTGGGAATGCCCATAGTAAACGGCCTTTTGAAAACGTTGAAGCACGTTTTATAGAAACAATGGCTAATCAAATAACCATTGCCATCGAAAATGCTCGTACCTATCAAAATCAATTAACAAAAGTGCAACAATTAGCCTGGACTTTACGCAATCAAGAGCAAGAGGCCGAACGCAGCAGAGCGGCGATGATTGCTGAAATCAGTAAAAGTCGTGAAAGTGTTACCCTCATGTCACAGCGGTTACAAGAACAAGAAGCCTTAGCCCGTAAAATCCAAAAGGAATTAACTGATTATCAACAGCTAATTATTCAGTTGAATAATCAATACAAAACCGCTCATGAATCATTTAAACAATTATCTGCCGAAAATCAACGTCTTCTTAGCTCTAGTGAAGCTCGACAAAAACAAGACGATATTCTGCAAAAGGCCGAAGAAAAAATACACACTTTGACCAATCGAGTGCAGAAATTAGAACTGGAAGCGTCAGAAGCTCATAAACTACAGGAAGCCTTAACAATCGCTCAAGAGCGGAGCCGCAAATTAACCCTTGCCCTGAGGAGGAGCCGGGCCAAAGCTCAGGCCGCGAATGCTATGCCTACAAGTTTAACCAATCCTAAACACAATCCAGAGTTGGAAAGTCTATCCTTTGGGTTAATCATCAGTGATGAAACAGGGAAAATCAACCGGATCAATGAAGCGACAGCCAATTTATTAAAAATTTCCACCCCCAACTTAATCGGCCATCACTTAACGACCTTAACATCTAATCCAAATTGGCAAATAGCTGTGGAAAAGTTGATCTCTGCCTCAGAGAATCCGATTTCAACAAACTTAAACATCAATCAAAATATTATCAAAGCAACTATTTCGCCGATTACTGACCCCAATCATCAGGTGAATGGCTATATCATTCTGCTCTATGATGCTACAGCAGAGTTTGAACATCAGCAAAGCCGTGATGAGTTTGTGGCCTCCCTATCTCAGGAACTACGCACTCCGATGACCTCTATTGCTGGTTATATGGATTTATTATCCAGTGAATCAGTTGGTGTCTTAGAAGATATGCAGCGCAAATTTCTACAACGCATTAATGCGAATATTGAACGTATGAATGGCATGCTGGATGACTTAGTAGGCGTAACCACGATTGATGCTGGGAGACTAGACCTTGCACCTGCTCAACTTAACATGGCCGAAGCGATAGAAGACGCGATTATCGGCGCAAAAGCTCAAATTCAAGAAAAAGATATTCAGATTCAACTCAACTTACCCGACAAAATCCCGCCTGTTGAAGCTGATCCTTATTGGATTCAACAAATCTTACAAAATCTATTAAGCAATGCCATACAATCAACACCCGTTGGTGGCCTGATTAATGTTAGTGCTGCTATTACCACGCAAAGTCAAGCATCAACCCCTCTAACTTACATAGACAATAAACGAAGATGGTTAAAAGTGTCTATTATGGATAGCGGCGGCGGCATCGCGGAAAAAGACCATAGCCGGGTGTTTGATCCAGCTTATAAAGCTGATACACCACTTATTCAAGGCATTGGTGATACTGGTGTCGGTCTATCTATTGTCAAACATTTAATTGAGGCCCATCAAGGTGAAGTCTGGTTCGAAACTGAAATGGGGGTCGGTTCTACTTTTTACTTCACCCTACTCATCAGTGACTATCTTGATGATCCTTGGGACGAGTTAGATATTCCACCCCTCGACCTTCATTCTCCCAATAGGACATAAGATCATGACTCTACCTCCTCCGCAAAGGCAAACCAACCGCCAACAGCTTCTGATTGGTTTTGGCACTTTAGCGATGGTGTTGCTCACTGTCGGGCTTTCAATTACCTTAGCTATCAATACTAATAATATCCCAACAGCAACGGCTCCTTCAATGTCGCCCACATATATTACAAATACCCCTACCCTAACAGTCACACCTGTTCCACCAACAGATACAAATACCCCAACCTTGACTCCAACCGATTTATCTGACCCCGCAACGGCCCCTAATACCCCCATATCAACCGCCACAGCGACCGAAACTATTCCAGCTACGGATACCCTAACACCAATACCTACAACACCCACAAAAACATTCAGTCCAACCTTCGCCCCTGAACCTAATCCAGATAATGATCTTCCAAGCCCTACAGTCTGTTCTGTGCCAGTTGGCTGGACAAATTATACAGTTCAAGCCGGAGATACTTTAAATCGTCTCGCGAGGCAAACCAATAGCAGCATTACGAGTTTGAAAAATAACAATTGTCTAACCAGTGATAACATTTTTATTGGACAAAATTTATATTTACCAAGGAAGCCTATCCGACCATCTACTGCGACATCACAGCCTCAACCAATATCAAATCCCACGGCGACATATACCGTCAGGCCAGATACACAACTAACCCCAACCTCGACTCAGCCGTCTAAGCCAACCAGTGAGCTAGAAGCACCTACCATAACGTCTACAATGACCCCTATGCCTATCCCTAATACAGCGACAGCAACGCTACCACCCCCAGTATCTACTTCTATCACTGCTGATAAAGAGGGTAATACAGACCAAGCAGGAGAGACATCTGACCCGGATGTTCCAACCTCCACGCCTAGCGTTATGCCTACTGAACCATTGTCAACATCAACTTCAACACCTGTGCCCAATACACACGAAGCACCAACGCCAACTTCTCAACCAGCCAAGGCTATGCCCCCGACACCACCAGCGTAAGCAGTGATCAGTATTCAAGATTCAGCCTGTCTTCAACGAACGATAATCATTGATCACTGAATACCGATTATCGATTACTCATATTGGACATAATTTTCACCCTATGAGGCATTTATTATCAATTCAAAACCTAACAAAATATTATGGCGAAAAAAGTCTCTTTGAGCAAGTCAATCTATCGCTCAGTCCAAGCGAACGCATGGGCCTCGTGGGTGTCAACGGTAGCGGCAAAAGTACCTTACTCAAGATGATTACTGGCACAGAAGACCCTGATGAGGGACAGATCGATCTCAATCCCAAAACCCAAGTCTCAGTCTTATCCCAAAATCCCGTCATGGATGATAGATTAACTGTTTTGGATTATCTCTTTCAAGGCGACTCACCTGCCCTGCGCCTCTTACGTGATTATGAAAATGCTGTCCTCGCCCTAAATGAACGCCCTGATGACCCCACTTGTCAAAAACAATTTAATGATCTCAGCCAACGTATGACCAGTGAAGATGGCTGGTCGGCTGAAGCAAAAGCAAAGGCAGTCCTAACCCGTTTAGGCTTGAGGGATTTCTCAGGTCGCTTGGGTCAACTATCTGGCGGGCAACGACGGCGGGCTGCCTTAGCTCGTACCTTGCTCGACCCTGCTGACCTGCTCATCCTAGATGAGCCAACCAACCATCTTGACCCAGATACGGTAGACTGGTTGGAAGGCTATCTGAACACTCTCAATTGCGCTCTCCTCCTCGTCACCCACGACCGCTATTTTTTAGACCGCGTGGTGGATCATATCCTTGAAATTGAACAGGGTCAGATCCACCGTTTTCAAGGAAACTACAGTATTTATCTCGAAAAAAAGGTTGAACGAGAGGCTCTAAAGCAAAAATACGAACTGGATCGGCAGAATTTATTACAGAAAGAACTCGATTGGCTACGTCACGCCCCAATGGCCCGTGGCAGCAAACAAAAAGCTCGCATTCAACGGGCTGAAACCATGTTAGAGACAGCGTATGTCACACCCCAACAGTCTCTCGATATCACCATAGCTTCTCGGCGGACAGGCAAACGGATTATGGAAATTAATCATATTAGCAAAGCCTTTGATTCGACTGTCCTCATTCAAGATTTTAGTTATATTATCAATCGGGGGGACCGATTAGGCATTGTTGGTCCGAATGGGGTCGGGAAGACAACTTTGCTCAATATTCTGACAAATAGGCTTAAACCTGATACAGGTAATATTGTCTTGGGCCAAACGATTCACATTGGTTATTATGACCAAGAAACCCATGATCTAAATGAAAATCAACAGGTGTTGGACTACATTTCTGAGACAGCGGCAGTGATTAAAACAGGCCCAGAAAATTTTGCCACTGCCGCCCAGATGTTGAGTCGCTTTCAATTTTCGCGCAAAGTGCAAAGAGATTTCATCGGCACCCTCTCCGGCGGTGAGCGACGGCGGCTCTATCTCCTCCGCACCCTCATGTTAGCCCCAAATGTTCTTATCCTAGACGAGCCAACAAACGATCTTGACATACAAACCTTAACCATTTTGGAAGATTATTTAGATAGCTTTGCTGGCATTCTGATCATCGTCTCGCATGATCGTTATTTTCTGGACCGTACGGTCCAGCATATTTTTGCCTTTGAAGGTGAGGGACGGATTAAACAATATCCCGGTAATTATAGTGCCTATCGGGAAAAGAAGGCCTATGAACTTGCTGCCCAACCTAAACCCGAGGCCCCCTCATCCAAAAAGTCATCAAAATCACAAGCAATGCAGAAACCACGTAAACTAAGTTCTAACGAGCGTCGTCAGATGGAAGATTTGGAAAATCAAATCGAAGCCTTGGAATTGAAAAAAGAAAACCTTGCTGAACAGATCAATCAAGCAGGGAGCGATTATCAGCGTCTACAGACGCTGTCTGAGACTTTATCTCAGACAGAGGTAGAATTAGATGAAGCAATGGAGCAGTGGGCGGCGTTAGCGGAGTTGGCGGATGGGTGATATATAGAAGGTCCGGGAAAAAGTAGAACAGGTATCTTGCCTGTTTCTCGCAGACCGGGTCGTTCGGGTACTACTCGGAGAACCCCACCTAATTGGACAACCATATAAAGACACTGAGAATGATAACTTGATCAATATCGGCTGAGGTTTGACCGATTTTGGCCACCCACTAGCCAAGTCAAGACCATCTCATCTCCTCTCATCCCATCATCCCCCTGAGCTTGGACAAAGCGACCCAAGCGACCTATAATTACCACCAACTATTCAGGTTCTAAGAGAAATAGTGTGGAGAGCAAGCAGCAAGGTGGTAAAGTGGCAAGGTGATAAAGGCCTCGAACGCCTGATGCGGCATAGTCACCTCGCCACGGTTTAAGGGCAATATTTCTTTATTTTCACAAAATATCTCAATGATCCCTAATTCATAAGGAGTGTTCCAATGCAGGCCCCTGTATTCAAAGAGCCTTTATCCAAAAAGCCGAGCAGTGTTCCCGATACGCTGACGGACGACTTTGTTCCTGCTCATATCCTCCCTGACGATATCCTTTACCCTTCTGAGGACGGCAAGCCAATGGCTGCAAGTGATTTTCAACGCGACCCCCTAACTTACGCCATTGACAGTCTCAAGTGGCATTTTTCCGCCCAAGACCAGGTCTATGTCACGGGCGATTTGCTGATTTATTATGAAAAAGGCACGTCTAAAAGCGTGGCCCCTGATGTCTATGTCGTCTTTGATGTGCCCAAGCATCCCCGTCATACCTATCGGGTCTGGGAAGAAGGCAAAGGACCTGATGTGGTCCTCGAAATTTTATCGCCCACCACTTGGCAAAAAGATGTGCAAGACAACCCATCACTTTATCGGGATTTAGGGGTGAGGGAATATTTTTTATATGACCCCTTGGACAAATTTATCCAACCTGCTTTACAAGGCTACTGGTTGGATGAACAGAAGCAGTATCAACCGATGCGGGTGGAAAGCTTGCCAGATGGGGGGCTGAAGTTGGCTAGTCATCTCTTAGGTTTGGAACTACAGGCCGATCAGACGGGGCAATTTAGGCTGTTCAACCCGCAGACAGGGAAGTACTTGTCTACGTATAACGAGGCCATTGAGGAACGTCTAGCCGAAGCGCAAGCCCGTCAACAGGCTGAGATCGCGCAACAACAGGCTGAGGCAGAACGTCTAGCCGAAACGCAAGCTCGTCAACAGGCTGAGATCGCGCAACAACAGGCTGAGGCAGAACGTCTAGCCGAAGCGCAAGCCCGTCAACAGGCTGAGATCGCGCAACAGGAGATGGCCCAGAAGTTACGCGAGGCTGAGGAGAAGCTTAAACAGGCTGGTTTGCTGTAGAATCTGATTGAGATGGTAGCGAGACTTACTGTATACTTAGGCTACTCAGTTTGTTATATCTTCTTTATTTTGTCAGATTCCTGCTTATTTTATATTCCACCCTGCGCTTTACCATAAAGTAATATTCAAAATTTGAAAAGGAAAATAGTCAGCGATGGCAGAAATTACGCGAAAAGAATTGATATACCTATTAGTTGGCGCAACAAACCCTAATTTAAGTGGACTTGACTTAAGTGATTTGAACATGACCCGTTTAAAATTAAATGGGGCTGACCTGAGTCGAGCTATTTTGGATGGTACTAATTTAAGTGAGACACTTTTACACAAAGCTGATTTAAGTAAAGCATCATTACATAAGGCTAATTTACAAAAATCTGAACTATTTGAAGCTAACCTGCATCAAGCAAATTTGATTAATGCTGATTTAAGTAAAGCTAATCTGAGCAAAGCTAACCTAAGTGGAATGGATTTAAGTTATGCAGATTTATCAGAAGCAAATTTAAGCGGTACAAATTTGAGTGGTACAAAATTACATAAGGCTAATTTACAAAAATCTGAACTATTTGAAGCTAACCTGCATCAAGCAAATTTGATTAATGCTGATTTAAGTAAAGCTAATCTGAGCAAAGCTAACCTAAGTGGAATGGATTTAAGTTATGCAGATTTATCAGAAGCAAATTTAAGCGGTACAAATTTGAGTGGTACAAATTTGAGTGGTGCAAATTTATCTAAGGCAAAATTAATAAATGCAGATTTAAGCCAAACAAAATTAGGAAGTAGCAAGATAACAGGTGCAGATTTTAGTAGGGCTAATTTGCAAGAAGTCAACTTGAGTGGGTTCAATTTAAAAGAATGTACATTAAATGGGGCAGACTTTAGTCGTGCAATTTTAAGAGGAACAGATTTAAGTGAAACTGATTTAAGAAATGGGCAATTCAATGAAACAGACCTTGAAGGGGCAAATTTGTACAAAACAAATTTAAGCAATGCTAATTTAACCAGAGCAAATTTAAGGAAAGCTAATCTGAGTTGTTCAGACTTAACAGATGCAGAGTTATCTGAAATTGTACTCGATAATACAAATTTTAGAAAAGCCAATTTAGGTGTATCTAAGTCATCGCATAGTTTTTACAAATATGGAAGACAAAGAAGTAGAGATTTTCGTAGACTGAATTTGAAAAGTGTTGATTTAAGAAAAGCAGATCTGACATATGGCGATTTTAGGGAAATGGATTTAAGTGGCTTTGACTTTAGTGAAACGGATTTAAGCCATGCTAATTTAAACGGAGCAAACTTAAATAGTGCTAATCTAAGTGATGCGAATTTAAGCCATGCACGTCTAATTAGGGCGGATTTAAGCCATGCTAATTTAAACAGAGCAAACTTAAGCAATGCGAGTCTAGAAGATGCTAAATTGAGCGATGCAAATTTGGTTAATGTAAATTTTAACAAAACCGATCTACGTGATGCTGTGTTAAATGGAGCCAATTTGACTGGAGCCCGTTGGCATGAGACTATTTATAGTCGCAATACAAAATGGCCTGAAGGGTTTAGCCCTAATACGATTATTGGCTTAAAAGCGCGATGATAGATATGATGATGATTGGGATTAAATCAAAACTGGGTTAACCTAATTTTTTAGAATGCAAGTTGGACGGACACCCTATCCGTCTCAGGCTTGGGACTAGGCACAGTCTTAGAGACTGTACCTATTTGTCGGCTATCCCTATCTATGCCGGACTAACCAATCCTATCCCAAGCCCTAAAGCTTCAAATGCCCCACGTTACCAATTCGATTTTCCTGATCTTCATCCTCCTCATCTTCAGCTTCAGCTTCATTCACAAATTGGCCCTCATTCTGACCTAAGCGGCTTTGTAGAGCAGCTTGTTGAGAGACATTGCACTGGATGACTCCAGTGTTATGCACTTTATCAATGCGTTCAGCCAGTATGCTTGGTTCTATGGCCTCATCAACCTGTAAAACCCCCCAGACGACCAGCGTGGCTTTATCTGCTAAATAGTCAAACCGCTCGGCAGAGAGAGTCATTTCCCCATCGACTAACCATAATTCGCCCTGATAGAAAGTGACCTTGGTTTCAAGCAGATTACATTTTTGGCCTAAAGTCTTCCTCAACGCCGCTGGGCAGATAATTTGATCCTCAACAATGAGTTGGTCTAAGGCTTGATCCAATGTCTCTGCACTCACATCAGGATCGATTTGCACCAAATGCGGGCAAAATAACTTAGGATTGGGCAACGTTTCCAATAGATTGGTATCAAGGACGATGGATTTCGGAATCACTTGAAAACCAGTGGGGATGATTTTTATTGACCCGGCCCCGTCCAAACGGGCTGAAAGGGTTTGGCTATTTTCTTCACAGCAGATCACTTCCTCCATCACCTCCACCTTCTGTAACTTTTGAGCCAAAACATCATCCGGCAAGACATGGGGCAAGCGCAAAGTGCCCATCACAGATAATGCTGAATCTGACTCTAATGACTGGAGATAATGCTCACCTAAGGTCAAATCACCCTCAATCAGCCTGTTATATTTATACACTTGTACTTGTCCCGCCAAATGCTTGATTTTAGATTGGATTACCCCGGCTAAGGCCTGAGAGCATAAAACTTGTCCAGAAACGTACAGATGGCCCAATCCTTGCTCTAAGTCAGCGACAGGTATATCAGGATGAAAAATTACTTGTCCAGCGATAATCATGGCTGTGGTCTCAGTCTGATGCTTGAACGAATCCCCCTTAAAAATTTCTTGGCCCAAAATAATTCTCGCATCAGCCGGAGCTTCAACCGTTGCGCCCAAATTGCCTAAATTCATTTGGGCAGCCAAGCTTGCCGTCTCCGGTGAATGTAAGACCATCCCCACATTCCCAATTCGGCCAATCTCAGCCACTGCCTCTGCCGTGGCTGTGCGCAGGTCCAAAACACCCACATTACCAATCACTTTCTTAGCCATACTTTCTTGCCTTGTCATGCTTGATCTCCTCATCATGAATATAAATTTTTACATTAATTTCGCTTTTTTAGCGCGTACTTCTTTCAATGCCAAATGTAGCCGTGATCGCACTGTCGCGGGCGGAAGGCCCAATTCCTTGGCGATCTCTTGACTGGTCATACCCAGAACATAGCGTTTACGAAATAGGTCTCGATAACGGTCTGGCACTAATTCAAATGGATTAGGCGATATCACCTCCTCGATCAAATAGGTAGCTGCAGAGATTTCCTGTGTCAAACCTTCTATGAAAGCGGCTTGGCGACGGCGGGCGTTTTGCTCATCAAAAAACAAATTCTTTAAGGTACGGTAGAGCCAAGCCTGCTGTTGGTGGGGCTTCAAAATTTTTAATAACTCCAAGTGCCCCATCGCCCGAATAAAGGTATCTTGAACCAAATCCTCGGCTTGCTGGGAATCTCCGGTCAAGCGTCGGGCATAATTTTTCAGTTTGCCTTCATAATCTTGGTAGAGATCTGTTAAAGTCATCATCTGCGTCCTTGGGACGATGGCTCCTTGAGCCTTGCTTTGGTTTGATTAACCAAGCCGGTCGTCACCGTCATGGTTGTTTGTACATCAGTTATAACGATGAGCGGGTGAAAAGTGTTTAAACCAAATCAGAGGGAGCTAAATGGTATTTCTCAGAGAGACCTTTTGACAAAACATTTTTGTTACATAGACTATGCCTTATCGTAAGAATAGGAGTTGGATAACCCATAACTTACCAATATCTCCTCTGCATTAGACGAACCTCAGCATAAATTCAAAATGCAGAAGTTTGAGTATTCTTTTCCGCGTAGAGCGTAAAAACGAGCTGGAAAAATGACGAATAAACATAGCAAGTCAATCAAAAAGACCAATGTTCACACGAGCTGGGAACCTATTGCAGAGTGGTATCATGGCTGGGTGGGGGTAAATGGGAGCAAACATCATCGCCATTTAGCCATTCCGACTGTCATGGAAATGTTAGACTTACAGTCAGGTTATCAAATTTTAGATTTAGGCGCAGGTCAAGGCGTTTTAGCCCCATTTATCACCCAAACAGGAGCTAATTATACTGGAGTCGAAGCCAGCCAACGGTTGATTCACTTGGCTCGGAGATATCATGGTAAACAAGGCCGGTTTATTCTGGGGGATGTCCGCAAACTGCCTACCTTATCCGGTCTCCAGCCAGCCTTTTTTGATCGGGTGATCTTTCTGTTGAGCATTCAAGATATGGATCCCTTGAGTCAAGTCTTAGAGTCAGCAAGTTGGGCTTTAAAGCAAAATGGATATCTCATCATTCTCATGACTCACCCATGCTTTCGCCCGCCGAGACAAAGCGGTTGGGGCTGGGATCAGAAACGCAAAATACAATACCGCCGCATAGATCGCTATCTCACGCCCTTATCTGTGCCCATGAAAACTTATCTTGGGGAGAGAAAAGGCACAACTGTCAGCTTTCATCGGCCTTTGAGCGTTTATATCAATGATCTCGCCGCTTGTGGTTTAGTGGTAGACAAAATGCGAGAAGTACCAACATATAAAATTTATCGTGCCGATGAGCAGGCCAAAGCGAAAAATCTGGCGCAACAAGAGATTCCCCTGTTTTTGGGGCTACGAGCGCAGAAAATTGGTATAATTGACCCCAAAAAAACTATATAAGGAGAAAAATGCGTAGATTTCATTCGTATGAAGAAATAAACCCAAATATCCATTACGAGGTCCCGCGAGAGGAACTGATTGATCACGCTTATCACAACTTGATAGGAGGAAGGAAAAACAATTTGAAAATTGGGAAATAATGTAACATAACTAGACAATATAACCAATATTTATGGTAAATGAAGTTGCCCAAAGAAAAAATGAGCAAAGTGACACGGATCATCTACAGTGATGGTTTGAATCAAGGGAAACGCTTAGGCACGGTGCGTCAAGAAGTGTGGCATCGCTACGGAGCGGTGCAAGGGGTGGGGTTGAAGCATCATCAAATACGAGATGACTGGTTGGCTCAAGGACGAACCTTTAATGTGCCAAGTCGTCTATGGAAAGAGACCTTACGGGACAGTATGGTCAATATAGAAGCCTATCGAGAAGCCTGCAAAGTCGAGGTTAGACGGAAGGTATGGAAACGAGGGAAGGACGAGACAGAACGGAAGCGATTGTTTACCATCCTCAAAAAAGACCAATGGTTAACTGATGCCTTTTTACACCGTCAAATGCGCCTCTCTTGCAAGCACGGACAGAGCAAAGTCAACCATCAGATAGTCTTGGATAGCGATTGCTACAGCACCTTTGAGTTAGGCGGCAGAGCCTCAAGCGAGGGCAGCGGGGTCGCTATACCTCTCAACACAAACGTTCAGCCGACAGGGACGCTGCGGCTTCTCCGCGAGAGAGGGACGGGTAGAAGTACATTACACCCTTGAAGAAGTTATCACTAAAGATTGCGGCAACCAAACTCTGGGCTTAGACAAAGGCTATCGTGAGGTCTATGTTGATAGTGAGGGAGAACGCTACGGAGAGGGCTTAGGTGCTGACCTCAGTCAAGAAAGTGATTATCAGAAGACCAAATATCAACGATGCCATAAACTCACAGCCATTGCCCGCAAGAAATCACCTAAACGCAAGAATATAGAAAAGAATAACCTTTCGCGCAAAAAGCTGAACCGCCGCAGCCGTAAGCACCGGCAGCGTATGCGCGACAAGATATACAAGGCCACCCATCAGGTGGTCGATAAAGCCCAGACCATTGTGACCGAAGACCTGAGTGTCCCCATCAAGGGACGGTCTTACGGCAAAGACCAAAACCGCAGACTAAGCGGTTGGGTCACAGGTCTGATGGCCGAGGTTCTTCAAACGGTATCTCAGCGTAGAGGTTCTACGCTCTCCATCGTCAATGCAGCCTACACGTCGCAAGTGGATGCCCGACACGGTCTCCTTCTAGGAGAAAGGCAAGGGGAGAAATTTTACTGTTTCGACGGGGTCGTGCTGGATGCAGACGAGAATGCTGCTCGGAATATCTTGGCTCGGCATAGTGATGGTGAGATACATCGCTATTTGCCCTACACACAAGTCAAGACAATTTTATTACGACGCACCGAGCGCGTCAAAGGACGGTTGGGACTGCTCAACCAAGGCTCAAGTTACGTGCAGCCTCAGGCTGATATTAACTGAGTGCGAATTACCTATTTGTCCTCTTTTGGGCAACTTTTTAGGAACAGGCTTTGAAACAGGCCGCTTGCTACGGCAAACAATTAGGCTTGGCCGAAATTTCGCTCGTCTTCTTCTGCGAGTATATTACCGATGAGAATCGAGAGAAGTATGAGCAGCAGTACATGGATGAGAAAACAGGGGGGTTGGTTGAGCCTGTTTTTATAGCAACGGGGTAAATTATTAATCGTTTCTATCAATTAAATGGAGATCAATCTTATGAACAACCTACTAGACCTCGTTGAATTTGATACCAGTAACCCCGAACCACGTTGTCCTTGCGTTTTATTGCTGGATATCTCTAGCTCTATGCGGGGAGAACCGATCAAACAATTAAACGAGGGGTTAAAAGCTTTTGAAAAAGCATTACAAGATGATGAGTTAGCCGCCCTGCGTGTGGAAGTGGCTGTGGTTAGCTTTGGCGGCATGGTCACAGTGGAGCAAGATTTCATCACGGCTGACCAATTTCAAGCCAAGCCGCTCTTTGAACAAGGCAATACGCCGCTGGGTGAAGCCATCCATCTTGGTCTCGACCTCCTACGACAGCGCAAAGATATTTACAAACAAAACGGCACTCCTTATTATCGCCCTTGGGTCTTCTTAATCACCGATGGAGCCCCAACTGACTCCTGGCGAGAAACAGCACAACGGGTACGCACAGAAGAAGAACAAAAATCTCTAGCCTTCTTCGCTGTCGGCGTTCAGCATGCTGATATGAATATCCTGAGCCAAATCGCTGTGCGTCAGCCCCTCCACTTAAAAGGTTTAGCCTTTGAAGACATGTTCGTATGGCTATCCCAAAGCCTCACCTCCGTCTCTCATTCTCAGGTCGGCGATAAAGTTCCCCTTGATACGCCAACTGGGTGGGCAGAGGTTTAGGATTCGTTCACCATGCCGACCACTTGGCGTTATGTGGGCGCAGCCGTGCAGGGGATATCGCACCAGAAACGAGATATACCTTGTCAGGATGCCTTTCAGATTGAATTTTGGCCTGATATGGGTTTGGCTATTGCTGTGTCAGATGGCGCGGGGTCAGCATCTCAGGCTGAAAGAGGGGCACAGTTTATCACCGAAAAAGCCTTGGCTATTTTGTATCAACAATGGCAAATTGAAGCACCTCAAGATGAGGTATCTTGGAAAGTCATGCTGAGGCCTGTCTTTGAACAGACTCGTAGCGCGTTGGCCCGACAGGCAGAGACAGAGCATCAGTCTTTAGCTAATTTTGCTGCTACGCTGACCTTGGTCATTTTGACAGATACTTGGACAATCGGGGCCCTGATTGGTGATTGCGTTGCCGTGGTGTTGAATAAACAGCATGAACTGCATACCCTTTGTCCGCCTCAACGGGGTGAATATGCAAACGCCACTTATTTTCTGACGCAAGACTCTGCTTTAACCCATCTTGACTGTTATATTTACCCTAACCCGTCGTGCAGTGTGGCTCTTCTTTCCGATGGTTTACTACCCTTAGCCCTTAATCTAGCTCACAATCGCCCCTATGCCCCATTTTTCACCCCACTCTTCACCTTTGTAGCGGAGATGCAAAATGAACAAAAAGCGCAACAACAATTGATTGCCTTTCTAAGCAGCCAACGAGTCAATGCTCGGACGGATGATGATAAAACCTTGGTCTTAGCAAGTAGAGAATTTAATTAAGTAGGTAGATAACATTTACATCCCCCAAACCACAATTTTCTGCCCCTGATACACCCGCACCTTCCGAAAAATTTTTTCTTCCCAAGATGTATCCGCTGCCCGGTCAAAGATAATCAAATGTCCCTCTGTCGTACCACATTTGTCCATATATTGCCACGTCTGTTCTAAGCCCGTATCAATGGTTGTCTCCAGCTTGTCATATCTGATCTTCAATTCCAGGACCACCTCTTGCACCTGGTCCTGGCTATAAAACCATACGAGCAATAAATCTGTTCTCTTTCGTCCAAAGCCATACTCCCGCTCAATCCGTCCCCCACCGTTGATGATGCGTTGCAGAAAGGCTTGTAAAAGGAGTTGGGGACCAGCTTCTTTATAGTCAAAGCGTTCCACCCAACTCTCGGAATGGCGGCGAAAAAATTCTTGAAAGGCTGTCAATAAGTTAGCGATGTCTAGGCTGCCATCTGCGGCGATATACCAGGCAGGTTGAAAGTGACTTTCCAAATTGAGCTGGACGACAAAGCTCAACTCGCGGGGAATGACTTCTTGATAGATGCGATTGGCAATTTCTAAGCCGGCTGAGGTTCTCGTCACGAGACCAAGGTCAAGCACATATTGGATATTATCTTGGGTCACTTGGGCTGATAAATCTAGTCCTTGCAACAGGGGTCGAATGACTTGGCGCACTCGCTCTTCTTGGAGTTTATCCACCAATTGATCAAGATGCGTCTCACGGCGTAGAATGAGATTTTCCTTCGCTTGATTGAGCATCTCAGCCCTAATTGTGCGGCTGCGGTCTCGATTTTCTTTGATCTCAGAAGTCACTTCATCGCCCAAAGCATTGACCAACCAAGGCTGGCCTTTCGTTAGCTCCCAGGCTAGGGTTAGGGCTTCGGCGGTGAAGGCTTGTCCTGTCTCCGCTGTATGTTGTTGATAAAGCCTTTCCATTTCAGCTTGGCTGAAATTGCCCATTCGCAAAGATTTGGCTTTGACATTGAAAGCACTACCCCCTGTGATGATGGTCTTTTCAGCCGAAGAATGAATGCGATAATCCCGCACATCGCGCACCCCGCAGAGGATGATACTTTGGGGAAATTGGGGTGGACGTTGGTCGTACCCTGAGCGAAGTTGACGCAGGGTTGAGATGAGCGAATCACCAATGAGGGAATCGATTTCATCAATGAATAGCACAATCGGTTTGTCAACCCTTTTTGACCAGATAGACAACAAGTCATACAAACCATTTGACACATTCCCTCTTTTACGGATTGTATCAACAACTTCATTCAAAAAATGATGTCCTAAAGTAATTTCAGCACGCCTCGTTATCACACTCAAGATGACCAGCATCACCTCTTGAACGTCCTCACGCAGAGCCTGAGCCGCTTCAATATTGACGTAGAGGGCGTAATAGTGACCCGCTTGATTTAAATAATCCCGCAAGGCTAAGAGCAGAGAGGTCTTTCCCGTCTGGCGCGGGGCATGCAGCACGAAGTATCTTTTCCGTGCGATTAATTGCAAAATTTCATCTAAATCTAGCCGACTTAAAGGCGGTAGACAGTAATGATCTTCAGGGTCAACGGGGCCAGCAGTGTTGAAAAAGCGCATGATTTTGTCCTTTTGCCCGTGTAGGGGGTTAGCGGTCATCCTGTAGAAGTAATGATAATATCAGCAAAAATAAAATCAAAAATAGTAAAGGCGTAAGGATATGAAAGAATATCCAAGATGTATCTCAAAAAATTGTGTAAAAATGGTTCTGTCCATAATAGCAAACAAAATAGAGACGAAACTGTAATGGAGAGGCAGCGTGTGTTCAAGGAACACCATTCATCCAAGTTCCTACTCGTACGCCAAAATCTCTCGCACTGTCAACCGCGCCGCGCCCCAGGCAGGTAGGAAGCTCGCTACTGAAGCCAAGAAAATCACGGCAATCAGCCATATCACTGTGCCGCCGACAGAAAAAGTATAGCTTAAAGCAGTACTTAAAAGTTCTCGTCCAATGGTATCACTCATAAACTTACTTATGGGGAAGGCAATTAAAGCCCCAATGATCCAACTGATGGCTCCGATAAAAATACCCTCAAATAAGATGATTTTCAAGATTGAACCATTGGAAGCTCCCACGGCCCGCATCACCCCGATTTCACGGGTGCGCTCTAAAACATTGATGCTCATGGTTCCCATCAAGCCTAAGCCGCCGACCACGGCGAGAACAACCCCCATCATTAATAAAAGGGCAAACATAATTTGAAAAATACCTTCGACTGTCGCTCTGTCCTGAGAGGAGGTAAAGACCAAATTAACCCGCACCCCCTGACTGGTCAGATAGTCTTCCATGATTTTTGTCATCTCGTTTTGACCAGCGGGCGTATGGTCTGTCGTGACAGTCATAAACCATTCAGCCCGACCGACGAGGCCCCTGAGCCTAGCCAGAGTCTCGTTATTAATAAAGGCTGTCGGCGTTAAGCCACCGCCCTGCGCGATACCTACGATTTGCCAAGTGATTTCTTTTCCTTCGATTTTTAAGACGATATCATCACCTAACTGAATATCTGGTTCACTGCGTAGCATGAGGGTATTGACCACAATGGCGTTTTTATCCTCTGGGTCCAGCCAGCGACCTGCCACAAGCGAGGGCTTAATCACCCGCGTGTCAGCTTTCGGGGCAAAGAGGGTAATATTATTGCTATTACTACCATCTGGACGCAGACGGCGGGCGGTGTAAAAACCAAAGCCCTCGACATCAACCACATCTGGTAATTCCAACAAAACCTGCTTAATCCGGTCTATGCGATAAGGGCGACTGAGCTGGACAGCGACATCATATTGATAGTAGTCAATCCAGGTATCCAAAGTACTAGCTAAAGAAGCCTGGACACTAAATACGGCAATAAAAATAGAGCCACCCAAGATTAATGTGATCAAGGTGAGGATCAAACGCCGTTTGCGGCGAAAGGTATTGCGCAGCGAAATCAGCGTTGGACGTGAGAACCAGCGGAGAAGAGTCCGGCCCAATTTACCGACCAAAAGGCGATCAATCACACTAGAGCCAAAACGCCCTCGCCCCATACCTTGACTGTTAATGGCCTCTTGCACCGTCACCCTTGTCCCACTTAAAACTGGCACCAAGCCAGCCATAAAGGGCACTAAAATCGCCACCCCAGCTTGCAAAGCAAAGGCAAGCGGGGGTATTTCAAAGTGCGTAATATTAAAGTTAAGAAAGTTAGCCGTCACATAAACCATGTAGTAAGCACTGATAGCCCCTAAAGGCATGGCGATTAACAGGGCCAGCAAGCCAAAGATCAAAACTGTGACCAAATACAAGGGGATAATTTGCCTTGTACTCGCTCCGATGGTCTTCAGGATGCCAATTTGTTGGGTTTGCTGGGTCAGCAAGGCTGAGATGGTGTTGACCACAAGGAAGCCACTCAAAACCAAAGCTAATAAGCCAATGGCCCCTAACACAGCCAATATCGCTTGAATGACATAATCAAGCGGCGGCTGATTGGGTTCTGGGATAAAAGTGAACAGGATTGCTCGACCACTCTCTTCAATTTTATCTTGCACCAGATTGACGACTTCAATAACCTGGTCTCTATCATCCCCATTTTCAGCGACGCGAATATATAATTCATTGAAATTACGCGGTTCTTCAAACCACTGCAAGGTATCAAGACTTATGTGCCCATAGCCAATGTTGCTCATGACATAGAGAGCCGCGAGTATATCATGGGTTGTGCCCGCGATGCGCACTTGGCGTTCTTTGCCACTGGGTAATTTAATTGTCACCACATCACCAATAGCTGCATTGATCAAGCCAAGCGAAGACCGTTCAATCAGCATCTCTCGTTCTGGCGGAGGCCAAGCCCCTTCATTCGGCATCACCTTAGCCACTTGAATGTCTTCATAATCAGACAGGGCCAATAACTGCAAATTTATCCACTCATCCGGCCCAATTTTGACACGAACAGTCACATTACGTCTTGCCTCTGCCTCACCCACAGAATCGATATTCCGTATCGCTTCCACCAAAGCGTCATCAAAGGGTTCTAAGGTCAAAATGGTGGCATGGGCTGGCTTGGTTGCTGCATAGCCTTCCAGTAAATTTTGTGAAAGCACGATGCGCGAGTTGGTGATTACTCCGACGGCAAAAACACCAATCGCTATCGAGAGAACCACTAACATCGTCCGTGTCTTGTTTGACCACAAATCACGTAATACTTTTCGCCAACGAGGTCTAAGCATGACGTTATTCCTTACACTGTTGAGAGAATATTTTGACGAATGAGGAGAAAAGATGATGTCATGACTTTGGGTTTGAAACCAATCAAACACATCATCATCTTCGGCAAGGCAAATAGGTGTTCGCCTGAGAGAGCATTATATATCCAAAGATAATCTAATACCCTAATAATAAATTTTGTCCTCGGACAAAAGATTTGTTCTTTACAATCGCCATAACAACGGCAGACCCGCTAGGGCCTATTGAATTTGCCCAAAATTTTACCACAAATCATGTTGACAGAAAATTACATCAATGATAACTTACAATGCTGCGCTGCAATCATTCAAAGCCGTCAAAAGATACGAAGGTAATCTGTTGTTTATCGCGGCGTTGCTATCGCTACGCCGATTGCTAATTGTTAACTGCAAAGGAATACCATGACTCAAGCTAATTTCACCGCTATTGATCCCGAACAATGGCTCCACATGTATCAACAAATGCTCAAGATCCGGCTCTTTGAAGAGCAAACGAATGAGCTTTATACTAGGGCCAAAATGCCGGGCCTAGCCCATCTGTATATTGGTGAAGAGGCAGTTGCGGTAGGCGTTTGTGAAGCCCTACGTCGCGATGATTATATCACCAGCACCCACCGAGGACATGGTCACTGTCTGGCTAAAGGGGCTGCCCTAGATCGCATGTTTGCTGAATTGTTGGGCAAAGCACCCGGTTATTGTCGCGGCAAAGGTGGCTCCATGCATATTGCCGATCAAGACACAGGTAATTTAGGGGCCAATGCCATCGTCGGTGGCAGCGCGGGCATTGCCACAGGCGCAGGCATGTCGATCAAGATGCGCGGTACCGATCAAGTCTCGGTCTGCTTTTTCGGCGATGGTGCCTTGGGCCAAGGCTTGCTTTATGAATCGATGAACATGGCCCAATTATGGAAATATCCTGTGATCTATATTTGTGAAAATAATCTTTATGGCGAATATACCCACAATTCGGAGACGATTGCAGGTAGCCTGCGTGGGCGGGCTGATGCTTTTGGCCTGCATAATGAAGAAGTTGACGGCCAAGACGTGCGTTTGGTTTATCAAACTGTCCAAGGTTTAGTTGCTCAAGCCAGACGTGGTGGGGGGCCTGCCTTCTTAGTCTGTCATACTTACCGTTTCCGTGGTCACCACGTCGGCGACATCAACCGCGCCTATTATCGTAGCTCCGATGAAGAAGATCGTTGGCAAACTGAAAAAGATCCCCTGAAATTATTGTCTACTTGGTTACTCGATGAAAAAATGACCGACAACACTGTCTTAACCCAAATCGAAACAGAAGTACGAGCCGAGGTTCAAGCAGCAGTGGACTTCGCCCTCAATGCACCCTATCCCGATAAAGCCGAGGTGGATCATCATGTCTACGCCTAAACCCAAAGAACGCGAAATCACTTTCGGCGAAGCCATTAAAGAAGCGATCTCAGAAGAAATGCGCCGTGACCCAAGCGTTTTCATCATCGGTGAAGATGTGGCTGAGGCAGGCACAGTGTTTAAAGTGTTGGCCGGCCTGGTCGATGAATTTGGGCCAGCGCGCGTGGTCGATTCGCCCATTTCTGAGGCGGGCATCGCAGGGATGGGTGTCGGCGCGGCCATGACAGGCATGCGTCCCGTGGTGGATATTATGTTTGGCGATTTCACCACCTTGGTCATGGATCAGATGGTCAATCAAGCGGCCAAAATTCATTATATGTCTGGCGGCAAGTTAACCGTCCCACTGGTCTTACGGACGACCATGGGGGCCAGCCGTCGCTCTGCGGCACAACACTCTCAATCCCTGCATGCTTGGTTCAGTCATATTCCTGGTCTACAAGTTGCGCTACCCGCCACACCTTATGATGCAAAGGGCTTGATGAAAACTGCCATCCGCGATGACAATCCTATCGCTATTTTTGAAGATAAGATGATGTATGGCTTAAAAGGGCCTGTGCCTACAGAAGAATATACCATTGCCTTTGGCGTAGCTGATGTTAAACGTCAGGGGAGTGATATCACCCTCGTAGGGACAAGCAGTATGGTGCATGTGGCCTTAGAAGCAGCGGAAACATTAGCCGCCCTTGATATCCAGGCCGAAGTCGTTGACCCACGCACCACCTATCCTTTAGACAAACAAACCTTGATTGCCTCAGCCAAGAAGACCAGCCGAGTTATCGTCATTGACGAAGGCTATGAACGTTACGGAGTCACGGGCGAAATCGCTTCGGTCATTGCTGACGGGGCTTTTTATTACCTCGACGCACCGGTTAAACGTATCGGAGCCATGGACGTACCGGTACCCTTCTCACCCGTTTTAGAGGATTTGACCATCCCCACATCAGCCGATGTCGTCACAATGGCTAAATCGCTTTGTGGTAGAAACTAGCGTGAGGGTGAAAATGTAACTCAGACTACGTTGGTTAACGAACAGCCTTGTCTGAGTTCGAACAGGCAGAGATGCCTGTTCTACATTCGCGGTTGCCTTCTATATTGTTGAATCGCTGAATTAAGCAAAAGGAGAAATTTCACCATGTCCAAAGAAGTCATTATGCCAGCCTTAGGCATGGCCCAAGATACAGGTATCTTATTGCAATGGCTCAAATCGGAGGGGGAAAGCGTCCAAGAGGGAGAACCCTTAATGGAGGTAGAAACAGATAAGGCGACAGTAGAGGTTGAAGCACCAGCAACAGGCGTATTGATGCAGATTACGGCACAGGCAGGCGATGAAATTCCGGTCGGTCAGACCATTGCCCTTATTCTCTCACCAGAAGATGCTGTTTCTGCTAAGATGGCTTCCTCATCCTCTCTCAAATCAGAAGCAGCTAAAACAAGGCCAGCGACACGGCCAACCTCATCCCAGCTCACAACCCCATCATCAACAAAAGCCAGCCCTGTTGCCGCCCGTATTGCCGCAGCTCATCAAGTCGATTTAGGTCGTGTTCCAACCAGCGGGGAACGGATTCGCAAAGCCGATGTGATGGCCTACCTCGCTACACAAGCTGATGATCCCCCATCATCCAACAAAATCTTAGCCTCTCCCAAAGCCCGTCGTTTAGCTCAAGAACATCAACTCGCTCTCAGCACCATCTCCGGCCAGGGGCCAGATGGAGCCATCCTAGCCACCGATGTCCTCAATACGATAGCAAGCCTCAATACAACTCCAGAACCCATCTCCCTTACCCCTACTCCTGTCACACAAATCAATCGCACTTGGCAAATCATGGCCCAACGTTTAACCGAAAGTTGGCACACCGTACCTCATTTCTACCTTGTCCGAGAGGCTAAGGCCAGCCAATTAAAACGCTGGCGGGAAGAGGCCCAAAAACGAATAGCCGATAAAATCACCTATACCGATTTATTCGTCAAATTGGTCGCCCTAGCCTTACGCAAACATCCTCGCTTAAACGCTAAATGGGAAGAAAACACGATTATTCCTAATCATGAGATAAACATTGGTTTAGCAGTGGCTACAGAGGAAGGGGTTCTCGTACCCGTGGTGCATCAGACTGAGCAGCTTGGTTTGCAGGAGATTGCCGCTCGCCGCAGCCAGCTAGTCACTCAAGCGCAAGCGGGCAAACTCCCTTTAAACGACAGGCAAGGTGGAACTTTTACCATTAGCAATTTGGGCATGTATGAGGTTGATGCCTTCAACGCCATCGTCAATCCCCCTCAAGCCGCTATCTTAGCCTTGGGCCGTATCGCAGACCAAGTCGTCCCCCTCAAGGGTGTCCCAGCCGTTCAGCCGATGATGACTCTCACCCTATCTTGCGACCATCGGGTGGTCGATGGCGCACGAGGAGCCGAATTTTTGCAGACTTTAGTTGGATTTATCGAGGAGCCTTTGGGGGTATTAGATTGAGGATTTTAGATTTACAGTTATGGTTTGTGAAATTCGTTCATTCGTTCTATTCTATGATCTGCTGTTTTTTAATCCCTATAATGTCTATTACATAAATCTATTAGGAGACAATCCTATGCTCAAACGTACCCTATCCCCATCTATCCTCTTTTTTTTAACCTGCCTCTTATACTTATTCCTAGCTATCGTCCAAGCCAATCAGGCCCAAAGCCCGGTGGCTCGGAATGTAGAACTGCTTGGGCATTTTCCCCACCTTGATATTAATTATTATACGTCTGACTATGACTTAAGCATTCAGGGAAATTACGCCTATATCACTGATGGATGGAAGTTGAGGATCATAGATATCAGCAAACCAGCAGAGCCAATAGAAGTAGGACGCTTTGAGAACCTTGGGGCCGTTAATAACGTGAGCATCAGCGGGAACTATGCCTATGTGGCCGGCCATAGCGGCTTGAAAATAATGGATATTAGCAAGCCATCATCCCCAATCGAGGTTGGCAGTTATGACATTTTTGGCAAGGTGAATGATGTCAGTGTAAATGGCAATTATGCCTATCTGGCTAGTGGTGATGGTGGCTTAAGGATTGTCGATATCAGTCAACCATCAACCCCAATCGAAGTCAGCCGATATGGCGGGCCTGATAACTATATTTATGCGGCTGGTGTCAGTGCGAGCGGCAACTATCTCTATCTGACTGGTACAAATTTGACGATATTAGATGTTAGCACCCCATCAGCACCAGTCGCTATAAGTCGTTATGACAGCCCTCGTTTATCTCAAGGTGTGAGCATTCGTAGTCGGTATGCTTACCAGATTGATAACTACGGTGTTTTAAGAATAATAGATGTCAGTATCCCATCAGTGCCAGTCGAAGTGGGTAGTTATAACAGTCCTGATGATGCTGTTGATGTAAGTATTAGCGGAAACTACGCTTATCTAGCTGATGGCTATAGTGGTTTGAGGATCATAGATATCAGCAAGCCATCAGCCCCAATAGAGGTCGGTAGTTATTATCGCTCTGATGGTCGTATATATGCTGGTAAGGTAAGGGTAAAAGGTAACTATGTTTACGTAGTTGATCATCATAGTGGTTTATTGATTCTAAAGCATACACCGCCATTGACAGACACGTCAGAGCCTAAAATTATCATCCCTAAGCAAACCCAAGGGCCAGCCACTCCAAACATAGAACTGGTTACAGGGGTTGAAGGTTGGATTAACACTGTCTTTGTGCAAGCAAATTACGCCTATATTAGTGAAGGGCCACATTTGACGATTTTTGACATCTCTGACCCTAGTATGCCGAAGAAGGTGAGTCAATTAGACATAGCAACGATAGTGCAAGATATTTTTGTGTCTGACCATTATGCTTACCTAGCTACAGGGGCGAGCGATTTGCACATCATAGATATCAGCACCCCCACAGAACCAATTAAGATAAGTAGTTATAACAGCCTTGACGATGTACATAGCTTAAGCATCAGCGGTAACTATGTCTACCTAGCAGATGGTCTTAGCGGCTTGCGAATAATCGACGTTAGTGATCCCCACTCACCAACCGAAGTCGGCAGTTATGATAGCCCCGATAATGCCTATAGTCTCAGCATCAGCGGTAACTATGTCTACCTAGCAGATGGTCTTAGTGGCTTGCGAATAATTGATGTTAGTACACCTTCCAGGCCAACCGAGGTGGGCCACTATGATAGCCCTGACATTGCCCGTAGTGTGAGCATTAGCGGCAGCTACGTTTATCTGGCAGACGGCTATGGTGGCTTAAGAGTCGTAGATATTAGCAATCCAGCCGCCCCAATTGAGGTACTCACCTATGACAGTCCTGGTGTGGCTGTAGATGTAAGCATCAAGGGGGATTATCTCTATCTGGCGGACGGATTTGATGGGGTAAGGATAATAGATATTAGCGACCCGTTAGCTCTGACTGATGTCGGCAACTATGACAGCCCTGGTATAGCTCAAGATTTGGGGATTAGTGGCTCTTATGTTTATCTAGCTGATGGCCTAATTGGGTTGTTGGTTTTACGGTTGACCGATATGCCAAGCCCAAAAGCAAAGGGTGTACCTATCTCAACAATTTCTAGGCCATTTAATTCTAGCTTAAAAGAAGCCTTTATATCTGAAACGGAGACATCCTCTTGAATCTCAATCTAAAAAATCAAATCACCGTCGTCGCTGGCGGCGCGAACGGCATTGGTCAAGCGATTGCTCGGGCATTTGCTCAAGAAGGAAGTGACGTTGTATTGCTTGACCGTGACCCAGATGTAACAGAGATTGTTATGCAACTCAAAGAGATATATCAGGTCAATAGTCGAGCTTGGGTGTTAGATGTCACTGACTATGCAAATACGCAAAAAATCGCAGGCCAAATTGAGCAAGACCTTGGACCAGTCGATCATCTTGTTTACACGGTTGGGGTCAATTCGGGCAAAACAGGTTTTCCTTTTTGGAATGTAGAACCCCATGAATGGGAACCCGTTTATCGGATTAACCTGCAAGGGGCCGTACATACGATCTATGCTTTTATCCAGCCTATGATCGCCCGGCAAAGAGGAACCGTTCTCTTCTTGGCCTCTGTCGCAGGTCAAATCGGCTCTCAAACAGACCCGCCCTATAGTGCGGCCAAAGCGGCCTTGATCAACTTCGCTCAATGTGCGGCCAAGGATTTGGCCCCCTACAATATTCGGGTTAACGCTCTCAATCCAGGTTTGGTCGATACCAAACTACAACAGGCGATTTGGGCCACGAGCAATCACCACCTCCCCCCCGCAGAACGGCCAGATTATGAGGCTTGGGCCGCAGAAAAACTTCAGCGGGTTGTACCTCTCAATCGCTGGCAAACGCCTGAAGATATCGCCAACATGGCCGTCTTTTTAGCCTCGGAAAAGGCGCGGAATGTGACAGGACAGAGTGTTAATGTGGACGGGGGATTTGTGATGCACTCATAAGATGTAACCTAAAGGAGCAATCATGAGAACATTTCATTCCTATGAAGAAGTAAACCCAGATATCCATTATTACGTGCCAAGAGAGGAACTGATTGAAAAAGCCTATCATAACCTGTTAGGCGCAGAACCAGCGTATGGGGGCCACTACATCACCGTATGGGGGCCGCGACAATCGGGCAAGACATGGGTGATGCGAGAGGTGATAGATCGGTTCAAACTCAGGAATAATGAGGACTCAGCGCATCCTTTTGAGGTGGCGATATTGACCATGCAGTCGGGCAAAAATATCGATAATGATGAGGGGATACTGAGGATGTTGGTCAATGACTTAAGCAATTGGTTTAAAAAAGACTTGCCACAGATTAAGCAGTGGGAGTTTCTAGAGACGCTTTTTTCAGCCCAATATTTCAGCAAGCCCTTAATCCTGATCTTGGATGAGTTTGACGCAATGGGGGAGACCTTTATCAATAAATTCGCTAATCAATTTCGGCGCATGTACACCAGTCGCCTGAACGAGCGGGGGAAGCTGAGTGGGGAGAAGCAATGTTTATTGCATGGCCTCGCTCTGATTGGGGTGCGAAGTGTCTTGGGCATTGAAAATGTCAGCGGTTCCCCTTTCAACGTCCAGCGCAGCCTGCCCATTCCCAATTTAACCTTCGAGGAAGTAGACTCGATGTTTCATTGGTATGAACGGGAAAGTGGTCAAACCGTAGAGCAGGCAGTCATTGACCGCGTTTTCTATGAGACGCAAGGACAACCCGGTTTGGTTGGTTGGCTGGGCGAACAGTTGACCGCAGATCAGTTCAACAAAGACCGCACCAAGCCTATTACGATGACCTATTTCGAAAGGGTCTATGGGGCAGCCCTCTATATCCTACCCAATAACAATGTCTTAAATCTGATCAGTAAAGTCCGTCAACAGCCTTACAAACAAGCGGTTTTAGAATTATTTAGAACAGATAAAAAACAGTCCTTTAATTATGATGACCCGCTCCTGAATTTTCTGTATATGAATGGGGTCATCAGTTGGGAAGAAGATGAGGAAGAAGCGGGCAAATATTATGCCAAATTTCCTTCTCCCTTTGTCCAGCGACGACTATTCAATGCCTTGGCCCGAGATATGTTTCCTGATATTGGTCAGTTGCATGACCCCTTTGATGATCTCTCTGACACCATCACGGATGACAGCCTGTATGTGACCAATCTGATGCGCCGTTATGAAAGCTACCTACAGCAGAACCGAGCGCGGTTATTGAAAGATGCGCCCCGTCGAAAGAGCGACGATCGGGTCATGGAAGCGACCTATCACTTCAATCTCTATCTCTATTTGCAGGGATTTTTCTATGATTATAAAAGCCCTGTTCATCCAGAATTTCCTACGGGTAACGGCAAGATTGATATCCTCATCTATCACGGGGGGCAACAATATGGTCTGGAGGTGAAAAGTTTCTCTAATGCTAAGGGCTATCGGCAGGCTTTGAAACAGGCTGCTTGTTATGGCAAACAGTTAGGCTTGACAGAAATTTCGCTGATCTTCTTCTGTGAGTATATTAGTGATGAGAACCGAGAAAAGTATGAGCAGCGGTATGAGGACGAGAAGACAAAGGTATTGGTTGAGCCTGTTTTTGTGGCGACGGGGTGAAGGATCATTCAGCAAGGCAACTTATAATAACTTATAATAATAATGAAGCTACAAAACAAAGTCGCCCTCATCACGGGCGCGGCCAATCGTTAAGGGGCCTATGTTGGGGCGCCGATTGACGATATGGATAATTTGAATGAGCAGGAAAAGAGGATTTTGGGTCAAAAGTTGACAGCTTTGTTAAAACAATAGGGGAAACCAGATCATGAATTTATCCTTAAAAGCTAAATGTAGTCTTAGTTTGCTCATCGGGCTAGGCTTGAGCCTTTGGTTGGGGGTCAGCGTGGCCCAAGCCCAATGTCCAAATGATTTGTGTTATGTTGACGCATCTGTGACCCTGACGATGCCAAATGGAATAAGTTGGACCTCAGCCTACACCAACCTGCAAGATGCGCTCGCTATGGCCGCAGACGGGGACGAAATATGGGTGGCGGCGGGAGTCTACTACCCGGACGAGGGCGGGGGGCAGACCAACAATAATAGATGGGCCAGCTTTGCCCTGACCGATGGGGTCAAGATATACGGCGGCTTCGCGGGCTCGGAGACCCAGCGCAGTCAACGCCAGCCCAGGGTCAACGTGACCGTCTTGAGCGGGGATATTGACCGCAATGATGGCACAGATAGCGATGGGGTGGTCACGGCGACAGGCAATATTAGGGGCTTGAACGCCTACCACGTCATCTACAACAGCGGGGTCAGCAGCACGGCGGTCTTGGACGGCTTCACCATCACCGCTGGGTATGCGGATGCTGCGGGTTCTAGCTGCCCGGATGCTTGCGGCGGGGGGATGTACAACAACAGCAGCCATCCTGAGATAAGCCAGGTCAGCTTTAGCGGCAATTTTGCTAATAGCGGCGGGGGGATGTTCAACCGGCTCAACAGCAATCCTAAGATGAGCCAAGTCAGCTTTAGCGGCAATTCTGCCGCTAGCAGCGGCGGGGGGATGTACAACAGTGGCGGCAATCTTGAGATGAGCCAAGTCAGCTTTAGCGGCAATTATGCTAGCAACGGCGGGGGGATGCTCAACCAGTTCAACAGCAGACCTAAGATGAGCCAAGTCAGCTTTAGCGGCAATCGTGCTACTAGCAAGGGCGGGGGGATGTACAACAGCAACAACAGCCAGCCTCAGATTGTCAATAGTATCTTCTGGGGGAACGTAGCGAATAGTGCAGGGGATCAAATTTATAATTCCAGCAGCAGCCCGGTGTTCAGATACACCTTGATCCAGGGTTCAGGTGGCAGCAGTGCTTGGGTGAGCAGCTTGGGCAGGGACGGCGGCCACAATCTAGACGCAGACCCGCTGTTCCAAGTGCCTATCGACCCTGCCCATGCCCCCACCAGTGCTGGCAATCTGCGTCTTAGACCAGGCTCCCCGGCTATTGATGCCGGCGATGACCGTGCCGCCAGCGGCCCGCAAGATTTAGCTGGAGCCCCCCGCATCCAAGGGGCGGGGGTGGATTTGGGGGCCTACGAAACGGACGGGCCCCATATCAGCCTGAGCAAAGCGGTCAGCCCAGCCATGGTTGAACCAGACCAGCGGGTGACCTATACCTTGGTCTTGAGCAATAGCGGCTTGGGGAGTGACAGCGTCCGCTTAAGCGACCCCTTGCCCAGCGGGGTTGAGTTCGCCGCTTGGGGAGCGCAGGGGGGGGGGGGGGGGGTGATAACCGCTAATGAAATTAGCTGGCAGGACACAGTCACAGCGGGAGAAAGCATCAGCATCACCTTCGGGGTGACCAACCCCAACTTAAGCGGTGTCATCATCACCAACACGGCTCAGTTCAGCGGCAGCATCCAAACAGGGTCAATCAGCGTCAGCCATATCGTCTTGAGCCCGAGTCGGCTTTATGTTGACGCTGGTGTGACCTCCCTGACACCTAATGGGCTGAGTTGGAGGACAGCCTACCCCAACCTGCAAGATGCGCTCGCTGTGGCCATAGCCGGGGACGAAATATGGGTGGCGGCGGGAGTCTACTACCCGGACGAGGGCCGGGGGCAGACCAACAATGATGTTACGTCCAGCTTTGCCCTGAAAAATGGGGTCGAGATATACGGGGGCTTCGCGGCCACGGAGACCCAGCGCAGTCAACGCCAGCCCAGGGTCAACGTGACCGTCTTGAGCGGGGATATTGACCGCAATGATGGCACAGATAGCGATGGGGTGGTCACGGCGACAGGCAATATTAGGGGCTTGAACGCCTACCACGTCATCTACAACAGCGGGGTCAGCAGCACGGCGGTCTTGGACGGCTTCACCATCACCGCTGGGTATGCGGATGTTGGGGTTGGGGGTAGCTGCCCGAATGCTTGCGGCGGGGGGATGCTCAACAATAGAAGCAATCCTGAGATAAGCCAAGTCAGCTTTAGCGGCAATTTTGCTAATAGCGGCGGGGGGATGTTCAACCGGCTCAACAGCAATCCTAAGATGAGCCAAGTCAGCTTTAGCGGCAATTCTGCCGCTAGCAGCGGCGGGGGGATGTACAACAGTGGCGGCAATCTTGAGATGAGCCAAGTCAGCTTTAGCGGCAATTCTGCTAGCAACGGCGGGGGGATGCTCAACCAGTTCAACAGCAGACCTAAGATGAGCCAAGTCAGCTTTAGCGGCAATCGTGCTACTAGCAAGGGCGGGGGGATGTACAACAGCAACAACAGCCAGCCTCAGATTGTCAATAGTATCTTCTGGGGGAACGTAGCGAATAGTGCAGGGGATCAAATTTATAATTCCAGCAGCAGCCCGGTGTTCAGATACACCTTGATCCAGGGTTCAGGTGGCAGCAGTGCTTGGGTGAGCAGCTTGGGCAGGGACGGCGGCCACAATCTAGACGCAGACCCGCTGTTCCAAGTGCCTATCGACCCTGCCCATGCCCCCACCAGTGCTGGCAATCTGCGTCTTAGACCAGGCTCCCCGGCTATTGATGCCGGCGATGACCGTGCCGCCAGCGGCCCGCAAGATTTAGCTGGAGCCCCCCGCATCCAAGGGGCGGGGGTGGATTTGGGGGCCTACGAAACGGACGGGCCCCATATCAGCCTGAGCAAAGCGGTCAGCCCAGCCATGGTTGAACCAGACCAGCGGGTGACCTATACCTTGGTCTTGAGCAATAGCGGCTTGGGGAGTGACAGCGTCCGCTTAAGCGACCCCTTGCCCAGCGGGGTTGAGTTCGCCGCTTGGGGAGCGCAAGGGGGGGCGAGGGAGAGCGATGATGAGGTTAGCTGGCAGGACACACTTACAGTCGGAGAAAGCATCACCATCACCTTCGGGGTCAGCAACCTCAACTTAAGCGGCATCATCACCAACAGGGCTCAGTTCAGCGGCAGCCTCCACACAGGGTCAAGCAGCGTCAGCCATACCGTCTTGCCGGTCGCCCCCCTCGCGGCTGACGACACCTACAGCACGACTGAAGACACCCGGCTGACGATCATCAGCCCCACTGGGGTCTTAAGCAATGATGACGACCTCAACGGGGATAGCCTGACCGCTAGCGTCCAGAGCGATGTCAGCAGTGGGACACTGGACTTGCAACTTGACGGCAGCTTTGTCTATACCCCGGCTGCTGATGTCAACGGCTTAGATTACTTCAGCTATCAGGTCTCCGACGGCGTGTTGAGCGACACGGCCCTTGTGACCATCACCATCGCGGCGGTCAATGATGGGCCAGTAGCCTTTGACGATAGAGCCAGCACCAATGAAGACGAAGCGGTCAGCATCAGCGTGTTGAGCAATGATGTGGATGTAGACAATAGTAGCTTGTCCCTGACGGCGGTCAGCCTAGCCCAGAACGGCAGGAGCAGCATCAGCGGGCAGCAGGTGGTCTACAGCCCGAGTCTGAACTTCGCCGGCACAGACAGCTTTACCTATCGCGTCTCTGATGTCAGCTTGAGCGACACGGCCTCTGTGACCGTGACCGTCAATGCGGTCAATGATGCCCCGCTGGCCGAGGCCGGGGCAGACCAAAGCGTGAGGGTCAGCCAAAGCGTGACCCTTGATGGCAGCCGGAGTAGGGATGTCGAGGGGGATGCCTTGGGCTATGGCTGGCAGCAGACAGGCGGGCCCAGGGTGACCTTGAACACCCCCAGCCTCAGCCGAACAACCTTCATCGCCCCAGCCGTCCCAACCATCTTAACCTTCAGCCTAAGCGTGACCGATGAGGCTGGCCTAGCTTCAAGGGCAGATGAAGTGGTCATCACCGTCACAGATGAAGCGATTGCGGGCTTGAGGGCTCAAAACAGCAGCCCAATCGCCGTCCAAGAGAGGGTGACTTTCACCGCGCACATCACAGCGGGGACGAATGTAAGCTATACTTGGGATTTTGGGGATGGGGGCAGTGCTGTGGGTCAGGAGGTGACGCATGTCTATACCCAAGCGGGAACTTACACCGCCAAAGTCGTGGTCAGCAACAGCATCAATACCCTGACCGCCACGACAGGGGTGACGATTACCAGTATGCCAGAGCCCAGTGATGAAGCCATCGCCGGCTTGAGCGTCCAAAACAGCAGCCCGGTCACGCTCAATGAAGTCGTCATCTTCACCGCGCACATCATATCGGGGACGAATGTAAGCTATACTTGGGAGTTTGGGGATGGCGAACAGGCCAGCGGCAAATCAGAGGTGAGCCATGTCTATACCGAAGCGGGAACATACACCGTCAGGGTCGTGGCCAGCAACAGCATCAATACCCTGACCGCCACGACGCGGGTGACGATTACCAGTATCCCAGAACCCAGGGAGGACGCCATCGCCGGCTTGACCGTCCAAAACAGCCCGGTCACGCTCAATGAGGTCGTCACCTTCACCGCCCACATCACAGCCGGCGACAATGTGACCTACACTTGGCAATTCGGGGATGGGGGCAGGGCTGTGGGTCAAGAAGTGAACCATGTCTATACCGAAGCGGGAACTTACACCGTCAGGGTCGTGGCCAGCAACAGCAGCAATACCCTGACCGCCACGACTGTGGTCAGCATCACCCCCATAATCGAGAGTCCCCGCATTGAGGTCACTGATTATCTAAGCCCTGACCTGCGGCTTAGATACTTCACCGCCTATCAGGGGGTGCCCTACTCCTATACCGTCAAAGTTTCGCCAAGCCCGATGAGGGCTCAGGCTCCTCATCTCCTTGAGACCCAAATTTACACGCTCTCCGCCCCGCAGAAGCCCGCTTGGCTGGACTTTGTCGATCATCAGGATAATACAGGCACGCTCATGGGGGTGCCAGGGGCGGCGGACCGGGGCGAACAGGCGGTCACCATTCTGGCCACAGACGGACAAGTGAGCAGCACCGCCGTTTTGACCCTTACGGTTGGGCCTAATCAGGTCTATCTGCCTTTGGTGTTTATGATAACTCACTGATAGCCGCGTGGCCGGCATCCAGCGAGGTCTCCAAGGAGTCTATTTGACCTGCAAATATGGCTTGGCCCAATTCATCACCCAAGGAAAAGGTGGGGCTATCGTGATCGTTGCTTCGATTACAGCTTTGAGCGGGATGAGTGTTAATCCCGCTTATATGTCAGGCAAGCATGGCTTACTGGGCTTGAATCGCTATATCGCCGTTCATTACGCCAAGCACGGCATCCGCTGCAACGCCGTCTGCCCTGGGGCTTTGGAACAAACCCCCAACCACGATATCCACCCCGACCCAGAAGGACGCGAGGCTCGTTTGACAGCCTCGATCCCCCTTGGTCGCTTAGGTCGTCCCGAAGATACTGCCCCCTTCATCACTTTTTTAGCGACCCCAGAAGCAGGTTATGCGAATGGGGCCTATTTTGTCGTGGATGGAGGATTGACGGTGACGTAAGCTGCGGAGCATTATTTTATTGACACCCCTAATTTCGCATACAACTTCGCCTCTTCCAAAGACTCAGCCAAGGCAAAGTAAGTGACCAGTTCTTTACTCGCTTGGGGTTTGATCTTATAGGACCGCGCATGGGTGATATAACCCCCATCAACCCCTAAATCTTGAAAATGAATCCGATAGGGTCGTGTACCAGTCACGACAATGATGGCGCGATTTGTCTCAGGGTTAACCACAGCAGCCCAGGGATAATCGCCCGTGTCGTCCATGTGTGAAGTTCGCTTGCGCTGTTGGTCGGGGCTATACAGGACCCCATTGGTATGCGTACCATCAACTTGGAAATAGGCCATCAAACCACCATCGACTTCTCGGTGTACAGCAGTATCATTCCACATGCGAAAGACCACTTTGAGAACATTGCTGCCTGGCAGGGTTAGGTAATCAATCTCAAGACGAATGCCCTTGAAGCCTTTTTTGGTCAGGGTTGGCCTTGCTCTCAGGCCCTGCCAAGGGAGGTCTCCCAAGCCTGCTGAATTTGCCGTATCTGATGCGTCAATCATCGTTACGGTAAATTTTTCTTCATGTAACTTCCCCGGCCAACCGCCTTCTTCATGCAGCGGGAAGATGTAGGGTCGGATGCCGCCATACCAAGGGTTGATCCAAGAGATCATGCTTGGGTCGGGATATTTGGTATATAAGTGATTCACGTCGCTTTCAGCCTCATGCCACGCGATGAGACCGCCATGAAATTCTGGTGACAAAACCCAACGCTGATGACCATTATCTAAAGTCCATAGGACATCATCCTGCTGGCTTTGCCCTTCCGAAACGTCAATGTTCTTTGTATCATCGCCCAGACGAATTAAGGTGAAGGGCTGCCTTTGATGAAAGAGGTCAGTGTCCAAAGCAAAATAGCCTTGCTGTGCCCCAATGCTCTCGTCAGCAGCGGTTACGGTGATGGCTTGGGTCACCGGATTATCCTTATCTAAGCCCGTCAAATTCAACAAAGTTTGGTCGAGGCTCCAATGATGAGGCGGGTTGAGTTGTATCTGCCCCCTGAGGGCCTTCTCACGAGCATTCGTCGCTTGGAAAGTCGCCTCAAAATTTTTATTCAAGGTGACAAGCGGTTCAGTCTGCCAGCCATAGCGTAGCGGATGCAAGGGCTGCACGTATACTTCTTCATCATCTTCAGCTTGATTGGTCAAGCGTTGCCATAAGGAGCGGACCAGTTGCCAATCGCCAGGCCCGCTGTAAAAATAGAGGGTTCCGAGGTCAAAAGTTTCGCCTGGCTCCAAACTCAGTTCAGGCCAACGCAGACTCAACCAAGACCAGTCAAATTCGTTGCGGACAAGGTTCTCAGGCCAAATGAGGCCGTTTACGATGCCTTGGCGTGTACAAGCCATCCACTGTTCAGCCAACTTTTCTGCTTCTTCAGGAAAATCGCCTGTGACTAACTCGCTGGCGCGGACGGTGAGGACTGGAAACCCTGTTTTCGCGCCGTCTTGCCGAGCAAAGGTGTAGTGGCCCCGATGAACATTGTTGAAGTTGCTCCCATGCTCCAACTGGAATTGATGACTTTGGGTGCCTGTGTTCTGAACCCGATAGGTCAGCGTAATCAAAGGAGACGATGTGACCAAAACCTCGCGGGTTAAAGTCAAGCCTGGGTAACGTCGATGCGGGGCGCTGAGAATAGCCTTAACCCAGCCTTGACCTTGTTCTAAGGCCAACTGATAGGTTGTATCGTTTAGTACATGGGGATAGAAGGGTTTACCCAACTCTTCGCTAAAGCCCCGTAAGACTCGACGGTCTAAAGTTTTGTCGTATAGATTCCCTCCCCCGCCAGCGGCGTTGAATTGTAGCTGGAAGGTATCATTTTCGATATAAATTTTGTCTTCGGTTAGTTGTGCAGCCACAGAACCCAAGAGCATAATCAAGATGGGTAGTTTTTCAGGCTCCATCGTCACGGTCTGGCCCTGTTCTGTGGTGAAGGAAGCTTGCACAGCTAATAAGGTTGAGGCTCCACCCGCCCTAAGCGTGAGTGGGAGGCCCGTATAACCATTGGCCTCAATTTGAAAAGCCAAAGACTCCGCCTCCACCTCAAGCCCCTCAGCTACCGTGATTTGCAGCGTCCCTTGCACAGGTTGGGGCAGACGACTGCGGATTTGGAGGTACACTTCTTTCGTTTGACCAGGCAGCATAGAGGGCACTGCTGGTTCCAAGCTAAATTCTAAAGCAGCATGATAGCGCAGCCCTGTCCTGAGATCAATCATCTCACCCGCAATGTCCAAACGGGTTCTGATAGCTGGGGCGGGTTTTTTCTTTCGCGCTTCGGTCATACGGGGCGCATCAACGCGACAGCGTACCTCGCCCTCAATCTGGCGCACTTCGCCGGGCGATAAGGTCAGGTTGATTTCTTGCTCTATCTCGACCCCTGAGTCACCCGTCGCGCGAAGCGATACTGCCATCACTTGGTCTTGTTTGTTTTGGATCTGCCAACGCACAGGATAAGCGATGCCTTGTGCAGGCTCGCTTTCTGTTATGGAGGCATAAGCGGCAAAGGCATTTGTTTCCCAGCCCGTCGGGGCTTGAGCCTGCCGGTCAATGACTGCTTCAATCATTTCGCCATCCGCCTCCCAGCGATAGATAAAAACTTTCATCTCGCCTGTCGCTGGATGACGGACATCGTCTTCGACTTGTTTCAATTCACGGTTAAAGGTGGTGTACCAATCATGTTTCGCAAAAAAGCGGCGCCCAAGATCCGTCAAACGCACCGTGGGGATATAATTTTCCATGAATACTTCGGTGTTTGGCACCCAATTAAAGCCCGTCTTTTTATAAAGCGGGACAGCTTTAAGATTGGCCGACCAGGTACCCAGCGTCACCCGACGATAATTATTTTCCACCGACCAGTCGATCATCTTGGTCAACATCCGCCGACATAAACTGCGTTTTTGATGCTTGGGGTGTACATTTAGCAAGGCAACATAAGCGGTACTTTCCTCCCCCAATTCTTCGAACATAGACCCAAAGGCCACAATAGCCCCATCCTGCGTATCTTCAACAACCAAGCCTTGCAGGGGCATCTCTGACTCAAGCCAATGGCGCACCCGGTCAGCCGTCATGGGCACACCATTGGTCCAGGTGCCAGGCCATTGATCATCGCTTTCGTTCCACATGACGGCCAAACGAGCTGCATCATCAGCAGAGTAGGGGCGGACAGTATAAGGGGATGACATAATTGTTCCTCCTGAAAGGAAGTTGAATGGTGATAGGGTAGATACCACTGATGCACCAATGGCCTCACCGATAGCACTGCCGGGATTTGCAACATTATTATAATTCATTAATTGTTCCTTATTTATCTAAAATAACAATTGATTCTCGAAGTTTGACAGAATGTCTTTGAGGGTTTTCACGCCATTTTCCTCCTCTTTTCCTTAATACTTCAACTTCATAATTTTTAAACCCTATCCCAAGTGCAATTTCTCCGATTAGATTATCAGTAGGAATGTGAACTCCATAAGGTGCTGAATCTCCCAGTACAAATAATGCTTTTGCATCATCTTTTAAGACTCTGTAAACATCTTTGATAATTTTAAATATATCATTAAAATAACCAGAAACCATTAGATCATAACTCTTTTTTCCACCTTTAGTTTTTCTTAGCTCTGCTAATTCCTGAACGGCTGAAAATAAAAAATTTGTAACTCCCGGGCAATATTTTTTTAATTCATCTGAAATTTCATATTTAGGGTTATTTCTTATTATTTGAGTTGTAGCAGATGTCATCAGTTTTGTTCTTATCTGCTTGGTTATGTCGCCCCACATCTTTGCCTCACCCCAAAAATAAAGTTCCAAGCGTGTTCTATCAGAATAATCAAAATTATTGAGATATGGAGGAGACGTGAATACATGGTCTATGTTATTTGTCGGAATATGATTACTTGTATCTCTTGAATCACCGTTTATTATAAAATGCTTTGTATTGTTGCGCTTATTAGATGAAATACTCTTAATTGTATAAATATCATCAATCATTTTAGATGCTAATGAAATAAATTCTGTAAGAACATCTTTATCTTCAGAAGTTACTTTCTTTTTTTTAGGGGCTATATAAGGCCATCCGGTTGCAGCACTAGAAATATGCCTCAAAAGAGCAGTTACGACAACAAAAAGAAAACCTCTTAATTTTTCATCTGATTCATATGAAAGAACAATATTTCTTAGAACTAACAAATCAGTTAATATGTTTTTCTTATAACATTTTATGACAAGTTCAGGAAAATAGTCTTCAATATGAAAATTATTTGTTTTAGTTAATTTTCTAACTTCCTCATGTAAATTATTCCTTACATATTTTATAAAATTATAAACATCCTCTCTTAAAATATCCCAGCAAAGTTTTGCTTTTGCAATTCTGTAAACAAAGGGATGAGCTTCAACACCATAAGAATTTATACCAACAGATTTTGCAACAAGATTGGTTGTTCCTGAGCCCATAAAAGGGTCGTATATGGTTTGTCCCGCTGAAATTGAAAATCTTTTAATAGAATATTCGACAGCTTTATATGAAAAGCCAGCGGGATAAGTAAACCAACGATGAACAGGAGCTTTAAGGCTATCCTTAAAAGTGCCCCATTCTGATGATGTTTTTATATTATTTTGATCTTCTTTTATCTCAAAAAGACTTAATTGTTTAATGTTTTTCATTATAGAATATTAATTTACTTTCGTTTAAATTAAAATGGACGCATTTCAAAAAAGTGGGAACTCTTTCGGTTTCATAAGACGTTTAATTTTGGCAATACGCCACTCACTATCAAATCCGCCAGAAATGCGACCTATCTTTCGCAAAAGCGAGCTAATCCGCATAAATTTCTCCTCAGAAAGCCCAATATCCCGTAAAATAACATCAAGACCATTCGGGTCTTCTTTCAGAAAGGCTACAATATCTTCTAGCGTCCGTTCTTTCGTTGCTGAAATATGAGAACTTTGAGAAAGACGCAATAACTCTGAGACTTTGGCCTCAATTTCATCCTCCAACTCGTCATCTACAAAAAAGATCGTTGAACTATCCCATGCTTCTTGAAAAGTTAGCTTTCGGACTGGCATTAAGTTTGTCTCTCTAGTTTTGCGGCTTTAAGGGCTTTCCCCCAAGTTGGGAATGTCTCCAAGAATAGTTCTAAATCATACTGGCTTTTTTCTTTGACATCTTCAGGTGTGGGTAATCTCCCCAAATCGGATGATAATCGACGTAGTTCTAATTGCAGGGCTTTCTTGGTAATAGTTCGTACTTCTTGTTTGATACGCTCACGCTGTACTTGCCCCAAATTTTCAATTTGGCTAATTTTAGCCTGCATAATATTCACATAATTTGGGTCAAGGTCCATAGCAACATATTGGCGACCCAACTGTAAGGCAGAAATTGGGGTTGTCCCGGCCCCTCCAAAAGCATCCAACACCACATCGCCTGGATTTGTTACCAAGCGGATAATTCGTTCCATCAACGACTCTGGTAATTGGCAAGGATGATGGTCTCGGTCCCGCCGGTGTTTAATGCGGTGAACATCCCACCAGATGTCATTCAGGGGAGACTTATCATTATCTTCTATTTTTTTACGATTACGCAAACAAGAAGCGCGTAGACAATAATGCCGGGTGTCAATGGGGCTTATAAGGTCATAATTAAATGTAAAATTAGTCGGATGCTTGGTGTAAAATAACAGGGCGTAATGGGCCGGCATAACTTTTCCGCGAGGTTCTGACAAAGCATCCCAAACGATCCAATTCTGGAAATGAAGATGACGGTTAAGAAAATTGGCATGGTATAGAGACCAACGAGGTAAGTTAAGCACAAAAAGGGAGCCGGCTGGTTTTAGGATTCTGGTATATTCACCCAGCCAAGTGTTACACCACTCAATATATTTGTGGTCGGCTCGTTCATCGTCGTAAATCGTATAATTTTTGTCCAAATTATAGGGAGGATCGGCAAAGACTAAATCTACGGATTCATCAGGATACTGCCTCAAAATCTCAATGGAGTCACCTTGATGAATCACATTGAATAAATTGTCTTTATCAATAATCGGCGTGACAGTAGATTGAAGTTGTTTGCCATTTTGTTTTTCTGAAGGGAATGGGAAATTTGGCAAAACATACTGCATATAAGATTCTGCTAAAAGTTTGTGTTTCCAGTCTAAACCTTCTACAGGACCAACTATGCCGTTGATTTCAGGTAGTGGCATATCAACAAGCCCCCGTCTGCACGAGGGCAAGTTTATTTGTCCACTTTTCTTCTCAAGCGGAAAATCAAGCATTTCGATTAAAATATCAAACAAAGGTTTAGAAATCTGGCTATAATTGTTGGCTGGTGGCAGGTCCTTAATGACATCAGAAATAACATATCCTCTTGGATTCATTAAGTGCGCCTTACCGCCCCAATCTTTTAGCGTTCGTTCACAGGCTTTACAGGATTGATGAGGCAAGCGAACTTGTTTAATATTGAATCTGCCATTACCCCTTGTAAATAGCATCACTGCGGCATGAACAGATGGTAAAGGTTTATTTTCAATAGGGATAGATTCAACGGCAAACCAATATTTGAAAGTCAGATATTCTTCCAGAAATACACCCAACTCTGGCAAAACAGAGGGTACTCCTTGAACAAAAAGGATTCCTCCATTTTTTAAGACACGCACCGCCTCTTTCAAAAGCGAGAATAACGATTGTTTATCATTGGTATCTAAGGCCCCAGTTGCCAGTATAACAAACTCAAGCGTGTTTGAGTCTCGCCTTGATAATTCTTCCAACAACTCAATATGTTGTATATATGAGATATTCATAATACTATATCCAGTTATGCTGTTTATTATTTCTGGTTGATTTTAACTGGATTTTCTTTTTAAGACAAATGTTCGATTTGGGTTTTGGAATTGTGCAATATTGAGGGAATACGTTTATCTGCCCAACGCTTCCAAAAAGGTTCTTGGTCTTGACAAATGGGTCAACTATACTTATTTAGCCACTAGGGTACCTTGAAAGATGTTTTGGGCAATCGTTCCATTTTCTGAATAGCCGAATTTGGGCCTATCGATCATCAAGACTGCGCCCAGTCTCAAGACAAAAGCGCACAGTAAAATAATTAGCAACCCAATTTGAATCCATCTTTGTTTGACTTGAAAAAGTTGTGATGTTTGGCTTGATTTAATATTTTTCGTCATGGGCCCTCAATTTGATTGTCGGTACTGAGAATGATAAAGTAAATAACATCTTTTATCATAAACGATAGTTAATTTCATTGCAAGATAAAGACCTTGAAAGATTTGTTCCATGACGAAAAATACACAGATTAACCTCAATTCAAACACTTCATTCGATATCTTGATCTTGGGTCATGTGACTCAAGATTTATTGGGCCAAGAGATTGATAGCGGCTACCGTATCGGCGGTACGGTCAGCTTCGCCGCGATCACAGCCCTACGTTTAGGCTTCCAACCAGCCGTGATCACCAAAGCGGCCTCAGACACGGATTTATCAGCGTTACCATCTGAGGCGAATTTTCATGTTTTACCAAGCCCAAGCACGACGACCTTCGCCAATGTTTATACAGAACAGGGGCGGATACAGTATTGTTATACCCCCGCCCTACCAATTAAGGCCGACGATATTCCAGAGACCTTACGCCATCCGAAGATCGCCTTGCTGGGCCCTTTGGTGGGGGAGATTGGGGCTGATATAGCCTGTCTCTTTGATTCGCAAACCTTAGTCGCGGCAGTGCCTCAAGGATGGATGCGCTGGTGGGATGAAACAGGCCGTGTCTATCATAAGCCTTGGGAAAATGCGCCAGAAATCTTATCGTGTTTGGATGTTTTGATCCTTTCGCAGGAAGATATTGATTATGATCTGACTCGTTTAGATTTATTTTTGGAATATGTCCCCCTGGTGGTCATGACGGAATACCGCGATGGCAGCACAGTCTATCAGCGACAAGATGATGGGGAGATCATTGTCACGAAGGTCCCCCCCCGTCCCGCCCAAGAAATTGACCCAACCGGCGCTGGGGATACCTTCGCCACGGCCTTTTTGTTACGTTTACAGGAGACGGGTGATCCTATTCAGTCGGCTCGTTTCGCTAATGTCACGGCATCAATTGGGGTTGAATCCCTTGGGGTGTCTGGAATACCTAGCCGGGAGGCGGTTTTGGGGTATCTTAACTCGGCATCAAGTCTATCCAAATTTAGGCGATCCTAAGATCGTGTTTTCGCTGGTACTGCGTGTCCGCAGAGGAGTTTGATCTGGATACGCTGAGAACCACCAGGGGAGTACGCAGAAGAGATTCTTACTCTAAGCGAGTATCCGTCAGCCAGTCATTTAGACTAATCTTCACAGGTGGCAACAAGATTAGTCTGCAAATTCAATAGACAATACCTTATGACCTTTCCAGTTTTATGTCAAGCTCGGATTCGTCCTTTATTTTTTATTATCTTTTTTCGTTTTGAGGCTCCAATTTAGCCTCTCAACTGCCTTTTATTTTCAGAGGAGTTAATCGTGTTCAACCGCAACCATAAACAAGCCCTTATCTTTAATAGTCTCTTCGCCCTTTGTCTTCTTAGTTTAGGTCTCAGCTTATTTTTAGGCTATCGGACGATCCAAGCCCAAAACGAGCGCACGGCCATTGCCTTTCAACAGGCGCAACAACAAGCAGACACCATCGCCCAGCACATCAATGAAGAGTTGACCCAACTCATGCAAATCGCTCAGGCTATCGCCGCTGATCTGACCACGGGGGCTTTAGACCCTGAACTTGTGGCTGAACGCCTGCGAACTGAAATTCAGAACAAGCCCAATCTTTTTGCCTTGGGCCTCGCTTATGAACCTGAAGCCTATAAAGCCGGGCTATCTCTATATGCCCCCTTTTATGTGAAGGATGAACAAGGCAACTTCAAACGGATTCAGGTCGAAGATATGTATGACTATACGGCCCCTAACCTCCCTGATACGACTTGGTACTGGAAACCCTTGGCCCAAGGCCCCCAATGGCTTGAGCCCAATTTTGCCCTGGCCGCTCAAAATTTCTTGACCGAATACGTGGTCCCTTTCTACGCTCAAGATGAGCGGGCGTTGGGGGTGATCAATATCAGCCATTCTGTGGAGACCCTGTCCAACTTTATTCGAGACCTAGACTTGGGTGAAGAGGGCTATAGCTATATCATCTCCCAGCAGGGCAATTATATTATCCACCCCGACCAAATCCTGACTGGGCAATCTATCTTGGCCCTAGCCGAGGTGAGTGGCAATCAGGTCTTAAGGGCTGAGGCTGAACGGGCCTTGCAGGGTCAGTCTTTCTACACGGAGGGGATGGATGCCCTCGGAAATTCGCCGGAGCAGGGGACGGATTTATCGACTTGGACCTTTTACCAACCCCTCCCCGCTACTGGCTGGTCCATCGCCGTTGTCTTGAACAAAGCGGCCAAATTGAGGGGTCGCAACCTGATCGTACGCGATCAAATTGAATTGGCCTTGGCCTTGATCACCTTTCTATTTTTTCTGGCGGCCCTGCTGTTGCGGGTTGATCGCGGAGAGGTACAGCGTTTGTGGGTCTTATCTGTTTACGCCGCCCTGTTGGTGACAGCCGTCATGGTCTGGATCTGGTATCTTGAACTCCGTCATCCGCCTCTGAATGAGGATGAGATCGTCTTGGTCAATCAAACGAGCTTAAATGAACAATTAGCCCAAGTTGATCAAAATTTTCAGCAGTATAAAGAGAAACCGCCTATCCCCATCCCCACCGGGCTGATGTTAGAGTCCATCGTGGAAGGGGCTAACGAAGTCGCGCTGGCGGGCTATCTGTGGCAAAGATATCCTTTGAATTTTTCAGAAGAGGTGGGCCCAGAATTTCTGCTCGAAAAGGGCTTCATTTTTCCCGATGCAGTCGGCGGGGAGGAGGTGACCATTGAAGAAGCGTATCATTACCAAGATGGGGATAGTGAAACGATAGGCTGGTTCTTCCAAGTCAAACTGCGCCAGTCACCTGATGTGGCCAAGTTTCCCTTAGATCGAGATACGGTCCAGATTCAAATTTGGCCCAAATCGCTCAATCAACACCTGGTTCTGGTACCTGATTTGGGAGCTTATGACTTCATTAGCCCCAGCCGCAAACCAGGCCTGGTCAGCAACATCTTCATTGAGGGCTGGCATATAGAGCGCAGTTTCTTCAGCTTCCGCTTTGATGAGTATCACACCCAATTTGGCAGCCCCAACCTGCGTCGAAAAGTCTACATCCCTGACTTATATTTTAACATCGCCCTCAGCCGCAACATTATCTCCCCCCTCATCTCTCATGTCATCACCCTTTTAGTGATCAACGCCCTCATGTTTGCCGTCATCATGGTGCATGCCGAGAGTTCTTTCAATGTGCTGTCTTATGCCGCCGCCCTCTTCTTTGTGGTGGCCGTCTCTCATGTGGGCATGCGGGCGGAGTTAATCACCGACCAGACGGTCTATCTGGAATATACTTATATCATCATTTACCTAGACATTCTGATCATCTCCATCAACGCCATGTTATACTATACCGACATAGATATCCCTTTGATCCGTTATAAGGACAATCTGATCATTAAGCTTCTCCATTGGCCTGTGGTGCAGGGAGCCTTACTGCTGATCACCTTAATCGTCTTTTACCCGCCGCCGCTTGAGGCCGACCCCCTAGCCGTAGGGGAAGCGGACACAACCTTGTCTCAGGTGGCACAAGCCAACCCAAGCCAAACGATTGTTAGCCCCGACGGGCTATCAGGTTCAAAACCGACGCGGCCTACCTCGTCTGTCAGCACATCCCCTGTCGGGCGGCCTACCCGACCCCTCCGGGACCGCGGGTACCTACCCCCTCTCCCTAGCCCAACAGCGGTCAAACAAGCGTCCCTGACTCCAGCCCAGCCCCAGCCCAGGCCCAGCGAAGCGGTGACAATCCGCTATATTCCAGGTGAGCCCCCGAAGACCCTAGACCCTTCTTTGTCGGACACAACCACAAGTCATAGACAGATCATCAACCTGTTTATCGGATTGACCGGTTTTGACCCTGTCAGGAATGAAATTAAGCCCGCCCTAGCCACGGATTGGTCTGTCTCGGAAGATGGCTTAACCTGGAGCTTTCATCTCCGTCCAGATGTGCCTTGGGTCGTCTATCACGCCCCCTTGACCGAGACCGCAGGGACGGGGGCGAAGCCAGCGGACGTTTATGCTTGGGGGCAGGCGGAGCAGGTGACTGACTTGGCCGGACAACCCCGCTTTGTCACCGCTGCGGATGTGGTCTACGGTATTCAGCGCAGCCTCAGCCAAGTTACCTCGGCCGCCAAATTCTTTTATCTCATCAAAAACGCCGAAGAATTTCATCAGGGAGTCTTGTCTAGTCTGTCAGACTCGCTTGACCAACCAAGCGATGCGCCAGACCGTCCGAGGCAGTTAACCCCTGCCGATATCGGGGTTATCGCCCTAGACCAAACCACCGTCCAGTTCACCTTGGAACGACCGGCCGGTTACTTTCCGACCCTGCTCAATCATCCAGCAGCTTACCCTATCCCTAGATGGGCGGTGAGCGAATGGGGGGAGGAATGGACAGCAGTCGGTAAAATTCAGACCAACGGGCCTTATCTCTTAGGAGATTGGCAGCCTGGGCAGTACCTCCAATTGATCAAAAACCCCTTTTGGCCCCAAGCTGACCAAGTTCAAATTGATCGGGTTGAACAGATATTTGATGCCAGTGAGGCCGCCCAAGTGGCCATGTACCAAGATAACCTCTTGGATAGCTTGGATGTTTCGAGTAACCGAGTGGAAAACATTCGGGCCATACCTGACCTCAACGCAGAACTTGTCACTTATCCCAGGCTATGTACGGGCTTCTACGGCTTTGTTCACACCAAGCCACCTTTCCATGATGGGCGTGTGCGGCGAGCTTTTTCAGCCGCCCTTGACCGGAGCAAGATCATTCAGTCTTTGAATCTAGCCGGTCTTTCGGCCACGACCTTTGCCCCGCCGGACGTGTTCGGGGCCCCGGCGGCGGGCGTTTTAGGCCAAGGTTATGACCCCGAATTGGCTCAAGCCTCCCTCCAAGATTTCTTGACTGAAAAAAATCTGACCCTTGATGAGTTCAATCAAGCCTATGACATTATTGTAGGCTACCCGAATCGCCCCTTCCCTACGAATCTAACCGACATCATGCGGCAGATGTGGCAAGAGGTCTTACAGGTGGAGGTGATGACCCAAACCTTGGCTTGGCGTGATTATTGGCCGCTTCTCGATCAACATCATCCGGTCGAAGAAGTCTTCCATCTCCATTATCTAAGTTGGTGTGCGGACTATCCCGATGAAAATAATTTTGTGCATGACGTGTTTAACGCGACCCAGGGTCTAAACTCACTTCGTCGCAACTGCGCCGACCCAAATTGTCAAACCAGCCCTAGCCAGACCGAATTTGATCAGCTCACCCTTCTCGCTGGTCAAATCGCAGACCCAGCCCGACGAGAGACCCTTTACGCCCAAGCAGAACAGATCTTGGCCGGCGATGAAGCGGCCTATATTCCGCTCTATCATTACCGAAACCGCGCCCTAACCAAGCCCTGGCTTGAACGCACCGATTCCATCTTAGGGTATCCGGCCTTTGACAATTGGCGCGTTGATGTCGAAGCTCGAAAGGCCGCCCTTGGTCAATAACATGAACCAATACCGACGTACCCGCGTCCCTTCGGGACGGGTACGCCAACCCAACCCAAAGCACCCAAAACTCCTTCCGTGTTGTGTTAACACGCGCCCTCATTCAAGCGAAGTTGGCGGCGGTTCAGTAAATTAATTTACTGAAGCCCCCTTGACGCGCTCATCCTGCGGATCCTCCACAGCACCGCCGACCTATCTCGCCGAATCGGTCAACCGACCTATCGCTTTGCAGACTCCTGATAAATTGATTATTTTTTGTTCGATCAATTAGGCTCACGCCCTCTCGAACAGGCTCGAACGCTAACCCTCAAATTGACTAACGTTCTACTCGGACGCATCGTTGCAACATTATCTTGAATACGAACGCAAAACTGGCCGCGTTAAGCAAGTTGGCCCGCCCTCAGCCTTGAGGGAGATTTCGTCGCCGCTGTAGGTTAGCACTTCGCAGCCAGCGGCTTCCAGACCTTGTTTGGTGATTGGATTGTTTTTGAGCATGAGGCATTTACCTGGGGCCAGAGCCAAAACATTCGGCCCCATGGTTAACCACTCTTCTTCTGGCACTGACACAAAGCGAAACCCGCGGCCACGCAAATATTGCCAAAAGGGTACCGGCATCAAGGGTTTGTAAATAACGGCTAGGTCGTGATCAACAAGGCTGATGAAGGACATCAGGTGCAGGCAAGCTTCAGGCCCTTGATAGTAGGCCAACTGAACCGGAATAAGTTCCACCCGAGAGCCGTCAAATGCTTCCCCTAACTGTTTCATCCCAGCGGCGTTCGTGCGAAAGCCTTGTCCGACCGCCAGCGTTTTAGAATCAATCCATAGCAGATCACCTCCTTCAGCTAAGGCATCGCCATGTAACTGGTAATGGATGGGTACGCCCATCCGCTTTAAGGTTTGGCCGATGGCTGTTTCTTCGCCTCGCCGTAAAGGCTTGCCCATATGCAATAAAATGGCCCCTTGGTCGGCGACAATGACCGGATCGTGTACAAAAATTGCATCCGCGTGATGGGAGAGTGACACATCATGATAGACCACCTCGATCCCAGATTGGTTCAGGGTTTGAACCAACGCATCATGCTCGGCTTGGGCTTGGTCTAAGTCAGGTTGCGAGGTGTAATGCCAGACAGCAGGGTCGGCTGATCCAAAAACTGAATCGGGGCGACGGACGAGGACTGTTTGCAACTCGCCGATCATACTTTGACTGCCGAAAGATTGAGCCATGTTATTAATCTCCTTATCGGATCCTGCCAGTTTATATTTCATTTGTGTAATATTTGAACCAACCAGAGCCGATTACAGCCTATCAATTTGCTGAGGAATACTTTGCAGGCTACAGGCGAAGCTATTTTACTTTTCGCTATCGCCAACCTCAGTTCCAGGTGAATGAATGGCCATTTGATCGACTACGAGCATTTGCCAATGAGATATCTGATGAACTTATTTTAGACTTGCTTCATTCCTATGATCGGATACTAGCGAGGGAGCATGTACGCGCCCATAATATTATGCAATGGGCGATTAACTTTCCCAAAGGCTATGCCTGGACAAATAATATACCAACGGCCATGTTTGTGGATGAATTTCAAGTCTTAAGCAGAGTCCTTGACCCAGATGATGGTCGCGTACGTAACCTGAGGGCCTCCTTTCAACATGCTGTCGAAACACGCTATGCGCCTATGTTGGTTTCTGGGTCATCGGTTTCGATGATGATCGGCGGGGCGGTTAGTGGCCTGTTGTCAGGGCACTGCAAATTCAAACATCTCGGCCCCCTGTCCCAAGAACATGCAGTTGAATTTGATAAATTCGGAAAAATAACAACGGATGATGAAATAAATAGATTTTTCGATCACTTATTAACAGTTTCGTTATTTTGTCTTTATTGTTTTCGCCTTTGTCACTCAGTTTACCCCCTAAATTGAATTGCACACTGACAATCAAAGCAGTTTGACGGTTATTCAGGGCTATGTTAGAGTAGGTTGATTGATCCCTACACTGGCAAAAACGGGGCGACCCGCATTGTGCCCCGCTCTCATCGTTCGGGTCAACACCCTAAAGAAGTCATGGCTGATCCGAAAGATAGCCATCCTGACGAACTGACCCTCATCGCGCCTGCGGGCAGCGTCATCGTGGTCAATGGCCATTTATGGCATGGCGGAACCCGTAACGAAAGTGGCGAGCGTCGCCGCGTCATTCATGGGAGTTTTATACGCCGTGACCATCCTCAACAACTCACTGAACGGGACTATATTTTGCCTGAAACATACCAACGTATCAGCCCTGCTTTACGATTTCTGATGGATGTTGACTGAAGGAAATCTAAAGAAATATAGGCTCTTTGAGCTTTTTTGTGGTGAAAAGGAGATGCACCGTGTAAACAAGCAAAGTGGCAAAGTAGCAGCATCCTAGCCGACTTTGCCACTTTGCCATTTCGCTAGCGCATGCACTTGTCTACCACAAAAATCCTCATAGAACCGCCTATCTTAAATGACAAAAAATCTATCAACTTCAATGACAAGGAGATATATTATGACCAACCTAGTCACAGTGGGTGGCCTAAAGGTCAACTCAGATTTATATAATTTGGTCGCGCAGGAAATTATTCCTGGCACGGGTCTGGAAGCCGATGCAATCTGGACTGCCTTGGGTGATATTGTCCGTGATTTGGGGCCTCACAATCGAGCTTTATTGGAAAAGCGGGGTTTCTTTCAACAAAAAATTGATGCTTGGTATCTTACTGGGCCGGACAAATTGAGCGACGCTGAGGAAACCAAGACTTTTTTGACAGAAATCGGCTATCTGATCCCAGAAGGCGAAGATTTCCAGGTAAGCATAGATCATGTCGATCCTGAAATTGCTCAGATCGCTGGGCCACAACTTGTTGTTCCTGTCGATAATGCCCGTTATGCGCTTAATGCAGCCAACGCTCGTTGGGGCAGCCTCTACGATGCCTTTTACGGCACAGACGTGATTTCAGAAAAGGGTGGTCTCGAAAAAGGAACGGCCTATAATCCGAAACGCGGAGCAGCCGTGGTCGCTTGCAGCCAAGCCTTTTTAGATGAAACTGTCAGCCTCGCTGTAGGGCAATATGCTGAGGTAACGCAGTTTGCCTTGGCTGAAGTTGAAGGTAAGCAAATACTGAGGGTCACCCTTAAGGATGGTCGCACAGTGGGCTTGGCTGATCCAGCCCAGTTTGTAGGCTATCTCACTGAGGATGATGTTCTGAAGAGTATCTTATTGCAGCACAACGGACTGCATATCGAGATTCAGGTAGACCGAGACCACCCCATCGGGGGGGATAGCCCGGCTGGGGTGAAGGATGTGGTCTTGGAAGCGGCTGTGACCACCATTCAAGATTGTGAGGATTCGGTGGCGGCAGTGGATGCGGCTGATAAGGTTCGCGTTTATCGAAACTGGCATGGCATCATGCGTGGTACACTGGCAGCGATGTTTGAAAAAGGGGGGCATATGATCACCCGTCGTCTCAACCCAGACAAAACATTTACCACGCCAGATGGTCAAACGCTCACTTTGCCGGGGCGCAGTCTTTTATTAGTACGCAATGTGGGTATTCATATGTATACTGATGCCGTGACCACAACAGAAGGTGAAAAAATTCCAGAAGGGTTTTTAGATGCGATGATAACCTCCCTCGCTGCCGTACACGATCTGCGGGGAGATAATCGCCAAGGAAACAGTCGGGCTGGGAGTGTCTACATCGTGAAGCCGAAACTGCATGGGCCAGATGAGGTCGCGGCAACGGTGGAACTCTTTGGTCGGGTGGAAGATGCGCTGGGTTTAGCCCGTAATACGCTTAAAATCGGCATCATGGATGAAGAGCGGCGGACGACGGTGAATTTGAAAGAGGTCATTCGGGCTGCCAAAGAACGGGTTATTTTCATCAACACTGGCTTTCTGGACCGCACGGGCGATGAAATGCATACGGCGATGGCAGCTGGCGCCATGTTGCCCAAGGGTGAAATCAAGGCCCAGCCGTGGATTAATGCTTATGAAGATTGGAATGTTGATATCGGAATCGAAACTGGCTTGGTCGGTAATGCTCAGATCGGTAAGGGGATGTGGGCCATGCCAGATGCCATGCGTGAGATGCTAGATACTAAGATGAGCCACCCCAGAGCTGGCGCAACAACGGCTTGGGTTCCCTCTCCGACTGCGGCCACCCTCCATGCCATTCATTATCATCAAGTCCACGTCGCCGCTCGACAGGCAGAATTGGCCCAACGAAAACGGGCGAGTTTACATGATATTTTAACCCCACCTTTGCTGAATCGTGATTTAAGTGCCGCTGAAATTCAAAAAGAATTGGACAATAACGCTCAGGGCATCCTCGGTTATGTGGTTCGCTGGGTGGGTCAGGGCATTGGCTGTTCTAAAGTGCCCGATATTAATGATGTCGGCCTCATGGAAGATCGAGCCACCTTGCGAATTTCGAGTCAACACCTGGCCAATTGGCTCTATCACGAAATCGTAGGTGAGCAACAAATCCGCGACACCTTTGAACGTATGGCGGCGGTGGTTGATCGTCAAAATCGCGACGATCCAAATTATCAGGCCATGGCTCCTGACTTTGAGAAAAGTATAGAATTCCAAACTGCCCTCGATTTGGTCTTTCAGGGCCGCCAAGAGGCCAATGGTTATACCGAGACCGTTTTACATTCGCGTCGAAGAAAACGTAAACAATTAACAATTAACAATTAAAGAATTAGTCCTTATCCGTTTTTGTTAGTTACGCATTCCTCATTACTCATTGTTAATTGACCAGAGAGAGTGATCTTATGCCAAAATTAGTCATGATGCCGCCGCAAGATGATGAGACGCGGCAATGGGCAAAGGACCTGGCAAAGCAAGTGCCAGCCTATCAAGTGGTTGTGCCAGAAACAGATGAAGAAGCACGACAGGAGATTGTGGACGCTGAGGCTGCTTTTGGTCGGGTTCCAGCCGAAGCCTTAGCCCAAGCCCAAAAGTTAGAGTGGATTCAAAGCCGCCAAGCAGGGCCGTCCGCTGGCTATTATTACCCTGCCTTAATTGATCATGCGGCCATTGTGTGTAATCCTCGGGGGGTCTACAACGACCACATCGCGCAACATATTATGATGTATGTCCTAGCCTTAGCACGAGGGCTGCCTTATTATGTCGCTGCCCAACGTGAGCGACGCTGGGATAAAGAGGCCCGTAAACATGGCTATATTGATCTCATCGGAGCTACAGCCTTGATTGCTGGGGTCGGCGGCATCGGCCATGAAACCGCTCGCTTGTGCAATGCCTTTCGTATGCGAGTCATTGGGGTTGATCTACGTTGGGAATATGCGGCGCCAGAGGTGGAAAAATACGGTCCTGAAGACCTTGATACCTTGTTGCCAGAAGTCGATTTTGTGATCGTTACCTACCCTCATACCCCGGAAACAGAAGGCCTGTGGAATGCAGATCGCTTTCGTTTGATGAAGCAAAGTGCCTACTTCATTAACATCGGTCGTGGCGCAACGACCAAGTTGGATGACCTTGTTGCCGCCCTTGAAGGCGGTCAGATCGCTGGCTGTGCCCTAGATGTCTTCGAGGTCGAGCCTTTGCCCGCAGATCATCAACTGTGGACCCTGCCCAATGTCCTCCTGACCCCACATATTGCGGTTAAGGATGCGGAAAATATTCCTGAGCGTCAGTTCGAGGTGCTATTAGACAATGCCCGTCATTTTGCCGCTGGGGAGCCCTTGCAGAATGTGGTGGATAAAAAGGCCTGGTTTTGAATGTTTGTTATCGTTATGTATTGCAAAACCTTTCATTAGTTTGTTACCAAAAATCCAGTGGGATGGCGGGCAGGAGCATACTTTGCATAAACGTCGTCTTCATTAAAGCGTAATTGCCTGCGTAAAATCGGCTAGGGCCTGTTCCTGATGGTTGATTTGATTGTGAGCAATGCCTCGATTAACATAAGCAGCTACAAATTCGGGGTCAAGAAAGAGGGCTTGATGTCTATTCAACCCTAGATTTTTGCTAGATACGATGCCCCAAAAAAGTTTGCCAAAAAACGTCTTTCCACTACAATCTCAAATTATAAACTGAACAGCTTTCTGTGGGGCAATCGCTTTCGGCTTGGATTTATACCCCAGATCATCATGTATGGTCTGATTATCCTGTTTGCTGCCTTATTTTTATTGCCCTTTTATTGGATGGTCAATACGGCTTTGAAACCGCCCAATCAAGTGTTTGATTTGCCACCCGCTTGGTATCCTAATCCGAGCCAATGGATGAATTTCTACGAAGCCTTAAGTGCTTCGACCGCCTCCGAATCAAGTCCATCGATATACGGTTATGCCTGGAACACAACCATCATTACGGTGAGCAGTCTCATAGGCACAGTAGTCTCTAGCTCCTTAGTGGCTTATGCCTTCGCCCGCAGGCAATTCTTTGGGCGAGATGTTTTGTTTTTAGGTGTTTTGGGTACACTGATGATTCCTTTTGCTGTGGTCATGGTTCCGCAATTTATTATTTGGAAGAACTTGGCTTGGCTGGATACGCTATGGCCTTTAATTGTGCCGCTGGTCAATTTTTCTGTCGCCTATTCGCGTGTCACCCCTTGGAATTTGTACATGGCTGCCTCATTGATCATCATTCTGCCTTGCTTGATCCTCTTCTTTTTCTCCCAGCAAGCCTTTTTGAAGGGTATCACTATAATAGATTTTAAACGATAAATTGCCTTTTAAGATTATTCGACACATTAGGAATTGAATGATAAAATTGGTGTTATCCAAGAATAATGAAGAACCGCTACGCATTCACTATAGTAACCCTATGACCAGTGATATTTCACCTCTTTTAGGGCATTGGTCTAAAATTTTGTCTTTCCGTATCAGGTCCCTTTTGTTACGAATTAAGAAGGAGTGATCTTATGACTTACCTCGCCCAGCGTGTACAACAATTTAGGACCACAATTTTCACCGAAATGACCAATCTAGCGAACGAACATCAAGCCGTCAATTTGGGCCAAGGATTTCCAGACTTTGCTGGACCAGCTTTTCTGAAACAGGCAGCAGTAGAAGCTATTGCGGCGGACCTGAATCAATATGCACCCGTCAATGGTCGCCTAGGGCTACGCGAGGCTGTGGCCCGAAGCATGGCGCGGCATTATGACCTAGCCGTTGATCCACAGACCGAAGTCATGATTACCCACGGGGCGACAGAAGCCCTTTTCGCCGCCATTCAGGGCCTCGTTAACCCAGGCGATGAAGTGATTGTTTTTGAACCTTTTTACGATTCCTATATCCCCGCGATAGAAATGGCTGGCGGTATGCCACGTTATTACACCCTCCGTCCACCAGACTGGCAGATTGATCAAGCAGCTTTAACGGACTTATTTTCTACCAAAACAAAATTGATCATGATTAACACCCCCCATAATCCAACGGGCAAAGTTTTTACGAAAGCCGAATTAATGTTCATCGCGGATTTATGTCAGCAGCATGATGTCATCGCTCTAACGGATGAAGTCTATGAACATATTATTTTTGATGATGAGCAGCATGTGCTTTTAGCCAGTTTACTAGGCATGGCAGAGCGAACTGTGACCGTCTCTAGCGCAGGGAAAACTTTCAGCGTGACAGGGTGGAAGGTCGGCTGGGTGGTGGCGAAACCAGCTTTAATCACGGCCGTTCAACGTAGCAGTCAGTTTATTATCTTTTGTGGGGCCGCTCCCTTGCAAGAGGCGGTCATCACGGGGCTTAATGCGCCAGATGATTACTACCAAGAAGTACGGGCCATGTATCAAGGCAATCGTGACTTTTTAGTGGATGCTTTGAATGAAGTCGGCTTAAAGCCCATCTTACCCAAAGGTAGTTATTTTATCATGGTCGAGATTGGTCATCTTGACTTCGCCAATGATATCGAATTTTGTCGCTATCTGACCACGAAGGTCGGCGTAACACCTGTGCCCCCTAGTCCTTTTTATCATGATCCTGCTGATGGAGCGACCTTGGCCCGTTTCGCTTTTTGTAAAAAACGAGAAACTTTAGCTGAGGCAGTGGATCGGTTAAGGAGGAAACTTCATACATGACCGCAAGCCAAGGACCACTTTCACCTATACAAATCTGGCTTTTAGCCGCTCGACCAAAAACACTGCCTGCGGCGGCAGTGCCCGTGATTGTCGGGACAGCTATCGCCTTTAGCGAGGGTTTCTTTGCCCCTTTACCAGCCTTAGCCGCCTTATTAGGGGCCTTATTGATTCAAATCGGGACGAATTTTGCCAATGATGTCTTTGATTATCAAAAAGGGGCGGATACAAGCACCCGTCTCGGGCCGCTGCGAGTCACACAGGCCGGCCTCTTAACGCCACGGCAAGTCATGTTAGGCATGATCATCGCTTTTGCCCTAGCTACCTTAGTCGGCCTGTATTTGGTCTTCGTTGGTGGCTGGCCCATTGTTTTGATCGGGTTATTCTCCATAGCCTCAGGCATTGCCTACACGGGCGGCCCTTACCCCCTAGGCTATCATGGCTTGGGAGATATCTTTGTCTTTATCTTCTTTGGTCTTGTCGCTGTCTGTGGTACATACTATGTCCAAGCCTTAAGCCTCAGCCTAGCTGCAATTTGGGCCGCTCTACCTGTTGGGTTGTTAGCCACGGCTATTCTGGTGGTCAACAATTTGCGCGATATTGAAACAGACCGTCAGGCTGGCAAACGTACGCTCGCCGTTCGTTTTGGTGAAAGGGGCGCACAGCTAGAATATAATCTGCTGTTAGCCTTGTCTTATCTTGTGCCTATGCTGATGTGGCTCACTGGATATGGTAACTTCGGCGTTCTGCTGGCCCTATTGTCCATCCCCCTAGCTATACCTATGCTTCGTTTGGTGAATACGGAAAAGGGACGAATTTTGAATCAAGGGCTGGCGGGGACGGCGCGTTTGGAATTGATTTATGGTGGTCTATTTGCGGTAGGAGTTAGTCTTGTTTCTCTGTTGACCTGATTTAATGTTCTTATAACAGGAAAAATCCATGTCACAAACAAAAATTTCAATTCAAAATGACTTATTTCTGATCAACGATCACCTAACCTACACCGAAATTGAAAACAGTCCGCCTAAAGTCCACGGCTTGCTCATGAACGCTCGCTTTATTCAAGGTATTTTCGACGATAAGGCTGAACCAAGTCGTTTTGCCCGTTTTGGACATTCAACCTTTGATCCAGCCAAACACACCGCTGACCTCATTGCCGCCTTGCCAAACTGGCAGGCTCACGGTCTACGTGCTTTTACAGTTGGTTTTCAAGGCGGCGGGCCTTGTTTCACCATCGACAATAATACGCTACATAACAATCCCTTTGGCGAAGATGGCTTGAGCCTTGACCCAGATTATGCGGCGCGAATGGATCAACTCATTCGTGGAGCAGATGCTTGTGGGGTGGTGGTCATTGTGAGCTATTTTTATGGGTCGCAAACGCGATTCTTGCACGATGGGCGGGCCGTGCGGAATGCGGTAACCACTGCCTCTCGATTTTTACAAGCGGGCGGCTATACGAATGTGTTGATTGAAGTAGCGAACGAATATGACATTATGCCCTTTCAAATTCACCCGCTCCTTTATTATCCCGAAGGCGTGGCAACCTTGATTGACCTAGCCCGACAAAAATCAGGCGGCATGGCGGTTGGCTGTAGTGGTCGCGGTGGCTCCATCAATCGAGAGATTGCCGAAGCCAGCGACTTCGTCCTCATTCACGGCAACGGCTGTACTCGGCAACGGCTTTATAATATGGTGCGCGACATTCGGTCTTGGCAGTTGAACAAACCCATTGTTTGTAATGAAGACTCACAGGTGATTGGGCAATTGGCAGTGGCGTTCAAAACAGGTATCTCTTGGGGCTATTATAACAACATGACCAAACAGGAGCCGCCAGTCGATTGGTCAATCACGCCAGGCGAAGATACCTTCTTTGCTCATCGCCTGGCCCAAGGTTTAGGGATTGATGTCCCTTCGATTCCTGTCGAAGATCAATATTATTTACAGGGCATCGAACCGCATTTGGCATACAATGGGCAACGCTGGATTAGGCTGGCCAGCCTGTATCCTGAAGGTATCAACGATGTCGATTTCTATTGCAACGACGACCTGATTTACACCGCGTATGATGAACCTTTTAGCGTCAATTTTGAGAGCAATTGGCGACAAGGCGGCTGGCCTGTGCCAAAGAGGGTGACAGCATGGAAGGCGGTGGTGCATTTACGTCGTGGCGAGGTCATAGAGCGGGTCGTTGAGGGTACGGCCTAATTTGGCGAAACACTAAATTCAACTATAATGGGCGGAGAAATCGGCTTTAAAATAACTTGCTACCCGATAATCTAATAAAATAGGAGTCCATAAATTATGAGTATGAGTAATTCGAAACGATTGAGCCGCCGCGATTTTTTACGTGGGGCAGCTTTGGCTTCAGCGGCTGGTATGTTCGCTGCTTGCACCCCAGCCGGTCAAAGCCCTGATGCTGGAGCTGATGCTGGTCGTAGTGCCTCTAGCGATGACCAAATCACCCTCCAATATTGGGTAAACTGGGGCGGGAGCTATGGCATTAAAACTTGGGATGCCCTCAAGACCAGCGATAAATATGCAGAAATGATGGGCGATATCCAAATTGAGGTTTTGCCTAGTGCTGGCGATGAGAAAATTTTGACCGCTGTGGCCGCTGGAACACCGCCTGATGGGGCCTCTAATGTGCAGTATCTCGACTTCATGGCCCGCGGTGTGCTTGTCTCGATTGACGATTGGGTTGCCAGCAGTGAGGTGATCAACCAAGAAATGTTCCTCGAAGGCTCTTGGGCCGATGGTGGATTTCAAGGCAAGATGTATGGCATTCCGGCGAATGAAGGCTTCCTGCGCTATGCCTTGAATTACAATGCTCAACATGTGGAAGCCGCTGGGTTAGACCCCGATAGCCCACCCAAAACCTGGGGTGAGTTGTGGGAGTGGCATCTCGCGCTAACGGAGTTTGACGATGCCGGTAACTTAGTCAAAATCGGCCTTGATCCCTACGATGCTATGGGCGGCAATTTAGCCATTCAAGATGGCTTCTTCCCTGCGGTCTCTTGGGGTTGGTCTTGGTTTGACCCAGAAAGTGGTGAGTTTGATCTTGATAATGATATGATGATTGATGCTTTTGAGACGATGGGGGCTTACTATCAGCAAATCGGGCCTGATAATATGGCTGGGATGCGCCAAGTCGAAGGGCAAGGCATGTGGGGCGGCTCTTACAATGCCGAAGTGCAGTCCATCATGGTCGATGGTTACTGGCGACCCGGAGCCAGCAATATCGCTACACCGGAAGTTGGTCAGCACAACCGCGCTACCTGGGCTCCAGTGCCTGAACACCGCCGCGATGTGAAGCCGCAAGGTACTGGCGGACACTACGTCATTATTTATTTAGATTCAACCTATAAGGAAGAAATGTTCCGCATCGGTGAATTTTTGAATACTCAGGAAGCCTGTGACATCATTTTTGATAACGTTGGCTGGCTACCAGGCCAAATTGACTATCTCAATAATACTGACTCTGGTCGTTTCCCTGGCCTGCAATTCTACTTCGACTCCATCGAAGAAGCCACCGAATGGTCCTCGCCCGCACGATGTCCCATTACCGCCTTCTGTCGCGCTCAGTTCAATGAACTGCGTGAAGATCAATATCGCGGTAATCTATCAGCCAAAGAAGCTGCCGCCGAGTTCCAAGTTCGGTCGACCGCTGAATACGCTGCTTCTGGCTTTGCTTAGGGTTTACAGTGTCAGCCGGTCAGCCAAGCAGCTTTTTATTGAAAAGCTGTCTGGCTGACTAACTGAAATGCTGACTGGCTATTTTGACTGTCTTCCGAAAATTATTTTATCGAAAATCGGATAGGACTATACCTGATGTTAAAATTACGACGAAACCCTAAATCTAGATTAATTATCAGTCTCATTGCCACAATAACGTTAACCACCCTCGTCCTATTGGTGACGCAAGCACAAGGACCAAAACGCCCTACGCCTCCCTCACCACCCCCTTTACCCATCGGTCCATTTCCTAATGGTCGCCCGCCTAACTTGCCTACAGTATTGGCCCAAATGCTGACCTTAACCCCCACCCCCGACATGAGTCAAAGACAGTCAAGGATCATAAAAACTCCTCCCCCAACGGCCACCCCCATCTCGCATTATACAACGGTTGACCAAGCTCCTAACTTGCCTGAAGATATGAAGGTCCAGATTTATGCTTCAAAGCCGAATGGGCAGGTAGAACGGTATCTAGTTGCCCCAGCAGAGATGGATGAAACATTAGCCCTTCTGGAACTCAGTTATGAAATTCTGTTCCTGGAAGTTCCGTCTTTTATGCTAACAGGTGGCCCGGCTCCATTTATACCACCAACAGCGAGTCCAGTCTTAGGTAGAATAGTCGGTACGACCGCAGCAGCCATTGTGCTGCCAACCTTTGAGGGTAGTGATGGTACGCCCTCGGCAGCTATTGTGCTACCAACCTTTGCAGGCAATGATGGTACGCCCACGGCATTCAGGGTGTGGCCCGCGCAAAAGCGACCGTGAACGCTGGCTTAAGTGGGCCATCGTGGCTGCCCTGACCGCTGCGGGTATTGCCTTAACTTGGTGGTTGATCGGGGCAATGGCGGCGGTGGCGGCTGGTGTTTTGTTTGTTCCCATGTTATCTCTAGCGTAAAAATCCGATGAATTTCTTTAGACGAATTTTCTCAAAACAAAAAACCGAGCGAACGGTTCGGTTTCATATTCGTAATATGGACGAAGTGGGGCGGTGCGAGCCAAACGCTTTTTTGGATTTGGAGGATGCCCTGCACGAGCAAGGTGTCTATCCCGCCCAAATTCGGGCCGACCTTGGCTACCTTGACGTAATCATTGACCAAGATGATGACGCTCCCACGGAGTTGGAAGTTAGTCATCTACTCCAAGAGCGCGGATTCATTGTGCATACTGGTACGCACACCTAACCCTTCCCGCCAAGGGGTGGGCCTGAGCCTTGATTTTAGGCCGTTTTTAGCAATTGATAAACGGTCTTTGGTATAAAGATATCAGATGTACAATGGGGTCAGACCGCCCGCGGTACCCCGGTCTGGATTTGGGAATATAATGGCAGTGGGGCCCAAAGATGGCAAATTATTAATGTCCCCTGAACCAATCGCTAATATCTTGCATCAGAGAAGCCTCTGATAGCGAAACGAGAGACCTATGGAAGCACTGATTCAAAACACACCCGCTCGATTTAAATTACGCCGCCTCTCTCGGTCTGAGAGGCGCCAACTTTTTATTGGTTTAGCCTTTGTCTCGCCCTGGGTCCTTGGGTTTATCTTTTTCACCTTCTATCCTGTCATTTCGGCCATGTATTATAGTTTGACCCGGTATGACTTATTACGTGATCCAGTCTTTGTGGGAACAAAGAACTATGTAGACTTATTCACCGTTGATCCGAATTTCCCTGATGTGGCCTATAATACCTTATATTGGGTCTTGTTCAGCGTACCTCTAGGGGTCGTAGCAGCCTTTCTCATGGCCAGTTTATTAAATACAGAAATCAAAGGAAGGTCATTCTTCCGGGCCGTTTTCTTTTTTCCGTCCATCATCCCAGCGGTGGTGGTCGCAGTGGTGTGGCAATTTTTGCTCAATGCTCAATTTGGGGCTTTCAACGCTGCCTTACAGGGTTTGGGGTTGGCAACTATTCCTTTTATTTCAAACCCTGACTATGCAAAGCCTTCGCTCATTGTCATCAACACCTGGGCGCAAGGAGGGGCCATCATCATCTTTCTGGCTGCTTTACAAGACGTACCACGTTCTCTATATGAAGCGGCGATTGTTGATGGAGCCAATGTCTGGCAACGATTTTGGAATGTCACTGTGCCTATGACCACGCCAGCTATTCTATTTGTCTTGACCACAGGGTTTATTTTTGGCTTTCAAGTTTTCACCATTCCTTGGCTCATGACTCAAGGGGGGCCGAATAATTCGACTGAATTTATCGCCCTCTTCTTATACCGCAACGCCTTTGTCAATTTACGCATGGGCAAAGCCTCTGCCTTAGCCTGGATATTGTTCATCGTGGTTGTCATCTTTGCCCTCATACTTTTCCGGTCCTCCCGCTACTGGGTTCATTATACCAGTGATGATTAAAGGCATCATAACCTCCTACGCTATCTGGAGACAAATAAATCAATGGCATCACAAACAAAAACAAGTCAAAGTCCCTCATCTATCCCAGAACAGACCAAAATAGTTGGTTATACCCCAACTGAATGGGTCACTGGCTTACTAAAATACGCGACGCTCATCATCTTAACCATTAGTTTTGTGTTGCCACTCTATTGGATGGTCAGTTCTGCCCTGAAAAACGATCCCCAAACTTACTCTATCCCCCCTGTTTGGTTTCCTATCCCCTTTTTCCCCGAAAATTTCATCAACGCTTGGACATCGTACGACTTCAACAACTATGCTATCAACAGCGTTTTTCGCTATGCGCTCCCGGTCACCATTGGGGTAACCCTATCATCATCTTTGGTGGCTTATGGCTTCTCACGGGTGCAGTGGCCAGGGCGCGATGTTTTATTCTATATCTGCATTGCCACCATGATGATCCCTCCCCAAGTGACCATGGTGCCTTTATTTATCATCTTTAAAAATCTGGACTGGATTAATTCCTATAAACCCTTGGTCGTGCCCGCTTATTTCGGAGTGCCCTACTTTATTTTTCTGCTCCGTCAATTCTTCAGAACGATCCCTCAAGAGCTTTCTGATGCCGCCCGCATTGATGGGGCGAATGAGTTGGTGATCTATTGGCGCATCATGTTACCGCTGATTCGGTCAGCTCTGGTCGTTGTCGCCCTCTTCACATTTATCAATGTGTGGAATGAATATCTTCTTCCTTTGATCTATCTTAATCGAGAAGAACTTTACCCCCTCGCTTTAGGCGTAGAAAACATGCGCCGCTCTATGTTCCAAGTCGGCGGAACACGATTGGCCTATCCCTACCTGATGGCCGTCAGCACGGTGATTGTTGTGCCTATTTTGATCATCTTCTTCTTCGCCCAAAGAACCTTCATTGAAGGCATTTCGGTGACGGGTATTAAGGGGTAGCAGAGTGGCAGCGTGATAACAACTTTGCCACTTTGCTACTTTGCCAATGCCTTTAGTGCTTCCAACAAGCGTTCTACATCATCAGGGCTATTATAAGCCTGCATCGAAACGCGAATAGACATCCCATGCTCATAGCGTCCGGCAGGGATTTCGATGCGATAGTCCTCCCAAAGACGTTGGCTGACATTTTCAGGCATGTTATCTGGCAGGGGCACAGTACACATCTGCATCCACCAGTCTGTCGAATCAGGGCAGATATGAGGCAGGCCACTGAGGGCTTGGATTTGGTTGCGTGCTTCACGGGCCAATTCATGACAGGCTAAACGCACTTGAGGCCAGTTGTATTTCCGTTGAAATTCAATTGCCCTTGGAACTGCTAGGTAGGTTGCTGGGTCATTTGTGCCTAACCATTGAAAGTAATCAATCAAAGGTGAGGGGCCAGGATTTGGACTGCGCCATCCCCAGCCGACAATTAACGGCTCCAAGGTGGCATGGTGTTCGGGTCGAGCGTAGAGAAACCCTGCGCCTTTGGCATTACACAACCATTTATGACAATTTCCCAAGTAGTAATCAACGCCCAAGGCCTCCAAAGCCAAGTCGAGTTGGCCAACAGCATGCGCCCCATCAATCACCGTGAGAAGGCCTACTTCCTTAGCCCGCTGACATATCTTAGCCACAGGCCAAATCAAAGCAGTCGGCGAGGTAATATGGCTGATGGTGATGACTTTCGTGCGCTCAGTCACCCCTTGCCATAGCTGCTCAACAACCTCATCTGGGTCACTGACTGGCAAAGGAATAGGCTGGATGACGTAACGCGCCGCTTTCTTCTGACAAACAAACTCCCAAGCTCTCTGCACGGCTCCATACTCTTGATCAGGGGCCAAAACTTCATCGCCAGGGCAGAGATCAAGCGAATGGGCGACAAAGTTAGCCCCATGCGTCACATTAGGGACAAAGACAAGATTATCAGCCCTCGTGCCGACATACTCAGCCAGAATGCCTCGCGCTTCCATTAAAAGATCAGGCAGATGTCTGCCGATGAAGTCGACAGGATTGGCTTCTAATTCTCGTTGCCAACGTTGATAGGCTTCAAAGATAGGCCGTGGGCATGCCCCAAAGCTGCCGTGATTGAAAAATGTAATGTCATCCCGGAGCATAAATTCAGCGGCGATGTCTGGAAGCGGAAGAGATAAGGTCGTTTGTTGGGGTCTGGTTGTCGAGGCAATACACATGGTGATGTCTAATTCTTTTTTTATTACGCCTGAATTAGCGTCTGAAAGATGAGGGGCGGAAGATATCATAGTTTCCCAGGCCAGTCAAGTCGGTGTGGGGGCCTATTTGGTGAAGCCACCTAATCTACGAGCGTTGGAACGAGCTATCATCATTGCCATCGCTCGATTTAATGATGTGCTGGAATTACGTCGCCTCAACAAAGAACTAGAGGTGAAGAATTACAAGTTCCAAGATGCTTTAGATCATATTCAAGTTTTGCGTGGCTTGTTGCCTATCTGTGCCAACTGCAAAAAAATTCGGGATGATGATCACAAATGGCATCAACTTGAAGTCTACCTTCGGGATCATTCTGAGGTCGAATTTAGTCATGGTATCTGATGTCGTCAACATTTATACCCCAATCTTTTCCAAAATTAGGCTCCGCGACTATAATGTGCCAATGACCAATGAATATATTTTAATTGTTGAAGATGAACGCGCCGTCGCCCGAGGCTTAGAATACGGTCTCAAAAGTGAGGGCTTTGAAGTATTATGGGCTGATACAGGCAAAAAAGCACTCGATTTTGTTCGCACCCAGGAGCCTGATTTAATCCTATTGGATATCCGTCTGCCCGATATAAGCGGATTCGATATTTGTCGGACCTTACGCAGCGAGGGGAAACGGCAACCTATCTTGATGCTTACCGCCCGCGATGAGGAGTTAGATAAGATCTTGGGCTTAGAATTGGGCGCAGATGATTATATTGTGAAGCCCTACAGTTTGCGTGAAGTCATTTCACGAGTGCGAGCCATGTTACGCCGAGCTTACGGCAATTTAGCCCTGTCCACTCTTAGCCAAAATGTTCGTTTTGGCGAGATTGAGGTTGATTTAGAACGGTTGTTGGTCACCCGTCAAAAACAGACTGTTGATTTAACCCCCTTGGAATTTCGTCTTTTACGCCACTTTGTCATGCATCCTAACCGCCCCTTTAGCCGAGATGATCTCATCGAAGCTGTCTGGGGTTATGACAGTGATATTTATAATGATCGAACCATTGATGTCCATGTGCGCCATCTGCGACAAAAACTGGAAGACGAGCCAGCCCAGCCACGTTGGTTTGTCACTGTGCGCGGGATAGGGTATAAATTCAGTCAGTGATACAAAGTGGCAGCGTGGACTATGCCGTTCTGCAACCCTGCCACTTTGCAACTTTGTAACCTATCCTGGACGGTCTTCTTGTGAACATTGCGCTATTACGTCAACCATTGCTATACCAAGTCCCCGGCATGACTCAAGCCGATATCCAACGAAATATCACCTATAAACGCGCAGAAGATATTGATCTGCAATTAGATGTTTATTGCCCGCATGAACTCACTGAAGAAACGCGGCTGCCTGGCATGCTCTTCATTCATGGGGGGCCTATTCCCAGAAATATCCCGCTTCGTCCCACTGAATGGGGCATCTATCAGGGATATGGGGCTTTGATGGCTGCCTCAGGATTCATCGGCATCACCATCAATCATCGCTATTTTAATTTGCCCTACCTAGAACAGTCTGCCAGCGATATTCAAGATGCTATCGATTACCTGCGGACTAACGCCGCCCACTTCAATCTTGACCCTGACCGTCTTGGTCTATGGGTCTTTTCTGGAGCGGGCCCACATCTTAGTCCATTTTTATTGGCCCCTCGTCCTTATATCCGCTGTTTAGTGGCCTATTACGCCACCCTCGACCTGCGTCATAGCAAATTTATCTCTCAATTTTTGCCTGACCATCTAACCGAATACTTCTCTCCAGCCGCCATCATCCATCAAGCCCCCGCTGATGTACCTCCTGTCTTTATTGTCCGGGCTGACTTAGATAAAGCACTCATCAATCAGTCCATTGACCTCTTCGTCCAAGCAGCACAAGCAACCAAGCTGCCGCTCAAAGTGGTCAATCATCCTCAAGGCCAACATGGCTTTGACGTTGAAGATGATGTGCCTTCGACTCATCAGATTATTGGGCAGACAATGGCCTTTATACAAGAAATGTTATAAAATCGGCTCGGGGAGCCTAAAATTTACAGTACCTATTTATTATTCAGATACCATATGATGAGGTTATTATGACCAAGCTAGGGTTCAATTGGGAAGACCCACTTTTATTAAACGAACAATTAACTGATGAAGAGCGTATGGTACGGGACTCGGCTCGCGATTATTGTCAAGACAAGCTCATGTCACGTATTTTAGATGCAAACCGTCACGAAACTTTTGATCGCAGCATCTTTCATGAAATGGGTGATATGGGGATGCTTGGCGCGACCATCCCTGAGGCATACGGGGCGGCTGGTCTAAACTCAGTCTGCTATGGTCTCATCGCCCGCGAAGTCGAGCGCGTCGATAGTGGCTATCGCAGTGCGATGAGTGTACAAAGCTCATTGGTAATGTATCCCATCTACACTTATGGCACCGAAGCTCAACGACAGAAATATCTGCCCAAGTTAGCCAGTGGAGAATGGGTTGGTTGTTTTGGCCTAACAGAGCCTAATCACGGTAGCGACCCAGGTAGCATGGAAACGAGAGCCACCAAAACTGATGGCGGCTGGACTGTCCAGGGCAACAAAATGTGGATTACCAACGCCCCCATTGCCGATGTTTTTGTCGTTTGGGCTAAGGCTTATGGACAACCTGATGCAGACAGCGAGGCTAAAGATGGCGACATTCGCGGATTCGTCCTCGAAAGGGGGATGCCAGGTCTCAGTACGCCTAAGATAGAAGGAAAATTTAGCCTCCGAGCCAGTTCAACGGGGGAAATTGCCATGGACGAGGTGTTCGTGCCAAACAAAAATTTATTACCCAAGGTGAAAGGGTTAAAAGGTCCCTTTGGCTGTTTAAATAAAGCCCGCTATGGCATCTCCTGGGGGGCGATGGGGGCCGCCGAGTTCTGCTGGCATGCCGCTCGGCAATATACCTTAGATCGGATTCAATTTGGTCGCCCCTTGGCCGCCAACCAACTTATTCAACTCAAACTATCCAATATGATGACCGAAATCACGCTTGGCTTACAAAGCGCGTTACGGGTGGGACGCTTGATGGATGAGGAGAAGGCCGCGCCAGAGATGATCTCGCTTGTGAAGCGTAATTCCTGTGGCAAAGCCCTAGAGATTGCTCGTCTGTCACGCGATATGCACGGCGGTAACGGTATCTCTGATGAATTTCATGTAATCCGCCATGTCATGAATTTAGAAGCAGTCAACACCTATGAAGGCACACACGACATCCATGCCCTCATTCTGGGTCGGGCCCAGACGGGGATTCAGGCCTTTACGGCATAAACCTAATCCTGATAGGAGAAATCATGATGTCCGACTTGGCTGATCTCCATGATGACCTACGCCAAGGTGTGCGGGAACTATGCACTCGTTACCCCGATGAATATTGGCGACGCATAGATAAGGCAGAAGCCTATCCAACAGAATTTGTGACAGCCCTGACCGAAGCGGGTTACTTGGCAGCCTTGATCCCAGAAGCGTATGAAGGGGTGGGGGTGGGCATCGCGGAGGCATCTATTATTCTAGAAGAAGTGCATCGTTCTGGCGGGAATGCAGCCGCTTGTCACGCCCAAATGTACATAATGGGAACCTTACTCCAACATGGCTCGGAAGCCCAAAAATCATACTACTTACCCAAAATCGCCTCAGGCGAACTACGCTTGCAAGCTTTTGGGGTGACAGAGCCAGATGCAGGGACAGATACGACCAGTATTCGCACGACAGCCACGCGCAAAGGCAATGAATATATCGTGCGTGGTCAAAAAATTTGGACTTCACGGGCCTTGTTCTCAGATTTGATGCTCCTCTTAGCCCGCACAACGCCCCCAGATCAAGTCAAAAAACGGACAGAGGGCTTATCTGTTTTCTTGATTGATCTCAAAAGTGCCCTCGACCAAGGCGTAACGGTAACCCCCATCGAGACAATGATCAATCATCAAACAACGCAGATATTTTTCGATGATCTGCGTATACCTGCCGACAGTCTGATTGGAGAAGAGGGAAAAGGATTTCGCTATATTTTGGATGGCATGAATGCGGAACGCACCTTGATTGCGGCTGAATGTATCGGCGATGGCTATTGGTTCACGGACCGGGCGACCCAATATGCCACGGAACGTGAAGTTTTTGGGCGACCGATTGGTCAAAATCAGGGGATTCAATTTCCGATTGCCCGCGCCTATATCAATGTTCGTGCCGCGGACCTCATGCGCTTTGAAGCAGCGCGGCTGTTTGACGCTGGCAAACCCTGTGGGGCGGAGGCGAACATGGCGAAATTACTGGCCGCTGATGCTTCCTGGGAGGCCGCCAATGTGACCCTGCAAACCTATGGCGGTTTTGGGTTTGCGCGAGAATATGATATAGAGCGAAAATTCAGGGAGACTCGGTTATATCAAGTGGCTCCTATTTCAACCAATCTCATCTTATCCTATATCGGTCAACATATTTTAGGCCTGCCTCGTTCATTATAGACCTACTAGGGGTGGTGATGAATCTGGTTGCTTGGTCTCTGGTTGCTTGGTCTTCGTTATGCTTTGCTTTCTCGGAGTTGTCTGCCTATAATTGGCCTTGTTTTTTGCAACGGGATATGACACGCTGTCAGCCCCAAACAAAGACATTTTATCATCATCCTAACCCAATGAAGGAGTAAAAATTCTATGTTCAGTCGTAAAGTGTTGTTAATCTTACTGATGACCCTGATGTTTGGCGTATTAGCAGCCTGTAGCGGACAAGTCCAACCTGCCGCGCCAGAAGCCCCCGCTGAAGAAGCAGCAGAAAGAAGCGAAGCCGAAGAAACTGAAGAGACAACAGAAGAAGAAGCGGCTTCAGTAGCCGTCAGTGATGCCTACGAAGGTGAAGTGGTCGAAATCATCATCCCCTACGGCGAAGGCGGCGGCAGCGATAGTTGGATGCGAGCGATTTTGCCATTTTTGGAAAAATATCTCGGCGATGATGTAATCGTGCAAGGAATCAATATGCCAGGGGCTTCTGGGACCTTGGGAGCCAATGAATTTGCTGCCCGCGAAGCAGATGGCCTCAGTCTCTTAGTTTCTTCTGGCTCAAATGCTTTGCCCTATCTACTCGGTCAAGAAGCGGTGCAGTATGACTTTGCTGACTTCTCTGGGGTGATGGGATCGCCTGTCGGCGGCGTGGTTTACGTCTCCCCAGACACAGGTATTACCGATGTCGCGGGTCTCTGTAGCGGTGAGGCAGAATTGATTTATGGGGGCATCGCTCCCACAGGTCTTGATATGGTGCCGCTCATCGCTTTTGATCTGATGGGGGTGGAGTTCTTACCGATTCTAGGCTATGATGGTCGTGGTGCGGCTCGCGTCGCCTTTGAACAAGGTGAAATCAATTTCGATTATCAGACCTCGCCCGCCTACTTACAAAATGTGCAACCTTTGGTCGAGGAAGGCTCGGCGGTGCCCTTGTTTGCCTTCGGCATTCTCGACGAAAACGGCAACATCGCGGACGACCCCGTTTTTTCTGATCTGCCAAACGCCAAAGAAGCGATTGAAATGTGCGGAGGCCCAACTGATGGTGCAGCCTTTGAAGGGTTCAAAGCATCCTTTACCGCTGGCTTTGCCGCTCAGAAAAATCTCTGGATTCATGGTGCTGCCCCTCAGGACAAAATTGATGCCCTAACCGCTGCGGCACAGGCCGTCCTAGCTGACCCTGAGTTTCAAGCTCTTGCCTCTGATCTGATTGGTGACTATGAGTTCTATGCTGGGGCAGATGCCGTCGCCACAGCCTTTGGCGCAGCGAGTGCCATGTCGGACGAAGCCTTTGAATGGCTTAAAGGTTTCCTAAACGAAAAATACGAAGCTGGGATTGAGTAATTAACGATCAGGTTTAAACGTTTGCCAATAGGCCAAGGCTTGGTTCGCTATGGATCTGACCCCTGACCTATTTTTTAGATTGATGATCCCTTAAACATAAGGGAAAGGAGAAAGACCTCCTGATACTACAATTCATTTTAGAGGCACTGACCATCATCTTCACCCCGTCCAATTTAGGGTTGATGATCTTGGGGGTGGCAGTGGGCCTGACCGTCGGCATTTTGCCAGGCTTAGGGGGTACTGTGGGCATGTCGCTGCTAATTCCCTTTATTTTTGGGATGGAGCCAGAAACGGCCATCCCCCTGCTCATCGGAGCTGCGGCCGTCATTCACACCGCTGACACCTTTCCCTCGGTATTGCTTGGTGTCCCTGGGTCATCTGGCTCCCAAGCGACGATTATGGACGGCTACCCGCTGGCTCGGTTAGGTGAAGCGGCGCGAGCCTTAGCCGCTGCTTTTTTCTCCTCAATGGCCGGGGGGATTATTGGGGCAATGACTCTTTTACTGATTTTACCCATTGCCCGGCCCATTGTGCTGGCCTTTGGCTCCCCAGAACTATTGATGTTAGCCATTTTGGGCCTGTCGATGGTGGCGATTTTGGCTGGCAAGCGACCGCTACGCGGATTGGTTTCTGGGTTCTTAGGGCTAATGATCGGGGCTATCGGAGCTGCCCCCACCAACCCAGCGTTTCGCTACACATTTGATTCGCTTTATCTAACTGATGGGATCAAAATAGCCATCCTCGCTTTGGGGCTGTTTGCCCTACCCGAAATTTTAGACTTGCTCGCCTCTGGGACCAGCATTGCGGCTCAAGGGACAGAAGTCAAAACGGGCTGGAAAAGCACCTTAGCAGGTTTTCGTGATGTGATTGAGAATAAAATCTTGGTCTTACGTTCAGCCATTGTCGGAGTCATCGTTGGGTTTGTGCCTGGCTTAGGTGGCTCGGTGGTGGACTGGATTAGTTATGGCGTGGCCCGTTCAACCGTTAAGAACTCTGAAAATTTTGGCAAAGGGGATATTCGGGGGGTTATTGCCCCGGAGAGTTCAAACAACGCCAAAGAAGGCGGGGCCCTGATTCCGACTTTGCTCTTTGGCATTCCGGGTAGTGGGGCGATGGCCATTCTTTTGGGGGCGTTTATCTTATTGGGCTTGCAACCTGGCCCGCGTATGCTAAAAGAAACGGGGGATTTGAACATCACCATTTTGGTCCTGATGACACTAGCCTTAGCCAATGTCTTTGGCACCTTAGCCTGTCTGGGCCTGACGGGTATCGTCGCTAAATTGGCGACCATCCCCGCCGCCCGTTTAGCCCCATTCCTATTGGTCATCATGCTAACGGGAGCTTACCAAAGCACCCGCCACTGGGGAGATTTACTGGCCTTTTTAATCATTGGCTTATTAGGCTGGACGATGCGTCGGCTTGGCTATCCGCTGCCGCCGATGTTGATTGGTTTTGTCTTATCTGAGGCAGTGGAACGCTATCTCTGGCTTTCAACCGCCCGCTATGAGTGGGCCTGGATCAGTCGGCCAGGGGTGATCATCATCGCCCTGATCACCCTTGGCTTAACCTATGCGGGGATTCGCATTACCCAACGCACCGCTCAACAGGCCGCCGAGTTACAACAAGAACTAAAAGGAGAAGCTTGATCATGAAGCAAACCAAAACAATTGAGCAGATCATATTTTTAGGCCTTGTTTTTATCATCTTTGCTTGGGCCGCCTATAGTGCCCTCGAATTTCCGACTCAGGCTCAAACCTTTCCTTGGTTTGTCGCCCTCGGCGCGATGGGGATTACTGTGGCTGAACTGATTTCCTTTCTCATCACCCAACGACAGGCGGAAAAAGCCGATGACTCTGGTAACTCGATTAGCCCAAAAATTGGGGGCATCCTCCCTTACCTCGCCTGGCTATTGGCTTATTACGGCGCAATTTATGTCCTTGGCATGGTGTTCGCCAGCGGGATATTTGTCTTGCTATTTCTGCTCATTCCAGGCAAAATGAAATGGTATTGGGCCGTCATAGCCGCCGTCTTGGTCATCGTTTTCCTCATCTCAATGGAAGATGTCATGAATTTAAGATGGCCCCGCAGTGTGATTGATCCGATTGCGATGGTGGGCCTTCATTAGCGGTTTGGGAGACTTTAATTTTGGTACGCCCCTATTGTCAGGTAACAGTTTATGAGCGATAAAAATTTTGGTGTTGTCATCGTCGGGGCGGGAAACGCCGCCCTGTGTAGTGCCATTGCCGCCCGCGAAACAGGGGCGACTGTGTTGGTTTTGGAAAAAGGGCCACAGAAAAAACGCGGCGGAAATTCTTACTTTACCGATGGAGCGATTCGGATTACCTTCAACTCATTGGAGGATTTACGCAAACTCATCCCAGCCATGACAAACGAGCAAGCCGCAAAGATCGTCATGCCCCCCTATCCAGCCGAGCAGTATCGGGCCGACTTCCAACGGATCACCCAAGGCCAAACCGATAGGCCCCTCTCCAATACGCTCATTGATAATTCCTTTGAAACCATGTCATGGCTGCAAAAACACGGGCTTGAGTTTGACCTGATTTATGATAACCAATCCTTTGTCAAAGAGGGGAAATACCATTTTTGGGGTGGCTTGGTGGTCAAATCAGTGGGTCGGGGGGTTGGTCTGATCAATCGTCTCAATGAGATTGCTACGCAAATGGGGGTCGAAGTATGGTACGAGACCGCTGGCAGCGCACTTTCTCAAAATGAGACGGGCCAGATCACTGGTATCTATGTTAGGCATAAAGGCCAAAAAGAATTGGTTTCAGCCAAAGCGATTGTTTTAGCTTGCGGCAGCTACGAAGGCTCGATGAAAAAACGGATCGCCCAGATGGGAGCGGAATGGGAAAAAGCGATTTTGCGCGGCACGGAGTACAACACAGGCGATGGGATTGATATGGCGGTGGCGGCTGGGGCTGTTAAATATGGTGACTGGAAGATGGGTCACGCCATCTCCACGGATGCTAATACCCCCAAAGTGGGTGACTTTGACCTACCTGGCGATATTTTTAAAAAAAGCTCCTACCCACTTGGCTTAATCATCAACAAAGAAGGAGAGCGATTTGTTGATGAAGGGGCTGATTTTCGCAACTACACCTACGCCAAATATGGGCGGGAAATTCTCAAACAAACTGATTCAATGGCCTATCACGTTTTCGATGGGCAGGTGGCGGATCTATTGCGCTCAGAATATCGAGAAGACCTGTGTACCAAATTTGAAAGCGATACTTTGGAAGGCTTGATCGACCAACTTGACCTCGACAAAGCGCAATTTGCGATGACAATTCACGAATACAATCTGGCCGTCCAAGAGGGTGAATTTAACCCCCAAATTTTGGATGGCAAACGCACCCTTGGCCTTGAGATAGACAAAACAAATTGGGCCAACCCAATCTCAAAGCCGCCCTTCCTCGCCTTCCCCGTCACCTGTGGCCTGACCTTTGCCTTTGGCGGGGTCAAAGTGACGACAAGGGCTGAGGTCGTTGATGCTAAGGATCAACCCATTTCAGGGCTGTACGCAGCTGGCGAGATGATCGGGGGTCTCTTTTATCATAATTACCCTGGCGGCTCTGGCCTTGCCTCCGGCGCGGTTTTTGGCAAAATCGCGGGGAGCAACGCTGGCAAATACGCAACCTCAGAATAAATAAGAGAAATCCTTAGGTTAATGTAGTAGTGTCAACAAATAGAAAGAGGAAACACACCCATGACTCAAACAACCATCCCCTGCGTCTTCATGCGAGGCGGCACCTCGCGTGGCCCATTCTTTAAGTTGGAAGATTTACCCAGCGATCCTACTACCCGCGATGCAGTTTTACTGCGCGTGATGGGGTCGCCTGATGCACGGCAAATCGATGGCATTGGCGGCGCGACCACAGTGACGAGCAAGGTGGCGATTGTATCCATTTCTGAGCAGCCCGATGCCGACATCGACTATCTATTCGCCCAAGTTGACCTCACCGAACCGATTGTCGATATGGGGCCGACCTGCGGCAATATGCTCGCGGGTGTCGGCCCATTTGCTATCGAAGAAGGTCTCTTCCCCGCCCAAGATGGGGAAACCAAGCTGATGATTCGCAATGTCAACACAGAAAGCTTCATTGAAGCCACCGTCCAAACACCAAACGGCATTGTATCCTACGAAGGCGACACTGCCATTGATGGTATCCCAGGCACTTCCGCCGCCATCTCGCTCAAGTTTTTCAACATCACAGGTTCAAAATCGGGCCAATTGCTCCCCACAGGCAATGTCCGTGATACGATTGAGGGGGTTGAGGTGACCTGCATTGATGTCGCCATGCCAATGGTCATTGCCTTGGCGAAGGATGTGGGCAAAACAGGTTATGAAACTCGGGTCGCGTTAGAAGCGGAGCAACTTTTTCTTGACCACATTGAAGCGATTCGGCGTAAAGCGGGTGAACGAATGGGCTTCGGCGATGTCTCCGAAAGCGTTGTGCCAAAATTCGCCCTGGTCTCACCCGCTCGTGAGGGAGGCCATTTCGCCTCTCGCTACTTCACCCAGTATGGCAAATGTCATCCAGCTTATGCGGTCTCTGGCTCAATTTGTGTCTCTGCCTGTTCGGCCCTGACAGGGTCAACGGTTCATGAAGTCGTCCAACCTGATGAACGCTACCCAGAATTGACCCAAGTTGAGCATCCTAGCGGGGTCATTGATGTGGCGATGGACTTGAAGGTTGAAGACGGCCAGCTTGAGGTAATTTCAGGTGGCTCTATTCGCACAGCCCGCCGTATTTTCAGTGGGCAGGTGCATATTCCGGCGGATGTTTGGGGTGGAAAGTGAAACCAAAATTACGTCCCTTATCGCAGCCCACTTTCTACAAGCAGGGCTACCAGCCATTCTTCTTCGGCCTTGTCCAACGAAACGGGCGGGTCTTGACGATAATCGATCAGTAAATCATAGCCCCCAACATCATAACATCGGCTAAAGACAGCAGGCAAATCTAAGACCGCATCATCATCCTCTTGACGCAAGGGAATACGACAGCGGGGCAATCGTTCTTTGAGTGGGATGGCATAAAATTCTAGCTGTCTACGTTGATGGGGTCTACTTGTGGTGATGATATAACGCCAATCTGAGGGAGAATTGATCTCGAAAGCACGGGCTAGGGTTGAGGTCTGTCCAGACAAGAGATCGATTTCAACCAAATTGGCTTGCGAGTTTAGCAAATTATCTTGCTTTTTAATATTCTGTTCACGTCCGTGACCTACTTTGTTGACAGGACTTAAGACCTCGATCAGCGTGACCACATCCCCTGTGCTTCGATAGATAATCTCAAGATAGGGCACCCGCTGCTCCTCATCCAGAAATTCAAGTGTTTGTGGTTCATCGACCACCAGTAGACCTAGCCGAGTTTGTATTGCCCCTGATAAACGTGGTGGTGCAACGAGCATGACATCAGGGATATAGCCTTTGCCTAAGGTTGTAAGTTCGACCCGTTCACCAATGCGGGCTATATATTTTGGACGTAGTTGTGGTTGAAGGGCTTCACGAATATAAGAGATGAGCGATGAATGCATATCGGGCCAAAGGGAGCGTTCTTCTAAATAGGGATCCATACCGGGAAATGGGCTGGGCATAATCATCTCCTTAAGGCATACTTTAGCGGCAGTTAAGATTGCGGGACGGACTAAGAAACTTGTGAGGTCGAAATGAAACCGTTCTGCATCTGTGAGTGCCATTGGGTTACTCCATTTATTGTTTCCAAAGTCAGCGACTACTCATGCCACGACATGGCCTCACCCCGCACAATGTGGGCACGACGCTCATAGCGACCGGGCCATTCTACTGGCAATGATCCACTTTCCACCATCAGCGTGAGCGGGTTGACACGGGTCTTCAAGGGCAGATAGATGCGTTGTCGCTTACGGGCTGATTCACAATAACCAGTAGACCGCCCTACTCGCCAATCGCCAAATCCTCTACCATCGCCCGTGCGACCTGAGCATAGGCCTTGCCTGTCGGGTGGTCGTCGCCTGCGATGCCGTAACCATCGCCATCTAATTTCAACATCTCATCAGAATTATAAAAATCACCCCGCAATGCCCCAGACCTGACCGTCTTGGCTGTCCAGTGCTACGGGGTCGATGTTGCTACTGCAACACCAAAGGCAGATAGACCTGATTAGGCACAACCGTAATGGTGAAAACGGCTGTGCTGCTAATTTGTCCGTCCGTGGCCAGAATAGTGACAGGATTTTCGCCCTGGTCCGCCGCCCCTGGCACCCCCATGAGCGTACCTTTATTATTCCGATGATCGACAAAGTCCAGCCAAGGGGGCTTGTGCGGGGCGGAGAGCCTGTAAACTGGTGTCTCAAGGAGATGAGGGGCCTGAGCCCTCATCAGGATTGGCGAAACCTTGACGGTATAGGAATAGGCCCCCCCCTGATAGGCGGTGAAGTATCTAAGCCGCAGGACAGGGCTTAGATAATCAGTGACTTCAATCCAGGGTCTAAACCTGATAATGGGGGTGATGCTGACCAAGGTCGTGGCGGTCACCCTGTTGCTGCTGTTGCTGGCCTCAACCGTGGCGGTGTATGTTCCCCCTTGGGTATAGACATGGGTCACTGTTTGTCCCACAACCCTGAACCCAGCCCCGAAGTTCCACCTGTAGCTTACATTATCCCCCGCTGTTATCCTGGCAGTGAAGGTGACGACCTCATTGAGCTTGACCGGGCTGTTTTGGATGCTCAAGCCGGCAATCGCTTCCTCTGTAATCCTCACCTGTGTCGTGGCGGTCAAGCTGTTGCTGCTGTTGCTGGCCTCAACCGTAGCCGTGTATGTTCCCGCTTGGGTATAGACATGCGTCACTGTTTGTCCCACAGCACTGCCCCTATCCCCGAAGTCCCACCTGTAGCTTACATTATCCCCCGCTGTTATCCTGGCGGTGAAGGTGACGACCTCATTGAGCTTGACCGAGCTGTTTTGGATGCTCAAGCCTGCTATCGCTTCCTCTGTAATCCTCACCTGTGTCGTGGCGGTCAAGCTGTTGCTGCTGTTGCTGGCCTCAACCGTGGCCGTGTATGTTCCCCCTTGGGTATAGACATGGGTCACTGTTTGTCCCACAGCACTGCCCCTATCCCCGAAGTCCCACCTGTAGCTTACATTCGTCCCCGCTGTTATCCTGGCACTGAAGGTGACGACCTCATTGAGCTTGACCGAGCTGTTTTGGATGCTCAAGCCCGCAATCGCTTCCTCTGTAATCCTCACCTGTGTCGTGGCGGTCAAGCTGTTTCTGCTGTTGCTGGCCTCAACCGTGGCCGTGTATGTTCCCCCTTGGGTATAGACATGCGTCACTGTTTGTCCCACAACCCTGAACCCAGCCCCGAAGTTCCACCTGTAGCTTACATTATCCCCCGCTGTTATCCTGGCAGTGAAGGTGACGACCTCATTGAGCTTGACCGGGCTGTTTTGGATGCTCAAGCCTGCTATCGCTTCCTCTGTAATCCTCACCTGTGTCGTGGCGGTCACCCTGTTGCTGCTGTTGCTGGCCAAGACGCTGGCGGTGTATGTTCCCGCTTGGGTATAGACATGCGTCACTGTTTGTCCCACAACCCTGACCCCACCCCCGAAGTCCCAAGTGTAGCTCACATTATCCCCCGCTGTTATCCTGGCGGTGAAGGTGACGACCTCATTGAGCTTGACCGAGCTGTTTTGGATGCTCAAGCCGGCAATCGCTTCCTCTGTAATCCTCACCTGTGTCGTGGCGGTCACCCTGTTGCTGCTGTTGCTGGCCTCAACCGTAGCCGTGTATGTTCCCCCTTGGGTATAGACATGGGTCACTGTTTGTCCCACAGCACTGCCCCTATCCCCGAAGTCCCACCTGTAGCTTACATTCGTCCCCGCTGTGATGTTGGCAGTGAAGGTGACGACCTCATTGAGCTTGACCGAGCTGTTTTGGACGCTCAAGCCCGCTATCGCTTCCTCTGTAATCCTCACCTGTGTCGTGGCGGTCAAGCTGTTTCTGCTGTTGCTGGCCTCAACCGTAGCCGTGTATGTTCCCCCTTGGGTATAGACATGGGTCACTGTTTGTCCCACAGCACTGCCCCTATCCCCGAAGTCCCACCTGTAGCTTACATTATCCCCCGCTGTTATCCTGGCGGTGAAGGTGACGACTTCATTGAGCTTGACCGAGCTGTTTTGGATGCTCAAGCCTGCTATCGCTTCCTCTGTAATCCTCACCTGTGTCGTGGCGGTCAGGGTATTGCTGCTGTTGCTGGCCTCAACCGTGGCCGTGTATGTTCCCCCTTGGGTATAGACATGGGTCACTGTTTGTCCCACAGCACTGCCCCTATCCCCGAAGTCCCACCTGTAGCTTACATTATCCCCCGCTGTTATCCTGGCTGAAGGTGACGACCTCATTGAGCTTGACCGAGCTGTTTTGGATGCTCAAGCCTGCTGCAATCTGTAATCCTCACCTGTGTCGTGGCGGTCAAGCTGTTGCTGCTGTTCACTGGCCTCAACACCTGTAGCTTACATTCGTCCCCCGCTGTCAAGGCTGGCCGTGTATGTTCCCCCTTGGGTATAGACATGGGTCACTGTTTGTCCCACAGCACTGCCCCTATCCCCGAAGTCCCACCTGTAGCTTACATTATCCCCCGCTGTTATCCTGGCGGTGAAGGTGACGACCTCATTGAGCTTGACCGGGCTGTTTTGGATGCTCAAGCCTGCAATCGCTTCCTCTGTAATCCTCACCTGTGTCGTGGCGGTCAGGGTATTGCTGCTGTTGCTGGCCTCAACCGTGGCCGTGTATGTTCCCCCTTGGGTATAGACATGCGTCACTGTTTGTCCCACAGCACTGCCCCTATCCCCGAAGTCCCACCTGTAGCTTACATTATCCCCCGCTGTTATCCTGGCGGTGAAGGTGACGACCTCATTGAGCTTGACCGAGCTGTTTTGGATGCTCAAGCCCGCAATCGCTTCCTCTGTAATCCTCACCTGTGTCGTGGCGGTCAAGCTGTTGCTGCTGTTGCTGGCCTCAACCGTGGCCGTGTATGTTCCCCCTTGGGTATAGACATGGGTCACTGTTTGTCCCACAGCACTGCCCCTATCCCCGAAGTCCCACCTGTAGCTTACATTCGTCCCCGCTGTTATCCTGGCGGTGAAGGTGACGACCTCATTGAGCTTGACCGAGCTGTTTTGGATGCTCAAGCCGGCAATCGCTTCCTCTGTAATCCTCACCTGTGTCGTGGCGGTCAAGCTGTTGCTGCTGTTGCTGGCCTCAACCGTGGCCGTGTATGTTCCCCCTTGGGTATAGACATGGGTCACTGTTTGTCCCACAGCACTGCCCCTATCCCCGAAGTCCCACCTGTAGCTTACATTATCCCCCGCTGTTATCCTGGCGGTGAAGGTGACGACCTCATTGAGCTTGACCGGGCTGTTTTGGATGCTCAAGCCTGCAATCGCTTCCTCTGTAATCCTCACCTGTGTCGTGGCGGTCAAGCTGTTTCTGCTGTTGCTGGCCTCAACCGTAGCCGTGTATGTTCCCCCTTGGGTATAGACATGGGTCACTGTTTGTCCCACAGCACTGCCCCTATCCCCGAAGTCCCACCTGTAGCTTACATTCGTCCCCGCTGTTATCCTGGCAGTGAAGGTGACGACCTCATTGAGCTTGACCGAGCTGTTTTGGATGCTCAAGCCTGCAATCGCTTCCTCTGTAATCCTCACCTGTGTCGTGGCGGTCAAGCTGTTTCTGCTGTTGCTGGCCTCAACCGTGGCCGTGTATGTTCCCCCTTGGGTATAGACATGGGTCACTGTTTGTCCCACAGCACTGCCCCTATCCCCGAAGTCCCACCTGTAGCTTACATTCGTCCCCGCTGTTATCCTGGCGGTGAAGGTGACGACCTCATTGAGCTTGACCGAGCTGTTTTGGATGCTCAAGCCGGCAATCGCTTCCTCTGTAATCCTCACCTGTGTCGTGGCGGTCAGGGTGTTGCTGCTGTTGCTGGCCTCAACCGTGGCCGTGTATGTTCCCCCTTGGGTATAGACATGCGTCACTGTTTGTCCCACAGCACTGCCCCTATCCCCGAAGTCCCACCTGTAGCTTACATTCGTCCCCGCTGTTATCCTGGCAGTGAAGGTGACGACCTCATTGAGCTTGACCGAGCTGTTTTGGATGCTCAAGCCGGCAATCGCTTCCTCTGTAATCCTCACCTGTGTCGTGGCGGTCAAGCTGTTGCTGCTGTTGCTGGCCTCAACCGTAGCCGTGTATGTTCCCCCTTGGGTATAGACATGGGTCACTGTTTGTCCCACAGCACTGCCCCTATCCCCGAAGTCCCACCTGTAGCTTACATTCGTCCCCGCTGTTATCCTGGCAGTGAAGGTGACGACCTCATTGAGCTTGACCGAGCTGTTTTGGATGCTCAAGCCGGCAATCGCTGCCTCTGTAATCCTCACCCTTGTCGTGGCGGTCACCCTGTTGCTGCTGTTGCTGGCCTCAACCGTGACCGTGTATGTTCCCCCTTGGGTATAGACATGCGTCACTGTTTGTCCCACAGCACTGCCCCTATCCCCGAAGTCCCACCTGTAGCTTACATTCGTCCCCGCTGTGATGTTGGCAGTGAAGGTGACGACCTCATTGAGCTTGACCGAGCTGTTTTGGATGCTCAAGCCGGCAATCGCTTCCTCTGTAATCCTCACCTGTGTCGTGGCGGTCAAGCTGTTGCTGCTGTTGCTGGCCTCAACCGTAGCCGTGTATGTTCCCCCTTGGGTATAGACATGGGTCACTGTTTGTCCCACAGCACTGCCCCTATCCCCGAAGTCCCACCTGTAGCTTACATTCGTCCCCGCTGTGATGTTGGCAGTGAAGGTGACGACCTCATTGAGCTTGACCGAGCTGTTTTGGACGCTCAAGCCCGCTATCGCTTCCTCTGTAATCCTCACCTGTGTCGTGGCGGTCAAGCTGTTGCTGCTGTTGCTGGCCTCAACCGTGGCCGTGTATGTTCCCCCTTGGGTATAGACATGCGTCACTGTTTGTCCCACAGCACTGCCCCTATCCCCGAAGTCCCACCTGTAGCTTACATTCGTCCCCGCTGTTATCCTGGCACTGAAGGTGACGACCTCATTGAGCTTGACCGGGCTGTTTTGGATGCTCAAGCCCGCTATCGCTGCCTCTGTAATCCTCACCCTTGTCGTGGCGGTCACCCTGTTGCTGCTGTTGCTGGCCTCAACCGTGACCGTGTATGTTCCCCCTTGGGTATAGACATGCGTCACTGTTTGTCCCACAGCACTGCCCCTATCCCCGAAGTCCCACCTGTAGCTTACATTCGTCCCCGCTGTTATCCTGGCACTGAAGGTGACGACCTCATTGAGCTTGACCGGGCTGTTTTGGATGCTCAAGCCCGCAATCGCTTCCTCTGTAATCCTCACCTGTGTCGTGGCGGTCAGGGTATTGCTGCTGTTGCTGGCCTCAACCGTGGCCGTGTATGTTCCCCCTTGGGTATAGACATGCGTCACTGTTTGTCCCACAGCACTGCCCCTATCCCCGAAGTCCCACCTGTAGCTTACATTATCCCCCGCTGTTATCCTGGCGGTGAAGGTGACGACCTCATTGAGCTTGACCGAGCTGTTTTGGATGCTCAAGCCCGCAATCGCTTCCTCTGTAATCCTCACCTGTGTCGTGGCGGTCAAGCTGTTGCTGCTGTTGCTGGCCTCAACCGTGGCCGTGTATGTTCCCCCTTGGGTATAGACATGCGTCACTGTTTGTCCCACAGCACTGCCCCTATCCCCGAAGTCCCACCTGTAGCTTACATTATCCCCCGCTGTTATCCTGGCGGTGAATGTGACGACCTCATTGAGCTTGACCGGGCTGTTTTGGATGCTCAAGCCCGCAATCGCTTCCTCTGTAATCCTCACCTGTGTCGTGGCGGTCAGGGTGTTGCTGCTGTTGCTGGCCTCAACCGTGGCCGTGTATGTTCCCCCTTGGGTATAGACATGCGTCACTGTTTGTCCCACAGCACTGCCCCTATCCCCGAAGTCCCACCTGTAGCTTACATTCGTCCCCGCTGTTATCCTGGCGGTGAAGGTGACGACTTCATTGAGCTTGACCGAGCTGTTTTGGATGCTCAAGCCTGCTATCGCTTCCTCTGTAATCCTCACCTGTGTCGTGGCGGTCAAGCTGTTTCTGCTGTTGCTGGCCTCAACCGTGGCCGTGTATGTTCCCCCTTGGGTATAGACATGGGTCACTGTTTGTCCCACAGCACTGCCCCTATCCCCGAAGTCCCAAGTGTAGCTTACATTCGTCCCCGCTGTTATCCTGGCGGTGAAGGTGACGACCTCATTGAGCTTGACCGGGCTGTTTTGGATGCTCAAGCCTGCAATCGCTTCCTCTGTGGCGGTGATGACCACTTCATCTGCGCTTAAAGCTAGGCCAGGCTCATCGGTCACGGTTAGGCGGAAGGTTAAGATGGTCGGGGTGGCTGGGACGATGAAGGTTGTTCGGCTGAGGTTGGGCCTGTTCAAAGTCACGCTGACCCCGCCTGTCTGCTGCCAGCCATAGCGCAAGGCATCCCCCTCGACATCGCTACTCCCGCTGCCATCAAGGGTCACGCTTTGGCTGACCCTCACGCTTTGGTCTGCCCCTGCCACTGCCAGCGGGGCATCATTGACCGCATTGACGGTCACGGTCACAGAGGCCGTGTCGCTCAACACGCCATCAGAGACCCGATAGGTAAAGCTGTCTGTGCCGGCGAAGTTTAGGCTCGGACTGTAGACCACCTGCTTCCCGCTGATGCTGGTCGTACCGCTCTGGGCTGGGCTGACCGCCGTCAGAGACAAGCTATCATTTTCAACATCCGCATCATTGCTCAACACGCTGATGCTGACCGCTTCGTCTTCCTTGGTGCTGGCTGTATCGTCAATGGCTACCGGCCCATCATTGACCGCATTGACGGTCACGGTCACAGATGCCGTGTCGCTCAAGCTGCCATCAGAGACGATATAGGTAAAGCTGTCTGTGCCGGCGAAGTTTAGGCTCGGACTGTAGACCACCTGCTGCCCGCTGATGCTGGTCGTACCGCTCTGGGCTGGGCTGACCGCCGTCAGAGACAAGCTATCATTTTCAACATCCGCATCATTGCTCAACACGCTGATGCTGACCGCTTCGTCTTCCTTCGTGCTGGCTGTATCGTCAATGGCTACTGGCCTATCATTGACCGCATTGACGGTCACGGTCACAGATGCCGTGTCGCTCAACACGCCATCAGAGACCCGATAGGTAAAGCTGTCTGTTCCAGCGAAGTTCAGACTCGGGCTGTAGACCACCTGCTGGCCCGCTGATGCTGGTCGTACCGCTCTGGGCTGGGCTGACCGCCGTCAGAGACAAGCTATCATCTTCAACATCCTGATCATTGCTCAACACGCTGATGCTGACCGCTTCGTCTTCCTTCGTGCTGGCTGTATCGTCAATGGCTACTGGCCTATCATTGACCGCATTGACGGTCACGGTCACAGATGCCGTGTCGCTCAACACGCCATCAGAGACCCGATAGGTAAAGCTGTCTGTGCCGGCGAAGTTCAGACTCGGACTGTAGACCACCTGCTGCCCGCTGATGCTGGTCGTACCGCTCTGGGCTGGGCTGACCGCCGTCAGAGACAAGCTATCATCTTCAACATCCGCATCATTGCTCAACACGCTGATGCTGACCGCTTCGTCTTCCTTCGTGCTGGCTGTATCGTCAATGGCTACTGGCGCATCATTGACCGCATTGACGGTCACGGTCACAGAGGCCGTGTCGCTCAACACGCCATCAGAGACCCGATAGGTAAAGCTGTCTGTTCCAGCGAAGTTCAGACTCGGGCTGTAGACCACCTGCTGCCCGCTGATGCTGGTCGTACCGCTCTGGGCTGGGCTGACCGCCGTCAGAGACAAGCTATCATCTTCAACATCCGCATCATTGCTCAACACGCTGATGCTGACCGCTTCGTCTTCCTTCGTGCTGGCTGTATCGTCAATGGCTACTGGCCTATCATTGACCGCATTGACGGTCACGGTCACAGATGCCGTGTCGCTCAACACGCCATCAGAGACCCGATAGGTAAAGCTGTCTGTGCCGGCGAAGTTTAGGCTCGGACTGTAGACCACCTGCTGCCCGCTGATGCTGGTCGTACCGCTCTGGGCTGGGCTGACCGCCGTCAGAGACAAGTTAATATCGTCAACATCCGTATCATTGCTCAACACGCTGATGCTGACCGCTTCGTCTTCCTTCGTGCTGGCTGTATCGTCAAAGGCTACTGGCCCATCATTGACCGCCGCGATGGTGATGGTCACCAGGGCCGTGTCGCTCAACACGCCGTCGGAGACCTGATAGCTGAAGTGATCTTGGCCGTTGACATCAGCAGCCGGGGTATAGACAAAGCTGCCATCAACTTTCAAGTCCAGTGTCCCACTGCTGACACCGCTCTGGACGCTAGCCATCAGGCTATCCCCGTTGAGGTCGTCATCATTGCTTAAGACCCCAGTGGGGCTGATGATGGTCAGCGGGATGTCTTCAGTCGTGCTGTAGGTGTCGTCAGCCGCGAGGGGGGAGACGTTCAAGACGGTATGGCTGACGCTGCTTGACCCTGTTTGGACGCTGCCGCTAAACTGAGCCCTGTTGGTGATGGGGCCGCTTAAGATGAGGTTGTTGACCAAGAAGGTGATGCTGATGCTTTCTCCCGCTGTGACTGGGCCTTGCCAGCTGATCTCATCAGTGCGCCTCTGCGCTCCCCCTTGCGCTCCCCAAGCGGCGAACTTAACCCCGCTGGGCAAGGTGTCGCTTAAGCGGACGCTGTCACTCCCCAGCCCGCTATTGCTCAAGACCAAGGTATAGGTCACCCGCTGGTCTGGTTCAACCCCGGCTGGGCTGACCGCTTTGCTCAGGCTGACAATGGGCCCGGGTGCTTCATAAGCCCCCAAATCCACCCCCGCCCCTTGGATGCGGGGGGCTCCATCTAAATCGACCTCGTCTCTGGCCGCACGGTCATCGCCGGCATCAATGGCCGGGGAGCCTGATTTAAGGCGCAGATCGCCATCCCTGGTGGGGGTACCTAAAAGGCTGATAAGCTCTCCTCGGAATAGCGGGTCTGCGTCTAGAAGATTGTGGCCGCCGTTTCCCAAGCTGTTCAGCCAAGCAATGTTGCCACCTGAATTCTGGACCAAGGTGTCGCTGATCACCGGTCTGCTGCTGCCACCTGAATTCTGAATTTGAGCCGGGGCATCGTGCATGTTACGCGATCCGTTATGCCAGAAGATACTATTGACAATGTGAGGATTGCTGACAACGTTGTACATCCCCCCGCCGTTGGTAGGAGCAAAATTGCCGCTAAAGCTGACTTGGCTCATCTTAGGACTGCTGTCGTTGTTGGACATCCCCCCGCCGTAGTTGGAACGATTGCCGCTAAAGCTGACTTGGCTCATCTCAGGATTGCTGTCGTTGTTGTACATCCCCCCGCCTAATCTAACAGCAAAATTGCCGCTAAAGCTGACTTGGCTCATCTTAGGACTGCTTCTTTCGTTGGACATCCCCCCGCCGAAGTTAGCAGCAGAATTGCCGCTAAAGCTGACTTGGCTTATCTCAGGATTGCTTCTTTCGTTGTACATCCCCCCGCCGAATCTAACAGCAAAATTGCCGCTAAAGCTGATTTGGTTTATCTGAGGATGGCTAAGGACGTTGTACATCCCCCCGCCGCAACCATCCGGGCATCTATTACCCCTAGCATACCCAGCGGTGATGGTGAAGCCGTCCAAGACCGCCGTCCTGTTAACCCCGCTGTTCCTGATGACGTTGTAGGCGTTCATGCCCCTAGTATGGTCTGACCTCATGACCACCCCCTGGCCATCTTTTATATCATCGCCGTCAATATCCCCGCTCAAGACGGTCAGGTTGGCCTTGGGCTGGCGTTGCCTGCGCTCGGTCTCCGTGCCCGCGAACCCCCCGTATATCCTGACCCCATTTTTCAGGGCAAAGCTGGCCCTGACATTATTGTTGATCTGCCCCCCGCCCTCGTCCGGGTAGTAGACTCCCTCCGCCACCCATATTTCGTCCCCGTTTACGGCCACAGCGAGCGCATCTTGCAGGTTGGGGTAGGCTGTCGTCCAACTCAGCCCATCTGGCATCAGGGACATCCCATCAGCGTCAACATAAAGCGGCCTGACGGTATAGCTGACGCTGCTTGACCCTGTTTGGAGGCTGCCCCTGAACTGGGCCCTGTTGTTGATGGTGGAGCCGCTTGAGTTGAGGTTGGTCACCCCGAAGGTGATGCTGATGCTTTCTCCCGCTGTGACTAGGCCCTGCCAGCTAATCTCATTAGCATTCTCCATCGCCCCCTGTTGCTCTCCCCAAGCGGCGAACTCAACCCCGCTGGGCAAGGGATCGCTTAAGCGGACGCTGTCACTCCCCAGCCCGCTATTGCTCAAGACCAAGGTATAGGTCACCCGCTGGTCTGGGTCAACCAGGGCTGGGCTGACCGCTTTGCTCAGGCTGACACAGGCCGCGGGCCTACTTTCATAAGCCCCCAAATCCACCCCCCTCCCTTGGATGCGGGTCGCTCCAGCTAAATCTACAGGGTCTCTGGCGGCTTGGTCATCGCCGGCATCAATGGCCGGGGAACAGCCTGGTTTAAGGCGCAGATTGCCAGCAGTGGTGGGGGCCTGTGCAGGGTCGATAGGCTCTCGGAACATCGGGTCTGCGTCTAGATTATTTCCGCCGTCCCTGCCCAAGCTGCTCACCCAAGCACTGCCGCTGCCACCTGAACCCTGAATCAAGGTGTATCTGATCGTCGCGGTGCTGCCGAAGGCATTCACAATTTGAGTCGGGGCATTCATCAGGCCATTCGCTGCGTTCCCCCAGAAGATACTATTGCTAATCTGGAGATTGCTGCTATACAAGTTGGCCACCCCCCCGCCGAGGGTAGCAGAATTGCCGCTAAAGCTGACTTGGCTCATCTCAAGTCTGCTGCTGCTAATGTTGTACATCCCCCCGCCGAAGCTACCAGCACGATTGCCGCTAAAGCTGACTTGGCTCATCTCAAGTACGCTGAGACTGTTGAGCATCCCCCCGCCGTTGCTACTAGCACGATTGCCTCTAAAGCTGACTTGGCTCATCTCAGGATTGCTGCGCCTGTTGAACATCCCCCCGCCTTCGTTAGCAGAATTGCCGCTAAAGCTGACTTGGCTCATCTCAGGATTGCTGTCTCTATCGTTGAACATCCCCCCGCCGAATCTAACAGCAAAATTGCCGCTAAAGCTGATTTGGCTCATCTTAGGATTGCTGTTCTCCCAGTTGACCATCCCCCCGCCGTTGCCATTAGCAAAATTGCCGCTAAAACTGACTTGGCTCATCTCAGGATGGCTGCTAAAGTTGACCATCCCCCCGCCGTCTTTATTAGCAAGATTGCCGCTAAAGCTGATTTGGCTTATCTGAGGACTGCTGTGGCTGTTGTACATCCCCCCGCCACAATCATTCCGGCAGCCAGCACTCCCAGCATCCGCATGCCCAGCGGTGATGGTGAAGCCGTCCAAGACCGCCGTGCTGCTAACCCCTCTGTTGTAGATGACGTTGTAGGCGTTCGCGCCCCTAATATTGGCTGTCGCCGTGACCACCCCCTGCCCATCTGTGCCATCATTGCCGTCAATATCCCCGCTCAAGACGGTCACGTTGGTTCTGGGCTGGCGTTGACTGCGCGAGGTCTCCGTGCCCGCGAAGCCGCCGTATATCTTGACCCCATCGGTCAGGCCAAAGCTGGCCCTGACATTATTGTTGGTCTGCCCCCCGCCCTCATCCGGGTAGTAGACTCCCTCCGCCACCCATATTTCGTCGCCGGCTGTGGCCACAGCGAACGCATCTTGCAGGTTGGTGTAGGCTGTCGTCCAACTCAGCCCATCTGTCATCGTCAGGGTCACATCAGCGTCAACATAAAACCGCCCCCTAAAGGCGGTATGGCTGACGCTGCTTGACCCTGTTTGGAGGCTGCCGCTGAACTGGGCCCTGTTGGTGATGGTGCCGCTTGAGTTGAGGTTGGTCACCCCGAAGGTGATGGTGATGCTTTCTCCCGCGGTGACTGGGCCCTGCCAGCTAATCTCATCAGTGCGCCTCTGCGCCCCCCCTTGCGCTACCCAAGCGGCGAACTCAACCCCGCTGGGCAAGGTGTCGCTTAAGCGGACGCTGTCACTCACTGCGCCGCTATTGCTCAAGACCAAGGTATAGGTCACCCGCTGGCCTGATTCAACAAAGGCTGGGCTGACCGCTTTGCTCAGGCTGACAATGGGCCCAGCTTCATAGGCCCCCAAATCCACCCTTCCCCCTTGGATGCGGGGGGCTCCATCTAAATCTACCGGGCCGCTGGCGGCACGGTCATCGCCGGCATCAATGGCCGGGGAGCCTGGTTCAAGGCGCAGATTGCCAGCCCTGGTGGGGGCATCCGCAGGGTTGATAGGCTCTCGGAACAGCGGGTCTGCGTCTAGCAGATTGTGGCCGCCGTTTCTCAAGGTCTTCAACCAATTAGCGTTCTCCAAAATACTTATGGCACTTGAACCCTGGATCAAGGTGTCGCTGATCACCGAGCTGCTCGTGCCGCTATTCGTAATTTGAGCCGAGGCATTCATCTGCCCATTCGCTGCGTTCGCCCAGAAGATACTATTGCTAATCTGAGGATGGCTTAAATAGTTGAACATCCCCCCGCCGTAGTAAGCACGATTGCCGCTAAAGCTGACTTGGCTCATCTCAGGATCGCTGCTGCTAGTGTTGAACATCCCCCCGCCTAAGTTAGCACGATTGCCGCTAAAGCTGACTTGGCTCATCTCAGGATCGCTGCTGCTAGTGTTGAACATCCCCCCGCCCCTGTTAGCAGAATTGCCGCTAAAGCTGATTTGGCTCATCTCAGGACTGCTGTCGTGCTGATTGTACATCCCCCCGCCGTCGCCGTTTCTATCAACACGATTGCCGCTAAAGCTGACTTGGCTCATCTCAGGACTGCTGGCAAGGTTGTACATCCCCCCGCCGTGGGTAGCAGAATTGCCGCTAAAGCTGACTTGGCTCATCTCAGAACTGCTGCTAAGGTTGTACATCCCCCCGCCGAAGCTACCAGCACGATTGCCGCTAAAGCTGACTTGGTTTATCTTAGGATGGCTGTTATCCCTGTTGTACATCCCCCCGCCTTCGTTAGCAGAATTGCCGCTAAAGCTGACTTGGTTTATCTGAGGACTGCTGCCAATGTTGTACATCCCCCCGCCGCATCTATTCACGCAGCGAGAACCCCCAGCATCCGCATTCCCAGCGGTGATGGTGAAGCCGTCCAAGACCGCCGTCCTGCTAACCCCTCTGTTCCTGATGACGTTGTAAGCGTTCGCGCCCCTAATATTGGCTGTCGCCGTGACCACCCCCTGCCCATCTGTGCCATCATTGCCGTCAATATCCCCGCTCAAGACGGTCACGTTGGTCTTGGGCTGGCGTTGACTGCGCTCGGTCTCCGTGCCCGCGAAGCCCCCGTATATCTTGACCCCATCGGTCAGGGCGAAGCTGGCCCTGACATCATTGTTGGTCTGCCCCCGGCCCTCGTCCGGATAGTAGACTCCCTCCGCCACCCATATTTCGTCCCCGGCTTGGGCCACAGCGAGCGCATCTTGCAGGTTGGTGTAGGCTGTCGTCCAACTTATCCCAGTTGGCATCGTCAGGGTCATCCTATCAGCGTCAACATAACACAGACTATTTGGACATTGGGCTTGGGCCACGCTGACCGACAAGAGGCTCAAGCCTAGCCCAAGGAGCAAACTGAGACAACATTTAGCTTTTAGGGATAAATTCATGATCTGGTTTCTCCTTTATATGTCCATAAATTGTAACCCAGCTTCGTACATCCTTAGGTTTTATAAATTAGGGCTGCGGTCTAATGGAAGATTGAAAGTAGTATAAATTTGGGGTGATTTTAGGGGAGTCTGAATGACTTGTCAAAAGATCCGACTCGGCATTATTATATGATATAGCAGTCCGAATGAAACATCCAAATCTGATTCAAGTTCTATTACATCCCCCAAACCACAATGTCCTGTCCCTGATACACCCTCTCCTGCCGAAAAATCTTCTCTTCCCAAGCCTTATCCGGTGCTCGGTCAAAGATGACCAAATGTCCTTCGCTCGTGCCACACTGGTCCATATATGCCCCTGTCTGCGCTAAACCCTTGTCGATGGTCTTCTCCAGCTTGCCATATTTGATCTTTAACGCTATGATCTTCTCTTCCCAAGCCTTATCCGGTGCTCGGTCAAAGATGACCAAATGTCCTTCGCTCGTGCCACACTGGTCCATATATGCCCCTGTCTGCGCTAAACCCTTGTCGATGGTCTTCTCCAGCTTGCCATATTTGATCTTTAACGCTATGACCACTTCTTGCACCTGACCCTCTCCATAAAACCAAATCACCAACAAATCTGTCCGTTCTCGACCAAAACCATACTCGCGCTCTATCCGTCCCCCACCATTGATAATACGTTGCAGAAAGTTGTAGGACATCATAGTGTTCTAGGAACATCTGTCAAATCGGTAGAAATTACAGGCCTTCTATCTGAAAAATTGCCAAGCTTCAAAGTTAGGCGTATACTAATGTAGCTGCTGCTGATTGACGGCTAACCGACGAGAAGCGGGCCAAAGTTGACCGAATTTTTGCCGAGGAAGGCGTTGATACTTATGTTATGCCCCGCAACGCATATGATCTATTTTCACTAATTAAAGTATAATTCTACAGATTAAGTCGCTGTTCTAATAAAATAGAAAGGATTCAAAATATGAATTTTGTATTTCAACGCAACTATCGTGGGCCACTCCAAGCCATTATCTTAGATTGGGCAGGCACGACAATGGATTATGGTTGTTATGCGCCGGCTGTCGTTTTTGTCGAAGTTTATAAGCGGCAAAATGTACCGATTTCAGTCGCCGAAGCACGGGTGCCGATGGGAGCCCATAAAAAGGTTCACATTCGTCAAATTAGTCAGATTGACGCTGTGCGTGAACGCTGGCAAGAAGTTCATAATCGGCCTCCAAACGAAGACGATGTGGCCAATATGTTTGCCGAATTTGTGCCCCTCCAGTTGGATTGTCTGGCAGACTATGCGGATTTGATCCCTGATACGCTTGAGGCGGTGAAAGACTTTCGTGAGCGGGGGCTAAAAGTTGGCTCAACCACTGGCTACACGGGCGACATGATGGCCCTTTTGCTGGCTGAGGCCAAAAAACGGGGCTATGATCCCGACTCATCCGTTTGCGCGACTGATGTTCCAGCAGGCCGCCCTGAACCTTGGATGTGTGTACAAAACGCCCTGAATCTGGGGATTTATCCCTTTGAAGCTATCGTCAAAGTTGATGATACCCTACCCGGTATTGAAGAAGGTCTCAATGCAGGCATGTGGACGATTGGCTTGGCCAAAACAGGCAATGAAATTGGTCTCAATGCCGAAGAAATTGAAGCCCTGGAGACGGATATTTTGAACCACAAATTGAACAGGGCCTATGACCGCATGTTCAAAACCGGCGCGCACTATGTTGTAGACGGTATTTGGGATGTTCCGGCGGTTTTAGATGACATCAACGCCCGTCTGGCCCGTGGTGAACGACCTTAAGAGCAAGAATGATGTCAAAAGACAAATTACTCTTTACACCGGGGCCATTAACCACCAGTGAAATAGTAAAATCTGTCCTGCCCCGTGACCTAGGCTCACGCGATAGCGAATTTATCAATATTGTCTACGATATTCGCCAAAAGCTCTTGCAAGTTGCGGGCGTTCATGATCAGGACTACACAGCAATCCTGATGCCAGGTTCAGGAACTTTTGGAGTCGAAGCAGTCATTTCTTCCTGTATTGCCCCTGCTGGTAAATTGCTGATTATCATCAATGGGGCCTATGGTCAACGCATCAAACACATGGCAGATATCCTCAAAATTGAAACTGCCGTCCTGCAATATCCTGAAAATCAGCTCCCTGATCTAGCAGAAATCAACACGAGCTTAAATCAGACACCAGATATTAGCCATGTTGCTGTGGTCCATTGTGAAACGACAACGGGCATTTTTAATCCGCTGCAAAAAATTGGCGAGATAGTCAAAAAGCATGACAAAGTGCTGCTTGTAGATGCCATGAGTAGCTTTGGGGCGGTGCCAATTGATTTTGAGGCCTGTGGGATTCATTATCTGGTCTCATCAGCGAATAAATGCATTGAAGGCATACCAGGGTTTTCCTTTATTCTAGCAAAAATCGAAACCCTCAAACAAACACAAGTGTGGACGCGGAGTCTCTCATTTGATCTCTATGCCCAATGGCAGGGCTTAGAAAAAAATGGACAATTTCGCTTTACCCCACCCATACAGAGTCTGATGGCTTTCCACCAAGCCTTGATTGAACTGGAAAAAGAAGGCGGAGTTGTGGGGCGTGGAAAACGGTATCAGACAAATTACCGCATACTGCGCCAAGGCATGCGTGGTCTGGGCTTCAAAGAATATCTCGCGCCAGAAAATCAAGGCTACATCATCACCACCTTTCATTATCCTCAACATCCTAATTTTGACTTTGAGACCTTCTATCAGCGATTGAGCGAAAAAGGCTTCGTGATTTATCCCGGCAAGTTAACAGATGCCAATTGTTTTCGCATTGGCAATATCGGGCATATCTTCCCCTCGGATATTGAGCGTCTCCTTGACGCGGTCCGCCAAGTAAGACAGGAGATGGCTTTTGCCTAATACTACCGTGCTATTCGTGATCTATTGTTTTTTAATCTCTATAACGTGAATTTTGAATGATATGGGATCCTTATTCTGTCAGGGCCGCCGTAAATCTTGAACTCGGTCAATATTTTGTGTTCAGCAACGTCGTCGTAATTGCCTAGTTCAAATATATGCCTCTATGTATTACTTTAGGAATAATCGAACAAGTTGAGAAATACTATGGCCCAATATTATTTGACTCTTGGAGGATCTGCGGGGTAGAGGGGCTATATTGCGTATTACGTATTTTTCAAGCCCTACGTAATACGCAATACTAGTAGAATTTGTAGGAATCAAAAAAACCTAGTCATCGTGACTAGGTTTTTTTGATTTGCATAATAAAGTTTAGGAAGACCAAAGCCTCCGGTCAGACTCGAACTGACGACCATCCGCTTACAAGGCGGAAGCTCTACCAACTGAGCTACAGAGGCTTAATATTAAATATGATAATCGGTTTACGAGAATTAATGATCATATATCAGGGTGACTAATGGGGCTCGAACCCATAGCCTCTTGGGCCACAACCAAGTGCTCTACCATTGAGCTATAGTCACCATACTGAGTAGCGGGAAGAGGATTCGAACCTCTGACCTCCAGGTTATGAGCCTGGCGAGCTGCCTCTGCTCCATCCCGCAATGTTTCGTCCTAGTTAGGGCGAAGGATTGTCCAGAAAGTCTATCGTCACTTCTTGCCACAATGCCGAAGGTGAGATTCGAACTCACACGAGCACTGCCCACTACACCCTGAATGTAGCGCGTCTGCCAATTCCGCCACTTCGGCTTGCGTCTGTAACGATGGAGAACATTATAGCGACGTTTGTGAATTATGCAAAATTTAAAATGATTTTGAGGCCTGAAATTTATACCACCTACAGGTAGAATTTATTCCTGTTTCGGGGATTTATATCATTGTTGCACATTCAGAGATTGATTGGGTTCTTCCGTCGTCGGTTACTGCAAAATGGGCAAGTTCGGGGCATAGAGGCTGTTACTATTGAGAATGAACATTTTTTCGCCAATTTCATCAACAAAAATTGCTTGCAAATCATTGAAGGTGATGTTACTGCCCACTCTGGGTTTGAATTGACGAATGAATTGCCCCTCCTTGGTTAATTGGACGATTCTCTGGTTGCCAGCATCTGCGATATAAAGATATTGAACCAAATCATCAGGTGCTGTGAATAGTGATGTCGGATTGTTGAGTGCAATATCTAGGCCCCTTATTTGGAAGTTGTCTGGTCTTCCACCTAAAAATTTGGCGACTTCGCCATTTTGATAAAGCAAATAAATAGCCCCATCAATAGCCATATCAACCACCCCGGCCAAGCTGATCTTTAGATCTGGAGCGAAATAAAGTTCGGGTTGCCTGTCATAGCCATCCAGAGAAGGCGTGTAGCGATAGATCTGATTTGTCTGGGCTTCCGCAATATAAAATTTACCAAAATAGCTGCCCACATTCAATGGGCTTATCTCCACAGGGTTCGTATTCAAGGGAGTCAAACTGGTGCCCCAACTAGGGTTAAATTCTAGCAAGCCACTTTGAGTCAATATGAGCAAGTCACTCGTTTGACGAGCATTTCCAGTCGGCATCCATACCATGTCCACCAGAGGAGATACAAGTTGCGTCTCGACCTGCCAGCCTTGCTGGACTAAAATTTCGGCCTCATTCCTCGGCAGCAGGGCATCACCAGTATCGTCTAATTCATGACGATAAACCCGGTGTAGACTTTGGTCTAAGACGTATATCTCAACCCCCTGCACAATAACGCGACTCAAGGCTGTCCCTGGTTCAGTGTAGTGCTTCAATACAGGGATATGCAGGAGACGTTGTACACTGTCAATGGTATCGCGTCGATTAGCGATCTCACTTTGCAAAACCGTGATGTCATGCTGGTTGCCCTTAATGGCAATGGCCTCAGAGAGCGAAAGTTCAGCTTCATGGAGCAATATCCGCGTCTCTTCAGGGGCGGAAATGATTGCTTGCTCATATTTTTGTTGGGCTAGGGTCAATGCTTCTAAATAGGCTTGTTCTTGCTGGTAATCTCTTTGCCAATACATAAAAATTGGGAGGAGTACGGCGGCCAAGGGTAGCCCAATGGCTAGATAGCGTAACATCGTCGGCGACAGACTTTGCTTGGCCGTTTTTTGTACTTTTTGAGATGCGTCTTCCTGGGAAATTGCTTGCGGGGTAGATGAATCCTCAGCTTGGGCGGCGGGTAAGACCAAACGGAGGAGAGCTTGTAGACTGCTCCCTAAAAGGGCTAAGGACGTTAGGATGGCTTTTGAGATGGCTGACCAATCAATGGCCATATTGGCTGTGTTATTGCCTGATGTGGTCGCCTTCGGGGTCTGTAAAAAGGCAGGCAGGGTGAAATGGAAGCCCCTTGCTTCGGCCATCGCCTTGGCATCTGTTAATAGCTTTGCTCTAGCTAGGAAGGGCAGGCGGATAGGTAGAAGCTCCTTATTTATCGGCTCACGTTCTATGGCCGCAGAGGCTTGCCCGGTGGCCTGAACATCAGTTTCGGCGATGCGTAGGACCAACCCAGACCCTTGCAAAAGGTCAATTGATTCGATCAAAAATTGTCCAATGCTGGCCTCAGGATGACTTCGGGCAATTTGGGCTAGGCGGTCTAAGACAATATTTTGCCCCAAATTGGTGTCCGTGAGAATGATGATATCATTTGGCGTTGTCTCAAGGTGAAAGAGATTTGGCTGAATGACTTGTTGTACACCGAGTTTGGGGACAGATGTTGTGGGGTCGGGTTTAGATGTGCCAAATTGATTGGTGTGGCTGGGATAACGATAAACAAAGTCATTTAAGTGACTAAAAATAGCACTGGTTCCGACTTGAGCCAAGAAGATATCTTCTTCTTGACTGACAGCGATAGCCACACTGGCATAAAGAGGCTTGTCAACCTCAGCATTGCTATTATGCTGATAAAGCCAATGGTTGGCGACGCTGACAGCTCGACGTAGGCTGGCCGTAACCCCTCTACTGGAAGGGTAATAGGTGTCCCGGATCAGGGCCACCAATTGCTGCTCCACGGATTCTAAGTTGTTAACTAATCCCTCAACTTCAACCAAAATAAATAGATTGCCTTTGTTAGAACCTTGTGGAGGCCGTACAGCCGCTTGATTAGGGGGTGCCCCTTGCCAGCGACCCTCAGTTAAACGAAATTGTTCAATTAGGGGTGTCAATTGCTTGGTCATGAAAGTCTTCCTTTTTACAAGCTTCAAAAATCGCTTTTTGTCGTTCTTCTAAATCACGCACGACCCCACTTAAGCACAGCCAAGCGTCTAAATTATTTGGCTCTTGGGCGACAATTTGACGTAAGAGTATTTCGGCCGCTTGAAGCTTTTTTTGTTTAATTAGGTAAGACGCTTGTTGAACTGAGGTCATCGTTTTGAACCCTTCTCATTCCCATTCGATTGTCGCAGGCGGTTTACTACTGATGTCGTAGACAACCCGCGTAATCGCCGGAACTTCATTGACAATGCGGTTGCTCACAGTTTGCAGCAGGGTATAAGGTAAGTTCGTCCATTTGGCTGTCATGAAGTCCGATGTTGATACGGCTCGAATGGCTGCCACATGGCCATAAGTTCGTCCATCACCCATCACGCCCACACTTTTGACAGGTAATAAAACAACAAAAGCTTGTGAGGTTTGATAATACCAATCCGAAGCCCATAATTCTTCAATAAAAATGGCATCTGCTTGACGTAAGCTTTCTAAGCGATCCCAGGTGACTTCGCCCAAAATCCGAATAGCTAAACCTGGACCAGGGAAGGGGTGCCGCCACACAATTTCTTTTGATAAACCTAAAGCACTGCCAGCCGCCCGTACTTCATCCTTAAACAGCATCCGCAGCGGCTCGAGCAACTCAAATTGCATATCCTCTGGCAAGCCACCTACATTGTGATGACTTTTGATTTTGACAGATGAACGCCCTGTTCCTGCGCTTTCGATCACATCTGGATAGAGTGTTCCTTGAGCCAGAAAATCGACTTGGCCGAGTTTTTTCGCTTCAGCTTCAAAAATACGGATGAATTTTTCGCCGATGATTTTGCGTTTGGCCTCTGGGTCGGTCACACCCGCTAAAGCGGTTAAAAAATCTTCAGTCGCATCAACAGCCATGAGCCTGGCCTGTCGTTGGTTTTGGAAGGTTTCAATAACCTGTTCGGGTTCCTGTTGCCGCAGCAGCCCAGTATTAATAAAAATACAGGTCAATTGCTCACCGATAGCTTGGTGTAATAAAGCCGCTGTGACGGCGGAGTCAACCCCACCCGATAAACCACAGACGACTTGACCACCGCCAACTTGGCTTTGAATATCACTGATGGTTTCCGTGATGAAGTTGCTGGTGGTCCATCCGCCAAGACTTTGACAAATTTTATATAAAAAAGCCTTTAAGATTTCTTTGCCTTGCGGCGTATGCACCACTTCGGGATGAAATTGTAAGCCATAAAAATGTCGTTGCGAGTCTGCAATAGCAGCATAAGGTGAATTGTCGGAGTAGGCAATAACCTCAAATCCAGAGGCCAGGACTGTAACCTGATCGCCATGACTCATCCAGACATCAATTTCCGCAGCGTTTAAGTGGGCAAATAGGGGATGGTCATCTGCCTGAATATGAACCTGAGCAAAACCATATTCTTGCTTTGTACTCGCAATGACCTGACCGCCAAGATGATGCATGAGTAACTGCATCCCGTAGCAGATACCGAGTACAGGGCGACCACTATCAAGGACATAAGCAGCCAATTGCGGCGCATCGGCGGCGTAGACTGAAGCTGGACCACCCGAGAGAATAAAGCCAGATGGATTTAAGGCCAAGACTGACTCGACGGGCGAGTCATGAGGCATTAACTCACAATAGACCCCTAATTCACGTACCCGGCGGGCGATCAGTTGGCTATATTGTGAGCCAAAATCCAAGATGATAAGCGGCTGTGCTTGGTTCAAGCCGAGTCTCCTTCTACAAAGATAATTTCTGACTCTGTCATGGCCTTAATCGTGGCTAAAGCATGGATGGGTATATTTTGGTCCGTTAACTGATCTCTCAGCCGCGCCCGTCCTTCTTCAAAAGATTTTTCGATAACCACGCCGATGCCCGCAATCTGAGCTTGAGCCAATTGCGTCAATTCGACCAAGGCCATGATCGTTTGTCCGCTGGCGAGAAAATCGTCGATGATTAAGACCTTATCGTCCAGCCCCAAAAATTCAGGCGAAACCATAAGATCAACTTGCACACCCTTCGTGCGAGAGGGTGCTGAGGCCAGATAAATATCCTCAGGCATCGTGATGGGTTTATTTTTACGGGCATACACAATCGGCACACCCAATGCAAGGCCCGTGGCAAGGGCCGGGGCAATACCAGATATTTCCGCCGTTAGCACTTTATTGATATCTGCCGCGAAGGCTCGAAAATAAGCCGCCATGGCCCCACCAATGGCCAAGATTAAGGGGGAATCAACTTGATGGTTTAAGAAGCTATCAACTTTGAGAATCCCGCGACCTAGATTTTGACCTTCAAGTTTGATTCTTTCTTTTAATAATTGCATCGTTCAAATGCCTCGCGCTTGAATAGCTATCATTTTGGACAGCCTATTATACCATAACATTATGTAATGTAAAAAATGCTTTTTAGACTTGATGTAGTGTTAACTAGCTGTTAAGATACCATATATTGTGGTTAAAAGCTTAGTTGCTTTAGTTATGGGCTAGAAATTGGGGGATCAGGCTTAAAATTAAAATTTTGGCGTATATCTTACTAGAGGTGAAACAAGTATTCTGGGTAGAAAAGAAGATGAAAAATTGATATAAATAAAGGCTTGAAAGAAAATAGGCTCTAACAAAATTCCTTATTTCGCAAAATATCGCTTGCAGTTCGCGTGTCAAGATTACCCGTTGGCTCATCCGCAACCAATAAAGGCGGGTCATTAGCTATGGTGATTAACGCCCACCCGTTTACACAGATCAAAAATAGCACAGGTTGAACAGTGCGGCGAACGCCCTGTGCAGATATGCTTGCCAAAGGGGACGAGCAGACGGTTAATTTCGACCCAGTAACGACGTGGTAACTGCTTTTCTAAGATACTCATGGTTTGCTCGGGCGTTTTCGTTTGCACATAGCCCCAGCGGTTAGTGATACGATGGACATGAATATCAACGCCAATCTGCGGGTCATTACAGGCGATGCCCATGACCAAATTAGCGCATTTAGGCCCGACCCCTTTAAAGGATAACAATACATCGCGATCACAGGCTAAATTTCCCTCATGCTTCTCAACCACTGCTTGGGCGATGGCATGAATTTGCTGGGCTTTGCGCTCATGAAAGGTACAACGACGGATGAACTGGTCTATTTGTTCTGGAGTCAGTCGAACAAGGTCTTGCGGTGTCCGAGCCTGAGCGAAGAGGCGATGTACCGTGGATAGCATCACTTCATCGGTTGTGCGAATGGAGATAATGCAAGCCACTAGAAGTTCAAAGGGTGAGTCGAACCCCCCTGCGGCCAGTTCAAATAGACCCGCTTTGGGGTAAGGTTTGATGGCGATTTCGACTTGTTGGAGAACGAGGTCAATATTGAAAGGTTTAGAGGACACGGAGACCATGCTTTCGTATTGTTCATCTATATCTTTTTTCTGACGCAATTGTTGAAGGTATGGTTCTATTTCTTCTATGAAGTGCTGCACAATAACCTGACTGCTGATATGGCAAAAAAATTAAGAGAAAACGACATGATACAAAGCATTATTTCAAAAAATTGATTGAGTTTATTACGCTTTTGCACTAACTGCTTACCCCTTGACTGCTCCCGCCGCCAATCCCCTAATCAAATAACGCTGAAAGACAAGGAAAACAATGGCGACTGGCAAGGTCGTCATGACTGCGGCGGCCATCACTTGGCCCCAAAATATGCCAGCCTCTCCGCCGACGAAACCGCGCAGGAGGACGGGCAATGTTCGAACATCTTCGCTAGAGGTAAACATAAAGGCAAAGAGGAAGTTGTTCCACGAGGCGATGAAGACGAAGAGGGCCGAGGCGATAACCCCTGGCATAGCAACGGGTAAAATCACGCGGATCAGGGCACTAAAGCGAGAGCAGCCATCAATCAAGGCCGCCTCATCTAGGTCACGCGGCACCGTCACAAAAAAGTTGGTCAGGAGATAGACTGCGAAGGGGATGGCGTGAGTCGACTCGGCTAACACGAGGGCAGCGTAGGTATTTAAAATACCGAGTGTTTTAAAGATTGCCAACATGGGGATGAGCAGCACAATGCTCGGAAGCATGTAGATGAGCAATAAGCCGACGGTGAGGAAGTTCCGCCCTGAAAAGTCGAAGCGAGCAAAGGCATAGCCTGCTACGACGGAGACTGACATCGCCAAGGCCGTCGTCGCCAAGGCGACAATGACGCTATTTCCAAACGCTCTCCCGAAGTTGATCACCCTGAAGATATTAAAGTAATTGACAATCGTCGGGTCTCTGGGCCAATATTGCACCCCTTGGGCAAAAAGACCTGATTCTGGGGTGATCGAGATAATACTCATCCATACAAAGGGGGCGAGCGTAAAAAATAAGATCAGGCAGGCGGCCATTCCCTGCCACCACGTTTTTGTACTCGGTATTATCATGGTTACATTACCCCTCGAGCGCGTTCAATGGAGCGGACATAGAGGACTGATGCGATGAGCAACACGATGGCTAGCATAACTGCCAAAGCCGCTGGATAGCCAATCTCTAGGCGACTCCAAGTTAGGATGAAGCTATAAATTGCCACCGTATAGTTATTGTAGCCAGGGCCACCTTCTGACATCAAGAAAATCAGATCAACGTTATGCGATAGCCAAATTGTTCGCAAGAGCAAAAGTAAAAGAATGGTTGGCAGAATTAGCGGAAATGTAATAAAGCGAAATTGTTGCCAAGCCCCCGCCCCATCAATACGAGCCGCTTCATATAGGTCATCGCCGATGACTTGCAGGGCGGCCAGCAGCGAAATCGCGTAAAAGGGAAATCCCGTCCACAACATGGCAAAAGCAATGACGAGAAAGGCGGCGAAGGGCTGACTCATCCACGCCTCGTAGGCATCAATCCATCCCAGACGCAAGAGGATATCGTTGATGACCCCGAAGTTGGCATCGACCATAAAACGCCAGATAATCGCCACCACGGTAGCTGGCACAACGTAAGGAATCAGGACCGCAGCCCGGACAAGGGCCCGTCCCGTAAAACGTGAATTTAAAAAGAGGGCCACAGGTAAGGCGATGAGCATTTGCGAACCAGCCACGACCACGACCCAACGCAGGGTGCGCCATAGTCCATCAATGAATATCTCATCCCGAAAGGCATTGGTATAATTCTCCAAACCGATGAACTCGCCTGCGGTGAACTTTAATAGATTGATATCCATCAAGCTGAGTCGGACAGCGAAAAATGCAGGGTAGATTGTCATGACGGCCACGAGTAGTACCGCCGGGGCCACAAGCAGATACGGAAATAAATCAATCCGCCTCCGCTTGTGGTATTTGAACTTCTGTGGCATTTGTTCAGTCTTGTTTGCCATAGAAATTATCGCTGCTGATGATTTTAGTTATCGCGTAGGAAGGTGGCAATTGTGCTACAGAGGTCTGCGGCTGTAATCTCCTCGCGCAAGGCCCGTTGAAGTTCTGGTCCCCAAACGCTCAACATCGGTGTCCAATTTGGGTGCCAACTTGGGTATTTGCTCCAAGCATCCGAGGCATCTAAGATGGCGCGATAGAAGCGGTTTTCTTGATAAACTTCTTCATCTAAGAGAGAGGTTAGCATAGGGGCACCCCCTCGCTCAAGGGAGAATAGGCGGACGGTCTCTGATTGGCCCAAGAAAGATGCTAAATCCCAAGCTTCATCTTGATGTTCCGAGGTGGTATAGATACAAGTCCCTTCACCAAAGGAGTCGATAAAGCGTCTTTCACTGCCCTGAGGAATTGGGGTAGCTGAAACTTTCTCGCCTAGCGCATCCTCCTGAATCTTCCAAGACCAAATGCCATGGTGCATCAAGGCTAGTTTATCGCCCTGCAAGGCGGCAAATAGTTCAGGGAATTTATCGGTCACGGCACTCGGCTGTGTGACCTTATGTTTGGTGAAGAGCGAAATCCACCAATCAACCGTCTCAATCGCCTCAGGTGAATCAAAATCGACGGTCCCATCTTCGGCAATCATCTCTACCCCATTGCCCTTGAGATAATGGCCCACCTGCTGGGTTAGCCCATGACCATCACCACCGCGCAGGCCATAGCCAAAGTGGTTGGGGGGATCATTGAGCGCAGTTGCGACCTCTAGCACGTCATCGAGCGTGTCTGGCGGTTCAAGCCCTGCCTCACCAAGCCAGTCCGCCCGATAGTACATGTAGCTCACCAATAATTGATTGGTGACCATGGTCATCGGATCGCTAGGCTTACCGCGTGTCGTCGGCAGAACACCAGGCAACCAATCGCTAAAGACTTCCCACTCACTGAGATGATCATCCAGCGGCACTAACATGCCTGCCTCAGTAAATTCAGTCAGCCAGGCATCCGACGAATGTGAGCAGTCGGGCATGCCTGCCTCAGCAGCAAAAGCCGTCAATAACTTCTGCCGCTGGTCGGCCACTGTCGTGATTAAGTCCGTATTAACTGTCGTGCCTGTATCTGTCTGCTCGACATATTTGTCGATTGAATCGGTATAGAGTGCCCCCTGCTCCGGGCTGTCGGCCCAGTACCAATACTCAAGGGTTACTGCTTCCGTTGCAGGAACACTACCACCAGAATCTGTTTCCTGTCCAGCAGGTGGCGCACACGCTGCTAAAATAAGACCTGCCGCTGTCGCGCTAGATAGACTCAAGAAATCCCGGCGACTTAAGTTAGATTTTTTCATGACTGCCTCTATGTTGTCTTTATGGAGTATTAAATTTAGTATGGCATTATTTATCGCTAATCATGACCGTAATTCATATTTTGTAAAATCAGGTAAAAATTAGCTGGCAAATTATAAATGACAAATTTCCAATTGTCAACAATTAGCAATTGACATTAATGAAGTGTACTAAATTGTATTTCTTTCCCTTGAGTCAATAAATCATCACCTATAGGTTACGGAAAGGCTTCCCATAGTATATAAAAAATGACTTTTGTTAAATGAAGATTGTTGACAATTTATAATCTGTCATCTATAATCAGGTCAATAATTTATAAAATGACTTTTAGATTATCATCTAAAATTTATCGGTAAATGAGAAAGTTAAAATGCTGACTAGCTAACCTCAGACGTAATTTAAATAACGATGACAGAAACCTTAATTTATCGCACCATTCCCGAACAGATTACGGTGCGTCTACGCCAAGAAATTTTGTCTGGACAGGTGAAACCAGGTCAACCAATGCGCGAACAAGAAATCTCAACTCGTTTTGGTGTTAGTCGTGGCCCTATTCGAGAAGCCTTACGAGAATTGACCAAACTTGGCTTGTTGGTTTTAGAGCCTAATAAAGGGGTTCGGGTGGCCTCCCATCTAAGCACCGCCATTCGTCCGCTGATTATTGAGCTAAGGCGTACAATTGAAGCCTTTGTGCTTGAAAGTATCTTTGACCAAATTACGCAAACAGATATCAACGCTTGGGACGCTATCTTGATAGACATCAAAGCAGCCTGCGAAAAGGGGGATATAGGAGCCTTGGTCGACCATGATGTTCGTCTACATCAGACCATTGTGCAAAGTCACGATGATCAGGACATTTTTACGTTGTGGCAACCCATTACCTTGCGAATGTTGATGCAATATGATCGATTTGGGGATGATCTGATGGAAAGCTATCACGAACATAAGCGTCTCCTTGATGCCATTCGAGACGGTGATAAAGCGTCCGCATTAGCGGCATTGGCGGCGAATATTCAATAAATTGTAAATACAGTCTTACAACGTAAGTGTCCTGCTTAATTTGGTTCGACAAAGACCCTTGAGGTTTAAAATTCGGTAAAGAATCAAAAACCTTAAAGGTCTAAACAGATGATCTTAAGCCATCAACGCCGCCGACCTCAAAGTCTCCTGAAGCGACCCAGGAAAAGAGGCTTGACCCCACGGCCACACCGTATCCTCTTTAATCACCACAACTGGTACAAGCTGATAGCCCAAGGCTGAAAATCGTTCTAGAGCTTCAGCATCCTCATCTACATTCTGCTCAGTGAAGGCGATCCCATTCTTGGCTAAAAAGGCTTTGGTCGCTTGGCAGGGACCACAGCCATATCGGGTGTACACAATAACATCTGTACGCATGGTCTTCCTCTCTTTTCATATAAAAACTGATGATGATAAAATTTGTGAACAAGCTCGGTCTGATATACCATGAATTTGGTTCGAGAACTGGCGAATAGACCAAATCAGGTTTTAGGCATCACATTTGAAAAATTTTATACCGAGATTACCAGACAAAAACATTATATGGACGATAACTTCGCGCCTAATCTTACTGGTTCTGCTATTCATCGTCTGGCGCGGGATTTTCAGTCATCTATTTATCGCAGCTACGCCTGCTGTTTCAATCTCCGCCACTATTTCAATCTCCGCCACTGCTACGCCTCTGCCCAAGACGGTTAAATCCATGATGAGGATAAATCTGGTGACTGGGATTGCGCCTACCCCAATGCCTAGGGCGCAGTTGCCCTATGCTCAGTCTACGCTTATCCCGATTCCACCGCTCGATTCGCCTGATTTGAATACAGCACCTCATATTGTCCTTGGCCTGGTGGGACAAACAGATAGTCTGAACCCCTTGACTGGTCTGAATGCCCCCCTCGTTCAACTTAGTCCCCTGCTTTATCAACCACTTTATGAAATTGACCCAATCAGTGGTCGCTCTCTGGCATCCTTTCAATATCTTGGCGATCAGGCTGAACCAGGCTATCGCTTCCTTGGGGCCACTTATGAAGCTCGCACCAGCCTTCAAGCTGCCCAATGGCCTGAGTTCGCGTCGCTACAAAGTATAGACATTGCCCCCAATCAAGCCTTAACGATAACCCTCACCCACCATGATTGCCTCGCGCTTGACACTTTAGCCCAACTACCTGTTTTAACCCAATTTGGCGATACGACGGGAGAAAACCCTATCTGGCCTCGTGGTGATGGACCTTATCAAATTCAGGCCTGGCCTGATGGAGGTCGCCTCTATCTTATCCCTAATGAAACAGACCAGGCATCAGAACGCCCGGACATCATTGTCCGTTTTTTTGATCAGCAAGCTGCTGCTGAAAAGGCAGCCAATGAGGGTACGGTTGATATTTTACCGACGACGAATTTAGCAGCCTCAATACCTGAAGGCTATCAGCGGTTAGCCTATCAAAGTGCTCAACTGACGTTTGTGACTTTTAATAACCACCATGACATTTTGGATGAACCTGTGGTACGCCAAGCTCTAAGCTTGGCCGTTCAGCGCGAGCATATTCTCCAAGAAGCCTATCAAGGCGAAGGTATTCTCGCCACGAGCATCTTACCCCCCTATCATTGGGCAGCTAATCCAAACCTCTCCCCGCCAGCTTATGATCCAGAGAAGGCAAAACGTCTTTTAGATGAAATGAATATTATTGATACTGATGGTGATGGGTGGCGCAATATACCGCAATCGGCTCAAAACTGGCAACTCTCTTTGCGGGTCAGAGAAGATGACTTACCCCTGCGAGATGTCGCTTTTTTATTAGCCCATGATTATCGACAAATTGGCATCCACGCTCGGGTGGAAATGTTACCCCTTTTTTTATTATTAGATCGTTTGCTATCTTACGATTATGAGGCAATTGTTTATGCTTGGTCGGTTCGACCAGAGCTTGATTTAATGACTCGTTGGCATTCTGATTTTAGTGAATCGAATGTTCAGATTGGCTTGCAGTTGGGGTTGAATATTTCTGGTTACGCGAATAAAGAGATGGATACCTGGTTAGAAGAAGTCAATCAAATCCCTGGTTGCGATCATTTCTCGCGGGCGAAGTTGGCTCATCAAGTTCAGGCGCAATTGGCTCTAGATCGACCCTTTGATTTTTTGGTCTATCCCCATCACTACCTCCTCATCCGTGAGGATATTCAGGGCTTGGAACTTGGCCCGTTTTTGCCGTTTACCTGGCATAGTAAAAAGTGGCAGCTAAAGTAGGGTCGGCTTGCTATCTCAATTTGAAGAGGCGTATTTAGGCAAGACCGATTTCCATCTGACCGAAGCCGTCGGCCATTTTCACCTCTACACTTGGCTCAAGGAAGCCGTCGGCGAGCTATGTGTGATCCAGTCCTGAGTTTCCGACGGGCAATGGCCAAGTTGATTTGCATATACGGGTGAAAAAACAGCAGGGCATCATTGAAGTCAAAAGCTTTAGAAATGCAGCGAGACTAAAAAAGGATCGTCAGGATGCCGCCCAGTATGCCAAAGACTTAGGGCTAGATCGAGTAACGATGGCGGTCTTTATTCCGCGTAGAAGATGAGACAGTGTTAACGCAGTTATCGAGCGATGAAGCAGTAAAGGGAGTGTAGGTGAAGGTGGTTATGATTGGTTGGGTTTAATATAGATGAATAAAACATTTTCTAAGCCGCCATCTTCCTCAAAACCCTCGCCTGTCGATGCTGCCAATTATGCACAGCATCCGCTTGTAATGTTCCACGCAACTCTTTAGCAATCACCTCTAAAGCATAGGTAATACATTTCAGAGCCTTATCCAAATTCTTTTCTTGCCATTCATAATACTTCGCTAGTTCTTCCAGGCCCAATAAATTATAAGGGCCGAGAACCAAGTCTTGCCAATAGGTCTCTGCTTCGGCGTGACGATTTTGCTGCTTCAGGAGATAGGCTAATTCGAGTGTCGCTAGGGTACTGGCTTCTTCTGGCAGATCTAAAGTCAGTGCCTCTTTCAAGGTCGTTTCAGCTTGCGCTAAGCGGTCCATTGCCCGCTGCCATAAGCCAAGGCTGACCATATCTTGGGGATGTAATGGCATGTTGATGAGCGGTTGAGGATATTCAAAATAATGCCCGATTACACCAGCTAAAGCCGCCAGGCTGACAATATCAAGTTCGTTATGATAAAAAATGCCAGCCATCGTCCGCGCATCCTGATCAACCAAATATTTGCGATAGAGGCTGGGAATGAAATAGCCAGGAATGTCAGCTTGACTGCGCGTCAAGCCTAATACCTCGGCTTCAATGGTCGCCAATTTGCAGTTGTTCAACCTCCGCCGCCAAATACGGCGTGCAGAATGAAGGAGGTCAAAGTGCGGGCCGTCAAAGAGGTCAATAAAAAGACGGGCTAAGGTAAAACGATTGAGTAAGAGTTGGGTGTCAAAGGTCTTGCCATTGAAAGAAACCAAGGCTTGATAACGTTCGCAAAGCGCATGGAGGTCTCGCAGCAAGGCTGTTTCTTCATCAAAATCTCGCATGAAGACCTGCCGCACCACAAAGTCAGGCCCATCCAAGAAGCCAACCCCTATCAAAAAAGCCACTGTGCCAGCCGCAATCTCTAAGCCTGTCGTCTCGGTATCTAAAAAAAGGACATCGTGCCAACGCAAGTCCAACCACGCCTCATCCTCTGTGATATCAGCCACCGTCTGCATTGGCACTTGCAATAAGGCATTGAGTGGTTGATGGCCATATTGGCTACCCAAAGGATAACGGGTTTCAAAGCTGAAATATTGTCCGTATTCATTTTGAATAATTTGTCCAGGAATGACAGCCTCAATCGATACAGCATGCTGTAGATGATCTTCATAATTCAAAAAATGAAGGGGAACAGTATCTTCATTAGGTGTCACATCCGAGGGCTGAGGCTTTGGTAGGGACGTGATATGATGGGTGCCCTTACGGAGCCCCAATTTACGCAATTTCGCTAATCGGTTGAGGCGTGTATCTTTGAGAGACATATAATGCTTTTCGTGTTTAATTCGCGTAACGGCAGTGGTAACTGACTGATAAAATAAAGCGTAATCAGCCTATCTTTAACTCACAACTCATAACTACCAATGGAAAAGCCCCGACCGGCGGGCTGGGGTGGTCGGGGCTTCATACCGCCGGGAGGGGGTGGGGGACTCCCGACGGCTTTAATACTATAACATGGCCTCTATTTTTGGGCAAATGTTTAAGTGGTGTTTCACGCTGCATCAAACGGGTACTGACGAACCTGTGAAATGAATTCCAGAGTCCAAACTGGAGTAATGATGATAAAAATTTGCGAGTTCTGACAAAATCTATGGTGTAGAAGTTGTCGTTTACATAACAGCTTAAACAATGTATATTTGGCCGTGATATAAACGAATAAAGACTGAATTATTATAATTTATTTTTAGTCCTGCGCTTTGATGTGACTTATTAAGTATAACCTAATACAGATGAAATATCTATAATATCTTGGAGGAAGTAATGAAAAAACTATGGTCCCTTATCGGAAATATATTAATCTTGGCTTTGCTTGTTGGAGGATCAATTTATACAGTGCAAAGGTTCACCCTGATTGACCCTCAGCCTGCCCAAGAATTGTCTATAAAATTGGACCAACAATCCCTAGAGAAGGCCAAGGTAGAGGCTAAGGAAATCATAGCTGAGAAAGTCGTCGTTGATGAAGCCCCAAGCAGCGACCCTGTACAAGCACAAACGATAGCTGTTGAGTCAAAACCTGTTGCTATTACAACATCTTCTTTATCATTCGTCCAATCTGACTTAAAACTGACTTCTTTAACCCGCTTTGATTTTGATACTTATGGTTGTTATCCTCACTTCGCGCTATCAGGCGATGATTTTCTATGTTATTTAAGTGCGAAAGGTGAACCACAGCTCTGGTTAGCGTCACTTGATGAGGGTTTCAAGCGGCCTTTGCTCACAAACCAACGCATTCAGTTTAGTTGGTTTAACAATCACCATATTCTTTATGCCCATTCCACGGCAGATCCTTTTTCAACTAAGTCGCGCCCCGTTTTTATGATGGACATACACAGCGGTCAGCAGGTTAGTCTAGGTGACACAAGCCGAGAAACAGACTTACAAGGGCTAATGACCAATAAAGTTGCTTTTTTGAACCAACAGAATATACATATTGTTAACGTAGATTTTGCAACCACTTTGAGAGCAAAACCTGACATCACATTAAATATTTTAGGCCAGTCAGAGGAATCGGATAATTCTGCTGACATACCTAACCCGTCTACATCCAACGACCATCTTTATTTTAGGACTTTCTTTAAAGTGTCCCCTAATTCTCAAAAGATAGCCATTTTGCAAACAGCTTATGAAAAAGGCACTTTAACAGTCATGGATGTTCACAGCCAACAAAAGACTATTTTAGCAGAAAATATCGCTGCAATCTCAAGGAATTCTTTTACCTGGTCTCCAGATAGCTCTATCCTAGCCTATACCATCATTCCTACAAGTACTTATATCCCCGAGCTATGGACAGTTCAAACCACTGATTTAGGTTTCCCTCAACAGCTATGGACAGGTAAAGAACCACTTACCTTTGATTATCTAACTTGGTTGCCAAATAGAGATGAGCTTTTGTTTAGTCATATTCCAACAGGTATTCCTGCCAGTATGTATTCTGTCTATCAAGCAATTAACGTAAAGACTGGAGAACATACAGAACTCTTTACAAATGGGATAGGTCTGGATATATCCAACAACGGTACCCGTATTACGTTTAATCGAGAATATATTGATCACAAATTGGATATAGGCATATGGATTGCAACTTTGTCTAATTAAAAATATTTATCTTAATCAATATCGTACCAATCAGAGAGACAGGCTGTCTTATGCTATTGACCCATCGTTTGGTACTTTGAATGTTCTTTTTTTGACATGTTTATCAAATTAATAAATGCAGTCTTATATGTAAGAAGGAAAACTATTATGGATATCAAAAAATACAAAATAATCCTATCAATATCAACAAGATTAGTCTATTTGCTTAAATATAGTATGATTACTTTAATAATACTATTAACCTGGCCCCTTTTTTCAGTTCAGGCTGACTCGCCTACCATACGACTTGGCTATTGGGATGGAAGTTATCAATGTGAAGGTTATGCACTTAAGGGACGAGTATATGCCTATTCTGATATTTATGACTTAGATACTTTTACAAGAGACGCGATGGTTGGGGAGGTCTATTCTGACTATCATATAGAGGCTTTAAAAGCTAATGCAGTTATGATTAGAAGTGTAGGCGAATATTATCATCGACATCCTCAAGGCAATATAAGCACGATTTGTAATACAACAGGAAGAGAATATAACCTTCGTACATCTATTGTAGCAGGATGGCAACATGGTTACGGAGCTACAAACAGAGGGCGAGACAATAACGCCCCCAATGACCGAGTGACTGATACAGGTAGTCAAGTTATCTTTCAAAATCAACAAAGACTCTCGTTTCAAATAGGGTTTAATCGTTGTTTACAAAACCAAATCAATGCCTTAATTGAAGCTAGTAGTAACCCAAATTATGTTACCCTTTTAACTGATGCTAATAATGGTATTTATAATGGTAGCTATTGTGGTTACTCAGCCCAGTCAGGCTTATCGGTTAATTCCGCTTATGCTTTTCAAAATTCTTTAACGAATGGTACATCGCCTCGAAGTGTCTCTGGGTCAAGCCAAACCTCTTATGTCTCGCCTGTCTTGTGGCCGCCTAGACAGGCTGAATTTTATTGGGGCCATAGTGGCATTGACCGTGTTCTCTATCGTCCCTTTAACCAGTCTGGCTTCTATATGGCTGGCTGGCATCGGGGCGACAAGGTGGAATACCGGATGAATTTTGGCGGTATTTATGAAAATCTCCATCTCATCGGCATTGCTGACATACCTGGGCCAGTCACCCTGAACATTTACATTGATGGCTACTTTAAGCGCACCATCCAATGGACGGAGAATGATAATCGTCGCCATTTACGAGCCGAGAAAATACAAAACATCCCATACGGGGACCACGCGATTGCCATTGAATTTGCCAATGATTATTGTGTCTGTAATCCATATTCAGCGAATACAGATTTGAATTTTTATTTTGATGTCATGGGTGTTAACGATGGCTATCTTCACCCCAGAGCGATAGAGGACTTATCGCCCTTCTTTTCTCCCCATAATCTGTATATGCCCCTCATGCTTAAGTGATACAACAAAATGCAATAATTATAAAAGATATTCGGTAAACTCAGGCTTTTTTATTTTGGGATTGTGGGTAGGGTTCCAGTCTTAGAAACCCGATTTTTAATTTTGTCACATCCAATTCGTCAAATTATGACGATAAATCACTTAGTACAAGTGTTATATCCTAAAAAATCGGGTTTCCTCTATTATTTATCAGACAGTGAACCTACTAATCAAAATACTTTTCTAAAGCTGCCAGTTCTTCCAAATCCGCCTTGACCCCTAATTTCGTAGAAATCTGTCGCGCTAACGCAAGCTGCTGTCGTACAAAGGGGTCGGCACCACCCCTCATAGAACCTTTTAACATAAATAGTATACCTTATTAAAGGTATGGACGTTCAAAAAAAACAACCTGACAGCGACTCTTTGCTTACCCTACGCTCAGGCTACGATTTAAACCCAAAATCGACCCGCAAATCGACGAAACTTTGTCGTTTACCCTACGGGTAGCGCGAATTTTAAACTTCTTGAAATGTGAAAAAAATGAAAAATCGGTTTTCCTCAGAATCGCTGACCCAGATAATCGCTTTTCTAATTTGCCCTCGGTTAAACCGTGATTATAATCGCTGGTTATGACAAGCCAAATTGAAATTAACCCTCCCTCTGAATATCCAGACTATCCAGATGATCAAATTCCCGCTGCATTTATCAAATTCTTCTCCACGATTCTCTCTGTTGCCTTTGTTTTGTGCGGTGCCTTCTTAGGCTATTTCCTCTATGGGTCTGTTAAAAGTATCATCGTCGGGATGGAAGTCTCGACCCTCCCCTATATTGATTTTAATATCCCTGTTATTACCAGTGATGGGCCAATTATTGGTCTTGTACCACAACGAGGTGGTGAAATACCATTAACCAGCATCACGGGTGTACCGCTCCCAGACTATGACAAAAAAGAAAGGGTAAATATTTTATTGCTGGGTATAGACAAGCGGCCAGATGAGCAGTTTTCCCGCACAGATACGATGATCTTGGTAACAGTCGATCCAGAGAATTATACTACAGGCCTGTTGTCCATCCCACGCGACTTATGGGTTGACATCCCTGGCTATCACGAGTCACGCATCAATACGGCTTACTATTTTGGCGATAAACTCGGTCATCCAGGCGGTGGCCCTGCCTTAGCCATGCAGACGGTGCAACATAATCTGGGAGTCCCTGTACACTTCTACATTAAAGTAGATTTCGACGGTTTTCGTCAAATTATTGATACCATAGGTGGCATCGCAGTCGATGTGCCCTATGCAATTGACGATCCTACCTTCCCTGACCAAAATTATGGTCATGATCCTTTTTATATCAGTGCGGGTCAGTATGTTCTCGATGGTGAGACCACGCTAAAATACGCTCGGACTCGTAAAACGCCCGGCTCAGACTTTGGTCGGGCCACACGACAACAACAAGTACTCATAGCAATCAAAGAAAAAGCCCTCCAACTTGATATCATCCCGCGTATCCCAAATCTGTGGGGCACCATGGCTGGGGCCGTGGAAACTAACCTCCAATTGGTGGATATTCTCACCTTGGCTGAGTTAAGTTCTAAGATCAATCGTGAGAGCGTTGAAAGTTTTGTGATTAATGATGAGTATACTGATGATTTCACGACTGATTTTGGGGCCATGGTTTTATTGCCCCGCTGGGAAAAAATTCAACCGCTGGTTGACAGCATGTTTGCTGAAGTGCAAGTCAATGGCCTGACCCAAGCTGAAATCGATGCCCTTAAGAGAGCGAACGCAGCCTTAGAGCAGGAACGTCTGGCCCAAGAGCAACAACGGGCTGAATTGAAGGCCAATCTCAGCCTTGAGGGGGCAAACTTAGCTATTCAAAATGGCACCCGTCGTCTGGGGTTGGAAGTTAATACTGCCGCGTTTTTGACTGAGCAAGGCTTTCAAATTGACCACTTCGGTCCAGCTGATATCGCCGAAGATTATACCAATACGGTCATTGTTGATTATTCTGGTAAAGAGTATACCCTTGGCACCTTGGCCCGTTTTTTTAATGTTGCCGAACATAACATCCGCCGCAGTCCCAAGCCTAACAGTCACATCGACATACGGGTTATTATTGGCAATGATTTTCAACTGCCAGAAATCGTGCCAAAAACAACAGCCGTTTTGCCGTAATTTAATCAGATTACTATTAATTGCAGCGGGCGGACTTCTAAGCCACATTCTTCGTAGGTCTCGCGGATAATAGCTGCACCCAGCCTCAGGGTGATGTGGCCCAACTCCGCGCTAAACTGAGCCTTCACCGTCTCAGGCGGAAGGTCCAGCGTTTGGCCATAATATTGGCTCACCAGAGTCAATAAGCGTTCATATCGCTCTCGGTCATAAAAATTTTGAGCATAGTGCAAGCCGTTACGAGCCAGCATTTGAATTTCTTCCAGCAAGGGGAATATGTCCATTGGATATTCCTTATAAAAATTTCATTACCGTATACTTCCGTCAATGTCATCATTTCCTTCAAAAAATCATCTTATTCTCATCAGCTTATCTTTAATCCTCATCGTCATCCTCATCTCCCCCATCCTGGCTCAGGGCGGCGATCCACCTTCATCTCAGCTATCCCAAGACAATGTTTCAGTAAACCGTAGAACGATGTTACGTCAAAAAATGTTAACAGACCGTCTTAACCGTTCATCGCCACCAGTGATAACGCTGGCTTCGGCACACCAACAAACGATCACGCATTGTGTTAATGGTTTTGCCGGCCCGTATCCCTGCCACCACGTTGATCTCTTGGCCCATTTACCCATCCAATCTATGGGTGGTGATACGAAGGCGAATGATCTATGGGGTTGGACTGACCCGCAGACGGGGAAAGAATATGCTTTGGTGGGGTTGGCTAATGGCACATCCTTTGTAGACTTAAGCGACCCACTCAACCCACGCTATTTAGGCCATCTTGCCCCCCATACCCTCCCCTCTATCTGGCGAGACATCAAGGTCTATCAGAACCATGCTTTTACTGTCAGCGAGGCATCCGGTGAAGGTTTACAAATCTTCGATTTAACCCAACTTCGAGACATCGCCTCCCCACCAGTTGACTTCTACGAAACAGCTCATTATGACAAGTTTGGCAGGGCCCATAATCTGGCGATTAACGAAGATACAGGATTTGCCTATATTGTCGGCTCAAGAGACTCTTGTGCCGGGGGACTGCACATGATCAATATTCAAGAGCCAACCCAACCAGCCTTTGCGGGCTGTTATGCGGGCGATGGTTACACGCATGATACCCAATGCGTTGTGTACCACGGGCCTGACGAAGATTATGCGGGGCAAGAGATATGTATTAGTGCCAATGAAGATACGGTCACGATTGTTGATGTCAGTGTTAAGACTGCTGTTAAACAACTTTCGCGAACAGGCTATAGTGGGAGGGGATATACACATCAGGGTTGGCTGACTGAAGATCATCATTACTATTTACTGGGGGATGAATTGGATGAAACAGCGTTCGGACACAACACCAAAACCTATATTTGGGATGTATCAGATTTGGATAACCCCACGGTGATCAACAGTTATACTGGGCCTAGTGGCGCGATTGACCATAATATGTATGTTCGAGACCAGTTTGTCTATCAAGCCAACTATCAACATGGCTTAGATATTCTGAGTTTAGCTCAAATCAAACAGGGGTCTCTCCTGCCAGTCGCCCATTTCGATACCTATCCCGATGGGGATCACCCCTCATTTAATGGGGCTTGGAGCAGTTATCCCTTTTTTAAAAGTGGATTGGTCATCGTCAACACCATGGAACATGGCTTATTTGTCCTCAGTCCAGACCAAAATTTCACCTTGGAGGTACACCCTAGCTATCAGCAGGCTTTATGTTTCCTGGAACCTATCGTGTATACAGTTTCCGCTACCCCAGCCTATAGCTTCTCTGTCCCGCTCAATCTATCAGCCAACATCACCTCAGATGCAAATTCAGGCTCGCTAACCTTGCCTAATCTGACCACCCAACCAATCGCAAGCCCCCATTCTTTCACCGTATCTTTAACACAACTCAGTACACATACCATGACCGTTGTTGGTCGCAGTTTAACCCTGACCCAGACAGATGTGGTCACTTTGCACACAGCGGATGCCCCCCCTCCGCAAGTGACCTTAAATGGTCCGTCAAATAATCAGGGCCAAGATAGGTCCAACCTTAAATTTAGTTGGACCCCGGTCCAACAAGCGAGTCAATATATCTTCGAGATGGCCACAGATCCAAATTTGGCGCAACTTGTTTATACAGCCACGCTATTGCACCCACAGCATCAACTCGCCGAGCCGCTAACTGCCACGACCTACTATTGGCGAGTCCGAGCCGAAAACAAATGTGGTTCTGGGCCATCTTCTGAGGTATACGAAATCTCCCTTTTCAGTGAGCTACCTTTTTCAAGCTATTTACCTTTGGTGTTACGGGGTTAGAAGAATAAAATATGCCAATAGACATTATCGGAAATAAAATTATGACAATTAATTCTCAGCCAAAATAAGTATCACGAAGGGCCCGGCTGAACGAATAACACAAATATTTCTAAAAAATTCGTGTCATTCGTCAATTCGGTCCTTTGTAAACAAACGCATATTCGTGATCTATTGAATTTTTAGGGCCGATAATGTCTATTGGTTAATTTCAGGGCTTTGTTTCTCCTGCCAAGTTGTGTTATGATATAGCTAACGATAAAAAGTTTACCAAAGCAACTATGCTCAAACCCCGACACCCGCATCTAGCCCCCTTCGTCCGCCTCTGGCTCACATTCCGCTACCAAATCTTTAGTCGTCGCTATAATCAATTAGTCCTTGAACAAATTGGTGATACGCCTCTGCTAATCCTACCACAGGTTTTTAATCCCGTCCTCCTCCGCACAGGCCAATTCATGGCCGAAGTTTTATCCCATTTCCCTTTTGAAGCCATCGAAACAGTCTTAGATTTAGGGACAGGCTCCGGTGTCGGGGCTATTTTCGCGGCTCAACAGGGGGCACAAGTCGTGGCCAGCGATATCAATCCAGAAGCCGTACGCTGTGTCCAGTTAAATGCACTGCTCAATCAGGTCGAGACACAAGTTGAAGTTCGCCAAGGCGACCTTTTCGCTTCCGTCGCAGGACAACAATTTGACCTAGTTTGCTTCAATCCTCCGTTCTATCGCGGGCAGCCCAACCACCTGCTGGCTCAGGCTTGGCGAGGTGAAACCGTATTTGAACGTTTCGCTATGCAACTGTCATATTATCTCAAGCCTAAGGGACAAGCTTTACTCATCCTTTCCACCGATGGCGCCGGTGATGAATTATTAGATTTATTACGAACACAAAATTTTGAAATAGATATTCAGGCAGAACGAGATTATATCAACGAAATTGTGACCGCCTATCGTGTGATACCCAGGCCCTAAAATTGACAAATTAACCGCTGGCAGTATACACTTAATGTGAAGGATAAATTAAATTTTTTGAATGATACAAACTGATTTTATTTATACTGATTTTTAGAGGAAACGGACATGTCTGATGAGACAATGACTCGCACAGTAAAGATCCACCAAAAATTAGCAAGTGTCTTTGACCCAAAACAGGCTGAGGTGTTAAGCGAGGTTGTCACAGAAGCCTTTCAGGATTTGGTTAAAACGAGCGATTTCAGCGAATTGAAAGCGATTGTTGGTGAACTGGCTCAAGCCCAGCAGCGCACTGAGCAACGGGTTGAAGAACTGGCTGTCGCTCAACAATCATTGGCTCAAGCTCAACAGCGTACTGAACAGCGGGTTGAAGAATTAGCAACAAATCTAAATACCTTGACCAAAGCTGTGGCGCAATTGGCTAGACAGGTTGGTGGTTTAAGCGACACTGTTGGCGGCGATGTAGAGGATATTGCTCAATTTATGGTCACTCAGGTTTTGCAAAATGAACTAGGGTGGCGCATACATACCTTGGAACGGCGTTGGCACACTTGGGGAGCCAAGGTAGAAGAGATAGACTTATTTGGTCGAGCCACAGACCCAACCCGACCCGAAGCTCAGATTTGCATCATTGGCGAGGCCAAAGTCAATTTAACCTATAAAGAAGCCCAAAAATTTAGTTACCAAGTCCAACGGGCCCAAGACCATCTAAGCGAAGAAGTCTTTCCGCTCTGTTTCTGTTACCGCGCTAGACCCGATGTTCAAGCCTTTCTGAAAGTCAACCACATTCATCTTGTTTTTTCTTATGGCAAATTAGTTCGACACTAAATAGAGGCAGGAAAAAGCTTCAATACCGTCAATCGTTTTCTTGATCTATTTGAAAACTATTTATAGCTAAAGCAAGATCTCATGATAATTTTATACAATCCACAATCCTCAGCCAATCGTAAACCTGTCATCCCCTTTTCTTTACTCGCTGTGGGCGCAGTCCTAGAAGGGAAATATGACTACTGCATTTTAGATGGCAATCTAGAAGATGACCCGCTGGGAGCTTTGGACGCTCAAATCCGTCAAGCTGAATCAAACCCTGTCTTGGGTATTACCGCCATGCCTGGCCCTCAGTTACAGCAGGCAGTTCCTCTGTGTCAAAGCCTCAAGCAACGTCATCCTCACCTAACCATTGTTTGGGGCGGCTACTTTGCCACCCAGCATTGGGATGTTTGTCTGCGTTCTGATTTTGTGGATTATGTTGTGTGTGGGCATGGTGAAATGGTTTTTCTTACGCTTTTAGACGCACTACAGGCAAGAAATCTATCATTTGACCATCTCAGTTCTATTGCAGGTTTAGCCTATAGAAATGAGGCAGGAAAACCTGTCAGTAATCCCCTTGCACCCATTCCACATCCAGCTAAATTACCTACATTCAACTTTGATCGTCTGCCTATGGCACATTATGTGCGGCAGACTTTTCTCGGCTCTCGTACCTTGGGCTATCACTCTTCCTACGGCTGTCCCTTTTTTTGTAATTTCTGTGCTGTGGTCAAATTGGTCAATGGACGTTGGCTGCCCCAAACTGCGGCTCAAGTAGCCCAAGTGGCGCAGACTTATCATGATCGCTGGGGGGTAAATGCCCTAGAATTTTACGACAACAATTTCTTTACCCATGAAAAACGGGTAGCTGAATTTTCCGCACACATTTTGGATTTGAACATGGCTTGGTGGGGTGAAGGGCGCATCGACACCATGCAAAAATATTCTAATCGGACCTGGGAATTGATGCGCGACTCTGGCTTGAAAATGGTCTTTATGGGGGCTGAGTCAGGATCGAATGAAACCCTTAAACGCATGGACAAAGGCGGCAAGATGAGTACGGAAAAAACGCTCGAAATGGCCCGTTTAATGAAACATTGGGATATCATCCCCGAATTTTCCTTCGTCATGGGCAATCCGCCCGATCCTGAGGCTGATTTGCGTCAGACAATTGAGTTCATTCGCAAAGTGAAACAAGTTAATTCCGATGTCGAAATCATCATGTATCTCTACACCCCCGTCCCCCTCTGCGGCGACCTCTATGATGACGCTCAAGCTGAAGGTTTCGCGTTTCCCCAAACCTTAGAAGCCTGGGTTAGCCCTGAATGGACAGATTTCTCGCAGCGTCGTAGCACGACCCTGCCCTGGATTCAACAAAGTCTACAACAACGCATCCACAATTTTGAACGTGTCTTAAATGCCTATTATCCCACTTCCACCGACATCAAGCTCAACGGCTTTTGGCGCGGTCTCCTCCGCAGTGCCTCCGCTTGGCGCTATCACAGCCGTTTTTATGACTTTCCTTTAGAACTACGCGCCTTACACAAATTAATTGCTTATCAGCGACCAGAAACATCAGGGTTTTAGGCCCGATAAGGCAGCATAGAAATTATGGCCTGGGGCAAAGATTGCATCTCTGTGTTCTCTAAAACCTGTGGGGTCTACTTGTGGTGATGATATAACGCCAATCTGAGGGAGAATTGATCTCGAAAGCACGGGCTAGGGTTGAGGTCTGTCCAGACAAGAGATCGATTTCAACCGAATTGGCTTGCGAGTTTAGCAAATTATCTTTGCCTAAGGTTGTAAGTTCGACCCGTTCACCAATGCGGGCTATATATTTTGGACGTAGTTGTGGTTGAAGGGCTTCACGAATATAAGAGATGAGCGATGAATGCATATCGGGCCAAAGGGAGCGTTCTTCTAAATAGGGATCCATCCCGGGAAATGGGCTGGGCATAATCATCTCCTTAAGGTATACTTTAGCGGCAGTTAAGATTGCGGGACGGACTAAGAAACTTGTGAGGTCGAAATGAAACCGTTCTGCAATCGCCATCTAATTTCAACATCTCATCAGAATTATAAAAATCACCCCGCAATGCCCCAGACCTGACCGTCTTGGCTGTCCAGTGCTACGGGGTCGATGTTGCTACTGCAACACCAAAGGCAGATAGACCTGATTAGGCCCAACCGTAATAGTGAAAACGGCGGTGCTGCTAACTTGTCCGTCTGTGGCCAGAATAGTGACCGCCTGTTCGCCCTGGTCCGCCGCCCCTGGCATCCCCCTGAGCGTGCCTGTATTATCCTGATGATCGACAAAGTCCAGCCAAACGGGCTTGGTCGGGGCGGAGAGCGTGTAAACTTGGGTCGGCAGGAGATGAGGGGTCTGAGCCCTCATCAGGCTTGGCGAAACCTTGACGGTATAGGAGTAGGCCACCCCCTGATAGGCGGTGAAGTATCTAAGCCGCAGGACAGGGCTTAGATAATCAGTGACTTCAATCCGGGGTCTAAACCCGATAATGGGGGTGATGCTGACCAAGGTCGTGGCGGTCAGGGTATTGATGCTGTTGCTGGCCAGGACCCTGGCGGTGTATGTGCCCACTTGGGTATAGACATGGCTCACCTCTGATTTGCCGCTGGCCTGTGCGCCATCCCCAAAATCCCAAGTATAGCTTACATTCGTCCCCGATATGATGTGCGCGGTGAAGATGACGACTTCATTGAGCGTGACCGGGCTGCTGTTTTGGACGCTCAAGCCGGCGATAGCGACCTCCCTGGGCTCTGGGATACTGGTAATCGTCACCCCTGTCGTGGCGGTCAGGGTATTGATGCTGTTGCTGACCACGACCCTGGCGGTGTATGTGCCCACTTGGGTATAGACATGGCTCACCTCTGATTTGCCGCTGGCCTGTGCGCCATCCCCAAAATCCCAAGTATAGCTTACATTCGTCCCCGATATGATGTGCGCGGTGAAGATGACGACTTCATTGAGCGTGACCGGGCTGCTGTTTTGGACGCTCAAGCCGGCGATAGCGACCTCCCTGAGCTCTGGGATACTGGTAATCGTCACCCCTGTCGTGGCGGTCAGGGTATTGATGCTGTTGCTGACCACGACCCTGGCGGTGTATGTGCCCACTTGGGTATAGACATGGCTCACTTCTTGACCCACAGCACTGCCCCCATCGCCAAAATCCCAAGTATAGCTTACATTCGTCCCCGATATGATGTACGCGGTGAAAGTCACCCTCTCTTGGACGGCGATTGGGCTGCTGTTTTGAGCCCTCAAGCCCGCAATCGCTTCATCTGTGACGGTGATGACCACTTCATCTGCGCTTGAGACTAGACCCTGCCCATCGGTCACGCTTAGGCTGAAGGTTAAGACGGTCGGGGTGGCTGGGGCGGTGAAGGTTGTTCGGCTGAGGCTGGGCCTGTTCAAGGTCACCCTGAGCCCGCCTGTCTGCTGCCAGCCATAGCCCAAGGCATCCCCCTCGACATCGCTGCTCCGGCTGCCATCAAGGGTCACGCTTTGGCTGACAATCACGCTTTGGTCTGCTCCTGCCGCTGCCAGCGGCCCATCATTGACCGCCTGGACGGTCACGGTCACAGAGGCCGTGTCGCTCAAGCTGCCATCAGAGACGATATAGGTAAAGCTGTCTGTGCCGGCGAAGTTCAGGCTCGGGCTGTAGACCACCTGATGACCGCTGATGCTGGTCGTACCGCTCTGGGCTGGACTGACCGCCGTCAGGAACAAGCGACTATTGTCTACATCCGCATCATTGCTCAACACGCTGATGCTGACCGCTTCGTCTTCATTGGCCCTGGCTGTATCGTCAAGGGCTACTGGCGCATCATTGACCGCCCGGATGGTCACGGTCACCGATGCCGTGTCGGTCAACACGCCGTCTGAGACCTGATAGCTGAAGTAATCTTGACCATTAAACTGAGCCTGCGGGGTATAGACAAAGCTGCCATCAAGTTGCAAGTCCAGTGTCCCACTGCTGACATCGCTCTGGACGGTAGCGGTCAGGCTATCCCCGTTGCGGTCGTCATCATTGCTTAAGACCCCAGTGGGGCTGATGATCGTCAGCCGGGTGTCTTCAGTCGTGCTGTAGGTGTCGTCAGCCGCGAGGGGGGCGACCGGCAAGACGGTATGGCTGACGCTGCTTGACCCTGTTTGGAGGCTGCCGCTGAACTGAGCCCTGTTGGTGATGGGGCCGCTTAAGTTGAGGTTGCTGACCAAGAAGGTGATGGTGATGCTTTCTCCCGCTGTGACTGGGCCCTGCCAACTGATTTCATTAGCGGTTATCACCCCCCCCCCCCCCCCCTGCGCTACCCAAGCGGCGAACTCAACCCCGCTGGGCAAGGGGTCGCTTAAGCGGACGCTGTCACTCACTCCGCCGCTATTGCTCAAGACCAAGGTATAGGTCACCCGCTGGTCTGGTTCAACCCTGACTGGACTGACCGCTTTGCTCAGGCTGATACAGGCCATGGGCCTACTTTCATAAGCCCCCAAATCCACCCCCCTCCCTTGGATGCGGGGGGCTCCCTCTAAATCTACCGGGCCGCTGGCGGCACGGTCATCGCCGGCATCAATGGCCGGGGAGGGGGAGGAACAGCTTGGGTCAAGGCGCAGATTGCCAGCCCTGGTGGGGGCATCCGCCGGGTCGATAGGCACTTGGAACAGCGGGTCTGCGTCTAGATTGTGGCCGTCGTCCCTGCCCAAGCTGCTCTCCCAAGCAAGGCCGCTGCCACCTGAACTCTGAACCAAGGTGTAGCTGATCACCGGGTTGCTCGTGCCACCATTCGAAATTTGAGCCGTGGCATTGATCAGGCCACGCGCTGCGTTCCCCCAGAAGATACTATTGACAATGTGAGGATTGCTGTCGTTGTTGAACATCCCCCCGCCTTGGTTAGCAGCACGATTGCCGCTAAAGCTGACTTGGCTCATCTTAAAACTGCTGTCGTTGTTGAACATCCCCCCGCCTTGGTCAGCAGCAAAATTGCCGCTAAAGCTGACTTGCCTCATCTCAGGTCTGCTGTGGCTGTTGAACATCCCCCCGCCGTCGTTATCAGCACGATTGCCGCTAAAGCTGACTTGCCTCATCTCAGGTCTGCTGATAAAAATGACGATAACGTTGGACATCCCCCCGCCGTCGACAGCAGCATAATTGCCGCTAAAGCTGACTTGGTTTATCTGAGGACTGCTGCCCTGGTTGTACATCCCCCCGCCGTTGCTAGCAGAATACCCAGCGGTGATGGTGAAGCCGTCCAAGACCGCCGTCCTGTTAACACTGATGTTATTGATGACGTGGGAGGCGTTCGACCCCGTAATATTGGTTGTCGCCGTGACCACCCCATGGCTATCTGTGCCATCATTGCCGTCAATATCTCCGCTCAAGACCGTCACGTTGGTCTTGGGCTGGCGTTGACTGCGCTCGGTCTCCGTGGCCGCGAAGCCCCCGTATATCTCGACCCCATTTTTCAGGCCAAAGCTGGCCCCTCTATCATTGTTGGTCTGCCCCCCGCCCTCGTCCGGGTAGTAGACTCCCTTCGCCACCCATATTTCGTCCCCGGCTGTGGCCACAGCGAGCGCATCTTGCAGGTTAGTGTAGGCTAAGGTCCAACTCATCCCATCTGGTGTCAGGGATGTCCCATTAGCGTCAACATAACACAAATCATTTGGACATTGGGCTTGGGCCAAGCTGACCCCCAACCAAAGGCTCAAGCCTAGCCCAAAGAGCAAACTAAGACAACATTTAGCTTTTAGGGATAAATTATTCTTCATTGGTTTCTCCCTTATATGTCCATAAGTAGTCGTTGATAAGATGATACATACTAGATCATAAGACTTTGCCTAATCCATCAGATTTATTTCCGCTTCATCAATTGATTAATAAAGCCTGCCTCTTGGAATGAAACATCCAAATCTGATTCAACTTCTATTAAAATGATTTCATCCTACCTGATTGTATGAAAATTTTATCGTCCAACAAATCAAGACCTGCTAGACTTCACGACCTTTTTTGCCAATTCCTACATCTATTTTATAATCCAAATTTGTAAAGCAATCTTTACCTTGCAATGAACCCTACCCTAAATTTTTATCAATTAGGAAGTGCTATGAAAGCAGAAATTGTCCTCACTGGAACAGAATTATTATTGGGCGAAATTGTCGATACCAACTCGATCATGGTGGCGCAGATGTTACATGAGATTGGGATTGATGTCGTTTATAAAACCACCGTGGGCGATAATGAAGATCGCATCACGGATGTTTTGAAGCTGGCCCTTGACCGAGTCGATGTGGTCATCGTATCGGGCGGATTGGGACCAACGGTTGATGATGTCACCCGCCAAGCGGCGGCTAAAGCTACGGGGAGGCGGTTGGTTTATAACGAAGAATTTGAAGCGCAGATTGCGGCCCGCTTTAAGAGCTTTGGTCGCCCTATGAAGGAGAATAATAAGCGTCAAGCCTGGATGCCGGCAGAGGCCATACCCGTCGAAAACCCGGTTGGGACAGCCCCTTGCTTTATTGTTGAACACGAAGAAGGGATCATCATCTGTCTACCCGGTGTCCCCCGCGAATTGAAACACCAAATGACGGAAGCGATTATCCCCTACTTAAAAGACAAAGTCGGTCAGATTCAGTTGATCAAAATTCGGACCGTTCGTACCTGTGGGGTGGGTGAAAGCGACGTTGACCGAGAGATTGATGATTTGATGCGTTTGTCGAATCCAACGGTAGGTCTGCGAGCGCATATCGGACAGGTCGATATTCGGCTTGCAGCCAAAGCGAATACGAAAGCAGAGGCCTCGGCTTTAATCGAGCCGATTGAGGCCGATATACGGCAGCGTTTAGGCGACGTGATTTTTGGGGTCAATCAGGAAACGCTGGGGGATATAGTGGCCCAACGTTTAGCCCAAAATCATCTTGGGTTGACTTTGGTCGATACCTTGACCGATGCTGCTTTGGTCAGGGCAATCTGTGAACATACCCAACCGAGCCATCCTGTGCAAGAACAAATTTTCGAAACCCCAGAAGCAGCCTTATCTGCCTTCAATCTAGCGGTGTCTGATGACGTATCTAGCACCGTAGACGAGAAACAATCTCTCAGCTTGAACATAGCCCAAGCCCTGAGCCGAAAAAAAGTCGTGGGCCTTTGTATTTTAGGCCCCATCACCCTTGAAGAAGATAAAACCGTCTCTTATCTGGCTCTCGCACATGGCGACTATACAAAAGTCCGTCAATTTCCTCATCGCTATGATCCTGAAACCAATCAAAGGTGGTTGACCATTCAGGGATTGGATATGGTGAGACGCTATCTTCTCAGCAATGACCAATAACCAAAACCACATGACAAAATTCAACCCACTTATCGCCGTTCAAAATTTGCATAAACGCTTTGATAGGACCGTTGCCGTGTGTGATGTGAGCTTTGCCGTCAACGCTAGCCCTTTTTAGATGTATTTGCTATTTCTTATCAGGAACGATATTATATCCCAAGGAATGGGAATTAATTAACTGTCCCAATCTGGTTCCTACGTCCCTGCGACCCCACGGGGTCGGGGACGCGCCGCTAGAGCTAGCGGAACTATCGTTTGGGAACCAGATTGGGCCGCTCAAATGGGACACTTATTTAATGCTCATTCCAAAACAGACTTATACTGGAGAATAGACAGATGCCCCAGATTTTTCCTCCTGCCACGCTTGCCCTCGCTGATGGCACCACGTTCAAGTGTCGTGCTTTTGGGGCCTTAAAAACGGCCACAGCGGAAGTTGTTTTCAATACGAGTATGACCGGGTATCAAGAAATTTTAAGTGATCCTTCCTACTGCGGTCAATTCGTCGTCATGACCACCCCGCACATCGGCAATGTGGGGGTGAATCCCGATGATATGGAAGCTCAAGTTCCTTGGGCCGCAGGCATGCTCGTCCGCGAAGTCAGCCGAGTGAGCAGTAATTACCGCGCTCAGGAAAGCTATTCTGAGTTTTTAGCCCGCCACGATATCCCTGGTCTGACAGAGTTAAATACCAGAGCCTTGGTGCGTCATATCCGCACCCAAGGGGCTATGATGGGTGTCTTATCTAGCGATACGGCTCTCAGTGCGCCAGATTTAATCGAGATAGCCCGCAGTGCGCCCTCAATGGAAGGCCGTGATTTAGTCGCCGAAGTTTCTTGTCCAGCACCTTATCATTGGCGGGCGAAGGTCATTCCTGAATGGGCTAATCAAGAATGGGGGCCCTTAAACGCAGAACGGCCAGCCAGCGCTTATCGGGTCATTGCTTATGACTTCGGCATCAAGCATAATATTTTGCGTTTGCTGACAGAGGTCGGGTGCGATGTTACTGTTGTCCCAGCCACAACAAGCACTGCTGAGGTTATGGCCTTTGAACCTGATGGCATTTTTCTTTCGAACGGCCCTGGCGACCCCGCTGCTGTCTCTTACGCCATTGAGTCAGTGCGTACGTTGGTCCATCAGAATATGCCCATTTTTGGCATCTGCCTAGGCCATCAAATCCTGGCCCTCGCTTTAGGCGGGACAACCCATAAAATGAAGTTTGGGCATCGCGGGGGCAATCAACCTGTGCAATCAGGCGGCTCAAGCGGCCCTGTCGCCATCACCAGCCATAACCATGGCTTTGCTGTCTCACCTGGCTCCTTACCTGATGATGTGACCGTAACTCATCTCAATTTAAATGATCATTGTATTGAAGGCCTGCAACATCAGACGAAGCCCATTTTCAGCCTTCAATATCACCCCGAAGCCTCACCAGGGCCGCATGATGCGGTAGATTTATTTAAACAATTCGTTTCCCTAATGGCAAAACAATTAACAATTAACAATTAATGCAAAGAACAGATCTAAACAGCATTCTTATTCTAGGGGCAGGTCCAATCGTCATTGGACAAGCCTGTGAGTTTGATTATAGCGGTGTACAAGCATGTAAAGCCTTACGCGCAGCGGGTTATCGGGTTATTCTGATCAATTCTAACCCCGCGACCATCATGACAGACCCAGAGTTTGCTGATGCCACCTATATCGAACCCTTGACTGTTGAAGTGGCCGAGATGGTCATTGCCAAGGAGCGTCCCGATGCTATTTTGCCTACCGTGGGTGGTCAAACGGCCTTGAATTTGGCGCTGGACATCGCGCAAGCGGGCTTGTTAGAAAAGTATCAGGTTGAACTTATCGGCGCGTCTTTAGAAGCCATTCAATTGGCTGAGGACCGTTTGCTCTTCAAGCAAGCCATGACAGAGATTGGCCTTGATACGCCACGTAGCGTTGTTACGGATAATCCTGAACCAGCCCTCGCCTTGGCTGAGGAAGTAGGCTATCCCTTGTTAATTCGGGCCAGTTTTACTTTGGGCGGCAGTGGCAGTGGTATTGCGAATAACCGCCAGGAATTGATTGCTCTGGTCGAGCATGGTTGTCGCCTTAGCCCGGTGAGCCAAGTTATGGTTGACCAGAGTGTCTTAGGCTGGAAAGAATATGAATTAGAGGTCATGCGCGATAAAGCCGATAACTTCGTCGTCATCTGCTCCATTGAAAATTTGGATCCGATGGGGGTACACACGGGCGATAGCATCACGGTCGCCCCAGCTCAGACTTTGACTGACAAGGAATATCAACGTCTGCGGGATGCAGCCAAGGCCATCTTAATCAAGGTCGGGGTTGAGACGGGCGGCAGCAATGTGCAATTCGCCGTCGACTCAGAAGATGGCCAGGTCACGGTGATCGAGATGAACCCTCGTGTCTCGCGCTCGTCGGCTTTGGCCAGCAAAGCAACAGGGTTTCCTATCGCCAAAATTGCGGCTCTCCTAGCTGTCGGCTATACCCTGCCCGAAATTCCCAATGATATCACCCGTGAAACACCCGCCAGTTTTGAACCCTCCATCGACTACGTTGTGGTCAAAATTCCGCGCTGGGCCTTTGAAAAATTTCCTGATGTGAACCCAGTTTTGGGACCGCAAATGAAAAGCGTCGGTGAGGTCATGGCGATTGGTCGCACCTTTAAGGAAGCTCTGGGCAAAGGCATTCGGGGCCTAGAAACCGGCTGGCATGGCTTGTGGTGGGAAAATAATTTGTCATACACCTTGGCTGATTTGCAGATCCCAACCCAAGAGCGCATTTTTCAAGTCTATCATAGCTTACTCACCGCACACGCTAGGCCTGAACAAGTGTTTGCCTTGACCAAATATGATCCCTGGTTCATTGACCAGTTAGCGCAAATGACCGAGGTGCAGCGAGCCTTGGCCGCTAGCAACCTAGAGACGCTTTCTCCCGACCTTTTACTTCAAGCGAAACGCTACGGGTTTTCTGATAAAACCATCGCCCTCCTTCTATCTCCCCAAAAACCGCCTATCAGTGAAGCGGCTGTAAGACATAAGCGTCTGGCGGCTGGTATCCGCCCCGTCTACCACCGCGTTGATACCTGCGCCGCCGAATTTGAAGCCTTTACACCTTATCTGTACTCGACCTATGAAACGGATTGTGAAGCCAATCCCTCTGATCGTAAAAAGGTCATGATTTTGGGTGGTGGGCCAAATCGAATTGGGCAGGGTTTGGAATTTGATTACTGCTGTGTGCATGCTTGCTTTGCCTTGAAGGAGGCTGGCTATGAAACGATCATGGTGAATTGCAATCCAGAAACCGTGTCCACAGACTATGATACGGCTGATCGTCTCTATTTTGAGCCGCTGACCTTGGAAGATGTTTTGCATATTGTTGAGGTTGAACAGCCAGATGGCGTTTTCATTCAATTTGGTGGTCAAACGCCTCTCAATTTAGCGCAAGATTTGGCGAATACAGGTGTGCCGATATGGGGCACGAGTCCTGAGGCGATTAGGTTGGCCGAAGACCGTGAACAATTTGATGCCGTTTTACGTCGTTTAGACATCCCGCGCCCGGAGAATGGCATTGCCTTTGACTTGGCTGAAGCTGAAGACGTGACCCAGTCAATTGGCTATCCGGTCTTAGTCCGTCCCAGCTATGTTTTGGGGGGGCGAGCGATGGCCATTGTCTATGATCAAAGAGAATTGTGCGGCTATATTGCTGATGCGCTGAAGGTCACCCCTAATCAACCGATCTTGATTGATAAATTCCTGGAAAATTCTTATGAGGTCGATGTAGATGCGCTCTGCGACGGAGAGCGGGTGGTCGTGGGCGGTATCATGCAACATATTGAGGAGGCCGGCATCCATTCAGGCGATAGTGCCTGTGTCTTACCTCCCTATCGTTTGAGTGCATATCACCTTGATATCATCCGAGATTATACCCACCGCCTGGGGTTAGAAATTGGGGTCTGCGGGCTGATGAATATTCAATTCGCGGTCAAAGATGATACAGTCTATGTCATTGAAGTTAATCCGCGCGCTAGTCGAACCGTGCCTTTTGTCAGCAAGGCTACAGGCTATCCCTTGGCCAAGCTGGCGGCGAAGGTCATGGCTGGGGCCACCTTGAAAGAATTGGGTCTGACCGCCGAACCAGTGATTGATGGCTTTTTTGTCAAGGAAGCCGTCTTACCCTTCCAAAAATTCCCTGGCGTTGATGCCATGTTAACCCCCGAAATGCGTTCTACGGGCGAGGTCATGGGTCATGCCTCACGGTTTGAGCATGCCTTTCTAAAAGCCCAAATGTCTGCCCAGACCAATTTGCCAGAGGAAGGCACAGTCTTCATCAGCGTCAATGATTTCGACAAACAGGCTGTCTTGAAATTAGCGCGTGATTTATTGAGTATGGGGTTTAAAATCGCCGCTTCGGCTGGCACTGCGACTGCCTTACAGGGTGCTGACTTACCAGTTCAACCGGTCAATAAAGTGCATCAGGGGACACCGCATATTGTCGAAGCGATTGAGGCAGGCCAAATCACCATGATCATCAACACCCCGCTTGGCCGCCATGCACACGAAGCGGGCAAATCATTGCGGGTCGCAGCCACCCGTTTGGGCATTCCTCTGCTAACGACCTTATCCTCAGCGGTTGCTGCGGTGAACGGCATTAAGGCCAGACGAGCGAAATCATTGCAGGTGCGGAGTTTGCAGACCCATCATGGGCGATGATGTTAAGGAAGGCAAGCTATGCTAAAAATAATCGCTAACTGGATAGATATAAAAAAACTGTGGAACAATCCCATTCTGCTGAATGAATTGCGGATACGGATGCGGGGCCGGCGTACTTTTATGGTCTTGGCTGCACATCTATTTATGCTGAGTGGATTGGTTTTACTGATTTATGGCATCATTTACCAAGATACGGAATCATATAATTATTATGATGCTGGCTATCAACGCACTTTAGAGGCTTCAGCTAATTTAGGCAAAGCGGTTTTTTATAGCTCCATCATGTTACTCTTATTCATTATATGTTTAATTGGCCCAGCCTTTAGCGCGGGCACCTTGGTGGGCGAAAAAGAGCGTCAGACCTATGACTTGTTGATCATCACAGGCTTGCCAGCCCGCCAAATTGTGTTGGGTAAACTCAGGGCCGTCTTGATTTTCATGGGCCTGTTGATTTTAGCCGCCCTGCCCTTTCAAACGATGGCTTACTTCTTCGGCGGCATCACCTTAAGCGAGATTCTGATCGCGGTCTTGATTTTATATCTGACAACCTTGCTATTTTGTTCGCTCGGCATTTGCGTCTCCAGCTTTGCTCGCTCTACAACGCAGGCCAATATGCTTAACTATGCGGTGATTATTCCTCTTTTGTTAGGTGTTCCCCTGCTTGTGTTTGTCATGAGCGTTTTCTCTTTGACAGACCCCTTTCTCTTTGATGACCCTTCGCCTTTTATGACCGGACTCCTTGTCTATCTCGGCTTAGTCTTATTGAGCCTAAATCCTTTGAGCATGGCCGTTACTTCTGAAATTTTCTTTTTGGAGACAGATAGTTATATTTTTTCGATGGAACAAGTGGCTGGTCAATACACCTTTCCTTTGCTCGCCCCGTGGCTTATTTATGTCGTTTTTGCCTTCAGTCTGAGCTTCATCTTCATCCGTTTAGCCGTTCACCGCATTGATCAAGTGAGGCCACAATGACCTTAGCCCAATTAAGGCAAGCTCTGAGGCCCTTAAAACGACGCTTGCAATGGCGAGATAGTGTAAAGATGGCTTGGTTAACGCTGTTTTCGGGTTTAGCCTTGAGCCTCATCTTGCTCATCATCAGTCGCTGGGGGTCGTGGTTATTGCCCCATCAAGTTTTAAGCCTTGGTTTATTTAGCCTGCTGATATTAAGTGTCCTAGGCCAAGCCTACGTCTGGTTACGACCTTGGCCGACGGTGACCTTGGCCCGCTTGGGCGATCAGTATTTACAGCTAGAAGCCCGCTTGACGACGGCCTTTGAATTACTTGAAGGTCAGCTACAAACGAGTTCTCAATTGCAAGAGGCGCAAGGGGAGGATACGTTTGTTCAATTAAAACAAGTATCCCTCATAGATGCCTTACCACTTTGGCCTCAACACAAGCATCGTTGGCTGACCAGGGCCTCTTTTAGCCTACTAGGGCTTCTTTTTGTGGCCGTCGTCACCCTCTATCTATGGCCTACCTACACGGCTGTACAACATCCTCAACAAACTGCGCTGAATACTTTACTAGAAGAACCACTCGCCCAACTCGAAGCGGTACAAGCTGACTTGCTGGCTGAGGCTGAACTAACAGAAACTGAGGATTTAGCCGAATTAAACGCGACTTTAGAAGAACTGATCGCAGCGTTACGCGAGGCTCAGACAGATGGAGCCTTGATTCAGGCAGAAGCAGAAGCCCTCCCTGCCCTTTCTGAGGCAAAACAAGCCTTAACCGACTTGGCTCAAAGCCAGCAAGCTCAACAACAAGCCCTCGCTACCTTGGCTGAACAATTGGCCGCTTTGGACTTACCATCGGAGACAAACGAAGCCTTGGAACCCTTAACTGGTGAGACCTGGCGGAATTTAGGCCACAATTTGCCCACCGAGGCTGGCCAGGCTAATCAGTTGGCTGAGGCACTTAATCAAACGGCGGATAGCCTCAGTGGTCTTAATTCAGATTTAGCTCAAAATTTTCAGCAAGCGGCTGAAGCTCTACAAGCGAGTGAAGCGGCCATAGCCCAAGAGGCCCTTCAGCAGGCCGCAGCGCAACTTGATGATCTACAGGCCAGCCAAGATACACAAGCCCAGTTAAATCAAGCTCTGTCGCAGGTCGAAGCAGCCCAAGCCCAGTTGACTCAGCAAGCTCTGTCTGACCAAACAGGCCAGAGAACGGAAGTCAATGAGCAATTAGCAATGAGCAATGAGCAAATTGGTCAGGCAGGTGAGGGAGTGGAGGGTCAGGGAAATCAAGGAAATGCGACGGTGGGTGGACAGGGACAAGCGAGTGGTGGGAGTGGACAAGGTGAGGGCGATGGTGGTGATCATGGTTTAGATGCCAACCAAGGCAATACCAGTATTAGGCCCATGAACAGTGGCGAGGGTCAAAGCGGCAGCGTAGAAGACTACACCTCAGTTTACGCCCCTCAATTCCTTGGTGGCGAGACAGGCGATATCATCGCCCCACCTAGACAAAATCCTGAAGGGGACATTGATTTGCCCTTCGGAGAGACTGGGTTAAACCCCAATCGAGACCTCGGTCAAGCTGTCGTGCCTTATACCGAAGTCTATCAAGCCTATCAATACCAAGCTCTCCAAGATTTAGATAATGATTATATTCCCTTGGGCCTGAAGGACATGGTGCGGCAGTATTTTGGACAATTGGAGCCGCAGTAGGATGATTTTGAGATTTCGCTGGTGACGTAAAAAGTTGTCAGCTTTCTCATCTTATGCTAAACTTTAGCAGATCTTGATTTGAATAAGTTCAGCGTAAGTTTTCGGTTGATCCTCAGCATCTATCACCCATATCGAACAAACACCCTTATGTCCTAGAGGTTATATTGAGTTTTCAAAAGCACTTTTCCTATTATCAGAACAAAGGTACGCAGCGTATGAACTACCGACTATCTGTCATTTTTATCCTGTCGCTGACAATATTGATTTATCCTCCCTACGCTTACCCTCAATCCTTAGCCTCACCACCAAGGCAAGGGGAGTTAGCGGTTATCACCACCCCAACGACAAACGCTGTGGTCCGAGGCGTGATTTCTATTCGCGGCAGTGCCGTTCATCCTAATTTTGATCGCTTTCAGGTGGCTTATGCTCAAGAACCTGTTGTCCGAAACGATCAATGGATTACCATCGGCATTGAGCGTAGAGATCAAGTCGTCAATGGCGAGTTGGCAATCTGGGATACCACGCAAGTCCCGGATGGTAGCTATCGACTTCGGATCCGAGTCATTCGGACAGATGGGAATTATGGTGAACTTGAAGTGAAACAAATTGTGCTTGGTAATGCTATTCCCACCGATACACCAACCCCAACCCTTGAGGCTGAACAACAACCGTCCGCGGGTACGCCTCGTTTAGTCACAGCCACCCCTACGCCTGTAGCAGACACCCCCACTCCAGCCATCGTTCACTTGCCACAAGTTGAAACGCCAACAGCCACCCGTCGTTTATTAAGTACACAGGGCGTTTTACCAACCCCTCGCCCTGACTCAGCCAACAGCTTACCCATTCCCACCATCACCAATTTCGACCCAGACCCTTTACGATCGGCCTTCTTATGGGGCATTGGTGGCATGCTTTTAATTTTTCTTGGTTTTGGATTTCTCTCTGCCACGCATATTTTTATTTTGGGTTTTCTGAGGCCATCCAAAAATAATATATCACGACGTAGATGGTGGAAGTAACATGAAACTTAATCATAGACCGATTGAATGGCTGATTGTTGGCTTAGGTAATCCTGGTCCAAAATATAAGGATACGCGACATAATGTTGGTTTTGTCGTTATAGATGCTTTGGCCAAGTCCGAAGGTATTCGATTTAATGAAGGACGCGCTCAGGCTGTGGTGGGTCGAGGGGAAATTGAGGATGTACCTGTGGCTCTGATGAAACCGCTCACTTACATGAATCTTAGTGGCCGGGCTGTGGCAGCGGTGGCCCGTTTTTATAAAATCCCGCCCTCTTATATTCTTGTTGTTTATGATGACTTAGACTTGCCCCATGCCAGTTTACGCTTGCGCCTAAAAGGGGGTCCAGGTGGTCACAATGGCATGAAAAGTGTCATTCAGCACTTAGGCACGAAAGAATTTCCCCGCGTTCGCATTGGTATTGACCGGCCCGCCGGACCTATACCCATAGAAGCTTATGTTCTTCGCAAATTTAGTCGAGATGAACAAAAGTCTATGCGCTATACTTATGAGGCAGCGCAAGACGCAATTCGACTGGCGGTGACAGAGGGAATGGAACGGGCCATGAGCAACTTTAACTGAAACAACGTGGCAACGTGGCCTGAGTAACCTTATTTTAATATCCCTACATAATGCTTAATTTCTCTATGATCAACCTCTCGACTATCTTACGCCTATTCAACCAAAATACCGCAATCACCGACTTGACGCAGCAGATTGTCCAGCAGCAAACGCCACTGGGCCCGCTTGGTGTGCCGACTTGGGCTAGACCTGCTTTTCTGGCTGCCTTAAACCAAAATCTGCAAATTCCCATCTTATTCATTACGGCGCGGTCTGACCGAGCCCGTTTAATTGCTGAACAACTCCGCCTCTGGGCTGAATGCCCTGATGAAGTTCGTCGTTTCCCTGACCCAGGTGTCTTGCCCTATGAACGCATCCCCTGGACTCGAGAGATAATCGCTGAACGTTTAGCCGCGCTAACCGCGCTTTGTACCTATACCACCACAGCACAAGCGAAAGCCCCCATCATCGTCACCTCCTCGCGGGCCTTAATGCAGCAGACCATTCCTTTAAATTGGCTCACTGATAACTTGCTCATCTATCAGCTTGAGCAGCAGATTGTCATGACGGATACTTTGCGAACCTGGATAAATTTAGGCTATCAATCATGTGACATCGTTGAAAATCCTGGCGAATTTAGCCACCGTGGTGGTATTATGGACATCTTCCCCCCAAGCGAGTTATACCCGATTCGGATCGATCTCTTCGGCGACGAAATTGACTCGCTGCGTACCTTTGACCCTCTGACCCAACGCTCTGAAGATAAGCTTAGAACTTTGACCATCGGCCCCGCCACCGAAGCACTGCCGCTTCACGCTTTGACTGCGGTTGACCGACTTCAAGCCTTGGACACCAGTCGGCTCCAACCGATGGCCGAGATTAATTATCGGGCAGAAATCACCCGTCTGGAGGCTGAAACTGCTTTTCCGGGTATCGAAAATTATTTAACCTTGATGTCCGCAGACAAAGTCAATCTGCTTGATCTTATGCCGCCAGAAAGTTTGATCATCATTGAAAATCCGACCGAGTTAGCCACTGTGATTCAAGACATTGAAATGCAAGCAGATAAACTCAAACAGGATTTAGTCTTTCGTCATGAATTACCTTGTGACTGGCCAATCCCCTATTTCACCTGGACCGACTTGAGGCCCCGCCTAAAGCAAGGTCGCCCTTTAACGATCGGCTTTGATCCTTGGCCCGATGAGCCATCTAAAGAACAAGATCATCCTTTTCAAGCAGTTTTTACGAGTCCCCCTGTATACGGTAGTCAAATTCGCCCTGCTTTGCAAGACATCTTGAAACGCCGAGATCAGGGTGAGCGGGTGATCATCACGAGCCGCCAAGCAGCTCGTTTGAGCGGCCTCTTGGACGATGAAGGGGTGACGGCCGTGCCCCTTGAGCATCTGGCTTTCCCCTCGCCGCCCGGTAGCATTACCTTGTTTGATGGCCCGATTTTAGAGGGATTTCTTCTTCGTTCACGAGAGAGGGCCGCGCCTTTATTGACCATTCTCACTGATGCCGAACTGTTTGGAGTACGCAAATCACAACCCCGTCGGCGGCCCAAACATCGACAAACCGCCACCCCTGAGACCTTTTTTGAAGATGTGAAACCAGATGATTATGTGGTGCATATTGAACATGGCATTGGAATTTTCAAAGGCTTAGTTAAGCTCGATTTTGATGGGTCAGAACGTGAATATCTTCAGGTCGCTTACAATCAAAACGATAAACTCTATGTACCCATTCACCATGCCGATCGCCTATCACGTTATGTCGGTTCAGATGATAATGTTCCCTCCCTGAACCGTCTAGGCACGGCTGAATGGAGCAAAACGAAGAAGCGGGCTAAAGCAGCCATCGCCGACATTGCAGATGAATTACTCCGCATTTATGCCGAGCGTGAAATGGGTCAGGGACGTGCCTTTTCACCCGATACGCCTTGGCAACGAGAAATTGAATCAGCCTTTCCTTATGTCGAAACGGAAGATCAACTCAACGCCATCGCTGAGGTAAAACAGGACATGGAGCGCGTCAAACCGATGGATCGCCTTATTTGTGGTGATGTTGGCTTTGGCAAAACAGAGGTCGCTCTGAGAGCGGCGATCAAAGCCGTCATGGATGGCACCCAAGTGGCTTTGCTCGTCCCGACCACAGTCTTAGCCCAACAACATTATAATACCTTTCGGAAACGATTGGCCGCCTTTCCCATCAACGTCGAAATGCTCTCGCGCTTCCGTACTCGTAAGGAAGCCGATCAGGTTTTATCGGGCCTAGCGAGTGGCAGCGTTGATATCGTCATCGGCACCCACAGCCTACTTCAGAAAAACATGGCCTTTAAGAATTTAGGCTTGTTGATCATTGATGAAGAACAACGTTTTGGGGTGCCCCATAAGGAACGCTTGAAAGAACTGCGGACCAATGTTGACACGCTGACCTTAAGTGCTACGCCCATCCCCCGTACCCTACACCTGTCTATGACGGGGATCCGAGATATGAGCCTCATTGTCACGCCGCCCGAAGAACGTCTGCCTATAAAAACGACGGTCACGCCAATGGATGACTTTCTCATGCGGACCGCCTTACAACGGGAAATAGACCGGGGCGGACAGGTCTATTTTGTTCATAATCGAGTCCTTGGTATTGAAGCAATTGGGCAATATGTCAACAAGTTGGTGCCAGAGGCTCGGGTCGTCATTGGGCATGGGCAAATGTCAGAACGTCGCTTAGAAAAGATCATGCTTGATTTTGCTCAGGGAGAATATGATGTTTTGGTCAGCACGACCATCATCGAGTCTGGCCTCGACATCCCCAATGTCAACACCATCATCATCAACCGCGCTGATGCTTTTGGCTTGGCCCAACTTTACCAATTGCGCGGGCGCGTGGGTCGTTCAGCCGTGCAGGCTTATGCCTATCTTCTGGTACCTAAAAACCACAAACCTTCTGACATCGTTCAACAACGCTTAGAGGCTATTCAAGAAGCGGATGAGTTAGGGGCTGGCTTCAAAATTGCGATGCGCGATTTAGAAATTCGGGGGGCAGGCGATTTATTAGGGGCTAAACAGCATGGTCACATCTCAGCGGTGGGCTTTGATCTCTATGTGCGTCTTTTGGCCCAATCTGTACAACAACTCAAAAGCCAACAGGAAGAGGCCACTGGCTCCGATGCTTCAACTGAAACCAGCCTAGATAAATTGACAGCTTCTTATCTCAGCCCCTTAGAGGATGATATTCAAATTAATCTGCCAATGGCCGTCTATATTCCTGAAGAATATTTGACTGAAGAAAATTTGCGTTTGCGTCTTTATCGTCGTATGGCAAACCTAAACACGCTCGAAGATGTGGCGACGATGGGCCAAGAATTAGAAGACCGCTTTGGCGAGTTACCTGACCCCGTCCTCAACTTGATTTATCAACTCAAACTCAAAGTACTTTGTCGCACCGCTGGCGTTAAGGCTATCAGTGCTAATGATGCTGAAATCATGCTTAAAGCGGATGCCTTAGAAGATATAGACCGTCAAGGCTTAGAACGTCGCTTGGGAATCGGCAATCGGGTCGGTCGTCGTCAAGTTTGGCTATTCAAGAGCGGAGATGAAGCAGTGTGGCGGCAGGATTTGGAACATGCCTTGACGATGATTGGGAGAATGGTACAGGATCCAGGGAAGTAAAAAATATGTTTTACTGGGAACAAGTGTGTAAAAAGATAAACCCTGGCATCAGTTACCCCTTAATCCCCGTCAGCGTAATCCCTTGGACAAAGGTCTTTTGCAGGAAGAAGAATAACATAATGATCGGGAGCGTGATTAAGACTGAGGCAGCCATCAATAAACCCCACTCTCGGCCATATTGGGAACTATATTCATACAAACCGAGAGAGAGGGTATACAACTTTTGGTCATTCAGATAAACGAGGGGGCCTAAGTAGTCACGCCAGCGAGCGATGAACTCGAAAATGGCAACGGTCGCCAGGGCTGGTTTAGCCAGGGGCAAAATAATAGACCAATAAATACGAAATTCGCTGGCCCCATCAATGCGGGCTGCTTCAGAAAGCTCCATAGGAATGGTCATAAAAAACTGACGTAGCAGAAAAATGTATAAGGCCCCCCCAAAAAAGTGAGGCACGATTAAAGGGCGAAAATCGCCAACCCAACCCAGATTTTTGAATACAAGAAATAAGGGAATCAAGGTTACTTGAAAAGGTAACATGAGCGTGGCCACGGTCAAGATGAACAATATATGCCGCCCAGGCCAAGGTATACGGGCTAGGCTATAAGCGACCAAGGAACAAGACAGAATGGCCCCAATCGTGGCTGTAACTGAGATAACCAGGGTATTGCGTAAATACAAAAAGAAAGTGATATAGGTCACAGCATTAGGATAATTGGCCCAGTTGAGGGGGTTGGGTATCCAAACCGGCGGATAAGCATATAGCTGCGTATCCGGTTTTAACGAAGTAGAAAGCATCCACAGAAAAGGGAGCATGAATACAAAGGCTGCTGGGATGAGCGCAGCATGAATGAAGATGGTTTGGATGATCGCTTTAATACGTTTTGCTGTCAGCCAAGGTGGTCGGGTTGTTGGTCTTGATGAAACTTTTTGCGTGTCAACTGCCATGATGAGAATATCCTATGTTGGTTTGTGTATCATGTTTCATCACAGTTAAGCCAATGCGCCTATTGGGTCACAGCGACGAAATGGCTGTCTTCTCGTTTGCCACTCGATATTAGCATCTTTCATTGCTTCGCTACGCCGTCTCCATTTTATTTTTCTTTCGCCCATCTTAATGATTTGACAAATTTATTATTATATACCATCTTTCTCTCTTGTCAACTTTCCCTGAAAAGTTTAATTTCTAAAAACAAAATTTGGATTTGTGTTTAGGACAAATCAACTGCCCATTAATATTTGTTTTTTAAACTGCCTGCTATATAATTGAGGAAATTGAACTACTCCCGAATAGAAGAATCCCGTTATCGAGATCTTCAGGAATAGCCTTGACCAACCCAAACAAATATAAGGAAGACCAACAATGGATGTATTCGCCCTGCGGGAAAAGCTGACGGAAGATTATTTTAGTTATGCCAGCAGTTTTGTTCGCATTCGGGATGAACGAATTACCGAAAAATTTGAAGACAGCTTAAAAGATTGTGTTTTCTGGCCTTCACCACTCATTCAACTAAACCCGATCTTCGCCAGTGGCGGTACAGTGGCAGACCTCATCGCAGATGGATGGCTTCATCCAGAATGTGAACGCATTTTTCGGAAGGGAAAAGCTGAGGGCGCAGGTCAGACGATTCGTTTTCATCGCCACCAACGCCAAGCCATTGAAATTGCTCGGAGGGGACATCATTACATCTTGACCACAGGCACTGGCTCTGGAAAAAGCTTGGCCTATATCGTGCCCATTGTCGATCATGTGCTGCGACGCGGCAAGGGCCAAGGCATCCAAGCCATTATCGTTTACCCGATGAACGCTTTAGCCAATAGTCAAGCCGGTGAACTGGAAAAATTTCTACATCAGGGCTATCCCGAAGGACAGGCTCCTGTGACCTTCGCTCGCTACACAGGTCAAGAAAACGCGACTCAACGACAGCAAATCATCACCCAGCCGCCCGATATTTTATTAACCAACTATGTCATGCTGGAGTTGATTATGACGCGCCCGCGAGAGCGAAAGTTAATCGAGCGGGCCAAGGGACTGCGCTTCCTCGTCTTAGACGAACTGCACACCTATCGCGGGCGGCAAGGGGCAGATGTCAGTCTCTTACTAAGGCGGGTGCGAGACCGCTTGAAGACAGCTGATCAGGAAATCCTCTTTGTCGGCACATCGGCCACCCTCGCTAGTGGCGGAAACAGGGGTTCCGAAGATAGTTATCAGGCTCAAAAGATACAGGTGGCCAAGGTTGGTACGCAACTATTTGGAACCACGGTGCAGCCCGAACACGTCATTGGGGAGACCTTAGAGCGAGCGACCCCCGAGGTAATTAATGAAGGTGCCCTCCGGCTGGCTGTCCAGCAAGGCAAAAATCTCATCGCCGTCGCGCCCACTGACTACGATACCTTCGTCGCCCACCCCCTATCGGCTTGGATCGAAAACACTTTTGGCTTGCGAAAGACAGAGGAGAAATTTGTGCGGCAAGAGCCGAAAACCATTCCCACGGCGGCTCAAGATCTAAGCCAGTTAACCGCTGTCGCCCCATCAGTCTGTGCTGAGATTATTCAGGGCTGGCTCCTCGCTGGCTATCGCTGCGAAGGGCATCCAGAGACAGGGTTGGCCCCCTTCGCTTTCCGCCTCCATCAATTTATCAGCCCTGGCAGCACCTTTTACGCGACCATTGAATTGGAGGCGCAGCGCTACATCACCCTGAGTGGACAGCAATTCGTCCCTGGCCATCGAAATAGGGTGCTATATCCCCTCTGCTTCTGCCGCGAGTGTGGGCAAGAATATTACACCATACGGTTGACCAAGAAAGAAGATGAAGATGAAGCCTTGCCAGAAGGAGAGCAACCACGTCAGGTCTTAGGGCGTGAGTTTGGGGATGAGCAGAGTGAGGGTGAGGCGGGTTATCTGTATCTTAACTCGCACAACCCTTGGCCATCCAATATCGAAGACCTGCTGGCAGGAGACTATTTGCCTGATGATTGGTTAGAAGAACGGGGCGGCGTACGCCGTATTCGCCCTCACCGTCGAAAACAATTACCCCGACCTATCCGTCTCAATTCACAGGGCGTGGAAGATCAAAACGGATTGGACTGTGTTTACCTACCCACGCCGTTTATGTTTTGTTTACATTGCCGCGTCTCCTATGCCGCCCGCCAAGGCGATTTCGGGAAGTTAGCCACCCTCAGTTTAGAAGGACGCAGCAGTGCCACTACCCTGCTCAGTTTAGCGGCCATCCAAGCCCTCAAAGCCAGTGATTTAGAAAAACAAGCCCAAAAACTCTTGAGCTTTACGGACAATCGGCAAGATGCCTCTTTACAAGCCGGACACTTCAATGACTTCATCGAAGTCGGCCTTCTACGAGGCGCGATTTATCGGGCCGTCAAACAAGCAGGTCAGCCGGGCTTGACCCATGAAGTCATCGCTGAAAAGGTGTTTGAGGCACTGAACTTGCCTTTAGAGTTTTACGCCAGCGACCCGCAGGTCCGATTTTTAGCCCAGCAACAGACTCAACAAGCCTTGCGCGAGGTACTGGGTTATCGTATTTATCGTGACCTGCGGCGCGGATGGCGGGTGACCTTGCCTAATCTAGAACAATGCGGTTTATTGGAAATTCGCTATGACTCACTAGATGAAGTGTGCCAAGCTGATGATATTTGGCAAGCCTTTCATCCAGCTCTGGCGGCGACCACGCCTGCGGTACGGCGCAAAATCGCCAAAGTCTTGTTAGACCATATGCGGCGAGAATTGGCCATAAAGGTAAATTATTTAGATAACACCCATCAAGAGCGGATTAAACAAAGGAGCAATCAACATCTGGTTGATCCGTGGGCCATTGATGAGGATGAACGCCTAGATTACGCCAAGATTTTATTTCCCCGTTCTTCTAGCGGCGACCAGTATAGCGGACCACATACCTACCTCTCGGCGCGGGGCGGCTTCGGTCTGTATCTGCGTCGGCCTAAGACCCTGCCTGACTATGACGCAGCGGTTCATGGGCGGCTAGGGCTAGATGAGACCCAGCAGATTATTCGAGAATTGCTAGAGGGCTTGCGCGTGGCCGGCTTGGTTGAGCAAGTGCTTGAGCCTAAAGAGGCGAGCGGCAACTCAGGAGATGTACCTGGCTACCAATTGGTGGCCGCCGCGATGCGCTGGGTCGCTGGGACGGGGGAACGGACCTTCCATGACCCCATCCGCGTCCCGCAAGAATCAGAAGATGGCAACCGCCCCAACCGCTTTTTTGTAGACTTTTATCGCCAAGCAGAAAAAATCCTTGGGAAGTCGTATCTCCGCGACCTGCGAGCGCATGAACATACGGCTCAAGTCCCTTATGATGAACGCGAGACGCGAGAACAAAAGTTTCGGCGGGGGGAACTGCCCATTTTATATTGCTCCCCGACGATGGAATTAGGCATTGACATCGCCGAGTTAAATGTGGTCAACTTGCGAAATGTGCCCCCTACCCCAGCTAACTACGCCCAACGTAGTGGGCGGGCCGGCCGTAGCGGACAACCGGCCTTGGTCTTCACCTACTGCGCCAGAGGTAACCAGCATGATCAATATTTTTTCAAGCACCCTAAACGGATGGTGGCCGGTGTTGTGGCCCCACCTCAGCTTGATTTGACCAATGAAGACCTTTTACGGGCCCATATTCAGGCCATCTGGTTGGCTGAAGCAGACATTGATCTGAAAGATTCGCTCAAAGAAATATTGGACATGGCTAGCGGGGATGAAGCGCGGGGAACGCCTCCACCCCTTAGCTTATTGCCCGAAATACAGCAATTGGTCGAATCCAGTCCCGCCCGCCAAGCCGCCCGTCAGCGCGCCAAGCGGGTCCTCCAGACCATTCCTGACCTTAAACAGAAACAGGCCGAGGCCCTCTTGGAAAGCACCATGCAGCAAATAGGCCGCGTCTTTGATCAAACCTGTGAAAGATGGCGACAGTTGTATCGGTCAGCCCTCTTGCAAGTCAAGGTGCAAGAGGCGATTAGGCTTGACCCAACGCGCCCCCAAACAGATAAGCGACAGGCAGAACGTCTACGACAGGAGGCCCTATCACAAATTGACCTGCTGACTGAGGTGAGCAATGTGGCCCAGTCCGATTTTTACAGTTATCGCTACTTCGCCACGGAAGGCTTTTTACCTGGCTACAGTTTCCCCCGTCTTCCCATTTCAGCCTTCATCCCTGCCCGCCGGGGCCGCCAGCGCGACGAATTTCTCTCGCGCCCTCGTTTTCTGGCCATCTCTGAGTTCGGGCCAAGGGGCATTATCTACCACGAAGGGTCACGCTATTTGATTAACAAAATCATCATGCCCGTCGCCGCCCAAGAAGAAGCAGCCGACCCGCTGACGACGACGCAAATCAAACAATGTCCCCAATGCGGCTATATCCACCCCCTTTCAGCCAACCAAAATTACGATTTATGTCAACGCTGCTCGACCACCTTAGACCCACCATTGCAGTCTCTGCTGCGACTGCAAAACGTGGTCACAAAACGACGAGACCGCATTAACGCTGATGAGGAAAAACGCTTGCGTTTGGGTTATGAGTTGCGGACGGGGTACATTTTCTCCGAACGCGATGGGCAACCGGATATTCGGACCGCTTTAATCGAATACGACGACTTCCGTATGCATTTAACCTATGCTCAAACCGCCACCCTCTGGCGCATAAACCTGGGCTGGACACGACGCAAAAATAAAGACCAACATGGCTTTGTCCTCGATATTGAGCGTGGCTATTGGCAACGCAATGAACAGGCCGTTGATGACCCGGATGACCCCCTTTCCAACCAAACCAAGCGGGTCATCCCCTATGTCGAAGATAGCCGTAATTGCTTGATTTTGGAGCCTCAAGGACGCGGGCTGGAAATTGAGGTTCTGGCTTCCCTTCAGGCAGCTTTGAAGCGGGCTATCGAAGCGGTCTATCAGTTGGAAGACAATGAGTTAGCCGCTGAACCCTTGCCAGAGGCGGCTAATCGGCGGGCCATTTTATTCTATGAGGCAGCAGAAGGCGGGGCGGGTGTTTTACGCCAAATGGTCGATGACCCAACTGCCTGTATGAATGTCGCCCGTGAAGCCCTGCGGATTTGTCACTTCGACCCAGAGACAGGTGAGAACCTGCACCCTGACCCCACAGCCAAAGAGGATGCGGAAACAGGGGTTCCGTGCGAAGCCGCCTGTTATGATTGTCTACTCAGTTATAGCAACCAACGTGAACATTTGAGCCTAGATCGACTCCGCATCCGCAAGTTGTTACTCATTTTAGCAGAAGCGACAGTCAGCCCCAGCCCCACCGGGACGACGCGCAGGGCCCATCTGGAGGCACTCTTAGCCTTGTGTGAATCAGGCTTAGAACGGCAATGGTTGCAAGCCGTGCAAGCGGGGGGCTTGCGCCTGCCTGATGCCGCCCAGCCCTACCTTGAGGATTGTCAAACGCGGCCTGATTTTATCTACAAAAAGGATGGCGTATACGCCGCAATCTACGTTGACGGCTCACCTCACGACAATCCGACCCGTCAAGCCCGCGACCAGCAACAGCAGGAATGTCTGGAAGATTATGGTTATCAAGTTTTACGTTTTGGCTACCGAGACGATTGGCATACCCTTTTCGCCCAAAACAAGCATATTTTTGGGGGTGGGGCATGAGGAACGGAAATGGATCGAAATTTACGGTTGGCTCATTGGTTCGCGTCCGAGGGCGCGAATGGGTTGTCTTGCCCTCATCGACGGATGAGCTGGTCCGGCTGCGGCCCTTGGGGGGCACGGATGATGAGCAAACCGCTGTCTTGACCGCCCTAGAGCCGCTTGAACCCGCCATATTTGCCTTACCTGATCCTAACCAGGTGGGCGATTATCGCTCGGCCCGCTTGCTACGGGCGGCAGTGCTACTCGGCTTTCGCTCTAGTGCCGGCCCATTTCGTTCTTTCGCCAAGATTAACCTTGACCCCCGTCCTTATCAATTGGTGCCGCTGCTCATGGCCCTCAAGCTTGATCCTGTGCGGCTGCTCATTGCCGATGATGTGGGCATCGGCAAGACCATCGAAGCCCTGCTCATTGTGCGCGAACTCTTAGACCGAGGGGAGATTGATCGCTTGGCCGTTCTCTGTCCGCCGCAATTGGCCCAACAGTGGCAGGCTGAGTTACGCCAAAAATTTTTTCTCGAAGCTGAACTGGTCTTGCCCAGCACCGCCACCCGCTTGGAACGCCATCTGCCCTTCGGCGAATCCTTGTTCCAGCGTCACCCCTTCGTGGTCGTCTCCACCGACTTCATCAAATCTGACCGCCGCCGCGATGATTTTCTACGCACTGCGCCTGAATGCATCATCGTTGACGAGGCCCATACCGTTGTCCATGCCCTCTCCGGGCGGGGGCAGAAACATCAACGCTATGAATTGGTGGCCGCTTTAGCCGCCCAGCCCACCCGCCATCTTTTGCTGGTCACAGCCACCCCGCATAGCGGCAAGGACGCAGCTTTTCGCGCTTTATTGACCTTGCTCAAGCCTGATTTTGCCGATTTGCCAGAGGATTTGACGGGGCCAGACAAGACCAATTTACGCCGCACGGTGGCCCGCTACTTTGTCCAACGGCGGCGAGGCGACATCAAAGCCTACGGCCAAGGGGTGCTGGACACGCTCCCCCCTTTTCCTGAACGGGATGTGGCCGAGGAGACCTATAAATTGACAGAGGCGTATAAACGCTTCTCTGAGCGCGTTTTGCGCTACGCCCGCGAACTCGTCCGACAGCCAGACGACGGCCCCACCTGCGACACCAACGGGGTCGGGTACGCCCGCTATCGACAACGGGTGCGTTGGTGGTCCGCCTTGGCTTTGTTACGCGCCTTGGCTTCTAGCCCTGCTGCCGCCGCCGCGACCTTACGCAGTCGGTCAGCGACCACAGCCGGGACGACTGAAGGTGAGGTGGATGAGATTGGGCGGCGCATGGTGCTTGATTTGATGCAAGATGAGACCCAATCGCTCGCCACCGAAGCTCTCGACGTGATTCCAGGCAGTGATATTAGCGATTTGGCTGATGGCGTAACCCCTGAAACAGAAGCCAAGCAAACGCGCCGCCGCTTGCAAGAGATGGCCCGCACGGCGGATGCCTTACACGGGGCGGAGGACAACAAACTCCAAAAATTGACCGCCATTCTCAAGCACTTACTCGGCGAGGGTCATCAACCCATTATCTTCTGCCGTTTCATCCCCACCGTTGATTATCTCACGGAAGCCTTACGCAAGTCGCATAAGGCTGTGGCTATCGCCGGGGTGACGGGCCTCTTGCCGCCTGCGGAACGTGAGGCCCGCGTGGCCCAGTTACTCTCTTCGCCGCAACGGATTTTGGTCTGCACGGATTGTCTGAGCGAGGGCATTAATTTGCAAGCAGGCTTTGATGCGGTCATCCATTACGATCTTTCTTGGAATCCGACGCGGCACGAACAGCGCTGCGGACGGGTGGACCGCTACGGCCAACCCTCGGCGCGGGTAAAGGTTGTCACCTATTATGGCCTAGACAATCAGATTGACGGGCTTGTTTTAGAAGTCTTATTACGCAAACATCAGGCCATTCAGACCTCGCTGGGCATTTCTGTGCCCTTGCCTAGTAATACTGAAGAGGTGGTGGAAGCCATTATGGAAGGCTTGCTTTTGCGCGAAAGCGCGACGGAAGCGACAGATAGGCCCAACCAAGCCATTTTACCTGGCTTCGCGGAACATTTAACCCCGCGGCGGGTTGAACTGGATTTGCAATGGCAGAAGGTGGCGGCGCGGGAGAAACGCTCGCGCACCATGTTTGCCCAAGAAGGGATAAGGGTCGAGGAAGTGGCGGCTGAACTGCAAGCAGCGCGGGCGGCGGTTGGCTCTGGGGTGGATGTGGCCGCCTTTATGAAAGAGGCGGTGCAATTGTATCGAGGCACGGTGTCTGAGAATGAGGCCGTGACCTTTGACCTGCGCGAGACCCCCCGTGCCCTGCGCGACCTTTTGAGCCAAGCCTACGGCACTGAGCGCGGAGATACGACTGCCGTAGGTAAATTTGACATCACCCAGTTCACCGCCCGCTTTGAACTGCCCGTGCCAGCAGACCAACTTTATTTGCCGCGCACCCATCCTTTGGTCGAATCCTTGGCCGCTTATGTCTTCAACACGGCCTTAGATAATATTCCCCACAAATATTCGGGGGGTGAAGCGGACGAGGCCCGAGAACGGACTTTGGCCGGCCGGGCCGGGGCCATGCGGACGCAGGCTGTGGGGCGGCGGACAACCTTATTGTTGGTGCGCTTTCGCTATCATTTAATCAGCAAAATGCCTGACCGGGAACGCCAACTATTGGCTGAGGATAGCCTGAGCTTGGCCTTTGCTGGCTCACCTGAAAACGCCACTTGGTTAGATACGGCGGCAGCAGAAGCCTTGCTTCAAGCTGAACCTGATGAAAACATCCATCCCCAGCAGGCGGCCAAATTCGTAGGGCGGGTGCTGGATGATTTTACGGCTCATCTCGCCCCGAAGTTGAACGAAATTGCCCATACGCGAGGTGAGGAACTCTTAGCGGCCCATTTACGGGTGCGTGAGGCGGCTTATCAGCGGGGAGAGCGACGGGTACAACATCGGGTGGTGCCCCGATTGCCGCCCGATGTCTTGGGCATTTATGTCTTTTTGCCAGCCCCTAAAAAGATATGACGGCAGTCCCCAAAGGGCGGGGCTGTAAAGTTCTAAAGGAACACCAAAAAAGTTTTCCCTCAATCTTTTATCCCATATAGGCCCTCTGGGGTTAGGGGAAACCCTGAACCATGCAAAGAAAAGTTAACCGCTTATTCACCACGATACACACCGAAGGGGCCTTGCTGCCGCCTGATTTATTGCAACGGATCCATGAAGGCAAAAATTTGGACGGACTGACCCCCGCCAGCTATCATCGGCCTGGGGAACGCTTGAACGAGGTCATTAACCGCGCCTGGAACGCCTTACAAGGGGCTTGGCTCAATTTTCGAGCGGCCCAAGCCCGTCTACCGCCCACAGATTTGGGCACCAGCTTGACTCGTGAACGGTGGCTTTTGCCCCTCTTTCGAGAATTGGACTATGGTCGTTTACAGAGGGCGGCGGCGACGGAGATTAATGGTCGCAGTTACCCCCTGAGCCATACTTGGGGCGACCAAGTCCCCATCCATCTCTTGAGCTATCAAGTTGACCTGGACCGCCGCAGTCGGGGCGTGGCTGGGGCCGCCGCGGCCAGTCCCCATAGTTTGCTTCAGGCCTTCCTCAATCGCAGCCAAGATCATTTATGGGGCTTTCTGAGCAATGGCTATAAGTTGCGTCTTTTACGGGATAACGCCAGCCTCACCCGCCAAGCCTATCTGGAGTTTGACCTGGCGGCCATGTTCGAGGGCGATGTGTATAGCGACTTCGTGCTGCTGTGGCTGGTCGGTCATCAATCTCGCTTGGAGGCCCCCCTAGCGGATGGCAAATCGGAGCGAGACGACTGCCGAGGGCAGCCCTGCTGGCTGGAACGCTGGATGAAGGTCGCCCAAACCTTTCGCACCCGTGCGCGAGACCAACTGCGGGACGGCGTAGAAACGGCGATTACCGCGCTGGGCAGGGGGTTTCTGGCTCATCCTGACAATGCCAGCCTGCGGCAGCAATTGCAGCAAGGGGTTTTATCAGCCCCAGATTACTATCGTCAACTATTACGCTTGGTTTATCGTCTGCTCTTTCTTTTTGTGGCCGAAGACCGCGACCTCTTGCTTGACCCCGCCGCAGATAAGGAGGCTGCGGAGCGGTATCGCCAATACTATTCAACCCAACGCTTGCGTCGCTTGGCCCAGACCTTCAAAGGGACGCGCCACGCCGACTTATTTGCCGGGCTGCGATTGGTCATGCGCCTTTTGGCCCCCGAGGCAGAGGAAGGGGCAGCAGCACTGGGCCTCAAACCCCTCGGCTCATTTTTGTTCAGTGAGCCAGCGGCGGTGATTGATTGCCAGATCAGTAATCTTCATCTCCTCGACGCGCTGCGCGCCCTCTCGCTGATAGATGATAAGCAGACCCGTCTTTTGCGCCCCGTCGATTATCAGCACCTTGGGGCGGCGGAATTGGGCAGTGTTTACGAGAGTTTACTGGAATTGCATCCCCAGATAGATGTGCCGGCCCGACAGTTTGCCTTGCGTACGGCGGGCGGCCATGAGCGTAAGACCACGGGCAGTTATTATACCCCTGAGTCGCTGGTCAATGCCTTGCTCGATTCCGCTTTGGACCCCATCTTGGCCGAAGCGAAGCAACAGGGGGAGGCGGCCATTCTTCAGCTGAAGATCTGTGATCCCGCCTGTGGCAGCGGTCATTTTTTGATCGCCGCGGCCAATCGCCTGGCCAAGGCTCTGGCCTTTGTTCGCACCGGCGAAGAAGAACCACCGCCTGAGCAAATCAGGCGGGCCAAGCGAGATGTTATCGGGCAATGTATTTACGGGGTGGACATTAACCCAATGGCCGTAGAGTTGTGCAAGGTCAGCCTGTGGCTGGAGGCTCTGGACCCTGGCAAACCCTTAAGCTTTCTGGACCATCACCTCCAAGTGGGCAATAGTCTGCTGGGTACAAGCCCGCAGTTGATGGCTCAGGGCATCCCCGACGGGGCCTTCAAGGTGTTAGCGGGGGATGATAAGCCCTATGCGGCTTCATTAAGGAAGCGGAACAGGGCCGAGCGCAAAGAACGTGAGCAAGCGGCGCGGCAGGGGACTTTATTTGAATCACCAAGCGCGGCTGATTATGGCTATCTCGGCGCGGCCTTCCAAAATCTCAACACGATGTCGAATGCCGAGTTGACTGAGGTGCAGCGTCAGGCCGACCGCTATACTGCCCTAGCCCAAGACCCCGAATACGTCAAAGCCCGCTTGCTGGCCGATGCCTGGTGTGCCGCCTTTGTGTGGGAGAAGCAGAGGGGGATATTACCCTTGACGGACCGCCTCTATCGCCAGCTAGAAGAAGACCCGCAGTCGCCACATTTACAAGCCGTGCGGGAGCAGGTGGTTTCTCTGGCCGAGCGTTACGGTTTTTTTCACTGGCATGTCGCTTTTCCCGATGTGTTCAGGGTGCCGGAGCAGGTTGGCCAAGCGGAGAATGAACTTATGGGGTGGGATGGTGGCTTTGATGTGGTGCTGGGCAATCCGCCGTGGGAGCATACTGAGATTAAGGAAAAGGAATGGTTTGCAGGACGTGTACCTAAAATTGCCAATGCTTCTAGTACCAAACGACGCAAAGATTTAATTGCAGAACTTGAAGAGGATGACCCTTATTTATACCGAGCATTTATTGCTGATAAACGTATCGCTGATAGTTTCAGTCATTTTGTTCGTGCATCAAAAAATTATCCATTGACAGGGCGTGGACGGACGAATACTTATCCACTTTTTTCGGAAAAATCTAGACATCTTACGAATAGTTATGGGCGAGCGGGCTTGATTGTCCCCTCTGGCATTGCGACCGATGATACCACCAAATTTTTCTTTCAAAGCCTCATGCAGAGCCGCTCCTTGGCTAGTTTGTATGATTTTGAGAATCGGGCTGGCATTTTTTCAGAGGTGCATCGCAGCTACAAATTTTCCCTGCTGACCATGACCGGCTGGCAGGCCCCTGCCGAGGCCGAATTTGTCTTTTTCGCCCAGCAAGTGGCGGATTTGAATGATGCTTGGCGGCGGTTTACCTTGTCGGCGGAGGAAATCGCCGCCCTCAATCCGAACACAGGCACGATGGCGGCCTTCCGTAATCAACATGATGCGGAAATTACGAAATCTATTTATCAGCGGGTGCCTGTGTTGATTCGCGAACAGCCTGCTGAAAATCTCTGGAATATTGTATTCAAACAGGGTTTGTTCAATATGAGCAGTGACTCCGCTAAATTCCAGACCCGCCAAGCCTTGGAAATGGCAGAGTATAAGTTGGGGGGTAATCATTTTGTGCGGGGGGAAAAGCGGTACTTGCCTTTGTATGAAGGGCGGATGATTCATCAATTCACCCATCGCTGGGCGACATACGAATCTGATGGCTCAACCCGCGAGATGCGGCGGGATGAATTGCGCGACCCCTACATCTTGCCTATGCCCCGCTATTGGGTGAGTCAAACTATAGTGCAGGAACGGACAAGCAATCCCTCCTATTTAATCGGTTTTAGAGATGTTACCAATAATACAAATGAACGGACGATGGTCGCTGGCATATTCCCTTATTCAGCCGTCGGGCATAAATTACAGATCATAAACCTTCAGAGCCAAGTGAATACAACCCAACAAAAAATTGGCTTTTACAGCAATTTAGGGGCTTTTGCCTTTGACTATGTGGCCAGACAAAAAATTGGCGGGATGAGTTTCAGTTTTTATATCCTTAAACAGCTCCCCATCATCCCGCCCCACACCTACACCCCCGCCCTGCTCGACTTCATCGTCCCCCGTGTCCTCGAACTGACCTATACCGCTTGGGATTTACAAGCCTTCGCCCAGGACCTTGGCTACACGGGGCCGCCCTTCCTATGGGACGAAGACCGCCGTTTTCACCTGCGCTGCGAGTTGGACGCGCTCTATTTCCACCTCTACCAAATCCCCCGCGAAGATGTCGATTATATTATGGAGACCTTTCCCATCGTCAAACGCAAAGATGAGGCGGGGCATGGGGTCTATCGCACCAAGGCGGTTATTCTAGCCCTGTATGATTCGCTGGCGGCCCTGCCTGCGATGACCGTGCCCGCGCCGCAGGATGAGGGGGACGGGTATGACGTGCCAGATGTCGGCGGTTCACGGTTCACCCCCACGCCTGTGGGGAATATTTTACTTCGCCTCCCCCCCTGCATAGAATACCCACAAACTCGCAGAACGAAAAATAAGCAAAGTAATGGCTAAGGTGACAACGAAGAGCAGCCAAGCCATAGCCGAGGCATAGCCCATGGTGAAATAGTGGAAGGCAGTCTTATAGAGATAGATGGAATAGAATAAGGTGCTGCCGCCGGGGAAGCCTGTCCCGCCAGTCATAATATAGGGGATGGCGAAAAATTGTAAGGCCCCGATGACCGATGTGACCAGATGGAAAAAAACGACTGGCGTTAGCAAGGGGAGCGTGACATTGCGAAACTTGTGCCAGAAATTCGCCCCATCCACAGCAGCAGCATCATATAAATCTTGGGGCACATCTTGTAGCCCGGCTAAATATAAAATCACCTGTTGACCAATGATCCACAAAGCCAACAAAACGATGGTCTCTCTCGCCCAAGTATCGCAAGTCAACCAACAGGGGCCTTTAACCCCAAGCCAATCAAAAGGGCGATTGACTAAGCCCGTGATGGGGGTGAATAGATAAACCCAGACCAAAGCCAAGGCCACCTCTGGCACCAGGGTGGGTAAGAAATAAATGGTGCGATAGACAACCTGAAATTTAATTTTGGCATTGAGCATCAGGGCCAAGCCGAATGCAAGCACAATGGCCAAGGGAATCGACACAGCAGCGAAATAGAAGGTGTTATAAACGGCCATCCAAAATTCATCATCTTGGCCGAATAATTCTGTATAATTCTTCAAACCGACCCATTTGGGGCTTTGAATGGCATTAAATTTGGTGAAACTATAATAGGCTGAGGCCAAGGTGGGATAAATCCAAAATGTGCTGAGGCCAATGAGCCAGGGAGAAGCAAATAAAATTCCGTTGATGAGATTGCGGGTACGGGGAGAAATGCGGATGCGGGGAGACTGGCTTGTCTCAGCTAGACTGGTCATAAGTCGGCCCTCCTAATCTGGACCGCGTGTGTCACGGCGTGACACCATCCTGTGACCACTGACTTTGATGATATAGGATAGAAAAGGGTCAAGGGTCAGTGGTCGATGGTCACCATGAGGCGTTCAAAAGATCAAATCTGGGGTTAAGTCCTTTAGCCAAAGAAGCCAGCTTCTTCAAGGTCAGCGTTAATCTCTTCATCAATGGCTAATAAAGCCTCTTCTGGAGTCTTGAGACCGTGCGGGATTTCATCGCGGAAGGCTTTCACTTGCAGATCCCAGAGTTTACTGCCGAAAGGAATCGGCGGGCGAGCGTGAGATACAGGGAGCAGGTCCATGAAGACGGCATGGAGCGGGTCTTCGCGGAAGAAAGGGTCTTCGGCCGCGGCTTTAATGGTCGGGATATGGAAGGTGTCTTTGTTGTACTTCAACTGACCTTCCGGGCCACAGAAATAGCTGCACGCATCGAAGGCTGTCTCCACATCTTCTACCCCTGTTGGCACACACCAGCTCCAACCACCCGCCCAGCTTGCATGTGGGGCGGGGCCATCGGGGCCGGGGAAGGGTACCACACCGTAATTGTTATCTGGGGTATAGCGATGGTGTTGGGCCACTTTCCAGTTACCGCTACAAGTCATAGCTGATTGACCTGTCCAGAAATAGTCATTGGCATCACGACAGGCCCCACCGGCACAAGCAGCCAGCATCGCATCAATACTCTCGACCCCAATTTCATCGACAAAAGATTTCACAAATTCCATTGCGGCGATGTTGTTGGGATGAGAGAAGGTGATGCGCTTGTTATCATCCTGGAACTCGCCTTGGAAACCAAAGCCCCAGGTGTAGAGCCAAGCTTGGTCATAGATGGGGTTGAAGCCGTAGCGCGTCACATTGCCATGATTATCTCGGACCGTCAAGGCTTCCGTGGCCGCTCTCAATTCTTCTAAATTGCTAGGGGGTGCTTCTGGGTCCAAACCAGCCTCTGCCATAATGTCCATATTATACCACAGGGCACGGGTATCGGTGTCGAAGGAAAGCGCATAGATACCGCCTTTATAGACCGTTTCCTCCCAAGCAAAGTCATAATAATCTTCCTTGGTCACGCCTGAAGCTGTGGCTAAGTCAGTGATGTTGGTGAAGAAACCTTCATAGGCAAACTGAGGCACAGTGAAACGGTCAGCGTAGTACAAAGGTGGCGGTGTCCCGCCAGCCACAGCGGTTAAGAGTTTCTCATCCGCTTGGCTCCCTTGCGTTTGGGCGATGTACACAAATTCAATGGTTGCCCCTTTATCATTAATTTCATTGTAGTTCTCGATAATGCCCACAATCGACTCTTGAGCCAAACCTGTCATACGAGACCAGGCTTCTAGCGTTTGACCTTCCATAACTGGCGCGGCTGCATCATCCTCTGCCTTAGGTGCTGGTGCTGGCGGGGCACAGGCAGCGACAATGCTAGCCCCTGCAACCAAGGCAGTGCCTTTCAAGAAATTGCGTCGCGATAAAGTTTTGTTTGAGACTGTCATAGTACCCATTCCTTTCTTAGCGTTAGAGATTGAATAAAAAATCGTTTTAACGGTTCACCCCCACGCCTGTGGGGAATATTGTTGCCATTTGAATATAGCCGCTTCATTATAACCTCGCTGCTAATTCGGAGCAAGAACACGCTACCTACGTGATAAAATTGGCTTTATTGAGGCTTGTTCATATAATCCAAGTTTTGGTTCGATAGGATAAAAATTTAGGATGAAAGGGAAACGATATTTATGATAAATCCGAGCATTTCTATCTTCTTTCCAGCTTATAACGATGCAGGCACTATTTCTAGCATGGTCATTTCTGCGTTGATTACCGTGCGAAAGTTGACCGACAACTATGAAATTATCGTGATTAATGATGCCAGTGTCGATTATACTGGAGAGGTCTTGGCTGAATTAGCGCAACAATATGATTGCGTCCGAATAGTAACCCACGAAACCAACCGCGGTTATGGCGGAGCTTTACGCAGTGGCTTTGCCAATGCCACCAAAGAATTGATCTTCTATACAGATGGTGATGCTCAATATGATGCCAGAGAACTCACCCGCTTAATGGATGCCTACCGAGAATGTGATGGCGAGGTTGATTTGGTAAACGGTTATAAGATTAGTCGCAGCGACCCCCTTTATCGCATTATCATTGGGCGTATTTATCAAAGTTTTGTCCGTTGGGTGTTTGGTATCAAGCTACGAGACCCTGATTGTGATTTTCGCTTAATGCGTCGTTCTATGACTGACAAACTTGCTCTAGAGTCTGATACGGGCGTGATTTGCGTTGAAATGATGAAAAAGATCGAAGACAATCATTTTCGGGTGATTGAAGTGCCTGTCCATCACTACAATCGGGTCTATGGGCACTCGCAAATTTTTAACTTCCCCCGCTTGGGGCGCATATTTTTTGCTTTAGGGGCCCTTTGGATGAGGATGGTGGTGAAAAAAGAACATTTGAAAGACAAGGTCGCTGGGCTAACGAGCCAAACCCATCTTCTGTAAAAACATCCAGTCGAATCGTTTAGTCGGCTATGATTGTGTTAATTTTTTGGAAAATTTGAAGGATTTAATTTATTTTGTGTAGTTTAAAGCGAGCTTGTTAGCCTTAGCGGCCTTGTCCTCTACCACATCCACATAGGCCATGCCGCCATCATCTGCTAAGTCACCAAAAAGAATAGCCTCAGCCAAGGGTTTACGTAGCTGCTCATCAATCAAGCGACTCAGGGGCCTCGCCCCATAATTTTTGTCATAACCATGTTCAGCCAACCAAGCGCGGGCGGCAGGTGATAGAGTCAGCGCGACTTGCTTGGGTTGTAATGCTGTTCGTAATTCATCAATCTGTTTATCAACAATCAGTTTAATCGTCTCATTAGAGAGCGCATCAAACCGGACAACGGCATCCAGACGGTTGCGAAATTCAGGGCTAAACAATTGTTCTAAAGGTCGTTTAGCGGGGTCATCAGTTTTGTTAGCTAGAAAGCCAAGCGGGGCTGCGGCCAATTCACGTGCCCCAGCATTGGTGGTCATGATCAGGATGACGTTACGAAAATCGGCTTTACGGCCTGTGTTGTCAGTGAGGGTGGCGTGGTCCATCATTTGCAGCAGGATGTTAAACAAATCTGGGTGGGCTTTCTCGGTCTCGTCCAATAAGACCACGGCGTAGGGTTGGCGACGCACGGCATCCGTCAATAAGCCGCCTTGGTCGAAACCAACGTAACCAGGTGGGGCCCCAATCAAACGACTAACAGTATGTTTTTCAGAATATTCGCTCATATCGTAACGCAATAACGCGACCCCCATCGCTCGGCTCAGAGTGCGGGCCAATTCCGTCTTACCTACCCCTGTTGGCCCGAAAAAGAGAAAGGAGCCGACGGGTTTATCCAGCAAGCGTAAGCCTGCCCGTGATAGACGAATAGCAGCTACAATAGACTCGATGGCCCCATCTTGGCCGAAGATATGTTGCCGTAAGTCAGCATCTAAGTTTTTCAGTCGGGTTCGATCATCTCCAGAGACACTTTCGGCGGGTACTTTCGCCATCAGAGCGACCACTGTCTCAATGTCCGCTCGATCTAAAACACTTGGCTTATCTTCATCTGAGCGTAGACCTTGTCGCGCCCCGGCTTCGTCAATCACGTCAATGGCCTTATCCGGTAGGAAACGATCATTAATATACTTGGCTGAAAGAACTGCTGCCCCTTGGAGGGCTTCATCTGTATACGTAATTTCGTGATGCGCTTCATAGCGCGATTTCAGCCCGGTCAGAATTTGTACAGTTTCTTCAACAGATGGTTCTGTCACATCGATTTTTTGAAAACGGCGGGCGAGACCACGGTCTCGCTCTAAGGTCTTAAACTCTTCGTGCGTCGTCGAACCAATACAACGTAGGCTGCCATCAGCCAGGGCTGGTTTCAATAAACTCGAAGCATCCACCGAACCGCCACTGACCGCACCCGCTCCAACAATAGTATGTATTTCATCAATGAAGAGGATGGCTTTCTCTTTTTCTTGTAAGGCCCTCATGACTCCCTTAACGCGCTCTTCGAACTGCCCCCGAAATTTTGTCCCCGCCAAGAGGGCCCCCATGTCGAGGGCGTAAATTTGTACGTCTTGCAAGCGTTTTGGAACTTGCCCCTGATGAACTTGTACGGCCAGACCATATGCGAGGGCTGTCTTACCAACGCCTGGATCACCAACAAAAAGTGGGTTATTTTTCAGCCGCCGGCATAACACTTGAATGGTGCGGTCTAACTCGACAGCGCGACCTATCAAGGGGTCAACTTTCCCCTCCGCCGCCAAAGCGACTAAATCCGTGGTGAAGGCCTCCAGAGGATTTCGCACTGGAACCTCATCTTCTTCATCTGCGCCTAATACCTCAAAATCATCGTAATCCGTCAGATCATCAAAGGCGAGACCATGTGAAACATAGTTCAAGATATCAAGGCGAGTGAGACCTTGTTGTTCCAGTAAATAACGCCCATAGGAATCGGTTTCGGCAAACAGAGCTGCCAGAAGATCACCACTTTCAATTTGTTCCTGTTCAGCCGATTGGGCATGCCATATAGCTCGCGATAGAACCCGTTGCAAGCCGACGGTTGGTTCCGGTTCAATCTCAAATTCTGCGGGGAACTGTGCCAAATTATCATCTAAATAACTAACCAAATCTTGGCCCAATTTCTTTAGGTCAGCCCCACAAGCTTGTAAGATTTCAATGGCCCGTTTTTCAGCCAACAAGACCAGAAGGAGGTGTTCAATCGTAATATATTCATGCCGTCGTTCTTGCGCTTCATTTGAGGCATCGACGAGACATTTGTGTAAAGATTCAGGAACTAAAGGCGCACTCATTCAGGCTCCATTGTGCATAGTAAGGGATATTGTGCCTCTTGAGCCAGTTGTGTGACTCGTGCCACTTTGGTTTCAGCGATGTCACGCTGATAAACACCAGCCACAGCGCATCCCTTACGGTGAACGTCTAGCATTAAAGTCACAGCTTCAAACTCTGGTTTGCGAAAGACCGTGGTCAAAACCATGACCACGAAATCCATCGTGGTATAGTTATCGTTATGTAGTAAGACTTTATATAAGCGAGGCGGGTCATTTTTTTGACGGGTCTTTCGTCTGGTCGCCACCCCACCCACTTCTTCTGGCCAAAATTGGGGCATAATTTTATATTTGTTGGGTTTATACTATAATGATGATCGCGGATAAAGTTTTATCCATTGTACTCAAAGGTCATTATTGGGTCAAAATCCTGTTCCTTTCATTATCTGCATAAAAATTCACTTAAGGAAATTCATATTAGTAAGTCAGAGTATTGTCTCCGTTTCTCAATTTGATCCCCAAATGCTGGACTATATATTTCAGCACACAGCCAACATGCGTCAACTGGTCCAAGATCTTGGCACCAATGAACTTCTCGCCCCATAGCCAAGATGAGGCGAAATTGATCGCGGATGTCGATGCTGACCCCAGAGCGGCCTATTTTCGGCAGATGAAGAATGGTATGTGTGTACGGATGGCTTTGTTGGCGGCGGTGTTGGGGAGATTATGATCTGAGCCGAATTTTCTATAGTTCCTAAATTCTCGTTTCTGAAGCATTGTTTGCCTACCTAACTAATTTTTCCAGTTCTGTTTCTGAGATACCTGTCACCTCTGCAATCAAAGTCAGCTCAAGCCCCTTCTGCCACATGGCTAAGGCCATTGTCTGGTGGGCTTTATCTACATGTGCTTCGGCAGCCTGAAGAGCGGCTTTGGTAGCTGCATGGGCTTCTCGTTCAACATATTTCTCTGCCTGCTCTTCGGCTAAAGCTGTCGAAAAATCACTCATATCCAATAGCACCTCATCACTGAAAACATCTACGAAGATAATCTGCTGCCCGATGGCCCTGATTTTTAAGCCCATTTCGGGTAAGGTGAAATAGCCTTCGACATCTGGAGCTAATTTCTGCACCGTGCCTTGGATAGAACGCCATAGGTGGAGGTTAATTTGTGGTCGGGCTGTGCCATCTGTATTGGCCGCGTCAATGACCAGATAGGTCTGAATACCCAAGCCAAAATAAAGTGTCACATTCTCCTGCAAATCCTTTAGGTGGCTTTTTTTAGAAGTGACTTCCGCGACAAAGGATGGTCGGATTTCCACATCCAAGTCATAGGCTAAGGGCACGTCCCTGCGATAAGGCATTAAGAGTAAATCAGGCGCAATGCGTCGTTTGATGCCTTGAGCATCTCGATAGAGCATAAAGGTATCAAGCAATAACATCAAGTCTTTGCCTGCCAGAAAATGACGCAGTAATTCCATCACATAGGCCAAGAGTTGACCGTGCGGGCCGCCAGCAGCCATCAGTTCCTCCTCTGTTTGATAGGCATAAGGGTTGGTATCCCAGTCGTGGGTGATTTCAGGGGGAATCCAAGCAGGACGATCTATTTTGTGTGACTTTGTTTCAGGATCATCAGAGAGAGAGGCATCGCTCAGTCTATCAGGGGCGATAATAGGCTCTTCGAATGAAGTGGCTTCCATTGGGCTACACTCCTTTTTATCTGTTGCACTGATTATAACTCTGCCGCGTCGGTTTGTCGAAGCATGGGATCATCTCAGAGCAAATCTTAGATTTATGCCTGCGCTCAGTATAATTTTCAGCTTAGGCTTCAATTACCCCCCTTCATCATCCGATTCCATCCGCTCACCGCGCAGCCGTAAGGCACGTATATCAAAACGTCCAGGGCGTTCAGGCGCAAGATGCCCAGAGTCGATCATGAGCTCTAGTGGACTGACCCGTGTTTCTAAGGGCAGAATCACTTTTTCATGCCGCCGAGCGGATTCATAGACGGCCATGATCATCTCTGTCGCTTTATACCCCTGATCAGCCTGATTGCGATGTTGCTCAACCTTACCTTCAACCCAATCCGCCAATTCATTCGCTTGACTGGCCGCCCCTTCGACCCACTCAAAACGGTCACCTTGATCAGCGACCGTATAAAATTGACCATCTGGCTCATGCAATTCCCAGCGGCCCTTCGTTTCAGCATTCATCAACTGTAGTTGGGAGGTGGTGAGATCGATCCGCCCCTCTGAACCATGAATTTGGGCCCCCTGATAAACGATGGGCGTGACATCATGTAAGATCAAGGCCCGCGCCCCCCCCTTAAATTGAAAGACTCCTACAGCCGCGTCCTCAATGCGTGTCCCCCGCTCATAGCGGTCTGTTTTGCGCTCGATATTGCCCATCACCCATTCGCAGTCATCATCATGTAGAAGGTAGCGATACATGTCCATTTGATGTGAGGCAAAATTAGGCAGGCCATCATGAGAGAAGGAGAGGATGAGTTCAGACTGACCAATGGCCCCTTGGGCGATTAAATCACGGGCCAAGGTGTAAGCGGGTAAAAAGCGGCGTTGATTGCCAATGGCTAACTTTACGTCGTAGCGTTTACAAGCAATCAACATTTGTTCCGCCCGCCCTAAATTTTCCGCCATTGGTTTTTCGCACAAAATTGCTTTGGGTTGATGTGTGGCGGCAGCGATGGTCCAGGTCGCATGTCCAGTATGCCAGGTACAAATCGAGACCACATCTGGCTTTTCCTGGCCCATCATCTCGCGGGCATCCAGATAATGCTTGGGCGAGATATTAAACTCGTCATTTTTTTCCTGCATCGCTTCGGGTGATAAATCAGCCAGAGCGACAATCTCAAAACGGCCTGTATCAAGATAGGCCCGAATATGCTGCCGCGAAATGCCGCCACAGCCAATTATGCCCACCCGAAGTTTCTCTGTCATAGATATTCTTCCTGAGATTAGATAGCCGTCCAGCCGCCATCAACAACCAGCGTATGGCCAGTGACCATGCAGCTTGCCTCGCTGGCAAGGTAGATGACGGCTGCAGCGATTTCTAGCGGTTCAGCCGGACGGCCTAAAGGCACTTTTTCGACATTCTTGCAAAAATCAGGATTTTTCATCGCTTCTTCTAACATTGACGTGCGAGTGAAGGTGGGGGCGACCGCATTCACCGTGATACCATGTTCAGCCCATTCCATGGCCAGAGATTTGCTAATTTGGTTGATAGCCCCTTTCGCCCCAGAGTAAACAGCACGGAGAGGCCCGCCGACGACCCCCGCTTGAGAACTAATATTGATGATGCTGCCTTTAATCCCTTGCTCAATCATGTGTTTGGCCACAGTGGTTGCGGTGAAAAAGGCCCCCTTGAAGTTAATATTACTGATGTCATCAAATACTGCCTCAGTCACCTCTAAGGCTGGCATGACCTTGTTATAGCCAGCGTTGTTGACCAAAACATCGATGCGGCCAAAGGCATCTAAAGTGTTCTTCACAAAGGTTTGAATGCTGACGACATCACTGACATCCAAATGCCAAGCCTCAGCCCGACGGGCCGTCGCCCGACATTCTGCCGCCGTCGCTTCGGACTCTGATACCGTCCGACTGCCCAAGGCCACATCAGCCCCCGCTTCAGCACAGGCCAAGGCAATATATTTGCCAATCCCTTTACCCGCCCCTGTGACAATGACCACTTTATCGGTTAAGTCAAAATTGACTTTATTGCTCATGATAGCTCCTTTTTCAGTTATTAGTTTTTAGTTAAATACAAACTAATAACTAAACTAAACACTAATAACTAGCAACTAATAACTAAACATTTATCGCTGTTGAAATTGATTGTTCTCTCACTTCGGCTGCGGTGACTTCGCGGCCTAATGTATTGGAGAGAAAGATACCTTCGGAAATAAGCATCGTGTTTAGGGCGATTTCAGCCGTGGGTAACAAATCGACGCGGCCTTGTAAAGCGGCAATCCAATGCTCTTGGGGTCCGTCATAAGCATCGCCCTGCTCTCGGACGGTGTGTAGACGGAAGTTGTATAAATCTAAATTGGGCTTTGCATCTAAGTCGAGGTCGCCCACGCTCTGATAAAAGCCAAAGGGTTCTAAACGCACCCCACCTTTGTTACCTACCACATAAGATCCTTCAAACGGATCTAAATGAATGGCCCAGGCCTCGATAATGTCTAAGACGAGACCATCTTGCAAACGGACGAAGCCCAGGCCTAATTCTTCGACATTATACCCGCTATTTTCGCGGCGAGTCGGGTCCATAGCCGTTTCTTGATAAATTTTGCCAGAAATCCGTTCGACGGCGGGGTTGCCTAACAAATAAAGCATGGTCGAAATATGATAGACCCCCATATCATATAAGGCTCCTCCGCTGGCTGTGGCTTTGTCTACAAAAGCAGGGCTGCCATAGCCGTCAACATAGGGCCGTCCCCGCCGTCGATAGCCCGTCGAGCGGGCATGATAGAGTTTGCCCAGATGGCCGCCATCGATCAGAGATTTAGCTGCTTTGGTTTCTTTGAGGAAGATATTGCGTACTTGGATGCTCAGATGTTGGCCTGTCTCTTGGGACGTTTTCCACATTTTTTCCGCATCACGATAAGCCCCAGCCATCGGTTTTTCACAAAAGACATGTTTGCCCGCTGCCAAGGCTGCGACAGTGACAGGCATGTGAAAATTATTGTGCAGACAGATATCCACCGCCTCAATGTCATCGCGTTTAAGCAACTCTCGAAAATCGGTGTAGGCCTGCGGAATTTGGTGCATCTCCGCCACCCGCTTGACCTCAGTTTCATTGATATCGGCCACAGCGACCAAATCTGCCCCTGGTATTTGGGTATACGCTTCCACATGATGTTTGCCAATTTGTCCAACCCCAATCACGCCTACGCGGACTTTGGCTACTGTGTCAGTATTATTTGTCATGGTTTACACCTCTGTCAGTCAGTTAAAGGGCGTGGTGCATGATGAAACTGAAACAGGTTAATCATAGGTGGTTGAGTTGTCGATGCCTGTTGTCAGTGCCTTGCACCTTGCGCCTGAGTAGTTACGCTGCTTCCTTAATAAGGCACATGGGGTATAGGGTATGGATTCAGGGGAATATAGCAAACTTAGTCATCGGGATGGAAATGGAGTCAAACATTGACTCAATCAAGCGTTTGCTTATAATTGTAAATGAAGATGAGGTGATGCGTTAGATAGCAATACATAAGTGCTAATTGCTAATTATGATTGAAGATTTATGGCTTACCGCGATTTTACCCTGCCCAGTGCCATCAGGCAGTTTACGTTAATTGAAAAACGGGAAACACGCTTTCCCCAATGCCCGACATTAGAAAGCAGTGCTTGGCTTGTGGAAACTTTGGGTCTTAGTGTGGACTTCGCCTTAGCCTCTGCCAGTGAAAAAGCTCGCTCTGAGTTTATCGTCGTCCCCATTCTATTGGAATTAGAACGGCGCAATCAAAAACGCTTCGCCATTCATTCGGGTTGGAGGCAGGAAAAACAATTTGAAAATTGGGAAAGAATGTAACATAACTAGACAATATAACCAATATTTATTGTAAATGAAGTTGCCCAAAGAAAAAATGAGCAAAGTGACACGGATCATCTACAGTGATGGTTTGAATCAAGGGAAATATGAACAACTAAAAGAAATAGCGAAACGCTTAGGCACTGTGCGTCAAGAAGTGTGGCATCGCTACGGAGCGGTGCAAGGGGTGGGGTTGAAGCATCGTCAAATACGGGATGACTGGTTGGCTCAAGGACGAAAGTTCAATGTACCTGCCCGTCTATGGAAAGAGACCTTACGGGACAGTATGGTCAATATAGAAGCCTATCGAGAAGCGTGCAAAGTCGAGGTGAGACGGAAGGTATGGAAACGAGGGAAGGACGAGACAGAGCGAAAGCGATTGTTTACCATCCTCAAAAAAGACAAATGGTTAGCTGATGCCTTTTTACACCGTCAAATGCGCTTCTCTTGCAAGCACGGACAGAGCAAAGTCAAAAATCAGATAGTCTTGGATAGCGATTGCTACAGCACCTTTGAGTTAGGAGACAGAGCTTGGCTCAAGGTTATTAGCCTCAAGCGAGGGCAGCGGGTCGCTATACCTCTCAACACAAACGTTCAGCCAACAGGGACGCTGAGGCTTCTCCTGAGAGAGGGACGGGTAGAAGTACATTACACCATTGAAGAAGTTATCACTAAAGATTGCGGCCTCAAAACTCTGGGCTTAGACAAAGGCTATAGTGAGGTCTATGTTGATAGTGAGGGAGAACGCTACGGAGAGGGCTTAGGTGCTGACCTGAGCCAAGAAAGTGACTATCTGAAGACCAAATATCAACGGCGCCATAAACTCAAAGCCATTGCCCGCAAGAAATCACATAAACGCAAGAATATAGAAAAGAATAACCTTTCGCGCAAAAAGCTGAACCGCCGCAGACCTAAGCATCGGCAGCGGATGCGCGACAAGATATACAAGGCCACCCATCAGGTGGTCGATAAAGCCCAGACCATTGTGACCGAAGACTTGAGTACACCTTTCAAGGGACGGTCTTACGGCAAAGACCAAAACCGCAGACTAAGCGGTTGGGTCAAAGGCATAATGGCCGAGGCTCTTCAAACGGTATCTCGGCGTAGAGGTTCTACGCTCTCCATCGTCAATGCAGCCTACACGTCGCAAGTGGATGCCCGACACGGTCTCCTTCTAGGAGAAAGGCAAGGGGAGAAATTTTACTGTTTCGACGGGGTCGTGCTGGATGCAGACGAGAATGCTGCTCGGAATATCTTGGCTCGGCATAGTGATGGTGAGATACATCGCTATTTGCCTTACACACAGGTCAAGACAATTTTATTACGACGCACCGAGCGCGTCAAAGAACGGTTGGGACTGCTCAACCAAGGCTCAAGTTACGTGCAGCCTCAGGCTGATATTAACTGAGTGCGAATTACCTATTTGTCCACTTTTGGATAACTTTTTAGGAACAGGTCATCAGATGCAACACCCTAAAGTTAGCAATGAAGAAATGGAGAAACGGATCATTCGATTTTCTGAAGTGCGGAAAAATCCGATTCCCGTCATGTTTATTGATAGCCCTCAAGCAGGGCATCAACGTCTAAATTATTCCCTGATCGGTGATGGGGCGAGTGAAAATCCCGATTTTAAACCGCTCTTAGAGGCCCCCCACACCTTTCAAATTGGCATGCACTATGCAGAACCAGGCAATGGGCCAGCCTATCATACCCATGATTATGTCGAATTATTTATCCCCTTGAAAGGCAATTGGACATTTTACTGGGGCAATGATCCTGATGGAGAGCCAGAAGGTTCTGCGGAGATAGGGCCTTGGGACACTATATCGTTGCCACCGGGACTGTGGCGGCGCTTTGAGGTCACAAAGGATGAGACAGAAGGCGGTGTCATTTTCGCTGTATTAGACCAGCATCAGGTATTTGAAGGTAAAGATCCTTATTGGGCCAAGCATGTGGAAGAGGGAGCGAAAGCCCTCGGATTTTATGCGGATGAAAGCGGAAAAATGGTCAAACCAGACAACTATGAAGAGGTTTACCAAAAGCTCCTCAACAGGATTCAAGCTCGCATGGATGCTGAAATTCCAGAATTGAATGATGAGTGATGAATTGTCATCCAAACAAACTCACTCAGCACTCATCACTGTATTTACAAAGTAGATCACCAATTTGTAAGGGAATTAGCGGCGGGCGAACTGTCATATAGCCAACTTGATCAGGTCTCGTTTTGACCGCCGCCGCGACGAGTTGACGCACCTGAGGTTCACAGTAGCGACCCTGACAGGCTCCCATGCCACAACGGGTGCGGAGTTTGATCCCTTTCAAATCCCGTGCCCCTTCCTCCACGGCTGTGGTGATGTGTTGGGCTTGTACCATTTCGCAGCGACAAACGAGCGTATCTGGTTCAATCAAAGTGTTCAAGCCAGAGCGGAGGCGCATTCGCTCTCGGAGCAGGGCGATAAATCGTTTTTCGCGCTTGATTTGTTTGGTCAAGTCTTGCGTCCACAGCGTCACATCATCTGGTTCAATCTCTGGCAATTTCTGCAAAATGCTCAAGGCTGCGACTTGACCTTGCAATTTAGACATATCTTTGCCCCCAAGACCCGTCACATCGCCCGCTACATAAACATCTGGCAGCGAGGTGGTCATCATCTGATCATGGCGGGGATAAAATGCATCTAAATCTGGATCGTAGTGATGCTCACAGCCAAGATGACGGGTGAGGGCTAAATTGGGCAGAAATCCCAAAGCCACACAAACTGTATCAACCGCCACGCTCTTGGCTGTATTCAATCTCGGTCGCCATTGTGAGTCTACTTGTCCGTAGGCGACCGACCTCACCTCATCCTCACCAATAGCTCGAAAAATGGTATGACCCCATAAGATTGGTACGCCATGTTTTTTCAGCGTGGTACCATAGTGCCAAGCGTCTTTGATCCGACTCGTATGTCCCCAAAAGGCTTGCGGAGCTTTCCAAGCCCCCTCCCAGATTGAGGCTAAATCTAGCATAGCCACCACCTCGGTTTCGGCTTCAATTAAACTCGCTGCGGCAGCTAAAAGCAATGGGCCACTACCAGCGACCAAAGCCCTTTGGCCGGGGCGAACCCCATGTCCTTTGATTAACATTTGTGCCCCACCCAAGGTCATCACACCCGGCAACTGCCAGCCTGGAAAAACCAGCGGACGATCATAAGCCCCAGATGTTAAGAGTAAATATCGCGCTTGAATAGCTTCAATCTGGTGCGGGCCATGCACATAAAGCATATAACCTGCTGGGTCATCCTCAGTCGGAAAGATACTCCAAACAGATGTATCGGAAAGTACATTGACTTTGTATGATTCGAGTTGCCTCATCAAATCTTGGTACTCAAGCTGACGGCTATCTTTTTTTTTAGGTGTAACCATTTTATGGGGAGATTGTTTGAAGTAATGGCCGCCTAATTGAGGATAACTGTCAATCATGACAAAATCAGCCCCCTGTACAGCTAAGGTGATGGCCGCGGCCATACCAGCCGGACCACCCCCAACGATGGCAATATCGACTTGGTTCATGTGAGGTCAACCTCAATCTCGGTCAGAGCCTGAGGATTGGCCCCTGTGGTCTGAATGTTCATCTCTGGTCGGATGGTGGTCATACAAGCCCGTATATCCCGCACACCATCAATCGTGACCAAACATTGATGGCATAAACCCATGCCACAAAAAATCGTCCGCGACAGATGATAGACATTGGCTTGGGTGAAAATACGAGTCCCCTGTCTTAGCAGCACTGCCACAAGGCTTTCCCCTTCATAGGCTGAGACCACAATACCATCTAGCTTAATCTGAATTTGCTTAGACATGCCTTGTTCCTTGGTCAATACAGTGGTTAGTTATTAGTGAGTTTATTCTGATGACAATTCATCACCCTTGGCTCTTCTCAAAACGTTGCGGGGAAAAGGCGACTAAATCGTCTATTGTAATACGCTCAGTTAACAAGTCAGCAATATATTTCCCGGTAATGGGTGAAAGAGCGACACCATCGCCCTCGTGACCATTGGCCAAAACAAAGCTGGGCAACTCGGAGGCTCGGCCTAAAATTGGCAGACCATCTGGGGTAGAAGGGCGTAAACCAGCGTAAAAGCGTAAGACATGCAGTCTGGATGCAGTGGGAATAAGACGCATTGTCTGTTCTAACAAAGCTTGTATCCCGCCATAAGTGCTGCTACGGTCATAGGCTGCGAACTCACGGGTGCTGCCAATCAACAAATTACCCCGCTTGGTTTGCCCCGCCCATAGACCAACGGTCAGTCCAATTTGTGCCTGTCCCTGTGGTAGAGCCTTACTTAAGAGATAGCTGGCCGAAATAATTGTCCCGCGTAGTAGGGGTGGCCCTGGTTCAGTTACAAACAGTTCACCCTTGCGTGGTATCACAGGCAGATGCACTTCGGCCATTTCTGCCAACTGCGAAGCCCAAGGACCAGCGGCGTTGACGACAGTCTCCGTCAAAATTTTACCCCGCTGCGTTAAAACGGCCCCAAGTTTATGACCTTGCCGCTCTATGCTCGTCACAGCTGTGTCCGTTAAAATCGTGGCTCCCTGCCGAGTGGCAGACCGAGCAAAGGCAAAGGCTAAGAGATAGGGGTTAACCGTTGAATCTTCCGCACAAAAGGTGGCCCCGACAATATGGGGCGAAAGATGAGGTTGTTGGGCCAGGGTTTCTGCGGCGGAGAGGACAGAGATGGGCACATTGTGTTGCGACGCTTGTTTAGCTTTGTCTGTAATGAGGTCAAATTGTTCCTCAGTCTCCGCGACAAGCATACCGCCCTCATTCCTGAACTCAATCTCAGCCTCAAGTTCTTCACCTAAGCCCCGAAATAAGTCTATACTCGCCTGGGCTAAGGTTTGTTTAGGACCGGGCGGTTTTGTTTGCAGTGCCACGCCACTGGCGGCGGCACTGGATGTACCACTGGCAATATCATCTCGTTCTATAAGGCAAACGTTGACCCCGTATTTAGCTAAGTAATAGGTGATTGCTGTGCCAATCACGCCGCCGCCAACGACGACGACATCAGCCTGACTGGGCATAAAAGGTTCCTAATGAAACATTGTATAAACTTTAGCGCAACACAACAATTATGGTTGCAGGGTTGCAGGGTGACTTTCGCCAGCAAGAGGCGCAATGTAAGGCATTTGGGACGGTCGTTCCTTTGGAACGCAGCACCTTGCCCCCTTGCCACATTCCTCATAGAACCGTTTTATCTAGGGTATCGGTCGTAAAGCCTGATATCCCCGTAAAATTAAACGAATGACTCCATTGCGCTCAACTCGCATCAGGACGATGACAATGGTCGCAAAGACAACCATGCGCCATTGTCCATAATCGCGAGCGTATTCAAACAGAAATTCAACGGCTGTTGAGCCGACAATTGGCCCTAAGAATGTGCCCATGCCCCCAATGACGGCCATGATGATGATCTTGGCCATTTCCTCGAAGCGCATTGTCACTGGGCTGAGAAATGCGATGTAGTGGCCGAAAAATACGCCGATAGTGCCAGCAATGACGCTGGTGAAGCTGAAGATAAATAGTCGCCATTTGATTGTGTTAACGCCCATTGCCTGAGCTGCTAAGTCATCATCTTTAATCGCTCGCATGAAGGCCCCAATCGGCATATTGACCACGATGAATATCAAGAACAAAAAGAAAAGCATTAGGCCCAGAAACAAATAGTAATAAGGCAGCGGATTGAGGGTGCCAAATAGAGAAGGGACATTCAAGCCGGCATCCCCTCGCGTTAGCCGAAAATTGGCCGAAATTAAGATGCGAATCACCTCAGCGAAGGCCCATGTTGCCACAGCGAGGTAAATGGCACTCATTCTGAGGACGATGACCCCCAATAAGATACCGAACAAGAGGCTGACCAGCGGAGCCGCAGCAATGCCCACCCACATAGGCACTTCAAAGTGCCAAATCAGCAAACCAGAGGTATAGCCACCGATGGCAGCAAAGGTGTGATGGGCCAGCGAAAACTGCCCCATATAGCCAGCCAGGAGATTCCAACTCTGGACCAAGGTGATATAATAGAAGGTCACAATCATAATGTGCCGCATATAGTCATTTAACCAAAATGGCAAGACAATCAAGCCGACTATAATTAGGACGACCGCTATTTGCACCGCTCGCCGATTTAAATTGCCCAAAAATGTCAGCATGTTATGCAATCTCTCTCCTATAACTATTCAATCCGCTAGCAGACATCGCCGAATAATTTCACGGAGCCGTTCGACATCAAATTCTGACCCTGGCCCCTCTTCCACCATCTGCCCCAAACTCAAAACATAGACATAATCAGCTAATTCGGCGGCCTTTTCCATATGATGATCGACCAAAATAATCGAAGCGTTCAAGGCTTCTTGCGTGATTAAAAGAAATTCATAGGTTTGTTGAGCAATGACTGGTGCTAGGGCGGCGGTAGGTTCATCGACCAGAATAAGTTGTGGCTCGCTAATGACCTCTTTAGCGATTGACAACATTTTAGCTTGACCCCCACTGAGTTCGTTCGCCTTTCGCTTTTGAAAATCTTTTAGAATAGGAAATAATTCATAGACCCGTTCCAACTGATTTTGTAAACGCGCTTTATCCTGCCGAAAAATCCAGCCCCCCATCTTCAAATTTTCTGCAACGCTTAGTTGGCGAAAAATATTAATCGCTTGAGGAATGTAGCTCATGCCCAAATTTTTAATTTGATAAGGGTCGAGGTCCTCAATAAGCTGGTCTAAAAAACGAATTTCACCCGCTTTAGGGTGGAGAAAGCCAAAAATCGTTTTCAGGGTGGTTGATTTCCCAGCCCCGTTAGGCCCAATCACCACGGTCATCGCCCCGCGTTGCACCTGCATCGTCAGCCCCTGCAAAATGTCCACGTCTTCGGTATAGCCGGCCCAAATATCTTTGACTTCTAGGATCATCTCCATCAAGCTCCTCCCAGATAGGCTGCGATGACCTGCGGATTTTCGGCCACTTCTTCGAGCTTTCCCTCAGCAATCACAGCCCCTTCAGCCAAAGCAGTGACTTGATGGCATAGTTTACGAATCTGTTCCATTTCATGGCTCACGAGCAGAAAGGAGATGGTTGCCGCTTCATTTTTCTGCAAGATCAAGCGGTTGACCGCTTCTTTAATGACCGGATTCACCCCAGCAAATGGCTCGTCTAGCAGATAAAGGGAAATATCTTCAACCATAAACCCGCGAGCGATTTGTAGCAAAGCTTGTTGTCCGCCGGATAAGACCTTGGCCAAGGCATCACGCAGATGGGTCAAGCCAGCCAAGTCAATTAAGGCATCGGCCTTTTCGGTCGCAGTGTGTACATCGCCGCCGGAGAAAGGATTCACGCGGGCATAATAGGGAATCATCATATTCTCAAAGAGAGTCAAATTGCCAAATAATTTCGGGATTTGAAATGTGCGCAACAAGCCAGCTTGTGATATTTGATCGGGTTGAAGGCCCGTTATTGGTTGACCGCGAAAAGTGACTGTGCCCGTATCAGGAATATAGATACCGGAGATCAAATTGATCAGGGTTGTTTTGCCTGATCCATTTGGGCCGATCAACCCTCGAATCTCGCCCTGCGGAACGCTTAAATTAAGCTGATTCACAGCTTGCAGTCCACCAAAGCTTTTGCTCAGGCTTTGAACCTCCAGAACCGCCATTATAAATATTCTCGCTTGCTGATGGTGTTGTAGACCCAATGGGCAAAAGCAATGATGTCAAAAACTGGCAGGCCCGTCGCCTTAGCCATAGCTGGCCCATAGGGAGCCATATTGTGACATTCAAAGACAAAGGCTCCTATATCAGGATAATCTTCTCGCAGTGATTGAGCCGATCTTAGCATTTCTTGTTCGATTTCCAAGGGCTTAATCTTCTCTGCTTCATTATAAATGAAGTCATAAAAGGCGGCTTGATCTTGTAGACCCTTAACAGCGAGAGGAATATGATCTGGAACGCCGGCTGCCCGAAGATGGCGTTCTGAGAGCGTTTCGTCATTCGCGGTGAGGATGCCGATGCGACTTTGGGTCATGGCATGGGCCAAGGGGATTTGTAACAGAGAGGATAGAAAAACGGGCACATTGACCGCTTCGGCCACCTCTTTTTGAAAAGGAGCCAGAAAGCCGCAACTGGTGGTGATGGCAAAAACGCCTTCGGCTTCTAATGCTTTGGCTGCTTCCAAAAAGGGCGTGACCAAGCTAGGATCACCTTCTACAACCACCCGCTGTACACTGGCCCCAGAAACAATCTTGACTTTGGCTGGGAAATCATAGGAGGCGACGTTGCCAATGTCGCCAGGAATGCGTTCAAACTTGGTGTCTAGCTGCATGATGCCTAATACTTTGTCTTGGGTTGTCATGAAGCCTCTCCTTTGTAAATACAGTTATGAGTGCTGAGGGCTAAATGATGAATGCTGAATTGTTGTTAGTTGTTAGTCAACTGATTGAAAAACTAAAAACTAAGCACTAAAAAAAACTCATACCTCATCATTCATCATTCTCTCTGTTGGGCCTAAGCCACCCGTTCCTTTTCGCCAAAGAAGCCAGTTGGACGAAAGATCAGCACGAGCAAAAGAAATATAAACCCATAAACATGCTGAAAACGTGGATCGATAAAGACTGCGCCTAAGCTTTCGATTAGTCCTAATAAAATGCCAGCTATCAAAGCACCTGGAATAGAGCCTAAACCACCGATGATGATAATTTCAAAGCCCTTCATGGTGGTAATGGCCCCATTCGTGGGATAGACCAGAAAAACAGGAGCTAAGAGTGCCCCAGCCGCCGCGGCTAAGGCAACTCCGATGCCAAAGGCAATTTGATCTAAGCGTTGAATATTGATGCCAGCCGTCTGAATGCCAACCCGATTTTGCGCCGCAGCTCGCAAAGCCATACCGACCCAGGTGTATTTAAGCACAGCCCAGAAGATAGTCATAATGATCAAGGCTCCAATACAGGCAATCACGCGATCCCCACTAACGGCTAAAGGGCCAATATACACTTTTTCTAAATATTGACCCGGTGTTCGTTGGTAGGGACCATTGAGGACTGCGGCAAAACTGCGTAAAAAGAGGGCCATGGTGATGGTGATGATGGTTGCATATTCGGTTCTTCTTTCTATCCCGCCATCGAACATGGGCTTGATCAAAAAGCGCTGCACTAAGACTCCCAACACAAATACCGTACTCATGGCAATCGGCAAGCCAATATACCAGAAGCCATTGCCGACGAGAAAAGCAACGATCAGAAACTGGACAAAGCTGCCGACCATGTAGAAATCCCCCATCGCCCAATTGATTAATTTCATAATGCTGTAAATAAACGTGATACCAACAGCCATCAAGGCATACAAGACCCCGATGATTAGGCCAGCTATGACATATTGGGATAATAATTCAAATGAGGGCATCGTTTGATCAATTATCAATTAACAATTTTTACTAATTGCTCATTGCTCATTATCTACTATTCTACGTACTCGTAAATTATTTCAGCATCACGGAAGTTTTGGCCTGCTTCAGTGTAGTGCAAGATGAGTAGAGGGGGAGACCATTGATGCCACAACACACCCTCTTTCTTGGGGAACGTGGCGGGGCCAGCCCAGGTGGTAAAATCGCCTGTCTCCAACGCTTCAATTAAAGCAGCCGGATCATCTGACCCAGCCAGATTGAGGCCTTGGGCCATCAAAGCAACGTTCCCAAAGGTATTATAAGCGGTGTAAACGGGGGGTTCGCTGTATTTAGCTGTATAAGCTTCTGTAAACCATTCGCCCAACTCGGAAAGCTGCTGATTGGGGTGGAAGTGGCTGACGAAGTATAGGTCATTCCCATTTTCGGGGTGCAGTTCCCAAAATTCAGGTCGAATGGGGAAATCATAAGATGCTAACATGGGCACTTCCGGGAAGAGGTCAATGGTATTGGCTTGGTCAATAATGAGATGTGCCCCTTCACCGACTCCAATATTGATGACCAAGTCAGGCCCCCAATCCTTGATTTGTAGGAGTTGCGGCGTGACATCAGGTGTGCCACGGGTGAAGACGATGGGCATGAGTTCTATGTCGGTTCCCTCAACCCGCATTTCCATTTCGTCGACTAAACCGATGCCATAATCAGTATCTTCCGATACCATAGCGATCTTTTTAAGGTTATTGTCGTTGATGAAAGACATCCAAGCATTAGCCCGCATAGGGTCAACGGCGTGGGTGCGGAAGGCAATGTCATAACCTAAAGCGGTGATATCTTTATTTGAGGCTTGGGTGGTCATGACGGGCACACCGATTTCCTTCGCCACTTCATTGACGGCCAAGTTGACAGAACTATGGAACTGTCCAGTAACACCCACAACGCCTTCTTGACTGGTCAAGCGGCGATAACCGGCTACACCAACTTCGGGTGTGCCCTGATCATCTTCGATCACGATTTCAAGGGTACGGCCACCCAACACCCCACCCATTTCTTCATTAACATATTGCACAGCCAACTCAGCCGCTCGCTGCACTAACTGACCTGCCGCGACATCGCCAGGCGGCGATAAGGGGGTTAAGATCCCAATTTTCACCGGCCCCTCATCTGAAGCATCTGCTGCTTGCGCCTCGCTATCAGCCGCATTTGATGAGGCAGTTGGGGCTGGGTTAGGGGCACAAGCTATGATTAAAGCAACCAAGATTAGTAGGGCTATCATTGAAACAAAAGATTTTTTAAGCATTTTATATCTCCGTATAATTAGCAATTAGCAATTAACAATTAGTAATTAACAAAAAACGAATAATTAATCATGTTATTCGGCCTGCATTGTCTATGGTATGTTGTAGGCTGTTCCTAAAAAGTTGCCCAAAAGTGGACAAATAGGTAATTCGCACTCAGTTAATATCAGCCTGAGGCTGCACGTAACTTGAGCCTTGGTTGAGCAGTCCCAACCGTTCTTTGACGCGCTCGGTGCGTCGTAATAAAATTATCTTGACTTGTGTGTAAGGTAAGAAGGGATGGATCTCTTCATCCTCATACCGGGCCAAGATATTCCGAGCAGCATTCTCGTCTGCATCCAGCACGACCCCGTCGAAACAGTAAAATTTCTCCCCTTGCCTTTCTCCTAGAAGGAGACCGTGTCGGGCATCCACTTGCGACGTGTAGGCTGCATTGACGATGAAGAGCGTAGAACCTCTACGCTGAGATACCGTTTGAAGAGCCTCGGCCATCAGACCTGTGACCCAACCGCTTAGTCGGCGGTTTTGGTCTTTGCCGTAAGACCGTCCCTTGATGGGGACACTCAGGTCTTCGGTCACAATGGTCTGGGCTTTATCGACCACCTTATGGGTGGCCTTGTATATCTTGTCGCGCATCCGCTGCCGGTGCTTACGTCTGCGGTGGTTCAGCTTTTTGCGCGAAAGGTTATTCTTTTCTATATTCTTGCGTTTAGGTGATTTCTTGCGGGCAATGGCTTTGAGTTTATGGCGCCGTTGATATTTGGTCTTTAGATAGTCACTTTCTTGACTGAGGTCAGCACCTAAGCCCTCTCCGTAGCGTTCTCCCTCACTATCAACATAGACCTCACTATAGCCTTTGTCTAAGCCCAGAGTTTTGAGGCCGCAATCTTTAGTGATAACTTCTTCAATGGTGTAATGTACTTCTACCCGTCCACCTCTCAGGAGAAGCCTCAGCGTCCCTGTTGGCTGAACGTTTGTGTTGAGAGGTATAGCGACCCGCTGCCCTCGCTTGCGGCTAATAACCTTGAGCCAAGCTCTGTCTCCTAACTCAAAGGTGCTGTAGCAATCGCTATCCAAGACTATCTGCTTTTTGACTTTGCTCTGTCCGTGCTTGCAAGAGAAGCGCATTTGACGGTGTAAAAAGGCATCAGCTAACCATTTGTCTTTTTTGAGGATGGTAAACAATCGCTTTCGCTCTGTCTCGTCCTTCCCTCGTTTCCATACCTTCCGTCTCACCTCGACTTTGCACGCTTCTCGATAGGCTTCTATATTGACCATACTGTCCCGTAAGGTCTCTTTCCATAGACGGGCAGGTACATTGAACTTTCGTCCTTGAGCCAACCAGTCATCCCGTATTTGACGATGCTTCAACCCCACCCCTTGCACCGCTCCGTAGCGATGCCACACTTCTTGACGCACAGTGTCTAAGCGTTTCGCTATTTCTTTTAGTTGTTCATATTTCCCTTGATTCAAACCATCACTGTAGATGATCCGTGTCACTTTGCTCATTTTTTCTTTGGGCAACTTCATTTACAATAAATATTGGTTATATTGTCTAGTTATGTTACATTCTTTCCCAATTTTCAAATTGTTTTTCCTGCCTCCTTTTTTCGTAATTTATGACTTGTAATTTTAAGGCAATTTTCTGATTTCCCATAACTCAACCACCATGTCTGAGGGATAATTAATGGGGTCGAAGTCATCGGTTTCTCTGGCTTCGTAGCCAACGCGCTCAAATAGTTCTTCAATAGTTCTCGATGAATGATGTTGGGCTTCCCCGATGGTGTGGTACAGATAAACGGCAGAGGGCAGAATGACTGGGTAGCCCATTTCATAGAGGGCATAGGCTAAATGATGGGTCTGTAAGATATGAACAACATTCGCTTCGCTTTGTTTGATATGGCTGTGGCCGACTTCAATATCGACCTCAAAGGTGAAGCGGAAATGATCTCGTAAATAGCCCTGTTTTGATAAAAAATCTCCAACTGCCCTGATGCCTGTTTGAAGTTGGTGAAACTGCGCTGGCGACTCAAGATCGGGCGGTAAATCTAGGTTCAAATAATCATGGACACAGGCATAAAAAATTTTGCCCACGCGCTTGGTGAACAAGCGTCTTTCGCGATCTAAAGGGTGATCATAGTTTTCGATATGCCTCTCGATCAGGGCAAAGGCTGAACGATAGAAGGCGTAAGATAAGGCATCAAACTCGCCAGATTGCATGGGCTGTGAATACGTGTTCTCAACAAACTCTTCTACTAATCCCTTTCTTGCGGGTTGCTTAAAAACAGCGTTGATATACGTTGATACATCGGCCCTGATGGGTGCTAAAGTCCTTGGATTATTCGGTAACTCAGACCATTCCGAAACAATTGCCTTTGACATAAAATTCAAAAATTTCGTCCCCATCGGCCACCAATCGCCAAACTCGGCAAAGGGTTTTTCAGCCACAATCTGGTCAAGCGTTTTGGTCTCCATAATTTATGCTCCTTGTTTAGCCTGAACGCTGCTCAGATGAAAGAGATATTAGATATCCGATATATCAGATAACAAGATGCGCCGATAATACGTCTTTTTATAGAATTTGTCAATTGGCAGGGTGCGGTAGATGCTGGTGAAGCCCAAGACGGCCAAGCCGAGAAATTGGCCCGCCGTCCCGCCGATTAAGCGGGTCTTCTGACGATGGAAACTGGCTAACCAGCCTGTCCAATAGACATTATGAAAAAACCAATTGGTGATTATAAGTAGGGTGATGAAAAAAATATTTCGTAATGAGATCGTCATGGGCCTTTGTCCAAAAGTATTTATGTTTAAACCTAAAATCCGGCTTGAGCGTATGCGTATTGCATATTCCGTAGAACGTTTACGACGCAATACCTAATTCCCTTATTGATTTCCTTCCTTAGCAAAAGCGACAACAGATGTATCTACGGTGGCACGGACTCTGTCTCCAACGGCGATGTTCGCCTGAGACCATGTCCGTGCTTGGAGCGTTTTGCCGTTTTCGAGTCTCAGGGTCACCAACTGATGGAAGCCGAAATAGCTCACATCGCCAACGAGTGTCGCGCCTTGAGGGTCAGGCATCAGTGAAATTGCCTCTGGAAACAACACGACCTCAACTGGGCCAACAAGATCAGGCTCATGCAGCGGCAAATTGCCCAGAGGTGTTTCTACGATTCCTTGTTTGGCCTCTCCAGGCAGCACATTGACTTTGGCTAGAAATTGCGCGACCTGTAGACTGATCGGATAGCGATACACATCCTCGGGCGCACCACTTTGAAGGACGCGACCGCCATCCATGATAACCAGTTCATCTGCCAGCCCTAAGGCCTCTTCTTGATCGTGCGTAACGAAGACGGTGGTTACTTCCGCTTCATGTAAAATGCTGCGTACTTCTTCACGCATACTTTGGCGCAAAGAGGCATCTAAGTTGGAGAAAGGTTCATCGAGCAAGATCACATTCGGTGAGGGGGCAAGGGCACGTGCCAGAGCGACCCGCTGCTGTTGTCCTCCACTAAGCTGATGCGGATAGCGATCTTCCAGGCTCATTAGCCCAACCAAGTCAAGTAGGGTTGCAATGCGATCCCTGCGATCTGCGGCATTCAGGTCAGAGAGGCCAAAGCCAATATTTTGGGCCACGGTTAGATGTGGGAATAAGGCGTAATCTTGGAAGACCATCCCAATTTGGCGCTGCGTCGCCGATACCCAGACTTGGCTGCCACTAACCTGTTGGTCCCCAATCCAGATATCACCTGAGTCAGGCTTTTCTAATCCAGCCACGAGCCTGAGTGTGGTTGTCTTGCCGCAGCCGCTAGGGCCTAATAATACCGTAATCGCGCTTTTGGGAATGGTTAGGTCCAGTTCGATGACGGCGTACGTTTGGCCGTAGCTTTTGTTAACAGTTTGAATACGAATAAATGTCATGGTTACTGGTCTTCGTTTCCACCAATTTGCATCAATAAAAATACGGGGATTAATCCCGCCCCTAAGATCATCAGGGCCGGAATGGCCGCAGACTCGTGGAACCCTTCAACGCTCAAGAAATGAGCTCGCACGGCCAGCGTATCCATACCAAAAGGCCGCAGCAGGAGGGTGATGGGAAGTTCCTTCATAATGTCTACGAAGACGAGGATGGCCCCGGCCCCAATGCCTGTCCTGACGAGTGGGATATGGATGCGCCGAAAAATCCGACCACTCCCAGCCCCCATTGTGCGGGCGGCAGCTTCCAGCGTCGGTCTCACTTTATCAACGCTCGCAGAAATACTGTTAAATCCCAAGGCCATAAACCGAACCGTGTAACCATAAATAAGGGCGATGACGGTTCCGGTCAGTAGATACCCAAAGCCTCTATAACCGAGATTGACCGCAAAATCTGTCACCACACTATCTACGGGATTGACCACCGTCAAGACTCCGACGGCGATAACCGCGCCTGGCATGGCGTAGCCAATGGTCACAAGGCGCGACACCCAGCGGGGGTGGTTCGTGGTTTCAATGGAGTCACGCCGGTTGCTGTAGGCGATAACCAGCGCAATCAAAACCGTGATGAAAGCCCCCGTGATACCGAGGGCCAAGGTGTTCCCTGTGTAAATGAGAAAGGGTTCGTTTAGCACGTTTATCGTCGGTTCACGCACCCTAAGGACCGTCCATACGGCCAACTGAGTGATTGGTAAAATAAACGCTGCCCCCAAGAGCAGCAAGCAAATAAGACTGGCCAGCCAACCTTGGCTGCCCACCAATTTCTGGCGAGACATACGGCGACCGTAGCTACCTTGCTGATAGAAGCGGGCCTGTTTACGAAGTGTGCGCTCACCAATCAACAAACCAAGCGCGAGAATGACCATTAAGCTGGCCAGTTCCGTTGCAGAAGCACGGTCGAATGAGGTGTTCCACAACACAACAATGCGCTCACTCAATGTGGGGTAGCTGAAATAGCTGACTGTTCCATAATCAGTCAGGGTTTCCATCACCACAAGCAGAACACCCACGGCGATCTGAGGGCGGGCTAAAGGTAAAGCAACCCGCCTAAATGCCTGCCAGCCTTCGTATCCTAGTACATTGGCGGACTCAAGGGTGTTGGCGGCTTGCTCTCGAAAGGCGGATCGAGCGAGGATATATACGTAGGGGTAAAGTACAAGCGTCAAGACCAGAATTAGGCCGCCAGGGGATGCGATATCTGGAAACCAATAGTCATCATGTGACCAGTCAAATTGCGCCCGTAATTGGGTTTGAATGGGCCCGGCAAATTCAAATATGGTGACGTAAACGAATCCCATAATGAAGCCAGGAATCGCCAGCGGTAGCATCAAAAGCCGGTCAAACAATCTTCGGCCTGGAAAGTCATAAGCGGTCACCAGCCAGGCACTGCCAACGCCGACGACCAATGTGCCTAGCGAAACACCGACCGCGAGGCGCAGGGTGTTCCAAAGCACTCTGGGTAGAATGGTGTTCCACATACGTGTCCATAGGGCGATATCAAGAGTCAAAAGTTCGAGTGCTAGAACAGCAATCGGAAATAGTAGAATAATCGTCAGTATCAAAATTGGCAGCCGACCCAGCCAAGTATAAAACCCTGGCCAGAAAGGCTGACTTTTGGGTGGGACAGTGAGTAGTATGGGGCGTTGGAGTTTGAGATCGATGTTCAAAAGAAATCCCTCAGTTTGAGAATGCGTAAAAAAAACACCGCGCTAGGCATTGCCAGCGCGCGGTATTAGTTTATTAACTTATATTATTTTTCCAAATTGACCTTAGCCAGATTAACCTAACCCGAATTAGTTTTCGCTAAAGCCGTAGCCAGCTTCCTCGAGCATTGCGACAGATTGTTCCTGAAGGGAACCATACTGCCACAATGGATATTCAAGATCATACACAAATTCACCAAAGCCTGCAATGATTTCATTTGATTCTGCCTCAGGATTGGTTGGAAATTCATAGTTGCTGCCAGGGAAGCACTCGGAGGTCCCACACTGGTTTTCAGTTGCCGCCAAGAATTCGATGAATGCCACAGCATTATCATAGTTTGCCGCATTGGCCACGACACCAGCACCATTAACATTGAAGAACACGCCAGTGGTGTCTTGATTCATCCACTTGAGCTGGACCGCATTGAAGGTTTCAACAGCGGCATCATCGCCATTTGCCAGGCGACCCATATAGTAGTGGTTGACCACGGCGACATCACACTCACCAGCTGCAACAGCCCGAATTTGACCCGTGTCACTGTTAATGTAACGGGTCACGTTATTAGCGATACCTGTGGTGACGGCGGTTGCTTCTTCTAATCCGAGATGATTGATCAAGCTACTGAAGAGAGAAACGGTGTAGATATGACTGGCTGGGCGCATGCACAAGCGGCCGCGCCAAGTGGGGTCAGCCAGATCACCATAAGTGTTGACAGCAGCGATTTCATCTTCTGTGACATTCTCTGGATTGTAAACCAAAGTCCGAGTGCGGATGCTAAGACCAGCCCAGTGACCATCTGGGTCCCTGAAACCTTCAGCGATGCTTGAATTGATAACATCAGACTCGATAGGTTGGAGCAACCCTTCTTCAGCGGCCAGTGATAACACACCTGCATCAATCGCCAGGAATACATCGGCCACACTGCGTTCACCACGCGAGATGTCGGCCCGTAAGCGGTTCAATAGGTCTCGTGGGCTACCAGCAGAGACACGAACTTCAATGCCGGTTGCTTCGGTGAAGGCAACAAAGGGGGCTTCTAAAGCACCATAGTGACGTGATGAGTAGACATTCACGACCTTGCTTTCTACAGGCACTTCGACCATAACTGGTTCCATAACGCAAGCAGAGAGTATCAGGCTAACGATAGTGATAAGGATGATATTCCTGTAATGCATGGTATTTTTCTCCATTGATAGTTAAAATTTTCCTGTCCTCACACAATATGTTCGGACAGGCGAAAATATAAATTATTTGATCAGACAAATACTATAGTTTTGATCCACTGATTACGCGGATTCCAAATCTTTCCTTTTTTGGTCATTTTTTTCTCACTTGAAAAAAATTAGAAATATAAATTTGATGGTCATTCTTAAACTTCGCCTATCTTACACAGTCTTGGGCTAAGAATCAATGCCTGATGTTAGATGAATTGTTTCGCCTTGTTTGGCGTTCAAGCTAACAAGTGTTTGTTCTTGCCTAACCCGGGTCATGGATATTTTAAGCACATCAAGATTCAAATTTAGCCTAGGTTAATATTTTTTAAAGCAAATTTTTTGGAAGGTTTACTCAAACATTAAACAGGGTTAAATTTCTGGCTGTCTTTTGTTAGCCCATTTTTCACAAGGAAAAAACAATTCACTTATGACATTGATTTATCATATTGAAGATCTTATCATCTTGCCTAGCTTAGGCATCATTGACATCATCAGGAAAAATAAAATTAAGTAAACTTAAGGAGACTCTTATGTGTCAATATACAACCTATCTGGCTGTGGATAGCAACTTCCGTCAGGTGAGCCTGTGCGAACATGAAACGGTGCATGTAGCCATTGATTATTGGTCACTGGTCATTGGCAAGGGACAAGTGACCAATGACAAAGGACCAATAACCAATGACTAAATGGATTGGTTTACTCATTTTATTTTTACTCTCGCTCGGCTCTCTTTTTTTGGGGGTGTGCAACGTGACCTTATGGGGGTTGTTGACCAATCAAGATGAGCAGATGATGGTCTTTTTGGTCAGCCGGGTGCCGAGATTGATTGCGACCTTAGCAGCGGGGACGGGGATGAGCGTGGTGGGCCTGCCCAACATCTGAAGAACTCGATATCTTGTTGCGCTGTGCCACCCGTGTACCCGACCATGCCAAGTTGACTCCCTGGCGCATTCAAGTTCTCCAAGGGGAATCACGAGCGCGGCTAGGGAACACCTTGGCCGAAGTCTTTCAGGCCAATAATCCCGATGCCAGTGAAAAAAAAATTATCTTTGAACGCGAGCGTCTTTGTCGCGCTCCCCTTATTTTGATTGTCAGTACGAAGATCGAATCCGAGGACCGGATTCCGCGTTGGGAACAACTTTTGTCCGGGGCAGCGGTCTGCCAAAATATTTTAGTGGCTGCTATAGCCCTTGACTATGCTTCGCAGTGGCTTACTGAGTGGTATAGCTATGATGAATCGGTCAAAGCCGCTCTCAATATCGCTCCCAGTGACGAAATTATCGGTTTTATGTACATCGGGACTGCGACGGAGAAGCCCAAAGAGCGGCCTCGTCCAGACCTAGCAGATGTGGTTGAGTATCTATAATCAGCAACTATGCCCCATTTGCCCCTGAATGCGGATGGCGCGATAAAAATTCCTCCACTCGCAAAAGATTATCCTCGCCAGCCCGCTTGACCACATCCAGCAGGTCAGACATGCTGGACACTTCCTCGATTTGTTCGTTCACAAACCAGCGTAAAAACTCTTGTGTCAGATGGTCATTTTCCTGCATAGCTATTTCCACCAAACTATTAATTTGCTTCGTGACCTTAATTTCTTGATTCAAAGCCAACTCAACACACTCTGATGCCGCTTCAAAATGATTTTTAGGCGCGGCCACAGCAGGAACCATAGCATGCTCATTCAGGTCATTCAGATATTGTAACATTTTCATGGCGTGGCTATGTTCTTCTTGCGACTGAATATGAAAATATTGGCTCAATTCAGGCAAAGTCTCTCGATCAAAATGTAAGGCGATGGCCTTATATTGATTAGAGGCGAACAGTTCTTCTCCAACTTGGGTATTGATGGCATCAACGACAGGCTTTTTGAGTAACATGAGAAAATCCTTTTTTTATCAGTATTATATTAGATATGAACCATAGTTAAAATATTGTTGACGGCAGTTAATATAGCATGAATTATTGTCCTGTCAAATGCGTTCTACATTTGTGCAAAACATATACAGATTATCTGAATGAGGGAAAATAAACGAAGCTTTATACAACACGGATGATACCTTAAATATAATCAAACCTTGTCAAGATCACAAAGTTGCCCAAATAAGGTTAATCATGTTTAATAAATCAATGGCATAAACGATGTAAGGAGGCCTAGCAGTAAGGTTTCAAAATAATTTTGATATAGTTACTGACTGAACAAGGGTATTATGACAAACCAAATCGGTGTTTTGATGATGGCTTATGGCGGGCCAAATAACTTAAATGACATTCCCGGCTACTTAGCCGACATTCGGGCTGGACGACCCACCACCCCGGCTGTTTTAGAGGAGATCACCAATAATTATCGCCAAATTGGCGGTAAGTCGCCCTTATTGGATTTTACGACCCAGCAAATGGCGGCTGTTGAAGCCTTGCTTAATCCAGCCAATGAACCAACCCGCTTCCAGTGTTATTTAGGCATGCGCCATTGGGCTCCCTGGATTGAAGAAACTGTGCGCGATATGCTTGAAGATGGGATTACCCAAGCGGTCAGCCTAGTCTTAGCCCCACATTATAGCAAACTGAGCATTGCCAAATATCAGGCCAAAATCCAAGAGGGGTTGGACATGTATCGCGGTCACATCGACTTCGCCCACATTATGAGCTATCACGATGCGCCCAAATACATCAAAGCCTTGGCTCATCGCGTCGAAGATGGGTTAAGTCGCTGGCCCGAAGCAGAGCGGGTGGACGTGCATGTCATTTTCAGTGCCCACAGTTTACCTGTGCGGATCATTAAGATGGGCGATCCCTACGATAAACAACTACACGAAACGGCTAACCTAATCGCCCAAAAAGCGGGCTTATCCGATGAGCAATGGTCTAGGAGTTATCAGTCGGCGGGCCGTAGCCCTGAACCGTGGTTGGGGCCTCAATTGGAAGCTTATATCCCTGAACTGGCCCAAAAAGGGATTCGCAATATCATTAGCATCCCGGTTGGCTTTGTCTGCGAGCATGTCGAGATTTTGTACGACATTGATATTGAGGCGCAGGCGGTAGCGCAGGCGCATGGGGTACGTTTAGAACGTCCGCCAGCCTTGAATACGGATTCTCTGTTTATGGAAACTTTGGCCACCTTAATTCAGGATGCAGCGCAACAACAATTTGGTGAATACTAATAAAACTCAAAGCAAATAGTCATCTTATGAAAAAAGTAGCCATCATAGGCGGCGGCATCACAGGCCTAGCCGCCGCCTATCGTTTACAAACGCTGGCCCGACAGCAAGATCTGGCCCTCGATATCACCTTAATTGAACAAGATAGCCGCTTGGGAGGCAAAATCGTGACAGAGCGGCGAGATGGGTTCGTCATCGAAGGGGGGCCAGATTGTTTTTTAGCCCGAAAACCCTGGGCTAGTGCCTTATGTGCTGAGTTGAACCTTTCTCATCGCTTACAAGGGACAAATCAAGCCCACAATCAAACCTATGTCATGCGCGGCGGATGCTTGCACCACTTGCCCAAAGGGCTGACGGGCATGATTCCCACGCAATTCACGCCTATCCTCAAAACCAGCCTGTTTTCACCTTGGGGCAAGGCCAGATTGGGCCTCGATTTTCTGATTCCACCCAAACAAAGTCCGGCTGATGAGGCGATTGCGGCGTTTATTTCGCGTCGTCTTGGCTCAGAAATTTATCATTGGTTAATTGAACCCCTCATGGGCGGCATATACGCTGGCGATGCAACGCAGTTGAGCCTCCAGGCCACCTTTCCGCAACTGCGACAAGTGGAGCAAACCCACGGCAGTCTCATTAAAGGCATGTTAGCGGCTCGAAAAAAAGGAGCCCCGGCAACGAAGTCTGAGGCCCCTGACCCCAATCAGAATCGGAGCGTCTTCTTAACCCCCCAACGAGGGCTTGCGGAATTGGTCGATGCGATTAGTACCCGTCTGGATGGGGTCAGCCTTTGTTTGCAGACAAGCGTGAGACACATCGCTCGTTTAGAACGAGGGTATGCACTGACTCTGACGCAATTTGTTTGCAGGCAAGCCTCTCAGGAACATCACTATGATGCCATTATCTTGACCACCCCTGCCTATCGCGCCGCCAGCCTCCTACAAGACCTCGATTCTGAATTAACCCAGACTCTCCAAGCCATCCCTTATGTTTCTTCTGCCACCCTCTCCTTGGCCTATCCCGCCTCGGCTTTGCCCCGTCCCTTGGATGGCTATGGCTACGTCATTCCCCGCGCAGAAAATCGCCCCCTTCTGGCCTGTACTTGGACTTCGACCAAATTTCAAAACCGCGCCCCTGAAGGCCATGTCCTCTTACGCACTTTCATTGGCCGAGCGGGCCACCAAGAAGTTTTACAAGGCAGCGATGACGTGCTATTGGCCTTAGCCCAGGCTGAATTAAAGCAAACGCTTGGTATCCAAGCGCAGCCTCTCTTTCATTATATTTATCGTTGGGCACAAGGCATGCCCCAGTATAACTTGGGCCATTTGGAGAGAGTGGCTCAGATTGAGACGCGGCTTGAAAATTATCCTGGCTTGTATTTGGCCGGGGCCGCCTATCGGGGGGTGGGCATTCCAGATTGTATTCACATGGGCGAGCAAAAGGCGCAAGCGGTCTTGCGTTATATGGTATCCAAATAATAGACACTCATCGTTCTTCTCGTTACTTGTACCTCTAGTATCGACATATTATCTTCCTAAACGAACATTAGCTATTTGTTCAAATTTTTGATTATCAACATAGCCATATCTTTTACCTTGATGGCCGATGAAATTTGTTGCGAATGGTATCAAATCATTATATTCTTGAGTCCCTTGATGAACAATTCTAAGCTCATATCGATCTTCACCAATCCTTGATATACAAGCAATGTCGTTTTGACTGGCTAACTTAGTATATCTAAGTCTTCCAGTTCCTAATCGAAAATCTAAATTATTTTCTACTTCAAAAGTGACTCTACCCTGATCATCAGTGACATTCAGATCCACATAATGTAATGATACTAATGCGGAAAGGGTGCCTTTATAGCCACGTTGATTTCTAATTGTAAGAGGAGGAAAAAAATCAAAACTGTCTTTGCTTAGCCAGAAATATTGGCTACCTAGAGCTGATTTTGTACCTCGATTGGCCTGAATACGTGCAGTATCCGCATGTCCTAATATGACGATGAGCGTGACCTCTTCACTTTCATCAAGAATAACTAAGCCTGGCGTCTCATCATACAACAAACTCCAGCTTGGATCACTGAAATCTGTAATACTTGGATTGTATCTCAGCCAAGTTTGTGCATCTATACTGTCTATCAGGTCATTCCAGCGAAAATTTGTATTCGCTAAAGTATCATTTTTCATCATCAATGAAGCTTCAACATTTTGTGACATCCCTGGGCCTGTAAAGTTTCCAGATGTAACGACTAATTCTTGTCCTTTTGATGTTGCAGAACCATAGCATTTTGCGTGTAGAAGTCTTTTTCTGTTAACAATATTCACTTCTGCGCCACATTCAAGTAATGCTTCAACAACTTGCTTGCTTGATAATCGTTGACTTATGCTTCCGCCCAAGAAAGCAACAATTTTTCCTCCATTATCTGTATGTTCTCGAAATGGGCGATAAAATCTTGCGCCCCCATTATAATTTGCAAATCCAGAGATGATATAAAAAGTACCATCACCTGATTCATGTGATCTAACCCAAACGTCTTCTAGCATGCTTCGCAAGCCATTATATGAACCAGTGGCATAAATATTAGGATGCAAAGTAAAATCGATCATGGTTTTCTCAGAATAAGAAGTGTCTCTGTTCTAACTGAATTTGCATTATGGATACTATATCTATGATATGTTTGAAGTGGAAAGCTTTCTTGATGAATCCAGCCACAGCTTATAGCGACTTCTTTCAACAAATCAGGGGTGTCTATATCAAATCTTTGCCCTCCTAATGTAGTATGATTATGGCCTATTACTAAAGCAAAAGGAGCATTTCGTTTTACAAGTTTTAGCGTATTTCTAAAAACATCCTGCATATCACTAAAATACCTATACATTAGATATGGTACGGCTTTTCTTCTAAATCCGTCATTTTTTCCAATCGCATTTTTAAGCATCAGGCAATAATCGTAAACGACGGAACTTAGTTGTTTATAATTGCCTTCTAAATAGTTATCCCATGTTGATTTCTGCTTACCTGTGAACTCCCGACTGCCGGTTAAATCTGATTCTAAATAGTTTAATTCCTTTGGTTCAATCAAATCCAACCAAATTAAACTTAACCTTTGAGTATCAATATAAGGCAAAGCTGCTGCATAAGGAGGGCTAGTTATAGCCGCATTATAGACCGCTAGATGAGGCCATTGTTTAGCCTCTGTGATGATTGCCCGGCTGTCACACAAATACGCATAAGTTGGTTCTTCTTTGATACCAACAAACTCTTGAGTAAGAGCAAGATTTTTTATAAATATGGTAGCTTTTTCTTGAAAGGCGTTTAAGATAGTTTTTTTAGGTAGAGGTGATTTTCTTCTCCGCATTCTCAAATCAGATGGTTCTTGAAGAGAATAATCTCTCAGTAAATCACTGGCCAAGGCGAGAAAGATGTTTTTACGTTGTCCAGTAATACGTTTTATGATCGATTTCAAGTATTCGAATTTCTGAAATTGAGGTGGGGCAACCCAATTCCGTAAATAATCTGTGCGTGGTGAACTATCAATAAGAAGGGGGCTATTTCTAAACTGAGCGACTATTTTTTCTAGGTCATCTTCCAAGAGAGACCAACTAACTGACAGGGCTAGAAGTTTGGCATTGGAGATAAAAACAGCCATTGGATTTATATCGTACCCTAAGGCATTGATGTTACTGTGTGAGCATTCAACAAGTGTCGTTCCACTTCCACAAAATGGATCAATTACTGTGGAGTTTTGCTCTATACCAAGAATATTTAATATAGCTCGCACTATCTGAGGGTTAAACTTCCCTCGATAATCATGTAAACCATGTACAGAATAACGGGTGGATTGTCGATTTTGGCTACCAGTTTTTACACAGGTACTCTCTAGTTTATGCTGAGAAGTATTGAAGACTCCCTTATCAGTTATATATTTCTGAAAATACGCTAATCTATCTAAAGAATGTTGTGCTATATTACCTTCAATATTAAACCCTTGACGAGTCGGATGAATTTTTAGGGGATGAAGTAATGTTTCTATTTCTCGACGCGCCAGCTCTTTTTCATAAGGAAAATAGCGATAATCGTGCCAAAACAAGCTAGCATTGTTAATATTCATAATCTTACTTTTTAAAAACCAATATGTGTTCAGTCTTTATATTAGCATGAGACAAATTAAATGATTTTCGATTCTCCGCAATTTTTCTTTGTAATATTTCAGTTGTCGTAAAGCCTACTTTTTCTGCAATTTTCATAATAATAGAGGCATTATCTATTATTTCACCATGAATTTTTGATCTTCCAATAATTATGCAGGCATGCCCACCATTTACCATAACATTATGCAGTAAAGTCAACAGAAATTGCATTTGTTTTTTGAAATCCTCCACCGTAGGATGGTTTTTTTTAAAATAGTGAGCACGAGCCCCAATTTCAGACTTCTTTACTGCAAGAGGATCATACCCAAGCCAAAACATTCTATATTTGTGGTAAAGCCAATATTCATAAGCATTTGGATACGGAGGGGAAGTTATCACTAACCCAACTGGCTTTGAAATATCTTCCTTAGTGACAGTCAAAATATTTTTTTGAAAGATTTTGGCTTGCCAAGTTTTTGGACGATAACTGGTTTTCGCATCCGATATTCGATCACTTGCGGCGAGAAAGTTTTGATATACATCACCAGAATGAATATTTTTTTCGACAGCTACATAACGAGTGTCACTATCTTGGTTAGAAACTTTAACAAGAATACTAGATAGGGCTAATTTCAATGCTTCCTTTACCTCTATTTCCTCATGCGGAATTAAATCTATCGCCAATAGTAATCGAGCGACTTCCTCTTGTACAACCCGCTTGAACCAGTGATCCAAATTGGGTATATCAGGAATATCGATATTAGTCATTCCATTTCTGGCTTCTGAAATTGTTTTTTCGGCGAAAGGCACCAAGCTCTTTGTTAAAGGTCGAGTTTTTACTCTACTCATTAGACAGGCAATAGGATTCAGATCAATTCCTAAGGAAGGTATTCCAGCTAACTGAGCTTCAGTCAGCGTCGCCCCACTTCCGCAAAAGGGGTCCAAAATCCAAGTATCTTTGGGAACACCGATTATCTTAATTAAATTTCTAGGTATTTCAGAAATAAATTTTGCAGGATAGGGATGAATTGAATGAATGCTATCCGTCTTATTTGAGTTGGGAAAATCCCAATCTACTTTTTGGAGCTTGGAAAGACCATTTTTCACAGGCATTCAGCATCCCACTGTCTAAACTTAAATAAAATTGGCTCTTTGCGAAATTTTGTGAAAATAGAGAAACCAGCGTGTAAATGGGCAAAATAGCAAAATTGTAGCCTTGCAGAGGCAGCGGAGAGAGGCAGTGATAGGGGCCTTAAAGGGCGTAAAACACTTTGTTGATAAATAGCAGTAATAATTTCAGACATCGTCTTAGCTCCTCATAAACCGAATGACTTTTGGTAATTGAATTAAGCAAATTTTTAATCTCTCTGCTGATATAAAATATGAAAGGCCACCACGCCCAAGGCAACATGTACGTTCAAAGACTTAATCTTGCCATATATTGGAATGTAGATCGCTAAATCAGTTTCCCCTAGTGTCCGTCGGGTGACTCCCAGATATTCATGGCCCACAATCAAACACACTTTAGAGGAAAAGTCAATTTGTTGATAAGGTTGGGCGGTGGATGTCACCTCTAAGGCGCAGCAAAGATAGCCCTGTGTTTTAAGCATCGCTTGCCCCAATATTCACTGGGTCTTCCACATCTGGCAAGACAAAAACGAGACCGACCGCTGGCTGTTTAATCTGTTTCCAAAAATCTTTGCGGGCTCCGCCCCGTAGTTGTTTCATATCGAAAACTTTTCTACCGCAGCTTCATCAACCGCTACCCCTAAACCCGGCTTATCATCTGACATAAAAGCTCCATCCACAGGGGTGGGATAGGTTTTAGCGATCCGGGCTTTATGGGCCTGAGCCTGATGAGCATGTTCCAGAATTTGGAACTTGGGAAGGGTGGCGATGTGCATGCCTTAAACTCCTTTTTTCATGATCCTCAAGTATAACATGCAGGCTGCCAAGCTACAATATGGCAAAGTTGCAGGGTGGCAAGGTGGTCGTGAATTGCACTGATGATAAATTGCCAGAAAATAATTTAGCAGTAATGTTATATAGTGGATGGTAGATGGTAGATATAGATAGTACTCAGAACAAACTCGCCATTGGTTAATCACCATCCACGCCTCCCTAATCATCAATGGTGAATCGTTATTTTTTCAGAACGTGTGTCCCGCGCACACGAGACACCATCCACATCATCACTCATCATTCATAACGCATAACTGTATTTACAGAGGAGCTAATCTCATGTCAACCCTAAATACCCAACAAATGCTCGAAGAACTTAAAAAATTCGACACCCCTTCTATTACCAATGTTGTCGCCACTTATCCTGAAAATGACCTCTGTTTGGGCCTCTATAACCCCTGGACAGAGAATTGGTATACGGACCAATCTATTCGGTGTCTGTATCCAGAGCTGGGGGCCTTGGTGGGCTATGCTGTCACTTGTGTCTTTGGTTTACCAGATCCGAGCTATCAAGGTCGTTTATCTTTCATGGATGTCATTGATGCGCTAGAAGCCTCTCCAGATCCGACAGTCTTGGTGATCCAACAAAAGTTCCCCCCAGAATTAGCAGGCAAGGTCGGCTTGGTGGGCGGAAATATGGTCACGGCTCTCAAAACGATGGGCTGTGTGGGCCTCATTTCTAATGGCCCGTCCAGAGATTTAGACGAAGTCAGACCGATAGAATTTCAGTATATGCTATCAGGCATTACCCCAGGGCATGGGGCGCAAGCGGTGCATGCGGTCAATGTGCCTGTTTCTGTGGCAGGCATGGATGTCGCGCCAGGAGAATTGATTCACATGGATGAAAATGGGGCTTGTAAATTCCCGGCCGCTCAATTAGAGCCTGTTTTGAATAATGTGAAAGCCTTGCTCGATGAGGAAGCCGCCCTGCAAGAGAGGCTACGCAAAGCAAGTTCTGCGGCTGAGGTCAGGGCGGCCTTTGCAGGGCAGGCCTATGGGGAGGAAGAAAAGTAGAAGGAGGAAGAGGGGAGTCCTGCACAAGTCGTGACACCCTGTTCCTAAAAAGTTGCCCAAAAGAGGACAAATAGGTAATTCGCACTCAGTTAATATCAGCCTGAGGCTGCACGTAACTTGAGCCTTGGTTGAGCAGTCCCAACCGTTCTTTGACGCGCTCGGTGCGTCGGACTAAAATTGTCTTGACTTGTGTGTAGGGCAAATAGCGATGTATCTCACCATCACTATGCCGAGCCAAGATATTCCGAGCAGCATTCTCGTCTGCATCCAGCACGACCCCGTCGAAACAGTAAAATTTCTCCCCTTGCCTTTCTCCTAGAAGAAGACCGTGTCGGGCATCCACTTGCGACGTGTAGGCTGCATTGACGATGAAGAGCGTAGAACCTCTACGCCGAGATACCGTTTGAAGAGCCTCGGCCATCAGACCTTTGACCCAACCGCTTAGTCTGCGGTTTTGGTCTTTGCCGTAAGACCGTCCCTTGATGGGGACACTCAGGTCTTCGGTCACAATGGTCTGGGCTTTATCGACCACCTGATGGGTGGCCTTGTATATCTTGTCGCGCATCCGCTGCCGGTGCTTCCTTTTGCGGCGGTTCAGCTTTTTGCGCGAAAGGTTGTTCTTTTCTATATTCTTGCGTTTAGGTGCTTTCTTGCGGGCAATGGCTTTGAGTTTATGGCGCCGTTGATATTTGGTCTTTAGATAGTCACTTTCTTGGCTCAGGTCAGCACCTAAGCCCTCTCCGTAGCGTTCTCCCTCACTATCAACATAGACCTCACTATAGCCTTTGTCTAAGCCCAGAGTTTTGGGGCCGCAATCTTTAGTGATAACTTCTTCAATGGTGTAATGTACTTCTACCCGTCCATCTCTCAGGAGAAGCCTCAGCGTCCCTGTTGGCTGAACGTTTGTGTTGAGAGGTATAGCGACCCGCTGCCCTCGCTTGAGGCTAATAACCTTGAGCCAAGCTCTGCCTCCTAACTCAAAGGTGCTGTAGCAATCGCTATCCAAGACTATCTGCTTTTTGACTTTGCTCTGTCCGTGCTTGCAAAAGAGGCGCATTTGACGGTGTAAAAAGGCATCAGCTAACCATTTGTCTTTTTTGAGGATGGTAAACAATCGCTTTCGCTCTGTCTCGTCCTTCCCTCGTTTCCATACCTTCCGTCTCACCTCGACTTTGCACGCTTCTCGATAGGCTTCTATATTGGCCTTACTGTCCCGTAAGGTCTCTTTCCATAGACGGGCAGGTACATTAAAGGTTCGACCTTGAGCCAACCAGTCATCTCGTATTTGACGATGCTTCAACCCCACCCCTTGCACCGCTCCGTAGCGATGCCACACTTCTTGACGCACCGTGCCTAAGCGTTTCGCTATTTCTTTTAGTTGTTCATATTTCCCTTGATTCAAACCATCACTGTAGATGATCCGTGTCACTTTGCTCATTTTTTCTTTGGGCAACTTCATTTACAATAAATATTGGTTATATTGTCTAGTTATGTTACATTCTTTCCCAATTTTCAAATTGTTTTTCCTGCCTCTTAATTGACGGGCATAGACAACGCTATCCTCAATATCATCACGATCTTTCCAGGCTCCGATTAACCCCGATTTTTTAAGGTCACCGACTGTTAGAAAAGGAAGCGATGAAACAGCCTCTGGTTGAGAGAGGATAATGATCTCAACAATTTGGCCTTTTTTATAAGGTAAATCCCTAATAAAAACTTCGCCATCCTGATCCAAAACTTGTTGAACACGAAAAGCTTCCATGAATTGATGATCCTTTTTAGAATAAGTTGTATTCGTTCATTGAATAGTTGCATAGTATACCCCCGCTTATACCGCGCATCCACATAAGCCTTCCGCAACAACTCAAAGCGGTCTTGTTCGGTTTGTGTGCCCTGCGGAAAGACGGTTAAAAATTGTGGTTCGAGACAGGCCACCCGTTGGCTTAACTTCTTTAAGTCATGGGGGCGGGGTTTATAGCCAAACACTAGCCCCAAAGGTTAGTGGTCATTGGGCACTCGCAATTAGCAATGACAAAGAACTAGGGGCAAAGGACGTGCATCCTCAGATGCCATTCACTAACCACCGTTCATCCGTACTCCACGCCATTCCCTCAGCCCGAAAATAGTCCAGCGCATCGGCCCGAACCCCGCCCGCGGAAAAGACAAATAAAACATAAGGGGAGACAGGTTCTAACTGCAAGAGTGATTGAGCCTTGCCCACAAAATTCTGGGCTTCGCTTAAGGTAAATTGATCTTCTCGATATTTGACCTCGCCAATGAGGGAATAGTCGCCTGCTTTGGCTCTGGCAAAGACATCAATCTGAAACGCATGGGGATGAAGGGGCGGCGAATGATAACCCAAGACGCTCTGGTAAGGGACGAAGGAGAAATCAGCGGGTAGATTTTCGAACATGTTTTGGTACAAGTCATTATTCTGGCCCGCGTTGAGCTTGAGATGCTGGATGATCATAAACTCTGCGAATAGTCCTTTATAGCGGTTATGTTTACCTAAGAGGGTATTGTATCTTTTCTGGAGGTCTGCCAATAGAGATTTATATTCCTGCCGTAGCCCTCGCGGCACGAAGTCATCAATATCATCGCCGTACTCACTCCGAAAAACCTTGTCGAAAATATTATCTTGCACCCCCTGATATTTTGAGGAATCGCGTTCGATAATATCGCTCCCTAGCAGGGCATCCAACTTATTCTTCAGAGCCAGATCAGAAATATCCAAGTTTAATTCTTGTTTCAACTTTTGACGACTCAGGGAGCGATGGCGATGTTTAGACAGATGTAAGACAATGTCTTTGGCATGTTGGTCATTTACCCGTGGTAGCACATTTTCGATATACGCCAACCAAGTGGCCCGAATTTCGGCATGGCGGTCTAAGGTTTCAAACGCAAGCGTATCCAAAACCCCCTCGCTTGTGGTCAAGTCTTTGCTAGGATTTTGAGAGCGCATCAAGGCACTGATGTAAAAAGGACTGCCTTCGGTGACCTGAGCAATAAGGGCGGCTGTTTCAGCGGTAATAGGAATATCTTCGAGGAGGGAATAACGATAAACCATTTCCCCAGCCTCATCTTCAGGCAGCGGTTCTAAGTCACGGGTGATAAAGCGACCAGGCAACATCTTCATCAAATCACTCATCAGCCAGCCGACCCAACTACCAGAGGCTAAGAGCGGCGCGTTTCGATATTCGGCGGTGTGAAGGTAGCTACCAGCCAGTTCGCTCATGCGATTTGTACAAGCTTTGTCTCGATAAATAAAACGGTTGATGAACTGGAACTCGTCAATCATCTGAACGATGGATTCATCATAATGCCCAGCAATCAAGCGGGGAGCATCTTGAACTAAATCCCATAGCGGCGGGGCCTCCTCCTGCTCGATCAAGATTTGGGCTTGTTCAATATATTCTTGCACGACGGTCAACCCAGCCGCGCTTGCAATTTCAAGGGCTTGATTGAGCTGACCTCGCTCCCCTAATTCGATATAAGCTCCCTTGTCAGTCTTAAAGGCCAGATATTGAAAAACAAAGGTCTTAAAAAAGCGGGCGGCAAAATGACCAAGCCACTGATGATATTCCCTAATCTCAAAATAGAAAGGGATAACAGGCCCTTTCAGGTCAAAAAGGATGTTATACAAGCGTTGCATCAAGGCCGACTTGCCCGTCTTACGCCGCGATAGAAGGGCTGTGCTTTTGGAGGATTTTTGTGGAATATGGCTAACCCAAGTGAGGAGATAATCCAAATCCTTTTTGCGGCCGGTGAATAATTCTGGATTACCAATTTTTTCTTCGAGGTAAATTTTAACCATTAATCAAACGCCCCTTTCAATTTAACAACCAACAACAAACAATATCACCTCGTTTGCTTTGGCTAGGTGAGGTGATTAAATCAACATTATAAGGTTTGGGGCTAGTTTGCAAAGTTGAGATTATGCCCTCTCAAAGTATCAGGCGAGAAAAATATTATGTCAATCGCTAAAAGCTATCTATCAAAACAAGCAAACCAAAGATGGATCAAGGCCGCTTTGCCTTTTTTTTCAATTCTTGACTTATGGTTTATACTGGTCAGCATCAGGCCTTAAGACTGTTGGCCTGAACAGTTAAATGATCCGTTTCACAAGACTGATTATCCTTCAGAGAGAAGGTTACATCTTTATTATCCAATTTTATTATAGAATAGCTCATTATTTAGGAGGGCATTATGCAAGTCAATAGCTTTAACATCTCAAGAGTCTTCAGTCATGGGGGCAATATTCATTATATCCTGCCGCATTTTCAGCGGGAATACGTTTGGGACAAAGAAAACTGGAAAACGCTTTTAGCCGACGTTTACCATATCTGTGAGCCTGAGGCGATAAAGCAAGAGTTTGAACATTTTCTCGGTTCTTTGGTGGTCATTAGCGACGGCATGCGAGACGGGACCACCCCCGTCTTCAAGTTAGTTGATGGTCAACAGCGGCTCATGACAGTTTCGTTGATGCTCTGTGCTATTTCTCGGATTATGGAAAGAGAGGACGAGAAGATGGCCCAAAAGATTAAGGCCCTCCTGGTAAATCAATTTGGCGATGATAGGACCCAATTTAAGATTTGGCCCACCAAAAAATATGATGATCAGGCTGTTTATCAAGCAATTATGAGAGGCGAGGAGCCGCCGCAAAAAACGAAGTCAAGAATTGTAGCGGCTTATAAATATATTTACAAAGAATTAGACCTTAAACTGGCTAATAAGGAACTCGACTCTGAGCAACTCTTTTCAGCGATCACCACTCGCCTGAATGTTGTGTTTATTAACCTCGAGCGTACAGAACGGCCTTATGAAATTTTTGAGAGCCTTAACGTTAAAGGGAAGCCGCTCACCCAGCCCGACATGGTTAGAAACTACATCGCCATGCGCTTGCCAGAGGCTGAACAAGAAGAAATATTTGATACCTATTGGTCAGAAATTGAGCGTTTGCTTGATGAGAGGAAATCGATGAGGCGTTCGGGTATGGGAGAGTTAACAGGCTTTTTACGGCATTATTTGACCATGTCTACGGGCACATTACCCCGTCAGGGTAGTGTTTATGCCCAATTTCGAGATAGAGCCGAAAAAATTTTTCCAGACCAGCCTGACTTCATCGCAGAAATGGCCCGGCTTAAGCGATTTGCCGCATATTATGACCATCTCTTACGGCCAAACACAGAGACAAATGAGGCTATTTCTCGGCAATTAGAGCGGCTTAAAATCTTAGAAGTCCCCGCCTATCCATTTCTATTACGAATGTACGAGGCCGAGTATCAAGGCGAGATAAATCAACAAGAGTTTTTAGCCGGACTAGAAATGCTAGAAAACTATATCGTGCGCCGTTATCTGACCCATGAAGCGACAAATAATACCAGCCTAATGTTTTCAACTTTATGGCGAGAGCTGGAGACGGCTCAATGGGACCAATCTTTACGAAAAACATTAGTGAGCAAAAACTATCCACCCGACGATCGCGTAAAATATGCTGTTCAGCATCGGGAAATCTATGACAAAGGCAGCAGAACGCGCCAAAAAATTCATCTGATTCTGGAAACCATTAACCGCCATCTTTCCAAGGATACAGGCGGCTATACCGAATTGGATGATGCGCCAACCATAGAGCATATCATGCCTCAAACGCTTAGGGATGATTGGAAAAAAGATTTGGGTTATGATTGGGAACGTACCTATCGAGATTATCTACATACCTTGGGTAATCTGACCTTAGTCACTCAGGAGTGGAACGCGGCTTTATCAAATGCCCCCTATGTAGACAAGAAAAAGTTGTTAGAAAATCACGCCCTTCGCCTAAATAGTGATTACTTCTCCGCCTCAAGCGACGCTTGGAACCAAGGAGCCATTTTGGCTAGAGCAGAATTTTTAGCCCAAAACATCCTAGACTGTTGGCCCGTCTTGGGTGATATTCCATTGACCAGAACAAGCACGAAACCCCAAGCTGTCATTATCTTCGAGGAAACCTTCAAAGTTAATTCCTGGCGGGATGTCGCTCACCGAACGGCTGAACAAGTCGCTTCAGTGACAGATGATTTTTCCAAGGTCGCCGCAGAAATGCCCCGCTTCTTTAGTCGTAAGAAGTTCAAGAGGGCTTCGCGTCAAGTTGCAAATGAGTGGTGGGTCGATCTTGATCTATCCGCGGATAGGGTTAAGAATTTTTGTCATCGACTGTTAGCTGTGGCTGAGATTCCCGAAGAAGAATGGCGGGTTGAAGAAGCATAAGTAGGCCAACTTTTTAAGGAGACCAGCCATGAATCCCTATTTAACCCAGTATCCGATTATCAATAACGCCGACCTGACCCCTCAACTAGAGCCTCTTTTAAGCCGAGAAGAAGCGACCCGTCTCATTCGTTTGTCTGAAGCCAATGATACCCTAAGATGGTCCGAAGAGGCCGTTGAAAAAATATGGGCCTTAACCGCCGGGTATGCTTTCTTTATTCAGCAACTTTGCTCCCAAATTTGGCACCAGTTCACCCAAACAGACTCTACGGCTAAACCAATCGTGACAGAACAAGGCGTTGAGCAAGCCCTAAGCGTCTTCCTAGAGCATGAAGCTTTTACCCGCTTATGGGAAGGGTTATCGACTTGGGAGCAAGTCCTTGTCGCCCTCATCGCCAGCCACCCAGCGCAAGAGACCACCAAAAATACGGTTGTACCCCAAGATAAAAATGTGCCGCTCGAAAGAATGGTTAATTTGCTACAAGATTATGGTCTCCAGCTAGAGACTGATATTTTAGAACAAACCTGTCAACGTTTACAGGAATGGCATTGGCTTGACGTGGTTGATGAGGGGTATCGTTTAACCGTGGCTTTACTCAGCCAATGGGTGCAGGCTAAATACTCTGTAGAGACAGTGGCCAACCAACATCATCTCTTATCCGCAAGGGCAGGCCAGCAGTCGCCAGAAATGCAATTGCAGGACAGTCTACAAGAACAACAACAGCTTGAAGATAAGTATAACTATGAGGTTTCGCTCCGTTTCCGCCGCGAACAAGAACTTGAACAGGTACAAGCTAAGTTAGACGACTTAAAAAATCAGTTGGCGGATGCCAAAGACACCCAACAAACGGTTCACCAAGCCCACCAAGATCTGCTCAATCAATTGAAAGAAGCTATGGAAGTTCGCCAAAAGATTGAACAAGAAAGACAGACCTTACAGGGCCAATTAAAAGAGGCACAAGCATTTCAGCAAGGGGTGCAACAAAACCCCTTCTACCGTTTATATAACCACCTGGGCAGTCTATTCAGCGGAAGTTTGATCGGACTGATTTTGGTTATCTGTGCTGTTTTTGGTTATCTGTGCTATTTTTGGTTGGAGTATCAAGGCAATGATGGGGTAAATGGACCAACTTCAGAAGAAACGATCACCGCGCCGGCTCCTATCTTTGGCAAGAAACAGATTCGCTCAATTGATCAAATGAGCCAGGTTTATGTCCCAGCGGGCATTTTCATGATGGGCAGCAGTGATCGCGATGCCTTGGCCGACAGGGAAGAAAAGCCCCAACATCAAGTCATCCTAGACGATTTTTGGCTTGATCAGACAGAAGTGACAAATGCCCAATTTGTTCAATTTCTGAATGAAAAAGGAAATCAAATCGAAGGTGATGTGACGTGGCTAGATATAGAATCTTCAGAGAGTTTGATTATCGAGGCTGATGAACAATTTCAGCCCAAGACGAATTTTGAAGATCATCCAGTCACGGAAGTAACGTGGTATGGGGCGAAGGCCTACTGTGAGTGGGCTGGCGGGCGTTTACCAACAGAAGCAGAATGGGAATATGCTGCTCTGGGCTTATTACGAGAGCAATATCCTTGGGGCGAAGAATTTTCTTGCCAACATACCAATGCGAGCGGTCCCGGCTGTTCTGGCAATCGTCAGACAATGCCTGTCAAGCGTTTCCCTAGCGGAGTCAGTTGGGTCGAAGCACACGATATGGCTGGTAATGTTTGGGAATGGACGGCTGATTGGTATCAGGCCGAGTATTATGCTAACGCGCTGGTTGAGAACCCAGCCGGCCCCGATAGCGGTGAAGAAAAAACTTTACGCGGTGGCTCTTGGATTACTGATATGAAATATGTCCGTAGCACCTATCGCGGCCATAATATCCCAAATACGAGTAATCAAGATGTGGGATTTCGATGTGTCAATGATTCGTTATAGTTTTTAAGAAAAAGATTTTGAGTCTATGTAGCTAGACTTATTAGATTTTCAAATTTTAGGATGACAAAGCTATATTTGACCTGATAGGTAAATCGTTAAAAAACTTGACCGAGTCCATAACTTAGTTTATGCGGCGATTGGCGATGCCATCTATGAATCAGCCTTGACAGGTGAAGTCATACAAGTGGATGATCTTGTTTCTGGAAAGCGTCGCCAGTTTCAAGATCCAATTGACGCTCATTGGCATTTAAGCTAAAAACAATCAATAAATTGAAGAAAGGACTTATGACTCTATGCGTGCAGTACAAATTGTCTCTCCTGGGCAGGTCACTTTTGTAGATGTTCCGAAGCCAGAGCCACAGCCAGGTCAGGCCCTTATTCGCACCAAACTCGTTTCACTCTGCGGCAGCGATATCCATGTCCTTAATTATGCGCCAGCGGAATATTATCCCTTACCCCCTGGGAATAGTGGTCACGAAGTCGTCGGAATAGTGGAGGCAGTTAATGGTACTCATCCATCTCTCAAGGTGGGCGATGAAGTGCTGACCTTAATCACGAATAATCAAGGGATGGCTGAATATGCTGTCGCCCCTATCGAAAATGTTTTGGTTTTGTCTGATCAGAAACCAGCCCAACATCTATTACAAGCTCAACAATTGGGCACAGTGTTTTATGCCGCGAAGCACTTGCCAAATTTAGTGAATAAAGACGTGGCTATCATTGGTCAAGGCTCTGCTGGGCTGTGGTGGAATTACGTGGTCCGTCGGATGGGGGCGCGGCGCGTTATTGCTGTCGATTTACAGGCCCATCGACTGGCGATTTCATCTCTGTATGGTGCGACTGATATCGTCCATAACGCTACAGAAAGTGCGGCCCCGCAAATTCACGATTTAACGGATGGGCACCTCGTTGATGTCGTCATTGAAGCTGCTGGGGAGAAAGAGGCCATTAATTTAGCCATTGATTTGATCAAACAATATGGGTTTATCTTCTATTTTGGGGTGCCAAGAGGACATGGCTACATGCCTTTTCGCATGTTCGATTTTTTCCGAAAGTCTCCCCAAGTACAAGCCATGGTCGGCGCATTGAATGACCCTGGCCATACCTGTACACGTATGGCCTTAGACCTCATCGCCAGTGGGGATGCCGACGTTGGCCCCATGATCACCCATCATTTCCCCTTCGAGCAAATTCAAGAAGCTTATGACTTACAAAATACACTTGATGAAGGAGCGATTAAAATTGTGATCGATATGCCTAAGCGTTAGTGAATAGGGTACTGTTCCTCAATTGACAAGCAGGTTATCGTCCATTATAATGCGTCCCTTATATTATCAAATCCTTTATCTTTATGTCAAGGAGAATCAGTCTGAAACTTCAGAGTCGACAGTTCTTTATTGTTGATTTTTTGATCACTCAGCTAGAAGCAATTATTTAAACCATTAAGACATCAAGGACTTAACCAATGGATAGAATTTATGTCATGGAGCTTGTTCGCTCTTTTCAAGTAGGTAAACTGACCCGTCGTGCCTTTCTAAAACAATCCGCCGCCGCAATTGGCAGCGTCGCTGCTGCTAATGCCCTCTTGACAGCCTGTATTCAAGTGCCAACCGAAAATCCGCCGCCTGTGGTTGATGATACACAACCCCAGGCAGAGGCTGGCCTAGAAGAACTAAGCGAATTGACAACAGGCATCGTCGAATATCCTGATACGGATGGTGAAACGTTGATGGGCTATTTGGCTTATCAAACCAGTGCTGACCCCAAGCCAGCCGTCATTGTCATTCAAGAATGGTGGGGTTTGAATGATCATATCAAAGATGTGGCAAATCGCTTTGCTCAAGAAGGGTTTGTGGCCTTAGCCCCTGATTTATACCATGGTCAGGTAACAACAGAACCCGATGAGGCTCGTAAATTAGTCATGGAGCTTGACCAAGCAGAAGCGGTCAATGAAATTCAGCAAGCGATTGAATTTCTAAAAGGCCAAGATTATGTCAGCGGTGACAAAGCAGGCGTTGTTGGCTATTGCATGGGGGGAGCTTTAGTCTTAGGCACTGCTTTAGCATCAGATGATGTCACGGCAGGGGTCGTTTACTATGGCAGACCACTTAGTGCAGAAGAGGCGGGTCAAGTCAAAGCTCCGATTTTAACCTTTTTAGGAACAGAAGATCGTATCCCAGTTGAGGCAGTTGAGGCCATGCATGCTGCTTTTGAAGAGGCTGGCATCGAAAACGAATATCATATCTACGAGGGGGCACAACACTCCTTTTTTAATGATACCCGTGAGAGTTATCATGCAGAGGCTGCTGCTGATGCTTGGCCGCGTACCTTAGCCTGGTTCCGCAGTCGAAGTTAGGTCAAGGTGGCAGGGTGGCAAAATCTTGTAGAACCGCTGTTCTCGGCGTACTTTGCCACTTTGCTATCAGGATAGAGAATAATATGTTGCTATAAATACCGCTTTAGGGTGAGAATAGCCCTATAAACCCCTGCCGTTTGGTTAACTGGTGGAGGAAAGACAGAGACCGCCTCCTTTTTTCCTCTCTTCATTCCTTATGGTATTATTCAGTTAAGTACTACTTTATGACCTCTTCATAGAAACAAGCTATTTCCATACTTAGCCTTGGCAGTCCTGCGTTTCTACTCAAACCAAATACATACACGGAATATGATAATGTTCAAATCCTTACTTTTAGCTTTAAGTTTGAATATCCACCATGACCCCAACCAGTCCCCTAGCTCAAAACACCCCATCCAAAACCAATTATAAACATCCTCGTCGCACCATTAGCCGTCTCCTGATAGCCTTAATTGCTGTTGGCATTGGCCTCTTCGCGCAATCACTATTTCAGGCCCAAAGCTTATGGGATGGCATCGTATTTTATGGTCTGGCCTTGAGTTTATTCGCTTATGCTCTGAGGCCAGTAGAACAAGGACAATCTCCTTGGGTTACGCCTTATCGCGGTTTGTTTGCTGGCCTAGGTTTAGATAAAAGACCGCTCTACCAAATTGCGGGGCGTATTTTGATAATCGCTGCCTTGGTTACAATGTTTCTCAGTACTCAAGCTTTTGCCGAAATAGCAACAATGTCTCGTGCTTGGCAGTTATATTGGGCGAGTGTCTTATTATTTATTTTTGGTATTTTACTCATGACTAAAGGGCCTGTTATTCGTACACTTGGTCCCTTTAGCTCCTCAAGGGAGACGAGGAGGGCCACTTCTCTTGCTTTAGGGGGAATTTTACTACTGGCTCTAGGTTTACGGTTGTGGCAATTTGGCGAGTTACCTTTTGGAGTTTGGTTTGATGAGGCTGAGGCAGGGTTGCAAGCTAGACGTTGGCTAGACGAACTATTGTATAAACCACCATTTTATCACCATATTAATATTAGCGGCCATCTGATATGGCTTTATAGTTTGGGATTGCGCTTTGTTTCAGATAGTGTATTGGGGCTGCGTCTAATTTCAGTTTTATTTGGTGTTGGAGGGGTATGGGCGGCCTATCTATTTGGGCGTGAAGTGCGCGGGCGAGAATTTGGGTTGATTTTAGCTTTTTGTATGGCTGTCATGCGGTGGGATATTAATTTTAGTCGCATCGCCATGACAGGTATTGACACACCATTTTTCATCTTTTTGAGTCTCTTTTTCCTGACCCGTCTTTTTAAGCGGGGTAACTTACGAGATGCAGCTTTCGCTGGTTTAAGTTTAGGTTTCGGCCTAAATTTTTATACAGCTTTTCGCCTTTATATCTTAGCCCTTGGCCTAATCCTACTGCTTGGCATATTCATTTGGCGACAGTGGTGTTTTCGGCTGACTGCGGTCGCTTGGTTAGGCCGTAACCTAACGCGAGGGTTGATCATCATGATTGCCCTTTGGATTGCTTGGATGCCTGTTGGTCAATATGCCCTCAACAATCCTAATGCTTTTGGGGCTAGGGTTGAGACAACCTCTATCTTTAATCGCCGCGATGATCCTGATTTGGCACGAGCTTTACGCACGAACTTTCTCAAACACTTAGCTATGTTTCATATAGAAGGAGACCATAATGGACGGCATAATCTACCAGGGGAACCCATGTTAGACCCAGTTATGGGTGCTTTAGTTTTATTGGGCTTAGGCTTGGGATTACAAAACAGCTTTAGCCGTTCCAAACGACCTGATACCCTATTGTTTCTCCTGCTTCTCCCCATTTCGCTGATTGGCGGCATATTTACCCTAGATTTTGAAGCTCCTCAATCTTTACGGAGTATCGCCGCGGTCCCAACTGTCGGCTACTTTTGTAGTCTGGCGGTCAGCAGTATTGCGATTGAAACGCGAAAATCTTTACGACCTTTACCGCCTCAATGGTTATTGCTTCCTCTGGGTTTAATCGGTGGCGGCTATATGTTCATTCTAAACACGCATACCTACTTTGTCCGGCAGGCGGAAGATTTCGCGGTTTGGAATGCCTTTTCGACCCCAGAAACAATTACTGGACGCAAAATGGCTGAACTGGGACCAAGTTTTGATATGTATTTATCGCCTTTTTTGACCAACCATCCCAGTGTGCGTTTCATTTCGCCGCACACGCTCCATCATCAAACCATCCCCTTGCCCGATGCTCTGCCCATTCGCAGTGAGGCAGTCCGTCATGCAGCTTTGTTCATTCATCCAGACGATGGATGGGTATATGAAGAGGCCCAACGACTGTATCCAACGGGACAGTTCGAGACAGTTTCCATTACCCCAGGCGGGCCACCTGCTGTACATATTGGTATCTTATCAGCCCATGATATCGCCTCAATTCAAGGGATATCTCTATTATATTGGTCTGGTTCAGAAAAACAAACCGCTCAAATGCCCCTTCAAACCTTAAAGGTAGACACTATTGATGTAGATTGGCAGAATAACCCACCGCTAGACCCGCCCTATCTGGCTGAATGGCGAGGGGTGCTATATGTGGCCCAATATGGTACATATCATTTACAAGTCACCGCGCCAGCCTCTGTCACTTTGGAAATTGACGGCCTGACCCTTATCTCAGGAGTCGGACAGCAACAAGCCACTTGGGAATTAGCGAAAGGAAACCACACGCTTCGTCTGTTAGCCCATTCAGGTCCAGGCAAAGTGCAGTTACTTTGGACTCCGCCCTATCAGGGGCAAGCCTTAGTCCCTACGAGCGCATTCTATACGCATCCGGTCACCAACAATGGCTTATTAGGACGCTATTATCCCAATGCAAATTGGCAAGGGCCGCCTGCCTTGGTAAAAATCGATCCCTTTCTCAATGCCTATTATCATCTTATTCCGTTGCAGCGCCCATATTCTGTGGCCTGGCAAGGTGTATTCCAAGCCCCGGTCACGGGGGTGTATCATTTTGCTTTGCGCTCTGTTGGCCCGGCGAAATTGTTCATTGATCAAGAACAAATTCTGCATAATGATTTACCACATGATTTGATGCCCCACCAAGTTTTAGAAACGGCTGTTTCTTTACCAGCTGGGTTGCATGAAATAGAGGTCTTATTTCAAGATATATATGATCGTTCGCGCCTTCATCTTTATTGGCGTATGCCGAATGAAATTGCCTTACAACCGCTGCCAAGGCAATACCTTTGGCCACGTTTAAATAGTGTGCCCCAAACTAACCTGCAACTCGTTGAGGCAAGGCCTGATTTTGAAGCGCAAACCATTTCTTTAACCTATCTAAATACGCTCAGTGAAGGTCTCGTCCAACCGCGAGATATCGCCGTTGGACCCCAAGAAACTGTCTATATCGTAGATTCTGGGGTCAAAGCGGTACGTATGTTCAGAGAGGGTCTATTGGTTGGCGGATGGTCGCAGGCAGGCGATGGTGAGTTCGTCGAGCCTTTTGCTTTGGTGGCGACACAGGATGGCCGCCTGTGGGTTTTAGATGCAGCGAAGCAATGGATTTATAGCTTTGATGCAAACGGAAATCCTCTAGGCCAATTTGGTGGTCCTGAAGCTAAATTTTACTTTCCCCGTGGTTTAGCTGTCTTAACCCAAGAAGGTACGGCTGACATTTTAGCTGTGGCAGATACAGGCTCAGGACGGGTATTGCTCTATGATACAACTGGACAATTCTTAAGCACATTTGGCTCCTTTGGGGAAGCACCGGGACAACTCAATGAACCTGTAGATATTTTACGGGATGTGTTTGGAGCCTATTTTATCACAGAGGGAGCCAATATCAAGCGTTGGCAACGCTTAGACCCCTTAGGTCGTCCCCTATCTGTTTGGGCTTTAGATACACCCGATGCCCATGATGGCAGTCATCTGGCCGGGCTGGCTGATGGGTCGATTTTAATGACCAATGCTGACAGTCGCGTTTTACGTCGTTATGCGCCTAATGGCAATTTGTTAAGCGAGTGGCAGACAATTGGCCCAATCAGCTTTAAACGGCCTGTTGGTATTTTTGTGGATGAAACCAGGAGTATGCTTTATGTTTCGGATATTACGGCAGGCGAAGTCTATGAGTTTGCAATCGGATACTGAAATCAGCCTGAGATCCAAATTTTTGTAGAACTTTGTCCAATAAAGTAAAATTATTACTTGTTCATTGCTAATTACGGCTCAAATTGAGCTATTGTTCATGATTAAAGGAGGATGCCATGACTTCACCGAGTGGTAAACCAATTATTCGGATTATTGAAAGTGACCTCGGCCCACTGATCAGCGAAAGTAGATCGACGGTTTACGATGTCATGGATGCCTATGATGATGGCTTCCACCCCACTGAAATTAGAGAGATGTTTAATTTATCGCCACTTCAAGTGGAGGTGGCCTTAGACTATATTGAGGAACATCGGGAACAATTAGAACCCGAATTGAAGGAAATCCTGCGAAAAGCAGCAGAACGCGAAAAGTATCATCGCGCTATAGCAGAGAAGATTAAGCGTGAACGGCCTGTGGAGATGACTCCTAGACGAGCGGCTTTATACGCCTTAATTGAAAAAAAGCGGCGTGAGCGGGGAGAACTTTAGTGCAAGTTCTTCTCAGCGACCACAATTGTGAAGGGTATATTCAGGCTATTTTTGATGTCCTCGTTCATGATGACGTTTGGCTAGAACTTGTGCCAATGAAATTGGTCTGGTTTCGAGATGTTAATCTATCTATCAAGGAAGATGACGAAACCGTTTGGCGATTCTGTCAGGAAAACAATTATCTCTTGTTAACTGGCAATCGCAGTACCCGCGATGGGGAAAAATCGCTTGAATTGTCGATACGGCGTCTTGTAACGCCGACCAGCCTGCCCGTCTTGACGATTGGTAATCTCAAACGAGTCAAAGCAGATCCCGTTTATCGTAATCAATGTGCAGAAAGTTTAGCTGACATCGTTGATAATCTGGATAATTATCGCGGGGTGATGCGTCTGTACCTGCCTTAACTGATAGCGTTTAGGTCCACTTCATCCTGACACGAAAGAATTCACAAATCTATAGAGTTTTTGACACAGCCAAATTGGCTGTGTAGAATAAGCTGACAATTTCGATTTATCGACTAAGAATTGTAAATCTTAAAATAGTCAACTGCAAATTTTTATAAGAGACAGGTCATAAACTCATGTATTCACATTGCGAAATTTTATTTCCTCATTCTAAGGTGAGTGGCTTGAAAAAACTTAAGGATGAAGAGTGGAAAGATTTGGTTGAGCGCATCGCTGCGTTGCCAGAAACACATCCTGAAGCTTTAGCTTTTAGTCATATGATGATTCAAATTTGTGATTGTTTAAATTGTGATTTAAGTAGCTACAAAGCGGCTTTGGGCTGTGCTGCTTGCTCTCAAAGAACAATTAATGCTTTGCGAGAAACGGATAAACAATTGTTAAAACGATTCACAAAATCTCAAAGCGTAATACATACATATTTTGAAGAAAATAGTTTCATTCCATTAGAAGAATTAGATAAAAACAGTGGAGATTAAATAACTTCATTAAACTGTGACTTAGAATATCTCTTAAAAAGGTGTCGTTTATTAATACGTAAACGTCACCTTTTTTGTTTTAATCCTAACCTAAAATAGTTATATTCTTCTCCCTTAACCACCTACCCGTTTGACTTTATACTGCATGACCTGTAATCTCTGTAAAATTTTCTCTCGATGATCGCCTTGGATCTCAATTTCATCTTCTTTGCATGTGCCACCCGCTCCGCAGAGTTGTTTAAGCGTCTTTTGAAGTGACTTTAAGTCACCTTGTGTTAATTGAAAACCTTTTGCTACGGTAACAGTTTTACCTCGACGGCGTTTACGATCAATGAAGATTCTTATCGTTTGCTGATGGGGTAGCAGGCTTTTGTTCAAGGCTGTTGAGGTTTCAGCCCCTAATTGGATATCATGACGGGTAGAGTAAACCAGCTTAGTATTTTTAGATGACATGATGCGGCCTTAAGTTTAGATTAGGCATGACGATATAAATCTAAGAGAGCCATAATTTTTCAAACTTCGTTAATCATTGTATCATGTAGACTATGACAAATACGAATCGAGATTTTCATACAGAACAGTATAAAGAACGTGGATTTGTGGTTGGGGCTGATATTCGTACTCGGCATCTTCAACAAAATGTTTTGGCAATTGAAGACTCTTTAGAGGAATTAACTGAACTATGTCGTACAGCAAACATAGACGTTGTGGGGAGTACTTTTCAAAAGCTAAATAAACCAAACCCAGCGACATTGATTGGGACTGGCAAACTAGAAGAATTACAGGACTATAAAGAGTCCTTAGAGGTCGATGTTTTTATTTTTGATGATGAATTAAGCCCTCGACAGCTAAGGGGCATTGAGAAAACGCTAGACGCAAAAGTCATTGACCGGACTGCCCTAATTTTAGACATTTTTGCCCGTCATGCCCGTACGCGGGAGGGACAATTGCAGGTAGAATTAGCGCAACTTGAATATCGGCTGCCTCGCTTGACCCGCCTGTGGACTCACTTAGCGCGTCAAGCTGGCGGTCGAACAGGCGGTACTGGTGGCGGCGTTGGACTACGGGGCCCTGGTGAGACACAATTAGAAGTTGACCGACGTGAGATTAATCGTAAGATCGCTCATCTCAAAAATAGTTTAGCCAATGTTCAAGCCCAACGTTTTCAGCAGCGAGAACGTCGTCGTCAGGCGCATATTCCGATTATATCGCTTGTGGGTTATACAAATGCTGGCAAAAGTACTTTACTGAATGCCCTCATGAAAAAGGCTGGGGTGAAATTAAACAGCCCCCCTATTTATGCCGCTAATCAATTATTTGCAACATTAGACCCAACAACCCGTCGCATTCATCTATCAGAAGGAAAAGAGGTCTTATTTAGCGATACGGTTGGATTCATTCAAAAATTACCAACACAATTAGTGGCTTCATTTAGAGCAACCTTAGAGGAAGTTATTGAGTCCGATTTATTGCTCCATATTGTTGACATTACGCGCCCAAATGCCTCCGACCACATCCAAGTCGTCCAAAATACATTAAACCAGCTTGAAGCCGAGTCAGTACCCATCATAACCGTTTTCAATAAGATAGATGCTTTAACCACCCTTAATGACAATTTGCCTGAGTCTACGAAGGAAGTCGCCGACCCAATCTTAAATTCGGACAAATTGTTGATTAGTGCCAAAACTGGGCAAGGCTTAGATGATTTATTGGTCTATATAGAAACACAGTTAGAGGATAAAATGGTGGACGTATCAGTCCATATACCTTATACCGTTAGCAAGTTAGTCTCTCTTTTACATGAGCAAGCAGTGATTGAAATAGAAAGCTTTGATGAACAAGGCACATATATTCAGGCTCGCGTACCAAAACATTTGGTTGGTTTATTTCAGCCTTATCTAATTGAAAATAATTAATAATTAAATTGTTCATTGTTTTTAGGATTAATTCACTCATCACTAATCTATGAAAATCGAATGCTGAATGGTTATCAGAATAAACTCCCTCAGCCCTCAGCACTCATCACTCAGCCCTGTATTTACAGAGGAGTTTGCCTTATGGAAAATTTTTTGAAAAAATGGGATGTTCCAAAACGTCTACAAAAATTTCTTGATGGTTTGGCCGCAAGCAAGGGAATTTTACCTTTGAGTGGTTTGTTATTGGTAATTATTAGTTTAATTGCACATTTTGTTCCCCCGTTAAACTTTTTGACGGTGGGTGAATGGCTGCTCCATGTAGGTGTTATTGTATGTGTTGCAGGTTTACTGATTGGAGATGTATTATGATGACAACATCACCCTTAACCGCTCTCTCGCCTTTAGACGGACGCTATGCCGAACAGACAGCCTCCTTAGCAGCTGCCTTTTCCGAAGCTGCTTTAATGAAAACACGTCTCCATGTAGAAGTTGAATGGTTTATTGCTTTGCTAGAATGGATTGACCGTAGCCCCTTGCGTCCTTTAGAGACAGAAGAAATCGAATTTCTGAGAAATTTAGTCGCACTTTTTGATGAAGCAGCGGCTTTAAAGATAAAGGCCCTTGAGCAAGAAATTAATCATGATGTCAAGGCCATTGAGTATTACTTAAAGCAGCAACTGGCTGAGACAAGTCTGCGTTCTTTAAGCGAATTTGTACACTTTGCTTGCACATCGGAAGATATCAATAACCTAGCTCACGCATTGATGCTAAAACATGGGGTGAACACTGTGTGGGTAGAAACAGCTCAACAGCTTATTTCTGTCCTAGATGACTTAGCGAAACACTATGCCGCTATGCCCATGTTGGCCCATACACATGGTCAACCTGCTACGCCAACGACAGTCGGTAAAGAGATGGCTGTTTTTTCTTATCGCTTACAACGACAGCTATCTTTGGTCCAAACTCAACCCTACCTTGGCAAAATCAATGGTGCTGTCGGCAATTTTAACGCTCATGTGGTTGCTTATCCCGATATAAATTGGCCTCGCTTGGCTCAAGCCTTTGTCGAGCAAAAATTAGGACTGGTCTATAATCCTCTCACGACTCAAATCGAATCCCACGATTATATGGCTGAATTATTTCATACCTTAACCCGATTTAACACGATTTTATTAGATTTTGTATGCGATATATGGCTTTATATTTCCAAAGGATATTTCAAAGAAAAAGCCAATAGTATGCAAGTTGGTTCTTCGACAATGCCGCATAAGATCAATCCCATTAATTTTGAAAATGCCGAAGGTAATTTACATATTGCAAATAGTCTATTAAATACCCTAGCCCAAAAATTACTGGTCTCACGTATGCAGCGTGACCTCTCAGATTCAACAATGATTAGAAATGTTGGCGTAGCCACTGGACATGCCTATTTAGCCTTATTGTCAACTTTAGGTGGCATTGCCAAACTCTCAATCGATGAAGCCTTATTGTTAGATGAGTTAGACAAAGCTTGGGAAGTCTTAGCCGAACCGATACAAACGACCATGCGTAAGAATGGCTTACAAAACCCTTATGAACAATTAAAAACTTTAACACTGGGACAACGAATAACCCAACGAGAGATTCGCATATTTGTAGAAGATTTGGCTCTGCCAGATGAAGATAAGGCTAGTTTATTAGCCCTTACGCCAGCCTCTTATATTGGTTTAGCCAAGGATTTAGCCTCATGAAGATTATAACTTGGAATGTGAATGGGATTAGAGCCGCGGTTAAAAAGGGATTTTTAGAATGGTTCGCCCAGGAGACACCAGATATTTTATGTGTTCAAGAAACGAAAGCACATCCAGAACAGTTACCAGAAGCTTTAACTTGCCCACCCGGATATACTTCCTATTGGGCTTCGGCGGAACGAAAAGGTTATAGCGGTGTTGTAACTTATGTCAAAGACAAGCCACAGTCTATGAAGGTTGGTTTTGATATTGAAGAATATGATATTGAAGGGCGTGTAATCTCTGTCACCTATCCTGAATTTACCTTATTTAATGTCTATTTTCCCAATGGCGGTCGTGACCTCAAGCGTGTTGACTATAAGCTGGCCTTTTACCGTGACTTTTTGGCATATTGCAACCAACGCAAAGAGGCGGGAGAAAATATCATCATAAGTGGCGATTTTAATACGGCTCATCAGGAAATTGATTTAGCTAATCCTAAAGCTAATATAAAAAATACAGGCTTTTTGCCTGAGGAGCGAGCCTGGCTTGACCGCTATATTGAACAGGGATATCTAGATGTGTTTCGCAAATTTAATCAGTCTCCCGGTCAATATACCTGGTGGAGTTATCGTTCTGGTGCTAGGGCCAAAAATATTGGCTGGCGGATTGATTTCTTTCTATTAAGTGAGAATTTACAAGCCACAGACAATTGTATTTTATCTGATATAATGGGTTCAGATCATTGTCCAGTGGCTTTAATATTATCGTTCTAAGTCTTAATAGGAGAAAATTCTGTGTCTGGGCTGATGATAGAGGATGACCCAGAAGTATTGGACTTAAGGGCTATCCGCTCCCCTCCACAATCGCAATCTCCTCATCTGTTAGCTCGTAAAGCTGATACACCAATTGGTCAATCTCCCTTTCTAGGGCTGATATAGCGGCGGCGGGGGCGGAACGCTTTGGCAGCTGCCTCTCGGCAGCCGATTCTTGAATTCGGTCAACCAATTTTTCTAATTTATGTTGCGTTGCGTCATTAGCTTTAATAATGGGGAGTTGCTCTACAAACACTTTTTTGAACTCGTAGTAACTACCTCCTCTACTATAAGCAATATCTTTAAAGATAAAGTCTACTAACCTGCTATTCAGTAAAGCTGCAAGATATTTAACACTCAGCATTCATCATTCAGTACGCAGTTGCATGGCCTTGTGTTCACGGTTGAGACTTTGGCTGAATTTGAGGCTATGCTGCCTAACTTCTAAATATTCAAGAATTAATTTTCTTCATAGAAGATCAATTATTAAATCTAATGGAGCAAACCCTATGAAACTATTAGAAATCCAAAACAGAATCCGTGAGTTAATGACTCTCTTCGTAACAGGAATTAAGGTAAATGCTGCAATGAGTAGGACAGATATGAATCATGCGGCTGAAACAGTATTGATTCCCCTGTTTAGAGAAGTCTATGGTTATGAAAATCTAAAAAATCTAAACTCACCGGAAAATCCTAATTTTCCTGCCATTGATTTAGGCGATGATATTGCTAGAGTAGCATTTCAAATTACAGCAACTCGTACTAACAAAAAAGTTAAAGATACCCTACAGAAATTTGTAAAATATAAGTTGTATGAACGTTATGACCGGCTCATAATTTATATTCTTAAGGAAAAAGAAAACAAATGTCCAGAAAGAGGTTACAAGGAAATAATTCAAGATAAATTCAAATTTAATAAAGAAAAAGATATACAAGACTATAGCGATATTATTAAGGAGGTCAAAAATTTTCAGGTTGAGAAGGCTCAACGAGTTCAGGCGATATTAGAAAAAAATTTTTCGGGAGAACGATATTGGTCGCTCGACGAATTACGCACTGCCGTCAAAAAGACGGGCGCAGATTTACGGGGATACTCCCATACTATTAAGAACGAATACCTCCCCCGCCCTGAAGTCACCAAGATTGTCGATTGGGTTTTGCAGGCCGAAGCCAAAGAGAAGGTCGGCTTTCTTTTAGGCCAAGCTGGCAGCGGCAAAACCGTCATCTTACGCGAAGTGTTGAAGCAGTTAGAAGATAAAGTTTCCACGCTGACGATCAAAGCAGATAGGCTTTCTGGGGTCCAGAAACCGGCTGACTTAGCAGAACAGTTGCGCTTACCCTGGCCTGTTGAGGAGTGTGTTCAGGCCTTAGCTAAGGCAGGGCCAGTGCTTGTATTGCTCGATCAATTGGATGCTTTGCCGACAACCTTGGACTTAATGCTCAGTACCTTGGCCCGATTGCGTGAAATAGATCAGGTTAAAATTATTGCTTCCTGCCGCCCTTTTGACATAAACCACGATCCTGATCTGTCCCAGATCAAAATAGATGATGATAAAGATTTTCAGCTAAATCCGCTCACTGAAGCTCAGGTTAACCAAGTTTTGACCAAGCTTCAGGTCGATCCAAGTGCTTTGCTGCCCGGCCATCGAAAGCTGTTGACAGTCCCCCTTCATCTCAAACTCTACGCTGATCTTGTTACTGCCGGCGGCGGATCACAGCAAAACGAATCCTTTTACACCTTACAAGACTTGTATCAGGCTTTATGGCAAAAACGCATAGGTCATCCTAATGCGCCGCCTGATAGTATCGAAGCCCTTGATAAGCTTGTGGCAGTGATGGACAAAAACCGTAAGCTAACCGCGCCTATCGTCGTCTTGGATCCTTATGGAGAAGCAGCGACCTATTTACAAAAAGTTGACTTTATCCGTTCTGAAAATAGAAACTGGCTTTTCTCTCACCAAACATTCTTTGACTATTGCTATGCTCGTCGCTTTGTCGCCGAAGGTCGTTCCTTAAGTGAAACAATCCTTTCTGGCCCACAAGATTCGTTTGAACGCAACAAATTAGTACAAGTGCTGGCCTATTTACGTGGTGCCGACCCGACTCAGTATCAGCGTGAATTAAACACTTTACTCTTCACGTCAGATTTACGAGACCACTTAGGCCTGCTGCTCATCGACTGGTTTGGGACTTTAGGCGACCCAAACGATGAGGAATTGCAGAAAGCCCTTCATTTACGCAACGAGGCAGAAGATAGGTTTCATCGCTTTTTAAGGGCCGCCCGAGGTAATGAAGCTTGGTTTGACCTGCTCAATAAGCGTGACTTACCAAAGTTATTGCGGACCGACGATGAGCAACAGGACGATGAGCAACAGGACGATGAGCAACAGCTTAATGACTTGTTTTATTATTTTCAGCCCTTGATAAATATTCGCCCAGACATTATCTTGGCTTATTTAAAGCAACTTTTGGGCAAAAGTGAAACGCTAGATGGCCATATTGTTCTTTGTTTGACAGACTTAGAAAGCTGGCAGAGCGATCAGGCTCGTGCTATCTTGAGCGATTTATTGCACCGTGAATCGGTCAGTCAGTTAGACATCATCTTCGATCAGTTAGCTGAGACAGATCCCTCAACAGGTTGCTTTGCTTTGAAGATTTATCTGAACCGCCGTTTTGAGGCTTGGCAGGGAGATCAACAAGCCTCAGAGCATTTTAATAGGCCGCACACTGTACAGAAAGATCTTCTTGGTGAACATCGTGAAACTCAGGAGATAACGACGCAAGCCGCAAAACACTGCCCAGAAGTCCTAATCACAGAAATATGGGATTGGTTCATTCAGGCGATATTCGCTGTGCCTCTACCACCTTATAATGATGAAGCCTATCCTAGCGATGGCATATTCGCTTTCTCTTGGTATCATAAAGACAAAGACATTCCTATAGACGATGGGCCAAACCTTGCCAAGAACATCAGTCAAGCACTCGGTCATATTGCCCAGACAGACCCTGAGCGTTTTCGCGCTTTAGCTGCTACCCTGACCCAGTTAGAAACTTTGGTGGCTCATCGAGTCTTGATTGGGGCTTATCTGACCAACCCACAAAAATATGCGTCGGATATTTTAGCCTATTTCCGAGCAGCTGATATGCGTCCTGATAGGCGTCGCTTTCGCTTGAATGTTGGTGACTTGGAAAGTCCGCATTACGACTCATATCGTCTATATGGGGCTGTCTTTCCTCATCTCGATTCAGCAGGTCGCGCTGCTTTAGAAGACTTAATCTTGACTTGGAGGCCAAAACGGGAAGTAAAATCCCCAGAGTGGCGCGGCAGTACACAGCTTCGTTTTTTCTTAGAGGTTGATCCAGCCCTGTTAAGTGACAAAAGCTGCCGCCAAAGGCAGAAATGGTCTCACAAATATCCCGGTATTAAGAACCAACCTCCACAAGGCATACCAGAAGCCGTTTGGGTAGGGTCACCAATTGTTGAGCCTGCTTTAGCCAAAATGTCTGATGAGGATTTGCTCAAGGCCATGCGAAAATATGACGACAGCGGTTATAGCCATCCAGATTTAGGAAAAGGCGGCGTGGAAGAGCTTGCTTCAAGTTTATTTGAACTGGTCAAAACCAATCCAGCCCGTTTCTACCTTATGGCTGAACACTTCGATGAAACGATTTCTCTGAAATATATTACGGCGGTGATCAGGGGGTTGGCTGAAGCAGAGGGGGGAAAGGCGGCTTGGGTCTTTGAACTGATTAGGCGATTTCGCAATTGCCTTGTTGATGATAGCCGACGGCAAATCTGTTGGAGCCTCGCAGCTTGTGCGAAGGATGATGTTCCAGATGATCTGCTAGATCTATTGACGGACTGGGCCATTAATGATCCTGACCCAGACGGCATCTCAAAGATATTTTTAAATAAACAAGATCCAATAGTTGAAGGTATCAATACCAATCGCGGTGCAGCGGTCATTGCTCTATGTCAATGCGCCGCAAAACGTAGACCGCCTCAAACAACGCGAATCTTCACCCTCTTAGAGAAAGCAGCCCAAGACCCCCAAACGGCTGTCCGTGCTTGTGTAGTCCAAAGCTTGACTCTCGTCTTATCGGAGAATCGTAGACAAGCCTTTGAAATTTTTTTACGCTTGATGGACGGACATGATGATTTACTGAACAGTCGAGTTGTCTATGAATTTCTACGTCGCTGCCAAGCCTTTGCCTTTCCCCAAGCCCGTCCTTTCCTTGAAGCTATGCTCATTCATCCGCAAGAAGCCACCCGCGAGGCTGGGGCACGTCTTGTCTGTTTGATGGCCTTTCATAGGTCCGAAGCGGAGGATTTGGTCAGGCAGGTGATAGAAGGCGATGATGCCTCGATGCGTCGAGGCGCAGCCGACGTTTACGCTCAAAATCTACAATTTTCTCATCTAAGCGCGATTTGCCAAAATCGCTTGCAGCAGCTAATGAACGACCCTGATGAGCTTGTCCGCGGGTATGTAGGCCAATGTTTTCAGTGGCTTGATGATGCTCATCCTCTTGATGAGCTACGGTCCTTTATCGCCAATTTCATAAAATCAGCCGCTTTGCCAGAGGGGGCAGAACATTTATTAACTTATCTCAAGTCCATAGACATTGATGATGAATATGCCTTAGTTTTACAAATGATGGAACACCTCTTAGACAGCCAAGAAAGTGAACAAGCTGGAAATGGAGAGTGGCGCTATCGGAAGATGAAGATTCGCTATCAGTTAGATCAGCTAGTTGAGCTAATCCGGGACATATATCCACGTTTAGAGGAGCCTGCTAAATCTAAAACGATGGATTTATTTGAACGGTTGAATAGCCCCGAGGCAAGAGAGGCTTTGTCGGATTGGGACCGGCGGTGAGGGGATAGGTGAAGGCAGCCGATTGGTGAAAATCACTGATGCTTTAAGGGCTATCCGCTCCCCTCCACAATCGCAATCTCTTCATCTGTTAGCCCGTAAAGCTGATACACCAATTGGTCAATCTCCCTTTCTAGGGCTGATACATCGGCGGCGGGGGCGGCTTGTTTGCGGGCGAGGATTTGGTTGACGAGGGGTTCGATTGGGTTTGGCATTGGTGAGTTGGGAATTGGAAATTTTTTCATAAAAATAGCACTGGGTTCGTAAAATCCATTTTGGAGCTTTGCCAATAATTTATCAAATAGCCACATTACTACAGATGAATTCAAGACACCAAGCAAATATTTTGATGCTTCTGGGATGATAAAAGTCTTTTGATTTGTATAGTAACTGTTTTCATCCCAAGTAAATTCATTGCGTTTACAAATATTTGGATAAACAATTTTCGGATACTCAAACTCCTCCCAATACGCAATGTTATCTTGTATCTCATACCATTCATAACTACCTTGTTTGCGTCCCCCCTTTTTTCCTGGTGTTAGCCTTTCTTTATATTGTCGCAAGTGGTTATAGATAGCTGGATACTTTTCAATCTCAATTCCTCGTCGAGTGAATATTAGCCATAAATCAGGTGAATGAGTGTCCCATCGTTTCACATCACGTCCCCGCAAAAAAGGTTTGATAATCTCAGCCGATGAGGCATCCTCAGTAATCAAACGGTCACGGGTGGCTTGGTCAATGACAAATGCCTCGTTATAGCCAGTCAAAACCCCCCTATAAAACCGTCCCTTCACATAATCCCCCAAGGGTGTACCAGCCTTTTGTAGCTTATCCAACAAATTCAAAACATCAGACGATTCCAACCGCCAGCCATCAGCGGTCAGAGCTTTCTCAATGGACATTCGCCAAGCTTGTTGCGCCATAACTGAGCTTATGTTTTCAATTTGTTCAACCGTTTCAACTGTTAGGGCGCGGACAGCATGACCTTTAGCTGGATGATGCTTTTGGGTGATGACGATACAAGGATAAGCCGTGGCCTCAAAAACGGGTAAATCACCAAAATCAATGATCGTTTTGAGGGTCGTTTTTTCAGCCAGAAATTGGCGTAATTTTTTACCATACCCAGTCCGCATAAATTTATTGCCCGTGATAAAGCTAAGAAAGCCTTTGTCGTGCAATACCTTAAGCCCCTGAGCATAAAAGTAGACATACAAATCCGCCGTGCCTTGATAGACTTTAGGGTGTTTGATTTTTAGGGCAGGTTTTTGATCTTTAATAAGCTCCTGTCGCACATAAGGCGGATTGCCAATGAGCACATCAAAGCCTTGTTTCTGCTGAAAGACCTCGCTAAAGTAAATCTCAAAATCAAACAGGGCTTGCCCCTCAGTCAATTGGTCAATCAAGCCCTCAATCTCGGCGCGGAGCTTTGTCTTTTCGCTGGGGACGGTGGCGGTGACGTAGGTCTGCTTGCGTTCTTCCAATTGGCTAAAAAGATGGTGATTAAACAGGTCTTTTTCTAGGCCCAACAGGGCATTGCCACAGACAATTTTATAAGCCAAGTTGGGCAGGGGTTGAATATGTTGATAATTCTCCTCATCGACCACCAAGGACAGCCACAAGCGCAGCTTGGCCACGTCGATTGCGCCAGGGTCGATGTCTACGCCGTAGATTGATTCTTGAATGGCGTGGCGTTTGAAGTGGTAGGGGGTGCGCTTCTCAGGCTTTTGGTCTAAAAAAGGGCTTAAGATTTCCCGTGCCTTGACAATCTCTTGCATCAGCCCGAGGGGAAAGGCCCCTGAGCCAATGGCTGGGTCACAGATTTTGATGTCGGCCAAAGCCTGCTCAAGGGCGGCGGCATTGTCTCTTATCGCTTGAGGCAAGTGATACTGATAACTTTTCGTGCCGTCCGCTTTGGCGACATCATTTTCCAAGACAAACTCGCCCTGTCGAATGAAACGGGCTAAATCTTCACGCGCTATCGGACCGCGCAGACTTGCGCCCAAGGTCGTCTCAAGATAATTGAGCAGGCTTTCTTGACACATATAATGGACAATTTCACGCGGGGTATAGAAGGCCCCTTTTGATTTCCGATCCTGCACTGAGAGCAAATTTTCAAAAACTTTGCCCAACATTTCAGGGTCAACTGCGACCTCTTTTTCCAAAGGCTCATCTTCGCGCACGGTGAAATTGTATCGGTCAAAGGTCTCAAAAATGGCCTTAAAATGCTCATTGGGCAGCGGTATATCCACGCCCTGCCAATCATAATCATCAGTCGGCTCAAACAAACCGCCATTCAGAAAAGGCATTTTACAATTCAAAGGGGCATAAAGAGCACCCGGCCGCTCAATCGCCAAAGCCTCATAAAAGAGGGGTTCCAAGACATCATTAAAAAAGTTTTCATACTGGATGCTTTGCCCGCCAGGGAGCAGCTTTTCAAAGAAAAGACGGCCTAGAAAATCCTTTGGCCCTTCGCCCCAAGCCGCCCCCTCAGCCACGCCCAGCCAGCCTTTTTTCTGCAAAAAGTAAAGAAAGACAATTTGCCCCAGTAGTTTTTTGGTAAAAACCGCTGGGTCAATGCCTTTGCGGGCAAATTCGGCTTGAATTGCCGGCTGCTGTTTGACTAAAGCCTCCAGTGCGTCCTTCAAATCAAGAAACAAGGTCTTATAGTTTTCAAAAAACTCATGGGTGACAGACTCGATGTTGAAGGCCGCTTCGAGGGTGTCCAATCGCGGATTATGGCGGCTATCCTCAAGGATGGGGATTAATTGTTGTTGAGCCGTATGGTTTGGTTCATTTTGTCCCACCAAAAAAGAGGAACGCCGCACAGGCGTTAGTTCTGCCGAGAGTTTGAGACCGGCAGCGGCCTCATCATACACCATATGGTAATCCATCTTCACCAAGGAAAATCGCCAATCGGGGTGATTAGGATGGAAGGTGGCGACCAAGGCCGCCGTCTTGTTGGCGCGTTGTTTAAGATGTCGCGCCACAAAATTACGCTGCATGGTTCGAGCGCGGTCTAGGGCGGTTTCCTGCCTCAGTTCAATCACCAAGAGGTCAATCTCTTGGTCTGCCGGGTCGGTGTAAGTGCCAAGGCGATGATATTGCCGCACCTGAGCCTTGAATGAATCGGGGATATAGTTCCCGCGCCAGCTATTGGCTTTGCTTTCATCAAACTGATTGAGCAGATTACGAGCAAAGTAAGTAAACCGCCCTTGGTCAAAGGGTGCGTTAAAGGTTTGCTTGATCAGTTTAAGGGCTTGAGTTCTATCCATCGTCAACAGCCTCCTCTTATGGGCTTTCTCGCGGCTGGAAATTGTAGATATTCTGATAAAATGACCTCGCCCCGTTCATTGGTCCCGCTGGTGCTATCTTGGGGGGCGGAAAATATCAAGGTGTCAGGGATTGTTTTCTTGAATTGCTGTAAGAGCTTCAAATGATTGAGACCCCCTTTTGAGACCTTATCTAATTCAGTGCGTAAACGTCGGCTCGTATTGCGCGGGATAATTCCAGCCTCAAAGGCCGCTCGCACCGCTTTCAAATAGGCTTCATCCTCATCGGTAAAGCCTTTGAATTTCTTCATCGCCGCCAACAAGTTAAGAATAAATTGTTCATGCGTCCGTCCTCCCCCTTTTGCTTTTTGGTCATCTTCAGCCGGGGAGGTGTCGTCAGAAAATTGCGCTTTATTGACCGCCAAAAAGTCATAATATTCTGGTGGAATTTTCAGGCCTTTGGCATCATTAGCACAGGCCAACAAAGCCGCACTATCTAAAAAGGTCAACTCCTGTGGGTTTGGACCATTATTCAGATAAAATTTTTTGAGCCGCCCTTTGCGGAAAAAGGTCAACAAGTAATCCCCTTGCCAAGGCTGCCCCGTAGCCACCTTAAGCTGGCTGGAACGGGCTTTTTTAGGCAAGCGTTTTATTTTTTCAAATAGGGGTGGATCATCATCCCGAATTTTTTGAATCTGGCGCAAATAGGCCAACTCTGAGGTCTCTTCTTCCGCTTCTCCCTCGTAGGTTTCTTTGCGGTTTATCTGACGATATATCTGGTCTCCAAAAAGCTCGTGTTGGGTCACTTCTTCTTCATCGGTTAAATATTTGGCATCCTCGCCCAACATATCGTGAAAGGCTTGTATCTTGGTTTTGATATTATCCGCCAACCCTAACTGTTCATCCGATTGGGCGGTGGGGAAAAAATTGAAGATATAAACCAAGTCGTGTTCAGTGCCCACCCGATTAACCCGCCCCACCCGTTGCAAAACGCGGGTGGGGTTCCAGGGCAAATCATAATTGATCACAATGTTGGAACGATGTAAGTTAATTCCCTCGGCTAAAACATCGGTGGTAAGCAGCAGCCGAATATCATCCCGTTGAACATCGTGGGTTGGATCATAATTTTCTTGAATGATTTCACGGGCTAGACTAGGGCTATGCGTTTGGCCTTGATACAGTCCCCCGCCGCTATGATAAAACATGACCTTATCACTGAATTGGGCCTCGAGGCGGTCATACAAATAATGACCCGTTTCTGCCGATTCAGTAAAGATGATTAACTTTTTATGTTTGAGCAGCGCATTTTGCCGCAATTCGTGGCTGAATTGGTCAAATTTGGGATCGTGGTCAATCGCCTGCCATAAAGTCTGAACCTGCCGCAACAGGGCTAAATCATGCGCTAAAGCTGGCCTAAAGGTATCTTCAAAATCAGTCGCTTTATACTTACTTACCCGCCCCTCATCAAGCAAGGCTTGTAATTTTTCCTCCTGATCTTCATCAAGTAATTCATAAATGTTAACATCTTGGCCAATATAAATAGTGCCATCCTCAAACATTTCGATAAACCGTTCATAAGAGGTGATGAAGCGGCTCAAACTCTGACGAAACGCATAAAAGCTACTTTCCAGCCGTTTAACCAATAGGCCCTTCATAAAACCGCCAATATTGCGCTGGCTTTGGGCCTCAAACTCGCTTAATTGTTTTTTGAGATAAAGCAAGGGCGTATAACGGGCATAACCAAAGGTCTGTAACAGAGGAATGGTTTGGGTAAAAATTTGGTTGGTTTGGTCATCAAAACGATAAATCACCCCTTGCGGATTGGCTAAATCAGGAAACTTTAGCCCCCGTTTAGACATATCCTCCGCAAAAAAGGTGACAATTTCTTTGCGGGTGCGTCGAACCATGACGTGATTTAGAATTTTAGAGCGGACAATTTGGGCGGCTTCTTGGGTAGCAGCCGTGTATTCTGGTGTTCCTTTGGCATATTGCTCTATATTACGACGCAGGGCTGTAAAAAAGCGGTCTAAGTTTTTAACCCCAGGAATGATGCTGTTCCTAAAAAGTTGCCCAAAAGAGGACAAATAGGTAATTCGCACTCAGTTAATATCAGCCTGAGGCTGCACGTAACTTGAGCCTTGGTTGAGCAGTCCCAACCGTTCTTTGACGCGCTCGGTGCGTCGTAATAAAACTGTCTTGACTTGTGTGTAGGGCAAATAGCGATGTATCTCACCATCACTATGCCGAGCCAAGATATTCCGAGCAGCATTCTCGTCTGCATCCAGCACGACCCCGTCGAAACAGTAAAATTTCTCCCCTTGCCTTTCTCCTAGAAGAAGACCGTGTCGGGCATCCACTTGCGACGTGTAGGCTGCATTGACGATGAAGAGCGTAGAACCTCTACGCCGAGATACCGTTTGAAGAGCCTCGGCCATCAGACCTTTGACCCAACCGCTTAGTCTGCGGTTTTGGTCTTTGCCGTAAGACCGTCCCTTGATGGGGACACTCAAGTCTTCGACCACAATGGTCTGGGCTTTATCCACCACTTTATGGGTGGCCTTGTATATCTTGTCGCGCATCCGCTGCCGGTGCTTACGGCTGCGGCGGTTCAGCTTTTTGCGCGAAAGGTTATTCTTTTCTATATTCTGGCGTTTATGTGCTTTCTTGCGGGCAATGGCTTTGAGTTTATGGCGACGTTGATATTTGGTCTTTAGATAGTCACTTTCTTGGCTCAGGTCAGCACCTAAGCCCTCTCCGTAGCGTTCTCCCTCACTATCAACATAGACCTCACTATAGCCTTTGTCTAGCCCCAGAGTTTGGTTGCCGCAGTCATTGGTGATAACTTCTTCAATGGTGTAATGTACTTCTACCCGTCCCTCTCTCAGGAGAAGCCGCAGCGTCCCTGTTGGCTGAACGTTTGTGTTGAGAGGTATAGCGACCCGCTGCCCTCGCTTGAGGCTAATAACCTTGAGCCAAGCTCTGCCTCCTAACTCAAAGGTGCTGTAGCAATCGCTATCCAAGACTATCTGCTTTTTGACTTTGCTCTGTCCGTGCTTGCAAGATAGGCGCATTTGACGGTGTAAAAAGGCATCAGCTAACCATTTGTCTTTTTTGAGGATGGTAAACAATCGCTTTCGCTCTGTCTCGTCCTTCCCTCGTTTCCATACCTTCCGTCTCACCTCGACTTTGCACGCTTCTCGATAGGCTTCTATATTGACCTTACTGTCCCGTAAGGTCTCTTTCCATAGACGGGCAGGTACATTGAACTTTCGTCCTTGAGCCAACCAGTCATCTCGTATTTGACGATGCTTCAACCCCACCCCTTGCACCGCTCCGTAGCGATGCCACACTTCTTGACGCACAGTGCCTAAGCGTTTCGCTATTTCTTTTAGCTGTTCGTATTTCCCTTGGTTGAGAGCATCACTATAGACGCTCCTTGTCACCTTCCCCATTTTCTTTTCCTTCTGCTGCCGCCTTAATTTGTTTTTTCTAGCTTCTGAGACCATACAACCGCCTGGAAAAGCAATGAATTATTGCCTTCAAGTCTTCCTCCATTTCCTGCTGCGGTGATAATTGGGTTTGATTGATGACCACGATTTGACAATTATGTTGTTTGGCAAACTACTCGAACCACTCAAAGCCAAATCTGACCAGCCTGTCCTTGTGGGCAATCACGATTTTTGACCCTTCGCCCAGTTCCACTGCTTCCATCAAAGCGAGAACCTTTTTGCGCTTGAAATTCATCCCCCCCCCGATTTCTTCCTGCCACTCATCCACGGCTATCCCCCCGCCGAGACTGAATTTTTCTACGGCTTCCACTTGTGAACGAAGGGCCTCTGTTTGTCCGCGTGAGGAAACGCGACAATAGACCACCACTTTTCTTTTTTCAGGGGGTGGTTCGATGCCCAGTGCTTTTCTGAGGTCTGTGTCATCATAGTACCGATGGCCGCCAGGGGTTCTTTTTGCAGGCAGTCTCCCTTCTTCGTCCCACCGCCTGAGTGTCTTGGTCGATTTTCCTACTCTTTGGGCAAATTCCTTCACCCGATAAATCTTGGTCATATTCTATAATTATATCACATTCTTTCCAATTTTCAACTTGTTTATCCAAACTCTTTTGGGGAGCCTGAAATAGCTTAAGTTGGGTATAAATATCAGCCACCCGATTGTTAAGTGGGGTGGCTGAAACTAAAATTACCTTTTTTCCCCAACAGATTTGATGAAGCTTTTCATAACTTTGGGTGACTTCATTGCGAAAACGGTGTGCTTCGTCCACAAAAATGTAATCAAATCGTTGGGGATTATCTTTCAGAATATGGTCAAGTTTGCCCATCGACTCAACCATCGCACTGACGTTAAATTGGTGAAAAGTTTTCAGCCAATATTTCTGCAACACAGGCGGACATAAGACTAACTTTTTACCAGGAAGCTGTTGAGCCAACATCGCCGCGATAAAGGTTTTGCCCAAACCAACCACATCGGCCAAAAAGACCCCCTTATAGGTTTCCAAAATCTGCCGCGCCGAAATCACCGCCTGCTTTTGATACTGTAATTCCAAAAAATTAGGCGGCAGAGGTATATCATCTAAATTTTGATCTGAATTGATATCTTCTTTGAAATACTCATATAAAAATTTCAGGTAAAGTTCATAAGGCTTAATTTGGTCATTGAGCCAAGTTCGTTTTGTGATTGTGTCAATGTATGCTTCAGATAAATCGACGGCTTCAGCCCATAAGGTTTCAAATTTTTCTAGGGCGTAGTCAACATCCGCCCGATTCTTGAGTTCAACATTAAACTCGTGTTGGCCCACTAAGCCCGATTGGGAAAAATTACTTGAGCCAGTAATAACCTTGCCATATTCAATTTCACTAAGAGGGAGTCCAAAGCGGCTGATATAAACCTTGGCGTGAATATTCTGGCTAGGATGGGCTTTGAGTTCAAGTTTGCCGCTTTGCATATAGTCAATGAATTTCTTGACCCCAAGCTCGGTGTTGTAAGAATCGGGAGCTTCTTCCATTTCTTTGGTGAGGGTTTGGGCAAAGGATTCCTGAGTTTGTTGGGCCGACTCAAAATTCATGACGAACTGGCTAGTCGCTTCCTCAATAATCTCAAAGCTACGTCGGTCTACATTCAGCCCCACCAAAATGCGAATCTTTTCAATGTTCTCAAAGGCATCATAGAGCAAATGAAAGCCACTGGTCCGAAAATAGCCGACCAAAATATCAAAATATTGCACATAAGGCAAGGTTGACTTAAAGCGGTCTAGCAGGCTTTGATTAGGCTCATTTGTAAAAAAAGTTAGATCAGTGGTCAAAGGTTTAATCCCTATAGATGAAAATACAGCTGCCTTTGGCACACATTGGCTTCCTAATCAACCGTATGTTGATACGTAATGCGATAAATCATATTCGCCGCATCGTCAGAGACGAGGAGGGAACCATCGGGCAGGATGAGGAGGTCAACAGGGCGGCCCCAAGCTTGTTCTCCTTGTAGCCAGCCGGAGGCGAAAACTTCGTAACTTTGCGCTTGATTACCTGACAAACGCACCAAGGTAAGGCGATAGCCGATGGGCACAGTGCGGTTCCACGAACCATGTTCAGCGATGAAAATTTGCTGTTGATACTCAGCTGGAAACATCGTGCCTGTGTAAAAACGCATCCCTAAGGCAGCAACATGCGGGCCAAGTTCCTGAACAGGCGGCGTAAATTCAGCACAGTCACGCTTGTGGCCAAATTCTGGGTCAGAGACCGTGCTGCCGTGACAGTAGGGAAAGCCAAAATTCAGACCCGCCTCTGGCGCGTGATTCAGTTCATCCGGCGGAATGTCATCCCCCAAATTATCGCGACCATTATCGGTAAACCACAATTCTTGGGTTTGGGGATGCCAATCAAATCCAACAGTATTACGGACCCCAAGGGCAAAACTTTCTAAATTCGATCCATCCGCAGCCAAGCGCATAATGCTTCCATAAGGTCCGTCAAAGGTTTCACAGACATTACATGGCCCACCCACGGGTATATACAGTAAACCGTCGGGACCAAAACGCAGATATTTCCAGCCATGCCATCGGTCTCGTGGAAAGTTATCATTAATGACAACAGGTGATGGTGGTTGACTGAGTTGTGCTTCGATATCATCATAACGCAAAATTCGATTGACCTCAGCTACATAGAGCGATCCATCACGAAAAGCAACTCCGTTGGGCATGGTTAAGCCCTGCGCGATGACATAGCCTTGATCAATCTGATAATCTTCATCAGTATCCAACAGCGCGTAGACCTGCCCCGCTTGGCGTGTCCCAACGAAAAGTGTCCCATTAGGGCTGCGAGCCATAGACCGCGCATTCGAGATATTGCTGGCATAAATACTGATGATGAATCCTGGCGGCAGCGTGATGTCGGCAGGCAAGGGTGGCCCAATAATAGTGGGTTCATTGGGGGTAGACGTAGGTTCTGTAGGCTTCATGGCTGTTGGTGCAGGGGTCAGTGGCACTGTAGACGTAGCCTTCACCGCCACAGGGTCTGGCGGTGTGAGAGAGGGGTCTATGGAGGGGGTCCTCACGGTTGTCGGTGTGTTCAGGGGGAGAGACTTGGTGAGACAAGATAGAAGAAAGACTATACCCATAAGGGGTAAAAAAAAATTTATCGCTATTCGATACATGTGAACCTCGTTGAGGTTGGTAATTAGGGATTAAACTAAAACTTCGGCTGTTCCATTGCTTCCACCGGATCATTGCCTTGCAAAAAGTCAAAGTCGCAGCCTAAAGGGGCTTGCGTGACGTGCTGTAAGTACAACTGGCCATAACCACGCTGAAAACTGGCGGCTGGGGCTTGCCACGCGGCGCGGTGACGGGTCAGTTCAGCCTCGTCTACCTGCAAGTGCAAGCGACGATTGGGCACATCCAATTCGATTTCATCGCCATTCTGTAAATCTGCCATATTTTGAAAAACGCATGCTTTGCCACGATGTTGAAGGAAGTTAGACGAAGCAGCAGTATGTTTGATCACCGCGCCTTCAGGCGCCAAATTGCCATACAATACAGCCAAGCCCCCTTCGGGCTGAAGGGGGTTATCGAGAGACCGAATCACGTCGGGGTTATAGATTTGGGCCTCAGCGACAGACTCGGCCAAGGCTTGTCCAGTCACCGTCAAAGCATCGCCGTGCAAGAGGGGAAGCAATTGCTTCAAAATAGCAGGGATACCGCCTGCATAAAACAGGTCTTCCATCTGATATTTACCAGCAGGGCGCATGTTGGCGATGAGAGGTGTGCGACGGCTAATCTGGTCAAAAAGAGGTTTTAGTCTTTTAATCGAGATAATGATGAGCTGAACGATACCATAAGGGGTCAAGCAATGTCAAACCACAAGGTTCAAGGCATGGAACATGACCTGTTTCATTCCTACTTGCCTTTTGTGCCCTACAACTAGCTCCTTTTTTGACACACAAGGAGCTATCTTTTATAATTTCAGCCAAAGTCTGGGGAAGTGTCGGAATTGGCAGACGAGCATGACTTAGGATCATGTGCCCTTGGGCGTGTGGGTTCGAATCCCACCTTCCCCATCTTAAGCCTCCTATTTTTAGTGGCTCTTTGAAAAATAGCGTGGTTTTTCCACTGAATTTCAAAGGGCCTTTTTCTTTATCCAAAAATTTATGCCTCACCTACGTGCAACAACGTAAATTTTTCTCCATTGAATTTCTAAGCACTATCTATAGACCGACTTCTACCACGCTGCGTATGATAGCGTATCAATATTTTCCGGTGTAATAACAATAACCTCGCCATCAATCCTTCAGGGCAAACTTTTCTCTTAGGGCTAGGAGGTCAAGAAGGTTGGCTCTTTCTGGTGGCTATGATTCACAACTCATACTTTGGGATATAGAGCTTGGTCAGGCTATTCGACGGATAGAAGGAATACAAGGATTACCTCATGTTGATTTCAGTTCTACTGGAGACATGGCCCTTTCAGCCAGCGGTGACAAGGTTCAGTTATGGAGACTTGATTTGACACAGGAGACTTTGTTAACTTGGATCGCAGAAAATCGGTATGTCCCTGAGTTGACTTGTCAACAGCAGACACAATATAATGTGAAGCCATTATGTGAGTGAAGAATATAGCTAAGGAATGAGAATTAAATAATTTGTGCAGTTCACTGTCCCAATCTGGTTTCTAAACTGTCGTTTGGGAACCAGATTAGCTAAACTATCCAAACAAATTACCTAAGGTCAAATTCAGGATTGGGGCAGGCCAGACACCTAAAATGACGATAGCAACAGCCGAAATGCCCAGGGCTACACTCGTGCCTGAAGGCATGTTCAGGACAGGTGGGTCGTCAGCAGCGGGCCTAAAATACATTTGAACGACGATATTCAAATAATAAAACGCCGCAATACCACTATTAATAACCCCAATGACAGCCACCCATATCCAGCCTGCTTCAACGGCTGCTTGGAAAACATAGACCTTTCCCCAAAAGCCTCCTAAGGGCGGAAAGCCGGTTAAAGACAACATGAAGATTGCCATAACTGCGGCTAAGGTGGGGCTACGCTTGGCTAAACCAGTATAGTCACTGACCATCGCGCCGATAGAGCCTTTACGCTCAAAGAGGCCAACAATCGCAAAAGCCCCAATATTCATAAAAGTGTAAACAAATAAATAAAACAAGGCTGCACTTACACCAAGTTTAGACCCACCCGTAATGCCAACCAAAATATAACCAGCATGAGCAATACCAGAATAGGCCAGAATTTGTTTGACGTTCTTTTGGCCAAGGGCGGCCAAGTTCCCCAAGGTCATGGTTAATACGGCTAGGACCGCAATGGCCAATTGCCAATCAAGCAAGAAACCTGGTGTAAATGAAATCATCAGCATCCGTACTAAAGCTGCAAAACCAGCTGCCTTCGCCCCAACTGACATAAATGTGGTGACAGAATTTGGGGCACCATAGTATACATCTGGGGTCCACCAGTGAAAGGGGACCGCGGCAATCTTAAAAGAAAATCCAATTAATAATAAACCCAAACCCAATAAAGCAATTACATTACCTGAACCATCAACCGCTAAAGCAGCACCAATTTCATATAAGTTGATACTTCCTGTAGAGCCATAAACCAAGGCTGCGCCATACAAGAAGAAAGCAGAGGCAAAAGACCCCATCAAAAAATATTTTACTCCCGCTTCGATGGATAAACGGTCTTCTCGATTCAAAGCTGCTAGAATATAGAGGGCGATAGACATGGTCTCCAAGCCTAAAAAAATCAACATTAAATCTTTCGCCGCCGCCATAATCATCATGCCAGCTGTCGAGAATAACAAAATAGCGTAATATTCGCCTGTTTGCAAACCGATTTTATCCAAATATCCAATGGACACTAAAACTGATAAGGCAGCCGTAAACAAGATAATCAAATTAAAGAAATGGGTATAACCATCGCTAATCGCGACATCTTGAAAAGTAGGGTCAAACCCAGATAAGCTCTGCTGGATAATACCAATCAGACCAGCTAAAACAATGCCGACCAAACTGACCCAACCTAACAAGGGCTTATCTTCGGTCCACAAATCAAGCACAAGGACAATAAGACCCGTGATGCAGACAATTATTAATGGGACTAAAGCGAGAATATTGAGGACGGGAATTTCAACGGGCATAACTAAGTCGTTCACGATGAACGCTCCATTCTATGTCAATCAGATAAATAGTAAAACTTGTTTGAATCAAGTATGCCTTTTCTGAATCTCTAATCTTCAGACGCTAGGGAAGCAACCTGCTCTGTCTGACCGTCGCCAACCAGCCCCTCAACGGCCGGATTGATGATACTGAAAAGAAGGTTGGGGAAAAGACCGAGAATAAAGAAAAATATAATCAAAGGCAATGCAGCAGCTAACTCACGAGGGGTCATATCCTTAAGATTTTCATTGTCAGGATTGAGAGGCCCAAACAGAACACCACGGACTGCGGTTAAGAGATACCAAGCGGCTAAAATGATCCCAAATGTGCCAATCACAGCCAAGGTGATATTATTTTCAAAAGTGCCTAAAAGAATAGTAAATTCACCCACGAATCCATTTAGGCCAGGTAAACCAACACTAGAAAAGGCTGCTAAAAGAAAACAAACCCCGAAAGTTGGTACTTTGACAAAGATGCCGCCATAATCTTTCAGTAAGCGCGTGTGACGACGCTCATAAATAACACCGACTAACATAAACAGTACACCCGTACTCAAGCCGTGGTTAATCATCTGCATGACTGCGCCACTTGTACCGATAAAGCCACCGCTGTACATTCCCAAAATAATAAAGCCCATATGCGCTACTGAAGAATAAGCAATTAAACTCTTTACATCTTCTTGTGCTAAAGCGACCAAGGCTCCGTAGATAATGCCAACCACGGCGAGAACTGATAGGATAGGCCCCCAGAAAACAGCCCCTTCAGGCAATAAAGGATTCGCAAACCGTAGATAGCCGTAGGTTCCCATCTTCAACAAAACGCCAGCTAGGAGAATTGAGCCTGCTGTAGGAGCTTGAACGTGGGCCGCAGGGAGCCAAGTATGGAAGGGAAATAAGGGGACTTTGACCGCAAATGCCAATCCGAAGGCAAAAAATAGCCATATTTGCCAATTTTGAGTTAGCCCTAAGTCCATATCTAAAAGTAAGGTTAAGTCACTTGTACCCCCTTTGAAATACAAGAAAATAAGCGCCACTAACATTAAGGTACTAGCGATGAAGGTATACAAGACAAACTTAACGGCTGCGTAAACACGTCTATCACCCCCCCACAAACCAATAAGCAGGGCCATTGGGATTAGGCTTGCTTCCCAGAAGACATAAAATAAAAATAAATCAAGCGATACAAACACACCAATCATCGCCGTTTCCATCAGCAACATCAAGATCATGTATTCTTTGACCCGATCTTTGATAGCCGTCCAAGAACTTAAAACAGATAAGGTCGTCAGCAAGGTGGTCAATAAAACAATAAATACGCTGAGGCCATCAATACCAACCCGATAGTAAATATTCAACCCTGAAATCCACAAGGCACTCTGCATAAATTGAAATCCACTGCTCGATGGGTCATAACCAAAATAGAGAGGTAATGATAAGATCAAAGCAATCATTGTCGTCACAAAGGTTACAACTTTGATCCTGCGGGTTTGAGAGGCCGGGATAAAGCAAAGAACAGCGGCTCCAATCAAAGGTATCGCTAATAAAATAGATAATAGTGAAGAATTCATGATGTAATCTACCTCGTAAAGCCTCTTAAAAATCCTTAGCGCGAAAGGAAATATATGCCAATGATAAGACAGCCAACAAAAATAGTGGTTATATAATTACGGATGTAGCCACTTTGTAATTTAGACATCGCACCACCAAAAGCGACAGTTGCTTTGGCAAAGCCATCTACCAGAATATTGTCTATGACACCAACATCAATGGCCTTGGCTAAAAATCGACTGAAACTTTTGCTAGGCTCAACAAATATGGCGTTATAAATTTCATCAACATAATATTTATTAAACAATACCTTATGAATCACCCCTAATCGACTGCCAAGCATATCGGCGATTTTAGGATTGCGATCATAAATTAAAAAGGCCAGCGCAATACCAACGAGCGCGATAATCGCAGACGCAACCAGCAGGCCGACCTCTGTCGAGAAAGATAAATGATGCCCTTCGTGATGAACCAAAGTTTCCCCTCTCTCCAAAACCGGGTGTAACCAGCCGCTAATCCAATTGGGTAAACCAATCACCTCTTTGGGCAAACCAAGTAGTCCGCCCAGAATCGATAAAACAGCTAATACTATCAGTGGCCTTGTCATCACATCACTGTTTTCATGTATGTGATCATAGACCTGTTTATCCCTCGGTTGGCCATGGAAAGTCATAAAAATAGCGCGAAACGTATAGAAGGCGGTCATCAGGGCGGTCACGATGCCGATTAGATATAACAACATGTTGCTCTCAAATGCTGTTACCAGAATTTTATCCTTAGAAAAGAATCCGGCTGTGAGAGGGAAGCCAGCTAAGGCAGCTCCACCAACGATAAACGTCCAGTAGGTTGTCTTCATCTTATTTCTTAAGCCACCTAAACGACGCATATCAATCACCTCATGAGTCGCATGCATCACTGACCCCGCCCCCATAAAGAGTAAGGCTTTGAAAAAAGCATGTGTCACTAAATGGAACATGGCTGCGACATAACCGCCAACACCAACCGCCAACACCATATATCCGAGCTGAGAAATTGTGGAATAAGCTAAAACGCGCTTGAGGTCCATTTCAACGAGGGCCATAGACGCAGCAAAGATGGCTGTCAAAGCCCCGATATAGGCAATCACGGTTAAGGTACCGGGAGAAACAGCATACAAAGCATTGTTTCTGACCATCATAAAAACGCCTGCTGTGACCATGGTCGCCGCATGGATTAAAGCAGATACAGGCGTTGGCCCTTCCATTGCATCAGGCAACCAGACATAAAGCGGCAGTTGAGCACTTTTACCAATCGCTCCGACAAACAGGAGTAAGGTAATGGCGGAAATTGCTGTTTCATGGGCAGGGACACTTTCAGTTGTCAGCTGGCTAAAAACTTCTAAGAAATCTAGGCTGCCAAAGGTAGACCAGATTAAGAAGATACCTAAAGCAAAACCAAAATCACCAATGCGATTCACAATGAAGGCTTTCTTACCGGCATCCGCAGCCGAATCTTTGTGGTACCAAAATCCGATCAAGAGGTAACTACAAACACCCACCAATTCCCAACCAACATACATGACAACATAGTTACTGGCTAAAACCAGTATAAGCATACTGGCGATGAATAGATTGAGGTAGGTAAAAAAGCGAGAGACATCCTTATCATGATCCATGTAGCCAATGGCATAGATATGGATTAAAGACCCAACTCCTGTGACAACCAGAACCATAATCATTGATAAACGATCAACCAAGAGGCTCAACCCAATGTCAAACTCGCCAATGCTTATCCAATCCCATAATTTTACAATATGGGCTGTTTCTTCAGAAAAGAAAATAATTAACCCAATGACAAAGGCCAAACCAACTGAACCGGAACCGATCTTACCATTTAAGTCTCGGCCAAGCTGTCGGCCATAGAAACCATTAATTAGCACCCCTAGAAGAGGTAAAGCTATTGTTAACCAAATAAAACTCGTCATGGTGGCCCTCTACCCTTTCAGGGCATCAAAGTCATCAATGTTGACTGACTTGGTATGTTTATACAATTGAATAAGAATAGCTAACCCAACCGCAACTTCCACAGCCGCTACGGTCATAATCATAAAGACAAACACTTGACCCACCGTTGATTGTAACTCGCGGGCAAAAGCAACAAAGGTCAAATTAACTGAGTTCATCATCAATTCAACGCACATCAAAATGACCAGCGTATTGCGGCGCATCAAAACGCCACCAGCCCCAATTGAGAACAAAATTGCCGCCAAAATGAGATACCAATCTGTTGGAATGATCACTTCGCATCCTCCCTTGGTTTTACACGTTGCCATTCGCCCAAAATAACCACACCTACAATCCCCACGGTCAATAAAATACCAGCAAATTCAAAGGCTAGAACGTAATCCGTTAATAAGGACCGACCAACGGTCTTCACGCTGCCCCAGTTTCTAAGTCTTTCAGCCTCTTCATCGGCCATCTCAGTCTCTCCAGCAGTACTGACTGTGCTATCCTCAGCCACTTCTTCTGTATGCCCTACTTCTGTCCCGTGGACTACGGGACGATAAGCTTCGGCAATGGCAGAGCCAGTAATCGCTAACAGGGTAAAGGCCAGCAAAGAAACAATCGCTGTTTTAGGGGTTACCCAGGTGGTGATAAATTCGCCTAACTCAGCCCCTAAAAGCATCACCACAAATAAAATTAGGACGACAATTGCCCCAGCATAGACCATGATTTGCACAAATGCCAGGAATTGAGCACTCATCAAAATATATAAACAGGCAATCATACAAAAATTAAGCAGTAAAAATAGGGCACTATAAACAGCGTTTTTCGTAAAAACTAAGCCTAAGGCCGCAAAAATAGCCACCGCTGCAAATAGAAAAAACATTAATGGTTCTAGTACATTCAACATAGTCTTCCGCCTGATGAATTAGTTTTGAATTAACATAGGCACAAATATATAGGCATAAAAAGACGTGAGATGAACTAAACTTATTTTCATCTCACGCTTACAAAAACTTACAAAAGTACCCCTTATTTGCCGCCCCAACCATGTTGTTTCACAAAAACTTCATCGCTGTGCAGCACAATATGTTCAGGGTCATGGGGTTCTAAAAGCATATCTTTGGTATAAATTGCATCCCAACGATTATACTCAGCCAAGGCAAAATCATGCTCCAAGACAATGGCTTCAGTAGGACAAGCTTCTGCACAATAGCCACAGAAGATACATCGTAGCATGTTGATTTCATACACCTCAGCAAAACGTTCTCCTGGTGAGCGACGGTCTTCATCGGTATTTTCAGCGGCCCCGACATAGATACAATCTGTTGGGCAAGCTGCGGCACATAAGGAACAACCAATACACTTTTCCAAACCATTATCATGACGTTTTAGGACGTGACGACCTCTAAAACGAGGATAAACTTTCACTGGTTCATCTGGAAACTGATTGGTCACATTTGGTTTGAGAAAATAGCGCAGGGTTGTGGCCATCGCACGGCTTATCTCGACCACACCAGTGACAACATCTTTTAGAATTGACATTGAATACGTCCTTCTATTAATACAAAGGTATAAGGCACTTCCAGCAGACGATGATGAACACAGTTGGTCTGAATTTCTAACAACTGTCCTGCTAAAGTGCCTAGAACCTGACTTTCATTATAACTTAAAAACGACCACGGCAATCGAGACTAAAATCAGGTTGATTATAGAAACAGGCAATAAAAATTTCCAACAGAAAGACATCAAGGTATCATAGCGTAAACGGGTAATACTCGCTCTAATCCAGATGATAATGAAGAGGAAAATCAATATTTTAACCGTGAAATAGACCAAGCCCAGTATAGGAAACTGAGTCGCAAAAGGGCCATGCCAGCCACCAAAAAATAGGGTAGCGGCGATTGCACTGAGGGTGATAATATGGAGATATTCAGCCATCATAAATAAAGAGAAACGCATTGCCCCATACTCTGTCATAAAACCAGAGACAAGCTCATTCTCTGACTCAGGCAAATCAAAAGGTGCCCTGCCAGCTTCAGCTAAACTACAGATGAAGAAAATTATAAAGGTGACCAATCCGAGTGGAAGCGGATAAACAATTAGCCACCAATGTTCAACCTGATAATTAACAATTTCCCTCAGACTAAATGACCCTGTAACCAACACCACAGTCCCGATACTAATGCCTAAAGGCAGCTCATAGCTGATTAATTGAGCACTCGTCCGTAACGCACCCAACAAGGAATATTTATTATTTGAGGACCAACCCGCTAGAACAACGCCGTAAGACCCTAAACTGGCTATAGCGACGATGTATAATAAAGCAACGTTTACATCCGCCAAGAAAGGATGGACCTGAAAGCCAAATATCTGAAATCCCTGACTAGCGACAGGTATTACGGCCCAGGCGAATAAGGCTGTTGAAACCGCCAAACCCGGCGCAAACAGGTAAATACGCTTATCCACATGACTGGGCAATACTTCCTCTTTGAAGGCCATTTTGATGCCATCAGCAGCAGGCTGCATAATGCCAAAGATACCGGCTCGGTTGGGGCCAGGGCGCATGGTAAATTTTCCCAAAATCCGACGTTCAGCATAGCTTAAGTAGGCAAAAGCTGTGACCAAGATAAAAACCAGTAAGCCACTCAAGACAGCTGGTATGAGAAAATATTGTACTAAATTAGATAAAAGGTTCATGCTACAAGCTCCTAAGCTTTTGTCACTTGGACAGAGGTCATTACCCCCGTCCCGTTTAAGAGACGTTCAGCAGGACAACCTTGTAGGTTGCGCGGCAACATAACGACCCCCGCCGGGACAGTATCATCAATCGTCACCGGTAGATTCACGGCTCCTGTCTCAGAGGATAGAACGACTTGATCATCATCCTGAATACCCAATCGGGCAGCTTCTGACTGTGAAATCTTAAGCACAGGTTGATGAATATGATTGGTGACAATCTCGCTCTCAGCTAATAAAACACCACCATCATACATCACGCGTGGGGCGACTAAAATCAAATCATCACCCTTAGAAGATGCTAAGGGTGCAGGTTCTACAAAGGTTAAGGTAAATTGATGGTTGCTATCTTCAGCCAAACTCGCCCATTGTAAGCCTTCCCGAACATCCGCCGTAAAACTCATGCCACTGTAAATATAGTGGGCCCGCTGGCGTTCTACCGAAATTGGTTGCAAGAGGTTCTCAAAACTCATTCCAGCATATAGCGGCACAGTTTCGGTAATTTCTGCCATCACACCATCAGCCGAGGCATAAGACCATTCAGCCCCTAACTGACCAGCGATAGCCGTCGTAATCAACCAGTCTGACCACGCTTGGGGTGGTGCAGGCACACCGACATCAAAAGCCTGTACCCGCCGCTCTAAATTGGTGAAACTGCCATCACGCTCGGCTGTGCTTTTTGCGGGGAGGACGACATCAGCTAATTTTGCTGTCTCAGTCATAAATAAATCTTGTACCACAACAAAATCCGTCTGCGCCACAGCGGCTTTATAAGTGTCGGATTCACTAGCAACATCTGCTGCGACGATATACAAAGCACATAATTCGTTATTTAAGTTGAGCATTTCATCTGCCGACAGGCCAGCTTCATCTACGGGCACATAGCCTGGCAAGCGGTGAGGAACAATCCCTAAATCAGAGGCACCCCGACTATTCACATGGGGTAAAATAGCCGTCACCCCATTATTGCTCTGCCCGACATGGCCTGCAATCAGGGCCAAAGCTTTAATCGCCTCGCGCAAGGCTGGGTCTTTTCCTGCTTCAGCTCCGTATAAAATAATACCATTCTCAGCTTGAGCATATATTCTGGCTGCTTCTCGAATATCTTCTTCAGCAATACCTGTTATGCCTGCCATGTGTGCGGGGCTGTAATGGCCATGACATTTGCCACTGCGGACGCGGGCGAACATGCCTGCCACATGCGCGGGGCTGTAACTCGCCAAATTTGCGGTGAATGTCTCTAAATCACTCACCCCTTGGGCCACAAATTCTTCATCAATTAACCCTTCTTCCACAATCGTCGCTATCATGCCCAAAACAAGATGAACCGCAGAACCATACTGATAGTAGATAGACTGTTTAGCAATTTTATCCAGTTTTGTCTTGCGACCATTGGCTGTAATAATCTTAGCCCCTTTTCGGCCTGCGGTGCGAACTTTTAGATATAACATCGGCACTTCTTCGTCTAAATCGGTTCCTAACACGAGGACGGCTGATTCAGACCGCAATTGGGCGATGTCTGTGCCCATACCAACCCCTATTTCATGGACAAGATCATCTTCAATCGCTTTATTCAAGCCAATTCGATGGTCAATATTATTACTTTCCAAGACATCGCGGAAAAGTTTTTGGAAAACGTATAAATCCTCATTCGACAGTCGAGGGCCAGCCAAACCGCCAATCAAGCCCTTGCGTTCAGCAAATTTTTGACCGATCAAACTAAGAACCTCGGGCCAGCTTGCTTCGACAAATTCACCCTCTTTTTTAATCAAAGGGCTTGTCAAGCGGTTTGAGCTACCATTAAAATGATGCCCAAAACGGGTTTTATCACTAATCCAAATCTCATTCACAAATTCATTCTGCCGAGGCATAATGCGCTTAATTTGACCGGTGCGGGTTCCCAAGACAATATTGCTGCCCATAGCACAATGGTTACAAACACTTGGAATGTTGGTCAATTCCCAGGCGCGTGCCCCAAAGCGGAAATCACGGGTGGTTAAGGCTCCGACCGGACAAATATCGGCTGTATTGCCGGAATACTTACTATCAAATTGCGGTGTTGAATAGCTGACGATTCTGGCTCCGCGACCGCGTTCCTCGATGGCTAAAACCGCATCGCCCACCAGCTCATCTTGAAAACGAACACATCTAGCGCAGATGACACAGCGCTCGGTATCCAGCAAAATCAAATCGCCAATTGGTTCCTTCTTCGGACTATGATGTTTGTGACTATACAGAAACCGTGATTTACCTGGCCCATGAGCATAGGTGAGATCTTGTAAGGGACATTCACCTCCTTTATCGCATATAGGGCAATCTAAAGGGTGGCTGGTTAGCAAAAACTCTAAGACCGCCTTGCGATCATCAAGGGATTCCTGACTTTGCGTAACCACTTCCATGCCTGGCGAGACAGGTGTTGTACAAGCAGTTATCGGCTTAGGAGAAAAGCGAACAATCGGATTGCCGTTTTCATCGACTTCTAATTCGCCTGTGGCTCGATTTTTAACCGGTGTGCCGACTGATACCAAACACATACGACACATGCCAACTGGATCTAATTTTGAATGGTAACAAAAGACTGGAATCTCACGTTCAACTTGATTTGCTGCTTCCACAATCAACGTTCCTGAGGGAACGCTGACCTCAACACCATCAATTTTTAGCGTTACAAGCTCGGACATAGTTCTACCTGTTAATTCGGTGGTTAGTGGTTAGTGATTAGTGGTCAGCAAACCTGTGTGCTGACCACTGGTAACGGGTAATGTTACGCCATTTCAGGTTCTAGCTTGATATAAGATTCATATTCCTGCTTAAAATGTTTGATACTGGCATCAATTGGACTAGCGGCAAAATCTCCCAAAGGACAAAAGCAATTACCCTTCATCTGATCAGTAATGGTGGTTAACAGTTCGATATCATCTCCACGACCCTGACCTTCTCGAATCTTATGTAACAAATTAACCAACCAGTAGGTTCCTTCCCGGCAAGGGCTACATTTACCGCAACTTTCATGCTTGAAGAAATAGGCCATCTTTTCAGCGGCCCACACAATGTCGGTTGACTCATCCATGACCACGAAAGAGGCAGATCCTAAGACACTCCCCGCGGCCTGCATCGACTCGTAGTCCAAATGAACATCAAGCAAACTGCTTGGAATCATCGGCGCAGAAGCTCCAGCTGGTAAGACGGCTTTAACCGGTTTACCACTAGATGTTCCGCCGCCTAAGTCCTCAATCAAAAACCGCAAAGGTGTTCCTAAAGGCAACTCATAGTTACCAGGCTTGTTCACATGACCACTTAAACAGAATATTTTTACGCCAGGACTTTTCTCCGTCCCAAATTGGCGATACCAATCAGCCCCATAAGCAATAATCGGTGGCACATTGGCCAAGGTTTCGACATTATTAATCACGGTTGGTTTCGCAAACACGCCTTCGGCTGCGGGGAAGGGCGGCTTAGAACGAGGCTGGCCCATTTTACCTTCTAAACTTTCCAGTAAAGCTGTCTCCTCTCCGCAGATATAAGCCCCCGCGCCCAGATGGAGGTATAGCTCGCACGAAAAATCACTGCTTAAGATATTCTGACCTAAAAACCCTCTTTCATAAGCTTCATCAACTGCTTTTTTCAGGTCAACAAAGGTATTTTTGAATTCACCGCGACCATAAATATAAATATATTCTGCCCCGATAGCATAGGCACATAACAAACAGCCCTCAATAACCTGATGCGGATTGAGTTCCATCAGTTCACGGTCTTTGAACGTCCCGGCTTCACTCTCATCAGCGTTAAGCACAACATAAGCTGGTTTAACGCCTTTGGTGATAAAGGACCATTTTAGGCCCGCTGGGAAGCCAGCCCCGCCACGACCACGAAGATTAGCGGCCCTTACTTCATCTGTCACCTGGCCTGGTTCCATCTCTCGAATGGCTTTTTCTAAACCTTTATAGCCTTCATTGGCCAGATAAACATCTATATCAGCGATATTGGGGACATCATTATGCCGTAGTAAGACATGTTTTTCTAAAAATTTATGACCCATAGTAGCCTCTAAATTCAGATTTAACAAACTTATTGCTCAACCAAAGCTTTTTGTCTGAGTTGGGCAATAAGTTGGTCGATAGAGTCGTCTGTCAAATTTTCATAATAATCTAAATTAATCTGACAACAGGGTGCCCGATGACAAGCGGCCAAGCAAACCACATGTTCAAGGGTAAAAAACCCATCCTCAGTCGTTCCACCATCACTTGGCACACCCAATCGTTCGGCCAAACGATGATAAAATTGTTCCGCCCCTTGCAAAGCACAGGGTAAATCTGTGCAGAACTGAATCATATATTTACCAGTCTTTTCCTTACGGAATAAGGTATAAAAACCAATAATTGAATGGACTTCGGTGACAGAAACATCCACTGCTTTGGCCACAGCAGCGATATCATCATCATCAAGCCAATTCTTTTCGCGCTGCGCTAAATACAAAGCCGGCAAAAGGGCTGATCGTTTCCACTCTGGCGGATATTGTTTTAATATTTCATCGAGTTCTGCTTGTTCAACTTCAGACCACATGATGTCTCCATTTTATTGGGTTTCAGTCGTTCCGTAGGAACGCACTCAACCCAACCTACCATCTTATTTTAACGGTCCACTTCACCTAATACGATATCAATCGACCCAATCACAGTGACCAAATCAGCTAATAGATTACCACGCGCCATCAAATCCGTCGCTTGTAAGTTGACAAATGAAGGACCACGCACCCGCAAGCGCTGCGGCGTGGCTGAACCATCACTGACCAAACCAAAGGCCAAAATTCCTTTTGGATTTTCATACATGCCATATACTTGTCCTTTGGGTGGTCTAAAACCTTCTGTGACTAATTTAAAGTGATGGATTAATGATTCCATACTTTCGGAAATTTCTTTTCGCGGCGGCAAGGCGACTTTTCGATCATCCGTTTTATGAGGTCCTTTTTCTTTCTGAATTTTATATAGTCCTTGTTCAATAATCCGAATGCTTTGCCGCATTTCTTCAAGACGAATCAAATAACGTCCATAACAATCACCCGCATCCGTGAGCGGCACATCAAAATCAAATTCCTCATAACTAGAATAAGGCTTTGCTTTACGCATATCCAAATCAACCCCTGACCCTCTGAGCATCGGGCCACTCAAACAATAATCAAGGGCTTGCTCCTTCGTCACATACCCTATCCCATCTAAACGAGTGTGCCATATCGGGTTATTGGTCAACATTCCCTCAAATTCTTTAATCTTACCTGGTAACTCATCAACAATTTGTTGTACCGCGCTATGAAAGGCAGGGGGTAAGGGAAAGCGTAGTCCGCCAGCACAGAAATAGCTGGTGGTCAAGCGAGCCCCACAGACCATCTCAAAAATATCGAGAATTTTTTCGCGCCAATAGAAGCAATACATAATCAGGCCGTGGGCTGTCCCGCTGACATCCATGGCATGGATACCCAACCACATCAAATGACTAGCTAAACGTTGCAGTTCATTAATCAGGACCCGAGCATATTGTGCGTGTTTCGGAACCTCGACATCAAGCAATTTCTCGACGGTCAAAATATAGGCGAGATTATTACACATGGCCGATAGGTAATCCATGCGGTCACAATAGGGAATGAACTTCTCATAGCGTTTATTCTCGCCCGTTTTTTCAAACCCCGAGTGAAGATAACCAATCTCAGGGTTGACACTGACAACCCGTTCACCATCTAACTCCACAGCGAGGCGTAACACGCCATGTGTCGAAGGATGATGGGGCCCCATATTGATGACCAAATTGCCTTCGACATCAACTTCTTCTTCAATTTCACTGTGATAAGAGGGAACGGCCATGATTTGTTGCCCATGCGAGGCAAAACGAGGGTTATTTTTATCATGCGAGAAAGTCACAGGCTCGCCGCCGAGGGGGTAATCTTTTCGTAGGGGATGGCCAACCCAATCAAAGGGCATCATAATCCGCATCAGCCAAGGATGATTATGATAGCGAATGCCCATCAAGTCGTATGTTTCTCGCTCCATCCAATTTGCGCCAGCCCACAAACTGGTAATTGAGTCTAATCCTGGCAAATTGTCATCAGAAGCTGTCCCATTTACATGGCCGTTTTTCTTTGAGACATCCTGTAAGGGAGCCACTAATCGCAAATGTTGATTATTTGAAAAGGAGTATAATTCATAGACACTGGCAAAACGTGGTGTTTGCCTCAATTCGCTACGATCAAGACCATAAATATCCATTAACATATTATAGGCCAGACTGGGATCATCGCGCAAAAATTTGACAATTTCAACAATGTGAGCGGCATCAACTGTAATCGTCGACTCGTCGCGAAAGATCTGATGGTCTTGCACGACCTGTGGAAAACGAATTTTTAGCTTATTGTAAGTTGCATCGGTCATGAGATATTCCTCAATAGCCAATCTTAAGGACTTCACTTAAATAACAATACTGTAGGTTGAGTCGAGGTAAGGACAAGATCCTCTGCGAGAGACAAGACCACAACACAGAAGCGAGCATCTTAGGCAGGATGACCAGATAATCTTTGCCCAATACCACCCCGTTGAACTTTTTCCTGTAAACGGGTCAAAGCATAAAAAAGTGCTTCGGGTCTAGGCGGACACCCTGGCACATAGACATCTACTGGAATAATTTTATCAACCCCCTGAATGATGGCATAATTGTTAAAAGGCCCCCCACATGAAGCACAATCACCCATCGCAATCACCCACTTTGGTTCCAACATTTGGTCATATAAACGACGGACAACAGGGGCCATTTTATTGCTCACCCGACCCGAAACGATGATCATATCTGCCTGACGGGGGCTGGCTCGAAAAATTTCAGCCCCGAAACGAGCGATATCAAAGCGTGACATACCACTGTTAATCTGCTCAATCGCGCAACAAGCTAACCCAAATAAAAGAGGATGAAGTGAATATTTTCGTCCCCAACCAACTAAGTCACCTAGATTAGACAACACAAAATCAAAAGCACCATCCTTAATGCGTTCCATTGAGTCAGGCATTGTGCCTGGCACTGGAACATTAACCGTTGTCTCTACGCCCATTCCAATGCTCCTTTCTTCCATTCATAAATAAAGCCCAAAATAAAAATAGCGAGGAAAATACCCATCACAATTAAGCCATACCATCCTAAGTCCTTCACATTGATGACCCAAGGCAGGAAAAATACGACTTCTATATCAAACATCATAAACAACATCGCCGCTTTATAGTAATGAATCGGTACTTGTCGGCGGGCATCACCATAAGGCAACTTGCCCGATTCATAAGCTTCTAGTTTGGTTGGAATTGGGTTGCGAGGCCCTAAAAAATAAGGAGGAATTAACGCAAGCAAAGCAAAAAACACAGCAGCACTGATGAAAATTAAGATTGGAAGATAATCTAAGGACATTTTGAATGTAATCCTTTACACTACAAGAATTTTAAGTTTTATTAATAGGCTAAAGCCATCTAACTTTTTAGGTTGTACTTTTTATCACAAACGCATTCTAACACAATCAGAGGGGTGAGTCAAAAGTAGCTTCACGCTATTTAGGAATGAGAATTAATTAACTGTCCCATTTCACAGCGCAGAAAACGGGCATTGAAATGCCCCGTTTATACTACGAAACCTGTTGAAACAGGTTCTACGCTCAAGGCGTAGTGCGTTTCAACGCACTTTTCGGGTTAACTGGTGATTTCAATCACCAGTCAAAGCGGACAGTTATTTAATTCCGCTTCCTTAAGCTATCTAAAAAGTGGTAAAATGGCAGTAGAATAGACACGGAATAGTCAGCGTTTCCATTCAATATGACCATTGATATCGTGTTCCTCAAAAACCTCCAGAATATGGCGGCAAAAATCCTCCATCTCATGATCTCCAACAGATATTGCTAGCTCGTATAAACGAATAAACATCTTTTTTCCTGTTTCGGTCTGTTTGAAATTTTTTTTGCGAAAATTATGAGTGGCACAAAGTGTCTGACCATTTTCAATGATCGCTTTACCACCTAAATCTTTTGGTTTGATATGATCGACGTGAATTTCAATCCCATCGGACGGACCTTTGCCGCAAATAACACAACAATAGCCATCTCGCTTAAAAATTTGTTCTTTTTGAGCTAATGTAAAGTCTTCTAATTTAGGATTTGTAATGAAATCAGGGTCGTATTTATAAACGCCTTTAGCAACCTTTATGAGTTTGCCCTCTTGCGCCAATTTGCGAATTGTTCGATCTGGATCACGAAAATTTTTTCCTGTTCTTTCTTGGTATTCTTTTGTAAGCCAGTCCACGACTTCAGGATGTTCAATAGGCCGCCCAGAATGCATCATAAAGTATTCCATGACCAGTTCTGCTTGCGTGATTTTTTTGTCATTTTGGTCGCTCTGACATTGCGAATAAGCTACGACTATTCATAATTCGATTTTCAGCCAATTCACAATAGCCCGGGTCAAGTTCAACGCCAACACCGAACCGCCCGGTATTGTAGGCTTCTATTAAAGTCGTTCCGCTGCCTAAAAATGGATCAAATACAAGGTCCCCGACATAACTGAACAATTTGATGCAGCGATAGGGTAGTTCACGTGGAAAGGGGGCCGGGTGCCCAACCCGTTTTTTACTTTCCCCATTAAAGGTCCATAAACCATTTGTCCAGGCCATAAATTCATCGCGTGAGACATCTGATTTTTTACTACCCAGTTCCTTTTTCCAAGAATTTTTATATAAGATTATAATTAATTCAACGGGACAAATAACATAGGGAGCCGAGGCAGACATCCAAGAACCCCAAGCGGTGCGGCGGGAAATATTTCCTTCATTCCAGACAATTGTGGCATGGTATTGCCAGCCAGCCATTTGGGCAATTGTTGTGATATCGGCCCCAACGCTGCGATGTCCTCCCTTGTTCTTATCAAGTGGCACGTTAAGCAGCAGCCGGGCAGAGGGTTTACTCCAGATGTAGCAATTAAAGAGCCATTTTCTATTAAACGCCAAATAATCCTGATAGCTGAGGGTATCATCATTCGACTCATAATCTATGCCAACGTTATAGGGTGGGGATGTAACGATTAGGTCAATAAATTCCCCTGTAAACAAATCAGGTTTACAAGAATCATCATTCACAATATACACGCCATCTTTCTCGAAAAAAGGTGCCACATCAAAGCAAGAATGTATGTTCAGATCTGTATTTTTCATTATTTATCCTAGTAGACTTCTTAATCCTCTTCTGGCTTGTCTTCTATTTCCCATAATTTATCATCTTCTGTGATATGATCAATAAATAGAACACCGTTCAAATGATCATATTCATGTTGAAATACGCGAGCTAAGAGGCCATCTAACTTCAACTTAAAAGGCTTGCCATGAACATCTCTGGCCTTTATTTCAAAATTCGTATGTCGATCCACCAAGCCTAGCCAGCCTGGCATAGATAAACACCCTTCTTCCCCTTCTGCCTTACGAGATGATCGTTTCGTCACCTCCGGGTTAACCACGACAAAAGGCATGCCACTGAGGGGGTTATCCTCCTCTTTCGGAATCTCAACCACAAAAATACGTTGCATCATCCCAATTTGCGGTCCAGCCAAGCCCACCCCTGGCGCATCCCGCATCGTTTCGATCATATCATCGGCTAACTGTTTTAGTTCTTTCCCAAAAACCTTCACTTTTTTAGCTTTTTGTCGCAACTTGGGGTCATCTGCCAGAAGAATCGTTCTCACGGCCATAATATATCCTCTAAAGATGTCAATTAACAATTAGTAATTACTAATTACTAAAGGATGGTGTACCAAATAACTCATCACTCATCACTAAAAAATTCGCCCTTAGTATAATGAATTACTCGTAAAAATCAAACACATTTTTTCGAAACCGTTCAGGCCAATATTCGGGCAAGCATGAATTTGTAAAGATCATTTCAATCCCGGCTGAACCATGCGCCAATCCCGATACCAGCCACCTTTTTTGTCCGTTCAACTTTCGACTTACTGCCCTGTCGAGTAAAATGCTTTTATCCAAACAACCCTTACCAGAAGATGAGCATGTTAAAAGAGATGATTATAGAATTGTATGATTACAATTATTGGGCCAATGCCCTAATTCTGAAACAGGCAACGCGCCTAAGCCAAGATCAATTTACCAAGCCAACCAAGTATAGTGCTGGTAGTCTAAGGGGGACGTTGGTTCATACCCTATATGGTCATTCACCAGGGGATATTGACTTCATTGTTTATCTGAGAACAAAAGGGACGAGGGATTAGGGTTTAGGCCTTATGCTATCCCAACAAAACGGAAAAACTTTATGCTCAGACAAACTGCCCTGATTATCAGTTTAATGCTCATCCTGGTGGTGTTAGCAGCCATGCAGATAGAGGGCGAAGAAACACTATGTACTGACACTTACACTGTCCAAGCAGATGATTGGCTGTCCAAAATAGCCGTACGCTTTTATGATGATGCCTTTGCTTACGCCGATATCGTCAGAGCAACAAATATTGTCGCCACGATGGATGAGTCTTTTAGCCGAATTGACAATCCCAATGCGCTTGAAGTCGGTCAAAAACTTTGTATCCCGCTTGATAAACATTTTATTTTAGCGCATATAGCCATTCCAAAAGCCCCCCCCAAAATACCGCGCTCAGATATTACATTCCCCAATACGGCCCTAAACCCACAGAAAGTGCCCCGGTTCACGACTCCTACGCCACCTCAAATTAAAATAAATGAAGATAACGCTTCTTTATCTCAAGCGAACGCAAATAATTTTCAGCAACTACCTGTCACTCAAACTGCTTCTTCAGACCAGGCCCATCCTCCGCCGTCAAGTGGCGCACAAGTTTATATCGAAAATCAATTTAGCGATGAAATTCATGTCGATATAGGCGGCCAGAGTATTCAAATCTTATCTAAAGAACAACAATCCATAAACTTAGAAGCGGGGCAATACACATATTCCATCGGTGCGCCTAATGGCTGGGGGGCAAATGGCACTCTTGACGTAGGACTATACGAAGCATGGTTATTTCATTTTAAATATATAATCTATCCAAATTTTTTCCGAGTGCCTAGAAGCCCTTACTTGCCTTAGTTGGCAGATAAGGGCTTTTTTTGTTTGATTTGGTCCTCAGACAGGAGGTCAACTATATAGTTGACCCATATATCTGTTCACAAAATGCTTTGATTTCCGACTCTTTTATCTTCAATTTAGGATAAGCCTTAGCTAATAAGGATAAGGTAACATAGAAAAAATCGAGCAACGCTCTTTGGTAGGCCAAGGCGTGAGTCAAGTCGGTCTGCGGGCAGTAAGTCTGAAAATAGGCTTGTTCTTCTTCAGTGAGATAAGTTTTTATAAATTGTGGTGGCAAATAGTTAAACTGACTCTCACCCAGACTCAACTGCCTCAACTGGACGATATAGTGCAATAGTATAAAGTTAAGAAAATAAAATTTATAACCATCCCCTTTTTTGTAGGCTGAAATAGATCCTCTGAGGGTGTATTGAAATTCTTCCAGAAAGGTCAATACTTTTTGATGGTTTTGGCTAATCGCTTGAGCCTGTTTTTCTTGCGTGATCGCTTGGAGATAGGGCATCACCTCGCCTGTCCGGTCAAATAGCAGAGCCGCTTCAGGATCTTCAATTTCCGATCCCAAAAAATACAGATCTAATTCAGACAGAGTCTTACAAATGAATAAATCAACCAAAACTAAATCTGAATATAAATATAAAATCAACTTTTGTTGGTCCGTTAACCAAGTCATTTTGTATAAATCAGATTTGAAAGTTTGTCTGATTTTATTCTGAAATTCATTTAGGGCAAAATCAGGCGTGGTTAGGATTTGTAAATCAACATCAGAAAGAATCGTTCCCTGCCCTCGCCCAAATGAACCGATTAGGATTATCGACTGAATGTTGTCGATAGTTTGAAATACATCCTTCATCAAGTGGATGATGGACTGTTGTCGGAGGGGCTGGTCTGGCTGCCTCACTCGGACCGTCTCGAATAAGGACTTAAGGGATTCTCTTTGGTCGGTTAGGGTGTTATTTTTGAGTTTGAGCAATGTTATCTGAGGAGCTTTAGACCATGTAGCCTCGAGGGTGCCTGAGTTAAATAAACTGTCTAACCGCCTGATGGTATCAGGCATGGCTTCTTCAACAGGCGGATAAGGAATTTGTGACCAATCACGATTCACAGCACGTTCCGAGCAAATCTGCCAGGTTGCTTCAAGGATGACGACCAAGATTGGCTCAGGGTCAGTTTGAAATTGCTCAAATAAGGCCTGGCCCAAATCACCAAAGCCCGTACACTCGATCAAGCCTACTGATCCCAGCTAGGCACAGGCTTGCAAAAAATGCTGTTGCGCTATTCTTTCCCCGACAATCGTTTGATCGCCGAATTGTCTACGAAAATCATCAATCGCCAAGTAAGGCCACTGCGAATATTTTTGTAAAATGGATAGAGAAAAGGTTGTTTTGCCAGAGCCGATATTACCAAAGAGTAAAATTTTCATAAAAAAACTTTGTTAACCGATCCTATCGCGCTAACCCTTATTTTTGTAAGTTAATCAAATCAAACGGTTCCCAGATCGGCGGCAGGTGTTCCAAAGGTTTCTCAGTTATCAAAACATTGGCATCAGAACTAAAGTTATGAGGAGGCTTATCAACCGGAGCAACCAACCCAGACTCACTGGGCAGCGGATCTTCTGAGCGAGGCGGGGCATCAATATCGACAAAGAGCGGTTCAGAAGATGAATAAGATGATTGGGCCTGGTCAGATTGTATCAGTTTCAGATCTGACATAAATTGTCTAGGCCATACCAGATGGCTAGAGAACACCAAACACATAAGCAGGGTCACTTGCACGATCATCGAAACCCGAAATAGCCAACTACGAGACGGGGGGTTTTTAGCTTTTATCTGATCTTGAATCTTTTGCCATACTTGGCCAGAGGGAGTTTGTCCTGCAACCTGTTCTTGTAAAGTATGACGAATGCTTTGGTCTAGATCCTTAGGCGGAGATATTTTTTGAAAACTCATACATCCAACCTCCAGACCAACGTTTATCAGCGACCAATTTTCGACGCAAATTCTCTCGAGCATGGTATAAACGTGATTTAACTGTGCCAACAGGACAAGCCATAATTTCAGAAATTTCAGCTACCCTGAACCCTTGCAAATAATGCAAGACTAGCGTCGCTCGCTGCTTAAATTCGAGGGTGCTAATGGCTTCATATAAAACTGTCTGTAATTCACGGGCCTCGATAGACTGCTCAAGCGAAAGCGGTGGTGTGGTGAGCCACCGTTCAACGAAACGATTGAGCATGGTCAACCCCCGTTTGCGGCGGGTGGTCAAGTTATAGGCCATATTCACCGCGACCCGATAAAGCCAAGGGGCAAGAGACATATCGTCATAAATTCGGTCTAAATTTTGAAACGTTTTGATAAAGGTCTCTTGCAAGATTTCCTCTGCCACAGCGCGATCATTGGTGATCGCTAAAACAGTATGAAAAATTGCCATTTTGTGCATCTCATACAAATCTTCAAAGGCTTGTACATCGCCCTGTTTAGCCTGAGCAATCAAGGTAAGTTCTGCATCCGACATTGAATACCTCCTTATAACAAGGTAACATAGGCATCTTGCCCAATGGGGTTAAGTTAAGCTCCCCTCTAACTCCCCTCGCTGGGGGGAGAACGTGCGTTGCTCCCTAGCAGGAGGATTGAGGAGGGACCTATCCTTATCTTCATGCCATTGGGCACCTTGCCTGTAAGTGGTACAAGCGGCCTTCGCCAGCGAACGACCTTGTCTACACGACACTATCTTCCTGCTAACCCCGTAAATTGAATGCCTTGAATAAACTGCTTTTGGGCCAAGAAAAAGAGCAAGAGAACGGGAATGATGGTGATCATAGAGGCCGCCATCACCAGATGCCAAAAGTTGCCAAAGCGACCTTGGAACCACATTAACCCTAGGGGTAGGGTGAACATGTCATTTTCGGTCAGGTAAATTAGCGGAACCATAAATTCGTTGTAGTGGAGGATGAAGGAAAAAATGGCGACAGCGGCAATCGCCGGACCACATAGGGGGACAATAATTTGCCACAAAATGCGGAAGTTGGAAGCTCCATCAATTTTGGCAGCTTCGTCGAGTTCCTTGGGTAAGGTCAGCATATATTGACGCATTAAAAAGATGTAAAAGGAAATCCCCAGCCAAGCAGGCATCCAAAGTGGATAAAAGGTGCCGACCCAACCAATCCAATTGAACATAATGAACAAGGGGATTAAGGTCACAATACCAGGGAGCATCAGGGTAGCGATCAATACAATAAACACCACCTGCCGACCAGGCCAATTAATACGCGATAGACCATAAGCGACCGTAACTGAACTGAACACAGCCCCAAGGGTGCCTAGGGTGGTTACATAAAACGTGTTGAAAATCATCCGCGAAAAAAGTGGTAGTTTCACAAAAATTTCAGGATAGTTTTCCGGTCTGGGATTTTGGGGTATCCATTCAATAGGAGTCAGAAATACTTCACCAGAGGCTTTGAAAGAGGTACTCAGGACCCAAGCCAAGGGCATCAAAAAGGTAATCCCGAATATGATTAAAATCAAGTGGAGCAAAAAATGCCCGATTCGTTCTTGTTTCTTTTTCGACTGAAAGACACCAATTTGTTTCGTCGTCGTTGCCATTTTCTTATCCAGCTCCTTCATAATACACCCAGCGATTGGCAAAATAGAATTGAATTGCTGTGAAGGCTAAAATGATCAAAAACAAAACCCAAGCCAAGGATGCAGCATAACCCATTTTGAACAACTCAAAGGCATTGCGGTAGAGGTATAGAACATAGAATAAGGTGGAATCTTGTGGTCTGCCATCGGTCATAATGAAAGCTGCGGTGAAAACTTGAAAGCTGCCAATGATGCCAATGACCATGTTAAAAAAGGTAATAGGTGATACAAAGGGCAAGGTCACGGCTTTGAAACGTTGCCCCAAATTAGCCCCATCAATTTCGGCGGCTTCCATTAATTCTTTAGGCACCCCTTGCAAGCCAGCCAAAAAGATGACCATTTGGGGACCAATCAACCAGAGACTCATAGCGATGAAAGCTGGTTTAGCGTAGAGAGGATCAAAAAGCCATTTGATCGGACCAATCCCGAACCAGCCCAATATTTCATTGAAAACCCCAAATTCTGGATTCAAGATTTGTATCCAGACCACGGCAAAAGCGACAGAGGGCGTAATCGAGGGCAAATAGTAAATCGCCCGATAAATCCCAATGCCTCGAATACGTTGATTTAACATTAAGGCTAAAGAGAAGGCGATAATTAGCTGTAGAGGAACGCTAAATAGGGTGTAGTAGGTGGTGTTCCAGAGAGATTTGCTAACGAGGGGGTCGTTGAGCATGCGTTCAAAGTTGCCCAACCCGATGAACTCAGGGGCTTTCAACATATTCCATTTCTGCGTCACCAGAAACAGGGAATAGAGCATCGGCCCAATCCACAAACAGACCACCCCGATGATAAAAGGGCTGGTAAATATCAAGCCGTCTCGCAGGTCACGCCACTGCGCTGGGGACAGGTGACGGCGTTTAGATTGTGGTGAAATAGCGGACGAGGTGGTGGTCATGGTCAATCATTATTCTCCTTGAATGGGCTGTAGATGCAAAGCTTTATCTTTTCTCCCTCACCGTATCTCAGACTGCGCTTGTTGGGCGAGCAACTGAGTTAGGTAAGCCTCCACTTCGGTTGAGGTCTACAAATGTTGGTTCAAAATGAAATTGATACCGTCGTGTCTTCAAGACCCTAGTCGGTTCGGTCACGCAGACAATCGTCACAGTGCGTTGATTTGGCATCAAAAGTTGGCGTGACATATAGCTTCCTTAGTGGGGGCATCCTCCTATACCCCCAATGCAAACAGTTTAGGCCCGGTCAGCCCAGTACTGATCCAAGTGAGATTGAATCTCAGGCTGTGCTATCTTCAGGGCTTCTTCTGCGGTTTCAGTTTGGGCGAGTAACTTATCCCATAAAACCGTAATTGGCCCACCACCGTAAGCGTGCAACTGTGAGCCTTCCCCAAAAATGGTCGAAATAGACCCATTACGCATGCCGTTGGCAAAGGCTCCCGTATTCTCAAAGCCATAAGTCTCAGAGGCGATGCTGCCCCAGATGTTGTCAATGTTATCCGGTGTACCGCACATGCGACCTCCGTTCGCGATAATCGTTTGACCTTCGTCGCTCAGAATAAAGGAGATCAGATCCCAATCCAGGTCTTTATACTCAGAGGTGGCGGTGATGACATGGCCGTGCAAGTGACCAAAGGTGAAGTCGCGGTCAGCCGTGCCAGTAGGGGGTTCAACGACATCGAAGTTGATGCCTTCTTCCGTGGTGGCTAATTCACCGCGCAGACGGGGCAAAACCCACGGGCCTTCCAAATACATGGCCACACGGCCTGTATCCAAGCCAACACCGCCACCCGCGATAACATCAGGGCTAGGCGACCAACCATTCTCAATAGCATCATAAATCATAAACTGCAAGGCAGAGGCTATATCCGGGTGGTCCCAGTAGGCTTCGGTCGGTTCAGTAATGCGATCCCACTCAACATGGCCATTGCGCCGCATCCAATTGGTATTTCGGCCATAAGCCCCATTCCAGCCTTGTCCTTGGCCCCAGCCATAATATTTAACCCCATCTTCTTCAAAGGATAAGTCTTGGATGAACTGTTGAAATTCTTCCCACTTCCACCCTTTTTGGGGGTGGGGGATACCCCGTCGATCAAAGAGATCTTTATTATAATAAAGGACCAAAGACCCTGTATCGGTGGGAGTCATATAGGTTCTACCCTGCCAGATGATTTGATTATCGTAATTTTCGCCAGCGGGGAAGCGGTCTTCTGCATTGCTACCCGCAATGAAATCGTTCAAATCGACCAGAACCCCATTTTCCGCAAAGGCTTGCCATTTCCAGCCTTGAATATAAAGGACATCGGCCGATGTCTCTGCGGCAAAGTTGGCTTGAATTTTTTCGTAATACCCGCCAGGATACTGTTCCACCGAGACGTTAACATTCTCCACAGTTTCATGGTAAGCGTTGACCATGTTTTCATAGACCACAGCATCCTGTACATCAGCCCAAGCAGACAAACGCAGTTCAATGGTTTCAGAAGATGGCCTTGCTGCCCCTTCGCCTTCACTGGTAGACCCGGTCGGAGGCGCACAAGCTGTTAACATAGCCCCTCCAACAGCAAGGGAGCTGATTTTTAGAAAATCACGACGGCTTAACGGTTTTTGAGACATTTAGACTCTCCTTTGAGATAGTTTTGAGGTGATTGTTATTGGGTCTGAGTATAATCGAGTTTTAGAAATTTGGCTAGAGATCACGCTATAATTGCGGCTTTACCACTGAGAGAGCAAACAGCACCCTACACCAAGGCTTCAATCAAATCAGCTATATCAACTAAGGGGCCTACAGACAGATGATAACATTTAGCCGATTGAATAATATTGGTCAGCGTTAAATATAATTGAGTCGCATCCCCTTGAAATTCCTGCTGCAAAATGCTTGGCTTGGTAATCATTGACATAGACTTTGATGGGGGTTATAGTAGTAACCTTTGGTACTAGTTTATTTCCGTAATTTTTTCGGTCATTAGGTCTTATGACCAAAAAATATTCGGATATTCTCAGCAAATCCGAATTAATGATATCTGAAGCGGGTGCTTAAATGCTTGTTTTCTGCTTTTTCGGCGAATTTCCAAAAATTATTCGGTGAACATGCCATTATATCGAATAATATTCGGCCAAACACGAGTACCAAAGGTTATTAGAATCGATTCAAATGTTAAGGAATGAGCATTATTTTTTTGCCAGGTCAGTTTTTAGTCAGACGATATACCCAGAAGGATAAATGTTTTATGAAGCCTACCTGTTATCTTCCTCTTTTAGTGCCTCTAGGCTTATTGATTGCAACCCTGTTATACCTCAATCCACCTTTAGTCGCCCTCGCTCAAGACCCCTTATCACAAACGGGGACCTCCTTCATCGAAAATATTGGCCAATTTGACGAAACAATACGGTTTCAAACCTTGGGTGGCCCAAACATCCTGCGCGTGACAAATGACGGCCTTTGGTTTTCCTTCTTTAAAATCACTGAACCTAAACAGCTTGTAGGTGTCACCATCAAGCTGACCTTTATGCAAACCAATCCGCAGGTTGACCTAATACCTTTCAACCAAACGAAGACGGTGATCAATTATTATCAAGGCAGGTCAGCGCAAACTTGGTTTACACAGGTGCCTGTTTGGCAGGGTGTGATTTATCGTAATTTATATCCTAACGTCGATTTAAAAATTAGTCCCCAACAGGGGCAGCTCGTCATGCGTTTCATACCGAGGGTGGCTAGGGATATTCGGGGGGGCAGAGCCTTTCTCTCTGCCCAAAGAGAGAACTTAAACAGTATCGATGTGAAAGACATTGAGGCTGGTATACCCCCCCTACTGCCCCAAAGGGAGGAACTGATAGGTTTTGCTGCCAGAAATTCTGTTTACGCCCCTTTTGGAGGGTCAGCGGGGCTATTTCCCATCACCCTTCGGGTTGAAGGTGGTGACATTTTATCTACAACAGCAAACAGCCTTTATCTACAGACCGCTCTAGGCCCAGTCAAGATTCCCCTCCCGCTGAGTCCCGTAGCGTGGCAACTTGAAGGCTATCAGAACGGTCAACAAAAAATTATGCACACGATACCAGCTTCGAACCAAGCAGCCTATCAGACAAATCAAACTCATTCACCACACATCGTCCATCGTCCTCTCACAGAGACCAATCTCATCTACAGTACCTACCTCGGCGGCAGCTTATGGGACGAAGCCGAGGCGATTATCGCCGCTGAAGCAGGTCAGTTTATTCTGGCTGGTCATACGCAGTCAGTGACCTTTCCCACGACCACGGGACGATTTGCTTTAGCTCATAATGTTGATGCCTTCATTGCCAAGTTGGATTCTGAACAGGATGCGAACCCACTGGGTTCGACAGAATGGGTGTACTTAACCCTTTTTTTAGGCGATGTCGAGGAGTATATCACCGATATAGCCCTCGACAGCCAGGGAACGGTTTACGCGAGTGGACACACGGACTCGTCAAATTTTCCAACCAGTGAAGGGGCTTTTCAACGTCAGATACAAGGCGGATTTGATGCTTTTGCGCTCTCTATTGATGCCGCAGGCCAGTTAGTGTACGCGACCTTGCTCGGCGGTCGTGATTTAGAGCAGGGGACAGCCATCGCGGTTGATGAGACAGGCCGCGCTTATCTAAGCGGCGGCACTTGGTCAAATGACTTTCCGATAACCGCCGCGGCCTACCAAAATACAAACCGAGGGCAACGTGATGTATTTATCACCAGGCTCAACGCTGAAGGCTCCGCATTGAGTTATAGCACTTTTTGGGGCGGTAGCAGCCAAGAACAAGCTGAGGGGTTGGCCTTGCGTGGAGAAGACATGGTTTATCTAACAGGCTGGTCTCGCTCTGACGATTTACCGACAACAACAAAGGCTATTGGGCCGACTTATCAAGATAACTTTGATGCGTTTGTTCTGAAATTCGATCTCAATCAGTCAGAGACGATTTATGCCACCTACCTTGGCGGCAGTGGAGAAGAGCGAGGATTTGCTATTGCTGTTGATGAGGTAGGGCAAGCTGTGGTCAGCGGACGGACCACATCTATTGATTATCCGGTCACAGCGACGACTTTTGATATCAAGCATGGCGGTGGAATCTGTGATTTTGCGCTTTGTCCTGATGCCTTTTTGACGAAGTTATCAAGTCAAGGCACAAAATTAATGTATAGCACCTATTTAGGGGGCAGTGATTGGGATGATGGCCGCGGGCTGGCCTTGGATAAACGAGGGTGGGCCTATCTAACTGGCGAGACTCATTCAGTCGATTTGCCTATCACGGACCTGGCTTATGATAGACAATTGGATGGTGAACAGGATGCTTTTATCATTCAATTTGATGAAGCAAACGAAACACTCGTCTACGCTAGCTATCTGGGCGGTAGCGATTGGGAGAGTGGCAATTGTATTGCTTTAGATGGTAATCTGGTCAGGGTATATATCGCAGGCAAAACCCGTTCTTCGGATTTTCCCATAACAACAAACGCTTATCATAAGGCTCTCAGTGGTGACTATGATGCCTTTGGCCTGGGGTTGAGATTACCAACCATTAATCAGTTTAAACGCTATTTGCCCTTAATTCAAAGTCCCTGACTCTAAGATAGCGGTTAGATTAATAAATTAGACAAAATAATTTGGTTGAACGACTTCAATAATTTATGTTTCCAAAACTTTCAAAAAATAATTGAGGTCAATAATGGCATATTGTTTATCTTCGAATTTTCCTTGAAAAGCATCTTGCCAGACCAGCTTGTCAATCATAGCCAGAAAATATCTCCCTGAAGGGACATATGATAACATGGCTCAAAACCAAGCTCCTCCAAAGCGGCCTTAATAGACATCGTTCCTGTTCGACTAAGTCCAGCCCCAATTACTTTGATTGTCCTGTTAACCTCCTTACCTGATTGATTAGGTACTAAAATTAAATAACTTTAGGCCAGGCCAAACTTTAAACGATCCACAGATTATACAGATTACACAGATTTTTTCTTTACTAATCTGCGAAATCTGCGGATCGTTATTTTTTTGGATCAGCCTTACTTTGAACCGCTATCCTTTTAACCCAGATAAAGTCACGCCCTGTACAAACTGTTTCTGGAAAAGCATAAAAACGATCAATACCGGCACAACCATCAACATGGAAGCAGCCATCATTTCATTATATAGAGAGCCTTGGCCAGGGATACTGCGGAAACGGAAGAGGCCCAAAGCTAAGGTGTGTAGGTTGGTGTCGTTCAGATAAATAAGGGGGCCGAGAAAGTCGTTCCAGGCCCCTTGAAAAGAGAGAATGGCGACCACGGAAAGGGCGGGGATTGACAAGGGGACGGCAATTTGGGCGAAAATACGAACTTCTGAAGCCCCATCTATGCGGGCTGCTTCAAAAAGCTCTTGGGGCAAGGCCAGGAAGAATTGACGCAGCAGAAAAATCAAGAAAGCTCCCCCGCCAAAGAAATGGGGTATAATCAGGGGATAAAAGGTGTTCACCCAGCCGATTTTACTATAACCGATATAGAGCGGGACCATGGTCACAGCAAAGGGTAGCATCATTGTACTGAGCATGAGCATAAAAAGAAACTCACGACCAGGAAAACGCAGGCGAGCAAAGCCATAAGCGACGAAGGCACTGGTGACAATATTGCCGAGCATGGTGAAGGCAGTAATGATGACTGTGTTCTGAAAACTCTGAGAGAAATTCCAAAAAGTCAGGGCCTTTGTATAATTTTCCCAGACAATTGGGTCAGGAATCCATGCCGGGGGTATGGTTCCAATTTGGCCTAGGGTCATTAAGGAACTACTTAGCATGTAAACAAGGGGAGCTAGAAAATAGATACTCAGTAAGACTAAAACAATATAGAGCAGAATATGGCCCAAACGTTGTCGGGTACGAAGGCCAAGGTAATGCAATTGCGCCGTGGGGGAACTGGTGGTTGTGGTCATTGGTTTTCTCCCCTCATCCGTAAAAGACCCAACGATCAGAGGATCTGACTGAGATAAAGGTTAGAACTAAGACAATCACAAAAAGTATCCAAGCCAAGGCTGAAGCGTAGCCCATTGAGAAGTTGTCAAAGGCCTGTTTGAACAAATGAAGAATATAGACCCGCGTCGATTGTAGGGGGCCACCATCGGGAGTCATGACCATCACCTGACCCAAGACTTGAAAGCCATTGATAATCTGAATAATGACATTGAAAAAAATAGTTGGAGTCATCAGGGGAATAGTAATCCGCAATAAGCGTTGCCAAGCCGAGGCTCCATCAAGTTTGGCGGCTTCATAAAGATGTTCAGGAATGCCCTGCAAGCCAGCTAGAAAGATGAGCATCGGTGTGCCCACCCAGGTCGTACTCATTAAAATGAGGGCCGGTTTAGACCAAGTGGGATCGCTTAACCAGTTGGTTCCTTCCAGCCCCACGAGGCTCAAGGTATAGTTCACCAAACCAAATTTTGGGTTGAGAAGGTAAATCCAGATGATTGACGTGGCGACGATGGGGACAATAGAAGGCACATAGAAAATGGTGCGCCAAATTGTGACCCCACGTATTTTCATATTCAATAGTAAGGCCAACAGGAAGCCTATGACAATTCGTAAAGGAACCATGCCCATGACATAATAAGTCGTATTCCACAGCGAGGTATAAAACCAGCGATCAATCCCTGTCAGGGCCTTTTCATAGTTTGCTAGACCAACCCAACGCCCCGGTTGAAGGACTGAGTAACTGGTAAAACTTAAATAAAAAGAGGCTAAGAAAGGGCCGAGAATAAAGATCAGAAAACCAAGCAACCAAGGTAAGATAAACCAGTAGCCTGTAATCGCCTCTTGACGGTGGATGGGTGAGATGCCCCAAATCCAAAATCCTTTTTTCGTTCGTGTTTCTATGGTGGACATGTCGGCAGGTGGTGAGGCTGTTGACACCGCATACTCCTGAAAGCAGAAATAAGTGAGTTGAGCAGTGATTAGTGAAAGGTCTTCAGTATCCAGTCTGCCCTTCAACTAATCACTAATCTCTAATCACTGATTAGCCCAAAACTCGTCTAAAATGCGTTGTGACTCATCATGTCCCCATTCTAAAGCTTCCGCTGGCGTTCTTAAACCGAATAAGGCTTCTTCGACCATCTGAGTCAGAATCTCCTCAATTTGAGGCTGGACAGGTGAAATCGGAATCACATAATCCTTGGACATGGCATCTAAAACATCGTTCCACAAGAAGTTCTCGGCTCCAGACTCAGGGTCTTCATTACATTCAATCCAGGGAGAGGGTCGCTGTTGTTGTTGTAAGAACCAGCAAGCCCCATCTTTTGCGGCAGTCAGGTGTTTAACCAATAACCAAGCGGCTTCAGCGTTGTCACTTCCACGGGGAATAACATACCCCCAACCCCCATAGGCTCCGCCACGGCGGTCTTCGCTCCCACTTGGACCATAAGGGGTGGCTGTCAGACCCATGACCTCTGGGTCGATGAAGCTCGGCGCGTATTCCTGAATTTTGAAAAATTCCCAGGAGCCATTAATCTGCATCGCTTCATAATTATTATAAAAGGGGCCGTTTTCCCATTCACCCGTTTGGGCGTAGAAGGCATCTTGCTCTTCAACGCCTTGATTGATGTTGTTGGTAAAGTTGACGATAAACTCAATCGTTTCTAAGCCCTCAGGGGTATTCAGGTTGACCGTCTGTAAATCATCACTGACCCAGTCACCGCCATTAGAATTGTACCAGGCTAAGAAACGCCGCCCGCTGACGCGAATGCCAACGCGCTCTAAAGAACCATCATTCACAATGGCTAATTTTTGACCGGCTTCTTCAAGTTCAGCCCAAGTCTGAGGTGGATTATTGGGGTCAAGACCTGCTTCTTCAAACATGACCTTGTTGAACCACAATAAATCAAGCGCACCACCAGTGGGTAAAGGCAGTAGCCAGGTTTCACCTTTGTAGATTGCGCCAGCAATTTCAGCTGGATAATACATGTCGTGCGTCACCCCATCTTCAGCCATAAAGCTATCCAGCGCGGTTAAGGCGTTTTGTTCGACAAAAGCGGGTAGGTCTTGTTTACCCAACATGGTCACATCAGGCGGGTCGCCTGCCGCAACAGTGGTCAAAATCTTTTGTAGGCGATTATCCCAGGGTTGAAGGGTCATTTCAACTTTGATATTCGGATGTTTTTCTTCAAAACGGCGAATTTGCTCTTCCATTAACGGGACCCGATTGCCGCCCCAGTGATGCCAAAAGGTAATGGTCACTTGTTCATCACCACTCTCAGCGGCTGTCTCGCTACCAGTTTCGCCAGATTCAGCGGTTTGTTCCACACCAACACAAGCGGTCAACAATAAAACAGATAAACTAAAAAGCATCAATTGCCAAATTTTACCTTGCATGATTATCATCCTCAGTGATTTTTATCTAAATCGCACTAGGTCATGCGTTTTAGATCGTTGATTTTGTTTTGTCTGTCATACACTTAAGAGGCTGGTTAGACCCAATTGAGTATTTTAATTTTTGTTAAGTAACCTCGTTATTCTCCTGAATTTCTATTAATCTGATAATAAAATTAGGCAATAATAACCTTGATTGTTTGCAAAGTCAATTAGATATGTTTCAAACGTCAGAGGCAGCCAAATTTATTCTATACTGGACAGGGGCACAAGTTAAAGATTGGGCATTGAAACAGGACGCAGATGAACGCAGAGTTTCGCAGATGCATTTAAAAAATCTGTGTCCGATAACCCTGTTGTCGCCATCTGCGTTCTTATGCGTCCCTAAACATTAAATTTATGCCCGCGCTGAGTATAGCAAGGCGAGGTCAATACCATACCAATTGCCAATCGCCCTGATTAAACAAAATGAGAACCTGTTGCGTATGGGGGTTGTAGATCATGATCCCACCCTGAAAAACTTGCGCTTGGCTAAAGGGTATCTGACCCCCAGAGCCGAGTTCAGCCTGCGTGGGAGAGCCTAAACGGGTGCGAATATCTTGACTCTCACACCATACAAAGCCAAAACCGCGCATTGGCCCTAGGTGCCCGTTATTTTCAGCCGCTTCACAGCTATATATTGGCTCACCGGGCCAAATGTCGGCATGTTGTGTCCAATAGTGTCCACTTTGAAAGCCAACCTCAGGCGCATCCACCACCCAAATTAGGTCAGGCTCTACAGGCAAATCCCACCAAAACATAAATCCCCGTTCAAAGGTCTGCCAAGCGTAATCACGGTCTATGATGATATTATCGGTGGGATAGCCAAGACGACTATCGCCCCTGCCCAATTCCGTCCAAATTTCAGCAAAACGGCCTTCCGGTTCCAGCCCCGTAGGAGAAAACGTGGGGAGCGTCGGTGTGGCGGAGGGAGTCAATGTGGGTATCGCTGTCTCTTCAGCAGCCGTTAAAGCAACAGCGGTTGATTTCACACCTTTTTCTGCCTCATCAGGCCTTACAGGGCCCAAGGGTACAGGTGTTGGTTCGGAAGTGGTAGGGGAAGGTAAAGGGGTCAGGGTAAATACGGCTAAAGCAGGTGTCGTCGTTGCTAAAGGCGTTGGGGTGAGGGTCGTCATAACGACAACAGTTTCAACCACAGATACAGTGATCGTCTCAGATTCCCCTGATATATTGGCTGTGTTATAGGCCCGCACTTGGAGGGTGTACGTGCCAAGGGTTTTTGGTATCCAAGGTTGGGCAACAATATAAGCTGTATTTGGCTCTGGATCGGGGTTTGAATCAATGCGGGTTGGCTCACCATTGACCAACAGTTCAACTTGGGTAATGCCTCTATCATGAAATGAGGTTGACTGAACCAATATCTCTTGGTCTACTTGAAGTACGTCTTGCTCGGACAAGGATATTGTGACATCAGGGTATGTCGTCTCATTCACTTCCTCTTGGTCTGTCGCATTACATTTTGTGAATAAAATAAATATAAGTAACAAACTAAATATTCTTATCTTCATAAATATTTTCCTTGAAAATAGTAGAGCGGTAGCTGGCCCTCAGGGGGTTGGAGAGCTTTTATAACTTATAAGGTCTCACAGAGATATTACCACAACTTCGGCTGAAAGTCAGGGCTATTCAAGACATCCATCACATCTTCGCCAAAGCCCAAGACCACTAAACCTTGCCGCTGGCCATAACGAACAAGACTTTCATCAACGTAGAGAGAAGAAACGAGACCGATGATGTGTTTGTCTACATATTCGGGGAAATATTGACGGATATTCGGCAAAATCTGCACAAAGGCATCAATAACATCGGGGCTAAGACGGCTTTTGGTCTCATTGATCAAAAGATAAGGACCGCAGACAGCAATGGCATCGAACTCTCGTTCCTTGCCCGCCACATCACGCCGTTTGACCCGAATAGCCCGCTCAATGAACTCATCCGGCAGCTTAACCACCTGATAGACAATGCGCGGGATGCTTGGCACAATCAAGTCCTCAACCAAGGTCCCCAGACGATTTGATAACTCCCCAGATTGGCGACGCGAATTTCTGATCTCTCGGTCTGTTTTGGCCCGATCTTCTGAAATTTGCGTTCTAATTTCTGCGATAATTTGATCTGTTTTGGCCCGATCTTCTGAAATTTGCGTTCTAATTTCTGCGATAATTTGATCTGTTTCGGCTTTACTACGGGTCAAGGCTTCGTCTATTCGCTGCCAGACCTGACGATTTTCACGGGATGTTTCTGCTACGATCGCTTCTAATCGCTGTAACGACTGCTGATTTTCCTCCTTCATATCTACTATGATTTTGTCTGTTCTTTGCTGCGCCTGCTGATGCAACTGCTGATTTTCCTCCTTCATATCTACTATGATTTTGTCTGTTCTTTGCTGCGCCTGCTGATGCAACTGCTGATTTTCCTCCTTCATATCTACTATGATTTTGTCCATTCTCTGCTGTGCCTGCTGATTCTCCTGTTGTGCCTGCCTATTTTCACGGGCCATTGCTTCTATCTCTGCGTCAATGCGCCGCTGGGATAGCCGCCGTTCCACAGCATTCTGTTCAAGCGTTTGCACGAGTTGGGCTATCAAGCCTTCTAAGTCAGTCACTCTTTCTTCTAACATTAAAGTCATATTGCCTCCTTTGCCAATCACATACTCAATTGATCTGGCAGTATTATAAACTTGTTCAGATATCTGTCAATCTGATTTTAAGTCTATCTGTTGAGTTTCGTACCTTAACCTACTCCCTAGCCGACGTAGGTCAGAAATTGACTCCCTTTATAAGCCTATTTTAACAAAAGAGAGTATAATGTAGTATTAAAATTTCTAATTATGTCTAGTCGATTGAGGTGCTGCCTATGACCAGTGATGTGAAAAAATTTACCTATCCTCCGCCCGTAGACAAGTTACTCACGCTCGGTGATGCTCGTGAAAGTACCAAAAATTGGCCGAATTATCAAGATATAGGCTTAACTGAAACTGATACTGACAACCTAATTCGAATGGCTCTTGATGTAGATATTTATTTAGCTGATCCAGACACACCACAGGCTTGGGCCAAAGTGCATGCTTGGCGTACTTTAGGCCAACTTCGGGCCGAAGCAGCCATTGAGCATTTGCTCAACTTACTTTGGCACGTAGACGAAGATCATGATGATTGGGTCGGCGAAGAACTACCAGAAGTTTATAGTTTGATTGGTCCAAGGGCCATTCCAGCTTTAACCGCCTACCTAATTGAACCGAGGCATGGTATTTTTGCCCGTATCGCTGCGGCACGAAGCTTGGAAGAAATTGGCAAACGATATCCAGAGGCTCGAACCCAATGTATAGACAGCTTGTGTCAGTCTTTGAAACACTTTGCTCGCAATGATCTCACCCTAAATGCTTTTCTCGTATCGCCTTTAGTCAATTGGCAGGTACAAGAGGCTCTTCCCCTCATAGAGAAAGCCTTTGCTGCTGGATGCGTTGATGAGTGGGTATGCGGCGATTGGGAGGATATACAAATTGATTTAGGTCTCAAAGCTGAACGAGCGCATCAACGTAAGCTTCATCCGCTTTATCAAGAATTATTGGAGTCAAATCTTATTTCAAAGTGATTAGTATTCAGTAAGCAGTGTTTAGTGTTCATTAAATCGTCCTGATTTTCTAAGGCCAATGGCAAGCCCAAATCCAAGCTCAAATTCAACAAATGGTCATCAAGCGCAATTATGTATCTTGCCAGAAGGGCCGCAGACGATCTCCTTAATGGTTCATCAGCCTTAAGGAATGGGTCGTAAGGCTTCAACAAATAGGGCGACATCAAATTTGACAAAATAGGCCATATTGTCAAAATTATCAAGCTTGAAAATAATAATCTTTTACAATTTATTATTTGAGGAGAGAGGGAGAAACATGATCAAACATATTCGTCACATTTGTCTCGTTTTGTGTTTGTTAGTTGTATCATCTTGTGTGAATGATTATCTTGGAAAAGAGGGAGAACCACCCTCTGATGTTTCGGCGGGTCAAATTTTAGTCTGGCACACTTGGGAAGGTGAGGCTCAGGAAACTCTGCATAATATTTTTGTTAATTTTACAGCCTTACACCCTAATGTGACCATTATTGATGAAGCTTATCTGCTTGACGGATTTCAGGAGACCTATATTGAACAAGTACAAGCAGGATTAGGCCCAGATCTGATTATTGTCCCTTCTAGCTTTGTTCATCAGATGGCGGGAGAGCAGGTCATTGAAAAAATTCATCAAGATGACGTTGATCTTTCAAATTACCTCTCAACAGCTTTGCAAATGCTGCGTGAAGAAAATCATATTTTGGGCCTGCCTTTAGCCCTGAACACTTCTGTCCTCTATTATAATAAAGTCCTATTAGGCCCTCCAGCAACTTCAGAGACGAATAATGAGGCCTTAACATCTCTCATCCAAAACAAACAAAGTACTGTCACGGATACCCAAACTATCGGTGTTTTAGATGACCTTTTGACCGAGGTTATGGCGGGTGAAGTCGAAGTCGAGACCTTTAAAGCAGCCACTGACTTAGATACCTTACTACAACAAGCTAATCAAGGAAAAGTGCTGGCCCTACCCAGCGATTTCTATGGCTCGGCTTGGGGCATTCAGACTTTTGGTGGTCAGTTATTTGATGAAGAAGGTCGGGTGACTCTGAATCAAGGTAGCTTCGCCAATTGGCTGGGTTGGTTAAAGTCAGCTCAAGATATTCCTTATGTTTTCCTCAATCGTAATAGAGATGAATTGAAAACCTTGTTTGAACAAGGTCAAGCGACCTATTATGTTGGAAACACCCAAGAATTAGCCTCCTTACAGACCGCCCTGAGTGAAGATGTTCTCGGTGTCATACGCTTACCGAGTCAACAAAACCAAGCGGCAGGGCCTTTTCTACAAGCAGAAGTTTTAATGCTTAATCGCGTTTCCACTCCCCAGAGCAAACAACTCGCTTTAAACCTAGCCAAATTTTTGACCAATGCTGAACAGCAGCGCGAACTGGCCTTAGCGGTTGGTAAACTACCAGCAAATAATCGAGTCAATATTGATTCTCGCGTCGCACCGATTGTGGCAGAGTTTATCGCCCAAAGTAAAACCGCTGTGGCTATACCGCTCGCAGACATTGACAAGTTTAACAGTCTTGTGGCTGAAGGTGACAGCACGGTTGGCAATGTTTTGGGCGGCGAACTTAGCTCAGGCGATGCAGCCATAGCACTCACCCAAAAAATCAATGATCAATATGGTTTAGAGACCATTGTTGTCAGTCAGCAGACGGAAGTCTGTACGGCGAGCGGGCGTATCACCCTTTGGAATACCTGGCAAGGGGCTGCCAGCGATGCCTTGGGCCAAATTCGACTAGCGTTTATGGACTACTGTCCTGAGGCGGCTATCGGTCTGGTGCAAGTAGAGCCTAGCAATTTTGATACCCGTTTGGCCCAAGCAGTAGAACGTAACCAAGTACCAACTATGTTCCTGGGCACGAATCATCAGATTAGAACGTTAGCCCGAGAAGAATTGATTCTCAACCTCAACACTTTGATCGATGATGATTTCTTACAACGTTTTAGACCCCTGGCAGGGCAAGTCACGCACTATAATGATAATATTTATGGCATCCCGGTCAATTTAGATATTACCGCCCTCTATTATAATACAGACAGGGTAGCAGACCCCCCCGTGGTGCTAGATGACCTCCTAATTGCTGCCTCACCTGAAAGTCAAGTAGCCATCCCCATCGGCTTTGAGGATAGTTTTTGGGGGATTGCCGCCTTTGGCGAAAGTGGCGTGACACCTCAAATACTCAATGATGAAAATCGTCTGATCCTTGGGGAAATGGGCTTAACTGAATGGCTGACTTGGCTTAAGGCAGCCCAAACCCAACCGGGCATTGTTTTAAGTCAAGATAAAGCCGAATTGCGGAATTTATTTATTGAAGAACAAGCCACCTATCTGATTGGTCACTCCTCAGAATTAAAGATACTTCAAAAAGCTTTGGGTAGTGAGAAAGTGGGTGTACTCCCCCTTCCCTCTGGACAACCCTTACTTGAGGCCGATAGCCTATTTATTACCCCCTTTGCCTCACCAGAGGAGCAGGAACTGGCTATTACCTTCGCCCAATTTTTGACGCAGGTCGATAATCAACAAATTTTACTAGCGCAAGCGCGAAAAATTCCAAGCAATATCAATGTCAGTTTTGAAGAAGATGCAGCCATGCTTGGCTTTATGGAACAGACTGATATAGCTGCCATTATCCCAAATATTCCGGCAGTGGAGGCTGCGCTGAAAGCTGGTGATTCAGTCTACGAGCAGGTATTAATCAATGATATCGACCCCGCCCAAGCGGTGCAGGATTTCACCACCCTCGTTGATATTGCTAATGGCTTTGAGGTTGAGACTCAAGACGGGTTTGCAGCGAGTGAGTGTATCGAAGAAGGCCAAGTATCTCTATGGCATAGCTGGAATGAGGTAGAACTGTTAGCTTGGCAAACTGTGATTTCAAATTTTGTTGAAATCTGTCCCAATATTCAAATTCAGCCAGTCTTCGTTGACAAGCACCAACTCACCCAAGCCTTAACTCATAACCTAGAGGCGGATAGCGAGATTGTGCCGCCTGATGTTTTCATCGCTCCTCATACCTCACTGGAATTTTATCAAAGCCAAGAACTACTGAAAGATATTACTGACTTGGTGGACCAAGACCGCCTCACCAGCTACTGGCCCAAGGCTTTACAAGCCTTATACAACAAAGATGCCTTGTATGGCCTGCCACTAGACCTTGATGTCCCTGTGTTATACTATCAGTCAGATTTGGTTGAAGAACCAGCCATTAGCTTTGACGAGTTACTCATCCAATCACGGCAGGGTTTAACAGTGGCCCTGACGAATGGCTTTTATGATCTTTTATGGGGTGGCGCAGCCTTTGGCTGTGAGCCTTGTCAAACAGGTCAATACTTCAATGAACAAGGCGAGTTAATTTTGACTGAGGCTGATTTAGCCGAGTGGCGTACTTGGTTACAAACTGCTGCGGAAACAAATAGCTTTATTTTGAGCGAAGATGAAGCAGAAATAAAAAAGATGTTCTTGGAGGGCCATGTGGCCTACATCGTTGCTGGGGCACATTTTCTCCATAGCGCAGAAAAAGAATTAGGCCCAGCCCATTTTGGCCTAACGCTCTTACCGAGATCCCTTGACAAGGAAAAAGATCAACTCTCAAGACCTTTATTAACCGTTGAAAGCTTCTTCTTTTATCACGATGCGGTCGAAGAACAAATTAAATTAGCCCTAAAATTTGCTCAGTTTGCTACCTCAGAGGAAAATCAAATCATCCTCGAGCAAATAGCCAATTATATTCCAACCCATAATATCAACTTGGCTAGGGTGGACGATGAAGCGATGGCGACGATTGTTTCTAGCTTGGACACAAGTGTCAGTTGGCCCACCATGAGTCAGTTAGCCATCCTGAAAGCGAGCAGTGTGTATACAACCTTCGATAATTTAGAGAATACAGAGCTATCTGATGAAGCATCGGACGTACCCGCGCTCCCATTGGAATCGGGTACGCCGCCTACTGAAGATATTTCTGAAAGCCAACGATAATATCAAGGAGACCAATTATGTCAGATCAATTCATCTTAGATTTTCTCAGTAGTTTATGGACGAAGCTACAAATATTCCTAGCCCGGACAGATGTGCAAGTCCAAATCATTGCCATTCTCGCGGTTATTATTGGAGTCGGACTGTTAGCCTATGTCATCAACTTCTTAATTGAGCCAAAAAAAGCTAAGGGTGGAGAAGATCAAAGACTTTCTTTAGGCAGAGCCATGCGGACCTTTATCAGCCTTCTAATCTTCCCTATGCTAGGCTTGGTAGCAGATAGTCTCCTGAAACCTATTTTGACCGAGCAAGGGGTGGTCGTGGGGTTGGTGGATATATTCTCAGAGATACTATGGACCCTATTGGGATATCGGGTTCTTTTAGGGATTTTTTATTTATTATTTACTGAAGCTTTTGTTAAACGCTTTCATTACCGCCTCTTAACTCCCATATTTGGCTTATATGTGGCCTATACGGTCTTAAGCCTCTTTATTGATGTTTCAACCACTGCAACCGTGACCTTAGCGCGTCTTTCGGATAATCCTCTCACCCTAGGGGCCTTGTTCTTGGCGACAATTGGTTTATATTTTTGGGTTGATGGCATCTGGGGTCTACAAGAAATTATCTATCGCGTCGTCACCCGCTTTACCTCTATCAATGAAGGCCGGCTAGAAGCAACCTTAACTTTGGGGAGCTATATTTTGGTTGCAGTCGGTATCTTAGTGGCCTTAAGTCTGTTAGGTGTCGATTCGACAATCTTTGCTGCTGTGACAGCTGGCTTATCGGTTGGGATTGGCTTTGGTCTACAGTCCGTTTTCAACAACTTCATCAGCGGCATCATTATTTTGTTTGAGGGGTCAATGCGCCCAGGTGATTATATCGAGGTCAATGGGGATTGGTATTGGATTGAAAAGTTTAATATTCGCTCGGCCCATGCTAAAAGCTGGCATGGTTATGATTATATCATCCCTAATCAAACCTTTTTAAATACCCCTATTACCAACTATAGTCTGGAAGATCATGAATATCGGCTTAGAATTTCCATCAAAATATCTATGGATAGTGACCATGTCAAGGCAATGGAAATCCTCAAAGGCTTGGTAGCAGGCGACGAACGACTGGTACGGGACAAAGTGCAGGTCTTCATCTCCGAGATAGACCAGGGGTACAAAGAATTAATGCTTTGGTTTTGGATTGATTGTTCTCTTACTTGGTGGGATATGGTTCAGGATATTCACTTGGGTATCTTAGAGGAATTTCCCAAACATGGGATTGAAATTCCTGTGCCCCGCCGCGATATTCGGGTTGAAGGGCCGTGGGGGGAAATGTCGCCTGATGAAGAACCCAGGCCGCTAGACGATGGGCAAAGATGAAGCTTATGTCATCGCTTGCCTCTGGCACGATATCGGGGATGACTTGGCCCCTTATACGCAGGGCGAAATGGGCGTAGCGCGTCCAGAGCACTATTTCTTGTCTTGATTCGTTAGGACGAATATGACAACCACCACTTTACACTATGGCCAAACAACCTTATCCATCGATATTCCACCTGAAAACCTCGGTGAAATCATCAGCCCTCGCTCAGTGCAGACGGTGGTAGATCCTTTAGCTCTGATTCAACAAGCGATTGATGAACCGATTGGCACACCTCGTCTCCAAGAGATGGTTCAGGCAGATCAAACCGTGGCCCTCATTGTTGATGATCTGACGCGCTCCACACCAGCCCATTTAATTTTGCCCATTCTCCTTGAGCAGTTAGCGACAGCAGGCGTAAAACAAGAAAATATCGCCATTGTCTTAGCCTTGGGAACCCATCGCCCGATGACCGAAAAAGAAGTCAAGGCCAAAGTCGGCCCTGACATCATGGCGACTTATACAATCATCAACACATCTAGCGAAGACACAGCGTTTGCGGCTGAAAATGAGGCCCTGGTTTATATGGGCACCTCCTCAAATGGCATCCCAGCCTGGGTTAAACCAGCCGTGGCCCAGGCTGATGTGAAAATTGGGGTGGGCCAAATCACGCCGCATATGGACGCTGGCTATAGTGGCGGAGCAAAAATCATTTTGCCCGGTGTCTGTAGTACCCGTACCGTCGAGGCATTTCACGCCAAGGAAACAGACCTCGAAACCAATCAACTGGGCAACTTAGACTCACCCATTCGACAGGATTTAGAACAATTTGTTGGTGATTGTGTTGGCTTGGATTTTATTGTCAACATTATCATGACCCCAGACCATAAATTCTATCAATGCGTGGCCGGCCATTTTATTGAAGCCCATCGGGTTGGGGTACGCTATGCTCAAGAGGTCTATGGTGTGCCAGTTAAACGTCGCTACCCGATTGTGATTGCAAATGCTTATCCCAAAGATATGGATCTCTGGCAGAGTACGACGGCAATTTGGGCTGGCGAACGCTTAGTAGAATCGGGGGGCACCCTAATTGTCCTGACCAATGCTTGGGACAAGCATAGTGCCTATCCTGATTTTCCGCAACGGATTGGGGCGGATGCGGATGAGCTAAAACGGGCTTTTGACGCTGACGAATTACCAAATCGGATGACGGCCATCTTTGGTATTGGCATCGGACGTTTCAAACGTCGCTTCCAAATTTCTCTTGTCTCACAGGGGTTAACCCAAAGTGACGCTGAAATTATGGGATTCGCTTATCATGAGACCCTCGAAGGGGCCATCGCCGAGGCATTGTCTAAGCATGGGCAAACCGCAAAAATTACGATTTTAACGCATGGTGCTATTACCTTGCCCACGCTCGCCTGATGAAATTTAGGGGCTAAGAATGGCATTAATTAACTTCTTCAGGAATGGGCATTAATTAACTGGCCCAAACTGAGTTTGAAAACCAGATTAGGCAAAAATATAGCGGACTATAGACAGGATAACCTAATGAAAGGTGTTGCAAAATTAGAACGAGGAGATGGTCAGGTAGGGCTTCTTGATGTGCCAGAACCGGATGTCAAAGCTAAACATGTAATCATAGAAGTGAAAGGGGCAGGCCTTTGTGGCACAGATTTACATATTTACCATGACGAGTATCCCAGTGTACCACCCGTGATTATGGGCCACGAAGTATCTGGGACGGTGGTCGATATCGGGCAAAATGTTACTGCTTGTCAGACAGGAGACCGTGTCACGAGCGAGACGTTTTTTCAGGTATGTGGGGCCTGTCAATTCTGTCGAGATGGCTTGCCCAACCTCTGCCTAAATCGCAAATCTATCGGCACCCATGTCCACGGAGCTTTTACGCAATATGTCCTCGTCCCTGAACATAATATTCACCATCTACCGCCTAGCGTAGATACCTTTGCAGGGGCTTTGACTGAGCCTTTAGCTTGCTGTGTCCATGCGCTGGAGTTAACGCGAGTAGAACCAGGTGAGGTGGTTGTTGTCACGGGGCCAGGCGCAATCGGCTTGTTAACCATGCAAGTGACCAAAGCGGCTGGAGCAAAGGTGGTCGTCTTAGGGACAGAGGCTGATGAGGCTCGCTTAGAATTAGCGCAAGCACTTGGCGCGGATGAAACCTTCAATGTACAAACGGTGGATGTGCCAGAAAAATTGAATGAAATAACTGGGGGCCGCGGCGCGGATGTTGTCTTTGAATGTTCTGGGGCTGGGCCAGCAGCGCAAACCTGCCTTGACTTGGTGCGGCGGCGAGGACGTTATGCTCAAGTCGGTTTATTCGGCCAGCCCATTCAATGGGATTTAGAGCAGGTGTGCTATAAGGAAGTTCAGGTCAGCGGTAGTTTCGCCACAGTGGCCAGTTCTTGGCGTAAAGCCTTGACTCTGCTTGCCTCAGGGCAGGTCAACACCCAAGCCCTTATTTCGCACACCATGCCCCTCACAAATTGGGCCGAGGCATTTGATATTTTTGAATCACAACGTGGCTTAAAAATCATCTTGACCCCAGCCTAAATTACTTGGTCTATACGCTTTTAATGATTATGGCCTTTCGCCTCATCGGTGAAGCGGCGATTGATGTGCTATCCCTGCCCTTTTATGCCCGTCACAACACACGCATCCCCCTGTGGGCCAATTTAGGCTGGATGGGCCTCAATATCAGTTTGAACTTTTTATTGGTCACCCCGTGGGGCATTCAGGGCCTCACTTGGGCCACGGCTCTGGCCGCCTTAGCTTTAGCCCTTGGCTTATATTACTTGAATCGCCGCGAAATAGGGCCTTTCGATCGGGTATCCAAACGCTAAGGAGTAGGGATTAAATAACTTGTGCATTCACGCGCCAGATTGGAGCAGTCTTTGAGACTGCTCCAATCTCAAATGCACAACTTATTTAATTCCGATTCCATTAGATTAGTGATATAATCGTTTCTTTGCTGCCGAAAGGAGTAATATGAAATTTAATGCTGATCAATTTGCCTTATTTACACAGATGAAGTCATACTTTATCTCTGCTATCGAAGAAACTCTAAAAGAATTACTAGAGACAAAGCATTTGTATCAAAATGCCAACGTTGCATTCCCACAAGAGAAAGATATAAAAGAAAAAATGGGGGATTCACTGCCTAGAAAAAGCTCGGATAAAATTATTAAACATTTTGATTTTGTGTATTCGGCGTTTCCTGAAATGGCCTGGTCACTAGAAACTTATATCCGCAAACTGTCACATCGCACTGAGGATGAAATTTCTTCTGATTTGGTATTAATACCACCTGATGTCAAACTATATTGCAAGACCTGTAAAAACACCGAGGCATATAATCTCGAAGAAACACAAGATTTGTTGAAAGGCTTGAGTAATGAAAGATACTTTTCAGAGGCGAAGAACAAACAAATTTTTTCCTTGACCTACCAATGCCAATCTTGCAAGGGCTTACCTGAAATATTTATGATCCGCCGAGAGGGGCTAAAGCTCATGCTCTGTGGGCGAACACCGATGGAGATAGTACCCACCCCCGCCTATTTGCCTAAGCCACAGGTAAAGTACTTTTCTGGGGCGGTGATTGCCTTTAATTCAGGCCAAGTTTTAGCTGGCAAATTTTTATTACGAACCTTTATTGAACAGTATGTACGAAGCGAGTCAGAAGACCCAACTTCAGAGAAAGTTGATACCTTGCTTTCCGCTTACAATGAGAACTTACCTCTTGACTTTAAAAAACGCTTCCCTTCATTGAAAACAGTCTATGCCCAATTGAGTACTGATTTACATGGGGCCGTTGAGTCGGAAGCGGAATTTTTGCAAGCCAAAAGTGATATAGAACTGCACTTTGAGGCCAAAAGCTTGTTTGACCGTGGTCGCAATTACGACATTCGGGCATGACATGGATCAAAAACTTTAGGTTTCAAAGTGATTTCAGTATACATCTTTTACTTTATCATTTTGGCCTGGAGATTTTGATGAACAAGGGGAGATTAAATGACAGGTAAGCTCAATGCCTTAAAACAATCTAAAGTAATGATTTGGATTATTTTAAGTATATTTGTTGTTGGTCTCATGACACTTGAATCAATGATGCTTTATCACGGCTATACAAGGCATGCCCCAGGAACGGCTGATTTCTTTGCCCGCTGGTATGGGGCGCGAGAATTGCTCTTGCAGGGCCGAAACCCCTATGACCGAGAAATTGAATTAGAGGCACAAAAGGGCATTTTTGGTCGGCATACAAATCCAGATGAAGATCAAGTTAACTTTGCCTACCCCCTCTATACGATTTATCTTTTTTGGCCTTTAACCTATCTGCCCTACGCTTGGGCTCAAGCTATCTGGATGGTGGTTTTACAATTTGCCTTATTAGGCCTCATCATCGTCTTATTCGATTTGCTCAATTGGCGACTCCAACCTTGGCTCTTGGTCGCAACGCTCTTATGGGGACTGTATTTTTATCCCGGCACCAGAACCGTGATGCTGGGACAATTTTCTGCCCTCGTTGCCTTATTTTTGATGCTCAGTTTATGGGGCCTAAAACAAGGCCATGACCAATTCGCAGGAGCCGTCCTGCCCTTGACGACCATCAAGCCACAGATGGTTTTCTTAGTCATACCGCTCTTGCTCCTTTGGGCCGGGCGGCAAGGTCGTCGCGCCTTTATCATCGCCTTCACCATCAGTCTGAGTTCTCTTTGCTTAAGCAGCCTATTTTTCGTACCAGATTGGCCCTTGCGCTTTTTAAATAATTTAAGGGCCTATTCTGGCTATGTTGGTTTTGGTTCCCCCCTCGAAAATATGCTGGCCTATTTTGCTCCTGCTCTGATGAGCATTTTTCACCCCTTACTCACGCTTCTACTGGGTGGCCTCATGCTCTGGCAATGGAAACAGGTCTTATTCAAAAAACCAGAAGACCTTCTCTGGGCTGTGAACATCACCCTACTAATCAGCAACCTCATCGCCTTTCGGTCAGCCACCGCGAATCATGTCATTCTTTATTGTACCCTGATGCTGTTGTTCAAACGCTGGGCAGGAACCCAATATACCTGGTCCGTCTTGGTCTGGCAGCTTCTAAGTGGTTTAGGGTTATGGATTCTTTTTTTAAACACTATCGATACGACCCGCGGCAATAATTTTGAAGCGGTCTTTATGCATGGCTTTCTACCAACGCTCCTCATTTTGTATATCCTAGTCGATTGGCAGGCTCTTAAAATGAGGCTGCCTAAAATGATCCGGGAAATGTGATGCGTATTGGGTAGACTTGCTCCTTCCTAATCTATGTCAAAAATTTCACCTAAATGGCTTCTCATTAGCTTATTCATTGGCTGGATATTCTTCAGCACAACCATATTTTATACAGTGCAAAAGCCAATAACAGCAGAGAGCATTATCAGCCTAATACAAAGTGACAAGCCAAATTTTATATTCTCCTGGACTGCCTTAGCGCGAACTTTACTTAATCTCGGTGTCGGGTTATGGCTATGGGGACTAAGCTTAGGCATCGGAGCTTGGGCTTATCGAAACATCATTCCCGTCAAACATATCGAGCTTACGTCTTGGCTAGAAGGGATACTTTTTAGTCTCGGCTTGGGCTTGGGTTTATTAGGCCTACTTGTTTTCGGTCTGGGCTTACTGCGGTTGCTGCAATCGCTCACGCTGTATATTATCACAATTACGCTCACTGTTTTAACCCTACCCTATAGCTTGCGCTTGTTGCGACAAGTGGATGAAAGCCAAGAGCAGAGAGGTAAAAGCCCCCCTAAGCCCTCTAAAGGAGGGTTGGGGAGGTACCTATTCATCATCTACGCCATCCTCAATTTAGGTCTCAGCCTAACGCTCACCTTGCTACCCCCCACTGATTGGGACGGCCTATTCTACCATCTCACAGGCCCTAAGCACTATCTCGCGGCGGGTCATATTGTCTCTGGCCTTGATATTCCTCATCTCAGCTTCCCCTCACTCTTCGAGATGCTCTATCTCTTAGCAATGGCCTTACGCAATGACATCACGGCAAAATTACTCCACTTTGGCTTTATCTTGCTCTTGGCCGGATTAGTTTATATCATAACTAAACGATGGCTGGGCTTAAAACAGGACTGGTCAGCCCTCGCCTTCTTGTTCGCCATGCCCATGCTCTTCACCTTAGGCAGTTGGGCTTATAATGACTTAGTTTTAGCCTTTTACCAAGTAGCGGCATTATACGCTCTGTTGAAGGGACTGGAGGCAAGCTGGCGTACCAACCGTCAATGGCTTTTACTCAGTGGTCTATTCTGCGGGCTGGCGATGAGCCTTAAATACACCAGTTTCATCACGCCGATGACGCTGGGCAGCCTGTTATGGTGGTCTCTCTGGCGCCGGAAAGCATCATGGGCCATCTTTTGGCGGGCCAGTCTAAGCTTTGGTCTGTCTGCAACCTTAGTCGCCCTGCCCTGGTATCTCAAAAATTGGGCCTTCACTGGCAATCCCGTTTATCCCTTCATCTTCGGCGGTACTTTTTGGGATGATTTTCGGAGCGTAGCTTATTCTGGCGCGGGCACAGGTATCGGTTTTGACCCTATCGCCTTGTTAACCCTGCCTTATACCTTAACCCTCGGTATCCAAGATGCCAATTATCTGGACGGACGGATGGGGCCCTTATTCTTAGCTTATCTGCCGCTGATTTTACTTTATGGCCTATTTCGTTATCGACGGTCAACCACACCAAGCGGAGACAAAATCGTACCCTTGCTCATCTTTACTGCCGCTCAGGTCGCCTTTTGGACTCTGGGAGTCATGTGGTCAGATAGACTGTGGCAAAGCCGCCTCTTGTTAACAGCATTGGTGGTCCTTTGTCCCGTACTGGCCTGGATTTTGGCAGACTTGGTTCACTTAAATCACCCTCAATTTTCACTCCAAAGTTTTTTGATGCTATTTCTGGCCTGTGTCTTGACTCTCAATATGACCGACCATCTTTTCAACAATCAAATCCAAAGCTGGAGCGGCTGGGTTTATCATCAACCCTGGCATTACCTCCTTGGTTCGGAAACAAGAGAGGCCTATCTCACCCGTCGCATCGGCCTTCATTACACAGCCATGACCCGCCTCAACCAAGACTTGCCAGCTGAGGCCACTGTCGTATTTTTATGGGAACCGCGCAGCTATTACTGTGATTTAGATTGTCGGCCTGACAGCATTTTAGACCGCTATGGACATCTCCAATATCTGTACGGGCCTAATCCAGAAGCAATTACAGACGCTTGGTTAGCCGATGGGGTGACCCATGTTCTGGTCTTCCAAAGCGGACTGAATTTTTTAGGCGAAGAAGATAATGTCCCAGCCGCACTCCGACCAGATATCACCCTGTTAGCGCAATTAAAACAAGAGCATTTTGAATTGCTCATTGATTTACCGGCTGGATATCAGATCTATCGTCTAAAAAATAATTAAAGATTATGAGCCGTCTGCCCCATCATCCCCCCAATTTAATCACCCTGTTTCTCATCAGTCTCATCATTCGTCTTATCGTCGCTTGGTCGCAAGAACATCCCCACACGATGGACGAAGCTTATTATTATGTCAATGCCGTCACGCTGGCCAAAGGCGCAGGGTTACAAGAAAATTTTATGTGGCACTATCTTAACCCGCCAGAAAAATTGCCCCAACCCAGTCACCTCTATTGGATGCCCTTGAGCAGTTTCTTGGCCTGGATTGGCCTAAAAATTGGCGGTTATTCCTATGGACAGGGTCAGGCAGCATTTATTTTCCTCTCGGCTCTTTTACCTGCCTTAGGCTATTCATTAACTTGGCAAGTGACCCAAAACACCCGCCATGCTTGGATTGTCGGCTTCCTCCTGATCTTTAGTGGCTTTTATTTTCCCGTATGGACGGTGGTTGACGGATTTACGCCCTTCGCCTTAGCTGGCCTGTGCTGTCTGTATGCCGCTTGGCGCATGCTTGAAGAAACTCGTCTGACATGGGCCTTACTAGCGGGGAGCATGGCCGGTCTGGCTCATCTCACCCGCGCCGATGGCTTGCTCTTGCTGGGGCTCATCATCTTATTCAGTCTGCTCAGAACTAAGTCAAACCTAACAGCTCACGAATCCGCTGGCGTGAGTTGTATCCAGAGGCGTGGCAAAAATCTATTAGCACTAAAGTTATATTTATTATCGTTCATTTTACTGGGATATCTGCTCATCATGGCCCCTTGGTTCGGGCGTAACTGGTTGACGATAGGCTCTCTATTGCCCTTAGGTGGCCTGCAAACAATTTGGCTTCGCAGTTACAATGACCTATTCAGCTACGGACAAAATTTGTCTTGGCAGACTTATCTTGCTTGGGGATGGGCCGCTATCTGGCAATCAAAGCAAGGGGCGATGTGGTTGAATTTTCAAACCTTAATCGCTGTGCCAGGCTTAATCTTCCTTTTTCCTCTCGCTATACTGGGCTGGTGGCAATATCGTCATCATCTCTTGTTTCAGCTTGCTGGCACTTATACGCTTGCCCTGTGGATGAGTATGACCTTTATCTTCACCTATCCTGGGGTGCGCGGGGCCTTATTCCATTCTGGCGGCGTGATATTCCCCTTTATGGGTATGGCGGGGCTGGCTGGATTAGACCGCCTCATTGAGGCTATCGCTCGCCATCGCTCCTCCTGGCAAGCAGAGCAGGCGAAAATCGTATTTAGTGTTGGCTCGGTTGGTTTAGCCATCTTGCTCAGTGTGTTCATTTATGCCCAAGACCTATTGACGTTCAACCCCATCCATCAGGTTTATCCACTTATAGCGAAACGCTTACAAGACCCCCCCCAGCCCGTCATGCTCAATAACCCCCCCCTCTATATTTACTATAGCGATGAGCCGTCGTTCCTAAAGGCACACGCCCTGCCCGTCCCCAACACGTCCATTGAAACCACCCTGACCATCGCCAAACGATATAATGCCACCCATCTGGTACTGGATACTCATTACCCGCCACCTTTAGCGAAATATTTTAGCCCTGCGCCGCCTGAAATCGGCACGTATGTTCATCCGCAATTGGTCTTAACTGCCGTCTACACTGGCCCAATCTATGTTTACCGAATTTTGCCATGAAGCATCAACTCGCTCAATTGACCCACCTCACTTACCTCCCCTTATGGCTCATCTTAGCCACCTTCGTTGGCTTAAGCTATCTGAGCTTCGCCTACTGCAAGGGCTATACAGGATTTCCCTTGGATGATGCTTGGATTCATCAGACCTATGCCCGTAATTTAGGCTTACGCGGCGAATTTTCATTCACGCCGGGCCTGATTAGCACAGGCTCTACCGCTCCTTTATGGGTCCTCCTATTAAGTGTGGCTTATGCTTTGGGACTGCCCTTCAAACTGTGGACTTATGGGCTGGGCATCTTATGCTTGGGCTTAAGTGGTTTTAGCATGGCTCGACTTGGACAACAGATTTTCGCCAATCAGCCTTGGTTAGGGCCTCTCATCGGCTTAAGCCTCATCTTTGAATGGCATCTTGTCTGGGCGGCCGTTTCTGGAATGGAGACGATTTTATTTATTTGCTTATCCATTCTGTTGATTGAATACGCTGTGAGGCGTACCCGCTCCCTGTGGGAGCGCGGGGACGTAAGTCTGCCCCTCCCCCCCAAATCCTTATGTCTACTCGGCTGTTTAGGCGGTCTCTTGACCTTGACCCGTCCCGAAGGGCTTGGTCTCATGGGCCTCATCGCCATTTTTATCGCCCTATCACCAGCCCAAATCCGGTCAATGACTGCCAGACATCAACCCCTGTCTATGCTCACCTCCTGGCTGCTCATGGGGCTCGGCTTCAGCCTCATCGTCACCCCATATCTTATCTTAAATCTATCAACCACGGGTCTCCTTTTCCCCAATACCCTTTATGCAAAACAAAGTGAGTATGCTTTGCTCTTAGAAAATACAGGCCCTCTCCTACGATGGGGACAGATGATTGGCGTGACCTTGATTGGCGGTCATATTCTATTAAGTCCAGGAGTGATTGCCGGAATTTTTTGGGTAATAAAATCACAGGCTTCCCTTTGGAAGCCTAGAAAAGAAAATGACTTGGCTCATCTAACCCCCGCTCTCTGGAAAGTGAGCGGCCCCCTAGCTTTGGTCAGCCTTTGGTGGTTCAGCATCCTGACGCTATATGCCCTCCGCTTACCGGTGACATATCAACATGGACGTTATCAGATGCCCACCATTCCCTGGTTGATTTTATTCGGTCTATGGGGCTGTACGCACTTTATGCGCTGGCATCATCCCCAATTATGGCCGCGTGTTCTCAGTCGCGTAGCGGGGCTATCGTTTTGTCTAGGGATGAGCTTCTTCTTATTGCTCGGCGGCTACAGTTATGCGAAAGATGTCCGCTTTATCGAGAGCGAAATGATCGCCACAGCCCACTGGCTGGTGGTAAATACGCCGCCCGACAGTATCATTGCCGCCCACGATATCGGTGCAATTGGCTATATCACCGAACGTCCGCTCGTCGATTTAGCGGGTCTCATCACCCCTGCCGTCATTCCCTTCATTCGCGACGAAGCAAAACTACTCGCTTTTAGCCAAGCCCAACAAGCCAGTTATCTCGTCACGTTCCCTAGTTGGTATCCCACCCTGACCCAAACCTTAGAGGAGGTCTATAGTACGGATAGACCTTGGACGGTCAAAGAGGGGCATGATAATATGGCTGTATATCGTTTAGAAAATGGGTTACAGCCTCTCCAGAAATAAGGCTGAATTATGCCACGAGCGGCACATAGCTGAGATGTTGATTGTCTACGCTATTTCTCGCGTGCGCCCGTGATCAAATCAGCAATATCCTGCTGTGACAATTCGCCCTTGCGATACGTACCCACCTTCACCCCATGCCGAATAATCGTATAACTATCCGATACTTGGTAGATATGATTTACATTGTGGGTGATGAAGATAACGGGCAGGCCCTTTGCTTTGGCATTTTCAATATAGGTGAGGACTTTGTTGGTTTCCGCGACGGACAAAGCAGAGGTTGGCTCATCTAGAATCAATAACTTAGCCCCAAAATGAATGGCTCGGCCAATGGCGATGGATTGACGTTCGCCACCGGAGAGCATCCCCACATTTTCCTCAGCAGAGCGAATTTCAATGCCGATGTCATGCAGGGCTGACCGACACTGGTCACGCATCTCAGCCCGATGCAGCCACTTGAGGGGACCAACATTGGTAGCCAGCTCGCGACCCAAGAAAAAATTACGCCAAATACTCATGAGCGGCACTAGGGCCAAGTCTTGATAGACTGTTTCAATGCCGAGGGCGCGTGCGTCTGCGGGAGAATTAATATGGACCCGTTTTCCGTCGAAGTGAATTTCACCGCTGGTTGGGGTATGTACGCCAGTTAATACCTTAATCAAGGTTGATTTACCAGCCCCATTATCGCCCATGAGGGCCCGGACCTCACCTTTTCGAACATTAAAATCCACCCCACGTAGGGCTTCAACCGTACCAAAACGTCTGACGATGTTTTTCATTGAGACAACAAGGGGTTGACCATTTTCTTGTGACATAATTTTTTATCCAGCTCTGATGCTTACGAAGCGGAGCGTCTGCGTAAGTAATTGTTTAAGATGACGGCTCCAATAATAGCAACCCCAACCACTGCCGGGAAGTTGTCGGCTGGAATAAAGGGAATTTTGAGCAAAATGACTCCGGAACGTAAGGTATTTAAGAGCAAGACCCCAATCAAGGCCCCCCAGACACTACCAAACCCTCCCGTTAGTAATGCCCCACCAACGACAGAAGCCGCAATGGCCGTCAATTCAATCCCCACCTGCTCCGCCACACGAACACTTGCAAATTGGCTAAAGGAGATGATTCCAGCGATGCCTGCCATAAGACCGCTAATCACAAAGGCCATAATCCGAACGCGGTTGGTACGGATGCCTTGAGCAAGAGAGGCCCCTGTATTTCCGCCTACAGCAAAGAGATGATTCCCAAATCGCGTCCGGGTAAGAATAAGCTGAAAGATGATGACGAGGATAATGAGCCAGACCAATGACGTGCGGAAGTTGGCCCGACCAAGCGGCTCAAGCAAATCATTCAAAATGTCGAAGCGACCATTGAGCATCTCGTAGACAGGGGGTTTGTTAACAACCTGGAGGAGGAGGCCGCCTGAAGCAAGCCAAACTAGGCCGCGATAAATCTGGCGGGTTCCCAAGGTAACGATGAAAGAAGGAATGTTGGTCGATACCCGTAACAGCCCATTAATCAAGCCCATGCTCATCGGGACGAGCAGAGCAAACAAAATTGCTAAAAAAATGTTTCCCTCTCCAATGGGCAACCCTAAGCTGGTTGCAATATGGGTGATACGCATATCAGCCCCTGTAGAGAGGGCCCCAAAAATATAACCACTCATGGCTAGCATGGGGCCTACTGATAGATCAAACTCTCCACAGATCATCAATAAGGTAATCCCGATGGTCACAAAACCCGATATGGCGACCGCAGACACAATGCCTGACCCTGTCCGCAGCGTGGCGAAATTCGGGACAAATATCATACATAGGCCGAAGATGACCAGCAAGGTGAAGAGCGGGCCTGCTATCGCAGAATTTGAGAAACCTTGCCGAATTGCCTTGGTCATACGACTACTCATTGTTATATCCCATTGTTTGGCTAGAAATAAGGGTAAAGACTTTCAAGGTTGTCCTTAGCCTTGCTAGGGCAGCCTAAGCGATGCCTAGAAAACTTTGAAAGTCTTCACCTGACTGACATACTTAAATGACCAATAACATACTACCGATATGTGCCAGCCAAGCTCGTGACGAGCTCGATATTATCTGGCGTTACAAAACCTGGTCCAGTCGGTGTAATACCCGCAGCAGGTGAAATGCCATGACGCTTCATGAGGGCCAGATACATGACACTGTAGTAGCCTTGGAGGTAGGGCTGCTGGTCCACCCCAAATTGGGTCACGCCGTCTTGGATATTGGCCACAATTTGTTCGCCTAGGTCAAAGGTGCCGTGGATAAACTCATCTTCGCTCAAGCCTTCATTATCTAGGAAGGCATAGAAGGGGGTGGCCCCATTTGGGCCGAGGGTCATGAAGATATCTGTGTTGGGATTAGCCGCATAGTAATCGCCAATGATGGCCGTTGATTCTGCGGGGTCGTTGTTAATGGCTAGAACTTCAGCCTCGATACCCGCTTCGGCCATGGCATCGGCAAAGCCTTGACAGCGGGCATCCAAACCAGTGTGACCAACGCCTTGGTTCAGGCAGACCCCACGTGTCCCACCGCCATTTTCCAATAAAATTCGCCCACCGTAATACCCCCCAGCATACTCATCCTGCCCAACATAGGTCAGATAAGGAATACCATCCGCGTGCGGGCCAGAGCCTGCGTTGTAAACGATGACCGGAATGTTTTGATCAAGAGCACTATTGACTGCATCTGAAAAGAGGACTGGGTCAGGCACAGTGGTCATAATGCCATCTGGCGCAGCAGCGACCGCCTGTTCTAGCATAGAAACTTCTTTGTCCAGATCAAATTCATCTGGGGCCAGCAAAGTGAGATTAACATCCATCGCCGCTGCCGCGTCGTTCATGCCTTGCTGAACGACACACCAGAATGAGTCCCAAGAACATTCGCCATGCTGAACAGCGAAAATATTAACTTCTGCTTCGGGATCAAATTCAGTTTCGAGCAGGGCTGCATCAACAAAGCCAGGGCCAGTTGAGGTCACCCCTGAAGCAGGCGAAACACCATATTTAATGAGGTGATGCAGAATCGTCACACTGCCATAACCCTGTAGATAGGGTTGCTGGTTAATTCCAAATTGCGTGACCCCACTGATAATGTTGGCCTCAATCTGCTCACCTAAGTCAAAAGTGCCGTGGATGAACTCATCTTCACCCAAGCCTTCATTATCTAGGAAGGCGTAGAAGGGGGTGGCCCCATTTGGGCCGAGGGTCATGAAGATGTCGGTATCAGGATTGGCCGCATAGTAATCGCCAATAATCGCTGCTGATTCTGCGGGGTCATTGTTGATGGCTAGAACTTCACTTTCAAGCCCAGCTTCGGCCATGGCATCGGCAAAGCCTTGACAGCGGGCATCTAAGCCAGTGTGACCAACGCCTTGGTTCAGGCAGACCCCACGTGTCCCATCGCCAGCCGCGAGTAGTCGCCGACCACCCAGATAGCCACCGGCGTACTCATCCTGTCCAACATAAGTTAAATAAGGGATACCGTCTGCTTCAGGCCCAGAGCCTGCGTTGTAGACAACGACTGGAATGCCTTGGTCAATCGCGCTGTTAACGGAATCCGAGAAAAGAACTGGGTCGGGGACCGTGGCCATAATGCCGTCTGGTTGAGCAGCCACAGCTTGCTCCAGCATGGAAACCTCTTTGTCGAGGTCAAATTCGTCTGGAGCCAATAAGGTCAGATCAACCCTTAAATCTTCTGCGGCATCTTGCATACCTTGCTGCACATCACACCAGAACGAGTCCCAGGAACATTCGCCATGCTGCACAGCAAAAATGACGACTGCATCGGAACTTGCCTCACTATCGTCACTAGAATCATCACCAGTACCATTACTGGTCTCGGTTGAACTATCTGCGGCAGCCTCATCACCCTCTGCATCTTCTGCCTCCGGCGGCGCGGGATCGCCTCCACAGGCATTCAGCAACAAAGCGAACGTACATAGAATAATTAATAACAAACTGAATTTTTTCATACCTTTTCTCCACGAGAATATATTATAGATGATGTAAAAAGGATATAGTATGCGGCTTTCAGATATAGACCTTACATCCTGATCACCGAATAACTATCAATATAAGGCAGCCATTTCCTCTGACTAGGCCTGTTGCCTACTCAAATAGGTGTTGCTAATCACGGCTAAAATCAAAATGACTCCCAATGTGGCCTGAAAAAGCTGTACATCAAGGCCAACCAAGATCAGACCTTGTTCGACCATCTGCAAAAGGAGAATGCCGATGGCTGCGCCGATAATGGTCCCGTATCCGCCCATGAGCCAAATACCGCCAATGACACAGGCTGCCACAGCAATGAGTTCCCACCCTTCACCAAGACGTGGGTTCACTGAAGGCCGTGATGTAAATTGAATGATACTGGCCCAGCCTGCGAGAAAAGCGGTTAGGATAAAATTGATCACGATAACCCTATCAGTCTTAACCCCCTGCGCTAAAGCAGCAGCGCGATTGCCACCTGTCGCATATACCCAGCCGCCATAACGGGTGTAGGTCATGATAATGGCTGCGATGACCGCAATGACGATAAACCATACAATCGCCATGCGGGCATTGCCCACAGGCGTGTACAGGTTATTGATCGTATCAAACCCACCATTGAGAAACCAAAAAATAGCTGGCGTTTCCCCTGTATAATCTGCAATTGCCCCGTCACCAATTACCCGAGCGATGCCCCGATAAGCTAACAGTGTCCCTAGTGTGGCTATAAATGAGGGGATTTTCGCTTTGATGACAATCAGACCGTTGACCAACCCCAGCAAGCTACAGACAGCCAAAGTCAATATGATCGCTGCATATACATTCATCCCGCTATCCAAGTTGACAGCAAATAGATATGCGCCGACAGCAAACGTGGAACCAACGGAGAGATCAAATTCACCAGAGATCATCAACATGGCCACACCAATAATGAAAATACCTTTGATACTGGCAATGGTAATGATATTGCTCAGGGAGACAAAGGAGAGGAAGTTGTCGGCGTAAATAGCAAATAAGGAGAAAACAAGCGAGAAGCTGATCAACACCACAACTTCGGAAGAATTTGATAACCGATAGCGGAGGTTGGCTAGTGTTGGCATGGGTAATCAATCTTTTCTTAAAACTAAAACAGCAATGATAATTTTTATAGACATAAAATGAATTTTTAGAAGATTTCCGGACTTCATCGTCTTTGGCAAAGGCTGCTATTTTATCATTGATGGGCATATTAGGGAAATTTTATCAATAATTACGCCTAGTGAAGCAACCAATCAGCACGCTTAGGGTGATAAAAAATTTGTGTAGACCCATGATTTATGTCATGATGATTGTATCTCTGTCTGAAGCAGGTTTCTAACAACCAATAAGCTTATTTTCTGCGGAGTGTTTGATGTCTAATTTATCACCGCATCAACCAGTGTTTGGCCGAGTATTATTCGATATAATGGCATTTTCACCGAATAATTTTTGGAAATTCGCCGAAAAAGCAGAAAATAAGCATTTAAGCACCCGCTTCAGATATCATTAATTCGGATTTGCTGAGAATATCCGAATATTTTTGGTCATAAGACCTAATGACCGAAAACATTACGGAAACAAACTAGCCCCAAAGGTTGGTACGTATTGACTCGATTTGACGAACAGTCATTTTCGATTATGATGGTGAGCCTAAGTTTACAGGCTCTGTGAGAAACTTTGTGGAAAAGAAAGAGACATCGTCTGTAAGCAGCAGCAAGGTTGCAGGGTGACTTTCGCTGGCCAAAGGCGCAGTGTCAGGCGTTTGGGACGGTTGTTTCTTTGGAACGCAGCACCTTGCCACTTTGCCACCTTGCTCTTTGTTCACCCCAAAATATCTCATAGAACCCCATATTAATAATTATCTGGAGCAAGTAAATGAATCGGTTCATTTATTTCATCGTGTTGTTCGCTATCGCTTTAACGACCGTCGCCTGTGGAACCACCGCAGAGGGGACTGATACAACCAGGGCCAAGGTTGACCCAATGGAGGCTTCCATTTTACGGGCTTCCTTCTCTTGGCCAAATTTCATCGACCCGGCTGTGGGAAACGATTTTTCCAGCTCAACCTCGCTGGCCAACCTCTATGATTCACTCGTCTTTCCTAACGCTGATGGCACAATCAGCCCCTGGTTAGCCACTGTTTGGGAACCGTCTGAAGATGGTCTTTCTTGGACGGTCAGCTTACGTGATGATGTCACCTTCCACGACGGCAACAGCCTGACCGCCAGTGATGTCGTCTACAGCTTCAATCGCCTCAAAGAAATTGGCGAAGGCTTTGCTTATATCTTTGAGAATGTGAACAGGGCTGTAGCCGTTGATGACACCACAGTGCAATTCACCTTGGCTGAACCTTCTGGCCTCTTTGTGCCCAGCTTGGTGCGCCTCTACGTCTTGAGTGAAGAGACTGTAAAGGCTAATACAGCGGCTGAAGGCCCTTATGGCGAGAATGGTGATTATGGCAAGGATTGGCTTTTAACCAACGATGCAGGGACAGGGCCTTATCAAGTCGTAGACTTTAAGCTCGAAGAATTTTTGCACCTGAAAAAATTCGATGGCTGGTGGGGAGAGTTCGTTGAGAACGCGCCGGCAGAAATGCGCTTTATCGCGACGACTGAAACGGCCACTGTGCGAACGCTCATGTCCGACCAAGAATTAGAAATCAGTGACCAGTGGCAGACCAAAGAGGCTCTAGAAGCCTTGCAAAACATTGATGGTATTTCTGTGGCCGCCTTGCCGACCTTCGTTGAATTTTATTACATGATCAATACCACCGTTGCCCCGACCGATGATGTCCACTGTCGTCGGGCCATGGCTTATGCCTTTAATTATGATGATGCTGTGAGCTTAGAATGGCCTGGCACACAGCAATCACGCGGCCCCGCACCCATGTCCTTGGGCGGTCATAACGCCGATGTCTTCACCTTCAGCCGTGATCTGGATAAGGCAGCGAAAGAATTGGCTCAATGTCAATACGCTGCGGACATCGACAACTACCCAGTCGAAATTCACTGGATTTCCGAAGTGCCTGACGAAGAAAAATTCGCCCTTCTTTTCCAAGCCAACATGGCCGAAATCGGCATTCCAGTTGAAGTTGTTTCCTCTCCCTGGTTAAGCGTCGTTGAAAACGCCAGTTCTCAAGAGACCAGCCCTCACATCGTCACCATCTACGTCTCCTCGGACTTGCCCGAAGTTGGTCCCATCCTCAAACAACGCTATCACTCCAGCACTGCGGCCACCTGGTCTCAAAACGAGTGGCTCTTAAATGCCAATTTAGATGCCCGCATTGACCAGGCCCTAACCACTGTTGATCAAGCGGAACGCTTCGCCCAGTACGCCGACCTGCAAAATGAGATCGCTGAGTTAGTGCCCTCGCTGTTCTTGTACGATCAAGTGCAGAAGCATGCCTATCAAGATTACGTCGATTGGCCTGCGGCGAAGGGTGAGGCGAGTGCTTTGTCAGGGTATCAGGTGTATGGGGCGCATATTGGGTTGAATAAGTAAGGGAAGTAATGGAAAAAATCTTTGGCTTGGTTGGTCAAAAGTATGATAAGTCTAGCGGTCAAATGGAAACTATCACGCGCCAAATAGATGAAACAGATATTGCGAATGCCTTAAAGGACGGACAATAGGTGTAATAGTTTTGCCTCTTTTTGGAGAACGATGGAGGGCTTGAGTTAAATTTTATTCTATCATCAAGAAAGTATCTTAATTTTCCTCATTAAATAACAAGGCACAAATTATGCAAAATATGCTAACAATGCTTCATCTTCAAGGGTTTAAGTCAATCAAAACCCTAGACCTCGAACTCGGCCAACTCAATATTCTTATTGGTGCAAATGGCGCGGGCAAGAGCAATTTAATTTCTTTCTTCAAAATGCTCAATGAAATGATGGCTGGGCGTTTACAACAATACATTGGTATCGAAGGACGAGCGCAGTCACTTTTGCATCATGGCCCAAAAACAACCCCTCAGATAGAGGCCCGTTTGACTTTTGATGTTGAGCGCGGAACAAACACTTATGAACTACGTCTGTTTCATGCCGCAGTAGACACGCTCATTTTTGCAGAGGAAACAGTAGAATTTTTACGAACGGGTTTCCCATCTCCTATAAGCGATACGCTTGACTCTGCTGGACACCGAGAAGCACGCATCAACGATGCAGCTAATGAAGGAAATAAGACAGCAAATTTTTTAAGAAACCTGCTCAATCGCTGCCGCGTATATCATTTTCACGATACATCTTCAAACGCTACAGTTCGTCAGTCTCGTTATGTAGGCGATAATCGTTGGCTCATGCCAGATGCGGCAAATTTACCCGCAATACTCCTGCGCTATCGTCGCCAAAATGATCAGACGATATATCGTCGTATCAGGGATACAGTACGACTGATTGCCCCATTTTTTGATGATTTCGATCTCAATCCTGATGAGGGGCGACAGGTGACTTTAAACTGGCGAGAGAAGGGATCAGATAGCATCTTTGGGCCACATCAACTCTCCGACGGTACTTTGCGGGCGATATGCCTAGTCACCTTGCTCCTCCAGCCAACCGATGAATTACCACATCTTATCCTTGTTGACGAGCCAGAATTGGGTCTACACCCTTATGCGTTAAACCTTATCGCCGACTTATTCAGCAAAGCATCATATAATACACAAATCTTGATCAGCACCCAATCAAGTTCATTTTTGAATAATTTCGACCCTGAAAACGTGATTACGGTTGACCGCCAAGGAAAAGAGTCCGTCTTTACGCGATTAAAACCAACCCAGCTAGAAGCTTGGCTTGATGAGTATAGTCTTGGGGAAATATGGGAAAAGAACGTCATTGGTGGGGGACCACACTAATGGCTCGCCTCTACCTATTTGCAGAAGGTCAAACTGAACAAACATTTGCCGATACAGTTTTGAAACCCCACCTTGCTGCTAGATATGGCGTTTTCATGCAAAAGCCAGTTCTAATAGCTCATGCAAAAAAGAAGGGACGAATTCATCGAGGTGGTGGGGGTAACTACACGCCCATGAAGGATGACATAGGACGACTTCTAAAACAGGATAGAAATACAGATGCTTTCTTCACCACGATGATTGACCTGTATGCTCTTCCTGGACAATTCCCAGGTTTGCAAAAATCAGAAGAATTTCGAACGGATCCTGAACAACGTGTTAGATTTTTGGAGGAAAAATTTGCGGCAGATATCGATGACGATAGATTTATTCCATATCTACAGTTGCATGAATTTGAAGCCTATTTATTCACCGAGCCAGATTGCTTCGCTTATCTTTACGATAAGTGTGCGAGCGAAATCGCCGCCCTAAAAAAGATAGCCGCTGATTATGAAACACCAGAAATGATTAACGATGGTCAAGATTCCGCACCCAGCAAACAGATTATTAAGCAATTCCCAACTTATAAAAAGTCAGTCGAGGGCCCTCAACTGGCTGAAAGTATTGGGTTATTGAATATCAGAGAAAAGTGTAAGCACTTCGGCGCTTGGCTTTTACGTCTTGAAGGCCTGGGAAAGTTAGATTGACCTTATCATTACAAACACGCCTAAAATGACTCTAATCCCCTTCATCCTCCGCCGCTTAATCCAAGCCGTTTTCGTCCTCTTCGGCCTTTCCATCGTCATCTTCGTCATTGCTCGCATCATGCCCGGTGACCCAGTCCGCCTGGCTGTCGGCGCGAGAACTCCCCAATGGGTGGTCGATAACATCCGCGAGCAGATGCACTTGAACGACCCCATCATCACCCAATACGGTTACTGGCTGCGTGATGCCCTGCGCGGTGATTTTGGCATTTCTTTGGTGACGCGGCGGGCTGTGGCAGAGGATATCATTGAATTTTTTCCGGCCTCATTAGAGGTGGCCTTACTTTCGCTCATTTTTTCCGTCACTGGGGCGATTACACTGGGCATGATTTCCACCCGCTACAAAGATCAATGGGTGGATAATGTGGTACGCATCATTTCTTATATGGGCATTGTCACCCCTTCCTTTGTTTTTGCCATCATTTTCCTGCTGCTCTTTGCCTTTTGGCTAGACTGGCTGCCCGCTATTGGTCGCCTATCTTCCAACATCGACCCTCCGCCGACCATCACCCGCTTTTACACGATTGATGCCTTGTTAGCCGGAGAATTCAGCACCTTTTGGGACGCGCTCCTTCATTTAATTATGCCAGCCTTAGCTTTGGCAATGGGGTCGATGGCCCAAGAAGCCCGCATCACCCGTTCAGCCATGTCGGATAATCTAACCAAGGATTATATCGCCAGTGCCCGCTCTTTGGGCATCGGCGAAGGACAGATCATGAGCAAATTTTTGATGAAACCTTCACTGATTCCGACGGTGTCGATTTTAGGCTTAGACTTTGCGGCTGGCATCGGCAATGCCTTTTTGGTCGAATTGATATTCAATTGGCCTGGCATCTCTCGGTATGGTATGAACGCGATGTTGAGTAAAGACCTCAACGCGATTTCTGGGGTGATTTTGACCTTGGGGGTCATTTTTGTGTTGGTGAATATTATGGTCGATATGACTGTGGCTCAACTAGATCCACGGATGCGCTTGCGAGAAAATAATTAAGTTTTATGTCAAACCTAACAATGTCCCATTCAGAAACCATCGCCACCGCTGAGCTCAAATCACTGCGCCGTCAAAATCGGCGCGAGAATTGGGGCTGGGCGTGGTACAAATTTTCCCGCAATCCCCTCTCCTTGATAGGCGGCGGGGCCGTTTTACTGGTCATCTTGATGGCCATTTTCGCCCCCTATATCACGCCTTATCCAGACCATGTCAAGCCCTTCACCGATTTCGCCAACGCTAGCAAACCGCCCAGCCCTGACCATTGGTTCGGCACAGACGAAATTGGGCGCGATATTTTCACGCGGACGATCTTTGGCTATCGTTTTTCTTTGCTGATGGGGGTTGTTGTTTTAGCGATTGTGGGCCCAATTGGGGTGACTTTGGGCTTAATTGCGGGCTATTATCAACATACTTGGCTTGACACCCTGATCATGCGGACCACCGATATCTTTTTAGCCGTGCCCCCCTTGATCTTAGCTCTCTCCGTGGCCTCGATCTTGGAGCCAAATCTCTTCAACGCCATGTTAGCCGTCTGTCTGACTTGGTGGCCTTGGTATGCCCGCTTGGTCTATAGCTTGACCACGGGCATGCGGAATGAATTTTTTGTTCGAGCGGCTGAAACGACAGGCGCGAGTACAACTCACATCCTGCTACGCGAAATTTTGCCCAATTGTGTCTCACCCATCTTCACCAAAATGAGCCTTGACATGGGTTGGGTGATCATCATCGGGGCCTCCTTAAGTTTCGTGGGTTTGGGGGTACAACCGCCTCGACCCGGCTTAGGCACCATGGTCGCCAGTGGCACCCGTTTTTTGCCCGATCAATGGTGGATCTCGGTCTTTCCCGCTCTAGCGATTGTGTTTGTCGTTTTAGGCTTTAACCTATTGGGGGATGGCCTGCGTGATCTCTTCGCCGCAGAGAGGAATTAAATTGATGGCCCAATCAGATACACTTTTAGACATCAAAGATTTACACGTTCACTATAAAGTTTATGGTGGCTTGACCAAGGTTCTGGATGGGATCAACTTGAGGGTCCATGAAGGCGAAAAGGTCGGCTTGGTGGGTGAAACAGGCTGTGGCAAGACAACGGCCATGAAGACCATCCTACGAGTCTTGCCCACGCCGCCAGCGATGGTAGCGGGCGGGCAAATTTTTTACAAAGGTCAAGATTTATTATGCCAAAAACTGAGTGAAATGCAGCAGGTGCGAGGGCGCGAAATAACCATGATCTTTCAAGACCCGATGACCGCCCTCAATCCCGTTTTCACCGTGGCCCAACAAATCGAACCAGTGCTACGTCAGGCCACAGGTAGAATGCTATCGCGGACAGACATTCGGCAACGCGCTCTACAATCGCTTTCAGACGTAGCCTTGGCCGACCCAGAACGGTTGCTTAAAGCCTATCCGACCCAATTGAGCGGGGGGATGCGCCAACGGGTCTGTATCGGCATGGCCTTGGCGACACGGCCCAACCTGCTCATCGCCGATGAACCAGGCACCGCGTTGGACGTGACCATTCAGGCCCAAGTCCTCAAACTGCTGAATGACTTGGTCGATCAACGCAATACCTCTATCATCCTCATCACCCATAGTTTGGGGGTCGTGCGGGAAACAGTCAATCGGGTTTATGTGATGTATGCGGGCAATATCGTCGAGATGGCCTCAACCGAACAGCTTTTCGTCCAGCCCCGCCATCCCTATACCCAAGGCTTGATGGCTGCGGGGCCAAAGTTATCAGGAGGTGGCATCTCACCTGGCATCGCTGGGCGTATCCCAGATTATCTCGAACCGCCACCGGGTTGCCGGTTTCATCCGCGCTGTCCGCAGGTGATGGATATTTGTCGTCAGCAAAAGCCGCCCATGTATCGCCTTGATAGCCTTAGCGGCCTTGATCAAGGGCAGGAAGTGGCCTGTTTTTTGTATCAAACTGAAGAGGAAACCCATGCCTGAGCTAATTTTAGCCATTCGTGATCTCAAAAAATATTTTGAGACGGGTCAACCAGGTCTCTTCAAAAAAGAGGTAGTGACGGTCAAAGCGGTTGATGGCGTATCCTTTGACCTTTTTCCTGGCGAGACCTTTGGCCTAGTCGGCGAAAGTGGATCAGGAAAAAGTACCATTGCTTACATAGTCGCGGGCCTGTATCGACCCACAACAGGTACTCTTCATTTTAAGGGTGAAGATTTATTCAGCGAGCAAACCAAACGTCCTTTACATTTGAAGAAAGACATTCAAATTGTCTTTCAAGACCCTGGTTCATCCCTCAACCCCCGCCGCACCATCGCCCAAAACTTGGCCGTACCGCTAAAAATTCACAAGCCCCATAAAGATACTTTGAGCGAAACCTTGGATTTGCTTGCGTTGGTGGATTTGCCAGCTAATTACCTTTACAAATACCCTGATATGTTAAGCGGCGGCGAAAAACAAATCGTCGCCATTGCTCGCGCTTTGGCCTCAGACCCGTCGCTGGTTATTTTAGATGAACCGACCTCGGCTTTGGATGTATCCGTGCAAGGCAAGGTAATTAACCTCTTGTTACGCTTACAAAAAACGTTGAACCTGACCTATCTATTCATTACACATGACCTAAGCCTAATGCGGAACATTGCCACCCGCGTGGCGATTATGTATCTGGGCAAGGTGAGCGAAATTGCTCAAGGCTCTGAATTTTTTGAACATCCCGCACACCCTTATACCCAAATGTTGCTCTCTTCGATTCCTGTTGTCTCGACGGCGGAGGAACAATTGAAGCCGGAGAAAGTCGTTTCAACAGGAGAAATCCCTAGCCCTGTTAATCTGCCGACGGGTTGTAGTTTTAATACCCGTTGCCCTGCTAAGTTTGAGACTTGTTTGCAGGTTGATCCGCAGATGGTGGAGATGAAAGCGGGTCATTGGGTGCGGTGTCATTTGTTTGGGGTAGAAAAACAAAATAATCTCCAATAGCAGTTATAAAGACAATTACACTTGTTATTATTTGATAACGTGTGATTTGTAAAGGCTCTTAATGGATTGCAAGGAGGTCGAAAGCTCCTTAGCAAGTATGAGGCATTCGATCAATATATATAGGTGAAAAACTGCTCTAGTATCCAATATATAGTGTTTAACTCGGACATTGTTAAGTGCAACTTTCCAAGACCTCCTTGAAACGCATAAAGAGCCTTGAAGTAGAAGGGAGGTAGCAGGTCGGCTGACTAGCTGACTATAATATTGCTATTTCATACATATAATGATACCATATAAAAAATATGTCTGATTTTGAGTGGAATGAAAATAAGAATCAAGAAAATATAGTAAAACATCAGGTGAGCTTTGAGGAAGCGCAACACACTTTTTTAGATCCACAGAGGCTTATCTACGAAGATGTAGATCATAGTACACCTGAAGAAACCCGTTATTTTTGCATTGATCAGTTAGGCAGCCGCGTTTGTACGGTACGTTTTACTTATCGCAACGGAAAAATACGCATTTTTGGGGCTGGCTGCTGGCGCAAGGAAAGGAAACTTTATGAACAGCGTAGAAGATCAAACTGAAATTGTTGAAGGCACCTTCGGTCGAATGAAAGAGGTGGCAGATTTTTTGCCATCTCCTGAACAATTGGTCTTGAAAGAGGAGAAAACGGTCAAAATCACCTTGGCTTTAGATAAGACAACACTTGATTTCTTCAAAAGCAAGGCTGAAGAATTGGGGGCACCTTATCAACGGATGATCCGTAACTTATTAAATGAATATGTTACGCGTCAAAAGCTAGGAGAATAGAGACTTAATGGCTTGGCTAGATGAACTCAGCGAGAAATACAAATCAGAGAAAGAAGCAGTATTCCAACAGCTTAAAGAAGAGCAGGCATATGAAGCCGAGCGGCAATTGAGACAGGAGCGGCGTGAGAAAGAAATAGAACATCTAAAGGATGCCCTGAAGCGACTGCTCAATAAAGTTGGCGAAGCTTATTAGGGCAGTTTGGATGATGGGACACCTGTGTATGAGGTAACATTAGAGATGCCTAAAGGATATAACTGCTACTTCTTCGATCCTCCAGAGTATAACCCTGTGTTCCTTTACCTTATATCTAAACCTCCCTTATGAAAGAGGCGCATTATCATATTCATCAATTAAAATCGCCACCTTTCGACCAGCCGCCAGAGCCATCAGCAAGTCTTCAAATTGGTAATCGTAAGGCTTATCCGCGAGGGTGATCTGATATCGTCTACGCCAAAATCGAATCATTTGGCCCTTATTCAACATCGTTAACCGTTGGATACCAGCTTGGCGATATACAGCTAATGTATCAAGTCGTGAAGAAGCAGAAATTTTTTTGGATGCCGTCGAAAAGGTTGGGTATTGGATTGAACACAATATCTAAAGGAGATTTTTGATCATGACTCACGAAGCACTCAAACACAAAATTCATCAAGTCCTCAAAACAGGCTACTTCAAAGATCCCAATGATTTGGTGGATGTCTCAGATGGGGCGTATGACAATATTCATTTGGTCATCGTCAGTCGCAAATTTGATGGCTGGCGAACCAAAGAAAAACATGAACGAATTTGGGACGAGCTGACCCAAAACCTAACCCCAGAAGAATGGGGACATATTTCTCTGTCGATAGGAGTCAGCCCAGAAGAAATTAAAGCAATTTAATATTCGTAAGTATACATAAAATTTAGCAGTGATGGAGAAAATCCCATGACCAGAATCGCCACAGACATCGGCGGCACCTTTACCGACCTTGTTTACGTCACCCCAGAGGGCTGCGTGGGCACGGCCAAGAGCCACACGACACCAGGACAATTCGAACAAGGGGTGATGAATGTGATTGCCACAAGCGACATCACGCCCAGCGCGTTTACCTCATTTGTACATGGCACAACCATCGTCATCAATGCCATTACGGAGCGCAAAGGGGTCAAGACTGCACTCATCACCAGCGCGGGCTTTCGGGATGTCTTAGAAATTGGGCGCGGCAATCGACCTGACTATTTTAATTTGGCCTATCATAAACCCAAACCGATTGTCCCCCGCTCTTTACGCCGGGAAGTGGCTGGGCGGATTAATTATCAAGGCCTTGAAACAACGCCCCTTGACCTTTCTGGCTTGCCCACAATTTTAGCTGACTTTCAGGCAGAAGGAGTGGAAGCCATCGCTATTTGTTTGCTTAATGCTTATGCCAATGATGTTCATGAGATTGCAATACTACGCGAAGTAGAAGCCCAGTGGCCGGAAATTGCCGCCGTGGCCTCTCATCAAATCACCCGCGAATGGCGTGAGTATGAGCGGACCAACACCACCGCCATGTCTGCTTATGTTCAGCCCATCGTCCATCGTTATCTGGATGACTTGACGGGGGGTTTAATTAAAGCGGGCATGCGGTGTACACCGCTGATCATGCAATCTAATTGTGGGGTGGACACAGTCAAAAATACCCGCCAAATTCCAATCACCATGATTGAATCGGGGCCAGCCAGCGGGATTTTAGGGGCGGCGACTCTGGGTCGTTTGGTCGGAGAACCGCAGGCAATTGCGATCGATATTGGGGGTACAACGGCCAAATGTTCGTTGATCACCGCCGGGCAAATTAAGCTCAATACAAACTATCTGGTCGAGCATAGCGATGTCAAGGCTGGCTATCCCATCACGGTTCCGGTTGTCGATTTGGTTGAGATTGGTCAAGGCGGCGGCTCGATTGCCTGGGTCGATGATTTTCAACGGCTGCACGTTGGCCCCCAAAGTGCGGGGGCCGACCCAGGGCCTGTCTCTTACGGGGCGGGCGGCACAGAGGCAACCACTACGGATGCCAACCTAGCCTTAGGCTGTATCAATCCTGACTATTTCTGTGGGGGGACGCTGACGGCTGATATGCAAGCTGTTTCCGTTGCTTTGGATAAGTTGGCTGCAACCCTTAATCTTAACCGCCAAGAAGTGGCGCGGGGCATCGTGCGTCTAGCGAATAATAATATGGTCAATACCATCAAATTGGTCTCCGTCAATCGCGGCCATGATCCTCGTGATTTCACCTTGATCGCTTTTGGCGGCGGAGGGGGCATGCATGCCTGTGCTTTGGCGAAAGAATTGGGCATTAAGAAAGCCATCATCCCCAAACAATCAGGGGTGTTTTCGGCCTGGGGCATGTTGTTGAGTGACCTGCGGCGAGACTATCTGCGAACCAAGATTGTCGCGTTAGATTCAGAAGATGCAGCGACCCAGCTTAGTCAAACCTTTGCTGGCTTGGAAGAACAGGCCTACCGTGAATATGAAGCGGAAGACATTGATCGGGCGCGGATTCACTTTCAACGTTATGGCCGTCTGCGCTATCAAAATCAAGAACACTCAACCGAGATTGATCTGCCAAACGGCTCCATCATAGCTGACCAAATGGCCGACATCATCGAACATTTTCATACGACCTACGAGCGCGAATATACCTATCGCCTCAATGCGCCCCTTGAATTGGTCACCTATCACCTCGTTGCTTTGGCTGAAGTTGATAAATTAGTGCCAGAAAAGCTGTCTAAAACAGACGAACCTGTCACAATCGCCATCAAAGGCCAGCGCGAGGTTGATTTTCTGGAAGCGGGCATCCACCTCGCGACGCTTTACAACGGCGACCGCCTTGGCTCAGGGATGACTCTCGTGGGTGCGGCGATCATCGAAGCGGCCGATACGACCATCGTCATCCCGCCTGATACGCGCTGTGAGGTTGATGCTTATGGTAATTATCAATTAGTGAGGCATGAGGTTTGACACCTTGTTAAGCAAAGGCGTATTTACCTCAAAATTCCCTAGCACGACGATATGCCTTTATCACGAGATGATGTTATACTAGGGAAACCAATCACTAACAGCTGACGACAAATGACTTATGATGACCTACGATCCAATTACAGCAGAAATTATCCAAAATTCTTTACAGGCCATTGCTGATGAGATGTTTGCCGCTCTGCGGCGAACAGCGATGAGCGCGATTATTTATGAAGTGCTTGATATGGGCACGGGCATTACGGACCAGTACGGTGAGCTGGCTGGGTCTGGGGCTGGGATTCCGGCCTTCGTCGGTGTCCTCGATAAGACGGTTAAGCGCGTGATCAAAAAATTTAATCAACCTGAGGGGATTGAATCAGGAGATGTCTTCGCAGTGAATGATCCGTATAACGGTGGGGTGACTCACCTGAACGATATGGTTTTAGCCATGCCCGTTTTTGCGGGCGATCAAATTGTGGCTTGGACGGCCAATATCGCCCATTGGAATGATGTCGGCGGGATGGTGCCTGGCAGCATGTCTACGGATGCGACGGAGATCTTCCAAGAAGGCCTTATTTTCCCGCCCGTGAAGATCATTTCGCGGGGTGAACCCATTCAGGGCTTGTTCGATGTTTTGACAGCCAATTGCCGCATGCCCGATTTTCTGAGGGGTGATTTATGGGCTGGCATCGCAGCGGTGCGGATTGGCGAGCGGCGCATTCTAGAAATTGTGAATAAATATGGCAAAGACCTTTTTCTTCAGGCCGTGGAAGCCTATATGGACTATGGCGAACAGGTCAGTCTAAAGGCACTTAAAGAATTACCGAAAGGCAAATTCTCCTTGGCTGAAAATCAGGACAGCGGGGTTGTCTATAAAGTGACGGTCGAGATCACAGACGATAAATTTATCATCGACTTACGCGATAACCCCGACCAAGACCCTGGTCCCTTTAATATGAGCGCGGATGATACCATCGTCGCTTGCCAAATGGCCTTCAAAAACATCACCTCACCAGAGCGCATTGCGAACGGCGGAACCTTCCGACCCTTAAAAGTTTTATTACGCCCCGGCAGCGTCTTCAACCCCACCTACCCCGCCGCGATGGGCATTTATTACGAAATCGGCATCCGTTTACATGATCTCATCCTCCGTTGTCTGTCGGAACAATTAGCAGAGCAACTGCCCGCTGGCGGCTTTGCTTCGATATGCGGCACCTTATTCGGCGGCATCCATCCAGACACAGGCCGCTCTTATGCCGTCATCGAACCGGAATTAGGCGGCTGGGGCGGAACCCCACAAGCTGATGGCACTGCGGGACAATTCTCTGCCTTTCATGGCGAAACCTATAATTGTCCGGCCGAAGTGGCTGAGACCCGCTATGGGGTGACGGTCGATTATTTGAGTTTTCATGATGAAGATGGCGGGGCAGGGTTACATCGTGGGGGCAAAGGGGTTCGCATCGACTACCGTATTCGCTCTGATAATGCTTGGTTAACCGTGGCTTATACCCGTTCAGCAGAACCTCCTTGGCCTTTACAGGGGGGACAGCCTGGTTCTCCAAATCATATTCTTATTCGTCGCGCTGATGGCGAACAAGAACGCTATTCGGTTGTCAGCGGTCTGACGCTGAATAAGGATGATGTCATCCAAGTCATGACCGCTACGGGGGCTGGTTGGGGCGACCCGTTGGCGCGTGATTTGGCTTTGGTGGAGGATGATTTGAAAAACGGATATATTACTGAGGAACAGGCGAAGCGGGATTATGGGTTGGGGAAGCGTTAAGGTTCATTCAACACACCCATCTTATTTCTCTGCGCTCAATTTTATGTGAATAGCTCTGATGCTCTCCTCGGATAGCCCTGTCACACTAGCGATTAGAGCTAAGTCCATTTCTTGGCGGAGCATATTCTGAGCAACACTGACAATGCCCTCTTGGACACCTTCTTGTCGAATTTCTGCGGCGACTTCCCCTATAAGGGCTTCGGCAGATGCTTGTTTGTCGAAGATGTCTGCCACACGCCGTTTCCACCCTGGCAACAATGGCTCACAGTCTATGATATCATCTAGCCCATAGACTGTCGGCGTATCTGGATTTTCGACCCGGTAACCATAAATTCGTTTGTTCTTTTCATCGACATCCCACACAATCAAGGTTCCATGGGCGAAATACATATCGCGCTTCAAGCGTTCCTGTTTACGCCAATTAGAGGGCGAGCGTACCTCAACGACCAGTTCGGGACATTTAATTAAAAGTGACCGTTGGTTGGGGCCATGCAACATTACAGCCTCTTCTAGCCGCTGCCAAGAAACCAAAGCTGCATCAGGTATAATATCAGTGCCTTCATCAAGGCGACATTCCGTTTGGTCAGGCAACACCTGCCCAAAACCAGCCTTACGCGCTGGAACACTTAACATATCTTGGATTGTACTGACGACGATGCGTTCATTCGTATCGGTCATTGGTCGCCACACCACCCAGCCATGATAAAGTTCAACTGAATAATCGTCGTCAAGATACATTTCCATGTCAACGACGGTATAAGGCCCTAAGTCGCGGGCCATCGCTTGCAGCGGGTCATCCAACCAGTCCGATGTATCTAGCTGTGTCGTAGGACTGTTTTGGTCGTACAGAAACGTGAGCGCATCCCCAACCCGTTGAGGGGATGGTGTAGCGACAGGCGTTGTGACCGGGATCGTTGTTGTACTCATTTGTCAATCCTTTGTCTGGGTATCAAATGATTAAGCCATCACAGCTATTTTACCAGGGACAGCCATGCATAGACGCTTATAACTGCATACTACCCCAGAACCACTACGACTAAAAACGCTTTCGCAATATCCCCTCATCTTTAGAGGGTGAAAGTCTATCAGGTGTGGACAAGATTTAGCACCATTTGACACTTTTTGTCAATCACACCATAGTGCTACAGGACTAAAAACGCTCATACTTTATGATGTTACATAGGTCTTGGCGGAGCATATTCTGAGCAACACTGACGATGCCTTCTTGTCGCCATTCATCGGCGAGATGACCCACTTGACGATTGGCATCCCCTCGAATGCGATTGACTTCGCTGATCAAATCCTCCACCGCCACTTCTGGAGCTAACTGTTCAACTTCGCGTTTATGTTGATATTCAATGTAGCGGCGTAACATGGGGTCAGCGGGGTCTTCGTAGCTAAACCAACCTGTGGATTTTATAATATCGGCTGCATATAACATAAAAGAGTTGATTAAAAAGTTTATGCAGGATCGCTGTTTTCCCTGTCCGTCGTAAGCCAATCAGGGCATAACTACCTTTCGTCCTCTCTGGGATTTCGGTGGCCCACCGCCAAAACAAATCCAATTCTGTTCTGCGGTTGACAAATCATTCGCCAGCAGGTTCTTCTAGCGGGCCTTGGTGCTTGTTCATGATCGTATCCTTTCATCATCAGGGTGCATTGACCAACCTATGTGGGTCTATCTCCTGTAGTCTACTACAGCCCGCCCAACAAACAGATTCATCAAAAATTTAATACCAAAACATTCTGGATATGTCTGGAATACGCTGGACACATCCAGAACGCTTTGGATACATCACCTACTCCCGCGATAAAGACGTAAAGCTGCCCCCACGCGCTCCAAGGCAGGGCGGCTATAAGGACTTATATTCAAAGGTAGATGATCAACCCCTGCTTGTTCATAGGCGGCAAAAGCCTGAGCAAGCTCATCTACAGACCCACTCAGCGGTTCCTTGCCAAACGTGTTGGTTTCACCCAAATCAGGAAAGGCAATTGATACGCCCACGGTGATTTTCAGCGTGGCTGGATCTCGGCCTACCTCGGCGCAGGCATTATGCATAAGTTCTAGTCGTTCCCCTAAAGCTTGTGGGTCGCCCAACCAAGCCGTGTTCCATTGATCGGCGTAGCGAGCCGTGAGGCGTAACATGCGCGGACCAAATGAGGCGACTAAAAGCGGAATCCCCTCTGTCCGGGGGCCTACAGGCGTGATTTCGCAATGCTGGGCTTGGTAATATTGCCCCGCAAAGTCAACCTTTTCTCCCTGTAACAATGGTTTCATGATCTGTAAAGCTTCCTCAAAGCGACTGACCCGCCGATCAAAGAGAAAGCCAAAAGCATCAAATTCCGGTTGATGCCAGCCTGCCCCAACCCCCAAAATGAGACGGCCTTGGCTGACTTCATCCAGCGTATGTGCCATCTTAGCCAAAAGAGCTGGATTGCGAAAGGGATTGCATAAGACCAAGGTACCCAATTCAACCCGCTCAGTGGCTTCGGCTAAGGCAGATAATAGGGTCCAACACTCCCAAATACCAGCGGCCTCTTCATCTTTATCCTTCCCTCCGAAACGAAAGAGCAGGTGATCAACGAGCCAGATCGAATCAAAGCCATTTGCCTCGACAGCTTGGGCCATCTCCCGTATTTCAAAATAGGCTGGAATTATTCCTGTTAGGGGATCCTTGGTGTGGTTGAGCAATAAGCCGATTTTCATGGGACATCCTCCTCTGCTTCTTTTGTCTGGGCCGCTTCTGCACAGGCAGAAAAAACCTTGGTCAAATTTTCGACCAAGAAATCAATCTCTTCGCCGGTCATGGTCAAGGGGGGCAAGAGGCGGACAACATTCGCGCCCGCAACCAAAATTAACATATTATGGTCTATCGCCATTTTGACCACATCACCTGCGGGAATGGTTGTCACCAGACCCCACATGAGACCTTTGCCGCGTACTGCGGTGATCAGCGGACTGTTTTCAGCTATGTTTCTCAAGCCAGCTTCTAAGCGTTCGCTTTTCTCTTGCACTTCCCCCAAGAAGTCGGCTGAGTTAATTTTACCAAAAACGTTGAGCGCGACATGGCTGACAAAGGGGCCACCCCCAAAGGTGCTGCCCTGATCACCCGGCTTCATCACCTCAGCCACCTTTTGGACCATCAAAATCGCCCCCATCGGTAAGCCCCCCGCAATTGGTTTGGCGACCGTCATGATATCGGGCGTGACATCATAGCCTTGATGGGCCCATAAATTGCCTGTGCGACCAATACCGCATTGAATTTCATCAAAAATCAACAAAGTCCCGGTCTCATCACAACGTTTTCGCAGGGCGACCAAAAATTCGGGCTTGGCTGGCGTGACCCCGCCTTCACCCTGAACTGGCTCAACAATGACCGCACAAGTATGATCCGTAATCGCTGCCGTGGCTGCTGCGCTATCATTGAACTTGACGAAGCTCACCCCAGGGATGAGTGGCTCATAGGGAGTGCGATATTTTTCGGTCGCGGTGATCGATAAAGCTCCCATCGAACGGCCATGGAAAGAACCTTCAAAGGCCACAAAATCATGTTTATCGTCGCGTCCTAAGCCGACTCGCGTGTATTTGCGGGCAAATTTCAAAGCCCCCTCAACCGCCTCCGACCCGGAATTGCAGAAGAAGACTTGATCGGCAAAGCAGGATTCACATAAATCGCGGGCCAGTAGGGTCATCGGTTCAATATGATAAAGATTAGACAAGTGAATTGGCTTTTCGCTCGCTTCTTGAATAGCCTGCTTCACAATGGGATGCCCATGTCCTAAAGCGTTAACGGCGATCCCCGATCCAAGGTCTAAATAGCGTGTGCCATCATTGCCATAAAGCCAACTTCCTTCGCCGCCTGTAATCACAAATTCTGGGCGGCTATAGGTTTGTAAAACATACTTTTTTTCCATTGCGACAAGATCAGCAGTCGGTGTTCCCATGATAGACTCCTTTTTATAAAATATTTTGAATTAAAATAAAAAGATATAATCCACAGATTTCGCAGATGACGCAGATTTTTTTGATTTGGTTGAAACTAAAAACCTCATTGACTAATCGTGTAGACACGGACACGGATTATATAAAACACTGCTTTGTGCATTCGCCTTTGTATTTTGAACAACTTCGCGGTCGTACATAAAAAAATCTGTGTCATCTGTGTCATCTGCGGATATTTCAATTCTTTCTCCCGTTAGCGTTTCTCTCTTAGCAATCTGATTACGTCTCACGCAATACCGTTCCAGTGCCCTCTTTTAGACCAGCCAAATTGGTGATCCGCACCGCTTTGACCCCTGCTTCTACCGCTTCAAGGGCAGCGCGTACTTTGGGGATCATGCCACCTGTAATGATTTGCTCGGTGATTAAGGCATTCGTTTGCGTCGGGGTCAGGTGAGTCATAATTTTGTCCTGATTTAATACGCCAGATACATTTGAGATGAAGGTTAGTTCCTCCGCGCCTAAAGCAACTGCAACAGCCATCGCCACATGATCAGCGTTGACATTGAAAATAGCCCCTTCAGCACTATAACATAAGGGGGATAAAATTGGGATGACAGCATTATCCAGTAAATTTTTAAAGACTTCTTCTCGCACTTGGGTCACTTGACCCACATAGCCTAAGTCACCATTGGGGTGTTCTAATTTTTTGGCCATAATACAGGCCCGGTCCACCCCCGACATACCAAAAGCGTCTAAACCAGCCTGGGCCAAAGACGCGACCAAGCGCTTATTAATCCGCCCGATGAGAACCATTTGCACCAAGTCCAAGGACTCAGCATCCGTGACCCTCAAGCCATCAATATATTGTGCTTCAAGCCCTAAACGGGTTTGTAGTTCTTTAATCTCTTTCCCCCCACCATGAACTAAAATAGGAATTTCGGAAAGCTCTGTGATTGCCTGACCAAGCTGTTCAATGAAGCTAAGATCATCAATTTCATTGCCACCAACTTTTAAGATACGCATGTTTCCCCTTTCGAGCAGTCGTTGTTCCCTCAAGAGAAATTTGAAACCGACGACTCTGCAACATTGCCACTTTCTATAATAAGGCCGTTGTTTCATCCAGACCAAACATGATGTTGAAATTTTGCACAGCTTGACCGGCCGCGCCTTTGCCTAAATTGTCAATAGAGGCGCAGAGAATGAATTGGCGAGTACTGACAGGCGTTATCGAGAGGACACAGGTATGCTGATATTGTGTATGAGCGAAGGTTGCTAATTCGCCTAAGGGCAAGATATGGACGAGAGGCGCATCAGCAAAGGTTTGGGTGAACAAATCATGGGCCTCGGGAGGGCTGAGGTCGCGGTTTAGGGTGATATAAATGGTGGATAGCATCCCTCGGCTGACGGGCACGAGATGAGGTGAGAAAATAAATTGGGCCTCGACATTAAATTGTTGCATAATTTGTGTCACTTCAACACGATGGCGATGGCTTTGACCGATTTTATAGGGAGATAAATTTTCATTGACTTCGACAAAATGAGAGTCGAGCTTCAGTGTTCGGCCTGACCCGCTGACACCACTTTTACTATCAGCGATAACGGGTGCGGTTTGATCTAGCAAATCTTCTTTCAACAACGGTAAAAGCCCTAAGCCAATACTGGTCGGATAACAGCCAGGGTTGGCTAAAAGCGTTGCCTCGGCAATGTCAGGGTGATTCAATTCGGGCAGACCGTAAACAGCTTCATCTAGTAGCTGGGGGGCCTCGTGTTCAGTCTGATACCATTGTTGATAGACATCAGCATCATCTATGCGAAAGTCGGCGGAGAAATCAATGACCCTAGCCCCGGCTTCATAGGCTTGTAAGACAGTTGGCATGCTGGCTGCATGGGGTAAGCAACAGAACACAGCGTCTACACCGCTAAGGTCAGCTTCTTCGGACTTGATCAAAGCGGTTTGCATGGTTGTCGGATACACTTGACCAATCCTTTGACCGGCATAGCTTTCCGATGTAGCAAATTTTAAATCAACTTGGGGATGTTTTTGCAAAATGGATAGGGCCTCAAAGCCAGCGTATCCCGTTGCCCCATATAACCCGATAGAAATCATGATAGGCTCCTTTGAAAATACAGTTATGAATGATGCGTGATAAATGCTGAATGCTGAGTGGGTTTGTTCTGACGACAATTCAGCACTCGCCACTCATCATTCTATTCTTATCCCACTATTCACTGACTACCATCCACCATTTTGTAATAAAAAAGACCCCAGAAAAGTCTGGGGTCTTTTTCTTCTTTGTGCAAATTAATGAATACGCGCCAAAAAATTCATCCAGACTTACATCAGGATAATCTCAGGACGGCTTCTACGGATGAATTGAAACATCTGGCTTAATCTTAACATAGAAAAGCAGTATATCACAGGTGATGCATTTGGGCAAAGGCTTATTTCTTATTTATAACGAGGAGATGGGCTGCTAATAAGTTTACCCAAAAGCGACAGACATGAACAAAGCGGACGAAGGCCTGCTGACCAGAAACCATCTGCTTAACCTCACCGTCGAAGAAGCACCGCTTGGCACTCGAATTGGCCAGAGGTCCCAAGATATAGCGACATCAAATAAAAGCCTCCCCTTCATTGAAAAAAGGAGAGGCTTTTTTAGTGAGTCATAAGTGATTAACAAGGCTCAATCATCATTGACAATTAATCATTGTTAATCGTTACAAACATCTACTACCAATCGTCTACTTCACCACCAGCGGTAAGTAAATCGTCTCAGTCTTGGCGGCTAACCCAGCGATAACGAACCTTGAAGCGTGACTGAGATAGACCACTAAGGTATTGTTCGCTGGGTCATGGCTGATGGTCGTGATGTTGTCCGTCACCCAAGTTGTCTCTTGTAAGCGCCAGACTTGCAAAGTATCTAAGTCGAGGCGGCTCAAGGCATCAGCATCAGGATCATACGTGATGGTCAATGTAATCCCCTGACCATTGAAGGTGAAATCTTCAAGGCGTTGATTGCCCTCATAAATATCGACATCAAAGAAAAGACCATTTAGCTGGTTCGGTGGCGGCATGGTAATCGCTGGGCTGGCTTGGACTTGATACTCAATCCGCTCTGTGCCTGATAGAGCACCTGCCGGCACCTGGATGGTGGTCGTCAGATGATCATCCATGAACTGCAAGGTATGGCTGATAATGACCAGCGCTGTTGCTGTGGCTGTCGTCACGTTGCCATAGATGTCATAAGCCGTGAAAATAGCTGTGTTTTTGAGCGAACCCAAGGCCATAAAGGTATGAGTGGCGGTAAAGTTGGGTGTACTCGCGTCTGGACCAAGGCTTAGATCTGTCCCTTGAGCAACCACTGTCCCCAATTGGTCATCCGTCAAATGATGGGTGGCTAAGGTGATTGGCCCTGTATTCTTGATATTGTAACAATAGTAGACAGATACATTGACAGTTGTGTTCAGGGTGTTCACCGCCTTGCTACAATCGGGAAAGGTTGCGGCAGATTTCTGTAAGTTGATCGATGGGCCAATGACCGTTACTTTCGCTTTATCTGTCGCACTTTCTGTGATAGCCCCGTTGGTGGCGGTGAAGGTCACCTCATACGCAAACGTGCCAGGTTGGGTCATTGCTACTGTTTGGGTCACAACAAGTTGTTGACCCGGAGCAAGGGTGGCCATATGGTCACTCAAAATCGTCCCCAAATAGCCATCGACCAAATCGTGTCGTTCAAAGGTGACTTGGCTGTTTACTTGATTGAGCAAGGTGTAGCAATACGTCACCTCTTTGCCAGCACCAACAGGGAGGTTGTCTACGGCAAAGCCACCACAAGAGCCATCGGTACTGAGGGTCTTGTTGACAACAACCGAAGATGTTTGAGGTGGCCCAATTTGACCGCGAATTTCGCCTGAATCAAAAGCTTCTGAATGAAGGTTCACATAATAATAACCGCTCATCAGATCAACCAAATGAACCGGGGTGAAGGGGACGCTTCCTATCACCGGGAATGTTGGCCCTTCTTGGGTAAACAAATCAAAGACAGGGCTGCCATTCTGCCCCGGCCAGCCTCCATAAATATGCGCGGCAGTGGGCGTTTCCACCCCTGTTGCGCTCAGGCTAAAGTCTAAGGCAGGGGTATCAACATGATATGTAAAGTCAGCCGTACCAAAGGCTTGACCATCGACAGGCGGCACTTCATTTTCAGGCAATAGCAGGGCGTGCAAGGTCGTTGGTGGCGCAACACTCTGGATTTGACCCCGAATTTCGCCTGGCGTGAAGACTGCTGTATGAACATTGACATAGTAATTGCCCGCTACCAAATCAGCGATTTGGCTTTCAATCAGGGTGGCAGAACCAACCAAGGTTTGGTCTGCGTCAAAGGGAGTACTGCCATCATATAGACCAAGCACCACCCCACCATTTTGACCAGCTTCCCCTAGATGAATATGAGCCGCTGTCACCGTTTCGGTCGGCAGTTGATTAACCCGAATGCGATAATAAAGCGTATCGCTAATGGTATCCAACACCAATGCGCCCTGTCCCCTCGCAGGTGAGGCAACTGGCGGTACTTCTTGATCACCTGATAATTCAACCCTAAACGTACACCAATCAGCCTGGCTGGGTGAAACATCTATCTGAGCCACCGCTTGATTGCCATAAGCATTTCTCACTTCGACCCGAGCGGTGAATGTACCACAAGCAGCGTAGGTATGAGAGGTAGTATGACTTGTCCCTGTTTCCATAATAGGGCTACCATCGCCGAAGTCCCAGCGATAGGTGGCTGTCGCATCAGCCGGGCTGATAGCAGCGGTGAAGTTCACCGTATTATCTGTGGTTTGCTCAGTCAGCGACACACTGGGGACATCCATTGCCCAGGCTAAGAATTTCTCTAAGAGATCAGAACGCGAGGTCATGCCTTGGCTATTGTTGACCCCTTCCAAACCAAAGGTGGTGTAAATCGTTCGGCCCAAGCCGACCAAGCCTGGTTTGCCAAGGCGTGGTTGTTCCCGCGAGGCCATGGCCACGATTCCTTCTTCTATATTACTCGGATCATCATAAGCGAATAAGGGGGTATAGGTATAGCCAAAACTATCCGAGCTATCCTCAGGGGCCTCAGGAATTTCTAGGGATGGGTCAGGATTGACAGCGATTTCATCAATGAAGTTTTGGCTGCCAGACCCCCCTGCATCTGTGCCAGCTAAATCAAGCTGAATCCCGGCAAATGCCTCCGGTGCGTAAGGGCTGGTGACAATGGGGCTGGTTGGCAATTCAGAATTTGAGACGCTATCTTGGAGCCAATTAGCCCCCATGATGATCCAATAGATGAAGTTGCGCGTGAAACTGCCTGCCTGTTCGGTGAAGTCATCCCCAAAGTGAGCCGCTAAGTCTTGACCCATCATGATCAGAATACCGCCATTATTGGCATATTCAACCAAGGCATCTAAATCAGTCGCAGACAAGGAGGCAAAGAAATTATCACCTGTGAAATAGATAATGACCTCGTAAGCCAACAAGGTCTTCCTATCGGGCAAAGATGAGGTGGTTGTGACTGCAGTATTCCAAACATCATAGGTATGACCTAGGGTTTGTAAGGTCTCTGTATAAGCCCCTTGGGTATCAGGAAGAAGGCCTTGTGGAAGGCGAGGTGAGCCACTCAAGTCAGCATCAATGAGCAGAATTTGAGCCGTCGGTTGCGGATCAATAATCTCAGCCCAAATTGGGAAGTGGGCCTGATGGGTCTGACCGGCCAAAATGACATAGCCTTGCTCGTTCCAAGCACCTGTATAGCTGATGGTGACGGTCACCATTTGGCTTTCATTGGCATCTAAGGTCAGGCTCGTTGCACTTAAGCTGGTGATGGACAGAGGCTGTGTTTGGGTAAAGCCACCTCGCGTATCTAAGGTGCTGAGTTGGTAGGTTTCTGTCTCGGGGGTGATATTCGTGACCTTGACGCTCAAGGACTTACTTGCCCCGGCTGACATAAAACCGAAAGCCAAACTGGGTGGGTCTAAAATGACCCCCGGATCAGCCGCTTTCGTCAAGTCCAAACGACCGGCGCCCATGTCCAAGGGTTGGGCCGGCGTGCCATCAAAGTTATAGACATCGGTATATTTGGCTGTAGACATTAAGGCGGACTTGATCTCAGCGTTGCCCCAATCGGGATGAATTTGGCGTAAAAGCGCGGCCGCACCAGCCACATGGGGGGAAGCCATTGATGTCCCGCTGCTTTGACCGAAACCAAGGTGACGCGCCTCGCCAGATTCGCCAAAAGTATATCCTTGGGAGAGAATATTCACCCCTGGCGCAGCAATGTCAGGCTTCAAATTATTTCCCACCGCTGGGCCACGGCTACTGAAGCCGGCAATCCGGTCTGGCGTATCACCTAATTGAAAGCCAATGGTGTTGTATTCCAAGATAGAGGCATCGCCGTGTTGATCATGCCAAGCCACAATGCCTAAACCATTCGTATGGCCCACAAAAATGGAGGGGATTGTCGCTTGATCACCAACAGCCCCTGCGCCCATGGGGATCAAACCGTCACCACCAGTGGCGTGGTTGTAGACAACGACGAAAACAGCTCCAGCATTTTGGGCATTAACCACTTTTAGGCCAAATTCACAAATGCCTCGGCTGATAATCGCGGCTTTACCCGTAAAGGTACCTTCTGGCCAGGCATTACATCCTCGAAAATTGCTGGCATCGGCTGATTGGGCGGTTTTAATCGCATAAGTATAGCTTTGACCCACGTCTAAGGTGGGGCCAAAACGTGCGTTGTTAAAGGGGATGCTTTGGAGGGCATCACTAATCGGTTCTGGGGCAATGATGTTAACCCGACCAGCGGCAATCGTCCCGCCAGTGGTACTGGCAGCCACATTGATATACTCCGTCGATGAATGGTCCCCTGTCCCAAATCCAGGACCACTATTACCAGCAGACATAGAGACAAAAACGCCCGCCCTAGAGGCATTGACCAGAGCTTGATCAAGAGGGTCAAAAGGCGCGCCTCTTGACCCAGGACCAGCTCCCCAGGAATTATTGACCACATCTGCGCCATCCACCACAATATCTTCCAGAGCAGCAATGCCTTCGGCGTTATAAAAAGAACTTAAGCCATTAACACTTTCATAAAAGACGCGGTAACTCATCATCCAAGCGGCTGGAGCCACCCCGCTGACAGGACCAGGATCAAAACCAAATATGTCGACATTATCGACGATATTACCCCCAGCAATCCCGCCTGTATGCACCCCATGTGATGTGCCAGAGCCACCAGGCCACACTTTATCATCCGCTTCTATAAACACGCCTTGGGTGTTGGTAAACGCGCCCATCGGTGGATCCCACGGTCGGAAATAAGCTCGTGAGACGATGATTTTACCATTGTTGTTTTGATCTACATCCGGTGTACCACGATTGTTTGGTAAGGGGTAGCCTTCAGGAAAGGTGATGCTCCCCGTATTTGTAAACATGCGAGCCGCATGGTGCAGACCACCATCCATAGAGGCGATTTTGATCCCTTTACCTCCTTCAGCCTGTCCACCCACCTGTGACCAAGCAGCTGGCGCATTGATCAGGTGCGTACTGGTGTACAGCATCGAATAATGAGCATAGTCATAATGCACTTCTTTCACATTTGTCATACCCTTTAAGTTCCGTCGCGCCATTTCCAAATCATCTGTGCCTGGGTCAATGGTGATGGCATTGAGTACCACTTGATAACGGGCCTCGTTCGCCACCCCTGCTTCATTCAAATATTGGCTCACCTGAGCATTCGGCAAGACAGACTGTAGAGCATTGACAAAGGCCAGTTGCTCCGCCTGCAACTGAGCTAGGTACTGCTGCGTCGTGACAGAACGGGGGTTCAAGCGACCTTGCGCTGAACGAGCCACTTGATTCTCGTCTACCCAAACAGCCAGAGGTGGCGAGTCTAATTCCACAATCAGCCGATGAGACATCGCCGGCCCTAAAGGCCCATCCGTTGTCTCTGGGCCTTGAGCAAAAGCCAAGGGGGTGAGCAGAAATCCAGCCAATAAACATACGATAAGCATTTTCAAACTTTTTAAGTAAGAAGACTTCATTAGTTCTAGCCTTTCAGAAAGTGAATATTGATAAAAATATTTCGAATTTATTTTTGCTACATAGGTTTAAAGAAAAAGATTGGGAATCGAGGCCCTCAAACCCCAGGGGCTTGGTCTCCAAAATTTCATCGTTCAAGCTATAGTAACCCTTCTTAGTTAAACTTTTTGGCAAGTAAAATATCTGTCATAGGCATGCTCTCCTTAGATTATAAATTATAAGCTGACAGCCTATCTTAACATATCATTGCATTTAGACAAATTTCAGCCCACCTCAACTACAGACAACATTGATGGCGTAAAGCAATTATCATCCATCCCGCGACCCAAGGCACTGAAGATAGGGGTCGAGACTAATCAAGATGTTTCACCCTTAAACTATGATATCGACGAGCCACGACATACAAATTACCTTCTTTATTGACAGATCAAATGAACTCGATTACGATTGGTAAAATTCAAAAAAATCTGTGAAATCTGTGAAATCTGCGGATTAATCTGCCTAATTTGAATACAACAAAATTTGAGAGCCATTAACTTTAGGGAGCATAAGGTGTCCAAACAACCCAATCGCAAACGAAAATCCCAACCAACCTTTTATCTGCTCACTCTGGGTTGTCCCAAAAATGTTGTCGATTCAGAAGGCCTGAGCGAGATGCTATTCAATGCCCACTATCAAGCCACAGAAAACCCCAATGCCGCCGATGTCCTGATCGTCAATACCTGTGGCTTTTTACAAGCGGCCAAGGATGAGTCAGTCGCTGCCTTGCAAGAACTAGCCCAACAAAAACAACGAGGACAATGGCTGATCGCGGCAGGCTGCATGGCTCAACGATTCGGCCATGAAATCACCCGTGAAGTACGCGGCCTAGATGGTCTCATTGGCACCCGTTCCTGGCCGGACATTGTGCCCTTCATTAATAAATTGCGACAGACGATTAACCAGCGGCGCGAACCGATCTATCACTTACCCGAAACAGGCGATACACCGATTGAAACCATCGCTTTGCGCCGTAATACGGAATATGGACGGACGAGTGCCTATCTCAAAATCAGCGATGGCTGTTCCGCCCCTTGCGCGTTTTGTACCATTCCCAGCTTCAAAGGTCAACACCGTAGCCGTCCCCGTGAACATATTTTACTTGAAGCGCAACGTTTGGCGGCAGAAGGCATTCAGGAAATCATCATTGTGGCCCAAGATACGACCGCTTATGGTCGCGATCAGGGCGAAATAGATGGTCTACCCTCGCTTTTGGCTGATATAGCCACATCTGCGCCAGATATTGCGTGGATTCGCCTCATGTATGCTTATCCAGGCCATGCCAGCAAAAAATTGGTCAATGTCATGGCCGCTCATCCGCAAATCATCCCTTATATCGACATGCCTCTACAACATGGCCATCCCGAGACCCTCAAGCGCATGCGCCGCCCGCATAATGTGTCTAAATTAAGGCAATGGATTGATTATTATCGCCAAACCTTGCCCCAAGCTGCTTTTCGCACGACCTTCATCGTCGGGTATCCTGGCGAAACTGAGGCTGAATTTAAGGGCTTACTTGATTTTGTGGAGGCGGTACAATTTGACCGAGTAGGAGCCTTCACCTTTTCCCCAGAACCGGGCACATCCGCTTATGATTTGCCGGATCAGATTGATGAAGAAACTAAAACTGAACGCTGGGAAAGCCTAATGGCATTGCAACAAGATATCTCTTTAAGGCGTAATCAAGCCTTTGTGGGTCAAAGGCTGCGAGTCTTGATTGATGGCGCGGGCGATGGGGTCAGTTTAGCCCGCTCTTATCGCGATGCGCCTGAAATTGATGGCTATGTCATCATTAACCGCGAGTTGCCTGTAGGGGACATGGTGGATGTAAAGATCACTGGCGCGATGGAATATGATTTGATGGCCGAGCCAGTGGAGATATTGTTAGATATTGAACTTTAGGACTTTAGGCAGGGGAATTAAATCAAACACTACTTTTTTCGCAACAACCTGATCGCCAGCACAAGCATAATCGCAAACATGAGACCGGCCAGGGCATATAGTTGTAAATCGGGGCCATGATGCTCCGAAATAGCCCTGCCTGGCGTGTCAGATTGACTAAACTGAGCAGGGTCAACCAAGGGGCCAGGATCAGGTAATTCTTCGAGAGGGGTATCTTTCCACTTTTGACCTTCTTCAATCAACATAACGGGAATGCCTTCTTTGATCGGGTACTTATAGCCACTCTCAGGGGAGTAAAGCCATTGACCATCTCTAACCAAGGTTAAACGACCTGGGTCATCACCTGGTAATCTTGTCTCGCTGCTCACACAATAGGGACAGCGCAAAATTTCAAGTAATTCTGGGGCAATACTTTCATTTGTCATAGGTTAATAACTCCATCATAGTGGTTAGTAGTCGTCATTACTAGCTGACAATAAAACTATCCCTTATCACTTTATCATATCTCTAATCTCTAAATAATAACATAAATCTTTGGCTTGCAAAAAAAGTAGCAAAGAGATTTTTACGCTGCCATTCTGCAACTTTGCTCCTTTGCCCCTCTTCGACTAATATTGCGCCTAAGCTATTCACTTCACAACACGACCAACTAGGAGGACCTATGACTGGCGCAACAGAATTTAGTTACCAAGGCCTTTATTCAAAACAGGCCGCAGAAGCAAGACCTTTAGGGATGGGCAAGCGCGGCAAATATGATTTTGCAGTGGCCTATCCTGATCCAAAGTCTATTCCCCTTGAGGGGCTACTCGATGGCTTAAGAGAAGCCTTTGCCGAAGAAGGCGGCGATTTAGCTATCTATGCCCATCCACAGGGCTACTCCCCTCTGCGTGAACTCGTGGCAGATAAATTAGCCCGAGATCGTGATATTCACGTTTCCGCCGATGACATCATCTTAGCTGATGGCTCTGGTCAACCGATTCACATGTTTTTGGAGACTTTAGTCGATCCGGGGGATGTCTTATTAACCGAAGATTTTGTGTATGGTGGCACACTCAGCCAAATGCGTCGTTTTCGGGCCGCCATTCGTGGGGTAACTTGCGATGACGAAGGGATGTTGCCCGATGCTTTGGAGGCCGCCATTCAACAAGCCGAGGCGGAAGGCAAAAAGCCGAAGCTGATTTACACGGTTCCTTCCTATCAAAATCCGCAAGGGTGGAATATGAGCCTCGCCCGCCGTCAGGCAATGGTCGTCATATCGCAAAAATACGATGTGCCAATCCTGGAAGATGATTGTTATGTAGATTTAGGCTATGAAGGCGAAGAGATCACATCACTCCATGCCCTAGATGGCACGGGACGAATCATGTATGTCGCTTCCTTTTCTAAAATTATCGCCCCAGGGTTACGTCTGGGCTATATGACGGCCCCTCGTGAATTATTAGCGCGAGCAATGGGGGCTAAAAGTGGCGGCTCAGTGAATACGATGACTGCCTTTGCCGTTCATCGTTACGCCTCAGGACAACTGTATTCACATATTGAAGAGATCAACGATATTCAACGGATTAAACGTGATGCCATGCTCAAAGCTTTAGCTGAACATTTCAATGGCGATGCCACTTGGAGTCGGCCCAAGGGCGGCCTATTTATATGGCTGCAATTACCTGAACAGGCTGATGTGGTGGCAATTAAGGATAAAGTTTTAGAGACTGCCGATGTTGGCTACTTGCCTGGCCCAGTTTTTGCGCCTGATGGTGTCTCAGGTCGCAATTGTCTGCGCTTATGCTTTGGTTATAATACACCTGATGAAATTCAAGAGGGCATCGCCCGATTAGCTCAGGCTTTTCGCGCAGAAGGGGTTCTATAATCTAATGAAGAAAAGTGGTGTCCTAAATAGTCATCTTTTATCCCGACTGAACTAAAAAAGTTATTTCCCAATGCTGACGTGGATAGCGTTAATCACGAACAGTTCAAGATTTTAACTGAAGAAGCCAAAGCGGTTGTCCGAACTGGAGAATGTACCCCTTATGCCAAGGTGATAATTTTTAGTGGGGTGACGTTTTAGAAAGGAAGAAAATCATGGCCCTAATTAAATTGGGAGTCATTGGCCTAGGCCGCATGGGGCTTATCTTTTGCAAACATCTTCTAAGACAAGCGGAAGGAGCCTGTCTAGCGGCTGTATCGAGCCGTAGACCTGAAGCATTGTCAGAGATGGCGGGGTGGGGGCCGGATATCAAAACATACAGGGCTTATCAAGATTTATTAGTTGATCCAAGTCTAGATGGGGTGATTATTGCCACGCACACGCATACCCATCACGATATCGTGACCGCCGCCGCTCAAGCAGGTAAAGCCATCTTTTGTGAGAAACCGATTGCCCTGACTTTGGCTGAAGCTGTCGCAATGGTTGCGGCAGTGGAAAAAGCGAGCCTATTTTTTCAAATTGGGTTTATGCGCCGCTTCGATAAAGGGTATGCAGCCGCTAAAAAACAGATTGAAGCAGGGGCAATTGGGACACCTGTCGTCGCCAACGCCATCAGTCGTGACCCCGGTTGCCCTGACGCTGACTGGGCCGCTCCGGCGAACAGTGGCGGCTTGATTGTAGATTTAGCCATCCATGATATTGATATTTTGCGTTGGCTCATGGCAGATGAGGTCGTACACGTCTATGTAGAAGGGTCTGTATTGACCTGCCCTGATTTGGCTGAAGTGAATGACATCGACAGTGCTTTAGTCACGCTGCGTTTTGCCCAAGGCGGTTTGGGCAGTATTGATGCCTGTCGCAATGCGCGTTACGGCTATGATATTCGTTGCGAAATTCGTGGCACCGAAGGCACATTACAAGTCGGTTACCTCCGTGATACTCCTATGCTCACGCTGACCGAACAAGGTGTTTCACATGATGTTGTACCTTGGTTCGAGGAGCGATTTACACCTGCTTATGGGGCCCAAATCGACCATTTCATTGAATCTTTACAGCAAGACCGTCCTCCCTCTGTTGGTCTTGAGGATGCCTTACGCAGTTTACAAATTTGTCTCGCCGCCACCCAATCGCAAAGAGAGGGCAGACCGATCGTTGTTAGTTATTAATTTTCTAACAACTAAAGACTAACAACTAATCATAAGGAGTCTAATAATGACAAATACCATCGGTATTGGTGTGATCGGCCTGGGCTGGATGGGCGAGGTCCATAGCCGATCATATCGCCAAATTTATGACCGTTTTCATGATAAACATATTCAACCTCGCCTCATCATCTGTAGTGACAACGTTGAACAACGGGCTAAGACGGCGCAAGCTCGCTTTGGCTTTGAAAATGCTACCACCACCTGGCAGGCAGTGCTTGAACATCCAGAGGTACAAGCGGTCAATGTTGCCGCTCCAAACGGCTTGCACTTAGAGATGATTCGGGCGGCGGCTCAAGCAGGTAAACATATCTTTTGTGAGAAGCCCGTCGGGAAAGATCCAACCGAGACAGCCTTGGCTGAACAAGCCGCCCGGCAAGCAGGTGTCTTAACCTTCGTCGGGTATAATTATCGTTGGTCTCCAGCGGTGCAATATATCAAACAATTAATTGAAGCAGGTAAATTAGGTACCCTGACCCACTATCGAGGACGCTTTTTCTCCAGTTATGCCAGCAATCCTTATAGCGTCCTGTCTTGGCGGTTTCAGGAAGAAAATGGCCTAGGCACCTTAGGAGATTTGATGTCGCATGTGATTGATATGGCCCACAGGCTGATGGGGCCCATCGACAAACTCATCGGCAATCGCGAAACCTTCATTCGCCAACGTCCCTTAGCCATTCCAGGCAAGGGAACCCATTTTAGTTTAGGCAGTCCTGATGATCCCAAGGGCGACGTGACTAATGAAGACTATGTCGGAACCCTAGTGCGCTTTGAAAACGGGGGGCAAGGCACTTTAGAAGGCTGCCGGGTGATGAATGGGCCAAAGTGCGAAATGGCTTTTGAACTGAACGGCACTGAAGGATCAGCCCGTTGGAATTTTGAAGATATGAACGCCTTTCAATTACAATATCGTCATGACAACGAGGCTGAAGATGGCTATACGACGATTTACGGTGCCCCTGTCCACCCGTATCATGGTCGGTTTAATCCTGGTCCAGCCGTCGGTTTAAGTTATGAAGATTTGAAAATCATCGAAGCCTATCATTTCTTGCAATCCATCGTCGATGGCGAACAAGGTCAGCCTGGTTTTGCCGATGCGCTGGCTGTGGCTAGTGTTCAGACGGCTGTGGTGAAATCTTGGGAGACGGAACGGTGGGAGAAGGTGGAGTCGATCAAGGTAAAATGATGAATAATTAGTGATTAATTTTTTACTAATTCAATATGACCCCACAGGCGATTATCTGACCCCGGCTTTGAAAGGACATACCTATGATGAAGCGATTGAGCAGCTAGAAAAAGCTGAAGAAATGGCTCAGGCAGAACGTCAAGCGCGTCTTGAGGCTGAACAGGATCTTCGACAGGCTGAAGTGGAGGAATTGGCTCTGGAGTGGTTAACCGCTATGTAGGAAAGATAAATGTGTATGAAGGCAGTCGGGCGGTAGCTGATCCACAATTGTTTTTTGGACATACTGCAACCATCAACACCATTCGGCAAGGGCAACACGTTGGCATTTTTGGTTTACGCAAGTGGGTTCAAGGGCTTTGAGCGATTTATCGCACGAGTGCAGTGGTCTTAGGCATTGAACCACCGGACCGCTTCCCTTTGGTGTATTATCGAGACAATTGCGCCGATATTGAGTTGACCATTGATGATATCTTGGCTTCTCCAGTCGTAGAGAGCAAAATTTTCCAATTCGCGGGCACAAATCTGAGCAAGGAACCAAGTCGCAGTGCTACTATGTTCGGAGCGGAACTGGCCCAACAGGTGGGCACGGAAGTGGTCTTTGACATTGACTTTCGGCCTGACCAGTGGCCTGATCCACGAGCTTTCGGAGTTGTGGTTCGCTCTGCTTTACGCGCCGTGGATAGTGTCATCGGCACAGATGATGAGATCAATGCTACGCTGATCACAGATACCAGTCAAATGAGTTTGACTCATTCTCAAGTCTCTGACACCAAAGTCGAAGGTGGTAGTGAAGAAGCGATTAAGTTAATGCTCAGTCTTGGTCCTAAAGCCCTCTTGCAAAAGCGGGGGGCAGAAGGGGTGCGCGTTCATCTCAAACAAGCTGATGGTTCGATTGAACAAATTGATGCTCCTGGCTTTGCGGTAGATATTCACAATATTCTTGGTGCGGGCGATGCCTTTGGGGCTGGATTTATTTATGGTTATGTCCAAGGGTGGGATTGGTATAAAGCCGCTCGTTTGGGCAATGCCTGTGGCGCGATTGTCGTCACCCAACAATGTAAAATATATCTAAAATGAGAGGATAAATTCATGGCTGAACAATTACTTAATTTTGTGAATGGCGATTGGACCCGCTCTGGGGCCAGTGAGTATTTAGATGTGATGAATCCGGCGACGGCACAAGCGGTCACGACAGTGCCCTTGTCGCCAGGGGCTGAAGTGGATGGCGCGGTTCAGGCTGGCTTAACGGCTTTTCAGGAATGGCGACGGACACCCGTGGTAAATCGTGTGCAATTTTTGTTCCAATATAAAGCTCTCTTGGAACAAAATATTAATGAGATTGGTCAGATTATCACCAATGAATGTGGTAAGACTTTCGCCGAAAGCGTGGGCGAACTGCGCCGAGGGATTGAGAATGTTGAGGTCGCTTGTGGCATGCCCAGTTTGATACAAGGCTATAATAATGAAGATATTGCCAGAGGAATCGATGAACACCTGATTCGACAACCCTTGGGTGTCGTTGCCGCCATCACTCCTTTCAATTTTCCGGGCATGATTCCCCTATGGTTTTTACCTTATGCCATCGCTTCGGGCAATTGCTTTATCCTAAAACCGAGTGAAAAAGTGCCAACATCTAGCCAAAAGCTCATTGACCTCTTAGCCCAAACAGGCTTGCCGAAAGGGGTGGTGCAGCTAATCAATGGCGGCAAGGAAACCGTTGATGCTATGCTCGATCATCCTGACATTCGGGCCCTTAGTTTTGTTGGGTCAACGCCTGTGGCAAAGTATGTCTATGGTCGCGCCACAGCCAACGGCAAGCGAGCGCAATGTCAAGGTGGGGCCAAAAATCCGGTGATCGTCATGCCTGATGCCGATATGGACTCAGCGACGAACATGTTGGCCGACTCTGCCTTTGGTTGTGCGGGTCAGCGTTGTTTGGCGGTCTCCGTCGCCATCACCGTTGGCGAAGCACGAGATGTTTTCACTGAGCAAATTTCTGATGCCGCAGCGACACGGCAAGTAGGTTATGGCTTAGATGAGGCGACTGAAATGGGCCCCGTCATCACCGCCGAGAGCAAAGCGCGGGTCGAAAGCTTGATTGGCGCAGGTGAACAAGAAGGGGCCAAAGTCTTGGTTGATGGTCGAGGGCAAAGTGTACAGGGCTATGAAGACGGCTACTTTATCTTCCCCACCATTTTAGACGAGGTCAACCCCCAAGGCAATATCGCCAAAACTGAAATATTCGGGCCAGTGTTGAGCCTGATGCATGCTCAAAATATTGACGAAGCCATAGCTTTGGTCAACAATCGCAGCTATGGCAATATGGCCTCCATCTTCACCACCAGCGGAGCGATTGCCCGTCAATTTCGCTATGAAGCCAATGCGGGTAACGTGGGCATCAATATTGGGGTCGCCGCCCCAATGGCCTTCTTTCCTTTCAGCGGCTGGCGAGAGAGCTTCTTCGGTGATTTACACGGGCAGGGTAAACAGGGGGTCGAATTTTATACTGAAACCAAGGTGGTGGTTGAACGCTGGCCGAAGGAATGGAGTCGGAAGTTTTAGCAGTTGAGGCTTTTGAAATCTGGCTGAATTTTGTCTCTGTCTTGGTCTACATTCAATCGAACAATCGAAAAATACTTAGCTACTTTGACAATGCCTCAACTATAGTATATTTTAATTTGCTCAAATCTGGCTGAACAATATGTAGGCGTTTAGGGGTGAGATAGTCTATGTCATGATGTAGTGTGGGATAATCCATATTGCCTATTACGTGGTCGCAAATTGGTGCATAATAGGTAGTACGTTTTTGCTATATAGCCTTTATCTCCCCCTAAGCCCTACCCAAATTTACGATATTCATATTTAACGAGGAGTATGAACCATGAGTTTGACCAAATCTAAATTTACCCGACGTGAATTTATCCAGATTGCGGGGGGAACAGTGGGAGCCTTAACTCTGGCGGCCTGTACCCCGGCCCCGCAACAGGCTTCTAGCGATGATGGTGGGGCGATGTCTATGCCCGAAGTGCATCTGTGGCCTTCAATTGCCCTAGTTCGTCCAGAAGGGAGTCATCCGGCTAAATATGAAGCTGTTCAGGCTCATATCGCCGAGCAGACGGGTATTCGACCTGTTGGCCAAGTTGCGCCCCCAGGTGATGCTGGGACGCAAAAGCTGAACCTGCTGCTGAGTTCAAAAGATGAACGGATTGATTTATTTGTCGGCGATTGGCCCCAATATAAAGAAATTGTAATCTCACTCAATGATCTGCTTGAAGAACATGGCCGCAATGTTCTGGCCGCCCACGATGATCTCAATTGGGCTGGGGTCACGGATAGCGATGGCAATATCTGGGGTGTTCCCAGATTAGGGGTCATGGGCCATACTTGGAACTTCCCTTGGATTCGCAGTGACTGGTTGGCCGAGTTAGGCATCAGCCCTAATCTGGACCAAATGACTGTTGAGGGATTAGAATCAATTATGGCTGCCTTCAAGGAATACAACCCAGATGCTGTCATGGTGACAAATAACTTAGGCAGTCTGCGCGGTTGTTTGGTTGGCGGCTGGACAGAGTATGGTAACTCTAATTGGTTTGACGAGTCTGAAGGTGTTTTGAAACCAGCAGAACTACAGCCTGGCTTTAGAGACTGGGTGGCGAAGATGAATGAGTGGTGGAACAAAGACTGGTTCCACAAAGAAACCTTTTCCAATATGGACTTTGAGGAAGTCCTCCGTTCGGGCAATCTGGGTATCCACTGCGGCTGGTATTCGCGTATTACGATTCTGGGTCAGCGTATCATCCTGGAAGATGTTGTGCCCGGCATGGACTTTGTCTTCCCTCAAAAATTGATTGGCCCAGCGGGGATTAGCGGTTCAAACAATGCTAATATGACCCGCGCCTTTATGATTCCCAAGAAATCGCCTGATCCGGTTTCAGTGATCAAATATTTGAACTGGATGTACGACCCTGACAAAGATAATGTGGTCACGGCTCACTTCGGTATTCAAGGGGTAGATTGGGAATGGGTCGACCCAGACAATAAGTACTACGTACGTCGCTTGACCCAAATGGCTGAAGGCGAAGAGATATACGCTGGCGAGTTCTATGCCGCGGCTGGACTTGGGCCAGAAACTTGGTATGCCCCAGATGATGATTTATGGCGACGACACTATGAGCATATCCGTGATTATGCCACCCAGTACGACAACGGTAAAATGCCCGTCGATTTCGATGTGCCCTATGACATTGCTGTCATCCAAGACAGAGTGCCTGGGTTAGAAGATATCAGTCGCTTAACAAATGAAGAAATCACCAAGTTCATCACAGGTATCCGCCCCATGCCTGAGTGGGATGCCTTTATTAATCAGCTTTATCAAGCCGGGATGGACGACTGGATTGCCGCTCACACGGAACAATTCTTGGCCATCCATCCGCAGTAGGTAAAACATACGCAATAAACTCCGGGTTTCATTTAATCCGTGTCGATATTTTTTATTGCAGCCGACCCGCGATATGAACCTCTGTGTTCCTTAAAATATGTCCAATCGTGAGATATTTAGACCTTAAAGTAGCAGGGGGGCAAGGTTGCAAGGGGTTGAGCGGCCCAAATCCCTTGGGTATGCGTTCTAAAGAACAACACCCTGCCACCCTGCCGCCTAGCAACTTTGCCCCTATCCTACGCCCTAACCTCTGAGACTCATACCCCAAAGGAAGGTGCTGTTATGGCTCAAACTGATCAAGTAACGACACTGGCCAGCCAGCCTAAAGGTAGCCTTGGCTATAAACTCGATCGGACTCTGGTCGCCATTAAGAAAAATTATTTTTATTATCTCCTCTTTACCCCAGTACTGATTTATTTCATTATTTTCAAATATGTTCCCATGTTTGGCTTGATCATCGCCTTCAAGGATATTAGCCCCTTTCATGGCTTGGATGGCATTTTGAGCGAACCCTTTGTGGGCTTCAAACATTTTCGTAATTTTTTCAATTCCTATTTTTTCTGGGATATTATGGAAAATACGGTCATGATCAGCCTCTGGAAAACGCTTTTTGGCTTTCCTGCGCCCATCATTCTGGCCCTCTTGATCAACGAAGTCAGAAACACCCTCTTCAAGCGAGTCACCCAAACCATTTCATATTTGCCACACTTCCTATCCATGGTCATTGTCGCTGGCTTAGTCTACACTATTTATGGGGTTCAAGGTGGTTTGGTCAACCAAGTTGTTCGGAGTTTTGGCGGAGAACCGCAGAACTTCTTAGGTAATCCAGACCTGTTTCGCTCGATTTTGGTTAGCACGACCGTATGGCAAACGGTAGGCTGGGGCTCCATTCTTTACCTCGCCGCCATGGCCAATCTAAATCCTGAACTATACGAAGCAGCCATGATCGACGGGGCAAACAAATGGCAGCAAATCAAGGCCATTACCCTACCTGGTATCAGTCATGTAATTGTCATTTTACTTATCTTTCGTATTGGTGATCTCCTTGATGCTGGCTTTGAGCAAATCTTGCTTCTGTACTCCCCAGCCGTTTATGAAGTGGCTGATATTATTGACACCTATGTTTATCGGGCTGGCTTGCTGAATCTCAAATATTCCTTTGCCACAGCAGTAGGCCTATATAAATCCATTCTGGCCCTTGTTCTTTTATTAGCCGCTAACAAACTGGCCCATAGATTGGGACATACTGGGATATGGTAAGCAAAGTAACAAAGTGGAAAAATTGCAAAGTAAAGACTCTGCCACTTTGCCACCTGCCACTTTGCCTAAAGGAGCTTGACAGTGTACCTCTCTAAAGGTGAAAAAATCTTTGAAGTTTTCAATTATATTTTTCTCATATTCGTGAGCTTAATTTTTTTAATCCCCTTCTTGAGTGTCTTAAGTACATCTTTTATTGGCGTAGAAGAATGGGCCAGACGAGGCTCTTTTGTTTTGATTCCGGAAAAGATTGACTTTTCAGCTTACACCATGCTGCTGGGTAGTAAATCAATCATCTTCAATGCTTATCAGGTGACTCTCTTTCGAACCATTGTCGGGACGGCCCTGAATCTACTCTTTACCACGCTGGCCGCCTATGTGTTAGCGCGGCCTAATCTGCCAGGACGAACATTCCTGACCCTCGTCGTCTTCTTTCCAATGGTCTTTAGCGGCGGTCTCATTCCAACCTTTATTGTTGTTGATAGCGTCGGATTAACCAATTCACTGTGGTCTCTGATTATTCCTGGGCTAGTCAATCCTTGGTGGTTGCTCATTATGCGTAACTTCTTTATGACCATCCCTTACGAACTGGAAGAAGCAGCCCTAATCGATGGCGCGACTCCCCTTGATGTCCTCTGGCGCGTTATTCTACCGCTCTCTTTGCCGTCTCTGACGACCATTGGTTTATTCTACGCCGTCTGGCATTGGAACGCTTGGTTCGACGCGGCCATTTATCTTAAAGACCAAAGCAACTATCCAATACAATTAATCTTGCGCTCTGTTCTTTATCTAGGTGATGCCTCATATCGGGGTGAAATCGGCCAAATGTTTGAACCAGAATTTATGCCACCTGCCCAAACTTTGAAAGCAGCGACAATTATCGTCACCACTGTGCCAATTCTGGTCGTGTATCCCTTTATTCAGAAATATTTTGTGAAGGGCATGTTGATTGGGGGGATTAAGGGGTAAAAGGATCAAGGGCCAAAGTAATTGTTTGCGCCAGGGCAGGTTAAACGATACGATTTGGACCAGAAGTTGGCGTTGGCAAAGTAAAGGCAGATACCCCAGTCGTGTCCGCTTGGATGCGTAATATTCGGGCCATGGTAGATGATTTACGAACAGTCCAAGGTTGTTCATACACCAGTGCTACGGTGCATTTAGCAGATGCACGGCAGCTTTCTACCGTGTTAGAATCGGCTTCAATTGATGCCGTGATTACCTCCCCTCCTTATCCGAACGAAACAGAATTGACCTGCTATTCTATCCAAAATCATTTACGGACAACTGTAACAAATATTGGTCAGGTTGAAGTAGATAAAATTTATGTTGGTCTGAACAAACGCGGGACACATTTTATTCTGCCGTGTCAAGCTAAATCAAAGGGTGATAAATTCGGTATCGTTCAAGTCAGGCAAGATATTTCACTATGTTTAGAACGGTATCCAAATGCCATCTGTAGACCAATAGCATTGCAGTTTGTTGGGGAAAGTAAGGTGGCTATGTTGGAATTTACCGTAAGAGAGGAAGATGAAATTTTGAAGCTCAATATTGTTGAGGAAAAGCAGTACGAGCTTGTGCAGCGGATTGACGTTTCGGACGGTGACTTATATACTGCTTAAATAATTTTCAGAATTAACTTGTCACGACGCTGATAGCCCTAAATTTTGACCTGATTAATGAGATACAGAGGATATAATCATAAACAAAGCACGATTATAGGTGGTGTCCCTCGAATACGTGGATAAAAACAAGACAGATGTCAGGTATATTTAGATACAATATATAGATATTTTAAAGAAAAATCACCTGGATATAGACTCAAAAATGGAAGCAATCCTGAATCCACTCCATTTTCTGAGTCTTATGTCTATCAACGCTTTCGAGGGACACCACCCGATTATACTTGCGCCTTAAGTTCTGTCAACCTGTCTCCTAGGATGACCAGTGAATTGTATTCCTTAAGCCACTGGATTTGTACAATTTTCTGTATTTTGCTATGATGCAGGGGATCGAATATTATCTCAAGTGCCTAGCAAAGTCAGCTTTGCACAAAATTTTTTGCCCGCAACCTTGTACGACGCAGTATCTAGAAGATTTCTCGTGGTGTCTCTTCGATATGAAAAATTCACGATTACTTTTCTTTTAGTGCACTTAACTCTAAATTTTATGAATTATCAAGAAAAATCTTATCATTTGAAAGGTGAACCCTATGACGAATCAAGACACAAGCTATCAATACCTTGGCACAGGACGAAAGATAATCGATGGCCTGGAGAAAGTATCGGGCGGAGCCCAGTATGCGGGCGATGTTGTCCTCCCACGCATGCTCCACGCTCGACCGGTCCTAAGCCCTTATGCCCACGCCAAGATTGTGGACATCGATATATCTGAAGCAGAACAGGTTCCAGGCGTGGTGGCAGTTTTAAGGGCTGAAGATTTACCCACCCGAGATCGGGTCATTGCCTCCCGTAACAGTGCTATTTTAGCCAAAGAACAGGTTCTCTTTCGAGGGCAACCCGTGGTGGTGGTGGTTGGAGAAACAGCGGAAGCAGCCCAAGATGGGGCAGATTTGATCATGGTTGAGTATGAACCGCTCACGCCAGTGGTCGATATGGCCAAAGCCGTGACAGATGATGCGCCAACAATCTGGCCCGAAGGTTTGCCAAAGGATGATGTGGATTTGACTGACATCCACGGCTCCGCTGATAAACAAGAGGAAGAGGAACCAGAAGCGATTCCGAATAACGTTCACGAAAAGAATCACTTTGAGCGCGGCAATATTGAGAAGGGGTTTAATGAGGCTGATGTGATTATTGAACGAACCTATAATACAGCCTTTGTCCATCAAGCCTATATGGAACCACATGCTGCCGTGGCAGAGCCAGACCCAGTCAAGGGCAGCCTGACCATTTATACTTGTACCCAGGGTCAATTTGTAGTGCGCGATGAGGTCGCCCGCATGCTTGCTATCCCCAAAAGTAAAGTGAAGATCGTTCCCATGACGATTGGGGGCGGCTTTGGGGCTAAATATGGCATTGTCGAGCCTTTAACCGCGGCGGTGGCGGTGAAGATGCAGCAGCCCGTGCAAGTGGTTTTGACCCGCACCGAAGATTTCTCTACCACGACTCCTTCCCCAGCCACGATTATCGAACTCAAAACAGGGGCGAAGAAGGATGGCACCTTAACGGCCCTGAAGGCCAGTGTTTACCTAGATAATGGTATCTTTGCCTTTGCCTTGGGGGGTCTTGTGGGGATGCTGCTAGGTGGCTATTATAAATGTGAAAATGTCAAAATGGACTGCTATGAGGTCAATACCCATAAACCGCAGGCAGGTGCTTATCGTGCTCCTGGTGTTCCGCAACTTACGTTTGCCCTAGAAGCCAATATGGATGATATGGCTGAGGCTCTCGGCATGGACAGGCTAGACTTTCGGATGCACAATGCGGTCGAAGAAGGGGATTTAACGGGCACGAATGACCCTTGGCCCCATATCGGCCTCAAAAAGGTATTAGCCCAAGCCAAGGATCATCCGCTTTGGCAGAACAGAGGCAATAAGGGGTTAGATGAAGGTATTGGTCTGGCTGTTGGTGGTTGGCCCTGCGGTATGGGGCCAGCGGCTTCGGTCTGTCGGGTTGATGATGACGGCACGGTGCGGATTCACGTTGGTTCGGTGGATATTTCAGGGGTCAATAGCAGTCTGGTTTTGGTCGCTGCTGAAACTTTGGGAGTCTCGCCGGATGAGGTTGAGCTTATTCAGGGAGATACCGCTAATGGCTTCGTCGCCCCGCCGAGTGGTGGTAGTGTGGTCACATATAGTGTTTCTGGGGCTGTAGCCAACGCAGCCGAAGCGGCAAAACAAAAAATTCTGGCCGTGGCGGCTGAGAAATTTGAAGCAAGTGTTGATGACTTAGAGATTAAAGACGGTCAGGTGCAGGTGAAAGGTGTGCCTGATCGATCGATGTCCTTGGGTGAAGTGGCACAACAGGCCGCTTCGACGGCTGGTGGACCGGGGCCGATTATTGGCGAAGGCACTTCGGCTCAGGCCAAGAACTCTCCTATCTTTGTTGTTCATCTGGTGAAGGTGACCGTTGACCCTGATACAGGTCAGGTTGAGCCGAGCGAATTTGTGGCCATTCATGATGTTGGATTTGCCTTAAACCCGATGTTGGTTGAGGGTCAAATCCACGGCGGGGTTGTACAAGGCATCGGCTGGGGATTGCACGAGGGTATGGTTTATGATGAAAATGGCGAGTTGTTAACTGGCAGTTTTATGGATTATGATATACCTAAAATCTCCAAAGTGCCCCAACTAGAAACCATCCTAATAGATAATCCATCCCCCCATGGTCCTTTTGGCGCACGCGGGGTTGGCGAACCGCCCATCACGGCTCCCGCAGCGGCCCTCAGCAACGCCGTTAAGGATGCCACTGGCATTAGGCTCAATGAGTTGCCAATACGCTCCGAAACATTGTGGCAGGCCCTGCAAGAAAATGGGCACTAGTACACAGAGGCATAAATAAGCGATAAGATCAAACGTAGGTACGTAGAGAGTGTTTCTACAGAGATCGGTCGTGAAATGGACAAAGTAGCAGGGTGGCAGTAGATACGGTTGGCGAACCCAAGCTGGTGATTTCAATCACCAGTTGATACAGATAAATTTTCAAGTCCTTGCTCGACTAAGGTTAAAGCCTTGCTGTAATATTTAATGGCTTCATTATGAGCATAAATGCGGGCCGCCCGATCACCCGCTTTTTGCAAATAGACGATGGCTTTCGTTGTCACACCCGCCTGTCCTCAATGGTGGGCTAGTGTGGCCGCATATTCATTCTGTTCAGGATAGACTTGCTCAATAGCCTCTGCCACACGACGATGAAGACGTTGACATTCATCTGGTGAGAGACGACTTAAAAGCCCTTCTCTCAATTTATCATGGCTAAAACGCCACTGATCGTCGGACACTTCTAAGACCATCGCCTCGGCACAAACATTGAGCCCCCAGGACAGCGATATATTTGGGGCGATGGTTTGTAAAAGCGTTAAATCTAAGCGGCGTCCTGCTACCGCTGCCACGCTGAGTAAGGCCTGCCCTGCCCACGATCTAAGCGGCGTTGGACTACCATCTGAATGCCTCTAGCAAACACCCGACGAGGCAAACTGGTGCGTCCAATTTGTTCCAAATGGCCTGTCTCTTCAGCTAGGGTTCGCATGACCTCTACGATGAAGAAGGTATTACCTTCGGTCTCCTGCTCTAAAAGATGAACAATTTCTGGTTGTCGGCCACTTTCGCCGAGCATAGATTCGCTTAAAGCAATGATACTATCTTTGTCTAAACGGGGCAGGATGAGAGACTGGGCTGTTGGAAAAAGACTGGGTAGATTAGGTCGATCTTCGATACGATAGCTAGTGACAACCATCATGGCTTGTTTGCTGTGATTTTGCTTTCTGACCTGATGCATACCTTGAAGCAGCGTCTGCCTCTCTTGGCCAGCCCAGCGGATGTCTTCTAAGATGACCAACCTAGGTCGTGTTTAAAGCCGCTTTAAAATCTCTTGCAGCAGATGATAGGGCATCGCTCCTTGACTGACCGCCTGTCCTTGCAATACCAAAACTTGACCCTCAACGACCAAAACGTTCTCCGGTTTTAGATCACGATGAATAATGCCCCGACGATGCAGATAGGCTAAGGGCTGTAGCATCTGGACCAATAAATCAATCTGGACGTACAGTGATTGGTCGTGTCCCGCTTCAAGCAGGTTGGGTGCTTGATCGAGCAATTCCATAGTTAAAAAAGGTTGCTGGGATTGGTCGAATCCGTAGTCGAGGACGCTGATGATGTTCGGGGGACGCAGCGAAGATAAGGTTTTAAATTCTTGGGCCAAAGCGAGCCGAAAGTTATCGCTTTAGCTCAAGCTGGCCCGCAATTGAAAGTCAAGCTGTTTCGTAGGCACTGTCACCTTTTTGAGGGCAATGGTTTCGCCGGTCAGACGATCTATCGCTCGATAGACGATACCCATGCCGCCAGAACCAAGTTTGTCTTGTAAGAGATCGCGTCCACTAGGGGAGGAAGATGATGATAATATGACCTTATTCACCATGATGTTTGAGTAATTCTGTCGCCCAAGCACGGTATTTTTTAGCGATGGCTGGTTTTGGTGGGCGGGCATAATTAATGGCTAAGTCAAAGCCGCCTTCATCATATACAGTATGTAGAAGTTGATTTAAGGGTAAGGTAGGCTCAATATCGCCAGAGCGTAAGGGGATAGGGAAATCGGGAATTGGCTGAGGTAAATCGAAAAGATAGAAGTCAGCGCGAGGACGATGATGGCTGCGACTGACGACGATGCGATAATCGCTTTGTTTTGGGACGCGCATGGCGAAGGGTTTACCACCCCGCAGCAGATCAATCTCAACTAAGTGCGTAAAACTGCTCAAAACCTTGCGTCGTTTGCGTCTATATTGTGAACGCCCATCACTCGTACTTTTGTTCGTTGGTGACAAAATTTCGATGACAGTAATCACCTCTTGGGTGCTAAGATCTCGAATTTCTAAATAACGCTCTAGTACTTCCTCTGGCATGGGCAAGGTGCCGACGAGAGGTTCAGCAACCGGAGCAGCCATGGCAATTGTATGGGAACCTTGATTGTGTGACGGAGAGACAACAAGGATATCTGGTTGCCCAGTTAGTGATTCATCGGATGGCAGTAAGGATAAATAAGTCCGATGTTCAATAGCCACGCGGTAGCGGGGTCTCAATACAGGCGTTAAATATCGTTGGATACTACTGATAAGGTTTGTATGAACTTCCTTCCATAGGCCTTGTCGTTCCAAATAAGGGTCCATGCCTGGAAAAGAGGTTGGCATAAAATTTACTCCTAAGATGGTAAAATCATAATTAATCTCATATAATTGTACGCGCAATAGAACAAAAAAACAAACGAGTGATATGTCCCGGTGATATTGCGAAGCCCGTTGAAACAGGTTCGGCATTCAGGGTACAAGGCGTTGAAACGCACTTTCTGCATTAGCTGATGAGTGATCATCAGCTTTGACAAGTCGGTTTTTGCGAGTAGGATTATTTCTAAGAAAATCTTTTACAATATAGATGGAAGGCTATACCAATGACGCTTAGTTATGATCCGCAAGGAAACGATTCCGCAGAACAAAATGAAGATCAAGCATCATTCACTGAGACGGATGCAGGGTCGCCAGATGAAGCAAAATTATTTGAATTGATTGCCCATTTTTGTAATCATCTCAAAATCAGAGCAGGGCAATCTGCCAGCGCGGCCAATACGGCTGAAACGTATACCAATTCAATGGAAGTCTTCAAACGTTTTATTAGCACGGCTTACGGTCGTAAGCGTAATCTGACGGCCCCCTACCCGACCAGCATTTTAGATGATGATGTTCTTTTAGCCTATCATGATTGGCTTTCCAGAACAACTCCCCACCATAAGAAACCCTCCGCAGCCAATAAACCCAATGGCGCTGACCAAGAGCAGCGATCAGCACCCGCTGATGAAGCATTACCCGCTCGCCCGCTACGCTATGCTGCCTCGACCATTCAACATTACTTAGCCGCACTCAAACGGTTTCTCACTTGGGCGGTGGCACAAGATTATTTGACCACCTTTAATCATGGCAAAGCAGAGATTAGACTCAAAGATGGACGTGGCTATCACGGTAAAGCTTATCCTCATCGTAAGATTGATCCTAATTTAGCGGCGATTGTCATGTATTATGATGAAGCCGCTTTGCCCAAGGCGAAGACGAATGATGAAACACAACCTACTGTATTATCTCCAAAGACAGAGAGCGCCCAACCGCCCCCCTCAGGGACTTGTACGACATCCTCTGATAAAGGCAAGTCGAAGAATAATTTAGCAAAATGGCATACCCGTCGGCGGCAAATCGCTTTACTTCGCAATCGGGCTATCGTCCATGTTCTCTTCGATACAGGCTTACGGGTGAGCGAGTTGATTAGCCTGACGCGAGATGAAATTGATTGGGCCTTAAACACGGTTCCTCTGCCTAAAGATGTGGCGGTTGAAGTGGTTGGCAAGGGGGGACGGAGGCGGACGGTTTGGATCACGCAAGATTCGCTGCTGCGAATTAGAGATTATCTCGATATGCGAGACGATATATCGAATGTCTTGTTTGTGGGGAGTAAAAAAGGTCAGCCTATCACACGCCAAATGGTTTGGAAGGTGGTCAAAGATGGCGCGAAAGCAGCAGGGGTGGGAGATTTTACAGGCCCTCATGCCTTTCGACATTGGTTGGCCCGACAGCTTTTCAACGATGAAGAAAATCCTGTGCCTATTGAGGATGTGCAAGCCTTGCTCGGCCATGCCAGTCCTAATACCACGCGCATGATTTATGCCCCTCATTCTAGCAATGCCCGTTTACATAAGGTCATCAAGCAGGCACGGAAGAAGCCAGAAGATACGGTAAATAATTAAGGTTCAATGAGAATTATTGTGGTAGAAAAGTAACAAGTAATAAAAGAGCAGAGTAGCAGAATCGACTGATAAATGAAAGTTAGAAAGAACTCCGTACTAAACTCAACGATCCAGTATTTTCTTTCTTTGAGTTCATAATAGAAGGAGATCATCTGGTCATTGCGTTCAGTTGCCATTTTTTTCATGTAGATAAATTTTCATGATCATCTCCTTGTTTTCTTAGCTTCCGACGAATTTTCTTGAAGTCGGAATCGTCCGCCACACGACCTCCATATCCTTCTGCTTTAATCCCCCTACCACCATTAAAACACCAAAATATATCCCGCCACCCACGACGACTGTCAGTAAAAAATTTAAGTCGCCCAGCAGCCATAAAGTTAACCCCATGCCTCCAGCAGCCAGTGCCGGTCGCCAAGCAATATCGAGCCAAGGCACAGCACAGAGATGTTGGCGAATTAAGATGTAAAAGGGAATGAGCAAGGCCCATTCGGAGAGAATGGTGGTGATGGCGGCGGCGCGGTAACCATAGAAGGGGATGAAGATTAGATTGGCCATTAGGTTGAAGCCAACCCCGATTAGAAAAGCGCGGGTGAGCGCCTGTTGTTGATTAATGGCGATGAGGACATATTGGGTGACTTGGTTGATGAAGCTGAAGGGCAGAAACCAAATCAAGAGTTGCAAAACAATGACAGAATCGGGGGTGAATCGTTCGCCTGCAAGAAATAAGATTAATTCGTGGGCAATGAAAGGGGTGCCCATGGCAATGGGTAGGGCCATGATGAGCAGAAAGCGGAGGCTCAAGACATAGGCTCGGATGAGCGACTCCTGCGAGTCAGCGGCGAATTTGCTCATACGAGGGAAGATGGCCAGCGTGAAATATTGAGGGATGACATTGATGCCATCTACGTATTTATAGGCCGCATTGTAAAACCCAACAGAGGCCTCTCCCCAGCTCGGCTCTAAGATAAACACGTCAATGCGGAAGAAGATCGTTGAGAGAAGGTGGTTGATCATCAAAGGAAACCCCTCAAACAACATTTCCCCGCGTAATGTCTTGTCTCCTTCTAAAGCAGGGCGATAGATTTTGCGGATCAAGATAAGGCCCAAAGCGAGGAAGGCCACCACATTAGCCACCAGCGAAGCCCCAGCCAAACCAATGATGCCCCACCCTAAGAGTAAGACTAAGGCTCCCAGGGCAACCCGCGTCAAGGTGGTGACGGATGAGATAGCAGCTGGATATTCAGCTTTTTCATGGGCATAAAAAATGGCGGTAAATCCATCCGAGATATTGCCTAATAAGGTGCCGATAGAAAAGATCACCACAGTGACAATGACTTCGATACTTGTCTTCCCAAAGAAGAGGTAGAGCAGCAAAATCGCGGCCAAACAGGGCAAGGCGGCTAACCAGAGGTAGAGGCGCAAAATTAGCGCGTTGGTGAGATAGCGATTGGCCCGCCGATGATCACTGGCCACATCGCGGGTGATCAGGGTTCCTAGACCATAGCGAATAAAAATTTCAGCCAGACTGATGAAGGTCACGGCAAAAGCATACCGGCCTGCGCCTGCGGGTTGTAAAATACGTAACATTAAGAGCGCAAAGGCAAAGTCAATGACACGATTGCTGAGGGCCAAGACCATCGGTACGAGGCTGTTTTTGGCAATGCGTTTGATCGCCGAATCTTTCTGGGTCTCGCGGTAGAGTTTGCCCCAGCTCCAATAGGCTCCTAAAAAAAGCACTGTCATGCCAGCCAGAAAACTGACGTAGAGGCCCAGTCTAAAGCTAAGGGGAGCATAATAAAAACGTACTACCCATGAGCCAGCCGGTAAAAAAATTGCCCGAAAATTGCCATTCGCCCGATGGATAGGCACTTCTATCTCGTCATTGGCTTCAGCTTTTAGAGGCCGTACATAAGCTCGCCAGCCTGAAAAATAGGTATCGGCTAAGACTAACCAAGCTGGTTGATCATCATGTGCTTCTAATAAAACAGTATTGAGGCCATAGTCGATGATGGTCACATCAGCTTGATTATTTGGATTGGCGATTAGGGGAATCGCTTGGTCTGGGTTGAGGTCTTGTCCTCGCCCTGTCTGCACACCATCTAAAATAAGTTTTTCTTGTGGATTGAGGCTGCGAAGGGCAATATTGAGATTATCAATGTTCGTTTCAAGTTCTTGGACTCGATACGCCCGAGGCATGACATCTAAATTTTCATAAATTTTAACTTCTTGGTTGTAAACCTGTTGATAGCCTGGATTAGGGATATCTTCTGTTGTCAGAACATAACGCACCCCTAATAGATCAAGCAAGGCCGAGTCAAGGGCATCGTAGCCTGGGGCATATACAGGCCCAACACGATTATAAAGGCCATCGCCGTTGGGTTGAATTAGTTGCATGAATTGATGATATTGCCCCAAGATAACGCTATCATAACCACGGACATCATATAATCGCGCTTCCATCGCCAAATTCGCATTCAGCATTTTATTGCCCCGTCCCGCTGTTGTATCAAAACTGGTCACTCGGAAAAGCGGATCATTTGCCTGTTGACTTTGCAACCATTGTACAGCGGGTGGGGTGAAATTCAGTAACTCGGTATCCGTTGACGGATTAAATCCCCAGCCTATGATCAGCAAATCTGCCGCGACAATGGTGATGGGTATAGTCCCCCAGAGGGGGGAATTTTTTTCTCCTCTCTTTGGGCGGTTGGGAGGGCCGTTACGCTCTTTATCTTCTTGTCCTCTTCTCATAAACCACAACCCCCCTCCACTCAAAAACAAAAATCCCCAAAAATGTAACATTCTCGGCCATTGGTAGCTCAAGAATTGTTGGCCGTGAGCAAAGGAATTTTGAGCCAAGCCAGAGCGATCAACCAAAAATTGGCCGAGAATGACGAAGGGTTGGGGTATCAAATAGACAATACCTGTGCCGATTAATCCCAGACTGCCTAAGCCGAGCAAACCGTAGATGATTAATTTGGGCATACCAGGTGTGGGGGAAATACGCTGTTTGGTCAAATACGTGTAGCCTAAACCAGCTAAAACGGCGATGGACAAGGTGAAGGGATAAATCCAGCGAAAGGGCGAGTGTAGTTGGTTCCAGCCTGGTAACCCATAAAATAGGAGGGCGTATAGCGGAGAGCCAAAAGCGAAGAGGAGGGATAGAAGCGCGAGGAGGGCAAAAATGAGGGTGATGCGGTATTGCTCGCGAAGGACTAACCACTGACCCTGAAAGACTGACCAAATCAGACAACCTGCTAAAATGAGGGGCAGTAAACCAACATAAGCTCCAGCCTCAACAGAAGTTTTGATATCCCAAGTGGAACAGTAAGGGCAAAGGGGGTTGATTTTGCCATGCGCGTTGTATTCAAAAGGTAGCCAAGTGCGTTGAACTAAGTCGAAGTAATTATGGTGGGCAGAGCTGCCGAAAAAATGGGGGATGATAAAGGTGATCGCACGGCGTAGCGGTAAGGCCCATGCTTGAACCTGTTCTAAGGAAGCAGACCCTTCGCGGAAGTTTGCGCTGCCGATTTCATAAAAGGGGATGAATTGTACCGCCCCTAGTCCCAAACCCAAAGTCATCATGATCACCAACCAGACACCTAAGCGTAAGGCAGGTTTGATGGTACGCTGATCGTACCATAGGAAACTGAGACGAAAGGCAGTATAAAAGGCACTGACCAGCAAGGTATAGTAGGTGATTTCGATATGCCCGGCCAAGACTTGCAGGCCCATCGCCCCTACGCCGAGGGCAATGTAGGGCATGGGCGAATAGCTATGAGGCCCTTTTTCTGCCTGTTTGCGAATGATAATCTCAATGATGGCGAGGATCAGTGGTAGCCAGACCGCCCCGGCAATGACCATGGTAAACACGACCCGGGTAACAAAAAAAGTACTTAAACTAAAAACCAGTCCCCCCAGAATCGCCCCTTGGCGATCCGCACCGAGTATTCTCAAAAAAATATACGTGAAAATGCCTGCTAACCAAAAATGAAACAGTGTAAACCACCCGTAGGCTTTTGAGAGGGGGAGCAGGTAAAAGAGGAGAGAAAACGGATAGAGGGCGGAGTGTTGTCCATTGGCGAGAAAAGGTTGTCCAGCAAAGAGGTAGGGATTCCAGAGGGGGAACTCCTCGCCACGCAGGGCCTCGATAATGAAATCTTTCCAGATATAATTTTCTAGTATTAAGTCAGAGAGCAGATGATTATGGGGATGTTGGGCCAGACCAAAGTCTTCTCGAAAGGAAGCGTAAGGTTCAAAGCTAAACCGGTTGTCAAGCGGTAGGAGAGTTTGTGGCCCCAGGGTGACGGAGGCGAATAAAAGGAGGGGAAACAGAAACAGGATGCAGGCAGAAAAAATATCTGACTTAGCGATAGGCATTTTCATGACGGGGCTTGCTCTTGAGGGCGCGATGTCGCCACAGGATTTCAAAGACGCGCCAGGCTGCTTCAAACTTAACTGGCACTGTCATTTTACTTTGTCCAACACGACGATCTTCAAAGTGGATGGGTACTTCCAGAATTTTTAACCCAATTTTTTCGGAAATATAGCACATTTCAATTTGAAAGACATAGCCATTAGAATTAATCCGCTCTAGCTGAATGGCCTCTAAAGCCGTGTGTCGCCAGCACTTAAAGCCGGCTGTGGCATCCTTAGTCTTGACCCCTAAGCTCAGATTAACCCAGACCGAATTTGCCCACCAACTCAGCAGCCACCGCCAGCCGCTCCACTGCTCATCAATGCTTCCGCCTAGTACGTAACGCGAACCGACCACGACATCATAATCCGCGATTTTTTCTAAGAATAGAGGAATATACGCCGGCGAATGAGAGAAATCAGCATCCATCTGAATCACATACTCAGCCCCCTGTTGCAAACACCATTGAAAGCCTTCGATATACGCTGTGCCCATACCGTGTTTATTTTTGCGGTGGATTACATGAAATTTATCTGGATATTGGGCCATTAATCCATCCGCCACCTGTCCCGTCCCATCCGGTGAGTCATCGTCGACGATTAGGATTTCCAGATGAGACAGGTTCAAGTCAAAGAGAGCCTGGGTGATCTTTGGTAAGTTATTGGCCTCGTTGAAGGTAGGAATGACGATAATCAGTTTGGTCATGAAGCCTGCCTATGTTCGAGATAGCTTTTTGGCTGTGTTTGCGCGGGCTGCTGGTAGCAGGCACAAAGGCCAAGGTTTGGATTATACTATTAGCTAAGGGGGTGGGCAATTTGGGGATGTGCCCTATAACGAATGATAATTCGCTTTTTATTGATAAGTCTGTTAATAGGGGGACTGTTATTTGAAGAATAGGGCTAATCGTCAAACCCAATACGGACAAGCCTATTGGGTTCAACGCTCAAAACGACGCTACATCGCATACCATCAAGATTGGCGATGTCCAGTTTGTGGTGAACACCTTATCTGAAATGGTCAATCTATATAGTTCATCAGGCTGTTTCTAGTTGTTTATACATCACAAAAGCATCTACAAAGCCAAGCCTCGCATGACGGAAAGCCTTGGGCAGGGTGCCGACGACCGCGAAACCATATTTTTTCCAAAGCTGGACAGCCCCCATATTTGTCGAAACAACCAAATTATACTGCATCGCTCGAAAGCCTCGCGAGATGGCCTCATGCTGCGAATGTTGGCACATTTTGGAGGCAATACCTTGACCTCGCGCCTTTGCTGCTACAATATAACCACAGTTACAGACATGCGCTCCAAGAGCCGGTTGGTTTGGCTTGATGTAGTAGGTGCCAAGAATTTCGTCGTTTTCATCGACAGCCACAAAGGTCTCGGTAGGTATTTCAACCCAAACTTGGTGAGCCTCCACTGCGGTGATATTTGGCGAAAAAGCATAGGTCTCCCCAGCCCGAAATACAGGCTCGATAATCTGCCAAGTGGCTGGCCAATCAGATTCTGAAAAAGGGCGTATTTTGATCATGGATTGTTTCCTTCACAGCCCGAATCATGTCAGCCCGTGAATGACGAAGGGTCAAGCCGATGAAAGCTCCCCGCGCCCGTGGATTCCAAAGTTAGGGTCATAAATAGGGGTTTTCGTGGCCAAGGCTCTCCAAGAGGATGAGCCAACATAGTTATAAGCCGCGCCCTCGGCCACCACGCCTGCCCCGACAGAGGCACAGGCTCCGTCACCACCACCAATCACAACGGGTGTCCCAGCAGGCAGACCCACTTCATCTGCCACCTTGGCTTGCACAGAACCCAGTGTTCTTGCTCAACAGCTCGCTGGTCGGCCCAGATAATGGCTTGGCGCAGGGGCCTAGCCTGCTGGTCGAGCGGCACACAGCCCATCATCTGGCCGTTAAAAACAAGGCAAGCTATATCCTGCCTAGCGACCTTCGTTTGTTGGAGGAGTTGATGCGTAGAGCCACAGACTGCCTGCCACCAATCTTCAGGATTTTGTTCGGCCCAACCCGTGTGAGCATAGACCGTTTCATAACCAACAAAAGCACTGTCAATCAGTTGACCCTCGCGGTCGTAGAGGGTGGCTTTATTGCCAGTCGTGCCGAGATCATGAGCCAGAATATAGTTGGACATGGTGTTTAATCCTCACTGATGTATACTGGTCGTTATTCCAGCGTCTCTAAAGCTTCTTCTGCCAGGTTAATGAGGTCGGTTAACTGTGGATCTGGGTTTTCACTATCGGACACTTCCAACAGCCCATCTTCTAACATTTTTCGAGCCGCTTCAGTCTCACCAAGGGCAGTATAGGTAATACCGCCGCCTAATAAGGCATAGGGGAAACGCAAATCACGATCAAATATTTCATCAAAGTCTTCTTTTGCCTTTTCAAAATCCGCCATCTTGATGTAAATATAACCACGGGTGTCCAGAATGTGTGCCCCCAAGTGCCCATCATTCTTTCTTTCAATAATGGCTATATCCGCTAAAGCATCCTCGTAGGCCCCCATTGATGCGTTGATCAAGGCCCGAATATTGTAATAGTGGTCATCATCAGGGTCAAACGCAATAGCTGTATCAATATCTGATTTCGCGCTTTCATAATCGACAGCTATCCAATAGGTTAAGGCTCGTTCGTGATATAGTTCTGCGGATTCGTTGTTTAAGGCGATGGCCGCGTTCAGGTCAGCAATAGATAAATCATAGTCACGAAAATATCGGTGAACAGCAGCACGTTGGACATAAGCATCCCTTAAGTCAGGATTTAATTCAATCGCTTTGGTATAGGCATCGATCGCTTCATCAAATTGTCTAGCTGTCACCAATCTTAACCCTTTGTCGTAGTAGTAAATGGGTTCTTTTTCTTGAGTCTCAGGATCTAACACACGAAAAGATTTAAATGAATATTCGACCATCCCGGCCATACGCTCGTAGATATCACTCCGGACATAATAGGTCACATTAAATGCGATTTGCTGATCATCAACAAATACCAATCGAGATGCTTGGAGACGACCACCAATCACTTGATAAGCCAGAACTTCAGCTACGATGCCTTGCGGGGTGGTGAAAGGTTCACGGGAGAGCAGGTCAAAATCTTGGGCAGAAAATTCGAGAATATCTAAGAGTAAGTCTACATATCCTGTTAAATTCATCTCCTCTGATTGAAAATCTTTCATATCCTCTTCCAGAATAACTAACCCTCCCTGTTCTGCATGGCTGAAGCAGGCTGAGGCTTGATCACCACAATCACGTGACCATGACCAATGGGCTGGATAAAGGATGCGGAAAAAATTTTGTTCGCTTTCATAGGGCGTTAAGCGACCATAGGGTGAGGCGATAAAAGTTTGAGAATGTTGGGCCTCTGTCAGTATTGCATCAGGTTGAGCTGGCTTAACGCTGATATAGTAGGCCCCTGTTTCATCACCATAGGAATTTTCGGCCTTGATTACATAGGTTTGACTGACAGGAGCCTGATAGATAAGTTGTGCATTTTGGTCAAATATACCCCCCCCACTATCGTCATCAATGATAGTTTCTTCTAAAGCTACAGACTCATAGTGGATGGATAAATGGGCATCGATACGTAGCGAATCCATCGTAATTTCAACAATGTCACCTTTATCCAAGGCAATTTCAAAGGAATCTACATCATAAGGATAGTCGATATTGGCTAAATATGTTTCGCCTAGGTTAAGCACCATCTCATCATCTGGGTCATGATAAGGCATAAGCGGGTGATCACTCAACAAATGAAAGGTGTGTTCATTTTGGGATAGCTGATATACGGTCACTAGGTATGGCCCTTCATACTCCATAACAAAAGAGACCCCCGGTATATCATTGCGCCTATCTTCAGATTTAATAAAATCATAACCTGCTAAATTGTGGATGATAAATTGAGGGTTTCCTTTGCCTTCTATACCAATCTCAATTTCGGTACCCACTGGTTCGTCAATCAAATAGGTTTTCGTGTCTTGTTCATCCTGCAATGATTCCTGATGTTCTGTCAAGCCGGAATTACTCAACAGCCGCCGCTGATTGACTGAAACATCATTGCCTGTTTGATTGAGCAATGCTTCTAAGCGGGGTACAATATCTGTCGCCGAGGAGACCAGGCCAAAACCCGCACTGGAAAAATAGAAGGTTGAAATGCCTAACAGTTCACCCTGTTCTGTCACCAGTGCGCCTCCACTTTGCCCCCCGGTAATCGCTGCATCAACTTGTAAAAAGGACAAAGCAATCGTTTCCCATTCCCGAATCCGCGAAAGCAAGCCATGCGTAATTGTTGGCTGAGGGAAATCTTCAAGTTCAGCAGGATAGCCAATCAGGAAAACATCACTTCCAATAACAAGCTCATCTGCATTGACAAAATTGATTGGTCTGACCGACGTGTCAACCGGACCGAGGATAGCCAAATCAGCGACCATATCCCAGGCAACGACAGGTGTATCAAGATATTCCGAACCATCAGCAAAAACGACTCTGACGATTTCATGAGGCCAGACGACATGAGCATTACTGACAATATAGCCATTGTCAATCAGTATACCGCTGCCCGTGCCAGTTGGTGTGTCAATAAAGACAATTGCCGGAGAAACTGTGTCAAATATCTCAACAGCCGTTAAGGAAGGCGAGGTTGACATAGGTAGCAGTGAAAGCTCTATTGGCTCGGGCCCTGGTTCAGGCGTTATTACAGCTAAAGTTGATACGAAATCGGGGTCAAAAGAACAGGCACTCACTAGCAGGTTAAACAATAAAAACAAACTTATGAAAAATACTTTTTGACACATTTTATCTCCTTACACGAATACAAAATTTTTTCTACTTAAATAATTTTAAAAGACGGTCAATATAATCTCAATATCTATACTATAAAGAAAAAGTTTAACTTTTAATTTTTGCAAAGACCATAGATACCTTAACCTCTCGCAGATGGAAAAGTTGAAATTATGCCTGTTTACAGTATATCAGACAAGGTCTTTCCGAGAAAATAGTGATCCTACAAAGGTAGTCACCATTTTCATTATCGAACACATTTAATAAACATAGATATCTTCAGAAAAAAAGATGGAAATAGGTCACTAGGCAGGAAAAGAGGAAATCTGGGTAGAGGGGATAGAGGGAAAGAGGCGGAATATAAAAAATGAAAATAAAGGGATAATAGAGATGACGAAGACAGAAGTAATATTTTGCCCGAACATAGACAGAGGCAGCGTTGCTTGCGCTTCAATTGGGCTTGGTCAAGCTAAACCAAAACAGCTTGTAATGAGGCTTAGGGCCAGTACCAGGCCTAATATTAGCAGCCAAGGCGAGGCATTGTGTTTGTTTTTACTTGTATCATGGAACCTTCCTTAATGATTCATAAAAGAGATAGGGTACCCTATCTCTTTTATTATTTTGGACTGATTTTATTTGATTGAAGTGTTAACAGACGGATAACTCAGGGAATTCTAAAATTTAAATCATTCCAAAATTCAAGTCATAATCCGTATTGTATATCATAGACTGTTTTGACGCAATACATGATCTGTAATTTTAGGATGATTATTTTTTAGAACCACCTAATTACTTTCAAAATATTTAACGCTTGTATCCATAGCGGCCATCGTAGTAGCCATCATAGTAACCAGCCTGATAGCCAGCCTGATAACCATTGTAATAGCCACTTCTGTAGCCATTCTGATAAACGCTATGGTTGTGATTATAATGGGTATTTTTATAAGGATAGGTTTGCTGATACCCATAACCCTGGTGATAATAATAGGTGTTGTGATGATAGCCGTGATGGCTGTCGGTATAATCACTTTGAGCGTAGTAGCCAGAAGGCCCACCTGCTTGAGCGGTCATCATAAAGGTTAAGCATAGGATGAAGGCCAAGGTTAAAACAGTCAAGCTAGTTTTTAGTTTTTTCATAACGGTCTCCTTACGTATCGTAATTGTTAATAGTAGGCTATGCGATAAAATCTGTCCCATGTTAATTTCATCGCACGGCAAATTAATATAAACTTCACAGCATTGCGCCTGTTAACACCGATTTAGGCAAAAAAAGCCTAAATCATCCTATGTAATTGATAATTTAAGCTTTTTTTCATAGCGTTTGTACCTTTAGCTATTTTAGGAAAAAGAATTGGAAGAGGGCTAGATTTTGGTGGTCCAATCTGCCGCCCAACATCGACTCTTTTATGAATACAGATGTTAAAGAAAGTTTCATCTTATAACCAATAGTATCGTAGAATTGGTGGTTGTTGTCAAGCCTACTTTATTCTCAGATATTTTTACATGGGTGGTCCAGTACTTTTTCACTCCGTATTACTACCCAGAAAATTTGTAGAGGTATTTCTGAAGCCTTTCTCCGCAGTATTACTCTTGAGGAAAACACATGAACTGGTTACACTTTGTAGGAATTTACTATACTTAACTTTAGGAGGCGTTTTTCATGAAACAACTTCCAAGATTTATGCTTTATCTCAAACCCTTTAATTTTTCGTTTTTAGGTGTGCTGGCAGCAGTTTTGTTGACCTCGTCCCTGTTCATCCCAGCTGAAGCCCAAAACCCTCGCTTGCTTAAACAAAAGTTTTGGCTCAACCCCTATAGTGAAGTGGGTAGTGGGTTTGCTTTAGCACCCTACTACGGCACACACGGCAGCAGTCCCGTCGCTATACCTGGCGGTTCAAATCCTGTCGCAGCACCACAGGTACAGTTAATCCCCGCAAGCAGTGGGGCTACGACGGAATTGATGGTTAGCCAAGCTGGTCCAGTCAACTTCGTGTCTATATCAGTTGACTATGCGTCGAGTGTTGCCTCCGTTTTTGCCATTCGACCGGGATCAATCTTTGATGATCTGGTTGAGGGGGTAGATTATCTGATTACGACGGATCTGAATCGGGCAACGGCGATCAACCCAGACCAGGAAATGGACTTGCCTTTGGGCACAACACCTTTTGATGTCACGCTTAATCGACGCAGCTATGTAGACATCATCATTTTTGATATAGATGAGCAAATCACTTTTCAAACGGGATCGCTCATCCGTATTGACTGGCAAGCCAGCAACACTGCGACTGGTAAGCGGACACCCTTTGTCTTCACCCGTCTTGATCTAAAAGATGTCTCAGGCACGTCAATTACGCCCTGTATCGGGCCGCCTAACCTAAGTACTGTGCCCACTTTGCTCGGCGTACCTGTCCCCAACCCATCAAACCCCAACCCCTGCTACGATGCTACCCAAAAACCACTCAGATTGGACTTTGGTGATGGGTTAATCATCGGCTTACTTGAGATCACCACTCAGCCTATTGGCTTGACCTTTCAAGTAGCACTCCAAGGGGCCAGTACAGTCGATTATCATGCCATTTATCACAAACTGAAGGATATCAAGGTGACGGCTCGGACCCTCAATGGCTTAGTGCCTGGCTCGCTCTTACCGACAGCGAATGGCGTTCTCGATGGCACAGTCAATGTCTTGGCTCCCCTGCCCTACGAATATCTTGTGGTAGAACGAAATGGTTATCTGTCTATTGAGGTCACCAATGTAGATGGTCCCTTGCAAAATTCTTTGGTCACACTTCTAGCTGGTGATGTTGATAATAGCGGCGTGATTGACATTCTTGATCTCAGTCTCATGGCCAGCAACTTGAATAGCCCGGTCGCTGGTAATCCTCTGCGTGACATTATGGACTATACAGGTGATGGGCGGGTTGACATTGCCGATATAGCCATTGTCTCGGGGAATTTCCGCACGGTTGGCCCAAGCCTAATTGCTGACTAGGATATCGATGGACACTAAAACTAAAAATTAAGGGGATCATGTTCTTCTCTTAAGGCATGCCAAAAGGCGTGAAAAAGTATACTTTCACGCCTTTTTTTGACGTATTGGTTTTATGAGGTTTTTTGTGGCAGACAAGTAAAAAGCGACAAAACAGCAGCGGTCCTTCCACAGGAATGCCCTTGCATTTACGGAAGACTTTGCCAATTTACACGATTGCCAATTGCTAATTGTAATCTCAATCTCCGTAGTAATACCTAGATCATGTGTAGGGCTCGCCTTTTCCGCACTGTTACCGTTGCCAGATAGCCCTAGAACGGTTACAATAATCTCCGTAGTAATACCTAGATCATGTGTAGGGCTATTTCTGAACGCCTTTTCCGCACTGTTACCGTTGCCAGATAGCCCTAAAACGGTTACAATAATAACAAGTTAAAATACTAACCCAAATTTAGGAGGCAGTTCATCAATGAAACGCTTTTTCCAACAAACATCTTTTAGAAAACAAGATATATTTATGATTGCAACGTTTTTCGTTGCTGCTTTGGTCGTGTTCATCACGTCACCAGCCTCAGCTCAGGAACCAGATGCAGAAGCAGCTGTGGCTGTACGGACCCATCAGTACGCTAAGGAGAAATTTTCTTTGCGGCCTTATAGTCAGTGGTCGGTTAATTCACCTCTTGCAACCCCGCAGTTGATCCCAGAAAATAGTCGAGCGACAACTGACCTGATGGTTAAGGTATTAGGTGATGTAAATTCTATTTCAGTTGCTTTCGATTACAATGATGGGATCGTCTCCGTAGTAGATATTCATCCTGGCACTGTGTTTGATGGCTTGACGGAAGGCATTGATTATATTGTCCAAAAGACTTTTAATCGCTCTTCACCGATCAATACCAATGATGAAATGAGTCTACCAACGATATGGCCGACGAATTATGTGAATGCGATTGCTGCCCCGAAAACGACAGCCAGTCAAGCGAATGTTCGGAGCTATATAAACATTTCGATCATCAACCCGAATAAGCAAGCGATTTTCCAGAGTGGTTCTTTGATCACCATTGATTGGGAAGTAGCCGCTGCCAATCCTGGGGCAAGCACCTTCCTCGTCTTCAGCCAGATTGACCTTAGAGACGTATCGGGTAATCCTATCGCCCCCTGTTTTGGTCTGGATGCACCTGATCCTAATGATCTAACGAACTTTGCTCCCGCGCAACCGCCTTTCGGCAATAAATGCCTAAAACTAGGGCAAGCAGAAGACGTATATCTTCAGAGTACTCATTTGATCACGGATCCAACCCCCTTTGCGTTCGATGCTGAAAATGCACCACTTACAGCAACGAACATAGTCTACGAAGACGAACCCATCGTTGGTCACTTACAAATCACCAATCGTCCCGTCGGCTTAACCTTCCAAGTCGTTTTGCAAGGCATTAGCGGCAGTAGCAGCAAGTATGAAGATGTTGAAGCCAAGGCCACACAATTTGGTTATAGTGTTATCGCTGAACCTGATACTGATGGTCGAGTGAATGTGCCGCTCAATCCACCTTATGAAACTTTAGAAGTGTCCCGTGATGGTTACTTAGATGCGACTGGCAGCAATCTCACTCAGGATGATTTGTTCCAAGTAACCCTGACAGCTGGTGATGTGAACAGCGATAACGCTATCAATATCTTTGACCTGACCATCATGGCCAATGCCCTTGGTAGTAGTACGCTGGATAGCAATAGCGATTCCATTGAGGCCCTAGAGCGAATGGATTATACGGACAACAGTATTATTGACATCGCTGACTTAGCCTTAGTTGCCGCGAACTTCCGCGTCTTTGGCCCTACGCCCATTCCTTAATTGAAGTTTAATCAATCATATATCTAGTAAGGCCAAACCTAGTGGTTTGGCCTTCTCTGATTTAAGAAGAAACTTAGCCCCCAAGATCTGAACTAAAGTCAAACTCCGCACTAACACTGACTTATGGCTAACAGATAATACTGAAATGATTTAAGCAGTAATACACTTGAGCCATAATGAGGGCTGTGGTAAGCTCACACTATCTCTAAACAATATAATCTAATTTTCAGGAGGTATCATGAAACACAAATCTACTTTTAATCAATCTAATACTCAGTCTCGGAGATGGGTTTTCAATGCAGCATTTTTGATCCTGGCTTTGATTTTAGTCGGTGTGTCAACCAGCCTCTCTTTTGCCCAGAGCGGTGATCAGCCCGATTTTTCGAGTGCCAGTTTTGCCTCTAGCGATGGTAAGTCTGTGATCGAGGTGAAGGAAGCCCTTTTAGATGCAGCCTATTTTAGTAGCCAAGGGACTTTAGATGGCTTGATGGCTGGTGAAGCAGGTTTGACCTTGGCCGAGGGGAAAACAAGCGGAATCTATACAGGAACCTATACAGGAATCTATACATCTAAAGCGATTAATGTCCCTTCTGGCACAACCGACATCGTCCCGATTTGGTTGGTTGATGCACCCGAAGGAACAAGCGTCAAAATTGAAACACGCCTCAGCTTCGATAATGGCCCTTATAGCGATTGGTTAGAAAACCCAGAGGCCTTCTATCCTGTGCGAAATGACGCTCACGCAGGGAACATGATTTGGGTCGAGGCAAAGCAAGCAGAAATCCAGGTTCGGTTAACTTTAGAAGCAGATCAAGCTGGTTCTTCGCCCAGTTTTCAAAGCCTGGTCTTAGTTTTCAGCAATACCAGTGATGGACCGACAGATGCCGCTGTCGCCAGCAGTATGAGCAGAGCCAGCAGCTATGACCCGAATATTTGTCCGGTTCCTCGACCCCATATTGTCGCCCGTAGCACCTGGGGATGTCCTGATGGGCAAGGCAGTCGTAACGCGCCTCATTACCAACCCGTGACCCATATCATCGTTCACCACACGGCAACCACGAATCGACCCTACTACGACTATGCCAGCGTTGTGCGCTCTATCTGGCACTATCATACGATTACGCTTGGCTGGGGCGATATTGGCTATAACTATCTTATTGATCCTAATGGGGTTATTTATGAAGGTCGCGCAGGTGGCGATAACGCAATTGGTGTACGCGGTATCCATCGTGGACCAAACGCTGGAGCAATGGCTGTAGGCTTTATTGGCTGCTACGGCAACTGTAACTATCTTGGTTTGAGCAATATTCAACCTAGCCAAGCTATGTTCAATGCTGGAGTGGACTTGATGGCTTGGGCTTTGGGGTATTATAAAATTGATCCCAATAGCACTGCTTCAATTGGCGGCTATGCCAATATCCCCGTCATTACTGGGGGACGTGATGTGAGTAACACGCTCTCGCCTGGAGATAATTTGTATAGTCTACTGCCAGCCTTCCGCAGTCAAGTTGCAGAACGCCTCGATTGTCCCCAGGCATGTAAAATGAGTGATATTATTTTTGATAAAACTGAATATCAACAAAATGATCCCATCAATCTAACGGTGAATTTAACTGATCAAAAAAATACACCCGTAGATGGGGCCACAATTCGCGTGGATGTGGACAGACCCGCTCAGGTCAGCGCAGCAAATGTGGTGGATTTGGATGATCAAGTCGGCGAGTATAAAGGTCGTTATACGAATACCAGTATCCCTGGTACCTACCGCTTTCGTCTCAGTGCCAGTGACCCCAGCGGCAATCGCTTCACACCCTGTTATGGTGAGGCATCTGTGATTGTTCAATCAGTGGCCACGCCAACCCCTGCGCCGTCTACCCCAACACCCACGCCGCTGCCGCCTGAGGTCTTGGTTGAGCCGCAAAATTTACAGCTTAAATTGACCGACTTTGGTAAGCCTGACCTTTCCTCAGTCATTGCTGTCAAGAACAGGCCAACTTTGCGTGATGTTGAGTTAGAAATTGACTATGATCCTGGCATCGTGCAAGTTGATGATGCTGACGCGGACACTTTAGGGGTACAAATCAGACCAAATGATGCTTTTTTGGAAAGTCCGAGTTTGATTGCTGATAATCGTGTTGATACTGTTGTCGGTAAAATTTACTTCAAAGCACAGCTTCTCGGTAGTGAGCCTGTCGCAGACGATGCCACGCTCATCACCATTGATTGGCAACCGCAATGTCAAGGGAGTACATCAGTGACCATCAGCAAAGCGATCTTAACCGATGTGAATGGTCAGACCTTTAACTTCGACTTATACAATGGACAGGTGACCGTGACTGGTGGATGTTTGGTCCTATCGGGAGCAGTTACCTTGCAAGGGCAAGCTAATCATGGCGGTATCATTGTGACTGCTGCTTCCGGTGAACAGACCGAAACGCAAGCTGATGGTTCATTCACGATTGCTGGGCAACAACCCCTCAATTTTAGCTATCCTGGTTATCTCTCAGCCAAAGCTGAACCAGGCACAGCCCAACCGAGTACCAGCAGCGTTGATGGCCCGGTCAACGCGGCCACGGTTGGTCAAATCGCCCTTTTAGCTGGTGACATGAATCAAGATAAGATCGTTGATATCTTTGACCTCGCTTATCTTGCCAGTAATCTCGACACTGGGGATACTTTATCCGATTTGAACCGAGATGGGGTCGTCAACATCCTTGATTTGGCGATGGTCGCCAATAATTATCGCCAACAAGGGCCATTGACGGTTTGGCAGTAAAGCGGTGTAGCAGAGTGACAGCGTAGCAAAGTGGCAAAGTTGCAGGGTAACAACCTCGCAACTTTGTCATTTTGTAGCTGAGTGTATTTCATCAAGCACAGCAGGTTCAAAAGCAGAAGTCTTAATAACATCGCTGAGACAAGAGACAATACTGATTCTGGAAGCAAGTCGCGGACAATCAATCACCACCACGACTGACTATGTTATAATCTTACAGCAAACCAGCTTTTTTAAGCTTTTCCTCAGCCTCTTGTAATTTATACATCCCCTTGTCATCCAAAATATAATACTCTTGTACCCCAATAGCTTCATATTCATTTTTCTTGGCGACAACATCACGTTCTATTTCTGAGCGAGTACTATCTGAGAGCGACTCGATACATAAGTCAAAGATGCCTTGATACGTTCTATCTGGACCAGCAATCACAATTGTGATTTGGCAAAGTCTGGCATCGGTTTGACCTCCAAGATGCCATTGTTCCATTCATAGCTGAAATCGAGATGATGATAGTCATGTTGCCAGGAGACTTTTTCTGACACCCGCTTGTCCTAACCTTAACTTAACCCCATTGGGCACGTCGCAACTTTGCTAAACTAAGTGAAGCGATTAACCTTGTGCATTTTCTCTACCTGTGTTACAATTTGACATAAAGTAATCGAAATGTCAACTATAGACTGTTTCAAGGAGACTAAAATTATGCTCTCAAACAAACGCATTGTATTTAACAACAAGCAGGTTTTTATTTATGGGGGAATCATGCTATTGGTTTGTTTGGCCCTGTTCACGCAAGCTGTGGCTGTGGCCCAAACCGGGACGGTTGTTCGGGTAGACCCAGCCGTAGCAGATATTGAGGTTGATGGCACGGTGGATGTACAAATTTTAATTGATGATGTGGCTGACCTATTTGCCGCTGACATCGAAATAAGTTTTGATGCAGCTGTACTGCAAGTATCATCTGACGGCGATGCGGCCAAGGATGGCATTCAAGTTGCTCCAGGCAATGCTCTCGCGCCTGACTTTGTGGCGCGAAATGTCGTTGATAACCAAGCTGGGTCAATTAGCTACGCCTTGACTCAAATTCCGCCCAGTGCGCCTGCGAACGGCAGTGGCGTATTACTATCTTTCACCTTCCAGGGGGCGCAAAATGGTCTTGGAAACATCACCATTACAAAGCTGGATTTATCCACCAATCAAGGTCAACGGATAGAGGCAACCTTAGCCGGGGGCCAAATCGTGGTGGGTGTGGTCGATCCTGACCCAGATACGCCAACACCAGTTTCCCCAACTGACACACCAATCCCGACTCCCGATGCTTCAACCCCCACGCCTGATGACCCAACTCCCACGCCTGACGGCGAAGTAACCCCAACTGCTACGCCACCAGGACCAGGAGATAAAGAAACGCCGACACCTGGAGAAGATGGAGTGATTGAGTATGTTGTTCAACCGGGTGATACCCTTTTCTCTATAGCCCGTCGGTTTAATACAACTGTTTTAACCATTGCTCGATTTAATAACATCTATAATGTAAACCTTATCTTCATCGGTCAAGTTTTACGTATCCCTACTGGCGATGGCCCGTCAGAAATCGTCTATACGATTAAACTAGGGGACACCCTCTTCTCTATTGGCCGTCGTTATGGGGTGACAGTCCAGCAATTGGTTGATCATAATAAAATTGTTAATCCTGATTTGATCTTTGCTGGTGAAGTCATCCATATTCCGCAGTAATGTTTAGGCGTAAGGAGCAGGAAGTCAGCCTCTTTATCCTATTTATTTCAGGCGTTCCAAAATTTAAAATGTCCCATCTAGCATAAAATCCAGAGCCCGTATTGGACTCTGGATTTTATTTCAGTCTATTTTTAGGGCATTTATTTGTTCGACTTCCCTTACTTTGGCATTCATACCTCGTCTGAAACACCCTCTAATCTTTTAGAGAGATAAGTTATCCCAAATGACCTCTTCTAACTCGGACAAAACAACCCATCAGCAGCAGATAGTCGTTAAAAATAGCCTATATAACGTCAGCCTGATGATTCTAATTTTCCTCGCTTTGGGTCTGCGGACCTATCACTTGGATTTTCAAAGCCTCTGGCGTGATGAAATTGATGCTATCCGTTTTTCGGATGAAGTAGGGAACATACTGGTCTCTGAAAATTCCTTGGCCCAGTTGCGGAACCTCCTCACGCGCCCAGAACATAATGGCCCCCTTTACTATGTTCTTCTGAAAATATGGCGCGGCTTAACTGGTGATAGCGAATTTGCCCTACGCTATTTTTCAGCCCTTGGGGGAGTCCTCATGGTCGTTTTGACGGCTCAAGTCGCCCGCCGACTAGGGTTCACAAAACTTGAGGCTCTCATGACCTCAGCCTTTATTGCCACCTCTCCCTATCTTATTTGGTATTCTCAAGAAGCAAAGATGTATACCTGGCTACCCTGTTTAATTTTGTCGGGGATGATCTCCTTCAAAGTAGCCTTAACCACTGGTCGCAAAGTATGGTGGGTTGTTTTTGTAGCCGCCACGAGTTTGTCTTTTTATGTTCATATTTTGGCTCCCTTGATGCTGGCAGTCTACGGTCTCTGGAGTGTCATACAGTGGTCAGATCTAAAATTGCAGTGGCGTGGCTGGCTCATTGCTATGACCTTCTTAACCTTGCCTTATGTGCCTTTACTAATTTGGCAGGCTAACTTGGTTAAAACGATCATCTTAGAAGGCTATGATTCTGGACACCCCTTTTATTCTCTCACCCAACAAACGCAGATCTTATTGCATCTTTACAGTTCTGGAGTCTTACGATCTGATTATAGCTTTTACGCCATGATCACTGCTTTATTTCTCACACTCTTAGGGCTTTATTTAGCACCTTTTTGGCCTAAACCGGCGCCTCGACAACCGTGGTTACAGGTGGCGTGTTGGTTAATTGTGCCAGCTCTGTTGATCTACCTGATCTCTTTACGTGTCCCGATCTTTGAAGACCGCTATGTGATTTACCTCGCGCCAGCTTATTATATTCTGATGGCTTCAGGGGTCAGGGTCTTGCTTCAGCGCAGTCGATGGCTTGGCGGGGCTATTTTGATGACCATACTGCTGTTTAATCTATGGATGATGTGGGGTCAAACCAGCGTACCCATCAAAACTGATTTTCGATCCGCCGCCAATTTTGTGGCCGAACACACGGAAGGCGGCTCACCGCATGTGATATTCCAAATGCCTTATTTACAACATACATTTGCCTATTATTTCCCCGAACCACATCAGGTGATTGAGGGCATCTGGACCAACGATAACCGTGATGAAACCAGTGTCGCCAAAGACATGCTCGACTTGACCGCAGGACTAAATGAAGTGTGGTTTGTTGTTTCTGAAGAAGACTACTGGGATCAACGCCGCTTGACTCGGCTGTGGTTAGATGAACACGGCACGATTATTACGCAAGCGTATTTCAGAAGTGTAGAAGTATATTTATATTCTTTCGTCGATTGATTAGTTTGGGAACCAGATTGGCTAAATTAATTAATCCCCATTCTTTATTAGACTTTATAGGAAATAAAAAAGACAGTTTATACTCAACGAAAATATAAATCACGGCCGACACGAATAAGCAAATTTCACAAATATTTTTAAAAAATTCATATCATTTGTTTATTCGTCCTATTTGTGATCTGTTGTTTTTTCAATCTCTATAATGTCTATTCTGGTTTCATCGTCCTTCTCAGCCCTGCCCAAATTATACCATTCAAGAATGTACTCAACATAATAAATAGAACCGCCGAGAAGAGAAAAAATCGGCTGGGTGTGATGTAATAGGATAGCTCTTGGCCTGAATTGCGCCATAAATCATTGTCAAATAACAGGGCATGGAATATATTGCGCCAAAATGGTCTAAAGACTGGGATGATTAGTAGCAGAGCTAAGATAATCAAGGCATTATATCCAGCATAGTACGCTACGCGCTGACGATCATAGGTCAACCCGAATATCACCCCAGCCCCTAAGGCGATTAGACCCAAGCGATCATAGATTACTCTCACCTCAACGAGATGTTGACGTTCTTTGTCCGTCCATCTTGTGAGCAGTTCACCCTGATGACGAAAATAATGCGTTAGTTCATCAATGCCGACATAAGCGACCTCAAAGCTAATCTGCTCACAACGCCCATGCCAAGGACAATTCAACCAATACCAGTAAGGGGTATAAACCATGAACGCTAGGGGAAGATAGAGGCTGAGGTAAAAGAGGCTGAGGAATAGAAGGGTTTGTTTGACCAAGTAATTGAAGTTTTTGAGATAATTCATGGGTCTTTTTATCTTGGATAAATTGTTGATATACAGTCTGTGTTCCCTAAAATATGTCCGGTCGTGAAACTTTATGATTCCAGAAACATCTACTCCCGATTCTCAAAGACGACCACCTGCTCAATCGTATCATCTGGCCCAAAATCAATTAATTGTTGACCCCGTTGCACCCGGGTTTGTTGAGGCAGATCATTGCTTGCCAAATTATGACGGCGACCCCTACTCGATAAAACCATGACGGTACTATGCTCATAACCCACCGTGGCAGCAGCAACTTTACCCGTTGTCTTCGTAACTTTTAAGGTCTGAATCCCTTGGCCCCCGCGTCCTTGGATAGAGAACTGCCTCAGGGGGGTTTGTTTAGCCCACCCTTGTTCGCTGACTAAAAATACACAACGCGCCTCATCACCGCCGTAAATAAGGGTTCCAGCGATGAGTGTATCCCCTTTGCCCAATTTCATGGCAGCCACCCCTTGCGCTGAACTGCTAGCTTGCGGATTGACATCATTTTCGGCAAATAAAATCGCTTTGGCTTGACTGGTGAATAACATCACCCGACAGGAGCCATCCGTCACGCCAGCGGTTAAGACTTGTTCTGTTGCTTTCAGACCACCTAACACGGTCTGCCAATGCCCTTCACTGCCATTCAAATCAGCCAGCAGCAGGCGCTTCACCTTGCCATTACTGGCGGCTAAGGTCAAAAAGGCCTCTGGCCTAAGAATGTCAGCCTTAACAATGGCTTCACCTTTATCTAAGCCCATTTCTTTGCTGGTGGCCTTTTCTGGAATGCGATAGATGGGGCCAAACCAAACCCGGCCTTTATTGGACACCAGAATGACCTTATCCTCTGCCTCGGCTTGCACATAAAACAGCGGGGCATCTACGCTTCGTTTGGTCATCCCTTTACTCTGCCGCAGGTTGAAGCCCTTGGCTGGCACACGTTGTACATTTCCTCGTGTGGTGGCGATGACAATCTGTGCCCCTTCCGGCTTCAATAAATCTTCTTGGGTAATTGGCCCGCCTGCCCCTTCGATATCTAAAATACGGGTGCGGCGGGGAACGGCATATTTTTCTTTGACCGCGTTGGTTTCAATGATGATGACTTCAAGCTGTTTTTCCTCTGAGGCCAGCAATTGTTTGAGATCATTAATCCGGGCTAATAAATCTTCTTTCTCAGTTTGTAATTTCTTCCGCTCTAAAGCAGCCAAGCGACGCAATTGCATGTCCAAAATAGCCGTCGCTTGCTCTTGACTGAGATCAAAGTTTTTTATCAAGTTTTTACGGGCCGTATCTGTGCTTTGAGAGCGGCGGATGGTGTCAATGATTTTATTAATTGAGGCTAAGGCGGTCAATAAACCCTCTACAAGATGCAATCGCGCTTCATGCTTGGCTAACTCAAATTGACTACGACGGATGATGACATCCAAGCGGTGTTCGATAAATAAGCGCAGAATATCGTGTATAGATAAATATTCCGGCTCCCCTTCGACCAAGGCTAAGGTGATAATGCCGTAGGTCATTTTCAGGCTGGTTCGGTTGAGCAGTTGTTCTAGGACTTGGTTAGGTCGATAGCCCCGCGTGACCGTGACCACAATGTGCATGCCCTCATAATCAGACTCATCACGCAAGTCGCTGATGCCCTTTATTTTCTCGGCCCGCACTGCTTCGGCGATTTGGGTCAACAGGGTGGCTTTGTTGAGGCCATAAGGAATTTCAGTGATGATCAGACGACGGGCATTGTCCAAATCGCTGGTGGGATTGCCATTGCCATCTTCCCCAGCGATGATGCCCTGAATGGTCACTTTACCCTGACCTTGGCTATAAGCCTGCTTAATCACGGCCACTTCCTGACCGCTTTCAGTCCGTTTGCAATATAAGATCCCACCCGTGGGAAAATCTGGGCCGGGGATGAATTTCATTAAATCTGTCACGGTTATTTGATCGCGGTGCCGCCAATTTTTGGCCATATAATTCAGCGCATCGCACACTTCGCCCAAATTATGGGGCGGAATCTTACAGGCCATACCTACGGCGATGCCCTCGCTGCCGTTCACCAGCAGGTTGGGGAATTTAGCTGGCAGATAATCCGGTTCCGGCATTGTATTATCAAAATTATCATGCCAGTCGATGGTATCGACCTCAATATCGGCCATCAGTTCCTCAGCCAAAGTGGTCAGGCGTACCTCGGTATAGCGCATGGCCGCAGCCCCATCGCCGTCGATGGAGCCAAAATTGCCTTGTCCATCAATCAAAGGGGCCGACATGGTGAAGTCTTGCGCCAAACGAACCATCGCCTCGTAAATGGCCCCATCGCCGTGCGGATGATACTTGCCCATTGTATCTCCAACCACACGGGCCGATTTACGATATTTAGCTGATGCGCCTAGGTTCATTTCTTTCATGGTATATAAAATGCGCCGTTGCACAGGCTTTAAGCCATCTCGCACATCCGGCAGAGCGCGATCTTTAATCGTTTCAACAGCGTAATTGAGATAAGCCGTTTTCATCATCCGCGCAAATTGCACGGTTGATTGGCTGTGTAGCGCGTCCATAGAAATGCTTTCGTCAGTCATGGCATATCCTTGTCAGGTGTAATCCTTGTCAGGTGTAATCCTTGAATAGAACATCTGTTCGGTCTATTTATCTAATCATACCTCATACTTCCTCATAAGGCAACGAGACCACCTGATTCGTCTCTGCCGAATGATAAATGGCCCGAATAATCTCCACTGAGCGACGGGCTTCGGCTCCCTCAATCATCGGCGGACGGCCCTCGTTAATCGCTTCAACCAAATCGACAATCTGGCGGCGGTGCATCTCAAAGCCGATGGCGGTAGGGTCGGAGGCTCCGCTACCTTGTGTTTCTTCGAGGTTGAGCATACGTTCTTCTTCGCCTGCTTCAGCATCGGCCAATTTCCAAACCACAATTCGTCCATCTTCTAAAACAATCGTGCCCTGACTGCCATGCAGTTCGGTTTTGGCTTCGTCGCCGGGCCAACAACTGGTGGCCCCTTGAATCACGCCCAAGGCCCCATTCTGGAAGGTCAAGACGACACTGGCGGTATCTTCTGTTTCCATCTCATGACTCAAAGTCGCTGTGCAAGCGAAGACTGTCTCGACCGGGCCAACCAGCCATTGGAGCAAGTCAATATTGTGGATGGATTGATTCATCAAGGCCCCGCCACCATCTAAAGCCCAAGTGCCGCGCCAGTTATTGTCGTAATATGCCTGAGGACGATACCATTTGACATATACATCGGCCAAGCTCAAGCGGCCCAAACGTCCTTGGGCCAAGGCTTCTTTAGCTTTCACCACCCCTTCAGCAAAACGACGGGGGAAGACACAGGCCAAAATTACCCCAGCTTGGCGGACCGCCTCAATCATAGCATCTACCCGCGGTAAGGTGATGTCAAGCGGTTTTTCGACCAACACATGTTTGCCAGCCTCAGCGGATGCGATGGCTATTTCCATGTGACTACCGCTGGGGGTACAAATCGCCACTGCATCCACATCATCGCGAGTCACAGCTTCAGCATAGTCCGCCATCCATAGAGCTTGATGTTCCTCGGCCAAAGCTCGGCCCGGTCCTTTTGAACGATTACAAACAATACTTACCTTTGCTTGGGGAATATGAGCAATCGCTTCGGCGTGAATTTTACCAATATTTCCGGCACCAATAATAGCGAAGTTTAAGGGGGTCATGTAGGTCTCCTTACTGATTAATAATTAGCAATTACCTGAATTTGATAAATAAAGGGAATGAAATATGAATATGATAATCAAGGCTATGTTTCTGAGCAAACATCGTCTTTGAACTGATTTCGCTTTGAAGGCTCAAATGTGCCAATCTTGACCTCCTTGAGGTATAATTATAGATCTAATGAACTTAAACCTTAACCTATAGATCAAGACTTAAATACATAATTAATTTGTCCCAATAAAAGTAAATCCTATGGACATTGCTATATCTGTCGAAGGTGTGCCTATTCGTCTTACTACGGAAAGATGGTTCCACATTGTAGAAAATCATGATGATGTGGCAGGACACTACGACAACGTCTTGGAAACGGTTGAAAATCCAGACCTGATTATATCAGGCTATCAAGGCTCTCTCATAGCCGTCCGAGGTTATGGACGAAAGCGGTATTTGATGGTGGTCTATCGACAGGTATCAGCAGAAGATGGATTTATTATCATGGCATATTTTACAAGCAAACTTGATCGAAAGAAGGCGAGATGGCGCAGACAGTAACGCCCAAAATTTTTAGATCTATTTTACAAGCCCTGCCCCTACTCATAAATTTTCCAGCGCAACGCTTTTGGGTTGACTATGATGCCGAAGCGGATGTTCTTTATATTAGCTTTCAGCACCCCCAAAAAGCGACGGATACAGAAATGACAGATGAGGGTATTTTATTTCGTTATCGTGGGGAGCAATTGGTTGGGCTGACGATTATGGATGTTTCTACACGCTCTATCCCAGAGCATATCTCTGGCGAGGTAAACGCGGTATGATAAGAACCTGAGGCAAAACAATGTTATAACAATCGAGGCGATGTTTCTAAGCAAGCATCACCTGTGAACTACTTTCGCTTTAACGCTTCACCGTACGCCGCACTCGGCGTTTATCCATGATGACTCAGACAGGTTTTAGCTCCTGACCGAGGCGCAAGACAAGGTTTCGCTTCAATGCTTCAACGCAGGCCGAGCCATTTCAGCCGCAGTTGGGTTAATTCAGCATCGCTTAGGAACCTCCCTTTGTTGCAAATTCCTCTAGGTTGCAACCATTTCAAGTACCATAGCCTCATTGATTTTGCGGTCAAGCCTGCTACAATGAGAGAAGTGATTAGCATTCACATTGAATAGCTTATCAAGTACCTTAAAATATACACATCATTCGGCAACATTGTCCAACAGTAGATAGATTTCATGAATTTTCTGCGGTGACAATCTTTTGCCCCTATTAAGTGTCATTGCGTGGATCCAATGGGTCATCAGTTCTTTAAACATATTAGGAACTCATATACCTTAATCACCTTCAGTTTGAAAACGAAAAGGTTCGTTTTTAGACTGCCAATAACAAAACGCCTACAGTCGCTATGCCCGTCAATAACAGGATACAAGTCTGTAGGCGTTTTTTTGTTTAGGAATGACGCATGCCAAAACGTGTTCTAGCCATTGGTGTAGGTGGGTCAGGAAAAGCAGCCCTGACCCTCTTGAAAGAAAGATTACAGGAAACCCCCAAGCATGTTGCCCTATTATCCTTTGATACGGATGATTTGCGCGAGGCTGACCGTTTTGCCGGGGTGCAACATGATGGGGGACGAGAACCAGAATTTTATCCCATCGTTAGCCGACCAGAGGTCACCATGGACACGATCTTCGCTGATTTGGCTGTGGGGCGGCACAGCTCGAGCCTACACTGGTTGGAAACAGATAAGCTTGATCGCATTTTAGCTGCGGCTGATCGAGATATTCGCGGCGGGGCACAACAACGTCGTCCGATCGGTCGCGTCGCTCTCTTTCAGCGGTGGGCTGATCCGATTTATCAGTCGATCCTCAACGCCATCGGCCGCATTTATGGCGAACCAGAAAATGGCGGCGGGCCAAAGCCGAGGCCAAAAGCTGCAAATGGACATTTACTTAGGAATGAATGAGGAACACATAAAACATACGCTCACTATGGCAGAGTTAGCCTTACAAACCTATAACTGGTCAGATGCACGACAGCTCTATGAACAGATCTTAATCGCCATTCCAAAATATCCTGAAGCGGAGCAAAAACTGAGACAGCTAGACCAACTTGAAGCCCTTGATCAAACGCTACAGGAGATGATTCTAGATGGGGATAATCTGATTCGCCTCGGTCAATTCGAGCAAGCTTTTAGACAGTATACCCATATTTTTAACTATGCTGGTCAAAAGCTTATGCTCAAATATCATCCAACCTTACAGCAAAAACGGAAGTATACCCGTGAACTAGGTCTCTACCAAGTGCGTTTGGATGAAACGCTGGCAGAGGTACAGGCATTACGTCGGCAGGATGATTTAGAGGGAGTACAGGAACGATTAAAGCGATTCAAAGAATCGCCTCAATTTCGAGACTTAGGACAAATTCAGGCAAACTTCCTCATTTCTCCAACTGAGTCGAAAGCTGATTCTGTTTTGGTCCAGGCCTACCAAACGATGACGAATCGATTAGACCAAGCTCGTGGAAGGATTGAGCAAGAGCTAGACTTAGAGACAATTTATGAACAAGCAAATCAGGCTTTTCATGATCAAGACTTTGCTGAAGCGATTCATTTGTATAGCCTAATACCGTCTCATTCAACCCACTATGATGAAGCTCAACTTCATCTTAAGCGAGCCAAATCGTTTTTACATAATATTCAAACGATTCTTGAAAGTATTAATTCTCTTTTTCAAAATAATCGCTTTGACAGTGCTTTAGCAGAGTTAGAAACGCTGCGCCATCAATATCCTCATAGCCAAGTTTGGCAACAACTCTGGTTAAAAGTAGGTCTTGCTCAGGGAGAACGCGCTTTGGATTTAGGGCGCCAAGCCAATGTTGAACATGATTTCAAAGCCGCACAATCATACTTTCTGGCAGCTAAGGCGGCTTTTCAACAAATCTTAGACCTGGACTTAAAAACAACTCAGGCCATTCACGAAACTGTAAGCAGCCTTCATCTGGAAGCCATTGATGGCTACGAAATTAGCCTAGCTGAAATGTACACGCAAATTGAATACAGAAATCAACAATATCAGGAAAGTGTTAAACACTTAAAACGAGCTTCTAACCGTTTGAAACAAGCCCAAGCCGCCGGACGGGATTACCCCACCCTAGCTGCTGTATTACAAGTCCTATGGCAACAACAAATAGATATCACCTTCAATAGAGTTCAAGATCAAATGCCGACCTTGCTTAGTCAGGGACAGGCAGCCTACCAACAACAAGATATTGATACTGTAGACCTTATTTTAGTAAAGATGAAAGAAATTATGACCCAGACAGATTACATCATCCAACAAACGCAAAACGCTATCCCTGATTTCATCAAACTTTTATGGTCTCAAGCCAATCTATTACAGCAAAAGGCCACTATCAGGCGAGATATCAAACAACAGGATTCGACCCTCCAAGCTTTACCCGAACATCATCCGCAAAACTTTGAGGCAATTTTACACCAATTGGCTGAGATCATTCTAGAGAAAATATCTCCGGCTGGTGTTGAGACCTATATCCCATATCAAGAATCTGCACAAAGGTATAGGCTTAATAGCATGATCAATAAAGCACTTTACCAAGCTCGCCAAGCTGAATTTGTTATGGCTAAACAAACCCTCGTTGAGGCTATTGAGCTGGGACTAGATGCTGCTCAACTAGCACAAACCGAAAGCCAGATCAATGATCTTCAACAGGATTGGGAACGACAAATGCTTCAACAACTTCAAGATTTAATCCAAAATGAATATTACGAACAAGCTTATCAACACTGTCAATCTATTTTGCAGAATCCAACGAGGCCATCATTTCGGTTACAGGTAGAACAGCAACAAAGCGAGGTGGTTAATCAATGGTCTCAATATGTTTTGTCGATCTATCAAAAAATATTGGGCCTTCAAACAAAGCCGTCACAGGAGCTTAACATCTCAGAAGACAATCCACTGACCTTAGCCGCTTATGTTGATATATCTCAGACATTGGAACAAGTGGCTCAATTAAGGCCAACCCCTCGTCATGACTTACGTTATCAGCTGCGGTTTTTACAACAGAAAGTTCAAGCTAAACGCTTAGAACTCCGACTAGATTTTCTTGAACAGTACATCAAACAAGGAAATGAAAGTTCAATGACTCATTTCACTAAGCTGCAAAATGCAGTTCACACGATCCAAGAAGAAGCAGGTCAATTTAACCTTAGCGCAACTTTGTCTCGTGCGACCAATATGGAAGCGGCGATATTAAAAAAACAACCCTTTGCTCAAGATCAACAGACCTTGTCTGGGGAAATACAAGCTGAAGACTCAGGGAGGGCCTTACCAGAAAAGGGCAGAATTTCCGCTGAGGATTTCATTTCTGAAATAGATTATCCCGTCGATAAAGCCATGCAGGTAGCTTTCCAGTCTTGTCATAACTATATGATGGACCATGATTTTCATAAAGCTGATATGGTGTTACAGGCCCGGATGACCGCCTTGCCATCAGCATCATCGTGGCAGGCCGTCTGTCGGCAATATAGGGTGATGATCGCTCTCTTAAAACAGGCTGAAGTCGATCAAAATCGGGGAAATTGGCGAGCGGCCTTAGCCAACTATCAAGAAGCCCTTAGTGTCATCCCAGATTTAACCCTAGCAATTGATTTGCAGCCAATCATTGCAAGTGATATAGCCTATTGTCAGCAAAAAAGGCTAGACTCCGCTGCTTCATCCAAAGAGAGCCCGTCTCAGGCTCAGGTTGAAGATCATCTAAGCTCTGATGAAACCCAACCAGTCTTTCCGAATCAAGTACAACAGGTGGCAAGGTGATGCTTTCCAAAGGAACGACCGCCTCGAACCACTGACCCTGCAACCCTGCAACTTTGCCACCTTGCCGCTACTTCATCAAGCAGTCTCAGCCCCAGAAGAGGAAATGATTAATGGCCTCTTATCTTTTCAAATGGCATATACCTCATATTTGGTTTATTGCTCTCATGCTAATCGGCGGGTCTTTTCCGCATCTTAGTCAGGCTCAGGATAGCCTTGCCCAAAGCCGCCCTGCTTCGCAAGGCCATCCTGCTCCGGGCAAAATCACACCGCAACAGATTAAGGTTGATCTTAGGCCAGAAGCTTGCCTAGCTCATACAATTACTTATACCGCCGGAGAGCGCGTTATTCCTCAACTTGATCTCGTCTTAGTCATCGATGTCACGACCAGTATGTCGGATGAGATCGAACAAGTTATGCGTCCTGCCAGTCATTTGGTCCAGGATGTCCGTACACTTGTCCCTAATACAACTTTCGCCTTGGCCACCCTGGCGGATTATTCGAAAGAACGTCGTGCTGGGGCTGATGTGACGTATCGTGACGGCCAAAAATGAACGATAGAATCAGCAAGTGGCAAATCGTCATTCTTATCCTCTCTTTTTATGTCCTTGGCTTTTTACTCGTAGAAACGCTATTTACTTTATCAGAAGAAACGCTCAAAATTTTGACCATCATTGATAATATTATATGTTTTATTTTTTTGGGGGATTTTTTCTATCACCTCAGAATAGCGGAGAATAAACGACAATTTTTGAAATGGGGTTGGATTGATTTTATCTCTAGCATTCCCAACCTTGAAATATTTCGCTGGGGAAGACTGGTACGCCTGTTGCGTATCCTGCGTCTTCTACGAGTAGCGCGTTCGCTCAAATTCATTATCACTTTCTTCTTTCGCAACCGAGCGCAGGGAGCTTTTGTATCCATCATGCTCATTTCGCTACTGGTGAGCATCTTTGGAGGGATTGTCATTTTAGAGGTTGAAGACCATCCAAACGCTAATATCCTAGAGCCAGAGGATGCCTTTTGGTGGGCCTTTGTCACCGTTTCAACTGTCGGCTATGGTGATTATTACCCAGTCACAATGTTAGGACGAATCCTGGCCGCAATACTTCTTATCGTCGGGGTTGGTCTCTTTAGTGCTTCTACGACCTATTTTGCATCGCTATTTTTAGAACCTAAAAATCACGCCGAAATTAGCAATGAGATGTTAATGGAAGAAATTCAGGCACTTCACAAAAAAATTAACCAGCTTGAAGAACATCTGCTAAATCAAAACTCAAACAAATCCTAATATTACATACTGAAAAATTCAAAATAAACTTTGGAGAAACCAGGTTGCGTTCACAAATTTTTTCATCAACCAAAGATGCGTCCAAAAACCGTTCCCTTGGCATCATCTCTAGACATCCACATCGACACCGCTGCCATCTGCCACACCCACTACCTTGGCGCAACAGATACAATCTTTCACCACGCCCACCTCATCCACACCGCTCAATATACCAGCTCTGCAAGACCTGATGTTGAACCTGATTAATGAAAATCGCCAGCAACATGGCTTGCAACCTGTGGCCTGAGATGATACAGCGGCTTTGGCTGGCCTACGCCATGCTCAAGAGATGAGCCGTTTTGCTTATCTCAATCATTGGAATTTGGCAGTCAATGATCAAGCGTATTTTGAGATGCCCCTCCAACTGAACTATCAAAATCAGCCGGGCCTCTATCATATTCGGATCTGGGCTGAGACGCAGTTTGGGCAGACTTTAGTGGCAGATGTGGTTGTGCGGGTGAAGGGGGAATAGATTTAACTAAGATACTTATCGGTGTCATATCAATGTTAACCACATCGTTTTAATCAGTTAAATCTAATGATTTCTAAAATCCTTTAGATTACTGAGATTTCACTGCTGCGGCGAATAAACCCTGGGATGAAAAGATTTTCCGGAAAGAAAGGCTATATCAGGGACAGCGCATTATGGTGTGGGGGATGTAGCCAATCGTCAAATCAATCAACAACCAACAAATAGGGCATCACAAAATTCACGACCAGAATCAAGGCTTGAACAACCGCCGTCCAAGCGAATAATCGCCAAGAACGTTTCTGATCAGCGTATTTATGATGACAATAGGTGCTGTAGACAAAAAAAATGACCCACAAACAAGCAATGATGACGAAGGAAAAATCTTGCACAGCCCCGATGACATAGCGGGCCTTAAAGGTTTCTTCCGTATCTAGTTCATAACCCGCCAAGACAAAATAAATCTGATTAAAGATCTGATGGACGAAGACGATCTCAACCAGACCGACAGCCGTTGTCACCAGCCAGAGGATAAAGACCAAAACATAGCGTAAAAATTGAATGATTTTATGACTCAATGCCCACTAACTCCAGTTTATGTGAGAAATGACAACTTGCGTAGTGATGAGGACCGACCTGTTGCAACTCAGGGGCTTCGGGGCGGCAGATATCTGCGGCATATTTACAACGCGGATGCAGAACACACCCTGGCGGGACATTTGATAAATCAGGGGGTTCACCAGCCAAGATTTGTCGCTTCTTGCCTTGATAGCGGTCTGAAATCTTGGGCCCTGCGGCCAATAAAGCTTCGGTATAAGGGTGCTTCGGGGCGGTCATGATGGCTGTTTTGGGGCCAATCTCCGCCAAGCGACCAGCGTACATCACAGCGATCCGGTCACAAATATGGCGCACAACGCCCATATCATTGGGAGACAAATTGGACTCAATTCGCGAAACAATTACGCCCGCTCAAAAAGCATTCGCAGATAAGCTCCCTGCTCTTTCACCTTTTCAGCATCATCTCCTGGCCCAAATTCTTCCAACGAAATCGCGCCCTGATAACCTATCGCCTTCAAATCAGCGATGACCTGCGGAATATCGGCCACCCCTTCCCGTAGATCGCAGAACGTCCATTGCCATTGCATTTTGCCAGTATCATCCCGCTCAGTGGGCACAGGCTTCCCGTTTCCAATATGGCAATGCGCCAGATAGGGGCCAAGCAGTTCCAAGCCCATGCGAGTGTCTTCGATCCCCACCCGAATCATGTTGGGCACATCGTAAATCGCCCCGATATGGTTTGCATCCATATCGCCCAATAATTCGAGGGTCCGTGAAGCAGAAACTGCCACGGTGCCGACATGAATTTCATAAATCACCTTGACCCCATACTCGCGGGCCAGTTCCGTTAATTTGGCAAAGCCCGCCCGCGCTTCTAAAAATTGAGGCAAATAGGGCTTACTTCGATCATGACGCGGGGCTCCAATGCGGATGAGCGGCGGATCATTTGAGTCAAGGGCCAAGGCCCCTTTGAAGAGTTTGATGATAATATCTGTTTGGTCGTAGGTACAACTCGGGGCTAAGGCTGCGACACGAACGCTACTGCGCTGCACGGCGGCGCGAATCTGTTCAGCTTTATCAACAATATTATCAGGGCTGACATCCGAAAGATGACAGCCCCAAAAAAACGGTTCGGCATTTGGATCATCTGGGTTATAACGGCAACGTAATTCGATGGCATCATAACCAAATTCACCAAGACGATCAAAGGTTTCATCTAAAGTCCAGCGAGGGAGCATGACAGAGGTACAACTGAGTTTCATAAACACCTGCCCTTAAAAGAGGAGTTAGAGGGGGCTTCACTTAACGCCATTGACCACTCTGCCACTTTGGCCTACAACTCCGGCAAATTAAACCGATCACCTGTCTCATCAATCCAAGCTGCGAGACGATCTTGCAGGCGACGACGTTCAGTTGCGAAAAGCGTATTATAGGCTAAATTAGCCTGTTCATAAGGGTCTTCATTGAGATTGTAAAGCATCCACGGCTGACCTGATAAAATGGTATATTTCCAGCCATCGCGAGAGACGACACCTCGCCAGGGGCGGTCTATACTATTACCATGACCTGTGGGAATGACAGATTGTAAAAAGGCTGAATCCGGTTCACTCTCCAGCGGATGGCATAGACGATAGCCCGAATAATCAGTCCCCGCCATCCAATCGGGGGCCTTGAGACCACATAGCCCCAGGGTGGTCGGGGCAATATCTACGTGATTGATAGGCCCAGGCACTCTACCACCGCCTAGGCCATAGAAGGGGCGGGTGCCGCTTATAATGAAGGGAATGCGAATGGATTCTTCGTGAGGCGTGGTTTTGCGAAACTGACCATGACAGCCGTGCATATCGCCGTGGTCGGAGAAGAAAATAATGTGCGTGTTGTCTGTCAGTCCTGCCTCATCCAAAGTGGCCCGAATACGACCAATATTCCCGTCCAGATTCTCTATCATGGCATAATAGCCCGCCAAATCCCGTTTAGCCCGTTCCACAATACGCGGGATTTGAGGCACATTGGGTCTCAATTGGACGCGGGCTGGTGTGTGTCGGGCCATCCACTCTGCTGGGGCGATATAGGGATCATGGGGTGGCTGAACTGATAAAGCGGCGAAGAAAGGTTGCCCTTCGCCCTGGCTTGCTTCTTGACCGCGTTCTTTTAAGTAGTCGATGAATAGGTCAGTCAAGGCATCGGTTTCATAAGTCGGCAGACGATAATGAAAGGTCGAGTCGCCCTCCCCACCGTGGACCCAACAATCCCATTGGCTATTATTATTTTCATAGCCCAACCAATCATCAAAACCACCCCGTCTTTCAGGGGGAATGATGTGCATCGCGGCCCGCCCTGTACGTTCTTTGAAACCATCGACATGCCACTTGCCAAAATAGCTGGTGCGATAGCCTGCTTCTTTGAAGGGTTGAGCGATGGTGGGTTGATCTGGAGATAGTTGATACTCATGACCCGGCACAGTATGATGAGGATAACGACCAGAAAGCAGTGATCCTCGGAAGGGGCAACAAAGCGGGTAGCCCGCTACGGCGGCAGTGAAGGTGACTCCCTCAGCAGCCAGACGGTCTATATGAGGGGTGTGAACATTGGGGTCGCCCATATGACCTAAGGCCTGGGCCCGATGTTGGTCGCCAAAAATCCATATAACGTTGGGTTGGGTAGACATTTTTAGCTCCTGATTATTTGTGGTTCTATGAGGATTTTAACGCTAGAGAAAGTAGCAAAGCGGCAGAGTGGCAAAGTCCCCGCATAACCGTTTATCCTAGCCGACTTTGCAACTTTGCTTGTTTACCCGGCGTATTTCTGCATTTCCCACATAATGTCTCATAGAACCCTTTTTGTCAGCGTAAATATCTGAGCATGTATCTTTTCTTCGTCCGTATCCAATGTTTTAAAATTCAATATCTCAAAGTAAGTCCTCATAATTGCTTCAATCTCCGCATCAGGATAAAAATTATAAAACCGTTTAGGCCTATAATAATCTTCTTCCCACACGCCTTCAAAGCGAGAACCGCCGTGGACTCGCAGGTGAAAGAGGCCCTCTGGCTTGAGGATGTGCTGGATACTTTGTAAAGCTTGGGGTAAATCCTGATGAGACAGATGCAGCAGGCAATTCGAGGCCCAAATCGCATCAAAACTGGCTGGGGGAAAGGTGAGGTCTAGTAAATCCATGACCTGTGCTTTCAGCCCCTTAGCCTGACATAGTTTGACCATTTCCGGTGATAGATCGGTACAAGTGACCTCTAGCCCCGCATCAGCGAAGAATCGGCCATCATGGCCTGTGCCCGCGCCGAGTTCCAGCAGAGTCTTCTTGCCCGCCTTTTGTAATTGGACGAGAAACTTAGCCCGATCCTCCACTTTCCAGGCCGCTGGTGTCTCTTGTTCTTGATTCCGCTTTTCAGCCTGTTGATTATACGTTGTGAGTAAATTGGTTTTGTCTGTCGTCATTATTCTGTCTGCCATTGATCCGGCGAGACATAAAATATTTCGTCTGCCGGGTAGGATAGGGTTATCGGATTGACATAAAGTTGGCCCTGTCGAATATTTCCGATGGTGAACCCGCAACTGGCTAAACCGCGCAGACTATCTTGCACACCAGGATCCATAACATAGCCGACTGCGGATGTGGCAATGGACAGGATATCCTGAAATAAGCCTATATTGGGATAGTGGATATGTCCGTAAAGGATGCCTAAAATTTTATGATCGGCTAAAATTTCGGCCAGTCGCGCCTGATTACCGACGAGATGATCATTCAGAGGTTTCACTGGCCCGATATGGAGGGGATGATGTAAGAAGATGAGGTTGCCGCCGGGTGCTGGTTGGGCTAATTCCCCAGCCAACCAAGTTAACTGTGCCTCGTCAAGCCAACCTTCTACGTGGTCTGGTAGTTTACTATCAAGCACAATGACTCGTACCTCACCAAAGAGGTGGCTGTGATAATAAGGGATTGTCTCATCGGTCTCATCTTCGCCTAAGATCACCTGACGGAAGGGAACCCGCTGATCATGATTACCCAAGCCTAATAAGATGGGACACTTAAACTGTTCTAATTCTGTCAAAGATGTTTTGATAAGCTCATAGCTTTCTAAGTCACCATGAGTCGATAAATCACCGCTAATCACAAAAAAATCAGGCTGAATCTCCAGAGATCGTAAAGCATCTAGGATGCGCTGAAAATTTTGCCTTGGCGTGTACCCTGGCTGGAGATCTTCTTCATTGGCTTGAAAATGTAAATCGCTTAGGTGGATAAACGTGAGATCAGTCATCGCGCCTCGTTATCATTTTAAAAAAATCAGTCATCTATTAAAACCACCCGATGTTCAAACAAGACCTATTATAAATGAAAAATAAGCCTTTGCCCAAATACATCATCGTGATATAATCCCGCTCTATGTTAAGATTAAGCCAGATATTTCAATTTGTTAATTGTTAATTACTAATTGTTAATTGTTAATTGATATTTACAGAGGAATTTTAGCATGAAAAACATGATTGTATCTCCCGAACCAGTCGCCGTTGAAGCAGGCTTTAAAGTATTACAGCACGGCGGCAATGCCATTGATGCCGCCGTGACCTGCGCCTTCGTTCAGGGGGTGGTGGCTCCTCATATGTGTGGCTTGGGCGGTTATGCTTTATTGACCCTACGCTTGGCGAATGGACAGGTTATGACCTTGGATGCGCCCGCTCTGGCTGGAGCGAAGGTGACCCCAGATATGTGGGAAGACATTGTGATTAGCCCTAATCCCTTTGGCTGGGGCTTTTTTCTGGAAGGCAAGGTTAATGATGTGGGGTATCAGGCTGTGTGTACCCCAGGAACCGTCAAGGCTATGGCGACCATTTTAGACCGCTGGGGCACAATTTCTTGGGAAGAAGCTATAGCCCCAGCCGCTCAAATTGCGGAAGAGGGGTACATGGTTTTAGATAGATTAGCGGCTCGATGGCGTTATGAAAAATTGTATCAAGAAGAGAGTACGCTGCTTGATTATATCACCGCCAATCCCGAAGCCAGTCGAATCTACCTCAAAGAGAATGGCCAACCTTATAATGCTGGTGAAACGCTCCGCAACCCTGACTATGCCCAAACCCTCCATCGTCTGGCCAAAAATGGAGCAGAAGATTTCTATCAGGGTGACTTGGCCCAACGCATGAGTGCAGACTTAGCGGCAAACGACAGCTTTGTCACGGCGAATGACCTAGCTACCTATCAATTACGCGATATGCAGCCCGTGACAGGCACCTATCGTGGCTACACCATCTTTACCGCACCGGCCCCACATGGCGGGGCCACCCTCTTAGCGATTCTCAATATTTTGGAAGGTTATGCTCTGTCGAGCATGGGCCACAATTCAGCCGAGTATATTTATCGCGTGGGCATGGCCATGAAGGCCGCCTTTGCTGACCGCAATCCCTACATGGCTGATCCGCAATTTTTGGATGTCCCCTTAGGGTGGATGACCTCGAAGGAACGGGCCGCCACATGGAGAGAGCGAATTGACAAAGGGGAAGACATCAAGGTTTCCTTTACGGCCAATGAAACACCCGATACGACGCATGTCAGCGTCGTCGATCGTCAAGGCAATTGCGTCGCTTTGACCCATTCGCTCGGTGTCTCATCAGGAGCCATCACACCTGGCTTAGGGTTCATGTATAATAACTCAATGATCAACTTCCACCCCTACCCTGATCATCCCAATTCCATCGCCCCAGGCAAAAGTCGCACCACAGGCATGTGTCCCACCATCATTGCCAAAGATGACAAGCCTGTTCTCGTGATTGGCTCTCCTGGCGCGACCCGCATCATCACCTCTAACCTGCAAGTCATCCTCAATGTGCTTGACTTCGGTCTGTCCCTCCCCGAAGCAGTTTTAGCCCCACGCATCGACTGCCAAGGTGATCTCATTCACTGTCAAGCCCGCATCCCTGAATATATCTGTCAGGAAGTTCGGCGAAAACACCCCATCGAACGCCTGCCGCAAAGTCATGGGAAGTTCGCCCTGGTGCATGCTATTGGCATTAATCCTGAGACAGGTGAGGTGAGTGGTGGTGCGGATACAGGGAGTGATGGAATGGCCTTGGGCTTATAAGCTATAGAAAGCATACGCTAAGATTACCATAAACAGTCTTGCCAATTTTCAGGAAAGGAGATCATCATGTCAAACAATATCACCCATTATAAAGACCATATTGGGACAAGATCGGATAAATTCTATAAGACCACCTTATATCAAGGTGAACATCTCATGATCGGCCTCAATTGTTTAGAATCAGGGCAGGTTCAGCCAGTGCATACGCATGATACACAAGATAAATTTTATTTTGTGCTTGAGGGAGGTGGACATTTCACCCTAGGTGAGGCGGTGACGGAGGCGACAGCAGGTCAGGTTATCTGGGCCAAGGCAGGCATACCACACGGGGTGCAGAATCACGGCGAAGAACGACTTGTCATATTCATGGGCATTGCGCCTGGACCATAGGGCTACTAAGGCGTGAGCATTAATTAACCTAGCCAATCTGGTTCCCAAATTACAGTTTGGGAACCAAATTGGGGCAGCGAAATGCAATAACATATCAAAAAGCCTCTTCTAAAGTTAGAAGAGGCTTTTTCTTTGCTGAACGACTTAAATGATTAGCATCCAAATCGGTCTAGTTCGGCACAGCGTTGACCAAACTGTCAATCTGGGCTTTAATCGTGGGCTTTCGATGGGCCCCAACCATTTTCTCTTGTATTTGTCCATCGCGAATAAAGAGCATGGTCGGAATCCCTTGCACACCAAATTTCATGGCATACTCTGGATTTTCATCGGTATTGACCTTAGCGACGACAATTTGAGCCCCATATTCTTTGGCTAAATCCTTTAGGACTGGTGCGATGGCCCGACAGGGACCACACCAAGGGGCCCAAAAATCAACGACAACGGGGGTTGGGGATTGTAAAATTTTTTCCTCAAATTCTGCATCAGTTACATCGATGGGATGACTCATCATACCTCTCCTGGTGAAGATATAATAAAATTGGGTCGGCTTCATTGACCTCACTGTTATTTGCTAATTTAGACGCAAGGTCAGCTGCTTTCTTACCTTGGGTGTATCACGCTCATCATTTAATCATCAATGGCAAATAAATAAATTGATAATCTACTTCAATTTGAAATGCTTGTGAAGTAAGAAAGCCCGTCCCCGTCACATTGCCAGCCACATCGCTGGCCTGAATAGCCCAATGATAGTGTCCGTTGGGCAAAAATTTCTGTACTGGATAAGTTGTTTGATCTGTGGTATCACTGTATATATCTACAAATTGAAAAGTGCCAGTCCCAGACAGCTTTCCTGTATCTATTTGACGCATAGGTTGGACACGACTGATGAAAATCGTATACGCAATCTGTCCATAATTATCTTCGGCTGCATGCCATCTGAAAATTGGGGCGATCGTATGTGTAATATAGACTCCCAAGGTTGGGGTAATCAAAGGCGATAAAGCCAATGGTCCTTTGCCAAATGTGGTGAAGACTGGCGGCATATTATCAACCGTGGTGGTCACGATGGCACGATGACGCGCTGAGGTGACTAGGATAGATGAGGGGTCATTCACATCTAGTCCGCTCGTGTCGGTCAATAAAAAGGCCGTGTTGGTGATGACCATACCCGTGCTTAAGGCTGGTGAGACGATGACCTCAAAACTGCGCGTAATGACGGTGGTGGAATCAAGCAGGGGCAATGACCAACTCAAAACACGACCGCCGCGTAAGACTCCTTGATGGCTGACGGACGTAGGCTGGAGGCTTGAACTAAGCGGTACAGAATCAATCAGGGTTACCCCACTGGCGGCACCTAAACTAGCATTGCTCACGCTAAGCGTATAGCGAAGGCTTTCGCCAGCCTTGATATAAGATTGTGAGGCTGTTTTAGCAAGATATAGCTCAGGCGGCGGCGGGGCTTTCGTTTTGAAGCCGACGCTGGCTGAACCATATTGATTTTGATAAGAAAAAGTGGCCGTATTCGTAATCCAGGTCTCAAAAGGCGCGTCTTGGCTTAAGGTCGCGACAATTTCGCCCTTAGCCGCTTCGTGACCGGGTAAATTTGTCGTGGCGAAAAAATCACCCCCGACCACAAAGTCAGGCAAAATATCAACCACCTGCACATCAGAGGCTAAGGTATCGCCATTATTTTGTAGAATAATCGTATAGGTAATAGTATCTCCTTGATGTACAGGCAGGCGTTTTGTATCGACTGTTTTGCGGATGCTCAGTATAGGGGGGCTGAAAGCAGTGGTTATGGCGATGGCAGAAGCTTGGATATTTTCTGATGCACTGGCTGTCGCCTGATTGATAATTACGTCGCGGCTGTTCACTGAAGCCTTGACTTGGCTGCGAAACTGACGTTCTAAGCGGTCGTTAGGACCAAGTGAAGCATTGGTCGTCCAAGTAATCAGATTTCCTTGTATAGCAGCATCATGACTTAAAGAGGTCGAATCTAGGGTCAGTCCAGGCGGGAGTTCGTCGCGCAAGATGATATCGCTCGCTTGGCTGTGGCCGATATTTGTAAGACGTAACAGATAGATTATGGGTTGACCAAGGATGGTCGTCGAGGGCGCGATTTTCTCCAAAACAAGCTCAGGGGGACCAATAATCCGAGTCGTAGCGACAGCATTCATTTCAGGCGTTTGGGCCGTGGTCACAAAGGCTTTATTGATAATCATCGTATCATGGCTGACTTCGGCCTCAACTATGACGCGGAAAGTGCGTTCTAATGTCGCCCCTGGCGCGAGGGCCCCTTTAATATTCCAGCTAATCGTCTGGCCTATGACTGTTGCCTCATCACTTAAAGATGTTTGGTCCAGAACAAGGCCATTTGGCAATTCATCTCGGAGAACAATCTGGGTGGCATCTGCGTCGCCGCTGTTTGTCAGCCGGAGGGTATAATCGAGAGACCGACCCGCGACAACCTCAGCGGAAGCCGTTTTGGTCAAGGATAAGGATACCTCCGGTTTATTCACCGCCCAGCCCATATCTTGCAACATGGCCAGCGCAATCGAACCAGGGTGGTGTAAGGCTTCGCCTTGACTCAAAGAAAAGGTCATCAACGCATGGGGGGTGTTATTAAAAATTTCATCCAAGTGGGTGTAGCTAGAGCCAGGCTTCCAAGAACTGGGGGCATAGAGTTTGACGGGTTGCTCCTCGTTGAGGGCCTTGGCATTCGGCGAATTGAAGAAAAGGTTGTCACTGGTCAGTTGGTGGCCTAGTTCAGCCGAGGGACGCGGAAAATCGAGCAAGGGTACGCCATCCCCATTTTCAGTAAAACGATCAAAGATGTCAGGGACATTCTTATTCCCAGGCACAATACAGCCATGTCCTATTACGCCCCCACAATAGCCTTGGGTGCTCCTGCTGCCGTCGTTATAAACAAAGGCCCCAATAAAGCCTAAGCCGTGACCCAATTCGTGCAAGACAGCGGTCAGAAAATCGTATTCTCGACTATCAGGATTGCCATCCGTGCCAAAATACCAATTGGTAAAACGACTATTGAAGTTGGCATAAATATCTGGGCCTTCTGGAAACCGGTCCTCACCGGCAATCATATTGCCCAAGGCGATGGGATAAGATGTATCATCGTCTGGGTTATTCGGGTCACCTTTAGCTGTGGCATATCCGGCTGGCCCTGCCGAACCCAAAATTCCTGCCTCTAAAACTGTCCAACAGGCATGGACCTCAATGGGCACGGGGGACTCAATTAAAGTAGCCCATATATCGACGGCGGTTTGAAAAGCCGTCTGCGCCTCTGCATCCCAAGTGGTGACATTGCCCTCACAACTATCTGGATTATAGCTTACATTGATTCTGGCTGAGGATACACGACGGTTGAAACCCGCAGGCGCAGCAATGCGAAATCCAGAGTAATTCGGGTCGGCCCGTAAGACGACCTCTCTGCCAGGGCCCAGTGTTTCAGCCAGCCTGATATTGGTTGCTTTAGGACGCGGCGGAGCGGCTTGGCTGAAGCTGGTCAGCAGGATGATGAAAACACAAAGCAGAAAAAGGATACGCGAAATATGATAGGATTTTAGCCAAAACATGGTTACTTGTTATTCCTTGAAATCGGTTAGCTACAGCAGCAATGTATTGCAGATGATTCTAAGCAAAACGATCAATGACCAAATAAGGCTTGAACATCGCTTCAATCTCGCTCTTTGGCTGAATCCCCTCAAGGCGTTCTATCGCCTGCCCATTCTTAAACATAATCATGGTCGGCACGTTTAAGACCCCATAAGTCGAGGCTACGTTGGGGGTTTGGTCGATATCGAGTTTGACCACTTTAATTTGGCTGCTGTATTCTGCGGCCAATTCTTCTAAACCCGGTTGAATTTTTCGGCTAGGCGGACTCCATTCAGCCCAAAAAGCGGCGATGACGATGAGGTCTGATTTGATCACCTGAGCATCGAAACTGGCATCAGTGATGTCGATAAGTGTTGACATAAAATTGTCCATTCGTATCGTACTTAGGAAGATGTTAACTTTTATGGTATCCTGTTCATCTGTCTTAATTCTGTTTTACCCCTCAAGAAGTAATAATTCAGGATCTTCAATTAATTCTTTCACGCGGACGAGGAAACGCACAGCGTCACTGCCATCGATGAGGCAATGGTCGTAGCTCAAGGCGACATACATCATGGGTCGAATGACCACTTCGCCCTTCATGGCTATGGGGCGGTCTTCGATTTTGTGTAAGCCTAAGATGCCCACTTGGGGTAGGTTGAGAATGGGGGTACTCAAAAGAGAGCCATAGACCCCGCCATTGGTAATGGTGAAGGTGCCGCCCTGTAAATCGGCTAAGGAAAGCGTCCCATTTTGCGCTTTGCCTGCCAGCTCGCGGATGGCCTTTTCGATGTCTGCAAAGGATAGGCTGTCAGCATCGCGCAGGACGGGGACAACGAGGCCTTCTTCGACTCCAACGGCGATGCCGATATCATAATAATGTTTGAGAACGACCTCGTCGCCATCGATCGCCGCATTGACTAAGGGAAAGGCTTTTAAGGCTCCGATCACTGCCTTAGTAAAGAAAGACATGAAGCCCAAGCGCACCTCGTTTCGTTCGACAAAAGAATCGCGGCGACGCTTGCGGATGTCCATGACGGGCTGCATGTTGATTTCATTAAACGTGGTCAACATGGCCGCAGTCTGTTGCGCCTCGACCAAACGTTTCGCGATGGTTTGCCGACGACGTGACATTCGTTGTCGTGTTTCCCGCCGAGCCTCTGTAGTGGCTGGGGAGGGGCTGGATGGCAGTGGTGGAGATGGCACGGGCGCGGACGAGGCTGGCTGTTGCCTGCTCTCTGCGACATCTTGCTTCATAATTCGACCACTGACTCCACTGCCGCTCACCTCAGCTAAGTTCACCCCCGTCTCTTCCGCCATGCGCTTCGCCACAGGGGTTGACTTCACCACAGCGGGAGGGCTAGGTTCTGGGACAGATGCAGGATCAACGGTCGGCGTAGGCGCAGGCGCGACTTCCCCTGCGGCGACTTCAATCAGTCCTAAAACATCGCCAATTTCGACATCCTCGCCCGCTGACCGCATGATCTTGACCAAGACACCCGCTTGGGCTGCTGGGACAGACAAATTCACCTTATCAGTTTCTAATTCAACAACATCTTCTCCCTCAAGCACAAGCTCACCCTCTTGCTTGAGCCAACGATTAATCGTCGCTTCTACAATCGATTCGCCTAATTCAGGCACTTTAATTTCAATTGACATAGTTTTTTAGTGATTAGTGATTATCTGTAAACGCTCGACTAATTAAGACAGCTTGGTTAACTTCATGTAAGGTACTTGAGCCTTCAGCGGGACTGGCCATCGGCGGACGACCAAGATAATTTAAAGTCCAGCGGTCAGCCACGATGTCTTGCAGATAGGGTTCCACATATCGCCACGCCCCCATGTTTTTTGGCTCTTCCTGCATCCAGATCACTGCTTCTAAATTAGGATAGCCTTGTAAAACTTGGCGGACATCATCTGTGGGAAAGGTATAAAGCTGTTCGAGACGGGCAATGGCTACACTGGGCGTATTTTGGCGAATTTTGTGTTTGGTCAGATCGACGAAAATTTTGCCACTGCATAAAATTAACCGCTGCACAGCAGCGGGATGTGTTTGGGCCACATCATCATCCAATATCGGATACCAATGGCCTTCTGCCAATTCTGTCACGGTAGAGAAAAGAGACCGCTCTCGAAGCAGGCTTTTGGGAGTCATGACAATCAAGGGTAGAGCATCTTCTTTTAGAAGAATAGCCTGTCGGCGCAGCAGATGAAAATATTGGGCTGGGGTGGTGCAATTGACCACCCGAATATTGGTTTCTGCGGCTAATTGTAGGAATCGCTCCAAGCGGGCACTGGAATGGTCTGGCCCTTTGCCTTCATAGCCATGTGGCAATAACAAGACTAAGGAGGAATGCTCATTCCACTTGGCCCAGCCAGAGACGACAAATTCATCAATAATGGCTTGGGCCCCATTCACAAAGTCGCCATATTGGGCTTCCCAGATGACCATGCAATCGGGCCGTTGAATACTGAAACCATATTCAAACCCTATCGCAGCATTTTCAGTCAGGGGGCTGTTATGAATTTCAAAAGCGGCTTGGGCTTGTGGCAAATGCTGCAAGGGGACATGTCTTGTACCCGTTTCGATATCATGAATAGTCGCCTGGCGATGACCAAAGGTCCCTCGCCCTACATCTTCGCCAGTCAGGCGAATGGGTGTGCCAGCGGCTAAAATCGAGGCAAAGGCTAAATTTTCGGCCATGCCCCATTCAATGAGATGAGACTGAGGCTCATTGAAGGCTTTTCGTTGGCGGTTGAACACCCGCTTTAAACCTGAAAAAACGGTGAAATCTGGTGGTAGCTGGAGCAACCCGTCATTTAAGGCTTGTAAGTGGGCCATGTCGACCTGCGTTTTGACATTTTTAGCCGCGCCTTCAGGCGGAATGTCGAGGCTAGGTTCAAAGTTGTCGGCCTCTAATTCGTGACCATCGTAGATAAATTGTAGCTTATCTAAATGTCGTCGTTTACGGGCCTCAGCTTCTTCTAGGGTGATGATGTTCCGTTCAGCCAGTGTTTTGGCCCAAATTTCTCTCACCGTTGGGTGGTCAGCCATGCGTTTATACATCATCGGCTGGGTGAAGCGCGGCTCATCCCCTTCATTATGTCCCCACCGTCGATATCCGATCAGATCAATCACAAAATCTTGGCCAAATTTTGCCAAATAGGCTGAGGCTAAACGGGCGACTTCAATACAGGCTTCGGGGTCATCGGCGTTGACATGGACAACAGGGATACGAAATCCTTTGGCTATATCACTGGCATAGAGGGTACTCCGCGAATCATGGGGGTCGGTGGTGAAGCCGACTTGATTGTTGGCGATAATATGGATGGTGCCACCTGTAGTATATCCCTTGAGACGATGCATGTTCAGCGTCTCAGCCACAATGCCTTGGCCAGAGAAAGAAGCATCTCCGTGGATCAAAATTGGTAAGGAGACTTTTGGATCAAAACTGGGTATCCCCGGCTGCTCAAGATTAGACCCCGCAGCCCGCGCTCGACCCATCGCGACAGGATTAACATGTTCTAAATGGCTCGGATTAGGGGCAATAGAAATGTGAAGATTAATTTGCTCGTCACCTTTGTCCCAAAATTCTGAATCGATGCGGCGGACGATGAGATTTTCACCCGCGTGATATTTCACATCACCGTTCCATCCTGCGGCATTCATTTCTTGCATGAGCGGGTCTTTAAATTCGGTCAAAATATGTGCATAATCTTTGTGTAGTAAATGGGCCAAGACGTTTAAGCGCCCCCGGTGGGCCATGCCCAAGGCAACTGTTCTGAAGCCCTCTGAGGCTGACCAGCCGACAATATGAGTCAAAATGGGAACCATCATGTCTAAACCTTCAATTGAAAATCGCGTTTTGCCGGGGAAGGTACGATGACAAAATTGTTCAAAGGCTTCAATGCGCGTTAGCTGGGTTAAGAGGACATCAGGTTTGAGAGGACGATTTTGGGGACTAAAACAATACGATTCGGCCATCTGACGCAACCAATTTCGTTGCTCTGGGATGCGGATGTGAGCGCAGTCGTAACCAATGGTTGAAGAGTATACTTGACGTAAGGCCGCAATGGCTTCTGCCGCGTTCTGCGTACATTGGACGACGGGGCTACCAACCACACTCGCTGGTAGACTTTCTAAGTCTGCCTCAGTGAGATCATACGTTTCCAAAAGTAAATCTGGATCTCCGGGTGGTTCAGCTATACCTAAGGGATCAAGTTGAGCTGCCAAATGCCCATACCGTCGAATACCCTCCGCCAAATTCCGCGCCCCCGCTGCCTGATTAACATTGGTTGTTTCTGGTATGGACATCGCCACCGATGGCCGCGAAACATCTCCATTGGCTTCGTTCAAGTCACCTAAGAAGGGATGCTGCTCGAAATAGGCTTTGGTAGCCGCATCGACAGAGTCCGGATTCTGCTGATAACGCTCATACAATTCTAAAACATACCCAAGATTAGGACCGTAAAATTCTTGCCAAGTTTTCATAGCGCACATAGTACTGAAAAAAAGATAGAACGCAAAAAATGGGAGGTCATCTGTTTCTCAGGCCTCAGGTGTCACAAATTCCGCGTCGTCTTGAGAATAGTATGCAATATTTTGCCAACCTCTTCCGCATCTTGATAAATGCTTCGATAGGCCCGTTCTTCTAGATAACCCGTATCTTTGAGTAACGATAGCCAATATTGTGTCTCTAAGCAAGCATTGTAAGCCAACGCGACTTTATGGGCGAACTCCGCATCAGAGATAGCCCCATTGGCCTCAGCGACATTGGCTCCGATAGACGTACCGCTGTTCAAGAGTTTCTTGGAAAGGATGTGTTCTTCCTTCTCTCGGCACAAATATTGGTATGCCTTAACCACGCGGATGGCAAAGGTGTAGGCTTTTTGGTAAGCGATATTATCTTGTTTCATGGTATATATTCTACGTCAATCGGGGTGATTGAAAAAATTTAGGCAGCCCTTAGTTGACATCAGGCCCTAGTGGCAGAAAGATGTTCGCATTTTCTAGGAGAATTGTTCATTATCTGGTATACTTTAGGTTTTGATTTTTATCCATCTGGAGCCAAAGCCATGACAATCCTGAGTTTCCATAACCTTCGCCAATCCTTTGCCGAAGTTGATATATTTAGTGGTCTAACAGCCAGTATTCCACCCAAGGCCCGTATTGGTATCGTGGGGCCGAATGGCATCGGCAAAACAACCCTATTGAGAATTTTAGCGGGTGTAACGTCGCCGAAGGAAGGCAGCGTACAAATCGCTAAAGGAACACGGCTAGGCTATTTGCGCCAAGAGGCGATTGATGCCTTTGCTAACCGCGACCATTCCGTATATAAGGAAATGTTAACCGTCTTCACCGATTTGCGAAAACAGGCGGGCCGCCTCCAGGCCCTGGAAATGGCCCTGAGCGAAGACTATTCTGAAGCCTTGCTGGCCCAATATGGCAAGGCGCAAGAAGCCTTTGAAATGGCGGGCGGCTATGACTATGAATTGCGTATTAAACAAGTCCTAGATGGTCTAGGGTTTAAGGCTGCTCAGTTGGACATGCCCCTCTCCCATTGCAGTGGTGGCCAGAAAACGCGGGCTTTAATGGCCCGTCTCCTCTTGGAAAAACCAGACTTGCTCATCCTCGATGAGCCGACAAATCATCTCGACATCGCCGCGGTGGAGTGGCTCGAAAGTGCGCTGCGAATTTGGGAAGGCTCTATCCTTATCGTTAGCCATGATCGTTACTTTTTAGATCGGGTGGTGGATAATATTTGGGAGATGAGTCGGCAGGGAATCGAATTATACCGGGGCAATTATAGTAACTATGTCCTACAACGAGAAATCCGTTGGGCGCGTCGAGAAGATGAATTTAGAACGGCGAAAGAGAATTTTCTCAAAGAATTGGATTATGTAAAGCGTAACATCGCCCGCGATAGCAGCACTGACATGGCGAAAGGTCGGCTGAAACGCTTGATTCGGGCGGTCAAGGCGGTTGAAGTGGGTGGTATTCAAGCCTTGAATCAAAGTTGGCTACAATTTACTGCGGAAGGGCCAGGGATCACAGGCGAAAAATGGGGGGTGGCCGAGGTAGAAAGCCGGATTAAAGCCCTCCGCAGTCCCTCCCCGCGCCATAAACAAATCGTCATGCGCTTCACCTGCGACAAGCATATTTCTCATAGCGTATTACAGGCCAAAGAGGTCGTCATCGGATATCCAGACACCCCACTCTTTAAGGCAGAGCGTATTGATCTATATAAGCAGCAGTGTGTGGCTCTGATTGGCCCGAATGGAACGGGTAAGACAACCTTTTTACGCACCCTTTTAGGCGAACTAAAACCCTTGGCTGGTAGGCTTGAACTGGGTGCGGGGGGCGTTGAACCGACAATTAGCTATTTTGCTCAAGCTCATGACGAACTTAATCCCGATAATCGCGTTGTGGATGAATTTATTAATCATTATAACATGCTGCCTGGTAGAGCGAGAGATTATCTGGGTCGTTATCTCTTTGAAGGAGAAGACGTGTTCAAACCCGTCCGCGCCTTAAGCGGCGGTGAACGGGGTCGTCTTGCTTTAGCAATTTTAGCCTATCCCATCACAACCTTTCTGGTCCTCGACGAGCCGGCCAACCATCTGGATATCGCCGCCCAAGAGGTCTTGCAAGACGCTATTCAGCATTTTGAAGGAACCGTCTTATTGGTCACGCATGATCGTTATTTGGTGGATAAGCTGGCCACCCAAATATGGGAAGTGAAGCAAGAACGACTGCATATTCATCAGGGTGATTATCAATCTTATCTGGAGGCTCGCGACGCGGCCCAGCAAAAAGCTAAACAGGCTAGAGCGACAAGCAAATCAAAGAAGCAGAAATCCAGTCAAGCAGAGGCGGAGGCCAAACGCATGGCCAAGGCCATCGCCAAGGCAGAGGATGAGATTCAGGGCTTAGAGGAGACCTTAGAGCAGGTTGGTTTAGATTTAGAAGCAGCTTCGCAAGCGCAGGACTGGGAAAAGATGCAAGCCTTGAGTAAGCAGTACAAAGAAACTGAGACGGCTTTGGAGGCGAAGATGGAAGCGTGGGAGACCTTGTCAGCGGAGGGGTAGTTTAGGCAGGGGAATTAATCATCCTTCAACCTCCTCAGCATAAACTAACTCCCAGCTTTTATAAATCAAAGCCAATTTTTTGAGGGTCACTTTCTCTGCCACGTCTTGAATACGCGGATCATGAGCATACTTTCTAAGGGACGGGCTATTGTTTGGGCGGTGCGATAGACGGGTTCATACAATTCATCTGGCAGGGTTAAGGTAATTGTTTGAGGCATGCCCTCATTTCCTTGATATTGCGACTGATAGATAATCATGCTCTTCGTATTATACTGAAAGTAGCTCGAAACCATAAGTTTTATCGCAATGATGTTATGACCTTCATCACCCGATAAGGGTACAATCTGCAACGGCTCCAATCTTGAATACCACTCCTTGCACAGGACGACCCACTTCACTTAATTGAAACCTGTTTGTCTCAAGGCCGCCATCTCAGGTATAATGAGGGGGGTGGTCTTGTCTTATAGGGTATTCATTTTGAAAGTGAGGATATGATGATAAATATACGTGAAGAAATTAATATGATGTTAGATGAATTACCTGAACCATTTCTCTTGACCGTTTTTTATTTTTTGAAAGCCACATTAAGCCTTGTACCCCAGATGGCGAATAATGGAACAGCAGATACGCAATCGACCTCACCTCAACAAGGGCGTTTAGCACTATTAAGACAAGCAGGGTCGTTTGCTGATGATGATACTTTAGATGAACTATTGGATGATATTTATAGCCAACGAGGCCGACCTGAAGTTGATGCCGAAGAGATAGAAACAATACGAGATGTAGAGACCCATGTTTATTCTTGACACAGATATCTTCACCCACCTACAGAAAGGTCATCCTAAGGTGATTCAAAATTTACAAAACGTCGATGATGGCGTTGCCATTACCATCATCACCAGAGTTGAAATATTGCGAGGACGTTTTGATTATCTGCTCAAAGTAACAACAAGTCAGGATATACTGAAAGCCCAAGGTTTGCTGAATCGTAGTGAACAATCTTTAAACGAATTAGTTGGCCTTCCATTTGACAAGAATTCGGCTACTCAATTTGAACATTTACGGTCTATGAAACGATTACGAAAAGTAGGGTTAGCTGATTTACTGATTGCCAGTATCGTTTTAGCCCATAAAGCCACATTAGTCACCCGAAACATAAAGCATTTCAAGCAAGTTCCTAATTTACTTGTGGTTAATTGGGTAGATTGACAAAACAATCTGCCCAGACTCGCCAACCTTTCTCTGGCTGTTGCTGATAGTCGCCGCCTTGTCAAACTGGGGCAAGGTTACAGGGTTGCCGGGTGTCGTTCTTTAGAACGCATACATAAGGGGTTTGGAACCTTCATCACCTTGCCACTTTGCCACCTTGCCGCTTCCTCATAGAACCAGTTTTCCTTAGATCCAAAGAGATAACACAGATCTTACTTCATGCCTGTTGTGGCGATACCAGTGGTGATAAAGCGTTGCAAGAAGGCAAAGACAAATGTAATGGGCAACAAGGTCAAAACGGTCATCGCCAGGACATAATGCCACTGAATATTGAGTTCGCCCTGAAAGGCATTTAGCCCGACTTGGAGGGTAAAGACTTCGTTGCGACTTAACACAATCAAAGGCCATAAAAAGTCATTCCAACGCCACATCACGGAGAAAATGGCCAGGACGGCGACGGCTGGGGCCGAGAGGGGCAAGGCGATGCGCCAGTAGATACGCCACTCACTCGCGCCATCGATTCGGGCAGAGTCGAGCAACTCATCAGGGAGGGTAAGCATATATTGGCGCAAGAGAAAGACTCCGGTTGGGGTCGCCGCGCCGGGGATAATCACGCCCCATAAAGAATTGTTCCAGCCAATCGTGGTTATGACCAAGAAGACGGGCACCAGAATGACGGAAATCGGGATCATTAAGGTACTGATAATGATCACAAAAATGGTGTTACGACCCCGGAATTGATATTTGCTCAAGGCAAAGGCGGCCATGCTATTGATGAGCAAGGTGATGAGGGTCGCCGTCACGGTCACAATGACACTGTTGCGGAGATAAGTCCAGAAATTAAAGCGTTCTAAAGGATCCGTATAATTATTCCAGGCCAAGCTGATGGTGCGGATGGCTTCTCGCTGGTCGATATTGACTTTGATCAGCTCATCTGGTTGATTAGGGTCGATTAATTGAGCTTCAATCCCAACGCGGCGTACTTGGGCTAAGGTTTTGACACTGCCATCATCCAGCGTGACGCGGAAGAGGGGGAACGGCTCGTCATAGCCTTCAACAGTTACGCTGGCTTGGGTATAAGGCAAGAAGCGCGGGGGAAATTCCACCAGCGCAGCTTGCGTTTTAAAGGAAGAAAGCACCAACCATAACACTGGTCCAAACATCAAAAATGTCCCTAGGGTTAGATAGAGGTAGGTGAAAATATCGCTAAAATCTGGTCCTCTGCGCCCGCGTAGGCGGAAAAGAAATGTATGCACAACACTGAACATGTATGATCTCCTTCCTATGCCGCTTCTGACCTGCGTCCCAGCCACAATTGGGTTAAGGTTAAAATTAAGAGGGCTAGACCCAGGACCACCGATGCGGAAGCGGCTAACCCAAAGCGTTGAGTCTGATCAGCAAAGCCCGTGTCGTAGATATATTGCACCAAGTATAGGGTCGCCGTCCCTGGTCCCCCCCCCGTGAGGACAAAAACCTGATCAAAAACCTGCACCGCCCGAATTAAAGAAAGCACCAAAACCACAAAGAGGGTTGGCATCAGCAGTGGTAAGGTGATGCGCCAAAAACTAGCCCACTTATTGGCCCCATCGATTTGGGCCGCTTCATAAAGCTCGGCCGGAATGGCCTGCAATCCAGCTAAGAGAATCAAGGTATAGAAGCCCATCAAAGCCCAGACACTGATAAAGATGACCCAAAAGGTCGCATAACTGGGGTTGAGCAAAAAAAGAACAGGATCATATCCTAAGCTGACCAAAAAAGCGTTTAGAATCCCATTGCGCTGTAAAATCCATTTCCAGATCAAGGAGACGACGACTGGCGAAAGTAAGACGGGATAAAAGAAGACACTGCGGAAGAAACCCCGTCCCTTGATGGCCCGGTTGAGAACCAAGGCGGTGATCAAGGCAAAAAATACCATGCTACCAACTTGAAAGATCACAAAAAAGGCTGTGTTATAAATGCCGCGCCAAAAAATATCTTCTCGACAGGAGTCAGGGTCAAGGTAATTCTCACAGTCAAAGAGAAATTCAAAATTCTGGGCCCCCACAAAGGGCCGGTCTTGCGGGAAAACTTGCGTACCGCCCGTAAAGGCATAATAGAAGTTCAGTAGCATGGGAAAAAGAACAAAGATACCAAAGATGAGTAAATTGGGCAATACGAAGATATAGCCCATATTTTGCACCCCAAGGCGACGCTGCAAGGGGTTCATCACCATCTCTAGGGCGTTCATGAGCACGTTGAACAGCGCATACACAATTTGGCCCGGCCAAGCCATCACTGTAAACCAAAGGGATGTTGTTTTAAGATCTGTTTTGCTATTGGATGCCACAAGGTCTCTCCATCTGAAACAAGGTTCCGACGTAACATTGATCCTGTCAACGAAAGAGAGCAGCGGCAATCGCGTTGCCCCTGCTCTCATCTATCACTTTTTACTGCCTGACCTGCGCCAAGATATGGTCCTATTCGCTTTCAGCGGCTAATGCTTCGTCTATGTCCTGTTGAATACGGGTAATGGCATCATCAAGCGATAATTCACCCACAATCGCCTGAGTTAAGCGGTCGCGGGCGGCGTTAAAGACGATGAAGTTAGAGGGATAGGCTTGTAGATCAAAGGCCGTTTGGTCTAAGTGTCCTACTTGAGCGACGAAGACATCTAGGGCATCTTTCGCCAGTTGTAAATCGGTTTCAAAGGGCACCCCTGTTTCGGCCAAGCCAAGGTGAGCGGGGATGAAGAGGGTTCGAGCGGAAAATTCACTCAAGACCTCGGTAGAGGATAGATATTCCATCACGCGGGTGACTTCCTCTGGATGCTCAGTATCACCGATGGCGACCAGTGCGGCTCCGCCAGGCATGCCTGTACAAGCTCCAGGCCCGCAAGGGTTGGGGACAGCTACCCAGTCGAAAGCATCCCCAATTTGTTCACTAAACTGCCCAATCTGCCAGCTCCCTGACATATAGAAAACTAACTGAGCATTGGCAAACTCTTCATTTGCCCCGGCATAGCCTGTATTGCCAGCCCAGATATCCATTGGCATGGTCCCGTCTTGGTGCCAGCCGACGAAAAGTTCAGCCATCGCTTGGAAACCTTCATCACCAGCAATGATGGGCATCCCTTCGTCATCAAAATAAGCTGCGCCCATGCTGATGGCCGGGCCAGCGAAACGGTGTCCACTGCGGTCCATGGCCATGGGCATTTCAATTTCCAGCGCAGTGGCGACTTCTGTGGCCGCGGCGGCCCAATCTTCCCAAGTCGCGCCCTCTCCTGGCACTGCGACCCCAGCCTGTTCAAAGAGAGTGTGGTTAATATATGGCCCAGTGACCGTCAATTGGGTCATAAAGCCATTGATGCTGCTGCTATCCCCCGCTTGGCGGAGCCAATTCAAGAAGGGGCTGAAACTCTCTTCCCAATAGGCAGGGTCGCTTAGATAGGGACTCATATCCAGATAAAACTCAGCCAACCCACCCAAATTGGTGACCCGAGCCATATCAGGACCTTCGCCAGCCGCGAGTTGAATGGGCAAGTTTTCAAGGATTTGTTGATAGGCAACAACATCCATGACCACTTTGATGTCTGGATTGTCAGCCTCAAAACGATCCAACAAATCACGCATAACCACATCTTCATTGCCATCGGTGTACCAAGTCATACGCAGTTCAACCACATCGCCCTCATCGCCAGATGAGGTCTCGTCCTTAGATTCAGCGGATGATTCAGCTGCCTCGTCCATCGAGCCTGTATCACTCGCAGGAGCAGGGGCACAACGCCACATGAAAAACATCAAGATGAGTAGGGTGATGATAATAGACCATCGCCTATGGGGTAACATAATAAAGTCTCCTGTTCATAGTAAAATATTAATTTTTTTATTTGAAAACGAAACGTCTTTAAATCACTGAGGAATGTAGATTTCAAAAAACACCTGTCTTTTGAAGCGTTTCCGTGTCACTATAACAAAACTCTGTTAAAGAAGCAAACACCTATCATCATTTTTGGTTCTATGAGGCCCGATGTGATAAAAAGTATACCAAAGAAAGGGGTTAGGGTATAGATACTTTGACCGTCTGGTGGCTCGGAAATGACCAGTAGGGGGCCTTCAGCATTTACTTGCACGATGAGGCTGGCAAAGCCCATCAGCCCGGCCTCATCTTCGGCCCTCGCAGCAGACAGAGCATCTTGCAGCGTGGTCTAGGCATCGGGCCAACTGATGCCCTTCCCTGCCCCTGTCGCCTGTTCATTGACGTAGATGACTGCTTCTGGGTTAGCTTGCATCCTCATCAGTGAAGCTTCATCAGATGAGGCTTGACCTGTGTGTCCGGCCCCGAAAATAAGGGGCAGGTGGACTTGATAGGGGGGTTGACAAGCAGGGTTTCAACATGCGTTTATAGCTCCGCCACTCATCCAAGCGACCTTGAAAATGATGGCTCACCTGTCCTGCCTTCAAGCGTACCCCCAGCAAGAAAGGACTGTCCGACGGCAGGTCATTGAGATTGACTGTGATCAGCAGCTACGTTGCCACTTTGATTGGGCGAATAATAAAATTCGCGTTAAAATGCTAGGCAATAGATCTTATCCCAAGACGGCATATATATACTGGCAGAGGGTATAAACTTAAGATTTAGATTTGAAACAGGACATAGATGAACACAGATAAACATAGATTTTTTAACTGAATCTGTGTTCATCTGTGAAAATCTGCGTCCCAAAAAATTAAATTTATGCCCTTGTCGGGTATAGAAGGCATTAGCGAATGTAGAACAGGCATCGCTGCCTGTTGACTCTCAGACGTGGTCTGACAGCCACCTTAAAGATTATTGAATTGGCCGCCCACCATCATATTCCCGTCGTCCCGCATCGCGGGGGCGAGGTGTGGGGCCTGCATGCCATTGTAGCTAGGGCCTGCGCTGACTTGGCCGAAGTATTACCGGGAACACGCCACGGAGCGAAAGATATCGTGTGGTTTGATGAGCCTGAACTCAGCCAGGGCTATTTAAGGCCATCCGATGGCCCAGGGTTCGGGGGCACCTTAAATAAAGCCTTGCTTGGGATGGAGTTTTAATTGAATCAACAAGTTTATATTTCCTTCACCCGCTCTGAATGGGCTAAATTACGGGCGAATACGCCCATGACCCTCTCGGAAGCCGATTTACAGGAATTACGCGGGGTCAATGAGCATATCTCCTTGAAAGAGGTGGCCGATATCTACTTGCCTTTAGCCCGCCTGCTCAATCTATACATCTCGGCCACCCAAGCCCTTTACCAAGTGACGGATACCTTTCTGGGCAATCCAGCTGCCAAAGTGCCCTACCTGATTGGTATCGCGGGCAGCGTGGCCGTCGGCAAGAGTACCACCGCTCGCATCTTACAGACCTTGCTCACACGCTGTTTCGATAATCCCAAGGTCGATTTGGTGACGACCGATGGGTTTCTCTATCCAAACCAAACCCTTCAAGAACGGGGTATGATGAAACGTAAAGGCTTTCCAGAGAGTTATGACCTACGTCGCTTGGTACGTTTTGTGGCTGCCATCAAATCAGGCCACGCTCCCGTCCAAGCCCCAATTTATTCTCATCTCAGTTATGATATCATTCCCCATGAGTATCAACGCCTCGATCACCCCGATATTCTCATTATTGAAGGCTTAAATATTCTGCAAGGCTACCAAACGAAGACAGGAGAAAAATCTCAAGTTTTTGTTTCTGACTTTTTAGATTTCACCATTTATGTTGATGCCCAAGAATATCATCTTCAGCAGTGGTATATTGAACGCTTTTTACGTTTACGTGAGACAGCGTTTCAAGATGAGATGTCATACTTTCGCCACTATGCGAAAGTATCAACCAACGAGGCCATCCACATTGCGAGACAAATTTGGACCGATATTAACGGCCTCAATCTACAAGAAAACATTTTACCGACCCGTGAACGGGCTAATTTAATTTTAGAAAAAGGGCACCATCATTCTATTCAACGGGTGAAACTACGGAAATTATAAGTAGCAAAGTGGTAGCGTGGCAAATGGGGTTAAGTTAAGGATAGGTCCCTCCCTCAATCCCTTTTAAGGGTAGGTTTTTTGGTTCATTGAGAAATTTAAGGAAGATAATCGCCAGGGCGACAATGAAAGGCGTTTGTAGTTGGCCCAGTAAGGTCACTTTGCCTGCCCCAATCTGGTCGGGGGCTGTATACGCAGCTAAAAAGGCCAAAGCATAAATAGACAGACCAACCAGTACGACACGAAGCCAATCACGCCCTGTCCAAGGCTGATATATGAGTTTACTTTGTCTAGCAGAAAGAGCCAATAAGATGAGGCCGCCTAAAAAGTGACTCATGAATGTCACCAAAATCGGCGGGATGCCAAAAAACTTGATCGCTATTTCGATCAGCACCCAGCCAGCAGCAGAAACTAGGGCAGCAAATAAGACATAGAGACTATAGCGTGTTTGATCTGTCATAAATGATGCTTGTACTATAGCCTCGGCTGATTGACCGGAGTCACCGGAGTTTCGCCATTCAGCACGGCAAGCACATTTTTCACACACAGCGACCGAGATGTTTTGCGGCTATAATCTGTACCGCCACCCGCATGGGGGGTCAAGACGACATTCGGCATGCTTAACAAAGCTGGGTGAACTTTTGGCTCCTCTTCAAAGACATCTAAGCCTGCCCCAGCTAAATGACCACTTTGTAAGGCTTCGACCAGAGCTGCTTCAGCCACCACAGGCCCACGGGCCATGTTAATCAGATAAGCCCCTTTTTTCATGTAGGCCAGCCGTTCAGCATTCATCAGATGATGCGTTTCTGAGGTAAGGGGGGTGTTGAGGGAGACAAAATCTGATTCTTGCAGCAAAGCTTTGAGGGGTCGAGCGGCTGGGTCATCCGTTCTTTGGCGACGATGATAAATGACCTGCATGCCAAAAGCTCGCGCTCGGACAGCCACGGCTTGCCCGATGCGGCCATAGCCGACAATGCCCAAAATTCTGTTGCGTAATAAGATACCATCCCAAACGCCTGGCTGAAAACCTGACCATTGGCCTGCCCGCACATAGCGATCCGACTCGCTAATTCGTCGAGCAACATCAAGCAGGAGGCCCATCGTGAAATCAGCCGTCGATTCGATAAATATATCAGGCGCGTTCGTGGCCCATACCCCTCGAGAAGCCATTAAGTCTGTGTCCAAATTATTGTAGCCTACAGCCACATTGGCGACGATTTTCAGATTGGGGGCTGCGTCGAGGATATCCACATCAACTTGTAGCTCGGATTGGTTGATGATGGCTGTTAGAGCAGGAGCCAGTTGCAGCACTTCAGCCCGAGGCATCAAGTCACCGTTGTTTGGTCCCATGATGACCTCTGCCTGCCCTTGTAGGGGAGCCACGATGTCATCTGGAACGGTATTGGTAATCAAAACTTTTGGGAGAGTCTTTGTGATGGTCATGGGTACCTCCTTATTTAATCGTAGGTAGTATCTTAGGTATACTGAAAGAGTCGCCTGATACGTAAAGCAGTTTTTCGATTTTCACGAATCCATCATGTTAAGTCTTCAAATGCTCGCGGTTCAAATTCCAAGTTTTTCATGGACAACCTCGATAGGTTCTCACCACCTCATCCCTCACCCTTCACTTGCTCATACTCTACCACCAAAGCCTCCCAGGTCATCTCCGACCACCGTCTGCGCGTTTCCTGAAATTGCGTCAACAGCATCTCCCGCACATCTTCGTCCTCGAAATAAGAACTCTTTTCAAAAAAACCATATAACTTATCCAGCTTCGCCAAAACGACCTCTGTCCCCTCAAAATCAGCTTTGAGACGGCCTCGTCTAATCTGCTGCTGGATCTGGACCACCCATTTGTCTGGTATACGGCCATCAGAGATAGCCTCTGCTGCCCGAAAGTGGTCAGTTAAGGCACCGTCCATTATCCGTCTGGTGTAAAGACCGATGAGGGGAACCAAAACGGCGAAGAGTAAGATGACGAAAAAAATGAAAGTAATTAAACTCAAGATATAACCTTGGTAATATAGAGGGCTGCCATCTGAAACTGATCTTGTAATTCTTTGATCAGGTCTAAAATTTGGGCCTGCACGGTCACATCTAAAGCAGTGGTTGGTTCATCAGCAATCAGTAATTTGGGGGGCGTTGAAAGTGCCATGGCGATCATGGCGCGTTGACGCATGCCACCAGAGAGTTGATGCGGATAAGCATTAGTTCGCTCTTGCGGATTAGCGATGCCGACACGATCTAACCTGTCTAAGGCGATTTCTTCAGCTTCTTGTTGATCATCCGTACGATGCAAGTAGATCGCTTCTCGAATTTGATTGCCGATGGTGTGAACAGGCGATAGGCTGGTCATAGGTTCTTGAAAGATCATCGAAATGTCTTTGCCTCGGATATCGCTTAACTCTTAGGCGATAATTGGGCCAGATCAACATTAATAGCCATGAGATATAAAATGAGGAGAACGATACCCCCGATGATGGCTAATTTATGGCGGCGAAATTTTTGCCACATCAGTTGCCATTGTGAGGCAAGATAGTAGCGTTCTTCAGCCGTCAAGGTCGACCGACGAGCGGCTTGAGGGTGAGTGGCTTGATTGGCCTGATTAGATTGAACCGACATGCTTTAAGCCTCCTGTTGGGTAAAGCGGATGCGGGGGTCAACAATGACCAGGACAATATCGGAGACAAAGGTGCCGATGACTGTTAGAGATATCAAAAATAATAATAAGCTCGACGCATTGAAAAAACCAGCCTAAATTACCTTGTAATACATTGCCAAACCAGCGCAAATATTGCATGTAGACTGGCTTATCCAGGCCAAATTGTTGTCTTAGGTTATTCAGACGATCTTCTCCACTTCTCGTCCCGACCGAGCGATTTGCACGGCCAGATTATCCACAAAATCACCGGCTGGTAATTGGATGATCAAAAAAGACATCACGGATGTCACCCAGATGATGATGAACATATACATCAAGCGACGGAAAAAATAAGGCCACAGAGTAAGCCTTAGGTTGTGAGGTTGAACGTCAAAATTCGCAAAATTATAACAAAGAATGGATCAGATACAAATTCTATTGTCATACATCCATGAAAAATGCCTCATCCTGAATCCGCTTTAAGTCCCATAAAACTGACCAGGTCTGGCTTGCAAAACGACAAATTGGTTGAGTATGCCAATCTGATTCAAGCAGCTAAGTTAAGGTCTTAATGAGATCAGTGAGAGCTTTGAGCGAAGGCTGACTCTACGTCAGCATGGCCTTGACTCCCTCGGCGAGATTGACCATTACCTCGTCTTTGAACTGAAAATCCAGAGACTATCTGCGAACCGTCTGCGAACAATCATTCGCTTTTTGCAGATAAACATGTTAATATTCGTCATACAGTACGTAGGATACCCGATAAATTGTATACTCGCTACTTTCTACATCGCAGAATAAATTCCATTGCTCAATGCTTTTTCAACACAGGTATTTAGCCAATGTTTAGGTTTCATTCAGTCATCCAATCAAATTATCTGGCAGTACATGAATGGCTATTACAACAGGAAGACTTATCAGACTATAGAAAGAATAATGCTTGGACCAAGGTTAACAAGCAGTTAGAGGAGCAAACGCTAGAGAGTGCTGCTCTTCAGTACTATGTACTATTTCCAGCTCATTCTGCAAAAGTTGCATATACATTAGAACATATTATTGGCATCGAACGTTTAGCAAATTGGATCAAGTATAATTCACAGGTTACTGTCATAGATGTAGGCTGCGGGGCAGGTGCGGCTTCTGTTGCCTTTATCAACTTAATCTTACAGATGTGGGAAAGTAAACAACTAAAGCATCCTATATTGATTCATTTTGTTGGTATTGATCCTAATGAATATGCTATTGGACTTTATAACAAACAAATTTCTGGTTTGCAAGATAAACTTCAAAATTATGATATAAATTTGTCATATAAAGTGATTCCTGAAAGGGATTTACGAGCAGTGAATCAGCTAAGAGAAGAATTAGCTCAACGGCGTAAAGGTTGGGGAGTTCCGTTTCTTTCACATGCATTTCTACTTCAAGCAAACGTTGTCTCTCCATTTAGTGCTCGTTTCCAGAGAACAGAGACAAAATATGAAAGACTAGCTTCTCTTGGGGTATCGGTTGAAGCGATGGGAAGCTCTGTTGAGGTGTTTGGCAAAGAAGAAGCGACTGCTTATAAACAAATCTTAGAAAATGCCCTCATTGACAATCTCCATATCGTTACGGTTGGCACGGAAGGATACGAAAAACGAGTATCTGAATTAGCGGAAGCAATTGATAGTGAGTTTCAAGGAAACAGCCATATAGTAGAAAGGATTGGTGGTGGCAAATGTTCCTATACATATCAAATTCCTGACGGTTGTTACTGGAAAGAGTTCAAGAAAAATGATAACTGGGAATTCGACTTCTATGTAGAAGCTAGTACCATTTCTAACATAGCATTGGCTGATGAAGACTGGACAAACATCCAAAGCACGAAGAATTTGCACTCAGCCTGGGCACGAACTCGACATCATCTGTTAGAGCAGACACTGGTTGATGAAGTTGAGATTCGATTATTTGAAGCTAGCCTGGGCGCGAATATCGCTCGCTTACAGCAGCAATTAAGAGCATATGCTCAGAATGTAGTCCATACTGATGATAGATTACACTTTAAATTTCCTAAAGGATACAATCAATTGCGTCCTTTAGGATTATCTAGAATTGAAGAAGAAATTTTATCTACCGCAATTATCCAAAAGCTAGGACAGCGAATATCTGGTCTTGTAAGTAGGAGCTATGCATATAAGTTCTCACGCAGCGAACAAAATACAGAATATTTATATGAAAATTGGTTTGACGCATATGGTAGATTCATTCAAGATGCTCGATTGGCAGCACAGAATTATGATGGATGTGTGGTAATTCAAACGGATATTAAATCGTTTTATACACGAATTATACGGGACAATTTAGTTCAGTTATCTACCGAGCAACTAAGTCGCAGTTCCCGTGTAGAATGGTTACTGAGGCTCTTATTTTCACGCGATATTGACGACCACGAAGCTGGTCAAGGAATCGTTCAAGGAAACATCGCCTCTGGATTCTTTGCCAATCTCTATCTAGTTGATTTAGATGCTCGCTTTGACCCTAGCAACGAATGGAATGCACGATTTTTTAGATATGTGGACGATATCATTATTGTTGTTCCCGATCCGGAACATGTTAAGGAAGTAATATTGACGCTAGAACAAGAGCTTGAAAAGCTTGGCTTAGAATTAAATTCGAGTAAAACAGATTATTTTACTGATATTTCAGAATTCATTAGCATCACTGATAAAGATGAAATCCTCGACTCTCTACAGAATCGATTTCAGTCTTGGATAAATTGTTTATGGATACTCGATGATCAACATAGACAGTCTTTTCGCAAATCCTATACCGAATCCCAAGATGAGTGGTGGTATCGAATTGAGTTATACCAAACTTGCTTGAAAAACATTGGAATATCTATTGATGTAAGATTGTTAAGCCGAAGAGTTTATAAATACCTTTTCAATGATAGACTGTGCAAAAAAAATTTTGAATGGAAGCAACCGTTTGGAATACCTTTGTTGCCGGATAGCAAAGATGACTTACTAATGTCTGATTGGCAGATTAAATTTCAGAAAAGAAACGCTTCTTGGATTGCAGAAGGAGTAACCCTTTGCAATATTCTTCGAGAAATGTTGTCAGAAAGTCGCACCAGAATCGTTGACTCAATTGCAAACGAGGACTCAAAAAGTGAAAAGAAGTGGGCAAGAACATTTCGCTTTTGTATAAATAAACTGATTCAATTTGGTCTTCATCATGATGATGTTGCTCAAATTATTTTCAAGACGCTCAAAGAGTTCCCCTGGCTTATTCGTAATCCTCACAAGCTCACCGAAAAATTAGCTATTTATGATTACTGTAATTTCATTGAGACTTTACTTACATCTTACAACGACGAAAATGATCCTATGCAAGAATATATGAAATCCATCGTTCTTCGGGCAATTCGATTTTTACCCACCATATCTGATAGCCTATGGCAAAAAGTAGTAACAAGTGCGACTAGTTCTTCCGACGTTATAAGTTTGATGGCTACAGAATCTTGGCTACAAATTGCTCAAAGTCATCCAAAGATGGTTGAAGATGCTCACTTGATGAAAATAGAAATAGCACTGTCAAAAAAACCTAAGCCTATATCGCGTGTATTGAAAAACTATTTGCTTATTCTCGGCGAGAATAATAAAAAAGTTGTGCTAACTATAGAGCAGGAGCAGGACGACCAATTCCAAGATGTGCTTAATATTGTTCAGGACAGTCGTATAGATGCGTTGTTCGACTATTATGAACCAGAGATATTAACCCGAGAATTTTATAGTGGCTCTCGTTCTAGTGATGAGGATGGGAGTTATCCGACACATTATCGTGATTTATAACGACAGAACACTTGCTACAATTCTAGAATTCCAAAACGATAAAAGGGTAGCGAATTAATATACTGCTATAAATACCGCGGCTTTTGTGGCTAATTTCACAGAGTCAAAAAAAACGATATACTCTTCATGCATTAATGGCTCATCAATCGTATCAGGAAAAAAAACAGTATATGCTTGAGGAGTTTCAGCATCGGGGTCAACAATGAATCCAATCAGCCATACTTTTTCCTTATTCGAAGTGGCGGTCTGCACATTTTCTGAGTCTATTAAATTCTGATCTCGGACCTTTGGGGTAATTTCCTTTTCCATATTTTTTATCCAATAATCGTTTTGCATAGTCGTTGCCTGATTCATTAACCTAAGGTTTTTCACCTTCGGCCCAACTAGGAATAGCTGTAGCACCTGTTTTTCCCGTTGATTTAGCTTTGGCTTTTTTATATTCAGGGGTAACTTGTTGTTCTGGGTTTATATCTAACTTTGAATCCCCGCTAAATCCAGCGTCTTCGCCAAATGACAGGCCACAAAATGCCCGCTTGAGATTTCCTTGAGGTCTGGTTCTTCCTGCCGACACCGTTCTTCAGCATAGCGACAGCGCGTTTGAAAGACACAACCAGGCGGCAGATTGCTGGGGTCAGGGGGAGAGCCTTCAAGGACGATGCGGTTACGGCGATGGCGTTGGGTGAGGCGAGGGACGGCTGAATGGAGGGCTTCGGTATAAGGATGGGCCGGGTGTTGCAGCAGTTCATCGCGGTCGGCATATTCGACCAATTTGCCGACGTACATGACGGCAACGCGGTCAGCCATGTAGCGAATGACGGCCATGTCGTGCGAGATAAAAAGATAGGAGAGACCGAAATCGTCTTGAAGTTCCTGCATCAGATTCAAAATTTGGGCCTGGACCGACACATCGAGCGCAAAAACAGGTTCGTCCGCTACCACAAATTTGGGGTCAATAGACAAAGCACGAGCGATGCCGATCCGCTGCCGTTGACCGCCGCTAAAGCTATGCGGATAACGGCGCCCATGTTCTTTTCTGAGACCCACCTGCATCAACAAGGTTTCTGCCTTCTCTTCGCGTTCTTGCGGACTGCCGATATCGTTGCAAACCAGCGGCTCAATCACATTTTGCAAGACAGTCATTCGTTCGTTTAAGGAGGCAAAAGGATCTTGAAAAATCATCTGCATATTAGCGCGAACTGGCTGCATTTCCTTATGCTCAAGTTCTAGGACAGGTATCTTGTTATCCCCATCGTATAAGAAGACTTCGCCGCCAGTTGGCTCATATAAGCGTAAAATAGACCGACCCAAGGTTGATTTACCACAGCCACTTTCACCGACCAAGCCCAGCGTTTCCCCTTTATTGACCGTGAGGCTAACGCCATTGACGGCTTTGATATAGCCCGTCGTGCGCCGTAAAAATCCTTCTTGAATTGGGAAGAATTGTTGTAGGTTGCGGACTTCTAAAATGGGGTCTCCGTTTTGACTCATGATATGTACAACTTTCCGAGAATAAAGTAATTCCTGATTAGGCTGACTAATCACTAACCACTAACTACTCATCACTGTAAAGATAACAAGCCACAAAATGACCCGGTTCAACCTCAATATCTGGCACAAGGTTTGGGGCATCACAAGTGCCCGACATAAACGCTGAACAGCGCGAGGCGAAAACACAGCCTGTCGGCAAATTTCTAGGACTAGGTACGACACCGGGAATCGGGACGAGCTTCTCTCGCGGCCCTTCGACTTTAGGAATTGAACGCCAGAGGCCCTGTGTATAGGGGTGCCTGGGATTCTCGAAGATCGCGTCCGTGCTGCCATATTCAACCCGCTTGCCCAGATACATGACCGCAATATCATCAGCCATCTCAGACACAACGGCTAGGTTGTGTGAGATGAGCATGATGGCCATGCCCGTTTGCGCCTGTAGTTCGGTCAGCAGTTCTAAGATTTGGGCTTCAATTGTCACATCCAGGGAGGTCGTCGGTTCGTCAGCGATTAAGAGCATGGGCGAACAACTCAAAGCCATCGCGATCATGGCCCGTTGGCGCATCCCGCCGCTAAACTCATGCGGATAGGCATCTATCCGCAGTTCAGGGTTGGGGATACCCACTTGCCGCAATAGTTCAATCGCTTGGTTTTTGGCATCTTTCTCGGTTTCCGCTTTCTCATGGACGAGAATGGTTTCCATAATTTGATTGCCAATGGTATGCAATGGTCCGAATGAGGTCATCGGTTCCTGGAAAATCATGCCGATATCATTGCCACGAATATTCCGTAAGGCTTTATCATTGAGCTTAAATTGGGCCAGATCAACAATTTCATCCTCTCGATAGAGCAGGATTTTCCCATTCACAATTTTGCCCGGCGGCGAGGGGATGAGGCGTAAGATTGAATGGGCTGTGACTGATTTACCGCAGCCACTCTCGCCGATAACGCCCAGCGTTTTGCCGCGGGAGATCGACAAACTGACACCATCAACCGCTCGTACAGGGCCCGTATCAAGCATAAAGTGGGTTTTTAAGTCTTTGATTTCCAGAATCAGGTCTGAGCTTGTATCTGTGGTCATGGCGATTACCTTGAAGCATAAGGGTCCGCCGCATCGCGCAGACCGTCACCGACGAAGTTGAACATGAGAATGGCGATGACGACGAAGAGGGCCGGAATGAGCAGCCAAGGGAAATTCGCCAAAACCGTTATATCTTGGGCATCTTGGAGCAAGGTGCCCCAACTGACCGCAGGGGGTCTAATCCCTAAACCTAAGAAACTGAGGGCCGTTTCACCCAAGATCATGCCAGGAATAGCCAAGGTAATATGAACGATTAAGTAGCTGATGAAGGCAGGTAATAAATGTCGGAAGATGATGCGCCTGTCGCTGGCCCCAGCAGCTTTGGCGGCTAGGGCAAACTCTTCTTCGCGCAAGCTGATGATTTTTCCTCTCACGACCCGCGCCAATCCTGTCCAGCCTCGTATCGCTAAGATTAAGGTGATCGCAAAATAAATATTGATCGTCCCCCACTCGCGGGGCAGGGCGGCGGATAGGGCAATCCAAATCGGAATATCAGGGACACTAATTAACACTTCGATAATACGTTGGATAATGTCATCAACCACACCTCCATAATAGCCTGAGATGCCACCCAAGATGCTGCCGAGAATAAAGGTGATGAGCACGCCGCCGAAGCCAATAAATAGGGAGATACGTCCAGCATACAAAATTCTGGAGAACACGTCGCGTCCTAGCCGGTCCGAGCCAAAGATAAACAAGGGCACTGCGCGATTTTCAAGACCAAAAAATTTGTGCTGCATGGGGATAAATCCTAATAGCTCATAAGGCTCCGTTTGCACAAAAAAGCGGATGAGGTGCGTTTTGGTCTCATCCTCAGCATATTCATATTTGAAAGTCTCCTTGTTCAATTCGCGCACGGTTTCATAGATAAAGGGCCGACCGAGTGTCCCATCTTCACTCACAAAATGAATGCCAGTGGGCGGCGCGTCATTAAAATCTTTAAACCGCTCTAATGAACCAAAGGGCGCAAAAAAGTCGGCAAAAATGGAGACAATATAGAGGATGGTCAAAACGACCAATGCAAAAAGGGCTAATTTATGCTTTTTGAAAGCATGCCACACCAGTTTGCTCTGCGAGGCGTAATAGAGGCTTTCCTGTTTGCGTCTGGTGCGTTCTTGTCGTCGTTTAACATAAGTTGAAAACAATGAATTTTCTGTTGTTGTCATAATTTACACCCGTGCCTTATCAAAGCGAATGCGTGGGTCAACCCAAGCCAGTAAAATATCTGAAAGCAAAGTCCCAATGACGGTGAGGGTACTCAAAACCATGACAATGCTGCCCACTAAAAACATGTCTTCACCGAGGGCCGCCGCTAAAAGCACGGGGCCCAAGGTTTGTAAGCCTAAAGTTTGGGAGACGATAATCTCACCGCTGACAATAGCGGGCAAGGTCCAGCCGATGGTGCTGATCAGCGGATTAATGGCCACCCGCACCGGGTATTTTAGGATGAGTCGTCGTTCTGGCAGCCCCTTTGCGCGGGCGGTGATGACATATTGTTTGTTTTTTTCATCCAAGAGGGTTGCGCGTAGAATGCGAATGAGGGCGGCTGTGCCAGCCGAGGCGATGACTAAGATGGGCAACCATATATTGCCCAGCAAATCAAAGAACTTGGCCCAAGACCAGGGAGCATCGGTATAATCGACCGAGAAAAGGCCTGTGATGGCTCGCCCGGTGCTGGCGAAGACCCAATAGGCAATAGCCAAGGCCAGCAGAAAGTTGGGTAAAGCCAATCCGATAAATCCAAAAATCGTGGCCAGATAATCACCCATTGAATATTGGCGCAGGGCGGAGTAAATGCCAATGGGAATGGCTAAGGCCCAGGTAAATGCCAAGGAGACGATTGTCACCACCATAGACATCGGCAAACGTTCCAAAATTATCTCTGTTACGGGCTTGCGATAAATGAAGGAACGACCCATCTCGCCTTTCGTTAGAAAGTTACTCATCCATAAGCCGTATTGTACGACCACGGGGCGGTCAAGGCCATATTGTTTATAAAGAGCCTCAATTTGGCCTTTATCCATGACATACCCTGATTCCTCCAAATTGCGGACATAAGTCTCAACATAGCTTCCCGGCGGCAGCAGGATGACAATGAAGGAAATGACAGATATCATGAATAAAATTGGGATCATGAGGAGAATACGGCGCGTAATAAAGGCGATCATGGTTACTTCCTTTTATCGAACCATCGAATCACTTCGTACAAAAAAGGGCAGAGATTTGCTCCCTGCCCTACTAGAACATAAGAACTCAGGGTCAGCTAAGGAATGAGAAATAATTAGCACCCAATCCGGTTCCCAAACTGAGTTTGAAAACCGGATTGGGGCCATGACAGGCACAAGTTATTCAATTCCGATTCCGAACTTTACTGCGGCGTTTTGTAGAAGAGCTGCTCCATCCCGTAATCCAGAGCGCGGTCAAAAGGATACCCTTCTTTAATCACGTTACCCAGATCAGCATTATAAACCGTAGGCACGATCATCCGACCGACAGGCCAGATGGTGGCGTAATGCTGAGAGAACCAATCCACCAGTTGGGCATAGAGGGCTTCTCCTTCGGGAGACTGAGGTGGTACAGCTTTACGGGCTACGTGGAGATCAAAAAATTCTTGGAGATAGGCAGGCGGTTCGCGGCCAACTTCGCCATTGGTGGTGAAATACCGAGCCGACATGGGAGCCCAATTGCCTTTGAAGTCCGGCCAGTAGTCTTCGGAAATACCAGGGCCCCAAATAGGCTCATCACTCCAGTGGATCGTGGCCATCAGTTCGTTGGCATCCATACGCTGGCCGAACAAGCTGTTGTCAACAAGATCGATGGTGGTGCGAATACCAACATTTTCAAAGTAGACCTTTAAGAGTTCGGCTAAACCTAAAAAGTCGGGCGAGATTTCAGCGGTGGTGATGGTCAATTCAAAACGGTCCCCATTCGGGTCGGTGCGGAAACCATCATCATCAAGTTCAGTCATGCCAAGTTCATCGAGCAGAGCGTTTGAAGCATCTGGGTCAAAACTTTCCTTGGTGAAGCCATCTAAGGTGTAAAGCCCAAAGTAGAGGTTTTGGTTGACATCTTCCTTATCAATCGCGCTGGCGATAGCACTACCGAAGCGGGGGTCAGAAACGAGTGACTGCCAAACGCTGCCTTCGGTTTCATAATCGAAGTCATGGTTGAGAAAGAGAATGGGTGGGTTGTTGATTGAACCATGCAACACTGTAGCAATATTAGATCGTTCCGCGTTTTCTTGATAAAGCGGCATTTCTTTAAGCTGGGCGTAAGAGGTGACCACGTCGTATTCGCCAGCCGTTGCCTTCAAGATAATGGCTTGAAGATCATTCGACACTTCGGCGACCAATTCATCAACGTAAGGTAACTGGCTACCCGCAACATCAACCTTCCAGTAATAGGGGTTCCGCACCATTCGGATCACTGAAGTACTGGCCTCCTCCAGAATCCAAGGAGCCAATGAAGGAACGTCCAAGGCATGTTCACGAACCAATTCCCAGTGGGGCATATCTTTTAAGCGAACTAGGTTTTCCCAGGTGTCGATTTCCAGCTCATCCATAATTGGCTGAATTTCTTCTATATCAGTGTAATCAGCGTGGAATTGCTTGATAAAGTGAGCGGGTCTAAACAGCAGGGTGTAGTCAGGAATCCATGAAGAAAGTTCGGCCAAGAATTGACCGTAAGGAGCATCGAAGGTAATGGTGAAAGTTAAATCATCAATGATGGTCAATTCACCAGGGGTTCCATCGCCTCGGCCTAAAGTTCTGGCTTTGACGGGGAAGCTCGGATAAATTCGTTCATCCCCATACATCTCCCACGTCATACGCACATCTTCGGTGGTTACAGGATGACCATCAGACCACTTCAGCCCTTCGCGAATGGTCAAAGTATATTCAGTATAATCTTCATTGATTTCATAGCTGCTGACCATAGCGGGGAGGGGATCTTTGGTGCTTTGATCAGGGGCTCTCAAGATCGTCACACCCAAAGCTAGAAAGAGTTCATGGACTGTGCCATTAAGATTGGGCACCCGAATCGTCCCCCCGTAATTGCCAGGTTCCCAGTCAAGCCACTCTTCGGAGTTCAACACGCCAGGCCCAACCACGAACGGACTCAGCGGCACACGTTCTTCAATCGGAGGGAGTTCGCCAGCGGCAACTTTATCCGCTAAATAAGGCACTTCATTGTAGGCAGAGGGTGCCTCTGGAGCGGAAGCTTCTTGGTCTTCGCTGTCAGCCGCTTCGGCCCCATCTTCTGCCGCTTCATCCTCTTCAGCACCATCCGAAGCAGCTTTTTCTGTGGTTGTTGATGCTTCATCAGCCTCAGCTTCTGGGGATGCCCCGCCGCCACACGCTGCTAAAAAGAACGTCAGGATTAGCAAAAGCGATAAAACTTTTGCGAACTTTGCTTCTTTGCTTTTCATATTCTTCTCCTTAAGAATAGGGTTGATGATATAGAATATAATGTTTTTAGCCTAACAAAGGCCAATTCTATGCGGTTTTCTTTTTCTGTCAAATGGGTCTTTCCAGTGAATTTTCACTTACGATCCAAATAATACTTACATCTGAGAATTAATTAAGTTAGTCAAACAAGGACAATTGCCTAACTGGCATGATCACTGACCTTTCTTTAGTCCTATTATTTGATAACACTATTCCTCTCGACTTCACCCCTCTGATTTTCATCTTTTTTTAACCTTTATAATTGTCTTGAATAGTAATCTTTTAATACATTATGTCCACTTGACAACTTAAGCAGCTTATCTTATAGTATGTTAATCTGGAGGTACGAATGAATAGCTTCAAAGCACATATACAAGATAGAACTTGGCAATATTGGCTCATTTTAATCGGTCTCGTCTTGGTTAGCGGCGGCTGTTGGATTGGTCTCAATCAAGAAGCGTCTCAAGACATGGATGTAACAAACGCTGAGACTGCGCCGATTGTCGGGAGCCTTGCTCCCGAAATCAGTCTCAATACCTTATCAGGTGAAAAGGTTAACCTGAGTGATTTTCGCGGGAAGCCAGTTCTGGTTAATTTTTGGGCCACTTGGTGCGGGCCATGTCGCATCGAGATGCCAGAATTTCAAGCAACTCATCAGGAATATGGGGCTGACTTTGTTATCTTAGCCATCAATGCCACGGCCCAAGACAACGGCGATATTGATGGATTTGTCGAAGAAATGGGTTTAACCTTCCCGATATTGTTGGACGAAGCGGGCGATGTGATGGATGCGTATCAAATTTTTGGTCTACCAACCTCTATCTTTATTGACCGCGAAGGGGTTATTCATACCATTCATCGCGGTCTCGTCAACCAAGCGTTAATTGAGGCGATGCTTTCTGATTTATAATGCTTGAGTATCTTTCTATCGGCTCAGTCGTCTTGCCCACTTATCCTATTTCAATCCTGTTGAGCGTCTGGGCTGGAACTTGGTTGGCCGGCAAAGAAGCGGATAGATTAGGCATTAGGCGCGATCACATTTATAATATCACCGCTTATAGCTTATTAGTCGCCTTGGTTGGTGGACGGGCTTGGTATGTTCTTAATCATTGGGACGCTTATGTCAATAACCTGTGGCACACATTCATCCCAGCCCTAAATGCGATTGCCTTACCAGAAGCCCTATTTTTAGCTGGCGGAACGACGATTGTATATTGCCGCCGTCAGGCCTTATCTCTAAGGCAGATGGCTGATATCATTGCTTGTGGATTGGCCATAGGATTAATCATCGTCAGTTTCGGGGCCTTCTTAGGCAGCCGCCATTTGGGCGCGATGACCAAGATTCCTTGGGCGATAGAACAGTTAGGAGACACCCGCCATCCAGTCTATCTTTATCATCTGCTTATACTTCTGCCGATTTTTACCCTGACCTGGCGTATTCGCACCCAACTGCCGTGGCCTAGTTTTAATTTTTTGCGCTTTACGGCTCTATATGCAGGTAGCTGGCTCATGATCGATCCTTTTTTTTCCTGGTCACCTATCAGCAAACAAGGCTTTCATCTTGTACAAGTGGGGGCTTTATTGATCATGCTCATCAGTTTATCTTGGATGGCCTACTTTGATCTAAATCAATCCAAAGCCTAAAAATCTATTCGCCACTATGACCCTAAAACCCAGACGTGTCTATCACAATCAGCTTATCCTCGAACAACTTGCCTTACTCTTGACCAGCTTTATTTGGACACTCGTTTTTTTAACCCCTTTAGTACTTTTTTGGACCATGAAAGATGTCCAGGCCACATGGGATGTCATCATCAATGATACGTTACCACCGCCTGCAATAGACTTAGCCAAGTGGGTTCAACCCACGCCCACGCCTCGACCTACCTGGACCCCGACCCCCACCCCTCAAGCAACTTGGACTCCCACGTCTGAGCCTAGCCAAGTTGACAATTCTCAACCTGCTCAGAATATCGTATCTGATATCAACCTACCCAACTTGCTACCAGACACGCCCAACCAAGATGATCCAACACCAGTCCCCGTGACGATATCCAGCCACCTAGGACAAGGTGTCGCAACCTTAGCCAATGTCATAGCCGCGCCGCATCAATTGACCACAACGCAAACCATTACCAGCACCAAGGCATCGTCTACAGCCACAAATCTCCTGCCGACTTCAACACCCACGACTGTCCCGCAACAAACAAGCCTCCAACCAACCCATCTCTACATTCCCGCCGTGGGTATCGACTCTGAAATCGTGCCTGTGGGCTGGCAAGTGGTTGAACAATATGGTCAACGTTATAGTATATGGGAAGTAGCCGATTATGCGGTCGGATGGCATAATACCACGGCTAAAATTGGTGATGTCGGTAACACAGTCTTAGCTGGGCATCATAATATTAATGGTGAGATTTTTAAAAATCTGGTTAATGTTGCGGTGGGGGATGAGGTCCTTATCTATGCGGATAATATCCCCCATACCTATTTGGTTGAACTCAAAACAATCGTCAAAGAAAAAGGAGAATCCTTATCTGTGCGTCAACAAAATGCTCAGTGGATTGCCCCAACAAGTGATGAACGGTTGACGATGGTCACTTGCTGGCCTTATACAAATAATACCCATCGCGTGATCGTGGTAGCGAAGCCAATTAATGATGAGTGAACATATACTGGACGCGGGCATAACCTTAAGATTTGGCGTTGCCATAGGACGCAGATAAACGCAGATGAACACGGATTTTTTAAACTGAATCTGCGAAAATCTGCATTCATCTGTGTTCCCTAAAAATTAAATTTATGTCCGTGCTGAGTATACTATTCCTGAAATGATTACTAATGAATCTCCTTAATCTCTATCCCTTTATCAATATCCGTCGCAATCACGGCTTTGAACATGCGACCATCCACGTCCTCAGCGAAACTCAGCCTCGTCTCTATGTTGTTGGACGCAGCGATTTAGGCGGGTTTACGGTCTATGGGAATGTTGAGACCGAAGCCTTAAAAATAGCCGCTCAGGAAGCCTTGAGACGCTTACACGAAGGGCAAACAGACTTGGCTGTTCATTCCCATTGTGGCACGATTTTAGCCACAACAGGTTTTTTAACTGGCCTTGCTGCTTTTCTCACCCTAGGTTTCAGTAGTACAGTGCGGCGGCGTTTTTCATGGACAGCTTTACCAGAAACCATCATCGCCGCAACCTTAGCCTCTGTGATCGCGCAACCTTTTGGTTTATTCATCCAAGAAAAATATACAGTTAGTGGAGAGCCAGGAAATTTAAGGATTAAAGACGTTGTTGTTCTACCCAATAGCTTCGTCAAAACACATCGGGTACAAACAATACAGTAGCGTTAAAAATGTATTTTATTTTTCATGGGCCAGATGACTTTAGTGCTAGAGAAAGATTGACTAACTTAAAAAGGCGTTTGGGTGATCCCGATATGGTGGACTTAAATACCACCGAATTGGATGGGCGTTCTTTGACAGTTGGAGAACTATTCCATTATGCAAATGCTGTCCCTTTTTTAGCTCCCAAGCGAGTCGTGATTGTCTCTAATTATCTCAGTCGCTTCGATAGCGCGAAAGTCAAAGTAAATAAGGAAGCGGTTCAAGCTTTATCTGATTTACTCGACAGCTTGCCCGAAACAACAAATTTAGTCTTTCTTGAATCCGTCGTCTTAAAAAAAAGTAACCCTATTTTGAAAAAGGGCTTGGCCATTGACAAATGTGTTCACTTATTTGATGTGCCTAAAAATCTAGCAGCCTGGATAGAACGTCGAGTCAATCAAAAAGGCGGTCAAATTGATCGACAGGCCAGCATGGCTTTAGCCAGCGCGGTGGGTGATGATATGCGAGCCTTAGATAATGAATTGGAAAAATTAACCTTATATGTCCATAATGAACGACCAATCATTTTGGCGGATGTGGAATTGATGTGCCCTTATACGGCGGATGCAGAAACGTTTGCCATGGCTAATGCGATTGGACGGCGAGATATCCGAGCAGCTTTGGATGAATTGCACAAACGCTTACAGGAAGGACAACCTCCTCTACCGATTTTAGCTGGCATTGTCACCCAATTTCGGAGTTTGTTAGAAGTTAAAAGTCTGTCCAAGGCGGGATATACGCCTAAACAAATCTGTCAGGATAAAGGATGGAAGAGTGACTATGCCGTCAAAATTCGTCTCAGAGAAGCGAATAATTTTACCTCAGAACAATTAGTGCAAATTTTCACTATATTGTTAGAAACTGATTTAGCTATAAAAACTGGAAATGTTGGACCAACCTTAGCCTTGGATACACTAATCGCTCATCTCTGTGGGGCCAGAGACTAGGTATCAGATAAATTCCTTTCTCTAGCTGTACGCTACTGTAAACTCCAGAATGTATGTTAGGGTCGCCAGCAAAGGTCTGACTGACCTGAAACATATCCGTATAATTCGACGATTACCCAATGCTTAGAACTCGCTAGACCGTTGAACCATCTTTATTTTGTCATAACCTCCAGTTCATGTAAAATAAACGCTTAGGTAACGAGGAAAGATACCCCTTACCCTAATCAATTATATAATACCTTACAGGTAAAGGAGCTTTTTTATGAAACGAAGCATGATAGTCTCACTCTTCACGCTCATTTTTATTCTCGCAGTTAGTCACTCGGTTTTAGCCCAGGAGCCCTATGTATTCTGCGGCGGTCTGTCGGCAGAAGATTGTGATATTCGCATTGAGTCTCAAGAAGTTATGCAGTCGTTGACCTCAGTCAAAAATCAGTTTGTGATGTCTTTCTTAATCGCCAATATACCTGAAGCACCTCTTAGTGAAGTTTCAATGGGCCTGGCGAGCCGAAGTTCTATATCTGTTGATCCTGATGCACAAGAACTCCTGCATGAACTACAACACATGCAGCCCGAAGATATGATGGGGAATATGGAAGAACTTTTGGTGATGTTGCCAGAACTCTACGGCAGTATCGATGTTAGTCAAGAGATGACCATAGCCATCTCAAAAGATATAGCGGCCATACTCTCAGCAGAGAGAGATCTTGATATCCCAGATACAGCGGTTATTAAAATGCGCTTGGTGGATGGTGTTCTGTATACTGACCTCAGTGATTTAGCCGATGTTGCCCCTGAAGCAGCGGTGCTAGATACTTGGTATGGTATTAATGTTGTAGAGTTGTTGGAAATCTTTTCTGCGGAGGCCATGATGGTTGGCCTAGATAGCATGGATATGAATGATTTAGACATGATGTCTCCCGGAGCTGGTGCGATGGCCAGTATGGCGATGGGACAGGAAGCATTAGATGAATTTGTAGATGTCATCCGTTTAAAGGATGAACCTGGCGATGACGAAGATAAGGCCGTATTTTTAGCGAGTTTCGACTTTGCCGCTTTTTTGGTTAGCCCGATTTTTCGTGATTTCGTGATGATGGCTGTTGAAATGTCTGGAGAAGACATCAACATGTCTGAAGTAGAACTAGACCAAGCCTTGATGATGGCTGGCATGTTTGCGCCGATGCTTTTAACCGATTTAGATGCTGGGGTTATCAAAACCATTGGTCTTGATTCGCTCTATCTCTATCGCGACGAGGTCTACTTTGAGTGGGATATGGCTACTTTGTTTAACGAAGCCCAAATGCTTGGGGATGTTGCGCCTGAATTAAGCGAATTAGATGAGGCCCCGTTTCTTTCGATGGAGATGGTCAATGAATTTTCCGGCTTCAATTCCGATATAAGTATAACTGCGCCTGAAGAAGCCTTTGTTATCCCAACGGACATCGTTTTGACTGCTTTGAGCCAATAATACTTGCTGCGAAAACAGATTACGCGATAAGCTAAGAAAAAACCCGTAGGCCTGACCTATGGGTTTTTTTCTGTCACTCAAGAGACAATATACTCATGACCCCTCCTTCCACAACATCTTCATCCCCCCCTTATGACCCTTATGTTGCATTTCGGTTACCAACATATCGGCTATATGTTTTCGGTTGGCTAACAGCGATGGTTGGAACGCATATTCAAAGTGCAGCGATTATTTGGGAAATGTACCAACGGACAGGAGAAGCCTTATCATTAGGCTTTGTCGGATTAGCTTTAGCCATGCCAACCATGATCTTAGCCCTACCGGCTGGATATCTGGCTGATAAATTCAATCGTCGTAATTTGATCTTGGTCAGTCTCCTTGGCATGACCATAACATCTCTCAGTTTAGCCTGCCTATCGTTCATCCAAGGGCCAACCTATTTGATGTATCTCATTCTAACTATAGATGCAGCGATGGTGACGATTGGTCGTCCATCCAGGGTGGCTTTATTGCCCCAAATTATTCCAGCCTCAGTTTATCCCAATGCTGTTAAATGGAATACCAGTTTAATGCAAATCGCGGTCGTCTTCGGCCCAGCTATTGGGGGATTTATTATCTTATATAGCGTACCAGTCGCCTATCTTCTAGCAGCGATTACATCATTAGCCTTTGCCTACTTGCTCTGGCAAATGAATATTGAGCCAAGAAAAAAACGGGTTGGCCAAGTCTCAATTAAAACTTTATTAGGCGGAATTGACTATCTCTGGCAAAAGCCCCTACTTTTAGCGATGATCTCATTGGATTTATTTGCGGTTTTACTCGGTGGAGCGACCTATCTTTTGCCCATCTTTGCCGAAGATATTCTTCAAGTTGGGCCGAGGGGGTATGGTATACTCCGAGCAGCCCCAGCCTTAGGAGCCTGCTGTATGGCTTGTCTTTTAATCTACTTGCCGCCTATGAAACGGGCTGGGTTGAGTCTACTGCTAAACGTAGCTGGTTTTGGGGTCGTGACGATTATTTTTGGTCTTTCCAAATCTTTTTGGTTGTCCTTCGCCATGTTATTTCTGACAGGGGCCTTCGACAATGTGAGCATGGTTATTCGTCACACCTTGCAACAATTGTTAACCCCAGATCACATGAGAGGCCGAGTCTCGGCTGTCACCAGCATCTTTGTCGGTGCATCTAATGAATTAGGTGGTTTAGAATCGGGCCTTGTCGCATATTGGTTTGGACCAATTATATCAGTGGTTAGTGGTGGCATTGGAACGCTTGTCGTGGTGATAATCACAGCTTGGGTTTCTCCTCAGTTACGATATTTTGGTGTACTAGAGGAAGCAAACGCAGATACGAATTAACTATTCACGCTCAATTGAACCCAACTTAATTTCTAGGAAATTTGTCCGTTTGCTTCTGGCTACATGTTGAGGTAGAATCTCAGGATAAGGGACAAATCACTAGAGTAAGCAAGCCTAAACGACCTGTATTCCTTTAGCATGGTTGATTGCGACTGGTTTAGCTTCGACAACGTCGCATAACATAATTATCTATCATCCAACTACATTATAGGAGGCAACGACCATGGACATTATCAAAGTTTCAGCAAAATCGCGTTCTACATCTGTAGCTGGGGCCATTGCTGGTGTGGTTCGAGAAAACGAAAACCAGCGGGCAGAGGTTCAGGCAATTGGTGCTGGAGCGGTAAACCAAGCAGTTAAGGCAATTGCTATCGCTAGAGGATATTTAACCTTGGATGGCATTGATGTTGTTTGCATACCATCTTTTACCGAAGTTGATATAGATGAACAAGAGAGGACTGCTCTTAGGTTTGTTATCGAACCACGATAAACCATAAAGATAAATATCCCAAAATTATAAGAACTGAGCGTTTGGGCCTGAAAAAGTGTTTTTTCAGGCCCAAATAGGAATATCTGGGAGATTCCAAATTTTGAAACGCTCAAAAAAAATAATTCTATTTGTGTTGAGTCAGCCTATCGTTTCCGTTTCCGTTTTCTAGGCTGGCTCTTTTTTTGTGGTTGCGAAACCAATTCAATATCATTTAAAGGTACTTCGACCCGCGAACCAGTCTCGAACTCCACAATGACATGTTGATTAAGGATATTAACCCCCCGCACTCTACCTGCCCCATCTGAGGTTGTGACCGCAGCCCCTATTTTAGGCAAATCTCGCCGATGTTCGATATAGACCTCATCCTCATAAGCCAAACAGCATAGTAAACGGCCACAAGCCCCCGATATTTCTGTTGGAGTCAAAGGTAGTTGTTGATTTTTAGCCATCTTAATTGAAACAGGGTGGAACTCTGTTAGCCAGCTAGAACAACAAAACTGTCTCCCACAGCGACCATAACCATCGACGATTTTGGCCTCATCTCTCGCCCCAATTTGGCGCATCTCAACGCGGGTGTGAAAAATTTTGACCAATTCGCGCACCAATTCTCTAAAATCAACCCGCTTTTCTGAAAAAAAAGAAAATGTGATCCGAGAGCCATCGTAGGCATATTCAGCCGAGACTGTTTTCATGGGTAAATTTAATTCAGCGACCTTTTCCTGACACTGTTGCAAAGCATTCTCTTCTTTTGCCTGATGCGCTTTGAGTTGCATCAAGTCTAGTGGCGTGGCCCGCCGGATAACGGGTTTCAATGTATTTCGCACATCATCGTCAGAAATTTTTTTCTCCTGAAAAGCAACCCATCCTAATTCTTTACCCCGAGATGTTTGCACAATAACGGGATCATTAATTTCTAAGGAAACATTGGGTAAAGGTAAAAAATAATATATTTTAGTCACCGGTTTAAACCTAATGCCAACAACATTTGTCATAGTTATCTCTCTTATTACAGACTGGGCAGATTTAATAATAAGACTTCTAAATTTAACCTAAGATTAACATTATAATTTAAATTTCTAATGGCTTTGTATGTATATTCAAGCGAACTGGTAATTTGTCGTCCGGATAAAGATCCGGCTAATTGCCTCAAGGTATCCTGTAAATCAACATTCACAATTTGGTCAACACAACCATAATGCACTAATAATAAATCCCGCCACCAAGATAACCATAAATTCAAAATATTCATCAAATCAATGTTTTTCTTGAGCAAAGACTGGGCATAAGCCAAACGATGGGCTTGAGGTTGAGTTAAAATCTGACCTAACTCTAGGAGATATTGACTTCGTTCTGCAATGACCTCTGGATTTTCAAAAGCCTTGATAGCCCACCCTGGCCGGCCAGACGCTAAACGACTCAGTAAGTTAGCTTGCGCTTGTGTCGCTTTATACTTAGTTTGCAAGGTTTCAGCAAGAATTTGATTAGAAACGGGCATCAATTTGACTGTCTGACATCGTGAGACAAGGGTCGGTAAAAGCAACCCTGTATTTTTAGCGGTTAAGATGAGCATGACATGCGGAGGCGGTTCCTCTAATGTTTTGAGCAGGGCGTTGGCAGCACTCACGGTAGCTCGTTCAAAATCACCCAAAACAGTCACTTTATAGCGACTTTCAATAGGCCGCAGAGATAAGTCATGTTGCAAGGCTCGAATTTGCTCTATTTTCAAGGTCTCTTCGGAATTATCAAAAACAAAAATATCAGGATGATTACCGCTTGCTAGTTTCTGACAAGAGGAACAAGCCCGGCAAGGTTTAGGCTGGCCTGTACAATTCAAAGCCAAGGCTAATAGTCGCGCTAAAGTGGTCTTGCCTAATTGTGGCACACCGGTTATCAATAATGATTGAGGTAAACCATCCGTATTCATTGCCTGCGTGAGCAGATGAATGGCTCCACCATGACCTATGATTAGGTCGGATAGAAGAATCGTCATAGTTGTATTATATATTTTATATAGGAGGCGACCAATTTGACAGCTTATAATTATCTTGCTTAATCTAACTTATTCTAAAATTCGTCTTCAAACTTTTTTCAGTATTCTTATGAAAATTTCTAATCTGTAATAGATGTTTCAATAAAAGTTTCATCCCACATCAACTCATCCTCTGGTTCTTCCGCTTCGACAGATACCGCTTCTTCCACAATGTCTACAGGCTGTAGACCAACTTTAAATTTCGCCCGCCAAGGGCGATAGCGGCTGAAAATCCTGTCCTGATGAATAATCTGACCTTGTTCAAATACCTGGCGATAGATTGTCACGTCCATACCATCTTTGGCCCATTCTATCTGTTGTTGTGTACCTGAAGCAAGCGTGACATCCTCTTGGTAAATCGGGGGGCCAGGGTTAATAATTTTGGTAATCGTCGGCTCTGAAACAGTGACAATACGCTTAGGCGAGGTGCCATAAAAGTTAAATGTAATCGTCCCTTGGGCTAGATCTACCTCTGTTTGCATCAAGATGTAACTATTTGTATCATTACGAAATTTAATATCAACACTGGGCGAATAAATTGTCGCATCTAAACCGGGGCCGCTATGCGTTTCATACCAACCAACCCGATAGCCATGAGCGCGACGTTCAACAATCTCAAAACCACCATATAAAGCAGCCCGAAAAATTGTCGTACTGACTTGACAAACACCACCCCCAATCCCGACGGCGGTTTGGTCGCCTACAATAATCAATCCTTCCACAAAACCGTTCTCAGCCGTAACCGGCCCTAAATATTCGTTAAATGAAAATATTTCACCTGGCCCGATCACCAAGCCATGAAATTTCGCCGCAGCGACCTGAATGTTTTGCATCCGCTCCGCAGAAGAGCCTTTGAAATAACTCGTAGCACTGCTCACTAATTCCTTAATTCCCAAATTTTGGGTATACTGTGATGAGACAGGTGCTGGTTCAATCACGACTGGTAAAGTTAACTCATTGGGGCCTGGACCAGTTAATCGGGCAGTGACCATTTCCACTGCCGCCGGAATATCTAGGTGATAACCGGGTTGGCTTTCCTGAATTGGAATCAAGGTCCAGGTCTCCGTATCCAAATGAAACCAAGCATTGACAGGCAATTGCATAATTTCCTGATCAATCGTGGCAAAATACTGACTAAGACCTTCTGGGTCAAGGGAGAGGCTAATATAACCATCCCCATCATCTGATGGTATCGTTTGAATGGAAATTAACTGCGCTAAAAACGATGGTTCTAATGACCAGACCTGATCATCATGTCTCAAAACAAGCGACGCATCCAGTAAAGATTGTAAATTTTGATAGGCGGCATCAACTTCTGTGATAGAAGGGTGAGAGTAATCAATTTTTAAGGGAATGGAAATATGCTTTTCTGTCAGAAAAGGCTGCCCTTGCAAAATAGCTTGATGAATCTCAATACGACTCGCCTCAAGATCAATCACCCGACCAATTTGAGCTGGCACATAGACCACTTCTAAGGCCTCATCAAGTCGCAACTGAGCGTTGGTAGAAGAACGATTAATCTCAGTGCCCAATTGATTGAGAATATTGTTGACTGGGCCTGTATCAAAGGTGATAAAAGGTTGTATGTGAATAGGTTGGACCATTAAGTCAATCTGAGCAAATAAATCAGCCACAAAACTAGCACGTCGTCCTTGAGAATAAGCGAAATGGACAGTTTGCTCAACATCAACTTGCAATCCCAAGGAGGCAGCCGTAAAGGTCCAATCTTGATCCGCACTGGTTAATATAACTGACCGGTTTAGCATCTCTTTTGCTTGCCTGTTCACCAAGTCATGTAATTCAGACTGCGTAAGCGTACTCACATCCATTTCATTGAATTGAACGCCTAAGTGAACCCTCTCTAAAAAATAAATCTGATACGCTAAAAGACTAAATATCATGAGTACTGATAAAGTACCTATACCTATCATCAACGCAAAAAGCAGATTTAACGCTAAGTCAAGTTTGAAAAAATTTCTTTTTTCATTAGAACCAAGAATACCAACCACACTTCGGGGTAAAGTAGGGGATATTTGCCTCATCGGTCTTACCAGAATTTAATATAGATCAGATAATACAGCACAAAATATGCTTCTATTATACACTAGATGACATAATATTTCTAACGAAGGATGACTTTGGGGGTAAACTATGAAAGCAGTCGTTATGGCTGGGGGTACAGGAACACGCTTACGCCCAATTACCATAGAACGTCCAAAACCAATGGTGGATATTGTTCATAAACCAGCAATAGGGCATATCTTGTCTCTCTTAAAACAATATGGTATTCACGAGATCATTATCACGGTTCAATATCTGGCCCATGTCTTACAAGATTACTTTGGCGATGGTGCTAGTTTAGGACTAAACATCATCTATTGTGTTGAAGAAAATCCGTTAGGAACGGCTGGTGGCGTAAAAAATGTAGCCTCCTATTTAGATGATACCTTCTTAGTTCTTATGGGCGATTCCCTCACCGATTTTAATCTGCAAAATATTTTAGATTTTCACCATCGACACCAAGGCAAAGCGACCATTACGCTCTATCGGGTTCCGAACCCCCTTGATTTTGGAGTCATTATTACCAACCAAGATGGACGGGTCACCCAAATCCTAGAAAAGCCGAGTTGGGGTGAGGTTGTTTCAGATACCATCAATACAGGCCTTTATGTCTTGGAGCCTGAAATTTTAGATTTCATCCCCGAAAATCAATTTTATGATTTCTCAACCCAACTATATCCAACGCTATTGGCAAAAAATATCCCAATGTATGGCTATGTCGCCAAAGGCTATTGGTGTGATATTGGGAATATCGCTTCCTTCCGCCAAACCACTGCCGATATCTTAGAAGGTCGGGTTGGAGGCATTAGTCTAGGGCATCATCTTGGCAATCACATCTGGGCTGGCACAGATGTTGAAATTTCTCAGACAGCATCTCTATCCGGGCCCATTTATCTTGGCAATGCGATTCGTATCAAAGACAATGTCACCATTCAGGGGCCGACGGTTATCCATGATTATAGCATTATCGAAGAAGGGGCTCACATAGAGCGTTCAATTATCTGGCGAAATTCTTACATAGGTAAAGGTGTACAACTGCGAGGGGCTGTGATTTTGAAGCATTGTAGTCTCAAAGCCAAAGCATCAGTGCAAGAAGGAGCCGTGATTGGTGATGGGTCAATTGTGGGCGAAGAAGCGGTTATACATCCTGAGGTAAAAATATGGGCTGGTAAAGAAATCGAGCCAGGGGCGACGATTAAACACAATGTTATCTGGGGGTCACAAGGACGGCGGGGGTTGTTCAGTCGTCTTGGTGTATCGGGCATGATTAACGTTGATTTCACGCCTGAATTTAGTGCCAAATTAGCCGCGGCTTTTGGGTCAATCTTACCCAAAGGATCTATGGTGATGATTAATCGAGACCCTCATCGAGGGACACGCATGCTCAAAAGAGCTGCTATCTCTGGCCTACCATCGGCTGGCATTCAAGTTTTTAACTTGGGCGTACAACCCATCCCTGTCGCTCGTTATTTTACGAGGGTTAGCCAAGCAGTCGCTGGCATCCATGTTCGGCTTTCGCCATTCAATCAAATGGTAGCCAATATGCGTTTTATCGATGGCGATGGCTTAAATCTTAATAAGGAGACTGAACGAAAAATTGAGCATATTTTTTTTCGAGAAGATTTTCGGCGCGTCTATATGGATGAAATAGGCAGTATCAATCATGCCTCCAGTGTTGTCGAAACTTACATCAAGGGCTTTTTTCAAGCGATTAACGTCGATGTGATTCAAAAAGCGACCTTTAATCTGGTCATTGATTATGCCAGCTCACCAGCCGCGACAGTATTGCCGACTATCCTCTCCCATCTCAATGGCAACGTTGTCGCCCTCAATGCCAATGTTGATGAGGCAAAGATGTCTATTTCTCACGATGATTTCGAGGCATCGCTAGAGAGGCTCCGTGCCATTTCATCTGCCTTAGAAGCGAATATGGCTATCAGGTTGGATGTGGGCGGCGAAACGATATTTGTGGTTGATGACCAAGGGAATAATATTAGCGGCATCGACTTATGTGCAGCAATGACGGAATTGGTCTTAGCAGCTAACCCAACAAAGTTCATTGCTATTTCTCACAATTTACCACACATTTTTGAAAAACTTGCCGCCCGGCATAAGGCGAATATTATTCGTACCAAAGTCGATGCTCAGGCATTAATGTTAGCCTCAACAAATGATGATGTGGTCATGGCTAGTGACGGAAAAGGAAATTTTATCTTTCCAGATTTTCAACCAGCTATTGATGCTTTAATAACCTTGGCAAAACTTTTAGAATTTTTGGCGACGCAAAATAGATCCTTGTCTAGTGTCATCCAAAACTTGCCGCCATATTATTTAAAACAAACCCAAGTTTATTGCTTATGGAAAGCCAAAGGGCGTGTCATGCGTCAACTGAGCCAAAAGTTTGGTTTCCAACAAACGCAAATCGGTGAAGGCATTAAACTAACCTTTGCTGAAAATGAATGGATCTTGATCCTACCAGGGCCTGATCACCCTCATATAGAAATTATTGCTGAAGCGAAATCCCAAACAGAAGCAGATTATCTCCTTGCAAAATATGCCCGCTTGGTTAGAGAGTTACAGGAACAGGGGGCCGAATAAATTCTGGAGGCCAGTTGGCCTCATCGCCATCATCCTACTCGGATTCACTCTGCGTCTTTACAATCTGACCTATCACAGCCTGTGGTTTGATGAAGCCGTAAGTGTTCGTTGGGCCCAGTCTGATGTGGCCCGTATTCTAGAAGTCAGCCTGACCTTGACTGAAGATCGATTGCCACCGCTGTATTATCTCTTACTCAAATATTGGGCTGATACCCTAGGTTTCTCCGAATTTTCCCTCCGTTATCTCTCTGTTATCTGTGGCGTGTTACTCATTGCGATCGTTTATCGCTTGGGGAAGCAATGGAGTCGTTTCCAATCTGAGGGCAGCGATACGGTCGGCCTCTTAGCCGCTCAACTAACAGCATTGAACCCTTTCTTAATCTGGTATAGTCAAGAAGTACGGATGTATGCTTTGGCTGTTCTATGTGGTTGTGCTGGCGTGTTATGTTTTATGTACCTACAAGGGAGAATAGCCCCGCGCTTCTCCTGGCTCGGTCTCACACTCACCGCCACGATAGGGCTTTACACCCATCTCTACACTGGCTTTCTCTGGCCCGCTTTAGGGCTATGGATTTTAGGGGGGCGAAAATTATGGTGGCGGGTGGGGCTTCCTTTTGTCCTTAGCATGAGCATGGTGAGCATCCTCTTTCTGCCTATCGCCCTCGCCACTTGGCAGTTCTCTGGCGAGTCTACCCCTAGTGATCCCCTAACAAACATGGGGCACCGCCTCAGCCATCTTTTTGAAGCCTTTACCCTGTGGCAAGCCCCGCTGCCAGACCTGATCCACCAAATTGTCCTAATTGGCCTGGCTTTGTTCACCCTCTGGGGCCTGATCATTAGCCTCCGCAATTATCATACTTGGCTCATCCCTCTCCTAGCTGCCATGCCCTTTATCATCGCCAGCCTTCTACTTCTACGAAGCGAGTTAGCCTTTTTTGGCGAGCGTTACTTCATCGTCATGCTCCCTTGGATATTGTTACTCCAAGCACTTGGGGTCGGTCAGCTTTTCAGCAGTTTATCCCGCTCGACCCCCCAAAGGGCATTTTTAATATCTCCCTTTGGAGGACGAAGCGGACCGGTCCATCTCCTCAAACACATCTTCCCTTGGACAGCCACCCTAACGCTGGTCGCCCTGACCGCCATCCCCATCTCTGGTCAATGGAGCATCCCAGCCAGCAAAGAAGCTTGGCGACAGACCCTAACCTATATGACGGCCTATGTTCAACCTGAAGATGCCATCTTTATTCATCCAGAGTGGATTCGCTTTCCCTATCAATATTATGAAACCCGTTTGAATACACCTGGTCAAACTTATGCCTATTTTTTCGCTGTGGACGAACAAACTGATTTAGACGCGCCTTTGAAGGGAGTCATCGGTGACCACCCCGTCATCTGGCTCATTCAGTCACACATTGAGCAACCCGACCCACAACGCCGCCTCGAAAGCTGGTTCGCAGCCCGCTACCCCCTAGTCACTGAACTTTATCCGCCTGGCATCATTCTGAAAGCCTATGCGCCTGGTTATCAACGGACCAGCCTCCCCGCTCACAGCACACCGGTTGACCTACCCTTTGACCTTGGCCTAAAATTGGTCGGCTTTGATCTCCATCAAGACCATTTCAAGACGCAAGACGCGCTATTTCACCCACCCTCAACCTGGATTCCAGTGACCCTTTATTGGAGCTTAGATTGGGGCTTAGATTGGAGATTAGGGATGGCTGGTTCAAGGCTTACAGATACCTTGCCCTATGTGCATCTCACAGATGAGATGGGGCAAGTTTGGGGAGTATCCTTAGTCCGAGGCAATGATTCGCTACATTTTTATCCCCCCTCGCGCTGGACCGCTGATCAAGTCATTGTACAGCAGGTTGATGTCAACCTGAATCCCACTATTCCACCAGGACAATATAATCTGGTGGTTGGGTTGGGTGAGGAGAAGCAGTTTTTGCAGGTGGTGCATCTAAAAGAATAATGGATAAGTCAGCTTTTGCTGGCCGTATACGACAGCCATTTCCAAATCAAAAAATTCCTGAAAATGTCCTTGATAAACACTTAGATTCCTAAGTGGTATTGATACTATACTTAGGTCAATGACACCTTGCCTCATCTTGGCTTTTCTTAAAAATTCATCACCGACTTTTGACAACTATCGCTTCATCTGAAACTATGCTATAATCAAGTGGCTAAAAATTACTCACCAAAGAAACATCTATAACAACCACCCCATCTTAGCTGGCATAGATGTATAGTTTGCACAGGATACACCATGGCAAAATCAGATTTCAATTTTTTCCATACGTTGAGGGTACGCTATGTCGAAATAGATGCCCAGAGCGTGGTCTATAATGCCCACTACTTGACCTATTTTGATCTGGGCGTAACAGAATATTTTCGCACCTTACCTTATGATCTTTTAGGCCAAGTGGAACGAACTGGGACAGATTATCATACGGTTAAGGCTTTACTGGAATATAAAGCCCCGCTTTATTTAGATCAAGAAGCCGAAATTTATATCTGCACGGCGCGGATTGGGCAGTCAAGTTTGACCTTTAAGATGGAGATTTATGTTCAAGAGGATGATTTGTTACGCACCAGTGGTGAACTGGTCTGGGTCAATACGGATCAAAGGACGCATAAATCTAGTCCGCTGCCAGAAGAATTGGTGACGTTGATCCAGACGCGGGAAAAATTTGAAAGAGATTGCTTCATTTGCCCTTGCTAAATTTCCTGCTATACTGCGTCTGATTCTATCATAAATATCATACATAAAATTAAGGAGATTGTATATGTTTTACAAAAGATTAGCCTTACTTGTGGTGGCTTTATTGTTAACGAGTTCACTGGTTGCCTGCGCTGGCGATGCTGAGGTTGAAGACGTGGCCGTTGAAGAAACACCTGTAGAAACCGCAGCAGAAGAAGTAGCCCCAGCTAGTGACGAAGCTGAACAAGCTGAAGAGCCAGCCGTGGTTGAGGTTCAAGAACCGAGTGAAAGTCGTTTGGAAGCGGTTCGCGCTCGTGGCAAAGTAATTTGTGGCGGAAACGCTAACCTGCCGGGTTTTGGCTTCTTGGCTGATGATGGTACTTACGCTGGTTTTGACATTGACTATTGCCGCACTGTGGCTGTGGCTGTCTTTGGCGTGGCAGATGATTCAACGTTGGAAATTCGTCCCTTGACCGCAGCAGAACGCCCCATCGTTCTACAAAGTAATGAAATTGATGTCTTAATCCGTAACACCACTTGGACCACCAGTCGTGACACCGAGTGGGCGGCTGATTTCGGCCCGACTATCTTCTATGATGGGCAAGGTATGATGGTTCGCGCTGACAGCGATATCGAAACTTTGGAAGGCTTGGAAGGCGGGAGCATCTGTGTACAAACTGGAACGACGACTGAATTGAATTTGGCCGACCAAATGGCCGCTCGTGGGATCAACTATGAGCCGAAGGTCTATCCTGATGCGCCGACTACCTTAGCCGCTTATCAAGAAGGCACCTGTGATGGTTTTACCACGGATAAGTCTGGGATTATCTCCCAACGTCAAGAATTGTCTGATCCAGAAAACCATGTCATTCTCGCTGTGACCATGTCTAAAGAGCCGCTTGGCCCAGCTTATGCTCACGGTGATAATCAGTGGGGCGACGTTGTAGACTGGAGTGTCTACTGCACCATCTCGGCTGAAGAATTAGGTATATCATCTGCAAACGTCGATGACGTTATGGGCAGCAGCGAAGATCCAGTGGTTAGACGGATGTTGGGTGTGGAAGGTGAATTGGGGGCTGGTTTAGGCTTAGACAATGACTTTTGTGCCAACATCATTCGTGAGTTGGGCAATTATGCTGAAATTTACGATCGTAACCTTGGCCCTGAAACCCCTTATAATGTTCCTCGCGGGCTAAATAGTCAGTGGACAGATGGTGGCTTACTTTATTCGCCGCCTTTCCGCTAAATCGGTTGTTTGAAACACGTTATTAGTTGTCGTCATCCATTTTTAAGTATGATGATTCGTTAATTTACACAGCTCAACGTTCCTGTTGAGCTGTGTGCTTTCGGGGGCGAGAATGAACAATATCACCACTGAAAAACAAGCTGATGATGTAGACCAATCAAGCCAAGTACAATCTATCAGTTCACGGATTATAACCTTGGTCATTATGTTAATCGGTCTGGGTTTATTAATCCAAGGGATATTGACTTGGAATAGCTGGCGGCTGCTCGACCCGGCGGAAATCGCCCAAAACAGAGTAGACCAAGAAGATGGCTTATCACGACAGCAACAATCTCAATTATACGAACGCCAGTTTGATGCAGCCTTGCAGGTGAAAGGCAATTTAGTTCGCTCAGGATTTCTTTATATTGGGTTAGGGTTAATCGCGCTGTGGGTCTCACGACGTTGGCCACAATGGCCTAATTTGTTTAGCGAACAAATGTTATATGGTTACGCCTTTTTGTTGCCCCCTATTGGTTGGTTACTCTACTATCGCCTCTATCCAACTCGCGGCGACCCCAACCGAGAAATCATTCGCCGCAATATCGGGATCATGTCTCTCTCCTTGGTCATTGGCGGCGTGACGCTATGGCTAATTTCAATCGTCCAAGGGTTCATCCTGGCCGCAGTCATACAACCTGATATCGGTTTCATCACTTTAGTTGGCGAAGTCCTCTCCTTTGGCTGGATAGCTTGGCGCGAAGCAGAGGGTATGACGGAGGCCTATGGCTTACTGTCTTCGCCCCAATTGGCGCAATTCATCGCCATCTTTGTGGGTGGCTATGTCGCTTTGCGAACACGCGATGTCCGCGCTATCGCTGTCACAGTCCAATTAGTCGTTTTAGCCATTGTCCTATCTATTGTTGGTTGGCTGGGTGGTAATGCTCAAACAGGCTTGGCAGAACGAGGGTTAACGGCCACTGATTACGACTTTTTGGATCGCACCGCTGGCTTTGATATCTCTGAAACCCTGATTGACTATGACCGTAGCTCAACCTATGGCCAAGCATTTTTCATCGGGGCCTTAAATACAATCATGGTCAGTTTTACGGGCATTGCTTTAGCCACCATCTTAGGGCTATTCGTTGGCATATCCCGCCTATCGAGCAACTGGTTGGTTAGCACTTTAGCCCGTACTTTCGTTGAACTCATGCGAAATGTGCCTCTTTTAGTTTTGTTATTTTTCTTGTATGCTGGTGTTTTTCTCAAATTGCCACAACGAGAGGAAACGCTGATGTGGTTTGGTGAAACGGTCATGCTCAATAATCGCGGAGTCGCTTTGCCTTGGTTCAGCCCAACGGAGACCATTGCCGCTTGGTATCCTTTCTTAGGCGGCGGCTTTCTGCTGGGCATTATAATTTGGCTATTGCGAAATATTACCTACCGCACAACAGGCCGCCCCGCTTTTAACTTCTTATTCGTCATCCTAGCCTTCATTATACCCCCCCTTGTGGGTATCTATCTATACGGGCCTCTGGCTATCGAAATTCCTTATATCAAGGGGCTGAACTACGCCAAAGTCGATGATCGTTTTGTCGGCTTAGTCATGTCGCCAGAATTTTTTGGGCTATTGATTGGCTTAGTGATGTATACAGGCGGCTATATCGGTGAAGTGGTCCGAGCCGGTATTCAGTCCGTCTCGAAGGGACAGCTAGAAGCAGCGGGGGCTTTGGGCCTGACCCGGAGCCAGAATCTACGACTGATCATCATGCCCCAAGCCTTACGGGTTATCATACCCCCTTTGACCAATCAGTATTTGAATTTAGCCAAAAACTCAAGTTTAGCAATTGCCATTGGCTATCCCGATTTATACTCTGTAGCCCATACAACCTTTAATCAGTCAGGCCAATCGGTGCAAGTCGTGTTAATGATTCTGTGTAGTTATCTTTTGATGAGCTTGCTCATCTCGGCAGTCATGAATTTTATCAATCGTCAAATTCAGATAAAGGAGCGTTAAGTATGGCCGTTGAAGCTCAATCACAGACGATGGCAGGCTCGTATGAAGCACCACCACGCTTAGAAATTGGGGCCCTGGGATGGATTAAAAAGAATTTATTTGGGTCATGGTTTGATAGCATTTTAACGCTGATCGCCCTTGTTTTTCTCGTGGCAACCTTGGTTCCCTTTTCTCGCTGGGCCTTGCAGGAGGCCAATTGGCTCGCCATCACCACGAACATCGAAATTCTCATGCATGGCCCTTATCCCCAAGACCAAAACATACGGGTTCTTTATGCCGCCTTGATATTGGTCGGACTAGGCGTACTCAGTGCATTTATTTATCGGTTGCCATTCAGGGTTTTAAGGCAATTGCTAACCATCTCGTGGGTTTTATCTCCGGTGCCAATTTGGATTATTTTACAAGGCTTTGCCGGGTCAGAGATATTACCACTCATTGAACCCAGCAAATGGGGTGGTTTACTGCTCACTATTCTATTGACCCTGATTGGCATTGGCGCATCTTTTCCCTTAGGCGTGTTACTGGCCTTGGGGCGGCGGAGTGACCTCCCAATCATTCGCTGGCTATGTACCTTCTATATTGAAGTTGTTCGTGGTTCCCCCTTGATCACAATTTTATTTATGGCCCAAGTGTTATTGCCCATCTTTTTACCCTCAGATATCCGTATTCCAGGCATTTATCGGGCGATGGTCGGGTTCACTATGTTTAGTGCCGCTTATCTGGCCGAAAATGTACGCGGTGGCTTACAGGCCATACCCAAAGGGCAACGTGAAGCGGCCCAAGCTTTAGGCCTAAATACTTTTCAGGAAATTTATCTGATCACCTTGCCTCAAGCCTTGCGTATCGTTATCCCACCTTTAGTCAATCAATTTACTGGGATGTTCAAAGATACGACGCTGGTGGCCATTGTGGGCTTGCTAGATATACTTTTCATCGGGAAATCTATCCTGTCCCAGGCAGGATTCTTAGGGGCGCAAAAAGAAGTTTATCTCTTTATTTCACTTATCTTTTTCATTTTATGTTATTTATTATCTGTCTTCAGTAGTCGTCTGGAAACAAGTTTAGGGGTTGGAGAAAGATAATGATTCACGGTTTAACGAATGGAGCAAAATCTTATGACTGATAGACCGTATAGTCAACCCAATGGCGACATTATCATCGAATGTCGCAATGTCAAGAAGTGGTATGGTGAATTTCAGGCACTCAAAGGAGTCGATTTAGTTGTGGAACGGGGAGAAGTTATTGTTATTCTCGGGCCATCAGGCTCCGGCAAGTCAACCTTCATTCGGACCATCAATCGCTTGGAGGAACATCAAGCGGGTGATATTCTGGTCAATGGTATTGAGCTGAATAATGATGTCCGTAATATTGCTGAAATTCGGAAAGATATCGGCATGGTGTTTCAGCAATTTAACCTTTTTCCGCATCTGACTGTCATGGATAACATCACTCTATCCCCCATTTGGGTGCGTAAATGGCCCAAGAAACGCGCTGAAGAAAAAGCAATGGAACTCTTGGAGCGGGTCAAAATTCCTGAGCAAGCCGAGAAATATCCCGGCCAATTATCGGGTGGTCAGCAACAGCGCGTAGCAATTGCACGTGCTTTAGCCATGGATCCAAAAATCATGCTCTTTGATGAACCCACCTCGGCTTTAGATCCAGAAATGATCAAAGAAGTGCTAGATGTCATGATTGATCTGGCTAAAAGCGGCATGACGATTTTAGCTGTGACCCACGAAATGGGCTTTGCCAATAATGTGGCCAATCGAATTGTCTTTTTTGATGAGGGAGAGATTGTCGAAGCGAACACGCCAGACAATTTCTTCAACAATCCTGAACACGAGCGCACAAAGTTATTCCTATCGCAGATATTGAGTCATTAGGAATGAGCAGATAATAACTTGTGCCTGCGAGGGCAAAAAGTTTAATGCAGAGGCAAAGGCTACAAAGCGTCAAATGATAGCGAAAGGACGAAAGGTGGCAGTAGAATACTTCACAGAATGATTAAAGTTTCAGTTAACCGTTGTTTAACGATCTGTTAAAAGAGGGTTAAATACTTTTAACAAAAAGATATATTTTCCAGAAAAACAAAGAGTTCGGCTCTTTGTTTTCTGCCCTCTGGTATGCTCACAGCCATTCTTTTGTATATAATAAAAGAGAAACTTGATAGATTCGTGAGAGGAATTTGGGAATCAAAATTGTAAAAACCATGTTATAGTGTTACAATGGGTTCGATGTAAAATGCTTGCAACCGCAAGCAAAAAAGACCCGAACTCGTACAAGTTCAGGTCTTTCATTTAGACGGCTCTACTCTAGAACCAGCCCAAATTTCTTATCAAAGCTGCAACTTCGATAAGAGCTACAAGGCCACACAAGCTTAGGGTAAATTCAAAGACGACTGAGCCGTCTTTTCGTTTACGAACAAAGCGCATAAGACAAACCTCCTTTCTTTAGAGTTTGTCCATTCGGACCGTCTTCTAGTTTATTCAAATAAATTTATTTGTCCAATTCTCTATCTCCAAGACCTTGCATCTTCTCCGTATTTGGTCAAATAATAGCAAAAAGACGAAACAAGTAAATCAAAAACATCATCTTAGTAGTCATAACGAGTGGCACCAAATTGCCATAACGTACTTATGACTCATGATTTCATCTTGTGCAACGACAATCTAGCACACAAAATAACGAAACCTGAAACTATATCCTGCTCAATTTGGAGATGAACCACTATGCTCACGAAAACACTTACCCCGCCTCCACGGACAGATGTCTTGCCAGAAGACCCCTTTGCATTGGGCTGGCGTATTATCCCCCATCCCTTGGCCAATGGTCAAATTTATCATGAACGCATCCCCCTCACCTTAAACGATATTCTACACCCTCAAGAGGAAGACTACCGCGTGCATAGTACGAATCATCAATTCTTTTGTTTATATTTTGCGGATGCCTTTGGCGGCAAATTGCATCACGACCCCCAAGCCGTTGTGCTACACGATGTGCGCGTGGCGTGGGCTACCCCGGAGATGGATGCTCACGGGCCAGACATTAGTGTGATTTTTAACGTCAAGCAACGCAAAAATTGGAGTACCTTCGATGAGGTGGAAGAAGGCACAAAACCAAGCTTGATTGTTGAGGTAACCTCACCCGCTACCCGCAAGGTAGATTTAGAGGACAAGTTAGATGACTACGCCTTAGTCGGGGTAGACTATTATCTGATTGTGGATATGAAACGCAAAAAACGAAAAGATCAATATGTCTTATTAGGCTATGTCTTGCAGGGGGGACGTTATGAAGCAATAGAGCCAGATGAACGAGGCTGGTTGTGGCTACCGCCCGTGGGACTATGGGTCGGCATAGAAAACAACAAACCGTATTGCTACGATGAGCAGGGCCAGCGGGTGGCAGATTATACTGAGATCAAGGTACAGTTAGAAGAAGAAGTCGAGGCTCGCCAGCAGGCTGAAGCTCGCGCTGAGATAGAAGCTGAGGCTCGCCAGCAGGCTGAAGTTCAACTTCGTGAAATGGCCGCTGAACTGGCACGTTTGCGAACCGAGTTAGCTTCTGGTAAAAAATAAACGCAAAAGCACAGAGAAGCAGAGATGTAAAGGGTTAAAATATATCTTTGCAGTCTTATATCCTGCGCCTTTGCCTTACAGTTTTAGTTGGTCTGACTAATTAAGATTCTGACTTCAAACAAAGCCCCGATTGTTCAGGTTTCATCTTGACGCGGGGTTTTCTGATGTCAAAGGCTATGAGCGACTATTTTCTTATCCTCAGAAAAACATATCCTCTTTGGGCTGGGGTAAATTTATACTTGAGTTATATCGTCTTATTAACAGCCCATTTCATCCCCTGGCAGGCTGAGGATAAGCAGGGATTAATTTTATTTTGGCAAAATGATGCCATTTATACCATCACCCCTCAAGGGACCAATCTGACCTTGATCAGCCCGGCTTTGCGTACTGATCAACGAATCCTTGAAGTATCACCAAGTTGTTATAGGCTGATCAAAGAACCTTGTTCGATTTTAATTGGCCATGTTTTATATTATTTATCAGGCAGAAGTCGGTCTCTACCAACAGGTTATCATCAGGCTTGGCTCAATGCTCCTGTTAGCTGGTCGCCCGATGGGATACTTAGCCTATTATGTAAAAGACGAGCAGAGAAACGAAAACGTCTTACTGGCGTATAATATCAAGCTTGATCTCGTCTGGGAAGTGGCCCGGTCTGTTGACACAGTTATACAACCAGTTTGGTCGTGGGGCTGTCAATATGGTCTGCGGCAAAATTGCTATCTTGCTTATGGCAAAAAATCAAACGAAACGACACAGATAGCTATCATGAACTTGGAAACGAACCAAGTTGATTATCAGTCGGTACGTAGCGGGCGTGGTTACATGTTAGCTTGGTCCCCTGATAATGATTTATATTATGGTCGCTTAAAATGGTTTCGGGTTCAGGACAACCAACCTTTAGTCTCCGCTCATCATCAAACAGATCAAGCTATGTTGTCTCCGCGAAGAACTTACCTCGTCTATATGGCTCAGGATGGAAAAGATGATCAAAAAATCCAAAAACAAGGTATTTGGTTACAAAACCTTATCACAGATCAAATTGCTTTAGGGCATCTCCTATGGCAAAAACGAAAACGTGGGTTAGATATTTTTTGGTCTAGCCAAGATACCCATTTGGTTGCCCAGTTGGGTTCATGAAGTCTCCGAACCGTATTTAGGTCATGAATTTGTAAAACAGTTTCAATAGACATAAAATATACACATATTTCAGGAGTTAACATAATTATGAAAAATCCTCTCAAAATTCTATTTGCCTCTCTTTTGCGTTTATGATATTATCATCGTTAAAGGAATTTAGTTATGTTCAGTAAAATTTTGTCTATGCCAAAACAACCCTGAATATCTAGAGTTAAGTTAGTCTTAGACTAATAACGAGTATAAAAGAAAGGTGCAAACATTGAAGGTTACAACACAAAAACTTGATAATTGCGAAGTCTTAATGACCGTTGAACTTGAAGATAAGCAACGCGATAATTTGTTAAAAAAGGTAGCACGGCGTCTTGCTAAAAACGTCAGAATTCCAGGGTTTAGACCAGGTAAAGCTCCTTATAAAATTATTGTATCCCATATTGGTGAAGAGGCTCTACAAGAGGAAACTCTGCGAGATTTGGGGGATAAAGTTTTTCAGGAAGCTCTGATAGAAGCAGAGTTGACACCTTACGCGACAGCCTCCCTCGATGCGGTTGAGTGGGAGCCGCTTTCTATGAAGGTCAAGGTGCCAGTACCACCTGAGGTTGAATTAGGTGATTATCGCAATATTCGCTTAGACTATGAACCCGTTATTGTGACAGATGATGAGGTTATGCAGGAACTAGAACGGCTACAGGATGAAATGGCTACTTATACCCCTGTTGAACGGCCGGCCGAAATGGGGGATGTGCTATCTATAACATTAGCGGCTCAAGATGCTAAGACCAAAACTGCTATCCAACAGCAACAACAACAGCAAATTATCTTGATTGATACAGAAGATGATGATACACAACCCGATTTTGCGACCAATTTGGTGGGACTATCAGTTGGCAATGAGCAAGAATTTACACAATCTTTCCCCACTAATAGCCTAAATCCCCAGTATGCTAACAAAACAGTAGAATTCACTGTTCAAATTAATAGCGTTCAAATAAAAGAAATAGACGAACTCGACGATGAGTTTGTCGGATTAGTTGGCGATTTTGATACCTTAGACGACCTTAAACAAAAAATTCGAGAAGATTTGGTTGAACAAAAACAAGCATCTGTGGATACTGAATTGACCAAAACCATGCTCGACAGCGTGGTCGAAGGGTCACAGGTCAGATGGCCTCAAGCGTTAGAAGAGCTACAAATTGACCAACGGATTGAACAATTAAAACAGCAATTGTCAGCGCAAGGCATGGACTTGAATGACTATTTACGTTCAAGCCAAAAAACAGAGGCAGAATTAAAGGAAGAACAGCGACAACCAGTTATTGATGAAATCAAAATATCGCTTGTCTTAGGTAAAGTCATTGAGTTAGAAAATATCCGGGTAGACCCCGACGAGGTCAAACAACGAGCCGAGTTGTTGGCCAATATCAATCAAGGGTCCCCACAATTGGTAGAACAACTTACTTCGCCTGAAGGATTAAAAATGCTTACTGATAATCTGGCCATTGAAAAAGCTCAACAACAATTGTTAAAGATTGGCAAGGGATTATCAGAAGGTGAGAGTGAAGTCGAAATTGATAATAACGAAACAACAAACAACAATCAGACAGAGGTCAAATTTGAGGCAACGGATAACTCGGAATGAGCATTAAATAACTTGTGCCGTACATCGCTCCAATCTATAGCTTTTCAGATAATATTTTGGAATGAAACCTTTGAGGTTTTGGTTCTGGATATTCAAAATCTTTTTCTTTAAAGCTATAGTTCCCAAACTGTCGTTTGGGAACTAGATTGGTTAAGTTCATTAATTTCTAGTCCTTAGTAGACTAGAAACTTATACTATTTTTTTGAAAAACATAAATTCTAAACAAGGAGACTTTCTAAGGTGACCATGACGATACCACACGCAATTGTGCCGATGGTGATAGAAACAACAGGCCGGACAGAACGGGCTTACGATATTTTTTCTTTATTATTAAAAGAACGGATTGTATTTCTTGGCACACCAATCAATGATCAGATTGCTAATTTAATTGTGGCTCAACTTTTATATTTGAATCAGCAGGATCCAGAAGCAAGTATTTCCATGTATATCAACTCACCTGGTGGGGTTATCTATTCTGGCCTGGCAATTTATGATACTATGCAAGCCATTTCAAACCCTATTAGTACTTATGCAGTGGGCGTGACAGCCAGTATGGGAACTGTCCTGTTAGCAGCCGGAACACCTAGTCAACGTTATGCCTTACCGCATGCGACAATTCATATGCACCCGGCTGGTGGTGGAACACAAGGATATACACCTGATGTCGAAATCCAATATAAAGAAATGAAGCGTCTTCAAGATACCCTGCATCATATTCTAGCCAAACATACAGGCCAATCTGTCGAAACCATCTCGGATGATTTTGAGCGAGACCGGTGGATGGATGCTCCCACAGCTAAAACGTATGGCATCGTTGATGAGTTGATGTCTGAACCACTGTATACGCTCACAGATGGCGATAAAAAAGATAGCTAAAGTAGTGATCAGTATCCAGTAATCAGTATCCAGCTCGTCTTTAACTGATTACTAATCACTAATTACTGATTACTTCTTCAATCTCCGAAAGGTATATCATGGCAAGTCGGTTTCGAGCGAGTGTGCAGGCCTGCTCTTTTTGTAAACGTTCTGAGACGGAGGTAAGTCGTCTCATCGCTGGTCCTGACCACGTTTACATTTGCGAGGAATGTATAGACCTGTGTAAACAGCTATTAGAAAAAGATCGCCTATCTGAGTTAGGAGATGAAGAGGCAATTTTACCCTATCGGTTTTCACCTAAAAAAATTTATGAACAGTTAAATGAATGGGTTATTGGTCAAGATCGGGCCAAGAAAGTCTTAGCTGTGGCTGTCTATAATCATTATAAACGCATTGGGGTGAATATCAATGAGGTAGAGCTTCAAAAAAGTAATATTCTCATAATTGGGCCAACAGGATGTGGTAAAACATTATTAGCCCAAACACTAGCCAGAATTTTGGATGTACCATTTTGTATTGTTGATGCCACTGCTTTGACTGAGGCAGGCTATGTTGGGGAGGATGTTGAAACTATTCTGTTGCGTTTAATCCAAGCCGCAAATCATGATATCGAGGCGGCGGAAAAAGGGATTATCTATATAGATGAAATTGATAAAATCACCCGCAAATTAGGCGATAACCCTTCTATTACCCGTGATGTCTCTGGCGAAGGAGTTCAACAAGCCTTGCTCAAAATTGTTGAAGGCACTGTAGCCAATGTACCGCCTCAAACAGGTCGGAAGCATCCTCAACAAGAATTCATTCAACTCAATACAGCTAATATTTTGTTTATTTGCGGAGGAGCCTTTGATGATCTAGTCTCCATTATCTCTACCCGGGTTGGGGCAAAGGGGTCGCTTGGATTTACGGCGCAAAATCAACCACTGTCTGTACATAAACGCAATATCACCAAAGAAGCATTGTTGAATGAGGTGACACCAGAGGATCTCATCGAATATGGTTTGATTCCAGAATTTATTGGTCGTTTACCTGTACTCGTCACAGCTGATGCTTTAGATAAAGAGGCACTTCTGAAAATTTTGACAGAGCCAAAGAATGCTTTGGTCAAACAATTTAAGCGTCTCTTTAAGTTAGATAAGGTTGAACTGGTCTTCACTTCAGGTGCTTTGGAAACAGCTGCTGATATCGCTTATGAACAAAAAACGGGCGCACGAGGTTTACGCTCAATCATTGAAGACACGCTACTCGATGTAATGTACGAAATTCCTTCCCGAAAAGAAATTGTCAAATGTGTCATTACACAAGCGGCTATTTTAGGCGAGACCGACCCGGAATTATATGATGAATTTGGACGGTTGGTAAGTGAGGGCCTAGATAAGGCGGCCTAGGTAAAATCCAATCCTTTAAGGTTTCTTTCTTATCATCTATACACTCGGATCAATAATCCCATGCACAATTGAAAACCGCGTTAAGCCAGCTTGATCCTGAATATTTAACTTATTCATAACGTGAGTCCGATGTGTTTCTACAATTTTGACACTAATGAAAAGTTTTTGAGCAATTTCTTTATTCGTATATCCCTCAGCAATCAACTGTAAGACTTCTCGTTCCCGATTTGTCAGTGACTCCAAAGGCGATTTTAATTTTCCTTACGTGCCTGAAAGCATATCATCTCTAGTTTCTTAAGAGGTTTAAGGTGAAAGATTGGCGACGCGCTATTTTGCGTATACTCCTATTTGGCATTGTCTTATGTAGCGTAGACAAAAGTCTGATCCCACTCGTGAAAGCCTATCAACCCGAGGATGACTTATCTGCTCAAGTGGAGACTATTTTCACTCAATTGTCTGCTGCTGAACGCATGGGGCAATTATTTATTGTCACATTTGATGGGACAGAGGCCCCTCAAAATAGTCATGTGGCGCAGTTAATTCGAGATTATCGAATTGGCGGGGTATGGTTACAAGCGCAAAATAAGATAGGGGGTGAGCAGTCTGCTCAAGTGAGCCAAATGAAGGGCTTGATCAGTCAACTACAAACCTTGACGCATCAAGTGCCGACGTTCATTGTATCTAGTACATTAACCACAACGGCAACCTCAAGCAATTTAATCACTCACGCAAGACAATCTTTAATTACACCGACCAATATCGTATCTCAAGTCACTCCTCTTTCGGTGACTCCTATCCCCTTATTCATTAGTATTGATCATGAAGGAAATGGACCTCCTTACACTTTGTTAACTTCTGAATTAAGCGAATTGCCCAGCCAAATGACCTTAGGCGCAACCTGGAATCCTGAATACACTCTGACCGCTGGTCGTGTCGCAGGGCAAGAATTGTCTAGCCTAGGGATCAATATGCTATTTGGGCCAGTTCTAGATGTCGTAGATAAACCCAGAGTAGATTTAGGCTTAACCGTGGGCGTGAGAACTTTTGGCGGTGATCCCTATTGGGTTGGTAAACATGGGTTGGCCTATATAACAGGCATTCATGAAGGCAGTGTTGGCAAGCTCTTAACCATTGCTAAACATTTTCCAGGAGCAGGAGGTATTGATCGACGCTTGAATCAAGAGGTGCCAACCATCCAAAAATCTTTGGTCCAGCTCCAGCAAATCGAGTTAGCCCCTTTTTACGCTGTGACAAACATAGATGATCATCCCGCTGAGGCGATTACAGACGGTCTCATGACAGCCCATATTCGATATCGGGGGCTTCAAGGCAATATTCGTGAGTTGACTCAACCAATTAGTCTGGATACTCAGCGCTTACCCATTATTTTATCTTCATCAAATTTAGCCCCCTGGCGTGAAAATGGCGGCTTGGTCGTGAGTGGGCCATTAGGTTCTGAGGCACTCGTAAAAACATATCGGGTGGACGAAAATGACTCATTCCCAGCCAAACGGATTGCTTTAGATGCCTTCTTGGCGGGTAACGATATCCTTCTGCTATCCGATTTCGGCCTGCCTAATGACGATCAAGACCAATTTGAAAACATTGTCGCAACCATCACCTTTTTTCAAGATCGATATGAAACAGACCCAGATTTCCAACACCTCGTCGACCAAGCTGTGCGCCGTATTTTGCGGGCTAAATTCAAGATATATAATGACTTTTCTCTGGAAACGGTTACCCGTCCTCCCTCAGTTCCAAGTGACTTAACAGCGAGTGAAGAAAGTATCAATGATATTTTGCCCAATGCTGTTACCTTAATTGACCCAGGGCCAGCGGAAATTGCTGAACGCATTCCTAGTCCCCCATTACGTGATGAAGAGATTTTGATCTTCACAGATGATCGTCAAATCCAAGCTTGTGCCGGTTGTGAGGCAATCTATCTCCTTGATCCCGATATATTTGCTCAAAAAATTATCAATCGTTATGGTCCCAGTGCTAGTGACCAAATCAGCCCAGAACAAATTTCGAGTTTTACCTTTTCTGATTTGACGAACGCATTTAACGATAATGTCAATACCGATGACGGAAGCAATGTCACGAATATTAGAGTAAGACGATTGTTGCGCCAAGCAAATTGGCTTATTTTTGTCATGCTGGATATCGATGAGGAAAATTATCCCAGCTCTGGCGCAGTAAAACAATTTCTCCGCAGTAATGTCGTTGATTTACGGGATAAAAAAATTATTGTTTTTGCATTTGACGCGCCTTACTACCTCGGAAATACTGAAGTCAGTTTATTAACCGCTTATTATGGCTTATATGGCAAAACACAAAAACATATAGAAACGGCTGTCCGTCTACTCTTTAAAGAATTTGAAGCAATTGGCAAATCGCCAGTCAATATTGATGCCGTGGCCTATAATCTCATTTCCGCTCTTGAACCCGACCCAGACCAAGTGATTACCATCGACATCCATAAAGAAACATCTGAGGCAGCCATAGATGAAAACGTTACATCAACCTCAACACCCGAACCACCTAGCGAAGAGGCAGCGAAAGCACTTGATTTACAAATTGAGGTCGGCGACCGTTTGACCTTACAGACAGGACTTATTTTAGATAAAAATGGTAATCCAGTACCCGATAATACTTTGATTTCATTCAACTTGGCTTTTCCTGGTGAAACTTTGCGCCTTGCTCCTATTATTGTCGGTACGATTGATGGAATTGCTAAAACGACCATATCAGTTGATCGAGAAGGCGTTTTGGAAATTACAGCCGAAAGTGGTCGAGCAAACCGCTCTACGAAATATATTCTTGGTGGCCCAAATCCGATCGTCGAAAATCCTCCTTCACCGGTGCCAGATACACCAACCTTGACCCCGTCCCCAACGCATACGCTTATCCCTAGCCCCACACTTTATGTTACACCCACTCCTACAGCCTCGGCGACCTCAACACCGCTACCACGACCTCCTACACCTCAAATCGCTATGCTTACCTTTGAAGATTTAATTTATTCTTTGTTCGCCTTAGGTTTGTTGGGTGGCATTATATTCGGTTTCCTGATGCCGACAAAAATCCCTTTGGAAAACCGCGTGTGGCCTGTTTTGATTGCCTTTGCTGCTGGCTTAGTGGGCTATGTCCTCTATGGCATACTGGCTGTCCAATGGGTAGACACCGACTTTGTCGCCCAATTTGTCCGCTCCAATAGCCGTATTCATTGGCTTGTCCCTTTGGGAACTGTTCTATTTGCTTTAGGCAGCTTAGGTCTCATTTATATAGGTTATGGGTTGACCAAGCTCTATCGCCACAGCATAAAAGACAGGCTGACGAAACAGGAAGAAAATCAGCCTGAGACTGAATAGCCATAGTTGTTTTGGCAAACCTTTTTTCATATCACCCTGCTCCAACTGCGTCCCGTCTTACTCTTCGTCACCATCATTGGCTCATATAATCTCTTTGGCGAACCCTTCCTCCTCGCTGGTGCTAAGGGTGGGCCGAATAACGCCGGTCTGTTCATGACCATGTATCTTTACCTAAATGGCTTTCATTTCTTGAAATTCGGCTATGCGGCCTCTATCGGCTATGCCTTGACTTTAATCATTTTGGTTTTGTCTCTACTTCAGTTACGACTTAATGAAAGGTCGAGCCGCTTGCCACAAGACATAGTTAAATACATGATGGGTCAGCCAATTAGCCGTTCGCCCTGATTGAGATTTTGTTTGGTCCATCATTGACCATGCGAGATACTTCTATGGCTCTCAGCCGAGAAGATTACATCCAATTGCCCCATATCCCGCCTGACTATATCATAGTTTATGGAAAAGCTTCTGCTCAATTTGGACATTTATACTTACCGCCTACACCACCACGACCTCCCCATCATTACCTTACTACATGGCGGCTGTTGGCAGGCTCAGTATGGTCTAAATCAGCTAGGTCAATTGAGTCAAGCCTTGATGGAACTCGGCTTCGCTGTTTGGAATTTGGCGTATCGGCGACTGGGCTTATTCAACCTAATCGCGGGTCAACTACCTGTGACGAGTGGTCAGGTCATCTTGAGTGGACAAGATATTACCGCTCTGCCCGTCAATGTTTGTGCCAACCTAGGCATAGGCCGAACCTTTCAACGCAATACGCTATTTCAAGGCATGACGGTTTTAGAAAATGTGCGTTTAGCCGTGCAACATCAACAAAGGCTTGATTGGCGTTGGTTTCAGCGGGTTGAGTCATTTAAGCAAATAGATGAGGCGACCTCGATGCCTAATAAATAATAAGGAAGATAAATACATGACAAAATCAAATCGTTCTATAGGCTTGAAACTTGATCGAGATATCTCGAACATGCCTAAGCGTGAGGCAGGGCCTATCGAACTCAATCGCAAAGTGACGACGCTCTCTTTTGCTGGGTTTGGCTCTTTTTTAGGCGTACCGGTCTGTCTGACCCCGGAAGATCTTAAAGCGGGCAATGTTGAAGCGGCAGTTATCGGTGCCCCTGTGGATATGGGTACAGCCATGCGCGGCGCGGCCTATGGACCACGCTATATTCGCATGGATGAACGTATCTTACCCAATTCACCTCAGTTTCTGCAAAATCCTGATACCCGCATCAAGCCTTTTGAGGTTCTTACGGTGGTGGACTATGGGGATGCGCCCGTTGACCCCCTCGATTATCATGGCTCGCTTGAAGAAATCCGTCGCACTGTGCGAGAAGTGACCGAAACAGGGGCTATACCCATTGTCCTTGGCGGCGACCACAGCATTTTATGGCCGGACGCTGCCGCGGTGGCTGATGTTTATGGGTCAGGGAAAGTGGGGGTGATTCATTTGGATAAACATGCTGATTGTGCTAACACAAGTTACGGTCATCTCGTTTCCCACGGTACGCCGATTCGCCGGTTGATTGATGACGAACATATTCCCGCTAGGAACTTTGTGCAGGTTGGTTTATACAGTTATGTCATGCCCGATGATGAGCTATTCGATTGGATGAACGAGAAAGGCCTGCGTTCTCACTATCTCGCGGAAATTGATCGCATCGGCTTCAACGCTGTCTTGGACAAGGCGATTAATGAGGCTTTGGACGGCCCCGAATACATCTTTCTTTCCTTAGATATTGATGTCCTCGACCCAGCCTTCGCCCCTGGCACAGGGACACCTGAGGCGGGAGGTCTGACTCCCCGCGAACTGTTGCCAGCCATCCGTCGCTTGTGTCACGAAACCCCCGTCATCGGGATGGAGGTGGTCGAAGTTGCTCCTTTTTTAGACCCAGGTTATACCACAGCCATGTATGCTCGCCGGGCGATTTTAGAAGCTCTGACAGGGATAGCGCAACGTAAGCTTGGGCTGGAAGGGCCAAATTATTTGCATCCCATTACGGCTGGGTTGACCTAAGCTTTTTGGCTCTTTGAGCTTTTTTATGGTCAATAAGAAATATACCGTAGAATGCGATGACCCAAACACTAACCCCACCAACAGCTGTCTTACTTCTTGAATATGGGCAACAGGACGCTAATTGGGAACAAAACTTTCAGGATTTAGCGGCGCGATTGGCCCGGCAATTGGACCAAGTCGTAATACCCTGTTTTTTAGGCTGCTCAACAAATCTCGTATTAGATGGTATTCGTCGCGGTGTTCAACAAGGGGCGGTGAAATTCGTTGTCTTACCGCTCTTCCTCAGCCCCGCCATGTATCGTGATAATGCAATTGCTGAAGCGGTGACTTGGGCCAGCCGCCGCTGGCCTTTTTTGACCTTTCATGTGAGCCAACCGCTCAATTGGGAGATATGGACAAATATTTTTAGAACACAACTCAATGAAGTTGAACCACTGAGTCGTGCTGCACCCGCCGCACGGTCTGATTTTGGCCTTGTTTTGATAGGACAAGATGAGGATAGCAGTGAAGGGCGAGGAGACTTGGCCAAGCTGGGGCGATTGATCTTTGAAGCCATTGATGTAAAATGGGTGGAGCTTGGATTTTTAGCCAAGGCCTATCCTGATGTCGATAGAGCCATTCAGCAAACGCTTGCGGCTGGGGCCAAGCGAATCATTCTGCAACCAACCTTCTTATTTGGGGCGATGTCGCTAGACCCAATCATCCAGAGGCGGTTGACTGACGATGAGGTTCAGTTTCAGATGCTGCCGCCGAGTGATCAAGGAACCGCCTTGCTCAATGCCTTGATCGATCAATATTTTGTGACGCTAGAAGATGATCGTCTTCTACCCCTGCGGTGGGATGAAGTTCGACGAGAAGTTGAGGTGCAAAACGCCAGCCATCAGCCCTTCAGGACTAGGATAGTGCTTGGCTCAGAGCAGGCTATGCCAGCAGATGAGGTGCAGTTCCAAGATTTGACAGCACGTATTAACGCCATCCTGCCCCCTCGCTACCAGAATCAGAGGACAGTCAGTGCAGCCCCGATGGCTGCGGCAGAACTACAGTTTGACGTAGATGGCGCAGTCGCTTGGGATAAGATGTGGGGCCTAGATGATCCTGATAATCCTTTTTGTGAATTGGCTCTTGCTGGCGGGCCACCTCATCGTGGTGATTTACTAGAGCCAGCTTTGGCTGAAGTATGTTTAGCTGAATCAGGGAAGTATGCGGCTGTTTTGGCTGAGTTAACTCGCGGCATCAATTTAGTGGCTGGCTTATCGACGGTGGAAAGCCCTGTTCCTGGATGGATTGGGGTGCAATGCACTAACGAAGCGATGGCGATTTGGCTGCTTCGAGCCATCATCGTTGAAAATGTGATGGTCCGTCGAGAAAACACCATCCTCTATCTGCCCGCTGGTCCTCACTTTACGCTAACAAACGAAATTAAGACCGTTGTCACCGTTGTTGCTAAGACGGTCCATTATTGGCATGAACATCGTACAAAGTAGCAAAGTAGCAGGGTTGCCAAGGGCACTTAGGATTAGTATTTGGGCGCATTATTTATCCCTTAAACGGGGTCAATAATTGGGTGTAAGTTTAATGTTTTTAGCGGATATATTTCTTCGAACGATGGAATAGACCGTTCAAACGCGGACTAATCGTCATCTCTGTCCCAAAAGCCTGCGTATAAACCTGCCCTTGCGCGTCATGCACCACGACATCGGCGACTAAAGATGTCTCTTGTGGACTTTGAACCTGCATCGCCACATACAAGGTTTGGTCAAAGGGTGATGGTCGATAATGTTCGCAAACCTGAATTTTGAGGGGTAGACTAGCCGCTTGGCGATACGTCCAAGACCAAAAGATTAAGGCTTGGAATTGAGCATCGGTGAAAAAGGGGTTAAAAGTATGGACGGGGAATTGTCCTTGGGTTGGCAAGTCAACTTGGGGCAAGCAACAGGTGAGAATAATGTTGTTCGGTTGAAGTTGTAATATTCTGTCGATGCCTTGAAAGGATGGGCCATGAAATAGGGTGCCATTTTGATACAAAATACGGCCCTCGAAACGAGGCTCTGGGTTTGACTTTGATAAATTTGATAGATTATCAATTGGGTAATGTGGTGGCTTGGGATGGCCGGACCCTAGGGTTAAGGTGGTGCTATAATGATAGCGGGGTCGCGTGGCGTTTTGACTCCAAACCAGGGCTTCAAAAATAATTTCATCTTCCGTTTTCTGTTTTTCTTTTAAATCCACACAGTATATCTCAGCTTGGGAGCCGTCGAAGACAATGCCTTTCAAAATTTTGAAATTTTCACAACGAAAAAATTTAAAACCTGGATAGCATTGTTCCGCAGCATCAGCCACCCAAGCCAAGGCGCAGGTCATGGGTAAAACGGCGTGATCACCGATCACATGGTCGCGTAAAAAAGGATTGGCTGTCTCGCTTAAGGTTCGCCAAATGCGATGCCTTTGTAAAGGCTGTCTCAGAAGCCTGGTCGGATGATGCTTACCCTCAAGTGGTCCTCCAATGACCAGTTGTACAGCTTGCTGATGTTGCGGCTGTAATTGATTGGCTAACAGATTCGTGCCCGCATCGATGGAAATAAGATCAATATTTTGGGCTAAAAAGTATTCTTTCAAGACTGGCGTGACCATGCCACCGTCCCAAGGCCCCCAATTCAGCGATAAGACCTGACAATCAGGATAGTGACGCTGGAGTAGATGAGCAACTTTATTGAGAATTTCATTGGCCAGCGCATAATCAGTCTGACCCACATTGCCATAAAAACCAGCCACCGATGAAAACAGAATTACCTGCTGTAACTGACTGAGCGATACACAGGCTAACAAATTTTGCAAGCCAGTGACCTTGGCTGTGTAAACAGCCTCAAAGTCAACTACAGATTTTTTCTCAATGCGTTTATCAGCCAAAATACCTGCTCCATGCAGCAAGCCCGTAATCGGGCCAATAACCTGACTGGCCTCTATCACTGCTTTTTGCACCCTTACGTCATCTCCCACATCAGCCGAAACATAAATCGCCTGACCCCCGGCCTGGGTGACCGCTGCTAAAGTCAGGTCAATCTCACGGGATGATATAAGGGCCCGATAGTGTGTTTGAACTTCGGCTGGGGTTGGTTTTTGACCCTGTTGTAATAAATGCGCTAGAATCGCTTTTTTTAAGTCTGCTTCATTACTAGCAGGAAAGGCCCCCCCGACCCCCCAGAGGGAGTCGGTCAAAGTTCCCCCCTTTGGGGGGCTAGGAGAGTCATACCCCATCAAAAATTTACCCCACTCAGAGTCTGGCTCTATCCTAGCTGAACGACCAAGTAGAATGAACTTACACTGATAGACCTGCGCCAATTTAATGACACAGTGTGCTGTAATACCTTTAGCTCCTCCGCTGACGAGAAAGACGCTATTCTGATCAATGGCTGTTTTCACAATTAACAATGAGTAATTAGCAATTAACAAATGATACAAAACTAACAACTAATGACTAAAAATAACTTTCCCGAGTGGTTAAAGTCGCTCGCCCTTGGAGGTTATAACCAACTTCGGTCAAACGTAAATCAGGATCATGTAATTCGGCTACAATACAATAAGCGGCTTGTTCAGGGGATATATCTAGCCCTAAGTCGATGGCTCGACAGAAAATTGCCTCCCATTCGAGGTTAAGCGATTTGGTCAGGCCGAATAAACCACCCCCGACGGTATCAAAATCTGGCTTACTTGATTGTCCTAAGCCAAAGCGGCCATCTAAACGGGCCACAGTTAAAAATGCACTCCGCTGATTTGGACCTATCTGAGCGGCTTGAGTCAAAGGTTGTTGGAGGTATTTGGCTATTAAGAAGACATGCTTAACCACTGCTTTTTCAATACCATTCAAAGATAAACTCCCTGGTTGCCAGGAGGAGGGCCAAAGCGGATTGATATGAATGAAGGTGCCAATAGTGCCTTCTGTTTGGGCGATAGTGGCCAGGTGTTGCTGTAGATGCGCTTCTTCCATATCAGGCAAGATAATCTGCTTGATATTTTGAGGAAGCACGGTGCGTTGGGTTGGCAAAAGGGTTTGCGGAAAACTCAATAAAACAACGGGCCAGCCGCGCCCTTGTAAAATTTCAGCTACTTTTAGACTTGTTTCACCGCCATCGTCGGTGATAAGACAAGTATGCTGTGGCGGCAAACTAAATTCTAGGAAATCTGGCAGGGGTAAAGGCTTCGTTTTTACAACAGCATAAGGTAGGGATGGGCTAGGCGACTGGGCCACGATAGGCGGTGGCGCAGTAGGAAGAGGGGCTGAAGAGAGGAGGGGTTGGGCAGCGGAGGCACTGATTTGTTCATTGCGTGTTGGGATATTGTTATTGAGGTCACTTTGTTCTTCTGGTTTTAGACTCCCATTTTCTTTTTTCTCGTTGTACCCTAGCTCGGTTGACCCAAAGCTATCTTGCAAATAGGTGGTAATTTGGCCGAGGGTGCGTAAATCGACCAAGGATTCAGGATCTAAATCGCCGATAGCAGGCACTTGCTCTTGTAAGGCCCCCATGATTTCAACCCGCTTGATGGAATCAATGCCTAAGTCAGCCTCCAGATCCATGTCGAGTTCCAGCATCTCGATGGGATAGCCTGTCTTTTCACTGACGACATTGATGAGTAGGTCGCTAAAAGTATGCAGTTGTGGCGATATCGCCGGAGATGTAGGAGCAGGAGCGAGGGAGGGGGCGATAGGAGACGAGGGAGAAAATAAAATAGTCTCTTCAGATTCTTGTTTAGGTGGTGTTGGAATATCTGATAGCATTGAGAAACTATGGTAACTGTCTTCTTCCTGCGCTACAACACTGGTTGCTGCCTCTGGTTCTTCTGGGCTGGGTATCGCTGTCTCTGCCAAATTTTGGTTAGCCGATATGGTGGCAGGCCCTTCACCAGTTTGCCATAAGCCTAGTAAGGCTTGGGTCAGCGTACGATGATTTTCCAAATAGCGATTATGCACTCGGGAGGTTTCGGTCTGATGTTCGTGAAAGGTCTTGAGATGTTGCGCGATGATATCAGGATTTGGGCTTGCATTTTGACTGAGAGTCTGAATAAGCTGATGAAACAGCTTCATATAATCAGCTTGGTGAGTCAAATATTGTTCGTGGACGCGCAACATATCTCGCTGGAGGGCATAAAATTCAGCAGTGCTTTGTATTGTTAAGGCTGAGATGATGCTCGATTTTGTGACCGGTGTTTCTGTATTTGAGGGTTGATCCCTTGATGGCAAGAAGCCTTCCGTAGCAGCGGAGTCTTCTGCTGTTAAGGTATGGCTTTCGCCATTTGTCATAGGGAGATCAACAGGAAAATCTTGGACATTCATGAATGATTTCTCCAGTTGAGATGCTGATTTAATCTGAAGGCCATCGCCGAATTTGGTCTCTTGGAGGGCCTCTTGAAAAGCTTGCTGGGTTTTTGGACTGATGTAATTGCTGCCGTTAATTTGCACTGTGTAGGCTTTCGGCTTGGGTTTTGTCTGGATGGGGAGTGGCGTTTGGGTAAATGGCATTCGCCCGAAGGTGTGCTGGTAGGGGTCAATGTCAGACAGGGTGAGACCGGCTACCTTGAGTTGAGCCATCGCTTGCCGAAATTGGCGGTCACTATCTTTTTGGCGGCTGGGATTTAAGGCTATGGCTAGATGAGGGCGGGTATCTAAGATATTGCTGACAAAATTGGTGAGGACATTACGGGGTCCGATTTCAACAAAGATACGACCGCCTGCTTCATAGATGTTCTCGATTTTTTGGCGAAACTGAACGGGCTGTAGAATATGGTCACTTAGGGTTTGGCTAATTGCCTGGGTTTGATTTGGATAAGGTTGAGCGGTTGCATTGGCATAAACTGGCATGATGGGAAGCTGCCAGGACACTTTTTGAACAACTTGCTTGAATATCTGTTGGGCATGGCGAACAAAGGGTGAGTGGAATGCAGCTGAAACAGGTAATAGCATGGTGGTGAAGCCTTGTCCGATGAGCGTTGACTGGACGGCTTGGATGGTTGATTTTGCCCCAGCAATGACCATTTCCGCTTTAGAGTTGATGTTGGCAATGGTCACCCCTTCGAGATGCGCCAAAATTTGTTGTAGTTGGTCCGTGTCACCCTTGATGGCTAACATCGTGCCAGCTTCAAAATTGGCCTCATTCGGTGGAGCCATCGCCTGCCCTCTGGCCTTCACCAAGGCCAGATAATCTGCATCCGTGAGAGAACCAGCCGCCCATAAAGCGGTCACTTCACCAAAACTATGCCCTGCCGTGAAGTCTGGCTTAAACCCAGCTTGTTGCAAACATTTATACAGCCCATAACTCAAGACTCCGATAGCCGGTTGGGCATATTCAGTATTTTTTAAGACCTGCGCTTGCTGCAGGCGCTCATTTTCCGAAAACACAGGGGACGGATAGACTAAGGATGATAAGCTTGGCAAGCCATCGGCCACAAATAATTCATCCATGGCTTGATAAGCCTGCCGGAAAAGAGGGAAATTCATCACCAAGGATTTGCCCATGTTGAGGTATTGTGAGCCCTGCCCTGGAAAGAGGGCCACAACCTGTCCCCTTGTATTAAGCCCATCTTGGCGATAATACACCCCTTTAGGATGCGTCCAAGCTTCGGCTTGAGCGTTATTTGTCAGGGTTTGGCTGGCTAAGTGCAAATAGTCACAGATTTCTTCTTTAGATCGAGCAACAAAGCCAAGCCGTGCTTCTGAAGTGGGAAGATGGGCCTCTTTTGAGGCTTGTACTAAGCTTAAGCAATGATGATTTTGTTCATCCTCTTGTAGCTGACCGCGAAGAATGTCACACCGTTGGCGCAATTGTTGGGCTGAGGGAGCGGACAAGATGATGATTTGGTCTGTCCCATGTAAGCGATAAGCTTGCTCATGTTCAGCAGTATACTCTTCAAGGGCGATATGAAAATTTGTGCCCCCAAAGCCAAATGAGCTGACTCCAGCCCTTCTAGGCAGCATTTCGATTTTTAAAGCTCCCTTTGTATTCAAGGAACTTCTTGTATCTAAGGAGTCGCTTAATAAGCCATGATTTGATGATCTTGCCACGAACGGTGATAGCCAAGGTCGTGTTTCTGCATTTAAGTAAAAGGGGGTTTCATCAAGGCCAAGCTTGGCATTGGGTGTTGAAACATTGAGCGTAGGCGGTAAAATTTTATGATACAAGGCTAGAATAACTTTTATGAGGCTAGCTGTGCCAGCAGCAGCCTTTGTGTGTCCAATTTGGGATTTCACACTGCCTAAGGCGATGGGGAGTAGGGATTGATCATGATGGGTGAAAACGGATTTTAGACCAAAAAATTCAGCAATATCGCCCGCAGTCGTACCTGTCCCGTGGGCTTCAATCAAGCTCACAGTTTGCGGTGGATAGCCTGCATCTGTGTATGCCCGTTTCAGAGCCTTCGCCTGTCCAGAAGAGCATGGGGCGTAGATGCTCTTAAAGCGTCCATCACTTGAAGAACCAATACCTTTCAATAAGGCATATATTCGATCATCATCGCGTTCCGCATCAGCTAGGCGTTTAAGCACTAAAATGCCCACGCCTTCGCCTAACATCATGCCATCTGATTCGCTGTCGAAAGGACGGGCCTTGTTTTGCCTAGAATAGGCAGGTGTTTCGCTGAAACACAGGTACATGAAAACAGAATTATCAGCATCTACGCCGCCCGTCAGCATGATATCGGCCCGATTTTCGAGTAACTCACTGCTCGCCATTTTTAATGCAGCGAGAGACCCAGCGCAGGCTGCATCCACCACACAATTTGTCCCCCCTAAATCTAAACGATTAGCGACACGTCCGGCGATTACATTGCCCAACAGACCGGGAAAGGCATTTTCCTCCCAGGGAACATAAGCCAGCTTGATTTTTTCAATGATCCGTGCTGTATCATCTTCAGATAGACCACTGTTCCGCAAGACACGTTCCCAAATCGGATATTGTATTCTGGCGATGAGGGGGTGCATTAACTTTTGACCCCCGCCGACACCTAAAATAATGCCAGTTCGATCATGATCAAAATCTCTGTCAGGCCCATAGCCCGCGTTCGCGAGAGCTTGTTTGGCGGCGACTAAGGTTAATAACTGAGAAGAGTCTGTCACTTCTAAAATATTAGGTGGAAGACCGAACTCAAGTGGATCAAACTCAATATGGGGGATAAATCCGCCCCGCTTGGCATAGGTTTTATCAGGCGTGGCGGGGTCGGGGTCGTAGTAATCATCAATAGACCAATGGCTAGGGGGCACATCGGTGATACAATCGACCTCCTGAATGATGTTATCCCAATAAGTGTTTAAATTGTCAGCTTGTGGGAATAGGGCCGCCAGGCCAACGATGGCAATGGGGCATTGTTGTAGAGAAGGGGTATAGGATTGATTAGGATTCAATTTGTCAGGCATATTCTGCTTTGCAGACAAGTTATATAATAGATAGCGAGTGATGAGCGGGCAATAATGGGCTTGGTTGAAGCATAAGACTCAATTTTAGAGGCGATATTAAATACTGGCAAAAATACAAAGTAACAAAGTGGCTTCGTGATCCATTAATCCAGTTGCCTCAGTCTTCAATGATCATTGATAGGCAATCATAGCACAGTCTGGTAAGATATTCAATATTGGCGACCTCCTAAAAGAGCAAAGTGGCAAAATGGCAAGGTTGCAAGGTGATGCGTTCCAAAGGACCGACCGTCCTAAATGCCTTCTAAGTCAACACAGATATCAACCTCATCTCAATCTGCCTTGGGTGTACCAATGCTGGTGACAGCCATGTTGCTCCTCACCAGTATGCACTTTATTTTTGCAGCCTTGCTAAAACCATATCTCACACCAAGCCTGTCTGTTTTCTACATTCTCAGCACCGCGACTGTTGAAGTGGGTGTTTATCTGTCGTTTCGAGGCGGCATTCGCTTTGATGTTTTTAACCAAAATAGGTGGTTCTTTATCATTTTAGGCGCAGCCATTGCGATCAGTACAAACTTAAACTATCTGGATTTAGGCTCATTCTTTTTCTTTCGCCTTTTGCTAACCGCTATATGGATGTTCAGCATTCATGCTGTGTTCAGCCTATCCTCAAACCAAGCCATTTTAGTCTTACCAAGTTGGCCAGGCGGTTTCATGATACTTCTGGTTGCCAGCATTGAGGTCGGGATTAGCCGCGCCCTATATTACGCGGCCCTACGCCGTCTGCCCTTGAGCATCCATACCCTCGTCCTGACCTTGGCCCCAGCCCTAACCATCTGTTGGTCTTATCTCCTCTTCAATCACCCTCCCCACATTCAACAACTGGTCGGCGGGGTTGGCATCATGGGCAGCGTGATGCTTGTCACCTGGCGGCGCGGCTAACCAGTCTCTACAGGTAAATCTGGATCAGCCGTCCATTCAGACATGGAGCCATCGTAGACAGCGACATTATTGATCCCCAAGAGCGTTAGAACAAAGGCATTGCTACTGGCTGAGATGCCACCACCACAATAGGTGATCACGCGCTCTGATGATGTCGCTTTCACATCCGCAAACGCTTGATAGAGTTGATCTGGGGCAAGATAAGCCTGAGTATTTGGATCCAATAGCTCCCTGGCATGTAAGTTGAGACTATTCGGAATGCGTTTGGCTTGATAATTGTCTCGACCAAGGGTATTCAGCAAACAAGTGGAACCTGAGCGGATAGCGGTCAAAACTTCTGCTTTATCAGCCCATAGGTCTGGTCGAGGCTGTGATATGAATTGAGCGGGCGGATAGCTTGGCGGATCCACAGAAATTGGCCGATCCTCCTGCTGCCATTTATGCCAGCCACCGTTTAAGACAGCGGCATTATCAAAACCACAGGCCCGTAACATCCACCACACCCGCGTCGCCCACATCGGGCCAGCCCGATCATAGAGGACAACTCGTGTTCCCTCGCCGACACCATACCTAGACATGACCTTTGCTACCTGCTCGACAGACGGCATCGTGAAGTCAAATTGAGCCTCTGAGTCCGATAACTCATGCACTAAATCAGCGAAGCCACTTCCTGGAATATGCCCTTCCGTCCAATCCGCTCGCCCACTCTCAATGCAATGACCGCCTGTTTTTTCATCGGGTAGAAGATAGACCGTACATTCTAAGATACGCAGTGTCGGGTCTGATAAATGATCTTCCAGCCAATCGGTTTCGACGAGGTAGTGGGGGTTGACAAAAGTAGTTTGTGACATGATAAGCTCCTTGGTCGTTGCGCCAATTTCTTGTTATAGGATGCACTTGAATATAATAGACATTATAGAAATTAAAGTTGACGATGACTTGATGCCTGACAACTTTCCATCGTTTCATTGGAACATTATTGATCTCAGACCAAATCGTCGCTCGTCGTGCATATCACATATTATAAGACAAGTTCCCAGGTTTCGTCAATCAAATCAGGCCCAAATCTATCCTGATGCGCTTGCGCTTGGCCTAAGCGAAACCCAGTTTTCTCATAAATACGTCGGGTAGGCAAGAAGGTGTTAATGGTCCATAAGGTGATTTTTTGATAGCCACATTTGTTTTAACATCATCCTTCAAACCGTACCTCTACCTCAGCCAAACTGTCAGGCGAGCCGACCACGGTCACATGATCCCCAAGTTCAAGGCGAGTGTACCCATGCGAGATTAGCCAATGTCCCCTGCGGGAAATAGCGATAATGAGTATATCGTGCGGAAAATGAATATCGCGGATGGCGATACCATTGAAGTCCGGATTATTCATTTCAACTTCTATAAATTCTTCATCAGGATCCATCCCCAATAACAGAGAAGCGGCGAAGGGAGAGCGGACAAACTGATCCAGCAGGCTGACCATCGCTGTCCCTGGCTGTACTACCAGGGCCCCCAATTCATGGAACTTTTCAAAGTTGGTATGATCATGTAAGCGCACAATGACATTCTCTATCCCGAAATGTTCATAGATTAGTTCACAAATTTCATAATTTTCTTCATCTGAACGCATCAGAACAACGCTGTCTGCCCCGCTCATATTCAAATCACGCAGCGAGTCAACCGTGATTTCAGAAAGTAGTTCAATACGAGGTGAGTCATTTGTTATATTTTCTAGAACTTCCTGATTACTGGTGACTAAGACCACATGCCACTGATGGCTTTCCAGTTGTCGAGCCAGGGCCAGTGACTGGCCCTCGACCCCAAAAATGATGGCATCGCGTACACCGTCAAATTCAGGTGTTCCGGCGCGGGTATGCGCTTCGCCAACGCGGTTGATGGCCCATTTGAGGAAGGGTGGCCCCACGATTTGGTTGAGGACAACGACTCCGATGGTGAGGGTTGCCAATTCGGCTCCCCAATCGCTAAATTCGACCGCAACCTCTTTCGCTAGTCCGATGCTGACCCCGGCCTGGGTGATAAAACCGAGGCCGAGTAGCGCATTCCCAGGGCGGCGGTCCCGAGCGACCGCAGTCCCAACAAAACAGCCGACAAATATTGCACTTAACCGGACGATACAGAGGACCAGCACGATCCCCCAAGTCTGCCCGATAACGTCGAGTTCGAGTTCGATGCCCACGAGGGTGAAGAATAGCAGGAAGACACTCGGGGCTATCTCTTCCAGAATGTGCCGAAAATCAGATGCGTGACGCGAGTAATTGGTCACATAAAAACCAGCCGTCAAGCAGATTAGGAGCGGCTCGGAGAATATTCCGATTGGGAACGAAAAAGGATGGAAATTGCGAAGTTCTGTCGAAAGCGAGAAGACACTCAGACCGAACAGCAAGATTAGGGTACTTTTGAGCATCTGATAGGGTAGGTTCATGATCAGGTGGAGTAACAATCCAATGAGGATACCCAACCCAATGTCAAGTAAAATTTCGAATATGACAAAGATGATCAGACCTGCATTAAAGGTCGCCCCTTCTATGAGGGCCGCGGCGGTAGAAACTGAAATAGCGAAGATCATGATAACAACAGCATCCATCAAGACAGTTGCCCCTAGCACTTTGTGCGTAAACGGGCCGCGAGCCCGCAACTCCTTGATAATTGCGAGGGCAGAGGAGGGCGAACGGGCAATCATAATCGTGGCCCCAATCAGGGCAATGGCCAATACTTCTGTCTGAGGGAGGGCGACCATAAAAGGGATCAAGTCTTTGATGAAGATAAAGGCCATGATCCCGATGATCAAGATGGAGATGACCTGCCCACTGATGAGGGAAAGGATGCTGCGAAAATAACTTCGAACAACCTGGAGTTCGAGTTCAGCCCCAGCGGCAAAGGCAATGAAAGCGAGGGCCAGTCGGTTGAGGAACAGGAACTGAGGCGTATTTTCGGCCTGGATAAAATTGAGAACAAAGGGGCCAACGATGATGCCAGTGAATAAAAAGCCGCTGATGAGGGGTAAATTGAACTGAGCAAAGATGTTCCCCATTTGTCGAGCGGCGAGGATAACGATCAATAAGGCTGAAGATAAGGCAATCAAGGTACTTAAAAATTCCATGTATAATCCTAAATATTGTGATTAGATAAAATAGCGATATTGATTATAGAGGATTTCCACATCGCTGCAATAATCCGACTGTAATCGGTTGCGTTGAACGAAGTAAAACCCAACAAAGTACAGATGTTTTGGGCATCTGAGGATGTTGGGTTTTGTTATGACGATGAAGTTCTAATGAGGCTATAGATAATTTTGGTTCATAGGGCGAAACAAGGGTCTCAAAAACCCTAGCGTAATATATCGTTTGTCGTTACTAGATATAGGCATTTGAAGCATTGTAGTCTCATACTTTGCCCCATTGCTAATGGCTAATCGTTCATTGTTAAGTATGATACTCTGCATTAATTTCCACATATTTATATGAAAAGTCACAAGACCAATATGTCGCTTTGCCGTCACCCAAGCCCAAATCGACTACAATATCAACATCTTCCGCCTGATGCATGGCTTGACTAAGTCCAACCGTATCAAATGGCAAGGGTTCCCCCTTGGCAACCAGTTGTACTTCCTGGTCCGAGGCTTTCATCCATAAATCAGCCTGTACTAGCTCAACCTGTGCCCCACTACGACCCAGAGCCATGAAGATGCGGCCCCAATTAGGATCGTTGCCAAATATAGCTGTTTTGACCAAAGGAGAGATAGCCACAGTTTTGGCGGCTAAAGCAGCATCTGTATCAGAGGTAGCTCCGCTAACTTGAATTTCGACCAGTTTCGTCGCGCCTTCACCATCACGGGCAATTTGTTTTGCCAAATTGGTACAGACCCCGGTTAAAGCTGCCGTGAATTGCTCTAGGGCTTGACCTCCCAAGGCTTCCTCTGTCGCTGTGCCAGAAGCGAGGATGACGACGGTATCATTGGTGCTGGTATCGCCATCGACGCTGATGCAATTGAAGCTCTGGTCAACCGCTTCTTTTAAAACTTGGTTCAAAGTACTCACCTTGACCTTCGCATCGGTCACCAGCGTCGCTAACATCGTCGCCATATCAGGGTGAATCATGCCACTGCCTTTGGCGATGCCGCCAATATTGATCACCTGACCATCAATCTCAACTTGAGCAAAGGCCTCTTTTGAAACCAAATCAGTGGTCATAATCGCCTCGGCGACAGCAATACCGTCGCCGATTTGATCACCTAATTTCGCCCCAGCTTCTTCTACACCTGAGGCAATTTTGTTCATCGGTAAATGCTGGCCGATGACCCCCGTACTCATCACAAAAACACTATCAGGTGATAAATTCAGTTTATCTTGGACTAAACACGCCATCGCTATCGCATCTTGATCGCCTTGTTCCCCTGTACAAGCATTAGCATTTCCTGAATTAGTTAAAACAGCGCGTAGCCCTTCTCCTCCCGTCCGTTCCAGCAAGGCTTTATCATATAGCACAGGAGCCGCTTGAAACGAATTTTTCGTGAACACCGCCGCCGCCGTGCATGCCTGTTCCGCTACGATTAAGCCTAGATCCTTCTGACCCGAATCCTTCACCCCACAAGCCACACCAGCCGCTTGAAACCCCGGCACACGAGTTATAGCTCCTTCAATTTTTTTCTTCATTATTATTCCTCAATAAGATTTCAGTTATTAGTTATTAGTGGTTAGTTGTTTATCATTTGTTAATTGTTAATTACTACTTGTTTCATCACTGCTGTTTCATCGCAGGCATGAAACTTTGGACAAAAAACACAATCGCGCATGACTTTCTGGGGTAAACGCTCTTTTTTGGTCAAGGAAAAGCCGAGCTTCAAAAAGAAGCCAGGCTGACGGGTGAGGGCAAAAAGGGTGGCACCTCCAATATTTCGGCATCCGTCACCAGGGCATCGACCACGCTTCGCCCCACCCCACGGCCATGCCAAGCTGGGGCCACCACCAGCGACCGTATTTCGGCCAAATCAGGCCCCATGAGCAGCAAAGACCCCAGGCCAATGAGCTTACCTAGGCCTGCATCCGCGACCACCCATTCTCGAATAGAACGATAAACATTATCCTCCATCCGCGGTAAAATTTCAGCTTGCCGCGCATAATTATTCAGCAGCGGCATCATCTGAGCGACATCGTTTAAGTGTGCCCGCCGAATGATAAAATTCAGGTCAGAGGCGATGGCAGATTTAAATTTCGTTTGGGGTAGATTTAAAATAATTGGTTTATTAGCCATTTGTTTTTATTGCTTGCTATTTGTTGAGTATTCTGAGCTTCAGAATTTATTTTATAAGCATAGGAGACGATACTCTGTTTGTCAATTTTCCTCATTGCTGCATAATTATCTGTAGTACGTAGTTTGTCGGGTGTCGTAAGGAGAACAATGTACTCATGCACATCGAAACAAATCGTCTGATCATCAGACCTTTCACAGAAACAGACATGGATATCATTTATGCCCTTGTTTATGCAGGTGAGGCGGTTAGAGAAGCTTGGTCTGGCTATAAAGGTTCACTACAAGAATTTCGAGCGCGTTTTATGATTGACCCCTTATGGCAGCTAGATGACGTTTTTGGCTTTCTAGCCTTGCTCAGAAAGGAAGCTTGGTTGAATGTGAATTGACCTATGCCCTTGGCACGGCTTTTCAGCGTCAAAGATAGGCTACCGAAGCGGCTCAGGCTCTAATCAATCTTGGACTTGATGAATGGGGGATTAATCGCCTAGTCAATGTAGTCCATCAATCATCCACAGCGTCGGTCACAGGCTTTAATGAAACGATTGAGATTTCGGATCGTGCCGAATTTGAATCCAAATTATATAACGCTTGGACGATTCAAGGGGTCATCGGGCGTAATCGGGATTTTAGACAAAGATATCTGGGAGAAAATTCATGCCTAATTTGACAAAAGATTATGACTATATTATCATTGGGGGCGGGTCTGCGGGCTGCGCCCTAGCCAACCGTCTCAGTGCTGACCCAAATCACAAAGTCCTTGTTTTGGAAGCAGGTCGGCCTGATTATATTTGGGACATCTTCATCCACATGCCTGCGGGCTTATCGACTCCGATAGGGAATCGTTTCTATGACTGGTGTTATGAGTCCGATCCAGAGCCTTTTATGAATAATCGCCGCATCTATCATGCCCGGGGCAAAGTCTTAGGCGGTTCGAGCAGCATTAATGGCATGATTTTTCAGCGAGGCAACCCCTTAGATTATGAAAAATGGAGTCGAGATGAAGGCATGCAAGATTGGGATTATGCCCACTGTCTACCCTATTTTAAGCGCCTGGAAACTTGCTTGGCTGGGGGAGATGCCTATCGCGGTGAGACGGGCCCATTGGTTCTCGAACGGGGGCCAGCCAAAAATCCTTTATTTGGTGCCTTTCTGGAAGCAGCGCAGCAGGCGGGTTATCCCTTGACTCAGGATGTGAATGGTTATCAACAAGAGGGTGTGGCCAAGTTTGATCGTAATATTCATCAAGGCCGTCGTTTGAGCGCGGCCCGCGCCTATTTGCACCCGGTCAAACATCGCGCCAATTTAGATCTCTTATGTTGGGCGACGATCAGTCATATTCTTTTTGAGGATAAGCAGGCCGTTGGGGTTGCCTTTCGGCAAGGCAAAAGGGGGATACAGAAAGTCTTTGGTAAAGAGATAATTTCTTGTGCGGGGGCTATTAATTCACCGCTCTTATTACAACGTTCCGGCATCGGCCATGAAAAGCACTTGCAGGATTTAGGCCTTGAGGTGGTTCACCATTTGCCTGGCGTGGGTGAGAATTTACAAGACCATCTCGAAGTGTATGTGCAATATGAGAGTAAACTGCCCGTCTCAGTATCGCCAGCCTTAAAATGGTATAATAAACCTTGGGTCGGTTTGCAATGGCTCCTGTTCAAAAAAGGCCCTGTAGCAACCAACCACTTTGAGGCAGGCGGCTTCATTCGGAGCAATGATGATGTCGCTTATCCTAACCTCATGATTCATTTTTTGCCCCTGGCCATCCGCTATGATGGCTCATCGCCGAGCAGCGCACATGGGTATCAAATTCACATTGGCCCGATGAACTCCGATGCCCGCGGGTCGATTCGTCTGCGCTCGACGAAGCCGCAAGCCGTGCCTAGCATAAAATTCAATTATCTCTCTACCGAGAAGGATCGTCGAGAGTGGATAGAGGCAATTCATTGTGCCCGCCATATCCTGAATCAACCCGCTATGGCGGCCTTTAATGGTGGCGAAATATCGCCAGGACCTGCGGTGCAAAGCGATGAAGAAATTTTGGATTGGGTGGCGCGAGATGGCGAAACGGCTTTACATCCCTCGTGTACCTGCAAAATGGGCCTAGACGACATGGCCGTCGTTGATCCGAGGAGCCTGAAAGTTCACGGCGTGGAAAATCTGCGGGTGATTGATGCCTCTGTCATGCCTTATGTGACCAATGGCAATATTTATGCCCCGGTGATGATGATCGCTGAAAAGGCGGCTGATTTGATTTTGGGACAGACCCCTTTATCACCGTCAAAGGTATCTTTTTATCGGCATCGGTCTGAATCAAGCTGATTACGCGGTCATTTCGCAGTTATCAATAAGGTGCACAATTTCTCATAGAATCACAACAACTATCACATCCTCTGGAGACATCATGGTTTTACTGACAGATTTAATGACCTTTCTAAATGATTTTATGGACTTCAATGACAAAGTGCCACATATTGATCGCTATTTAGTCAATGGCTTGCAGGTAGCAGGTCAGGCAGAAATTCACAAAATTGTGGTCGGGGTTAGTGCCAATATGCGTTTGTTGGAAGCTGCGGTGGCGGCTGAGGCCCAAGCTGTCTTAGTCCATCATTCGCTGAACATGCCTACTAGCCTCCATTTTGAGGCTGATCAAATTTTCATGCGTCGGATGCGCTATCTGTGGGCGCAGCAATTGTCGCTCATTGGCTATCATTATTTGTTGGATTGTCATCGGGAGGTGGGCAATAACGCGGTGATCATTCAAAAATTGGGGGGAACCTTGTTAGAACCTTATGGCAAGGATGGCTGGGGCTGGGTGGCTGAGTTGGAGGGTGGTAAACCTTTAGCTGAAGTTATCGGTCTCTGTCGAAATTTGTTTCACGATAATGGATTTTACTACCCTGTTGGTCATGATAGGGTACGCAAAGTCGTCTGTCTATCTGGTGGTGGCCCGCCGCGCCCTAATGACTATGTCTGGCTCATGGCGAATGAGATTGATCTCTTCATCAGTGGCGAAGTGCGCGAATGGAATCAGGAACTCTGCCGTGAGGCTGGGGTGAGCATGGTCGCGGGTGGGCATTATAATACAGAAGTATTTGGTGTACAGGCCCTTGGTCAAGTGTTGATGGATCAGTTTGAGGTTGAGGTAGCATTTGAGGATGTGCCAAATGCGGTCTAAATTGTTTGGATGTGTTTTATCCTGAAATAACCTCAATTCCGCCGACTGCGAAAAATAAATTTTACAGGGGTTCCAATAAAACCAAATTGTTCCCGCATATAATTCTCCAAATAACGTTGATAGCCAAAATGGAGCAGCTTGGCCTCATTGACAAAACACACAAAGGTAGGCGGGTCTACTGCGGTTTGGGTGATATAGTAAAATCGCAAGCGGTGGCGTTTGGCGCCCTTGGGCGGGTTTTTGGCCACCGCATCTTGCAAGAGGCGGTTGAGGTCGCCCGTGGAGATACGGCGCAACCGTTCACTTTGTACAGTTAGGGCTAAGGGTAGGAGATTTTGCACCCGTTGACCGGTTAAAGCAGAGATAAAGACCACGGGCACATAGTCTAAGAAGCGTAATTCAGAACGTACCTTGTCGGTAAATTCGTTGATCGTATGGGTATCTTTTTCGATTAAGTCCCATTTATTAACGACGACAATGACCCCTTTGTATTCTTCTAAAATATACCCCGCAATATGGGCATCCTGAGCTGTGACCATTTCCGTGGCATCGACCAACAACAGACACACATCCGCCCGTCGAATGGCTTTGATAGAACGGAGTGTGCTATGTTTCTCCACCCCAGGTTCAATTTTACCCTTGCGCCGCATCCCAGCCGTATCAATGAGCAGAATTTCTTCCTTTACACCGTTTTGCTTAAAAATAATGCCGATGTCGATCGCATCGCGGGTGGTGCCGGGCACACTGGAGACGATGACGCGCTCATAGCCCAAAAGTTGATTGAGCAAAGAAGATTTGCCCACATTGGGACGGCCCATAATCGCGATTTTGAGGCGATCATCCTCTTCCTCTTCTAAACCCTGATATTCTTCTGATAGCGTTGCGATGAATGTATCTAATAAATCGCCTGTGCCATAGCCGTGTAAAGCCGAAATGGGATAAGGATCTCCTAAGCCCACGGCATAAAACTCCAGAACATCATCTTTACTGAGCTGGCTATCCAATTTGTTGACAGCCAAAATAACGGGTTTATTGGCCCGTTGCAGAACTCGGGCCACCATGTCGTCATCCACGGTTAATCCAGTCGTTCCATCCACCACAAAAACAATGAGATCAGCCTCATCAATGGCTAATCTGGCTTGGGCTTTAATCTCCGTCAAAAAAAGTTTACTCTCTATGCCAACTTGGTGTCCCAAATCATTCGCCGTGGGTTGACGGCTTTCTTGGGTAATCTCAATCCCGCCAGTATCAACCAGCGTAAATTCGACTCCATTCCAATTGGAATTGCCATAGATACGGTCTCGCGTCGTCCCAGCCAAATCCTCGACGATGGCGATTCGACGACCCATAATGCGGTTGAAAAGGGTCGATTTACCAACATTTGGGCGACCCACTAAAGCGATAATCGGTTTTGCCATGATATTTTAGATACCTGCTTTGATCTGATCCAATAATTGTTGATAGCCACGAGGATTCGCTGGGCCGAGGCTAAGAATTCGTTGGATGGTTCGCGCTGCATCATCTCGTAGGCCAGCTTCTAATTGAAATTCGCCAAGCTGATCATATAAATTAATCGCTTCCTCATTTCGCCCCAGACGCGCATACAGTCCAGCTAACTTATCTTGCAGTCTCAGTTCCTCTGGCCGCAGGTCAATTTGATCCTGCAAAAATTCCAGCAGTTTGTCCTGTTGCCCCGCTTTTAATTGCCGGGCAATAATGCGATCTAACATAGATAAGGCATTCTGCGTGGCCCCTAGCTTGAAATATAATTCAATCAAGGCTAAAGAGGCTTTATCATCTTCGTCATTTAGCTTTAAAATTTGTTCATAGGCTGCGGCTGCCTTGCGCCAATCAACCCGCTGGTTATAAATATCACCCACATTGTGTAAAATTTTGACTTGCCATGTTTTCGGATTAGCTGATCTCGAAGCCAATTGCAGGGCTTCTTTATACTTTGCTAGTGCTGTATCAACCTGAGCAAGTTGGTAGTAAGCATCGGACAAAAAGATATATTGTTCTACTGCCCCCTCAAAATCACTGCGGTTCAGATATAAATTGACCAAATTTCTACGGACATCGACATCCATCGGCGCAACCTTTAGTACTTTTTTATAGGTTTCAGCCTCCTGGGTTAAGTCTCCCCGAATGTGGTAAACCTCAGCGACCATTAAATATTTCTGGACACTGGCTTCTATGCGATCCCGCCGGGCAAAAATTTCGGCCAGACGAAGGTGTAAAGGAAGATAAAAGGGCGACTGATAAATGGCCTGATAACATTCTTCCATCGCTGTTTCCAGCAAATTTTTCTGCAAGTGATCCTTTGTCAACCTCATCGCCGTCATCACTGCATCTGGATTCGGCGCGGCGATAAATTCAGCCAAATCATTGACCGAAATTTCATCCCCATGACTCAGATTTTGACGAGCCTCGATGAGGATTTGCTCCGGATCTTCACTGGATAGAAAATTCATGAGGGCTTCGACAAAATTGTCCCCTTTTTGTGGATCATCTGAGTTAACGTAATTCTGCAATAAACTTTCATAAAGCTGATTTAATTTCGCCGAACGGCTACTATCACTATGCTTTAAATCAAGTAGTTTCAAGGTTTCTATAAAATAATGCAGGGCTTGCTTCGTATTCCCTTGACCTTGCATACATTTACCTAAGGCAAAATTGGCCCCAAAGAGATAGCTTTGGGCTGACTTCGCCTGTTCGAAATAGGGAATTGCCTTTTGATAATCACCCACTTCAAGACTTAAGTCTCCAGCCACAAAATATAAATCAGGCCGTCGAATACCTGCCTGAATCAATTGTTCACAGTTAGCCAGAGCTTCTGCGTTGAGGCTCCGTGTTTGCTGTTCTAAACATTGGGTGATCAAGGAATCAATCTGACTTTTCGACAAAGAAATGCCCTGATATTGTGTTTCATCTTCAAACAAAACATTCGTCAATTCTTCCAGTGCATTATTATAAGTTCTCTGACGGATATTACCAGATCCGGCAGTCTGGGTTGTATCTCCATCCTCATCAGCAAAGAGACTAAAGAAGTTTTCTTCCTCGTCAGAAAACGCCTGAGGAGCAACCTCCGCTTTTACGATGCCCGCAGCGACCTCAAATGCTTGGGACTCCTTCATTTGAGCCAAAGCCATCTGAATAGATACGCCATTTTCAAACGCTCTCAGGGCTGTCTTCACCCGCGTATTATCTGGGTCTAAGCGTATGGCCCCCTGCAAAGATTGATTGACCTTCGCTTCCTGACCCTGTTCCTGGTAAATGACAGCTAAATTCAACAATTGATCGAGGGCCAGATCTTTTTGTCCTAACCTGACATAAGCTTGAGCTAAATTATTTCGTGCTTGGAGCTGCTGCGAGTCCATATCCACCACTTTACGCCAATTTTGCACAGCTGGCTCTAACTGACCTGCCTTAGCGTAGAGGTTGCCAGCTTGGATATAGGTCTTCATGGCCTCGTTAGAATGTCCTAACACCATCAAGGCATCACCCATTTTTAACCAAGGGATTGGATGAGCTTGGTTCACCTTTAAGGCGCGTTGAAAGGCTCGAATAGCTGACTCGTGCTGATTAAGGACACAATAAACATCGCCAATACCCACAACAGCAGCCATATCATTGGGAAATTCTTGAATTGCAGCGCGATAAGCCTTAAGTGCATTAGGCCAATGTTGGGCAGACACAAATTTTTTAGCCGCCGCCATCGCGGTGTCATATACTTTACGATTACCAGCCAATCGAACACTCCGTCTCTTAAGGAATAAGCATTAACTAAGTGGTTCAGTTCACCATCTCAGGCTGGTTCCCAAGTGAGTACGTGGGAACCAGCCTAGTTTAAGTTAATTAATCCCTATGCATAAGAAATAATCTCTATCTAATAAGGATATATCCCCCTAGCCCCAAAGGGAGGAATATGGTTTATTTCTCCCCTCTGGGGAGGGAAGCTTGTCACGCTTTATCATGCTTCAGCCATCAAAATAGCCAAAATCCCCTTTTGGGCATGCAGTCTATTTTCAGCTTGAGCAAAAACAATTGACTGATTTCCTTCTACAACAGATTCGCTTATCTCCTCTCCGCGATGAGCAGGTAAGCAGTGCATTACAATAACATCTGATTTGGCAGCCGCAACGAGCTGATCATCCACTTGGTAGGGTGGAAAAATTTTGGCTCGTTTTTCTCGTTCTGTCTCTTGACCCATACTCGCCCAGACATCTGTGTAAATGATATCAGCGCCATCAACGACAGCATAAGGGTCAACGTCAATTTGAATTTCGACCTCATTAACCATAGCTGTATCTAAAGCTGCTTTCACTTGATCAGTAGGAATAGCATAGTCAGGAGGGGTGGCAATGGCAAAATTTAATCCTAGTTTAGCCGCGCCAACTAATAAGGAACGCGCTATATTATTGCCATCCCCTATATAGGCCAATTTTAGGTCGGCCAAACGGCCTTTTTGCTCTAAGATTGTCATAAAATCAGCCAATGCTTGGCAGGGGTGATTATGATCACTTAAGCCATTAATCACGGGCACTGTGGCGAATTGCGCGAGTTGCTTCACATGCTCATGAGAAAAGGTGCGGGCCATAATGCCATCTACATAGCCGGAAAGTACCCGGGCAATATCTGGCACTGATTCCCGTTCACCCAAGGCGATATCTGTCGGAGCCAAATAAATGGCGCGACCTCCTAAATGAAGCATGCCCACTTCAAATGAAACCCGGGTGCGTAAGGAAGGTTTCTGAAAGATCATGGCTAAAACTTTATTTTGCAAAACCGACGTTTGTTCGCCAACCTGCCAAGCCTTTTTCAGCTCAATCGCCCGCTTCAAAAAAGCCCATATCTCTTCACTTGTAAAATCAGCGAGATCAACAAAATGTTTCATGCCTTATCCTCTACTCAAATTTATAGAGATGAAAAAGTCTCATCGACATTTCGACTTCACCACTCTGCTACCTTGCTACTTTGCCACTTTATCCTAAAGACACAATTCGTCCTGTCACAAACTTTTCAGTCACTTTCAGCAAGCCCATTGTACCAGCCTGACCATCGACTTTCATAAAACATCCGGGATTCATTGACACTAATTCTCACAGGCGTTTCCTAGCCCAAACCTGATCATATATCACTTGCCAGGGTATAATCATTATATCTATCAAGGACAATGTTTGTAAAATTTGGCGAATTTGTTGGGCTGTCCAAGTCTTTCCTGGCATCAAGACGGTTTCCCAACCTCGACGGCGGGTGGTCAATAAAATACCACCTGGCTTCAGCACCCGAACTAATTCTGTCAAGCCCTGTCCTGGTTGCGGCAAAAACTCCAATGCTTCTAAACAGGTAATTAAAAATACGGCATTAGAGGCAAAAGGCAGTCTCATGGCATCTGCAACGAGCAAGGGGCTGCCAGGATTATTTTCTTTGGCTATGGCTAACATTTTTTTTGAATGATCTAGGCCAATCACTTGTCCTTTGAAATCCGCTAAATGCCTCATCACAGTGGGCACACGCCCTGTGCCCGTAGCTACGTCAAGAATAATCCCTGCAAAGTTCTCACCGACTGCCCGACTCAAGGGCTGTCCTAAAAATTTTTGCTCATCCTGAATATCGAAGTCTTTAATATCATTATATTTATGGGCTGTCCAATCATAGAGCAGCGTTACCACCCCTTGACCCAGATAGGTTCCCTCGGCCAAAATCAGCTGCCAATATATAATCAAGCCGACGAGGGTTACCCCTATAATCAACCAAAGCCCTATCATAACAATTAGCAAAATATTAACAATTCATCAATAATTATTGACAATAAAAATCATTTGGAGGTGTTTATTCATCAATCGTCCTTGAGGATCCAATTGCTCGCGTATCGTCTGAAACCGCTTCCATTGCGGATATAGTGCCTCTAATTCAGCCGCTCTATGGGTGTGGAGCTTGCCCCAATGAGGCCGCCCCTGATAATTACGAAAAATCGCTTCGACATCGGCAAAAAAAGCCTGATAGGGACGATCATAAGCCTCATGCACTGACAGGGTAACGGTCGCTCGTTGGTATGCTGGGCTGAGATAAATATCATCAGCCTTCAAGGTACGATATTCAATGGGCCAAACGACATCAGGATAATGCTGACGCATCAATTGCCGTAGTTCTAAAAAACAGGCCAACCCCTGCGCTTCTGGCACAGCAAATTCCGTTTCATTAAAGCGATTATTCCGCTCTGAGGGGATAATCTTATAGCTATGATCAATCCGCTCCTGTCCGACATAGCGGGCTGGCGTACCCGGTGCAGCTAGTTGACTGGATTGAGGTACAGGCTGAGGCTCTGCTTCAGTGATATTCAACGTCTTCATGGCACAGACATCATCTTGAGGAAGCCAAAAGAATTCAAAATGACGATTTTGAGCAATCAAATTATTCACCTCTGCCACACATTCTTCCAGCGGCATGACCCAGGTTTTTTCATGTATGCGATAGGTGGGCAGGACTCGCAAACGAATTTGGCTGATCACGCTCAAAGCACCTAGGGAAACTTGTGCGGCTTTGAATATATCTGGGGCTTGATCTGCCGAACATTCAAGTATCTCTCCCGAGGCCAAGATGAGGCGCAAGCCAATGACTTGCGTCGAGATACTGCCGAGGCTCGGACCAGTGCCATGTGTACCAGTGCTAACAGCACCGGCAATAGATTGGCGGTCGATATCGCCCATCGTTTCCATCGCCAAACCCGCTTGGTGCAAGGGTTCGCCTAGCTGATGAATTTTTGTTCCAGCCCAAACGGTCGCTTCACCTGCCGCCACATCCGTAGTAATGACCCCCTGTAGTTTGTCCAAAGAAATGATCATCTCATCTGAAGCACATAAAGGCACAAAAGAATGACCTGTTCCTGCTACACGAAGCTTTCGATGAGACGATTGCGTTTGAGAAATAAGGGCTATAAGACTGTCTTCATTGGTCGGGGTTTCGATTCGTTGGGGCTGACAGGTCACATTACCAGACCAATTGGACCACTTAGATCTTTTTTCTATATTGTGCATGATAAATCGGAATAGGGCCTAAGTATCCCATTTAGCTAATACTTGAAACAAATCTGACAATTGTTGAATAGTTGCCTGAGACATAATTTGTCGTGAGTCACTCGGCTCGGCAAGGTTTGTGACAACAGCATGACGGTCAACATTTTGTAAGAAAACATAAAACATCCCTGCCTGTTGCGCCCCTAAACCATCGGTTTCCATATGCTGACTGACCACTATAATTTCTTGTGGTTCTACCCTCCAGCACTTGGCAATGTGCAGAAACCCCGCCGGGTTAGGAGTCCGCCAGCCAATAGAGGCAGAGCTAAAGACAGGTGCAATCCAAGGGCGAAATCCATGATTATTTACCAAACGTTGTACTAGGCCATCCTCATTAGCATTGGTAAAGAGACCGACCTTATAGCCATTCAGATACAATTTTTTTAAGGTTAATCTAGCCTCAATTTGAGGCACAGATATTACTTCCTGAGCTTGAAAGAAAAAAGGTACCCCATCGTTAATTACAGGATGAGCATGCTCGGGAGCATTGATCCGTTCCAGAGCATGAAGCACCGTATCACGCATCAAAACTTCTCGCTGCGTCGCTTCAGCCTGACGAAGACTGACTTCTCGTTCCGTCATGAGTGCATCGGGAAAAGCAACTGGATCAAGCTTAATCCGCCTTTTTTTAATATACCAAGTGGTCAAGTCCTCAGCCCCCTGGCGAGCTAAGTCTTCCATCTCACGAGCATCCTGAGTCAAGGTTCCCCCTAAATTAAAAATAATGCCTTTAATCAATCCAATGCTCCTCAACGTAACGTAGTACATGATACGCAGTATGTCATTCATAAATCAAAAGGTGTTTCTCGTCTTATGCTTTACGACTGACGCATTATAGAATAAGGGAGAGCAATCGCAAAATTTGTGAATGACGGAATTATGTCGTGCTTCTCGGCTCTTTCCAATGCTCCAGCAGGTTCAAAATGCAGCGGGCCACAATTTGACGATGTGTATTCAGGCGTATGAAATTTTCAGGCGGCGTGCGTTGAACGCACTTTTTTGTATTAATGCCTGATTTCAATCATCAGATTGACTTTTTCTAGCCTATCTTTTACTATTTATCTAAACTATCTTAAGCAGGTAGAGCAGGACGGCGTAACATGGCTTATGGAGACTTCAAAAGTTTACAACAAATTCGAGACTTAGTTGATCTGACCATTGTTTCAAACCAACCGCTTTTTCGAGAAGTGCAGACAATTTCTGTTAGTCAACAATTACAAAATTCATTGACAGATAATGTTCCCTTAGCTTTGAATATTAACACGGAAAAGGCGCGTTCTGAATTTATTGTAGCCCCGATTTTGTTAGAAGTATGGAAAATGATGAAGCGACAGGTAGGCCTCTTCTCAGGCGTGGCCTTTGATGTAGACCCAGAGAAAGGCTTGAATGGCTTTTGTGATTTTATTCTCAGTGTCTCCGCTGATCAAACGGAGCTGAGGGCCCCCGTTGTCTGTGTGGTCGAAGCCAAAAACGAGAATATAAAGTCCGGCTATCCACAATGCATGGCTGAAATGATTGCCGCCAGTATATTTAATCAGCAGCAGGCCAATCCTGTGGAGCAAATTTTTGGCGTGGTGACGACGGGGAGCAATTGGAAGTTTTTAATTTTGCAGGACACTTTAATGCAGATTGATTTTGATGAGTATCTGATTGGAGATGTTGGAAAAATTTTGGGAATATTGATGGGGTTTTTGACAAATAGGGGATAAAATATGATGCCTGGTTAAGCTGGCTACTTATAATTTCTATATCCAATCTTCAATCTTTAATTGCGAAATACGACTAAATTCACGAACATTTTTATCATGAAATGGTAAACTTGTAAATTGGCTAAAAAATTGCTTAAGTAGTGCTAAATTTTCTGCTTGACGTAAACTTTTGTATGCTCCATATACCAATTCTGCTTTCATAACTTGACACCAGAATACATTATCAGGTTTTAAGGATCTAAGTTTTTGCACAACCTGAGAATGACTGTCATTAAGATACACAATACACACCTTGGTATCAAGCAAATATTTCATGATAATTCTAATCTATTCTCATACTCCCCTTGTTCAGGACGTATCAATTTTTCACCTTGCCAGACCCCAGCTGTTTGTTCAAAAAAATCAGGTGGCCAGTCAGTTTGCTCTGGTCGTGCTTCCGACTTAGATGGCATAATTTCCCATAAGGTTTGCATCAGCACTTCCATGAGTTTCAACCGAGATTGCGGTGAAAGTTGTTTTATCATTGTCACAATATGGTCAAATAATTGGATTTCTGAAACCATACAACCTCCAAAAATATGATGAGCGTATCATACCACAAAAGGCGAGTTAACGACGGCCCTGTCCCACGAACCGCTGGTGTTTATAGTTGAAACCAAATCGGTCAGCCTCATTCACCGAGGCTATTATATTGAGATCAGAATGAAAAGTAAACTTTTGACGGTGTAATGGGTGGAATCAACCATTCTTACGCAGTACGCGCCAAGCTACGGTCAATACCTAATCGTCACCGGTGTCCCTACCTCTGCCCACTGATAAAGGGTTTGCATATCGGTCAGACTGAGAATGATGCAGCCATAAGACACAGGGGTTCCTAGATAGCCCGCCCACATCGTTACGCCCGTGCTACGCGACGTTGGGGGGGCATGAAAGCCATTCTCCAAAGGGCCAAACTGATACACACCTAGCCAATAAGGCATATCCAAATTCCAGGTACTGGCATAGGCCATTGGAATTTTATTCAAAATCTGAAAATTGCCCGTCGCTGTGTCTTGACCCCGAGCCCCGGTTGATGATACAAATTTATATATCAGCAGGTCGCCGTGGTAAAGATATGTTCGCTGTTCCGATATGTCAACGATAATTTTTTTGCGGGAAGGATATGGAGTCGGGGTTGGGGTTGGTGAAGGCGTAGCAGTCGGCACAAGATGATGCACCACCTCCGCCACTCTAGCCAGCATGTCAATATCTTGCGGTTGAAACTCAAGGGCTTTTTCATAGCTGGTTAAGGCTTGGGATAACTGCCCCTGACTTTGCAAGCGCACCCCTTCTTGATAATAATTCTGAAACAAGGTTTGTGACAGATAAGGATAACTCGGCTGTTGATCGTAAACCACTTCTAAATAGGCCATAGCCTTAGTCCATTGTCGGTGCTGGTGGTGAGACAGCCCTTGCAAATATAAGTCTGCCAAAAGTTGCTCCCGCCTCGCTTGGTCTAAGGTCGGATATAGGGTGACTGCCGCGCTGAAAGCGTCATGGGCTTGAGCAAATTGACCTGTGTCGCGCAAGGTTAATCCCTGAGCATAATAGATCTCAGCTAACTGTTTTGCCGCCCACTGGGTTTCTGGGTCGATTTGCAAAATTATTGTTAAAAGTTCAATAACCCTCGGTTGATCTCCATCCAACTGAGCTAAAGCAAACTGACGTTCCAAGTGGCGTATCTCTTGGACCACCGTATGCGTGGGCATCCAAGCGAGCGGCGGAGTCTGTATCATCGATGCAGAGACCTGAGTGAGGTCACGCTGCGGGATATTCAGAATCATGGTCAAACAAAAGAGCATCCAGCCAACGCCAAAAATTAGTAAAGAATTTAGGGCATAATTCAGCATAAATGAGGTTCGTTTCGGCTGCCGTAAGAAACGATTTTTTATCTTAACTTCGGTTTCACCCCAGGTTTGTTTAACCCAAGCTCTGGCTCGTGGCAGTTGAGGGTGGTCTGGGTTGACCTGTTCAACATACTTAAGCGCGTGTTCAGCTTCGCCAGCACTTTCAGCCACGCTCGTGAGGCCAAGCCAAGCAATTTGATTATCTGGCTCCAAGGATAGGGCTTGGCGGAGTTGTCTCCGAGCAGCTAATTTATGCCCTTGTCGGGCTAAAACAATACTATCATTAATTAGCCTCGTTGCTGACTGAGGATGATTATCTACATTCATTCTACGCACCATTAACTAGACATAATGTTTCAATTTAACTTTATGTCAAATGGCAAACTTTGTCAAATGGCAATTTAGGAAAGGGGCAAAAGCACGTATAACTTCGAAGGTGCCTCGCACATGGATAAGTTATTAGTCAGGAAAGGGGGGATTATCGAAAGTGTAAACGATCAGCTAAAGAATGTCTCGATAATTGAACAGATGAGAAAATTTTTGCGGATTATACTGAGCAGATTGATATTGAGGATGAATGTATATTGAACACGGTCACAAATGGGTGCATCCCAAAAATGACAACATTATATAATGAATATCATGCCCAAATATCGTCATCAGGCATCTACAATGATAAAGTCGTTACCTTGCCACTCTGCCGCCTTGCCACTTTGCTTAAACATCTACCTTGGCCATGGCAATATAAGGCAACTCTCGAAACAATTCATCAATATCCAGACCATAGCCAAAAACATAACAATCTTCTATGTCAAAGCCAATATAGTCCACACTTCATCTAAGTAGGCTTCAACGCTTGGCTGCATGAGCGTATAGAATCCGCTATAAAAAAAATTGTGCCCGACAGTTTTGACATTGGATGGTCTGTTTTCCAGTAAAATCCTGTTTGTCAGAACATATCGGGCACGCAGTTAAGGCTTGCAATGACCCAGAACAAGTCGGGTAGAATATACCCTCTATCTGGTTGAAATAGCCGTGCAGTAAATCTTTTTCGGCTAAATCATGGACGAGATATTGCACATAAGCAGACGATTTCCCCAAAATACTACTTAACTCGTCTATTTTGATATAACCGTGGTGTTTAAGCATGTGAAGCAAGGTTTTTTGGTGTCGAATGATCGTCAGTTCACGTAAAGTTCTTTTGCCCCGCCAAAAAAAGAAAGCCCCAATCCCCATCAAAGGTGTGGCAACAAGTAGCGACAGACTAGAGCCAAATAACAAATTTCGGGTGTTACTAAGAGGACTGACCAAAGAAAGGGCCGTTGAGCCGACAGTGCCACCACAAGCTAATAACACGGCACTTGATAAAATGACAAAGCCAATAGATCTGCCACTACCAAACATGATTGACTCCTCAATAAACATGCCCTGTTTATATAGAATATCGTTTTGATAATTATGATTTGGGTTTAAGGGTGATGGTAACATCATGATTTCAGTTGCGTTCGGGCAGCGTCGGATCTTGATTGAGGTGATGTAACGGTATTATAACAACTTTATTAAAAAAGGCGAATGGACGTTTATAAAAGCGGCGGCCTCGATTTTGACAAAATTAACAAATATGTTTACTCTTCGTTTCTTAACTCTCATAACAATCAAGCTTCAAGCTATAACAGGACATGTCAAAAATAACAAAGCAGCCACAGCATATAGGATTTTGTATTTCTCTTCTTTGGTCTTCACCAAGGCGAGACATCATTCTATTTATCCTGTTGATGCTGGTCATTGTTTGGCTAATTTTGATCAGTACCCTGCGTCTTGGGTATTTTTGGCAGTGGTATCGCATTCCTCAATACCTCTTTAGAGTAGAAGATGGCTACTTGGTTGCCGGGGAATTGACCTTGGGCCTATTATTTACCTTGCGTATCGCTAGTGTCAGTCTTGTACTAGCCCTAGTGATTGGATTAGTGACCGCTTTGGCACGTCTGTCTGATTCGTGGATAGGGCGGCTGATGACGCGCCTTTATCTGGAAGTCATCCGCAATACTCCTTTAGTCGTCCAAGTCTATTTGGTCTACTTTGTGATTGGCCCAGTCTTAGGCTTGGGACGTTTTTCCTCCGCAGTCCTTGCGCTCAGTTTATTCGAAGGTTCATATATGTCAGAAATTTTCCGAGCGGGCATCGTGTCTATTCACAAAGGGCAATGGGAGGCGGCCTATAGCTTGGGGTTGAGTAACTTCAATATCTATCGGAAAGTAATTTTCCCTCAAGCCTTCCAGCGTATCCTCCCACCATTAACAGGTGAGGTGATTAGTTTAATCAAGAACACATCGCTCGTTAGCTTAGTAGCTCTAGCTGATTTGGCCTTTCAGGCTCGCGTCATTGCTGCCGATACCTTCCTCACCTTTGAAGTGTGGTTTACAGTAGCATTCCTCTACTTATTGATTACAGTCCCGTTTTCTGTTCTGGTTAATTTATTAGAAAAACGCTACAACATAGTGACGTAGCAAATGACATAATTATAAAAAATATTTGGTAAACTTAAATTTTTTATTGAAAGGAAAAAATATTATGCCTCCCGTTGGTTATTTAAAAAACATATTGTTGATTTTCATCATGGCAAGTATGCTGGTCGGTTTGTTGTCAGCCTGTGCCCCGCTACCAGAGGCGGCGGCACAGCGCAGCCAAGTTGACCAGATTGCTGAACGCGGGATCTTAAAAGTTGGGGTTGACTTCTTTGTTCCGTGGGTGTTCAAAGACAAGGATGGTAATCTCGTCGGATTTGAAATTGATGTAGCCACAAAATTGGCTGAAGATATGGGAGTTGAGGTCGAATTTGTGCCCACAGAGTGGTCGGGCATCATCCCGGCCTTGCTGACCAATAAATTCGATGTGATCATCGGGGGGATGGGTGTCACGACAGAACGAGCCTTGAAGGTCAATTTCTCTGATCCTTACTCATGGACTGGTATAGACCTTGTTGTTCACAAAGAGATGCTCCCAGATGTGACGAGCATGGAGGAACTCAATGGTGAGGATATTATTATCGCCGTCCGGTTAGGGACTACGCCTGTAATGGTTGCTGAAAAATACGCGCCTAAAGCAAAACTACACCAATTTGATACGGATGAAGCCGTAATCCAAGATGTACTTAACGGAAATGCTCATGCCGCTCTTTCATCGGCCCCAACACCCGCTTTCTGGGTCATCGATTATGCGGACGTTCTGTATCGTCCGTTTGGTGGTAAGTTGCTCACCAATGAACCCAATGCCTTTGCCGTACGCAAAGGAGATTCTGATACGATGACCTTTTTCAACTCTTGGATTCTGGTCAATCAGGCTTGGCTCAAAGAAAGATCCGATCATTGGTTTGGTACTAAAGATTGGGCTGACCTTTTAGCAGAATAAGCTCCTTTGAAATGAGAATTAATTAACGTACCCGAATCTGATTCGCAAACTGAGTTTAGGAATCAGATTTGGTAAGTACAGATCTGATTCAGATGGGCAATGGATTTGTTGCCCGAAAAACGTAATTGTGAACATCAACAAGAAACCCAAATTTGGTCTACTTGATGCTGTGCTGTTGTTGTTCTGTCTGGCCATCGGGGTATACGTCTATAATCGTATTCGCTACGGCTTGGAATATCGGGGAAATTGGTCAGCCATTCCACAATTTCTGCTGCGCTGGGATGCCGAAACAGGTTGGCTCGTCCCTAACTATTTATTGCTAGGGTTGATAACAACCTTGAAACTTTCCATTTGGGCTACCATTCTAGCGACGCTTGTCGGTTTGGTCATCGCCCTATTTCGGACGAGCAGTAGTCTGTTTTTATGTCTGGTGGGGCGCACCTATGTTGAGCTAATCCGCAACTTACCGCCTCTTGTTGTTATTTTTATCTTCTATTTCTTTGTCGTTGACCAAATCCTGCCCCTGCTCGGTATCGAACCTTTTATCCGCAGTCGTTCGGAGAGTGTACAAGCTGTATTAGCTTTCTTTTTCGCCCAAAAATCCCTCTTTGTACAATTCATTGCTGGCATTCTCGCCCTCGCTTTTTTTGAAGGGGCCTATATTGCCGAAATTTTTCGCAGTGGCATCGAATCCATTGAACGGGGCCAACGAGAGGCTGCGTGTGCCTTGGGACATTCCTGGTTGGGCGAAATGCGCTTTGTGGTGATGCCTCAGGTGGTTAAACGAGTCCTGCCAACACTATCCAATGAGTTCATCAACACCATCAAATACTCAGCCATCGCTTCGGTGGTATCTATTCAGGAGTTGACCTTTATGGGACGGCAGGTGGTTGTCGCTACGCGCTACCTCTTTGAAACGTGGATTACAGTAGCCTTGATGTATATGGTTTTGACCTTGACCCTGTCGCTATTTACCAATGCCTTAGAAAATCGCCTGCGCCAAAGAGATGCCTAAAAAAGAGGCAAATCAGTCATACAGATAACCACCTACATGACATTCTCTATTCTTAAAACTAAATCACCGACCACTAACCACTACATTGCGCGGAGCCTCAAGCGCAGTCACTATAAGAGGAACAATCCACCATCCCCAGCATCATTTGTATCGGTGGTATTCTATTTCTTCATTGGGGCCTTACGATTGGAAGTCATACTCAGCGGTATGACCCTCATAGGGATTGGTAACACAATGTTGCCGCCGCTCGCTTCACCAAGTAGAAACAATATCTGATTCAAGCCCAAGGGTCATTTCACCTTGCTTGGCGTACAGATCTCGGTGTTGTTTCGTCTCTGCATCTTGGTCAATCAGCTTGTCAGTTTCTATTCTATATCCTTAAATCTACATTCGCTCACTCCAGCCCATACAGGGAGACTTAAAAAAACGAAAGCCGTATAGATGACGGCGTTCCAGCCACCAAGTTCATAAGCAAAGCCTGCGCTCGTAATCCCAAGCCAGCCCCCCACATAATAAAATAACACATAGAGGGCATTGGCTCGCCCAAATCCGCCGGAAAGTTTGCCGTTCAATGTGCCCACGGCGGCGGCATGGATGGTGAAAAATCCAGTACATATCCCAAATAGGCCGATGACGATGGCACTAATAAATGGTAATAAAAGCAAAATTAAAGAGGCACCCAGGACAGTCGCCCCACCCAATAAGGTATTCCCACTGCCATAACGGTTACTAATTCGGCCCGCCGTCGGGCCGACAAAAATACCCGCGACATAGACCAGATAAACTAGGGTTGTCAGTTCTGTGGAGAGATTGAACGGTGAAGCTGTTAATCTAAAAGATAGATAGTTGAAGAGGGGCGAAAAAATCGCCAATCCGCCAGCCGCACAAAAATAGATGAGCAATATGTCCCCCCGTTTTAGCAAGGACCAAAAACTGACAGCGGGTTGGTGTTGTCGTATTTGCCTTGGTCCACGCGGTATTCCCAGCAAAGCAATGATGGTCGTCATTAAAGTCAATAGTGCAGCTAAGACCAAGGCATAACGCCAACCCCAAGGCGGGGGCATCCAACCCCCTAACAAACGGCTCCCTAAGCCACCAACGACCGTTGCGGATACATAAGACCCCATCACAATGCTCAATTTCTCTTTGGGTAATGTCTTAGCCAGATAAGCTGCCAAACAGGTTGTGAGAGCTGGAAAGAAAAAACCTTGTACGAATCGGGCCAGAATTAAAATCCAGAGCGTCTCGGTCAGCGACCCGATAAAGCCCGCTAAAGTGACGACTCCGCCACCAATCAAAATGATGGGATGAATGGGCAAGCGGTCCGCCAGAAATCCAAAGGGCAAATTGGATATAGCGATGCCTAAGAGAACAGCAGAGACGCTGAAAGAAATGAGAACCATATCTGCTGCAAACTCTTCTTGCAGCATGGGTAAGACGGGTTGGGTGATATAAACCGTTGTATATGAGGCAGATACTAAAGCAAAAACAATGAACTGAAGACGGGTATAGACTGTGTCCGTCAGATTTACCCTTGCTAGACCAGCCTTATGCTTTCTTTGCCCCAAGTGAAAACCCCTTCCGATGTATTCTGGGTCCGTTTTCACATGCTTAATTTTTGTATTCACATTCTTGACTTAAAGATAGATATTTCTCATCAGGCCACGCTCTCTTTTTCAATGGGATCATCGTATTGACACCTCCGGCAGCGAGCGACGCAACGGTTATTGATTTTTACTTCAGTGAGGCTTTTTCTATTTCTTCCAGTCGGTCAAGGTCATCTACAAGTTGGGCGGGGTCAAGGAGCATCTATTGATCATCCTCATCAAGCGACAAGGTTAATTGTTGGTCTTTGGCTATCGCCTGTTGAACGTTTCTTTCTGCCAGTTTTACATATTCTTCAACCAATTCAAGACCAATAAATTTTCTGCCTTGTTGAATGGCAGCAATGGCTGTCGTACCACTGCCCATAAAGCAATCCAACACAACTTCGTCCGGTTCAGTTAATAACTGAATAAAACGGCGCGGCAATTCTATGGGAAATTTGGCTTCATGGTCATCGTTAGCCCGGACTGAAGGAATACGCCATACCCCGCGTGACCCCCAGTCGCGCCATTCCTTTTTGGTCAACCTGTTCCTATCTACTTTGGTTACACCTGGCTTCCAGAAAACGTACAAATATTCAAACTCATCTACCGACTTGTAAGATAAGCTATGCCAACGCGAGTTTTCCCAAGCAGCATCTTTGACCCAAGAACGTCTATCGTACATATAAAAACCAGCATTTTGTCCCCATGCTTCAATAAGGCCGCCCACAACTTTTACTCTGGTTTGTGTTTCATATTTGCCGCCACGAATATTATTTCCATTAAGCCGACGATCAATCGTCTGTTCACTACAACCTAATCGTTTGGCTATTTGATAGCGGTTATAATCGGGATGTTCTGACATTGCCTTGAGGACATCTTCTCTCGTTACGAGAGACCGTCTGCTGCTAACAACTTCGGCTTGTATTTTAGGAATGGTGGGGTCTTTAAAAACTAAAATATCGGCAATATTTATGACTAAAAACCCACCTGGTTTAATAATGGGAAAATGTAGAGCGATGATCCTAGCTAGCAAATTTTGCCAATCTTCAAATGACAAGTTGGCTTCATATTCTTTGCCAACAAAATAAGGGGGGGACCAAACACTCAAAGTAATGCTATTAGGCTGAATTTTGGGGAGAAGTTGACGTGCATCACCGTGATAAATGTGATTAACTTCTAGAGCGTTATCAAGCTGCTCACTTTGATAAATTTCTGTAAACTGCTGCTGTAAATTGAGCGGCAGCCTATCAATATTGAGACTAGCCAATTTTGATTCGCTGGCAAGGGTTTCCACAGGATACACTCCAAAGGCTTTCCAGTAATATATCACTAATTTGTTTAGAAGGCATGTTTATAACTTTTGGTGCTAGTTTAGTTACCCCATTTATCAGGTTATTTTACACGTTATCATGATTGATAACGATAAAGAACTCGCTAGCGTTTCGAATTTCAAGGGTAGCGAATGAATTATCGTTATAAATGTCGCTTTAGTGTGAAAATGACCCTGCAAACTGGCCCCAAAGGTTAGTATAGAAACGATCCTAATTCATCTTTTTGTCCCACACAACTTGGTCGTCCCATCAGGCCCCACATGTCGAGAGACAGGCAAGTCATGGTCATTACACCAATCTCGGAGGGGATTAGCACCCCCACTGGGCTGAAAGCCCTGCACATCATCCCACTGTTCGCCCACCAAGTAGCGTTCCAAGGGCGATAGCCTCTCCACAAATTCAGGCTCTTGGCGGCGGAAATCCATCGGCATCACCCAACGATAGCCATAGCCGATCATAACACATTTGCGCGTCCAACTACTCAAATTCGGACTAGCTGTGTGCCAGGTCCGATTTTCAAAAAGAAGACAATCACCCGGATTGAGCAAAGGTTCTAAAGCTCCCTCTGGGTCAACCTGATCTTCTGGAATCTCAATTGGTTCCTTGAGTTGATTGCTGCCCGGCGCGATCATGGTCACACCCGTATTAGGCTGGCTGAGATCAGTCAAATAATAGGCACATTTTAGCTCAATTCGGGGAATACTATAGTGTCCTAAGTCCACCATCGCCTGCATATAATCTCGATGCCAGCCCCGTTTTTGTTTGACTTCCTCCGTGTGAACAGGATCAGGGTAGCGGTAGATCAAATGCGAGGTCATCAAATGCAGATTAGCCCCCAAAAGATGCACCACCAAGGGAAGCATGGTCGGATGGGTCATGAGCGGGATGAAAGCATCGTCCAAAGTAATACAATTGCGAAAACCATCGGTCAGACCATCTGTATTCATTTGCCGATTAAGCTGATAATCGCTGTCAATCAAGCGATCACTGACCTCAATCAACCTAGAAATCGTCTCCTCATCCAAGGCATCACGGACGATCAAATAGCCCTGTTCATCGAATTGACGAATCTGTTCTTCTGGAATCGGGGTGTACTCAAGCATGGACAGCCTCCTCTGTAAATACAGTGATGAGTGATGAATGATGAGTTATGAGTTATGAGTGAGTTAGTTCTGATGCCAATTCAGCACTCAGCACTCATCATTAATTAATTGTTAATCATTCGCTGCTATTTTCAGGCGCTGTGCTGTGCCGCTAGGCACGCCTTGGCTCCTTTGGAAATATCAATTAACAATTAGCAGTTAGAAATAAGAATTAACAAAATTATAAAGTGGCAGAGCAGCAAAATTGTCGTGTCTTTACTTCGTTACTTTGCCACTTTGCTACTTTGCTACCCCACCCGACTACTCAAGCCGCCATCAACAGGTAACAAGGCCCCTGTAATATACTGCGCCTCATCTGAGGCGAGGAAGACAGCAGCAGCGGCGACATCCCAGGCTGATCCCATTTTCTGTTTTAGCGGAACAAGGTTATGACGCTGTTGCCGCAGGGTTTCTTCATCTAAGCCTTGATTTAACATTCTCCCCTTGATTGCCATGGGCGTGTCCATCAAACCGGGTAAAATCGCATTTACACGCACACCATAAGGCGCGTTTTCAATGGCCATGTTTTGGGTGATGGCATTGACTCCCGCCTTAGAGGCTTTATAGGCTAAGAGGGTGGGACGGGTGCTGACAGAGGCAGTTGAAGAGATATTGATAATCGCCCCAGCCTGTTGAGAGCGCATCACGGGCAGGACGTGCTTACAGGTGAGAAACATGCCTTTCAGATTGACATCCATGATCTGACTCCAATTACCGGCCGTCAAATCGAGCGTACCCGAGTCACCCTCCATGATGCCGACATTATTGTGCAAAATATCAATGCGTCCATAGCGTTCAAGGCAGGTAGCGACAATGGCCTGACAATCCTCTTCACAGGTAATATCAGCCCCTAGTACAGACGCGATACCACCCTCGACGGCAATTTGTTGAGCTGTCTCTGCTGCCACCTCGACTCGTCTATCAACGAGAAGCACCCGCGCCCCCTCCTGAGCGAAGCGCAAAGCGGTGGCCTTGCCATTGCCAATCGTCGCGCCAGCAGTTTGCCCCGCGCCGACCACGATGGCGATCTTATCTTTAAGGTGTTGGGAAAATTGACGATGCACCATCATGGGGTCGGTCTTGCTCTCTGACTGATCAACAGCGAAAGGAGCTGTCTCACCTTCTGGCACAGGCACTTCAAAGGTATTTAGGGTCATCGAAATCAAGGTGTAATATCCAAGCAAAATGACCAACTCCACCACGCCCGCTTCACCAAGAAGTTCAAGAGCCGCCTGATAATGCTGATCAGAGACGTGTTGCTGGTTGAGTAGTGCCTGAGCAAAATGATAGACCACAGCCTCGGATGGTTGAGTGAATGCTGGTAGACGACCTGCTTTGAGGCTGGCGATGACTCCCGCATCTAAGCCTGTCTCTCTGGCAATGATCTCGTGGGCCCACCATTCAAACTGGGCCTGCCACTTGACGGCCACCATTAAGATGGCTAATTCTCGAAGCTGAGGCGGGAGCGTACTTTCAAAACGCACGGCTGCGCCCAGCCGTTGGGTTGGCTCGCCTAAGGCAGGACTAAAAAGCCAAGCATTAAAGGGGCCATCAAGACCGCCTGCCGCGTTGAGAAAGCTTTCCACTGTCCGTCCCTCGCCCCGTTTACCGCCCGTGATGTTATCAAAAAGTTTTTGCTGTACCTCAGTGAAGCCCTCAGGTGTAATATATGGAATGCGACTCATTGTTCAACTCCGGTTCGCTGTCTGTTAGGTCTATCAGTGCTGCCTAGTATAACGAGGGTTAGGGAGTAGTCAAATTATTGACCTTCCTTGACAGAACCTTCTTCAACCTACCATACCTCCGCAACATTTTCACGCAGAGCTTGGCCTAGTTCAATATTAATGTAGAGGGCATAGTATTTACCCACTTGATTTAAGTAATCTCGCAAAGCCAAGAGCAAAGAGGTTTTGCCCGTCTGGCGAGGGGCGTGGAGGACAAAATATTTTTTTGCTCAATAAGGTATTTTCCATTATGATAGGCTTCTAAATTTTAGAGAATAATCTAAGGAGACATCGCTTATGACGCAACAAAAATTAGTTTTGACTGAGCCGGGTTTTGGTCAGACCTCGCGCCGTGATGCTTGGTGGATACAACCCCTGTGTGTATTTCTGGGGCTATCGGCTTTTGTCGTCTATACTACTTGGGCCGCCTTTCAAGGGGAACATTATACTTATGGGCCTTATTTATCCCCGCTTTATTCACCCGAACTCTTCGGGGCTTCTCATCATAGTTGGTTTGGCCCGAAACCGGAATGGTGGTTGGCTTGGTGGCCTTGGTCGCCCGCATTTTTGATCCTGTGGGCACCGGCTGGTTTTCGGTTGACCTGCTATTATTATCGCGGGGCTTATTACAAAGCATTTTGGGCTGATCCGCCTTCCTGTACCGTTAGTGAACCACGAAAAGGTTATCGCGGTGAAAATTCTTTCCCCCTAATTCTACAAAATGTCCATCGTTATTTCCTCTATTTAGCCCTTCTTTTTTTGATTTTTTTATCTTATGATGTTTGGCAAGCCCTCTGGTTTACGAATGCCAGCACAGGCGAAGTCTCCTTTGGTCTGGGGGTCGGCACCTTTGTTTTAGCGATCAACGTTATCTTTCTCGGCGGCTATACCTTTAGCTGTCATTCTTTACGCCACTTGGTGGGTGGTCGTCTCAACCATCTTTCTCAAAACCCTAAACGTCTCCTAGCATACAACTGCGTAACCTGTCTCAACCGTCGCCATATGGTTTGGGCCTGGATGAGCTTGGTTTGGGTGGGCTTTTCTGATGTCTATGTTCGTTTATGCTCTATGGGCGTATGGACAGATTGGAGGATATTGTAATGGCCCAGTATGAAAGGCATGACTATGATGTTTTAGTGATTGGGGCTGGTGGGGCTGGTTTACGCGCCGCGATTGAAGCTTCCGCAGCGAATGTATCGGTTGGGTTGGTCTGTAAATCGCTTTTAGGTAAAGCCCATACAGTCATGGCTGAAGGCGGTATTGCTGCTGCTTTATCCAATGTCGATGAAAGAGATAATTGGGAAGTTCATTTCGCTGACACCATGCGCGGGGGGCAGTATGTAAATAATTGGCGTATGGCAGAATTGCATGCGCGGGAAGCACCCAATCGGGTGCGAGAGCTAGAGGTTTGGGGGGCCTTATTTGACCGTACCCAGAATGGACAAATCTTGCAACGAAATTTTGGGGGACATAAATATCCTCGTTTGGCTCATGTGGGCGACCGCACAGGGCTGGAGATGATCCGCACCTTACAAGACCACGGGATTCATCAGGGTATTGATATTCATATGGAATGGACCATTATCACCTTGCTCAAAGATGGGGATCGCGTTTCGGGTGCTTTTGGCTATGATCGAGAAAGAGGACGGTTTAGATTATTTAAGGCCAAGGCCGTAATTTTAGCCACCGGGGGTATTGGAAGAGCCTATAAGATTACCAGCAATAGTTGGGAATATACAGGTGATGGTCATGCGCTGGCTTACGAAGCTGGGGCGGATCTGATTGATATGGAGTTTGTGCAATTTCATCCAACTGGCATGGTCTGGCCGCCGAGTGTGCGGGGGATTTTAGTGACGGAAGGGGTACGCGGCGAAGGCGGTATTTTGCAGAATAGCAAGGGGGTGCGCTTTATGTTCAATGACATTCCCGCTCTCTACAAAGAGCAAACCAGCGACAATGAAGAAGAAGGCTGGCGTTATACTCAGGGAGATCGAAACGCCCGCCGACCGCCAGAGTTGCTCACCCGAGACCATGTGGCCCGCTGTATTGTGCGAGAGATTAAAGAGGGCCGAGGCAGCCCGCATGACGGTGTCTTTCTCGATATATCATGGATCAAGAAAAAAATGCCCAATGCTGGTGACCATATCAAGCGCAAGCTACCCAGTATGTATCATCAATTTAAGCAGTTAGCTGATATTGATATTACCAAAGAACCAATGGAAGTGGGGCCGACGACTCATTATGTCATGGGCGGAATCAAGGTGGACGCTGATTCACAAATGTCTAATGTACCTGGTCTCTTTGCCGCTGGAGAATGTGCGGCTGGTTTACATGGGGCAAACCGTTTAGGCGGCAACTCTCTCTCCGATTTATTAGTTTTCGGCAAAAGAGCAGGCGAATATGCGGCCGTCTTTGCCAAAGAAAATAGTTCGGTTCAGATTGATGAAGGTCAAATTGAAGCCGCCGCGCAACAAGCCTTAAAGCCTTTTGACCATCATGATAGAGCAGATTTAAATAGCCAAGGACCATACCAAATTCAATACGACTTACAAGATATGATGCAAAATCTGGTGGGTATCGTGCGTAATGAGGCAGATTTGCAGCAATCATTGGAACATCTACAACAACTCAAAGCACGAGCCGCCGAGGTCTGTGTCGCTGGCAATCGAGAGTACAATCCTGGTTGGCATACAGCCCTAGACCTGCATAATCTTCTGACAGTGTCTGAAGCGGTTGCCTTGGCGGCCATAGAGCGCAAAGAAAGTCGCGGGGCGCATTTCCGTGAGGATTATCCTAATAAAGATGAAGAAGATGGGACATTTAATATTGTAATTCGCAAAGGGGCAGCGGGAGAGATGCAAGTGAGACGTGAATCCATCCCAGAAATGCTAGAAAATTTGAAAAATATCATTGCAGAGGAGGCCAAATAGTGGCAAGGGCAACGTTCAGAATATGGCGGGGTACGGCTGACGAGGGCCAGTTCGAGGATTATGAGACCGAGATTTCTGATGGTATGGTGGTTCTTGACGCGGTGCATCAGATTCAGGCAGAACAAGCGAATGATTTGGCTGTCCGTTGGAATTGTAAGGCCGGAAAATGCGGTTCTTGTTCAGCTGAGATCAACGGGAATCCCAAACTCATGTGCATGTGTCGCTTAAATGATATACCGCTTAACCAGCCTGTGACCATAGAACCCATGAAAGCCTTTCCCTTGATTAAGGATTTAGTGACCGATGTATCCTGGAATTATCGGGTCAAGAAAAAAATCAAAAAATTTACCCCCCGTCCGCCCGATGCAGAAGATGGCACTTGGCGCATGGCCCAAGAAGATATAGACCGGGTACAAGAATTTCGTAAGTGTATTGAATGTTATTTGTGTCAAGATGTCTGTCATGTCTTGCGTGAACACGACTTGCATGATGAATTTATCGGACCACGATTTTTAGTACAGGTGGCTTCCCTAGAGATGCACCCTTTGGATGTCGAAAATAGGTTGGAGGCCTTGAGAAAGGAAGATGGCATCGGTTTTTGTAATATCACCAAGTGCTGTACAAAAGTTTGTCCAGAACACATCACGATTACTGATAATGCCATCATTCCGCTCAAGGAACGGGTTGTCGATGCGTATTATGACCCCTTCCAGATGCTGCTCCGAATTTTTAAACCGAAACAGTAACTGAGGTGACACCTAACGATACAGGAGCAAGGCACTTTGACCAAACATGGCCTCATCATTGGGGTCTACTGTGGTCGTTTGAAGTGCTTTGCACCTTACACCTGAATTGTGAGAAAACTATGTTTGAACTTAAACTTCTTTCCTCTGAGGGAATTCAAGAGGCCTTGGATAAAGCTTTGCGATATCGCTTACTTAATAGTCCTGAACCAGCCGAAAGCATTTGCCTAGATATTCTGGAAATTGATCCTGAAAATCAAGAGGCCCTAATCGCCTTGATTTTGGCTATCACAGATCAATTTGGTCAGGGCAAATCTATTGATGGCAAGGAAGCTCGTGCGCTCTTACCTCGTCTGAAAGGGGACTATGAACGGGCTTATTACATGGGGATTATCTTAGAGCGTCAAGCTTATGCCATCCTCAAGCGTGGTATTCCGGGTGGTAAACATGATGCTTATGAATGTCTCCGAGAGGCCCTGGACTATTATGAGCAAGCCGAAAAGATTCATCCACCTGGCAATGACGAAGCCATTTTGCACTGGAATTGTTCTGCTCGCATGATTATGAGCAATAATCTTACGCCAAGGCCAGAAGATAAGTTTGTACCGATTTTGGAATAAGCAACGTGGCAAAATGGCTGGATGACGACCTTGCATCCAGCCATTTTGCCCAATGGCGTTAAGTTAAGCCCCCTGCCAAACATTGCTCCAAATAATGACGTGTCTAGTTGGTCTCGGTTGAAACCTCAGCGACCATTTTAACAAAAGTGTAGCCAAAGTACCCCTCACGCTACTACCACCTCACTTGTCCACTCACCCACGCTCCGCGTCCGGCTATTAAAGTTTGCCCCAACAAGAGGCGTCTTCTTATCATGGAGTCGATATTTCTGATAGTATCTATTATTTTTAATCTATTGTAAGGCTTCTGGGGCTGTTTTATCGATCTTAAATTCAAAGAGCAGAATGTCCTCGTTTAAGACGACCACAGCATCAATGAGTCCAACATTGGTTTCAACCTCGACCTCAATTTCCATCCCCAGCATCATAAAAATAACATAAAAGAGGCTCTGATAATACTTTTCATACTTCAGATGAGCAGACTTTTGCCAAAACGTCTTGGGCGTGAGAGAAAGTAAGAACTTTTCGGATACTGAATAAGGTCATAGATATAAGGCGTTTTATCTACGTAGAGATAGTCATGCTCAATAATGTCTTGGAAGGTATAGGTACTCACAGGTAATTTTTTCAGCATGCCAAGTTCCTTTTAACGTTTCTTCAGTTAAAATGATGAAATTAGTGTCGAGCAGAAAAATCAGTCCAAATAGGAATCCAAAAACGATCTCAGGGTATCTTCATAAACAGATTCTGAAATCAAAAATCCCTCATTATGTCCCCCCCAAATTTGTAAAAATTGCTTAGGTTCTTGGGCTGCCTCAAAAATTCGTTGGCCATGATCATAAGGAATCACGCTATCATCAGGGCTATGAATGATCAATAAAGGCACCTGTAGATATTTTATGCGCGTTAAGGTATCATAGCGAATCGTTAACAAAAACCGCAGAGGAAGATAGGGATAATGCTGAATTGCTATATCCGGTACAGAAGTAAAGGTTGACTCCAAAATGAGGGCTTTGGGCGGGTGTTGGGAAGCTAAGTAAGTGGCTACCGCTCCGCCCAGCGAACGGCCAAAGATGATGATTTGATCAGGCGAGAGATCACGTTCTTCGGTTAGATAACGCCAAGCAGCCTCAGCATCTTGGTAAGTGCCGCGCTCGCTTGGATGCCCTTCGCTTTGACCATACCCGCGATAGTCAACAATGAGGGTATTGACACCCAAACGATGAAATAAAACGAGAGACTCACGACGATGCGAAATGTTGCCTCCGTTGCCATGAAAAAACAGCATTGTGCCCTTAGCCTCCGGCGCAGGAATGAACCAAGCTGATAGCTTAAGGTCATCACTGGTCGTGAAGCTTACATCCTGATAGGCCAACCCCCACTCATCTGGCGTACCTTGCCAAGCAGAAAAGGGATAGTAAATAAAACGATCTTGGTAAAAGTAAACAAGAAGAAGAAAGCTGGTATAAATGAGGAGTATAAATCCTAAGCAATATAATAGTATCATGAAATTTTTGTTCATGAGAAATATATATTATCAGATATTTGGTCTACTTTTGTAAATCAACCTCAGCAATCTATTGAACATACATGACTACATTTTCTGTTCGTTGGAGAAAGCATAAAGCAACCCGAAGCCGAATATCATTTGTTTGTATCGGCGATCAATTGCCAAGCCATCTTAATTCATTGCAGTAATAATATTTAAGGTTTGAATGGGTTCAAAATCGGATGGGTTATGCGTCACTAAAGGGAGATCGTATTGTAAAGCTGTCGCAGCAATCCAAGCATCCTGAGCAGAAATAGGCCGACCTTTAGACCGGCACTCAGTCACAACTTCTCCCCATAATTGGCAGGTCTGCCAATCAAAGCCCAAAATCTTAAATTTGTCAGTGATCCATATTTCTAATTGCTTAATTCTCTGTGGTCCCCAATGATGAAAACAAATCTATTCAATTAACCAACTGATGGGTTTGACGATACGACATTCATTTAGAAAAACACCCAGAAGCCTAAACTAGACGCATCAAATCTTCAGCAGCGCGTTTCATATCTAAAAAGATTAAGCCCAATTTAGCATCGGGACGCGCCATAGCAGTCAAAACAGCATCTTCCCCCACGGACATAAGAATAATAAATCCTTTGGATCCCCGAATATAAATTTGGTCCAACACCCCTCTATTTAATTCTTGAGCGATTCGTTCACCAAGAGAAAGCATGGCTGCTGACATAGCTGAGACACGGTCTTCTTCAATATCTGCTGGCAAGGATGAGGCCATAATTAATCCGTCAACACTCACGACAGCCGAAGCTTCGACATCAGCTGTCCCTGCCTGTAAGTCTCTAAGTCGAGCAACCATCTGTTCAGTGCGTGATGCCATCTAATATGTACTCCTTTCGCCCGGTAACTTAGTTATAAAAGAATGAAAAACACGAACAATCAGTGATAGATTTATCATAAATAATACCACCTCTAAGCAGTGACTGCCAAACTGGGCTAGCATTATTTTTAGTAAATCATGACCTTTATCATCGTGGTTAAGATAATCATATTATTTTGAGAACAACATTATCAAGATAGTAATATCATCAAGATAATGGCACGGTCAAGGTAATGGCATCATAACACAACACCGAAGCTCTGTCAATTGAAGCTTAAGGGCTTCGGTATGATTAGATGAACACTGAGATTGCGTAATCTCTCATATTCACAAAACAAAAAAGAGCCGAGAGGCTCTTTTTTATCGTTAGACTAAACGCACCTTTTTAAGAAAGGACTTCACAATTTTACAGGGCAGCTTTCGCTGTCTCAACGAGTTTGGCAAAACTAGCAGCATCATGTACAGCTATATCGGCTAATATTTTACGGTCTAAATCTACACCCGCTTGCTTCAAGCCATGAATAAATTGACTATAATTAAGTCCTTCTTGTCTGGTAGCAGCGTTAATCCGTGTAATCCATAAGCGTCTAAAATCCCGCTTACGGTTACGACGGTCACGATAAGCATAACTCAAGGATTTGAGTCTAGCTTCATTCGCTCGACGAAATAACCGATGTTTTGTTCCTCGTTGGCCTTTTGTATAGGCTAATATTTTTTTGTGGCGACGTTGGGTTGTAAAACCCCCCTTTACTCTCGTCATCTTTATAACCTCTAATCCTCTTTATTTTTTATTCAGATATGGGGCTAATTTAGCGACACGTTTTTTTGTCCCAGAATGACTTACTTCATGCATTTCGTCGAACATATTCAAAACGCGCTTGTTTTTCTTGCGTCGCAAGTGGCTTTTACCAATTTTAGTTCGCATTAGCTTGCCCTTGCCTGTTTTTCTAAACCGCTTCGCAGTCGCTTTATGGGTCTTAATTTTTGGCATGATATATCATTCCAATAAAACGAAAATCAAAAATACAAAAGCAATAAATAAACAGCAGCCCTATAAATTCCTAATTTTTTTCATTCAACTTGTACTTTTGGGGCTGAGTCGGGTGTCTTGCTAGGCTGAGGTTTAGATTTATTTGGTCCTAAAATCATCAACATAGACTTGCCTTCAAAGGTTGGTCTTTGCTCGATTTCAGCCACATCTTTAAGCATTTCAGAGACACGATCCATCATCTCTCTCGCGACCTCGGGATGTGTGACTTCGCGGCCTCTGAAGCGCATGCGTACTTTGACTTTAGAACCTTGTTGTAACCACCGTCTAGCATCACGGACCTTAAAATTAATGTCATGTTCGCCTGTTTTAGGTCGCAACTGTATTTCTTTGACTTGGATTTTAGTTTGTGATTTTTTAGCCTGCCGCTCTCGCTTAGATTTAGCATACATAAATTTACCAAAATCCAAAAGGCGACATACAGGTGGATTGGCTGTAGGAGATACCTCAACCAAGTCAAGATTTTTTTCCCTAGCAAGTGCCAAGGCTTTTGATGTCTCAATAACACCAACCTGCTCGCCAGTATCATCAATCAATCTGACTTGTCTGGCTCGAATCTGCCCATTAATTCGTTGTTGGGTCTGTTGTTGTGGCTTATATGATCTTCGCGCTATTGTAATTCTCCTTTTTAATTATAAATTTAGTTAGATAGAAAACAGTCTCTTACTATAACACGAGTACTTCAATTCGTCAAATTTCAGTTAGTTTAAGCATGGGCATTAAACCATCACAAAATTGACTAGACCGTACAGTGTGGTACGATAAAAAATCACCTAAGCGGCAAGGTAGCAAGGTGATAACCGCCCCAAATCTGTTACCTTGCAACTGCTCATAGGCGATAGGTCTTTATTTACCACAAAGTATCTCAAAGATCCAAAAAAACAAAGGAATTTACGAATGCCGAAAGAATTGATCGCCCCAGCCAAAGAACAAGTTGCTTTCCAGGATTACGATAGCCCTCCCTTAGAATTTGGTCAAGTACGTGTGAAAAGTCTGTTTGGGGCAGCGAAGCATGGGACAGAGATGGCTCTCTACAAAGGTTATGCAGGTCCGCGTGGCGGCTATGATGCTGATTATAAAATCTTCACCCCAACTTTAGATATGGTGCGCTATCCAGCCCGACTCGGCAACATCTGTATTGGTGATGTAATTGAGATCGGGCCAAGTGTAACCCGTTTACAAGTTGGAGATCGCGTGTTTAGGCATGGCTCATTTCGCCAAGAGCATGTCTGGCCGGAAACTGTACGAAATTTGCCAGCAGATGTCCCCTGGCAGGCGGCTACTTGCCTAGACCCAGCGGACTTTGCTCTGGGGGCCATCCGCGATGGACATGTGCGGGTCGGTGATGCTGTTGCCATATTTGGCATGGGCGCCATTGGCTTAATGGCTCTTCAATTCGCCAAACTAGCTGGGGCCTATCCCGTCATTGCGGTAGAGCCAATTCCCCTACGTCGTCAAATTGCTTTAACTTGTGGAGCCGATGAAGTACTTGACCCCACGACCTGCGACGCAGGTTTGGAAATCAAAAAAATGACCCAAAAGCGCGGGGCGGATATATGTATTGAATATAGCGGACATCATCTCGCTTTACAAGCCGCTTTGCGTGGTGTGGTTTATCAGGGGACTGTGGTGGCTGGTGCTTGGCCTGGAAGCTATCCAGCGGGGTTAGATTTTGGGGCTGAGGCTCACTTCAATCGCCCCCGCATTATCTTCTCTCGTGCTTGTAGTGAACCAAATCCTGACTATCCCAATTGGGATGAAAATCGCCTTTTCGAGGTGGCTTGGCGTTACCTTGTCGATGGTCGCCTCAAAAGCGAACCCATCATTCACCCCGTGGTCAAGTTTGATGATTTGCTGACTGAATATCCCAAAATTGCCACTCACCCAGAAGAAAATATTAAACTCGGCGTGATATTTTAACCAGGATTGCCATGAATTTGTTTCTTGAAATTATTTCGATGGCGCAGACCCATAGGAATATACCCAAATTATATAAATTATAGAAGGATTAACCATGTCAGAAAAAACAGTATTATTAAAAAAAATTCATATCACTAATTTTTTAAGTTTGCGCGATGTGACCCTGCCTCTGAAACCCCTGACGGTCTTGGTTGGCCCAAATGCGAGTGGGAAATCAAACGTATTAAGAGCCATTTACCGTTTGGGGGAAATGATGGTTGAAGAAAATTTACCATCTGCCAAATATATTCAGAATGTGACTTGGGCTGGGGCAAGCACTGAGGTCGCCCCTGATACAGAGGAAAAAATCAGTTTTGAAATTGACATCAGTGTGGAAGGAGAGCCCGCTATTTATAAGTTGGTATTGGGGGCAAGAACAAAAAATAGAATACTTCAGGAAAAATTAGTGGTCGGTACGGAGGAGGTAGAGGTTATTTCAATCAAAGATGGGCAGGGTCGGGTTAAAGATGAAGATAATGAAAATCCAACGCCTTATCGTTCTAAGAAATTGGCCTTAAAATCGGCGGGTGATTATGGTCACAAACCGATTACCAGTGACTTAACAGACTTTATTCAAGGTTGGGAACTTTATGATTTTCAGCCTGCCAATATACGTAGAGGAAGTATCTTTTCGCAAATTATGAGAGATTTAATCGTCTCAATTGAGGATTTAGAAACTGAGGATTTAGAAACCGAACTAGATCTTCATAGTGATGGGAAAACCTTAAATCTTATCCTATCCTACTGGCATGAACATGACCCAGACCGTTTTCAAGCCGTAAATGATGAACTGCAAAATTGTACAGGACTTTGCTTGGAAAAAAACAAAGATAATAGAGACAATGATCTTTACTTGCAGGAAGGGGCGGAAACAGGGTTTCCGTATGAAAAGCCAATTCCTTTACACCGAGCCTCCGATGGCACATTACGTTTAATTGCGTACGCTGTTCTATTAAATCAGGCAACAGTCCCCTCTTTAATTGCTATAGAAGAACCTGAGCGCAATTTGCATCCGGCGGCCTTGAATAATATTGCTCACATCTTAGAACAGTTAGCTGAACGAACACAAGTCATTATTACCACGCATAGTTCACAACTTCTTGACGCATTTAGCCCTGAAAGTCTGTCGGAAAATTTGGGCATCCTGCTGCTACAAAATTCACCAGGCAAAGGGACACAAGTGATTAATCTTGACCAGACGCGCAAGGATAGCAAAGCCTTAGCAGGGTGGATAGAAGATTTTGGCATAGGCAGCGCAATTTTTGACAGTGAGCTTTTACAAGACTTGAGGGCTAGGTGATCATGACCACCATCAGAATTTGGACCCTAGAATCAGATAACGATGCCCAGGCTGTCGAACATTTAGCGAATAAGTTAATAGAACTTTTCAGTCTTCCTGATACCTCTATCAGAACCGCTGGCCACAAAGCTGTTCCTCGACGACCACGAGACAAGGCCAGCGACCCCTTGATTACAGCGACAAAACATTACTTAGAAGAAGACGATTATTTAATTTTTGTGATTGATAGTGATGGCAAAATGGCCTCGCATCAAAGACAACAAGAGCCAAATTCGCTGATCAATCAAGTCAATCGCGTATTAGAGAGTAATCGTTTTCCGGATCGCGTTCATCTTGCTTGGGCAATAGAAGAATTAGAGGCTTGGTTATTAATCGATTGCCTCGGTGTCGCTTGTTTTTTTGCCAGTAAAAAACGAAAGGCTGATCGAGAAAATTGTCGCAATAATATCATCAGCAACCCAAAATTCAAAACATTAAAAACATTAATTGAAAAGTCTCAACCTGGCGATACTGAATTAATCGTCGAAGCGGAAGCGGGAGGAAAGGGGGCCAAGGAGTATTTAAAAGACTTCTCTAAAGATATTTTACGTACGCTTAACCCGAAGATGAAACGAAACAATATTCAACGTGAAAGATATCAAGAGGCAGATTCTCCTGATATCGCTAAATATATAGAAATCAATAAAGAAACATTAAGACGCAATCCTTCTTTACAAAAGTTGGGCGAACTATTAGCACAATGTAGTAAGGATAAACGCTAATGGGAATAGCAGCGGATATTGCAATTATTGTCGTGGCTGGCTTAATTGGCGGGATTATCGCCCAACAATTAAAACAGCCCTTGATTTTAGGATATATTTTGGCTGGAGTTATCCTTGGCCCCTTCACGGGTGGGGCGATGATTACCAACACGCATGATATTGAATTATTGGCCGAAATAGGCGTGGCACTTTTACTCTTTGCCTTAGGTTTAGAATTCTCCTTAAAAGAATTAAAGCCTGTTAGTAACATTGCTTTAATCGGTACACCCATACAAATTCTTCTGACCATGGCTCTCGGCTTTGGCGTTGGTCAACTACTGGGTTGGGCATGGATTGATGCCCTGTGGTTCGGGGGCCTGATCGCCCTTTCCAGCACGATGGTAACTCTCAAAACGTTGATGAGTCAGGGCCAAATGGGCACCCTTTCCAGTCGGGTTATGATTGGCATGTTGATTGTTCAAGATTTGGCCGTGGTTCCGCTGCTCATTATTTTACCTGAATTGGATACACCCGGCGCAGGATTACCTGTGCTGGGTTGGGCCGCTCTAAAGGCCATCTTCTTCCTATTTTTGATGATTTTTGTTGGGACACGGGTTATTCCCCGTCTGATTGCTTATATTGCTGGTTGGAACTCTCGAGAATTATTTTTGTTGGCAATCACGGCAATTGGTTTGGGCGTTGGTTATGCCACATACGTATTTGGCTTATCATTTGCGTTTGGGGCATTTGTGGCTGGCATGGTCTTAAGTGAGTCAGATTATGGGCATCAGGCCCTCAGCGATATCATTCCTTTGCGGGATTTATTTGGCCTACTCTTCTTTGTCTCGGTTGGTCTGCTTTTAGATCCAATTTTTCTGATAGAAAATTGGACTGTCATTCTGTTTGTGGTATTACTGGTTGCTTTAGGAAAAGGGTTGATTTTCGCCACCTTAAGCAGGATTTTTGGCTATGTTAATGTTATTCCTTTGGCAGTCGGGTTTGGCTTATTTCAGGTAGGTGAGTTCTCATTTGTATTGGCCCGAGTCGGCATCAGCACGAACTCAATCAGCGACGATCTCTATGCGCTTACCTTAACAACAGCCATTATAACCATGGTCTTAACACCCATTGTTTCTGGCCTAACCTCTCCCTTGGATACCATTCGAAAACGATGGTTCAAACGCGAGCCAATACAAACCCTCAATCTCCCCAAAACTGGTTTGCACAATCATGTGGTCATCGCCGGGGGAGGACGAGTGGGACAATATGTGGCTCAGGTCTTGCAGCGTTTAAATTTTGCCTTTGTCATTATTGAATTTGATTATCGACGCATGAGCCAAGTAAAGGACCAGGGCTTGCCCGTCATCTATGGCGATGCCAGTCAGGAGGTCGTCTTAGAAGCAGCTAAGATTGAGCAAGCTTGCCTCGTCCTCGTCATGACACCGGCGGTCATCATCACCCGCTCAATTGTTGACCAAATACGCCACTTAAATCCAAACGTACACATTGTCGCTCGAGCGGAAGGCGTAGAACAAATGCAAGCCCTACACGAACATGGCGTTTATGAGGTCGTCCAGCCAGAATTTGAAGCAGGGCTAGAAATTACCCGCCAAACCTTACTGCATTTACATATCCCCGCCCCCGATATTCAAAGATTTACCGATACTATCCGGCGAGAGCTATATGCGCCCCTGTATGATACGCATGAAAAATATCAAACCCTCGCCCAACTACAGCTTGTCTCCCACTTGTTGGAATTAAATTGGGTCAGATTAGAGGATGACAGCCCCTTCATCGGGCGCACCCTCCAAGCGTTGGAGATTCGGAATGAAACAGGGGTTTCTGTGGTTGGGGTGATGCGTGAGGGCAAATTATATCCTAATCCCAACGCCGACTATGAATTTTCTGTTGGGGATTTGGTCGCGGTCATGGGAAATTTTGATCAATTGCTTGCTTTTCAAGCCATGGCGGTCTCTGTTGAAATATAAATCAACGTAGCAGGGGACAGCGTAGCAAAGTCAATTAGGTTCAACGCTTAAATATGACATAACCAAAACTAAGTCGGCTCTTGCTTCATTGCTGGCAAAACATAGTAAACGAGAAAAGGTTCAATAGCTGAATTAGGTCAAGGCATTGAAATTGCGTTCAGGTCTATTTTCTATCCACTCTACGGTCTCTCAACTGTTCCCAAGCCTGACGAATTTTACCTATCATCAACTTATCAAAGATGTCACCAAACTAACAAAGTCCTGCCTCAACGCCTCTTCCTCATTAACCGTCCCGTTGATACCCTCAATCTGACACCCGCGCTCCTCCTGCCAAAGTTTTATGTCGTTGAACCCCAAGCCTGTCCGTCTGTCCGCGATGCTCTATCACGCTTAAGGTTATCTCTGGGTTGGTCAGCTATCTGATGAGCTTGGGGCCTTTATCGTTTTAGCCCCAAGCTCACTCCTGCACCACCTGCCGATAGGTCAGGTGCAAGCTCTGTTAGGTGGTGACGCTCCTTGTTCAGAGAGGATTTTCGACCTCAAGAAATGTAAACTCCTTAAAGTCACTCGTATTCACAGTGTAAATCCCTTGAATTCCATTATCTTTCAACGTGGCAACCAACGCGACATCAAACACTTTTTTTCTTGATTCCACCGAATCGAGTAAATTCAACAAAGTAACAAGCTGTGTAGGTTTTGGATAAATAATCTCCGCGTCAGAGCGGAGATAGTCTTCAACAATACTTTTTGCATCATGCAATGAAAGAGGTGTTTCAAGTCGTGTCCATGTAATTACATTCATAAACTCAACTAACACTTGCGATGGAATACAAACCGACAGTCTCCCATTTTCTTCCTTCGCATTCATGGCATTCTGGAGGAATGTTTTGGCAGCCTCATGCTTTGAAGAACTAGTGTTATGTGCGTAAACTAAAATATTTGTGTCTACCGCAAACATTTCGAGTTTATAGTCCTCGCTCTAAATACATTTCCTCTCGATCAAGTTTAATGTCGCTTCCCAAATTAAATGTCCGAATTTTGAATGGTTCGAGCATCTTATCCTTTGTATCTTTAGAGGAAATATCCTCTTTCAAAGATTGTAGCAATAACTCAATTATTTGAATTCGATCCTCTAAAGGTGTATTTTGAAGTGTTTGAATAGCTTCTTGAACTGTCATAGTTATTATCCAAATTTTTGCGTTTCTTGTTCTCAGAATATTGTCCAAAAGGATATTTGCCATTATGCCACAAGATGCTTTTATTTTGAAGCGTGGAGCCGTTGCTAATGTGCTGGACTTATCCAATTGTGGCGCAAGGGGGCGAAATTTGCGGGTTTGACTGATGCTACTGTATGAATAGCAATGATGAACTTCTTCTGCATCGTTTTCTTCTCTTTTCTCTTAATAAAGGTTGTGTTGTGTCGTGCTAACGCTGGCGGTTCAGCGGCGCGGGATGCAACCAACAATAAAAGACACCCTGTAACCCGAAGTTCCCTTGACCAAAAAACAAGCTTTGAGCGTCCGCTGCAACCGCGTTGTTAGGCGGCATTTTTGACTTTAAGACTCCGTAGTTTTATCCAATACAATTGCAGGTTTATACCGTTTCAACGCCTGGGGAACTTGTTCTAAGACATAGATTGAGTTAGCTACACACCTGTTTGAATCATAATTAACATAAATATAGATAGTCTTACCGTTGTATTGCTCGCTAATGAATGCAATACCCTTAGCAGGCTTAACTGTGTTGAAAAGAGATACCTTTTTGCCAACACAGTCAGGATAAGGAACAGGAATTGATGAATTGTGTGTTAGGACAAATTTGCAACTTTCTCGTAAAACATCTTTCCAGTTTTTGGTCTGTATGATTGTTCCGTCGGACAAACGAAAATGTGACGGTTTCATTCCTGCGACCTCTTCCAAATCTTCAAGTTCAATGAACTCAAGATTTTCGAGACTTTCATCTGGGGTTTTATCTGTCGTTTGGGACGTAGGATCCGATTGTGACTTTGTCGAAGAGGCAGACTGATGTGACATCAGAGCCCCCAGATTTTTCTGTAAAGTAGAAACTGTACTTTCGAGTTCCTCAACTCTTTGTGAAAGTACATCGATACTCTGTTCAACGGGCCAGAATTTCGCCGCATCAACATGTTGCACAAGGTACGCTGCACAAGAAACAGGATTATCGTTTACAATATTAAGAACCTGAGTTGGCTGAGTATTACCGGGCTGAAAAGTATCAAAGTGGTGCCAGATTAGACCATCTGTTAAGAAGATATCATCCAAGTCAAAATTAAAAGCATAATTCACAAGGTTGATCACTAACTTTTTTTGGTCAAGTTTAGTGCCTAAGGCTTTAGCCTCAACGATGATTTGTGGTATCGAGTTATTGTCGTAGAGAGCATAGTCAGCACGAACTTGGTCAAGCATTTTTTCTACTTCAACCATATTTGTATTGGCCGTATTCCATCCTAAAGCCCTCAATACCGGATCGATTAATACAGCACGAGTGGCGGCTTCATTTTTAGATAACGTGGCCTTATATTGGTTTGCTGACTCTTGAATTTGCATTAAAACATCACAGAGATTGCTGAGAGGGCTTTGAAAACGCACTGTTTCTCACTTATGCAAAATTTTAAGGGTTAGTTAATCGACTGGATGCCCGCCTAACTATTATTAGGCTGCCCATGTCCGTATAATATCTCCTACTATAATATTACACAGAACCATTCCGCCTAATGATTGAAACTCGATCTTACACGGAAATTTTCCTTATGAGGCCCGAATGGTAGCCAAAAGCCGAATAATCGCAAAATTGGCGATCATATTTTCTCACAACGCTGAAGAAGCAATGAAGATAAACAACGAATGGTGGAATGAGGATGTGGAGATTTGAGCCATGAAAACGATTAAATTATCTGCACTGACAGAAGAGCCATTGCTAGAAATTATATCGCTTGATGAAAAGGGAATTGCTCATTATCCTTGGCTAGACGTACCCGATATAATCATTTCGCCAGATGAACAGGTATCGGTAGGTCGTCTCAAAGCTCGCTTGCTTATTGGTGAAACGACAGATATTCGACAAAAAATTTATATCTTAACTATCCATCAAGATCAACCTTTTCTCAAACAACTATGACAAGAGTCTCCATCAAGCCTTTGGCTTGTCTCGAAAAACAGTGTTATAATTAGTCAGATATTAATATTCGGAGATATTTCCACTCTAGCCAATCAAAGATACTACATGGAACTCAAAACACTTTCTAATGCTATAAAAATTGATTCAGAGGATCTTAGCTTGTATGACATTCAAACCAATGCTAGGGGGCCATCTGGCAGTTTACCTTTAGATGATGATATGTTGCGCCATGCCCCCAGTGGCGATATTTTTGGCTTGACCCAAAACGCAGGCATGGGCTGGGAGCCGAGCCACCTCCGCCGCAAGCAATTTTTGATCCTCAGCACACAAGGCGGCATCCGCGCCCCTGATGGTCGCCCAATTGCGCTGGGTTATCACACGGGACACTGGGAAGTTGGTTTGTTGATGCAGGCGGCGGCGGAGACAATGAAAAATAAGGGGGCCATTCCTTTTGCAGGCTTTGTGACAGATCCTTGCGATGGTCGCAGCCAAGGGACGGTGGGCATGATGGACAGTTTGCCCTATCGCAACGATGCTGCCTTGGTCTTACGCCGTCTGGTTCGTTCTCTACCCACCCGTCGGGGGGTGATGGGCGTTGCCACCTGTGACAAAGGCTTACCAGCCATGATGTTAGCCCTCGCTGCACAACCTGAGTTACCCTGTATTATTGTCCCTGGTGGGGTGACTCTGCCACCGACACAGGGCGAAGATGCAGGCCAAGTACAGACGATAGGGGCCCGCTATTCACACAATCTCATTGATTTACAAGAAGCCGCGGATTTAGGTTGTCGTGCTTGTGCCACACCAGGTGGCGGCTGCCAATTTTTAGGCACAGCAGCCACCTCGCAAGTGGTCTGCGAAGCCTTAGGTTTATCCTTAGTCCATTCTGCTTTAGCTCCTTCTGGCCAACCGATTTGGCTTGATATAGCCCATCGCTCGGCTGAGGCCCTCTTGGGTTTAGAAAAATCAGACTTGACAACCCAAGCTATTTTAACAGAAGATGCCTTACATAACGCCATGGTCACGCATGCGGCCTTCGGCGGCAGCACTAATCTCTTACTCCATATCCCAGCCATCGCCCACGCGGCGAAACTCCCCTGTCCTAGGGTTGATGATTGGATTCAAATCAATCGTCAAGTACCACGTTTAGTCGATGTCTTACCCAACGGGCCAGTCGGCCACCCAACGGTGCAAGTGTTTTTAGCAGGCGGTGTACCCGAGGTTATGTTGCATCTGCGCGATCTAAATTTACTGCGCCTAAATGCCCTAACAGCCTCAGGGCAGCCGCTCAACAAAGTGCTAAATGCCTGGGAACAAAGTGAGCGTCGCAAGCGACTCCAAAATTTGCTTTATGAGAAAGATCAGGTCATTGCGACAGATGTAATTATGGACCCGCAGACAGCCCGTGAACGTGGCTTGACCAGCACCGTCACCTTCCCGGTTGGTAATTTAGCCCCCGAAGGCTCGGTCATTAAAAGCACTTCGATTGACCCTAGTGTGGTTGATGAAGATGGTGTTTATCGCAAACTTGGCCCAGCCCGCGTTTTCACCACAGAACGCGATGCCATTGCGGCCATCAAAGGCCAAAACGAAAAGCCCATTCAGCCTAGAGATATTATTGTCTTAATTGGCCGTGGTCCTTTAGGCTGTGGGATGGAAGAAACCTATCAATTAACCTCTGCGCTGAAATTTTTGCCTTGGGGCAAAGAGGTGGCCCTCATCACCGATGCCCGTTTTAGCGGAGTCAGCACAGGGGCTTGCATCGGTCATATCGGGCCAGAAGGCTTGGCCGGAGGCCCGATTGCTAAAGTCCGTGAGGGTGATCAGATCCAGATTATCGTTGACCGGATCAACTTAGAAGGCAGTCTGGATTTGGTCGGTCATGAGGGGCAAACATATAGCCCAGAAGAAGGGGAACGCATTTTAGCCGCCCGTTCACCACATCCTGACCTGGCCCCCGACTCACGTTTGCCCGATGATACACGACTATGGGCCGCCCTACAAAATGCCAGTGGCGGTACTTGGCGTGGCTGTATTTACGATGTTGATTCGATTGTTGAATTGATCGAGGCTGGCCGCAAAGCAATGAACAATGAGTAATTAACCATTAGCAAATGACCAATAACAAAAAAATTCCTCATAGAATCCAAATAACAAACGGAGCAAACATTTATGGCAGAGATGATGCAAGCCTTGATGCTGACTGCTTTTAATAAACAAGAATTGGTTGAAGTGCCTGTGCCGAGTATTCAAAAGCCCGACGAGGTCTTACTAAAGGTTAACTCAGTTGGGGTGTGTGGGTCGGATTTGCATGGTTATACTGGTCAAACAGGTCGGCGTACGCCGCCCATGATAATGGGGCATGAAGTGGCCGCCGAGGTGGTCGCAGTTGGTGAGGCTGTGATAGATTTGCCTTTAGGGACGCATGTGGCCATCCAACCCGTGAAACGTCCTAGACCAAATACAGCTGAGAGCATGGTGGTCATGGGCGTTCACACAAATGGCGCTTATGCCCCTTATGTGGCCTGGCCTGCGGGCAATCTTTTTCCACTACCGCCAGGGTTAAGCGACGACCACGGCGCAATGACCGAACCTTTATCCATAGCCTTACATGCCGTTAGCATGCCTCATATTCGACCGGGCGATACTGCCTTCATTGCTGGGGCAGGGCCTATCGGCTTATTAACCCTGGCCGTCTTGAGAAAAACAGGGGTACAGACAATTGCTATTAGCGACTTGAGTGAGGATCGTTTGAAAATCGCGCAAACGATTGGGGCCGCTGTTCTGATTAACCCCAGTCGCCAAAATGCCCGTGAGGTGGTTCATGGGTTTACAGCGGGTCAAGGGGTTGATCTGGCTTTTGAAGCTGTCGGGATTAGCCCTACGGCGCAACAGACTTTGGAGGTGGTGCGCAATCAGGGCACTGTCATCTGGATTGGGAACAATCTTCGGATGATCGAAATCGATATGCAGATGATTGTCACCCGCGAATTAAGGGTCTTAGGCTCTTATGGCATGACGGATCTTGAATTTCAACGCTCCCTTGACCTATTAGCCCAAGGAGCGATCCCTACAGAACATCTGATTAACCGTTATGCGGAACTGGATGATGGGCCAGCCTTATTTGATCAACTCATCGCTTCTCCCGAAACAATTAAATGTATCATCAAACTGTCATAGGAAGATAACTCATGTATTTGACGCGACACCTGACTGCTCAAGGGTCTCGTTGGGCCTTAGATGGAAAATTTTTACCCAGTGGCTTGACCTTAGATAGTCTCTTGATGCTGCCGCAAGAGACCATGACCAATTTTCTGCAAAATATGTCAACCCAACAAAGGGCGACAGGAGATATTTTACCGCCCCTTGAGCCAGGTCAAGAAGTTTGGGGTAGCGGCGTAACCTACATACGGAGTCGTGAAGCTCGCAAAGCCGAGTCTGACACAGGCGACATATACGAAAAAGTCTATGATGCAGAACGACCAGAAATATTTTTCAAGGCCAATGGTTGGCGAGCGATGGGGCATAAACAGGTCGTCCGCATTCGTCAAGATACGCGCTGGAATGTGCCTGAACCAGAGTTAACCTTAGTGATCAATACTTGGCAAGAAATTATAGGCTATAGCGTCGGGAATGATATGTCCTCGCGTGATATTGAGGGCGAAAATCCCCTCTATTTACCGCAAGCCAAAACATATAATGGCTCTTGTGCGATTGGGCCTGGCATTCAACTGAGTACGGATGATGTTTTGACTGCCTTAGATGTCACCCTTGACATTCGCCGCAAGGATCAATCCATTTTTCAAGGTGAAACTTCAACCAGCCAAATGAAACGCCATCCAAGTGAATTGGTGGCCTATCTTTATCGAGAACTAGATTTTCCGCATGGCGCCTTGCTCATGACGGGTACAGGCATTGTCCCGCCGGATGACTTCACCCTGCATGTTGATGATATCGTCCGCATTTCGATTAGCGATTTGACATTAGAAAATCAAGTAAAATCGTGAATGCGTCGGTCAAGCAGCGAGGCTGAATAGTTACAAGAAATCAATAAAACAGATCACCAATGACTTGCATAAGCGAATTTCACGAATATCTTAAAATTCGTGTTCTTGGTGATTTTTCAACAAAGGTGGTAAAGGTATGGGTTTAATTGAAGGCAAAGTAGCGATTGTCACGGGTAGCGGTCGTGGAATCGGCGCGGCGACGGCCAAATTGTTGGCCGAACATGGAGCAAGAGTTATTGTCAGCGACTTAGATGAAAAACCAGCCGCCGAAACTTGTACAGCTATTCAGTCCGCAGGAGGGGAAGCCATTGCATTTCCGGGAGATGTGACCGAACCTGAATTTCCAGAGGCCATCATGCGCCAAGCTGTAGAAGCTTATGGTACCTTGGATATTTTGGTCAACAATGCCGGCTTCACTTGGGATGGCATGGTGCATAAGATGACCGATCAACAGTGGGAGGCCATTCTTGCCGTCCACTTGACAGCCCCCTTCCGCCTCATTCGCGCTTCAGCAGCCGTCATGCGTCAACAGGCCAAGCAAGAGATGGCTCAACGTAAGCAAGCTCAAGCACGCAAAATCATTAACGTCAGTTCCACCTCTGGTGTCTATGGCAATGTGGGACAGATCAATTATGCGGCTGGCAAAGCGGGTGTTGTTGGTATGACCAAGACCGTAGCGAAAGAGTGGGGGCCTTTTAATATCTATGTTAACGCTGTCGCTTATGGCTGGATTGATACGCGGCTAACAAGTGATAAAGCTCTGGGAGAAACCATCAATGTTGCTGGGCAGACCGTTGCCTTAGGCATTCCCCGTGTGGGAGCTAATGAAGAAGCCGCTCGCAGGCAGCGTATGCCCTTAGGTCGCCCTGGTACACCGCAGGAAGCAGCTGGCCCTGTCCTATTTTTAGCCTCACCTTTGTCGAATTACATCTCAGGTGAAGTGATTATGGTCACAGGGGGCTGGTAATATTACCGAGCTGAGGAATTTTACATTAGGAGAAAACCATGCTAGTCACACCAGAACAAGTGAAACAATACAAAGAACAAGGCTACTGTATTTTAGGGCGAGTCATCCCAGAGAAGCATTTAGAAAATTTACGCGCAGAATGTGGGCGTTATATAGATATGATTCATGCTGAGATGGACCAACAAGGCACAGATGTGTTAGGCATTAGCCATCGCCACAAACGATATTTTATCAGCTTAAAACATCAAGAGAGTGAAAAGGTCAGTCGATTTCTGTTTAGCCAAGTGATGGCTGAAGTCTCACAAGCTCTCCTCGGGGATAATGTCTATCTCTTTTGGGAGCAATATGTGGTTAAAAGTGCCGAGATTGGCCTGAAATTCAGTTGGCATCAAGATTCGGGCTATGTCAATGGCCGGGGCCTTATCCCGCATAAGCCTTATCTTACCTGTTGGTGTTCTTTGGATGATGCAACCATTGAAAATGGCACTATCTATGTTTTGCCCTTTGATCGAGCGGGCACTCAAGAAGTTGCGCCCCATAGCCACGAAGCGGGGTCAAATGACCGAGTCGGATATTTTGGGGATGACCCTGGTGTTCCGCTGCTGGTCCCAGCGGGTAGTATTGTTGCTTTCACCAGTGTCACCTTTCACCGCAGTGGCCCAAATACCACGCATCAGATGCGTCGGGCTTATTTAGCCCAATACTCTCGTGAACCCATTCTAAAACCGCAGAGCGGTGAGCCATTTGGCTTGACTATTCCGTTCATTCAAGATGGGCAGGTCGTGAAAAACAAACAATAAAATCAATTGAGATTTTTGAGGTTTTGCCTCAATTTGTTAAACTGTACAGGCGTAATGATTGGCGCAACTTCAACCAGCATAGACAATATCTTGCACCGTTCCACTGTGTAGCGCGTAGCTTTAATAGAGACAACCTTTTATGAATCAAACGAATATCAGAAATTTTTGTATTATCGCCCATATTGACCACGGTAAATCGACCTTAGCCGACCGCCTTCTACAAACGACGGGGACTTTGTCTGAACGCGAAATGCAAGAGCAGGTTCTGGACAGCATGGATTTGGAACGCGAAAGAGGCGTGACCATCAAAGCCAGCGCAGTACGCATGAATTACACTGCTTCCGATGGACAGGTCTATCAATTTAACCTGATTGACACGCCCGGTCATGTTGATTTCGGTTATGAAGTCAGTCGTGCCCTCGCCGCCTGTGAAGGGGCAGTATTGGTGGTTGACGCGACGCAAGGGACTGAAGCACAAACGCTGGCGAATTTATATTTGGCCTTGGAAAATGATTTAGAAATCGTGCCCGTGGTCAATAAAATTGATCTTCCCTCGGCCCGACCCGATGAAATCGCTCAAGAGATTGAGGATTTGATTGGCTTAGACGAAGCAGATGTATTGCCCGTGTCTGCCAAAGCTGGTTTAGGGATTGAAGCCTTATTAGAGGCAATTGTTGAACGTATTCCCCCGCCTTCTGGTGACGCTGGAGTTCCCTTACGTGCTTTGGTTTTTGATAGCCACTATGATTCTTACAAAGGGGTCGTGGCTTATATAAGAGTGATGGATGGCTGTTTGAGTAGTGGCGATCATATTTATTTGTTAGCTTCCGACACAGACGTTGAACCGATAGAAATCGGGACGTTCAACCCCGCCATGCGTCCCATCAAACAACTCCAAGCGGGTGAGGTCGGCTATATTGCCACGGGCTTAAAAACGATTCAGACCGTGCGGGTGGGCGATACAATCACCAAACCGCGTCAAGAAGTCATACCCTTAGCTGGTTATGAGCCAGCGAAACCAATGGTCTTTGCTGGGTTTTATCCCACAGAAGGCGAAGATTATCCTTTATTACGTGATGCCTTAGAAAAATTACAACTTAATGATTCCGCGCTTATCTATCAGCCAGAGACGAGCCAAACCCTCGGTTTCGGCTTTCGCTGTGGATTCTTGGGCCTGTTTCACATGGGCATTATTCAGGAACGTTTGGAGCGTGAACATGATTTGAATATTCTCGCAACAGCCCCTAGTGTTCGATATCAGGTTGTTCAAACCGATGGCCAGGAAATCATGATCTCCAGTCCTGCCAAATTGCCTGATTTAAGAACAATCGATACCATAGCCGAACCTTGGATGCGAATTAGTATTTATGTGCCCGCTGACTATATTGGCAAAATCATGGAAATTACCATCAAACGCCGCGGCGAGTACATCAATATGGGATATCTGGATGCGACGAGAGTCTTGTTAGAGTATTACTTGCCTTTATCTGAGATGGTGGTCGACTATTACGACGAATTGAAAAGCGTAAGTCGAGGCTATGCCTCTTTAGATTATACCCTTGATGAATACCGTTCGAGTGATCTGGTTAAGGTTGATGTCTTGGTCAATAAAGAAGTTGTGGATGCCCTGAGTATTATCACCCATCGGGATCATAGTTTTTACCGTGGTCAAAAACTCGTCTCTCAACTAAAAAAGCATATTCCTCGCCAATTGTTTGAAGTGCCTATTCAAGCCGCCATCGGTAATAAAGTGATCTCTCGGGCCAATGTCAAAGCCGTGCGTAAAGATGTTTTGGCAAAATGTTATGGGGGCGATGTTACCAGAAAAAGAAAGCTTTTGGAAAAACAGAAGGAAGGCAAAAAACGTATGAAAATGGTTGGTCGCGTAGAAATTCCTCAAGATGCTTTTATGTCGATTTTGCGACTAGGCGATGATGACTGATAATCATGCAGGTTAGGAAGTCATTATGACAATACTTACTGATGCAGAATTAGCGCAAATTATAACTCAACAGTTACCGCGTTTATTACGTGAACAACCAGAATTACTCACCCCGGTGTATACGATTGTCCTACAGTCTTTCGCTGATAAAAATGATTTTGCTCGATTACATCAAGAATTTATTGAATTTCGTCAGCAAGCTTTAACTAATTTTGACCAACTAGACAGACGTATGGGAGCTATAGAAACCAAAGTCGATAATTTGGAAACCAGAATGACTCAAGGTTTTGCTGATATTCGAGATGAAATGCAGCAACTTGAAGGTCGGGTGGACCAACGTTTTGAACAGTTTGAAGGTCGGGTGGACCAACGTTTTGAACAGTTTGAAGGTCGGGTGGACCAACGTTTTGCCGAGTTTGAAGATCGGATGGAGCAACGTCTGGACCAACGTTTTGCCGAGTTTGAAGATCGGATGGAGCAACGTCTTTCGGACCAAATTGGTCGCCACATCGCCCGTTTAGGACAACGCTGGGGGATTCAAACGGAATCAATTTTCCGAGGCACAGTCAAGGCTCTGCTAGAAGAATCTTATCATAGCAAGGTTGAACAACGCTGGATTGAAGGCGAACAATTTGATATCATCATCTCCAATGGCTCCCACATCTTAGTTGAAATCACGGCTCAAGCAAGGCGTAAGACCCAGCAAGTCTTGGAACGCAAACGAGATATCTATATTGAACATACGGGAACCATACCTGACCGCTTTATTTTGGCTGTCGCACATATTCATAGCCAGCAAGCCAATAGGCTTCAAGAGGCGGGTTTTGAAGTCATTGAGCCAGAAATATATGATGAAGATGATTTTTCCGAATGAGCATTAATTAACCATAATCACTAACTACCAACCGCTAAATATACCGCATGGTCACAAAAGCAGATTTTTTCCAAGCAAAAAAAACATCAGTCTCCGCTCCGGTCGACGAATTGCGAGCAAAGTTAAATTGGATTCAAGATAATCTTCCTAAATTATCCCAGCAGGATGGTGAGATTGTCCTAGACATATTCAAACGCTTAGATACCGTCCAAGCCAATATTGTTCACTTAGAGAGTGAAACCCCCAAACCTGATTTAGCACCCGAAAAGGCTCGCTTAGAGACGATTCAGCGGGGAATCACCAGTCGCAGCAATGCCTATTTAGGCAAGTTCGGTGGGACAGCGAAACTCCAACAGCTACGGCCTCCTGAAGCCCTGCCAGAAACGCACCCTTGGTGGTATGTTGATCTGGCGGTCGCTGAAAAACGAGCCGCGATCTTAAAACGTGTGCGTTGGACTGCCGGGATAGGCGGGACAATTTTAATTGTCTTAGTTATTTTATTTAACACGATCTGGAAACCGGACCCCATCTTAATTCAGCGTATCCAGCATGTGGATACGGCCATAGAAGCTATTGAAACCAATCAAGACTATGAGGTCGCCTTGCAAGAGGTAGACCAAGCTCTCATCATTAGCCCAGAAGACATGGAGTTATTACTACTGAAGATTGTCATTTTAGAAAATTTAGATCGGGCAGATGAGACAGACCTGCTATTAAAAGAAGCTCAAGATCTAGCACAAAGTCCTGAACAAGTGCCATTTTTCTTGGGTCGAACTTATTTTCGGGTGGGGCAACTTGAGCAGGCACTCATCCAAGCCGAGGCAGCCATTGAAATCAATGATGAATATGCCGAAGCTTGGTTATTGGCAGGTCAAGTTTTTAACACCTTGGGTCAAGTTGGTGAAGCCTATGATGCCTTACAAAAAGCCGCAGATTTAGCCTTTGAACAGGGTAAAGACACTATTTATACCACCGCCAAAATTAACATGGCCTACCTCTCACCAAGCATTCAGTAAAAGTCAGTTTGTGCAGTAACCAGTTGTCAGTATTTCGTCATCAGGAGCCCTATTCAGTTTATCTTCAACTGATTCTGATTACTGCTCACCAATCACTGATCCTGAAGCAACTATGCAGAAACCTCATCTCCTCATTCATCTTTTATTGGCCGTGGTTATCCTCATCGCGGCATCTTTACGGCTCTATCATCTACAATGGGACCAGGGCATTTTCCCCCACCCTGATGAACGCTCTACCCTACTTTTCTATGCGCCAACCATTCGATTTCCTGAAGAGAGGCTTGGTTTACAAGATCAGGTCAGCTTTTTAGACCCCCGTCAGTCCCCCTTGAATCCCTTTTGGAACATCGAACGGCAGGAACCACGGCCTTATACCTACGGACATTTTCCTTTATACTTATTGGTTTTCACCAGTTATGTTTTACATAATTTCACCCCAGTCGTCTCAGACTTATCCACATCGCCTGACTTGATTAAATTTTTTGCCCAAGCCAAGACAGGCATTGGCTATGCCGTCGTCGGACGTGGTTTGGTCGCCATATTAGACACCATATCTGTGCTAATCGTCTTTCTAATCGCTAGGCGGCTTTATGGTCCCTGGGCGGGCTTACTGGCTTCTGCACTATCAGCCGTCGCCGTGCTACACATTCAACTAGCTCACTTTTTCGCCGTTGATCCCATATCGACCACCTTCACTTTATTAACAGTCTACGCTTCCATTTTAATCTACGAGCAACGCAGTCTCAAGTCAGCCATATTAGCAGGCATCGCCATTGGCTTGGCTGTCTCTTCAAAATACAGTGCCTTGCCGGTCCTTCTTGCGCCAGCCATGGCAGCTTGGTTCATCATCACAGGCTCACCAAGGGAGGCTGGACAGCTAACAGAGCGGCAGAAAGAATCATCAGACACCCAAAGCGACGACCAACCATCACACACTCGTCTTTCTGCCGAAACTCGTATCAATCTCGCTCTGTCCCTCTTGGCCTTGACTGTGATTATTTCTTTCATCACCTTTGCCATAACCTCACCCTTCGTCTTGCTCGACTACGAAAATTTTCAAAGAGCTGTCTTAGAAGAGCAAGGCAACATGGTTCGAGGTTTAGTAGATATGCCCTTCACCCGCCAGTATCGTAACACATCAGCCTACATATATTTCATTGAGCAACAAATCAGATGGGGATTAGGGTGGTCACTAGGAATCCTAGCCCTTCTTGGCTCGGTTTGGGCCATCATCCAAGCATTTCAGGGCAAACTGGAGCCAGGCGGATGGATAATCCTCGCTTGGCTCGTCCCCTACTTCGGAGTGACAGGCACATTTCTGGCCAAATTCATGCGCTACATGTCGCCTGTCACACCCTTTGCCATCATCCTTGGCGTAGGTCTACTGGTGGCCATAGGCCGGCATATCTCGCGAAGTCTAGCCGTCGGATTGGGATTATTTATCTTACTCATCACCGCCGTATGGTCGGGTCTCTTCGTCAATGGAGTCTATGCTACAGAACACACTTGGGTCACAGCCTCACGCTGGATATATCAACATGTGCCAGAAAAATCATGTATCGCCCGAGAACATTGGGAAGAGGGTGTGCCTATGAGCCTACAAGAACCAGGCCTAGCAGCACATCAAAAAGGTTATTTTCAACCCCTCATGCCCATGTACGAACCAGACAGCGAAGCAAAATATCGCACCCTCCGAGATACCCTTCGCCAGTGTGACTATCTCGTCATCGCCTCAAACCGCATGTCTCGCACCCTGCCCAATTTACCCGAGCGTTATCCTATGAGTGCCCGTTACTATCAAGCCCTATTTGCCGAAGAACTCGGTTATGACTTAGTGGCCGAATTTTCTACGCCGCCTCGTTGGGAGGACTTTATCGTTGACGACCAGTCAGCAGATGAAAGCTTCACCGTATATGATCACCCCAAAGCCTATATATTTCAGAAGCAGCGTGATTTATCAGATCAGAAGTGGTTTGATATCTTGGGCCATACTTGGCAGGGAGCTGATCATAACTATTTAGGCAAACCAACCATATGGATGCGCTTTGATCAGCGATTTCGGAATATGCCTCAGCCTCATACGCAAGATGAAGAAAGATTTGAGACATGGCTTAATCCACCTTTAAATGAAAAACCAACTGCCTCTGATTGGCATTGGAACACGCTGGCCCAACAAAACACGGTCGTAGCAATAATCTACTGGTGGCTGGCAGTACAGGTCATCGCCTGGCTCACTTGGCCGCTCACATATTGCTTATTTCGACAGCTGCACACGCGAGGCTATCTCTTGAGCAAGAGCATTGGCCTCTTACTCCTTAGTTATATAATCTGGCTCCTGGCCAGTCTCAACATACCGGCCAATCAACTATCCACCATCTTATACATCTTGATCCTCATACTCGGCATCAATCTAACACTGCTCGCTCGTCACCGTCAATCCATGCTCAAATGGCTAAAGAGGCATTGGACATATCTTGTCCTTGGTGAGGTCATCTTCACTGCCGTCTACTTACTATTCGTATCATATCGCTTAATCAACCCCGACTTATGGCAACCCTGGCATGGTGGCGAAAAAATGTTAGAAATAGGCTATCTAAACGCCATCGTAAAAAGTTCCACAATGCCACCTTATGACCCCTTCTTCGCTGGCACCTACATCAACTATTACTACTACGGCCTATACATCGTTGGCATCTTAATCAAACTCACCGGAATACGACCCACCACTGCCTTTAACTTGGCTGTGCCCATGATAGCGGCCTTAACTGCTGTCAATGTATTCAGCCTAGCATACAACTTGAGCCTGCGCCAAAACCGAACCGGTCGAATATATAGCCTCCGAGCTATCGGGTCGGGTTTATTGGCGGTTTTATTTGTCATATTTTTCAGCAACTTAGAAGGGATGGGACAACTGCTCCAACACCTAGCCAATGTCAGTACCTCCACCTTTCAAAGTGCAATACCTGGACTGACCACCTTAATCCGTAGTATACAAGGGGTCTTCGAGGTAACAGACGGAGCATCGCTACAACCATATCGTTACTGGGATGTCTCTCGCATCATACCATACACCATCAATGAATTTCCCTACTGGAGTTTCCTCTTCGCCGACCTTCATCCCCACATCATGGTGCTGCCATTCTCCATCTTATACTTAAACTTAGCCTATAACTGGTTAAAGAGTGTGGGCCAATCGCACTTATGGCCAGAGGAAGCCCAAGAGCCTCGCCATGAACAATGGGGGGAAATAATACAACGGGAAAGCAAAGACATCTTGCCTCGCTTAACTTGGGCGAGCTTAACACGATGGCTGGCATTCCCCTTAGTCTTAGGGGTACTAGCAACAATCAACACCTGGGATTTACCGACTTATTTGGGCATCATGACGGCCACCTTCATCATCGCTCGTTACCGAGCGACTTTACATCCTTTGACTTGGTTAAAAGTCGGTCTGCTATTATTAGAAACAGCCATATTTACAGGAGCCTTACTCAGCGCAAGTATCTTGCTATACTTGCCCTTCTATCAGCATTACAAAGCGGCCACTGATATAGGCATTGGATTAGTCAAAGACCTAATACCATTAGACCAACATCTCAAACTATGGGGATTCTTCCTATACATATTAGCCCTTTGGCTATGGCTAACCTTGCGAAATCCACAAACACAATTCGCGCCTCTGCGAGCCATAGCCTTATTCATACACCATTGGTCAGTCCTGCCGCACCTAACTCAAATATATCGCGTTTATGTCACCCAAGCAACCAAGGGCTACCGCAATGTCTTAATCAGTGTGGGTCTAGTAATGCTAATCATAATCGCCTTACTACTCCTAAAAATGGTCTCTCTGGCCTTCACCTTACTAGGGGTGACAATCACCTTACTACTACTGCTGCGCTGGGATAGTTCAATAGAACAATCCTTTGTCGGCTTGTTGGCCTTCACTGGCTTCTTGCTCTTACTCGGGGTACAGGTCATCTACATACGTGATTTTCTCGGCGGGGCTGAATACTATCGCATGAACACCTACTTCAAATACTTCATACAAATCTGGGTACTATTCAGTATCGCAGCTGGGGTAATATTGCCGCAACTGTGGGAACAATCGCAAACTTGGTCAAACGCATCGCGGTGGGCTTGGCAAGGCTTAACAAGCTTGCTAATCCTATCAAGTTTAGTATTCTTCGTCTTAGGCACCCAATCGCGCTTAAATGACCGTTTCCCAGGGGCCAGACCAGATAAACTAACCTTAGATGGCATGGCCTACATGACGGTCGGCCAATTCACCTGGCAGAACGTCACTTACACCTTAAGCCATGATTATGAAGCCCTCAACTGGCTAATCGACCATATTCATGGTGCGCCAATAGTAGCAGAAGCGAAAATCGGCTACTATCGAGAATGGGGGATGCGGGTAGCAGCTTACACGGGGTTGCCCAGTATCTTAGGGGGTTTGCATCAAAACGAACAACACCCGCCAGAGCAACTCGGTCAACGTGATACTCTGGTCCGTCAATTCTGGGCGACCACGGATGTTGAAACCTTGTTAGACCTGATTAACCAGTTGGACATTCAATACATTTATATTGGACAGTTAGAGCGGACAATATATGGTCAGGATATCAACGACCGATTTGAAAATTTGATGGCCCAGGGTTACATAACCCTGGCTTTCTCCAATGCAGAGACAAAGATTTATCAGGTTAGTCGCTAGATAACAGATGATAGAAAATCAATCACCTGAAGAATATTCAAAGACAACAACTTGATAGTAGAAATGCCTCAACAAAAAATCGCAAACAGGCTGAACAAACACCTCGCTTGACTGGAAAGCCAGTTCGTAAAATATCATCAGCAGAAGGTCAAGCTCAAATTGGGGATATCTCAGTCAGTTCAGAGAGATAACAACCTTGTCTCCAGTGGAGCAGCTAGGGCCTAAAAACCAAAATCCAGACAAACAAACATGATCTACACCGACCTCCTCACCTTCTGGCTCATCACCCAACTCTTCGGCCTCATCGGTCTACCCATAGCCTTTGTCCTTCTAAAAAAATTGCCCGACAAAGGCTATGTCTTTGTCAAACCACTAGGCTTATTATTATCTGCTTATATCCTGTGGTTGGGTGGCAGCTTTGGCCTGCTGGGAAATAATATAGGGAGTGTTGTTTTTGCCATGCTCATCGTCATGGGCTTAGGCACGGCTTGGGTATGGCCGCAAAGGCTCGCCTTACTCAACTGGTTAAACGACAATCGAGCATACATCTTCACCGTAGAGACCATATACAGCCTCGCCTACATCGGCTGGGCCTACTACAAAGCCCACAACCCCGATATCACCACCGCTGGCGGCGAGAAGTGGATGGAAATAGCCTTCATAAACTCAGCCTTACTCAGCCCCAGCTATCCACCGCAAGACCCTTGGTTATCGGGCTACGGCATCAGTTACTACTACTTCGGCTACATCATGATGGCCATACTCACACGCTTAAGCGGCATAGTCTCGACCACAGCCTTCAACCTATACATACCCACCCTATTCAGCTTAACCCTCATAGCTGCCTTTGGATTAATGACAAATATAGTATGTATCCATCAAGAAAGTCACGCCCCAACGCGACGAGCTGGTCGCGTGGGTTTACTAGGTGCTTTATTTGTGGGGGTAATGGGACACTGGGAAGGACTGCTCGAAGTCCTACATTCACGAGGTTTACTATCGGCAGCATTTTGGCAATGGCTAGACATTCGAGACTTAAAAATCCCCCCAACAGCCCCCGGCCCCTGGATACCGACCCGTTTCATCTGGTGGTGGCGTGGGTCGCGCGTATTAACTGACTACAATCTTGCTGGTCAAGAGCAAGAAGTGATTGATGAAATGCCCTTCTTTAGTTTCCTCTTGGGCGATGTTCACCCCCATGTATTAGCTCTGCCTTTCGTGCTGCTGGCATTGGCTTTGGCCTTAAACTTATTACTGAATCGACGCAAAAACGGACTAAGTCAAAGCACCTTCGATGCAAACAATGAGGAGGTCAAAACAGCTAAAGCAAGCAGAATATACCATCCTTTCATCAACAAATTACGCCAAAGTGTGGTTGATTTAGTCCAAGCGACAGGGGGTCCAATAGCTTTTCTTCTCTATACCCTTTGTCTTGGTGCTTTAGGATTCTTAAATACCTGGGATCTGCCGATTTATTTAGCCGTCATGGGTTTCGCTTATTGGCTTTGGCGGAGACAAAAAAGTATAACAGAACCCATAATCGGCATGGCAGTCTTCGCCATCGTAAGTATAGGCCTATATCTCACCTTTTACATATCCTTTCAATCACAGGCTGGCGGTATTCTGCCGAATTGGTGGAATCCGACGCGCTTGCCACAATTCATTGTGTTCTTCGGCCCATTTTTAATCAGCCTCATCGCTTTTTTACTGACCCTTTCGATGCGAGACCGACTTTGGGTTAAAAACTTAGCTTGGTCCCTACCGCTTATGTGGTTAACACCTATTATTTTATTCCTTGCTTTGACCATATTTTTTTCATCTTCCTCAGCTGGTCGTGATTACATCCAAAGTACTCTAAACAATCCACTTGTTCAAGAAGCTATACAAGGGGCTGAAATGCGTGACCTCTGGCGCGAAGTGGTCCGTCGCCGTATCAGCAACCCTTGGACTTTTTTAATCTTAGGGAGCCTCCTCGCTTGGAGTGTCTCCCATTGGTGGCTGGGGGTGCAGAGAATAGGGCACAAGACAGAGGGGACAGAGGATGGCAGCCGACAGTTCGTAAGCGGCAGAACATCTACTGGGTTAGGCTATGCTGAAGAATTTATCTTGACCATGTTAATACTTGGTTTGCTCTTGCCCTTATCTGTTGAATTTATATTTTTGCGCGATTTATTTAATATTCGCATGAACACGATTTTTAAGTTCTATTATCAAGCTTGGGTACTCCTCGCCTTAGCCTCAGCATTTGGGGTATACTATGTCTATCAGGCTCTTCCTTCGCTTGGACGCTGGCTCTGGTCAGGTTGCTTGGTCTTAGTCATCCTGGCAGGTCTGGTCTATCCCGTATTAGCCACCTTAAATCGAGCCAATAATTTTGCAGGTGAGGCTAGTTTAGATGGCATACGCTGGGTGGCCACTTATAATCCTGACGATCATGCAGCGATTATGTGGTTACGTCAGCATACCGCTCCCGATGCCATCATATTAGAAGCATCTGGATCATCTTATCGCTATGACAACCGCATCAGTGCCCTGACAGGGCGGGCAACTTTGTTGGGTTGGGGATTTCATGAAAATCAATGGCGCGGCACCTATGACGAACCGCGTCGTCGCGAAGCAGACATCGCCACCATCTTTAACAGTGCAGACCCCTTAGAAACTTTGACCCTCATAGAGAAGTATGATATAAGGTATATTTATATTGGTCAGCTAGAGCGCGAGCGATATAGTCGTCAAGGCTTGGCTAAATTCGAGCGTATGTTCAATATTGCTTTTGCTCAGGGTGATGTTGTTGTGTATATGGTGAAGGAATAATATGAGATTGCTGATTTATTAATTATTAATGACGAATTACTCATTATTAACTAACAATGAGTTAACGAAAAAGTTTTTTATTTATCATAACATCGTCTAAATTTTGATTGTAGAAAACAAGGATTGCCATGCCAGAAAGTGTCGAAATATCGCCAAAATCAGCCGATGTTCTTGTTGGGGACAATGCCTTATCTTTTGACGCTTCAAAAGACGAGGTCTCAAAAAATGAATTTGTTATATCAGAACCTTCTGTTGCTTGGTCTTGGGTGACTGGAGAAGTCCTTATTTATGGTGTCTTGATCGCCATGACTATAGGCATCCGTGTCAGCCATCTTGGGAATTTACCCTTAAGCCCTACAGAAGCTGTACAGGCACTCGTCGCTCATCACATCATCCAAGGAGACCTTGTTCAAGAGACACGCTATAGCCCACTATTGGCTTCATTAAATAGCTTGATTTTTTTCCTATTTGGCCCATCAGATTTATCTGCCCGCATTGGTCCGGTTATATTAGGCCTTAGTTTAGTTTTGTTACCAATTGGCTTACGAAAGCAACTAGGCATATTAGGTGCTTTATATGCCGCAGGTTTATTAAGTATATCAGCTTCTAGTCTATTCTGGTCTCGTACCGTAAGTGGAGAAATTGTCGCCGCAGTCGGCAGTTTATTGCTCCTTGTCGGGTTGGTTAAGTGGTTAGACGAAAAGATAGAGGGAGGGCTTTTTGTGGTGATGGGCGGCATTGTCTTTTTACTCCTTAGTACGGCATCCGGCTATACCGCTTTATTAACGTCTATTGTGGCAGGTATCGTATTCGCCTTGGTCTATCCCAAGGCAGCGATAGTTTTCCAGAAACACATCAAAGAGAAAAAAACAATCCAAGGAGCAGCGGTCTTTGGTCTCATCTTATTAGTTTTATGCAGCTCAACTTGGCTATTCAATATGTCTGGGTTAGCCCTGATTTCTGAGTTATTTAGTCTTTGGTTGTCTCAATTTGGTGTTGCCCAAGTGCGTTATCCAACCATTCTACTTTTAGTCTGGTACGAACCGCTTTTATTGATTTTGGGTCTGATCAGTGTGGGTTTAGCCTTTTACAGTCGTAACAAACTTCAATGGGCCTTAGCAATATGGCTGGTTGTTTTTCTTGGTCTTGACCTGCTCATGGGTGGCCGCGACAATGGACAAATCTTATTAGCCGTTGTGGCCTTAGCCCTATTATCAGGCCAATACATCGCGCAAATGCTCTCTCAATTGCAGGCGCAAGGGCGAATGGATGCTGATGGCCTATTTATCAGCATTGTGTGGGTGGTCAGTATCTTCATTTACATCACCTTGACCACTTGGGTACGTTGTACAGAAGGTCAAGACAATTGTGATACAGCTTGGATATTGCCCGCGGCCGGAGCGGTTTTGATCATCGGCCTCAGCATTATTTTTTTGGTTTGGTATGGTTCAGCCTTTATCGGGCGCGGCTTAGGGGTGATCTCATTGCTAACAATCGGCTTACTAGCCATCGGATTCAGTTGGCGTTTAAGCTTCTCTCCCTTACCAGATCGGCCATATCATCTAATGCTCACCCAAACGCCCACCAGTCAACTTCAAAATTTACGCAATCAGCTATCTCAACTCTCAGCCGAACACACAGGTGATATCAGAACATTAAACATAGCCTTAGTAAACTTAGACACACCTTGGCTTCGCTGGTATATGCGTGATTTCCGGCAAGCCCGTTTTATTTCCAGCTTTACCGCCTTATCACCCATATCTAATACACAGGCAATGGTTATATTAGCCCCGTCAGAGGCTGGACAACCCACTGACGGTAGCTATAGCGGTCAAGACTTCAGCCTCTTAACCCATTGGTCGCTCGACACCCTCGAGGGAAAAGCCTGGCTGCAATGGTATCTCTATCGTCACGTCCCACAGCGTCCAACGACCACTGACCATATCATCTTGTGGGTCCAAAGAAAATAGCGTTTTTAGAAAATCTTAGTCCATATTGTTGTCGTCAAAGCCAACACAGGTCAAGTCTCTCTCAGTCAAGCAGAACGCCAAGCCATATATCAACAAGTAAGCAATAGGGTATCTCAAAACCAAAACCAGTTAACATCCGATGCCGCTTAAAATACCTAAACTTATTAAAATATGGAATAAAAAATCATGACTATAAACCCCCAACAACAAAATCAATCATTCTTAAGCAAGCCACTTTTTATCACCCTCAATATCAATTGGGAACTGGTGTTATATGCCACTTTTTTATGTTTAGCCCTTGTCACACGCTTTTATGGTCTTGGGGAACGCGTCATGAGCCATGATGAGAGTCTGCATGCCCTGTATTCTTACAAACTGTATTATGGCGAAGGATATCGCCATGACCCACTCATGCATGGCCCTTTCCAATTTCATGTCGTCGCCCTATCTTATCTGCTTTTTGGGGATAATGACTTTGCCGCCCGCATTCCAGCAGCGATATGTGGCATAATATTGGTCATCCTGCCCTATTGGTTCCGGCCTTGGATGGGGCAGATTGGGGCCCTTGTCACCAGTTTCGGCTTATTGATTTCCCCTTTTCTATTATATTATCATCGTTATATTCGTAATGAAGCCTTCCTAGCTTTATTCATGGCTTTAATGGTTCTTAGCTTATTTCAATATATGCGGACACGGCAGCAATCGTGGTTATATGTTGGGTCCATGGCTGTATCTTTATCTTTAGCAGTCAAGGCCGTTGGCTATATACAAGGCTTTATTGGCCTGACCTTCATCCTAGCCATGTTGATGTGGGAAAATTTATCAACTAAAAATGTTCAGCGTGTGGTGATGGGATTATTGGTCCTTCTTTTACCCCTGTTTGCTTTAAGTTCGGCTGGTATTGAAATAGGCGAAGGGAGGAGTCTAGGGGGATTGCTGTTTATGGCAGGCGGTATCCTAATCGGTATATTAACCTTAGCCCGAAATGCAGATCGTAAAAACAAGCCTTTGACCAGTCTAATCGCCTCCTTATCTAATCTCAAAGCGACATTCACATTATTACTTGGACCTGTCGCCCTATCCCTTGTGGTCTTTTTTCTGCTATATACGACCTTTTTTACCAACCCCGATGGCTTTATATCTAGTATATGGGGCACTTTAGAATATTGGCTCAGTCAACATGGCGTTAATCGTGGCAGCCAGCCGGGATATTATTATTTGATCCTGCTTCCTTTATACGAATTTTTGCCCGTCATGATGGGTTTGGGAGCCATAATTTTTTATCTAATCAAAAAAGCACCGCCGACAGTAGCATCTAATCTTGATCAGACCAAGGATGAAATCAAGCCTCGCTTGGGGTCCCCGACTGGTTCTAAAACTGGTCGCAAAAAACAAGGGCAATTGCAAAACGAGGCGGACGACCAGCCTCAGTTTTACCCCTCTGATGGCGGAACTTATGTCGCATTCTTAATATATTGGTGTATATGTAGTTTCGTCATTTTCAGTTGGGCTGGCGAAAAGATGCCTTGGTTGACCGTCCATATTATACTACCCTTCATCTTCTTAATGGGCCATGTCAGCCAGACGGTCTTACAGCGTTTTGATTGGCGCAGTTTAACCACCAGTTACGGCTTGGCCTTTTTGGGCTTGGTGCCTTTATTGCTCTCAGCCTTTTTGGTCTTGATAACCGCCAATCCTTTTCAAGGTCAAAGTCTAAACGAAGTCAGTGAAACCTCTAAATTTATTTTAGCCTTGGTCGCCATCATAGGCATTGGGTTTGGCCTCTGGTGGTATGGGACTCGTTTAGGTCGTGGACGAATCAAGCCGATGCTATTTATCATCAGCTTCAGTTTGATGGCCTTATTGACCATTCGTTTCTCTTGGTTAGCTGCCTTTGTCAATTACGATTATGTCAATGAGTTCATGGTCTATGCTCACGGTACGCCAGATGTAAAACAGGTTCTCAATCAGATTGATGATATTTCGCGTCGTACAGTCGGCGATAAGCAGATTAAAGTAGCCTATGGTGGGGTGATATGGCCAATGGAATGGTATATGCGCCAGTATCCTAACCGCTCTTTCTTCGGCAGTGCGCCTAATCGTCGTAATTTAGATGCCCCGGTCGTCTTATTATCACCCGACGCTGATGTAGCTTTAGAAGATGTGGAGCCTTATCTGGGTGATGATTATGAACGATTTCGCTATCGACAGGTCTGGTGGCCTATCGAAGATTATAAAAATCAAACCCTACAAACGGTATGGCATAATTATATTTCTCCCGACCCGAATAGCACCGCCGCGGACCCACACGCTGAAATTAAATCGAATTGGGAATCATTGTGGAATATCTTTTTTTATCGGCGGCATTTGCGCCATCAATCAAACGAATGGCCTTTTGTGACCCGCATGTATTTTTACGTCCGCAAAGATATTCTCAACCAAATGTGGGACTATCAATCAGGCCCCGTCGTTATTACGCCACCAGAGCCAGATATTTATGAGTCAGTAACGATTAATTTAAGTTCAGATTTGGTCTGGGGAACCACTGGGACAGGTCAAGGGCAGTTTCAATATCCCCATGTCTTAACCCTATCGCCTCAAGGGGCCTTATACGTGGCCGACAGCGGCAATCGACGCATCCAAGTCTTTGATGAAACCGGTCAATTTTTACGCACTTGGGGCAGCGACCTATGGGATGCCATCCCCCAAGGTCAATTATTTGAAATTTGGGGCCTAGCAGTGAGTGACAGCGGACGTGTTTATGTGGCTGATACATGGAGCCACCGTATCTTAGTTTTTGATACAATGGGTAAACTGATCACCCAATTCGGTCAATTCGGCACCACTGAAGATGATGTCAACGCCGCGCCTGGGGCTTTTTGGGGGCCACGAGACATTATTGTGGATAAGGATGGATTTGTCTACGTTGCTGATACAGGTAATAAGCGTATCCAAAAATTTGATGCAGATGGTAACTTTGTTCAAGCATGGGGGGGTGGAGGCATCGTCCCAGGTCGTTTTGAGGAGCCTGTCGGTTTGGCTTTTGACATCGAGGGTAATATTTATGTTGCCGACATCTGGAATCAACGTATTCAAAAATTTGACCCCAATTTTAACCCGCTTTGGCAATGGGAAGTCAAAGACGGATGGGATAGCGAAAATGCCATCAATAAACCCTATCTCGCTGTAGATCATCAAGGCCGTATTTTTGTGACGGACCCCGAAAATTATCGGGTGATTGTCTACGATACTGAAGGGCAACTCCTCGCCACTTTCGGTCAATTTGGGCAAGATATACAATCCTTTCGCCTGCCCATTGGCATTGAAATTGGTTCCGAAGGGCAAATTTTCGTTGTAGATTACGAGAATCATCGCGTCATGCGATTTGCGTATGATATAAATTGACTGAATGGCAAGCTACGTCTATTGAGACGATTGAACTGATGTAAGATAGCTTCCCTTATTGGAAAAGCTATGAACCAAGCTTGATTATTCTTACAAATGCTACAGCAGAATCCTCACCCTATCTCTAATCAGTATCCCAAAATTTGTATGAACGCTTGCAAAGCGTGACCGATGAGAGACCCTTACCCCTTGACGTTTGGTTAACTGGTGGAGGAAAGACAGAGACCGCCTCCTTTTTTCCTCTCTTCATTCCTTATGGTATTATTCAGTTAAGTACTACTTTATGACCTCTTCATAGAAACAAGCTATTTCCATACTTAGCCTTGGCAGTCCTGCGTTTCTACTCAAACCAAATACATACACGGAATATGATAATGTTCAAATCCTTACTTTTAGCTTTAAGTTTGATAACGTTGCTCTGGCTCAGTAGTTGTAACCGCAATGAGGACAAGCGAGCTGCTTATCCCGATTGTTTGCAAGCCCCAACCCCCTCCCCCTTGCCCACACCAACCCTTTTCCCATCCAGACAACGATATTTTACGGAGAACTGGCCTGATGCTGAACCCCTTGCTTTTGAGACGATTGAATTGGAAAATTGGGGAGGGGGTTGGGAAAACTACCAGCAAGGGTTGCTCATTCTCGCCAATGAGATAGACATAACCGAGGCCCAACAATATATCTCACCAGCAGCCACACAATGTTTAGAGGGACTAGATTTCAACACCCACCTCGGCCTCTTGGTCTTTCGTGGTAATCAAAGTAACGTACATACAGGCTTCAAAATCATGCATCTATTTCAACAAAACGATGAGTTTATCATCGTGGTTCACAAAGGCTCTCCAACAGGCGCGGATGCAGAATCCTCCCCCTATCATCTAATCCGTATCCCAAAAAGTACCTCTTGGCAAGGTGACATCACCTTTAGCTTGTATTTTCTACACCATGACCAACCTGTTCTTCAGGTTTCTCACACTTTCTAAATTTTTATCTAAAACGTATTAGGAGACTTAATCATGAACGCTTTCCTGCGGAAAGCTAAAATGTACTTCGTTATTCTAAGCCTTGCCCTGAGCTTATCATGCCTCGCCACCGCTCAGATGCAAGAGCCAACCCCTAGTCCGCTCTGGACGCTGCCACCCACCTCTCAACCGACTGCCCAACCCATCTTACTCGAACATCCAGACTTGGCCCGACAAGCCATAACCTATATCTCTGAGCGTTACCGTATCTCCCGTGAAAACTTACAAATCACCCACACCTTCGAAACCCACTTTCAATTAATAAACCGTCGCTTTCAGGTCTTCAAGCTTTTAGATGTCAGCCAAGTGGAGATAGCGGACTACTTTGTCATGATCGATTTAACCACAGGGGAAGCAGAAGAAGATTGGCGAGGTATTGAGGCAGCAGAGGCGATAGCGTATCAGCAAAAATACGGGAAACTAAGCCCAGCTTTGTATGAACGCTTGCAAACCGTGACCGACGACACCCCCTTACTCATTGCCGTTTGGTTAGCTGGCGGGGGAGAGACTGAGCATCTCATCACCTTGAGAGATCAACTCAAGACCTTGAAAGATCAACTCAAGATGGGCTCCGACACACAGGCCCGTATCGCTGAGATAGAGGCAGAGTATAATCAAGAGCTGGCGCAAACGATAGCGGTCCGCCAAAAACCTGTCCTAGACTGGTTACACGCCCAAAAGGTGAACGCCGACGCGATCCAGACCTCCGCCTTAATGCCCTCTATCGTGGCTGAATTACCCAAGGCCACGATTCTAGCCCTCAGTCATTTAGATGAAGTGAGCGCAATTTATCTAGTTGAGGGTAAAGGCCAGCCTGAACTAGATATTGGAACTGCCACAGGCCGTTTTAGACCGCTTTGGCGATCTGGATTAACTGGTAACGGCATTAAGATCGCGATTCTTGAAAGGGGAGAAATTGATCCTAATTTGAACTGTCTAACGATTGCGGATAGTCGACATGTTTTAGGAGGAACTGTAAATGATCATAAAACGCGGGTTGCATCCGTCGTCGCTTGTGACCATGTCCAATATAAAGGCATTGCCTATGGAGCCGAGTTGCTAGACGTAGATTTTTTATTTGGCATCCAGTCAACTGCCGTAAACGCCTTGGAATGGTCTATAAATGAGGGAGCAAATGTGGTCAATATGAGTTACGGCTGGGTAGAGGAGGATATGCAATGGATTGACCGTGCTTTCGACTATTGGGCTCGGCACGATAATATAACCATTGTCAAGTCGGCTGGCAATTTAACTAATAGTAATCCTAATGGCTACACTACATCTCCAGGAAAAGGGTGGAATGTCATCACGGTGGGGGGACTAAATGATCACAACACGTCTTATTGGGGTGATGATGACATGGTTGTTAGCTCTGTGTACCAAAATCCTGCTATCAACGCGACCACGCCAGGAGATCGCCAGAAGCCAGAAGTGGTCGCCCACGGAGAAAATGTGACCATGATTGATGTTGGGGGTAATCCATTCACAGAGCGAGGCACAAGCTACGCCGCCCCCCAAGTCGCTGGCCTAGCCGCCCTCCTGATGCAACGTAACAGTCGTTTGAAGATCTGGCCCGAAGCGGTTAAAGCCATTCTCATGGCCTCTGCTGTCCACAATATTGAAGGTAGCCGCCGCTTGAGCGACCAAGACGGCACTGGCGGTATCAATGCTGCTTTGGCCGATCAAATCGCTCAGTTCCGCCAAACCTCAGCCTCTACCGCCTGTGACAAACCTTGTTGGTGGGGCAAAACCACCAGCCATAGCAGCCCTCAGCTCTATCAGGGCTTTAACCGTTACTTCAACGCCGCTCAGGGCGAACGCATCCGCGTCGCTATTTCTTGGTTCTCCAAGGCTGATACCCCAGCCAATGACTGACGTATGGCTGGGGCAAACCAACCCACGAATTTTCTGGGTCAGCGGTGGTGATAGCAGATAATCCGATAGCGGTGATGGTGAATGTGCTGGACTACCGCTATGCTCTGGGACAGGCTGATGGCTTGATGAGCTATTCGCCTTTGCCTCGTTAAGCTCTCTCAGGTTTGGAGGCCCGCTAATTCCAGGCGGGCATGCCAAAACTTTAAGTTTCATTCTGCTCTCAGTATACAGCTCTCTGAAACGCCTCCCATTGGCCGATTGTTTCAAAATAATTTTGCGCTAAATTTTCCCACTCAGATAAAGTACTTGGCTTGGTCTTGGCATAAAATTCATGTAAAAAAGGGACAACATGACCTGCCCCAGAACATTCTGATTACCGACGACCAATGGAATTTGGCGATCTCGAATCAAATCCCAACTTTGTCGTGATCCAGGCAGAGGATTCACGATATCACCGGCGCAGACCGTGACATCAACGTTTTGGTGTTCAATATCATATAAAACAGCTTCCAAGGCGGCTAGATTACCGTGAATATCAGCAAAAATGGCAATTTTCAAAGGAATATTCTCCAATTAGTCATAAACAATGCATCATTAATCTATACTCAACGCGGGCATAAATTTAATGTTTAGGGTCTTATGCGGCCTGTTTCAATGCCCAATTTATACTTGTGTCCGTATCCAGTATATAAGAAATGACAAATATCATATAAACATGGTTATCTATTTGTTGCAAGGACTATTATTAGGGTTTGGGGCTGCGGCTTCACCAGGGCCGTTTCAGGCTTTTTTGCTCTCTCAAACGCTCAAGTTAGGGTGGCAAAGGAGTATTTGGGCCGCTTTTGCCCCAATATTTAGCGATGGCCCGATTATTGCGCTGGTTTTACTCATTTTAACCCAAACGCCGACAGGGTTCTTAGCGACCATCCAAGTCTTAGGCGGCTTTTTTATTTTATATCTCGCCAAAGAAGCCTTAGATGTTTTTCTTTCCCCTGAAATCACCTGGCAATTTGACTCTGAATCAGGCCAACAAAGTTTGTTCAAAGCCATTGTCGTCAATGCCCTGAACCCCAATCCTTATATTTTTTGGGGAACTGTCGCTGCCCCCATCTTAATTGCTGGCTGGCGAGAGCATTCTGTCGAACCCAGTGGGTTCGCGCTCAGTGTGGCTTTTTTATTGGGGTTTTATGGCGCGATTGTCGGCGGCTTTGCGGCTTTGGTCATGGTCTTTGCCCTAGCACGGCACTTGGGGCCGCAGGTTACCCGCATCTTAAATGGTATCTCAGCCGTCGCGCTTTTGGGCTTTGGGCTTTATCAAATTTGGGTTGGCTTGAGCCGATTTTGATTAGGGGTTACGCACTTCAACGTTTTGGTACAAAATTCGCCACAAATTTTTTGATAATAATTCGTGAAATTTGTGTTAATTCGTGGCTAAATTGTGCAACTGCGTAAGTCCTATTGATGTTTATCGTTCATTCTCTATCTCCACGGTCAAAATCCGCCGCATAATGGCCGACGCTGCGGCATACGTGGCTTCCATGCCAAAATAAAGCATGCTCTTTGACAACAAATTTTGTCTTTGGCTATAGGGCGTATCAGAAGCATAATGCAAAATGCCAATATCATAAGGTTGATTGAGAAATAAATTCACAATCTCATCTACAGGATAACGGGTCGGATAAATATTTTCGTACATCGCACTCAGATAAGGGCCTGCTTCCATCTCCAAATCGGTATAACCCTCTTTGTAGAAAACGTGCATAAATTGACGATTTTGCAGTAGCGTCCCTTTCGCGGTTAAAGCTTTTTGATTATCAAACACAGTACCATAATTCAAAAATGGGGCTATATGTTGGGCTGTGAAACAATTGCGGAATAAATACGTGTTTTGCGAATGTTCGTCATGAACAACCCCAGGAACCATCACGTCACCAACGCGCCCGTTTAGCGTGGCCGCCTTGCCCATGATATACACCCCCTTTAATTCCCCCACATTGGCCGCAATATGAGAAAGCACTTGATAGGCCCCCAAGCCCAGCGGATAATCTACATTGACGATGAGCGCGTGACTTTGCTGGAGTTTATCCCAATCTAAGACCAAATTTTGGATGCGTCGGTCAAAAAAAGTCGAATCTAATTTGGCTAACTCGATAATTTGCACCCCAATGTCTAAATTACGAGGCCGCCGAACATTATGGATGCCCTGTTTTATTTCCTGAGCGAGGCGCAGGTCATAATGATGATATCCAGTCGCGGTCCGAAAATACATACGCATGATGTAGTTCAAGATATTTTCTTGGATACCAAGCGGGCTATTTAGGCCTAAATTTTGGTAGACTTGATATAAATTCTCAGGATTGTTTTCCTGCAAGTAAGCGAGCAACTCATCTTGAATAAGACGAGCATAGTGCAGGAGCAAATTCGGTAGGGCATGCATATTTGAAGAAAGAAAATAGACGGGGCGGGAGGCGATATCTTTGACGGGACATTGTTCGAGGATGCTCTGCCACCAAGCTTGGGCGGCCCGTCGATAATCATTCAAGGAACCAGCCAATAAGCGAATAGCAAAACGTTTTGGCCCTTGCGCCACCTGTTGTAGAAACCATAAACACTGCTCGCCCCAAACTTGATTTAAGCTTTCTAAATCCGTCCCGTCTAAAGCTAAGACTTGAAAATAATCCTGTGCCTCTGCCTCAGTTTTTCCCGTCAAGCCCGCTCGATTAAGTTGCAGGTGCATCTTGTTCCACTCGATTTGATAGGCCGTCAACATAGGAATAAAATCATCAATATCTGAGGCACTATTGATGAAGACCGCCATTGCTCCTGACCCATCAAAAAAACATTTTCGGCGGCGGGCGACTGATTTCACGCTCGTCCAGGCTGCCAGTTCAGGATAGCTACGGCGGGCAAACACTTCTGCAGATTGGCCCAAAAGAATGAGCCGAGTTTGAGCGATTTCAACGGGCATCCGCAAGGCGCAATAAACAAAGGCTTCCCAGTCAATCTCTACCTGACTAGCCTTTTGATGTAAACTGGCGTTCATGGCTGAGTGCGTTTCTTCTAAGGAACGAACTTCGATCTCGCTGCTGGAACGGAGCAGGGAGTAGTAGGTTCGCATGTAGAGTTCGATTTCTTCGTTACTGGAGGCGGGTTTAGTGCGGTCCATGGTGATCCTATTAATTCGTTCATTAAAATAAAAAGAGGCTGGTGGGAACAACCAGCCTCTTCTCAGATAAGGAAGGAAATACGGTCCACCCCCACGCCTGTGGGGAATATTACCAATTTTGACGAAGAGTATAATAGATGGTAAAACCTGTCACATCCGCTATGTTTCTAGATGTCAGTCCTAGCTATCTAAGCTATATAGCCTATCGGATAATGACCATGGCAAAATCAGACATAAACGCTTGGCGCGAAATTCTGGCTCGCATCTTTGAGGGTCTAACCGTCCAATATAACCTCTCCCCAGCGTGGCTAATTAACCCTGATACACATCGTCCGCTCAAATTAGATATGCTTTTTCCCGACATTGGGGTAGCGGTCCGTTTTCAGGGTCTACGAGGCAAACAGCAACGGGGACCAAGCAGCATTCAAGAACAAATCCAACAACGGAAACGCGATGAGAATCGCGATAAGGTCTGTGCTGAGCACGGTATTAATTTAGCCTCTTTGAATCTCAATGCTCAAGAGCCGAGCGAACTCTTTAATGCCTTAGAGTTAACCTTGAGTCGGGCTAGCCGCCGTCTGGCTAAAGATAACACCCCTCCTGAAGCTGAAATCCTGGCCTTACGCGACCGCCTCAGCCAAGTACGAGGCCGGGTCAGTCAATTTCGCCATAAAATCAAAGAAGATAAAGACCTCCTACCTTATTTCGACCTATGGCAGGACCGCCAATATCGAGAGGCTATCATCGATGAAACTGGCAAACCAACCCAAACCCTGCCACCGCTCAAGGAAGGCATGCTCGTTGAACACACCCTGTTCGGTCTAGGGGAAATCCAAGCCCTTGAAGCAAGTGGTGATGATGCGGTGGTAACGATTGAATTTATCGAAGAAGGCGAAAAGACGTTTTTAGCTAGTTTGTTGGCGGGTAAGATTGAGGTCGCTTGAGAAGCCTTAGGCTTAATATATAATCGATTTTATGCTAGATTCTTATTTTTGCCAAGTAAGCCTGACCACATTTTTTTTCTGATTAACTCATACCAAAAATACGATAATCCCTTTGTTTGAGTACGAATCCTGATGTCGTCCAATGTTAAGCCGTTGGCAATATCTTTCCTTGAATTATACCAGAGGCGACAGCAGGCTAAAGTGTTAGGATATATCTTGACGGGCCGACGACAGGTATCGCCAAACCCGACATCTACGAGCCAGCGTTCATCGAGCGAGACCATATAAAAATATTTATTCGCTCACTTGACGCTTCGCTTTCGCCAGCCAAGATGGGTTCAAAGTCACACCCCAGCCGGGTTGGTCGGGAATCATGACCTGACCATCCTTAACCTCGAGGGCGGGGGTGAAGAGGTCTTGCGTCCAAGGGTTGGATTCAATCGAAAACTCGACGTGAGGGCCAGCGTTGGGAATAGCTCCCATCAGGTGCAAGGTGAAGACGGTGACGAGGGAGCGATTGGCCGAGTGGGGGACGCAGGGGCGGCCAACGGCCTCAGCCATCTTGGCGATGCGCAAGGCTCTACTTAAGCCGCCGATATAACATACGTCGGGTTGGACGATATCCACGGCGTGGAGGTCAATAATGCGCCGCCATTGTTTCAGGTCATAATCCTGTTCGCCGCCTGCGACTGGGATATCGAGAGCAGCAGCCACTTCCGCTGTCCATTCGAGTTCCCCATAAGGGCAAGGTTCCTCGAAATGACCGAAGTGGTGGTCTTGCAGCAGTTGACCGACTTCAATGGCCTTGGATGGCGTATAACAGCTATTGGCATCGGCTAATAAAACCACCTCATCGCCGACAGCCTTGTGCACAGTCGGAATCAGAGCCTCGGTGCGGCCCGGCCATTGGTCCTGATCATGCCCAAATACTTTGCCCACCCGGATTTTGAAAGCCCGATAGCCGTACTCGTCACGCAAGCGGGCTAGACGTTTTGCCTCATCTGTGGGCTGAATATCGCGCCGCATGCTCGACCCATAAACGGGGAAGGGACGTGGTTGCCCACCCAACAATTCGCAAACGCTCTGGCCTGCTCGCTTGCCTCGCAAATCCCACAAAGCCGTGTCCAAACCAGTCAAGGCCCGGCAGACATAAGAGCCTGGAAATTTGTGATTTTCCTCAATGATTCGATCCACCAAAGTGTCTAAGTCTTCCACCGCCTGACCCAAAGCGTAAGGAGCTACTTGACGATGTAAAACTGTGGCCGAAATATCAGCATTAAAGGGTGAGATTTGTCCAAAGCCTTCTACGCCGTCCGCAGTTTGTACCTTGACCATGCTGAGATCTTGGTCGGTGGTGAAGGTTTCGATTCGTTGGATATTCATGGTATGTTCTCCTTAGCGTTTTCGATATCTGTTATGTCCAAATATTGTGATTGAGTATCCATCATAGAGCTATAAATCTCACGTTTCGTATTGTGCTAGATATCTGTTGGGCATGAAAATGACATCTATCTGAACTAAAAGTCTATTAATCTCCGCCTACCGTACAAACCCCCTCTGCCGTAAATACTGCAACATCACCTGCTCAAAAGGCTGCGCTGTATTCAGCAAAGCATAATTCAGGCCCTGCTGCTGACAGCGTTGGTTGAGTTCCCCTTGCCAAACCTCAAATTTTTGTTGATAAAGTTTTTTCAAGGTGACATTAATGGTCAAGTCTTGGGTTTGACCTGTTTCGATATCTTGCAATCGCAAATCACCCCAAAGCGTGGGCGAAATTTCATCAGGAGAAAGAATGTGGAGGAGCGTCACTTCATGGCCTTGACTTTGCAGGGCATTCAGACCGGGTCGAAGGTCATCCACGGACAGGAAGTCGCTCAGGAGGAAGAGGAGGCCGGCTCGTTTTGTTTGCTGGGTGTAGTCGGTCAGCGTCTTCACAAAATCTAAGGAATCGCTGGAGACCTGACCAGACAGGAAATCGAGGAGACGATGGATTTGCCCTTGCTGGCGTACTGGCCCCCAGGTGTCAACATGCTTATCGCAGAGACAGGTGACGATCAAACGATCATTGTTCACCAAAGCGATATATCCCAAAGCAGCGGCCAAGCGAAGGCTATACGTCCATTTGTGATGCTCAGAAACATCATCTTGGGCCTGACTCTGCGGCCAATCCATCGACGCACTGGCATCAAGCACAATATAGACAGTCTGATCAACTTCTTCCTCAAAAAGCTTGATGAAGGGCCGATTGAGACGGGCGTAGATATTCCAGTCGAGGGCGCGGAGATCATCACCAGGCATGTAGTTGCGATAATCAGCAAATTCAATGGATTGTCCGCGTCGGGTGCTGCGGCGGTCTCCTTTGAAGTGTCCCGCTCGGACGCGGCGGATGACGAGGGAGAGTTGTTCTAATTTGCGGAGGAAGGCTTCGTCGAAGAGCAGCGATTGAGGCAAGAATATGGTTTCCTTATTTTCTTTGATAATGAATTAGCGCGTAATAATATTCCTCATCTCAACTTTCGACAATCTGCTTCAGAGCAACCCAAAAAGCTTGAACCTTTGGACCAAGTTGATTTGTCCAACGATCAATATAAGCGATGTCAAAGGTAGCTGATAAATCGGGGTCATCGCCTAGTTTAACAGCAGTCATCATATCGCCAATATCAACCTCATGTTTATGTGAACCGCCCTCGTCCCAAGCCATCAACTTGCCCACGATAACATCTTCCGGTCTAGCAAACCAGACATCAAATTCAGTCCCCTGCGGAGGCTTGATCTTGCGACGAATACGGTTTTGTAAGGCAAAATCGTAACCAGGTTTCATTGTTAAGGGAATTAAATCCACTTTGCGGGCTTCACTTGTATCAATAATGTTGAACAAAGACCCGGTGTGGATACAAGTTCGCATCTGATCGGGATCAGCGTAAAAACGAGGCGGCAGGTAAGTTGCTGCCAAGGCCTCGATATGCGCTTCGTTTAAATTGACCACTATATCAACATCTAAGGTAACGCGGGTAATGCCATAAGCTGTTCCAGCAAACGCGCCGATGATAACATAGGGTACTTGTAGACCTTCCAAGGTTTGTAGCACATCAAAATAGAGATGGAACGAGACATCAGCCATTTTGAGCGAGCCTCTTAAAAAGCAAACGGCACAGGGCTAAATCACTTAGCTCAGGATGGGCGCGACGCAGGCGTTGCTGCCAGGTATGAAGCAGGTAATCTTGCATATCCAACATCGTCAAGATTCGTTGCTGTGGTGATACCCGTAATAACAGCCGTATCTGATCTACATCAACAGGTCCTAGCCTCTGTTTGAGTTCTTGGACCTTATTGATTGGATTGACATCAATTTGGCTCATAGTATTTCCTTATTCTGGTGATCGGTTTCCTTAAAACTCATGCCCGCGCCAACGATAGGGCGCGTCAATAATGGTTCCCGGCTCCGTCGCCGTTTCCAAAATGTTTAAGCAATCTTTGAAAATGGTAGATATGGGTAATGGTTAAATCATCTTGGTTAGCTGTTGATGGAATGTGGCGATAGGAAGGATCACCCCGTTTATCGCGCATATCAAAGGGCGGGTCAGTTTTGAGATGGACTCCCCCTGTCGTCACCAAGGCCACTGTGCATTGACTCAGCGGTTTGGTGAGGGGAGTCCAAGGAACTTCTTCAGCTTGAACAATCTTGAATATCTGGCCCCAAAATTCCGGTTCACCGGTTCACCCCCACGCCTGTGGGGAATATGATTGAGCCAGGTATTTGGATCTTTCAAGGTTAATCACTCGGTCGATAAGGAAAAAATCATCCCTCTGGTAAAGTTTGTATTATCTGAGCTATAATCTGCTCAGGCTGAATACCCTCAGCTTCGCCTGCAAAGCTGAGGATTAAACGGTGGCGCAGCGCGTTGGCGGCGACAGCTTTGATATCCTTAAAGGAAACGTTAAAACGGCCTTGGATCAAGGCTCGCACCTTGGCTCCGATGATGACCGCCTGCCCCGCCCGGGGACTGGCCCCGAAACGGACATACTGTTGGACGAGGGATGGGGCTTGATCATGGGTGGGATGAGAGGCCAAAACAAGCGAGGCTACAGCATCTAAGACAGGGCTGGCGACGGGCACTTGGCGGGCCACCTCACGCATTTGTAACAAGGTCTCTCGATTGAGGATGGCCTTGACCCTTGGGACTGCTTGACCCGTCGTGCGGGCCAGAATTTCGCGGACTTCAGATTGACTGGGGTAGGTTACATCGAGCTTAAACAAAAAGCGGTCCAATTGCGCTTCGGGCAGGAGATAGGTTCCTTCCATGTCAATCGGGTTTTGGGTGGCTAAGACGAAGAAAGGCGGGTCAAGGATGTAAGTATGGTCGGAAACGGTAACGGTGTGTTCCTGCATGGCCTCCAAGAGCGCGGATTGGGTTTTCGGGGTGGCCCGATTGATTTCGTCGGCTAAGACAAGATGGGCAAAGATAGGGCCCGCCTGAAAACGGAACAGGCGTCCGCTTTCTTGATCTGAGGCCAAAACATCTGCGCCAATGATATCAGCAGGCATGAGGTCAGGCGTAAACTGGATGCGAGCGAATTTTAAGTCAAGTACCTGGCCCAGAGTCTTCACCAATTGGGTTTTACCCAAGCCAGGCACCCCTTCCAGCAAAACATGTCCTCCGCCGATGAGGGCGACCAAGACATTGGTCACCACATCATCTTGGCCGACGATGACTTTATTGATTTCTTGGCGGGTTTGCTCAAATTTCTGAGCAAAGGTCTCTAGGGTGAGCGTTTGGGTCATCATTCTTAAACTTAAATCTATCTCCTCACCAATTATATACCCATTTCCGTGTGCTGGCTATTTCGCCAACAATATCACCTCCGCAACCTTGACGCTGCTTACAGACCATGTCTCTTAAGGAAGTCATTCCCCATCATGGTGGTTTGACAAATAAAAGCATCTCTGGAAAAATAGGTTCGCATTTAATCCATACTTATGGAATGAGAATTAAATAACATGAAAAGCACAAGTTAATTAATCCCCATTCCTATATTTACTCAATCAAAGGGGAAACAGATGGTTTATCGTAACACATTTAAGAGCCCGCGATCTTGGTCTATGATATTGATCATGGTCGCCTTAATCGTGGTCAGTTGTGCGTCCCAGGAATCAGCCAGTGAACTAGCAGAGGGAGGCGATACAGAGACAGCGGCTGAGGCTGGTCGCAAAATATTGCTTTATGGTGGCAATCAAGATATCGACAACATTGACCCCGCCACAGGTGAGAATTACTCTATCAACGCGGCTTTATTGAGCCTATACGATGCTCTCTTCATTATGCGGGGCAATGAAGCTGAACCTAATCTCGTCAATACATGGGAAGTCAATGACGATGCCACGGTCTTTACCTTTAAGCTCAAGGAAAATGCGAAATTTCATGACGGTCGTCCCGTGAACGCCGAAGCGGTGGTATACAGCTTCAATCGCCTGCTCGAATTGCAAGGCCCCCCAACCTACCGCTGGGCGGGCATTGCCGATCAAAACTCGGCCCAAGCCGTGGATGAATTTACGGTTGCGTTTACCCTAACCCAACCCTTTGCCCCCTTCGTGGGTACCTTGACCCAACTCTTCATCGTCAACCCAGCCATTGTCGAGGCCAATCTCGGCGATGACTTTGGCCAAAGCTACTTAAAAGAGAATGCCGCTGGGTCTGGCCCCTTCACCCAAGGCCGCTGGGAAATTGGCAATCTCTACGAATTTCACGCCGTCCCCGATTATTGGGGTGGCTGGCGCAGTGAGCATCATATCGACAGCTTTATATGGATTATCCAACGCGATGCGGCCACGCAGTTAAATTCACTTTTAGCGGGTGAAACTCACATCGCTGACACGATTGCGGGCAGCGATATTGAACAAGTCGAGAACACTGAAGGCTTCGTCGTTTACAATAGCAGCGGCTATTTTGTCAACACCTTCAAGATGAATACCCAAGCCGAGTACACCAGCGATAGCAACCTCCGCAAGGCCATCGCTCACGCCATGAACTACGAACTCCTGCCCGTGGTTGAGGATATCCCCGTCCAAGTCTTACCTGGCCCGACCCCCCTCAACTTTCCTGGGTCTGTAGCGGGCCTCGATGTGCCGACTTATGACCTTGATAAAGCCAAGGAATATTTGGCCCAAACCCCTTGGTCAGATGGCGGCATCACCTTAGATTATGTTTATGTGACCGAATTTCCTCGTGAAGAAATTTCTGGCTTGCTTTTGCTGGAAGGCTTGGCTGAACTGAACATCACCCTGAACATGAAACCCATGCTCTGGCCCGATATGGTCGCCAGTTGTACATCGCCTGAGACAGGGCCGCATCTGATCAACATTTACACCCAACCCGCCTATCTTGACCCCGATGCTCACCTTTATAATCAGTATCATTCTGGTCAGTGGGGCAGCTTCAATTCTTGCAGTTTCTATCAAAATGAGCGGGTCGATGAATTGCTGGATGAAGCTCGCGTTCTGGGCGACCAAGAACAACGCTTGGCCATGTACGCCGAAGCCCAAGAATTAATCGCCGCCGATCAACCCGCCATCTGGACCTACACCGAAAACACGCTCATCGCTATGCACGAATGTATTACGGGTTATGAGTTTCGCCCTTTAGAAAGCCTGTCTATTCTCTTCCAAGATATTGCAATGGAAGATTGTCCCTAAACAGTTAGAGAAGGTCAAAATTTAAGGTTCTAATGAGCCTACGCGCTTACCTAATCCGCCGTTTATTTCAACTCGTGCCCCTCCTCATCGGCCTGAGCATCCTAACGTTTATCATCTCACGGGTCGTACCAGGCGATCCGGTTGGCTTGGCCGCTGGACCTCAGGCCACGCCCGAAATTAAAGAAGCATTGCGCCAAGAATTTGGGCTGGATCAACCGCTGCCTCTGCAATATATCAATTACATGTTCAACCTCTTTCAAGGAGATTGGGGCCAATCGCTTTACTCCCGTCGTGCCGTCTGGACGGAGTTAAGCACCTTCTTTCCCGCTACCCTCGAATTAACCTTGACGGCGGTGATTTTTGCCGCATTGTTGGGCATCCCCATTGGCACCCTATCTGCCTTTTATCGCAATCGCTTGCCTGACCATTTGGCGCGAATTGTGGCTCTCTTCTTCGTCAGCTTTCCCGCCTTTTGGTTGGCCATGATTTTTCAAACGACCTTTGGCCTGCAACTCGACTGGTTTCCCATCGGCAAACGCTTCGATGTTCGCCTCGCCCCACCCACAGCCATCACCCATCTCTATCTCCTCGACAGCCTGCTCACCCTTGATTTTAAGGCCTTCCGTTTAGCCTTTTCGCATATCGTCACCCCCGCGCTGGTGCTATCCTTTGGCTCCTTAGCCAGCATCACCCGCATTACGCGAGCTAGCCTGTTGGATATCTTGGGCCAAGATTTTGTCCGCACGGCCCGAGCGAAAGGGCTGCCCCAAGCGACCTTAATCGGGCGACATGTCCTACGCAACGCGGCCAATGCGATTTTGACCATGACGGCCTTAGAATTTGGCTGGCTGATGGCTGGGGCTGTCTTGGTCGAAACGATTTTTGATTGGCCAGGCTTGGGTCTCTATGCCGTTGAATCATCCCTGCGCCTCGACTTTCAACCCATTATGGGCATCACCATTTTTTATGGCCTTATTTTTAGCGTCGTCAACCTCATCACCGATATCGCTTATGGTATCTTCGACCCTAGGATTCGCTATGGTTAAGCCTCAAGACGATAGACCTCCGACCAAGCCTGCCAATCCCAAGCCTGCCCCGCGTCATTTTGAAAACTTGCGCCGTGGCCTCAGACGCTTTCGGGCCAACCCCCTATCGATGTTGGGCTTGACCGCCCTCATCATTTTAGCCATCATTGCCCTCCTGGCCCCACAAATCGTGCCCTTTCCCGAAGATGCGTTGGGCAATATGCGGGCCTTGGATCGGCTAAAACCACCAAGCGCACCTTATTATTTCGGCACAGATCATGTTGGCCGTGATATTTTCAGCCGAGTCCTCTTGGGCACGGGCTTGGCCCTGCAAGTCGGAGCCGTCATCATCTTTCTGGCCTCGCTCATCGGCGTGACCATCGGCGCACTGGCGGGCTATTTCGGCGGTTGGGCCGATGATCTCTTGATGCGGATGACGGATATTTTCTTGACCGTGCCCGCTTTAGTCCTCGCCATCGCCGTCACCGCCGCCTTGGGCAAAGGCCTTCTCAACGTGATGATCGGCATTTCTTTGGTCTGGTGGCCTGGCTTTGCCCGCCTCACCCGCAGCCTCGTCTTAACCTTGCGCGAAGAAGCCTTCGTCGAAGCGGCGCAGAGCATCGGAGTCGGACATCCGCGCATCATTTTCCGCCACATTTTGCCCAACACCCTCTCTCCAATTGTGGTCAAAATGAGTACCGACTTCGGCTTTGCCGTCCTCACCGCCGCCGCCCTTGGCTTCATCGGTTTGGGTGCCCAACCGCCCACGCCAGAATGGGGGGCTATGATCAACGATGGCCGCGCCTATTTTCCCGAAGAATGGTGGGTGTCCACCTTCCCCGGTATGGCGATTTTTGTCATGGTTTTCAGTTGGAATCTGCTGGGGGATGGGATACGGGATTTGTTGGATCCGCGGTCGAGTCGGTAAGGGTCTATATTGTTTATTGAATAGGTCGGTATAACAATAAGCTCTGGCAGTGCTGCACATAGCTTCGCCACACCCTATAATTTTTTTGTTAGGTAGCTATCGCGCACCTGAAGCTAACAATCTGGAAGTATTCTTAGCAATCCTGTAGCCCAAGCACTAATGGCAACCCGTCGCCACTCTTCCCGAACACTTCGGGGGGGGGTTAGAGGGGGCTTAACTTAACGCCATTGGCCACCTTGCCACTTTGCTTCCCTACATTGCCAAAATCCCACCATCTAAAGTCAATGTATGTCCCGTAATAAACCCAGCTTCCTCAGAGCATAAATATAACACGGCGGCGGCAATTTCCTCTGGCTTGCCCAGACGACGCGCTGGCACACCCGCGACAAGGCGTTCCTCCTGCTGAGGATTTTGGGCAATGATGTTTTGGACCATCGGTGTATCAGTGAACCCAGGACAAACGGCGTTAATGCGGATACCTTGGCGAACATATTCTAAAGCAGCCGTTTTGGTCAAGCCGACCACAGCATGTTTGCTCGCAGAATAGGCAGCATGCCGCACAAAACCGACCAAGCCAGCCACAGAAGCCAAATTCACGATCGCTCCGCCGCCTTGGGCTAACATCTGCGGAATTTCATACTTCATACCGTACCAGACCCCATTCACGTTTATGTTCATGACCTGATGCCAGATGTCATCTGGATAATCAGCCGTCTTCGCTGCTGCCCCATCAATGCCAGCATTGTTGAGGGCAAAGTCCAATTGACCATACACGTCAACCGTCTGAGCAACTAAAGCGGCCACCTCATCGGCCTGGGTGACATCGGTTTTGACGAACATCGCCTCTCCGGCCAGACCAGCCTCCGCCGCAGCCTTCTGTAGCAGTTGCACCGTCTTCTCGCCCTCGGTTTCATTAATATCGGCCAAAACCACCGTTGCCCCAGACCGGGTAAAAGCCAAAGCCGTCTCGTGGCCAATACCAGACGAACCGCCTGTGACGAGGGCTACTTTATTTGAAAAAGAGAATTGCATAAATCACCTCGTTGTACACGGGCATAAACTTAAGAGATGGCATTAAAACTAAAAGTTCAATTTATGCCCGCGCTGAGTATCGTATTGCGTAATGGAAACAACTTGACCTGACTACGCCCTACGGAATACGCTTCAAGTAAACAATTGATTAATCCGCCCCTTTTCAATCGCTTGCCCCGCCGTGATGCCGCAGACTTTCACGGCTTGGTCTAGCTGGGCAAAGCGTTGATCTTGGGTATGACCGAGTTTGAAACGACGATAAATCTGCTGGATGATAACGGCGACTTTGAATAAGCCGTAGACATAGTAAAAGACAAGATGATCAATATTTTGCCCGCTTTTTTGGCTGTAACGCTCGGCTAAGGCTTCACGAGATGGGTTACCGGGCAAGGTGGTCGGGCTTAAGTCGAGGGTGTGCATGATTTCATGGTCATCAGCTTCCACCCAATACCCCAAGGTTGTGCCCAAATCCATCAAAGGATTCCCCAAAGTAGACATCTCCCAATCTAAAATCGCCATGACATGAGTCCAATCTTGAGGGTCTAACATCAAATTATTATATTTATAATCGTTGTGAATCAAAGATGCGCGTGTTGTCTCATCGCTTTCATTGGTCGGCTTATGATCCTGTAGCCAAGTGGCTACCCGTTCTATATCTGGCACATCGTCTGTGCGGGCATTTTGATAGCGTTTGCTCCAGCCTCCAATCTGCCGCTCGATATAACCCGCTGGCCGTCCTAAATCGCCTAAGCCAGCCGCTTGATAATCGACGGCATGTAACTCAACCAAGGTGTCGATGAAGGAGTCCGCAATGCGGCCCATCAAATCTGGGCTGGGATTCATCGCCACGGGCATTTCAGGCCGTAAGATAATCCCTGTCAAGCGTTTCATGAGATAGAAGGGGGCACCGATGATGGCCTCATCCTCGCAATAGTGTAAAGTCTGGGGTATTTTGGGATAGACCTGGCTCAGATGTGACAATATATGGTATTCACGTCCCATGTCATGGGCTGACTTGATCTTGACCCCTAAGGGGGGGCGACGCAATACCAGGCCCCGCTCTCCTATTTGAAGCAAATAGGTTAAGTTTGAAAAACCGCTGGGGAATTGTTTGATGATCAGGGGACCGTTTAGGTCTGGTAAGTGGTCTTTCAGATAGGCCAATAGGCGGGCTTTATCTAGTTCTTCGCCTGGGCGGACATTTTTTGCTTGGTCAAGCCACTTGTTGGTCATGGAGTCCCTCATTTAGTATTTCAGTACAAGTAAAATTGACAAATATGTTATATTCATACTTTGGTATAAGTTTGCTTAAGGAATTACCAATTTCATCCCCACCCTAATCATGTTCGGACTCGGCAATTGATTTCGATTGGCCTGATATATGTCCGGCCACTTTGTGGCTTGACCATAGATTTGTGCCGCGATTTTGGATAGTGTATCCCCCGGCTGAACGGTGTAAGTTTTAGGAAGCGTCGCTGTTGCAGGCATGTCATCTAGGGGTAAGAAGCGTTGATTTTGACGGGCTAACTTATCCAGCAGCGTTTGCACAGACTCCGCAGAGCCAGGGATGTGCTGCACGATTTCGGCTCCAGCCTGTCGATATTCGGCCAATAAATCTTGATCTATCTCGCCGATAGCGGTGATGTAAAGCCATGTACCGGCGATAGTTTGGGGATTAAAGCTGACATCGGGTTGAAATTTCCAGATATAGCCCAAGGCGGCGGTGAAGTAAGCATCTGTATCGGGCACAAGGACGACATGCTGACCGCGTTCTGGCTGGGGTGGTTCTACAGGCGGCAAAGGCTCAGGCGGTGGCTGGCGCAGTTGTTGGCGCAGTTGGGCTGGGTCTAGGTTGAAGCCAGGGCACTGGGTTTGTACGCCGCGCAATTCTCGATGTACTCGAATGTTTTCAATAGAGATTTGGTAGCGTTGACGCAATTGATGCAGCAGTAATATCAAGGCTTGGCTTTGGGCTTGCGTCGGACCGCTTTGATTGAAATCGCCGACCAGTGCGACTGCGAGATAATGATTGTTCCAATACTGCCCATAATCTAAATCTAAAGCATTACTCGGATCGTTGATCGTGGCATGATAGGCCGCGATTTGTTCATCCAAGGCGTATTGAATTTGGCCGTCTGGGGTGATGATGTAGGTGTAGGCTCCATGCGCCCAGCCCAGTGTTTCGACTTGATAGCGAAAGAGGCTTAAGGCATCGCCCTCGGTTGTGCCAGTATGATGGACGGTTACCCCCAATATTTTGCCGGATCGCTGCCATGTTTTGTAGAAATCATAGTTGGGCATCTGCGCTCGGCGGTCAATGATTTTTAGGTCGGGCTGGGTAGGTTCTTCGGGTTCTGGTTCTGGTGGGACTTCTTTTTCATAAGGCCGTTGATATCCACTCAGACGATCCAAAATTGGCCCTAGGTGTTCAAAACTCTCCCAAGGATGTTGTGCCCCGACGACGAAGAGACAAGCACCTAATACGGTTTCATCTTGCATGAGTTCTTGGTTATACCATAAGAGCGACTGCCAGTAGTCATCGGAGGAGATTGGGTGGCTGTCGTGCCAAGGGCCAACATCAGGTCTGTCTTTCCCATAGACTGCTTGGGTCATGCCACATTCGGTGATGATGATGAGGTGCTGATCGGTGTAATGCGGGCGAATCTGGTTCATCATCCGCCGATAGCGTAGACAGAGCCACATGCCCCCATTGCCCTCGGCCAAGCCTTGCTGATGCAGGCGATCCATGGTCGGCCAATCATATTCATGAAAGCCCAAATAGCGATAGGTTTCAAGGGTACCAGAATAATTTTGTAGGATTTGTGCCCCTAGATAATTGCCCGTTCCGAAATTTAAGCCGATCGGCTCCAGGCCTTGCGGTCTCAGCCTCTCGGCGAAGGCTACTTGAAATTCATCGTAACGTCGTTGCACCTCATCTGGGGCACTGTCGGGTACCGCTTCGTTGAAAGACTCCCAGGCATCATATATCAACCGCCCATTGACTGTACGATGATTGATCTCTTCCGCTAATATACGTTCGGCGAAGGCTTGTCCTCTCGCTTTGGGGTTGTCTGAATATTGTTGGTGAGGGTCATAGAGACGGCCAATGATGAAGACATCTGGTAATTCCTGGCGAATGTGTCGCCAGAAATTCACGTCATGTTCTAAGGTTTTGATTACCTGAGGGCGGAGCGAGAGTATAGCGTCTTCAACGGCTTTGTTGATGGCGTTGATGTGAAAACCATATTTGTGATTGTAGAAGGGTATCGGTTTGTTCATGACTGCTCCATAAGATCAATAGTCATCCTCGTCCTCTGGCTCAATGACCTCAAAGCCGGCTTGACGCAAAGCTTCGGCCCGGCGACTATGAATTGAGCCAACAGCCAAAATAAAGCGGCTAGGTCTGATGTTCGTTTCTCGATAATATAAAGTGCGTTTGCGTTCTAAACGGTCTAAAATGTTGCGCTTCACGCTGGCGGCAACTTCGATCAAGATATGGTCTCCATTGGAGATAATAAGGTCGAATTGTTCATCATCTGGGCCTAAAAACCGACTTTCCACAGTTACGCCAAAAGATTTCTCTAATAGAGCTTTTATCGTCTGGCGAAAAAGATCTTCATTGCGGATTCCCCATCGTCGCCCAATGCGGCTGATTATATTATGAAGGTTATCAACTTTCTCGTGGACAAGTGCTATCTCTTGCTGTAACTCAGTACGCACAATTTGCGATTCTGCCTTTATCTCTTGGCGCACAGCTTTGAGTTCATGTCGCATTTCAGTTCGCAATTCCGCGATGTCCGTCTCTACTTTGTCAAAACGTTGATCAATCTTCTCAAAATTAGCTTTTGTTTCCGCTTGAAATTCCGTCATTTCTTGACGAAAACGTCCCCATTCGCCTCGGTCTACAAAGTGGCGCACAAAAACTTGATACAACTGGGTATCCAATTCTGGACGCTCGGTTAGTAAACGTGGCAACTGGGTGATAATTAATTCTGCAATGGCACTATCTGTTAATTCTGTCATTGATCGTATATCTCCTGAGCGTGAGTTGAACCGTTCAATTAGTGTTTATAGAAATTAAGGGTTATCGACTTTAAGTTTGTTATGGCATTATCCTTGGAGGCATGAATATAGAGTTAATGATAGATGATGATGTTCTTTCTAAGTCTATATAGTCGTCTAAAATAGACCAGCCAAGCTGCTTTCATAGCCTGTCAATTCTACGTAGCCATAGCCCTGATGTGAGCCCTCCACACGCACTGCGCCTTCCCAATAGACGGTAGATGTGTTCATTTCCTGATTTTTCATGAGGGCAGTGATGGTCAAGTCTAAGCCCTGGCTGGGTACAGCGAGGTGCCACTGCACGGGGTACTCAGCCTCTGTTGTCGGGCTGGTCCATGTATCAAGTACCCTTAATTCGACATCAGCGAGGCTTAGGCGCTGGGGGCTACCATCTTCATAGACGATGGTTCCTTCCGTGTCCGCTTCTATGTCGCCTGTGTCAGTTCGAAGTTGATAGTACATGAGTTCTTGATTGTTTGTTAGTTGTAAGGAGAACCAATCCCAACCGATTATCCCCTCACCCATTGCCGATGTACTCCATTCGTGGTCCATCCAAACATAGCCTCTCACCTCAGCTTGTTTGTGTGGTGTTTGTATGACTCCTGTGGCCTGACTGCGGGTGAATGAGTAATAGTAACTGGCATTGCCAGCTTCATCGCTCTTAGGGCTAAAGCCATTTTCACCGTGAAGCACGACGGGCTTGAGGGCTCTGATTTTAAGGTCGAGCCTGATTTCTCCCTCTTGAGCATATATCTGAATGTGACCAGGTTCGATTTCTTCTGCCCGCCAGTTGTCTAACCAAACGTGATAAGGCATAGCAGTCACCCCAGCCATGTTTGCCCCACCGCGGCTAAAACGTTCATGTGGATAAAAAGTTTGAGAGCCAATATCGCTTAGGGCGAAGTGGGCGAAGTAGATTTGTTCATCCGCCCATTCGGAGTGGCGCTGTAAGACATCAGCAGTCAAGGCACGCCGAAAAAAGGTCAATTGAAACCCATAACGCTCTCCTGTCTGATCAGCCAAATTTCCTGTATAATACCACCACTCTGTTTGATAAGTTGGATGGCTACCGAGATCATCTGGAAATATAAAGGGCCTTGGTTGGTAAACTCGGTCAAATTGGGCCAGATTGACTTCGCTTACATCTAAAAAAATCCCGCTTGTTCTAATAGCAGCGTCATTGGTAGACCCAAGGAGCAAGACCAGACCAGATACAATCAATGACGATATAACGATGATGACCAAACGCATCTGTTTTTACCTCGTTTGTGTATATGTTATTTAATGAAGCGAATAGCTGAATACGGAGCCATCACCCTTTTACTGTGTCACCCATGATAATAAGTTTCTTGAAATCTGACCTAAGCTGGTTAAGCCTTATCTGCGGCTTCACCTTGTTTATCTATTGTAAAACCCTAGCCCCCACGGTCCTATTCGGTGATGGCGGCGAGTTTCAATTCGTGCTTTGGTTACCGGGCATCGCCCATCCAACAGGGTATCCGCTTTATACCCTCCTGGGTTGGGTCTTCAGCCACGGGATGGTTATCGGAGAAGTAGCCTGGCGATTGAATTTTCTCTCTGCCCTGCTCGGGGTGATAACCATAGGTTTAGTTTACCTGATAAGCAATCACCTGACAATTTTGCTCTTTCCCCAGCTACCTTCACTTATACATCGCTGTACAGCGACAGCCTTGGCCTTGACCTTCGCCTTTAGCCCTACTTATTGGAGTCAAGCTATCATCACTGAGGTGTATACTTTACATGCTTTGTTTGTTGGTTTGATTTTGTGGTGTTGTTTGCGGGGACTGTCTAATGGCTTGTCAAAGGGAGATATCAGAGAAGTCAACCTCCTCGCCTTCATCTTTGGCCTAAGTCTGACCCACCATCGAACGACTGTGCTCATGCTGCCTAGCCTAATCCTTTATCTCTGGCTCGTCGGATTAGGCAGGATTTCGTTGAAGCAAGGTCTTAGGGTGAGTCTTCTCCTTTTCCTACCTAGCTTTTTCTATTTCTATTTACCACTTATAGCTCCGTATGTGCCATACCTGCAATTATCTTTGAGCGATCATCAAACGCTAATACTATACGAGAACACGTTGCAAGGATTATGGGGCCATGTTTGGGGGACAGCTTTTGGCGGAGCGGTGCGTCCAACAGGCCTTGATTTGGTTCGGTTTCTGTTCAGCCTCGACCTTTTAGATCAACAAGTCGGTTGGGGCGGCATCATCTTAGGATTACTGGGTTTAATTAAGCTCTTTTCACATAAAGCCCTATTCAGCCTTACCTTGGGCAGCTTTTTAGGCTTTGCTGTTTTTAATTTGATTTATTTTGTTGGCGATGTCCATGTGCTGTTCATTCCGTGTTGGCTGATTTTTTGTTTGTGGATGGGGGTAGGTATGTTATCACTGGCAGGGTGGGTGGTGAACCGTCGATGGTGGAAGGATAACAGGCTCCCCGATTCCCTAGATAGGAATAAATATGGGAACTTCGTTTCTGGGTATCTCCATTCCTCCCTAGAGGTTGCTAGGAAGGCTAAATTAAGCCTCATATTGCCCATACTGTTACTTATCCTACCCATGAGTTCACTCTTGACCCAATATTCGCAGATTGATCAAAGCCAAAATACCCTAGCCCGCGATGCTTGGCAAGAAATCTTAGCCCAAGACCTGGCCCCGAATGCTGTCCTGATTAGCAATGACCGCAATGACATGATGCCCTTATGGTATTATCAATATGTTGAAAAACAGCGGCCTGATCTTCTTGGCCTGTTTCCTCTCATCACCCCTGCGCCGGCTTATGAAACGATTGGCGGGGTGATTGACCAAGCCTTTCTCGCCCAACGGCCTGTTTACTTAGTCAAACCCATGGCTGGTTTGGAGATCAAAGCTGACTTAAGTCCTTTACCTCCGACCTCCCTGACTCAACTCTATCACGCCAGTCAGCCCAAATCTCAACCTGATTATCCCCTCAATTTGTCTTTTGATGATGAGTTGGCTTTGTTAGGTTTGGATCAAACCATCGAGAATCAAGAGCTTACAGTGACCCTCTATTGGCAACCATTTCAAAGGCCCCACCACAATTATACCAGCTATGTTCATGTTCTAGATTCTACAAACCAACGAGTAGCCCAAAGCGATCATCTGCCTGGCGGCCAAGTTTATCCCTCTGGACACTGGCAAGCGGGAGAAATCTTACGCGACACGCATCAAGTGAGATTACCAAAGACCCTACATTCAACTGAATATACCTTGGTGGCTGGATTATATCATCAACCTGAATCAGGGTTGATTGTGAATTTGGGAGAGAGTCAGGTTATCGAAGTATTGCCTTAGTGATAACCCTTTATCTGAAAAAGCTATACTTTATTAGGCCCAAGTCGCATCTCCACAGAAGTCGGCTGGATGATCTTTGGCTAAAAAGGCTTCAATAGCAGCGCGTTGCTGACCTAAGACGAAGTGAGGGCCATGGCCAGGATAACATACTGTATCATCAGGCCAGGGTAAGACCACTTCGCGTAAGGTGTTTAGGGTGGTTTGAAAGCCTTGTGGAGTCCATGTCTTGCCGGGGCCACCTTCAAAAATAGTATCTCCGACAATAATGCGATTGTCGCCCTCAATGGCGTAGCAAATCTGATTATGAATATGGCCTGGGGCGTGATAAATGTTCAAAGTATGCGCCCCGACCTTAAAGGTGTCACCATGATTGAGAAAATGATCTGCCTTGGAATCCTCTGCCTTAAAGATAGGATCAGGATCAGGCGCATCAGGCTGACCAGGGTGAACATAAACAGGGACATCCAATTTTTCGCGCATCTCGGCCAAAGCACCAACGTGGTCAGCGTGAGTGTGAGTCAATAGAATCGCTAGGGGTTTAGAATCTCCAAGCATTGCCAGGAGTTTGTCTGAATCGGCTCCGGGGTCAAATAAAACGCTTTCATTTGTATTTGGGCAAATTAAAGCATAGGTATTCATACCCCAAGGGCCAACGTGGTCTGTCTTTAAGATGAGGGGTTTAGTAGACATAGAATTTCTCCTTTGTAAATATAGTTCTTAGTTATTAGAGGTTCGTTATTAGTGAGTTTGTTCCGAAAAAATAATTAATTGTTAATTATTCGCTGCTATCGTTCCTGCGGAACGCATTCACCACGAAAACGCGCCAAGAGTCACTTTTTTCAGTATATGGGAAACCTGATGAATGTCAAGTCTGCTCCTAATCTACCGCCTCAACGCCTCTCTAAGGAATGGGGATTAATTAACTTGTGCATCGTAGCTTGGGTTTCGTACTGAACCAAATGCACAACTTATTTAGTTCTCATTCCTAAAGTGCTTTAAAGTTAACTTTCCATCGAAAAGAGAGGGATTTGACCTACAAAGAGATCTTGGTAAAGTTAAAAGGTTCAATGAGAATTATTGTGGTAGACAAGTAACAAGCAACAAAAAAGCTCAAAGAGCCAGTTAAAATTGCGTATGCTTTGAGCGAGAATGTTGTTTATTGATACTTCTGACTGAATGTTACAATGAGCAGCTTCTTGATTCTTCCAAGTGCTGTTTTTTAAAAAGGAACAAGATATCATGACAACGACAGGCAAAGTCTGGAAATATGGTGATGGCATCAATACAGATGTTATCTTTCCGGGTAAATACACCTATACCATCTCTGATCCAGCGCAAATGGCCCAATATGCTTTGGAAGATTTGGATCCGCGCTTTGCATCTCAAGTGAAATCTGGGGATGTCATTGTAGCGGGCAAAAATTGGGGCAATGGCTCTAGCCGGGAGCAGGCGGCGGTCTGCTTGAAAATGGCTGGGGTGGCCGCGGTGATTGGCGAATCCTTTGGTCGGATTTGGTATCGTAACGCGATCAACAACGGTCTATTAGCGATTACTTGCCCGGAAGCAGTGATGGCCTTGCAAGAAGGTGATCAGGTCAGGGTTGATCTAGCGGCCAGCCAAATTCACAGTGACCATGGTATTTTTACCTTTCTACCCTTTCCAGAGACGGTGCAGGCGATTTTGGCGGATGGGGGATTGATTCCGCATTTGAAAAAGAAGTTGAGTAGGCTGGAATGAATGCTAGAGGCTGCTCTGGACGGTCCAACTTCTCCGCTCAGTATTTATGACCCGACATCAAAGTTAACTTGATGCCCCTGTTGGGAATGAAATTTTCGCATGCTTGTTCCGTTATCATCTGGGCATGCGACCTGCTATGTTCAATTCTGACGGGTGAGGGCATGAAGACCACGCCTTCGATTAACTCTGCTTTTTTGATCTGAGGCATCGCTGTGTAGCGACGTTCAAACTCAACCCGACTCAGCCGGGCCCCATTCTCTAGGGGCAAAGGATCCAGCTTTGGTCGATTGGCCTGAGATTTCAACCGTGATATCGGTTCTGTTGCCTGCTTAATCATGATCGCCATGATCGACACCTCTCATTTTCCTTTGATTTGCTAAAGGGTACACCTGACCACCTTAGCCGTCAAGATGAATGGGTACAAAATGGTAAAGAGCAGGATCCTTAGAATGATAGGATTTTTGAGCCTTATTCTAAGGATCCTGCTCTTTTGGTACTCAGAAAATTTTCACCCCACAAAGTCCAACAGGTATTATTTTAATTGACTGATAAAATGGAATTTGATAGAAATTGATAGAATACAACCACCCTTGACTTCATTGGCCTTTATCGGATAGCTGTGCTAAACTTAAATCGTCCTTTAACAAGTGACTGTTGCTGGTTCCAAACACCAATCCTTGTTTGGGTCAAACGTTCCAGGTTTGTTTCTTTAATGAAACCTACTTTGCGCTTCGTTGTTGGCGTGTGTCAGCTAGCAGAAACCGTGTTTCCTAGCTGACCTAAAGGAGCAACGACCTCAAACGAAGCGGGGTAAGCAGACTGAGCTTATGTGTTTTTTGGAGCTGAGATGAGGGCAGGGCCTTAAAAAAACCATTGTTTGCTTACTAGCGGAGGATATGGTCTCGCTTTCCAAATCTGACTTATTATTTTCTTTCTATTAGTTTCTATAAGTTCGATAACTATATCTACCTAAGCAATGATGACCCATTGCTCATTGTTCATTACTGATTGCTAATTGTTAACAACCGTCCCTCACTGCGCCCAAACACTTCAGGGAAATACCACTCTTTGACCACAGTCGGGATGACCTGATAATCGCCGGGCAAAGTAGCGCGGAAGGTATAGCTATACTCATAGGTCCCTTTGGATAGATAATCAGCGACAAGAACGACTTTCTCATCGCGCAATTCGCTGCGACTATACCAGTGCCACCACCCCCAATAGAGCCAGTCTTGGCGACGCAGGCTTGCGTCCATCGCGTTCAGGCTCGTGGTGGCTAAACCCGTGTCGATGGCTTCCCCGCCAGCGGGCAAGGGGTCTTCCAGAAGTAGATAGTGAAGATCATTGGGCGCGATGATGGTCAAATCAACGCGGATGACATCGCCCAGCTTGACTTCTCGGACTTCGGGGCAGGCGCGGATACGAGGTTCCGCGCCATCCGTGCAGTCAGCCAGCGTGTAGCGACGGCTGACGATTATCCCTCGGTCAATGGCTTTTAGCTGGTCAACGGGTGGGTAGACTTCCAGATGGGCACTGTAATATAAACGGCCCGTTCCATCGCTGCGAGCAAAGGTTAGACGATTGGCCGCATCAGCCACCAAATCAGCCACAGGTATAACGACTTTGGTGGTTTTTTGTACTGTCTCCGCTGTAGCCTGCCCGCTGCTGAGTTCTGCTTGATTGAGCGACAGGCTAAAGTCATAATCAGCTTGCAGTTCGCCCGTCTCGACCATCCAAGTGGTCAAGCTGATTAAGGCCCAAGCTGTCTCTTGCGTGGTCTCCCAGATCCCCGCTTGTCGAGCCATCATGAGCCAGCGTACTACATTCGGGATGAGCGCATTGTCCGGGTCAAGCTTGGCTAAGGTGTCGAGGATGATGGCGGTAGAGCGGGTGTCCGTGTTCATGGCCCCCCTATCGTGGTATTCTTCCTCCCAATGCGCCCCAGTGGCGGAGAGAATAGCCGCATTATTTAAATCGGAGAGCAAGGTATCGATTCGAGGGTCAGTGGGGTCGTGGAGCCATAAGGCTTGGGCTAAGTATGCCTTGGCATAAGCACTGAGTATTTCTCGATCATCGAACATCTCACTCAGGCGGCCCAATGAAGATTGATCTGTCGTTTGGCCTGCCTCTGTTAAAACATAAAGCAGCCACACTCGATAATTGTTTAGGCGGGTGGTTCGATGAGCAGCATAGTATAAAGCTGTCTCATTTAACTCACCTTGTAAATAATCAATCCCTTTGGTTAAGACTGTTTCATCGACGGCGATATCAGCCTGACGCGCTTTGATCAGACCATACACGACATAAGCACTAACATAGAGATTGCTGCGAGAGGTACTGGTGTTATGCCACCACCCCCAGCCACCGTCGGGATTTTGTTGTTCATAGAGTTTATTCAGCCCGGTGTCAATCAGATCAGGCAAAGCGGCCTTCAATTCGGGATTATCTATCCCTAAAGATTGCAAGGCCCGATAGGTCAGCAAATTGGGCAAGAAACGGCTGACGGTTTGTTCAGTACACTCATAGTCAAAATGTTTCAGATAGCGTAAACCGTCGCGCATGCCAGCCGCTAAACTGGGATCAAGTTGCACGGTCAAGGCCCCCCGCCGCTGGTCGACATTCGGCGGTAAATAGATGGCCTCAGAGCGCGTCCCCCCTTCGACCAATTGCCCCGCTGTACCGACGATATCAGAGGCAGTATAGCGATAAACGCGTAGACTGCCCTCAGACCCCGTGGCCAAACGCGGTTTACTGGCATCAGTATATTGCTTATCTGCTGAAACGACGCTGAAAATAAGGGGCACTTCTGTCACATCTGTGACCGTGACTCGCCAGGTTACATTGGTTTCGCTGCGCGGCGGCAGGATGACACTTTGCTGTGAGGGCGTATCCTCGGCAAAGATTAACCCTTCTGCGCTGAGAGAAACGGTTGTTTGCATAGCTTCATTTGTATTATTGTTGATATTGGCGGCTAACTGCGCTTGATCATCGACGACGAAGAAACGGGGAGCGACAGGCCGGATGAGTAAAGGTTTGGTCGCCACCAAGTCTTCTGTTTGGGTGCCCAGCAAGGTCTCAGCCGTTGCTCCGACCCCACGCACGACCCAGGTGGTCAAATTATCAGGCAGGGCGAAAGTCACTTGCGCTTGCCCCTTGTCATCTGTCACCAAACGCGGCATCCAGAAGGCGGTATCCGCAAATTCGGCTCGAATATCAATACCCTCGGGTAATGGGGTCCCTGTATCTGCTGAGGCTCCTGCCGGTGAGTCGAAGGCGGGCGATGCCTCCTCATCTACAGCGACGACTCTTAGTGCTTGTAATTCTGGCATATCCAAGTCTTCGATGACCTCAGGCAGGAAACGATTCATAGAGAGATTTAAGCCGCTCGCGGTCTGAATCTCTAAGGCCCGGCGAGCATAAAAGCCGCTTAAAATATCGCCCAGGCGCGGTTGAAGGGAGAGGACGGCCTTATCGACCACATCAAACAATAATTCCGCCCCCGCGGCTGGCGAACCATCCGCTTGGCTGGCAGTGATGGTATAAGTCACCTCATCGCCCGGTTCGGCTTGAGCCTTTTCAAAGGTGGTATCTGCTTCAATGGTTAAAGAGAGGGTTTTACTGGCTAAACTGACATCTAAGGGCAGCAAGCCCATTTTGAACTCAGCTAGCGGGGCGGATGTCGCGGTGGCTAGGCCCTCACGGCCTTTGATCAGCACTGCCGAGATGTAGATGTTGGGTAAGTGTTGCTCAGTAATCGGCAACTGATACACGAAGCTATTGCTTTCCAGCTTAAGCAATTCATGCTGGATGATGCGCCCTCGCTCCACGGTGAGCAAAGCGTAATGCGGGCCGTCAAAGGGGGAAGGGATCAAAATTTCGGCCACCTCGCCTAACTCATAGCTCGTTTTGTCACTGACAAGGGTGATGCGATCATGGTTTTCCCGTCGCCAGGGGATGTGATCTTCGCCGGCGACCCAAATGAAGATCGATGAGGCAATGGCTTCAGTATCAGTGGTCGGATTCGCTGGGGTGGCGATGACTTTATAAGAGCCACCTTGCGGCGGAACCAAGGCAGCCACTGCTTCACCTAGATCATCCGTGGTGACGATGACTTCCTCAATAAAAATATCTTCAACCTTACTTTCCCAATAGCCGCCAAAGCCATTCTCATCATTCTCAATAAAGGTATTCTGCCACTCGTGGCGATAGAGAGAGACCTTCAGGTCAATATCGGATAAGCGTTCGCCTGTCCAATCAACGGCCACCAGATCTATTATCGTCTCTTCTTTGGCCTGGCTAACATATTTCTGCGGGCTGAGGCCAATATAATAAGGCCCAGGATGGACGACGATGGTTTCGCGACCAGCGATGAATTGATGATCGGGGCCAGTCACATTTGCTTCAAGGATGAGTTGATAGGCTCCGCTAAGGGGATGGTCTAAATTAGCCATCGCTGTGGCCAGGTCTTCTGGGGAAAATTCTAGGGCTAATTGTCCCTGAGCATCCGTCTCTCCCAGGCCGCTCAAAAGTCTCTCTCTGGGTTCATCAGGCGTATACCACCAACAGCGGCGACAGCTGTAGGGATCATCGACCTGATCAAACCTGTAACGGCCTCCCCAAGGCGGCTCGAAGTAATACGACTCGTCAAATACAGTCCATTCCACAGCCGCTTCGGCCAAAGGCCCGCCGAAGAAATAGCTGGCTTGGATGCTGGCTCTCACCGCATCGCCGCGTTGCATTTCTGTTTGGTCGGGTTGAACAGTCACTTCAAACTCTGGCGGACGATAAGCGGCCACTTGGAAGGACGTTTCCAGTTTTTGGTTGTGAAAATAAAGCTGAATAACATAAGGCCCTAGTATAGCATCATCAGCCAAACTAATTTCGCCGTCAAAGGTACCTAAGTCACTAACCTTGAGGTTCTCATCATAAATAACCTCGGTCCAATTGGGGGTGCGGATAGTGACTTGCACCTGATTCAGATCAGGCAAGCGAAAGGTCGCATCATCATCAGCCCGAATCGTGCCCTTAAAATAGACGGTTTGGCCGGGGCGATAAAGGGGGCGGTCCGTGTCGAGGTGCAGGCGTAGCGGTTGCCCATATTCTCCCTGATTGAGGCCAAATTCCCCCACAGAAAGACCGTGTCCCCAATTATTAGATGCCGCGACGAAAGGGAGGACGTGGTCATTAGGCCGCCACGAGTTATAGACGATAAGCTGATTATGGTAGCGGTTGTCTAATTCTGCCCGAATCACCCCGTCCTCATCGGTGAGAAAAGGCCCTAACTCTCCCGTACTATGTTTATACAGACTAAGCGGCAACTCTGCGACAGGCTCTCCCGTCGCTAGGTCAGTCGCCCAAATTAAGATTTCTTTGGGGCCGCTCTTGAGAGTCAAGTTCAACTCAGAAACAACCAGAAGATGGTCTCTTCCGCCATAATATTCTCGCGTCGTTTGGGGAGAGGTGCTGTCCAGATAATAAATGCCAGGAGCTAGGGTTCCGCCTACATCCTTTGTTAAATTGATCAAAGTATGGCTGAGTTTATCTTGTGGGTTTTCCAGATTCTTTGTCCAGCGGCGTACCAAAGTCGTCTGAGGCGGATGATGATCATTATAACGCCAATCTTGGTCGAATAAAGCCTCGAGGGACGTTTGGTATAAGCTAAAAGTGACCTGTTTGACATTCAAGTGACTGAGAAGCAATTGGGCCGCTTGGCTGGCATCGTAGGTGCTGATAAAATCAGGGGTGAGCAAATGATAGTGCGGCGGCAAGCTATCGGTGCGAAAGCTGATGGTGCGGCCTGTGCGGATCAAGTTACCATAGGGGTCGGCAATGCCGGGTCGGATATCAACTTCATACGCTGTCGATGGTTTGGCCTCAAAATTGATCACAAAGCTGTTATCATAGGGACGAAAATACGTATAAACCTGTGTCGGAGAGAGGGGGGGCTTGAAGGTCAAATTTGGCATGACCGTGTTTGGGTCGATGGGGGTATTAAACACAATGCGAAAGTCTGTGTAAGGCCAGACATCGCTTTGTCCATGACTGGGGTCGGTGCGGATGATTTGGGGGAGGGGTATGGTGCGGAAACGAAATTCAGCTTTCTCGCGCATGCCCTTGCCGCCACCTAAGGATTGAACGCCCGCATCAAGGGTGACGATATAAGTGCTATCGAAATCCAAAACTTCAGTGGGCGTGAAGGTCAAGTTGGCCCGAATGCCTGAATGATCACCATCCGCTGAGGTTAAATCGACAGGCTTGATCTGGAAATTGCCTGCAATAGTTTTATCCAAGAATAAATTATCTTTTCGCAGTCGGAAGGCAGCCTCAGCCGATGCAGGGTCAATGGGTTGATTGAAGAAAATGTTGATGGGCGTATCAATGCCAACCAAACGCTCTCCGTCATACGGCTGACTATCCAACACTTTAGGGGGAACCGTGGTGAATTGGCTCTGAAAATCTGCGCTCAATACATGGCCATCAAGGTCTGTCAAGCCAGCCACCACCTTGACAGTATACGTCGTCCCGTCAGCCATAGCCACAGCAGGGGTGAAGACATAGATGGCGGTGTTGAGCCATTCTCCCATTCCCTCTATCGCTGGCTCAAAGGTCAGTGGCTGAGGGAGATCGTCCATTTGAGCGATTGCGCCTAGGGGGACTATGGGCCGGTTGAAGATGAGGGTGATGGTGCTATCCACTTCGACATTCGCAGTATTTGGGGCGGGGATAATCTGCGCGACTTCAAGCGTGGTCGTGGATTCGGTCTGAGCTGCGCTAATTTGAATCCCCTGATTCGAGGCCTGTTCGCGCTCCTTTGCGCTGACTTGGCTCGACAAAAACGTTTGACTTGCGCTTTGGACACAAGTTAAGGCTAAGATGAGTAAGACGAAGGGCAGTAATAGATGTTTGTTAGCATTCATAAGGTGACTTCCTTTATCATGAAGGTTGATGTTGATCATGGTTTGTAGACGTTTGGCGGGGTGGAAAGGTTCCGCTAGATCTAGCGGCAGCTTGCGACCAGCACAAGCAGCCGTCCTTAAGCACCCTAATCTTTCTGGAGGAACCTATGTCTAAAAATTGGGCCATTTTGAGCAGTACCATGCTGTTAATTTTGGTCTTGGGCGGCCTAAGCTATCTTTTGCCGCGCTTTATCGGTCAGGATGACAGACCTATACCACAGACCTTGGCGGTGGGTGAGCTAGAAACAGAGGAACTTGTGCTTGAGCAAGGCTTCAATGACCGTCTGACACAGACCCAAACGCTGGCTGCTGCGCCGACCCCCCTTGTGACCAGCACTCCGTCTGTGTCAGCCACCCCATCTCAGGCAGAACAACCTTCTTTCGCCGCGCAGCTTCTACCCTTGACAGCTGTGCCCTACCAAACCCAAGCCTTGACAGGAACCTGGCAGATAACTGAGGTGATAAAATTTGAGCCCCCTCATCATCCAGACTGTAGCCCTGTCTTTGCCCCACAGGGAGAACGCTACTTATGTTATCTGGTTGACGAAAACAAAGAAGGACAACTGTGGTTAGGGTCTCTTTCGCAGGGCTTGGAAAAGCTCCTGCTAGACCAGTCCTGGCTTGACTATACCTGGGAAGCCGATGGACAGCATATTATTTATACCCCTGTTAGTAAATGGGGTCCACATTCTTATCGACCCCAAGCAGACCCAGTGTATCGCTTAGATATTCAAACAGGTGAAACCCTTTTGCTCGGTCAGACCACCTGGGACCGTCGGACACAAGCCCTGCCAACAGGACAGATAAGCTTCCTCAACCGCTATGATATCACCTTAACCAGTGCGTCCCAACAAGCCAGAGGACAAGCGGCGACGCTCATTCCAATCAAAGAAGGCTCTCTATCTTATCGGGGACGGGATGATGATAGCTGGTTACCCAAAGTTGAATATTTCCCGGGCGGCAGCTATGATGTAGAATATGCCTTTTCACCAGATGGAAACTATGTTTTAGTGGCTGAGTTAAGTTCTCACAGAGCCTCCATCACCTTGATTGAGGTGGCCAGCCAAAGGCGAACCTTTGTGGCTGAGGTAGAGACAATATTTAGGCAATTATTTAGCTGGGCCTCAGATAGCCAAAAGTTTGCCTATACAAAGGCCAAACCAGATCAAATCGGTCCCGCTTGTCCAGAAATCTGGGTCCTGGATGTTCGCACCAAACAGGCTCAGTTAATCTGGCAAGACCAAAGTCTAGGTAAATTCTATAATTTAACTTGGTTGGCCGACCAAGATGACTTATTATTTGCCCATGCCCCACATGGGACAAACACCTATCTCCGTTATGATTATTATGTTCTCAATCTAAATGATGGCCAGGCACAAAGATTAATCAGTGCTGGGAGCCATTTTACCCCTTTTGATCAAGGCCATCGTTTAATGTTTAGTACAAACACCTTTGATGAGACAAAAAATAGGCCAATATATAGCACTTGGATCGCCAAGTTGAACAAAATACAACCAGAATGATAAAATCTAAGGTTTATCTTGTTGCATAAGGGGAATGAATCAGACTCAAACATAAGTCTCAGCCATACAATGGAGTGAAGTTATGACCCAACAAAGGTGGGATATGAATCTTATTCAAGTTATAACGACTTTTTTCCGAATGGGCTGTCTCAGTTTTGGTGGCTTCGGCAGCTTTCTGGCCACAGCTAAACGTGACCTAGTTGAACACTTAGCCGTCCTTAAGCAGGAGGACATTATCGAGGCGATTACCTATATAAATCTTTTACCAGGCCCCAGCATGGTTCAAATGGTATCGTTTCTGGCTCTCAGACTTAGGGGAGTGTTTGGCGCGGTATTGGCTGTTGTCTCATTCGTTTTGCCATCATTTTGTGTCATGCTCTTATTATCGTTGCTCTATTCTCAGTTTATCTCCTTGCCTGGGATAGAAAGTGCTGTACGTGGCCTTAATGCTGCTGTGGCAGGGTTACTTGCCTTTACCTGCTATGAAATGGCTCAATCTGTCTTGAAAAGTAACCTTTCGCGCATACTTGCGGCAGTGGCCCTCATCGTTTCGCTCGTGGCTGATGTGCCAATCGCTGTGACAATCATTGGGGCGGGCTTAATTCAGCTCGTGCTTGATGCGAGACAACCATGATTTACCTTGATTTGTTTTTACGATTTACCCTAATCAGTCTTTTGGCTTTTGGTGGCGGCAAGGCTGCTCTGTCGGTCATTGAGCGGGTATCTGTCCGTGAGCAGCACTGGATAAGGCCAGAGCAATTCGGGATAGCCGTTGCATTAGGTTACATCACGCCAGGACCGGTACTCATCACAGCGACCTTCATTGGACATCAAGCTTACGGATTCTGGGGAGCTATCGCAGGGACCTTAGGGGTGTTTGTCTTGCCCTGTGTGATCGCTGGACTTACATCACGACAACTCAAAAACTTGGGTACAAGCAAAACGCTCAAATCCTTCGGTCAAGGTAGCGCACCGGCTATTATCGGTGTGCTAGCCTTACTGGCCATAAGACAAGCCCAATTAGCGATAGGAAATGACGCGCAGACGATCATTTATAGCCTCATCACAATAGGCGCATTGCTCCTGGCATTCACGAAAAAAATCCATCCAGCACTCATTGCTCTGGGCGGACTGCTGGCGGGGTTTAGTCTTAGCGAGTAGCGTATCTCTGATGATTGATGGATAGCAACAGTTAGGGAGGCAAAACCATGCTAATCTCTCAGACTAGGACCTATCGCGTTTTGCGGCATGTATCTACGATCAGGGTAGGCGAGCAATTTGCTCGGCTAGGGCCAGGGGGAGGCATTCAATTTGTGTACGAAGTGATTGACACGCCGAACAATCAGCCTTTGGATAATGATTTTGTCGTCACAGACCGTAGCGCGAATTTGATCGAGTTGGATGGTTCGCATCATAAGAGCCTTGATGCGAACCATACCACAATTAAAAGTCAGGAAGTGATTTTAGATGTGCTAGATCAAATTCAGACGGATTATCCGATCAACTAATTCGGTCATATCATCTTTGGTCTTTGTCCGCGAACCTTATTACGCTGGATCAAAGAGACTCTAGCCAAATTACCTAATATCCCGCAAACGCCTGATGAAGCGCAAGAAGATGATGTTTTAGAATTAGATGAGCTATGGTCCTTTGTCCTCAAAAAAAGCAATAAACGCTGGGTCTGGGTCGCCCTGTGTCGGCGCACCAGACAAGTTGTCGCTTACTACATCGGAGATCGAAGCGATAAAAGTTGTCGTCAACTCTGGCAGCGTATTCCAGAAGCTTATAAGACCTGCCAAAGCTATAGTGACTTTTGGGCAGCTTATGAAAAGGTTTTCGCATCAGGTTGCCTAAGGCATCTTACCAAATTTCAGCGTTGCGTCATGTAAAGCCTCTTGCTGGGCTGACAGCAGGCCAGTCCCGCCCAGGCTTTGGGCCATCAAAATGGCGTAAGCGTTGGTATCAAAGCGTTCTACCGCATCGAAGGCTGCGTCTAAATCTTTGCCCATTAAAAAAATGCCATGCCAGGGGGCAATGACACCCGCTGCATGAGTCTTAATCCGCTCCTCTTGGCCTTGTAAAGCCGCAGCCACGTTCTCCGCCAAGGCGGGGCTATGAGCTGGCGCATAGGCAACACATTTGACTTCTCCAAATTTGAGATTGGCTTCTAAAACGGGTGGCATGGACATCGCCATCGCACAAAAGGGCATGATGTTATGTGGGTGAGCGTGGATGACCGCTGTGCCAACATGGGAAAACATTTGATAAAGCTTGAAATGAACATTGATTTCACGTGAGAGCTGACCCTCACCTTCCAAAATATGACCGTCTCGGTCAACCACCAAGATATCTTCCGCTTGAAGTTGCCATTGTTTTTTACTCCCACTACGGGTGACCGACATACAGATTACATCGTCTGCTAAGGCACTGATATTGCCCCCTGCCGCATCGGTTAAGTGACGGTCAAAGAGCAACCCGCCAATAAAAGCGAGTTTGGTTCGTGTTTGATCTATGAGTTTTATGTCCATGTGGTTTCCTTTATGATATTTTAAGCACAATCGTCAAACATGCGTTGACTCCTGCCGCATAAGCAAGAGACTTACGATAAATCTAGGATTATAAGCACTACGGCCCTAAACACAAGGGCTACCCAAGCTATATGCGTCGTCCCTCCTGAATAGCCATGTCCTAAAGTTTCAACGCCAAGGCACAAAGGCACAAAGAAATTATGGCTCTTTGAGCTTTTTTGGGGTGAATAAGAAATATGCCGTGTAAACTGGCAAAGTCGCAATCAGGCAGGATGGCAAAGTCTTCCGTAAATGCAAGTGCGTTCCTGCGGAACGACCGCTGCTGCGCTGCCACTTTGCCACCCTGATGTTTTGTCGCTTATTAATGGACAAGTAATCTCAGGACAATACATCATTCAAAATCAACTTACCATAAGAAAAAACAAGGTGTATCTGGTTTTCCGCCAAAAAGTCACGTACCTCTGGTCTGGCCCGATAGCAGAAACAAACAGGAAAGACTTGGTCGCTTATATGCGCCTGCGCTCGTTTGATTTGGTGGTTGAACTTTTGAGCTTCTTTAATGGTCAAATTAAACTTAGCCTCGCCAACGATGAAAATTTTGACATCGGGCCGATGACTGCTGTTAGCAAAACTGCACAGCCCTGCTATGACTCAAGTATACACGATACATCCCCTCCCTTCAAGTTTCAAGACAAACTCAGGTAAGGCAAAGATTTTATTCCAGCGCAAATCCAATTTTTCCAGACACGACAAATTGCCCAACCCCTTTGGCAGCGAGGTCAGCTTATTCGCTCGCAAATCGAGAGAGCGGAGATTGTTCAGCTCGCTTATAGAATCAGGCAGGGCGGTTAATTGGTTATTCCGCAAATCAAGCTCGGTCAGGTTATGCAAATTCCCCACTGTTTCAGGCAGAACAGTGAGCTTGTTGTTCATGAGATGCAATTTTTTGAGTTGACCAAGTTGCCCAAGCGATTCAGGGAAGGCGGTCAACTGATTATGCCTGGCATACAATTCCTGTAGGTTGAGCAACTTGCCCAGTGATTCGGGCAGACTGGACACTTGATTATGATAAAATCGCAATTCGATCAGTGCTGTCAAAGAACCTATATTCGCTGGTAACGCAGTCAGTCGGTTATCGCTCAAATTGAGATAGATCAAATTTTTTAACTTAGCCAAAGACTGTGGTAAGGCCGTCAGTTGATTGTCGCTGAGATACAGAATTTGCAATGCGCTCAAATGACCCAAAGTCTCTGGGATCCGAGTCAAAACATTATGCCCTAAATCCAAAATTTGGAGCTGGCTCAATGTGCCTAGACTATCGGGTAGGGTGGCCAGTCCATTGCTGTGAATATAGAGTCTGTGTAGGTTCTTCAGCTCGCCAATCCGTTCGGAAAGGGAGCCTAATGGATTTTCGCCAAGGGATAAGGTTTGTAGCTGTCTTAACTGCCATAAAAATTCAGGGAGCGCGGTTAGCTGATTGGCCCGAACACTTAAATTTCTGAGATGTTTTAACTGACCTAAACGCTCAGGGAGCGCAGTCAACTGGTTTTCTTCGACGTGTAGGACTTCGAGATGGGTTAAAGTCGTCAGCGACTCTGGCAAGCTATCCAATTGGTGATTGTCTAAACAAAGGGTTTTGCTTGATGAATAGTTTTTCATTTGCATACGCCAAAATTAACGATTTGCCCCCGCCAAAACCTCTGGTTGACCTGCTCTCAACGCATAGGGCAAATCGGTCAACTCAGCCCGTTGAGCATCTGCATCGGAAAGTGTTACTTGAGCGGGCTATTGAGAATTTCCCGCGCAATGAAATACCCTTGGCACTCATAGTGTTCTCTTTGAGCCGCAGTCAGGGAGTAAGTCATGCCATCATCCTTTCTATAAATGATGATGTGTCAATGTCTGAGAGTTTGACACAATGTCTATTCTGTCTTAGAATTTGGTGCGGAACAATCTTAACAGAATTTATCAAGGAGTGCAAAGATGCAAAAAAGCGTGAAAGTAGTCGCAATGAAGCCTGAGACGCAGCGAATTAGTCGGCGGGAGATGCTTCAATTGATGGGAGCAGGCGCGGTTGGTCTGGTCATGGTCGGATGTGCTCCAGTGCAGCCTGGGGCTAGTGAGAGCGGAGCGGCAGGTGAAACAGTTCGTCAGTCAGCCGATTCCGCTCAGGTTGAAATTTGGACGGGCTTCGGGCAAGGGCGCATGGCCGATGCGATGAGTGGAGCCATTGAGCGATTTGGCGAAGAAAGTTCTTCGTATACTAGCGAACACATCATCATTCCTTGGGGCGAAATTCATGATAAAGTCTTAGCGGCCACCTCGGCCGGCACACCACCAGATTCTTATCGTGGTTGGTCTTGGATTGTGGGGGATGATGCCGCAATTGGGGCCTTGACTCCTTTGGACGATTTCTTCGCCGCAACGGGCACGAATCTGGATGAATATTGGGTCCCCACGCAGGCCCAAATGAAATTTGAAGGCAAGCTCTACGCGATAAGCATTTCGACCATCGTCAATTTGTTCTACTATAATAAAGACCGCATGCGAGAAGGCGGTTTTGACCCAGATAATCGTTTGCCCAGCAGCTTATGGGCTATGCCTCGGCCATGGCTTGGTTATTATTTCTGATTATCTTAACCCTCACCTTATTACTTTTCCGCCTGACCCGAAGGCATGTGGTCTATGAGCGTTAGTTATCTATAAACCATTAGCACAGGGTATGAAAATAGAATGATGAGTGATGAATTGTCATCAGAACAAACTCACCAATAACGTGCTTGCTTGCAAGCCAACCACTAATAACTAAGAACTGTCTTGACAGCGGAGACTGCTTAGGTGACAAACTCAACGTCAATGCAACGACCACAACGCGGGGAGATGCTCTCAGCCCGTCCGGTTCGTTCTCGACGGAGTAAACTGCTCGTCGAACTATTTCAACAAACTGTCCTCATCGTCTTTGGGGTAGCTTTCATGCTGCCTTTTCTATGGATGCTTTCGAGTTCCTTTAAGACGGATGCGGAAATATTTAAGCTACCCGTCACCCTAATCCCAGAACAATTTAATTTCAGCAACTATCTAAAAGCAGTTCAAGCGATAGATTTTTCACCTATTTGGGAAATTCGATGTACTATAGCTTCTGGGGCACGGTGGGAGCCTTAGTATCGAATGTCTTCATTGCTTATGGCTTTTCACGAGTACGCTGGCCGGGGCGAGACATTGTTTTCGTTTTTGTCATTTCAACCATGATGCTGCCTTTTCAGGTCCGCATGATCCCCCTTTACATCTTATTCGCTAAACTAGGCTGGCTGAACACCCTTTTGCCGCTCATTATACCAATTTTTTTCGGCAACGCCTTTTATATTTTTATGCTGCGCCAGTTTATGCTGACCTTGCCGACTGAATTAGATGATGCTGCTCGTATTGATGGTTGTAATGAACTGGGTATTTTCTGGCGTATTGTTCTTCCCCTCTCTCGACCAGCCATCATCACCGTGGCTATTTTTGAACTACTACACACCTGGAACGACTTCCTCGGCCCCCTGATATATCTACGCAATCCCGAATCATATACCCTGGCCATCGGCCTAAAACTCTACTTCACCCAATATGGGGCTGAGTGGGCTTTGCTCATGGCCGCCGCGACCATGTTCACCTTGCCGATGGTCATCATCTTCTTCATTGCTCAACGCACATTCATAGAAGGCATTGCCTTGACGGGGATTAAGGGTTAAATCAAATGAGACTCATCGCCTGGAATATCCGTGCTGGTGGCGGCAAACGAATAAAAGAAATCGCCGCGCAACTGAACAGATGGGAACCTGATATTGTCACTTTATCCGAATTTCGCGGCACACCGCCCAGCCAAGACCTGGCCAAGTTGCTTGCTGCCGCTGGTCTATCCCATCAGTTAAACACAACTGACCCAGAGAAGCGAGCCACCAATGCCCTCTTGTTAGCTTCACGTTGGCCCTTACAGGTCTTAAAATTGGACTTCCCAGACCACCTATCCAAGCGTTGGTTATTAGCCCAAGTTGATCTTGAGCCAACCTTGTTCATCGGGTCAATGCATGTACCAAACTACGTCAGCGGGCAAAAGCGGATTTTTCAGGAGGCTGTCTTATCGTTGGCCAAAAATTGGTCACATGGGCCAGGGGTGTTCCTTGGTGATACCAATTCGGGCCTTCCTAGTTTAGATGAAGAGACGAAGTTCATGGGGCCAAAAGAGTGGGCTTGGCTAAAGGCTTTAGATGAGGTGGGTTGGGTCGATGTCTTTCGGTATTTAAAGGGCGAGGAACGAGTCTATACTTGGTACTCACCCAACGGAAATAATGGTTTTCGGCTCGACCAAGCCTTTCTCAACCAAGACCTGTTACCAGCTACCCTAGATATGAAGTATGCTTGGGGCCAACCCCTCGGTGAGACAGAACGGCGTGATAGCTTGAGCGATCATGCCGCACTTATTCTTGATTTAGCCTAATTCCGCATCGAACCATAAAAATTTAGCATCAATAAGCAACTAAGAACTAAAAACTAATTATTAGGAGACCACAATGAATGAAGTACGCATAGCGATTGTCGGCCTGGGCATTGGCAAGCCTAACGCCAATGCCCTATCCAATAATCCCCGTGGACGGGTCGTGGCCTTATGCGATTTGTTAGAAGATCGCATGCAGGCCTTTGCTCCGGAACTGCCGCAACCCGTCAAACTTTATACCGATTATAAAGCCATGTCGCAAGACCCTGATATTGATGCCGTCTTCGTCGGAACACCCAATCAATGGCATGTACCTATCGCTCTGGAAGCCGTCAAAAATGGCAAGCATATCTTGGTCACCAAACCCTTATCCGACTCTGAAGAGTCCGCCCGACAATTGGTGGAAGCAGCGGAGGCGGCGGGCATGGTGAACATGATGTCGCTCTCCACCCGTTTTGCGGGCGATGTGCAATATTTAGGGGGCTTGATTCAAGAAGGCCAATTGGGAGAGATTTATTACGCTCGTTCACGTAGCGTCCGCCGTAGTGGTATCCCGACTTGGAGTTTGGGCTTTGTGCAAAAAGGAGGTGGAGCCTTCCGCGACATGGGGGTACATCTTTTAGATTCAGCCTGGTGGCTTTTGGGTCAACCCAAGCCAGTCAGTGTGACAGGCGTAGCTGGAGCTAAGTTTGGCCATCAGGGACAAGGCTATTGGCGGTATACTACCCCACCAGCTCATTACTACCAACAATTTGCGGCTGATGATTATGGTGGGGGGTTCATCCGTTTTGAAAATGGTACAGGCTTACAGATTGAAAGTTTCTGGGCTAGTCATCAGCCCAATGAAGAACAAATTGAACTTTTCGGTACGGAAGCAGGGGCCCAGTTGCATCCGCTGACCCTTTACAAAACGGTCAACAGGGTTCCCCAAGATATCACCGTGACCCTGCCCACAGGGCCTGCCTATCCCGGCGGGCCTACTGTACCCACCCCTTGGGACAATATTGCTGAACACTTCATCAACTGTATCTTAGATCAGATTCCCTGTGAGGCTCCCTTACGGCATGGGTTAATTGTGCAAGAGATGATGGAGGCTTTACTCCGTAGTGCGAAGACAGGGAAAGAAGAACGATTAGAAGACCTAAGACAATAACTTACCCATTTCAGCATGAGCTAAGAGGATTGATTTGATAGGTAATGGGGTGATGAGCATGTTGATTTGTCATGGTTAGCTTCCTGTAAATATCAAATCTCAAAGAGGCATATTTCCATCTTACACGGTTTCTCTCCATCAGTCAATGTAAGGTTTAACGATAGGCTCGACAAACATTCCTATATAAGATATGATGTATATTAAAAATAGACTTAACTGGTAGAGCGTGATAGAATACCATAGAGGTCAATTATTATGAAAACCCTAAAAGAGTTCGCAAAAGCAACCCGCATCCATTACAGAACTGCGTGGGATGCTTACAAAGCGGGCAGAATTAAAGGGGCTTACAAAAACCAATTCGGAAAAATCCTAGTCCCCGCAGCGGCTGATGAGCAGTCTCCCCGAAAGCCAGACGATGTAGGTTGCTAGGCGCGGGTCTCGTCCGCAAGGAATAGGGAAAAATTGACCAGTCAGGCCACCCGATGGAGCGATGACTGCGCGGCCAAAGGCTATCAGGTGCGGCAGGTGGTGCAGGAGTGCGCTGCGGGCTTAAACGATAAAGGCCCCAAGCTCATCAGATAGCTGACCAACCCAGAGATAAACTTAAGCGTGATAGAGCATCGCGGACAGACTGACAGGCTTGGGGTTCAACGACATAAAACTTTGGCTGGCGGAGCGCGGGTGTCAGATTGAGGGTATCAACGGGACGGTTAATGAGGAAGAGGACTTGAGGCAGGACTGTGATAGTCTGGTGACTCCTTTGGAGCGCGGATTTACGGATTAAGGCGAAGTAAGCGAAAAACAGAAGAGCTAATCAGGACATTAGAAGATGAGAATAGTTAGGTCATCTAAAACCAGTCTTAAATTTATAACAGCCAAAAAACGGGCACTCCTCGATGAGCTTATGGACGAGGACAGCCGTCTGACCAAGATCTTCATTGATAACTTTTGGGATGCGGACTACAGACAAGCCGACCTCAAGAAAGAGATTACTAATCAACCTATTAGTTGGCTATCAGCACGGATGAGACAATGTGCGGCTAGAGAAGCACTGGGGATGGTTAATGGGGCCCAAGAAGCCGCTTTAAGCCTTGAAAAAGAAGCAATCAAGCCCACCCACACCGCACAAAAGATGACCCTGTCCGCACAATGCGTCCTGATTGAAGACGATGTCAATTCCTTCGACTTGTGGCTTACTTTGTACGCCATTGGCAATAAAATCAAGCTACACCTGCCCTTGCGAAAGCACAGGCAGATGAATAAATTTAGGCTCTGGAACAGAGCCACGACGGTGATAATTCATCGGGACTATGTCCAGTTCTCATTTGAGACCGAAACAGGCCCTAAAGTTACATCGGGGTCGCTTGTCGGCATCGATGTTGGGATAAATCATCTGTTGGTCACAAGGGATGAAGATTTTTTAGGGTCAGAGGTGAAGGAGTTGATAGCTAATTCAAGCGCAAAAAACAAGGGTCAAAAGCCTATAAGCGGGCTAAAAAGACCTTGTCTTACTACCTTCACCAGCAGGTTAAAGATTTCTATAAGTCTAAACCAGCCTTACGCCTCGTGGTGGTGGAACGCCTAAAGAATTTAAAACAGGGCAAACAACTAAGGCGAGGTAAGGCTTTTAGAAAGACGCTTAGTAACTGGAATTATCGGGAATTGCTGAATATCATTCAGATGCGTGCGGAAGAAAACCGTGTTTCCTTTCGGGCGGTCAATCCTTATAAGACCAGTCAGCAGTGTCCTCGCTGCTCCCAGACTGAGCGGGGTAATCGGGTTGCCCAAGATTTTCGTTGTCTGAGGTGTGGGTACTCAGAGAATGCCGACCTTGTTGGCGCACGAAATATCTTAACCCGTTTTACCAGCGGACGATATGGTGCCGCTTTCCAAACCTAACTTTTAGTTTTCTCTTGATTTCTTTTGGTTCGGTAACTATAGAGAAAAATACATACACATAACAAGCGGATGAAACTGATTTTTTCGAGCGAAGCGAGAAAAAACAGTTTATCCTTGTCGTTATAAATATTTAAAAATTGGAGAAGACATCATGTCTGATAAAAATGGAATCGAACTGCATACCTTTTTAATGTTTTCTGGTAATAACTATGGTAAAGCTAAAAGTGCCATTGAATTCTACATGGGAATATTTGAGGATTCAAAAATAAAAAACATTGAATATTTTGAAGAAGATTCACCTGAGGGTAACAAGGGTTATGTAAGGTTAGCAGAATTTGAAATAGCAGAAAATAAATTTATGGCATATGATAGTATAGAAAAGCACAAGTTCAACTTTACTGCTTCAATCTCATTTTTCATCAATTTTAATAATGAAGAACAACTAAAAATTGCCTACAAAAAATTAAAAGAAAATGGTAAAGAATTGATGCCACTGAATAATTATTGGTTTAGTAATCAATTTGCATGGGTAGAAGATAAATATGGGGTTTCTTGGCAATTAAATCTTCCATAAAAAAATGAAAAAATTTATAACAAATCATTATAGCTGACTGCGCTCCGCCGCATAACAAGCGGAGCTTGACTGCCTGGCTCGCTGCCGCTTATCCGCCGCGCCGTTAGAGAGTCGTATTTATAAGTAATCAAAGGATGATAGGCTTATTTGTGGGGTAGATTAACTATTTACTTTTGTTATTGAATGATCAGAACACTTGTGCTACAAGATTAATCCAGATTCAACTACTTTCCATACTATTTCGAAAATGATGTATTTTGCTGATAGATTACATTTAGAGAGGTATGGTCGATTTATCTGTGGTGATAGTTATGTTGCTATGAAAAATGGCCCTGTGCCTAGCTTTACTTATGATATTCTAAAGGCACGTCGATTTAAACAGCGACATTTGCCGAATTATCAGAAAATCAAGAGCGCATTTGAAGTTGATGATTACAAAGTGCTTCAATTAAAGTTTTTTTAATGAGGTCATAGACAATGCCCAATTTAGATTCAACCTTTATCCGCAGTCAGTTCCCAGCTTTTTCGGAGTCTTCGCTTCAAGGGTGGGGATTTTTCGAGAATGCTGGTGGCTCTTACGTCTGCCAGCAAGTCATTGAACGTTTGACGAATTATTATACTAAAACAAAGGTTCAACCTTATTTCCCCTATCCCGCATCGGCGGCAGCTGGGGAGGCGATGGATGAGTCATATCGACGTTTGGCAGCTTATCTGAATGTCGGTGAGGATGAGGTTCATCTGGGACCATCAACATCACAAAATACTTATGTCTTGGCTCAGGCTTTGCGTGGAATGTGGCAAGAAGGAGACGAAATTATCGTCTCGAATCAGGATCATGAAGCGAATGCAGGCGTTTGGCGGCGGCTAGAAGCGACTGGCATTGTGAGCAAGGAGTGGCGGGTTGACCCCGAAACTGGTTTGTTGAATCTGGCTGATCTTGATGCCCTGCTCACCAATAAGACTCGCCTCATTGCCTTCCCCCACTGTTCCAACGTGATCGCACACATCAACCCAGTGGCTGAAATTGCAGCGAAGGGCAAGGCTGTTGGTGCGACGATTGTGGCTGATGGGGTTTCTTATGCGCCACATGGTTTACCCGATGTACAGGCTTTAGGTGTTGATATCTATCTGTTTTCACTCTATAAGACCTGGGGGCCACATCTCGGCCTGATGACGGTGAAGCGGGAATTACTTGAGCAGATGGTAAATCAAAGTCACTTTTTTAATGAACACGCTGCCCGCAAAAAATTATTACCCGCTGGCCCAGACCATGCTCAAATCGCCGCTGCTGCTGGCATCGCAGAATATCTCGACACATTATATGCTCATCACTATACTGAAGTGGTTGATGCAGCTGAACGAGGTCGCCGGTTGCACGATATGTTTCAGGCCTACGAAAAACAGCTACTGATGCCCTTGCTGGGCTGGCTACGCAAGCGAGACGATGTGCGGATTATCGGGCCGGATGATCCAGAATTACGCGCCCCTACTGTGGCCATCATGCCTTTGAATAAAGATATTGAAGCAGTCCAGGCGGCTTTGACCACCCATAAACTCATGGTTGGGATGGACAATTTCTATGCTGTGCGGCCTTTGCAAGGCATGAATATTCCGCCCGAGCCTGGCGTTTTACGCCTCTCCTTCATTCATTACACGACAGCGCAGGAAATTGAGCAGTTGATTGATGGCCTGAATGAGGCTCTCAAATAAAGGGTTCCATGAGAATTTTTTTTGAATTATCGAAGATCATGCTATGGTCAAATCCTTTCAATATCTGAAGAATATTGTTAAAATATTTGAAATTATCTGGCAGTTTGAATCAATTGGTCAATCAAAATTTTTGTTTGCCGTAGGATAGCGACGATGGCCATAATCTCATCTTTTGTCGCGTCATAGGCCAAACTTTCGGCGTAGATTGTCCCATCAAGTAGAACAAAATACCAATGGCGACCAATAATATAGGCCCCATAGATTGGATGGGCCGACGTGTTTGCTGTTTGAGCAGCAACCATCTCGGCTAAGAGTTGACCCAGAGGATCATTTGAACTATCCGCCTGTTTCTTATATTCATGCAGAAAAAAGAAAGGCTCTTTCGGGGATTGTTTCCCAGAGGCGACGAAAAAATCTACTATTCCCCAAAGCTTCTTTCCCGCCTCATATTCGACAGATAATTCACGTTCCAGAAAGGGGCGATAGTGGGGTTGATAGAAGTCAATAAAATCAAGTAAAAAAGCAATGAAATAGACCTTTAATTCTTCCTCATTCCAATCATGGACATGCCTCAATAATTTTTGAGAAAGTTGACCCAGAAGGCTCATTTCATTATCAGACAATGAGGGAGATACCGTGACCCATTCTTGAAGAAGCGAATAATTGCGGTCAGCCTGTAAATTAAATTCCTGTTCAATTTCTTCGACTGTCCATTGAGAAAAAGATTTCATAGGCTTGTCTCCTTAAGAACTTTACGGCTAGTCTTCCTCTCTTGCCCTGAACTTTTCCAGTCGCAGGGGCAAGCTAAATACGGTTGGCTTCATTTGTGCGGCTAAGTCGTTCACCATCTTGCGAGCATTCCCTGAAATTGGCACATAGACAAATAAGTGAAACAATCCTTGCTGAGTGATGACTTTTGACAGGGGGGTGATAAATTGTAATGCTTCGCCTGTAGGGGACTGCAAGGGAAAGTAGTCCCCCTGCATAAAATAATCCTTCTCTTGAAAATACACGGTTTGCCAACATTGTCTGAATTGGGGGTATTGCCCTAACTCAGCCAATAAGTGTTGAAAATAAGGCTTATGACGGTAGGGCAAACTGGTGGTGCGAAAATGCATGACATTCCGATAAACCACATCTTGCCATCGACTGCCCATCTTTGTCTGAACTTTCTCCTCGAAGATTGGGCTAAAAAAGAGGGTCAGCATATTAAAGTTTCTTTCGTTATACTGTTCAAAGAGGCTTCTCGCCTCGGTCTCTGTGAACCCATATAACCCGCCTAACAGCAGATTGAAAGCGACGAGGTCATAATAGGCATCGACCACAAAGGCGGGTAGGGAGAGCTGTTCAATAATACGCATCAAGCGGGCAATGGCTGCTCTGGGTTCATTTTCCATTCGCACAATCTGCTCGCTGCTGACTCCGCTAGCGGCTTCAAAAAAGGCTTGGCGTTCCCCGCTGGTCAGTTGCAGGGCCTCGGCCAAACGCAACAGGGTGTCCTCCTCGATATAGCCGCGTTGTCCTCGCTCAATTTTACCGATCGTGATTTTACCTAAACCAGTTTTTTGACCCAAGTGTTGTTGCGTCCAGGGTTTACCATATTCGTCAAGGTGTTCTTGACGTAAAGCTGCGATTAGCTTGCCAAACTCGCTGCGCCTCATTGTTTGACCTCCAAATGTCTTTAAGGGAGACCTTCTATAGGGCCCCTCTCCTCAAGTTCATGGTTGAATATCCCTCAATGATTTATCTCATCAATCAATCAGCCAATAATCTAAAACAGTATAGCCCTTTTCTTCCAAGTGCCAAATTTGGCATTTAGAAGTACCGATATTGGTATCTGCAAGTACCGAATTTAGTACTTGGAAGTACCGATATTGGTACGTTCAAGTACCGATATTGATTCTTTTGAGCGAGACAAAAGGACATCGTTTGTGATAGAATGGTCGTGTCCACAAATGAATGGGGGGTAGAAAATCAGACTGTGGATGATGGCGAAGGAAGCCATAACAATCAAGTCCGAAAGGAGGGGTAAAGAAAAAGATTAAAGAATAAAATTAAGCAATAAGATGCAAAGGGTAGAAATAAGACCCCCAAAAATGAGGCACCCCAAAAATCTGGCAGTCTGTATCGCCTGCGTGATTGCCTAGACCTGAGCGTTGACAAGGAAAGGATCTAGACGGTGAAAGGAGGTCAGTGGATGTACAAATAAACGATTAGATTAAAATTGTAAGGAGAAAAAGATGAACTTAAAAGTAAACGACACAGGGTATCTGAGGAGACTGGTGCTGCTGCTCATCCTAATCGGAGCAGCAGGTCTGTCAGGTTGTGGGAAGGGCAACTCGCCCCCGGAACAAGCCTTATATGTTCTGTCTGGCGGACGAAACTTTATGAATTACAAGACGGTTACGGCTTTGACCATCGTGGATACTGAGACCTGGGAGATACAGCGCAAGGTGAGGTTGCCCAAGTTGAAAGCATCACCGATGGCTCTGGATCCACAAGGAAGGATATGGATTAGTTTTGGAAGGACGCAGACGAGAGGAGGGAAAGAGGTGCATCTCTATGATGGGAGGGGGAACCGGCTGAAGAAATTGGAAACCTGCAACAGTCCCAGAGTGGGCATAGCCTTTGCGGCTGGACGAGCCTTTGTGGCTTGTGAAGAAAACGGGTTTTATGGCAAGGTCGATGTCTTTGACTTGCAGTCTTTGGAGCGGGTTTCAACGCTGGATTTGCAAGACCAAATATTAGTTGCAATTGCGGCTGATGAAAACCATGTCCTTGTTGCTGGACAGGTAAGTCTTCCTCCTGATTATAAAGGGCCTGATACCAGTTTTAATAGCTTCACCCTCATCAATCCCTATACGTTAGACATTGAAACCCAAAGTGAACGGCTTGTCGATGTTGGGATACGTCAAATCCTATCTGCTCAAGGTAAGTTCTATCTGCTCAATTTTGAGAGTTTTATGCGGACACAAGGAAAAGAGAATGACCTGATCATTGTCACGCCTAGTGATCCGCTTAAGATAGAAGAACAAGCTCTGCCAGTGGATTCGCCTAACATGTCACCTAAATGGGGGAAGATTGTCGGTGACAAGCTATATGCTCTCCAAGCTGACCCTAGTGCTTTCAACAGAACCCCTGAAGTAGGAATATCGCGTCTTGATCTGAAAACGGGGGAGGTGGAAAGTTGGCCCTTAGTTGGTGTAAGAAGCTTCAAAGACATAGAGCTAATCAACGACCAATTGATCCTCACGCGAATGAGAGATGCGACCGGGAGGGCCGAGGAGGGTTTGTATCGCTTTGATTTCGAGAGTGGTAAGACGACCCAAATCTTAGCCCTGCCGGGGGCACAAAAATTGATGTTAATTCAACAATAAACCATTTATCATTTTTAACGGAAAAATAATCTTATGAAACGTTTACATAAAAATATAGTTAGCCTGTTTATCTTACTAGGTGTTGTCATCTTTTTAGGAACAATATCTAATATTTTGGCCGAAGGGCCTGATAGTCCAGAAGAGACACCCCAATACTTTGACTATAGCGTTGACCGCAATCAGGATGGTCTGCCCGACCAGTTGGTTGAGGCGGTGGAGAGCCTCAGGGTTCAAGCTAGGGGACGCTCAGAGGGGGTCTCGACAGAGGCTCTTGATGCCTTTGCAGCGCGTTTACCCTATTCAGCCCAGACCAGAGAGGCGCAAGTCCAACTGGCGCAGTTGGGACAACGGCTTGAGGATGAGGATTTAGACCGAGAGGTCTACCTGGCTCTTGAGGCTGAGATGAGAGAGTTGGAAGGGCAAATGGAACGCCAAGATCCAAACTATGCCCTCACCTTGCGGACGCTGGAAAACTTGGCTTGGCAAAAAATGCAAGAACAGGTGCAAGAGGCTAGCGATTCATCGGCGCGAAGCACGAACGCTCTTGCTCAGGTGATCGACTTTGACGATCTCCAACGGGGAGATATTATGTTCAGCAACGGCAATGATTTTGCCACGAATTTCCTCTATGCCATGATGTGGGCCCATGTTGCGACTTTTGATGGCGGTAGAAACGTTTATGAGGCGCAACTAGAGGAGCCTGCAGGGGTCAGGTTGGCAACTTATGATTCTTGGCAAGAGCAGGGTACCCGTTTAGCCTTCGGGCGCAATAACCAAAGGTCGCAACGCGAGGTGACCGCAGGCCTTGAATGGGCGAAAAACAGATGGGGCACAGATGCTCGCACCCCTTATAACCTCAAATTTTGGCAGCCTCTCAGAGAGGATGCGCTTTACTGTTCACAGCTAGTTTGGCGCATCCATCGCCACATCGACACCGACCTGAGCATGGGTGGAGCCCAATCTATTTACGCTACCTACTTCAAAGCAAAATGGGGGCTCAACCCCACATCCTTCGTCATCTCCCCCGATGATATCGCCTTAGATGATCAGGTGACGCTTTATGCCTTGGGGAGTTATGATGAAGAGACTAGCGGTAGTTACCCCCCCCGCCTGTACTTTCCTGACATCAGAATCAATGACGCCGACGACATAAGCACAGGGTTCGTCATTCGCAATGACAGTGACAGTCACATTGATGTGCAGATGCTGTATTTCGACCCCCAAAGTGGGAAACCGATTGCCAGCTACTCAAAGCAGGGTCTTGCTCCTAATGCTGTCTGGGATCGAATTGGCTATCTGCCCAACCATGGTGCGAAAAAAGTGGCAGGGATACTTTACGCCAGTGGGAGAGTCTCTGGGGTCGCTACTCATGAGACCAGGTTTAATGCTTGGCCCAAGCGTTTCGCCGCTTATACTGGGGTCGAATCCCCGACCGCGCAGGTGTATGTGCCGCTGCTGCTGCGAAATGTTTATGGCATTAATAGCAGCCTATCTATTCAGAACACGGGCGGTACGACCACTGAGGTCACGGTCGCATTTCACCGTTTTGACAATGGGACTGATTGTACCAAAAAATACACCGTGCAACCAAGCGGGGTCGAAAATATTGACCTCAGTAACTTAAGTTGTGTGGGGAACGTGTTTGTTGGTTCTGCTCGCATAACCAACAGCCGAAACAATGGTTTAGCAATAGCGACGACGCAAGAGGAAGATAAAGCCATGACCGCAGCGAGCAATCTTCACTCGGGAGGAAGTACCCTCTACGCTCCATTGGTGCAATATGGGGACTACGAAGGGGACACGAAGTGGAATATATTCGGTTCGGCGAGTGTGCAAAATGTCAACCCATATGACGGCTCTTTCACGACCGACTACTATAATAAAAAGGGTCCTCAGTGTAGCGGTAATTCGCAGACAAATAATATCTATAGATATAAAATGTTTAACATCATCCCGATGCCGCCTAAAGATAACGGGTGCAAAAACCCAGTGGTGTCGGCAGTGATGAGGGCAAACGGATATGGAGGAACTATAATAGGGTGGGTCAATCAAGTGCGTTCTTTTTCGAAGAGTACCTACGAGGCGACGAGGTACGGTAGCCGGACAATCAGCATTCCCCTTTGGTCGAATAGTGGCACCTGGGATACAGGGTTAAGTATCCAAAATATAGGAGATCAAACAGCAAGAGTAACGGTGCGGTTTTATCTGTCAGATGGGACAGAAATGTCCGATTATCAGTACACGATAGATTTAGCTGGGAAAGCAAGGACGACACATGGGTGGGATGAACCATTCGATGGGTTTTTTGGTTCAGCTGTGGTGACAGCAAGTAGACCGGTCGCTGTGGTGGTCAATGTGTTAGACTACAAATATGCCCAAGGAGAGGCTGATGGTTTGATGAGCTATACACCTTAACACCGCGAGCGTCGCTCGTTGAGAGCGTGACCCCAACAGTCCCGCCAGACAAAGCTAGTGGTTTGGCGGGAATTTTTGTGCCCTCTGGCAGTCTGTATCGCCTGCGTGATTGCCTAGACCTGAGCGTTGACAAGGAAAGGATCCAGACGGTGAAAGGAGGTCAGTGGATGTGAACATAAACGATTAGAACAAAAATTGTAAGGAGAAAAGATGAACTTAAAAGTAAACGACACAGGGTATCTGAGGAGACTGGTGCTGCTGCTCATCCTAATCGGAGCAGCAGGTCTGCCAGGTTGTGGGAAGGGCAACTCGCCACCAGAACAAGCTTTATACGTTCTGTCTGGCGGACGAAACTTTATGAATTACAAGACGGTTACGGCTTTGACCATCGTGGATACTGAGACCTGGGAGATACAGCGCAAGGTGAGGTTGCCCAAGTTGAAAGCCTCACCGATGGCTCTGGATCCAGAAGGAAGGATATGGATTAGTTTTGGACGGACGCAGACGAGAGGAGGGAAAGAGGTGCATCTCTATGATGGGAGGGGGAACCGGCTGAAGAAATTGGAAACCTGCAACAGTCCCAGAGTGGGCATCGCCTTTGCGGCTGGACGAGCCTTTGTGGCTTGTGAAGAAAACGGGTTTTATGGCAAGGTCGATGTCTTTGACTTGCAGTCTTTGGAGCGGGTTTCAACGCTGGATTTGCAAGACCAAATATTAGTTGCAATTGCGGCTGATGAAAACTATGTGCTTGTGTCTGGTCTGACAGATAGAGCCTCTGATTATGAAGGGCCTGATACCGCCGTTAACTTCATCACCCTCATCAATCCTCACAGCTTAGAGATAAAGGCCCGAAGTGAACGACTTTACGACACGGGTGTACGGAAAATTTTACCATATCAGGGCAAATTTTATCTGCTCAATTATGAAAGTTTTAGACGACCAGCAGAAAAGGAGAATGACCTGATCATTGTCACGCCTGGTGATCCGCTTAAGATAGAAGAACAAGCTCTGCCAGTGGATTCGCCTAACATGTCCCCTAATTGGGGGAGGATTGTCGGTGACAAGCTATATGTTCTCCAAGCTTTCCCTAGTGGCTTCAACAGACACCCCGACTTAGGGATATCTCGACTTGATCTGAAAACGGGGGAGGTGGAAAGTTGGCCCTTGACCGAAAGCAGAGTGGTTGGTTACAATAAAGATATTGTGGTCATAGACGATGGTATTTCGGGAGATACACAGGTTATTCTGTCTTATCCTGGTCATGAAACTGGGGAAGCCGATGAGGGTTTGTATCGGGTTGATTTAGCCAGCGGGCAAGTGACTCAAGTGTTACATGTGCCGGGGGCACAAAAATTTTTGTTGGTTCAACAATAAACCATTTATCATTGTGCGCTTGTATGCCTGGTGTGCCGCTCGTAAGTGGCACAATGAGCCAGGCATGAGGCGCAAGACAGGCAAAGACAAGACCTGACTGATTATTTACCGTCATTGTGGATCTGTCACCCGCTTTCCATAAAATTCGGGACAAAGGAATCATACCTCACCCCCAAACCACCCTACCTCATCAAAATCAACCCGTCCCTGCTCATCAAATATTAATCCTTCCGCCTCTAACAACTGCCGCTGCCGCAAGGCCCCATCGCCACCACCTCGGGGACTGATCTTGCCTTGCGCGTTGATCACCCGCTGCCAAGGTATATCTGCCCCAAAAGGTAAGGCTGACATAGCATAGCCGACCATACGCGGCGTACAAGCCTCAAGTTGACTGGCAATATAGCCATAGGTCGTTACGCGACCACGAGGAATTTGGCGCACGAGAGCGTAAATTTGGTGATAGATCGGTTTGTCAGACATAGTGGCAAGGTGGCAAAGTGGCAAAGTGGCAGGGCAGCAAAGTCTTTACGCTGCTACGCTGCCACTTTGCGTGATTTGTCCCAAGACAACGGGCCGCGTTGCGCCTGTGGCTATAGGTAAGTTGCTGGGACGGTGATGCCAGGTTTCGTAGGCCATGATGGCGAAGGCGATAGCTTCCTTAGCTTCGCTGGGCAGGCCAAGCTGGTCGGAAGGAATTAAAGTAGTGGGTGAGAGGATTTGATTGAGCATGGTCAGTAAGGTGATATTCTGAACGCCACCGCCGCTGATAATAATTTCATCTGGCCTGAGGGGGAGAAAGTCTTGATAGGCTCGGGCAATGCTGTAGGCGGTGAAGGCGGTCAGCGTGGCCATTATATCCTCTGAAGATATCTCTCTGCCTTCTGCGCTCGTTGAAGCGTGGAATTGCTGCCTTACGGCCTCAAGATAGGCTTGGTTAAACAATTCGCGGCCAGTACTTTTCGGTGGCTGCTGGTCAAAATAAGAATGATCCAGCAAGATTGTCAACAACGTTTTATTCACATGCCCTTGGGCGGCCATCTGTCCATTCTGATCATAGCTGGCGGCCCCTTGGGTGAGTTGACTGACCATGATATCCAGAAGGACATTGCCTGGCCCGGTGTCAAAGGCTAAGGGTCTTAAATCAGGTCGATTATGCGGTGGCAGAAAGGTGACATTGCCGATGCCACCGATATTTTGGGCGGCTCGAACGCGGGTCTCATGGCTGAGGAGTACGACATCGACATAAGAAACCAAGGGAGCTCCCTGCCCGCCAGCCGCCATGTCTCTGGCCCGAAAATTATTGACCACAGCGCAACCTGTTCGTTCAGCAATCACAGCCGCCTCGCCTAATTGGAAGGTGGCTGGTGAGTGATGCTCAGGGGCATGCCAGAGTGTTTGGCCGTGTGAGCCGATTAATGATACTTGGTCTACAGTCAAATTCGCCTCAGCCATGCCTTCGAGAGCCGCTTGAGCGAATTGTTCCCCCAAATCTACATTGAGGCAGCAAAGTTGATCAACGCGACTCGTCTCAGGCTGCATCGCTAACAGGATTTGTTTTCTCAGCACGGGAGGATGAGGAACCGACATAAAATGAAGCAATTGCCACGCCAGATGGGGTGGCTGTCCTTTGATGTCAACCACAGCCACGTCCGTTCCATCAGCCGATGTACCAGATATTAAACCAATTACAATCATAAATCACGCCACGCTTATATTAAAAAATCGTCATTCATACAAAATAAAAAATAAATCACACCAGCATGAATAGACAAATTTCACAAATTTTTTTATCCGTGCCATTCGTGATGCTGATTTTAAGGTATCTCGGTCTCTATCCACTGTAAAGGGTCTACAGCTATGCCACCCAGTCTCATCTCCCAATGTAGATGAGGTCCGGTGACCAAACCCGTGTTGCCGATGTGTCCAATTAAGGTGCCGGATTGGATCTCTGCTCCGGGTTGAACGAAAAATTCGCTCAAATGCCAATAGCCGCTGTATAAGCCCAAGCCGTGGTCGATCAAGATGGCGTTGCCTCGCACTTGGAGGGGTTCAGCTAAAACGACGATGCCGTGGGCGGGAGCATAAACGGGGGTTCCCACGCCGCCGCCGAAATCTATGCCAGCATGGTAACTAGTGGATGGGCCGCCCACATAAACGCGCCGGGTGCCGAAGGATGAAGTAACGCGGGTGTCGCTAACTGGATAGTCAAAGGTTCCTTGCCACAATGGTTGCACGGTCACTTGGCTCCAGATATTACTCAACTTGGCAAACTCATTCGCAATGACTTCTGGGGCTAAAAGATGCTCGCGGCCTGCAATCACTTGAATGGTTTCAGAACGATAAGACCCATTGGTGACCAGGATTTGCTGCGTTACGGTGGCGACTGCGCCTGAGGCCCATACTGCCACAAATTCAAGATCATAGACTCCAATCTCGCTTAAAGCATGCAGGCCGACCAAGCCCCAATACTGCCTGGCCCCAGAATGATGGACATTATTATGAGGCGATTGACCGCTGAGGATCACCGGGCGATTGACTTGATTGGTCAGATCTTGAACGTTTTTAATGAAAGCCGTCACGGTGGCTGGGCTGGTCAAGGTGATGGAAACAGCCAACGTGCGCCCCTGAGCAATATATTTTTCGGAGAAGACGATTGACTGGAAGGGCAGCACAAGGGGTAGGTCTTGCAGTGGAACCGCATTGGGCACTGTCAGAACTTGACCGACCTGAAGCACATTGACATCGACGAGACCATTCGCTGCTGCCAGTTCGTCCATGTCGATATCCAATTCTAAGGCTATCGCAAATAAGGTATCGCCCGGTTTGACGACGTAAGTGGGCGGTAAGTTGGGATTACCGCCATCCGGCGTTGTTATATTAGCAATTGCTTCTGCCAGGGGAGAATTTCCACCAGCCTCATCATCTATCAAAACAGGGCCAAGTTCTGGCTCAACCGGAATGAGCAATTTTTGTCCGGCGATGATTAAGTTAGGGTTGGTCAGTCGATTGTATCCGACGATCTCTTCCAGGCTAATTTGATAGGCCAGGGCGATTTTAAGCAAGGTATCGCCAGGCTGGACCCTGTATTCTATGATGTTGTCCGTTTGTTGTGCAGGTATCTCCTGTTGGGCCTGAGTCGTTAAAGGCCAAATCAAAGATATCACAATGGTAAGCCAAATCCATTTCAAGGTCTTCACGAAATTTCTCTCTATGTTACGCGCTTTACGTTAACCATCTTGTCGACTCGCTTGGACCGCCACATTTTTAACCTGAACCATCTCCCTCACAGCCCCCTCTTTGGGGACAACATGCCATGTCACGGCATGTTGCTGGGTCATCAGATCTAAGGCTTCCCATAAATCGCGGTTACTGACAGCCTTACCCCCCTTTGTTTGCCAGCGATTGGCTTTCCAATTGCGTACCCATTGTGTCGCCCCATTTTTGACATAATCAGAAGCCGTATAAAGATGGATTGGGATTGGCCTGGGATTTTTAATCATCTTCAACCCCTCAATCGCCGCTTGGAGGTGCATCCGATTGGCCGAAGTCTGTTTTTCTTGCCCGTGGAAAATCTTCGTATGCGTTCGATAGCGGAGCAAGATGGCCCAACCGCCGGTTTTTCGTTTGCCAGAATAAGCAGCACCAGTGAAGAGGTGGATGGCTTGTTCATCATCCAAAGGCAGCGTAGATCTGGGAATTTGGGCGCGGGCTAAGACATCCGCTCGTTCATTCCAGTGATCGCCGGCATGGCCTTTTGTCCAATGCCAATCAATGTCATGGCCGTTGAGAGCTCTGGCCAGTTGTTGCCACAAGGCCTTATTTTTAACCGCCGTCTTACCCGTAGGCAGCCACTCCGTTACCCCTCGGTGCAGATATTGCGAGTCGGTAAAAAAAGCGATGCGATGCGGTTCAGCCAAGGCATTTAGGGCCTCGATAGCCGCTTGTAGTTCCATTTGATTGTTGGTTGTCTCAGCCACACCGCCCGCTAATTCTTGAGGCGTTTGATCGGGATACAGTAAAATAGCCGCCCAACCGCCCGGCCCCGGATTGGGATTACAACCCCCATCGGTATAGATAGTGATTTTAGGTAAAGAGGTCATGTTGGTCTCTTCTCGCGCAACCACAACCTCAGCCCCCCGCAAGACGGTGTGCGCGGTTGCATAACCGCGTCGATCTTCAGCCACGATGGTCCCCTCTGGGGCTTGGGCCCTGGTATCGGTAGCGATGGCGATATGATAATGCGGATCAAATTTGGTCCCGACGCTCGGGATAGGCTTGACTTCATGTGCGGCCAAGACATCTAATAAACGGATGCGGGTGAGGCGGATGCCATCTACCCAAGCTTCGACAGTCCGTCTGACCTCGGTACTCATGGGCGTGTTTAGCACCTGCCTGCGACCACTCTCAAATGCGGCATCAAGACTATCCAAAGTCGGCAAAACTGATTTAACAATATCAAGTTGGGCAGTTTGGACCGCCTGCTCGCGGATCTGCTTCATCTCGGCCAATGTTTTTTCTTGTTGGGCCAAAGATTTTTGCAAGTGTTCAATCGTCTCTTGTTGCTGCCCTATTTGGGCCTCTTGAACGGTATTGGCCTTAAATTGAGTCTTACCTAGCTTACGCATTTCTTTGGTCAAATCGGTTAGCTGAGTTTCAGTCTGCCGTTTCGCCACTGTCTGTTCTTCAAGCAGGGTGCCTGCCTGAAGGGTCAATTGCGCCTCGGAATCCCTTGCTTGGCTCTCCAATTTATCAACGAAATGGGTAGATTGTGTTTCTAACTGAGCCGCCAATTGGGTCGCTTGTTCGTCAAGTTTAGACAAAATTTTTTTCTCTGTCAAAAAAGGCGGCGGGGGCGTATCTCGTGCGGAAGCTAATCGTGCCAGATTCTGTCTCATCTCGCGCAGGGCCAAGAGGTCGGTCTGGGTCAGGCGAACACCAAAGAAAAAATGTTTTATCCGTTCCCAAAAAGTAAAATTCATCGTCACAAGTCTATCTCTCTATAATCATCTTGAAAATCGCGGCGGCCTAAATCCCCCCACCCGCGTAAAGCAAAAAGGGCATGGCTATGATGAAAGGATAGATCAAAGGTCACTTCCTTGATCTCGCCCTTCCACTCTGGCGGTGCTTGGGGGAGGAAGAGGTCTGTTTCAACCCGCCGATTTGCACTCCTTAGCTTATCATAAGCAGCCCGCACGATCTTAAAATTGTCAGGATCGTTTTCGGGTGTATATTGGCGGATTAAGCGAAAATAGGTCCGCTTAATATCCGCTTGCGAAGCGGCTTTACTGACTCCTAAAACACGATAGGGGTCGTGTGAACTGAGGTCGGGTTCTTCAGCCTGTAGCGTTAAAATAGAAGCTCCTTGTTCAGCCATTGTTACCATGCCTCATCATCAATATCTATGTCCAGCATTTCCGCCAGGACTTCGGGCGGGGAGTTTTGCAGCATTTCCAAAAGATCAGGGGGAATTTGATCGCCCATCATTTCCAATACCTGCGGTGGTATATCATTGAGCCTGGAGAAGGGAGATGAAGTCCGTCCATACATCAAGCGATTTCGGGTTGATTGGATGGCCATGAGCAGCATGCCATTCATTTCTTTACGCGCCTGCGCTTCCGCTTTATCCCAATGTCGTTTGCCTAAACGGGTTTGATCCATTTCATAATAAATTGTGCCGAGTTGGAAATTCGCTTCTGCATGAGCGGGATTTTGGGCTAAGACCTTGCGGAGACAAGCAACGGCTTGTGGTTCTTGGTTATTATGATAATGAAAACCTGCCTGGGCCACTAAAATTTCTGGATCATCTGGATGAAGTTCTAATAGCCGGTCATAGATCGCTTTCGCTCGTTTGACTTGATCCTTCTCATCCAAATCCTCAGCCAAATCAATGAAGACATGGGAGGGGAGGGGGGGATTAAGGGCGTATAAATTTTCTAGCTGTTGATCTACCTCGACCCAACTACCATGCTTCAGCCAAATCTTGGCGACGGCAAAATTGGTTTGTAGGCTATTTGGATCAATGGCGATGGCCTCATCAAAAGCAGCTTTTGCTTGCCCCTTATCTTTTTCCACTTCAAGATAGGTCGCCCCAATCGCCAAGTGTAATATTGGACTATCAGGGACAATTTCCAGACCTTCTCGGTAAATTTCAATTGAGCGTTTATCTGCCCTAAAGAAAGAAAATCTTTCCCCCAAGCGGAGATAGACCAGGGGCAATTGCTGTTTCGCTATCGGATTTTGGGGGTCTATTTCCAGTATCCGGACCCATAAATCCCGCGCCCGCTCTTGAAAAAAATCATCGGCGTAGCTCTCGGCCAGTAAGATCAAGGCTTGTACGTTATCTGGATCTTTGTCTAAGATACGGTTCAATTCATTTTCCGCGGCCTGCCACCGCCCCTCACCTTGCAAGGCTTCGACGAGGCCAAAGCGGAGGTCCATATTTTCTGGGGCCCACTTCAGGGCTGTTTTATACGTGGTGATAGCCTCATCATGATCGCCTGCTTTGGCATAATTTTCGGCCACATTTTGCCATAGACGGGCGACCTTCTCAGCACTCATCGCCTCAGGATGCTTCCGACTACGCGGTCTACGGCGTAGCAGATGCCGCCATAAATCCGCTGCTGGCCGAAATTGTTCCATTTTTTGATGAGCCAAAGCGAGATTAATCGTCAATTTCCGACTATCTGCGCCCAGTCTTTCCGCAATCTGCCAATAGTCAAGGGCTTCCTGCCACTGCCCTTTTTGGGCCGCTTCATAACCGGCTTCTTGATAGATCTGCGCCTGTAAGTCTTCAGCATCCGCTAATTCAGGAACCTTTTCCATTAACTGCGCCGCTTTGAGGGGGTGCCCAGACTGCCACGCTTGGATCATGTCTTGATATGTGGCGGTATTTAGATTTTGTTTTAAGGTACGAGAGGTAAAACCTTTGGCTTGGGCCTTCTGCCAATGCTGGTGAGCTTGGGCGGGTTGGTTGGCTTGTAAAGCTAAAACGCCAAGATAATATTCAGCGACGGCTTGCATGTTGGTCGCTTCATCAGCCGATTGGACCACCAAGTCTAACTTGAATTGAGCCGTTTCATAATCCTGTAAGGCAAAGGCCACTAAGCCTTGCCAAAGCGGTTCTAAAGGCCTGTCGTTAAGCTTTTTGAGGGTGCTACGCGCTTTCTTGCGGATAAGTGCTTCTGCGGCAAAAAGTTGGCTTTTGGTGGCTGGATCCAAATAGTCTTTGACAAGGTCCTTATCTAACACTTGCTTTTGGGTAATTAAAAGTTGGGCCAAAGGCAGGGCCGCCCTTTCAAAGGGCGGGTCTTGGGCCAGCAGGCTACGATAGATAGATTCAGCTTGCTCAAATTGCTCTGTTTGATGGAAAGCTAAAGCCAGATGATAGCGATAAAGATCATCCTGAGGGGCTAATTTGGTCGCCTGCTCTAAATGAGATATCTGGGGCGGTGAGGTACTCACGCCCTGCCGAAAATGTGCTTCAGCGATTGCTGCCTTCAAGGCCGGTGGGACATCCTTTTTATTTTGGGCCTTGCTCCACAAAATGAGTGCCTGTCCATAATCAGCTTGCTCAAAGACATCTTGCCCTTGTTTGGCTAAGGTCGGCCCAGTGAGACGGGTTTCCTGTTTTTTACGTTGTGTCTGTCGTTTGCGACGACTACTTCGTTTTGACATGCTGAGTCACTTCTTTTCGGGGTTCAAGGTCATAAGTTGGCCTATTCTAACACGAAGTCAAAGACATGGAAAAAATTTGCCTGTTTCACGAGGAATTATTATAATTTAGCCTTCGTTGTCGCGATTTGGAGAGGTCGCATAGTTGGTCTAGTGCGCACGATTGGAAATCGTGTACTCCGAAAGGGGTCGCGGGTTCGAATCCCGCTCTCTCCGCTGCCGCAGTTCAAACGTCGGGTCGAGACAAAAAGAGGTTCTATGAGAATTTTTGGGGTAGACAAGGTGAAACGTTAGAGAAAGCAGCACGGTAACAGGTAGAATATGGCGAGGCTTCGTTGAATCGACCCCGCATCGGAAATTTTAATTGGTTCCGTTTTGGTCAGCTTTTTCGTCATCTATTATCCACTGGTTCCGTAAACCTGGAACCAATTTTTAACTTGTCCTACCCTCTTTTTGAGCATTGGGGCGGAGGGACTTGGAAGTGCATCGCTCAAACGCTCCGACGTTCTAATGCTCCAACACTAGAGGAAAGGATGACGACCAAAAAAGAGACTACTTTCTCAAAGTAGTCTCTTTTTTGTTGCGCCACCGCGGTCCAGTTTGACAGCTGCTCGCTTTTTGATAAATCCTCTCCCTTTGATACAATCAGTGCCTCTGGCTCTTTTGCCACAGGCCGACAGCATCACTTTTGAAAAGGATCACCCTCATGAAAACCTTGACCAAGCCACACCTTCTTTCTTCTCAACCCGCCGCTCTCCCAACAGAGATTATTTATCCCGAAAGCGACGGTCTTCCCCTGGCTGATAATACCAAACAGTTTCGCGCCATCACCACCATTCAAGGTAATTTGGATAGCCTTTACGCTGATAACCCCCAAGTGCTGGTCGTCGGCGATATGTTTTGGTATCCCGTCGAAGGCAATAATAGGCTGGGTCAGTCCACAATTGAAGATTCGTTTTGACTTAGAAGAAGATGAGTTAAAACTGTATGACCAGAGGGCAGACCTTTTTTGAGTTTTGTGGAATTGAATGAACAACGAGAAGCAGAGATATTAGCGCGTTTCGCAGCGGAAATGCAAGTAGATGAAGTGGAAGCCGAGACTCGCGCTTCAGCAGAAGCAAAATTGAGAGACCTTGGTTTATTGTAGCACCAGAAGTCGTGACGTAAGGTTATAAAAAGAAACTTTTAATGGGGATTTCGATGAGCGAACTGGCAGATATTCAGGCCCGAATAAATGAAGTACGAAGTCAAAGAGGATTCATGATGGATCCCCTGAAAATATACATCTTGTTTAGCGAGGAAGTCGGAGAAGTGGCTTCTGAATTGAAACGTATCTGGTCCAAGAATTATGATGACTTTGACAAAGACCGTCTGGCAGACGAGATGGCCGATGTCTTTGTTTTACTCTCCGCCCTAGCTTCTGAGTTCGACATCGACTTGGAGGAAGCCGTAGAGGAAAAATTTTTCAAGAAGGATGCCAAGCGGACTTGGAAAAGTGCCTCTTAAAAAATTAGGCTCTTTGAGCTTTTTTGTGGGAAAAGGAGAGGCACCGTGTAAACAGACACAGGGGCAAAGTGGCAAGGTGATAAACGGCCCAAATCCCTTGAGCTGCGCCTTTCGCCAGGGAAAGTCACCCTGCCACCTTGCTAGAGCCTTTTTTATTCGTAATCAGATAAATTGTTCAACATGTCCTCAACTTGTGGAGCCATACGGCCCATAGCCTCGGCAGCGGTGACGTTGCCTAACCAAACTTCACCCAATTCTTGTTTCCATAAGGCATCCCATTCGGCATAAACGGGGTGAATGGGATCATACATGGAGAAGAGGTTTTCCTTGCCTGCCAGGAATGCTTCTTTGTTAGCCCCTTGTAATCGCTCTGGGTTTAAGAAAGCCTCAGATTGCTGGAAATCCGTCACAACGGGAGTCATTTGTTGTAAATCAAGTAAAAGTTGTACGCCTAATGAGTCTGGCCCGGCCAAAAATTTGACAAATTCCCAAGCGGCTTCGGGATGTTCTGAGGTTGAACTCACCGCGAAACAACTCCCATCGGCGCGATTGGCTACAATTTTGCCTTGAGGCAGGGGGGCAAAGTCAAAGGTAAATTCAGCATTGTCCAAATAGCGAGGGACACGCCAGTGACCAACGACCTGCATAGCTGCCTTACCAGCCACGAACATATCGCCGATGTCGGCCCGTTGTTCATTAGAAGGCATTGCCCCATGTACATTGGCTAAATCAGCCAGCCATTGTACAGCCGCGATGGTTTCATCGTCATTGGCCAGGAAAGTGGTCGGCGTACGGATGTCATCGTACAGGGCATGGCCTGTTTGCGTCCAGACAACCATAGGCCAATAGTTAAAGAATTGGTCAACCCCAAACTGGTCTGTCAGCCCATCCCCATCCTCATCAACGGTCAAAGCCTGAGCCGTCGCCAGGAAGTCATCCCAGGTCCAGCCTGCTTCAGGATAGGCGACTCCAGCCGCATCAAACATATCTTTGTTGTAGAAGACAACCAAGGCAGCGGTATCAATGGGCAGGCAGTATTGTTCGCCTTCCATTTGATAGAGAGCCAAAATATTTTGGTTATAGCGAGACATATCAACACCATCTGCATTAATAAAGTCATCCAAGGTCAACAAACCGCCTTTAGAGGCTAAGGCGTAAGCAATATGGGTGGCCGGATAGAAAACATCGGGAGCTAGGCCGGCGGCAATGGTTGTTTGTAACTTTTGATAATATTCACTGCTGAGCCCGACATTTTCAAATTCGACCTTGATGTTAGGATATTCCGCTTCAAAGGCTTCAATGACGGGCATGGCCACATTTTCGACACGGGTTTGATCCCAGCGCATGAACCATTTAATGGTCACAATCTCTTCTGCTGCTTCACCAGCTCCGCCTGAATCTGAGATGGTATCCGCTGGACCTGCTGGGACACAGGCTAGAAGGGCAAACGACAATAACAACATCATCCCGACGAGTATGTTGGTACGCTTATAAATCTGAATAGACATACGGTTCTCCTTTAGACTAATATATAAATGTTTGATTATGAACAAGCCTGGCGATTTTCCGCAAAGGGCTAATGCTACCAGACTGACCTACCCTTTTGAACCCCCAGAACCGACGAGGGCAATGCCGCCGATGAAGTATTTTTGGGCGATAAAAAAGACCAGCAATGGCACGAGCATGGCGGTAGCTGAGGCAGCCATGAAGAGATGCCACTCCGTAAAGTATTCGGTGCGAAAGGTGTATAAACCAATCGGGACAGTGTATTTTGCTTCGGAACTGAGATAAATGAGGGGCCCGAAGAAATCGCGCCATGACTCTAAAAATTCAAAGACAGCTACCACACCCAGAGCAGAACGAGAGGTGGGCACGATGATGTGCAAGAATATTCGGACGTAACCAGCTCCATCAATTTTGGCCGCATCATCGAGTTCTAAAGGTATGGTCAGAAAATATTGGCGGAGCAGAAAGATTGAAAATGCACTGCCAAAAAAGTTGGGCAAAATCAAAGGATAATAGGTATCTAGCCAGCCTAAATGCTTAAAGAGGACGAAGCGGGGGATAATCATGACATGAAAGGGAATCATCATGGTACTCAGGACGATTAAGAAGAGCGTATTCCGCCCTTTGAAACGTAAGCGGGCGAACCCAAAGGCCACGACAGCGGAACTCAGTACCTGCCCGATGGTGCTGGCAATAGCGATAAAGGCACTGTTGATATAATAGCGATCAAAGGGGCGGGCTGTCAAAGCTGTCGAATAGTTTTCCCAGGCAATGGGATTGGGTATCCAGGTCGGCGGAAACTCAAGGGTTTGTTTTTCGGTTTTTAATGAGGTACTAACCGTCCAAACAAAGGGGACTAAAATCGTCACAGATCCTAAAGTCAGTAAAACATAGATGGCTATACGGCTTAATATTTGGGAGAGCCATTCTGGTCTGAGGTTGCCGACCGAAGATGATTGCGCTTGCATTGTCATAGCAAAGAATCCTTATCTCATTTGTTAGTTTTTTGGGTCATGAACCTTTACCTTGGTCTAACAATTCACCTTCATAATAAACCCAGGCTTTCGAGGTACGGAAGACCACTAAAGTTAGTCCTAAAATCAAGATCGTGACGACCACAGCCATTGCTGAGGCATAGCCCATCTTAAAACGTTGGAAGGCATTTTGGAAAAGGTAATAATAAAAGAAAAGGGAGGCATTTCGTGGTCCACCTTGAGTCATGACATAGGCTTGGGTAAATAGCTTGAAGGTGTCGATAAGGCCCGTGATGAGATTAAAAAAGATAATGGGAGTCAACATGGGGATGGTAATGGCTGTGAATTTTCGCCAAACCCCTGCGCCATCGACGTTGGCTGCGTCATATAAATCCTGTGAAATGCTTTGTAGACCCGACAAATAGATCAACATATTACGACCCATCGCAGACCAGACCGCCATAATCATGAGCGAGGGCAAGACCCAAGTCGTTGATTCCAGCCAGGCTGGGCCTTGAATACCAAAGGTATACCAAAGGAGGCCATTCAAAATACCATAGCGCGGATTGTAAATCCACATCCACAGGAGCGATATGGCTACAGGCGGCAACACGACTGGCATATAATACAGAACGCGCCATACCCCTAAGAACCGGACTTTTTGATTGAGCAACATCGCCGTCAGCAGCCCGGCCGCTATGCCCAACGGGACACGACCCAAGCCATAAGTAATTGTCACTTGAAGTGATTGACCAAACAGACGATCATTGAATAACTTCTCATAATTTTCGAGGCCGATAAAACGCACGTCGCCAATTAAATCCCAGCGATGAAAGCTGAGATATACCGTGGCCAACATTGGGCCGAGACTGAAGATCAAAAAGCCAATGACCCAAGGTGAGATACATAAGTAGCCAGCCAATTGTTCCCACTGGTACATATTAAGTCTGCGAACACGGGATTTAGTTTGTGAGGAATTTGTGGCTGCCATAATACTTTCCTGAGTGAAGATTGTGGAATTGAAACCTTTGAGGTTTTGGCTCTGAATATTCCAACTCTTTTTCTTTAAATCTATAGATCTAGATGTCTACTTATTTGGCCCACGATAGGGCGCAGTCGATTCTCGTATAACCAATTTTGCGGATAGTATATGGTGGCTTAAGGGTTCATCTAACTTGCCCTCAATGCGGCTGATGAGTCTTTCTACGGCATAACTAGCCATATCACGCATCGGCTGGCGAATAGTGGTTAAGGCCGGCGCGACGATTTCTGCTAGGCCAATATCATCTAACCCGACGATTGAAATATCCTGAGGCACTTGTAATCCTAGATCACGTGCTCCGGCGTAGACACCAAAGGCGTACATATCGTTGATGGCAAAAAAAGCACTCGGCGGATTGGCTTGCTTGAGAAGACGATGAATACCTTGTCGCCCTAAATCAACTCCCTCCACATCACCAAAATCACTGGTTAAGACCTCTTCACAAATTAATTCGGGGTCAAAAGCGATGCTCGCTTCTTCCAAGGCAGCGCGATAGCCTGCTAAACGCTCTAAACGGCTTACCGTCTGAATTGGCCCAGATATAAACCCAATACGGCGATGGCCGAGAGAAAGTAAATGTCCAATAGCGAGACGGCTGGCTAAGAAGTTATCGATACTGACACTGTCGATCATTACTCGATCCGCCTCTTGCCTCACCCTATCAATCGCCATTACATGCAGACCGCGCTTGACCACATCGGTCAAGTAGGTTAATGAGACCAAGGATGATCCAAAAATGATCCCTCGGACACCCTGACTGCATAGCTCTTCGGCATACAATTTTTCATATGCGCTGTTGCGGTCGCTGTTGCCCAGCAAAACCAGATAGCCCTTGCTCAGGGCAACCTCTTCCACATATCGAGCAAAAGCTCCAAAGAAAGGATTGGCCACAGAGGGCACAATAAGACCCAGAATTGAGACATGTCCCTTTTTAAGCTGTTGTGCTGTCCGATTAGGTACATAGCCTAGTTGGCTAATTGCTTCTTCTATGCGCGTTCTGGTGCTAGGACGCATCCGTTCAATGCGACCATTGAGAAAATTCGAGACAGTACTGGTTGAAACTTGTGCAAATTCGGCCACATCAACGATTGTTACCTTATCTATCATAGAATCAATAAGTACATCACGCTCAGATCAATACTAGAAAATTAGGGAGTTATCTGTGTGTCAAGAAATGGAACATTGTACTAAAACGTTCTAGTATAACGTTATACTAACAGGGCTTTGGAAGTTTGTCAAATTTGATTTCAACCTTTAACGTTTCGATTACTTTCACTCTACAAATGACATCCTTGATCTTTTCACTGTTTCGTTTACAATAGACCAATCTGTCCGGTAATTGCCTATTGATAATCATTAGACCTACACTGATAGGCGTACCAAGATTTAAAGTCTCCCAAAATTCGGGGAAGAGACCCAAAGAGAGGCGGATATGACAATTTCTAACGTCAAAGCATTGACCTTTGATGTTTTTGGTACGGTCGTTGATTGGCGCAGTACCATCATCCGTGAAGGCACAGCCTTGGGTCAGGAAAAGAGTCTGACCGTAGATTGGGCACAATTCGCTGATGATTGGCGGGCCGGCTATGGACCATCAATGGACCGGGTGCGACATGGGGACTTGCCATGGCTGAATATTGATGCTCTACATCTTTTGATTTTGGATGAGCTACTCGAAAAATATCAAATTACCAACCTGAGCGAGATGGAAAAAGACCACTTGAATCGCGTTTGGCATCGTCTTCAGCCCTGGTCGGATGCTGTTGGCGGACTGACCCGACTGCGTGAACAGTTTATTATTGCCACCCTATCGAATGGCAACGTCGCTTTATTGACAAACATGGCCAAGCATGGGGGTCTGACTTGGGATTGCATTCTCTCTGCTGAATTGACCAAACATTACAAACCCGACCCCGAAGTATATCAAGCAGCGGCTGCTCTTTTAGGCCTGCCAATCGGTCAGGTAATGATGGTCGCGGCTCACCCCTCTGACCTCCGAGCCGCACAAGCAGTGGGCATGAACACAGCCTTCGTGCCTCGCCCGCTAGAGCATGGGCCTGATAAATCATCCAATATAAGCCCCGATCCTTCCTTTGATGTGGTCGCTGATGATTTTCATGACTTGGCAGATAAGCTGGGAGTCGATTAAATGGATAGCGCATAGAAATGCGGGGGAAAACGGATGCCCTCAAGATTAGGCTAATTAAAAAGCTTTTGATGAAAAGCTGAGTTTGACTGCGATCATTTAGAACTTCCTAAACTCATCGTCTTTACAATTCTCATCGCCTCGCTACAATATCATCAGAAGTTGTTAGCCCTTAGTTTTTAGTAGGAAAAAACTAAAAATTAAAAACTAAAAGCCAAAATCAGGAGATTACACGATGAGAAAATTAGCGTCAATCCAGAAAATTGAAGAACTACAGCCCATCGAAGGGGCGGACATGATAGAGCGAGCGAGGGTTTTAGGGTGGCAATTGGTGGTTAAAAAAGGTGAATTTCAAGTAGGTGATTTGTGTGTTTATTGTGAAATAGATAGTGTCCTCCCAGAAAAACCAGTTTTTGAATTTCTTAGGCCCAGAAAGTTTCGCATCAAAACAGTTAAACTGAGAGGTCAAATCTCACAGGGCATCGCCTTCCCGCTGGATATACTCGAAGATTATGAAGGCGACCTAGAAATCGGCTTAGATGTAACGGATATCATTGGGGTTACAAAATTCGAGCCGCCTATTTCAATTAATATGAAGGGTGAGGTTAAGGGATCCTTCCCTAGCTTCATGCCGAGAACGGATGAAACGCGCATTCAATCGGTGCCTGAGGTGTTAATCCGTCCCGAAAATAAAGGCCAGCGATGTTACATCAGCGAAAAAATAGATGGGACGAGTGCCACTTACTATTTGAATGAAGGTGTGTTTGGGGTTTGTTCTCGTAATCTGGAATTAAAAGAGACCGAAAAGAATGTGCATTGGATGGTGGCCCGCCAGGAAGAGATGGAAGCCAAATTACGGGCTGTGGGCCGTAACATCGCTATTCAGGGAGAAGTCTTCGGCCCGGGTATACAGGCGAATAGATATAAATTGCCCAAACATCGTTTAATGGTCTTTAATGTGGTAGATATTGAGACCTATACCTACTTGAATTATGCTGAGTTTATCGCTCTGATTAAAGAAGTGGGACTGGACACTGTGCCGATTTTAGCGGATGATTATATCTTGGGACAAGATGATGTGCCCGGCCTAGTCGCGCTTTCGGAGGCGAAGAGTTTGGTTAATCCCAAATTGCAGCGGGAAGGTATTGTGATTAGACCCCTCATTGAGGCCCAAGACCCTGAGTTAGGACGTTTGAGCTTTAAGGTGATCAATCCAAAATTTTTATTGAAATTTGAGTAAATATAGCTAATAACGAAAAGGAGTTACGCGCTTCAAAGTTCAGGTAAAAAATCAGCCATAAATTTTTTGCTTCAAATTCGTGAAATTTGTGTTAATTCGTGGGTAAAATATTTCAACTGCGTAACTTCTAAACGAAAAGAGGTTTAAGGAATAGAAAAATGATGCGTACCAAAACAGCCATTGTGTACGAACATAAAAAGCCTGTGGTCGTCGAAGACCTAACCCTAGATGACCCCAAGGCTCACGAAGTCTTAATCCGGATGGTGACCAGTGGGGTCTGCCATTCAGATCTGTCCATTATTAATGGAGTCATTTATTATGATCCGCCTGTTGCTTTGGGCCATGAAGGGGCTGGGATTGTGGAGCAGGTTGGCGAGGGGGTGACCTATGTGCAGCCCGGTGATCACGTCATCCTTTCCTTTGTCAGTTTTTGTGGTGCCTGTCGGATGTGTCAGATGGAGCGGGTCTGTTTGTGCGAAGGATTTTCTGCGCCGATAGGATATTTACTGGATGGTACCTGTCGCTTACATAATCAAAAAGGGCAGCCCATCCCGCAAATGTCGCGCATTGGCACCATGTCTGAATATACCGTTGTGCCTGAACAAAGTCTGATCAAGATTGACCCACGCTATTCCTTACAAAAGGCTGCCCTCATTGGATGTGGGGTCACAACGGGCGTGGGAGCCGTGATCAATACGGCTCAGGTTGAACCAGGCAGCACCGTGGCGGTTATCGGGACAGGTGGCGTGGGCTTGAATGTGATTCAAGGCGCGGCTCTGGCTAAAGCTGAACGCATTATCGCCGTGGACCGCGTGGCGACCAAGCTTGAATTTGCCAAAGTCTTCGGGGCGACGGATTTGATCAATGCCTCAGAGGAGAACCCCGTCGAAGCCGTGCTGGCTTTAAGTCATGAAGGGCGCGGCGTTGATTATGCTTTTGAGGTGATTGGCAATACCCAAACCATTGAGCAAGCTTATGCCATGATTCGCCCTTTTGGTATGGCGGTCATCGTCGGAATTACTTCAGCAGATGCTCAGGTGCGTATTCCCGCCCAAGCGTTAACCCGCACTGAAAGGCGGCTCATTGGCTCGTATTATGGCTCATCCAATCCTCGCGTTGACATGCCGAAATTCTTGTCCCTGTATGATGAAGGTAAACTGAAACTGGACGAGTTAATCACGCAAACCTATCGCTTGGAACAGGTTAATCAAGCCTTCGATGATTTGCAGGCGGGTAAAAATGTACGTGGGGTTCTCTTATTTGAGGGTAATATGTAGTCAGGGTCATTTAATTCTCATTCCTAAACTTTTTGATGAATGTCATGGCCGAATGTCTTTATTGGGCATCCATTGGTTCACTGTAGAGCTAGGCTGGATGCCCGATGGTCTGTCTTCTTTCACCATAACACCGCTATTTTTTGATTTTGCCTTTCCATCTGTTTTAATATTAATAATCCAGCGGATAATATATTAATAAAAATTTTAAACCATTTACTTGACATAAAATTAACCAATTCCAAAAATTATGCTATAATGACGATATGTTTACCTTGACTGTCTATCAACGCCAAATCGTCTATCTGCTCATCGCTATCACCCTGATGATTTGGTTAATTTTACTCGTCATCCTTTTACCCAGGCCGGTCAGCTTAACCGACCAAGTCGTCGCAGCACCGCTGTCATCACCGACACCGACTGAGACAAGACCGTCAGCCACGCCTCAAAAGCCCAGGCTGATCTTTACCCCAACCCGGACTCCAACGACCACCCCCACGCCGACTTCAACCGCAACGCGAATCCCGACCTTCACCCCAGACCCCAGCCCCACCCCCTCAGCCACGTTTCCCGTTTTTACTATTCTAACCCCACCGTCGCCAACCTACCCAGCTTCGATTAATGGCAATTACGATCACCTTTTCAAAAAAATCGCCCCCCAATACAGGCTCAGTTGGCAACTCCTGCGAGCGCAGGCCAAAATAGAAAGTGGTCTCAATCCTGATGCGGTGGGTCGAGACAATGACAAAGGGTTGATGCAGATTATCCCCTCTACCTGGAATCAGTTTGCCCCCCAAGTTGAGGCCACCAACCCCTTTGATCCCGAAGAGAATATCACGGTCGCTGCTGTTTATCTAAGCTATATGCGCGGATATTGTCGCCGCCATGGCCATTATGATGATGATGACGAACCTGGCTGCATGATTTTGGCCTATAATTGGGGGCCAAATAATACCCTTCGTCTCTACGAGACCTGCGGCACTTGGCGTTGCGCCCCGGCCAGACAACAGCGTTATGTGGGTGATATCTTACGAATGGCGGGATACTAACTGACCCACTTATTTAATTGCTCATTCCTAAGGCTTTGTCCGCTGCCATCAGATATTCTTTAGCTTCGCTGCAATTGCTTTCCCTTTTAGAATCCTCTATAATCCTCTATCAATACACAAGGCTATTGAGCCAATATCAACTTGTATGCTTGATGAGAGAACACAGTTAGGCTCTGTGAGAAATATTGTGGTAAAGAGAGAAACATCATCTATAAGCAGGGCAAGGTGGCAGGGTTGCAGGGTGACTTTCGCTGGCAAAAGACGCAATGCAAGGGGTTTGGGCTGTTCATCACCTTGCCACTTTGCTGCCTGCTTACCACAATTTTCCTCATAGAACCCTGTTTGTTTTTGGAATAGAATAAGAAAGAGAGCCACTAATGTCAGATTTACAACAAGTCTTTTGGGAGATGAATATTTATGGATTTACCCTGCTGGAGGATGTTCTTACAGCCGAAGAAGTAAAGGCCATGCGCGAGGTTTTGAGCGATTGGCATGACAAACTGGGCGATGAGCAACGTTTTTTGGGTCGAGCAGGTCATGTGACCAATCTACCCACGCTTGACCCAATTTTTCATACACTGATTGATCACCCGCGCACCCTGCCCGTCATTGAATACGTCTTGGGGGAAAATATTATTTTGGGCAGCCTCAACGCCCGTATTGTGCGCCCTGGCGACCCGCAGCAAGGATTACATAGCGACATTCGGGCCGATTTATTAAATATGGACTCGCCAGTCATGGTTAACACAGTCTGGTTGCTTGATGATTTCACCGTGGAAAATGGTGGAACGCACATCGTGCCGGGCTCACATAAAAGCGGGCTGGCTGGGCCACCTGAAGGTATGGACGTTAAACACGTTCACCAACTCGTCGCCCCAGCAGGCAGTGTCTTAGTCTTCAACGGCCAATGTTGGCATGGCGGTGGGGCGAACCATACTGACACCAAACGGCATGCGATGTTCGGTCACTATCGTAAAAATGCCCTCATCTTTCAGGTCGATCCGCACGATAATTTTAGAGAGGAATGGCAGGCTCAACTCACGCCGCGTCAGCAAGAATTGCTACGCATGACGGGCGGCGTTGGTATTCCCCATGCGGCGGATTCTCATATGCGGATGTCTTTTGCGAGAGGAGCCAAAATTGAAAAATAACATCGGCTTTTGAAGCTTTTGTTTGGTAAATAAGGAGCGATCATGAGGAAATTTCATTCGTATGAAGAGGTAAACCCAAATCTCCCGCTTTTTGCCGGTGATATCTTTCCCAATGTGGGAGAGTTGTAGCCTCCTTTTATTGACCTATCGCAGGTTATTACCGACGATTCGTTATGGGAAGCGGCTGGAACTTAAGAAGGTGGTTCTAGCCTCTTTCATCGAGCAGGTCTCAGATAAAATTCGCCAACAATATGAAGCTCCTCAGACTGATGAGGAGACGGGGATTAGGATATTGCCTGTGTTTGTGGTGACAGGGTGAATGATGCTTTCTCGCTACTTATGATGGTTCAATGAGAAATAAGGTGTTTCATGTCTAAGTCTAAACAATCTCCCATGTACAAACAATACAAGGAACTCAAAGCAGCCTATCCTAAAGCCATGTTGCTGTATCGTTTAGGCGATTTTTATGAGCTATTTGAAGATGATGCCGAGTTAGGGGCTCGCGAACTCAGCCTCACCCTGACCCAACGACGCTTTGCCAAAAATGTGACCATGCCAATGGCTGGCTTTCCTCATCGTTACCTCAACAGTTATTTGGCCCGCTTGATCAAAAAAGGGCATATGGTGGCTGTTGCAGATCAATTGGAAGATGCGCGACAGGCCAAGGGTTTGGTCAAACGGGGCATCACACGGGTGGTGACCTCTGGCACGGTCATGGACGACTCCCTGCTGAAAGAGAATCGTGAAAATTTTTTATTAGCTGTAGCCCCGGAAAAGAACACCTACCCCTGTGACCAAATTGGCCTTGCTTTTTTGGACCTATCCACAGGTGCCTTTCATTGTACACAATTGGCTGCGGCTGACCTGATGGAGGAAGTCACCCGTATTCAGCCAAGCGAAGTCATTTTGCCCCGCAGCTTATATGAGCAAGACGGTTTCACCCAGTCCTTCATGAACCTAGGCGTAGCTCGTCTATCCCCTTTAGAAAGTGCTGATTTTCAGCTTAATAAGGCCCAACAAACATTACAGGCCCAATTCAAAGTAGTCTCTCTCGAAGCCTATGGTCGTTCTCCCTTGGCCTTTATCGCCGCTGCCGCTGTCTTGCATTATCTGCAAAGTAATCGTTTTTCCGATTTAGACCATATTACCAATTTGATAACCTACGAACTACCCGATTTTCTGACCATTGACCTGATCACCCGCCGTAACCTAGAACTCATGCAAACGCTGCGCGAAGGCAAGCATGAAGGTTCTTTGCTGTCAGTCTTAGATCAGACCCAAACTCGCATGGGGGCCCGTCTACTGCGCCGTTGGATTAATCACCCTCTTAGTCATCAAACCCGTATTGAGATGCGCCTCAACGCCGTTGAGACCTTTGTCAAGGATGCTTTTTTGCGTCAGGATATACGTGATGTCCTCCAAGGCATCTACGACCTTGAACGTTTGGCAGGCCGGGTTGGCTCTGGCAATGCCAATGCCCGTGATCTGATCAACCTTAAAGCCAGCTTATTGCGTGTGCCCCGCATGAAAACCCTATTGGCAGGGCTGTCTGACTCAGCGTCTGATCTAAATTCAGCTTCTTTATTGACAGATATCACCCAAAAACTTGATCCGATGCAAAATATTACCCAACTGATTGATCAAGCCTTAGCCGATGAGCCGCCGATTTTAATCACCGATGGTGGGTTGATTAAAGAGACATACCATCCTGAATTAATCGCCCTGCGTCAGAAGGCTCGCGATGGGCGCACATGGCTGAACGACTATGAAACAGCTGAACGGGAACGTACTGGGATTAAAAATTTACGCCTCAAGCACAATAGTGTCTTTGGCTTTTTCATCGAAGTGACCAAAAGTAACCTTGATCGTGTGCCTGAAAGCTACCAACGTCGAGCGACGATTGCGACCGGTGAACGTTTTATTACCTCAGAACTCAAAACTCAGGAAACCGAAATTTTGGCCGCGGAAGATGAAGCCAATCGTTTAGAATATGATCTCTTTCTTGATCTACGTCAACAAGTCGCGCAAAATCTATCGAGCCTGCGCCAAACAGCGCAAGCTTTAGCCCAACTTGATGTTTTGGCCACTTTCGCTGAGGTAGCTGCTTTACACAACTATGTCAAACCAACCTTGACCCCTGATCCCATCTTAGAACTCCATGAAGCCCGTCATCCCGTGGTGGAGCAGCTCATCTCCAGTGAGGCTCCTTTTATTCCCAACGATTGTCATTTAAAGCCCCAACAGTCACTCCTTGTTTTAACTGGGCCGAATATGAGTGGCAAAAGTGTCTACCTTCGTCAGACAGCTTTAGCCGTGCTGCTGGCCCATATCGGCTCCTTTGTGTCCGCCCGCGAGGCCACCATTGGTTTGTCAGACCGGATCTTCGCTCGGGCCGGGGCCAGTGACGATATCAGTCAAGGGCGGTCCACCTTTCTGGTCGAAATGAGCGAGACGGCGCATATTTTGCATCATGCGACCGAACACAGTCTGATCATTTTAGATGAAGTGGGCCGAGGCACGAGTACTTATGATGGCTTGAGTTTAGCCTGGGCTGTCGCTGAGGATATTCAGGTCACCTTAAACGCCCGCTGTCTGTTTGCCACTCATTTTCATGAACTAACTGCTTTGGGTGAACATTTAGCCGGAGCCAAGAATTATAGCATGGCTGTCCATGAACAAGACGGTCATGTCATCTTCCTCCGTCAGCTCATTGACGGCGGGGCTGATCAAAGTTATGGTATCCATGTAGCCCGTCTCGCTGGTTTGCCCCAGCGGGTCTTGGCAAAGGCCCAGCAAATTCTGGCTGGTTTGGAAATGCGTTCACAAAAGCCAGCGTCTGAAACAAATGTGGGCCTTCCTCCAGAAACCACGGAATCCCTAAAGTATCAACCATCAGGTCTTGGCTCTAACCTTCGTCTCGCCGAGGCATCTACCGTGTATCACGTCGGTCACTCGGCTGATGATACCCCATCCAGCGGCCCTTATTTTCCGCTGCCAGTTGAGGAGCAACAACTTTGGGCTGTTTTACAAGACTTGTATCAATTAGATGTCGCCAATTTAACCCCTATGGATGCCCTCATTCACTTGAATGAATGGCAACAACGCTTAAAAAGTAGCAAAGTGGTAAAGTGGTAAGGTGGCAAAGTGATTAAACAAAAACGTTGCGACCCGATGCCCCTGTTGTGCTGTTACCCCGCTACCCTGACGGAGAAATAATTCATGACAACAACCGTCTTAAACAGTACAATCATTGATGTAAATGCTGATACGTTTAACCAAGATGTTATTGAGCAATCCCATATCACCCCCGTGGTCGTTGACTTCTGGGCGGCGTGGTGTGGCCCTTGTCGCTCCTTGGGACCGATTCTGGAAAAAGTGGCTCAGGAATATCAAGGAAAATTTATCTTGGCCAAGGTGGATGTCGATCAAAATCAAACTTTGGCCAGGCAATATGGTGTGCAAGGCATTCCAGCCATCAAAGCCTTTGTCGAAGGGGAAGTGGTCGGCGAATTTACCGGGGCACAGCCAGAAGCCGAAGTCCGTGGCTTTATTGAAAAGTTGATTCCCTCCATCGCCGATATGTATGCTCGCCAGGGATATCAGTGGGAGATGAACGATCAATTAGCCATGGCTGTGACGAACTATGAAGGGGCCTTAAAAGAAGACCCTGAGCATTATCCCGCCATGGTCGGCTTGGGACGGAGCCTGATGAAGTTGGGCAAAATAGATGACTCCATTAATTGGCTCAGTAAAGTCCCCCAAGGAACCGCCGCATGGCGCGTGGCCGATGGCCTCATTACAACGGCCCGATTCCAACATCACGCTGAGGGTCATACAGAAGAAGACCTCCGCGCCAAGATTGATGAAAATCCTCATGATTTAGACAGTCGCTTCATCTTGGCCTGCTTATTAGCGGTAGACCAACGCCTCGAATCTGCTTTAGAAGAATTTCTAGCTGTTGTGCAGCGCAACAAACAGTATCAAGACGGTGCCGCTCGGAAAGCCATGCTAACGATATTTACGACCATTGGCGATGATCATCCAATTACGAAGAGGTATCAACAATTGTTGGCGAGGGCCTTGTTTTAGCGGCCTCGTCTATTGATATGTCCGCACAGCCTCTTAATAAATCGCGGTATTGGCCGTTCAAAACCATGCCCCCTTTACCGATGACCTCGACCTCGCGGGGTGCCTTAGCGTTTCGGAATATTATTAGATAAGATGTCTTGAATGAGCTAATCATAAAAGTCGGGCGTACATCCTGCGTAGCCGAGGTTGATAATACGTCTGGTCTAATACCTAGCCTGAATATTGAATTGACACCTCACAGGGTCTTGGGTATAATCCGCCTCCTAAGGAATGGGCATTAATGAGCTTCCACAAACAGTTACTTCGTAGACCGCTTGAAATAGGGAAGTTATTTAATCCTTGGCTCTGGGCTATTCTTGTCATCATAGACCCATATCCGATTTCCAAAACCAAATATTAAGAAAGAGGAAAAATAAATGTGCTTATCATCTAACAAGCTTTCCAGACGTGATTTTTTACGTGGTGCAGCCGTAGCTGGGGTTGGGGCTGCTTTGGCTGCCTGTGTCCCGCAAGCCCCAGCAGCTAATAATGCTGGTTCTGTAGATAATGCTTCGGACATGGAAGCAAGTCCTGTTTCCTTCCTGGCTCAAGGCGGCTCTGAGAGTGCCTTCAATCGCTACAACCCCCTGATTGATAGCTTCCACGAAGCCAATGGGGATATTGTGGTTGAAACTGTTTGGGAACCCGGCGGGGCCATCGAAGTTCAGGTAAAATTATTGACCTTGATCGCTGCCGGTCAAGCTCCCGATGTTTACTGGGCGCACAGCTATACCAATGCTGGACAGGCCAAGCGTGATATCCAGCTAGACCTTTCCGAAATGATTGCCAGTGATGACAGCATCGCCGAAGCCGATTTTCTGCCCGCCGCTTGGCAGGATTTTCATATTGGCGGTAAGCAAATTGGCTTCCCCCGCGAAACGACCAGTACCATTATTATCTACAACAAAGAACGCTTTGAAGCAAACAATGTCGCTTTACCAACAGCTGACTGGACTTGGGCCGACTTTGAAAATGCTGCGGGGGCTTTAACTCAGGGGGATGGAGCCGAGAAAATTTTTGGTATCGCTGACTTCAACCTCAACCGCAATACTTGGATTAAACTATGGCAAAAGGGGGGCGATGTCTTAAACGATGACCGTTCAGCCTATACCATGAATGAGGCGGCTAATGTTGAACAGGTCCAACTCATCGCCGACTGGCACCATAAGTTAGGCGTTCATGTGTCTGGGGTAGAAAAAGGTGGCTTTAGCACAGGAGACCTCTTCACCACGGGCCGAATTGCCATGTTCCCCCAATTCTCCGTCTTCACCAACGTCTTACCGGCTGAATTTGAATGGGATATTGCCCATATGCCCTTAGATGCTGATGATAGGCGGACCACCCGCGTTGCCTCTGCTGGACATAGTATTTACGCTGGTACGACAGTCCCGGAAGCGGCCTGGAAATTTATTACCCACCTCGAAAGTGAAGAAGCCTTCCGCCATTATGTTAGCACTGGCTTGAGCCTACCCTCACTGAAGGTCGTGGCTGAGTCCTTCATCGACCCTAACAAGCCGCCCGCCCAGGCTCAAATTATGCTCGATGCCTTTGACTATGGTCGCCCAGAACCCGTAGCGGGGGACTGGATTGGTGTCCATCGCGAAATTCAGCCGGCACTTGATTCAATTTACGGCCTTGAGCAAACTGACCCTCAAGCAACGCTGGATGGCATTGCAGACCGAGTCAATGAGCTAATTGCCTTTGTGCCAGAGTTATAAGGGGGTGGTCCGCAGGAGTAGCCTATAGGTCAAAAAGATATAAGCATGACGATAAAAAAATATATCACGAATGCGCCTTTGCCACCAAAGAACCGAATAGACGAATGACAGAATTGTTAAAAAATCGTGCCCCGTTCTTTTTTCACAGCTTGTCACGATTTAACCCAAGCTTGATAACTTACGATAGCTTGCACGGGAAAAGCAATGTCAGCCAACCTAAAGCACTACCTCACAAAGATTGAAAACGCCCTTAAAGACGGTAACGCGACCGAACACAGCCATCGCCCCGCCCTCAAAGCCCTGCTTGAGGAACTTGATTTGTCTATTACCGCCACCAATGAACCCAAACGCATTGCCTGCGGCGCACCGGATTATCTTATCACCCGCAACCAAGTGACCATCGGCTACCTTGAAGCCAAAGACGTGGGCAAATCCCTCCATGAAACTGAGCGGACCGACCAGTTAAAACGTTACCGCCGCGCCCTTGATAATCTTATTCTGACGGATTACCTTGAATTTCGGTGGTATGTGGACGGTGACTTGCGGCAGGAAGCGCGGTTAGCCCGGCCCCAATCTGGCGGCAAACTCAACCCCGAAAAAGGCGGCCTCAAAGCGGTTGAGGAATTATTGCAAAACTTTTTGGCCCACCAAGCGCAGGGGATTAACACCCCCAAAGATTTGGCCCAAGGAATGGCCCGCCTGACCCACATCATCCGCGACATCATCATTGCCGCCTTTGAGACCGAACAAGCTTCAATGCTCTTACAAGGCTGGCGTGATGCCTTTGCTAAGGTTTTGATTGCCGATTTGTTGGACGCGGAACGAACCGCCGATTTTGCCGATATGTTTGCCCAAACGCTGGCTTACGGCCTGTTTACTGCCCGCGTGATGTACGCGCCCACCACCCCGGATAACTTCACCCGGCCCGCAGCACAATATCTTATTCCCAAGTCCAACCCATTTCTGCGAGACTTTTTCATTCAAATTACTGGCCCACAACTTGACGATGAACCTTTTGCCAGTTTTGTGGATGATTTGGTGAACCTGCTGGCAAACACCGATATGGAAGCCATTCTAGCAGATTTTGGCCGCCGGACGCAGCAGGAAGACCCCGTGGTTCATTTTTACGAGACTTTTTTGGCTGCTTATGACCCCAAACTGCGCCAAGCACGGGGGGTCTATTACACCCCTGAGCCGGTGGTCAGCTATATTGTCCGCTCGGTCGATGACTTGCTAAAAACGCGCTTCAATTGTCCGCAGGGCTTGGCCGACAGCAGCAAAATTAGTACCCCCAACTACGATCCCAGTTTGAAAGTAAAAGGGAAAAACCAAGCTCGGAAAACCATTGAAAGTCACAAAGTGCTGGTCCTTGACCCCGCCACCGGCACCGGCACCTTTCTATATGCTGTAATTGACCACATTCGGCAGCAATTTATGCAGCAAGGCAACGCCGGCCTGTGGAACGGTTACGTTAAGAATCATCTGTTGCCGCGCTTGTTTGGCTTTGAATTATTGATGGCCCCTTACGCCGTGGCCCATTTCAAATTGAGTTTACAACTGGCTGGGCGAGACTTGCCCGATACCTTGACTGAGCAATGGGCCTATCACCCGGCCGAGGGTGAGCGATTGGGGGTTTACCTGACCAACGCGCTGGCAGAAGCGCACGAAATGAGCGACTTGCCCTTGTTCACCCAATGGGTGGCCGATGAAACCAAGGCCGCCAACAAGGTCAAACAACGTTTACCCGTCTTGGTGGTGATGGGCAATCCGCCCTATTCTTACGAGTCAACACATACTGGTGAGTGGATTAGTCTACTAATCCGTGATTACTACCGCGTTGATGACAAACCTCTTGCTGAACGTAACCCTAAAGGACTTCAAGACGATTATGTGAAATTTATCCGTTTTGGGCAGTGGCGCATTGAGCAGAGCGGCGGGGGAATTTTGGCTTTTATCAGCAATCACGGCTATCTGGATAACCCCACCTTCCGCGGGATGCGCCAAAGCCTGATACAGACCTTTAGCGAGATTTATATTTTAGACCTACACGGTAACGCCAAAAAGCGTGAAGTTGCTCCCGATGGCAGTAAAGACGAAAATGTGTTTGATATTCAACAAGGGGTGGGAATTGGCATTTTTATTAAACAGCCCGCTAAAAATAGTCCGGCTAAAGTATATCACGCTGATTTGTGGGGAACGCGGGTACGCAAATATGAGCAACTTTTTGAGCAAGATGTTGCTCAAACCGAGTGGACAGAATTAAAACCGCAAGCCCCCTTTTATTTGTTTATTTCGCAAGATAGTACTTTACTGCCTGAATACAACCAAGGCTGGAAAGTGGTTGATATTTTTCCCACAAATTCAGCCGGGATAGTAACGTCACGCGACCACTTTGCCTTAGATTTTGATGAATCAAGATTACGCCAGCGCATAGAAGACTTCAGAAATACAGGAATGTTCACCGATGATGAAATAAGGAACACTTACAAATTACGCGATACGCAAAATTGGGAACTCTCTCAAAAGCGCAAAGACTTAGCTCAGGATAACCGTTGGGAGGGTCATTTTAGCCAGTGTCTATACCGCCCTTTTGATACGAGGGCCTACTATCACAGCAACCATATCGTGGAACGTCCACGATACGCGGTAATGTCTCATGTTTTGGCGGGAGAAAATTTAAACCTCATAACCACAAGGCAAGTGACCAGTTTGGATTTTTGTCACGTTCTTTGTAGCCGCCATCTGATAGAATTAAAGGTTGGCTCACACGATAGAAACACCAATCTTTTCCCCCTCTACCTCTACCCCACCGAAGACACCGTCAAACAAAAAACCCTAATGGATACCTCTAACTGGCCGCCGGACGAAGCCAACGGCGGGCGCATCCCCAACCTCAATCCTGAGTTTGTAGCAGAAATGGCGCGAAAGTTAGGCTTAACCTTCACGTCCCACCTCACCCAAGAGAAGGCGGGGACGGGGGTAGCCGATGATGTTTTCGGCCCAGAAGACATCTTCCACTACAGCTACGCCCTTTTCCACAGCCCCACCTACCGCAGCCGCTACGCCGAATTTCTCAAAATAGATTTTCCCCGCCTCCCCTTGACCGCGAAGGTAGATTTATTTCGGGCCCTCTGCGTGTGTGGTGAAGAACTGGTTCGCTTGCACTTACTGGAATCGCCGACAGTCGAGCAATTCAACACCCGCTACCCCATCGCGGGCGATAATCGGGTTGAAAAAGGCTATCCAAAATACCAGCCGCCCCAAGAAGGCCAGTCGGGACGGGTCAAGATCAACAAAACCCAATACTTTGAAGGTGTATCACCGCAAGTATGGGGCTTTTATATCGGGGGGTATCAAGTGTTGGCTAAATGGCTCAAAGACCGGCGCGGGCGGCAATTAGCGTATGATGACCTGACTCATTACCAACAAACAGTGGTTGCCCTGCAAAAAACGATTGACCTGATGGCGAAAATTGATGAGGTCATTCCAGAGTGGCCTATATAACATTTGCTTTATTAATTACATATCCTATAATGATAAAATTCCGCTGGCACAATACATAAGAGGTGGTTCCCTGATTACGTCGTTTCCACAGGGAACGCCATCACCCGCAACGATTTGTCCATCGGCTACCTTGAAGCGAAAGACGGTTGTGTCTTAATGAAAATTACCGAAACATCATTACCCTTGCTCAAAGAAGCCCGTCCCAAAAAGGAAAGAATAACGACAAATACACTCAGCCATCATCATCGAGTTCAGAGATGGGCAAATTTCATAGCTGGGTACTCTGTCGAATTTGTAGAGCAATGCTTATCTAGTAGAAACAAAGCTGAAGATGTAGTCATAGATCCATTTTTAGGATGTGGAACTACCTTAGTTACAGCAAAGAATCTAGGCTTTGAAAGTGTTGGATTTGATAGGCATCAAGTATTTTTTAATCTTGCTAAAGCTAAATTAGGTAATTATAACCTTAGGGATTTAAATAGAATTAAAGAGCAATTATGTATTGGTAATCATCCTGTTGAATGGTCCATCAATGCAAAGAAATTCCTTCAAAAGCTTTTTACAGATGAAGATCTAGGAAAAATTAATTTGGCATCTGGTTCTGTAAATAATTTTGGAGAGAATTTGCGACCATTAGCTATAGCGTTTTTCTTGAGGGCTTGTGAAGCGTCTTGTGGCGCACAGACAGATGGCATTTATAAAGCCCCAACCTCTGCTAAGAAGAGAATTCCGTTCGAGACGGCTATTAAAGCTACCTATAATATTTTCAGGGAAGATATAGAGTCTGACTGGTATTGTAATCATTGGATTTATCAACCTAGAGCATTGTGTATAAATAAATCATCGGTAAATATAGACGAAGTTAAGGCGGATAGTATAGGCATCTGTATTACATCTCCTCCTTACCTAAATAATTTTGATTATGCGGAAATGACCCGTATGCACCTATACCTACTTGGTTGGGCAGGTTCATGGGGAGAGATTTCTACAAACGTAAGAAACGATTTGATCAGCAATACGACTACAGCCTTAAAAGGAAAAAAATCACATGAATATCAACAAAATAGCAGAGCATCTTTACCTATGAGTCTTCTCAATGAATTAGATATGATAGTTACTGACTTGCAAAACGAAAAAAAGACAAGGGCCGGTAAAAAAGAGTATGATTACCTAATCTATCTTTATTATGCAGAAATAAAAAAAGTCCTTTCAAATTTGTATAGGGTCTTAAAAGATGGTGGTATTGTACACTGGATAGTTGCAGATGCTGCTCTTTACGGAGTTCACATAAAAACTCATTTGCATACAGCCGAAATAATGAGGCATCTAGGCTTTGAGGACATTGAGATTAAATTCATTAGAAGACGTGGGCATCGATGGATCCTAAGTAAAAGAGATGGCACAAAAGAAGGACTTGGAGAATATCATCTGACGGCGTGTAAAAAGTAGAGAATACTAAGGTGATGAAAACTATATACCAGTGTGCCCAAGAAGCAATAGGTTTAGAAATATCGCGATATTTAGAACTGGTCGAAGTCTCGGACGCATTTGCAAACATTCAAGTTAGCCATATTCACGATTTCGATACAGCAGTATTATTCGCTGCGGGTATTGACTCAATAATCCCTAACAAAAATAGTGATTTTGCTGATTACTTGGTAAGTGAATTTAAAAGAAAATCCGCAGTGCAATTTGATGTCGAAAATGCAGTATGTGTCGGTGTTTATCATAAAATCAGACCCCATGCCAAAGCACTATACGATAAGGCAAATGAAATAACTGTTGGCTTTCAAGAATTTAGCGGTGAGATTATAAAGAGTCATCCTTACTTACTGCCAGTATTTCAGAACATCCTTAAATATAGCAAGGCACAACTAAGAAAAAAGGTTGGCTCCGCCTCAGATACCTCGATAGCAGGCCCTGCGTCAGTAAAATTGGCTGAACTTCTATTAACGGCAATAGAAGAAAGTGATTACGAAGAAAGACGTGTCCTTCAACGAATGGAAGTAACATTAGAAGGAATAGTAAGAGATCTTGTTGGACGGATTTTGTTTGAAGAAATCGTTGCTCATGCGTTGGATAAACAGGATGTCGAATATTTACGCGAAGAGGAATATTCCGCGATAAGTGGTGTTGTATATGACTTTAGGTCTGACTTCGTATTACCAAATCCTGAAAATCCGATTGCATTCATTGAAGTCAGGAAATCATCAAGCAGGCATGCCTCTCTTTATGCAAAAGATAAGATGTTCTCCGCAATAAATTGGAAAGGTAAACATAAAAACCTAATAGGTGTTATTATTGTAGAGGGGGACTGGACGCAGGCTACTCTTAAAACAATGGCAAAAGTATTTGATTATGTAGTTCCACTATCAAAATCGGCTGAATTAGCAAAAGTGCTAAAGAGGGCTCAAGATGGCGATGAAAACATTTTGAGATGGTTAATTGAGTTCAGAATTACAACTTCTCCTAATTTTACAGACCAAGGGATGGCCTAACAAGTCAAGGCACACGAATTGCTACCGCCCGTTTTTACAACAGGGCCACTTCACTCACCTTGCCACGGGATTAACAGACCAAAGCTTTAATGCTCATTCTGATTGCAGTAATAGTTACCGATAAGCCATAAGCCATGCGTTCGATTATTCAAGGCTGGCAAGAAAAGAGACGAAGCTTGTTTTGGGCCGAGGCCCGTGATGCATATCTATTCATTCTACCTTGGTTGCTTGGCTTTCTCTTGTTCACCGCTGGCCCAATGTTAGCCTCCCTTTACATATCTTTCACGCGCTGGGAAATCGTCACCCCATCGAAATGGGTCGGTTTTGGGCAGTATATCAAAATGTTTGGCGATGATCGCTTTTATTTGTCGCTTTACAATACGGCCTTTTACGTTTTTCTGGGGGTGCCAACCCATTTATTTTTAGCCCTCTTAGCCGCCTTAGGCCTGAATTTGACCTTGCCGGGCGTTCGTATTTTTCGGACCCTCTACTATGTCCCCTCGCTTACGCCCGTCGTAGCCAACTCGATTTTGTGGCTTTGGATCTTTCATCCACAATGGGGTCTGGCCAATGCCATCTTGCAGGTTTTTGGCATTGAAGGGCTTTTTTGGCTTCAAGACCCGCGTCTAGCCAAACCAGCCTTTATCATAATGAGTTTTTGGAGTATCGGCGGTCAAATGATTATTTTATTGGCTGCCCTGAAAGGTATTCCACAGACCTATTATGAAGTGGCCGATATTGATGGGGCCAATATCCTACAGAAGTTCAGAAATGTGACCTTACCGCTTTTAACGCCTGCCCTTTTTTTCAACCTCATTTTAGCCATTATCGGGGCCTTTCAAGTTTTCACCCAGGCCTTCATCATGACCGAAGGTGGCCCAAATTACGCCACCTTGTTCTATCTGCTTTATCTGTATCGGATGGCCTTTGAAAATTTTCGCATGGGCTACGCTTCTGCTCTAGCTTGGGGACTTTTTATCATTATTTTGCTGTTTACGCTGATACAATTTCGCATGTCAGATCGCTGGGTTTTTTATGAAGGCGAACTACGGCGTTAAAGACTTTCGGATAGGGGCCCATGATTGCAAAAAGTACCCAAACTGGATATAATCACAGGCGAACGACGAAAATTATCAAACAAATCGTGTGGTATGTATGTTGGTATGTAATTTTAGGCTTCTTTGCCGTCGTGTTAGCCTTACCACTGGCTTGGCTGGTTTCAACGTCGTTCAAAACAGGGGGGCAGACCTTTTTGATGCCGCCTATTTGGATCCCTGATCCCATTGTTTGGCACAATTATCCCGAAGCGTTCCAAGCCGTCCCTTTCCAGAACTACTTTTGGAACACGATCCAGATTGTTATTCTATCAACGCTAGGCACCTTATTAACCTCATCCCTGGCGGCTTTTGCCTTTGCCCGATTACGCTTCCCTGCCAGAGAGCCACTGTTTATCATTGTGCTTTCGACCCTCATGTTACCCACAACGATTACCCTGATCCCAAAATTTATTGTCTTTCGGAATTTGGGTTGGATTGATACTTTTTTACCCTTAATCGTCCCGTATTGGCTCGGCGGGACGGCTTTCTACATCTTCTTGATCCGTCAATTTTTTATGACCATCCCTTATGATTTAGATGAAGCGGCTCGGATCGACGGGGCCAGCAATTTTCGTATCTACTGGAACATCCTGATTCCCCTCTCACAACCCGTTTTAGCCGCTGTCGCCATCTTCTCCTTCATTCACCATTGGAACGATTTTTTTGAGCCGCTTGTTTATCTACAATCAACCGATAATTGGACCATGGCCATTGGCTTACAAGGCTTTAAGGACATTTATTCAACCAGTTGGAACCTGATGATGGCCGCCTCAACGGTGATGATTGTGCCGCTCTTGATTTTGTTTTTTGTGGCGCAACGTTATTTTGTTTCAGGCATTCATCTAACCGGGATTGGCGGACGTTAAACATGGAAAAACAATTTTCGATTATTGATACCGATATTCACTCTGTCACCAAGACGGAACATATTCAAGCCCGCTTGCCACAGCCCTGGCGAATGCGCTATGAGAGCGGCAGCCGAGGGCCTGGTCATCTAGGTTACTGGAACCCAAACGGGGTGATGCGCTCAGATACCGCCCTCCCAGATGGGCGAAAAATCGAAACGGATCCTGAACGTTTAGCCCGTCACTTTTTCGATGTTTACCATTTGGAATATGGGGTTCTGGTGCCATCGAATGCCCTTCATATTGGTCTATCCCCCGATGCTGATTTCGCCAACGCGATTTGTGCCGCGGCCAACGATGCAATTATCGAGGAATGGTTACCCGTCGATTCTCGTTTTCTGGCTTCAATTGTCATCTCGCCTAATGATCCACAGCAGGCCGCTCAGGAAATCCATCGTCTTGGCCATCATCCCCAAATGGTCCAAGTGGTGATGCCCAGCGGGGCTAGAATGGCTTACGGTCAACGCTATTATTATCCCATTTACGAAGCCGCTGTGGCTCACGATTTGCCAGTGGCTATTCACCCTGGCAGCGAAGGGGTTGGGATTTCTGGGGCTCCAACAGCTGCTGGATATCCCAGCACCTATTTGGAGTGGCATACAGGGCTTATCGGCAGCTATATGGCTCACTTGATCAGTCTCGTTTCAGAAGGCGTATTTAACAAATTTCCGACCCTCAAATTTGTCCTGATTGAAGGGGGTGTCTCTTGGCTGCCCCCTTTGATGTGGCGTTTTGACAAGAACTGGAAGTCGCTCCGTATTGGTACGCCCTGGCTAGACCGTCCCCCCAGTGAGATTATCACTGACCATATCCGCCTAACAACCCAACCAATCGAAGAGCCAGATAATCCTAAGAAGCTCCACCAAATGCTATCTATGTTTGAGGCTGACAAGATGTTGATGTTCTCGACCGATTATCCGCACTGGGACGGAGACACCCCCGACTTCGCCGCCCGCTTACTTCCGGCTGAATTACGGAGGCGGGTCATGAGTGAAACTGCCCGTGAACTCTATAAATTACCGGAGCCAGCTTATGCCTAAGAAATGGCTTGTCGGCAACATAGAAGAGATTCCCCCGGGACAGCGAAAGATTATTGAGATAGGCGAGAAATCAATTGGCGTTTTTAATGTCAACGGGGACTATGTGGCTGTCCTCAATGTTTGTCCGCACGAATTTGCGCCTGTTTGCCGAGGGCGGGTCAGTGGAACCACGCTCAAAAGCCCCACCCATGAATATCACTGGGGACGCGAAGGCGAAATCCTGTTTTGTCCTTGGCATGGGTGGGAATTTGATTTACTGACGGGAAAAGCACTGACGGATAAACAGAAACATCTAAAGCGATATCCAGTTACTGTTGAGGATGAAACGATTTTTGTGCTGATATAATTTGTCACCGTGCTGAATACACGACTTCTGTATGAAACAATTGCCCGAAGCTATTCAAAAACACCTCTTGGGATATATCTCTATCTGATATAGTTGTATCTAAGGTCAGTTGTTCTAAAGCCTTTGCGATAGATGTTAAGCTATACGATTTGAGGTATAATGCTGACATCATCTAAACTGTTTGAGGAGTATACTATGTCCGTTTTAACCCCTCCTAAAATTGATCCTTTAACTCGTATTCCTGTTGTCTCTAATCATCCCCCCATCCTCGAAGGCGAACAGTCCGAAGACGGCAAGCGGGTCTCAGAAGAAGCCTACTGGCAACATTACTATCATCATCCCGATTTCAGCTATGAATGGAACAATGGCATCTTGGAGGTCAAATCGATGTCAGATTTTGCCAAATCACAACTATATCTTTGGTTCTCAACCTTGTTACAACATTATGTCAATGTTCATCCCATTGCCTATTTGATCGTCTTAGACATTGGCTTTCGACTGGCTCTACCGCACAAGACCACAGTGCGTAAGCCAGATTTGGGTCTGATCTTGAAAAGCAATCAAGTGCAGATTGCTGGCTCAGACCGAAGCTATCAAGGCATCTTTGACTTATGTATCGAGTCCCTCTCCGACAGTGCCCGTTCGGAAATCGACCGCGACGTGATCAATAAAAAAAATGAATATGAAAGCATCGGGGTGCAAGAATATTATATTTTGGATGACCAAGACAGATATACCGTATTCTACGAGCGCACAGCGGCTGGGGTCTATCAGCCCCTGCCTGTCCAACCGGGCGGGGTGATTGCTTCCGGAATCTTGCCAGGTTTTCAGTTTCGGTTAGAAGATTTGTATCGGCAACCCACTTGGCAGGCGATGGTAGAGGATCCAGTCTATCAAGGTTTTGTCTTGCCAGCCTATGTGGCTGAACGTCAGCGAGCCGACCAAGCTGAGGCAGACCGCCTAGTCGAAGCGCAAGCGCGTCAACAAGCTGAGGCAATGCAGCAGGAGCTGGCACATAAATTACAAGAGGCTGAGGAGAAGCTTAAACAAGCTGGTTTGCTATAATGCCCTGGTCGTCAAACAGTATGATGAGATGATGAATGATGAAAACAAATCGACTTAATTAAAGCCTAAAGTTTCATCAAACGCCCAAAATCAATGGCTTCACTTTCTGCACCATCTCTTCTTGGGTCAAGTCATCTGTGTCGATGATAATGGCATCTTCTGCGGGTAACATGGGAGAGACGGTGCGTTCACGGTCCATTTTGTCGCGTTGGGTCATCGCTTCTAAGATAGTGTGATAATCAGTAACCAGTCCTAAGCGTCGATTTTCTTTATGTCGCCGTTCAGCGCGTTCCGCTGCTGAAGCGACAGTGAATAGTTTCAAGTCAGCGTTGGGCAATACCACTGTGCCGATGTCTCGTCCAACCATGACCACCGCCCCCTTTTGCGCTATTTCGCGTTGGCGATCAACCAAAATATGACGGACTTGAGGATAGGAGGACACACAGGATACGTTGGCATCTACCTCTGGGCTGCGGATGAGCCAGGTGATATCTTTTTGACCAACGAGAATAGTCGCGGGGCGGCCATCTTCTACCGTAGGGGACAGAATCTCTAGGGGCATTTGTTTGGTTAAAGCTGTCACAGCCGCCTCATCTGTGAGGTCAGCTTGTTGCTGCAAGGCATACCAAGTTGCAGCGCGATACATGACCCCTGTATCTAAAAAAAGATAGTCATATCGTTGGGCTAAATGATTGCCTAAGGTAGTTTTACCAGATGCAGCAGGGCCATCTATGGCAATTGTTTGTGGTTTCATCGGCTCTATTTTTTACCTCTGTTTGCTTGAGGGACAGGTTTTTTTGCGTCTACAGACCGCTTCAAGACCTGCACTTCTCTTGACGTGAGGTGTCGCCATTGACCAAGACGAAGGTTTCCCAAACTGAGGGAGCCAAATCGAACCCGTCTCAACGTTTTGACAGGATGATCGAGCATTTCAGCCACGGTGCGAATTTGTCGTTTGCGCCCTTCGGTCAAAATAATTTTGAGCCATCCGGGGCCTAGATGCGATTGCGCTTCGACCTGCATGGGGCCAACAGCCTTACCATCGACCTCAAATCCGCCTGCCCGCCACCGTTCCAAGGTTTTCAGTGAGGGTTTGCCTGTGACCAGAATGATGTATTCTCGTTCATGACCATTAGCGGGGTGGGTCAACTTTTGAGCTAGCGGTCCATCATTGGTCAATAAGACCAACCCCTCACTGCGATAATCGAGGCGACCGACTGGATAAAGCCGTTCTTCCGTTTCCACCAAATCCAGCACTGTCTTGCGTCCACGACCATCGCTGGCCGCTGAGAGAACGAAGCAAGGTTTATGTAAAATAATATAAGTATTGGGTTTTTGATTAGCTTTAATCCGCCGTCCATCTAAGGTGACGACATCGCTGCGAGGATTAATTTTATAGCCTAACTGAAGCACCGTTTCACCATTCACTTGAACCCGTCCAGCGATGATGAGATCTTCCGAGGCGCGCCGAGAAGCGACTCCAGCCTGAGCTAAAAATTTTTGCAGACGTTCAGCTTGATTTTTCAAGAGATGTGACCTGTGTTTACAAATTTTAACCTAAGATTATGCCAGTTTTATAAAGAATGGGCAATCTGAGAATTCTCCCCTTTTCATAATTCTCCCTGGCGGGCGATGACTCTTTCGGCCATGTCGCCCAAGCTGATTTGGCGACGGCGGGCAGCACGTTGAATCTGATGATAAGCCTCTGTTTCGGAGTAACCGCGTTCGGTGAGGAGGCGTTTCGCCTTGGCGACCAATTCGCGTGCGGCCAAACTTTTCTTTAATTGGCTCACTTCGTCCGCAGTATCGCGCAAATTTTGAAAACGATTGATGGCTAAGTCAATAGCTGGAGCGAGGTTGCTCTCATCAACGGGCTTGACCAAATAACCCATCACCATAGCATTAACAGCCTCTTCAACGAGTTCACGTTGGCTATAGGCGGTGAGCATAATAATGGGCAAGGGTGCTTTATCAGCCAAAATTTTGGCGGCGGTTAACCCATCCAGGCCCGGCATTTTGATATCGAGCAATAATAAATCGGGCGTTAATATCTCGACCTTTTCAATCGCCTCTTCGCCTGTCCGAACTGTGGCGACGACCTTATGGCCGATTGTTTGGACCATCATTTTTAAGCCCATCCGAATGACTCCCTCATCATCCGCAATGATAATCCTAAGTGAATTCCTCTGTGGCATAAGACTCTTTTCCTTGTATCGATTCTAGGGAGATACAAATGGTAGCCCTAGTTCCCCCATTTGCATCAGGCACCATGCTAAAACGACCCCCCATATCTTCTACGATCATCGTATGAACCAACTGGAGACCTAAACCCTGATGGTGATCTAAGTCAAAATTTTTTGGCAATCCCTGACCATTGTCCTGCACGATAAGATAGAACATGCTTTTGGCAATCTTTAACCAGATCCGAATTAATCCACCATTTTGATGTACCAACCCATGATCTAAAGCGTTTTGTAGCAATTCATTGGTCACTAAGGCTAAATTGGTCGCAATTTGGGAAGGGAGTAAGACATCATCACCCATGACTTCAATCTGGATGTGGTCGCCCAGGATTAGGTTTTTTGAAATGGCTTGAGTCACCTGCTCGACCAAAAGTTTTAACCCGATAGAGTCCTGATGCTCTTGGGCTAAAATTTCATGGACAGCGGCAATGCTTAAGACACGGTTTATCGTCTCATTCAGGATATCTTCAGCCGTGAGTTGATCAGCTTGGCTGATTTGCAGACGTAGGAGCAGGGCAATGGTTTGTAAATTATTTTTAACCCGATGATGAATTTCTTGGACCACAGCGGCGTGAACGAGTTTCGCTTTTTCTAAGGCGGTGGCGGCTAAATCCGTGATGATGCCAAAAAGCTCGAGTTCATAGTCGGTGAAGGGGTGGACGGCTAAGGTTTGCACATTTGCCGCGCCAATCACCTTACCCTGCGTGATCAGGGGCATGGCCATGAGAGAGGCAAATCGACTTTCTCCTGAGCCTATAAGACGATAAAATCTTGGGTCGGCTTGAGCATCAGAGACGGCGACTGCTTGATTATGTTTCACCGCCCAGCCCGTGAGACCTGCCCCCGCCGGAAGCGACATCAGCCCAATTGCTTCGGAACGCAAACCTGTCGAAGCGGCTAAGGTCAGCATATTATCTTGACGGTGATAAAGATAAATAGAACAACAATCCATATTCATGACCTCAGTGGTACGGCGCGTGATCAAAGTCAAAGCACTTTTCAAGTCCTGCGCCTCCGCAATCGCTCGACTAATATCTCTCACCGCCGCTAATTGGGCCGTTTTCTGCTCCAGTAGTTCCATCAATCACGTAAAGTTAGGCATCCAGTAATACACTCTGCCACTTTGCCACCCTGTTTCATTATAATCTAAGTTTGAGCCTTGAAAAATATTGGGCTGGATTTCTGCTTATCTAAAACTCATCTAGAATTTTGCCAATTTAAATCATCTAGCGTAACCTTTGCAACACTTCTGCGACTAACTAGATGTAATGCTGTCAATAGGCCAAATAACGTATTTAGGAATAAATATCATCCAGGCCGTACATCAAAATATAAGGAGGTTAGGATTAGACAAAATATTTTTTACCGTTTAGCCAATTATTATTCAAATTTACTTTATATAGATAGTTTTTTTGTTGAATACTTTATTATATCTAAGGAGATCCCATGTCAAAATCAACAAAAGTTTTGCTTAAATTTACACCTATCTTACTCGCATTTGGTTTAGTTTTTCTGATAGCGGCCCTACCTAGTTTGGCTATTGAATCTGAGCTTGAGGCAGAGCAGATGGTTATGGCTTTTAGTGAAGTCAACCCGAATGCAGAAACATCTGAAGCCCTTCTGCAAAATCTATCCTCACCTGTAGTCACTTTTCAAATTGTGATCAAAAATAGAAGTCCTTATGGTGGCTTGGATACGTCCTTCTCGTCAGGGGTGTGGGCTTTACACGCTGAGAACACGGAAGCTTTATTTACTGAAAATATGACGGCCAGTGCTGCTCTAGAAGCTCTGGCTGAAGATGGTGATACGGCCCTTATTATTCCTGAATTGATGGCAGATACTACAATCTGGCAACACGGCCAATTTGGCCCAATTTCGGCAGGTGACCTGTACACCTTCACCGTTGCCACAACCCGCACAGATGCCTATCTTTCCTGGGCCACAATGTTTAGCGAATCAAATGACATCTTTGTGGGGCCTGGTCAAAACGGGATGCCCTTGTTCGACAATGGTGTTCCCCGCTATGGCGATGTGGTCTCTGATGTGCAGCTATGGGATGCTGGGACGGAACGCAATCAAGCCCCTGGCATGGGGCCTCATCAGCCTACGCGAGGTATGGGGATTGGTTTCCCTGAAAAAGGAGTCTATACAGCTACAGACTCAACCCGTTCCTTGCCCGCCGCGCCTGCCATTGGCAAAATTGAGATTACAGAAAGTGGGGGGGATTTTTCGATTACAATGACGAATGTGTCTACCGCGCATCCCAATGCAATGTGGACTCCACTAACATCTATCTTCTACACCCTTCACGCCCAAAATTGGGACGGCCTCTTCACTGAGGGCCAAGCTGCCCCGACAAATGGTTTAGAAGCCTTGGCCGAGTACGGTCAGACTCGTGAATTGTTCGCTTATTATACGCTGACAAATTCTATGGGACTGACCCAAACAAATGTAGCATCAGTGCCCTGGGCCAACGGGATAGCGCAGCCCTCAGGCCCACTATTGCCGGAACAATATTACGAATTTCAGGTCACCCCAACAGCGGCCTACCCCTGTCTTAGTATGGCCAGCATGGTCGTCGAGTCCAATGATGCCTTCTTGGCTTTCAGGCCAAAGGGTCTGTGTTTAGTGGACGGGAATGGCACCCCCCGAAATATGTCAGATATTGAGCGCGATATTAAGAAAGACTGGCGTGTTTGGGACGCTGGTACCGAAGCCAATGAAACGCCTGGGGCTGGTTCTTGGCAACCGAGGCGGACAGGTGAGGTGAATGCTGGCCCAGTTGATGCTAACCTTAACGTACGCCTGTACGAGGATATGACCAATGATTTGGCCCCCTTCAACTTCGCCACCATTGAACCCGGAGCTTGGATGACAGGGATGACAGGGATGACAGATACCTTAACCCTGACGGTCACCAATGTTAGCTCTGGTACTGCTTATCAAGGCATATTGGGTCCTATGGCCTGGGCGGTTCACCCGACAGGCACCCAGATATTCACCGTAGGCGAACAGGCCTCAGCGGGCTTAGAAAAGTTGGCTGAAAATGGCGACCCAATGGATTTACAGATTGAATTAAACAGTGGTTCTTTGATAGCGGAAACATATGGGTCTCTGACTCATCCTGATGGAACATACAACTTTGACGTAACGCCTAACATCACCCACCCCTGGCTCAGTGTGGCGGCGATAGTCATACCCTCAAATGATACCTTTATAGCCTTTGGCTCTCAGGGCATCAGATTGCTCGAGGCAGATGGCTCGCCACGAGATGTTATATCCATAACGGCTGATATAGCGGCTGAATTGAGGGCCTGGGATGCTGGCACAGAACAAAATCAAGCTGGGGCGGCCGGTCTGGACCAGCCTACGGGTCCAACCGGTCCTGCGAATCCAGTTCAGCGTCCGGGTCAAGCTGCCCCAAATACTGGGCAGATGGAAATCGGGCATGATGAGATGACGCAGTATGTCCGTCTGCTGGATGATAGGGTATGGTACTACCCCAACATCGACGACCTCATCGAAGTATCGCTCATGCCAAGTGTTGATGCTAGCTTGCAAGTGAGAAAGTGGTCTGATAGGGTTATGTATACTGAAGGTGAGACCATTGATTATCACTATGCGGTCTCGAATACTGGGCGCATTACTTTAACGCTTGTTGCTACGGATGCGTTAGAGATTAACGAGACTGGTTCAGTGACGATGAACCTATCCTTAGGAATGGATGTGTTGGGGCCTGGGGACAGTACCACAGCCACCCTATCGCTTACGGCAACGCACCTCGGCAGGTATACCAATACTGTTTGGGTGACTGGCTATCCTACCTTCCCAGACGGGACACTGGGCTTTGGTGATACAAGGGTCAATGAGCATGCTACTTATACAGTTGATGTGGCTCAGGTACCTATACCTACAGTCACTTTTGAAATTGTGGTCAAAAATAGAAGTCCTTATGGTGGCTTGGATACGCCCTTCTCGCCAGGGGTGTGGGCTTTACACGCTGGTAACACGGAAGCTTTATTTACTGAAAATATAAGGGCCAGTGCTGGTCTAGAAGCTCTGGCTGAAGATGGTGATACGAGCCTTATTATTCCTGAATTGATGACAGATACAATCTGGGAATACGGCCAATTTGGCCCAATTTCGGCAGATGGCCTGTACACCTTCACCGTTGTCACAACCCGCACAGATGCCCATCTTTCCTGGGCCACAATGTTTGTCGAATCAAATGACATCTTTGTGGGGCCTGGTCAAAACGGGATGCCCTTGTTCGAAATTGGTGTTCCCCGGCGTGGCGATGTGACCGCTGATGTGCAGCTATGGGATGCTGGGACGGAACGCAATCAAGCCCCTGGCATGGGGCCTCATCAGCCTATGCGAGGTATGGGGATTGGTTTCCCTGAAAAAGGAGTCTATACAGCTACAGACTCAACCCGTTCCTTGCCCGCCGCGCCTGCCATTGGCAAAATTGAGATTACAGAAAGTGGGGGGGATTTTTCGATTACAATGACGAATGTGTCTATCACTCATCCCAATGCAATGTGGACTCCACTAACACCTATCTTCTACACCCTTCACGCCCAAGATTGGGAGGGCCTCTTCACTGATGGCCAACCTGCCCCGGCAAATGGTTTAGAAGCCTTGGCCGAGGACGGTCAGACTGGTGAATTGGTAGCTTATTATATGACAAATTCTATGGGGCTGACACAAACAAATGTAGCATCAGTGCCCCGGGTCAACGGGATAGCGCAGCTCTCAGACCTACTAATGCCGGAACAATATTACGAATTTCAGGTCAACCCAACAGAGGACTACCCCTGTCTTAGTATGGCCAGCATGGTCGTCGAGTCCAATGATGCCTTCTTGGCTTTCAGGCCAAAGGGTCTGTGTTTAGTGGACGAAAATGGCACCCCCCGAAATATGTCAGATATTGAGCGCGATATTAAGAAAGACTGGCATGTTTGGGACGCTGGTACCGAAGCCAATGAAACGCCTGGGGCTGGTTCTTGGCAACCGAGGCGGACAGATGAGGTGAATGAAGGCCCAGATGATGCTAACCCTAACGTACGCCTGTACAGGGATGCGACCAATGATTTGGCCGACTTCAGCAACTTCGCCACCATTGAACCCGGAGCTTGGGTGTCAGATACCTTAACCCTGACGGTCAGCAATGTTAGCTCTGGTACTGCTTATCAAGGCCTATTGGGTCCTGTGGTCTGGGCGGTTCACACGACAGACACCCAGATATTCACCGTAGGCGAACAGGCCTCAGCGGGCTTAGAAAAGTTGGCTGAAGATGGCGACCCAACGGATTTACAGGCTGAATTAAACAGTGGTTCTTTGATGGAGGGCACAAATGCGGCTCTGCTTCATCCTGATAGAACATACAGCTTTGACGTAACGCCTAACATCACCCACCCCTGGCTCAGTGTGGCGGCGATGGTCATACCCTCAAATGATACCTTTATGGCCTTTGGCTCTCAGGGCATCAGATTGCTCGAGGCAGATGGCTCGCCACGAGATGTTATGTCCATAAGGGCTGATATAGCGGCTGAATTGATTGCCTGGGATGCTGGCACAGAACAAAATCAAGCTGGGGCGGCCGGTCCGGACCAGCCTACGGGTCCAACCGGTCCTACGAATCCAGTTCAGCGTCCGGGTCAACCTGCCCCAAATACTGGGCAGATGGAAATCGGGCATGATGAGGCTACGCAGTATGTCCGTCTGCTGGATGATAGGGTATGGTACTACCCCGGTTTTGACAACATCGACGACCTCATCGAAGTATCGCTCACGCCAAGTATTGCTAGCTTGCAAGTGAGAAAGTGGTCTGATAGGGTTTTGTACACTGAAAGTGAGACCATTGATTATCACTATGAGGTCTTGAATACTGGGGGCGTTACTTTAACGCTTGTTGCTACGGATGCGTTAGAGATTAACGAGACTGGTCCAGTGACGATGAACCTATCCTTAGGAAGGGATGAGTTGGGGCCTGGGGACAGTACCACAGCCACCCTAGCGGTTACGATAACGCACCCCGGCAGGTATACCAATACTGTTTGGGTGACTGGCTATTTTACCCTCCCAGACGGGATAATGGGCTTTGGTGATACAGCGGTCAATGAGCATGCTACTTATACAGTTTCTGTGGCTGAGAAGTTAGAACCTAGCATCGCGGTGCAGAAGGAAGCTGGCTCGATGATGGTCAAGGCCCTAGAGCCGATTACCTACACCATTCGGATCACCAATGATAGCCAAGTGCCGTTGATGGATGTTCGCTGGGAGGATAGCCTGCTTGGTCAATATACCCCTACTAACTTAGCACCTAACGCCGAGTGGGAGATGACCTATGCTCATATCCCAACTACGCCAATGACCCTGACGAATGTCATTACCGTTTGGGGAACTAGCATGGCTGGCACTTTTACCCAGTCTGGAATGATTTCCTATTCGCTCGGTGGTGATGTTGTCTCAAATACGGCTTCGGTAACCGTCGTGGTCGGGGAACCTGACCCAGGCGAACTCTATGTCGAGAAAACCGCTAACACTGACCTGGCTACAGTGGGTGACACAGTGACCTATACCATTAAGGTTGGCGTGACAAAGGGTGGACAAGGATTCACTGATGTCCATGTCATAGATGAGAAAATAAACCTGAGCCGGGTTATATCTTCGATCAACAATGGTGAGATGGTATCACAGACCCTGGCCTATGATATCCAAGAGAGTGACTCGCCATGGTTGACGAACACCGTGGTTGTTACTGGGTGGCAAGACGGCGTGGTCGTGACTGTGACAGATATGTACACCATCTCGGCGATGCATTTAGCGTTGAGCAAGACAGGGCCTGTATCGGTTAAGCCCGGCGACATAATCACCTATGAATACACAATCAGGAACTCAGGTAACACCACCGTCACAATCACTGACGTAGCGGATAGCTTGATCCCAGGGGCTTTGAATGCTTGGCTAAGTGCTACCTTAGGGCCAGCCGTATCAGCGACATTGTCAGCAAGCTATACAACAGTTTCAGAAACACTCAACCTACCTTCAGTGCAAAACACCGCTTGGGTCACTGGCACCTATGCCAATAATGTTGGTGGCAAGGCAGTGGTCGTTGGTATGGATGTGTGGACGGTGACGCTTGGAGTGCCAGCCGTGACCCCCACGATGCTCATAACCAAGACGGCTAGTGCGGCTTATGTGGACCGGGGTCAAGTTGTGACTTATACTTACATGGTTCACAACACAGGTCAGAGTGACTTCACGCTTGAGCGTGCTGAATCTATCAATACACAGGCCGATGGCACTGTCGTTTTCTCAGGTCCTGTATCAGATTTAGAAGGAATGACAGTCACTGCGGATGAAAAGAAGATGAGTATGGTCACCTACACGACCAAATACACAGATTATCCCACGCTCGTCAACATGTTTACTGTCGTCGCTAGCAATACGGCTGGGACAGTGACGGAAACTGCTTCAGTGGCTGTTGATGTCGGTGATGTTGTGTGGGAGCCTGAACAAACGCCAGTCTTCACCCATCCCGTACCCGGTGGCGATATCATCATTGAAGCGACGGCGGGTATGACGGGGCGATTGAACCTCAGGATGAGTGATGTTTTCACGCCCACGGATCTAAGAGGACTGACAGAGGATCAGAAAGATAGCTGGTGTTTCCGCTTCGATCTGACTCGCGTTGGGGAGAACAATGAAATCTTGCCGATCTATGCAACTCAATCCCTCACCCTTGAGGTTGATGTACCCGTCTTGCAAGAAAGGTGTGTTCAGTTTGTTCAACAAACGACTCAGGCTTACCGCAGCACACCGGATGGATGGGTCAAAGAGGGGATAACGATGGAATTTGATTTCCCAACCATCAGGGTTATCTTGACGCATCTCAGCGATTTCATTGTTGCAGCGGAAGAAAGAGTGGACATCTATCTACCGTTGGTGAATAAGTAAGTCGTTTGTCGGACTCATCAAGCCAAAAAGCTGACCGCCTTAGGCGGATGGGTTTTGGTTAGATAAAAAAGAAAAGGGCCATCTATACGATGGCTCTTTTTTGATCCCTAAGTTTGCCAAACCAATATGTCCCAACATCAGTCTGTTAATTTGGCAGGCGCGTCTCTTTACGATATGCTTAAAGAAAAAGACGAAAAAGGATGAAGCATATGTTATTCGATCAAGCGAAAATCTATGTCAAGGGGGGCGACGGGGGGCAGGGGTCGAATGCCTTTCGCCGCGAGAAATTCGTCGCACATGGAGGCCCAGCAGGCGGTAATGGGGGACGAGGTGGTCATGTGATTCTGAAAGTTGATCCCCAGTTGAATACCTTAGTTCATTTCAAACGTAAAGTGCATTTCAAGGCTGAACGGGGGCTGAATGGGGGCAATAAAAATCAACAGGGGGCCAATGGGTCGGATCTCATTGTGTCGGTTCCGCCAGGTACGGTGGTCCGTCAAGATGAAACAGACGATATTCTGGCCGACTTGGTTGAACCAGCGCAAGAATGTATCATCGCTACAGGCGGACGGGGCGGACGGGGCAATACAGTGTTTAAGAGTTCAACCAACCAAGCTCCACATATCTTTGAAAAGGGCTTGCTAGGGCAAGAACGTTGGTTGAAGCTGGAGCTAAAGCTCATCGCTGATGTGGGCATCGCGGGTGTGCCTAATGCGGGTAAAAGTACGCTTCTAGCCTCAGTGACGGCAGCCAAACCTAAAATTGCTGACTACCCCTTCACCACCTTGCAGCCTAATTTGGGGGTGGTTTTAGTCGGACACCGCGATTTTGTCATGGCCGACATTCCTGGTTTAATTGAAGGGGCTGCCGAGGGCGTAGGCTTAGGTCATCAATTTTTGCGCCATATCGAGCGCACCCGTTTGCTTATCCATCTGCTAGACGGGGCTGCTGATGATCCTTTAAGCGATTTTGAGAAAATTAACGAAGAATTGCATCGTTATAATCCCCGTTTGGCCGAGAAGCCGCAAATTGTGGTCTTGAATAAACATGACTTACCAATGGCCCACGATGCTTGGCCTTTAGTACAAATGATGGCAGAGGAAGCGGGTTACGAGGCTTATTTTGTCTCCGCCGCCACGCAGCACGGTGTAAACGACTTGATGGACCTGGTCCTCCGTCGGTTAGACACCATCCCTAGAATGCCTTTGGTCGAAGAAAGGGATATTGTGCCTGTCTTTACCCTAGACGATGATCCGGAAGCCTTCATCGTTGAAAAGGGCCCAGACGGTTTTTATGTCCAAGGCTCCATCATCACTGATTTGGTGGCCCAAACGCACTGGGAGCTGAGTGAAGCTGTACAGCGAGCGCATCTCAAACTAGAACGTCTGGGAGTCTTAGATGTGCTGCGTGAGGCAGGGGTACAAGTGGGCGACACGGTTTTCTTAGCTGAGGTTGAATTGGAATGGATGTGGTAACGATAGGCGTGTTGGGCGGCACTTTTGACCCCATTCATCAGGGTCATTTAGCCTTAGCCGAATCCGCCCAACAGACCTTGGCTTTAAGCAAACTCCTCTTCGTTTTGGCCGGCGACCCGCCTCACAAACAAGACCAACCCATTACCCTGTCTGAGCATCGTCTGCACATGCTTGAATTAGCCTTGGCCGACCAGCCAAAGTTTGAGATTTCTTTGGTCGATCTCAACCGTCCTGGCCCCCATTATACGGTGGACACCATCATTTTGTTACGACAGGCGTATGATCTTTCTGATCAAGCCTGTTTTTTCATTATCGGGGCTGATTCTTTGCTGGATTTGCCAACTTGGTATCAGCCCGCTCATCTTTTAGCGCAATGTCGTCTCGCCGTGGCCCATCGTCCAGGATATCAACCCGATATCAGCGTACTCGCTCGTCAATTTCCCATGCTACCTCAACGGGTGACTTGGCTCCCCATGCCGCAAATGCCCATCTCAGCGACAGTCCTGCGTCAGCGGATTAGAGTAAAACAGGATATTAGGGGCTTGGTGCCACGAGCTGTGGCTGAATATATTCAAGAAAAGTGTTTATATTATGACGAGTGCAAGGGTTGGTTTTCTCTTTAGCTCGTATCGTCCTCCCTCCTCAATACAAAGCCCAGGCCTTTTGGTCTGGGCTTTGCTATTTTATCCCCCCTAATTGGCTACCTCACCAGAATACGTTAAAATCCCCCCAGAGTCATCATCAATTTTAGATAGTATTAACTTTTTGTTAATTGATAATGACTAATTATTAATTGCTAGCATTTAGGAGTATGCATGTCCTCAGAAATTTATATCCCTAAACGGGCTATGGTTATCATGGCCCATCCTGATGATCCTGAATTTGGGGTAGCGGGCACAGTTGCTCGTTGGAGCCAAGCAGGATGCGAAGTGACGTATGTGCTGTGTACCAGCGGTGATGCTGGGATTGATAACTTAACGCGAGAAGAGGCGGCTAAAATACGCGAAGCCGAACAACAGGCCGCCGCGAATGTTGTAGGCGTTAAAAATTTAGTGTTTCTTAGAGAACCAGATGGCTTATTGGAAAATACACTTGCCTTGCGTAAAAAATTGGCCCGCGAAATGCGGCACTATAAGCCGGAGGTCGTTTTTACGATGGACCCAACGATGTTATGGGCCAGTGATACCTATATTAATCATCCTGATCATCGTGCCGCAGCAGGGGCCGCCGTTGATGCCATTTTCCCTGCGTCTGAGGCCGAAGAAGGGTTGACGGCCCATAAAGTTCGTAAAGTTTATATCATTACTTTTAATCGAGGCGATCATTTTATCAACATCACAGACACCATTGACCTCAAAATCAAGTCTCTGAGCCAGCATAAAAGCCAAATCAAAGACCCTGAAGGAACAGGCCAAATGATCAAGCAATGGGCGGCTGAAGTGGCTAAAGGCAAAGAAATGGCGTACGCAGAAGCCTTTAACGTCATCACCCTCATCAGCGATGAGGATTTTGTGAAAATGGAAAGACAAGAGGCGTAGAGAGGCAATGATGGCTAAAAGACCACGCCAATACAAAGGTGAAAAGATTACAGTCAGTTTTGAAATGGCCCGTTGTGTTCATGCAGCTGAATGTGCAAAAGGGCTACCGAGTATCTTTAATCTCAAACAACGGCCTTGGGTAAATCCCGATGGGGCTGACCCAGAAGTAATCAGTAACGTTATTTTACAATGTCCGTCGGGAGCCTTGAAATTCGAGCGAACCGATGGCGGACCAATGGAGGCCATCCCAAAAAAGAATACAATTCATGTCGCCACCCGAGGGCCGCTTTATTTTCGCGGTGATATTAAAATTACAAGTTCTCAGGGCGACTTGGTGTTACGTGATACTCGCGTGGCCTTGTGCCGCTGTGGGGCATCGGAAAATAAGCCTTTCTGCGATGACAAGCATACTGATATTCAGTTCGACCATGATGCCACCTTAGGCGAAACACAGGTAAAAGAAAAAGATAAACCGGCTCAAGATTCTGCTTTACACATCACCTTAAGACCAAATGGCCCTATATTAGTTCAAGGCCTGGTCCATATCCAAGGCAAAGACGGTCAGACGATTGTCAGTCAAACGCGAACAGCCTTATGTCGTTGTGGCGCATCGGAGAATAAACCCTTCTGTGATGGTAGCCATAATAAAATAGGCTTTCAGGCAGAATAAAATCGGGCATAGCCTCTATCTAAACATCAAACATCATATAAGGATCAAATCATGACAAATCATCCTCAAACCATCGGCCTGCTCAGTCCTGGCGACATGGGACATGTCGTGGGGCAAGTTTTAGGCCAGCATGGTCTGAAGCTAATCACCTGTTTAGAAGGACGCAGTGAACGCACCAAAATCCTAGCCCAACAAGCGAATGTCGTTGACCTTGGGAGCTACGAAACTTTGGTTCGCGAAGCCGACCTGATTTTATCTATCCTCGTGCCAGCCCAAGCGATGGCTGCTGCTGAACTTGTGGCGCAAGCGATTCGCCAAACGCAGGCTGAGGTGACATATATCGATTGTAATGCCATTGCCCCAGCAACTGTACAAGCCATGAGTGTGGTCGTGAATGAGGCTGGTGGTCACTTTATTGATGCTTCTATCATTGGCCCACCGCCGCGTCAACTAGGTCGCACCTGCTTCTATGCTTCTGGCCCAGCCGTGGATCGATTTGCTGCTTTAAATGATTTTGGTTTATCGGTGGTTGTGTTAGGTAAAGAAATTGGGCAAGCTTCAGCCATCAAGATGTGTTACGCTGCTTTGACCAAAGGCACGACGGCACTGTGTACGGAATTAATGGTCGCAGCCAAGGTTCTGGGCGTATCTGAGGCTTTGACTGAAGAATTTCAACTCAGTCAAGAAGTCATGCTCAAGCGCATGCAAGGTTTACCCAGCATGCCGATGAAGTCTCGACGGTGGATAGGCGAAATGGAGGAAATCGCTAAGACTTTCGAGGGTGTTGGACTCACCCCAAATATACTGACGGGCGCGGCGGATATGTATCGCTTTGTTGGCCAGACTGAATTAGCGGACCGCATGCCTGAAGACTCGGAGTCATTGCCGTCTTTGGCGGAGATGATTGGGGTTTTGGCGGAGGCGTTAAGGTTATAGGTGACCCAGCGGGAATTAGGGCCAGATTTAGAGCGGTCCATGATTATGCCAATCGCAATGGGTTTCGGAGTGGATTTCCGAACTTTCATCAAGCGGATGATGGAAACGGTGTGGTATACGGCGTTGTTTTAATTAAGACCGATGCTGCGTTCATAGAGATGTCCTTGTCAGTGAATTAGGCAACCCAAGCGGTGTGGGAGCGAGATTTAGAGCGGTTCACAATTATGCTGTGCAAAATGGGTTTACTTATGTCATCTCATATTCAAAAATTGGCTCCATCACAAGCAAGCTTTTGCCCCCATACTGATGAAGCTTTGTCAAAATCAGGAGGCCACGCTAGTGAACACTGGATATAGATTTAACTTTTGACACTGAGACCTTCAAGGCTTGTCAAACCTTGAAGGTCTGAAAAAGTATTTATTCCTGCGTAAAGTATACTACGCAAATCTTGGGGTATAATATTCAACTAAGATCCATTAGACGACAATTCAGGCAACTTCAGCGTTCCTGACCCATCTTCTTCCGTTTCCTCTGGAATGTGCACATAGTCATCTCGTCCTCGACTAATTAAGGTATCAACACTATAGCTGGCGATGGTGACATAATAATCAGAGTTAGAAGCCTTGAGAACATGATTTCCCTCTTCATCTTTCGCACCGACTAAAATAGTAAAGGTTTGTGAATCTTCGCCTTCTTTGTTGGTCGTCACCGTGACTTCCGCCAAGGGCGCATCCAGCTCAAACCAATCTTCCACTGCCTGACCAAGCGGCTGACTCATACGCAAGGCAGAGATTTGAGAAGCTAGGGAGGTAATATTATTGGCAATAAGCTCTTCCTCCGCCCTAAGCCCTAACATTGTCCAAGTATCTTCCCCCTCTTTTTGAAATTGAAATTCACCTTGGGCGTTCTTTAAGGTCATGGCTGTAATATCAGCCCTGGCGACGTTGAAATATAAAGCCTCAATCCAGTTAGATGCGGCTGGATTAATTTGCCAAGTACTCAGACCACGGGCCAAATAAGTTTCATCCTGCCCATCGAGGCGAACATGAGTCGCGTTGACATTGGGTGAGGAGCCAATATAAAGTGTATGGGCTACGCCAGCATCCGTTTCCACAATAACTTGACGCATAAATTCTTCTTCAGCCACTTGTAGCCGTCTGTGACTGGTGTCAGTTTGCGCCACGAGACGGTTGGTCTGTATATTGACCACTTGTGTCAACACGTCTGTGACCTTATTTTCCAGAGCAGGAAAACCATCAGTGTTCGCCAGAATCCAGCCATCACCCTCTTTATCCAACACAATATTATCGCCCGACTCATTGATAATCGTCAACTTGGTGACCTCCTCTATCGTCAAATCCAGCATCAATCCGCCCTGACCTGCTGCACTGCCACTCGGCCAAAAAATAATGCCAGCAACAATAACTTGGATCACCAACAGGGCGAGCAGAATTTGATTCAAGCCGCTTAATTCTAGGTTGCCTATTTTGATTGTATTCATTATGTCCTCCTAATTGTATAATTGGTTTGGTCTGTATTTTTTATTGCGAATGCCATAGACCGATATAGTATCGCATCGTCAATTCCGGCTATAAGTTTTAATAATAAAAGATTAAAATTATTTTAACATTATATTAAAATAATGTTAGATGCTTATGAAGTGGGCGTAAACTTAGGGGATTATCAAAAGATGAGGAGGCAGTTCTAGGATTTAGAACTTTCCAAATCACTAGAGGCCTTGGCGTAAAAAGGTATACCTTTTCATGCCAAGGCAAATTTTTGTGAATGTCTTGAGTTTGATACTGACCATACAACTTAAACGCTATCACGTATATCGATAATTTCCTGAGAGTCGATTTGACTAAAGGCAGCTTTAACCTCATCGGCGGATAGGCTGGGAATTTTCAAGACAACATCATAAAATCCCTCTCGACGAGGCGCGGGATATGTGCCGATGCCCATGACCCCCCATCCATGATCGCTTAAGACCTGCATGAGTTTGGCAAATTCGCCCCGCTGGTTGGGCATGCGTATCGTCACCCGGATGCCTTTTGCTGGGAGACCCAACATGGCCTGATATGACTGTAGCAAATCGGTTTCTGTGATTAAACCGACCACAACTGAATCCTCGATCACTGGGAGACAACCTATTTGATGTTCTTCTAAAATCTGAGCAGCTCGCTCCACGGTTTTTTCTGGATCAATTGTGTAGATATCTTTGCTCTTGAGCATCACATCTTTGACCTTGAGGTCAGCCACTTGACGGGTGATTTCCCATATATTGAGGCTTCCCAAAATGTCTGGTTTGAGGGCCAGACGTTGACGGGTGATCAACCCGACGAGACGCTTGCCATCGCCGACAACGGGTAAATGGTGGAGCTTATTGTCTACCATTAATCGCTGGGCTTCTGTGGCAGACATGGTTGAGGCGATCATCACCGGATGACGAGTCATGCAATCTTTTACAAGCATAATTAAGCCTCCTCCGTCGCTAAGGCACTAATCACGGGTTCAAATGTTTTTAGGGTCTCTATCGGAATGTGACAGAAAATACGATGTCCATTCTCAGTTTCTTGCCAAGAAGGTGTCTCTGTTTCACAGATATTGCCCCCGTCTGGCAACAATTGACGACGGGGGCAGCGGGTATGAAAACGACACCCATTCGGCGGACTGATCGCACTAGGTACATTGCCTTCTAAACGGATATGCCGTTGTTTTGCTGTGGGATCAGGGATAGGCACGGCTGAGAGCAAGGCTTCGGTGTAAGGGTGATAAGGCAGGGCGTAAATTGCATCTGCTGGACCGATTTCCATGATCTGTCCCAAATACATGACTGCCACATAATCCGAGAAAAACCGCACCACACTCAAATCGTGGGCGATGAACAGCAGGGTTGTGTCGTAGGTTTGCTGAATTTCCAACAAGAGATTCAAAACAGCCGCCTGAACAGATACATCCAAAGCACTCACCGGCTCATCGCATAGGATCAAATCGGGTTGGCTGGCCAAAGCACGGGCAATGCCCACCCGTTGCTTTTCGCCTCCACTAAGCTGACGGGGTAAGCGATCATAATAATTTTCCCCCAAACGCATGAGTTCTAGCAGCTTAATCACTTCGCGGCGAATCTGATCTTTAGGCACTGTCCCAAAGCGTTCCATTGGTCGAGCAATCTGTTGGCCAACTGTGTAGGAGGGGTTCATGGTCGAATCTGGATTTTGGAAAACCATCTGCAATTCTTGGATCAATTGTTCACTGCGAACACTCAGGTCTTCTGTCAAATCAAAGCCTAAGAAATTGGCCTGACCTTCAGTGCTACTTTCCAGACCGATAATGGTTTTGATCAAGGTACTCTTACCACAACCAGACTCGCCCACAATGCCTAAGGTTGATCCTTTGGACACAGAAAAAGTAGCATCTTCTAGGGCTTTGACATAGCGATTTTTACCCAACCCAAAAACATCTGTTAAAGATGTCCCTTGCACTTTATAATATTTTTTCAAATTATTCAGTTCGATGATGGGCATACCATTGTCTTCCTTAGTCGAAATCAGGGGTGGCACAACATCATCAGAGGGAGTCCATTCGGCCGGCTTGATATTCTCAGCAAAATGACAGCGAACTGAGCTGTGTTCATTTCTTTGGCGAAGTTGGGGACGTTCATTTGCACAACGTTCTTCAAAATAATCACAGCGAGGCCCAAACACACAGCCTGCTGGCCGATTATTCGGCGGCGGTACACGACCACGAATGGGATAAAGATAGCTTTTGGCTTTATCTGCGCCTAATTTCGGCACACAGCGAATCAAGCCCTGGGTATAGGGGTGTTGAGGATTTTTGAAAATTTCTTCGACCGAAGCCCGCTCGACCATTTCGCCAGCATACATGACCCCCACTTTAGAGCAAACCCGCGAGACCACGCCAAGATTGTGGCTAATGTACATGATGGCTGTATCAAAGTCACGCCGTAGTTCAGCAATCAGGTCGAGGACGGCTGCTTCTACGGTTACATCAAGGGCTGTCGTCGGTTCATCCATCACCAATAGGGCTGGATTGTTAAGCAGGGCCATGGCGATGACCACCCGTTGTTGCTGTCCGCCTGAAATTTGATGCGGATAGCGTTTCATAACATTGGCTGGGTCAGGCATATAAACCCGATTGAGCATCTCAATACAGCGGTCTTCTGCTTCGGCTTGACTAATCCCACGGTGTACTGTGAGGACTTCTGTCATCTGCTGACCGAGCTGTAGGGAAGGGTTGAGGGCTTGCATTGGATCTTGATAAACCATCGCAATTTGGTCGCCCCGCAATTGACGCAACTCTTCGCCTTCCTTACCCACCAAATCTTGCCCTTGAAAGGTGATGCTACCGCGTTTAACATAGCCATTGCTCCCTAAAAAGTTAAGAATGGACCAAGCGACAGTGCTTTTGCCGCAGCCCGACTCGCCGACAATGCCATGTGATTGACCACGATTAATCGAAAAGGTCACATCCTGGACCGCCTCAATCTCACCCCCTCGAACTTTGTAAGCCACTGAGAGATTGTCAACTTGAAGGACGGGCGTTTGGCTTTGTGCCTCCTGTTTTGGTGTGTCCAATATCTGGTCTTCACGCATAGAGTCTGTTCCTTTATTTTTGATATCGCGTAAGTTCTTCACGCAGACCATCAGCGAATAGGTTTAGGCCAATGACCAAACTCGCAATGGCGACAGCGGGCCAAATCACGGCCCATTGATTGGTGAAGATATGCTTTCGGGCTTCAGCCACCATGCTACCCCAGTCTGGGTCAGGGGGTGGTAGACCTAAGCCTAAAAAGCCTAAGGTGGCGATGGCGAAGATGGCATACCCAACGCGCAACATGGCATCCACCAAGAGTGGCCCACGAGCGTTCGGCAAAATTTCGACAAACATGATGTACCACGCACTTTCGCCACGGGTTTCAGCCGCCCGAATATAGTCACGAGTTTTAATATCAAGGGCCAAACTGCGCACCAAACGAGCCACACCAGGGGCCCCAGTAATCGTAATGGCTAAGATCACAATGAGATCACCTCGGCCCAAAGCGGCGATGACGACGAGGTATAAAATAATCACCGGAAAGGCGATCAGAGCGTCTAAAAACTGCATGGTCACTTGGTCCCACCAGCCACCGCGATAACCGGCATTGAGACCTAAAATCGACCCAAGTATGAGCGACCCAATCACCCCCCAAATTGCCACCCCAATGGGCAATGATAAACCGCCGCCGATCGGCCAATCATTGGGTAGACGTGTTTTTAATAGCACCACCTGAGTCCCTTCCATCAAACGGGAAAGGATGTCACGTCCCAAATGATCGGTGCCGAGCCAATTTTCAGCACCAGGCGGGACGTTTTGTTTGGGCAGTTCGGTGACAGGATCGAATAAGGATTCATTTGGATTGAAGGGAGTCCAAAATAAGGATACAAAGGACACAAGAAACCAAAATAAGACGATAAATAACCCGATCATACCAACCCGTGAATCAAAAACAATCTCGATTGTTTTCCATAGTGCTTGCCACCGCGAAGGACGGGTGACAACATAATTTTCGGCAGCCATAATTAAGTCACCTCCTAAGCATACCTAATGCGGGGGTTGAGAAAGGTATAAGCCAAGTCACCAATCAAACGGGTGGCGACAGCGATGAGGACGGTCAGCATGGCGGCAGCTTCAACCGCGTTGAAGTCGCCAAAAATTGCTGAGTCGTAAATATATTTACCCAAACCTGGAAAGCCAAAAACAGCTTCAACCACCACAATCCCGCTGATTAACCAGTTGACGTGTAACATGATGATTGTAATCGGGGCCATGAGCGCATTGCGAATTGCGTGGAGAAGAATGACCCGCCAATAGGGCATGCCTTTGAGTATGGCCGCGCGGATATAGGGGGCACCCATGACCTCGACCATGCTGGCCCGAGTCATTCGAGCGACATAGCCTAGTTCTACGGCTGTGAGCGTCAAGACAGGTAAGGTGAGTAACGAAGGGTCTTGAAATATAGCATCATCACTTAAGAAAACGGCTACGGGCGGCACGAGCTGGAGCCATAAACCCAAGATGATAATTAAGAAAATACCAATGACAAAATCAGGCGTTGCTGTTGCCCCTAACCCTAGAATTGATATCAGGCGGTCTAAGTAGCGACCCTCATTGATCCCGGCTAAAATGCCAAAAAAGAGGGCTAAGGGCATGACGACCAAAAAGGCGACACCGGCTAAGATGGCCGTATTACGCACCCGCCTAGTAGGGTCACGGAGACAGGTCGTCCCGTTTGGAGAGACTGGCCCGCATCGCCCCGAATAAGCCCTTTCACCAAAGGAATGTATTCACGGGGCCCATCGCCAACCCAGCGTCCGCCGGCTTTACTCTTGATAAAAACTTGTTCGGTTGAGCCGCGAATCCACATGACCGCACTATTATTAAGATTAATTCCCCAGAAAAATTCTTCCCCTTTTTCATTTTTCGTCCAATCGCCGCTGACCAGATGTTCTGTGGTCGAACCGTCTTCTTGGCGGCGTAAAGCCTTGAGGGTGCCATCCTCGACTGCCCAGCGCGTCGCTTGACCGTCGACATCGGCCCACCATTCAGCTTCTTCGGTGCGCGGATTGGGTAAAGTGATCAAGGGATAGCCGACCAAATCGTCGGCCCACCAGTCGTTGCCAATTAACCAATCTGTATATCGCCGCCATACTGGTCGATTTAGACCAAGTTGTGCCCGATAGGATTCACGCTGTTCAGGCGTGGCCTCGATACCCAATATTTTGACGGTGATGTCTCCACTGCCCACTTCTATTAGATAAAAGAGGGCGATTGAGACGAGCAACATGGTGATGATTGTTGATATGATACTGCGGATTAGAAAACGTGCCATAGGCTTTATCCGGTTCACCCCCACGCCTGTGGGGAATATTTAGCAAGGCTAAGGACAACCTTGATGGTCTGAAGATAAAAGAGCAGCAGAAATTTGAGATTAAATCTCTGGTTTAAGCATCTTTCCAGACATTATAAAGTAAATCATAACTAGTGGGGTGAGCACTGATGTTCTGGAATTCTGAGCGAGTGATATTCCATACCCGCAGCCAATAGGAGTTGCCAATCCCACCGCGTTCTTGCATGATATCTTCCAAGTCACACATGATATTACGACGCATTTCAACATCTAAGGTGCCTTCAGCTTCTCTTAAGAGCGCGGTAAATTCCTGATCAACCCATTTGGTTTCATTCCAGGGAACAGGATCGCCATTTTCATCACCGATATAGGCTAAGGGTAAGACCATGGTGTCCAAAGGTCGGTGCGTCCAGGAGGTGATCCCCAGAGCAACACTATCCCAACGATCCCAGTAACCGCCCGGCTCGGTGATATCGAGTTCAATATCAAATCCAGCCGGCGCAGCCAACTCTTTTATTGCTTGAGCGATTTCTGGTTCAGCCCGGTCATTTTTGGTCGCTAGAGAGACTTTGAGGCCATCGGGATAACCCGCTTCAGCCAATAAAGCTTTAGCCCCTTCGGGATCATACTCAGGGATGGGCTTTTCACAGTAAGCGGGATGAACCGGTGCTACGTGGACATCTATGGATAGGTCTCCTTGGCCGAAGTAAGATAGTTGCAATATCTTTTCGCGGTCCTGGCACATTTTGAGTGCATTACGGACACGGATATCGCTCCAAGGTTCTTGGTCTACCCGAACACGGAGTAAGAAACATTGGGCTGTACTAGCTGTATAGGTACTGATCCCTGGGACATCTTTGAGGGCTTGCCAATCACTGGGGCGAGGTTGGAACATTGAGTCAATTTGACCAGACTGAAGGGCTGCCACGCTGGCATCTCTGTCGAGAGAGACATAGATTATTTCATCCAGATAAGGCAAGGGGTTGCCATCTTCGCCCATTTGCCAGTAATTTGAGCGGGCCTTCAAGATGGCTCGCTCGCCTTCAGCATATTCATGTAAGAGGAAGGGGCCTGTGCCTATTGGTTGCTTGATGAAGTCGCCTTCAAAGCTGCGATGTAAGATACAGCCTGGATAGTGGAACAGATTTTCGGGAACCCCAATGTTTGGAGAATCCAAGTGGAGCATGATGGTGTAATCATCCACTTTTTCAATGTTTTGCGCCCCACCAAGGTAGGAGAGCAAGCCCAACATTGAAGATCCTATATCTGGGTTGAGCCATTCATTCATGGTGAAGATGACATCATCAGCGGTTAGTTCTTCGCCATTGTTGAAAGTGACCCCTCTCTTCAAGGAGAGGGTCCAAGTTGATACGTCTTCACTGGCTTCCCATTTGTCTAACAAGAAGGGACGTGTGATGTTGTCAGGCCCAGTTTCAGTGAGGTATTCGCCCACATGGCGCACAACATTGGCTGCTTCAAGCCAAGATAGACGAGCTGGATGATCAATCAATTGCAGTTCCATCGCTTTGGTTAAGGTTCCACCACGTTTGATGCCAGCACTGGCTGGTTGGGCTGCATTTTCTGTACTGCTTCCGCTTGTATTTGTTTCTGCGGGTGTAGAAGGGCCACAAGCAGCCAAGGTTGCTGCACCAGCAGACATACCGAGCAAGGTGGCAAAGCGAATAAACTCACGCCGAGTTACACGTCCTTGTCGTAGTTTGTCGTAAGCATCCGGGATAGCTGGATGTGCTGCTTCCATTTGATGTTTGGTGACTTTAGGTTTGTTCACGGGTTACTCCTTATGTAAATATTATATGTTGAAGCGATTCTTGGTGAATCGCTGTTCCAAGAAGGTTGAGGATGCCTATATTGGGGATCATATACAAAGGAATTAGAAAGACGTGAAAATTGTTGCGTAAATTCGGCGAAGCCGGTTCACCCCCACGCCTGTGGGGAATATGTATCTAACCTTCAGACTTTGTTTTTCCTTGTTGCATACTGTATTACCCTTGTCCTCTCACCTTGTTGACCCGCCCAAATATGGTGTTGTAAATTTCTAGAAATTTGTAGGCTGAATGATCGAGCAGATCAATAGCGACAAGTATACTGTTATTAATGAAGCTTGACAAATAAGTAGTGGGTAAATTTTGAAATCCGCCTATTTATTTAGAAGCTACGCCGTAATCCTCATTGTTCGATGGGTGCCATCGCAGAGTGGCTTATTACTCGACTGACCACAACGACAAAGCGTTGTTCTGGGTCGAATTTCCATCGGTTCGCCATCTGCTCGCTCAATAGGAATACTGCCCGTCACCCATAAGGCTCCAGCCAAGGGGCCTTCTGCGGTGACAGCGATTGCCTCAGGAATATGCGGCTCAATGTCTTCACCGCCTGGCTCTATCGTATAGGTATAGGAACCGGATGGACAGCGTTCGACCATGGCCATGACTTGAGCGCGAATCTGCGTGTCTTCAGTTTCAGGAACCATTTTTTCGATATTGGTAAACCGATTGCCACAGAATCCGGCGTGCATGCATAAGGAATAATCCCGTTTAACCACAATGCCGTTCCCTTCAAATACAGTTTGTCGATCTGCTGTCGCGCCAGTATCTGCTGTTTCCTGACCATCAAAGTCATTTTTGGCATGGGTGCCATCACAAAAAGGCTTATTGCTGGATGCACCACAGCGACAAAGTGCATAAACGGGTTTGGTCTCCAGCACGTCTTCCTTTTTCCAGGTCATTGGTTCACCATGCTCTGAGATAACTTGGGACTTACGAATGAGCAGAATACCGCCATAAACGAGATAGGGGCCATTTGGTTGAACGACGATTTTTTTATCTTGTGTTGCCATAAAGCATAATCTCCTTGGTGAAGTATCTTGAGGTTGATGTTTAAGCACGAATTGTAACACAGCTATCAGGGCAACCCAAATAGGCTGACTTTCAAGGGGACAATCTGACCTCAGTATCGTCATTCAAAATGATCTAAACGACTGGCCCAAGCAATGACGCTTGTTTGACATATCTCCTGAGCCTTCTGGGTAAAGCCACTCAGGGACATAAACGCGCCCAAGACAATCTTATTAGGATGCTGGGCTTGGTAGACTAAGGATGGGCAATGACCACCACCGTTTTCGCTCGTTTCAAAACACAATCTAAAGCTAAGGCTAAGGTCTCAGGATCAAGCGCAGCGAAGCTTTCGTCAAGGACAATTAAATCGGTCTCTTGGAGCAAGGCGCGGGCTAAGAAGAGGCGACTCTTTTCAGCGTGGGATAATTGCCGGCCCATTTCACCTACCATGCTTTCTAATAAAAGTTGCCCTATGTCTAAGGGGGCAGGTGGCATGGTCAGGGCTGGGGGACTGGTTTGCGTCGGACGGGAAGCGGCTTGGAAAAGAGGAGCTATTTGCCGCCAGGCGATGCTGGCCCCCTAATTGACCTAAGCCCGCGCTCAATTTTTGCCAGGCTTGATAGGCTAAGAGAATCCCGCCTAAACTAAGGGCCAATGAACTGTTGACGGCTGATGAACCAAGGGCTGATACATCTAGGGGGGTAAAACGATTGGCGAAGGCAAAGCTTAAACCCAACAGTCCTACACATAACCAGCCTCGCGGGAGCAAGCTTAATAAGTGAGTCAAGGGATGAAGGGGCTTTTCCGTCAAAGCAGTGGCTAACGCTGGGGAGAGCGCATCAGTTTGATCTGCCCTAATGGACGTGCCGTCTACATCAGTTTGACAAGCTTCACGGAGGCGGCCATAGCTGACTGAAAGACCAAAACCTCTGACAGCCTGAAACTTATGCCCTATAATGCACCTATCTTAAAAGAAAGGAGAACTGACTGTGAAAGTCAAAACGCAAGTGAAATGCGGTACTGATTTTGGTTGCGCTGATTCCGCGCTGACCAAGCTGACCGACAATAAGAAGGGCAACATCATACTCAAAACTAATAATAACCATCGAGTCATTCGGGTTGGGCAAAATGATGATTGGATTTTGATTGTACAGCATCCATAGCTATTTGTTCCTTATCAATGATTAAATATTCAGAATATTAAATAATAAACAATAGAAAAAACACATTATTTGCCATCAGAAATTGTTCTAATAATACAAGAATAACAGAGAGAAATCGCCATTGGCTGTCGTTTAAAACACACTTTAGGTTAAATTTGTGTGGTGGTATACAATCACTGTATGCTGTCAGGTCAAAACTTTTGCTTAGTAGAAAGATATTTTGAATTTGCATTGACTTTTATCAAAAATATTGATATAATACTTTGTAATTTGATGAACCACCAAACAAAGAAAGGTGTTATAATGCAAGAAGAAAGAATGACCATTTTAAAAATGGTCTCTGATGGCAAATTGAGCGTTGAGGAAGCAGAAAAGCTGCTTGATAGTTTAGGCCGGTCGGAAGCAAGGGAGGAAAAAATAGAAATCAACCTAGAGAAAGATTCTGGCTTTCAGGAGTTGAGACCTTCTGAGACAAATTCTGCTCGATCTATTTGGGATTGGTTGAAAATTTTGTTCAGTTGGGGAATACAAGAGAAATATGAAGAAGTCTTGGACTGGGAATTAGATTCTGAGATGATCAAGGCCATCACTGCGGAAACCAAAAATGGCTCCGTCAAATTTATTGGCTCCGAGCAAGATCGAATTTTGATTACTGCGAAAAAAGCGGTCAAAGCTCCAACGCGAGAACAAGCAGAGACCTTTGCCCACCAAGTACAGATTCAGGTGGAACAAAAAGGAGATAGGCTGCATGTCTATAAAGAACAATCTCAACTCCCCCATAATGTTCAAGTCTCTATTTCCTATAAAATTCAAGGCCCACCAGCTTTGGACTTGAGATGTCAAAGCAAAAATGGTTCTGTCTCTATTGAACAGGCTGAAGGAATCATTAAGGCTATTTCCAAAAATGGTAAAGTACAATTAGACGGAGTGAGTGGACAGATTCAGGCGAACACCAAAAATGGCAGTGTTAAAGTCAATAAAGTTAAGCTAAATGATGCCAGCGAATTTGACAGCAAAAACGGCTCGATCCATATCGATGTCCTCGAAGGCATTATGCCTATTAGTGCAACGACGATCAATGGTTCCATCCATCTTTGTTTACCGCGCAACTTTTCTGGGAAACTTGATGCGGCCACAGTGAACGGCAGCGTCCGCACTGAGTTTCAAACCGATGCCCCCCCGATGTCCAAGCGTCCCCAAAACCGTCTTGTTTGTCCCATTGGTGAAGGTGGTGAAACACCCCTAACGCTGCGTAGCAAAAATGGCTCCATTCGTTTAGCGATGCAGGAAGGATAGTTGTTAGTCTTTTGTTAATTGTTAATTAGTAATTGTTAATTGGTATTGGAGTTTGTACAAATGAGTGAAGAACGACGACAAGTTTTACAACTTTTAGCCGATGGTAAAGTGACGGCGGATGAGGCGGCGCGATTGTTGGATGCCTTGGGAGAAGGTAGACCAATAAATAGAAAATCTCAGGTCAAGCCTGAGGTTGAGCAGAAAACCTTTTTCTCGAACCAGCCTCACAGGGCCCCCCGAAGGCTTAATGGGGCAGACCTCAGAGGCGCAGATTTGGCTGAAGCGGACTTAAGTGAAAAAGATTTGCGTGGGGCAGACCTCAGCCAAGCGAATTTGAGGGGTGCTAATTTAAGTCGAGCGAATTTGTCTACCTCAGATTTAAGTCTCGCGAATTTAGTTGAGGCAGATTTGAGTGAGGCGGATCTGCAAGAAGCTACTTTGAGCCAAGCTAACTTAAGCCAAGCTAACCTCAATCAAGCCAATCTTGGTGAGGCTAGTTTGGATAAGACAACCCTCTGTGAAGCTGATTTACGTCAAGTTTCCTTAGCGAAGGCAAATTTGACCCAGGCTAATCTTTATCTGGTTAATTTAGAAGAAGCCTTTTTACAAAAGGCCGATTTGCGTGAGGCTGATTTAAATGAGGCTAGTTTACGACAGGCCAGTTTAGTCAAGGCGAATTTGACCCAAGCCTCATTGACCAAGGTGAACCTGCGAGAGGCTGATTTACATAAGGCTGATTTAAGCGGCAGCGATTTGCGTGAGGCTGATCTTCAGCAAACAAATTTCAGTAAAGCGACGCTTAATGAGGCCAACTTACACACAGCCAACTTACGGGAAGCTGATTTGAGCCAAGCCGACCTATGCGAAGCTGACCTGAGTGAAGCGGATTTACGCTCGGTCAGTCTGCGACAGGCCAATCTTTGCCAAGCAAATTTGGCTCATGCCGACCTGAGCGAAGCGGATCTGCGTGAAGCAGATTTGACTGAGGCTGATTTGAACGAAGCAAGGCTAAGGAATATCAAGTATGATCAGAGGACTGTTTGGCCGGAAGGGTTTGATCCTTTAGGTGAGCGAATGGCTTAGGCTGAGGTCAATCCATCAACCACCCAAGATGTATCGCACAATTAAGCCATGAATAACTTGCTCTATAGGAGCCTTATCATCGGTGAAGGGAGGGATACAATGAGGCGGTAGACTTTGTGGTAATGGGCCAGCACCTGCTTGAAAGGGCGACTGGCCCGAAGTACAGGTGATTTGCCAGACTCGATTGTTCAAAGCGCGTCCGCTGACCATTTGGAGATGCGGGTCTGGCAAGAGAAGGGTGTTGGTGATGAAATCAAAGAATTGCGTTGGTTGCTTCGTCCCCACGACCAAGCTATTGCCTAAGCTACTGCCATAGGTGGGTTCATCGATCACATAAACGCTCGGGAAGACTGCCTTCATGGTACTCCCTAGCGCGACCACCAAGGAATAATCCGTTTCGCTCCGCCCAACATTGATGGCAACAACTCCCTCATCACTTAAATGAGCATAAATTTCTTGAAAAAATTCCTGCGTTGTTAATTGAAAGGGGATATAAGGCGGGCGATAGGCATCCACGATGATGACATCATAAGTCTTGGCCACGTTCGCCAAATAATAACGGCCATCTTGATTGATTGTCGTCAAATTGGGTTCATGCATGGCAAAGAATCGCTCCCCGACTGCGCTGATGGCTGGGTCAATCTCTACCCCATCAATCGGAATGGGACCATAAATCGCCGTGTATTGTTTGGAGACTGTGCCTGCTGCCGCGCCAATGATGAGCAAGTTGTCTACTTGGTCAGTGGTATAGGGGGCGGGGTTAAAAAAAGGGACCAGCAAAAAATAATCCCAAATCCCGTCGACCACTACCTCTTGCGGACTATAGACTGAATGAATCCCAGTTCCCTCATTTAAACGGAGCCATGTCTCCGACCCTCGTTGAATCACCTGAATATAATTGTAAGGACTCTCCGTTTCATAAACCACATCTAAATAAGGCTCTGCTTTGATGATCGGGCTATAGCCCCATAATGACCAAGCGAGGATAAGCCAGAGCATGGCACTATAGCTTAAGGCTAACCAGCGCGAATTTCTAAGCATACCCCCAAGCGCAATGAGAAGCAGCACCACGGCAAATAGGGAGAACGTGTTACGGGTGCCGATGTTAGGGATGAGGACTAAGACTGGCAAAAAAGTACCTAAAATACTTCCAAGTGTGCTGAGGGCATAAATCGAGCCAGCGATACGACCTGCGTCTTTAATCTCAGTTACCACCAAACGAATAGCGAAGGGAGACACCATGCCCAGCATGGTCATGGGCAGGCTGAATAAAATCAACACCCCAAATAAAGAACTGATGATGATGGCTGCATCAAAGGCCGCGAAGCCAGCCACACTCCAGCGTAAAATCGGAGCTGAAACGAGGGGAATACAACCGACCAAAAAAGCAGCCCAAGCCACGATTTGAAATAAAGTCGTCTCACGCGGGTCACGGTCTGCCCAACGCCCCCCAATGACATAGCCTAGACTGAGATAAACCAACATCAGGCCAATAATATTGGCCCAGATGATGAGTGAATTACCGAAGAAGGGATCCAACAACCGGCTGGCTGATAATTCCACGCCGAGGGTTGTCAGGCCGGAGATGAAGACGGTGAGGAGAAGGTAGGTGTTTTTTTTCATTGTTTAGCGTATTTTCTTTGCTTCAGCCAACGGCAACGACGTATTCTCTTGATTGAGAACGACGTTTTTTGGCCCGCTTGGCAGTCTCAATCAATTCTCGCACTGTAATAATCAGTCGAATCTGTACTAAGTTGCGTTGACATTTGCCTCAAGGGACTGGATTCAGCTCATTTTGAGCTAAATTGCATCCCACAGCAAGTAAAATGATAATGCTTGCTGTGAAAATCGTGCCGACATAAGCTGGTTTGATGTGTAGCATAAATTTTCTCCAATATAAATTTGAATTTTGGTAGTGACGAATATGTTATCACAACCTGTATTCCTTATCATCTAGTCTGAAGGGCTGAACGACTGCATCGCCTATTATGCTCCTCTCATGAAGCCCTGTCAAACCCATCCATCACCACAAAAACAAGCTGAACCATCATCCCTGTCTCCTCACCCGCCTTGTTGTGCTGTGTATCTTTGCCGGATTTCACCTTATCCAAACTTGACAAATACGATAAGAACCCGCAAGCGGCTCGGTTTGCAGGCATCCCTGTAGAGCGCACCATGCTCACAGCAGCCTTAGTCAGCGGCGGCATCGCTGGCCTGGCTGGGGTGAGCGAAGTGGCTGGTATTCACTACCACTTAATTGATGCGATTTCACCCGGCTATGGCTATACAGGTATTATCATCGCCACGCTGGGCACATTAAACGCTTGGGGGGTCGCTGCCGCTGCCTTATTCATCGGCCTCATCGACACCGGGGCGCAGAGCGTCAGCCGTGCCTTGGGCGTACCGATCTATTTAGGCGAAATTATCCAAGCCACCCTCCTGCTTGTCACCTTGGGCATGCTCCTGCTGCAAAATTATCGTTTATGCTTCCATATCCGAACTTCTAAGGAGCCAAAGAATACCTAGCGTCTTCGTGATCTGTCGTTTTTTGTTAGTTGTTAATTGGCATTTTCAGAGGAGTCTCATCTGTGACCACCGCCGTTTTTCTAACTTTTCTAGTGGGCCTCATCGGAGCCACCTTGCGCATCGCCACACCGCTGATTTATGCGACCATTGGTGAGATTTATACGGAACGAGCGGGGGTGTTGAATCTTGGGATTGAAGGCATCATGTTTTTAGGTGCTTTTGTGGGCTTTGCTGTCGCAGCCAAAACTCAGGAAGTTGGTTTGCAGAATACATATTTGTGGCTGGGCTTGTTAGGAGCCATGATCGCTGGCATGTTCATGGGCTGGCTCATGGCTTTCTTCAGCGTCACGTTGGGGGTCAATCAACATGTGGCAGGGTTGGGCATTACGCTCTTAAGTATGGGGTTATCGCTCTTTGGGTTTCGCCTCATCTTTGGACAAAGTGCTGTCCTCCCTTCGGTAGATCCCTTCTTGCAATATAACCCTTTTGGCGATCAGTCACTTTTAGGATCAATCTTTGAACAATACCTTTTAACCTACATCGCCTTCGGACTATTAATTCCCGTATCCTGGTGGCTTTTATATCGCACCAGTTTTGGTTTAGAAATCCGCGCTGTGGGTGAAAGCCCAGAAGCCGCCGATGCTGCTGGAGTCAACGTTTTTCAGGTACGCTACCTAGCCATCATCATCGGGGGTGGGTTGATGGCCATCGGAGGAGCCTTCTTATCCTTAGCCCAACTGGGTGCTTTCTCGCCAGGGATCATCGCCGGTCGAGGCTGGGTGTGTATCGCGCTGGTCATCTTCGCCAAATGGAACCCACTACGAGCGATGGTCGGCGCGTTACTTTTTGGGGGAGTCTTCGCCCTGCAACTGCGCTTACAAATTTTAGGTTTGGTTGATATCCCCTTTGAAATTTTTTTAGCCTTACCCTATCTGCTGACAATCATTGCCCTAGCCTTAGCTGGACGCAATGTCACGTATCCCAGTGCGTATTTGAAGCCGTATCGCCGGGAGTAGGCGTTGAGGCGTATCATCTCTATCCGTTAATCTCTAACAGGAGGTCTTAGGCATGGACTTATCTACCCATACAGCATTTATGCAAGCAACGATCGCAGAAGCAAAGAAGGGGTTGGCCGAAGGCGGTATCCCCATCGGATCAGTCTTGGTCATTGATGACCAAATCGTGGGGCGAGGTCATAACCAACGGGTGCAAAAGGGCAGCGCAATTTTGCATGCCGAAATGGATTGTTTAGAAAATGCGGGTCGCTTGGCCGCCCGAGACTATCAACGGGCGACTTTATATTCCACCCTCTCCCCCTGTGATATGTGCAGCGGGACAGCTTTACTCTATGGTATTCCGAAAATTGTTATTGGCGAAAATCAGACCTTTCAAGGCCCAGAGGATTATGTGCGGTCGCGTGGGGTTGAGGTGGTTATTCTGAATGATGAGACCTGCATCCGCTTGATGAAAGCCTTTATTGCTAGTAAGCCTGAGTTATGGCATGAGGATATTGGCGAATAAAAATAAATGTCACTTTGTGCTTTTGTACTCAAAATAGCCTCCTGAGCAGGGTGACAAAGTGATAAGCATACTCTGCCACCCTGCCTACATCCGTCGAATGACAAAAATTTTAGCCTGCATACCCAATAAGGTCAATGAAATTTCCTCTAAAATCTTGAAAGCTGATCTTAACCCTAACAAGCATCTCAAAAGGGTAAAATCGCTCGATAGTAAAACCATTTTCCCGCCAGGTCTTAGCACACGGGCTGCTTCATCCAAAAATTGAGTATATAGTTGTTCATTCGTTGCTAGTATGCCAATTTGTTTTCCAAATGGCAAATTACAAACTACCTTTGTCACTGTCTTGTCTTCAATTGCTGCCTGTAAATGCCTTGCGTCCCATTTTTGCACCGTGATAGGCTTATATTTAGAACCAACATTTGTGTGCGTGACAGCTAGGGCCTGGGCATCAATATCTCCGCCGAGCAAATGGCGATAGCGTCCCCAATAGGCCCGCTCAATCAAAATCGTGCCGGCCCCACACATTGGATCTAAAAAAATATCATCATCTTGGGGTTCAGAGAGCATGACCATTGCCGCTGCGACGGTTGGACGAAGTGAGGCTGGCAAATGTTTTAGTTTATAAGTTCGATGTCGCATGTGGCTATCGGATAAACGCAACCCAGCGATGACCTTACTTTCTTGTTGCCCACCAAAAAGATTGAGCCAGATTTCCAGAACGCCGCCATCCTCAACCAAGGCCCATTTTAGATTTAATTTTTGGACCGCTTTTTCAGCCCGAAATTGGGCCTCTTTACGATGAAAATTATAGCGGCCAAAGAGACGCGAAATAATACGAAAGGTCGTCTGTTTACCAGCCTTAGGGCTGTAACCCGTGATATCACGGTGAACTTTGAGGGCTGTAGGCCAATGAACCTGTTCGAGAAGGAGGGCCAAACGCGCTAGGCTGTCTCGACTGCGGGGCAATTTTTCATGGGAGGTGAGGACGAGAAAAATATCTTCAACGGTTCTGAGGTTCAGTAGAGAAGCATCGGCCTTCTGAGCTTGAAAAAGAAGAAGACCATTTTTTTTTTCCAAGGTCTCAAAGCCCAGTAGCTTAACTTGGGGCCTGTCCTGCTCAATCTCACGCCAAGCCAATTGTTCCAGGCCCGGCATGGTTTGAGCGTAATAGGTATTGGGAGGAAGCCACTTTTTGAGGGAGACCGCTTTTTTTGTCGAGGAGTGATGTTTGGTCCGTTGCGGTTTATTTTTTTTAGGCATGGTGTTGCCTCATTCTTTAATTTACGACTGTATACCCACGAGATTTGCCCAGTCACTGGACCGATATGATAAGGGGTCCAAAGGATGAGACGGATAATATCTTAGGGCATTAAAGTAATTTAGATAAGCGTTGATTCGTAAAATCCTCTAATCCCTTGTTATATCCGCCACACGATACACCCTTCTGGCAAATTCAAGGGGCATACGGTCATGAGAAATTCCTTAATAAAGTTGAACGCTAGTAATTTGACCAGCCTCAGTTATATAAATGAGCCAAGTATTATCTGCGCTAATCGTCAGCTCACCGCTGGTCGTTTCAGAGACAGTCGTGACGATATAAGTATATTGACTTGGATCAAGATCCAAAAATTCTACATCATCTGTCCTAAGTGTTCTAATATTACTGCCAACGGTAAATGCAACAATGCTCGGATATTTGCTCAAGAAGAGTATACGTGACCGCCCGGCTTGGGGGATTACAATTGAGGCAAAATCATTAATGGTTGGGATACCAGGGGGAGGCGTTGGCGTTGATTGAACTCGTGGTTGGGTGGCAGGTTCAGGTTTTCCAGGGCCTGGATAAACTTTGGATGTCACAAAGGTTTTGTCTCCATATACTTGAAACAGCCAAGACTCATTCGGTTGGGCAGAAAATTCTCCATTTGTTCCACCACCACTTGGAACGCTGATTGAATAGGTGTAATCATCTGGGTTAACTTCAAAATACGCTTCTCCGCCAGCAAAAACCTTCAAACCGACACCCCCAAAGTCCAAGAAAAATTCATCCTGATGGTTATTTTCAAGATAAATTCGGGTCATCCCTACTGTGGGGGCATAGGTATTTGAGGCTACAGTGTTATCTGCTGACGGGGCGACTGATGAAGTGGTAGCGGATGAAGTAGTAGCGGATGAAGTGGTAGCAGATGAAGTAGTAGCAGATGAAGTGGTAGCGGATGTATCGACTGTGCCGGGGTTAGAGGACGGGGCAACAGAAGGAACATTAGGCCTGGGATATTTTTGTTCTTTTACAAATGAACTCCCTTCATTTAACTGAAATAACCATGATTCTTCTATGCCAATTGAAAATTCACCATTCGACCCGCCAACACTGGGTACACTGACAGAATAGGTATAGTCCCCAGACGCAAGATCAAAATAGCCACTTTGGCCAGCAAATACGATGAAGTTCCTCCCACCAAAATCCAAGTGAAGCTCATCCTGATAGTTATTCTCAACATAAATTCGGGCCTGACCAGAATTAGGGGTGTAATCAATTGGGTCTTGGGCTAACCCGGTTACCATCAAGACATTAAACGCCAACAGAAATACAATACTAAAAACAAGCTTTTTAAACATTTTTTAATCCTTTCTAAATTTTAGATAAAAATTAAGATTATATCACTTGACAAATTATTAGGAATGTCTAGCCTCTCATAACTTGTATGTATACTATAAGATAGGCCCATTTGTCAAAGATATAAGCTCAACGTTTGGTAATAAACTGCTCAATGATTCCATTCTCTCGGCGAAAAATTTTCCAAAGGAGATATGCGCTTCCTACCGGAATGTGCTACAATAAAATCCATCTTATCGTGATAGATATCAGGAAGTGATGAATAGTTATCATGAAAAGAATATTTTATCAAGAGAGGTCATGTTGTGAATAGAAAGCTTACAGTATCACCTTATCTCATCTTACCCGCCCTGACCTTAGCTTTTGGTCTACAATTATTATGCCCCTTTATCCCGCAAACGCAATTCCTCTTCAGCGACCGCCTCGGCTACAGCGCAATGGAAGTTGGCCTCTTAGTCTTTGGTCTCTCTGTAACAGTCTTTCTAATTCCCTTGCTCAACCTCAGTCTTGAATTTTTAATACGCTCAAATATGTTACGGGTGGTGTCGGAACCTGTCGGCTCTTATTGCCTGTATGGCGGACTGATCCAATAGGAGATTTTATCATAGCAGGTGTCGGGATTATATTATTTCTCTGGTTCTGGCCGCTGTATTTGGGCCATTTACGGGACCATCACAAGTCGAATGCACAGGTTCTACTCGAATTGACGCAAGCCCTCTTATTAGGCTTTGATTTGGCCTTACATGGTCTCTTTTTAACCTACGATTCGGGCTTATCCTGAGTTGCGAGGGTATTTGCACCAGGCTGACTTGCAACGAAATCCACCGACCCACACCCTGTTCAGCGTTGGTGAACCGGAGCGGCATTTAAGCGTTGAAACACCTTGGCCTCAGTTATTCATTTGTGGTGATTGGATTTATCACCCCAGCCCATCCCTCTATTTAGAGCGGTCTACGGTCACAGGCATCGCTGTAGCGAATCTCATTCTTCAGCAGCATGGCTTAACCCCTTGGCCTATTCTCTCACCGCCGCCACCGGAATGGCTGGCCAAAATAATGATGCGCGGCTGGGCGGCGGTGAGGCGTATTTTATTGCAGATCAGGAGAAAGCCTTGCTCAGATCAGACTTAATCAAACCACGTCTGCAAATGCGAGATGGTCAAGTATGGCCCAAGCGTTTGCCCAATGATTATCACTATTTGGCGATGGCCAATGATCTCATTGGTTTATATCAAAGTCAGGTGGGTCATCGTCGGGGACAACTCCAGAAGGCTTTACGCCAGTATGAAGGCGATAGTTTAGATTATGCCATCATGCGCGGTTTAGCCGCAGTGTTAGAAGCACGATGCACCTTTGCCAACAACCCCCCTCTTTCTCCGCCTGACTTACGCGCCGATTTGTTTCAGCGTGGCCCAACCACAGACAGCCCTACTTTATTCCATCCCACAACCCGACCCCAACTCATCGCTGAAGTCGCCGCCGCCTATAATCTAAGTCCTGCCCAGATTGAAGCCACGCTATTTGCCGATTTAGCTGAAGAACAAATTCTGCTCAACCCTGGCGACCCCATTGCTTCTGGTGACTTAATCGCTCGTTACAATCTTGAAGTCGCCCGTGGCTTGCTCTATTGGGCTAGAGAAGTGCGCCTTCAGGTACGGGACCGCTACAAGGATATCTTCAAATATATTAAACTCTTCAAATTGATGTATACGGTCACGCCGCTAGACCAAAGCCAGCCTCCGACAGGCTATCAGGTCATGCTGCATGGCCCAATTTCACCCTTTGTTAAATCGACCATTCGCTATGGCTTACAATTTGCCAAATTTCTACCCGCCCTCATGCTCTGTGAACAATGGCGCATGGAGGCAGACGTGCAGCCGCCTGGCTCAAAAAGTGAGCAAGCCCTGCGTTATAGCTTAGATGAAGGCAGCGATTTACAAACGCATTTCAAAGCCTCCGCCGAATTTGATAGCCAACTCGAGGCTGATTTCGCTGCCGAGTTTGAGGCGAAGTATGGAGGAGCCAAACGCAAATGGACCTTGGCCAGAGAAGATGAATTAATTCTATTAGATGATACAGTCATGATCCCTGATTTTTCTTTGACCCACCGTCAAGATGGTCGACGGGCCTTGTTAGAAATCGTCGGCTATTGGCATCCGCACTATCTACGGCGCAAGCTCGATAAAATCCGCCAGGCCCAACGACCTGATTTGATTTTGTTGGTCTATGAGAGTGCCAATGTCGCGGAGGGCGTTTTTGAGGAGGTCTCAGCGGGAAGCGTGTTAACCTTTCGGCGTAAGCCGGTCTTGAAAGAGGTCTTGGCGATGGTGGAAGAAGTGGCGGTTTCGCCAGTAGCGTAAGATCATGAGACCATATATACAAGAACGGATGACGCAAAAAGCGAATTTTTTTGATCTTTTGTAGCGACGCTGGAGGAATTACGCGCTCAATTGCCCTCTCTTTTGTAGAATCATAACGATGGCGTGAGCATTTGACGTATAAATAAAGGTACACAATCGCTCGTCAACGCGGTGATGCTTACCTCGATTACCGAGGATACATCAATCGCATCTGTGCGGGTGAACAAAACATACTCACGCGAGAACCAGTCAGGCTGATGGAACCCACATCTGGAAGTACGACAGCGACCAAGCTCATTCCTTACACAGACACGCTAAAAAAGGGACGACTTTTTCAAGTATACTCAAATTATATTACGTGAGTTCGATAAATAAATTGTATCTTTTCTTTATTTATTGAGGTATTTTTGATTGATTATACCCTCCCTTTCAAGTCTTTATCTCTCATGCTCACTTTCTATCTTCTTCCACGCTAATTCTCGCATTCACGTATTATTGAAATTTTATTAATCGCATCCCATTCAAGGTCACCAACAATGACGTACCCACATCCGCCACCACCGCCATCCACATACTGCCCCACCCGAATAACACAAAAAGCAAGAAAATCAATTTAATACCAAGGCTCAAGCCGACATTGGTTCGCACGGTTCGCATAGCAGCTTGGCTGAGACGATAGACGAAGGCTAATTGACTGAGGTCGTCTCGCATGAGGGTGATATTGGCTGTTTCCATCGCTTGGGCTGTGCCACCGAGCGCACCGCCCATAGCGATACTCACATCTGCCCTGGCCAAAGCTGGTGTATCGTTGATGCCATCGCCCACCATGGCCACTGCCCCGTATTGCCTTTGCACCTCTTGGACTGCCCGCACTTTTTGTTCTGGTAAAAGATCAGCCCGCACATCGGTTAAACCAATCTCTTTGGCGATGGTCTTAGCGGCTACCTGATGATCGCCAGTGAGCATGACCAAATGATCTACCCCCGCTTGCTTGAGTTGGGTCAAAGCTTGATGACTACTTTCACGGACGGTATCGCTGACGGTAATCGTGCCTAGATAAGCTCCGTCAGTTTCGACCATCAAAGGCGTATAGCCCTCCTGCGCCTCGGCTTGTGCTGTTTGACAAACATCTATCGTATGGGGGATGGTTTGATCAAAATAGGCATGGCTACCCACGGATACCTGTTGACCATTCACCTGACCGACAATACCTCTGCCAGCCATGGCTTTGACTCCCCTAGCAACTGGATATTTATCTTGGATTGACCGATGCGTGGCTTCTTGAATGATCGCGTGGGCTAGAGGGTGTTCACTGTGTCTTTCGAGGGCACTGGTCAGGGCAAGAAGATCATGGCAAGCAGCACACGTCCCAATGGGTGACTCACGGATGGTTTCACACCCAGCAGACCGTAGGGCCACAATCCTTGGTTTGCCTGTGGTCAGGGTGCCAGTTTTATCAAAGGCCATCACTTTAACACGGCTCAAGCGTTCCAAATAAGCCCCCCCTTTGATTAAGACCCCCTGTCTCGCGGCGTTGCTAATCGCGCTGATCAGACTGACGGGGGTACTGATGACCAAAGCACAGGGGCAGGCGACGACTAATAAAGTGAGACCGCGATAGAACCAGCCAAAGGTTTCGGGATCAGGATTCCAAAAAGGTTGGTCCCCTAGCAGGGGTGGCAATGTCGCGACCAAAAAGGCTAAACCCACGACAAGGGGCGTATAATATTTGGCAAATTGGTCGATAAAGCGTTGGCTCGGAGCTTGATTTTCTTGGGCCTTTTCAACCAATTTAATCAAGCGGCTGATGGTGTTATCTGCGACCAGATGAGTCACTTCGATTTCCAAAACGCCTTCGCCGTTGATGCTGCTGGCGAAAACCTCGGCTCCAGGGGCCTTTTCCAAGGGTTGGCTTTCGCCCGTAATGGTCGCTTGATTGACCGTCGAAATGCCTTGTCGCACCAAGCCATCCATGGGAATACGCTCACCAGGCTTGACCACAATGATATCTCCCACGTCTAACGCCGCCACAGACACGACTTCTTCTCCTGACCGCCCTAATCGCGTCGCTTGCTGGGGCACGACATCCATCAAGCTTCGAATGGCTTGTCTCGCTCGATGACTGGTATAGCCTTCTAAGGCTTCCCCCAGCGCAAATAAGACCATCACCATGCCTGCCTCGGTATAAGCTCCGATGACCACCGCGCCAATGGCAGCGATGGTCATAAGCCCATTAATGTTGACTTCCCGATTCAGGCGCAAGGTTCGCCAGGCACTCCGCGCAATGGGCCATCCTGCCAAGGACATGGCCGTCAACGAAGCAAAATCAATGAGGGGATGAGACCACTGCCCCAATTCTTCCAGAATAAGACCCGGCAAAATGCACACAAAGGCGAGTAAGGCCAAACGTGTTTCAGTCCGCTGCATGATAAACTTCAAAAAAGCTAGAGAGGAGCGGTCTATCTGCTCCTGTTCAGTTCCTTCATCACGAAATACTGTTTCATCAGCATCAACAGCCTCAAATCCCAACCCCTGCACCCGCTCAACTACCGCTTGACGGCTACAGTCTCCCTGTATGTGCAAAATTTCACTTGTAAAATTGAGGGAACAACCTTGTACCCCCTCTAACTGACCAACGCCCCGCTCAACCGACTGAGCGCAACCAGCACAATCCAGGCCCTTAATCTTAAAGGTCATTTCATTATCTGAAGCGACCTCGTCGGGGGTGCGTTTGTGGAAGAGATGAGCCATCACAATGTCAGTCACGCATAATCCTGTTCCACGGAGACAAGGTCTGCCGCCTCGAATTGTTGGCGTTTTTACAATTAAATCGATAACTTCCATACAATCTTCAATGTCCCATCAGTCATCACGACCATTTTTTTCTTCAGGTAAGGCTTTACCCGTCTTGAATGTATAAGATATATTAAATTCTAAGCACCATACAGCATAAGCGGCGACCAGAACTAAGGCTCCAACGATTAAATAGGCTTCCATTATACTAGCTTGGGTGATAAAGATAGCCACGAGGCCCAAGGCCCCGCTAATTAAGCTGACCGTTAAGGCGACGGAAAGGGGGGGCAATCCCAGGCGAGCTAAACGATGGTTCGTATGATCTGTACCACCTTGAAAAAAGGAGACCCCACGTCGCCAGCGTGAGATGAAGACAAAAAAGGTATCGAAAATAGGTAAGCCTAGGACAATGATGGGGACCATCCATGTTACCTGTGAACTATTCATCGGAATACGAATCTTTAGACCCAAAATAGCTAAGAGATAGCCTAAAAATAAAGCCCCTGCATCGCCCATGAAAATTGTGCTTTTGGGCAAAGGCAAATTATAGCGGGCAAAGCTCAAACTAGCCCCCAAAATAGCCGCAGCCAACATGGAGACCAATTGTTGTCCATTCAGGACGGCAATCAGCAGAAAAATAGCACTGGTCGTGGCACTGGTCATAATAGCGATGCCATCGGCATTATCTAAATAATTAATGGCGTTGGTGATATATAAAATCCAACAAGCGGTCAGAATAAAATTGAGCATATCATTCCCCAGGCCCCCGCCAAACCAGGGTAGACGAATCTGCACCCCAGCAAAAAAAACAATCACAACTGGCACAAATTGGGCGGCTAATTTTATTTTGGGGCCTAAGGGGAAACGGTCATCCCATAAACCCACCGCCGCCATCAAGCTGGCACTGATCAATATGGTTGCCAGCTCAGATAAGGCAAAAATATTATCCGTATAACGGAGGGCTAAATACGATATTGTCAAGAGGGCAATGATCGCCGCCGTGTAAATTGCGAGACCACCCAGCAATGCCGTTGGCTCTGTATGCGCTCGGTCTGTTTTGGGTACATCGATCACCCCCGCTTTGATCGCCAAATGTCTAACCAAGGGGGTGCCAACGCTGCCAAAAAATAAGGCTGTCGTGAAAATGAGCATGATAACGAGCATGATCCACTGCCTTTGTCTAAGTTGATCAGTGACTAGGCTTATTTCAAAGCCTGCAACATCGCCTCGATTGTTGTAAATTTTATGCGAGGACGCGCCTCTGCTTTGCCTTTTGCCACTTCTAAAGCATCTAGTTGTTGCCAATCTGTATAAGTTACGTAATTAATTTGACGCTGTTGGAGTAGTTGTTCCATTGCTGCGGGCGAGGGGTGGCTTGGCTCGAGGATATGCCCTTGGTCGAAATCTTCCAACATGCCTTTCACTGTTTCAACCGAGTCGGGCTTATTTGTCCCAATCACCCCACTTGGGCCCCGTTTAATCCAGCCCGCCGTATAAACACCGCGTAAGGGTGTTGATCGACTTGGCTGTAGAACTCGCCCTTTTTCATTTAGGATCACATCCCTATCTTCATTAAAAGGAATATCAGGCAAGGGGATACCACGATAGCCGACAGAGCGAAAGACAAGACCAATGGGAATCTCTTCATATTGGTCTGTGGCTCGAGAACGTAGGCTACCTTGATCCCTTTGATAAAGTTCATTCTTGACCAAGCGCATCGCCACCGCTGCCCCCCTGTCATCACCAATTAATTCAACCGGAGAAACCAAAAAACGAAGGATTAATTTTTTTGCTTTACCCTTTGGTTCGCGTTGAGCATACTGCTGCACGATATCAACTTTTTGCTTCACGGCTCGGTCTGCCTGTTCAAGGGCTTTTTGGCTAAAAGGGTCTAACTTGGCCTCGTCTGGGGATACGATGATATCAGCTCCCGCCATTTCACCGAGTTCTTTGATTTCAGGCGCAGTGAAAGCCGCTTGGACAGGTCCACGACGACCTAAGATATAGATATTTTTGACCCCGCTTTGGTTCAGGGCCGTCTCAGCATACGGGGCGATATCCGTTTGGGCCAATTCTTCGGGGGTGCGCGACAAAATGCGGGCTACATCCATAGCTACATTGCCCACCCCAATCACCGCCACATTTTCTTGAGAGAGGTCGAAGTCATGCTCATGATAGTCAGGATGACAATTATACCAAGCCACAAACTCCGTTGCTGTATGGCTATTTTTCAAGTCTTCACCGGGAATGTTGAGGCGGCGATCATTGGGGGAACCAGAGGTGAAGATGATTTGATGATAATGGGCTTGTAAATCGGCCAAACTAAGGTCAGAGCCATACGCGACATTGCCAAAAAAATGAAAACTTGGCTTGGCCGCTATGCGATCAAAGACTTTGGTGACAGATTTTATTTTTTGGTGATCTGGGGCCACCCCTGCCCTGACCAAGCCAAAAGGCGTAGGCAGACGATCAAACAGGTCGATTTCGACATTTAAATTTTTTTGTTTCAATAAGTGGTCAGCTGCGTAGAATCCAGCGGGGCCTGCGCCGATGATGGCAACACGAAGTGGGGCAGAGTCAGTACCAATCTTGGTCATGGTCTTTCCTTTGCGAATCCAGATGAGAGGTGATTAAAATTGTCATCTATGGTACACGGAAAGGATCAAGTGGGCAAAGGTTTGAAGGAACATCAGAGCGTTGAAGTTTAAACAGTTCTGGTCCTAAATGCAGGAAGATAGCGGAAGGAAAAAAGGGAATAGGAGGAACAATTTAGGCTGGCTAGATTTGGCCTGAACTTGGATGAAAGGCGATGATGTTAGCATTTGTTTCGATGTAGAGGACGATGATGTAGAGCTTGTTCAGGCCAATCATCTAACCTGCCTGTAGAATACCATAGCTGAATTCAAATTGTCAAATTTGATATAATTATTGAGATACCTTTCTTTCTGTTCTATAAGATGGGTAGTTATTTTACAATTTTTTTCAGCAACTTAGGCGATGTCCCAGCTTCGGGCATAACTGTTAAGGATGACTTTAATGAAGACTTGGTGACCGAGATACTGAATATCTCTAATCAGGGTCAAGTTTTGGATGGTGCGCTTGAATGGACCTTACCTAGCGGGATTAAGCCTGGGGCCATTTCGCTCTTGTCCGGTATCGCTGGGTATGTGTTGGGGCGGAAAGCAAGTCGTTAAAATTTCTAAGCCCTAGCCTTCGGCTGCCGCCGTTGAGCAATTCGCTCATCCACCGTTTTTCGCGCAATCACTTCATATAAAACCGCCTGGGCGTTGCCCTGCTTACGTAAGACTCGTCCCAGTCGCTGCACATACTCGCGGGCACTGGCACTGCCGCCCAAAACAACGGCAATTTTCGCCTCGGGGACATCCACCCCCTCGTTCAAAACCTTCGAGGTGACGATGGCCCGATAGGAGCCATCTTGAAAGCCATCCAGAATAGCTTTGCGTTCCGCCGCCTTGGTTTGGTAGGTGATGACGGGCAGAAGGAAATGGCGGGCAATTTCATAAGCGAAGCGATTATGGGCGGTGAAAATCAGCATTTTTTGGTGGGCATGTTCGCGGAGCAACCGGTCTAAGATCATCAATTTTCCTCGTGCTTGATGCACAACCTCCTTCAAATTCAATTCAGCCACCTTCGCCCGCCGTGCTTGGGCATCATAGGCACTCCGCCTCGTCATCTCATCCCACCAGTTAGCCCGATAATGTTCACGCAACCGCGCCTCGCGGATATAGCCTGTATACGTGGCATAAGCAGCATCATAGATTTCCCGTTCTTCAGGTGTCAGATTAATCCGAATGCGCTCAGTACGATATTCAGCCAGTTGCAGCCCAGTCAAATCATCAATATGTTTTCGATACAGCACCGGGCCAACCAAGTCGTCGAGCAATTTGGCCGGATTTTGAAAGCGATAACGGCCCCGCTCTCCGATTTTGGGAGAGCTGTCAACCGCCTTAGGTGAGGTGAGGGGCGATTTTTTTTCTTTGAGGGCACTTGGTTCAGCTTGTTCGACAGTATCCTCTGGATAGGTGGCCGTCAAGCCTAAACGATAGGGTGCAGCACACATAAGGGCGATTTCGTGCCAAGAGGGGGCAGGTAGATGGTGGATTTCATCAAAGATCAAGAGCTTAAATTGATTACCCAAGGTCTCAGCCTGGGCCCAGGCACTGGGATAAGTTGTCACGGTCAGCGGTTCAAGCCGTTTTTCTTGTCCATACCAAACCCCAATACTGATATCTTTTTCTTTTGACCCAAAAGCATTTTCCAAACAGGCATACCATTGATGGAGCAATTCCACCGTGGGCACGATGACCAGTGTATGCACTTTTGTCTCAGCAATTGCCCAGAGGGCTAAATAAGTTTTGCCCGCGCCTGTCGGCAGAACAATGCTGCCCCAACAATCCGCCTTAAGCCAAGTTTGTAAAGCTTCGGTCTGATAATCATGGGACGTGCGCTCATTTTGCCAAGTCAAATCAAGGTCACGCCAACGGGGGATGACATTGCGAATATTCTGTCGTCGCAACCAAAGCCGAATAGTTCGGTAATGCACTGCCGGACAACGCCATTTCTTTTTGACCCACTGAAAGGCCGTCGGTGGCTTGACCTGCTTAGAAACCCCCTCCAAGACTAAAGTACCCCCTTCAAAACGCGCTTGAGGCAGGCGTGGCTCAAGCAGTTCCTTGCCTGATTGTTGACGCGGCTCTTGCCTTGGTTTGGTCATACTGATACCTTTCCGACTGTCAGGCTGGCTAGATCATCCCGCCCGTATTATCAGCCATTTGTGAAGCCGCCTGCTCGTGATAATTGATCTGACGACGTACCGTTTGCACATTCATATCGCGCCAATAGTATTGCAAGTCCGAACGAGTCCAGCCTTGATAGATCACTTCCCAAGTCAAGCGATTATAATGGGGGAGCAAGCCATCTTCTATAAGCGGCTGCTCTTTGGATGCTATATAATTTTTATGATGTAATATTACCATAACAAATATAAACGAATCACGCCTCAATTGTTCTCTAGGTTGAACATAATTTCTGCGAATCCCATTCCTGACCATTTTACCTTATTTTTCTTATTTTGTCATTTGTCTGGTCTTGATGAGAGAAGATAGCCCATAGACCGCACAGATTTGGACGGATTGACTAGGTTTATGGCAACTTTAAGGCTGTCACGATTATCACTTGGTGTTTTCTTTATTGACAAATCCGTCAAGGCATGTTATTTATACCTTAATGAATGAAACGCATATCATTTAGGTTGGCTAAACATTACGAGAGAGTGCCAATAAGATGTCATTGTTGAAGACATCTTATGGGTCGCCGAAGGGGCAACTGATCAAGGTGATGGGGAAAACTCTCAGGTTTTGGACAGAGAAAAGGGGCCTCTTATTTAGGTGCCTTTTTTATTTTAAAGTGGTTAACCTCTCATTTTAATCCTTGGAGAAAGATGGTGGCGAAAAAGCTTAAACGAACAAATTTATATGAGTGGCATGTCGCTCACGGTGGCCGTATGGTGGATTTTGCGGGTTGGGAGATGCCAGTGCAATATTCGACTGGCCCTAAACAGGAACATCATCTGACCCGTACAGCGGCTGGTCTATTTGATATTGACCACATGGGCCAAGTGACTGTCAGCGGCCCAGAGGCAGAAGCTTATCTCAATCACTTAGTGACCTGGGATGTAAGCCTAATGTCTGAAAACGAGGCCCATTATGCCTTGATGTGTTATGCTGATGGCGGCATTGTTGATGATGTTTATATTTATCGTCTCCCCCAGCATTGGCTGGTGGTGCTTAATGCTGGTAATCGGACGAAAGATCTAGCTTGGATGCAGGCTCAGTCGGCTGGTTTTGAGGTCACTGTTACAGATGTGTCTGATGAAACTTATATGTTGGCACTACAAGGCCCTAAAGCTTTGGATATTCTTAGCCCAATAACCGATATTGACCTCCAAACATTGAAACGATTTACAGCCACAGAAGGACATATTAATGATTTGCCAGTTTTAATGAGCCGCACGGGGTATACAGGCGAAGATGGGGTAGAGCTTTATTTTTCTGCTGAACAAGCCTTAACCCTGTGGACGGGTTTACTAGACGCAGGGGCAGACGCTGGCCTTGGCCCCATTGGTTTAGCTGCCCGCGACAGCCTTCGCTTTGAGCCAAGCTTTGCTTTATACGGCCATGAGATTGCCGCTGATATCACGCCCATTGAAGCCCGTTTGGGTTGGGCGATTAAGTTTGATAAAGCCTTCATTGGGCTCGAGGCGATTCTTAAACAAAAATTGGAAAAACCCCTGCGTCTTTTGGTCGGCTTTGAAATGCAAGACCGTAGTGTTCCTCGTCAAGGGTATGAGGTCACTTATCAGGCTGAAACCGTCGGGCAGGTGGTCAGCGGCTTGTTTGCCCCGACCATTAATAAAACAGTTGGCCATGCTCTCGTCCCTCGTCAAATCGCCAAATCAGGCACTGCCATTCAAATTATCATTCGTGGCAAACCACGGTCAGCGAGGATTGTCAAACGGCCCTTTTATCAACCTGCGTACAAAGTTTAGTTAATTGTTAACTGCTAATTGATATTAATCAAGGAGATAGTCTCATGAAACTCGATCAGTCTGCAAAATATTTAGAAACACATGAATGGTCTCGTCAGGACGGTGATCAGATTATCATCGGAATCACAGATCATGCTCAGAATAATTTGAGCGATGTTGTTTATGTCGAGTTGCCTACTGTGGGTGACACTTTAGCCAAGGGGGATGTCTTTGGGGTGGTCGAATCAGTCAAGGCGGCCAGTGACCTTTATATGCCAATGGCGGGTGAAGTCGTTGCCATCAACGAGGCTCTACCTGACACGCCTGAATTGGTCAATGATGATCCTTATGGTGAAGGCTGGTTTATCAAAATCGCACCGAGTGATCTTAGTCAGTGGGATGATTTACTTTCGCCAGAAGCCTATGAACAATCGGTTGATGGATAAGAGATAAAAGTAGGGCAATATGATAAAGAAAAATTATCCGCAGATTGCACAGATTACACAGATTTTTTGTAGTATATTTGATCCTTTAGCGATTGAATTTATTCAATCGTTAAAACTAAACTTTAGGAAACGTAATCATGTCCCAAACGGTAATGCTTGAACAACCTGTTTCAACAAGCTCAGAGGATGGCCCTGACGGACAAGCTGAATCCTCAGTGAACCCACTTGATCTTCTATCCCCCCTTGACACATTTGCCCGCCGTCATATTGGGCCTGATGCCAAAGCCACGCGGCGAATGTTAGAGGCCCTTGATGTCACCTCCTTGGATGCTTTGATAGACCAAACCATCCCCCAGGCGATAAGGACGGCTACTCCCCTGAACTTGCCTGCTGCTTTGAGCGAGTCCCAAATTCTAACCCAACTGCGCGATATTGCGGATCAAAATAAAGTTTATCGTTCTTTCATTGGCTTGGGCTATTATCATTGTCTCACGCCAGCGGTTATCCAGCGCAATATTTTAGAAAATCCAGGTTGGTATACTCAATATACCCCCTACCAAGCTGAAATTGCCCAAGGCCGCTTGGAGGCCTTGCTTAATTTTCAAACGATGATCACTGATTTGACAGGTTTAGAAATCGCCAATGCCTCTCTACTGGATGAGGGCACAGCAGCAGCCGAGGCTATGGCCCTCTGTTTACATGCCAGGCCCCGTCAATCTACGGCCAATACTTTCTTTATCTCGGAAAAATGTCACCCCCAAACAATCGCTGTGCTTCAGACACGAGCCGCCCCGCTGGGTATTAACCTCATTGTGGGAGATCATGCCACTTATGAGGTTGACGAAGAGACCTTTGGGATTCTCATCCAATATCCTGACACTGAAGGAAATATTTTTGATTACGCCACTTTCTGCGACCAAGCGCATACGGCAAAGGCCCTCGTCGTTGTCGCCACAGACTTGTTAGCCTTGACCTTATTGCGATCATCAGGCGAATTTGGGGCTGATATAGCCGTCGGCAATAGCCAACGGTTTGGTGTTCCTTTGGGCTATGGTGGCCCTCACGCAGCCTTTATGGCCACGAAAGAAGCTTATAAACGCTTGCTGCCAGGCCGTCTCGTGGGTGTTTCTAAAGATGTCCGAGGCAAACCCGCCTTACGTTTAGCCCTACAAACCCGTGAACAGCATATCCGCCGTGACCGGGCGACCAGCAATATCTGTACGGCTCAAGTCCTCCTAGCAGTGATGGCCTCCATGTATGCCGTATATCATGGCCCAGAGGGCTTGACTCGGATTGCTCAACGGGTGAAACTTTTGACGACCCTATTAGCCCAGGGTTTGCATCAAGCAGGCTATACCTTAAATGAAGAACCCTATTTTGATACCCTAAAAATTACAGATGGGCCACGCCATTTAGCCGAGGTCGCCGCGGAGGCTGTGGACATGGAAGTCAATTTGCGCTGCTACGCTGATGGGTCAATTGGCATCTCACTCGATGAAGCCACAACGTTAGAAGAAATCAAGGCACTCTTAAATATTTTTGGAGCTAAAGTTGAAGAGCTTGATCTTGAAACTTTGGTCGCTAATACATCTTTAACCTTTGCTGGCCCTCATCAACGTACGAGTCCCTTTTTAACGCACCCTATCTTTAATACCTATCACACAGAAACTGAACTCTTACGCTATATTCATAAATTGCAGGCCCGCGACTTATCTTTGATCTATTCGATGATTCCCTTAGGCTCCTGTACCATGAAGTTGAACGCCACCGTGGAAATGCTCCCCGTTACCTGGCCTGAATTTGCCCATCTACATCCTTTTGCCCCTCTGGACCAAGCCGCAGGCTATCATCAGCTTTGTCAAAATCTGGAAACATGGTTGGCTGAAATCACAGGTCTGGCGGCGACTTCGCTGCAACCAAACGCCGGGTCGCAAGGTGAATATGCAGGCTTGCTGGCTATTCGCGCCTATCATCAGGCGCAGGACGAGGGCCGGCGAGATGTCTGTCTGATTCCTAGCTCGGCCCATGGCACTAATCCGGCCAGCGCGATTATGGCGGGGATGGTAGTGGTGGTGGTTAAATGTGATCATCAGGGTAATATTGATTTGGATGATCTCAAAGCGAAGGCTGAGAAGCATCAGGATCGTCTAGCTGCCCTGATGGTCACGTACCCCTCGACCCACGGTGTGTTTGAAGAAGCCATCATTGAGATTTGTGCTTTGATTCATCAATATGGTGGACAGATTTATATGGATGGGGCCAACATGAACGCCCAAGTAGGGCTTTGTCGTCCTGGCGACTTTGGGGTGGATGTTTGCCATCTAAATCTACATAAAACTTTTTGCATTCCCCACGGCGGCGGCGGCCCAGGTGTCGGCCCAATTTGTGTGGCCGAACATCTTGTTCCATTTTTACCCAGCCCCGTACCGCAGACAGTCAGGCCTACAAAACAGGCCAATCTCGCTGAAGATCAGATTTCCCAAGCTGTCGGCCCTGTTGCATCTGCGCCGTGGGGTAGCACGAGCATTTTACCGATTTCTTATACCTATATTGCTAGCATGGGCGCAGTTGGGCTGACCGAGGCCACGAAAGCGGCTATCCTAAATGCCAATTACATCGCCCATCGTTTGGCCCCTTATTATCCTATCTTATACAAAGGCAAACAGGGCTTTGTGGCCCACGAGTGCATCATTGACCTGCGTCCCTTGAAAAAGATTGGGGTTGAAGTTGAAGATGTGGCTAAACGTCTCATGGACTATGGTTTCCACGCCCCTACGATGGCCTGGCCTGTGGCTGGCACCTTAATGATCGAACCAACTGAAAGCGAATCCTTGGATATGTTAGACCGCTTCTGCGATGCCCTCATCGCCATTCATGACGAAATCAAAGCCATTGAACAGGGTCAATTCGACCGCCATGATAACCCTCTCAAAAATGCACCTCATCCGGCCGAGCTTCTGATGACAGAAGCTTGGGGTCACCCCTATACACGAGAACAGGCCGTATACCCCGTGGCCTGGGTCAAGGATCATAAATTTTGGCCCGCTGTGGCTCGTATTGATAATGTTTATGGGGATCGTAATTTGTTTTGTAGCTGTGTGCCAGTGGATGATTATGATTGAGTTCTCTTAATCTGTCGCCTTTCCTCCCTGAGCCAATCGCAACAAGGCATTCACAATCGCCACTGCTACTGGCGACCCCCCCTTACGTCCTTCGGTCGTAATCCAAGGGATCGTCGTTAAAGTCATCAAAGCTGCCTTGCTCTCTGGTGTGCTGACAAAACCAACAGGTACACCGATAATGAGCGCAGGTTGAATGCCTTCATTGATCAATTGTAACACTTCATACAAAGCCGTTGGGGCGTTGCCAATGACAGCGAGACCTTGCTCAAGGAGGCCCGCTTCAGCCGCCCAGCGCAGGGCCATCGCGCTGCGGGTTGTTTGGTCTTGCTTTGCGCGGGCCGCGATTTGTGCATCAGCCACAAAACAGTGTAGGCTCCCCCCTAATTGAACCACGCGGTTCGCATTGATGCCTACCTTGACCATATTCACATCGGTCACAATTGCACAACCGGCCTGCAAAGCCTGCACCCCAGCCTCGATTGCCCCTAGACTGAGATGGGTGATTTTGGCAAAGTCAAAATCAGCCGTACTATGGATGATGCGCTGAATCAAACCAGCCAAGGGCGGCTCAAAGGCATAACCCGCGGCAGTCAATTCTGCTTCGATTATGGTGAAAGAGGTTTGGGTAATGATAGTTGGGTCGGTTAAATAGTTGGTCATTGTCAGAGTGGCAAAGTGGCAAAGTAAAAACCATTCTGCCACTTTGCTGATGTTTATAATAGCTGTTTAGCCTGTATCAAAAAATTTGTTTGTTTGATTTCATTGATTTGAAAATTAAAACCCTTATGAGAATCTGTGAAAATCCGTATGATCCGTGCTATCCGTGGCCTATCTTTATATCTGTCTGGTAGTGAACTCAATCAAAGCTCTCATTTTCAAGTTAAGCATTGGCATGATAAAATAATTTAGTTACGATAAGGTTTATGTCGTTCCTTTAGGAACGCCGATTGCCTGAACTGTTCGCTAATGGTTGGGACTGCTCAACCTAGACACGAGTTATGTGCAGCCATCCTGTGGATGATATTAACCGTGAGCGAATTACCTAAATGTCCAATTTTGGACAACTTTTTAGGAATAGTAAAGAACTATGGATGAAAAACAACAAGACTATCTTTTTGATCTACAGGGTTATCTCGTCCTTAAGGGAGCTATCGCTAAAGATGATCTCCGCGAGATGAATCAGTGGGTGGACGACCATTGGGCTGTCGCTGAAGCAGCGATGGGTAAGGATGAGCAAGAAAAGAAGACGGGATGGTTAGGGCATGTGGAAATTCAAAGTTATAGTCAAGATGATGGGGTGAATTTTCAAAATATTGTCGAAGGTGGCCCAGTCTTTGAACGCTTGATTGACTATCCCGCCTGGACCCCCATGGTCAGACGCTTTATCAATCCGGTTAACGGCGTGTCCATCCACGAAAATTTACTGAACATTCGCGGTGCAGGTGGTTTTTTATGGATTCACTGTGGAGGTCATGCCCCGCTCTGTTACCTGACCTTTCGCCAGCATAATACGGGGGAATGGATGGTTGGTCAAATCAATGTTCTGATGGCTTTGCAAGATATTGGGTTTGGCGATGGCCCTACCGTTCTCGTGCCAGGCAGCCATAAGAGTACAGAAATTCATCCCCGTTTGGAGATAGACGGACAGGGTATTGTCGCGGCGGGTCATAAGCGCGAAGCGGCTGGTACAGCGATGGGCATGAAGGAAATTTACATGGAAGCGGGTGATGTCCTCTTTTTCACAGATGCCATTACCCACGGTTCGGCAGAACGAACTAATCCTGATTATCGCCGAGTCGTCATCTATCGCTACTCCCCCCGCTATATCCGCACCCGTTTCAATTATCAACTATCTGAGAATCTACTCTCTCGTCTAACGCCAGCCCGCCGCCAGTTTCTACAACCAGTGGAACCACGTAGTCCTTTGATAAATGAACAGTAGTTCCAATCTGGTTCCCAAACTCATTTTGAGGAAGATGACCAAGGGCCGCGAGGCGGCGAAGGACCATTCGCTCAAAAAAGCGGCAATAATGTTACCACTTTGTGCCTCCGGCAACCACTTCGGGGGGTATAGGTCAGACAGCAATTGCACCCGAATGGCCGATTTCCAACTATCCACCACAGCCCGTTCTGCCTTGTCCGGCCTGCTGGGGAAAGGCGCACCAACCTCTAAGGAAAGCAATACACTAATATAATCGCCGGAAGCTGTCAACTCACGGGCGAGGGCCAACATGGCCGTCGTTTTGCCCGTCTGACGAGGGGCGTGGACGACAAAGTAACTCTTTTGTTGATCAAGCGCGGCACATTAAAGGCTTCTAAACGTTGCGTGGCGGGTAACATATAATGATCTTCGGGATTAGAATTTGCTGGGCTGGGAAAATTGGCCTTACGCTGAGATAAATTCTTGGTTTTCCCTAACCTGATTTTGAAATTTGAAGGGTGGGATGGGGTAGGGTATACTTGAAAGTCCAGCGCGTTATTTTTTCAAAGGATATGGACATGTCAAACGAAACAAGTACTCGAACAGTAAAAATTCAGCAAAAATTAGCCAGTGTCTTTGAGCCAGCGCAGGTAGAGGTATTAAGCGAGGTGGTGTCAGAAGCCTTTCAAGATTTGGTCAAAACAAGTGATTTCAGTGAATTAAAGGCCGTCGTTGGTGAACTGGCGCAAGCGCAGCAGCGGACTGAACAGCGGGTTGAAGAACTGGCGCAAGCGCAGCAGCGGACTGAACAGCGGGTTGAAGAACTGGCTCAAGCGCAGCAGTCATTGGCGCAAGCGCAGCAGCGGACTGAACAGCGGGTTGAAGAACTGGCGCAAGCGCAGCAGCGGACTGAACAGCGGGTTGAAGAACTGGCTCAAGCGCAAGGGCGGACTGAAACGAGTTTGGATATTTTAACCAAAACTGTGGGCCAATTGGCCCGACAGGTTGGTGGCTTAAGCGATATGGTGGGCGGCGATGTCGAGGATATCGCGCAGTTCATGGTGGCCCAAGTACTACAAAATGAATTGGGCTGGCGAGTGAATGCCTTAGAACGCCGTTGGCAAACGTGGGGCACGAAGCCAGAAGAGATAGACCTCTTTGGCCAAGCCCTTGACCCCAGCCAACCTGAGGCGAAGATTGTCATCATCGGCGAGGCCAAGGTCAATTTGACCTATAAAGAAGCCCAAAAATTCAGGTCTCAGGTCAAACGAGCGCAAGCCCATTTCAGCGAGACCGTTTTCCCCCTTTGTTTCTGCTATCGGGCCAGACCAGAGGTGCAAGATTTTTTGCAAGAAAACCAGATTCATCTTGTCTTTTCTTATGGCAAGTTGATTTTGAATAACACAGGCCAAGGCTAGTCTTGAAGATGACTATTATGGCAATAATAAGTAATTAGGAAGGGCATGATGACTGTAACGGTAACGTTGCAATTACCAGAAAATATGGTGGCGTATGCGAAACGTTTCGGCGAGGCTACCCAGCGTGATATCGGTCAGGTTTTTACAGATACCTTGGAAATGATGTGGGTGACTTTAGATGTAGACGGTCTGGACTTATCAGTAACGACCTTGTCTGATGATGATGTTTTGAAGTTGGCGACGATCAAGATGGATCCTGTGCAAAACGAACGTTTAGGTTACTTGCAAAGAAAAGGTAAAACGGCAGATCTCATTGAAGCCGAACGAGCCGAGCTGTTATTTTTACTACAACTATATCAAGTTGGTCAACTTCATAAGTCGCAAGCAATGGCCGAAGCTAGCCGACGTGACCTTTCAGAGAAAACTTGGCAATGTGTGCGTGAACGAGCGCACAATCGATGTGAATATTGTCTCAGCCATCTCGCTTTAGCACTGAACAGCCCTGTTCTAATACACCTCCTCAATACGCAATCTCCGACACCTGCTCCCAATCCAAATCCTCATCATCCCACGCTAAATCCTCATCCCACTCCTCAAAGGCTGCTGCCGTGCGCCCGCGATTACAATAAGAACGGTAGACACAGAAGCGACAGGCTTTTTGGTCTTCGGTCATAGGGAACCCGCGTTCGGCTTCAATGTCGGTGATGAGGGCCCGTAGAAAGATCTGGTCGGCGTTAAATTGGGTTTGGCTATAGGGGATGATTTCGGGTTGGTCGGGCTGGCTGGTGAACCAATACCACATGCTCAGTTTGGCCGGATCAATGGGTTGACCCTGATTGAGGCTGGCTCCGGTCACGGTGAAAATATAGGGATAGACTCGACTTTGGACCCGTTTGTGCAGAATACTGCTAGCGGCGCGGCGGGGGGCGGTTTTCCAGTCGATGATCAGAGTTTGCTCAGGGTGGATGACCAGCAAGTCGATTTTGGCGGTCAAACGATGGCCCTTAATCATGGTCGAAAGGGTGATCTCAGGATACAGGCGAGCGGCGGGGTCACTCAGGAGGGGCGGGCGGTGGGCGAGATAGGCTCGCCACATATCGGCCAGTTCGGGTAAATAGGGGTTTTCCTCAGCTAGGGCTTGCAAGCGTTCCAGAGGCATGCCGAGGACATGTTGATGCACGAGGCGGTGAAAATCACTGCCAAGCTGCATGCGCCGTTCTGCTTCTTGAATCGGCCCCGTTTCAACTGCCGGCCAATTGAGATGCCGCAGATAGCGCAAGGCAAAGCGCCGAGCGCAGGTGCGATAGTCTTGTAGGTTCGATTGGTTAAAGGGAAAGGGAGCGGGTAGGGTTGGTGTATTTGGCATAGGTCAAGGTGGCAGGGTGGCAGGGTGGCAAAGTAGCAAGGTTTTTTTCTAATTTATGTCACTAACTTTGCAGCGGGCCACAATTTTTATATCTCTTTTAGCTTACCATAGGATGCCTTATTTTTCAATCTTTTTGGGCACTGAGGGGCAATTCGATTTGGGGAAGTTGAGCCAGAATGAAGGAAATACAACAACGGATTAGGAAACAAACGGATTTTTTGATCGCTCGTTGAAAAAATCCGTTCCTTTCTAAATCCGTTGTTGTAATGTTGCGGGCTTTGGTGGACAACTATTGCTCAGTCATGACAAATGTTATTCTTAGCCAAGCTAAGGCGAAAACCTTTCGGGGGTTTTTTATTTGCTTACCTGTGGATATCCGTAGGCTAAGTCCTACGGATTTCTACAGTGACAGGCGGCTGTTTTTATCATACACTATTATTATGATTAACTTAATTATAATATAGGAGCGTATGATGAAAAAACGACATAGTATCTTGACCTTAACCTTTATCTGTCTTTTCTGGATTGGCGTTTCTCCTACTGTGTGGGGCTACGAGCCAATAGAGGCGGGAGACAAAATACCACCAGCGGCTCTTGATTCTCATCCGCTGACAAGTCAGCAGGTGATGACCTCTACAACCTATCAGCTTGAGCCAGGCGAGGCCCTGTTATCCTCGAATACCGAGGCTGCGATGGTCACGTTCAGTGAAAAGATGACCGTAGAGGTTGTCGCCCCGATATCGACTGAAGTGGAGGCGGATGATGAAGTGGTTGAAGCGGATGGGGCTTATGTGATTTATATGCCTTTGGTGATGGGTGGGATACCTACTGAGGCAAATGCTACGCCTTTGCTCAACTTCGATTCTTTGGTGATAGAGGAAAGTTATACTTCACAGCCCCAAACAGTGGCTACAATAAACGGTTGTGATACTTTTACTTTGGATATTGCCTCAGGGGCCATACGATTTGCCAACGAGGCCATATCATTAACGCTTGAAGCCTGTGATACGCTGACGCTACCAGAGATTTTTGCTGCGCCTACTTATGATGAAGGATTTATCAAGATTACCAGCGAACAACAAAACAAAGCTGAACGCCTAAGAGTGGCAACAGTGGAGGTAGGAAATATAGCGACGCTGCAAGACATATTGGGCACAGACCAAACAGCCGCCGTCTTCGGTAAACACTTTGCCTTTGTTGATGAAGATATGTTGATGGAAAGTACAGAAGGAATATGGCTAGCCATGGATATCAATGATGAAAATGCTCAATCGCGGGTAGTGGCGCGTGGTGTATGTATCCGAGTGCCTTGGGGACCAGGTTGGGTTAATTGGCGATTTTCTAATCCAAGGGGAGCTGGTTATTCAGTCAAGCCAGAAGATCCTAATGTTAAGCATCTGGTCTGGCCTCAAACACCAGGGCAAGATTTAGATGGCCTTTATAATAGCAATTGGGAAAATTGTACTTCCTACAAAGTGACTAGTAATTGTACGATAGATGTACACAGTAATGGGTATGCAGAGCATTGCTGTCACGCTGGATTCTGGCTTGCAGGTTACAGGCCTCATTGGATTAATCCCTGTCTTTTAGATGATTGGCCGAATGAACCACTTCGATAAGATATACTAATTGATATTCCAAATTTAAGCATTTTTTGAATCTCATCAACGATAAGCAATACAGGCCAATAAGTAAAAATTTTGCCACAGATTCGGTAGACTTTACAGATAAATTGTTAGAAAGCTATGTAATTCACTAATCTGTGGCTTTCTCATTTAATTTTCAACCTACTTTTAAAAAGAACCAAGGTTGATACAAGAAAATTCAAGTTACGCAAGCACTTTTCTTGCCTAGGAAATGTCTTATGAAAAGGACTGAAATCTTACTCTTTGTCATGTTATTAGCTGTACTTCTTCCCCTTGAGCTAATCTGTGGCTTGGTGGCCTATGAAACACTGGGAGAAATTGCGAGTCTCGGCTATATTGTCTATGGCAGCATTATACCAAACCTCTTTTTCATCATTTTGGCCTTTAAGAGCAGAGCTTGGGCTGCCATCGGTCTCTTTCTGGTGGCTCTGGCCATTATTCCTTATCAAGTCTACCTAACCCATCGTTTGTTTCGGGTGCAACAAGAAGCGGCCAATATTGTCACCTTTGCTTATGAAGAACATCAGCGCACAGGCCGTTATCCCCTTAATCTTTCCAACTATCAATGGCTTGACCCTGAGATGAAACCTTTCATTCAATCTTATACATTCGAAGACCCAGAAGTTAGTTTGTACTACCGCGAAAGAGGCGGTTTTAGTTTGTACTATCGCGTGGGAACAAAAGACACGTCCCATTCGTACTCACCCAGACTTGGTTGGGGGTATTATCCTGATTGAGGTTGCGGATTGCTATTTTCCTAGCTCGTCTAAGTGAATGGGATAGACTATGGTTTGCGTTATTGGCGACCACCGGTCAGGTCTTGGAACGTCAAGAGTAGAAGAAAGAACTAGAAAAGAAAGGAGCCGATTTTGCTACCCGACAAAAATAAATTTGCGGAGAAGAAAGAAAGATGATAAGATGAGGGGCTAAGTTCAATTTATATTTTTTCTTTTTGCTCAGAGCTTCGAGCGTTCCTTACTTTTCTTGTTATTATGTCAAGCCTTTTTTGTGGGTATCAAATATGTTAATCCTTATTTAGGCAATGTGGCCTAGAAGGTTTATGTGAATAATCAGACCCAATATGATTACTCTTAAAAGGCGGGCATGTGATTGACCCGGATGGATAACGAGAAAGAAATCATGCTCTCCTTAAACCGCCTCGTCACCTTGCTCACCTTCATCGCCATCTTCACCATGGCCCTCCGCTATCCAGCCAGCCACGATACTTGGTGGCATCTTCTCGCCGGAGAGACCATGTTAGACACTAGGCAATTTTTGTGGACAGATCCTTTCTCGCATACCAAAGCGGATGAGGTCTGGATCAACCACAGTTGGTTGGGGCAGTTATTTTGGGCGATGCTATTTAGATGGGGGTGGGTTAGTCTGGGATTGGGGTTAGCGACAATTGTCACCTTAGCCTTTTGGTGGGTCTGGTTAGCCTGCCAGGGAAATTTATACATCAAAACTTTCAGCCTTATCTTGGCCGCGATCAGTAGCTCCATTATCTGGGCGGCCCGCCCTCAAATGTTGTCCTTTTTGCTAACAGCCTTGGTGCTTTATCTTCTCCATCGTTTCAAACAGGATAGCGTAACGGAAATTAGGCGCACTCGCCTTTTACCTTGGTTTCCCTTGATCATCATCCTCTGGGTTAATCTTCATGGCGGCTTTGCGATTGCTTTTATCCTCATGCTCTGCTACCTCGTCGGCGAAGCCTTTAATCTATTATTACCTGTGAACCAACCGGTTCACCCCCTACCGTCAACGAACCCCGATCAACCATCCTCATTATCGTGGCCCGCTTGGAAACATCTAGCCCTTACGTTCATAATCTGTTTGCTCGTTGTCGTTATCAACCCTCATACTTGGCAAATGTGGTTTTACCTCTTTCGCACAGTGAATATTGAGGTGCTACATGATTTCATTGCCGAATGGCAAAGCCCTAATTTTCATCAACCGATTATCCAACCCTTTCTCGTCATGCTGTTATTATTGCTGACCGTGATTGCCCGTAGCAAACGTCAAATCGATTGGACAGATTTGGCTCTTTTGGGCGGCTGGCTCATGATGAGCCTCATGGCGGCGCGGCATATCCCTATTTTCGCCTTAGTCGCGACACCCATTTTGGTGAAGCATGCCACTGTTGCTTTAGAGACGCAATTTGGCCCTGTGCGTCTAGGCAACCTGAGACCTCCATCACGGATGATGAACTTAATCAATTGGTTCTTGCTCGGTATCATCGCTTTAGGGCCAATCGTTCAGGTCGGGGGAACATTTTCGCCTGCTAATCTACAGAGAGCTGAAGCAGACCGTTTTCCCGTAGAAGCTCTCGCCTACCTACGTGAACATCAGCCGCCTGGCCTGCTATTCAATAGCTATAACTTCGGCGGCTATTTGATGTATCATCTGTGGCCGGATTATGAAATTTACGTTGATGGGCGCACTGATTTGTATGATGATATGTTTCTGCGACATTATCTGAATGTGATTCTGGCGAGGCCAGGGTGGGAGATTAGGCTGCTCCAAGAGCAGATCCGCCTCATCGTCATCGAGGCGAACGCGCCCTTAGCTCTGAGGTTGACGACCTCGACGGCCTGGCACAAAACCTACGCTGATGATCAGGTGAAGATTTTTGAAAGACGATGACATGCCATCTAAACAACTTCCTATTTTAGGATCAATGCTGATCATCATCCTTGTCGGTTTTGCCCTACGCCTTTTTCAATTAGACCGCCAAGGCCTGTGGTTTGACGATATTATTACAGTTCGATTAGCCCAATTACCACTGATCGCTGGCTTAGATGGCTTACTGCTGCAAGGCATTCAGCTAACGCCTTTTTTTCACTGGGTGACGAAAGTTTGGTTACTGATTGATTCTTCAGCCTGGGTGCTTCGATTTCCAGCCCTATGTTTTAGTCTATTGGCTTTACCTTTACTGTTTAAATTAGGTCAAACCCTGATTGATACGCAAACCGGCTTACTCGCTGCGGCTGTATTTGCCCTCAATCCCTTTCAAATTTGGTATGCTCAGGAAGTTAAAGTTAACCGTCTTTTATCTTGCTAAAGACCACTCTGGCTGTCTTGATGTATGTGAGTTATAGTTTGGTCTACGGTCTGGCAGCTTGGCTTAGTTTGATTTTTATGAGGTGGTTGCTACGCTATCAGGCGGGTCTTCTACCTGTACGACAAGGGGATAGCCCAAAGGATAAAGATGAGCGTAAGATAGTCTATCAGCTTCTGCCCCCTCTGCTCTGTTTGACTGCCTTAGCTCTCTTTCTGTGGTACGCTGTCTGGCAATGGCATCTACAAGCTTGGTATCTATTGCCCACTATGCTGATTTTGACCATCTTTGTCAGCTTGGTAGCCCAGAAATTGGCTCTGAATTATCAAGCTTTTTATCAAGTTGTGGGCTTGACCGTCTTCATCAACCTCCTAGTCTTTCTGGGATTTAGTCTTAGTATCGGCTTTGGCTATCCACGCCAAGAGCGGGCCTACTATATTGCTCAGTGGGTGCAAGAAAATACTGACTCAGAAGATATCATAGGAACTTGGAATAGCGGCATCATCGCTTATTTTACCACGCGACCCGTGATTAACCTTGACGGCGTGGTCAACAACAGTATTTACGACTATAAGGTCACCCACCAAACCAACAATATCCCTGGCCTCATGCCTTATTTCAAAGTACGTCGTATCCGCTATCTCACGGATTACGAAGCCTTCAATTTAGCCGACCCAGCCGTCTGGGGTTTGAGGCGTGTCTATCAGTCCGCGGAACATGACTTTCATATTTACGAAATTATAGAGGATAGGTAAGCAGCATGAAACTATCCATTATCATCCCCGTTTACAATGAAGAAGCCACCCTACCCACCCTCATTAAGCGCGTTCAAGCCGTGGATTTACCCCAAGAAATTATCATCGTGGATGACGGCTCCACCGATGGCACCTGTGATATCCTCGCTCAATGGGACGCTGACCCATCCGTCACCCTGACCATTCTTTATCACTCGCATAATCAAGGCAAAGGAGCAGCCATCGCGACAGGCTTGGCGCAATCCACAGGCTATTTGGTCCTCATTCAAGATGCCGACTTGGAATATAATCCGCAAGACTATCCCCAACTAATCGCCCCCTTTGCTGACCCAGCCGTGCAGGTTGTCTACGGCTCCCGTAATTTGCAAAAAAATCCGCGTTCTAGTTTCAGCTTTTATTGGGGCGGACGGCTACTGAGTTGGATTACCAATCTCCTCTATGGCTCCCACATCACAGATGAAGCCACTGGCTATAAAGTTTTTCGGACGGCCTTGCTAAAAGACTTGGGAGTCGAAAGCACTGGCTTTGAGTTCTGCCCTGAAATGACAGGCAAAGTCCTTCGACGAGGGATCCCCATTGTAGAAGTGCCTATTTCGTATAGCCCTCGGTCATGGGCAGAGGGGAAAAAGATTAAGTGGTGGGATGGCTTGGTGGCGATTTGGGTATTGATTCGGTGGCGGTTTAGAAGAGAGTAGGACTTGTCAACTATGCTAACTTTCTACCTCCTATGATGTGTATCAGCCATCAGTCAATATGTCAGCACCACCTCTCAATAAGACCAGAGTCATCTCTGGCTTACACAACAGCCGCAAACGCGGGGCACACATGCCCTCCAAACCAATGCCGCGACTGATATACAGGGTGGTGTTGTTTTCATCGTAGCGGCCCATTTCATAACGTTTGCCTAAAACCGAACTGGTTAAAATTGCGCCGTATCCAGGCAAGCGTACTTGACCACCGTGGGTATGACCACAAAGGTAAAGATCGACATCCTGTTGCTGGACGAAGGGCATGCCTTCTGGGGAGTGATAAAGGAAAACGGTGGGGGCTGGTGCTTGTTTTTTGGCATAAAGTTGCTTGAATTGATAGTCGTCATAAGCTATATCATGGGTGCAATCCATACCGAGCAGCGTTAACTGGCGACCCCTGCCCAAGTCGAGCTTCACCATATCATGCCGCAGGAGATGAATATGATTATCGTCAAAATGATGAACGGCAATTTCAGGTAAATCGACAGGGGGGCTGCCGAGGGTGGCGTAAACGCCATGCGGGGCTTGGATTTTGGGCAAAAAGGTGCGGACTTGGCGGATGGCTTCTGGGTCGTCTCGGTAGGAAAGATTCAGATAATCGCCCGTCATGACGATGAGATCTGGCTTGGCTTCAGCGATGAAATCAAGGACTTTCGCTTCACGGCGAGTCAACCGTTCGACATGGATATCGCTGAGATGCAGCAGACGGATGGGATTAGCCCCTGGCAGCAAATGCGGTGACTGGACTTCCAGCGTGGTTAACGCTAGCTGATGTGCCTCTACTAAGAGGCTCCATAAATAGACCAAGCTCCCAAAAACTTGTAAGGCCATCATCAAAGCAAATCCAACGACGGGCAGCCACAGAGCGATTACGAAGGCCAAGAGGGATACCCCCCACCGAGGGATCGTCAGCAGCAGCAAAGCTGGTTCAATCTCTCCATAAGAGACTTCCTGCCGAGGAAGCTGCCATAATAAAAAGAGATCCCCTATAACAAACAGGCTAAATATGATCGTCATCGTTACAGCGATAGCAGGTACAAATATCTGCCACAGCAAAAAATGAAGGCCAAAATTAAGGAGGAGAAGGCCCCATTTCAGAACCAAGGGCATTTGATGTGTGGTGTAGATCAGGACAAAAGTTTTGTGCAGCCATCGCTCTTCGAGCAATTTGGGATTAGGTTTAGGGGGTATGGTCATGGGCAATGCGCCATTAATAATTATCATTAAGCAATGTATGAGGTTTGGGACTCTCATCGCTGATGCTATAATTCGCTCTAAGTTTATGACGATCAAGGGATATTGCAGGAGACACCATGCGAAGATTTCACGCTTAGGGGCCAGTGGATGCTGAAGAAAATTTTTGTGTACCACGTCGAAATTTAGTTGAGCAATTAGGGCGACAACTGCTTGGAACATCTGAAAAACAGGATTGGCTGAACTTGTGAAACGTTCTGGAATGAAGCTCACCAAAAATGATGTTCACGCAAATGCTGGCAGGACAGCTATAAGATAATACGCTGATTTGGGTTGAGTGTCAAGTTTTTTAAGGTTCTTGGTCTTGACAGTCAGGTCAATTATCCTTATATTAAAAACTTTCTTTTATACTGTAGAGATTCATCATATCGTCAGGAATTAGGGTTATGCATATTGCGCTCAATGGATGGTTCTGGAACCAGCCTTTTGTAGGCAGCGGACAATATTTGCATGTTTTGGTGCATAATTTAAAAGCAATAGAAAATATTCAGCTATCGATCATTCTACCAAACGAACCAGTATCAGTTGTTGGGTTTGATCATATCAATATGGTGGTGCGTCCCCCGCGTTTTTCTGGTAATTTAGGAAAGATATATTTCGAACAAATTATTTATGCTAGAACTGTGGCAGACCTTGAGGCAGATATAGCCCATGTACCTTATTGGGCAACCCCGATGATTATATCAGGGCCAGTGATTACGACAATTTTCGATGTCATTCCCCTTATTTACAGCGATTATCGCGCCAGCTTTTTGCGTGATCTTTACACCCGTTTTGTCAGCTATACCGCCCGGCGTTCGACACACATCATTACCGATTCATACTCGGCCAAACAAGATATTATTCTGCGGCTTGGTATTCCCAGAGCTAAGATTAGCGTTACTTGGTTAGCCGTTGATGATACGTTATTTACGGTACAGCCAGCCAGCTATGATGCGGCTGTGGGGCAAAGATTTAACTTACCAGATCACTATATATTTTATATTGGTGGTTTTAATTTTCACAAGAATGTGCCACGGCTTATTGAAGCATTCAGCAAGGTCTACAAAAATCTACAAATCTCGCTTGTTTTGGGCGGACGGCTGCCAAAAAAGTGGGGCACAAGACAGTTTCCGAATATACCTGAGATCATCCAAGCTCATGGTTTACAAGATGCGGTCATCTGGACTGGGGAGATTAGCGAAGCGGAGAAGGCGAGCTTACATCGACAGGCGAGTCTCTTTGTGTTTCCTAGTCGCTATGAAGGTTTTGGGTTACCGGTTCTGGAAGCGATGCAGTCTGGGACCCCCGTGGTCGCTTGTCAGACATCATCTGTGCCAGAGATTGTTAACCAAGCTAGTTTGTTGGTGAGGCCGGATGATGTAGATGCTATGGCCGAGGCTATGATGGCTGTGTTAAAGGATCGACATTTGGCTGAAAATATACGACAGCGTGGATTAGAACAATCAAGGCGATTTTCATGGCATACGCTTCTAGAGCAAACCATCACCATTTATAGACAGCACACTACTGGGATGTAAAAAGGTTAAGGTAAGGGATTATTTCTCAGCAACTCGTAAAAGGACGTTTAAAGTGTGACCCGCCGCTTTGGCCCAAGTAAACTGTTGTGCTTGCTGATAGCCTCGTTCGACCAAGGTCAACCGTAGTGGATCATCATGAACCAGTTTTAATATTTTATCAACAATTTCCTCTACCGCCAAGGGATTGACAAGCAAGGCTGCATCACCGGCCAGTTCTGGTAAACAAGATGTGGTACTGGTAATGACAGGTGTCCCACAACGCATAGCTTCTAGCACTGGAAACCCAAACCCTTCAAACAGCGTTGGAAAGATGAAGATAAAGGCGCGGGTGTATAAAGTCGCTAAATCGTGATGGGGGATGTATCCCAATTCGCGTACACCCGGCACATTGTTCGTCCAGTCAGGGTCATACAACCATCCCTGTGCGCCTCCCAGCAAGAGTTCAATCCCATGGGTTTGGTAAATCTGGCTACGGTGATAGGCTTGAACAATGCGCTTAATATTTTTCCGTGGTTGGAGTGTGCCGACAAACAATAAATAATCTTGGGGCAAATGATAACGCCGTTCAACGTCTACAATATACGTGTCTTCCTTTACAGGTTGGATGTCTTTATCAACCCCAGGGTATATGACCTCAATTTTTTTTTCATCCACGTTGTAATAATTGATCAGGTCGCCTTTGGTGGCTATTGAGTCAGCGATAATATGGGTGGCCCGCTTGGCGCTAAAGCGGGTTGACCAATCTAAGTACCAGCGTGAGAAAGGCGGATGTGCTTCTGGATAATGAATATAGCCCAAGTCATGCAATGTCACAACAGCTGCCCCAGGAAAACAAAGGGGCAAGGTATGGGCTGGTACAAAGGTCATGTCTGGACGGGTGCGAAATATTTCGTTTGCAAAGCGGATATGCGTCCACAAGTGCCGCAGGGGAATTTTATGGTATATAATATTATCCGCGGCAGGCAAAACATTCGGTGACGGCGTATCTCGAAAATACAGATCAACTTCATGCTTGCCGAGTAAGGGCACCAGATGTCGCAGCAGGTCTAAGGCGTAACGTTCAGTACCTGTCACCTTGGCGACGGTGATACGGCTGGCATCAATTGCTAATCGCATCGTTCCCTCATTATCTTAAGCAAGCAACTGTTCATAAATCTGAAGCAATTGCTGTGCGGTCTTTTCCCAGGAAAATTGCTTAACTTGTTCAAATCCTTTTTTGAGCAAACTCTGGCGTAGAAGATCATCCAGTAATAAACGCTTCAGCGCATCAGCGATAGCTTCAACGTCATAAGGATCAACGCCAATTGAGGCCTCGCCTGCTGCTTCTGGAATCGATGAGACCTTGGAGGATACAACGGGTGTGCCACAGGCCATCGCTTCTAACACAGGTAAGCCAAAGCCCTCATAAAGTGCGACATAAGGCACGATCAAGGCTTCACTCAACAAAACTTTTAGATCTGAATCATCCACGTAGCCGATAAAATGGATGCGGTCACGGACTGGGGAGCGATGCCAAGTATCAAAGATTTCACCATCTAACCAGCCTTTGCCACCTCCAATGACAAGTTGCAAAGTGTCGAAGTCGGAAACAATACGCTCGAAGGCTAGAATCAGGCGGCTGTAATTTTTACGCGGTTGGACTGTTCCAATTGTAAATAGAAAAGGGGCATCACCTAACTGATACTTGTCACGTATACGATTGACGAGGACAGCGTCAGTGACTGGTTGAAAATCTAAACTGACTCCACTGAGTAAGACCTCAATTTTGTCTTGCGGGACGCTGTAGTAGTCAATGATATCTTTCTTCGTGGCGACAGAATCGGCAATGATGCCATCAGCACGGGCAATTGAACGCGGCACAACAGTCTCAAGATAGCGTTTGAGCCTAGGGCTGGTGACCTCTGGGGTCTGGATATAGGAAAGATCGTGAACTGTGAGTAATTTTCTGACACGGGTTCGCAAGGGCGGTAAAACAAAATCTGTGGCATGGAATATATCGACTTTACCCGTCCAGTTTTCTATGGAATAGGGGATATGTGCCCGATGCCAGAGACGGGCGAGCCAACGGTTGGATAAAGGTGTCGTAGCCCAACGATAATTTTGAGTAGGCAGGACAGGCAATTTGTTATCTTCGCGTGTCCCTGCGATAAAGAGCTGATACTTAATCTGTTCGTTAAGGGGTAAAAGAGGCTCCACTAATTCACGTACATATCGCCCAATACCACCTGTTTGGTGGAAGGCTGGGGTGTAATCAATTGCAACGGAAAACATAAGGCCCTTTCCTGGCGAATTTATACATTGATAATCGGACTCATGCCCTGTCATTTTATAATACGATGAAACTATCAATCATTTTGTCAGTACCTTCCGATAAACATCGGCAATAAGTCCAGCCGTTGATTGCCATGAAAAATGCTTAACATATTGCAAACCCTTTATGCTCGTAGTCGCTAGCCAATCTTCATCAAAGGGACATGTGTTCAGAGCTTGTTCCCACACATCAACCTCATCGGCTGGCAAGCAGATGCCGCCATCTCCGACAGCTTCGGGAACACTAGAGGCATTGGACGTTATCGCGGGTGTGCCACAAGCGAGTGCCTCAGTGACAGGCATACTCCAGCCTTCATAGACGCTTGGAAATACAAAAACAGTGGCAGCATTGTACCAGTACGGCAAGGCATCATTTGCGATATAACCAGGCCTGATGATGTGATCTTTCAAGTGAAGTTCTTCGATTTTTTGAAAGATCTGCTCATAATCCCAACCTTTTCCACCGATTAATACGAGGGGTAGTCTATTGCGCTGCGCGTGGGACAGACGCGCATAAGCATCTAGTAACAATAACAAATTCTTTCGAGGCTCTAGCGTCCCAACATGCAATAAAAAGCGGTCTGGCAAACCTTCGCCCCTGCGGAAAGCATCGATTTCATTCTGAGGCATAGGTTTGTAGCGAGGATGAATACCTGGGACCGCGACATCAATTAAGTGGTTGGAAATGCCATATATACGTTGAAGATCATGGGCTGTGCTTTGGCTGATGGCAATAATCCGCTTTGCCCGCCGGACCGATAGGGCTGTAAACAGGTGCAAATAATACAAACGTGCCAGTTTCAAGCGTTTTGGGTAAAAGAGGAAGCTTAAATCAAAAATTGTAACCACCTGTGGTAAAAAGGCACTCAAGGGAATGACAAAAGCCGGCGCGTGTAGCAAATCAATATCGCGCAACTGGGTAGGCTGAATGAACTGTTCCCAAAAGATGCGCTGGATTGGATTTTCTGTGTTGAGTTTACTCTGACGTTGGGTATAAAGCTGATGGGGTATATTAGACTGACTGTTTGAAAAAAGCGTATACCGGAACTCAGGGGCTACCTCAGGCAAAGCAGCAAAGCTATTATAGAGATACATGTGAATACCTGCCTGTCGATAGCCGAGTTGGTCGCTAATGAGGTGTCCATTGATACCTATATGCCTTGCGTATTTTATACTTTCGTTTTCTGTTTTCATGTGCTATTCTGGCAGGCGGTTTCGCAACACGTATGGGAACGCTATTTTGCTAACGTATCATATCAACAATGATTTCGCCAAACGAAACACCTCAGCCATCATCTCCACCGTCAAGCGACCTGTCTGCGTATTTTGCCGACTGGGATGATAGCAGGTGAGAAGATGTTTGGGGGCGGTTTTATCGACACAATAATGCAAGCCATGGCCGAATTTTAGCGGGGGCAGGTCGTAGTCATGTTCTTTGAACAGGCGAACGCAGCCATGAAAGGCAATTTGACCCAGAGCTAAGATGACTTGGACTTGGGGCATTAAGGCCCATTCACGATAGAGAAAGGGACGACAATTCCTCAATTCTTGGCTGGTGGGTTTATTACTAGGTGGGGCGCAACGACCAACGGCGGTGATGAAGGCATCGCTTAATCTCAAGGCATCATCGCGGCTATGGGCTGTAGGCTGATTAGCGAAACCTGTACGATAGAGGGAGCCAAAGAGCATATCGCCCGAACTATCGCCTGTGAACATGCGCCCAGTGCGGTTCGAGCCGTGGGCCCCTGGAGCCAAACCGACGATGAATAAACGCGCTCTTGGATCGCCGAAACTAGGCACAGGTTTGCCCCAGTAGGTCCAATCTTTATAGGCCCGTCGCTTTTCTTGAGCCACTTGCTCTCGCCAAGCGACCAAGCGAGGACAAGCACGGCACGTTGTGAGTTCTATATTAAGGGTTTGCCAGGGATCAGACATCATATCCACGTTATAAAATAAGGTTTTGCTGTGAAAAAATGCACCTAAATCGTAGCCCGTGTTGGCAACTCTGGTATATATTGATACTCTGGCTCTGTCTCTTGTCTTTTTAAGATGGCGGCGATCTCTTGCCAAGCTTCAACTAAATTGGGGCTATAGGGCAAGTCATCTTTAATCGCTTCATGCAGTTTCTGTAGATTGTAACAGGGCACCGCAGCATACATGTGGTGTTCAATATGAAAATTCATGTGCCAATATAGGAACTGGACGAAGGCGGGTAAAACGATGGTGCGGGTGCAGAGGCGATAGTCAGAGGTATTATCTTGCAAGCCCACATGTTGGGTGTTGTTACAGAGAAAGAGCAGCCAACCGCCATAGAGAGGGGCCAAGGTGGTCAAGACAGGGATGAGCCACAGACCAAAGTATAAGGAGACGACCACAAGCAGGATGTGACCCACGAGCATGATGCGGGCCCAGTTGAAAAGTTGGCGGCGTTTTTCAACTGCCTCTTCGGGGAAGAGGGCATTTTCCCATTCCCCTTCTAATTTGCCGAGACTGATCCGAATGATACCTTTCCATCTGTTATAATAACCTAAAGGATTGACGATAGCACTCTGCAAAAATCCTTTGAGGGTAAATTTCACAGGGAAGACAACTTCGAGATCATCAGGTGGGTGGAGGGTGAACTTGTGATGTTCGGCATGGCTGGCCCAGAACATGACGTGATTATACAAACCAAGAAAGCTAAAAATTTTTAAGAAAAAGATATTTAAAAATTTCGACTTAAAGACCGTTTTATGACAAAGTTCATGAAACCCATTTAGCAAAAAAGCGTAGAATGTGCCGTGAATGAACAAAATTGGGAAGAGTGTCCAAAGAGGAAATTGTTCTACCGCATACCAAGCAGCACAGCCAGTTAAGACCAACAGCCCCAGATGACTCATGCTCTGGACGAAGCCCTTCCAATCGCTTCGCTCATTCAAGACTTTCATCACTTGACGATCTACGGGTGATCTATACCACATGATTTTTGTTGTGTTTTGCCCATCAGACATGATGTCTCCTTTCAATCGTAAATACAATAGGTGTACTGTAGAATAAACGCACGATGATCATAAATGCCTTTGATTATATGGTTGTCGCTTGGGCTTGTCAAAGCGAGTGATTAGGAAGCCAATATTCTTCAGTTCAAAACGCCTCATAAATATAAAGCAATAGCGGTCGCAGAAAACGCTGACTGAATTATGTGGGCTGGCGTAGTCTATCTGCCAAACCCTCTGAGAGGGCTTTTGGTTTTGTTTAGGGGCAGGGATATAATGAGTAAAGAAAGTTAAAAATCAAGATGATAAGGATACGTAATGCTGATGACTACAACTTCTGCGTATGTTTCTACTGTTAAAGCCAATCGTACAATTGAGTTACCAGAAGATATTCCTGTGGGTGTCAAAGTGGCCGTTATTGTTTTGCCACCAGAAGAAATTGAGGAGGAAGACACTGTGCGTAACAGGCACTTTCAAAGGGTAATGAATGCAATCCGCATAGCGATGAACAGTAATTTCATACCGCCAGATATTTCTAATCAAGAACTCAATCAACTCATTGATGAAGCACGTCAAACAGCAAAGGCATAGTTGGATGCGTGTCACCTTAGATACAAACCAATTTCTACGCGCCTTGATGCGTCCGGATGATAAGGTGCTTGCTACCGCAATTTATGGAAATGTAGATTACTTGGTCACGAGCGATGAAGACCTGCGAGTAGAACCTGTCATCAGCATATTGCGTACAGAAGGAATTCAACTGACAACGATTGATGATCTTTTGATGATGTTAGGATAGAGACGCTTCAAGACCCCTCAAACACTTCAATTGCTTCTAGTACATAAGGATAAATCGTTTCCAAGATAATCTTCTGTCCAACAGCCGTGGGGTGGATGCCGTCAGGTTGAACTTGCTCAGGGTCTTCGGGGTCAATGCCAGCGAAGAATAAGGGAATCAGGATCAGATCATGAGTTTCAGCCACCCGTGGATAAATTTCAGCGAAGGCGGTGGTGTATTCCTGACCTAAATTCTGCATGGTCTGCATGCCCGCTAAAATGACAGGGATGTTTTTTTCCTTGAAGGTCACCACGAGCTGATTGATATTATCTTCAGTCAACTCAAGACTAATGCCGCGTAAACTGTCATTTCCACCTGTTTCTAAGAGAATGATATCAGGCTCCAAAGTCAAGAGCCAATCGACCCGCGACAAGGCTCCACTGCTGGTCTCACCGCTCACCCCAGCGTTGATCACCCGATAAGAGAGGCCATCCGCTAAAAGGCGTTCTTCAAGCAAGGCTGGATAAGCCTCTATTTCTTCAAGGCCCAAGCCAGTCGTTAAACTATCCCCCATAGCCACAATCGTGCCACGGTAGGCGATAGCCGTCGGAACCGCTTCTGGGATAGCTGTGGGAGGTGGAGCTTCTGCCTCGCTACAAGCCATGAGACAGAGCAAAAACAGGCTGAAGATACCGGTCAAATCTAAGATATGTTTCATTAGCTATCCTCATTTTGTTCGCGTAAGAAGGCGATTGGCTTTTGACGGAGGATGGAGACGGAAGCTAAGAGACCCACGGCTGTCACTAAGGTAATGGTTAAGACGACCATGAAAGTACTCGCGCCGAGGGCGGGCGTATAATCAATTTCAAAGACACGATCCGTGACCCACCAACTCCCGATTTGGGATAGTAGTAAGGCCAGCACAGCACTAATCAGACCCAAAAACACATTCTCTAGGGTAAAGACATTCAAGACAAAGCGACTTTTAGCTCCCAAAACTTTGAAATAAACTGCTTCCTGAATACGAGCGAGGCGGGTGGCAAAGACCGAACTGACGATGATCAATAAGCCAGCAAAGACGCTGAAGAGACTCAAAAAACGAATAACTTGTGATAATCGATCCACGATATTGGCGAGTGTGGCCATGGCTTGGGTCATGTCAATCACTGTGACATTAGGAAATTGAGTCACCATTCTATTTTGCAAGGGCGCAATGTCCTGTGGAGGCAAGTTCAAAGAGGTGACGATCGTTTGCGGCGCATCTTTCAGTGCTTTCTCTTGAAAAACGAAGGAGAAGAGAGGACGTGGTGTTTCCTCTGTCCGTCGCCGAACGCTGACCACCTCGGCTTCAATGGGTATTCCTTGAATTTTAAAGGTGATGATATCGCCCAGTTCAAAGGGTCGATACCATTCGAAAACATTTTCTAAAATAGATACTTGTAGCCTGTCTCCCCCGGCTGATCGAAACAGGCTCTCGCCGAGGGCTAGTTCTTCATCAGGCAAGAGTTGCTCACGATAGGTTAAACGAAATTCGGGGGCGCGACGTTCACGGTCTTCGCCTTCGCGGGCTTCGCCGCTGGTGGTTGACTCGCCATTGACGGCGGTGATGGCGGAAGGCACCACGGGAAAATAGGTGGTTTCAATGCCTAAAGTTTGGGCAAATTGATCAACTTGGTCTGGCTGTATATCAATGAAGAAAACATTCGGGGCTTCTTCTGGATAGGCATCAATCAAGGCAGTATTGAGGTTTTGCTCAATCAGGTAGATGGCAAAAATAACGCCCATGGATACAGATAAGGTGATCACGATGGGTCGGGTGGCGTTACGGGGTCGAAACAGGCCCCGCAAGGCTTGGCGAGCGGTGAGACCTTTGATACGGCGGCGGCGGAGAAGACGCAGCGTTACTTCAGTGATCAAGGCGGCGATGAGGACCAAGCCTGTCACACCTAAAATAAAATAACCGCCAACCTCAAGATTTTGTAATTGCCATAAAATTAAGCCAACAAAAAACAGATAAATGCCCCCAATCGTCGCATAATAAGGCCAGCCATGATGGGTCGGGGTCACTTCCTTGCGAAAGATGAAACTCGGTCTGAGGTCTTGTAAATTATAGAGCGGTAAAAAGGTGAAGGCGGCGACGACAAAAATCCCTAAGCCTAAACTTTCTAAGACGGTCCTGGCAGAGATCGTTAAAACCACATTATCGGGCAGGAACCCAGCTAGTAAAATAGGAAAAGCACTTTGCAGTAGATAACCCAAGCCAAAACCGAGAATCGTGCCCACCGTGCCCAAGACGGAGACGATGAAAAAATAGTGACGGGTTACAAAGCTACGAGTCGCGCCCAAAGTTTTGACAATGGCGATTGTTTTTTCCCGTTCTCGTAGATAGGCAGTTAAGGCACTTTGAATGCCTATACCAGCCAATAAAAGGGTGAATACCCCGATTAGACTAAGGAAGAATAAGAAATTCTCGAAGAACCGTTGCACGCCTGACTCTGCGGTACGGTAATTTTCAATGCGTTCATATTCCGCTTTGACCGCATCTAGGGCTTCGGTCAATTGGTCTACGGCATTGGCATTAGAGACTTTCAAGATGGTGCGATAGTTAATACGGCTACCGGGCTTCATTAAATCTAAAGCTTCTAAATCAACCATCGACACAAAAATGCGTGAGCCTAAGGAAAAGAAAGCGGTTGTGCGATCCGGTTCCTTGAGAACTACATCTTGAATGGTCAGGATCATCTCTCCCAGATGAATTTGATCCCCTAATTCTAAATTGAGACGATCAAGTAAATTCTGATCCACTACGATATTACCAGAGGTCAAAACAGCATGTAGGTCTCGCCCTGACTCTAAGATGACCTCACCGTAAAACGGATAGGCGGGTTCGACCACTTTAATATCCGATAATAAGGTGGTATCGCCATCGACAATACGGGCCATAGAATAAAATAGGTAAAGCTGAGTCCTTTCAACTTGTCCCGCCGCTTCCCACTCAGCTATCTTATCTGCGACATCTGCTGAGAGCGGGCTGCGAGCCGTGACGATGATGTCGCCCGCTTGAATCGCTCGGGCATCGCTCTGGAGGGCATTGTTGATACTCTCTCGAAAACCATTTAAGGCCACTAGGGTCACCATGGACAAAGCCACGCAAAGAACAAAAATGGTCGCTTGTTTTTGCGACAAGCTTAATTGACGGAGGATAAAGGTTTTATGTAGCATGGGCCACTCCATTGAGGGACTGGTCAGTGACCAGTCGTCCATCTTCAAGCGTAATCACACGATCAGCCAACGTAGAGACTTCACTGCTGTGTGTGACGAGGATGAGGGTTGTCTGTAGTTCTTTTTGTAACTCAAGCATCAGGTCCATGATCGCCTGACTATTTTGGGAATCCAAATTGCCCGTTGGTTCATCGGCGAAGATGATTTTGGGATCGTTAATCAAGGCCCGACATATAGCTACCCGTTGTTTTTCCCCACCTGATAGTTGGTGGGGGAAGTTGGTGCTACGTTTCTGCAAGCCCACTCGTGCCAACAATTTTTCAGCTTTGTCATAAGCATCATTATCCCCCTTTAGTTCGGCGGGAAAGGTAATGTTTTCTAGAGCTGTCAGCGAGGGCACAAGATGGAAGGCTTGAAAAACAAAACCAATGGTCTCATTTCGCAAGGGGGCTAAATCATCCTCGTTCAGATCTGTAATGTCCGTCTCCTCAATTAAGATACGTCCTGATGAAGGGTGATCCAATCCCGATAACAAACTGAGCAGCGTCGATTTTCCACTGCCGCTACTCCCTTTGATAACTACAAACTCACCGTCATTGACGGTGAATGACACATGATTTAAGACGGCGATTTCCTGTTCGCCAATAGTATAGGTTTTGGTGATGTCTTTGGCTTCCAGAATAGACACAAATAACTCCTGTTTTATTCAATTAATAATTAGCAATTAACAAAAAAATTCAGCACTCAGCATTCATCATGCTATATTCATTCTTCGTGGTGTACCTCGTTTCGTGTTTAGCTCCTCTGTAAATTTTAACTTATAATGGCAGCATCAACTCATTATTATAATTACTTTTTAGAGGAGAACATTAATGACCAGGCAAACAGATATTATTAAGACTAAGATTGCCCATCGTCCTTGGGATGGCAGTGTCGTCCCTTATCCGGATCCAGCCGTGGAGACGATTGATCCCCGCTTCGCCAAATATCGGCACGGCAATGCCGCTGTCGAACGCCTCTGGACTGGGGCACGTTGGACAGAAGGCCCCGTTTGGTTTGGCGATGCTCGATGTTTATTGTTTAGTGATATTCCGAACAACCGCATGCTGCGGTGGGATGAAGAAACGAATCAGGTGAGCATCTATCGTCGTCCTTCCAATAATAGTAACGGTCATACACGAGATCGTCAAGGGCGGCTGATCACCTGTGAACATAGCACCCGCCGTGTCACCCGCACAGAACTGAATGGCTCTATGACTGTCCTCATGGACAGCTATCAAGGTAAACGATTGAACGCGCCCAATGATGTGGTGGTTCATTCTGATGGTTCAATTTGGTTTACCGATCCTGGGTATGGAATTATGCTCGATTATGAAGGCAATAAGAGCGCGTTTGAGTTGGATACTTATGTCTTTCGTTTAGACCCGCAAACGGGGAAAGCCACTGTTGTGGCCGATGATTTTGAACGCCCTAACGGTCTCTGTTTCTCGCCCGATGAATCCAAACTCTATATCGTCGATACCGGCGCCTCCCATAATCCCGACGGGCCATCTCATATTCGCGTGTTTGATGTTGAGGGTGAGCGGTTAAGGGGTGGAGATGTTTTTGTTGATATGGCTCCTGGCTCCTCCGATGGCATTCGGGTAGACATGGACGGCAATCTCTGGGCCAGTGCAGGCTGGGGCGGTGCAGGCTTCAACGGCACTCATATTTTTGCCCCAGATAGCGATTTGATTGGCAAAATTCATCTACCAGAGCCTTGTGCCAACCTTTGTTTTGGTGGACAAAAGAAGAATCGGCTTTTCATGACAGCTAGTCAGTCATTGTATTCGCTTTATGTGGAGACGACGGGAGCGCAGAGACCCTGAGACACCAGTCGGGTTTTGGCCTTATGTGCATTAAATATAATGATGTAGGCAGCGATAGGTTAGACAAGCCAAATTTTTGTGGTACAGTTATCTCTAATGAAACAAGTTTTTATTGAAGCATGAAGAAAGTCGTTGCCCCAATTTTTAAGAGAATGAACTAGTGACCAAAAAGTTTAATAGAGAGCCAGACCAACCGATTGGCTGGAAAACTTGGACCGCAGCTTGGACAGGGGACCGTTTCGCAGAACCCAATAACACGGTGCTGAACCTCGTCAGCAAAGCGCGTGATGAAACCTATCAAGGTTTTCTGACCAAACTCTTTGCCGAAGCGGAACGTCACTGCGACTTAGCCATTCGAGCGGCAAACGCGGGCTTACATGTGATTGCGGATAAGCCTATGTCCAAGGGAAAAATTGACCAGTCAGGCCACCCGATGGAGCGATGACTGCGCGGCCAAAGGCTATCAGGTGCGGCAGGTGGTGCAGGAGTGCGCTGCGGGCTTAAACGATAAAGGCCCCAAGCTCATCAGATAGCTGACCAACCCAGAGATAAACTTAAGCGTGATAGAGCATCGCGGACAGACTGACAGGCTTGGGGTTCAACGACATAAAACTTTGGCTGGCGGAGCGCGGGTGTCAGATTGAGGGTATCAACGGGACGGTTAATGAGGAAGAGGACTTGAGGCAGGACTGTGATAGTCTGGTGACTCCTTTGGAGCGCGGATTTACGGATTAAGGCGAAGTAAGCGAAAAACAGAAGAGCTAATCAGGACATTAAAAGATGAGAATAGCGAGGTCATCTAAAACCAGTCTTAAATTTATAACAGCCAAAAAACGGGCGCTCCTCGATGAGCTTATGGACGAGGACAGCCGTCTGACCAAGATCTTCATTGATAACTTTTGGGATGCGGACTACAGACAAGCCGACCTCAAGAAAGAGGTCACTAATCAGCCTGAAAGTTGGCTGTCGGCACGGATGAGACAATGTGCGGCCAGAGAAGCCCTGGGGATGGTTAATGGGGCCCAAGAAGCCGCTTTAAGCCTTGAAAAAGAGGCAATCAAGCCCACCCACACCGCACAAAAGATGACCCTGTCCGCACAATGCGTCCTGATTGAAGACGATGTCAATTCCTTCGACTTGTGGCTTACTTTGTACGCCATTGGCAATAAAATCAAGCTACACCTGCCCTTGCGAAAGCACAGGCAGATGAATAAATTTAGGCTCTGGAACAGAGCCACGACGGTGATAATTCATCGGGCCTATGTCCAGTTCTCTTATGAGACCGAAACAGGCTCCAAAGTTACATCGGGGTCGCTTGTCGGCATCGATGTTGGGATAAATCATCTGTTGGTCACAAGGGATAAAGATTTTTTAGGGTCAGAGGTGAAGGAGTTGATAGCTAATTCAAGCGCAAAAAACAAGGGTCAAAAGCCTATAAGCGGGCTAAAAAGACCTTGTCTTACTACCTTCACCAGCAGGTTAAAGATTTCTATAAGTCTAAACCAGCCTTAGGCCTCGTCGTGGTGGAACGCCTTAATAATTCGAGGGCAAGAGTCGCAACAGGAGCAAGGCTTTTAGAAAGACGCTCAATAACTGGAATTATCGGGAATTGCTGAATATCATTCAGATGCGTGCGGAAGAAAACCGTGTTTCCTTTCGTGCGGTCAAGCCTTATCAGACCAGTCAGCAGTGCCCTTGCTGCGCCCAGACTGAGCGGGGTAATCGGGTGGCCCAAGATTTTCGTTGTCTGAGGTGTGGGTACTCAGAGCACGCCGACCTTGTTGGCGCACGAAATATTTTAACCCGTTTTACCAGCGGACGATATGGTGCCGCTTTCCAAACCTAACTTTTAGTTTTCTCTTGATTTCTTTTGGTTCGGTAACTATGCCCTTGTTGAAAGATCCTATCAGCCAGAAGGCGATAAACGATAAGATTTTGGAAGCAAATACGAAACGAACAAGAGCTTACGAATTAGAACAAGAGGCCTTAACCATAATGGATGAACAGGTTATAAATGCCTAAAGCCAACCGATTGGGTTGGCTTTCAAGAAAGGGGTTGTCGCTGGCGACAATTAAATCAACTTGGCTCTGCGGATAAAAAACGAATCACCCCCGACCAATAAAGGGCATCTTGGTCGCCATGACCGTTAAGAACTGCACATTGGCCTCTAAGGGCAAACTGTCCATATAGATAATCGCTTGGGCCACATTATCGGCAGGCATGGTTGGCTCTACCATCGTCAGGCCATTGGCTTGGGGGACACCATCTTTCATCCGCTCTGTCATCTCCGTCGCTGCATTGCCGATGTCGATTTGGCCGCAGGCGATATCGTACTTGCGACCATCCAAGGAGGTTGATTTGGTCAAGCCTGTGACAGCATGCTTGGTGGCTGTGTAAGGGGCAGAATTGGGACGCGGGGCAGTGGCTGAGATGGAGCCGTTATTGATGATGCGACCCCCTCTTGGCTCTTGATCTTTCATGAGCTTAAATGCTTCCTGAGTGCATAAAAAAACACCGCTTAAGTTTATATCAACAACCGCTTTCCAGTCTTCATAGTCTAAATCTTCCAACAACGAGGGCGGTGCGCCTCGACCCGCATTGTTGAACAACAAATCCAGCCGTCCAAATTTTTCTTTGGTCTGGGCAAAGAGGGTTTGTACAGATGCCTGGTCTGCGACATCCGTGGGCACAATTAAGTAGCGCGAATCAGCGACACCAGCCTCAGCGACCGTTGTTTCTAAAGGCTCGAGGCGACGACCAGCCAGAACAACAGAATAGCCTTCTTGAAATAGGGCTAGGGCAGTGCGTTTGCCAATGCCGGAACCAGCTCCCGTAATTAGGGCGATTTTTCCTTGTGACATGGATCATACCTCCTAGTATGAGTGTTAACAATTAGCAATTAACAGTTAGGGAATAAGGCAGGGATGTTGAAAAATAGAGGCAGAACAAACATCGTCCAAGCGACCTGCCGATGACATTATTATGTGGAAAGATGAGAGATGGGCAAGTGACAGGGCTAGTTTATGGTAGTCTGCTGATGTTATTATTCTTTTCAGCCATTGGGGACGAGATCATCCCCTCTTCGATTTCCTCTACGCCGACACTTTTTACGCCATCACCCAGAAACAGAGGTCATGTATGTACGGGGAGATAAAACATTTTTCGTGACGGGCGATGAGGCTGACTTTTAACACCCGACACCGCTGTGGTTAAGAAAACTGCTTTGGTTTAGACCAGTGGATGAACGTAGCCCCAGTCGGTGTCAATGGTAAAATCATCTGCTACTTGACGCGCTCCCTGTAAGTCAATGGAAGCGACTTGACAGCGACTGCTTAAGCCCACTTGCTGAAAAGCCGCTTTCATAACTTGACCAATCTTATTGCCTCGCTCTAAAGCATCACATATAGCAAAAACGGTTGGCCCTGAACCCCCAATCGAACAACCATGCCCGCCAGCTTCTAAAGCGGCTGCTTTGACCGCAGCAAAGCCAGGGATAAGCTTAGAGCGGGCTGGCTCTATAATGTCATCCACCACTGCTCTACCAAAGGCAGAGACATCCCCTTGATAACTGGCTGCGATTAAGGCCCCTAAATTGCCCGCATTGGCAATGACTTTAGCCAAGGGGACGCTTTGAGGCACCACGCTTCGGGCTTCGCTGGTGGGAATTTCATGGTCAGGGGTGACTAAAACAAGATATAAATTAGGTGGCACTGGCAATGACTGTAAACGTAAGGGCTGATAGCCTTGGATAAAAATTAAGCCGCCGAGCAGCGCAGGGGCGACGTTATCGGCGTGATAGCCACTGACCGCTGCTTCAGCTGCCAATCCAGCAGGCAGTAAGGCCTGTTTATCCGTAAAATCATGCAATATCGCCACAGCCCATACCGCTGCTGCGGCACTGGCAGCACTACTGCCCAAGCCACTGCCCAAGGGCATCCCTTTATGTAACTTGAGCGCAACCCCATCCGTCGTGCCGATGATATCTAAAGTAGCTTGTGCTGCAACACCCACTGTATTTTTTTTGGGATCCAAGGGCAAGCGGCCTTCATCCCCGACAATGGACTCAATCACCACGCCTGACTTCTTAATTCTGCGGGCCTCAACCAAATCTCCACAGCCCGTGACAGCGATGCCTAAGAGATCAAACCCAGGGCCCAGATTAGCCACCGTCGCTGGACCAAACACTTTTACCGTTTTCATTAATTTACCTCAACTTCTCAAGCATCCCTTGAGCCAACATCAACTCGGCGTTTAAGATAGACGCGCCGGCTGCCCCACGCATGGTGTTGTGTGACAAATGAACATACTTAAAGCCTAAAACTTCACAAGGACGTAGCCGACCAATGGTGACGGCCATGCCTTGTCCATTATTGCGGTCCAAGCGCGTCTGCGGACGGTCTGGCTCAGAGCGGATGATCAGCGGTGGCTTGGGTGCGCTAGGCAAGTCTAGTTGCTGGGGCAAAGGTTTCCACGCTCGCCAGCAAGATAGAATATCGTCAAGATTATCTGGTGGCTGATGAAAAGCTACAGCCACCGTTTCCAAATGTCCATCTAAGGTGCTGACTCGGTTGCAATGGGCACTGAAGGCAAATTCAGCCAGCTTAATTGCGTCGCCGTTCAGGTGTCCTAGGTCATTCGTTTGGATTTGACCCAACATCTTACGCGATTCCCGCCCCATCTTCTCTTCTTCTGATTGGATAAAGGGGATAACATTATCTATAGCGATCAAGGATGGAACCCCATCATAACCCGCCCCAGAAAGCGATTGCATCGTTTGGACTAAAACCGCCTTCACCCCAAATTGTTGATGCAGCGGGGCTAAGGTCATGACCAAAGGCATGGCCGAACAATTAGAATTGGTGACAATAAAGCCTTTATCCCAACCGCGCTGTCGCTGTTGTGTCTCAATGAGGGTGAGATGAGCTGGATTGACCTCTGCCGTTACCAAAGGGACATCTGGGTCGTCCCGATGGGCACTGGCATTGCTTAAGACACCATACCCAGCTTGGGCAAAAGCTACCTCTGTGGAACGAGCTACATCGCTCGGGAGGGCTGAAAAGATTAACTGACAATCGAGCTTGGGTTCTATCGGCTGGACCATCATCGGTGCTGCTGCCGCTGGTATATCAGCCGAAAGAAACCAGTGACAGGCTTCTTGATAGGATTTCCCCACGGATCGTGAAGAAGCGGCTAAAACACTTAGCTCGAACCAGGGATGAGCTGATAATAATTGTACAAAGCGTTGTCCAACAGAGCCCGTGGCCCCAAGCACACCGACTTTTATTTTTTGCATAACTGTTGTCCTTGTTAGATGGATATGTTTCAAATGAATCAAGCCTGGTGGAATTTATTCCAGCACCCAGCATTCAGGCTGACATTCGATTAGGGCCGCCACACAGGTGTTTGTTCACTCACATTGGGCGTATTGGTCAAATTGACGACATCCTGTCCATTCAAGTTCATTGAAAAAATATCCCAGTTTCCCTGAGCGCGATTAGAATAGAAAATCAGCCGTTGCCCATCGGGGGACCAAACGGGGCCATGATCATTGGCCAGAGGATTATTGCTGATATTGCGTGGATTGCCACCGAGATGACTCATGACATAAATTTCCACATTGCCATTCTCGGTGGTTTCATAAGCGATGGTATCACCTTGGGGGGACCATATCGGGGCCCAATCATTGACGTTATTGACGGTCAACTGCTTTGGTTCCGTGCCATCAACGCGCATGCTGTAAATTTCCCACCCTCCATTTCGCTTCGATGAAAAAGCCAAAAATTGTCCATCGGGGGACCAAGCTGGTGAGATATTGCCTGTTCCGGTGTTGGTCACTTGACGGAGGTCAGTGCCATCTGTATTGGTAATGAGAATTTCCCAATTTCCGGTCCGATTGGATGAAAAAGCTAACTGTGTACCATCGGCTGACCAAGCAGGTGTCCAGTCATCTGCGGCATGGTCTGAAAAGTTGCGTAAATTTTGACCATCTGTGTCCATCACATAAATTTCACGATTACCATCCCGTTGGGTGACAAAAGCGATATCGCCTGTCAGCGACCAAGCTGGTGACATCTGGTCATAGTCTGTCCTCAAAACACCCGTCACCTCAGATCCATCCACGTTCATGAGATTAATTTGCCAAGGTTCTTCATTCTGTCTGGCCATAAAGGCCACGGCTGGTAAACTTTTCACGACTACAATCGGCGGGGTCGGTGTTGCTGTTTTCGCCAGAGCAGGTGTGGGCGTATCCTCAGCAGTTGTATCAAAGGTCACCACACCACTGTCGGCTGAGTCTGGCGAAGTCGGGGTGGCCAAAACCCCTAGAATGTTGCCCATAAAAAACAAGGCCACAGTAAAAATACATAAAATAAACAATCCACCCGCAGCTAACGCTATAACCAACCAAGTTGGTCGACGAGTATTTGATCGCCGTCTACGATGAGACATGGTTTGAGAATCAGTCGGACGCATCGGGCGAGACCGAGAAGTAGGTTTGCTCCAGATGACTTGGCTCAGAACAGTGTCCAGTTCATAGTGCCGTTGAATCCAAAGACGCAATAAATCGACTTGAAATTTATAGCTCAAGGCTCCCATTTTGACCAAGACTCCGCGATAATCAAGGGCTTCCAAAGCGGTGACAATCGTCTTCTCATTTGCTTTTTTATCTCGTCGGCCCAACAAAGCGACAATCTCTTGTTGGGTGAATATCCCGTGGGTCCCCCGCACAGATCCCATTGCTGCTAAAACGGCTCGTTCGACGAGGCTGGCCTCAAGCCATATTTCTTGAAAAGAAATAATATTTTTGGCTGATACTTCACTTAAGGTTTCATCCAAATGACGGAGGTTAACCCAGCCTTCGCGGGCAAAAAGGTTATAAAGCGTTTGATTGAATAGTCCGATATAGTAAGGATGATTTGAGTTTAGCTCGGCAATACGTTTAGGCACCCCGTAGTCAAAACGTATGACACCTTCTAAAGGGCGGGTGATCATTTGCAAGGCATCTGTCGGAAGCAGCGATGAGATTTGCTGTGTCGGAGCAGTATTTAAAAGTGGATGTCTGAGAAAAAGCAGGGTGGTCGATTTGGTGAAGATCACAAAATATAAGTTCTCATGCCGGGCTAAAAGAGATTGACAGGTATCCAAAAAATAGATCATGTCTTCTGGGCTATCCTGATAGAGGGCATCAAAATCATCAATGACCAAGATCAATTCAATACCAGCGCGTTGCCGGAAAATTTGGATCAATAAGTCGTTGATGGCGATAAAAGCGTCGGCAGTGGTGGCAATGTCTTCAGGCCCTTCTAAGTCTTGCGCTGCTAGGTAGGCCTGTAACTGCTCAATGAAATACAGTAAAATTAGATTGACCGAATAATCTTCTAACCCAGAAAATGAAAAGGTCAAAGCCATCCGTTGCGCTGATAGCATACTGGGCAAAAAATGGATGAAGGTCGTCTTGCCAATCAGTGTTGGGCCATGAAAAATGAGGACACGACGACGCTGAATGATCTGTTGTTCCAACCATGTCACGAGGTCTGCTCGCCCAAAAAAGGCATCGCGGCTGCTCGGTATTTGGCCTGGTTGATAGGGGTTTAAGCTTTCTGGCATAGGTTGCTAATTAGGGTGTATAGGCCGCCGGCGGCGGCCCGTGTACGTAGTTATTGATATTCGGTCAGGTCAGGAAAGGATTTTACTGTGATTACTGCCAATGAACAAACTGCTTGGAATTAAACTATAAAGATATAATCCACAGGCGGATCTTTTAATTCATTCTCCCTGTAGCGTTTCGCTCCTAGTTACTGATGCTCATTAGGACAGCCACTCCCGTAGTTTTTCTTCATCCATTCGCTGCCTGACCATATCAAAATGAAGCCCCTTGTCATTGGTAATGAGGGTATAATTTCGTGCTTGAGCGATGGCACAGAGCAAAATATCCAAACGATGTTTGCGCCAATCGTCTTTGCTATACCCTTTGGCTTTGAGGTCGAGCCAAAGTTGTGCGGTTTGTTCGGCATCAACTTGATTAAAATCAAGGAGGGTAAATCGAGATGTGGCAATGATCTGTTTGGCGATACTCAAGGAGAAGCTAGGGTCATACTTATTGGCTAACTTATCGGCTAACTGCCGCACCCTCTCAGCATAGACCAAGGTCGGCACGTAAACCTGTATTTGGGCTAATCTCACTTGCTCTGTCAGGGCCTGCCGTAGGGGCTTGGGCATATAAAAAAAATTCGTATCCACTAAAAATTTGGACAACTCACTCGCTGAGGTCATCTTCATCTCGTAAAGCTGCGTTCCATTTTTGTTCAACTTCATGTTCAGAATACAGTTCCCAACGATTTGAGTCTTCATTTTTAATGAAGAAGACCATGTCCCCTCGTGTCAGACCTAAATCCTGAATGACATCTGCATATAATTCAACCTGATTCATTGAATTTAGACGGGCGACAGAGTCCTCGCCAGGCAAATCGAAATCGGGAAAGTAAGTTTTGCGTTCTGCCAACGGACGTTTCCGCACCTGCGTGGTGCCCCTTTCATCCATGGTCACATCAAAAAAATTCTCCGCAAATTCAAAATAAGGGGAATGACTGGAGATAAATAGCTGTTTGAGCTTGGTGGCGGGGTCTTGCATCAGCTTCCGCAAAAGGGTCAAAAAATGTTTTTGATAATCCGGCGACAGATTCATCTCTGGTTCTTCAATGGCGACGATATCATAGTTGTTCAAAAAAATTTGGCCCAGCATGAGCAAAAGTTGTTGTACCCCTGTGCCTAAGTTTTCCAAAGGAATGCGTCCGTGCGGACGAATGAAGCCGATGTCAATTTGGCTGGTCTCAGGGTCGAGGGCGATGTCTAGTTCGCCTAAGTTGAAGGGTGGTTCGGCTAAAACATCCTTGATGACCGTTAGTTGCTGTTTTTGTTGTAAATCTCGGCTGAGGTAAGCGTCGAAGAGAGCTTGCTTTAAATTTTGGTCTGTAATGATCCCAAGATCATTCGTTCTACCTAGTTTTTCAGCTTGAAAGCGGCGGTTGGCCTGGATAATGTGAATTAATGAGGTAGGAGGCTTAAGCTTGTAAAAGTTAGAATTATGTACTAATTCATTACGATCATCTAAAAACATTATTTGAGATTTAACCAAGTTCGTCAAGGCCTGTCTATCTATCTGATGCCTAATCTCTGTCTGAATTTGACTAATCATTGAGATTGGATAACTAAATTCATGTTGTCCAGATTGTTCTAAACCTCTCAACCAATGCCTAATGTCTACCCAAATTGGATCAATTTCCTCCCAATTCATTTGCACCTGAAAATTTAAATGATTTTTATTACCTAGTTGAGCATTGTTACCTAATCGAAAAGGTAAAGGCCCAAACTTTTCATCAATATACATTGCCTGCCTTTCGGCACTTGTATTTTGTATTTTAAAAAATAAATCCAGCCACAAAGCCAACCCTTGCAAAATATTCGACTTCCCCACATCATTCAAGCCATAAAAGACATTAATGTCCGACAATCCTTCTACCTTGACATCGGCCAAACTCTTAAACCCTTGGATATGAAAACTTTCAATCTGCATTTTGCACCTCGCTTAGTTTAGGTATGGTCATCATAGCAGGTTAAAGCAACTTGGGGCAAATTTGATTTATCTTCCTAAGGGTCATGCACTTAACCTATCCGTCAAATCCTCTGACCCCTTGTTATATGATGATCTATACAATGAATAACCATTATCTAGGTGTCCCATGTTAACCTCGCTCAACCCTTATTGGACTCTGCTCACCACCTATCTGGCTCCGCAAAAGAAACAGGTGAGTTTATTGGCCTTGCTCTTATTCGGGGGAATCGGCCTACAATTAGCCAACCCACAAGTGGTGCGTTATTTCATTGACTCGGTGGAGGCGGGCAGTGCTATTGAGCAATTATTTGGCGCAGCGGCTATTTTTATCGTCATATCTTTCTTGCGCCAAGGGGTCAACTTAGCCGCAACTTATGTCGGAGAGACAGTGGCTTGGACGGCGACCAATGCCTTACGGGTGGATTTAGCCCGCCACTGTCTCAAACTGGATATGGCCTTTCATAAAACGCATAAGCCGGGCGAGCTGATTGAGCGGGTGGATGGGGATGTCAATCAATTGGCGAATTTTTTCTCTAAACTCGTCTTGCAGTTGGGCGGGAATGGCTTGTTGGTAATTGGGGTCTTGATTTTACTGGGGAGCATTGATTGGCGAATTGGCTTGACCATGGCGAGCATCGCTGGCTTAGGGGCTATGACCGTCAATCGGCTCCGTAAATTGACTGTCCCCCGCTGGCAGGCTCTGCGTCAAGTCGATGCAGAACTTTTTGGCTATTTTGAAGAATGGCTCAACGGAACCGAGGAAATCCGCTCTAATGGAGCCAAACCCTATATCATGCGTCGTCTTTATCAACTAATCCGCACCCGCTGGCTCAAAGCAGACCGAGCGCAAAGAGTCAATGTCTTTGTTACGGTCATGCCGCTGCTGACCTTCGGCTTGGCTTATGTCGCGGCCCATATTTTGGGCACCACCCTTTTTCAAAATAGCAGCCTGACCATCGGCACAGTTTATCTCATTTTCTATTATCTCGACACCATGCGTGGCCCATTTTGGGATATGATTCGCCAAGTGGAGGAACTACAAAAAACCGCCGCCAGCATCAATCGCATCACCGCGCTGCGTCAAATTCAGCCGACCTTACGAGATGGACCTGGCATTGCTTGGCCCTCTGGGCCGCTTTCCGTCGCTTTCGAACAAGTCACTTTTCATTAATAAGCGAGTCGCTTTTTGCACTAACGATTTAAAGAATTGCAATTGAATGTGACTTTGGCTAGTTTAGAACAACATGGAGGGCATTATGAGAAATTATTCATTAACGAGATTTATAAGTTTTGCTGTGGTAGCATTGTTTCTTGCAGGGTGTGGCAAACCTTCTTCAGAAGAAATTGCGAGTTTAAATTATGGTCCGTATCCGCATAATTATGAAAGGATTGTGTTGGCATATATGAACCAAATTTTGAAGGACCCTGTGTCTGCTCGTTATTCAGAATTTTCTAGCCCACGACAATTTTATGTGGGCAATTTTGGGAAAATACGCTACCATGGGTGGATTGTTTGTTTTACTGTGAATGCAAAAAATAGTTATGGTGCCTATGCAGGTTCTCAACCCTATTTTTTGTTGATAAGAAATGGGCAAGTTACTGATTTAAGTGATAAACCTTGGGGCGTGAAAGAGGCTACCGCCAATTACTGCGGGTACTATTAGAATCTGGTCGTTTATTGCTGAAAATTAATCATCTTTAGCCATATAATAAGCAACTGCACCTTCGCAAAAAGGACAACCAACAGCATAGCTATCCTCGCCTAATGAATCACCAATTTGGTACTGATTACACCACTCACATACTTCATATTCTTGTTGTGTAGAAAAACACTCAAGGCAAGTATAATAATCGGAATGAATAATGACATTCTCTTCTGGTAGACATTGATCACAATGTATGTGAGCATACTCAATGATGGCTTGTTCAGCATCAAGGACTTTCATAAGATAATCCTTTTCCACGACAGAATTACATGTGGAACATTTATGTGTTACATGGATAAAACTTTCTTCTATTGTGACTTGTGCGTCGCAAGAATCAGATGGGCAGGGAATAATAAAAGCATAATGTCGGTAATCACAAACCTTACAAGTGCAAAAGTTAAGATAATGTGTTTCAGCATCTAACTTGCTTGCACGTTGATTACATCGGCTACAATTTGTATAAGAATATCCTTGTGATATTTCGCGCTCTATACTAGGTTTTAATTCCAGATATTTTTTTTCAAGAAATTCTGAATTTTGGTTCATTGAATGATTTATTCTAAAAATTTCAATTTCATAAGTTGAAAATAAAAAATCCCACTCATTAAATAATTTTTGTAAATGATCCCACCCCTCCAGCTCCTCAATGAAAATTTCTTTCTTTTCATCGTCTTTTGATAAAGCGATATGAGAAAAGTGAATTATTTTGTTTCGGTGTGTAGCAAGTTTTTGGAAACAATCTTTTGTACCTTTTCTAAATTTAAAATTAGTAATTGCCTCAATTCTTGGTATAAGGTCAGAAAAATTGATAGATTTAAAGTCACCAGTTTTAAAATTAGTTAAGTTGGGATTGCGTTCGATTATCAATGTCCAATGTTCATGAAGTAGCCTTAATTTTAAAAATAATTCAATGGCGGTACAAAAATTAACAAGTGAAAATTTAGGTTTGGAATTAAATTGTTCAATAGAATACTGTAAAAAATCAAAAGCGTTCTGTGCTAAAGAGTCTTTTAGTTCTGTTATTTTAGTATCAGATTGCTCATCAGTCATGCCAGAATAATACCACGAAAAGAATTAATGGCAAATTTTGTTATGTCGCATATTCGCTACTACCCCCTACTGTTGCCTACACTCCCAGAGTCGTTCCACTCGCTCGCTATGAGAAAATAGGAGCAAAATGAAGATGATCCTGATACCTCAATTTTAACAGACCTGACCTTCACCCTAGAACCAGGAACAGTGTTGGGCTTGCTAGGTAGAACTGGCAGCGGGAAATCGACCATCACCAAACTCATCTTCCGCCTCTACGACCCCAGTGAAGGCGTGGTCCGTTTAGGCGGTCATGATCTTCGGCAAGCCAAACAAAACATCCTACGGCAGTACATGGGCCTGGTGTCCCAAGAGGTTCAGCTTTTCCAGGCCAGTGTGCGGGAAAATTTAACCCTCTTTGACAATCAAGTTCCCGATGATAAAATTTTAGCGATCTTGAAAGATTTAGGGATGACGACTTGGTTGGAAAGCCTAGCTGAGGGCCTCGATACGCGATTAGAGGGCGTGAATAATCTATCGGCGGGCGAAGCGCAATTGTTGGCCTTTGCTCGTGTCTTTTTAACCAACCCTGGCTTAGTTATCTTGGATGAAGCCTCCTCCCGCCTTGATCCAGCCACAGAGCAGTTGATTGAAAAAGCGACAGACAACCTCCTCACCAATCGAACTGGTATCATTGTGGCTCACCGTTTGGCCACTGTCCAACGGGCCGACGAAATCATGATTTTAGAGAAGGGCCAAATTGTCGAACACGGGCCAAGGGTCGCCTTGACGGCTGATCCAATATCGCGTTTTTATCGCTTATTGCAGACAGGCTTAGAGGTCGCTTTTGAATAGACTTTAGTAGCAAAGTGGCAGGGTCGCAAAGTTGCAAAGTCTGCACATAAGCATTTATCTCCGCGGACTTTGCAACTTTGCTCATTTACACGGTATTTTCTTTATTTCCACAAAGTTTCTCAATACGCCTTTTTAATTACTCAGGGCTAATTAGCGAGGATGGACCTTCAGATACTGCCCTAATAACGTCGCTGTTTCCCCTAAAATTTCATAACTCTCCCAGCCTGGTGAAGCCCCCGCGGCAAAAATAGCAGCCCCTTTGACATAATCATCTTTTTGCAACTCGCTATCATACCAAATCAACTGATCCATATATACCCCTGGGGGATGATTACGCAAGCCATTAGCGAGCCAAAGTGGCACAAAATCTTGCCAACCGCCTGCATCAGCAGGCCCAGGGCGGTTGCTCACCAAACCATCCACCCCACATTCTGTCATCAAAATTGGCACATCGCCAAAACCCATTGGCTGCAAATATTGACGATAGGCTTTACGATAACGGAGTGTAAGCCAGCCTTCATCGCCTTCATCAGCCTGACCATCAAGCTGTAAGGTTCCAGTCCCAAACTGCATGATGGGCGCGGAATATTCATGTAAGCCCAAATAGCCTTGATACTGCTGCACCGCGGCCAAGGCTGGGACAAATTCAGACCACCAAGGTAAATGAGGATGGCCTGTGGCAAAATTACCAACAACAGAACGAATGCCATGTTCAGCCAATAAACGAGTCCGTTCTGCTTCAAAATCGGCCAAGCGTTTCATCTTATCAGGATTATCAGCGATAGGCTCATTATACGCTTCCCAGCCATCAAAGGCTTGAAGGCGTTTTGGGTCATTGGCAATGGGCAAAAGCTGGTTGACAAAGGCCTGAGCAAGGGCAATCGGGTCAGCATCCAAATTCATCTGCTCCAGCCATATTCGACCCACCAAAATGGTCTTTGGAGAAGCCTGTTTGATCCCAACCACAAAATTTGCATCCAATTCTAAGGTTTTAACCAAAGCGGGTTGGCCCTGCGTAATCAAATCCAAGACTTGAGAATCATTGCGGGTGATAAATAGTCCCAATTTACTCGGCGGGCCAGGTGGATAGGGCGTGGGGACGGGGGTCGGAGTGTCTGTGGGGGGGGGCACAGGGGTATCAGTATTCGCTACAGTTGGGGATATTGTGGCAGCTTCTGTCGGTGTCTGAGTCGCTGTGGCTGAAGGGGCAGCTGTTGTCGGGGTAGCAAGGGGGGATGTACTGCTTTTGGTAGGACTCGTGGTGGGAATGGAGGTTGAAATGTAGGTCTGTGGCTCTGAGGTCGTTCTCAAGCCACAAATTTGGGTTATGGCAAAAGCCCCTAAAAGACTTGATTTTTTCAAAAAGTCGCGTCGTGTTTGTTTGTTTGTTTTTATCATTTTTAGCGGTTAGTTTTTAGTGGTTAGTTTTTAGTTTTAGACGATGTTTCAGTCAGCTTATTAACAACTAACAGTTTGTTACTAAAAACTAATGACTAATCACTGATATAAATTGGACACCCATAATCCTGAAAAGGGCAAAAATCACAATGTAACCCGGGTCGGGCTAAAACTTCGCCTTCCAGCCAAGTCTGCATGCGCTCTTTAATTTGGGATAAATTTTGACGGTAATGTTTTTCCGTTAATTCAAGGCTGAGATCTCGGTTATGATACAGCCAGAGTTGTTTGATTCGCACAGGCCGTTTGTTCGGATAGGCCGCAGCGACGAGGGCATGACGTAAAGTGGTTTCGACATCATCTAGCGACAAATCGTCTGGCAACGCTTCCGTGGTCATGATAAACTCAACAGCGGTCACGCCACCGTCTACTTCTTGGTCCACCCGGTCAATCATTGCCTCACAGCGAATGGTTTGTCGTCCCAAGCGAATGGTTAAGCCTAAAGTTTCATTGCTGGCAATGACTTTAGACCATTCATCACGCAACCGCCGATGATAATTGGCCAACATTTGTCGAGCCGTGGTGACAAAGGCCACATCTTGCTGTAAGTCAGGTGGCACATGTGGGTCTAAGCTACGGAGCGTTTTAGGCAAATTGAGGCGATACGGTCCACCAGTCGCGTGAAGTTGCTGAATGGTCTTAAGAACCGCTTTAGCCAGCATATCCGGTTCATCCTGCCTTATCGGCACTTGTTGCCAAAAATGAAACTGCAAGGTACATTCGCTAATCAAACGTATATCATCGGGCGTGAAAATAGGCACAGCTGGCAAGGTGACTCCAGTAGATGGGGGAGCGATTGGTGATTAGGGACCGGTATTCAGTCGTCAGTCCGCCTGTAACCGATGACGAATTACTGATTACTTGTGACATATCCAGAGTCATAATGCCATAAGCCTCGCTGAGGAACAAACGTTCCCTCTAAACTTAGCGACACGATCTCACCCAGTCTAACATGCTTTTCCCTGCACATGCTCCACGTCTAACCACCGTCTTTCTGGTCTCAACCCCACCCTTAAAAATCAGTCGCACTGGAAATAGCTTATCAATCTTTTGTGCTGTGGGAAGGTTGTTATTTTTTTCAATCTATATCCAACGACGTTTTCCAAGACGGGTAGCGTCAAAACGATGTCGCTAATTGTCAAGAATTTATCTAGTCAGGTTGCGTATGAAAGCTTAGGCAAGCTATCGGAACTGACAAAATCGAAAGCTACCACTGTTAACACACTCGTAAATGAGACACTCATTCTATCAGCTAGATTCATATCCTCATAATCCATCCAGAACACTGCCCACGAGATGGCAACAATTAACAGCAAGGGCATTTGCGACCTCGATTGTTGGCCACCACATCTCGGTTTTTAAGATCTCAAGAGCTGTCTCATCCTGATAAACTTTCTGCTCATATCCAAACGTATCTGGATCAAATGCCAGTCGCTCGTCCATCCACTGAAGGCCTAAATAGGCATCGGCTTTAAAAGTTTCTTCTTGCTCATTAATAGTAAAGATTTCCCAAATAGCTACATCTGTTCAGTAAACTCTCGTCAATCCGCTTGGCACTCAGTTGCTGTTCACCTGAAGATAAGACTGTGAATTTATTTTCTTTAAATCTCATCCCATTCTCACTTATGGACAAGACCAATAGCCCTGGCTGGAACCCAACCTTGTAATTGTTGACCTGGGAGCGTTAAACGATACCAATGATTACGCGCTTCAAGTAAGCCCACTTCAGTACCATTATGTAAGGTAAATTCAATAATATATTGTGGTCCTGGACCACTGGTCACATCCACTTCATCAACAATGATGACCCCTTGGGGACGTATTGTTTCACTATATAACCAGCTTCCAAAGGATATTGTACAGCCAAAAAATACAACCACACTCACGATAAACATATAACGCACGACATACAAGGGCTTGATCTTATGCCAATCTGCCAAGCCCCATTGACGTATTTGTGTATACGCAATTAATAACAAGGTCATCAGAATCCATAAACCTAAACTCAGCCAAGCCAATTCATTAAGGGTCAGCCTTGTTTGAATAATATCCACCCATTGACCCATTAAGGCTTCTGAATTTCCCTCAATTTTATCAAGGGTTTGGCTGCGAGCCAAAGCCAAATTCGCCTGAATATCTTCATCTCTCGGATCTAAAGTTTGAGCCAAACGATAATTCAAAATAGCCTGACCGAGTTGGTCGAGCTTAAAATAGGCATTTCCTAAGTTATAGAACACCACACTATCTCGAATCCCTTGATTAACTAATTGTTGATACAAAATCTGGGCTTCGCCAAAACGTTCTGCCTCATATAACTGATTAGCTGACTGTAAAAGGTCAAGAGGGCTATCGGCGAGAAGTTGTGTAGGCCCAATAAACATTAATAGCAATATACTTAAACAGAGGACTCGCAAAGATTTGCAGAGAAATATCCCCCCTAGCCTGTCAGAGGGAAGAACAAAGACGGTCAAAAACCAAGCTCTCGCGTTCTCCCTTTTTTGGATAGGTGGCAGGGCCATTTCCCTGAAATCAGATCTTGCCTCAAATTGTTTCATCAAACCAAAGCCCTTTCCAAATCCAAGATCAAAAATTCTACATCTTCAAGCAGTTTTAGTCCTTGCTGATCAAGGTGATTACCTGGACTAAAGCGGCCTATATCACATTCATTCAAACAGAATTGAACCCGGTCTATCAAAGATTTATCTAATAAATGCTGCCTTTGCAATTTACCTAATAAAGCGGCTTGAGTCAGACCAGCCACCGGGTGGTTAAGTTTTTCAGAAAGATAGGTCATCAAAATTTGTTCAGCAGCATTATAATAATCTTGTTGATTTTGCTGGGCCAATTTGAGCGACCTTTGCGCCTTACGTCCTGCTCTAGCCGAGACACGTACTTCAGGGCGTTGAGCAAATTGACGCATTCGATGCAAAAACACCGCGTTGACGAGGAATAAAATAACTGGGCCTCCCCAAAGCAACCAGTAAGACCATTGTTCAGTGACAACAGTTTGGGCAGAGGTCAAACTCAAGGGAGCTATCTTAATATGGCGAATATCGCTGGCCTGACGTTCAACCTGTTCTTGACCCGGCTTAAAAATAGGCGAAGTAGGTTCTTCATTTTCTGGTAAAATTTTAACCGGAATAGGGTCAGTAGAAAGCGTACGATATGTTTCATCAATCGGGTCAAAATAACTATAAGTAATAGAGGGCAAGGTGAAATCACCAACTTTGCCTGGTACTAATAAGAGCTTGTAAATCTTTTGTCCTCTTATCTCATCATTTTCAAAAACGGCATCCAGCATGGTTTCTTCCTCAAACAGCCGCCAATTCGCTATTTCAGGCCATACCGGATCCGAAAGCGTATACAAATTGCCTTGTCCGCTGAGGGTGACTAAAAGATTAATCGGTTCATTTACCTTGCCCTCAGTCAAACTGATCTCAGTATCTAGCTGAAATAAGCCAATGGCATCCCCAAAGTCTGAGGGTGGGCTAGGCGGAAGAGGGGTTACATTGAGCGTCAAGGCTTGTGTTTTAAGTTCCCCGACATCTGGAATGGACAAAGTCGCTGGGTCAATCGTAATGGAGCCAGCTCGGGTAGAAAATAAAATCGTCTGCAATTCGGTAATCCGATAAATACGATGACTGATCGTACTTTGACCTTGTTCCTTGTGCCAAAATCCCCTAAAATTAGGGGCGATATAACGAGGTTGTCGCGCAAAACGGCGATCATTATCCACATACATCCGAAAGGTATAAACGACTTGCTCACCTGCGTAAGGTGCTAAGTTATCGACCTCAGCTTCAACAAAAAAATCTTGTCCGTTCAGTTCATTCGGGGCCGCTGTATCAGGGTCTGGTTGAGCCAAGCTTGCGCCTGGCGATACTTCAATGACAACTGGTTCGCTGGTATACGTTTGTCCATCTATTGTCACACGTACAGGCCCGATGACCAATTGACCCGTTTCAATAGGTCGTAAAACGTAGGAATAAATAACCTGACCCGTCCTGCGCCCATTCACGAAACTGAACTGCGACGACCGACCCCTGCTCACCCGATCAAATTTATCGAGGGACGGCAAGGTCGGTGCTGGCATATCGCCTGTGCCCTGCACTTTGATAATAAAATTCAGAACATCATCTGTGGTCAGACTTGTTGGGTCTATTTCAACGCTCAGGGGTGAATTTGATTGGGCGAGTATATTTTGAAAAAGCCCTAAACATAGACTTAACATTAAAATAGTTTGCCAGAATACATTTTTCATCATATTATCGCGTAATGAACCTCATCTTTAGACCGAGCTTAGGTTATCTTCAAGGCTGTCCACTAATTCCACGCCCAAAGCCTGACATCTTTCAGAAACGGCCTGCACTGCATCAAGCGAGATAAAAACCGCATGAATAATTTGGTCTGGCTGTTGTAATTTTATCAAATCTACTTTCGAAGCAAAAAGATCAACATGATCGACCACAGCTGATGCTTTGACTTCAAAAAGGATAAGTCGTCCATTTTGAGCAATCAAATCGATTTCTGAAACATAGCCAGGTTTAAAGATTTGACCCTCTGGATCCGCTATAGGTTGACGCATCTTAATTTGATCGGGTTGGATATCTGGGTTGCGAAGACCATAGCCTAAAGCCGCAGCGAACATATCTTCCAATGCTTTGCCCTTAATATTACCCAGATCACCATATTTAAGTAAAAGTTCAGCATCGCGTTGGTCGAGTTTTCTGAACAATAAATCCTGACCACTACGGAGTTGAGCAACATCCCGTTTAACATCCAAGACATCCTGACCTAATTTTGAAAGTCGTTGATCAACCTGCTCAAACCGTTGATCAACCTGCTCAAACCGTTGATCAACCTGCTCAAACCGCTGATCAACCTGCTCAAACCGCTGATCAACCTGCTCAAACCGCTGATCAACCTGCTCAAACCGCTGATCAACCTGCTCAAACCGCTGATCAACCTGCTCAAACCGCTGATCAACCTGCTCAAACCGCTGATCAACCTGCTCAAGCCGCTGGTCAACCTGCTCAAACCGTCTATTCATCTCTTCGCGTTGTTGCTCAAGCCGCTGATCAACCTGCTCAAACCGTCTATTCATCTCCTCACGTTGTTGCTCAAGCCGCTGGTCAACCTGCTCAAACCGTCTATTCATCTCTTCGCGTTGTTGCTCAAATCGTCGATCCATTTCCTCAAATCGTCGATTTGTCTCGGCTTGATTTTGATCAAGTTTATCCAGCAGGCGGGCAAATTCATCACGGCGAGGAAAATGTTGAGCTAACAGTCCTTCAAGGGCAATTGCAATATCAGGTTCTTGGCGTATCGCCTGAGGCAGTATTTGATGTACATAATTACGTACTTGTTCAAGTTCTTTTTCATCTAGCATAACTTCGTCTACTCCCATTAAGAAATAAAGATTGTATGGGCCTAGAAATTCAATTTCGCATCCTTACCAATCCGCTGGCGGTGGGCTTGCATGAGGCTGTGGCTGTTGTAAGCGTTCCTGCAAAGTATCTGTCTCTTGAACAATGGCTTCTAAAAGTCGACGAGCTTGCTCTTCAGTAAGCACTTCGGGAAGCATAGGTTGACCCGATTGAAGTGGCTCATCCTCTTGAGCTTGTTGTTGATCAGGTTGCGTTTGTTGGCCCTGCTCTTCTTGTGGATCATCATTTTCTTGATCGCTTTGCTCTGGCTGATTCTGCGGCTGAGTGTCTTGTTGCTCAGAGCCATCAGGCTGGTCCATTGGCTGTTGTTGCTCTTGGTTTTGCTGACGTTGTTCATCCAGTTTTTTTAGTGCTAATTCCAGATTATGTTTGGCTGCAATATCATCAGGTTTCAAGCGTAAGGCTTCTTTGTAGGCCTCGACAGATGCCTCATAATTTTCAGACTGGTAAAAAACATTACCTCGATTATAAAAAATCTGTTGAATTAGTTGTTCCTCTCCTGCATGACGCAGAGCCATTTTTAATTGTAATTCGGATTGTTCTAAATTGCCTTGCTTATATAAGGCATTGCCAGCATTATAGTAAGGTTCAGCCAAGTCCGGCGCAATAGATTGTGCTTGGCGATACTTTTGCAAAGCTGCTTCATAAGCCCCTGCTTCAAAATCTTGGTTAGCTTCATTATTCAAGGGAACTGATTCCTCCTTGCACCCCAGAAGACATATTAGCACCAATAGTATAAAATATTTTTTCATATTAAGCCACCATCTATGGGCCAGTTAACTTGATTATATTTGGTTTTTATCTTGCAGACGAGCAGGAATAAGTTCTATGACGATTAATAAGATCAAGCCTAAACCTAAAAACCATTGAAACCGCTCAATATAAAGGGTTTTAAAACGACTTTCAAACTCCGCTTTTTGCAATTCATCTAATTCGTTGGCCAAGGCTTGGACTCCCTGTCCCCCACCTGTGGCCCGATAATAAATCCCCCCTGTATCCAAGGCGATTTGTTGTAAAGTCACTTCATCCAACCGCGATAAAATTATCTGACCTTGATTATCCTGCTTAAACCCAATACGCACGCCTTGATTATTATATTCTGGAATAGGTTCTCCTTGCGGCGAGCCGAAACCAATGGTATAAATAATGACTCCTTGCTCAATAGCAGGCTGAGTCATCTCCATGATATCATCTTCATGTTCAGGGTGTTCACCATCGGTTAGGATGATAATCACTTTTTGACTAGCCCGATTGACATTAAATCCTGACAGGGCTGTCCGAATAGCTCCCGCAATATCCGTCCCTGGCCGCGAGATCATATCAGGATGGGCACTATCTAAAAATGTACGGGCTGTAGCAAAATCCGATGTGAGCGGAAATAGAATAAAACTAGCCCCTGAAAATAGCCCTAAGCCAACCTCATCCCCCTGTAACTGCTTTAATAATTCGACAACTTCTAACTTAGCGCGGCTCAGACGATTCGGTTTAAGATCTTCGGCCAACATACTGGTTGAGATATCGAGGACAATCATCACTTCGATACCCTGTTGCTGCACTGCTTGAACTTCACTACCCCATTGAGGCCGAGCCAAAGAGAAGATGATCAATCCTAAAGCTAAAACCCACAACACCATCTGCCAAATCCGCCCCTGCCAATTGACTTGATGACTAAGAGACTGAATTAGGTGAGGATCACCTAGGCATTGCAAAGCCCTTTGTCTAGCACGGTAAGCGAGGATGAGCAGGAAGGCTATTAAAGGAATTAAGAAAAAACTGTATAAAAAAACAGGTTGTGCAAAACGCATGAAAACAATTAACAATTAGGGATTAACAAAATGAGTCTTCCTGCTCAATCAAGTTTCTCAATGCTGTCTCTGACAGGCCAGTCACCTCCATAATCAAAGCAAAATCCAGACCCTTCTGCCACATCGTTTGGGCAATTTCCTGATTCCTGACCTGATGAGCCTCAACAAGACTTGCTTCTACGATTTGCCGTGCATCTTGTTCGGCTTGAAGAGCTTCTTCTGTGGCTTGTCGTGCATCTTGTTCGGCTTGAAGAGCTTCTTCATGTGCCTTTTGTTCAACTTGACGAGCGACCTGTTCTTCTGCTAAGGCTGTGGCAAGGTCGCTATTATCAAATAACACCTCATCGGTTGAGGCATCCACGAGAATAATCCGTTGCCCAATGGCTCGGATTTTCAAGTCCATTTCTGGGAGGGTGAAATACCCTTCAGCATCTGGGGCCATTTTCTGGATCACCCCCTGATGGAACGCCACAGGTGAAGTTGGATTTGTGGGCGCGTTCAGCCTGAGGCGTGATTTCAGAAGGAATTCAGGCGGGACGATCTATCGTCGTTGAGTTCGTTTTGCGTGAGGCAATCGTGAGGGGTTCAAACATAGTAACCTCCTAAAATATTTAATGGATAGTATCCTTTCTAAGGTAATTGACGCAAAATTGTATGCTTCAAAAAATTTTCTATCAATAACACACTCACAGCGGGCATCAACAAAAATATAGCCAATTCTCGATAGCGCGTATAAGTTCGGATTTCGATATCTGATTTTTCTAACTCATTAATTTGGGCGTAAATCTCTTGTAACCCACTGGTGTTTGTAGCCCGAAAATAAAGACCGCCTGTTAACTCGGCAATTTGTTTAAGCGTTTCTTCATCCAAAACGCTCTCTTGCATGATGATCTGCACCTCAAAAGCTCCCTGATAAGGAAAGGGCACTTCGCCTGGTCTGGCTGCCCCAATGGTATAAACCTTAATCTCTAAGGCTTCGGCTGCTTCTGCCGCAGTGATGGGATCAACTTGACCAGAGTTATTCACGCCATCGGTGAGCAAAATCACCACCCGGCTTTTAGCCTCAGAATCTTTCAGCATATTGGCAGCATTCGCTAACCCTAGCCCAATAGCTGTCCCGTCTTCAATCTCCAAGGCTGTGGCTAATTCGACCTGATTTAGTAGGTTTAATAAGACATCATAATCTAAGGTCGGCGGGCTTTGGATAAAGGCTTCCCGGGCAAAAACGACCAATCCGATACGGTCATAGCTGCGACTCTGAATAAAATCCCCGATGACCTTCTTTGCGGCCTCTAGGCGATTTTGCAGTTCAGAATCTAATTCAAAATCTAAGGAGGCCATGCCACCTGAAATATCTAAGGCTAGGGCGATATCCACCCCTTCACCACGAATGATTTCCTGTGACTGGCCCGCTTGTGGTCGAGCTAAGGCTAAGATGACCAAGACAATCACTAAGAGACGTAGCCAAAACAAGATGGGATGAACTCGAATGCGCCAAGATATCGGCAAGTCGTCCAATAAAGCCGTTGTTGCATAGCGTAATCCAGCGACACGTCCCTGAGTTTTTCTGCCTCTCAAGACCCACCAAACGATCAAGGGGACACAAAGTAGTAAGCCTAATAGCCAGGGAGAGGCAAAGCGAAAAATCACTGTTTCACCTCCAATAGAGCGACAGAATCAGTTTGGTCTAGCTGGTCCGTCGAGGCAGCAACATCATCATCTATGACGACCTCTGGTTCCAGACTAATTAAGTCAATGAGCTGTCGCGTCTGCGGAATAAAATAATAGGCTTCCTCAACTTGAGGAACGAAGCGGGCAAATTTGACCAAAGCTCCCTCCTCTAACAGAAGGGTTACTTCATTCACCTGCTCAGGCAATACATCGTGCTTGCTCGCCAGTCTTTTGCTTAAGGCTCGTTTGGTTTCGTCGGTGGTCTGATCCAGAGCCGGAAATTCGAACTCATCGCTGAGATATTGACGGATACAATTCGTGACTAAGGTGTAATATTCTTTGAACCGTCCTTGCCCCGGTAAATCTAGTTTTTCGATACGGTCTAATTCGGCCAAGGCAATTTCATGTGGCAGACGCATATCAACCACAAGTGGGGGGGATATTTCTGGGACGGATTGCATGAGGTGTTTACGCATCCGAAAATAGAACCAAATTAACAAAGTACATAAAGCAATTAAAAGCAAAGCGGATAAAATAATCCAAGGCCATAAAGGTGGTACAGGCAACCCGGCTTGGGGTTTCAAACCCTGCAAATCCTCACGATCTTCAGTCAAGACAGACTCCACTGTCAGCGATAATTGGGGTGTCGCTCGCTCAATCAGTTCTCCGTCTCCATCCCGAAGTGTGACTTGAAAGGGTGGTAATTGGGCGAGGCCAACTTCAAATAAAGTGCCTAGAATGACCTGCGTGGTCGTCTGCCCGCCTTCATCATTGGCTTGAGTCAGGGGTTCAGATTGCGACCAAATTTCAAATGACCCCCATGTTTCTTCAAATTGAGGGTCAAGGGCTTGATAGCCAAGCGGGTGTTTAATGGTCAGAGTGATCTGAACCGGATCACCCACTGTCAACGTGTCTTTATCAGCCACAAGTGATATATCAACATTGTCCGAAAATTGGGCGAAAACAACTTGCTCGGTCAGGGCGGCTGCGAGATAAATGAGGGGGATGATGGATAATAAAAAACGTTTTTTTAACATAGGGCTGTCATATTGCAAAAGGCGTGTCTCGTGCCGAGACCATTCATCTTCTTAAGCGACGCGAGCGATTACGAAAAAAATTGGTCAAGGCTGGAACATAGTCTGTCAGATTACTCACTGGGATACAGTCAACCCCACACCGCCTGAAAATATGATTTTTCTCATTTTCAAAATATTTCACCTGTTTGGCAAAAGCATCTTGCCAAACTTTACTTTTTATATCAATCTGTTTCACCTCATCAGATTCAGCATCTTCTAAAACCAAAACCTCGCCTGAAAAAAAGTCAAGCAATCTGCCTAGCCAACCCAAACGATAATTCTTAGACCCATCTCCAAGGTTGCTTTCCAAAGGATCATGCAGATCAAGCGCAACGAGATCATGACGACGATTGGTAACAAACATTGCCTGTTGATAATTTGTAGAATTAATCAAAAAATCAGACACTAAAAAAATAATACTGCGTCGCTTTAAAATACGATTAACGGTGTCCAAAGCGAGGCGAATATCCGTTTGACGACCTTGAGGTTGAAAAGTCAATAAGGCTCGAATGAGACGTAGCACATGATGACGACCCTTGCGGGGGGGAATAATTAACTCAATACGGTCAGTAAAGATGAGCAACCCGACGCGGTCATTATTCGTCGTCGCGGCAAAGGACAAAACAGCCACCAATTCTGCCGCGACTTCACGTTTGAAACGCTTAACAGACCCAAAATCCTGCGAGCCACTAGCATCGACAACCAACATCACGGTCAATTCACGCTCTTCGACGTAACGTTTAACATGAGGTTCCCCAGTCCGAGCCGTTACATTCCAGTCAATCGTCCGAATCTCATCTCCAAGTTGATAGGGGCGCACCTCATCAAATTCCATCCCACGTCCCTTGAAAATAGCATGATATTCGCCTGCAAAGTTATCGTTCACCAAGCGGCGGGTATAAATTTCTATCTGGCGGATTTTTTTTATTAAGTCGGTAGAAAGCATGGGAATGATGAGTGATGAGTGATGAGTTGTGAATGATAAGTTAATTCTTAATTCATCATTCATCACGATCTCATGGAACTTCCACTTGATCTAAAATGCGCTGTAATAAGTCAGCACTGGTGATATTTTCAGCTTCAGCCTCATAGGAGGTAATAATGCGATGCCGTAGAATATCTGGGGCCACTTGTTTAATGTCTTCGGGGGTGACATAGCCACGACCTCGGAGAAAGGCATGAACACGAGCGGCCATGACCAGAAAGATACTCGCTCTCGGAGAGGCCCCAAAAGCGATCAACTGTCTCAGGTCAGACAATCCGGCTGCTTCTGGGTCACGTGAGGCGAAAACAATATTCAATATATATTCTTTGATTTTATCATCGACGTAAAGCTGACGGACCACTTTACGGGCTTGCAAAATCTGATCGGGTTCAATCACTGATTTAGCACTCGGTAACGTTATATCTGTCATACGATCAATAATTGTTCGTTCCTCGTCTCGACTCGGATAGTTGACCAGAACCTTTAACATAAAACGGTCAACCTGAGCTTCAGGCAGGGGATAGGTTCCTTCTTGTTCAATTGGATTTTGGGTCGCTAAAATGAGAAAAAGGGGGTCAAGCGGATAAGTGGTATCACTAATGGTCACTTGCCTCTCCTGCATGGCTTCAAGTAAAGCACTCTGCACTTTGGGCGGGGCGCGATTGATTTCATCAGCTAAGATCAGATTGACAAAAATTGGCCCTTGATGTACGCTAAATTCGCTCGTTCTGGGGTTATAAATCTGAGTGCCAATCAAGTCGGCGGGGAGTAAGTCAGGTGTAAACTGAATACGAGCGAAACTGGCTTGAATCGCTTGGGCCATTGTCTTCACCAACAGGCTTTTAGCCAATCCTGGGACACCTTCTAATAAGATATGACCGTCTGCTAATAAAGCAATGAGCATGCGTTCAATAAGATTTTCTTGGCCGACCATGATTTTATTGACTTCTGCCAAAAGATCATTGAGAAAAACGACCTCCTGCTCTACTTGCTCGTTCAACTGTAAAATACTACTTTTTTCCATAATGTATTATAGGTCTCCTGATGAGTTCATGTAGGTTGGATTGAGATATGCAACCGAACAGCCTATTTTTTGCCTCTCAGAGAGGCGCAAGGACTTCCACCTTAACCCAATCTATATATCCTCAATGCACAAGGTATTTCCAAATTTTATAGAGACATTACCCAAGTTTACCGCACACTATTTTAACAAGCTTGGCTGAAAATTCAATAGCTTTCTTTAACCTCTAATCAAACTCTAATCTGAGGCACACCCTAAGTGACCTTACTTGTAACTTCATTACAACTTGACATAAATGTTTAGTTATGTTATAGTTAGGCCAGAAAATCAGATTGTTGAAATCACAAAATTCATCAATTTCATTCTTTTTAAGGAAGTGCTATGAAACGGTTCCAAGTTCACCCTATCTCACTCATTTTACTATGTATATTAGGCCTATTTTTAGCTGGTTGTGATATAGAACGGTCTGAGGCTCCAGCATCAGGGTCGATTGCAGCTAGAGATATTAATACCATACTACCAGATGGTGGCGTACCTGTGTCTGAAGAAGGCACGACAGATCCAACCACACCGCCAGATGAATCGGGGGGAAGTTCAGACACTCATGCTGATACCTCACCTAATGAGGAAACAGGTGAGACTGTTAAAGATGAGGGTTCATCTTCTGAGGGTGAAGTATCGCCAAATGAAGAGACGGCCCCAGATAATACCACCGCCTCGGCTGACACAAAACCAACCATTGTCATTATTCAACCAACTCCCACCCCAGCCTCGGGCGGTATTGTCAATCCAACCGCTATCCCGACCGCAACCAGTACACCGCCAATCGCCTCCACCATCCCGGATAGCGACGCGGCTGGAGCAGCTAGTTCTGCGACAGCAAGTGGCGCAAGCGGTCAACAAACCCATACGGTTCAGGCGGGTGAGAATTTGTATCGCATCGCCCTCAGTTATGGCGTAACTTATGATGCCTTGGCCCAATTGAATAACATTGTCAATGCGAATCGCATTTATGTGGGTCAAGTGTTACGCATCCCAGAAAGTTCTAGTGGTATATCTAGCAATTCATCAACGACATTTCATGTGGTTCGAGCAGGCGAAACGCTTCTATCAATTTCTCGTCGCTATAGCGTTGATACTCAAGCACTCATTCGAGCAAATAATATTAGCAATCCAAATCATATCTATATTGGGCAGCGTTTAGTTATTCCTTAATTTAAAAATCAGAGACTTAAAACCTTTTTATTCCAATTTAACCTCTCGGTCTTGACTTTTATAACAGTATCTGGGGTTTGGAAGGACCAGGACAGTTGAAAGTCTTGATGATTTCTAAAGCCTTGGTGGTTGGCACCTATCAACGTAAATTGGAGGAAATCGCCAAGTTTGATGATATTGAGTTGACTTTGATTGTACCACCCATGTGGGGTGAGACCCTCTTGGAGCGCGTTCACACCCAAGGCTATGACCTCCATGTAAGTGAGGTCGCCTTCAGTGGCAATTTTCACCTACATTATTATCCCCATCTTGATCAAATTTTGAACGATGTTCGGCCAGACATCGTGCATATTGATGAAGAACCTTATAACTTGGCCACCTTCTTGGCCCTGCGCCAAGCCAAACAGATTAAGGCCAATACGGTGGTCTTCACCTGGCAAAATCTGAATCGACGTTATCCCCTCCCCTTTCGCCTCATGGAACGCTATGTCTTGAAGCAGACTGATGCCCTCATTGTCGGTAATAGCGAAGCACTCACTGTCTGGCAGGGCAAAGGCTATCAAGGCCCAATCTACCAAATTCCGCAATTCGGGGTTGATCCCGAAATTTTTTATCGCCATGCTTACGTTAAACGAGTCAGTCGGCCCAGCGTCGTCTTACAACGCAGTGCCCGCCGACCTAGTTTGCCCTCTTTAACCATCGGTTATGTCGGTCGCTTGGTAGAAGAAAAAGGGGTGGAACTACTCTTACAAGCTGTAGCCAAGCTCGTGGGGCCATGGACGCTTAAAATTTTAGGCAGTGGCCCAGAACGTCTCCGCTTAGAACGGGTAGCGCAGTGGCTCGGTATCAGTTCGCGCGTTAGTTTTGATCATCAACTGCCCGCAAGCCACATGCCGAATTATCTGAGCAGCTTAGATGTACTGGTTCTCCCCTCACTCACGCGATCCAATTGGAAGGAACAGTTTGGACGAGTCTTAATTGAAGCCATGGCCTGTGAAGTGCTGACCGTCGGGGCTCGGTCTGGGGCCATTCCCGAAGTAATTGGTGATGCTGGGTTATTATTTGAAGAGGGAGATGTGGAAGATTTACGCCGTCAATTACAACGTTTGCTTGATGATGCCGCCTTACGCCAATCCCTGCGGAATTTGGGTATTGCGCGAGTCAACAATTCCTATACCCAAGCAATCGTGGCGCAGAATACAGTGAATGTCTATCGCGATTTGGCCTGATCATCATTCAGGAAAGATTTCGGTCAACGATTCTCCAAACCAAAAGACCAAACCGCGTTGGACATTGAAAGGCGATCCTTGGCAGCTATGAACGCCCAACACGGCTCGTACGCCGATGAGGGTCTGATCGCGCAAAAAAAGGGCTTGACCTTCAGGACAGGTGTCGAGCCGATAATTTTGGGCCGCTTGTTCCCGTAGATAGCGTTCGATCAGCGCGGCCCGAATAAGGCCGCCGGGGATATAGGGAGCCGAGACCGCGCTGTTGGGATTCACCTTCTAATTGGGTGGCTAAAATAGGTTCTTGGGCATAAATGGTAAAGCTAAGGGCTGACATGGCGCACCTCCTGAGCAAAGGTCTGATAATAGGTGGGGGTGATATCTGTCTCAGGCCGCCCCGCAGTGTCCCGACACAACTTAGCCCTTAGCCGCCCTCGACCGCGATTGCGCCCCGTACCTGCGCGGCGCAGGGCCAGGATGCAGGCCGTCAGAAGGGCTAAATCTTGGACTTCGGACGGCTGGACAAAGGTTAGCTTTGCTTCAAATGTCGTTTCACGCAAAATGACCCGCAGGGCCCGTAGGGTGAAATAACCCATTTTAGGTGACATGGACTCTCAAATTACTCCCACATATGCAGTGGGTCGAGGGCTTCGAGGGTGAAGCGGTAACGGGCTAGGGTGAAGTGAGAGGGGAGGGTGAGCATGAGCTTATCAAAATTATGTCAAGATTAGATTGCTATACGGAAGACATTAGAGAATATAACGCAGACATCCCTGTCTGCGGACGAACAGACAGAGATGTCTGTTCTACATTTTCACCTTTTACCAGTGCTTTCTATATAAGCATGACATAACCAAACATAACCTAATAATTTTTGGCGCGTCCGGATTGAGGGTGATGATGTTGGCGTTGGTAAAAATTTTTGTCCTCATTGAAGCTACCTCGCTATCGAAGATGAATTTGAGTTTAAGCAAGAAACATGGTAATGTGACCTTGATGTCTAACAACCTCAAAACAACAATGGAGAAATACGCAAATGCCAAAAATAACACTGGACAAAATCGCTGAGGGTATCTTAGCTGGTCCCTTTGATGCCACCTGGGACTCGCTGGAAGCCTATCCCTTTCCGCAGTGGTATGAAGATGCTAAATTTGGTATCTTTATTCACTGGGGTCCCTATGCCGTGCCCGCTTTCGGCAGCGAGTGGTATCCGCGCAATATGTATATTGAAGGCAGCAAAGAGTTTGAACATCATCAGGCCACATACGGGTCGCATGAACAGTTCGGCTATAAGGATTTTATCCCCATGTTCAAAGCTGAAAAATATGATGCCCAAGAATGGGCCACCTTGTTTAAGCAGGCAGGGGTTCGCTTTGTCGTCCCCGTGGCTGAACATCACGATGGCTTTCAGATGTACGCCAGTGACCTCTGTCGCTGGAATGCCGCCGAGATGGGGCCGAAGCGGGATGTCGTCGGCGAGTTGGCAGATGCTGTTCGGGCAGAAAACATGGTTTTCGGTGTCTCCAGTCACCGGGCTGAACATTGGTGGTATATGAACGGCGGGATGGCTTTCCCTTCTGATGTGCAAGACCCTGAGTACGCCGATTTCTATGGCCCCGCCAAGGGTCAAGGTCGTCCCTACGAACAATATTATGATAATGCGCCAGATCAAGCCTATCTTGAAGATTGGCTGTTGCGAACCTGTGAGATGATCGACAAATATCAGCCACAACTGATCTGGTTTGACTGGTGGATCCAAAACATGGCCTTCAAGCCCTATCTCAAGCAGTTCGCCGCCTATTACTATAACGCCGGGGTGAAGTGGGGTAAGGGTGTGGCCATCAATCATAAGTATGATGCCTTTCCCGCTGGTACAGCCGTATTTGACATCGAACGGGGTCAAGTGCGCCACACCTTTGGCTTGCTCTGGCAAAATGACACCTCTGTCTCTAAAAATTCTTGGGGCTATATTGAGGGCCATGACTATAAAGTGGCCAATGATATTATCGGCGATTTGATAGATGTGGTAAGCAAGAATGGGGTTCTGTTGTTGAACGTAGGGCCACGGGCTGATGGCTCCATCCCGGCAGAAGAGCAGCAGATGCTCCGCGAAATCGGGCAGTGGCTGGCGGTTAATGGAGAGGGCATCTATGGCACCCGACCTTGGCGCATCTTTGGTGAAGGCCCGACCCAAGTCATGGAAGGCGCGTTTACAGATACCCAACGCACCGTCTTCACCAGCGAAGACATGCGTTTTACGACCAAAGGTGACACGCTCTATGCCCATGTGATGCAGTGGCCGCAGGATAACCTGATCAAAATACGCTCGCTGGGTAAACATTCGCCTGGCCATCTGGCCCAAATTGGGTCTATTGCCTTGCTGGGGCAAGATCAAGCCTTGCCATGGCAGGTTAAGGAGGAGGCACTTGAAGTTAACTTGCAAGGATGTAGGCCGAGTGATCATCCGCTGACCTTGAAAATTTCGGCATAGGGTTATTGACAGGAAAGTTATTTTGAACCTCTGAGGAACGAATGATGACAAAAACAATTACTGTAACCGTGAATATTCCTGAATATTTATATAAAGCGGCTGAAACGGCCACAGCATCAGGCTTATTCCGCGATATGTCAGAACTGGTTAATGCTGGTTTACGACATGAACTGGATTTGGTACAACGCTTGTTGCCAGCCGAAAATCTGTCACTGACTGAAAGTCAAGATTGGCAAACCCGCTTAAATCATTTGCGTTTGTTAGTCTGGCAAAAACAACAAGCCAGCGGTCAAGCTTTGCCTAAGGAAGAAGAAGTAATTGAAGAACTCAGAGCCACTCGGAGAGCCTTTTGTGAAAATACCTATCACCTCGACGACTCGCTTAATCCTTGATAGCAACGAATACATTTTTGGGACCACCAGCACCAAAGACAGTTGTGTGGCTTTACTGAATTATTTACCCCATTTGACTATCTTCGTTCCCGCGATGGTCATCCATGAAGTGCAACAGAATTTGAAATACCATTTTGGTTTACCGAATGTGTTGTTTCGGCTGATCGGCAATGAAGAAAATATCAACCTCGTTTGGCAATCACCCGATGAAGCAATGGTGAAAACGTACCGCCAACGAGGGCTGCCCTTAGAAGATGCCACTATTGCCACCATTGCCGAAATGTTTAACGTGGATTATGTCATCTCTGAGAATCGACATTTTTTATTGCAAGCCGATTCCCTCCCTTTTCGTGTGGTCAACGCTGAAGCCGCCTTAAATTTGTTGGAGATTTAGCAATTCTGTTGTTTAGATAGTTCACAGTTTCTTCGGGATCCAAAGCTTGCGTAGAACCGCCTGTGCGGATGTAAAATTTAGCGTCCTGGCCGCCTTCCTTAACGTAAGCAGGCTTAGGGCTGGCCCCTACATTAACTAAACAAATATCTTCACCATCAATATCATGGAAAGAGAGGTGAATGTGTAAGCAAAATTCCTTGCCAAGATAGTTAGAGATAAGTTGGGTTAGAAGTAATTCGAAACCATCACTGTCTTTTTTCTGGAGCGTTGTATAGTCGTTTTTTAAGCCCAGAATATGACCCTGGTCATCTACCCCGATGATCAATTTTCCACCCTCGACATTCAAAAATCCAGCAATAGTTTTGATGATAGGCTTTTCCAATTCTTTATTGCGTTTATTTTGCTGATAATCCCATCGAACGGACGATTTAAATTCCAAGGTGGCACTCTCTGGGCTGTTGAGCAAATTCGAAATTTTGTCAGCTTGAAGGTCTTGAGGAATGGATAAATGGACATTAGCGGTTGTATCTATCGGAGAAAGGTTATCTCGATACCAGCGCCGAAAGATTTCGCCTGAATACCGAAAGCTATAACCCTCATCTTCAGCCACCGCCAGACCAACATGTTGTAAAATTTCAAGCCCTTCATTGGCTTCAGTGGAGCCAAGATTTTGAGTCAAGGTTCGTAAGGCTAATATTGAACCATCGTCGGGCAAAAGATAGTAGACTTGGTGGGCCATCTCTGTGCAATATCGATTCCACCATTCTCCTAATTGCCACCCACGTTCTTGGCTAAATTGATTGACGGCTTGTATGACAGACTGCTGGGCTGCTTCATCAGCATCACTGCCTGTGTTACAGACGTATTGCATAATGTATTGCAATAGAAAAGGATGCCCGCCCGTTTCTTGATAGACCAGTTCCAGAAAGGAAGTCGCCCATTCTTTTTCAATAGGCTTCTGCATCAAATCGCAAGCATCTTCAAATTCTAAGCAATGGAGGTTGCGCCATTGCAAAATATCGGCCAGAGGCGAACCGATATCGTACCTTAAATTTGCCAATTCACGCGCCCCAGCGAAGACGACAGTAAGGTATTCTTGCAAGCCAGGTGTATTGCTCAACAAGGCCCGCCAATGCGCCCAAAATCCCGCCGACCAATCGCAAGCAGTAATTGGTTCAATTTCATCAAACAGGATGACGAGGCGTTGATATTCTGGTAAATTAGCCAAAACAGGTTGTAAAATGTCTTTGAAATTAACAAAGTCTAGGACATTATTGGCTCTGATAGAGACTTCTGGTAGCACGCTCTGTATCTCAAAGAGGATATATTCCCATACTTGAGACGCGGTTAAGGGTCGCGGTAGGGCTAAACCATCAATGTAGATAGGGATAACCCGTAACCCCTCCACTTTAAGCTCCATCTCTACCCGACGTAAGACCGTGCTTTTGCCCATCCTTCTCCCCCCAGCTAAACCAAAAGAATAGCGAGGGTTTCCTGGTAAAGCACTGAGCATCTCACTCAAGAGGGCATCTCGCCCGAAACATAAGTCTGGCTTCACTTCATTCCATACATAAGGATTCATACTTAGTCCCTCACCCCAGCCCGTTGTCGTAACCAACGCCGTAATAAATTTAAGGTGATTTGATACTGGTCGCCATCTTGACGGATTAGTTGATAACCAATGAGGTGATGCAGAGCCTCATCAGATAAGTTTGATGGCGTTTCATCTAAGGCAATTTGTTCTAAAAATTTTTCTTCTTCCGGAAAATTGCGGTGTAAGAGTTCGGTGATTTGCATGAACTTGTCACCCTGTCCTCGCAAAAAAGGAAGGAGTTGCTCATCAACCATGTCCCGCCTAAGGTTCAAGGGACGATGATGATATTCATTGACCATATGGCTGCAAAACAAACGGGTTAAGAAAGGGTGTCCACCTGTTTCGGCAAAAATTTTCTCTAAGGCTGTTTCATCATCCCAATAAACGCTCATATTTTTACCTAAACTGCGAATCATCTCATTACATTCGTCAAAGGTTAAAGGCGGTAAGAAGATAGAAGCGTAAAAAGCAAAGACTGGATTTTCTCGCTCTTCCCAATAGCCCTGTTCGCTAATGGAAGCATTCGCGGCGACGACGATACTGGAAATGAGGCCCCGATACCGCTCAGTTTGGGTTAAGCCACGGAGCAAAGCAAAAAATTCCAAATAGCCGTCTATTGGTTTTTGATGACCAATGGGCAAAATCCACTCCAATTCATCTAAGACAATGATCAATTGTTTAATCGCGAGCGATTGTTTTTCGAGGATTTCATCCAACAAAGCGCGGATATCTTCATCAAATAATAAGCGGGCCCGTTTTCCCTGTTCTGGTAAATCACTAAATCGAGCGATTTTACCTAAACGTAATAAATTTGCTAGGGTAGGATATGGCTTTTGCAAGCGCTGATAAAGGTCGCGTTCTAATTCCCAATATAAAGGATGACAATTTCGCTCTGATAAGGCGGCACTGTTTTGTAAATCAACATAAGCGACAGCCTCGGTATGCAAACTTTGATCACGCAATTGGTACAAAAGAGACGTTTTGCCCATTTTGCGTAAACCATAAATGCCCAAAAATTGACCCTGCTGAATACGATCGGCTAACTCTCTTAAGAGTTTTTCGCGGCCAAAAAAACGCCGCCCAGAAACCGGTAAATTTCCGCCGTACAAATCACGGCTCCCTAAATATTGTCCTAATACATCTCTTAAAACCTGTAAAGGCGCATCTAAATTTTCTAGCTGACCATCATCTAAAGGAACAATCGCCTCGCCATTTTCACTCAGAATGTTCATGACTTGGTCACGTATCTGATCACTATTCCTGACAGCGATAAAAACCAGAGACTTGTTGATGATAAACCTGCGCCCATCTTGAACCTCTAATCTATCTTTTGGCCCAAAACTTTGTAGATAATCCTGTAAGTCCACTAAATCAGCTTGGCGAGGCCGACCATAGATAAAGCATCTGACCAAAATAGCATCAGATAAACCAAACGATTCACTAAATTCTGGGAGTTGAATGTCGACCACTAAATCAGTCACACCTCTTGGTAGGTTTCCTGTGACTGTTATGCCTGGTTCCATCTGACATTCTCGAAAAAATTTATAGGCCTTGTTATCCCGTGGCGAACGCTGGAAAGCCTTGTATCTTTGGTAGTAAATATTCCTTTTATACAACTTTCCTTTTCCATCCAATTTCTTGAAAATTTGCCCTGCCTCCTTGAGGCTTTCCTGTGTTCCTTTTTGAACCAATACTTTCGCTAATCTCATCTGTAGATCTGTCTGAGATGGAGCGACCTTTAAACCGCGTCGAAAAATTTCTTCAGCGTGAGCATAATTCTTGTTTCGTCTTTCCATGTGACCAGCCATGTTATAAAAGTTAACATGATCTGGAAAAGTATTAATAGCTTGTTGAATTACCTGCTGCGCTTCTTGTTTGTCGCCTGTTTTTTTCAACAGTTGGATAAAGGCTTTATATATATTTATATCAGCCCCCGCTTCAATAGCCTGTCTAAACAAATGCCGTGCTTCACCGGTGCGCCCTTCGCTCTGGGCAATGGTGGCCTTCTTATAGAGTTGCTGAGACGAAGCTTTCTTTTTCTCTTGATCGTGAATATTCGTTTTAGGGGTCGATACTTTTGATTGAGCTAAAGTTATTTCATTTTTGTGATCTAGGGTCGGTATGACAGCAGGGTTATCTGCTAATGAGGCAGACTGTTCAGTATCTGGCGAAATTTCAAGTAATTTATCTAATGCCTGGCGTTGAACGCGCCATTTACCAGCAATGAGCCTGCCAGGCAAATGCTTTTGTTCCAGTTCTTGACGGACCTCATCAGGGCTTAGTTGTAAATATTCAGCCACTTGGTCTATCGTTAAAATATCTGGTAGCATCCTCTCACCTCATCTGTTTAAGATAGGCCCATTATAGCTTGTATCAGGATTTTTTCAAATTTAGGGCCAAGGATAAATTCAAATTAACCCAAGCTCTGTCATGATCTTCTTGGACGAAAGCGTTTGACTATTCTTCTGGTGCTTTGTTCTGTTTTCCCTTATTGGCACATCAGCTAAGGTCAATATAGGTAAAGTTAAGGCTTGTTTAAAGGCTTCAATTTGTTTGGTTAATTCTTCTAAAGAACTGCCATAAGGCTCGACGGCATCTTGGGTACAACCAACTAGGCATCCTTCATCATCGTAGAAAACTTCACGAATAATATACTCACCATTATCTTCTTGAAATACACGATATTCCCAAGTTATCATAATGTCTCCTCATTACCTCGAAACAAAAATTTATTTCCTCGTTTTTGACCAATCCGTTGAATTTCTACAATTCGAACCTTTTCAGACACATCATATAGCCCCCGAAATTGTCCGACTCGTAATTCCCATTCACTAATCCTCCTTCAAAAAAGCCGCTCGCCCAATCAACCGTAGTTCCTTGTGGATACGCTCATAATTGCTTTCTTGATTAAAGAGCCACAAGACGCGAGTACGGCGATTCTGCGGTTTGGGCGGCATAGGCGCGTCGCCGTCGGTGAAGATTAACAAGCCGTCGTAGTGGCGATGTTCATCGATGTAGTCAATCACCGGGATAAAGCTGGTTCCGCCGCGGCCGAGGACTTTCACCTCTCGTTGCGCTTTTTTCAGGGGCAGGGGTGGCCCCTTGATTTCTGTGTCAAATTGGATGACCTCAATGCTTTCAATGCCATATTTGAAGAAACGATTGAGCACCGAAAAGCCGCGGGCTAAATCATCACTGCTAACTGAGCCGCTCACATCAACGGCAAACAGGAGGTGGGTCGTGAAATCACGGCGGCTGCCTAGATAGAGAAAGCCATAGCGTCGGCTGGGCTTCATGCGGGTCAAGACCCGATTGACGGATAGAATCGAGGTGCGGAATTGACGTAGAACGCCGCGATAGTCTAATTTCGGCTTTAGGCTGGCGATAATCCGTTCGCGCAAACGACCCGCGATGCTGCCCCAGCTATTATTCTCCTGAGCCTGTCGAATTTGCTCATTGAGACGCTCATCCATCAACTCATCCGCATCCCAATCTTGCGTATTCTGGCGGCCACTCTGTTCAGGAGAAGCGTACTGTTCCAGAGGTGGCGGAAACAGCGTTTCCGTTTGCCCTGTGGTTGTGGATGGCTTGGGAGCAAGCCCGTCAGCTTGACCCCCTTGACCTTGTGTCTGTTCATCCGCCCCCCCTGCCTGGCCCTTCCCCTCATCCCTCTCATCCTTAGGCATTGATTTGATTTCCCTCGGAAACGCTGTTTCCGCAACTACCCCACCAACCGTTTAGCGTAAAGATAAGCCACACCTGCGGCCAAAAAAGCAATGACAAAGGTGGTCCACCAAATAGCAATCAAGCCAAAGCCTAATAGTTCGACCAAGATATAGACCGCGATGGCTGGTAGAATAACCATGCGGAACAGGCTCAGTATGAGGGCGTGGAGCGGTTTTTTGACCCCGCGCATGGCGGCGATGGAGACAAAGATAAAGGCGATAGGCAGCAAAGTCCAAGCTCTAATGCGGATATAAACGATGCCAATGCTAATCACCTCAAGGTTATCGCTGAACAGGCTCATCAACTGAGGCGCAAATATGGTGATTAAGCTAGCCCCAATGAACATCAGGAGTAAGCCATAACGGATGCTCGTATGCAAGGTGTCACGTACCCGCTGGACGAAGCCCGCCCCATTATTTTGGGCAATCAGGCTCAGGGTGGCGACATCGACCCCGATGAGTGGCAGCATCACGACCTGTTCAATCCGCGACGCTGCCCCAAAAGCAGCCACAGCCCCTTGCCCAAAACGACTGACAAAGTAGGTCAGGATGAAAAAGCCGATGGAAATACTACTTAAATCTATAATATTTGGAAAGCCCTGGCGGGCGATTTGACTGATGAGGGCGGGTTGCGGCCAGATATAGCGGCCTAAACTTTTCCAGGTCATCATCTTTGTTTGGGCCACATGATAGCTCAAATACAAACAACCAAGGGCTTGAACGAGAACCGTGGCTAGGGCAATGCCCATAATGCCAAGCGGTGGCAGGCCAAAGCCACCATAGATAAACCAAGGGTCCAAGATAAGATTGAATAGAAACCCAAAAATGAGAAAATCGCGATTTGGACGCGTATGACCCACGGCATTGAGGACAGAATTTAACATCTGTACGATGACGAAAAACACCGTGCCGTAAAAAATCGGGTTGATATAACTGAGGCTGATAGCGAGATAACGGTCTGAGGCTCCCAGCACACTGAATAAAAAGGGGGAAAAGGTGAGGCCGATATAAGTGACGAGGAACGAGAGAACGATACCCAAGCCCAAGCCTTGCACCGCATATCGTTCAGCCAAAGCGCGATTCTGTTCCCCCAAGGCATTGCCAATCAGGGCCGCGTTGCCTGAAGAAAGGCCAAAACCGAGGGCGATGATAATGAAAAATATGGGAAACGAGAGAGAAAGGGCGGCCAAGGCTTCGTCAGAAATTAGGCCACCGTAATACGTATCCACCACATTGAACATGGTATTAAAAAACGCGCCGATACTCACTGGGATGCCAATGCGGCGGATGAGGACGGCGATGGGCTGCGTAATCAAGGGATTCTGTTGGGCGGAGTCTGCTACAGAAATTTGGTCTGTCATTGATTTATCCTTAAGGTGGCTCGTTGACGAGAGGTCGCCATAAGATTTTGAGGAAGGGATTGGCACGGCTTCCATGTTATTTACGCCTTGGCGTACTAGACAATCCGCCTCAAATACTAGAGTATTTTACACCTCTGCCATCTCGCCTTGCTATGAGGTACCCATTCGACAATTACCTCCTCAATCTCATCAAATACAAGTAAACGCAACACCTCGTTCTTCAATAAAATTTTTCCCAATTCATCTTGGAAAATCATATCGACAGTGATCCAAAATCAAGGTCGCTATATTTTAGCACTTTTTTTATTTTTAGAACATTTATTCACAACAATCGAGAGCTATACTTGTGATTTGCCGCGAAATACTCAAACAGCATAATTCACATGTACCGTCACAACATCATCGGAGGTTAATTTATCTAGGTCATCCAGGCGGCCGCCCCACAAATGGCGGTGAGAGATATATTGAACAGGGGAATAAATTTAAGATGAGGGCTTGAAATAGGACGCAGATAAACGTAATTGATAATAAAAATTAATCGCTAATGACGGAAATCTCTGATTCGCTGTCGCATAATTAAATACATAAAATAAGGTACAGCTCGCCAAATGCGTCGCCAACGGGTGGGTTGGCTGATGAAGCGATGCAACCATTCTAAATTACGTTGTTGTATCCATCGGGGGGCACGCTGGGTGTGACCTGATAGAAAATCAAAGGAGCCGCCGACCCCAATGAGGACGGATGCTGGTAAACGGTACATATTACGGGCGATCCACTTATCTTGATTGGGCGCACCGTAAGCGACAAAAATGATATCGGGCTGAGTAGCCACAATCCGAGCTACGATGTCATCCTCCTCTTCAGCCTGTGGCGATCCAGCATAATGGCCCACGACAACGCATTGCGGATAGCGTTTGCATAGTACAGCAATCGCTTTTTCAGCTACCCCTGGCTGGCCCCCGAGAAAATAAAGGCGATAGCCCTTTTCTGCTGATAATCTAGCCAAAGCTTCCACGAGGTCAACACCAGCCACCCGTTCTGGTATCGGTGGCTGACCCAACCAACGAGCCGCTTTGATTAAGCCCCCGCCATCAGGAATGGCTAAACTAGCCCGATTGAGGATTTGGCGAAAGACCAAGTCATGTTGGGCTTGAACGACAAATTCAGGATTGACGGTGACAATTTGATGTGGCTGATCGAGTGCAATAAAATTCTCGACTAGGTTTAGCGTTTGTTGAAAGGTAACAGTGTGGATGCGGATGTTTAGGATGGAGATGCAAGGAATGGCTTCCCGAGGCAAATTTAGCGGTTTTTCTTCCCCCCTCCAACGGGCCATACAGGGTGCCCCCGTTGGGGTGAGGATACTCATTTCCCTCCTAGCAGGGGGGGGGATTAAGGGGGGTAGAGTCGCCACAGCCGTCAAGACTTGTTCTGGGGTGATGTATTTAAGGCAAGTTCTGGCTGGACAGCCATGCCTTAGACCAACAGCATGCTCAATGTATGCACAAGGGCAACAGGGGATATCGGCTTGCAGGGTGATACTTGTTTTAGCCCGTGACCCCCAAGCGGCGGCGTTTGTCGGCCCAAAGACTGTTACCATTGGTATACCACTTGCGGCGGCGATATGCGTGACTCCGGAATCACCCCCAATGAATAAATCAGCTTGTTGCATTAAGGCAGCGAGTTGATGGAGGCTGGTTTGACCCGTTAAATCAAGGGCTTGGTGATGCATATGACCTAACACGGCGGCGGTGTCATCGCTTGGTTGGCCAACGATGATCACCTGATAACCTTGATTTATGAGATCATCCGCCACAATGGCAAAGTGTTGGGCTGGCCAGCGACGGGCTTGACTGTAAATGCCCGAGCCTGGATGGAGGAGGATGATTGGTCCGCCCGCTCGATCTAGGTGCGTGGACAAGACGGTTTTGGCCCAGACTACATGCGCTGGTTTAATGGCTAAGTGCATGTCTTGCCTATCGGTATTCATCCCTAATAGGCCAACCACATCCAGCCAATAATCAATTTCATGTCGCTTTCCAAAGCCTAAATCTGGTCGAGATTGGGTTAAAAATTTTATCTGTTGATGTTGGGGTTGCAGGCCAAGCACTTGTTTTGCCCCGCTCGCCCAAGCGATGAAGCGATATTTGAAGAGGCCAGCTCGGCTGGTGAAATGGTGCAGAAAAATGAGGGTATCATACTCACCCTGCCGAATTTGATGCAGAGTTTGCCAAGCTTGTCGAAGGAGATGCAGTTTCAGTGCCTCGCGCCAATGAAAGATGCGAAAATTGGCACTACATAAACACTGATCAATCCAAGGTGCATATTGTAGCACAGCCTCAGTGTGATGAGTCAGCAGAAGGTCAATTTGGGCCGAAGGGAATTGCTCTCGCAGGGCACGGAGGGCTGGTGTTGCCGTTAGGACATCGCCTAAGTCGGCTAATTTGACAACTAAAATTTTTTTTGGCGGCTGGGTTCCAGGTCCTATTTGTTTTTCCGCCATGCCTCATACGCCGCCAAAGTCGCCTCATGCGGCGGATACATGCCCACAATGCTCGCCCCGTCCTTGATTTTTTTTAAAGGTAAAGGCTGACCCAACCATCGGCGTACAGCCCCCCGTAAGAGGGCCGTGTACGTTCATTTCTGGATTCAAGGGTGTGACCCCCCGCATGAAAGTGTTCCAGAAGCCTTTTTTGTTCAGCACCGTCGTCAGCGTCGCTGTACTCGGACGCAGAAGTTTGTCTAAAATATCTTGTGAAATTTCGATTGGTTCAGTCATAGAAGTTAGCCTTGCAGAAACCCCGACATGGTGTCGGGGGAGGAACATCCTCCTTTAGCGTATTGCGTTTCGATTCTCAAGGTTTTTGCTGCTTCAAGACGTGCTAACTTTTTCCAACTAAGTGAATGGGATAAGACCTCACCACTCAAGCGACGCACGTCAAAATAACCGCTTGAACGCAAACCATAAATAAAGCCCACTCGCCCATCGTTCAACCTCACGCGGTCTCCTCGCCCAAAGCCTTTGGCTGTGGGGATGGTATTGCGAATATGAGAACGGATGCCTTTAAATAGTTTACGGTTTTGTCTTCTAGCAAACACGCCCAGATAACGCCTTTGCGCTCGTTTTTGCTTTTTCCCGCCAGCAATAACAAAGGCATCATTGAGATGACTTTTGGGCAAGCCAGCTTCTATCCGCTTGGCCTTGGTCAGATAGCCATAAGTGGTTGAGCGGTTCAAATCTATAGTTTCTCGCATAACATAAGCTTTTAGGATATTGAATTGAGTGGTATCTTTCAGACTTTTGGGGACAGTTAAGGTTAAGACCTTCAGCCCTTGATGATGGTTGTAATGACAAGTTTCACATAAAGTGATCAAGTTTTCTGGACGGTCACTGCCCCGATCTTTGCGTGCCCGAATATGATGCACATTCAGCACGGCATCTTTTGATTTCCCTTTACACGCTTGGCAAAGATGATGATCTCGCCATAGAATATATTCCCGCACATTCCAAAAGCCATATTGGTCTCCTTGCTGGTAATCTCTGCCTGCTACTTCTGGTTTGACTAATTTGTGCGGATCAAAGTTTCCTATCTCAAAGGTCCAATGGCTCACTGGCAAGATGGCTTGAACTAGTTTGAGAATCTTGTGGGTTTCTTCTATCTTCGCTCGCATGGAGGGGGGCAGTTCGTCTTTGCGTTTGCGGTTGAGAAAACGGGCTTGCCGATAGCGTGTTTTTCGCCCCCGTCTACTCCGCCGAAACATTTTTCTGGTGGTCAACAAGTCCGCTATATCCGTCCGTAATTTGAACTCGCCTGCGAAGACTTCTTCTGTCTCTGACACTACCGACACGCCGACATGAGCCGTGCCAAAGTCTACCCCAACTTCGAGTGCCTGAGTATAGCCTTCATCCAAATCAAGCAAGCGAATAGTGAACGGTTCGTAGTTCACCACTTCTGCTCGGCCAGATTTTAGCCATCGTCTTACTTTGCCCAGCCGTTTGGTAGGCATTAAAGGCTTCCTGTTTTTGTCTTGCACATACACTAACATTTTCAAAATCCTTTCGGATAAGGCAGCCCGAAGGCTGTAGATGCTCCTCGCCAAGGTTCAAAAGGCTTTCGTGTCACCTATACCAAGGTACAGCTACCACTGAACAAAACACCGCTTCTACCCCATAAAGCTTTTAACCTTATTCGACAGTGCGTCCCCGATCCCACAGGGATCGAGGGGACGGCCAAGTGCTGGAGCGTTCACACTTGGGTGTCTTCACCTTCTGAACATAGCCTTTCTCTGGCTTAGGCTGGTCAGCGTGGGGCTTGCTTCCTGACTTTCAGTCAGGCATCTACCACAAGCCCCCAATTTCTAATCGGGGGTCGTTGACTATACATCCAAGTTTTTCACCTGCTTGGCATGGGTGGTGATAAAGCGTTTTCTTGGCAAGACGGCCTCACCCATGAGCATGTCAAAGGTTCGGTCCGCACTGGCTGCATCTTCTATTGAGACAGAGAGTAGGGTGCGCGTTTCGGGGTTCATGGTTGTATCCCAGAGTTGGTCGGGGTTCATCTCGCCCAAGCCCTTATAACGCTGAACATGGAAGCGACCATCGCCATTGATTTCATTGACAATGCGCTCTCGGTCTGTGTCGGAGTAGGCGTACTGTGTTTTGCGACGATGGGTGACGGCAAAAAGAGGGGGCTGCGCGATATAGAGATGACCGGCCTCAATGAGGTGTGGCATATAACGGAAAAAGAAGGTGAGCAAAAGTGTGCGGATGTGGGCCCCATCTATATCAGCATCAGTCATTAAGATGATCCGATGATAACGCAAGTCATCTAAGGTGAACGTATCCCCAATGCTAGTGCCTAAGGCGGTGATGAAGGCTCTCACTTCGTTGTTGGCTAAAATACGGTCTAAATGCGCTCGCTCCGTGTTCAAGATTTTGCCCCGTAAAGGCAAAATGGCTTGAAAGCGCCGATCTCGGCCCATTTTGGCACTGCCGCCCGCGCTATCACCCTCAACAATATAAAGTTCAGATTTGCTTGGATCGCGTTCTGAACAATCAGCTAATTTACCAGGAAGTGACATAGAGGTGAGGACGTTCTTGCGAATGACCAAATCACGGGCTTTTTTAGCCGCCTCACGAGCGCGAGCAGAAGTATGACATTTTTCGACAATGGCCTTGGCCTGACGTGGATTCATTTCCAAGAAGGTCATGGCCACATCTGTGACCACGGTTTCAACAAGATAACGCACCTCGGGGTTCATCAATTTGACTTTCGTTTGGCTTTCAAACTGAGGGTCGGCATGTTTGACCGAGATCACCGCTGTTAAACCCTCACGGATATCATCGCCCGTGAAGTTATGATCCCCTTCTTTTAGCAATTTATTTTTGCGGGCATAATCATTGATCGTACGGGTCAAAGCCGTGCGAAAGCCTGTCAAATGCGTCCCGCCATCTGGAGTATAGATGGTATTGGCGAAGGTATAAATATTTTCGACAAAGGCATCTGTATATTGAAAGGCCACATCAATAATCACCGCTTCCAATAGCCGCTCCCCGGCCACGATGCTATGAATGGGGGGTTTGTTATGATTTAGATAACGAACAAAAGCCGATAAACCGCCTTCAAAGTAGAGTGCGTGTTCAAGCGGCGGCTGAGTGCGCTGATCTAATAAAGTCAGAGAAATCCCTTTGGTCACAAAGGCCATTTCTCGAAATCGTTGTAATAAGGTTTGATAGTGATATCCTGACACATCGGTGAAGATACTCTTGTCATAATAAAATGAGATCGTTGTGCCTGTTTCGTGAACCTGCTCCGGGGGTAGTGGCCCTAAATCCTCCACCTCACTGGTCGGAATCCCTTTGGAATAAGCCTGTCGATATAAGTGGCCCCGTCGTTTCACTTCTGCGACCAGTTCGATGCTCAATGCGTTCACCGCACTGAGACCAACGCCATGTAGACCGCCCGAAACTTTATAGGCTTTGTTATCGAATTTACCCCCGGCGTGGAGAGAGGTTAAAACCAATTCCAGCGTAGAAATCTTCTTTTCTGGGTGTTCATCAATCGGGATACCACTTCCATTGTCAATGACACTCACTTTTTCATCAGGATGGATGATGACTTCAATGGTATCGCAGCGTCCGGCTAAAGCCTCATCAACTGAGTTATCAACAACTTCAAACACTAAATGATGTAAGGCCGCTATATCGGTCCCGCCAACATACATACCCGGTCTTCTTCGAACCGCTTCTAAACCCTCTAAAACTTGGATGCTATCTGCTTCATAATTTTGTATCATATCTATATCAGCCACCATCTTCACTCCATATCTCATCGCTTAGGTTATGTGGTGAGAGACAAATATCCTCCGGAAATCTTGTTTCTGCGAACATTTTGCCTCCGATAATCCACCTAAAATAATCGCTTCGCTGATGACTCAAGAAAAAAATTTTATTATCAGAAATCTATCTTAAATTATACCATAGATTGGATAATTCTCAAGAATCCTCTCAGAGAATAGATTAAAATATATACTATATGTAGAATTTTTATCTAAAAGTATACGATATGCAGTATTGGATTTGGCGTGAAAATTGCTGTGAAAATCGAAGCGGATTAGGCCGATGTTTGAAAAAATTTGCAAAATCGTCGCCAAAAAGTAGGCTATGCACCAGATAAATGTCACTGAAAAATCAGAGAAAGCGACTGATGTTAAGATCAAGCTGACTTGGCGGAGCGGTCATTCTATCGTAGAATTGAAGAAAATCTCTAATCTTTAATCTCTAGCGAGGACTTAATGGACAGGTTTATCATAGAAGGACAACAAAATTTATCTGGTGTTTATGTTCCCAGCGGTAATAAAAATGCAGCTTTCCCCCTCATGTCGGCGGCTTTATTAATAGATGAACCCCTGACCTTGAATAATGTGCCGAACATTGGGGATACAAGAACCATGTTGGCGATCTTAGAAGATTTAGGAGTCGACATCACGTACCATTCACCCCATCGTCTGACGCTACGGGCGGGTCAACTGAGAAAATTTGAGCCACAACCCGCTTTGTTTAGCCAAATTCGCGGGGCCTTGGTCTTAATCGGGTCGCTCTTAGCCAGAGAAGGTAAAATTCGTCTGTCAATGCCAGGCGGCGATCAAATCGGTTTGCGTCCCATTGATACCCATATTTCAGCCTTACAAGCCTTAGGCGCGGAATTTGTTCACAATGGTGATTTTTTCTTGACCACAAAAGGTCTACGGGGGGTGGATCATTTATTGGATGAAGCGAGTGTGACGGGGACAGAAAATGCCATTTTAGCGGCTGTGACAGCTGAAGAGACGACCATTTTACGCTATGCTGCCTCGGAACCCCATGTGCAAGACCTATGCCTGATGCTTAATCAAATGGGAGCTAAAATCGAAGGCATTGGCTCGAATGTATTAACCATTCATGGGGTAGACCGTTTACACGGCACAACGTATACCCTAGGGCCAGATTATCTGGAAGTGGGCAGCATCATCAGTTTAGCCGCGGTAACCAATAGCCGTATCTTGATCAAAGATGCCAAGCCGGATGATTTGCGGATGACCTTGATGGTCTTTGACCGCTTGGGTGTCTGTCCCATCGTGCAAGACAATGATATTTTAATTGAGCCAGGTCAACCTTGTCGTGTGCGGCCTGACCTGAGCGGCGGTATTCCCAAAATTGAAGATGCCCCTTGGCCTGGTTTTCCTTCAGACATGATGAGTGTCGCCATTGTTCTGGCGACGCAGATAGACGGTACAATCTTATTTCATGAAAAAATGTTTGAGAGCCGCATGTATTTTGTCGACAAGCTCATGTCAATGGGGGCACGCATTGTTCTATGTGACCCCCATCGGGCCGTTGTCCAAGGTCCTAGTCCACTTCTAGCCGAGTCGCAAGGCATTTCTAGCCCCGATATCCGCGCTGGCATGGCCCTCCTTATTGCCGCGCTGATGGCCAAGGGCACATCCACCATTCATAATATTCGCCAGATCGACCGGGGTTATGAACAAATCGAGGATAAATTGAGTGAGTTGGGCGCGAAGATTAAGCGTGTTGTGAGTGATTAGTGTTCTCCAAGCCAGTCCCGAAGAGAAGACACGCCTCTGGCTTGAATTAGCAACGATTGCGCCGAATATGGATGCCTATCAACGTAAGACAAGGCGAGACATACCTGTGATGATCTTGAAGCCTGTCTTTTAAGGCGTAGAAAATCTTATATCATCTCTAATCTCCTATACATCTCATGTCTAAAACAGAGAACCCTCATCATATCACCCCAGAACAAATCGCTCAGGCAGAACAATTAATCGGTCTTAGATTTACGGATGCTGAACGAAAGCAGATGGTAAATAAAACGACAGATAACCTGGGCCATTATGAAAAGATACGCGCTGTGTCCTTGGATAATGCGGTTCCACCAGCACTTTATTTCAACCCAAATCTGTCAAGTGAGGCTGAGACGACAGCTTTTCAAAGAACACCGCTATCAATCAGCCCAATCTCACCATCTGCCCTACCAAATGACCTATCCTCTGACCTGAAAGATTTGGCCTTCTACCCTGTCACCCATCTTGCGGCCTTAATGCAATCTCGACAAATCACCTCTGTCGCCTTAACAGAAATGTATTTGCAACGACTCAAACGCTATGGCCCCCAATTAGAATGTATCATCACCCTCACCGAAGACCTAGCCCTATCTCAGGCACAACAGGTTGATGCGGAGATTGAGGCAGGGCATTATCGGGGGCCGCTTCACGGGATACCTTGGGGGGCCAAAGATTTATTGGCCGTCAAGGGCTATCCGACGACATGGGGAGCGATGCCTTATCAGGACCAAATTCTTGCTCAGGATGCCACCGTCGTCCAACGGTTGAATAAAGCAGGGGCTGTCTTAGTGGCGAAGTTAACGCTAGGGGCCTTGGCGATGGGCGATGTCTGGTTCGGCGGTAAAACGCGAACACCTTGGAACATAGAGGAAGGCTCAAGTGGTTCTTCGGCTGGGTCAGGGGCGGCGACGGCAGCGGGTTTGGTTGGCTTTGCCATTGGCACGGAGACCTATGGCTCGATTGTTTCTCCCTCGACCCAATGTGGTTTATCAGGACTGCGACCTACTTTTGGGCGCGTCAGCCGCCAAGGAGCGATGGCCCTCAGTTGGAGCATGGATAAAATTGGGCCTATGTGTCGCTCAGTTGAAGATTGTGCCCTCGTTTTCCAGGCCATCTATGGCCCTGATGGGCAAGATTTAAGCGTGACAGATCATCCTTTTACTTGGCAACCTGAGCTAGACCTGAGCCAGCTTCGCATTGGCTATCTCAAAAAAGCCTTTGCAGAAGACTACCCCTCAAAAGCTCAAGACCAGCAAAGTTTAGATGTTTTGCAGTCACTGGGCATTAATCTGATCTCGATTGACCTGCCAGATTATCCGCTTGATTCTCTGTCCATCGTCCTATATGCTGAAGCCGCCGCCGCTTTTGACGATTTGACTCGCAGCAATCAAGATGACCTTTTAGTCCGTCAAGCCGAAGACGCTTGGCCTAATTTCTTTCGCCTAGCTCGCTTAATTCCCGCCGTGGAGTATATTCAGGCCAACCGCATCCGCAGCTTACTCATCCAAGACATGGCGCAGGTGATGAATGATATCGACGTTTATCTTGCCCCGTCCTTTGGCCCAAATCTGCTCCTGACCAACCTGACAGGACATCCGGCTGTGGTCGTGCCTAATGGCTTTGCTGAAAACAGGGTGCCAACCAGTATTAGCTTTACGGGACGACTATTTGATGAAGCGACAGTTCTGGCGGTGGCGAAGACTTATCAAGAAGCAACTGAATTTCATCGACAACAGCCTGTTTTGATTGCTAATACATAACAATCCAGAAAAGTTTTATCCTACTCTATCTTAAGGGTCTTTGTTGGATATCAGCTATACAAAGGATTAATTATTATTTATGCAAAATATATTTTTCTATATAGCAGGCATTATTTTCTTAATATTATCTAAATCTAAAAGCATTCTTAAAGATGGTTATTCGACACCAAAGCCATTTGATATATCTGAAACTGATCGTTGTCTTGAATATAACATTCAAGTCGTTGAACAATGGTTGTTTTATCTGCAAACCTAGTACTGACAGGCATTTGACTTCAATCAAAATAATCGTATCATCTTTAGGCATAAGTAATCTTGTTAAGTGCGAAAGCTGAGAGGTATGACGTGATGGCTGAAATACAAATCGTTGATGGACTTCAGGTGACTAAATCTCCCCTTAATGGGCAACAGCAACCAGACGGTTCATTGACAATGTCAGACGATTTGATTTATAGTGATGCTGAGATCGAATTACTTGTGACCGAGGATGACGAACCTGTGGACAATATTGCCTCTGAAAAACAACAACGTCTATTGACCGAACCTTTGTATACTTTCAGAGATACACTACCCTGTGCCTGGCCTTTCTTGGTCCTGGCCAATGTGGGCTTGTTCTATGCTCCCAAAAAACCTGCCATCGTGCCTGATGTTTTATTCAGCTTGGGAGTCCGAGCGGCTGATAATTTATGGGAGAAACGGCATCGCGTTTATTTAGTTCAGGAGATGGGCAAACTGCCAGAGGTGGTGATTGAAATTGTCTCCAATAACAAAGGGGACGAAGATAGCACCAAATTACAGACCTATGCCCAAATCGGTATTCCCTATTATGTCATCTTCGATGAACAAAATATTTTAAGCGAAGACACGCTGAGAGTCTATAAACGGGATGAAAAAACTCAGATATACCAACAAATAACACAAGCTTGGTTTCCAGAACTGGGCTTAGGGCTGAGGTTATGGTCAGGAGAATTTGAGGGTAGAAAAGCGGAGTGGTTACGCTGGTGTGATGAAGCACAGTCGGTGGTCCCCACTGGTGAAGAAGGGATGGCTCAAGAAAAGGCTGAAAAAGAAATAGCTCAAAAAACCGAAAAAATAACGCGACAAGAACTTGAGCAGGAAGGTCGGAAAACAGCGCAACTCATCGCTCAGTTGAGAGCTTTGGGCATTGAACCGAAAGTTGGCGACTGAAACATAAAATCCTAAAGGTGGCTATCACCTTTAGCGTTTTGACTCCAAAAACATTATCTGAACATCTATATTATTCTTAGAAAGGTTTTATCATGAAAATGCATTATTGGCTTATTTTATGTTTATGTATCATCCTCTTAATATCTTGTGCGTCAGAAGCCGACCAAAGCGCATCATCTGCGACAGAAAACACTGCGGCAGAAAATGTTGAACCTACAGCGACCTCTATTCCACCGACGGATACCCCAGAATCAGCTTTGACTGATGACACGGCTCAGACTGCGGAAGACACTGCTGGGGTAGAAAGTCTTGACCTAGAAGGTTATACGACCACAGACAGTGGCTTAAATTATAAATTATTGAATGAATGTAGTGATCAGACTCCTGAACCAGGCTATTTGGTGACAGTTCATTACACGGGGATGTTGATGGATGGCACGAAGTTTGATAGCTCCTATGACCGGGAGTCTCCCTTCCAGTTTCTGCTTGGCCAGGGCTTGGTCATCCGAGGTTGGGATGAGGGGATTGGCTTATTAAGCGCGGGCTGCAAGGCTGAATTTGTTATCCCGCCAGACTTGGGCTATGGCGAACGCGGCGCAGACGGCATTATCCCGCCGAATGCTACTCTGAAATTTGAGGTCGAGTTGGTCGAGTTTGGTCCCCATGTCCCGACAGAAATCGCTGAGGCTGATTACACGACGACAGAGAGCGGCTTACAATATTTTGACCTCAGCCCTGGTCAAGGCGCATCGCCTCAAAATGGCAATAACGTAGCCGTGCATTACAGTGGTTGGTTAGAGGATGGCACGAAGTTCGACAGTTCCTTGGAGCGAGGTCAGCCTTTCATCTTTGTCATCGGCCAAGGCAATGTCATCAAAGGCTGGGATGAGGGTGTGCTATCCATGAAGACTGGTGGTAAGCGTCAACTACGTATTCCGCCAGACTTGGGCTATGGTGAACGCGGCGCAGGCAACTCAATCCCGCCGAATGCCACCTTGATTTTTGAGGTTGAATTATTAGGATTCCAGTAAAAAATATTTCCTTGCAAGCAAAAGGCTGGGTGATGAAGACCTATTGTGGCCTTGATTGAATTGAGCGCGAGAAAAAATGGACATGGCAAATGATCTTTTTCATAACGCAGTAAAAAACGGCCTTAAAAAAGACGGATGGACATCTATTAAAGATAATTTCCAGATCCAGACGGGTGGTGTCGAAATATATATCGATTTGATTGCAGATAGATTGCTTGTCGCTGAAAAAGGGGATGAAAAAATTGCCGTGGAGAGCAAGTCTTTTGTGAAGCCCTCCTACATCTATGAATTTCACCTAGCTATACCCAATATCTCTATATCGACTGTGAACTCTATCCCGAACCTTTAGCCAATAACATCGCCTACTTCCACGCCTATTGGCGGCGAGACAATCCCTGCAATGGCTGGGGGGCCACAGCTTCAAATCAAAGGCATAAAGTCATCTTAAAACACACGATCAGAGAAAAAGTAAAAAAGGCCAGGGACCGCACGGATGCAGACGAGTTTAGACGGGCTTAAATGCTAAACACCGGACGAAAATCCGGGTAAATCCATCTGATCTGTAGGGTCCATGGCCTTTTTAAAAACAAACAATTGTGCTAAACCGACTCAACCTCCAAGCCCGGCTCCAAGGTTAAAATCTCCCCTTTCTCAGGCGAATTAAAGCTTATCCCATTTTTCTCATCATAATCGACAAAAATTGTATCGCCTTCCTTAAACTCACCACTCAAAATCTTGACCGAAAGTGGCGACTCCACCTTCTTTTGTAAGGTGCGGCGCAAAGGTCTGGCTCCGAAGGCAGGGTCATAACCTTCTTCACTCAACCAAGCTCGCGCAGCATCGGACAAATCGAGGTGAATGTTATAGCTTTCAAATAAGCGGTCCGCGACTTTCTGCCATTGAATGTCCACAATCATCAACATTTGTTCTTTGGTCAGGGTATGGAAGATGATGATCTCATCAATGCGGTTCAAAAATTCAGGGCGGAAATTAGCGCGTAGGGCCTCTTGCACATCACGCTTGATACGGTTATCACTGAAGGTGCCTTCATCGCCATCATGTCGAAACCCAAGCGTACCTCCTTTTGGCCCAAAGGAGGTCCCAACATTACTGGTCATCACAATGACCGTATTGCGAAAGTCAACCTGATGTCCTTGTCCATCTGTTAAGCGGCCATCTTCCAAAATTTGTAAAAGGGTATTCCAGACATCTGGATGGGCTTTTTCAATCTCATCAAATAAGACCACTTGATACGGTCGCCGTCGAATAGACTCAGTCAGTTGCCCGCCCTCGTCATAACCGACATAACCAGGGGGGGATCCAAACAACCGACTAGCAGAATGACCTTCTCGATATTCGCTCATGTCCACCCGCAAGACAGCTTCTTCATCATCAAATAAGAACCAAGCCAAAGCTTTGGCTAATTCGGTCTTACCTACGCCCGAACTGCCGAGGAATAAAAAGCTCCCCATTGGCCGATTGGGATCTTTCAAGCCAGAACGGGCCCGCCGAATAGCATCGGAAATCGCAGTAATAGCCTCATCTTGGCCGACAATACGCTGATGAAGGCCATCTTCCATGTGCAAAAGTTTGATCGCCTCAGTTTCTATGACATTGGCCACTGGAATACCTGTCCACATAGCGATTACATCTGCAATATCATTCGTCTCAACGATTTCGTCTAAGCCCTGCTCATCCCGCCAAAGATCATATTTTTTCTGAAACTCGTCATCTAAACGCAAGCGTTCGGCTTTCAACTGAGCTGCCTTTTCCCAATCTTGGGTCAAAGCGGCTTCAGTTTCATCTTTTTGCATTTGTAAAAGTTGTTTACGTTGGGATTTCAAATCACTAGGCATGGAAAAAATGGCGATACGGAGCTTGGCTGCGGCTTCATCAATCAGATCAATGGCTTTATCAGGCAGACGGCGTTCAGTGACATAGCGGTCTGAAAGCCGAGCAGCTGCTTCAAGGGCCTCATGAGTATAGGTGACGTGGTGATGATCTTCATAGCGGTGCTTAATGCCCGCCAGCATTTCAATTGTTTCTTCAACGCTTGGCTCACCGACATAGACTGGCGCAAAGCGACGCTCCAGGGCAGCGTCTTTTTCGACATATTTCTTAAATTCATCTAAAGTCGTGGCTCCAATACATTGTAATTCTCCACGAGCGAGGGCTGGCTTCATCATGTTGCTGGCATCCATGGCTCCCTGAGCTGCCCCAGCCCCGATTACGGTATGAATTTCATCAATGAACAGGATGATTTCACCATTTGAGCGAACAATTTCTTCTAAAACATTCTTCAAACGTTCTTCAAATTCTCCTCGAAAGCGAGAACCAGCGATCATACCCCCCAAGTCAAGGCTTAAGACTCGCTTGCCCATCAAAATTTCGGGCACATCGTCTTGAACGATTTTTTGGGCGAGGCCCTCGACAATGGCTGTTTTCCCAACACCTGCCTCACCGATCAAGATAGGGTTATTTTTAGTCCGTCGCGATAAGACTTGGATGAGCCGTAGGATTTCTGTTTCACGACCAATGACAGGGTCAATTTTATCCTCTGTAGCCATCTGCGTCAGATCACGACTGTATTTCTCTAAAGTACGGTAGCGTTTTTCAGATTGTTGACTCGTAATGCGCTGTCCACCGCGCATGGCATTGACCGAGTCTAAAACCTTCTTGCGACTGATACCGTACTCACTCAAGACCTTCGCACTCGGTGTCCCCTTCTCCACCACCACGGCCAAAAAGAGATGTTCGGTCGAGATATATTCATCGTTCAAATTTTTGGCCTCATTTTGAGCCTGATCCAACACGCGCTTCAAGCGGGGCGTAATATACACCTGTCCGACGGACAAATTCGGCATGTTGTTGACTTTTGGTTGCCGGAGCAAAATATCGTCAATCCGTTCTTGAATTAGTTCTGCTTCTACTCCCAAATCCTTCAAAATTTCAGGAATCGATCCATCCGTTTGTTCCAATAAAGCCATCAACAGATGTTCCGTGTCCGCCTGGGCATGATGATAACGATGTAAGATTTCATACGCTCGCATCGCCGCATCTTGAGCCCGTTCTGTGTAACGGTCAAATCGCATCATAAGACTAACCTCTTTTTGCTAGAGCTTGAAGATTGAGACTGTGTTAACGCTTATTTCAATTATACAACTTTCTTGTTAAACTTTCTATAACATTGTATTAGAAATGTGTTAGAGTCTTTGCAAGACAGAAGATAGTGATTGGTGATTAGTGACTGAGAAGATGATCTTAATGATATTTCATGTCTAAGCTTTTAGGCTTTTCCGAGGTCTTTTAGATGAGCCTCTTCTACCTGTGACAGATTTATCGATCAAAGCCCTAAACTTCCTCTGTATACCGAATAAGGTATCAATAATCGAGAAGGGTTCCCCTTTGTCTTCTTCAGGGGGAAAAGGATCTTCACCTAAAATTTTAGCATAAGTATACAGAATGATGGTTCGCCATGAGGCGATGGTGGGCGCGGCAATTAAGGCCCCCAAAATGCCGCCCACCCCTGCTCCGACAATCACCCCCACCATGACCACCAAAGGGTCTAACTCGACGGCCTCTCCTAGTATCTTCGGGACGATCAAGTTGTTTTCTAGTTGTTGAATGATGATATATTGAGCTAAGACGATGAGCATAAAGGTGAGGTTACTAACACTTAACACGTCAGAGCCTTGCACCAAAGCCATAATCACCGCTGGGACAGCCGCTAAAAAAGGGCCAATGCCAGGGAGGATTTCCAACACCCCCGCGATAACGCCCAAAGCAAAGGCACCCGGTAGCCCAATGAGTGTACCTGTAATCCAAGTCAAAAGGCCAATGATGATACCCAAATTTAGCTGGCCGCGAAAATAATCATTCCAGATATCGCGTAACCTCCGCCCTAATTCGGTCAACTCTGGTCGATGGACTGTGGGAAGAAGATTAGAAAGTGACTTGAGATAGCCTTCAATTCCGTAACAGAGATAAATTGAACACAAGATGGTTAAAGAAAAGGCAAATAAGCCAGAAAATACACGACCCAGGAAACCTGAAGCAACCCCCCACGTAATTTCAACGGTCAAGGGAATGGCGGCCACAATCCGGTCAAGCGAAGGAATGAAGCGCGATAGATGAATCCCCTCCAAGACTTCTAGGACTGGGTCGACGAAAGGCGACAAATCTGTCTGCATACCCCTGACTTCAATGACTCGATATTGCATCAGCATCTCCTTGGCCCAATCACGCATCTGTTCAGCTAAGGTAACCACATTGACATCAATCGTTCTGAAGGCATCAATCAGGCTGGGGACCACTAAGAGGGGCATCAGCACAATGAAGATAATTAATAAAATATGAGCTATGATCACCGCCAAAAGTTTCGGCAAATAGAGTGTTTCGTTCAAATACCGAATCCAGGGAGACAGCATAAACGCGATCAAGGCGGCGATGATCAGCGATTGCAAGACCGATCCCATCAAATAGAGAAGATAAATAAAGAAAATAATTAATAAAATTGCTGCCGTCAGACGGGCTGGTAATCCCCATTGTGGACTAGGCATGATGGTGTCCTTATTTCACGGTGCATATTCATGTTTGATGATGCAATACGCAAGACGTATACCGTTTTGGTTTCAGAATGACCTATGTCTTTCATTATAACATAAGTCTTCGCAGATAGAGAAAAATGAAAGAGATGACGTATTGTGTAGGTCCTATCTCTATTGTAGCACAGATTCACCTTTAACCCAGTTGACCGACTTCAAGCCCAAACAATTGCCGATTGCCCAATCACCTGACCCGCTTGAATATTCAGCCACTCGAGCCACTTTGCGTAAACGTGACCCGAAGGGTGATTATGCTAATCTCAAGGAAAATAATAGGCTGACAAATCTAAATCATCAGCGCAAGATACTTGCTTTTCGGCTCAAAGCGAATCAACGATTTACAGAAACGGAGGTCGATTGCACATATCGATCAGTATCGTAAAGACCTTGCGGGTGAACCTGCTGAGATTTGGGCAGAGCTACTGAAGAAACGATTACTGAAGCAGGACGAAGACGGCTTATATTGGCGTGATGAGATTAATTGGCCCGGCGAGAACAGCCTGAGACAGAAGAGCCTGGATAAGTTATTGTGCTTCCTACTCTTTTGACTCAATTCACGCTCAACATCAAATACAGGCCAAATAAAAATGGTTCAATTATATTTCTCATTGAACCATAAAATTTAAACAATGCGATCTCTCAAATCTGTGCTATAATATCTACTGAAACATTTGTGCTAAAAATCAAGCAGTAAGGAATAGAACAACTTATTCCCTACGCCTTAGGCCCTAATTCATAGGAAAAACGATGGCAAAAAAAACAAGTACGAAAAAAACACAACCTGAATCAAATGTGATTGCTATTTTTCTCAAACCCGAAGTCGTCGGCTTAAGCTTAATGGGCTTGGGGGTATTAACTGCCTTCAGCTTATTTTCGATCAATTTGGGAACGTTTACCGAGGCTTGGATTGACTTTTTGGCTCGGACGGTCAACTGGGGTCGTTATGTGATTTGGATGTTTTTGATTTCCCTAGGCTGGTGGTTCATTTTGCGCTACGGGGCTGAAAATGATGATGAGAAGTGGGAGAAACCGATTGGGGCCTTGCTCCTCTTCGCCACTCTCTTGGTCACCTTTGATCTCATCGCCCCTGGCGGCGACCCAATTGCGACAGACACCATCGGCGGGGGGGGGGTTGTCGGCTGGATGTTGAGCAATGTCTTGGTCTCGGCGATGGGTTATCTGGGCAGTTGGGTAATCTTAATATTTTTATATATTTTGACGATTGTCTTAATCAGTGGTTTATCCTTGCGCGAATTATTCAGCATCGCTCGTGACCTCTACTATCGCTATCAAGACTGGCGACAATGCCGGTCACTACCCATCAACCGCCCAGAGCATGCGTCGCCCCTGTTGCCTGCCCTACCCAAACCCAAAACCAGTTTTCTGGACCGCTTCAAACTGAAACCGGAAAAAGATGATGAACCCTTAATCATTGGCGATCTAGTGCCGCCGACGGAGGGGATTGGTGGCTCTGGACAACCACTGGCAACACAATCCCCTGCTCCTGCGGCTGGCCCTCTGTCAGCCAATATTGCCCTTAATCCGCAAAATGATTTAATGGCAAATCAGGCTGAAAGTGGGGCACAAGCTTATTTAGCCCAAGAACAAGATAGGTCTAGCGGCTGGCATCTGCCCATTATTCATGAAATTCTGGATGAAAAGAGTGAAATGGAGATCAGTCAAGTCGAAATTCGACAACGCGTGAAAACGATTGAAGAGACCTTGACCAGCTTTGGGGTCGAAGCGAAGGTACGAGAAATCAATCCCGGGCCCACGGTGACGCAATTTAGCATCGAGCCAGGTTATATGGCTACGAAGGATGCCAAAGGCAACCCGCGTCGGGTGAGAGTCTCCAAGATTGTCAGTTTAACAAACGACTTGGCCCTGGCCCTCTCAGCCGCGCCCATTAGGATTGAAGCCCCCATTCCGGGCCGACCTTATGTCGGGCTTGAAGTGCCTAACATGTCGAAGACCACCGTTACCTTACGCAGCGCAATGGAGTCGCCCCTTTTTTTCCAAAATAAAGGCATCTTACGTATTGCCCTTGGTCGTAATACAGCCGGTCAACCCGTGGTCGTCGATTTAACCACCATGCCGCATTTGCTCGTCGCGGGCGCAACCGGGGCTGGTAAAAGCGTTTGTGTGAACGCCATCATTGGTTGTTTACTCTGTACGCATACGCCGACTGAGGTGCGATTCTTGATGATCGATCCGAAAATGGTGGAGTTAATTGCTTATAATGGCATTCCCCATCTCTTGGCTCCTGTAGTGACAGAGTTGGAGCGGGTCGTAGGTGTATTGAGTTGGGCGACGCGGGAGATGGATCGCCGTTATAAGGCTTTTTCCAAAATTGGGGCGCGAAATATCGCTAGCTATAACAAAAAAGCTGAAGAACGGGGCGAAGATAAATTGCCCTATATTGTGATCATCATTGACGAATTGGCGGATTTGATGATGATGGCTCCAGATGAAGTGGAACGCACCATTCAACGAATCGCGCAGATGGCCCGAGCGACGGGCATGCATTTGATCATCGCCACCCAACGACCAAGTGTTGATGTCGTCACAGGTCTGATCAAGGCTAACTTCCCCGCCCGCATCGCCTTTGCCGTGACCAGTCAAATTGACTCGCGGGTGATCCTCGATTCGCCTGGGGCAGAACGCTTATTGGGTAAGGGCGATATGCTTTACCTGGCCCCAGACTCAGCCAAGTTGCAACGTTTACAAGGGGTATGGCTCTCCGAAACGGAGATAGACCGCGTGATTAAATTTTGGGGCGGCGGGGTGAACGTCCGCCGCACTTTAAGTGTACAAGGCCCGGTCCTTGACCCTGGTCCCTTAGAGCAACAAAATTTCTTGAAAGATTTAACCCTCTCTCAAGATGATGACGATGAGGATACCCCTTTGCTGACCAAGGCGATTGAAGTCGTCAAAAAACAGGAGCGGGCTTCTGTCTCTCTATTACAACGCCGGCTCCGCATCGGCTATTCTCGCGCCGCCTACTTGATTGATGAGATGGAACAACAAGGCATCATCGGCCCAGCCCAAAGCGGCGGCAAGGCGAGAGAGGTTTTGGTGCAGGCAGAAGAGGTGGAAACAGCGTTACCAGAGGAAGATGAGAAAGTGGAAACGGATGAGGAAGCTGATAGGGCTTGACAACCGCATATTTCAGGTTCTATGAGGAATTTTGTGGTAGAGGATAAAAAAAGTAGAATGAGAGGAAACAGAGTAAAAGGACGGATATAGAAAGGAAATTTTGTTAAAATGCAGGTTGAACGAGCAGAAAATATTAAAAAATCTCAAGTTTTCAGTGATGATTCCTTTTTAAGGAAAATAGAAGAACTAGATAATTTTTTAACTCAGTATTTTTTCAACGTCCTAGTCATTGATGATGCTTTAACCAGAAAACTTGTCAGCTTCCAAGCAAATAAAGTTCGCCCATATTATAGATGGTATAAGTACAAAGAGGCCTTTTCCGCAGACTTGGTAGAATATCTTTTCCATAAATATGATATCACAAAAGGTAAAATACTTGATCCTTTTGCTGGTGCGGGCACCACTTTGTTTGCAGCCTCGTCTTTGGGGTATGATGCAGAAGGTATTGAAGTTTTACCAGTTGGGCAAAAAATTATAAAAGCAAATATCATCGCCAGAAGGGCTAATAAACAACAAATTGCTTCTGATTTAGACAGATGGTTACTTCAAAAGTTTTGGAATACCAAAGGTAAAGCTAAGAATTTTGAAGTACTTCGCATAACTGATGGCGCATATTCTCCAGATACCCATTATAAAATAGAAAGATATATCAATGACTTGGAATGTGAAACCGTCGAGACAAAAGAGATATTATTATTTGCGCTGTTAGGCATCCTTGAATCAATCAGCTACACCAGAAAAGATGGGCAGTATCTTCGTTGGGATTATAGATCTGGCCGTCGAAATGGTAAGAATACCTTTGATAAAGGAAAGATTTTATCATTCGATGAGGCTATTGTGAGAAAGCTAAACGAAATAAAGTATGATATGAATCGTGGTGACGGCAAAAACGATCTATTCTCGCTTATCCAAGAAGATGTACAAGCTGGAGAAATTGGTTTATTTGAAGGTTCATGTTTAGATGTTCTCCCAAAATTAGAAAATCATGCTTATTCTGGGATAATCACATCACCTCCCTACTGTAATCGGTATGACTATACACGCACTTATGCTTTAGAACACGCAATATTGGGTGTCAAAGAAATTGAACTCGTGCGCTTGCGGCAAGCCATGTTAAGTTGCACTATAGAAAATAAATCAAAGGAACTGACCGACCTCAATGGGGAGTGGGAAACTGCGATCAATATTTGCGACAATTTACCTTTATTACAAGGGATACTAAATTATTTAGATTATAAAAAAGACAAAAAAGAACTCAACAATCATGGTATCGCACGTATGGTAAGAGGCTATTTTTATGAAATGAGCTGTGTCATCCAAGAATGCTATCGAATATTGAATAAAGACGGCCTGATGTTTATGGTGAATGACAATGTTAGATATGCTGGCACTGCAATATCTGTAGATACAATTCTTTCAAAAGTAGCTGAAACCATTGGGTTTGAAATAGAAAATATTCTTGTTTTACCGCAGGGTAAAGGGAATAGCTCTCAACAAATGGGGAAGCATGGGCGAGAAGCGTTAAGAAAATGCGTCTGTGTATGGAAGAAGGGGCAATAAATGCCATTTAATGTTGTTTCATTGTGCGATTGGTTAATTAAAATATGAAACAAAGATGGTTTTATGAGATGAATGATCGTCGCTGGGAGTTTATGCTGGTCGATGAATATTTGTAAATCTTTTGAAGCTCAAATTGGTCATTTGTTGTTTATCATTCATCCTTGTCAAATGAAAATAGAATGATAACAAAAGAGGGAAAAGTTAGTACCCTCTAGACAAGCTGACAATTGCCCATACAACAAGCCTAAGTATAATTTCTTCTGGTGTACTATCACATACTCAGAGCCTAATGACAAACCACGAGGCCCTGATCACTAATCTAGGTAGGGCTAATGTTTAGTAAGTTAAAACAAAGTTTAGCGAAGACGCGGGACTCTTTCATGGGTCAAATTACCGATACCTTCGTTGAGGCTGATATTGACGATGAGTTATGGGAAGATTTAGAGGTCATTCTCATTCAAGCAGATGTGGGAGTCGAGACCAGTTTAGAATTGGTTGAAAAGGTGAAGGAGCGCGTTAATGCAGAACGGATCAAACTGGCCTCAGATGCCCGTGGCATTCTCAAAGATGAGATGTATAATCTGATCAGCAGCAATACCCCCCTCCAATTAGATAAACAGCGTTTGCTGACGGTGGTGATGATCGTCGGGGTGAATGGGTCGGGGAAGACAACGAGCGTTGCAAAAATGGCCTATCACTATTTACAAGATAACAAGCGCGTTATTCTGGCAGCGGCTGATACTTTCCGTGCGGCAGCCATTGAACAATTGCAAATTTGGGGCGAACGTGCTGGCGCAACCGTGATCACCCATCAACATGGAGCCGACCCAGGCGCAGTGGTCTATGATTCCCTCAAAAGTGGGTTTGCTCGGAAGGCCGATATGATTATCATTGACACCGCTGGACGTTTGCATACGAAATATAATCTCATGCAGGAGTTGGAAAAACTGCACAGCGTCGCAGGCAAACAGGTCCATGCTGCGCCTCATGAATCTTTGCTCGTCTTAGATGCGAGTACGGGCCAAAATGCCATTAGCCAAGCGAAGTATTTTAAGGAGTCAGCCAAGATCACGGGCGTGATTTTGACCAAATTGGATGGAACCGCGAAAGGCGGTGTTGTTTTTGCCATCAATCGGGAACTTGATGTACCCATCCGTTTCATCGGGACAGGCGAACAGTTGGAAGATTTTCAAGCCTTTGATGCACGGGAGTTTATTGATGGCTTGTTTGATGTAGACGATGTATAACTTTTATCAGGAGACAGATCATTATGGATGAACTATTACAAAAATTGGCTGAGATGAAAGAACGAACCAGTAAGATCAGGGGGTGTCTTTGACTTAGCTAAAAAACATGAACAAATTTCTGCATTAGAAAAAGAGAGTACCGCGGCTAATTTCTGGGATGATCCTCAGATAGCTCAAGTGAAAATGCAGACCTTATCAGCCTTACAGGAAGCAGTTGGGGCTTGGGATAGCCTGCAACAAGAATTGACGGATACTTATGATTTAATTGAAATGGCTTTAGATGAGGATGAGGTTAGCCCTGCGGAAGAAGCTGAATTTGTCCAAGAAGTAGAGGCTTTGACCAAACACTTGGATGATATGATCTTCAGGACCACCATGTCTGGCAGGCATACGGGCGAAGATGCCGTTGTCTCTATTTCAGCCGGCGCAGGAGGCACGGAATCTCAAGATTGGGTTGAGATGTTGCTGCGGATGTATCTGCGTTGGGCTGAAGATCGGCGTTATAAAACACAGCTTCTCGACCAGTTAGATGGTGAAGGGGCTGGATTGAAGAGCGTGACTTTTTCAGTACAGGGCAAATATGCTTATGGTTATGCACGGGCGGAGCATGGCGTTCATCGTTTGGTGCGTATATCTCCCTTTGACTCCTCCAACCGCCGACATACGTCTTTTGCCTTGGTGGAGGTCATCCCCGATATTAAAAGCGAGATTGAAATCGAAATTAGTCCCAGCGATATAGAGATCGATACCTTCCGCGCCTCTGGTGCTGGGGGACAGCATGTGCAAAAAAATGATACGGCTATTCGCATCAAACATTTACCGACGGGTATTGTGGTCAGTTGTCAAAATCAACGGTCTCAGATTCAAAATAGAGAAACGGCTATGCGAATTTTGAAAGCGCGGCTCTATACGATGGAAATGAAATGCTTTGAAGAAGAACAAGCAAAACTCAAGGGTGAGCATGTTGAGGCTGGCTGGGGCAATCAAATCCGTTCTTATGTGCTTCATCCCTATAAAATGGTCAAAGACCATCGCACCAATCACGAAGTCGGCCATGCCGAGGCTGTGTTGGATGGCCGTCTAGATGATTTTATTGAAGCTTATTTATTGTATGATATTGGCCCTTGAACTTAAAACAGTGATTAGTGGTTAGTTAAAAATAGATTGAGTACTATTTTCTATTTATTGTTTATTTATCACTGTTCACTGATTACTGATTAAAGGACTTTCTGATGAGCGAAAAAATTTTGATTGTGGAAGATGATCGAACGCTCCAAGAGACCTTAACCTATAATTTAGGGAAAGAGGGATATCAGGTTCTCTCAGCTTATGAGGGCAATGCGGCCCTAGAATTAGCTCAATCAGAGAGTATCGACCTCATCCTGCTCGATGTCATGTTACCTAACTTGGATGGCTTATCTATCTGTCGCATTCTACGGCGGGAGACAGACGTGCCCATTCTCCTTCTCACAGCGCGGACAGGGGAGATGGATAAAATTATCAGCCTCGATTCTGGGGCAGACGATTACATCACCAAGCCTTTCAGTTTGGGCGAATTATTCGCTCGAATCAGGGTGGCCCTGCGGCGTAGGAGTCGCACCCATTTAGCGACAAACTATCTCTCGATAGCGGATATTAACATCGACTTAATTGGACGCAAGGCTAAAAAGTCAGGCCAAGCCATCAGTCTGAGTCATAAAGAGTTCGATTTATTGGTCGAGTTAATGCGTAATGCGGGGGTGGTCTTATCCCGTGATTTGTTACTGACCAAGGTATGGGGCTATGATTATGCCGGCGGTACACGGACTGTTGATGTCCATGTCCGTTGGTTGCGAGAAAAAATCGAAAAAGATCCTTCCAGCCCCCAACATATTTTAACCATTCGAGGCATTGGGTATCGGTTCGAGAAATGAATATCTTAGCCCAAGATGAAAAACGTCTGCTACGTCTGTTGAGTTATTACCATAGACAGAACACCCTTTGTACGGACGGCATCATTCATCTCGATGAACAACAACAAATTATCCTCGCTACGCCGTTCGCTCAGGCCATTTTCGGCGAACCTGCGCCCAATGCTAATCTAATCACATGGACGGGTCATGAGCAATTGGTCGAAATTGTCGAGCAGGCACAACAAAGTCGCTTAGAAATCATACAGCAATTTAACTATCAAAATCACATCTTTGAATTAAAAGCAAAGGCGGTTGAAGTTGATGAGCAGTTTGTCGGCACAGTCTTGGTGTTGCGCGATGTCAGCGAATTGCAACGCTTGGGCCGGGCAAGACGTGAATTTGTGGCCAATATTTCGCACGATTTACGAACCCCAATTACCAATATCCGCCTTATCTCAGAGACTCTCCTGAATGGCGATTTAAAAGATGTAGAGCGGGCCCAAACGCTCGTACAAAAAATCTTGGCCGAGATTGATACTTTATCGCACATCAATGATGAACTCCTCGACCTAGCCTTGATTGAGAGTGGGCGGATGCCCCTAAAGCTGACAACGTTAGATTTAACTCGGCTCGTGAGAAGTCAGGTGGAACGTCTCAATCCACAAGCCAGACGCAAAGGGCTTAAACTAAGCGTCAAAATTCCTGAAGCTATGTATGTCTTGGCTGATGAGGGGATGGTGGGACGCATTTTGACCAATCTCATCTATAATTCAATCAAATTCACAGAAATAGGTCAAATCATCATCAATGCTAAATATAGGGCGATAGAGGATGTCGTCTGTGTTTCTGTAGCTGATACGGGGATTGGGATTGATAAAAAATATCACCAACGTATTTTCGAACGATTTTTTAAGAAGGACTCCGCCCGCAGTCGAGAAACTGGCACGGGTTTAGGGTTAGCGATCGCCCGACATATTGTCGTTGGTCATGGCGGCAAAATTTGGGTTGAAAGCGAGCTAGAGCAAGGGGCGACGTTTTACTTCACTTTACCAGCGGCTTAGGACAGTGGTTTAGTTGTTAGTTGTTAGCTAAAGATAAATTGAATATTGGCTTATGCTGCATGCTTTCTACTTCACTATCCAACGCCTAACACCGCATAGACCTCATCCATTTCTAACCATGCCAAATCAAATTCTGTCAGAGCAATGGCCTTAGGAACATCGCCGAAGCAGGGATCATTGAGATAAATCCACTGATTATCCATGCCTGTGACAACTATGGCATGATTGGTGTTCTCCTGCCAATAAGATAATTCTTTGGTCTTGACAAACACAATAGGTGGGATACGGCGCTGAATATAGCGACATAGCGTATCAATCTCTCCTTGTGCCACTTGTACAGAAATGCCCAGAGACTCTAAATAGCGTAAATTATGATACGATGCGCCAGATGAGCCAACCTGCAAGCGTTTCAGCAGCGTTTCATAGTTGACCGGACGATTTAAGTAATTCAAGACCATCGCCGCGCAGGCTGTTAAACATTCCGCCTGACGACGTTGTTGATAATGCGGTACAGGAAGCAAAGGCATCGGCAATAGACCTCATCATTTCTATCAGGACTGACATATTGCAAATCCTAGATAAAAAAATTTCCACAAATTTTCTCGAATTTTGAGCAAATAATTTGTAAAATTTGGGTTAATTCGTGGCTAAAATATTTCAAGCAAATAAAATACCCAATTCTTGAATATCTGTTTCTTGTTTCGATTGATTTTGACTATAGGTGTAGCGGGGGTTTTCTTGAAACCCTTGGGCCCAAATCTTGGGGCAGATATTGACACAAAAAATAGGCCAAAGCTTCTTTGGTATCACGCCATTGCGTCACCAAAAGATGATCACCCTGAAACATCAAAGCTCGGACAACCACATTAATACGTTGATCTCCTCGTAAAATCATCATCTCCTTCCTCTTTTGGTAACTCGTTCTAACAAGCCATTATTGGCTGATATGTAGCCAAAATACTAATATTTAATCATATAATTCTTTCTTTTCATTTAGGAACAACTTTTGATGAGTCAGCGACACTTGGCCTAGCACGGCGATGCACTTCAAGCAGCTGCGGATTGAGGCGGTACCCCAAACCTGGCGCATGTGATACGTTCAAATAGCCATTTTCAACTGGTTCTTGAGGCCTAATGAGTGTCTCTCGCCAATCCACTTCGCCCCAGGCATATTCTAAAATGAGGAAATTGCTCAAGGTGCTGACTACATGGGCTGTGGCGACAGAAGCGACAGGGCCGGAAGGATTATGTGGGGCGACCAAAAGCTGTCTTAAGCGAGCGGCCTCAGCAATTTTTTTCGTTTCATATAAGCCGCCTGCATGTTTCACATCTGGCATAATCACATCAACGATCGTCTGCACAAGAAAAGGACGAAACCCTTCTAAGGAAAAGACACTTTCCGCCGAAGCTGTTGGCATCGGAACATTTTGTGATATCCGCGCCAATTCATCAACCTGTGTATGATACACAGGCTCCTCATACCACATCAGGTCACAATCAGCTAAGGCGTGACCGACGATTATCGCTTCGGAAGCCTCCATACGACTATGGCAATCAACGGCCAATTCTACCTCTGAGCCAATAACTTCTCGCACGGCTCTGACCCGTTCTACCCCAGGTAGCCAAGCTGGTTGAGAGCCAGTGCGAATATGGTCGCGGGCGCGGAGTTCATCAAAAGGAGCCAATTTCACCGCAGTAAATCCTTCATCCACCGCTTGCCGAGCCGCTTGAGCGAAGCCTTTAGGGCTACGATCCTCAACATGGCGGTTGATATTGGCATACAGGCGAATCTGCTCACGAATCGCTCCGCCGAACAGCGTATGAATAGGCACACCAAGGTGTTGGCCCATAATATCCCATAGTGCTTGCTCAATGCCGCTTAAAGCTGTATATTCAATGCGCCCGCCATTAAAACGAAAAAATTTTTGCCAAATCGCCTCAATACTCAAGGGAGATTGATCAACTAAGTCTTGCTTAAATATATCCAATGTCGCCACCAGCAGAGCATCGTTTCCACTGTGACTCGCCTCGCCCAGACCCGTGATTCCCGCATCGGTATGCACTAAAACAAATACCCAGTCACCGCGATGATTGACTTGGACGATCACTGGTTCAATATCTGTAATTTTGATCATAAAATCATATCCAGACACAAGATTATCAACGATCATAGTAATAGTAGAGGATGAGCATCCTGTCAAATTTAGTGGATCGTGGTAGGTCTTAACTTACAAACGAAAGTTCTATCCTTTAGCTGTTAATTTGCAGCTTTATTAGCTCGCGGATATAGTCACATCAACGCAATACTCTGTATGTCGCTTTTTAGAAAAAAAGGCTCTGTGAAAAATTCTGTGGTAAAGAGAGTGCCTTTCGCCAGCGAAAGGCACTTTGCTACCTGGCCACTTTACAACTTTTTTCAGGAAAAATAACTTTGTCAACAAATGTCATACCCGAAAAACGGTGGGAGATAGATCCCAAAGCACCGCAAGAACATTTCAACCAATTTCCAGATATTCCGCCGCTCGTGACTCAAATTTTATATAACCGTGGTTTTCATCGCGCTGAAGAAATTCATACCTTTGTCTCAAATGACTTTCAGCCAGGTGATCCCTACCAACTGCAAGGCATGTCAAAAGCGGTGGCAACAATTGTTGAAACCATTCAAGCCGAAAAAACTATTGCTATCTACGGTGATTATGATGCTGATGGCGTGACCTCATCCACGCTGATAACACAGGCCTTACGCGCTTTGGGAGCCAAGGTGCGCCTCTATATTCCAGATCGCTTTGGCGAAGGCTATGGCTTGAATAAAGAAGCTATTGTGCATTTGGCCCAACAAGACATCAGCTTGGTACTGACCGTCGATTGTGGGATTCGATCAGTGGCCGAAGTGGCTTATGGCAACCAATTGGGACTGAAATTTATCATTACCGACCACCATCAACTTCCGCAGGATGAAACAGGTCAGGATATCATTCCCCCTGCTGTAGCCGTCATCAATCCGAAACAACAAGTATGTACCTATTCATTTGATGATTTCGCTGGGGTAGGCTTGGCTTTTAAGCTGGTGCAAGCCTTGAAAAAGGCTTTCTCCATTGGCGAAGATGAACCAGGCTTGCGTGAAGCGGATTTATTAGACCTCGTCGCCTTGGGCACGGTGGCGGATATGGTGCCCTTGATTGGCGAAAACCGAATGTTGGTCAAGCGGGGGTTAACCTACATCAACCAACCACAGCGGGCTGGTTTGGGCACTTTGATGAGCCATAGCGGCTCCAAACCCGGCCAGGTTACGGCTGGCACGATTGGCTTTATCTTGGGACCGCGTCTGAATGCAGCGGGGCGGCTGACCCATGCTCAGACAGCGTGTGATTTGCTCTTGACGGATGATGTTTTTGAAGCTGGTCAACTCGCTATGAAGCTCGGTCAACTCAATGTCGAGCGGCAAACCATGACCCAACGCTATGTTGACCAGGCTCGACATCAAATCTTGGCTCAAGACCGAGTTGATGCTCCCTTACACTTGGTCTTGGCCTCTGATTTCAATCAAGGCGTTGTGGGCCTCGTAGCTTCCCGCATCACCGAAGAATTTTACCGACCCAGTTTGGTGGCGCAACAAGGTGAAGATTTTACGAAAGGTTCAGGGCGCAGTATCCCAGAATTTAATATCACCCAGGCCCTCGATGAATGTGCTGATTTATTATTAAAATATGGCGGTCATGCGGCAGCGGCGGGGTTTACGATTGAAAACACAAATTTGCCAGCTTTTCGAGATCGACTGACTCAAATAGCTACCGCTGCCTTTTGTGGCAAAATTTTACAAAAGACGCTTTCCATCGATGGTGAGGTTAATTTGCGTGGCGTGACTTACACTTTAGTTCGAGCCATTGAAAATTTACAACCCTTTGGCTATGGCAATCCCACCCCCAAATTCGTTAGTCGCAACTTAAAAGTTGTCCACTGCGGTCTAGTAGGCAAGGACCGTAGCCATCTAAAGTTAAAGCTATCCGATGGCAAAAACAAGCAGCCCTGGGACTCAATTGGCTTCAGAATGGGTCAGTGGGCTGATCATCTTCGACCCAATGATCTGGTAGATGTGGTGTATGCCTTGGAGTTAAACACTTGGCAAGGCTATACGAAGATACAACTCAACTTAAAGGATATTAGACGAAAAAATTGAATCAGGGACCAATAATGAGAGATCAATAAATGACAACCTTATCCTCAGATATTATCCTCATTTTAGGCGGCGCACGCAGTGGAAAAAGTACCTATGCTGAAAAACTGGCGGCTGAGTTGAATCAATCGGTTTTGTATGTGGCAACGGCGGAAGTTAAGGATGAAGAAATGGTTACGCGAGTTAAAAATCATCAAGCTGTTCGTCCAGCCACCTGGCAAACACTGGAAGTCCCTCATCAGGTTGCTCAGGCTTTATCCAGTCTAACCTATCAGCCAGAACTTATTCTCTTAGACTGTATCACCCTCCTCGTCTCCAACCTCGTCTTAGACTTAGAAGATAGCCCGCAAGTGCAACTTGAAGCAGCAGTGCAAACTGAATTAGAAAGTCTGATCTCTCTTCAACGACAATGGCAAGTGCCGTTTATTTTGGTCTCCAACGAGGTTGGCTTGGGCTTGGTACCACCTTATCCTTTGGGCCGTTTGTATCGGGATGTGCTGGGGCGGGCCAACCAATATTTAGCAGCCCAAGCAGACCGCGTCTTGTTTATGGTGGCGGGTCTGCCAATGATGATCAAAGGCGATCACGAAGACTCAAAGTTGTAAAGCGTGTTCTGACCAGGTGTTTTGGCTACCTTTGGTTACTCGCTTCCTTATCCCGATGATTAATACCATATTAAGCATATTTGTTTAGTATACAGATCTATTAATATCCTCAAGGTACTGGAGATAGGATCCATGAATTTAAAACAGAAAATTGACAAATCAGGTTATGTCCTCATTGATAATGTCGGCTTAGATCATCCCGATCAATCTCTAAAAGATCATTTATCTTCCTTTGCCAAGCCTATTGCTTATTTAGATTTGCCCTTGGTCATGGACTTGAAACCGCAGCCGGGCTATCAACCAGCCTCCTTTGCTGGCACAGGCGAGTTTGATATGCATACTGACTTAAGTTGGTATAAAAAACCACCCAAATACATTGCTATGTTTTGCGTTGCGAATGAATCACATCATGGCGGCATCCCCCTCTTATCCGATGGCTGGGCAGCTCTGGCAGATTTAAATGAAGACGATGCCACTTGTTTGAAAACCCAAAACGTGTCCTTCCCCTCGCCCGACCATATTAATTATCCTGCCCTAGATAGTCCCATCATTGACGAACAAAGCGGGCAACTTAAAGTACGCTTTCGCTATGACATGCTCGATAATCCACCTGAACCAGTACACCGATATTTCAAATCTATCAATCACCATATCATTCAACTAAATGCAAAACCTGGCTCCCTCTTCATCTTCGACAACGAACGGATGCTCCACGGACGTACAGAACTTAAAGCTGGCATAAAGTCTGACCGCTTCTTTAAACGCATGTATGGGGAAGCAGTTGGGCTTTGTTAAGCCTTATGTTATAATGAATAGTTATTTGTTGTTAGTTATTAGTTATATGTCGCTTTCATTAGTTTTGATAATTACTAATTGTTAATTGTTAATTAGCCCTAACAGAGGAATTCGCATGGCCTTAGTACAAAAAGCTGTTTCCCCAGACCAACCCAAAACTCCCCCCTACACCACACAAATCAAATAACGGGGATACCATCAAGACAAACAATGGTCGTTTACGGATTGCGTGTCCTATGTGGTGATGAAACAACGTGACATTGCTGAAGTTTTTGCCTTTGATCATCATTTTGAGCAAATGGGTTTTGTGTGTTTACCCTAAATCGGAATTTGTTTATGACGATACCTCTCTACTACACGAATTGTACCCTAGACCGTTTTGAAGCGACGGTCCAACACCAAACTCTCTATCAAGACCAGCCTGCCATCGTACTCGACCGGACAGCCTTTTACCCAACAGGCGGCGGTCAACCGCATGATATAGGGACACTCAATGATGTGGCGGTGATTGATGTCATCAAGGAAAAGCAAGCTGATCAAATTTTGCATGTCTTGGCTGAACCGCTCCAAGTTAAACAGGTGATTGGACAAGTTGATTGGTCTCGTCGTTTTGACCTGACCCAGCAACATAGTGGACAACATATTCTTTCGCAAGCCTTTATTCAAGCCTGTGCAGCAGAAACGGTTGGCTTTCATCTTAGCCAGGACTACGCAACCATTGACTTAGCTTATCCGTCTTTGACTGAAGACGACCTCAATCGGGCAGAAGACATCGCTAATGAAATCGTTCAACAGGACCGACCGGTCATTGCTCGTTTTGTTTCTCCTGTAGAGTTGGGGCACTTGCCTTTACGCAAGCCACCCAGTGTGTCGGAGAAAGTGCGGGTGGTTGAAGTGAGTCAGTTTGATTGGTCAGCCTGTGGCGGCACCCATGTCATTCATACAGGCGAATTAGGCTTGATCAAAATCATCAAACAAGAACGCAAAAAAGGCGGTTATCGAATAACCTTTCTCTGTGGGAGACGGGCCTTACGACATTATGGCCAAGTCCATAGCCATCTGCGAGACATAGCAATCCAATTTAGGGTCGCGCCACATGAGGTCCAAGAGACTTGCTTGAAACAAGCAAACCGTCTCAAACAAGCGGCCAAAGAGATAGAAAACCTACATAAAATGCTCATGGGCTATCAAGCTCGAGACCTAATTCAGCAAGCTCCGCAGCATGGTGGGATGACCTTCGTCGTTCATACGCTGACCGCTGGTGATTTGAGCCAAGTTCGACAGCTCGCCGCTCAGATTATCCAACAGCCCAAGTGTGTCGCCTTACTCGGTCTGACAGCTTCACCTAAAAAAGGGCAGTTGCTCTTTGCTTGTTCTGAGGACGTTGATCTCGATATGCAAGCCTTACTCAAGCAGGTGACGCAGATTGTTGGCGGCGGTGGTGGTGGCAGTTCGAGCATAGCCCAAGGGGGCGTGGCAGTAGAGGCTGTAAAAAAGGGGTTAGCGGAGGCTCAAAGACTTTTGTCGCTTGACAATTAGACATACATAAGACCTTCATGGCCGACCTTGACCTCCTCAACACCATCGCCCAATATTATGATCTGATCTATGCTCATCGCAACGATGATGTCGAGATGTGGCTAATTCTATGTGAAGAGGCCCTAGGCAAAGGAGGGGACGGACATATCCTAGAACTCGGTTGTGGTACAGGTCGCTTACTCATTCCCCTCCTATCTGAAGGCCATCGCGTCACAGGGATAGATTTATCACCTGTAGCCCTACAGTCAGCTCAAGCAAAAATAGAAGTCGGTGATTTCACCGAACAGGCCACCCTTGAACAAGCTGACATGCGTTTTTTGACTCTCAAACAAAAAGACTTCGCCTTCGCCTTTATTCCCAGCAATACCTTCATGCATTGTCTCACCCAAATTGATCAGCTAGCCACTTTACAATGTGTCCATAAACATCTCAAATCTGAAGGTATTCTGATGATCGACCTCTTTCATCCCCATCCACAGCTTTTGCTAAAAGCTGATGCCCGCATGCAGTTGATGCATCAAAGCATCGATGAAATTACAGGAAATTTGGTGCAACAATTCTGCATCCGCCAGATCGACTATACCGAGCAAATCCAAGCGGTCACATTTATTTTAGATGAAATCAGGTCAGATGGCCAGGTTTACCGACAGACAATTCCTTTTGAGATGCGTTATTTCCATCGTTTTGAGATGGAATTTCTCCTTGAACAAGCTGGATTTCACATGATTGACATTTTTGGTGATTATGATCTGTCGCCTTTTGATGGAGATAGTCCAAGAATGATCTTTAGAACGCGGGCGTAAAACAGCCTAAACCATTCCTCTACGATTAATTTCTCAATCCATTTAATCAAATGTAATATCCAAATATCCAGTCATCAGTGTTCAGTCTGTCCTTAACTGCACACGGATGACTGATTACTGCTGACAAGGAGATTCCATGCTTAACTTAGCCACAATTTTAGAAGAAAGTACCCGTTGTTATCCAAATCAAACAGCCATCGTCTTCAACGATGTGCGCCTTAGCTATGCCCAACTAAACAGCGCGGCCAATCAAGTTGCCCAGGGATTAAAAAATATTGGCTTAGAACGGGGCGACCATGTGGCCTTAAGTTGTCTCAATTTACCTTATTTCCCCATCGTTTACTATGGCATCCTCAAAGTTGGCGGCACAGTCGTGCCCCTGAATGTCCTGCTCAAACGACAGGAGGTGACTTATCATTTAGATGACTCTGATGCCAAAGTCTATTTCTGCTTCCAAGGCACAGAGCAACTGCCGATGGGTGAAGAGGGCTTCGCTGGCTTCAATGAGGCTGAAGGGTGTGAACATTTTGTGATGATCACGGCTGACCCTGCCCAAGCCTCACCGATAGAGGGTACACAAACACTGGGTCAGTTTATGAAAGACCAAACCCCGACTTTCGACATGGGGCAAACGCAGCCAGAAGATACTGCTGTGATCCTTTACACCTCTGGCACCACTGGCCGCGCCAAGGGAGCTGAATTGAGCCATTTCAATATGTTCTACAATGCCATCATCTCTCAAGATTTGAAGGCAATTACGCCAGAAGATGTAGAGCTAACGACCTTGCCTTTATTCCACTCCTTTGGGCAAACGGTTCAGATGAACGCTAGTATATTAAAAATTGACTTAACTGGTAGAGCGTGATAAATACCATAGAGGTCAATTATAATGAAAACCCTAAAAGAGTTCGCAAAAGCACACCGCATCCCTTACAGAACTGCGTGGGATGCTTACAAAGCGGGCAGAATTAAAGGGGCTTACAAAAACCAATTCGGAAAAATCCTAGTCCCCGCAGCGGCTGATGAGCAGTGACCCCGAAAGCCAGACGATGTAGGTTGCGATGCGCGGGTCTCGTCCGCAAGGAATAGGGAAAAAATGACCAGTCAGGCCAGCCGATAGAGCGATGACTGCGCAGGCAAAGGCTATCAGGTGCGGCAGGTGGTGCAGGAGTGAGCTGCGGGCTGAAACGATAAAGGCCCCAAGCTCATCAGATAGCTGACCAACCCAGAGATAAGCTTAAGCGTGATAGAGCATCGCGGACAGACGGACAAGCTTGGGGTTCAACGACATAAAACTTTGGCTGGCGGAGCGCGGGTGTCAGATAGAGGGGTTCAACGGGACGGTGAATGAGGAAGAGGACTTGAGGCAGGACTGTGATAGTTTAGGTGACATCCTTTGGAGCGCGGCGTTACGGATTAAGGCGAAGTAAGCGAAAAACAGAAGAGCTAATCAGGACATTAGAAGATGAGAATAGTTAGGTCATCTAAAACCAGTCTTAAATTTATAACAGCCAAAAAACGGGCACTCCTCGATGAGATAATGGACGAGTACAGCCGTCTGACCAATATCTTCATTGATAGCTTTTGGGATGCGGACTACAGACAAGCCGACCTCAAGAAAGAGATTACTAATCAACCTATTAGTTGGCTATCAGCACGGATGAGACAATGTGCGGCTAGAGAAGCACTGGGGATGGTTAATGGGGCCAAAGAAGCCGCTTTAAGCCTTGAAAAAGAAGCAATCAAGCCCACCCACACCGCACAAAAGATGACCCTGTCCGCACAATGCGTCAAGATTGAAGACGATGTCAATTCCTTCGACTTGTGGCTTACCTTGTCTTCTATCGGTCGAGGCATCAACCTCCCTCTCCCCCTCCGTAAACATCGCCATTTCCACAAATTTTCTGCTTGGAAAAGAGCCACGACGGTGATAATTCATCGGGACTATGTCCAGTTCTCTTATGAGACCGAAACAGGCCCTAAAGTTACATCGGGGTCGCTTGTCGGTATTGATGTTGGGATAAATCATCTGTTGGTCACAACGGATAAAGATTTTTTAGGTTCAGAGGTGAAGGAGTTGATAGCTAATTCAAGCGCAAACAACAAGGCTCCAAAGCCTATAAGCGGGCTAAAAAGACCTTGTCTTACTATCTTCACCAGCAGGTTAAAGATTTCTATAAGTCTAAACCAGCCTTACGCCTAGTCGTGGTTGAACGCCTAAAGAATTTGAAACAGGGCCAAAGTCGCAACAGGCGTAAGGCTTTTAGAAAGACGCTTAGTAACTGGAATTATCGGGAATTGCTGAATATCATTCAGATGCGTGCGGAAGAAAACCGTGTTTCCTTTCGGGCGGTCAATCCTTATAAGACCAGTCAGCAGTGTCCTTGCTGCGCCCAGACTGAGCGGGGTAATCGGGTGGCCCAAGATTTTCGTTGTCTGAGCTGTAGGTACTCAGAGCACGCCGACCTCGTTGGCGCACGAAATATTTTAACCCGTTTTACCAGCGGACGATATGGTGCCGCTTTCCAAACCTAACTTTTAGTTTTCTCTTGATTTCTTTTGGTTCGGTAACTATTTATACAGGGGCAACCAATGTCTTACTGGCCCGCTTTGATGTCGATGCCGTTTTAAGGGCAATGGAGACGGAAAATGTGACCCTCTTTGCGGGGGTTCCGACCATGTATTGGGCCTTACTCAATCACCCTCAGGCCAGCGAATATGACTTAGAAAAAATCGCCCAGACCTTGCGCCTCTGTGTTTCCGGGGGCGCATCATTACCCGTCGAAGTCTTAAAATCTTTTGAAAAAAATTTAATGTCATTATTTTAGAAGGCTATGGCCTTTCCGAAACATCACCCGTCGCCTCCTTCAATCATCGTGACCGAGAACGCAAGGCTGGTTCCATTGGTACCCCGATTTGGGGCGTAGAGATGAAAGTCGTTGGTGCTGATGATAAGGAATTACCGCCAAACGAATCAGGGGAAATTGTCATTCGGGGTCACAATATCATGAAGGGCTATTATCAGCGTCCCGAGGCAACACAGGAGGTCATGCGAAACGATTGGTTCCATTCGGGTGATCTTGGCACGATGGATGAAGATGGTTATTTTTATATTAAAGACGCTGCATAAGTTACATTTGTCCAAAGTCGTTGCCTCACCCTCTGTAACGAACCCGCGGCAAGTGATGGGCTTGGATTTTAAGAATCCGGTCGGTCTCGCGGCTGGTCTGGATAAAAACGGGGATTATATTGATGCCTTAAGCTGCCCTTGGCTTTGGCTTTTTAGAAGCTGGCACGGTGACTCCCCGCCCCCAAGCAGGCAATCCTAAACCGCGTCTATTTCGTGTGCCTGAAGCCGAAGCAATCATCAATCGCCTAACAGAGGGGCAAATTGAAGATCTAGCCAGCCTTCTGCTTGCGTTTGAGATAGATGGTGTTATTGCGACCAACACCCCCCTCAATCGAGAGGCGGTTCACGACTTGAAACATGGGGCAGAGACTGGGGGCTTAAGCGGCAGACCGCTCCGACAGCGAGCAACACAAGTACTCTACCACCGGCGACCTGTCTCGACCATAAAATCCCTTTGATTGCGGTGGGGGAATCATGACGGTTCAGGATGCTCAGGAAAAGATAGCGGCTGGGGCGAGTTTGGTTCAGTTATACACAGGTCTAGTCTACAAGGGGCCAGGTCTGATTAGAGACATGGCCCAGCAAATCACTTAGGAAAGGGAAAAAATGATTTTGGTAACCGGCGCAGCTGGCAAAACAGGGCAAGCGATTATTCGAGCCTTACTCAAAAGGAAAAAAACAATCAGGGCCTTGGTCCATAAAGATAAGCAAATCCAACTGTTGCAAAGCCTGGGAGTCCAAGAGGTTATTGCTGGCGATATGGGTTCCCAAAAGACAATGAATCAAGTACTTCAGGGCGTTAAAGCAGTCTATCATATCTGCCCCAATATCAATCCTGAGGAAATCAATATTGGTCAGCTAGTGATTAAGGCAGCGCAATCTACAAAAGTTGATCATGTTGTTTATCATTCCGTATTTCATCCCCACATTGAGTCGATGCCACATCATTGGCAAAAGATGCGCGTAGAGGAAATGCTCTTTGAATCCGGTTTGTCTTACACAATTCTTCAGCCAGCACCTTATATGCAAAACTTATTGGCTTATTGGCCTGTTATTGTGCAAAAGGGCCAGTATCTAGTGCCTTATTCTGAGAATACTCGGTTGAGTTATGTTGATTTAGAAGATGTCGCCGAAGTGGCGGCGATTGTTCTGAGTGAGGCTGGACACAAAGGGGCTATTTATGAGCTATGCGGGGCTGAAAACCTGTCACAAATTGCGATATGTGACATCTTAAGCCACGCTTTGGGGCATCGCGTTGCGGTCCAAGTTATGTCACTTGAGGCCTGGCAGGTCGATGCCCGAAATCGGGGGCTGGGAGCGTATCAAATTAATACCCTGATCACCATGTTTCGTTATTATGAACAGTTTGGATTTCTTGGTAATTCCCGTATTTTAGACTGTTTGCTTCATCGTTCTGCAACCAGTTATGCGGATTTTGTGGTCAGAACGATAAGAGAACAACGATAAAAGTAATAGAGTCACCTAAATCCGATTGAAAATGTTCTGGTGGTGGATGAGCAGGTGAAGGTGCTAGACTTCGGCTTGGCTTTCAGGCGGAGATATCCGACATACAGGAAACCAGACACGACAGGAACCCTGGCTTATCTCGCCCCCGAAATCATTCAGGGTCAGATGCCAACCATCGCCAGTGGTCTGTATGCTCTGGGAGTCATGGCCTATGCGCTGTGGGCAGGCCACTTACCTTTTGACCCCTCTGTAGATGGGGCGTTGACATTAGGCTCATTCATGAATCGTGTTGTGACTGAACCGCCAGCGATTTCGAACTTGCCCATTCCAGCGGATTTACAGACCATATGCGGCCATTTTTATGTCTCTGGGAGATCAAGCTGAGAGCGCTGGTAGTTTGAATAGTTTAGCTATGGTATCAGCGATAGAAGGAAGCTATATCGCTGCAAAGGGGAGGAAGCCTCATGTCTCAATAGCTTAGGTCTTATAGCAGCTAATCAAGGCCATTATGATGTAACTGAACAATATTATGAACAAAGTTCTATTTTATTTCAAAAAATTGGGGGTCAAGGGATATTAGTACTGTTTTGGTTAATCTCGGTCATCTTCATCTTAAACAAGGGGTCTCTCATGCTGAGGCAGCTAAGACCTATTATTTGCAAGCCCTGACTCAAAGTTATGATATTGAAGCAATGCCTGTAATCTTAGAATGTCTCGTCGGCTTTGCAGGTTTACAAGTGCAAGCCCAGCAATTTGATAAGGCAGCAATTCGGCTCGGTTTAGCCCTAAATCACCCCTCAGCGAATCCAAATGTACACAGCCTGAGGGGTGATGCTCAGGGGTATCTGACCTGTATGAGATGAAAGTGCAGACTTGACGGAATAAAAAATTTGATTCTTTCATTCCGCCAGGCCTGCTCTGAATAGGTAATTCGAGCGACTGGGCTGAATACCTATTTAGTTTCAATCCCCGCCTTCAAAGGGCTGTACAATTGAAATCGTCTGATTGCCGTGCCAAATTTCATAACAGCAGACCGTCTCCTCCGTCATCGCAAACTTATTTTGCTGCACCCACGAGACGACGGCATCCCAGGCCTCTAAGATGTCTGGATACTGGCTCTGCTCAGGGGTGGCTGTGCCGATTGCCCCCCGATGGGCTGGAATCTCGCGCACAAGGATGTCGCCACTGGGCATAACACTGCCGGAGATAGGGAAGCAAATTTCAACGGGCCCATCGTCATGCTCATTGACGGGGCCATAGTAGAAGCAGATTGGCTCTCCGCTAATGGTTGCCCCTTTTTCCTCTGCGTGCTGGCTCAACTGAGCTAAGGCATCGGGGATGAATTGATGAAAGGCTGGCACGGTGATGTTCTTTTTGATGCTTAGGGCTTGACAAGTTGGAAATGTTTTGACTGAAACATTGATGGACATGGGTTCACGCTCCTGACGTAAATAAGTTAAGACATTAAGGGATGCGCGACGAACTTGTTCAGCCTTCTCCTCGAAGGCTCTGCGGCAGTCAATGACCAACTGGATGGCCTCGTCCGACGTGGTCGCGGCTAGCACACGATGAATGTCGGCCAAGGGCATGTCCATAGCCCGCAAGAGGCGAATGAAGCGTGCCTTTTCCAATTGAAGCGGACTATAGTAGCGATAGCTTGACTCAGGATCAACATAGTCAGGCATAAGAATACCGAGTTGATCATAAAGCCGCAGTGCCTTGCGCGAAAGTTGAGCTGCTTGGGCAAAACGGCCTACTGAAAGATATTGATCTCTTTGTCTAACAGAATGTTCATCACGCATAAGAGAAGTATACACCTGGCCCCTTGGGCCGAGTCAAGCCCTGATTCATCATCTCAGTCAAAAAATCCCTGATTACCCAGTCTCGCACCTTTGCCCCGTAAACCCCAAATCCGTCACCCCCTCCACCTTGCCACACACATCCCCCGCCGCATGCGGCATCACCTCCTCCACATAGCCCTCCTCAAACCCATACCCCGCATACAAGGTCAACCTCACCACCACCCCCAACGGCCTCGGCAAGTACTCCCGCTTCCACACCCTTCGCCCATCCCCATCATAGCCAAACCTCACCCGACATGTCCTGTTCCCATTCGCATCATAGACAGAGCGATGTGGCTCTGTCTGAGGCTCTGCCTGGATGTGTTTTTCTTATATGAAATAGAAAATCCAACATTTGTCTAAATTTGACCCATGTTGGGTTTCGTGCCTCTACCCAACCTACTCACTACTCACTGTACAGAGTATCTATTCTACAACATAAAGAGTTTCCGTTTGTTTGATTACTCTAGCAATTGCAATTCTAAAATTATGTTCACCAGGTAAAATTATCATTGGCCTAGTCATATTTTCATCTGGTATAGGTCTGGTATCTAATGGCGTAGATACCCAACCACTCTGCACTGCCTCTAGAGTCATCAGATTAAAATACTCTCCTGGTGTATACCAAGTGACTGCAAAGAAAAATTTATCATCTGTCTCGACTTGAATACATAATTGCGTCGAGCTAATCGTTGGACTCTTCAGACTAATTGTTCGGCTGAGGTTTATTGGTTCACCTTGAGCATCTAATCCTTGACAAAAACCAATATCATTGAATTGATACTGATCATACGTTGGGTGCTGGTTCGTGCAGCCGAACATTGCGATCACAATACTGCTTATCAGAATTAATTTATTTTTTTGTAAGAAGCGCATTAATCTTACCCATAAGCATTGTTTAGGGATAAAATAAAATAACCGACATAGATATTTATTTTTATCCCTAAGTTATTTATTTTTCGAAAAACCCTTTATCTATCCCCAGACCACTGACGGAATGTATCAATGAGATTATAGATCGGTATTTCCCATCGTTTCCAAGTATAATTTAACCCTGGACTGCGTGTGGTTTCGAAATCCACAGCATTGGGGAAAACATTCACCCCTACTGATAGGCCAATAGAATGTGTCTCAAGGGGTTGATCTGTTGCGGGATGAATAGCTGGGGAACTCATCAGTCTTGATATTTCATCTAAATCACCAGCCTCTAATGCTTGCCAATATTGGGGATCATTCCAAAAATCTTGAAGCATAACAGCTCGTTCATGTTGAAAAGTGCCTTGTAAGATGGCATCTACGCCTAATGCTTCACTGGTGACAACTGCTGGCCCAATAAAATTATCGTTTGTTGGCGTTACAAAAAAGCCCGCTGAATAGCTCCCATCTACTGATAAAATTTCTGGCGTACCAACAACACTGCTCAATGTCAGACCATCCAACTTGGTGAGATGACCTGTTCTGAGATGAAAAGCAGTGATCTCCGTATATGATAACTCTGCTCCAACCATAACCTCACCCTCTACCGCCGTACTTTCGGCTACAAAGATAGAAACATCTGGCGCGACATCAGGTACAATATCAGATAAATCCTGAGAAGGGCGATCTACCGGAAAAATATGTTGCCATAGCTGGCGTAGTTCACGCCAGGGATCATATAAATCAGGAGGTTGATGTCCAGTCGGATCAGTATACTTGAGCGGATTATTAAAGACGTAAGCGTAGCGATTCCAAGCCTGCGGATTACTCGGATCAGGCACAATGCTATCCGGCGAAATAAACCGTCCCAAAGCAGGTGAAAAATATCTGGCATTATAATCATACAAGCCAAAACTAATCTCCTGCCGCTGCCCCGTAAACCCCAAATCCGTCACCCCTACCACCTTCCCACACACATCCGATGGCGGCTCACCCGCCCCCGCCTCATGTGGCATCACCTCCTCCACATAGCCCTCCTCATACCCATAGCCCGCATACAAGGTCAACCTCACCACCACCCCCAAGGGTCTCGGTAGATACTCCCGCTTCCACAACCGCACCCCATCCCCATCATACCCAAACGCCACCCGACACGTCCACCCTCTATCCTCCCACGTCACGCTCTCCAACTTATTGCCCACCGTCCACCCCTGCTGATAGCTCTTCCCTCCCTCCTGACGGGTAATCATATTCCCATTCGCATCGTAGACATAGCCATTCTCCCCCACCCGCGTCACCGCATGCACATGGCTGGTATCAGTATACTGATAAGTCTGCCCCGCCCGACTGAGCATGTTCCCCACCTGATCATAACTATACTGATAATTCACCGCCCCAAAATAAGACCCCTCTTGCGCCGCCTCGTGCGTCACCTTAGTCTGGGTTAGGCGATCTAAATGATCATAGCTATAGCTCTGCCTTTCCCCACCCATCCCCTGCGAATAATCCCAGATATCCTTGATATTCCCATTTTCATCATACCTGTACCGCAAATCGACCAAGTTAGCGTACTGCCTGCGTTTCAGATGTCCCCCCTGCACAGGCTGCCTCTGTGGATAGTAAGTATAAGTCGTCGTCTCACTCCCTTGCGTCGCCTGCGTCACCCGCCCCCAGATATCATAACGCACCTGCGACAACAGCCCATCCGTACTAGACCACTGTTCTGGCAACCCTCTCAAATTATAGACTTGCCTGACCGTCCGTCCCCTCGGATTGGTCTTGCTCAAGAGCCGGTCCGCGCTGTCATAGCGGAAACTAAAGGTATAGCTCTCGCTTGCGCCGATAGTGAAAGACCGAGCCGTCTCCCGCACCCGTCCCCGTTGGTCATACTGCCAAGTGGCTTGTCCATAGGCATCGATCAGGCTCGTCCGTTGTCCCAGGGCAAAGGAGCCTTCATCATAGCCATAGGTCGCTTCTCCCCCTCGACTATCCCACTGACGAATCACACGGTTGAGAGCATCATAAGCAAAGTGGGTCTGTTGTCCCAAAGCATCTGTCTGACGGGTCAAATTGCCCAAGGCATCATAAGTATAAGTCCACCGCCCCATGTCTGGGTCATCCATCCTGACCTTGCGACCTAAGGCATCATAGCGCAGGCTGGTGGTGATGCCCTTTCCATCTTGCACCAAAATCAAGTGATCGCGCACATCATAAGTATAAGCTGTTTCACTATAGAGCAGCGGCTCATTATTCGCCCCAAACTGATACTCCCGCACCCGCCGCAGATTGCCAAAGACATCGCTGAACATTTCTTGGGGGATGCCGCGGGGGTTGGTCACGCGAGTCGAGGCCAAAGACCCACTTTTGCCATAAGCCCAGCGGGTGGTGTTGCCATTGGGCCCGGTCACCTGCACTGGGCGGGCCAAGGGATCATAAGCGGTATGCGTATGAGCCAAGGTGTTCCAATCTAGGCCACTCTGATAGACCCCAACCGTGCCAGTCAAGGTCAGGGGCAGGCTGCTTCTGAGCTGTCGTCCCAAGGCATCATAAGCCCAGTGCTGGCTATAAGCCACCGCCGCAGTGTCGCCCGGATGGTGGCTTTGGATCAAGCGACCCAAGCCATCGTAGAAGAAGTCGCTTTTGGTGCTGACCTCTGGCGGGCTACAATCGGTCTCATAACGGCGGGCCACCTCCCGATACGGCTGTTCCTCATCATGGTATTCAGCCACAAAGGCTCTGACGGGGGTGGGATGACCACAGCGCGGCCGGTCAACTTGGCTCAGACGACCAAAGGCATCGTAATGATAGACCGTGTGCACCCCATTGGGGTTCGTCTCCCTCGTCGCTTGTTGCCAGCGATAGTCATAAGTCAGAGTCCTGCTATGACCGAGGGTGTTTTGCATCTGGGTGGGCACCAAGCCTTGGCTATCGTAGCGGAGCACGCTCGTGCGTGGCTCTGCACTGGCGTAGGCCCCTGCGGTGCCATAAGCCTTGTAGACCGTCTGCTGGGTCAGATTGCCATACGCATCATACTGATACCGGGTATCTAGCCAGCCCAGTTGTTGACCTGTCTCTTGCTGATGACCGTGAACCCGTTGGACACTCAAATAGACTGGCCCCTGGTCGGGCAGCCCCGCGTCATTATTGGGAACCCCTTGGTCGTTATAATTATAATAGATCGTTGAATAAACTCGCCCGGCCGCGTTATTCTCTGTATCCAACCAGCCGCGGACATAGCCTTCATACGCCCGTTCAAACTTCGGTAGAAACAACCAGCGCTGGGTGTTATGGTGATAACCCGTCTCGAAGGTGCGATAGGTCTGTCGTCCAGGGTCTTGCTCATGGCGCAGAATTTGGTGGCCGTAGTGGTCGTAGTCATAGACCTCTGCTTTGTGGTGCAGACATTGCTGGAAAAAGAAATTGAGATCGTTATTGTTCTCTGACACCAGACCATTGCAGGTGAAGTCGTAGACCGCATCCAGAGCGGCAAAAGGCTGGGCTCCGCTCTGTTCTGACCAGACTTGGTCAGCGTAGAGATAAAGATAACGTTGTCCATCGCCCGCGGGCGGGCCGTACTGTAGGCGCTGGTTGAGAGAGCCATTGAGCAAATGATGTTCATTATCGTAGGCCTGGAAGACATAGCGGCTGAGATAATTGAGTTGATTGACCACCTCCACTCGGGTGTAGCCCGCCAGACATTGCCGCACCCCTTGACAGACGAAAGCCATATAGCCACGGCTGTCGGTTTTATGGGTGTAGAAGCCCTGATAATGATAAGTCTTCTGGCTGGTCGGGGCTTCAAAAGCACTGACCGTACTCTGGTTGAGGACTTGCCACAATTCTTTGCTATTGCCCTGCTCCCGCACATCCTGTTGATGGGCTTTGTAGTCATACCTCACCTGAGCACCATAACCGCTGTTGATCCACTTCAAAAAGGCTTTCTGTCCCCCGTTGTGGTAGGCCGGATCGCCCGTCGTTTCCCCCTTGACGATGGCCCCCACCTGTCTATTTTCATAGTCAAAGGTCGTGCCCGGCAATTTGATGCTACCAGCCTCATCCCCCCAAATCTCCAGGCGGGTCAAGCGATTGGTCTTCGCCTCAGTATTTAGGTCATAATCCAAGTTGATCGTCCGCACATGCTGGCGGGAGGTGCCATCAGGTGGATAATACCAGACCGTCACTTTATCCAAATAATAACTGCCATCCCCATAGCTACTTTCGCCGCGGGCATTATAGCCCTTGTCCACCACCTGAAAATGCAGCATATATTCAGCATGCGTATCGTTCGCGGCTGGATTGGTAGTATACCAAATATATTCAGGATAGGCTTCCCCGGTCACAAAATTGTCATAATCACAATTTCGACCCCCGTTGTTTATTTTTCTGTATTGGATGGTCAAGGTATTGCCCCACCGGTCCACCACCTTGCCCAGTTTGAACACCCGCGGTCGATGTTGACACTTCCCGCCCGCATGTTTTTGTTTGGCTAAGTGGGCTCCGATATTAAGACCACCTTCGGTCATCTCGCCAAAGAAATATTGAAGGCCCGTTTTGGTGCGTACGCTCAACCCCTGCCGCTGGAAAAAATGTTGTCTTTCCAAGTCATAGCTTTGTCCAAAGAGGGAGACCTGGTTCTGATTATGGCGTAATTCACCCAAACCTAAGGTCCAGCCCAGACCTACCCAGCCCGTGTCAGTGGCTTTGTGACTGAGCAGACTGTTGACAATGCCGCTGTCGTAGCGCAAGGTCAAGTTTGGCCCAAAGCCATTGGGCCCGCTGGGCAGCGGCAGGGGATAAGCATAGCCGACCTGACCACGGAAGAGGTTGACCTCCTCGGCTTGAATGCCCGGCTCCTGCCAAGCCACGCTGTCCCCCCCGAGACCATAGGTGCTGAAGTGGCTGACCACCGCTTGCACTTGCCGGGTCTCGGTGTTGACCGTGGTGGGTACGCTGACAAAGGTTTCACTCAGAGGATGGTAATAGAGGAAGGTCAAGGAATCCTCCACAATCGCCTCCGTCAGTGCCTCCTCGTAAGGCACGGTCAAGGTCACTGGGGCTGCGAAAGCTACGTGGTCGAACATCCCTCCGCCGGCCGCTTGAGCATCAAGGATGAAGGTCTGATAAGGTAAGCCATTCTGAGGGGCCAGCAGCACCGCTTCCCCATCCAAGGTATCGGTGGTGGTCTGCAAATGGTTGACTTGGCCCACGGTGATGGTCAGGCTCTGCGTCACCGCACCCGCAGCAAAGTCAAGCTGCAAGCCGCCATCGCTCGTCTCGCGGATACCCCCTTGTTCGTCCAGACTAAAGACGGTTATCTCATCGGCCCTGAAGGTGACCGTGACCTGGCTGTTGTGAGTCAAGGTCAACACCAAGGGATTATCATAATGCTTGGTTGTCCCGTTCAACCAATGCTCGAAATCCCAATAGGAAGCCGCTTGGGCGGTCAGAGTGACCACCTGTCCCGCTTGGTAGGTCGCTTGCTCAGGCTCTATGTGGACTGTGCCGCTGCCGACGCGGGTCATCTGCAAGGCTCTGCTCAGGGGTCTCGTCGGGCTGAGGGCGACTTGGTGCATCAAGGCTAACAACTCCGCCTGCGAGAGAACCCGCTCATACACATAGACCTCATCTAGCAGACCATCCAGATAGCCGCTGACCTGATAATGGCTCGCCCCCAGGCGAAAGGCGGCTGAACTGGGGTGAATTTGGCTGAAGGCCACCGTGCGCGTCGCTTCCAGCCTCCCATTTAGATAGAGTTGCATGCTTTGACTTTGGGCCTGGAACACCGCCCCGACGTGGTACCACTGCCCCCCCTCCAGGACCGTCTTCCCATCGAGATTATTCTCTGCTTCATTATATAGCCCATCTTCTGACACCATGAAACGGAGCCGCGGCGGCTCTTTTTGGATACCCAAACCATAGCCTCGTTCCGTGACCACTGACGTGATGCCCCCTGACTTGTCCTTGCTGACCAAGCGCATATCCTGCTCCGTCCGCTTCAGTTGGAACCACGCGGCGATGCTCAAATCACCTTGGATGCCTAAACCCTGTTGAGCCGCGTGTTCGATCTGCAAATAGGCCTTTTGGTCCCGTTCAAAATCTGCCGCCCCTGCCACCTGACCCCTCGCCCCTGCCACCCCATTGTAATCCGTCAAATCATTGCCTTGCCCGGATTGATCCAAACGGAGGCCTGTGGTTTCATCCAAGGCCCACAAGCCTTGCAGACCTTGATTTAACTGCTCCTTGTCTCCCGCGAGGAAGTGGGCTTGCACTTGCCTATCGCCCCTCAGGGTTAAAGTGAGGCTCCTCTCTGCCCCAGACCCATCGCCTGTCCAGCCCACAAAGCTCCAGCCTGGCTCTGCCTGTGCGCTTAAGACTATTTCTTGCCCCCATCTATAGTCCTCTTGCACCGGGTCTACCCTAATGAGACCGGAGCCGTCTGTCTCCAGACTTAAGGTCACGATGCGGGCCTTATTCATCTCCGCCCTGATTTCCGCCTCACTCAAGGCCACATCATAGACCTGCCACCTAGCCAATTGCCCATCAAAATGATCCCTCACTTGACCATCTTTCAGTCTCGCTCCCAACAAGAAGGGGCCGCTTGAGGGATATAGTTCATTGAACTTGACCTCTACCTGCTCGATTAAGTCCCCATCGATATATATCGCCAGTCTTTGAGCCGCTGCATCAAAAACTGCACTAAGATAATACCATTGTGCTATAGATATACTTTTCTGGGTGTTGAGCCCTTGCGACGCATAGGGCATAAAATCCCCATCTTCGCTCAACCTGAAATGGACTTTCCCCTCCTGTCCGATAAATAGTTCGTAGCCTGCGTTCTTTGTCTGAGCATCTCCTAAACTCAGGATGACCATCTCTTCACTTAAACTTTCCGCCTTCAGCCAGCCCTGAAAGGTCACACTCTCTATCAGGCCCAAGCCTGACTGGGCTTGCTCAGGCAAGCTTAAATAATTCCCATCATCTCTTTCCAAGTCCGCCGCAAGGCCTTGACCATTCACCCCGACCGCGGTATTGATGGGCTGGTCGCTGTACAGATGTCTGTCCTGTCCTGAGCCGTCCTCTGTGATCCATTGCCTGTTGTGTGGACCGTTATGGTTGTGGTTGTGTGCTTGGATGGTATCCAGAGACCACTGGGCACGCAAACCCAGGGGGTCTGGGCGGGCATAGGCTGTCGGGGCCGGCGGCACCACTTGGTTCATCAAGGCCAAGATTTCCGACTGACCCAAAGCCCGCCCATAGACCCGCCACTCATCTAAACGTCCATCAAAATGGTGGCTCACTTCTTCCCCCTTCAAGCGGGCTCCCAGCACGAAGGCCCTGTCTGACGCTACACCAGATAAATCTAAGTTAGTCTGCCGAATTAACTCTCCATCTATATAAATCGACAGCCTTTGCCCACTGGCCTCATAGACCGTACTCAGATGGTACCATTGATAGGCCGCTAACTCTTTTTCCACTAGGGTCCGAGCCCTCGTCACACTGGATCGGAAATGGATTTTGGCATCTGCCCCGATTAGCACTTCATATCCTGCGCTGGTGCTATCTCCTTGACTGAACAAGACCCTTTCTTGTCCGCCCACACTTTCCGCCCGCAACCAGCCTAAAAAGGTGAAACTATCCTGTAACCCTAAGTTTGCCTGGGCTGAGTCGAGTTGCAAATAATCCCCTTGCTCCTCCTCTAAGTCAATGGCTGACACGCTCACCCCCAGCCCTGCACCCACCCTCTGCGTTGGGGTCACATGATGCCCTTGTCCTGATAGATCCTCTCGCTGCCCATCAGGTTCATCCAAGGGCCAATATGCCACCAGGTCTTGTTCAAATGCACTTAGATCACTGGGTATGAAGTGCGCTTCGACTCGCGTTGTCCCGTTCAAGCGCAAGCGCAAGCTTCTCTCTGCACCTGACAGGTCGCCCAACCAGCCTGCAAATCTCCAGTTTGGTTCCGCTACCGCAGTCAAGGTGACGATTTGTCCCACCCCATCGAAGGCCCGTGGCGACACTAACATCTTTCCCGATCCCTTGACCCGATAGGTCACATGCGGAAACCGATCGGTAGAACCACGTTTCAGGTTAGCCGATGCCTCGAGGTCACTTTGGCCGGCCACCAATGGGAGATAGACCTTGTTCGGAAGCACAGGCTTCAGGTTAGCCGATGCCTCGAGGTCACTTTGGCCGGCCACCAATGGGAGATAGACCTTGTATGGTCTCTGTTCTGTCTCCTTCTCTGTCTGCGTCAAGGCTGCCCTTCTGGTCAACTGCGGCAGCTGCTCCTCTCTCAGCATTACGGGAGACCAAACCGGGGCCGTTTTAGCAAACGCAAAGGATAATGCCTCCTCTGCACCCTCATCGAGCGCAGATAGCGGCAGAGCCTTCTCCAGCTCAACTGCCTTAAACGCCTCCGCCTCCGCCAAACCGCTCCCAACCAGCCAGCTTATCTGACCGATTACACTCCAAATTATGATGTTCGTAATCCACCTTTTTCTATCCACGTCTTTTTCCTTTCTATAGTGATTAGTGATTAGTCGTTAGTACGTTTGTTCTGAACTATGAACTAACAACCAATAACTACTCTGCTAACCGCCGTCTCAGCCCATAAGGTTGATACCGCGATAGGGTCACCACTTCATTTTGTTGATACCCTGGACAAGTCTGCCCACAGGTGACTAAAATAACACTGCCCAAATGATCCCCATGCATATAATAGAGCCCCCCATCCCGCTGTAGGGCTGTATTCTGCCCCCCAATCGGGTCATATTCTGCCCTCGTGCGAAAGCTTACCACGCCGGGTTGGCTCCAAGAACTGAGGTTGCCCGCCCGATCTTGGGCTTTCACCCGGAAGGCATAAGCCCGCCCCGCTTCAGCCTGCGAGAAGTGAGTTTCTGTCAGCTTTGTCCCAGACAACCACGTCTGCCATTGACCCTGCAAGACATCTTGGTATTCGACTTGGTATTGTTGGATGGTCTCGTTAGCCTCCCAAGATAAAGTCAAGTCCAAGCTATCTTGCGGGCCATCCCCCAAATCAGGTAGATTGATCTTCGCTTCGGGCGGCGTGGTATCATAGATGGTGCTTTTTAACCTTCTGATTTCTATGCTTTGTATATTACCCGCCGTATCCCTGGGGCGAATAGTAAACTGATAAGTTCCATCACTCGAAGGTGTGAAGGTAAAGTATCCCTCAGTTTTGGCCTCATTCGCATAGGTTGGTACGCCCCAACTCTCAAACCAGCGACCCACCCCGATATACCAAATTTCAACTGAGGCAATACCTACATTATCCTGAGCCTCCCAAGTGATGTTAAAAGGTTGATTGGTGTACGTCGGAATCTGTCGGATCTGACCTGTGGGGGGGGTCGTATCATAAACAATCTTGACATCGCCCGAATCCCTCGGCTGGCTAGACTGATTCCCCGCCTCGTTCTCCACCTGCAAGGCAAAGTAATAGTCCCCCTCGTTTAGCGGTCTAAACCTAAAGGTGCCGCTGTTTTGGTCGCTGCTCAAGCCGCTGTTTTGCCAAGCTGTGTTATTAAAGCGATACCATAATTCGACTGTTTTGATCCCAGATCGACTATCATTAGTCGTCCAGCTCAAAAGCAGCGGGGATTGATTAGTAATCTTAGGATTATCCGTGATCTGACCCGTCGGCTTCGTCGTATCGTAGATCGTTTCAGCCTCAACCTGTTGTTGGCTATCGGGCTCGGCTTCTGGGTTGCCAGCCACATCAAGCACTTGCACAACAAAGCCATAGTCTCCATCGCCATCTGCTGGATCAAAGTCGAACGTGCCCTGAGCCGTTTGTTGCACACCGGTAGCCGTATAAGTCAAGCCGCTTTCTTGCCAATCGCCTTGGTTAAAGCGATACCACAGCTTGACTAAGGCCACCCCAGACAGATCGTCTTGCGCCTCCCAGTTTATCGTAAAGGGGACTTGATCAGCCTTCGCATAAGCTGGGGCTTGGGTCACTTGGCCTGTGGGCTCAGTGGTGTCATAAATGGTCGTCTTATCGCCATTGCCACTCGCTCCTTCCATTTGATTGCTTGCTTTGTCCTGCACCCGCAGAGCAAATTTATAGACCCCCTCCCCCTCAGGCATAAAGGAGAACTGCCCTGTCACCTGTGTCCTTGAAATGTTCGTTCGGTGGTTCAAACTATCTTGCCAATCCCCTCCATCCACCCGATACCATAATTGCACCTCATCCACCCCAGAGAAAGTATCGGCGGCCATCCACTTGAGGATTAATGGCCCAGCCCTAGCATAATCAGGGGCTTGGGTTACCTGACCAGTTGGATCAGTCGTGTCATAGATCGTGGTTTGATCCCCCTCAATGAGGGGGGCAGATTGATTGCCAGCGTGGTCGATGATGTGTAAGCCAAATTCATACACCCCTTCGCCCTCAGGGGGCGTGAACGCAAATTGCCCGCTCAGTTGTCGCACTTCTGGTCCAGGCAGCGAGACAGAGCCGGCGGGCAGAAGCGTGAGAGATGGCACGGCCGTGGTATGGACCAAGCCGCTGTTCTGCCAAGTGTTGTTATTGAAGCGATACCATAATTGCACCTCAGCCACCCCAGACAGATTATCTTGCGCCGACCATCCTATCGTAAAGGGGACTTGATCAGCCTTCGCATAAGTTGGGGCTTGGGTCACTTGGCCTGTGGGCTCAGTGGTGTCATAGAGGCTGACTGAGATGGGCGACTGGTCTGCCTCGGGTAAGGCTTGTTGGTTGCCGGCCAAGTCGGTCGCTTGCAGGGCAAAGTAATACAGACCCTCTCCCCGCAGAGGATGAAAATCAAAGTGCCCCTCGGAAAGATAGGGGGCATTTATAGCGTTGGCCTTGTTGACCGCCTCTGTCCAAGAGCCGTTCTCTCCGAATTGATACCACAAATGGACTCTCCTCACGGCTGATGTTTCATCCGCCACCTGCCAATCGACCGCTATGGGACTCTCATTTTCAAAGTCTGGGCTGAGTATCTGCTCCGTCTGTGGCGGGGTGCCGTCAATGGTCAGGGTATAAACTTGGCTGGTCTGTAGATTGTCTACCCGGTCTTGGGCATAGAACAGCACAGATCGCGGCCCATCAGCGATTTCCTCTGCTTCCTGTCCTTGGGTGGGGATGTGCAAGGTGGCTTGATAGAGGTCAGTACCGTTTAAGCCCAAAGCTTGATAGGTACTTTTGCCTGCGGCAGGCAGGTCGGCCATCGTGATATAAACTGTGACTACCCCACTGGCCAGATCACGGGCGCGGGCATTTAAGCCTAGGGTTTGGCCAGGACGTAACAGGGCTTGGCTCAAGGCCAGTTCGCTTAAGACAGGCGGCGTTTCATCTTTGACTAAGGTAAAGGCGATTGGGTTCCGGGCCAAAATTTCGTTTTCGTTGTCCACCATATCCCGCGCCGACAAGCTGAAACCTGCGTTCCCTTGGGCAGGACGCTCATAGGCGAAGCTCGAATCAACCCCGTAGGTATAAACTAAAGACAGCGGCCCCAACTGCCCTGCTAAATCCACCTGCTGCTTCTGCCCAAAAGCTTCGGGCCAAGCGACCAGTTTGAGACCTGATTGATCATCCTCCACCTGGATGCCCACCTGCAAGCGACCTTGCGCTTGGGGGCCATAGAACAAGGTGGGGATGACAGCCTCTGGCTGATGCAGATACAATTGTTTTGGCGAGCCTGTTTCCGCATCAATCGGCTGCACAGACAACTGCAATTGAGTCATGCGCGGACCTTGACTGTCGTGGGTTAGAGTGAAGGGCAGACTCTGGGCCCGATTATCCGCCCGGTCCGTTGCTGTGATCTCATATTTTTGGGCCAAGGACACTTGGCCTTGTATTGGGTACAGATGGACGTAATTCGCTTCTGCTCGCAATCCATCCAGATTGATCAATCGCCCATCTTCCCCGAACAGGTTTGGGAACCCGAGGTGGGCCAAACCAGCCGTCGCTAGGTTGGGCCGTATATCGCTGGCTCTGATTTGGAGGGTCAAATTCCCCTGCGCTTGGGGGCTGTAGAAAAGTTGCCTGTTTTTCAGATAGGTGCCTTGGGCCTCCGCGCTCAGGCTTAAGCGCGGAGATGAGAGACGGGGGGCTGTCCCATCCACAATAAAGGTCGGCCCGCTTATCTGGCTGAAGTTTCCTGGGGCGGCGGGGATATAGTCCCAGGCTTGGAAGGTGGTTGTTTTCAGACCCTCTGTTGTATCGCCGGGAATATTCAGATATCCCGTGGCGGTGATGCTTTGAGGCGGGCTACCGGGTCCAAGGTCCAGGAAGGTTGTTTGCCCCAGGCCCACCACTTGGGCTGCATCTATCGGACTGAGGGTGTCGGTTATGGTTAAGCTGAGGGCTAAAATTTGACTGGGTTTGGTATAGCTGCGGCCCAGACGGGCTTGCTTTTACCTGATCCTTGATTCTTGAAAACCACTTTAAGCAACAAAAAAGACCCACCTCTTAGGAGAGGTGGGTCTTTTTGGGTTGAAGTTGGATGATGGTTTATACAAAGGAGCGTAAGCGGATTGCCTTATCTGGACGGCGGAGTTTGGCAATCGCCTCTTTCTCAATCTGGCGAATCCGTTCCCGTGTCAAGCCAAAGCGTTCAGCGACATCTTGCAGGGTGAGGGGTTGACCATCTCGTAAACCGTAACGGAGTTCCATAATGCGGCTTTCACGAGCGGTTAGGCTCGCCAGTGCATCTTGGATTTCGTTTTCCAGCAAGGTTTTATCGATCTCATTTTCTAACTTGCTTGAGTCATCTTCAACGACAAAATCAGCTAAAGTTGCCCCATCGTCACCCACAGGGTCTTCTAAACTCAAAGTCTCTTGACCATCACAGAGAAGAGCTTCGATTTGTTCTGGGGTATCATCCAAGGCTCTGGCGATTTCTTCAAGCTCTGGAGCCCGTCCTAACTCTTGGGTGAGTTGGTTGATCGCTTTACGGATGGTTCCTAAACGATCCACTTTATGGACAGGTAAACGAATGGTCCGTGTTTGTACAGCCACGGCTCGGCTAACGCTTTGACGAATCCAATAGCTTGCATAAGTACTCAAACGGACCCCTCGATCTGGATCAAATTTATCAATTGCTCGGATTAGCCCAAGAACCCCTTCTTGAGACACTTCAGCCAAGGTCAGACCATGTCCGGTATAGCGGCTGGCGATACTAATGACTAGGCGACCGTTAGCAACAATCAATTTCTCGCGGGCTTTTCGACCCCGCTCAGATCTTTCTCTCATAGCAGCTCTTTCTTGTTCACTGAGCGCGTTTCCAGTGGAAACGGCGTTTATTTGGGCTAATTTTGTTTGACAGTTTTTTCCATCTACCATTTCCAATATCAACCGTCGTTCTTCTTTCGGGGTAACTGGGGCTGTTTTAGCCAAGTTTGCCACCGATAGTCTGAATAGTGCTTCATCTGGAGCCCAAGTTGTTGCCATGATTGCACCTCCATATAGCTTGTTTTGGCTTTCATATCAAGGGGATACGTCCACCAAAGGTAAAAAGTTCACGCTTCTCAGCGCACTGCAATCTTAGCATTTATTTATTAGACATACATTAGAGAACCATAAGCATACTCATAGGAATACGCTAATGATTACGGTGATTATGCACGGTTAAGGCGTAAAACACGGACAGGAGACAATGATGACGCTATCACCTCACCTGATGGTTTTATTTCTGACAAAAATGTCATAAAAGTGCCTCGCCCCTGCATCGTTAGCGATTACGCTCATTACGCACAAATAACCATGTTCCACTGACTAGAAATATCAAAAAAAGAGCAGCGATCACGCCTAAATTTAAACCTGGTTCATCCATGACGACCAGCTCATACTCGGGTAGACCTGTGTAAAATATGTTGCGGGTCACATCAACGGCATAGCGCATAGGGGCGAGGCGGGACAAAATATCCAAATACCAGGGAAAGCCGCTGGTTGGATTGAAAATGCCCGCTAGAAAGAATTGGGGCAGGATAATGAAGGGGAAAATTTGATTGGCCGCACGTTGACTGCTCAAGTTAGACAAAACAATAATCCCAAATGAACCACCTAACAAACAAACAATAAAGCCTATGCCGGTCAGACCAACCACTTGCACGAAGGTCAGGGGAATGCCAATGATAAAGCCGATGATAATAATGGCTAAACCTTGAAGCATCGAAATCGACGTTTCGCCCAGAATTTTGCCGAAAATGATACTATAACGTGAAATGGGAGAGACAAAAATTTCTTGACTGAAATCGTTTTCGCGGTCTTCAATCAAGGAGATGATCCCTGAAGCTGTTGACTGGAATAAGTTTTGCGCGTAGACTCCGGTGAAAACATAGGTCAAAAAACTATAACCCATGTCGAAGCTCTCAAAGCTATTGCCCAGAATGATGATGAAAATTAAGGGAAAAATGAGGGTCGCCACAATCCGCATCCGGTCGCGTAAGAATTTAAGCAGATCACGGCTGGCAATGGCCAAAATAGCGTTTACTTCCATAGATTAGACCTCGGTAGGGGTTTGTTGTATCTGTTCCTAAAAAGTTGCCCAAAAGTGGACAAATAGGTAATTCGCACTCAGTTAATATCAGCCTGAGGCTGCACGTAACTTGAGCCTTGGTTGAGCAGTCCCAACCGTTCTTTGACGCGCTCGGTGCGTCGTAATAAAATTGTCTTGACTTGTGTGTAGGGCAAATAGCGATGTATCTCACCATCACTATGCCGAGCCAAGATATTCCGAGCAGCATTCTCGTCTGCGTCCAACACAACCCCGTCGAAACAGTAAAATTTTTCCCCTTGCCTTTCTCCTAGAAGGAGACCGTGTCGGGAATCCATTTGCGAAGTGTAGGCCGCATTGACGTTTGCAAGCGTAGAACCTCTACGCGGAGATACTCCTTGAAGAGCCTCGGCCATTATGCCTGTGACCCAACCGCTTAGTCTGCGGTTTTGGTCTTTGCCGTAAGACCGTCCCTTGAAAGGTGTACTCAAGTCTTCGACCACAATAGTCTGGGCTTTATCGACCACCTTATGGGTGGCCTTGTATATCTTGTCGCGTATCCGCTGCCGATGCTTACGGCTGCGGCGGTTCAGCTTTTTGCGCGAAAGGTTGTTCTTTTCTATATTCTTGCGTTTATGTGCTTTCTTGCGGGCAATGGCTTTGAGTTTATGGTGTCGTTGATATTTGGTCTTCTGATAATCACTTTCTTGACTGAGGTCAGCACCTAAGCCCTCTCCGTAGCGTTCTCCCTCACTATCAACATAGACCTCACTATAGCCTTTGTCTAAGCCCAGAGTTTTGAGGCCGCAATCTTTAGTGATAACTTCTTCAATGGTGTAATGTACTTCTACCCGTCCACCTCTCAGGAGAAGCCTCAGCGTCCCTGTTGGCTGAACGTTTGTGTTGAGAGGTATAGCGACCCGCTGCCCTCGCTTGCGGCTAATAACCTTGAGCCAAGCTCTGTCTCCTAACTCAAAGGTGCTGTAGCAATCGCTATCCAAGACTATCTGCTTTTTGACTTTGCTCTGTCCGTGCTTGCAAGAGAGGCGCATTTGACGGTGTAAAAAGGCATCAGCTAACCATTTGTCTTTTTTGAGGATGGTAAACAATCGCTTTCGCTCTGTCTCGTCCTTCCCTCGTTTCCATACCTTCCGTCTCACCTCGACTTTGCACGCTTCTCGATTGGCTTCTATATTGACCATACTGTCCCGTAAGGTCTCTTTCCATAGACGGGCAGGTACATTGAACTTTCGTCCTTGAGCCAACCAGTCATCCCGTATTTGACGATGCTTCAACCCCACCCCTTGCACCGCTCCGTAGCGATGCCACACTTCTTGACGCACCGTGCCTAAGCGTTTCGCTATTTCTTTTAGTTGTTCATATTTCCCTTGATTCAAACCATCACTGTAGATGATCCGTGTCACTTTGCTCATTTTTTCTTTGGCCAACTTCATTTACAATAAATATTGGTTATATTGTCTAGTTATGTTACATTCTTTCCCAATTTTAAATTGTTTTTCCTGCCTCTGATGAGGTTGATGACCGCACGGCTTCATTTGATTGTTCGATGATAGACAAATAGGCTTCTTCTAAGGTCGGGGCGTGGGTTTTGAGCATGGTCAATGGGGTATCAATCATTTTGAGCAGGCGATGTCCCGTACGTCCATCCTCCAAAGGAATTTTGAACTGGGGGGTCTCCCTGAAGTTGACTTGCTTCATCGTCAATTCTGTTCGCAAGGTGCTGCGGTCTTCTGCGTCAATTAATAAATATTGTTCAACTAAAGCAGCCTTGACTGTTTCTGGACTCCCCTGATTGATAATTTTACCTTTGTTGATAATACTGATCTTATCGGCATCTTCGGCCTCATCCAGATAATGGGTGGTCAAAAATACCGTTGTGTCACTTTCTGTCCGCATGGCTTGAATATATCGCCATAAATCTCGGCGGCTGACCGGATCCAAGCCCACAGTAGGCTCGTCTAGGAATAAGACTTTAGGATGGTGCATGAGACTGCGCAAAATTTCGAGTTTACGCTTCATGCCGCCGGAGAAGATCTTGATCGGTTTGAACATGGACTCCTGAATATCAAGAATTTCAGCCAATTTACCCATTTGGTCGCGATAGGCTTTGGGCATCATTTTGAACGTAGGCCGAAAGGGGTATAGCCCATAGAGCGTGGCATGAAATCGGACATTTTCTTCTGCAGTCAAATTTTGGTCTAGGCTCGGTCGTTGAAAAATAATGCCGACTTGTGCTCGGACTGCACTCGCCGCAGTTTCAAGATCATACCCAGCAATCTTGGCTGACCCAGAGGTTGAACTCAAGGTGGTGGTTAAAATAGAAATCGTGGTTGTTTTACCCGCCCCATTTGGCCCCAAGAGCGCAAAAAGTTCACCAGAGGCAACGGTAAGAGAAATGCCATCAACGGCATTAACAGCAGCATTTTTGTACCGCTTGGTCAGATTACGCACTTCAATAACATTAGCCACGTCGTTTTAGCTCCTGTAGATGACAATGAATAATTAACAAACAATCAACAATGAGTAATCAATTTGTTAATGACTCATTGCTCATTGCTAATCGAATTGTACGTGAGGAGGTCTTCTGAAGCAAAGCGTCTATTGCTGCGTTGCCACTGCCCTTAACCTAAGGTCTGTTCTAACAACTGAAGCAACTCAGCTTGTTCAAAATTTCCTTTACCAGATAACCTTTGGTGAAGGCATTTTTTAATTATAGCTGAAAACCCTTCTCCTTTGCCATGATCCTTTTATCCCGCTAAGGCACACCGGCAATCAATTCCACTTCTGACAAATCACCAGATACCGTGATAAAATCTGCCGAAACCCAGCCTGTTCCGCCTTCTGGCAATGACACTTCAAACCAATCATTCAACCCCGTCCGTCGTAGTAATGCCACCGTAGTACCGTTCGGTAAGTCTGAAACAAGATTATAGGTCACATCTGGGCCTTGGCGAACATTTAAGTCGCTGGTTCCATCAATTGAGACAACCCCAGTCACTGGGCTAGGTGGCAAGTCAACGTTTTGTTCAATTGCGTTGAAATTACCAGACACTTCGAGGAACTGCGCGGACACCCACCCTTGTAACCCGTCTAGACTTAAAATTTCAAACCAATCTCCCTGATCATTACGGGAGATAATTGTGACCACTTCGCCTTGGTTTAATAGACCCACGCGAGCCGCGTTTAAATTTGGAGCCTGGCGGACGTTGAGGGTGCCAGGGCCATCAATGACCACCCGCCCTGTAATCGGTTCAGGTGTAGGTGTGGCAGAAGGAAGAGGTGGTGTGGTGGGGGATGGCGATGGCGCAGGGGGCAGCGTTGGTGTTGGGGTCGCAAGGGGGGTGAAGGTGGGCATCGGAGTATTGGTTAGAGTCGGCAAAACGATCAAATCATTGGCGGCACTCAAGGTCGGGGTGACATTTGAGCCAGAAATTAGGCCCTCATTTTGAGTGGTCGGAACAATGGTCGTCTGACGTGGTAACAAATTATTGATGCCAAACAAAATGAGGCCACTACAAAGCAAAAGGGTTAATAGGATCGGAATTGGCAACCAAAAGAAACGGCTCAACCAAGTCAGCAAATCTTGTGTCAAAGGAGTCGCTTGAGGACTGGGCGCACGGACAGTATCCCATTCTACTGGGCTCTTTTGCGTTTCAGGCTGTCTTTCAGATTCGCCGGTTTGAGCATCTGACATTGACCAAGCATAACGTCTCTGTTCAGGATTGATACCGTATTCAAACAGGGAGCCAAGACGTTCTCGCAAGGTAATTCCTTGCAAAGCCCAAGCCATCTCCGTAGCCGATTGCCATCGCTCTGCGGGATTATAATGCAAAGCACGGGTGACGATGGCACTTAATTCAGCCGACGTATGTTGGTTTAGCCTTGGCCGTGGGTCGAACTGTGATAAGGTCTGTAAATTAGGCGGAGCCTCTCCGGTTAACAAATAGTACATGGTCATGCCGACAGCATAGATATTGCTGCGGGCATCTGCTTGATTTTTATAGACCTCTGGGGCGCTAAAATTGGAGACCAGAGCTGACCGCGATGAGGTAGAGGTCGTTCCTGTAGGAACGCCGCCTCTGCTAGACAAAGGAAATAAATTTGTCATGACCACTTGACCATCGTCTTGAAAGATCAAATTCTTAGGTTGAATATCCAACCAAATCAGGGTATGACCATGTAAATACTCCAATAGGCTGCATAGTTGAACCCCAATTGCTTGCACCAGCGGTTCTGGCATAGGTTGTCTATCGCGCAAAGCCATGCGCTCGTGCAGCGTCAAGCCTTCTACGTATTGGAAGATGGTATAATGCCGTCCACCAGCACTGAAATAATCGTTCAAATGACGTAAATTCGGATGATATAAAGCCGCCAAGACTTGTGCCTCACGGTTAAAATTAGCAAAGGTATGTTCCCATTCCAGCGTATTGGGTAGAATGGCGAAGATGGTCTCACGGACGAGACAACGTTGATGTAAGCGCGTATCGATGGCTTGATAGGTAGTGCCGATACCGTCTTGTTCGATTTGGCGATTGATCAAGTAACGTTTATCTAAATAAAAATTAGGAGTCAAAGGACCAGGGGGCGGTGGTCTGTCCCCTGGCAAGCGACCACTTTGTAAGCTATAAGCCTCTTCCAAAGGATGACCACAGTGGGAGCAGTAACGGGCATTGGGATAATTATTTGAGCCACAATTTGGACAAACTTTCCCAGTTTCTTCCAAATGCACATCGGGCACATCGCTGATGAGGCCTTGGATAGCGATGGAAAGTGAATTATTTTCCAAAACCACCCGCGATGGGAAAGACCCATCGACAGCCTGAATCTCACGTATAATAGACGCGATTTCTTCGCCATCTTGCCACAGACTAAAGTTGAGAGAAAAAGGGCCGGCCTGCTGCGTTTTGATGGTAAAAACGGCTGGTGGGGCATCTACTTTATCATCTACAAAGAGTTTGACTTTATTGGGCGTGATCGTATACATCCCTGACGCATCATCTGACGGGGATAGGTAGACTTCCAGATCGCCATAGCGGATGGCTCGCTCTTGGATGAGATGTTCAATCAAATCGGTTTCAGTTCGACCTAAATCTAGGGCATCCAGGTCTATCTTCGCCCCGTTTGTCTGTGGTGATTGAAAGGGTATACCAGCTTGAGATGACCCTTGTCTTAAGATAAAAGGAGCAGGATGACGAATCCACAGTCGAACAAAAAAGGTCTTGCCTGTCCGAACTTGGTTGGGCACGAGGGTATCAATATTACGTGTCGGTGAGGCCTGGTCACTGGAAGCGGTAATATCAGGCAATTTCTTATGGCGCAGATAGAGCAGGGGGCTGTACCAAGTTTCTCGACTAGATTGTTGGCGTGCTAAACGCATGGCTATTTGTGGGTCATGATGCTCTAATAGGGCGAGGTAGAACTGGTTCATAAAATTGCTGGTAAATTCATAAGACGCTGAGAATTGCAGGCCCATGACAGCTGGTACACCCGCTAGAACCAAATGTGGGGCCGCCCCATGAAAAAGCAGATGTTCGCCACCAAGATTTATCTCCGGGGCATAAGGCATGGTCAGGAGTGTGGCGGGGGTGTTTTGGTCTTGCGTATTGAAAAAAAGCTCACCAAGCCTAGTCGTGGATATCCAAGCAGCCTCGCCTTCGTTTTCAAAGGCGAGGGCGCTCACAGTGGGGGCATCGGCTGAGGACACCCCACAGCGATAACAGCTCACGCTTTGCAAGGGGTTAAGCGTTTGGCAATACAGACATTGCTGGACGACCCCGCTATAGCCATCAAACTGCATCCCCCATATATTTCGTCGTTCTATCAGCAGTCTTTGGGATAGTTGGTCCAAATTGGCCTTGGGCAGGGTATCGAGTTTGCGTAAAGGGAGGGCCATTGGTTTGAGCAAGGGCAGCCCATTAGGCTGGGCAACTGCTCGGAGAAAGGGGCTTTCTTCCAGCGGGGCGTGCAGTCGAGGAACAGATTGTGGATAGTGAATGAATCGCGTCACATCAACGAGGCCTTCGCGCAGTAAAAATCGTCCCATATCATCAGCCATCATCTCCCAAGGAAATTGGGTAAGATGAAGTTGGTCGGCTTCAAAAATCAGATTAAGTTGCACAGTCTGCTTCGATTTGGCCGCCTCATGGAGCGTTTCTTGCAATAATTGGCCAATATTCCCGGCGGTCAAGCGCACATATAATGTTTTGCCCACAGCATAAAGGGTGGCTTGGGGAATGTCGCTTAGGTTATGATTGGCTAAACGTTTGAGCAAGTTGATAGACGGCGGTGTGATTTCGCCGCGAACTTCATCACGAAGTGAGGTCGCCCGCACAGATAGCGTATCTACATCCGCCATGAGATGTATATTCAGTTTAAGTTTATCTGGTATTTGTGACATCGTTAGCCGTTTGCTTGACGATTGACGATTTTGGATTGATTTTGGATTGATGATTACCTAATTTCCACCCCAATCGTCAATCTATGTCGTCTCGAATTTGTTAAGTTGCACATTTTATCACATCCAGACAAGGCTGACAATGCAGACAAGGGCAAAGGCAGCAATTCTCATTTTATCACCTGCTGAATTAAAAAGGGGTATCTCTCGTCAGGCCACGGTTCTGGAAAGATGAGGTTGTTACACTGCCAGCCTTAATGATAGGTCTATTTTTGAATGGACTTGACCTGCAATCAAATCTACTCCCCAATCGTTAAATACAGTGGACAGTTATATAATCGCCTTGATATGCACATGCTCATAACAATCATACCCAAAAACAACTTATGACGACCAGTACTGACGGATTAGATGATATCCTGCATCGGGGCTATCGCTATGCCTTTTCATTGACCCACGATGACGAAATGGCTCAAGACATCCTGCAAGAAGCCTGCCTGAAAATTAGTCGGCGGGGTGGTCCGTGGCAGATACCCTACCTCGTGACCACCATTCGCAACACTTACTTCGACAGCCTGCGCCGTTCGCGTAAGATTAAATTTGAACCGCTTGATGACCTCGATTTCATGGGCGATATCGATATCACCTTGACCTCATTTGACCCCCAACTCGAAACTGCTCTGGGACAACTACGGGCCGATGCCCGTGAGCTACTCTATCTTTCAGTAGTAGAGGGGTACTCAGCCAACGAACTGGCTGAGTTGACGCAGCGTCCACGCAGTACTATTCTCAGTATTCTCTACCGGACGAAACAGAAATTACGTATTTTTCTTGCCCAAGATATGCCTGAATGATAATTTTGAAATGAGGTGTCGGATGACTGAAAAAAATACTTCCTTAGAAGAACGCATCAAACAGTATTATCAAAACCAAATCCTTTCTCTCGATGCGCTGACGGACTTAAAGCAGAATATAGAGCAGACTTCTAGTGAACAGAGGCAAGTCTTGCTATTTCAGCGTTTTATATTAGGGCTTTCAAAAATGAAGTTAACGGCTGTTGCCATTGTAATGATATTTTGTTTAAGTTTTGGTTTATTTGCCTTACATTACTATACATACCAACAACAGTTAGAAGCGGTCGCGACTGAAATTGCCTTAAATCACGCTAAAGGATTTGACACCGAATTTGTTACCGACAGTATTGCCAACTTGAGCAAAGTCATGCCCCTCCTCGACTTTGCTCCTGTACATCCACGACGGATGCAGTTTGATGTTTATGATGTTTTAGGGGCACGATACTGTACCATTGACAGTTCTATTGCTGTCCAGGTGCATTTGAAGGATGATGAACACTTGTCCTATACTTTGTATGAATTTCGACCACCACCCTCTTTATCTATTGAGCGTGAGGCAGTGATTCAGGTTGATGATATACAGGTCACGCTTTGGCAGGAAGGCGAGGTGGTCATGGGGCTGGCTCACCAGGGGGATTAAGGTCATAATTAATTGACAAGTGACGGGGAATATTGAAAAAATCTGTGAAATTTTGTTTGCCTAAAAATATCTAATCGGCCTATCATCTTTGGCATGGTTTTTCAAAGACACCCTTTGTCTTTATAAACAAATTATAATAGTTTTATATTATACCTATTATTTAGGAGATTAAAATGCTAAACAAAAGTTTTCGTTTCAGTTATGACCAAGCTGCCCTCGTCCTCAGAATTGGTTTAGGGTTGGTCTTTGTATCGGGAGGGTTGGCTAAACTCAGTAAACTTTTAGTCCCTAGTGCCCAAGCTGACATGGTCAATCTCTATCTCTCGCCTAGCGGATACATCAACCAGTTTTTCTATGACTATCTCTTTGCTGAGGGGGCTTTGAGCGGTTTGATGACCCCTTGGTTTTTCCTCACCAGCCTATCAGCTCTGGAGTTGCTAGCTGGTGTGGCCTTGGTAATCGGTTTAGGTGTAAAATTTTTCAGTCTACTCTTTGCATTTCTATGTTGGAGTTTTGTCATCTCCCTGCCTGTGGTCAACGCCGCTGGCTTTGAAATTGTAGCGAAAACGCATACAGCCCCAGCCATTTTGGTCATGATTCGGGACATCGCTATCTCAGGTATCTTATTTACCTTGTATAATCTAGGGCCTGGCCTATGGAGTTTGGATGAGAAGATTTTCGGTATCTCAGCTAAGACAGCAGAGGCCAACTGGGATGGGTTAGGTTTATTGCTTCGCTTGTCAATTGGCTTTGTCTTCTTGGTCGGTGGGGCTTTTTATGGACTGGAAAATATCAAGAGTTTTGTTCACCCCTTAATCCTACTGCCTATTGGAATCATTTTGGTGATTGGCAACGGGACACGATATGCGGCCTATGCGGGTACGGCTGTTCTATTATGGTATATGAGTGGCACCATGGGTTTTGATAAGAGCATTATCGCCAATATGAATGGGGTTAAACGAGAGTTTTCTTTACTGGCTTCGACCATTGTGCTGGGATTCCTTGGCGGGGGAAGTAGTCATACTTTGTTTGGGTTGCTTAAGGATGTACAAAATGCGTTTGTTCAGTCTCCATTTTTAAACAGACAGAAGGAGAGCGAAGCCTCATAGAGTCAGGGCGTTCCAAAATTGGCTCTGTGAGAAATTTTGTGGTGAAGAGAGAGACATCATCTATCAGCAGCGGCAAGGTTGCAGGGTTGCTCACAAGGGGTTTGGGCCCTTCAGCACCTTGCCACTTTGCTACTTTGCTACCTGCTCACCACAAAATTCCTCATAGATCTCCAAAATTTAAATTAGCCCAATGCAAAGGGTTTACCAAAGGACAAGTGTTGAATGAACAAGCGCGATTCAGGCCGCTGGCGAAAAATATACTCAACTGTCGTCGGTGTGATATAATTCAAGGCCTTTTTTGCCAACTCGCCATCGTTCAAGGTCTTAAGATTGGTTGTATCATATACAGCTTGCTTTAATTCTCTAGCAGACTTTCCATTTGAAGTCATGCCTTTTGCCGCACTAACAAAAACTTCTGTTGAAGGAAAGGCAATCACAGGCACGATGAGGGGGATACTGCTAGGGGGGCAAAACTCTTTGGCTTTAGCCTGATAGAACTTTTCTACAGCCCCAAGGCAAATTTTCGATAAACTAAATGCCCAAACCTCAGAATAATAAACTTCTTCCGATTTAAGCGTTTTTTCAGCATCAGAGGTGATTAAAAGGACATCTCGACAAGAAAGTTCACCGACTTCAAGCTCAAAATTAAAAAATGCCTTCAAAATCGTGTTCATAATATCACCCAGAAGCTTTGTGGCTGGTTTACTTGGTAAAAAGTATTCTTGCGGTTTATCCACTGTTCTCCAATAACGATCTACATCGTCGCGGATATTCAGCCTTTTTAGCTCGATGATTTGTGGGCTTTCGGTTTCGCCATCATCAGCTCGTAACAGACATTGAGCAATCTTGCTAAAAATTTTTCGATCAGTTGGCCTATCACCGATAATCCCGACTCTTCTAGCGTTCATTTGTCCTCACCCGATTGTTCCTGAATACCATAACTCGGCCAATTGATACCTTGGTATTTTAATGATCGGATTACCTGCCTGATCTTCTATGGTCTCCCCCTCTACCGTCCCAATACCGACAAGCGTCTCAAGAACCGTATTCAGATTTCTCGCATCACTGCGGAAATTCCGTTTATCCAAGTGAAACGTATAAACATGATCCAAATGTTCGTGAAATTCGCGCAGAACAGCCGGACTATGTGAGGTTAGAATGAATTGGGGGGCATCATCCGCTTGCGTGGGCGATGTTGCTTGCCAAATCCAGGTCATAATCTCTTGAATATTGCCTGGATTGATCCCGTTTTCTATTTCTTCTAAAAAAATGAGGGCGGGAGGACTACGCAACGACATCAAGAGGGCGATCGCCGCTGCTTTAATAAAGCCATCGGACAAGACATTGGGCGGAAATTCGTCAATAAGACGATCTGGCGTTTTTCTGCCCAAATCAAATTCCCAAATAGGTTCAGATTTTGTATTGAGACGGATACCATGAAACATCTCATTAAAACGCCGCACAAGGGCAACAAACCGGGAAAATACCCGTTCTTCTTTGTTTTTTGCATAAAAAAGGAGCTGTTGGAAATTCCTGCCTTCATACCCTAAGTCACGAGGGATACGGATTTCTCCTTGAGCCCCAAAATTATCATTAATCGCCCTTGTTTCCCTGACCAAATCTTTAAGAAATGATGGTTGAAGATGATATGTAAAAACATTGGCAAAATCCCGAAAGAAACGCCGACAGAGCCATTTTTCGGAGGCATCAAAAGAAGAGGTCTCCTCAATCATAGATCTTAAAGCGATGCGGTCAGTGGGCTTATCATAACCGCTGGTCAAGGTTCGTTCGCTTTCCTTTATGTGAGATGAGAGCGATATTTTTTCCTTACACCTTACCTTTTGAGGGCCAGACTGGTCCAAATATAAATCCATTTGGTAATTAATCTTGCTCGCTTCTTTCGTCCAGGCAATACAAACCCCAATGCCCTCATTATCCTCGGCCAACCTATAACGATGAGGATAGTAATCCGCCTGTCGAACCGTCTTTTCGGAATCGGGACGTTCTGGTCTGCCACGGCTAATCAGACGAGAAAAATGGTCGAGGCCCGCTAAAAAATTGGATTTTCCAGAATTATTGTTACCAATTAACAAGGTAATTGGCTTCAGATTCAAGGTGGTCTGTTTATGTGTTCTATAATTTCTTAAAGTAATCTTCGTAAACATTGAAGAGTCCTCCAGTTGTCATCATCTCCCCAAATTCTGTTGAGTATTTGAGGAAGTGATTTTTTAGATGAACGTTGCATAAAAAAATTATTGGCCTTCACATCAGGGGCTATCCTCAAATCGTCCTTCAATCTGCCGCTTAGGAATGGGAATTAATTAACTGTCCCAATCTGGTTCCTACGTCCCTGCGACCCCACGGGGTCGGGGATGCGCCGCTAGAGCTAGCGGAACTATCGTTTGGGAACCAGATTGGAGGCGTTAATTCGTTTTCATTCCTTATAGTCGTTTATTAATCTTCCATTCACCTTTGAGCAAAACCATTTCAAAACTAATAATGCCAGAGGTTGAGACATCTCGACCATCCTGTTTGGCTGAGACAGCGATATCGACGCGGCTACGGCGGATTTCGCCTAAATCGGACTCTGTCCTGGGTACTTCAAGCTGTTCCTCACTTGGAAAATATTCCAATTGGGTGATAGATATATCACTAATCGCTGAGTCGCTAGGAAAACCAAAGTATTGAAGGCTATCGTTATTATAATTCCCTAGGGCCTCACCTCCTTCAGCCAGCAAATCTGTCGCCTGCCACGGCAAATCATCATTGTCACTGGCTAAAGATTTATAAAAAGTGAGGAGGATTTTCTCAGGAAATTCAGTTTCGACGATGTTGAACGGATTACCATAAGCAAAATCGATTTTGGATTCAACGGGTGCGCCGAGGTCAAAATTACCCGTTTGAGCTGCTGTAGCGTCAGCAAAGAAGGTGCCCTCAGTTTGATTTAAGGCATAAATGGAGTAGGTGGCCAACTGGCTGCGGTCTCCAGTATCAATAATACTTTGCACCGTCACCTGTTTGGTCTCAGCATTGTAGTCAACACTGCCATTACTAGCGAAATGGCCAATAAGCTGATAGCGCGGCGGGTCATCTCGCGGCAATTCCCAAGGTTGTGTATTTTCTCGATAGGCAAAAATTGATAATTGGTCAAATTGGTCAGAGACCTCACTGGGATAGCGATTGCCAAAGATAAAGATTTCCTCAATAGGGTTGGTCGTATTCGCTTCATTGGCGATTAATTCATGGTAATCCAATTTATGCGAACCAGAGCTAAGGTAATCTCGATCCGGCAAATTAAGCGAATAAGGGTATAAAATGGGTGGTTCACCTCGGTCAGTGTCATAAATAACTGCCCGTCGTGGCGATTCCCCTGGACAGGGGGCTAGGGCAAATAAACCACTTCTTTCGACCAAGTCTACTTGATAAAAAACGATCCATTCCCTAAACTTATCACCGTCCGTATCACGGCGAACAACAGAACAAACCTGAAATTGTTTTGTTGAGTCACTTGAGTCTGGGGAGGTGTTAATAAAGACTTGATCAAACTCGATTAATTTACCCAAGCCTATCAAACGAGCGGTATCTATAATATAGGGTTCAGGATCGATATCAAACAGTGTAATAAACAATGCCCCAATAAGAGCCATGATGATAGTAAATGTGACAATCGTAATCAATGCACCTATAACATACTGCGTTGTATTTTTGCCAATTTCTTGTAAATTTTGGATGGACACGACACTTCTCCGTATGTTTTGGACAATTATTGATCCTTTTAACGTGACATAATGTTATCACTGATTCGACATTACGTCAACTAAGACCAACGAAGATAGCACTTTTTTCCCGAAAAAGAAAGCAATCACATGGAAAAAATCTCACCTGCCTGGACGCTCACACCTTCCGCAGCCATCGCCCTCCAAAAACAACTTGCCCCTCATGTCATCCGAGAAAATATGTTAGATCAGGTTCAGTGGACTTACCGACAAGCATCAGATATGTTTTAGGGTGCTGTCGTAAATATCGTCTACCAGAAACGACGCGCTGGGCAGATAAGTAGCGGGGGAAAGCGATTAGCCATTTCCGAGGCGTTCAGGTCTAAGCGTAGCCCAATTTTCCCTAACCGCCTAACTCCAACATGATGAGTAACCCAATGAATAGAACGATGCCACTTAAAATGACGATAGCCCGATAACGTTCGATCAAAGATTGCCTGGGTAACATAAGGGTCTGGGTTGTAGCATCCCTTGCGTGACCTAGTTGAGCTAAGGCTTCAGCCATTTTTGCACCAGACTCATAACGATCTGTTGCCTCTTTTCGGAGGGCTTTCATGATGATGGCTTGCATTTCCGGCGAAACGGGGGCGAATTGGGACGGATCCGGTCGTGGATCATAAACATGGGCGAAGAGTAACTGAGGCATTGAGCCTTGAAAAGGAGTCCGCCCTGTCACCATCCGATATAATACCGCACCTAAAGCATAGAGATCAGCGCGTCCATCCACCGCCCGTTTGTCACGAATTTGCTCTGGGGCGAGATGAGCGGGTGTCCCAACGAGATGGTCAGAGTGGGTAATATTTGGATCATCCAAAATCAGGGCCACGCCAAAATCACTTAACATGGCTCGACCCGTCTTGGTCAATAAAATGTTTGACGGCTTCACATCTCGATGAATAGTGCCATGGTTGTGCGCGTGGTCTAAGCCCAAAGCAATTTGTTGGGCAATGTGAGCTGCCTGCGCTTCATTCAGACGATCACGATCAATGAGGTAGTCGTTTAATGTTTGACCTTCTACTAAGGTCAGGGCCATATAAGCCAAGCCATTGACTTGACCTGCGTCTAGGACTCGGACGATGGCAGGGGGTCTAATTGAGCTGCGATTTTCGCCTCGCGTTCAAAACGGGTTAAAATCACAATATCAGCCGCTGCTGGAGCCATCAATACCTTTAAGGCCACTTTCTGACCATATAAACAGCATTAGGAATCCATATTGTCCCAAACGGCGACTCAATGTCACCTGACTGGCCTCAACTGGCTGAACTTGAACAAAGGCGCGGCTAGAAATCGCTTCGTTTTGCAAGGGATATTTCGTATGATTAACAACTTACTTATCAAGAGGCAGTGCAAGCCCGTCTGACTGAGACCTAAGACCGCCAACAAGCCGAGTCAGCGCGATAGGAGATAGAACATAAGTTACGAGAGACTGAGGAGAAACTGAAGCGGGTTGGGTTTTTATAAATCAACTTTACTTGGTAAAATCTGATATGTTTTTGGGGTTTACTAGGTTTTTATACGCAATCAGACCAGACCCGATAGGTCTTCGTGCAAGGTAACCTATCAGGTCTTTTCTTTTATTTTAAGACCATTGGTAAATAGACTGAATTGACGACTTCTTCAGTCGTTGACGCTAAGGTGTAAGTGATGGATATCCCTTCTAAGGTGTGAACCCGTAGGACATTGGTGATGGCTCCGGCATAGTTTGCGGGTACCTGTGCAGTCAGGATGTGCGTCCAGAGTTCAGCGGGGGGTAGCCTGGTTTGCCATTCAGTGATGGCGGCTGTAAGGAGGACAGGCGGTAAATCGTCGATGATCGTGGCATTGAGAACTACATTACCCGTGTTTGTGACCCAGAGCGTATAGGTCAAGACATCGTTTGGTGTGGCAAGATAGGGCCGCACTGTTTTGCTGGCTGCCAACCCGCGTTCTGGGATCATGGTAAACTCTTCTGCGCTGAGACTGACATTCCCGCTACGGTCTATGGCCCGAATGCGATAAAAATAAGTTTGACCGAAGACCAGATTGTCCAACAAAACACTATGCCGTGTATAATGAGCCGTCTGCTCAAACTCCATCTCATATTGCCCGGAGCTGAGGCCATATTCAAAGGCGGTGGTGGTAAATTCATCTGTTTCCCAACTGATCTGTAGCTGCCCTGGCAAGCCAGCCGTGTCTGTGAAAATGGGGGTAAGGGTGATATGGCTGATCTGCGGCGGCTTGGTATCGTTAATCAGAGCTTCGGGATAGCGCAAGGCATGGGTCTGATTGGCATCAGCGTAGTGCATGATGATGCGATCCGCCACAGCCTGGAGCAAGGTGGCAAAGGCCTGCGGTACGTCAACCAAAACCGTTTGTCGATTGGTGTCCGCATATTGGAGGACGATTCGATCCCGTGCTGCCTGGAGCAAGATGGCAAAGGCCTGCGGTACGTCAACCAAAACCGTTTGTCGATTGGTGTCCGCATATTGGAGGACGATTCGATCTACGACCGCATTGAGGCGACCAAGTAGGTCAGTCGCTTCGCCCACCGCAAAACAACTAATCGTGTCTGCATCCGTGACCTGAATGGTGCCTGGTGTCGTGCCAGTACAGGAGATTCCCTGCCCGATCGCCCACGAGACCCACATCACCCCTAGTACGAGCAAGATAAGGGGTATGATTCGTGTAATTTTCATCATTATTGCTCCCGGTAGATGAGGGCGATCATGCCTTCACTACCAGAATAATTAGCCATTCTGATGGTGTGGTCCACGTCCGTATCAAACTCTGCCCCGAATCTACCGGTGGTACCGGTGGTAAATCCGCAGCCTTTATTGACCCCATCAAGTTGCAGACAAGTGTCTATACCACGCCAACTTTTCTCAAAAAATTGATAACTGCTAGGCAAGTTTATGATGAAGTAGTGGTCCCTCCCATCCTCTGCAATGAGCATCATGCGCGTCGCGTTAGGATAGCTAAAATGGTAATAGGTGATCTCATCATTCAGGGCACTAACCTTCGTGGCTATTTCGTTTAAGACCAATTCCAGCTTAGTCGGAACGCTATTGAGGCCTTGTGAATAATTTACAGAATCAAAGATGAAGGCAGTGGGTATCGCATCGAGATAGTACACAATGACCCACCCACTGATGTGAGCATAAACATGCACCTCATGCCCTTCTCCATAACCAGCAGGCGTAATTGACCCAACGACATAATCTGTCACAGTTAGTGGCGTTTCATTGGTTACCAAAAGACTACGAATGTCATTCAGATCAATGGTCGTCCCTGTTGTTATCCAAGCTGAGATACCGATTTCATTCGGCAGCGGGGCGGCGGTTCTGTTTGCAGGGAGAACTTGCCCAGGGGCCTGGGATTCGCGGACTGTTTCTAAAAAGGGCGGGGCTTGCAGGCTTAAGGGCTGGTTGGCCTTTGTAGCCGCTTGAGGCTGGATCAGAAAGCCAAAGGCCACCAGCAGGGACAGGGTGACAAGACTGATGAAAATGAATTTTGAAGTTTTACGGGAATCCATGGTTTCTCCTTATGAAAGCGTTAAAAAGATATTATTGTCTCCAGTATACTCTGATTGATTTATCTTGTCAAGATAATAAACAAAAAAAATATAAATATATAACATTTTATACCTAATTCATTAAAAGACAAAGAAGACCAACTCATGTGGCGGCCTGATTATTTGCAGACGAAAAAATGGGGCGAACTGAAAGTGACCATCATAATTATGCCCATTGTCACGCCCTATAGCGTTTTGGAACTGCTGAATGATGTCCCTTTGGATCAGAAAACCAGTGAAATTTTTGCAGAATTGGCCAAAATCATGGGGACGGCGGTTTATCAATGGTCCTTGTGGCCTGAGAAACCGGCTTAAACGAAGCATATTTAGAACAGCCCTTTGTCGCCCTGATGGAAAAAGGGTATGATAATAAATGGGTAAATAAACTTTAAGGCAGGTGTCCTGATGAAACAATATACCTTCCGCGAATGTACGCGAGCTAAATTGGAAGATATGATTGGTTTGCGGAACACTTTAACCAGTCCTGTTCTTGATGATTGGCTTGAAGTGAAGCCAGACCTTTCTTCGACAGAAAAAGATGTCTTAGAAACCTTTCAAGAGGCTCTGCTTCTCAATGGTGATTCTTGGAACGAACAGGAGCTATCGCTCTACTTTATTGGGCCTATCTTTTCCTTAGTTCGCTTTACGGAGTTATATCGCTTTAAACTCTTTGCAGAACGTCATATCCAAGCTATTGTATCTGGAAACGAAGAGGATATTGAACTGAAAGGTGAGCCAGATGGCCTGATTGCGACGGGATACTGGGAACCTAAAATCCCTATGTTTGCTTTCAGCGAATATAAACGAAACCTCGACCCAAACGGCGACCCAGCGGGCCAAACCTTGGCCGCGATGCTCGTCGGTCAGGTCTTGAATACACAACCAAACCTCATTTATGGCTGTTATGTTATCGGAGCTAACTGGCATTTTATGGTCTTACAAGGCGAACAGTATACCATTAGTCGCAGCTACTCAGCCCAGACAGACGAAATTTTTGACATTTTTTGGATCTTGAAGGCTCTCAAACTGATTATTATGGACCTCACGGCTGAATAGGCCACCTTAACTGGTCACGAATAAAATAGACGACTAGTCTAATCAACTGATTATTTTCAAAGTGAGTGAACGATGGAAAAATATACCTTCCGCCAATGTACACGCGCCAAATTGGAGGCTTTGTTTGGCCTACGTCGCGCTTTGACGAGTTCAGTTTTGGATAACTGGCTCCTGTCTAGGCCGTCCAATTTACCACCTCTTTCCGAGGAAGAGAAAGCTGTCCTAAAAAGTTTGCAAAAGCTCCTCTATCTTAATAATGAGGCTTGGAATGAGCAGGCGTTGTCCTTATATTTTATCGGGCCTGTTTTTGCCCTGATTCAGTTCACAGAGTTATATCGCTTTAACCTCTTTGCAGAACGCCAGATCAAGGCTGTTGTGCCTGGAATCGAAGATGATATTTTTCTAAGCGGTGAGCCAGATGGTCTCATTGCCACTGGCTATTGGGAACCTGAAATTCCAATGTTTGCCTTCAGTGAATATAAACGCAACCTTGACCCAGATGGCGACCCAGGTGGTCAAGCTTTGGCCGCCATGCTGGTCGGCCAAGTTTTGAATAAACGGCCTACCCCAGTCTATGGATGTTATGTCATTGGCCATCGCTGGACTTTTCTTGTCTTAGAAGATAAATTTTATACGACCAGCCACGATTTTTCAGCCAGTACGGATGAAATTTTTGACATTTTTCAGATTTTGAAGGCCCTCAAGCTGATCATTATGGACCTGACAGCCGAATAAGCACGTATAACCTCGCTTTGACAATCTCCCTCTGCTAGGCTAAAATCCAGCAATTAATTCAAATACTTATGGCAAAGGAGCAATTGATGGCGCAAGTCTATACAACTGATAAAATTCGGAACGTGGCCTTATTGGGGCATAGTGGCTCTGGGAAAACTTCTCTGGCTGAGGTGATGTTGTTCAATTCAGGGGCAACCAATCGTCAAGGAAAGGTAGAAGAAGGTAACACAGTTTCGGATCACGAAGAGGAAGAAATCCGGCGCAATATTTCGATTTTTGCGGCGGTTATCCCTATAGAATGGGCAGATCATAAGATTAACCTCATCGACACCCCAGGTTATCTGGATTTTGTGGGGGAAGTGATTAGTAGCCTGAACGCCGCAGATATGGCTCTGTTGGTCTTGGATGGGGTTAGTGGAGTCGAAGTGGGTACGCTCTTGGCCTGGAAGTACGCGGTCGCGATGAATATCCCGCGAGCCATTATTGTCACTAAGATGGACCGTGAAAATGCCAGTTATCGTAAAACACTGAATGAATTACGCGAAAAATTAGAAGCAACCTTTGTGCCAATGCAATTCCCGATCCGCCAAGGGGAAACGTTTGCTGGTTTGGTCGATTTGATGACCGGCACAGCACACACTGGGGTGCAGGCAGAACCAGGTGAAATACCCGCCGACATCGCGGATGAGGTAGAAGCGTTTCGGGTAGAAATGGTTGAAGCAGCTGCCGAGGGCGATGATGAATTGATGATGAAATATTTTGAGGGTGAGGAATTGACCCAAGCGGAAATCGCCCTTGGTTTGCAGCAAGGCTTAAAAGCTGGGGCTCTCGTCCCCGTCTTCTGTGGGTCGGCTACCGAGAACGTTGGTATGCGGGCCATGATGAATGCTATTCTCAGTACTTTTCCAGCACCAGAACTCGCTGTTTCCGCAACCAAGATCGAATCAGGTGAAGACGTTGACCTTGCGCCAGATGAAGCTGGGGATCTGGTTTTCCAAATTTTCAAGACGGCTGATGATCAATATGGTTCAGTTAGTTTTTTCAAGATACTGTCCGGGAAATTGGATGCAGATACACGGGTCTATAATGTCAATGCTGAAGCCGAAGAACGTATTGGCCAAATTTTTTGGCCTCGCGGCAAAGAACAGATTTCTACTCCTAGCTTAGTCGCCGGTGATATTGGGGCTGCCGTTAAATTGGGCAGTACCAAAACAGGTGACACGCTCTGTACAAAGACCGCTCAATACAAAACCGAAGCCGTTCAGTATCCCGACCCACTTTATGCCACAGCACTTCATCCACAAACACAAAGCGATGCTGGCAAACTCGGGCCTGTGCTACAGCGCCTCACCAATGCTGACCCAACTCTGCAAACACGCTGGACAGGCTCAACCAAACAAACACTTTTAGAAGGTATGGGCGAAACGCATATTGCCATTGCTGTGAAACGTATGGCTAGTTATGGCTTAAATGTGGATTTGTCTATTCCTAAAGTGCCTTATATGGAAACGATGACCAAAACCAACAATGCCCGTTATCGCCATAAAAAGCAAAGTGGCGGGGCAGGCCAATTTGGTGAGGTTGAATTACGCCTTGAACCACAAGAACGAGGAGACGGCTTTGATTTTGGCAGTGAAATTTTTGGGGGGGCCATTTCAAGTAGCTATTTACCTTCGGTGGAAAAAGGGATTAAGCAAGTTTTGGAGCAGGGTATTTTAGCAGGCTATCAAGTGGTTGATGTGAAGGCTGTAGCTGTTGATGGCAAAGAACACCCTGTTGATTCAAAAGATATCGCCTTCCAAATTGCTGGTCGTGAAGCGTTCAAACAAGCCTTTATGGGTGGCGGGCCTATCCTCCTAGAACCTATGATGGAGCTAAGGATCAATCTCCCCGAGGCCTTTACAGGTGATGTGATGGGTAATTTGAGTACGAAACGGGGTCAGGTCCAAGGCATGGAGCAAATCAAAGGCGAGACCGTTATCACGGCTATTGTGCCCTTATCCGAAATCCAGCGTTATACGACCGATTTGCGTTCGCTCACCCAAGGTCAAGGACTCTATGCTCAAAAGCTCTCTCATTATCAACAAGTACCTTCTCACATCGCGCAAGAAATTATCGATGCCAGTAAACATGGCGATGAGGAATAAGTTCATAGGCGTTTGGAGGGTAGTGAGGACAATTGCCTGATATGTAAAACAGGCATCTTGCCTGTTCCGCGCAGCCAGGGTCGTTCGCTTGTGTGCGTTCCAAAGGGAACGACCGCAATCTGCTCTACCTTGCGCCTTTCGCTGGCGAAAGGGCCATTATCAGTCAAAAGGTCGTCACTACCCAAGAAACAACAAACAACACGCCAGTCCCCTATTTTTTCGCCTAAAGCGTTCATCCAAAATCTTCATCTTAACCTGGCCATCATCGACTCCAACTCAACTGCCCCATCAACCAATCAGGCCGGTTCCCTCCCCAGCTAGTCAATTTTCTGGCCTCGCCGCCACTAGAATCAACCACGTAAATCCCCCAGGTGCCATCTCGGTCCGACACAAAGGCAATTTGAGAGCCGTCAGGAGACCAGACAGGATGACCATCATTGCCAGGAGAGGGAGCTATACTCCTTGCTTCACCGCCAGCGATGGGGATCGTCCAGATGTCCCAATTACCACTTCGCACAGACATGTAGGCTAGACGGTCTTGCCCTGGCGAGAAGGAAGGATTTCGATCTCCTCCTGTCGCAGTCAAGTGCCGGGGTGTCCCCCCACCGCTAGGGATAAGGTAAATCCCAGAATTGTTTCCACTTGGGTCTGCCCCAAGATAAGCGATGAGGGTCTGGTCTGGCGACAAGGCTGGCGTTTGACCATCGCCGATAACAATGGCTTCGCTTTTACCGTCGGCGAAGGCTGTATAAAATCGCCATTGTCGATCCCCAGAACGTTGGGAAGCGAATGAGAATTGCCAAGATCCATGGCCCCATTTGGGCAAAACATCTTCGGCAAAGGTGGTAATACGCAGGTCTTGTCCCGTACTCAAATTATAAGCATGTAGCCCCAAACTCTCTGGGCGGATGCTATGATAAACGAGGATGGAGCCAGTTTGGTTGACCGCAGGCTGGATGCCGCCATTGAGCAAAACACTTTCACGCCCCTCGGCAAATGACCAGACAAAAATTTCCCACAACCCGTTGCCGGGATTTTGACGTGCAAAATAAAGTTTACCAACATTGGTTCCACCGCTGGACGCATCAATCTCCTCTGATTTCGCAGAGGCATCCGCAGAACTTGAGGTTTCTTCATCAATTTTTTCTGATTGTCCAGAAGACGAATCCGCTCCCTGAGACAGCGGTTCCATCTCATCTGACGAGCTATCATTGACAGTGGCTGTCTGATTGCTAGCGGTTTCTTCTGAGACTGAGGTTTCGTTATTTGCTACAACAATCGTCGTCGGTGTAGACAAGGGGTTTGGCTGTTGAGAAGTTGAGACTGATATATTCTCTTGAGTGCGCTGACACTGTCTTTGAGCCAAGATGATTTTATCACTGCCTCCCGCTTCATTTGTCAACTTCATCACTGCTTCATAACGTTCTACAGCCAAACACCATTGCTTTTGAGCAGCTAAAATATCACCCGTATAGAGATAAAGCGTCACTAAACGGGATTTAACATCAGCAAAGTCTGGGTCTAAGCTGTGCAAACGATTTAATATAGCCAAGGTCTCATCATCTGCCCCATTTGTCCCGTCCTCGGCTTGGTCTGCAATAGACAAATACAAAAATACCTTTTCCCGGATTGATGCTATCAGTGGATCATCAGGTTTCTCAGTTCTGGCCTTATTCAAAGCGGTGAGAGCCTCATTAAAACGTCTTTCATCAATTAACTGGAGACCAAGTTCATAAGCGGTCGTGTAAATGGCATTCGAGATTAGAAGGGGTTGATAGGCTGGGTCAATGTGTTTAATGCGATCTAATTGTTGTAGGGCCGCCTCCCAAAGACCTTGCTGACTGAGGGCACTGGCTTCTGTGAACAATTGATCGAGGTCATAAGATGCCCTCCCCTGAACAGGTTGAGGGTCTATTGGCTGAACGGATGAAGGTGTCGCTTTTAACTCAGCTAATAAAAAACGGGCTTCTGGGTGGTTTGGATTGATAGAAAGAAGATACTCCAAGGTTAAAATGGCTAAATCAGCTTGGTTATTAGCTCTATAGGCTAAAGCCTGCTGATAGGTATGATCTAATTCGGCTTGTTTAGCCGCTGCCCTCTCTCTCAGACCATCAAAGACACCCATGACGGGACAACCGAAAATGAACAGACAAAATAAAAAAATGGTGGCACATCCACCACCGCTACGCCACCAAGGCCATCTGCGCGGTGTTGCCTCTGTCGAATCAGCCTGAGATATATTTTCTTCGATGGGTTCAGGCAGATAGATTGGATTAATTTCGCCACAATTAGAGCAATGCTCTTCTAAATAACCATAATGATGGCCACAGGTTTGACAAGTGACTAGGTTTGGGTTTGTCATTTTTATACAAATCCTGGTATCTCTAGCACGACGGCCATGATGATTAGAAAATCGTAAGTTCCATGAATAAGGGCACAAAGAGTTGTATGCGTATATTTACGCATCACACCAAATACGAGACCGATGGTGAAAACAATTAATAAACCATCCCAGTTATATTGCAAAGCATGTAAGGCAGTGAACAACAGATTAGACAACAAAATACCTAGACGTGGTTGCAGCACCCCGCGTACAGCCAACTCTTCACCTAGACCCGCCGTTACGCCTAAGACCACAGCCCCGATAGGGCTAAGGGCAAAGTCGATAATCAAGCCAAATGCCTCCCCATCTGTGCGAGACCAATTTAAGCTCTCCCATAATTGAGCAATGCCCATTTCCAAGCCAAATACAGCGATTACCAAGCCAAAAGCGGCCACCAAGCCAAACAAAACCTGCCATCCAGTCAGGCGAACCAATCCCAGTCGGCTTAAGGCTTGACTAAAATTACGCTGGCTGCCATAACCAACGGCAAAAATGACAGCGGGGATGAGCCACAACAGTCGATATACCTCAGCCCGTAACAAAGCGGCATTATCTCGTCCACCGCTAAAATCCACCCCTTCAGCCGCCATGTTGGTCGCCGCGATGAGAAATGGCGGTTCACCTAAAATAAGAAGGGGCACAAAAGCTATCGCGGTCAACATGACAACGGCGACTAAAGCGATTGTATGTACGAAATTATGAGGCCCTAAGGGTAAAATTCGACCTAAACCTTGTCTCACAGCAGGGATGAACCCTAACAGCCCTAGCAAAATAGATAACCCCATGCCAATCACAATGAGACTTAGACGTAACAGACTGCCTTCCACAAATTCCGGGGCTTCGTCTAGCTGAGGGACGGGGTTCACCATTTGGGTGGACAGCGTGGTCAAAAAAATAAGCGCTGCGCCCCCCCCCACCAAAGCAATCCCCCACAAAAATGTCACAAGCTTTGCCCAATCCTCCTTCACCCCGATATAGGCCCACACAGCCAAAATAGCAAAGGGTACCGTTTGCAAACCCGCTTCGGCGATAGAGCCTAGTTCACCTGAGACAATAAAACCGCAAGTAAAAAATAAAATTAAACTAAGTAATAAGGTTAATCCTTGCCAAGGTTGAAAAGGGGAGGTATAGGTTTGTTCGGATACATAGTTCTCTTGATTCATGAATAGCTCCATTTGTCAAAGTAGCAAGGTGATAAAGTGGCCAGGTTGCCAGGTGCCTGTCCCCTGTAGCTTAACAGACTTTGCGATACTGTTGGCGAACGAGGTCTGGTGATTGAAATCATCAATTAACCCGAAAAGTGCGTTGAAACGCACTACCCGTAGAACCTGTTGAAACAGGTTTCGCAGGGTCAACGGAGCATTTCAATGCCCGTTTCGGTGCGCTGGCTGGTTCGCCAACAATATCACTTTACCACCTTGCCACTTTGCCACTTTGCTCATGGCCTTAAAGCCACCTGCGTCGCCATAGCCACCCGATAAGCAGCATCTCGGTCAGATTGCGAGGTCACAACCACAGCCACAATCACCCAAGGATCATCCCCCCTAACCTGCAAATACCAGCTCAATGGCTCATTCCCTGTCACGTCAGGGCTAACCAACGCTTTGATGGCTAAAGGAATTAAAGCCTGTGCTGTTTCAGGGCTGATCAAAGGTCGGTCAGGGTAGGATGCGGTTACGGGGTGATGTAAGGTTGGGGTAGAAGCTTGTCCTTGGCGAACAAGAGCGGTTCCCAGCCAAGCGATATGCAAAGGTGTCGCTGATAACTCTGGAGCCTTTTCAGGTAAATTATCTGGCATTAAACCGCTTGAACTAAGCAAACTAAAATCGATTTCCTGATCTAAGTGCAACTGCTGCGCTGTTTCAGTCAGCGTCGCATGCCCTTCCAGGATTTGAATCGCTTCGATTAATGTGACCAATTCACCTAAGGGAAAAATACCCTGTGTGGCTCGATTGAGCAAAGGAGCTCCAGAGTCAGAGACTAAGTCATCCCATTGCTCATCTAAGGTCTCAGGGTCAAAGCGGGGATAGCTGCTCAAAACCAAAACCTGGCTATCATCGCTTGATAAAACAAGCACCGCCCCTGGTGCCTTCATCTCAGCCAGAGCCGCATCAGCCGCGAGTTGGGCAGATAAGTTCAAGGTGACGGTTAGGGGTTGACCTACCAAAGGGCGATGCAGGAGATTATTTAACCAAGTATTGCTTAAGGCTATCTTTCCCGCCTGGGCTATTTTTCCCGCCCGTAGTAAGGAATCATAACTTGCTTCAAGACCACCTGTGCCATAACGTAAACTGTAGTACCCTAGAACAGGGGACAAACTCGGATAATGATATCGTCTTTCAGCAAACCCATCTTCATCAAACACCGTTTCGACCAAAATTGTGCCATCCAAGGTAACAATTGCCCCCCGCCGAATGCGCTGTTCAGCCAAAATGAGACGCGGATTATCATCGCGTCTCAGTAAACTATCAGCCCGAACGATCTGCCAGTATACCAAACCCAAGGCAATGCAGCAAAAGCATACGAGTAGAACGCGCTGTAGGTTGTAAATATTTTGGTGCATAATGAGGTTAGGACTTGAATAAACGACCAAGATAAAAAGTGCTGACTTGATGAGCTAAACAAATAAAAATTCTTTTGTCCAGTCAAGCCAGCACTTTATTATAGGCGCAATCCAGCAGAGAAACAATAATATTATTTGATTTTGGCCCTTATCTTAGAGAATAGTAATATTACCTGTGCCCTAGCGATATCTGCATTTTCTTGATGATGCGATTGAGCTAATTTTCCTGTGGCAGGTTAAGGGTAGAACATCAGGCTAAACTGCCAGTGTATCTTTGCGAAAACCATAACCTACATCGTAAATATTATCGCTCAAACTGCATCCAAAGCCTCACCAGCATAAAGGCGAGCGGCGATACGATAAGTTTGGGTCGTGGCTCTATCAGTGGGGGCATGGCCAGCTAAGTAGCGGGCGACGGCGACAAGAACATTGGGGGCCAGATCGGGTCGGATGGGTCTGAGTTCATGATAGAGCTGAATACCTGCCTCAAGCATTTGATAGGAATGAAATTCGCCATCTTCGCGCAATAAGATATGCGATAAGGTTTGAATGAGCGGTTCAGGGGTATGCCCTCGTGATAAATAGCGATAGGTCATTGCCGCGGCTTGCTCAACCTGCTGCCGTTGATCTGTTAAGGTTAAGATGGCCTCAAGTAGGGCATCAGCTTCATCGCTCAGGTCAGCGACACTTTTAAGCGTGGGTAATCGTGCAGCGGGCTGATTAAAGAAGCGATTCAGGTAAAGGTGCATCGCTGTATGCCATAGGCTTCTAGCCCCCTCTAAGGACGGCGCACGTTTGAGCAATTGATGGGTGGCATTGGCGGTGGTGAAAGTATGGAGGACGGCAATCCAATCGCCAAATTCGTTGGAGGTGTGAAAGCGGGCGATTCGCAAAGCGGCAGCGTAGCTGAGGGCAAGCGAAAGTTGAGTCAACCCGGCCCCATTCTTTAGGGCATCAGCTAAAGCCTGCGCGATGACTTGGGAGTCAGCATCTAATAAGGTTTCAATAAGATGATCAAAGGCATCTTCCCCTAAAGGACCTGCTCGCTGTACATCATCAATCAATTTCCCGGCTAAAAGATCGTCAAAAATTGGCTCTAATAACAGGACTAAATCAATTGGTCGCCGCCAAGCACTGCTCTCTTCCAGGCGAGCAGCAGCGGTGATGCCAGGGATCAAACTAGGCAGAATTTCCTTGGCTTGAGACCAACCAACCAAGTCGAGCAGTTCAAAAGCCTTATTGATAAAATCAAGGCTATGTCCCCCATCTAGATAATAGTGGTCGGTCACCGCGGCGAAAAAAAGATCAGCCACTTTAGCATCAGAAAATCCATTTTCAATGGCCGTGAGAATGACTCGCTCTACCCCATCTCGGTCACGAACCTCGGCAAATTGCCGCAGCCAAATTTTGAGCCGCCCCAAGTTCAAGTCATCTGCTGAGATGGGGTCAAGTTCAAAATGTGGCCCTTGCCCGCTGACATTATCTGCCACATGTAGCATGCCATGATATAAGGCCAAGGGCTTATCTGCCTGACTGACATAAGGTAAAGTGTTTCCCATGGCTGTCAGGATGGTCAACCCATCACGCCAGCCAGCATTGCGTTGTATTGCCCCGAACAGGCCGCCAATGCCTAAAATTTCAGCCGAATCCGCGCCCTGATCAAGCAGGCTGATGAGCGACTTGGCCATAACAAGGCGAATATTTTGCTCCAACCCATCTCTTAAACGGGCCTTTTGATAGGTTACTTCATCACGCTGGGGTCGAGGATCAACCCAAACCCCGCCCTCACGAATCTCGACTGGATAGGTCCGCACATCATCGGCGAAAAGATCAAAGGTGCCACCAGAACAAAGCTCGAAACGCGCATTATGCCATAGACAGGTCAAGATGCCTTCTTTCACACTGCCTTTGTTTAAAGGAAAACCCATGTGGGGACAGCGGTTATCTACTGCAAACACTTGGTCTTCATGGACAAATAAGGCCAAGGTCCGCCCATCAATTTGACGGACTAAACTACCTGCTGTTTCTAAATCAGTAAGAGAACAGGCTTTGATAAAGGGTGATTGGGAATCGTTACTCATTAATAGATCTCCTTTGGAATTATCAACGGTAATCACTGGCCCTATTGGTTCAGGCAAGACAACGCTTCTGCGTACTCTGTTGGGGCTACTGCCACGAGATAGCGGTGAGAGCAGTGGAATGGCACACAGGGCAAAATGCAGCAAAATTTTTTACGCCACCACGAACAGCATACACTGAGATAGGCCCATTTGTCAAGACCAGAAGATGAGATCGATTTAGCTATAGATTTCAAGAAAAACATTTTGAATCTGCGCGACCAAACCAGTCAGATTTTGTAAACCTGACTGGTTTCGGTTTCAAAATCTTTTTCTATACATCCACCGTGATGAAAGGTTTGATATGCTTCGAGTCTTGAAGGCTCTGAGAATAAGTATCTTAGACTTGAGGGCTGAATAGCATCAAACACGCGAATCGATTGGGGCCAAATTCCAAGAAGCCCCTTTTTTTATGGCCGCAGGGCTGAACTGGCACAGCTACAACAATGGCTTTTGACGGAACATTGCCGCTTGGTCGGCATTTGGGGCAGGGGCGGGCAAGGGAAGACTGCTTTAGCCACAGAACTGGCCCGCTCGTTGCATAAACCAAGGCCAGAAAAGTAGCAAAGTCTTATAGAACCGCTGTACTCGGCCTACTTTGCCACTTTGTTCACCACAAAAAATCTCATTGAACCTTATTTTTTTAACATTAGCCTGCTCATATCAGGCCAAAAAACATTTAAATTCGCAATGGTTTATGGGACAGGTCATATCTGTCCAAAAGTCTAGGGCCTTATTTCGCCTTCACAAGCCAGACTTGATAAGTTTTGCAGACCTGTCAGGTCTTAAGTCTAAAACTTTATATCAACATCTATATTTTGCACATTTGAACCACTCGTGTTATAGTAGTTAGCCTATCATGAAGTTTGATCAACGAAATAACCGATATTTTTGAACTGATACTAAAGATAGGCCTTCTTGGTAATTGGGTCTAATCTGGAATCAGACTTAAATGTCAAACTTACAAAGCATGAGTTTCATAAGCTTATTAAAGCTCAAATAATGGAATAGTCATGGCTAGGAAAAAAATACAATGAGTTCAAATGACAATGTTTTACCCAAAATATGGCTTGATGAGCAAACACAAGAAATTTATCAAGGAGACAAACCAATACACGGCTTAACTCATACAGAGCAGATGATTTTACGCTTTTTAATCCAAAATTCAATTGTCAGGCATACGCAACATGCCCTAATTGAGGAGGTTTGGTCTAAGGAGGCGTACAACGAGAAAACATCGAACACCTTGCAGGTTCACATAGCCCATATTCGCAAGCGGATTGAGCCAGAGCCGAGTTCGCAAAAGGCTCAATATATCGTGACTTGGTATGGTCGTCCAGGCGGATATCAATTCTTTCCTGAAGGCAAACCACAGGGAACACCGGCTGACGTGACAGAGATTGAAGAAGGACAGTTAGATAAAATTTGGCTGGATGAAAAGACTGAGTTGATTTATCAAGGTGACAGGCTTGTCCAAGGTCTTTCGGTACGCCAATTAAGTATTTTACGTTATTTAACCCAACATCCTTTTATCAAATATACGCAAGACGATTTAATTAAGGTGGGTTGGACAGAAGAGGAAAGGAAGGTTGGGGATAAAGTCAATGCTCTGCAAGTTCAAATTGTACAAATTCGGAAACAAATTGAACCTGACCCTATGGCAGAACATGCCCGTTATTTGGTGACTTGGTATGGTAGTCCTGGGGGGTATCAGTTCTTTCCACAAGGAAGGCCAGAAGAAGCACCTTTAGCTTTTGATGCAGAAGGCAATAGGATATTGGAAAAAATCTGGCTTGATGAAAAAACGAAAAATCTCTACCGAGGTCAATTCCTCATTCAAGGGCTTTCAACCCGTCAAGTTAAACTTTTAGCCTATTTTGTCAAACACCCCTTTATTAAACACCCGCGAGAAATTTTAATCGATCTGGTATGGACTGAAAAAGAAGATAACAAAGAGAAAAAGTTAAATGCTCTTCAGGTGCATATCGTCCATATTCGCAAGCGGGTTGAGTTTGATTATTCACACCCGCAGTATCTGCTCACCTGGCAGGGTAGAGAGACAACAGGGTACCAGTTTTTACCCGAAGGGAAGGCGGAATTGCCATCTGAAAATTGGTCAGAACAATCACACATCAAGGAAGGTTTATTTTGGTTTGATGAAGCCACACAACAGATATATCAAGGTCAAACCCTAATTCATGGACTGACGGAAAGACAATTCTTTTTATTGCGCTATCTCGTGCAGAATCCTTATACTAAACATAGCCATTATATTTTAATCAAAGAGGCTTGGACCGAAACAGAGCGTTCTAAAGGCGTAACGCTCAATGCCTTGCATGTTCACCTATCCCAAATCCGGCGGAAAATTGAGCCAGATCATGAAAATCCAAGTTATATGCTCAGATGGGACGGCAGACCTGGCGGCTACTATTTTCTGCCAGATGGTCAACCCCAAACAGATCAAATGGAACGAGAGCGAACGGGTAATATTTGGTTTGATGAAGCTTCTCAGGGCATATATCAGGGAGAAACTGTGGTCGAGGGCTTATCCAAAGGGGGTTATACCTTGCTTCAATTTTTGATAGCTCATCCGCGGGTAAGACATCCGCAGTCAGCCTTGATTGAGCATCTTTATCCAAACCAAGGGATACCGCAAGACAAGGCAATCAAGGCTTTATATCATCACGTAAAACAAATCCGCAAACAAATCGAGGCAGACCGCAGAAATCCACGCTATCTTATTACAGGGCGCAGTGGGTTGAGTGGCTATCAATTTTATTCTGATGGGGACCTACCAGCCCCGAGTTTAGAGTGAGAAGTGGTCAGGTGACAAAGTAAGCTATGATGTTAAGTTAGGTCTCGGCCCCCCAAGGAACTTGCTAAACAAGGTGAAGATTGGGCATTGAAGCAGGACGCAGATGAACGCAGATTTTCGCAGATTCATTTAAAAAATCTGCGTTCATCTGCGTCCCTAAATATTAAATTTATGCCCGCGCTGAGTAATATTAAAAATAGACTTAACTGGTGGAGCGTGATAAATACCATAGAGGTCAATTATTATGAAAACCCTAAAAGAGTTCGCAGAAGCAAACCGCATCCCTTACAGAACGGCTGCCATTTCCGCTGTGCCGCCATAGCGGACGGCTACTTCAATCCCTGTTTGTTCTTGGTTTTCTGGATGAGTGTTCAGCGCATAAAGTATTAAATACAAATTTAATCGTTCACTCCGTTTTTTCTACCTGTGGTTAAGTTTTGGCAACGAACGATGTTCATTAATTCCCGATCCTTAAAATAAACCATATTTGACAATCACATAAATAGCTCTAATGCCATCCTGCCAATTGACTTTTTTTCCTTCAGCATAGGTGCGTCCATAATATGAGATACCAACCTCATAGATTGAACAATTCAGTTTGGCTATTTTTGCCGTAAATTCTGGCTCAAAACCAAAACGATTTTCTCGAAGTTCGATATCATTTAAGAGATCCCTTTTAAACACTTTGTAACAGACTTCCATATCTGTCAGATTGAGGTTGGTGAACATGTTTGAAAGAAAGGTTAGAAATTTATTGCCGAGCGAATGCCAAAAATACAAGACGCGATGAGACTCGCCGCCAACAAATCTAGAACCATAAACGACATCGGCCTTCCCATCCATAATCGGTTTTAGTAATTTGGCATATTCACCAGGGTCATATTCTAAATCAGCGTCTTGGATAATAATGATATCGCCAACAGCGTGCATAAACCCTGTTCGCAGGGCAGCTCCCTTGCCCCGATTTACATCATGAAACACAAGTTGTATTTCACGATGCTCAATCGTCTTTAAGTAGTCCCGTGTTCCATCCGTTGAACAATCATCGACAATAATGATCTGACGTTCAACGCCTAGGTCTACTGCTAAAATTTGCTGAACAAGGGCATCAATTGTGTTTATCTCATTAAAACAGGGAACGACAACTGAGATTTTCATGGGGCACTCTTTATTGCTTGATTCTAGGCTTAAGGCTATCAAAGGCTATCAAGACGCAAATAAATGCGTAATCTCATCCTGTTCAAACCTGGGTAAGGGGGTAAGCCGCTCACCAGATACGAATTGTATCCCAAAGGAGGCTGGTTGAACGCGGCCAATGACGGTTGCCCGGATGGTTGCCTCATTAAGCCTTTGGATGAGTTGGGAGGTGTGAGAGGGGGCAATGGCTAATAAAAGTGAGCCCGACGCGATCACGCCGAGTGGATTAAGACCAAAATGCTGGCATAAAGCTTGGCAAGCGGGATCAAAGGGCAGAGTATCTGCAAAGATTTCTAAGCCGGCTTGTGCTGCTTCAGCTAATTCATGTAGTCCCGTCGCTACCCCGCCTTCGGTTGGATCGTGCATCGCGTGTACGCCCCCAACCTGCATAACGATTTGGGCTTCTGGTAAAACACTGATGCTAGGTTCATGTAAATAATTGGCTAAACGGTCTAAGGTTTGATCATCATAAATCTTCAGTAACTGATCACGTTTTTCAGTTGCCATAATAGCTGTCGCTTCTACAGCAATTTGTTTGGTCAGGATCAGATCATCGCTAGGTTGTGCATTTTGAGTCAAGACAAGCTTATCTTTGTCCACCTCCCCTAACATTTGGCCAATCACAATGGGTCTATCTAAACCGTAGGTGATTTCTGTATGGCCACCGACAAGGGTGATGTTTAAGTCAGCGCAGGCAGTCGTGATTTGGCTGAAGAGCTGATCGACCAAGGCGGGGGTCGTTTTACCTTCCGGGAGGAGGAGGGTGGCGAGGAACCACAGCGGAGTGGCCCCAGTGCAAGCAATATCATTGGCATTTACCTGCACTGCGTACCAACCAATTTGGTCCGTGGCGAAGGTGATCGGGTCCGTTTTCGCCACCAGATAACGTTCGCCTATGTCAATCACGGCTGCGTCTTGACCGACTTGTCCGCCCATGATTAAGCGCGGATTATTTTGCGGGATGTGGCTTAATAAGTGCGCTAAATGTTCAGCGGGCAATTTGCCGAGAGAATAGGGGGTTTTCTGATTTTTCATGGGAATTAACTCATGAGGTTGTTAGACTGTTCAGCATCCTGACCAAGCCTTATCGCGCATAGGGGTCTGCGGCATCTCGCAAACCATCTCCCAAAAAATTGAAGGCTAAGATAGAAACAATGACCACTAAGCCAGGTAAGAGCAGCCACGGCGCACCGGCCACCGACTGAAGATTTTGAGCCTCAAAAAGGAGGATGCCCCAACTAACCGCAGGTGGTCTCAAGCCCAGACCAAGAAAACTTAAAGAGGTTTCAGCTAAAATCATCGCTGGTATAGATAAGCTAATTGCGGCGATAATATGACTGATAAACGAGGGGATCATATAACGAAAGATGATCCGCATTTCACTTGAACCATAAAGACGGGCGGCGACGACAAATTCTTCTTCCCGCATGGCTAAGAAACGGCCTCGGACTTCTCGGGCTAACCCTGTCCAGCCGATGAGAGAAAGAATGACTGTAATCGCGAAGTAGACTTGAATGACAGACCACTCCAAAGGAACCGCCGCTCCCAAGGCTAACCACAAGGGGATTGTGGGGATAGAGCGTAGAAATTCAATAATCCGCTGAATAATCACATCGACAGCCCCACCATAAAGTCCAGAGATACCCCCTAATAGGAGTCCTAAAAAAAGGCTGATGGCCACACCGACCAAACCAATAGATAACGATATCCGCGTACCATACATCAATCTCGACCACATATCTCGGCCCATACGGTCAGTGCCTAAGGGGTATAAAGGAATTGGCGCGTCATCTTCGACCATGTCTGGGTCAATATCTAGGCCCATAAAATGGAGATTCGTCTTGAATAGGCCCAGTAATTTGTATTCAAATCCCTGAACAAAGAATTGAATAAAATGTTTGACTTCAGTATCTTCAACGTATATCTTAGCCAAAGTTTCAGGGTCACGTGACCCCTCAATGCCGTAAACGAAAGGTCTAAATCCTTCAAAGTGAATCTTTTGTGGAGGCATATAGTTCACTTGGGCATCTTCATTCCGAGGATCGTGGATCGCCATAAATTCGGCAAATCCTGCAATAAAATAAAAGAGGATGATCACAACGGCACTAATCATGGCCGGACGGTGCTTCCGAAAACGCCACCACATTAATTGCCATTGGGACGCAACAAAAATTTGTTCGGCTTCAGCCGATTCAGAACCTGATATCACCTCAGGTTCGGATAGGTATTTATCATTCGTTGCCATCATCAACTCTCCATGCGAATCCGTGGGTCTGCCAAGGCCAACAAAATGTCAGATATCAGTGTTCCGACGATCGTTAATGCTGAGAGGATTAACACAATGGACCCAGCCAAGTACATGTCTTGACTCAACAAAGCTCTGAGTAACATCGGCCCAATCGTGGGTAGACTTAAAACAGTGGCCACAATTAAGCTCCCCGAAAAAAGTTGCGGTAAGGCCCAGCCAGCCGTGCTGATAAAGGGATTGAGCGCAATACGGGTGGGATACTTTAAGACCACCTGTCTTTCTGGAAGACCCTTCGCTCGGGCTGTTTCTACATAAGGCTTATTGAGTTCATCTAACAAATTCGCTCGTACAATACGCGTAAACCGGGCGGTTCCATCAGTTCCTAAAATGAGCATGGGCACCCAGAGATGTTTTAGCATATCCCAAACCTTGGCTAGGCTCCAAGGGGCCATGATATACTCTTCCGAAAAAAGGCCCGTGATTTTAAGGCCAAATTGACTAAAAACAATCCACATCGTGACCAGAGCTAATAAAAAGTTGGGCGTACCGACACCTATGTAGGAGAGAAAGGTGAAGGTATAATCAATCCAGGTATATCGTTTGACGGCTGAAATAATCCCAATGGGAATGGCTAAGGTCCAAGTGAAAACAATTGTAAATAATCCCAACACTAAGGTCATCGCCAGTCGTTCATTGATCAATTCAGAGATAGGTCGCTGCCATTCAATCGACTGCCCTAAATCCCATCTCAAGATACCCCAGATCCATTTAGCATATTGGATATAGATTGGCTGGTCGAGACCATAGCGACGCTTTAAGGACTCTATCTCGGCTTGGTCTACCACCTCGCCTGAGGCTTGTAAACGAGAGATATAGTCTGTGAGAAAATCACCTGGGGGAGCTTGGATGATGAAAAAGGATACGATGGACATGGCAAAGAGCATGGGAAAAAGAATAGCCAATCGCCGAAAAATGAACTCACTCATATAATTACTCCCACAAAATTCTAAACAAAATCGTTAACTGTCCTCAGTCTCTGCTTCTGAAAGCCATTGTTCAATTTCGGTCTCAAATTCAGCCAAATTAGATACATCAAACGCTAAATCTAGGGCTTGTCGTAATTGAGCTAGACTCAACTTCTCCAAGGATTGCCCCAAATTTTCGGAAATCTCGTCAAATAAACGGGGTAGGGTTCGCTTTAAGACAGCTAAGGCTTCTTGATACGCGCCTTGCGCCTCCCCTAATTCAATCCCTTGCTCAATCCCTTGCTCAATAAATTGTTGGGCAATCGTTGCCATTGTACGACCTCCTTCTTTCAATACTTGATTCACTTGCGCCATCATCTGGTCTCTTTCTAACTGCTCTGCCCCGCTGACCAAATAACGTAATAGAACTTCCAACATTTCTGTTTCATTTGACTTGCTCATCATTTCAGCCATTAGGCCGAATAGCTCTTCTAACTTCTCATCTAAATCATCCCGCTGGATGTATTTCAGCAAGAGCAAACTCACTCGCAGCGTTAACTCTCCTACAATCTCAGCATCGCTATAAGCATCCAAGTCATACAATTCATAGATGAAATCCGGCACATAGCCTTGCATTGTTTCGGGTACGTCTACCAAAGCCGCGAAATTTTTCTTCGCCGTCCAAGTATCCGTCCCATGATACAGCACTAAGGGCATGACCGCTGGCAACTTCAAGTCAGCCAGTTTCTCCTTCTCTTCCCGCTGTTGTTTCAGCCACAGTTCCCATATCTTGACGATATACTTCAGAAGTTGCCAAGCTACCCAACTATCAGGATAGCTCTTGTGTTCAATCAAGATATACACATAAGCCTCTTTCTGTTCGCTGACCCCTTCTCGCCACTGTAGTCGATATAAAATATCAGCATAATGGCGTTGAAAGTCAGGATCAACAAAGGTATCTTTGCTAATTTTTAGGGTGCTTAAATCAAGCAGAGAAAGGATTCGTTTGGGCAAATAATGTTGCAAAAAATCCAGAGCATCCTTCTGGCGTGAAAAAAGATATCGGGTAAATTCGTCGTGGCTATAGGTTAGGCGTTTTTCCATGTCTACTCATCAATCCCTCCGTGGGTCAAGGTCATTATAAATATCCATTTCTGGATCATCCCATTTAGCTCGTAAAACCGCCTGAAGTCAGAAGGGCCCGTCGTTTCTCACTTGTCACAGGGCTATGGTCATAGAATAGACCTTTAATCTGATTATACATCTTTGCTGGTAAAACAACATATTCAACATTCGTCTGTGGGTCAGTTAGACGTATCGGTTCGCCTTGAGACCCATGAATAGCTTGTTGAAGTTCTCTGGGCATCAGAATCCTATTTTTATTCCTTGAATAAACGGAGGCATTCCCTAACTTTCGACCTGACAAGTAGTGCATTTAAGAAAATCACTACCCATCAGGCCTACATCTCACTTCCCTTTACTCAGTATAAAAAAGCTGTTCAGGATAAGCTGTAGCTGGTGTTCGCAAGGGCCAATCGTTTCCACCTTTCTCAGGCACGTTCATCAACTTAGCGTTGGCGACGATCACCCCTTGGACCATCGGGCTTAAGCCGACGATACCAATGTTGTACATCTCATCAACAATGGTGCGATAAATTTCTTGACCTAAAGCATTGCGTTCTTCATCTGCTAAAGTGGGGCCCGCCCAGTGCTTTTCAAGCAGCTCCATCATCTCCGGAGTCGGCTCGAGGCCTTGCTCACCATTACTTTGAACCCAAAGGCCCCAAGCGGGTGCTGTCAAGTTGCCCAAAACTGCAGGAACACGCTTGTCGATGTTCGAAAAGGTAAAGCCAGTGGTGTCTTCATTCCAAACGAAGACAGCCAATTCATTGTTATCGCGGCGGGTGGTGAGCAGGCTACGAGTCATCTCTTCGACATCGGCCTTAACCCCGACATCACCCCAGTAACCAGCCACCTGTTGCGCGACATCAGGCCAGGCCCCAAAGGCATTTGTCACCCCAATATTGAGGAGCAAGCGTTCACCATTTTCCATGACGCGGAAACCTTCCTCATCTTTGTCGGGCAAAATTTCATCCAACATCGCGTTGGCTGTCTCAACATCGTACTCAGTGTATTTGGTCGCCCACTCCTCACCAGGGTAATGGGGGTGTCCAGAAGCGGGCACACTTTGACGGAGTTCACCCAGCCCTAAAAGGCTGATTTCACGGATTGAGTCGCGGTCAATGGCCAAAGACAAAGCTTGACGGAAAGATGCCTGACGAATATAGTCGCCAACAGGCCCTTCAAAGCTCAAATTGGGAAAGAAGGCCACATCAACCCCACCAAAGGTAGGCCACAGCACAATGCGATAGCCACCAATTTCTTCACCCTGCTTCAAGGTGGGGAAGTTCTCCATCTTGATATGTCGCCCTTGGAAGTCGATTTCGCCTTCAACCGCTTTGAGGTTGAGAACTTCGGCATCTTCAACAAGGGTAAAGGTGACTTTATCAACATAGGGGAGTTGATTCCCAGCGGTGTCTACGGCGTAGAAGTAGGGGTTCCGGCTGGCAGTTACGACCTGAACTCCCAGTTCTTGCTCAAACTTCCAAGGGCGAGTGACAGGGCGTTCAGCGTTGGTATTATGAGCAACCTTATTGTCGTAAAGCTGGGTCCAATCTTCCATCCCAGCTTCTTCAGCCATCTGCACCACATCGGGGTTAAAGTCTATATGAAATTGCTGCATATAGTGAGAGGGCGTGTAAGGAATATTACGTGATACCCCACCACAAGCTTGGTCGGCTTGGGCCATAATTTCTAAGAACAAGAAATTGGGGTTGGGATAGACAAATTTGATGGTATAATCATCAACTTTTTCCATCAGGCCAAACCCATCGCCTGAGCGCAAGAAATTAGGCAAGACTGGGGTCAATTCTTCATTCAGCAAGACATTTTCATAGTGCCACATGAAGTCATCGGCGTTGAAATCATCGCCATCAGACCACCTCATCCCTTCGCGCAAGTGAACGGTCCACTCGGTCCCATCTTCATTTGACTCCCAAGACTTAGCTTCGGCAGGCACAATCGTGAAGCCGTCAATCGAGAAACGGAACAAACCACCGCGAGAGATACGCCAATAGTTACACCCATCGGCTGGTCCCAAATAAGCACGCCGAATAGTCCCGCCATAGCGACCAACTTGCTCAACCGGTTCAATGACCATCGGTTCTAAAGGCAGACGCTCATCCACGGGCGGCAAGTCACCTGCGGCAACCATCTCAGCCAACGTAGGAGCTTCCTGATAACCGCCCTCAGAAATTTCCCCTTCACCAGCTTTCGCTTTACTAACTTCTGCTTCGCTAGCATCGCTCTCAGCGGCTGTTTCTTCCGCTGCGTCTGGGGCTGGTTCAGCCGCGCCTCCACAGGCGGCAAGAAATAAAGATAAAACAACCAACAAACTTAGGAACATAAACTTCTTCTTCATTGTAATATATCCTCCATTGGAATATGTTAAAGATATTTGAAACACATAATGAGAAATTGAAAAAGGGGATAATATCTATCCGCCTCCCCTTTATTCACCTGATTTGGTCTCTTTACCTAAAATCACGATAAGTTTAGAGAATATTGAGCCTGGGGCCAATAATAAGCGATTGTAAGGATAAAAGCAAATAGGCAGTGTACACGGACTCAATCATAAGATCTTTGTTACACGCAAAATTTGATTTAACTTATTATTCGCCTGCTCAATTGCCTCCGATGATCCTAAGACCACGACTAAACCTGTTTCATTTAACTGAGCTAAAACCTCACCGAAGGCTTTGAAATCGGCAGCCGTGGTGGATAGAACCTCATCTCGATATTGTTGACGCAAGTCATCCGTATAACCAATCAAGTGACGGATCATTGCGGAATAACCTTTGGCATCGGGCAGTTGATAGCCATCCAAGTTGCTGATAGCCCCGATGATGCTCTTGGTTACTTCATCGTCATTCAAGTCGAGGTTTCGCAAAAAGGGGCTGGTTTGGTCGTAATGCTGCAAGGTTTCGATCAAGTTGGGATCCCGATACGAGCCAAAACTAAAAAGGCCCGAATCATGATCAAACCGGCAAAACGCCCCATAAGCCCCACCCTGAACGCGAATTTTGTCCCATAACCAAGTGGTACGAAGATAATTCGTGATCACGGCACTAGAGCCATGCGGGGTGTAGCCTAAGTGGCATAAATTTCCCCCTTTGGCCACGTAATTCACCTGGGCGGGCATGGTCAGCCCTTCGGAGAAGGTTTGATAATCTGGTGTCCACGTCGCCAGTTGTGTGGACGAGGCTGGCATGCTGGCGATAAAGTTATTTAATTTGGATTGGAACTGGAGCCAATTGGTTTCATCTAAGGTGGCATTGCAAATCATGATCTGCTGATTAATGAGAACTTGACGGAGGGTTTCTAATTTTGCCAAAACTGAAGGCCAATCCTGCTTCACCTGCTCCACCAGATCACGTAAAAAGAAGAGATAATTGACTCCCCCCATCTGTTCAGAGACCCAACTGGCTTCATTAAATTTAGCGTACAAACGGGCGGCAGTGACAGTATGACCACTTGGCACCAAGCCTGATTCTTCGGCAGCTTTTTCTTCCAGAAGCATCTGCATAAAACGTTCTGGGTTATCAAGCTTCACCGTCAGCAATATCTCACGCATGATATCTAATAAATCATCCATCCGATCTAAGGTCGATTTCCCCCGCAAAAAAAGCCAAGCTTCAGCTTCTGGGGTCGTTGCTTGCAACCTATGCTCTTTGACGGCGACAAAGGTGGTTGGATGAATACCGCCCGTTCTTTGACCAATGCGTTGCGTCAGTTGGACGAAATCTTCTTTCTCCGTGCCAATTTCAAGCAAGGCTTCGCTGAATAGAGACACGTAGGGTAACAAATTTTGGGGCACAGCGTGAAGGTTAAAACCAATATCCAGATAGACGATACCATTGGTGAACAAATCATGATAAAAAATTTTGGTTGATTGTTCTTCTAAAATAGTCTGCGGAACGCTCTTAATCTCTTTATCCAAGTCATCAAGCCTCAAACGCGGAATGGTTGCTAAGGCTTCAGGTGAATCTGGCGTTTCTTGAAGTTCTTTCAACCGAGCGACATTATCGATGACCGCTTGTAAATCACCTTCGTTCATTTGTTTCCGAGCTTGATCTAAGCGCGTTGTTTCTAACATTGCTTGTTTCTGATCTAATTCTGGGTCAGGTTCAAGCAAGACACCGATTTGGTGCTTATTGTGTAAAAGGTAGTCTTTAATTAAGGTTTCAAAGTACTGTGGATTGGCTTGGATCCGTGATTTAAGTTCCTTCAAAGGTTCTTCAAAAGCTAAAGCATCAATAGGATCTCGATCATGTAACCATGTGGTTAAAGCACTGATCATGAGCACCAGGCCTCGAGGATAAGAACCAAAATTTTGCTCACGTAGCTGAAATTCAACTGTGTTCAAAGCTGCTTCCGTCATGCCGGGATCAATACCCTTTTCGGCTAAATCGGTCAGGGTATTTAGGATAACCTGTTCCACCTGATCAGCATCACTGGTAGCAATGCCCTTGAGTCCCGCAGAAAAAGTTAATTGGCGTAGATAACCGTTCACACCGCCGCCAACAATATCCTCGCCCAAACCAGAATCAATTAAGGCCTTATAAAGCGGTGAAGCTGGCGTACCTAATAGAATATAAGACAACACTTGCAAAGAAAACGAACGCATTGGATTATCATTCTCTGGCAAGAGCCAATTCAAATTAAACATGGCCTTTTGACTATCTGGATCTTCTCCGGCAGGAAAAGAATGAACAATGCGTTGAGGTTCATTAAAAGAAGCTTGTAAGGGAATACTGGTGTCAAATCGGCTGGCCTCATGGTCGTCCAAATAAGCCTGAAGCAGGCCCAAACGTTCTTGAGGATCGTCGTCCCCATAGAAAAAGATGCGAGCATTTGAAGGATGATAATAGTTCTCATGAAATGTCTTAAATTGGTTATAAGTCAAACTAGGCATCACTTGCGGATCTCCGCCCGCATCATGCCCGTAAGGCCCATCAGGAAAAACTGCCTGCTGACTGTAGCGATAGAGCAGACTATCAGGAGAGGAATACGCACCCTTCATTTCATTAAAAACTATGCCTTTATAAGCCAAGGGCTCCTCAATATTATCTAGCTCATAATGCCATCCTTCCTGTTGAAAAATTTCTGGTGTAATGCGAGGATAAAAAACAGCATCCAAGTAGACATCGACCAAATTGTAAAAATCTTTCAAATTCTGGCTGGCGACGGGGTAGCAGGTTTTGTCGGAAAAAGTTATCGCGTTGAGAAACGTTTTCAAAGAACCTTTCACTAATTCAATAAAGGGTTCTTTAACAGGATATTTGCGTGATCCGCATAGAACAGCATGCTCAAGAATATGTGGTAAGCCTGTAGAGTCAGGCGGAGGCGTACGGAAGGTGATGCCAAAAACTTTATTTTCATCATCATTTTCCATAGAAAGCAATTCAGTCCCCGTTTTCACATGGCGATAGCGTTTAGCCATTGTATTCAATTCTTCAATATGCTGTTCTGCGACCAACGAAAATCCGTGTTGAACGGTCATTTTAATCATTCCTTTATCGTCAAAGTTCTAAATATCATAATGGTAATTCATGGATTTTACCACGTTCGTCGATTATTCCAAGCCTCAGCGAATGTTTGATAAAAATTTATAAAAGCGGTAAAATATGATAGTAACATCAAGCGTTGATTATGATAACCTTGTAGCCGTAATGATCTTGCAAATTAGAGCAACTACGGAACCATCGAGTAGAAATAGGTGCCTATGGATGAACTGAATATCGCCCTCCTCCCGCCTAAACTCCAAGATATCGTGGAGATTTTTCAATTTGCTGAAGGTAGAGAAAAATTAGAGATTCTCTTGGAGTATGCTAAGGATCTGCCAGCTTTACCACCTCATTTAGTTGAACAAACTGATAAAATGGAGCAAGTCCATGAATGTCAAACCCCATTTTTTCTCCTCTCTGAGGTGAGAGACAATCAAGTCACTTTTTACTATGACGTACCGATGGAAGCACCCACAGTACGCGGCTATGCCTCCATTCTAGCGCAGGGGGTTGAAGGTGCTTCTCCAGAAGCAGTTTTGCAAATTCCTGCCAATTTTTATTTCTTAATGGGGCTTAATCACATTATCTCGCCTCTCCGATTACGCGGGGTCGAGGCTGTCTTAGCCCGTATGAAGCGTCAGATGACGGAATATCTTACAAGCATGAAAAATTAATTAGTGGGACATTTGCTACATTGACGATTATTAACTTTATCATTAGTCTTTGAATAGATTAATCAATATTCAATATATGTCTAATTACTTCACGAAGGTTAAACTTCAGTGGCACAGACTTATACGGTTTTAAATGTAGAAGATTTGCAAGACAATCGAGATTTGGTGCGGCGCATTTTACAAAGTCGTGGGTATAATGTGATAGAGGCAGTGAATGGACTGGAAGGTATTAGTAAAGCAGTTGAAATCAAGCCTGACCTCATTCTCATGGATATCAATTTGCCTGACATTGATGGTTTTAGTGCGGTAACTAAAATTCGCAGCTATGATCATCTCACTGAGACCCCAATTATTGCGCTCACAGCACGTAATATTGCAGATGACCCAGAACGCGCTATTGCGATGGGATGTGATGGCTATCTCGGCAAGCCCTTTGGAGTCAAAGCCTTATTAGATGCCGTCTCAGATCATATAGGCAAACCACGCAAACAAGAATCGGCAAGTACAAATACAGAGAAATATCTACGTGAGCAAAGTGCTAGTCTCGTGGCCGAGTTAGAGCGCAAGTTTCAGGAATTGAGTTTAGTCCATCAAAAGTTGAGCGCAATGCACGAGAGACTACAACGCTTGGATCAGGCAAAAACGGATTTTATCCACATCGCTTCTCATGAATTACGTACACCTCTGACGATGGTCAAAGTCTATGCTGATATGATCAGCATCAATTCCTCTATTGTCAAGGACACATCTTTGACCGAGATGATGGAGGGTATGAAAAACGGCGTTGATCGACTGCATAGTATCATCAATGATATGATCAGTATTGTGCGGGTAGAATTATCAACGTTGGATCTGGCCTATACACCCATTAGTCTCAAGAAGCTCATTGAGGGGGTTGTTGAAGAAGTTGGCGAAGATATTCAACGCCGAAATTTGAAACTGGATGTTAATTTGCCACATCAGCTACCCTTAGTGATTGGTGACGAGACACAATTATCCCAGGTTTTTAATCGCCTGATGTCCAACGCGATTAAATATACGCCAGATCACGGCAGGATCCTGGTCGAAGCGAGTTTCCAAGATGATACCTCAACCATCAAAAACAATCATTTTGTGCTTGTCAAAGTTCAAGACACAGGCATCGGCATTGACCAAGAACATCAGTCCCTCATTTTTGAAAAATTCTATACTGCCGCCGAAGATATCAGCCTTCATAGCTCTAGTAAAAGCAACTTCCGTGGTGGGGGGCCTGGTTTAGGGTTGACAATTGCCAAGGGAATTGTAGAGGCCCATGATGGGCGGATTTGGGTAGAAAGTCAAGGCTACGATCCTCAGTCCAATGCTGGCAGCACCTTTCATGTTTTATTACCAGCTCATTTACCTTAAAAGATGAGCAAAGTCGTATAGAAAAACATTTTGCGACAGTCTTGGATTTATGCCAGAGTCCAGATTGAACCGTCTACACGACCATATAAGCAGTCTGATTGAATACGAAATCTGAGAGGTATGACCTCATGACGAAAATACAAGCGATGGATGACCTTGAGATGGGTACGAAGCCTTATGCCAATGGTCATCAGCCAGTCCAAAATCCAACCCCCCTGGCTGATAAGGGGATCGTTGATGATTTTGACTATGACTCACTCCTGACTGAGGATGATGAACCTGTGGACAACATTTTCTCCGAAAAACAACAACGTCTCTTGACTGAAACGCTCTATACCTCCCGCGATGACTTACCCTTGACTTGGCCTTTTCTGGTGCTGGCGAATGTGGCCCTCTATCATCACCCAAAACGGGCCGCCATCGTCCCAGATGTTTTGTTAAGCTTGGACGTTGAGCCAGCCGAGGATGTGTGGCAGAAACAGCATCGTTGCTATTTTGTCTCCCAATTCGGCAAGCTGCCAGAGGTGGTCATGGAGATTGTTTCCAATGAGAAGGGGGGTGAGGTGAGAAAAAAAATGCAGCTTTACGAGCAAATCTGCATCCCCCATTATGTCATCTTTGATCCGCAGCGTATCTTGAGCCAAGATGCGCTGCGGGTCTATCAGCGGGATGAGACAACCCAACGTTATCAACCCTTATCGTCAGGCTGGTTGCCAGCGGTGGGCTTAGGTTTAGAATTGTGGTCGGGCGAATTTGAGGGACGACAGGATGTCTGGTTGCGCTGGTGTGATGGCGATAGGCGGTTGATTCCAACAGGCCAAGAAAAGGCAGCACAAGAAAGACTGGCAAAAGAGCAGGCGCAACAGGCTGAGAAAATAGCCCAAGAGCGGGCGATAGAGGAACGTCAGCAGAAAGAGTTAGCGTATCAACAGGTAGCAGCGGAACGTCAGCAGAAAGAACAACTCATTGCTCAATTGAAAGCTCTGGGCATTGAGCCGAAAATTGACCTTTGAGCCTGTTATCTATGTCTTTAGATCACCCATGGATTTTATTCGCATTGCAATACCCAATATTGATGGTGAAGCAGCCGAAGCTGTCAGTGAAGTATTTAACCAATATGGCTATGGCGGGGCAGTTATTGAAACGATACCGCCTGATTTACAACGGGCTTCAGTGCATACCATTATCCCGGCCACAGACTCTGACTTGCTCAAAAAAGTTGAACTTGTCTTAGCCTTAATGGCAAAAATACTTCCCCAAGGTCTTCCCGAACCTACAACAGAACTCGTTGGCGCGAATGATTGGGCTGAATCGTGGAAGGAAACGTTTCAGGTTGTCCACATCGGCCCCCGCATGGTCATTCAACCTAGCTGGCGCGAATACACGCCTATGCCAGATGACGTTGTTGTCCGCTTAGACCCTGGTTTGGCCTTCGGCAGCGGCTTACACCCAAGCACAAAATTGTGTTTAGAGATTTTACAAAGCTTACCTTTAACCAACGTAGATTTCTTTGATGTTGGCACTGGATCAGGCATTTTATCTATTGCTGCCGCCAAAATGGGGGCGAATCCTGTGCGGGCTGTTGATGTTGAAGAGGTGGCCGTGCGCGTAGCCCAGGAAAATTTCACCTTAAACGATATACCTTATGTTGAAGCTGCGCTTGGGTCAGCGAATGAATCCGGTGGTCGCCAATGGTCATTGGTCGTCGCCAACATCTTGGCCCATATTTTGATCGATATTATGGCTGATTTGAAATGCGTCCTAGCCCCGAAAGGACAACTCATCCTCTCTGGCATTCTCCAAGACCAAGAGCCAGCCATCCTAGAAGCTCTGACCAAACATGCTTTATCTATGCAGCAGAAACGGGTGGATGGCGACTGGATTGCCTGTATTGTCACACACAAACCTGCTCATCGGTAAGGGTCAAAACTAGCCTGTGGGCTGAATAGCCGCCCTATCTTTACTTCCTACTTCCTTACGCCTACCATGTTCATTCTTTGGATCGTTCTCATCACCTTGGGCTTAGGACAATTAGCGGCAACTGTGTGGCGGTGGCGGGCCCTATCATTTGTTGGGCCGAATCAATGGCTTGGATATGGCTTCAGCGTTATCACTTTACTGGCGGGTAGCTGGGGTCTGATCAGCCTGAATTTGGGCGATCATTGGCCTAGTCCTCTATGGGCCATCATCCTGTGGGTCATTCCAGCCGGCTTGTTAACCATCGGTCTCCAAGTCTTGGCTGGCTCCTATATCTCTCCGCCACCCCACCCAAATCTTCTTTTTTCAGCGCATCATCCCGCTCATGGCGGTTGCCAAGCCCTGCAAATACCTATTCCCAATAGCCCCCACGCAACACCAGCCCTTTTCTTACAACCACCGTCCTCGACCAAGTCAGGGCCAGTTCTGTGTTTGGTACATGGCGCAGGCGACACCAAAATTTCCTTCAAATGGCGCCTCATCACCACCTTGCTCGAAAAAAATATCAGCGTTTTGACCATCGACCTGCCTGGTCATGGCGAGGCGAAACAAAACCCGCTTGATTATCCCCATTGTCTGTCCGTCATCCCCGCTGCCATCGCTTTCCTCAATGAACAGGCACAGGTGACACAGATTGGTCTCTATGGGGTCAGTCTCGGTGGGGCTATCGCCTTGAAATCCTTGCTCAAAGCAGAACCAACCCTCGCTTCAACCATCCACGCCATCGCCATTCAGGCCACACCCACATATTTAGCCTTCAACCGTCGTACATTTTACCGTGAATACTGGCGCACCTTACGGTCTCCCCTCCTGTCTATTCTAAATGAAGTCAGCGTCAAGCAACTGCGTCAAATATGGACTCTTGGCCGCTATCGCAGCCACTATAATGTCTCTCAATTAGTTTCTATGTTTGATGCCAAAAACAACCTCAAGAAATTCGTCCAAGCCTTTCCAGATTGTCCGATTTTGTTAATCTATAGTCGCTATGACTCGGTTGCGCCTCCCTCTTGTGCCCTTGCTATGCAGCAAGCCGCGCCAGAGGCAACGTTATTACAAACACGCCGCAGTAGTCATGTCGCTTTAATGTTGATGCAACCCGTCATTGATCAGGCCGCGGATTGGTTTAGCCAAAAATTGTATATTCGATGAGAGAACAAAATTACCCTCTCTGGGTCGTTCTCATCACCTTTGAAACGCATCACCTGGCCACCTTAACCCAGCGAGGATGGGATTGGTTTTCAATACGGTCGGACTTGAAAAGCCTAAAAACGTGACGCTCATGAATAGGAATCTGACAAGACAAACATTTAAATTTCATTCTAATCTCAGAATAACAACTAATAACTAACAACTTTATGCAGTCTTTTCCCGGCCATCCCCTACCCCTTGGTGCTACCTTACACCATCATTATACCCAATTCGCCATATTCAGTCGCCATGCTGAACAAGTCTGGCTGATGCTTTTCGACCAAGCTGACCAAACCCATCCTAGCCAGGAATTTGCCCTAGATCCAATTCACAATCGCACAGGCGATATTTGGCATATCGCAGTGTCGGGAGTCAAGGCAGGACAATGTTATTTGTATCGTATGACAGGGCCTCAGCAGCCAAAGCTAGGTTTACGGTATGATCGGGAGCAGATGTTGATTGACCCCTACGCGAAATCGCTCAGTGGGACTTTGAATACTGCTCCGTCTGTCCTAACAGTGTATCCCCAGCCTCATGCCTTTCCAAAATGCGTGGTCATCAACGATAACTTTGATTGGCAAGGTGATAAACCCCTCAACCGTCCGCTTCGGCAGACCATCATTTATGAAGCGCATGTCCGTGGCTTAACCCAGCATCCCTCCGCCCCAACGAATTTTCCAGGGACTTATTTAGGTCTAATTGATTTGATTCCTTACTTTCAAGACTTGGGAGTCACGGCCATTGAACTTTTACCCATCCAAAGTTTCGATCATTCTGGACATGGCTATATCAACCCTGATACAGGTCAACATTTGACCAATTATTGGGGCTATAACCCAGCCAATTTTTTCGCCCCCGAATCTCGTTACGCTCACCAACAGACTCTTAATCAAGCTGTGTCGGATTTTAAAACGATGGTCCGTGAAATGCACCGAGCAGGGCTAGAAATTATTCTTGATGTCGTTTACAATCATACTGCCGAAGGAGGCCACTTAGGGCCAACCTTCTCTTTTCGAGGCATTGATAATCCAATCTACTATTTATTGGAAAAAGACCCCTATTACTATTGCAATTATGCCGGCACAGGCAATACCTTCAACTGTAATCACCCAGTTGGGCAAGATTTAATTTTGGATTCCTTACGATATTGGGTCAGCGAGATGCATGTGGATGGCTTCCGCTTCGACCTAGCTACCATTTTGACCCGCGGTCAACAAGGCCAACTCCTTGAAAATCCGCCCCTCGTTGAACGTATTGCCGAAGACCCACTCTTAAGGCAGACAAAAATCATTGCTGAGGCTTGGGATGCGACAGGAGCCTATCAGGTGGGTGCCTTCCCCGGTAGACGGTGGGCAGAGTGGAATGGCCGCTATCGAGATGATGTGCGCCGCTTTTGGCGGGGCGATTTAGGCCTAGTAGGAGCTTTGGCCACCCGTTTTGCTGGCAGTTCTGACTTATATTCATCCAGTGGGCGAACGCCTTTTCATAGTATCAACTTTATCACCGCCCATGATGGCTTCACCCTGAATGATCTCGTCAGTTATCAGAATAAATATAACTTAGCGAATGGCGAAAATAATCAAGATGGGGATAATCATAATTTCAGCCATAATCTGGGCCAGGAAGGCCCAAGTGCCGACCCAGCTATCGAAAGCTATCGGCGACGGCGAATCAAAAACTTTCTGACCACGCTCATGCTCTCTCAAGGAGTACCTATGCTCTTGGGCGGTGATGAATTTCGGCGCACACAAAAGGGTAATAATAATGCCTACGTCCAAGATAATGAAATCTCCTGGCTAGACTGGTCCTTCAAAGAGATCCATGCTGAAATTTATCGCTTCGCCAAAACGGTCATTGCTTTTCGTAAGCAACACCCTATTTTTTATCGTCCCCACTTTTTTGAGGGGAAAAATGGCTCCATCCTTGATATTCAATGGTTCTCCGCAGCGTGTCAAGAAGCAGATTGGGGCCAGGCCAGTCAACAGCTTATGTGCCTTATCTACGGACACCTAGAAGTCATCGGCTCTGCTAAATCTGATCATGATGTTCTCATCATGTTTAATGCCAGCCTGAAGAGCCAATCTTTCAGGCTACCTATCGCTCCAGACCAAGGCACTTGGTATAGGGTCATCGACACGGCCCTCTGCCCGCCCCAAGATATCTGTGAGCTTGGTCAGGAGACCATCCTACCCAGTCAAACCCATTATTTTGTCCAAGACCAATCAATGGTCGTCCTATTGTCTAAGACAATTCATCATCATTGCTAATTGTTAATCTTATGGACCTTATTATTCTCCACGGCAACGACACACACGGCCATCTGAAGCCTCTTCCCCAGCCTAATGGGGAAACTTGGGGGGGATACGCCAGACGGTCAAGCTATATTAAACAGCAAAGAATGCGGAACCGTTATATGTTACTTTTAGATGGGGGCGATTTTTATCAAGGCAGTCGCTACTGGCATGCCTTTCAAGGTCAGCCAGATATTCGTCTCATGAACAAGCTCGGCTATGATGCTGCCACCTTGGGCAATCACGATTGTGATGGCGGCGTTGATATTTTGGCTCAACGTTTAGCTGAAGCTAATTTCCCTATTCTCTGCGCCAACATGCAGTTTCCGTCCGGCCACCTACTACATCAAGCTTGGCAAGCTTATATCATCAAGCACATAGGCCAAATACGGGTGGCGATTTTTGGATTAACCATTGATGTCCCAGAGCTTTATCTCCCTGATTTCCGCCAAGACGTTCAGATGATCCCCATCCTCGACACAGTCCAGACCCTCCTCCCTGCTCTTAGACAACAAGCCGATATCGTCATCCTTTTATCGCATCTCGGTCATCTTGACGACATCGCTCTGGCTGAAGCCTTTACCGATATTGATTTGATTATCGGCAGCCACACCCACATACCGCTTACCGAACCTTTGCTCATTAACGGGACACCGATTGTACGCAGTAGCGCTGGTACGCAAACAATGGGACGTATCCACTTAAGCCTCAATCAATCTGAGAGATCACAGTTACGAAACTATACCCTCGTTCCTTTAGATGCTTCGGTTCCGAATGATCCAGCCCTTCAGCCTGAATTGGCTTATTGGGAGGCGCAATTACCCCCCACCGAAGTGTTAGGCCAGCTTAGGACACCTTTAAATACGCGCAGTGAAATTAAAGGCAGCGGCGAAAGTGCGGCTGGCAATTTCTTCACGGATGCCATGAGGGCCTATTTCAAAGACGAAATTGATATAGCCATGGTCCACATGGGCACCCTGCGCGGAGACCGAATTTATGGAGCAGGCGATTTTACCAATCACGATCTGCGAGATTATCATCCCTTTGACAATCGCCCCATCTTAATGGACCTAAGCGCACCACAACTTAAATTCCTGCTTGAACGCGGTGTATCCGCTTTGCCTACGCCCGTCGGCACATTTCTCTCCCAGTCTGGCTTACAGGTGATTGCTGATCTCAGCCAACCAGCCCAAGTTATCGAACTCACTCGAGCCCAACTCATTAGGCCTGGCCAACGTATCATCGCCGCCACGTATCAAGGCCAAATCATTGATTTCTCTAATGAGAGCCAGACCTTCCGCATTTGTATGGACAGCTACATGGGCGAAGGAGGCGCAGGTTATTACATTACTCAAACAGGTCAAAACATTCGCCAGTTAGAGGTCAGTATTTTGGATATTTTACAATGGTACTTAAAGCATTACAGCCCTGTATATGTGAACATAGAAAATCGGCTTATTATTAATTAAAGTGGCAAAGTGGCAAGGTAAAAACCTTAAGTCTATACTCAAGCCGCCAAAAAACTCTTGACATTACGGTAATGTTTCCGGTATAATGTCAAATAAACTTTTACACCGTTTGTCCGCCAACCCGGCGAACTCGGTTCTTAGAACACAGGAGAAATATTCATGAAGCGAATCTTTGTATCGACAAAAAGTGGAACAGATTGGCAGGACTCGCCAGTCCGGCCAGAATTGCATTGGAAAAAAGGAGGATCTGCAATGTCCGTAGCTGCGTGCTGGGAAGACGCGCATCCCAAATTGCCGTCTGAAATCGTAAAAGTACTTGGAGTTGGTGATAAGCTGGAACTACTGGCCGCCTTTCCAAATTGGAAAGTGCCTCTACCGAGTATCGGTGGACATCCACAAATTGACGTATTGGCTATAACGACAGATTCTAAGAGGCTGGTGATATTGGGAGTCGATGCAAAAGTAAGTGGTGAAGGATTTGGCTCGACAATTGAAACAGAGAAGCAAACAGAGTCATCAGACAAATTAAAGCGAATCTCCTGTCTTAAAGACGAACTTGGGCTAACAGACACATTCGATGGAAAGATACCGTATCAACTGCTGCACAGAACCGTGTCAACCATTATTACCGCACGTAAGTTTCACGCTGCGGTAGCTGTAATGCTGGTACATTCATTTTGTCCAAACTCAACTAGACGCAATGACTTTGAACAATTTATCCAGGCATTAAATTGTAAGCGTTTAAACCCTGATCTTTATGAAGCCCCCAACATTAAAGGTCCTAAGTTGCTACTAGGATGGTGTAAAGGTGATGAAAAATACCTTGAAGCTGATTTGTCAAATTCAATGCTCTACGACGACGATGAACGAGACAATCAATCATCAAGTATAAATCCTCTTACTGAAGAAAGATTACCGATAGATGATTTGAGGCTCAAAAATAGTGGTATTGAATATAGTGATATTGAATGGGGAACATATTATCCTGCAAAAGTTCTTTATTATACAGCAAGCGTTTACGGATCAGAAGTATATATTGGAATACGTAAGGAAAGGGGAAAAGGTGCTCGTTTATCAGGCGAAGAGGCCCTGAAAAGTATGGAGCCGGACGAAATTATTAGTCGTTCTTGGAAAATACTCAACTACAAAAAAACTTATGAATGGATTGATGGAGAATTGTTTTGCAATATTATTGAACAAAAAAATATAACATGGCCATAAATCCAAGCAGCTATAACAAGTGAGGCAACAACAGGCAGGGCATCGTCATTCGCTGTCCTAATCTCGTTGCTGACCTCGTCTGGTCTACTTTAATCACGATTCGCAGAGTGGTATATCTGGGTAGTTCGTGATTTCATTGGTTATCATCCCGCCAATCCATCGGGTGTCCACCAATCCTGAATCGTCTGTCACAGGACAACGCTTGCCTCAAAATGATGTTCGCAAATCAAATGTCTATGACAGTACAAACGTCACTTACAAGATAATAACGTCGATGCAAACTCTTTCGTGATGCTTGTAGTCTAGTCCGCCCGCGGTCATTGTAAAACGCATCAAACCATTGCCAATACAACCCCCTGTGGTAAAATGTAACCGTTCACGAGTTCTCAACCCCCCACAAGATATTGTGGTGGCAGGACACGGAGGCCACTAGGATTACTTGCGCCAAATTTTGTCAACGCACAAAATGTTGTAGTTGCGAGCGATTGCTTGCACAATTCTCCGCCAACCCGTGAACGGTTACGGTAAAATCGATAAACGTTTATTCGCAGGGCAAAAGTCTCGCGGAATGGATACAGGACACAGCACATAACAAGTCGTTGCACCGGAGTTGGCTCGGCCTGCGGCTTTCGAGCTGAGTCCACTTCGGCTAGACTTTTACACAATTCAAACTTTTACTCCGTTTGTCCGCCAACCCGGTGAACTCGGTCCTTAGGCATACAGAATGGATGTAAAATGAGCAACTTTAACTTAAACAAGAAAACGTGAAGGAGCAGCAGGATGAAAGCATATTTATTAAATGAAGCAGGCGGCGTTAAGAATCTAATTCTGAGCGAAATTGAAAAGCCCAAGATTAAACAGAATGAAGTGCTGGTTGAAACGCGGGCAATCAGCATTAACCCAGTAGATATAAAAGTTAGACCATCAGAAGAAGTTCTAACAATGATTTTGGGAACTGAAAAGCGGCCGGTTATTCTTGGCTGGGACATTGCTGGAACTGTTGCAGCGATTGGTGAAGAAGTTAGCGGATTTGAGGTTGGTGATAGGGTGTTTGGTATGGTTAATTTTCCAGGCCAAGGCAATGCTTATGCCGAATATGTTGCATCACCGGCAAGTCATTTAGCGTTAATACCGGAGAAGGTAACCTTTGAAGAAGCGGCAGCAACTACACTGGCCGCATTAACCGCACTACAAGTGCTCAAACCGCGTGTAAAAAAAGGGGACCGTATTCTGATTCACGCAGGTTCAGGTGGTGTAGGGCATTTTGCGATCCAGATTGCCAAGGAAATTGGGGCGTATGTGATTGTCACCTCCTCTGTCAAAAACCGTGATTTCATTATGTCACTTGGTGCTGATGAACACATTGATTACCGCGAACAAAAGTTTGAAGAAGTCTTGTCGGATATTGACTTTGTTCTTGATGGAATAGGTGAACAAGTCCTTGAAAACTCTCTGAGAGTCATTAAGGACGGTGGCACAATTGTATCCTTGCCAACCCACCAATTCCCGGAAGACCTACAGTCCGACGCGGACAAACGAAAGGTCCAACTGGAATTCGTTCTTGTTCAATCAAGCGGCGAAGACATGAATACTTTGAAAACTATGCTCCAAGCCAACAAACTGAAGCCTCATGTTTCAAAAACCTTTTCATTTGAGAACTTAGCAGATGCACACCTCCAAATTGAGTCAGGCAGAACCGTAGGAAAGGTCGTTCTTGTTTTGTAACAATGTGCCTAACAAATCATTCCAGCCGACCGCTAACGCATCGGCTGAATTCAAGCGTTAGAGGCGGCACTCGCGCAGTTCGCACCGCCTCTAACGGGGCGCGAGATAAGGATGAAGCCGACATTGCTCGCGACGCTCGCCACTCGGCTAGGCCGCGCCCCGTTAGCCACATATAAATATTAGTCTAAGGAAATAATAGTGAATATTTTTAAAGTATTAGCATCAGGCAAAAAAAGTTTTCAGGAAGAAACCGCCTCAGCGATATTAACATGGTTCATGGATCCTTCAATGGAACATGGTCTCGGATATTCCTTCATCTCAAAATTTATTGATGAAATTTCAACTTCATCTGGCAATTCAGATTTATCAGACCTAGCAACAAGATTGAGAGGTGAAGATGCAAACCTTCTGAAACTTTGGTTTAATCTTGAATATAATGTCGATAACGCATTCATTGATATTATAATAGGAATTAATGATTGGATTATTGCAATAGAAAATAAAATTTACGCGAAGTCTGTTTCAGAAGGACAATTGACAAGAGAGTATGAAGGACTGAAAAAGAAAAAACCTGATGCAAAAATTGGAATGATATATCTTGTCCCAATTGATGAAAATTCAGATATACTCGACGGTAAAACGGAAAATGAATTTGAAGAACTATCAACCAAAGATGATGATTTGAAAGTACTTGTAACATGGCAAAAAAATAATATTGATAACACACCATCAATTTCTGAAATGATTGGGAAAATACTGAAAGAAGAGAATAAAGGAATAATTGATCCTGTATCCGAATATACACGTCATACACTCAAAGCACTTATTTCCTTTATTTCAGATAGTTTTACAGGCTACTACGACGATGAACGAGACAATCAATCATCAAGTATAAATCCTCTTACCGAAGAAAGATTACAGATAGATGATTTGAGGCTCAAAAATAGTGGTTATGTTGGTGTTAAAGGAGCTATATCAGGTCTTTTGAATATGGATAAGACAGCTTTAAAGACTCATAAATTTAAGTACACATCGCAGGATATGTCACTTAAAAGACGAGCCTGGCTTGAGATAGATACTTTCAACAAAATAGTTTCTTGGATTTTATACAATAAAATAGAGGATGATATTAAATGGGAAGGAAGATTGTCTTCAAAAAATCTTTCTTTAATAACAAAAGATTACAAATCAAAAGTATATATTGGAATACGAGGCGGCGAAAATGCCCTGAAAAGTATGGATAAGGACGAAATTATTAGTCGTGCTTGGCAAATAAGCACACACAAAAAAAGTTCTGAATGGATTGATGGAGAATTGTTTTGCAATGTTGAACTCTTTGGAGAACAAAATCCGTTTGAGCAGTCTGGGATTATCGATTTATGTGGTAATCCTATTTCTTCTACAGATGAAAAGTTCGTTCAAGTCACCAATGATATATCATATATAAACAGTTGTGTTTTTGAGAGTATCTTAAAAAGACCAGACTTTATGTATGAAGTTTCTCCGAGGGAGTTTGAGGAGTTTGTCGCTGAACTATTTCATAGAAAAGGGTATGAAGTAAATTTAACACCAGCCTCGAATGATGGAGGTGTTGATATTTACGCATCATGTCACAATGATATTGGATCATTGTTATATTTGCTTCAATGCAAAAGAAATAGACCGAAGAATAAGGTGGGAGTTAGTGTGGTACGAGATTTATATGGTGTTGTGAGCAAAGATAACGCAACAGCGGGGTTAGTTGTGACATCTTCTTTTTATACAAAAGGTGCTAAGGATTTTCAATCAAAAGTAAAACATCAAATGAACCTATGGGATTATACAAATTTACTAAGAAAGCTAGACTCTTTTCGCACAAAAGGAAGGTTCTGGTAAAATGCAGGTTATTCTAGCGTTATGTCGGCGGCTACGCTCGCCGACATAAGGGCGCGGCGGATTGCCCTCCGCTACGCTGTGGCCACCCGCTTGTTATCACGGCTTCGCTGCGCTACGCCGCATAACAAGCTGATGAAGCGGACAGCTTCACCGCAGTCAAGCGGAACTTGACTGCTTGGCTCGCTGCCGCTTATCCGCCGCGCCCTTAGGCTGTTACCCTCTCAACAAAAAAGGTGTCCTTTACCGGGACACCTTTCCATATTTTAAATTTCTAAAATTCTCACTCAATTTCTATATCATCTCGCATTAGCTGGTCTACGGAAACGTTAAACAGATTTGCAATTTTCAAAATTAAATCCGTTGATGGCCTTTTTTTGCCAAGTTCAATTTTGTTTAAATGGGTATTATGCACTTCAAGAGAGTCTGCCAGGAGTTTTTGACCAAATTTTTTCATCTGACTTGACACTTGGAATGTAATGTGATATCACCTTTGCAGTCCTTTAGACTGCAAAGGTGATTAAAGGAATTTACAATTATGGATAAACTAAAAAAATTGTTCCCAGAAAAAATGCTTGAATTATGGAACAAGAGAAAAATAAGTTCTGTAGAAGCACTTTCTTACCTGATACACCAAGTAATAGAAACTCAGAATGTACAAGCCGAATATAATCGAAAGCTAACCGACAAAGATTACAGGGACATGTTCGGCCTAATAATAGCACAGGAGAAATATTCGCTTCACGAATATTTGTACGATCTAAGGAGAGAAGAAAGTGCCACGTACATACAACTTATTTATTAGTCATTCTTGGACTTACAGCGACGCTTACGACAAGCTAGTTGACCTACTGGATGCAAAGCCGTATTTCACCTACAAGAATCACTCTGTACCAAAAGATGATCCAATTCATGATGCACCAGATGACGATAAGTTATATGACGCTATAAAAAATAAAGTGAATGGTGTCCATGTAGTACTTATCTTGGCTGGGGTATATAGCAGTTACAGCAAGTGGATTGATAAAGAAATAAAAATTGCACAAGAAGAATTTAGCATTCCGAAACCAATAATAGCCATTAAGCCGCGGGGAGCTGAAAGAACATCTCAGAAAGTGAAAAATGCAGCGGATAAGATAGTTGGCTGGAATACAGATTCTATCGTTAATGCAATACGTGAGCTGTCGCGAGGTAAATAAATTGGCTATCGAAGATGCTTTGCATTCCTCAGAAAAAGAGAATTACGGTAGTAATTATGAGGCTCACTATATTGAGCAGTATAAGCTTTATGTTGAAATGGCAGACCGCATAAGCAATAGGCGTCAACAGGCAAACTCTTTTTTTCTATCTGTAAATACTGCTGTTATTGCTATCGTTGGGTATGTCCAGCTTGGAGCTGAGGCTGGAAAGTCACAAGCATTCTATTGGCTTGTGAGTATAGCCGGAATATCTCTTTGTTATACATGGTATAGGCTCATTCGTTCATACAAAGATCTTAATTCTGGTAAGTTCAAAGTTGTTCATGCCATTGAGCAAAAGCTGCCTTTAGCACTATACGATGCAGAGTGGGAGTCACTAGAAAAGGGAAAAAACCCAGATATCTATCAGCCCTTTACAAAAGTTGAAATGAGGGTGCCATGGGTATTTTTGATTTTACATGTCGGCGTATGGCTTCTTCAAGTAATACCATGTATATGGAATGGAATTCAAGAATGCTTATGCAAGTAAATTGCCCTAACAATGCCGTTAACTCGGACGCATTTGTAGTGAGCGCAGCGAACGAAAAATGCGCCGGTTACGGCTGACGTTGGGCAGTTTCAACATTCTTGACGGAGAGTGTCATAACGAAGGGTAAAAATTGCAACATTCAAAACCAATATAAGATTTGAGAAAAGTTGATAATTGGTGGTCATTGAAGAGGAACATTTATGGAATTAATCATACAGCCTTTCAGCAATCAAGCATTGGGGGATATTCTAAAAGCAGCCTTGAATGGTGAACTTGGTGAGTTTCATACTTTTCAAGCTGCTGTTGCATTCGTGAAAAATTCAGGGGTACGGCATATTCAGGCTGAGTTACATGACTTTACTTTTAAAGAGAAAAAGGCCAGAATCATCGCTGGCATTGATCACTATGGTACAAGCCAAGAGGGCTTGGAGGGGTTATTACAAGCCGTTGGGGAAACGGGAGAGATTTGGATAAATCACAGCCGTGAAATGTATATCACATTTCACCCGAAAGTATACTTATTCGAAGGAAAAAAGGACGCACTTCTTATTATTGGCTCTGGAAACTTAACCGAGGGTGGTTTATATACAAACGATGAAGCTTCGTCTCTTAATTGGCTTGATCTTGAAATGGATAGTGATAAAGCAATACTCAATGAGTTAAAAGCAGATTTTGATGCTTGGTGCGCTGAGGATTCAGCGAATGCAATAAAGGTAGGTCAGAAATTGCTGATCCAATTAGTAGATGAAGGGTACGTACTCTCTGAAACCGCGATTCAAACTGAAGGTCAAATTGAAGCAACAATAGATGGTGAACAAACTGTGCCTACCAGTAGTAAGGAGGGTACTGAAAAATCAGGCAGAACTATTCTTTTTGGTAAAACAGCAATTAAGCGGTCTGCCCCCAAATATAAAAAAGCGGTTACTCCTAAGACTCCCAAACCGAAGCCCATTGAACCAACTCAGGTTCCTGTTGCTGTTACGGGGGATGAAGCTGAGGAAAGTGATGAAGCTCTAGGATTTGTAATGACCTTACAACGCACGGATGTAGGAACAGGTCAAACAACACCTGGGACTAGCGGAAGATCTCCAGAGATATTTGTTCCATTAGCGGCTAGAGATTATTTTTCCGAATTTTGGGGATGGCCGAATGAATTTACCGAGGATCCTGAACGACCGGGTAAATTTGATCGTATGAATGTTAAAATGCGTATTGGTGGTGAAACGGTTAATGTTAATATGATGACTTGGCCCATTAAGCACGATTTTAGATTGCGGAGCGAAACTTTGCGGAGTGCTGGAGATATTGGGGATATACTCAGAATTGAAAAAACCGCCGCTGAAGATCAGGGTTTTTCTTACTATGTTGAGATTGTTCCACAGGGAACAAGTGTGTATCAAGATTATTTAAAGTTGTGTATTAACAAAACGCGCAATTCTGCAAGGGTGTGGGGATATTACAGCTAACCGTTTCTAAAAAAAAGAATTGTTTCAGCGTTACTTGCATTCTTTTTGAAAATATCCCGTGATATAAGCATTTCCATTGAAATCTGCTCCTCTAACTTTAAACCGGCTGCCTCACCCAACTGGGCCAAAAGCTTATTTGTTTCGATTTCTATTCGCTGTCCTCCTGCAATTGTGTGATTGTTTCCCACGACAACATAAGCTGGCGTATCTGGACGAAGCAGTTTTGTAAATGTTTCAAAAACTTGCCTCATATCCAAGAAATAACGCGCCAAAAGTGAAGGTAAGTTTCGTCTTCGGAAACCAACGTCAGAATTGCGGTTAAGATTATGAATAATATCAATAACAGAAACTATATCATCGGTCAATCTAAATCGCTTGTTCTTATATTCTTCCCAATAACGTTGACGACGACCGTTCGTAACTTCGCGGTTTCCTATCATATCATAATCAAGCTGGCGATGTTTAGAGCGTGACAGGAGACCGAAGTAATATAGACTCAAACGGTCAGTATCAAGATAAGGAAGGGCAGTTGCGTATGGTGGAGAAGTGACAATTGTGTCTACTTGCCCCACTAGATTAGGAAAAAGACGATCAGCAATTTTGGTATTTCCTGGCATAATTGTGGCTTTTCCTACCTCAAAGTCTTGGTTTTCATAAAGCAAAGCCAGAACAGTTTTAACCGAACGGTTTAACTCATTCAAAAACTCAGCCAACACATCAATGTCAATATCAGTTCGTATATCACGCCGTACTCGCAGGTCATCATTTTTTTGCCATGACACTTTTCTGATAATATTGCTCAAAGAGACTTTAAATAGATTTCGACAGGCCTTATCAGTTACTTGGTCAATTCGCACTATGATAGGATCAAGTTGGACTAATATATCTGGCGCAAACCAGTTGGACAAATATTCTCTGGTTTTTGGTTCAAGCAACTTTAACCATACCAATTCATTTTTTTGATTAGTTGATTGGCAAAGTAAATCTTCTTTCAATGCTTTGTAATCAGATACTAAACGTTCAGGAGATACGGCTAAGATATCACTCTTAGCCTGACTGACTAAGACAGATAAGGGATTAAGGTCAACCCCATAGGCTTGATACCCCAATAAAACCGCTTCGGTGGGCGTTGTACCGCTACCGCACATTGGGTCAAGCACCTTTGATTTAGATGTTATATTAGCTATATTCAGAAGAGAGCGAACAAGCTGAGGAAAGAACTTGCCCCGATATTCATGGATTCCGTGTGGCCCATAGCGAAGGTTGCGCCGATTTTCTAAGGGAACCTGGCCTTGAAACGGTAAAAGGCTTTGCAATTCTTCCGCACTAATACCATTTCTTACTAGATTTGTCGTTGCTTCTCGGCATACTTGTCGGGTCAATAAACTCGGGGCAATTTCTGTTTGCGGTGCAATAGACTCCCAATAAGTTAAGCGATTGGCTAAGTAACTGTAAGGCTTGGAAGATACAACCGTATAGTCAACCGGTTCATTATCACGACTTGAGCGAACTACAGGCACATTCCCTGTTAATGCTTCCAGTTCTTTAACTGCCAGAATACGTTCAAAGGGTTGAATATATGTTTTTAGGTGACAAGCTAAGGTATAGCTTTCCATTATGAATTCCTCCCAACCACAGGATTACGCAGAATAACTACATGTTCGTCTTTAATTTTTCCAATGACTGGATTGAAATATTTCTTCGTACTTTGCAGGTTGCGGCTGATATTCGCTTCAATTTTATAGCCAATGTCTTTTGCCACTTCTATCAATAACTTGTCGTTTTCAATCGTTTCGCCCTTTAAAGTGGAATCGCCAATGATGAAACAAGCAAGTCTATTGGGGCCTAAAGATTGGGTAAGCCAAGACAAAACAGTATATAACTCTCCTCTAAAAGTATCTACTGTGGCCGCATTACGTCCTTTACTGCTGTATTTGCGGTGGCTACCTATTTCTTCTTGCTTGAATTTTGGTTGATCCATATCTAGCCATAGCATCCGAGTACGATGATATAAGTGGTAGCTAAAAGCATTTGGGTAGGGGGGAGAACATACTACTAAATCGACAGGGCCAATTTCGGGGGGTTCAAGAATGTTTGCTTCATATACTTCAACAGATAGATTATTGCTAACTTCTTCACTCAATTCAAGGGTACGCCTGGCAGCTTGAGATAGAGAACGGCTAAAATATTGTAACGTGTCCCCAGGCTTTACATTTTTTTCCCGCCTCACATAACGAGTATCTGAGTCCTGACGAGATACAGTGACAATGATTGAAGAAAATGCTGCTAATGCAATTTCTCGTACTTTATCTTGGCCCAAAAGCATACATCTATTCTTAATAAATGCGAGTTCATCAATAACAGGTTGGTCAAACCAATCGTTAATATCATCAAAGTCAGGTCGTTCCATCGGAATAGGAAAGGAGGGCATATCAGGGAAAAGTGGAAGCGTTCCAACATAAGTTTGTTGGCTGAACGTTGCCATTTCATTGGCTAAATCGAACAGGATTTTAGCTTCTTCTTCACTAATTCGTGTTGATTTTGCTCGACTAATTAAACAAGCCAGAGGATTAGCATCTATCCCTACGGCATTACATTCTAACCTGAGTGCTTCAATTAGCGTGGTTCCACTGCCGCAAAATGGATCCAATATCGTATCCCCAACAGAAGCAAGTTCTCGAATAAGTGTCTTTGGAATTTGAGGAATAAATTTTGCTGGATATGGATGAATAGAATGCGTCAAATATCCAGTATTCGCATCCTTAAAATTCCAATCTACTCCTTTTAATCGTGTAATCGCTCCACTATAAGGCTGATAAGTTTGATATGATGCTTGAGTTTCCTTTACTTGTAGTTGGGTTTCAGAATTTTTGTTTGCATAGTCCACTATAATTTGAGCTTCATCTTTGGTGAAGACTCGCCAACCGTTGCGATTACGTTTCGGTTCTGCGATACGCCCATTTCGTAACCATCGGAGTAAAGTATCTCTATGAATACCTGCCATTTCAGCAACTTTTTTGGTAGTGTATGTATTGGAAGTCATCATAACAATCTCGCTATTAATATTTTGCCTATAGGCAACTATAGGTAACTATAGGCAGCAAAACGGGTTTTGTCAAGAGGCAGTTTTGGCCCAATGTAACTACTGCCCAACAAATCGTTGTAGCCGAATTGCTAATCTTGGCTTTAATTGAAGATTGATTGGACATCAAAAATGCTGTAAAATTGTATCATCCGTCGCAAACCCGCAATCGGCTAAACTCAGGCGTTAAATGCTCAAGGAAACGTTGATGTTGCGAGGAGAAGCGGATCAATCGCTATTTATGGTATCCCCGGCCTGATTTGTTTCAGCGGCAATCGCCAACCTTATCAAAGCCTTACAGAGTGGGCAATAAATGAATCAAAAAATAGGAGAGACATTCATGTTAGAAACACTCGATGGTCAGGAAATTACAAGAGTCCCAAGACAGACGGCGTTCAGAGCACTAACACAGCAGCTTGGCGCAGATCGTTGCCGTGAAATACGGGAGTATCTGTATCAAATTATTGAAGAAATGGAACCAGCGAAGAAGACTGGTTTAAGAACATTCAGTAGTTCCCACTTAGGATCAAATCTGAGCCCTTGGCCGTATCCACTAAAGCATCTTTACGATGTGGCGTGGGAAATGGAAGGGGCAGACGCTCCGGACGAGCACATCGAACAACAATCCGGTTACTCTTTTGGGCTGTTCGTATGGGAGTGCATAATGAATCGTGACGAGCGATGGGTGTTCTACGATCCCAATCTAAGTTCGTCAGATCCGAATCGAGAAATCACAGGGAAGGTATATTTTGAGAAACCGAACCTCACAGATGAGCCGTTTGTCGGTATGTGGCACGACCGAGAGGATTTAGCAGATAGTTCTGCTTGGGTGCGTCAAACTCGTCAAAACGAGTGGGGAATGAAGGTATGAGTAGCTTGATTCTGGTTGATACGGAATTTTGATTGATACGAGTCGAGGTGTTCAGGATGCCATTTCTTGTATCCAACAACTTGAACAACAGTCAACCGTTGCTATTTCTTCGATAACTGAGATGGAGTTGATTGTTGGTTGTCGTAACAGAAACGAGTTACAAGCACTTGAGCGTTTTTTGAAACGATTCCAAGTGGTTAAGATCAATGAACCGATAACGGATATAGCGACAGATTTGCTAAAACAGTATCGCTTAAGTCATGGGTTGTTGATTGCTGATGCTTTGATTGCGGCAACGGCAATCACATTGTCTGTTCCGTTTGTCAGTAAAAACCAACGAGATTATCGCTTCATCAGCAACCTAAATTTGTTGCCTTACCCGAATCCACTCCAAAGCGGAACAACCATCTAATTGGAGTATAATTTGTGGGGTTGGCTGTGCAATCCAACATCATGGTTCAAGTCGCTAACAAATCATTGCACTTGACTCCAAAAGCGGCCCGAAGTTGGTTGTACAGCGAAGGCTCTGAGCCGCTTTTGGGCAAGTGAATTTGGTCGTTATATGTTCCCTCATTTCGGATATTACTGCATCAGTAGGCGATAAGATTTGTTTCGTGTTGTTTCTTTGTGGGTATTTTGACAGTGGGTACCTAGGATATGAAGCAGCAGAGGGTATTGATTGGGTTTGGGAACATCGGATTGATGATTTAACGGATTTTGGATTATAAATTCTATGAATTGGCATAAATTTAATGAGACCCACCTTGATTCAATTGAAAAAGAGCGCCTTCTTCTTCAGCAAAAACTGGATACTGAGAAATCACAAGAAGAAAGAAATAAGCTTGGTCAGTTTGCAACGCCAACAAAATTGTCTGTCGAAATCTTAAGCTATGCCAAAAATTTAATTCCGAACTCAGAGAAGGTACGATTTTTAGATCCCGCGGTTGGTACGGGAGCATTCTATTCGGCTTTGCTTCGTTCATTTCCACTCAGCCAAATTGAGCAGGCTTGCGGTTATGAAATTGATCCTCATTATGGCGTAAGTGCATCAAAGTTTTGGAATGATAGTATCTTGGAACTCAGCCTGACTGATTTTACAAAAATGCCCCCTCCTATTTTGAATAAACAGAAATTTAATTTGGTTATATGTAACCCACCCTATGTAAGACATCATCACTTAAATAGTCATGACAAAACCAGATTAAGGCAATCCGTTATTTCGCAAACTAATTTTAGACTGAATGGGCTGGCGGGCCTGTACTGTTATTTCTTGTTACTGGCACAAAGTTGGATGTGCCCAAATGGTTTAGCCGGTTGGTTAATTCCAAGTGAATTCTTAGCAGTAAAATATGGCAATGAAGTAAAAAAGTTTCTTCTTAAGAATGTAACCCTCTTACACATTCACCGTTTTAATCCAAAGCAAACACAATTTAAGGATGCGCTTGTCTCATCTGTAGTGGTGTGGTTCAGGAATTCTCCACCTGAGATTAATCATCAGATAAGGTTTAGTTTCGGAGGTACGTTAACCACTCCTGAAAAATCTGTTGTTAGTCCTATTGCGACCCTTAATCCAGATACAAAATGGACATGGGCTCGTGTAAATGACTCTCAAAGCAAACCTCATAATAGACAAGATGTAACACTGAGACTGGCTGATTTGTTTTCTATCAAACGTGGTATTGTAACCGGGGCAAATAGATTTTTCATTTTGACCGAGGAGCAAGTATCGGGCTTAAGATTACCTCAAGAGTGTATTAGACCTATTCTACCCAGTCCTCGATATTTAGAAGGTGAGGAAATTGCATCTAATCAATATGGGCATCCAAAAATAGAGAAACAACTTTTTTTGCTAGATTGCAATTTACCCGAAGCTGTTATCAAAGAAAAATATCCTTCGCTTTGGGACTATCTTCAACTTGGAATTGAACAAGGTATTCATAAACGTTATTTGTGTCAGCATCGTTCTCCTTGGTATGCCCAAGAAAATCGCCCTGCTGCACCTATTTTATGTACTTATATGGGACGCATTTCCCAAACTCACGGCAGTCCATTTCGTTTTATATTGAACCACTCAGATGCAACTGCACCAAATGTCTATTTAATGTTGTATCCAAAACCTCATCTAGCAATTCGACTCAAAAATGATGATCAATTACTTCGCTCAATATGGCAAGAACTGAAACGAATTGCTCCCGCTGATTTAATATCTGAAGGGAGAGTTTACGGTGGAGGATTACACAAAATTGAACCCAATGAATTAGCTAAGGCGGAAATTAGAGTAAAAGATATTTTTGAGTCGCGTGAATTCGCAGATGGGGTGCAGTTATCATTGTTTTGAATGTCAAAGTAACATATAACAATCAAAATGCAGCGGATGCCCTGAGCTGGCTTTTTGGTCGAGGTGACTTCGCGTTAGGCCTTGTTGGTTGTTCAGGTTTTGCCTCGCGCCGCTGATTTTGCGGGTTAGAGGCGGCACTCGCGCAGTTCGCCCCGCCTCTAACGGGCGCGAGATAAGACCGAGTTTGTTAGGCGACGCTCGCCACTCGGCTAGGCCTCGCCCCACTGCGGCCAAGTCTGTACTCCGCTCCGCTCCGTTCAGCCTTGCCCTTGGGGGTGCGGCTTATCTCGCGCATTAGCTTTCTGAATTAGATTCTTCATTAGGTAGTTGAGTAAAATTCATCTACAATAATTATCCGCTTTATATTTTCATATCCCGCCTGTCCAAATATTGCATAAATTTAGCGGTCAAGTATGATATAAATTGACTGAATGAATAAAAGATGGTAGAAAATAAGGGAGTTGAATTAAATTATGAAAACCCTAGCAGAGTACGCCAAAGCAAACAGGGTACCTGCTCGAACCGCTTGGAACGCTTACAAGGCAGGCAAAATACCCAGAGCTTACAAAAACGAATTTGGAAAAATTTTAGGCCCTGAGAGAGAAGATGTACAGACCAGAAAACAAGACGATGTAGTGTGCTATGCCCGTGTCTCATCTTCGATGAATAAAGAGAAGTTAGCTAGCCAAGCCCAAGGATTGAGCGATGACTGTAGGGCTAAAGGATAGCAGGTTAAGCAAGTGGTTAAAGAGGGTGCATCTGGGTTGAACGAGAAAGGGCCAAAGCTGATAAAAATATTAGCCAAGCCACCTTATTTGCCTTGAGGGTGATAGAACAGCAGGAGAGAGTAACTCGTTTTGGGTTTAACGACAGGAGGCTGTGGATGGAAAGTAAGGGGTGTCAGATAGAAATAAGCAAGGAGACGGCTAATGATGAAGAAGACTTGAGGCAAGACTTTGTGAGTGTGGAAACATCCTGTGTGGCCAGATTGTACGGGTGGAGACGAAGCAAACGGAAAACAGACCAGGTAATCAGGACATTAGAAGATGAAAATAGTTAGAGCATCGAAAACAAGCTTGAAATTTATAACGACCAAGAAGCGAGAATGCCTGTGGGAGATTATGGATGAGTACAGCCGTCTGACCAATATCTTCATTGATCAATTCTGGAAGCAGTCTTATGAGTTGAAAGATTTGAGGAAAGAGGTCACAGGCCAGCCTGACAGTTGGCTATCAGCACGGATGAGACAATGTGCGGCTAGAGAAGCACTGGGGATGGTTAAGGGGGCCAAAGAAGCCGCTTTAAGCCTCGAAAAAGAAGCAATCAAGCCCACCCACACCGCACAAAAGATGACCCTGTCCGCACAATGCGTTAAGATTGAAGAAGATGTCAATTCCTTCGACTTGTGGCTTACCTTGTCTTCTATCGGTCGAGGCATCAAACTCCATCTCCCCTTGCAAAAACATTATCACTTGAATAAGTTTAAAAACTGGAAACGTTCAAGCACGGTGCTTATCCATCGGGAGTACGTTCAATTTTCTTTTGAATTTAAGACCAAACCAAAAGTCACTCAGGGGAAGTTGGTTGGCCTTGATGTGGGCATCAATCATCTTTTAGCGACCTCTGAGGGGGAATTACTTGGCTCAGAAGTCAAAGCTTTAATTGAAACCATCAACCGCAAACAACAAGGCTCAAAAGCCTATAAACGCGCCAAAAAGACCCTCTCTTACTACTTGCATAAGCAAGTTAAAGATTTTTTCCAAGCTAACCCCGCTTTACGTCTGGTGGTGGTTGAATGCCTGAAAGATTTGAAAAAAGGCAAACACCCACACCGAGGCAAGGCGTTTAGAAAAACGCTCAGTAACTGGAATTATAGGGAACTGCTGAATATCATTCAGATGCGAGCGGAAGAAAACCGTGTTTCCTTTCGTGCGGTCAATCCTTATCAGACCAGTCAGCAGTGTCCTCGCTGCGTCCATACTGAGCGGGGTAATCGGGTTGCCCAAGATTTTCGTTGTCTGAGCTGTGGGTACTCAGAGCACGCCGACCTTGTTGGCGCACGAAATATCTTAACCCGTTTTACCAGCGGACGATATGGTGCCGCTTTCCAAACCTAACTTTTAGTTTTCTCTTGATTTCTTTTGGTTCGGTAACTATCATGATGGTTATAGGAAAATAAACTATGACTCTGGAAAATTCTCTTGACCGCATTTATTTGACTGGCTATAAGTCTATTAATGACCTTGACTTGCGCCTAAACTCGTTAAATATACTTATTGGTGCTAATGGTGCTGGTAAAACTAACTTCATATCCCTCTTTACCTTATTGCGAAATATCATAAATGGTCATATGGGCGTATATGTAGCAAAGCAGGGGGGAGCTGATACGTTTCTACATTTTGGACAACAAACTACGGAATGCATCGAAATAAGATTAACTTTCGGTGCCAATGGTTATAATTGTCGTCTTGTACCAGCAACAAGCGATACACTCTTCTTCTTTTTCGAAGAAGTCACATTTCATGATAAATCCCTCTATTCAAAGCCGTATGTTCAGCCATTAGGAGGAGGACACAAAGAAACGATGCTACTTGATGAATACGGTAGTCCAACCTCAGATATCGCTGGATATGTAATTCAATCAATGAAGAGTTGGCAAGTCTACCATTTTCATGACACAAGTTCATCTGCTAAAGTTAAACAAACAGGGGACCTTAACGATAATTCTTCTTTGCGTCCTGATGCTGGGAACTTGGCTGCATTTTTGTATCGCCTTCAGGAGACAAAACCACAATCTTATAGACGTATTGTAGCTGCGATTCGTCAGGTAGCTCCTTTTTTCGATAATTTTTCCTTACGCCCTGACCCACTCAACTTACAAAAAATCCGATTAGAATGGGTTGAAAAAGGGTCAGATAGTTATTTCTCCGCAGACTATTTGTCTGATGGAACATTACGATTTATCTGCTTGGCTACTTTATTATTGCAACCTGATTTGCCAGCAACTATTCTGATTGATGAACCCGAGTTGGGTTTACATCCTTATGCAATTGTTCTGTTAGCTTCGCTACTTCGTAAAGCGTCAACTCAGGCCCAAGTAATTGTGTCTACACAATCTGTTCAACTTGTTAACCAATTCCAACCAGAAGATGTTATTGTGGTTGATAGGGAAGGAGTCTCATCTTCCTTTCAGAGGCTTGATACTATTGACTTAGAAGACTGGTTAGATGAATATGGTTTGGGGGATCTTTGGGAGAAAAATGCGTTTGGGGGACGGCCTAGATGACAGTGAAGCGAGTGCTTATCTCTGTTGAGGGTCAAACTGAAAAATTTTTCGTCCGAGACATCCTGAACGATCATTTTAAGTCACTTAACATTCATCTCATTCCTATATTGATTACAACAAAAGTTGTCAAAGATGGATCTAACTTCAAAGGCGGGATGATCAAATATAGAAGATTAAAGGGTGATTTGTTGAAACTGCTTAATGATCGGGGTGCAATCGCTGTAACAACAATGTATGATCTTTATGAACTCCCGCGAGATTTCCCAGATTACGACAATCGACCCTCACAATCGTATGACAAAGTAAGGCATCTTGAAAAAGCTTTTGCGAATGACATTAGAAATCGCCGTTTTAAGCCTTATTTACAATTACACGAATTTGAAACCTTTCTTTTCGTTGCCCCTGATATAACTGCCCAAGAATTGGAATTCAACAAGCAACAACTTCGTACAATTACTCAAATTAGAAGGCATTTTGCTAACCCCGAAGAAATTAATGACAATCCAAATACTGCTCCATCTAAACGAATCATAAATATCTATAATAGTTATGATAAAACTTTTGACGGGCCTTCTGTAACAGGTATAGTCGGATTAAAGCAACTACGATTAGCTTGCCCTCATTTCAACGAGTGGATTCAATGGTTAGAAAACCTATAGCCAATTTTTCAACTGAAAGGGACTATATTCTACTAACTATCTCATTTAGCCCCCTTAAATTGGTCAACAAAAGCTAACAAAGCACATACAGCGGATGCCCAGAGCTTGGTTCTTAGTTGTGGCGGCAGCGCGTAACATGTTGTCCGTTATTTAGGTTACGTCCCGCGCCGCTGATGTGCGGGCGACGCTCGCTTCGCTACGCCCCGCTGCGGGCAAGGCTGTACTCCGCTCCGCTCAGCCTTGCCCTTGGGGGTGCGGCTTATCTCGCGCCCCGTTAGCAAGCATAGCAAAGTCACTTCCCTCAAAATATGAGTCTATAAAAACCTGTGGTATAATAGAGCATTCGTTCTAAATTGAGGCAGGTGTCAAATTGTGATTAACCCCCAAAATTATATCCAACATATCAATTCAATACTTAAACCTACTGAAAATGGCTTAATTACAACATTAGATTTGTTCGCAGGAGCAGGCGGCCTTGCGCTCGGTTTTGAAGCTCAAGGGTTCAAAACTATTGGTTTTGAAAAGGATGAGGATTACTGTGCTACTTATAGAAATAATTTAGGTAGCGAGTGTCATCAGCTTGAGCTTGCACCAGATTATGAGTTTCCTAATGCGACAGTAATAATAGGCGGCCCTCCCTGTCAACCATTTAGTGTAGGCGGAAAACAACAGGGATTGAAAGACTCACGAGATGGGTTTCCTGCCTTTATTTCTGCGGTTAAACAGGCATCTCCAAAAGTGTTTCTTTTTGAAAATGTCAGGGGTTTGATGTATCGAAACAAGTGGTACTTGGAGCAAATCATCGCAGAGTTTCAGGCATTGGGGTATATCATTGAATACAAGGTGTTCAACACAGTCGGATATGGTGTTCCTCAGAAAAGAGAACGTTTGATCGTCGTAGGCCATAAGGGGGGCTTTAACTTTCCGCCCCCGAGAGGTAAAAAAGTGACAGTTGGTGAAGCTTTGGGTGAGATGGCTCTTGAAATTCCGCTGAATGCAAAATTCTTAACCCCAAGCATGGATGAATATGTAGCAAAATACGAAAAAGCTTCGCAGTGTATTCGCCCTCGTGATTTACATTTGAATCAACAGTGACTTGTCGAAACTTAGCAGGTGCTACTGGCGATATGATGCGTATACGCCTACCCGACGGACGCAGACGCAGATTAACGGTTAAGGAGGCGGCACGGTTACAGAGTTTCCCTGATTGGTTTGAATTTCAGGGAAGCGAAACAAGTCAGTTTAATCAAATTGGAAATGCTGTTCCTCCTCTATTTTCCTACTATCTTGCGGCAAGTGTCAGAGAATATTTACTTTCGGATAAAAACAAAATGACATTTGATGAAATCCAACGGCACAATAGATTAAACAAGCAACCTAAACAGTTAGCCCTGTTTTAGATTCCTAAATCAGTGATGAAAAAATGCCTCCTAAACAGCACAGAAGCACAAACACTTGGTATTAAAGGTGCATCTTATCGAACGTTTGATGCCAAAACCCCCGAAGTTCAGCAACTTATAAATGAAGCTTTACATATTTTAGACCATCTTGGTATTCCAACTGAAGATAAACAACCGTAGTATTAACATAACAAAGTCTTCTGATAAAGCATTGTTAAAGAAAGCTTGACAGATACTAACCAGTCAGTATAATTTTGTACCCCTTACCAATAGAGACACAAAATTTTGCGTCTAAAACAATGTTTAAGGAGATTAAAATGAAACCTCTAATCACTTTTCTCGCAGCCGTATCATTAGTAATCTTAGTGGCATGCTCCAGTAATGTTTTCCGTGATATTTCCGGTAATGCCGCTGGTAGCACAACAAGGGCCAATTTAGAGAATATGGAAGTTGTCGATGGTGTACTGACGAACCTGACTGCCAGAGCCACTGGCGGCGGTGTACCGTTTGATGGTCAGGTAAATGAGCTTTCTGATCTTGATGACTTAGTAACGACAGCCTGGGGTGAAAGCCAGTTTGGTTTGCATCGAGGCCATGCCCCGATTGAAAGTGTATTAGAAGCATTTCTTGGAATTAGCCATGACAGAATGCATGAATATATGGAAAATGATGGTCTGAATCTAGCCAGAATTTGCGATGAACTTGAACTTGATACTGATAAATTGATCCAGTCTTTGACAAATAGTTTTGAACCGTACATTGATCAAGGCGTAAGCAATGGCGTGATTACGGCTGATCAAAAACAAGAATGGCTTGATAAAGTTAAAGAAGAGTTCACTAATAGGGTTTATTGGAACGGATAATTCGGGGCTACTTTGAGTAGCTAGCCATTTGTTTTACCTGTTTAGATTGAACTCCTGCATTGAAGAAGATTTGACAAAACTAACCAGTCAGTATAATTTTTATATTATGGCAAAAGAAACGCGGCGAAAAATTCTAGCGACAACATCTGGCTTGCTTGAACGGCAAGGATATCACGCGACAGGGCTGAACCAAATCGTCAAAAAGAGTGATACCAACTTTAGTAAGTGGAACTAAAACGCTATCAAACCTTTTTAACCAGACTCTTCTTGGTGGTAAGTTAACGCACCAATTGGTTTTGCTTGGGTCGCAGATAGAGTTGTTACAACTAGTAACACTGACGAAACGATTCCTATTATCGAAACTTTGCCTCTGCCTGTTCAAGCAACTTCACCCCCTCTGTCCGTCCCCACCGAACCACCCCTTGATACGAGTACAAGTAGTACCCCATTTCAGTGTATTGGTGGATGTGCAACCGCACCTGATTCAACTTGTGCTATTAAGGGAAATGTGAATAGTAATAAAGAAAAAATTTATCACGTTCCAAGTGCACATATCCAGAGCAGATGTTTGATGGGTTCGTCGCCGACCTGATGGATGTCGTGCAGGTTAAAGGATGTCATTCGCAAAATTGCAGGAATTCACCCTCGCCTTGATGCCCTTGTCGAGGATGGATCACCCAGACTTAATAAGCTATTATACGGAATGTTTCCGTATAATGTCAAATCTAAACTATCAACTATACAGGGAATAAATAGCCATGAATGAAGTCATATGCCCACATTGCAAAAAGGCTTTCAAAATTGATGAAGCCGGATATGCTGATATTTTGAAACAAGTTCGTGATAAAGAATTTGATGAGCAATTGCACGAAAGGCTTAAGTTAGCTGAAAAAGAGAAGATAAATGCGATTGAGCTTGCTAAAGAAAAAGTCACCAATGAAATGCAGAAGTCAGCAGCAGCTAAGGACAATGAAATTGAGAGGTTAAAGGAAAAGCTAGAAGCAGGTAAGGTCACTCAGCAACTTGCTGTGACCAATGCTCTGAAAGCTGTTGAAAAAGAACGCGACAATCTCTCCAATGAACTAAAACAAGCAAAGCAAGATAAAGAAACTGCATTGGAGCTAGCCAATGCAAAATATTCCAAGCAGTTTCAAGAAACCTCTGCAGAAAAGGATGCAGAAGTTCAGGAGCTAAAGTCACAGCTCAAAGCTCAAGAGGTTGCTCAAAAGCATGCAATTACCGAAGCGGTCAGTGAAGTTGAGAAGGGGCGCGATCAACTGAAGAATGATCTTGAGCGGACTAGGCTCGAGAACAAGCTTGCCCAGAAGGCTCTCAAAGATAAATACGAAACACAGATCAAGGATCGTGAGGATGAGATTGAGCGTCTCCGGGATATGAAGGCTCGTCTTTCAACTAAAATGGTTGGAGAAACCCTCGAGCAACACTGTGAAACTGAATTTAACCGTATTCGAGCAACCGCTTTCCCTAGAGCATATTTCGAGAAGGATAATGACACACGGACTGGTAGTAAGGGAGACTACATCTTTCGAGATTTCGATGAGTCTGGTACTGAAAGCGTGTCTATTATGTTCGACATGAAAAACGAAAGTGATGAAACATCAACAAAGAAGAAAAACGAGGATTTTTTTAAACAACTCGACAAGAATCGTAATGATAAGCAATGTGAATATGCGGTTCTTGTATCTCTTCTTGAGTCTGATAGTGAGCTCTACAACTCAGGCATTGTTGATGTGTCATACCGCTATGAAAAAATGTATGTCATCCGACCACAATTTTTTATCCCTATAATTACATTGTTGCGAAACGCAGCTCAGAACTCGCTGAAATATAAAAATGAACTTGCTATCGTAAAAGCGCAGAATGTTGATATCACGAACTTTGAGAATGAACTTGATGAATTTAGGACAGATTGCGCTCGTAACTATGAGTTAGCATCAAAGAAATTTAAGACAGCCATCAAGGAGATTGATAAAACTATTGACCATCTTCAGAAAACTAAAGAAGCACTTCTTGGTTCTGAAAACCATCTTCGTCTTGCTAACAACAAAGCTGACGACCTATCCGTCAAGAAATTAACCAAAAAAAATCCCACGATGGCAGCGAAATTCGCTGAACTCAAAAACGATAACAATTCTGATTCTGTATGAGTTCAGAGCCTACACTATTGATCAAGGTGACGGCTAATAAATGGTTCCAGCCGACCGCCTACGGCGGCGGCTGAACCAGGCGTTAGCGGTCGGCAGAATATTTATGCTCAGGTACTTATTGGAAGATCAAATGAATATTAAACTAACATTTTTTTCAACCATAATTTATGTAATAGCTTCTTTTCCCATTGCAGCTTTATGGCATGTAGTAATTTTCGAGGAACTTTATATAAAGTTTGGCTATTTTCAACATGAACCATCAGTTCTTGCAGGTGTTTAGGGATTAGTAAATATTTTTGTGCAAGGGTTTATTCTAGCTATGCTTTACCCTAAAACACAATTTAATGGCTCACATATTATGCGAGGGATTAAATTCTCAGGGCTTATTTTTGTGTTTTATTTTACAACACAAGTAGTAACATTTGTTACAAGAACAGAAATTAACGATATTCCATTTTTTATATTAATGGAAACTATTTATATGCTCATACAATTTGGTATGTACGGCATATTAATGGGTATTTTGTATAGAAAAATTAACAATAAGTCATAACATATGCGATGTGGTGTAAAGTCTTGGGTTTTAATCACCCAGCCGCTAACAATGCGTTGCAGTGGAATTTAGAAAGCTCCGGCTTTCAGCCTCCACTTTCTAAATCCACTGAACTTGGGCGTTCAGGCGGCGGCTCGCACAGCTCGCACCGCCTGAATGCGCGAGATAAGACCGCTTTGTTCGGGCGACGCTCGCTACGCCTTGCCCTTGGGGGTGCGGCTTATCTCGCGCATTAGGCCAGCTTAGAAATATTACGATACATAAAACACTTTAAGCATTGCATATACATCTTCATGAATCTACTAAATAAAATTAAGCAGGCATTTAGATTCAGCAAGAGTCCTGAACTAGATCCAATAAAACTGGAAGATCCTTTCAGATACAAAATATTACTTTATTGCACGAAAGTATTTAGCAATGAAAAATCTGCTAATAACCCTAACAATTACATAATTAAGATGTGGAATGAAATCCATGAATATCTACAATTTCGACATGGTCGTGGACACCTATGCACTAACCAAGTATTTAAGTCTTGTGAAGAGGATGCAGCAAATTTTTTACGCCAATGTGAGGACAGCGAATTTCTAGCATTTATTGAACAGCTTTTCAAACTAAAGTGTCTTTTCCATATTGGCATGCATAAAAATGCAATTGTTGAAGGTATAAATGAGTTTTTCGAAACAGACAAAATTGATTACCAATTGACTCAATTTGTTACTGAAGAAGTAATTGAACCAGTTCACTCTTATCCTTACTTTGGCCGGGAAAGGAAGATCAAATTTGACCGGGAAAGGCCGGTCAGAAAGGTAGTTGCCTACCCTAAAGTAATACGTAAAGATATATTTTCCACTGATAAAATTCGTTCGCCAATGCTAGAGATGATTTCTAACCCTAAATTTAAATCTGTTAATGCAGAATATCAGGAGGCTATTTCTCACTTTGAAGTTGGCGAATTTGGTGATTGCCTAATAAAGTGTGCAAGTTCATTAGAAAGCACAATGAAAATTATCCTTTCTGAAAAAGGTTGGGATTACAACGAATCCGATACAGCAAGAAAATTACTCAAACAAATCATTGACAAAAGCTCATTAGAAACCTTTTTCGAATCACCTATAATCATAATAGCAACTTTACGAAATAAACTAAGTGGAGCACACGGAGCAGGTCCGTGTGTCAAAACCGTATCTAAACACAAAGCACAGTATGCTCTTAACACAACAGCAAGCACAATTTTGCTTTTAGTTGGTGAAATATTGAATACAAAATAAAACGCTGGCCTAACAAGTCGTTGCACCTGATACGCTGGCGCGTCGTGACATCGCGGCGCGAAAAAATTCTAAGTTTCGTGGTAATCTTTAGATTTCCGAAGATGAACGCAAGGCATCTTTGGCAACTGGTGAGGTCTGGCAACTTCAATGGTATCCTGATACTCCGATTGGTTGCTATATCCTGTACGCTTCTACACTTGAAGCGTTAATAGAGGCACTAATCATTTGGTGCCAGCCTAATAAAGCCCATGCAAGCGACACCTGAAGTTTGCTTTTTAACGAAGTGAATCTTATATCAAAAATGGTCTACACTCAGGTTATCCCGCTCATGAAGTTGGTTCAATGTTCAGGCAATATGTTGGTTCAAACCTCACCTTCAACCGTTTCTTTGTTAGTGGCACACCTGATGCGTGGGCGTTAGCCCTTTACAATACATATTCAGCTAAAGAATTCGCTATGGCTTTTCCTAATAAGGGGGGAACTGCATTACCTATTTGTTTGGTTATTTGAGTTCGATTGCCAAAAAATTCAAAATTATCATCAAATGATTGAAGTCTTGCGCCTTCTCTTGGGGTAAGAGCTCTGTTTTGTATTGGATGTATGCATCTATTTGAAGCTGGATGAACAAAATTTACAGTGATCGTTACAGCTGGTTCATTTGCATCTAATCGACTGTAACAGCTACTGAAACCACTTGATATTAATTCTTTTGGAATGGAATTAATATTTTGCCCAGCGTATTTTATTATTTCCAACATTTTCTCGGTATGTTTTGTTGCGATATGGAGTTTTAAGTTATCATTACCATTTCTTCTTTCCTTTTGATATTTTGTTTTTGGTTGCAAAGTATATTTTTCCGCACTCTCTCCGGATTCAATAGGTGGCAAATCATCAATTGCCTCCATTACAGTAATAGCTTTAGGTAATTCTATTCTATTAAAGAGATTATATTCAGTTGGCAAAACTATCTTTGACTTATCTTTATGTCCAATCGTTGCCCCATTATAACGATGGGTTGGTTCAGGGAAAGCTATCTTGCCTCCGCGCTTTACACCAATCATTATAAAGCGTTCACGTTTCTGAGGAACGCCAAAATGAGCAGCATTCAATAATTTCCAATCACTATCATATCCAATGTCATAAAAAGACTGTTGCATTATTTCTAAAGACATTCCCTTTTTATGCGTTGCAATTCCAACCACATTTTCCAGCACAAAACATTTTGGACGAAAAAAATTTACGAATGAAGCATATTCTTCGAAAAGTGCATTTCTTGGATCATCATCATTAGATGAACGAAAAGGGCGAATTGATGAAAAGCCTTGACATGGAGGTCCACCGACAATTATACCAACATCATTTTTTTTTATTTTAAGCATTTCCGAGATATCGGATTTTCTCACTTTTCTAATATCTTGGCATAACCCTATTGCTTTATTGTGATTTAATTTGAATGTTTCAACAGCAGGTTTTAATAAATCAATTCCAAAAACAACATCAAAATCAATCCCCTTATTGAAATTTTCAAAACCTTTTGAAAATCCACCAGTACCACAAAACAAATCAAAAACTTTCATATTCGACCCCTTGTTTGTATTTTTATCTTTACGGTGGAGACCGTAGTCTCGTAGATTTCTTTTGTCAAGTAATATATACTTAATTCCAAAAACTTGGAGGTATGATATGACAAAAGAGTCAGAGATTGTTGGCACATTTATATATTTGACAAAAAAACTTCGTAAAGAACAAAAAATGACAATTGAGCAGTTGGCAGACTTAGCCAATGTCCATAGAACTACCATAGGTTTGCTGGAACGCGGTGAAAGAACACCTACCCTGCAAGTTGCTCATCAGATAGCTTCTGCACTAGGATTTCCAATTTCGGAACTTTTACAAGATGCGGAGCTAATTAATAAGGGAAAAACAAATGCCGATGAGATTGTTGCGTCTCATATTAACCGTAAACCCAAAAGTAACAATTTGCGAAATGAAGATAAATTACTCAGTATCATTGGCATAGATGGTAAAACCCTTCTAAATGCTATACATGCTTGTTATCAAGCTTTAGATACAATGGAACTTATTGGCAAAGGTTCTTTACCGAGAAGCGGGTCAATCGCTATTTACTGTAAAGACTAATAACCTTATGGTGCTAGTTTGTTTCCGTAATTTTTTTGGTGATTAGGTCATTTGACCAAAAAATATTCGGATATTCTCAGCAAATCCGAAATATCTGAAGCGGGTGCTTAAATTCTTGTTTTCTGCTTTTTCGGCGATATTCCAAAAATTATTCGGTGAAAATGCCATTATATCGAATAATATTCGGCCAAACACTAGCACCAAAGGTTCCTATTCCCCTCCCCAAATTTATTGACACAAACACGAAGGCCATGTTATAGTGGTCGCAAAAGCTCGTCAGCTTGTCAGCTTATACACATAAAGAGGACAATCCCATGCGTATAAAACAATCAATCTGTTACCCCTTATTCAAACCTGCTGAGATGAGCCTTGAATTACTTTTCGAGACAGCAGCCGAAATTGGCTATGCAGCCGTTGAATTGTGGGGTCCTGGCGACGATTTTGAAGATGTCGTCGCTTTAGCACAGAAGAACAGTCTCGTTGTCGCCAGTATGATTGGGCATAACTCGCTGCCGGATGGTTTGAATAAACGTTCAAACCATGATCGGATTGAAGCCGAGTTGATCACGTCGATTGATCTCGCCGCGCAACATGGTATCCCCGGCCTGATTTGTTTCAGCGGCAATCGCCAACCTTATCAAAGCGAACGCGAAGCAATTGAGGCGGTGGTTGATGGTCTCAGCCGCGTGGCCCCTTATGCTGAGGAGAAAGGGATTAATCTGAATTTAGAATTGCTCAATTCAAAGGTCAATCACCCTGGCTATCAATGTGATCACACCGCTTGGGGTGTTGCTGTCTGTGAGCGGGTTAATAGTCCGCGAGTCAAACTTTTATATGACATCTATCACATGCAAATCATGGAAGGCGATATCATCCGCAATATCCGAGAGAATTTACAGTGGATCGGCCACTTTCATACAGCAGGCAATCCAGGCCGAAATGACATCAATGATAGTCAAGAATTGAACTATGTCGGCATCTGTAAAGCGATTGCGGCCACGGATTACGATCTCTATCTCGGCCACGAATTTAGACCTTTGGGCGACCCAATTGAATCATTACACGAAGCTTACACAATTTGCAATCAAGGTTAGAGATGCAAACGACGCGATCCTCCCCAAGGTATATTGTCACCGCTGAACAAATGCGCCAAACCGAAGCCAAGGCTGACGCGCAGGGTAATATCAGCTATGATCACATGATGGAAAAGGCTGGCGCGGCAGTAGCGCAAGCGGTTGATGAGGTTTATGGGGCGGCAGAGAAGAAAATCACCATCCTCATCGGTCCAGGCAATAATGGGGGCGATGGTTTGGTGGCGGCTCGTTACTTGGCTCGGATGGGGGCCATGGTTGCCCTTATTTTGTGGAATCGGAGCAGCATCGACGCGCCTGATGTTGCCCAGCTAGACCCAAATTGGGAACGTTTGCCACATCATGGGGTTCTCATTATTCGGCGTAATGAGCAACAAGTTGATGACTTAGGCCAGACATGGCTGGCCCAAAGTGACATCATTATTGATGCCCTCTTGGGAACGGGGGTCTCGCGGCCTATTCAGGGTGATTTAGCTGATTTGCTGTCTCAAGTGAAAACGATTGTCCAGCTACAGGCCAATTCATCTCATATCCTATGCGACCCCCTCAAGCCAAGCAAAAAACAGCGGACAGCCCCTTATATTGTGGCCGTTGATTTACCCTCCGGCCTCAATAGCGATACAGGGGCTTTAGATTCCCATACGCTTGCTGCTGACTTAACCATAACCTTTGCCGCCGTTAAACGCGGTCACATCACTTGGCCGGGTGCGGCAGCCGTGGGACGTTTATTAATGGCCGATATCGCCCTACAGCCAGATCATTTTCCAGCCCAATTACCCATCTTCGTCACCCCCAATTTCGTCTCAACCTGGCTACCGCAGCGACCGGCTACTGGTCATAAAGGCACTTTTGGTAAAGCCATGATCGTCGCTGGCTGCCGTCGCTTCACCGGCGCCCCTTATTTATCAGGGACGGCAGCAGGTCGGGTAGGGGCGGGTTTGGTCACAATCGCGCTACCGCAGACGATTCAGCCCATTGTCAGCACACATCTGCCAGAAGCGACGTATTTACCCTTGCCCGACCATGATCCTAGCGCAGACTCTCGCTATGAGGGCTATATTGCCGCCCAAGCAGGGCCCATCCTGACAGAGGTTCTCGCTTCTTATAACGCGCTTTTGATTGGCCCTGGTTTGGGTCAAGCTCCTAGTACGGCTGACTTTATCACCGATTTGCTTCTAAGTAACCGCCACTTAGACGAGCAGTGGCACTTACCGCCTCTCGTCCTTGATGCCGATGCCCTAAACTATCTGGCGCAACAGCCCAGCTGGTGGAAGAGCTTGCCTTCGCATTGCATTTTAACGCCCCACCCCGGCGAGATGAGCCGTTTAGCCAATCAAGCGATTGGTGATTTGGAAGCACAACGCCTCGAGATTGTATCAACCTTAGCCCAACAATGGAACCAAATCGTCGTCTATAAAGGTGCTTACAGCGTTATCGCCAATCCAGAGGGCGATGTCGCCGTCTTACCCTTTGCCAACCCCGCTTTAGCCACGGCAGGCTCAGGCGATGTCTTGGCTGGGACCATTGCAGGTCTCTTGGGACAGGGCTTAGAGCCTTTCGCTGCGGCAGTGACAGGCGGCTATTTACATGGTTTGGCTGGTGAGATGGCTCGAGATGATTTTTGGCGGGCGGGTGTTGTGGCGAGTGATTTGCTGCCGCGCTTGCCAATGGCGATGAAAAAATTAGCCACAGTAGACTAAAAAAACAGGCTTGAAGCCTGTTTTACGCAGTCGTCGTTGATTTCAATCCACGCTATTATATTACACATTTGCTCTGGCAAAAAACTGGTGTACATTAATTGGGCTTATACTCTCGTAAGGAAATCAGTCACATGGATATCAACTATAAACTTTTATTGACCTATAATATTAAAGAATTTCGTCTGGAAGAATATTACCGCTTTATTCTGCAAGAATTTCTACCCCGTGCCCGCAGCATCGGCTTACTTATGTCCGACATTTGGCAAACGGCTTACGGGAATTATCCTTCTCGTTTAATTATCTTCATCGCCCCGCATAGTGATGACAGTCTGAAAAAAGCCCTCGAAACCGATACTTGGGATTCGATTGAAACCAAGTTAGGCGAATTTGTGACGGATTATGAACGGCGCATCGTCCGTCACAAACCAGGTTTTCAATTCTTCATGCCGCAACGAGAAAAGTGAAATGTGTTGCGTATTATATATTACGTAACAATCAATCACATTTCATTTTTACCTACCTAAAATCATCTTAGACCCTCTATGTTAAATATATTCAAAAATCGTCTCTTTTTGTCCGCCTCCTTGGGTCATGCCAGCATTGATGTCTTCAATAGTGCTGGGCCAGTTTTACTCGCCTTTTTCAGTACAGAGGCTTGGCTGAACTTAAACAATGCCCAAATTGGGGCTGCGGCGAGTTTATATCTCCTCTTTGGCGCGATAGCCCAGCCTTTTTTCGGTTGGCTGGCGGACCGTTACGGTGGTCGTTGGCTAGCCGGACCAAGTGTGGCTTGGACGGTGGGTTTGATGGTTCTAGCCAGTATCTTAGCCCAAGGGCAGAGCTTTACCCTGTTTCTGATTGTCTATTGTGCAGCTTCATTCGGTTCAGCGGCCTTTCATCCCGTGGGGACGATGAATGCCTCGCTACAATTGCCTAAGCACACCGCCACCGCCACCGCCCTCTTTTTCTTGTTTGGCCAATTTGGTCTAGCAGGGGGGCCAACCATCACTGGATACATCCTAGAACACTATGGCCCTCAAGCCTTGCAAATTCTGGCCTTGCTTGTGATACCGGTCGTATTTTACATGCTCACCAGCTCCTATCCATCACCCCAAGATGCCCAATCCGCCTCCGCATCCGCCTCAGTGAGTGACTCAACACAGCCAAAGGCCCAAACAATTGCTTGGGGCGCGATCATGATTTTGATCCTCCTGCTCACCTGCCGTTCTTGGGCTCAAATTGGCACAGTCAATTTCACCCCAAAATTGTTTCAAGACAAAGGCTGGAGTCCCACCGATTATGGCTCAATCACCAGCGTCATGTGGATTGCTTCAGCCATTACAGGTGTCTTAGCGGGTAATCTGGCAGACCGTTTTGGGCGGCGACAAGTCATTTTCTGGAGCCTTTTAGCCGCTGTGCCACCTTTATATTTTTTGCCCATTGCCGATGGCTGGTTTGCTTATGTTTTGGCTATCTTGGTGGGTGGGTTAACGGGAGCTAATCACAGCATCTTGGTGATCATCATCCAAGACCTTTATCCAGGCCGCAAAGCCCTTGCTTCAGGGTTAGCCTTGGGCCTCATCTTTGGCTTAGGGGCTGCCTCTGCCTATCTGATTGGCCTCCTAGCTGACGGCTTAACCTTGCCTGTCGCGGTGCAGCTAGGCGCGGCCTTCGCCTTTGTAGGCGCGTTTGCAGCTTTAGCTTTGCCGCAGACACGAAGGGTAGAGGATGTGTCCCGAAACGGTTTCTGATAAAGGTCTGGTTTGATAAACAAGATATAGTCTTAGCCTTTCACCATCCCGAAGAAAGACCTTATACAGAATTTTCGGTAGCGTAATACTTAACCCGATCAATGAGTCAAAATAAGTCACAAACACTGCATCGTCTTTTCATTGCCCTCGAATTGCCACCGCCGACCAAAGAAGCTCTGACTCACATTCAGACCCAGTTAAAAACGGCTCCAGGGGTACGTTGGATCAAGCCCAGCCAACTTCATTTAACCTTACAATTTTTAGGTGACACGCCTGTGAGTAAGGTCAGCCCTTTAATCCAAGTCTTACAAAAAATCGCCGCAAATACAAAACCCTTTAAGTTATATTTAGACCAACTCGGCCTCTTCCCCAATGCGAAACGGCCTCGCATCGTCTGGGTCGGGTTAGCCGGAGAAACTGAAGCCTTGTTGCGGCTACAACAGCGCATCGTCATAGCAGCAGGCTCCCTCGGTTTTCAGGCTGAAGACCGTCCGTTCAAGCCACATATCACGCTGGGTCGATCTCAAAAACAGGCTAGGCCGGCAAGTTTGGCCCAATTAGGGCGCAGGGTCAAACAACAGCACGTATACGCAAAGGCGATGATTTCCGTAGATCACCTAAGCTTAATTCGCAGTCAATTACGTCCATCTGGGCCAATCTATACAACTTTGGCTGAGATTATGCTCAAATCAGAATGAAAAATCTACGCCGTTTCCATTTCCGCGACCGCTGGGTAAATATAAGCCCCGTCTATACCCATCAGGCCAATTGAACTGCCTTCATAAGGTATAACTTTGTTCAGCGAATAGCTATCTCTGATAGCAATGGCTTGGCGTGCAATAGGATGAGAAGCACTAATAAGCTTGATCTTCAAATGATCCAAACCTGGCTGTTTTTTCTCTCTAAATCTACGGACGAGTTCGCCATAAGCATCATATAAATTCGTGTCATTAATTTCATGCGAGGCAATATAAAAATACCATACCTCTGCTTCTGGCGGCTTAATCCAAAGAGCCGCATCTACGGGAATGTCCTCGTTTAATTCTTGAATGAATTTTGCCCCTGCTTCCAGTTCTATACTGACCAGAAACTTCTCACCTACCAAAAATTTTTCACCCATTGTAAAACTCCATTTGTATTGTCATCGACCGCGTTAAATAATTTTTCAGCCTTCAACTGAGAGATGATTTCGTAACGGCTGGTCTCAGACCAGTCATTCACTGTCGCCCAATAGTGATCCAAGATGGCATTGTTGCGTATAGCTTCATCACGCGCCTCTTTGAGACCCGCCTGCCTTAACAAGGTTTCTAAATCGTGCGTCCAACATCTTTCCCCATATTTTTTATCTTGGAAGATAATACCAGTTTGTTCGATATAAAACAAGACACACGACTTTAAGGCACATTCGAGAGAATAGCCAACGATATAATACGCCCCCGACCAGCGTTGGGCTGCTAACAGGGTTTTAGCGTCTTCAAGCCGTTCCATAGATAGTTGTTGTAATGTCGATCTGTTCATTTGTGTGTCCATGTATCCAGTCAGAAACAAATACAAGTCAAAAAATTATTTAAACGACTTCCGAAATACCAAAGGCAAATACATTCGCTCCGTCAACCTTGAATCACGCCCATCCGTTCCATAGACGGACGATACATTACCAGCGAGGTCGCGGAATTGCACGTAAAGGATGGGAACATTGTGGGGCCACGCGGCTGTGGGCGCGTAAGCTTGCCAAGCAGCTTGGCGAGTCTCAGTCACTGTCTGTCCCAAACGCATCTCAGTCAAACCGCTATCTTCATCTTGAGCAGCGACCGTCAAGGTCAAGCCAGCATCGTCGGCACCGACAATGCGGATATGGCCTCGCGGCGGGGTCGGGTCGAGGAGGATATTGTCATGATAGGGACCATAAATGATACCCTGAGCATCGCGGAACCAGGCATACACATGATGAGGGGTGATTGATGACCCGTAGGATGGCAAGGTCCAAGTGGTGGTTAAGGGTGTGGGCTGCCAAACCAAGGTCTCTGGGACATATAAATCACTAAATGCAGCCTCAACCACATTCGGACCAGACGCTCGAAGGGTGGGGGTGAGATAGCGGGTATAAAGGGCGTTATCGTCAAGACTGACGAGAAAGGTCTCAACCGTCGGTGGGGCTACAGGGGTGAAATTTTCATCATACCAGAGGCCGAAGGTCGCCGTCGAAGCCTGATTATTCGCCCGATCTCTGACCGCCACATGCAAAAAGTGGCGGCTGGGATTGCTGACAGGCGGCGGCGTAAAGCTGGTGACCATTTGCCAATCTGACCAAACGACATTTTTCAGATCAGTCTCTGTGCCCCAAGCATACGCATAATCCTGCACCCCTGAAGTCTGAGAGCCTCGGTCCGTCGCAGCCCAACTAAACGTCGGATTGGGGCAAATATTTTGGGGTTGATTATTTGAGATCGCACAATTGACCTGAATGACGGGGGGGGTAGGTAGGATGTAATCAAAGCCAAACTGTCCCAAATTCAATATTTCAGTGGTATTCTGAGCATAATCTTGGGCTTGCGCAAAAAGTGTATGTGACCCTCTGCTCAAAGGCAGGGCCGCCTCTAGCTGGCCGTCATGGTCTACAATCGTAGGCGTATCATTCCAAGCCCAAGCTACATAATTTAGACCTGACCCAAGGGGGACATCTTGGGCTGTGACTGCAATCACGGTCGGTATATTATACCAACGACCAGCTGGGTTTTGGGGAGCTAGATTAACCGTAGGGGCTATGGTGTCATAGCCTAGCCAGCCCAAGGAAACCAGACCAGACGCATGTCCAACGCCATCCCAGGCTTGCACATATAGCGTATGTTGCCCCTGCCCAGCCGTGCTGAGTAAAATTTGGCCTTCTGCTGCGTCTACTTGATGATCTGGGCTATCGTCATTCCAGCCCCATTTGACATAATCAATCCCAGACCCACCTTCATTGTCACTGACCGTCCAAGTCAGGCGTTGGTCTGTTTGGTGCCATTGATTCAGCCCAGCCGTCGTGTTAATTTGGGGGGCGGCGGGGGCTATGGTATCGACATAGAAAAACCGCTTGACGGTCCAACTGGTTTCGTGTTCTCCATCATAAGCTTTGACCTGCCAGCGATAGGTGCTATCAAGGGGCAACGTCAGTTCATATTCCGTCTTACTCAACCACTTCGTCTCCATATCCCACTTGGAATTTTCATCCATCACTCGCAGCATAAAACGGGTATCTGCTGGCCCTTGATCCGGATCACCGCCATCACGCCACTCAAAAAGAATGGTTCGACTGGTGAGCCAAGCGTGTTTATCAGGTTGCTGGGGCGAGGGTTGATAGGGCGGCAAATTGGGCGGCGGTGGCGGTTCGGTATAATCAGGATGCAGGATATACAGACGATTGTTACTCGCATTTTCAGCAACCCAGGTATCAGGGCAGGAAGCATCCCAACTCATCTGTGAACTCTGATAGGAGCCCTTGTCATTTAACCACTCGATATAAGAGAGATGGTTTTGGCCGATATAAACCGTCACCGCCGCCTTGGCTGGTTCGCTGCTGACCAAATCGGGATAATAAGACTCGGCACAACTCCGCCACGTCTCCGCATCACCGGTGCAGCGCGTTAAATTGGCTTCATTCCCCCCTTCACGGCGATAGCGGGCCCACCAAGTACAGTTGCCGCAAGGTGGGGCATTACAGCCCCCTCCCCCGCCTTCATTGCAAGGAAAAGGGTTATACTCAAAATCTACAATGCCGCAGCAGGTGGCTTCTCTAACCCCAAAAGCGACGGGTGGTAGGTCAGTGGATAGGGTGAGGGGGCTATCACATTTCAAGGACAGTGGCGCAAAGCTATTGGACATCGCCTGATATACGACCAAATCTGGGTTTAAGGCCGCGTATTCTAAGCCTATGATCAGCTCGTCGTAGGCCAATTGGGTCCGGTAATACCACGGGGGGCCAGATACATTGTCTTCGGGGCGGCTTACCATGTGCAAAGCCCTTTGCCCAGCCAACTTCGTCTGTGAACGGTGATAGGTCAAGCCCAGTCCCTGTTCAATAAATGAAGGATGTTGCGTCGCCCATTCATCTAAGGATAGGCCCCTTTCATTACGCCACACATCCACAAACATCATCTGACTACCTGAGCCAAAAAAGCCGATGCTCTGCCACACCACGCCTTCGTCGTGATCAGCCAAGCCATCCGTATTATCCGCCACGAGGCGCACCACCCAATCGCTGGGGTAGTCGAGCTGAAAGCCAAGGCAAGGGTCGTTGAATGTTTGCCAGGTGGTGGGGGTTGAGGGGGGTTGGGTGAAAGCGGGAGGGTGGGCAGTGAATAGGATCAGGGTTAAGGCGAAGATGAACAATAAGCTATGATAAAACCAAATGGGTTTCATGATGCGAGTCCCCTTGTCGTTGCGTGAATAGTCAGATATAAGGGTACGCCAAAGCTAAGATTATGTCAATAAGCTAGATAGGAAAAAATTTCTCGGCTTCTACGTAATAGAAAACAGCTTTTGAGCCTCCGCCACCGCTGCTTCAAATTCAGCCAGCGGATCGACCTCAAAGGCCACCTCACTCAGATGCCTTCTCCCTGAGAAGTTCAACTTTCCAGTCGCCAGTTAAAGCCTCGAGCTTACCAATGCCTTCGGCTGGATGACGTAAACATTCCTCAATAAGCCGATGGAGACACCACCGCTCGCGCCCGCTGCTCAGGTTGACCAAAGGTTATATAATCGACAGCCGCTTCACCACCTCTTAAAAAGGTATAAACTTTTTTATCAGCCTGCTGACGTAACACCGCGACAAAGGTTTCAGCTTGTGGAACAATTTTTGTCTGTCTCTTAGGCATTTTGCTGCTTCGCGTCTAGCATCTGAGCAACCAGTTTGACCACTTCGTCAAATGATTTTATCTCTGGAATTTGTTCATCATCAATTTCTAAATCGAATTTCTCTTCGATATCTGCCACAATTTCAAGCAAGGTGAGCGAGTCGATCAGGTCTTCAAATGTTTGGGCCTTTACAAATTCATCTTCTGCTAATTTGGCATCTTCTTTGATGGTGGTGATCAAGATTGTACGAATGTCTTCTTCAGTCATGAGGATGTGTCTCCGAGAGGGTTTGAAATAATCAGGCAGACATTAATGCCGCCAAAAGCAAAGGTGTTGATTAAACTATGCGCGACTGGGTCTATGATTTGGCCCATCGTGGTAAACCGTAGCTCCATACCCGCTTCCAAGCTCTCCAAATTGGGAATAGGATAGAAATAGTTTGACTGAAACGTTCCCAGCGCGGCAACCAAAGCCATTGGCCCGGACGCTCCCATCGTATGGCCTAACATTGATTTTAAGCCGCAGAGAGGAATCTGTTTCAAGTGCTGGCCAAAGACAGCCTGTAAACTTTCGTATTCTGCGCTATCATTGAGACGTGTGCCTGTGGCATGGGCCTGAATCAGGCCGATATCCGTCGGTCTGACCTTAGCTTGCGCCATGACCTGTTCAATACAGCGGATTTCGCCCCGTGTATCGGGCTTGGTCAGATCGAGACTGTCTGAATTTTGGGCCATACCTGTAATTTCGGCCAAAATCGGAGCCTGGCGTTGGACAGCATGTTCATACGATTCCAAGACAAAAAAAGCGGCTCCATCGCCCAAGACAATCCCTCGCCGCCCTTGATCAAAAGGACGACAAGCCAAGGCAGGGTCCGTTTTTTCACGACTTAAAACGCGCAGGCGTTCCCAGGCGGTCACAATCGTTTGGCATAACACCAAATCGCTGCCCCCAGCAATCATAACCGCCTGTTGACCGTCTCTAATAAGATGAACGCTATCTAGTAGAGCCGTAAAGCCAGAGGAACAGGCTGTACTGACACTTTTTACCACCCCGTGCAGGTTATAGGTCATCGCAATTCGACTGGCTGGTGCATTGCCCATATTTAAGGGAATGGTTGAGGGGGCTGAGGGTCGGTTGGAGGCATAAAAATTTTCATAAAAATTTTCCAAATCGTACAGATTTTGAAAGCCTGAACCAACAATCACCCCAAGCTGCTCACTGTCCTCCTGAGCAAAGTCCAATTTAGCTTGCACCACAGCTTGTTCGACGCAGAAGACGGAGAGTAATGATAGCTTGGAACTCATCTTCTGTTGCAAAAGAGTCAAGTTGGTTGGGGTCGGGATGGGGTCGAGACAGGCGCCCAGTTTGGTGGCCTGATTTTGGGTGTCAAAGGTGGTGATGGGACCAATGCCATAACGCCCTTGATATAAGTTGTGACAATAAGTCTCGACATCATTGCCTATGGGCGAGGCGATTCCACTGCCAGTAACGACAACGCGGTGTTTATGGGTCATAAAGGTTTATCTCTCCAGAAAAAAAACCAACCGCACTGCATTGAATCCGTCATAGGCGGAATCAAGTGACGGTGGTTCTTTTGGTTGCTTTATTGTTATGACAATTAATTATTGAGGCAAGACCCGCATGAGCGACCAGCCAGTGCGATTGACTTTTTTGACCACGACCAAGCGACTGTCCAACTCCATCCCCAAACTGTGACGGAAATCTAAGTTGAACTCGTGAGATAGGTCATCAACTACTTTAGATATTTCATCTATGCGCCAAGTCAAAACCTGCTGGGCATGTGGGTGCCCTGTTGGCATGTGCCTAATAATTTCTCCTTTTACCAGTTCACAAGGCCCAATATCCCCCATCACGAACAATGCTTCGCCCGTAATCAGTGGGGGGATAGAGATTTGGGGTGCTGGAGTTGGTTTTGGTCTTGCGATTGTTTGGACAACCATATCATATCTCCTAAATTGATGAACAAACTAGGGCCGTGTTGAAAATCACTTCAGCTATTGGCTCACCGTAGTCTTAGCGGCGGGTGAACGTCGCCATACTCGGTACTTTTGCTCTATTGATGAATTTAAGATTAAGGGGCAAACTTTAAAGTTGAAACAGCCTCAGTTCATTATAGCCCCCGTCGTGACCTGGGGCAAGCAGCCACCTACCCCCATGAAACCAAAAGCACTCAAAACACTGCAAACAACCCTCTGGAAAAGCGCGGACGACCTGCGGGCCAATTCTGACCTGCGGGCTAGTGAATACTCGACCCCGGTCATGGGCTTGATCTTTCTCAAGTTCGCCGACAACAAATATCGGCACTATGAAGCTGAAATTTTGACCGAATATCAAACCTTGGCCGGGACACGGCGAGAAAAGCCGCTCCATGAAATTGCTATCGCCACCTGCGGTTTCTACCTGCCCCAGAGGGCCCGCTATGACTACCTGCTCAACCTGCCCGAAGAGGCGGCGATTGACCAAGCCTTAAAAGCGGCCATGGCTGAGATTGAAAAATATAAGCCAGAGCTGCAAGGGGTGCTACCGCAGGACGAATACTTCAAACTGACCCGCACGGACCAGACCATCCCCAGCCGTTTGCTGCAAAACTTCGCCAATATCCCCGACGATGCTGAGGGCGACCTTTTTGGACAGATTTACGAATATTTTCTGAGCAACTTCGCCTTGGCCGAGGGGCAAGGCGGCGGGGAGTTTTTTACCCCGCGTTCGGTGGTGCGCTTGATGGTGGAAATCATTGAACCCCATCAGGGGGCCGTCTTCGACCCCGCCTGCGGGTCTGGCGGCATGTTTGTGCAATCGGCCGCCTTTGTCGATGCCCATAGAAAGGCCCAAGAACAACAAGCAGCCGACGCGCTCTTTGTCTATGGCCAGGAGAAGACCTTGGAGACGGTCAAACTGGCCAAGATGAATTTGGTGGTCAACGGTCTGCGGGGCGAGGTGCGGCAGACCAATACCTATTATGAAGACCCCTTTCAAAGCTTGGGCCGCTTTGACTATGTGCTGACCAATCCGCCCTTCAATGTTGATGATGTCAATGTGCAGCGAATCGAAGATGATCCTCGCTTTAACACCTATGGCATCCCGCGCAAAAAGGGCAAGGCCAGCCAGAAGAAGGCTGGCAACGAGACCGTGCCCAACGCCAACTATCTGTGGATCAACCTCTTCGCCACCGCGCTCAAAGAAAATGGGCGGGCCGCCTTGGTCATGGCCAATTCCGCCTCCGATGCCCGCCATAGCGAGGCGGAGATTCGGAAAAATTTGATTGAAAACAATTTGATCTACGGCCTGCTGACCCTGCCGTCCAATATGTTCTGGACCGTGACCCTGCCCGCTACGCTCTGGTTTTTTGATAAGGGCAAGGGGCGGCTGGCGGAGCAAGAGCAAGGTAATGAAATTGAGACCAGCATCCTCTTCATCGATGCCCGCAATATCTTCACCCAAATTGACCGCGCCCACCGCGAATTTTCGCCGCCGCAGATCTGCAATCTGAGCCTGATTAGCCATCTCCATCGCGGACAGCGGGCGGCCTTCATTCGCCAAGTGGACACCTACTTTGCTCAGGGCTTGGCTAAATTGGGCGAGGTGGCCACCCACATGCCCAGCTTGACCGCGCAATGGCGGATGGCCTTAGACTCTCAGAGCGAGGGGCAGGCCGCCGTAGAGACCTTGACCGCGCAGTGGGCTACCTGGGCCAGCTTGCAGACCGCCCATGAGGCTTACAAGGCTGAAGGGGCCAAGCTGACCCCCATTGAGGCCCAAAATGCCGCCCAACAGCAACGCCAAGCGCTGGTGGCTCCCTTTTTCGCGGACTTGCAGGCCGCTTGGCAGCCGCTAGACCAAATTTTGCGCCAGGTAGAAGCCCAAGACCGAATCACCACTGGCGGCCGCGGCCGCAGTCAGCATTTGAGGGCCTTAAAGCAAACGATGGAAACCTGCCGCGCCGAGGTGCAGGCGGCCGAAGCCTTCTTCAAGCATATTCACTGGCTGCAAGAACGCTTCCCCCAAGCGGCTTATGAAGATGTGACCGGTCTGTGCAAGCGGGCCACGCTGGACGAGGTGCGGGAGCAGGATTATTCTTTGAACCCCGGTCGCTATGTGGGGGTGGTGATTGAGGAGGATGGGCAGACAGAGGCGGAATTTCGGGCGGAGTTGTTGGGCTTGCAGGCGGAATTGGAAAGGTTGAGTGGTGAGGCGCATGGGTTGACAGAGGTGATTGGGCATAATTTGAAGGAATTGGTAGGGAATCAATGAGTGAGTGGAAGCAGACTAAAATCAAAAATATCTGTCAACGTATTGTTTCAGGTGGTACGCCTCTTAGGTCAAAGTTAGAATATTACAAAGATGGAAATATCCCCTGGTTAAAAACTGGTGAGGTCAAAGAGGGTTATATCTATGAAACCTCAGAAAAAATCACAGAATTGGGTTTGACAAAGTCTTCTGCAAAACTTATTCCGATAAATAGCGTTATTGTAGCTATGTATGGTGAAACTGCTGGAACCGTTGGAATCAATAAAATTGAACTCGCAACAAATCAAGCTTGTTGTAATCTCATTGTTGATGCACAATTGGTTGATTACCGCTATTTGTACTTTTATCTAAAAGGTTGCTACAATAATTTGGTAGCCCTTAAATTTGGTGGAGCACAACAGAATCTTAATGCCTATACTATCAAAAACTTTGACCTTTTATTGCCAACTCTTAATGTTCAACAAAAAATCGCCGCCATCCTCTCCGCCTACGATGACCTCATCGAAAACAACACCAAACGCATCGCCCTGCTGGAAAAAGCCGCCGCAGAAATCTACCGAGAATGGTTTGTTCGTCTTCGTTTTCCTGGGCATGAGGGGACGCGGTTTGAGAGGGGGATGCCGAAGGGGTGGGAGATGAAACAATTAAAAGACTTAGCAAGTACACAATATGGATTTACCACTAGTGCCACAAAAGAAGAAATTGGTCCAAAATTCTTGCGAATTACCGACATAGTACCTCAGATCATAGATTGGGATAATGTACCTCATTGTCAAATGAGTGATCATGAACTTGACAAATATCTTTTGCATGAGGGGGATTTAGTTATAGCTCGTACTGGAACGGTTGGTTATGCAAAAAGAATTAACAAATTTCATCCTAATTCTGTTTTTGCATCATACCTAGTTCGAGTAAAACCAGATAATCCAATGCATAATATATTTTTGGGACTTTCAGTTGAAAGCGATAACTTCAAAAAATTTATAGGTATGTTTGTTAGTGGAGCAGCACAGCCACAGGCAAATGCAAAAACAATGAAATTATTTTCATTATTGTTCCCAACAAATGATTTGATAGAACGATTTAATAATTTGGTTGAGCCAATGCTAGATAAAAAGGAAATGCTTTATTTACAAAATTCTAAACTTAAGAAATCCCGCGACCTTCTCCTCCCCCGCCTCATCTCCGGCAAACTATCCGTAGAAGACCTCGACATCCGCTTTCCGGCCAGCCTGCTGGCTGCTGAGGCGGCCGTCTAGGATTGGGGTTCTAGGCGTTTTGGTCAGGGTTGAAGATGGTCAGCGGGCATCTATTCTCAATGAAAATGCTGTTTTTTTAAGCCCGATACTGTCTATTATGAACAGCCTGATTAGCGTGTTTCACGATAAGTAGCGTATAATAGGCTATCTGACAAATATAGATAGGGCATCTTAAACATAAGATGAAATGATCACACAATTTTCCACCATGTGGAATGAAGCCAGGGTCAGTAATATGTATCAAAATAAATTGATATGATTACGATGGACTTTTGGCCGTCTTCCTCTCACACAATCGTGTAAGGAATGCTTCAAGGACTTGAAAGTCAAGGTCATTACCACGACATCCTATGGGTGTGTGGGATATGTGAAGCGTTGCTGTTTTTCGAGAGCATGTTATCTACACCTCACAGGTGTGTGGCGTGAATTTTAATCAAACGGTGAAGGCATCGCTGCTACTGTCCACACCCCACAAGTAGGTGAGATGAATATCCCGTGACTTCTTCTTCTGGGAGGGCCAGAACCCACACCCCACAGGTAGGTGAGATGAATGCTAAGGATAAGGGTACTTATAGTCTGCTGGCTTGCACCCAATACCTCACGATGTATGGGTGAATGATGAGACAACGTTCGGCTTCGGCGCAATCAATCCTACACGCTATAGGGTGTAGATAGGCTAAAATATTTCCCTTCTTGTTTTGTTATCGCTATGCTATAGCATAGCGGTGTTTTTTCATCATGTAAAATTTTAATGCTTTGGGATGGCCGGTATCATGCCCAATTTTATTTCAGAAGACGACATTGAACAGGCCCTGCTTGAACGCCTGCACGATGCCTATGGCTATGAGGTACGCCGCTGTTTCACCAATAATGCGGACGACCTCCAAGACGGCAGCGGGCGCAGCGATAAGGGCGAGGTCATCTTCCCCCAAGATCTGAAAAGGGCGGCCCAGCGACTAAACCCGACCATCCCCGCCGCGGCCCTTGATGAAGCCTTGGCCGAGGTCACGCGCAATCGGCGGGCCCTGTCGCTCATGGCGGCCAATCGTGAATTGGATGGCCTCATCCGCGAGGGCATTGCGGTCACCTTCACCAACGCGCAAGGCACAACCGAACATGGGCGGGTGCGTCTGCTCGACTTCAATGTGGTCGGCCATAACGATTTTTTGGCCGTCTCCCAACTGTGGGTCAAAGGCCAAGTCTACCCCCGCCGCCCCGACGTGTTGCTCTATATCAATGGCTTGCCGCTGGTCTTCATCGAACTGAAAAACGCGGCCATCAAGCTCAAGAACGCCTACGACGATAATCTGACCACCTATAAACAAGAGATTCCTCAATTATTCCACCCCACGGCCCTCTGCATCCTCTCTAATGGGGTAGAGAGCAAAGTGGGCAGCGTCAGCGCGGGTTGGGAACATTTCTTCCCTTGGCTGCGCGTGGCTGATGAAACTGAAAAGATCGACTGTCAGCAGATCCGTGATGCGGGCACGAGTTTGGAACGCCTAGTCCACGGTCTCTGCGCCCCAGCCACCCTCCTCGACTATATTGAAAACTTCATCCTCTACTACAACGAGTCCCAAAAGATCATCGCCCAAAATCACCAGTTTATTGGCGTCAACAAAGCGGTCTCCGTCTTTGCCGAACATCAGCGGCCTGGGGCCGAAGAAGAGGCCGAGGCCCAGGGCAAGCTGGGAGTCTTTTGGCACACCCAAGGGGCGGGCAAGAGCTTCTCCATGATTTTCTACGCTCGCAAAATTTGGCGCAAGATGAGGGGCAACTACAGCTTTGTCATCGTCACCGACCGCAATGATTTAGAGGGGCAGATCTATCGTCACTTCCTCAACACAGCCACAGTCGCCGAAGAAGAGGCCGCCCGTCCCAAAAACAGTCAGGAACTGCGGGCGTTTTTGGGACAACACAAGCGGATTGTTTTTACCTTGATCCAGAAATTCCGCGCCGACCCCGGCCAAAGCTATCCCGTCTTGACTGAGCGTGATGATGTGCTCGTCATTGTGGATGAGGCCCACCGCACCCAATACAAAACTCTGGCTGAAAACATGCGGGCTGGTCTGCCCAAGGCCCGCTACCTCGCCTTTACGGGTACGCCTCTTTTGGGCAAAGCGCGTAAAACAAATCAGTGGTTCGGCGATTACGTCAGCGAATACAACTTCACCCAATCCATGGACGATGGGGCGACCGTGCCCCTCTTCTATGAAAAGCGGGTGCCCGAAGTCTTGCTGCAAAATGAGGCTTTGAGCGATGAATTTTATGAAATTCTGGAAGATGAAAATCTGGACGAGGATCAACAGGCCAAGCTGGAGAAGCAGTTCGCTCGAGAAACAGAAATCATTGTGCGCGATGATCGGCTGGAAATGATCGCCAAGGATATTGTGGCCCACTTCCCGCAGCGGGGATATCTGGGCAAGGGCTTGGTCATTACGGTTGATAAATTCACGGCGGTTAAGATGTATGATAAGGTGCAGTATCACCGCAAAGAGGCCTTGAAGGAGTTGAATGGACAAATTCGTCAAGCGAGTCAGGCCAGCCAGAAGGCCCAGTTAATTAGAGCGCGGGACTTTCTGCGCGACAGCCACATGGCCGTCGTCATCAGTGAAGAGGCCGGCGAAGAAGAAAAGTTCGCCAAAAAGGGCTTGAACATCAAGCCACATCGCGAACGGATGACTAGGCTGAATGAACAGGGCCATGATATTGAATATCAATTCAAAGATCCGCTTGCTCCGCTGCGCCTCGTCTTCGTCTGCGCCATGTGGCTCACTGGCTTCGATGCCCCCACCCTCTCCACGCTTTACTTGGACAAGCCCATGCGCGACCACACCCTCATGCAAACCATCGCCCGCGCCAATCGGGTCACGACGCATGTGATCAATGGGGTGTCCAAAATCAACGGTGAAATCATTGACTACTATAATGTTTTCCGCAACATGAAACAGGCCCTAGCTGCTTACGCCCTCGGTTCCGAGGGACAGGAGGCCTTGCCGGTGCAGGAAAAATCGGCCCTCTTTAAGCTGCTGGATGAGGCTCTGGCTCAGGGAGTCAGCTTCTGTCAGGACAAAGGCATTGATTTATCGCCTTTAGAAAATTCAACCGGCGTACTGAACGATTTAGAGCAGCTTAAAACTTATGCGGATATCTTGCTCTCGAAAGATGCGTGGCATAAAGAATTTAAGGTTTACGAAAACACGATCTCCGCCCTCTACGAAGCTTGTCGGCCAGAAATCCTGCACCCCCAAGCTGGGCGACCTCTGGTCGCTATTTTTCAATATCTGCGGGGCATCATCGAGGCCATCAGGCAGCAACAAACGATTGATGTTGCCAGTCTGCGTATCGCCGCCTTGCTCGATGAAAGCGTGGTCGCCGCGAATGAGGGGCGACAAGTGGGTGAATCTCAGGCTGAATATACGGTGATGCAGACGGGGAAAGTGTGGGACTTACGTCAGGTCAAGCTCGAGGTCTTGCAGGCGGACTTCAAAAGCAAGCCCTACAAACATATCGAGATTGCTGGTCTGCGGGCCTTTCTTGAACAGAAGTTGCAACAAATGCTGCAACAAAATAGCACCCGCGCCGACTTTGCCCAGCGCTTGCAGGAAATCATCGCCTTGTATAACGCGGGCAGGATGACCACGGAGGATTATTTTGTTGAACTACTCCACTTCAGTCAAACTTTAAACGAAGAGGAAGAACGCCATCTTCGACTCGGGCTGACGGAAGAAGAATTGGCCCTGTTCGACCTGATGAAAAAAGCGAAGATGACCAAAGCGGAGGAAAGGGCCGTTAAACAGGCCGCCCAAGCCTTGCTCAAACGGTTGCGAGAAGAAACCCCCCAGGTCATGGTGCAGGATTGGCATAAGGACGGACAAAGTCAGGCCCGGGTGAAAACTGTCGTCGAAAGGGTGCTAGATCAGAAATTGCCAGACAGTTATGATCGTGTTTTGTTCAAGACAACGTGTGACCGCGTTTACAACGTTATTTATAAGCGGGCTTATCAGGGTTGGCTTGGCTATGGAGGTTACTTATAACTTAATAGTACGTTGGTTTGGCGGGTTAGAAATAGAGGCAGGAAAAACAATTTGAAAATTGGGAAAGAATGTAACATAACTAGACAATATAACCAATATTTATTGTAAATGAAGTTGCCCAAAGAAAAAATGAGCAAAGTGACACGGATCATCTACAGTGATGGTTTGAATCAAGGGAAATATGAACAACTAAAAGAAATAGCGAAACGCTTAGGCACTGTGCGTCAAGAAGTGTGGCATCGCTACGGAGCGGTGCAAGGGGTGGGGTTGAAGCATCGTCAAATACGGGATGACTGGTTGGCTCAAGGTCGAACCTTTAATGTACCTGCCCGTCTATGGAAAGAGACCTTACGGGACAGTAAGGCCAATATAGAAGCCTATCGAGAAGCGTGCAAAGTCGAGGTGAGACGGAAGGTATGGAAACGAGGGAAGGACGAGACAGAGCGAAAGCGATTGTTTACCATCCTCAAAAAAGACAAATGGTTAGCTGATGCCTTTTTACACCGTCAAATGCGCCTCTTTTGCAAGCACGGACAGAGCAAAGTCAAAAATCAGATAGTCTTGGATAGCGATTGCTACAGCACCTTTGAGTTAGGCGGCAGAGCTTGGCTCAAGGTACAGAGCCTCAAGCGAGGGCAGCGGGTCGCTATACCTCTCAACACAAACGTTCAGCCAACAGGGACGCTGCGGCTTCTCCTGAGAGAGGGACGGGTAGAAGTACATTACACCATTGAAGAAGTTATCACTAAAGATTGCGGCCCCAAAACTCTGGGCTTAGACAAAGGCTATAGTGAGGTCTATGTTGATAGTGAGGGAGAACGCTACGGAGAGGGCTTAGGTGCTGACCTCAGTCAAGAAAGTGATTATCTAAAGACCAAATATCAACGGCGCCATAAACTCAAAGCCATTGCCCGCAAGAAAGCACATAAACGCAAGAATATAGAAAAGAATAACCTTTCGCGCAAAAAGCTGAACCGCCGCAGACCTAAGCATCGGCAGCGTATGCGCGACAAGATATACAAGGCCACCCATCAGGTGGTCGATAAAGCCCAGACCATTGTGACCGAAGACTTGAGTGTCCCCATCAAGGGACGGTCTTACGGCAAAGACCAAAACCGCCGACTAAGCGGTTGGGTCAAAGGTCTGATGGCCGAGGCTCTTCAAACGGTATCTCGGCGTAGAGGTTCTACGCTCTTCATCGTCAATGCAGCCTACACGTCGCAAGTGGATGCCCGACACGGTCTCCTTCTAGGAGAAAGGCAAGGGGAGAAATTTTACTGTTTCGACGGGGTCGTGCTGGATGCAGACGAGAATGCTGCTCGGAATATCTTGGCCCGGTATGAGGATGAAGAGATACATCGCTATTTGCCCTACACACAAGTCAAGACAATTTTAGTCCGACGCACCGAGCGCGTCAAAGAACGGTTGGGACTGCTCAACCAAGGCTCAAGTTACGTGCAGCCTCAGGCTGATATTAACTGAGTGCGAATTACCTATTGTCCTCTTTTGGATAACTTTTTAGGAACAGTTAGAATGACCACGGCAAGACATATCTGGGCTATCTTTACTGTTGCTACGAAACGCCTCCTGGCACAAAAGGGGTTAGCCTTGGCGACCCTCATCGGCTTGATGATTGCCATGACCCTAACCATTAGCATCCCCCTTTATGCTGATGCCGTGTCCTATCGGACCTTACAAGAAGAGTTGTCTAATCCAAGCAGCAAAGGGCGTTCCAACCGTCCGCCTTACGCCTTTCTCATGCGCTATCTAGGTTCAAACCGAGGCACGGTCTCTTGGGAGGATGCCCGCCAAGTGGATGCTTATCTCTCGGGGCCAGCACAGGAAAGCTTACAGCTACCACTTGGGTTCTCTGTCCGCCATTTCAAGACTGATCCTTATCGCCTCTTTGCCGGAGATGAAACCACTTATGCGGATAACCGCACGTTAGCTTGGGTCAATATTGGCTTTATCACAGATATTGAAAATCAAATTGATATTGTAGAAGGAACCTTTCCTATGCCATCAAGCGATGGCACGTCATCAGCTAATGACGCAATCGAAGTCTTAGTCAGTGAGCCTCTAGCCTTTGATTTAGGCCTCCAAGCGAATGAGACCTATGTCATCTTATTAAGTAATCAAGCCGCCAATCGTCGCCAAATACGAGTCCGTATTTCAGGTATCTGGCGACCTATCGACCCCCAAGCGGCTTTTTGGTTCTATGACCCCAAAGCCTTAGAAGAACTTTTCATCCTCTCCGAGGAAACCTATATCAATCGTATTGTGCCCTTGATTGAGCAAGATGTTTATTTGGGTTTGTGGTATTGGACCATGGATGGCTCGGCCATCCGTGGCGAAGATGCTTTACCATTGCTCAGTCGTATTCAGGCCATGGCACAGGATGCCCACACCCTTTTGCCCTACACTGATCTCAGTCTTTCGCCTGTTGGGCCTTTAAGCCGCTATCAGCAAGCGGCCGATTTACTGACCCTCCTTCTATTTGCCTTTAGCATCCCTATTTTCGGCTTGACCCTAGCCTTCATCAGTTTGGTCGTGAATTTATTAGTAGAACGCCAACGCAATGAGATCGCCGTTCTACGCAGTCGAGGGGGAACCAAAGTGCAGCTCATTGGGGTTGCTTTATTAGAAAGCCTCATTCTCGGCACTTTGGCTTTAGCTCTGAGTTTCCCACTCAGTCAATATTTAGCCCAGTTAATCGGCCAAACGCGCAGTTTTTTAAATTTCAGTCTGGAGACTGAATTATCCCTCAGCCTGACCAATGTCACCATCCGCATTGCCTTACTCGGTCTGGGCCTCATTTTAGCCGCCCAAATCTTGCCCACCCTTGGGGCCTCTCAACACACCATCATTACGTACAAACAAGATCAGGCCCGTCAAGTTCGACCGCCGTGGTGGCAGCGAGCGTGGTTAGATTTATTGCTCCTCATTCCAGCCGCTTATGGCACCTACCTGCTGCAACAACAAGGCCGCTTGATCATCCTTGATTCTGATACGCTAAACACGGCTGATCCTTTTCAAAATCCTTTACTCTTTCTAGTCCCGGCTCTGAGCATATTCGCCTTAAGTCTTGTTCTATTACGCTTAATGCCTATCCTCATGGCTGGATTAGCTTGGTTGCTCTCTTTTACTGGTAGTGTCGGCTTACTCTTAGCCCTACGTCAACTGGCCCGCTCTCCAGGCGCGTATACCGCGCCATTGGTCTTGCTCATCTTGACTCTCAGTCTCTCTGCTTATACAGCCTCTCTAGCCCAAACCTTAGATCATCACCTCTATGACCAGATGTATTACAAAATAGGGGCCGATATGACGTTTATCGATTTTGAATCGCTCGATGTGGGAGGACTATTCGGTGAATTTGCTGGGCAGTCCGCAGACGGTCAAGGGCCAAGCTGGGCTTTCTTTCCTCATCAGGAATATCTCAGCGTGGCAGGTGTTGAAACCGTGGCTCGAGTGGGAAAATATCAGGGGGCATTACGCACGGGTAGCCGTAGCGAGACCATCACTTTTATGGGCATAGAGCGCATTGACTTCGGTCAGGTGGCTTATTGGCGACCTGATTTCGCTGCGGTAGATTTAAGTCACCTTCTGAACGCTTTGGCCTTGGCCCCCGATGGGGTTTTAGTTCCACAGGACCTGATGACCCGTAATGCTTTGCGTATCGGTGATCTCTTACGCATGCAAATAGACCTCTCTGGCGAACGTCTGGAGCTAGGGTTAACCATTGTCGGCAGTTTTGAGCTTTTTCCTGCTTGGTATCCTGAAGATAGCGTATTATTGGTCGGCAACTTAAACTTTCTCTTTCAACAAGTTGGCGGCGCGATGCCCTATCGCATCTGGTTGAACGCGGATCCAACCCATACTTTTGAGCAAATTACTGCAGATATGACTGACCTCAATTTCTGGGTTCGACCTGACAGACTACCAGAACAACGTATCCTAGCAGAGCAACAACGGCCTGAACGGCAAGGACTCTTCGGCGTATTATCCATCGGATTCATGGGCGCGGCCATTTTAACCATCCTTGGCTTTTTGCTCTACGCTTTCTTCTCTTTTCGGCGCCGTTTTGTCGAGCTGGGAACTTTACGCGCCGTGGGCCTGTCAAGTTGGGATATGATTGTCTTCATTTTTTGGGAACTTATCTTTTTAGTGCTCATCGGCGTGGCCACCGGCACAGGTTTAGGGGCGATGGTCAGCTATGTATTCATTCCCTTCTTACAAATTGGCAGCCATGTGGCCACGCAAATCCCTCCCTTCTTGGTCGAAATCGCATGGCCTGCCGTTTTCCGTATGTATGCCCTTTTTGGTATTTTCTTCTTTATTGCTTTAGTTGGTCTCATTATTTCGTTGCTACGGATGAAGATATTCCAGGCCTTGAAACTAGGTGAGGCGGTGTAAATACAAAATACATACTGAACAGGGGCAAAAATTTAAGATGAGGTCTGGAAATAGGACACAGATAAACGCAGATAAACACAGATTTTTTCTTTACTAGGTTGTGTTGACATTTGGATTCGAGAGACTATTCCACATACAGAACCTAATCTGCGAAATCTGCGAAATCTGCGGATAATTATTTTTTGGTCAGCCTAACATTTCTGCACGACTAAAATAAGGTTGAATACCCTGATTTTCCAAGGCCCAAACACTGGTAGCAAAGCGGTCAATGAAAGCCCGATCATGTGTAGCTGCCAAAATCGTGCCGGGAAACACATCTAAGGCTTGCTCAAACCGTTCTCGGGCTGGGATGTCCAAATGATTCACTGGCTCATCGAGTAACAAAAAATTCGTCCCGCTGATCACCATCCGCGCCAAAAGCAAACGCGCCCGTTCGCCATAACTCAGGCTGCTGATGGGCCTAAACACCTCGTCATGAGCAAAAAGGAAAAAATGGAGAAAGCTACGAGCCTCTGTCTCGCTGACGGGAGCGATTTGTCTAATGAGCGCTAAAGGCGTTTCTCTAGGCGGCAGACTCTCTTGCTGCTGCGGCATGTAGCCTAGACGAACATTAGCCCCCAAGCGAACCTGACCAACAGTGGGATTTAAGTCTGCGGCGATAAGGCGGAGCAACGTTGTTTTACCAGCCCCATTGGGCCCAAGCAAGGCGATGCGTTCGCCATGTTGTAAGGTTATATTGAGGGAATGAAAGAGCCAAGGTTTTGGTGGTGCAGGTGATAGCCCATTTTGAGACAAAGCCTGTTCAGCCAGGGGATCATAAGTATGACCGATATCCTTCAAGGTTAGCACAATTTGTCCTCCGCGAGGCATCTCGCCAAAATCAAACTTCAGGCCCCAACTTTGCTGCGGCTTTTCGACCCGCTCTTCGGCCTCCAAAAATCGCCTTAATTTACCTTCACGAGCCTTAGCTTTCTTAGCCACCTTTTTAGCATAGCGACGCATACTTGAGTCAGTCGTCGCCTGTTCATTATGCTGCGCTTGACCATGTGTGCGCCGAATATCAGCCTCAACCCGCCGAATTTCGGCCTGTTGATCTTTCCAGGCCGTCCACTGTTTCTCTTGCCACAAGGCTTTGGCGGCATGATAGTCACTATAATTTCCTGTATAGTCAGTCAAGTGGTGGGTGCTGAGTTCTAAGGCTAAAATCCGAGAAACGGTTTGGTCCAAAAACATACGGTCATGGGAGACGAGCAAGACTGCGCCATCGTAACTGGCGATGAATTGTTCCAGCCAGCTTAAAGTGGCTAAATCAAGGTGGTTCGTCGGCTCGTCAAGCAACAAGAGCGTTGGTTGGGCTAATAAAAGACGAGCTAAACCAACTCTGGCCCGTTGACCACCGCTCAAATGCTGAAGGGGTGCCGTTAAGTCTAAATCAGCTAAACCCAAGTCAGCCAAAATTTCCAAGATACGGTACTCAACCTCATAGCCACCTAAGGTTTCAAACTGCGCCTGTGCCTGTCCATAAGCTGCCAGTAGTTTATCTAAAGGCTCATCCCGTGCTTGACTCATTTGTTTCGTCAATTCATTCACCTGTTGTTGGGCTTCCATCAAGCTGGGTAAGCCAGCTTGAATTTCGACTAAAACACTGCGCCCCAGAGGAGACTCTGTCCCTTGAGGCAAATAGCCTAAAGTAGCATGAGAGTCGAGATTAATTTCCCCTTGGTCTGCCTTTTCAAGGCCAGCAATGATTCGCAATAAGGTCGATTTTCCACAACCATTGGGGCCAACTAAGCCCACGCGGTCTCCTCGACTGAGGACAAACGATATCTCATCGAGGATGATTTGTGGGCCATAAAATTTGGTTAGCTGATGCACCTGAAGCATAGAGGTCGCCTCCTATTGCAGACAATAAAAAAAGCCATCCGAGGCCGGATGGCTTTTGACGATATTTTATATAATTCAGATAACCGGTCTCCCTCCATTAGATAGATGCCTCGATATATAATCGGGGTATCTTGAAGAAAGTGGTTCAATGAGTTTTAGGCCTTAGTTTTTAGGACTGACGCAGGATCACCCTGATACTTTGCAACCTTGCTGTTACTTTACTTCAAGATAGTGAGGCGATGTGATGAAGATGAGAAGTCATTAAACTGGCTCCAAATTAGGGATATATTAATCGAATGAAGGATAGCATACCCAAGAAGATGAAATTTGCAAAAATTCGATCTTATTCTTCGCCTAAAGCCAAGATACGTCCCAGGAATGGCTATTCTGCGTGAAGCCCTAGATGCTTTTATTGAAGTCACTCAAGAAAAAAATACAGGTAAGATACGGCTGAAACTCTACAAATAACTTAACACCTATAACGACACACCCACTTCATTCGCCGTATTCAAAATCCGCTCCCAAGTCGTCTCTTCAATGGGGATGCCTTCAACTTCACGTTGCGCTTTCCGCTCCTGCTCAATTTCACCAGGTAGGTAAATACGTTCCACGCCGGGCATGGTGGCTGAGGATTTAACCCAATCAATCAGGAGCTGTACTTCTTTTTTATACTCGTCCAAATCAATAAAACTTTCAATCTTGATCGCTAAACACAAAAATCCACTGCCCCCACGGGTTGGCTGTTCTGCGCTACAGCCAGCCCAAGAAAGCCCACCAGCAATGGCATCAATCATCATGCCTAGCCCATAGCCTTTATGACCCACCATGCCCCCCAAGGGCAGCATGGCCACTTCCGAGTTTAGGAAAGGTTGTGGATCCGTAACTGGATTGCCTTCCCGATCAATCAGCCACCCTTCAGGGACTGGCTGCTTACGCGCCTTCGCCACCATCACTTTGCCGCCAGCCACCATACTGGTGGTGATATCTAACATCATGGCTGGCCCATTTTGGGTCGGCACACTCATGGCAATGGGATTGGGCGGTAAACGACGATCTATGCCCCCAAAAGGCGCGGTAAATCGTCCACCGCCATTCAACATCAGCAGGCCAATGCAATCTTGCTCGGTGGCCAAGGGTGGAAATGCGCCCAGCCGCCCAATATGACTCGCCCGATGGACAGCCACCGCCCCCAGCGCATATTCTTGAGCGCGTTCAACAGCCATCTGCATGGCTTGATAAGCTAAGACAATGCCAATACTGCGATTAGCATCAATGACGAGAGATGTTGGTGCTTCACGGACAATCTTTTGGCCTCCCACGGGCTGCATGCTGCCGCTCAACAAGCCTTTAACATAGCCAGGAATATGCCTAACGCCATGTGAATCATGGCCCATCAGATTGGACTCAACCAGATGATTGGTCAAAATATCAGCTTGATCTTCGGGAACCTGAGCCGCTTGAAAGATAGCAGAACCAAATTGGTGTAAGGTTTGATGATTGATTAGGGGCATGGTGTATCTCCTTTGAAAGTATTGTTATTGGTTTTTAGTTTTTAGTTTTTAGTTGAGGAGAGACTAATAACTAATCACTGATTACCCTATTAAAACCAAGCAGTTATGTTTAGAGGCTTCATTATATATCATCTCATTGGAGGATCACAAAACGAGGAGAACACCATCCTCAACCCAACTTAGCAATTAATAGCCGTATATAGGCATCTTCTCATAATTTCCAAAAAATATCTTTCAGGATTTGACACGCATCATTCATCACTTAGCACTCATCACTATTTCCACAGGAAAAAATCAATGACGAAGCCACTATGAAGCCGTGGCCACTTTGGAAGGACCAGAGGAGGGAGCGTTGGTGGTGTATAAAAAAATGGATGTGGAAAACTGAGAATATTATACAAGTGCCTTTAATTTAAGACAAGGAAAAATATTATAAGATCAATATCAAATTTTACAATGGGTACAAGATAATCGCAGCAGTTAATCCGATATAGTCAAAGCAAACATCGCTGTTTATTCTGATGAATTACCTCAAATCAGCCTGGACAATTTGACCCAACTCAGTCCACGCCTATACTATGGCGGTGAGCAAATACCTGATGAGACAGTAAGGGCGTACTAGAAAATAAGTGTCCCAATATTTCGTCGTACGTCGGGCGTGATTCATTGAACATTTTACACACTACGAGAGAGATTGTTGTCTCTGTTCAAATTTCGGGATAACTTAAATTTTGGAACTCCCTAAATCACCGCTAATGAACCTTTATGAAACTATCCTGGCCTAATCCTTCTCCTGTCAGCATCCTAATCGGCATCTTCCTTATCGGAGTGATAGTCCTTTTCTCAGCCTTAGGCTGGTGGCTCAATCGTGGGGACTGGATTTACCCAGACCAACCCCAAGTCATTGGGCACTTAGCACAGCCATTGTCTGGCCCTAGCACCATCGGACAAACCTTTGTGGCCTATCAAGCTGGTCTGACAGCCATTGAAGTAAAACTAACCGCATCAACCCCATCTAGCGACTTACCCGTGACACTCCATCTGCGCCAAGACACCCAAGCTGAGGCAGACTTACACCAAGTTTCTTTAACGACCTCAACCTTAACTGGACAAGAATGGATTCGCTTTGCCTTCAACCCCATCCCCACTTCGCGCCTCAAGTATTATTACTTTTTCCTACAAGCCCCAACAGCCAAAGCATCAGACTCTCTGACCATCTCTCACGGCCCAGCAGAGGCTTATTTAGATGGGGTGCTACACATAGATGGACAACCACAGGAAGCTCAGTTAGCTTTTCGTTTGGTCTATCACCGTCCAACAATGGCTTGGCAAATGGGCCTAGATATCTTAGCCGCCTTGCCAAAAACGCTCGCCATCTTGCTTCTATTAACGCTTCCTGGTGGCGCCTTACTCAGCCTCTTATGGCCAAAGACGGAAGTCGATTGGTTAGGTTGGGTCATCATAGCCATTGGGATTAGTTTAGCCTTATTCCCCTTATGGCTATTATTAAGCCGAATATTCAACCAACCCCTAACCTCACTTAGGGTATGGGGAACTCTAATCCTATTTGGAGTCGTCATAATCTGGCCTCGGACCAAGGTCTCATTATCGCGTATTCGTCATCACATCGATCAACATAAGGCCCAAAGGCAGCCTCTAAGCTGGGATATTTATTTATCATACAGTCTATTGACCCTTATCATTAGCCTAGTGGTTATCGTGCGTCTACTCATCATCCGGGACATCGTCGTCCCCTTTTGGGGGGACTCGGTTCATCACACCATCATAGCTCAACTAATCATCGACCACGGAGGATTATTCGACTCGTGGCTGCCATACAGCCAATATCAAACCTTCACCATGCACTATGGCTTTCACAGTTTAGCCGCCTTCTTAATCTGGTTATTGGATGGTGAAGTCGTCTCTCTCACCATATTAGCTGGTCAACTATTCAACATCATAGCAGTCTTAGCCCTATATCCCTTGGCCTTCCAATTGACAGGCAGTCATTGGGCTGGTCTAATCGCCGTATTAAGTGCTGGTCTCCTCTCGCCCATGCCAATGTACTATGTCAATTGGGGCCGATATCCACAACTAGCCGGTCAAGCCATCTTACCAATCGCCTTATCGCTAGTTATCATGACCCTCTCCAGCCGCAAAGTAGGCCTTCGCTGGATATTAGCCACGCTCGTAACCGCTGGCCTGTTCCTGACCTATTACCGTATGCCACTCCTATTCTTCAGTTTTTTAGGTATCTGGCTCATCGGTTACTTAACTCGAGAGGCTCAAATCAAAACGCTGCTGCATACTGGTCTCAGGCTAATTAGCATGGGCATACTGGGCCTAATCTTATTATGGCCCTGGTGGCTAAACATTCAGCAGGGTCAATTGACCAGAATGTTACCGACATCAGACACACTCAAACAAACAGGGGCCTTTCTAAACACCTATTGGGTTGAAGCGATAATCTGGCGAGATACAATCTCTTATGCTGGCCTCGTCCCCGTCGTTGGCGCAGTCGTGGCCTTGCTATGGGGCCTTGGACGCAGACAGTGGACAGCCATCTTAGTGGGTATTTGGACCCTTAGCATCGCTTCATTCCCCCTATTTCCATTTCTGGCCAAGCACTTTGACATCATAATCGCCATCTACATACCCTCAGCCTTACTAACCGCTTGGCTAGGCGGAGAGATCGTTCGAGGATTACAAAAACTACCCTTCCGTCAACTCTGGCTCGCCAGTTTCAGTCTATGTCTCCTTATCGTCGCCCTCTGGGGGGGCTGGCAAAGTTTGTGGCTCCTAAAACGTAACCATCAGATGGTCTTCATCTCAGACTTACAAGCCATGCGATGGATAGAACAAAACACGCCGCCTGAGGCCCAATTCTTTGTCGATGGATTCACCGTCTATGAAGATACCTCCATTGTCGGGGCAGATGCAGGGTGGTGGCTGCCCCTATTAGCTCGTAGAAATAACACCATGCCCCCTCAATATGCCATCCTTAACGAAGCCGAAATCACGCCGGGATACTCTTTAGGACTACTCTCTCTCATCTTAAATCTGCGTCAGTCTGGGATAACCACACAACAACACTTGACCCAACTGAAGGAACAAGGCGTGACGCATATCTACTTAGGCCAAGCCCAAGGCAAGGTCAACAATCCTAACCCAATCATCAACCCGCATCTCCTCAAAGCATTGCCGCAGGTAGACTTAATTTATCAACAGGATAAAATTTGGATATTTGCCTTAGCTGAAACATCGCCCTAAAAGATATCATAAAATGTTGAGACCTTACGCCCGCTGGTTCATTGCCAGTAGCCTATGCTTGAATTTAGCTATTCTGCCCGCTTGGTTAACCACTGAAACAGACCCTTGGGCATCCTTAAAACGACTAAACTTCATCATAGCAGTCATCACGCTAACCCGTCTGCTCGGTGTAAAACGACAGCCTAAAGTTGGACGGTTCATCTTACCCTTAACGGTCCTATTTCTACTGATACTAATTACTTTAATTAGTTCCACGTCCTCTATCAGAGCCTGGACCGCGGTTACAATCTCATTTAGCCTTGGCCTACTGCTTACTCAACATATCAGTGGTCTATTCTCCCTGACTAGGACACCTCTTCGTTTCGTGACGATCTTCCTCTTATGGTTATTTGTGGGTGGTGCTATTGGACTGGGTCTCGCGGTCATCCTGGGCCTGACATCTCGCTTTGCCGAAGAAGAGTTTTTCAGTTTAGCCATTGGCATTTATATCAGTCTCATGTGGCTCACCATAGGATTAGCCTACAACATTATCTATCCAAAGCAGGTCAGGTATCTCCAAACCAAACTGAACCTTAGACAAAAAATCATCATAAGCAGTACCCTCTTATTCGTGAGCATTGGCGCAATCTTTTGGTTTCTGCCTTGGTTAGCACAACAATATCAACGTAGCTTCTATCCGCTCCTGACCCCGCCTTATGCTGGTCTATCTGAAGAGCAACCTTTCTTATGTGAAACCCTGCTCACCTCATCTCAACCCCTCCCCGCTCAACAAATCTACCCCAACCTAATCAACCTGCTCAAAGCGGCACCCTTCACCACAACCTTAACCCAGGGCAGTTTAGCCTTATACACCAATGAAGAAGAACATGCCCAGGCATATCGACAAAATCTGCTAAAAGAAGCTAAAATGGGCCTCTTCACCACACCAGCCCAAAGCATAAAGTGGGGCCAATATGAAGCTGCCTTACGCCTACATCAATTCAAGTTACTAGAGCCAAGCTTTCCAAACCTATTCTCAAAAACAGACCGCGCAGTCCTAAAGGCTTGGTTTGCCCAAATCAACCAACGGACGCAAACCACGGAATGGGTTGACCTCTTATATGCCCTGGCCTACGGCAAACATCCAGCCGGCCCCTATGAAAATCAAGAAATCGGAGCTGGATTACTAGCCATCTTAGAAACAACAGACTTTTCCGCCCCTGATTTAAGGGTTCAAAACAAAGCCTATCTAAAGACAAGGCCCTTGGGGTGGCATCAACTATTTCGTAACACCGATGATGCTTATACCTATCAAGGCGTATGGCTATCCAACGCCTGGTGGATCCATCAATATCAGCAACAACTCGACCCTCCGCCTGGGCAAGTCAAACAGAACATATCGCATGCCTTTTCCTGGTTGACTGCTCAAGCACTCCCAGATGGAGAGGCTCTCTCTTACAACATACACTATACGCCAAACATGACAGAATACTTCCTCATGGGCGCAGCCTTGCTAAAAGATCCATCCATGACCTGGCTCGCCATAAAATCACTCAATCGACTAACAGCTCAAGGGCAACATCTTAACGGTCGATTTCCCTGGCCCAGGTCTCAACTGGTCGATGGCGTAGCCCCAGACATTGGCTCTTGTCTCTTATATGGTAACTCTGGTGTACCAACCACCAAAGGGCCACTAGCCCCAGACAAAATCGTTCTACGGGATGGATGGCAAGACGATGCCCTGTATGCTTTATTAAATCTGCGCTTTTCTGGATGGCATCGCTATAAAGCAGCAAACACCCTAACCTTGCTATATCAAGACGGCCCTTTAGTCTCAGAAAAGTGGCATTCGGGCAAACTAGGATGGCTCCCTGAAGGGCGAAGGGCCCTGCGGGATAAGCGTGTCCCACGAGAAAATCTCAATGGGCTACAGCTACCCAAATCGGGTCTAAGCCGTGTACTGTGGCTCTTAAGTGGCATCGGTAGTCCCTGGCATCAAGATCCACCAGCTTACACGGAAGTTGAATATTTCTTTGCCACTGATTGGGTCGATAGCACCAAGACAACGCTCTCAAATTGGCATCATTGGCAGCATGAACGGACCCTATATCTCATACATCCAGGCATCATAGTGGTCGTGGACCAAGCTAAAACAGATACAGGGCCAAGCCCAGCAGCGATTATCTGGCATCTCAATGGTCGGGGGCAAATGGGGCCGCATGGTATACAACTAGACAATGAACATCGCTCGGCTCAGTTAATCTGGTCTCAAGGAGCAGCCCCAAACATAAAGCTGACCGCGGTAGAACCAACTGATATCTTTCTCCGCCGTCCCAATTGGACATTGCAATATACCTCACCTGAAGACAAAACCCTTCACTTCGCCACCGCCTTTTTAGCGGGGGAAGCCGCCCAGGGAGAGGTGCAATTGACGTTTGACAATACGTATCAAGGTCTAACCCTAACTTGGCAGCGGGGAACAAAACGGAAGACTTTATTACACAATAACAGTGGACATTATCTGAGCCAAGCGGCCTTAGCCACAGATGGGGCAGCTATCATCTTGCTTGAAGACACAAACGAAAACCAAGTTCAACTATGTCATATAGGAGGACAAAACTTTCAAGCGACCTTGAGTCGCCAGCCCAAACAAATATTCACCTCAAAAAAAGAAGAGCTACCAGCACATATCACTTGGCAGGTTGAGCAAAAGACAATCTCCATCACATCCTCAAACAAGCTCACCCCAGACTGTTTCATACTCATCGGGTCACCATGAAAGTCTGCTATTTTGGCACCTATCGCGCCAACTATTCCCGTAATCAGATCATGCTCGCTGGACTAAAAGCCGTTGGGGTCGAGGTGGTCGAATGTCACATTGCCTTATGGCAGAGCATTGAAGACCGAGTCGAAGCGGCGAGTGGACGCTGGGCCAGTTGGCGATTCATAAAACGAGTTCTATCAACCTATATCCGTTTGCTGAGAAAATATGCCAGCCTACCCAAAGATTATGATATCATGGTCTTAGGTTATCCAGGTCAACTGGATGTTTTCTTAGCCCGATTGCTCACTTGGTTCCACAGAAAGCCCCTGGTCTTAGACCTCTTCATGTCAATCTATCTCATTGCGCTTGAGCGTAGAACAAATCAACGCAGTCAACTCAGCTTATGGTTATTACGCTGGCTAGAGGCCTTCGCTTGTCGCCTACCTAACCGTCTTATCTGTGATACTGAAGCCTATGTGCAATGGCATGGGGAAACCCATGGCTTAAAGCCGCAAAAATTTGTCCTCGTCCCCACGGGCGCGGATGATCGGATTTTCCAGCCCTTAGCTCAAGTGATACCAGAGGATGAACTCTTCCACGTATTATACTATGGCTCGTATATTCCTAATCATGGGGTCGAAACCATGCTAGAAGCGGCTCGTTTACTTCAGGCTCACCCGCAGATCTACTTTGAATTTATTGGTCAGGGGCCCAGTCGGCTGGCCGCAGAGCAATATGCCAAACAGCATCACCTAACCAACGTCAAATTCATCAACTGGTTGGACCAAACGAGCCTCTGTCGCAAAATGGCTCAAGCTGATATTATTTTGGGAGCTTTTGGTATCACCCCACAATCTATAATGACCATTCAAAACAAAATTTATGAAGGCTTGGCCATGAGAAAAACTGTCCTCACGGGCGATGCCCCAACCATTCGCGCCGAATTAAAACCGAATGAAACAATCTATCTGGTAGAACGAGCAAATCCCCAGACTTTGGCCCAAGGAATTTTAACCCTCCAAGCTGACCCTGCCCTACGCCACCGCTTGGCCCAACAAGGCTATCAGCAATTTCAACAGGCTTACAGCGTTGAACAAATTGGCAGAAGGCTACAAACGCATTTAGCTCAAGTGATTAATAGGCCATGAACCATTGCTTGAAAGATATATCAAATTATTTTGATCACATCTGGCAAACCTTTCTGGGAACCAAATTTGGCCTATTATTGATCGTCATCTTAGCAATCTTGCTCAGATTAGCCTGGATTATCTTCATCCCTCGTGATATCGCCTTTGACGGCTTGGCTTATCACGCCTTAGGGTCTAACATGGCTGCTGGATTAGGCTATAGCCAAGATGGTCTCGCTCAGGCTTTCTGGCCCCCTGGTTATTCGCTATTTTTGGCGGATGTTTATCTTATCTTTGGGGAAAGTGTCATAGCAGTCAAACTAATCCAAACATTTTTAGGTGGTCTATCATGTTTGCTGATCGATAATATCGGTCGATGGTTATACCATGCCAAAACAGGTCGATATGCTGCGCTGCTCCTGGCTCTCTATCCGACACATATCAGTTTCGTGAACTTAGTGTATACAGAAGTATTATTCACTTTTTTAATGCTTCTGACAATCTTCATGCTGATCCAAAAACAGGGACATACGCTAACAAGCCTACTCTTCGCTGGACTGTCTTTGGGCTACGCCACGCTCATCAGACCAGAGGCGATGTTCTTATCGATAGCTTTAGGCGCAGCTTTCTTTATTTATCGCCGTAATCTGAAGCAGAGTTTGCGTCTTAGTGGCGTACTCTTGCTCATCACATTTTGTGTCATCATCCCTTGGACAATACGTAATCTAGTTGTAATGGACCGCTTTATTTTGATCAGTGACAATGGTGGATTCAACTTTTGGGTCGGCAATAGTCCCGCCGCCACAGGCGGCATCGTCTATGACCCTTGGCCTTACGAAACAGCGCAAGGGTATGGCTTAGGATATCAAATAGGGGCAAGACAAATTATGGAAAACCCCCTTTGGTTTATCCAATTGGGGCTGAAAAAATTGAGCCATTTTTGGGGCTTTGAGCGGGTGGGCATCCTGGTCAATTTTCATACGGCGCACATCAAGCATCGGACAATCATCAAATTTATATTGATCGGCCTCGCGAATATATTTTATCTGCTGGCTCTCGTCGGAGCATTGCTTTATTTAACCTTAGCCCAAAAACACTTACCGGCTACAGGCCTAATCAGCATCATTTTTTTATATTTTTCGCTCATCAGAATCGCTTTTTTTGGCGACCCTCGCTATCACTATGTGTTAATTCCCCTACTCCTGTTGCTCGCCACAGAAGGATGGCGTTTACTGAGTCAGCAGGGAGTGCAATTGCTCATCAGAGAGCAAAGAAAAACAGTCGTCTTTACTTGCAGCTTAGTAATACTGAGCTTATCATTAGCTTATAACGGCTGGGTTGAATGGGCTCGGTTTTTGGAAAGAATTTGAATATTGTGCCATATCATCCGCTTATTTATGTTATCATCTTAAACTGGAACCGCTGTCAAGACACCTTAACCTGTCTACAGTCGCTCAGTAAAATCGACACACCCAATGTGCAGCTCATGGTGGTCGATAATGGGTCCAGAGATGACCAACGTTTCACAATCCGTCAACGTTATTCGCAGGTAAAGCTGATAGAAGCAGAATCGAATTTAGGGTTTGCGAAGGGCATGAATTTAGGCATCCGCGCTGCCTTAGCTGGCGGGGCAGATTATGTTTTTTTATTGAATAATGACACCATTGTGGACCCAGCCATGCTAGATCATCTTTTAGCCCATGCCCGACCAGAGGTTGGTCTCTTAGCCCCAGCCATCTTTTATATGGCCGCCCCAAAAACAATTTGGTCCACGGGAGGCGGTCTGAGTGCTGTCTTGCTAGAAATGACGGGGGATCATGGCCGGAACCAAATTCTGCCCCAAGCACCTCAAAAACGTGGCTTTCTGACTGCTTGTGGTTTATTAATTCCCCGAATGATTTTAGAACAAGTGGGGCTATTTGATGAACGCTTTTTTATGTATTATGAGGATATGGACTTTTGCCTACGGGTTCAAAAAGCAGGCTATGACCTTGTGTTAGTGCCACAGGCGCATTTATGGCATCAGATCTCTCAAAGCAGTGGCGGTTCAAATAGTCCTAATGAACGCTATTACATGGCCCTGAGTAGCGGCTTATACTTTCGGAAGCACATGCAGTTATGGCAAGCTTTTTTGATTATCCCCTACCGTTTGTTGAGTGCCCTCAGGTGGAGTGGGCGGTTAATTAAAGATCAGCAGTGGGCCGCGCTCACAGCCTATTGGCGAGGTTTGTATGTCGGTTGGTTTCGCCATCCACCGAACCGAATTTAAATTCATGAAAATTTTAATGATTGTGCTGAATTGGGTAGGCAAGGGAACCTATTGGCGAGCCTTGAACTTGGCCAAACCCCTTGTTTTACAAGGACATCAAGTCACCCTCATCGCGACCTCCTGTGAGAGGCGTTTCGCCGGCCACAGGCGCGAGGTTGAGGGGGTTCAACTGGTCGAAACACCCGACCTTTTGACGGGTTCATTACGGTCTGGCTGGGATATATGGAACGCACTGTATCGTTTAAGATGGGTTCAAGGTCAATCCTTTGATCTGGTGCATGCTTTTGAAGCGCGCCCTACAGTGCTATTACCTGCTTTATATCTGCGTCATATCCGAGGCATCCCCTTGGTGATGGATTGGGCAGACTGGTTTGGCAGAGGTGGCTCCATCGAAGAGAGATCTCAGGCCTTGATGCGTTTTATTTTAAGACCAATTGAAACCTTTTTTGAAGAGACTTTTCGAACCCAGGCTCATGCGACCACGGTGATCTGTAATCCTTTACGCGAACGTGCCCTCGCTCTCGGCGTGGCAGGGGAACACATTTTGCTATTGCCCAACGGGGCTGATGTGGCAAGCATACCGATTCAGAATCGTTTGGAGGTGCGAAAACGATTAAGCCTAACCCCTGACAAGATTTATCTCGGCCATACTGGGTCTATTTTTCAGGGTGATGCTGAATTGATGGCCGCTGCTTTCAATCAAATTCAGGCTCAATATCCACAAACCCGTCTATTGCTCATTAGCTATTTCAACCGCGAGATCGAAAAAATGGTCCAGGTGCCAGAGGCGGTTATTCGGACCGGCCCAGTCAGTCAGGCTGATTTTATTGACTATGTTGCTGCCTGTGATCTCGGTTTTTTACCTTGGTGCAATACGCTGGCCAATCAGGGCCGTTTTCCCTTAAAAGTCCACGACTTTCTCTCCGCTGCACGGCCTATCGTGGCGACTGATGTCGGCGATATGGGGATGTTGCTGAAACAATATCCACTGGGTCGTTTCGCTCCTGACGACCCGCAGGCTCTAGCTGAAGCTGTTTTAGGCTTATTAAACGAGCCAGATGAAATGATTGCAGCAGAACAAACGGCTCGACAAGTGGCTGAAACTGAATTTGCTTGCGATAAAATTGCAGAGGCTTTGATTGATTTTTATCAGATGGTTTTAGCGAAAGCAGCATAAATATTATTACTTCAGCACCAGCGGCAAATACAGCCGACAGGGGCACAATGACTTCCCATTCTGGTCCAAGGGTTCGATGCGAAAGGTATACGGGCCATCAACCAGGTCGGTGATGATGGTCCGTGTCTCAAAGCCCGTTTTCGGCTGCACAGCAATCAAGGTGGTCGGCCAAACGGCACTGCCTAAACTGCCAGTGCCGCTATCCAAACGACTTGTTTTATCCCCATAAATACGATAAGCGTCGACCTCCGTGGCTCCATTCCAGCTATAGGTCAAAGTAATGGTGGGATTTTCGGTTTTGACGAGCAAAGTGGGAGGGGTCAACGGTTGACCTACCCAAGGAAAACGAAAAGCGCGATAACTGGCCATATCGGCCCGCAGATAGAGTTCAAAGACTTTCGTGCCATCAGATTTAACTTCGGTGACAACGGGTTCACCATCCCCCCATCCAATTAAGGTATTGCCGTTCGGCAGACGTTGGGCGTTGGCCATGACCCACGTATATGTATCGGGCGTATTCCGATGCTCCCACACTAAGGTGGCAACTTTATTCACTTCATCTAGATGATATTCGGATGCTCTAGAATAAGTTGAAACATCGGTGCGATTGTCAAACAGGGTGATATGGTCATTTGGGAGACGTCGAATATCATGTAAATGGATAAAATCAACATCTTCCGCGCCGATTTGATTATCGAGCCTAAATTGATTGGCATTGCCCCCTAAACGCCAAATGACATCACCCGTCGTGCGGTCAATTTTGGTCACTTCGTTTAGATGTCGGCTAGAAAGGAGGATATGACCATCTGTGTCTTTTTCGAGGGCGTTGCAATGAACATAGTCAATATAGGAGCCCTCCTCATCCTGTAGACTGGCAACGGTATCTGTGATGGGGATGTGGTCAAAGCTTGACCATTCAAAAACAAGGTTTTTGTTAGCATCAAGCTCCTGAATGCGGCAACCAACCACCGTCGCATTTGAAACTCCCCCCTCAACAATTTGGCTCATATCTATCTCTCGTTCTTCATAGATGAAGAGCAAATAATGGCCATCGGGTAAAATTTGAAAATCGTGAAAATCAATGTGGTAGCCCTTGGCAGCATAGATGATATCCACCACCTCATAAGCCCTATTCAGCAACTTTCGCCCGCTTGTGCCGCCGCCTGTGTGGGATAATAAACCATTAGGATGTTTTTTAAAATCTGCCACGGTGCTAGGAAAAATTTGATAATAAATCAACTCCCCTGTATTGTCTATGATGAGCAAGGCAGGTGAATAAGGGGTGCCGTTAATCCGGCGTTCATTCGGTGAAAGAAAAATATAGCCTTCCCCTACCTCATCCGTAGCGACGGTCACACTAAAGGGAGGCAGATCAACTGGAATAATGGTATCCGCATCCGTAAATATCACCTGATTAGCCATGAAAAGGTTTTCTTGTGGCAAGGGCCTTTGCTGGGTCCGGGTTGCAACTGTGTTTGGTTGAGATTCATTTAGATTGTTTTTTTCTAATTCCTTTAAACGGCTTTGTCGCTGCTCCAAAGTCGCATTTTGACGTAGAACGAGCGGTAAGTAAATATCATGGCTTACAAAATAACCTTCTACCGTCAAAGCCACATCATCGACAAAAAAGCTCGTTCTACTCCCCTGTTGCATAAGTGCTTCCAGCCGTAAGATTTGGTTTTGGCCTAATTGGGATCTGACATCAAGCGATACCGGTGCGTAGTGCTTAAAGTTGTCTTGGGCGGTATCTGTGGTCGTGAAGATCACTGTATTATTTAAAGAAACAGTAAAGCGGTCTGTCCCTTGTAGGCTAGATTGTGTCATTCTGAGCCAGAATGTTAGGGTCGCCGAGATCAGTTGACCTTCAGGCAAGGAAGTTAAAGATTGTTGGACATAAGCATGCTCTCGTTGTGAACTGCCACCGAAAAAGGCCCAATATTGTCCACCATGTGGGGAGTTCTCATAGCCGCAATCTTCATTACAAATGACATCAAGCCCATTGCGCGATCCTTCCTGCCAAGCTGACCCATTTCCTCCCCCTTCAAAACCACCATCTTGAACCAAATTTCGCTGCACAGGTGGTGGTTTCCTGGCAAATATCGCAAACTGTGATAAATGGGTTGTCGTTACTGTAAGCTGTTGGTTATTTATATCATGGGCCACAATGCCTAAATTCTGGGGGCGCCAAGCTTGTTGATCAAGGTCCCAACGATAGGCTGTTAAACTCATCTCGTCCAAGCCTACCAAATTAGCAGCGTCGTATTTTAGGTGAAGGGTAATCGGTTTATGAAAGGTAAATGCCGTTTGAAGCCGACCATTCTGTTGAGCCGATAGATCAAAAATCATGCCCGTCGAGAAAAATCCGGCTGGTAAAGGATAGTGGGTCGCCAGATGATCGGTATAGATTAAAATAATGGTGCCGCTCAAATGCTGGGTCTCACTGACTTGTTGCGTGTCACTAATTGCCTGAGGTGGTATCATCAAGGTTGTTGTCACGTTGGGCTTGATTTGACGGCTAGGCAACATTTTTGTTAAGGCGGCGGTAGATGGAATAGCCGTCACAAGGTCACAGCTCAGATCTCCGGTAAAAATAAGATTTGAGACAATCCTTTCTTCATTCGCCAGGTCAATCGGCAAGGCACGATAAAAATAGCAACCTGAGTGAAGACTGGTTAAAACCGTTATCGTCTCAAAGCGCGTTTTTAGCTGAGTATCAATTAATGTCTCTGGCGTGAGCGTATGACCGCCATAAACGCGCCACGAAGTGATATCGGTGGCCCCATTCCAACTATAATGAAGCGACGGCGTTATTGCTTGGGTATTGAGGACTAAACTCGGCGGGTCAAGCGGGCTACCTTGCCAAGGGTAACGAAAGACTCGATAGCTAGACGCATTATCGGTAAAGTGCATTTCTAAAGCAATATTGCCCTGGGAGGTGACCTCGGTAAAGACGGGGAGCAAGGGGCCTGCTCCAACACCACCCCAAGCAATGAGGGTATTCTCATTGGGCAGCCTTTGGACCCCCCCTGTCGCATACCCATAAATATCGTCTGGTTGGTGGCGATATTCCCAGACTTTTGTCGCCGTTTTATTGACTTCATCTAAAGCATATTCTACTGCTCTTGAATATTGTGGCTCACTCGTATTGCCATTATCGTATAAGGTAATATTGCCATTCGGCAATTGTCGGGCATCGTGTTGATAGGAAAAGGCCCGCTCTTCATTGATAAAGGTAAATTCGTTCCTCTTCCCTCCCAGACGCCAGATAATGTCGGCGGTGCGTCGATCAATCTTGGTAATTTCATCCATATGGCGATTAGAGATTAAAATATTGCCATCCTCCATCCACTCGACAGAGTTGATATGGGTTGGGTCCACTTCAACAGCGGTAAAATCCTCATTATCACTGGCATCAAGGATTTCAAAATGATCCCAACTTCGCCATTGAAAAATAACATTGCCTGAGGGATCTAGCTCTTGCACCACAGCCCCCACCACCGTGGCCATCCGATTCCCGCCAGCCACGAGCTGACTCATATCAACGGGCTGCTCATCATAAATTTGGACCAAACTATAACCCGCTTCATTGACCTGTAGGCCACGAAAATCCGTTTCATAGCCATTGCCGGCCTGATAAGTGACGACAGGACGATAAGTTTTATCTAAAGCTTGATAAACGCCTTGGGGTGAATCAAAATAGGTGAGGTAGCCATTCGGTTGGAGACGGAAATCGCGGAAACGCATCCCTGGAGTAAGGGCGCGATAAAAGACAGGGTCTCCTAAGTCGTCTACCATTAATAGATAGGGGTTCGGAGAAGGACGGGTCAGATTGACCATAAAAATATATCCTTCCGCCGTATTTTGCGCCGGAACAGTGATTGAAATCGGCGGAAAGCTCTCCGGCAAGGTCATATAATTCGGGGTGGTCTGTCGCAGGAATGTAGATTGTCTGGCTTCGGTTGACGATGAAGCTTGCTCATCCGCTCCATAATCAGACCGTCTTGCTTGTCTCGTTTGATTGAGTGGGTTGGGTGAAACCGTAAATGTATAAACGAGACTGGTAGATAAGACATTCGTGTCTCCGACCGATGTCTCTAAAGCCAGAAGGTTAGGCGCAATCGTCACCGTGACAACTTCGGACGGGATAAAAGAACTGTTCGGTTGAAAAATGACGGTTTTACCATCATCAGCCAAAATCGTTTGTCCAGCCTGTAAGCCGCTCTGACGACCCAAAACGGTGAAAACTGCGTTTGATACGCTGTTAGGATCGATAGGACCGCCATGCCGCACAGCGATGGTTGTGCCCGCCGAAACCAAATCCGCTTGAGGACGCGGAGAAACATACTCAAAGGGGCCTTGAGCATAACTTGGATAGAGCCACAGACCAAGCAGCATGATTACAATAGCCAACGCTATGATTTTAGAATAAAATCTTTTCACGATTAACATACATCGCTCCGGTCAACTTGTTTTATTTTCTGATGGATCTTTAAACACCAAATCCGATTACATCTATTCGGGATAATTCATTTTAATCCTGAACACAGGTCACGGCAAATCAATGACACCTTGGTCAAAGGTTAAAAAACTTGCCATAGGCATATCTTCATGTTATAAAGTTTCATCCATAATGATAGCCCTCGTTATTCAAGGAGGATAATAATTTGGTTGGCAAGGCTATTACAACTTGATTAACAATCTGTAACGTAAAATCGGTGAAAATTTGTCATTTTATATTGCTGGTCAAAAACAGGTAAAAATTTTTCATAGATGATTATCCTAGGTCTAACGCATCCTGTCTCCTGGAATAACGCTGCTTGTATCCTCGTTGACGGTCAACTCATCGCCATGGCCGAAGAAGAACGATTCAATCGCATCAAACATGCCCCGCGAATGGTCCCCACCTTGGCCATAGATTATTGTCTAAAGCAGGCCAATCTCAAACCTGAACAGGTCGATTATGTGGCCATTGGCTGGGAGAAGCTATGGCAATCGGCGTTCAAAAATTTAGGGTCTGACAATATCTTGTCGGACTTGAATCTAGCTGGGCAATGGTTGTATACAGGTCTAAAATATGAACGCCAATTACCTTTAGCCGCTTACAAGCCAGAACAAATCATTTTCGTCAATCACCACATAGCGCATGCCGCCAGTGCTTATTTAGCTTCTGGATTTCCAGAGGCGAATATTCTATCCCTAGATGGCAGCGGTGGCAGTGAGTCGGGCATGTTAGCTGTTGGTCGTGGGCCACAAATAGACATCTTAAACACCGTTACCAATCGTGGTAGCTGGGGTTTAATGTATGAACTGATTACGGAGACTCTTGGCTTTCGTCGCCATAGTGGAGAAGGAAAGGTGATGGGTCTAGCCGCTTATGGTGAGCCTGACCCAGCAGGCTTGCCCTGCGTTGATTGGGACCAAGCCATCCCGATGATTATTCCGCATAAACGCAAAGCATTTATGGCTGACTTAGAGCCACGAAAAAAGCATGAGCCTCTAACAGCCTATCATAAAAACTTAGCCGCGACCTTACAAAATACCCTAGAACGGGCTGGACAGCAAATGGTTGAATGGCTTTATCAACAGACAGGTCTGCGTCGTTTGTGTCTCGCTGGTGGCACGGCCCTGAACTGTTCTATGAATGGCAAGTTGGCGGCTTTAAACTGCGTGGACGAGATTTTTATTCAACCAGCCGCCCATGACGCTGGCACAGCCTTAGGGGCCGCCTTAAATGTATATGTCCAAAAAACAGGGCAATTATCTTCTTGGCGCATGCAGCATGCTTATTGGGGGCCTGACTATACAAATGAAGCCATTGAGAAAGCCCTCCACAGTTTGATGAACATTCACTATCATAAAAGTGATGATATTTGTGCTGAAACAGCCGAATTACTCGCAGCCGGCAAGATTATCGGGTGGTTTCAAGGCCGGGCCGAGATTGGGCCTCGTGCTTTGGGTTGTCGCAGTATCTTAGCCCACCCAGCTTTGCCAGACATGAAAGATTTGGTGAATAAGCAGGTCAAACATCGTGAGCCTTGGCGGCCTTTTGCCCCGTCTATCTTGGCTGACTCGATTGATCGCTATGTAGAACAAGCAATGGCCTCACCTTATATGATTTTAGCCTTTGCCGCTAAAAAAGATACCCAAGCCGAAATTATCAGTGCCACCCATGTTGATGGCACCTGCCGCCCCCAAACGGTTAATCGAGAAACCAATGAACGCTATTGGACCTTGATTAAGCAATTTGAGAGACGGACTGGTATTCCAGCTCTCTTAAATACCAGTTTTAATGTCGATAGTCAGCCCATTGTGAACACCCCTCAAGAAGCCATAGAAACCTTCCTAAATTGTGGTCTCGATCATTTGGCTATAGGGGATTACTTGGTGCATAAAAGCAACTAGCAGCAATTAAACCTCCGCTAAGGCTAAAAATGATGTTTCATGCGTGGCGCTCAAACTGGATAGACTGGTTGAATCACGTTGGACGTTCTTATCTGAGACGTTATGGAACGCCCATTTTTTTGACGTTGGCCCTGTTAATCTTACCAGTCTTGATTATTTTAGATGGTCAACGTCTGTTGGCGTATTCCTTTCACTTCAATCTTTGGTATATCTTTTTATCAGTTATCATTTCATACAGCAGTCTTCTTTTGACTATTCCTGCGTGGCACTTAATTTTGACCAGACTGGGTGGGCCATCGACCTATCGGGATGATGTACGCATTTACTGTTATAGTCTCATTGGATTTGTCATCCCTGGTAGCATCTGGCCTTTCCTCAGTCGGGCAGCTTTATATGAACGGCAGGGGATATCGGCCGTCAATGTGACTGTCGCCACAATGGTTGAACTCCTCCTCGTTGGTTTGGCTGGGTTGATTGTATACGGGTTAACGTTGATGAGCCTGCCTCAAAAAGTTATCTGGCAACGGCCAGAAATTGCCATCTTAACCATTGGCTTGAGTTTAATCTTCATTCAACCGCCTATCTTTAACAGGATTAGCACAAAAATTTTAAGTTGGTTTGAAAAAACAAAAAAGCAAGTTGTCGCGCTAACTTACCGAGATTTGATCATCCTATTTACGCTAGAAACATTAACCATTATGCTGGGTGGAACAGCCCTCTATTATTTGCTAAAAAGTTTTGTCTCTGTTTCGCCAACGTGGTATTTTACAATCGTCAGTGCCTGGGGCATTGGCGTGGCGGCCAGTAATCTATTTTTTTGGTTTCCTGGAAAACCAATCTTACGCGATGGGATTATGGCCCTTGTCTTAACACAAATCTTACTCCCCTCCCTCACTATCGTCTACATCATCATCATTCGAATTTGGACGATATTATCGGTGTTGCTTGTTTGTGGATTAGCTTGGTTATTTCTAGATAGAAAGTTTATCATCTTTGAAAACCAACCTAAATCGCCTTAATCATCCAAATGGGGTATTGATCACCCCGCTTATTTAGGCTATGCTTGACCAAGAATAACAAAATTATCCAAATAGATTATTGCAAACGAAGTGTTATTCAGGTTATACTAGCAGTCAAAATTAAAGGAGGTGATGTCAATTTCTAAAATCCAAATTTAATGATTAAGTAGATGTCGGTTATGGACTGGGTCTATTAAGACCAACCAAATTTATCTTAAACAATATATTATTAATTTATGGAATAAATTCTCATGCGGAAGATTTCTTACATTTCAATCTTAGTTTTAGCAGCTTTGTTGGCTTCAATGATGACGACCAGTTTAGCGCAAGAACCCACCATCAGCACTGGTTTTCAAATCCAGAACTTTAGTACAACGGCACCTGCAAATGTCGTTCTCACCTACTATGATTCAACAGATGGCGCGGTAGAGTCCGAAGTTTCAAACATCAGCATCCCGATGAATGGCAGCATGAACTTTGCATCCATCCCAGATGATCACAATCTCGCAGATGGGTTTGCGGGGTCTCTGGTTGTTTCTAGTGACCAGCCAGTGGCATCAGTGGTTAACTTGATTGCAAGCGGCAGCTTCAACGGTGGTGCCAGCTACAATAGTGCGAGTGAAGGCGCAGAGGTGGTCAGTTTTCCCATCGTCTTCAATGGATTCTTTACAAGGTTTAATACCTTTCTCTACGTTCAAAACGTAGGAACAAGTAATGCTACAGTAGAGATAACCTATGTTGCGAGAGTAGGGAGCGTTGATACGACCCAAAATTGTCTATTAACCACTACCATAAGCCCAGGGGCAACAGTTAAGCTTGATCAAGCGAACAATCCCTGTCTCGTGAAAGAGAGTGATGCTCTGGGCTTCTTTGGTGCAGCCACTGTGAGGAGTACGAATGGTGTACCAATTGCGGGAGTCTTGGTGCAGTATGATGATAACAGTATTCAAGCCAATAATGGTTTGACAGCGAGTGATTCATCTACTGAGACGCTAATCGCGCCATTGTTCATCAGTAATATCTTCTACACTTGGTCTAGCATGAATGTACAAAATACAGGCGACACCACGACGACTGTTGGGGTTACTTTTACGCCCTCTGGAACTGTTGGGTCTGAGTGTACGCAAATGAAGGAAATTGGGCCTCTAGCAAGTGTTGCTTTTGGTAATGCCGAGATTCAACAGGACGATGCCTGTGTGGATGGTACTTATAATGAAAATAATAACACCCGTTCTTTTGTCGGGTCAGCTAGAGTGACGGAAAATAGTGCAGGTCAACCCCTAGTTGCACTGGTCAACCAAGCCGACTTAAGAAGTCTTGTAGATGAATCTACTGATACCGCCCTGAGCCAGCTTCCTCCTGTCGAAGAGGCAAATGCTTCTACTTATAACGCCTTTACCCCTAATAGTGGGGCCAGTACCCTGCAAATGCCCATCATTATCAAGAACGTTGACTTCCCGGGAATTTCCAGACTCGATACTGGCATCAGTATCGCAAATGTAGGTCAGGTAGAGGCTGAGGTTACTTGTTCCTTTTCTGGTAGGGTAAATCAAGTGGAAACTGATGTTAGTGAACATTCTCGCACAGTGACTGTGCCAGTCGGTGGCTCTCGCAATATTACTCAGAACCATGTCGATTCGACATTGCCAGATATATTTGTCGGTAGTGCGACCTGTAGCAGTTCGACAGAAGGGGCATCATTAATTGGGGTTGTCAATCAGATTGGTAATCGGGGAGATTTGATTACAACTTATGAAGCTATCCCCCAATAATCAATAACTTCCATAGGGTAAACAGTTCAATGTGACAACTAAATGATTTTGATTAGGAGCTACCACAAGGTTGGTAGCTTCTTTATTTATTCAAGTATTTTCCATCATAACGTTATATCAAATGAGGTAGAACACAATACCATGGTGCGATGTCTATTTTTATGTTTGGCCTTTTTCTTGGTCTTTGGCTGTAGTAATACAGAGCAGGCAGGACAAGCTCAAATAATGCCTAGCATCCATGCCTCTCCTATCTCAGAGACTAAACCAACCCAAATTCCCCTGACTGAGACGATTGCTCACTCCCCAATCTCACCCGTTGCAACCCCAATCAAGATCCCTCAACCAAGGGCAGGTAAAGGGGCTATTAGCGGTCAACTGACTTGGTTTTTTGAAGAAGAATTTCGGATTGGTAGGGAAATACCGCTTCAAATTGGTAAAGTTTTATATGATACGGAGGGTGTACCTCGATTCCATTCAGTTAGTCAAGAGCATGACCCCGTTGCCTGGACAGACCAGTTTGGTCGTTTTGCCTTTTTAGATGTAGAGCCAGCAACTTATGGTATCTATCTACTTGTCCCAGGGTTTAATTCCTTTCTTTTAACAGAACATGGCGCACCTTTAGCGATGATGATTGAAGTGAAAGCGAACGAAATCACTGAACTCGGTGATATCATTTTAGATTTTCCGTTCTAGCCATCATGCACCTGATCATTCAAATTCCCTGTTATAATGAAGCCGATAGTCTGCCCCAAACCTTAGATGATTTGCCTCGTCAAGTTAAGGGCATTACTTATCTCGATATCCTTATTATTGATGACGGCAGCATCGACCAAACCATTGCAGTCGCCAAACAATGCGGAGTCCATCACATCATCCGTCATCCCCAAAATCGGGGCCTAGCGGCGGCATACCAAACGGGTATCAATGCTTGTCTCCAGCTTGGAGCAGATATTATTGTCAATACAGATGCAGATAATCAGTACCCCGGCCAGGCCATCCCTCAATTAATCGAACCAATTCTTCAGGGCAAGGCTGACTTCGTCATTGGAGACCGACAAATACAGACGATTGAACATTTCTCGCCGCTTAAGCGTCTCTTACAAAAATGGGGTAGTTGGGTTGTGCGTATCGCCTCAAATACGCCAGTTCCTGATGCCAGTAGTGGGTTCCGCGCCCTCAATCGCCAAGCAGCCATGCGTCTCAATGTGCTGACCAAATACACCTATACCTTAGAAACCCTCATTCAGGCTGGCAAGAAAGGCTTGATTGTCACCAGTGTGCCCATCAAAACGAACGGCCCCACCCGTCCCTCGCGTTTAGTCAAAAACAATTGGCATTACATCAAACGTTCAGCCGCGACGATTTTACGGATCTATACCCTCTATGAACCCTTACGGACCTTTTCTTATCTCAGTACCCCCTTTCTGATCAGTGGCGCAATTTTACTAGGACGTTTCTTTTATTTTTATCTATTTGTAGGCTTAAGTGAGTTGGGACGTTTTGTTCAATCCATCGTTGTCGGCAGCATGTTGATTATCTTGGGCTTCTTAATCTTCATCTTGGGAGTCGTCGCCGACTTAATCGCGGCCAATCGGTTGTTAACCGAAGAAACGCTTTATAGAGTCAAGCAATTAGAAATCGAACACTACCAGAAAGCAAAAAAATCACCATGACCTGGCTTTTAACTGGCGCAACAGGGATGTTAGGCTGCGAAATTTTGCGCCAATTAATCAAGGATGGCGAAGAAGTTATTTGTTTAGTTCGGGGGACAAATCAAGGGCAGGCAGAGGCAAGAATCAGGGCGAGACTGGGTCATCCGATAGAACAAGTCCCTATTCACATCATATGTGGGGATTTAACGCAGCCCAAGTTAGGGTTAAGCGAGAGAAATTATCGCGCTTTCGCTCGAGAAACGAAAGGCATCATTCACAGCGCAGCCAAGGTCGATTTTGGGCAAAGCCTCGACCGTGCTAGAAATACGAATGTTGCGGGGACTAAGGCGATGTTAGCCTTTGCCCAAGAGGCGATGCAATGGGGAGGCTTAGAACGGTTCGAACACCTTAGTACAGCCTACATCTGCGGAACACGACGCGGCATAATAAAAGAGGATGAACGAGACCAAGGACAAACATTTCATAATGCTTATGAACAATCGAAGTTGGAAACAGAATTATTGGTCGAGGCGGCGAAAGAAACGGTCCCCGTATGCATCTTACGGCCTAGCATTATCGTCGGCGATTCAGAAACGGGTTATACAGCCAGTTTCCACGGCATCTATTGGCCTCTGCGTATTTTAGCGGGGGGGAAATTGTGGATCATCCCCGCGGACCGTCAAGGCCGCCTAGATTTGGTACCAGTAAATTATGTTGTTCAGGCCATGGCCGCTTTACGTAAACTTGATGCCTCTATTGGGCAGACAATTCATTTAACTGCTGGCGACAAAGCGATCAAAATGGGCCACTTTCTCCAGGCCAGTGCCCAGTTCTTTCAAGTGCGTACCCCATTCACCTTACCGCCTCGATTTTTTCAAATCGCGCCTGAGGCCCTCTTAGACAAAATATTGGGGACACGCTTAAGCCGTAAATACCGACAAGGTAAAATTTATTATCCCTATTTAGCCCATCACGCTCGATTTTCCACCATAAAACGTGATCATCTCCTAGATGATTTGCCTGTTCCAGCTATTTTAGACTATCTGACGAAGCTTCTACAATATTGTGTTGCTTCAAAATGGGGTACTAGGCAACTTGAGGCTGGTCATTGACGATGAGACATCCATAAAATTGGCGATATGATTTTACATCATCCTCGTAAAATGATGATCATTATTTCACTGAATAAGTAAGTTAATGATCACGCCTGAAATAAAACGAACAGGATTTAGCCCCCATGAATTCCAATCATAGAAACCATCACCCTATTTATTGGGGCATGTTTCTCATTGCTTTTACAACGCTTGCCTTAGAAATCGCCCTGTCCCGTATGTTGAGTGTCATTACTTGGTACCACTTGGCTTTTTTTGCTATATCCACAGCCATGTTAGGCATGACGGCCGGCGCGACGACCGTTTACTTGAAGCCAAGTTGGTTTACGCAAGAGACTCTCTATGATAATGTTGCCAAGGCGAGCTTGGCTTACGCCCTCATTACGCCTATTGTGTTAATTTTCATCTTGCTCATGCCCTTAACCCTAAAAGTATCTATTATGAGCGTTTTTGCGCTAATCATGGTAACCTGTGCTTGTTCGTTGCCATTTTATTTCTCTGGCCTAGCCATTACCGCTATTTTAACCAAATCTCATCGACCTATCGGCAAATTATATGGGAGTGATTTAATTGGGGCTTCATTAGGTTGTCTATTCGTTTTGGTTGGACTTGAATTTTTTGATGCCCCAAGTTTTATTTTAATGAACAGTGCTATCGGTATATTGGCCGCGCTTTGTTTTGCTTGGCATAGCCCAACCTTCAATCTAAGGTTGCTAAGTGTCTTGGTATTTGTCATTCTTATTTTTTCTACTTTCGTTAACGCATCGAGTTCACTCGCCATACGACCTTTTCTGATTGATGGTACTGTTGAAAGCGCAGGACAGTATGTCTTGGAAAGATGGAATTCTTTTTCGCGCATCGTGGTATATCCAAGAGAAGAGACAGAACCCCAATATTGGGGGCCCAGCCCTTTAGCCCCCATGGAAGATATTTTTCAGTATCACATAAACATAGATGGCTTGGCGGGTACGACGATGCGAAAATTTTCTTCGCTCGAAGATATAGACCATCTGCGTTATGATGTCACCAATATCGCCTACTATTTACGTCCTGAAGGAGGTGCTTGTATTATTGGTGTCGGCGGGGCTAGGGACATACAGAGTGCAATCCTGTTTGGTCATCAGAGAATTTTGGGGCTTGATCTGAATCCTATTTTTATCAATCTCCTTCAAAACGAGTTCAGAGAATTTGCAGGCATTGCAGACCGAGATGAGATAGAGCTTGTTGTTGATGAAGCGAGAAGTTTTTTATCAAATACAGAGGAAAAATTTAGCCTGATTCAAATGTCTTTAATCGACACTTGGGCGGCAACAGGGTCAGGCGCATTTACCCTATCTGAGAATGCTCTATATACGATAGAAGGCTGGCAAATATTTTTGAATCGCTTGAAGGAGGATGGCATTTTCACCGTTTCAAGATGGCATAATCCTGAAAATCTTGGTGAAACAGGTCGCATTGTCAGCCTTGCTGTGGCGACATTACTTCAATCTGGCCTGACAGACCCTGCTCAACATATTGCTTTGATCAGCGTGGATAATATTTCTACGCTGCTGGTCAGCAAGCAACCTTTTACCCGTCAAGACCTCATGAATCTAAAACAGCTTAACGATGACTTACAATATGACGTGATTATTCTTCCAGATCTGATACCTAAACATGAAGTTTTAAGAAAGATCATGTCTGTCACATCATTAGAGGCTTTGCAGTTAGCTATCGCTGACGAAACCTTGAATTATCAACCTCCCACAGATGAACAACCTTATTTCTTTAACATGCTCCATTTTAGCAAGATAAATTTTGATATTATTTTCGCTTCGTCAAACACAAATGGGGTTGTACAAGGAAATTTAGTCGCAACACTGACGCTCATGGGCCTTATCTTAGCTTTGTTTATAATGACCTTGGCAACGATTGTGGGTCCCTTAATTATCAAAACGCGGTCTGAGAGGTCAATCCACGCATCGTCTAAAATTTTTTGGGCCGCAGCTTTATACTTTTCTCTAATTGGGGCAGGATTTATGTTCGCAGAAATTGCCCTCTTGCAAAGGTTATCAGTTTTTTTGAGCCACCCAATCTATTCATTAGGCATTCTGCTTTTTACAATTATTGCTAGTACTGGTGTGGGTAGCCTTTTGAGTGACTATTTACCCTTGACCCGTTCTCCTTGGGTTTTTCTCTATCCCATCGTCACAGCTTTAGCAATTATTGGCACACAATTCTTTTTACTCATATTACTCTCCCAGATGAGTACCGCTGATATACTGAATCGCATTATTGCCTCGATATTTGTTATTTTTCCTTTGGGAATACTTCTTGGTTTTTGTTTTCCAACAGGCATGAAGCTAGTCAAAATTGTTGACGAAGTTGAGACTCCTTGGTATTGGGCCTTGAATGGCATTTTTGGGGTATTATGTTCAGCTCTCGCTGTGTTTGTTTCGATTTATTTTAACATTTCTACCAGCTTTTATATCGCAACCATAAGTTATGTCATTCTGCTATTGCCTGTTTATAAGATATATAAGGCTGGTCAGACTGCCTAAGAAATAAGGAGATAAATAAAACAAGTCAATATTGAGCGAAGCAGTCGAGGCTCAGACACTTTACATTTTTGGTATTGTCCAAGACAAAGGGAATATCAGGATAAGCAAAATGTATTTAATGCAAGCGGCCACAAACACGCAAAGTGTCAACGCACTTTACGATGCTAACCGCGCTCGGACTGTAATAGTCGTGCCTAAGCCCAGTTGGTCTAAGGTCCAAAAATAGGGTAGCGTGACCTGTCGCCATAGCGGAAAGAAAAGCAACTGCTTTAGCCACCATCTTTCTGTGTCGCCTTTGACATACTGTTTAAGCCAGGACTGTAAACTAAAGGCAAAAGTAGTATAACGGCCATAGAAACTGTAAATTTTTTCAATGTTAAAACCTGTGCTGGTTAAATAACGTCGCAGGGTCTCAGCATTATAAATGTAGAGATGGCGTGGTGTATCATAGCCGATCCAATATTGTTGAAAGAGCCATGCGTCGAGGCTATTAAGATTGGGGACACTAATAAAGAGATGACCGCTTGGTTTGAGGATACGAGCAATTTCGACAAGATTTTGTTTTGGATCATGCAAATGTTCGAAGACATCCCATAGGGTAATGACATCGAAATAGTCGTCTGGATAAGCGGCTTGAGCGACATCGCCTGTCATCACGGCGAGACCGCTTTGTTGCCCCAAAGCAGCCATATCTGGGTCGACCTCGACTCCATGCGTTTTCCAAGTTGGGGCATAATAACTTAGGGCTTGCAAAAAAAGGCCACTCGAACAGCCGATATCTAAAATTCGATCTTCTGCTAGCCGCCCTCGTACCGCCCAAACCTGATGACAGCGAGACCGCCATTTGCGATAGTAGAGCCATTGGTGGATGTCTGAATGTAATGAGGCAGGTTGATAGAAAGGGATGTAATTTGAGGGGTAATAGTTCCTAATGGTCGCCTCGGTTGGACGAGGGTTAAGATAGACCAATCCACACTCACATTTAACCAAACTGAAGAGGCCAGGTGTGTCACAAGCCCAATCACGTAGCTGGTATAATATCTGTCTATTTTCTGATCCACAAAGATTACAGGTGACAATTTCTAAAACTTCGTCCTTTAAAGTAGTCACAATTGCGGTCATCACGCATTCTCCTTCATTTGGGCTTGAAATACGGTCACGCTGAGAGCCTGTAAACGGATGGTGTCAGATTAAATTCTTTTATCACTTCTTAAAATCCCAAAATTTTTTACTTATATCTGTGTCACGACAATCGTCATATCATCATATAGAGCTGCGCCCTGCGTAAAGGCTAAGATATCCGATTGTAAATGCGTTAACATAGCTTCGGCAGTTAGGATGGGCCCATCTTGAAAAGCTCTGACAGATTTAGTTTAGCCAGAGCTTTCTTATTTGAGCGTATTTTATTATAACACCAGACATTAACGAAGGTAGAAACTATAGCGAATGGGTGCTATCTTGCCTACTCTGTTCCCTTCGTAGCCAATTCCAACAACTGTTGAATACGAGGCAGCATCTCCGCAGGGTTAGGGTGGAGTCCTTCGCTCAACAAAGCATTATCAAATAATTGCTCGATAGCTGTATCAGCTAAGACGGCGTTAGAGCTAATAAGGTTAGAAATATTTCGGACAATGACATGACCTCGATTAATTTCAACGGCTCGCTTAGGCACTTCATAGTCCTTATCCAAAATGCGTCGAATGCGGTCCATTTCCTGCCCCATTGCTGCATTTTCATCAGCTGCTACTAAACGAATGGGACTGCCACTCAACTGTTTGGCCTCGCGCACATCCTCTGCTCGGTCACCTAAAACGGTCTTAAAACGGGTGATCAGTTCAGCAAATTGGGCATCTGGCAATTTCTCTTTTGCCGCTTCTTCTTCAGCTTTTTCTTCTTCCGTTAAATCTAACTCTGCTCCATCCACATTTTGAAGCTGATAGCCCCCAAATTCCCGCAGACTTGTGAGCATGAAGCCGTCCATCGCATCAATAAAGTAAAGGACTTGCGTATTTCGCTTTTTGAAATAATCCAGGTGCGGGCTATTCTTAGCGGCGGGAATACTGTCAGCTAGAACATAATAAATTTTATCTTGCTCATCCGGCATTGCATCAACATAATCTTGAAGTGATATATACTTCTCACCAGTGGTTGAGCTTGGAAACCGAAGGAGTTTTGTCAAGGAGTCACGGGCGTTAAAATCGGTGGCAACACCTTCTTTAAGGAAGATACCAAATTCATCATGAAATTGACGATATTTTTCTGCATCTTCTTCGGCCAATTCTTCCAAAGTCCGTACTACTCGCTTAGAGAGCAAACTTTTAAGACGCTCCATGACGCGGTTACTTTGCACCGCCTCACGGGAGATACTTAAAGGAATATCTTCAGAGTCCACAACGCCGTGGATAAAGCGGAAATGATTGGGCAGAAGGTCTGTATTATACTCTTGGATAAGCACATTACGGCTATAAAGCTTCAAGCCAGGCTCCTTACGTATGCTGAACATGTTCCCTTCACGCTTGGACGGCACAAAAAGCAAAGCGTTGACCTGAACTGGCGCATCTGCGCTCAGATGTAGACGAGTCAAAGGCTCTTCAAAATCGAGAGTCAGCTGCTTGTAGAAATTATTATATTTTTCGTCATCAATTTCAGAGGCAGACTGCCGCCATAGGGCCTGTTGCTGATTCGAGGCAGAAGGAGGGGTAACATCTTTCGGTTCATCAGTTGATTCATCTTCTTCTTTCTTGGTCACATGGACATAAATAGGATAGGTGATAAAATCAGAGTGTTTTTTGATGATATTCTCAATACGATAATTGGCCGCTAAATCCTGAGAATCATCATTCAACTTGACCACAATCGTGGTGCCGCGATTAGCTTTATCGGCTACATCAACGGTATAGGTGTTGGACCCATCAGATACCCATCGTGTGGCTTGGGCTTCTTTTTGATAAGACCGTGTCACAACCTCAACTTCTTGAGCCACCATAAAAACTGAGTAAAATCCAACGCCAAATTGACCGATAATACTATTGGCCGTATCCTTATTTTCCTTCAATTTCTGTAAAAATTCTGCTGCGCCAGATTTAGCAATCGTGCCTAAGTCTGCAATTAACTGCTCGCGTGTCATCCCAATGCCTGTGTCGGCTATGGTCAAGGTTTTGGCTTCCTGATCAACAGTGATGTCTATCCTTAATTCTACTTCAGGGTCCAGAACATCATGATTGATGAGCATTTCAAACTGAATTTTATTGAGCGCATCTGATGCATTTGAAATTAACTCACGTAGAAAAATTTCTTTGTCTGTATAAAGTGAATGAACTAAAATATTCAGTAGTTGTTGAATCTCAGCCTTAAATTCAAAAGATTCGGTGACTGGCGGGGTCATAGTTGCTTCAGTCATTCTGCTCTCCTTAATATTTATCTTTTAATCCTATAGCATTATTTAATTTCGTCGTCAAGAGGTCTTCAGATCAACGGGTCATTCGATCAATTCGGCATCTTATGGGGAACCAAGCTGTCTCAAAAAACGTTTTAGAAAAATAGTACATCATCCCACATAATGCCTTAACCCAGTTTCACCTCAATCAAATCTTTAGACCACCTGACGATCAGACTAAAAATTAACTTAGCATAATTTCGTTAGTTTTTTGTTAGAGGAATACTAATTTTTGAATGATATTTCAGGCGCAGGCAGGTAGCCAGCAACGCCATCTATATCCTACTACAATATATCAGGTAAAAGCTAATGCCCTTACCCCAAGACATTCTCCTAGAAAATCGTTATCGTCTATATAGTATCATCCAAGAGACAATCCTAGAGACGACGTATCATGGATTTGATACGAAATTTCAACATCCCATTACACTTAAAGCCTACGCCAAAGCTCACTTAGATGAGCAATTCGAAGCAACTATTCTTCAATTAGCCCACCTACGCCAAGCAAATTTACCTCGGCTCATAGACTACTTTGCTTTTGAGGACCAATATTGTCTTGTCTTAGATTTTATTACTGGCGATACATTGGCTCAAAGCCTGGAACAAGCCCAAGTGCCTATATCGGAGGCCAAAGCCCTTGACTATTTACGTCAAATAGGTGAGGCTATCACCTACCTCCATCAGCAAGATCCACCGCTAATTCACGGCAATTTAAGCCCCCAGACGATCACTATCGGGTCTAATCATCAAGTCATGGTCATGGATTTTGGCTTTATTCCCCTTCATCAAAGCCAAGATTATCAGGATAAACGTTTAGGGCTATCAGGATTCATCCCGCCAGAACAATATAGTAACTTTCCCAATCAACCCACAGCGGATATATATGCTCTGGGCGCGATCCTCTATAATATGCTGTCTGGGCAAATACCGCCAGACAGCATTCAAGGTCTGGTTAATCAAGAAGCGTTAATCCCTCCTCGCGATTTAAATGATCAACTTACCGAAACAGTAGAACTGGCTATTTTACATGCTTTAGAATTAAAGCCCACGGACCGACCACAAACAGTCAGGCAGTGGACAGAAGACTTGTTAAATAGCAGGGCTGGCATTTCAACAGTCAATCAGGCACAATCCACACGCTCCCCATCTCCAGTTGAATCGGCCACCCCCCTGCTCTCTCCTGAAATTCAGCCTAGCCAGCCCGTAGAATCAAACGATCAGGTCACACCAAACGTGGAGAGTCCCCTCTATCTAGCCAATGATAATATATCATCAACTGCATCAGCCATTTCATCGGCAGAAGATAAAAATAATGATCCAAACCTTATGGATAGTGAGCAGTCGCCCATTCAAAAACAGGAAACTAACCTACTCCTCAATCAAAATCCTAGCCCTGAACAGGCTGTGGCGACAAATCGTTCACATACCTCTGAGGAGGATATTTCTGATGTTTCAAATCCGTCATTTTTCCCAAATGAAATATCAACAACCGATAATCAATCTTCAACCGATCAATCATTAATAATGGACGAATTGGACACGCCTACCATGCCAAGCAAAATGCGTAAGTTGTGGTTAATGAAACCAGATAGGCAAGGACACCTATTACGCTTAGGCAGTTTGACCATCGGTCGATCTAAAATCTGCGATATACAACTTGAAGACAGTCGGGTATCACGTCAGCATGCGACCTTAGAATTTGATGGTCAAGTTTGCGTCGTCTACGATGAGGGCAGCGTAAACGGCACCTATATTAATAGCGTAAAAATTGGCAATAAAGGGTCTCGTTTCGACCTAGGAGACCGCTTACGCATTGGAGAAATTATTTTTTCATTAAGTGCCACAGAACCTGACCCTCCAGTTGAACCCCAACCCCCAATTGAACCTCAATCGCCTTATGCTCAACATAGTTACGCGAAACCTATACCTAGTCCACATCCAAAGTCACCCTATCAGAAATCATCTTCTCGCTCAGGAGATCAAGCCCAAGCTAAAGTCCCATCTGGATATGAGTCACTGCACACGGAGGCAAAACCTCAACCGCAATACGCCCCCTATTCTCATCAAAAATCAGGCGTTCAGCCATCTTCCTTACCTAATCAATATCCTAATCTTGAACCAGAACCTCGGCCTAAGGCAAAAAAGCGACGTACGCCAAACAAACGATCTCGGGGCGGCTTGGTCGCAAACATAGGTCGCTTCATCCGCATCAGTTGGTTTGTTCTACGGTATACTGTCTTACTCGCCTTTGTAGGGGCTATCGTCCTTTTTGGGGCTTTAATTTATGCTTATCTAACCAGTGAATTGCCGACGCTCAGTGACTTAAAAGAAAAACAATTTCAATTCCAAACAACCACGATATATGACCGCAATGGGGTAGAGCTATGGGAATTAAATGATCCCAACTATGGTCGGCGCACTTATGTCACCTTGGACCAAATTGCCCCAGATTTACTTAACGCTACCATTGCTACCGAAGACCGCTTCTTCTACGCATCACATAACGTTGGCATTGACCCTATCGCTATCCTCAGGGCCATCTATTATAATGTGACTGAAGGATCAGTCATTTCAGGCGGCAGTACAATTACCCAACAAGTGGTAAAAAATGTTCTTCTAATACAAGAGGAACGTCAATCACGACGTTTAGCCCGCAAAATTAAAGAAGCGATTTTAGCGATAAAATTAGCCAATCAATATACAAAAGAAGAAATTTTAGAAGTTTATGTCAACCAAATCTATTATGGGAACAGAGCTTACGGCATTGAAGCCGCAGCCCAAACTTATTTTGGGAAACCAGCCTTATCAGCCAAAGCCTTACCTATTGAACCGGGGCGCGTGTCTTTAGCCCGCACAGCGCGAGAACTCACCTTAGCTGAGGCAGCTTTGTTAGCCGGATTACCTCAAAGCCCTGCCTATCACGACCCCTATAACTATCCTAAACGCGCTAAAGCTCGACAACAGATCGTATTAGGCTTAATGGTGGAAGCGAATTATATTACCCAAGAAGAGGCAGAAGCAGCTTATCAAGCACCTGTCCTCGATCTTTTAGAAAAGCCTGCCCTTGAATTTGAGGCTCCTCACTTCGTGAACTTCGTTCTAGCTGAACTTGAAAATAATCCACCTCAAGATTACGGCAATATTTATGAAGCTGGCTTCAAACTCCAAACGACATTAGACTCTCGTCTTCAAGCTATCGCAGAAGAGGAAGTGGCTAAACAGGTGAATGCTTTAGTTCGAAATAACGTCACAAACGGGGCCTTAGTGGCCATTCAGGCCACCACTGGGCAAATTTTGGCCCTCGTTGGCAGCACAGACTTTTGGAACGAATCCATTTCAGGTCAAATCAACATGGCTGTTACCCCCCGTCAGCCTGGCTCGACGATTAAGCCCTTTGTTTATTTGACCGCCTTTGAGAAAGGCTGGACACCAGCTACTGTTATCGAGGATGTGCCGACAAAGTATCCTGATGGACAAGGCGGCTTTTATGAACCCCTAAATTATGACCGAGAATTTCACGGGCCAGTCTCATTGCGGGTTTCCTTAGCAAATTCATATAATGTGCCTGCGGTTAAAGCCCTAGATTACGTTGGCTTAGAGACATTCTTGACCCTGGTCCGTCGGCTAGGAATCACAACCTTAACGCGAGATGACTATGGTCTGGCTTTATCTTTGGGTGGGGGAGAAGTTCCTTTGGTTGAAATGACAGGGGCCTATCAAATTTTAGCGAATGGTGGGGTAAAAATTACGCCTTACGCTATTGGACGAGTCTTGGACAGTCTCGATAATGAAATTCCCTTACTTCGTTCTGCGCCAGAAGCAATATTAAGTCCGCAACATGCCTATTTAATCACCCATATTTTGTCTGATAATGACGCTCGTTCTATCGAGTTTGGTCGAAATAGTTTGCTCAATCTCTCTCGTCCAGCTGCAGCGAAAACGGGCACAACCAATGATTTTCGAGACAATCTCGTGCTTGGCTATACACTCAACCTTGTGGTTGGCGTATGGGTGGGTAATGCCGATTATAGTCCTATGCAAGGTACGACGGGTTTAAGCGGGGCTGGCCCTATTTGGCGTAATTTCATAGAACGGGCTTATGATGAAGTCCTAAATTGGCCTACTCATGATTTTATTCGCCCAGATGGCATTGTAGAACGTAAAATTTGCGTCGAGACTGGCCTGCCAATTCAGGCCGAAGACACCTGTCCAGAAACACGCATAGAGCTTTTTGCTGTTGATGAAGATGATTCTGAGGCAACCTCTACAGCCATTCTATTTCCGACCAGCACCCCTGCTCCGACAACTGATCCAGCAACGCTTCAGTGTGGGGTCAGCCCTGGTTCAACTTTTATATATCTATGGAATCAATATCGCCAATTAGCTGGCTGTGCAACTGACCAATTGGTTATCATACCCACAATTGCCGAAGAAAAATTCCAAGGAGGAGTCACTTTCTGGCGGAGCGATACAGGAGAGGTCTATATCGTTTATGATCGCTCAAAAGAGCGTGGCATCGAACTATTTGAGGGATCTTGGCAAACTAATGAAGGAAAGGTGTGGGATGGTAGCGACCCTGAAGGTGTCGGAATGTCCCCCCCATCAGGCTTGATTGAACCAAAGCGAGGGTTTGGTTGGCTCTGGCGAAATTATCTGGGTGGTCCAGATGGGCCTTTGGGTTGGGCCTTGGAACGAGAACAGGGACACGATAATATTGGGCAATATCAGCTATTTGAACAAGGTTTAATGTTCAAAGGGAGTGAAAATAAAGTCTATCTATTCCTTGCAGATGGACGCTTTTTTGCGGCCAATTAACGAAATCATTTCACTCATACTCAGAGACAGGTTCAACCTTGATGACTAACCATATCGTAATCCAGACAAATAGGCTAAAGCTTCATCAAGAAAACCAAACAAATCTTCCCACTGCGATTTGAGCATATCTTTTTCAATTAAATCAATCACATGATGAGGACTCCATTCGTCGGCACCAGAGCCTTTACCAGTGCTAGCTAACCCTCCCATAGCATTACCTAACACGCCACTAGCCGCCCAACTCAGTCCAACCATACGACCTAAAATTAAACCGGAACCAAAACTATCTCCTGCCCCTGTTGTATTTTTGGCCTGAATTTCAAAAGCTGGAATATCTATATATACATCGTCGTAGGCGATAACACATCCTTTACGACCACGTTTGACAACAATCGCTCGCCCCCCTGCATCTAAGATTTCCTGTATTGACTCACGAAATGGTGCCCCACCTGTAAGCGCAATTAACTCCTGCTCGTTCGGTAGAAAGATATCAATCTCAGGCAAAAGTGCTTTTAGATGTTTGCCATAACGCATTGCTGGTTCGGGTCCAGGGTCTAAACTAACTAAACATCGTTGCCTTCTCGCCTGCTTTAAAGCATACAAAGCAGCATTCTTCTGTGGTTCAGCTAATAAAGCATATCCAGAAAAATGATACCAACGTGAGTCAATGAAATAATCATCTATGGCCTCGTCTGGTTCAGTGAAAGCGTTTGCTCCGCGTGCTGAAAACATCGTTCTTTCGCCATCTAGGTTGAAAACAATATAAATCAGGCCAGTACTAACAACAGAGTCTACTTGAATACAGCTACAATCTATATTAGCTTTCTCTAAGTCAGCAATAATTTTATCAGCCATGACATCACGCCCAATACGACCAATAAGACCAACCTTGACTCCCATAGCCGAAAGCGCAATAGCTGTGTTGACAACACTACCACCTGTATGGTACTCAATTGCGTTCGCTACTCCCTCGCCTCCACATGCTGGATAAGCAGGTAACGAAGCACTAATATCTACGTTTATATCACCAAGTAAGATTACATCAGGCATAACTAAAACCAATCTTGGTCTAATTCAGCCAAACTATTATAAGCAGTTTGAATGTTATCCCATAATTTGGCATTATGAATGGCAATTGCTGCCTGATTAGATAAAGCGACTGCAATCTGAATATCGTCTACAGCTTAGATGAGGTCAAGTGCTATCATAATCATTATCACCACTAAGCAATTCTTAAGAAAGCGATTGCAAACATGATTCGACGAGTTGCTTTGGGTCTGGCTCTTCAAGAGACTGACCAATCATTAAGTGTAATAAGAACTCTCTGTTACCAGCCCGCCCTAAAATTGGCGATACCGCTAAATCTCTGAGTCGAAACTGTTTGTTCATAGACCAATCAGTGATATCGAACAATATATCTATATAAGTTGATATTTTTCTTACAACACCTCCACGCTCAACCATTTTGCGATCAGCTTCAAATTGAGGTTTAACTAAAACAATAAAATCCGCCTGTTTATCAACCCAATGTAACGAAGTTGCTAAAATCGATTTAACAGAAATAAAAGATACATCTATGGTGACAATAGAGACTGCCTCTGGCAAGGTTGTTAAAAATTTTGCATTCGTTCTTTCCATAATGACAACTTTAGGATTCTGCCGTAGCTTCCAAGCTAAATCACCATAACCTACATCAACGGCATAAATACGTTTAGCATTCCATTGTAATAAAACATCTGTAAATCCACCCGTTGAAGCACCAATATCAGCACAAATTTTATTTTGAATATCCACATCAAAATATTCAACTGCATACGCCAATTTATAGCCCCCACGACTAACATAAGGTCTCGCTTTAGTTAGGTTAATCTGCGCTTCACAGGAGACTAAGGTTCCGACCGTCATCACAGGTTCTTGATTGACCAAAACTTTCCTAGCCAAAACTAGGGCATGTGCCTCATCCAGAGATTTAACTAATTGCCGTTCTACCAAAAGTAAGTCGATTCGTTTCTTTGACATGCCAAATTGAAATAAAAAATAACACCACTGATTGATGGTGTCATTTATGAAATATTATGGGTCAATTTTTCCAAAATCTTGCCATAAATCGAAACTGCTCGAAATATGTATCCCATGAGGATAATAATGACTAAGGATGTAGCCAAAGATATAGCTACTTATCGTTTGGTATATTGTGGTGCTTTTCTAGCTCGTTTTAAACCAGGCTTTTTCCGCTCTTTAACCCGCGCATCTCGCGTTAATAAATTTTGTTGACGCAATACTTTACGCAAATCCGGGTCTGATAAAACAAGGGCACGGGCTACACCAAGTCTAATAGCTTCCGCTTGACCTGTAATCCCTCCCCCAGCCACTTTAACACTAATATCAAATTGACCCTCTAAACTTGTCACTTTTAAGGGTGCCAACATCTTATGAATATCAGTATCTCGACAAAAATAATCGTTGACCTCTTTATCATTGACCACAAAGACACCGTCACCAGAAAATAATCTTACTCTAGCAGAGGCTTCTTTACGTCTTCCTATACCTTCATAATAATGTCCATCTAACGGCATATTCGAACTCCTTATTTATAACTCTAATGCTTGTGGCTGCTGTGCTTTGTGAGGATGAGCAGAACCACTATATACTTTCAATTTTTTATACATCTTTCGCCCTAACTTATTTTTAGGCAACATCCCTTTTACAGCATGCTCAATAACCCGTTCAGGAAACTTTTGAAGTTGGTCGCGCAAAGTAATTTGCTTTAATCCACCAGGGTAACCTGAATGGCGATAATATATCTTTTGATCTAGTTTACGCCCAGTCGTCCAAACTCTTTCAGCATTAATCACAACAACATAATCCCCACAATCAATGTGAGGCGTATACAACGGCTTATGCTTACCCCGCAAAATAGACGCAATTTGACTAGCCAAACGACCTAAAGTTTTACCTTGAGCATCAATAAGATACCAATTTTGTTGTATATCTTGAGGTTTAGCACTATAAGTCTTCACGATAACTTACTCCTAAATTTTTACAAAGATAACTTATCGGATGTAAGGCACTTAGCGGCACTTTTGCCAAAAATAATGTCATCACTTAAACTAAGTGTAACCATATCCAACTGTTGAAAGTGCCTTACACCTTGGAACCTACATAGTTACGAATAGACGATTTTCACCAAACAAAGCCCCCTGGCAGCAGCGGCTGGACCGCTTTTAGAGATATCTCTAGCATCTAAAATCGACTTAAATTGGTCTAGTGTAAGTTTTAATGTTCCAATTCGTAACAAAGTACCAACAATATTGCGAACCATTCTATACAAAAATGCATTCGCTGTGATCTCAAAAACAAGCTCTGTTTCGTTTATATACCAGTCAGCTTGCATAATCGTCCTAACTGTATTTGATCCTTGAGGAGGTCTTCCAAAAGACGAAAAATCATAAGTCCCTACGAGATATTGGCTAGCTTGTCTCATCAAGTCAATATTTAAGGGGGTCGTAACAAATAAAGAATAGCGGTGTTTGAAAACATCTCTAATAGGTTGATTTATAATTGTATATCTATATTGTCGGCTGATAGCGTTATATCGAGGATGAAAATTAGGATGGACTAGGTCAAGAGAACGGATCACAATATCACTTGGTAACTGAGCATTTAAAGCTCTCCACAAATCAGTTGTCTTGTGTTTCCAGTCTAACTCAAAACTGATAACTTGACCGAAGGCATGAACCCCCGAATCTGTTCTGCCAGCTCCTATTACACGAGAAAACAAACCACTAATTTTTTCTATCGTCGCCTCAATTGTACCTTGAACAGTTCTTTCCTGAGCTTGAACTTGAAAACCATAGAAATTTGTTCCGTCATATGAAACAATCGCTTTATAATGTCGCATCTTCGAAAGCTGTCATAACGCCTATGGCACCGTTTCTTCTAAGACATATTATCCGCATAGTCAATCAATTCAACAAGAACCATGGGGGCCCCATCCCCTTTACGTGGTCCAAGTTTATAAATACGGATATATCCCCCAGGTCTATTACGATAGACATCCGCAAGCTCATCAAACAATGTCTGCAATACACTGGGATCATACAATTTCGTAGCAGCTTGACGACGGGCATGTAAATCGCCTCTTTTCGCCAAAGTAATCAACTTTTCAACGTAAGGTCTCAAATTTTTCGCCTTAGCTTCGGTGGTTTGAATTTTGCCATGTCGAAGCAACTCAGTGGCTAAACCTCTTAATAAGGCTTTTCGTTGCGAGGTATTTCGACTTAATTTACCTCCACTTACTCTATGACGCATAGTTCTATTCCTCTATAAACAACTTAAATACCTGACCGATAAGTAGCAATCAAATTTTCGCCAATATCTCCTAAAAGATTTTTTAACTCCAAACGGTCTATCAATTCATCCAAGGATTTTTGTCCAAAATTACGAATAGCTAAAATTTCGTCTGGCCCTTTTTTAAGTTTCTCAATAATCTCTCCAACTTGGGTAATGCCAGCACGTTTCAAACAATTATAAGCCCGAACAGTCAACTCTAAATCTTCAATGGGCATCTCATATAATTCAGAAGAAGAAGCTTCTTCTTGAAATGGTTCTGGCATAACATCATCTGCGATATCAGCAATAAGAGAGAAATGCTTCACAAGCAAATGAGAAGCCTCACGCAAAGAATCATAGGGAGAAATCGTTCCATCGGTCGTAACTTCCATGATCAATTTATCATAATTCGTGGCATGGCCGACCCGGGCACGTTCCACGTTAAAATTAGCTTTTCTAACAGGACTAAAAATCGCATCAATTGGAATTTCTCCAATGGGCAATTTCCCCCGTTCTTCGGCTGGAGAATAACCTCTCCCCATTTCTACCAACAACTCTAAGTCTAATTCGGTTTGGTCTGAATCTCCACTTAAAAGATATAAGTCAGGATTCATAATCTCAACAGAAGGTGGATGTTCCAAATCACCTGATGTAACAGGGCCTTCACCTTTGACTTCAATTCTCAATCGCGCTGAGTCATTTTGATGAAGCTTCACCCGCAACTGCTTTAGATTTAAAATCAAAGCAGTCATATCTTCACGTACACGAGGAATTTCTGAAAATTCGTGGTATACGCCATTTAATCTCACTGAAGTAACAGCAGAACCTTTCAGCGATGATAAAAGCACTCGGCGTAAAGCATTACCGATTGTAACACCATAGCCCGTTTCTAAAGGGCTTATACTAAAGCGACCAAATTTTTTGGTCACTGTTTCAGTTTCAACTTTAGGTAAAACCAGATTTAAGTCTGACAAGGTAACACCTTTCAACTACATCATAATCAGCAAGACAACATTCAGTACTCAGTCTGTCTTCAATTCTTTACTATTGCTGGTGCCTGATTGCTGATCACTGGTTACTGCCTCATGACTAAACGATCAGTCATCACTTTACCACTACCTAGATAATCATCTATTTATACACGTCTTTTCTTCGGGGGCCTACAACCATTATGCGGGATAGGCGTAATATCCATAATTGAGGTCACTTTTAATCCGCCTGCTTGTAAAGCACGTATAGCTGCTTCTCGGCCAGGACCAGGGCCTTTAACAAAAACATCGATCTCTCTCATGCCACTATCAGTAGCCGACTTAGCGGCAGTGTTACCTGCAATCTGGGCTGCATAAGGTGTGCTTTTTCTCGACCCTTTGAATCCGGATGTACCACCACTGTACCAGCACAAAACATTCCCTTGCTTATCCGTAACGGTAATAATTGTATTATTAAACGTTGCCTGAATATGAGCCTGACCTGATGATACATTCCGCTTTTCTTTTCGCGGCCCACGGCGTGTTTGAGATTGCCTTCTCGCCATTTAAATCTCCATTCAATGAAAAAAATTAATTTATCGTTTATTTGCGAGCGCGTTTCTTACCAGCAACAGTCTTCCTAATCCCTCGACGCGTACGGGCATTGGTTCTGGTACGCTGACCATGAGCAGGCAAATTTCGCCGATGCCTATAACCGCGATAACAACCTATTTCTTGCAATCGTTTAATATTCAGGCCAATCTCACGTCGCAGATCACCTTCTATACGATACTCTTTATCAACAATTTCACGCAAACGATTTAATTCTTGCTCGGACAAATCTTTGACTCGAGAATCAGGACTAACTTCTGCTTTTTGCAATATTTTTTTACTGGTTGGTCTACCAATACCAAAAATATAAGTCAAAGATACTTCAACACGTTTATTATCAGGAATATCAACCCCCGCAATACGAGCCATATTCAATCTCCTTTTGTTATCCTTGACGCTGCTTGTGTCTCGGATTTTCACAGATGACACGAACAATACCACGGCGTTTAATAATTTTACATTTATCACATCGACGCTTAACTGAAGGTTTGACTTTCATATTCGATCACCTTTCCAAACAAATTACCTAATAAATCCTTCATACCTGCGCATTAATAGCTGAGATTCAAGTTGCTTCATTGTATCCAAAGCCACACCAACAACAATCAATAATCCAGTACTTGTAATCAGTAGTGTCTCTGTACCTCCGCCAGCACTACCTAGACCAGGAAAAAGTTGCACAATCCAGGGCAAAATAGCGATTCCCCCCAAAAACAAAGCCCCCACCAATGTAATACGACGGATAATGCCAGTCAAATAGGTTTCTGTAGCCTTCCCTGGTCTGATTCCAGAGATAAAACCGCCCTGACGTTGTAAGTTCTCCGCTAAACGCTGTTGGCGGAATAAAATATCCGTATAAAAAAACGTAAACAAGGCAACCATTAAAAAGTAAGTCAACCAATAAGGCCACGCTTGCCAATTTGTTTCAGGACTAAACCAATCGACAACAAATTGAGAAATTAGCGCAACAAAGGCTGTATCTGAGGTGGCAAAAAAACTGGCAATAGAACTGGGAAAAATCATAATAGATTGAGCCAAAATTAGCGGAATCATGCCCGTACTATTTACCTTCAAAGGAATATGCGTACTTTGACCCCCGTATACTTTATTACCACGAACCCGTTTGCCATACTGTACAGGTATCCTTCTTTGTCCTTCATTAATCATCACAATCACCAAAACTGTAATAATCGTAATCACAATAAACACAATTAAAGTGACATACTGTTCTAATTCAATAAATTGAACGATTCTTCTAGGTAACTCGACAACAATTCCGCCAAAAATGATGATAGAAATACCATTACCAATACCCTGCTCAGAAATCAATTCTCCTAACCAAACAGCAAACATACATCCAGCAGTCATTGATATGATCGTGGTCATCGTTACAAGCCAGTCACTGCCAAATCCATCAATAATACCGGGAAAAATGTTTTGGACAATAATAACTTGACCATAAGCCTGTAGAGCAGCTAAAGGTACAGCCAACCAATGCGTATACTGGTTAATTTTGTTTCTGCCCTGTTCCCCTTCCTTTGAAAGTTCTTCCAAAGCTGGCAACATAGGCGTTAGGAGCTGCATAATGATAGATGCCGTAATATAAGGATAAACCCCCATCGACAAAATAGAAAACTGAAGCAAAGCCCCCCCGGAGAGCAAATTTAAAACATCTAATACCCGTGAATTAGTTGCTCCCTCACCCAAAAATTGGGCCAAAACATTTGCATCCACGGTCGGTACAGGGATCTGAGTCGCCGCCCGATAAACCAACAAAATCAATAATGTAAAAACAACCTTACGTCTTAAATCAGGCAATAAAAAAGCATTCCGAATTGCTTCAATCATAGAACCTCTTAATAATGAAGCTTCTTAATTTTTGGTAAAATTTCACACGTACCGCCAGCTTCTTTAATTTTTTCTTGAGCGGCTTTTGATATGCGATGTGCTTTTACATGGAGAGCTTTATTCAAACGACCATCAGCCAAGATGGCCACTGCTTGGCTAGGTTTTTTAATAATCCCAACATCAGCTAAAGTCTCAGGGGAAACATCTTGGCCTTCGTCAAAGGATTCAGATAGCCTGCCAACATTAATCGGGGCATGTTCTACGCGCCAAATATTCGTAAAACCGACACCACGAGCAAAAGGAAGGCGACGAACCAACGGCAATTGACCCCCCTCAAAATAAACGCGTTTATTTTTACCAGCACGGGACTTTTGACCATTCATCCCCCGCCCAGATGTTTTTCCCTGACCAGCACTATGGCCTCGTCCGACTCGTTTTCTTTTCTTTGTACTACCTGGTGAGGGTTGTAGTTCATGAAGTTTCATGGCTAATATTAACTCCTAGCTAATCACTCACTTCTTCCACTTTAACTAAGTGAGATACTTTATTAATCATGCCTCGAATGACATCGGTATCAGAACGCTCAACCGTTTGACCCAGCTTTCGCAAGCCAAGTGCCTGCACGGTAGATTTCTGACGTTTAGAATAGCCTATGGGGCTTTTAACCAACGTTACCTTTATCTTATTTGCAGTTTTGTCAGTCATGTTTCTGACTCCAGAATGGTTGAACACGACTAAGTGGGACACCCCGCATCCTAGCTACCTCAGCAGGGTCTTGCATCTCTACCAACCCTTTCCAAGTTGCCTTAACAACATTCAGAACATTAGAACTGCCCTGGCTTTTGGTCAAAATATCACGAATGCCAGCCGCTTCAACCACTGCTCGAACACCACCTCCAGCAATCACACCTGTCCCCGGAGAAGCAGGTTTTAGAAAAACGCGAGAACCACTTTGTTGGGCAGTGATTTCATGCGGCACAGTTGTCCCAATCATCGAGACTTTTCTCATATTCTTTCGCGCTCTTTCAGAAGCCTTACGAATAGCCTCTGGAACTTCGCGAGCTTTACCTGTCCCAACACCGACTGCACCTTTGTTATCACCAACGACAACCAAAGCTCTAAAACTAAAATGCCGTCCACCTTTAACAACTTTAGCTGTACGGGCTATATGTACGACTCGCTCATCTAATTCTTCTACTGAATCTTCAAATTCGCGTCTGGGCATAATCATCAATCCTTAATTCATCAAAGATGCAACGCACTTATAACAAAAATTATGATAAGAGTCACCCAAATTACGATAGTATTTTTGGCTACAATATCGCCAAAGTGCCTCACACCTGTTACATACTTAGAAATTCAAGCCTGTTTTACGGGATGCTTCCGCAAGGGCTTTCACACGTCCGTGATACTTAAAGCCACCTCGGTCAAAAACAACTTGCTTTATCCCAGCCTCTAATGCCCGTTCAGCCACAGTCTCGCCAATAATCTGAGCTTGTTCTAGCTTAGACTTATCTTGCACTAAAAATTTTACCTTCTTATCAATTGTGGAAGCTGATACTAAGGTCACACCATTTTCATCATCAATAATTTGAGCATAAATATGCTCTATACTACGGTAGACAGACAATCTAGGACACTCACGGGTGCCAGAAAGCCTTTTCCGTACCCGTGCATGCCGTCGTTGACGGGCTAAAGCCCTTTTAGATGTTGTCATAATCCATTCCTCCAAATGGTCGATAAATTACTTACCACTTTTACCTGCTTTACGCTGTATGACTTCCCCTTGGTAGCGAATCCCTTTTCCTTTATAAGGCTCAGGCGGGCGACATTTTCTAATTCTTGCCGCTATCTCCCCAACAACTTCTTTGTCGATCCCATTGACTGCAACTGAACGTCCGCCATTATCAACGGAAAAATTGATCTCTTTTGAGCCTTGAAATATAATTGGATGAGAATACCCGACATTGAGAACCAAGTCTTTTCCTTGTAATTGGGCTCGATAGCCAACCCCTTCAATCTCCAAATGTCGTGAAAAACCACTGCTCACGCCAGTGACCATATTATTTATTAATGCACGAGTTAACCCATGCAAAGCTTTATGATGCCGTTGATCCGAAGGTCTAGATACATAAATGCTATCATCTTTTTCTTCGATTGAAATATCAGGCGAAAAAGCTTTCGACAACTCACCCTTTGGGCCTATAACAGAGACATCATTTTTATTAATGGTCACTGCCACACCTTTTGGGATAGATATGGGCATTTTACCGATTCTGGTCATAATACAATCCCTTTACCAAATATAACACAATATTTCACCACCTACACCTAACTCGCGAGCCTTGCGGTCTGTGATAACCCCTTTAGATGTAGATACAATCGCAATACCAAGACCACTTCTCACCCACGGAATATCTGCACATTTGCGATATATTCGTCTGCCAGGCTTACTCACCCGTTTAAGACCCATAATAACAAATCTAGGATGTCTTTCCTTGGTATATTTCAGGTCAATATTTAGGATTGGTTGGGGAGAAGAAGGAATGACTTCATAATCGTTAACAAATCCTTCCTCCTTTAATATCTCGGCAATGGCCGAGACCATCTTTGTATTAGGCATACTCACTGTCGTATGCTTTACCAATCCAGCATTACGAATACGGGTCAACATATCTGAAATAGTATCATTAACAGCCATAAAAACCTATCCAATCTCTTCTAATATTACCAACTAGATTTATAGACACCCGGCAATTGGCCCTCGCTAGCTGCCTCTCGAAAACATATTCGACATAAATCAAAACGTCTCATATAAGCTCGTGGACGGCCACATCGACTACATCGATTACGTATGCGTGTAGCATACTTTCTTCTTTGTTCTCGCCAAAACATACATTTTTTTGACATACTTAATTCCTCCAAAAAGGCATACCCATTAAATCTAACAAACGAAGACCTTCCTCATCATTTTGAGCTGAGGTCATAATACTCAATTCCATGCCCCGGATCTTATCAATTTTATCATAGTCAATTTCGGGCCAAATAATCTGTTCTCGCAGTCCAATCGTATAATTCCCGCGTCCATCAAAACTATTTGGTGAAATACCACGAAAATCACGTTGGCGAGGGAGGGCGACACCAATCAAGCGGTCAAAAAAATGCCACATGCGGTTGCCTCTCAAAGTGACTTTTACCCCAATTGGATTACCAACCCGCAATCTAAATGTAGCCACAGATTTTTTAGCTCGCGTAATAATCGGCTTTTGACCTGTAATCTGAGTAATATCTCCCACAGCATTTTCTAAATAACGACTATTTTGTAAAGCTTCCCCCACACCGACATTGACCACAATTTTTTGCACTGTCGGGACTTGCATAACATTTTTGTAGGAAAACTCTTCCATCATAGCTGGAACAATTTCATTTTTATACTTCTCTTTCAATCTTGGGGTAGTCATAATCATTGCCTCACGAACCAAAATCTAATCAATATTTGCATCACATCTTTTACAAAAACGGACTTTACTATCATCTACCAATCGAATACCAACTCGAACAGGCTCATCACAAGATGGGCAAATTAACATTACATTAGATAAATGAATAGGAGCCTCAAACTCAATGATTCCACCCTGCCGATTTTGGGTCGTAGGCTTTTGATGTTTCTTCACCACCTTGACCCCTGCGACCACGACACGCATAGCATTAAGATCGCGCTTTATCCGCTCTTTTTTACGATTAATCTTCCATTTATGTTTAATTTCTTTAACCTCTCCTTGGAGACCTATATCGTTACCAGCAATAACCTGAACTTGATCACCTTGTCTAATTTTCTGCATAACTTAATGCTCCCCTACAACACTTCCGGTGCTAAAGAAACAATCCGCATAAAGCCCTTTTCACGCAATTCACGGGCAACAGGACCAAAGATACGTGTCCCTCTGGGGGCTTTCCCTTCAGCCTCTAAAATTACAGCAGCATTTTCATCAAACCGGATATATGAGCCATCTGAACGGCCAATTTCCTTATTGGTACGCACAATGACAGCTTGAACAATGGTCCCTTTTTTAAGGGCACTATTAGGCACCGCTTGCTTTACGGTCGCAACAATGACATCACCAACTGTGCCATAGCGTCGCTTAGAGCCGCCCATGACCTGAATACACAAAACTTCTCTTGCGCCAGTATTATCAGCGACCTTAAGACGACTTTCTTTTTGAATCATGATGATAATTCTCCCCAGCTATTATCTAGCCTCTATTGTCGAGCCTTTTCCAAAATATCTGTCATGAGCCACCTTTTCTCTTTGCTAATAGGCCTGGACTCAATTATTCTGACAGTATCACCCATTTGGGCCTCATTGTTTTGATCATGGGCCTTAAATTTTTTATTAATCCGTACAATCTTCCCATAAATAGGATGAAGCTTTGTTCGACTGACACTCACAACAACTGTTTTATCCATTTTATTACTAACAACACGACCAATTAATGATCTTTTCTTCTCTGTAGCCACAACTTACTCCATTATTCAGATAATTTTTGATGTCTTATCGTCTTCAAACGAGCAATGTCACGTTTCACCACTTTAAGTCTATTATGATCTTTTAACTGTCTGTTTGCTAATTGAAAACGGAGATTAAACAACTCTTCATAGTTGTCCATTAACTTCTGATCTATCTCATCTAAAGGCATTTCTCGAATTTCGCTGGCGTACATCTCTAAACTCTCTCTTTAACAATAAATTGCGTCTTAATCGGTAATTTATGGCTTGCTAGACGCATTGCTTCCCGAGCAACGTCTTCCGGTACCCCTGATAGCTCAAATAAAATTCGACCTGGCTTAATCACAGCTGCCCAATACTCTACATTCCCTTTACCTTTGCCCATGCGAGTCTCCGCAGCTTGGGCCGTAATCGGCTTATCTGGGAAAATACGAATCCATAGTTTCCCACCGCGTCTAATGTAACGCATGACAGCCCGTCGAGCAGACTCAATCTGGCGACTATTCATCCAACAAGGCTCAAGAGCTTGTAAAGCATAATCCCCATAAGCAATTGTTGTCCCACGTCCTGCTTTGCCCTTCATTCGCCCACGCATCTGTTTTCGATATTTATATCTTTTTGGCATTAACATAACAAATTCTCCTTAAAACTTCAAAAGTCTAAAACTCAGCCAGAGCTATAAGCACCACTGATTGGCTCTACGACTTCTGGCAAGATATCGCCTCTATATACCCAAACTTTAATCCCAATTTTACTATACGTCGTTAATGCCTCAACCAAGGCGTAATCAATATCAGCGCGAAGCGTATGGCGGGGAATACGACCTTCTCGAATATTTTCTTTTCGGGCCATATCCGCCCCACTGAGACGACCCGAGCAAGTAATCATAATCCCCTTCGCACCAGCCCGCATTGCCCGTCTTACCGCTTGTCTCATAGCCCTTCGATGGGCTACCCGCCGCTCTAGTTGGCGAGCAATATTGTCGCCTATAAGATAGGCATCGATATCTGGATTCTCGATCTCTAAAATATCTAAATGTACTTTTTTACTTGTCAAATCTTCTAATTCTTTACGGAGCAAATTGACATTCTGACCTTTGCGACCAATCAAAATCCCTGGTTTAGCGGTATGAATTTTTATTGAAAGCTGACGCGCTAAAGGAACCCGCTCAATTTCAGTTTTGGAAATGCCAGCTTGTTGACTTTGTTGCCCAATTAAATCCCGAATGGCTCTATCTTCACGCAATAACTCAGCATATTGCCGACCTTTGGCATACCACCGGGCATTATGTTCTTTTGTAATACCTAACCTAAAACAAATTGGATGGACTTTTCTACCCAAAATCTTCCTCCTCTTCTGGTCCTTCTAAAACGACGGTAATATGTGTCATACGTTTACGAATAGGCTTGACCCGCCCTCTCGCGCCAAAACGAATACGCCGCATCCGGGGCCCTTCATTAGCCGTAATCTCAGCAATTATCATATCATCAGCATCAAGACCATAATTTTCATCAGCATTAGACATAGCACATTTTAATGTTTTATAAACATCTTGTGCAGCCGCTTGAGGCATTAAATCTAATACCTCTAGTGCTTCAGAGGCCTTCATACCCCGGACAACATTTACGACTCGCCGTGCTTTTAAGGGGGAGCCATGAAGGTATTTTGTCACTGCTCGAACTTGAAATTCTGCCATCTTTTCTATCCTTCTTACATATCCTTTTAACGTTTAGAGCCTCGCTCTTTAGCGAGATGGCCGCGGAAAAAGCGCGTGGGGGCAAATTCACCCAATTTATGACCAACCATATTTTCACTAATATAGATTGGTACATGACGGCGACCGTCGTGTACGGCAATCGTATGCCCAACCATCTGTGGGTAAACCGTGCTTGCTCGTGACCAAGTTTTAATGACCCGCTTTTCTCCTGACATGTTCATTGCATCAACTTTTTTGAGTAATTTTGGGTCAATAAATGGCCCTTTCTTGAGTGACCTAGCCATGACAATACTCCCTTACGAGCCTATCGCCCTTGAGAACGTGATCTAACAATATATTTGTTCGTTGATTTATTACGCCGCGTTTTTGCCCCTAAAGTAGGTTTACCCCAAGGCGTTTTAGGACTAGGCATCCCGATGGGTGCCTTACCTTCACCACCCCCATGTGGGTGACTAGCAGGGTCCATCGCTGTACCACGAACTGTAGGTCGAATACCTAGCCACCGCTTTCGGCCAGCCTTGCCTAATTTAATATTACTATGGTCTTCATTACCAACAACCCCAATCGTCGCATAACAGTCTTGCAAGACTAAGCGAACCTCACCACTAGGCAAACGCACTTGGGCATACTTGCCTTCTTTAGCCACAATCTGAGCAGAGGTACCAGCCGAGCGAACCATTTGACCACCACGACCAGGATACAATTCTACATTATGAACTTGTGAACCAAGAGGAATACGCCTAATAGGGAGTGCATTACCGACCCTAATTTCCGCATTTGATCCTGAAACAACTTGGTCTCCAACTGCTAAACCCTGAGGCGCGATAATATACCGTTTTTCACCATCAGCATAATAAAGTAAAGCAATTCTGGCTGAACGATTAGGGTCATATTCAATACTAGCCACCACCGCTGGTACCTCTTGTTTATCTCGTTTGAAGTCGATTAAGCGATATTGTCGCTTATGCCCTCCGCCACGATGTCGAATTGTAATGCTACCTGACCTAGCGCGGCCAGCCCGCTTTTTAAGCGGTCGCACCAAGCTTTTTTCAGGCTTATTGCGCGTTACATTTTCAAACGTCGAAACGCTCATCCCACGGCGACTAGCTGTGGTTGGTTTATAATTCTTTATAGGCATACAAATTCTCCAATTCAAATAAGGCCTCTAAAGCCCTAAAGCATCAATTCTTTCGCCGGGAGCTAAAGTAACAATGGCTTTCTTTGTTAAAGGTTTACGTCTAGTTTTTTTACGGCCCCATCGGCCTAATTTAGGGGCGTATCGCATAATATTAACTTTAGCCACTTCAACATCAAAAATAATCGACACCGCCTCGACAACTTGTAACTTATTCGCTCTAATATCTACCTCAAAGGCATATTTACCTTCGTAGGTTTCCCCGACACTCTTTTCAGTGGTAATCGGTCTAATCAAAACTTGATATTCATTTAAGCCGCTCATGCTTCCCCGCTTTATACTAGAAAACTTTCAATAATAGACAAAGACGCTTGAGGTATCAACACATAATCATAACCCAATAAGTCACGTATATTGAGATAATTACATCGCAAACACTTAGCACCCTTAAGATTCTTCATACTTCGTTCTACGTTTTCATTACGCTCTGGCATAAGCACCACAACACTACCATTGACTTCCAAATTTTCTAAGGTCTCAACCATCAGCTTTGTCTTAGGCACATCAAAATCCAAATCATCCAAAATGATGACCTGTTCCGCTGAAGCTTTGGCAGATAAAGCAGAACGCAAAGCTAATCGTCGCATTTTACGCGGCATATTTTTCCGATAGCTACGAGGATGCGGCCCATGAGCTACCCCACCGCCAACAAAAATAGGAGCCTTCCTATTACCATGACGGGCCCGGCCTGTGCCTTTTTGTCGGTACCATTTTCCACTTCTACCACGTATTTGACCACGAGTTTTCGTATTATGCGTACCTTGCCGTGCATTAGCCAACTGACGGACCAAAGCCTGGTGCATCACAGACTTATTTGGCTCAATAGCAAATATATCATCATTTAATTCGACATCGCCGATCGTTTCTCCGGCAACATTCTTCATACTCACTTGCATCGAACAACTCCTTATGATACTTTCTTTGGCGATTTAACAGCCTCTTTAATCATAACCAAACCACGCTTAGCCCCAGGAATAGCACCTGTAACCGCTAATAAATTCCGTTCAGGATCAACAATCATCACCTTCAAATTCAAGACAGTTACGCGCTCTCCCCCCATACGACCAGCCATTCTCATTCCCTTAAATACTCTACCAGGTGTCGTTCCAGCACCAATAGAACCAGCCGCACGGGTACGGTCAGAAGCCCCATGAGTTTTCGCCCCACCACCAAAACTGTGTCGTTTTACCACGCCAGCAAAACCTTTCCCCTTACTCGTACCTGTCACATCAACAAAATCCCCTACTTCAAAGACACCTACATCTATCGTTTGTCCTTCTTCCAAATCGGTTTCGTTATCAGTCTGAAATTCACGCAAATATTTAAGTGGAACAGCACCAGACTTTTTTAGATGTCCCAATTCAGGTTTTGTGAGACGAGCTTCTTTTGTTTCTTCAAATCCAAGCTGAAAAGATAGATAGCCATCTTTTTCAAGCGTTTTCTTCTGGGTAATATGGCAAGGACCAGCTTCAATTAACGTAACAGGTATCACACGTCCGTTCTCATCAAAAATCTGGGTCATGCCCACTTTTTTTCCTAAAATCGCTTTCATTAATTACCTCCGGGACAAAACTCATCGGCTGAAAAGCTAAGTCACTTAATACGCATCCTATTTGTGTGAACTACTCTCGACTAAAAGTCGAGGAGCCCCACGGTCTCACTCCCCGACATAATGTCGGGGTTTCGCAAGCCAATTTTCTATAAAAAGGTCTCCCAAGAGCCTTGGGCCTGAATAGTTATCAGAATCTATTTAATTTCTACGTCAACACCCGCTGGCAAATTCAAACGCACTAAGGCATCAATGGTCTTAGAACTTGGCTCGACAACATCAATCAATCGCTTATGGGTGCGTATTTCAAATTGCTCACGAGAATCTTTGTCAATAAAAGGTGAACGAATAACGGTGAAACGTTCAATTTTAGTTGGTAAAGGCACAGGACCAACCACAACAGCCCCTGTACGTTCGGCGGTATCAACAATTTGTCGCACTGATTGGTCTAATACGCGATGGTCATAAGCTTTGAGCCGGATTCTAATCTTTTGTTTTGCCATGAATAAATTCCAATTATCTTTTGGGATCTAAACCCCAGATAGGTTCTTCTCGCTATAATTAATCAACAATCGCGGTGACAACACCAGCACCAACTGTCCGACCACCTTCTCTGATTGCAAACCTACCCCCTACTTCCATTGCTACTGGCACGATCAACTCTACTTCCATCGTTATGTTGTCCCCTGGCATCACCATTTCTACCCCTTCTGGTAATTCTATTGCTCCTGTCACATCCAATGTTCTTATATAAAACTGCGGTCTATATCCCTTGAAAAATGGCGTATGTCTTCCCCCCTCATCTTTCCTCAGCACATACACTTCTGCCTTGAACTTTGTATGTGGTTCTATCGTCCCCGGCTTTGCGACCACCTGTCCCCGCTCTACCTCATCTCTGTTTATCCCCCGCAACAACAACCCGACATTGTCTCCTGCTTCCCCTCTGTCCAGTATCTTCCTGAACATCTCTACCCCTGTTACCACGGTTGATTGTTTCTCTTTCAACCCTAAGATGTCGATTGTTTCTCCCGTCTTGACTATCCCCCTTTCCACTCTCCCTGTCACCACCGTTCCTCTACCCTTTATGCTAAACACATCTTCCACTGGCATCAAGAATGGTTTTTCTGTCTCTCTCTCTGGGGTTGGGATGTACTCATCCACCACTCTCATCAGTTCATATATCGGTTCATACGCTTCGTGGCTGGGGTCATTCGTTTTTTCTTCCAAGACTGCCAATGCACTTCCTCTCACCACTGGGATGTCCTCCCCTGGAAAGTCATAAGTACTTAAGAGTTCTCTCAATTCTAGTTCCACCAGTTCCAACAATTCTTCATCATCCATCATGTCCACTTTATTCAAGAAGACGACCATTGACGGCACTTCCACCTGTCTCGCCAAGAGGATATGTTCTCTGGTTTGAGGCATCGGGCCATCCGGGGCACTGACGACCAAAATTGCCCCATCCATCTGTGCAGCACCAGTGATCATGTTTTTGATGTAATCAGCGTGACCAGGACAGTCTACGTGAGCATAGTGACGGTTTTCAGTTTGGTATTCCACATGAGAGATAGCTATGGTAATCCCGCGTGCTTTTTCTTCAGGAGCGTTGTCAATTTCTTCAAAGGCACTAAAGTCAGCCAGTCCTTGCAAGCTGAGTGATTTGGTGATTGCTGCTGTCAGGGATGTTTTTCCGTGATCGACGTGTCCAATCGTTCCTATGTTTGCGTGTGGTTTGTCTCTTACAAATGTTTCTTTTGCCATCTTAATCTCTCCTACATTTTTTATCTTAATAATTCAAAGAAAATACTGGTTGATAAAAAAATATTCTCAAATGTATCAAATCATTTGAAGTTATAAACTTTAAATCTTGAATAGATCCATGGTAGCAAAACGGCAATAATATTCCGAATTTTTAATTTGTCAAATTCATCTTTCAATTTTGCCCCTGCACCTTTTTCAAAATACTCTCAGGAGCCTGCTCATAGTGTTCAAATTCCATTGTATAACTAGCCCGCCCCTGAGTGGCAGAACGTAAGGTATTGACATAGCCAAACATTTCAGCCAAAGGTACATGGGATAAAACAGATTGAACCCCAGCCGAGCGTGTTTCGACACCACTAACCATGCCCCGACGAGAGGATAAATCACCCACGACATTGCCAATATACTCCTGAGGTCCTGTGACCTCCACCTTCATCAAGGGTTCCAACAAAACAGGGCCAGCTTTTTTCACAGCTTCTTTTAAGGCAATAGACCCCGCTATTTTGAAGGCCATTTCAGAGGAGTCAACTTCATGATAAGAACCATCGACCAAGGTTGCTTTGAGATCAACAATTGGGTAACCAGCTAAGATACCGGATTGCAAGGCTTCCTCTATCCCTTGGCCAACGGCTTTATGATACTCTTTAGGCACAGAGCCACCGAAAATTTTTGTTTCATAAATAAAGCCGCCCCCTTTATCGTTCGGTTCAATCTCAATGATAACATCGCCAAATTGGCCGCGCCCCCCACTTTGACGCACAAAACGCCCCTGCGCTCTCGCTGGTCGCGTAATCGTTTCTCTGTAGGCTACTTGAGGTTGGCCGATATTCGCTTGTACTTTAAATTCACGTAACATACGATCAACCAAAACCTCTATATGCAGTTCGCCCATCCCAGAAATTAATGTCTGACCACTATGCTCATCGGTTTTAACCTGAAATGTTGGATCTTCTTCAGCCAATTTCTGCAAGGCCAAGGACATTTTATCATGATCATTTTTAGTTTTAGGCTCAATCGCCACTTGGATAACAGGTTCGGGGAAGCTGATTTCCTCTAATACAATCTGCCGGTCAGAACTTGTTAACGTTTCACCAGTGAAGGTATTTTTCAAGCCAATGATCGCCGCAATGTCGCCCGCGACGGCAGATGTAATATCTTCTCTTTGATTAGCATGCATCTGTAATAAACGACCAACACGTTCCCGTCGTCGTCGATTGACATTATAAACTTGGGTGCCACTGTCGAGGGTTCCAGAATAAACACGCAGGTAGGCCAAACGTCCAACAAAGGGGTCCGTCACAATTTTGAAAACCAAGCCAGAAAACGGCTCTTCATCATCTGGATTAACGGTGACTTCCGTCGACGTATCCATGTCCAAAGCTGTCATGGGTGGAATATCAATTGGGGTTGGCAAATAATCAATCACCGCATCAAGGAGACGCTGTACGCCTTTATTTTTTAGGGCACTACCACATAAAACTGGCACAAGCTTACCAGCGATCGTTGCTTTACGCAGAGCAAATTTCAGGTCTTCAACATCAATCTCTTCACCCTCAAGGAACATTAAGGTTAACTCATCATCGGTTTCAGCAACCTTTTCAACGAGTTCCTCATGCATGGCATAAGCGGTTTCCTTCAGATCATCAGGGATATCTGCTTCGTCAACGTTAATTTCTTCAGATCGCTTCCCTAAATCATCTAAATAAAAGACAGCTTTCAAGGTAAACAGATCAATCACCCCGCGATAATCACTTTCAGATCCAATCGGCAGTTGTATCGGTAAAGGATTAGCTCCCAATCTATCAACAATCATATCGACTGTCCGTTGGAAGTTGGCTCCGACCCGGTCCATTTTATTCACCATACAAATTCGCGGGACACCAAAACGGTCAGCTTGCCGCCAAACAGTTTCAGACTGAGGTTCTACACCAGCCACAGAGTCAAATACGACCACCCCCCCATCCAGAACACGGAGAGAGCGTTGAACTTCAGCAGTGAAGTCGATATGGCCTGGTGTATCAATAATATTTATTTGGTGGTCCTTCCAAAAACATGTTGTTGCAGCAGATGTAATTGTAATGCCCCGTTCTTGTTCTTGTTCCATCCAGTCCATGGTTGCTGCCCCTTCATGGACTTCGCCTAGACGATGTATTTTCGCCGTATAAAAAAGAATGCGTTCTGTCAAGGTTGTCTTGCCCGCATCAATATGAGCAATAATCCCAATATTTCTCAAACGCGATAAAGGAGTTTTGTGGGCCATAAAACCACCCCTTCGAAGGAATTAGAATTAAATAATTCTCGTTCCTAAAGACAATTCAAAGTCCAAAGCTAACTTTCAAGCTTTGGACTTTATGTTGAATTAATAGACGACGATGAGCGTGTGATATATTTAAATTTCACAAAAAAACGTGCGATACTACCACCGATAATGTGCGAAAGCTTTATTCGCTTCGGCCATACGGTGAGTATCATCTTTCTTCTTGACAGCAGAACCCTGCCCACTAGCTGCATCCAGGAATTCAGCCGCCAACTTCTCGGCCATGGATTTACCATTTCGCGCCCTAGCCGCAGCTAACATCCACCTTAAGGCCAGACTTCGTCGTCTTGATGGCCGCACTTCCATTGGAATTTGATAGGTTGCCCCCCCAACCCGACGAGGACGAACCTCTATGATTGGGGTAACATTTTTAACTGCTTCATCAAAAACTTCAATAGCCGATTTCTTGGCCCGTTTTTGAGCGATTTCCATTGCCTCATAGACAATCCGTTTCGCAACACTTTTCTTTCCAAACTTCATGACTTTATTAATCAGATGAGCCACATTCTCACTATTATATTTTAAGTCAGGCTCAACCACTCGAAGAGGGGCTCGATTTCTTCTCATAATTCTAACTCCGCATTATGTTGAAGATAAAGATTGATGATTTTTGATAGCTTAGTGCATTTCAATCACAATAGTATTGGGTTTCGTGCCTCAACCCAACCGACAAGGTTTTGGTCTCATCATAAATCTTACCTAGGTCGTTTAGCACCATATTTGGAACGTCCACGACGACGAGCGTCGACCCCCGCCGTGTCCAAGGCACCACGCACAATATGATAGCGCACACCAGGCAAATCTTTTACCCGCCCGCCTCGGATTAACACGACTGAGTGTTCCTGTAAATTATGACCTTCTCCAGGAATGTAAGCGGTCACTTCAATACCATTTGTCAAACGAACTCGGGCAATTTTACGTAATGCAGAATTTGGCTTCTTGGGTGTAGCCGTTCTGACCTGAGTACATACCCCTCTTTTTTGGGGTGATCCTTTGCTACCTTCCAGACGAGAATTTTTGAGTGCATTAAATGTATAACGCAAGTGGGGTGTGCTCACTCGCTTCCTCTTTGCTTTACGGCCTTTACGAATGATCTGATTTATTGTTGGCAATCGTATACTCCCAACCACTATTTAATGACGTAACAAGTTATTATCATCAGACGAGGCCATCACACCATCTGTCATGGCCTCGCTTGTGTACAAAATATTCTGCTGAATGAAATATCCCTAATCCAAAGCGTAATTCTTAGAACTAGTTTATCTCTCTCAAATTCACAAGCACTCAATTGTATCTATTTTTAACTTAATGTCAAATGAATGAACTCGTTTAGGTCCACTTCACTTTCGTGAGGAAAATATTACAACGGATGCTGAAATGCACCCACTCATTTAGTCAAGTTTGCCATCTCGTCAATGCTGTTTACAATCTTATAATTAGCATCTAAATATACTTATACATCGGACCACTTTTAATAATGAAGCAAGAGACCGCTAAAAAAATTATTGTGAGTGTTTTTGGGTCAGGCATTCTTCTGTTTATAGGGATTCAATTTATCCCCGTTGACCGTTCCAACCCGCCCATTACCCATCATGCTCTTCTTGCCATTCGTGAGCTTTTCTTCATTAATTAAAATACCATCATGCAATATTCACTTTTTGACCCGCCTCGTGCCTTAAGCATTAGCGATATCACGGCTCACATTCGACACCTCTTGGAAGTGGACGATGTTTTACAAGATGTCTGGCTTGAAGGTGAAGTATCGAATTGGCGACCGGCTAACTCTGGTCATATTTACTTTACCTTGAAAGATGAAAAGGCCAGCATTCGTTGTGTAATTTGGCGTTCAACGGCAAAAAGCTTGCGCTATTTACCTCGTGGAGACGGCGAGGCAGTACAGGCACATGGCAAGGTGTCTGTCTATGAAGCCAGCGGAGCTTACCAATTGTATGTTGATCTGTTGGAACCAGTGGGACAGGGGGCACTTTACGCCCAGTATGAACGGCTCAAGCAGACTTTAGCTGATGAGGATCTCTTTGATGCCGCCTTGAAACAACCCTTACCCGTCTTTCCCCATCGTATTGGCATTGTGACTTCGGCTCAGGCTGCGGCTCTACGTGACATCTTGAATGTACTTTCCCGGCGCTATCCCTTAAGTGAAGTCATCCTCTCATCCAGTCTCGTCCAAGGAGAAGAAGCCCCCCGTCAAATTATCGAAGCCCTTTTACGCTTACTTGAATTAGATCCGCCTGTTGATGTGATTATCCTAGCGCGTGGTGGTGGCTCCATCGAAGATTTATGGGCTTTCAATGATGAATTGTTGGCCCGGACGATTGTGGCCAGTCAGATTCCGATTGTCACGGGGGTCGGCCATGAAACTGATTTCACCATTGCCGACTTTGTGGCAGACCAACGTGCGCCGACTCCATCTGCTGCCGCGGAACTCGTCACCCCTGATATCGAAAATTTGGCCCAGATACTTCTCGATGCTCGTTACCGTCTACAAGAAGGAATAAGAACCCATTCAGATGAAGCTCATACACTTCTTGAAGACCGCCGTTGGCGTTTACAGCAACAATCGCCCCAAAAACAAATTGACAATCGACGACAACAGGTCGATGAGGTGCAGACCACCTTGGATCGCCTCATACAGCATCGACTGAGCATTCATCAGGAGCGTCTATCCAAAGCACAAGCCCGTCTCAAAGCACTCGGCCCTAAAGCGACTTTAGCGCGAGGCTATGCCATTGTGCAAAAGGAGGGACAGTTGATTAGGCGTGTGAGCGAGATGGCTGTTGGAGACCGCGTCGAAGTGATGGTGGCTGATGGGGCGGTTGAGACAGAAATAATAAGGAGACTGACCTAAATATGGAAACTACCTATACCTATATCGGAACAAAAAGAGAAGGAAAGGTGGAATTAAATCATCCCCTCACCCTAACCGGAAGATAGTCAAGTCTCAATTTGAACAAATTGGGTCAGTTAACCCAACAGGATATCCGAGCGAAAAGTCGTAGCGATTTGGTCAACTTAGACGCAGTCAAGACAGCCTTTGAAAATGCCCGCAAGCAATTGCAGAGCTATCGGCAAACACTTACCCAGAAATATGGCGATATCTTAAAATTACGGACTTATGCTGTTGTCGCGGTGAGCTTTGAGCGGATTTTTTGGGAAGAAGTGAGTTAATATGGCCAGGATTGGCAAACGGGTCGATATGACAGACCAAGCAGATAAACGCCTCTCAAGGTTGGCAGATAGGGCAGTCTGCATTATAGTTCATCCTGCAAATAATAGCAGAAGGGCAACTTTTTTGAAAAGTTGTCCTTCTATACCATTTTCACAAAGGTCGATTATGTCTGATACCTTTACCAATCTTTCATTTGCAGAAGCTCTACAACAATTAAACGAAACTTTAGAAAAATTAGAAACTGGAGACATTTCCTTAAATGAAGCCATTGATCTCTATGAACATGGGATGGCTCTGAGCAAGTATTGTCAAAGCCAACTAGATGGGGCTGAATTACGGGTAAAACGACTGAATGAAGATGGTACTCTAGATAACCTAAGTGAATAGGGTCTTATTACTATGGCTTCATACTCTTCTTAGGCCATGCCAAACTTTAAACGATCCACAGATTACACAGATTACGCAGATTTTTTTTACTAATCCGCGAAATCTGCGGATAATTATTTTTTTAGATTAGCCTTAATAATCATCTTTTATCTTATGCCCCACTCACGCCTATTTATCATCCTATCTTGGACAGGGCTATGCCTCTTATCTCTCTATTGGCTGGTATTTCCAAGCAATGCAGACGCGCCCCACCGGCTGTGATTGGGAGGACTTTGGCGGTGGAGCGGGTGGGTATTGGGGTGGGGTTTGTTTTTGGGCGTGAATAGGTCTTACATATTCAAGCCCCAGACATTAAGTGGTCGGTGTTTTCCATCTTCGGTTGAATGGAGAAAAAAATTCATGGCCTGATAAAAATTGTTACTCTCTAAGTCTTGTGGACACTTAAGCAGAATAATCTGTTTTTTTATTAAACGTGATTCGTCTATCAAAGCTTGTACGAGTTGTCTACCAATGCCTTTTTGGTGAAACTCTGGGTTCACAACAATGTTATACAGGGTTGTTTGTTCATCTCTTCGATGGTGGTACTCAACAAATCCAATAAGGTTTTCACCATTTTCCGCGACAAAGATCTCATCCCGCTTGATAGAGGCTAATAAGGCGGGCCGCCGAACAAACCCAAGTTCCTGGCGATGACGATCTGCTAATCTTTTGATATTTTCTAAATCAGTCTCTCGCGCTTTACGAATTGACCAATTATTGACTCCATAAGTCAAAGGTCTCCTCCTCTACAGAGGTGGCTAGGCTACCCCCACCATGCTGACTACGACGGGGACGAATCCGCAGGGTATTCACCGATTCCTGCTCATCATCAACCAAAACAGCCTCTCCGGTCCGCTTTAACTTTCTAACAAAGGCTCGTAATTCTGCCCCCATATAATCCTGACTTAAACTATTTAAGGCCATGACATCCTCCTGCGTCGTCATTTTATGACTGAGGACAATGTCACATTGAGATAATACTTCCCTATCAATCGCTGAAGGTTGTTGACTAGCCACAACTAATGAAAGCCCAGGCTGTCGTCCTTCTTTAGCCCACCGAATAAGTTGGGCTTTAGCGATGGTGTTAGCGTGTGCAGGCGCAAACTGATGTGCTTCATCAAGCAACATCCAAACGCGAGGCATTGGAGTGGCTAAACCGAACTCCTCGCGCAGTCTTGCATCTGAACGCGCTCTAAACAAATTACGAGCGATGATGGAAACTGTTAGATTGCGGCGACCTCGTGCCCCTGGTTCAAGGCGACTTAAATCAAGCACATTAACAACCCCTGGCACAAAAACTTCCCTTAGCGGCGTGTAGTTACCTTCTGCAAAGAGCTGCCAACTCCTTGTCGCTTCCAAACGATTGAGCAAGGCCTCCTTTGTCGGCCCCCCTGCCCGTTCATCATTTTCGATGGTGCGGATAATATCATTGAGGGTGTAGACCTCATTTTTAGTTTCCAGTTTATGCGTTGCCCGAAAGAGGGCAATTCCTAAAGGTTTGTTGACATCTGCTCCGAAAAAATCGCACCATCCGTCAGGCGATAAATCACTCGGATTTAGTTGTAACTGCACAATTTTAAGGCCTCGGTCTCGCAACACTTGTAAAACATCGGCATCGTATAGTTTTAGCGGGTCCCCTGGGATAAGCAGGCGTACGTCATAATTTCGTACTGACAGTCCCCAACGAAACAGGTCATCTTGTTGGGCATAGTTTGGCTTTATCATGGTATGATAGACCCCTATCGGGTCAACGACGATGGGAATAAGATCCCGGTTGCCTACAGAGACAAGTTCCTCAATTAAGACCCCAAGGGTATAAGATTTGCCACTGCCTCGCTTGCCACACACCAAGACGGCCCGTGAGCCACGGCTCTCCAGAAAAAGCTGGTTGTCATTTTCTAATTTTTGACCGAGTAAAAGTTTCACGGTATGTTCTCCGCCCGTACAAATGGGACAATACTTTCTTGATAAGATAGACCACCATGTATGCCACTATCGTTGGCCCGAGGTTGACGGTCAAGATAAGGATAATGACATAGATAAAATAATTGTTTATCTGTTCTAATCGTTGTTGTCTGTTCTAAATTTTCCCTGTCTATCCCATAACGTGTGTGCTGACGATTGCCATCTTTTAGTTCTTTCCATTCATGCTGCTCTTTCCACAAAATGCCGTGGTCGGCCATGAGATAGACCACACCTAGTAAATTTTTTTGAACCAGCATCTCTATCAATAATTGTACATCACGATGAATCTCAGCCACCGCAGCTTTAATCTCTGGGCTCCTAACTTCCCGCCGACTATGTGCCAAACCATCCAAACCCTCTCGCACGAGTTGAATATACATTCCTTTTAAGTCCAAGTCAAACATTTGTTCCATTGCTTCTTGGATACTCGAAACTTTATCCAATGACATCCCCTCAAACAAAGTGGCTGATACCTCATTTTGCGCTCGTTCCCAATAGGAATAACCACGGGCTCGCTTTAATCCGAAGTTAGCCAAGCGACGGGCTAGCGGTGGTGTCCCAATAATCGCTGGAAATCCAACCTGCGAATCAATCTCCCCGGCAGTAGTTCGGCTAAAGGTGATAGACGGCCCGTCAATTAAACACGGTTCGATGGCTTCAGACCAATCTTGTACATCTGCATAGCTGAGACCGTCTACAAGGAGTAGAATAACTGTTTGATAATGATTAGCTTTTATATCTGTCACAATACGGTCAGCTATCTTGTGGTGAGTCAGCAACCATTGCCGAGCTTCATTGAAACGGTGGGGTAGAGCTAAATTAATGACCTTCGCTGAGGGACAGGTAAGATGATCATACCCTAAAAAACGATGACTAAATTTGGCCTCAAATTTAGTGAGCATCAGCGGATATTCAGGATGAAGTTCAAGCGCGTCTAATTCTTCTAATACATTCCAAGAATCGGCCATGATGCGTACCTGTGGCGGCAGGCATAGTGGCACCAGTGGATGAAACTGTCCCATGACGGGCGCAAGTTGGAGGGCTTTTTCTAACTGGACGATGGATGGTGACATGCTTACGCTCTCCTAATCATCTCACAAAATAGACGTATATCACGCTTTTCATACAACCGACGTAAGGTAGACCAAAACTCTTCGTCAGAGACAGCGTGATGTTTTCGGAGCAGGCTTAATTCTGTTTGCCCCTCCTGTTCTTTCAGAATATTAATAAATGGTTCATCTTCGGATGTTGGCGTTCCCTCCGAAATGATTTGTTGGATCTTGTTAACCTGTCCCACTGTGCTTTTAATTATATTGAGGATTTCTGCGTATTGATTGAGTAAAGCATCAAACTGTGGAAAATCGCGGAGGATCTCATGATTATCAATTGTTTTCAAGCTTTGTAGACTCTGCTCAAACTTGTTCAACAAGTCCTTGCCGTTTTCCTCAACAGAAATTCTATTATCTGGCGATAATTCTTTTAGCCGGGGCGTTTGCAAAGTCGATTGCGTATCCGCTTGTAAATCGTTAAGCTTTTTTTCAAGCTGTTGATGTAGTTGCCTTAAAGCTCTCTGGACTTCATGATATAAGTGTTGATAGCTATGCCCTGGCGCTGTCGGATTATAGGATTGATTTGGCCAAAGTTTATCTTGCGTAAAGTCACCCTTTTCGATAAGCATCGTCCGATATCGTTCTTGCAAGCTATTGAACTCATGGGTCGCCTTATTCTTGATTTTCCGAACCGATTGCTTAACCTCTTCCAGTCTCACCTCAAACTGGTGAGCATCTGGTAAAGCATCCTCTTTATATGCACTAAGATGGCCGTTGATTTCCTTAAATAAATTTTGTAACTGTCCCTGCTGTGATTGAACCAAATCGCCGAGTTGTTGTGTTTCATTCGCCAGTTCTGAACCACTGCTAACAAGATTCTGCCAGAACAAAAAATCATTAAATTTTTGGGCAAAGGTTTTAGCCTGAGCCTGCAAGGGTTGGCCTTGTCGTTGTAGGGCTTGATACGCCTGCTGAACTTGTACCAGACGTGATAGTGATACGTCGTCTGTTTTAACAGACTGAATAAGGTCAGTCACTTCCTGCTGATGTGCCCCCGTTTTGCTGGAAAACTCAGTGAACTGTTTGTGTAAACGATTACGAATATCGTTCACTTGTTCCACATAACTGACTCCCCCATTAACTGTTTGCTCAAGTGTTTTTCCCTGTTGGGGGTTAGGCTGCGGTATATTTCGTTGTAGTTCTGTCAAATCTCGACCTAATCTTTCCCGACGCTCCTCAACATCACGCTTAAGTTCTTGACGGCGTTCACGAATCCGACGCTGGGCTCCGATATCTTGTCCAGCTTGATATTTTCCAGTGCGGAGGGTCTCACTGGCAAAGTGAAGAGCTTTATCCGCCTCTACGCCCCAAGCCTTTAAGTGCTCAGAATTGTAACCTTGCAAAAGGATATTTAAATCATCTTGCCAGGCCATAATCTGATCAACCAATTCATCGACAGAAAAAGCCACATTGAACTGCTCCTGAATATAACCTTGTTTATTTTCCTCGATCAAATCGCGTTCTGTCATCAAAGCGATTATCTCATCAATCTCCTTGTTTCGATAGCCTTGTTGACTAGCCAACGTATAAAGTTTAGTCTTAGGCAAGGCGTGGATGGGTTGACCTTTAATCGTTTCCATGACGGGGGAGTCTTTTAACCAAGCTTTAATGTCCCGTTCTAAAGGATGCAGCGTAAATAAGACCGCGCCTTTTTTCCCGGCTTCGCTTTCTCGTTTGTTGGTCGTTAGCTCTTGCTTAATTGAGAGTAGTTCTGGAAAATTTCTCATAAAGGTCTCAAGGGCAGGATTTGTTAAAGCAAACAAGTCGGCAATGTCTTGTTTCGTCCCCTCTTTCCTAATTTGTCCTTGACGTTCTTGAGGAAACTCTAAGCGTTTCAGGGCATTGCGGTATTTCGTCAGGGAACTTTGCCATCTATCAGCCTTCATCAAAGTGCTATAGTCAGGATACATTGTTTGTAGCAATGCTTCCGTTACCAGTTCCAAAATTCGTTCCTCGGCAGCACCAACAGGCTGACCAACCATGGCGTTGAACAATAAACGGTAAACATTATCCAACAATTCAGGCTGAAATATCGTCTGAATCACCGTATCAGCCTGCTGGTCTAATTGATTGTTGCGCCGTTTTTCATTGATAAACTCATACAAATTTAGCATCAGCAGGGGGGTCATTTTATAAGGCTCAATGATGTCTCGCATCGCCTCGTTTAGTGAGGCAGAAATATTTCCCTCATCCAAACACATTAAATTAAAGGTCAGATTGATTTGCCGAGCCGCGTGGTCGATTTCTAAACTTTCGTGTAGGTCGCGTCGTTCCGCTTCAGATTTATCAAGGTGACGCCGCAACCGAATTTGAATCGTCAATTCTCCTTCAACGCCCATGCCCATATCTTTCCCCGCTTCATCTTCCCACAGTATCCGGACTTGAATTAATCGTTTTGGATAGATGCGACTGTACCGGGTAAAATGACCTTCCAACTTCATCCCTTGATTGCGCGTCATAAGGTCGTCAGTTTGTTCCTCAAGCACTTTCCATTGAGCTTCGGGAAAGGCTTTCATTCTTAAAAGCGCAAAAAAGGCTTGCATAGCGCGTAGCCGGGTCTGAAAAACCGTCTCTTGATACTGCCGCCAAAACTCATCAATCAGCAAGGAAATGACATCCGTTTTCTCATCTTGCCGGTAATCTCGTAAGGTGACGGCATAATCTTGGTAGGAACCCACGCCAATGAAAATATCGCGATTAGCACTTTTCATCAAGTCATCTACAGCCTGCTCTAGGCCCAAAGTGCCTTGCCAACTACGGCGCAATCCTTCTTCAGGAAAAGCAGCCGCCCATTTAACAGCCTGTTCTCGGTCTGCATAACCACGGACTAAATGATGGTCAAGGGCTTGATGGGTCAGGCGGCGAATTTTTTGCGAACTGTCAAAGGTAATCTGTTGGGCGAGAAAATCTTCAATCAAATCAATTGGTTGATAGGCCTGACCAGGCGCATAATTAAGATCAATATACCGCTTAGTGATGCGCTTGAAGCTATTGACCACCGTGCGGGGCCCGTCTGATAGGTCATTTCGCATGCTAATTTGTCCCAAGGCTCGTAAGGTCTCTTCTGTCACCATCTCTGGAGCGTGTTCCTTAAAGTCAAACTGTTCTGCGAGGCGATACCAGAGCCTTTGGGGAAATTCACGGTCATAGATGGTTCGCAAATCAAGCCCTGGCTGCACCCGTTGATTAAAATCTCCTCGTTGACCCCGTAATGTTTCCAACTCACGGGGAGGGATGACAAAGAGGATGCCCATTGGCTCATAATTTTGCCGCGTGATTAAGCCGCTGATAATGTTGAAAAGTGCGCTAAGAGGGTCGCGAATGCCAGCCTTTACTTCTGGGTCAATATACTGCTGCACCTCATCCGCCAGAATAAATAGTCCTTCAAAACCTGCTTCGAGGGCAATGTGGGTTGCCTTTGTTAAAAAGTCCAAATAATCACCTTCTGTCAAATCACGCACTTGGGGCTTGTCTTTCCACAAACGCCCAGCATCAGCGAGTGACATATTGTAATGTTCAGCAATGCTTTGTACATTGCGCCTCATCACAGTTTCGTACAAGGCTTGGGTTTGTTCAATTAAGGGAGATGAGGGCCGGGTCCGTTGCAACTCATATTGCAACCAACTTGATGTGGCTGTAATCAAATCATGCAGATAGACCAACCGAAAAGGGGGGATGGCTAAAAGATTTTCGGCGCGGGCCTGCTGCCATAGATAAAGAGCCGTACTCGTTTTGCCATAGCCGTAATCTGCGGTGATATACCCACGCGGCACACGCTTATTTTTGATCTCACGTATAAGCTGACGTTCAAATCCAATGACTGAACGTCCCTCTTTACCTTGCTGACCGAGGGGAATATAGCTACGAACATATTGGGTGTAAGTTTGATCAACGATTTTAGGCCGACTGCGAAGTTCCTCAGCTCCCTGCGTTTGCACAATTTCTTCTTTTTCTAAAATCGCTTGTAAGCCTGCTGTATTCATTGCTTGCTCCTAAAAATTACACGGGATCAATATCACATATAGCCCGAATTGTTTGCCATAAATCGCGGCAGTCGTGGCAATCCCTCTTTTCGGCTATAAAAAATTGCCACTGCCGACAGGTGTCATAAATTTTTTGAATATCTGTTGAGGTAGGTGAGGGCAGTTGAATGGCTGGCCAATTGGTGCGGTTTTTTTCTGCGGTAATCACGAGACTATGCTTAATTTGACGTGACTGTAACGTGGCTAATAACTGTCGCAGTTGACGCTCGTCAGACGGGGCATTATCGATAATCACCTTTTCTGAAGAAGATGGTTGTTCTAAAAAACGACGCGGGCTAGGATAAAATTGAGCCTGACTATGTCGGGCTATGACCCAACCCAAAAAAGTTTTGCCACTGCCTGACACCCCGTAAAGATTAAGTCGTTCTGGAAACCGCCAAGCGTACGTGAGTTGCTGAAAGGCACTTTGTTGGGTCTGGGTTAATAAATCAGGGTGCGCCTGCTGTTTTAGCTGATTCAGTAACTGTAGTAAGATGGTCGTCATCCTGTCGTGTTCCAATTTGAAAGTTACGTTAGTCTGCCGCAAAATAGATTGCGGGCTCCGTCACACAACTTATGGTTTGGCCAGTTATAAATCTACGAATTGAGGCCATTTCAGAAAACGTAAAAATCGTCCATAAGTGCCCGCACTGGTCCCTGGCTGAATAACCTGGCTGTAGCGCGGTAAAGTCCAATCAAGGACCGCATCAAGGGCGTTTGGTTCTAACAAACACAGCCGACAAATAGCCTCGCGTCGCGGTGGGGTCAACAAAAAGTCAATTTCTAACTCTCCTTGCATGGTTTGGCCCACCCATCCTAAAGCTAAAAGCATCAACTCTGGGGCGCAGAAAAGCCGCCGCTTAAAGTTGTCCTGTGAGACAACCACAGGATACAGTCGTTCTAACCATTTGCGAACACCAAGAATACTCTTTGAGCCAAAAGAAACCTGACTCGGATCGTATTCAGCCACCTCAGCGAATGTGATGAGCGAAGTATTGTAAATCTCCTCCGCTATCTGATGACCTCTTTCCGATAAGTTATCTATCTGCCCCATCTGCCATAGATAATCAACCATCTGGCGGTATGTCCAAGTCGGGACATTAATATTTGGTTTATCAGCTTGCCAAGTTGTATAAATAATAAAATGAATAATATCAACTTGTACTTGAGAACTTAATTTTAATAAAATTTCAGTCTCACTAGATAATGTGAGTTTGTTTTGACCATTTCGAATGATAAGCTTTATCTGCTCCGGGAGTACATTCCACTGCTTAGGTGAATTGATACCATATTCTTGAGCAAACTCAGTCATATCTTTAACGTGGTCAAAGACTATATCATTCTCTTGGACAGCGCGAAAAAATGGCAATAGATTATCAGGATTACCTTCGGAATAGAAATGAAAAACTAGCTTATTGGTTCTAGCCATTTTGTATACTCCTGACGATACTTTGGTGAACCATTCGTGTAAATTTTTTTAGCCGACTCAAAATCACCTCGATTAATACGTGTCACCGTTTCATGGGTACAGATTAAGTTATGCACAGCACGATACATTTTATTATCTTGTAGGCCGTCCACTTGGTCACAGAAAGGACAAGAATGCTCTGTGAAATCTTTAAGTCTCAAGAATTCTTCGACAGTGATCCCTTTGTGCATAGCTGCTGAACCATTTTTATGGGTGATATTGTATGATCGCGTAAAGGGTAGAAAAATCTGTCCGAATCCCGCAGATTTTAACCAAGATGATGAGTCAAATGAGTCTGCCCCAGTCCCATAAATCATAGGGACTAAAGCAGGAACACCAATGCCAAAAAAATGGATTTTGATTTGGTTTTGTTCTGCTATCTGTGCAACGTGCCTCGCTAAATCAATCGCCAATTCTGTAGCAATATTAGTTTGGCTATTTTTACCTACCGTGCCAAAACTGCCAAACCCAACATAAGTTAAGCCAAGGTCGAGGTAGGTTTTTAAACAATGCTCAACCTGGTTCAGGGTATGTCCTTGCACGACGCCCATCGCTTTAGGTTTAAGAGAATCAGGCATTTCTTGATAGAATAGCCGCCCAAATTTAGCCGTTTCTTGTACTTTATACTCTACAAGATCTGGCGCATCTTGCGAAGTGGGCACATAATCTGGCAAAGTATAAATGTCAGCCCAATCAAAGTCACGATAAAGTTTTAGCAAGGGATAGTATAAGGCTTGATAAGTTAAACGTCCTACTTGAACATAGTACCCCCCACTATCAAACATCACCGTCGCGCCTTGTATATCCTTCATCGTTCGGATCAAGTCAAGGGACTTAGGCGAAGAAAACAGGGGGGTAATCAACACTTTATCTAAAGGGTTGCTGCTTATCTGGTGGCGGTTGAGTAAGCCTTGAATTTTTTGAATTTCCGTTGGATTAATAGATAGTGAGGCGAAAAAATCGAGTTGTCTTACCATAATTCAATAAAATCCAAATCTTTATTGTATTCTTGTAACGACTCACGTAAATATACATCAGTTTTGTTTTGTTGATACTCGAAGATCGTATCATCACTAGGAATGAAACTTTCCCCCAACCTGGTCAGACTGTAAGTTTGTTCAGTTCTTTGGATCGCCCCTAGATTTAACAGAACCCTAATACGCCTCTTAACGTCGTCCATGTCCCATCATCCTTATCTCAACAAAATTATCCAGCCACAATCTAAAACGCATCAATCTACATAACTCAGCCCATGCCCAAAAGCAAAAAGCGGATTCTCCGAATCATAAGGCAAGTCCTCTTTCTGCTTTCTGACCGCTTCCATTGAAGAAGGCATTTCAAAGGGCAACTTGCCGCAGGGCTTGAAGTGCCCAAAAATAACATCAAGGACGGCAGCATCATCGGCCCTAAAATTCGCCAGCAAGCCCACGCTCTGAGCGGCGATTTCGGGGATCACAGCGGGTCGTTCCAGATAGATATCGATGATGGTCGGCACTTGGGCCATGATACTTAGCAAACGCGCCTTTTCCTGATCCTTAAAATCGAGAGCACCGGCATGAAAGAAACGTTCCAAGAAACCCTCTCGCGGTTCGTAGGGCGCACTGAGACGTAGAATGGCGAAGTCTGCTTCTTCGATTTGATCGACCACCTGACCATAACTTTGGGCCACCGTCGGATCGACATTTTCGAGATAGAGTTTTGGCCCCCCGCTTAATGGTAAGGTCAACCCAACCTCCGTTTCAGCATTTTTCAAAAGAACGATAGATTTTCGTTGGGCGAGTTGGCCTGCCTCTTGGAATGACTGTTGTCCAACGACTTCTACTGCTCGCTCTACATTGATATATGGATTGTCAAACAAGCCTAATCGGAATTTATCTCTCAGGATACGCCGCACGGACTGGTCCACGCGCCCCTCATCAACTTGCCCACTTTGCACCAACCTGACGATAACTTCAGGGCAGGCTTCACCGCCGAATTGGTCAACCCCCGCATTAAGGGCTTTTTTAGCCCGTTCTTCCACGCTCAAATCTTCAACGCCCCAGCATTTGGCTTCAATCAACTCGCGGCCATCCTGCATGACCGAGGTCAATAATTTCCAGTCGGTACAAACAACTCCATCAAAGCCGTATTTCTGACGCAAAAGGCCCGTGATCACTTCTTTGTTGAAACTAAAGCCAACTTCTTCGAGCGATGTACCAACGGGCATGCTGTAATAAGGCATGATTTGGGCCGTTCCAGCTTCAAAGGCAGCTTCAAAGGGCAAGAGGTGATGGTCAAAATTATCACCCGGATAAACTTGTTCCTTGCCATAAGAAAAATGGGAGTCTTCCCCATTCATCTGGGCACCGCCGCCTGGAAAATGTTTGGTCATACAGGCCACACTCTCTGGCCCTAAATGGTCGCCTTGAAAGCCTCTAATATAAGCCATCACCATCTGCGAAGCCAATCCCGCATCCTCGCCGAAGGTGCCGTTGATGCGTCCCCAACGCGGCTCCGTCGCTAGATCAGCCATCGGGTGCAAGGCGACGCGGATACCCACAGCGACATATTCTTGGCGGGCTATATCACCGAAGGTTTGTACGAAAACCGCATCACGCATGGCCGCCAAGCCAATCGGCTCAGGCCATTGCGAAAACGCGCCCGCGAACATATTGGTCGCTGGGTTTTGACTGAAAGCATGGCGGGGGTCGGAAGAGATGGTGACAGGAATGCCTAAGCGGGTGCGTTCAGCCAATTTTTGTAGCCGATTATGCCATTCGGCTGTGATTTTTGGCCCTTCCACGGCCATCACGTTAAAATGATTAATAAACTGCTCGGCCACCATCTGCGTGGTATAAATTGGCATAAACATGCCCGTTCCTTCGAGCAATGAGCCATCTTGACCCATCTCCATGATCGTATGAAACATCAAGCCAGCCTTCTCTGCTAAGGACAATTGGGTCAGTAAGTCTTCGACCCGTTCTTCGAGAGGCCGACGGCTATCTTCATAAGGGTCCAAGCGACCATTACCATTCAGATCACGAAATGTAACCCCATTTTCGGTTAAGGTAGAAACTTCTGGTTCCAAAGTCGTCGTTTTCATGATAGTAAACTCCTGATAAGATTGTTAAAATTTCGGCCTGAAAGAAGCCCGCGAAGAGCTACAGACAGGGGCCTTAGCATCCCAACGGCTAAAGCGGACACCATCAGCAGCGAGACGGTCTAAATGAGGGGGGCGAAAATCTTCGCAGCTCAGACAAGAAAGATCGCCATAACCTTGGTTGTCAGTCAAAAAGATGATAAAGTTAGGTTTGTTCATTTTACTCAGGGTCATTTTCTCAATATGAAGGTCGCGGATATAAGGAAATCTATCATAGAGATGAGGGCTGTTTTTCGCAATTTTATACTATGGAAGAGAGCAATCATATATGTGGCATAGTAACCTACCACGGCGACGTTTTTTGACAATGGTCTTATTCGGGTTCGCCAACAATATCGCAAAGTGGCAAAGTCAGCACAAATAAGCGGTTAGGCGAGGACTTTGCTACTTTGCTACTTTTTGTTTGTCTAAGTTCGCTGTGCTAAAGAAACCCAAGTACGATTTTTTGGGCCAACATACATGGCCCGAGGACGGATGAGACGGTCTTGCTCGAAACAATGGGCTGTCCAGCCGGCACAACGCGCTAAGGCGAAGGTGGGGGTGAATAACTCGGTAGAAAGTCCTAAGCCATGTAGAAGCAGAGCGGTATAAAATTCGACATTGGTTTGTAGCTGATGCTGTGGCTTGTATTCAGCCAATAAAGCTACAGCCATCTTTTCCACATGGCGGGCCAACTGATAAAGAGCCATATCTCCATCCGCTTGGTACAATTGAGCCGCTGCCGCAGACAATACGTCAGCCCGAGGGTCGCGAACTTTGTAGACTCGATGTCCAAAGCCCATCAAGCGTTCTCCCCGATCTAATTTTTGACGCAGGTAAGCCTCAGCTTCCTCTGCTTGGCCAATGTCAAAGACCATGTCTAAAGCTGGTCCGGGCGCACCGCCATGCAAGGGGCCCTTCAAGGCTCCCAAAGCACCAACAATGGCTGAAACCATGTCCGACTGGGTGGCGATAATCACCCGTGCCGCAAAGGTGGAGGCATTCAGGCCGTGGTCAACGACTGTGTTGAAATAGGTTTCCAAAGCTCGGACTCGTTCGGGATGGGGTATCTCACCAAATAATATATACAGATAATTAGCAACATGTCCTAAATTTGAATCAGGTGAAATTGGCTCTAAACCTTGCCGTAAACGCCAATAGGCCGCCACAATGGTGGGGAAAGCGGCGATGATAGTCAAAGCAGCATCTTGTGAGGCGGATTGGTTTATTTGCGGGCTTAGGGTTAAACTTAGACTGTCGCAGGCTAGCCGTAAGACATCAATACCAGATGTTTCAGTCTGCGCTGCCTGTTCAATCAGATTTAGTGTTACTTGAGGGAGAGCGCGTTTTTCAACCAAAGCTTGACAAAAAGCCTGATGTTGTTCTGCTGAAGGTAAAGCGTCATGCCAAAGCAAATATACGGTCTCTTCAAAGGTAGCTTGATGAGCCAAAATTTCTACAGGAAAACCAGCGATGAGCAATTGTCCCACCTGTCCATCAACGCTACTGAGACGGGTTTGAGCAGCGACGACACCCTCTAAGCCGGGCACAAAAGGAGGGGCTTGGGAACTCATAAGAAAATCCTTTCTAAAGAGATCATGAATGATGTTAATTAGAAATAAGTAATAAACTCGTCCTAATCTTAGGACCAGTATATAATCTAAAATAAATATTGTCAATCTTGATTTTAAAATCAACATATAAACTAATGGAACAGTGATGGTAGCCCACACCCCATTGATGCCTAATATCATCTCATTCAGACCAAGTTTTAGGGTGACAATTGATCTGAAATTTGCCCGCGAATCCTATTCTACCGCTTTGCTGTGTCTTTTATTGTCTGCTATAATTTGAGGCTATGTCAAGCTTAACACATTTAGATGATCAAGGTCAAGCCCGCATGGTGGATGTGAGGCAAAAAACAGATACACACCGAGAAGCTGTTGCTCGAGGGTCTATTATGATGCACCCAGATACCTTGGCTTTGATTCAAACGGGGGATCTCCCAAAGGGCGATGTGTTTGCGGTAGCTCGAATTGCTGGGATTATGGGCGCAAAAAAAACCCATGACCTTATCCCCATGTGCCATCCTCTCCCGCTTACGTATATCAATTTAGACTTCATCCCCCAACCAGCCGAAAATACATCCTCTGCTGCTACATCCTTCGCTACTGTTCAAATCACGGCCACAACACGAGTCACGGGTAAAACCGGGGTCGAAATGGAAGCCTTGACCGCGGTTAGTTTAGCCGCCCTGACTATTTATGACATGTGTAAGGCTGTTGATAAAACCATGCGAATCGAAGATATTCATCTGATTAAAAAAACGGGTGGCAAAAGTGGCGATCTTCTATTAGACTCATAAAGTTATTTAATGCCCATTCCTCTTGCCAAGCGTAACCTCATTCATATAGGGTGGTTATGGTTGTAATCGTCCCTTGTAAGTGCCTTGACCTTGAGTCTGAATAATTACTTATAATTCACATTTAGATAATCTTCTAGCTTCTATACTTCCATCTTCTATCTCCATAGGAAATGTCTTGTGCAAATCACCATAAAATTTTTTGCTCGCTTCAAAGAAATTGCCGGAACAGGGCAGTTGACCCAAGATGTGCCAGAACAGACAACCTTAGCCCAACTTTTGGGCATCCTCAAAACAAAATTCAGCGATCTACCCTTAGGCGCAGATCGTACTATTCTGTCCATCAACCAAGAATTTGCCTCGCCAGAGACCGTCTTACATGATGGTGATGAAGTGGCTATCTTCCCACCCGTTAGCGGTGGCACAGCCTCTGACATAGCAAATGAGTCAACCCATCCTCGCAAATTCTCTATCACAGATGACCCCATTTCACTCGATGAGGTCGCTCAATTGGTGAGCCTGCCTCAGGCAGGGGCAATCGCCACTTTTGCTGGTGTCGTTCGAGATGTCTCTGACGGAAAATCTGTCTCCAGCCTAAGGTATGAGGCCTATCATGATATGGCGATTGCCAAACTAAAACAAATCGCCCTTGAAGCTCAAGAGAAATGGCCTGATGTCATAGACATGGCTATTGTGCAGCGTATTGGTCATCTTGAAGTCGGAGAGATTGCCGTGATTGTGGCCGCTTCCAGCCCTCACCGCTATCAAGGCTGCTTTGAAGCCTGTCAATATGGCATCAACCGTCTGAAAGAAATCGTCCCTGTCTGGAAAAAAGAATTTGGGCCAGACGGCGCGGAATGGATTGAGGGAGAGGAGGGAGTGTGACTCACATTGACATAGAGGCGGCTGAGGCACAACTGGGGTTAAGATTTCAAGACAAAGCCCTTCTGCAACGCACTTTAATTCATCGCTCCTTTCTAAACGAAACGATGGATTTGTTCTTGGGGGATAATGAACGGCTAGAATTTCTTGGCGATGCAGTTTTAGATTTTGTGACGGGCGAATACCTGTACCATCGCTATCCCGAAACACGGGAGGGCCAATTAACTAGCTTACGTTCAGCCTTAGTACGAACTGAAAGCTTGGCTGGCTTCGCCCAAGATATCGGCCTGGGTTCTCATCTCCAGATGGGTCGAGGCGAAGAAGAAAGCGGTGGTCGTATTCGTCCTCCTATTCTCTGTGCGGCTTTTGAAGCTTTAATGGGGGCCTTGTATCTCGATCAAGGGATTGAAGCGGTGAAAGATTACTTTTTGCCTCTGATCGAACCAGAATTACGAAAAATTCTCTCCTCGCGCAGTGACCGCGACCCCAAAAGTCATTTCCAAGAAATCGCCCAAGGCTATCACAAAATCACCCCATCTTACCAAGATTTAGCTGAAATTGGGCCAGATCATGCCAAAGAATTTACCGTTGGTGCTTTCCTTAACGAGGTATGTTATGGCGAAGGCACTGGGGCAAGTAAACAGCAAGCGGCTCAGGCGGCGGCGCAAGGGGCCATTCAAAATTTGAAGGCTGAAATCAAGGCTGCGAGGCGGACGAAGAAAAAACAGACTCGTTAGATTAGGTTACAGGAAATAGCCATGTCAGAAGAATTAACGCGCACAAAAAGAATCAATCAAAAATTAGCCGCCGTCTTTGCGCCAGAACAGGCTGAGGTGTTGAGTGACGTTGTGACAGAAGCCTTTCAGGATTTGGTCAAAACAAGCGATTTCAGCGAATTGAAAGCCTCACGCATCGTCTCCTTAAAGATAGAGGATGTAGAACGAGTAACCAGTATGCGTGTTCAGTCTATTTTCCCTAGCCTAATCTGTTCCTAAAAAGTTGCCCAAAAGAGGACAAATAGGTAATTCGCACTCAGTTAATATCAGCCTGAGGCTGCACGTAACTTGAGCCTTGGTTGAGCAGTCCCAACCGTTCTTTGACGCGCTCGGTGCGTCGTAATAAAACTGTCTTGACTTGTGTGTAGGGCAAATAGCGATGTATCTCACCATCACTATGCCGAGCCAAGATATTCCGAGCAGCATTCTCGTCTGCATCCAGCACGACCCCGTCGAAACAGTAAAATTTCTCCCCTTGCCTTTCTCCTAGAAGAAGACCGTGTCGGGCATCCACTTGCGACGTGTAGGCTGCATTGACGATGAAGAGCGTAGAACCTCTACGCCGAGATACCGTTTGAAGAGCCTCGGCCATTATGCCTTTGACCCAACCGCTTAGTCTGCGGTTTTGGTCTTTGCCGTAAGACCGTCCCTTGAAAGGTGTACTCAAGTCTTCGACCACAATGGTCTGGGCTTTATCCACCACTTTATGGGTGGCTTTGTATATCTTGTCGCGCATACGCTGCCGGTGCTTACGGCTGCGGCGGTTCAGCTTTTTGCGCGAAAGGTTATTCTTTTCTATATTCTGGCGTTTATGTGCTTTCTTGCGGGCAATGGCTGTGAGTTTATGGCGCCGTTGATATTTGGTCTTTAGATAGTCACTTTCTTGGCTCAGGTCAGCACCTAAGCCCTCTCCGTAGCGTTCTCCCTCACTATCAACATAGACCTCACTATAGCCTTTGTCTAGCCCCAGAGTTTGGTTGCCGCAGTCATTGGTGATAACTTCTTCAATGGTGTAATGTACTTCTACCCGTCCCTCTCTCAGGAGAAGCCGCAGCGTCCCTGTTGGCTGAACGTTTGTGTTGAGAGGTATAGCGACCCGCTGCCCTCGCTTGAGGCTCTGCACCTTGAGCCAAGCTCTGTCTCCTAACTCAAAGGTGCTGTAGCAATCGCTATCCAAGACTATCTGCTTTTTGACTTTGCTCTGTCCGTGCTTGCAACAGAGGCGCATTTGACGGTGTAAAAAGGCATCAGCTAACCATTGGTCTTTTTTGAGGATGGTAAACAATCGCTTACGTTCTGTCTCGTCCTTCCCTCGTTTCCATACCTTCCGTCTCACCTCGACTTTGCACGCTTCTCGATAGGCTTCTATATTGACCTTACTGTCCCGTAAGGTCTCTTTCCATAGACGGGCAGGTACATTGAACTTTCGTCCTTGAGCCAACCAGTCATCTCGTATTTGACGATGCTTCAACCCCACCCCTTGCACCGCTCCGTAGCGATGCCACACTTCTTGACGCACAGTGCCTAAGCGTTTCGCTATTTCTTTTAGCTGTTCGTATTTCCCTTGGTTGAGAGCATCACTATAGACGCTCCTTGTCACCTTCCCCATTTTCTTTTCCTTCTGCTGCCCCCTTAATTTGTTTTTTGTAGCTTCTGAGACCATACAACCGACTGGAAAAGCAATGAATTATTGCCCTCAAGTCTTCCACCATTTCCTGCTGCGGTGATAATTGGGTTTGATTGATGACCACGATTTGACAATTATGTTGTTTGGCAAACTACTCGAACCACTCAAAGCCAAATCTGACCAGCCTGTCCTTGTTGGCAATCACGATTTTTGACCCTTCGCCCAGTTCCACTGCTTCCATCAAAGCGAGAACCTTTTTGCGCTTGAAATTCATCCCCCCCCCGATTTCTTCCTGCCACTCATCCACGGCTATCCCCCCGCCGAGACTGAATTTTTCTACGGCTTCCACTTGTGTACGCAGGGCCTCTGTTTGTCCGCTTGAGGAAACGCGACAATAGACCACCACTTTTCTTTTTTCAGGGGGTGGTTCGATGCCCAGAGCTTTTCTGAGGTCTGTGTCATCATAGTCCCGATGGCCGCCAGGGGTTCTTTTTGCAGGCAGTCTCCCTTCTTCGTCCCACCGCCTGAGTGTCTTGGTCTCTTTTCCTACTCTTTGGGCAAATTCATTCACCCGATAAATCTTGGTCATATTCTATAATTATATCACATTCTTTCCAATTTTCAACTTGTTTATCCAAACTCTGCCCAGATGGCGCACCGTAGTCTTAGCGGAGGGTGAATGTCGCCATATCCAGTACTTTGGCCCTATTGATGAGTTTAAGATTAAGATGTAAACTTAAAATTGTAAGATAACCTTACAAAAATAAAATCTTTAAGAAAGGAGCTTCGTATCGTGTTATATCTTCCAAAAGAAGAAGGCCAAGGTTTGGTTGAGTACGCTTTGATCCTCGTGTTGGTCGCTATTGTGGTTATTGCTATCCTCTTGCTGCTCGGGCCGGTCATTGGTAACGTGTTCAGCGGTATTGTGAGTGGTTTTGAGGCGAGACCGTAATTGTTTTTTTATTTTTTAAGGAATCGTTTTTTTTATTGATTAAACGCCCCACATTCTGGGGCGTTTTTTTTTCAGGTGACGTTCAAGTTTTAGATGTTATGATAACCCAAGCACTCAACTTAGCTGATCGTCTTCAGAATACCCTACCCCAACCTTTACTTAGGCTTTTGACCGAAATTGGTCACAAAGCGGCTGAGATGGGCCATAATTTTTACATTGTCGGCGGCTTTGTGCGGGATCTCTTATTAAATTTGTCTAGTGTAGATGTCGATTTGGTAGTAGAGGGGAATGCCATAACCTTGGCCAAGGCCATGCGAGACCGGCACGGTGGACAGGTTCAATCTCATGAACGCTTCGGCACAGCTACTTGGTATTTAACGATTGAGCAAGCTCAACAGATGCCAATCGTAGACCGCCTCGATTTTGTGACAGCGCGTACAGAAGTCTATCAACACCCAGCCCTTTTGCCCGATGTGACCCCAGCCACTATCCAAATTGATTTGCATCGACGCGATTTCACCATCAACAGCTTGGCCCTCAGCTTAAACCCTGACAATTACGGCGATGTCTTAGATCTTTTTCAGGCTCAGACAGATTTACAGCATCAGCAAATTCGGGTCTTACATGATTTAAGTTTTGTCGATGACCCGACGCGCATTTTTCGGGCAGTCCGCTATGAACAACGTTTCGGATTTCAGATTGAACCTCACACACGTCAGTTGATCCAACAGGCCCTGCCCCTGATTTCAGATCTGACCCATAATCGACTTTTGAATGAACTTCAACATGGATTTACAGAACGAAAACCTGAAAAGATGATGGTTCGTTTGAGCGAGATAGGGGCCTTGTCAATCATTCAACCGCGTTTAGTTGCTGGGTCTTGGTATAGGGAACGCTGTCAGCAGCTTCGTCAAGGATTGCCCGAAACACCTTGGGAGACAAAAAATCCGACACCAGATCATTATCTAGGCTTACTCAGTTTTCCGCTCTCTGCTGAAGATTGTCAAGCCTTGATAAAACGCTTACATTTACCTAATGAGACAAAAAAATTGCTGACCCAAATTCAGGCCATCAAAGTCCTCATCCCCAGCCTGCGTCAGCCTCAAAAACTAAGTCAAGTCTACAATTTGCTCCATCCATTCTCGGATGAGGCTATTTTCTTATGTTGGCTTTCAATCGAAGATACCATCGTGCGACAACACCTCTCTCTGTTTAGCCAAACCCTACGCCATATCCATCCTTTCACGACAGGTAAAGACCTAATTACCCAATTTAACCTTCCTCCATCTCCCTTAATCGGACGCATTTTGACTGAACTACAGCAGGCTCACTTGGATAGAGAGATTTCTACCTTAGATGAGGAACATCGCCTCATCAAGCATAAGATACAGCCCCTGAACGATTAGGAGATGTTTTATTCTGGGCAACACGAAAACTCCCTGTGAATTTCATCCCTCAAAAAGCCTAGGTATAATGCACCCTGTTTGACAAAAAACCAGTCTAAAGCCATAATCAGAACATAAGTTCCACGCAATAAATCCAAGACCTTCAAGCTGCTAACCTTTAAGTCAAACGAAAACCTTGAAGATCTGAACATACGACGTAAGCGGAGAAATCTTCATGAGCCCGACCTCAGTTGTATCTTATGCTGAAGAAGACATTCAAAGTCTTGATTATCCTGAAAATATACAACGGCGCCCCGGTATGTATGTCGGCGGGACAGGCCCCGAGGCCTTACATCATCTAGCCTTTGAAGTCATCGACAATGCAGTTGATGAAGCGATGGCGGGAGCCTGTACGCATATTCAAGTAGACTTGCTCGCGGATGGCAGTATTAGCGTGACCGATAATGGGCGTGGCATTCCGGCTGGTCTCCATCCCGAAAAACAGAAATCGACCCTGGAGTTGGTTCTGACAGAACTCCACACGGGCGGCAAATTTGGTAGCGGCGGCTACTCTACCTCTGGCGGTTTACATGGCGTAGGGATTAAGGCGACCAATGCTTTATCTGAATGGCTAGAAGTTACAGTCCACCGTGACCGGGTAATTTATCGGCAACGCCATGAACACGGATTGCCGACGACAGCGGTGAATATCTTCACCATGCAAAATCAACAACTTGGCACCGTCGGCGTGGGCGACTATGAGGCCGCTATTAAGTCTCAGGGGAGAAAAAAACAAGAAACGAAAACCATCATCACTTTCAAACCTAATGCTGAATTTTTAGAGACGACTGTGTTTGAATTTGATATCATCGCCTATCGCCTCGAAGAAATCGCCTTCCAAATGCCAAGGCTGACCATTGACTTGGTAGACAAACGACAGGCTGATAAAAAAGGGGCTCATGTCAGGCGCCGCTATCGCCATCAAGGTGGCTTGGTCGAATGGGTGCAATATCTCAATCAAGGTCAAAATACCCTCCACCCCAAACCAATCCATATCAACACCGCAACCGAAGTGGCAGACGGCAAAGGCAAAATGGTCACGCTGCAATTGGAGATGGCATTACACTATACGACTGACTCCAATAATGCCGATGGAACCATTATTTCTACAGTCAACACGATTCCTACGCCAGACGGCGGGAAGCATGTCTCAGGCTTTCGGGCTGGCTTAACAAAGGCGGTCAATAATTTTGCAGAAGAAAAGCGTCTGACTAAAGAGGGCTCTGTGAGCGGGCGCGATATTTTATTTGGGCTAACCTGCGTCTTAAAACTCCTGATGCCAGACCCGCAATTCACTTCGCAAACCAAAACCCAATTGGCCTCTGATTATGTGCAAGGGGTCATTAATTCCGTCACCTATAGTGCCATCTTAGAAAATTTTCGGGCCAATCCGGGCTTGGGCCGCGCCGTGGTAAAACAAGCCCAAACTGCGGCTCAAGCGCGTCAAGCAGAGGCGAAGGTGCGAGCTTCCATTATGCGAAAAAGCATCTTAGAGGTGAATGACCTACCTGGCAAGCTGGCTGACTGTGACTCGCGTACACATCCCCTCTTAACCTCACTTTACATTGTAGAAGGGGATAGCGCAGGTGGTTCGTGCAAGATGGCCCGGGATCGTCGCTATCACGCTATCCTACCAACCCGAGGTAAAATTCTCAATGTTTGGCGCACCAATCTCAATAAGGCCATGGGAAACAATGAAATCGCAGCCATCATCAGTGCCATCGGCGGTGGTGTGGGGCGTGATTTTGAATTAAGCGATATGCGTTATGGCATGATCGTGATTATGGTCGATGCTGATGTGGATGGCGGGCATATTGGAGCCTTATTATTGACGCTCGGTTTTAAGTTCATGCGTAAGATGGTCGCTGCCGGCCGACTCTTTTGGGCCGTGGCCCCATTATATCAAATCAGCAATGGCAAAAAACGTTTTTATGCCTACAGTGATGTTGAACGCGATAAAATTCTGGCGGGTATCAAAGGCTCTACTGATGTCCAACGCTATAAAGGGTTAGGCGAAATGAATCCCGATCAATTGCGTGAAACCGTCTTCACTTTGGACCAGACGCGATTAGAGCAGGCCCAAGATGTGGTCAAGACTTATGAAACCGCTCATACGCAATATCAGGCCATGTCAAATGGCAATAATGGTGATGATTTAAGCCCTGACGATACGCCCATCTATCACCCCGTCCCCTTGAATGAACATCTCGTTCAGGTGACGATTGAAGATATCCATGCTGCCCAAACGACGGTTGAGTTGTTGATGGGGGCCGCTGTGCCGCCACGTAAAAGTTGGTTAATTGAACAAATGGGAAAAATGTAAATCTTTTTTCAATATCAATATCAATCTATCGTCAGCGCAAAGGGGAGAAATTTTACTGTTTCGACGGGGTGGGGTTGGAGGCAGACGAGAACGCCGCCCAGAATTCTTGGCTCGGCAGAGCGAGGGTGAGATACATCGGTTTATGCCCTACACACAAGGCAAGATGATTTTATTACGACGCACCGCGCTCGTCACCGACGGTTGGGACTGCTCAACCGTGAGCCTCGTTAGGGCCAATGACAATTTACCTTGTAACTGCTCTTAACAGGCAGCGCATCACCTAAATGTCCACCTTTGGGCCATTTTTTAGGAACAGTGACTTAGAATGATTGTACATCCATCTCTAATCCTCGCTTTCTAAAATTGACTTTTTCACATTTGAACATAGAATGGCCTAAATTCTCACCTAGGAAGCGTAATTAAATAAATATCCCAAATCGTCAGAGGATAGATTATTAAATTCTCATTCCTTAATTTTTTTATAGGAGAAGTTATGAAATACGCTCAATCTCTAAAAGGTTTCGTTGTTTTATTGCTCATCATGAGTCTCGTCCTAACAGCTTGTGGTGGTCAAGTGGAAGAAGTTGGCGGAACAGCTGCTGAAGATACGACCGCTGAGGAAGCAGCATCAGATGAGGGTGAAGTAGAAGAAGCGGCGGCTGAAGCAGAAGTCATCAAATTGGGTGGTTTAGCCCCCTTATCTGCCCCTGGCGCAGTGGTGGGTGGCAAGGCTATGCGAGAGGCGATGATCATCGCTGTGGAAGAACTCAATGAAGCGGGCGGTATTTTAGGTCGTCCCGTTGAGTTGGTCATCGCGGATACAGAGGGCTTGCCAGAACGAGGCACGGCAGTGATGGAAAAATTGATTAACCAAGATGGCGTTGTCGCCGTCGGGGGTGGCTATCATAGTTCGGTTGGGGTAGCAGCCAAGGAAGTCGCGGCTGATAATAATATACCGGTTGTATTCGCAGAAACTTGGAATGACACTATCACCAGCAGTCAACTGCGTCAAATTTTCCGTATCGCCCCGCTCAGTTCAGAAGTGTCTACTGTGGACGTGAATTTTATCAAAACGCTACCCGATATTAACAAAGTCGTGATCTTGACTGAAAATACTGATTATGGTATTCCAGCCGCGGCTGACACCACAGAAGGTCTTGATGAGGCAGGGATTGAAGCTGCTACGTTTAGTGTCGATATTGGGACACAGGATTATGCAGGCATTATTGAACGCATTAAAGCTGAAGAGCCAGACTTAATTATGGTTTTGGCCACAGGAGAGGCGGCTTATAACTTCCAACAGCAAGCGGCTGAAGCCGGTATTGGCCCAGGCGATGTGCCCATGCTGTGTAATCAAGTCTCTTTGGAAAGTCAAGCTTTCTGGACCAATGTACCTGATGGAAATTACTGTTTTATGCGCCGGGTTGGCTTGCCCAAGAGTTTGTACAACAAGGTTGCTATCGCCTTTGTCGAAAAATATGCGGCCCAAACTGGAAAATCTGCGGCTGAATCCTATGCCTTGGAAGCTTATGACTCAATCAAAATCATCGCCCAAGCGATAGAAGAAGCTGGCACAACAGATGCAGATGCGATCATTGAGGCCTTAGAAGCGATCCAGTATGTCGGTGTCTTAGGGACAATCACCTTCCCTTATGGTGAAAGTAATCCACTTCCCGAAGATGTTGACCCAAAATTCTGGCATCAATTCCCCGACCCAGCGATTACCATCGTTCAATATCAAGAAGAGGGTCAAGATTCAGAAGTTTCCCCCGTCGTCTTCCCTGAAACTTATCAAACAGGTGACGTGATTTTATCTGGCCGTGAATAACCGTGATCAGTATTTAGGAATGAGAATTAATTAAGTTGTGCAGGGCGGTGCAATGGGACAGTTTCATTCTGATTTTAGGAATCAGAATGAAACTTAAAGTTTTGATGAATATAGAGCAGCCTGCGTTTATTGACGAAGGCCCCTGCCTGCGAGAAACAGACGTTCTGTCTATTCTACCTGTCTACCATCATCCTAAAAAATTGAGATCTCATTCTATGTAACTCAGGCCAATCATCTTTGTCTTTGAATCACCATGCCCCAAAGAAATGAAATCGACCCTATATTCAAAGAAGTCATGGTCGCTTTAAGCCAGAAAGTTGACATCGCTTTAGAAACCCAAATTGAAGTCAGTCGCTTACCGCGGACAATTTATACAGGACTACCCAAAACAAAAGATTAATTCCTAATCCCAACTGACCAACTCATGGAAACTCCCGCTATTTTTTTCTGGACCCTTTTGTGGGTCATTATTTGGGGAACCGTGGGGGGCATCATTACCCCTCGTGTTTATGCTCGTCGAGACTTAGACATCTCCCAAGCTAGTTTAGCAGGTGCGGCCACTGGCGCAGCAACCGGGCCTTTTGGCTTATTTCCCCTTTGGTTTTATACTCCTAAGCTGACAACAAAATGGATCATATTATTTGGTGTCATCATCATCTTTATCTTAGCCACCGCCTTTGCCTTTGCCGACCCTGATAACTTATGTGTGGCCAACAGCGGCTTCATCATTTCTCAATTAAGTAATGGTATTATCATCGGCATTATTTATGGCTTGATGGCCTTGGGCTTAACCTTGATTTTCTCGATTTTAGGGGTGGTTAGCTTCGCCCACGGCGAATTTTACATGATCGGCGGCATGGTGGTCTATTATGTCAACGCTGTCTGGTTTCCTGGATCCAACCCCATCCTTGCTTTACTCAGTGCAGCCTTGATCACCTTTGCCATTGGGATTATTTTTGAACGCCTCTTTCTCAGTCCCATGCACAGTGGTGAAGTAGAACGTCCGACTGAATACGCCATTCTAGTGACCTTTGGTTTAGCCTTCTTCTTACAATATCTCGTCCAGGCTGTCGCCGGAGCTAATCCGGTCAAGGCTCGCCGTTTTTTCGATTTTCCAAAAGTCAGTTGGCCAAGCGACTCCGATAATACACTCCTAAACATGACGGCTGGTAATATCACCCTCTTTGAGACCATTTCCATCCCCAATGCCCGCTTCACTGCATCCACCATCGCCATCGTTTTACTCCTGACCTTGCTCTGGTTTCTCTACCGTACTTGGACGGGCAGAGCCTTACGTGCCGTCAGCCAAGACCGACAAGCGGCTGCGGTAGCTGGCATCAACCCCAGCACCATGAGTACTTTAGCTTTCGGATTAGGCACCATGCTGGCGGGTTTATCCGGTGCTTCATTGGTGCAAGTGTTTTCTTGGCTACCACAAGTGGGTATACCCGCTGCGGCCCGATCATTTGTCATTATTGTCTTAGGAGGGATGGGATCATTACCAGGAGCCTTCATCGGCGGCTTAATGGTCGGCTTATTTGAGGCCACAGGCACCGGCTGTGTCCCCGACCCAACACGGGCGGCTGCCTATATACCTGCTTATGGCATGATTATCCTCACCCTCGTTTTACTCTTAAAGCCAACAGGGCTTTTCGGGAGGGAACTATGAGTCGGACCTTATGGACTTGGGTCATGGGCTTGGCAGGTATCTTACTCCTCCTATTTGCGCCGCTTGCCATCACAGATGCCTACATCATGCACATTGCCATCACAGCCTATTTTTACGCCATCCTCGCCTCAAGCTGGTCGCTTTTAGCGGGTTATGCAGGCCAATTCTCCTTTGGTCACATGGCGTTTATGGCGATTGGGGCTTATACCACAGGCTTATTCGGCAAATATATCCGCCTTACCTCAGCCCCCACGCAAACTTGTACTGAATTTCCAATTGGGGAACAATGGCTCGTCATCTTGAATCCAACGGGTATCAATTCATCTGCTGTCACCTGTTTGGAAATTGGCAAAGCGAACATGCCAGACGGCAACTATATCATTGTGCCCTCAGTGTGGCTCGGTATTGGGCTAGGCATTCTCATGGGGGCCGTCTTTGGCTTCCTTGTTGGGGCCTTAGTCTTGCGCTTACGCAGTACTTATTTAGCCCTGTTTACCATTGGCTTCTCCGAAATTATTCGGGCCATCATCAGTGCAGAAATTGATATCACCGAAGGGCAAAGTGGTTTAGAGCTATCCCCTTTATTTCCAGATGGCCTCAATATTTTTGGCTATTCCTTCAGCGCGACAGATAAAATCCCACCCTACTATGTCATGCTTGGTCTCTTAATCCTGTCCTTACTCTTGATGTCCTGGTTAGCCTCATCTCGGTTTGGGCTTTTCATCCGTTCCATTCGGGAAGATGAAGAAGCCGCTGCCGCTTTAGGGGTGCATGTGGTGCGTTATAAAATCTTGGTCTTTGTGATCACGAGTACCCTTGCTGCTGCTGCTGGAGCCATTCAGGGACATTACGTCGGTATTATCACCCCTAATATTTTGATCATCGCCCAAATGAGTTTGGTCATCGCCATGGCCGTCATCGGCGGCTTAGAGAGCCTTATTAGTGCTGCCATCGGCGCTATTATCTTAGAATTTGTCTTAGAATATCTGCGTCGAAGCTTTAGCATCGGACCGATAGAAGTAGATATGAGTATTTGGCGTTTGGTTTTCTTCGGCTTATTATTGATGCTCACTTTACGTTTCCGACGCAATGGCCTCATCGCCCCCCTCCTCCTCCGCTTCACACGAGGCCATGTGGCGGCGGAAACTGTGGCTAATCGCAATATAGAGCAGGCTGAAGCATAGACCTATGATTGAACTCAAAGTGAACAATCTTTACAAAAACTTCGGAGGGCTACAAGTCTTAAAAGATGTCACCTTCGAGGTGAATGGGCCTGAATTGATCGGCTTAATTGGTCCCAATGGCGCGGGGAAAACAACCTTGACCAATATTCTTGATGGAGCCATAAAACCATCAAGTGGCACGGTGTATCTAAATAATCAACGCATTGACACCTTGCCCCCCTATCTCGTGGCTCGTATCGGTTTAGGACGCACTTTTCAGGTCACTCGAGCTTTTCGCCGCATGACGGTCATAGAAAATTTGCTCGTACCAGCCAGGGCCATGCATCCCACGGCTAGACAGAAAAATTTTATAACTCGAGCTAAAGAAATTCTCCAGTTTTTAACCATTGAGCATCTAGCCAATGAATATGCTCGGGCCTTATCTGGCGGTCAGCAAAAACTGTTAGAACTGGGTCGTCTGCTTATGCTCGACCCACAAATCATCATCCTCGATGAACCTTTCGCTGGGGTACATCCTCGCTTGATGGAAGTCATCTATCGCTATATCAATAACGTCAATGAACAAGGCAAAGCCATTATTATCATCAGCCACGATATGGATACAATTTTTACCCTGAGCAAACGCTTATTGGTCTTGAACTACGGCGATTTGATTGCAGATGGTGCCCCCAATGTGGTCAAACATGATCCGACAGTTATAGAGGCTTATTTGGGGCAAGAGGATGAACCAGTGATGAGTGATCAGTTGTGAGTGTGTAGTTCTGATCACAATTCATCATTCATCATTAGATGGAGCCAGAAGCATGCTAGAAATTCGTGATCTTTATGTTGGTTACTACCGCGATCTCAATATTATTCAAGGGGTTTCGCTAAATGCGGAAAAGGGAAAAATTACCACAGTCCTGGGGGCAAACGGGGTGGGCAAGTCTACGACGCTGAAAGCGATCTATGGCTTTCTCAAACCCAATCAGGGTGAAATATTATTACAAGGGCAAAGCGTCTTAGGTGTCCCGACTCATAAACGGGTCAACATGGGCCTAGCTTACATTCCTCAGCAACCAGGCATTTTCCGTTGGATGTCTGTCGAAGAAAATTTATCTGTCGGAGCTTGGCCCTTTCGTCATAAGCGAAGACGGATGAAACAAAAAATTGAAGAGAATTATGAACGCTTTCCCATTCTGCGTGATAAACGTCGCCAGAAAACAGGGGAACTTTCCGGGGGACAACAACGCATGGTAGAAATCGGGCGGACCTTGATGACGGACCCCAAGGTCATTCTGGTCGATGAACCCACAGCGGGTTTGTCTAAGATGCTCTCGGAAGAAGTTTATCAGATGTTAGTTGATCTACGAGATAAGGAGAGCTTGACAATTTTATTAGTAGACCAAGAGATCCGACAAGCCTTAAAAATCGCAGATTATATCTATGTGCTGGAATTAGGTCGAAATAAACATGAAGGCCCGGCAGCCGACTTCACCAATCTGGAAAAAGCCTTCTGGGTCGGTAGTTCGTAGGGTGATAATTTTTGTTTGAATCGTTAGTGAGTGCGTGATGCGTCTAGCAGGACGCGGTACGACATTGAGCATTATTTACAAAAGGAGGCGAGTCTATATCAAGCGACGTTAACGAAGATTCGGACGAATTTACTTGAGTGATCTCAATCAGTTTGACCTAACCAATTTAACATCTCTGTAGACACCCGCCGAGCCACCACATACCTTCTATCGCCATCCTCAGCCACATCCGTAATGATATAGTTTCCTTCACGGCAACCGATATAATGACTGAAAAGTTGATCCGTCACCTCACGCCATTGTAAGGCAATTGAACGATCTGTCTGTTGAAGCATCGTCCAATCTGTTGGCACCTCAAAGGCAATTTGAGCCGCTTGGTGATCAAAACGGGGGGAGGTCCACCTTTCATTCACGCGGATGATCTGATTGTGCTGCTTGAGATCAATAACAGTCGTTTGTCTTGGGTTAGCCAAGGCTTGTTGAACACGGGTTGACTTAATCAACCACGTCATGCCAAAACGAGAGGCGGGCACTTGATTGAGCTGATTCTGAAAGTCATAATAATGGGGATAAAAGTCAAAAATTACGGCTCTCAGTTTACCTAAATTCAATCTCGCGTTGACGTATTGAAGGGGATCAACTGTCCAATTGATGATGTCGACCCCGGCCTGTCTCGCTTGTTGAGCCTGTATTTTTTTCAAAAGGAAGCCGATATTATGTCCCCGACAGGCGGATAAAAGACCCATCAACTGCGACTCAATCCGCCAACCCCTCTGATGGCTTAACTGCCATGCTTGCGGTAAATTGCTTCCCCCAAATTTATAAAAGCCAAAGAGAAAGCCAACAGGCTGTTGATCTATGCGGGCCACTAGGGACGTACCAGCGCGGAAGGTCCGCGCATGCATCGTGCAGGGATATAAAAAATTCGTCTTACTGCCCCAAATCTCTTCTTGGAGGCAGGTAATGGCTAAGGCTTCCTCGTAGTCAGGCCGGCCAAGATTAATCTCTCCTAAGTATATCCCATCTTTTATAAAATCTTGGGGCCTTACAGGGGGGCAAACCGTGATATGAGCAATCCCGGGTAAATTCTCCAGCTTCGTCTTGAACTGAGTATGATCTAGGCTAAATTCTGCTTGTAAGGGATATAGACAGAGGGTGAAGGCGCGTTTATTTTGCTCAATGGCTCTGGGGAACAGCAGACCGATCCCCAATGTTTTTTGCTCAAGCTTGATCAGCAGAGCTTGCCCGCCAATTTTGCCAAAAGAGGCTTTGAGAAAATGGGGTGGAAATAACCCCTTTGCTTCAGTTCGCTGCATTAAGGTGCAGATTGTTTCAATTTCACTTGGCCAGGTTTCACTCGTTGGGGTTAAGAGGAAAATATCCAATTTTGTACCTGCAACTTTGCCTAATAGGGTTAAGGAATGGAAGTTAAATAACTTGTGCAGTTCACCGCCCCAATCTGGTTCCCAATATTAATTCTCATTCCTCAGTGCTTCGACTGAGCATCTTCAGGCTCATACGGCTCTAACAAGGCAATGACTTCCTCTGTACACTGGGGGGGATCAGGGCTTTGTAACAAATATCTAATGTAAGCTAACCAATCTACGAAAGATGCTCGTCCCAAATTAGCCAGACCAGGGTTAGCCAAGATATCTTGCCAAGCAGAGATCACCTGTGGATCATCCAGCCCTGTCAAGATCAGCGGTCGACGAGCCTCATGATCCAAGGGTAATTGGGCATAGAGTTGGCTCATCTTGGTCCCATGAATCTCTAACGCCGTTTGTAAATAACGCTGACTGCGGCCACGCCCCTTACCATCTGCTCTGGCCCGATGAATAAAACCCAAGCCAATATTAGACCATAAGGCATCGTCGGAGCGCATTTTAATGCGTCGCTCAAAAATGCGCTGGGCCTTTTGAATATCGCCCAGATGAAAATAACAATTGGCCAAACAGGTATGAGCTATCGGGTCATCAGGGTTTGTTTTGACCGCTTTCTGATAAATGACCAAGGCTTCGTCATAGCGTTTCATCGTTAAACGCATATTGGCCAATTGAGTCAAGGATGCAATGGATGAGGCATCTAATTCTAAGGCGCGTTGAAAATAGCGTTCGGCCATGTCATACTCACCTCGCCGAAAATGCAAGGTGGCCACATGTTGATAAGCCATTTGAAAATTATGATCCTTTTCAATGACTTTGTGCCACCACTCAAAAGATGCTTCATGGTCACCCACCGCAGAATAGGCGTAGGCGACGGCGGCAAAGAGCGGGATGCTATCGGGCATCAAAGCTAACCCCTTTTTAGCATTTTCCAGACCCGACTGACCATCACCCGCATGAATATGTGTCGTGGCGATGAGAGAATAGATCAGACCGATTAAAAGTGGATCATTTTCTTTTTTGTACATGTCCAAAAGCTGATGCCAAATTTTCAGAGCCTCATCATATTTGGCCCGCCGCCAGTAGATCGCGGCCAAATCCGATAACAAACGACCCCGTTCTGGAATCGTAAATGGACTAAGCGGGGTGTTAAATAGTTTAAGGCGTAATTGGTTTAAGGCATGGTCGCTGTAATCAATCTTATCTATTTTTGACTTTTTTCGAGGCGTTGATCTTCTTTTCATAACAGTTCCTCTGTCAATATCAATTAGTAATTAATAAAAAACGAATAAGGCATCATTCATAAGCTAAAGATTGTTGTACACTAATCCGCGAGGCATTCCAAGCTGGTAGAATGCTGGTTAAGGTCGCCAAGATGAGTATACCAAATAACCAGCCAATTGCGCCATTCACGGAAAAGGTATAGAGGTCAAGGAGGCAATCCTGAAAGACCGCCCCAAAATTTGTGTCTGGTCAAAATTTATAGTATTATATTTTTCTTATTTAGAAATCGCCATATAAAATCAATCTCTCTTGATCAGAGGAATGATGAGTCAAGGAAGTCCGCCTCAGTCCGCCACGGCCAGTCAATTTTGGACAAAAAAACAGCGCAATCAACTTATGCAGTCCCTTGAGGGCTATCTCTATTTGGCGCCTACTTTGATTGTCTTAACCATCTTTGTCTTTATCCCTGTTTTCTCATCCTTCAACCTCAGCCTAAACCGCATCGCCCCTTTTGGCGGCAGACAAATTTTCGTCGGGGCAGAAAATTATACCCGTTTGATCACAGACCCTGATTATTGGAATAGCGTGAAAGTGACCTTACTCTTCACCCTAGGCACGGTTCTGCCAGGCTTGATTTTGGCCGTTCTCTTAGCCATCGCCCTGTCTTATCCGCTCAAACATTTAAGGGGCTTACACCGTTTATTAATTTTTGTGCCCGTGGTGATCAGTTCAGCCGTCTCCGGGGTGCTGTTCAAATGGCTTTACCATCCCGTTGTCGGCTATCTCAACTATTTTCTGGTGCAACTCGGCCTGATTGAGCGCATGCAAGATGGCCCCAATTGGTTAGCCAGCAAACAGTGGGCTTTGGTGGCCATTATCATTGTCACCCTCTGGAAACAATTTGGCTTCAATGTGATTATCGCCTTAGCGGGGGTGCAGAATATCGATAGCATCTATTATGATGCGGCCAAGGTTGATGGGGCCAATTTATGGCATCGTATTCGGCATGTCACCCTGCCCCTCTTAACGCCCACCCTCTTCTTTCTCTTAATCATCAACATCATCGAAAGTTTCCAGTCCTTCACCCAAATTCATGTCTTAACCCAAGGCGGGCCAGGGCAGGCGACCACCACCTTAGTCTATTCTATCTTCTATGATGCCTTCGTCGGAACACCACAGCGGGGCATTGCCTCGGCCCAAGCCTATCTCTTGGCCCTCATGGTGATCGTCTTCTCCTTGATTCAATTTAAGGGCTTAGGCAACCGCGTCCATTACCAATAATGAACACTCAAATTCCTTTTACCGCATCAGCCAGTCTGAAATTACAAGATATTTTATTTCACATTTTCCTGTTGAGTATCGGGGCCATCGTTTCTTTTCCCATTGTTCTGGCTATTTTCACCAGCTTCAAACTGCCTCAAGATGTAATCACCTTCCCCCCCCAACTCATCCCAGATCAATGGACCTTTCAAAACTATGTCACCGCGTGGACATCGACCCCCTTTGATCGCTATCTCTTGAATAGCTTTATTCAATCGGGCCTGATCACCACGGCCCAAGTTGTGTTTAGTATTTTAGCCGCTTATGCCTTTTCGGTTTTAACCTTCCCCGGGCGCGATCAACTGTTCTTCCTGGTCATCGCCAGTTTAATGATCCCCTTTGAGTTGGTCTTCATCCCTAATTTCGTCCTGATCAGTGACTTAGGCTGGGCCAATACCTATCGCGGCTTAACCATTCCCTTCTTAGCCAGTGCCTTTGGCGTTTTTCTGCTGCGCCAATTCTTTTTGACCATCCCCCGCGATTTGCATGAAGCGGCCTTAATTGATGGGGCGAATAACTGGCGTTATTTATGGCAAATCTTAGTCCCTCTCAGTAAAGGGTCCATTGGAGCCTTGGCGATTTTTTCTTTTCTCAGTGCCTGGAATCAATATCTGTGGCCGCTGGTCATTACCGATGATATCCTGATGCGTACCATTCAAATTGGCATCCGATTTTTCACTGAAAATGTCGAACGTCAAACAGATTGGGGCGCGGTCATGGCTGGGGCGGTCATCGCTTTAGGCCCGACCCTGATTGCATTTCTGATCGCGCAAAAACAACTGGTTCAAGGGATTGCCATGACGGGGTTGAAGGGTTAGTTGTTAGTTTTTAGTTTTTAGTAAAATGAAAACCAATTGACCCTACTGCCCCATGCCTAAACAGCCAGATTTTGGAAATGAACGATAGACATCGTTGTTTCATAAACCAAACATCATTAAAAATATCATGGAGAAAATCTAATGAAACTTAAAACATCACCGTTTTATCTCATGACCTTAGCCTTCGTCAGTATGCTAGTTTTAGCTGCCTGTGCCCGCGCCCCACAAACAGCCCCTCAAGACGCTGTCCCTGATGAAGCTGCCCCAGCAGACAGGGCTGAGGAAGTGATCGACCTTGAATTTTGGCACGCCATGGGCGGCGATTTGGGCGAAGTGGTCGACACCTTGGTCGCCCGCTTTAATGAAAGTCAAACGAGCATCCAAGTCACAGCCACCTATCAAGGTAGCTATGATGATACCTATAACGCCCTCTTAGCGGCCTTTGAATCGGGCACAGAGCCAAATATCATCCAAAATTTTGATTTGGCGGCCCAAACCATGATCGACACCGGGCGGCTCATCGAAGCGCATCGCTTAATGGAAGCTGATCAATATGATGCCGATACCTTCATCCCAGCCGTACGAGATTATTATTCAGATGCCCAAGGGATGGTGGCCATGGCCTTCAACAGCAGTACGCCCATCGTCTATTATAACGCCGAGATGTTTGAAGCGGCTGGTATCGAGGCTCCGAGCCTGGCATGGACCTTCAGTGAGTTCATAGATGTGTGCGATCAGCTCCAAGCTTCAGGCGTTGAATTTTGTGTCACCTTTGGCACAGTGGGGTGGTACTTCGAGCAGATCTTGGCCAATAGCGGGGGGCTTTACTTTAATAATGACAATGGCCGCACCGCTCGAGCCACAGAAGCCGTTTTCAATGAAGGCCAAGGGGTTGAAGTCTTCACCTTCTTGACTGGCTTGATCAAAGATGGCTACGCGCCCAACTTGGGCAACACTTGGACTGAAACCGATAGCACCTTCCTTACCGGGCAAGCGGCCATGATTTTCGACTCGACCGCCGGGGCACGGGGGTTCCAAGATACGGCTGAATTTCCAGTCAGCACCACCTATATTCCGCATAGCGATAGCAGTGAGCGCAATGGAGTCATCATCGGTGGGGCCGCTTTGTGGCTAATCGACACTGGCGATGGCGACCAAAATGAGGCTGCTTGGCAATTTATGAAATTCATGGCCGAAGCTGATCAGCAAATCACATGGCACACCGGCACAGGTTATTTTCCAGTGCGGATAGATTTACAGGAAAATGATACCTTGATTGCCTTCTGGGATGAAAACCCCAATTTCCGCACCGCCATCAACCAACTGCTTTCGACCGAGACCAGGCGTGATGGTCGTCCAAACTATCCCGTCTTGGGCGGTCGCGCTGGCCCCTTCCCCGCCATCCGCCGCATCGTGGTGGAAGCTTATAGCCGCGTCCTTGATGATGGTTTTAGCCCCCAAGAGGCCTTGGATGAAGCCGTCCAAAAGGCGAATGAAGAGTTGGAAAACTATAATTCTTTTTTCAATGAGTAAGGGATGGCAGCCTGGCAAGGTGGCCAAGTAATATTCCCCACAGGCGTGGGGGTGAACCGTATTATGAAGCATAATCTTATATTTACTGCCTCTACACCTAATCGAGCGGGAATAGCCCCCCCTAAGAAGAAACTGAGACGGTCGCTTCATTCTTTCCCCTCTGGGAGGTCAGGAGGGCCAGTAAGGCTCAAATTCGGATTAAAGCAACTTATCCTTAGCCTATTCATTTTAATCCACCTTGCTTGTTTGCCCAAGATTGATAGCAGTCCCCTGCCACGCAATCAACCAACAAGCACCCCACAGCCTCCCGCAACACCGCATCCCTTGAGCTTGCGCGATGTGGCCGCCGAGGTTGGGCTGACCTTTCAACACGGGGCGTTTAAGGAGTCACTGTCTACGGATCCGGTCGCCATGATGGGCGGGGGCCTATGTTGGCTGGATTTCGACCAAGATGGCTGGTTGGACCTGTATTTGGTGAACAGTCATGCCGCACAGGAAGCAGACCAAGTTGATTTACCCCGCAATGCGCTGTTTCATAATCAACAAGATGGCACCTTTGAGGATGTCAGCCAAGGAAGTGGCGCAGACTTAGCCCTGCGTGGGAATGGCTGTCTGGCGGGTGATATAGATCAAGATGGCCACACCGATATTTATATCACAGCCGATGGCCCCAATGCGCTTTTGCTCAATCAAAGCGATGGCACCTTCCTCGAAGCGGCGGCCCAAGCGGGTCTGGCTGCCCCAGAATGGAACACCGCCGCGGCCCTTGGCGATGTGGATGGCGATGGCTTGGTTGATCTCTATGTCGCCAGTTACATCGACCTAAGCCATAAAGTGCCCCAACCGCTCGGCCTATTTCCCCAAGACTATTATGGTCTACAGGATCATCTTTACCGCAATCTGGGCGATGGCACCTTCGTCGACATCGCTGTTGAGGCCGGGTTGATTGAGCGTGAACGCGGCTTGGGGGCTGTCTTCACCGATTTGGACTTAGACGGTGACCTAGACCTCTATGTGGCTAATGATGGTCATCCCAACCGGCTCTACCATAATCAGGGAGATGGCACCTTTATTGAAATAGCTTATGCCGCCGGGGTGCATGATCGGGGCAGTGGGATGGGTGTCAGTGCTGGCGATTATAATGGCGATGGCTGGTTTGATCTGGTGGTCACAAATTTTGATAAAGAATACAACGCCCTCTATCAGCATCAGGCTAGGCCGCATGATCTAAGCTTCACCTATACCACTTTCCGCATGGGCCTAGCCGGTTTTGGACAAGAACAGACGGGGTGGGGCGTGGCTTGGCTAGATTTAGACCTTGATAGCGATTTAGATTTGGTGACCGTACAAGGGAAAGTGCCCATCAAAAATTTACACGATGATGCAGAAGCGATCCGTTTCTATAGCAATCAGGGGGGCGGCAAATTTCGAGATAGCAGTCGGGCAATAGGCTTACCTGAGGTTGGCCCGCGTCTAGCCAGAGGTCTGGCCCTGGCCGACTACGATCATGATGGTGACTTAGACCTAGCCATCGCCAGCATCGGTCAGCCCCTGACCTTATTACAAACAACGGGAGCCAGCGGGAATTGGTTGATGGTCAGTTTAGATACATTCGCCCCTGGCACCCGCCTCAAAGCGACCTTGCCCCAAGGCCAAGTCTTGGTCAGAGAATTACATGCTGGTGATAGCTATCTCTCCTCTAGCGACCCTCGTTTTCATTTAGGGCTAGGCCAGGCTGAAGAAATTACACGCTTAGAAATCACCTGGCCCAATGGAAAGACAAGTCTCTATGAGCATGTCGCCGTTAATCAAATTCTGCCAATCTCTTTACCAGACAGTCCAAACTAAACTAGCTCTGTCAGAAATATTGTAGAAACAGAAAAAACGCTGGGCAAGGTGGCAAAGTTCTCGCCTAACCGCTTATCTTCACTGACATTGCCCCTTTGCCATTATCTCGCTTCTTGAGGAATATGCCCATCCTCTGTTTCCGCCGTGATTTTGGCGATGCGTTTGGCAAAGTAGTACATTCTTTTCAAAGATTCGAGTAACTCGCTCTCAAGACGAAAAATAAGAATCTGATTAGCATCTTGTAAAGGTAAGTGGCGCACCAGGTGATTGTTGACCTGATTGGCTAAATGATTGACATCATTTTTAGCGGCGATAACCTCATTGGCCATCATTTTATTGGCCTTAAACAAAGCCTCAACAGATTGATCAAGGGTCCAACTCACCTTATCGTACAGCAGATCGAGTAAATTTTGCGTATCTGTGCTAATTTGCACTTCTTGCCTGAGTCGTCTCTGACCGATATCGGTCAAATTCACCGCAATCAAATCACCGATATTCTCTAAATAATTTGCTGCGGCAATATAATCGTAAAGCTGCTTCGATTGATCTCTCGTCAAATCTTTCTGCGAGAGACGGCCTAAATACGTCACAATGCCCCGATGTAAGGTGTCGATTTCATCATCCATTTGGGCCAAAGCCACCAAATCATCTTGTGTGCCATAAAATACCGTTGGCAGTGCTAAATGTAACATCCGTAGATTGTAGGCTCCCACCCAATTTAATTCTGCTTTGACTCGGTCTAGGGCCAATGCTGGTGTTTGTAGCAGTAGCGATTCTAAATAAACCGGACCGACTGGCCTTGCTGTTAGCGTGGGTTCAGAGGGAGGGACAAGCTTGTACATCAGCCAAGCCAAGGATTTGGTAAACCAAATGAAGAGCAATATATTGAATAAGTTATATAAGGTATGGGCATTCGCAATCTGACGAGGTACTTCGGCAGCCAAACGCGCTTCTGTCAGGAGGTCGGGATATTGGGGCGAAAAAATTTGTATAAAGAGGGCAAATTGGTCGATATAAGGATACCATAAGATGACTCCCAATGTTCTCAGCAAGAGATGAACGACGGCCGCCCGAACAGCATCGCGTGGTTTATCCAGCGAGGCGAGGAGTGCTGTGGAGCAAGTGCCAATATTCGCCCCTAAGGTGAGGGCAATCCCGGTTTCTAGGCTCATAAAATTTTGACTGGCTAAGACCATCACCATGCCGATGGTGGCGGCTGAACTTTGAATGAGGGCCGTGAAAATCAGGCCAATCAAAATACTGATCAGCGGGTTGGCTATCTCTTGCATTAAATCAAGGAAAAAAGGAAAAGATTGTAAAGGTTTAGTGGCCTGACTGATCAAGTCCAAACTAAAAAAGAGCAGGCCTAAGCCCACCAAAAAGCGACCATAGTGACGACTCTTCTCTCGGCGTATCATAAATCGCAACATAAAGCCACCGAAAACAAGCACCAAGCCATATTGGGTCACTTTGAAAGCAATGATCTGAGGCGTAATGGTCGAACCAAGGGCTGCGCCCAAGATCACCCCGATGGACTGAGGTAAACTCAAAAGACTAGCCGAGATCGCCCCCACAATCAAAACGGTCGTGACAGAAGAGGACTGGATAACGGCGGTCATTAAAATGCCAGTCAGGACGGATTTAAACCGACTGGTTGTCATATTGGCTAACAACTGTTTCATCTGTTGGCCAGCGATTATCCTGAGAGCCTGCGTCACTTGTTCTAAACCAAATAAAAACAGGGCCAGACCACCCAATAAACCGATCAGAATGGTGTACAAATCGAAGGTGCTGCTTTGAATCATAACCCATACTTCCTCTCTTAAATATTGTTTAAGCTATGTTACCATAAAAGTTAAAAAAATTTAACTTAGACTTAACATGCTGTTAACATGGAGAGGAAATGAACCAATTGCTTGATCTTATACCCGATGTGATCATAATGGTTTGGTAGCCAGCTTTCCCAGTCAGGCCGCTTATAACCTGGTCAAAGCAGCACTCAATCATCTCTACCGCCCCTTAAGGGAAGCCCCTCTGGAAAATGAATATCCTGTTGTGGATAGGGGATTTCAATGCCGCGTTCAGCAAAAATATCCCATAAATTGAGATAAAGTTCACTCGGTACACGACGAATATAAGCTGGGTCGTCAACCCATACGGCCAACAGAAAGTCCAAGCTAGAGGGACCAAAGCCTGTAAAAAAGGCGACAGGTTCAGGGTCATCACGGACAAGTTCATGCGCTTTAGCTGTATCTAAAATGAGGTCTAAGACTTCGCGTGGGTTGCTTTTATAGCTGACTCCAAGGTTGAGCAGAACGCGCACAATCCGATTGCTCTTTGTATAATTCGTCACTGGGGCGGTTAAGATACTTTCATTGGGCACAATGACTTCTAAATTGTCAAAGGTCTGTAGGATTGTGGCTCGAATACTCAGTTTTTGCACCGTCCCTAACCGCCCATCCAATTCAACTATATCGCCAGGGCGCAAAGACTGTTCGAATAAAAGTAAGATGCCGCTAACGAGGTTGGCAAAAATTTGTTGTAAGCCAAAACCCAAACCGACCGATAATCCGCCACTGATAAAGGCCAAGGTTGTCAAATCAAACTCAAAAGTGCTGATGACGACCATAATACCTATGGACATGACAATATAGCGGCCAATGGTTAGAATGGCATGAATTAGGCCCGCATCAACGCTTGTACGTGGAATAATAACCTCTTGTAAAACATTTTGGGTTGCCCACGCTCCGCTAAATAAAAAATACAAGATAGCTGAAACTCGAAATAGACCCCCTAAGGTAATGCTTGTGCCTAAGAGATCAAGAATTTGAATTTGACTTAATAGATCTAGATCGATCAGATAATCCAAAAGTTGGCTAGCGATCCAAAACCAAAACAAAGGGCCGAATAGCCACAAGTGATAAGGGCTAATTCTTTCTCGATTATATAGCGCGTATAACACAGCGATACTCAAGCGATAGCCTAAAACAAGCCAAAAAAACAAAGTGGCCGTGGCCAGAAGGCTATATCGCCACCCTAGCCTGTCATAAATCTGTTCAACGAGAGGCAAGATAAACAATCCAAGGATTGGAAAAGCGATAAACTGAAGGATGAGCAAAAATCGTTGGGCAAGAATTTTTGTTCGAGGTGTTTTGTCGCTTGTAGAAGCCTCTTCAACAATCGTTTCCTGAAATGTATCCAAGGCTTCAGGCTGCTGCGCTTCATGATAATCTTCTGCAACCGCTAGGTCAGCGGGCATGTCGACATTAATCAAGGCTGTTTCCTCTGCTTCTGATATCAGGTCATCTGTCACTGCTGCATCTGACACAAGGTCAACCTTGCTCAGACGCTGCCGTAGAAGCAACATGCCGTTTGATAATAACCAGGCCCCACCTGTTGCTACACCAAAAGCAACAAGCTGATATAAAACAACTGGACGTTCTAAAAACAAAAAAATGATTTGAAATTGCTCCCAAATCACTTCCCATTTTGGATCATCCATGCTATCCCCCTCGTTCTGCTAATTGGGTGGAGTTGAGATAATGCCTTACAGGCGGCGTGTCACGGACAATGCTGAATTAAACCCTAACTCAGTTGAAGATAGATCTGTCTCACAATAAAAATAGCCACAATTTTCTGCAAGCCAAAACCACCCCCAACCGATAAGATCCCACCAATAAAGGCTAAGGTCGATAAATTGATCCCCAAGATGCGAAAGGGTAATATCAACCAAATTATCAGTTTGGCCGATTATTAAGAGCCAACTGATATAAGGCATCGCCCATCTGGAACGTTTCTGACGTGGCCCCAAAAGGTGATAGCAGGGCTGTTTTAGCTTGATTGATAAACCCTGTGAGGGAGGAATCTGGCGGTAGGTCAAGGGCCAAATTGACTGGGATGATGTTGGCCGCGGCTAATTTGGCTTGGCTAGGTTTCGCAGTGGCGAAGATGGCAAAATTTAAGGCGACTTGTCGCTGCGCTTCTGACAGGGTGGGCGGAAAAACAAAGGCATCTACCTCTAAAAAGGGACGGGCTGAATCACTTGGGCCAGCTGGCAAGGTCGTCACGCCCAAGCGCTCTGGGCCTAAAGCAGTTTGCATCGGGGTTAAAGCGTCTGGGCCAGCCACCAGATAAGCCACCTCACCAGCTGCAAAGGCCGCTCGGAGGAGCGGTTGCTCAGGGCTGAGAATCACCTTGGGCTTCGTTTGGGCATGTCGCAACCAAGCCAGCCATTGCTCAAGGGCTTGACTGTCCGCCTGATTAGCTTCTAGTATTAGGTTTCCATCCGCATCTAAAACTGACCCACCAAAGGCCCCTACGCCCCAGGCCGCGCCATAATAACTTGTATCTAAAGCGACCCCCTGCGTTAAGGTGTCTGTGGCTAATAACTGATCCAGCGTTTGGGCTGGTTCTGCGACCAGATCACGGTTATAATACAAGGCCATCACGTCTAACCGCATCGGCAAGCCATAGAGGGCTTCCGCTTCTTGTAAAGCAGCGACAGTATTGGGACTGTATGGCACCAGATCTGCTGCGCTGACCCAAGGGGCAATATCTTGGATGAGCTTACGCGCTTGCAAGTCCCTTAGTTGTTGGTGAGCTACCAAAAATAGATGTGGTCGTGAATCGTGTGTGTCTGTGCTCCTTTGTTGAGCCACCAAGGTGTCTGCGGCGACAAAGGTGACCTTTATCTCAAGATCTGAACAGCGGGCCATGAAATCAGCCGCAATTTGGTGCAAAACAGTGGCTTGTGCTTGATCCCAACTATGCCAAAAAATCAATTCACCAGAATCGACACAGACATCTTCAACTGTTTCTGCTTCTACGATAAAGCCGTTGGCTTCATTAACTAATTTGGTAAACCCGCTGACCGCAGCCAAGGGTTCAAGCGTCCCCGTCAAAACATCGCGGTATATGCGATCACCCAGTTCCCAAACGAGCATCATTTCAGGCCTATGCGGAACAGCCACGCTGGTGTCCATCTGCTGTACAAACCCAGCGATGGCCGGATGATTGCTGGTATCAACATTGATGTTGCTGGGCACATGGTTAGCCTGCTGCATTAGATGTGTTTGCCCTTCTACCCCAGTGATATGTTTGGCAAATTCTAAGGCTAAGTCCATCTTATCATCAGAGATATTGCTGTTGAACATGACCCCTTCAACGCTGAAGAAAGACCCTGCCTCACCTTGAGGGCCAGCAGGTAAAGGCACAACCCGCACCCGTTCTAATCCCAAAACATCTTGTAATTCTGCTAAAAGCCCTGCCTGACCAGCCAAGTAGGCCGCTTCACCGCGTATGAAAGCATTTTTTAAACCAGTCAGATCTTCACTCAAAAGCATCCCCGATTGCGCTTGAGCCATCTCAAGCCAAATCAACCACTGCCCAAAATCATCCTCACTTAAAACAAGCCGATATTCTTCATCAAAAAGACGACCCCCAAAGGCGGGGATGCCCCAAAAAGCCTGATAGAAATTAATGGGCAGGGCCACTTGATGTATTGGCGTGGCTTGATACAACAAATCATCCAAAATGCGCGGGGGGTCATCGACCAAATCAGTATTATAAAAAAGGGCCATCAAATCTAATGCCTGAGGCAAGCCATAGAGGCCATCTTCATAGCGCATGACCTGCTGTGCCCCTGGGATAAACTGCTGTAATAATGAGGTATCTATCTCGTCGCTCACATCCCGTAACAAACCAGCCGCCGCAAGCTGTGGTAGCCACTCATCTGGGCCAAGCAGCAAATCTGGGCCAAATCCTTGAGCGGCCTGATCTTGATATTGTTCCTGTAGCAGGTCAACATTCAGACTCAAGGTATCAATAAACACCCCAGGACAACGGCGAGTGAAGGTACGCGCCAACTGAGTCAAACTCAGGGAATCTAGCTCCGACCAACTGTGCCAGACTCGAAGGTTACCCTCTAGGGGGCAAAAAGCCATCTCAGACACATCAGCAGGGGCAAAGCCCGCCTCTGCGTTCACCTGCTGGGTTAAATAGAGAGCCGCCTGAGTTAGGCCCACGACTCCCTCACCTTCTAAGGCTTGGATGTAGGTCTCATTGCCATAGCGCAAGACAGCGGTCATTTGCGGTAGGGCTGGTTTGGGCACAGCCGTTTTGCTTTGAGCAACAAAGGCCGTGAGGGCAGGGAAAACGCCCGTATCTAAACGGACACTGAGATTGACCGGAATTTTATTGGCTTGACGGCTTAACTTGCGTTGTTGTTCTGAGTTGATTAAAAAACGGGCCAAGCGTAAAGCGGTTTTTGTTTGGCGGGCAGATGAGGCTGTGTTCAGCATGAGGGCCTCTGTGCGTAAGAATGGCCCAGCGGGGCCATAGGGGCCATTCGGCAGAGGGGCAACGCCGACGACATCTGAGCCTAGAGTCGCTTGGAGGCTGGATAAAACCTGTGGCCCATCGACATAATAGGCTAATTTCCCTTCTTGAAACAGGGCATACAATTTGGCTTGGTCGCGATCTAGGATGAAATTCGGCAAATCATGGGCATTTTTGAGCCAACTTAACCAATTGGCAAATCCCCCTTGATCTAAAATGACGCGCCCTTCTGCATCGAACAGTTGACCGCCAAAAGATTGAATGCCCCAAAACGCTGCCTCAAAACTGCTATTCAGCCCCACAGATATCCCCTCGGCCACTTGTCTCAACAAATCCGTCAACGATTTTGGTGGTTCTGTGACGAACTCCTTATTATAATACAAAGCGGTGGTTTGTAAAGCCAAGGGCCAACCATATTGCTTATCTTGATAGCGCAAGGTCTGAATGGCCGTAGAAAGATAAATGCTGGGGTCAAAGTCTTGGGCACTCAGGTCTTGAATCAAGTCGGCCTCAGCCAATTCAACCACCCAATCACTTGACCCGATTAATAAATCCGGGCCGACTCCTAAATCAGCCCGTACTTTGAACTGATCTAAAAGCGTATCCGAAGCGACGCGAGAGCGAATAATCTGCACTTGGGGGTGAATGGTGGTAAATTCGTCGAGCAAGGTATCTAAAACTTGGGTTTCAGTTTCAGGCCAACTATGCCATAATAAGATACGACCTTGTAAGATTGCTGAAGCTGATTGATCTTGACAAGCTGCTAGAAATAAGATCATCAAAAACAAGAGGATATTCACAAAACCATATTTCATCATGCTCATAAAACCTACACTCATAAAATCATCATTCACAACAAGAGGATATCAACCTGCCAAATAAAGCTACTCTCATTTTGTGGGCTTTTATTTTATAAAATAGAGTCCCACACGCTCTTCATAGTACAAGCGTAATTTCTATCGATCTGCACCCTAATCAACTCAGTGACCATGGCCCTTCAACGTCTATGGCCATACCCTACTCGAACCCATATCACCCCCACACCACCTCTCCCCCAACGACCGTCATGACCACCTTTACTTCATGTAAAGCCATTGGATCACAACTGAAAATATCCCGATCTGGCACAATAAAATCAGCATATTTGCCAGGGGTGATGCTACCCAAGCGGTCTTCCAAGCCTACCGCATAGGCCGCACCGAGGGTATAAGCGGCGAGACTTTCGGCGGTCGTCAAGCCTTGTTCAGCATGCCAGCCCGCTGGGCCGGGGGAGCCATCCGCTCGACGCAGGGTGACAGCGGCATGTAGCCCGGCGAAGGGATTGGGCGTTTCTACGGGCGCATCAGAACCGAAGGCCAGCCGTGCCCCGCTGTTTAAGAGGCTCCGAAAGGCGTAACTCAAGCGGCCTCGTTCTCCCCAGTAGGCATCAACATTATACATATCTTGCGTGGCATGGATGGGTTGCATGGAGGCGATTACATCGAGTTGACTGAGCCGGGCCAAGTCATCAGGGTGTAGCAATTGGACATGCTCAATTCGGTGTCGGCGGCTGGCGCGAAGTTCACCTCGTTCTGCCTCTTGTGTTCGGACGATTTCAAAGACATCTAAAACATCATGATTGGCCCGATCCCCAATGGCGTGAATGAGCGTTGGCAGACCAGCAGCACTGGCTTGACTAGCCATCTTGATCATGTCTTCTTTATCGACAATGGTGAGGCCCACATTATCAGGTTCATTTTCATAAGGGGCTAACATGGCAGCAGTGCGTGGACCAAGGGCCCCATCAGCAAAGAGCTTTAAACCGCCGATCCGCAGCCATTCATCGCCTAAGCCGGCTCGCAGGCCCAAATCTAAGGCAGAGTCCAGTTGTTCCATAGCAATATGGCTCACGGTACGGAGACGAAGTTGATCTTTTTCGCGCAAGCGTTGAAATGTTTGCAAACCCTGTCGGCCATCCAAATCATGGATAGCGGTCAGGCCCATTTGATGGGCCAAACGCTGCGCTTGCAAGACTGCTTGGTCCAACTCAAGGGCAGTGGGGGCAGGGATGAGGTCTTGGACCAGCGAGACCGCCGGCCATTCAAGTAAAAGGCCCGTTGCTTGACCGGTCGCATCTCGAACAATCTCGCCACCAGAAGGATTGGGTGTATGCTCATTGATGCCCGCTTGCTGTAAGGCAAGGCTGTTGACGACAGCGGCATGGACGCTCTTTTCTGTTAAGATCACCGCATGATGAGTGGTGATGGCATCTAAGTCATGGCGGGTGGGGAAGCGATTTTCTGGCCATAGATTTTGATTCCAGCCAAAGCCACGTAGCCAAGTGCCTGCTGGGGTGCTATCTGCTTTGACTTTCAAGCCTTGTTGCAATTCGGCTAAGGAGGGAACTGCAAAGAGATCAATACGATTCAAATTGAGGCCATAGAGGGTAAAATGAATATGTGCATCACATAGTCCGGGTAAAACTGTCTGGCCTGCCAAATTTATGACCTCTGTGTGCGAACCACGTTGTTGGTCTATCTCTTTTATATCGCCCACAGCCACAAATTTCCCCTCGCGGACGGCCAAACTATTCGCTTGGGGACAATTTTCATTAACATCTAAGGTATAAATGTTGGCGTTGCTAATGATTAAATCGGCTGGCATATGTGTTTGCGGTCGCTTTGCTCGTTGTTGATAGGTCGAAAAGTTTAAGATTCAACTGCTTTGAATGAAAAGATGGATATAATCCAATCTGTGTCATCTGCGGATATTTTAATTCATTCTGCGGTTAGCGTTCGTACATGGCAATCTAGTTATTTATCGCCCGTTTGGTCTTGTAGCCCTAAGCCAACCAAACTGGCTCGTGCAAGGAATTGACGATAGGCGGCAGTTTCGCGGAGAAGTTCAACCAATATATCGCGTAGAACCTCTCCCCCAGCGATGGCTTGTCCCTGATGAGGCTGCACCATAAAACTTTCTTCTGTCTCAGTGAGAAGCTGCAATTTACCTTGGCTGATTAGCCAACGCAAAGCAAGCTGAATCGTTTCAGGACGATGGCCTATAGCAAGGGCCAAGTCGCGAATGATTAATCGTCCTTGATAATGTTTGAGGCCGTATTTGATCAAGCCCAGTAAATGCTGCATGAATGAAGGTAATTTGTCATATGCCGAGGGACGGGCGACCAAATAGAGTTGCTCTGGTTGTAAATCCGCTAAGAGTTGCTGCAAACCTTCTTGGTCAGGTGGGGCTTGCCAGAGGACTAATTTTTTAATTGAGGCTTGGCCTAAATCTTGGGTGGTCAGTCGTTTAAGACCGGGTAAAGTTTCGGTGGCCCAAAAAAAAGCCTCTGTATCCGTCAAGAGCTTGCTCAAGTCTTCTTGCTGGCGCAGATCAATAATTTCTCGGTTTGGCTGGTCGGCCTGAGGAAGCAGAGATTGGGCTTGGACCCAGATAGCCTGGACGGCTTCTTTTTTGCGATAATCGTGGCGTTGTAGATGAAAGGCTAAGTTAAAGGATCCCTCAGGCAGCGTTTCAGCCGCGCCATTCCACCAGACAAGGGGCATCGTATGCTGATGGTCGCTTCCAACATCGTCCCCGACCACCACCCGTCGATGCGCCCGCGTTGCGCCGAAATTAGAAGCCTGTTGAATTTTTACATTCACGACAGCCAAAGTCACCGGTGGATTTCCCTGTCCAAAAGGAGCCAGTTGCTGTAAGGTCTGTAATAAAGAGATATCCACCTGAGATAATTTTACCTTGACATCAATATGCAAAGGACTTGGTGCTGCGGAAACTGTATCAGTCAAAGCACTGGATAAGCCCTGACGAAAAGCGGTCAAATTTTCACTAACAAGCGACAGGCCTGCGGCCATGGGGTGTCCGCCAAAGCGATGTAAAAGAGCAGCTTGCGTTTTGATGGCTTGGTGAATATCACAACCTGCCACACTGCGGGCCGAGCCCTGCAATAGGCCCTCTCGCTCAGTCAACAAAATAGCTGGACGATGATATTGAGCCGTCAGACGACTACAGGCTAGGCCTAAAACACCTGGATGCCAATCTGAGGAAGCTAAGACGATGGCCCGATGCTCAAGCAGTGAGGGTGTATCAGCCAGTAAGCTAAAGGCTTGGACAACGGTTCGCTCGACCAACATTTTGCGACGTGTATTCAGGGCATCCAATTGAGCGGCTATGATTTTTGCACGACCTTTGTCTGTGGTGGTCAACAATTCAACGGCCTGATTTGCATCCCCTAAACGACCCAAGGCGTTGAGACGTGGCCCTAAATAAAATCCAATATGCTCAGATGTTAATTGTTCTTGCTTCAGATTGGTCATACTCAGAAGGGCTTGCAAGCCTGTTCGCTCAGTTTGGCGTAAGACCTGCAAGCCTCGCTGTAGTAGGTAGCGAGTATCGCCTGTTTGCACGGCCACATCAGCGACAATGCCCAAGGCGACCAAATCTAAAAAATTTTCAGCTAATCTGGACTGCCCTTGGGCCTGATAAAGGGCTTCCGTCAATTTATAGGCCACCCCCACGCCAGGCAATTCACGCAGAGGATGGTCTGGCGGGAGTCGTTTAGGGTTGATGACCGCCTCGGCGGGCGGCAAGGTATCGCCTAAATCATGATGATCGGTGATGATGATTTTGGCCCCCGCTTCATGCACCAAATCAACAGCTTCGTATGCCTCAATGCCAGTATCACAGGTGAGGATGAGGTTTGTCCCGGTTTGTAAGAGTGTTTGCAAGCGGTCTAAGTTGATGCCATGCCCTTCAGTCAAACGTTGCGGGACGTAATATTGCACCTTAGCCCCTAAATCTTGGAGCATGGACACGAGCAAGGCGGTTGAGGTTTGTCCGTCTACATCAAAATCTCCCCAGACACAAATGACCCAGGCTTGCTCGATGGCCTGACAAAGTAGAGCCACAGCTTGGTCTAGATCTGGCAAATCGTTAGCCAGCGCAGGTTCGTAATAATCTGGATCAATAAAAGCCCGGGCAGCCTCAACCGTGGTCAAGCCGCGTTGAACCAATAATTGCGCCAATAAGTGACTACCAGCCCAGGTGAGTAGGTCAGTTGGAATTTCTTGTGGTGTGGGATAGGTCCAAGTCATAAATAATCGTCTAGCCTTTGACTACAGCAAGCCAAGTTCTCTCAATTTTGTTTCGGCTGCCCGCAGTCGGGCCTCAGCTTTAGCGCGGGCTTGGGCTTCAGCTTGGAGGCTCTGTTCCGCCTCAGTGGCACGCTGTTCTGCCTCAGCAGCACGCTGTTCTACTTGATCGATCTGTATTTCCGCGGCGAAACGCGCTAAGGTCTCTGCCCGCCGTTGTTCATTCAATTCCAAAAAAGTTAAAAAAGGGTTGCCATCTGGATGGTACAACTTCAAGTCATCATCAATGAGATCAAAGCGAATGTCTAACTGGGGGCTGACCCAAGCCCTCATCTGGGAGATTTCGACCAATTTTGGCCCCCGCCTGAGCCACCCCTCTAAGGTTCCTCGATCCGGATCGTAGAGGTAGTATTCATGCACCCCATAACGATCATAAAAGATCTGTTTTTCCGCCATTGCCTTATTCGTATTACTCGGCGAGCGAATTTCAAAGACCACTTGTGGGGCAATGTTATTTTCTTGCCATTGCAGATAGGCCGCCCGATCTCCTTTGGGCACCCCAAAAGCGACCATGACATCTGGGGCCCGCCTAAGTTTACTATTTCCCTGCACCGGATACCAAAACATATCCCCGACCACCAAAACCTGTGGGTCATCTTCATACAGAATATCCAGATTGCCTTGAATGGTGGTGATGACTCGAAATTGTTTGCTATTATCAGCCAAGGGTAGACCGTCGCTTTCGGGGTAAATGATATCTTCTTGTACGAGCGTGGGTTGGGGCCACATCTGCTGCGGCTTGGTCACAGTTTGCATCGACCGGGTTCCTTTCGTGGATTGAAATTATCTTCCCTAGTTATTTAATCTGATTTTACCAAGAAGCCAAGATTTATCAAAGTTACGACCTTACGACGCTATTGAAAGGAACATGCTATTTCAAACGGAGTATGCTAAAATAAGCGGCAGCTATCTTATCAGTTTAATCGTCGTACAGGGCTACCCTAAATACAGTATCTAAAGGAATAAGTATGCAGTTTTTAATCACTGGTGGGGCAGGGTTCATTGGCACCGCTTTAGCTAATCGACTGGTGTACGCAGGCCACCAAGTTCGGGTTATAGATGATTTAAGTACTGGCAACCCAGACAATTTATCGCCAGATGTTCATTTCACAAGAGGGGATGTCAGCGATAAACCAAAATTATGGCGACTGTTACATCAGGTTGATTGTGTTTATCATTTAGCGGCCCGTGTTTCAGTGCCAGAATCCATTCTGTATCCGCATGAATATAATACCGCCAATGTGGGCGGCACAGTGGCTCTAATGGAAGCCATGCGCGATGCGGGGGTGAAACGGGTCGTCTTCACCTCATCTGGGGCAATTTATGGCGAACATGAGCAACTGCACGTCACAGAAGATCTAGCCCCCAGACCAACCAGTCCTTACGGAGTCAGTAAATTAAGTGCGGAGTATTATATCAACAGTATCGGCCAATTATGGGGCATTGAGACAGTTTGTCTGCGTATTTTTAATGCCTATGGACCAGGCCAAGCTTGTCCGCCCGCTTATCCGCCTGTGATTCCTCAATTTGTCCGTCAAGCTTTAGGCAAAGGCTCCCTTACAATTTATGAAGCAGGAAACCAAGTACGTGACTTTGTTTATATTGATGATGTCGTCGCAGGCTTAACCGCCGCCGCGACGGCTGATAAAGTTAACCGGCAGATCATTAACATCGGGTCGGGTAAAGGGACAAGTATTAATCACTTAGTCACCTTAATCGGTCAAGCGACCCAAACCGAGCCACAAATCATTTATGTGCCTTCCGAAAGTGTTGGCATATCTCACTTAGTGGCTGACCTATCTACAGCGCAAGCATTATTGGCTTACCAGCCTCAAGTTATGTTAGATCAAGGGTTAAGACGATTGCTAGAACAGGATGAGCAATGATCACGAAATTAAGAAGTTCGTCGGCAATCTTATACTTTATGTTGTTGATAATAAACACAGCCCTGCTGTAAAGGACATTCCTCACACTTGGGGTTACGCGCTTTGCATATCTCCCGCCCTAAACGAATAAGATTCAAGTGAGCCTCAAAATAGGTTTCAGGAGGCAAAGCCGCTTCGAGTAGATGGTGCGCTTTCTCTGCATTTGTTTGGGGGGGAATTAGCCCTAAACGGCCTGTGGTGCGATGGACATGGGTATCGACGGGAAAAGCGGGCATTTCCAAAGAGAATAGTAAAATGATTGAAGCCGTCTTCAGGCCAACCCCCTTCATTTGGGTTAACCATGTCCTCGCCTCCTCAACGGGCAGGGTTTTTAAGAAATCTAAATTCAGTTCGCCTTGGGTTTCGGTGATAAACTGAAGAGCTGCTTTGATCCGAGGAGCCTTTTGTCGGGCTAAACCAGACACGCGAATGGCCGCTTCGATCTCAGCCACCTCGCCATCGCGTACCGCTTCCCAGGTGCCGAATCTCGCTCGTAGGCCTTCAAAACCTCGGTCTCGGTTCAGATCCGTCGTACTTTGACTCAAAATGGTGCTGACCAATTCCTCAATTGGCTGCAAACTGGGTCGCCAATCTACTGGCCCAAAATGCGCCATTAATTTTTCGTGAACTTCCAAGGCGGTCACTATTGACATTTGCCCAATTCTACTCAGAACATAAATAATTTGCAAACCTTATAACCTCATATTTTTATACTTTTATTTATCGCACTCACGCACTGTAAAAATAGTGTAAGGAAAAATTTGTTACACACATAAAAATGACTTATAATAGAAACAATGTTATTTTACAATAAATAACCAATCAAGCCTTGAATTTTCTGAAGGGAGAAAATATGACCCCCCCTAATCATCAAATCACCCCCACCTCCTTATCTTTGCCCAAAGGCGGCGGAGCCATCCAGGGCATCGGCGAAACCTTTCAGGCCGATGAATTTACTGGCACGGCCACCCTGTCCCTGCCCCTCCCGACCACCCCCTGTCGCGGCTTTGAACCGCAACTCAGCTTGGATTATAGCTCTGGCGGCGGCAACGGGGTCTTTGGCCTCGGCTTTGGTCTGTCTGTGCCCAATATCGCCCGCAAGACCGCCAAGGGACAGCCTCATTACACCGAGGCTGATACCTTCATCCTCTCTGGGGCCGAGGATTTAGTGCCCTTGACGGGCGACACAGGCACCGAAACCCTAGATGGTGTCGCCTACACCGTCATCGCTTATCGCCCCCGCGTGGAAGGCCACTTCGCCAAAATTGAGCAGTGGCTCAATCCCATGACTGGAGAATCCTTCTGGCAAGTGGTCAGTCGAGAGAATGTGACCAGTCTCTTTGGCCCCAGCCCAGCCAGCCGCATCACCGACCCAGCCCAACCCAGCCACATCTTCCAATGGCTCTTGGCCGAGACCTTTGATGCTGAGGGCAATCAGATCTGCTATCACTACCAGGCCGAGGATGAAGTCGTACCCGCCACCCTAGAGGGATCGGGTACGCAGAATGTCCCCCAGAACCTCTCTCAGGTCAATCGCACTCAGGGAGCCAATAAATATTTGGCTCGCATTCAGTACGGCAATCAGACCCCTCGCCAAGCCGGTCGGACTCCTGATCCCCTCGGCTGGCATTTTGAAGTGGTCTTTGATTACGGCCAGTACACCCTCGACCCCAGCCATGCCACCCCCTATACCCCGACCCGCGCTTGGGCCAGCCGTCCAGACCCCTTCTCCACCTACCACGCTGGCTTTGAAATCCGCACCGACCGCCTCTGTCAGCATATCCTCCTCTTTCACCGTTTCGCCGACCTAGACCCAGCCAACCCGACCAAGCCTGAGCCGCGGCTGGTGCATGTCACTCGCCTGCAATACCAAGAAGACCCGACTTTGACCTTGCTAACCCAGGTGGAGGAGATTGGCTATCGCTTTGAAAATGGAACCTATCAGACCCAAAGTTTGCCCCCGCTTGACCTTGATTATACCCCCTTTCAGCCGCACGGCCATGACTTTGAGCCGATCCAGCAAACCAACGGTCAAGCCATGCCTGGCCTGAATGGGCCACCGTATAGCTTGCTCGACCTCTATGGCGAGGGCACCCCTGGCGTGTTTTACAGCGATGGCAGGGCCACCTTCTATTGGGAGCCTGGCAATGGGCAAGGGCAACCTGATCATGGAAAACCCAACGGCGGCTCTAGGGCGACCCAATACGCCCCGCCTCAAGCCCCGCTCACCTTCCCCCTCACCCCCCACCTCAGCGCGGCCAATCAACGCTTGATGGACCTGAGCGGCAATGCCCGCCTCGATTTGGTCCTCAGCAGCCCGACGGCCACAGGCTATTATGAGGCCCAGCCTGACCGCAGTTGGCGCGACTTTCAGCCTTTCCCATCCTTCCCCAGCGAGTTTCATCATCCCGATGCGCGTTTGGTTGACCTGAGCGGCGATGGCTTGGCCGACTTACTCATGATTGAGACGGAGCGGGTGCGTCTCTATCCCTCCACCGGCCCCCAAGGCTTTGCCCCGCCCTTGACCGCCCCGCGTCCCCCAGACCTGCCGACCGCCAAACCTGACTCGGCCAAAGAAGTCCTCCGTTTTGTCGATCTCTTCGGCACGGGGCGGCAACATTGGGCCCGCATACGCAATGGCTCAGTGGAGTGTTGGCCCAACTTAGGCTATGGTCGCTTCGGGCCCAAGGTCACGCTGGCCAATGCCCCCCACTTTGGACCGGATTTCGATACGGCCCGTCTGTTTATCGTCGATCTGGATGGCTCTGGGGCGGCGGATTTGGCCTATCTCTATCCAGATCGAGTCGAAGTTTACTTCAATCAAAGCGGCAATTCCTTCAGTCAAACCCCCTTCATTCTCTACTTGCCCAGCACCTGGGATCGGCTGGATCAAATCAGTTTTGCCGATGTTCATGGCCAAGGCTATGACTGCTTGCTTTTCAGCGAAGACTATCCCAGCCCGCGCCAGTGGTATTACGACTTCTGTCAAGGTCAAAAGCCCTACCTGCTCAAGCAGATCAACAATAATCTGGGGGCCATCTCCCGCCTCAGCTATGGCAGTTCGACCCACTTCTATCGCCAAGACAAGGCCCAAGGCCAGCCTTGGCTGACCAATTTGCCCTTCCCGGTGCAGGTCTTGATCAGGACCGAAAACCAAGATTTGGTTTCCCAAACGACTCTGGTCAGCACCTACACCTACCATCATGGCTATTATGACGGGGTGGAGCGCGAGTTTCGGGGGTTTGGTTTGGTGGAACGGCAGGATGCTGAGACCTTGGCCGCCGAAGCGCAAGCTTACGATGTCCCGCCCATCTTGACCAAGACCTGGTATCATAATGGGGCCTGGACTGGTACGCCTTCCCTGTCGCAGCAATATCGGGCTGACTATTTTCAGGGCGATGCGGCGGCCCACGACCTACCCGACAGCGTTTTTGACCCCAAGGGTCAAGCCATAGATGAGACCAGCCGCCATGAAGCGCGGCGGGCCTTGAAGGGCCAAATCTTGCGGGAGGAGGTCTACGGGCTTGATGGCACTGAGGCCCAAGACAAACCTTATGCTGTGAGCGAGACCAACTATCAAGTCACCCTCCTGCAAGGACGCGGGGACAATAAATATGAGATCTACTTTGTTCATCCCCGCGAAATGCTGAACTACGAGTATGAACGCGACCCGACTGACCCGCAGATGAGCCATGACTTTGTGCTGCAAGTGGATCAGTATGGGAACGTGCTGCGCTCTTGTGCGGTGGCCTATGGACGACGACCAGGCTCAGGGGTGCTGCCCGAACAATTGAGCCTGAAGGTGACAGCGCAAGAGGATGGCTTTATCAATCAAAGCGACGCGACCGCTCATCTCTTGGGCCTGCCGCTGGAAAGTAAAACTTATGAAATTTTGGGCTTGACCTTGAGTGGGTCTTATTTCAGCTTTGCGGAGATTGAGACCTACTTAGCGGATAACTTGGGCACGGCCGCGACTCCTCTTTTGAGTTGGGAGCGGCATTATTATTGGGATCCAGACCAAGCCCAAGCCCTCCCGCATGGTCAAACCAGTCCCCAGGCCTTGCTGCATCGGACTGAAACCGCTGTCTTCAGTCCGGCTCAGGTCGAAGCGGCCTTTGACGGGGCCTTGACCGCAGCTGAGTTAGCCTCCTTATTGCCCGCAGACGGGGGCTATGTGCTTCAAGATGGGTATTGGTGGAATCCAGGCCTGGCTCAAACTTATCAAGGCACGGCCCAATTCTGTCTCCCCCACACGGTCACGAACCCCTTCGACCACGCCACGACGATGACCTACGACGCTTATCACCTCGCCCTGGCGCGGGTTCAGGATGCTGTGGGCAATGAGACCGTGGTGCAAGCGATGGATTATCAGACCGTCCAACCCCAACAAATCCGCGACCCCAACCACAATCTGTCCGAAGTCCGCTTTGACCCCTTGGGCCTGGTGCAGGTAACTTCCTTTTACGGGACGGAAGACGGTCAGGCAGTCGGCTTCCAGCCCTTGAGCGACTATCAAGACCCAGCCAATCCAGATTTGGATGACATGCTGGCCAACCCCCAGACCTATCTGCAAGGGGCGGCCACCTATGTCTACTACGACCTCTTTACTTGGCAGGAGGGCCGGGGACCCATTCATATGGTCACCCTTGCCGCGGAAACTTATGCTTCCGATACACGGGTGCAGACGAGCTTGACCTATAGCGATGGCTTTGGCCGTCAAGCCCAGGCGAAGACGAAGGTGGAAGCGGGCGAAGCCTTTGTCATCCTGCCCGATGGGTCAGTGGGGACGGAGACGACGACGGATCGCTGGTTGACTTCTGGGCGGACGGTTTATAACAACAAGGGCAATGCGGTCAAGCAGTATGAGCCTTATTATATCAAAGGCCATGCTTATGTCGATCAGGCCGATCTCAATCAATTTGGGGTCTCGCCGACCATCTTCTATGACCCCCTGCAACGCGTGGTACGGGTGGAGACCCCGAAGGGCTTCTTCAGTAAAATCGCGTTCACCCCCTGGCGGCAAAAGCATTATGATGAGAATGATACGGTCATCGACTCGCCTTACTATCAAGATAACATCGACAGCTTGCCCCCCAATGACCCTGAGCGTCAAGCTCTGGAAAAGGCAGCCGTTTTTTATGATACCCCGACGGACCAGATCCTTGACAATCTGGGGCGGGTTATTGCTGATATCCGACGCAACAAAACCAGCGAGACTGATCCAGTCACCGACCTGACCACCGAGACGGAATGGGATATCGTGGGCAACCAAATCGCCCACGCCGACCCGCGCTTGGCCGCGGCGGGCCAAGAGAACTTCCGCATGACCTATAACTTGACCAGTGAGGTCTTGAAGACGGTCAGCGCAGACGCGGGGGCGCAGTGGCGGTTGAATAATGTCCTGGGCCAGCCCATCTACAGCCGAGACGGACGAGGCTTTGCCGTCTCCACCACCTATGATGCCCTCCAGCGACCGACCGAAAGCCATGTCCAAGGGGGGCCCACCTCCTTGGATCACCGCACGGAACGCCTCATTTACGGCGACAGCTTGGATGAGAGCGGCGATCCCGTGGTGCCCAATCCCGAAACGAAAAACCTGCGCGGTCAACTATATCAGCATTATGATCAAGCGGGCCTGGTCCAGATTGATCAATACACCATTCAGGGCTTGCCCAGCACCACCCAACGTCAGTTCCGGGAGGCTTATCAAGCTGAGGTCAACTGGGCTAGCGGGTCTGAGACCTTGCAACCGACGCAATATCAGAGCCACTATCAATACGATGCCTTGAGCCGCATCACGGCGGAGACGGATCCAGATGGCAACGTCCATCAGCCCAGCTACCATCTCTCAGGCCGCTTGAACCGTGTTGAGGTGACCCATGTCGGCCAAACCGAGGCCACGAGCTATATCGACGGCATCACCTACGACCCCAAGGGGCAACGCCTCAGTTTGACTTACGGCAATGGGCTCAACACGGACTACGCCTACGAAAGGGAAACCTTCCGCCTCATTCACCTCTTGACCCAGCGCAGCAGTGATGATAAGACCCTGCAAGACTTAAGCTATACTTACGACCCCGTGGGCAATATCACCCAAATCGCGGACGGGGCCTTAGAGACGGTCTTCAACAAAAATCAAGCCGTCCAGCCCGAATCAAGCTATACCTACGATGCCCTCTATCGCTTGATCGAGGCCGAAGGGCGCGAACATCCCGCCCTCTCCCCCCTCGCCGCCCAGTCTCAGGGAGATTTCGCCTTTCTGGGCTCTATCCCGCCTATCAATGATCACCTGGCCCTGCAAGCCTATACCCGTCGCTATAGCTATGACGAAGGCCACAACCTCTTCCAAATCCAGCATCAAGGGGCCACCACTTGGACGCAGACCCTGACCGTCTCGGCCACCTCAAATCGGGCCGTGGATGAGGCCTTGACCGACGACCCAACCGAAGTGGACTCTTTCTTCGACGCTGACGGCAACCAAACTGGCATGGTCGGTCTAGCGGGCTTGGCTTGGAATTATCGGGCCAATATCGCCCAAGTGACAATCATTGAACGCTCAGGGGAGGCGGATGATGCCGAATATTACGTCTATGACGGCAGGGGGCAGCGGGTGCGGAAGGTGACAGAACGTTATGCCAATGGCGGGGCGGTGCTGAACCTGAAGGAGACGATTTATCTAGGGGCGGTGGAGATTGAGCAAAGCCGCCAAGACGAGACGCTGACGGAGGAGAGACGCACCTTACGGGTCAGGGATGATGAAGATTGCCTAGCGATGCGACTACGCTGGACGGTGGGGTCTCCGCCCTCAGGGGTGAGCAACCCCCAGACCCGCTATCAGTTGAGCAACCATCTAGGATCCGCCGTGATGGAGGTCGATGCTCAGGGACAGATCATCAGCTATGAAGAATATTTCCCCTACGGCGGCACGGCTATCGTGGCCGGGCGTAGCACCAGCGAGGTACAGCTAAAACGCTACCGCTATTCGGGTAAAGAACGCGATGCAGTGACGGGCTTGTATTATTATGGGATGCGATATTATGCCCCTTGGCTAGGACGCTGGTTGAGTCCCGACCCAGCGGGGACGGTGGATGGCTTGAATTTGTATGGGTTTGTGGGGGGGAATCCGATTACCTTTGTTGATGATGGGGGGATGCTCAAAGATGAAGCGGGGGGCAACAAGATAAAAGCCGCAGCCTCCACCTCGCTAGAGGGTTCACACGCTGGTACAGAAGGTAATACAGCCACAGCCAACCCTTCCACCTCGGCAGAGGCTTCACCCGCCGCTGCATTATCGCCTGCCGCTGCGGCCAACCCTTCCACCTCGGCAGAGGCTTCACCCGCAGAGGAGGAACGCGATGCCTATAGTTATTTAAAATTCGATCTCAAGTCTGCCACCCCGCCTAAGACATCTAAAATTATGAAGAATAAATTGAAAGATCTAAAAATTACGCTGCGGCATTATACAGCATTTAAAGATGAGGCCAACAAATATAATGAAATAAAGTCGGCAGCACAGTTGAAGGGTACAGGTGAGGCAGCAACATCAAATACGAGCAAAACTGACGCGGATAAAATTGGCAATACACACTTCACTTTCCATCTTATCGTTATCAATGGGATACCACCGAAGCGAGGTTTTTTAGGTAGGGCTACGCATTATGTGGAAAATAAGTTAGAAGACATAGCGGATATGTGGATATCAGCGGATATGCTAACAATGACCAAAGAACAAATCGCCCAAGCGAAAGTCTATAGAGGGTCAGGGGAAGACATTAAAAATGCCTTGATAGGTGAAATAGCTCAAATGGGTATTACAGATGTGCAAGTCATTCAGAATAAGTTGGACGACACATTTCCTAATTTGGAAGCCAAGGTACCCGAAGGTAAGTTGCCCAAAGTATCGGAAACAGCGAAAGGTTGGCAGCGAAAGGAGTCGTAGCCGTAGGTTGGGTAGAACGAAGTGAAACCCAACAAACCCCAAACCAAAAGGAGGTATCTTATGCAACATCGCCGGGCCAAACTTGAAGGCGGCCCCTATTTTTTTACCCTAGTTACACACCAGCGGAGACCATTTTTATGTCAAGCGCAAAGCATTGATCTGCTCCGAAAAGCAGAAACCTGACAGGTTTGATCACTCAGGTTGGGTAGAAGGAAGTGAAACCCAACATTTCAGTTAGCTGACAACCATTAACTCATCACTCATCACCAACTAAGGAGACATTCATGTCAACAACAAACACAGTTCAACAACGACTGGTAAACCTAACCGCTGGCGATAGCGGCTTGGCCCAAACCCTGCAAGACAAAGGCTTCACCTCGGCCCAGCAGATTATGGCCAAGAGCGAAGCCCAGTTTGTGCGGGCCGTCCAGCCCAATATCCCAACCCAGAAGGCGCAGCGTCTTTATCAACAGGCCCGCGATGTCAAGGGTAAAACCATCCTGCTCTGGGCGGCGGTCAAGGATGTGGTCGCCTCGCCCCACTTCAATGCCTTGCGGGTCAACAACATAGGACGGGATATTGGACAGTATTTCGAGGCCCTGACCAGCTATCAAGACTACTTCTTCACCCTCAGCGGTTATGACTGTCTGCATTGTCAATCCCTGTTCGGCCCCTCCGCTTATTTGGTGGAACTGCTCAAGGCCGTCGATCTATACATCACTGACCCCAACCCGAACATTCCAGAAGGCTTATCGCTGGATGAACGCCGTCCAGATATCGCCTTGCTGGATTTGACCTGCGAAAACACGGACAGCCTGATACCCTTCTTGGCGGGGGTCAACGACATTTTGGTCACCAAGGCCGCCTATGACTTGGGGTATCTGCCGCAGGAGACAGAGGTATCTCGAGACGACTTAGCCGAGGCCAAATCAAAGACCTTTCAAGCCTTGGGCACGACCGTTTACCCCTTCAACTTGCCCTATCATCAGCCCTTGAGTCGGCTTCGTCCTTATCTGGGGCAATTGAAGGCCCCTCTGGCTGCAGTGTATGAAACCTTTGGGGCCTCACCAGCCATCTGGGCCAGAGAATATTTGCAGTTTTCGCCAGAGCAAGAGACCTTGCTCATCACCCCGCAGACCACGGCTGCGGACTTAAACCCCTACTATGGCTATGATGACGACGAGGACCACGTCCCTGAGTTGAGCGAGATCGAGACCTTTTTGTACCGCACTGACTTGGCCTACCTCGATTTGCAAGCCTTGCTGACCCAAAATCTGAGTCAGGCCGAACTGGAGACCGAGGTGCTACCCCATCAGTTCTATATCAATCAAGTTCTGGCCGAGAATGTCTATCTGGCCCTTGACACCGAGACCGAGACCATCACCAACCTGGACCTCTTAGCCTTGGATCGGATCAATCGCTTCGTCCGTCTAGCCCATCTTATAGGCTGGTCTTTCGCCGACTTGGATTGGGTCCTGACCTCGCTTGGGGCGACGGAGATCGACGCAGCCGCGCTGGAGCAGATCGCTCACATCAAGCGCGGTCAAGCCCAATCCGACCTGCCGCTGGATGTCTTGTGTAGCTTCTGGCATGATCTGAAAACGACGGGCGTGGGCCAGACAGACCCCTCCGCCGCCCTGTTTGACCGCATCTTCAACTCAAATTTACATGGAGCCGCCCCCTATCACCCGAAATATGCTGATAACCCCCTCTACACCGACCCCGTGCAGACGGGTGACAGCGATAATTTGAGTCGCTTGACGGCCGCCCTCCGCCTGACCGATCACGAATTGACCGATTTAGCCGAGGCCATTTGGGGCAGCATAGACGACATTGACCTAGATGTGCCCAATTTATCCCAGCTTTTCCGCCTCAGCCAGATGCTAGGCTTGCTCGGTCTGTCCCTACAGGAATATCAGCTTTTATTGGCCTTCTTAGAGATTGACGAGATTGATCAAGTGCCGATAGAGCAGTTCCTCCAGATTAGGGTCGAGGCTGACTGGGTGCAAACCAGTGGCTTGAGCCTGTGGGAGTTGGACTATATCATCAACGACCCCCCCGAGCCTGACCGCAGCGTCAGGGTCATCTTTTCGGCGGACAATATCCCCGACCTGATGACGGCCTTATGGCAAGCCCCCTTGCCAGATATCCCAGATGAACCGACCCCAGAACAAGAACAAGCTCTGCACGAACATTTAGCGGCTCATTTTGGCTTTGAGATATCCTTGTTTATGGGCTTGACCTATTTGACGGCCAAGGCGACCGGCATATCCGATTATTTGCGCCTGCTCCTGACCCCGCTGGATGACCCAAATGATAGCCAGTGGGACCAGATTGAGAGCTTCTTAACCCACCTGTCCCGCTTGGCCCTGCTGGCTCAGAAACTGAGCCTGACCGAGAGCGAACTGAAGAGCATCGCCGACATCCCCCAAGCTTATGATATCGCTGATCTGGAGCAATTGCGCTGGGCCGATATCAAAACCTTTCATAGCTTGAAGGCCATGCTGCTGGCCTTCCAGGACACTGAGGATCAGTTGCTGACCTATTTTGCTCAGGTCGATGAGGGCGACTTGGAGACCAAGGAGGAGAAATGTGCCGCTCTAGCCTCGATCACGGGTTGGCCTGAAGCCGAGATATTGACCCTCATCACCGACCCTGAGTTCGGTTGTACCGAGGAGGACCTCGAGAGCATGGCGGGCTTGAGCAAGCTGAAAGCCCGCTTTGACCAAATGAAGGCCATCGGGGTCAAGACCGCCTTCATAGGCCAACTCTTGGGCTTGCAAGATTTAAGCCTAAGCGATGATGATGATCAGGCCGAGGCCAATTGGGCCACTTATGAGGACACCGCCCAAGCGGTGGTTGAAGCGACCAAGGCCAAGTATGACCATGAGACTTGGACGGACCTGAGCCAGAACCTGAGTGACCCCTTGCTGGAACAGCAGCGCGATGTCTTGGCCCCTTTTGTCTCTTGGGAACGGCAGTTGTCCACTTGGCAAAGCCTCTCCGAATACCTTTTGCTCGATGTGGAGATGACCAGTTGCGCCGATACCTCCCCCATCAAGCAGGCCACCCTGTCTGTGCAGACCTATCTGCAACGCTGTCGTATGGGCTTGGAGGCTGGCGTGACCGAGGTGATGGTCCCAGAGGGCTGGTGGGACTGGCTCCTGAGCTACCGTCTCTGGGAGGCGGAGCGCAAAATCTTCCTCTATCCTGAAAATTATCTCGAACCCGACCTGCGGACGGATAAATCGGCCCTCTGTCAGCAGGTCGAACAAGCCCTCCTACAGGGGGACATCACCCTGGCTAGCGTGGAAGAGGCCTATCGGGCCTATTTTGATGGCTTTGAGGAAGTGGCCCAGTTGCAACTGGTTGAGACCTGCCGCTATCGGGTTGCTGACTCGAACAGCCCTGAGCCGCTAGACACCCTCTTCCTCTTTGGCAAGACGGCCACCGAACCGCCGACCTTCTATTATCGCCGCTGTCTCAACCCCAGCGACCCTCACCCAAGCTGGACCTATTGGACCGAGATACAGTGTCAGATTCAAGGGGACTGGCTGACGGCGGCCTACGCCTTCAACCGTCTCTTCCTCTTTTGGGTAGAGCAGAAGCAGGTCACCGAGTCCAGCGTGGTCGATAATAACTCTCAGCAGAAAACCCACATCAAGGCAGCCCTCAAATACACCTTCCTCGACAGCCGCCAAAATTGGAAGCCGCCCCAAACCTTGGTGCAGGAATTGCCCGACCCAGATACAGAGGCCCAAAGCAGCATTGATAAGCACGCAGAGGCGGTCTTTTGGCAGCAAATCTACGCCCTGCCCTTACCAGAAACAATGACAGAGCCAGCCCGACTGCTGACCATGTTTGGCGAGGTGCCACAGGAGGAGAACTCAGGGGAATACGCCCCCCTCTTGCCCGCCACGACCTTGACCAGTGATTTACGCAAGGAGGAGAAGGCTTTAAGCTTATTGCCTGGGTCTTCTCTTCCGCCACTTCAACCAAGCTGGGAGACAGCCAAACTCTCCCTGGCCCGTGACTTGATGGGAGCGACCAGCGTCGGCCATTTCGCTATTTTTGCTGGGGGGCGGGATGCTGACAACATCAGAAGAGACGAGGTAGATATCTACAATGCTCAGACGGATGAGTGGGAGGAAACCACACTCTCTGAGGCCCGTCTCAGTCTGGGAGCGACCAGCGTCGGCCATCTCGCTCTATTTGCTGGGGGGGCCAATCTCAGCGGCGCCAGCGACGTGGTGGACATCTACAATGCTCAGACGGGTGGATGGACGACCACCCAACTCTCCCAGGCCCGTAACGGGCCAGAAGCGACGAGTATCGGTCATCTTGCTCTTTTTGCTGGGGGGAACATTGGCTCCACCTCCAGCGACGTGGTGGACATCTACAATGCTCAGACGGATGGATGGACGACCGCCCAACTCTCTCTGGCCCGTTACAGTATAGAAGCGACCAGCGTCGGTCATCTCGCTATTTTTGCTGGGGGGGACACTGGCGGCAGCACCTCCAGCGACGTGGTGGACATCTACAATGCTCAGACGGGTCAGTGGACGACCGCCCAACTCTCTGAGGCTCGTTCCAGGCCAGCAGCGACGAGCGTCGGCCATCTCGCTCTTTTTGCTGGGGGGAACACTGGCGCCACCTCCTATAGCGACGTGGTGGACATCTACAATGCTCAGACGGGGCAGTGGACGACCGCCCAACTCTCTCAAGCCCGTGGCTCTCTAGCAGCGATGAGCGTCGGCCATCTCGCTCTATTTGCGGGGGGAGGGAATAGGGACGGCTACAGCGACGTGGTGGACATCTACAATGCTCAGACGGATGAGTGGACGACCACCCACATCTCTGAGGCTCGTACTGGGCCAGCAGCGACCAGCGTCGGTCATCTGGTCCTATTTGCTGGGGGGTTCATTATCAGTCACAGCACCGTGAGTCGCAGCGACGTGGTGGACATCCTCGACTGTCGCCTCGCCTTCAAAGGAGTCATCCGTGAGGGCGGTTTAGACCTCATCGGCCCAGATAACATCCTGCGCGACAACTATTATCCAATTGAGCCAAACGGAACAGATGGTGAAAGCTTGACCATGCTGGAAAACATTCCTAAACCGACCGCGGCGGTCAGCATGGTCAGGAATCAAGCTGACTGGTTCACCTTTGATCATGGCGATGAAGCCTTTCTGACCCAGCCTGCTCTCCCTGCGCTGAACCAAGTCCCGCCCATCAACGAGAGCTTAAGCCTGAGCGAAGGTGCTGTCGCCCAGTCGCTGACCCTGTCTAGTCTGGCAGTCAGTCTGCCGACCGATGATCCTCTCCAAATCGCCTTCACCCGCTTGAGTACAAATGTGGTCGGCCCCTTGAGCCAGACCCTCTTCGCCCAAGGGCTCGAAGGCTTGCTCACCCTGGAGGCCCAACTGACCCCCGAACTCGATTTCGACCGCTTCCAGCCCACCAGCGCGGTCATTAAACCCCCTGGGGGGCAGCTTGACTTTGAGGGAGCCTATGGCCCCTACTTCTGGGAGGTCTTCTTCCACATTCCTTTCTTAGTCGCCAAGGCCCTCAACACCAACCAGCAGTTTGAGGCGGCGCAACAATGGTATCACACCATCTTCGACCCGACCATCCAGATGACCTTGGATGAGCAGGGGCAGGTGGCCTATTGGCCCATCGATGAAGGGGCTGGCCAGACCATCCATGATAAAATGGGGGTGCATGAGGGCAGCCTTCAGGGAACGGCCACTTGGGAGGTCTACTCTGGGCCAGCTTCGTTCACCCGCAACGTCTTGGCCTTTGATGGCAGCAACAATTATGTCCAAATCGACCATCACGATGTCCTCAACCTCAGGCGCGGGGTGAACTTCACCCTTTCCGCTTGGCTCAAAACCGATGTCAAAACAGGCGATCAGGTCATTGCCGCCAAACGCGGTACCAGTAGCAACCAACCAGGCTATCAACTCTATCTGCAAGAAAACACGGGCTATCTGGCCGTCATTTTGGACATGGGGGAGACGCAGGTCACCTTCAACACCTTGACCGACCTGGCGGATGAGCAGTGGCATCATGTGGCCCTCGTCGTTCAGGGCCGTCAGGCCTCTTTATACTTGGATGGGGTCTTGGATGAAAACCGAGAGGATGATGCGCTGACCACAGGGTCTGTCAACAACGAAGATTTACGGCTAGGGGCCTCGGCCAGCGGGGATCACTTTGAGGGCTATCTGGCCGAAGTGCGGCTGTGGGCGGTGGCCCGCACTGCCGTCCAACTCCATGACGAAGCCCATCCCACCAAACGCTTCTGGCGCTTCCTGCCCTTCCGCAACCATCAATTAGCCACCCTGGAGGATATCTTAGAGGATAGCCAAAAGCTGAGTGCCTATAACATCGACCCAACCGACCCCCATGCCATCGCCCGTCTGCGGCCTGGCACCTACGAACGGGCCATCATCATGAAGTACATTGATAACCTGATCGATTGGGGCGATTATCTCTTCACCCAAGATAGCTGGGAGTCCATCAGCCAAGCGACCACCCTCTACTTTCTGGCCGCCGACCTGCTCGGCCCCCGTCCGCATGACCTTGGGCCGCTGCCCGCCCCCGACCCGCTCTGTTATCAGGATATAAGAGACCAATCTGATGACCGTATCCCCGCCTTTCTGCTGGATCTGGAGATGATGGTCCAGCCGGCTCAAAGCGGGGTCGCCCTGCGAACCGTGCCTTTGGAAACGGTTGATGACTATTTCTGCGTCCCCCAAAACGAGCAATTCATTCAATACTGGGAGCGAGTCGAAGACCGTCTGTTCAAGATTCGCCACTGCCAAAATATTGAAGGCGTGACCCGTCAATTGGCCTTGTTCCAACCGCCGCTTGATCCCGCCCTCTTAGTGCAAGCCTCTGCGGCCGGGCTACCCCCCTCAAGCGTCTTGCAGCTAAACGCGGCGGTGCCCCATTACCGCTTCAGCCTGCTGCTAGAGCGGGCCAAGACCATGACCCAGACGGTCATCCAACTCGGCTCCACCCTCTTAAGCGCCTTGGAGAAGCAGGATGCCGAAGCCTTAGCCCTGCTCCGAAACAGTCATGAGACCACCAGCCTGACCTTGCTGACCCAAATCAAGGAGCATCAGCTTGAGCAACTGCAAGCATCGCTGGCCGCCCTCCAAACCGCTCAAAGCAGTGCCACTGCCCGCCAAGAACACTATCAGGGCTTGATTGACGCAGGTCTGTCCAGCTACGAGCAAGAGCATCTTGATTCCATGGCCGCTGCCTTAATCTCCAATATCGTGGCCACCGCTCTCAAGACGGCAGCTTCTATTGGCTATGCTGTCCCCCAAGTCGGCTCTCCCTTTGCCATGACCTATGGCGGTCAGCAAACTGGGGCCGCTTTGAACGCCGGGGCAGCCGCGGCGGAAATTGGGGCCCTGATCGCCAATTATGAGGGGCAACTCAGTCTGACCATGGGCGGCTATCAACGCCGCGACGAGGATTGGCAACTGCAAAGCACCTTAGCCAAGTATGACATCGCTCAAATAGAGCAACAAATCCAAGCCCTGACCATCCAACAAAGCATGGCTGAAAAGGAATTGGACAACCATCACAAAAGCATTGAGCAATCGGAAGAGGTGACCGACTTCTTGCAGAGCAAGTTCACCAACCAAGACCTGTATCAGTGGATGGTCGGGCGGCTGGGGTCGCTCTATTTCCAGACCTACCAAGTGGCCTTGGACATGGCTTGGACAGCCCAGCGGGCTTATCAGTATGAACTGACCACCGACCAGTCCTTCATCCAGACCAACTATTGGGATAGCCTCAAGCAGGGCCTTCTGGCTGGAGAGGGCTTGCTCTTGAGCCTGCATCATCTGGAGAAGGCTTATCTGGACGACAATCAGCGGCGGCTGGAAATAGAGAAATCGATCTCGCTCTTGCAATATGCCCCCGAAGCCCTGCTAGATTTGAAGGAGACGGGCCAATGTCAGTTCAGCTTGAGCGAGCAACTGTTCGACTATAGTTTCCCTGGGCATTACTGCCGCCAAATCAAGAGCATCTCCCTCTCCATCCCGGCCGTGGTCGGGCCTTACCAAAACATCTCCGCCACCTTAACCCAAACCGGGAACAAGGTCTTGCTCAAGGATGATATCGAGGCGGTCAAGTTTTTATTGGGCGACCCAGATGCCAGCGAACCCGACACAGGCACCCTGCGTCAGGATTGGCGCAACACCCAGCAAATCGCCCTCTCCAGGGGGCTGGATGATCGGGGCATGTTCGTCCTCGATTTCCGAGATGACCGCTATCTGCCCTTTGAGGGCACGGGGGCCATTTCGGATTGGACGCTCAAACTGCGTAAGGCGGCCAACCCCTTCGACTTCAACACGCTGACCGACGTGATCATCAACGTCCAGTACACCGCCTTGGATGGTGGGGACACCTTTAGCGGACAGGTCACCGCCCTGCCCCAAATCGCCAAGTATAGTGGCTATCGCTTCGTCAGCCTCAAGCAATCCTTCCCCTCGGCTTGGCACGATTTTATGAACCCGCCAGCGGCCACAAAGCCCGCCTTGCCCTTCACCCTGACCGAAGCCTTGTTCCCCCTTAATCTCCAGCCAGATTCCTTGAACCTTGGCGATGCCAATGGCAAAATCACGGTCAAATGGGTCGTGGCCGAGCATGCTCAAACTACCCCCCCGGCCTTGAGTTTGAACGGCCAAGCGGTTTCTAGTGGGGATAAGGTGGATCCAGGCACCCTCGGTCAGGAATGGTCTCTGACCCGTCCAAGTGGGGACGTAGACGCGGCGGAGATGTTGGATGTTATCTTGATTTTGCCCTTCACGGGCGATTTGGATTGGTCGTAGGTGGTAGGTTGGGTAGAACGAAGCCAACATTTCATCCATCACGCATGAATTAGGGATCCTGCCTCAACCCAACCTACCAGTCACTATCACACATCGCTAACTAAGGAGACACTCATGTCAACAACAAACACAACTCAACAACGACTGACAAACCTAACCGCTGGCGATAGCGGCTTGGCCCAAACCCTGCAAGACAAAGGCTTCACCTCGGCCCATCAGATCATGGCCAATAGCGAAGCTCAGTTTGTGGCCGCCGTCCAGCCTGATATCCCAGCCCAGATGGCCCATCGCCTTTATCAACAGGCCCGCGACATCAAGGGCAAGGCCATGCTGCTCTGGGCGACGGTCAAGGATGTGGTCGCCTCGCCCCACTTCAATGCCTTGCGGGTCAATAATGTTGGTCAAGATATTGGGCAATATTTTGAAACCCTGTCCAGCTATCAAGATTACTTTCCCACCCTGGGTGGCTATCACTGTGAGCATTGTCAATCCTTATTCAGCCCCGCCGCCTATTTGGTGGAGCTGCTCAAGGCCGTCGATCAATATATCACCACGCCTAACCAAGGTCAGATCCCGTCTGGCTTGTCGCTGGATGATCGCCGCCCAGATATCGCTTTGCTCGACCTGACCTGCGAGAACACCGAAAGGCTGATGCCCTTCTTACAGCGGGTCAATGACATCTTGGTAGCCAAGGCGGCTCAGGACCTCGGTCATCTGTCGCGGGGGACGGAAGCGACCCCAGCCCAATTGGCCACCGCCAAATCCCAGACCTTTCAATACTTAGCCAGAGCTGTCTACCCCTTCAACCTACCCTACAATCGACCTCGGGCTCAGATCCGACGCTATCTGGAGCAACTCAACACCCCTCTGGCCTCGGTTTATCAGACCTTTATGGGACAATGGGCTAGGGAATATTTGCAACTTTCCCTAGATCAAGAGGTCGTACTCGCCTCGCGGCAGACGACCCATGTGGGCTTAAATCCCTATTATGGCTTCGCTGACTCGGCCGACCATCTCACAGAACTAAGCCAAATAGACACCTTTCTCGACAGAACGGGCCTATCATATACAGACTTACAGGCCTTACTGACCCAAAATCTGAGTCAGGCTGAACTAGACACTGGGGTGCTACCCCATCAATTCTATATCAATCAAGGTCTATCTGGGAACACCTATCTCTCGCTTAACACTGAGACCAACACCATTGCTAACCTCAACCTCTCATCTTTAGATCGCATCAATCACTTTGTCCGCTTGGCCCAACACTTGGGCTGGTCTTTCGCCGACTTGGATTGGGTCCTCACTTCCATTGGGGCCACTAAGATCGATGGTACCCTAGAGAAGATCGCTCAGATTAAGCAAGGCCAAGCACAATCTAATCTGCCGCTGGATGTCCTCTGTAGCTTCTGGCATGACATCAAAACGACAGGTGAGCTTGCAAGCAAGCCCGGCCATACAGAACCCTCTGCGGCCCTATTCGACCGCATCTTCAATGATCCCGCTCTCTTAGATGGGGCCGATCCTTATCATCCTAGCTATGCTGAAAACCCCCTCTATTCTGACACCGTCCAGACTTGGACCATCGGCGGCTCCCTCACCGGGACAACCTTTAGCCTGACCCGCCTCACCGCGGCCCTGCGTCTCACCGACCACAAGCTGACCGACTTAGCCGAAGCCTTATGGGGGGCTGGGACTGCCGTTGCCCTCACCGTGCCTAACCTATCAACGCTCTTCCGCCTCAGTCAAATGCTGCGCTTGCTCGGTCTATCCATTCAGGAATATCAGCGTTTATTGGCCTTTCTGGGGATCACGGCCATTGACCAGATCGCCCCTGACCAATTTCTACAAATCATGACCGAGGCTGAATGGTTATCGGCCTCTGGCTTGACCCTGTGGGAGGTGGACTACATCATCGGTAATCAGCCCCACCCCAGCCTGACCCTCAGTTTAACTGAAGACAACATCCCCGACCTGATGACCGCTTTGTGGCAAGCCCCGCTGCCCGCCCGCCCTACCTCACCCACCCCAGAACAAGCCCAAGCCCTGCACGAACACCTAGCGGCTCATTTTGGCTTTCAGACCTCCTTATTTCTGGGCTTGACCCATATAACCGCCGCGGCCACAGGCATTTCAGACTATCTAACCCTGCTGCTGACCCCGCTGGATAGCCCCCCTGATTCTGCTGATGATCAGTGGAATCAGATCAAGACCTTCTTAACCCAACTGTCCCGCTTCGCCCTGCTGGCCCAGAAACTAGCCCTCACCGAAAGCGAACTCAAGCACATCGCTGACCACCCTCAGGCTTACAACATCACAGCCCTGAGCCCCCTTAGCTGGTCCGATATCAAAACCTGCCACGCATTCAAGGCCATGCTGCTGGCCTTCAATGATACTCAGGATCACCTATCAACCTATCTCGCTCAGGTCTCTCAGGGCAGCCTGCCGACCAAGGATGAGAAGTGCGCTGCCCTAGCCTCAATCACAGGTTGGAACCAAGACGAGATTTCAACCCTCCTCACTGGCCCTAACTTCAACTGTACCGAGGCCGACCTCAACACCCTAGCTGGCTTGAGCAGGCTCAAAGCCCGCTTTGACATAATGCAGGCCATCGGGGTCAAGACGACTTTCATCGCCCAACTCTTGAACTTGCCATACTTAACCCTAGTTGGGACAACTGGCACCCAAAACTGGACCACCTATCAAAAGACGGCCCAAGCTGTCATCGATGTGACCAAGGCCAAGTATGACGACCAAGACTGGACCACCCTGAGCGAAGACCTCAATGGCCCCTTGCTCGAACAGCAGCGCGATGTCTTGGCCGCCTTTGTCTCTTGGAAACGGAACATATCCACCTGGCAAGACCTGTCCGAATACCTCTTGCTTGATGTGGAGATGACCAGTTGTGCCGACATCTCCCCCATCAAGCAAGCCCTCCTGTCCGTCCAAATGTATTTGCAACGCTGTCGCATGGGCCTGGAAGCGGGCGTGACTGAGGTCGGCCTGCCCGACGATTGGTGGGACTGGCTGCTTAACTACCGCTTATGGGAGGCGGAACGTAAAATCTTCCTCCATCCCGAAAATTATCTCCAACCCGACCTGCGGACGGACAAATCGGCCCTATTCAAGCAAGTCGAGCAAGCCCTCTTGCAGGCGGAGATTACCCCCGCCAGCGTTGAAGCGGCTTATCGCACCTATTTTGATGGTTTTGAGACCCTAGCCCAGCTCCAACTGGTCGAAACCTGCCGCTATCGGGTGCCTGACCCAAACAGTCCTGAGCCGCTGGACACCCTCTTCCTCTTCGCCAAGACGGCTACTGAGCCGCCGACCTTTTATTATCGCCGCTGTCTCAACCCCAGCGACTCCCAGCCGAGTTGGGGCTATTGGCAAAAAATTGAATGTCAGATTCAGGCCGATTGGGTGACCGCGGCCTACGCCTTCAACCGCCTCTTTCTCTTTTGGGTGGAGCAGAACCAGATCACCGAGTCCAGCGTGGTCGATAATAACTCTCAGCAGAAAACCCACGTCAAAGCGACCTTCAAATACACCTTCCTCAACAGCAGCCAACATTGGGCCCCGCCCCAAACCTTGGTGCAGGACTGGTCCTTGGTGCAGGACTGGTCCCCTCCAAAGGATACGGTGAGCAGCCTTGACGCGCAACCAGAGGCTGTCTTTTGGCAGCAGGTCTACGCCCTGCCCTTGCCCAAAACGGCGACAGAGTCAGCCCGTCTGTTGGCCATGTTTGGGGAGATGCGGCAGGGGACGGACGCGGCGGAAGATGGACTGAGCTTGCCGGCCATCGCTTTAACCAGCGATTTACGCAAGGAAGAGGAGGCGACGCATTTAAGGTTATTCTCGCCGTCACCGACCGCCACCCTCTCCCAGGGTCGTAACGCAGTCGCGACCAGCATCGGTCATCTGGCCTTTTTTGCGGGTGGCTATCTGGGCGGTAACGACTACAGTGATAGGGTGGACATCTACAATGCTCAGACGGGGCAGTGGAGGCAGGCCCAACTTTCTCAGCCCCGTAGCGATCTAGCCGCGACCGGCCTTGGCCATCTGGCTCTTTTTGCTGGGGGGCGGAATCAGAACGGCCCCAGCAACGTGGTGGACATCTACAATGCCCAAACGGGGCAGTGGACAACCGCCACCCTCTCTCAGGCCCGTTACAATTTAGCCGCCACGAGCGTCGGCCATCTGGCTCTTTTTGCTGGGGGGCAGAATGAGAACGAGAACAGCTACATCGACGGGGTGGACATCTACAATGCTCAGTCGAATGAATGGAAGACCACCACCCTCTCCCAGGCCCGTGGCCTGATAGGCGCGACGAGTGTCGGCCATCTGGCCTTTTTTGGGGGTGGCTATGGCAATAGCGGCATCAGCGACGTCGTGGACATCTATAATGTGCAGACGGGGCAGTGGACGCAAGCTCAACTCTCCCGAGCCCGTGGCTGGTTAGAAGCGACGAGTGTCGGCCATCTGGCTCTTTTTGGGGGTGGCTCTATGGGTAGCGTCTACAGCGACGTCGTGGACATCTATAATGTGCAGACGGGGCAGTGGACGCAAGCTCAACTCTCCCGAGACTGTGACAGACTAGCCGCGACGAGCGTCGGCCATCTGGCCCTTTTTGGGGGTGGCTTTGGCAGTGACGGCCTCAGCGACGTCGTGGACATCTACAATGCACAGACGGGGCAGTGGACGCAAGCCCAACTCTCCCGAGCCCGTAGCAATCTAGCCGCGACGAGCGTCGGCCATCTGGCCCTTTTTGGGGGTGGCTATGGCAATAGTGACGTGGTGGACATCTTCGACTACAACCTAGCCTTCAAAGGCATTCTCCATCAGGGCGGCTTAGACTTCGTCAGGACAGGTAATAGCTTAGGCGATAATTATATGGGTGGGACGACCAACGAGCCTCGGCAAGGCTTGGTGGCTTATTGGCCCTTGAACGAGGGCAGCGGCTCAACTCTCCGCGATCTGGCTGACCATCACGACGGCACCATCGTCAACGACGGGGCCACTTGGGAAACGGTGACTGATTTTCCAGGGTCTTCTGCCCCGCGGACTGTCTTGGTTTTTGATGGGCAGAATAATGATGTCATCCTGCCCGCCGAGAGCCTGCCCCTTGGGAATGAGGTGACGCTCAGTCTGTGGGCTTATGGTGATTCTTCCTTGCCGAAAAGCACCACCGTAATAGAGGCCCGCGACAACTCGGCTGCACGAATATTCAACCTCCACTTTCCTTGGTCAAATGCAAAGATAAGCTTTGATTGTGGTACGCCTGGCGACCCTGATCGCCTCGAGAAAGAAGACACGATAGCTGCCTACAAAGAGAAATGGACGCATTGGGCCTTTACCAAAAACGCGGCCACTGGGCAGATGAAAATCTATCTGAATGGTCTCCTCTGGGCGGAAGCAACTGGCAAGAGGCAAGCTTTGCCCCAAGCCAGTACACTCGTCTTAGGCAGCATAGCTGATAGCAATCGCAATTATAAATACCACGGCAAAGTGGCCGAACTCCGCCTCTGGAATGTGGCCCTCGACGCGGCGGACATCAAGCGCGAGGCTTCGCGTCTCCCCTTGTTGGCCCAGATTCCCAAACGGGCGGCAACCGTGAATATGGTTCGAAATCAAACCCACTGGTTTACCTTCAATCATGGAGATGAAGCCTTTCTGGCCCGACCATCGCAGGGCCAGATGGCCGACCTCAATCAGACTTCTGAGTCAAGTCAAGGCGTGGTGACCAAAATGTCCCAACCAATCGTGACATCCTTCTCCTTGGCCTCGCAAAACCAAGACACTCCCCTCGAGCAGACCTTCGAGCCACAGGAAGGCTTGGTGGCTTACTGGCCCTTGGATGAGGGCCGCGGCTCGACCCTGCAAGACTTGGCTGGGCAACATGACGGCACCATCGTTGATGACGGGGCTACTTGGGAAACGGTCACTGATTTTCCAGGGGTCTCTGGGCCACGCGATGTCTTGGTCTTTGATGGGCAGACCAATCAGGTGACCCTGCCGCCTGAGAGTATTCCCGTTGGGAATGAGATTACGGTCAGTCTATGGGCTTATGGTGATGATTCCTTGCCTCAGTATACGAGTGTGCTTTATGCCATCGGCTCTTCAGATGAGCGCATCGTAAATATTCACTTTCCTTGGCTCGATGAAAAGATTTACTTTGACTGTGGTGGTTCTGAGGGCTACGATCGCCTCGAAAAAACGGCCGCGGCATCCGACTACAAAAATAGATGGACGCATTGGGCCTTTACCAAAAACGTAGCCTCTGGGGAGCTGAAAATCTATCTGGACGGCAGCCTCTGGGCCGAAGAAGGGCGCAGCATCTGGACGGGGGAGGGCAATACTCAGGTTTTGTCCCAAGCCGTGCAAGTCGTCTTAGGGAGCGATAGTAACTTCAACAACAAGTATCGCGGCAAAGTAGCCGAACTCCGCCTTTGGAATGTGGCCCTCAGCGCAGAAGAAATCCAGCAAGAGGCTTCGTATCAGCCCCCAGCGACCAAAATGCCTCAAGCGACAGTGACTGCCTTCTCCTCGGCTTCGGATGCCCAAGTAACCACCCTCAGTCAAAGCTCCGAGCCGAGTGTAGGCTTGGTGGCTCACTGGCCCTTTCGGGAGGGTAGCGGCTTGACCGTCCGAGATATCGCTGGCCAACAAGAGGGGACCATAGCCGAAGACGGGGCCACTTGGCAAAGGGTGGAGGATTTGCCAGGCTCTTCTGGTGAACGCCCTGTTTTGGTCTTGGGGGGGCAGACGAATGAGGTCAACCTGCCTCTTGGCACCGCTTTTGAGGGCGAGTTTACGATCAGTCTATGGGCCTATGACGACGATTCCTTGCCTAAGGGAAGGGTCTTGCTTGAAGCGTACAGTGCTTCAAATACGCGACCTGTCACGATCTATTTTTGGTCAAATGAAACGATTTACTTTTACTGTAGAAATACCAATGACTTATCCCAGTGGATGTCCAAAAGGGCGGAAGCATCTGACTACAAAAATAGATGGACGCATTGGACCTTCACCAAAAGCGCGACCACTGGAGAGATGAAAATCTATCTGGATGGCAGCCTCTGGGCCGAAGCAAGTGGCAAGACCTACATTTTGCCGCCAGCAGTTCGCATCTCCCTAGGGCGTAGCCAGTACCACGGTAAAATAGCCGAACTCCGTCTTTGGAATGTGGCCCTCAGCGCAGAGGAAGTCAAGCAAGAGGCTACTCGTCCGACCTCACCACCGCAGATTCCCGAAGCAACATCAACACCCTTGAACCAAGTGCCCCCTATCCAAACGGAGCCCATCAATGAGACCTTAATTTTGAGTGAAGATGCGGTTGAGCGGTCACTCACCCTATCCAGTCTGGCGGTAGGGCTGCCCTCCGACCAACTTCCCCAAATCGCCTTCACCCGCCTGACCACTAACGCGGTCGGCCCTTTGAGCCAAATTCTCTTCGCTCGTGGGCTGGCGGGCTTGCTGACGTTGGACTCTCAGCTAACGCCCGAACTCGATTTTGACCGCTTCCAACCCACCAGCGCGGTCATTAAACCGACGGGCGGTCAGCTTGATTTTGAGGGGGCCTACGGCCCTTATTTCTGGGAGATTTTCTTCCACATCCCCTTCTTGGTGGCCCAAACCCTCAACGCCAACCATCATTTTGAAGCGGCGCAAAAATGGTATCACACCATCTTCGACCCCACCAGCCAGATGTCTCTGGATGAGCGCGGGCTGACCGCTTATTGGCCGCTTAATGATGGTTCTAACACCACCCTCCAGGATAAAATGGGCACCCATAATGGGACGCTTCAGGGAACAGCCACTTGGCAGGCCGCCGCTGGGCCAACGTCAGCCACCCGCCAAGTCTTGGCCTTTAACGGGAGCAGCGATTATGTTCAAATCCCAGCGCATGACTTTCTCGACCTCAACCAAGGGGCGGACTTCACCCTCTCGGCTTGGCTCAAAACGGCGGTGAAGACGCGGCATCAGGTCATTGTGGCTAAACGCAGCAGCAGTGGCGACCAAGCGGGCTATCAACTCTCTCTGCAACAAAACACAGGCTACCTAAGCGTACTGCTGGATATGGGAACGACTAGCGTGACCTTCAATGCTTTCACCGACTTGGCGGATGACTTATGGCATCATGTGGCCCTGGTGGTCGATGGCGGTCAGGCTGCTTTGTATGTTGATGGGGTGCTGGATGAAACCCACATTGATGAGGCCTTAACCACGGGTTGCGCCAATGATGAAGCCTTACGGCTGGGGGCCTCGACCAGCGGAGACTATTTTGATGGTTATCTGGCGGAGGTGCGGCTGTGGGGGACGGCCCGCAGTGCGGCCCAACTGCACGACGAAGCCCATCCGACCAAGCGGTTTTGGCGGTTCTTGCCCTTCCGCAACCATCAATTAACCACCCTGCGGGACATCTTGCGGGATAGCCAAAAGCTGACCGCCTATAATCTGGATTTCACCGACCCCCATGCCATCGCCCGCCTCCGCCTCGGAGCCTATGAGCGGGCCATCATCATGAAGTATATTGATAACCTGCTCGATTGGGGCGACTATCTCTTCACCCAGGATAGCTGGGAGGCCATCACCCAAGCGACCACCCTTTACTTCCTGGCCTCCGACATGCTTGGCCCTCGACCGCGAGACCTGGGCCCGCTCCCAGCCCCTGAGCCGCTCCAATTCCAAGCTATAAGAGAGCATTATGGCGACGATATTCCTGATTTCTTGATCGACCTAGAGACTCAAGTTAGCCCTGGTCAGAGCGTGGCCGCCCTGCAAAACCTGCCCCTACAACATCTTGACAGCTATTTCTGTGTCCCTCAGAACGCGCAATTCATCCAATACTGGGATCGGGTCGAAGACCGTCTGTTCAAGATTCGGCATTGCCAAAACATTGAGGGCGTGACTCGTCAATTGGCCTTATTCCAACCGCCCATTGACCCCGCCCTCTTGGTGCAAGCGGCGGCGGCGGGGCTGCCGCCCTCAAGCGTTTTGCAGATGAGCGCGACCATCCCCCATTATCGCTTCTCGGTCCTGCTGGAGCGGGCCAAGACCATGACTCAGACGGTCATTCAACTCGGCTCCACTCTCTTGAGTGCCTTGGAGAAGAAGGATGCCGAAGCCTTAGCCCGCCTGCGAACAGGTCATGAGACCACCAGCCTCAATTTGTTGACCCAAATCAAGGAGCAACAGCTAGAGCAACTCCAGACATCGCTGGCCGCCCTTCAAGCCGCTCAAAGCAGCGCGACCGCCCGCCAAGAACACTATCAGGGCTTGATTGACGCAGGTCTGTCCAGCTATGAGCAAGAGCATCTTGACTCTATGGCCGCCGCCTTGGGCTACAATATCGTCGCCTCCGCCCTCAGGACGGCAGCGGCCATTGGCTATGCCGTCCCGCAACTCGGTTCTCCCTTCGCCATGACCTATGGGGGGCAGCAAATCGGGTCCGCTTTGAACGCGGGGGCGGCCGCTTCGGAAATTGGGGCCCTGATCGCCAACTTTGGGGCCCAACTCAACCTAACCCTGGGCGGCTATCAACGACGGGAGGAGGACTGGCAGCTACAAAGCATCTTAGCCACCCACGACCTAGCCCAGATTGAGCAGCAAATCCAAGCTCTGACCATCCAACACAGCATGGCTGAAAAGGAATTGGACAACCATCACAAAAGCATTGAGCAATCGGAGGAGGTGGCCGACTTCTTAAAGAGCAAGTTCACCAACCAAGACCTGTATCAGTGGATGGTCGGGCGGCTGGGGTCGCTCTATTTCCAGACCTATCAGGTGGCCTTGGACATGGCTTGGACGGCTCAGAAAGCCTATCAATATGAACTGACCACCGACCAGACCTTCATCCAGACCAACTATTGGGATAGCCTCAAGCAGGGCCTTCTGGCCGGGGAAGGCTTGCTCCTGAGCCTGCATCATCTGGAGAAGGCCTATCTGGACGACAATCAGCGGCGGCTGGAAATCGAGAAGTCGATCTCGCTCTTGCAATATGCCCCCGAAGCCTTGCTGGCTTTGAGGGAGACGGGTCAGTGTACGTTCAGCTTGAGCGAGCAACTGTTCGACTATAGTTTCCCTGGGCATTACTGTCGCCAGATCAAGAGCATCTCCCTCTCCATCCCGGCCGTGGTCGGGCCTTACCAAAACATCTCTGCCACCTTAACCCAAACGGGGAACAAGGTCTTGCTCAAGGATGATATCGAGGCGGTCAAGTTTTTGTTGGACGACTCAAGTGCCAGCCAACCCGACACAGGCACCCTGCGTCAGGATTGGCGCAACACCCAGCAAATCGCCCTCTCCAAGGGGCTGGATGATAACGGTCTGTTCGTCCTCAATTTCCAAGATGAACGCTATCTGCCCTTTGAAGGCACGGGAGCCATTTCTAATTGGACCTTGGAACTGCCCAAGGCGGCTAATCCCTTTGACTTCAACACGCTGACTGATGTGATTATCAACGTCCAGTACACCGCCTTGGCTGGTGGGGACACCTTCAAAGGACAGGTCACGGCCCTGTCCCAAATCGCCAGCTATAGCGGCTATCGCTTCGTCAGCCTCAAGCAATCTTTCCCCTCGGCCTGGCACGATTTTATGAACCCGCTGACGGGCGCAACGCCCACCTTGGCCTTCACCCTGACCGAAGCCTTGTTCCCGCTTAACCTCCAGCCAGGGACCTTGAGCCTTGGGGATGAGGGGGGCAAGATCATGGTCAAATGGGTCGTGGCCGAGGATGCTGGCAGTACGCCGCCGACCTTGAGCTTGGACGGCCAAGCTGTGTCTGGTGGAGACAAGGTGACTCCTGGCACACTCGGTCATGAATGGTCTCTGACCCGTCTGAGTGGGTCCGTGGTGGATGCGGCGGAGATGTTGGATGTGGTCTTGGTTTTGCCTTTTGAGGGGAATTTGGATTGGTCGTAGGTCGTAGGTTGGGTTGAACGCAGTCGTACCTCAACCCAATCTACGCGATTTTGGGGTGCCAGGTTGGGTTTCGGTCGTTCCTGCGGAACGCATTCAACCCAACCCACACCTCCCCCCATTTTTCCTCCTTCCTCACCCCCTTCTGTATAATACCCCACCAGTAAACTGGCTCAGTTTTCAAAATTGAGCCTGTCTAATTTCCCGCCCGAAAGGAACAACCAGGCGACGATTTCATTCTTACGAAAATATTGACCCAACCATCCACTACTATGTTCCACGAAAGGAACTGATTGACCGCGCCTACCATAGTTTGTTGGGCCATCGTCCCGAACAAGGGGGACAACCAGCCGTCAAAATCAAACGGATAAGCTGACAGGCGAGAAAACGCATCTGCTACCTATGCCACCTTGCCACTTTGCTACAAATTCAAGGTCTCTATCTCAGCAAAAATCGCCTCAAACTCAAGTCGATCTTGCTCATCCAAAAACTTGCCAGGCGCACGGATTGCACGAGAGGCGAAGATACCACGTCGGTACAGCACTTCTTTGTAGACAGCCACCCCATGCAGGCGTTCAAAATTGAGCAGAGGCAGCAGCCCATAAAATAATCGCCGCGCTTCAGCTTCCTGACCTGCTTCTAATTTATTCCAGATCGCCACATGAATTTCAGTCGATTGACAGGCTGGCATGTTGCCCACGGAACCACGCCGAAATTCGTCCAAGATGTGAAGGCCGCCTTGTCCGCCGAAAACGCCTTTACACGCCTCACCAGCCTCCGCGATGGTGGCACTAATTTGTCGTGGTTCGGGCAAAGTTTCTTCTTTGATATAATCCACTTGGGGTAGCTCACGACACATACGGGCAACTAAGGCATTGCTCATGGGGGTTCCGACAGGGCCAATATAGTTTTGGATGAAGATGGGAATATCGACCCCAGCGGAAAGGGCTTTATAGTACTCATAGCAGCCTGCTGCGTCGGGGTGCAAAATATGTGGTGGCATGGCCATGATGCCATCTGCCCCGATTCGTTGGGCATATTGGCTCAAAGCCACCGCAGGCAAATAATGCCCAGAGGTGGTCGTGGCAATGACCGGAATTTGACCGCTCGTCTCAGAGACGACGATATCCAGCCACCGTTTGCGTTCATCATCCGACATGGTAGCGAACTCACTGGCATTGGCTGGGCCGACCAAGCCATGTGCCCCAGCTTCGATACAATATCGAATCTCTTTTCGTAAACTGGCCTCATCAATTTCATAGCTTTCAGTGAACGGGGTGACAACAATAACGAAGATGCCGCGCCAGGGTTGGCTCATTAGGGTCTCCTCTCTAAATAAAGAATCTAAATTATTCAACCTCGGCATTCGCCCGTTCCACCAGAGCTTTCATATACCCAATCGTAAAAGCCGTCCCCACCCGACGGTCATTGGCCAGGCTTGGAATATGATCTGGAATGATCACCCCATTGAAATCTACTTCGCGTAAGGCTTTCATCACTTGGTACATATCCATATAACCATCATCAACAAAGGTTTCGACGAAATGGGGCAAAGGAGCATCGACATTGCGGAAGTGGACTTTGAAAATTTTGCCTCGCTCGCCGAAGTATTTGATCGTCTCAAGCACATTTTTGCCCATCAAATCACCCCCTTCTAACCAACAGCCCACACAGAGGCATAAGCCGACATTAGGGCTATCCGCGATTTCCATGGCTTGACGATAGCCCTCGAAGCTGCTGAAAATACAGCGGGGAATACCGGCTAGTTCGGGTTCAGGTGGGTCATCAGGGTGAATGCCAATCCGAACCCCTGCTTCTTCAGCCACCGGGGCAACTTCTTTGATAAAGTATTCAAAATTATCCCAAATTTCGTTTTCACGATATTGACGGCCATGTGAAAGCGGTAGACCATAAAGCACATTATTCCAATGACCATGTTGCGCTTTATCTAAATCAAAGCCCCTTGCGCTGGCTCCGCCACGGGTTGCTTCTCGCTCCGTACTCCAAATGCCATTGGCCATGTGGGCATAGGTCGTATAGGGGATACCCGCTTGGCCGAGGTTACGCAAATGACGTTTGTATTCTTCTATTTTGGCATCCTGATTATCCAGGCCCAGCGTAATCGCATCCTGATTATGAACATCACGATTGCCAAAGCCATAGATTTGAATGCCTGACTGTGCAAAAATCTCACGGCGGCTACTATAATATTCCGCACTGGCTTTGCTTGCATCAGTCCACAAGACCGCGTAATCAACGCCCATCTGTTTGACAAACTGCAATTCTGCCTCATCAGCATCTGGGTCAACTTGTGCGGCAATCTTGAGACCAGGTTCGATTCCTGCGAGTTGATTAGACATGGTGTTTCTCCAGTGAAAATAAAAATTAGAATTATAGGGGAAGTTCAAACTTGCTTAAATTATATTGTAGAAGACCAAGGAGCCCATCTCAAAACGGGTATCAACCAAACAAAGGTTGGTAGAACCCAGTAACCTAAGGTCAATAAACGAATTGGCTTTGCCAAAAAGGGCATCAAGAATAACACTGACAAGACTAAACCAATGGCATTTCGACTTGCATGCATGATATGCTCATAAACATCAAATGGCAATAGAATGATTAAAATACAATGTAGCAATAACCACCAAGCTGTGGGCGATGAGCCACCTTGCTGAAGTAAAAGACCTAAAGATACGGGCAGAAAAAGTAGGGCAGGCAGACCCACAAAGAGAAAACTTGATAAGCGAGCTGGATCACTGTTCAAATGGGGTATAAGGCCATAAAGAGGGATATTTTCCAGACTAGGCCCAGCGGTTAAAGGGATTGTATTGAAAGATACAAATAAATACCCCTCCCAGACTAATAAAGGAAGCAAGGCTGTTGAGGCCAATAGAGCCAATTTCAGGTTGTACCGGATAAGGACCGATCCTGCGATTCCAAACACAAAAAGTAAAGTTGTCTCTTTTGTCAATGCTGCCAAAGCTAAAAACAGAATAGCTTGTTGATATTTTTTTTGAAGCCAAGAGATTGCACCTAAAGCAGCTAAACTAAAAGCAAGTGGCTCAGTTAAATCCCGTGAAAAGGCCATGAATAAGCCAACATATAAGGTATATGTTAGAACATACCAAGGTGAAATATTATTTTTGGACAACCACTGACCCAAATGATAAGCACTAATCACAATCGCAAAAAAATTGACTGCAATGATGAGCCAAGGGATGAGGACAGCATAACCAAATGACAGAATACGAATAATCGCAGGTAGTAAAATTCTTTGTAAGCGATAGGGTGGATTATCTAAGTGAGGGGTTGCTGTTTGACCATACCGTGCAATGTAATAGACAAATTGTCCGTCATAGCCTGTTCGCCCTGATGGATCTAAATTCGCATATTTTTCGCCAGTCCAGACAAACCATAAGGGATTCCAGTCATGAATGCCCAAAGCAGTGACGACGAAAATCACATAAAAAACTCCCGTCAGTAAAACAACATAATTGACAGAGTTAACCTCTAAAACAAATTTTGAATTTTTCAATAAGCTTTGTCCAATTCTCATGGCTTTATTTCTAGATAATGAAAGACTGGTCTATCAGTCTCAATCAGACCGGGAAATTATGCTGATTATTATAGTCAGACCAATGGCTTAGGCAATCATTAGCCATATTTTCAACAATCTGCCTCACCTGTCAAGTTGCAGTTTGACCTAAGTGATGTACAATCTTGGCAATGAGGTCATAAACTTATGAAAAGCAAAGCCATTCGCAAACTACGTCAAAAATTGACAGCAGATGAAGCAGTCTATGGATTATGGGTGACTCTTGAGTCAGCTAGTATCACGGAGATGGGCGTGGCCTTGGGCCTGGACTGGGTTGTGATTGATGCCGAACATGGACATCTGGATTGGCGTGATATTTTGGCGCACATGCGAGCGACTGTTCGCAGTGATACCGTGGTACTCGTCCGCATCGAAGAATTAAATGGTGGCCTGATTAAGCGGGTCTTAGACATCGGAGCGGATGGGGTGGCGATTCCTTGGATTGAGACCGCCGAACAGCTACAACAGGCCGTCCATTACGCCCACTATCCTCCTCAGGGCCGACGGGGCATCGGGGCAGAACGGGCAACGGGTTGGGGCCAAAGTCTGGTCGAACATGTTGAGGAAGCCAATGAGCATGTCGTGGTGATGCCCATCGTTGAATCAGAATTAGGCGGTCAGAACATCGAAGCTTTGCTTGATGTGCCTGGTGTTGATTATTTCTTCTTCGGCCCCTCCGATTATTCCGCCACATCGGGCTACCCCGGTCAATGGGAAGGCCCCGGGGTGGCCGAAAAAATCCTCGCGGCCAAAGATGCTATTCGCGCTCATGGTAAGCAATGTGGCCTTCTGGCAACCAGTAATGATAACCTTGAGCAGCGGCATGAACAGGGTTTTCGGATATTGGGTCTCGGACTTGATAGTGGGCTATTGCTCCGCAGCTTACACGAAGCCCTGACGACAGTTGGTCGGGACCGCAAAATCACATCTAATCTCAATGTAGAGGATCCCTAGAGGCCCTAAATGAAACCTACAGCGTATCTAATCAACACAGCGCGAGGGGGGATTGTGAATGAGGATGCCCTGTATACTGCCCTGAAAAATCAAGACATCGCGGGTGCCGCTTTGGATTGCTTTGTCAACGAACCGCTCACCGCCCCCCACCGTTTTGGCGACTTAGATAATGTTCTTCTGGCTCCCCATTGCATCGCTTGGACAGATGAACTTTTTCGTGATATTGGTCGAGCAGTCTGCCAAGGCATGGTTGATTTGACACAGGGTCGGCGACCCAAAGGGGTGATTAACCCTGAAGTTTTTGCTCGTCCTGAATTTCAAGAGAAATGGAAACGTTTGATTTAGAAAGGGGAATTAATGAGTGCCGATAATCGACCCAACATCCTTTTAATTTGCGTAGATCAATGGTGTGCCGATGCGCTGGGCTTCACCGGACACCCTATTGCAGAAATGCCTCATTTGGACCGCTTGGCTCATAAAAGCGTCAATCTTAGTCAAGCTTATTCTGTCACACCGACTTGTGTGCCAGCACGGGTCGCGCTGATGACGGGTCTCATCCCGCCTCATCATGGGTTTGTGGGTTATAATGATCGTGTTGATCAACATTATGATGTAACGTGGCCTAGCTTATTGGCTCAGGGTGGCTATCATACGCAATAGCCCAAATCACCCGTCCAACGGATGTAGGTGACGGTGTAAAGTGGCTGAAGAGACAGTAAAAATTTATGAATATGTTCTGGGTGCTTAAACGATACAATCGTCAATCTGACAGGATGACCATGCTACAGCGTCTACAGTCTTGGTGGATGAAGCCGTTTTTTTGGGTCATCGGCGATGCTATTTTAATCAACATCGCCTTTGTACTCGCTTACTATATTCGCTATGAATTGCAATGGTTGCGGGCTGTGGATCCAGCCAATGATGTGTCATTCACGGCTTTCATGCCTTTTGCGGGCCTATTAACCTTGGTCTTACTCCTGGCCTACCGTCAGGAGGGCATATATCGCCCCAAACGTCGTCTCTCTTGGTTTGATGAAGTTTATGCTATTTTCAATGGGACGACCACTGGTATTCTACTGATGATAGTGATCGTTTTCATCAATCGTGAAGCCTTTTATTCACGGATCATCTTTCTTTATACGGGTGCCTTGATCTTGATTCTCTTAGCCATCAGCCGAGGAATCAAAGTCACTGTTTTAGATCAATGGCGCAAACAGGGTTTTAATGTGCAACGGTTGTTAATCATTGGGGCAGGCGAAGTGGCTCGCACGATGATGCGAGCAGTGGTGGCGAATCCAGAATTAGGGTATAACATCGTTGGATTTATTGACGATAATCAAAACTTAAGCGATATTGGCCGTTTTTCTGCTTTGGGCAATCTAAACAACTTGCCAAACTTGTTAATCGAGAAAAAGATCAATGAAGTAATCATTACCTTACCTTGGCAACATCATCGTAAAATCATGAATATTATCGCTATCTGTGAACGGCATGGCTGTCGAGCGAGGATCGTGCCCGATGTCTTTCAAATGACCTTAGGCCACATGGAAATGACCGAAATGGCGGGCATCCCAATTTTGGGAGTCCGGCGCACCTCAATCAGGGCAGAGGCAATGCTTGTAAAAAGAATATTTGATATTATTTTTGCTTTATCTTTTCTCATGATCTTTTCTCCGCTTTTTGGCCTCATTGCCTTGCTGATTAAATTAGATTCACTCGGGCCAATCTTTTTCCAGCAATGTCGCATTGGCAAAGATCGGACTCCTTTCCAAATTTATAAGTTTCGTTCGATGGTCCAAGATGCTGAGGCTCAAAAAGACAGGCTGACCGATATGAATGAGGCAGACGGCTTATGGTTCAAGATTAAGGATGACCCACGTCGCACCCGTGTTGGGCGTGTCTTGCGAAAGTTAAGTTTGGATGAATTTCCCCAATTTTATAATGTCCTGCGCGGTGAAATGAGCGTGGTCGGCCCGCGACCTAACCTGCCCAGCGAAGTAGAAGGCTATCAAGCTTGGCATGAGCGTCGTTTAGAGGTCAAACCTGGCATCACCGGTTTATGGGCCATTCATGGGCGGAGTGCATTGACCTTTGATGAAATGGTGCTGCTGGATTTGTACTATATTGAAAATTGGTCTTTTGCCTTGGATATTAAGATCATGTTGCAGACCATTCCCCGTCTTATTTCTGGTAGCGGGGCTTATTAAAGAATATAAAGCTGAAAGAGAATACTGGCCCAAACATTGTTATGTCAAATCAACCTTTTGATGATCGAACCAAAGCTTTTTATCAGCACTATTTTGCCGAATTTGATATTCACGCCATCCCCCAATATAGTGTCTTCTCACGCAGTCGAACAATTGACTTGGTGGTAGAATGTAGTCTGACAGATCTGCCTAAATTGGCCCGAACGGTCTTTGCTCACTTTCGGCGCATCAACGTGGTAGAGTTTAAAGGTATGTATGACCCCCTCAATACAGTAGATCTTAACCGCATTATGATGAGGGCTTGGGGCATTGGTGTCGTTGATGAGGAGGCGGATAAGCAAGATGAGGTTAAGACAAGGAAACGAGTCGTGAGGGCAACGCACTTGAGTACTAAAGAAATTGCTGAGATGCCAGACCAACGTACGGTGACAATCGTCTGTGTCAATGAGCCAACCAGAGTGTTGAAGACACTGGGGCATCAATTTCATTTTGAGCCGACAGACGAAGCGGGCATCTATCGCAGTGACCATTTAGGGTTGAGTACTTGGATTATCCATCCCAGTGAGTTAACCTTAGAGCCGAGAAACTACCCGCTCTTGCCCTTAGCGAAAGATGAGAAGTTAAAACAGTTCATCAACTTATGTTTAGCCGAAAATTTGGTGGACTTCTTGCGTTTGACCATAGACATCGGTTTAATAACCCAGCCAGATGCACTATGGCAAAAAATAATGGAGGTAATGAATATGAAATTGACGATAAAAGAAGAGACATGGCCCTATATTGATGAATTTTTCCGTGAAATACCCGAAGCAATACAAAAGGTACCCACTATTCAAGAGGCTCTAGCGGTAGCTGTGAAACAGGCCGCCGAACAAGCCGCCGAACAAGCCGCCAAGGAAGGACTTGAACAAGGACTTGAACAAGGACTTGAACAAGGACTTGAACAAGGACTTGAACAGGGCAGTCGTGAAACCTTGCTCAACTTTGTGCGACGATATTTAGAAAAACAATTAGCTATGCCAGAAGTAGACTTTGAAGAAACATTACAAGCTTTGAAGCTTGATGCCCTGAATCAGTTGAGTGAGCATCTTTTTGATTTAGAGACTCCAGATGAGGCTAAGATTTATTTAGCAGAGTTGTTGGCTCAACAGTTTCATACTAAAATGAGTTCATGAAGTATTGCTTACTGCTGAAAGCATGATAAACCCCTAGACAAATATTGAGGCTAGAAATGAAAATTATTCATACCCCAATTGTGCAAGAATGACAAGTGGTTTGGTTTGAAAAGGGTGTATAATGAAAATTAGTAAAAAAGATTATGGCCAAACGTCGGCTGGGGTAGTGGTTGATTTGTTTACCTTGAGCAATGACCAAGGGCTTGTGGTGAAAATTACCAATTATGGGGGGACAATCACCTCGGTCTTGGCTCCTGACCGTGATGGTGTCTTCGGGGATGTGGTCTTGGGCTTTGATACTTTGTCAGAATACATTGACCACAGTCCCTTTTTCGGTTGTTTGGTGGGCCGGTATGCCAATCGGATTGCTCAGGGGCGTTTCAATCTCAATGGGGTAGACTATCCCCTTGCTCAGAATAATGGGCCTAATCATCTGCATGGGGGATTGGTCGGCTTTGATAAAGTGGTTTGGCAGGCCGAAAAAATGAGGGGAGCAGAAGAAGTGGGGTTAAAATTAACTTATTTCAGTCCAGACGGCGAGGAAGGCTATCCAGGTAATTTGTCGGCTACGGTGATTTATACCTTAAACAATCAAAATGAATTGAACCTTGATTATCAGGCCACAACGGACCAAGATACCATCATCAACCTGACCAATCACACCTATTTCAATTTGGCTGGAGGTGGCGATATTCTGGGCCATGAGGTCATGCTACAAGCTGATAAATTCACGCCAATTGACGAGACCCTGATTCCGACTGGCGAGTTGAGAAGTGTCAGCGGCACACCCATGGATTTCACTCAAGCCACCCCAATCGGGGCCAGAATTGATCAAACTGATCAGCAACTGCAATTTGGCGGAGGCTACGATCATAATTACGTCCTCAACCGCTCTGATGGCTCCTTATCACTGGCTGCCAAAGTCATAGAGCCAAAGACAGGCCGGGTGTTGGAGGTGCTAACGACTCAGCTAGGCGTTCAATTTTATTCTGGCAACCTGATGCCTAACTTGGCCGGTAAAGGCGGCCAGACCTATCATCGTCGCTACGGCTTTTGCCTAGAAACCCAACACTTCCCCGACTCTCCTAATAAACCTCACTTTCCAACTGTGGTCTTAAAAACAGAGGAGCAATATCATCAAGTAACTGTGTTTAGGTTTTCAGTTGATCGTTAGTTTTTAGTTTTTTGTTAATTGTTAATTGCTACCAAGGAGTGTTTCCGAATGATTATTGTCGACACCCACTGCCATGTCTCACGTCACTGGTATGAACCTGTGGCACGCTTATTGGAGCAGATGGATCATAATCAGGTAGCCCATGCTGTTTTGGTACAAATGATGGGCGAGTATGATAATAGCTATCAAGAGGAATGTGTGCGTCAATATCCAGACCGTTTGGCCTCCGTTGTCCTAGTGGATACAGCGAGACCAGATGCGCCAGATACGCTGGAAAAGTTGGTCGAACGGGGTGCGGCAGGAGTACGTCTGTCAGCTAATACGCGTTCTCCAGGCGATGTTCCTTTCGCAATATGGCGCAAGGCAGAGGCATTAAACTTAACCATTACCTGCGCGGGATCAGGTGATGGCTTTATTTCAGATGCGTTTAAAGAGGTTCTGCAAACTGTATCTCAGGTTCCTATTATTATTGAACACCTTGGTTCGGGTAATAAACCTGATGGCGAAGCAGCACCTTATGTTAAGAGCCAAAAAATCTTCGCTCTATCCCGTTTCCCGAATACCTATATCAAGATTCATGGCCTGGGGGAATTTTGTCAGCGGGCTATGCCCGCCACTGAGCCTTTTCCCTTTGAGAGACCCATTCCCCCGTTGTTGAACCTCGCCTACGATACCTTCGGCCCAGAGCGTATGATGTGGGGAAGTGATTATCCGCCCGTCAGTGGACGGGAAGGGTATTCTAATGCGCTTCAGTTAACCTTGGATCAATTTGCTGATAAACCAGAACAAGAACGCGCTGCGATCTTTGGTGGTGTGGCAATGAAGTTGTATGGATTTCATTAGAATTAAAAGTATCCACAGATTTCGCAGATGATGCAGATTGATCAGTGATTAGTGCTTCGTATAATGCTCAAAAGGAAAACATGATGAATCGTGAAGAAACTTTAGCCTGGATTGACCATATTTTAGATGCACTAGACCAGTTTGAAGTGATTGAGATTATCAATGAGACGCTACAAGAAGGTCGGGTCAGTGATGAATTTTTTGCTGTATTAGATGAGGAGACAGAGCGTTATAAAGCTGAAGGTGAGACAGATACCCACGACCGTCTCCATGAAATCGCCCGTACCGTGGCCGCCATTCGCCAAAATCGAAAGGAAAATCTCTAAATGCCATCCCAACAACCTCAGCCTAATCTTATCTACGTCTTTGCCGACCAACTGTGTTACCAATTCTGTGGTAGACTTTGTTGATCGGAAGATCAATTGTCAGCCAGTGAATTTCGGTTTATAATGATGAACATACCAGCGATCCAATTCATTAATAATTGTTAATTGCTAATTGTTAATTTCAGCGGAGATAGATATGTCTGGACATAGTAAGTGGAGTACGATTAAACGTAAAAAAGGGGCGGAAGATACCAAGCGCGGCAAAATATTCACTCGTCTCGGACGCGATATCATGCTCGCCGCTCGGTCAGGTGGTGGAGATCCATCAGCTAACCCTAGTCTGCGGGTGGCTATTGATAAAGCCCGTGCGGCCAATATGCCCAAGGATAATATTGAACGAGCGATTAAACGTGGCACGGGCGAATTAGAAGGGGGACAACTAGAGGAGATTACGTATGAAGGTTATGCTCCTCATGGTGTCGCTTTGCTGATAGATTGTCTAACAGACAACCGCAATCGGACAGTGGGTGAAGTACGGCGTATCTTCAATAAATATGGCGGTAACATGGCTGAGGCGGGCGCGGTCAGTTGGATGTTTGATAAAAAAGGTTATATCACCCTTGATTCAGATGGCTTGGATGGTGACGAAGTGTTTATGCTCGCCGTTGATGCTGGGGCAGAGGATGTTGATATCGGCGAGGAAGTCATTGAAATTTTCACGCCGCCTGAAGCTCTGCATGAGGTGACCAGTATTTTAGAAGATAATGGCCTGAAAACCGCCGACTCTGAACTCTCTAAAATTCCCAAGAATGAAATCGAACTCGCTGTTAAAGAGACGCTCAGTATTATGTCCATTATCGAACTACTTGAAGATTTGGATGATGTAGACAAGGTATACTCTAATTTGAACATTAGCGATGAAGCTTTGGCTTCTTTAGAAAGCTAATTTGTCACAAGGACAAGTCTGTGCGAGCATTAGGCATTGACCCTGGCACGGCCATCACAGGATGGGGCGTTGTAGAACAAGGGGATGATGGTCACGAACTGAGTTTGGTTGCTTATGGTGCTGTGACCACACCAGCCAAAACCCCCTTACCCAGCCGCTTGAATACGATCTACGACGGTTTGACCGAAGTCATACAAACCCATCAACCGAATACCTCTGCGATCGAAATACTATTTTTTAGCCGCAACACGACCACAGCCATGTCGGTTGGTCATGCCCGGGGGGTTTCCATGTTAGCCCTAACGAAGGCTGGTCTGCCGATTATGGAATACAAACCCTTAGAGATAAAACAGGCCGTGGTTGGTTATGGTGGAGCCGATAAGGGTCAAGTGCAACGTCTGGTGCAGATGCTGCTCAATTTAGATGATATCCCCCGTCCCGATGATGCCGCAGATGCTTTAGCCCTCGCTATCTGTCATCTCCACTCAGTACGTCTGCAATCATTAATTAATCAAGCGTAGGAAATAGAAAATTTGTTTTTCTGCGCCTTATCCCCTACTGCCTACCATGATCGGTGCCATTCGCGGTAACATAATTGAAAAAGATGACGGATTGTTATTGGTTGACGTACAAGGTGTGGGTTACATCGTGCATGTGCCGACCCCGCTGACGAATGGCGTTGAGGCGGGGCAGGAGATTTTTTTGCGAACCCATCTCCAGGTGCGCGAAAATGAATTGACCTTATTCGGCTTTTCCGAGGCAGATGAAGTCGAAATCTTCCATATCCTGCTTAAGGTTCAAGGCATTGGGCCTAAAGTGGCTCTGGCTATTCAATCCCACCTGTCCGCGGAAACCCTTAAACAAGCCGTGGCCCAAGATGAAGCGGCTGCTTTAACCCGCGTCCCTGGTATTGGGGCCAAAAAGGCCAAGCAAATCGTCTTTCAACTCAAAGGCAAAATTACCTACGACGATGTATTTGCAGCCGCTGCCCCAGTCATAGATACTGCCGGCGGTGAGGTCGTCGCTGCCTTAACCTCCTTAGGCTATAGCGTCGTTGAAGCCCAGACAGCTTTCCAAAATTTGCCCAAAGATGCGGCTGATGAGTCAGTTGAAGAAAAAATTCGCCTCGCCTTGAGCAATTTGTCCAGAATATAAGGATACCCAATGCCCCCAACCCAACTAGAAACTGCCCGCCAACTTTTATGCCAGCTTGAAAATCATATTCAAGCTCAAATTCTACAGGCACAGCGAACAGCCCAAACAGTTGATTTTGCAGCCATCGCCGCCGTCACAGCGGCCGATACGATTTATCAAATTGATAAATTAACAGAGGAGGCGATTTTGGCTTGGTTCCAAGCGCATTGGCCCACAGATTGGGCAGTAGAACTGGTGATGGAAGGGGTTGAAGAGGATGACCCGCTCACCTTTCCGCAAGGCACGGCGGTCGATGAAACACAATGGAAGTGCATCATTGATCCGGTCGACGGAACCCGCAACATCATGTACGATAAACGCTCGGCCTGGACTTTGGCTGCTTTGGCCCCCCAGAAAGGCCCGAACACCTGTCTATCCGATATCCTCGTGGCGGCGATGACCGAACTTCCCACCTCAAAGCAGTGGCGTGCTGACCAAATCAGCGTGGTGAAAGGGGCCAGGGTGGTGGCATACTCGGTTGATACACGTTCTGTAGAACGGACTGAAACGTCCTTAAGTCTTATGCCTTCTAGAGCTAATACATTCAAGCATGGCTTTGCTGCTATCTCCCGTTTCTTTCCAGAGGGCAAATCATTGTTGGCGAAGATAGAAGAAGAATTGTGGGATGAACTCTATGGCTTGGGTTCGACAACTTCGCCTATGGTTTTTGAGGATCAATATGTCTCTACAGGCGGCCAATTGTACGAACTCCTGACCGGCCATGACCGTATGTTGGCCGACCTACGGCCTTTGGTGTTGTCCAAACTTGGTTTCGATGCCTCCCTTGTCTGTCACCCTTATGATATCTGTACTGCCTTGATTTTGACTGAAGCTGGCCTGCTCATTGAAGCTCCCGATGGCTCTCCGCTTGATGCCCCCTTAGATACGACCTCGCCTGTGGCCTGGATTGGTTTTGCCAATCAAAGATTAGCAGCTCAGGCCAGGCCGATTTTGCAGGGTCTGATTGAGAAATATTTGGCTTAAATAGCCTTGCTCCGTCTCCCCCAGATTGCTCCTAAGCCCATCGGGAATAAAATCATCCCCAAGAGACAAGCTGCCCTCCCACCATTCTCATTTTTGGGTTGCTGTATTTGGTCAACAAATCTGAGTTGACTGGATTGGCGCGTTTTGGAGAGATGGTGGTATAATTAGGATGCACTTCCCCCAAGTACGGGAAGCGCATCTTAGAAATGAGATGAAGTAATTATACAATAGTTCCACAATGTGGAATGAACGCCATCGGCATTTATGAGTGCCAAAACAAATTGACACTTTTAGATGAACTTTTGGCAGTCTATATCCCACGGATATGTGGGGTGAACTGTAAAAGGCTTGAAATTCTTCATTGTACATATCCTATATCCCACGGATATGTGGGGTGAACGGATCCTCGCCATGTGATTAGACACGGCATTTGCCTATATCCCACGGATATGTGGGGTGAACGGTAGACAATCGCCTGATACGTGATAACGGATACCTATATCCCACGGATATGTGGGGTGAACGTTTCCAGAATTTCTTGTATTACCACAGGATCCCCTATATCCCACGGATATGTGGGGTGAACGCCTTACGTCCATTGCGTCTCTCATAAATGAGACTATATCCCACGGATATGTGGGGTGAACGTCGAATATCGGCCAATTTCCGTGCCGCCAAACCTATATCCCACGGATATGTGGGGTGAACGTCCTGCCTCAAGTCCTCTTCATCATTCACCGTCTATATCCCACGGATATGTGGGGTGAACGGCGTCATATTCGCGGTCGGACATAATATGCCTCCTATATCCCACGGATATGTGGGGTGAACTCGGGACACGGCATTTTCAATTCATAAATGGCCTATATCCCACGGATATGTGGGGTGAACTGTACAACGAAAGAAGCAATCCTGAGATAAGCCCTATATCCCACGGATATGTGGGGTGAACTTGTCGAAACCTTCGCGGCATTCATGTTACCGACTATATCCCACGGATATGTGGGGTGAACATAAAACTCCTCTTCTTCAAGATCACGTTCGGTTCCTATATCCCACGGATATGTGGGGTGAACTTGTTAATCTGGCTTTAACCTGATTTTTCGTTTTCCTATATCCCACGGATATGTGGGGTGAACGTTCTCTTACAGTTTTCTGCTCGTTCATTTTGCACTATATCCCACGGATATGTGGGGTGAACGGTTTGGTGGACATAATTAAGTATCTCCTGTTCCTATATCCCACGGATATGTGGGGTGAACCGAAGCGGTCGCCATCGGGGTGGACGTTGGGTTTCTATATCCCACGGATATGTGGGGTGAACCGCATGGTGAGCAAAACGACTCCCTTTGCTGCCCTATATCCCACGGATATGTGGGGTGAACAGGGTAAGGATAAAGGATATTGCCCTGAACCCAACTATATCCCACGGATATGTGGGGTGAACTTTGGCCTCCGATTATTCAATTATTAAGGTGTACTATATCCCACGGATATGTGGGGTGAACTTTTATCTGAAAAGTGCCGGTTCATCGCATTGACTATATCCCACGGATATGTGGGGTGAACGCAATCGGGCCTATCATTCGGGTTCAAATTTTCGCCCTATATCCCACGGATATGTGGGGTGAACGATTTGGTATCCATTAATTTTGTTCTCCAAAATTCTATATCCCACGGATATGTGGGGTGAACTGTGGGGGCTTGGTTTTGATTGTGTTATAACCCCTATATCCCACGGATATGTGGGGTGAACGGGTGTCATCGCCGTGGAGCCTGTCGTGCAAGGCCTATATCCCACGGATATGTGGGGTGAACAGCAGGAGACTTAATAACCAGAATGACAACAGCCTATATCCCACGGATATGTGGGGTGAACGTAAGCCAGTTGGTCGACAGAACGTCGTCTTTCCTATATCCCACGGATATGTGGGGTGAACTAGCCAACGCTTTGTTACCGTGTTCGCGGGTGGCCTATATCCCACGGATATGTGGGGTGAACGGTGAATGTTGATGAACGTCATTTTTGTCTCCTCTATATCCCACGGATATGTGGGGTGAACTGGTTCGCCATAATCGGGGCTGTCAGGGTCATCCTATATCCCACGGATATGTGGGGTGAACGCGATATAGTTTATCAACTTTCATTCTCACGCTCCTATATTCCACGGATATGTGGGGTGAACGTTTCTTTTGTCAAATTCCCTTGCGGGGGTGTATCTATATCCCACGGATATGTGGGGTGAACGATTATTTGCGTGTACATACTTTGTCTCCTTTCCTATATCCCACGGATATGTAGGATGAACGTTGGCCGCTAAATCCGTCTTCTCCGCCGTGTAGCTATATCCCACGGATATGTGGGGTGAACTCGTGGGTTGAAAATTCTAAGTTCATTTTTTCTCCCTATATCCCACGGATATGTGGGGGGAACGTCGTCTTTTCTATTGATGGGATAAACCCATGCCTATATCTCACGGATATGTGGAGTAAACGTACTCCCGTCTGTATTTTGTACGCTGCCTGAGCCTACGCATCACGGAGATGTAGGCAGGGGATTCTTTCTTGTTTCTTTAATTGTCCCTTAAGTGGGACTGGATAGAGCTATTCTATAGAATAGCTCTTTTTTTTGCCTACAAAATCTATGTAGGTGCGGATTGAATTTGGGCTAATCTGGGTTGATAAGCTTAAAGAACGTGGACAGTATCACTCTGCCACCTTGCCACCTTGCTCAAAACAACCTCCCTTGTTGCAAAATTTCAGGATGCGTTACCGGCAAATTCAAAAAGGCCTTCAATTGATTACAGACCCCAGGCGAGTAGCCAGCGTAGTCATTGTTCACAAAACCGTAAATAGTTTGTCCTTGGCCTAAATAAGGCTGAAGGTAGTTTTGCCACCATTGTAAATCGGCCGTGGGGTCGCGTTGTTGCTTACCTTTATAAGCAAAGCGGCCATGTTCGCCCAACCAGCGTAAATAGAGAAAATCCGCTGTCACATGCACTTGACGGGGAATATGCACATAATCAGCCCCAACCCAAGCGATATTATGGCTCACCAAAAGATCAAGGGTCGCTACAGCATCCCAAGAAACATGGCGAAATTCAAGGGCATAATGAAAGGTCCTCGGCAAGGCGGCTAGAAAAGCTTCTAAGGTGGGATACTGATCAACCGTATAGCTTGGGGGGAGTTGGATTAACACTGGGCCAAGATTCGTCCCCAGCGGAGTCAAAACAGCTAAAAAGGACTTCATCAAGACCATCGCTTCTTGATTGAGACCTAAATCATGCGTAATCTGACGAGGCGTTTTAAAACAAAGTTGAAAGTCGTTTGGCATGGCGGTGGCCCATCGGGCGATATGGGCGGGTTTCGGGGGGCCGTAGAATGTGGAATTTTGTTCCACGGCATTGAAATATTGACTATAATGTGCCAAATAGTCGCGTTGGTTGAGATGGGGCGGATAAAAAACGCCCACCCAGTCTGGATAACTAAAGCCAACTGTGCCGAGATACCAAGTGGTCATGGGATTTTCCTTTCTTTTGGCCGGGGCTAGGCGGTTACTTCGCCCCGCCGCGCCTCTGTTTAGCCACATGAATGGCCATGCCCAACGTAGCTTCGGCGGCCTCTTGAAGTGTTTCTCCCAAGGCTGGGTGGGGGTGTAGCGTTTCAGCCAAGTCTGTCAGCGTGGCCCCCATTTCCAAAGCGAGTGCCGCCTCACCAATGAGGGTGGTCGCCCCTGGCCCGACGATGGTCACGCCCAGAAGCACTTCAGTCTCTTGTTCCGATACGGTTTGTACAAAGCCCTGAGGACGACTCAAGGTGAGGGCTTGGCCATTAGCGGCCATCGGGAAATGGCCGCTGCTCACTTGATACCCTAGCTCCTGAGCCTGATTCGCGGTCAACCCAACGCTGGCCACCTCAGGGTCAGTCCACGCCGCCTGGGGGACCGCTTGAGGTGCATATTGGGTCGGATAGCCTGCTAGGTGTTCGGCAGCCACCTTGCCTTGTTTCATGGCTACATTGGCTAAACATGGCTGGCCTGTCACATCGCCAACGGCGTAAATGGTGGGATTATGGGTTTGCAGACAATCATTGACCAGAATGAAGCCCTGCTCGTCAATTTGCACCTGCGTCTGGGCCAAGTTCAGGTCGTCTGTATGTGGTCTGACCCCAGCCGAGACCACAATATGGGACAGGGTTTCAAACAGTTCGGCTGGTTCGCCCACCATCGTGCTGATATTGACCCCGAGTTTCTTGAGGAAGGTTTGCACTTGTCGGCCAGCAGAAGGATCAAATTCAGGCAAAAGGTGTTGCTTGTGGGGAATCAGAAGATCCACAAGGGCCCCTAATTTAGCGAAGATCGTCGCTATCTCGACGGCAATATAATCAGCCCCAATAAGGGCGATCTTGTCAGGCAAATTTTTGAGCCTTAAAGCTTGACTGGGCGTGAGAATCCTTTCGTTATCAAAGAGAAGATTAGGCAGAGCAACTGCACCAGCCCCAACAGCGATGATACAGTTTTCAAAAATAAATCGCTGTGAGCCATGCCCGCCCTCCACCCGCACCTCATGGTCGTTGATGAACCATCCTGTGCCTGAAATATATTCAATTTGGGGATGATTTAATAACTGTTTGATGCCTTGGGTCAATTTTCGGACGATGCCATCCTTCCACCCTTGCATCTGACTTAAATCAATCTGCACCTTGCCCAGGTTAATCCCTTTTTCAACGAGCGTGGATAACTGCCAGACTTGATCGGCAGCCCTTAGCAAGGCTTTTGAAGGTATACACCCCTCATGTAAGCAAGTTCCGCCTGGTGGTCCAGGATCAATGATAACGACTTCTCGTCCTAGTTGAGCAGCCCGAATAGCGGCTACATAACCTCCTGGCCCCGCGCCAAGGACAAGTACATCCACTGCTATAGCCAAATCACCAGCAACCATAGCTTAAGTCTCCTATTTTAGGGCTAAAAATAACAGATTAGGTTTCATCAGCAAGGCTTTTAGGTGATTGAGAAATTGTCCCGCCACAGCCCCATCGATTAGACGATGATCATAGCTCAGGGCTAAGGGCAGGACGAGGCGAATTTCAACCTTTCCTTGCCGAGCAACAGGCTTCTCCTCGATTCGACCACAGCCTAAAATAGCGACTTCTGGCGGATTGATAATCGGTGTCCCCTGATAGCCCCCAAAGCTACCAAAGTTAGTAATGGTAAAGGTGCTGCCGCATAATTTTTCCAGAGGGAGCTTGTGTTTTTGGGCTAAGTCAGTCATCAGCCCTAATGTTTCAGCCAGTTGAAGCAAGGTCAGGTGATCCGCCTGATGGATGACGGGCACCAAGAGGCCTTCGGGAACAGCAGTCGCAATGCCAATATGATAAGCCTGATGAAGACGAATTTTCTTTTGAGCCATATCCAGAGAGGCGTTGAAATAAGGAAATTTTTTCAAGGTCTGGAGGGTGGCTTTGATGATGAAAGGCAAGTAGGTTAAACGTATTCCCTGTGCTTCAACTGCGGATTTGAGGTCATCGCGTAGGTCAACCAGTGCTGTCACGTCTACCTCATCGAAGCTGGTCACATGGGGAATCTGCCAAGCCATCTCCATCCGTTCAGCAATCCGTCGCCGCAGCCCTTGTAAAGGGATAGCTTCTGTCGTGTCTTGCGCCGAGTTTCCAACAGGCGGTCTCAGCGTCTGATCACGTTCAGGGTCATCCACGGCTTCAAGTTGAATCGGAATAGATGCAACTTCCTGTCTGTCTTTCAGGTCATCTGTATCAGTCGCTTTCTGGGTCAGGTTTGCGGAACTTTTATCGGGGGAACTATTCTGGGCCATAAAGTGTCGCACATCCTCAGGTAAAATTCGTTTCGCTGGTCCAGAGCCAGGAATCTTCGTGATATCGAGGCCCAGTTCCAGGGCCAATTTACGCACTGCTGGGGCGGCCAACACCCGTTTCCCCGACCCGGCAAGGTGTTCCGCCCGATGATTAGTCGAAGAAGGCTTTGGTTCGGCGTAGTTTTGTTGTTGGTCTGAGGGTGCTTTCGGGGGGGTGATCGCGGGGCTTAGAGCTTCATTTGTGGCAGCAATAACAACTAACAGTGTGCCGACAGGAACAACAGCCCCTTCTTCAACCCGAATTTCAACAATTTCGCCAGCCACAGGGGATGGGATTTCAACGATGGCCTTATCTGTTTGAATTTCTAAGATGATTTGATCTAGGGTCACCCTTTGACCAACCTGGACCAACCATCTGACGATTTCTGCCTCGTGGATCCCCTCACCGACATCGGGTAGGTTAAATTCGACCATGTTTTATCCTTATGTATGTCAATTAGTTATTCGTTGTTAGTTATTCGTTGTTAACATTAATCCTCTAAGGTGCGATAGATAGCTTGGACAACGCGGTCTGGGGTGGGGATGAAAATATCCTCCACTTGAGGCACAGGAAATGGCATGTCCGGGCAGGTGACGCGCTCGACCGGTTTGAGCAGAGAATATAAGCAATGGTCATTGATGAGCGCGATAATCTCTGCCCCAACCCCACCTGTGCAGACATCTTCGTGGACAATGACGGCCCGGCCCGTTTTACGCACGGAAGCGACAATCGTGGCCTGATCCATTGGATCAATTGTCCGCAGATCAATAATTTCGACCCTGGCCGATGTTTCCCGTTCAATTTGCTTGGCCGCCGTTAAGGCGACTTGCACCATTGCCCCATAAGCAATGACGGTCACATCATCGCCTTCCTTGACGAGAGCGGCTGTGCCTAAAGGAATGGTATATCGTTCTGGAGGGACTGCTTGGCGAAAAGAACGATAGAGCTTCATATGTTCCAGAAATAAGACTGGATCAGGATCTTCGATAGCGGCGTGCAACAGGCCCTTGGCATCATAAGGATTGGAGGGGATAACGACTTTGATGCCGGGCATGTGCATAAAATGGGCTTCTACGCTGTCGGAATGGAGTTCTGGGGTGCGAACACCACCGCCAAAGGGGGCCCGGATGACCACCGGCGCAGTGAATATGCCCCCAGAGCGATAACGGAGGCGGGTTAATTGAGAGGCAATTTGATTAAAAGCGACAAACATAAAGCCCGCAAACTGGATTTCAGCCACTGGGCGCAGGCCATAAGCAGCCATGCCTAGGGCGGTGCCAATGATACTCGACTCAGCCAAAGGCGTATCAAAAACCCGATCTATGCCAAATTGTGCTTGTAGCTGGTCGGTGACTCGGAAAACGCCCCCATTTTTACCCACATCCTCACCAAAAATCAAGACATTTGGGTCCCGTTCTAGTTCCAAAGCTAGGGCATTGTTCAGAGCTTGAATGATCGTTAATTTTGACATAGATTATACCTCCAAAGCAAGGGGTTTTGCATGATCTGCTAAGGTGAAAAGATCAAGTTCTAAGCTGGACGGGTCTGCCTCAGTTCGCTTGACTTTTTGAGATGAATTTTGGTCAGTCTTTGGGTCGATGATCTCGATGGTGTTGATGATAGAAGCAGCGGGGGAGCTGAATGTTTTCAGAAAGGCCGCTTGTTGTTGGTATTGGGGGACAGGCTGTTTGGCATAGACGCATTGGAAAAGTTGGGTTGGGGACTGGGGGGGCAGTGATTCGTAGGCCTCAACATAGGCTTGAATTTCAGCGGCGACTGCTTCATGCAGGCCTTTATCTTCGTCTTCAGTTAACAGGCGGTGATTGCTTAAAAATTTACGATAACGTCGCAACGGGTCAGATTTGGCGTACCTAGCCACCTCAGCTAGGGAGCGATATTTCGTCGGATCATCAGCTGTGGTGTGAGCGGCCAAGCGATAGGTGACCGCTTCGATTAAGGCTGGGCCTGCCCCTGCTCTAGCGCGTTCAACACATTCAGACACAATCTGGTAAACGGCAAAGACATCGCCACCGTCGACAAGATAACTCGGAAGGCCAAAACCAAGACCACGGTCAGCAATGTGTGTGGCGGCAGTTTGTCGATGGCGGGGGGTTGAAATAGCCCATTGATTATTGTGAACCACAACAATCAGCGGGACTTGGAAGACCCCAGCAAAATTTAAGGCTTCATTAAAATCACCCTGCGAGGTCGCCCCATCGCCACAGGAAGCCAGAACGACATAGGGGTGTTTTTTATACTTGATGGCTTGGGCCAAGCCAACAGCCTGAGGCATTTGGGTGCCGAGGACAATTTGAAAAGGTAGACAATGGACATCAGGTGGATAATCAGCGGCGACAAAACCACCCCACTGTTTCATCTCGGCTAAGACGGGGACACCCTTAACCAAGTGGCTCAGGGTTTCTCGATATGAGGTGACCAACCAATCCTTTTGTTGAAGCGGCAAAGCCATGCCTAGCGCAGCGGCTTCATGGCCATCCATTGGCGCGAAAGTCCCCATCCGTCCTTGACGCTGGAGAGCGACCATCCGATTAGAAAAGGTTCGACCAAAAACCATCCAACGATAAAGGTCAATAAATTGCTCAGAGCTAAAGTCTGGTAAATCTCCAACCACCTCCCCTTCTGGAGTCAAGATCTGATAACAGATATCACTTGATTGATTCATGATTATTACCCTTTCCTGATTATTTTATGATGAAGTCTGAATAATCGCTTCAGCCCGTTTACGGGCATCGTCTATATGTTTAGCCAATAAACTCGCGGCTAGGTCAGCCTCTTGATGTCTGATCGCATCAATAATGTGTTCATGCTCACGCACAAAACGGTCTAAGTTCAACATGGTTGATAAACTTTGATGACGCACTGAGACATAAACTTCTAAAGTAGCCTTAATCAAGGTGCCCATAATTTCGGTCAGGAGGGGATTTTTAGCCGTTTCTACCAAGCCATGATGAAAATTGGTGTTGGCTTCAAAAGCAATATCGCCTTGCTGTAGAGAAGCTTCAAAGTCTTGATTTAATCTTTGTAAACGCTGTAGATCAGCCTCTGTACGACGTTGCGCTGCCAGACGGACAGCTTGAGTCTCAATAATCTGGCGCACTTCAAAAAGATGGGCTACTTGTTCTCGTTGTTGATACAAAATCTGAATTAAGGGTTCGACAGCCCCTTCTAAACTTTGGCGGCGGACAAAAGCCCCATTTCGGGGGGTGACTTCGATAATCCCGCGCCCATCTAAAGTCGCCAGGGCTTGTCGGACAGAGGTGCGACTGACGTTGAGCTTGGAGGCTAATTCTCGCTCCGAAAGTAGCTGATCGCCAGGCATTAAGCTACCTTGATTGATGTGCTGTTGAATCTGATCGACAACTTGTAGATAGACAGGCTTTTGTGATGTTGGTCGCTTTAGTTCAGCGGTCATAGCGCGTTCTTCCTTGATCGGTTTCTCTATCATCTGTCGTGGTCTTTATCTGGTCATACCAAGAGTATACCATATATTATATCAAAAGTCACATAAATATCGAAATTTAAGTCGCTGTTTTCACGACTCCATACCTCTTGAGCTTGACAGGCGTGGTGCATTGTGTATGGCGAATATAACAATGGGTTAGAGGATGATACGGATACATTTTTGCAAAAGTAATGTGGGTTGGCTGAAAATCAAGCCGTCGGATAGGTTGTATATCCGCCTAATCCTCTCATCCGTTGTTATATTCGCCACATACAATCCGCCATATCTGTCAAGCCCCAGCGACTAGCCCAACAAGTGCCGACTAATTTCCTGCACATGGCTGGTATAGCCTAAGATATCGGCTTGAAGCCGGCACAGATCATCGCCATAATGCAAGCGACGGGCGAGAAAGGCAAAGGCTTCGCTATTGGTCGGGGGGACCGTCAAATCTTTGGCATGTCCAGCTACTATACGGAGGGCATTAATCAAACGCCTCAGAAAAAAATAGGCTTCTCGCAGAGCGGCCTGATCATCGGGGGAAAGATAACCGGCCTCAGTCAGGGCTTTCAGGGCTGCTTGGGTATTGGTCACGCGGAGTTTGGGGTTGATATGGCCGTGGGCGATTTGTAACCCTTGCACCAAGTATTCGATATCCACCAAACCCCCTAAACTGTATTTGGCGTTAATGGTGCCAGGGCTAACGAGGTGTCGCACTTGACGTTCACGCATGCCCCGCATGGCAGCGACATCAAAGGCTTGACCCGTATAAACATAACAATCCCGCAAAGCCATAATCTCTCGGCTCAACGGCTCACTGGCAGCGAGAAAGGCATCCCCTGTAATCGGACGAAGTTTGACCAAGGCTTGACGTTCGTAAGCCCAAGCGGAGCCGTCGGGGGCGAAGTAGCGTTTGAAGGCGGCTAACGAGACGGCTAGGCTACCTGCTTTGCCATAGGGTCGTAGCTGTAAGTCGATTTCAAAATTGCCTTCGCGTTTGGCCCGAATAGTGGCGATCAGTTCAGAGACCAATTTTTCAAAAAATATCGCCGCCGATATGACGTTCGGGCCGGTGGTTTGGCCTGGACCCTGATAGATCATCATGAGTTCCAGATCAGAGGCATAGCCTAATTCGCGCCCCCCGCATTTCCCTAAAGCGCAGACAGTCATGGGGCAGAGGGAGTCGCGGGATGCTTGCCTTTGCTCGGCTCGTTCAGATAGGATCGGATGTCCAAATTGAGTGACCAACCGCTCGTAACAAAGCTTGGCCGCCGTCTCAATGACGACTTCGGCTAAGTCACTCAATTCGTTGGAAAATTGTGCTTCATAGTCAAGATGACCTAAAATATCACGCATATCTATGCGAAACATCTCTCGATCTTTGAAGGCATTGAGGACCAGGCGACGTTGCTGGTCATTCGTGGCAGACTTTAATGCCGCTGCTATATCGCAGCGCAATTGCGGTTTCGATTTAGCCTCAGCCAAAGCATCGACTTGGCGCACCACGGGGAAAAGATTGCTGTGCTGCATCCGTAGAAAGTCATTCCATAAGAAATCACTCACCCCCAATAGACGGGCCAAGGCAGACAAGACCTCTGGTTGTTCCAGCGAAAGAAGGGTATCCGGCCAGTTGACTTGCTTGATACATTGCCCTAAAAATTGGCGAAAGTGCAATAAGGCTGATTCGGGATTGGGTGAGCGGGGTAGCAGATGGGTGAAATGTTTGATCAAAACAATGGCGGCTCGCAGTTCGCGTTGTTTGGTCGGGTCGATAATCTTTTGTCTCGCGCCATCCGTGATGTACAGGGTGTCATAAACTTGTTGTCCTTGGGTCAAAACGGTCATGCGAGCGACATAGAGGCCCATCAGGGCTAAACTATTGGTCAATTCGTACAAAAAACCAACGGTGTCTGTAGATTCAATTTGTAAACGGGTGCGATGTGGCACGGTTTTGTTATCAAAATGAATGGTCACTGGATACAACGTATCCTGATCCGCTTTGAGACTGCGGTATACCGCCGCCACCCGTTTCGCCAAATCGCCCTGAACAGCCGTCCGTTCATGGGCCGCTAAACGCAGCGTGTATTGCCGTAAGTCAGCGGCATAGCGGGACCAGAAAGCGGCTGAGACCTTGCCTTCAATCGGCACGACGGTAAAAACATCAACAAACTTTTGCCCCGGCGTGGCTTTCTTGACGGGATAACGATGCTGAGGCCGTCGAGGTTTGCGCCGTTGACGATGATGGGTTGAAGGAGTAGGGGCTGGTTTGGCCTCGGAATCAGGGGCTAAGGGACGGTAGGTAAAAACGCGTCCATCCACAATGCTAAAGCCATGCACCAGCAAGAGGCCACAGATAAGCGATAATTCGCCCAAATAATCATAGCCGACAATGGTCATTTGCCACCGTCCTTCAGGTAAGGGAATCGCCTCGACCTCAACAGGGTGATCAGCCCTCAACTGGTCAGCTAAAACGGTATGATGGGCAATATCTGCTTCGCTAAAGGCATCAAGATAGGGCGGGGCCAGACGAGCGACATGCGCTGCCACTTGTAATGAGGAGACGCTAGGCGTACTCGGCGACGAGGGGACATGGGGGGGTGCTTCTAAATGCTGCTCGTACACCGTGCGGATGGCCTGCGTATGCTGCGTATATTGCGTCAGAAACTGTTCACCCGCCTGCGGGCCGCTAAACCCAAGGCGTTGGGCCAAGTTGCTCAAGGCGGCTTCATTTTTAGGCAAGGTATGGGTTTGCCGATAGTGCATCATTTGCAGCCAGTGTTCGACTGGGCGGAGAAAGGTGTAGCCATCGGCTAAGATACGATATTCATCTAAGGTGATTAATTGACTGGCCATTAAACGGGTGAGCGCATCTAAGGTGTTTCGACTCCGAATTTCGGGGTGCCGGTCGCCGTAGGCCATTTGTAAATATTGGGTCACAAATTCAACATCCCGAATCGACCCTTGACCCAATTTCACCTCTCCCCAATTGCGTCCTTTTCGACTCAGTTTGGCCTCAATGCGTCGTTTCATGGTATGGACATCGACGCGGACGATGTCAGGGGCAGCCGCAAAGATAAGCGGTTCGGCCTGTTTTAATAAGTCTATCCCCAAGGTTTGATCCCCGGCCACGACCCGCACCTTGAGCAGGGCTTGCTTCTCCCACAGGTGGGCATCTTGATGCAGATAATTGAGATAACTTTTCAGAGAGGCGACCAACATCCCTCTGCGGCCCCAAGGCCGCAAGCGCATATCGACCCGGTACAGAAAGCCCTCAGCGGTCACCCGCGTTAGGGCTTCGATGAGCCGCCGGCCTAGCTTTTGGTAGCTGCCATCGCTTGACTCGGCCAGAAAAATGAGATCAATATCAGAACTATAATTGAGTTCCTGACCGCCTAGCTTGCCCATGCCCAAGACAGCAAAGCCGGTTGGCCGCATAGCCAAATGCTGGGCCGTTAAGTTCAAGCAGATCTGAATCACTGTATCTGCTAAATGGGAAAGCTGGGCCGTGATGGTCGGTAAATCTTGTAAACCAAGCAGATCGCTGGTGCCAATACGCAGCAATTGCCAACGCTGAAACCGGCGCAAGGCATTGAGCTGCGCGTCCAAGCTGCTAAACGAGGCTAAGGCTTGTTCGGCCTCAGCGTAGATCTCCAGGTCGCTGGCTGCTTGGGCCAAGGCCTGATGATTGACTAAGGGCCTGACGTAGCTTGGGTTACGAAACAAAATTTCGGTCAAAAATTGGCTACCCGCGAACAAAGTGACCAAAATTTCAATCGACCGAGGATGATCAGCCAAGTGATTAAAAAAGGCCAAACGATCAGACACCCGGCTGGCTAACCGTTCTAAATTGAGGATGACGTGGTCAGGGTTGAACACCTGCGAGAGGGCATGGCCCAAAAAAGGCAAAAAGCGCGTTTGTGCCTCCTGTAAAGTCTCTGTGGGGACCATTTGCTCCAGGAGCCGTTGGACTTCAGGCGGGTTGGTGAATGAAATGTGGGTTAAAGTTGTTGGTAGGTGACGACCCTCATCATTGCGGGACATCATAAACCTCCTTGATTAGGGTCATAACCTTTCCATAGGTGCTTAAGGCGGCTTTGAGGATTTCATCACTCACTGCGCCCTCCAGATCAATACCGAGATTGATCTGGCGAGTCTTTATCTTGCTGCCCGTGCATACACTGCCTGTCTGCCTGTCTTTATCCTTTTTTCAGGGTTGCAAAGTTGCAAAGTCCTTATATTGAGGCCTTTCTCGGCTGACTTTGTCACTTTGCTCATTGGCTAACTGTTTCTAAGGTAAATACAGCCGTTGTGGCCAGTAGATTTTTGAAAAAACGTAATTGTCGGCGTTGTTGTCCGGTCAAGTAGGCCTGCTGGGTGATCCGAATGTTCAGCTTCCGGCAAAGATGGGCGAAATCGGTGATGCTTAAAGCCTGCCAGCGCGGTATTTCATACCACCGTTGGGGTAGGTCAGGGGCATTGGGGATACAGCCGGTGAAAAAAAATTGCAGGCGACAACGCCAATAGCCCCAATTTGGAAAACTAATAATCGCTTGTCGGCCAACGCGTAACATTTCCTGCAAAATATGGGGGGGATCATCAAGGAAGGGTAAGGTTTGGCTGAGGATGACATAATCAAAGCTGGTTTTGGGACAATCAGCCAGACCTTCTTCTAAGCTGCCTTGCCGCACACTCAGCCCCCGTCGTACACAGGCCAAAATCCCAGGTTCACTCAATTCAATCCCCCGCCCTTGCACCTGTTTATGACGCACCAGATACTCAAGTAAGGCCCCATCGCCACAACCTAAATCAAGCACTTTGGTTTCGGGAACAACGAGGTCGGCAATGGTTTGCAGATCAGGTCTTAAATTCGTCATGGTAATATGATCTGTTCTTCGTGGACCAGACGGTTTAAAAAACTTTGCAAAAGGTTGGTCATGGTATCGACTTCCAACAAGAAAGCATCATGACCCCATGTGCTTTGAATATCCAAATATGTGACATCAGCCCCAACCGCACTTAAGGCGCGGACAATCTCTTTGCTATGGTAGCTCGGATAGAGCCAATCGCTGGTAAAGCTGATCACTAAGTATTTTAAGTGAGCTGAATTGGCAAAAGCTGCCGCCAGAGAGCCAGTGGGCTCACTTAAGTCGAAGTAGTCCATGGCTTTGGTGACATAGAGATAGGTGTTGGCATCAAAGCGACGGGTGAAATTATGGCCGTTGTAGGCTAAATAGCTTTCTATGGCAAATTCAGTTTGAAATTCATAGCCATACTTTTCTTGATGCTGTAAGCGACGGCCAAACTTTTGGTGCATCGACACATCGCTCAAATAGGTGATATGGCCCACCATACGCGCCACCGCCAGACCCCCATCAGGTTTCTGCGCTGCATGGTAATAATCGCCCTGATTCCAATAGGGATCAGCATAAATAGCTTGTCGCCCCACCTCACTTAAGGCGATGAGCATGGGACTATGCCGTGCTGTCGTGGCGATAGGGATCAAGGCTCGCACCCGCTCTGGATGGTGCGCGGCCCATTCCAGTGCTTGTAATCCGCCCATGGACCCACCCGCGATACAGAGCAATTTTTCAATCTCCAGATGATCAAGCAATTTGATCTGCGCTTTGACCATGTCGCCGATTGTGACCACCGGAAATCGGAGACCATAAGGCTTTTCCGTAGCGGGGTCAATACTACTGGGGCCTGTCGAGCCATAACAGCCGCCAATGACATTGCTACAAATCACAAAAAAACGATTGGTATCAAAGGCTTTGCCAGGTCCCAGACAATCATCCCACCAACCCGGTTTAGGATCATCGGGACTATGAAACCCGGCCACATGGGCACTGCCACTTAAGGCATGTAAAATAAGAATAGCATTCGAACACGCTGCATTCAGCTGCCCATAGGTTTCATAAGCGATGGTGACCGGTTGCAGGCTGGCACCACTTTCGAGATGAAAAGGCTCATCCTCGGCAAAGGTAAATGATTTTCGTTCAACGATGCCCACGGAATGGGGGGGTATATTTGCCATAATCGATTTGTTTAGGCCTTACGCAATCAAGGTGGCAAGGTAGCAGGGTGGCAGAGTTGCAAAGTTCCCATTCCTACAAGACCTTGCCACTTTGCCACCTTGCTTTAACGCGCCGCCAAAGCTTGATCTATATCCCAGATAATGTCGTTGATGTCTTCCAAGCCAATACTTAAACGAATAAAATCAGGTGTCACGCCAGCACTACGCAGTTCTTCCTCAGAGAGTTGGCTATGGGTGGTCGAAGCGGGGTGAATGGCCAAGCTCTTGGCATCGCCCACATTGGCCACATGACTGAACAGTTTTAAGTTATCAATAAACTTTTGGCCTGCTTCTTTGCCGCCTTTGATGCCAAAGCCTAAAATAGCCCCGGCTCCTTTGGGCAGATATTTTTTGGCCCGCTCATGGTCGGGGTGGCTGGGTAAGCCTGAGTACATGACCCATGACACCTCAGCGTGGTCTTGAAGATGTTCAGCCACGGCTTGAGCATTATCCACATGGCGAGCCATGCGTAAACTAAGCGTTTCCAGACCTTGCAGGGTGGCCCAACTATTAAACGGTGCTTGACAAGCTCCGATGTCCCGCAACATTTGCACCCGGGCCTTCAAGATAAAAGCTGGAGGACCTAACTGGGCATAAACGAGGCCGTGATAAGAGGGGTCAGGTTCGGTAAAATTATTAAAACGGCCACTGGTCCAATCAAAGGTGCCGCTGTCAACAATCATGCCGCCAATGGTTGTGCCATGTCCACCGATAAATTTGGTTGTACTATGGGTGACGATATGGGTCCCCCATTCAAAGGGGCGGCATAAATAAGGGGTAGCAAAGGTATTATCAATCATAATGGGAATATGATGGGCTTGAGAAATTGCTGACACTTCCTCGAAGGGAAAAACGGCGATATCTGGGTTGCCTAAAGTCTCACCATAGATTATTTTGGTATTCGGACGAATAGCCTGTTCAAAATTTGCTGTATCCGTTGGGTCAACAAAGGTGACATCAATCCCTAAACGCGGCAGCGTATAATTGAATTGATTAAAGGTGCCGCCATAAAGGCGACTGCTGCTGATAATATGATCTCCCGCGCCACATAAGGAGAAAATAGCCATTACCTGTGCCCCATGTCCACTGCTAGAGGCCAAGGCCCCAACTCCGCCTTCCAAATCAGCGACCCGTTGCTCTAAAATATCCGTGGTGGGGTTCATGATGCGGGTATAAATATTGCCCATTTCTTGCAAGGCAAAAAGATTGGCCGCATGTTCCGTATCATTGAATTGATAGCTTGTTGTTTGATAAATTGGCACGGCTCGGCTGCCCGTCGTCGGGTCGGGCAGTTGTCCAGCATGGAGTTGGCGTGTTTCAAAGCCAAACTTGCGGTCTTGATCAGACATGATGATTTTGCTCCTAATTCTGTATTTGGTGATTGATGATTGGTCATCGATGATTGGCTATTTGTAAACTGGGTCTATTAAACCTAAAATGCAGTCAAATGACAAATTCCCTGTGAGCAATTAACCAGTGATGATAATAAAAAGGAATGACCATTGAAATTACATTTACAGCCGTGGTGGATATTGGCTTTACAGTTGCCCTTATTAGAAACGCATTTGACTGAAAGACAGGCGGGACCACGGAGCTATTATTGTTTTAAGGGCCTCCCCCAATTTCAAAGTTTAATTTGGCTTGTCTACGGCCCTTTTTTTTCTTTAGTCGCCATATTTGGCCTGGGCTACTTAGCGTGGCAAGTGGATATTCGAACACAGATGGTTGCCTTGCGCTTTGTGTTTGTGTGTAGTCTCATCCTGATCCCAGCGATATTTTGGGTCGTCAGTAGTTATTTACTACATAAGTTAAGCCAAATTTATCTTCAACGATATAGTGCCGAAAACCCGCAAGAGGTTGAGCTTTTACTGGACTCAGAAGCTCAGACTCTCCAAGTTAATCAAAATCCGCCGCTGAAATTAGCCAATATCATGGCCTTGCGCCTAGCTTCTGATTCGGGGGTCTATTATACAGCCGATTCTGAAGTCAGATCCCTCGTTCATCTCGTCGCCCTCACCGCTCAAGGAGAGGTGACTCTCCTACCCAAGGAGTTAGGGTATATCAAACAAAAAATATATTTGATGAGGCAACTAGAGGAAGCCATGGCGGCGATTGAAACGAGGCAGTAGGTTCAAAGTTCGGGTAAAAAATCTGCCACAAATTTTCACAGAGCAAAGTGGCAAGGTGATGCGTTCCAAAGGAACGACCGTCCCAAACGCCTTACCCTGCGCCTGTCGCCAGCGAAAGTCATCCTGCCACCTTATAACCTTGCCACCCGGCCACCTTAATATTTCAACTGCATCACTTCTATCCTATTCACCGAATCGCCGTAATGACCTCTGTCGCTGTAAAAAGACCACTCAAATCTATGACTGTATCTGGAGAAATAACTTCAGTCGGCTCACTGACAATAATCGCCTCAGGCAAATCGGTAAGCGGCAGATTATCAAAACGATAGGTCCACACAATCCAGGTATCCGCTTCTTGGCGTAAACGATATTCATATTGGCTAAACGATTCTTTTCGTCTGGTGGCATCTTGAAAAACCCAAAATTCACGTAACTGAATGGTTGCCTCAACCCTTGTTTCATCAATGAGAATCGTAGGGGTACCAACAGGGGTATAGGTAATGAAAACAGGGGATTCATAACGCTGGCCGATTTGTTGGGCAAAATTTTGGACTTCCAGAAGTGCTTCATCTTGCCAGGGTCCCTCTAAACGGGCAAGATTGTCTACAGTTGGATTTTGTAAAACTTCAACCAATAGGTCATTCGCCTGGGCTAAAGCCTCAACAACTTCGGTTTCTAATAAGACGAAGGGGTTTAGGAGCGTCAGGGTTACTGTGGGGGCCTTCGTTTCTACCTGTGGCGAATTGGTTGGAACAGGTGTGACCAATGTCGGTGTCGGCGTTGGGGATGGTATGGGTGTCGGAAATCCCTGTTCAGGGGTAGATGTGATGATAGCTGTCGGCGTTTCGATAGGCACGACAGGTACGGTTGGAGGCACCTTAGGTACTTCAAGGGGTGGGGCTGAAAAATTAGATACAGTTGTGCCTGCCCAATTAGAAAACCGTTCAAATGGTAAATTGGCCAATAAATTCGGATTGCTCACGAAAAATAAGGCAATGCCACACCAGGTCACGCCCCATACGATAACCCCCATCAAAAAAACGAATATGCGATCTCGGGGATGACTACGACCAGGATTAAGCGTGACCATGCCAATCGAAAAGTCTCCCATAACTGTAGCGACAATTAAAATTGGTCCAATCAACAGTAATAAAACAGGAAACAGGATGAATAAACCGAGAAGACGTACTATATCAAAGATTAAAATGAATAATTTTTTCATCATGAACGTTTTTGTTCGGGTATTTCCGCATCATAATACCGATTTCCACATTGGTCACATCCCCCAATAACAATACATTCTAAGATGACAAAGCCCTTTTTATGCTTAAATGCCTCATGTTCAACCTGTCGTGGTCGGACTGTACTGTCACAACATTCACATTGATATCCGTACATCATTATTCACCTTATAACTCAGTAATTTCATAGACTGTGATGATCAAATACCGCTCCATCGTGGTAAACCGACCTACAACACCGACTGGTGTGAGTTCATTGACAGCAGTGCCTTCCACGACATATCTTGTGCCTCTAGGGTCGTCTCGTTCTATTCTTGAAATGCGTCCATTCATCATCGCTTGCTTAACATCTTCAAGATCTAAATCATCTTCGGCCATCTCTTCCATCGCCTAGCCTGACATATCATATTGACAACCTCAATTTTAACATGGGCTAAAAGGTTTGACGAATACGAAAGGGCGTACAAAGTAAAGACTTAAGGAATCGGAATTAAATAGGCATTTTGACAAAACCAAAAAGGCACAACGAGGATCATTGTGCCTTTATCTATCTGATCATCCAATCAATCTTGAAGCATCGGATATGTTAAATCAACCATCTTTGAGAATTTGTTCCCGCATCAGTAAGTCAGTTTGACGCAATCGTAAAGCTAAATTGCCGGCAATATTCCGCATCACGATGTAACCAAGCTCAAAATCTGCTTCACATAAATCTCAAAATCTGCTTTCAGAAATAATAAGGACTGTCGTATTATCCTGAGCAGCCATCACAGAGGCGGTTCGTAATCCCTGGTCAACCAAAGCGACTTCTCCAAAAACCTCGCCCCGGCGCAGGGTGGCGATACTCTTTACCCCAGTAGAGCCTTCTTCCACTGTTCCCAAAGTTGCTGGATCTACCAAAATTTCGACCATACCATTCAAAATAATGTATAGTTCCGAACTAGGGGTATTTTCTTTAACGATAATTTCAGCCCCCTCATAGGTTTTTTCTTCCCCTATGGCGGAAATCTTTTCTAGTTGGTCATAAGACAAATCTTCTAAAATATCAACATCCCGAAGAATAGCTGCATGAGACACGGTTTTTCTCCAAATTTTAGACTGTTGTTGATAGATTTTTGGTAACGATGCAGGTATCAGATACTTTACTGACAATACCTAGGAGAGCAACCTCACACTTTAGATCGTCTGTGGTCATAATCGCCTATTAAAAGTAACTTTTATATTGGTCCTACATAGACATTCTTATTTTACATGCTTATCTTACCACAAATATAGTGTAAAGCGAAATAGCCGTCAATGTGCTATATTTCTTAATTTTTTAAGATAAAACTTTCATTGAGCTACAGCCTTTGCCACCTCGTTTGCCAATTGATAGAGGGCACACTATACTACCTTAAAAAAGATAACAGATAACGATTGACCATTTGTGTCGTCAATCACCAACCATCAGCCGTCTTGATAGACCTAGATTGGATAACATTGTGACCAGAGTTTATGTATCATTAGACTTAGAAACAACGGGCTTGAGTCCCGAACAGGACCGGATTATTGAAATTGGCGCAGTCCGCTTCAAAGGTCAGCGCATATTTGACGAATTTCACACCCTTGTTAACCCCAATTGCGCTATTCCTTACCAAATTCAACAATTAACTGGTATTACCAATGAAGATGTGGCTAAAGCCCCCCGCTTTGAGGCTATCAGAGCGAAACTAAAGCGTTTTGTGGGGGATAGTCCCATTATCGGGCATAATATTGGCTTTGATCTTAATTTTTTAAGGAAACAGGGTCTTTTTAAACAACAGGCCAGTATAGATACCTTTGAGTTAGCCAGTATCCTCATGCCTCATGCGGGTCGCTATAGCTTAAGTGCCTTAGCTGACCTCCTAAACATAAAGCAACCCCCCACCCATCGTGCCCTAGACGATGCTCAAGTCACGCAGCAACTCTTCGAGGCCCTCCAAGATCAAGCCCGTCTCATGGATGCTAAAATTCTGACAGAAGTGGCCCAAATTGGGGCTAGAAGTCATTGGAGCCTGACCCCTGTTTTCCAAGATTTATCACGAGAGCGAAGTTCAGTCGCTTTTGGGACCTTAGGCCAACAATTATCAGCGCAGGGTCAACTCGATAGCCTTAAATCCAACCTTCCAGAGCATCCTCCTTTGAAACCCCTTGATCCGCCACAGCCACTTGATGGCGATGAATTAGCCGCAATATTAGCGGCGGGTGGCGTTTTCAATCAAATTTTTAAGCATTTTGAATATCGCCCCCAACAAGTCACCATGCTCCGCGCTTTAGTCGCGGCGATGAATGAAGCCCATCACCTCATGGTTGAAGCAGGCACCGGCACTGGTAAGTCCATGGCCTATCTTATCCCAGCCATTTACTGGGCCTTGAAAAATCAAACACGGGTGGTTATTTCGACGAACACGATTAACTTACAAGATCAACTTTTGCAAAAAGACCTGCCTGATCTACAAAAGACGCTGAAGCTTGATTTCCGAGCCACAGCCCTAAAAGGACGGAGCAATTATTTATGTCCCAAACGTTTAACCCAATTGCAACGCAAACCCAACCATACCCCAGCTGAACTACGGCTTTTGGCCAAAATTACCATCTGGCTCCCGAATACGCTCACCGGCGATCGACAAGAGCTTTTCATGCCAGACTATGCTGAACAGGACCTGTGGTCACAAGTAAACTCACACCCAGAAATTTGTCGAGCTGAACTATGTCGACCAGATACCTGCTATTTTGCGCGAGCGCGGCAAGTGGCCGAATCAGCCCATCTTATTGTTGTTAATCATGCTTTGTTATTGGCCGACATCTCCGTGAATAATCGGGCCATCCCTGAATACCAATATCTGATCATTGATGAGGCCCATCATTTAGAAGGCAGTGTGACCCATCAACTTAGTTTTTCGGCTAATCGCAGATCAATCGAACAATTATTTCAAGACCTCAGCCAAGCCAATACCAATCCTTTTGCCCTCATTGAACACCAAACAAAGAAAGGCGGTTTGGCCCAACTCATCAGCACCGTTACAAACTTACATCAGACAAGTCGCCAAGTTATTCAAAAAGCCTCTCAAGCCTGGTATTATCTTTTTCAGGTACTGGACGACTATATTGTACAAGCCTTTGGCAAAAATCGCAATCAGTACGATCGTAAACTGCGTATCTCCGATAAAGTGCGTTACCATCCCGCTTGGAGCAATATCGAATTGGCTTGGGACAATGCCAATTTGGTCTTGGCCGATGTGATTGCGTACGTCAATCAGGCCCATAAATTATGGGATGGTATTGATGCTTATGCTGTTGAGGATTGGGACCAGATTATGTTGTCCCTCAGTCACTATCGTACGCAATTAGATGAAATTAAGCATAATGTGCAAATGATTTTGGGTGAACCAGACGATAAGACCATTACTTGGCTAGAGCAAAAAATTGAAAGCAAAGATATCTCGCTACACGCCGCACCCTTGCATGTTGGTAGTCTGGTCAGACAACATCTTTTTGATAGTAAGTCGTCTGTTACGATGACCTCGGCCACTTTACGCACGGATAACAGTTTTGAGTATGTCAAAGAACGCTTGAGCGCGTGGGATGTGAAAGATATCGCCCTAGGGTCTCCTTTTGATTACGTGAAGAACACCTTGGTTTACGTGCCCACGAATATGCCTGAACCCAATGATTATAATTTTCAACGTCTCTTCGAGCAGACTCTGGTGGATTTAGCCAAGGCTACGAAAGGACGGATGTTGGTTCTGTTCACTTCATATAATCATCTGCGAACGACCAGCCGAAACCTCTATAAACCTTTATCCGAACATAAGATTATGTTATATCAACAGGGGGCTGGCTCAGGACGGCGGCAGTTGTTAGAAAATTTTAAGAATACGGAGAAAGCTATTTTAATGGGCACACGCAGTTTTTGGGAAGGGATTGATGTGCCAGGCGAGAGCTTAAGCTGTGTGGTCATCGCTAAAATCCCCTTTGCCGTACCCAGCGATCCCATCTACCAAGCTCGCAGCGAGACCTTCGACAATGCTTTTACCCAATATGCCATCCCCGAAGCGATTTTACACTTTCGGCAAGGCTTTGGTCGTCTGATTCGAACCCGTTTGGATCGGGGTGTGGTGGTAATTATGGACCGGCGGGTGCTTTCTAAAAATTACGGACGCTCTTTCTTAGACTCTTTACCTGAGGTGACTCTACGTCAAGGCTTAACCAACGATTTACCGTACCTAGCGGAGACTTGGATTGATGGAAAGGCTTTGGGGTAGAACCCGCTCTGACTAGCCTAGCCATACACGCCATCACGGAACAATTTACCTTCTTCTTGCCGTCGTCGTTCTAGCCCTGGCAAACGCTGACCGCCAGCATACACCCAACACATGAGTTCTTCTGGGACAGCCTGATATTGCCCCTGATTAAGCCGCTGTAACAAATCTGATTGGGCCAAGTTCCCTTGACCTAACTTAAAGGTAAAACTGTACTCCAATAAGTGTCAGACAGACCATCAACGGCATAATTCAGATTATCAGGCCCAAAAAGAACATTGTTGTGACTGGCGGAGGCACCAATTTGGACATAAGGCAAAATATCAATTTGATGAATAGACCACCAAAAATTCGGATCGCCTTGGATGAGTTCAATTTTGACAAATTGGGCTTCCTGAGCGGGGAGCCTTGACCGAGACGGGAACATTAAGTGTCGGTACGCCCTGCCAAGAATACCAAGTGACCATCTCTTCGACCAAATCCCAACATAATTCATAGGCCCCCGGTATATGGGGGGCACTAACTTGGGCATTTAAGACGACCTGCTGTCCAGGCCCTAAATCGAAAAATAGCGATGTCCGTAGGTCTTCCCAGTAGGCTGGGGGGACTTCTTGTCCTTCTAAATCATACCACCGCTATCCCAAATGCACAGGGTTTGTGCCAGCCTCCAACCAAGTACGACTGCTTGGATTGAGGACAGTCATTTGGACAGTGCTAATCTGTCCAGCCAGCATGGTATCTGGCGTATTATGTATGACATACTCAGCCGCATAGTCTAAGCGAGGGCCCGATTTATCATTTTTCATTTTTATTTTTCCTTATATTGCTTAGGGCGTGAGTTTCAAATTCACCTTATCTATGATGGTTAAAGGCAATATCTTCGATGTCAGATCAACTGACGAGGCAGGGGCTGTTGTGGTCGTATTCAGTGTTGGTGTCGATGAATTTGATAATAAGTGAGCGGCTTGGGCTTCTAATTGTGTGAGCGGCTCAAGTGAATAGGTGCTCCCAAATAAACTTTCAATCACATTTTTGAGCGCATCGCGGCGTGGTAAAAGGATACTGGCCCCCTTGGCTGAACGATAGTCTAGAGTCTGATGGGGTCTAAATGCCTCTGCGCGGATTTGTTCAAAAGGAGTTTCCAAGATTATTTGACCCAAAAGTAGTGACTCACCTGGGGTCAAGTTCGTTTCAAATGCCTCAGAAACGATCGCCCACATTGCAGGCACGAGCGGCATCAAATCAGTCATGAGTACTTTCTCTCGCATACTCATTAATACAGCCTGCTGCCGCTGAATACGGGCGAAGTCACCGGTACTCGAAGCCCGGCTGCGGGCATAACGCAACGCGACCTCACCATTTAAAGTATGCCACCCGGCATCGATATATAGAAATTGGTAGCCTTTTTGGTTCCCCATGTCGTCTGTCGATGCGCTTGTCTCTTCTAAGGATATTGCTTGGGTGATGATCGGAACAGGCACAAAACTATAATAGGCCTCTGCCTCGACATAGAGGGGAGTGTAGCCATAAAACCGCGCTGAGTCAATGGTTTGGGGCACACAGATATCTAGACCACCTAGCGTATCTACAATCTGGATAAAGCCTTCAAAATCAACCAAAACATAATAATCGACAACGACCCCAAAATTGGCCCGAATCGTCTCCATCAAGAGTGCTGGGCCGCCACCAGGGTGTTTGTTCAATTCGCCTTTACGATAAGCGGTGTTAATGCGATCTTCGCCATAATCGGGAATTAAAACCCATAAATCGCGTGGAATGGATAAGACCCCGATCTTTCTGGTGTGTAAGTCCATTGTCACCAACATAATCGTATCTGTGCGGCCTTGATTTTTAACTTCATTAGCCCGACTATCTGTGCCCAAAAATAGAAGATTGATTCGTTTGTTCAAAATAGCCTGATTTGCGTTTAATCGGAACAGTTTTTGGAGCTGGGTTAACAGACGACCTGATAGTAACGTATTCCCTTGTCCCGCAGAAGGTGGCTCCACAGTGTCCATATTCTTTCTTACAAGCGGGCAAACGGCTGTTTGGGGATAGACTCGCAAATTTTGTGTTTCGAGATTGAGGTGTTTTAAGGAAACCGTGTAGGTTGAGGGGACTTGGACCTGAAACTGCGCCTGAGTGGGCAATAGGGTTAAGTTAAGCCCCCCTCTAACTCCTCCCGCTGAGGGGAGAACGTGCGTTGCTCCCGCTACGCCAACTTCCCCCCTAGCAGGGGGGATTGAGGGGGGGCCTCTCCTTATCTTAACGCCATTGGCCTGAGGGGGTGAAGATAATAGGCTGAGGGCTGCTTGACCTTTAACGGGTGTTAGCCCCCCCCAAAAAAGGAGACTGACGAAAAGGCTCATGAAGCCTAATCCTAGATAGATCAGACGCAACAGAATTTGATTTATCTGGGGCGGATTGTTTAAGTCATAGGGTGATGGTTGATTACTTCTGTGCATAAGTGTCCTCTTGTGCCTAAGGAACTATGCTCTGGGACAAGGGCAAATCACCTTTAAGCAGTGGTTAGATCACAATCTGCTCAAATCATACAATCATTTTTGGCAAAAGTGACTCGCACCTAAATAGTTCCTCATCAGAGATTATTTCATGATCTCATTATACCAAAGTTATTCTCGTCGGGAAAGGTTTTAACACCTCCGCCCTAATTTGACGTAGGTTTCAGGATAGGCTATCCTGTAGAAATGATGTAATGATCAAATTTTTAATTCTAGAGTTAGGAGAAAGTACCTGTGACTCATACAATTGTCGACCTTTGCTCACGTGAAGGAGATTGCGTTGAAGTTTGCCCTGTAGACTGCATTGTTCCTGGTCCCAAAGATGATCCAGTTTGGAGGGATCGCTTCTATATTGATCCTGAAACCTGCATCGATTGTGGAGCTTGTGTACCTGTCTGTCCCCCCGAAGCCATCTTTCCGGAAGAGGATGTGCCCGATGAATATACCAAAGATATTGAACGCGATGCGAAATTCTTTGAAGAGGGACCAGGTTACTGGGATTATGATCTTGAAGATGAGAAGGGTATGCCAGCATAGCGTTAGCAAGGGATTAAAGCAGTGAGTGACTTCTATATACTGTTTAGGCGCAAAGAAAAATTTATCTTTTCTTTGCGCTTTTGTTTGCAAAATGTCTCTTTTATCTGCTAACGCGCCTAATCACAAATTTGCTATGACTTCCCCCCACCATCAATCCTCTTGGCTGAACACCCTCTGGCTGTTTGTCTTAAGTTTGAGTCTATTACTCGGCTTATTATCTTTTTCCAGCTACGTGGCTGCGCTGCCATTTATTCGAGAAGAATGGGCCCTCACAAATGGCCAAGCAGGCCTTATTTTTTCCAGTTACCTAATTGGATATGCGCTTTCTGCGCTCATTCTCGTCCCCATTACTAATCGCACTGCTCCGCAATGGATTTCGCTGATAGGGCTAATCATTTCAACTGGGAGTCACCTGCTGTTTCCTTTATTGGCTCAGGATATGTGGGTGGCCTTGATACTCCGCTTTTTTGCTGGGGCTGGGCATATGGGCATGTATATTCCAGGGATTCAGGTGGTTTCCCACCGTTATGCCAATGGCAAACGTGGTTTAGCTGTGGGTATCTTTGTCAGTGCTGGATATGCTGGCACAACCTTATCTTACACGGCCACGGGATATCTATTAAGTCAGGTTTCTTCGTGGCGTACAGCTTATTTTGTCACAGCCTTGGCTGGCTTGGTGGCCATTGGTTTAATGGTTTGTATTTTTCCGCAGAAAATAAGGCGAAGGGCAGAAGAGGCTGACAAATTAACCTTGATAGACCATCTCAAATCGCGTACCCAAACAGACACCCATAAGCCCTCTTGGATAGACCAACTTAAATCACTGCCGAAAAATTTGCTCCTTGATGTCAACATTCTCCGTGATCGGTCAATCAATTTATTAATTATTTCTTATACCCTACACACTGCTGAACTTTACCTCGCTCGGCTCTGGTTCCCTCTCCTTCTGGGAGCAGCCCTCATCAACCAAGGGATGACTCTGGAAACTGCTTCAGCTGAGGCCGCTTGGTTATCTGGCTTAATCTTTACCGTAGGCATTGCGGGCGTATCTATTGGTGCGGCTTGGTCAGATTATGTCGGGCGGTCTATGGGAGCAAGCCTGATATTTGCTGTTAGTGGCACTTGTTCCTTCATCGTTGGCTGGTTAGTCGACTCCCCAAGCACATATCTCTTATGGCTCGGTTTCGTTTATGGTTTTTCGACAGCTGCCGACTCGGCCATCTACTCCACCGCAGCGATAGAATTATCACCACCAGACCGCATCGGCTCCACGCAGGCCCTACAATCTTTCATCGGCTTCACCGGGGGGGCCATTGTACCTGTGGTCGCTGGCCTGACCTTAGACATCGCTCCCAAAGCTCAACAATGGATTTTTGCCTTTAGCTTTAATGGTCTATTAGCCATCTTAGGGGTCATTGCTTTGTTATGGTTACGTCGTTTGCCTCAGGCAGAACGGATGGCTGGCGGGAAGCGGTAAGAGGGACCTAGAAATTCTTTGGGATTTCAAAGTGTATGCTTTTGCGTTGTCGATGACACGCATTTCATTTTTACCCTCCACCCTTTCTTTATTTATTCTTAACCTCCTTCGTCGCCTGTACAGCCAAAGCGACCTCTGCCTGATATAAATCATGCAGCTGTTGGGTCAGCGGTCCAAAGGCACCTGAGCCTATTTCCCGTCCATCGACCTGTGTGACTGGGGTCAAGCCACCAAAAGTGCCCGTCACAAAGGCTTCATCAGCATCATAAACATCTGTTAGCGAGAAATTTTTCTCATAAGCGACAATATGATGCTTCTGACAAATTGACAACACTTTTCCCCGCGTGATTCCGTTCAGGCAATATTGCCCTGTCGACGTCCACACTTCTCTATTTTTGATCATAAAAAAATTTGTCGCATTGCATGTGCTGACAAAGCCATGAATATCTAACATGAGAGCCTCATCAGCACCAGCCTCTAAAGCTTGAACCAGGGCGATTACCTCATGCAGTTTGCTATGACAGTTAAGACGCGGGTCAAGGTAGTCTGGTGAGCCGCGTCGTACCGTGGCGGTGAAGAGTTTGATGCCCTGATTTTTCGAGGCTGGGTCAGCTGCTTTGTGTTCAGCGATAATGACGATGGTGGGCGGGCTGATGGTCAAGCGGGGGTCTTGTGATGGCGTTTTCTTAATGCCTCGGGTGATCATAAAACGAACATGCACATTGGTGCCCATCTGATTGGCCTCAATCGTCTTTTGAATAGCGGCTGTCAATTCCTCACGGGTTAAGCCGATATCTAAGCCAATGGCTTTTGCCCCTTGATAGAGGCGATTCAAATGCTCATCTAAAAAAACCAATATACCATCATACAAGCGTACTGCATCCCACACCCCATCGCCCACGAGAAAGGCACTGTCGAAAACCGAAATTTTAGCTTCATGACGTGGAACAAGGTCGCCGTTAATATAAATTAAAATGTTTTCATTACGTAGGTCAGGTAAAGCATTGTGGGTTCCATGAATCATTTTTCTTCTCCTGATGTAAAGGCATCAGACCAAAGGGAGGGGTTGACCAAGAGGGCTGACTGTGCTATAGTGGGGCTGGAAACGCTTAAAGCCAGTCCTTTGGCTATTTGTTTTGCTAAAATCCCTTGGCTATCTCACGAAAGGGGTTTTTATTTCTCCTTCATCATAGCATAAATCACAAGCACTGACAAAGCCAAACCTACTATGACCTCACCATTCAATGACCGCGCAGACTGGCATCGTATCTTGGGTTTGATCTTGTTGCCCCTTTTTGATCTGATGGGCTATCACACCGATGTTGAGGTTGACCTCTCCCTCAAAAAACAGTTGGCCGACATCATCACCGTCAGTCGGGACGCTACTGGCTGGATACCACCCGACTTGCCCCCAGATTTCTGGGCTGTTTTTGACAATCTGAACGATCACAATATCATCACCTTAATGTATACAAAAGAAGATTTTTGGCGAGATTATCCAATTCCTTGGGAAAAAGAGGTTCGGGCAAAAGGAGAACGAAAAGCACTGGTCTTAATGATGCAAAGAGTGATTGCCCTACGCTTCGAGGTTGAGCTAGGTCATTTTGAGACTGTCCTCCAAGACTTGCCTTTCGCTGGGGTCAAACATTTAAGCGATCTGATTTTTGAGGTCGATACCTTGGCCGAGTTTGAAGCAGCAGTCACACAAACACAGTCACAATTTCCGCTTGAGCCATCTTAATTAAATGATTTGCCATCACGCAAGGTGGGTCTAGCCTTGCGTGATTAACATTTGTCGTGATAATTCAGTCTAAAATCAAGGAGACATGCTCGATGACCGAAGGTAAACAACCCCAACTTGAAATTGAATTGCCTCAGGATTTAGAGGAAGTTTATTCAAACTTTGCGCTGATTGCCCATACTCAGTCTGAATTTGTGGTAGATTTTGCCCGTTTAATGCCAAACTTGCCAAAGGCGCGTGTTCGGTCGCGGGTGATCATGACCCCCATGAATGCCAAATTATTGTTGCATGCTTTAGCTGAAAATATCAAAAAATTTGAACAACAACATGGCGAAATTAGAACACCCAAAAAAGGATTTCCAGGCGGTTCAAGTAATGGAGCTCCCCCTCGATTTTAGTAAAGTGGCAAAGTGGCAAGGTCGCAGCGTGTTGTTCCAAAGAAACACCCCATCTTTCTCCTTTGCCAACTTGCCATTTTATATTAGGAGGAAGATATGGCAGACATTCAAACAATCATCCAAAATATCAACCAAGATTTTTCCACAAAAGCAGAGGTGCGAGACCGCACCTTGCGTCGTTCACGGGAATTGATTAGCCATTGTGCTAAGGCTATTCAAGCCACCCACCGTGTTGACGAAGCCGAAGCAGAGCGTCTATTAACCATCGCCCAGGACATCGCTCAAGATATGATTGATCAGGCTAAACAATTTCCTGATGTATATTATGCTGGCTATACCCAAGATGCCCTCAAAGAACTAGCGGAAGCCCATCTTGTGCGAGCCTTAATTCTACAAAAACCCTTACCTACACCTCAAACCCTAAACATCGAAAATGCCGCTTATGTCAATGGTTTAGCTGAAGCCGTCGGTGAGTTGCGCCGCCATACCTTGGATGCTCTGAGACGTGGTCAGGTTGAACGAGGCGAATATATTTTGTCCCTAATGGATGAAATTTACATAGAATTGATGACCGTCGATTTTCCATCAGCCATAACGCATGGCTTACGGCGCAATATTGATATGGTCCGCGGGGTCACAGAACGAACCCGAGGTGATGTCACTACGGCAGTGCGGCAGGAGGCTATGAAAAAGGCTCTAGCCGTATTTAAAGAACGGGTTAAAGAAGATTGACATTTTATAAGCAGATATACCTTAAGGCACAGATTTTTTATTCGCTGTTCCCTAACTCATCATTTTCCACCAGAACCTGAATAGGGGCGAAGCTATAGCGGTGGATGGGACATGGGCCGAGCGTCTTTAGGGCGGCTAGATGAGCTTTGGTACCATACCCCTTGTGTTGGGCAAAATGATAGCCAGGATATGCTTCGTCCTGACAGACCATCAAACGGTCTCGCGTCACTTTGGCCACGATGGCGGCGGCGGCCACACTTAAAGAAATAGAGTCAGCTTTAGGAAAGGATAATTGAGGTAGAGAGAGTTGGGGCAAAGCCAAAGCATCTATTAATAGATGGTGTGGGTCTGGATCGAGTTGGGCAACCGCTCGTTGCATGGCTCGTCTCGTTGCTTCAACAATACGATGTTGATCAACCTCAGCACTAGAACTAAGGCCAAGACCCACAGAGAGGGCCTTGACCTTAATTAGATCAAATAAATTTTCACGTTGACGGCGGGTCATCTGCTTTGAATCCCGTATCCCCGTCCATGGCTCAGGTGGGCTGGATAAGTCTAAAGGCAATATTACCGCAGCGGCAACAACAGGCCCCGCCCAAGCCCCGCGTCCGACTTCATCAAGTCCAGCGATAAACTTAAAACCCGCCTTCAATAGGGCCAGTTCTTTCTCTAAAGTTGGGGCAGGACAAGGCATCTTTGCAAACCTACCTAAAAATCAAAATTGAACCAGCTACTGCTAACGAAAGGATCGTTCTTTCAAACGCGCTGATTTACCGCTTCGCCCGCGTAAATAATATAACTTCGCTCGACGCACTTGGGCTCGACGAAGCACTTCAATTTTATCAATCCTCGGTGAGTGAATCAAAAACTTACGCTCAACCCCAATATTATTGGCCGCAATTCGGCGGACCGTAATTGAGGCATTATTACCAGATCCTTCCAAAGCAATAATCGTCCCTTGGAAAACCTGAACCCGCTCATTTTTCCCTTCCACAATACGGACATGCACCCGAACTGTATCACCCGCTACTAGGTTAGGAACATCTTCTTTTAATTGTTCCACAGATTTTAGAAGATCAACTGCATTTGCCATGATTTTCTCATTCCTTATATCTCAGTAAAATTTATATAAATATATAAATGATGTAGACATCATTCTTTTTTAGATGGTGATGAACTTTCGCTCGTCGAAACTTTTTCCTTTTGAGATGAAGTTTCAGGCTTCTCTGATTTCTCTGATTTTTCCGATTCTTCAGACTTCTCCGATTTTTCGGACTTCTGATCTTTTTCGCTTTTACTTTTAGCTTGTTCTTTACTATCGTTAATATAAAAACCAGAGCCTTTAAAGACAATACCAACTGGATTAATTACTCGAATTGGTTTTCCCTCACAATCCTCTACCAGGCAAACGCTCAAAGGTGGATCTTCAAAACCTTGCTTAATTTCAAAGGTCGTTTGACAAGTTGAACATTCATATTGATAGGTGGGCATGCTAAATCCTCTAAACATAACAATTAGTCATCAGCCATTAATCACTAGCAAAAATCTCGCTAATAACCAATACCTAATAACTGAAAGATAACCAAACTTAGATTATAAGCCAATCTGTTGGGTCAAGCAATTTTAAACGGGTGGGTAGGGATAATCTCGATAGCCTTGTGAAGACGGAAAACGGCCTCGCTTGAGCAAGCTTTGTAGACGACGATAACAGCTATTCATTTCTGATGGAGATAGCAATTTCTGTAGGATTTCATAAACTTCACACTCTGGGGCAAAGTGATGGGCTAAATTTTTCAAGGTTTTGTATAAATCATAGGGAATTTCTTCATCTTCATATTCCCAGATAACGGTTCGTAGCTTATGTTCGCAATGAAATGTTAGCCCGTGATCAATCGCCCAAACACGATTCTGATGGTCTAATAAACAATGGCCTCCTTTGCGGTCAGCGTTATTGATAATGTAATCAAACAGGGCAAGTTGTTGAAAAATTTTCTGAAACTGTGGATCGTCTTTGAGGATAAAATAATGAATATCATAGTCAGCGTGGATAAATTGTTGCAACATGCCTTTACCATAAGGCCCTTTCCGTATAATTGTCGGCGGCACAGAGACCCATCCCTCTAAGGCTTGACTAATAACATAACTCGCCACTTCCCGCTGGCATAAGGTACCGTGGTCAAAATCCCATAAGGGGCGTTCACCACGACGCGGTTTATAAATGACATTAAACTTCAAGTGATCCGTGTAAATAACCCCTAAAAAGGTATAATTCGATCCCCAAGGCATCAGGCCATATATCTCAAGCTTCCCTTTTTTCATCGCTTTGGTCGCGACATCCACCGAAATATCCTGAGGTGGCTCTAAGAGATCATTAATATCTCTTGTTTCAGCATCATAACTCATGCAAACCTCCAACTCATAAATTGACAACCCATCTCAGCAATTCTTATTTTAGAGAAAAGACCTGACAGGCTTTCGTGATTTGCCTTATTTCACCGTTCATCTATCGCTCAAATTTATTTTTCCAGAAAATTTGAGAATCAACCTTGTCAGATCTAGCTCATTCTACAGTGGATAACGATGATAACCATTGTTATCAGGACTGGGTCGTCCTTGTTCGATCACTTCTAAAGCTTGATCACTCAAGGCTTCTAGTTGAGGACGGGTAATCCACAACCGAGCCGTTGAAGGCTCTTCATCTTCTGAAAATATAGCTTCCTGAGCTGCCAAGACCACCCTGTCACGACCACTATCATAACCTAAGCCCATCTGACCAATGGCAAATAAAATTTCTGTTGGTTCTTTTAATTGTAAATCTGCTGCAGAGGGGTAGTCAGCCGCCGTGTAGGTTGCGGGATGTTCTTCATCTAAATTTTCAAGCATCTTTTGAGATGTTTTACCTAAAGCTCTAGCTTGTTCCTTTTCCATCTTTAAGGTTACTGTATCAATCGCATCAGCCACTTGCAGTAAAAACACACGCTGGCCCGGTTCACCAATTGTGCCAATGGTAATCCGATTGACTGCATGAAATTCGATATGTTGTGCTGTCATGATTCTTCCTTTTCTCTTCAGATACGAAATGCAAAGCACATGCGGTATGTCAGTTTTGGTAAAAGGGCCTTTTTAACAAAAGGGATCCCAAAATCCATTGCCCCGGCATCGTTACGAGATGCGTGAAATCAAATCACATTCATTATCAGGTCTGTTCAGTTTTGTCTTCTACAACTTCCTTTTTTGGCGGGTCAGGCGGGAGATGGCTGGTATCATTGACATGGTGAATCATCGGGCGTAAGGTCGTAAATGATATGGTCGTAATGGAAGCTGGACTAACGACAAGGCGCTGAAATAGGTCCAGATGGACTCCTAAATAATGGGCGATAACGCTTTTAATCAAATCTGCATGGGAGATAAGCAACAAGGTCTGTTCGGGATGTTGTGTCACGAGTTGGTCAATCTCTTGCACTGCTCTGGCTTGCATTTGATAGAGCGTTTCCCCTTTGGGAAACTTGGCGTTGCTCGGATAAAACTGGACCACCTGCCAATGAGGGTGCTTGGACAGTTCCTTAATCTCTTTACCAGTCCATTCACCATACTCAACCTCGCCAATGCCTCGCCGTTCATGCACAGGTAATTTCAGATGCTCGGCAATGAGATTAGCCGTCTCCATCGTTCTTTCTAAGGGGCTGGCATAAATGACATCAATTTTGGGGCCAGCTTGGGCTAACCGTTGGCCTACTGCCTCAGCTTGCTTTCGACCATGCTCATTTAAATGAACACCCGCAGTCCAGCCTGCTAGTTTATGCTTACCCACCCAATCATTTTGACCATGCCGAACCAGTAAGACTGTCGTTGGTTTTTCTTCTTTCTCTTTCTTTACTTCGGTTTTATTTCCAGTAGTCGTAGTTTGTTCTGACACAAGTGTTGTCCCGTCTGGATTTGAGACCGACAAGGTGACTAATCCTAGGTTAGACAAAAATCTTGAAGGTCTGAATAAAAATCATTTTTTTCTAAACAACTATATTAGTCTTTCCGTTACAGAGAGTCAAAGCATTAAGGCGGTTTCATGATTTGACTCTAACAATTGAAGAAAAGCCTTTAAGGACGAAAAAGTAGAATGTGTAAAAGGCCAATAACCTTTTTGGGCAGCAATGCCAACATTTGAAGCCAACTCTGGTCGTGAAGATAGAAAGGCAGCCGTTTTAGCTTTAGCTAAATTTTTTGGCATCTGCGCTTCACCTAGCTGTTTCTTAAGACAATCAAAATATTGGTTTACACAGGCCATTGCTGGATCCTCTTGCACAGATTGCAAACATAAAGTTTCAAGCATCCCTTCGGTATTAGCCGTTGGTAAAATCATGATGGCCACTTTAGGCTTATCACCAACTAATTCCTCCGGCTGCTTAGGTTTAGCTAGACCAGCATTCTCTAAGGCCGAACAAATACTATCAAAGGCTCCTTTAGGATTTTTGTCAGCATCTCGGATAATGCCAATTGATGAGATGCGATGACTATCGGAGTGCTTCATCAAACTTTTAAGTCCACGGGAAATGTTATTCTTACCGTTCACATTGATGATTTGAAGCACTTCAGTTAGTTCAAGTTCTCTCAAAAGTTTATCGATCAACATCACTTCATCCTGTCCTTCGACAAGCAATAATTTTTTTTTCTTAATACTAATATCTGGACTGCGTCGCTTCTTCATTATCGTATCTCTACCCCTATATCTATGGCTCCTTCTAACGTTTCTTGGTCATAAGTCACGACGTTGACCACATCATCGACACGGTCCAAACGATGGTAGCGAAAATCATATTCACCTTCATAAAACGCTTGATGAGCAGCCTCAATACACTCCCAACTATGCGTCGTCGCAAAGACTTGAACATTGAACGCCTTAGCTAATTCGCCAATGTCCTGCCAAATTTTCGGCATAATCGAATAATGAAGGCCATTTTCTATCTCATCAATTAAAATAACCTCATAATTTTCATGAGATATAATCAAGGCAATTTCTAGTATCCGAGACACACCTTCACCCATTAAAAGAATAGGCATTAATTGCGCCTCTCCCTTGAGATCACAATAAATAATTGATTCTGTCCCTCTTTGTAGCACCTCTATATCCTCAATGCGATCATCTAAAATTCTCAACATTCTAACAATTTCACCTTGTTTTCGTTCACGTCGAAGTGTACTAAGTGCATTAGCCATTTGCTTTGTGTCTTGTCGATCTCGAACTAACAATAGCGATGATTTTGGTTTACCATGATCTGTTAATCCTTCAAATCGTATGTCCCCGCCTTCAGCATAAGCGGATAAGGTTTGAATAGTATTTCCATTAGCATCATAATATCGAAATAAAACCTTTACCGGATTAGACATCTCTTGTGCGAATACCTCAGCAGCGGAAAAAGTTTTTACCTGGCTTTCTGGGCTGGGGTGATGAGATATAGTCATACGTTGGATATCTCGCGGCTCTAAAGTTATCTCTAAAAATCGTTTCTCTTGACCTATGACCTCTTCGCTAGAGAAACTGATTGTTTGGTTGATATCAAAATTCCGAAATAATTCCGCAACAAGTTCATCATCTATTCTCACATCTGTAAAACCACGGAATGAATACATCATAAAACCCGCGACCGGATGACGACGCTCATAAAGAAACAAAGCCTCCAACAAAGCCGTCTTCCCCACATTATTCTTGCCCCCAATCAAATTTACCCGCGCCAGCGGCTCTATCGTCAAATCCTCAAAACAACGGTAGTTCTGTATCCGAAATGATTTGTACATTATACCTCTTTATCTTCATTTTCTAGGGTAAATCGCTCAACCTGTGGTTCAGCTAAAGGCTGATGGGCCTCATCTCGCATCACTTTATGCTCAATGATCTCTCCATCACCCAACTGTAAAACCTCATCCACGTCTTCATCAACCAAAGGGTCATGAGAACTCATCAGAATGGTAATCTTACTTTCGTCCACTAAGTTTTGAAAGAGAGTCATAATTTCGCCAGATGTCGTGCTGTCTAACTCGCCAGTTGGCTCATCCGCCAGAATCAATTGCGGAGAATTGGCTAAAGCTCGCGCAATCGCTACCCGTTGCTGTTGCCCCCCTGACATCTCATAGGGTCGATGGTCGGCCCATTTTCCTAAACCGACTAATTCCAAACAGTGTGAGGTCCGTTCGCGCCGCACTTTACGGACCTCACGATTAATCCGTAACATGAGTTCTACATTTTCAAAGGCTGATAAAGAAGGCAACAAGCCAAAGGATTGAAAAATAAAGCCAACTTCAGAGCGTCGCCACAAGGTCAATTTGCCTTGGCTCATTTTTATCAAATTTTGCCCAAAGACGCTAATCTCACCTGACGAGGGACGGTCAAGACCCCCAATACAATTTAGCAAGGTTGTTTTACCGCTCCCTGAACGTCCTTTTAAGGCAATCAGACGACCTGTCTTCAATTGTAAATTCACCCCCCGCAAAGCATGCACTTCTCTTGACCCAGTCTTATAGACGCGACGCAAATCTTCTGTCTGAATAACGTAGGCGGGTTCAGTATTCTCTGTCATGATCACTTCCTCACAAATATCAATTAACAATGAGTAATGAGTAATTAACAATAGGCGTTTTCCATTGTTATCCTTTGAACTCAGCCAGTTCATATAGATAACCGTCTATGGATAACTTCCTATAGCTAACAACTAAGAACTAACAGCTAATAACTAATTGTCTCTCTATAAGTTATAGGCTTTCTTGGCTAAACCATAGGCTAAATCATGAACCATTTCCTGAGCATCAAATTGATCAACAATGCCCCGGACGGTCAATCCAGCGGCCCAATTGGCAGAGGCCCGTCGCCACATGTTATGTCGCGCTGGAATAGATGGGAAGGCACGGGTGTCATCATTGAACCCAGCCGTATTATAAATCCCAGCGGTTTCCATGACTTGATCAAAGTAGCGATTGAGACCATTAAGACTATCATGAAACCACCAAGGAGGGCCCAATTTGACAGATGGATAATGCCCAGCCAAGGGGGCTAGTTCGCGAGCGTAATTCGTTTCATCTAAGTTGAACAAAATGAGTTTAAAGTTCGGGTGGCTCCCATAACGATTGAGGAGGGGTTTAAGATGGCGGGTCAATTCAGTTTGGACGGGAATGTCAGCCCCCATGTCAGGGCCAAACTGCTCAAAAAGTAGGTGGTTGTGATTGCGATAGGAGCCAATGTGCATCTGCATGACCAAGCCATCTTCCGTACTCATGCGGGCCATTTCCATCAAAATATGGCCCATAAACTGGGCCGCCTCATCAGCCCCAGGCCGACCCGGCGCAATATTGCCAGCGAGGGCTTGTTGGAAGATGGCATCGACTTCTTCAGGTGACAAATCTGTGATGGCAGGCATAAACACCGCATGGTCTGTGGCCGTCGCTCCCATGTCCTTAAAAAAGGCCCGTCTATCTTCTAAGGCTTGCACCAATTTAGCATAGCTGGTGATCTCAAAGCCCACCAAATCACTGAGCTGATTAATATTATCCCGCCAGCCTTTGGCATTTAGGTCAATGGCATTATCTGGACGAAAGGTAGGCCGGATTTGGCCCGACCAGCCCGACTCGCGGATGGCTTTGTGATGTGCCAAAGGGTCAATAGCCGTATCCGTGGTACACAAAACTTCAATATTAAACCGTTCAAATAAAGTTCGCGGTCTAAAAGCTGGCTCTTGTAATTTGGCCTCAAGTTGATCATAAATGGCCTGAGCCGATTCGCTTGTTAATTTGTCTTCTATCCCAAAGACATCATAAAGCTCCTCAGTCAGCCACATCCCCGTGGGTGTTCCTCGGAAGAGGTAAAAATGCTCGGCAAAAATCTGCCAAATTTTGCGATGATCCGTTTCCACAGGACTATCATCTAAACGCCGTAGCCCTAATGATTCTAGGGCAATACCTTGGGAATAAAGCATGCGAAAAATATAATGATCGGGCATAAGTAAGAGCTGGGTGGGGCTACCAAAGGCATAGTCTGGGTCCGCAAACATGCTAGGGTCAACATGGCCATGGGGACAAACGAGCGGCAAGTTCTCAATAGACTCGTAAAGCTTTTGGGCTACTTCTATTTGCCGTGGATCAGGGCCAAAATAACGATCAGCAGGCGGGGAAATCTTTTGTCTTGTCATTATAGTATGCCTCTCCGCTATAAATAAGGTTTGTAGGACAAACTGAAATTTGCCCTAAGTTCTTTTCACTTTTTATGGCTAAATCCTGTTTTATTTGATGCTTGAAACAACGTTCATCTATAACTAATTTATTCCAATCACATAATCTAATGGCACCACTTGAACCCAAGTTTGACCACGACGCAAGGGAATATGATTGTCTGCTTCGTCCAAAAAAAGCGGCGTTTGGGTTCCATCAGTCAACCAGCGGCCTTTGATTAAGACTTTATCACGGACGATCCAAGCGACACCTTCGCCATTTAAGTCAATCCCAACAGAGGTTGCCCCAGTACTATCCTCAATGATATCCGTCTGATAATGTTTTGTAAAATAAATCACCACATTATCGGCTGAGACGATTTCGCCTGTACTGGTATCAATCATCAATTGATCAGCCACATAACGATGGTATTTTTGGCTTGTTTCGTCAAAAAGCCACTGGACTTTACTGGTTGTCGCTGGATAATCAATAAAAATTCGTTCTGCCTGTTCTCCTTCTGGTGGCTCATCTTGAAAGGCGAAACCGCGTAAGGAAACTGGTGCTTGCCATCCTTGAGCAGCCAAATATTGATGCACCGCCTGGGCATTCACGGCCAAACGTCGCTGCCAACTTTCCCCAGGTCGATAAAAGTAAGGGGTAGGGTGAAAATATTCGTCTAAATCGACAATACCAGATTGAGCAACCTGAAAACGGACTGGGTCGCTCCCTCCTGAATGGATTAGGGCCGCTTGATATTGTTGGGCTAAGGGAATATTAATCAACCGTGCACTGCGAATCGGCCCGATAATTTCCGGGGTCTTGGTATAATAAATGGCCGTTAGACGTGTAATCCACCATTCAACAATTTCTTCATAAACTATATCAGCTTGGGTTAAATTCAACTGAGATCTTACTTGGGGATCATTCCCCAAACGAACTTGTAGCGGACGCTGCATAAACACCTTTGGGTCATAGACCAATAGCCCCGTGAGTGGATTTTCATTAGCCACATGGACCGGCGGTGGGGGTGGTGTACGGACAATAATCTGTCGCTCTTCGATGACCAAGCTTAACTGTTCATTTTCGCTCATCGTCTCAGAAGCAACTGGCTTTTGACCACGAGCTACTGTAGCGTCACCAGATTCGTTAACGAAAGTGATTGGTAGGGCGCAAGACCATAACCATAGGGTCAAATACACAAACAAAATCGTTTTCAGGCTTGATTGCAATTGAGACATGCGCTACTCCAAATAAATTCTTACAGTTTATTCTTGTTGAGACAGTTCTCGTAAAAAAGGATAGGTATAAATCCCTGTATTATGGCCATCAACCCATGAAAATTGGAGGGCATATTGTCCCACCAACTGCACTGGATTCTGTGGCTCTAAGTCACTGCTCGTTTGAGACATATTGGCATTAAATACAAATAAAGGATCGGCCTGGGCTTTCTGACGGACATCATGACACATCGCACAGGGACAACTTTGTCGTAACTTATCCAAGGTATAGCTACTCTCATGGCCATCTTGCCAGATAATTTTTACTTGCCGCTTCTTTAAGTCAACCACTATATCGACAGGCATTGGCTGTGTTTTCATGGATTAATCCATCTCGCTCATTTTAACATTTGCATTAAGGCTTCCAAAGCAATACGCGAAGTCAAATCTAAACTAATCGGTGTAACAGAAACAACTTGGTCCAAACAAAGGCAAATAGATCGGTATAGATCGCCTAAGGTGACTGCGGCTTTCGCAGCAGCTAATAAACCTGGCGAGGTAATACCATCATCATTTGTCAGTAAAATAAGCGGTTTTTTAGCCATGCTGAATAGTCTAGTTTCGCTATGCTAGATCGTCTCATACCAAAGACGTTCACTGGGATGAGCCTGACCTACCTGATAGGCCTGGGCCTGCACCAAACGACGCATTTCTACCTCTCCCCCAAAAAGAATATCCATTTGAGATGTATAAGCGGCGATGGCTTGCATTTTTAAAGACAAAGTGTGTTTTGAGAATGTTATTATCTCGGCCTGCCATGAGTCTCTATTTAAGTCAAGAACGCGGTCTAACTCAGCCAGATTACGCTGGACATAAGGGTAATCCTCATAAAAATACACTGAATAGGCCCTCGTCTTTTGCCAGTGTTGGGCAGCTAGAAAGGTCAATTGATGGTCTACATGCTGACCAAGGGTTAAAGGGGCATAAATTTTCAAGGGGGCGGATCCTTGAGTTTGAGCCAATCGGTCTTCTATTGCTTGAATGATTTCTGGGATAAGATTTAACTCCTGAGGATGAACAGACCCAAAAATGTCATCATCCGAAAGATAATACCAATCCTCTTTTTCTGGTTGTCCGCGATAGATACAGTCTAAAAAGTTAAGATAAAGGGGCTGTCCCCCCAAAATTTGTAAGGCTTTTTGGTCCTCTTGTCGCCTACGTCGATAAGCCTCTTGCGGATGATAGCCCCATTGACGATGTTGGTATTCGGCAAACTTGGAAAAAGACATTCTACTGGGTGGCATCCCAGCAAAAATATTAATCACCTGTACCTTTTCGCCCCTTTGGATAAGGTGATATAGTATCCCCCCACAAGATAAGACGACATCATCGGGATGCGGCGAGAGGAAGATATGCTGGTCCATTAACTTTTGTCTTCTTCCATTGTTTGCTTCCACAAGGTAAAATCTATCGGTGTGGGAAAACTGATTTTTTCCAATTTATAGGTATTAGGCCTATTTTGGTCTTTATCACAGGCAAATCCCGTGACAACGTATCCTCGTTCAAAGTAAGCTTCAAAGACACTCTGGTCGTATTCCGCCAGCCAGCCGCAATTTTAAGGTCTCGCCGTCAATTTCAGTTAAACTAGATGGAAGATGAACCAATAAAACCTCATCTTCCATATCTAAAACCATACCACCATTACGTTGGACTGTTAGCAAATGTGTAGCAGGGATTACATCAATATCACGATATCCGAAGACCTTTTGCTGGATACTATGTGTTCGCCTTAAATCTAAATTAGAATATATCGGTCTTATCTCGACCTTATCTGTTTTATCATCCGACATGTTTATTCATCCTTCCACAAGTTAGAAACTATGGCTTGACCAATAGAAACACATCTTCATCTTGCATTTCCAAAGATTGTAATGAGACCTATTATCCTTAATCAAACCAGTCATCGTCCGCTCCAGTTCCTACACCACCAGCCCTATCTTGACCTAAGTCCGGCATATCACGTTCAATCTCATCGGGGCTTTGTCCGGCTTCTAGTCGTCCAATCACCTCATCAAACTCTGACCCCGCATCCTCGCCAACTTCATTACTCATTTGCCTCATCCATTTGGCTAAAGATTTGGGATCATTTTCATCTAAACCAGCTAAACTCGATGGGTCTGCTAAATTTTCCAAACGACTTTCTTCCGAACGTAACGTGGCCACTTTAGACACGAGACGTTTTAAGTTTGTGCCATCGCACCGAGGACATTTAGGAATGCCAATTTCAGCCGCCGAAAAGTTACGCCAAAACACACTCACTCGTTTACGACAATCATAACAACCATACTCATAAATGGGCATGGATTGATCCTTTCATTAATGAACAATAAATATAAGACGATCAATATAAGATCACATTTTTAACCTGTATTATACACAAGCTAGCCAATTTTATAAATGAGGCTGTATGCAAAAGGGGCCAGAATGTCAACTGGATACAATTGCTAAACTTCCTGATGTTGGGTATAACTACCAACCGAGACAATACAGTATATGATCATCACTGACAGGGACAACAACACTGACATCATGGACGCATATAACATCAAACCCAAACCAGTTCTCGTCATCCTATCAGGGCCATCTGGCGTAGGAAAGGATGTTACCATAAAACGGATGAAAGAACTAGGCTATCCCTTCTATTTTGTGGTCACTGCGACGACGCGACCTAAAAGACCCACTGAAGTTGAAGGGCAAGATTACTTCTTTGTTTCTATGCACGAATTTGCTCAAATGATTGAGGCGAATGAACTTCTCGAATATGCGATCGTTTACGGAGATTATAGAGGCGTTCCTAAGAAACAGATTAGAAAAGCCTTAGCAAGCGATCAAGACGTGATTATGCGCGTTGACGTTCAAGGCACAGAAACTTTACGCCGTCTTGTCCCCGAAGCTATCTTCATCTATATGTCTGCCGAATCAGAAGAAGCTTTGGTTAAGCGACTTCGTGAGCGCGATACAGAGCCGGAAGATCAACTGGCCATCCGAATAGCCACAGCTCGTCAAGAACAAAAACGGCTTGATCTCTTTGACTATTTGGTGATTAACCAGGACCAGTGTGTAGATAAAACTTGTAACACCATTGCCTCTATTATTCAAGCCCATAAATGTTTGATCAACCAACCTGAGATTATGATATGAATTCTTCTGAATCTATGACACCCTCCGAATCAATACCTGCCCCAAATTCTCAGCAATACCCGCTTCCCCAGAGCAAACCCTTTTGGGTCTTTATTTTACTCGGCTCAATTATCATCCTCTTTTTGATACAACAACTTATCCCCCTATTTGCTTCTGTTCTTATACCATTCCTGAACTTAGACCAAGAACTGGGATTGACAGCAGCGCATTTCTCGCAGCCTTTTAGCCAACGAAGTCATATACTTTCTCTGATCATCTTAGGGGCTAATGTTCGGGATCTCATTCTACAAGGTCAAACCTGGCGTTTGTTCACCTCTATATTTTTACATGTTGATCTGACCCACCTTATTTTTAATGCCATTGCCCTCATCGCCTTTGGTGCCGAAACAGAACGGTTATTTGGACGGGGACGATTTATCGCCATTTATATTCTGGCTGGTCTTTTTGGCAGTTTAGCCAGCATGACCTTGAGCCAAGCAGAGCTATCGGCCGGGGCCAGTGGGGCAATATTTGGCCTCATCGGGATACAAGCCGCCTATTTCCTGAGATATAGACACCGTCTGGGTGAGTTTAGTCAAGGTCGCCTCAGCAGTATTGGTATTATTTTGGTCATTAATATTTTTCTTGGGTTAAGTCAACCCAATATCGATAACTGGGCCCACATGGGGGGATTAATCAGTGGGTTTATCTTAGGCTACATCCTACTTCCCCGATATAAAGTTGTAAACCCTGACCTTTCTACAGCAAGGTTGGTAGATGCTACCCCGCTCGCGCTGCAAATTATCGTTTTGCTTGTTGCTTTTGGCCTGTTTGTTATCGGTACTCAAGTAGCCTTACTCAGTTGACTCCTCTAATTCCTCTGACCATGTACGCAGAAATTGTTGTCAATCGAGCCATTGTGCAACGCCAAAAAGGGCCTTCTTTCGCCCTCTTAGAACACGAAGAAATTCGTCAAAAAACCTTCACTTACGAGATTCCTGAAACACTGCAAGGACGGTTAAGCGTTGGGCATATCGTGGCTGTGCCCCTTCGACATGAAGAATTGCAGGGTACTGTTGTTGGCTTGACAGAAAAAACGTCCATAGAACAACATCGGCTTCGGCCTATCACAGAATTGCTATTTTCTGAACCACTTTTAACAGAAACGCAATTATCATTAGCGCGTTGGCTGTCGCGGGAGTATTTGGCTTCTTTAAGTATCTGTGTCAGCTATTTTCTTCCGCCAGGAACCAATCGCCAGCCACTGACTCTGATCAGTTTAGCCCCAAACGCCTCTTTGCCAACGGATTTATCTGAGCCAGAAAAAGCACTCTTTCATACCCTAAACCATGCACCCCAGCCCATTGCCCTCAAAAATGTCAATGCCAAGGTTGCGAAGGCCTTGATGCAAAGGAACTTAATTCATCAACAGCATGTTTTAGGCCCACCTCGCACCGGACCTCGACTAGACCGGACCTTAGAATTACTCATTCATCCCGATGAAATTGACGATGCAGTGCTTGGCTTGAGAAAAGAAAAAAGACAAACCCAAATTTTGCGCTATTTGGCTGAAGAAGACGACCCGCTACCTACTATGGAGAGGGTACTCCAAGCAACTGAGACGCGCTCAAAACAAACACTAAGAAATATGGCTGACAAGGGGTGGGTGACTCTCTGGCCCAAACAAACCTTGATCAACCTAAATAACCAACAAGATCTATCTAAAGATTTATCACCCGCCGAAGCGCAAGTCATCACCCAGTTAAAACAAGCTAAATTACCGCTATCGCTTGAGCAACTAGGTCAGCCAGGGAAGGTATTAAAGCCCTTAATCAAGGCGAATATTTTAGTTGAAAGAATCGAGCCAGCCAAAGTGGCCTTAAAGCTACCTCGAGAAAATTTGACCAAAACTTTGATAGATATTCAGGGTGTGGCTCGGCAGGCATCTGTTTTACGGCTGTTGGCCTTAGAGGATGGGCCAATTTGGCAAGGCTGGGTATATGCTCAGACAGAAGCAACCGCGAATACTTTAACTGAATTGGCCAAAGCTAATCTGATTGCTTTTGACACAGCCCGTCACTGGCGCGACCCTTTGGCCGAACAGATATTCACCTTGGACCAGCCGCCCCCTTTGAGTCAGGAGCAAGACCAAGTATGGACCACGATCCGCTCAACATTACAGAGCAACCAAGCGAGTAAGCCATTCTTATTACATGGTGTCACCGGGTCGGGCAAAACAGAAATCTATCTCCAAGCGATTGCGGAAGTCCTCAAACAAGGCCAGCAAATTATCTTCCTTGTCCCAGAGATCATCTTAGCTACGCAAATTGTGCAACGTGTTCAAGCCCGTTTTCCGCAACGGGTGGCAATCTGGCATTCAGCCCTCTCTTTAGGCGAACGTTTTGACACCTGGGAGCGAGTCAATCAAGGCGATTTACCGATTATCGTCGGGCCGCGTTCAGCCCTTTTCGCGCCGACGCAAACCTTGGGATTAATCATCATTGATGAGGAGCATGACCCGGCTTATAAGCAAGAGCGTATGCCTACGTTTCATGCGCGTGACGCAGCCATCGAATTGGCCCGTCTCCAACAAATTCCGGTCATCCTGGGCAGTGCCACCCCAGACCTTGTATCCTATCGCAAAGCACAGCGCGGAGAATACACCCTCCTCTCCCTGTCTAAACGTATCTTAGCCCACAAAAATCACATGACAGTCCAAGAGTCCCTGGCGCGAAAGACCAGGCGTACCCAGGATCCCGCGGGGAGTAGGTACGAAGGTCAGGCAGAAATCCATTCCCCCTCTCCCCCCCCCACACTCTCTCCCTCTCTAATGGTCTTACCCATGCCGCCTGTGGAAGTTGTGGATTTGCGGGAAGAGTTAAAAGCGGGCAATTACACCATTTTTAGTCGAGCCTTGAGTCAGGCTATTACCGACACCTTGGCCGCAGGAGAACAAGTGATTTTGTTTCTCAATCGGCGGGGGGCGGCGACCTTTGTCAATTGCCGCGACTGCGGTCATGTGATGCAATGTCCCCGTTGTGATACCACCTTGACCTATCACAGCTCAAATGCCAACTTAGTCTGTCATTTCTGCGGCTTTCATACCAGAACGCCAAAGACTTGTCCTACCTGTCGCAGCAAGCGCATTCGCTACTTCGGCTTGGGCACAGAAAAGGTCGAAATCGCTGTGAAAGAGACCTTTCCCCAGGCTAGAGTCATTCGTTTTGACCGTGATATGACCAGTAAGGCAGGCAGTCATTATCATTTATTACAGCAGTTTCAAGAAGGGGAAGCCAATATCATGATTGGTACACAGATGGTCGCTAAGGGTCTCGATTTGCCCCTAGTGACGCTCGTCGGCGTTATATCAGCCGATACGGGTCTCTATCTGCCAGATATGCGGGCGGCAGAACGGAGCTTTCAATTGCTTATGCAAATGGCAGGACGAGCGGGGCGCAGTCCGCTTAGAGGGCGGGTGATCATTCAGACCTATACGCCTGAACAGCCAGCCATCATCGCCGCAAGCGACCATGATTATCATAGTTTTTATCACAACGAGCTTCAATTTCGCTACGAACAAGGCTATCCGCCCTTCAAGCGGCTGGCTTGTTTGCAATATAACGACAGCGGGTATGACCGCAGCAAGCACGAGGCTGACCAGATGGCGGCAAACTTACGCCTGTGGATTGATCAACAAGGCTTTGCTGGGGTAGAGGTGATTGGGCCTGCACCAGCCTATGTACAGCGCATCCGCTCTCGCTATCGTTGGCAAATTATTCTGCGTGCCCCAAACCCAGCGGAGATTTTGGGGCTAGTGCCTTTGCCGAAGGGGTGGAAGGTGGATATTGATCCGGTGAGTTTGATGGGGTGATTCGACTAAGCTTGATCAAGGTCCCCATCTGTTCCAAAACATGAGACAGACCAAATAGAAGCGCGTGTTATGTTCGCGTCGTATCTCCTGCCACACAGCGAAGACACGCTCAACTTGGTCTATGGGTCGCTTGTTGAGTCCGAGCCGAACCGATAGTGAAAATCTAAAACATAATCAGGCAGTTCAGGTAAAAATGATGAAAGGGATTACTTTTCGAGAAGCCAGCCTAAGTTATTCAAAAATCCCAATTTATGATACCATGCGTTTTAGATGATGAACCATAATCCCTGTAGGAGAACTTCATGAATCACCCCCATCAATTACACGAAATCGGACGACTGCCCCTACCTGATGATAATGTTGTTATCGCTACGCGCCGCTTGGATGCAGGCACAGAAATCATATACGCAGATCAAACATTTGTCCTCGATTATACAATCTTGGAAGGGCATCGTTTTGCTATTCAGCCCATCGCTGCTGGACAAAATTTGCTTTCATGGGGCTTACGTTTTGGCATTGCGACTCAAGATATTGATCCAGGTACCTATGTCAGCAATGAAGGCATGTTAGAAGCCTTGCGTGGACGGAGCATTGATTTCGCTTTGCCTGATAGCCCTAATTTTGAAGATATTATTGAGCCTTATACCTTTAGTGAAGCCGCTTTCCAGCCTGCCGAGCAACTCTCGCTTTACCCCCAAACGCGCACATTTTTCGGCTATCGTCGCTCTGAGCAACGAGGCGTAGGCACACGCAATGATATTGTCTTATTAGGCACGACTTCTCGTACAGGTAGTTATGTCAAACAGTTAGAAGCGCAATTAAAAAATTTGAACCAGGATTATGATAATCTTGATGATATTATGGCTGTCGCTCACACTGAAGGGGGAAATGATGGTATCCCCAATAATCTTGACCCTTTGCTACGCACCTTGGCCGGCTTCGTCATCCACCCGAACGTCGGCGCGGTTTTAGCCGTTGATTATGGGACTGAGGCCGTGACAAATGAAATGCTCCATAATTACATGGTCCAAAATAATTACCCCCTCCATGATGTGCCTCACCATTTTTTATCCTTAAGTGATAATTTTCCAGCCAGCTTGGCCCAAGGGGAAACCATTGTTAAAGACTGGCTCGAAGCGGTCAAGCAGACATCACGCACGGCCGAATCTTTATCAAATCTCAAAATCGCCCTCCAATGTGGTGGCTCGGATGCTTTTTCTGGCATCTCCGGCAACCCGCTCGCCTCTTGGGTGGTCCGAGAAGTCATTCGTTACGGTGGGGCAGCCAACTTGGCTGAAACAGATGAACTCATCGGAGCCGAGTCTTATGTTCTTCAAAAAATTGGCGATGTGGCGACAGCGCACAAATTTTTAGATACAATGGAACGCTTCAAAGAGCGGGCCGCTTGGCATGGGCACACCGCCGAGGGCAATCCTTCTGGGGGCAACAAATTCCGGGGCCTATATAATATCACCTTGAAGTCTATTGGGGCGGCCATGAAGCGGCATCCTGATGTCCGCTTGGATTACGTGATTGATTATAGTGAACTCATGCCCGCGCCAGGCTATTATTTCATGGATAGTCCTGGTAATGACTTAGAAAGTATCGCTGGACAGGTGGCGGCTGGCTGTAATATGATCTTTTTTGTGACCGGTAATGGGTCTATCACCAATTTTCCCTTTGTACCAACCTTGAAAATCGTGACAACGAGCGCACGTTATGATCTCTTGTCAAACGATATGGATGTCAATGCTGGAGCCTATCTTGATGGAACCGCCATGGATGATTTGGGAGCAGATATGCTCGACCTAACCCTTAAAGTCGCCTCTGGGCAGCGGAGTGTCGGTGAACAAGCGGGCCATGCTCAAGTCCAAATTTGGCGTGATTGGCCGCAAACGAATGGCAGTCAGGTCGAGCAAATTCTCAAACGGCCTCATCCGACCGGCACTAGCCTATCAATCAAGACCAATGGCTTGGCCATTGATGCCCAATATGAAGCTTTTCATAATGAGGCTGGTTATGTCACGGACCAAATTGGCCTGATTATGCCGACCAGTCTCTGTGCGGGCCAAATAGCCCGCATGACGGCTGATGATCTCAATCGAAAAAAACTGGGGCGAGCGCAGCTATCACGCTTTGTCTCATTAACCCATACAGAAGGCTGTGGAGTCTCGAGTGGTTCATCCGAAGCCTTATATATTCGCACGATGTTAAGCTATATCAGTCACCCTTTGGTCAAACACTGTATATTTTTAGAACATGGCTGTGAAAAAACGCATAATGACTTTATGCGTCATCGTATCGAAGATCTGGGCCTTAATGCCGATCATTTTGGCTGGGCTAGTATTCAATTAGATGGCGGCATAAACAAAGTATCGCAAAAAATCGAAGATTGGTTTCGTCAAGCCATCGCTCAAACAGAGGAACCAAAATTTGAAAAAGTTGGCTTGGGTAACTTGCGTCTCGGGTTACTCACGGCAGGGCCAACAGCGGCCGAGGTCATTCCTCTATTTACCCAATTGACTCAAACGGTGGTTGGGGCTGGCGGAACCGTGGTTGTGCCTCAACATACAAGCCTTTTAGTCAACCCGTTTTACGTGGACCATCTATTTGATACGCCACCCAAACAAGCCTCTTTAGCCTATGGCGATAGAGCCATTCAGTCAGGCTTCCATATCATGGAAACACCAACAAATCATTGGGTCGAAACCTTAACGGGTTTAGGTGCTACCGGCGTAGAAATTATACTCACGCATGTGGGCGAACATCCCATGCAAGCCCACCCCCTAATACCTTTACTACAAATGACCGCTCACGATAAAGTTCGGGGGCGGTATGAGTCTGATATGGATTTAGTGCTTGATGCTAACCCAAGTCACTGGCTAGAACAGGTGGTCAACTTAATCACGGCCAGTGCGTCACGAACTTATGTACCAAAGCTCTATCAACAAGGTAATATTGATTTTCAATTGACACGAGGCCTATTAGGGCTGTCTTTGTAGACGAAAACAAAAACATTTGCAAGACAACCTTCTGATTTGCCGCCTGTCCTCTGTGATCAAGCACGGACCTTACAAATTCTGAACAATTTACTCAGCAATGCCAACAAATATACACCATCAAAGGGTATCATCACGATTGACGTAGAACCAAAGGTAGCAGAAAATTTTCTTCAGCTCACTGTTGCTGATACAGGTTTAGGTATCTCAGCGAAAGACCAAGAACAATTATCTGCGTAACTCCTAAAATAGATCGCAGATTCTGGCTTGTTCACTTTCACCTGATTTGTCAGTGCCCGCACCACAGGGTACTGATTACTGTATATCTCCTCTATCCCCACGACATTTGAGATTGATCAATGTCTCTGTATTCCAAGGTGATAAGTTAAGCGTTTGAGCTTCACGGATGAAGTCAGGGGTGATGCCTAGACTTTTGAGGGTAATTACATTCTCTAAGTTGAGATCTTGTAGACCAAAGTGACGGATATCCGTGACATAGCTAGACGTAATGCCTAAACTCTTAAACGTGATCAGGGTGTCGATTGAGGGTACACCCAAATTAAGATCAGCAATTGCTTGAGCATACTCAGCCGTAATGCCTAAACTTTTAAGGGTAATAATCTGATCCAATGATATGGGATCACCATTGCACATTTGCACCAAGTGTATATCCTCTGGCCTCACATTAAGACTTTTGAGCATGGCAATATCATCCAAAGATAGATCATTCAGCCCTAGGTCAATCATAGATTCGATATACTCGAAGGTGACCCCTAAAGATTTCAGTTGTACCAAATCTTCTATGGTGACCAAGTCGAAACCGAGATCACGTAGCTTACGGATATGATCACGAGTCAAGCCCAAGGCTTTTAGGTGTAGCAGCTCATCAGGGTTAAAGCCATCCGTATCTAATTCACGTAAGGCATCAATATGTTCTCGGGCGATGCCTAAAGCTTTTAGTTTGATGATTTCACCCATTGACAAGGCATCGAGTCCCACGTCTTTCACCAAGTCTGCAAAATCGTCATCAAAGTCGAAATCAAAGTCAAATGGCCCCTGATGGCGATAATGAAAGCGGTCATGCTTCCCGCGACCTTCGGGCGGATGAGTCTGGTGTTTATTGTGATGGTGAGCATGAGCAGGGGCCTGTTCTTTGTGTCGTCGGACTTTGTGCTTTAATTTTTGTTTGACTTTACGTCGAATAGCCTCATCAAGCTGGTGGCTAGGATTAGCCTCACGGCGACGCTTGCGGTGCCGCTCACTGATAACTTCTGGTGCCTGAGCATGATGAGCGACAGGGGAAAATTTCTCAAAGGGTGATGAGGACGGCGGTGGGGCTTCCGTTTTATCGCCTAAAGCTAATAAGAGCTGCTCTGCTTCGCTTGGGCTTACTTTTCCTTCTCCTAACATCTGTAAAATCATTAATCGTTCTTCTTGCATCTTAATTTCCTTTCAAATTAGTAATTAGTAATTAATAAAAAGCTAATAATTAACAACGAATAACTCTATGTTGTGTTATATTGACTCTCTATGCTGGTAAGTTATTTTTGGTTACATTATTTTAAGCTGTTTAGTAACTTCGTAGCCTCCATAGCCGATAATTTTCCTTGTTCAAGTTGTTTCAACACCTCTTTCCGTGAGCGTGAAGCGGCCTTACTCCTTTGAGATGATACACTCTCTTGAGGCGAGTCATCAGCTGTCGGTTTATCATCTGTCGCTGATTCAAACCCCAATTCAGTAATGACATCATTCAACCGCGCTCGAATGGCCCAATAAGATACATCTAATTCTCGTTCCATTTCTTTGATATTGCCGCGATTTTTAATGAAAATTTCCAAAAATTCTAAACTCTCTGGTGGGAGCTTGCAAAATGAACAAGTTTCATACCGCGCAGAGACCACTGTCTCACAAGCTGTACAATTCATTTGAGTAACATGTAATTCCCCAGCGCAAGATGGGCACTTCTCTAAAACTTTGCGCATCAATCAAAATCTCCTTTTTATCTTCATATTTTACCAAAAATTTTGACGATGTCAAAATAAATAAACATTTTTGATTTTAACAAAAAATATTGATATTTAAGTCAATTATATCAATATTTGATATTTATACAATAAAAAAACGCGCTTTAATTTTGAAGCGCGTTTTTATCATTGAAATCAGATCTTTGTTAGTTGCTCATTGCTAATCATTAATTACTCATTGCTCATTCATGCGGGTCAAGCGCATCCCGAATGCCATCGCCGACAAAATTGAAAGCTAAGACCGTCAGGGTGATCATCACCCCAGGGAAGATGGCGATATGGGGATAGCGGAGGATATGGGCCCGACCATCTGACAAAATACGACCCCAAGAAGGGGTTTCAGGGCTGACACCTAAGCCGAGGAAGGATAGGGCAGACTCGAAAATGATAATGCTTCCAATACCGAGAGAGGCCAAAACAATAATGGGGGTGAGGATGTTGGGTAAAATATGACGGAGGATGATACGGAAGTCTGTCACACCCGTGGCTCGCGCCGCGAGAACGAAATCGCGTTCGCGGAGACTTAAAGTCTCTGCCCGAACCACTCGGGCATATCTAGCCCAAGTAGAAGCTCCGATGATGATGACCGTGGTCCACAAGCCCGACTCTAGCACCGTCGCCAAGACAACCAGTAAGGCAATTAGGGGAAAGGCCATTAAGGTATCAATTAAGCGGGATAAAACCGTATCTATCCAGCCGCCAAAATAACCAGCCGCAGAGCCGACGAAGATGCTGATGAAAACAGCAATTAAGGTCGAAGCGATGCCGACGAGCAGGGCCACCCTGGTGCCATAAATAATACGTGTCAACAAATCGCGTCCAACATAATCTAAGCCAAAAGGATGGTCTATTGAAGGCAATTTGACATCGCCTGTGCCGCGAAAAATGTCTTGAAGTGGATCATAGGGGGCTATCATCTCAGCCAGCAAAGCCATCAAGCACAGTAAGAGAATCAGGCCTAAGCCAATAAGGGCCATGCGATTGGCTTTGAAACGTCGCCAAGCTTGGGACAGCTCAGAACGATGTTCTGATGAAGGCGAAATAATATCTGAAATTTGGTTTTGGTTTAGGTGGGTCGTGGTCATCGTTTAGGCATCTCCTCTGTAAATATCAATTAGCAATTAACAAAAAATTCATCACTCAGCACTCATCATTCTATTTTCATTCTTCGTGGTGTCTTTCAGTCGTATGTAACTCCTCTGTAAATGCCAATTAACAATTAACAAAAAATTCACAATTCTATTTTCATTCTTGATCGTGTACGGCGTAATTCACTACCAAGTTTTATTAACATCTTATTCGGGTGAATATAGGCTTAATCTAACTATCTTCTCTCGATTATACTGATTGAAACCTGTCAGGTCTTTATTTTGTCTAGTGCTGAAACGGCGTAATATTATTCTTGCAAACGAATCCGGGGATCAATAATAGCGTATGTCAAATCAGTTAAAAAGTTGACCACGACAACCAAAACGGCAAAGACCACAACCAAGGATTGAACCACTTGATAGTCAAGCCGAAATACCGAATCGGTAAATAAACGACCGATTCCCGGAATAGCAAAGATCGTTTCCACGATAATCGTGCCGCTCAAAATGAAGGCAATCCGTACCCCTAAAACAGTGACCACGGGGAGCAAGGCATTTCGCACCCCATGAAGCCAAATAACGCTTCTTTCAGCCAATCCTTTGGCTCTGGCTGTACGGAGATAATCTTGACTCAAGACTTCGATGATGGAACTACGCATGATACGGACTAAAATTGCCATCTGTTCTGTCGCCAAGACGATCACAGGTAAAATATAGCCATGCCAAGATTTTAAGCCATAGGGGGGTAACCATCTTAGCTGTAATGAAAAAATGATAATCAGCATCAAAGATAGCCAAAAATTAGGGATGGCAATACCGAAGGCGGAACCGACAGAGGTGCTATAATCAAGGACCGAATTACGTCGGATACCCGCCGCGATGCCAAAGGGGATTGAAATGAATAAGGCTACCCCTAGCGCGTAAAAATTCAATAGAAGGGTCACAGGGATGGCCTCGAAAATCATATCCCGCACGGGAACACCACGCCGAATCAGAGACTCACCCATATCACCCCGCAATAAGTTGCTCACCCAGAGGAGATATTGTTCATGATAAGGCCGATTTAAGCCCCATTTTGCTTTAATGGCCTCAATTTGTTCATCAGAAATCCGTATTTCACCTTCACCCAATAGCAGAAAAACTGGGTCGCCAGGCATGAGGCGCATAATGATAAAAGTCGCTACACTAACAAAAAAAATGACAATAATACCTTGGATGAGCCGGACGGCTATGTATCGTAACATAAAGATGTCCAAAGTTAGGAACGGGAATTAAATCAGTGTCTCAACCATCACAGAGATTGATGATTGGAAATTGGCCACTCCATCGTCAATCTCTCATCTCTCATCTCCAGATGGAAATAGATAAGTTATTTAATCCTCATTCTATTAGAGGTTAGTAGTTTTTTATTTAGGTTTCTTCTTCATTATTATCCGTAACGACTTCTATGCCAACTAATACGCCATCTAAGTCAAAATCAAACACAACATCAGGCCCATTATATTTTCCAAGAATATCAAAAAGTCGTATAGATTTTGAAACTTTCAATGGAGCCCGTTTAGGATAAGTTAGCAACCTTAAGTAGCCTATTTCATGTCTATTGTCACTTAACCGAAGTTCAAATAGTCCAGTCTCTTCTCTTTTCATTTTTCCTTTCTACTATGACAAATTTATTACAACCTTGCAAAATCAAATGCGGAAGATAATGATTGTTCAAGTTGCGTATCAGTATTGAGAGCGAGGAAAGCCGTTGCACCGATGAGAATACCGACAACTGTCAACGCAGAATATAGATATAACAGAGATAATTTTGAGTTTTTTTTGTGGGTCGTCTACGATTTGAGGTATTCATGGATTATTCCTTTGTTAGTAAAGAGATACGAAAGGCGACTACAACACCTATCAGGCAGTCGCCCTTAAATTAATTTCTTCTACTTCTAGTTTCCACATCCAACCAAATTATGGCGACCAAGAGGTTTGCTAATTGCTAATTGACAACTAGCTCTCTTTAATCCAATACTTATAAGCATTGTAATAAATCGGATCGCCACTGAGTGGATTATCGGGCAGGCCTTGGATGCGGGTAGAGAAGACGTTCATCCATTCATCAAACTGTAAGTATAGACAGGGCACTTCTTCAACAAAGAGGTCTTGAATAGCGTGGTAAATGGGCAGACGGTCATCAGGGTTGACGAGAGATGTGCCTGTTTCAATCAATTCATCCAATTCCTCATGGCGAATTTGACAGAAGTTATTGCCGCCCGTTGAGTGTAGGGTGGAGAAAGGGTCTGGTTCAGGCATAGAGCCATAAGTCCAGTTGAAGAGAGAGGCATCCATCGTACCGCCTCGCATGCCTTCTAAAATCGCGGCCACAGGAGCCTCAGCCAATTGCATCTCTATACCTACCTCAGCCAAAAGCTGCTGCGCTAATTCGGCAATGGGCCGTCGGGCTTGGTCGCCCGTGATGGTTGTACAAGAGAAAGATAATTTAAGCCCATCTTTTTCGCGAATGCCATCATCGCCCATTGTCCAACCCACCTCGTCTAATAGGGCCTTAGCTGCTTCTGGGTCGTATTCATATTGCTTGGTATCGGCTTTATGATAGAAGCCGTTTTTGGGCGTAAGATTAGAGTGGGCGATTTGAGCGGCTCCGTTCCAGAGGTCGTCAATAATACGTTGGCGGTCTAAAGCCATTAACATCGCTTGGCGAACTCGTTTGTCTGATAATTGGGGCAGAGAAGTATTGAGCGGGAAGTGTTTGATAGAGTTTGCTAAGGTTCGATAGACCTTAAAGTTGTCAGCATCACTTTCCAAGGAGATGCTATCTTCGACCAAAAGCGGCCACACAGCCGAATCAGCATCACCTGTTTGCAAAGCTAAGATCCGCACAGATGGCTCTGGCACGACATCTTGACGCAGCGTATCAATGTAGGGGCGACCTCGGAAGTGATCATCAAAGGCTTCTAACTCTGTATAATCAGAAGCAATCCATTCTTTAAGCTTATAAGCCCCTGTGCCAATCGGGGCGGTGCGATAAACTTCTTCGCCTACTTCGGCGTGATACTGACTTTGCACAATCGGGGTTTGGCCCCAGTTAGCCAAAGACGCTGCGTTGACCTCAACCATGTTGACCACGATAGTATAGTCATCAGGCGTGTCAACACTGCCAACCCCAAAGAAATTGCCCACAATGACTGAGCCATTGTCAGGATTGCTATAGAAATCATAAGTGTATTTCACATCAGCTGCTGTAAATTCAGCCCCATCATGGAAGGGAACGCCTTCCCGAAGATGGAAGGTGTAAGTCAAGCCGTCATCTGAAACTTCATAAGATTCGGCTAAAACATTCTCTAAGTTTGTAAATTCATTATAAAGAACTAAAGGATTTTGTAAGTTATAAATCAAGACCATATGCACAGTTGGCCCAGTATCATTAGGCCCTAAGCCCGAGACTTCTTGATGGCCCATCCAAACCATTGTCCCGCCAGCTTGAGGTTCATTAGCCGAAGGATCTGATTCGGCTACACGACCAGCACTCGTCTCCTCCGTTTGGACGGCTGGGGCACAGGCGGCGAGGAAGGCTGCTGTACCGCCCAGAGCTGAGTACTGTAGAAATTCACGTCGAGAAATCAAACGCTTGGTTTCTTGAGTGGAATTTTTCATGAGCAATGCTCCTTATGAATAAAAGTTTAAGAACATCGTAACTTATCCAATGGTGAAATGGGACAGTTGTTTAATTCTGATTCATGAGTAATATCAAATTTGTCAAACAACCTTCATCCTAAAATGAACCACGCTGGTTTAAGGATAAACTTGAATGGGTGTATAGACAGCACCATCGCTGCGGACACCAATGGCCCAAGACTGGTCTGGACCCATATCCACTTTACCTTCTGCGGAGCCAAAGGGGATACTGATGGTGAAGGTGTATTGAGCAGGTGCTAAATCAATTGGGATGGCATTGCCTAAACCACCAATGGGGATTTGAATTTCACGACCATCAATCGTAAAGGTTAAGGCTTCATCCAATTCATTGAAGACATATAGTCGAGACTGGTCCGCTTCAGGTGCAAGAGAGCTGTTATTTGCGAGAACAGGGGTAGGGGTTGGTGGCATGGGTGTGGGTGTCGATGGGACAGACGTTGCTGTTGGTTCCGTTTCTTCGGCCTGTGTATCTTCGCCTGCTGATTCTGAAGTACGATCATCTGTCAAACTTGTTTCATTTGATGTGGTATCTTCAGAGACACCACGCTCGTCTGTAGGCGTTTCATTAGATGCAGATGTTGTATCAACAGACGTGGGGGTCACATCCGGTAAAGCAAGCGTTCCATCGGGTGTACTGACTGGTATACTTGTCGCAGTCGCCAGCGCATTATGTATCGCTAGTAATGCAGCGGCCTCATCTTGGGGGGGGATCCATAATTTCCAACCAATTTCAAGCACATTTGGATTTGTTAGAACTGTAAAGCTGCTATCTTCAGCCGCTTTAACGTTCGTGCCGCGATAAATCACAGGCCATAATAGAACATCGTCATAATATTTATCAGCTAGTTTACTAAGCCAATCATCACCTTGAACAGTATAAGCTTCACCTGCAAACACCTGGTTTTCAGAAGCGGTCTGTTCTTCAGGACCGCTCTGATTTTCAGGGGCTACCTGCTCCTCAGGGGGCACCTGCTCGGTTCCTCCTTCTTGTGCCGATGGCATGGCTAAACTAACGAGGCTACCCATCAACACAAACAAGCATAAAGAGATCACAAAAATTATTTTATTTTTCATTGAGGCATTTTCTCCTTATAAAGGATCAAGCGTTAATGAACTTGAACATTTCTAGTATCTGGGCCAATGACGAAATGTCTTTTTGCTTTATCCTTTATCCTAAACATAGTATTGAAGCTATAGTATAAAAAATTATACCAATTAAGCAAGCTCTGAAAGCGATAAATCCATACTGGGGCTGCTGTTTTTAGAGAGTTAGCGAATTTTTCGACATTCAAAGCCTGTCTGTTTTTCTATATATTTGATCCAGGCCAAAGGACTTAATGGTCCCCAGTCATGATGGGGAATTTTTGTATCCAAATCACCATCCATATCAATATCCTTTGCCAGTTCAACCGTGTCCTGACGCTCCTCAGAGAAGTCATCTAGTAGATGTCGCCAAGCGCGACTGTGAGAGGGTAGATAGGCTTCATAAGTATCTTCAACCAATTGCCCTCCCATAGCGACCTTTAATCGACGCTGTCCCCATCGTTCAATGCCAATCATGGTGCGTAACACCTCCTCCTGCCTAAGATTACCTTCTACGCCGTTTAGATGGGCGATGATTGTTTGTCCTGATTTTTTTAAAGCCTGAGCGAGCTGCGTCGCATTTTTCTTTCTAGTTGGCAGCTCGAACAACACGTAAGCCAGTATTTCAGGGGGTTCCATGAGTCTCCTTTGAAAGCATCAATGAACAATTAGAAATTAGTAATTAACAAAATGTTTAACCCTAATAATAAAATGTATGCGCTAAAGTGCAAAATTAAGCTTCGTTATTTTAATCATCGTAGGTTAGGTTGAGGGCGTTCCTGCGAAACGACCGAAACCCAACAATGTACCGCTGGGTTTCATCTCTCATCCCAACCTACTGAATGGACTGCAAGTCCTGCTCAAGCCATGCTAATATGAGTGCCCCGTCAGCTAAAATTGGCTCATTGTCTGTTACAATAGGCAGCCGCTGACCCGTTGCCAAATCGTACATCCCCGTCGTTAAGATGTAGGAAGAGGATCGGGTATCGGCTGGGAGCGTGATGGCAAACGTCTGCATGATGATTTCATTAGGTTGCCATAGCGACGTAGGGTAGTTGCCTTGCATAGGTTGAACATCTATCGTAGAGATCAATTGTTCGTTTGCATCAAGTAGCTGAAGGAAAATAGTATAGTTTTGCGTCATTGGCGCAGTGCTTTGCCAATAAAGCCTCACTTGAAATTCGTCTTTTTCTGTTTGAATAAGCGTATGACCGACCAAATTGATATGCTCTCCTAACTGAGCGGAGTGCGTCACCCTAGGATGACGTGCAGTGCCATCTTCATTGTCTTCATTGAGATGGCTAAGATAAAATAAGCCTAAGTGAACAGCATCAGCAGTTGTCTGCCCCTCTGAGTTTAAGATAGGATAACGATATCCGCTATAGGGGTTAAACAGCCCTAAGCGAATAAAGTAGGTATTGGCAGCGATATCAGAGGAAAGGGTTATTTCATGGTGGGTGATAAACAAACCTTCACCCCGCCAGCGTTCCCAATCGCGTAAAAAGTAACGATCAAATTGAGCGACTTGATTGCCTTCAGGATCAATGACATGGATAAAGATGCTATCAGGAGCTGGCTGATGGTTTAATAAATGCCAATATAAGGTCAAGGTCATAGGTTGTCCTGGCCTCAGCCATTGTTCAGACAAATGATAGCCACGCAATTGGGCTTCGGAGCCGAATGTATAGTTAAGCGTATTGAGCGGCGGATGACCAAGTAGCAGGGGCGTTATGATTTGGGAAGCTGCTAAAACAATGAATTGGGCTAAAGGCGTTTCTCCATGGCGATCAAAAAAAGGGCGGGTTTGTTGAATTTGGCTTTGGGCCATTATCTGAGAAATTTGTGGTGGTGGCAACATATAAGTTGCCCCTTGATCCTGATCAAAGCGGGTTAGCCACACATATACAGACGCTGGATCAGGCAATCCTCCTGACGGGTCCGTGGCGATGAGGACAGGACGCGCTTGTTGTAACCGGGGCGGTTGTTTCAATTCAGGGAAATCTGTATACAACATAAAGCGCGTTGGGGGAAAGGCATAGAAATCAAACGGGATAAGGACATGGTAATCTTGCGTTTGCGCGATGAGATGGTCTACTAAATCAACAACATGACCTTCATAAGCATAGTACACCGCTGGCATCTCGGCCCAGCGATTGAAGTAGATATGATAGGTCATACATCCATTGAGACAGAAGACAAGGAGGAAGCTGAGGATGCCAGCGGTTCCTCTAGCTCCCCAGAGTTTTGCACCTAAGTTCGACTTTTTAGGTACGTCTTCTGAGGGGTCAGGGGAGTTGATATGTCTCAACGCTGCATTGAATCTGAAAAATTTTACCACCCAATTCAGTAAAGTATACACACCTAGGGCGACCAAAGCATAATAAGCTGGATATAGACCAGACAGATGTAAGCTATCCACTGCTGGGACACCTAAAGGCCCAGGCAACCACAAGACAAAGAGACTGACTAATAGAAATAGATAGGCAGGTTGTCGCCATCGCCACAAAGCGAGTCCTAAACCAAGCCAAAAGCTCACCATGCTCAGGACATGAAAACTCATCTCCCCGACGATATTACGCTGCCAGTGTGGGGCTGACCCACCGATAAATACGCTTAAAGCTTCTAAAATATGCTGGGTATAGGTTGTTTTACCTTCCGCAACAAAGGTAAAAACGGAAATACTACTGGTATGCCCAAATAGGGCTTCTGGATTTTGGAAGAAGTAGAGGCCAAGGGGCAGAAAAATAACGAAAGAGGTTAGGGCCATCAGAAGCAGCCCCGTCCAGATATGTTTCAGACTGGGGATTTGTCCGACGCTGTTGGAAAACTGAGCTTGAGCCTGAGGAGGATTATCAAAACGTCGCTGGGCAACGTGAATCAATGACCAGATCATCACAAAGCCACCAAACACCAGTGGAAAAAGACGGGCGGGCTGATAAATATATTGACTCAACCCTAACCCGATCCCAGCCCCGATCATCGACCAAAGCTGGCCTTTTTGCCACCCATGCCAAAATAAAGTGGCGGTGACTAGAAATGCACAGGGGATCATCGCCCCGCGATAGCCTGTACGACTGAGGATGAGATACCAGAAAGAGAAAGCAAAACCAGTCGCCCCGATAAGACCTAACCAATAGCGATTGGGGTCTGGAGCCAAAAGGATAAGCAGCCAGCGGTACATCAGAGCCACGGCAATAATACTTAAGAAGACAGCGACTAGACGAAACACAAAAGGGCTTAAGCCGAAAAGACTTAAGGCTAAAGCACCCAAATGATGAAAAAGCGTGGCCCGTCCCCCATTACCTAGCACAAAGACGGGCCAGGTTTCCCCGACGGATAGATGTAGGGCATCCATCGCATTAAATGCCTCATCGTACCAAAAGCCAGGTGGTATATCAGTCAATCGCCACAAACGGAACCAAGTTGTGGTTATAAGCAATAAGACCATGCTGCGGGCCACAATGTTTGCTTCTTTGGCTGACCAAACTCGAATTTGAGTTGAGGCTTGTGGTGAAACTTGTTGTCTGACCGGCTCTGTCACCGCACCACGCCCTCTTCCTGAACAGCACCCACTTTCTCAGGATCAAAATTATCAGGCCAAACGGTATCACTTGTATATCGAGCCTCAGAAAGGATCGCCTCCTCAAGATTGGCCGTACTTAAATCGGCTCCGTGTAGGTTAGCCCAACGCATATTGGCATTGAAAAGAGTGGCCCATCGTAAGTCAACCTTGGTCAAATCAGCCAGGCCTAGATCGGTCCCAATCATATAAGTCCAGCGCATATCAGCCCCTATTAAATCCACCAGGTGCAGGTCGGCTCTGTGGAGATAGGCTGTGGGCAGGATGCTGTGATCCGTAATGGCCTCGCTCAGATTAGAGCCATTAAGACTGGCTCGAGTCAGCTTGGAACCAGCTAACAAGGTGCCGCGTAAATTGGCCCGGCTCAAATTGGCATCACTTAAATTAGCCCCTCGCATATCGCCTTCGCTGATGTTAATACCGCGCAAATCAGTTTGACTCAAATTCGCCTCTTGAAAATGCGCTTCCGCCATATTGGCACTGCTTAAAATCCCATCAGAGAGATTGACTCGGCTTAGGTCTGCCCGGCGCAAGTCTGCCCCCGTAAATTAGCTCCCCACAAACAAAAATCATCCAGATTGCCCTGTGTTGGTGACAATGGTAAACTATACCCTTAAGCAGCCTAAGCTGCAAACAGCAAGATATTCTTGTCAATTACTCATTGTCCCATCAACGCCTATCATGGTATTGCTTGTTTTGTCAAATCTAGAGATTAAGTTATGCTTCAAGATATTTTAACACCCGTTCAAGAGGAAACCCTAAAACGAGAACGGCAATGGTTAGCCGATTTGCAAATTACGCTCAACAAATTAGATGCGACTTCAGAGGATCACGAGACCCTGCAAAAATCTATTCATCAATTAGATGAATTATTCTTGTTGGTCATCGTGGGTGAATTTAATTCCGGCAAAAGTTCTGCCATTAACGCGCTCTTGGGTCAAGCCATGCTCAAAGAAGGCGTGACACCAACCACAGCGCAAGTCAATATTCTCAAATATGGTGAAACAAGCCAACGCCAAGTTCAAGCCCCACATCTTCACGTCTTGCTAGAGCCGCTCGATATTCTGCGCCATATTAATATTGTCGATACACCTGGCACAAATGCTATCATCCAAAAACATCAAGCGATTACTGAAGATTTTGTCCCCCGCTCTGATTTAGTCCTTTTTGTGACCTCTAGTGACCGACCTTTTACTGAAAGTGAGCGACAATTTTTAAACAAAATTCGAGATTGGGGCAAGAAGGTTATTATTATTCTGAATAAAATTGATCTTATTCAGACAGAAGACGAACGGCAACAAGTGATCGACTTTGTCAGCGATAATACCAAAACATTGCTCCAGTTTGACCCTGTCATTTTTCCGATTAGTGCCCGCAAAGCCTTTCAATCTAAACAAGGGGAGCCTGCTCTCTGGTCAGAGAGCCAATTTGAAGCTTTAGAACACTATATCCGCGAAAAATTAGATGAATACCGTCGTATTTTGTTGAAATTTCTAAATCCCTTGGGTATTGGACAGAAATTATTGAATAAATATTTGGATATAACGGTTAATCGTCTGACCCTCTTGGCTGATGATATCAAAGTTTTGGATGATTTAGATTGGCAGATCAAATATTATCAAGAAGACATGCGCCGTAATTTTGACTACCGTTTAGCCGACGTGGAAAACATACTCTATGAGATGGAAAAACGAGGCCATGATTTTTTCGACGATATCTTTCGCCTAGGACGGGTAACGGATTTGCTCAATAAATCCTTCGTTCAACGTGAGTTTGAAAATAAAGTCGTGGCTGATGTGCCGCAGGTGATTCAACAAAGAACAAATGAATTGATTGATTGGCTCGTCAACGCCGATTTTAAGCAATGGCAGGCTGTCACAACGTACTTAGAGCAACACAAAATTGTTTACAAAGATCGTATGGTGGGCAATGTGGGCGAGAATTTTCGCTATGATCGAGAGCGTTTAATCGATTCGGTGGAACGGACAGCGCAACATGTGGTTGAAACCTATGATCAGGCTGGGGAAGCCAAAAAAATCGCGGACCAGGCCCAACAAGCCGTCATCCGTGCGGCTGGTATTCAAGTCGGCGCGATTGGCTTGGGGGCAACACTGATGGCCCTCACCACAGCCACCGCTATTGATATCACGGGTTTCCTCGCTGCCAGCTTAATGATCATCGCTGGAGCCTTTCTCATTCCGGCTCGACGACGCATCGCCCGCAAAGAACTTTCTGATAAATTGGCCGATTTGCGGCGCAATCTCATACGCATCTTAGGCCAACAATTTGATAAAGAATTGCGGCGCAGTATAGATAGCCTAAATGAAGCGATTGCCCCTTACGACCGCTTTGTGCGAGGGCAGAAAGATCAACTCACAGAAACCAAAGAAGCATTAACCAAAGCTCAAGAGGTACAAATCCAACTACGGGCCCAAATAGAGGAATTTAAATATGAGCCAAACAAAACAGCGTAAATTTATTATTGAACATAGTGGCGTGAATGACATTCAGGCCGACTATGTATCAATTAGTCACGGCGGAGCCAATAATATCACGGGCGGTGATGTTTCCATTACAATGGGCGGGGCCAATGAAATCACGGCGGAGATGGCCACAGTCCGACAGGGTGGAATCCATGAGGTGACCGCTAAGGATGTCATCGTCCGCCAAGGAGGGGTCGTTCAGGCAACAGCCAATCAGATATCCCTGAGTCAAGGCGGTATCGCTTTAGCCCAAACGGAGCAAGCGACCTGCGCTGGCTCTACTGTCGGTGCTTTAATCGCGAGTGGCAATGTTATGCTAGAGCAATCTTCGGCCAAGGGGATTGTGGTGCAAGGGAGTGTTGAGGTAGACCAATCGGCTGTTGGCGCAATGGTCTCACGGGAGGTGACCGTCAAAAATGGGGCTGTGATGATTCTTTTGGCCGGTAAGGTGAATGGTGATATACAACCCTTACTGGGTCCACAAACGGCCCTAATTTTCGGAGCTGCATTTGGCTTTGTTTTCGGCATGGTTATGTGGCTCAGAAAACGATTTGCCAAAACGGTTACACCCTAAATAAAATTCGTATTTCATTATCTAACGGAAAACATATAGCATTCTCGTCATTCTCACGCAACTTCAACGCTCTGACCACGTCTCAATAACCCGAAAATCTCGCAGCAACCGCTCCAAGTCATCTTGGTCTGCATATAAGATGCCCTTTGCGTCTAGGAAGTCCTTAGCGGGGGTACTAACCTTTGGTGCTAGTTTATTTCCGTAATTTTTTGGCATTAGGTCTTATGACCAAAAAATATTCAGAAATCGTAAATCTTTTTATATATCCTAATTCCCTTGATGCGGCCTGCGTTGCCTGACAAAGGGGTTCGATCAGATTCATCATCTCTTTGACCCCCAGGCGATAGCTCGGTCCGGCGATGGAGATAGCGGCACTCATTGTACTAGATTGGTCATAGACCGGGGCTGCGACCGCGTTAAACCCCGCCTCAAATTCTTCTTGGACAATTGCATAACCTTGTTGCTGTACTTGCCTAAGCCGTGCTTGTAACAGGGTATGATGTGTAATCGTGTTCTCAGTATAGCTCACTAAGATGTGCGGTAAATAGATTTCACGCTCTTTTGCTGAAAGTCCAGTTAGCAGAACCTGCCCACTCGCAGTGCAGTGGAGGGGCATGCGGCGACCAATCCAACCAACATATCTCAGCGGCTGTGGACTTGGGTCTCGGTCAACTGTGACACATTCCCCCCCATCTAGCACAGCCACATTCGCTGTTTCCTGTGAGATAGCAACCAAGGTGTCCAGATGCTCTTGAGAAACTTGACGGACATCAATTTGTCCGAGAGCAACCCCCGCCAGACTGACAAGGCCAACCCCTAGCCGATATTTACCTGTTTCCAAATTTTGGTGGACCAGACCTTCTTTTTGTAAGGTTGACAAAATACGTGAAACCGTGCTTTTATGGATTCCTAATCTGCGACTGATCTCATTTACCCCTAAAGCAGGTTCTGCTTCGCTGAAACTACGAAGGATGGCGATGGCGCGTACGATTGATTGGATCCTGCTTTTTGGTTGTATCTCTGTATTTGACAATATGAGAAACTTTTGAAATAAGTACATTTGTTGCGTATTCTGCAACAATGTTCCAACAATTTGGTGGAATTTAGACTCCTTGTCTTATTTCGTCAAGCGGTGTTGAGTCCTTTGGTAGGTTTCACTTGACATTTTTCGCCAAGATAGGCTTTCGTGAATACAATAGAGCTATATCTGGACTCCAACGTTTATTCTGACGTTCATAATTTATGTGAAATATACTCAAAAGAGAAAATGTATGTCTGGTCCACTAACGGGTATTAAAGTGATTGACTTAACCACAGTTTTGATGGGGCCTTTCGCCACGCAATTTCTGGGCGATATGGGGGCGGATGTACTCAAAATTGAGGCCCCTAAGGGCGATGTCTTGCGCTATGCTAATCAGGGTCGTCACGCAGGGATGGGCAACCTTTTCTTGAACAGCAATCGGAATAAACGCAGCCTAGTCCTCAACTTAAAACATGAAGCTGGCAAGGCCGCTTTACTAAAGCTCGCCGAGCAAAGTGATGTCTTGGTCAGCAATGTTCGTCCCCAAGCTATGCAACGGCTTGGTTTAGCTTATCAAGACCTGACCGAGGTTAACCCGCAGCTCATCTATGTTGCTAGTTTCGGATTTGGACAAGCTGGCCCTTACGCCGAACGAGCCGCTTATGATGATTTAATCCAAACAATGACGGGTATCCCCAACCTATTTGAACGGGCTTATGGGGATGAACCAAAATTTTTACCGGCTAATTTTTGCGATAGAGTGACTGGGTTGACGGTCGTCAATGCTGTTACCGCCGCCCTTTTTTATCGGGAACGTACTGGTAAAGGACAATCAATTGAAATACCAATGTTTGAAACAATGGTGCAATTCCTGATGAGCGATCATTTGGGCGGTTACACCTTTGAGCCACCAATGGGACCCCCAGGTTATGTCCGCATTGTTAATCCACATCGCAGACCCTATCGCACCAAAGATGGCTATATCGCCTTGTTGGTTTATAACGACAAACAGTGGGCCGAATTTTTACACTTAATTGATCGGGCTAACTTGATTGGGCAGGGGATTTTTGCGAGCATGAGTACACGGGCACAAAATATTGTGGAAGTCTATGGCTTTGTTCAGGCAGTCATCAGCCAACGCAGCACAGCCGCTTGGCTTGAATTATTCAGTCAGTCCGATTTGGCCCATGCTGCTGTGCCAAAGCTGGAAGACCTGTTTGAGAACGAACACCTAAAGGCCGTTAATTTTTTTCCTGAATTTCAACATCCCAGCGAAGGACATATTCGGACCACCGCCATTCCCAGTCAATGGTCAGAATCACAGCCCGCCTTGAATCGCCATGCGCCGCGTTTAGGCCAAGACAGCCGAGAGATTTTGCAAGAACTGGGCTATGATGAAAGGACAATTCAAGCCCTAGTCGCGGCGGGTACAACCAAGGTGGAAAACTGAGCATGGACTTCTCCCTCAACCAAGAACAACAAGACCTGCTCAAGCTTATTTTCGAAGATACGCCTTTTCTCGGCGGTTTAACTTTGGGACAATATCGCGCTTTATCCGGTGAAGAAAAGGCCTCTATTTGGGCAGAGGCAGAGCGTGATTTTGTGTATCCCGAAGAGAAGGAGATTCGCGCTGATGCGGTGCCTGCTAGATAAAGTCACCGCCCGTTATGCAATGCAAGGCTTAAACAATTTGAAAGACAATATTCCACTAAAAATTGATGAAATACATAGCCTTGACCTGCTTAAACAAGCCAAAACCAGTCAAGCTCGTTTATTTATCGTCCCTACAACTTGGCATACTTTGAATAGACTTTGGCATTTACCGCATTATTCCGCAGAAATAACGTTTTTTTTACAACAAGTCGAGGTAATGGAACCGACTCGATATCATAAACGTTGGACACGGCGTTTGCGAGCATCTGGTTTTTCCGCTGAAGATGCCCAAGTCCTTTGGCTAGCAACTTTTGGTTCGGATAAGGCTGCTGATATATTAAGCGTAAATTTCGTCGCAACCAATGATTAACAATTGGCATGTTCATCAGCCAGCTATTCAGTCGCGTTTAAATGCCATGAAAAACGATCTTGCTGCACCTTATAATCAGGCAATTTTACCAGAGGTGACACGTCCAACACTGATTGAATGCTAAACCAATCAAATTTTATAAGGAGAAAAAATGACAAACCTAAATGAAAAAGTCATCATCGTTACCGGATCTGCCCAAGGTATCGGACGAGCGATTGCTGAACGATTCGGGGCGGAAGGGGCACGAGTTGTAATCGGTGATGTACAGGCAGACAAAGCTGAGGCTGTGGTGCAAGGAATCATTGACAGAGGCGGTTCAGCCATCGCCTGTGTGGCCGATGTATCAGACAAGGCTCAGGTGGATGCCATGTTTGATGTGACTTTGAAAAAATTCGGCACAGTAGATGTGCTGGTCAATAATGCGGGGCTTGTCTCACCGATGATTCATTTTTTGGAGGCGGATGAGGCTTGGTGGCGGCGCATTGTGGATGTAAATCTAACGGGCGTTTTTCTCTGTTCTCATCGGGCAGCGCATATTATGGCCTGTCAGGGGGGTGGCGTGATCATCAATATGTCATCTGGTGGGGCAACGCGAGCGCATCGCGGCTTTACCGCCTATGACGCGACAAAAGGTGGTATTGAAGCTGTCACCCGAGCAATGGCTCTTGACCTAGGGCCTTATGGCATTCGAGTCAACGCCCTCGCGCCTGGCTCCATCGATACCTCCGGCATGGACGAAGAATCCCGTCACCTGCGAGGCGAAAATATTCCTCTGGGTCGCATTGGCGAACCAGAAGACATGGCTGGCCCAGCCGTTTTCTTGGCCTCCGATGAGGCCCGTTATGTCACTGGACATTGTATCTCTGTCGATGGCGGCATGCTATCTCAACAACGTTCAGCCACCGTTGATATTTTCCCCTTAAGCAATTTTCCGAAGATAGAATGAGGCCATGTCATATTATCCACTTGGCGCGAGGATCACCTTGGCTGAATTAGAAGACGATGTTCATCCAATCTTACATCGCTTGCGTACCTCAGAACCTGTGTCATGGTTGCCCGTACTCAATGCCTGGCTTGTCACCCGTTATGACCAGGCCATTGCCGTCATGCGCGATGCGAAAACCTATACCGTCGATCATCCCGGCTTTTCGACGGCGCGTGTTGTCGGTCCCAGTATGTTGTCTCTTGATGGCGATAATCACCTACGACATCGCGGCCCCTTCGAGCACCCCTTTCGCAAAAGAGAAGTCGAAACGCGGTTCAACATGGCTGTGGCTGAACACATCCAAAGTTTAATTGACGGCTTTATCGCGCAAGGTCGGGGCAAGGCCGAACTGCGACGAGATTATGCTGGGCCTGTGGCGGTTAAAACGATAATCATGGCACTTGGTCTTGGCGATGTCCCTATTGCTGTCATACTGGGCTTGTATGACTCCATCGTGGATGCTGTAACCCGTGTGAGCGCCGGTGAATCCGTCAGTGTAGCGGGACAGATGGCCTTTGCAGAATTACGGGATAGACTATTGCCAGCCTTAAAACAGCAGCCAAAGGCGAGTCTGCTGGCTGTAGCGGCTGGCATGGCTCAGGGCTTGACAGATGAACAGATTGTGTCTAATGCGGCAGTATTGCTTTTTGGGGGGATTGAGACGACAGAGGGCATGATTGCCAACGCGCTCTATTTTCTGCTGACAAATCCAGAGATGCTCAATGCAGTGCGGGCTGACCCATCAAGCGCGTCCGCCGTCGTCGAAGAGTCGTTGCGCTTGGAGCCAGCCGCCGCAGTTGTGGACCGTTATGCGACGCGAGATGTCCAGTTGAGTACAGCCTTCATCAAGGCGGGTGATTTAGTCCGAGTCTCCTTGGCCGGGGCCAACCGCGACCCAGCAATCTTCGATGCCCCGGATGTCTTTGACCCATTTCGGAAAAATTTACGCTCACATGTCGCCTTTGCCCAAGGCCCCCATGTCTGTCTCGGCTTACATTTAGCCCGTTTAGAAGCCTGTGATGCCTTGAAACAAGCGGTGATAAAACTGCCCAATCTACGATTAGATACGACCGTTCGTGCGGCAAATATGGTTAAACCGCAAGGCTTAGTATTCAGAAAACCAAAAGCTCTTCCGGTGGCTTGGAGCCTTTAATTCTCTTTAATACCATCTATCACTTTCCAAAAGATTAGCAACTTGTTACAACATCTCTTCCGTAAGACGACCCGCTTGAAAATCAAGCTCTAACCAAGGGTCTTGCGTCTCTTGACGGAAGGCGAAAAGCTTTTGGCGCATTTCAGCAATGAGGGGCTGTAAGTCGGGCTGGTCGATGAGATTGCGAGTTTCACAGGGGTCTTGCTCAAGGTCATACAATTCTTCAGGAGATCGTTTTAGGACATGCTCCGTCGTCCGTCGACCCATATAACCGATTTCCTGTTCGCGGATGGCTGTCCAGGAGATGGAGCGGAAAAGATCAGTCGGCAAGGGAGGCTGGTGGTCGGCGGCCAGATTTTGCACATATTTATAGCGTCGTCCACGGAGGACACGATAGGGGTTATAGTCGATGACTTCGTGAAAACAGTGGGAAAAAAAGACTTCATCCCAGCCCTCGACAACGGGGGTTTCTAAGATAGGCAACAGAGAACGTTCCGGCAGGTCAGCAGAGACATTGACCCCACACCACTCCTGAACTGTGGGCCGAATATTGGTCCAATTAATCATGGCTTGATGATGATAGTCACCTGATGCTAAATCAGGCGCATAGAGGATGAAAGGACAATGGTGGCCGGAGTCAAAGAAAGAGGCTTTTGCCCCTGGAAAGGGCATGGCGTGGTCTGTGGTCAGAATGACGAGCGTATCATCAGCGCGGCCTGATTCTTCTAAGACATCCAGAAGCAGGCCCACGCCATAGTCAAAGCGAGAAACAGCTTGATAATATTCGGCCAAATCCTGGCGCACTGCGGGGATATCGGGCAGAAAGGGCGGAACAATGACCTCATCTGGGCGATAAGGGTGTTCGACCACATCCCGATAGGTTGGCTCATTGGCAAATCCTTGTCCCGCCCGATGTGGGTCAGTGAAGCCAACGTGCAAATAAAAGGGCCGATCAACATTATTCTTGAAAAATTGGCGGGCCTGCTCGGCCAAGTCGGCGACGCTGCGGGCATTGACTGGCGGTTCAAACTCAAAGGGATAGACACTGTCTGGGGCGACATGCTTTTTACCGAGGCAGGCTGTCGCAAAACCTTGCGCTCGTAAATCCTTGACAGTAGACGATAGGTGACGATGAGTCGAGAAGCCCTGAATACCGTGACAGTGGCCATACTGTCCATGCGTGTGGCTGTGTTGACCCGTCAAAATACAAGCCCGACTGACAGCACAGGAAGGGCTCGTGCAGAAAGCCCAATCAAAGACGATGCCTTTAGCGGCTAATTGGTCGATGCGAGGCGTGTGAATAGCCTCATTGCCATAACAGGCAGCCAAACGGCTCCAATCATCGGCGATGAGAAACATAGCGTTGCGGTAGGATTTGCTTGACATGGGCTGACCTTTCACGGACACTTTTTGGGACAGGGATATGATTGACTGATATACAGGAGACCTTCAGCCACATCTGCTTACATAATAACTTCCACCTGTTCTTGTGATTCTGTATATTCAGGCAAAGGCCCATGCCCATTAGCGTTGCCATTGCACAGGGCAGGCACTGTTCTTTCTTTAGCACGATGTCGTATCAGAGGAACCATAGCATTTAAGATACCCGTGTATAAACCAATCTGGGTAATGATCACTGAACTAACAATGCCAAACCCTAAGAAGAAGATGCCAAAGCCACTAAAGGCACAGGGAATAGCAATGCCAGCAAAGGTGGAACGGACATTGCTATCAAATTCGCTGGATAACTCAAAAAGACGGCTAAGTTGATTTAAACTCTCATCCATCAAGACAACTTGAGCCGTATCAATGGCAATTGTTGATGCCCCACGTAGAGAAATCGAGACATTTGCTTTCTTCAAAGCAATCGAATCGTTAATCCCATCGCCGACAAAACAAACTGATTTACCCTCATTTTGCAGTTGTTCAATCAAATCAGCTTTATTTTCAGGTAGTGTTTCGGCAAAATAGTAATCAATCCCCAGTTCATTGGCTAATTTTCGGGTAGGCGTTTCATGATCACCAGAGATAATATAGGTCTCTTTAATATTTTGCGCTCGCAATTCTTTGATGATTCTTGAGGCTTCAGGACGGACTGTGGGTCGTAGTTCAATTGCCCCCATGACTTCACGATCTAGAGCAATCAAAACCAAGGAATGGCCTAATTCATGACTCTCATCTTGGGCCTGAAGAAGATGTTCAGGAATCTCCAGGCCCTCCAGGCGAATGAACCGTGTACTACCAACCTGAACACATTTGCCCTCAATGATGACCGTTAACCCGTAGCCAATTTTATAATCTGCATCATCAATTTTTGGCAAGCTGAGGTCTTGCTCTTCAGCTGCCTGCAAAATGGCTCTAGCGATAGGGTGAGTTTGCTTATGCTCTGCAGCAGCAGCATACCTTAAAATATCGGTCTGAAGATAGCCGTTATTAGCATAAATTTTTCTAACATGGGGCTGTTCCTCAGTTAAAGTTCCTGTTTTATCAAACACCACTGTATCAATCGTTCCTAAAAATTCAATGGTTCGCCCATCTTTGATCAAAATACCGCTTTCGGAGGCCAACTTAAAAAAGTTAAGAATACTGATAGAGGTAGCTATCGTCATCTTATGTCGTGGATGTGAGTTAAGGAACCCCATCGCATTCGCAATGCCGACAATCGGTATCGCAATACCGCCCAAAATGAGGGTGGGGATGACTAAATTATCGGCAATTTTTTCAGCCGACAACTGCATCCCCATTTTGAAGTCCACTGTTTGGCTTAAAATCTGTCCAATTTGCGCCGCCGTCGTTTGATCGCCATGTTTTTCCACGCGAACCTGAATCTTACCTGATAAAACCACTGTCGAGGCAAAAACTGGGTCCCCCTTCGCTTTTTCAACGGGTTGAGCCTCCCCAGTTAAAATACGCTGATCAACAGAAGCATTCCCTTCCAGAATATGACCATCAACTGGAATTGGTTTGCCAGCGTCCGCGATGACAATATCACCCTCTTTGAGAGCCTTGAATGACAGGTCGATTTCCGCCCCATCATCCATCAACACCGTGACAGAATTTGGCTGTTGACTAAAGACATCAATCACAGTCGCCTTGGAGTCCTGCTTGATCTTAGAGACCAAAATCCGATTACAAACGTACATAAATAGATTCAATTGGCAAAGGAAAAAATAGCCTCGGAAAACGAGGATGATGGCCAAAACGCCGATCATGGTATCAACATTCACTCGTTTCTCCTTGGTTATAGAATGATAACTACTCTCAAAAACCTCTTTAAAGATATAAATAATACCTGGTAGTGTTATCAGGCTCAAAACAGGGAAGTAAAGATCCCCGATAGCAGATAAAACGAGAGATGCGCCAGAAATCACAAATTTCCGTCTCAACTCTATTTCGGAATACTTAAAGGTCTCGTGACCTTCATTGCCAAAAATTGGAGCCAGCTTGCTTCGCTTACGCAAAGCAAGGGTCACTTCTTTGATTTCAAGCGATAGCGATACCACCTGGATTTGTGTTTCATCAACAATCGGTTCGATAACATCATCTTTTAATCTTTTCAGAGAGGTCACAGTTTCATTGTATAAAGAAGAAGCTTCCAAATGACCATTTTGATTGACTTTATTTCTTGTCAAACAATTAACCAACTTTTTCTCTTTCTTCCGCTTTTTATAAACTTCTGAGCCAGCGTAGATAGCACTGCTTGTAACGACCATTTCAGTGAAAATCATATCTCATTTCCTTATCGTCAAGATTGTCATATAGCGCATCAACAGGAATTTTCGGTCAAGATGACCTGTGGTAATATGAAACTTTAAAAACAATGTTTTATACAATAAACATAAACTTCAATAGAAGTGTCCTGAATTTACTATAACTTCATAACCTTGTCAAATGCCCTATGAAAGGGGTTCGGTATATATTTACCCTCGTCTGCTCAAAAAATCTATATATAGTATCGAGCTGTCAAAGAAAAACAGCATATAGATATCAATCATAGTTACAGCCGAATTTTTAAGAAACGATGCCCTCTGTTAAAGTGATAAATAAATCTTCTAAACTACCGCCTTCCTCCCGAAAAGATAGTAAAGGAATATTGGCTTGCACTAAACGCCTAATGAGATTACTCACCGCTTGTTTATCCCCTTGGAAATGAAATTGTAAAACCCAATCATTATCAGCGTTCCGGATATAGGTGAGGTCCGTGACCTCGCTGACATAAGATAAGGCCAATTGCGCCTCATCAATCGTCTGCCAAACCTCATCGCCCAAAATCGTGATATAGATTGTACGCTGACTTTGCAACTCCGACCGCAAAGCTTGTAAAGGACCACAAGCGACCATTTCACCGGCTTCAATGATGCCCACATTCGTGCAAAGTTCATCAACATCAGCCAAAATATGTGACGAGAACAAAATTGTCTTGCCCATTTTTTGTAATTCTTTCAACAAAGCCCGAAATTCAACCCGCGCTCGCGGATCTAAGCCAGAGGCTGGTTCATCTAAGACTAAAATCTGCGGGTCATGGATTAAGGCTCGTGCTAACCCTAAACGCTGCTTCATCCCCCGTGATAAACTTTCGACAAAATCATGGCGGCGGTGTTCCAAATCAACCAAAGCTAATAGGTCGGCAATAAGATGGGGACGATCTTTCTTGGAGATATGATAACATCCAGCAAAAAAGTCTAAATATTCATAACTCGTCATGTCATGATAGGTACCAAAAAAATCGGGCACATAACCAATTTTTTGGCGAACCTGATAGCGGTCTTGCACCACATCCTGTCCCGCAACCAAAATTCTCCCGCTGGTGGGCTTTAATAGGGTGGTCAAAATACGGATGGTCGTCGTTTTTCCGGCCCCATTTGGGCCAACAAAGCCAAAGATATCGCCTTCTGCAATTGAAAAAGAAATGCCATTGAGGGCTTGATGGTTTTTATAGTGTTTCGTTAGCTGCTCAAAGACAATGATATCATTCATATTCAAGATGCAAAGTGGCAAGGTGGCAGGGTGATACTGTTGGCGAACTAAGTCTGGTATTGAAATCACCAATTGACACCAAAAGTGCGTTTCAACGCACGACCAAAATAACCTGTTTCAACAGGTTTCGCAGTATCAACGGGGCATTCGGATGTTTTGTATCCGCACAATGCCCGTTTCGGGTTCGCCAACAGTATCGCAAGGTGGCAAAGTGATGCGTTCCAAAGGAAAGACTGTCCCAAACCCCTTACCTTGCCACCCTGTTACCTTGACACCCCGCTACGTTGAAAACCACCTGTCTCATAGAGCCAGTTTAATTTGTTGCTAAAACAGTCAAAGGCATTCGCACCACTAATAAATTTAAGGAGTCTGGTGTAACTTGATGGTTCTGCACTGCCACAGTTGCCTCTGAGGGAAGGTGGTCGACCCAGGCGACGAAAGTCGCTGTCTCCACTTGTTTAGGTGACCAAGATGTCTGTGCTGAACCAAAGGCATGCTGGGACCAAAGTACAGCGCGGATAATCATGTCCCGCGACACCAACTCTTGATCTTCTAGTTGATAATAATACTCTCCCCAAAGAGATTGCATATCATCTTGGACAATAATTGGCTGTAAGCTGTTTGATATATTATATGAACCGCCTGTCAGGTCAGCTAATGATAGCCCATGTCCGCCGACGAACAACATTGCGTGACGTAATATTTGATCTGTTCTGTTTTCGACAAGACCCTCGACCAACCATTGTGACCCTTGTTCTTTCAAGCTCAAATTTAGATTTACAGGCCAAGGCTGTGTTTGGGTATGGGATACAAAAGTGGCCATGCTACCAACATCTGTCCATAAATTTTGCAGTTCCGTTTGGGCGGCATAAAGCGTTGTCGTGGGCGCAGATGACCTTGATTTCACGCTATCGACATTGGTTGGTTGCGTTAAAACCCTGTCCTGAAATTTGACCGTATAATGGTCTCGTGTTGGAGAGTATAAGCCAACAAAGGAATCTAAGGTGGCAGGGGCCATCTTAACGGTTTGTTGAATGACCGAAATTTGGCGCATAATCACGGTGCTTCCTCGTGAGCGAAACCCCGCCACATAACCAACTGCACTAAACACGAAAATAAGTAAGGGGATTGTTAGCCAAGCCCGTTCAAGTCGTTTCAACCGTTTTAGTACAAAATAATTCATAGGCACTAAAACAATGATATAAGAACAAAGAAAGGCAAATAAAATGGAAGGATTAGGTAGACCAGCCACTTGAATATTTGCTAGACTATTATTAATCCGATTGAGACCATCATACGCTACATAGAAGGGGGGCTGACTTTCTAAGGGGGTTAAGACATGCTCCCAAAAAATTAGATTGCCAGACCAACCATTCATGGGAGCCAAACCAAAATCGAGGGCGAAATAGGTAACCTGACCCAAACCAAAATTTTGCTGTATCAGCAAAGGAAATTCATCTTGGCCCAGGGGTACTTCGCCTACAATGTCAGTTGACGTGGCGATAATATAAGGGCCTTGGTCAGGAATGGCTTCGCCAATAAAATCGGCCAGCTGGTCTAATGACGATAAGGTATAATGAGTCAAATGATGAATAGGTAAAAATTCAGCCAACCCAGCCGCTGTCAAACGCCCATTCGGTCCGCCACCGACAACCATACGCCCCCCTGTTTGCAGCCATGTCGATAGGATTTCGCGTTGCACATTATCTAGGGCTGTGGTATCAATATCATTCAAAACCAAGGCATCCAAAGATGATAGACCTTCAGCTTGATGAGGGATATCTGACAAGTTAATATGAGCTACACTGACCGGCTCACCAGTATTCGATGTTTGTAGGCCCGCGAGAAAACTCAGTAAACTAGGATTAGGCGAGACAACGCCTATTAAATAGCCAGTTGGCGACATCATCCTGGCGACTTGGCGGCTAGCTCCTCGCACCTGCCCGTCGCTTACAAATTCAACAACCCATTCTGTGTCTCGAGCTGGCACAAAAAAGGTGACTGATTTCTGAGCCTGAGCGGGCAGCTTTAAAGGTTGGGCGTAAATTTCACCGAGATAATTGGTCTGTAATCTAACTTGCCCTTGCATATCAGGCCCTTGATTATGAGCCATAACCCGAACTGGAGTCCACAGTCCATTTTTGATATACCCATCAAAACCAATCTCGATATCTAAAATCACGCCAATATTTTCTTGGGCAACACTGGAGAAGACGAAGAGAGAGATAAATACTGTGATTAAGCCAAAATGAGCAAACTGAATTTTTTTAAGCATGCGATAATAATTTTAAACGAAATAGCCTTCGATAGCCTTGGCACTGCGGATAATTGGCCAAATGAGTCGTCTTGAATCAGGGTAATGCAGTTCTAAACTATGGCGAAAGTAGAACAGGCATCCCTGCCTGTTCGCACTCAGACAGGGCCGTTCGTTAACGAACGCAGTCTGAGCTACATTTTCACCCTTTGCCGGGGAGTTCCCCAGCCTAGCTTGCCATATCTTCGCGGAAGGTGAATCCATGTCGCTTACGGGCACCGCGGACAGCCTTCCACAAAATTTCTTGGACCTCGCTTGGACTTTTAACATTTTCAAGCATGAATTTAGGCATTTTAGGGTCACTACTTTCAATAAAAATATCGCCAATGTTCAAGGCTCTCTCACCGAGATTTTGTTTGTAATCAATATCTTGCACCCGAACAAGTTCAACATTGTTCCGATATTTGGTCATGATGCCTTCAATAATCGATATCCGTTCACTGGTAATAATATAGCGCGTGGTCAAGGACAGATGAGGACGACCTTTCCACAAAACCGATTCCTCATCATCCGTTAATTCAGGGTCGCTGGGCATGGTCTGACTAATTTGTTCCATCTGGTCATTGACTACATCCAAGGCAGCATCAATCACGGTATCAATAAGCCGCTTCAAATCGTCTTCGGGTACACTGGAAAGATCAATACCACTTTGAGCGGTTGCTTGCCAAACTTTTGCTGTGATTGTATCTTTCATCTCTTGAATAGACATAAATGGTCTCCTTATTTAGGCTATATCAGCCTTTATTATAAGGACATGGTTCATCCTATAACAAATTAACTTGACAAATTTTCATGTTGCATACTAACCTTTGGTACTGGTTTGTAGGCTAGTTTTCATACTAAAACAGCATTTATAAGGACAACTTACTCACTACTCTGAAAAATCAGCATTGGAACGCATTTTTTATCATTATATATTACGATAATGTGTCAGGTGAAGCCGTAGATTATCAAACAGTTTAATAAAAAAGGATATCAGTCGGTGGTTTGAATAAAGGTGACACTCAGCGATTCTAGGCAGATTTTCCCGCTAAACATTCATGCTGCAAGGCTAGTTGGTGGCGAAAGGTCATCAACAGGCTCCAAATTGCAACCTTGTTCATTGAGCCATTGCGCTTCCTGATTAGATAATAGAATGAATGGTAGCGAATCATGACTGATTGTCCACAAAATAGGGGTATCATTCAGATACAATGCAGGATCTTCAGGATGCAGAAAAACCCATTCCTCTAATCTTTCAACGCTTTGTAGGTATGAACGTAGTTCCGCTGATAGTTTAAAGCGTACGAATACTGACCCAAATCGCTTTTTTTCCTCCCAACGCCATCTGCTTGTAAAGACAGATGTCATAAAAGGGAGGAGACTTAATAATTGAGGAGGCCATTTAGTGATACTTTTTGAAACCACAAACTCTACGTAATTTGCAGTTTCAAGAGAATAGCCGAGAATTGTATGCCATACACGCGAATCTTCATGAGTTAGCTCTTGGTCATAATATTTTTTCTGGTTCATTTTAATTTCTCTCCAAGATAACTTTTGTAACCTTTGGTGCTAGCTTAGAGGGCGACTTTGACACTTAAGCAGTATTTATAGCGGCATATTATTCGCTACCTGTTCTTTATCTTGAAATTTCAGAATGATAGCGAGTTTTTCGTCGTTATAAATCACGATAATGTGTCAAATAACCCAATAAATAGAGTTATATATCAATGCCCATCCGTAAAATGCTGTCCATCGAATGATAAAAGACTCTTTTGGTCTTCAATAATTGTTTCAATATGCACTGGTCGAGTCCATATCAAATGCAAATTTCGCAAAGTATCCTGAGCGTAGTTCATTTGTAGATCAACACCTTCATGACGATGCAATAAATATAGTTCGCCCCGATTTTTATAATTGCCATCTTCCACCGTGATATAGGGTTGTCCTAAATTGGTTAATTGCATCAACAATTTTTCTTTCACTTCGACAAAATCTCGCGAGACGATTTCATAATAATTCGTATCAGGGTTATGTTCAAAGTTAAACAGCTTTTGTTCGACCACAAATTCTGGCGTTAAAAATTCGTCAATAAACGTAATGTCGTTATAAAGCTGTCTGACTTCAAAAATTTTTTGCCGACCCAGACCTAATTTTTGATCCCAACGCTGTTTTGCTTGAATATCATCACAATTATCATAGTCTTTGCCAAATTTACCCTTGTTCCAGCGATCTTCAATATCCCGCAGAAGTTCTAAGCCTAATTTGTAAGGGTTGAGATGACCAGGGTTCGTGGTCACAACGCCTGAATGTTGATCGGCGAAACGAATAATCTCAGCATCTGTTAAGGAGTTTTGGGTCATGATGACGCTATGCCAAAATGAAGCCCAGCCTTCATTCAGGATCTTGGTCATGCCTTGCGGCGCATAATAATAGGCTTCATCTCGGACAATTTCTAAAATAGCGCGTTGCCAAGGTCTCAAAGGCGCATAATTCAGTAAAAAGAGCAAAATATCTTTTTGTGACTTTTCGGGAAATCTGACATTTTCCTTTTCTTTAGCGGCCAACTTATTCCGCTGTTCAGCCAAATATTCAGGCGGATTAATATAATCTTGCATATAACCGCGTTGGACAGGAAACCCATCCACCGTGCTTCGTTCTTGGTTATGCTCCTCTGATACAGATGTGATCGTTTCTGATACAGGACGAACGATATAGGGGGCATGATAGTCAACTAAATTCTCAAGCGAGAGACAGACATCAATGAATTGTTCAACTTCATCATAGCCATAACGGTCGATCAAACGTTGCACACGGGTGGCATGATTGGCCATCTCATCCAACATTTTGCGATTGGTATGAGCAAACCACATATTGTTTTTAAAGAAATCAACATGGGCTGTCACATGAGCCATGACCATTTTTTGGGTAACCAGTTCATTGCCTTCCAATAAATAGGCATAAGATGGATTGGTATTAATTACCATTTCATAAATCACACTTAATCCATAAGCATAACCCTTCGACAACTGGTCATACGCCATCCCAAAACGCCAATGGGGATAACGCACTGGAAAGCCACCCAAAGCAGCGATTTCATAGAGCGTTTGATAATCTAAAACCTCAAAAATAATTGGAAAATAATCTAAGCCATAGTCTTGAGCATAATGGTCAATATTTTCCCAGGCTGCTTGCAAATCAGGGGAAAGCGCAGTTCGCTTCATAAGTCAGTCTTAGCCTCCACGGATTCTAAGGTGGAAATACCATACCTCGCCCATCAAAGTCTGTCAAAAGACTCCAAAAAAGATGCGGCTAAACCAACCTGCTATGATAAACGTTTATCCAGAAAGGTAACAGTGCCTAAGACAAGAATTGAGATCGTAATTAAAACACCGGCCAAAACAAGGGCGATGTTCAGGTCGCGCTCCATGCCCACGTACAGAGCCAAGGGTATGGTCTGCGTGACACCCTTTAAGTTCCCAGCGAACATAAGGGTTGCACCAAATTCACCTAAAGCCCTCGTCCAACATAAAACGACCCCACTAATGATCGCTTTTTTGTTCACAGGCATCATAATACGCCAAAAGAGCAGTATTTCATTCGCCCCTTCAGTCCGCGCTGCTTCTTCGATCTGTTGATCAATTTCGGCGAACCCAACGCGGGCCTGACGGGTGAAAAATGGGGCGGCCACAAATAATTGGGCGATGAGTACGGCCGCGGTGGTGAAGGGAATGGTAAGACCGAAATCAGACAAATATTGCCCAATAACCCCTTGACGACCAAAGACCATCAACAAAGCCAAGCCAGCTACGGAAGGGGGCAGAATAATCGGCAAATCAGTAATCATGTTCCACCAGGAACGTAAGGGGACATCCCAGCGGGCCAACATGTAAGCCAAAGGTGTGCCCAATGCAAAGGCGATAAATGTCGCCCCAAAGCTGGTGGTTAAACTGAGGATGATCGTCTCCACGACCGATGGGTCTCCAATATGGGTCAAAGGGTTGGCGAGTATCGCACGATAAATCAAGGCCAATACGGGTGAGGCCATAAAAAAAATGAGCAATATACCGCAAAGAATAAAACCCCAAGATATGCTATCACGCAAAGGTATGCCAGAGATATCCAACATATTACGCCAAGCAGATTTTTTGCCACTTGTTAGGGGATAAGATTGGGTGAGTGATTGAGGATGATCCATCTTTCTCGCTCCTTGTTAAGAATGAAAACAATGATTTGACGCTTGATTTGATATGATGTTAGACCAAAGCTGTTCAATTCTTTCCTTCAATAATCCGATCGAAACATAAAGACGCGATGGCGTAAGGAGTCATACCCGAATGTCGTTATCGGGCATCCACTTGTTGTCGCGGTTCAGCGTTTGGATACCCACTTACTGCATGCCGGTATGACATGACAAAACTTTAATTCTCATTCCACTTTCAGGATAGAGATCAATTTTTCAGCCATGTCTACGACTTCAGGTCAACTTGGGACATGGTTTGATGAGCTATTCTTGACCCCCATCAAAGCCCCATTTCGTCAAAATGGTCTTTGCTTCATCTGTACTTAAAAAGTCGATAAAAGCAACAGAGGCATCCACATTAGCTCTCTGGGCAATGGGGACGATATAATAGCTTGCCTTGACATTATACTCGGCCGGGATAGAAATTGGTATCACATCATCACCAGCAGAAACAAGGTTCGAGACAAATACAAAAGCAGCATCTATTTCCCCCAATTGAACCTTGGTGACGATTTGTCGAACGCTCTGCTCTGTAGAAACAATATTGGTCATTAACTGTTTCGAATAGTCTGGGCCTAAATCAGGATGGCTATTCAATTTTTCTAAGGCTTGACGGGTATAATTACCCACTGGAACCTCCTCCGTGCCAATAACAATTTTCACGCCCGGCTCAGTCAGGTCATCCAAAGTCTCCAGTCCTCTGTCATTGCTCGATGGCAAGACAACAGCTAGCGTATTGCTTGTAAAATCAACAATATTTTCTTCCCTTATTTGTTCAGAACCTAAAAGAGCCTCCATCTGCGACCAATTTGCACTAACGAATATATCAGCCGAGGCTCCATCTTGAATTTGCGTACGCAATGTCTGAGAGCCTGCAAAACTCAATCGGATGGTGACTCCTTCATTTTGCGCTTCATACAAAGTGCCTAATTCTGTCAAAGCTGTAGCCAGAGAAGAGGCGGCAAACACGGTTAGCGTGATCTCTTCCTTGTCTGGTGATGAATCAGCTTCTCCACTATTCGATGAAGGTGTGCAACTGGGTCCAAATAAGCATAACAATGCTAAGATAGAAATATACAAAGCAACCTTAAAATTTTTCATTTTCTATCTCCATATATGATAATCATGTTAATCGTGCAATCCGCTCCTTTCGTGTTGATATCGAAGAATAAATACATGATATTAGACATTATAGACTGCTAAAAAGTTGATTCATATTAAAGCCTCCATACTATAACATGAGGGGGAACGAAGAGGGAAATAAGAGCCTCATAGATTAAAAACCTCGGCTCAATTTAGAACTGAACAGTCCTGATACATAAGAAAATCGCTGAATGTCGAAGACGTAGAAATAATAAAGGCAGAAATAACAGAAGCGGAACAGGTCATACGTCATGTATTTTCAACCTATTTTCTAGAGCTTTTACGCCTAAAGAGAGCAAGATGGTCATAGTCAGATAGAGGAAGGCCACTTCGTTATACGTGACAATGTATTGAAATGAACTGGCGGCGTAGAGTTTGCCTAATTGGGTGATGTCACGGACACCCAAAAAGGAAACGAGCGATGATTCTTTCAGCATGGCGATAAAGTCGTTGCCCAAAGGCGGTAAAACGCGCCGCACCGCTTGAGGCAAGATAATATGACGCATCGCTTGCACATAAGTCATGCCTAAAGAACGCGCCGCCTCCATTTGCCCCCGTCCAATAGATTCAATGCCCGCTCGAAAAATTTCGGCGGAAAAAGCACCATAACTTAGGGCCAGGGCAATAGTGCCTTTGGTCAAAAAATCGATATCCCGATTTTTGAGCATGATTAAACCATTCTCTGGGCCGAGTAACCCGTAGTGGGCTAAGTAAATGCCAACCCAATTGATCACTTTGACCCCTTCAGGGATCAAGACAAACGCCACATAAAGAATGGTGACCAAAATGGGCACCCCGCGCATCACTTGCACATAAAAGGTAGCGATGTTATAGATAATCGGATTTTTAGAAACTCGTGCTAAACCCGTCAACAGGCCGATGGTGATGGCGATTGCATACGCTGTCAAGGTCACGCGGATGGTGATGAAGATCCCTTCTCTTAAGAAATTAAAGGCTTCATTATATTCTGCGTTTGTGGCGGTGACATAGACGAAATAGACTCCTAGCAGAGCGACGATTAACAACCACCAGGGAAGGTCAGCTAGGGTGTTGGTGAAACGGGCTTGGATAGAGGTGGGACGAGGCATTGAGAACCCTTATTTTGTCAGCCAACCATGGAGCAACCAATATTTCAGAACACCTATCAGGTTTTGAAAACCTGACAGATCTGGCCCCACAAAGTCAAAATTTGTTTCTTGAAAACTATATCTTACTCATATGTATCAACAACGTTGAAACTTTCGCCCCAGTCAATGTCTCCGCTAGAATTTCTCACAATATAATATCGGTATTGAGAATCTTCTGCGTTAGCAATGACATCGCTTGCTAGTCTTACCCTTTACTTATTTCCTGATCAATCCGAATTACGTCACCTCGTTTAAGGGCTTGTCGTAACCGCCCTATATCCTCAGGAGCTTCAATCTCTTCCCTTTGCATCACATCTTTTTGAGTGGAGTGATATTAATGTTAAGCCAATAGGATTTATTTTTTGACCATCCTCGCAATATAATGCGAATTTTTTCCCAAGATCAATTAAGTACAGTTCCTCATCCTCGTCTGTACCATCTAGTATTTTTACATCATCATAATCACCTTTTAGGCTTTGCATAAAATTATGAACAGTAAAATTATCGGATAGTTGAAGTTTGCCTAATACCACTCCCATTGGTGGATTCACCACTTTCTAAGTCAGAAGAGCCAATTATTTTCTGGTCATACTTTAACACAAATTTGTTCAAGTTAAACATAATCAAGCCTCACCTTATACTTACTTTCCGCAAGACCGATGCTCACCTTGACGACTGACCTGTGAAAATTATGCCTGAGTTGGCTTCATTTGGTAACTTTGGTCGGCAAAAACCCTATTTTTTGTACAGTACGGGTACAAAATCTATTGTTTCCAGATGATACAATTCACACAACCTTAATAATAAAGGATAAATCTCCCATTAGTGGGGACGCAAACTATCGGCTACCAGATTGACACCGATGACCAATGAGGAAATCGCGAGAGAAGGGAAAATGGTAATCCAGGGGGCGGTGAGCAAAAAGTTACGCCCCTCGTTGACTTGTAAACCCCAATCTGGGGAGGGAGGTTGGACACCCATGCCCAAAAAGCCGAGTCCGGCTCCAACCAAAATAGCATAACTGAAATAAATTGAGCCTTCGACAATCATCACCCCAGTGATATTGGGCAAGATATGATACCCGATAATTCGCCAGTCGGAGGCCCCGATGGCCTGGGCCGCTTCGATATAGGCTTTGGTGGTAATGTTTAAGACCTCACTGCGAATGACTCGGGCGATAGCCGGGGCAAAGACAATCGCGATGGTGCCAATGAGATAAATCATATCCGACCCTAGGGTGCTGATAATCAATAAGGCCAATAACAACGCCGGAAAGGAGAGCATAATATCGGTCAAGCGCATCAGTAGTTCATCTAGCCAACCGCCCATGTAGCTGGCAATCAGGCCGATGAGGGAGCCGAGAGATAAAGCCAACAAGGTGGAGCCGGTCGCCAAGCTCATAATTGAGCGACTGCCGACCAACAGCCGGCTGAAGATGTCGCGACCAAATTGGTCGGTGCCAAGCCAATAGGTTGCTGAGGGAGGTTGTAAGACATCGGCAAAATGATGTTGGGTGGGGGGATACGGGGCCAACCATTCGCCACCGACGGCCAACATCAGATAGGTTGCCATAATTATCAACCCCAGAAACGCCGAGGGGGTACCAAGGTAGGTCAGGGCTGGCAGAGACGGTTTTGGCTTGGTCGGATAACGTGGCGATTTTTTCATAAACCATAACGGATTTGAGGGTTGAGCCACATATAAAGTAAGTCGGCGGCCAGATTGGCTAAGGTATAGGCCGTGGCCATAACCAAGGTGATAGCCTGAAGTAAGGGAATATCTCGGCTACTGATGGCTTGAAGCATCAAGCGGCCCAAGCCGGGATAGGCAAACACGGTCTCCACGAAAACAAATCCACTCAACAGCCAGCCAGCATACAAGGCGATGACGCTGATGGTCGGTAGCAAGGTATTGGGCAGAGCATGGCGCAGGATGATGAGGTGTTGAGACACACCTTTACTTTTGGCGGTGCGGAGATAGTCACTATCCAGAACTTCGATTAGGCTACTCCGAGTGTGCCGAGCGATGTGGGCCAACATCCCCAAGACCAACGTCAAGGTTGGCAGAATGAGGGCATTGATGTCGTCCACTAGATTGGCCTGCTCACTGACCAAACTGGAGGCGGGTAGCCATTGCAACCACGAGGCGAAGATAATCACCAAGAAAATGGCGATAACAAAGGAAGGCAACGAGATAGCGAGAATGGTTACAATCAAAATCAGTTGATCGAGCCAGCTACCCCGTTTTAAGCCAGCAATGATACCTAAAAATATCCCTAGCGGTATGCCAAATAGCAAGGCTAGGCCAGCTAAGATAGCTGAATTATATAGTCGGTCTGTTAAAATTGGCAAAACTGGCATCTTAAGCAATAGGGAATTGCCCCAATCGCCTTGTAAAAGTCCGGTTATCCAAGCAATGTATCGCTGGTGAATCGGCTGATTCAAGCCCAACTGATTCCGCATAGCGGCTAGGTTTTCCGGGGTGGCCCGTTGGCCCAGGATGAAGGTGGCTGTATCCCCCGGCAAAATTTCGGTGACAAAGAAGACAACTAGAGAGATACACCATAAGATGACGATGACCATCAAGAAACGGCGAATAATAAATTGGTTCATGAGGTTAGCAGTTCATGATTGGAAGTCAGTCGATTGGTCTGATTGTTCTCAGTCAGCAACGGTTGCATAGCCACTCCCAGCCCACTGAAAAGTCCGAGTTGGAACAGGATTTCGGTGGTGTAAATACCGAAACCAGCTACAAACACCCCCCCAATACAGACCACGCCCGGCACCACGGAGGTTATAAATCCAGTTTGGAGCGTTTTCTCGTATTTATGGGTCAACTCTAGCAAATAGTCCAGTTGGTTGAGGCTTTGGTCCATGAAGACGATTTGGGCCGTGTCGGTGGCGATACTGGTGGCCCCTAACAAGGAGATGGAGACATCGGCCTGCTTGAGAGCAATGGCGTCGTTAATGCCATCACCAATAAAACAGACGACCCGCCCTTCATTTTGCAACTGCTTGATGTGTTGGGCCTTGTTTTCAGGCAGGGTGTTGGCAAAATAGTTCTGGATGCCTAACTTTACGGCCAGTTTGCGGGTTGGCTCTTCATGGTCGCCGGAGATGATGGCGAGGGAGAGGTTGCGGTGCTTGAGTTGTTGAATAACCCGCTGGGCCTCAGGGCGAATGGTGGCCTGTAGTTCAATGGCTCCCACAACCTGTTCATCGACGGCCACAAAAACCAACGTGGCCCCTTCTTGCTGACATGTAGCTTGCAGGGTTTCAAGTTCTGGTGGGATGGTGAGCTGTTGTTGCGCCATAAAACGTCCACTGCCCACTCGAATGAGCTGTTGCTGAATCTGTACTTTAATGCCGTAGCCGACCTCGTAACTGGCTTCGTCAATTTCTGGAAGTTGCAACCCCTGCGCCTCGGCGGCCCTAATGGTCGCTTTGGCGATGGGGTGGGGTTGTCGATACTCTGCGGCGGCAGCGTAGCGTAGTAAATCAGTCTGATTAAGATCTGCTTGGGGCAACACATGGCACTGGGCCACATGGGGTTGGTCGAGGGTGAGGGTGCCGGTTTTATCGAAAACAATTGTATCAATGTCCTTCAACCGTTCTAAGGCCCGACCGTCCTTTATCAAAATGTTGTTTTTTGAAGCGATGGTGAGGTAGCTCATGGTGCTTAACATGGAAACGAGACTGACGTTAAACCCGATACTGGCCCCTAAAGTTGCTACCGCGCCAACTGGGCCGACTACGAGTAGGGCGATAAGACTAGCCGCTAGGTTGGGAAGTACCGTTTTATTGGCCAGCTCTTGACCTTTTAACTCGATTTCTGTTTGATGGCTGACTGTTTGCTCTAATATTTGCCCAATTTGGGCCGTGAGGGTGTTTTGCCCTGCTTGTTCCACCCGAATTTGTAACCGCCCGCTCAGGAGCAGGGTGGCCGCAAAAACCTCATCTCCGACCTCTTTCTCTACCGGCTGACTTTCGCCGGTGAGCAGGTGTTGGTCTACCGAGCCTAACCCCTTAATCACGACCCCATCCACGGGCAGTGGTTCGCCGGCGTTCACCACAATTACATCGTCTCGTTGTATCTCACTGAAGGGGGTTTTAACCTCCACCCCATCAACCAATCGCCATACAAAACGGGGTTGTTGCCCAAACAGGTTCGTTAGATTGGCGCGGGAGCGGTTTTCAATTTGATAGATGATTTTGACTTTGGTAAAGTGGAGCAGGAAGACAAAACTACCAAAAATATAGTAACCAAACAGCCACATTCCAGTCATAAACAGGGCACCCAACTGGTCGATTGATATTTTTCGTTCGTAAATCAGTTGGTGGTAACTCTGGTGGTACAACGGCACCAATAGATAAATGCCCCCCATAATAGTCGGAAATATTAAGGGGGGAAAGAGGTAACTTCCCAAGGTGGCTAACCCCATGGTGAACCCGGCGACTACAATTCCCCGATTGGTTAGCTTTTCCTCCTCACTCACAGAATCGGCGGACTCGGATGTGGTAAGTAAGCTCATTTGTTGCTGTCGGTTTGAACCCACGAGTAAGGGGTCAAGCTTCTCCCGAACCAATTGTTGACAAGCTTGGTCGATTTGTTCTACGAGGCAGACGATGGGATGCGGGTCGGTTGAGGGAACAACCGGGTTCAGTATATCGCCCAGCTTTTGAGGACGTTTCAGTTTTTGATAGCTTTTTTGGCTGGCGTAGACGATACCACCAGCCAAAACCCATTGAAATAGGGGCATCTATATCTCTACTCTTCCGGTGCTAACCAAACTTCTTCGGGACGAATATGAAGACTGGGGGCTACCAAACCCTGAACTTTGGTTTGGGTTGCCATCAATAGAGAAGGGACATAGGGAATTATTACGGCTCCCTCTTGGATAATTAACGCTTGTACCTCGGTGTAAAGAGCTTGCCGCTCTGCCACACCTTGCGTACCGCGACCCTGAATGATTAACTCGTCCAGATGCGGATCACTCAAATTGCTTACGTTAAAGGAGGCCCCAGTCATGTAAGCATCAGACAGGGTTAAATTAGACTCACTGAACGTTGGACTATACTCAACAAAGAAAGGGGTTTCAGAATACTTCTCGGCCCAATAGGTATCAATGGTCACTTTATCGATGGTCACGGTGATATTGGCCGCTTTCATCATCTCTTGTAAAGCGACTGCCGCATCCACTATTCTGGGTAGTATTTCAGCGACTGTCAAGGTCACTTCTAGGCCCTCCGGATAGCCGGCTTCGGCTAATAGCTCTTTAGCCCGCTCCGGATCATAGGCTAAGGGTGGCAAATCAGTCCAAAAGGGGGTACCCGGGGTAATCGGCTGGTCATTATGAATGGTGCCATACTCTCCTACAATCAGCTGTTTTAGGGCTTCGCGATTCGTAGCGTGTTTGAAGGCCTGGCGCACTCGCAGATCATCAAACGGTTTTTGGGTAGCATCCATGACAAAAATAGGATAAAACCCTTGTTCACTTACATGAATTTGAATATCAGCTTGATCTTGTAAGGTCGGCAGGTCTGTAACCCCTACTTCGGGTAACCAATCGACCTCACCACTCATCAAGGCCGTAATTTGGGTAGCTCGTTCCGGCATGACCAAAAGATGGAATTGATCAATATAGGGATGATCGGGTAGCCAATAAGCTTCATTACGGCTGAATATGAGTTGCTCACCGGGACGATATTCCTGCAAACGAAAGGCACCAGTGCCGCTTGGTTCTTGCTCAAGTTGCTCTGTGGTGCGGTCATGGGGGATGATTTCTGTGCCCTGTACCCCCAACAAATAAGGTAAAGTGACATTGGGTGTTTCCAAATCAATCCGCACCGTGTAATCATCCACCGCTTCAATCGCTTTGATGAAGAGCAGTTCGGACGTCGAGGCGATGTCAGGATTGCGTATTCGGTCCAGCGAGTGAACCACATCTTTGGCGGTAAAGGGCGTGCCATGCTGAAAAAGGACATCTTGGCGCAGATGGAAGGTCTGGCTGAGAGAATCCTCACTGATTTCCCACGATTCTGCCAATTCTGGCGTGATTGACTTGTCCGTTGCGCCTTCATTCAGCCTCGTCAGTCGATTGTAGAGGTTGAAGCCGATAAATGTATCAGTTTGGTTGAGGGGAACGCTGGGATCTAAGGAGCTTGGGCTTTCCGATACTGCCATCCGTAAGATGCCGCCTCGTCGTGGCCCGGTGGACGATACCTCCGGCGCGGTGGTTGTCTCGCTTTGGGGTGTGGCCGAGGTTTCCGTAGCCGGCGTTGGGCTACCACAAGCATTGAGGGTTAAGGCCCCCAGGAACATGCCGCTCATTATCAGAAACTGGCGTCGGTTTAGGTTTGATTTGTTAATTGACATGATTTCCCTTCCTATAGATTAATGTTATCAGTATATCAAAATTTGGAGATGAAAGATATAGAAATATAACTATATCTTAATTTTCCCATTAAGTAAAAAATTTACTCAGATATAATTCGTATTATACAGAGCCATTCAATATATCTGCAAATAAAACAACATTCTGTATAAACCCGTTATTTTCGAATCATACAGAATGTTCTGTTTAGGTTCTGTTGACATATTTTAGCGAAGCCAAATGAGAGCAGAAGCAAAGCTAAGGAAAGACAGATAACGGGAAGCATATTTCTCAAAACGAGAAAAAATGCGACGATAATGCTTGATTTTGTTCATGAAACACTCAACCAAGTGACGAGACTTGTAGGTATGCCAATCCGTATCACGCTGAACCAAACGATTTTTCTTGGCAGGAATCACCGCTTCCGCACCATTTTCGGTCACAAAATCAAGAATCTTATCGGTGTCATAGCCACGGTCAGCGAGGAGTGCCTCAAAATCAAAGCCTTCAAGTACAGAACCTAATGTTATCGACCGATTTCCATAAAGCAACGCGGGCGCAGGAGTATTGGTTAGCTTTTCCTCCTCACTCACAGAATCGGCGGACTCGGATGTGGTAAGTAAGCTCATTTGTTGCTGTCGGTTTGAACCTACGAGTAAGGGGTCAAGCTTCTCCCGAACCAATTGTTGACAAGCTTGGTCGATTTGTTCTACGAGGCAGACGATGGGATGCGGGTCGGTTGAGGGAACAACCGGGTCCAGTATATCGCCCAGCTTTTGAGGACATTTCAGTTTTTGATAGCTTTTTTGGCTGGCGTAGACGATACCACCAGCCAAAACCCATTGAAATAGGGGCATCTATATCTCTACTCTTCCGGTGCTAACCAAACTTCTTCGGGACGAATATGAGTACTGGGGGCTACCAAACCCTGAACTTTGGTTTGGGTTGCCATCAATAGAGAAGGGACATAGGGAATTATTACGGCTCCCTCTTGGCTAATTAACGCTTGTATCTCGGTGTAAAGAGCTTGCCGCTCTGCCATACCTTGCGTACCGCGAGCCTGAATGATTAACTCATCCAGATGCGGATCACTCCAATTGCTTACCTCAAAGGGGGCCTCAGCCAGGTAAGCCAGAGATAGGGGTAAATCAGGCTCACTGAACGTTGGCCAATACTCAACAAAGAAAGGGGTTTGAGCATATTTCTCGGCCCAATAGTTATCAATGGTCACTTTATCGATGGTCAGGGTGATATTGGCCGCTTTCATCATCTCTTGTAAAACGACTGCCGCATCCACCATTCTGGGTAGTATTTCAGCGGCCGACAAGGTCACTTCTAGGCCCTCCGGATAGCCGGCTTCGGCTAATAGCTCTTTAGCCCGCTCTGGATCATAGGCTAAGGGTGGCAAATCAGCCAAAAAGGGGGTACCCGGGGCAATCGGCTGGTCATTATGAATGGTGCCATACTCTTCTAAAATCACCTGTTTTAGAGCTTCGCGATTAATAGCGTGTTTGAAGGCCTGGCGCACTCGCAGATCATCAAACGGTTTTTCGGCAACATTCATGACAAAAACAGGATAACGACCTTGTTCACTTACATGAATTTGAATATCAGTTTGAGCTTGTAAGGTCGGCAGGTCTTCAAACCCCACTCCGGGTAGCCAATCGACCTCACCACTCATCAAGGCCGTAATTTGGGTCGCTCGTTCCGGTATTGTTAAGAGATGGAGTTGATCAACATAGGGATAATCGGGTTGCCAATAAGCTTCATTACGGCTGAATATGAGTTGCTCACCGGGACGATATTCCTGCAAACGAAAGGCACCAGTGCCGCTTGGTTCTTGCTCAAGTTGCTCTGTGGTGCGGTCATGGGGGATGATTTCTGTGCCCGGTACCCCCAACAAAAAAGGCAAGGTGACATTGGGTGCTTCCAAATCAATCCGCACCGTGTAATCATCAACCGCTTCAATCGCTTTGATGGGGGGCAGTTCGGCCGACGAGGCGATGTCAGGATTGCGTATTCGTTCCAGCGAGTGAACCACATCTTTGGCGGTAAAGGGCGTGCCATGCTGAAAAAGGACATCTTGGCGCAGATGGAAGGTATGGCTGAGGCTGTCCTCACTGATTTCCCACGATTCTGCCAATTCTGACGTGATTGACTTGTCCGTTGCGCCTTCATTCAGCCTCGTCAGTCGATTGTAGAGGCTGAAGCCGAGAATTGTATCAGTGATGTTGAGGTTAACGGTGGGATCTAAGGTGGTTGGGCTTTCCGATACTGCCATCCGTAAGATGCCGCCTCGTCGGGGCCCGGTGGACGATGCCTCCGGCGCGGTGGTTGTCTCGCTTTGGGGTGTGGCCGAGGTTTCCGTAGCCGGCGTTGGGCTACCACAAGCATTGAGGGTTAAGGCCCCCAGAGACATGCCGCTCATTATCAGAAACTGGCGGCGGTTTAGGTTTGATTTGTTAATTGACATGATTTCCCTTCCTATGGATTAATGTTAATCAGTATATCAAAATACCTACTTTGAACCTTGTTTTGTCGAGTACTCAGACAAACTCTTTCTTTTTCGAGTGATACAATCACTCTCTATCCAATAATATGTTATCCTCTGCTTTTTGTAAAGGCTCATAGGACGAAACAAGGGTTTAAAAAATTGGCCTGAAAGATAGTTAAAGATCAAAGTGTTTGAAACATGTCATGCCCGAATGTCGTCATCGGGCATCCATTATCAGTCGCGTTACCGCATTTGGATGCCCGCTAGAAGCAGGCGGGCATGACAACAATTTTTTTCTTTAACCCCTTGTAACGCCTTACGAGCCAAATTTTATGATTCTACTTAGCCTCATCTTCCTCATGTTCATCGACCATTTCGCCGTCATCAGATTCTTCTGTTTCCTCTGCTTCCTCGGCGGAATCTTCTTCCCCTTCCTCCGCTTCATCTTCGGCATAAGCACCCGGTCCGACGTCGTCGTAGGTCAGGACGAACTTGTCAGAGAAATATTTATCGGCCAAGCCATCCAAAAAGCCATCGGCTTGCATGTCGGCCAAAACGAGGTTGATGGGTTCAACCAACGCGCTGCCTTTGGGAAAAACAAAGCCTAATTCATCACTGGATAAAGAGGCACCTGTCAGTTTAATTTGATCAGCATTCACCCCCACATAGCCTTGTCCAGCCGTCTCATCCATAATCACGGCATCAACATCCCCCGCAATCAGGGCTTGCACCGCTAAACCGAAATCGCTGAAAGATACGACACGGTCAGGACCGACGAGTTCCTCAGCCGTCTGATAGTTGGTCGTGCCCACTTGGGAGCCAATCAAGAGGCTTTCATCTGTTTGCAAGTCCTCTGCATCCTCAAAACGATCCTCCGCTAAACGAATCATGATGCGCTGTTCAATATTGATATAGCCATCTGAGAAATCGACAATTTGCGCTCGTTCTTCGGTAATGGTAATCCCGTCAGCAGCCATATCAAACTGACCGTCGCTCACAGCTGCAATCATGCCGTCCCAGGATGTTTCAATGTAAACTGGGGTGAAGTTCAAGCGAACGGCCATCTCATCGATGGCCTCATAATCCCAGCCGCCAGGTTCACCAGTTTGCAGATCAATATAGTTAAAAGGCAGATAAGCGTTTTCAATGGCGATGGTCACCTCACGGCCACCTAAGTCTGGTAGACCTTCGCTGGCTGCTTCTTCCATCTCGGTTTCACTTGCCTCCGTTGCTGCTGAGTCTTCGCTGCTCATCTCTGCTGGATCTGTGGGCGGCTCAGGTACACAAGCTGACATTAAGATTAGACTAAAACATAAATAGATGATAAGCCATACATTTCGGTTAATCATGAGTATCTTCTCCTTATGAGGAATTATATTGTGTTGATAAGTCACTGAATAGACGCAGTTTACTGTTGGCCAACAAATTTGGCAAGCCACTTCTATAAAGTTGGGTACAATTTAGTCTGGGGAAGTTACTCAGTTAGAAAAAAAGAGGGTAAAATAAAAGGGTGAACTGACTAATTCATTAGGAGACCACCATGCCACTCATTAAAGTCAACCCGGGCCAGAGGATAAAACTGAAAGAGATTGACCCGTCTGATACAGGCGATGAATACGATAAAAAATTGGCCCAAAACAAGTTGACCTACAATATAGCTCACCTGGCCGAGTTGCAGACTATTCTCTATGCCGATAAAAAACAGGCCCTCCTCATTATCATCCAAGCACTCGACGCAGGCGGTAAAGATGGGTGTATTCGCAAGGTCCTGAGCGGCGTTAATCCACAGGGGGTTCAGGTAACCAGTTTTAAGTCACCGACGGAAGAAGAATTGGCCCATGATTTTCTATGGCGAGTTCACCAGGCTGTGCCAGCCAAAGGCATGATTGGTGTCTTTAACCGTTCCCACTATGAAGATGTTTTAATTGCCCGCGTTCACCATCTTGTCCCACAATCAGTCTGGCAGGGGCGTTATCAGCATATCAACCATTTTGAACAGCTTCTAACAGATAGCGGTATCACCCTCTTGAAATTTTATCTCCATATATCTAAAGAAGAACAAAAGACAAGGCTTCAGGAACGGGTTGATTTACCTGAAAAACGGTGGAAATTTGATTTGGCTGATCTAACAGAACGGGCTTTGTGGGCTGATTATTGGGCAGCTTTTGAGGATATTTTTGCCTATTGTAGTCTCAAAAATGCGCCCTGGTATATTGTGCCCGCCGACAAAAAATGGTATCGTAATTTGCTCATATCGGAGACGATTGTCAAAACCTTAGAGGCTATGGATCTGAAATATCCTCATAAAGGATTAGACAATATTGTCATTGAATAGCTAAAGGAAGAGATTGCACTATGGGAACCTTAGATACCTACCGTCAAAATATCTAAAATTTACTCAGGGATTATGCAGACAGACGAAATGCCATTCCTGATGAAGTTGAAGCCCAAACGCTTTTTGATGAAGTCCATAATCACTACCAACTCATCTATATTGGCTGGCTCAATAAGCGGCGGGTTTTTGGCCCTGTCTTACACTTTGACATTAAAAATAATAAAATTTGGCTGCAATGGAATGGCACTTGAGGATGATATCGGAGAGGCTCCGGTGCAAATGGGCGTACCGAAAGAAGCGATTGTGATTGGTTTTCACCCCGCTTATGTGCGGCAATATACTGAAATTAAAAAACAAACAATTTTCGTGACAGAAAGGTTTATTGCATGAAAGTATTTGCTGGCGGCATCGCCACTGAAACCAATACCTTCTCGCCCATGCCCACTGGTATGGCGGATTTTGAGATTATCCGGGCAGCGGATGTTTCTGATGCTGCCGACAAGGGCCTGAAGCCCGTCATGGCCTTATTTCAGCAGAGAACAGAAGAACGCAGCTGGGAATTTATCTTTAGCCTAGATGCTTGGGCCCAACCAGCCGGGAATACAACGCGAGCAACGTATGAAAGCCTACGGGATGAAATGCTGGATGCCTTGAAGGCTGCCGTACCGGTTGACATCGTTTTGCTGGCTCTGCACGGAGCCATGGTGGCCGATGGTTACGATGATTGCGAAACGGATATCATCACCCATGTCCGCGAAATCATCGGCCCAGAGACAAAAATTGGGGTTGAACTCGACCTGCATTGTGATGTCACCCAGACGATGATCGACTTAGCCGATGCCATTGTGATCTATAAAGAATATCCCCATATCGACATTGTTAATCGGGCCGATGACCTATTCTGCATAATCGCTGAGGCCGCTGAAGGAAAAACCCAGCCGACGATGGCTCTGTATGATTGCCGCATGATCGGCCTTTATCTGACTCCTTTTGAACCCATGCGGACTTTCGTAGATGACATGCTGGCCATGGAAGGCAAAGATGGTCTGCTGTCCGTGTCATTAGCCCACTGTTTTCCGTGGGGCGATGTACCCACTTGCGGGGCGCAAGCCTTGGCGATCACGGACAATGATCCAAGCCAAGCCGCCCAAGTGGCTGAGACATTAGGCCAAAAGTTCTTCAGCTTGCGTCACGAACTTGATCAGCCTTCCTTGTCAATAGATGAAGCCCTCGATCAAGCCCTGTCCATTCAGGATTATCCAGTGATCATCGCAGACCGAGCGGACAATGCAGGTGGCGGCGCACCCAGCGACTCGACCTTTATGCTGAGAGCCATGCTAGAACGCGGCATTGACAAGGCGGGTTTGGCGATGATATGGGATCCGATTGCTGTGCAGGTGGCCTTATCAGGTGGGGTGGGCGCAAGGCTCAATTTGCGCTTGGGCGGAAAAATGGGCTCCATGTCTGGCGACCCGCTTGATCTCAGCGTGACCGTGACAGGCATCATCGAAGACATGATTCAAGAATGGCCGCAGCAGGGGGAGCCGCTCAAAATACCATGCGGGACAGCAGTTTGTTTACATTGCCAAGGCATTGACATTATCATCAACACCAAGCGCATACAGGTGTTCAGCCCTGATGTATTCACTCATTTTGGAATTGACCCGCGAAAGAAACGCTTGCTTGTGGTCAAGTCCGCCAATCATTTTTATGCTGGCTTTGCGCCGATTGCCTCTGAAATTATTTACATGGCTGCACCAGGAGCAGTGGCTCCGCGATTTACCGAGATTCCTTATGAACGGGTTGATTTGCATAAGTATCCGTGGGTGGATGATCCGTTTGCATGAGTAATGAACGACAAGGCTACCGTACCTATTAAAATCAGATGAACAAGCAAAAAATACGCCATACAAAAACGGATCATGAATTTGAATAATGAACAAATTGTACGAATTTTTTTGAAAATTTGGGGGCTTGGTTATATGTCTTTTTAGTCATTCTCATATTTTTTTAATGTATACGCTGGCTTTATAATGAGCAATGGACTGAAAAATTATCTTCGGAGCGAAATATTTCTGTCGATCAGATTAGGGCCTTGAAGAAAGATTACCAAATATATTTACAGTTGATCCAAAAAGCTGATTTGACAGTGGGGCGATGGTTATGCCATGGCCATTTTGGCTTCGCCTGTTTGTATGCAGTGTATCAGCGATGTATCGTTGACGTATTAGCAGACCTAGAAGACCAAAAGAAAGCAATTAGCAACATAGCTTGGGTATCTCTTGAAAAGATGTTTCTAAGTGTTGCTCATCAATGGATTCAACGCGCATTACGTAGTGAATGTGACTATCCTTTGCAAATATTTAAAATGATCGGGTTTGTCGAGGCATCACCAAAAAAGACAAGCTTGATTTAAATCGGAGAGAATCATGACCCAATCCATCCTAGAAACCTTTCAAACATCCGTCATTCGTCCCGACGATTTTGACTCCTTCTGGGACGAGACCTTAGCCAGCTTAGACCAAATCCCCCTAAACGCTGCAATCGAACACATTCCTTTGCGCTCGACTCCCGAAGTTGATGTCTATGCAGTACATTACGATAGTTGGGGCGGGGTCAGGATTGCTGGCTGGTATTGTGTCCCGACCAATAGCGACAGCGAACTGCCAGCCCTATTGCACGTCCCCGGTTATATCGGCGAGCCGCCTATCCCAAAAGCGACGGCGAAACAAGGCTATGCCTCTTTCAGTGTTGCGCCACGAGGCAAACTTCGCAGCAACGGTCAAATCAATCCCGGTTATCCAGGGCTGCTGACCGATCATATTGTGGACCGCCACACCTACACCTATCGCGGGTTTTATTTGGATGCCGTACGTGGCTTCGACTTTTTGCAAAGTCGAGTGGAAGTTGATGCTGCACGGATTGGTGTCCGGGGTTCTAGTCAAGGCGGGGCTTTGACTCTGGTCGTCGCGGGCTTATGTTCACAGATCCGAGCAGCTTCATCGGGCGTACCGTATCTCTGTGGGTTTATGGACTCAATTGAATTGACCCACACTTATCCCTATCAAGAGATACGCGACTATCTACAGCTTTATCCAGAACGGGAAACTGCGGTTCGTCAAACCGTCGCCTATTTCGATGGCATCAACTTCGGCCCGCGCATCACCTGTCCCATCATCGTCAACGTGGGCTTGCAAGATAATGTCTGCCCGCCCGAAACGGGCTATGCCGCCTTCCAGACCATTGCTTCGACAGATAAAACCTTCTACCCTTACGATGGCCACGGCCATGATGGTGGTGCTGTGACTCATAATGCCATTGTCGATGCCTTCTTTGAAAAACAGCTAAAATCATAAGAGAAGCTCAAGCGTGTATGTAGCATAATACAGAAAATAATAATTAATTACTAATTACTAATTGATATTAATATAGGAAGAACTCATGACTCATTCATTTCAACCAAGCACCATCCGCCCAAACGATTTTGAGACTTACTGGCAACAGATATTAGACGAATTAAGTACCTTGCCCATTGCTGCCGAAGAAGAAGAACTGCCCTTGCGTTCAACCGACTCCTACACGACTTATGGGGTTCATTTTACGGGTCTCGACTCTTATCGCCTTTTTGGATATCTCAGCATTCCCAAAGGTGAAGGCCCCTTTCCCGCCTTACTCAATTTGCCCCGCTACGGCAGCGTCCTAGAAATCATCCCTCAAGGAGATGCTAATGAGAAGCGAGAGCGATACCTCGTATTTTCTCCGGCTGGACGTGGTCAACGCCTGTCAGACCGTCCTTATGCCGCTTCCTTCCCTGGCATGTTTCTCGATGGTCTGGAAGACCCCCAGCACTACATCTTTCGCGGCTTTATTGCTGACCTGTGCCGGGCGGTTGATTATGTTCTCACCCGACCTGAAGTCGATCAAACCCGCTTGGCCGCTGTCTCCCGAACCGATTTGCCTTTGCTCGTCGCTGGCCTACGCCCGCAGATTACGCATCTCGTCGCAGAACCCTCCTTTTTCTATGCGCCGCTAGACCGCGCCCCGCAAGCTGATGATTACCCCTTAGAAGAAATCAACGATTATTTACGCCTCTATCCTGACCGACAGGAGACGATTGCCCAAACTTTGGCCTATTTCGATCCCCTATTTTTCGCCTCGGCCATTAAAGCCAACACCCTTCTATGGGGTCACCCCACGCTCGTCGAGCCTTTGCATAAACGTATGACCAGCCAAGTAGACCTGCGCCCTTCAGCGCAGTCCACCTATAAGGATGGTCTATATCAAGAAACCTGGTTGGCGGAACAATTAGGCTTTACTGCCCCCATTGTACCAGCCCATTGGCAATAATATTCCGGGCGAAAACTAACCCATAAGTATCGGAGATAGAGCGATGGCAAACCAAACCCCACCTTGGATTATTCGACCCCTCGTCCCAGAAGCAGTTTATACAGACCGGGCTGAATTTCTGGACTACTTTTATAAAACTGCCTTAAAGGCTGCTACGCGCCGTACCATGTCAACGGTTCTCCTTGGCCGTCGCCGGATGGGCAAAACCGAAATTTTTCGGCGGGTGGTCAATCGTCTTTTTTTTGAGCAAGACCCAAAAGACCCGCGGAAGGCAAAGATGTCTCAATCGACACAATCCGTGACGTATTGGTGCGTTTATCTCGCGGCGACCTACTCGAATATCTCGAATTAGGTGGCTGGTTTCGCAAGATTGATGATCCTATGATAATGATAATAGAAAAAAATGGAAATTTAGCCACAGATTTCGCAGATCAAGACAAAAAATCTGCGAGATCTGCGGATGATTTCTTCTTCATCTGGGAAAAGACCTCATTTGCCCAAAGATTCGCCCTCAAGTATAATCGCCAAATTGCTCTAAACGTTTAGCTAAAGTGACGGATAATCCATGCCCTTGATTTATCTTCTCAAACGCCTTGGTGTCTTCTTCATCGTCATCTGGGTGGCCGCAACACTCAATTTTTTGATCCCGCGTATGGCCCCCGTTGATCCGGTGCGGGAACGGCTTTTGCAAGCGGTTTCCTTTGGCGGGGCGGGGAAGACGAACATGGAAAAGGTTGTGGCTTCCTATGAAGAACGCTTTGGTTTGAATCAACCTTTGTGGAAACAATACCTTAATTATTTGGGCGATATTGTCCGCTTGGATTTTGGTATTTCCATCGCCAATTTTCCAGCCAAAGTCATCGACATCATTCTCCGCGCTTTACCTTGGACAATCGGGTTGTTGGTCCTATCCACTTTGCTTGCCTTTGCCATTGGCACAATTTTAGGGGCCTTAATTGCTTGGCCCAAAGCCCCCAGCACGCTGCAATTTTTAATTGCCCCTCTCTTGACCTTATCTGCTGTACCCTATTATTTATTAGGCTTGATCTTAGTCTATTTCTTGGCCTTTACCTTAAAATGGTTCCCCCTCAGCGGCGGCTATACCTTGGGGTCGATTCCCCAACTCAACCTCGCTTTTTTAGGGGATGCTGTTTATCATTCCATATTGCCAGCACTGTCGATTATCTTGGCCTCTTTAGGCACCTGGGCTTTGGGCATGCGGGGCATGATGATTAGTGGGTGGGGCGAAGATTATATCACCTTCGCCGAGGCCAAAGGTCTGCCAGAACGACAAATCTTCCTCCGCTACGCCTTACGCAACGCCCTCTTGCCACAGACAACCGCCCTCGCTTTATCAATGGGCTACGTCGTCTCTGGGGCCGTTTTGGTCGAGGTCGTCTTTGGTTATCCTGGCGTGGGTACAGTCCTTTTCCGCGCCATTCAGACCTTTGATTATTTTGTCATTTATGGGGTCGTGATTATGCTCATTTTGGCCATTGGGCTGGTGACCTTGATGATGGATTTAATTTATCCGCTCTTAGATCCGCGAATCGTGTATCAAGATCGATAGAAACTGGCTATGAAATTATTATCGCGTTTACGCCATCATCCTTATTTATGCCTTGGCCTTTTTATTCTGCTGCTCATCGTTCTCGTTGGCCCTGTTGGTAGACAATACGTCAATCCCGATGGCTCCAAGGTTGGGGCAGCCCTGCCTGATTTACCACCCTCAGCCGAATATCCGCTGGGGACAGATACGGTGGGCCGTGAGATCTTAGCTGTCATCGTCTCTGGCACACCGTTGACCCTGCGGATAGGCCTGATTGCGGGGGGGATTGGTTTAGGGGTGGGCATCATTTTTGGCTTTGCGGCTGGCTATTTCGGCGGCATCGTGGACATGCTCCTCAAGGGGGCAGCTGATGTTTTGCTGACGGTGCCAGGTCTCTTGTTTTTGGTTGTCCTGGCGACGACCATCAAGGGCGCGGTCAGCGTTGATATGATGGCCCTTGTGGTGGCCTCGCTGTCCTGGATGTGGCCGACTCGAACTATTCGGGCCCAAGTTCTCAGTTTGCGGGAAAGAAATTTTGTTTTGGTGGCGCGACTATCTGGCATGAATGGCTTTGAAATTATTGTGCGCGAATTGATGCCCAATTTATTACCTTATCTCGCCGCCAGCTTTGTGACCGCCGTGGGATCAGCCATTTTGGCCACCATCGGCCTTGAAGCACTGGGTCTAGGGCCACAGAATGAACCCACTTTGGGCATGACGATTTACTGGTCTCTTTATTATACCTCCGTTTTGCGCGGGATGTGGTGGTGGTGGGCCCCCCCCATTGTGACGATTGTTTTGATCTTCATCGGTCTATTTTTGATCACCCTGGGCCTCGACCAAGTTGCCAACCCCAAACTCAGGAGCGTGACCTGATGTCACCGATATTGCAAGTCCGTGATCTCCATGTTCATTATCGGACTGAGCATGGACCAGCCAAAGCAGTCAATGGGGTCAGTTTTGATTTAGCGGCCAACACCCGTCTGGGTTTAGTGGGTGAATCAGGATCAGGTAAATCGACCATGGCTTTGGCCTTGCTCAGGCTACTCAAGCCGCCAGGGCATATTGAGCGAGGTCAAGTGTTGCTAGATGGGGTGGATGTCGCGACTCTGTCTGATCAAGCCGTGCGGCAACTACGCTTAAGCCAAGTCAGTCTCATCCCCCAAGGGGCTATGAACGCGCTCAACCCTGTCACGCGCATTGGCAAACAAATTATCGACGGCATCCGCGCTCACGATCAAACCCTGTCCTCAAAAGACTTGCAGAAACGGGTGCAGGAAGTTTTGGCCTGGGTCGATTTGGCACCCGATGTGGCTAAAATGTATCCGCATGAATTGAGCGGCGGCATGAAACAGCGCGTTTGTATCGCCATTGCCATTTCGCTTCGTCCAAAGTTGATTATTGCCGATGAACCAACCAGTGCCCTTGATGTGGTCGTCCAGAAACAGGTCATGGAAACCATCGCTCGCCTTCAGGAAGAGTTAGGGGCGGCCGTAATTTTAATTGGACACGATATGGGCTTAATGGTGCAATTTGTTGACCAACTGATTGTGATGTACGCTGGCAAAGTGGCTGAGGCGGGCCTCATTCGAGATATTTTCTCCCAACCACGACACCCTTATACCCAGTCTCTCATCGCTAGTCTGCCAACTTTGGCGGGTCAAGGCGAATTGCAAGGCATTCCGGGTGTAGCCCCATCTTTGTTGGATGTTCCGCCGGGGTGTCTGTTTAATCCGCGCTGCTCCCAAGTCATGGCTATTTGCGCCCAACAAAGTCCGCCGTTATATAGCTTAGAGACAGGCCAAGAAGTGGCTTGTCATCTTTACGCCCCACAGAAAGTCTAAGATATGAGCGCATTTTTAGAACTTCGCAAGGTCAGCAAAGTATTTGGCGGCGGTCTATTTCGCCAAAAACGCACCGTGGCTTTGGATGACATTTTTTTAGCCCTTGATTCTGAGCCGCCCCGCGTGAAAGCCATCGCTGGCGAAAGTGGCAGCGGTAAATCGACTTTGGGCTTGATGCTCATGGGCTTTCTCTCCCCCTCATCGGGTCAGGTGCTGTATCAAAACAAAGATATAAAAACCTTAACAAACCAAGAACGACAGACTTTCCGTCGAGACGTGCAAGCGATTTTTCAGGATCCTTTTTCCGTTTACAACCCCTTTTATAAAATTGATCACGTTTTGCACTTGCCGATTGAAAAATTCAAACTGGCGCGTTCACGCCCTGAAGCGCGTTCGCTGATGGAGGAATCCTTAGCCAGCGTTGGCTTACGACCCGAAGAAACCTTGGGCAAATTTCCGCATGAATTGAGCGGGGGGCAACGGCAACGAGTCATGGTAGCACGCGCTTTACTCACCAAGCCGCGCTTAATCATCGCCGATGAACCTGTGTCGATGGTTGATGCCTCCCTACGAGCCACTATTTTGGAAAGTTTGCGTAAACTAAACCGCGACTTCGGCATTTCTATTCTCTACATCACCCATGACCTGACCACCGCTTATCATATTGGCTACGATATCGTCGTCTTGTATCGTGGCTCAATTGCTGAATCTGGGGCAGTCGAGCAGGTCATCAAAAATCCGCAACACCCTTATACCCAACTTTTGATCAATTCCATTCCTTGGCCTGATTTAGACAGAAAATGGAGTCAATCTCCCGCGACCACGGTGGTCAAGGAGGGCTTGATGTCCGCTTCCGGGCACGGCTGCAAATTCGCCGCCCGCTGTCCGCAGGTCAGGCCCCTTTGTCAGGAGAAACAGCCGCCGCTTTTCCAAGTGGAACCGGGTCATCGGGTGGCTTGTTTTCTTTATGAGTCGCTATCTGCGATTGATAATTAGTTATTTCACGACCAGACAGGATCAAAGTTACAGGGAGGTTCACAGAGTAGACACGGCGTTACAGGGAGATTTTTGAGCGAATTATTCAAAAAGTCACGAAAAATATAAATTCAATTGAAAGGAGACAATATGAGTGACTTTAAGAGACAGGAAAATGGAATAAAAGGAGAAGATAGAAGCAGGGCTCTTTTGGGAGACCATTTCTGGCTGCTCTCTAGATCTGTAGATGTAGATGGTGTTGATCTTATCGTTCAAGAGAAAGTTGCTACAAAACGTGAACTTGTAGAACGGCATCAATCTTTTGAAAATTTTGGTTATGTGCAAGCAAAATTTTTTGAAGGAAACAATGAGGTATTAATATACAAGATACCCCCTGAAATTGACAGATATGGCGGATGGTGCGTGACGAATATAACAACGGATTAGCGGATTTTATGGATTGATTTTCAGCCAACCCACAATTGGCTCTTTGAAAAATTTTGTGGTGAACAGAGGGCAAAGTGGCAAGGTAGCAAAGTCATCAACTACTCAAACTCCTTGCCCTACAACCTTAGCCACCCTGCAACCTTGCCACCTTGCTATGGCCTGATGGATAACCGGGCTAATAGTGGTCGTTCCGAGGTTATATTGGGCAAAGCCCTTCAAGGGAGGCGTGATGAAGTAGATATATCAGATATTACCATAGATGGTTCAAACTCGCGAAAGGAAATCGCCTAATGAAAGCCTTAACAAATCAGGACATTGCTTGGCCCCAACCTCGTCCTGTCCAAAAAGAAATCATCTATCCAGAGAGCGACGGTCAACCCATGGCTGATAATACAAAACAATTTCGGGCTATCACCACCATTCAAGGCAACTTGGATATTCTGTATAAAGATGATCCCTTGGTCTTGGTGGTCGGGGATATGTTCTGGTATCCGGTCAAGGGTAATAATAAGATTAAGCGTGCCCCAGATGTGATGGTCGCTTTTGGGGTGGTCAAAGGAGATCGGGGGGCTTATCTACAATGGGAAGAAAATAACGTCGTGCCACAAGTGGTCTTTGAAATTCGTTCCCCAAGTAATACGAATCAGGAGATGAGGGAGAAACGAATATTCTATGAAGACTATGGCGTGGAAGAATACTATATGTACGACCCAGACAGAGGAATCTTAGAAGGCTGGCAAAGGCAGGAGCAAAGATTGGTGGCAGTCTCACAGATGAAGGGGTGGGTCAGTCCTCGGTTAGGCATAGCGTTTAACTTGGAGGAGACAGAGTTGAGGCTATCACACCCAGATGGCAGACCCTTTTTGACGTTTCTGGAATTAAATGAACAATGGCAACAAGCGGAACAGAGAGCGCAAGCAGAGACCTTGGCCCGTTTTGCCGTGGAATTTCAGCTTGATCAAGTTGAACAACGCGCTGATCAGGCTGAACAAAATCTCCAAGCAGAAGCCAAAGCACGAACTGAGGCTGAGGCCCGTTTGCGTGAAGCAGAAGCAAAATTGCGAGAACTTGGCTTACTGTAGGAAATTGGGTTCAGTTCTGCACTTTCAAATGTTCATCCAATGTAACCTATTATTTCAATGATTAGAAAGGAAAAATCATGAAAAAGTCATACCGTACCTTATGGCACTTTATCACCCTGAGCCTCATCTTGACCCTAATGATGGCCTGTGGGCCTAGTGCAACAGACAGTTTGTTGGAAGAAATCGAATCGGAGGAAGCTGCCGCCGAAGGCGCAGATGAGGCTGAGGCCTCGGAAGCGGCGGGAGAAGCCGAGGCAGGTGAAGCAACAGAGGCTGAGGCAGAAACCTCAGTGGAAGAGGCAGAATTAGCCGAGGTACCCCGCGAGCGGACGCTCATTATTATGAATGGTGGCCCCAATCAGTACACGCTTTTTGATAACCAGAACCCCTATACGCCTGGTTCAAACCAAGGGTTCCACATGGGCACCTTGCCCGCTGTGTATGAACCCTTGATTATGTTCAATGTGTTGAAGGGGAGCTATGAAAACTGGTTGGCTGAAGCATGGGAATATAATGAGGATTTCACAGAGATTACCTTGCATCTTCGAGCGGGTGTGACCTGGAATGATGGGACACCCTTTACGGCTGAAGATGTGGCCTTTACCTTTGATATGCTCAAAGAGAATGCTGAATCCATGGTTCACTTGGCTGATTTACCAGAATTTTACAAAGAGACTGAAATCATTGATGATGCCACCCTGGTCTTGAAGTTGGAAAAGGCCAACCCCGCTTTCTGGGCCACCACCTTGACCACCAATCACGGCATCCACGTCCTGCCCAAGCATATCTGGGAAGGACAAAACCCCCTTGAGTTCACCAACCATGATCTTGAAGCAGGCTTGCCCGTTGGGACAGGCCCCTATCGCCTCGTCTTTGCTTCACCGCAGCAAAAAGTCTACGATTTGCGGGATGATTGGTGGGCCGCTGAAGCAGGTTTCAAGCGGCAGCCGAAGGTCGAACGGATCATCTATTTGCCCAGCCAAGATGAAAGCCAAGCGGCCCAATTGTTGATCACCAATCAAATCGACATGGGGCCGATCATGCAAGTTTCCACCTTGAAAACTGTCTTTGCTCAAAATGAACAGATCATCACCTTCACTGGTCAAGATCCCCCTTATGGCTATCTGGACTGGTGTCCGATTGATTTGAATGTCAATGCCAGCATGGCCCCTTATGACGATAAGGATATTCGGTGGGCCATCAGTTACGCCTTTGACCGCGAAAAACTCGTCGCCTTGGCCGAAAGTGGGGCGGGTGTGGCTGCCTTGCACAAGTTCACCCCCTATGCCTGGTTTGAACCTTTTGGCGAAGAGTTGGAAGCGATCTTCGCTCAGTATGAGTATGATACCGCGCCCCATCTGGATAAGACGGAGGCCATTATGAGCGACAAAGGCTATGCCAAGAATGATGATGGCTTATGGGCAGACGGTGAAGGCAACAGTTTTGAGATGAACATCTACGTCCCAGAGTGGTTGAAAGCTTATGGTCCGCCGATTGCCCAACAATTGCGCGATGCTGGCTTTGATGCCACCTTCGATACCTCACCGGGTCTGGGCACAGCAGCCCAAACAGGCGAACAGGAAGTTTTCTTGGGCTGTAAAGGCCCCAGTGGTGTGTTAGGCATGGACCCCTTCTTTATGCTCTCGATTTACACTGCTCAATACTTCCGCCCCACGGGTGAACCCGCGCCGATATGGTGGGCCACCTCTCGCTGGCAAAATGAAGCCTACGATGCCATCGTCGAGCAAATCGCCCCGCTACAAGTCGATGACCCCAAGACCAAAGAACTGTTTATCGAAGCAATGGAGATTTGGGTCAGCGAATTGCCCGATATTTATTTGGCTCAACTAATCATCCGCTATCCCATGAATACGCAGTACTGGACAGGCTGGCCAGATCAAAACGATATTTACGGCTTCCCTCATTCTTGGCAGTGGGAGCTGTTGAATACGTTTATTAATTTGGAACCCGTGCAGTAGGGATGATGCCATCAGCATTGATTTAGGTGCTTCAATCGCCAATACGTCAAAAACATATACCAACTCATCAGGGTACACAATTGCAAACCTCGCCAGCCATCTCGATAGCCCTGCAAATCGAAATAACGATGTTTAAACTCACGTAAAGGCATGGTGACATAGGTCCAAGATTTAGGCTTGATGCCTTGCTTGAACAAAATCTGGGCTTCAAAGTTAATATAATGATTTTGTTTTTGGTGAAAGTGCGCCAGGGAGTCATAGTTATAATGAAAGAGATGTTCTTTTAGCGTACCATCAGGCCCATCCAGTTGTACAATCTCATGCACCTCACGGGTGGGGTCGTAACGTGCATAGCCAATTCTAAGTAAACGTAGTTGGCAGTCGGGGTACCAACCCCCGCCGCGCATGATATGACCCCACATCAAATTATGGCGCGGCACCCACCACCCGATCGCATCTTCTTCAACGGCGGTCCGAATTTCCGCGCCCAACGCTGCCGAAGCGCGTTCATCGGCATCAATGAAAAAAACCCACTCAAATCCAGCCGCCGCTGCATCTTCTAAGGCTAAGTTACGATTGATCGAAAAATTGATGAAGGGATGTTGCGTGACCATCGTCCCTTTTTCTTGGGCAATCTTGGTCGTATCATCATCACTCAAAGAATCGACCACCAATACTTGATCAGCCCAGGAGACACTCTCAATACACGCGCCAATATGTCGGGCTTCGTTTTTGGTGAGGATCACGGCCATGATTTTGATCATCTCATTTTCCCTTAAAGCTTTACACAATTGAAATAGTTTAGCCACGAATTAACCCAAATCCTACAAATTTTTTGTTTAAACTTCGTGGAATCCGTGAAAATTTGTGGCAAATTTTTCACCTAAATTTTGAAGTACAATAGCCCTATATCCAAAGAATTTGCACGGTCTTAATGGCCTGGACGTATTTAGGCTGTAGAGTCGTGTCTTGTCTCAGACGATACTGCATCCCCCAATACACAGTCTGTCGGGCAATCATCATCCGCAAGCCAGCATAATATTGGTGGTAAAATCGATGGCGGCTGCGCCAAAGATGGAGAAAAGATTCTATCTGCATTTGCCCTGTGCTTTGACCACCGAAATGAACAATATGGGCTGTTGGCACACAATAAGCCGCCCACCCCGCCGCCTTCATCCGCCAAGCCCAATCGACTTCTTCGACATACATGTGATAAGCTTCATCTAATAGACCAACCTGCTGGATAGCTTGGCCCCGCACGAGCATGGCTGCGCCAAGAGGGTGATCAATAGGAAAGGGTTTTTTGCCTGCGTAAAGTTGACGTGGATAACGGCCATTTAAGCGAGACTCATCCAATCGACTTGGCAGAGGGAGTAATTCAATCGCCAGCTGCCATAACCCAGGAAAAGCATAGGCCCCATGCTGGAAAGAGCCGTCACCAAAGCACAAATTTGCGCCGACCAAGCCTACTTTCGGATGTGATTTGATAAAGGTGAGCATGGTTCTGAGGGCATCCGGTTTAACAAGCGTATCTGGATTGAGGAAGAGAACAAACTCAGAGACTTCTGTGGCTGGCTTCGGGAAGCCCATCTCGCGCAAAGCGGCATTGTTGCCGCCCGCAAAACCTAAATTTTTTTGGCTGGTAATTAGATGGACTTGAGGAAACTCGGCTCGAACCATCGCCACGGATTGGTCTGTGGAGGCGCAATCGACAACCCAGATATCTAAGGCAAGATGTTGATGGCGGTTGGCCTCGGCTAGGAGGGAGGTGAGACAATCGCGTAGCAGATCTGCGACATTCCAGTTGACGATAATGATGGCTAAAGTCATGATTTATCTATATAAGATATCCCAGCTTAGATTTTAATTATCGTTAAGCCTGAATAATTACTGAAGATATATAGAACTAAAAAAATTGGTCGATCACGATAAGTCTATTATAATTATAATCTGTTAAAATAAAATTTAAATGGCTCAACTGAAGACATTATTCTCAATAAATTGGACTGGTATCGGATGGGGGATGGTATATCTGAACGGCAATGGCATGCTAAAAGTACAACAAGATTTGTTAGACATTTCATATCTTCAAGAATGGGCCACGAAATTAAAGCTGACGGATTTATTACAACGCGCATTTGGTGAGGCCGGAATAAAAATAAACAGCTAAGAGCGAAATTTGGCCCTCATATCCTAAAACCCAATATTGATCGGCGTGGGATCAACATGATCGTTAAAGGGTTGAATAGCCACATCTTCATGAATCAAGCCAGCCCAAAAGTGAATCACATCTTTATTGCCTACAGGCACATCAACCAATTGAATTGAGCCAGTGACCACCGCCCGATCGCCAGGCATCAAAAAATATTCAATTTGTCCATTAATCTCCCGTTGAGTCAAAGCCTCTAAATTGCCCACAGACCAGCGATAAGGATAAGCATAGCTGGGGTTGCCTTCATAGTCAATGCCAATGCGCCAGACACCTGAGGATTGAGCATGATCTAAGGTGTTAAAATTCTGATTACTGACATAATGTGTCCCCGAATTGGGGCCAATCGTGCGGATGGGAACAGACCCGTCATTCTCGACGGTCAAGGTAAAGGCTAAGGTTTCACCCAAGGGCACGACATGATCTCCTGTGGCAGGGTTATAAAAATCGACCGAGGCGTTGACAATATCAGCCCGTGGTACGCCGCCCTCGGCAATGGTTAAAGTGTCGGTAATAATCGTCCGATTACCGACGCGGTCTACTGCTTCAGCGCGGACGATGTAGTCGCCATCCGGTGGGGGATCGGCCCCTAAATCAACGCCGCCTTCATAATCATAAAGATGAATCCCTGGCTCACCTGGCTCAATCTCACGCTCCTTTTCGGCAATGGGATAACGTGTTTCACCACCTGGCGCAATGAGGTAAATCTGCACTTGCGCTTTTTTGCTCAGATAATAGGTGATTGACACCCGATCATTGATGCCATCGCGGTTGGGGGTGAACAAACGGGGATAGAGGCTAAAGTTACGTAATTCAGGCATTTCTGTATCGGCATCCTGAATGATGAGCTGACCCTCTTCTTTGACCACTTTTTGTTCATCATCTGTCGCCTCAACCACCCAGGTATATGTTCCATTTGGCAACATGACCCCTTGCACGACCCCCCCAAAATCGACGCGGTAGCTGCCAATAGACCGCCGCCGATTGTCTCGAAAATAATGTCGCTGCCCGTTAGCATCAATAAAGTAGATGGACAGATTAGCATTACGCGAAAGACGATAGCTGATGCGCGTCACATCACTGATACCATCGGCGTTGGGAGTCATCGTCTCTGGGCCGACAGACACATCATACAATAGGAGGCGCAGGCTATTACAGGCAATTAGGCTGAGGGGTGTCATGAAGATGAAGGCTACCAAAATAAGGTGGGCGTACAGCCCCCGGCGGGGGCCATGTACGAAGATAAAATTAGATTTCACATTGATTAATTTTAAGCGCATTGAATTTCCAAAACTCGATAAAATATATTAAAATATTATAAAATCCATCCATCCCTTTCATCATCCGTTGTTGTATTTCTTAGGGCACTATATCATCATTTTGGTCATCATCCTATCGCAAAACAACGAGAGATGGCCGCTCTATGGCTGGCGTACAGCCCCCGGCGGGGGCCATGTACGTCGGCCTGACTAAGAGACGATACTCTAACAGGCTGATACATCGCCAAAAAATCTGTTTTATAAGTTGCGAACGTCCCATCTAGAATACTTTGTCGAATGCGCCGCATGGTTTCTAACATGAAATGGATGTTGTGTTGGGTGGTTAAATGATGGCCCAAAATTTCATTGGTTTTAATTAGGTGATGCAGATAAGCCATGCTAAAATTTTGGCAAGTATAGCAGGTACACCCTATTTCAATAGGCTCGTGAGAGCGGGCAAACTGAGCGTTGCGGAGGTTACGTCGTCCATAAGGTGTAAAAACCGTCCCATTGCGGGCAATGCGGGTGGGTAGGACACAGTCGAATTGATCTACCCCACGGGCAACACATTCAAATAAATCTTCAGGACTGCCCACGCCCATCAAATAGCGGGGTTTGGTTCTCGGCAGGACAGGATGGAGTAATTCCAAGATGGTGTGCATATCGGCTTTGCTTTCACCAACGCTAAGGCCACCAATGGCATAGCCTGGAAATTCAAGATCGACCAAAAACTCAGCACTTTTCAGGCGCAAATCGGGAAAGATACCGCCTTGAATAATGCCATAAAGGGCTTGGTCTGGGCGAATTTGAGCCGCCTGACAGCGAACGGCCCAACGATGCGTTCGGTCTAAAGCAATCATGGCATAAGCATAATCGTCGGCTTTAGCACATTCATCAAAACACATGATGATATCGGCCCCAATTTGTTCCTGCGTGGCAATCACGCTCTCAGGGGTAAAACGATGTTTGGAACCGTCGATATGGGATCGAAACGTCACGCCATCATCATCTATATCGCGCAAGCCCTCTAAACTGAAGACCTGAAATCCGCCGGAGTCTGTCAAAATCGGCCCCGACCAGCCCATAAAATGATGTAGGCCACCAAATTCAGCAATTAAATCGGCTCCTGGCCGTAAATACAAATGATAAGTATTGCTCAAAATAAGGGTGGCCTGAAGTTGATGCAAATCGGCCGGGCTAAGGGCTTTAACCGTCGCCTGTGTGCCAACTGGGGCAAAGACTGGGGTGGGAATATGGCCATGTAGGGTATGGATTAGCCCAACGCGAGCTTGCGTTTCTGTGTCTTCTTTAAGCAGTTCAAAATGAAAATTAGACATGGATATACGCCAATTTCGTAATATGTGATGTGTAAAATGTTATCTTGCCATTAAATAATGGCACCGCTATCTTGTCCAGACTACGATTGCGGCAGTTTACCATTGCTACCTAGAGAGGCGCAATTGTGAATATCTTCATTTATATTATAATATAACGATAATATCGTATTCAAAAGTCTTTAAGAATTTAGGACTAAGCAAATAAGGAAAAAGAGGAAATCCTCATGCCAAAATTACCACGGACGAGCAAGGGTTGTTTAATGAGCAAACTTTTTAGCCAAACCTTACGCACTCCCCCTAGTGATGTCGAGATTACAAGTCACAAACTCTTATTGCGAGCTGGGTTTATTCGCCAATTGGCAGCTGGCATTTTCAGTTATCTGCCTCTAGCCAAACGTTCCATGACCAAAATTGAAAATATTATGCGAGATGAAATGAATCGCATCGGCGGTCAAGAGATCACCATGCCCATAATCCATGCCGCTGACCTATGGCAAGAAACAGGCCGTTGGTATGAAGTTGGGGCTGAAATGGGCCGTTTTCAGGATCGGACTGATCGGGATATGGTCTTGGCGATGACGCATGAAGAGGTCGTCGCTGATTTGATCCGCAAGGAGATTAACTCCTATCGACAACTACCAGCCCTGATTTATCATATTCAAACCAAATGGCGCGATGACCCACGTCCCCGTGCTGGCTTGATCCGTGTGCGCGAATTTACGATGCTTGATAGTTATAGCATTGACCCAGATGAAGCCCATTTGGATCAACAATATCGCAATCATTATCAAGCTTATTTTAATATTTTTAATCGTTGTGGGCTGACAGCCCTGGCCGTTAAATCTGATACTGGGATGATGGGCGGTAAAATGGCGCACGAATATATGTATCTCACGCCGATTGGCGAAGACACGCTTCTGATATGTGAGGCAGATGGTTACAAAGCCAATCGCCAAATTGCTACCTTTATTAAACCCCAAGTTGAACCTGAAGGGCCTAAACCCTTAGAAAAAGTCGAAACACCTGATACGACGACGATTGAAGCCCTGACCAAGTTACTGGATATCCCAGAATCTCGCACGGCCAAAGCCGTTTTCAGGATGGCGACGCTTGCGGAAGGCGATGACGCGGTGGATAAGTTTGTTTTTGCGGTCATTCGCGGTGATATGGATGTCAACGAAACCAAATTGACCAATGCCATTAAAGCCAAAGAAATCCGTCCGGCTACCGAAGCTGAAATACGCGCTACAGGGGCCGAACCAGGTTATGGTTCACCGATAGGGGTGCAGAATTGCTTGCTTGTTGTTGATGATTCGATTATAAGCTCTCCCAACTTAGTCGCCGGAGCCAATGAGGTCGGCTATCACTATCTTAATGTCAATTATGATCGCGATTATAAAGCCAACATCGTCACAGACATTAGCCTAGCCCGCGAGGGTGATTTATCTTCCTTGGGCGGCGGACCGATGGTAGAACGACGGGGGGTGGAAGTGGGTAATATATTTAAACTGGGTAGCCGTTATACAGATACTTTAGGATGCAGCTATTTAGACCAGCAGGGCAAAGCGCAAAGCATCATCATGGGGTCTTATGGCATTGGTGTAGGGCGGCTATTGGCCTGTGTCGCTGAAGAACATAATGATGATCAGGGATTGATTTGGCCGATTACGATTGCGCCTTATCAAGTGCATTTAATTAATCTCAGCAAATCAAGTGAGGTGGCCGATCAACTTTATGTTGATCTGCTTAGAGCGGGGCTTGAAGTCATCTACGACGAACGTAAAGCTAGTTCTGGGGTGAAGTTTAATGATGCCGATTTAATTGGTTTACCTTTACAAGTAACGGTTGGAGATCGCTCTTTGAAAAAAGGCGGAGTCGAGCTAAAGCACCGTCTCAGCGGGGAAAGCCGCTTGGTTCCTTTGGCAGAAGCAGCCAGGCAAATACAAGCGGATATTAAGACTCTCCATGACGATATTGAGGCTAAGGTTGTTGAAGTTCCGTTTGAAGAGTAATTGAGGCGTAATAGGATCAGTGTCTAGTGGATGAGCAAACTAAATCAGAGGAAGCCATTAATCAACAATATAAACGAAAGGAAAAATCGTGAAACCACAATTATCATTAAGTTCACAAGGGGCACCATCAACAGAACAAGCTCTAATTGAAATTATACGCACACTTGACCCATACCGCATCTCACAAGTGCTTGAGTTTGCCCGTTGGCTCCAAATTCAACTCCCTTTGGCGAAGTGGGGTGATGAAGAACTCACTGAGGCCGACCTTAAGGCAGAAGAAGAAGCATGGCTACAAGTTTATTTAGAAAGCAAAGATAAATTTCGTGCGATGGCGCGAGAAAACAAAGATAGATTTTGTACGATGGCGCGTCAGGCATTGAGTGATCTTGATGCTGGCGAGACTTTAGAAATGACACGCGAAAATGACAAAATTAGTGTTCATTAGGCGTTTTACGCGGTGATACCATTACTTGGTTTTGGATTGGCAAGCGCGAGATTTACGATCGGTTTTTGCGGTAATGGCTTTACTATAGGATGGGGTTTGGACAACGCATTTTTTGCGTGATCCTCTTGATATTTTAAGCCTCACCTCAGTGGGATTTGAAATACTTTTGAAACGAATTTATCATAAGGTGGATTGGTTTCAAACGAAGTCGATGGTAAAATCCTGATGTTTAAGAAACTTAAGATCAAGCGATCCAATAATCGGAGAAACTTATGTCAACAAACTTAGAAACCACCACCCTCGGCGCAGGGTGCTTTTGGTGCATCGAGGCTGTCTTTCAGAACTTAAAAGGGGCCCATCGTGTTGTGTCTGGTTATACAGGTGGGCGGGTAGAGAATCCAACCTACGAACAAATCTGCACAGGCACGACAGGCCATGCTGAAGTGGCCCAAATACAGTTTGATGCGGCGATCATCACTTTTAGTGAACTGTTAGAGATATTCTGGCGGACCCATGACCCAACAACCCTCAATCGCCAAGGCCATGATGTCGGCACTCAATATCGTTCGGCCATTTTCTATCACGATGAAGTTCAGAAAGCCATCGCCGAAAAATCCAAAGATGAGACCGATGCTTCTAATTTATGGCCCAACCCCATTGTGACCGAAATAACCCCCTTAGATAAATTTTATCCTGCGGAAAATTATCATCAAAATTTCTATCAATCTAATCCTTCTTATCCTTACTGTCGGATGATCATCGATCCAAAAATGAAAAAACTGAGGCGGGAGTTTGGGGATAAGTTGCAAGCATGATGAGTGAGGCGAGAGATACCTTAATGCAGGATATGCCTATGAACTATTCTTCAAACACTTCCTCAACCGAGACTTCAAAATCCGGCAAGACCGCTCCGCCACGCAAGGTATCCCCAATCGTTAGCATTTCATAATCAGTCAAAGCGCGATAAACATGTAGACTTTGACGCTGTGGGTCTACCACCCATAAGAGTTGTACCCCAACCCCAAAATATTCCGCCAATTTTTCTCTCACTTTAGGCCAGCGGTCATCAGGGGATAAAACTTCCACCACCAACTCAGGCGCAATATCGAGATAGCCCTGTGGTTGTGCCTGAGTCAAACGCTGCTGGGAAATGAAGGCAACATCCGCTCCGCGAACTGTATCAGGACTACGTTGAGTATAAATACCCACTTCACCACAGAGTACGCGACCTAGCTTATGACGTTTGACAAAACTGCGTAAGATACTGCCAATATTTAATTCAATGAATCCATGTGGATGACCTGTTGGCCTGTGTTTTACAATTTCTCCTTTCACGAGTTCCGCTGGCCCAATATCACCCATAGCGAATAATTCCACCCCAGTAATAGCCTGTCGCGTAGGTTGTGTTTGGATGGTTGTCTGCTCTAATTCGATTATTTGTGTTGCCATAGTACAATCTCCTCGCGGATAAACTAATGCCATCCTTGATTAATGACAAATTTGTATGATGAGCATCACACCTTAAAAAACCTATTGATCTCAGCCATAACAATCTCCTCAAATCCTATTTGAGACACATCCACCCACCTTATCTCTGGGTCATCTACACGAAACCAATTATACTGCTGGCGGATGAAGCGTCGAGTTTCTTTTTTGATCAACGCTACGGCCTCATCTAAGCTTCCTTCCCCGCGTAGATAAGCCCCTAATTGTTTATAACCCAAACCTGACATGGCGGGCAGTTCCCAGGGATAGCCTTGCGCTCGTAAAGCCTTGATTTCCGCTAATAAGCCTTGGTCCAGCATGCGCTCAATGCGTTGGTCGATGCGCTGATAAAGTTGCTCACGGGGCATGGTCAATCCGATTTGTAAAATATTATAGGGTGGCGGCGATTTCTGTTGATGCGTACTGATGGGAAGACCTGTTTTGTGATAAACCTCTAAAGCGCGGATGACCCGACGCAGATTACGATGATCAAGTTTCGCCGCAGCCAGCGGGTCTACGTCGGCTAACCGAGCATACAGGGCTTCTGAACTGGTCGCCTCAGCCTCAGCTTGGAGTTCAGCCCGCAGTTCGGGGTCAGGCGGCACACGGGGAATGCCCCATCCTTCAACCACCGCTTTTACCCATTGCCCTGTGCCACCGACCAACAGTGGTAAGCGGCCTTGTATGTGGAGACGATTAATCGTTTCGTAAGCTAAAGTTTGAAATTCAGCCAGGGTCATGGTTTGGTCAGGAGGTACACAGTCGATCAAATGATGAGGCACAGCGGCCCGTTCTTCTGGGGTGGGCTTGGCCGTGCCGATGTCCGTGAAATGATAAATTTGGCGCGAATCTGCCGAGATAATCTCGCCCATGTAACTTTGGGCCAGCTTGATGGACAAGGCGGTTTTGCCGATGCCTGTGGGGCCGATGATGACCAGAAGAGATTTTTTTGACATGGCTGATTGGCCTAGTTTCCTTCGTGGAGCATAGAATTTTAGCCTCGCTGTTTTATTCCTTCACAAAAAAGCCCTTTCCTAAGTTGCTCAAAGCAATAGCGGAAAGGGCTATTCTGTATTTGCCCCTAGCGGGACGGGGAGCATCGACACTCACTTGCCCGGCACGCGCCACATCTCCGTAAAGATGTCACATTCTGGTCAAGAAGCTAGGGCAAGTAATCGGGCACAGCGCAAACCAACATTGTTGTTCGATTCTGTTGGATTGTTCCTGTCACGGTTCGACGAGCGCAGGTTATTTCCATTGTTGTTCCACGCGCCCCACCCCCCCGATTCAGTATTCCAGTATACCAGAAATCAATTATTCAGCAACAGAACGGGCACAGCGCAAGCCAACACCGTTGTACGATTCCGTAGGATTGAACCTGTGACGGCCCGACGAGCGCAGGAGGCTCCCCTCGAAATTCCACGCGCCTCCTCGCACAACACGCAGCATATTTATACTACTTTCATTTTCTCGACCATCCCCACCTTGATAAGGGTAAGAATAATTTGATTGATCATAAATCGTTTTGGTCCACTCCCACACATTGCCTGCCATATCATAGGCCCCATAAGGACTAATCCCTTTTTCATAACTACCAACCGGAGCCGTCCACGCATAATCATCATCATAATTTTGATTGGCCCAACGCTGAGGACAACTGGCATCACAAAAATTAACCCGTCCCCCATCAAAATTATTCCCCCACGGATACTGGCGGCCATCCGTCCCTCGGGCCGCTTTTTCCCATTCCGCTTCCATGGGCAGACGTTTGCGCCGCCAAGCACAATAGGCTTTGGCTCCATAAACTAAAAAAGATTGAAAACAATCGTTTTTGCAGCCTGGATCAGCCCCTTCAATCTCCAAAGGAGGGAGCAAAGACGAAATTTCTCCTGTGGGGGACCCGCCTTATAAGGATTTCTACGTCATCTCATCAGGCCCAAGGTCGTCGGAAGCAGGCTGGTTGCCGCCTTCCTCAGCTTTGCGCTGTTGCAAGTAGGCTTCGATTTCGGCGGGGGATAAGTCCTTCAGTCTCTCTTCTACTGGGACATCCTTCAGTCTCTCTTCTACTGAGACATCCTTCAGTCTCTCTTCAGGTGATAATCGTTGCAAGACCTCTTGGGTCAATGTCTTTGAGTCAGCTTGAAACATCTGATCGATCATTTCTATTTTCAACGCATCATTGGCTAAGACGCTTCTCATAAAGGTGGTGCGGGCATAATCACGTTCAAAATCTTCCATGGTATAAGGCATCTTGACTCCTTCTAAATGATAAAATTCAAACAATTGATTGATGATCGTACTGAGCCGTCCGCGTTCAACCTGAAAATGGTTCGACCCATAAGCTACGGTTTCTCGCACCGAACTGAACATATTCCACAAAGCATTGTGAGGAGCTTGAGGTATCCTTTTTAAGACAATGACCCGAATAGGATGGAGATCCCAAGTAATTTCATAGACACCATTCTGAAGTTTAGTCAAAGGCATCAGCTTGTGCAAACTCAGGGGGAAACGTGTGCAAACGGCATAGAGTTGAAACTGCTTTTGGGGCAACAATTTATTTGGATCAGGGGAAGTTTGCTTGCGGTAATTGACATAGTGCCCAATCAATTCATCCAAAGCCCATCCATTGAGCGGTTCGCGCATAGATTTGTAGGTCATGAGATTGTGGACAGCAAAGTTGTCTAAACCATCTGGTAGCGGGGTTAAATCGACTGGTGGGCTTTGGTTGGACAGGGAGGGATCCGCATCCGTTTTCTTGATGATGACGATATCCAAGAACTGCTGCCTGACAGATAAATCCATTTCCAGTTCAACCTGATAAGGTCGGTCCAGAAAGACATTTTTAAGGCTGATCCCAAAGAGACGATGCCAGGATTTTTTGCTTGGTTTTTTGCTCATGGATAATCCTTATGTTTTCTTAATGTAAAGATTATTATAATGTAGTAAGGCCATAAAAAGCGTTTTTAGCGTTAGTTCATTAAAGTCTTTATAATCGCGGTTGTCGTAAATTGTCAAAAGATGCTTTGCCATGAAAGTGCATAATAGTGCATTAAGGTCGAGAGCCATAGACTCTTGCCAAAACGACGGGGGCGCAGAATTCAAGTTACCGTTTATCCCTTTTGTGTAAATCAACAAAACACATTAAGATTAATCTATTCAGTACTCATAGCAAATACACTGTATCGAATCTAAGGTAAAACCAGAAAGGTCATCTATCATGAAAACAACTTATGAATATATCGTCTTAGGCTGTGGTGGCATCGGCAGCGGGGCGGCTTACTGGCTGGCGCGGCGGGCAGGAGCGGATGTCTTAGGCTTGGAACAATTTGAACTAGGCCATCGTCACGGTGGCTCGCAAGATCATTCGCGGATCATTCGCCTAACCTATCATCACGAAGACTACACTCGCCTCACGCCGCATACCTATACGGCCTGGTCCACAGTGGAAGAAGAATCTGCTGTGAACATTGTCACAAAGACAGGCAGTATTGAAATGGCCTTGAAAGATGGGCCTTATCAAAAAGATATTGAGGTCTACGCCGGGGCAATGGATGCGGCCGATATTCCTTATGAACGCTTTGGGGGGGATGAGGTCATGCGACGGTATCCCCATTTCAAGCTGGCCGAAGAAGTCGATGCGTTATGGCAGGCCGATACAGGCATCGCCGATGCTGCTAAAGGCAATGCCGCCCATATTGGCATGGCCCGTTATCACGGGGCGACCATTTTAGATCATTGTCCGGTCAAGACCATTCGGCCTTTTGAGGGTGGCGTAGAAGTTGAGAGCGAAAATGGGACTTTCACAGCCCGTCGTCTTATCATTACGGCCGGAGCTTGGATGGATCAGGTACTGGCTGATGTGGGCTTGGATTTGAAGACGACCATCACCCAAGAACAAGTGACCTATTACGCCACCTCCAACCTGTGCGAGTTTGCCGTGGGCAATTTTCCCATCTTTATCTGGCATGGCGAACATGTTTTTTATGGCTTCCCTATCTATGGCGAGGTGGCGACTAAAGCAGCCATAGACGCTTCTGGCCCTGCGGTAACAACGAATACGCGCACATACGAGGCCGATGCTGTCCGCGAAGCGCAGATGGATGCCTGGCTTGAAAAGCATATTCCTGGCTTCCTAGGTCCTAAGCTATACACCAAAACCTGCCTTTATACGATGCCCAAAGACCGTAACTTCGTCATCGACACGCATCCTGAACATCCGCAAATCATTCTCTGTTGTGGCGCGGGTCATGCTTATAAATTCGCCAGCTTGTTGGGTAAAATTTTGAGTCAATTGGCGATTGAGGGTAAAACTGAGCATCCGATTAGGCCTTTTACCTTACAACGGCCAGCAATTACTGATCCGGCTTATGAGGCGGCGTTTCATATTTAGGAATGGGAGCTGCCAGAAGGCCTCTACCCTCCAGAAATGTTGTAGGTATGTTGTGAATCCAAGCAATTTACCAGGTAAACTCACCCTATTTGCAGCGGATGAATAACGGAGATAAAGAAACCAGGCCTGCGGTATCCTACCCCATATGCTATCCATTGAGCCAGATGAGCGTGTGTTGAACTGATGTTCCAGACGTTCAGTTTTCGAGATAGGTATATCTTGTCACTGCTGGAGAATTGTCGGGGGGATGGGTGCATTGAACACATCACGCAACCTTTGGTGCTAGTTTCGAGGGTGAACACCTAAGCGGTATTTATAGCGGCATATTACCCGCTACCTTTTATCAGCCTTGAAATCCTAAATGGTAGCGAGTTTTTTGTCGTCGTAAATTACGATAATGTGTCGAATGATCCAATAAATGGGCTAACTAAACTAGCCCCAAAAGTTAGTAAGTTGGGGTAGCTGTTATCAGCTTATGTTGGTCGAAACTCACCCCGACATCAAATCATCAATGCCCCGTAGCGTCAAATCTTCTGCGAAATGGCAAGCGGCCTGCCGCCCATTGCCCAATTCACGCAATTCAGGGGTTTCGGTGCGACAACGATCTTCGACATAGCGGCAGCGCGGATGAAAATAGCAGCCACTGGGGGGATTAGCGGGGTCAGCCACATCACCTTCTAAGACGATACGATTTTTATGTCGTCGGAGGCGAGGATCTGGTTTAGGCACGGAGGAGAGGAGAGCTTCTGTATAGGGGTGTTTGGGATTGCGGAAAAGGTCAGTTGTATGAGCGGTTTCAACCAATTTCCCGACGTACATTACCGCCACGCGATCACATAAATATTCGATGACGCTCAGGTCATGAGAGACGAAGAGATAAGTGAGGTCTAATTCTTCCTGAAGATATTGCAAAAGATTGAGAATCTGAGCCCGTACTGAAACATCTAAAGCGGATACTGCCTCATCCGCCACAATCAGACGCGGGTCTAAGGCGAGGGCGCGAGCGATGCCAATACGCTGGCGTTCCCCGCCGCTGAAAGCATGCGGATAGCGCCGCATATACTCCGGGCGTAGGCCCACTTGGCCCAATAGACTGGCGACTTTATTTTCTAAATCCTTACCCGAGGCGATGTTGTTGACTTTGAGGGGGTCGCTCACAATATCCAGCACCGTCAGGCGCGGATTTAAAGAAGAGAAAGGATCTTGAAAAATCATGCGAATTTGTTGACGATAGGCCTGTAGATTTTTTTCTGTCAAGGGCACGAGGTCAACTGTCTCATTTTGAGGTGTTTGATACAGAATTTGACCGCCAGTCGGTTCATAAGCCCGCATAATACAGCGACCTGCGGTCGTTTTGCCACAGCCGCTTTCACCCACCAAACCGAGTGTTTCCCCTTTTCGAATAGTGAAACTAACATCATCTACTGCTTTGACATGGCCTACAGTCCGGCGAAAGAAGCCAGCCGTAATCGGAAAGTGCATTTTCAGATTATTCACTTCTAACAAGGACTCAGCCTGAGACCCAGTTTTAACTTGAGAGCCATTGCTTGATTGGAAAGAATGGTTTGTAAGCGGATTGTTCATTTAATTAGCGTCCTCATAAAGCAAACAACTGACTTTTTGTTGGTCACTTAAGACGATGGATTGGGGGACAATTTGCTCACATCGCCCGCGCATGATCTCGTCGCAACGGGTGTTGAAGGGACAACCCTGGGGTCGATTATACGGGTCAGGGACAATACCGCGGATTGAATTAAGACGTTGCCGTCCGTCGATACCGAGTTTGGGTATTGAACGCAGCAAGGCTTGCGTATAAGGATGTTTGGGGTCGTGGAAGATTGAGTCGACATCGCCTGTCTCTACAACCCGCCCTAAATACATGACCGCGACATCATCGGCCATTTCAGCCACCACGCCGAGATCATGGGTGATCAACAAAATCGCCATACCATATTCTTCTTGTAATTCCAACATCAGCTCTAAAATTTGGGCCTGAATGGTCACATCGACTGCCGTGGTTGGTTCATCAGCGATTAACAAACTAGGATTACAAGATAAGGCCATGGCAATCATTGCCCGCTGGCGCATGCCCCCGCTCAATTGAAAGGGATAGGCATCAAAACGGTCAGACGGTTTTGGGATGCCCACCCGCCGCAGCAATTCGATGGTTTGATCCCGTGCTTCACGCAGGGGGATATTTTGGTGTAAGAGGATGGCCTCAACAATTTGGTTGCCGATGGAATGGACTGGACTTAAGGAAGTCATTGGCTCCTGAAAGATCATGGCGATATCATTGCCCCGAATATCGCGCAGCGTACGGCTGCGAGGGCCTAAGGCCGCAAGATCAAGAACATCAATGTTATGGCTACCAGAATCATTTGTCTGACTGCGGTGATAAAGAATTTGACCAGCCTCAATTTGACCGGGTGAATCGACAATTTGCAAAATTGAGCGTGCCGTTACACTCTTGCCACAGCCACTTTCACCGACGACACAAAGCGTTCGATTGCGATAAATTTCCATATCGACCCCGTCAACCGCTTTGACTGTGCCTTCATCTAAAGCAAAATGGGTTTTCAGCCCTTTAATATCAATTAGGATTTCTGCGTCTTTGTTCATCGTTCATCGATTATAGGGGTCGGCTGCGTCGCGGAGACCATCTCCTAAAAAATTTAGAGCAAGTACAGCAACAACGACCATCAACCCTGGGGTTAAAAGCCACGGTGCCGTGGCGACTGAGCGGATATTTTGGGCCTCTTGTAAAAGCACACCCCAGCTAACGACAGGGGCGCGTAAGCCTAAGCCAAGAAAGCTCAAGGCAGTTTCGGCCAGGATAATACCAGGGATAGCTAGGGTCAAGGAGGCGATGATATGACTGAAAAAGGATGGCACCATGTGTTTCCAGATGGTTCGCATCTCGTTTGAGCCATCCAAACGGGCGGCTAATACAAAGTCCTCTGTTCGCAGGGCTAAGAAACGACCTCGTACAACACGGGCCAGCCCCGTCCAACCTATGAAGGATAAGATAACGGTGATCATAAAATAAATTCGTAAGGGAGGCCAGTCCTGAGGCAACGAAGCAGCTAAGGCCATCCACAGCGGGATACTAGGGATTGATCGAATAAATTCGATCAAACGTTGGATCATATTATCAATGCTGCCCCCATAAAAACCAGATAAGCCACCTAGGGTGATGCCTAAGAAAAAGCTTAAAGCCACTCCGACTAAGCCAATCGTCATCGAGATGCGGGTGCCACTAATTAATCGACTGAGCAAGTCACGGCCTAAGCGGTCTGCGCCCAGTAAATACATCGGGGATTCCAGGTTTTTTGGTCCAATGAGATGAATATTCATCTCAAAAAGACCTAGCCATTCATAAGGCCATCCCTCTACAAAGAAGCCGACCTCGTAAATAACTTCTTCATCAATGACAAAGGTGCGTCGTAGGGCTTCTGGATCAATTTCAATCTTATAGCCATGCACATAAGGGTTAAAGACTCTGCCTGCTTCAGTTTCTTGAAAAAAATGTAATACTTGAGGAGGGGCGTAAGTGTGATTAGCACTCATTTGAATGCTAGGAAAGGGCGATAAAAATTCTGCAAAGAGAGCGATCAGATAAATAGCAAGCGTGGTCATACCGCCTAACATAGCCAGTTTATGTTTACGGAATTTCCACCACATCAATTGCCATTGTGACGCAACAGAGACACTGCTTTCAATCTGGTAGTCATCAGACCCATCAGGTGTGGTGTCGGACGATGGTATGGCTTTAACATCAACGGTCATCTTATGCTCTTGTGAAAAGAAACTCAACGCTAAAAAATTTCGGCTGGATTGTGCTACAGAAATTTTACTTTGCCACTTTGCCACCCTGCGACTTTGACTATTCAAAGCGAATACGTGGGTCTAACCAAGCCAAAAGGACATCAGAAACAAGCGTTCCGACCACGGTGAGACTAGAAATCATCATCAAAAAACTGCCCGCTAAATACATATCCTGAGACATCAAGGCTCGCAGCATGAGCGGTCCAGTTGTAGGTAAACTGAGAACAATTGAAACAATAGCTGAACCGGAAACTAAGGTTGGTAGCACCCAGCCAACAGTGCTAATGAAAGGATTCAAGGCCACGCGCACTGGATACTTAAAGAGCAAGCGCGATTCGGGCATGCCCTTTGCGCGTGCCGTGACCACATAAGGCTTTTTCAGTTCGTCCAACAAATTGGCCCGCATAATGCGAATTAAGCCAGCCGTGCCAGCCGTGCCGATGATGATGACGGGGATCCAAAGATGGGCCAGCATATCAACCACACGACCCCAACTCCACGCAGCATCCTTAAATTCTGGCGAAAAAAGGCCACCGACGCTTTGATTGAAAAATCTAAAAGAGATATACATTAAAATCAGGGCAAGTAAAAAGTTTGGCGTAGCCAGGCCTATAAAACCAAAAAAGGTGGCCACATAATCGCCCGGTGAATATTGGCGCACGGCGGAATAAATTCCAATCGGAAAAGCGACAGCCCACACAAATAAAAGACTGACAATTGAGAGGACAAAGGTTAGGAATAAACGATCCCAAATCAATTGGTCAACGGGCTTCCCCCAAGCAAAGGATTGTCCAAAATCGCCCCGTAGTAGAATACCAGAAACCCATTTGTAATATTGGACATAAACAGGTTGACCTAAACCATAGCGTTGTTCTAAGGCGCGAATGGCCTCCTGATTCACATCTTCGCCTTGTGAAGCCAAGGTGGCGACCATGGTATCTAAATAATCTCCCGGTGGTAATTGGATGATGATAAATGAGACGACGGAAATCACAATCAGGGTTGGGATCATATAAAGCAGACGTTTAAAGATATATTGCAACATATCAACCTCGTAGCAGCGTGGCAAAGTAGCAGGGTAGCAATGGTTAGTAATCAGTAATTAGCGAAAGACTGACTGATTACTGATTACTGATCACTTCGGTGACTGTTCACCTACAGTTTTTACCGCCACCTTGCTACTTTGCTACTCTATAAAATACTGTTCTGGGTTGGTCGGGGCAGGGGTTGGGTATTGCCATGAACCAGGCATTGATGCGGGGACATTGTGGAAATTGTTTTTCACAATGCCATAGCCAGGGGGGCTAGATGAAAGACCGATGACATAGAATTGATCCTTGGCGATTTCAATGATTTCTTTCATCAAGGAAGCTTGTAATTCGCTGTCACCTGTGGCTTTGATTTGGTCATAAAGAGCCATCTGTTTCTGAACGATTTCAGGCGGTTCTTCTGGCGGGGTGTCAGCCCCAGCACCGGAGGGGTTGTTATACCAAGTGACCCAAGCTTGCGCGAAGGTAGACTCAGCACCGAAGGGAAAGAGGTGACGCGGGTCGAGGTAGATTTGCGGGCCAGCCCCAGCCCCCCAAATATGAACATCATGCTCGTTTGCATCTTTACGGGCATAAAGAAGCGAGCGGTCCATAACTTTTAGTTGAGCATTGATCCCGCAGTTTTGGATATGCTGCGTGACCAGTTCTCCCCGGTCAGCGAAGCCGAAGGAATCGGTAGTTTGAATGATGAAGGAAAGCGGTTCACCATCAGGCCCGAGGAAGTATCCATCGTCACCGCGCTCGGTTATCCCTGCCTCAGCCAAATACTCATGGGCTAGTTCTTGGTCGAACTCAATATGAGCATTATACATTTCTTCATCGAAGAGTTCAGGGACTTCTTTCGCCACCGCACTCTGCATGGGTTCGCCTTGGCCGATGTAAAGTAAGTCAATGTATTCTTGGCGGTCAATACAGTGAGAAATGGCAATACGGAAGTTTTTGTCTTGGAAGATAGCCCGTAGACGGGGGGCTTTATGCGTCATGTTAAAGTGCAAGCCCATCGTATTGCCCGCGCTAATCGTGTCAAAAAATTCGTATTCGCCCGCTTCGCGACTGTCAGCGATGACGGCTTTGTTGTCATTGGTATTGAAGTGGCGGCTCATCATATCGATTTCGCCATTTAAGACCTTGAGCAAGAGAACTTCGCGGTCTTCCAAGACATCAAAGACCACTTCGTCGATATAGGGCAATTGATTGCCAGCGGTATCAACTTTCCAATAATAGGGATTGCGTTCCGCAACGACTTGTGTCCCTTCACCGTAAGCAATCTTAAATCGCCACGGATAGAGGGTGGGCATGTCAGAATTTTGGAAGACGGCTGGTACAGGTGCCCCAGGGACACCCGCCCCTTTCATTTGGAATAAGTTAATCCAATCCGTCGCTCCCGCTTCTTCGATGAGGGCATCAATGCCATCCGCATTATATTTATTGTGGAATTGAGAGAGATAATGTTTGGGATAGCGGGTCGGTTCCCAGCCACCAGGGGTGGCCAAAAGTTGCAAAAAGAGACCGTTTGGCTGTGGGAAGCGGAAGGTAATGGTATAGTCATCAATTTTTTCTACAACCGTCGGCTCATCCCCAACACGCAACCAAGATGGTGGTCCACTAGGAGAAATGTCTGGGTCGTTGGCCACATCTTCCCACCAAAAGAGAATGTCATCGGCGGTGAAGGGGGCTCCGTCTGACCATTTCATGCCCTCGCGGAGGATGAAAGTGTATTCAGAACCATCTTCGTTGGCGATTACATCCTTCGCCACATTCGGGATTGCTTTGGTCCAATCTGGAGTCCAGCGCATCAGGTAGTCATAAGAGATGGTACGGCGCAGCCAAGCCGTATCTTGACCACCGACCAAAGCCGTTCGCCAGGTACCGCCGTAAACGCCAACCCGCTCAGTCGGTTCAACGACCATCGACTCAACTGGCAGACGCTCTGCCAGAGGGGGGAGTTCGCCAGCCGCGACCATTTCTTGCAGCATGGGAGCCTGATTTGGACTGACCCCAGGCATTGCTTCATCATCGGCATCAGCCGCCGCTTCTTCACGAGCTGAGGTTTCGGCCTCAGTAGCACTCGCTTCTGCTGCATCATCAGAGTCCGTCAGGCTTGGAATTTCATTGCTTCCACCCCCACAAGCCACTAAAAAACTGGTCAGGAATAATAAAACAAGTATGCTGAGAGATAAACGATAAATTTTTTGCATGGCTACGCCTCCTTGGGTTCATGCCTTGAAATTGATTGGTTGAGATTTCACTTCACGAAAATCAAACGGATTTTAGAGCAACTTAGAGGGTTGGTCAAATTTGGAGGAGAGATGCGGTAGGATTCATTAGTAACAAAATGCAGTTCTATGAGGAACTTTGTGGTGAGCAGGTAGCAAAGTGGCAAGGTAGCAAGGTGCTAAACGGCCCAAATCCCTTGTGTATGCGTTCTAAAAAACCTAGTACTTTGGGATTTACGTTGAACGATTTGCTCTTTTTGTTTAGCAGTTAACCGAGATTCAGACACGGGTCGGTGTTACCCCTAATTGTTTCATCAAACCTTTCAAAGGAACTTGGCGTATTTGCGCTAATTCTATCAAATATCCTATGCGGGTAGCGTTAAGCTGTTCAAGTTGATCTGATAGTTGAATAAGCTCATCTTGCTCATCCGATGTTAAACACGCTTAAAGTCGGGCATAAATGATCCTATAATCATCGCTCCTTTGCGAACGGGTGGAACGCGCTCAGATGGGTCAAGGCGACGTTTAAGGGGGCCAGCTAGAGTGGATGTTAAGATCAGATGGGAATAAGTTTGCATGGGTTCAACTCCTAAGATTACGCTTTGAGATAAATAAACATATACTATGCAAAAGCACTGGAAGACGATTGTCGTTTCCAGTGCTTTTGTGTTAAGATGTGATTCTCTTTTAGAGAGCCTCAGTTTCATAGGGTGTACGACTTTCTAACAACTGTAATTGTCCTATCTTGCCCGAATCACTTTCAGTTTGGGACAGATCAAAATTTGTGATCAGTATCTCTTGATTGAGGGTACGCTTAGTATCATTTTTTTTAACGCGCATGCCTGAATAGGATTGGACCGATAAAATATTATAGCCATCGTATAAGTTATGCATTTCAGGAACATCATAGGAAGATAATATCCAGCGACATTTCGCGGCGTACAGACGTTCAGCTAAGTGCCAATGATCATCCCAACTTCGCATATTATGAAGATAGTTGCATCCATTACCGGGATAGGGAGGATCAATATACATGACGGTTTTAGAACGGTCGTAACGTTTTAGGCAGTCTTGCCAGTCCATATTTTCAATGATCACCTTTTGTAGTCGTTCATAAACCGGCTCAATCCGCCTGCGTAAATATTTCAAGGCTCCTATGAGCCGATTGCCATGTCCACCATCGGTTATACTGGTTTGGAAGCGGGGATAATGTAATTCACCACCCCAACCAGCCATAATAATGTAATAGAAACGATGAGCGCGTTCTATTTCTGTTAAAGTTGCGGTATCTAAATTTGCTAAACGTTCAAATTCCGAGCGCGAGACAAGTTCCCATTCAAAAGATTGCATGAAGTCTTGCGGTTGATATTTCACAACCCGGAAAAAGTTCACCAGTTCTTCATCTATATCATTTAGCACTTCCACTTTGCTCGGTGGCTTGGCGAATAAAACCCAAGCCGCTCCGGCGAAGAGTTCTACATAACACGTATGTTCTGGGAGCAAGGCAACAATTTGTTTACGTAAACGAGATTTGCCGCCAACCCATTTGAAGGAGCTATTAATTACTTTATAATTGTTACTTTGATTCATAAATAAACCTTATTTAACAGTAGATTTGAGTGTAAGTTATTACTTACTGCTTCAGTGGCATAAACGTTCTGGCAGGTACCAATTATTTCAGTATCCAATTTATTTGCCAGACCCTAAAACCTTAACTTGGACTGTAGAGGGTAGACGTTTAATCGGACACGATGATGCAGGTGTTGTGATTGAATGGTATGGACATTCAGGAGGGCAGCTAAAGTTGGTCTTCGTCAAGTTAGGCCAATCCACAATTTACTCCAAAACAAAGTCGCTCACTATCTGCTGAAACACCTGCGGCGACTCAAAAAAAGCCCAATGACCACTATTCTCGATTACCACGAACTCGACCTCCGGCCTAATCTCATACAAACGACGCGACTCCCAGCCAAACTCCAAATCACCATACATGATCAGCGTCGGCACATCCACTTTCGACCAAGCCTCTGCATAGGCAAAGCCCCAAGTCGATTTGACTACGGTACGCGCTGTGGCAAAGGACATGTAGCCTAAATTGTCCAAATAATTATCTCCCTGAAGTGCTTGTCTAGCCACGGTTTTGATTCGATGAGCATACCACCTATTCGCTGCCTCAGGAGAAAGCGGTGGCCAGCCGCTATTAAGAAAGCGTCCCAGTGGGTTTAGAAGATTGATCAGGAGGCCATTGGTGCGACCCCCACTGTTTGCTGAGGCTGTGGAGACTAATATGAGTTGCGCTACATGCGCCGGGTGCGTCAGGACGTAATGCTGGGCTAAGGCTCCGCCAAAAGAATGACCGATGAGGATGATCCGCTCACGCCCGATGACTTCTTCCCGTAGACTGTCTAACTCTTGGACTAAGTTGTCGATGGTATAGTGACTGATCTCAGGCCGAATTTGTGAATTGCCTGAGCCACGTTGATCATAATAGATCACTCGCTTTTGTTCGGCTAAGAAATCAAAGGCATCTTGAAAATAATCACTCGACATGCCAGGCCCACCGTGGAGCAGTACAACTGGCGTTGGATCATCATCTAGGGGGACAGTTTCTCGGTAGTATAGGTCAAAGCCGTCTATGGTCACGGCTTTTGCTGGAGCGGTACAGTTGCGACAGGGTAAAGTAGCGGCTTGGCTGGGATTGTAGGTGTAGTAGGTCACGGCGAGAAGTAGTCCGCAGGCGATGATGAAGAGGGCGATGAGGCTTAGGATAAAGCGGATAAGGGTTTTCATAGATTGGGTTTAAGATGGTATGATTAAGAATGAATAGGGCAGTGTACCTTAAAGGGTGGTGGGGACAAATTTTATTTTGATCTCTCAACAGGGATAGGATTGAATAACTGCAAGGTGAGATTGTGATAATATCTTATACAGTGTTATAATAATGATGTGACAGATATTTTTAGTTTACATGTTGTTATAGATACAAATGTAGTCTTTGAAGACTTAACCAAACAAGGTTTAGATTTCAAGCTAGCTAAACTCTTCTCGTTTGGTGATTGAGATAGCCCTGCCAGATCATTTCGACCTCGGCCTCTGACCAAGGGGCTTCGCTAATAAAACGAACACAGCTACTTTAGTCTGTTTCTAGTCTGAGTTGTTGATGTATTCGAGAGAGCCAATGGATGCCGATATACTACAGTTGTAATTAGGTCAAACCGCTGAATCGACCTAAAAATCGACGAAAAAATTGCAACTTTTTCCAAAAAAATTATAATTTTGACGTTGAAGTTTTACCCAAAAATACAATTTTATGTTTAGCTAACCCGTCACAAGTGATAACTACAACTGTAGTATCGCGTGGCCTAATGCGCGAGATAAGCCGCACCCCCAAGGGCAAGGATGAGCGGCGGAGCACAGACTTGGCCGCCGTGGGGCGAGGCCTAGCCGAGTTGCGAGCGCAGCGAGCAATGTCGGCTTCATCGATTTGTTCGGGCGGCGCGAAGCGTAGTGAGCGTCGCCCGAACGAATCGATCTTATCTCGCGCATTCAGGCGATGCGAGCTGCACGAGCCGCCGCCTGAACGCCGTACTCTGCGGCGAATTTGGAGCGTAGCGGAAAATTTGTCCGGCAGCAGCACCTTGTTAGGCATTTCTATCCACATAAGCCGACGACTTTATGGAGGTGGCTAGATTGCTTTGCCTCGGTTAAGAGAAAGTGAGCCACCGCTGTACGTGAAATGGAGCCGCCTCCATCGGGTAGTACCCCCTCGGCCAGTCGGAAATCTATTGAGCTTTTATCGTTAAGAAAGCCCATTCGTGCAATCGTCCACTCAAGATTAGAGGCACGGATGGTCTCTTCCATCAGGCCCGCATTCCGAGCATTGTGCCTAGCAACGAGACGCAAGATTCGATCAAGCAACTTGTCACTGGGAAAAAGCAACGCTGTGGAAGTTATAAGCAATCTGTTTACCCCGCATTCTTGCATGGCTTCTACTATAGCTGTTGCAGATTCTGAGTAGATGGTACAGGCAGCCTTACTTGGTATTCGCGGCCCTAATGTAGAAATAACTAAGTCATGTCCGGGTAGGATTGTTTTTAAAGCATTTGAGTCGCAAGCACTCCCCACATGAACATTTAATCGCGAGTGTGTAACATCGGCGAGCCTGTCTTCGGTACGAACCAATGCGGTGACTGTATCTCCTGCAGCCAATGCACGGCTAAGGACTTCGCGTCCTGTGCGACCATTTGCACCTAATAGGATAATTTTCATATAAACCCCTTAAAACGTATTATGTCGTTGCTCGGCTTTTCGTATGGCATAACTATTTATTAACCGTTAAAATTGACATATATTATGGACTACCGCCAAGGCAGGATCATATTTGTCATATCCCCCACTTTTTTCCATAATACACCTCAATTTTAATCTATATTAAGCCATAACGCAATATCTATCAAAAATGAATGTCACATCCTAAAAAATTATGGTTCTTTGAGAAATAGTGGAAGACCTTATCAGCAATATCAATAGGAAAGTGGGCAAACCGTCGAGCCGGCCGTGGTGAGCAAGGTTTACGAAGTCACCCGACAGGCATGGCATCTTAGGTCATGAAACCAGGCAAGATGACGATGGTCGGTTTCACAATATTTGTCGTTTTAGTTCGCCCTTTATTCAGGACTGTTTGTATGATGCCCTCAGCCATGAGTTGGTCGGAGATCGGCAGCCGATTTTGGCCTTAGAACCATTGGACGATTTGGACGACGTATTTAGTGGGCCTGCTTTGGATTTAGGGGCTTTATTAGCGCGTTATAAAAAATATCTACAGCGTTTGAAAGACAAAGGCTTAAACCCTTGGCAAGATCAATCCCGTCGCAAAACAGATCATCAGCTGACAGAGGCTGTCGGCCATTTTCATCTATACACTTGGCTCAAAGGAGCCATCGGCAGACGTTGCGTCATCAGTCCAGAATTTCCAACAGGCAATGGCAAGGTTGACCTGTGATGTCAAACGCTATTCTCTTTATAATCCATATCCGACTTGGTGAAATCCACACTTTGTCTTACCATGCTAGGGTTGCAAACATTTACGCTTTCAAAAGCAAAAAAATTTATGACCCGAGTAAATCATCGTTTAACCCTATTCATCCTGCTCATTCTCTTAACCCTTGCCACTTGGCTGCGTTGGCAATTTATCACCCAAATTCAACCTTATCCCGACGAATTTGCGACTCTCTTAGCTGTACAAATGATACTTGAAAAAGGTCTACCTGTATTGCCATCGGGTCTTTTTTACGAACATGGTTTACTTTTCTCCTATTTCGGTGCGGCGACCAGTACATTGTTCGGCTTTCATCGAGAGGTCGTACGCAGCACGAGTGTACTCTGTGGTTTACTCACGATTGGTTTGACTTGGTGGCTTGGCCGACGCTGGTTTTCTAATCAAGTTGGTCTCATAGCCGCAGCCTTCATGACCGTCGCCCCCACCGCCATCCTCTGGAGCGGACGCGCTCGTATGTACGCTCTGCTTCAACTGGCTGTCCTCTTGACCGTCTCTCTAGCCTATACAGGTCTTATAAGCAAACGTCCTCTATACCGTTGGTTGGCTTTATGCTGCCTACTCGCTAGTACCCTCACCCATTTTGTCGCTATCACGATTATTCCCCCTCTTGTTCTTGTCAGCGTGTTTCTTATTTGGGTAAATAATCAGCAACAATTGACCGCTGACCGTCGATTAAGATCTCACGACGGTCACTGGTCAGCCGCCAATGCGCTCTTATGGTTTGAAGGTCTAACTGTGGCTAACATCATTGGCCTGGCTTTTATGGTTAAACGTCTTGGTCAGCCAAAGGGAATTGCGCCTGTAAGCGCTGAACATGAGGGCATCTTGCAAAGTATGGGGCAGGTGTGGCGCATTTATAGTGATCTATCCTTTGATTTATGGGAGAATTGGAGGGCGATTGGTTCGTTTTTTACAGGGCCAGGCATGGATACATTGTCAGTGTTAGCTTTGCTGGGCCTGGGCTTGACGGTTATCGGAATGGGCTGGGGGCAAAGATTATGGCTCTGCATAAATTCGAAAGGGGTTAGCCTCTCTACCCCCCCAAAGGAGGGTATGTTATTCTCCCCCCCTTGGGCGGTTGGGGGGGCTGTCGTTCAGCTTTTTTTAGCCAGTCTGATTGTCCTCACCACGCTGGAAATGCTTTTTTTCGTCGCTCCTGACCGACGTGATCATAAATATCTTTTCATGTTATTGCCATTGCTTTGTTTATTAGCAGCACAAGGCATATCTCAGGTCAGTCATATCTTGGGACGCTATATTCATTATTTGCTTCCTACCTTCATTCGTCTCGGCGGCTGTGTCGTCATGATGGCGGGGTTATGGTTTGCCACGGCTGATGTCCTAGCTAAACCTGGTTTAGATTACGATTCAGCATTTGCTTTCGTTAAAGAACACTGGCAATCAGGCGACCAGATTTTAACAGGCACCCCAGCAGCTTCATTTTTATATTTAGGCCAAAATGATTATTATGCAGTCCAGGCAGATAGAGGCTATGAATATCGGCTTTTACCTACTGGCGATAATATCGTGGACCGATGGGTAGGCTCACCTTGGCTCGGCACAGATGAAGCCCTCCACACTGCCCTCAGTCAATCAGACCGCGTGTGGTTAGTTTTAGAACGCTGGGGTTTGGTGCAAGAATATTATCCCCCTTTAACACAACAACGTCTTCTCGCTGCAACACAGTTTATCGCTGAGTTTAATGGCCTGATTGTCTTGCGCTCTCTACCCAACAGACCGCTCTTGCCTAAAAAAGCGGTTACGCCGGCTAACATCAACTTCGACTATAAACTCATTTTACAAGGTTATACCCTGACACAGGATTCAGATGGGCGACAGCTTCACTTGACCAAGCAATGGTTTGTCATGAACACGCTACCCTATAATTATTCTATTTTTATGCACCTCCGCGATGCGACAGGCCAAACCATTGCTCAAGTTGATTATCAGCCTTTGGCCCCGATGTATCCCACTACCTTATGGCCCGTTGGTCAAACCATCCGAGCACATCAAGTCTTGTCCCTACCAGCCAATGTTTTAGCTGGGGAGTATGGTTTATGGGTCGGGGTTTATCGCTTGGATACCTTAGAGCGACTCCCCGTCGTTGAGGATGTGAGTGGAGAGAATGCGGTTTTATTGACTCAGATAGAAATTGAGGTAATGACCGGATTATCCCCAAGATTAAAAATCTCACCCTGATTTTGACAATCTCTAATGAAAAATATATGATCCACCCATCATCATAAACGGCCCTATCAGGTTTAAATATTCAAAGAGGAATAATTATGTTAGAGCAGACAACAGACAAAAAGTTTCATATTAGTCGACGTGAATTTTTGCGTCTTGCTGGTCTATCCGCAGCCGGAACGCTGGCTGTAGCTTGTGCCCCCGCAGCGATTTCGACTACCAATGGTGAGAGCAGTGGCGCAGGGACACCGTCAGTAGAAAAAATTCCCATTATCGCTACGACGCAGATGGGCTTGGGGCAATGGGAGGCCACTCAGGAACGCGCGCTCGATATCCTGCCTAATATTGATCTAAATATTACCCAAACTTCAATATCAGGCGGTTGGGCTGGTTACTCTGATCAAATTGTCACCCAAATTGCTGGTGGTGAACCGCTAGACGTGATTATGATCGCTATTGAAGGGTTGCGCCTGCTGACGGATCGCCATATTTTGGTACCTTTGGATGATTTTATCGCCGCTGATCCGACAGAGGAAGATGTGATCATGAATGATATTCACGTCACCTTGCGTGAAATGTTACAGGTTGATGGCAAACAGATGGAATATCCCTTCTCCTGGAACAATATGGTCATGTATTACAACACCGATATTTTCACTGAAAAAGGGATTGATCCACCAGCCGAAGATTGGGATTGGCATGATTTTCTAGAAACCTGTCTGCAAATTGCTGATGTCAAAGGCGAGGCTGATGATGTATTTGCCTATTCTTTCTGGGGTTCGGGGATGTTTGGCATGGCCGCCTGGTATTTTAATAACGATACCTCGCCGCTCACCGATGATTGGACAGCCTCAAATTTAATGGATCCCAAAGTACAAGAAACAGTCCAATTCTTGGCCAACTTAATCCTCGAACACCGAGTGGCTCCTAATCCTGAAGGCTGGGAAGAATGGGCCCAATTCCACGCTGGTAATTTAGCCATGCGTACCTGTGGCCGCTGGTGTATCCGTGGTTCTTTGGAAGAGGAATTCACCGCTTATAATCTACAATACCAGCCACACGCAGCTGGACCCATTAGAACTGTCGCTGGCACCGATGGCTGGGGAATCTCCACATCTACGGAAGACCCGGCGATGGCTTGGGAAGTGGTTAAATTGCTCTCTGGCACGGATGCATCTCTGGATATGGTCAAAGCTGGGGGGAACATTTCAGCTCTCCGATCAGTGGCTGAGATGCCTGAATTTGCTGAGTATGGACCTTCTAACACAGCCATTTTCTATGCTTCACTCGACTTCGCCAAAACTGTGCCTTCACCGACCAACTTCAACATTGTCGACCCCATTCTCAATCGACACTATCAAACCATCTGGAGTGGCGAGCGGCCCGTAGCCGAAGCCCTAACAGCCGCACACGATGAGCTACAGCCAGAAATGGAAAAACTACAAGGGGTCTAAAATCAGGTGCAAACAACCGCAGAGAGCACCACGATGACCTCTCCCTCTGGAGCTGGCTGGCGTAATAATGTTCGCTTTCAGGAAATTTTGGCTGGCTATGCCTTTATCATGCCAGCCTTTTTGGCCCTGCTGATCTTTTTAATCCTCCCGATTTTGGCTTCGGTTGTCTTGGTTTTCATGAACTATGACATTTTGACCCCGCCAGAATGGACGGGATTAGACAATATCCAGAATCTATTCAATGATAAGCGTCTGCTGGCCATCTATGGGAACACATTGAAATTCGTCATTGGGGCGACACTGTTTAATAATCTCTTAGGTCTCTTGCTTGCTATGGGAGTCAATCGCTCAATGCCGGGCATCCTGCGCTATTTATTACGCACTGCCTACTTCTTTCCGGTTTTGACCACGACAGCCTCCTTAGCCTTGGTCTGGAGCTTTTTACTGACCCAAGACCGAGGCGTGATCAATTTCCTGCTCGGTCAAATTGGTCTAGGCCCAGTGCAATGGCTGAGTCATTCCCGTTGGGCAATGTTTTCGGTGATCATGTTTGATGTATGGCGGGCCTGTGGCTTTTTGATGGTGATTTATCTCGCTGGCCTACAAGCGATTCCAGAGGCTTTATATGAAGCGGCCCGGATTGATGGGGCCAACCAAGGGCAACTTTTTCGTCATATCACCCTGCCATTGCTCACACCCACAGCTTTTTTTGCCATAATCATTTCTCTTTTGGGAGCCGCTCAAATTTTTGATAATGTTTGGGTCTTGACCGAAGGAGGCCCAGGAGATGCAACGCGCTTGATTGTCCTCTATATCTATGAAATCGGCTTCAAGCGTTTTGAGATGGGCTATGCGGCGGCAGTGTCTTTGACCTTGTTTGGTATCTTGGTACTGATCACCGTAATTCAGTTTCGTTTGTCTCGATTATGGGTATATTATGAATAATAAGGATAACTCCTGATGGCAACAATGGATGAATCCATCCCCAAAACAAACAAACAATCTCGGTCCAGTTGGTTTTATCTTGGTGAGGGACTCATCTGGACCTTTTTGATTGCTGTAGCCTTGATTGAATTTGCGCCGATTAGCTGGATATTTGCCACATCGCTGCGCGACCCATCCGACTCATTTAGATTACCGCCCGACTTTTGGCCGACGGCCTTTGTATGGCAAAATTATTTGGCTGTGATGACCTCACCGCAAATTGAATTTCTGCGCTTTTTTTGGAACAGTCTCAAGATTGCCAGTTTGGTCACCTTAGCTCAATTGCTAACTTGTTCGATGGCCGCCTTTTCCTTCGCTCGGCTACGATATCCAGGTCGAGATGCCCTCTTTTTTGTGTTTCTCTCCTCTTTAATGGTCCCCTCAACGGTGATCATTATTCCCACCTTTATTCTTATTCGTAGTCTCGGGCTGATGGATACCCACGCTGCCCTCATCTTGCCAGCAGTGACCAGTGCCTTTGGTGTTTTTCTGCTGCGGCAACAATTTTTGACCTTGCCCGGCGAACTGATGGATGCGGCTAAAATTGATGGCGCAGGCCTTTTTCGTATTTATAGTCAAGTGCTTTTGCCCTTGATCGGGCCAGGGTTATCAGCTCTCGGCATTTTCACCTTCCTCGGGTCTTGGAACAACTTCATCGGCCCCCTGCTCTTTCTACGGACTTGGGAAAAATATACCTTTCCAATTGCCATCGTTAATTTACAAGGATATATGGGCACCGGCAATCGGGCCCACGTCTTGGCCGGGGTGATGATCTCCATCTTTCCAACCTTACTCATATTCCTCTTGGCTCAACGCTTTGTCATTCGCGGGATTGCCATGACTGGCCTCAAAGGGTAGTGATGACGTTCAGCGGCGGACCATCAGCCCCACCGGAGCTTAATTCACAGACCTACGTCACATTAACCGCTATTGCTTTGTGGGATAATCTGCCGACGGTTTTGTTGGCGGGGGCTATTTTTGGTCTCTCGACTGTGCCCCTTTTTTTCTGCCTCGTGCTAAGTTGGTGGGTGCCAGCCTTTTTGACTGGGGTGTTACTAGCTGCGCCCGCTTGGACAGCTTTGCTCAAATTAACAGCCCAAATCTTATTAAATGATCAGGTACGCCTGCTCAATCTCTTTCGTTATGGTCTTACCCATTGGTCAAACAGTACCCGTTTAGGCGTGATCGCTTTCGTCCCCTTTTTTTTGGCCCGCTGGGTGTCCTTTATTGATCGTCTTGATAGTCTCCTTGCCGTGATCCTATTTGTGTTTATTCTTGTGATTTGGTTGGGACTGAGTGCTATGTTGCTTTATGCTTTTCCTTTGTTAGTTTTACATGAGCTTGATGCTTATACCGCCCTCTATAATAGCCTGATCTTATCCAGCCATCATATTTCGAACACCTTGGGCTTAATCGGGATGGGCGTGTTGATTTTATTGAGCATCTTTTATCTAAATTCCGGCTTATTATTTATTCTGCCAGCCCTCTGGGGGCTTTTTATTGTTAATAATTGCCGCTTGGTACTCAGTCAAGCGACAGGTCCTCTATAAATCATCTGGGAGCAAATTATGAAAATTCATAATGTGGTCATCACTACGCCCGCAGTATGGCCAGTTGGGCTGTCTTGCTGGCCTTAAGTGGTTTTCAGGCTGATTTAGGCAAGGGGCAGATGAGTTTTGCTCCCGTCATCGTGTCTCGTGCCGAGACCTCCGCCACGAAGTTAGATCACTTTCGTACCTTTTGGTCCAATGGACGTGCTTGGGGGGTTTACAGGCAACATCAAGACCCTGATAATGGCCAATGGCAACCAAGCCTTAAGGTCTTAGGCGGAAGCTTAGAGGGGGTACAGGTGACAGTTGGGGAACAAGTCGTTGAGGTGTAGTCTAAAAACGCTAGTCCGTGGTCAGCAGTTAGCGACCTACTTGTTACTAATCATAATCAGCCTCGCGCCGCGTTTATGGCAAATTGGGCATTATTTGACCCCAGATGAATTCTTATCGATGCGCTTCGCCCGTGATTTTGTGGGTGGTTTAGCCAATGGTGACGAGTCGCTCACGCTGGGATGGGGCTATCCAGGTATCGTGCCGGTTTGGTTTCATGGCGCAGGCTTATTGATCTTATACGGTTTAACGCGCTTAGGATGGATAGACCCTTTTCCCCCTGAGCTGTCTCTGGAAACATTTCTGGGCGCATTGGATGCCTTGCCTTTGCCCTATATCATCGCTGGGCAGGTCGGCAATGTAATTTTGGTTGTCATTTTGCTCTGTCTCGTTTATACGGTGGGTCTACATCTTTTTGGCCGCGAAGCAGCTTTTGTGACGGCCTTACTTTTAACCCTAGACCCGACCCTACTCGGCTACTCACGCTTGGCCCACATGGTCATCCCCCATGCCTTGTTAATGCTTTTATCTATCATGACCTGGTTGCTGTGGTGGCAGCAACGGCGATGGATTTGGCTCCTGCTTTGTGGTGTATTTACAGGACTAGCTCTGGTCACCTTGAGCGTGTCCTTCCTTTTATTGCCTAGCATGATGGGGATATCTTGGTTACTTTGGGGTCAGGGTCGAATAGGGTTAAGGAATGAGGCAAAAGATGAATTGAAGCCGGGGTCAGCCCTCCCCATCCCCCAGAAGGGAGAAAATCAGATTCCCCTCTCTAGGAGGCTAGGGGGGGCTTCATACCTGAACTTCTTAATCACCCTGCTCATCGCTTTCACCGCGCTCATCTTCACTGCTAGCCTTAGTGTCTTCATTGTCTGGCCCGCCCTGTGGACTGATCCTATCGCCGCGGTCACAGTGACTTTAGATCGTCTTTTGTCCAGCAGTCAAGCAGGGTTTGGCGATCTAGGCACATTTTGGCTGGGCGAATTTGTTGCAGGCCCTGGCCCAAGCTATTATCCAATTGTGTGGTTATTAAAAGTATCTCCTTTGGTGATGGTTGGTCTAATCGCTGGTCTGGTCGCTTGGCGATCCTTGCTGAAAGAAGATGTCTTTATTTGTTTATGGGCTTATGCCTTATTTTACATGGCGGTCATGTCCATCGGATCAGCGAAAAATGTGCGTTTAATCCTCCCTGCTTTAACTGCAATGGCCCCACTCGCTGCTTATGGCCTTCTTCACCTGCGCTCGAAATTGGCCAATCTACGCCTACTTCAAATTCTATCGCTGTCTTCAAGTCGCCAAGCTCACGAACTCATACTGCATGGTCTTTTCTTTTTTTGTCTCGCCTTAACCCTTGTCTACAGCCCCTATTATTTGAGCTACTATAACCCGCTTGTGCTAGGATGGCGATGGGCCCCCCAAACGATGCAAGTTGGCTGGGGAGAAGGGTTGAGCGATGCGGCCCGTTATCTCAATCAAATGCCAGACATTGAGCAAAAAACCATTGCCGCTTGGTATGATTGGCTCTACTCGCCCTATGCTAAAGGGCAGGTATTGCCTTTATCAGGGTGGAACGCTGTGACGGCAGATTATACTGTTTTTTATGTTAATCAAGTGCAGCGAAATATCCCTGACCCGAATTTGATCACCTATTTTCAACGTCGTCGCCCAGAACATGTCATTCGTAAAAACGGGATTGATTATGCCTGGATTTATCCTTCAGTTAGCCAAGTTCAAGCCTTATCTGGACAGGTAAGGCCCTTACCTGAGCAGGCCAGACCCTTGTTCCTTCAGATGGGAGAGGAAGTTGTTTTAGAAGGGGTGGAAATAGCATCTCAGGCTGAACTTGTGGATAAGGCGGAAACAGCGTTTGCGGGGGTCAATGTCACCCTGTATTGGCGAGCGTTGAAGCCTAATTTGCCTGAATATTTTGTCTATCTACGAGCCTTAGATGAGGCGAATGAAATCCAGGCCCGTAGTGACTCACCGCCCGTCATGAACTTTTGGCCAACGACAGCCTGGGTTGTCGGTGAATTGGTGAGCGATGTTCAACGATTGCCCCGCCCTCGTGAGACTGAACGCGCTATTTATCGTCTGGAAGTTGGCCTTTATCATCCTGACACTTGGGTGGTCTTAGAACCACAAAGCGGCGAACATGGGCCTGGCGGCGGCGTGATCATCGGGGAGATTGCGTTTGACTAATTTCTTTAGACATTATAGAGATTAAAAAAACAACAGATTATGAATGGCGCGAATGAACGAACTTTACAAATATTGAAAATCAAATCAAGGATAAGCTATCAAAAAAATTCATTTGCCTCGCCACCACGCTATGTCCCGCAAGACCGTCGTGCTGATAACGCAAAATCTCCTCAGCCACATATTTGGCTAACTTAACTGGAACAGCATTACCAATCATTTGCTCTAAATCAGTCTTTGATCCTTGCCAAATAAACGTTTCAGGAAAGGTTTGTAAAAGACTACGTTCATAAGTCGTTAAAGCCCTAATCACAGTTGACACAGGTGCTGTGTCACCAGAGTGACCAGGATAGCCTTCTGGCAGAGGACGATTGACTCCACGTACTGTTGGACTCGGCTCGTCAATGCTAAAAATTCCCCGGCGTTTATAACTGCGCGGGTGACGATAATAATGCTCTATCTCTAGCTGCTCTCCCAGATATTGTCGAACTGTCAAAGGGGCCTGCGCTAAATTACATTTCAAGTAAGCCAACATTGCTTCAGGTGACCCACCCAATTCACCAATCAAAAATAATCGCTTTCGCTTTTGAGGGACCCCACATAAACTAGCATCTAAAATCACTTGGCTCAAGCCATAACCTCTTGTTTGAAATTGTTGGTAAACATAACGATATGTTTTTGTTTTCAGCACACGGTCAACATTTTCCATCACAAACCATTGTGGTTGAATGGCTAGTACGATGTCAGCAAAGATGTAGGTTAAATTCGCCCGGCCTAAAGTTTCATCACGCTTACCAGCTGATGAAAAATCTTGACAAGGTGGCCCCCCAATAATCATATCAGGTTTAAACTGAGTAAATAAAGTCGTATCGCCCTCAAATAAACGTAAATCATTGTTGAAAATGGGATGTGCAAAATTTTTTCGATACACGCTAACCGCAGCTTCCCAGTTATCAAAAGCTGCCTTAAGTGTATAACCAGCCTGGATAAACCCTAAAGATATACCACCACAACCAGCAAACAGATCAATAACGTTCATATTGTCTCTTCCAGTTTCAAATTTCAAGCCCCTTAGAAAAGAGATCAGGCGTACTTAAAATAACAGCATCTAATCTTCGTTCAGGGCTAAGAAAGTGTTGTCCACCACCTAAAATAATATGTCGAAAAGCATCTTTTGATATTCTTGGTTGAGTTAATTCTAGGCCTGTCATATAGCGATGCGTTATTTTTCCACCCACTGAGAACGCTTTGTCATTTTTTGTATTATAGGTTAATTTATCTATTGTATCTTCAGGGTCAAAACGACCCCGCAAAGTAAAATCGTAAAGCATCTTAATCAACCAAACCACAGACCGAGATAAACGACTGATGCGGAAAGATGTTTGTTGTGATGGGTCAATAAATAACCTTACCCCAACTACTTTTTTTCGTGAAGTCACGGTTGCAATTCTGTAACCCAAACAGGGCTGGTTTAAGATTTTGCGTCATCAATAAAACCTTAAAAAGTATTGTATCGTGTAAAATATTAACACCATTTGCTAAAAAAACAATTGACCATAACTATGCTAAAACTGCCTCATCGCTTTCAACTCCCACCCAGTAAAGAGCAAGGCTACACAAATCAACTGCGTCGAGCCACTGCGCTTAACCACCTGCGGATGGTTGGCATACTGCCCTAACTGTTCCTCAGCTTCAGTCAACCTCTCCGCCAGCAACTCAGCGGTGAATTCACTGCGCTTGATATATTTTAATTCTATCAGATACGTGTAGGGCAAATCCTCGTACTTTGCCCAAAATGGCTCCAGATATAAATCCACAAACCCTTTGCCCATTTCCTCTTCCGTCCGCATCAGGTAATAATCAGTGATATTCATATAAGCCAACAAAAAAGTCTGAATCACCTTCTCGGCTGTTAAATAATCTCGCACCGCTGTCTGCTTCTCCACCTCATCCGCTAAGAACTGAAAGACGGGTTGCCATTCTCCCTGATAGGCTAAGTGCCGCATCAGGGTGGCAAAATGTAAGAGATCGACATTGAAGACCTCTACATCTTCATATCCCTCTCGTAGATAACTATACATCAACTGTTTCACGGTCTGGTTCGGCACCCCAAGCCGTCCTTGCGCGTTATAGCTCAAGAGGCCAAAGTAGTAGAGCAAAGAAATAAAGTTTGAAGGCTTGGTCAGCCGTTCGACGGGGAAGCTATCTGCCACCCGCTCGACCTCAGTCTGTTGTTCTTGCATAATACGGCTCAGATAGCTGAAGTTGCCGTTCAAGCGACGGTCTAGCACGACCAGATGGCGCAATTTGCCATAGTCTATTCTGACGTTTTGATCAATCATGTTATCGGGATAGTGGCCCAAGTTGAGCAAATTATCGAGCAGAAAGAGAATCATATCAGTATTAAACATGGTCTCCTGAGCGGAACTGGAAAAACGATAATTACCACACCATTCGTTGAGCAAAACAACACTTTCGTCTAGATCAGAAATAGCTAAATTAGCATGGGCTTGATAATAGGTCAGAATATATTTTACATCCTCTTCGGTAAAGCCCAGTAAGCCATTGAGCGAGGGGTTCAAGCTGATATGTTTCCCAATGTTGAAGCCACTGGTGACCTCATCCATTGTGACTGGGGAAACTCCCGTGATGAACAGGCGGCCAATCCCAGAATCGACTTGGTCTACCGCGCCTTTTAACATATTGAAGAAGAAACGAACAAAGCCTGGGCCATGAGTCAACTTGTGATAAGCAGACTGTCCGACTGTGGACAAAATTGTATTGGTGAAGTTATCATACTCATCAATCAGTATATAGACTTTGTGTCCTTTTAAGCCAAGGTAATCTAAGGTGAGCTCTAGTTGATCTTGAGGGTCTGTATACCCTGCTATCTTATGGAAATATCGTTCGCCTAAAATCTGATCATATTTCTCCCCAAAAAAGAAGAGACTTTTATTCACATGTGACTTAAACGAATCTTGCACCGCATCTATTTCAGGATTCACGCGAGAAAAATTGAATTTGAGAATCAGATAGGCATTCTTCTCCTCCGTCGGCTGGTCATAGATATCCGTCCCCTTGAACAAAAATTCAAATTCCTCCGTCCGAGCTAAGTCATAATAACATTCGAGGACGGTCAATAGCGATGATTTACCAAAGCGACGGGGACGAGTGAGAAAGAGAAAATTGCCCATCTCTTCTAGAAGAGGCAGATAGCGAGTCTTGTCGACATAATAATAATTTTTTTCTCGAATACGTTTGTAGTTAGCTAGGCCATAAGGAATGGGTTTGTAATTGAGCATTGACGATCCTTTGTTGAATATCTATTTTTCTTACAATTAGCACCATCTTCGCGGCGACAGGCTTTCAATACCCTCACGACTTCTATAGCCCTACCAATTTCTACAACTGCCCTCTTAAAGCCTCCGCATCTGTCGTCGGCAATTGACAGGCGAAATTTTGGCAGACATAAGCTGTTGCTTGACCCTTGAGTTGCGGGCGTTGATTGAGCAAAGGCACGACAGATTTTTGCGTTTCTGTCTTAGACAAGGCGACGACCTGATTAGGACGATAGGGCTGTTGTAAAACGGTTAGTAAAGCTTGGGTATCCTTCTCTTCCAGTGAGCCGATAACAGCGATTTCTTTAGCCTCAGCTAAGGAGAACTCCATTGCGCCCAGCCAATGGGCAAAACCGCCTGGATATTGACTCAGCACTTGCTGTAAGGCCGAGATAGCTTTGATGCTGGCTTGATAATATCGGTTATCGCCTGTATAGGCGGCCAAGTATAGCAAGGTGCGGCTGGCCATGCTATTGCCGCTGGGGATGGCATTATCTTGCAAATCCTTGGGACGGACGACGAGTTGTTCATGATCATCGGCCGTATCATAAAAACCGCCATGGGCTTGGTCGCTGAAGTGCGTCAGAACGATGTCTATGAGAGCTTGTGCTTCGCTGAACCAGCGTTCTTCATAGCTACTTTGATAGAGGGCTAATAAACCATCTGCTAGAAAGGTGTAGTCTTCCAAATAGCCCATGAGCTTGGCCTCACCCGCTTTCCAGGTTCGCAAAAGGCGACCCTCTTGCTTGAGATGCGTTAAGACAAATTCAGCGTTGCAACAGGCGATTTCGACATAATCAGTCCGTTTGAGAACCCGGCCAGCTTCAGCAAAGGCGGCCAGCATCAGACCATTCCAGGCGGTTAAAATTTTTTCATCCCGTCCTGGTTTGATTCGTTTTTCTCGATGGTCGAAAAGTTTTTGCCGGCTGACTGCCAATGTATCTCGCAGTGTTTTTTCTTCTAAGCCCAGTTCTTGAGCCGCCTCAGCCAAAGGTCTTAAAAGACGCAAAATTGAATGGCCCTCCCAATTGCCCTCTGGTTTCACATCATAAACGAGACAAAATTGATTTCCTGCCTCTTCTCCCAACACGACTTTCACTTCTTCCGGCGACCAGACAAAGAATTTTCCTTCTTCACCTTCGCTATCTGCATCTTGGGTAGAATAGAAGCCGCCTAAGGGATGCCTCATCTCACGGACTACGTAATCCAAGGTTTCTTCGACAATACGACGGTAAAGCGGGTTATCCGTGATTTGATAGGCATGCAGATATAGGCGAGCTAGAAGGGCATTGTCATAGAGCATTTTTTCAAAATGGGGAGCCAACCAGACCGCATCCGTTGAGTAACGATGAAAGCCCCCGCCTAGCTGATCATAAATACCGCCGTAGGCCATCTTTTGTAAAGTCAATTCCACAGCTTCCAGATATTTAGCGTTTTGGGTACGGTGGTAAGCCCGTAGCAAGAAATCGTAAATCATCGGTTGCGGAAATTTCGGGGTCCCCTGTGTGCCGCCGTGGGTGTGGTCAACTGTGCGGAGCAAGGCTGACAGGGCTAAATCTGGGACAGCGGGTTCTAAAGGATCATCGCTTTGTAACGACAATAAGCGTGCCATTTGCGAGACCAATTGTTGTCCTTGTTGTTGAACGACATCAGGCCGATTTTGATAGGTCTGAGCCAAGGATTCTAACACCCTAGCGAAACCTGGCATGCCCATGCGATCCGTCGGCGGAAAATAAGTGCCACCATAAAAAGGTACGCCTTGAGGCGTGAGCCAGACACTCATAGGCCAGCCACCCTGACCTGTCATAGCCACGACTGCTTCCATATAAATCGAGTCTAAATCAGGCCGCTCTTCTCGGTCTACTTTCACGTTGATAAAATATTGATTCATGATGGCCGCAATCTGTTCATTTTCAAAGGATTCATGTTCCATAACATGGCACCAATGACAAGCTGAATAACCGATACTTAGAAAGATTGGTTTATTGTCAGCCTTAGCTTTCGCTAGAGCTTCTGGTCCCCAAGGATACCAATCGACCGGATTATTGGCATGTTGCAGGAGATAAGGGCTGGTTTCGTTCGTCAAACGGTTGGGCATGAGAATTCCTTAAAGAAAAGTAAATAGGTTGATGAGGTTGACCGGATCGTGATGACAACCCGCTAGTCAACAATGACTCACGACCAGGCCTCATTCCTGAATATACTCAGCGCGGGCATAAAGTTAATGTTTATTTCAATGTCCAATCTTAAACTTGTACTCGTGTTCAGTATAGTTGCGGATAACTTTGAAATGTGATAACGATTTAGGAGAGGGCACTTGAGCCGTGTCATGATTTACGACATGATACTCAGGCTACGAGGATGAGCAAGCTGCCCAGGAGAAATGACGACTTAATAAGCAGACTTATTTTAGGCTGATGAAAAATAGGTTGTTTTTTCACTGGATTAGCGTATAATGGATGTAATTTTATATCGTATCCATCAACCATCAGGAGTGCTATGAAAAAAACATCCAGAATTGCGCCCTTTGTCTTCATCATCCTTTTATTTCAAGTGGCTTATCTTATTTTTTATCGTAACGGTAGCCCCAGCCCGCCTTCCAATACGGCGGACCGTCTCAATGCTTTGCCCATTACCTCGACAGCAACGAAGCGACCTATTTTTACTGCTACACCCACTTCCTTTATTGAGACCAGATCCGTGAAGGTCCAATCGCCTAGCCTGCCATCATCAACTATAACGGATACGGAAACCCTAACCACCACATCGTCATTAACCACGATAGATACCCTTAAAATTCCCCGCGACCCGCTAATCTTTAGTGGCACTGTAATTGCTGATTTGGTCAATCTGCGAGCAGGCTCAGGTACGTCCTTTGACCGTATCAGCCGAGTGCGTGAGGGGCAAAATTTACAGGTGCTTGGTCGAAATGGTTTGGGCACTTGGTGGCAGGTGCGTGACCTAGATAATCATGAAGCCTCTGCTTGGATTGCGGCCGAGTTTGTCGATGTAGGATTGGATCGTCAGACAGCTTTAGAGAAAATTCCTATCGTCTCTACAACGTCGACAGAACCAAGTGTCATCGCTTTAGGCCGCGTGAATGTCGAGTTCGTTAACTTGCGGTCAGGGCCGAGTACGGCGAATGAACGAATCGGTCGGGTTCAGGAGGATACGGTCATAGAAATTGTGGAGGGTGATCCTGATTTGACTTGGTGGCGAATCGTTAGCCCAGAAGATAATACAGGGTTGGTGTGGATTTCTGCTCAATTTATTGATGTTGAAGCCTTGATTGAGATTGTTGACCTCAATGATTCCTTTACTTCAACGCTTAATCCGGTCTCCGCGTCTGACCTTAATGCCCTCAAGATCGCGAAACCAACAGAGACAATTGCGGAAACCACGCTAAATCAATCGCCAGATGAGACAGCACAACAGGTGATAGAAGGCCCAGAGAACAATGCGCCAGCCTCTACCCCCTTTATCGCTGCTGCCGCCCCGGAATTACCAGCCAATGGAAGTTTTGGGCCACCCGGAGACATTAATCCTTTGACCGGATTAACGCTACCCGCCGAACGACGTAGCCAGCGACCTATTGTGACCTGCATCAACAATGATTTCGCCGCTCGACCTCAGTTAGGCATCAGTCAAGCAGATGTAATGTATGAATATCTCATGGAAGGCTATAGCATCACCCGTTTCGCAGGCGTGTTTTATAGTCAAAACGTACCCCAAATTGGGCCACTTCGCAGTGCTCGCTTGATCAATTACTATTTAGGTGGGTTATATAACGCCCCGTTATTCTGCTCTGGAGCCAGCGACCAAGTGCGATTTATCTTGAAAAATCAGGCTCCTTTTCCCTATTTAGATATCGATTTGGATGATGGCTCTAATACACGCTATTCTGATAGCATTGGCAGCGATTATCGGACCCGACTACGAACGAATACAGCTTATCAGCGTAAATGGCTCGCCGATTGGGGGGCTGAGGAAGCGGCCCAAATTCGTGGGTTCACCTTTGGCGGGCACCCTGATGGTGGTCAATCTGCCACGAGTATAACGATCCCTTATCCTCGCTCTAGCCGAGTAGGCTATACGTACAATGCCCAAACAGGCCAATATCTACGTTTTTTGGGCGATGTGCCACACACTGATGGCAATACAGGCAAGCAAGTAACCTTCGCGAATGTGGTGGTTCAATTTGTGGCCCACCAAGCGACGGATATTGTGGAAGATAGCCTCGGCAGTACCAGCATTCGGCTTAACCTCTTTGGTAATGGAACTGCCATTGTCTTTCGCGAGGGCCAGGCCTATCTTGGTACTTGGCAAAGCGATGTACGTGGCGATTTACCGCGATTTTATCATGAAACTGGGGCCGAAATCCCCCTTAAACCAGGCCAAACTTGGATTAGTATTGTGCCACCGAGTTATGGAATTTCTTATGAATAAATTAGCTTCTTTTGTGCCACACCCTCTGGTGCGAGGCTGCCATGTGCAAACAATGTGCGCGGCGCGTTGTCCTGTCCGTAACCTATCGCTTCGTGAAACGATCCAAGAAATGATGTTCTCTGTCCAAGCTGATGGCGAGTCTGTTTGTCTACGAGGATTTTATAGTCCTCAACCTCCTTCTGTAGAGAAAGGGTTGGTCTTTTTCATCCACGGTTGGTTAGGATGTGCTGATTCAATATACATTTTGAGCATCAGCGACTATGTATTTCGACAGGGGTATTCTGTTTTTCGGATTAATTTAAGAGACCACGGTTATACGGAAGCCTTGAATGAGAGGAGTTTTCATGGGGCCCGGCTAGAGGAAGTCTATCAAGCAGCGAAAGTAGCCGCAGCCCTCAAGCCCAATCAGCCTTTTTACGTGGTTGGTTGTTCTATGGGTGGAAATTTTGCCTTGCGGGTTGCCCTACGCCAAAGTCAGATGCCAGAGATTCCCAATTTTCAACAGACTATCGCCATCAATCCCATCATCCACCCAGGAGCGACCTTGAAAGCCCTTGATCAGGGGGCACTCGTTTATAGTCAGTATTTTTTACGGCGGTGGAAAGCTACCTTGCGTCGAAAACAAGCTGCTTTTCCTCAGATTTATGACTTGACCGAAGCCTTAGCCATGAAAACAACAAATGATATTAGCGAATTTCTTGTGCCCCGCTATACGGAGTTTCCTGATAGTACCAGTTATTATCAAGTCTATGCTGCCCCGCCAGAGAAATTGGAAAAGATAGCCTTTCCGACAACCATCTTGACCAGTGCTGACGACCCACTTATTCCCATCAGCGACTTTGAGGGCTTTGAAACGCTTAATCCGCATATTCAGCTCATTAAGCAACAGTACGGCGGGCATATTGGATATTTTGATATTTTTCCATTTCGGCGTTGGTTACCAGAGGCAGTTGGACAGTTGATCGGCAGTAGGTCAATCTAAGAAGGTTAAGCCAAGCGTTTTAGCTTCATGCTCTAATAACCACTGTTTACGCCATAAGCCGCCGCCATAACCCGTCAACTTACCATTGCTACCGATGACGCGATGGCATGGCAAAATAATCGAAATCGGATTCTTGCCGTTGGCCGCGCCCACAGCCCGCATCGCTTGGGGCCGTCCGATTTTACGAGCGATGGCTTGGTAGGTTGTCGTTTGTCCAAACGGGATGTCGGCTAAGGCATGCCAAACAGTTTGTTGAAAGGCCGTCCCCTGAGGTTGGACAGGCAGATTAAAATCTGTCGCCTGTCCTTGAAAATAGCGATCTAACTGATGGACACAACTTTTTAAACAGGCTGGGATGGATGACGGTGAGGCGGGTGAGGCGGCCACATCCATATCGTCCTCCTCAACAAATTCAAGGGCCAAAACCCCCTGCTCAGTTCCGACGAGCTTAATCAACCCAAGGGGTGAAGAATAGGGGATACTGACGATTGCAGGTTGGCCGTTGCCAGTTGGGATCATATTTTGCTGTTTAGATGTACATGTCATGATTTTTTCCTTATGAGATCAAGGCAATTTACAGATCGACTGAAGCATATTGCAGGCCCTAAATTCATCACCGGTTTTGCCTGTATCCTTTATATTGGGGGGATACTGAGTCTCAGCGGCGGCGATCCGATGGTTTTTGTGGGTCTGGGAACACGTTTTGCCGAACAAAATTCTCAGGGCACTGAAGGCTATGACGGCCAATTCGTCTATTACATCGCCACAGATCCGCTCAAGGCACCAGCGAAGATAGATGTCCCGGCCTATCGCTTCCAACGGATTATTTATCCTTTACTCGCCTTAATTTTATCAGGCGGGTATGATGCCTTAATCCCTTGGCTTCTCCTCCTGATTAATCTGCTCGCCATCACCGCCTGTGTTGGCTTAGTAGAGACCATGTTAACCTGGCACCATATTAGTCGATGGTATGCCCTACCCGTTGGCCTCTATGCCGGACAACTGCTCTCACTGCGGGTTGATTTGCCAGAGCCATTGGCCCTGAGTTTGACCCTCCTAGGGATGTGGCTCTTTTCACATGGACAATGGCTTTGGAGTGCGATAGCGTTCAGCCTAGCTGTATTGACCAAAGAGACCATGCTAATTTCAGGCGGGGCTTATTTTTTATATATGTTATTTCGTGTGCCTGAATTTAAAGAGCTGATGTCTAAATGGTTTACAAAAAATTTAGCAGGAAATAGCTTCCCCAACCCCCCAAAGGAGGCAGGTCTTAATTTCCCCGTTTGGGGGGCTAAGGAGGCCATTTCCTTCGGCCTCATTTTACTCCTACCCTTTAGTCTTTACCAAATCGGCTTATATTTCTGGCTAGGACAAATTGGTTTAGGTTCTGGGGGAGCAGGTGCTACTTCCTTTTCGATTATACCCTTTGGTGGCTTGTGGCCAGTGAGCGAGGTTGGTTGGGATATATTCGCTTTATTTTTACTCCTGCTCGGGCCAATGATTCTCTGGCCGACGCTATGGGCCATATTCGTCACGGGGCATCAACTTTTATTTTATGCCTGGCATCCTTGGACTGTAGTGCTATTTTTCAATGCTCTGGTTATTCCTTTTCTACCCTTCTCCACATTTCGAGAACCACTGGCCATGTTACGTTTTACCGTGCCTTTGGTTGCCTTCACCATTTTATATGCGGCTCATTTTCGTCAGCGACGGGTCTTAAATTATAGTTTATTGTGGATAATGACATTGGTTTTTTTGCTTCAAGATCCCTTGTTATATATCCAGCCTAATTAGCCCCCTTATCTTTACTCAGTTTCTTGACTTTGTTAATATAATCTAAGTATGCTATGATAAAACGAATGGGCTCATAGAGAAATTTTGTGGAAATAGAGAAAACAGCGTGTCAGTATGCAAAGTCGCAAAGTTGCAAAGTCAGCCGGGAGAGGCCGTTAAACAAGGACTTTGCTACTTTACCACTCTGCCACTTTGCCCCCTTACTCTCGCGTTTGCACTTATCTACCACAAAAATTTTCTTAGAACTATTATTAATTGCTAACTGGAGTGCCTGATGAGTATTTATGAAGAGTTAGAGATGCAGCAGGTGATTAATGCAAATGCGACTTTGACGCGGTTGGGTGGATCTTTGATGCCGCCGGAGGTGCGGGAGGCGATGATGGAAGCTTCGCGCTACTTTGTCGAGTTAGATGAGCTACAGCGGCGGGTGGGTCGTAAGATTGCTGAACTGACAGGCAATGAAGCGGCTTATGTCAGTTCCGGCGCAGCAGCTGGTCTAACCCTGGCCACAGCGGCCTGTATCACTAGGAAAGATCCAGAAAAGATTAAACAATTACCAGATGTGACGGGCTTGAAAGATGAGGTGATTATTCATCGGGTGCATCGTAATGGCTACGACCATGCGGTACGTCAGGTGGGGGTCAAGGTGGTTGAAATTGGTTATAGCACTGGCACGGCGCGATGGGAATTGGAAAAGGCGATTACAGCGCAGACAGCCGCTATTTTTTGGTTTCAAGGAACCATGAGCGGGGTTGGCGATTTGCCTTTGCCAGAAGTGATTGCGATTGCTCATGAACATGGGATTCCCCTCATCGTCGATGGAGCCGCTCAAGTGCCGCCCGTCAGCAACCTTTGGTATTTCACTGTCGAATTGGGCGCGGATTTAGCCATCTTCAGCGGCGGCAAAGATTTGCGTGGGCCACAACCAACAGGCATCGTCGTCGGTCGCCAAGCGATTATTGAAGCCATGGCCTTGAACGGCAATCCCAATCACAGTATTGGTCGCCCCATGAAAGTAGGTAAGGAGGAGATGGTCGGGGCTTTGGCGGCGGTTGATCGATATCTCAAGCTCGACCATGAGGGCCGCGAAAAACGACATGAGGAGGTCGTCGCTGCTTGGAACGAAGCACTGAATAAGGTGGCTGGGGTTCAAGCCAAGCGCAGTTTCCCCAACGAAGCTGGTCAACCGCTGCCTCGGACGCTCGCCGTGATTGACGCTGCTGTGGCCGGGAGCAGTCGAGATGAGCTTGTTGATAGACTCGAAGCCGGTAATCCTATTATTTCCGTCGCCAAAGCCGGCACGGATGGCATTTATATTAATCCCATGACCCTTGAACCAGGCGAAGAAAAGATTGTCTTAGATCGTTTGCTTGAGATTTTGACAAGATAAGTAAAAGGATAATCTATCCTATAATAAACATATACCCAAACAGCAATCAGGACAAAGGCCACGCTCTGACCTTACAACGTTCCGCCCATTCATCATACTGGCGCATAAAGCTTCGCGCTTGACCTTGGTCCAGCAGATTATGCAATTCCGTGCGATCTTCCTGCATATTATAGAACTCCCATTCGCCTGGATGCTTGCTGACCAATTTCCACGCTTGGAAGCGTACAGCGCGATTGCCTTCATGTTCCCAGAAAATAGGGCGTTCACGGGTCCACGAGTCTCCTCGCAGAAGCGGGAGCATGCTTTCGCCTTCGATCGGTTGAATGATATGACCATTGTATTCAGTTGGATAAGGGCTGCCGCTGACATCGAGACAGGTAGCCATAATATCCATGACATGGCTTGGCTCATGGACGATACGTCCGCCAGAGAAGCCGCTTGGCCAGTGGGCGATGAGAGGGGTGGCGATGCCGCCTTCATGCACCCAATGTTTGTACAGGCCGAAGGGGCTATGCGAGGCATTGGCCCAAGGTAGGTCATAGCTCATAAAGGTATCAGGCCCGCCGGGTCGTAATTCGGGAATATTGCCGATGCGGATTGGTTTGCCGTCCGCGGTATGATAGGTATAGTGCTGGGGGCCGCCGTCTTCGGCCAAAAATTCAGCACAGCCACCATTGTCAGACAAAAACAAGATGAGCGTATTATCGTAAACCCCTTGTTCTTTCAAGGTATTCATCACCCGCCCCACCCCTTGATCCATGCGGTCAATCTGGGCGGCATAGATGGCCATCCGCAGATCTTCCCAGTCTTTGTTAGCCACTGATTCCCAAGGACGTGATTTTTCATCGCGGGGCGTAATGTCCCAAGTGGTGTCTAAGATCCCTAACCCATTCAATTCTTCGTGTCGCGCCGTGCGTAGGGCATCCCATCCGCCACGGAGATACTGGCCTTCATACTTGGCAATATCTTCCGGTAAAGCGTGTAAGGGCCAATGTGGGGCGGTATGGGCGATGTAGAGAAAAAAAGGATCATCCCCAGCTTCCTCAATCATCTGACAAGCCTGATCGCTGATGGCATCGGTGTAATAAAAGTCAGTTTCTTGAATTTGCCCTTTATCGCCAGCTAAAAACTGCCAGCCCTCTGTCGCTGTGCCTTGCAGGACTGTGTAGGGATGAAAGAAGCTGCCAGCCCCCTCTAAGGTGCCGTAGAAACGGTCAAAGCCTCGATTAAGGGGCATGGGATGACCAGGTTGGCCTGGTTCCCAAGTTTCGGGCGAGTTTGGTTGATAGGGGCCGCCGACATGCCATTTGCCTGACATGAAGGTCTGATAGCCACTTGATTTGAGGACTTCGGCGATTGTGACACAATCGTCTCGTAGGTAGCCCTGATAGGCAGGTGTGCCGCGATTTTCGACCATATGACCAACCCCAGCCTGATGGGGATAAAGACCAGTCAGCAGCGAGGCCCGCGTGGGACAGCAACGGGCGCAATTGTACATCTGCGTCCCGCGAACCCCGTTGCGAGCCAGTTCGTTAAGATTAGGCGTTTGGATCTCTGAGCCAAAACAGCCGATGTCTGAGTAGCCCATATCATCAACAAGAATGACGATAATGTTGGGCCGTTGGGGGGTAGCTTCGGACATGGGTACACTGTTTCAACAGATTTCTTCGTATCAACGGGGCTTTCGGATGTTTTGTATCCGTATAATGCTCCGTTTCACTGATAAGGATTGTGTGCTAGACAAAAGGGAGATATAATAGCGGCCAAACAACCGTAAATAGACAATAGCTCATGTCCAAGACACAAGCCATTATTGAAGCACAAAATATCTCTAAATATTTCGGGGCCGTGACAGCCCTTGAAGATGTCAACCTAACCTTGTATTCTGGTGAAGTGTTGGGGGTCGTCGGAGATAACGGCGCGGGCAAGTCAACCCTGATGAAGATTTTATCAGGTTTATATCCACCCAGCCGAGGCCAGCTACGTTTTCAAGGCCAGCCTATCCGTTTTTCTGACCCGAGTGATGCGCGTAATCTAGGGATTGAGATGGTTTACCAAGATTTGGCTCTGGCGGGCAACATGCGTATTGATGAGAATATTTATCTCAACCGCGAGCCGACCCGTTCCTTTTTGGGTCTGAAATTGGTTAACCACAAAGAAACACAGCGACGGGCTAAGGAACATTTGGATAAACTGAAAATTCAGGTCAAAAGCGTCACCCAAAACGTGGAAGAACTCTCCGGCGGTCAGCGGCAAGCCGTGGCCATTGCTAGGGCGACAGCCTTTTCAGCGAAGGTGGTCATTATGGATGAACCGACGGCTGCTTTGGCCATCAAAGAGGTGGGCAAGGTTTTAGATTTGATCAAGAACCTCAAAGATGTCGGGGTAAGCGTCATTTTGATCAGCCATCGCCTGGATGATGTATTCTATGTCTGTGATCGGGTTTTAGCCCTGTACCAAGGTCGTAATTTTGCTGAGACTCATTTGAAAAATACCACCCGCAATGAAGTGATTGGTTGGATTATGGGCACCAAAGGACATCGAGAGGCGTTGGCACATGACCGAATCTGATAACCCTGACACAGCAACAGTCCGTGAACAAAGCTTGCGCGTTAGGCTCATTCCCTTCTTTGATCGTTATGGAGTTATCATCGTCATCTTGGTGATGATACTTATTTTGTATTTGTTAGAATCTGAATATTTTTTGACGTGGCGCAATCTAACCAACGTATCGCGCCAAATTAGCGTCAATGCCATGTTGGCTCTGGGTCAATTTTTGGTCATTTTAACCGCTGGCATTGACCTCTCTGTCGGCTCAATCCTGGCCCTGTCCATGATCTGTTTAGCCAAGGCGAATGATGCTGGCTGGCCTTGGTACACGGTCATTTTGATTGGTCCCTTCGTCGGCCTGGCGGTCGGCTATATCAATGGTCTCGGCTTGACGAAGTTGCGTTTGCCGCATCCCTTCATCATGACCTTGGGCACCTTGAACATCGCTCGCGGGGCGACGAATCTCGTGTCTGATGGTGTGCCCATTAGTGGTTTATATGATCAGGTGCGCTTTCTAGGCTTCACCAGTGTCCCCATTGGCACTTGGTTTGGGGATGAACGCGAATTGCCCGTGAGCATCATCGTCGTGGCCCTGTTCTATTTTGCGTTTTGGGTTTTCCTACAACATACGCGCACAGGCCGTCATATTTATGCCTTAGGCGGCAATCCCCAAGCCGCCCGCGTCACTGGTGTGCGGGTGGACCGCACCTTAATCTTAGTCTATGTTTTATGTGGAGCCTTAACGGGCGTGGGGGGCTTGCTTCTGGCGGGACGGACAAACTCTGGCTTTCCGAATGCTGGCTTAGGGGCCGAATTGGATGCCATTGCCGCGGTGATTATCGGCGGGGCCAGTTTCTTTGGCGGTCGGGGGATTGTTTGGGGAGTCTTAGCAGGAGCCTTAATTATGGGTTTGTTACGCAATGGCTTGAACTTGCTCAATGTGAGTGTGTTTTGGCAACAAGTTTTGATTGGCTTGGTTATCATCGCGGCGGTGTACGTGGATGTTTTGCGACGCAAGGCGGGGACAGCGAATGATTAGTAATAATTTCGGTCCTACATCAAAGAAGGGCTAAAGTGGATAAAAAATTAACTCAATATCGTCAGATCATCAAACAAATCGTCCTTCACCATTCAGAATACACACCAAGTCATGGCGATATCGAGGTACGACCAATCTTCGATGAAGTTCGAGACAACTATTTGCTGGTCGATGCTGGATGGGATAGCACGGGTCGGGTATAAGCAGTCTTGCTAGATTTACAGAATCTGATTGATCATTAATCATTAATCATTAATTTTACGGAGGTCAATGTGAAGAAGTACTTGATTTTATGCTTGGTTTTGGTTTTAGCCCTCAGCGGTTGTTCTGGTGGGGGAGATGAAGAAGCGGCGGAAACTGGCGCGAGTGATACTGCCAGTGAAGCGGCGACAGATGGCGATATGGCTGAGGAAATTAACATCGTCGTCAGCATGAAGGGGCCAGGCGGGGGTAATCCCTTCTGGACTTCAGTTGAATTGGGGGCGATGGAGAAGGGGGCTGAATTAGGCTTAAACGTGACAGTTATCGCCCCGCCCACTGAGTCAGATGTGGCGGCGCAGGTCAGCCAGTTAGAAGACCAATTGGTCAAAGGGGTTGATGCCATCGTTGTGGCCCCGACAGACCCTGAAGCGGTGAACCCTGTTTTGGAACAAGCTGCCGCAGAAGGGGTGCCCGTCCTGTTCATCGACACAGAAGGGATTTTAGAAGGCGCGACCTTCATTGGCACGGATAACATAGAGGGGGCGAGATTAGCGTCCGAATATATTTGTGGTCAAGTTGAAGCAGGGAGTGATGTGGCCTTGATTACGGGCATCGTCACCCAATCAACCGGGCGTGACCGCCGCGATGGGGGCTTGGCTGGCTTGGAAGCTTGTGGCCTGAATGTGGTGGCTGAACAGACGGGCAACTGGGACCGCGCCCAAGGGCAATCGGTTATGGAAAATGTTTTGACGGGCAATCCTGACCTAAAAGCCGTCTTCGCCAGTAATGACAACATGGCCTTGGGTGCAACCGAAGCCTTGAAAGCGGCAGGCGTTCTCGATGAAATCGTCATGGTCGGTTTTGATGCCAACCCCGACGCGGCTGAGAGCATTCTCGCGGGCGAAATGAGGGCCACGGTGGCCCAAAATCCCTACAATATGGGAGCCTTTGGCGTAGAGAGTGCCGTCAAACTCATCCAGGGCGAAACGCTGCCGCCGATTATTGATACAGGCACGATTTTGGTCACTGAAGAAAATGCGGCGGATTTTCAGTAAGGATTGAAGATGGCAAAGCCACATTAAACTTATCACCTTTAGCCGTTTACTTCAAAAATCGCTTGCCGCTCTTCACTCTCCTTATAGCCAATCCGAATCGCCTTTGTCCGTAAGGTCGTCTGTCCAACTGACAATCGAAGCGGTTGCGTATAGAGAAGCCAATGAGGGTCAGGGCCTGCTTTCAGGGTGTATGCAATCGAAGCCCCTTGCGTGGAACAGTGAAGTTGCACCAAAAGCGGATGGGTAAAGGTGCCACCGTCTGAGGCTTCCAGGCCAGGGGTACGCACATCCAAGGGGATGAAGATAGGGGCAGCCGTCGTGGGTTGTTCGCCATTGGGATACCATTGCCTGACCATGTGATCTTCTGGCAGGTCGCCTAGGTCGCCGAACGCAGCTCGCCAATCGGCCAAGGCTTGACGCATTCGTTCTAAAGTTAGACGATGGGCGGGGTCAGCAACAAGGTTGTTGATTTCATCAGGATCTTTTTCCACGTCGTAGAGTTCTTCGCTTGGACGAGGACACTGGAACATCAAGGTTTGCGGCCCTGCTAATTCATCGGCCGCGTGTAGTCGCCACATTTCGCGCAGAATAGGGTGATTATTGCGATAGGGAATCCAGAGTAGATAGGGTTTTTCAGGATAGAAATTGCGAATATACTTATATTTTTTATCGCGCACAGCCCGGACCATGTCATAAGATTCGTCATGCCGATCACGGGTCGCGTAGATATATTCACGCGGTTGCGCCTCTGGGCCGAGGAAGGCTTGGCCTTGGAAATGACCTGGACTTTGTAAGCCAACCAAGGACAGCATGGTCGGACCAAGGTCAATCAGGCTGACCAATTGTTCGCTGACACTGCCCGCTTCTAATTGCCCAGGCCAGCGGACGATGAGAGGAATGTTGATCCCTGCATCATAAGGCCAGCGTTTGCCACGCGGCAATCCCGCCCCATGATCACTCCACAAGATAACAAGGGTGTTATCGACCAAGCCATCTTCCGCCAATTGATCCAATAACTCACCCACCTGCCGGTCCGCCTGCTCTAGATTATCATACAGGCGGGCAATCGTCTCCCGCACTTTAGGTGTGTCGGGCAGATAGGGCGGCACAGTCACTTGAGCGGGGTCGGTGATGAGGGGATGATCTTCATCTGAGCCAGACCCCCAATGCCATTGGCTGGGCGGCCACATGCGGCTTTCATGCGTGATCACCGGATTAAACACGGCAAAGAAGGGCTGTCCCTCGCTCCGATTGCGCCAATGAGCTTCGCTATTGCACTCATCCCAAGCCGTGACTGGGGGCGCAAATTGATAATCTGTTTTCGAATTATTGGTGCAGTAATAGCCTGCGGCACGGAGATATTCGGTGAAGGGTTTGACATAAGGCGGTGGCACAGCCTCGTAAGGGGTGGGCATTTCGGGCGTGTTGCGGTTTTGATGCCTTGTCCGCATGTGATGGGTGCCTATCGAGGTTTGGTACATGCCTGTGATGATGGCCGAGCGGCTTGGCGCACAGACACCGGCTGTGGAAAAGGCATTGGGAAAACGACATCCGCCCGCCGCGAGCCGGTCAATGTTTGGGGTACGGGCAACAGGGTCGCCATAGCAGCCAAAACGCGGGCTAGTATCTTCTATGGAAATCCAGAGTATGTTGAGCGGTTTATCTGTTGATAAAGTCATTGTAAGGCCTCTGTAATTATCTATTAGCAATTAACTATTAGCAATTAACAAAAAATTCATCACTCATCCTTCATCACTCGATGAGGGGCATGATAGATGACATCATCTTTAGTTTAAGAATAAAGTTTGATCCATTTTACGCGCTAGAGTGTCGTAATCACGCTCTAATTTGATGAGTTGATGTTCGAGTTTGATGCAACGATCCAAGATATAGTCTATTAAGCGATAGGCCACCCTTTCATCATGTCGCAATGCTTTCAACATCCCAATGGCTTCTGCTTCCATTATATCTGTATCATCAGGCGGAACTTCATCTTCAGCCTGAAAAGGGATTAGTTTGTAATCGAGGCGATTGCTACGGTTGCGAAACTGAGTCATCGTTTGCATGATCTGCTCAATCATTTCATCAAGCGTGAACGCACCACGTTGCCAGTATTGATATAATTCTTCAAAGGTATATGGTTTCATGGGTGTTTCCTTAGGTGTAAATTAGACAAGGTGATAAGGTAGCAGCGTTGTTCTGTATATCAAGCTGTCACTTTGCCATCTTGAGAGGCATTTTGAAAACAGATCAAACCCGCGAATTGATGTTCAAAGCGCGAGAAAGTGGATCTGGATAGTTATTCAGGACACTGATCTGGAGTCGCTGGCAACCAAGTCGTTGCGGTTGTCATGGATAAATCCTTTCGATTAAGCGTTTCAAAAAATAATCATCCCATGCACATATTACATTCAGACCACTGGCAAATAAGGGGCGGCATCTTCCTGTCGCCATTGCATTTGTAGGTCAACTTTGTCATGGGGTTTAAATTGGCGGCGTACAGCCTCAATCTCGGTTTCCAGCACCTCGATTTGGGTTAAATCAGCGATGCCGTAGCCTAAATCATGGGCATAAAAAAGAAGGCCCAGCTCTAGAGGCTCAAAACCCATTGCCTTGGTCATCACCGCATCAGCCGCGATGACATCGACGCTGGCCGCAGCGATGCCGAAGCCTTCAACAGCATCCGTGCCCCCAGGTCCATTGCCTTGCAAACCAGTGGTGCCATCAATCAGGGCAATATCGGGGCTGAGATACTGAGCGAGCCGAATGAGGTTAATATTCAAGGTTTGCGCCTCGCTGGGCAATTGTCGTTCAACATGGCTGCGATAGCCGTGCATCAAGACCCGGTCTTGCTTGCGAATGGTGCCCATGATCATATTTTTCAAGGCCAAGGTGACCACGCAGGCATCATGCGTTTTAGCGATGGCAAGGGAGACCGTACAGGGGCAATCTAAGACCGTTTTGGGCATATTGACCAGGGTCTCACTGCGGTCCGCCAAGATGATGGGCGTTTCAACCCAATTGACCTCTTGATTAAGGTCGATCAACTGAATTGGCACCTCATATTCATCCAAGAGGGCCCGATAATTGAAATTATCAAAAGCGGCTCCTGAATATTCTTCATTGCCGCCTTCTGCGATGAGGATTTCTTCGGGCGGCTGCGGGGTGGTCAATAGAAAAGAACTGATCACTGATCACTCAATCGCCATCATCCGACTTACCGCCCATACGGACTGCGACGGGAAACATCTCGGCGACGATTTCAACCAGCACGTCGCGCTGTAAGCTGATCACGGTTTCGATATCTTTGTAGGCCAGAAGCGTTTCATCGGGGGCAACGCCTTGATGTAGAATGTGGTGTTGTTTCATCCAGTCGCGGAAGAACGCTGGATCATGGCGACGTTTTGCTTCGCTGCGGCTATAGGGCCGGCCCGCACCGTGGCTAGATGATTCGAGACTATCAGGATTGCCCAGACCAGAGACGAGATAGGATTTTGTGCCAGACGAACCGGGGATCAAACCCGCCACGCCTTGGGCGGCTGGGGTGGCCCCTTTACGGTGAATGACCAAATCGTCCTCTACCCAAGCAAAATTATGATGATTTTCGATGACCGAAAAATGTCCCAGATGTGGCAGTTTGACCTGATTGCCCTTCATAGGGCCACCCACAGGCAAGGCGGATAAGCCCGTCCGTTTCAAAAAATGGGCGTGAATGAGATGGTGATTGGCTTGGGCATAGCGACCCATCAAGCGCATGACCTCTAGGTATTCTCGGCCTGCATCGTCGTCGATAGAGAGCCAAGCATAGTCATTGGGAATACCTCTAGCGATGGCTTTGGTTTTTAAGGTCGCCAAATGACTATAATGCTTGGCCAGGGCATGCCCCACCCCTCGGCTACCACTATGGGTCAGCAGGGCCGTAAATTCGCTGCCAAGCGGTAAGGGCAGCCAATCAACTTCTTTGATCACCTTGCCGGCCATCAAATCCGCAAAATGATTCCCCCCACCCGATGAGCCAAGTTGAGCCGCAGCCTTGGCTCGCTGACGATAGAGCGGCAGGCGACGGTCTGCCCACAAAGGATCGTCCATGACAGGATGCTTACGCGGTTTATCGGCAAAGTCCTTGAAGCCAAAACGAGTTTCTTGCACCAAATCAGCGAAAATCGTCTCCTTATGCTGTTGTAATTCATGTGGCCTAAGACCATCAAAAACCGTCAGGCACATTCGGCAGGCGATGTCCACCCCCACCCCATAGGGAGAGACAGCCCGATGCAAAGCAGCGACTCCCCCAATGGGCAGCGCATAGCCAGGGTGAGCATCCGGCAAGACAGCCCCTTTGACATAGACGGGTAGACGGGAGACTTTGTTCATTTGTTCGAGAACGCTATGTTCAAAATGAACGCCTGGCGTACCGTAAATGGTATAAGCCTGCGGTTTGTCATGCCAGGTTAGCCGTTCAACCTTCTCAAACTCAGCTTGAATTTGGGCCAAAACGCTCTCTGCTGTCGCCCTTGGTTCTTTCGCTAGTTTAGCCGCTCGCTGGGCTAGCTGACCAAAGTCGGCCACAGTGTTGGGGGTATAGTCGTTTTCTCTAAGTAATGTGTTTGTGTCCATAGGTCACCTGGAAGATAGGGTCTAGGTATTCCGTTTGTCGATGCAGGGGAATCAGTTATAATAGAATGAAACATCGTGACAGAAATTATGATGGAGTGAAGACTATGTCATTTCGTATTGCGGCTTGTCAAATGAATTCTCAGGATAATAAAGCGGCTAACTTAGCCCAAGCTGAACAACTGATTGATGAAGCAGCCGCTTTGGGGGCCAACCTGGTCGCTTTGCCTGAAATGTTTAACCTGTTGAGTACGAATAAGGATTTGCTTGCCGGGGCAGAGGATGTACCAGGACCGAGTAGTACTTTATTACGAGATAAGGCCCGCCAGCATGGGATTTATATTCATGGGGGCAGCATCCTAGAAGCTGTGCCTGATCATAATAAGGTTTGGAATACCTCCTTAGTCTTTGATCCTGAAGGCGAAATCATTGCCCGCTATCATAAAATTCACCTGTTCGACATCCAGATTGAGGGCAAAGTCAGCTATCAAGAGTCTGAAACAGTTGTCGCTGGGAATGAGATGGTTACTTTTGAAAGTGAACATGGTCAGTTTGGGCTGACGATATGCTATGATCTTCGCTTTCCAGAACTGTATCGGGCTTTGACCTTGGCTGGAGCGCAAGTCATTTTTCAGCCTGCGGCGTTCACCCTTTATACAGGAAAAGATCATTGGGAAACCCTCATTCGAGCAAGAGCGATTGAAAATCAAGTTTATATGGTCTCACCATCCCAAATTGGAACACATCCGCCCAAACAAGCGTGTTTTGGTAATTCGATGATTGTTGACCCTTGGGGAACCGTCGTTGCCCGCGCCCCAGAACGCGTGTGTGTGATCACGGCCGATATTGATTATCAAAGCCAAGAAACAATTCGGGCTGAACTGCCTGCCCTGCAACATCGTCGTCCCGAAGTCTATAACTAACCTATTATCTAGGGCGTATAACCTATTCAACAATGCAGTAGGCTATCTGATCATCAATTAATTATTGTCCCAAAATCAACGCTTTGTCCGAGCAAGACCTGTTCTACGTTCCCCGGTTCTGCGCCTGAAAAAATCAGGGCCTGCATGGGTGGCATGGCTAAAGTCAAGTGATAGATATCGCGCACCTTGGTATACATGCCCCCTGTCACATCAGGGGCTTGCGACCCGCTAAGAGAAGATTCCACCTCGGCCCAATTCGTCGGATCAATATAGTCCAACAGGTCTGGGTCTGAAATTACTTTTGGATCTCCTGTATAGATTCCCTCAAGATCACCAGCTAATAAAATTCGCTGCGGATTTAATTCTCGGGCCAGATTATCGAAGATCTTTTCTGTGGAGACAATATTTATGCCCTGTACAGCATCAACGCTGACATCACCGTGAACCACGGGGACGAGACCATGTTTGATGACTTCCTTGAGCGGATAAGTTTCAAAATACATCAACTGATTTTTACGGGTACGCATACTGGCTGAGGGTTGAAAGGCAATGGCTGGCACACCCACTTCCAGAAGCGTATCCATGACAATCCGATTAAGGCGGGCCCCCGCTGCTGCCACTTCAACGAAGCCCAGCCAACTATCAGCCCGGATCGCCCCCTCAGTTAGGTTATAGTGTTTGGCGGGAATATGACCGAAAGAGCCAGACCCATGCCCGATGATCAGTTTTAAGTCAGAGCCATGTGCATCCAAAGCCTTCTTGATTTCTTGGGCTAAACGTTGGAGAACATCGAGACGAATCGTGTCTTGTTGGTCTTTATCTGTAATTAAGGACCCACCTAATTTAAGTAAAACTAATTCTGAGTCCAACAGCACATCCTTTACTGAAGACAAAATGAAATTTAATTTTTTCTAAAATGGGAATCAATGAACTCAGCCAATCTGCTGCCCAAATTGTCTCCTGGATCTCTAAGCACTAAAAGGCGGGAGTGAATGGGAGTCGAACCCACCAACGCCGGCTGCTCACCGCCGCTCACTGATTTTGAAGACCAGGGCCGCCACCGGGCGACATTCACCCCCTCATGTATTTAATGCTCATTTCTAAAGCATAATGGTTTTCTAAAGAATGGCAAATTAAGCAGACCCATATCTTGATGTCCTGCCTTTAGAGGCCCTCACAAGCCACGTCATCCTCATCACTATCAAATTTATGCACATCCCCTTGGCCTAAGAAACGGCAGTAATCAAAACAAGTCTGTGCTGCTTCGCGGTCATTGAAGTCGGAACAGTCGTAGAGATCTGTGGCACAGTTACAGATAGGGACTCGGGTTGGTGTGCCAAGCAGAGACGAAACACGAGGATCTTCTGTGCGGGTGTTGCTAAAGTGCATATAAATCCATTTCTTTTTCTCAAAGTCGAGGCTAACTTGAAATATGTCAGAGACTTGGCGGCCTTGAGCATCGACGAGACGTAATGTCCAAGTCCCTGTGTCATATCTAGGGGCCTCGAAAACGAGATTGCCAGCCTGATAGGCTTGCCGATGAATGATGTTACCATCTCCATCATAAATTTCACCAGGGCTGCTGGTTTTGCAAAGATGATCACAAGATGGAGCCCCTTCAAAATTAAACCCCGTCGGCTGATGAGACCCTACAAGACGATAACCCCCAAGCGGTTCATTATAGGCGGTCACTCTGGCTAAAATGACGAAGATATGATTTTCAGTAACATATTCAACGGGTTGTTGAACAATGGTAAAATCATAGATAGACGTGGGCTGCACAACTGGGGCGGGTATGCTTGTGGCCTGAAGCTCTAAGCCTGAATCAGGCTCATTCACGACAGCCACAGGTAGCGGCGGAGGCGGAGGCGTTTGAGTCGGCGTATGGATGCGAGTAGGTTTACTCGTGGGGGTATCTGTTGGCGTGGCGGTGAATGGCACAACGAGAGTGCCTGTTGGTGTTGGCAGCGGCGTATCGGTCGGTGTCGGCGTATTGGTGGGGGTGTTAGTGGGCGTAGGGGTATGGGTGGATGTCGGTGATAAATCTTCGACTTGGGCTTGTAACGCCCCATTTTGTTCTAAGGAAGCGGTGCTTAAACCGATGACTAAAGCACTGCCCAGCAAGATGGCGGCTAGAATAGTCATGATCATTAAAATGATTAACTGTCCCCGACGCATGATGTTATCTCTCTTTTTTCTTTATTTTATCCGCATAATATGATAATCAATCACATCAATAATAGCAACTTCTGCTTATCCTTGGTTTTCAACGATGACAGGTTGACCTTGTTGAGCCTGCTGAATAACCTAACGAGTTTGCTGTGTCAAATCTGTTTCATTAATTTCCTATGTAATAAGCAGGATGCATGATGTCTCCTGCTGGTGTCACCTGTATTAGCCCCTACAAGCTCAAGCGTTTAAAAATCATTTCCGGTATCCCTTTGATCATCATCATAATCCCCCACCAAAACCAAGGCACATAGACAACATCTTTTTGCCCTTGAATCGCTTCATGAATTTGTTTACCCACCGTATCTGCACTAGCGAAGAGGGGGCCTTTGGGGCGGTGGGCGGTCATGGGTGTATCAACCAAACCGGGTTTGATCGTCAGCACTTGAACGCCCGACTTGTAGAGGCGATTACGTAAGCCTTGTAGGAAGGTACTCGTGGCGGCCTTCGCCGTGCCGTAAACATAATTACTCTGCCGCCCTCGATCGCCAGCCACAGATGAAATTACCGCAATCGTGCCATATTTCTGCTGCTCAAATTGATTGGCGATAGGGGTCAACAAGGAAACGACGCTTAAAAAATTCGTCTTTAATTCTTCTTCTGTGGTCGCATAGCTGGCTTGGGAGGCTTCTTGGTCGCCTAACGTGCCATGCGCGATCAAGACCGTGTTAAAGCCCGCTAGAGCTTCATGAGCGGCCTGGATCAAGTTGAGATGTTCCTCAAACTCATTCATGTCTAAGGGCCTATAGTCTACTTGACTGGCCCCACGTACTTGTAAATCTTGGGCAATTGTTTGCAACTTCGTTTCATTTCGAGCGACCAAAAAGAAGGCACAACCTTCTGCGGCAAAATAACGTGCCGTCGCTTCAGCGATGGCTGAGGTTGCGCCGATGAGTAATATTTTTCGCATGTTTTGTGGCTCCAAATATAGTGATGAGTTGTTAGCTCTTAGTTATGTTTGGCTGAAATGATACGCTTCGTCTGACCCCTAATCCTTAACGCCTACTTTCCATTCCCTTGTCACTCTACGCCAGAAACTTGAAGAATACAGCGGATCAACATACTGGCTAAACTCCTGCCACTGCGGATAGAAGGTCTGAAAACTCTCCGCCGACATGCGGGCATCCTTGGCCGGATAGACCACTCCGCCCTGACCTTTGACGATTTGGTCGATGGTTTCTAAAAAGTCTAAGGTGACTTGGCCTTGGTTGGGAAAATCGAGGGCCAGGGTGACCCCCTGGCGTGGAAAGGAGAGCATGCCGATAGCAGGGATATCGCTGAAAGTTTTGAGAACGACCAAAAAAGTACTCAGGCCAGAGCGGGCAATCTTGTCGATAATGGTTCGTATTGCGCGGTCATCGCCCTCGTAAGGCACAACACATTGATGCTGCATAAAACCACGTTGTCCATAAATCCGATTCCAATGGCCGACGCTGTCTAGAGGATAAAAAAATGGGTCGTAATGGCTGAGTTGTTGAACCAGATCTTGCCTTTGTTTGTGATAATAGGCGAAATTGAACAAGCGTACCGTAAATTTATTCAGGATAAAATTTGGCGCATCAAAAGGAGCCACCAAGAATGAGTCAGCCCCTTGCCCTGAGATAGGGCCTGTGAAGGGTGGAACGGCGTTGTTGCCGCGTGTAAATAGCCCCTTGCCTAAATGTTTCCCTGTCGCCAAACAATCAATCCATGAGACAATGTAGTCATATCCCGCTTCAGATTCGCTTGATAAGGCAAAAAATTCATCCAAATTTTTGAACTTAATCACCTCTACGTCAATATAGGGACTTTGAATGGGCTTCAAGCGAAATTCGGCCCAAGTAATCAGGCCCGTCAGCCCCAAGCCGCCGATGGTGGCCCGAAAAAGGTCTGAATTTTGAGCGGGCGAACACAGGTATCGTTTGCCATCAGAGCGTAATAATTCAAACTGGCGCACATGGTGACCGAAGTTACCAGCCCGATGATGATTTTTGCCATGTACATCATTGGCAATGGCCCCGCCGAGGGTGACAAATTTTGTCCCTGGCGTGACCGGCAAAAACCACCCTCGGGGGACGATGAACTGTAAAATTTCGGCCAAGCTACACCCCGCCTCACAACGAATGATACCCTCATGCCGGTCAAAGGCCAGAAAACGATTCATGTGATGTGTATCAATCAGCGTCCCCTCATCATTGAGGCAGCTATCGCCATAACTGCGACCTAAACCATAAGGCAAAACGCGGCTCTCAGAGTCAAGGGGCAGCGTGTCTGTATGGTGGGTCATAAAACGAACTTGGTGTTGAAATTTGTGATACCGGCCCCAAGATTCGTAAGTTAGCATGAGTGGCTCCTGAGCTAAAGATTCGACAAAAACATAGGCGAAGTTCCTTATTGAATGAAGTCGGTTGACAACCTGCTCTATGGCCTTATGGAAAATCAATGGGCAATATATCATCTATTTGAATCACAGAACCACACCCGAATTTATCTTAATACGACACTATAGCATAGGCAGAAGCGGCTGACAACTGCTCATAAACGGATACGTCAAAATAAGGGCCAAAATTGATGTTTTGGACTAGGTTTTAACTGAGTTCTCGGTTATAATGGTAGACATAATATTATTACATAAGCGAATGATTGAGGTAACATAAGGATGATCTATAAAAAACAATCTATCATCTTGATGCTCTGTTGTTTGAGCGTCATCAGTTTAGCGTGGTTCATGATATCGCATCAAATCACGCCGCCAGTTCAGGCGCAACTGGCCTCTCTGGACAAAGAAGCCCATTTCACAAGCAGCCAACAAACGCAAGTGGCTACGGATACGGTTCAGATCGCCAGTGATGTGCAGCCTGTGCTACAAAAATTAGACAAGGCGCGGGTGGTGGTCGCTCTCAGGCCTGTGCCAGAAGTCGGTATCGCTCAAGCGCAAGAGGAAGTGATTTTTCAATTGGCTTCAGCTGAATTTGATTTGGTCTATCGCTATCAAACCTTGCCCGGTTTAGTGGGCGAAATTGATGAAGATGCTTTGGATATCTTGAAAGAAAACCCCAATATCTTAGCCGTCGCCTTGGATGCCCCCGTGCAAGCCGCTCTAGGGGAAAGCTCAAACCTAATCCAAGCCGACCAAGTTCATACTGATTTAGGTCTAACTGGGGCTGGGGTCACTGTCGCTGTCTTGGATACAGGGATTGATGCCAGTCATCCCGACTTGAACGACCATCTCGTGGCCCAAAAATGTTTCAATCGTGGCACCTGTCCGCCAAACAGTACGGATGAAAGCGACAACGCCCGCGACGACAATGGACATGGCACCCATGTGGCCGGCATCATCACCGGCAAAGGCGATGTCAGTGGGGCGGGCATTGCCCCGGATGCAGGCCTTGTGGCTGTGCGGGTTCTCAACGGCAGCGGCTCTGGTTGGGCCTCCGACATTGTGGCGGGCATTGATTGGATCACGGCTAACCAATCTCAATTCGATATTCGTGTGGCTAACTTAAGTTTAACCAGCGGTCTCTATAACGGTGCTTGTGATACCGCCAATGCGAATACGCTTAACTTTGCTTCAGCTATTGAGGCAGCCCGAAATGCGGGCATTATCACCTTTGCTGCCTCGGGCAATGAAGCCCAAACCAATGAAATGGGGGCCCCAGCTTGTACAACGAGTACCGTCTCTGTGGGCAGCGTCTACGATACTGATGTCGGTTTACAGAATTGGTCTTTCTGTGTCGATAATACGACGAGCGCAGACACAGTAAGTTGTTTTAGCAATAGCAGTTCCATCTTAGATTTGTTGGCCCCAGGGTCAGCCATCGAATCAGCCGCCATAGGCGGTGGCTCGGTCAGTCAATCTGGGACATCAATGGCCGCGCCGCATGCGGCGGCTGTCGCGGCCTTGATGCTGGAAGCCGACCCCAATTTAAGCTTGGACGATATATTGACCATACTACGGCAGACAGGTCGGTCTGTTGTGGACACTCGTAACCAGCGTGTTACCGCCCGTATCGATGCCTTAGCCGCTCTCAATCGGGTCTTAGACCAAAATGGCACGGTCATCGTACCGACAGAGACTCCAACCCCTGTGCCCATGGGTACACCTATCCCAACCAACACCCCTGAGCCGACCGCAACGCCAACCGATACACCTATCCCCCCACACACCCCCACACCCACGGCCATCACCGCGGCCATTCGCTTTGACCCAGCCGATGTCGTCTTACCCGTTGGTCACACCATTACCCTACAAGTACAAGTGCATCCAGCTATCAACTTCACGGAAGCAGCCTTAGAAATCGCCTTTGATCCCAATCTGCTTGAAGTCGTAGATGCAGATGAGACGACAGAAGGTATTCAAGTCAAACCGAGTCCACGCATAATGTCTCGGGCCCAAAACTTGGTGCAGAACGGAGTCATTAGTATCGCATTCATAGTAGATGATGGGGCGATAGATGGCCAGCAGACCACCTTATTTGAAGTGACTTGGCAAGGCTCGGCGGCTGGTCAAGCGAGCCTTGATATCACCCAAGCTCAATTGGTCAGCGCATCGGATCAACCCATCGCGGTCAATACAGAAAGGGGTACAATTGTTGTCTCTGAGGCATCAACGTCTGTGGCGGCCTTGGGGAGCGTCCTTTTACAAGGGCGCACTATTCATCAGGGTATCGGCGTGACGGTCTCTCCCCAAGCTTGCCCAAGCGTGGCCAATGACGTATCCTTTGCCCCCATTGAGGCTGAAAATGCCCAAATGATTGAAACAGATAATCATGGTCGCTTTAACGTCACCACCACAAACAACACTGTCTATGGCTGTTTACAAGCTGCCCATCCTGGTTATCTACCTGGTCAAAATAATACGCCGCAGGGCGATCTCGGCTTACTGATTTTACGTGCTGGCGATATGAATGACGATTATAACATCAATATCTTTGATTTAGCTCTGGTCGCTGCCGAATATAACAACAAATCGCCCCTGGCCGATATAAATGCCAATGGAACCGTCGATATATTTGACCTAGCCATTATCGCTGGCAATTTTGATATCAGCGGGGCGGCAACGGATTGGGTAAAGTAGGGCAAAGTGGCAGAGTGGCAAAGTCCTTACATAATAGCTTATCTCGGCGGAGTGAATCAACTCCCATTCCTTAGATAACAAAAACAATCAGGTAGGCAACTCCCTGAATCACCATTGATAGAGAAAGTATGATGACCCAAAATAAACCTATTGTAGATTTAAGCGAAAAAGGTAAAGGACGGGACGGACAGCCTATTTCATTGGATCGCCGTTTATTCATGCAGTTTTTAGCTTATGGAAATTGTACCAATATAGAAGCTTTGGTTGAAGTTTTACCACAAGCAGGTCTAGGAGGGGCACTCTATACTGATGTGAACGACCCGCAAGGTGTCGGCTTGGTTATGATGACGGAAAGGCCAGACGATTATATCACCCAGCTTCGCCCCATCCTCAACCAAGCACCCTTCACTGACTTAGAGCCGAAGCCAGAATATACCATGCTGGGTCGAACTTACACGATTGGCTATGAACATGACTTAGAAGAAACCTTGTTTGCTCGACCCCGCCGCCGTGTGTTAGACCCAAATTTGCGATGGGCCATCTGGTATCCCGTTCAACGCAGCAAAAGTTTCGAGACCCTGCCAGACAAAGATCAGAAGCGGGTCTTAAGTGAGCATGGTGGCATCGGCAAAACCTTTGGTCAGACTGGTTATGCCACCGATATTCGTCTCGCCTGTCACGGGTTGGACAAACATGATAATGACTTCGTGATAGGTGTCTTGGGCAAAGAACTTTATCCTTTATCAGCCCTTATACAACGAATGCGAAAGACGGAGCAAACATCTCAGTATTTGGATCGTTTGGGACCATTTTTTGTAGGGCAAGTTGTTTGGCAATCAGAGATGTAGACATATTTTTGGTTTTTTGAGAAATATAGTAGAAATGAAGACCTGCGCCGTGTGAGCAAGCAAAGTGGCAAAGTCAGCCAGCAAAAGCGTATATCCTAGCTGACATTGCCACCTTCTCTAGCGTATCATCGGTTCACCCCCACGCCTGTGGGGAATATGAAAAATCATGGGCAACTCCTTTCATAACCAATCATGGGACTGTATCCAAAAAAATCCTACTATACTATCACCCGTAGCATTATGACAAAAACACCTCGCCGGCTCACCAGTGAACATCCCAATTGTGTATCTGCCTTTGATACAAAATTGCGTACATTTGAAACATTGACAAATGATAGCCTAGAAGTTGTGGCAACACCCTCATAGATAGGTATTTAGACCACCAACTGACGTTGACGGACAACTTCATACAGCAAGATGGTTGCGGCCATAGCGACGTTGAGCGAATTGACGGTTCACCCCCACGCCTGTGGGGAATATTGGTCTGCGCTGGACATTACCTATTGATCTTATTTCGGCATGCCCTTTAAGGCATGATAAGCAGGCGTTGGACCACCAGCTGTTAAGATGCTAAAATTAGCCAACTCCGTATTGGCTGCTGTGACACCATAGTCAAGATTCCATAAAAATGAAGGGCCGACCCACCCCCAATCACGACTCATTTCAAAAGCCCGTTTTATAAACTGAGCCTGCTCCTCAAGGCTATTATTCTGAGCGTAGACAAACCGCGCATCGCCGTGAAAACGCCAGACAGGCCAACCAAATTCAGTAGGCCAGATAGCCTTATTGGCATCCCCATATTGGATCATAATTTGACGATAATCTTCCATCGTATTGCGGAAGAAGAAACTGGGGTGGTCGTCATACCCTTGGTCGGGTAAATTGCCTTCTGGAAATCGTGCATCGGGGGGATTATGAAAACCGCTGGGATGGGCCCCAATGGCATCACAAAAGTCTTTGAGGCCGCGCTCATACATCTGACGTAGATAGTGTTGATCATCGACCGCCGTAGGGGGACCAAGCCCGGTAGGGGTCATCGCCCCGCTGACCACAATCATATCGGGATTGGCCTGTTTAATAGCTATATAAGAGGCTTTGAGCAAGGCCATGTAGTTATCAACATTCACCCGCCCTTTACCGCCAGCCTCATAGTATAGGTTCTGCTCATTCCAGACTTCGATAGCCTGCGCTTTGCCCCGATAACGACCAGCAACAGCCCCAACAAAGTTGGCATAGATTTGCGGATCTGCGGGTGGACCTTCAACGCTTTTATCATCATCGCTTGGTCTAGCCCAGTTCGGGGCTTTGGGAATACTCAGCAAGACTTTTATGCCCGCAGCATGATAGGCATTAATCTTCTCATCCCAAGTCCCCCATTGCAAATCCCCTGGATTTGGCTCTACATCTTTCCAAGGCATTTGGAATTTGATCCACCTAAGGCCTAAATCGATCACCTGATTGACATTGTTACGATAATTACCTGAGTCAACCTGAATCCCAAATTCGAAGGGGGTGCTGATATTGCCTCCGCTGGGAACCGAAGGCGGGGGGGCTGGCGCACTGCCGCCGCTATTACTGGGAGGCGGGGCGGCGGGCTGTTGCCGAACAACAGGTCTAGGTGTGGGCGTTGCAGTGGGTGCGGGCGTTGGTGTTGCAGTAGGTGCGGGCGTGGGCGTTGGTAAAGGGGTAGGCGAGGCGACGACCACTTCAATATTTCCGCGATGGCTCCCGCTGCCGCCATCATCGGCTGAGATGAGCGCGGCTATTTTATAAACGCCGCCATCTTGAGGAGCTTGCCATGTAAAACTCAGCTTATCCAAATCTTCTTTGGCCTGCGCGACACGACCATTGCCGTCCACTGTCCAAACGATTGAAAAATCGCTTTCAACCGGTGAGATCACCAATTCTAAAAACTTGCGTACCACTTCCCAAATTTGACCATCATTCGGCTGGGTCAACAAATCTTGAACGGTCACCCCCCGCAAATTAAAGTCGGCCACATATTTGAGCTTGCGAGAAATACTGGCTGCATTTTCGATATAAACCGTCCGTTGCGTCCCACCAGTATCCAAATAGGCATACCAATAGGTCTGACTATTAGGATCATATTGAATCCCAGTTGAGCCTTGCAAACCGATTAAATTAAAAACGACTTGCTCCCCTGGGGCGACGATAGGATTTCCCCCGGCAATAGCCACCTGCCCAAAAGGGGCAAAGGCTTCGTCATAAGATAAGGGGCGGATGGCTCCATTGACATCTTCTAAGCTCGTCGTCGAGAAAACCAATTGGAGTTTATAACGACTGACCTCTCCAACAGCCCAATTAAGCATGGCATCCATCAGGCCGCCAGACAGATAGGCTCGTGCGCCAACAGGCGTGGGGACTCGTAACACATCAGCCACTTGACCCAAAGTTCGCCAATCATAGGCCCCTGTATCCCAAGTATCCATCGAGACTTGGCGGGGTAAATCCACATGCACGGACAGTGTTTTGGTATCCGGCAGGGCTTCTTTTAATTCTCGTACAAAATCTGTATATTCTTGCTTTAAGCTAGGGTTGATGCCCCGATAATCAAGATTGACTCCATTGTAATTCTTGCCAACCAGCAAGTCTATAATTGTGTTGATATGTCTTTGGTGTGCCGAGGGGTCAATTATTAAGTTATCAATAAGGTCACTTCGTACCACCCCACCATCTTCCCAATTCCGAATAGTAGGCACAATCGTATAGGACGCATCAGCACTGGCCGAGGGCAAGGCATTCACATCTCCGACGATACGTCCATGCACATCCAAAAACAGGCCATGTGGATTGACCTCGACCAAAGCATCTTTAATATTCAAGGGAACAACACTGCTCGTATTCAAGTTGGTGGCAAAAAGCGGACGAACGGGTTTGGTTTGAACCACAACCAAAGACTTAGGTAAATAATCCAAAGAGGCTTCCAAGGTTTCTTCACCAGGTATCTGTTGGCTAGAGACCCATTGCCATTCCTCACCGGTCCAGGTATACAGGTCTAAGGTTGTATAAGGTTCGGAATCATTGGGAATGGGGACATTGAGCAAGACTGAATTGGGGTCACTCCCTCGGGCTTGAATCTTATAAAAGGGGCTTTTCATGACCAGATAAGGCGGAAATTGTTCTGCCGCCTGAATGAGATTCTGCGTTGTCTCGCCGCGTAAAAACTGATCACGCGGAATGGGCGTGAGCAAAAGGCTAACATTACTCGACATCCCCTCTGGTAAAAGGATAATTTGGGTGCCATCTGGGTCAAGTATCGCCCCGCCTGTATTGTCATCAATGGTTTGATAGCCCATGACCACATTGACCACCCGCTCAAACAGACTAATCGGTGGCAGCAAAATTGCCGCGGTGCAAAGCAAAGGAATGAGAACTAAATTGAGTAAAATGCCTCCCCAACGGCTTTCTAAGGCTCCTCCAACGGTGTAGGTTGAATCACTGCTAATCCGACTTGCCATAATACTATGATCTCCTTATGATAATTCAGTCTGAGATACATAATATCTTCTATCAGACTGGCTATTCGATTCTAGCATACGGGTTTGATTTTTGGCAAGTAGGGTATCGGGGAGAACAAGGGACAAAGCACAAGATAAGAATACGTTAAGGCGACAAAATGTATACGATTACAGATTAAGCGCGTTCCAGAACGAAAATCCTGACAAAGTTCGTGGTACGTAGTAACATTTTTATCTGCTACGCACCATGTCCTACCAAATTTTAGGCCAATTATTTTTTTAGAACGCCTGAAAATCATATACCTGCCTGTTGATTTACGACTCAAATTTATTTTTATGCCTCAACTGGTACTCCCATCCTTCTTGCCAGTTGAAGTCGCTTTGCATTAAATCTTCAAGGGCAAGACCATTGATAAAGTGATCTAGCCCCCAGCGGGTGGCAACATGGCCGATAACCAATACACGAGCGTTAGCCCATCTTAGCCATAAATCATCCAAAAAGCGACCAACGCGGTCAATGGCTTGTTGCCAACTTTCGCCGCCAGAATACGCTTTATGTAGATAGCGTTCTCGATACTGATGAAGTTGGGCCGAGGGCGTACCATTCAGAGAGCCATAATTACATTCTCGCAATCGCCAGTCGGCGAGGATGGGAATAGCGGTATCGCCGAGGGCAATGCGGGCTGTTTCAATCGCCCGCTCAAGGTCGGAGGTGAAAATGACGTGAATCCCATCCTCACGTCGACGTTGGCCAAGCTCGGCAGCGAGTTGACGACCCTGCTCAGATAAGTGGCTGTCATACCAGCCAGATGCGACTCCCAGCATATTGTCTTCACTAAGTGAGTGTGTTTCAAATACGATTTGTGTCATTTTATGATATCCAGTCGTGTCCCTCAAAAGCGTGTATGATTTACTTGCCACGACATTATAAACAAAAAATCTAAAAAACACCTTAGATGACCTTATCCTTCCGCAACTGAGCGATTTCTTCTACTTCATAACCTAACTCTGCTAAAATACAGTCAGTCTGCTCACCTAAAGCGGGTATCGGACCAAAGACTGGCTCAACGCCCTCAATCGTCGTGGGCGGGAGCAGGGCGGGCAAGGGGCCAAGGGGTGAAGCGACTTCCTGCCAACGTTGTCGAGCATCTAGTTGAGGGTGGTCAAGAAAAGACTGCATATCTCGCATTTCGGCGTTGGCGATGTTCGCCTTTTCTAAACGGGTCAGAATATCATCGCGGCTTAAGTGGCTGAAAACGGTGGTGATTACCGCTGTCAGTTCGTCTAAGTGGGTGACACGCTGGGTATTACTAGAAAAACGTACATCCTCAACCAAAGCCGGCTGTTCTAAGACCAACTCACAGAAAGGGCCCCACTCTCGTTCATTTTGAATACCGAACAAAACCTCATAGCCGTCGCCAGTGGGAAAAAGCCCATAAGGGGCAATTGCCGCATGGCTGGCTCCATGACGCTTTAAGGCAGTGCCACCTAAGGCATAATAAGCGGGGAAGCCCATCCACTCGCCTAAGGCCTCTAACATAGAAACCTCAATCACTGTCCCTTGATCGGTTTGGTGACGGGCTAGTAAAGCTGTCAACACGCCACTATAGGCATACATACCTGCAGCAATATCTGCTGCTGAGATACCCACTTTTGAAGGTGTCTCAGGGGTGCCAGTAACGGATAATAGGCCCGCTTCAGCTTGAATCAACAGATCATAAGCTTTTTTATCGCAATAAGGGCCAGAGGTTCCGTAACCAGAAATATGGCAGATGATTAAATGTGGATAGTCAGCCCGTAAACGGTCAGCACCAAAACCCAGACGATCAACTGCGCCAGGGGCGAGGTTATAAAGAAAGACATCGGCTTGGGCTAACAAACGTTCCAGGATGGCTTGACCAGTCACCTTCTTGAGATTAAGCGTCAGAGACTCTTTGCTGCGATTCGTCCAGACAAAATGACTGGCTAGTCCCCGCGCTTTCGTATCATACCCCCGCGCAAAATCACCGACTTCGGGCCGTTCAATTTTGATCACCCGTGCCCCTAAATCCGCCAATTGACGCGAGGCAAAAGGCGCGGCGATCGCTTGTTCCAATGAAATAACGGTAATTCCAGAAAGTGGTTTCATAAATAATAGATGGTGGATGGTGGTTGATGATTCAGGGTTAACCAGGGTAATGAAAGAAGATACCTGCTGCCTATTCTTTCATTCCGTGTTTCCTAATTCCTGACCATATTGTGAAGGCCCCATTTCATAAGCATCGCCGCCATAAATATCATGAACCACGATCACCGGAAAGGCTTCTATTGTTAACTTACGAATGGCTTCGGTTTCCAAGTCGTCATAAGCAACGATATCGCTTTGCGTGATATGCCGAGCGAGTAAAGCGGCTGCGCCACCAACGGCGGCCATATAGACTGCCTGATGCTTCATCAAAGCTTGTTTGACTTCGAGGGAACGATAGCCCTTCCCGATTAAGCCTTTGACACCCAAGGCGAGGAGCGGAATTGTATAGGGATCCATGCGACCACTGGTTGTCGGCCCCGCTGGGCCAATGACTTGACCTGCTTTACTAGGGGCTGGCCCAACATAATAAATGACTTCATTCGCTAGAGGAATAGGCGGAGCCTCACCTTTTTGCAAGGATAGCACCAAGCGTTGGTGAGCAGCATCGCGAGCAGTATAGACTGTGCCGCTCAAGCGTAGCATATCACCAGCTTTCAACGAGGCGATAATCTCCTCAGTAAAAGGGAGGGTTATATATTTTTCAGACATTGACTCTATTCTGTGTTCTGTTTGATGTGGGCATGAACTTGATGTTTGCTTTTGAGTAGAATGGCAAGCAGAAGGATAAACCAACCAACATGAAGCAACACCAAGGGCAAAATACACCTTGAACTTATCTACCAATACTTTGACCCCTTGCATAGGGGACTATTTTTCTACCGCCAGCACAGGCATCTGCTGTGCTTTGAGGACATCATTCTACCACGAACGATCATAGACTGCATGTCCTGTCCCGAATATATGCCATTTGACAGGCCTCAGGAGTCCACTATAATTCGCCCTAAGTTACATGACTAAATTTTGAACGCCGTATCTATATCAAGAGAAGCAAAACCTGATAGTGGCCCAGCACAAAGTATAAAAAAATACGGATAACGAATATGCGTTTGTGAGAAAACGCATATTTGTGATATATCATTTTTTGTTAATTACTAATTGCTAATTGATATTTTCAAAGGAGAGATCACATGAGTAATTTAAATAAAACAAATCTCAGCCGACGCGATTTTCTATGCGGCATGGCGGTATTGGGCGCAGGTAGTTTGGCCGCGGCTTGTGCCCCGGCTGGACCAAGTGGATCTGCCGGCGATGACGGAGTTCCCGCTGCTGAAGGGGTAAGGGTTCAATTATGGGCCTTCTGGACTCAATTGGGCAAAGTGGTTGAAGAATTTGAAGCGACTGAGGAATTACAAGCCGCTTTGGGCGACAACAGTTGGGAATTTCGGACAGGGGTCGAACAAGAGGCGCGTCTGGCCGCTGTCGCTGGGGGCACACCGCCTGACATTGGGGCATTGGGTTTCTACTTAGACTTCATGTCTCGTGGGGCAGTTGTTCCTCTGGATGACTACATCGCTTCCAGTGACATCGTTAGCCCAGATAACTTTATTGAAGGAAATTGGGAAGTGGTGCAATACGAAGGTAAGGTCTATGGTATTCCTGCCTTTGAATGTTTTGTGCGCCGTGGTTTGAATTATAATGCCCGCATGCTCGAAGAAGATGGCTTAGACCCTGACAATCCGCCTGTCACCTGGGATGAACTTTTCTCTTGGCATGAAACCTTGACCAAATTTGATGACGCGGGCAACCTCATTCAAATCGGGATTGATCCTTATGATGCCGAAGGTGGCGTTGGTCCAGGGAATGATGGCTGGTTCTTGAATGAATCTTGGGGATTTGAATACTTTGATGAAGAAACCAAAGAATTTAACCTAGACAATGAACTCATGGCTGAAGGTTTAGAGGTCATGGGCGAATTTGTGAAGCTCGTTGGGCCAGACAACTTGGTCGGCATGCGCAGCGTCGAAGGTCAAGGCACTTGGGGCGGGGCCTTCAATGCTGAAGTACAAGCCATGATTATTGAGGGCTACTGGCACCCCGGCGAGACAGCTAATGAAAAACCAGAAGTATCAGCAGTCAACCGTGCCACCTGGGTTCCTGTCCCCGAAGCTCGACGGGGAACACAGATTCAGTTCGGCGGTGGTCATATGGTACAAATCTTCCGCGAAGCCAAACATCAAGATGAAGCTTGGCCTTTGGCTGAATGGCTACAATCAACCGCGGCCAATGATATCATCTTCAACAACATCGGTTGGCTACCTGCCTATAAGCCTTACTTTGATGAAGCAGACCCCACCACCTATCCAGGCTTAGATTTCTACTTCCGATCCATCAATGAGGCCAATTATTGGGGGCCCTTCATCCGCTGTGAGATTCAAACCTTTATCAGCCAAAAATACAGCGAAGTCCGCGAGGCTGTCTATCGGGGCGAGATGAGTGGGGCTGAAGCCGCAGCTAAGTTGCAAGATGAAGCCGTGAAAGAATGGAAGGCGGCTGGATTTGGATAAGGCAATTAACAATTAGAAATTGTGGTTCAATGAGAATTTTTGTGGTAGACAAGGTGATACGCTAGAGAAAGAAGCAAAGTAGCAGGGCGGCAAAGTCCTTGCATAACCGTTTATCTGCGCTGGCTTTGCTACTTTGCCACTTTGTATATTTACATAGCACTTTCTTTATTTCTCCAAAATTTCTCAAAGAGCCCAAAAGTGGAGCCTGTCTATGGCTGTTAACATCCAATCTTCACCTAGATCCAACACCCTGCGTTTAGAAATCCGTCATTTCATCATTGGCATCCTATTTGCCTCCCCGTGGATCATCGGATTTATCGCCTTTACTGTATATCCTATTACGTCCTCATTCTACTATAGCTTCACCCGCTATGATCTTCTGCGTGATCCAGTCTTTTTGGGCTTGGATAATTATGTCAATTTATTTACTGATGATGAAGATTTTCGCCTCGTTTCCTATAATACAATTTGGTGGGTCTTCTTTAGTGCCCCGCTTGGCGTTTTATCAGCCTTCCTCATGGCCGTTTTATTGAATACAAATATCATCGGACGCTCTTTTTTCCGAGCGGTCTTTTTCTTTCCCTCTATTGTGCCTGTTGTCGTCACAGCCTTTGTCTGGCAATTTTTGTTGAATATCCAATATGGGGCCATCAATTCAACCTTGCAAGCCTTTGGTTTTGCCACCATTCCCTTTCTCTCCAGCCCAGATTTGGTGAAACCGACCCTCATCATCATTCATATGTGGATGCAAGGCGCAGCCTTGGTCATCTTCTTAGCCACTTTACAAGACGTGCCTCGCTCTCTTTATGAGGCGGCGACAGTTGATGGGGCGCACACGGGGCACAAATTATGGCATATCACCATTCCCATGGTCAGCCCAGTCATTCTCTTTAATTTGATTATGAGCTTTATTGGCGGCTTCCAGTATTTCACCCTGCCTTGGCTCTTGACAGATGGTGGACCCAGTAAGGCAACCGAATTTTATGCCCTCTTTCTCTATCGCAATGCCTTTACTTATCTCCGCATGGGCAAAGCTTGTGCTTTAGCTTGGATATTATTTATCCTTATTATTTTCTTCACCCTGATTCTATTTCGTGCCTCGGGACGATGGGTCTACTATGCTGGCAGTAGTCGTTAATATAAATGTGAAAAAAATTTGGAGACTCTTATGGCTATCACCAGTCAAGCCCCTAGTCAATTAACGCGCCTCCGTAAATTTAGTCTAAATGATTGGCTACTGGAAATCCTCAAATACACGGTGATCATCATCTTAGCCCTTAGCTTTATTTTGCCTTTTTACTGGATGCTTTCCTCAGCGGTAAAAAACGATGCCCAAGTCTATACCGTGCCCCCAATATGGTTTCCCAATCCACAGCACTGGATTAATTTCTGGGCGGCTTGGACCAGCGAAAATTTTAATCTGTTTACCTATAATACGGTTGTTCGCTATGCTGTCCCCGCCACAATTGGCACCGTTTTGTCCTCCTCTCTGGTCGCTTATTCCTTCTCCCGTCTACACTGGTGGGGTCGTGACTTCGTCTTCGCCCTTGTTTTAGCGACCATGATGATTCCCGGCTGGGTTCGCTTAGTGCCCTTATTTATTACCTTTCGGCAATTAGGCTGGCTCAATACCTTTTTACCCTTGGTCGTCCCCACTTTTTTTGGCAATGCTTTCTTCATCTTCTTATTACGCCAATTTTTCATGAGCATTCCCAGCGAATTATCTGATGCTGCTCGGATCGATGGGGCGAACGAACTACAGACCATGTTTCGCATCATCTTACCTTTAGCCAAACCAGCCTTAGCTGTTGTGGCCCTCTTCACCTTTATGGATGCCTGGAATGACTATATCGGGCCGCTGATTTATGTCAATGTTGAAGATAAATGGGTGCTGGCTTTAGGGGTCCAACGTTTGCGGGGTGCTGTCTACGAAATCGGCAATCGTCAATTAGCCTATCCTTATTTGATGGCCGTTAGTTCATTGATTACCTTACCGATTTTCTTAGCCTTTTTCTTCGCCCAACGGACTTTTATCGAGGGGATTTCCTTGACGGGGTTGAAGGGGTAATGGACTAGAAGTCATCCGTACTTATGAGGGCACCTCGGCAAGCGTGGCATATTTAGAGGAGGTAATACGTGGATTTGATGTGATCAATCAAGTTGGCTCATAATAATTCGCTTTGTATTGCTAAATCTATTAAGATAAGAACAATTATTCAGAGAACAAGCCTGAGAATGCTTTAAATCGAGGCTTATCTAAATGAATGGTTTGAATTTGGAGAACGTATGCGAGAGGAACAAGAACGTAATTTACCTGCTGACATTGTCAAACTACGTCAATTAAAAGCGGACCGAGATGCGGTCAAAGTGCCAGTCGCCTGAGAGTTATTCAATATTGCTTGGCTTTCAGCCTTGATCAAGCCTTATACGCTGCATAAGCCCGTTCAATGTCTTCAAATCCAACTAGTCCTAAAAATTGGGTGTCACGATAAACAGCCGCCACAGGCATTTTTGCCTGAAGCAGGTAATTTTGAACTTCCGATACAGGCATGTCATAACTTAAACGAGAGAAATTACGTTGCATGACTTCAGCCACCGTCTTCCAATTCTGGCCTTTATCTAAAGCCTGAAGCACATTTTGTCGGAGTAAGATGCCGATCAGTTTGTCACCTAGTAAAACTGGAAAATAGCGTTGCCGACTGTCTAGGGTCAATGAGGCCACTTCAAACATACTATAATTGGGCTGGACCGCAATATGCACTGAGGATAAAACTTGGGCGATGGTGAGATCCTTCAGCCGTCGTTTCACAGTAACAGCTCGATCTTCTGCTCCCCCAGCCATAAAGATAAAGATAGCCACGACAATCATCAATATTTCACTTTCATTCCAGCCAACGAACCCTAATAATATCGCAAAGCCTTGACCAATCATAACGGCGATGCGGGTAGCAAGATGATAGGGTAGAAAAAAAGCTAAAAAAGCGCGAAAGATACGGCCACCATCTAAGGGAAAAGCAGGGATTAGATTAAAGATCAACAAAGATATATTAACGACGGCAAAAAACCGCAAAATCTCCAGCCAACTTGGTTGGCGCATATAGCTAAACCAAAATCGCCAGTTTAGGAGTCTCGTCTCGTCTACCGAGTAAATTAGCAGGGGTAGACAGAGGCCGAGCAAGATGACATTGACTGCTGGCCCAGCCGCCGCGACGACAAACTCTTGCCAAGGCTTATCTGGCATGCGGGCTAAACGGGCTAAACCCCCAAACGGCAGGAGGGTGATATCTTCCACCGAGATGCCGAACCATAAAGCAGCCACGCTATGGCCTAATTCATGGAGCAAGACAATGGCAAATAGGAGCAGAGTCAAAAAAGCACCATAAAATAAGCCAGATGGGTCATTCTCACCGCCATAGCGGTAGGCCCCCCAGATTAGAATAAAAAAGAAGGTCAAATGAATGCGAATAGGGATGCCGTATATCTTGCCAATTTGAAACGACCACATGAATTTTTCCTAACGTAATAAGTATTCAAACAATTATGGCTCTGTGAGAAATTTTGTGGAAATAAAGAAAACGCCGTGTCAACGAGCAAAGTGGCAAAGTCAGCGCAGATAAACACGGTTATGCGAGGACTTTGCCACCCTGCTACGCTGCTACTTTGCCTCTTTCTATAGCGTATCAACTTATCTACCACAAAAATTCTCATAGAAAATTATATCTAACAAAGGAGTACTCTACAAATGACGATCCCAACTGATCTTTGTTTTACGCCAGCTACTACCTTGGCCCGTCTGATTCGGTTGCGAAAGCTATCGCCTGTTGACATTATAGAGGCGGTGTTGACCCGAATCGACTCAATTAACCCCAAAATTAATGCCTTCATCACGGTTGATGGCGAGCAGGCCCGCGACTTGGCAAAAGCGGCTGAAACAGCCCTGATGCAAGGAGACAGCGTGGGTCTTTTACAGGGCTTACCCGTCTCGATTAAAGATTTAGAGCCGACCTCAGGCTTGCGTTGCACCTATGGCTCGAAATTCTATGAAAACAATATCGCAGAGATGGATGGCATCATCACCGAGCGGGTGAAAGCGGCGGGCGGGATTATCCTTGGCAAAACAAACACGCCTCACTATGGACATAAAGACATGTGTGACAATTTGATCGGCCCGCCCTGTCGTAATCCCTGGAACTTAGACCGCACCTCAGGCGGATCGAGTGGCGGCGCAGCGGCGGCTGTGGCAACTGGTCTCGGCCCGATGGCGCATGGTTCAGACGGGGCGGGGTCGATCCGTATCCCCGCAGCCTTATGTGGTGTGTTTGGCCTAAAACCGTCTTTGGGTCGTGTGCCCTATTGGCCTAATTTAGATGTTTGGGCCGCCCGCTCTCATAACGGCCCCCTCACGCGAACGGTGGCCGACGCAGCTTTGATGATGCAGGCCATCGCTGGCCCAGACTCCCGTGACCCTACGTCCGTAGATCAACCGCCAGCAGATTATATGGCCGCTGTGGCTAATCCTTTTGATGCGCTGCGCGGCTTGCGTGTCGCCTGGAGTGGTGACTTTGGCTACGCGCCTGTGGATCCAGAAGTCAAAGATATAGCCCAACAAGCGGCTCTGCGTTTTTCTGATTTAGGTTGCCCCGTCGAAGCGGTGAATCCTGAATGGGATGACCCGCGTCGCCTAGCTGAAATATTATGGTACGCTTCTTATGCTGCTCGACATGGCGAAAAGTATGATCAAGAGCCTGATTGGGTTGAGCCTAGCTTGGTCAAGATGATCGAAGCAGGATGCCGTATATCTGCTGAAGCTTTTGTCCAAGCTTCTATCGCTCGGAACGAATTTTATCATCAAGCGCGTCAATTTTTTGAAACTTACGATCTCTTGCTCACACCCCAAATGCCCCTTGGGGCTTGGGGGATAAACGAAGAACCAACGGAGATCAATGGCACGGCGACTCCTTCCATGTTTGATCGCCTCAACTTCACCTTCCCCTTCAATTTAACAGGCCAGCCTGCAGCCAGTGTACCCTGTGGCTTTACTCAAGAGGGGCTACCCGTCGCTTTACAAATTGTCGGGCCTTGGCATGCAGACAAGCTGGTCCTACAGGCTGCTGCTGCTTTTGAACAAGTTCAACCTTGGACTGACAACAAGCCAATTGTATAAACTAAAAGATTGTGTTCTACAATACAGACAACCCATAATTTATGTGATACGGTTTTTCTGATTGCATCTATACTGACATCAGAATAAATTCGTCATACCACCCTTTTCTCATCCTTATATACCAGATTGAGTTGCCGCGTTCATTCCTCTGGCCCCCGTTTCAGACCTAATTTTTTCATGAGGGTCACAGTGAGGGGCGTAAATCCAGAAATATCGGCAAATAAGACAGTTCCCTCAGACTTATCTGGTAAATCTGCCCCCCTAGCGAGGGCATAGCGACGGGCCAGCGGAATATAAGCGTTTGGTGAATTCATGAGATCATCCTTCACTCTTCTACAGCAGGGATCAATTTATACACTTGGCCTGAATCACCCTGCGGTCCCGTCTGAGCAGAGGTGAGGACATATAATTCTCCGGCATCATCTTGTCCGAAAGAAAGCAGATTAGGCGCACCATGCAGAACATTAAAGGTTGTCGTGACAGGTAAATCCGTCCATGACCAAGTATCGTCTGGGTTGCGAGAAGCAACAAATAGGCTCAAAGATTGTCTCCCAGAACGCCAATCACCAAAGACATAATGTCCTTGTAAACCGAGGATGGCCTGACCGCGATAGACAAATCCGCCCGTAATAGATAGACCAACCCCATGATCATATTCCAAAATGGGATCAAGCAAAGGGGTGCCATCCGTTTCGCTGGCTGGGCAATCAGGGGGCGGATTGAAACAATGGGTGGCCTCTTTAATATTCCACCCATAATGGCCGCCCTTGACAATGATATTGATCTCTTCCCATTTATTTTGGCCGACATCGCCAGCGTAGAGCGTCCCATTATCTTGATGGTCAAAAGAAAAGCGGAAGGGATTTCGCAAGCCATAAGCAAAAATTTCAGCCCGTCCAGATTGATTCACAAAGGGATTATCGGCTGGAATGGCATAAGGCTGTTGCTCGCTTTGATCAATATCCAGGCGAAGAATGCTGCCTAGCAGGGTGTCAGTATCACGGCCATTGCCAATTTCTGGGTGTCCTCGCCCGACATCGTTGGCCGCGCCACCATCCCCTAAACCTAGATAGAGATAGCCATCTTGGTCAAAAGCAACTTGTCCGCCATTGTGATTGCCCTGTGGTTGGTCCACCGCCAAGATAATCCGTTCAGAATCGGGATCAGCTTGATTTGGGTCATCCAGAGAGACCATAAATTCTGACAGATGCGCCGTATGATCCCAGCTACTGGGAGCCTCAGCCCGACGAGGTACGCTATAATAGATGAAGAAACGCCCATTCTCCGCAAAATTCGGATGAAATGCGAGGCCCAATAAGCCGCGTTCATCATAGCGTATTCTGAGAGGCACGAGACGATCACGGACATCTAAAAAAGGCCTATCGATAAGCGTTCCTTCCTTGGTGAGAATTTTGATATAACCTGTTTGATCGGCGATAAACAGCCGTCCCGTCTCATCATTGGCCGAGACGAGGGCCACGGGCGCAGTAAATCCTTCAGCGACCAATACCAAAGCGACTTCAGGCAGGGAAACAGGATGATCGTTCTCAGATCTTGGGCGAACAGTGGTGCAGGAGACAAAGAATTGAAAGGTAAATAATATGATCGTGGCGCTGATAAGCGATAGACATTTCTGCGGCATGATGTTTAGTCCTTTTTTCAATTTGGCGTTTCTTGTATATTATACTCCGAAAGTAAGCAATGCTAGAATTAAGGAGACGAAATCCCATGTACAAGTGTGTCATTATTGGAGTCAGCGGTGGCCGAGCACATGGTTTAGCGGAAGCATATCAACATATCACCCGAGGAAAACTGGTCGCCGTTTCGACGCGGCAGGTTGACAAGTTAGAGGCTTTTGGAGAAAAGTTTGGCGTTTCATCACGTTATACAGATTATTGCGAGATGTTTGAAAAGGAAAAGCCAGATGTCGTCCATGTCAATACACCACCAACAGTCCGTTTGGAAATATTTGAGGCGGCGGCGGCGGCGGGTGTGCCAGCCATCATCGTAGAAAAACCTTTGGCCCTTCAAGGAGAGGATTATCTCGCCATTCAAGCCTTTGCGAAAAGGGCAAAGGTCAAAATCTCGATCAATCATCAACTTCACTTTCACCCCCGTCGCCTAGCCCTGCAACAACTGGTGCAGGATAGCAAAATTGGGGAGCTACGCTTTATCGAAGCTAGCTCGGGCATGAACTTGGCCTATCAAGGAACACACACCTTGCAAGCGATTAGTGCCTTCAATCCTGAAGCCACCCCTAAAACCGTCTTCGGGCAAGTGGCTGGGGCAACGGGTCTCCAAGAGACACCACGTCATCATTATGCCCCAGACCAATGTCTAGCCAGCATCATCTACGACAATGGCGTCAACGCCATGCTTCGCTGCGGTGATAACGCCCCCAGAGTTCAACCTGACGCGCCCATTCCGCGCCATAAGCGGGTCGCCGTCTACGGTACGAAAGGCTTTGTGCATTGGACCATGTGGGGTTGGGAGACCAGCATTGAGGGGAAGATAGAGCGCGGAGCGCATGATTATGCTGAGGAAGATATTTTGGGTCAAGCAGGTATGACCGAGGCCATGTTCGATTGGTTAGAGGATGAACACAAGGTTCACCCGCTCAATCTCGGCTTAACCTTAAGCGATTTCAGCATCATTTTGGGGATTTACAGGAGTGCTTTACGCAGGGAGATGGTGAGCCTGCCTTTTGAGCCTGAAGAGCGGTTGATTGAGCAGTTGCGAGAGGCACTTTGCCACCTTGCTGCCTGCTTACCACAAAATTCCTCAAAATCAACTTGATGAATTCAACTTTGACGACCTGACAACCGCTTGCGGATCAACTAATAATAAATCAGGATCGGACTGAGCGCGTTGCTGTAAGGGGGCTGTAAACCCACTGCGGCTAAATAAGACATGGTAAATTCGCCAGCCGCTTTCGTTGCCTTGCCAGACTCGCGTCTTCTGTTGTAACTGTTGTAAATCGGGCTGTCCCATAGGCTGACGATGCCATCGTGCTTCGCCGAGCCAGGCGGTTCGCTGTTGATAGCTGACGGCAACCACATCAATCTGATTCTGAGTGTTCCACCATGAGCCGACAACTTCCGGCCAGAAGTTGAGTCTATAATGTTGGGCTAGGTGATAGATACTCTGACGGGCCAATTCCTCCCAAGTGATGGCCACAAATTGCTCCCAAGTTGGGCGCAAAATCTGTTCCACCAGCCCGGCCCCCTGCCCTTGTTCAATAGCTCCGGTGTATGGTAAAATATATCGACCCCAAAAACGAACATAAGGGTCTGCAATATGCCAAGTTCCTTTTTGACGTTTGCTGCGGCGGGCGATCCCGACTGGGATCCTATGTTCGACATAGCCTGCCCCCGCCAAGGTAGCCAGATAACTAGGTAGACTACTGCGGTCCAAACCAGCTTCTCTGGCGATCTCTGTCAGGCTATGTTTTCCATTGGCGATGGTCCGTAAAATGGCCACATAGTGACGCGGGTTTCGCAACTCATCTCTGAGCAGGGTTAAACCATCGTTATAGAGGATGTTGGCTGGGTCAAAGGCAGTCTGGCTGAGGTTGTTCCACCAGGAACGGTCACCCTGTAATTGAGCCAAATAGGCAGGCATGCCGCCTGTTAGGGCGTAAGCCTCAATCAGTTCGACGGGTGATCGTTCAGGCAGAAAATGAGCAGACTGTTCAACTGTCAGCGGGTTCGTCCTTATCTGCGCTGTCCGACGGCCATATAAAGGCGCATCACGGTTCAAAATATCTCGCGCCATGACCGACATATACGAACTGCAAAAAACCATAAAGAGCTTTGAATGTTGGAGATGCTCATCCCACATCTTTTGGATGACGGAGGCTAGGTGGCTGTTTGACCCAGCTAGATAGGGATACTCATCTAAGATAAAGAAAAAGCGTTGCTGACGTGATAGGCGTTGAATAGCTTGTAATAAGCCCAACCAGGAATCATAAGAACCAGGGGTCGACTGCGGCCCATGTTCACGCGCCCAGACGAGGGCGGACAGACTGCGCAATAAGGCATCGGCTGAGTCCAGATAAGCCAAAAAATAAATACCCGCCTTATCTTTGGCAAACTCGTGCAGCAAAGCCGTCTTGCCCACCCGCCTGCGCCCTGTCAGAACAATAAACTCAGCCTGCTCCGAGTGATATCGCTCATTAAGCCAAGCCAACTCCTGTACGCGGTTTAGAAACATTGAAGCGATCCTTTCACAATCTATTCGTGTTCCATTTGATGGCTGTAACGATAATGCTTATAATTATTATAATCATAACCATGATTATAGCGAAAAGAGCTTCAAGACCTTAAAGGTCTACCATATCCTAATCGAGTAATCCTATGACCTCCCAATCTCTCCTCAGTCACTATCTTAAACCACATCGCCTGCTCGTCATCGTGCTATGGGTTCTTTTATTGAGTACTAGTGCCGCTCAGTTGATTAATCCTCAAATCATCCGCCGCTTTTTAGATGCGGCGGAAACGGGCAGTTCGTTGGCGGTTCTGTTGGGCGCGGCAGTTCAGCCTGGAAAATATTGATTTACATCTCGCCCGTGGTTCATTTACCGTTATCACAGGCCGAATTGGATCAGGCAAATCAACCTTGCTGCGGGTGTTGCTCGGCCTATTGCCCCACAGATTTTTAATAAATCTGCGAAAATCTGCGTCCCCTAAAAATTAAATTTATTCCCGCGTTGAGTATATCTTTACCAATAAAGGTCTGCCAATTCCACAGCCGACCTTTTCTCGTCATTCACGACAAATGGAGAAAATAATCATGGCACGTAATAACCAAGTTGCATACGGAGAAACGACTCTCCCCTTAGGCATACGCTCCCGCTTCGTACATAATATCAACAGTCTCACAATACACCTGCTGGAGGCGGGTTATGAGGACAAGGGTCGCCCCTGCCTTCTCTTGCTACACGGCTTTCCAGAACTGGCCTACAGTTGGCGAAATCAGCTTCTACCGCTGGCCCAAGCTGGATTTCATGTCGTGGCTCCAGACTTGCGAGGATATGGACGCACCTTGGGCTGGGATGATCGTTACGACGGTGATCTTACTTCCTTTTGCATGCTCAATGTGGTGAAGGATGTCTTGGCCCTTAGCCAAGCACTCGGATATCACCACATAAAAGCTGTTGTGGGGCACGATTATGGCTCGTCTGTCGCGGCCTACAGCACTCTCATCCGACCAGATGTATTCCGCTCTGTGGTTCTGATGAGTGCGCCCTTCGCTGGCCCGCCGCAGCTACCCTTCAATACGGCGGATGAAGCAGCGCAACCCAATGCCGCCCCTGACCCAGATATTCATGCGGAGATGGCAAATTTGCCTCGCCCAAGAAAGCATTATCAGTGGTATTTTTCAACCCGTGAAGCCAATCCCAATATGCATCAGGCCCCCCAAGGCGTTCACAATTTCCTGCGAGCCTATTACCACCACAAGAGTGCAGATTGGCAGCAAAATAAACCCTATCCCCTCAAATCTTGGCGTGCAACCGAACTGGCCAAGATGCCAACCTACTATATCATGGACATAGACAAAGGCATGGCGGAAACCGTGGCTCCAGAGATGCCTTCAGCAGCCGAAATTGCCGCCTGTGAATGGCTGACCGATGAAGCCCTGAGGGTATATAGTACAGAGTATGAGAGAAATGGATTTCAGGGTGGCTTACAGAGCTATCGCTGCGGGACGGGTGGACTATCCGCGACCGACCTGCAACTCTTCTCTGGGCGCACGATTGATGTGCCAGCCTGTTTTATCGCGGGCGCGAGCGACTGGGGGGTTTATCAGAGACCTGGTGGCTTTGAACACATGCAGAACATAGCCTGTACACAAATGAAGAGCGTAGATCTGGTAGACGGGGCTGGGCATTGGGTGCAACAAGAACAGCCTCAGGTGGTGGTCAAATTGTTGCGACAGTTTTTACAAATATAGGCTCTATGAGAATTTTTGTGGTCAAAGAGAAAAGGGCCTGTGTAATCTAGGCAAAGTGGCAAGGTGGCAAAGTATCGGCCTAGCCGCTCATCCTCGTACTTTGCAACTTTGCTACAAGACACCCTTCCCCAAGAGAATGTGTGTCGGGCCAAATTTGATAAAGCAGCACTTTTGACTACAATCGCCCTGCACAATCGAATCCTAAGTAGGGTAAGTTGAGGTACGACATCTAACCTACTTCTTTTTTACTGATGCGGATACAAGGAGAATAATAAATTATGACTAAACCTACTTATAAAAAAGTTGTTCTGGCCTATAGTGGTGGCCTAGATACCAGTGTCATTGTCCCTTGGCTGAAAAATAACTACGGCTGTGAAGTCGTGTGTGTGTGTGCCGATTTAGGCCAAGCGGAAGAATTGGATGGCTTGGAAGAAAAAGCGATTGCTTCTGGGGCCAGTAAATGTTATATTGAAGATCTGCGCGAAGAATTTATGACCAATTATATTTTCCCCCTCCTCCAATCGGGGGCCATTTATGAACGTAAATATTTATTGGGCACCAGCATCGCTCGGCCTTTGATCGCCAAACGACAAGTGGAAATCGCAGAAATCGAGGGGGCCGATGCCGTGGCGCATGGCTGCACGGGCAAAGGAAATGATCAAGTTCGCTTTGAGTTGACCTTTCAAGCCCTGAATCCCAAGTTAGCCGTGATCGCCCCTTGGCGAGAATGGACGATCCGCGGGCGCGAAGACGCACTTGACTATGCGGCTGAGTTCAATGTCCCTGTCACGGCCACACAGACATCGATCTATAGCCGAGACCGTAACCTGATTCACATGAGCCATGAAGGCGGTGTTCTGGAAAATCCCTGGCTTGAGCCAGAAAAGACGATGTTTCAGTTGATTGTTGATCCCCAAGACGCACCTGATCAGGCTGATTATATAGAAATTGAATTTCAGACGGGTATTCCGAAAAAGCTTGATGGCCGCGCTTATGGGCCGATCAGCTTGATGAAAACAATCAATACCTTGGGGCAAACGCATGGGGTCGGTCGCGTTGATATGGTTGAAAATCGACTGGTTGGGCTGAAGAGTCACGGAGTCTACGAAACACCGGGTCTGAGCATTTTACGGGAAGCGCATCAAGCGATTGAGCAACTGGCTTTGGATAAAGAAACGCTGCATTATAAAGATGTGGTGGCCCAAAAATATGCTGAATTGGTTTATAACGGGCAATGGTTCACCCCGCTGCGAGAAGCTTTAGATGCCTTCGTTCAGGAAACTCAAAAACCTGTTAGCGGTATCGCCCGCTTAAAACTTTATAAAGGTAATATCATCTTGGTCGGTCGCCAATCACCGCATAGCCTCTATCGCGAAGATTACGCCACCTTTGGCGAAGAGGATGTTTACAACCAAGCCGATGCAGAAGGGTTTATCAAACTGTTTGGCCTGCCGATGAAAGTGCAAGCTATGGTAGATATTGAGGGCCTGGGGCGAGGTCGTTATCAGGGGCCGGATTATAGTAAGTTTAAGCGGGATTAGCCTCAGTTAATGATGGCTTAGGATCAATTTTCAATGGGAAGCTTTTTATGGTTAATCGAAAAGACATTCAGGCCACTTGCGATGATATTGTCCGAGCTTTGGCACCTAAAAGGGTCATTAGTACAAGTTAGTCCCAATGTCGTGGGTTTGCTTTCTACGATTCGCCGATGGCAAGATGTCGTGTCTTCTATTACTTGTCCGACGCTACTCATCACGGCTGACCCTAATTTGGGAGCTATTGTGACTCCTGAAATTGCCCAAACCATCCTTGAGGTGAATGAAGACATAGAACTCATTCATCTAGCGGGTGCAGGACATAATATTCGTCGAGAACAGTTTGAACCTTTTGTTGAGGTGGTGACGGAATTTTTGAAACGTAAGAGGTGAACTGCGGGGGTCGTGGATAGTCTATAGGGCAATGTCGAGGGATGAAAAAGTGTACTTTTTCATCCCTCGATGTTCATTTTTTACAGACGACAACACACTACACAGGTGTTTGAAATGAACTCAAAACCGCATCCCAGGCTAATTCAGAGGCCAAGCCGCCTAGATGTATGGCATTTAAATCTTTATTTTCCACTTCTTTCGTCGTCACGGCATAAAAAATATCACCATCCAATTTTGTGTGAAAGGGTTGGATAGCGCGGGCCATTGAGCCATGCACTTGACGTGGTAGCTGTGTGAAACCCCAATCGTCTATCTTTTGATTGGTCACCAACAGGGTCAAAGTCGTGTTGCCAAGGCTTGATTCTCCTTCTGTGCTTTGACCGTCTATCATCTCCTGAAGTTTATCCCCATAAGCGAAATGTTCTCCGCTATCAGGGTCTCGATTGCCTCGCACTACATCGCCTTGGCGGTTGACAATGGCTCCCAAAGCGTTGACGACGCTAAAAACAAGTATCTTCGTTGGCCCTACTTGTAAAAAGGCACCGCCTTGTCCACAAGGTTCTGCATAACGGCCGTCGACAACGCTACCAACTCCCGCTGAACGACCTGCACCGCGAGGGCCTAAAGGAAATACGCCCGTTTGCGCTGTCTGTGCCGCTGCTTGACCTAAGGCCTTGTCAGGATAAACGGCATTGTCTCGACCATGCCAATCCCAGATAATCGCCCCGGAGACAAGGGGAAAGTTTCTGGAATATCCTCCCCGGGCGAAAAGTTCAGCCCGTACGCCCATCGCCGCTTCTAAGCCCATAAGCGACCCGCCAGCAAAGCATAGCGCATGATGCCAGCCATAGTCATCTTCAATCGCCCCAATCATACTGCCACGCCGGTCCACTTTTGTTGAAGCACCCTCAGGAAAGCAGAAGACTGTGCAACCAGTCGGTCCTTCATCATACTCAGCCACGCCGATTTTCAAAGCTGGGAAATCAAATTCAAGTTTAGAGCCATCAAATTGGGTGATAGGGGCGAGGTCGGTGTTATCATTGGATACAAGATTTGCTTTGTCTGTCATAAAAAACTCCCCAAGGTAATCACATAATATTTAATATACTGTGATTATTTATGTCAGTATTAAGGTTAAGGATTTTAGAGAAAGAATTGTGACACGGAGAAGCTAGAACCTTGTTGAAAATCGCTGAATTTTTTCATCAATTTCTCGATAAATATCTTGCAAACTAGCTAAATCACCAGGGGGTAGATGCTTTTTTAATTCAGTAAAAAGCGGGGGCATATCAGTGGGGTATTCTTGGAGAAGCATCATCAGGTCTGTTTCATATAAAGCTACCTTACTAAAATTGGCTTGCCGATAGAGACTGGGTAAGGCATATAGTTTGAGCAAGACCAGACCCTCTACAGTGCTACAAAAAATTATACGCCCTTGAAAATCAAAACTGGTCACATAATTTTTCTGCACAAGGTTAAATAATTTGTTTTGTGTCAAAAGGATATCGACGGCCAGATTTTGGAACACTGCTGCCGCGAAATCGTTGTTTTGTTCTTGAATATCCAATTCTGGTAACTCATCTAAATCGGCTAGGGACAAAATCAGGTCGATATCTTCGGTATTACGACCTTGGATGTAATTTAATAAGGCAATACCACCGACGAGAAGATAATTGATTTGACGATTAATGAGTAGGTCGAAAAGTTTGGTGACAGACTGGGTTAAGTTATCATCCATAAGTCGTTGGTTCTTAAAATTAAAAAATTGCGCATTAACAAGGATTTCAGCAATATTCATTGTTTAAACTCTGTGAGATATAGGGTCGGTATTGGTTTGCAAACAACATAAAGTGACAAAGGGATAAGATGATATGTATCGCACCCTGTCACTTTGCTACTGTCCGGTCACAAATTGAATAGCCGCTTCTTCTACGCTGATCGAAAACTCAATAAATTGTGCAGCAAATTGCGTACTGAGCAACTGTAACTGTCCACTTGCGACCATGAAACCGATGAAGATAAGAAAAGCTCCGCTGACTAACTCAATTGTCCGCCTGTGGCTTTTCAAACGACGCAAGAGGGTCTCAGCCCCATCGAGCATCAGAGCGGTCAGGAGAAAGGGAAAACCAAGGCCTAAAGAGTAGGCGGTCAATAGGACACCAGCTTGACTGACATTACCCCCGCTGGCAGCCATCGTCAAAACAGCCCCATAGACAGGCCCTATACAGGGTGTCCAGCCTGCGGAGAAAACGACCCCTAAGATGGCTGATCCTAAATAGCCGCCTTGACCTGGATTCGCCATCTGATGACGGGTGTCTGTGTAAAGTCCTAATTCAACCCGATCAATCAGTTTGGTCCAAAAGGCCTGTGGATTTGATAGACCTTCACCGACAAATAGAAAAAACATCAAAATTAAACTAGAGCCAACACCGAGAATCGGATACCATATACTCACACGCCCTGTATCAACTTGCCAAAACATCAGCGTACCGGTGAAACTCCAGATTAATGCGGCACTGCCGAAGAGAGCAAAGATAAACGTGGTCACAGCACTATTTATGATTGCCTCATGCTGTCTGAGCCAATTAAAAACCGAGGGCAGGACACCCATAAAATGTAGACCAAATAGAATGATAATCAAACCGCCGATACGCCCGATGATATCCGTGACCATATTCAAATCACGACCGCTCACAGCACCAATAAAGGCGGTTGATAGCAAACCGATGGTGACGAAAACAAAGGTAAATCCGATTACAAAGAATAAGCCATGAAAAAAGGTATTCAATCGGTTTAAGACCGTGGGGCCAGTTTCCACCACCTGTCCAGTGCTAGTCACTGCGGCCATCGAGACTTTATGAGTCATGCGCCCACCCATATATCCGATATAGGCTGGCACTAAGGGCAAGACACAAGGCGAAATAAAGGATACAAAGCCTGCTATAACTGCTAACCAAATCGTTAATTCCATGTGAAAATCTCCTTTAAAATATCAATTAGTAATTAACAAAACATTCAAAATTTACAATTTGTAGTTAATTATTCATAATTCGTACAAAAAAAATTAATAACAGGTAATATAAATAGAAATTAGTAACTAATTATTTTTAATGCTAACATCTCACATGATAGATTGTACTTCTTAAAAAACACTTACCTGTCCGACTGGTCGTCAAGAAGTTGTCTAAGGAGGGATAGATCTTCTTTTAACTTTCGTTGCCGACTAGTTAAGCTATAAATGAAGCCAAAGCTAATCAACCAAAAGACGGTGTACGCTAAAAATAAATAGACTAAATCTGCCATGATGTCTCCAATCTTTATGTCTATTGTTGCAACAAACGCTGTTTCAAGATGTCAACTTCGTACCTTGTTTCTTCCAGTTGAATACGATGGTACATCAAAGTGATATACAACAGGGAGATGGCGAAGAGACTGAAAAGTAAAGCGGTGCGAATATCAGGAGCCAGGTCAAAGCCGCCGCGTCCTTCGCTGGCGGCGGTGCCAACGACAACTGGGTGAATGTCACGCCACCAGCGAATGGCCATGAAGTTGATGGGCACGGAAACAAAGGCCACAATGCCATAAATGGCACTAAATGTCGCTCGACGGGAGGAATCATCAATCGCCTCGCGTAACATCAGATAACCGACATACATCAGCCAACTAATAGCACTAATAGTCAAGCGGGGACTCCAGGTCCACCAAGTGCCCCAAGTCGGTTTGGCCCAAATTGAGCCTGTCGCCAGAAAGATGGTCATAAAAACCAAGCCAATCTCGGCACTCGCCACGCCCGTGCTATCCCAAAAATGATTTCTTCTGATCAAGAAAATGACCCCGGCTAACCCAGCCACAAACAAGGCAAAAAAGGCAATCCAAGCTGTGCCTAAGTGAATATAAAAAATACGCTGCGAAAATTGTTCGACTTTGGTTTCCAGATTAATCGAGGTTGGGGCAAAGATGAACGACATATAGAGATTAATGACGATAACGATGCCGCTTAAAACTGTGAGGATCATACCCCACTCAATTTGACCTTTTGTCTGAGAGACGATGGGGGGTGTATCGGTTTGTGTAGCCATAGACATCACCTGCGGTGAAATTAACAATTAGCAATTAACAGTTAACAATTAGCAAAAAAACTAACAACTAATCACTAACGACTTTTTTATTCTTCGACGACATATTCAAACAAAATAAGTGACAAGGCGATAAAAATGAGATTAAAGGCCCCTAAGAGACCAGCCCAGTGTTGTACTTCTTGAAAAGGAATTTTGTCTAACACGCTGGCAGTTAGCTTGACGGATGACAGTAAGACAGGGACCACGACTGGAAATAATAAAATAGGCAAGAGAACATCGCGTGCCCGGGTATGAATGACCATGGCTGAAAATAATGTTCCCACACTGGCGAGACCAATGGTTCCCAGAATGACAATACCTGTTAAACGAGGCATGATTGAGATCGAAAGATTAAAAAGGATGATAAAAAAAGGCAAGATGGCAATCTCGGCGACAGCGATAAAGATAATATTGCCAATGAATTTGCCAAAGTATAAGGCACTCCGGTCTACAGGGGCCAAAAGCAAACCTTCTAAGGCTCCACGATCTTTTTCAACGATAAAACTGCGTCCCAAGCCTAGCACACCGGCAAAGGCAATCGCCACCCATAAGACACCAGGGGCTAAGGTTGTTCGATTTTCGGCCCGCAAGTCAAAGGTGAAATTGAAGATAAAAATAACCAAAAGCGAAAACACGAGCATGGCACTCAGCATCTCTTTAGTACGTAGCTCTGCCAGAATATCTTTCTGTGCGATAGCAAACACTTTTCGTAAGTAGCTCAAGGTCTAATTTCCCAGATAAGCTGCTCGGACTTCATCCATCCTCACCTCCCCTCGCGCAGCATCATACTGAATTTTACCCTTTGCCAAAATCAAGACCCGACTGCTCAAATTGACTGCTCGCTCTAAGTTATGACTGGTCATCACAACAGTGCGTCGGCTGACATCTACAGAGGTTAATAAATCGGACAAAAGGGTCGTCGCCGCTTCGTCTAATCCCGTATCAGGTTCATCTAACAATAAAAGGGGGGGATCATGTAAAATTGCCCGGGCAATAGCCAGTCGTTGTTGCAGGCCGCGGGAGTAAGTCCGCACCGCATCTTTGCCACGATGTTGCAGGCCAACTTGGGACAACACCCTCTCAATTCGAGTCTGCACCTGATGACGGTCATAAAGATCATACATCTTAGCATAAAAGCGTAAATTCTCCTCGCCGCTTAAGTCATCATAAAGCAAAGTCTTATGCGAAACCAAACCAATATACCGTCGAATCTGTACAGCCTGACGGCTCACATCTAAGCCCCCGATAATTACTTGCCCCCCTGTGGCCCGACTCAAAGTGGCTAAAATATTCATCAAGGTCGTCTTGCCTGCCCCATTCCTGCCTAGCAAAACCACAAACTCCCCCAGCTCTACAGTCAAGCTGAGGTCACGAAGGACGACGCGACTGCCAAAGGCTTTGATGAGATGCCGAATTTGAATCAACCTAAATTCCTTAACGCGCTTTTCACCACGATACTAAAATCAGCAGGTAATAAAAAAATTATCTATTCGTTCTGTTGCTGCAAAATTTGTTTTAACCTGGCTCGATGCTTTAGGCGTTCTTCTTGATAGGTTGATTCATCTATCTCCCCAGCCTTGCGAAGGGCATCAAGCTCGATCAGCATGGTCAGCAATTTGTCTTTCTCTTGAGCCAAATCAACCTGACTAATAGCTTGTCGGACTGGGTTTGGTCGCCTAGCAAAAATTAGCCCAAACAGGATCATCGCCATGCCCAAGCCTAGCAAAGACCACATCAATATTGTCTGATCAAGGCCCGCATCGGCTGGGGCTGGGGAGGCTGCCACAGCTGGAGCAGTTTCAGCAGAATTGGCAAAGTTCAACTGACCTAAGTCCGCTAAATTAAGCACCAACCCTGTCTCTTTGGACACCGCCTGTCCAGTGAAAACTTGGAAAATTTGACCTTGAAAGACCTGTGTACCTTGGTTCAATAGTTGAGGGCTTTCTAAACTTTGACCCTGTTCCAAAGCAACGAGACTAACCTCAGCCACATCATAAAACAAAAGGGTCTCCAAAATTTGCTCATCATCCTCAATAGGCACACTATAGGTCACAAAAATGCTATGACTACCTTCACCAGGACGAATAGCCTGCCCTTCGACATAATGTCCATCCACCAGACGCACACTATCCACCCGAAAGGCGACCTCATTAGCCTTAGGCGGTAAACCAACCTGCACAGTACCTGGGTTTCCATCACTCATCAGATCACCGATATAAGTTTCATCACCTAAATTATCAAAAACATGCACATCGGCGATATCAATCCGTCCTGGTGAAAAGGACAAAACACGATGTAGGGTGCTTTGCAAGATATGGTCAGCAGTATTGGTTAAATCATAAACAACCAAATCGAGCCTCTGTACATCATCTTCAGTCGATATGGGCAATTCTTCTGAAAAATAGGCGATGCGGCGATATAACCCTTCCACCACATAACTAAAATCAGACCCCTGTATGACTTCTGTGACTTGAAAACGCCCATCAGTATCACTGGTCGCGGTATAGGTTTGCACGGGGGACCCTTCGCTATTTAGCGCATATAGGATGAGGGGGATGCCAAACACTGGATTACCCCTTGTGCCATTGACAACGGTCCCTTGAATCACACCATCTCGTGAACGGTTAGATGATGACCCTATCTCTGCATTCGCGGTGGTATTTGCGGTTCGGTCAAACCCAAGCGTCCGAACAAAGGCAACAGATTGCCATAGGGCCTCATCAGATAAGTCTGTCAGGGATGTATGCGCATCTTCGGCCAGACGAAGACGATCAAAAACAACCTGATCAGACTGTGCAGCGAGCATATCCACTTGGGTAAAATCTATATTTGCCACAGCCTCGCCTGCTTCACCATGACAACGCTGACAATTGTTTTCATAAATCCTTGCGCCAGCTTTCAGGGCCTCATCCGTGACAGAGAACAACCAAGTATAGGCCGTAACATCCCAAATCTGTGAGTCATTCAGCCGGTTCTGCCAAGGTGGCATCAGCTTTTCAATACGGCCATTTTTCGTCACCGTGAAAATATCTAGCAGGCTGCGCTGCCTAGCCAATTCCAATTCAGTAAAATTAATGGCCTGCATTTCCACCCCGGATGAGGTGCTAACCGGGCCATCACCTAAACCCCTTGTCCCATGACAGGGGGCGCAATTCTCTAGCCACAGTGCTTCGCCGCGGGCGATAGACGGGGGAGATAGCGATTGCTGGGGCGGGGCGGCCATCGTCATCAGGCCCCTAAAGCATAGAATCAGGAACAAAAAAAATCCCCCGATTATCATGCTAGACTGAAAATTTGATAATTTCTTCTGAGTCATTCTGTTACTTCCATGATTAAGCGTGTACCACATTGAGCGCAAAACATATCCTCTAATTGCGGCTGATGACCGCAGCTCGGACAGCCTGCCTGATCAATCTGGTCAAATAGGGCCGGGTTGAGGCGGCTATCCTTTTGATCTTGTTGAAATTGACTTAATAGCATGTCAATTTCAGCCTCCACATCTTGGTCATTGCTTTGCCTAAAGGCATCAATCTCTCGCAAAACTTGCGCTGCCTGCCAAACCAACTTCGTCCGTAAAGGCCGATAATCTACCTCCGCCAGCTTACCTGATTCCAAGTCTTGTTCCAAATCCTTAATTGCTGCATAAAAAGCATCCCGTCGTAAAAGCAGTTCGGTTAAGGTTTCTTCTTCTAACTGATCAACAAGGTAAAATCCAAGATCACCGCGTAACAAAGGCCACATCACCCACCAGAGGGTCAAAATGACCATAACGATGATCATGATCGTCGAACCTATCCCCATCAGGAGCCTCCTTGCGCGATGAGAGTCTCTAGGCGTTGAAACAAGGGAGCCCGTTCAATCGGGCCAATTTGCACATGCTGAATAATGCCCTCTCGGTCAATGAAAAAGGTTTCAGGAACACCTGTAATAAAATAATCTTGGTAAATCACTGAGCCAATATCTAAACCAGAGGGGTAGGTAATACCATATTGTTCCATATAGGCCAAGGCCTCTTTGAGCGTGTCTAAATAGGCCACCCCAACAAAGATAACCCCCTGGTCTTTATAGGCTTGATAAGCTTCTTCTAGCAAGGGGGCTTCGTCATAACATTCGACACACCAACTGGCCCAAAAGTTGATGACGACAATTTGGCCTTCTAAATCGGCTAGGGAGACCTCTTGGCCTTCAAAGGTCCTTAGTACGAAGGGCATGGCTTCTCGGCCACCCAATTCAGCCGAAGTGGTCTTTTGCATTGATATGGCAAAAATCAGAACGAGTGCCAAAACGATGGTCACGCCACCAAACAAAATGACATTCCGTAAGGTGCGAGGGGTATTTGTCTCAACTGTCATGGACTTAATCCGCTAATTCCTGTTCTACCCGCTTTAAGTAAGCGTCCGTTTCCATTGTTGTCTGAGCATCCGCATCATTCTCTGCTGTATCTGTAGTGCTTGTTGACCATTGTCTGATGATGAGAGTGTAACAAAGCACACCAAGCAGTAAGATTATGAGGGGCAACAGCCAGGCATATAGGCCAACGCCATGTAGGCGTGGCTCTTGCAGCACTTGTTCGCCATAAGTTTCAGCATACCAGGAGAGGATTTCCTCTTGGGTATAGCCTTCAGCTAATAAATCACCAATTTGGTCTTTCCATTGAATACAGGTCTGTGTTCCACAGTCAGCCAAATTTAGGGCTTGACAGGTTGGGCAATTAAGATTTTCAGCGACAACATTAATCTCGTCAGTTGTCGGTTTTTGAGCATCAATTGCTGTTGTCGAAATCAGCATAAAGCTCAAACATAAGAAGATATAGGCTAAGGGTTTCATAACTATATCCTTTCGGTGTTACAGGAATGCTTCTGGTTTGTTGCACTCGTGTCCTAGTCGGCCAAATCGCAATAAGGGTGCCGATAATAAACAGGAAGCCACCGAACCAGAGCCAATTGATGAGCGGGTTGATATAAATGGTGAAGGTCGCTGTCTCGCCACCGTTTTCCCAACCAGAGATGATGATATAGAGATCATTGGCCAAGCCATGATGAATGTCGGGAATGGTCATGGGCTGCTGTTGACGGATAAAAAATTCGCGGTAGGGTTCAATCTTCCCTTGGTCTACGCCATTCAGAGTCACGTCCAACTCGGCTAGAATCACTTCGACATTCGTATCAGGCCCTTGGCCTGGCTTAATCCCACGATAAGTCAATTCATAAGTGCCCGCAAAGGGTGAAGACACAATAATACTGTTATTGCGGGCGACATTCTGTTGCGTCTCGATTTGATAAAACTCGATGCCAATGATACCAATAGCAGCAATGATGACAGCTAGATGGATGAAGTAGCCACCATAACGTCTTCGATTGCGCGTTGTCAATTTCAGGAGGGCTTGTAGATAATTTTCGGCATGGGCTTTATGTCTGGCTTGGATACCCCGCCAATATTCCATCAAGGTCGTGGTCAAGCTAAAGGCACAAAAACCAAAGCCTAAAACAGCCCCAGGGATTTTGATCCAGGTCAGGGTATATAAGCTGACCATGGTGGCTACGGCAACGATGGCCGGCCATTTTAAGGTCATTAAGAGCTTGAGAGAGCGCATTTGTCGCCAAGGCATGAGCGGGGCCACGCCCATTAATAAGACGAGGGCCGCAAATAAGGGGCCTGTAGCCTTCTCGAAAAAGGGGGGCCCGACCACGATTCTATCACCCGTAAGTGCTTCGGAAATGATGGGGAAGTGTGACCCCCACCATATAGTGAAGGCGATGCCAATGAAGAAAAGGTTGTTCAAGAGAAAGGCCGATTCGCGGGAGAGCCAAGAGTCTAATTCGTTATCGCTCTTCAAATTATCCCAACGCCAGATGAATAAGAATAAACATCCAAAGAGCAGAATAGCCAAGAAGGTCAAAAAATAAGGGCCAATCGCACTTTGAGCAAAGCTATGAACAGAACTAACAACCCCGGAACGGGTGATGAATGTGCCTTCTATGATTAAACAAAAGGTTGATAGCACCAAAGCCATATTCCATCTTTTCATCATGCCCCGACTTTCTTGCATCATGGCTGAATGCAAAAATGGTGTGGCAATGAGCCAAGGTACAAAGGCCGCATTTTCTACAGGATCCCAGCCCCAATACCCCCCCCAACCTAGAACATCATAAGCCCAACGTCCGCCTAAGAGTAGGCCACCACTGAGAAATAACCAAGCCACCAAAGTCCAGCGACGGGTTGTGCGGATCCACAAATCGCCAGATTGTTTGGTGATTAAGGCCGCCACGCCAAAGGCAAAAGGTACTAAAAAAGAGGTGAAGCCTAAGTAGAGGACGGGAGGATGAATGATCATGCCCCAATGATAGAGGAGTGGGTTCAGGCCCTGGCCATCAGGCGGAATAAAGGATAATTGGGTAAAGGGGTTGACTCCAAAGGTGATCAGACTGATAAAAAAAATCAAGACCGCCTGCATCGTGCCCATCGCATAAGGGATAAGGGTTCTAACTTGGGGCCATTTATTGATAATGACCACGGCAGAAAAGACAGACATCATCCAGGTGAAAAAGAGAAGGGATCCCGCCTGCCCCCCCCATAAAGCGGTCATCTTGAAAAATAGGGCTGCCGAGTTATTGGTCACGCTGGCGACGTATTCCGTTTGATAATTACCTGTAATGAGCAAATACTCCATACTGACCACAGACACGGTCAATAAGCCAGTCACGCCCAGCGCGGCATTTTTAGCACTGGTCAGTAATGCCCCGCGTTTATACATTACACCGAAAATTGCCATCACCACAGCATAGACCGCCAAAACTAAAGCTAAACACTGTGCTGCAAATCCAACATTAGCCATATCAATCATTCTCCCTCATTCGGTTCACCCCCACGCCTGTGGGGAATACTGAATTTGAAGCGCAACTTCGTGCGGAACTGGCGGTTCACCCCCACGCCTGTGGGGAATATGATCTGGAGCTGGTTCAAACAAGCCTGGTATACCCCACAGAATATTGAAATCTCCAAAAACACTCAATCGTGGATTATCGCGGTGCAGGTAAGTGAAAATACGGTATAAACGTCTAGTGTCACTAAAGTGTAGGGTTCCCTGCGTTAAGACATCTCCTTCTTCCGGATCCAGAAAATCTGCCAACGTCAATGGTCGATAGCGATAGATGGGTTTCCCATCTGGACCATCAAAGACTAGCGTTCGATAGCCATAATAAAATTCATCTTCATCTCCTATCGGTTCCTCAAGCAGGACAGATGATTCCGCTAGCTGTTCAAACATCGTTGGTTCATCAAGGGTTTGAAGCTGTGTATCCATAGAGTCCTTTCATACTTCAGGCCCTTAGGGTTTCTGCCTTAACGACGTTAAGGCATTGGAATTACTTAACTTACCTAAACCCCAAGGGTCTTAAGTTTTAAGAATTATTCGGTCCGAATTGCTTTCACTTCAATCTGTTCAATGGTCCCATCATCATAGCGGCTTGGACATTTGAGTAAGAGCGTTTGGGCGTGAAACTGCTCTCCGTCAAATGTGCCCTCAACGATGGCTTCGGCTCCATCACGCATTTGGTCCGGTTTCGGACCCTGAAAGACAACAGGTAAGCGTTCGCCTGTTTCACTGGTGATCTCAAAGGCTAATCTAAGACTGGTATTGTTAAAGTCAATGCTTGTCTCATCAACCATGCCAGAAACGCGCACTTGACGGGCCGCAATAGCTGTTTGGGTCTGGAGTTCATCAATGGTCAAAAAATAGGCCGAGGTGCTTTGAATGGCCGTGAAGATGAGATAAACGATTGCAAGGGCAATGAGTACACCTCCAATGATAAATTTAGTTTTCTTAGCGTTTTGGGTATGAGCCAATTCACTCGGAATAGTTAAGACATCTTGCTTTTGCATAAAGTGCCTCCTAATCGTTAAAGGTTGAATTTATTATACGACGCAATGGCCAATAGGCAATCTTTGGCTCTCAACCGCTCGCCCAAACAAGGTGAGTGATACGAGCCATATTTTAAACGTGTTTCATTAAGTACATGTGAGTCAATTTTGTTGACAGTAGGGCAGACTATGCGGCCTCTAGGCTATCTAATATTCACCCCGTGTTAATACCACCAGTATATACTGAAGACGGGTAAAAGAAGAAATACCAACCGCCCGACAAGCAGCTTAGAACACGACGAAGCATACCAACACAAAATACATGGCAAGGTATCGGTCCGGCCCCAATTTTAGACAGTAATTTAGGCTTCTTCATCCAGACCGATGCGGCTGGTCGAACTACCGCGATTTTGGTTCATCCAAATGATCCAAACACGGTTTATATTGGTGGGGCCCAAGGGGGGGTTTGGAAAACAACAGATGGCGGCGAAACCTGGCAACCGCTCACAGATCAACAGTCAACGCTTGCGGTTGGGTCTATGGCATTTGCGCCTAATGATCCGAATACGATTTACGTTGGGACAGGGGAACCTCATAATAGTGCTGATAGTTACTATGGCGATGGCCTGTTGAAAACGGTAGATGGTGGCGCGACTTGGACTGCCTTGGGCCAGAGTACCTTTACGGGTATGGGGATATCCAATGTCGTAGTCTGGCCTGATGACCCTAACCGCATCTATGTCGCGGCTTCAGGCTCTGTCGCTGGTTTGAAGCCGACCAGTGTCTTGCCAGGTATCTTTCGTTCAACGGATGGTGGGGGAACTTGGCAGGCAGTGGCTCAAGTTTATGGAGAGACAACTTATCCATCTTCTCCCTCATCCCTTGTTATCAGCACAGATAATAAATTATATGCCACCTTTGATTATGAGGGTCTTTATGTCTCTAGCGATGGCGGAGAAACTTGGTCCCAAATTTTTGACCCTCAATTCTACACAAAAATAAAGATTGAATAGACTTTACTTGCTCATTTTTAATAACTAGGTATTCTTTTAGATTTATGCGGCGAATTTTACCATTGGGGACATAAGTGGTCAAAGCTGCAATCAAAAATACTGACCTAACCTGGTTCCCAAACGAAGTTCGGGAACCAGGTTGAATACATCCCTATCTTCACCCAAGTTATAAAGGCTTGAAGCCACGTATTTGAAAAGATTTTATCCAATTGCGTCACGCCTGAAGACTTGAAAGAGAGTATTTAACTTCATGTATATTATCCTATTAATGAGTGTGGTCATTTTAAGTTTAAGTATTGGTGGTTTCGGCGGCTATCTTTTTCGGCGTACACAAGTCAACAAATTATTGACTGATAGCGAAGCCCAAGCAACAAAGATTAGGCAACAAGCTGAAATACGGACAAATAATCTAAAGAAAGAAGCCCAGATGGCTTATGATCAAATGAAAATCGAAATAGAAGATGAACTCAATCGACAGGAAAATCTCTTAAAGCAGCAAGGTAACCGATTGCAAAAACGACAAGAAACAATCGATATGCAATTCACAACTTTAAAAAATGAGGAAAATCAACTCAACGAGAAAAAGCGATCTTTAGATAAAAGGTCAAAAAAAATCAATGAGGGAGAAATTACACATATCAAAGCCTTGGAAAAAGCTTCCCACACAAGTCGAAAGCAAGCCTTAGCTGAAATATTAAAAATAACAGAAGACAGCGCTCGTCAGCATGTGGCGAAAGAGTTGCGGGAAGCAGAGCAGAATATTAGAGAAGTTTCTGAACGTAAAGCTCAAAAAATTATCAGCTTGGCTATACAACGTGTGACCTCACAACAAGTGTCAGGTGGAAATAGTTCCGTTATTCATGTAGAAAGACCAAGTTTTATCAAGCAGTTGCTTGATAAATCTGGACGCAATTTGAAATTATTTGAACAGTTGGCTCAGGTGGAGCTAACTGTCGATGAGTTAGAAAATGTGATTACAGTCAATGATGCGGACTCAGTAAAACGTGAGATTGCCCGTCAAGCTCTAGAGAAATTATTGGCTGAAAATCGGCTCAATCACACTCGAATCGAAACTATCTTCAAGCGAACCAAAAGATCTATTCAACAAGCCATCAAACAAGCTGGACGGGGAGCATTACGTGAGGCTAAGGTACAAGGGCTACATCCAATGCTAACGGAACTCTTAGGGCGTTTAGAATATCGGACGAGTTATGGTCAAAATCAACGCTTACATTTAATAGAAACAGCACATCTGGCCAGTATTATGGCCGTAGAATTGGGCGCGAATGTGGAAGTAGCGCGTGTCGCGGGTCTTTTACATGACGTAGGAAAGGCTCTGACGCATGAAGTTGAGGGCCCGCATGCCTTGATTGGTGCTGAAACTGCGGAGGAATGCGGTCTTGACCCCGTGATTGTCAATGCCATAGCCAGCCATCACCATGAGGTAGAACAAGAGTCACTAGAGGCGATGGTCGTTGAAGCAGCCGATGCTATTTCTGGGGCTAGACCTGGGGCTCGCCGTGAAAATCTGGAAAGCTATGTCAATCGGATTGAAGAGCTTGAAGCGATTGCAACAGATTTTTCAGGCGTTCGTGAAGCCTTTGCCATTCAAGCTGGCCGCGAAATACGGGTGATTGTCAGTCCAGATCAAGTGGATGATGAGCAGGCTGATAATATTTCAAAAAATATCGCCAAACAGATTGAGGAAAAGCTGCAATATCCCGGCCATATTGCTGTGACCGTCATTAGAGAGACCCGGTCGGTGGAGTATGCGCGGTGAATAAGTATAGATATCCCCATCACGCCCCGATGTTTGGGCCACTTGCTCACTCACCTCCCTGTAAATTCCAGATAATTTCTCCTTGGAAAATACCCCAATCATTATATTCTTTGCTGTGTAACTTTCCATCGGGGCCCATGTAGGTCACATCTTTCAGGGTTTCGCCATCTGCATTTTTATGAAATGAGATGCTTAAGACTTGATCGTAGCTTGTCACATCATCAGGGAGGTCAATATAGGTCGCCCGACCTGTGATACGCGAAATTGTGCGGCCTTGATAACAACCGCTCACCCCACCTATTATAATGATGGCTAAGACACAGGTGAGAACATAGAGATGCCAATCTTTAATCGAAATAACAAGTTGGTATGTTTTCTCTCTTTTTTCTGATGCCATCGGAATGTATTCCTTTCATAAGTATAATAAAATCTACAAGGTATTGTGTTGACCACGATGATTCCCAAAGAACCAATTTTATTTGCTGATGAAATTATGCCTATTCTATAATCAAGCCGCAAATCAATAATTCAACATGAGACAATACGTTATCACCTAAAATAAAACCGACCGTTTTCATCTCTCAGGCATCAGATACCCCCAATTCAAAGGCTTGATGCACCAATCGCACCGCCGGGTTTGCATCTGCGTCTGCTAATACGATAGAAATATTATGCTCGCTACTCCCTTGAGCAATGGCGATTATATTAATCTCTGCTCTACCCAAAGCACTGAATATTTTACCAGACACGCCTGGCATCCCCTTCATCCCCGCCCCAACGACAGCCATGATGACCACCCTATCTTGGACTAAGATACGGTCTATATCACGCCGTTCTATCTCACGGGCCAATTCATTTTCTATAGCCGCGATGACTTTTGAGACATCGACCGTCTTAATCACAAAACAAATTGATTGCTCTGATGATGATTGACTGATTAGGAGGACATTTGTATCGGTTTGAGCTACAGCCATAAATGTGCGGCCAGCGACACCAGGAATACCCATCATACCTGTGCCTGTGACATTGATCAAACTTAGATGACGAATAATGGTGATCCCTTTGACCGGCTGACCCGCTTGATCAGCTTCAACTTGAATCAGGGTTCCAGGATGATTTGGCTTAAAGGTGTTGAGTATTCGTAGGGGTATGTTTGCTTGTCGAGTCGGACGAACAGCACGAGGATGTAGCACTTTGGCTCCAAAATAAGCCAGTTCACTCATTTCCGCATAAGATAGTTGCGGAATGGTCTGGGCATCCGATACGATGCGCGGATTGGTGGTTAAGACACCATTAACATCAGTCCAAATCCACACCTCATCAGCTTCCCAAGCCCGGCCAATAATCGTAGCCGAGTAATCGCTGCCACCACGTCCCAGCGTTGTTTGTATTCCCTCGACTGTTGCGCCAATATAACCTGTTATAATCGGAATTTTTTCCTGCATCAAGAGCGGTTCGAGTGTGACCTGCATTTTTTGGGCCGTTTCTTCGAGCAGAGGTGTGGCTCCGCCGTGATGGTTCGTGGTTATTATGATTTCTGCCGCCTCAATCGCCTCCGCTGTTAGCCCCCGCTGGGTCAAAATAGCTGAAATTTGGCGCACACTCATTCGTTCTCCTAAACCGCTAATGACATCTAAGGCTCTGGGAGTCAACTCCCCCAACACACGGATGCCGTGGCAGAGCGTTTCAAATTCATCCAGCAAAGCCTGAATTTCAGCCAAAATGGTTTCTTGCATGACCGTTTGGCCTAAGAAATTCAGGATGACCGCTTCATGCTTCGTTTCAATGGTCTGTCGTGCTTGCTGGGCCACACTTTCGTCGCCCGCCTCAGCCTGTTGAGCCGCGTCAATTAACAAGTCAGTGACACCACTCATAGCCGAGGCGACGACCACAATTTGATGCCCGTTTTGTCGCGTCTGCTCTATAATGTCAATGACCTGCTTTAAGGCCGCAATATTACCGACAGATGTGCCGCCGAATTTCATGGCGATTTTCATACAAATTGCCTTTGGTTATTGGTTGTTGGTTTGTTGAGGCTAGATTAGGGTGATGAAGAAGAATATAAGAGGTACTCCCTAACTCCCTACTTCATCATCTTCTGAGACTAAGGACTGCATGCCAAGGGCCTCTACCCACCCGCTCATGCCGCCGCTGAGACTGACGACCTTGTCTGCATCCCAACCATTGTCAATTAGATACGCTGAGGCATCAAGGCTGGTAAAGCCATGATAGCACTGCAAGATGATCTCTTTATCCTTGGGTAGTTCATCAAGACGCATGGTCAAAGCCATCGCTGGCATGCTTACCGCTCCTGGAATATGCCCCTGCGTATATTCCCAATCTTGGCGCATATCGACAATCATCATCTCATCGCCCTTACCTGCATCAATCCGTTTTTGTAAATCCTGAGGCATAATTTCTTTAATTTCTAACATACCTGCCTCCAATAATTGTCAAATGTTTAGTCATTAGTGATCAGTCTATTTTCAAAGATCGACGATCAATTGGAACGCCGATTTAAGCTAGCTTCCAATATATTTAGCATACAAACTTTTGGCCAGTATTTCATCATCTGTGCCTTTGATGATGGCTCTGGCATCTCGAAAGAGCGTGATTTCTATTTGGGCGGATATCGCTTCAGGTTCGAGGGTGAAGCGCAATAGATAGTCATTGATGATTTGTATGGTGGCGACGGCTGCTAATGTTTGAGCCACCGTTTGCAGGTCAAGAAGTGGTTTACTGGACACACGAACTTGAACAGCATTACGGCCACATAGACTGGTACTGCCTATACGCTGCGTTTCATCTAAGAAATCATAGCGATGCTGGCTACAAGCCACACAATCAGGCCGTGGACCACCTAATTGCATTTGTTCAAAGCTTAAGTCCCACAAATCTAGATGAATTAACCCTTTGTTTTTTTCACCTTGGTCAACGAGTAGCTTGATCGCTTCGGTGGCACTTAAACTGGCTACAACTCCGACAACAGGGCCGACTACGCCTGCCGTTTCACAGGTTGCTGATGTGCCTGGCGGCGGTATATTCGGCATGAGACATCTTAAACAGGCCGTCTGATTAGGGATGATGGTTTGAGTGGTGCCATAGCCGCCAACTACCCCTGTATAAATCCAAGGAAGATGATGTTTGAGGCAAGCATCATTTATGAGATAGCGCGTCTCAAAATTATCTGTGCCATCCATGACTAGGGTTGCGCCAAGGATGAGGTCTTCTATTGTGTCAGGGTTGATGTCGGCCACAATCCCATGTATCTTGAGGTCACTGTTGACCGCCCGCAGTTTGCGTTCAGCTGCAATCGCTTTGGGCAGCGCAGCGGCTAAATCAGTTTCATCGAAGAGGGTTTGGCGTTGCAAATTGCTCAATTCAATAAAGTCTCGATCAACAATGACCAATTCGCCAATACCAGCCCGAGCGAGATGATTGGCGATGACCGTCCCAGTGGCGCCACAGCCGAGGACAACGACTTTAGCAGCAAGGAGCTTTTGTTGACCTGCTTCGCCTATGCCAGGGAAGATGGTTTGGCGAATATAGCGTGTTGGGTTCATGGTGAACCTATGACTGCGGAGAGGGGGCAGATTGTTCTTTGTTGATGTTTGTTTCTTTTATGATTCGATCAACAGTATGGTCTTTCTGCCAGCTTTGTCGATCTTCTGTATGGATAGTTTCATCCACAATCTCAAGCGGCAACTGTACAAATCGGCGTGGCGCATCGTCAGCAATTTGCCAAACCATGGTGTTGAGAGGGCTACCTTGGTAGACAGAGGTGATGAGGTAGAGATAACCTTCTACCTCAGAAGAAATATCCGTTTGCGAGGGAATGGCAGGCCAATCGGGATGCGAATGGTAGACCCCTAAAATTTCAAAGCCCTTGTCTTCAGCTTGGCGGTCTACCTGCAAAAATTCGGCGGGATCCATGTCAAAACGATCATGACGATCCGTATTCAAATTCGTGCCCGGCACGACCCATCGCACCCAACCACCTTCATCTGATACACCAACCATAAACCCAAAACATTCGCGGGGATAAGCATTCTTGGCATGAACATAAATTTGTTTTAAGCATGCATCTGTGATTTTCATAGGGTATCGAATGGTCAATTAATGATTGCGTATTTCGTATTCCTCCTAAATCATAACACGCAATACGAAATACGCAATAAACCTAAGCGACAGCGGCGACCTGACTGGACAAGTCTTCCGTCACGGTCTCCAGTGATGCGTCCAAAGCTTGACTCAGGTCAGCGATGATATCATCCGTATCTTCAATCCCAAGGGCAAAGCGAATCAGGCTATCATCAATGCCAATTTCGGTACGCTCTGCCGTGGAGAGTTCATAATAGCTGATTAAGGCCACCTGCTCAATTAAACTTTCGACACCCCCCAAGCTGGGCGCGATGTAGGGGATTTTGATTTGATCAATGAAGCGGCCAGCCCCGACACTGTCTGTATCCAAGATGAAGCTGACTACTCCGCCAAATCCGCTCATCTGGATGATTGCTGCTTTATGGTCGGGGTGACTGACGAGACCAGGGTAATATACTTTTGAGACTGCAGGGTGTTTTTCTAAGAAACGGGCGACCGCAGTCGCTGTTTGATTTTGTTGTTTGACGCGCAAAGATAGGGTTTTCATCCCTCGCAATAGCAGAAAGGCGGTATTAGCATCGCTGACATCACCCAACATGGCTTGCGTTTCTTTTATCGCAGCGACCATGTAAGCCGCCCCAATGACCACGCCAGCCATTATATCATTATGGCCGCCCAGATATTTGCTGGCTGAATGTATGACGAAATCGACCCCAAATTCAAGCGGCCGTTGGTTGATGGGTGTGGCAAAGGTGCTATCAACAATGGTTTTGAGCTGATGGCGTTGGGCAATGTCCACTACATGCGGTATGTCTAATACCCGTAGGTAAGGGTTGGTCGGCGATTCGGAGAAGATCAATTTCGTGTTGGGCTGCACAGCCGCTTCCATCGCTTCATAATCACCCATCGGCACTTGCGTGGCCGAAACACCATAACGTTTGAGGAATTTGGTTATAAATCCACGGGTACGTCGATAACAATCATCGGTGACGATGATATGAGCACCCGCAGAAAGGAGGGTTAAGAGCGTACTGGTAATGGCCGCCATGCCGCTTGAAAAGAGACAAGCCGCCTCACCATTGTCTAAATCGGCCAGCTTACGTTCGGCAGTGGCGATCGTCGGGTTGCCATAGCGGCCATATTCTTCTCGGTCTATTTCGTCCCCCCACATTTTGGCTTCCATAAAATTACATAAATCAGGGGTGTTTTCAAATGTATAAGTCGTCGTTTGCATGATGGGGGTGATGAGTGAATGATGCGGTTTGATACGTTTTTCGCCAGCGTGAACAACACGGGTATTGATAGATGGGTTAGCTAACATGCGATTCTCCATTAGATTTAGATTGATATTTCTATAAAGTTTATGACGCATGGTGTTCTTGGAGATTTATTCCCAAATAGACCATAAAAAGGCCTCTCACGGTCTGATGTGAGAGGCCCCTAATACGAGGTGGGGCTTTTGGGCAAGAGATAGCCCAGGCAGTGGGTGAGGCGCGCGGTTCACCCCCACGCCTGTGGGGAATTTTTAGCCTGATATGGTGTGAGTAAGGGTTGCCGGGGCGGTTCGCGGCGCGGTTCAACCCCACGCCTGTGGGGAATATTCTTTTTGACGCAATATTGGCAGCTCGCCTAACGGGTTCACCCCCACGCCTGTGGGGAATATGTCCCTCTGCCCCTCTAGATGAGGTTAGGTTTTGTATTCGATTGTGGCAGCGATGATAGTATGAAGTGGGGTGGTTTGTCAAGTGAGCGGGGTTAAGGTTGCTGGGTGGCTATGTGGTGGGAGGGGGTAGATGACTATCATTAGACCAAATATTCTAGGTTCTGGCGTACACTATCTGTTTTGCGGGAAATCCTACAATACCACAGCGATGAAATCTACGCCAAGGGGCAGTTGATTAATCCTCATAAGCAGGACGTAAGGTCCAGCATTGAAAACAGGTGTGCATCAGCAAATTATTCACGTCAACAGATATATCGGGATCATGATACCCCAGTGTTTCCTGAACCTGCACGGCGATTTTATGGCCTATCAGCGGATAAAGCGAAGCTGGCTGCCAATCTAAAGCGTGAGGGAGGCGGGCAGATCGAAAATCCGCCCAAGTCTTCAAAGCGACTTGATAGAATGATCCCAGACTCCACTGTGTACCGTGAATAGGAATATATCCTGGCAAGCAGCCATGTTCAGTCACATGCGCCATGATAATGCGACAACCCAACAAGAAGTCAGCCCAATATATATATTCATCTTGAGGATCAAATTGCGGTGGTTCTTCAAGCGGGCCTAAAACCAAACGACGGTGCATGGTTTCAGGCAGAGGGGATGAGGCGGTGTAATATCGAGCCATGAGGTCCAGTAATTCGGCCGGCGAGAAGTAGTAACTATGCGGCGAAACATCCTCTTGAAAGGCGAGGTATTGTAGTGCTTGGTCGATCTGATGAAGATAAATGGTTTGCGGAGGGGGTGGATAAATCTGCTGCATATCAGCAATGGTTTGAATACGTAAACGTGAATCAGCTTGCAACTGGTCGAGCAAGCGGTCCACCTTGTTCAAAAGCGTGGCTTGATTATGTTCAGCCAGCCATTGTGAAGGAGAATATAAGACCAAGCCACTCCAAGGGACCCCCTTTAGAAGGTACTGATCCAGTTGTTCAGACAGATCCCTTAAACTTTGCTCAAAAGGGGCCTCATCGCTTAGGCTTTCGACAAAGTTAAAGATGTTTTTATGAGGCAAGACGAGGTTGTGAGCATACCAATGCAAATCGGGTCTTTCTAGGGCTTGGGTGAGAGGATATAGCACGGTTGATATGTTTTGGCGATGAAAGGCGGCGTGTAGCTGTGGCCCCCAAGAGGCCTGATCAGTGGCCCAGCAGGTTGGCTGAATGGTAAACACGTCCCGCCAAGTTGCTAAGGCTTGGCGCACCGTATCCCAAGCCCCCAAGAAACCATCCTGCCATTCAGGTTGGGCTAAATAGATGGCTGCCTCAGTAGGCGATTGCGCCAAATAAAGGCCTAGATCATGCTCCCACAGCGCAGACAATACGTCACCCTGTTGTGCTTGGGCGAGAGATTGGGCTATCTCGCCAGAGATTAAAAATGTGCCTTGTATCTGCCGCTTATGTAAATGTCGAGCCAGAGCAAGGATGATTTGGGCGAGGTTATTCGGCTGATTCATTTGCTCTGAGGCGTGATTTAATTTTGAGAGGTTAAATAGTAAGGTGATTGAATGAATCATAGTTTTTCTAAAAACACATAAAAACTTCAAGTCTGTACTTGGTCAAAGTTCAAAATAGACCTTGTCTCATCACCCATGGCCATCGCATAAATCTTATGTCGGCTGAGATGGTTAATGATGTCCTCTCGTATATACAAAGAGGCAAGAATAGGGATAATCTCCTTATACTCTGGAAAATAATCCAGTATCTGTTCCAAGATCTCCACGAATTGATCGATATAACCAATCTTCGCTGTGACCTTGGTTTGATTTATAATCACTTTATCCTTTCCGACAACAATTACATCAAATTCTCGCCGCAACTGACGATTTTTCTTGTTTCTGACATAACGACGGATGATAAAATCTAAATCTTCTATCTCCATAAAGCCGAAAGAATTTCGAGCGATACGAGGCATATTCGGAGCAAGAATATCTTCAGCTAAGGTGCCAAATATGTTGACCACATCTCCCCATCGTTTATTCCAGGCCTTCATATCTCGTACACGCTCTGCTTCCCGTTCCTGACGATCTTTCTCCCGCTTCGCTTCCCATTTTTGACGATCTTCCTCTCGTCGCTTTTTAGATTCTTGCCAGCGACGATCCCATTCCTGAGGATCTCGCTCCCACCGCACCTCAGCCTCTTGCCAACGACGGTGCCACTCCTGACGGGACTGCTCTGCTTGCTTTTCTGAACGATCAATAGATTCCTCTAAGCGTAACAAAGCACCACCAAGTTGTCTTGAAGATTGTTCTAATACTGCTTCCAGGTCTATGACTCGATTTTCAATTTTATCAATTCTTTCCTCTATTAACATAAGGTGACTAATTATTGCCAATTCCCCATCGTATCGCTCGCTCATCATTGCCTGCATAATTGATGTGTAGTTGGGCATTTACCTGTTCAGAAAACATGGGGCGTTGATTAGAGCCATCGACATTCATGACCCATACTTCCCACTGACCGGTTCGATCTGTCAAGAAAGCAATCTCAGAACCATTTGGCGAAAAGGCTGGCGAAGCGTTATTCCAATGTTGATCCCCTGTGGCGAGGCGATAGAAAGGTGTCTTGGTCAGGCGCACCCGACCAGAACCATCTGGGTTCAAGCGATGCACTTCCCAGTGGTCATGTTGGCGATAGGTGACAGCCATTAATTGACCATCAACCGAAAAGACAGGCCCTCGGTCAGAGGAATCATTGGTCAAGGGTGAGGCTGTGCCCTGTGTGACATCAGTGGCCACCAAACCCAACCCGGCGGTACTGATGACGCGCCAAGGGTTGGCCGGATCCCAAGCCGGGGCAAAGGCATATTGACCGGCTGGCCTATCCTCACTGGCACCCGTTTCCGTATCAATCACCTTCATTTTCCAATGCGGGTCGGGGGGTAATTTCCAACAGGTATAAAATTTCAGTTCATTTGTACTGGGATCAATTTTAGATTGAAATTCAATATCATAAGCTGAGAAAAAGTTTATATCTGGATTACTATCTACGGTTGCTCTACAGGTTGAAGAGTCATTAGGGTCAGAGCAAATTCGTGTATTCGCACAACGTTGGGTGATGTCTGTCGTCCCCCCATCTTGATAGTTCACCGCAACCAGTTTGCTATCAGGGGCCCAACTAGGACTTTTCACTTTTCGCATCCCCCCTAAAATACTCCGTTCACCGCTGCCATCTGTGTTAATGACCCATAGTGAACCTTGATTAGCCCCATCCCAGCGGGTAAAGGCCACTTTACTGCCATCAGGCGATAAATCAGGATCAATGCCGTGGGTCAAGGTTCTCAGTGCAATACCATCACGATTGAGGATAACAATTTTGCCCCCGCTGCTCAACTGGACCAACAAACGTCCGCCACTAGGGTTGACCGTCCTGCTGGCTGGAGGACTGGTTGGTCCTCCAGACGTTTCGTTATCAACGGGTCCTGCGTGTACCTCTGCCCCCTGTTCAACCACATCATCTTCAGCCGCTACGACAGCAGCGTCATCATCCATTTTTTTCTTATCTCTGATGATTTCAGCAGTAGGCATCGGTCTAGCGGTCGGTGGCGGGGCCTCTGCCACAACTTGTTCTTCTGTGGCTTGTTCGCCAGCCTCTTGGGCCGGGGTAGATTGTGCTTCATCGACTTTAGACTGTTCAGATGAAGCAGCATCGGCCTCGGTATCTGTTGTTTGGGCTAAGGTCGTTGGACGCAATAAAATAGGATCAATTTTAGGAAAAGGGGTTACAGTCGCCTCGACACGCTCAGGGGGCGGGGGCGGCCAATCGGTGGGGTCAAAGCGTTCTAATTTCTCGCCCCCGTGGGTTTCACAACCTGCCAAAAAAATTATAAGAAAACCAATAATAATCAAAGGATATAATGTTTTCATCATCGTGAAAAGCTCCAGGTTATACTTAAGGAAGGGGAATTAATTAACGTACCCAATCTGGTTCCCAAACTATAGAAGGATTGTGTAACCCTAGCGACTGGATTTAATCCTCATTCCATTTTCAGTATACACTGCTACTTGATTATGCAGTTTGTGCCGCGTCTTGATCAGACCCTAAACCAGCAGGGGGCAAGGGATCTTCTTCTATCATTGGGTCTTGGTCCTGGTCAGACGGCGGGGATCCGACAATCCAGCGGAAAATACGTAAAATCAAACTGGTCAGTCCTTCAAAGAAATTATAAACAACAGGCACCACAAAGAGCGTCATCAGCCCTGATGTCACCGCCCCACCCATCAACACAGCCGCGAGCGGCTGACGGGTTTCGGATCCATCGGCTGTACTTAGTAAGACGGGCAGGAGCGCGACGATTAAGGTGCCGGCGGTCATAATAATAGGCCGTAAACGCAAACGACCGGCTTCGATGAGGGCTTCCTTACGGGATAAGCCTTCTGCTTGAAGTTGATTGGCGAAGTCGATAATCAGAATCGCGTTGCGGCTGACCAACCCGGTCAGCATAATCAGCCCTAAAATAGAGAAGATATTGAAGGTGTTATTCGTCAGCCACAAACCAAAGAAGACCCCAATCCAAGACATGGGTAGAGAAAACATGATGGCAAAGGGTTGCAAGAAATTTTGATACAGGCCAACAAGTAGAATATAAATTAAGAGGAATGACAGTAGGAGGGCCGAGCCTAATTGTCCAAACGACTCGCGCTGCTGTTCCACATCACCGCCAAAACGGTAGCTGAAGCCAGGCGGAAAAAATATCTCAGACTGTATTCGTTCTTCAATTTGTTGTGAAACACCGCCCACATCAGAGACCGTCACACTGCTGGCGACGGTTAAGACACGCTCTCGATCAGCCCGATTAATCGTTGAAGGGGCTGAACCACGGACGATCTCAGCCACCTGGCCTAAAAGCACTGGCTGATCGTTCATATAACCAATCGGTAACTGTAACAAGTCATTTAGATCCTCACGAGATTTTTCTTGAATTTCTAAATTAATCTTCAGGCTATCTTGACCCTCTGGGTCAAAATCACCGACATCGCTACCGACCAAGGCTGTCCGTAAGGTTGTGGCCACAATCGCTGGCGATAACCCCAAGTCCGTCACCCGTTCTCGGTCTAATTCAATGCGCACTTCAGGTAGTAAGACCGCATCATTGTTGACCACATCCACGGTCCCTGGCGAAGTGCGGACAATCTCGGCCACTTGATTGGCTAAATCAATTAAGACATCAGGATCAGGGCCACGCAATTGGATTTGGATCGGACTGCCTCCTGGCCCAGCCCCTGATGATGCGCCAATGGTCACCAAAGCATCGGGAATGTTCGATACCTTGGGTCGCAAGTCATTAATCACATCATTAATCTTACGTTCTCGATCATTTTTATTGACCATGGTAATATTGATCGTCGCTCTGTTGGTATCGCTGCTCCCCGCAGCAAAGCCACCGCCCGCACTGGCTCCAACATTGGTCAGGATACTAACCGTTTCTGGGACCTCTTGCAAGACCGTTTGCTCAATCTGGCGAGCCACTTTATCCGTGATCGCTAAATCTGTCCCTGGCGGCATCTCGATAGACACTCTCAGTTTACCGTCATCTTCCTGCGGGATAAACTCAAATCCGACCACGGGGCCTAAAGTGATCGCTGTTAAAACCAAAGCAACAACCGCTCCCCCAAAGGCCAAAAGTTGGGTGAAAAAGTTGGCTAAGGTCAGCCGAATTACCACTGCATAAGCATTTGCGAGGGCTGTGAATCCAGCTTCCCAGATGCGAATGAAGCGCAGCCAAGCCCAATTGATTGGGGCAACAATCCACCCAAACACCCGCCCCAAACCACGTCGCGGGGGTTTCTCTTGCGTTTTATCCTCCATCAGATAAGCGGCTAAGAGAGGAGCCAAGGTAAAGGCCCCAAAGAGCGATAGCAAGGCCGCGACAGCAATTGTAATCCCATAAGAGCGGAAAAAACGACCGATGATGCCACTGGTATAGGCCACTGGCACATAGACAATCACATCGACCAAAGTAATGGAGATACCAGCCAAAGCAATTTCTTTCCGCCCATCAAAAGCAGCCTGCTTTGGCGTTTTGCCCATGCGCAAGTGACGTTCCGTATTTTCCACCACCACAATCGAGTCATCCACCAAAATGCCAATGATCAGGGTTAAGGCCAACAGGGTGAGAACATTTAAGGTGAAGCCAAAGGCCCACATGAGGGTGAAGGTCGAAACCAAAGCCACCGGAATAGCGATGATGACGATAAAGGTACTCCGAATCGTGTGTAAGAAGAATAGCATGAAGGCTCCTGTGATCAAGATAGCGAGGATCAAATCTTCTTGCACCGCCGCCACGGCATTTCGTGTGAACTGCGAGTCGTCATTGATGACCGCCAATTGCGCCCCCCCGGGCAGATCCTCATTCAACTTCTCGATCTCAGCTAAGACTTCGTCTGCTACTTCAATGGTATTCGCATCAGTCACTTTGGTGATATTGATGGTCACCGTGTCTTGGCCATTATAACGCTGCAAGACTGTGGTCTCTTCCCGACTGCGGGTCACAGAGGCCACGTCCCGCAAATAGACGAAGCCGCCTGTATCCGACCCTAAGGGAGCCGCAGGGCCACCGCCTTGTCCATCAGGAGCCCCAGAAACAACCATGTTTTCGATTTGGGCGATGGTTTGAAAACTGCCAACGGAGCGGACGCTGCTTTTGACCTCACCCTCATTCAAATTGCCCACTGGGAAGGTAAGATTATTGAATGAAAATGCTTGCTGTACTTGACCCAAGGTTAAGTTATAAGCAGCCAAAAGATTGGGATCTGCTTGCACGGAGACAATCTCTTCACGCCCGCCCAAAACAGAGACGGAAGCAACGCCTTTGATAGACTGCAAACGCAGTTGAATCAAATCTCGAGCAATCTCGGCCAATTCATCCTGAGATTGCGGGCCGCTGATGGTCAGAGACATAATCGGGACGGCATTGAAATCAAACTTGGCAATAGATGGTGCTTCTGCATCGTCGGGCAATTGGTTGCGGATGGAGGCCACCTGTCGTTCAACTTCGATGGCCGCTTCATTCCCATTCACACTTTCATTGAACGCCACAACGATAAACCCAACGGCCTCATTGGCCACCGAGTTCAAGTCGTCCACCCCAGAAATGCCAACCACAGCATCTTCAATCGGTTTTAGCACCAAGTCTTCTACATCCTCCGGTGAAGCACCTGGAAAAAACACGGACACCGTGATGAATGGAAAGTCTACACTGGGAAACCGCTCGACCTGCATCAGCCCCAAAGACCGCCAGCCCATGACGCTGATGGCCACAATAAACATCAACATGGTAATAGGACGGGTAATGGATAATCTTGTTAGACCCATAAAGACCTCACTTTAGATAGATAAACCAAATAGTTTGTTTCGTTCACTCTCTGCGGGCGACAACCTCAATCCTCGCCCCATCAGACAGGTTACTGACCCCAGCGACCACAATCGTTTGCTCGCCCCTCAAACCATCAATAATTTCAATCCGATCTGGATCAGATAGACCAATGATCACCGACTGTAGGGTTACCGTCTGCTCATCGTCTGAGACCACATAAACATGGGCCTGCTCATTAACCCTGGCAATCGCGGAACGCGGAACCAGCAGCGTACCCACCTTTTCTTCCAATAAAATGGCCACATTGGCGAACATGCCTGCCCGTAGCTGGCGCTCAACATCCAAGGGCGTAATCACAATGGGAAAGGTACGGCTAGACGTATCAGCAGCCGGGGCGATATTCGTCACCGCGGCGGGGAAGTCTTGGGTTGGATAGGCAGACACTTTCAAAGCCGCTGGTTGATCTATCGCGATATTAGCGATTTGATTTTCTGGAATTTGTATCTTCACTTCGAGTTCAGTGGAGATAAATTTGAAGCTCGGTAGTTGAGGACCAGCCGAACTGCCAATGGAAACATAAGATTCGGCCACAAAGCCATCAAAAGGGGCGCGTAAAATGGCAAAATCGGCTTGAAATTGCGCTAAAGCCACGGCAGCCTCGGCTTGAGCAATGCCTGCTCTCGCCGCAGCCAAATCTTCCGCCGTGAAAGGATTCTGGGCCAGGGCTAAGTTCATCTCAGCCTGTCGAACGCCCGCCCGCGCTTGCCTAAAATCTTCTTCAGTGAAAGGGTTAGCGGTTAAGGCATAGCTGAACTCGGCTTGCCGAATAGCCGCTCGCAAAGCGGCCAAATCAGTGTCATCGGGATTAACCTGCAAGTTATAGGCTGACAAGGCTGTCTCATAAGCAATCGTCGCCTGTTGTAGTTGCAGGGCTTGAGGGGTGGTTCCAACTTGACCGGCCCATTTAATTTCATCATATTGGGCCTGAGCTATCCGCAAAGCGGCTTCTGTTTGGGCCAAATTGGACGCAGCCACGGTTTGTTCGTTATCGGTCACTGTGAGAACACTATTCAATTGGGCCCGCGCTGCATCCAAACCAGCTTGAGCGATGCCAACTTGTTCTGAGCGTGGCCCTTTCTCTAAACGCGCCAAATTGGCCAGGGCTGTTTCTAGGCCCGCTTCAGCGAGGGCAATTTGTTCTTCCCGTGACCCCTTCTCTAGTTTCACTAAATTCGCTTGGGCAGTCGTCAAAGCAGCCTGAGCCTGGCTCAACTGGGCTTGAAAGGTGGTATCAACCACCTTGAGCAGAGGATCACCAACCCTCACTTCATCGCCCACCTCAACAAACACATCTTCGACCAAACCCGCGACAGCATTGGACAGCAAGAGTTCGTCCTTAGCGGCTAAGTTGCCAGCATAAGACAAAATGGCGGCAATATTGCCCGTATCGACTTGACTAACTTCAACCGGAATCGGCGGGCGTTCCGCAACCGTTTCCACTTCTGTCTGCGCCGCTTCTTCAGCCGGCTGACCGCCACCAATCGCACATCCACCCAAGACCAAGCCCATTAACATGAGCAAACCGACATAGATATAACGTATTTGCTTCATATAGACTACTCCTCTGTAAAACAATAACCAACAACTACTCACCAAATTTTTTCACAAATGTAATCGGATCATCGGCAAAACTACATATTGTTTGTTTAGCTGCTGCAAAATCTTTGCTTTCGGTTTTGCTGACCTTTCGTAAGTGCATGTGTAACAAATAGTCCAAAAGAGTCTCAAACTTTGTCAAATCTTCATCAGACATGCCCGCAAAACCTTGTACATCCTCTGCTTCTAAATCAGCCCGCACCCTTTCGGCCATCAACTTACCCGCAGCCGTTGCTTCAACCAAAACAATTCGTCGATCTTGATCATGCCGAGTTCGCTGCACCAAATCCATCTTAATTAAGCGATTGACAATGCCGGTCATGGTTGGGGCATCTTGAACCGCCACCTCACTCAATTCACTCATGGTCGCTGGCTGCCCATATTTAACCAAGGAGACCAAGGTGATAAACTGCGGGTGAGTCAAGTTGTATTTTTGCAAACATTGGATCAAATGTTTATACGCAATCCAATTCAGGGTGATAAATAAACTGCGTAAGGATCGAATGCGATCATTACGTAGCACTTCCAGAGACCGAGACATAGGTTACGCTAAGATAGATTTATTGTTAGAACACAATATTTATTGCTGTTAACTATTGTTAAGCGCAAAGAAGTATAGTAAGGTCTAAAAAGGAGTCAAATTCCCAGCCTACTCAACGCTATTCAACAAGGCTACCCCCCCCAGCAAACCCACATCATCCCCCAAGGTCACCGGCACGATGGGGCAATTTTCCCAATAAACCTGATGCAAATTATCGCGCACGGTGTCCTGAATAGGCTGAAAGAATAAATCGCCGACACCGCTCACCCCACCGCCGATGATCACGATTTCGGGGTTGAAGAGGCTCAAGAGGGAGACGAGCATCACCCCAACCATTTTGCCAGCATATTGCATGATCTCCACTGCCAGGGGGTCACCTTCCAGCGAGGCTTGCCCGACATGGTTCGCTGTAATCGCCTCGACACCGCCAGCGAGGGTGACAAGTTTTTGGCCCGCTGAAGCTTTGGCTGAACATTTGACCCGCTTCTGGGCCAAACGAGCGATGGCTGGCCCAGAAGCGATGGCTTCTACAGAGCCTTTCACCCCTGAGGCATGAGGTGGCCCATCAACCGCCACCACGATTTGTCCCACCTCAGCCCCATAGCCAGAGGCCCCTAATAATAACCGATCATCGATAATGATCCCTCCCCCAATGCCGGTGCTGACGGTGATATAGATCAGGTGCTTTAAGCCTTGACCCGCCCCAAATTGATGTTCAGCCAAGGCCGCTAAATTGGCATCATTCCCAATCCGCACCGGGCGTTGGAGATCATCTTCAAAAATCTGTTTAATGGGCACCTGATGCCAATGCAGATTGGGCGAATAAATAATCACCCCTTCCCAGGGGTCTAGCGGCCCGGGCGCGACCATGCCAATGCCCGTCACCTCGGGCCAGGAGTCCCCCGCTGCTTCTAAGATCGCCTCTTTAATCCGCCTTAACACCGCCGCTTGACCCGCTTCGGCCTCGGTCGGCACCCTGACCGAATGCAGCAAGGTGCCATTGCTTTGGGCCAAAGCAGCGCGGATATTGGTGCCACCAAAATCAACTGCGATGACTTTTTTCCTGCTCAACTTTTCCATCACGCACTTCATCCTTTTTCTGTTTTACTTTCACCCGAATAGGGCTAAATTTCTCTGGATACTTTCCTTTAACCCCGGTATAAAATTCTCGAATGAGGGCCATGTCTGCTTCAATATCGCCAGAGGGGGTGAGGAGGGGGCCGAGGAAACCAGTTTTGCGCTCGTAGTCTACATAAGTCAAAAAAAGCGGCACCTGGGCGGTGTGGGCGATATAATAAAACCCACTCTTCCAATAATCACGCTTGCTGCGCGTCCCCTCTGGCAGGACCCCGATCATTAATTTATCCTGTTCAGAAAAGGCTTTTGCCGTATGACGGACGACATTATGCGGTTCACGACGGTCGACGGCAATGCCCCCCAACCAACGCATGACGGGACCAGCGGGGCCACGAAAGAGAGAGGTCTTAGCCATCCACTTGGCCCACAGACCACTGCCCCACAAGCAAGCGAGCATGTAAAAGAAATCCCAATTCGAGGTATGCGGGGCCACGACCAAGATCGCCTGAGGCACATCGGGCACTTCGCCATCCACCCGCCAGCCGACGAGATAGAGAACGATCTGAAAAATTTTTTTGATCCAAACCGGAATTTGGGGGGGATTCGGTTTCATAGGCGGGGTGATCGCCATGCTACAGCTCCTGATTCCAAAGATGCAGGCCGTTAGAGACGCATATCGGGCAATGGTATAGCTTTGAAAAAGATTTTGAATCGAACTTAGGATGCGAGGATTTTGAGCCACTTTACAGATGCCCGCTAAAGACATTCGGGCCTGACCTGCATCAAACAGTACCGTTCTCCAACGAATTTCAGGATAGTATACCATGTAAGGCCAAGATACCGCGACTCCAGGCCTTATGCGTACAACAACGGATGATGAAAGGAACGGATTTTGGGTCTATTGCTGCCAAAATCCGTTCCTTTTTCAATCCGCTGTCGTATTTCCCCCAAAATTAAAGTGTACCCGTCTGCTGCCCAAAATTTGTCAACGCCTGCACCATGCCTCATAATATTTAGATAAGGCTGATCCAAAAAATAATGATCCGCAGATTTCGCAGATTACACAGATTAGTCAAGAAAAAATCTGTGTAATCTGTGGATCGTTTAAAGTTTGGCAGGGCCTAAATTCAATGCATGATTACGTTGATGAGGAGTTGTTTCTGTGGACTTATTTGAGTATCAGGGCAAACAATATTTTGCTCGTTATGATATTCCAGTCTTACCAGGCGGCGTGGCCGACGACGTAGAAGTGGCGGTGAAAACGGCCAATGAGACTGGTTATCCTGTCGCGATTAAGGCTCAGGTCCAGGTAGGTGGACGGGGTAAGGCTGGCGGTATTAAAGTCGCCAATAATGAAGAGGAAGCCCGACACCATGCCGCAAATATTCTGGGCATGGACATCAAAGGGCATGTCGTGCGTCGGCTATGGGTCGAGAAGGCAATGGAAATTGAGGAGGAGTACTATGCCTCTTTCACCTTAGATCGAAGTAGCAAAACACATCTCGGCATGCTCTCAGCCCAAGGCGGGGTCGAAATTGAGCAAGTGGCGGAAGAAAACCCTGAAGCCATCGCCCGCATCAGTGTCAATCCAGTGGATGGGTTAAGCGAGGTGATGGCCCATGATTGGGTGGCAGCGGCGCAGTTGCATAAGGCGGCGCAAGCAGGGGCGGTGACGATACTGCTCCAGCTCTATCAATGTTATGTCGAGGGTGAGGCCGATTTGGTGGAGATCAATCCCATGATTTTAGCCAAGGACGGTCAAGTCTATGCCCTTGATGCCAAGGTGACGCTGAATGACAGTGCCGCCCCGCGTCACCCGGATTGGGAAGCATTTAAGGGCTTAGAAGTCTTGGATGAGCGCGAAAGCTTGGCCCAAGAGAAGGGCTTACAATATATAGGTTTAGATGGCACTGTGGGCATCATCGCCAATGGCGCGGGCTTGGCCATGAGTACTTTGGATGTGGTCAATGAAGTCGGCGGAGCGGCGGCCAACTTTTTGGATGTCGGTGGGGGGGCCAATGCCACTGTCGCCGCCAACGCCTTGACCGTGATCAATAGTGACCCCAATGTGCGGGCGATCTTTATCAACATCTTCGGGGGCATCACCCGCTGCGATGAGGTGGCCAAGGGGATCATTGAAGCAATGGGCATGGTCGAGATCAGCGCTCCCCTCGTCATCCGCTTAGATGGGACCCATGCTGAAGAAGGTCGGGCCCTCATTGCCCAACATCAGTCGGATACATTAATTATGGCCTCAACCATGACTGAAGCAGCCCGAAAAGCGGTTGAATTGGCGAAAGGAGCATAAGACATGGCTATTTTTGCAGATGAGCAGACGAAAGTGGTTGTCCAAGGCTTAACAGGCCGCCAAGGACGCTTTTATGGTCTTCGCAACCGCGACTATGGAACCAAAGTCGTGGCGGGAACCAATCCTAAAAAAGCAGGCACGGATGTAGACGGGATTCCCATTTATGCTTCCGTGCAAGAAGCCGTAGAGAGAGAAGGGGCCAATGCTTCATTTATTATTGTACCCGCCTTGCTCGCGGTAAACGCCATTTTAGAAGCGGCAGCTGCCGGCTTACCTTTAATCGTCTGTGTGACGGAGCATATACCGATGCATGATCAAGCGCGGGTGTATAACCAACTCAAGCGAGATTACCCCCAGACGCGCTTAATCGGGCCAAATTGCGCGGGCATCCTCAGCCCTGGTCGCTGTAATATCGGCTTCACTCCCACTGAAGTGTCCAAACCCGGCGGGCCTGTAGGGGTGGTCAGTCGCTCTGGAACCCTGACCTATCAAGCGATTTATGAACTAACGCAACAGGCTCTCGGTCAAACTTCCTGTGTCGGGGTGGGCGGCGACCCGGTGCCAGGCACAAGCTTTATTGATTGTTTGGCAGCCTTTGAACGAGATGATGAGACTGAAGGGATTATTATGATCGGCGAGATTGGCGGTTCAGCCGAGGAAGAGGCGGCTGAGTTTATCAAGAACGAGATGAGCAAGCCTGTCGTCTCTTATATTGCTGGACAGACCGCGCCGCCTGGGAAAAAGATGGGCCATGCCGGGGCCATCGTCTCCGGCTCGCAGGGCACGGCTCAGGCCAAGATAGAAGCCTTGCGCGATGCTGGCGCAGTGGTGGCGACCAATCCGACGCAATTGGGGCCGCTGATGGCGGAGGCCTTGGGAAAATAGAAAAGGCTCTATGAGAAATTTAGTGGTAAAGAGAGACATGACCTATAGGTAGGAACAAGGTTGCGAGGTGGCAGGGTGGCCAATGGCGTTAAGATAAGGATAGGTCCCCCTCAATCCCCCTGCTAGGCCAACGTATTAGGAGATAGCCTATGATCGACGTAAAAAACCCGACCTACTTCACCGTCAATGGACACCTAATAGATCTAACGCGGATTGAACATTGGGGTCGTCATCAAGGAGCTGGCAAATTTCATGGGATTCGGACCGCGCTCTCTGTTTTGAGAGGGTTTATCCAAGCTGAACTTGCCTCTGACACATCACCGACTTCATCTGAGGCTGCCCAAATCGAACAGGTATTCTATGCCCTCCAAAAATTAGCTGAGTATGGCTATCATATACCGCCTGAAGTGTTTGAGAAGTCACCTGACATCTGAGGCCGTTGAAAATAGAACGTATTTTGCCTCACAGGATCATTCGTAGTAAACTGACTTTTATCCTTAGCACTTCAGCATTTTAAGGTATATTAAAAATTGACTTAACTGGTAAGCGTGATAGAATACCATAGAGGTCAATTATTATGAAAACCCTAAAAGAGTTCGCAAAAGCAAACCGAAGCCCTGACAGAACTGCGTCGGATGCTTACAAAGCGGGCAGAATTAAAGGGGCTTACAAAAACCAATTCGGAAAAATCCTAGTCCCCGCAGCGGCTGATGAGCAGTGACCCCGAAAGCCAGACGATGTCGTTTGCTAGGCGCGGGTGTCGACCGCAAGGAATAGGGAAAAAATGACCAGTCAGGCCAGCCGATAGAGCGATGACTGAGCGGGCAAAGGCTATCAGGTGCGGCAGGTGGTGCAGGAGTGAGCTTGGGGCTTAAACGATAAAGGCCCCAAGCTCATGAGATTGCTGACCAACCCAGAGATAACCTTAAGTGTGATAGAGCATCGCGGACAGACTGACAGGCTTGGGGTTCAACGACATAAAACTTTGGCTGGCGGAGCGCGGGTGTCAGATAGAGGGGTTCAACGGGACGGTGAATGAGGAAGAGGACTTGAGGCAGGACTGTGATAGTTTGGTGACATCCTTTGGAGCGCGGCGTTACGGATTAAGGCGAAGTAAGCGAAAAACAGAAGAGCTAATCAGGACATTAAAAGATGAGGATAGCTAGGTCATCTAAAACCAGTCTTAAATTTATAACAGCCAAAAAACGAGAATGCCTGTGGGAGATAATGGACGAGTACAGCCGTCTGACCAATATCTTCATTGATAACTTTTGGGATGCGGACTACAGACAAGCCGACCTCAAGAAAGAGATTACTAATCAACCTATTAGTTGGCTATCAGCACGGATGAGACAATGTGCGGCTAGAGAAGCCCTGGGGATGGTTAAGGGGGCCCAAGAAGCCGCTTTAAGCCTTGAAAAAGAAGCAATCAAGCCCACCCACACCGCACAAAAGATGACCCTGTCCGCACAATGCGTTAAGATTGAAGACGATGTCAATTCCTTCGACTTGTGGCTTACCTTGTCTTCTATCGGTCGAGGCATCAACCTCCCTCTCCCCCTCCGTAAACATCGCCATTTCCACAAATTTTCTGCTTGGAAACGCGCCACGACGGTGATAATTCATCGGGACTATGTCCAGTTCTCATTTGAGACCGAAACAGGCCCTAAAGTTACATCGGGGTCGCTTGTCGGTATTGATGTTGGGATAAATCATCTGTTGGTCACAACGGATGAAGATTTTTTAGGTTCGGACGTGAAGGAGTTGATAGCTAATATCAAGCGCAAAAAACAAGGGTCAAAAGCCTATAAGCGGGCTAAAAAGACCTTGTCTTACTACCTTCACCAGCAAGTTAAAGATTTCTATAAGTCTAAACCAGCCTTAGGCCTAGTCGTGGTTGAACGCCTAAAGAATTTGAAACAGGGCCAAAGTCGCTACAGGAGCAAGGCTTTTAGAAAGACGCTTAGTAACTGGAATTATCGGGAATTGCTGAAGATCATTCAGATGCGAGCGGAAGAAAACCGTGTTTCCTTTCGTGCGGTCGCTCCTTATAAGACCAGTCAGCAGTGTCCTCGCTGCTCCCAGACTGAGCGGGGTAATCGGGTGGCCCAAGATTTTCGTTGTCTGAGCTGTGGGTACTCAGAGCACGCCGACCTTGTTGGCGCACGAAATATTTTAACCCGTTTTACCAGCGGACGATATGGTGCCGCTTTCCAACCCTAACTTTTAGTTTTCTCTTGATTTCTTTTGGTTCGGTAACTATCAGTATTTCAGCTTCTAGCTGATAAGCTATTTCAGGAGGAGCTTTTCATGGCAGAGTCGGAACGCTTGACTGGACTGGAAGTGAAGACCAATTTGAAGGCTGGTCGTTCGATGGGGGCAACCCCGAATAACTTGATGTCACATTTGACCAGTCCAACAACCCCTTGTGGAGGCAACCCTCCGCATAAATCAGAAGACAAAACATCTTATGGGCGTGACCTAGCCTTGGGGGGGGTGGTTTTATTAGGCTGGAGTGCGAGAAGCCTGATCTTGCCGACCCTTGTTGTGAGCAGCACCCCAATCATCTTCGCGGTCACAGCTTCAGCAGCGGCAATCACTGGCTTTCGATATTTGCGGGGACTATGGCAAACTGTCACAGGCCAGCAGAAAATCACCTTGGATACCTTAGCTGGCGCGGCAACTGTGGCGACCTTAGCCTCTGGCGGGGCTGTGACTGCCTTATCTGCGGTTTGGGCTTTGAATTTCAGTCAATATTTAAAGACCCAAGCAAATATCCTAAAAGCAACCAACACATTCACCCTCAATGAAGGCGATGTCTGGTTGGTTTTGAATGATAAAAATCAGACGAAAGTGCAACGCTCTATTCAGGATATTCAGCCTCAGGATATTATCATGATTTATCCTGGGCAACGCATTTTAGTTGATGGGCAGGTCATTAAAGGTCAAGGCAAAACAAATGAAAAGCTTTTATCTGGCAATCGAAAATCTATTACTAAAACGGTCGGCGATTTTGTCTTTGCGGGGTCCATTCTTTTATCCGGCGAGTTACAAGTGCGGGTAGAAGCCATGGGGTCAAATACGGCCTATATTAGATTGGTCCAAAAAACGACCAACAGGCCTGAATCCACCCAGCGGTTTGAGACCTTAGTCCGTTCTTTAGCCATAGCGGCCTTGATCACCGCGGGGGCAACATACCTTTACTATTTTGCCTTTGTCTTTACCCTACCCACCATACCTAAATATGCCAATCCTATAGACGATGTCAACCAACTGATAAATGTTTTACGTTCCATTAGTTATGCGCCCTTGATTTACATCCTGATCTACGCCTTACCCATTCCCTTCTTGTCAGCGGGTCTCTTAACCGTGGCGGGTGGCTTGCTTTATGGCTTCTTTTTAGGTTATGTCTATGTCACCATTGCCAGCCTCGCCTCGGCGGCCATCGGCTATGCGATTGGCTATTATTTCAGTAATTATTTGACAAAACGGGAACCGATTAAAAGTTTTTTAGATCGATATGCGGTCCAATTGCGTCAAAACCCTTTTGAAACAGTTTTATCCATGCGTTTACTTTTTCTGCCCTTTGCTACAGTCAGTTATTTAGCGGGGATTCTACAGATAGATTTTCAAGCCTTTATGTTAGGCACCTTAATTGGGGATATTCCAGGAACTATATCATTTCTTTTGGTGGGTATTTCCTTAGACAGTGATAACATCCAAGGCATACCCAGCATCAATCTCCGAATGTTGGCCACAGGGGGCACTATTCTGATTGGCAGTTTAGCCTTGTCACGGTATTTAAAAGAACGACAAGCCTTAGAGGGCAAATTAATCCATCATCTACAGACACGACCCCCGATTGATGAGCCTGTCTCTAGGAAGAAAGATGAAGAAACGGATGACTCAACGACAGATCAATCATCTATCAACCTTCTACCCTCACCCATCTAAAAATTGTGATCCTGCCCCGAAAAAAACGCAATCTTGTATTTCGTCTGAATACCCCTAGTAAGCTCAAGGTCAGTAGCAATTATGAAGAAAACGCGCAATTTGATGTCAGCATTACGCGAGCAAGACGACAACAAACAAAAAACGAACTGGCTTTTTAATATCGCTCATGAACACCAAATTAAAGATGACCTCATTTTAGGGGGGACTGTCTTGTTGGCTTGGGGCGCAAAACAAATTCTATTGCCGACCTTCATGCTGACCACGCCCGTTTTGTTTACCATCACAACCATGGCCACAACCATTACCGGGTATCGTTACTTAAATAGTCTATGGAAACGGGTCCTCAGGAAAAATAAAGAAAGTACGGGCAGTCTTATCGGTCTCGCAGTCTTGGCCAATCTGCTCACCGGCGGTATCCTCACCGCGTTAAGTGCAGTTTGGCTGCTTAATCTTAGTCAGTATTGGCACCTGAAAATAAGTCGGGCTCAGACTCAGGCTACAAAGCAAGCTGATGATCCTCAAAAACCAGCCTCAAAATGGACGTATCAGCAATATCTGGTTGCAATCCCAAAGGTGACTGCTTGGGTTGTTCTGGGATATCAACTTTGGTCTGTTTTATTCGTTTACCTACCCATCTTACTGAGCCCGTTCATCGATATCATCTCTTTTCTCCAAATTAGCTCTTATGGACCGCTACTCTTTATCTTAGCCTATATTGGTTTGGTATTAGGTGGCATGTCTCAAATACCCCTCGGCGTTGTAGCTGGCTTTGTATTTGGTTCAATTTTAGGGGCTGCCTATGCCTTGGTGGGTGTTGTCATAGCAGCGGGTCTGGGATATGTCATCGGACGGTTTTTAGGTCAAGATATTCTGGATAATTTACAAGATAAATCCTTGTTACGACGTTATATGGCCTATTTACATGAAAATCCCCTAGAGACTGTGATCATCTTAAATATTTCCCTCATTCCCATGGGATTGGTCAGTTATCTCGCTGGATTTGTGCAACTCGATATCTTACCTTTTATTGTTGGGACAACTTTGGTCCTGGCCCCTAAAATCATCTTTTTATCCTTCCTGGGTGCATCTTTTCAGGGGCAAAACTTGCGCCAAATATTCTCTGTTGACCCAGAAATTTTAAGATTAGGTCTTATTATCGTGGTGGGAGCTATGGTTTGGCGTTTTATCAAAAAGCGACTTTCTCCACGAGACGACTTGATCAAGGCCTTAACCAGTGATACAGTCATAAAAGAAAAACTTAATCATGTTTCTACATCGACAATCATCCAAACTGAGGCAAGAGGCACGACAACGCCTTAGGTTTGCTTGACCCAAATTAGGCAAAGAAGATAGACGATGTTCAAGGCCAATCGACGAAATTTAATGTCATATCTCCACCCCAAGCCAAAACAACCTAAGGTTGTTCATCAGTTTCGTCACGCTGAGGAAGCACTTTATAAACGTGATCTTACGGTAGGGGGGGCAATTTTATTTGGATGGGGGACAAAGTATATCCTATTGCCAGGGATTTCGGTCAGTAATCCCTTCTTTCTAATCTTGACAGTCTCGGTGACAACGATTACCAGCCAGAAATATCTTCGCAATGTCTGGCACACGATTAGCCAGCGTCGCAAGCCTACTTCAGATACCTTTGTCGGTCTGGCGACAGTTCTCACAGTGGCGACGGGGGGGGTGGTCACGGCCCTGTCAGCCGTGTGGTTGCTAAATCTGGGACAGTATATCAAAATTCATGATCAACGATTAACCAATAAATCAATACAATCTAAAGATCATATTTCTGATAAAGACACTCTCCAGGCGACAAGATTAATCTGGGAGCCTTGGTTTATCGAGCAAAGACAACACCTAGTCAAATATGTTATTCCGATCCTAGTTTGGATGATCTTCTTATACGCTTTCTGGCCTCTGCTCTCTATTTATTATCTAATTTTTTTACAATACGCCTATCGCGTTGAGCAATTTTTACGGATCAGCCCTTACGGACCGTGGGTGTTTGTCTCAATTTTTGCGCTTGGCCCCTTATTCCTCTTACCTGCGACGTTACTCAATATTCTTGGCGGCTATTTCTTTGGTCCAGTTTGGGGCAGTGTCTATTCACTCATTGGCAGCAATATCGCTGGGACAGTCACCTATATCGTTGGACGCTACTTTGGACAGACAAATATAGACAATCACGCTAACCGAGGGACACTGCAACATTATATCGATTGGATGCACCAAAATCCATTTAAGGCTGTTTTAACGATGCACATAATATGGATTCCCTTTGAGATTGTTAACTACTTAGCCGGATTCTTACAGCTCAATTGGGCTGCATTTGCCTTAGGCACGGCTCTTGGATCATTCTTTCCCACAATTTCATTTGCCCTTTTTGGTGCTTCTGTAGAAGGAAGTCTTATAAAAGAAACACCGACCTTAAATTGGACAACCTTAGCTGCTGGAGGCCTTATATTGGTTGGGAGCTTCACCTTAGCCCAATACTTTAAATCGCGGGAGGCTAAGGCTCGAAACCTAATTAAACACCTGAATTCTCCTCAGGGTGTTGAAAACAAATTTGGGACTACAAAAGCTAAAACCTTCACCGTTGCCGCTAATCCTCTGGATTCGGCGCATCCGTTGGATTCGACCGCTTTGGGCTAGACCCAATCCAAAGGATTGGCATTCAGAGGATTGACGAAAACCTTCAAGACTGAAACGAACACCAAGGCTACATTTTATACGAAGGCAATACAAAGCTAAAAATAGTTCCTTGCTCGATTTTTGAGGAGACTGAGACCGAGCCACCATGTGCTTCGATGATGCGTTTCACAATGGCCAAACCCAAACCTGCCCCACCCGTGGTACGATTGCGGCTTTTTTCGCCGCGAAAAAATTCATCAAAAATACAGGGTATATCATCCTCAGCAATACCTTCTCCTGTATCAGCCACCGCAACCTGAATCCCTTGTGTGGTAGGATTGGCGATAATCGAGACGCTGCCATCCGCAGGTGTGTGGCGGATGGCATTTTGTACTAAGTTATAAAGGACGCGCTGAATTTTGAATTCTTCCATCAAAACCACTGGCAAATCTGGGTCAACTTGTCCCTGTAGTGAGATATTTTTACTCGCAGCCTGAGCTCGCATGCTTTCCAAAGTATCTGATATCAAATCGGCGACGCTACCAAGTTCTAATTTTAGATCGATCCGCCCACTATCCAGCTTAACCAATTCAAATAAATCGTCAATCAATAAGGTCAAATTAGAGATTTGAGTCTGGATTGTGAGATGATAGCGATCAACCGTCTTCTGATCCGTCACAACTTGATCAGCCAAGGCTTCAACCATCACGCGCACCGAAGCGAGCGGGGTACGCAGGTCATGGCTGACGGCGGCAATTAAGTCCCGTCGTAATTGTTCCAATTCTTTTTGTCGCTGAAAGGCTTCTTCCAATTCAGTGGCCATGCTATTAAAAGCATTGGCCACGTCATTCACCTCATCATGATAAGGGACCTTCACTCGCGTAGACAAATCACCCTGAGCGAGTTGGTTACTACCGATCTTGAGGATATTTAAAGCTCTGCTAATGGTGGCGGCAAAGGTGATCGCAAAAGGCATCGATAGGGTCGCAGCAAATATCAGCAAGAGCAACAAAAGTTGAAAATCATGGTTGTTGAGAAACATCAACTCGGAGGTGACATAAATATTTAAGATCACCACGCCGACTCCAATGCCGCAAGAGAGTAAAATCTTCGGATAGATACTACGCAAATATTTCAAGCCTAAGAAAAAAATACAATAGCCAAAAATCAAGGAAGGAATACTAGACCCTAATAAAAATAGAAATAAATCCTGTAAATCTTTCTGTGAGGCCCCAACAATATAGGCGGCCATTAACATCACTATCACTAAGGCCACCGCTAAACCGATCAATGGCGGACGGATGAGGGTCCAATCAATCTGCAAAAAAATTTTTTTCTTTTTATCCTGTGAATTGTTCATAAAACGACCTGTTCAGAAAATTTGTAGCCGACTCCCCAAACAGTCAAAATATAATCTGGATGGGTCGGATCAGCTTCGATTTTTTCTCGTAAACGCCGCACATGGACTGTCACGGTACTCGCATCACCAAAAAAATTATATCCCCAAACCTTATCTAAGAGCTGATCCCGCGTAAATACTTGACCAGGGTGATTGGCCATAAACCATAAAAGATCAAATTCTTTGGCTGTTAGGGTAGCAGGTTGCTCTGAGACGACCACTTGGCGCGTTTTAGGGTCAATTCTAAGACTTTCAAAATCAAGTGCTATTTGCTGTTCATCATCTTTCGTATTATCGCCAGCGCGACGCAAAACGACCTTGACTCGCGTGACCAATTCTCGGGGGCTGAAGGGTTTTGTCACATAATCATCTGCGCCAAGCTCTAATCCAGCGATCTTTTCCTCTTCTTGACTTTTTGCTGTGAGCATGATAATTGGAATGTCAAAATTATCGCGCAGAATGCGGGTCACTTCCAACCCCCCTACTTTTGGCATCATCAAATCTAGCACAATTAAATCTGGTATTTTTCGATCAATTGCCTCTAAGGCTGCTTCGCCATCGGCAGCCACTTCTACATCGAAGCCTTCTCGACGCAAATATAAATCAACCACTTCCCGAATATTCGGCTCATCGTCCACAACCAAAATACGTTGTCTCTTCAGCATCATTTAGCGTTCCTTTCCATAGTTCTACGGAGTGCGTAACGCCTATATAAATGAGAAAATTCTAAGATTGAGTTCTTACAGAAATATGAACGATTAAAATAGATGAGGGTTACAAAGGCGTAATAACGAGCAAGACACATCGTCGCTGAGTGAGCCGCTTTGGGTGATAACATGACGAAATAAACGTTGAACAGCTGGTTTTTCAGCCAAGTCATCCTTGAGATTGGGCCAAAGAGGCATGTCGTCGGGATTATAGTCATTCGCTCTGCTCTCTGGAACAACATAGCCAGGATGAGGGCCTGGCGTGGAAATGCAGCAAAAGAAGGGCTGTTCCGATGTAGCCTGAGTCCGCAGCCATTCTTCGGCGCGGCGACAGAGCCAGATTTCTAGGAAATCTTCGCCCTCAGCGGAGGTAATCCCAGCATAAGGATAGTCCTGCATAATATAGTCTCGGGTGATGAGATCACGTCTCTCAGGCTGAATATTCTTCATTTGTAAATGTGTTTGGAAGTCTGAACAGGTGATGACCTGGTCGAAGCCGCGTTGCGACATCTCGCTGTCGGGGCCGACATGCCATTTATCAAAATGAGCGGTCTGATAGCCCGCAGCTTTGAATGTTTCGCTGAGGATGGGCGTATCCTGGTCCAGCCTATCCTTGATGGCAAGCGTTCTAAGAAAGTAATGCTCACATCCAGAAAATCTTCTAGAAATTGTTTGGCGATCCGCTCATCAGAGAAGACTTTTTTGAAATATCTATCGTGGTTTAGGGGGGCTAGGTACATGGCTTATGTCCTTTACAGCAAATTGATGACCTGCCACAAATCCAAAATCAAGAAGCCCAAAACCGCGCACATACACAAGACCATCGCCGTGCCGCATCCAAGGGACAGGCCTAAAACCATTTTATTCTTGAATAGATCTTGATCGACTCGGCTAAATGTTCCCGAAATCACCGCTGGGGACCTTGCCTCTTCTCTTAAACCGATTGAGTCTAGCTCAAAGCGTAAACTGGTTTGGCCTAAACCAACCACATCACCATTTTTCAACATTTTTAAGGTTGTCAATTGAAAACCATTCAGAAAAGAGCCATTCGTACTGCCTAAATCTTGAATTTGAAAGCCCGTTTCCTCCCAAGTAATTTCTAAATGGCGACGCGAGACTTCTGCATCCTGCAACACCACCTCACAGACATCTTCTCGACCGATGATGATCCTATCCGTCATCAAAGGAAAAATAAGGCCAGCTTGCGGCCCTTTTTTCACAATAAATCGAGCGTTCGGTCTGGCTTGGTCTATGATATAAGTTGCTGAATCGTCAAAACTCATGGATTATACCTCAGTGAACGATGAGAGTATTAACGCTTATGGACGAATGAATTGAAAGTCAGTTGTTAGTTTTTAGTTGAGGGTAGGCTGATGACGAATAACTAACAACTTATTGACAGAGCTGAGTCGGTTGAACCACGATGCCGCTCGGCGGTGATTCGGCGACATCATGAAAGGCGACTAAATAAAGGTGATAGGTTGTGCCGCATTTCAAATTGACAATCTCTCCACTGTTTGCATTCTCGGGAAAAACGCCCACAATACGGTTAGCATTGTCATCATAAACGCGAAAGCCTTTTTCATTATTACTATTATCTACCCAACTCATGAGAAATCCAAAATCTGTGGCTGAGATAATGCGAAAACTTGAGGGAACGGCTGGTTTGGGGACGACGTTGATCACGATTTCTTGCGTTTCTTCTCGTCCATCAAAATGAACAACACGGAGTTGATAGGTTGTGGTCTCAGTTGGACAGATCTCACGGGCCACAGCTTGGCCATTTTCATCCCCAGCCACCCCGATAGTATCAAAATAGACAGCTTCCACATTACGCACCAACCAATACAGAGTCGTACATTCTGCGGTGGCAATCGAGGTACGATCCGTGGTAAAGCTCACACTGGGGCCTATATTAGGCGTGGTCGTTGGGGATGGAGTCACTGTAGCTGTTGGGGTGGCTGTGACAGGGGCGAAGGTGGCGGATGCGGTTGGAGAGGGTGTCTCGCTCGGCGTAGGTGTCGCTGTGGGGGCCAGGGTCGGGGTTTCGATTGCTACAACAGTGTCAATATTTTGACCTGAGGCATAATCGACTGATATCCACCCTCGCCCATCTGGGCCGGCCGGATAGTCAATCATCCACCAAGTATTGTCACTATTTTTGCCTGTAATTTGGACGATACTATTTTCGGGTAAAACATCAATCCTTGTATAGTTTGTACCTGGTCCAGTCCGAACATTTAAAATATCTGTCGTCGTAGCAAAGGGCGTTCCCGCAGCGGGTGTCCCTGTAGAGAAGACACTATCAGCAGGAAGGGTATCAGCAGGGAGAGCATCTGTAACCGTAGGTTCAATATCAGTCTGAGCCGCATCCTCAACAAGAATGCTGACAATCGTTGGCGAAGATTGCAAGCCTTCTTGATTAAATGCCCGTACTTCCAAGCTATAGCTCCCTTCTGCCGGGGGAGTCCAGGTTAGTTGTGCTGTGAATGGCACCTCTCCGTTAATGTTTGGGCTGAGGGCCTGATCGACTTTCTGACCAGCGACCCATAGCTCTAGGCGAACAACGCCGCTGACATCCGTGGCACTGGCTTTCACAGTCGTGGATTGTCCAAGTTCAAATTGACTGCCCGTCACAGGGGCAGAAATAATGACCGTGGGGATACTAGGCGGTGGCGGACGGCGAATCGTATTAAATAAGATGACAGCTACCCCGGCCACAGCGAAAATCAGCATAATGAGGGCCAATAAGCCGCCCCATAGGAGCCAATTTCCAGTGCTTTGGCTAGCCTGTTCTGTTTGATAAAAGCCACTCTGATAGGTTCGCCAAGGGCCATCTTCTATATCGGATATCTGAGCCGACATACTCACAGTGGAGGGAGCCGGAAAACCGGCAACGCTCAGAACACTAGGGCCGATGGTGATGGTCTCTGTCGGTTGTAATACATGCTCCCCGTAAATGCGTTCACCATTTACCAAGGTGCCATTTGTGCTACCGAGGTCTTGTAGAATGACCTCATTCCCCTCTCGTCGCAACACAGCATGGTACCGTGAGACCTGAGCATCTTCCAAGGCTATATCATTATCTGGGGTACGTCCAATGGTTACCCGATTGCTAATAAAGGGAAACCCTTTGCCAGCCAGAGGGCCGGCATGAATTTCGATCCGTAAGCTTGAATGGGGCGCGGGTGATTGTTCTACTGGAACCGGGCTACTCATAGAAAAAGTATCTTTGGGTTATTGTCCGCAGGGCTTGGTTGGGACACTTAAAGTATTACTCGCTGTTGAAGAACCAAGGCTATTCGCGGCAAAAAGTTGAAACTGATATCTTGTCCCGCAGGCTAAACCAGTCACTGAACCTGTACTCAGATTGGGGGCATAAGTGGCAATAAATAGCCCTGTATCTACATTAAATAATTCGAATTGCGTCTCATTGGTGCTATTATCTTGCCAAGTCAGGGTTAGCTCAGTTTGTGCTGTCTCAGCGACTCGTAGATGAGATGGCGCACTGGGCACCTTGCTGGCTGGGTTGACGGTAACAGTCGTGCGAGCGGATAAAGTACAGCTATCATTTTTTGCTTCCAAGGTGTAGTGGGTTGTTTCCTTAGGTGAAACACGCCGTGTACTGGCTGTTGTATTGACTTCGGCTGATGCCTCAGTAGAGGAGTCTAGCCGCAGGCTTGTTGCACCACTGACTGTCCACCGTAAGTCGCTACTTTGTCCTAAATCAATGGTATTAGGTCTGGCTTCAAATAAAGTGATTGCCAAACCCTGACAACTGGTATCACTGGTGGATACCGTGACCACTGCCTGCGCTGTTTGCGTACAGGTCCCATCTGTGGCTGTTAAGGTATACCTGGTTGTTGTATTTGGCCCGACAGCAATATTCCCAGTGGCATTCACTTGGCTACCAGAATTTAGCGTCACTTCAGTGGCCCCAGAAACTTGCCAATTTAAGATGCTATTTTGCCCTAAAGAAATAAGGGTCGGCGAAGCTTGAAAGGTCTGAATCACTGGCCCTCGATTGTCACAGCCTGGAACCTTAAATAAAACAAAAAATTGGTTGCCAAAAGGACGACCTAAGGCATCAAAAAGTTGCCATTTACTTTGATATGTTCCGCCTACGATTGGGGCGACCATCGTCAAACTTAAATCCACGACACCGCCAAGGGAAACAGCATGGGGTAGGTTAATTTGCGTTGCGCCTAGCGACAAATCATCGACTGAGTCGAAATAATAGGCGGTATTCCAGGGGCAAGTGCCCACATTTTTAATGCGCCAGCTTTTTACAAATTGAACACCTGGTTCTAAAACAGTGTTATCAGGAATGGTCTCCGTGACTAACTCAGGAATGTTGGCACAAGCCGTCGCCACATCAAATTCAGGGGTAGGAAGCGCAGAGGTTGGCTCTGGTTCTTGGGTGACGACTGGCAGTATATCTTCTGTGGTTTGTACCTCAATGGTCAAAGTAGTAGATTGCCCTGTTTTATCATAGGTTGTTACCAGCAAGCGAGAATCTTTAGCCTCGGATGGCACTCTCCACTCATGTTCAACCTGAAAATAGTTTTGAGGGAATTTAGGTTTATAAACAGTTGTCAGTTCACTGTGGCCCTCAACCATAAATTCAACCCGTTCAATACCCTCAGTGGCGGTGTGAACTGTGGTAAAGGTCAGTAGGGATTTTACAGGGACAGGGTTATCAATCTGACCATCTTCTAAGCGAGATGATATATTCTCATTTGCTCTGAACTGACAAGCGACCAAAAATTCAAAAACAATCCATGTTATCATGACAAAAATGATGTAAGATTGCTTGCGTATCACAAACCGTAAGGTTGGCATTTCAAGCCTCCTCTGAAAATACAGTGCTGAGTGCTGAGTCAGTTTATTCTGATAACCATTCATCATTCATGATTCATTTGGCTCCTTAGAGTCAACCTGAATACTCTGTAACCGAAGTTTTCTAGAGTTCTTATTTGGAGTCCAAGGGCTTTAGCTGTTGGACAAGCCAATGGCTGAACCCATTGGACTCTATTTGGAAACTCACGAAAACTTATTTTACGCTGTAATGAATTTGCGAATGAAAGTTTAGAGAATGTATAGTTCACCAAATTTTTTCTTAAGATATTGAACATAAGGCCTGATGGTTAAAGGTTGGCCTGTGGCGCGTTCAAGCAATTCAGTGCTTGTAAATTTGCTGCCATGTTGATAGATGTTGTTCTTTAACCAAGTATGTAAGGTCTGAAATTCACCTGAAGCAATTTTCTGAGGAATATCAGGGTGAGCTTTTAGGACCGCTTCATAAAATTGGGCACTCAAAATATTGCCCAAGGTATATCCTTGAAAACTGCCCCCAATTAAATCATGGTACCAATGAATATCTTGTAATACACCGTCTGTATCATTTGGGACCTTTCGTCCCAAATCTTGTTCATAGCGGGCGTACCAAGCTTCTGGCAAATCTTTAATCGCTAAACGACCTTCTAATAACGCTAATTCCAAATCGAAGCGAATCATCACATGGAGATTATAGGTTACTTCATCAGCATCAGTGCGGATGAGTGAACAGGCCACTTTATTAATCGCCCGATAAAAATCATCTAAGGCTGTCTCTCTTAACTGTTCATGAAATGTCATTTGTAATTTGGGATAATAATATTCCCAAAAAGCTCGGCTACGTCCAACCAAGTTTTCCCACAATCGAGATTGACTTTCATGGACAGCCGCTGATGTGCCGCTAGCCAAAGTTGTGCCTTCAAGACTTTCTTTTATTCCCTGCTCGTACATGGCATGACCAGACTCATGCAGGGTTCCGAATAAGGCTTCACTTAAAAAATTTTCTCGGATACGGGTTGTGATACGAACATCCCCTGCGGCAAATCGAATGGCAAAGGGATGGGGTGATTGATCTTGTCGCCCCCTGTCAAAATCGTAACCAAATCGTTTGATAATTTCAACCCCAAATTGAAGTTGCGCTTCTTCTAAAAATTGTTGATGTAAGCAAGAGTCATCTGGTGGCTCTTGAGCCGTAATCACTTGGACCATTGGGACTAATTCTTTACGCAATTCTTCAAAAATCTTTTTAACATCTTGAGCCTTGAAACCATAGTCATATATATCAATCAAAGGATCAGCAATATGGTCATAATTCTTAAAATAGTCAGCATATTGGCGACTGAAATCTAAATTTTTCTCTAAACGAGGAATCAGTGACTTAAAATCATTTTTCGGCCTTGCTTGAACCCATAGACTATAGAGGATGGCCTGATGGCGATACACATCCGCCATAAAATCAGATGGTATCTTTGTTGCTTGCTGATAGTTACGCCGAGTGACGCGGATCAGACTAGCCTCATCAGAATCGAAATCCAAACGCTCTTCATAGGCTTGTAAATCATCTAGCAAATGACCGATCACAGGGTCAACAAATTTTTGGTGCGCTATACGACCTAAAGCTGCTATTTGTTCGCCTCGAGCTTGTGCGCCGCCAAGCGGCATCTTCGTTGATTGGTCCCAAGTCAAAACAGCACTTGCTCCCTGTAGGGCCGTAATTTCTTGTAGACGATCCTTGAGCGTGTGAAATTTGGGCGGTAATTGGTGATTATTCATGGCAATTTTTTACCTTAAAACTGGGTGTAACGACTCAGGTGCGAGGCACTTTCGCGTCATTTCGTTTGAATAGCTTTTGCTGTGTGGATGCCCGATAGCCTTTGATAATTTCATCCAGAACCCAACTTGTGCGGGCTGCGCTTTCGCCTGTACTAGGACAAGCATCTGTCTCATTTAAAATAGAATTTACCACGGTTTCAATCAAAGGTTGTTGTACATGTTCAGGATGGTCGATCAAAATTCGCGTGTCACCGCTTTGAGTCATCAAAACAAGCGGACCGGTGCCAAAAACGGAAAATGAGATTTGACCTGAGGTGCCGATAATATCAATTTGATCAACCCGTTTATAGCTTGTAAAACACCAGGATCCAGTTCCTAAAATGCCGTTTTCAAAAACAAAATTTGCTGTCACAATATCCTCAGCGGCATAAGGACTTCCTTGATTCGCAGCGAAGCCATTGACGGATACAATGGGACCAATCACAAAATCTAAAAAGTCTAGCATATGGCAACCTAGATCAAAAAATAAACCACCACCTGCAATCTCCGGTACAACACGCCAGGGTAGATCATTGGGTACCACGGGGGTGGGCGGTTGATGGAGCGCGATGTGTACCGTCCGCAGCTTGCCAATAAGGCCCTCATCAATAAACTCTTTTATTTTCAAAAAACGAGGCAAGGCACGTCGATAGTAGGCCACAAATAGCGGTACCTTAGCTTTTTGGCAGGCCTCGATCATGGACAGACATTCTGCATGGGTTCGAGCCATCGGCTTTTCCACATAAACAGGTTTGCCAGCCTCAGCACATTTGAGCGTATAAGGCTCGTGAGCATCGGGTGGGGTGGCAATATAGACTGCGTCTATCTCAGGATCGTTAATCAGGGCATCCGCATCATCATACCATTTAGGGGCGCGGTGGCGTTCGGCATAATCCTGTGCTAAAAATCCGGTTCGACGCATGACAGCCACCAGGCTTGAATTTTCGACTTTTTGAAAGGCTGGGCCGCTTTTTTCTTCTGTCACCGCACCACAGCCAAGGATTCCCCAACGGATAGTTTTCATACCACGAACCTCCATAAAAAAACAATAGACGATCTAGCCAAAATATTAATTAGTTTACCACACCTAGCAAAGGGCGCAACTTCTGAAAGGGGGCAAAGAGTGAGTGAAATAGGAAGAGAGGATGATTAAGGATAAAGCGTGATTCAGTCAATCACCCCATCTCCCCTGCTCCGCTTCCTCTGCTAAACTTTCTACTTTGCGTATCCAGCATTTAGGTTGTATACTGTTACAAACTTCACAAAGTTTAATCTTTATTAAAGAATAATTCAAGGAGATAACTCAATGAAACGAATTATTGGTCTTATTTTGTTGGTGGCTGGTTTGCTGGGTATTGGCGTTGGCATAGGTGGCATCACCCAGGGTAGTGATGCTATAGATCGTTTAGGGGAAACCCTAAAACAGCAATTACCCATGACCAGTGCTAATTTGGCTGCCACTGGCGACGCGCTTGCTCAAGCGCAAAGCAGTATCCAAGAGGTTCAAGGTAGTATTCAGGATGCCCTCGGCAATACGAAAGATTCGCTCAACCTAGTGAAAGCTCTCCTTGGTGAGGTGAATGCAACGGTTGGTAACTTGCAATTAGCGATTGCAGAGGCGACGGCGAATGTTGATAATGTCCAGAATTTGCTGGATGAAGTAGCTTTAAGGGTAGCAGTCGAGTTGCCGGACACAGTCGATAAATCTCTGGATGACTTACTTCCTGATTTACTTCAAGAAATCAATACGATGGGCAGAAATCCCCTTTTAATTACATTTAATGCTGCACCCTTGTTTGAAGCGCTAAATGAGGGTCTAACCGACACACAAGCGAATGTCAATGAACAGACGGATAGCCTACGTGCTATGGGCGATGCCTTTGATCTGGAATTAGCTGATGTTATCGTGAATATAGAAACAATCGCCGAAGATCTGGGTGATGTCAACATGCAAATCGCTGAATTTGAAGGGTTGATTGACCAGTATATTGCCACGATTGAAGAAATAGAAGCCAGCTTAAATGCCACGCTTGATCCTTTAGGGCCTATGTTGGAGGGCTATGTTAATCAAATAGATGCTATCAACAGTACTATTCAAGCTGTGGAAGGTGGATTGGATCAAGGTTTAGATAGGGCCAAAACGGGCGTTACGATCCTGATGCTTTGGCTCATCTTGGTCAATCTAGCCCCTCTCTATCTTGGCTGGGAATTGCTGCGGGGTAAAGGCATGAGGGCTGAATAAATATCTGATCTTTCACTAGAGACCTTTGCTTAACGCAGACGGCGTGTGTTTTAAGAGGCAAACACGCCGTCAAACACAGTTCACCCTGAGTACTTTTGACAAGCAAGATGTCTATGCGATAGGGTGTTTGTGCTACAAATCGAAAATCTTTCCTAAATCGTAAACCAATCAAATAATTTTATCAAATCATCCTAATGGAGGAATTTGTACAAATGGTATCTCGAAAAAGTTTATTGATCATGCTCTTGGCTCTCCTTACCTTGAGTACCCTGTCAGCGTGTATGTCAGGCCCCCTGATGACCCCAGACCGAGAGATTGAGATTTCAGTTGATAATGCCCTTCAGACGCAAGAGGCTTTAAGGACGGGTATGCCTAGTGGTAGCGTTACACTCACTGAAAGTCAATTCAGCAGCTTCATCACGGTGCTAATTCAACAGAATGCTGGTGATGAGGTCCCCATCAAAAGCTTTTCAGCCATGTTTGACCCTGATCAGGTCTATCTGCATGTACAATTAAGCCAGGGGCCACTGGGCATTGATCATCTTGGTCTATCCGGCAAGGTCATGGTCGAAGATCACTTGGTTAAGGTTGACCTAGATCATGCCTCAGCAGGGCCATTTGGCGTGAGCGGTGATATTGCCGCTTTGATTGGCAAGCGCCTCAACGCTGCCCTTGATCATCCCGCCTTGGGAACCATCGTCAACGTTTCGATGGGTGAAGGAACGATTACCTTGGGCCTAGAAACCATGGAGATGCACATGGATAAAGATGCAGATGATGAGCATGAAGATGATGCAGACGATGCTGATGCCGAGAATGAAGAAGAAGCCGATGAAGCAGCAGATGAAGAAGATACTGATACCGAGGAAGAAGCTGATACAGATACAATGCTGCCCTTTGAGGGCACGTTTTCAGGAACCATTACTGGTGACGAAAAGAGCAGGGCTGAATTAATGGTTGTCTTGACTCAAGATGGCGATAGCGTGACTGGTGAAGTGACCTTGGGCGAGGGTTTACAGGTTAACGTTGGAAGAGGTTTTTGCCCTGGTGTCCAAGATGTCCCCGCTAGCACCCTTGGTTTAGCTGATACCATTAGCGCAGATGCGCCGAATCATTTGGAATCATCTTCTCAAATGAACGTCGGTGGATACAATGTTGGCTTAGAAATGTTTGCGGATTTATCAGACGATCAAAGCATGTTGAACGTTCAGGTGAACATCAAAGTACCTTTCCCCTGCACCAGTCCTGAACTTTTCGCGATGCTAAGTCGAAATTAATCAACACTTAATCCAATATTTTAATGAGGAGAGTTTATTGTGCCTACAAAAGCATGTGGCGCAGTCGCCCGCGTTCCTGATGATCCTGTTGTTATCGAAGACTTTATGGTTGATGATCCTGGTCCTCGTGATGTCTTAGTGCGTATCTTAGCTTCTGGTGTATGCCATACTGACTTTGGTCTAAAAAGTGGTACTTATGGCACGGATGGCTTCCCCTTTATGCTCGGCCATGAAGGCGCGGGTGTGGTTCAAGCTGTGGGCGAACAAGTCACACGAGTCAAAATTGGCGACCATGTGATGCTCAACTGGCGTGCCCCCTGTGGCACCTGTCGTTTCTGCCTCAAAGGGCAACATAACTATTGTGCCTCCAGCTTACAAGCAGCAAATAAACTGCGAGACCTAGACGGCCATGTTCTTAACCCAGCCCTCGGTCTGGGCACTTTTTGTACCCATACCTTGGTCAATGAAGTCCAAACTGTGACTTATGATGCCAGCTTACCAGCCGCGCAGATGTCGCTCATTGGTTGTGGGGTCATGACCGGCGTCGGGGCAGCTTTATATAGTGCAGATGTGCAAGCGGGGACGAGTGTTGCTGTATTTGGCTGTGGGGGCGTTGGCGATAGCGTTATTCAAGGGGCCAAAATTGCCGGGGCCACGACCATCATCGCCGTCGACCTCGATCCTCAAAAACTCGAATGGGCTAAAAAGTTTGGGGCAACGCATACGGTCAATGCCAAAGAAGAAGACCCGGTTGATAAAATCAAATCCTTGACCGGGGGGAATGGGGTAAACTACTCTTTTGAAGCTGTCGGGCTCACGCAAACATTTGAACAAGCCTTGTTCTGTCGTGATTTGGCTGGTACCTGTGTTTTGATTGGTGTCCCTGGTCCCGGCCCCGTGTTAAATTTGGAAATGCAAAAGATCTTCGATTATGGGGGCAATGTTTGTGTTTCTTGGTACGGCAATTGTATTCCGGCCCGCGATTTCCCCATTTTGGCCGATTGGTATGCTCAGGGTCAACTAGACTTAGATGGTCTGGTTAGCCGAACCATCAAATTAGAAGATACTGAAGAAGCTTTCGAAGCGATGAAACGTGGTGAAACCCTGCGTTCTGTGATTGTGTTCTAAGGAATGGGCGTTCATTAACTGCCTCAAGTTGGTTCCCAAACTATAGTTTGGGAACCAACTTGAGGGCGACGTGATTTTAAAAAGACGACTTTATTAAAAAGTCGTCTTTTTGTTTAAATGTATTTCAAATCAGTCATGAATATCTAAAGTAAATTCACGAGACGGAAATTTATTTCAGACTCATAAATGTTATAGTTTCGTAAAGTCAATTTTACCTAAGTTTTACGCATGGTTTACCCCGCTGGAATGGGGGTTTTTATAGACTGATGTTCAAATTGAACTCGATGACATCGCTTGGCAGGCAGACAATTACGCCAATGTTCTCCGTTTCCAAGGACAATTCAAGACAGTCCCCGTTCATTGAACCAAATTGAAATCAAGACATTCTCACAAATTGTAGCAATTGACGAAATAAACAATTGCCAGTATCATGAAAAGACCTGTATAGTTGATGCGACTGTATGAGTCTTTTTTATTGATCTGCAACTTTGTCACCTTGCCACTCTGCCCACAAGGATAAGATATCATGCGCTTTTTCAACACCGCTGGCCCCGTTAACCCCGAAGATCATTACTGCCTACCGCCTTTGAACCGTCTGGATTTAGATGAAATTTTGCTCTTAATTGAGCAGAAAAAATATTTTGTTCTCCATGCCCCCCGACAGACGGGCAAAACCTCTTTGCTCTTGGCCTGGCGAAATTACTTAAATCAAGTGGGCAAATATCAGGCGCTCTATATTAATATCGAACCTGCCCAAGCCCTGCGTGAGGATGTAGACCGAGCCATGATGACCATCTTAAGTGTGTTAACCCTACGCGCTGAACTTGATTTAGGGCATACTTTTTTGAACGACGTTCGCAACGCCATCCGCGAAGAAAATACGATAGCGAGCGGCTTGTATAGACTGTTGACCCTCTGGGCAGAACGGGTTGATAAACCGATTGTCCTATTTATTGACGAAATCGATTCTCTCATCGGTGATTCACTGATCTCAACCCTCCGTCAACTTCGAGCGGGTTATGACCAGCGTCCTCACCAATTTCCGCAAAGTATCATCCTTTGCGGAGTCCGTGATGTACGTGACTATCGCATCCATTCCTCATCTGAAAAAGCGATTATCACCGGGGGGCGTGCTTTTAATGTTAAGGCGGAATCGCTGCACATGGGTAATTTCAACCAAACCGAACTACAGGCACTTTATCAACAGCATACTGATGCAACAGGTCAGATTTTTACATTAGTTATTTGGTTTTATAGTGAAGACCAGATGCAAGAGGTGGTCCTGGCATTGAAGATCAGATATGGCAAGCGGGAAAAGACCATCGACAAAGGTTTAGCGCAGACCTGGCAATATATGGATCAGTGCGGCACGAGCGAAGGACATTTGATCATCTTTGATCGAGCAAAAGATAAGTCTTGGGAGGAGAAGATCTTTCGAGAGGAGCGAGGCTATAAGGGACAGACTATTGTGGTTTGGGGGATGTGAAATTTTTCGCCGCAGAGATATTTGGCTTTAGAGGGTAAAATAGTAAAATAAGCCACATGCTCAACATAAATTTCAGCCAAGAAAGTCAGCCAGGCCCGACATATCAAGATGATGTGGTGATCGCAGACTAAGCATAAAGATAAAATCAAAAATCGTGAAGGAATAATCCCATGAAAAAACATCTAAAACACGGTTCTAATAATGGGGGTCAAATAATGAAACAACCCCCCTACCGTCCCAAAAACAAACTTCGTATTGTCACCGCCGCCTCGCTTTTCGACGGCCATGATGCAGCCATCAACATCATGCGCCGCATCATCCAAGCCTCTGGTTGTGAGGTGATTCATCTAGGCCACCATCGCTCGGTGCATGAAATCGTGGAAACGGCCATTCAAGAAGATGCTCAAGCCATTGCCGTCACCTCTTATCAGGGTGGGCATCTGGAATATTTTAAGTATATGTCCGATCTCCTAGAATCACGCGGCTGTGGCCATATCAAAATTTTTGGCGGCGGCGGCGGAACCATTCTCGCCGCGGAACAGGCTGAATTGCACGAGTACGGTATCGCCCGCATCTACTCGCCAGACGATGGTCGAGCGATGGGCTTGCAGGGGATGATTGATGATCTGGTCGCGCAAGCTGATGTGCCTGTTGGTCAGGTGATGGATCAGGGCCCTTTATTGTTGGAAGCGGCTTTGGGCCTTCAGTTGCGGGTAGCGGATGGGCTTGAGCGAGATGGCGGAATGACTCCCCCGACCCTCCAAAGGGGGGAGATTTCTGTTCCCCCCTTTGGAGGGCTAGGGGGGCCATTGCCGCTCAAAGATAAAGCTGTCGCTTTAGGACAATTGATCTCAGCCATTGAGCAGGATGACTCCGCAGCCCCGTCGATTTTAGAAGCTCTAGACCTCGCTTTATTAAACAAGACAAAGCCGCCCATTTTGGGCATCACGGGCCCAGGGGGCGCGGGTAAATCATCCTTGGTCGATGAACTGGTCCGTCGTTTCCTGCGTGATTTTGCAAAGGGCTCTGACTGCCAGGCTCAGACGGGCGATAAAACCATTGCCATTGTTTCCGTAGACCCTTCCAAACGACGCACGGGCGGGGCCTTGTTGGGAGATCGGATTCGGATGAACGCCATTTATGACGAGCGGGTCTACATGCGCTCAATGGCGACGCGGCAATCCAATATGTCCCTGTCTAAGCATGTTCCCGCTGTCTTGAAGCTCTTACAAGCGGCAGGGTTTGATTTGATCATGTTAGAGACCTCTGGCATCGGGCAAGCGGATACGGAAATTGTTGATTTGGCCGACCTGTCTCTGTACGTCATGAGCCCTGAATACGGGGCGGCCAGTCAGCTTGAAAAAATCGATATGCTCGATTTTGCCGATGTGGTGGCGATCAATAAATTTGATAAACGCGGGGCCTTGGATGCCTTGCGGGATATCAAAAAGCAGGTCAAGCGCAACCATCAGTTGTGGCATCTCCCCGACGAAGACATGCCGGTCTATGGCACGATTGGAGCCCAGTTCAACGATGCGGGAACGAATAAGCTCTATGAGGTGGTCATGAAAATGATTAGTCAGAAGATGGCAGCTGATGTCAAGCAGATGGACGCTCATTTACGGCCCGTGACGACGCAGACAGAAACCGACGCGGAAAAAACCTGCATCGTCCCGCCCCAGCGCGTACGTTATTTATCGGAAATCGCGGAGACCATTCGAGCGTATAATGAGCAGACTGAGGCCCAAGCCACCTTAGCCAATCAGCTTTATGGCATCAAGCAAACGCTTGACGTCGCCGATGAAGGGTTAGGCCCCCAGTTGGAACACCTCTATGAGCGTCTGAGCCTGAAACTTCATCCGAAACATCAAGATATCTTGGCCGCCTGGCCCGATAAAGTGGCCCGTTATCAGGCAGATGAATTTGTCTATCAAGTGCGCGGACGCGATATGCGTGTACCAACTTATACCACCTCTCTGTCACGCACTCGGATACCCCGCATCTCACTGCCCAAATATAGTGCGTGGGGCGATATTCTGCGTTGGCACTTACAGGAAAATACGCCGGGCGACTTTCCCTTCACCGCGGGGGTCTTCCCCTTCAAGCGACAAGGTGAGGCTTCGACCCGTATGTTCGCTGGCGAAGGGGGACCGGAACGGACCAATCGTCGTTTCCACTATGTCTCATTGGGCATGCCGGCCAAACGCCTCTCCACCGCCTTCGATTCAGTGACCCTCTACGGCAGCGACCCCGACCATCGGCCCGACATCTATGGCAAGGTCGGCAATTCGGGGGTCTCCATCCCGAGTTTAGATGATGCCAAACGCTTATACAGCGGCTTCAATCTCTGCGACTCTACGACCTCTGTGTCCATGACCATCAACGGCCCGGCCGCCGTCATCTTGGCCTTTTTCATGAATGTCGCCATCGATCAACAGTGTGAGTTGTATATCCGCGAGCAGGGTCTCGAAGACCAGGTTGAGGCCAAGCTGCGAAGCTTATACGAGGGGCAAGGTTTGACCCGACCCAGCTATCAAGGCGACTGGCCCGCAGGCCATGATGGTTTAGGGTTGCTGCTTTTTGGGCTGACGGGCGATCAAGTGCTGCCGCCAGAGATTTATGCTGAGATCAAAGCCAAAACTTTGGCTGCTGTGCGGGGGACGGTGCAAGCCGACATCCTCAAGGAAGATCAAGCCCAGAACACATGCATCTTCTCCACAGAGTTTTCGCTGCGTTTGATGGGCGATGTGCAACAATATTTCATCGACCACCAGGTGCGGAATTTCTACTCAGTCTCAATCTCAGGCTATCATATCGCTGAGGCCGGGGCCAACCCGATTACGCAATTGGCCTTCACCCTGGCCAATGGTTTCACCCTGCTGGAATATTACTGTTCACGAGGCATGGACATCAACCACTTTGCGCCCAATTTTTCCTTTTTCTTCTCCAGTGGCTTAGACCCCGAATATTCCGTCATTGGTCGGGTCGCTCGGCGGCTCTGGGCCAAAGCCCTTAAGCTCAAATATGGGGCTGGTGAGCAGGCGCAGAAGCTCAAATATCATAGCCAAACCTCTGGCCGCTCATTACATGCTCAGGAGATCAGCTTTAACGATATTCGAACCACCCTTCAAGCCCTGTCTTCGGTCTACGACAACTGCAACTCCTTGCACACCAACGCTTATGATGAAGCCATCACCACCCCCACTGAAGAATCCGTGCGCCGAGCGATGGCCATTCAATTGATCATCAATGAAGAATTGGGCTTGGCGAAAAATGAAAATGCCTTACAAGGGGCCTTCATCATCGAAACATTGACCGATTTGGTGGAAGAAGCTGTTTTGGCTGAGTTTGATCGCTTGACCGAGCGCGGCGGAGTATTAGGGGCCATGGAAACCATGTATCAACGGAGTAAAATTCAAGAGGAATCCCTATATTACGAGGATCTCAAACATAAGGGCGACTTGGCCCTGATTGGCGTGAATACTTTCCTCTCCGCCGACGGCTCCCCCACCCGCCTGCCCCGCGAAGTCATTCGGGCCACGGAAGCTGAGAAAGCGCGGCAAATTGAACGCATCCAAGCCTTACAAGCCTTCAATCCCCAAGCATCTGCCAGTCAATTAGACAACTTACAGCAAGTGGCTGTCCATCATCAAAATCTGTTTGCCGCCCTCATGGAAGCGGTCAAGGTTTGCTCTTTGGGGCAGATCACGCAAGCCCTGTACGATGTAGGGGGGCAGTATCGGCGGAATATGTAAGCTAGGGTGAGGCGATGCGTTTAACTTTCGAGCAAAAAACACAATTGATTGAAGCACTATTACGCTGATGGACTTGAAATTTTATTGACCCGTCTTCGTTTTCTGGAAGGCGACTCGGGGCCGATGCCACAGGTCGATGCCCTGTGGCACCGTTTGACCTCCGCAGAGATAAGGTGGGCGGTTGAATAAATTCAACAGGGAGGATTAAATTCGTGGCAAATTTTTTAGTTGCGGTGGTGGCAACGTAAATAGATTGAGGAGGAAACGATGGACTATAAAGATTATTATCAAGTTTTAGGGGTTGATAAAACAGCAAGCGAACAAGATATTAAGGCTGCCTATCGCAAATTGGCCCGCCAATATCACCCCGATGTTAATGAGGCCCTTGATGCAGAAGCCAAGTTCAAAGAAATTAATGAAGCCTATGAAGTGCTAGGGGACGCAGAAAAGCGGACCAAATATGATCAATTAGGGGTAGATTGGCATCGCTGGCAACAGGCAGGCGGTGGACCAAGTGATTTTGATTGGAGTCGCTGGCAAATGCACCCAATGGGACAGCGGGTGCAGGTCCAATATGGTGATTTAGGGGATATTTTCGGCGGAAACGATGGGCCCTTTTCTGACTTCTTCCGCGCAATCTTTGGTGACATGAGCGGCAGACCCAGTCAACAAGACATTCCTTTTGTAACCAATGTCCGTCATTTAAGCCAAGATTTAGAACAAAGGGTTGAAATTTCGCTGACGGAAGCGTATCACGGGACCAGCCGCCTCGTAGCCAAAGATGGTCGCCGTTTGACGGTCAAAATTCCCGCCGGGGCTGATACTGGGACCAAGGTTCGCCTACGTGGTGAAGGAGGGAGTGCTTACGGCAGCGGTGAAAAAGGGGATCTCTATCTCAAGGTCAACATCTCTCCTGACCCCCGCTTTGAAAGAAATGGAACGCTGCTAACGACGACGGTGCCACTCGACGTATATACCGCTGTGCTAGGGGGTGAAGTACAAATCCCGACCTTAACCGGTCAGGTCAAGCTCAAAATCCCTGCTGGGACCCAGCCAAGCCAAACCTTCCGTCTGCGGGGGAAAGGCATGCCGAAGTTACAAAGTCCAAATGACTATGGGGACTTGTTGGCCCGAATGGAGGTCAGTTTGCCGAAGGATTTGAGTGAGCGGCAAAGAGAGCTTTTTGAGGCATTGAGGGAGGAAGTGGGGTAGACACCCTCATGCTCTGTATGGATAACGATTAAAATTCTTCCCCGTCAATCACCAGTCAATGCGGACAGTTATTTAATTCCGCTTCCTTTGCCACTTTGCCATAATTTTTAATTCAGGACTTTGGTCAAATGATTGACTTGATAGACAGGTACTTCTTTATCTGGCTCAAACCCGCTACTAGACAAGGTTTTGACTCGTTTGACCTCTTCGACAGTGGCTTCATAGTGCCCTGAAATATGAGAATCAGTCGAAGTGAAATTCAGCTTAACGCTGGCCTGTGTTTCATCTTCATTGACCTGAGTAACCTGCCCCGCTTTATGATAATCAAGCCAGGGCCAACCTTCTTGCATCAGGATTTCTCGTTCGACAATTTGTTCAAATTTGCCTAAACCCCCCCAGCCTCGATAATAGGCCTTCAGCGTCTTGGCTTCTTTTCGACGATGCAAGACATCTTGGACAGTCTCTTGGTCAAGGTGGCCCCAATATTGTCCACTGGGGAGGTCAACCAAGGTTGCGGCGAAACGATGCCCCCCTAAATGGCTGCTGCGCCAGACTCGTAAATCTCCATTTTCTTCTACGGAAGCGGCGGAAAGTTCCCGTAAGTGCTTATAAATCGGCAGGCCAAATTTAGCGCAACAGGCATCACGGGCACTATGCGTACAAACCAAAATTTCGCGGACAGGCTCAGGATGTTGTTGATAATCTGCATAAGCAGCCAATTTTTCAGGTTGAATGAGTAGGGCTTCCACTAAAGAGACCCTCTCGTCTTGAGGGACTAAAAATTCGGTCTTTTCATAGTGAGCAAAAAGCTCGCTGGGCCGTTTGTAATGAATCACATGGGCCAAGCCAGGCTGAGAATAGGTGTCATCAGGCAGGACAGCCTGCGGTCTCACCCGGAGACCAGCATCAACTGCTTTTTGGATGACGGCCATTAAGCCTGTCGGAAGATGCTTTGCCTCCCAGACATCGCGCGGCCAAGGTGGGGGGACTTCGAGTATCAGATATTGGTCAAATTGAACAGCCGAGCCAATGGGATCTTCGCCATTAGCCATCGAAATGACGGAACATAACCGCCGTTTTTGCGTAGGGTTTTTTTTATCTGCCATAAGATTACCTTGATAACAAGATTAGGTTTTCGCTTTATAAATGATAAATTTAAGATTGATTTGCAAAACACTTGAGATTGATTTGACAACATAAAGCCCTAAACCAACAGTTCCTTATGGTTCGTCAGACAATCAATCAGCCTGATTATTATACCTTTCTCCGCGAAATTTTCTCTTCTATTCAGCGCACCTGAAAGACTTTCAGGACTTCATCCCCTAAATGGTTGATCACTTTGACCGCGATACGCCCTGAGGCGGGTTTGGCGAAAGGGCGGGAGGTATCGCTGTACAGCGAGTCCCAAGCCTCTTGATTGACCTCGGCTTTCAGAGTGGTTTTGAGAGCTTTATAGGGATCGTTTGCCCCCAAAAAGTAAGCCTGGCGCACAAAGAAACTTTCTTCGTTGTAATCGGTATCCACAAACCACAGGGCGATTCCCTCAACCCCATCGCTCCGGACTTCCCCCGTGCGGGGGTCAAAGATATCCACGCCCTTGAGCTTGACCTTGAACTGCCCATCTTCACCCGCCAGCAGGTCAATATCTGGCTCCCCAAAGATGACGAAAAGATTGCCTCCCCCCGTATTTTTGAGTTCAGCCGCCATGTGCAGGTCGGCGTTCAGGCGGACTTTCAGGATGGGGATGCGGCCTAACGTGTTCAATTCGGTCGTGCGGGCCTCATAATTGAAGGCGCAGGCGAGCAACACCTCAAAGCCCGCCTCTCCTGCCTCTCGGGCTGCCGCCACCAAATCCGGCCGGGTCACGGTGCCGAATTGGGGGCCGATGAAGATGCCCGCCCGCTTCACAGCCGACGCGGCCTCGTCGGCCTCGGGCGCTGTGTCCGCATAATGCCCTTCGGCGCAGATATAATGACCCGGCCAAGGCTTGAGCCACGAGAAGGTGATTTTATCGTCTTTATAAGTGCGTTGAGCCCCAGCTATTTTGAGATTTTCCAGAATCATCTCGGCGAAACCAAGACCCTCTCGCGCTCTGCTTTCCGCCCCCCGGTCGCTCAATTCGTCATCCGCCCCCATAACGCGGTGCGGGGACAGGCTTTCCACGGTGAAGGGGCCGGCCACGCGGACGGTCTTCTTATCTTGATAGGGTTTATCGTAGAGATATTCATAATCGGCCTTGGCCGCGATAGCGGCATCAATCTCTTTTTGGCGGGCGATACGCTGCTGCCACCATTGCTGATGCAGGTCTTGCGCCTCCGCTGACCAAGCTTCGTCTGCTTGGCGGGGTATCTCCCATTCGGCCCAGTCTTGACCTACCGCTTGATTGAGTGCGGCGCTTAAGGGGGCCAGTTTTTCTTGATAGGTCTCCCAGATAACATCAATTTCGGCGTTGTTGGCGATGGCTTTGAGGGTGATATGCGGCACCCGCTCATAGACAAACCCCTGGCGGATATTGCCGCAAGTTGCAGATTTGGGCGGTATCGTGCCTGAAAGCTCCGCTTCCTTTTGTTGCCCTTCGCGGCTGTCTTTCAGCAGGTAGTAAGGATATCTGGCCCCCATCAGGCGAGCGCGGGCTAAAGCGAGGGCAACCCGTGAGGTGTCAATGGTGAGCCAGCGGCGCCCCCATTGTTCAGCCACGTAGGCCGTCGTGCCAGAGCCGCAGGTCGGGTCGAGGACGAGGTCGCCGGGGTCGGTGGTCATGAGGATGCAGCGTTGGATTACCTTTGTGGATGTTTGGACTACATAATTTTTGTATTGTTCGGAAAGTTGCTCAGTCCAATTGTTTGTATACGCAAACACGCCAAAATCATCGGAGAATCTGACGAAACGTGGGGTTTTGCCCTGTAGTGCGATACGACCACTGACATTTAAGCGACGCACACCTTCGGCATTTGTCTTCCATGATCCTTTTGGTAATGTATATGTCTTTCCTCGAAATTCGAGAGGAAAAGAAGTCCCGCTTTGCGACGTTAGCTGATCTAACGTCGCAAAGCGGGACTTCTCAAAAAGGTAATTTTCAAGTGCGCTAATGCTCGAAACTTTTTTGTAGTTCGTTAATCCATCAGGACCTATTAATTTTTCTCGCCATAGAGGTCGATATTTTAGTGAAGATTTTGAACGAGCATACCATAACACAAAATCGTTAGTGCTGGATAGATAGACGCTGGTAGTACTCGTTGTAGTCACAAATGAAATCTGACTGACAAAATTCTCGTCCCCAAACACCTCATCCATCAAGGCCCGCACTCGATGAACATTCTCATCCCCAATCTGCACAAAAATAGACCCGCTCTCAGTCAGCAACTCCCGCGCCACCGTCAAGCGGTCCCGCAGATAGGTCAAATAGGAATGAATCCCATCGCGCCAGGTATCCCGAAAAGCCTTGACCTGCTCTGGCTCGCGGGTGATGTGAGCAGCTTGGCCATCCTTCACCTCCCGACTGGTGGTTGACCACTGAAAATTAGAATTGAACTTAATGCCATAGGGGGGATCAAAATAAATACACTGCACCTGGCCCCGCAAGCCCTCCCGCTCGGCCAAGGAAGCCATGACCTGTAAGCTATCGCCCAAAATCATGCGGTTGCTCCAGTTGGCCTCATGCTCGTAAAATTGCGTTTTGGCGGCCTCGTCTGGCAAGCCGTTGAAATCGGCGAACATATCGAGTTGTTGCGGGGTCTCGTTTTTTGACTGGCACGCGCTTTGGCGGCGCAGGTCGTCAAGCAAGACTTTGGGCTGAATTTTTTCCTGAATATAAATCGGCGGGATTGGGACGGTCAGGTCAGACCAGTCTGGTTCATCCTTGCCGCGCCAGACGAGTTGCGGGTCTAGGTCGCGGTTGCGGCGGGAGTAGGCACGTTGCAGCGGGGCTTCCTGCTCTAACAGCGCTTGGTATTCAGCGGTGGGGATATGCTTACGCGAGGCTTCGGCGTGGGTGATGGTTTCGATAGATTTTTGGGCTTGTTGTTTGGTCATCAGATCTCTCCTTGGACTGACAGGGTTTAAGTGATCGGGAATCATAAAATATCACCGCCTAGTTTCAAGCGGCTTATTGAGCTGGGCTTCAATCTTGGCCGCAAATTCATCCTGCATAGCATAGACCGCCTTCAATTCTATAAAATCCCAGCGTCCATAATCCGCCCGGAGATTGACCCCAGGAAGCCAGTAGGTCTCCATAGCTGCTTTTTTATCCTTGGCATCCTCCTCCCGATAGCCTTTGACCTCGACGATCAGATTCAAAAGGTCTGCTTGCCCATCATCAATCTGGACGATGAAATCTGGGACATATTTTCGCATCGTCGAGCCATAGTGATAGGGCACCTCCAGCCCTAGCCCCTGATTCTTAATATAGGCCCGCACACGGGGATGCGCTTCCGCCACGCGGCAGAACTCCGCTTCCCAATCGCTATCTAAAACCACCCAATTGACATGGCATCTGCGGGGGTCGGTTTGCCAACGGCTTTTTTTGGTCGTCTGAAAGTTGACGTAGCAGCTGGAGCCAGAGGGGTTATAAGCATCGAGGATGACCCGAATTGACCGCTGCCCGACATTTTGTCGGGTGATGGCGGTGTGGATGCGCGAGCAAGCCATCTCCGCCAATTCCTGATACAGCAGTTGGGCGGGGTAGGTGTCGCCTTGGCAGTCTAAATAGCTGTTCAGCCATTCTCTGGTGATGGGCAGGAGTTGCCCAAACAAATACAGTTTTGGTACAGAATTTTTGTCTCGATAGTGGGTATAGAGCAGGTGTTTGGTCAATTCGAATGAGAGCGTCGCCGGGCGCATATCGTCCAGATGTTTCAGACTCAGATCAATATCTTCCCCAATAATGCCCGCAATGTTGGTCATTGTAGGCCCGACCAGGGCCGGGGTTAAGACCAAGGTAGAATCTTCATTGAAGGTTGCCTGCAACTGCTCTGGCGGTAAATCTACGCCATAGCCTGCCACACGCGGAAAGCGGATTTCTAAGGAGTCGCGCTCTGGGCGCAGGGCATGCACATGCACCGTCTCCTGTGGCGGCTGGGGGGGCGCGATGACGGGTTTGGCGGTGAAATCGAAGGGAACGCCAAGAATATCGGCATATTCGACCTCAAAGAGGTTTTCATCATTCAAGGCGTATGATTGGCGGCGCAAGGCACGACCGACCACTTGTTCGCACAGCAATTGGGTGCCAAAGGCGCGGATGCCCAAAATATGGGTGACGGTATTGGCATCCCAGCCCTCAGTCAACATTGAAACCGACACCACGCAGCGGATTGATGAGCCCAAGCTATTAGGTTTGCCGACCGTGTTCATCACCTCCCGCAACAGGTCTTGGTCCGAGAGATGGTCGGCCTGACGTTGGTCGCCGCTGCGTTGGATGATTTCACGGCGATACCGTTCGATTTCAGCGGCGGCCATTTGGCGAAACTTGGGGTCCAAGGCTTCGCCAGATTCCAATTGTTCGCTGTCAATCAATAAGGTATTTGGCCGAGCTAAGGGGTTGCCCTGCTCATCAAAATTGCGAAATAGCTCTAACCGGCCCGGTGTATAAATTGGGGAGCCATTTTCATCTAAACGCTGAAAGCCTGAGATATAGTCATAAACCAGTTTTGAAATGGCCGTATTTTGACAGACGATGATAAAGCAGGGCGGGGGGCCGGAAACTGCGGCTTTTTTCCAAAAATCAAAGGTCTCTTTATAATGTCCATAAAGGGCATCCAAGGCTGTTTGCAAGTCTAGGGGCAAACTGAGCGGGTCTAGCGTTTTTGATTTGCCGCGCCCTTTTTTAGGCATCTTAGCCCGAATATGCGTCCATAAATTGCGGAATTTGGGCATATCGCCGCCGGGGATATTGTCCGCCACCGGCACACGGGGTAATTTCACAATGCCACATTCAATAGCATCCATCAGCGAGAAATCGCTCATCGTCCAAGGAAAAATTGTCCCCTCAGCATAGCCCGACCCTTTGAGGAAGAAAGGCGTGGCCGAAAGGTCAACCACCTGCGCCACCCCACAGTGCCGCTGCACAATCTCCAGGCCGCTAATCCAAAGACGAGCCGCTTCATTATTCTTTTCAGCCTCGGCCCGCTCATCCCCTTTTAGCCGTCCTTCTTCATCTTTTTCGGGCTTGGCGCGATAGCAATGATGGGCTTCATCGTTAAGCACCATGATATTCTTGCGGCCCATCAACGCAGGCATAACCCGTTGGAGCATCTGGCCTTCTGTTTCCAGCGTGTTTAGGGCCGCCCCCCGACCCTGCAATAAAGAACGGCTGACCTTGCCCAGTTTGACCCGTTCCCGCAGCTTAAAGGCATGGTAATTGGTGAGGACGATGGTTGCTTTAGCCAGTGCGGGCAGAAACTCAGGGGGCACCAACTCACGCTTGGCATAATAGCTCTCAGGGTCATTGGGGTACAAAACCCGGAGCCGGTCGCGGATGGTGATGCCCGGCGTAACCACCAAAAACCCCCGGCTGAATTTCTTGCTGTTTGGGTGCCGCACGGCATTGAGCGTCTGCCAGGCGATAATCATCGCCATCACGGTCGTCTTCCCCGCCCCCGTGGCCATCTTGAGGGCAACGCGATAGAGGGCCGGGTTCGCGTTCTGGTTTGCGCTGATGATTCGGTCTAATAATTCTTTCGCTCTTTTACCTGATTTCGGAGCCACTTCCGTGAGCCAGATTAAGGTTTCCACAGCTTCTATCTGACAAAAGAAAGGGCGGATGCCACTAAAGCGATGATGCCGCCAATGTTGAAGCAACCGGGCGGTTTCAGGGGTGACCTGCCAGTCCTTGGGGTCTTTTATCAGGCGCCATTGGTCTACCAGGCTTCTGACGAGGTTGATGTTTCCGGTGGAGTCATACTGCTGTTCGCTCGTCGAAAGTCCCTGCCCTTCATCTATGACCATCGCCATTTGCTTACGTTTTCTGGGGTTGGGGATGGGCGTGATGAAGGCTGCGCCGCGGCGGCGTTCAACGATGTGCTGCGTCGGTTGTCCATCCTCATCCAGTTCCCAATGTCGTTGGGGGGATTTGTAGGGTGAATTGAGAATCGGTTGTTTGAAGAATTGATCATTCATGCGAGATTTCCTTTCTCTTTCTAAGGTAATTATACCAAGGATTTCTAGGTCTACATTTGTAACGCTCAGGAAGGCCCTATAAAAGTTGATCGCTTTTTGGGCCTGTAGTAGGAGCCAGTATTTCTATTCATTGAGTGTTTTTTCAAATTCGTACTTATATTTAAAGTATTCTTCAACGACTTTTAACCGATAATTCATTAATTGCTCTTTTATAGGAGTAGGTCCCGAAAAATTCTCGACCTCATTCCTTAAATTATTAAATGTATCTTCCAATTGTTCATACCTCCAAGCCAAGCTATGTCGTCGTAGCCCCAGTTTCAATTTTTGGAACATATAATTTCCGACATCTGTCTGAGGGCAAATTCTGCCATCATCATATCTTGCAAAGTGGTTATCAAAATCGCTATCACAAGGGTCAACATACCCTTTGCCATCCACGACACTATATTCACCAGTGCCAGTAAGCACCAAAAAAGACCGCCTCTATAGGCAGTCTTCTTTATCAGTTTACCTCTCTTTACTAAGTACAGGAGAAAATAAGTTTTTGTGAATTAATTCCCTTGTTTTGCCGAGAAAAAATTCACAATCACTTTTCTTAGAATATAATAAAGATATTCTTCTGAATTTATGACGTTTAGCCCTGTCCATATCTTAATTCCGCTGTAACCATAGGCGCACATAATGTCGGCGGCGTTCAAGTTCTTCATAATCGACAAAGGCGGTGCGATTGTGCAGAATCCAGTGATTGTTGGTAAACAACATTTGACCTGGTTTCAGACTAAATTCAATCTGAAGATCAGAGGACTTAAGCAAATTTTCAATAGCAAGTAGGGCATTTTCTTGTGCTGTGGTTAAGGGTTGGTTAACTTTCTCATGAGCGACATGGATGTAATAGTTTAGATAGCGGAAGGTGAGGCCCAGTTCATTTTGGGTAAATATGGGATGTTGTGCTACTGATGACTCACCTTCGAGAACGCCCCCCCGACGGTCAAAATAATAGTCCTGATATAAGACCTGTAAGGCATCCCGCGCATTTTCTAACAACTCATTGTGAATGGTATAGCCACTAATCAATTGATTTTCGCCCCCAGATTTCGCTGTTGCTAGACAAAGCAAGCCAATCAGATCCGGGATTTCATCCCAAAACGCGCCATCAGTATGAAAAGAACTCTCAGAATTGGTCACTGAGAAACGCACACCTTGAGAGATGTTCTGGCCTGTATCCTGCACGGAGTAGAGTAAAGTGCCCTGAATATTTTGTTCTAAGGGTCGCCCTAAAAATTGTCCAATCCCCCAATAGCAGGCCTTGGCCTGTGCCACCGTATAGTGTTCTGGAATTTGATTAATCACCACAAAACCACGTTCCTGAAACAAAGTGGTTCGCACCAGTTTCAAGCAGGCAGCACAGGCTTGCATTGTCCCTGCTTGCAGGTAATGGTCTGTGATGGGTCCCTCATCCTCAAGAACCGCTTGTACCCAGGCATCTAATTCCGCCAGACAAGGTTCGGTTAATTGGTGGTACCAAGATGAAGCTTCATCAATTGTATCTGCCCGCCAAGCGCGTTTATCTATAATTGGCTGGTTTAACATGGTCACTGTTGGCATAGGTATGCTCCTTTAATTTGTCGGTTACTAGGATCCTAATTATCTAACAGATGAGGACATTTGGCAAAGTGTTAAATCGCCTTCAATTAGGCACAAGGGCCAAAACTCGCAAGGGACTGCCAGAACTATCAATAATCTTCAGCGGGGCGGTGATGATGATGCTGGGGGTAACTGGTCGAGGTTACAGAGACTGGCTAGGCCGAATTTACCCACGCCATGCATAATGGTGTGGGCGGGGAATGGCCGGACGATTCACCGCTTTGAGGCTATTATACCTCAAGCTCATCTTTGCTTCAATGCCACCCCTTGTACACAGAACGTTTCAAGTTGACGGCAAATTGTTGTTATTTCTCAAATTGGCTACAATAAGCCCTATGGATAAAAAATCAACCAACCGCACAAAGCGGTCAGCAACTGACGTATATGGCCCCCGGCGGGGGCTGTACGCCATAGGGGATAGCCTCCCAACTGGAGTGATCAATGAGTTACGGTTTTATTATCAATAATAAGACCTGCATTGGCTGTCATGCCTGTAGTGTCGCCTGCAAGTCTGAAAATGAAGTTCCGCTAGGAGTCAATCGCACCTGGGTGAAGTATGTCGAAAAAGGCGCGTTCCCCAACACTAAGCGCTCTTTCCAAGTCACCCGTTGTAATCATTGTGCTAACCCGCCCTGTGTTCGCATCTGTCCGGTCACGGCCATGTATCAACGACAGGATGGCATCGTGGAATTTGACCCCGCAGTCTGCATTGGCTGTAAAGCCTGTATGCAAGCCTGTCCCTACGACGCGATTTATATGGACCCCGACACCCATAGCGCGGCGAAATGTCACTATTGCTCACACCGCGTCGATATTGGCCTAGAGCCAGCCTGTGTCGTCGTTTGTCCCACTCACTCGATTATTGCGGGGGATATGAATGACCCGAACAGTGAAATCAGCTTTATGTTGGCTCGTGAACAAGTGAGCGTTCGCAAGCCAGAACAAGGCACTGCCCCCAAGCTGTTCTATATTGAAGGGGATGCTATTTCTATGACCCCAACCGCCAGTCAAGCTAATTTTATGTGGTCAGAGGCCATATCAGAACAAAACATCGGCCAAAGCAATGGTCATCAGCCTGAGTCTGAGCAGGGTGCTCACAGCGCAAAGGATGATCAAAAAGTTAAGGCGAATGTCGTCATCCCGCTTAAGGCCAAAACAGCCAACTCAGGCGCGGCGATTTATCCCCCCGGCGCACAAGGGATTGGCACGGGAGCGAACGCCATTCATATCGGCAAAGGTCGCATGGCCGAACAAATGGTGCAGACAACTTACAACGCCCTGCATGAAGTGCCGTGGCATTGGGCTGTCCCCGCTTACCTCGTCACCAAGGGGATTGGGAGTGGGGTATTCGCCTTGTTGGCCATCTTTTTTGGCTTTAAGATTGTGGCTTTCGATCCTTTATTGGCCTTAGGGGGTACATCTGTGGCCTTGCTCTTCATCGGCCTTACCACTGGCTTACTGGTCATGGATTTGGATAAACCCCAAAAATTCCTGAGCATCATCTATCGTCCCCAATGGAAGTCCTGGTTGACCAGAGGCGCGTTTATCTTAATCGGCTTTAGTACTGTTGCCGCTTTGTGGCTCCTAATCGAAGGAGCAGCCTATCTTGGGTCAATCAATGCCTCAATTGCCAGCGCAACCCGTTTACCTTTGCTGTTTTTAGGCTTCCTCTTGGCCATCAGCACGGCTGTTTATACCGCCTTCTTATTCGGCCAAGCTGAAGGGCGTGACCTATGGCAAAGTACCTTGCTGCCCATGCATCTGGTCATTCAAGCCTTGATGGTTGGGGCTGGTGTTCTGCTCATGTTAGGCTTGTTGATCACCCTGCCGCCCTTGATGGTCCCAACCCTGATGTGGATTTTCGGGGTTGCCCTGGTGACTGATTTGTTTGTGACGCTTCTCGGTGAATTTGGCATGCCCCATGCTTCAGAAACGGCGGTTCGGGCGGCTCATGCGATTAGTCAAGGTAAATATCGAATGCATTTCTGGCGTGGGGCTATCGGTTTAGGCCACATTGTCCCACTTGTCTTGTTGGTCAGCGCGTCCTTGACGGGTTTTCTAGGCTTGGGTCTGGCCTCGTTAGCCGCTTTAGCCGCGATTATCGGCCTATATCTCTTTGAATATGCCTTCGTCACAGCCCCCCAAGAAATCCCAAACTCATAACGATAAACGAGGAGATATATTATCATGAAAAAAAGTCTCGCCCGATTTCTCAGTTCTGTTGCCAATTTAACCCGCGCTCAAGGACCAACGGAAACGCTGTTTCCGCCCTTGGTTGCCACTGGAAGTCGTATTGGATTAAGCGATGTACCGGCTTCATCTCAACAAGAGCCCATTGTCTTGACCACACCCGCCTCAGCAGAGGTCATACCGCGTGTGGTCAGCGAAGGCGGAAACAGCGTTTCCAATGGCTTGATTAACTATCCCCCCCTTGAAAAATGGGATGACTGGGTTGAATATGATCCCAAAGCTTGGCCGAAAAAAGTACCACGTCATTATACCCTGGTGCCAACGATATGCTTCAACTGCGAAAGTGCCTGCGGTCTTCTGGCCTATGTCGATAAGGAGACGCTGGAGATTCAGAAGTTTGAAGGCAACCCCGTCCACCCTGGCAGTCGAGGTCGTAATTGCGCCAAAGGGCCAGCCACCAAAAACCAAATCTATGATCCAGAGCGGATTCTCTTCCCCTTGAAACGGGTTGGTGAACGCGGGGCGGGTCAATGGCTACGAATCACTTGGGACGAAGTTTTGGACGATATCGCCGGGCGCATCCGTAAAGCCATTCAGGAAGAGCGGCATAATGAGGTGATGTATCATGTGGGCCGGCCTGGGCACGACGGTTATTTGGACCGGGTGTTACAGGCTTGGGGTGTTGATGGACATAACAGTCATGCCAATATATGTTCCGCTGCGGCGCGAACTGGCTATTCCCTGTGGGGCGGCTTCGACCGTGCCTCGCCCGATTACGCCAATGCCCGCGTCATCTTGCTCGTCAGCAGCCATCTGGAAACAGGTCACTATTTCAACCCGCACGCCCAACGAATTATTGAGGGTAAGATGGATGGGGCCAAAATTATCACCCTTGACCCGCGTTTGAGCAATACGGCTTCTCTTTCCCATCATTGGCTACCCACTTGGCCTGGGTCTGAAGCGGCGGTTCTACTGGCTATGGCCAACTATCTCATCCAACATGCTCTGTATGACAAGCCCTTTGTCGAAAACTGGGTCAATTGGGATGCCTATCTGCAAGCGGTTCATCCTGAGATGGCTGTGACTTTTGAAAATTTTGAACAAGTACTCAAACAACTTTACGCCGAATTTACCTTTGAATTTGCCGAACAGGAATCGGGCGTAGCAGCCGAAACGTTGAAAGCGGCGGCTATCGAAGTCGCCAACTGCCAAGGGCGTTTAGCCACCCATGTCTGGCGCAGCGCGGCGAGTGGTAATTTAGGCGGCTGGCAAGTGGCTCGCACTTTGTTCTTCTTAAATGTCTTGACGGGGTCTGTCGGCACGAAAGGCGGCACCAGTGCCAACGCCTGGCATAAGTTCACCCCCAAAGCCTTCGATACCCCCCCACCGCAACAAAAATGGAACGAGCTACTTCTGCCTAAAGAATGGCCCTTCGCCCACTACGAACTCAGTTTCTTGTTGCCCCATTTTCTCTTGGAAGGTCGCGGCAAACTCGACGTTTATTTCACTCGCGTTTACAACCCCCTCTGGATCAATCCCGATGGCTATCTGTGGATGAAGGCTCTACGCGATCAAAATCTGATCAATTGTCACATCGCCTTGACCCCGACTTGGAACGAATCCGCTTGGTATGCTGATTACGTACTGCCCATGGGCCACGCGGGTGAACGCCATGATTTGATGAGTCAAGAGACTCATGCCGGACAATGGATTGGCTTCCGCCAACCTGTCCGACGGGTGGCAATGGAACGGGCTGGACAAACTGTTCGCTTTACTTATGAAGCCAATCCAGGCGAAGTGTGGGAAGAAGATGAGTTTTGGCTTCAACTTTCTTGGCGCATTGACCCCGATGGGGCAATGGGTATTCGCCAACACTTTGAAAGTCCCTATCGTCCTGGCGAGTGCATTTCGGTGGATGAATATTATCAGTGGATATTTGAACATAGTGTGCCAGGATTACCAGAAGCAGCGGCCAAAGAAGGGTTACCGCCGCTGGCCTACATGCGAAAGTATGGGGCCTTTGAGGTGGTAAGGGAAAATTACACCCCTTATGAGAAAGTATTGGCTGGCTTTGAAGATGCTGCATCATTAAATGGGTCAATGCCGCCTGGATACCAAGTTGATCAGGCTAAACGCATCCTCCAAGATGGACAGGTTGTTGGCGTGGTGGTCAATGGGCAAGCGAGAGAGGGTTTTCATACCCCCAGTCGAAAGTTAGAGTTCTATCAGCCCACCCTGGCTGAATGGGGTTGGACTGAGACCGAATACATCATCCCCCATTACATCAAGAGTCATGTTCACCCAGACAAGATTGACCGCAGCAAGGGTGAGATGTTGTTGCTGCCGACCTTCCGTCTCCCTACCTTAATCCATACCCGTTCCGCCAATGCCAAATGGCTCTACGAGATCAGCCACCGCAACCCAGTTTGGATGCACCCTGAAGATGCTAAACGGATTGAGGTGGTCAGCAATGATTTAATTAAAGTCGAAACCGAGATTGGATACTTTGTGACCAAGGTTTGGGTCACGGAGGGTATTAGGCCTGGCATCATCGCGATGAGCCATCATCTGGGACGCTGGCGGACACATGAACAGGGTGGCTTGAATCCCATGTCGTCTGCCTTGGTGAATCTGGATGAGGCGACGGCGGGCCAACTGGCTATCAGACAAATCCATGGAGCCAAAGCCTACGAGTCATCCGACCCTGATACAGCTCGCATCTGGTGGGAAGATGTTGGCGTTCATCAAAATATCACCCACGCTGTTCATCCCGACCCGATTAGTGGCATGCACTGTTGGCATCAGAAAGCCTTCAATGTCACCAAGGCTGGTGCGAATGATCGCAATGGTGATATCCGCGTGGACAGCGAAAAGTCAATGGCCGTCTACCATGAGTGGCTTAAGATGACCCGACCTGGTCCCGGCCCCAATGGCTTGCGTCGTCCGCTGTGGCTTAAACGACCAGTGAAGCCGCAGGTAGATCAATATTATCTACCTCAAGAAATGGCGGATATTGAAACTGCCTGAAATGATATACTCCCTCTAACTCCCCCTGCTAATCAGCCTCCCCCAGCAGGGGGGATTGAGGGGGGTCATTTCCATTGAAACTAGCACCAAAGGTTAGTTATCTTATTTGTGAGGAGAAATACACATGTGGTTTGAACAAATCGTCAGAAAAGAAACTGGGTGCGCGACCTATTTGATCGGCTCGCTCGAAACAGGTGAATGTGCCGTCTTTGACCCTTTATGGGATGTACAGCCCTATCTGGATGTGGCGGACACCCAAAGTGCGAAAGTACGTTATATTATCGACTCCCACAGCCACGCTGATCATGTTTCTGGGGCACGCCGTTTAGCTCGGATGACCGGGGGCGAATTGATGATGCCAGAGCAAGCGGAGATAAACTTTGCCGCAACCTTGGTCAAGAGGGGTGATCAAATTCAAATGGGTGAAGTGATGATGGAAATTGTTCACACGCCCGGCCATCGACCAGAGCAGGTTTGCTTGTTGGTGACTGACCATAGTCGCGGCGACCAGCCTTGGTGTATCCTCACCGCTGATTTTTTGCTGGTAGGCGATGTCGCTCGCCCTGACCTAGCTCAAAGTGGCGAAGAAGGGGCCCGAATCATTTATGACATAGCCTTACCAACTCTGGCCGATCTCCCTGACTTTGTTGAGGTTTATCCCGGCCATGTCGCCGGGTCTAGCTGAGGGCGCGTGACGAGTGGCAAGTTTGCCACCACCATTGGCTTTGAGCGTCAATTTAATCCTGCTTTGAACATCGCTGACCGCGATAGCTTTGTCAAATATATGAATCAAGATCAACCGCTGCGCCCGGCCAATATCAAAAATATTATCGCCATCAACCAAGGCAAGAAACCATTGACAATGGACCAGCCGCAGGCACCAGCTTTAATGCCCCCTGAAGTTCAAGCCATGATCAAAGACGACCTTATGCTCATTGATACCCGCTCTGAAGCTGAGTTTGGGGCAGGCTACATCCCGAATGCTTACAATATTCAACTCAGCAGTCCAGAATTTGAACAACGGGTTGGTTGGATTATGCCCCTCGAACAAGCCATGATCTTAGTGCTGGAAGACCCCAAAACGCTTGAGGCAACCCTTCATAGGCTTGCTTTTTTGGGGCTAGATCACCGCGTAAAGGGATATCTGATGGGCGGGATGTTGAGCTGGCTGAAACAAGGTTTACCAATCAAAACGCTACCGCAACTCAGCGTCCACCAACTATACGCTCACTTGCAAAATGGGATTGACATGCAGGTACTTGACGTACGGGAGACATCTGAGTGGAATGAGGGTCATATCGAAAGGGCTCATTATATGAACTACAAAGTGTTACCTGGCCGTATTGATCAATTAGCCCTCCAACCCGATCAACATATTTCTGTCCTCTGCGCTCGAGGCCTGCGCTCCAGCACGGCCTGTAGTATTTTGATGAGGCATGGCTATGAGCATGTCTACAATATCACGGGTGGCATGACGGCTTGGAAGGCGGCAGCTTTGCCCGTGGTTGACTCTCATGGATGTGCGATATAATTTTGTGAGACATGACAAATCCCATCCCAACCGCTCTGCGTTTGCTAGGCTATTTTTGGCTGACCGAAATAAGGGTCGATGACCTCAAAACGATTAAAGCCCTGCCTGATTTGGCGGAAACGCTGACGCAGACCGATCAGAAAGCTTTAACCGACTTGGCCCTTGAGTATCAACGACTATTTGGCTTCAATATTCCGCCTTATGAATCGGTCTTTATCGACCCTTCTGCGATGCTCCTAGCTCCAGCCACAGAGCGTCTTCAAAACCTCTATCGCCAAGCACATTGGTCTGTCCCGTCCAATATCCGAGTGGGTGCGCCCGACCATCTGGGCTTAGAGTTGATGGCCCTGGCCGATTGCTTGGCGGCTGAAAATGATCTATCAAAAAGGGCAGTTGCTAAACGCCTACATGGGGAACATCTCGCCTTATGGGTTCCGCCCTTTATTTTAGCTTTTCAGCGTTTATCTCCTGCGCCGTTTTATCAAACCCTCAGTCATTTAACCCTTGATTTGCTCTTAACCACGCTACCAAATCACGCCATCCCGAAACATCAAGGAGCGTTGGAGCGTTCTAAGGCTCGACAGGTCCTATTTCCCGCCTTGCCTCCGCCGCCTGTTTTTCGTGGCTCCGATGATCTGCAATCTGATTCTGCTGTGGATATTGCACAGATGGGCCATACCCCACAGGGCGCGGAAACAGCGGTTCAGGTAGAAAGCCAAGATTCTCCTCAGTGGGAGACTAGGGGAGCCGAATTAGATAGCCCCTTCGGTCTACGGCAGCTCATCAAACGACTGCTCCCACCACGAGAGGCTGGACTATATTTAAGTCGAGCTGATCTCGCTCAAGTCAGTCGAGCCTTGAATCTATCGGTGGGAATGGGAGATCGCTATCGAATGATTGAAACGCTGTTTCAAGAAGCGGGTCAATATGAGCTTATGCCACAGCTGTTGACTGAATTTGAGCGTATCTTAACAGATACAGACCAAACTTATCAGCACTTGGCCGAAGAATATCCAGACTGGAAGCCTTATGCCTTGGCTTGGCGTGAGCGGTTAACGAAAACGCAAACCCTATTTTATAACCTAGCTGAGACACTGAGCAGGGAGACCTCTAGCCCTTACTTCTCGCCATCAGCGCGGGGGTCGGCTTAGGCTATATTATCGAACGCGGCGATATGTGCTTTCATAGAACCATCCGCGGCCTGCTACGCCGACCGATACAGCTTGACTTATTACGGGCTTATTCCCTGACCTTCTTGGTCGCCACCCCGCTTGTGTGGGGGAATGCAGAGATTGGGGATCATAGAGCCGTGGATTGCGCCCTTGGCCTGGCAGGCCAATATTGTCGGAGGACTGATCTTCGGCGTGGGTATGGTGATCGCCTCAAGGTGTATTACAGGTTTGTTTTACAAACTCGGACATGGGATGTTGGGCACATTGGTGGCCCTCGTCACTTGGGCTGTGGGAGATATCTTGACCTATCATGGTCCCTTGTCACCGTTCCGAGAATGGCTGAACCAATCCCAACTGGCCGTCAATGGTCAAAGCGCAACCGTCCTGAATATATTTGGCGCAAGCGGGCCGCTTATCGTCTTAGCTTTGGGTTTCCTCATGGCCGTCTGGCTCTGGCGTTCACCAAGAGAATCACGCCCGGAAACCCTGTTTCCGCGTAAACTTTGGGGTTGGTTCCCCTTAGGGATCGCGGTCGGGCTATTTACGAGCTTCGCCTGGGTGCTGGCTGATCTCGGTGGCTCAAATTATACCTACGGCACCTCTGGTGTCCCAACCAGCCTATATCTGCTCGTGATCGAGGGAGAAACTTTGGTCGCCTTGGATTACCTACTCACTCGTCAGCCTAATCCCTGATGCATATATAGCCGCCCAAGGGTCAGGCACACGCTGGATTCGGGGCGAGACGGGACAGCGATATCTAGAATTGGCCGCAGGTGGTTTGCTCATGGGCATCGGCGCGGGGATTTCAGGCGGCTGTAATTTGGGTCATTCCTTGGTCGGGGTTCCGCTGCTTTCGCTGGGTAGTCTGGCGACGACGCTTTCGATGGTTGTGGGGGTGTGGGTGCGTTTCCCCTTGGAAACGACCGCATCAGGCGATGAGCTTGTTGAGGGCCTAATCTTAATAATACGGACAGCGAACTGCCATCTTTCTTTTATCATCCAGCTCTCTGCAAACGTTTCTCTAAATAATCCAGCATCACTCCCACGAAAGGTTTTAGTTTATCTTCTCCATCAGGAACAGATAGGGTGCTTATCAATGCTTGAATTTGTCCCTTAGAGCGCGTACCGGGCTTTTTACTTAAGGCCCTCTGAATTTCATCTAAAGCGGTAATTCTATTTTCAACCATCCTAGTATAATTTAAGTTAAGCACTTCGTTTATCTGTGCATCAAAATCGTCATCTTTAGAGCGAACTCGTCCATTTCCTAAGTAGCGTATTTTGTCTTCAATTTTATGAGATGGTATAGCGGGTGAAAACTTTAGATCTAAATCACCTTTACGAGTGTCGCAAGTTTGGTCTTTTTTCTTCTGTCCCTCATTTCCCATACAACATCCGAGCATATTGCTAAAGTCAAGTTGGCAGTCTGGGTAACGAGTTTGACCCCGCCAATGTTCAACCTTCATTTCAGTGACTTTGATACGCTGCATACAATAAGCACAGAGATGTCCTTGCTCTTTAAGTAACTGGTCTCTGACCGCATTCTTTACCTCTGTAAATTCTGGCCCATCATATTTAGCCCCAGGTTGAATCTTATATGCCGTAAGCTGACGAGGTTCAACGCCCTTTTTGATTTCTCGCATGTAACTAATCACCCCAATCTTGCAGTTCTATTCTCATCTTGGCGCGTAGCAATTCTGGAATCTCGCCGTTTAGTGCTTTTTCCAATTCAGCAATGCGGCGTTGCGCTTCGTCTAACAACTCATCATCGATCAATTCAAAGATAGTATCCAGCTCATCTGCCACCCTAGGGGTGCGAGAAAATTGCTTATCACGTTCATTGATCAGCATGATTTCGTCAAGGATTTCATTACTGGTCAGACCATAAGATTGACTTGGCTGGATAAAATTTATTTGATTATCCTGATCCCGCTGAAGAATTCGTAATTGTTCGGCCTTAACTTCCCCAAGTACCTGAGGCGAATGTGTAGTCACAATAAATTGACAATTTTTAAATATTAATGGTAAACGGATCACTCTTCTTTGCCATTGCGGGTGTAAATGCAGATCAAATTCATCAATTAAAATGATGCCTTCCCCTGCTAGTGGATTACTTTTGGTCGGATTAGCAATCGCAAGCCGCCGAGCTATGTCGCCGATAAGTGCAATCAAGCATTTTTCGCCATGAGATAACTGCTCAATACTTAGCTCTTCCCCCTCTTTGAACACGGTCATCCGCAAAGGTCTTCTGCGGACCTTAAAGTTCTGAAATTCTGGTAAAAAGCCTGTTAAAGCTTGTCTAACACATTCTAACTGTCGATCAGGAAATTCCCAATCTTCGGGTTTATTTGCGCTATAAAGGTAGATACGATTTTCGTTCTCTAAGTCTTCTCTTTGCCGAAACCAAGAGAAGAAGCTTCTGAAGTTTGCCGCATTGGTTAAAGATTCCTCCCAAGCTTCAAGGAGCTTAAAGCCTATATAGGTACCGCTTATTCTTAAAGGAATATCTATCACAGCCCGATTGATGGGGTAATAAGCAAAAAGTGGAATAGAACCTTCTTCGTGAGTCTGCGTGATTATATCATGCCACTCACTCGTAAAAGATTTAATGCGACTGAGATCCGAGTGTTCACTAACCTCATGCCCTGCTCTAGCTTTTACGAGCTGCCACTGGACATTGTCTGTGGATATAGCGGCGATTTTGGCAAAACTTTCGCCATTTTTAATTTGGCTTTCAGGAATAGGGCGGCCTGACCCCCCCTTCAAGTTTCTCGCCCTAGCCGTTAACCAAGACAGTAAAATGGTGATAGCATCTAGGATGGCTGATTTACCAGCCCCATTAGAGCCTGCAATGAGGGTCAGGCTTTCATCAAGCGGTAGCTCTAGCGACTTGATGCCTCTAAAATTTTTCAACACTAATTTGTCTAGCTTCATAAGGCGTTCTCACGGTAATCGAATCAAATCGTTTGTTGATGCCATCACCTGTTGAACCTGAGCCTTCATAACTTGATGGCGTATCGCTTTGAAATTTTGTGGTTCCGATACAGGAATACTACCGCGTAAATCGAGCAGACTCGGTCGTTGGCTTATTTCAATCTTTGGTTTAGGGGAGGCACTTGCTAGGTCAATCCCAATCATCATTATATCTATCATCATATCTATCATCACGCTCTCTCAAGCCAATAATCGTATGAGGGCTAAACGTTTCAGGCCATTTTGTATTGCGACTATAAGTCGTTTCATTCCAATCTACCTCAGCCAAATCAGCTCCATTTAATAAAACATCACATAAATTAGACTTGTCAAAGGTTACGTTAACCAAGTTTGCGTTACTTAATTTAGAATTCTCTAGGTCAACATTGCTTAAGTTCGCACCATTTAGATTTGCATTACCTAGGTCTGACCTACGTAGATTTGCACCGCTTAAATCAGCTTTACATAGATTTGCACTACTCAAGTTTACATCGTTCAACTTCGCCCCATTTAATTTTGCATTACTAAGATCTGCATTGCTTAAATCTGCATTGCTTAAATCTGCATTGCTTAAATCTGCCTCACTAAAGTCAAAACCACTTAAATCCATGCCACTGAAATCTCCATATCTTAACCCTGCTTTTCTGAAATCAACATTTTTCAAATTCATGCTACGGAAATCTCTACTACTTTGTATGTTACCTACAAAATGACTGTGATATGAATAAGGAGAAGGTTTAGATATATCTAAATTAGCTTCTTTCAAATTTGTATTATTCAGTACAGTTTCACACATCTCTGCATTTGTTAAATTTGCACAACTCAAATTTGCTGCACTTAAATTTGCTCTGGTTAAATTTGCTCTGGTTAAATTTGTATTGTACAAATTTGCCCCTGCCAAGTTCGCTTCATTGAATTTTGTATTGCTTAAATTAACTTCACTTAAATCTGTTCCGCTTAAATTTGCCCCACTAAAGTCAACATTATCTAAAGTACATTCTTTCAGATTGAAACTGCTTAAGTTAACTTCTTTCAAATTTGCTCTGCTAAAATTTGCCCCTGATATGTTACTCTTTTCCAGCTTTATTTTGCTTAAATCTGCACCTATAAAACTTGCCGCCTGACTTAAGTTTGTGCCACTTAAATCTGCCCCGCTTAAATTTGCCCCGCTTAAATTTGCCCCGCTTAAATTTGTTTCTGTTAAATCTGAATAACTCATATCCACGCCATTTAGATTAACATTGCTAAGATTAGCTTTACTTAAATTACTATTCCTTAAAATAGTTTTTCGCAAATCAAGCCCACTTAAATTTGCTTCTCTGAGATTAGCATTGCTAAAATTTACATCATTTAACCCTTCAGCACTAATTTTTTGTTGTTGGGCGTAGCTATAACTTGTTTGGTTGAGGTCATTATCAGTCATTCTGCTAATTTTAGCTTTAAACAAGTTTGCGCCAGTCATATTAGCCCCATCAAGATTAGCCTGTCTCAAATCACTCTCACTTAAATCAGCATTACTCAGATTTGTTTGACTTAGATTAGCTTCAAATAGTTCAGCTTTTTGTAAATTAGCCTCATGTAATGAGGCTTTGTTTAAATCAGCTTTGTGTAAATCAGCATTACTCAGATTTGTTTGACTTAGATTAGCTTCAAATAGTTCAGCTTTTTGTAAATTAGCCTCATGTAATGAGGCTTTGTTTAAATCAGCTTTGTGTAAAAGTGCTTCACTTAAATTAGCATGATCCAGAATAGCTCGACTCAGGTCAGCTCCATTTAACTTTAAACGAGCTATGTTCAAATTACTTAAGTCAAATCCACTAAAATTAGGATTAGTGACACCAACTAACATGTACATCAATTCTTTTCGTGTAATTTCTGACATTGCTAATTATTACCCCTTTCGAATATAGTTTTACAGTCAGGCTATATAATATAACAAAACACAAAAAATACGGCAAATTCAGGCCTAAATCCATATTTTTTCACGATAACGCTGGTCGTTTGCAATCAGACAAATTCTGCTTATCATCTTTCGATAATATCACCCATACCCAATGAGATGACCCCATGAACCCATCGTTGCCCAACCAAGCCTTACCAGAATCCCCCTCATCCCCAAGTCCTGAGCATAAAGTTCCTCCTATCTCACCCGAAGCGGCCACCCGCATTTTGATCAGCCTCCTCTTTCCGTCGATGATTATGCCCTTGGCCTCAGCTATGTCCCGCGTGGCCTTGCCCATGATTCGAGATGATTTTCAAATTCAGGCTGATATGACCGCTTGGGTGGCCGCAATATTCACCCTGCCCTTCATGATTTTGATGCCAGTCTATGGTCGTTTGGGCGGCGGGGTGGACAAACGTCGTCTGATTCTGGCTGGCATCTTCATCTTTTCCATTGGGACCTTGATCGCCCTGTTTTCGACCAATTTAACCTGGCTCATGGCCGGACGGGCTATTCAGGGGGTAGGAGCTTCGGGATTTATGCCTTTAGGGATGTCAATCATTACTACCATCTTTCAGGCGAAAGAACGCGGCAAAGTTCTGGGTAGCTGGAGTTCAGTCGGCCCGGCGACGGGCTTTGTTGGTTCGTGCCCGAAGCGCAAATGGGGGCTGCCGCTGGGATATACAGTATGATCCGCTTTATTGGCGTGGTCATCGGCACGGCCCTCGCTAAAACAACAGATCACGAATTGAACGAATGAACGAATTTCACAAATAGTTTAAAAAATTCGTGGCGTATGTCTATTCGGTCGTTTGGTGACAAATGCACATTCGATCGTTTGGACTGCCAAACGCATCCTTATTTTCATTGAGTGTAGACTGGCATTTTTTTATTTTCTATCAAGTCTAATGGGGATAAGGGGAGATTATAATTATGATCATAAGGCGAAAATGGCTTATATTCATCAGCATCATGAGCATCGTCCTGATACTCCTTGCTTTGTGGCGCATCCTGCTCGTCGATTTGCCGCATCCCGATCAACTATATCACCAAACCAGTGCCCCATCAACCAACATTTATGATCGGCATGGGACGCTGCTCTATCAAATTACCAACCCGCATCAAGGCTATCACACCCCTCTGAATTTAGCCGATATCCCGCTGCACTGTCGCCAAGCGACCATCGCTACGGAAGATGCTAACTTCTATCAGCATCCTGGCTTCGATACCAGAGCCATGGTGCGGGCTTTAATCACCAATCTTCGGGAAGGGGGCGTGGTCAGCGGGGCCAGCACCATCACCCAACAATTGGCTCGTAATTTGCTCTTTAGCGAATCAGAGCGCAGCGAGGTCAGCCTAACTCGTAAGTTGCGAGAGATTATTCTCGCTTGGCGTTTGACGCAAGGCTATAGCAAAGACGAGATTCTGACCCTCTACCTGAACGAAACCTATTATGGCAATCTGGCTTACGGCTTAGAAGCAGCCAGTGCGATCTATTTTGGCAAACAGGCCACTGAACTCGACCTAGCCGAATGTGCCATGTTGGCCGGCCTCCCCCAAAGTCCAATTTATTATAATCCTCTTGAAAACCTTCCCTTCGCTAAAACAAGGCAAGCCGATGTTTTAAGGCTGATGCAAGAGAACGGCTTGATTGACTCAGAACAGGCGCGACTGGCCAAGCAAGAAAAACTCCAGTTCGCTGCCGTACCTTTCCCCATCAAAGCCCCTCATTTTGTCATGTACATGCGGGGGTTATTAGAACGACAATTTGGTTTAGAGGCAATCTACACCCAAGGCTTACAAGTTCAGACCACCCTCGATTTAGACTTACATCACGCCGCCCAACGAGCTATGCGCTATCATCTCGCGCAGTTGGCTGAAGCGAAACAAAACCTTCCCCCACGTAAGGTGCGGAACGCCGCCGTCATCATCATGCAGCCTCAGACAGGCGACATCCTGGCCATGGTTGGCAGCCCGAATTATTTTGATCCCAAAATTGATGGTAATGTCAATGCGGCCCTAGCAGCCCGACAACCCGGTTCTTCAATTAAACCTCTCACCTACGCCGCTGCTTTTGACCCTCGCTTTGCCGCGCAGTATGGCTATCGACCTTTGACTGCGGCGACCATGATGATGGATGTCCGTACTGCCTTTGTCACGAAGGAGGGCAGGCCTTATGTGCCCTTGAATTATGATCGTTCTTGGCGGGGGCCAGTCTTGCTGCGGGAAAGTTTAGCCAACAGCCTCAATGTGGTGGCGGTTAAAGTTTTGGATTATGTTGGCTTGGATGCCTTACTCAGTATCGCCCGTCAATTGGGCATCACCAGCTTTGATGCCGCCACAGCGCAAGCGGATGACGGTGAACGCTTCGGGTTGGCCTTAACCTTGGGGGGTGGAGAGGTCAGCCTATTAGAATTAACTGCCGCTTATGCTGCATTTGCTAATGCAGGCTATCGCACTGAAGCCGTCGCCATTCAGCGCGTGACCAATGCTCAAGGCGACATCGTCTATCAAAGAGCAACAAAACGCGGTCAACCTGTCTTGGACCCACGGACCACCTATTTGATCACCCATATCCTCGGCGATAATAAAGCGAGAGCAGCAGCCTTTGGCGAAGGTAGTGTTCTACGCTTAACGCGGCCAGCCGCAGCCAAAACAGGCACAACGACCGATTTCCGCGATAATTGGACGATGGGCTATACGCCTGATTTTGTAACAGGTGTTTGGGTCGGCAATGCGGACAACGAGCCGATGCGCCATGTTTCTGGTATCACTGGAGCGGCTCCGATTTGGCACGATATAATGGAGACACTGCATAAAGGCTTACTTGTTCGCGTTTTTGTAGAACCCCAAGGTCTGACAACACGAACCATTTGTGCGATTAACGGCTTACTGCCTTCTGAGGGCTGTCAGCGTACCTTAGAAGAAATTTTCATCACAGGCACCCAACCAACGCAAAATGACACCTGGCACAAAGTCTTAGCCATCGACCGCCGCACAGGACTTTTGGCAGCTAAATCTTGCCCGCCTGAAGTTGTGATCAATCGCTGGTTCACTGTTTATCCCGTCGAAGCTGAACAGTGGGTCGCCCGCAATCAAACCCGACAAGCCCCCCAGAAATATTCGCCTTTATGTCTGCCCGCGGCAGATGATGGCATCCAAGGACGCACGACCAGTCAGCACACCCAAACCGGCCCCGCCCTCACAGCTGCACCTCCCTTGCAATTCACCTCGCCGGACCCAGGCAACGTTTATCGTTTAACGCCATCTATTCCCCTGAATAAGCAGAAAATCCACATAGCGGTGCAAGTAGGACCGCAAGTGAAGCCACAGTCGGTGCAGTTATGGTTAAACGGACAATTGTTAACTGAGGGGCGAGAGATTTTATGGCAAATGCAGGTGGGCGAACACCGTTTCGAGGCTTTAGGGATTGAGGTTGAGGGGCAAATAGTCAGGACGGCTGTTGACATCACTGTGCGATGAGCGGCCCCTTGCCATCTACCCAAAAATTTGCCTATCCCCTAGGTTTGGTCATAATAATTGTTCCTTAGGCCCTAGACCTTCAAGTTTACTAACCCAAAGCATTAGGCCAACCCCTTGGGTTGGACGAAAACCTTAAAGATCTGAAATAAATGATGAGAATGAAAGGACTCTCCTTTGACCACTGTATCCGAATTTACTGAAACTGTCGTCACGAATGTCGAAACAGTCATCGTTGGCAAACGCGCACGCATCGAACTATTGCTCGTTGCTATGCTTTGCCAAGGTCATGTGCTGATTGAAGATGTGCCAGGCACAGGCAAAACCATGCTCGCCCGCGCTGCCGCCGCCAGTATGAATATTACCTTCAATCGCATCCAGTGTACGCCCGACTTGCTGCCCAATGATATCACCGGGGTCAGCATTTATAATCAAAAAACGAATGAGTTTGAATTTCGACAAGGTCCCGTCTTTGGCAACATTTTGTTAGCCGATGAGATTAACCGCGCCACACCGCGTACCCAAGCAGCCTTGCTGGAAGCCATGCAGGAACGACAAGTGACGATGGATGGCACGACCTATACCTTACCCGCGCCCTTCCTGGTGTTAGCCACGCAAAACCCTGTAGAACAAGAGGGAACCTTCCCCCTGCCCGAAGCCCAATTAGACCGCTTTCTAATAAAACTATCAATGGGCTACCCCGAAGAGGCCGAAGAAATTGAACTTCTGCGGCGGATCCGTAAAGGCCATCCGATTGACATGATTAAAAATGTGGTCGAAGGAACTGATTTGTTGGCCCTGCGTGATGTGATTAGTGAGGTTAATGTTGATCAGACTTTGGAAAAATATATCATGGCCATCGTCACGGGCACACGTACCCATGCTGATGTGGAATTGGGAGCCAGTACACGAGGGGCTATCGCCCTATACCAAACAGCTCAGGCCTACGCCGCCCTTTGTGGACGTGATTATGTCTTACCGGAAGACATCAAGTATCTCGCGCCCTTGACCCTCTCTCATCGCTTGGTGATGACTCCTGAGAGTCAGTTGCGAGGGCGCAAGTCGGAAGGCATTTTAAATGAAATTCTGTCACAGGCTGAACTGAGTTTGGGAGAGCAGGAGCAAGCTTAACCATGCGTGGCTATCTACCCTTTCTGATTATCTTATTTTTACTGGCAGCCTTCTTTCAAGTTGAATTTTTCTTCAAAGTTGTCTATCTCATTGCCGCTATTTATCTCCTGTCGCGTTTTTGGTTAGAAAGGGTGATTGAAGGGATGGAAATCTCACGGACCTTTGACGATCATGCTTTTCCTGGCGACGAAATTCTAGTTACGCTGCACTTCACGAATACTAGCTGGCTGCCTGTGCCGGGCTTAGAATTGCACGAGGCCACGCCAGTGTTATTGGTGTCGCCACCCTTCCCCCCCCAAGCAGTCACGCTCTCAGGGCATGAAACCAAAACCTTCAGCTACCCCCTCGTATGTCGCCGGCGGGGTTATTTTCCGCTTGGTCCCCTAGCGGTTCAACTCAATGATTTGTTGGGGCTGGTCAAACCAGGCCTGTTAAGATTAGAACGCCAGCCATTCACCATCTATCCCAAAGTCGTTCCCTTACAGCAATTGGGCTTGCCAACACGGGCCCCACTGGCTGCATTACCTACGCTATCTCCCCTATTTGAAGATCCGGCCCGCGTCGTCGGGGTGCGAAGCTATCAGCCGGGTGACTCGCCGCGCCGGGTGCATTGGACGGCCTCAGCTAGAGCGGGCGAATTATTGGTCAAGCAATTCAAGCCCACGATCGCCCGTGAGACCATGATCTGCCTCAACCTCAACCCAGAAGATTATCAAGTGCGCTATCGTTATCATGTCACTGAACTGGCCATTACCGTTGCCGCTTCGATTACCAGCCATATCATCAACCGCGATGGCCTGCCTGTGGGTTTGATCACCGAAGCCCATGACCCCTTAGCAGAGGTCGTGACGCGCTTCTACCGACCTGCTCGGGCTGAACAAGCCCACTTGGTGGGCATGTTGGAAGTCCTGGCCCGCGTCCAAATCACATCGGAAATCAACTTCCTTGACCTGCTCCAACATGTTAAAGCCCATTTGCCCTGGGGAGCAACCATCGTCGTCATTACCGGCAACAAAACAGAAGCATTATTAAAGACCTTAATCTATTTGAGAAAATCGGGTTTTGCCATATCGTTGGTCGTCGTTCGGGAGGCTTCATTAAAAACGGGGTTCCCTATCCCCAAGGGCATTCAGGCCTACCAAGTGTGGCAGGAAGAGGATATTGAGGTTTTAGCATGAAACAATTTTTTGTTTCCTGGCGTGAAAATGTCATGTTTCCCATCGTCATCGCCATCATGTTCGGTTGTATCTTCAGAGCCATCGCCCAAGTGGTTGAACTATTTGTGACCAATAACCGCCAATTCGATCATCTGACTTACATCGCTGTGATAGCTGCTTTGGCCGCTATTTACGCTTATCGCACCCTGCGCGTCCATGAAATTCGCGGCGAGGACGCTTTGCGTTGGCGATTATTGCAACTCGCTTTTTTATATGTCTTGATTCGGGTGGGCATTTATCTTAGTGAGCGCGGCGCAGGGCTACCGACGACCTTCAGTTTGCTTAGTTTCTCCCTCGAAGTTGTTTTTTCTTATGGGGCTATCTTATTGGTCTGGTTAGCTGCCAGCAACACAGCGATGGCCTTTGAACGCCTCTATCAGCCGCCAGACTATGACATCGAGTACATCAAAACAGAGCGGGTGTATGTTTCCCCTTCAACCAGTCTCATCCGTCAATTTTTCATGGGGGGCATTATTATCATTTTCTTCGCTGGCTTCGAGCGAGCGGGCTTAATTAATGCCGCCCTGTCAGCTTCTTCTTTTGAAGAAGGAGTAGGACGTATGTTCACCATGCCTCAGCCTGTCAGCGGACTAGTCGGCAGCGTCTTTGTCTACTTTTTGCTAGGCTTGCTCTTATTGGGCCAAATTCAGTTCGCCACGATGCGGCGCTTATGGGAATATAAAGACATTCAAATCTCGCCCAGTTTAGCCAATCTATGGGTTCGCTATAGCTTCATCTTTCTCCTGGTTGGGACCGTCATCGCCTTGCTCTTACCCACGCGATATTCCGTGCCCTTATTTACGCTGATTCAATATTTGGGCACTAACGGTTTAACCCTATTGACCTATATCATGAGTATCGTCTTCGCTATCGTCACCTTTCCACTTCTCTTACTCAGTTGGCTACTCGATTACCTCTTCGGGAGTGGTGAAGCACCCCAAGGCTCTGGTGAGATTCCGACCCTTAACTTTCCCACACCGCCGCCAACGCTTGTCCAACCTGAAGTCGCCACGGAGATGCCGGGTTGGGTCGGCCTGCTCCAATCACTTCTGTTCTGGACCATCACCTTAGCCATTATCGCTTACGTCATTCGCGCTTATTTACGAGATAATCCCGAATTTTTAGCAGCCTTGCGTTCATTTCGTTTGGTCACTATGCTGATATCTATTTGGTCAGCCCTACGACGACAATTTGGCGTTTTGGTCGGCCTGGTCAATGAAGCGGCATCCAGTGAAGTCATTCAAAATCTCATCCACCGCGTCAGAGACAATCGTTTCGTTCGCCCCGCCCAGCCAGAAAATCTCTCGCCCAAGGAACAAATTCGCTTTTATTATCTGAGTCTCCTCAGCTTCGCCCGTCATCAAGGCCAACCTCGTAAACAGAACCAAACCCCTTATGAATATCAGTCAACCCTAGAAAAGGATCTGCCTGAAACAAAGCAGGATATGGCTGATTTGACCGAATCTTTTGTCGAAGCCCGTTATAGGCCGCATGAGATGGAAGAAATGCAGGCGGAAGAAGCGCGGCGAAAGTGGGAAGCGATTCAGGCGGATTTGCAGAAGAAGGATGAGGAAGAGACATAGTTAAATGACTGTTCCATTCACCAGATTGTCCTCAGTCTCCAAGTTGTGGCTCAATGCCCAGGGCTTTCAATTGCGCGATGAGTTGCTCTTTTTGCTGACGTTCTTGCTCAACCCGTTGACGCTCTAGATCAGATCGTTGACATTCTTGCTCAACCCGTTGACGTTCCAACTCAGCCCGTTGGTCCGCCTGTTCAGCCCGTTGACGTTCCAACTCGGCCCGTTGACGTTCCAACTCAGCCCGTTCATGTTCCTGTTCGGCCCGTTCATGTTCCAACTCAGCTCGTTCATGTTCCTGTTCGGCCCGCTGATATTCCTGTTCAGCCCATTGCTGTGCTTGTTCAACACGTTCTCGGGATGATTGGGCTGTTTCTTTAGCGTCTGGAATAACCACGTCCGCCGCATCACACCAGCGTAGCCAGACTTCTTCTATGTTCTCAAATTCTCCAGCCCATAATCGCAACCCTAAGCCTACTTCTGGAAACCATGTCTGCGATATTTTTTGGTAGATTTGGGTTTGTCTATCCAGCTTATAAATCCGCAATACCTCTTGACTTAAAGCTTGTTGTGGGTCAAAAATGATATAGTAAAGGATGCCAATTTGGGCATAAATATGGAGCTTGGTGCTATCTTCGTTGCCTTTTTTATTAGAGACCACTTCAATCACCACCTCTGGCACCTTGCCAAACTGCCAAGTGAAATAGGAGCGATGGTGTTTCTGCCACAAATTATCAGGCACTTGAACACCTAAGCTCAATAGAACATCAGGGACGATGGGCGATTGCTTTGGCTGATAGAACAAGCCGACATTGGCCAGGGCCACAAAAGGCCCAGCAAAAGGCAAGCTCTCACTGGAGACATGTAGAGCCTCTGTTAAGAGACGTTGCTGTTTTTCGGAAAAGATGTTATCCACTGGCTCGTCATCCTCAGTCACAAGTGATTCATAGTCAAAGTTAAGGGGGGGGGTAAGAAGGGCAATGGTTGCTGGGTGATGGACTTTTTGGTGTCCATTGGTCTGAGGTTCAAGAGATACTTGAGGACTGTCAATCATTTGGATTTCAGTCATAGAGCTTTACCTTTCAGTTTGTAAACTTAATCAGATTGTTTGGATACGAAGATATCTTATACAAAGATTAGACATTAGCCCAAAAACGTATAGTTGACCCCGAACCCAACATAGCAAGCCAAACATAAATTGGCTTAAATATCGCTTCTTCTCGTTTTCTTTTGGCCACAATAGTTCCCTTAAAGAAGGGGATTCGGATGATACATTTTGGGAAGGATATTGATATATTTTTAGGAGTTCGTAAACGAACGACCCTGTCTGCAAATGACACAGGCAAGATGCCTAGTCTACTTCTCCTCGTGCCTTCTGTATAAGGCACTTTCGAAAGTGCTTTACGCCTGAATAGTTCATTATATCCAACACTCTCAAAGGATCAAACAAATGTCTGATAACTCAACTTATGAAGTCTATGCGATTAAATATGCTGAAACGGGTGTACGGACCCGAGGTGATTCTTTCATTTTCGACGATCAACACGATGTACCCCATGAGATGGATTATTCTATCTGGGTCATCCGCAACGACCAGCGCACCATTCTTGTTGACACTGGCTTTAACAGCAGCGAAGGGGCGAGACGTGATCGACCAATTATCATCGAACCAGCAGAAGCTTTGGCGCAAATCGGAATTAATCCAGCCAACATCGAGACAGTTGTTGTGACCCATCTGCACTATGACCATGCGGGTGGTTTAGAAGCCTTTCCGCAAGCCCGATTTCATCTGCAAGAGGCGGAAATGATTTATGCCACAGGCCCTTGTATGTGTTATCAAGTCTTGCAAAAACCATTTACCGTCGAACATGTTTGCCAGATGGTCAGGCGAGTATATGAAGACGGTGCCTTTTCATGCTGGAGAGGGGGAAGTGGCCCCAGGCATCACCGTTCATAAGGTCGGTGGGCACAGTCGGGGCTTACAGGTTGTCAGAGTAAATACTGAAAATGGACCACTCGTCCTAGCTTCTGATGCAACTCACTATTATGAAAATTATGAAAAGCGCAGCCCCTTCCCCTTAGTTGTCGATGTAGAGGATATGTTGAAAGGGTTTGTGCTTCTGGAAAAGTTAGCTGGGGAAAGACAATTGATCATCCCTGGTCATGATCCCCTTGTTCGTACTCGTTTCCCCAATGCGTATGAAAATGTTGGCTTTGATGTGCGGCGACTGGATCAGGGAACACACCAATGATGAATAAGCCGATTAAGACTCCTTCCGATGTGCTTATCAATTCTTGAGTATGCGTTCTAATGTGGTTCACAACATTTTGGCGAAGATCAAGGCGATGAGGTAAACTTTAGCGGTCAGGAGATTTAAGATGATGGAAATACAAGTCGCCGTTTCAAAAGTAGGAAAATACGCCACCCAAGAAAGCGGTGATACCTTGGAAATGATTGAGCGACCTCATGGCGGTATATCTTTTGTGTTAGTCGATGGGCAACGGTCTGGGCGCAGTGCCAAGGCGATTAGCAATATCGTGGCTCGTAAAGCAATTTCCTTGCTAGCAGATGGGGTACGGGATGGTGCTGTGGCCAGAGCAGCTCATGATTATTTATATACGCAGCGCGGCGGAAAAGTCTCAGCCACGCTCAACATCGCCTCAATTGATATGGTCACAAAGACCCTCGTCCTCAGTCGTAACAACCATTGTCCGATTTATGTGATCAATCAACAAGAGGTGCAGCTATTAGATGAAGAGTCAAGTGCTTTAGGCATCTATCGTCATACCAAACCAAGCATCACCGAGCTACCTTTAGAAGTTTCCACCACGGTCGTTATTTTTACAGATGGCGTACTCAACGCCGGGGTACGCACAAGACAGTCCTTAGACATTGCCCAGCTCCTACAAAAAATTACACCGGCCGGTAGTATCCCCGCTAAAGAAATTGCTCAAGCCCTATTTGAGGCAGCTTATGCCTTAGAGCAAGGTCGCCCTACAGATGATATCAGCCTTCTAGTGATTACGATTTTAGATAAGCAATCTGAGGGACAAGGGCGGCATATGACCTTACAATTTCCACTATAATTATGTATAATATAGAATTTACATCAGAAGCTTTCTTAAAAAACAGTAAAATTAGTTAATCCTAATAAAAAAATTAAAAAAGTTACAGAACAGATATGGACGATGATGATCATCATAATCAACAATATGGACAAGGACCTAAAGTGGCCGTCGTCGGACCGTGCGGGTCAGGGAAATCGACGCTGATGCAAAATCTCCAGGCTCAGGGCTATAATATAAGGGCTGTGAGCCAGGAACACTCTTATGTCGCTGCCATGTGGCAACGTCTGACGAAGCCGGATTTATTGATTTATTTAGATGTTACGCTAAAGAGTATTGCCAAACGCCGAACGATCCATTGGGGACAAGAGCGGCTGGACCAACTTAATCATCGTCTAAGACAGGCGCGTATCCACTGTGATTTCTATCTCACCACAGATGACTTGACAGCGCAGGAGGTGGCAGAACAGGTCAAAACCTTCTTAGAGACTCACCGAAATAATCCCCAGAACTGGCACACTTATGACAAAGGCTAATAACCTTAAAACCCAAAGTAAGCGAGGACGAACAGGCCAAGCAAATTGCATCCACCAAGCAGCGGTCAAATAGATCATCAGAACAAGCAGCCATCGCTCTTGTTCTAGTCCTCCCCATCCCCACCCTTTACGCCCTAAAAATAAAACAGAACCTAATAGAAGCGTTGGCATGATGATAACCGTTAAACGAGATATGGCTATTTCAGCTTCAGCTTGGTTAAATGGTAAATGTTTCTTTAAAGTCGTCCATTTTAAATCCAGATGAAGCCAATTTAGGACGGCAAAGATGGCTAACCAACTCACCCCAGCTAGACCTATCAAAATCAGCCATCGGGCTACTAAAGCCCAAAACCACAACACTTCTAAGCCCTGATGTGGTTGAGTTGTCCACATAGCGTAAGTGCTGCTGCTCAAAATGATACAAATCAATCCTAAGCTGAACAGCCAAATTCCAGCATTCGTGCTTGTATCAAAAATTAGCTCCCGTTTATCAAACTCAGAAGTCGTGCTTTTATTTACCTGAATAGGGATTCTGTATCCAGATAATCTGGTCAAGATAGACGATAAACGATCATCGGAATTTACCTTTGGCCATATTTGTTGAAACCCAGGTTTGGTTATCGCCTGAATTTTGTCCCAGATACCATCAAGCCTTGAGGATAAGCGGCCTAAAGGTAGGTGATGGCCTGAGGGCAGGCTGTGGCGATAACGCAGATGTTGATAAAGCAATAAAGTTGCCAAGACGCTTGTTGTTTGGCCTAGCCCAATAGGCGGCAAATGACTTTGTTCAACAATTTGCCAAAACAAGCTCAAAACTAAGCCAATCAATGTAGCTTGAGCAAGCCTCTTTGCCCATCCTAAAAAATGGGGATCCTGTTTCATCCACCCCCAACCTTCACAAAACATCGCGCCAACGTTAAGCAATAAGATCAGGCTGATTGAGATAGGCGTGATCACGATTGTACACCCTCATCTACAGTAGATACATCAAGTGTAGAATCAGCCTTATTTGGGGAAGCGTGTAAAACTTGTTCTAAGGGGTCAGCAAAGGGGATTAAGCTACGGAAAATGTCAGCTTCTACCTCAATCCAACTGCCACGGCCTTTGCTCACAATCTTAAACCAAACGATACTAGGTGGCAATATAATAAAAAGCAACAAGCCTATCGCAAACAAAATTAGACCAATTAAAATGAAAATGAAGCCTGATAGTCGATAGGCTTGAAAAAATAATCGATCTTCTAAGGTGACTTGCCCCTGTAGGCCAAACTGAGGTATTAAAAAATTTTGTCCATCTTGTACCACTGGCACATTAAGATCATTTATATCTGTTGCCTGGATAATACGCAAACGATAATCCCCCCCTTGTTCTGAGACGATATATTCCATCATAAAAGTCAGCCCTTTAGCAGGGTAGGCAAATGGACGTTTTTCTGTCGCCTCAAAAAAAATCAGATCCAAAGGCGGAATTTCTATCCCCTCTGCTATAAATTGGACACGGACTGTATGTTGGACCTGATTGGCGATGACCCACCACCCTTGATAGCGATGAGGATGATGTAAATACCAAGTCATCTCTTGTCCATTCAGTTCCATCTCAATTTCTCCGCCAACTACTCGACCCACACGGTCTGCCTGCGGATAAAATTTTTTCACCGAGATGAGCTGCTCATCAATGAAGGAACGCGGACTCACTTGCTCGGTTAAAATCACTAATTCATCCCTTGCGCCCCATAAAAATTGCCAAATCACCCCAAAACTAATGACTAAAAATCCACCCAACAATAGCAGGGGTCTTGTCCAACGCCATACATAACGCACGGCTAGTAGAGTATACTCTGTCTCTGGCTCATAAACATAATAGTGAGTCGTTTGGAGATATTGTTTTAACTGAGACATAGTTTCTTCTGCGTCAGCCGACATAGAAGAATTTTTCGGGGCTACAAGACGATGGATGTGCTTAATCTGGTGAATGCTAGTATGGGGCGGTAGATCTGAAGGTAATGTACCTGGATCGAATCGTAAACGGGCCAAGATAGCCAAGCCCTGATCCCCTAAAACAATCAAACTGACAAAAACAAGCCAAGCGAAGGGGAGCCAAAACCATATTGTATAGTAAATGCGAAACCAGCCTAAATTTTCAAAAATATAAAAAAAGGAACGGTAGAAAGGTGAAAGATTAGGGGACCAAACGATAAATTGATTTGCATCAGATTCATTTAAAAGGTAAGGCTGCTGTGGCACAATGATAGAAATCGCTAAGACACTGCCGAATATAAATAGAGATAGGGCCAAAACTTCTGGGGATCGAATAAAAAACCAAAGTATATCAAGAGAGAAGAGTTGACGGATGGGGGAAGGTGGATGTTGTTCGTCGTGTGCTAGAGTCATGGGGTGGGTCAGGATCTTTCATCCATAAAATTCATTGGCGCATTAGGATAACATTTTAGCATGGCCTCTAATATCACCAAAATCAAGAAACGTCACACCATAAGTCTGTTTGCCATTTTCCGTACCCTGACTATACTCCGAGGTGTAAACTCAGTTATTAGTTATTAGAAGATATACTGAAAATTACTCACTGGTTATTAATTATTTCATATTAGATTCCAATCATCTAAAAAAGCCTATGATGCCACCTGGTCACATCGCTCTCACTTGGGTGATTAGTTCACTTTGGCCAAAAAAAAAGTTGGATTATCGTGGGTTAGCTATCTGCGCCATGCTGCCCGATTTTTTAGACAAACCAATGGCTTGGTTTATCTTTACTGAAGCTAAAACCTCCCAATTTATCAGCCATGCCCTCATCCCCCATACGCTCTTGCTCATCATCACCTTGTTCAAATATCCTCGCGCTTTGCCCTATGTTTTGGCCTTTAATGGACATCTCATCGCTGATCGCATGTGGAAACATACGCAAGGGTTTTGGTGGCCCTTATATGGTTGGACGACTTTTTGGGAGCATCGTTCTTTGAATTCGCCTGAGAAGATGATGGTTTTTTATTTAGAAATTTTACGTTATCCTAAAGTATGGGTCGTGGAATTAATTGCTATTGTCTTTTTAGTGTGGTTTATCATGAAACATCGGCTTTATGAGCCAAAATATCTAGCACAGTTTATCAAAACAGGTCAAGTATGCGCGTCATCACAGGCACGGCCAAAGGAAAAAAATTAAAGGATGTCCCCGGCAATAGCACCCGACCCATCACAGACCGAGCCAAGGAAGCTCTATTCAGTATATTGGGTGATTGGATTATCGATTCTTATGTCTTAGACGTATTTGGCGGTACTGGCTCAATAGGCATTGAAGCACTTAGCCGAGGGGCAGCTCAGGCGGTTTTTGTCGAAAAAGACAGGCGAGCTTGGCGCGTCCTTAAGGATAATCTAAAACATACCAACCTAGCTAACCGAGCTAAGGTCATTCGTGGTGATGCCTTCACTGTCCTAATAATCCCTCAAGATCAACCTTTTGATATCATCTACATTGCCCCACCACAATATAAAGGCCTCTGGCACAAAGCCCTTCAATTAATTGATACCCATCCCGAGCTACTGACTGCGGAGGGCATCGCTATTGTTCAAATTCATCCCAAAGAGTTTGAAGATATCCGCTTACATCATTTGACTCTATATGATGAACGCAAATATGGTAGTACCTTATTATGTTTTTACGAGGTAGGGTAGGTTTCGTACCTCAACCCACCCTACCGTACGATAGCGTTCAAAGGATTTATGCCATGATCTATAATTTTGATCAGGTTATTGATAGACGAAACACAGATAGTACCAAATGGCAAGAATATGGCGATGATATCATTCCTTTATGGATCGCTGATATGGACTTTGCCTCACCAGAGCCTATTCTCCAGGCCATGCACCAGCGGGTAGATCATGGCGTTTTTGGCTATGCTAGACCGCCAGCTCGTTTGGCCGAATTGATTTGTGAACGCATGCTGCGTCAGTATAACTGGTCTATCACGCCAGAAGATATTATCTTCCTACCTGGTCTTGTTTGCGGCTTAAATGTGGTGAGCCGAGCCATTGGCCAGCCGGGCGATGGCATTTTAATTCAACCACCCGTTTATGGCCCCTTTATCTCAGCTCCAGACCATCAAAATCGTGTCACACATTCTGTCGAGTTAACACTCATCCAAAACGGCCCATACCTAGATTATGAAATTGACTTTGATGCGTTTGAAGCAGCTATCACCTCCCGGACTCGCCTATTTTTGTTATGTCACCCGCATAATCCGATTGGACGAGGCTTTACAGAAAAGGAACTGACCCGTTTGGCAGAAATTTGCCTCCGCCATAATATTGTCATCTGTTCCGATGAGATTCATAATGAATTGTTATTAGGTGAAGCCACCCATATACCTACGGCTGCCCTTAATCCAGAAATTGCTCAACAGTGTATAACTTTAATCGCCCCGAGTAAGACTTTCAACCTCCCAGGCTTAGGGTGTAGTATAGCGATTATTCAAAACCCCGACTTAATGCAGCAAGTCTGGAATGCCAAAGCTGGTATCGTGCCCCATCTCAACCTCATGGGTATCGCCGCAGCGATAGCCGCCTATAGCGAATGTGATGCTTGGCTGCAACAACTCTTGGCTTATTTAACGGCCAATCGAGATTACTTAACGCAATACATTGCTGACTATATGCCAGCCCTACGTACCACCTTTCCTACTGCCACCTATTTAGCCTGGATTGATTGCCGGGTACTGAATATTGAGGGTAGTCGCGGAAACGGCGTTTCCGTAGGTCAATTCTTCATCAATCAGGCTAAAATCGCTTTACAGGAAGGAACCTTTTTTGGAGAAGCGGGGAAGGGTTTTATACGTCTGAATTTTGGGTGTCCAAAGAAGACATTAATAGAAGCCTTAGAAAGAATGCAAGGGGCTTTAGAGGGGGTGGAAGCAAAAAATTAAATTGTTTCGTTTCCAAAGAAATATCAATCTCATCAGCTCAAATAATGACCTCACCACAATTTTGGCTGAAATGTATCGCTATTCAGGACATCCATAACATCCTGTCCAAACCCTAAAACTACCAGACCTTGTCGTTCCCCATAGCGAACGAGACTCTCATCGACATAGAGCGAAGAGACAATCCCAATAATCTGTTTCTCTTTATATTCGGCAAAATATTCTCGTGCCTTAGGTAAAACTTTGGTAAAAAATTCTTTAACCAATTCAGCCGTTAAATTACTTTTGGTCTCATTAATCAAAAAATAGGAGCCACAGGTAGCAATAGCATCAAACTCACATAGCTCTCCTGCGGCATTATAGCGTTTGACCCGAATAGCACTTTCAATTGGCGCATCAGGTAACTTTACAATCTCTTGCACAATACGCGGAATGCTCGGAGCCACCAAATCTTCGACTAAACGACCCATTTGATTAGCTTGCTCCCCAACCTGGCGACGCATTGCTTTGATAGCTTTATCATTCTCCCGACGATATTCCGCCACTTCCTCTTTTATCTCCGCTATCAACCTATCTGCCTTCTCTCTATACTTCTCTCCATCCTCCCTTATCTCTTCTATTATTCTATCTGCCTTCTCTCTATACTTCTCTCCATCCTCCCTTATCTCTTCTATTATTCTATCTGCCTTCTCTCTATACTTCTCTCCATCCTCTCTTATCTCCGCTATTATCCTATCTTTCTTCTTCCCATCCTCTCTTATCTCCGCTATTATCCTATCTGTCTCCCAAGTTCTCTCTCTAAAGTAAAGCCTTAATTCAGCCATCTGTTGATCTGTCCGTTGTTGTGACTGTCGTCGCTCCTGTTCATTTCGGTCAACGGTCCGCAGGAGCTGTCCCATCAATGCTTCTAAATCTGTTACTCTTTCTTCTAAAACAACTGCCATTGCCCATCTCCATAAATTTATCTAACTTATTATAGCAATTGAATTAATTATAACACGTTCCTGATATTTATGTCAATTATTTAAGACACAAAATAATGAATAATGAACAATCAATTATCAATTATTAATTATTCATAACTACTTCCTAATTGTAATTTGTAAAGGAATTTGGTAAAATGGGGCCGAATAATTTTACAGTTGACTATACAAATACCATCTAAAGGAGCCTGCTCAATGTCTGTCTTAGATCTTTTTAACTTATCTGGTCAAATAGCAATCGTCACTGGCGCAGCACGAGGACTGGGTCGCCAATCGGCTCTGGCCTTGGCTGAAGCGGGGGGCAGATGTAGCGATTTGTGATATCTTAACTGATCTTGGCGAACAAACGCAGGCTGAAATTGAAGCATTGGGAAGACGGGCTATATTTGCAGAAGTGGACGTGACGCAGCCAGATGAAATTAGAGTCTTCGTGGCTCAGGTGCTTGAGCAATGGGGGCAGATTGACATTTTGCTCAATAATGTTGGCCGAGGCTCAACGGTCGCGCTCTTGACATCGAAGAAGAAGCAATATGGCGGCATATTATGCAAGAGCGTCTTAGCACTCTGACCGATAAGCGCAACCTTAAGGTTAAGGACTAGCTACATAAAGCTAGTCCTGATATGCTTGACTTGGCTGTAGAGGAAGGGTTTGGCGTTCTTTGGTCTGAGGCCACACATCTTGGAAAAATGCGGTCAACATCAGTTCTCAGAACAACTGGGGGTTTGTCCAGCTTCCTCAGGGGCAACTTTGGCCGATGAGCGTTTTGCCTGGTGCCTTTGGCTGGCATCTTCGTTCACGACCAAGAAGAAGCCTCTAGCACCAGAACTGCGTGTCTTGACCTTGAGCCAGTTAAGAAGCAAATGGTGGTTGGTGGTCGGGTCAGCCCTGGCTTGTTCAAATCGGCTGCTGGTACAGTGAGTGAGTGGTTTGGAAACGCTGCCTACAACATTTGGCGTTCAGGCAATTCGGAAGCTTTTTAGCGACGGGAGAGAGGGCCGTGCAGTTTGCCTCCAAAAGCGTGACCATTCTACTCCCCTAAACCAGACCTTTCTCTTTTTCTTCTAACTGTAGCACATCTTACTCGTGGTATGGCTTCAGATTGGGTTGAATATAATATTCGGGTAAATGCGATTGCGCCTGGGTATATGTCAACGGAACAAACTGACTGGTTACATGAAAATTCACATATTGAAAATCGTGTTCTACCTTATATCCCCCTCGGACGCTATGGTCGTGAAGATGAACTCAAGGGCACAGTGGTCTACTTAGCCTCTCAAGCCTCATCTTTTATGATTGGTCATGTGGTCGTAGTTGACGGCGGAACGACGATTTGGCAAAAAAGGACTATCTATCAATGAAGCAACTAAACGGTATTATCCTGATCATCAAATCGAAACCAGACGCTGTTAGTCAAGCAGTAGCGAATATCACCGCACAAGTCTTACAAATAAAAAGAAAGGTTGTCTTAGGCCTGTGTACAGGTAATACAGCGATCCCCATTTATGAAAGGCTTATCAGCCTATATCTGGAGCGGGCTATTTCGTTTCGTGATACCGTGACCTTCAATTTGGATGAATATTATCCTGCCCACCCAAAAGAGACTAACAGTTATCAAAACATCATGCGCCAAGAATTATTTAATCACGTCGATATATCTGCGGCGAATATCCACTTTCCCAATTCTTTAAGCCATGACCCTCATCAAGCAGGTCAACAATATGAAGCCTTGATTAAGCAGCATGGCGGCATTGATCTACAACTACTCGGCATTGGTCAAAATGCCCACATCGGCTACAATGAACCTGGCTCATCCCCTGATAGCCAAACTCGTCTCATTACACTGACAGAAGAGACAAAACAAGCGAACGCCTATGCCTTTGACAGCTTGGACGATATGCCGCCTCAAGCCTTGACCATGGGTATCGACACAATCCTGAATGCCCGGAAAATCGTTTTGGCGGCTACGGGATCTCATAAAGCAAAAGCTGTACAGCAAGCTCTCACGCTTAACCCCAACCCTGCTGTGCCCGCTTCTTATCTACAAAACCACCCAAATTGCACTTTTATCATAGATGAAGAAGCAGCAAAGCTTCTATCACAATAATACAAAGTTGTAAAGTGGTAGCATCCTTACGCTGCTACTTTACAACCCTGCTACTTTGCTACTTTGCTGAGGTAACTTATGATCTCTGCTATCATTTTTGACATGGATGGCCTCATGCTCGACACAGAACGCTTGGCCCAACGTGCCTGGCGGCTAGCAGGAAAAGAATGGCACTATAACTTTGAAGATGAAGTCTATTTGGCCGCAGTAGGTCGTTCAGTGGCTGATACAGAAGCAATCTTCAAGCAAAAATTCGGGCCAGACTTTCCCTTTCAAGCCATATACGAACGCAAACAGCAATATCTCTACCAGATCATTGAGACCGAGGGCATTCCGACCAAAGAAGGCTTATTTGATTTGCTAAAGCTGGTCGATAGCTTGAATCTGACCAAAGCAGTCGCTACCTCTACCGCTAGGCCCTTGGTCCTGAAAAAGTTAAGCCAAACAGGTTTATTAGACCACTTTGAAACCATCATCTGCGGCAATGAAGTTGCTCATAGCAAACCCGCCCCAGATATCTTCTTGGCTGCGGCTCAGGCACTCCACGTAACGCCACAGCATTGTCTAGTATTGGAAGATTCGGAAGCGGGTATCAAAGCAGCCCAGGCAGCGAAGATGATGGCTATGATGATCCCCGATATGAAGCAGCCTGCGCCAGAGATAGCTGCTTTAGCTTACTGTATATTACCTTCGCTTGAACAAGTTGGGCCAATCTTACGGCAACTGGTTCGCGGCTAATTTGCCCCAACCTCACTATATTTTTGCTTCTTTCAATCTCGAACCTACAATATTCATAATGACCTGTAATTTAAGGAGATTAATATCTGTATTCCACCTAAGGACGCTATGCAAAATGAACTTAGTCAACAAGGCTATAAACTCAATCTTGAGCCAGCCAATTTGCCCTCGGATATTCCCTTTCCTGTCTGCCAATTCGCCTGACAAACGCAAAAACTTCGGCTAAAGCGCAGAAGTGAAACACGCATCCGAAAATCGTCGTCACATTTCCTCCCTCAGATATCAACCTCTCCGTACTATGCCCCTCCTCACAACACACCACCTGTCTATCGGCTACAACCCCACCCGCCGTCGCCCTATCGTCGTCGCTGCAGATATTTCTGTATCACTTCAACCGGGTGAATTAGTCTGTCTCTTGGGACCAAATGGCGCAGGCAAATCAACCTTGATGCGAACCTTGGCTGGACTGCAAAGGCCTTTAGCGGGGACAGTGCTGTTGATGGCCCAAGATCTGTCCACCTGCCAGCCCCGAGATTTAGCGCGTCGCTTGAGCATTGTCTTAACCAATCGCCTTGATGTCGGGGCACTCTCAACTTATGATCTCGTCAGTTTAGGCCGTCAGCCTTACACCGATTGGACAGGCAAATTAACTCAAAAGGACGAGGGCATGGTGCAATGGGCTTTAGAGGCCGTCGGCGCAATCGCCTTAAGCTCTCGGCCAGTCAATCAACTCAGTGATGGTGAACGACAAAAAGTGATGATCGCCCGCGCTCTAGCCCAAGCCACAAATCTGATCGTCTTAGATGAGCCAACCGCCTTTCTCGACTTACCGAATCGAGTCGATATCATGGGTATCCTGCGAAAATTGGCTCACGAAACAGGCAAAAGCATTTTATTATCAACCCATGATTTAGATTTAGCCTTACGCAGTGCTGATAAGATTTGGTTATTGGTGGCAGGTCAACCTTTACAAGTGGGGGTTCCAGAAGACTTGGTCTTAAATGGGGCCTTTGCAGCCGTCTTTGAAAATGAGGGGGTGCGATTTGACCCGCATACAGGTTCTTTTCGTCTCGATCAAACACAGGTTGGGGTCATTAGGCTAGTGGGTGAAGGATTGGTAGCCTTATGGACCAAACGAGCCTTGGAGCGGATAGGCTACCAAGTCGTTACAGAACAAACTATTTCATCCTCTGAAACAACTGAGATATTTTGTCCTGCTGAACCCAATATATCTTGGCAAATCCAGACACCAAAAGGCAAGCAAAATTACCCTAATATTGAAACGCTAATTGCAAAATTAGGCTAAAAAGATTGTATTTATTAGTATCTGTGGTTCCTTAATGATATGACTTGACATTCATTTCGATATGTGATACAAACGGCTGATCTTTGAATCATCATTCTTACCTAACCATCTCCTTCCTCAATCTATAGAGGCCCCCATGACCTGGATCAAAACCATCTTACCCGCACAAGCGACTGGCGACTTGAAGGATATCTACGAAAAAACCAAATCACCCCACGGCACTTATGACAATGTATACATCTCAAAGAGCCTGCGTCCCCAGACAATCTTGGGACATGATATCTTATATCGGGCCATACTTCACCATCCCGATGTAACCCTGCCACTTTGGTTTTTAGAATTAGTGGCGACCTACACAGGTGTTCTCAATAAATGTGATTACTCCGCTACCCACCATGGGGCTAATTATCGCGCTTTGTTGGCCGATGAAGCCCGCCAACGGGAAATAGATGCGGCGATGGAGGCTGACAAATTTGAGGATGTGTTTAGCGGCAAGGAGCTAGAATTTCTACGGTATACCAAAAAGCTGACTCTTACCCCTGGCGATATTACCAAAGATGATATTGAAGCGATGCGTATGGCGGGCGCAGATGATGGAGAAATTCTTGAAGTAAACCAAGTTTGCGCCGTATTTAATTATTCCAATCGCTCCTTATCGGGTTTGGGGGTTGATCTGGGGGATGATCGCGTCGGGTTTTATTAAACAAACTCACTAATAACTAAGAACTGTATTTTCAGAGGAACATCATGGCCCCATATTTCAATCTCGGCAACCACAGTCTACCGATTACAACTGACATCCCCGAAGTCCAAACTTGGTTTGATCGCGGGCTGATGTGGTGCTATGGCTTCAACCATGAAGAAGCCGAAAAATGTTTGCGCCGGGCCCTCGAATTGGATGAAGATTGTGCCATGGCCTATTGGGGCTTGGCTTATGCGCTTGGCCCCAATTACAATATGCCCTGGTTTGCTTTCACTAAGACAGAGCGAGCAGAGATGGTGCAAAGTTGTTATGACATAATCAACACGGCTCAGACCAAATTAGCTGACAAAACAGCCTTAGAAATCGCGCTAGTTAAGGCTCTGGCCTGCCGTTTTCAAGCCCGTCAAGTCCTAGATGATGAATTTGACCAATGGCATGACGATTATGCGGCTGCCCTGCGCGAGATATATCAGACCTACTCTGATCACCCCGACATCTGTGCCTTGACCGCTGATGCTTTCATAGGACGCACACCTTGGTTGCTGTGGGATTTGCAAACAGGCGAACCTGCCGAAAATGCGGATACACTTGAGACCAAAGCCATGTTAGAAACCGTAATGGCTAATATGAATGCAAAGGGGGTTGAAGCACATGCTGGTATTCTACACATGTACATCCATCTCATGGAGATGTCACCCACTCCCGAAGCAGCCTTACCAGCCAGCGATATCCTGCGCGATCTGGTGCCCGATGCCGGTCATCTGCGCCACATGCCTTCTCACATTGATGTTTTATGCGGTCATTACCAAGAAGCCATGCTCGCCAATGAACAGTCACATGAGGTTAATGAACAATATGCTGCTTATGCAGGAGTCAATAATTTTTACACCATTTACCGTTGTCACGATATTCATTTCATTCTATACGCCGCCATGTTCCTAGGCCAGTCCCAAAAAGCCATGCAGGCAGCAGAAGAGATGGCGGCGATGGTTCCGCCCAATCTGTTGATCGAGGGCAAGGCCCATCTAGGCCATATGCTCGAAGGGTATGTGGCGATGGGGGTACATGCCTACATCCGCTTTGGCGAGTGGCAGAAGATCATCGCCAAGCCATTGCCTGAAGATCAAGTTGTTTATTGCGTCACCACGGCCTTGTTGCATTATGCCAAAGGCGTGGCCCACGCTGCGCTGGGACAGCTCGAGGCAGCGAAGACAGAGAAAGCATTATTTGAAGCAGCTTATTTACGGATTCCTGAAAAACGCCTCCTCTTTAATAATGAGGCCAGAAATATTTTGGATGTGGGACGAGAGATGCTCTATGGGGAGTTAGAATATCGCCAGCAAAATTATGAAGTCGCCTTTGCCCATCTGCATAAATCTGTTGAATTGCATGACAATCTTAAATACACTGAACCGTGGGTATGGATGCAACCCGCCCGCCACGCTTTAGGGGCTTTACTTTTAGAGCAGGGGCAGACCGAAGAGGCCGCAGCCATTTATCGGGCCGACCTAGGCTTAGACGATACCTTAAGCCGCCCTTTCCAGCATCCGAACAATGTTTGGAGTTTACACGGCTATCATGAATGTCTACAGAAATTGGGTCACGCTGCGGAAGCAGCGGCCATCAAACCGAAGTTAGACGAGGCTCTAGCAAAGGCTGATATAGAAATTAACTCGTCCTGTTTTTGCCGTTTGGAACATGAATGTAGTCAGGCTTAAATAGGCATTTTCCGAGTCTATATGAAATGGCTGATTTCAAAGCACAGTTGTATTTGAGCTGAACTTACCTCTGATGGAACACATCTATCTGTCCATACAATTCGTGGTCCATCTTTCTCATCTCAATAAGTTCCTTCACGCCTAAAATTTTATCAATCTCTGGAGATTCTTATGTCCAAATTCCCCAAAAACCTGTATAGATGCTGGCATCCTATTGCCTATAGCAGTGCAGTGTCCACCACTAAACCTTACGGTTCTATGTTGCTCAATGAAGCCCTCGTCGTCTGGCGGACGGCAGATGGCACACCCCAAGTCATGCAAGATCTTTGTATCCATCGTGGCACAGCCCTTTCGCTAGGTTGGATCAAAAATGACTGTATTGTCTGTCCTTACCATGCCTGGGAATACAATGCAGAGGGTAAGTGTGTGAAGATTCCTCAAAAGGCTGATATTTCTATCCCTACCAAAGCCAAGGTCAAGGCATTTCGCTGTCAAGAAAAATATGGCTTGATTTGGGTGGCCTTAGAAGAGCCTATTTATCCCCTGCCGGACATACCTGAGTTGGAAAATGAGGCTTGGAAGATTGTGAATACAGGCCCATTCGAGTGGCAGAGCGATGCTTCACGGCAGGTAGAAAATTTTACGGACTTTGGCCATTTTCCCTGGGTCCATCCAGGCTTGCTCGGTGATCCTGAAAGGCCCTTGGTGTCCGAACATACAGTCAAAATTCGCGGGCATGTCTTGCACTATAGCATTGTCCGTCCTGAAGCCCCCCACTCCGATGATTTCCCCGTCTTTGCTAATGAAGAGGTGATCAAACCAGAACGCCGCAGCCGCTATGAACTGCATCTGCCGTATACCATTGTGCTGCGTCTCGGGTGGGGGGGCGACAGAGGGATGGTTTACTTTTACGTCGGGCAGCCCAGGTCTAAAAATCAATGCCGTGGGTATTGTATCATCGGGCGTAACTACGATTATGAGCAACCAGACAGTGTGCTTCAGGCCTTTGAGGATACGATCTTCAGTCAAGATCAACGCATTGTTGAGTCCCAACGGCCAGAACAGGTTCCCTTTGATTTGGCGGATGAACTCCATCTCAAGTTTGATGCGGTGGCTATTAATTACCGTCGAGCCATGCAGCAGCAGGGGCTGGATTATTATCACGACCTTAAGGAAAATTGATGTCCGATGGAACCCTAGCAGAACGCCAAGCCATTGACCCTGTTTTTAAACAATTGGTCGAAGCAGAATTTATGGCTTATCAGGCCACCTGCCCCTTTTGTTACGGTCTGGGGTAAATGTTGAAGTTAGTCGGTCTACGACCCGAATTTATCTCTCGTTATCCCCATGCCTTTAGCGGAGGACAACGGCAGCGTATCGATATTGCTCGCACCTTGGTTCTCAACTCCAGCCTCGTCATCGCCGCCGAACCTGTATCTGCGCTGGACGTGTCTGTTCAAGCTCAGATTCTCAATCTGCTTAAGTATCTACTACAACAACTGGACTTAACCTATTTGTTCATCGCCCATGACTTAAGTGTGGTCAAGCACATCAGTGACCATGTGGCTGTGATGTACGTCGGCAAGCTTGTCGAATTGGCTCCGGCATCTGTGCTGTGCCGTAGACACCTTTTGGCTTCTCTGAAGGCACAATCGTCTATGATTATAGTCACTAAAACGAATTCAAGACAACATGACGCATCTACAATTTAACCGAGTGCTAAAAACGATTAATCAAGTCATCTATCTTTCCGATGAAACGCCCTTTCTAGAGAAAGAAATCCTCTATCTTCAAGTGCGAGAGGTTGAAGGACGAATTTATCCAGATGAGATGGTCAAGGATTTACCAAGTATTGAGGCTAACCACCCCTTGGCTCAGGAATGGGCAGCGCGGGCTGTATCGGCCCGCCGTATTGTTAACTATCTAAAAACTAAGACCAATAAACAGCCCCTACCATCCCCCAATCACTCATCTACCGCTCACCCTCTAAATATTCTCGACATCGGTTGTGGCAATGGATGGTTATCGTCTATAATGGCTCAACTAAACACAGTGAACATCATTGCTCTGGATATAAACCGGCCTGAGTTGGAGCAGGGGGCCCGTGTCTTTAATCAGCAAGCCAATTTACATTTTGTGTATGGCAATGTTTTAGATAACCTTTTTGAAGCACAGCAGTTTGATCTCGTCCTCTTCGCCAGTTCTATTCAATATTTTTCAAATCTTGAGGAGGTGATCGATATCCAAAAAAATCATTTGAAACCAAGGGGTGAAATTCACATCTTTGATAGCCCCCTTTATGACCGCGCTACCTTGGCCTCAGCTAAACAGCGAACTCAGGTCTACTATCAACAACTTGGCTACCCTGATATGGCGACTTACTATAATCATCTCTGTTGGAAAGATTTGCAAATTTATCACCCACAACTCGCCTATCAACCGCGAGGCTGGTTCAATAAATTATCGCAGAGTCTTAAACGGCCTTATATGCCTTTTCCCTGGTTTATTATACGCTTTTAGGGAGTGTCAAAGTTATCCGTATTATGCAAAACGCTCACGACGAGATACGAGAGACGCAAATAGGAGAATGCTTATGAATCTCAATACACGACAATGGACACTCATTGCTTTAGGGTTAGCCAGCCTAGCCTTGATTTTTTTAGCAGTAGGTATCAGTACGATGGAACTAAAACCGGGTAAGCCTTTGCCCTTGGGAGGCATGATGATGCCACAATCGTCTTTTGCAGGCGATGATTTACAACCCATGGAATTTACCGCCTTTAACATCATTATATCCCTCCTGATGTGGATTATGGGGCCACTTTTTGTGCTGATGTTCATCATTTCGCCTCGTCTTAGAAAAAGTATTTTACGCATGTTGCCTATTTATGTCATGATGATTCTCTTTGCCCTATGGCTACAGCGACAAATTCAGGAAAATCGGCGAGAGCAAATTGTTGAAGAAGGCTTGGGACAAGCTGAAGCAATGCCGCCTGTGCCCTTTCCTACACCGCCCGATTTTGTGGTAGATCCGCCAGCTTGGTTGGCTGTCGTCGTGACTATTTTGGTCGCCATACCCACCCTCTTGTTGCTCTGGTTCCTATGGCGACGACTCAATCCACCCCAAGAGCCAACAACTTTAGAAATCTTAACCGATGAGGCCGAAGAAGCCTTAGCCACGCTTAGAGCGGGAGGCGATTTAAAGGAGACGATTTTACGCTGCTATGCCGATATGAGCCGCATCCTATCTCGGCAACGCAACATCAACCGCCAACAAGCCATGACCCCCCGTGAATTTGAAGATCATTTAGCCCAAGCTGGTTTTCACAGTGACCATATTCAACGTTTGACCCGTCTATTTGAACGGGTACGCTATGGGGCGAAGTCAGTTGGTCAATGTGAGGAATTAGAAGCCGTCGATTGTTTGAGTGCGATTGTCCGGACGTATGGGCAATCAGAAGGAGCGGAGATTTAGCGAAAGCTTGGAATGAAAATAACCAAACGACCGAATGAACGAATTTTGTAAAAATTTGTGTTGGCGCGACAGAACCCGGCATGGTCAATTATTCGACTCAATGCTGATTGAGACAGAGACTTCCATTGCCCTATCTAATTTCGTGAGAGCCATGCTGGAGTTAGAAATCGCCTTTTTCTTTGCGGAAGAGGTTGTTTATCCTGTGGATCAAACGCAACTACAAGCGGCTGTCGAGGCCATACCTCCGGCTGTAGAAGTCCCTGATTTGGTTTTCACTGATCTGCAAAATCTTTCTTGGCTTGATCTTATTGCCAGCAATGTTGCTCCGCGTCAAGTGATTATTGGTGAAAAGATCGCCTTAGGTGAGATTGATGTTAATAATATCATGGCTATCGCCACGCACGAAGGGGAAGTAGTGCAAGAAGGTCTGTCTAAAAATGTTTTGGGTGATCAATGGTCTGCCTTACATTTTCTGGTGGAAAAACTCCATGAGCGAGGCTATCATATCAAGACTGATGATGTTGTGATTACAGGAGCAATGGGGCCAATGTTCCCAGCGATGCTAGGGCCCTATGAGATAGATTATGACGATTTAGGCCTTATTGAATTTGATGTCATTGAATGAAGATTTAATATATTTTTTACATCAAATCATCATCTTCTTCTTGCTGCATCTTCTCCATCGCCATCAATCGTGATCGTAGTGAATCCGGTACCGGGCCCATAGACGAAAGGATATCCAATGCTTCATCTGGGTCGATGGGGTCTACCTCATCAGGCCGAATGGCGTAGTCATCCGTGTCATTTAATAGCGTAGAATGATAATCTACGGGCGGAGGGGTGACAGCGGGCGTGGCATGCGCCAATTGAGCCTGCATAGCATCATCAATGATCGCTTGTTGGACCATTTCAATGACTTCACCAATGTCGGTCAGCAAAAAGGCCCCATTCGCAATTAAGGTGCGATTTTCTGGAGAGTCAATCAGGCTGACCAAAACTGGCATGCCCCGGTCTAATGCGGCTAGTGTCCGAGGTAGTAACGCTGCATCGACTTGGGGCGCGATGAGGGCTAAGGCCAAAGAGTCAACGAGTAGGTTACGAGCATCAGCCAGCGTTTCTTTATAGGCCATATCTGGAACGAAGGGGCTGACCAAGATTGCCTGACCGGATGTAACGGCTGGATCTAAGCGTGTCGTTAGTTTGCTAAAGGCACTTAAGCCCATTGGCAGAACGGCAAGCGCATAACCGCTCTCTGTATCTAAGGTGGTTTCAAAAGCATGCCGATCTAAGCCTTTGCCATAGCCGCTAACGACACCAATATTTTCATTAACTAGAAAAGGAGTGAACTCTGTCACAAAATTTTTGATCTCTTGATCTGGATCCTCTTGACCTAAAATTGTGAGGGTTGGCGACAGCAATTTTTCGATGTTACCCTTGGCCCATAAGAGTAGGGGCTGCTGTTGCGGAGGCAGATTGTATATTAGACGGATTGGATAATGAGGATGATTGAGGGTTAATAAATGAATATCATCAGCGGCCCATTGTTCAATCATTTGTAGGTGGGTCTGATGCGTTTCTGCCGACTTCAAAACCCTCTGCGCTTCCGCTTCTTGTAACTCAAAACGTACACTTAATTCTATTAGAGAGAGATTAAATAATTCGACAATCGACTTACCCTCCATTAAGACCCATTTTTGCACCATCGGTTTGAGTTTTGGCAGACCTAAGCCACTCTGATTAACTAAAGCCAACCAATAGGCTGCTTCGTTGAAATTTGTCATATAATCACCTTTGTGGAAATATACACTCATTCGCAACTATTCAGGCGGAGGCACTTCGATAGCACCTTACTTTACTTAGCAACCTCTATTATACTAAAAAAGCAGCAATTTACGATTTCAGTGTCAATAATAGAGGGCAGAGTTTGTCTCATAACCTGAAATTGACAATAACGAAATTACCGAACGGATTAAGGTTGAAGAAACTTTGCGCCAATATACTTTAGAACTCGAAAGGCGTAATGATGATTTGAATACCTTTGCCCATACCGTGGCTCATGATCTAAAAAACCCTTTGGGTATTCTTGTGGGTTATACTGAAGTATTGAAGCGTGATTATACGCTCCTGAATGAAGAAGAGGCACAGCCTCTGCTAAATTCTATCATCCACGGGGGCGCAAGATGAATAAAATTATTGAAGAATTGCTCCTGTTGGCTGGTGTGCGGCAGTTGAAGATCACACCTGACTAAATCGTTAAATGTCAACACAACCTAGCAATTCGATTAAATACGGCGGGCGACCTCCACGGGTTGAATTAGGGGTGACGAAACAAAATGATGGATTTATTTCTTTTTGGGTTCGCGACAATGGAGATGGTATTCCCAAAGGAAACCAAATTAATTTGTTCAAGCCTTTTGAAGGTCTAACCTAGGCTCGAGCGGAAGGGCATGGTTTGGGTTTATCCATCGTGCGGCGTATCGTTGAAAATTAGGGGGCCAAGTTGGTTTTGAAAGTGAGGGCATACCGAATCAGGGGAGTATATTTTATTTTACCCTACCCAGCAAATGATAGGCACTCAGCAAAGGATCAAAATTATTCAATATCAAAAAACATTATAATATCAAAAAACCTCCAGAAATCTGATCAGATCGTGATAGCTTGTAAGAAATCTCCTCATCAGGTCGTCACTCCTTTACACACAAACAACCTTACACCCCAAGGAGGACACGATGTCTACATCAATTCCCGCTGAATATCATGATCTCTTAGAAGGGCCGATCTTTGTCAGTCTAGCCACGGTTATGCCAGATGGCCAACCGCAAGTAAATGTTATGTGGTGTGGCTTTGACGGAACCCATGTGTTAATCAACACAGCCCGAGGTCGGCAAAAGGAAAAAAATATGGCCGCTCGCCCCCAAGTGACGGTCTTAGCTGTCGATCCACAGAACCCTTTTCGGTGGGTGGAAATTCGCGGCAAAGTCGTTGAAATAACTGAGGAAGGTGCGGTTGACCATATTCACGCCTTAGCCCAAGTTTATGCGGGCAAGCCCTATTATGGTGGCATGGCTCCGGTTGAACAACAGCAAAAAGAGACCCGTGTCATTTGTAAGCTTGAACCTATACGAGTCGTGACATCTAATCCATAGGGCTAGTGTAGGAAATAAAAAAATGACAGTTTATACTTAACGAAAATACAAATCACGAATGCGCGTTTGGCAGTCCAAACGCATATTCGTGATCTGTTGTTTTTTTTAACCTCTATAATGTCTATTGAATAAAATTTGAATGTGTTTCATTTGAGCGTATTTCAAATGAGTCATAAAAGCCAGAATAAATTCTGGCTTCCAGGCCTACTTAGGCAATAACAACACCTTCCCCGATGTCTGTCGCCCTTCTAACAAACGATGTGCCTCCGCCGCCTCTGCCAAAGGCATGTGACGATCAATGTGCAAGGTCAAGTCGCCTAAGGCTACCCACCTAAAGACATCGCCCGCTCGCCGTAACAAATCTTCGCGGGAGGCAATATAATGAAAGAGGGTAGGTCGCGTGATGAAAAGAGACCCACCTTGACTCAAGCGACTCAAGTCAAAGGACGGTACAAGACCACTCGACTGACCGAATAAGGCTAAGTAACCCAAAGGGCGTAAAACAGCCAAGCTTTTATCAAATGTGGTCTGCCCCACTGAGTCATAAACGGCATGTACGCCGACCCCATTCGTCAATCTTTTCGTCTCTGCTTCAAAATCGGTCTCAGTATAGCGAATGACATGATCAGTGCCTACTTGTCGTGCCCGCTCTGCTTTCTCCTCTGTGGAGACGGTCCCGATGACCGTCGCGCCAAGTCGTTTCGCCATTTGCACGATTAAAGCCCCAGTGCCACCTGCCGCAGCATGCACCAAGATGGTATCACCTTCTTTGACTGGATAAGTACTATGCACCAGATAATGAGCCGTCATGCCTTGTAATAGCGAAGCCAAAGCCATATCTAAGGCCAGCTCATCTGGAACAGGAACTGCTATCGCTACAGGCACAGTGGCATATTCAGCATAAGCTCCTTGATGGGAACAATAAGCCACTTTATCTCCCACTTGAAACTCGCTCACATTGGGCCCTAGGGCTTCAACCGTGCCAGCCGCCTCTAAGCCCAAAATAAGTGGCAAGGGCGTAGGATAGAGACCCGTACGATGATAGGCATCAATAAAATTCAGCCCTGCTGCCGCGATTTTAACCAAGATTTCTCCCTCGCTCGGTTTGGGCGTGGGCACATCTTCGTATTGCATTTGGGCTGGGTCGCCGTGTTGATGAATGCGAATTGCTTTCATAAGTCGCTCCTTCTAATTTTCAAGTCAATAAATATTATTAAGAAATACAATCCTAGGCTACAATCAAGCCTAAATGATTAAGCAAACAATACAATTTACCCTATAGGGATACCACCTAATCCCGCGGAATGGGGAATTTAAATCGGCCAATTTTATCAGTTGGTTTACCACCAGTTAGACTCGTCGCGGATTGAACAGCTAAGGGTAATAAGGGCAAAGGGCCTGTTTTTAACTTGGCTTCTTCATTTAGCTGATCTGGATATTTAACGCGAGGATGGGAAACACCTTTTAACACTTCATTGAAGGCAATCCGAATTTGCTCTAGATCACCCATCGTAAGACCACAGTCATCAAATTGACCCGACCCCATACGCTGAGTAATCGTACGGCGTACAATTTGATCAATTTCTTCTAAAGTCTGTGGCTGTACAGATCTTACGGTAGCTTCGCTGGCATCAGCCAGCATCATGATGGCCGACTCTCGGCTTTGGGGACGAGGCCCGGGATAGGTGAAACGAGATTTATCGACTGCAATGTTCTCAGCCTTAGCTGATTCTTTGGCTTGATGATAAAAGTAGTTGACGACCTCTGTGCCGTGATGTTCGGCAATAAAAGAGCGAATGACGGGTGGTAGATGATATTTTTTCGCCAATTCTAGCCCCTCAGTTACATGGCTGATAATGATTTGGGCACTTGTTTCAGGGTTAAGGCCGTTATGCAGACTGGTTGTTTCTGGAATAGTATTTTCGGTGAAAAAATAAGGACGCAACATTTTGCCAACATCATGATAATAAGCGCCAATTCGACATAAAAAGGCATCTGCCCCTATTCTTTCCGCAGCTTGTTCGGCCAAGTTGCTGACTAACAAACTATGATGATAACTCCCAGGTGCTCGGCGGAGGAGTTCGGCTAAGAGAGGGTGGGTCGGACGTGAGAGTTCTAGTAATTGGATATAGGTGGTTATACCCGTAATCTTTCCAATGATGAATAAGGCGATTGGAGCCAACCCAACGGCTAACCCACCACTGAGCAAGGCTTGCCCCATTTTTGTCGTTAGGGCCATCGTGTCGCCTCGACTATCCAAAAAATAAAAGACTAAAATAATGGCAACGTTACTTAACGTCGCTTGAACCCCTGCCCAGAGAAGATTATGCAATTGTAAACGATTGCCAATGGTCAAGGAAACAACTATGCTGGGTAAAATAGCATAAGCCAATAATTCTAGAGAGTCCCCAGCCATGTAGACCAAAACAAAAGCTAACATGAGGGTAGATACAATGGCTAAACGAGGTTCAAGTAAGGCTGCGATGATGATGGTGAAAGCGGCAATGGGCAGGGCATAAGTTAAATTTGGAACCATGATGCGAATAGCAAGGACAAAAAGTAATAAGGTCCCTACAAGGAGAAATAAGCGGTGTTTATCCTCTAAAACATGAGGATGATACTGATAGATATAATAACCAAGTAAGTTTGTCAAAATTATCATCCAGATAAATGTCGCTAAAATTTCTTGGACAGGTGTGTCTGGCCCTCGCATGCCTAAAATTTGTAGAGCCTCAATAGTTTCAACAGAAATAATTTCACCAGCGCGGACCACAATTTCATTTTGTTCAAACGTTCTGAAAACTGTTTCCACAGATTCACGGGCTTTTTGCTTTGCTTCTTGCGTCCGTTCTTCATCAACAAAGGTATTTGGTTGAATTAGGTCTTCAACCAAGGCAATAACGACTAAAGACTCAGCATCTGACACATCAGTTGAGACCATCACGGGTAGACGAAGGCGTACATTAACCAGTTGTGAGGCACGAATATCGGTACTCATAGCCTCATCTAACAAGGAGATGATTTCTCGTTTAGCATCTAGCCATAAATTATCATCTAATTTTAAGATCGCCTCAGCATTTGTCTTGGATATTTGAGTTGGTTCAAGCTGCTGTAGCCAAGCGACCTTTTGATCATCGCTAGCATAGCGATCAGCTCGTACTGCATCAACGAAGGTTAAAACATGTTTAGCAGTATTTCTCTGGTGCCGAGCCACGTTAGGATCAGGACGACGATAAAAGTCTGAGACCGCTCTTTCCGCCCGGTCTTGTGCTGCCTTGGTAGCGATCGTACTTTCATACGTCACAGATGTAGGAGCAACAAGATCTTTTCTCGATACATCGCCTACTGATAATTCCCTTGCCTGATTAGACATAAATTCTACTTCTAAAATAAAGACACTAGCAATAATGAAACAGAAGGCAACTAAACTAGCCTGAAAGTATTTTAATTTCATCACACCATTGTCAAAAAAGAAAAATATACTATTTGACCTTGATTTTATCTCAAGTGACATAGTTACCCCAACTTTCAGTAATCAGTGATTAGCAATCAATATTCAATTTGTCTTTAACTAAACCCAATCCTAGCTCTACTGTCTTACTGATTTAATAGTTGGCGGACAATTACGCTGATACGCTTTCCATCTGCTACACCACTTAGTTCCTTCGTTAATTTGCCCATGATCTGTCCTATGCCTTTCATATCTGTGACACCCAATTCAGCAATAACCGCTTCAGCTTTGACTCGAATTTCTTCATCTGATAACTGGGCTGGCAGATATTTCTCGAAGATTTGAAGTTCCTGTTGTTCTGCCTCAACTAAATCCTGCCGACCAGCATCTTGAAATTGTTCGATTGAATCTCGTCGTTGTTTGGCTTGTTTCATAATCACCTTCAGGGCTTCATCATCCGTTAATTCATGGCCCTGCTCAAGTTCCATATTACGAATAGCCCCTCGTAAGATGCGAATAGCATTCTTTTGAACTTGGTCGCCACTTTTCATAGCCGACTTTAAATCGTTCATTAAGCGTTCTTTTAGCGTCATTTTAACGACTCCTTGAATATTAACATATTGTTTCTATACGTCAACCTAATCATTTTCCGACTCAAGCTGAGGAATAATAACAAAAAACTAGAGAGTATTCAAATCAGACAGAAGAATTATAGGACGAACCTTAAAATCCAGATCAACTTGTCATAATATGTATTGCTTCGATTTGCGTTTTATGATATAATCTGCATAATTAGAGAGATATAGGATTGAATGATTTTAAGTTCAGGCTCAAAACTGCTAAGGCACTTAGGGTACGCAATTATAACCATAATTCACCTTAAAAAATTATGATCTCGTTCTTGACAATCGTGATGTCAAAGTGCCTTACACCTAAATAATTTCTTTTTAGGTAAGGTCTCCCCGTTCAACTGAGTAATGCCTAACAGATTTGTGGATAATTTTACGGTAATCTCTCAAAGCGGGGCGTTTTTTTACCCTAATTTGAAATATTATGTTAAGTTAATATATCAATCTAAATATCTCTACGCTAAGGAGAGTTTGTCTATGACTAGCAAACTAATCCAACATACAGAGCATACAGAAGTCACCTCTTCCACTGTGTTCGCTTTGCAACAAGTCAAACAAGACTCTGAAAAACCAGCTCTGTATGATGATGCTATCAGTCTATACTTAGAAGAGGTTAGTCGTATTGCCTTATTAAGTCCACAACAAGAGACGAAACTTGCACAGCAAATAGAACTGGGTTACAAAGCGGCTCGTAAGTTGAAGCAGTCAACTTTGTCCGACGAACAGCGGGATAAATATCATCGATTAGTACAGCTTGGTGATAAGGCGCGAAAGCAGTTGATTGAGGCGAATTTTCGACTTGTCATCAGCATCGCCAAAAAGTATGCCACTCAGCAAGTGTCATTTATGGATTTAATCCAAGAGGGAAATATCGGTCTGATTAAAGCGGTAGATAAATTTGATTACCGACGTGGTTATAAATTTAGTACCTATGCTACTTGGTGGATCCGACAAGCTGTGACGCGAGCGATTGCCGACCAAGGTCGCACAATTCGGGTTCCAGTTCACATGTGTGAACGAATCAATAATTTGGTCAAGATTAAACGTCAGTTAGCGCAAGCTCTAGGCCAGGATCCCTCTGTCGAAGAAATCGCTCAGGCTTTAGAAATAACATCCGAGCATATCTCTCAATTACAGCAAATTGCTCAACATCCTGTTTCGCTGGAAGCACCCGTAGGTGAAGAACACGAAGCTGATTTAGGTGATTTTATTGAGGACAAAAAGAATCTTGCTTTAGGCGATTTAGCTACAAATGAGATATTGAAGGAGAAGGTAGAAGCAGTTTTAACATCGCTGAATGCTAGAGAGGGAAAAGTCATTCGTTTGCGCTTCGGTCTACAAGATGGTAAAGCCCATACTTTAGAGGAAGTTGGCCAAAAATTTGGCGTGACCCGTGAGCGAATTCGCCAGATTGAAGCTTCTGCGCTTCGTAAATTGCGTCATCCTCGCCGTCGAAGAGGCTTGAGAGATTTTCTTTAAGCCTAAACCAGCGGTCTGTTTTCTTAAAATAGCAACCTGCGCTAAAATAGCTCGTATAGATTAAAATGCTTGCTTAATAAGCAAGCATTTTTTCATTATTCAAATGATGAGGAGTAGCTAATCAATGAAACAACAACCCTTACAAGAATTTTTAGATAATTTAGCCAGCCAGTCACCAACCCCTGGCGGCGGCGGGGCCGCAGCCCTCAGTGGGGCAATGGGTGCTGCCCTAGTCAGCATGGTTTGCAATCTAACCATTGGCAAGAAAAAATATGTCCAAGTAGAAGCAGATATGCAGACTATTTTAGCTCAATCAGAGACCTTACGAGCTAGGTTAACAGACTTGATTGATGATGATGCCCAAGCCTTTGATCGGGTTATGGCAACCTATCAACTCCCTCGCAAAACTGATGAGGAAAAGAAAGCTAGAAGAGAATCCATGCAAGCCGCGACGAAAGAAGCATGTTTAGTCCCCCTCGCCATTGCTCAAGCTTGCGCCGATGTTATTTCTCTGAGTAAACCTACCGCCGAGATGGGGAATGTTAATGTCATTAGTGACGCGGGCGTAGGCGCCTCATCTGCTTTAGCTGGTCTGAAAAGTGCGGCACTTAACGTATTTATTAACCTGAATAGCTTGAAAGATGAGGCTTTTATTCAGGAAAAAAAAGCTCAAGTCAATGATATTGTCGCTGGTCAAGATGAACTTGTCGCTGAAATATACGAATTATTACAAGGTAATTCCTAAAAGGAAGGTAGTTCTGTACAAATCTTGATTTTGGAAAATTTTTCCGCGACTACGTCAATCTGGAAATTATCACTACCCTTGCAAGACTACCCTAAAGGAAATATGCAACCACCTAATCGTTCTCCTGTGTCCCCTCGTATTCAAGCCTTATTGACCATCATGATGGCTTTTTGTATTACAGGCATTATTTTTTTTGGCCTGTATCTAAACGGATCAATTGTTCTGTCACCTAGTTTGACGGGTAGTATTAGGCTACAAACTATTAACTCAGGATTATCTCAAGCAACGAATACTATGGAAAATCAACTCGAAGATTGGCCGACAAGACCCGCTCAAGCAATGAATACCTTAACACCACTGCCAACCCCAACATCAACACCACCACCGACCTATACGCCGATACCAACCCCGATAGTCATCGGCAGCTGGCGCGAATTAGGCCATCTGACAACCTTACAATCGACCTTGCAAACTGTGGTTGAAGTGAACCGTGAGGACATGTTAGGTGGTCTCATTGGTGGGCATCGACTTTTATTGAAAGCTGTGGGCAATGTTGAAGCGGGCATCGACCTGACCCAAATTACAGGCTCCGATATTTTTATTGATGGCAACCATATCGAACTGAGGCTACCCCATGCTTCAATCACCAGCGTTGAAATTTTGCCTCATGAAACGGAAATATTGGATGTTGAATGGCGTGGGGGGATTCTATTGGGGTCTGAGAGGTTAGAAATTGATGCACTCGATGAAGCCCGGATACAACTGGAAAGCTGGGCTGTAGACCGAGCTGGGATGTTACTGCGGGCTGAAGAGATTGCTGCGTATCAACTCAGTGAGTTTTTGCGTCAGTTGGGTTTTGAAACTGTTATTATTACCTTTGATCCACGAGATGCTACTAAAATTGAAGTAGGAGATGGGGAGTAGTACTTGGAGGGCAGGTGCCCCCAAATTTTTTGGATTGAACATCTGCCGAACTGAAATATAAAAGATGAGGTCTCAGGATGCTTAGATTTTTATTTAGAATAATATGGAATGCATTATCTTTGGTTTTAATTATTTTAGGCATTTGGTGGGTTAGTAATAACTATACAACGTTGTTAGGACAATCTTTTCCGCTGCCCAATGCAACGCCTGTTGTTGTTTCCAAGAATATGGTACTAGAAGCAGTCGGTAATGTTAATAAACAAATTTTCATTGAACACTACAACGCTGTTGATCTGACCTATGAAGCAGGTGTTGATGGGTGGTTAGGCCAGTTGGGCCTGAAACGGGAGGTTTTGGTCATTATTAAAGGTCGCGTTCCAGCAGGATTTGACCTAAGTGAGTTAGGGACGGACGATGTTTGGATTAGCAATGATGGCAAGCGGGTTCAAATGGAGCTGCCAGCTCCCAAAGTATTCGCTGAAAATGTGACAATTGACTTTGAAAACAGCCGCACTTTCGCTCAACGTGATTCCTGCCCTGACTTTATCTGCGGTGACTCACTAGATGCTTACCAAGACATAGTAATTCCGCAAGCTAAAGATTGGCTCATTGAGGCTAGTCATCAAAACGGCATTCTTGAGCAAGCGGCACGAGACGGTAGAACGTATTATATCCAGATTTTAAGATCTCTTGATTTTGAAGAAGTGAGGGTTTGTGTAAATGGGTATCAATGTGATTAGGGATTACATGTAGGTAAAAAATTAGCCATAAATTTTCACGAATTTCACAAAATTTTTACTTCTTCACTGGGTCAGGATATTCCAAATTTTGGAACGCTCTTAGACAAATGGCTATTCAATGATGATAGATATTCAGATTGATGCAGCTTGTAAAGCAGAGATAGACGCAACTTGGTTACAGGCTGTCCTCACCCGTAGCTTGAAGCACTGTCAAGTAGAGATGGGAGAATTAAGCATCGTCATCACCGATGATGAAACAATTAAAGCCTTGAACCAGCAGTATTTAGGCATCAATACCCCAACCGATGTCTTATCTTTTGCTAATCAGGATGAAAGCCTGCCCTTTACATCACCTATATCAGGCCAAACAAGCACATTTGTGGATGGTAGTGCCTTCCAGCATCCGCCCTATTTAGGCGACATTATTATCTCCCAACCCACTGCCCTCCGCCAAGCTGAAGAATCAGGCCATCAGATGATGGAAGAAATTGTATTGCTGGCTATTCATGGCCTCTTGCATCTTTTAGGATATGCTCACCACACGCCAGAACAAAAAAAAATTATGTGGCAACAGCAATCGGCTTTATTAGGATTAGCTGGTCTCAGCCATGTCAAGCCCAGTGAAACGCAATATCTATCGTATCACAAGCGGCAAAAAGACCTGCGTTGCCCCGACCACTGAGGTTAAATAATTGACATTATTACGTTGGTAACTATTGAACACCACCACTTGACCCAGTTGCGGGGCTTGATTACCTGAACCAACCTCAATCACTGGGTCAGCCTGATAGGTCAGGCCATTAATCACCCAAGCTTGCCAGTCATCGGTGGCATCAAAACTCGTCAGCCGACCTGTTCCATTTTGCAGCCCATTGCCTGGAGCCACATGCGTTTCAATGCTCACTGCGAGTCGGGTATTACCTTGCAGGATATATTTCACTTCGACATAGGCTCCCAAAGCAAAGAACCCATATGCCTGTTCAAATTGGGGATTTGCATCAGTTTCATACGCAATTCCGCCAATTTCCCAGGTGCCAGTTAATGTTGGGCTGACAGGCATCATGGTCACCACACCATAGATTGTGAATTGCTCTACCCCATTCGCTTGACATTTATAAGCCTGCTCAGTTTCAACTTCTAGCAGCGTTTTGCTTGTATCGAATTTAGCCTCCACGCAACGACCGTCCGCGAAGTTTCCATGCGCCTGCTCAAATTCGGTTGTCGCCGTAGCCGTATAGCTGACCCGACCAATGACCCATGGTCCGACTAAAGCTGGCGGAAAAACAGTGATCGTCGCATAAATTTTCTGGATATTTGCTGTGGCGGGTATCCCACCACCCGTACAATCTTGGTTCGATTCTGTTTCGATTTCTGTGACTTGATTAACGCCATTTTGGGTGTAATATTCGATTTTGACACATATACCAACGGCAAAGGCCCCTGCCTCCTGTTCTAACTGCGTATTAGGCGTAACCTCATAGGGTTGTCCCGCCACAACCCAACTACCATACAGACCAGTCGGCAAACTTTCTATGAGGCCATAAACTTCATTGGTGGCTACATCACCAGTACAGTGATACATTTCAGTGGTTTCGATTACGCTGGCTTGATTAACGCCATTTATAATATATTGAATTTCGACACAGGTATTGACAGCAAAAATTCCATGTTCTTGTTCAAATTCTGTGACCGCATCAGCGACGTAAGTCACGCCATTAATGACCCACTCGCCGATTAAATTATCGGGAAAGCTATTCAGAATACCATAGCCTTTGAGATGATTGGCCTCATCATCTTGCTCATTGTCATCGTCAGCCCCTTGACATTCTTGAGGCTCTTTGGTTTCTATCTTTGAGGCAATCTTCATGCTATTGCTAATGGTGTATTCAACTTCAACACAGATACCAATACTAAATGGACCGTGGTCTTGCTCAAATTGCGTACTGGCATCTGCAATGTAAGTCGTGCCGTTAATGACCCAGTCACCGACTAAATCTGATGGAAAGCTCTCGACCAAGCCATAGCTTTCCTGTTCACGACCATCGTCATCATCGTCATCATCGTCGTCATTAACAATTGATTCCTCTGGGCTGATTTGGAACAGAGGCGAACTCAAATGAGAGGACGTATTGTGCTTTGCTGAAGCAAAAATGGGTTGTGAAATAATGAATATTACCAGGAGTAACATCAAGGTCATCCTGTATAAGAATCGTTTTTGGTTTAACATAATATTTTCCTATTTTCGTCAAAAGTATTAGAGAAAGCTAGTTGAACAACTCAAAGATGGGTGGGAAGGTAAATGCAAGACCGATACCAAAAAGCAGGATCATCATCGCAAAGCTGAAAGGTAAGGATACATCTTTATCTTTCCAAAGATGATGCAAAATTCCCCAAGCAATTAACCAGACCAAGACCCCGGCCCCAAATTTGCCGGAGATTGAACCAGCCGCACCATACCAATCGAGGAAGCCTTTCAGGCTACTACTTGCGGCTGAACCGACAGTGAAGAGACCAATCGCCAAACAGCCAATACCAGTTGCTAGTAAGGTGGCACTAGCGGGGCCATTTTTTTCTTGAGATGAAATTTGTGTTGTCATTATTTCATAACGCCTTTTAAGTTAGTGGGGCCACTTTGGTGATTAAAGCCCCCATCAGACCGGCAATGCTAGAAACCAAGAAGGCCAAAATGAAGGTATATATCACATAGTGCCGTAAGCGGTTATTACTGGTTAATTTAGGGCCATAGTGAAATATGAGAAAGGTGACAGCCGTTGCCAGAATGGGGGCAAATAAGGCGATATGTTCTTTCCACTCCATGCCAAAAGAATGCCAAGCCGTTAATTCAGGGTCTGCTTTCAAATATGAGCGCGGATAGAGAGCTAAGTCCGCTCCCTCTGGCGGCGCAGCACGATACCAAGGGTAGATCACAAAAATACCTAAAATCACCGTCAGCCAAATCGCAGCAGTCACGATACTTGTGCCAATTTTTAGCCGCGAGAGGCGTTGGCTCATTTCTTCGCTGGTAATGGCGTTTTTACTAAAGCTATATAACTCAGACAATACGCCTGTGAAGGCCAACAAAAATAAGCCGCCTAGTACAATACCATGTGTGAGGGTAAACAATTCCTTAAATGTCAGTGTCATGATATAAACCCTTTGTTGTTTTATAATTCTATAATTATTTATATTTTTTGAATATCATACCAATTCTTGAGATAATTAGAGCTTATAAAATTTGTTTGATCATTTGACCTCCTTTCAGCAAAGTGCTATATGAGACTATTATTTAAATCAAGCCATTTTAAAGATCGAGGTTATTACACCACGATACGATGCTTCTATACATGATAAGCAAGCCTCATGAACTTGGGATGAACTGTTTATGACAAATCTGTCATAAATATCCCTACTCAGGCGCGAGGCACTTTGGGCGGAGATTGGCCGAAAATGGTATCCATAACCCGCGCCTCCTCAAATCGTAAACATTAAGTTTGTGCCTCTATCCAGTATAGCTGGCATCGTTACTCATAAAAAAGACTTGTCGAAATGACAAGTCTTTTTTCAGCAAATGAATTGGTGGCCTCAATTGTTATATTTGAACTATACTGATTATTCCTATTTAAGATGAGTAGGTAGCCAAATGATAAAGGTTGTACCTTGACCAAGGGTACTTTGCACCTCGATACGGCCACCGTGGGCTTGAACAAGTATTTGTACAATTGACAAGCCGAGACCCACGCCACTGCCATGTCCTGTCGTGGCTAAATTTCGACTACGTGATTTATCCACTCGATAGAAACGTTCAAATAGATGAGGCAAATGCTCTGGGGCAATGCCAGGCCCTTCATCGGCAATGGCGATGGCGATGCTGTCAACATGGGTTGTGGTGGTCACGGTAATGGTGCTACCAGAATCAGTATATTTGATCGCATTGTCTATCAAGCCAAGACAGATACGTCCCAGTTTATCGAAGTCCGCTTGAATAGGCAGATACGATGGTATATTGAGGGTGAGGGTGATATGTTTTTGGGTAGCATAGCTGCGAAGTTGCTCAATTTGAGTACTCAGCAGATCAGTGAGATTAAATTTTTCTACATGCAAGGGGTATTGCTGGTTATCGCTGCGAGCCAAAAAAAGTAGTTCTTCCACCAGCTTGGTCATGCCATCAGCCGTTTCTTGCACCATTTCCAGGATTTCTTGATAATACGCCGCTGACCGAGGACGATTGAGGGCTACTTCAACATCCCCTTTCAAAATTGTTAAGGGCGTTCTCAATTCATGAGAGGTATCAGCAATCAAGCGCTTTTGTTGCTCAAAGCCTACTTGCAAGCGATCCAACATATCATTGAAGGTATTAATCAAGCGCCCGACCTCGTCATCGCGGGTGATAGGGGTGAGCTTTTGGTTGAGGGCGTTGGTGGTAATGCTTTGGGCTGTGCGGGTGATACGATCAATCGGATGCAGAGCATTCTGCGCTAAGAACCAACCTACAAGACTAGCAATAAGAAGAATGGGCGGAATGAGACTGGTTAAAAGAACGGTCAGTTGGCCTTGAAGGGCCTCAAAAGTTTGGTAACTTTCGGCAATCTGGATTATATAGCGGAAAGACCTGAATTGTAATTGAGGGGAGGTATAAAAACGGACGAGCGTACCATCGACCAAACGAGCGTAGCCAAATTCGCCCTGTCCAATCGAGTCGATGAACTGAGCATCCTTAAAATATTCGGGATCAAATAAGGCTTGGCCTTTTGTATTCATAACCCGCCACAATACACCCTCTTCTGGTATATAGCCTAATTCAAAGGCTTGCCCATCATCCTTATATTCATCCTCAGACTTATCCTCATCCCCATCATCTTCTGCGACCTTTAGCCCCTCAATGATTTGGTCAACTTCACGCAGAAGATGATTATCAAGCGTCGTTTGTAAACGCCAACTCACGCCTAAATAAACAATGCCATCAAAAGCCAAGAGGGTCACTGCTAAAAGGGCTACATAGAGTAAGGTTAAACGGAGACGGATCGTCATATTGATTGATCTAATTTATACCCCATACCTCGTACAGTCTGAATGAGGCTTACATCACCAGTTGCATCTAATTTACGACGTAGGCGACGCACATAGACATCAACCACATTTGAAGCCCCTTCATACTGATAACCCCACACGCTTTCAAGAATAGTGGTGCGACTTAAAGGTTGACGTGGATGGCGCATAAAATAGGCCAGCAGAGCATATTCCTTGACCGTCAGATCAATTTCGTGTTCAGCCCGTTTAACTTGGTGCATGACAGGGTTTAGGCTTAAATCGGCAAAGGTAAAGGTGGTCTTAACGGCAGGAGCTTGTACAGCCATACGACGGGTTAAAGCCCTAACTCGCGCCAGCAATTCTTTGAAAGCAATAGGCTTTGACATATAGTCATCTGCCCCTGAGTCTAAGCCTTTCACCCGATCATCAACGTCATCACGGGCGGTGAGCATTAAAATCGGTAAGGTGATTTGACGATCACGCAAAAGACGACAAATCTCAAATCCCGTTAAGCCTGGGAGCATGACATCTAACAAGATTAGATCATAGGCAACCTGCGCCACCCAATCCAAAGCCGCTATCCCTTCACTAACGATATCAACGATATAGCCTTCTTCTTCCAAGCCCTGCTTAATAAAGCGGGCGATCCGTTTTTCATCTTCAACAAGTAATATTCTCATTGTTTTAGAAACTCCCTTTGCCTTAATGAGGACAATCCACAATTTAAATGATCCATGAAGGGCCCAAAGTTTCACCAAGAAAAGTTTATCCTCGTTGTCTCTGTGTGAAGCTGATCCAAAAAATAATTATCCGCAGATTTCGCAGATTAGTCAAAAAAAAATCTGTGTAATCTATGGATCGTTTAAAGTTTGGCATGGCCTTAGACAAAATCAATCAGCAGATGCAACTTCAGGTCCCCCTTTATTTTCGGATTCGTCATTAGGCTGTTCGCTGCTCTCTACCATTTTGCGTTGCTGGAGATAGGCTTCAATTTCAGCAGGTGATAAATCCTGCAACCTTTCCGCCGAGCTGAACATGTTCCATAAGGCATTATGTGGCTCACGGGGTATCTGACTGAGGACAATCACCCGAATTTGATGCAAACCCCAAAAGACATATCAATTTCCTGCACAGGACTTGGTTCTAACAAACTCTGAGCTGTCTGTGATGTCTCCTGACTCTGTGGTGAAAGCCCTTCAATGGGACTAGCCCTAGCCGGAAGAGATGTCAAGAGCAGTTGAGACAAATTTTCTCGCTGAACTGCGAGAATAACTGCGCCTAAAATCGTGAAACCTAAACAAAATGTGAGCAAACTACCGACGACAAATAACTTTAACCATAGATTCATATAGACCTCCTAGATAAGATAATCAATCTCGGTTACGATCTCTATTCTAAATCAAATCGGACAGTCTGTGGTTAAGTCGAATTTAAGGGACCTTAAATTCAGTTTAAATCTGAACCTGATGGGTATACTGAACTTATCCATATTGTTAGAAGTACAGTATAATCCACATAAAGCTGTTCTAAATACCAGAATTTTCACAGAAAGGAATTTCATGAAATTCAGACCCTGCATTGACCTACGAGGCGGGCGGGTTGTGCAAATTGTTGGAGGCTCCTTGAAAGACGTAGGGTCTCTGGAAGACAAAGATGAAAAAGGGCCAATCACCAATTTTGAAACAGAACAATCATCTGCAACTTATGCTCAACGCTATAAGGATGATAACTTAAGCGGAGGGCATATCATCTCATTGGGACCAGGGAATCATGAAGCAGCAATAACAGCCCTAAAAACATTTCCAGGCGGCCTGCAAATGGGCGGCGGCATTCGGCCCGACAATGCCGAAATCTATCTTGATGCAGGGGCAAGCCACGTTATTGTAACCTCGTATGTCTTTCGAGAAGGGCAGGTTGATGTGGGCCCTTTACAGGAACTTGTCTCGGTGGTCGGCAAAGACCGCCTTGTTTTAGATTTAAGTTGTCGCAAACGCGAGGGGGAATTTTGGGTCGTGACGGACCGTTGGCAAAAATTCACAGCGGTCAAAATTCAGCCTGAGACTTTAACTTGGCTGGCGGACTATTGTGCTGAGTTTTTGGTGCATGGTGTCGATGTGGAGGGAAAACAAACTGGGATTGAAACGGCTTTAGTCGAAATGTTAGGCCGTTGGTCGCCCATTCCGGTGACTTATGCAGGCGGGGTAAAAAGCTTTGCCGATTTAGACCGCGTCAATGTTCTCGGCCAAGGGCGGGTCGATTTGACCATTGGCAGTGCCTTAGATATTTTTGGGGGGACGATTCCTTATCGGGATGTGGTGGCTTGGCACAGAGAGTCAACTCTTTTAGTATAGATCGAGTCCAATACACCTCCTCGCGCCAACCAAGAATCGCTATATCATCTTGATGATACAGGACTTCCATTCAGGATGATCTTGTAGATGTCTCAATTCTAGTGCCTCATACTCCCCAATCTCGTACCTTACCAATTCGTCACCGAGCCATCCAAGCGGCGCAGATGCTTCAACTCGGCTGGTCGATAGGGATACTTCTTAGCCGCTTCACGATCAAATTCCACCCCTAAACCAGAGCGCGTTGGGGCGAGGAGATAGCCATCCTCCCAATCCACTTGCACGGGTACCACATCGGTCAGCATGGTACCGGGTTTACGTGGTTGTTCCTGCACCCCGACGAGGGGAGAGGCGATGTTTAATTGCAAACAGGCTGCTGATGAAACAGGACCAAGCGGATTATGTGTTGCCAATTTGATGTAATGCGTCTCACACCACCCAGCGATTTTCTTCGCTTCCGTAATACCGCCGCCGATGCACAGGTCAATGCGAGCGTAATCAATCCATTCTTCTTCGATTAATTGGCGAAATTCCCATTTGGAACTAAATTGCTCCCCTGCTGCCAAAGGAACCGTCGTACGGGGACGCAGGGTTTTAAAGGAATCGGGATTCTCACATCGTAGAGGGTCTTCAATGAAGAAAGGACGATACTGTTCCACTTCCTGACATAGCCACATCACGTCGGGCAGGTCTAAACGGGTATGAACATCGAAAGTGATTTCGATTTCATCTCCCACCGCCTCGCGTACGGCAGCAAATTGCTTCAAAGTCGCCAAGACAGATGGACGCGGTTCTAAAATGTCATCTGCTTGTTGAGGCAGGCCCCAGCGAACAAACTTCCAGCCCTCTTCCTTTGTTTGTAAACAAGATTCAACCAGCGGCGTGATTTCCATACCATGTCCAACATTATGCGGATAACAGACCACCTTATCTCGCGCTCGCCCACCTAGCAATTCGTAGACAGGGACATTCAAAGCTTTACCTTTAATATCCCATAAGGCAATATCAATCGCTGAGATGGCTGAGGTCAAAATTCGTTGGGCTGGAAAAAAGCCGCCTCGAAAGAGCATTTGCCAGATATGTTCTATGCGAAACGGATCTTCGCCAATAAGGAAGGACTTAAAATGTTCAAGACCACCCATGACAGCCTGTTCTCGACCCGTCAGGCCTGCTTCGCCAACGCCATAAATCCCTTCATCGGTGTCAATGACGACAAATAGAAAATTACGATGTCCACCCCAAACGGGATAGGCTTCAATATTAGTGATTTTCATAATCAGCCTTTCTTTTGTGTTGAAACGATAAAACACATGAATTGAAACCCATTTTAACATATACTGAACAGGGGCGTAAATGTGAGATGAGGTCTGGAAATAGGACGCAGATTTGTAAATTGCTTCTGCGTTCATCTGTGTCCCCTCAAAATTAAATTTATCCCCGTGCTGAGTATAGCCAAGCGACTTTAGGCATCCTTAACCATCATTCTCAATTACATTCGAGTCTAAAAAATTGTATAATAAGGATCACGAGTCTAAAAAATTGTATAATAAGGATCACTTTAAATGCTTTTCCATTTTTAAAATTATAAATAGATTGTGACTCGAATTATGACAGATCGAAAAGTTGTTTTAGTAACTGGGGCATCATCCGGTATTGGGCGAGCCATCGCCATGAGTTTATATCAAAAAGGATTCTGGGTTTTTGGTACGAGCCGTAATCCGACTGTCGATAAAATTGATGGTTTTGATATGATTTCGCTCGATGTCTGTAATTGTCAATCCGTGGACCGTTGCGTCCAGACCGTCTTAAATCAAACGGGGCGATTAGATGTCTTGGTCAACAATGCAGGGTATTTTGGTCCTTTTGGCGCAGTCGAGGAAATTAGCCTCGCGGATGCGAAAAATGTCTTTGAAACGAATTTTTTTGGCATGGTACGCCTGATCAATGCCATTTTGCCCGCTATGCGTCGGCAGCGCAGAGGTCATATTATTAACATTAGCTCCATCGCTGGGGTTGCCTCTCCGCCCATCTATGCTCATTATGCTGCGACAAAGCATGCGGTGAAAGGTTATAGTGAAGCATTGCGTTATGAGGTGAAACATCTTAACATTAAAGTCGCTTGTATAGAACCTGGATACTACAAAACAAATTTGCATAATACCAAAACCCCGCCTCAAAACCTGATCAAAGATTATCAGATTCAACGCAACAACACGTCTCAGGCAATGGATCTGTATATCGCTCAGGGGGGTGATCCCAATGAAGTGGCTCAAACAGTTTTAAAGTTGGTCATGAGTTCATCACCACCGCTACAAAATCTCGTTGGCTTTGATGGTCATGTGATCGCCTGGCTCAAAAACTATGCGCCGACGTGGTTCTTTGAGCAGCTAGGGCGATGGTTATTCAATCTCGATAACGATGCGCCTCTATCCGCAAAGACCATTGCTTTTTTAGCCAGCTATGTTCGTTTCTGTGTAGCCCATCGCAAAACGATCTTCCTTGGAATGGGGGGCTGTTTAATCACTGTTTTAAGTTCAAAATTTTTCTTAAGAAGATGGTCAGGTCGAACAAAATAAGGGTTACTTTAAGGGATTCTTGATCGGCCTACCTGCTCGACGGGGATATTGGGTGGGCGTTGAAGCAATTTTTTTGACCATGACGAGATTGCGTTCCGCTTCCATATCAGGCAGGGTGACAGATAGGGTTTGTCGAAAATGGCCCCCTAAACGTTGACATGCCTGTGTCGCTTGGCTCAATTCCGTTGCCAGATGTTCCATAGTCCCTTTTTGAGCAACCATCAAGCCATCAACAGCTAACAGAGGCAGCAAATATTCAGCCAGAACATTCAAAGGGGCAACGGCGCGGGCTACAGCCAAATGATACTGTTCACGATAAGTAGCCTGCTGGCCAATATCTTCTGCTCGCGCTTGTAGAACTGTCACCTGCTGTAAGCCCAAGGTATCAGCAACATGGTTCAAAAACGCGACTTTCTTGCCTGTCGCCTCCACTAGGGTTAGCTGAATGTGAGGGTAAACAATCTTCAAAGGTAATCCGGGAAACCCTGCGCCTGAGCCCACGTCTATGACTTTTTGAGGCAATATAGGCACAGCAAGCAGACAGGTTAAAGAGTCGAAAAAATGCTTAATCAAGACCGCTTCTGGGTTCACAATACGGGTCAAATTTACCTGTTTATTCCAGGTCAATAATTCTTCTTGATATCGTTCAAAGCTGTTGACTTGAGTCGCACTAAGCGTGACCCCAAGCTGAGATGTAAGCCGTTTCAAATCCTGCATCGTCAAAAATTTATCTTTACGTTTGCTCTATCTATCTTAGGCGTGTATTTTTATTATACATTATCACTTAAAGGAGCGGGTTTATGTCCCAATACTGGGGGCCACCAAGTTACCCCCCACCGCGACCACCACAATATCAACCTCCACCTCTCGAACCAGATTATTATTATGAACCAGATAAGGGGTCAACCACCCAAAGTTTGTTATACTTCCTCGCAGGCAGTTGTTCTACATTTGTTCTCTCCGCTTGCTGCGTGACAGCTTTAGCAGGGGCTTGGGTTACTTATACCTTCGGCATTTCAGGAAGAAACCTCACAGACGTAACCGAGACACTCACAGCGGTCGTAGAGGCACCTGAAGCGGTTAATAATCTCAATCCTGACCCTAATAATGGCGAGATAAATGAAAGCTCAACCCCCACGCCAAACATATTTCCGATTGGAGAACCAGTAATCGCTAACGATGTGGCGATTGAGCTGACGACCCTTGATATTCAGCGACAGGTCCAGATAAATAATGCCGACAACGTTTCTATACAAGAAGGCATGGAATTTGTTGCTGTGTCCGTTCAACTACGCAGTCTACCGCCCGCAGATTCAGTCAGGGCATTTGCCATCCAAAATTTCCAACTGCAAAATGCCCAAAACGAAAATCTATACCTCCCCCACCCACAGGCTGATAACGGGCGACTCTTACGAGATGGTGAACTACTCCCGCCCCAAAATCCAGATAATGCCAGTGGCCCTTGTGCTACTCAAAATTGTGTCGAAGGTGATATTATTTTTCAAGTCCCTCTTGGTGAAAATCCGCTTCTTTTATTGTGGCAAGCTCCAGATAGCACACAAATTCACACAGTTGCTTTGCAATAAACGATTGCGTGACCATAGACAGGATAGAGATAAAAGAAACAACAGATCACGAATACGAATAGAACGAGTTTCACAACTAATAATGGGTCAACTTTATGAAACTTTTAATCGCCAGTAATAACCAACATAAACTGCAAGAGTATCAACAAATCTTTGCTAATCTACGCTGTGAAATTACATCATCCAAACAAGAAGGTCTCGACCTAGAGCCAGATGAAACAGGCATAACCTTTGAGGAAAATGCCACAATCAAGGCCAAGGCTTTTGTTGAAGCCACAGGCTTGTTGACCATAGCAGATGACTCTGGCTTAGAAGTTGATGCTTTGAATAAAGAACCCGGAGTCTACTCAGCCCGTTACGGCAACACAGCAAAAGAAGATGATATGGGTCGTTATCAATTGGTTTTAGAGAAATTGGCCGCCCTCAACTTACCTCTATCTGCCCGAACAGCGCGTTTCCGATGTGTTATTGTCATTGCCTATCCAGGGCATGACATTCAACTCGCCTCAGGATCTGTGGAGGGTCTAATCGCTATTGCTCCAGCTGGTGAGAACGGATTTGGCTATGACCCAATCTTCTATCTCCCAGACTATAAGCAAACGATGGCTCAACTGTCTGCCGAAGAAAAAAATACAATTAGCCATCGTAGTCGCGCTGCACAAGCCGCTTTAACCATTTTAGCCCAAAAGTTAAATATTCAAGTTTAGCGTATGCTCAATAGATTGTAATGGATTTACCGCGATCATTTCTCGTGCAGGGAGAGATCTTTAATTCTCCTATGTTCGCCCTAGCCGCACATACAACCACCCTCCCAACAATCCAAAGATAGAAGCCCCAAACATCCCCCCAAATCCACAGGTAAAGAGAGCCATGATAATCGTGCCTATTGTCGCAACCAGAGCTTCCTCGAAGCCAGATGCGGCTAAGGTATTCAGCTGTTCGAAAGAAAATTGTTCCACAATACCCGCTTTAAGATCACTGAAAATCAAGTCTAGCGCGGCCAAAATCATCGCCACAATGCCTGCCAGGGTACCAGATACTAAACCTGCGATGGTCCCCACTTTACGGCCTTCTCGCTGCGTCCGTACACGCCCGCCTGTTAACATCGCCGCAGCCAGGCCCGTAACGACCCACAAAATGATCAAAGCAGGTGGCATTAAAATAGTCCGGACCCAGTTTACAGAAAATGGATATACGATGAGCAATAAGCTCACAGCCAAGCCTCCAGCACTCCCAGCTCGCAAGCCTGCTCCAAATAAATTACTAATATATTCTTGTCTGGTTTGGCGATTAACACCTTTTGTTATTCTGACGGTCAATCGTTCATTCCTTAATAAAAAAATGATTACTTACGAAGATATCTGGATTATAGCATAGGCTGGTTAATCCAGCAGGTTAGGGGTTCGCAATCAGGGGGTCCTGCAAGATGCATTTTAGAAATAGACCTTCAGGTTTGAGTCGCAGTGTTTGCCGCATTTGGTCAAGAATTTTGGTTTTTGTGACCTGATCTTATCGTGTTTGCTACAGCCAATCAATTGTGGGATTTTGAACAAAAATCCCAAATGCAGTTAGCAGATTTTTATGAAAAATATCAAGCTGGCTTACTTGATGACGAGTTACAACACTGTATTGAATGGGTAGCAACTTATGACTTTTTTGTAAGAACGAAACGCAAATTAGAGGTGGCATTAATGCGAACTGCCATCCAGCCCGAACTCCATCCATACTTATCCACATTTCCGTCCCATAAACACGTAGACAAATCTGTTGTTGAAGCTGAACCACCAGATTTAAATCTTGATGATATAAGCGCATTCAGAACGATAGGAGACGATACAATGAAAGCAGCATTTATAGCACCACTAGGGTTGCCCATTAATATCTAACCCAAGATACAACTTATAGTCACGACTTCAAAACAAAAAAGCCTCAGTGATAAGTTCAACCTATCACTGAGGCTTTTTATCGCCTGCTAATCAGACCAATTCTGATTCAAAGCGAAATTACATCATTCCGCCCATACCACCAGCACCGCCGCCAGGAGGCATAGGTGGTTCTGGTTCAGGAATATCCGTAATTAAAGCTTCGGTGGTCAAAATCATGCCAGCGATAGAGGCAGCATTAGAGATAGCACTCTTGGTCACTTTAGCTGGGTCGGTAATACCAGCTTCGACCATATCTTTGTACTCACCACTCATCACTTCAAATCCAACGTTTGTCGTACCATTGATATTGGTGCGGCGAATTTCTTCAATGACCACAGCCCCATCGAAACCAGCGTTAGCCGCCAAACTACGCATCGGTTCTTGCAAGGCACGACGGACAATGTCAATCCCTGTATTGATGTCGCGGTTGTCATGTTTCAGATCTTTGATGCCCTCTGCAGCTCGAATAAGCGCAACCCCCCCACCGGGCACAACGCCTTCTTCCACAGCAGCACGAGTCGCGCTCAAAGCATCTTCAACGCGATGCTTCTTCTCTTTTAGCTCTACTTCAGTGGCTGCGCCAACGCCGATAACTGCCACACCACCAGCTAACTTAGCCAAGCGTTCTTGTAGCTTTTCACGGTCATAGTCGCTGGTAGAATTTTCAATTTCAGCCCGGATTTGGTTGATGCGACCTTTAATATCGCCTTCAGTGCCACTGCCGCCAACAATCGTCGTATCATCTTTGGTTGAAGATACTTTTTCAGCCTCGCCTAAGTCTTCCAAATCGGCAGTATCCAACTTCTTGCCGACTTCTTCGCTGATGACCGTGCCACCAGTTAAAATGGCGATATCTTGCAACATCGCTTTACGGCGATCACCAAAACCAGGGGCTTTTACAGCTAAGACGTTGAAAGTGCCACGTAATTTATTTAATACGAGCGTCGCTAAGGCTTCACCATCAACATCTTCCGCGATAATAATCAGCTCCCGGCGGCCCGTTTGGACTAATTTTTCCATCACAGGCACTAAGTCTTGGGCAGAAGAAATTTTCTTATCGTAAATCAGGATACGCGGGTTATCCAAAGTAGCTTCCATGCCTTCTGAATCGGTGACAAAGTAAGGGCTAATGTAGCCACGGTCAAATTGCATCCCATCAACATAAGATGTTTCAAATTCAAGACCTTTGCTTTCCTCAACCGTGATCACCCCGTCTTTACCAACTTTGTCCATCACATCAGCAATCAAATTACCGATATCAGTATCACCAGCAGAAACACTGGCAACATTGGCAACATTTTCTTTGCCTTTTACGTCGATGCTCATGGCTTCAATAGACTTCACAGCTTCTATAGCGGCCAATTCAATCCCCCGCTTCAGCAACATGGAGTTAGCACCAGCGGCAATATTTTTTAGACCTTCGTTGGTAATAGATTGAGCCAAAACAGTCGCGGTGGTCGTTCCGTCACCAGCAACATCATTCGTTTTAGTCGCAGCCTCTTTGAGCAACTGAGCTCCCATATTTTCAAAGGGATCTTCTAGTTCAATTTCCTTAGCCACTGTCACGCCATCATGGGTCACGGTGGGGGCACCCCACTTCTTATCCAAAGCGACATTACGGCCTTTGGGTCCAAGAGTCGTCTTCACAGCATCAGCCAAAGTATCAACCCCGAGCTTCAAGGCTCGACGGGCTTCATCATTAAAAGAAAGTTGTTTAGCCATTTTTATCAGTCTCCTTAATTAATTATGCCACAATTGCGAGAACATCGCTCTCACGCAAAATGAGATAGCTATTGCCGTCTAATTTTACTTCAGTACCACTATACTTGGCATACAACACTGTATCCCCTTCCGATACGTCCATTGCCGCACGCTCACCATTATCTTTGCGTGTACCGGGACCAGCAGCCAAAATCTTGCCTTGCATAGGCTTTTCTTTAGCTGTGTCAGGCAAGACGATACCGCTCGCTGTGGTTTCTTCTTGTTCAATGGGTTCAACGATCACGCGATCACCCAATGGTTTGAGATTCATTTAGTACCTCCTAAAGATTGAAATAAACAGTAGTTCAATAAATTACCAACTTATTAAGTTTCGTGACCAACTTTAGCACTCTAAGGGGATGAGTGCTAAAAACAGGCAATATAATACTTCATTTTTAGGATAAGTCAAATACTGTTTTTATTTTTTAGCACTCTCTAGATGAGAGTGCTAAAACTGATGAGAATATACCAGAGCAAAAAAATACCCTCCACAAATTAAGTGTGGAGGTGGTTCCCTACAATGCTATTTGTTGGTCGTCAATACATCGTGGACAATTTTATATCGTATGATACAATTTGCGAATATATTAACTTTTACGCTTTTGCATCATTGTTGGCATTTGTATCAACAGAACCAGTTTCACTATCATCTTGCACAGAAGTCTTGAACTCACGAATGGACTTCCCAATTGCGCCACCAATCTCTGGCAAACGACCTGCGCCAAAGATAACAATAATAATCACCAAAATAATCAACAATTCCCATATACCTAAGCCAGCGAACATAATCAATCTCCTTCTTTACGTAATAAATTGTTGGCATTTGTATCACCAGAACCAGTTTCACTATCATCCTGCACAGAAGTCTTGAACTCACGAATGGACTTCCCAATTGCGCCACCCATCTCTAGCAAACGACTTGCGCCAAAGATAACAATAGTAATCACCAAAAGAATCAACAATGCCAGAATCAACAATGCCCATATATTTAAGAAAAAAAACATAATCAATCTCCTTCTTTACGTAATAAATTATTCTGGCCGAGATTATAACATAAGCGTGTTAGCTTGCAAAGTTGTAGAGACTGTCTGTTATAAGTTGTAATATCTTCTGACTCCTTCAGACCTGAATTTTCATGATAACTGGTTCTCTTACGTCTCTCGCCGTTGATAACGAAAATCGCAGCAAGAAGCCCCGTTCATAATTGTTTGCGTCCGTGTGAGGATTATATCTTGATTAAAGCCTTCGATCAAGGCGAAGTCACGGTTACATGACAAAATCGCTCCTAATTCAGGAACCCCCAAAGCGCGATACATTTCAGCATAACGACAGCGGGTAACATTAAAGAAAAACTTCTCATCCGTTTTCTCCAGAACATCAGTCTCCATGGCATTGCCCTGTGTCCAGTATTGGAGTGATTCAGCAAAATGATCCAGCGAATTGCCCCCCATACTTTCGGCCAATTGGTTACCCTGTTCCTGCGCTACTTGAATAATGGTTTGACGTACAATTTCCAAAACCTTATCTTGACCAAATTCTTGCCCTAAAGCTTCTAAGATGGGAATTAAAATGCGAGCCTCTGCCTCACGTCGCGTGAGAACACCAATCGTTGCATTAAGATTATCTGGCGAGATTGAATTTTGATTTATCATGTTGAAGTCCTGTTATTCGTGATTAGTTTTTAGTTTTCAATTCTGACTGTTCTTTAAGTAATTGTGTTGATGTTAAGCCTGAAATGTCTCCTTGAAACGCTGATGATTTTGACTAAGTATTAACGCTCACCTCCACCTCAATATCGACAAACTTACTCAGTTTCCACTTGATTTTACCTCAGCCTAATATCCCTTCCGTTTATCAATCACATTCAGTGGCTTCTCCCCCTTTAAATACCGTTCCAAATTCTGATAGAAAAACTCAAATACCACCCGTGGCCGATGTTGCGACCCGCCTGCGCGATGAGGCGTAATGATCAAATTAGGGGCCTGCCAAAGCGGATTATCTGCGGGTAAGGGTTCTTCCTCGCACACGTCCAAGCCTGCCCCAGCGATTTGGCCTTGTTCTAGGGCTGCGATCAAGGCTGGCTCATCAATAATGCCGCCGCGTGTCACATTAATCAGATAAGCCGTCTCCTTCATCAAGGCCAATTCCTCTTGACCAATCAAGTGATAAGTCTCTGAAGTACGCGGACAGGCGATCATGATCACATCAGATCGCTGGAGCAGGTCATGCAAATTCTTTTTGGTCGCGGGCTTCAGTTCGGCGATATGATCTGGCTTGTCTGTCCGCATAGGGTCGATGGCGATGAGGGTCATGTCGTAGCCTTGGGCCCGTTTAGCGATTTCCAAACCAAAGCCGCCCAGCCCAATCAAGCCCATTGTGCAACCTGTGATATTAAAAACTGGCCCACCCTGCCATTGTCCCTGATCTTGATTTCGCACAGCCGTTAGGAGATTGCGTGTCAAAGCCAAGAGCAAGGCCCAGGCATGTTCGCCCCCCTGTTCAGCGTACTTGCCCGCCATATTGCTGACCGCTACGCCCTCGCGTTCTACCAATTCAGGAAAAAGAAATTTATCCATGCCCGTGCTGAAGGATTGTATCCAGCGTAAATTGGGCGCAGCAGCACAAGTGCTGGGCGGGAAGGCACCGAGAATAACCTCAACCTCTACAGCAACTTGTAAGGCTTCTTCTTCATTTGTTACATGAAAAATTTTATGGTTGCCTAAGTTATTGGCTAGCTGCCGAAAAGCGTCAACTTGTTCAGCCGTAAAATTATAATAAATTAAAATTTTCATGATGCTTATGCCTCCGTGGTGATTAGACCTTCGTCTAACATGGTTAAAAGGGGTGAATCTTCGATATCATCCAAAGGTAAGTCAATGCGTTCTCGACGGCGGCTGGATTCATAGGTGGCAAAAATTAATTCTGTCGCTTGCAGGGCTTTGCGTCCAGCTAGGAGCGGTTCCGTCCCATTTTTCAAGGATTCAACTAAATCATGCACAACAGCAATATTATGTTCCATGCCATGAATGCCCCCCTCGACCTCTATCGTTTCCCATTTGCCGCTTGTCTGGCTACTGCGTAAACGTAGGGGCTGTTCTCGGCGCATATCAATTTCCATTTGACCATCAAGGCCAATCAACCGATTAGCACATAGCCCTTCTGCTGCATCTGCATCCCATTGAATGGCCCGCCCCGTAATCATCAGGCCCTCCACCTCATTTTTCCAGCGATAATGAGCCAGCCCTTGCCCTTCCATCGCCACCCCAAAAATCGAGCGTCCCTCACGAGCATCAATTTGACCGATGAGCCACGCTACAGGTTCTTCATTATTATAGTAGAACAACATATCAAACCAGTGCGTACCCCAATCGTATAAGTTGGGCGCAAAGGCTTCTAAGCGGGTCAACTGCCCAATAGCCCCTTCATCTAATAAAGCTTTCGCCTTTTGAAAGGGCGGTCCAAAACGACGTTGGTGGTTAAAGGTCAATTGTACACCCTGTTCTTGACAAATTTCGACCAATTTTTTCGCCTCTCCCCAAGTCGGCGCAATTGGTTTTTCGCAATGAATGGCCTTTACTCCAGCTTTAGCCACATCGACGCTGACTGGTGTGTGCAGATGAGGCCAGAGACAAACGCTGACAATATCTAAATCCTCTTTTGCCAACATTTCCTGATGGCTCAAATAGCCATTGGGCACATGATGTGTTTCACAATAAGCATCCAAATTTTCTTGGCTGATGTCAGCCGCAGCCACAATTTCACAATCCAGCGAGGCTTTATATCCCGCTGCATGCGCGTGAGCCTGCCCAAAACCAGTGGCCTTCTCCGTTTTCCACGGACGACCACAGCCGATGATACCAATTTTAAATTGAGACATGCCTTACCCCTGATAAAATTTAGTACACTCATTCTGGCGCAAACATCGATAACCACCTTAGTCCAAGAGTCTCCCGGTGGGAACTCGTAATCCATCTGGCTCAATATGACCTATGCGCCTTAGATAATGAAGAAGCAAGTCAAGTTCTTCTATACATTATACTGGACGACTTTGTAACATATTATGACATCTGATTGATGTTGTATGTAAAGATGATATAATTTGATTAATGCATGTTATACGGAAAAATCATTTTTCGCAATAATAGTTTACCGTTAGGTTTATACAGGTGTGTGATGTGAGTTTTTAATAGATTGAAAAAATAGCAAAGATAAAGACATAAAAAATGCGAATGGATATAATTGACCTAAATGTCCACGCGCAAAAACGACGCGCTCATTTTCAAGTTAACCTTTATCCTGATACAATAGCTTGGTCACGGTAAGGTTCATTGTGACAACCTGAAGGTTTCAGGTGATTGCTGTTCTTTGCTTGGTCTGGCAAATATCATTTTGTAAGGGTGTTTTACCGCTTTACGGGCAGACTAAGTGCAGTAAACAACGGTCTGTTTACAAACGGTTGGAACTGCTCAACCTAGACACGAGTTACGTGCAGCCATCCTGTGGCTGATATTAACCGTGAGCGAATTACCTATTTGTCCTCTTTTTAGGAACAGGATGGAGAATTTGCGAGAAGGGGAGAGGTGAGTATAATAGGGGACTGAATGAGGGGGTAAGGGAATGAGAGAGGGTGTGGTAGGAAAAATGAAAAAGCGGAGATGAAGTGAGGAGGAGGAAAAAAGGTGAGAGAGGGGTTGACAGGAGAGAAGAAGTGTGATAGAATGAAGGTCGCCTGAAAATCAGGAAGGAAACCTTAACAACTGGATAGTGAGAACAACCCAAGGCAGTAAAAAAAGAGGCGAAAGCCAAATTTACGAAGAGTTTGATCCTGGCTCAGGATGAACGCTGGCGGCATGCTTAACACATGCAAGTCGAACGGTAACAGACCCTCTAGGGGGTGCTGACGAGTGGCGGACGGGTGAGTAACACGTTGGTATCTGCCCTCAAGAAGGGGACAACCGGTGGAAACGCCGGCTAATACCCTATAAACTCCGAGGAGGAAAGGTTTTTCTTAAGGAAAAATCGCTTGAAGAAGAACCAGCGGCCTATCAGCTAGTTGGTGAGGTAAAAGCTCACCAAGGCAAAGACGGGTAGGGGACGTGAGAGCGCGACCCCCCACAATGGGACTGAGACACGGCCCATACTCCTACGGGAGGCAGCAGTGAGGAATATTGCACAATGGGGGAAACCCTGATGCAGCAATGCCGCGTGGGTGAAGAAGGCTTTCGAGTTGTAAAACCCTTTTCTGAGTGAAGAGAGAGGACGGTAGCTCAGGAAGAAGTCCCGGCTAACTACGTGCCAGCAGCCGCGGTAAAACGTAGGGGGCAAGCGTTATCCGGATTTACTGGGCGTAAAGGGCAAGCAGGCGGTTTGGTAAGTTGAATGTGAAAGCTCCCGGCTCAACTGGGAGAGGGCAAGCAAAACTGCCAAACTAGAGGGTGAAAGAGGGAAGCAGAATTCCTGGTGTAGTGGTGGAATGCGTAGAGATCAGGAGGAATACCAGAGGCGAAAGCGGCTTCCTAGGTCACAACTGACGCTGAGATGCGAAAGCGTGGGGAGCGAACGGGATTAGATACCCCGGTAGTCCACGCTGTAAACGATGGGTACTAGGTGTAGGAAGGGGAAACCTTTTTGTGCCAAAGCAAACGCGATAAGTACCCCGCCTGGGGACTACGGTCGCAAGACTAAAACTCAAAGGAATTGACGGGGGCCCGCACAAGCAGCGGAGCGTGTGGTTTAATTCGATGATACGCGAAGAACCTTACCTGGGTTTGACATATAGGTAGTAGAGAAGTGAAAGCGGATCGACCCTTCGGGGAGCCTAAACAGGTGTTGCATGGCTGTCGTCAGCTCGTGTCGTGAGATGTTGGGTTAAGTCCCGCAACGAGCGCAACCCTCGTGGTTAGTTACAAGTGTCTAACCAGACAGCCGATAGAAGTCGGAGGAAGGTGGGGACGATGTCAAGTCAGCATGACCTTTATATCCAGGGCGACACACACGCTACAATGGTCGGTACAATGGGCAGCGAGACCGCGAGGTGGAGCAAATCCAGAAAGCCGATCTCAGTTCGGATTGCAGTCTGAAACTCGAGTGCATGAAGGTGGAGTTGCTAGTAACCGCACGTCAGCCATAGTGCGGTGAATACGTTCCCGGGCCTTGTACACACCGCCCGTCACGTCATGGAAGTTGGTAACACCTAAAGCTGGTGACTGAACCGAAAGGAAGGAACTGTCTAGGGTGGGACTGGTAACTGGGACGAAGTCGTAACAAGGTAGCTGTAGCGGAAGCTGCGGCTGGATCACCTCCTTTCTAGGGAAAAAAGAAGGGGTTGTCGAAAGATGATGACCGCAAGAAAAAAGTAGAAGGGGTTGTTCTCACTATCGAGAGGTAGAAGAAAGGGCCTGTAGCTCAGCAGGTTAGAGTACTGTGCTGATAACGCAGGGGTCAGTGGTTCGAGTCCACTCAGGCCCATTTTCAAGGAGGCATTAACAAATTTGTTAATTGATAAGGTCTCTTTGGAAAAGGGGATGTAGCTCAGATGGGAGAGCACCTCCCTTGCACGGAGGAAGTCAGGAGTTCGAATCTCCTCATCTCCACAGAAAAAGTAAGCAGTAGAAGTTGTCAGATAAAAAAGAGAGATACTGTTCAAGAACATAGGCTTAACCGCAAAAAGCAAGCCTAGCTGAGGTCTGTATACAAAACTAAACATTAAGTTTAGGGCTATCTTCAAGTAAAAGACTAGGCTTGTAATTGACAGAATTAAAGCGATTGTTTATGAGAAAACAACAAGCTAGAAGGTTAGCAAAAGAATAGAGAGTATAAAAGATACGTTGCTGACAGAGAGACGGAGGAGGAGGAAGAGTATTAAGAAGGGTTGATGACGGGTCTGTGAACTTGAGGAAACTGAAGACCACAGACGGGTGATGAACCCGATTGGGTAGAACCTTAAAAACTGAATAGGATGAAGAAATAAAGTAGCCGAGAAAAGAAGCGAAAAAGGGCACACAGGGAATGCCTAGGCACCAAAAGCCGAAGAAGGACGTGGTTGACTGCGAAAAGCTTCGAGAAGCCGTCAGCAGGCGCGATAACTCGGAGATGTCCGAATGGGGAAACCCGATTGAGCTAATCCTCAATCACCTCAGACTGAACCCATAAGTCTGAGGAGGAAACCGAGAGAACTGAAACATCTAAGTACCTCGAGGAAAAGAGAGCATTCCGTTAGTAGTGGCGAGCGAAAGCGGAGCAGCCCAAACCCGCGTAGCTTGTCTACGCGGGGGTTGTAGGAACCATCGAAATGAGTGAAAAACCGACGTGCTAGAGGAACTATCTGGAAAGATAGACCAGAGAAGGTGACAGTCCTGTACTTGAAAGCATTGAGGCTCAGATGGACATCCTGAGTACCACGGGACACGTGGAATCCTGTGGGAAGCAGGGAGGCCCACCTCCCAAGGCTAAACACTTTTGGTGACCGATAGCGCAGAAGTACCGTGAGGGAAAGGTGAAAAGAACCGTGGTGAACGGAGTGAAATAGAACCTGAAACTGTGTGCCTACAAGCAGTCGAAGCACGTTTAGGTGTGACGGCGTGCCTTTTGGAGAATGAACCAACGAGTTACGCTCAGTAGCTAGGTTAAGCTAGACACAGGCGGAGCCGTAGCGAAAGCGAGTCTGAATAGGGCGCTGGTTTGACCTTGCGGTCAAACCCGGTTGCTGGGAGTAGACACGAAACCGGGTGAGCTAACCATGACCAGGTTGAAGCGAGAGTAAAATCTCGTGGAGGACCGAACGGGTGTATGTTAAAAAATGCTCCGATGAGTTGTGGTTAGGGGTGAAATGCTAAACGAACCCGGAGATAGCTTGTTCTCCCCGAAATAGCTTTAGGGCTAGCGTTAGGCGTAGAGTGTCGGAGGTAGAGCACTGGATTGGCTAGGGGGCGAAAAGCTTATCAAACCAAACCAAACTCCGAATGCCGATACATTAAACCTAGCAGTTGGACAGTGGGAGATGAGTTCCATTGTCGAAAGGGAAACAGCCCAGATCGCCAGCTAAGGTCCCTCAGTGTAGGTTAAGTGGCAAAGGTAGTGAGACTACTCAGACAGCCAGGAGGTTGGCTTAGAAGCAGCCACCCTTTAAAGAGTGCGTAATAGCTCACTGGTCAAGTGGTCTTGCGCCGAAAATGTAACGGGGCTAAAATCTACCACCGAAGCTGCGAATTTAGGTCTCAGCTACTCGGAATAAGGTCTCAGGTGAGTAGTCCTCAAGATGAAAACTAAAACCCTCAACCCGAATAGCACAAACCTAAATGGTAGGGGAGCGTTCTGTCAGAGAAACAAGCTAGATCGAAAGAACTAGGATGGCTGACAGAAGTGAGAATGTTGGTATGAGTAGCGCCAGAGGGACGAGAAATCCCTCCACCGAAAGCCTAAGGTTTCCGACGGAAGGTTAATCCGCGTCGGGTTAGTCGGGCCTAAGCCGAGGCCGCCAGGCGTAGGCGATGGACAGCAGGTTAATATTCCTGCACTACCTAGACTGAGTGATGGCGTGACACAGACGGGTAGGCCAGCCAGGGGATGGAAGACTTGGTGTCGAGTTTGTAGAACTAAGACCTCTATAGGCAAATCCGTAGAGCGAGTTTGAGGAACTGTGGCGAGCCATAAGGCCCAAAGTGGTTGATCCCAAGCTGTCAAGAAAAGCGTCTAAGCGTAGATGTCTAGGTATCCGTACCGCAAACCGACACAGGTAGGCAAGTAGAGTATACTAAGGTGTTCGAGTGAACCCTCGTTAAGGAATTCGGCAAAATCGATCCGTAACTTCGGGAGAAGGATCGCCTCTGTCGGTGAAACCTGAACAGGTGGAGCTAACGGAGGCCGCAGTGAAATGGCCCTATCGACTGTTTAACAAAAACACAGGTCTCTGCTAACTCGCAAGAGGATGTATAGGGGCTGACACCTGCCCAGTGCCGGAAGGTTAAAGGGAGAGGTTAGCGCAAGCAAGGCTTTGAACTGAAGCCCCGGTGAACGGCGGCCGTAACTATAACGGTCCTAAGGTAGCGAAATTCCTTGTCGGGTAAGTTCCGACCCGCACGAAAGGTGTAACGAATGGGGCACTGTCTCAACGAGGGGCTCGGCGAAATTGAACTACGCGTGAAGATGCGCGTTACCTACAGCAGGACAAAAAGACCCCGTGGAGCTTTACTGTAACTTGACATTGAGTTAGGGACAAATTTGTGTAGGATAGCTGGGAGACTACGAAGCTGGGGCCCCAGCCTCGGTGGAGTCATCCTTGAAATACCAGCCTGGTTTGTTCTTGGCCCTAACGTTTGACCGTCTAGCCGGCAAGCAGACAGTGTCAGGTGGACAGTTTGACTGGGGCGGTCGCCTCCTAAAGCGTAGCGGAGGTGCCCAAAGGTTCCCTCAGACTGAATGGAAACCAGTCGTAGAGTGTAAAGGCATAAGGGAGCTTGACTGCAAGAGTGACACCTCGCGCAGAGACGAAAGTCGGGCTTAGTGATCCTACGGTACTGAGTGGCAGGGCCGTAGCTTACCGGATAAAAGCTACCCCGGGGATAACAGGCTGGTCTCCCCCAAGAGTTCACATCGACGGGGAGGTTCGGCACCTCGATGTCGGCTCATCGCATCCTGGGGCTGGAGTAAGTCCCAAGGGTTGGGCTGTTCGCCCATTAAAGCGGTACGCGAGCTGGGTTCAGACCGTCGTGAGACAGGTCGGTCTCTATCCGCTGTAGGCGTTGGTGGTTTGAGGAGAGCTGCTCCTAGTACGAGAGGACCGGAGTGGACTGACCGCTGGTGTACCAGTTGTTTCGCCAGAGGCATCGCTGGGTAGCTAAGTCAGGCAAAGATAACCGCTGAAAGCATCTAAGTGGGAAACTTGCTCCAAGATGAGACCACCCTTAAGGTCACTGGTAGACCACCAGTTGGATAGGCGGTATGTGTAAGATCAGTGATGGTTTTAGCTAAACCGTACTAATGACCGTGAGCTTCTTCCTCTCTCTTTTTTCTTTATCCTTTTCAGTTTTTAGGGGTTTACCCTGAAGAAGTTGGTGATCCTAGCGGTGAGGGTCCACCTGGTTCCATCCCGAACCCAGTCGTTAAGCTCACCTGCGCCGATGGTCCTGAGGGGGCCACCCCTTGGCAGAGTAGGTCTTTGCCAACTTCTTCTTCCCCTTTTCCTCCCCCCTTGTCTACCTACATCCTTGTGAAAAATCTATTAGCTAATACAAAATATATGAATCCTTTCTTGATTTACCTTCATGACTAATTCCCCCGCTTCAATTACAATCTTCTCTCCTATTCTATAGGTTCCCTCAAATAAATTTTTAAGCCAAATTTGGTGACTATTTTACCCTCCTGAATTAGCTCCTCTAGATTTGTTTCTACTTCATTGGCTGATAATATCCCATTTAGTTTACCGCATAATTCGTGGTCGCTAAAAGCGACAATTTCATCTGTTGATGCAATTAAAAGGCGACAAAGGGTTTGCGGCGTGAGCAAACCCTCTAAGTCTTCGACCAATTCGAGAATAATAGCTTTTGGACTCGCGGTAGGTTTGTCTTGCACAAAGTCTTCTACTGCTTGTTTTGTCGATTGTGTTAAATTTTGAGTAGGCGAGACAACTTTAACTTCAATTTTAGGGGAGGGGTTTATTTTACTTAAAGCATGTTTAGCCGCTTCAATGTTGTAGACTTGTTCTGTTGGATCATTTAGAATCTGTTCGAGGATAGAAATGGCTTGGATATGACCTAGTTTCCCTAAGGCATTAATGGCATATTGGCGTACTTGTGGCTTTACTTCATTTTCCAATAATTTTATGAGAGGCTCTACTGCTTTTTGATCTTGCAACTTTCCTAAAGCCAAGGCAGCCAAACGTCGAACATTACCATTCTCGTGGTTTAATGCCTCTATTAACTCAGGAACGCTCGATAAATCTCCGCTTTCTCCCAGAGATACTATCCGTTGTTCTGGTTTTTTTGATCTGTCCGTTGAAAAATCTTGCGAAAATTTGTCCGAATGACCTGCTATGACACAGCGTATCTCTTCAAAAGTAATCGCTCTTGGTAAAATGGTTTTAATAGGGCTTAAGCGCGTTGTACCAACGGTTTCGATTGCTTTTAAGATTTGTGTCTCGATTTCCTCTGAGATTACCTGGCCTAAATCAATTTTTTTATCAGCAATGAGTTTAGCTAAATGTCTATAAATCGTTGCCTCCGTTAACCCTCGCTGATTTGCTATCTCCTTGGGAGCGAGACCCTCCATAAATAATTGATGGGTCTGCAAAATCGTGTGAGAATGTTGCGCCTGCATTTGGTTTGGATTTGGCGAACCTGTTAAATTTAGGTCGATGGGTAACACGACCCGAGATTGGAGGGCCTCTAGACCCAGCGGCGTTATATCAACGACGGCGTATTTACGCTTCACCCCTTCAATCAAGGGCAGGTGTAGATAACGGCCATCAATGAGGGCATCAATTAAGGCTCTTATTTGTTTCTCCCCCAAATGAGTAAGTTTACCATAAAATTGATATCGATCATGCTTTAATCGTTTAATCTGTTGCGCTTGCGACCCAGCTAAAACTCTGCTTAGGTGAATTCGTCCCGTTTTTGGCGAAAGACTACGGGCTGTTTCTAAGATGATGAGAGGATACCACTCTTGAGGAGTCGTTGCTTTCGGTAATGCCTCAAGATCATCCTGGTGGTGATTATCACAACATCGCGGAGACCGAGGTGGCGTTAGATCCCCAAAATAAGACAACATGAATTGTCGGCGGCAAGTGTTTAGGTAAATATACTGAAGCATATCGTTTAATAAATCTAAACGAATCTTCGTCCGTTTTTGAATGCGCTCTGCCCGGTTCTCTAATGATTGCTGTGAGAAAGGCAAGATTTTCCATTGATTATAGGCTCCCTGAGAGCCTAAATGAAAAATGAGCCCCGCTTGTTCGAGTTCATTTAAAGTCACACGTACCTTGACAGGATGCACATTCGTGAAGTTCGCTAATTCTTGATGGGTAATATAGATGACCTGATCTTGAGCAGACTGCTGGAGGATGGTATAAATTTGAAACAAATCTTCATAGTTCGGTGTATCACTGTTAATCATCCATTCTTGCAAGCTTTGATCATCCGGCGCGAATAATAAGATACATTGAGCTGGTTGTCCGTCCCGCCCCGCCCGTCCTGCTTCTTGATAATAAGCCTCTACTGTTCCCGGCATGTTATAGTGGATTACGAGACGAACATTGGCTTTATCAACCCCCATGCCAAAGGCATTGGTGGCGACAATAATTTTCGCTCGATCTGCCATAAAATCATTTTGGATTTGTTCACGAGTCAACCGTTCTAACCCGCCATGATAAGCCAGAGTCGGAATGTTGAGGTAAGTACGAATTAGGTCGGCTAACTCTTCAGTTTTACGACGGGTTGCAGCATAGAGGATGGCACTGCCATTCAAGTTTTTCAACAAGTCTTCGACAGCTTCCAGTTTAGCCTTATCATTGGGCATATTTTTGACCATGAAGGTCAAATTTGGACGGTTAAACCCCGTCACAATCGTTTGCATATCTTTTAATCCCAAAAGGGCAGCGATATCTTTCTGGACGAGGGGTGTAGCAGTAGCCGTTGTCGCCAACAAGGTCGGACGGCCTATAGCTTGCCAAGTGGGGCCGATTTGTAGATAATCAGGCCGGAAATCATGTCCCCATTGCGAAAGACAATGAGCCTCATCCACGGCTAGAAGGCTAATTTTCATATTAGATAAAGCTCTGGTAAATTGATGATTTCGTAAGCGTTCTGGGGCGACGTAAAGCAGCTTCACATCACCTTCTAAAACGGCCCGCATCCTGGCTTGACCCTCGGACGATGGGAGAGAACTGTTAACAAAGGTTGCCCGAATGCCCCGTTCAACGAGGCTGTCGACTTGATCTTTCATCAAGGCAATCAAAGGCGAAATGACCAAAGTTAAACCGTCTAACATCGTACCTGGCAATTGATAGGTCAGTGACTTACCCGAACCAGTCGGCATGACCAAGAGACAGTTTTGTTTATTTATAATTTGCTGAATAACTTCTTCTTGGCCTTCCCGAAATTGATCGAAACCAAAATAATGGTGTAGAGCTTGCTGTGGGGTGAGCATACTTTTATATTCCGACATGGTACTAAGTTGACTTACTTTTTTAAGATTTAATTTTCGCTTAATTTTAAAAGATGTCAAATTAGAGTGTATAATAATCGTCTAATCTATCACCTAAAGGAGCATCATTTATGTCAAAAATACAAGCAACGTATCTTGAACAGTTACGGGCTAATCCTGATGAAACAGTGCAAGTGATCATTCATACCACAGATGCAGCAGCAAATCATCAAATTCAGGTCAAACAGCTGGGATTGCAAGTCACTCGTACCTTTAGCCTGATACCTAGTTTGGCCGCGATTGGCCCAGCGAAGGCGGTGATTAGCTTAACCGCTGAAGCCTGGGTGACAAAAGTTGAACCAGACCAAGCAATGAAAACAATGGACTAAGAGAGGCCACCATGAACATTCAGAAACTTGATAGCAGCTTACAAAATCAACTTCAACTTGCGGCGCAAGTTGAAGATACAGTAAAGGTTATCGTACAACATAAAGCTGAGATATTTTTTAGTCAAGCAGTGGATGAAGTACAAAATTTTCGTTTGTTCAACGCCACGGCTATGAGGATGCGACAACAAGATATTGCCAATTTAAGTCAAGATGATTTGATAGAATACATTTGGTCAGACTGGCCGATGCATGCCTGTTTGGATACATCTGTGCCCAAGATTAACGTTCCTATGCTTCAGAATCAGGGTCTTCTCGGTAAAGGAATAAAATTGGCTGTCATCGATACTGGCATTGACCCAGCGCATCCCGATTTTGCAGACCGCATTGTGGCCCGCGCCAGCTTTGTTTCCGGTGAGGATGATGATAATGGACATGGGACGCATGTCGCTAGTATTGCGGCTGGAAATGGAAACGCATCCCAAGGAAAATATCGAGGCGTAGCCCCTGAAGCTAGTCTTTATATTGCTAGAGTATTAGATGAAAAAGGTGATGGCTCCATGAGTACGGTCATGGCCGGGATAGAATGGGCTGTTGAGCAAGGGGTGCAAGTGATTAACCTTTCTTTAGGTGGCGGCCCTGCCAATGATGGCACAGATCCGCTTTCGATGTTATGTGATGCAGTCGTGGAAAGAGGTATCGTCGTTCTCGCTGCAGCAGGTAATAGTGGGCCTGGGGATCAAACCATTGGCTCACCAGGCGGTGCTAGAGATGTTATCACCATTGGCGCAGCCTCTGATACTGATCGCATTGCCAATTTTTCATCACGCGGACCGACGGCAGATGGCCGCACCAAGCCTGATTTGGTCTTGCCCGGCGTAGGTATCATTGCCGCGCAAGCAGCCGGAACAGAAGCTGGTGAGGTTATTATTCCTGGGTATGTCTCTCTACAGGGGACGAGTATGGCTACGCCTCACGTAGCTGGTGTTGCTTGTTTATGTTTAGAGGCGAAACCTGATTTATCGCCATTGCAAATCAAACAAATTTTTCAACAATCAACAGTTAACCTGAACGCACCTGCAAATGCTCAAGGCACAGGGCGTTTAGATGCCCAAGTGGCCCTAGAAAAGGCTTTGGCCATAAAGCCTGACCCTCCACAGCCTACGCCTCCACAGCCTGCTGCTACGCAACCTACCGAGGCACCCAAGCTATTACAAGCAGACCCTGTTGGCTGTCTTGCTCGTTTGTTTGGAAGATAGGGCAAGATGGATACCCGATTCAGTGTATCAAACAGCGATCAAAAATGTCCTGTCCATCTACGCTCGCGGTAAACCGCACCTGAGAATATTGATTGGCGAGGTGAGGATACATCTCGTATCCGCGTTTATCCTTATATCTTTGCCAAATTGCGCTGTTTTGCCCTCAACATTTTGCGGCATAATCACCTCGCCAATATCAGTCTTGAACGCTTTTAGAATGCTATGAACCTTCAACCTATCCTCCACTATCACGGCCTCTTTTAGCATTGCACAGCCCTGACTATCTAAAGCCGATAAATTTTATTTTCAATTAGCTTGTAGCGAATACCGATTTCGGTTATACTTCTTTACGGAGAGTTAATCTATATGGTAAAATATTATGTAAATATAAAGCGTTCAAATCGAGGAATTGATCACCACCCAGTGTTTTTACGGATTCACGGAGACAATATCATTGAATGTGAACGTGGATTGTATCTGATTGCGGATTCTTTCTCTGCTACTGTGCGACGATTGTTTAGCCCACCTTATATGCCTCACGATGAAATTGTGGGTAATGAGGTAGTCCTGTTTAGAGTAGAGTTATTGGCGGGACATGGACGATGGGGCGTAAATATCCAAGATGTTTTCCAATCTCACGGTGCGCCATTGCGCGAGGCAACTGATGCTGTCATCACCAAAATTCTTGATAAAGATAATCGTGAAGAAATTTTGTTGGCAATTGAGTTTTCAAGTACTCTTCCGGCAGGTAACAACGCTTGGCAACGAAACAGTCTGGCGCAACGCTTCGGGGGGCGGCTCAAAATTCAAGTACACTGACTCTACAACCGAGTCTAAACTGGTTTTCATCAATTTTGGGAATGGAGAATTGCCTGTTGGCAACCCTAAGTGTACCTTATAAAGATGGCGGGGGATGGTTGATTGGTAAGTTCTTTCACCGGCCTCTCCATCAAATGTTAGCATCCACCTGACTGCGGCATCATTTAATCTTTCTAATTCAAGATAAAATTCTTCAAAATCAAAATCTGTTGGAATATATCTTCCTTTTGTGCCAATGTAAGGTGGGTCCAAAAACGCCAAGTCACCGGCTTGGGCGTTTTTTAGAGTTTCACGATAGTCGCCAACGGCAAAGATAACATGTTGAATGTAATAACGCCACTGGTGAATTAGTTTAGATAATCGTTCTGGCGCAATACCGGGGCGAGTATGGTGCAAGGAGTTATTGAAGTCGCCATTTTTGTTAAAACGAATCAGGCCATTCACACAAGTTCGACTTAAGAATAGTAAATCATTGGGATTACGGGTTGCATTAAAAGAGTCACGTATTTCATAATACGCTGTGTGACCTTCATTTTGCAATCGCCTCCAACGTAGCTCGTATTCTTTGGCCGTCAATTCTGGTTCATCTCGAATGACTATCCACAATTGTATTAGTTCAGGAATAACATCGCCTGCTATTCCAACGCTACTTGGTCTGAACGGCAACATTGCCCCACTTCCAACAAATGGTTCAAAATATTGCTTTGTGTCTGGTAGCAGGTATGACAAAATTGGTGCTATCTTACGTTTGCTGCCTGACCATTTAATGACAGGTTCGAGACTTTTGGTTGATCCTTGCATCCCGGTAACTCCATTTGCAAAGCTGTTTCTTTCTTTTCAAAATAGGCTGAAATTCGCCGACAAGCCAAGTCAAAATATTCTTGCTCAACCTCAAAACCAACACAAGCCATATCGTGCTTTAGTCCGGCAATCACATCGGTTCCAGAGCCAAGAAATGGTATTAACAATCGCCCTTTTTGTTCAGCCGAAATAAGTAGCATCCGTTCAATTAGTCTTAATGGTTTTTGGGTGGGGTGTTTTCCGAACTCTAATTCAGAACGTTTCTTATTATTAGGAATATCCCATACAGTTCTTAATTGCTTGCCCGGTTCTTTCAGCCCGTCTTCCTTAAAATTAGCCGCTTTGACACTTTCATAATTAAAATAGTAGTCGCGTCTGTTTTCTCCTGTATGAACCCATAGTATTGTTTCGTGGCTTGCAGTCAAACGCCGACCTGATAAATTTGGAAACGCATTGCGCTTATACCAAACAACTTCGTTAATTATCTCTATGCCAAGCATCTGGCAGGCTACATTCACGATACCAGAATTATGATAAGTCGAATGTATCCAAATTGAGCCGGTTGGTTTAACAAGACGCTTCAGTTCACTAAGCCAGGTGAGGGTAAACTCAAAACCATCAAGACCATTAAACATATCCCAATTGTGTGAAGCCAATTTCCACGCCCCGCCAAAACCATCCAACGTATGTTCACTATCCAGTTTCCACGTTGCGTTAGTAGAAGCTCCATAAGGAGGATCTGCTATTGCCAAATCAAATGAATTATCAGGGAAGTTAAGCATCCCTTCAATCACATTTTGAAGATAAAGGGCTACCTTGTCATGGGAAAAATTTTTTTGTTTATTCATTTTTGTCCACCAGATAAGCGATGATTCGTGATTCTGCAATCTTTAATGCTTGTAGTGTGGTTGTATTAGAAGCATAACTTGTAACAATTTTTTCGGCTATAGCTTGGGCTGTTAGTTCTTCTAGCGAAATCTCGAAATATTTTGCAAATTTTTCTAATTGTTGGTCTGTTGGTAATCTTTCACTATGTTCGATTTTGCTCAACAAACTAGAGTCAATTTCAACGGCAGCCGCTACAACTCGTAATGGTTCATTACGTTCTTGACGCAAATCTCGAAGTCTTTTTCCTAAAGATTTTTGAGCTTTCATAATTTTGTCTTGTTGTACATTGTTTTGACAAATCTTGTCAAGATTATAACTGTAATATGTCTATATGTCAACATCGGGGGGCGGTTTTAGGAAATCTGGCTAACAAGCACAATGCAGGCGAAAGCCTAATCTTGGCTCGCTAAAGTAAGTATGAAGAATATTTTCCTGTTTAGAAACTTCATTGAATTAGCTCATATTCTCGCTATCCTCGAATTACCTCTGCTCCACCGTGACCCTTTTGACCGCTTGATGATTGCTCAAGTTCAACAGAAGAAGTTGCCTATCCTGACCGCAGATGCCGCTTTTGATGGCTACGATATTCAGAGGTTAAAATAAATATTTGAGAATGGTTTATGATACGCATAGAAGTAAAGTAATGTTGAAGCATTGAGCGTTGGCGTGTTGGCCCAGAAAAATGATGCCGCTCAACAGCTAAAGTTTTTTGGCGCAAGTTTGACAATCTCATCAATCATCATATCATCACCGCTAAGTCTGGCAATCCTTTGAGGGCTCGTGGCCTTATTACAAAGACCGCGGAAAGGAATCTCCATGTTCGACCTACTCATCAAAAATGGCACACTCATCGACGGCACAAAATCGCCGCGCCGTCAAGCTGACGTTGGTATTCAAGGCGACCGGATCGTGCAAATTGGCCACTTAGCTGAAGCCGAATCTCGGCAAACCATTGACGCAACGGGTCAAATCGTTGCGCCCGGCTTTGTTGATGTACATACCCATGCTGATGCTTGGCTCTTGAAAACACCTCATCTCTTCTCTAAAACCAGTCAAGGTTTCACCACAGAAGTGATCATGGCTGATGGCATTTCTTACGCGCCGGTTAATCAGCATACGGTTCATGAGTGGATTTATTATCTCCGGGCCCTGAACGCTTTGCGTTTAGAAGAATACCAAGGATGGGAAAGCCTAGCCGATTACAGGGCTTGTTTAGATGGCAAAACGGCCCAAAATGTCATCACCCACCTGCCTTATGCCAATGTCCGCACCCTAGCCTGTGGCTTTGGGCGGCCTGAGCCAGATGATTTCCAGATGCGGCAAATTCTTAATGAAGTGGAAAAAGGCGTGGCTGAAGGGGCAGTGGGTCTGTCAACAGGGCTGGATTATATTGTACAATGTTGGGCTAACACTGAGGAATTGGTCGAGGTGTGTCGGCCTATGGCGGCAACGGGCGGCTTGTATGTCACCCATGTGCGTTATAAAAAGGGAACGCTGCCAGCGGTCAAAGAGGCCGTTGACATCGGACGACGAGCGGGTGTCCCTGTTCACATATCCCACTTAAAAGGGCGTAGCCCTCAAGAAGTCGAGGAGATCATCACCTATATCGACCAAGTAGCGACTCAAGAAGTCGATTTTTCTTTTGACGTTTATCCCTATATGCCTGGATCAACCATGTTGAATTATTTATTGCCTTACGAAGCCTGGCGCGATGGCCCTTTGGGTGTGCTGTCTCATCTGAAAGATCCAACTATTCGGGCGCGTTTCACCCAAGGTCTCCAACTTCTCCCCTTAGAAACCACTTACATCGCTTGGGTCTTAAGTACAGAAAATAGGGGACACCAAGGCAAAACCTTAGCGGCTTACATAGATGAAATCGATCTGCCGCCAGGTGAGGCCCTAGCGAATTTATTGATAGAAGAAAATCTGGATGTTCTATTGGTTCTCCATCAAGGAGATGAGGCTCTTATCGAGCCGATGTTGAGCCATGCCTGCTATATGATGGGATCGGATGGGATCTACCATGAAGATGGCCTTGTGCATCCCCGTCAATACGGCTCGGCCACTCGCTTGCTCGGTCCCTGTGTACGAGATAGAAAGCTTTTCTCATTAGAAGAAGCGGTACATAAACTGAGTGCTAAACCAGCCGAAAGATTTGGCTTAGTTAAGCGTGGCATCTTGCAGGAAGGTTATTTTGCTGATGTGATTATTTTTAATCCTGAGATAGTATGTGATAAAGCCACATACACCAACCCGCATCAATATTCAGTTGGCGTGGCGCAGGTGCTTGTAAACGGTCAGCCCATCATTCAGGCTGGGCAAGCGATTGAAAATTTGCCGGGGCGGGCCTTAAAATTTAAGACGCTGTCATAAAACAGCTATGTATTCTTAAATCTACATCTATATCCCTTAGGATATCGGCCAAGAGTGAGGCGAGTTTAATTTGTCCCTGAGCCAAGGCAAAGGAATAGGCTGGCCCAGCGTATTGGCTGGTTAGGGCCGCTTGTTCGAGGGCGATGGCGGCTTGGCCTTCGTAAGTGACGATTGAACATAGCCCCAACAAAGCACTGACGACATCAAAGAGCCGTCCCATGCTGCTGGTCAGGGGCACATTAACTTGTTGGACCAGCATGGTGGTGATGGTCTGTAAGGTTTTTATGGGAAGATGAGGGAAGCGGGACGGAAGTGCCTCGAACCAAGGCGGAAACATTCTTAAGATCGGCTCCGGTTACAAGCATTGCCGTGTTGGTTGCAATTGTTTCTGGTAATAAAATGGGCAGAGGGGCTAAACCGCGACTACGGCGGATTGGTTGTACGATCTCTGACAGGTACAATTGGTGAAGGGGTAGTGAAAACGTCGCTCTATCGGGTCGAGGCGTGTCTTTGGCTAAATGTTCAAAATAAAAGCGGATTGCATCGGGGATATAAAGATTAGGGCAACTTAGCCGATAAAAAACGATAAAAACACGAATTATAAACATCATTATGCTAAGACAAAAAAGGATTGCTCCTACGCTCAACCCCGATCGTTGTTTTGGGACCATGACCCGAATACACCAGCACCTCATCAGGCAAGGTCATGAGTTTTTCGGCAATACTGTTCATCAAAGTATGATAATTACCACCTGGTAGGTCAGTGCGACCGATACCTCCGGCGAATAAAACGTCTCCATCAAAGATGACTTTTGCGCCAGCTTCATAAAATGAAATATGACCAGGAGCATGTCCAGGGGTGAACAACACATCAAACACATGCTCGCCAAAGGTGATACGGTCCCCTTCATTTAGCCATAAATCAGGCTCAATATAATCTGGCATGGATAAACCGAAAAGGGTAGCCCCACCGCCAGACTTGAGCAGTGGTAAATCATCGGGATGCAGGGCTAAGGGAGCCTGTGTTGCGTTTACAACTGAGCTACAGGCATTAATATGATCGAAATGAGCATGCGTTAGTAGAACATAGTCAATATTTAAGCCTAACTCATTGATTACTTGCAAAATATGCCCTGCGTCATCACCAGGGTCAATAACGACCCCAGCCTGGGTTTTTTCACATCCAACAATATAACAATTAGCCTGTAAAGGCCCAACAGGAAGTTGTTTGACAATCATTTCGCCTTTTGACTTTCATATTTGTGATTAGGAACGCGGCCATCCGCTCTCAACAAAAATCGTTCGTATTCATAGCCCCCGCCCGTGAAATGAACCATAAGATTACCACCGCGTATTGCTTCTAAGGATTCGAGATTTTTGGTATGTAAATTTTGTAACAAAACCGTCATTTGCGCCGCTGTCGGCGTGGCATCAGCCGCTTTGAGTTTGCTGAGTTCCGTTAACAGACGGCCAATTTTTTGTAACTCCTCCGCAGAGCGGACTGAAAGTGCTTCTATCTCACCACTGACCCGTCTCGCCCATTGCACTGATGCAAAATCAATCATTGTTTATCTCCAATCTCACTACCATATACCCCCCGGCTACCCCGCAAGTCCGCGTTGAACCTACAAGGTTTTGTTTGATGTGCGTTATAGTATAGGGTAGTGTTTTATCTAATAATTATCAGGCTAATAATAATATGCTGAGGATATTTTCACAGACCCAAGAGATAGACCTACCAGAAGCAAGATTAAATGGTCTAGGTAACTATGATTAAATTTGAAAATGGATATAGAATTGCATATGATGACCTAACAGACACCTTATATATAACAGGGCTCCCCAGACCTGCAACAGATTCCTATCTGGATGAAGATTATGTCTTAGTAAGAAGTGTTGATGGAAAAATCAATGGTCTGACAATTGAAGGATTTAAAGATAGACTTGATGATGGCTCTTGGACAGATACATTGATCTTAAAATATTTGCCAATGTTTAATCCATCATGTTTGTCCAGTATATTTTCACGATTGGAAGAAGTTTAGGAAACGTAGAATTACGCAATTTATTCCCGTAGAATTTCCATCTTTCATTACCTTCGCGCTGTCCGTCTGACACGTCGTCGGCGTCGTGCTTTCAGGGAAGAGGATGGATCACTTTGAATGAGGCCTGTTTTAATCGTCTGAGCAAAGTTGGTTCGCCCTATATGTGCGCCTGTTAAATCCGCATCTGTTAAATTCGCCAAGCTGAAATCTGCTCCCATCAAGTTAGCACGATTAAATTTTACGCCTACAAAAATTGCCGCCCGACATTGGGCCAAAGACAAATCTACGTTAGCAAAATTAGACCCTGTACAATCTGCCTTTTCCAAAATAGCCCCATAAAAGTCAGCCCCACCTACATTACAATCACGTAGGATTGCCTCCCGAAAAAGTGCCCCTGCCGCAATACAGCCATGTAAATCAGCCCCTGTTAAATCAGCTTGACTAAAATTCACCCCTGGCAAGGGTGCAGCCACCAGTTTAGCCCCTTGTAAATTCGCCTGACTTAAGTCACTATGGCGCATCCAGGCCTCAGTCAAATCGATTCCCCGCAAATCAGCCCCTATTAAATCCAAATATTCTAGACGCAAAGAACGTTCACCCTGAATATAGCGTTTGACTCGTTCCAAATGTTGTGCATTAGCCATAATAAAAACAGTATAGCAGAAAATGGGGTCAGGGTAAATTTTATTAATTTCATTGGACAGTGAAGCTTTAATCTTCTCCTAAGCCTCACTTAACTGAATCGTTATATATTCTACCTAAATTGACTTTCAAACAAATTAACATTCAGATGCGAAGCACTTTGACAACTTTTTGCCAAACATGATTTATAATTCGGCCCAATTGTCGTCATCATCTATTTAGAAGTGCCTTGCACCTTATTTTCAAAACTGAACAATGGAGAATGACCATGATTAAGATTCGCTCCTCTGAAATTACATCTGAACACATTTATCTCTCCCGCCGCAAATTCATGACGGGTATGGGAACCATAGCTGCTGGCACTGTTTTAGCCAGTTGTGCCAATTTACCTGCCAGACAGGAGCGTGCTGCGGCATCCCAAGCCGAGGTATCGGACAAGCCAGAAGGTTGTCAAACCTATAGTGATGATCGTGAACCCAGGGCTAGCACTGACACGGATGAATTAGGTGATCCCCTGAACGACTACGAAGCTATCACGCATTACAACAATTTTTATGAATTTACAACCAATAAAGAAGGTGTGGCTAGTTTGTCGGAAGACTTTTGTATCTCGCCTTGGCAGGTGGAAGTGGGGGGCTTAGTGAACAACCCCGGCCTGTATGATATTGATGATCTACGGCAAAATTTCGACCAAGAAGAGCGAATTTATCGCTTACGCTGTGTCGAAGCTTGGTCAATGGTTATTCCGTGGATGGGTTTCCCTTTGCACAAACTACTACAAGAGGTTGACCCTAAATCAGAGGCAAAATACGTCCGCTTTGAAACGCTACTTGACCCTGCTCAAATGCCTGGTCAAAAAGTGCCCTTTTACACCTGGCCTTACGTCGAAGGCTTACGTTTAGATGAAGCAAGGCATGACTTAACGATTTTAGCGACGGGCATGTACGGCAAGAATTTGGTTCCAGCAAACGGGGCTCCCATTCGCTTGGTCGTGCCTTGGAAATATGGTTACAAAAGCATCAAGTCCATTGTCAAAATTGAATTGACAGACGAAATGCCAGCCTCGTTATGGATGCGGGCCGCGCCGAGTGAATATGGTTTTTATTCAAATGTAGACCCTGGTGTGCCCCACCCGCGTTGGTCGCAAGCCACAGAACGCCGCATCGGTGAATTTGGCCGTCGTGATACACTCCTCTATAATGGCTATGCAGAAGAAGTTGCCTCTCTTTATGGAAAGGATTTCCAAGAAGTCTTATATCAAGGGTAAGTCATGAATCGTCTTAGTTTACTACACCTACGCCTCATCACCCATGTTGGCTCGCTGATTCCGTTAGCTTTATTGATTTGGGACTATTTTAATAATAGCCTTGGTTTCGACCCTATCCGAGAGGTCACCTTTCGCACAGGTAAAACGGCGATTATTATTCTGATGCTTTCTCTGGCCTGTACGCCGGTCAGCATCGTCTTTGGCTACAATAAAGTCATCACCTTGCGTAAACCTTTGGGTTTATATGCCTTCCTGTATGTCTTCCTTCACTTTTTGACGTTCATTGCCTTGGATTACGGGTTGAAATTTGATCTGATCTGGGAGGCTACGATAGAGAAACGCTATGCGCTGGTTGGCTTTTTGGCTTTTCTTATTTTATCGGCCTTGGCGACCACCTCGAACAAACAAGCCATCAAAAAATTGGGCAAGCGTTGGAAACAACTTCATCGCTTGGTCTATGGGGCAGGTGTCTTAGCTGTGGTTCATTATATTTGGCTGGTCAAGAACGACTATGGCGAACCTATTATCTTTGCCACAATTTTGACCATTTTGCTCGTCGTTCGTGTTCCTCCTATCCGAAAAGCTATTCAAGGCTATCGGCGGCAGCTTAAAGGCTCAAAACGGGCTGTTGCTGAAGCCTAACTTAGTGGATAGTGGTTATCGTTGAACTTTACTCAACAATCCACTATCCACAGATAGCTTATGGGGTGAATCAGCGGGTCACTAAAAATTACAGCCACTCGGTAAAGGCGATAAGTCTAATACCTCAAGCGCAAAATCAGCCGCCAAGGTCTCTGCTTGAAACCCCTCAGCAATTGAACCCTTAAACACTATACCACCATAGCCTTGCGGGTTCATATGCGCCCGAACCCAAAGCAGTTGGTCTGCGTCAATATCAACTGAACCACCTGAACGTGTAAAGGGTTGTTCATCCACATGGCTATGCAACAAAATACGCCGATAAAGTAAGTCTCCTTCTTCGCTTAAAACCTCCCACCAGTCCGCATATTGCTCGCAGCCTAAATCAGGACTAGCAATACCGACAGAAAAATAATAATTTCCCTCCTGTCCTCTGACATCGACAGAAATCACATCTGCTAGTCTATCTTGGGCCGCCGCCTCGGTCTCTGACCCACTTGCTTCTTCTACTTCAGTATCTACCTCTTCCACCTCAATCACGACTTCTTTGTCATTAGAGGCTTTGATAAAGGTAGAAGTCTCTTCAGGGGTAGCGGTCAGCGTTGTACATCCAACAAACATTAATGTACTTAGCCAGATAAAAGGAAGATGATATAAATATCGCTTCAATTGTATACCTCCAATCATTAGGAGTTGATGGTTAATCGCTAATAATTTTGTGCGTGTAGGGTAATTTGACTGCCCCGTCTATCTCAAAATACGTCTTGACTTTAAGTTTCAAAATAATGGTTCTGTGAGAAATTTTGTGGAAAAGAAAGAGACATCGAGCAGGGTAGCAAGGTTGCAGGGTTATAGGGTGACTTTCGCTGGCGAAAGGCATCTGGGACGGTTGTTCCTCTGGAACGCATCACCTTGCCACTTTGAGACGAATTTGATGCCTTAGATGCGTATCGGATGGAATTTATTGAATGGTTAGCTTTGTATAAAAGCTGGTTGAGCTTAGATGAGAAATATCGCCAACTGATCATTCGCCAACCTGTAGCCATTCAAATTAAAACGGCTGTTTTAGCCTAATGTGTGAGCAATGTCAAGTTTGATAAATATAAAAGAAATGATAAAGCGAGATATCTCTTATTCAGAATGACCGCAAGTTCATCTGCAAATGCTTCAAAATAGGTGCGATAGTCTCTAACAGTACTCATTGTTAGGTCTGGGGTCGCATTTTGATGTAGGATGTTATTTCTCATATGAGTGATCGAATTAAAAATTCCTTGAAAATCAACGAGATTTTCATCCGAAAGTAAGCTTTTCTCTGGGTGATAAATTTTGACCTCATCAAAAATATTTTCGATCCCAATATTAGCAAAAAGTTTTTTCAATTCTTTTTCCCCATGCTTTCCATAAGAAAAAGTACAATCAATGCTTAATCCGCCAAATTTTTCATCTGTAGCCCATAAAGTCCCTAAATTTTGAATAATTGCTACCATGTCATTATCTTGTTTCGATTCTATTCCTTTTATGCTTTTACGAGTGTGTTTAACTCTCAAAACTTCTGGTATCTGGTTTGGACATAATTCTAAACTGTTAATAATGAAAACATATTGTTCCGCAATGGTTTCTGCGAAATTCTCAAATTTTCCGGTAAGAAGTAATAACGCAGATTTATTAAATGTAGCATATTTGATTTCTTCATCGCTTGTACAGGCATTAGCCGCATCGAGAAGAATATCAACTTCTTCTAATGTTGCCTTAAAATCTTCTAAGGTGCTTGAAAGCTCACTATGCATGCTTTCTTCATCCTATGAATTTATCAGTTTCTGAAGATAACAGCACCAGATAGATAGACGATATTCCAATTTTTTTCTATCAGAAGTGGCTATTGTAATCGCATTGTTAAATTCTGCATCTTTAATAGGAAGTTCCCGCAATAAATTGATTATTTTATCTTTTTTCGCCTTTAAATCATCAGCACTGAAATGTTCAAAGCTTATCATAACAATGTCTATAATGGCGCGATTTAAACGATTACGATCATAAGTTCCATCTTCGTTAATTTTTCGAAAGGCATTTTTTCCAAATACTTGATAGACTTTTTCTACTGTTTGATCAAACTTGCTCTTCAAACGCTCAATTACTTCAGGGGAAGCATTCTGGTATTTAGCACAATATTTATTCAAAGAGCTTGTGATTTTACCCGTGTATTCTTTGGATAATTCATTCAGGTCAAAATTATAATTCTCCGAAATCATAAAATATCTTAAAATCATTTCTGCATCGGTCATTCTTTTATGAGGTTCGCTTAATCTCAGTATACTTAAAAACTGCCGATTCTGTCTCAATTCTTTCAATAAATCATTAAGTGAGCCACGATACAAGCAGTTACGTAGCTCTTGATTGTTTAGGTGTATAGCCCCTCTATTAAGCCTCATAAAAATATCATACTTTATTTCGGGATGGGATTCTTTAAATATCAAGATTATACGCAAATTGCCATTTCGCAGAATACGAGACGCTTTTGGACTTAGTTTTGAATATTGTATCCCATTTAATTCTTGTAATACTTCTAAGCCCTTCAACTTAAATTCATCCGCAAAAAATCTATGTAATGAATTAAGTCTTTGTAACCCATCTACAACATTCCAACAACTATCCTCTTCTTCTGATACGTAAATCACTGGAATGGGAACATTCAATAAAATAGATTCAATTAATAGAGAGGCTTTTTTGTTATCCCAAACATAATTGCGTTGGTATTCGGGATTAAGAATAATGTCGCCACGGTCAATCATAGACACAACATCACTAATACTTTTATCATAAGCTTGGGTCCGTAGTTTTCTTTCCTCTTGAGGAATTTCATCTACAGCAATATCATTTTCAATTTCTTCACTATCGGAATAAACTAGATCATGTTGTAAATCTGTCATAGCCATTATTACCTTTTAATTTTGTAATTTCTGTGACCAGTTCTTGATAAGTCATATTCTGTCTCCGACAAGATTATGCCGCAAAAGTTACCCCAACATCCGCCCCCGCGTCTCCTCCAATGTCTCCAATTTCTTCGCAAAAGCAAAGCGAATCCAACCACTGCCCAAGCCCGGATTGCCCTTATAAAAACTACTGCCCGGCACCACAGCCACCCCCCTTTCCTTCAGATACCAAAACGAAAACGCAACATCATCCATGTCAGGCTGAATATTGCTATAGTCAGCCATGACATAATACGCTCCTTCTGGCTGGATTGACTGAAAGCCTGCTTCCGCTAAAATGCCCATCATTTTATCGCGGCGAGCGGTATAGGCCTGTTTGAGATCGATATAATAGCTGTCTGGCAAATCGAGGGCGGTGATGGAGGCTACTTGTAAAGGGGTCGGGGCGCATATCGTCAGGAAGTCATGCACGGTGCGGAGTGATTTACACAATTCGGGCGTTGTGACAGCCCAAGCCACGCGCCAGCCCGTGCAGGCGTAAGTCTTGGTCAAGCCACTGATGGTGATGGTGCGTTCAGCCATACCAGGCAAGGTAGCGATGGGAATATGTTGGTGATCATCGTAAAGGATGTGTTCATAAATTTCATCAGTGATGGCGATGGTGTCATGTTCAATACATAAGTCAGCCATTAATTGCAGCGTTGCTCGGTCAAAGACGCGGCCTGCTGGATTGTGGGGGGTGTTGAAAATGATAGCTTTTGGTTTTTGAGCAAAGGCAGCGCGTAAAGCTTCTTCATCTAAATCGAAGCGTGGCGGGACAAGGGGCACTGAAAGGGGTTCACCGCCCGCAAAGCGAATCCCGGCCACGTAGTTTTCATGGGAGGGATCAACTAAAATGACCTTATCGCCCAGATTGACTAAACAAATCAGGGCTGAAATGACAGCTTCGGTCACACCACAAGTGATGGTGATGTCGGTATCAGAATTAAAGCTGAGGTCATACCATTTGTCATACACTTCGGCGACCTTAGCTCGTAGGTCAGGGACCCCCCAAGTAATGGTATATTGATTATGCCCATCACGAATGGCCTTTTGACCTGCTTCTACAACCGCGGGCGGTGGATCAAAGTCAGGAAATCCCTGAGATAGATTAATGGCTTCGTGTTGATTAGCATAGCGAGTCATTTCGCGAATAACTGATTCATCAAGATGACTTAACCGTTGGGCGGCATACATGAGATCACTCCTCGGTAAAAATCAATTAACAATGCGTACAAAGGCTCCTGTAAGGGAGCTTGTACGACGCAATTAGCAGTTAATAAAAAATCATATTTCATGAATTTTATGATAGACGAGTGACGCAAATTATTAAAAAATTCGTAAAATTCGTACATTTGTGTCATTCGTGATCCTCTTTTTTCATTATTCTTCTGCGGTGGTGAAGTGCCATACTGGGCCAATCGTGGTACTAATCCCATCCGTTGCGGTCACTTGCCAGAGGTAGTTCCCGGCTGGGCGAAGGGGCGGCGTTCCCTTAAAATTAGGTAATCTCAGGGATGGTTTGGTGGTGGTGATGACGAGTGGTGGTGGGGATAGAGTCCCAAGGTTGGTCAATCGGAGTGACCAAGTATAGGTTAAGTCATCACCGTCAGCATCATCACCAGACCAAGTAAATTGAGGTTCGCTAAAGGGAATTGCTGCTGCGCCATCGACTGGGCTGGGCGAACTGGGAGCATAAGGTGTACGGTTATTCAAGGCTTGGATGTCAATTATGGCTGTGCCAATATAATCGCCTCCTGTGACTGTAATGGTCGCTATGCCTGCTTTCGCGGTGCTGCTGAAGGCGACAGTAGCAATGCCATTTGCATCTGTTTCCATAATTTGAGGGGTCAAGGTGCCCAAATTCGTCATGAATGTCATCAGTGTTTTTTCGATGATAATATCGCCATCTTCATCAACAATACTGGCAGAAACAAGGGTTCGTCCATCTGGTAATAATCTGAGACGACTAACTGTGATTTCTAGACTGTAAGGTTCAGGTGTAGGCTCAGGGGCAGGTTCTGTGATATTGTGATATCGACGGGGGATGAAACGTTCATTTAGGCTGGAATAACTGCGGAAATTATAACAGACTCGCCAATTACAATCACTGGTTGACTCGTAGCCATGTACCCCGCCATTACCAAATTTGTCGAACATCAGGACATGGCTACCAGCCCAATTAAGAATATCACCAGGTTGCAAGGCTGACCAAGGAATTTCCGCTGTAATTTGGGGTAAGCCACGGGTGGTATACCGTTGTGTGCCCCATACGCGGGAGATGAAGCCTGAACAATCAACGCCCACTGCTTCATTATAGTTGATGCAATACTGACGCGCTGGGTCAAGGCAAACACAAGCATCCCCAGCCAAACGCCCTTCACGTAGACCACGTTCAATCTGAGCAAAACTGCTGTAACCCCCCCACTGATAGGGAACTTCAGAAATAGTCTGACCGAGGCGATTTTGTAGATAACCGGGCAAGGCCCAATCGCCTTCGTCACATTCTAAGCTTCCTAAACCATAATTTCTTGCTTGCATGGGCCACTTGAAATAAACATAAGCTTTGGCCTGCTCAATAGCCTCTGACCGAGTCACACTTGGTTTTAGGGCCTGGGCATCAACCTCTGCGGCGGCGAGTTCAGTTAACACGTTAAGCGGTAGAGCATCATCCGTGAGAGGTTGAGGCGGATTTGCTTGTAGGTCGAGCCAACGGGCCGAGAGATCAGATTCATAATTGGCGGTGGGTTTAAAATTCAGGGGCAAAACTTGAGCTGCTATAGCAGCCCTTTCTCTAGGATCAGCAATATGAAGGAAATAGGCCTCACCTGCTTGGCTGACAGCGATTGGCTGTTGTGGGATAAAGTAAGCGTTCTCAGTGGGCAAGGGAGCGATATGGGTCAATTGACCATCTACATTATAACGGCGTAAGGTAGTATCGACCACAAAAGCTGGTACATCCATGAGAAGTTCATCGACCAACACATAAAAATTACCAGCCTCATCAACCGCCTGTAGCTGCATGCCGCCCAAAAATTGCTCAGTTTCAGCGAGCAAAGTTTGACTAATTTTGCCTAGGCGTGAGCGGATTCTCAGTTCAGCTTGATAATCGTTAAGCCGTAGAAATTGGGCCCGAATGTCATCCTGGCCTTGACCAGCGACTGATATCCCGGCTGTTCTCACGGCGACCTGCGCCATTATCTCAGTTTGCTCCAGAAAATTTTGGGATAGTAAAGGATATTCAAACATGTTTTCGATTTGGACACTGACATCACCAGAGGCTGAAACTGCTATCCCGCTGACAGCCTGTTCTGCTGTTGTCGGCAGAGGATATGTTTCTATCGTTTCTCCAGCTTCATCTACTTGAATGACTGCTTGACTCAATAAATCTAACAAATAAAATTGACCTGCTTGCACCACCATATCTTGAGGAAAACTCGGTTGAGCCAGGTTGATTGTCACAATTTCATCTTGATCTTTCCCCCTAAATCTCAAAATGCGCTGATTGAGGCTGTCTAAAATGTAAAATATGCCCTGTTCATCCACTACGAGAGCCTGTGGCCCTCGCGGGAGCAATTCATCAATCGCTTGACTGATGCCGACCGACCCAATGGCATCTCCCTGAGCCAAAGAAACAACCGCTTCCCTTATTTCTTCCATCTCTCCCGTTTCTATACGTTGACTAGCCTCAGCAACCTTAGCACCTGTTGCCTCGGCTGCTTCGATGGGTGTTGGTTGTGGCGTAAATGTAGGCAGAATAGCGATGCCTTTAGGGAATGGCGTTGGGGTGACTTCAGGCTCTAGCGTTGGATCTTCTTGACGACCAGGCTGGTCTAGGTTAGCAATGCCCACGGCTATCGTCGTCACCTCTGTCTCGGTTAAAACGTGTGTCGCTGGGGTAGGAGCATTGATAAGATGGGGTGGTATCCGTCTTTCGACCTCAGTTTTTGTGGTAGATGTCACTGCTGAAGATGTGATTTGCGTAGAGGAAATCTGGGTAGATGTAAGCACATTGATAGACATGGCATTATTTGTGTCTGTGACGATAATTTGGGTCGTGGAATCGCCTTCGTCTGTCGTCACTGTCGGCTCTACGTATTGGTTACTCGCTGGCGATGGGGTCTCACTCACTACTGTTTGCTCGACTACGGTTGGTGTTTCTGTCGCTGATAAGGCCGTTGCATCAACCTTATCTTCCTTAACTACCTCAGCCAATTCTGTTTGCGTATCAGCTATAAAATATCGCCATCCTATCACGCCAATCACGCCAATTAAACAAATTGAAACAATCCCAATGAGGATCAAGCGAAGACTATTCATAATATAAGTCCTTTTAAGCCTTAACTACGTTGTGGCATTATCCCTCTGAAGTTCGCAATAATTTTGCGGAAAATGTCTCGTAGTTCGAAATATATTTTTGAACTTCTGAATATCATTCTTGACTTCATGATTCTGACTAATAACTAATAACTAACAACTAACCCTACATTACATAACATAATCATATCATCTAACGAACAAGCGGGCAACCAAGGTTGGATAGATTGGAAAAGTAGCAGGGTGCCCATTATGCTTTCCCCGGCACGGGCTGTCAAAATAATCTTTATGATAAAAGGTTGACATAACATATAACCTTTAGTAAACTCCCTCTATGAGCAAAAGCAAAAAACAAGCTGCCTCAACTTCATACACCGCCTACCTTGAACTCATCGAAAGCTGGATTTCACGTCATCTGAATATCCTTAGTCAAAGCATTAAAGGCCATTATCAGGAAATATTTGGCATCATGCTGATCGGGATGAGCATTTTAGCCTTGCTCAACCTAACGGGCCTATCTGAGGGCGCATTTCCCACAATATTGGGCGATTATGTTGGTCTGCTATTCGGTTGGGGAGCCATGCCAATGATGCTGGCGGCGGCTATTTTGGGTGGAAAATTATTATGGTTAGCCTTTGATGAGCAAGAGCAAGCCAAACCGGTTGTACTGGAAAGCTTGATTGGCCTTGAAATCAGTCTTTGGGCAGGGCTGGGTTTCATGCACATCGTCGCAGGGAATGATCTAATGGCTTCTGCTTATAGCCAAGCTGGGGGTGGCTTGGTGGGTTGGGCGATTGCTACCTTATTGGCTGATTTATTAGGCCCGCAGGTCAGTGTCTTTATTTTTTTAGGCTGGACCTTGCTTGGCCTAGGCTTAATTTTACGATTTAGTTACGCTGATATGTGGCAAGGGGCTAGGCAAAAGCTCACGCACTGGGCTTATGCTCAAGGTTCTGAAGTGATCGCATCATCTTCTCTCGCTGAATCGCCTCAACCTATACCGGCGCCTCAACCAGCTCCGCCGAAAAAGAAAGCGGCGGCTTCGTCTAATAATAAACCTAAAAAAAAGAAAAAAACATTGCCGCCCCTGAGCGTTGATGAAGCCTTGGCCGCTACGGCAATGGCGCATACGCCATTGCCGCCGCTTGCTCTTCTAGCAGCTTCTGAAGCTATGTCTTATACCACGACTAAACATCATCATCATCAAGCCCGAGTCATCGAAGAAACGCTTCTTGGTTTTGGCATCCCGGCCGATGTGGTTGAGGTGAATCAAGGCCCATCGATTACCCAATTTGGCCTCAAGCCAGGTACGATTATGAAAAAAATGTCAGATGGTCGTATGGTTGAACAACGGATTCGGGTCAACAAGATTAGTGCCCTCGTCAATGACTTAGCCCTAGCCCTATCTGCTGCGCCTATTCGTATCGAGACTCCCGTCCCAGGTCGTCCAATTGTGGGGATCGAAGTGCCTAATCAAACCCTTCGTGCTGTTTCATTGCGTGAGGTCATGGAGACAGATATCTTTCGGAAAGCGAAAGGAAATTTAGTGGTAGGTTTGGGGCGAGGCGTGTCAGGCAGGGTTAGTGCGATTGACCTGACCAAAATGCCGCATCTGCTCATCGCTGGGGCGACCGGGGCGGGCAAAAGTGTTTGTATCAACACCATCGTGACCACCCTGCTTATGACTCATACGCCGGAAACCTTACGTTTCTTGATGATTGACCCTAAAATGGTCGAGTTGACTTCCTATAATAGCATCCCCCATCTCATCGCCCCTGTCGTGACAGATTTTGAGCAGGTAGGTGGGGCCTTGGCTTGGGCCACACGGGAGATGGAACGGCGTTATAAAGCCTTTGCCAAAGTGCAAGCTAGGAGTATCCTAAGTTACAATAGCAAAGTGCCAGACGAAGAACAAGAACCTTTTTTGGTGGTCATCATTGATGAATTGGCTGATTTGATGATGCTGGCTGCGGATGAAGTGGAACGCCATATTTGTCGCATCGCTCAGATGGCACGGGCTACAGGGATTCATCTCATCATCGCCACGCAAAGACCATCAACCGATGTCGTGACAGGCTTAATCAAGGCCAATTTCCCAGCCCGCATCGCTTTTGCTGTGTCAAGTCAAATTGACTCACGAGTCATTATCGACGCGCCAGGGGCTGATAAATTATTAGGCCGAGGGGACATGCTCTATATGGCCCCTGATTCACCAAAACTGGCCCGTTTACAGGGTTGTTTTGTTGATGAATCCGAAATCCAAGCCGTTGTCAGTTTTTGGCAACAACAAAATACACTCCCCAAGACAAAACAAGATGAAAAATCTGAGTCAGAAGTCCTGCCCTGGGCCGATATCTTAGAAGAAGCCGGTAAAGATGATTTATTAGAAAAAGCAATTGCTCTGGTCATGGAAAATGAACGCGCCAGCACGACGCTGTTGCAACGAAAGCTCGGCCTTGGCTATCCTCGTGCCTCACGCTTGATGGACCAACTGGAAGCGGAAGGAGTCATAGGCCCCGCCGAAGGAAATGCCCCTCGTCCTGTACTATGGTCTAAAGAAACCCCTCCTGAAATTGATTTGTGATAATTTTCTCTAATGACCATAATCCTTACCCCAATTTCTATAAATATTCGTACCTATGGTATGATACAGTGAATAATATGATTTCGGTTACATCCTCAAAACCTAGATAATATTGTGAGGTATACCTAACTTATTTTACAGTTTATTAGAGAAATTAGGTTGGGTCATCGCTGCCCCTCATCAACCTATAGAAGACTATATTCTATGTGGCTATGAGGGGTTTCTATTTTTAGGAGAGAAGATATTGACACGCATAGGGATTGATGCCCGTTTGGTGTTTTATAGCCGTGCAGGTATAAGTCAGTACATTGTCCATCTTACGAAAGCCTTAGCCGACCTCAATGCTGCTTACCCAGATAATGTCGAATTTCTACTTTTACAAAGTCGTAAAGATAAATCATCTATATTGCACAACGGCCTATTTTCAAAAACCTCTCTCTGGACTCCTTGTCACCACCGTTTAGAACAATCCGCACTTCGTTTTGAAACCGCTCTTTTAGGCTTAGATATCCTTCACTCTCCCGATTTTATTCCCCCCCTCAAACGTAATTATAAATCTGTCATCACCGTTCACGACCTAGCCTTTTTGTTATACCCACAATTTATGACCAAAGAATCCGCTTGCTATTATGGACAAATTGATCAAGCCGTGCGGAGTGCAGACCATATCATCGCTGTCTCTCAGTCTACCAAACAAGATTTGAATAAACTCTTAGGGGTGCCAGGCGAAAAAGTGACGGTCATTTATGAAGGGGTCAGTCCAAAATTTTATGCCATTGATCTGCTTGAAGCACAAGCTGAAGTAAAGCGCAAGTTTGGATTGGAAGCAGGTTATATTTTCTTCATCAGTACAATTGAACCACGCAAAAATGTTCCCACTTTACTCAAAGCCTACCGCTATTTTCGAGACCATTTCAAGCGAACCGAAAAGCTTGTCCTAGCCGGCAGTCGAGGCTGGCTTCCTGAGGAGGTTGATCAAACCTTAAACAAATTGAATTTACACAATGATGTAATTTTTTTAGGCCGTGTGTCCGATGAATATGTGAACTTTCTCTATAATGCAGCCAGCATGCTCATCTACCCCTCTTTTTATGAAGGGTTTGGTTTGCCGCCTTTAGAAGCGATGCAATGTGGTGTCCCTGTGATTGCCTCGCTGATTAACGTCATGCCGGAGGTCGTTGGTGATGCCGCGATGTTAGTCGAGCCGCTAGATGTCGAAAACTTAGGGGTGACAATAAATCGTCTTTTGGAAGATACGCCACTTCGGAAAGAGTTGATTAATAAAGGCTTTAAGCGAGCGGCCAAATTTTCCTGGGATCAAACCGCACGGGAGACCTTGGCTGTCTATCATCATGTAGCCCATGATCAAACTGTAGAAGTAGATGGTTGGCGTTTGGGTCTAAAACAATCATGAAGGGTGGCAAAGTGGCAGAGTAGCAAAGTGGCTTCTACCCTGCTACTTTGCTACGGCCATTATGCGTCTATTGTTCCTCACCCCGCAACGACCCTATCCCCCCCACCAAGGGACGAGTATTCGTAATTTTCATATCATTGAACAGTTGGCCTCACGTCACCAAATTTTTTTGTTAAGTTTTTTGGAACCCGATCAACCGTCTGATGTTGGACCGCTAACTGCTCTGTGTGAGCAACTTGAGACCATCCCTACGCCGCAACGCAGTCTGCGAACCCGATTATGGCAGCTATTGACCACCTTGCGGCCTGACATGGCTTGGCGGCTCTGGTCATTAGACTTTGACACCCGCTTGCGAGAGTGGCTCCAAGCCTACGCCTTTGATGTGGTGCAAATTGAAGGTATCGAGATGGCCCCTTATCTGCCAACCATTCAGACCTATGCTCCCCAAGCAAAAATTGTCTATGACGATCATAATGCGGAGTGGTTGCTTCAATATCGTAATTATTTGGCTGATCGACGTAATCCGCGTCGCTGGGTCGCCGCCGCCTATAGTTTGGTGCAAACGCAACGCTTAAAGCAGTATGAACGCTGGGTTTGCCAACAGTCTCAGGTCGTCATTGCTGTTAGTCAAGCTGACCGAGTAGCGATTCAGCAATTAGACCCTACCTTAACCATTAGCGTCATTCCTAATGGGGTTGATGTAGCCGTTTACCATCCTGACCTTTCGTCGATTCAGGCTGACTTTCACGCTGCTGCTTGCAAAACCGAGGCTGAGAGTGTGGCAGTCGGACAGAATTTTGACCTCGTTTTCACTGGAAAAATGGATTATCGTCCTAATATTGATGCTATGCTCTGGTTTTGCGATAATGTATTGCCAGAAATATTGGGCCAGCGGCCTGAGACACGTCTGGCCATCGTCGGGCAAAAACCCCATCCGCGCTTAGACTGCCTCCGTCAGCAGGCTGCTATCACGATTACAGGCTTTGTCGATTCTGTGTCTCCCTATATTGCGGAGGCGAAGGTCTATATCGCCCCCTTTCGGATTGGAGGAGGAACACGCTTGAAGCTTTTACAAGCGCTGGCCATGGGTAAAGCCATTGTTTCAACCCAAGTTGGCGCAGAGGGCTTCGACCTGATATCTGGACAAAATATCATTCTCGTTGATGACCCCCAACAAATGGCGCAAGAAATTCTGCTGCTGCTTTATGATCCCGCTCGGCGGCTGGCTTTGGGTCACCAGGCCCAGCAGATCGTAGCAAAGTACTACGATTGGCAAACCCTTATCCCGCAGATGGAAGCTTTGTATGACGAATCTTGATCCGCGTTTTGTCCATCTGCCTATTCCTAGCCCTCCTAATCTGTCGCGGCAGAGGGTTAAAGAAACCCTTCGATTGACGTTGCTCAAATTGGTGGGATGGATGATTAAAGGGCTTGGCTCTCCCCCCCCAGAGGGGGGAAAAAATCATTGGGCTAGGGGGGCTATCAAACCCAAGCTCTTACTGATCCGCCCAGATCACTTAGGCGACTTATTATTTTTAACCCCAGCCTTGAAATATCTTCGTGAGGCCCTTCCCCAAGCTCAAATTTGCTTAATGATTGGCTCTTGGGGGAAATCTGTTCTGCAACATAACCCCCATATCGATCAGCTTTTCACCTGCGAATTTCCTGGCTTCACCCGTCAACCTAAAGAATCGTTATGGCAACCTTATCGTTATCTCTGGCAACAGGCTAAATATTTACGTCGCCATCAATTTGATATGGCCATCCTGTTACGCTTTGATCATTGGTGGGGAGCTTGGTTAGCGGCGGCGGCTCAAATTCCGCATCGTATTGGTTATGCTATTCCAGAAGTCATGCCTTTTTTAACCCAAGCTTTATCCTATATTGACCAACGCCATGAGGTTGAACAAAATTGGCACTTATTACAATTCGCCTTAAAAACAGCCCTGACAGGTGACCGTGAATCCTCCGCATTCGACCCCCTTGGGTTGGACGAAAACTTGTCAGGTCTACAGCCTATCCAAGATGAAACAACATTAGGCCCTTTACAATTCTTTGTAACAGCAGACGATGAAACTTGGGCAGATGCTTGGTTAGGTCAACATAAGATCGATACGTCTCATCGTTTGATTATCATGCACCCTGGCGCAGGCGCGGCGGTGAAATTTTGGCGAGAGGAGGCTTGGGCTGAGTTGGGTCAAATTTTATTAACCCAATCTCCTACGTATTTGATTTTGAGTGGGCATGGGGTTGAAGAAGTGGCTTTGTGTGAACGCATTGCTGCCGCTATAAGCGCGAAGAGCAGCCCAGGTCCATTCATCGCGGCTGGGCAGTGTACCTTACGTCAATTAGCTGCTTTAATGGCCCAAGCTGACTTGGCCCTTGGCTCAGACACAGGCCCATTAAAACTCGCCGCTGCGGTCGGAACCAAAACGCTCCAGCTTTATGGCCCTGTTGATGCCATAAAATTCGGCCCGTGGGGGTCGCCCCAGGACCATCGCTATCTAACCAGCGGCTTGTCTTGTATACCCTGTAATTATTTGGATTATACGGGGGATGCTTTAGCAGCTCATTTTTGTATCAAAGGTTTGTCTGTTAGGGCGGTGGAGAAGGCTATTCGGATGCTTTGTATGTCAGGGTCGTCATAAATTTTGCAAAGAAGGCAGCATAGAACCGATTTTTTTATTTGTCATTTTGATAATATCAACATCCTATATGTGGAGAACATAAATGCCCCGCATTTTTGACAATATCAACCAGACACTCCTGCCAGCCTTACAAGAAACGCTTGATGTCGCTTATCGAGCGGATTTTTGCGTGGGCTATTTTAACTTGCGAGGTTGGCGGCAGATTGATGATAAGATTGAGACCTGGACAGGTGGTGAAGAATACCGCTGTCGTTTGTTAATCGGTATGCACCGCAGCCCAGAAGAGGCTCTGGAGACAGCGTTTAGCTTTCGGGCTAAGGGGGACCGCATGGATAATCGTAAAGCGGTACAGTTTAAGAAAAAGCTGGCTGAAGAATTTCGTCACCAATTGATGCTCGGTGCCCCAAGCAATACTGACGAGGCTGGCCTACGTCGTCTGGCGCAGCAGCTTCGGGAAGGGAAGGTGGTGGTTAAGCTGTTTTTACGACATACCCTGCACGCTAAACTTTATCTACTCTATCGCCAAGATATTGCTACGCCGACCATTGGCTTTCTGGGCAGCAGCAATTTGACCTTCTCTGGGCTGAAAGGCCAAGGGGAACTGAATATTGATGTCACTGATCCCTTGGCAGCCCGAGAACTAGAACAATGGTTTGAAGATCGCTGGACAGATCACTGGTGCGTTGATATTTCGCCGGAACTGATCCAGATCATCGAAGACAGTTGGGCTAGCGAGCAGTTAAGGCCTCCCTATTACATTTACCTCAAGATGGCCTATCACCTCTCCCACGAGGCACGAGCGGGGTTGACCGAATTTACTATTCCGAAGCAATTTCAGGATAAACTCTTTGATTTCCAGACAGCGGCGGTCAAGATTGCCGCTCGACACCTCAACCAGCGAGGGGGCGTATTGATTGGGGATGTGGTTGGGCTGGGTAAGACGATCATGGCCACAGCCGTGACAAAAATTTTTGAAGAAGATTTCAACCTGACCAGCTTGATCTTATGTCCCAAGAATTTGGTGAAGATGTGGGAAAGTTATGTCCATGAGTACGACCTGCGGGCCAAGGTGCTTTCAGTCACGCGGGTGCAAAAGGATTTATCCGATTTGCGCCCTTATCGATTGGTACTCATTGATGAAAGTCACAACCTGCGTAACCGCGAGGGCAAGCGTTATCGGGCCATTCAAGAGTATATTCACCGCAACGAGAGCCTCTGCATTTTGCTTTCGGCCACCCCCTATAACAAAACTTATCTTGATCTATCCAGTCAGTTGCGCCTCTTCTTAAATGAGGAAACTGATTTAGGGATACGTCCAGAGCGGCTATTGCGCGAGATGGGTGAAGCCGAATTTAGCCGCCAGCATCAAACGGCCATCCGTTCCTTAATCGCTTTTGAAAAGAGCAATTATGCTGATGATTGGCGCGAGTTGATGAGTCTGTTTATGGTGCGTCGGACCCGCAGTTTTATTCACCATCATTACGCTATCACTGATGAAGCCAGTGGCCGCAGATATCTTAGTTTTGTCGATGGCACACGGGCCTATTTCCCCAGCCGCATCCCCAAAAAAGTCAGCTTTTCGATTGATGAGCATAACCCCCATGACCAATACGCTCGACTTTACCGTGAGGCAGTGGTGGAGACGATTAATGGTCTAAATTTGCCGCGCTATGGCTTAGGAAATTATGTGCTGAAGAAACCCAAAACACCCCCTAACCGCCGAGCACAGCAGATTATGGCTGACCTATCACGCGGTGGTCGTCGGTTGATGGGCTTTAGCCGCACCAATCTTTTTAAGCGGCTAGAAAGCAGTGGGCATGCCTTCTTGCTCTCGGTTGAGCGGCATATTTTGCGAAATTATATCTTTCTACATGCGATCGAAAATAATCTGGCCCTCCCAATCGGCCCCCAAGATTCAGACATGTTAGATACCCGTTTTGAAGATGGCGATGCCGAAGCAGCAGACTATCGCCATGCCAATTTTGCTGATGAGGATGAGGAGGAAGCTGAGACGAATGACCAAGTTTCTCCAGACCAGAACCCTAGTTTTTCAAATTTTTCAGAGACCATTTTCAAACGGAAACGCTGTTTCCGCGCTCGCGCTGCCAAAGTCTATGAGCGCTATGCTACTCATTTTCAACGCCGTTTTCGCTGGATTCGGGCCGATTTATTTCAACCCAGTTTGGCTAAGGACTTGCGGGCGGATGCACAGGCCTTACTGACTATTTTGCAAGATGCGGGCGTTTGGCAAGCAGGTCAAGATACGAAACTTCAGGCTTTGAAGCGATTATTGACCGAGCAGCATCAACATCAGAAAGTGCTGATCTTCAGCCAGTTTGCTGATACGGTCGCCTACTTAACTAGGGAACTTCAAGCGCAGGGGATTCAGGCGGTTGCTGGGGTGACAGGAAACGATGCCGACCCGACTGCCCTGGCTTGGCGTTTTAGCCCGCGCAGTAATGGCATAAGTGCCGAGGTGGGTGAGGCTGAATTGCGGGTCTTAATTGCCACCGATGTCTTGAGCGAGGGGCAAAATTTGCAAGATAGTGCTATTGTGGTCAATTACGATTTGCCTTGGGCCATCATTCGCTTAATCCAGCGCATAGGTCGGGTTGACCGCATTGGGCAGCAAGCGAGCGAAATTCTGGGCTACACCTTTTGGCCCGCTGATGGCCTGGAACGCTTGATCCGGCTGCGCGAACGACTACGCCAACGTTTGCGCGAAAATGCAGAGGTGATGGGCACAGATGAAGCATTTTTCGAGGACGAAGCCAGTGAGCAGCCCTTGGTCGACTTGTATCATGAAAAAGCCGGCATCTTGGATGATGAGCCAGAAACCGAAATTGATCTGGTTTCTTATGCCTATCAAATCTGGAAGAATGCCACTGAAGCTAATCCCAGCCTGAAAAAAACGGTCCAAGCTCTGCCCTCGTCAATCTACTCAACCAAGACCTGTCCTGAATCCAAGGGTCTGCCTGCGCCAGCCGGAGCTTTGGTCTTTTTGAAGACCACTACAGGCAATAGTGCCTTGGCTTGGCTTGATCAACACGGGCAGAGCGTGACCGAATCACAGTTTACCATTTTACGCGCCGCCGCCTGTAACCTAAATACGCCCGCCCTAGAACGACCAGAGCATCATCACGAGCTGGTCAGACAGGGGGTTGAACATATTATGACTGAGCATAAGACCTTGGGCGGTCAATTGGGTCGTCCTTCTGGGGCACGCTTTAAGACTTATGAGCGGCTCAAACCTTACGCCGAGTCCTTACAAGGTACCCTCTTCGCCCACGAAGCTGAACCACTCTTGAAGGCCCTTGACCAAATCTATCGTTACCCCCTACGCGAGGCGGCCAAAAATAGTATTAATCGCCAGTTACGCAGTGGGATTTCTGACAACGATCTGGCTGAGTTGGTGCTGAATTTACATGACAACGAAAGTCTCTGTTTAGTGCATCAAGAACGTGAACTGGGGGAGCCAGAGATTATTTGCTCGATGGGCTTGGTGTAGAGGCAGAGGAAAAACAATCAGGTTTTTTATTAAACCCTGATTTCTTGTTTCATAAGGAGTCACCCATGACCAATTTCAACCTCGAACGAACCCGCAACCTATTACAAGCCTTTCGCTTTACCGATTTGTTTATCGAGGAATTGGGCTGGAATGAAGTGGCCCAGCAGCCCCCTCAAACCTGCGTGGTGGATGAAGTGACCTATCAGAGTCAGCCGATAGCCGAGTTGGGCGGGGTAGTCGTCTTTGAACTGGTCGCCTCTGAGGATGGCAGTCAAGAAGGCACGATACCCGATGCGAAGGGGCGCCAGGCCGTGCATAGCCAAATTAGCCAGCAATATCATGAGAACTTACTGATTTTTGTCGATGCCGCAGACGAAAGCAAGCGGGGGCGGTCAGTCTGGATATATATTCCCCACAGGCGTGGGGGTGAACCGAGCTATCCCCGCACACACACCTACGTCAAGGGCCAAACGGGTGATCTCTTCCTGAGCAAGCTCAAGGCCCTCTATGTTGACCTGATCGACTTGGATGAGGCAGGCAATCTGTCGGTCTTGGAGGCGACCGGCCGCTTAAAGGCGGCCCTTGATATTGAGCAAGTGACCAAGAAATTTTTTGATCAGTTCAAGCTGGCCCACACCCGCTTCCTAGGCTATATCAGCGGCATCGACGACGAGCGGGAACGGCGTTGGTATACCTCGGTCATGTTGAACCGCCTCATGTTTATCTGGTTTTTGCAGATGAAGTCATTCTTAAACGGTGGCGATACGGCCTATCTGCAAGGGAAGTTAGCCGCCTGCAAAACGAGCCAAGGAGCCGACCAATATTTCCGCCACTTTTTACAGCCCCTCTTTTTCGATGGCTTTGCCACCCCCGAAGACCAACGTGACTCGAACACCCGTCGCTTACTAGGCGAGGTGAAATATCTGAACGGCGGCCTCTTTCTGCGCCACCCGATTGAAGAACGCTGGCCCGAAATTGCCATTCCCGATGTCGCGTTTAAGGACTTATTCGACCTTTTTAGCCGCTATTCTTGGAACTTGGACGATAGCCCGGGCGGGCAAGATGATGAGATTAACCCCGATGTGCTGGGCTATATCTTTGAAAAGTATATTAACCAAAAGGAATTTGGAGCCTACTACACCCGCCCCGAAATCACCGAATACATCTGCGAGCAAACCATCCACCAACTGATTTTGGATAAATTGGCTGAACTCAACCGGCCTGTGCCCGGCCTGCCCGCGCCGCCGCAGTATGAAGGCATTGGCGACCTTTTGCTCAACCTCGATGCCCTGCGCTGCCAGCAATTGCTGCACCAAGTCTTACCCAAGTTGAGCTACTTGACCCCGCCTGCGGTTCAGGTGCCTTTTTGGTGGCCGCCTTGAAGACCTTGACCACCATTTATCAAGGGGTGCTGGGGCGCATTGAATTTTTGCCCGATAGTAATAATAATCTGAGCCAATGGCTGGCTGAGGTCAAACAAAAACATCCTAGCTTGAATTACTTCATCAAAAAGCGGATTATCACCGACAATCTTTATGGGGTCGATATCATGGCCGAAGCCGTCGAAATCGCTCGCCTGCGCTTGTTCTTGGCCTTGATTGCCTCGGCCCGCAAGGTGGCTGATTTAGAACCCTTGCCCAATATCGACTTCAATATTTTGGCGGGCAATGCCCTGATTGGCCTGCTGCGGGTGGATGAAACGCAGTATCAGTTGGGCTTGGGTCAAGAAAGTTACACCAGCCTCGTCGCCCGCAAGAATACTCTTGTCGCGCAATATCGCAAGGCCGCTTATGATACCAACCTCAGGACCCTGACCGATACGGTCAGAACCCTGCGAGATGAAATTGAAAAACATCGTCATAGCACCAATCAAACCCTGAATGACATCCTGCTCAGTCAATTCAAGGAGCTTAAGATTAAATTTGAGCAGGCCACCTGGGACAGCCAGAAAAATAAGCCCGGCAAAGCCAAAAAGCGTGACTTGCAAGGGGCCGATATCGAGGGCCTGCAACCCTTTCACTGGGGCTATGAGTTTGATGAGGTCATGAATGGGCGAGGGGGCTTTGATGCGATTATGACCAATCCGCCTTGGGAAGTTATTAAGCCGCAAGCTAAGGAATTTTTTGTTGAACACTCAGAGCTTATTACAAAAAATAAGATGCGGATAGAAGACTTTAAGAAACAACAAAAATCATTGTTAGCTAAACCAGCTATACGTCAAGCTTGGTTAGCCTATCTAAGTCGTTTCCCGCACCAAAGTCGCTACTTTCGTCAATCACCTGCATTTAACCATCAACGGGCTGTCGTAAATGAACGGACAACAGGCAGTGACCTAAACCTTTACAAGCTCTTTACTGAGCAGTGTCATAATCTCTTAAGGGAAGGGGGCCACTGTGGCCTTGTTGTGCCCAGTGGGATTTATACCGATTTAGGGGCAACAGGCTTGCGTAAAATGCTGTTTTCAGAGTCAAAAATCAAGGCTTTATTTGGCTTTGAAAATCGACGGCATATTTTTGAGGGGGTTGATAGTCGTTTCAAATTTGTGGTCTTGAATTTTACCAAAGGTGGCTTTACTGCGACCTTTCCAGCCGCTTTTATGCGCCATGACGTTTCCGAATTAGCAGCTTTCTCTAAGGATAGTGCCTTAAACTTTGAGGTAGAACTAATTAAGCGATATTCGCCTGGCTCTCTGTCGGTCATGGAATTTGGGGGTGAAATCGATATGCAAATCGCTGAAAAAATGAGTGCATTTCCTCTTTTAGGCGAAAGGATAGCGGATGCTTGGAATTTGTCCCTGACGAATGAATTTCACATGACAGGCAATAGTGATCTATTTAGCGTAAATTCAAATTCAAATTGTTTACCACTATATGAGGGGAAGATGATCCATCAGTTTGACCATCGTTTTGCTCAAGCACGTTATTGGGTAGATGAGGAGAAAGGCAGACAGGTGTTATTAAAGCGAGAAAAAGATATTAAACAGAAATTAGATTATCAATTCTACAGATTAGGGTATCGATCTGTAGCAGCAAGTACAAATGAAAGAACGATGATAGCGACTATATTACCTCCTAATGTGTTTTTTAGTCATTCAATAAATGCAACTCAACATTTATCCCCATATAATTTATTATTTATTACGGCAATGTTTAATAGTCTAATAATAGATTATATGCTTCGTCAGCGTGTCTCTCAAAATTTGACAATGTTCTACATCTACCAGCTGCCCGTCCCCCGCCTCACCCAAGCCGAGCCCGCCTTCGCGCCCATCGTCGAACGGGCCGCCAAACTGATTTGCACCACGCCCCAATTCGATGAGCTAGCCGCCGCTGTGGGCTTAGGGAGCCACGCGCAGGGGGTGAGGGACGAGGGCCAACGGGCGGCCCTGCGAGCCGAACTGGATGGTCTCATCGCTCACCTCTACGGCCTGACCGCAGACGAATTTCGGCACATCCTCAGCACCTTTCCCCTCGTGGCTGAGGAGGTCAAAGCCGCCGCCCGGCAAGCCTATCAACACTTCGCCCCCGACCCAGAAATCAGGCCCCGCCTCATAAGCACCCAAATAGATTTTCGGACTTGACAAAATTTCTAAATTCTCTACAATGGTGAGACACGTCTTTTTACAATGAATGTAGGTGTGGGGGTGAACCGCGTGACTATCTTCTTTAATTTTCCCCACATATTCCCCACAGGCGTGGGGGTGAACCGCCCGTGCGCCGCTTCTTCACAACAATTTTCAAACCAATTGTCAATATTCCCCACAGGCGTGGGGGTAAACCGCGGAGGTCTATTTTGGAACTAAAGGATTTTAGGGCATTACGGGTTAGTTTAGCCTCACCAGATAATATTCGGAACTGGTCTTATGGTGAAGTGACGAAGCCGGAGACGATTAATTATCGTCGCTTGCGACCAGAAAAGGATGGCTTGTTCTGTGAGGCGATTTTTGGCCCCACCAAAGATTGGCAGTGTTACTGCGGCAAATATAAAGGTATCCGTTATAAAGGCATTACCTGTGAGAAATGCGGTGTTTTGGTCACCCGTTCATCTGTTCGCCGTGAACGTATGGGTCATATTGAGTTGGCTGCGCCAGTGGCTCATATCTGGTACACCCGTCGAGTCCCTTCGTACCTCGGGTTGTTATTAGACGTATCTCGTCGCAATCTGGATCGTGTTTTATATTTTGCTCAGTATGTGATTATTCGCGTTGATGAACAAGCACGCGCTAGAGCCTTACGGCGCATGGATGATGAGATTGGTCGGGAACGGTCACGGCTGGAGAAAGGCACTCAGGATCAAATTGACCAACTTCAAGAACAAATTGATGAGGAAGTCGCCCGTCTGCGCCAAGGGGAAGAGACGCTCGTGGTTAACTTGGACGAGCAGCGTGACCGAGCCGTGGAAGAAGTGATGCAAGCTGCCCAATCTATTCAACGTCGTTTGGAAAGTTTAATCGGTCAACGGGCGAGCGAGAAATTAAGCCTGCCTGGGTCATCGGAGGTCATCGCTTTGGATGGCGAATTGATTGATTCATCTCATCTGGAGCGTCTGAATGAGGTTGCGAATACTCGCTTAGATAATTTGAAATATGCGTTGGAAAGCGAGTTGTTACGCAAGCAGGGCGAAATAGAAAAAGAGATTGATCAGATTCGACAGGTGAATTTATCTCAGATAGAGGGGTGGCGAACCAAAGATTCATCAGAATTAGACCAACTCACAGATCGTATTGAAGATCAGCGTCAAGAATTGCTCAATATTAAGCCAATGCAATTTTTAAATGAAGGGCAATTTCGAGAGTTAGAAGATCGCTGGGGGAATATTTTTGAAGCGGGCATGGGCGCAGAGGCTCTCTACGAAATTTGTAAAGATATTGATTTAGGTCAGTTGGTAGAAGAATTACGCACTGAGATCAAAACGACGCGCTCCAAGCAGAAGCTCAAAAAAGCGATTAAACGCTTAAAAGTTGCTGATAGTTTACGCCGCAGTAACAATCGACCGGAGTGGATGACTTTGACCGTCCTGCCCGTCATCCCGCCAGATTTACGACCCATGGTGCAGTTAGATGGGGGACGTTTTGCCACCAGTGATTTGAATGATTTATATCGACGGGTGATTAATCGAAATAATCGTCTCAAGCGATTGCTCGATTTAGGGGCGCCCGATGTGATCGTGCGTAATGAGAAACGGATGCTGCAAGAAGCAGTGGATTCGCTCATCGACAATAGTAGCCGTGGTAAAGCGGTATCCTCACGTGGACGACGCGAATTGAAGAGTCTCAGCGATATGCTCAAAGGGAAACAGGGTCGCTTCCGTCGAAACCTTCTGGGAAAACGCGTAGATTACTCCGGTCGTTCTGTTATCGTCGTCGGACCAACGCTCGCTTTGCATCAAGCTGGCTTACCGAAAGAAATGGCTTTGGAGTTGTTTCGACCCTTTGTCATCCAAAAATTGGTCGAATATAACTATGCTAACAATGTTAAAGGGGCCAAACGATTTTTAGAACGCCAACGCCCAGAAGTTTGGGAAGTGCTAGAAGAGGTGATTCAAACGCGACCTATTTTGCTAAACCGTGCCCCGACCCTTCACCGTTTGGGTATTCAGGCTTTTGAGCCACTTCTGGTGGAAGGAAGTGCTATTCAACTGCATCCATTGGTCTGTACTGCTTTTAATGCTGACTTCGATGGCGATCAAATGGCTGTGCATATCCCGCTCAGTCAAAAGGCAGTTGACGAGGCGCGTAGCTTGATGCTATCAAGCAAAAACCTACTTTTACCCGCCAATGGTGAGCCTGTTGTGGGGCCAACAAAAGATATGGTTTTAGGGATATTCTATCTAACCATGGATGGCGATCGTGTCCATGGTGCAGATACCGTGTTTGGTAGTATAGAAGAAATTGAATTGGCTTATGCCCTTGACCAAGTAGGACTTCATGCACCAATCAAACTCAGAAATGTGGATACGGCTTTTCCACCAGCAGAGGTGCCTTATATTGATACGACTGTGGGTCGAGCTATTTTCAATGGCATATTACCACCGCCCATTCGTTTTATCTTTAATAAAACCTTAGACAAAGGCGGCATGAAGTCTGTGATTGCTGAAGTCTTTCAAGTTGTCGGCCAAGAGGAAACAGCAACTGTGGTCGATAGAATTAAAGATATAGGATTTCAATATGCGACTGTCTCTGGCACAACAATTGCCATCAGTGATTTGAATATACCTGAGTCTAAAAAGGATATTATTGACGAGACAACCAAAGAATTGGGTAAAGTTGAAAAGCAATACCGTCGGGGCTTGATTACCAGTGATGAGCAGTATCTTAAAACCGTTGATTTATGGGGCAAGGCCACAGATGATGTGACAAAAGAAGTGGGCTTGGCGATTGCTGAGGATAGCCCTATTCGGATTATGGCTGAATCTGGGGCAACAAAAGGTGGTTTTACCCCAATTCGACAGTTGGCTGGGATGCGGGGGTTAATGGCTGACCCAAATGGTCGGATTATTCCCCTCCCCATTCGCTCTAATTTCCGTGAAGGCTTGAGTGCTTTGGAATACTTCATCTCAACGCACGGGTCACGGAAAGGTTTGGCCGACACAGCTTTACGAACTGCTGATGCGGGTTATCTAACCCGCCGTTTGGTTGACGTGGCCCAAGATGTGATTGTTAATGGCATTTTTTGTGGAACCCAACACAGCTTAGAGATAACCCGTGTTTCTGGTGATGAATTTAATGAGTCGTTTAGAAATAAAATGATGGGGCGGGCTTTGGCTGAACCCATTTTGCACCCTGAAACTGAAGAAGTCCTGTATGATAGGCAACATCTCATGACCATGTCTGATTTACAAGACGTGGTTGGTCTCGATATCACAAAATTTTATGTTCATTCACCCTTGACTTGCGAGCTAGAACGTGGTATTTGTGCTACCTGTTATGGTGAAGATTTGGGTCGTGGTGGCTTGGTTGGTATTGGTGAAGCGGTCGGCATTATTGCCGCTCAGTCAATTGGTGAGCCAGGCACTCAGCTAACCCTCCGGACATTCCACACGGGTGGGGTTGCTGGGGTATCGGATATCACGACAGGCTTACCTAGAGTACAAGAATTGTTTGAAGCTCGGGCCCCAAAAGGGGAAGCCATTATCGCTGACATGGACGGTATCGTGGAGTTGGTGAACTATGAAGACGGGAGCCGGGCTTTAATCATCAGCTCTACTGAGATGCGCCGCAAAGTATATCGTGTCACTGAAGGCTGGCATATTCTCGTAGAAAGCGAAATGGAGATAGAAGTTGGCACGATTATTGCCAAAGATGTGGAGTCTGGGGAAGAACTGGCCTCTGAATATGATGGTCGAGTGACGGTTAGTGGCAATCGGATTCGGATTAGCTGGGAACAACGGCGTGAAGTGGAATTGCCAGTAGAGTCTACAGCGCGTCTTCGCGTTAGTACAGGCAGTGAAGTCGAAGCGGGTCAACAGTTAAGTGAAGGAGCCATCAATCCACACCGTTTACTCGAAGTCATGGGCCGAGAAGCAGCGCAACAGTATATTGTTGACGAAGTGCAAGAAGTTTACCGTTCGCAAGGGGTTCCCATTCACGACAAACACTTGGAAATCGTCGTCCGCCAAATGACAAACAAGATGCGGATTACCAAATCACGCGATTCAGCTTACTTACCAGGGGAAATCATTGACCGCCGCATCTTCCAAGAAATCAATGAAAAATTGACCCTAGAAGGAAGGCAACCGGCAGCAGGTCGTCCTGTTTTGTTAGGGATTACAAAGGCCGCTTTAGCCACTGATAGTTTTCTATCAGCATCATCCTTCCAACATACGATTAATGTTTTGGCTCAGGCGGCTATTGAAGGCAAGCGAGATGATTTATTTGGTTTGAAAGAAAATGTCATTATTGGAAAGCTGATTCCGGCTGGCACAGGATATCGTCCTCTTGGTACACATGCGGGAGATACCAATGGTCAGGAGGAGACAGCATACGCGGAAGTTGAAGATTATGTTGCCGCGGAGGACTATACCCTATCTGAAGATGTCGTCATCACTGAATTAACTGAAATAGCTGATGATCTTCTGACCAATGGGTCAGTTCTAGATGGTCCGTCAGATATAGACCAATTATTAAATGCGGCGACAGAGTTAGTCGCACCTGACGAAGATTGATTACCTATATTCTATAATTTGATTCTATGTAAGGAGATGGGTCTAAACCATGAGTACAAAATGGGTTTACCTGTATGAAGAAGTTAGTGCTGCTGAGGAATTGATGGGGTCTTGGGATGGGGTACGCGGTTTGCTGGGCGGTAAAGGGGCAAACTTGGCTGAAATGTCTCGGATTGATTTACCTGTCCCACCAGGGTTTACGGTGACCACCCAGGCATGTAACGCTTATCAAGATGCTGGGGAACAGTTTCCGGAAGGCATGTGGGATCAGGAATTGGAAGCCATGAAAGTCTTGGAATCACAGACGGGCAAAAAGTTTGGTAATCCGAGCAATCCATTGCTGGTCGCTTGCCGTTCTGGGGCAAAATCATCCATGCCAGGCATGATGGACACCGTGCTGAACATTGGCATCAATGATGAAGTGGTTGAAGGTTTAGCCATGCTGTCTAATGATGCGCGTTTTGCTTACGATTCCTATCGCCGTTTAATTCAAATGTACGGCACCGTGGTCTCAGAATTAGATGATGAAGCATTTGAAGAAGTTTTGGCCGAAGCGTGTGCAAAAGCAGGGGTGGATACAGAGGCCGAATTAGGGGCAGATGACTGGAAGGCGATCACGAACAAATTCAAGAAAATTTATAAAGAAGGCACTGGCTCTGATTTTCCCCAAAACCCCATTGAACAAGTCAAGTTAGCCACTGAAGCTGTCTTCAAGAGTTGGAATTCTCGCCGCGCTATTGACTATCGCAACGCCGATAATATTCCTCACAACTTGGGGACAGCTGTGAATATTGTGACCATGGTTTTTGGCAACATGGGCAATAACTCTGGCACAGGCGTGGCTTTCACCCGCAACCCTTCCACGGGTGAAAAAGTGGTTTGGGGTGAATATTTGATTAACGCCCAAGGCGAAGATGTTGTGGCTGGGATTCGTAACGCCAGTCCCATCGCTGAAATGGAAGGCGACTTGCCCGACGCTTACGCCGAGTTTATGGAAACCTGTGCTATTCTGGAAGATCATTACAAAGAAATGCAGGATGTTGAGTTCACCATTGAACAAGGGAAGCTGTGGATGTTGCAAACCCGTGATGGGAAACGGACTGCTACGTCAGCCATCAAAATCGCCGTTGATATGGCCAACGAAGGGGTCATTAGCCGTGAGCAAGCGGTGATGCGGGTCACGCCTGAAAACGTGGACTCCATGCTCCATCCCCAATTTGACCCCGTGGCTAAAGAAAATGCGGCCAAAGATGGCACCCTGTTGACCAAAGGGGTTAACGCCTCTCCGGGGGCAGCTGTCGGCGTGGTTGCCTTTGATGCTGATTTAGCCGCTGAATGGGGCAAAGGCGGTGAAGGCAAAGATGTGATTATGGTTCGTCCCTTCACCAAACCCGATGATGTGCATGGGATGTTAGCCGCCCAAGGTATTTTGACCAGCGAAGGTGGGGCGACGAGCCATGCGGCAGTTGTGGCCCGTCAATTTGGGGTGCCCTGTGTCGCCGGAGCCAGTGAAGTGATGATTGATAATGAAAGACGACAATTAACTGTCGGCGATACGGTGGTCAAAGAGGGCGAGTGGATGTCCGTTGATGGCACAACAGGTGAGATCTTTGTAGGCCAGATTCCGACGGTTACACCCAATTTTGCAGAACAAGCTGATTTGATTTCGCTGCTCGGCTGGGCAGATGATTGTCGCCGTTTGGAAGTGTGGACCAACGCTGACAACCCGGCGGATGCTCAACGCGCACGTAGCTTTGGCACACAGGGAATCGGCCTATGTCGCACGGAGCATATGTTCTTTGAAGCTGACCGCTTGCCCATCGTCCAGCGCATGATTCTGGCTGGGACTGAAGAGGCGCGGGTCGCTGCTTTAGATGAACTACTCCCCTTCCAGCGCGAAGACTTTGCTGGTTTATTCGACGCGATGGATGGTTATCCCGTCATCATTCGCCTCATCGACCCACCCTTGCATGAGTTTATGCCCGAACATAGCACAATCTTGGAAGAAGTGGTTACCATGCGGGCCAAAGGCGAAAGCGAAGGTTTAGCTGAGAAAGAAAGTCTTTTAGCCACGATTGAAAATATGCACGAAAGCAATCCCATGATGGGCTTCCGCGGGGTTCGCCTGAGCATTTTGATGCCGGAAATCGTCAAGATGCAAGTTCGAGCGATCTTTGAGGCGGCTTGTGATGAGCAAAAATCAGGCAAGGTGGTTAAGCCAGAGGTGATGATCCCCTTGACCGGGCATGTGAACGAGCTAAAAGTTATTCAACCTCAGCTAGTTGAGATTGCGCAGGCGGTGATGGCCGAAAAAGGGGTTGAGGTTGAGTATAAGTTTGGGACCATGATTGAAATTCCGCGGGCTGCGGTAACGGCTGCTGAAATCGCCGAAGTGGCTGAATTTTTCTCATTTGGCACAAACGATTTAACGCAATTGGTGTTTGGCTACTCTCGTGACGATGCTGAAGCTGGTTTCTTATTGCAATATGTCGAAGATGGTGTTTTGCCAGCCAATCCCTTCCAAACCATCGACCAAAGTGGTGTCGGGGCCCTCATGCGTATGGCCGTTGAACAAGGTCGGGCCACCAACGCAGATTTAGAATGCGGCATTTGTGGGGAACATGGCGGCGACCCGCAAAGCGTGGCTTTCTGCCATCACCTCGGCTTGAATTATGTCTCTTGTTCACCCTTCCGCGTGCCAATTGCTCGCTTGGCCGCTGCTCAAGTGGCCTTGGAAGAGAAGGGCATTGGGGCGAAGATAGAATTTCTCTGATTGTCGGATGACTTACGGAAGATGTTGAGCAATCTATAAATCATAGCTTGTATTTGGGGGTCGCTTTTCATTCGGGCGGCTTTGCCTATAACCCGGTTGCGGGGCTACTGCTGGCTGAATATGTGGCTGATGGAAAAACGTCAATCAATCTGGAGACCTTTTCTCCGATGCGCTTTGAGCCACACATCAGTATCTGGCTACTCAGTTAGCACAAAAGAATGCGGTCCAACGGCGACACTAAGGAAAAGGGGCAGGAATTAATGCTTACCGCGAATGACCGAAGTATCGGAAAGATGAACATTCCCCTTGCGCGGGTGCGAAGCTTGGCGATGAAATAAAATCAACATAACCTCACCCTCACCATAAAAAGGAAGCTCCGATGACCGATTCACACATCCAAGACCACTACCAACAAGCCCTCGAAACCTTCATCGAGCGCGTCCAAGAAGATCGCCAAATCATCGCCGCGATTTTATTCGGCAGCCTAGCATACGACACAGTTTGGGAGAAATCGGATATTGATGTCATGCTCATTTCGGCAGAGAGTCGCTCGAAGGCGCAGAAGGCAGCGACGGAGCAGTTCTTTTCTTTGACCGAGAATGAGGTCAATATTCACGCCAGCCTGACCTCGCGCAGTGATTTTAAGCAGCTGATTGAAGGGGCGATCCAAAGTTCTTTCATGCACTCGGCCTTTTCCAAAAGCAAACTCCTCTTCACCCGTGATGAAACCATTCGTGATCTCTATGAAAATACCAGCCACCTCGGTGAACGAGATCGCCAAATCACCCTTTTTCGTGCGGGTAGCCACGCTATCCCCTCCTTGAATAAGGCTGAAAAATATTGCCAGGTCAAAGAAGACCCCCATTATGCCTATCTCTGGCTCATCTCCACCTGCCTGAGCCTAGCCCATATCGAGACGGCCATCCATCACCAAATCGCCACCCGCGAAGTCATTCATCAGGCCTTGGCCCTCAACCCAGATTTTTTTCAGGTCATTTATTTAGACTTGCTCGACCAGCCGAAGACGCTGGACAACGTGGGTCACGTCTTGCAGCAAATCGATGCTTATCTGAACGATAAAATCTCGCTCCTCTTCCAACCCCTGCTCGACTTTTTAGCCGACGAGGGTATTATCCAATCCGTAACCCAAATCAATCATTGGTTTGAACGCGAAATGAACATGTCTGCTGAAGATGCCGTCATCGTCTGCGAGTGGCTGGCTGATCAAGAGATCATTATCAAAACCTCGACTCCGATTCGGCTTACGCCGCGCAGCTTAACGGAGTTTGAAGAGTTGGCATTTTATTATGATGGATAATGTTTGACGAAAACAGATTTGAAATAGAACCATTATTCTTTCAGAAACGCTTTGCTTTCACCAGCTCCGCATGCTCTGGCAGATAGTCAACGTCCTGACGATCCCAAGAAGCACGGCCTTCAACGGCATGGATGCCCATTAATTGGCGTTTGCGGGGGGTGTCGGCCCAGTCAATGATCACTTGCGGGGGGCGTTGGCTGACCCACTTTTTAACCCAGAAGGGCTGATAGCCGTAGATGAGCAGGCGGCGGTCACGGTGGCTGGTGTTGGCTAAACCTGTATGCCAGCAGACGACGTTCCATAAGACAGCACTGCCCGCTTTACCTGTCAGTTTGACCATGCCGGGCATGTCCTCCAAGGCCGGGCCGACGTATTGCTCTCGAGGTGGATCTTCAGGGCGTTTATGGGTCCCAGGGACAAGGCTGAAACAGCCCATATCCTCTGTTTGATCATCCAAGAAATAAAAAACCTTTGCTTTCAAAATATGTTCAGGGTGTGACCAAGCGGGCCAATCACGATGCCAAGAGGTATGAGCTTTGGTGCCAGCATGATGACAGTGACAAATAATTTCCATGACCTGATGGCTGACCCCGACAACCTGAGAAATCATGGGGATAATTTTGGGGTTGTTGGCGATATCGAGGAAGATGGTGTCGTATTCGTAGACATTGTTCATAGTGTGAGCATCCGGGCCATGACCATAGCCGCCTTTGCGAATGCCTTGACGCACCAGATCTTGCCAAGCAGGTTCGGTCTCAGCTTGAATGTCTAGATAAGCCTTTCGCGCTCGCTCCAGAGACTCTGGAGCGAGCGCGTCTTCGATGATAAAGTAGCCCTCACGATCAAATTGGGCGCGTTGTTCTGGGGTTAGCATGAGAACTCCTTTGTAAGTTTCAATTCACAATTCACAATTCACAATTCACAATTAACAAAAATTCACAATTAATGATTCAGTTCTATTTTTATTTATTGTAACACAAAAAGGGGCAAAATGCGAGTCGGTGATATAGTTTGAGGCAGTAAAAAAGAAAAATATTTACAATACCATGGCTGAAAAATAGCAAAATAAAAATAGTAAGCCCTCCTTACCGCTTCGGCCACGTATCCGTCAAGCGATAGCCCTGCGGCCAAGGGTCGTCTGGATCACACATCAATTGATGGGTGCCGGTGATCCAGCCACGCCCACGCAGCGTCGGCACAATCGCGGGCATCGTCCCCAGCGTTGTCTCTTCTACGATGGTGCAGTCGAACCGGGAGCCGATGATGGACAGGCCAACGAAACGGTCGCCTACCCGCATCTGACCGCGTGAATGCAGCACGGCCATTCTCGCGGAACAGCCTGTGCCGCAGGGCGAGCGGTCAAGCTTGCCTGGGTCAATAGCGACAGTATTTCGACCATATAAAATCCCTGCTTTTTCCTCGATGGGCAGTACGAACTGGCAGAAGGAAATATGCTGCCAATCGCAGTTGGTGGGATGGGTGAAGCCGATTTGCTCATTGGCGGCGGCGGTGATTTTCGCCCCAACTGTGGCTAAGTCTCGTGCTTCATCAGGCACCACCTCAAAGCCTAGAGCTTGGGCATCCACGAGAACAAAACTATCACCGCCATAAGCTGTGTCAACGGTCAAGGTGCCGATGCCTGGCACTTCAAGAGCGACAGCCAGTTTATCGGCAAAGGAAGGCACGTTTTGAATTTCAATGCTCTGCGCCTTGCCTCCTTCGCAATAGGCTCGCACTTGCACCAGCCCATCTGGGGCTTCAAGGCAAAAACTGGTTTCTGGCTCCTGCATGGCAATCAAGCCGCTATCTAACAGTACTGTAGCCACACAAATTGCGTTTGAGCCAGACATGGGCGGCGTATGTTCTGGCTCCATGATGATAAAGCCGAAGGCGGCTTGTTCATTTTTAGGCGGAACCAAGAGATTGACATGCTTGAATACCCCCCCCCTCGGCTCGTTCAAGACGAAATGACGCAATTTTTGATCGCGTTCAATCCAACGAGCTTGTTCCCATAGGCTGTCACCCGGGGGCGGCGCAACACCGCCCACGATGACATTGCCGACTTCTCCTTCGGCATGACAGGAGATGATATGAATGATGGTGGTTGATTTCATGGGTTGTGATTTCAAAGAAACCAGGTTTTTTTGAAAAACCTGGTTTCTTTTTTTGTGAATGAAAGAATCACTTCAATTGTAACCGCGATTTCCCTAACTGAAAATCCAAGCAATGATACCCTACACCCTGCCCCAAATTTTCCCACCCTCCCCCAGGCATGGTAAAATTAGGGCAACCCCTCCACAAGGAACTCACCATGCAAGCAATCATTTTCGATTTTGATGGTCTGATTATTAATACAGAAAGCCCGGACTATGAAACTTGGCAAGAAGTGTTCACCCAACATGGCTGTCATCTAAACCGAGACACATGGCTGCAAACGGTCGGCTCTATGGATCATGGCTTTAATCCTTACGATGAGTTAGCACGGCAACTAGGCCGGGCCATCAATCGAGATCAAACCCGCGCTCAACGGCGAAAACGTTATATAGAAATGGTCGATGCCCAGCCGCTGATGTCAGGCGTAATGGCTCGCATTGAAGAGGCGAAAGGCTTGGGTCTCAAATTAGCCATCGCGTCTAGCTCAGATTGTTCCTGGGTCAAAGGACATTTGCAAAAGCGCAATTTATGGTCCCATTTTCCAGTCGTCACCTGTCGAGACGACGTGCAGCGCACCAAACCTGACCCCGCCGTCTATCAAGTGGCTTTAGCGCGTTTAGGAGTCCCAGCGGCTGAAGCCATTGCCTTGGAAGATTCTCGAAACGGCATTTTAGCGGCAAAAGCGGCGGGGATGCTGGCCATCGCTGTGCCTAATGAAATGACTCGCGGTCTCGATTTTCAAGCAGCTGATCTTATTCTAAATTCCCTGTCTGACATATCTATCGCAACCTTGATCGAGCAGTTAGGCAATAAGGACTGGTTGGCTAATTAGTGAGCATTCGAGAAACACCTTATCCTCATTTTTCTTATCAGGTGGCTGAAGATTATCATCTCAATATCCTAGATATGACCTTAGCCAAATTTGTTACTGATATGAAACCTTTTACGGTGACCACCTCTGGATTGGGTATTTTCACTGGGCCACAGCCTGTTTTTTATATTTCCGTCGTCCGCACGGCGATGTTAACCAAACTACAAGAAGATTTATGGACCGCCCTGCTGCCTGCCAGTCTAGATCCTGTGACTTATTATTATCCCAATTCATGGCCCCCCTCATATCACTTGAGCCAGAAAAGACCTTGACTCTGATACCTTAGGGGAGCTGGCCCGCTTTTTAGGGACGCTTGATTTTTTTGGGAGATTGAGGTAGACCATCTCGCCCTGATTGGCAATGTTGATCTGGCTCAGAAACCAAGCGGTTTGAATTTGGAGCAAAGCATGACTGATTTATTACATGAATTAAATGCAGCCCAACGACGGGCTGTGCAAGCGGTCAGCGGACCAGTCTTAGTCCTCGCTGGGCCTGGGTCGGGTAAGACGCGGGTGTTGACTCACCGGGTTGGCTATCTGGTACAAACACTGAATATGGAGCCTTGGCGTATCATGGCGGTCACGTTCACCAATAAGGCGGCTCGAGAAATGAAAGAACGCCTGCTCCAGCAAGAGGTCGTACGCGCCTCCAGTGGAGGCGGGTACGCTCTCTCCGAGGCGCAATTAAGGACCGTCACTGTCGGCACCTTCCATTCGATTTGCACCAAAATTTTGCGTCAAAATATTGAGAGACTCAGTCCTAACTCATCCAACACGAACTCAGCCCCGCAATATGATTCCAATTTTGTTATTTTTGATATGAATGATCAGTTCAGTTTAATGAAACAGATTTTGCAAGACCATAATATTGACTCTAAACGCTTCGCGCCCCGGTCACTCTTGAGCCGTATTTCCAAGGCCAAAAATGAACTGACCACCGCCGAAAAATATCGGGCAGATGATTATCCGGGTGAAATTGTGAAGCGGGTGTATGAGCAATATGAAATTCGACTACAGCAAAATAATGCGCTGGATTTTGATGACCTCCTTCTGAAAACCCATCAACTCCTCAGGCGAGTACCCGATGTTTTGGCCGCGTATCAAGAAAAGTATGTCCATGTCTTGGTCGATGAATTTCAGGATACCAATATGGTGCAATATGGCTTGGTGCGGATGGTGGCTGATTTATATCGCAATTTATTTGTTGTCGGCGACGAAGACCAGTCAATTTATAGTTGGCGAGGGGCTGATTATCGAAATGTCTTGCGCTTTAAAGAAGATTATCCTGATGCGACGACCATCTTACTCGAACAAAATTATCGCTCCACGGAGACCATTCTTGAAACAGCGGGCAGCATCATCGCCCAAAATCGGCAACGCCATGAAAAAGCACTCTTCACGGAACAGGGCAAAGGCATGCCCGTCGTGCGAATGGAAGCGTTTAATGGGGAAGCTGAAGCCCAATTTGTGATCGACGAAATCCTGCGTCTCAAACAAGAAGTGAATATAAACCCGGCCGAGATAGCCATCATGTATCGCACCAATGCTCAATCTCGTAGCGTTGAAGAAGCCTTCATTCGGGCCAATATACCCTATCGTCTGATTCGTGGCTTACGTTTCTATGAACGTAAAGAGGTGAAAGATACCTTGGCTTATCTGCGCTTGATTCATAATCCGCAAGACAGTGTCTCGCTCTTGAGAGTGATTAATGTTCCTGCACGAGGCATCGGCAAAAAGTCGCTTGAGACTCTACGCAACTGGGCTGCCAGACTGGATATTACGCTATGGCAGGCCCTCCAGCTTATGTATAATCTTGAAAAAGGCGGCCTGCCACCTCACAATGGAGACCAAGGTACAGCCGCCGTCGAAGACATAAACCCTTTCGCCAAACGCGCCAGTACCAAGTTAATCGCTTTCACGGATATCCTGCTTCTCTTGGTCGCGGCGAAGGAAAAAATGCCTTTAACTGACCTGATTGACCTAACCTTGGCCCAAACAGGCTATCGAGCGTTTATCCAAGATGGAACCGATGAAGGTGAGGACCGCTGGGCAAATATACAAGAATTGAAAACAGTCGCTCGAAATTACGATCACTTAAGCGGCCCGACATCCCTGGCCTCTTTTTTGGAAAATATTGCCCTTGCTTCAGATGCTGATGCCTTAGACAGCGCCGAGGTTGGGCCAGCTCTATTGACATTACATACCGCCAAAGGTTTAGAATTTTCGGTGGTGTTCATGGTGGGGATGGAGGATGGTATCTTCCCGCACTCCCGCAGCAGGGATGACCCCGAACAAATGGAGGAGGAACGTCGTCTTGCTTATGTGGGGGTGACACGCGCTAAGAATCGGCTTTATTTGACCCATGCTTTCCGACGGGCCATCTACGGCTATGACGAAACCCCGTCCACACCCTCACCTTTTTTGAACCATATTCCGGCTGATTTGGTTGAGGTACGTCGTCTACACTCAGGCGAGTGGCGGGATGATGTATCTCGAGGTGACGATGATCCCGATTCTTCATCCATGGACCAATACAGTCGAGGGCGGACAAGATATGCCCAACAAACGCAGTGGAAAGGGCCAGCGGGGTCATCTTCCGCCCCAAGACGGCAGACAGCTTCAAGAGTAGCCAAGTCTGAAGCAACCAAGGATAGGTTTTCTACCGGGATGCAGGTATCTCATGCCAAATTTGGGCGAGGCACAGTCATCACGGTTGATGGGTCAGAGCAAGATGCTATAATCACCGTCGCCTTTCCGGGAAAAGGGATTAAAAAATTACTGGGGAGTTATTTGAAGGTTGGGGATTAACTTAAGGCTATGTCATTTTACTATTCAGAACCAAAAATCACCTGAAAAAGTGATCAAATTTTTACCTAGCTTAGCGGCACAGCACAGAGGATGAATGTTGAGTTATTTTTCAATTCATCACTCATCATTCATCATTCATCATTCACAACTGAGTACTGTATTTACAGAGAAAGAGCCATGACCTATCACTTAACCGATGATATCTTAACCGCCTATCTGTCTCAAACTTTATCTGAGGAAGAAGAGAAACAGGCCCACCTTCATTTAGCCATCTGCGACTTTTGATAATTAGAACCGCAAAAAATTATTCTTTGACCAGTAGGAGCAGGGGGCATGCCAAAACCGGCACCTGAATCACCAATACCTGCAAAGAGATATTGGCTCTCTCCCGACAAATCATAGAGAAGTATCCCACCATAGGGTAAATTCGTGGCCAGCCACTGCGTACATGAGGGCAAAGGGACAACGCCTTCCACTACTTCAATGTAAAACCTTAAGAAAACAAAATTGGACATCATTTGCTATTTTTTGGCTAGGATCGTCATACTTCTTGTGATATCCTGAACGCCTTTCATATTTCAAGATAATTCTGTACAAATAGTGATGTTGCAAATTGGCGCAGTTTTAGAGACTGCGCCAATTTGAAGATTATCATGAATGCAGGATTATCTGATTGAAGAAGAGGCGTAAATTTTCGTCTGTCACACCTTGGCGATAAGGAGGACTCATCCCTAAAGATGTTTAGCTGCCCAAACTAAACGCTGTAGACTTGTAAAAATGACCATGCTGCCAAAGATAATAAACAAGTAGCTTAACCAAGGAGTCAACAGGAGAAAGAGACAATAGAAAACAACGGTCTCAGTCCCGCCAACCAGACCATTCGTCATTGTCACCGAGGTTATCTCACTGCGTGACTGTGCCCCTTGAGCGCGTTTTTCTAAAACGCTAGAGAGATACATCCAGGAGGCTGCATTCACATAAAATGAGGCCAATAAAAAGATCAGGCTGAGATAGTTGCTTTCAGAAGGCTGGCCTAACACAATGGCAATCGGCAGAAAGGCATAGGCAACAAAATCAAGCACAATGTCGAAATAGCCACCAAAATCGCTTTGCTTATTGTTGAATCGCGCTACAGAGCCGTCCAAAGCATCTAAGGCGCGACTAAGCAACCACAACAATGTAGCCAAAACGTAAAATTGATAAATTGCAAAGGTTCCAGCAACGAGAGCGACCATCAGGGCTGAAAAAGTGATGACGTTGGGGTGAACGCCAGACAACAAACGCGCTAAAGGGCCAAAAAGATCATCTTTAACTTTACGGAATAGGTCGTCGAACATGATTAGAAATTTGGGGTTAAGGATTAGAAATTAGGAATTAGAGATTATATGCTATTTCTTAAAGGTGAAAAATTTATCTCACAGTTTAAGTATCAGGCTTTACGTTTCCACGAGTTTATCAAGTAAAGTTTTTTTCATCAACCGCTCAGTGAGCCTGGGAAATAGGCGACCGACCAAAGCAAAGGCTTTGTTGGCTGCACTAGGAACAAGACTAGATTGACGCTTGATGACAGCACGGTAAATTGCCTCAGCTAAAATGTCTGGCGACATACGCTTATGTTCGCGGCTGTTATCAGGGCTGTAACGGCGGGCATGAGCTGTTCGAGTCGGCCCCGGATAGACAGTCAGAACACGAACTTTTTGCTTGGCTAAGGCAACCGATAGGCTGCGGGCATAAGACGCTAAACCATCTTTGCTGCCAGCATAAACCGCCGCACCTGGATAGCTGACGAAATGTGACAAAGATGAGATAAACACGACAGTGCTTGGTGAGGCTAACCTTTCAGGCCGTAAGATGCCTGCGGTCAGTTGCATAGGGGCGGTTAAGTTAACGGCAATGACCTTTTTTTGTTGCTCAATATCCGACGTGGCAAAGGGGCCAAAGGCATTGATGCCAGCGTTATGAATAAAAACATCAATCATCATCCCTTGACGCAATTCTTGGACAACACGATTTTGTTCGGTGGTGAGACTTAAGTCAGCCAATATGAACTTGCTCTGCCTACCTAAGGCTTCAATTTCAGCTTGGGTCTTTTGGGCCAGGTCGACATCTATATCAATCCCAGTAATCGTATAACCAGCTTTAGCAAAGCGGATAGCTAGGGAGCGACCAATTCCATCAGCTGCTCCAGTGATAACACAGTGCATAGAATATAATTATTCAGGTTCTATGAGGATTTTTGTGACAGACAAGGTAATACGCTAGAGAAAATGGCAAAGGGCCTTTGCCACTCTGCCACTTTGCTTGTTCACACGGCGCATCTTTTCATTATCACAAAATTTCTCAAAGAACCATTATTCATTAGGCATGGAAATTAATGAACTGTCCCAATCTAGTTTCTAAACTGAGTTTGAAAACCAGATTGATTAATTAAGCGCATTCCTTAAGCGCATAAACCAATCGATAACGCTTCTACCGTAAATACCGCTAAAACGAAGCAACTGATTCGGTAATCCAATCGTCACTTGGGCGCGGTTGCTCGTGATAGCCTGAGCAATGTTTGGCACGATTGTCTCGGCTGAGGGGAATTTATCCCAATTCATCTGAGCTAGAGTTAAGCCCATTTTGGCGTGCATGCCAGTGCGAGTGGCCCCAAGATGGATGACCTGAAGCGCGATATCATCTTGCCACTCCACCCGCAAGCTTCGAGCAAAGCCATCTAAAGCCGCTTTTGTGGCGGTATAAGTCGCGTAGTTTGGGCCGGGTAAGGCTGTCACCACCGAACTGATGAAAACGACTTTACCTTTAGCAGTTTGCAGTAAAGGGGCTAAGGCATGCGTCAGTTCAACGGGCGCAATTAAGTTAACGGCCACCATCGTCTCCAGATCAGGTGATGATTGATCTGCGATCGAGCCATAATAGCCTACACCCGCATTATGAACGACTAAATCTAACTTCTCTATTTGATGAGCTTGACAGAAATCTCGTAAAGTCTCTGCTCGTCCTTTTTGAGAGAGGTCTATTTGACAGTAAATTTCTGGTTGAAATAAAGGAGCCGTCAATTCAGCCAACGCACGTCTGCCAACCAAAATAAGGTCTTGTCCCTGAGCCTGATAATGTTGAGCGAGGGCAAAACCAATTCCATCTGTTGCGCCAGTAATTAAAATTTTTTTCATATAATGTTAATTCAAGCTTAAAATTCTTGCGAAAATATTACAGACTATCTTCTGGGCCTTTGGGATACTGATTTAATTTCATTCCGAGCGTATATTTTTTCAGATTGGTTCAAAAAACACGATTTGTCGGTCTATTTGGCCTCAGTATTTCCTCTTTCTGGACCGTGGCCGCTTGTTTTCGTAAATTTCCCCATAAATTTAGCACCATAACACAACTCATTCCGACCATGATCACCAAAAACATATCTTGGAGACCAGCGACTTGCGCGATGGTCGGGGCGTTTATGACATCATCGACAAATTCCGGCCCAGTATGATACAAAACACGGCTGGTCCAGATGGCACTGCTCAACGCGATTCCCGTTGTGCTGCCCAATGTCCGCGTAATCGAGATTAGGCTAGAGGCTACGCCTGCGTTCTTTCGAGGTATTGAAGCCATGATGGCTGTATTATTCGCTGCTTGAAATAAGCCTATGCCTATGGCAAAAGGCATTAGGCGGATGATATAACCAATAGCATTGATATCAATTGTCAGGCTACTCAGAGTCAGACAGCCGCTAATCACCAAACTTAAGCCACCGACCATCAACCAAGGTGTTCCAAAACGATCTGCCAGTATGCCAGAAATGGGGGCTGAGATACCCATACAGATTGGCATTGTGAGCAGTAACAGACCAACTTGACGGGGACTATAGCCCAGCATCGTGTCTAAATAAAAAGGCATCATCAATATGACACCAGATATGGCGAGAAAGGATAAAATTCGGGAGATAATGTTCAGGCTGAATCTGAACGAAAGAAACAGCCTTAGGGCCAAAAGCGGTTGGTCCGTATGCCATTCAATAAACGTAAACATAATCAAGGATATGCCAGCACAGGCAAACATAAACAGAATATAGGGTTGGCTAAATCCCCCTCGTTGGCCCAAGTTTAAGGCTAATAGCAGAGTCAGCAGGGTGATAAAAAAGGTGATCGCCCCGCCATAATCAAACTGTTGTCCACTTGGCGTTTTCGTCGCGGGAATAAAGCGTAAGGCTAAGAAGAGGCCAATCAAGGCTATGGGTGGGGTGACAAAAAAAATCTCCCGCCAGGAGAAACTCTCTAAGATAAAGCCACCAACCAGTGGGCCAATGATAATACCGACCGAAACTGTGGTGCTAATTAAACCAATCCCTTTGCCTCGTTCAGTTGGTGGAAAGGCTTCGGTGACTAGGGCGAATACTAATGAAATAAACATGGCTCCCCCAATAGCTTGGACGACGCGAAAAACGATTAACCAAGTGATATTAGGGGCTAAACCACACAAAATCGTACCCAGCGTAAAGACAATGAGGCCCGCAATATAGATTGTTTTTTTACCAATCATGTCGGATAATCGTCCTATCATCAGCATCAATGTTGTTTGCGTCAAGAGAACACCTAGGACAAGCCACTGAATAGTTGTGAAATCCGTTTGTAATTCGCGAACCAAGGTGGGCAAAGCCATGTTGATAATGCTATAATCAATGGTCTCAATAAAAATGGACATGGCGACGGTGCTCATAACATACCACTTTTGGTTGTCATGATCTTGGTTATTAGTCTTAATCTGCTTCGAAGATGAGGTCGTCATAATATAAGTTGCCTTTGACTTATGAAATTTAGGATACACTTTAGGCTCATATTCTAAGCCAGCATCTTAAATGATGATAATATCACCAGTGGCATTGGCAAAGCTGATGCTCTAAGCACGCTGGCCTTCTTAAATATTCCCTTACAAGACTCCCATTGCTATTCAATACAAGGTACTGCTAAACTACTCAAAAATATGCCTAACTATTCAGGCTCAAGGAGCAAGGCATCCATAATCCCTCGAATGATGATGCCTTTCTTGACCCAAAAGCTGGCATCGTGCCTCGCAGTTGAATATCTACGGATATGCTAGAAAAACGAGGGTGCTTCGTCACGCCTAATGATCCTTTGGAGTAACGAAGCATGCTTTTAATGCTCTCTCCGTACTGATACGGATGATAGGCTGCGGCTATTTGGTCAGTACCTTCGTTGAGAATCGGCTCGATTTTGGATAAAATTTTATCATATTATCAGTCACTGACACATTCCTGAATATCTACAATCATGCTGGTCCTGAATCCTCCACGGCTTTTTAGCCCTGTTTATCAAACGGTGAGACCTATGAACAAAAGCAGTTTATGTCAAGATCGTATCTTCATTTTAACACCCGAAGGCGCAATTCGCTCTGTACCGCTGTCTAGCCAAGGCTTACGTATTGGCAGTATTGACGATAATGATTTAGTGCTGGACTATGATAATGTTTCTCCTTATCATGCTCAAATAACCTTTGATGGGCAAGTTTATCATATCACCGACCAAAGTAGCATTTACGGAACGTATTTGGGCAACCAAAAATTATCAGCTTATGACCCTGTCTCTTGGAGACCAGAACAAGTTCTACGCATTGGCAATAATTGGTTACGCTTAGAATGTAATCAATCCTTGAAACATAATGGGCTATTTCAGATTGGGGAAGCATCTGATTATCAGAAAAACGAAAATCAATTTGATTCACCGTCTTCAAATTCAGTGGCCGTTTATCTTGAAGAATCGCAACTTGTTTTAGAACCTGGAAACGAAACGAGAACCTGGATTATCGCCGAAAATAAGGGCGATCAACCGGAAACAATTTCATTGTCAGTTGATGGGTCTTTGGCAGAATGGATTCATATCGACCTCCCAATCGTCTCATTGGCTCCCAAACAAGAAAAAGAGATTCCCGTAAGTATTGCCCCGCCTCGCAAACCAAGTATACAGGCGGGCAATTATTTCTTAAAAATTCAGGTCACACCCCAAAGAGACCCAACAGCACAAATCATCGTCTCTCGCAAACTCAATATCCATGCTTATAATCAATTCCAAAGCACACTCAAACAGCGGATAACATTTCCTAAACAAGAAAATCAAATTCTCATCAAAAATCAGGGAAATACGCCAGAAAAATTCACCATAACTTGGCAAAGTTTAGAAGATACATTATCTTTTGAACCAATACAAACCAAGATCACTGTCCCTGCGGGAGAATTAGGCGTGGTTGAATTTCAGGCTTTCTTACATAAAATACACTGGTTTGGCAAATCAAAATCTTATGCTTTTGCCGTGACCGTCACTTCATCCAATAATCATGCCCATACGCATTATGGCGAAGTGATTAGTTCTAGTTTGGTGGGCTTTAGTGGGTAAATCATGGCTAAATAATCTACAACCTAGCGACTTTGCTCCATGACCAAGATCCTCACGCTCTCTGAAGCCCAAACCCGTCGTCAAGGATTTGACAAACTTGTCTTCACCAATGGCACCTTTGACCTGCTTCACCTCGGCCATGTCATCTATCTCCAACAAGCCCGTACCTTAGGCCAAGCTCTTTTTGTTGGTTTGAATAGCGATGTTAGCGTCACAGCCCTCAAAGGGCCTCAACGACCGCTTTTGCCACAGTCAGACCGGGCCCTGATTTTGGCAGCCCTTGCTTGTGTTGATGCAGTCATTATTTTTGAAGAGCTGACAGCATATCGTTTGATTGAGGGTCTTCGTCCTGAGGTCTACGTGAAAGGAGGAGATTATGTCTTTGAGCCAGCTCAAAAAACGTTCAAGCCAGTTCAAAGAAAGCTTGATTCTGCTCAGGTAGGGACACCTTTACCTGAAGCTCCCCTCGTGCAAAGCTATGGTGGACAGGTCGAGCTGATCCCTTATCAACAAGGCTATGCCACCACGACGCTCATCCAGCGCATTGTGGAGCGGTTTGGTGACTGAGCGTGATGGTATCGCTCGCGCTGCGACGCTTATTGCCTTGGGAAATATTGCTAGTCGCATTTTGGGCTTGGTGCGCGACCAAGTTATTAGCCATCTTTTCGGAGCGACCGAGGCTGTATCCGCGCTACGTGCAGCGGAATATTTACCACGTCAGATTTATGATCTGCTGATTGGCGGCATGGTTAGTAGTACTCTCGTGCCTATTTTCTCAGAATATGCTGACAAAGATCGACAAACCCTGTGGCAGATTGCGAGTATCATTCTGTCCTTGACCACACTTCTACTCGGCAGCGTTATGCTCATCCTCTTGGCCGGAGCTTCAGCCTTGGCTTGGTTTTTAAGCGGCACAGAGGTCAATCCCCTCATCTTGACCTCCTTACTACGTCTGACGACACCCGCCATGCTTTTCTTAAGTCTGTCCGGGGTACTAACAGGTTTACTACACGGGCTGAAACGCTTTGTGTTCCCCGCCTTTACCGCCGCCACCTTCAATGCGGCGATTATCATCGTCACCCTAATTGGCTTTTATCTGTTTGATTTCGGCGTAGAAGTGGTGGCCGTGGGCATGGTGATTGGCTCATTCTTGCAAGTCCTGATTCAGCTATCGGGCTTAAAAGGAGCTAAACTCAGATTTCAACTCGATCTCCATCATCTAGTGTTACGTCGGATAGGCAAACTCTATCAACCCATTGCCTTGGGCCTTGTTGTCACTTTCATGCAAACCGCCCTAGACCGTCGTCTGGCCAATAGTACCGGCGAATCCAGTCTGGCTTGGATGCAAAATGCCACGACCCTGATTCAATTTCCAATGGGTCTCATCGTCCTCGCAGTCTCTCTAGCTATCTTGCCCACGCTTTCTCGCTATGCCACAGAGATGGTTGATGGCTCAGTCAGTGGCTCAATTAGTCAAGGTTTTGTGGATACACTCTTTAGTGGTCTCAAAATTGTCCTCATTTTAGTAGTGCCTGCCACCGTTGCCCTCTTCATTTTGGCCGAGCCGATTATTAATCTTCTCTTTGAACACGGGGCCTTCACCGCTGAAGATACCCGCCAAACAACTCTTGCTCTACGTTATTATCTCTTAGGCCTCATCTTCGCCGCTATCGACCAGCCCCTCGTCTTCGCCTTCTATGCCCGCCAAAACACTTTCACCCCAGCCATGGTCGGTATCGCCTCCGGCGGCGTGTATCTTCTCTTCGCTTTAGGCCCGCTCTTCTTCCGTCCTTTAGAAATGACCGACCTCGTCCTAGCTGACAGCCTCAAACATCTTGGTCATGTGCTCCTCATGCTGTGGCTGATACGAGGCTGGGGGAACTTATATGGTCAGGGCTTTCTGAGAACCGCTGGGAAAGCCAGTTGTGCGGCTGCGCTCATGGGTTTATGTTTATGGTACGGACAAATATGGTTCGTTGCTTGGTTGCCGCCGACAAGCCTAGTGAATGAAATTTTGGTAGTCGGCAGCTTAAGTCTTAGCGGGGGATTGATTTATATCGGGCTGATTTGGGGGCTCAGGGTAGAGGAGATACACTTATTGGGACAAATGGTCAGACGGAAAATAAGCGACTCAACGCGAAGGGATAACGTATAATTAATTGACTGGCCTACAGTTAGCCTATCTTCTTCATCATCTACAATTAGGGGGTTGACTCTAAGTTTGATTTGTGATAAGATGCACAAACGATTGCTACTGACAATCTGTCTAACAAATTGTTGCCCTAAAGCAATCTTAATATTTATAAATGGACAAATTTTTGGTCACAGCTTTTTATGATGCTGTGGCTTTTTCTTTGTCTATGTTTTTGTCAGGAGGATACCTTATTAATTTCGGTCGGTCAACAATTAAAAAACAACGAAAAACAGCACCAACACTTCAAAGAAGCAGATAAAACAGCTATATGTTAAGGAATAGGAATTAAATCACTGGCATATATAAAACCGCTCGAAAGGAAGAAAAAATGTTTAATCCTGAACTTCATCTACTAGAACTAAAATATAACACGCTTAGGTCAACATCGCTCCCTGAAACGGAACAGTTCTATGAAAGCAATCCATCTGATTTCACCAAGTTTAAGCAACGTAGCTTTCAGATATTAGGTCAAACCTTAATTGATCTTGGTCATTGGCTGCAAACCCTATCGCAGGCCAAGCCTACTTGGGCCAACCGTTAATTATTGTTCCTAATCATTACAGAAAAAGGCCGCCTCAATGAGGCGGCCTTTTTTAGTTGTGAGTTCTTTACACTTAATTCAAACTCCTTAACATGCTAAAGCAAAGAAGTTTCAGACTGGCGGTCAAAGAGATGGAGGCGGTCTAAATTGAAGACCGCTTCGATTGAGTCGCCATTGCGAACCCGTGACCGTGGGTCAAAAATACCGATAAAGTTATCATCATTACCCATACCCATATAGACATGAATACTGCTACCCATTAATTCAGTCAATTCAACCCGAGCCTGAATATTCGCTGCCTTCACGCCAGAAGGCAGATATTGTGGGTGGTGGATATCCTCAGGCCGGATGCCTAAAATAACTTCTCGACCAGCATTGCCAGCCACTTTAGCGGCCTTATCTTCTGGCAATTGCAAGCGGAAAGTGCCCGCATCAACAAATAATTCTTGTGAATCCCCAGTAACAGAAGCGTTGAAAAAATTCATAGAAGGGCTACCAATGAAACCAGCCACAAAGACGTTAGATGGTGCTTCATAAAGCGTTTGCGGGGTATCACATTGTTGCAAAACACCTTCACTCATCACAGCAATACGGTCGGCCATGGTCATGGCCTCAACTTGGTCGTGCGTCACGTAAATGAAGGTTGTCCCAAGGCGTTGATGCAGTTTAGAAATCTGGGCCCGTGTTTCAACGCGGAGTTTCGCATCAAGGTTAGAAAGCGGCTCGTCCAAAAGGAACACAGAGGGTTCACGGACGATAGCCCGACCCAAAGCGACACGTTGTCGCTGACCACCAGACAATTGCTTGGGCTTGCGGTCTAAGAAGGGTCGAATACCCAACATTTCAGAGGCTTCAGTCACCCGTGTTTCAATTTCAGTCTTAGGCGTTTTACGCAGTTTCAAACCAAAGGCCATGTTGTCATAGACAGACATATGCGGGTAAAGGGCGTAGCTTTGGAATACCATCGCGATGTCGCGGTCTTTGGGTGGTACGTCATTAACCACGCGTTCACCAATTTTGACAAATCCATCTGTCACTTCTTCCAAACCAGCAATACAGCGCAAAGCGGTTGACTTGCCACAGCCAGAGGGGCCAACCAAGACCAAAAATTCTTTGTCCCGGATATCCAAGCTCAAGTTGGGAATAGCTGTCACATCCCCGTACATCTTTTTCATGTTTTCAAACGATACACCAGCCATGAGAAATATCTCCTTAAATAATAATTTTTTATGTTAACCAAGATTGTCTCGGTGTCGATAACGTGTTTCAGATTGCTACACCCATAATGATAAATCACTCGATTGTCTAACGACAAGCCAAGGTTCAATAATGTCTTGGGCTTGAGATAATGTCTTGCGACTGCCATCACGACCATCAGTCCCATCGATCAAAGCAATCAAAATTTCACAAGCGCGTTGGGCCATCAAATAGGTCGGCTGATGGACGGTCGTCAGTGGTGGGTGAGCATGCTCTGATAAAGGAATATCGCCAAACCCGATGATGGCTATATCATTACCAATCTCAAAACCTTGATCCTGTGCAGCGGCCAAGGCACCCAGAGCCAATAAATCGTGACAAGCGATGATAGCCTCTGGTCCGTCAGTCTCGCTCAATAAGGTGTGTGCAGCCCGATATCCTTCATTATGTTCCAGTGCAGTAATCTCAAGGGCAGATTGTTCCCACAAGGCATCATGTTCAGCCACAATTTGGGCAAAGGCTTGTTGATAAACCTCCTGCATCAAAAAGTCCATAGGCGGCGGGATGAGGGCTAACCGTCGCCGCCCCTGAGCCAAAAGATGTTTCACTGCCACCGTCAGACCATAAATAACATCAATCCACACCCCTGGAATATCAGCCAAGGGGTTAAATTGACCAACAGCGACAAAGGGTATTTTTTGGGTTGTTAAGAATTCAATCCGCCAGTCTTTTAAGCGCGGTTGGGTGACAATGAGGCCATCGACGCGCCGTTGATGGACGAGCCTTTGATAAGCTGCTTCTTCAGCCGGGCCAGGGGCATACGCGGAAACAAGAAGATCAAAACCATGTTCTGCGGCTTGGTCGGCCAAGCCAGATAATAGCTCGCTTAAAAATGGGTCGGCTTGACGTGAAGCCAAAACAGGCAAAATCAAGCCTAAAGTATCGGTTCGTTGTTTTTGTAGACGTTGGGCGGTAATATTGGGTTGATAGCCCATCTCTTGAGCGACCTGTTTGATCGCCTGGCGCGTTTCCAGAGCAATATCATCATGATCGTGCAAGGCTTTTGAAATCGTGGCAACCGACTTATCCACAGCCTTGGCTATATCCTTCAGGGTGACATCGCCCTTGCTCATCGCCATCTTGCCTACAAAATTACTTAAACGTTTTCGATAGGCCCAAATTATAAACTTAAACGTTTAAGGCGGCAAATGGCATCACCAAAAAAATAATTATCCGCAGATTTCGCAGATTAGTAAAGAAAAAATTTGTGTAATCTGTGGAGCTTTTAAAGTTTGGCATGGCCTAACTTAGCCAAGCTGGTTCCTACGTCCTCGTGCCCCCACGGGGTCGAGGACGTTATTGCTGACCTAACCACTGTGGAGGGGGACAACACCGTGCCCCCACGGGGTCGAGGACGTTATTTCTTATTCTGTACCTTTTTTTCTGTTTGTCTGCGATATCGCTGGATGACCCACCACCACCATAGCAGACCGGGCAGCAAAATCAAGCCAGCAGACCAGAGCAAGAGGGTCGATATAGCCAAAGATAGGTCTAGTAGACTACCAGCCAAACCTGCACCGAAGGCACTGAGGAGGCTGAATAGGGCAAATTCGACGGAAAATACGCGGCCTCGAATATCAGCAGGAAGCAATTGCATCAACAGTTGGGTGGAGAAAACCCATAAGATACCGCCGCCTATGCCTCGAATCACGGTGCCAACTAAAATGAGGCTAAAACTATTTAGAGGAACCATCATTAATAAACCCAAGGCGGTCGCTAGATAGCCTACAATCAGGCCACCTTCGAGCCGACGGTTATCGTCGCCCGTGAAATAACGAGCGACGATGGGCCCTAAGCCTGTACCAATGCCCGCCATGCTGAACATCAAGCCCAAACTGATGCCGCCGTCTTCCCCAATCGGAAAGAGGGTTTCGGCGATATAAACTTGGATGATCGATAGCATGCCAGCGGAGAGGATGGCCCCTACGCCTTTATGCCATGTGATCACAAAAATATGACGACGCTGTTGCAGATAACGTAAACCATCCACATAGGCTTTCAGACTAGCGGCGATGGTTTTATCAGATGATAAAGTGGCAGGGCTGGGCTGATAATGTACAAGCCCAATAAAAATGGTAGAGATAATGAAGGTCAGACCATCAATGGTCAAGGCCGGGTAAATGCCCCACAGGCCAGAGACTAAGCCACCCAAAGCAGCTCCCAGAGCCAACATGACCGACCAAGTGGCTGACCCAAGCGCATTGGCTGTGCCTAGTTCACGGGAGGAGGTAATATCTGGCAAGATCGCATTGTGAGCAGGAAAAAAGAAACCACTGAGGCCAAGCTGCAAAGCGGTCAAGGTGTATAAGAGCCAAATCTGCTCTGGTGTCCGCACCAGCAGAAAACCAAAAGCAATCATGGCCCGTAAGATATCGGTGCAGAGTAAAATATATTTGCGATTGTATTGATCTGCCACGACACCAGCGATGGGGCTGACCACAAAAGGAGCTACTAGGCGAATCATAAACAGCACCCCAATCGCCGCGCCCGATGGACTTAAACTTGTCATTAAGGAAGCTGAGGCGATGAGATTAAACCAATCACCGAGCAAGCTCACCACCTGACCCAACCACAGCAGGCGATAATTGTTGTTGTGGCGGAGGAGTTCAAGATAACCAACGGGCTTGGTCGGCTCAGGCAGCGTTACGTTCATAGGGTGTTGTCCCTTGGGGGTGGTTTTGTGATTCGATATTAAGATAAGCCATTATATGCTACAGATGAGCGCGTGGTAAAGGGGAACACCTTAAACAAAAGCGGACAATTGATTTGTCTGATCCTTATTTTTTCAGGTTGGCAGTTGATCAAAGCAGAAGAATTTGTGGACCAAGCGATGTCCCAAAATCTACAATCTGATTAGGAATATGTAGTCAGAAGATCATCTTCCCAGGGATACAGGCTCAACCGTTCGTGGCCTGTTTCAGTGATCAGAATTTGATCTTCCAATTTCACCCCAGGGCCACCTGACTGTCGTCCGACATAACTTTCGACGCAGATGACCATGCCTGCTTCGAGGTGACCATCATAGCCATAAGCTTCCCAACTGGCCGGAAAGTAAATGCAAGGAGCCTCATCACATAACCCAACCCCGTGATATAAGCAGGTGTAATGACGAAATTCAGTTGGGTCATATTGATAGGCCTGGTGGGTTAGGTCATGATAACTGAGACCGGGCTTGAGCCATTCAGTATTACGGATGATCTGTTCGTGAGCGCGTTGATAAATATCTCTTTGTTCTGGGGTCGGTGGTTTATCACCACAGAGCCAGGTGCGCGAAATATCAACACAGGTGCCGTAAGCCCCAACGAGGTCAGTATCAAAGGCCATCAAATCTCCATTTTCGATTTTACGACTCGAACATTCTTGATACCAAGGGTTGGTCCGTGGCCCCGAGGATAAAAGACGCGTTTCAATCCATTCGCCGCCACGGGTGATATTAGCCCCATGCAGATACCCCCACAATTCCTGTTCCATCACCTCTGGTATGAGATGTTCACGCATCACATCCATTGACCGCGCACAAGCTTCAACCGCACAGCGCATGGCGACAATCTCTTCTTCCGATTTAATTTCACGGGCCAATTCCATAATCCTTTCCCCGTTATGTAGGTCAAGACCATGCGCTGCCAAAGCCATAATGCCTTCACGATTGCAACGGTCAAGGGCCAAGCGCATGTTGCCACCGCCATATTGTTTGACCAAATCAGCAATCTCATCGGCCCAATTTTTGGCCTGTTCTTCGATACGTTCCCCAGAAGCAAAGTAAAACCAAGGTTTACACTTTCGTACCTCCTCAACTACATTGCTGTGCCCACTGAGAAAGTCACAATGGTCAAATTCAAAGACGATGACAGGGCCTTCCGTCGGCACAAAGGCATAGCGACAGGCGTTATGTGTGGCCCAAAGCTGCATATTGGTGCTGTCCGTAGCATAGCGCACATTCAGCGGGTCGTAAAGGACAATACCTGCGAGATCCTGGTAACGTAGCTGTTCTCGTACGCGGTTAAGGCGATAGGTACGCACCACATCCATATCAGGCAGGCGCAGCCCGGCTTCGGCCCATTCTCTTGCAGCGATTTCGCCTGGACCAAGGGCGTGCATGGTTACTGTTTTAGCATAGTCAAGGGTTGCTTCCGATGGTGTTTGCCAAGCATTAATCTTGGCACGGTGTTTGCCGACAATTTGGCTGGCCTTTTGAAATGACTTCATGGGGATACTCCGTTATTTCGTGATAGGTAGCTATACATTTTTCAATTCGGACGATAGCATTAGCATATTGATTAGTCAGTACGGCGGTTTTCAATATGACGATTTCGAATAATATCAATCAACATTGCCTGCTGTTCAATTGGGAGTTGCATCACAGTATCAATAATTTGATCAAAGGTAGTTACGTTCATTTATTTAATCCATTCAGCTAATAATACTTGAAAAATAAAACATCATGTCCGTTTGTTTGTTTCTGTTTTTCTCTATTCCAGGTATATCACCAATCAGCATAAGCCGCAACAGATGATATTCAAGAGAGAAAGATACCTCAAATCAAGGCTGGCAGCAAGAATTAACCTTGCCAGCATATTAGACTAACTTTGCTCAGATAGCCCAAAGAGTATAGATGTGATATACTATGTCCAATAAGCGTAGTGTTCTGATTCGCAGGAGAAATATGATGTCATTTTATGAATATAGGAATTATTCATCAACTGAATTAGAAGAGATAGTTTGTGACATATTGATAATTGATCTACCCGTCAATTAAACATTGACCGAGTGTTTAGGAATGAGCATCAAATAAGTGTCCCATTTGACCGTCCTAATCTGGTTCCCATTCCTTAGCTACATTTGAGCAATTTCAGCAAAATCAACAGCGTCTAACGCCTGCCTCAAAGGGTCTAAGCGTTCTTTCGGCAAGGCAAAGGCTGGCAGGCGTGGTGAGCCGTAATCTATCCCAAAAGAGGCCACTGTTGCACTGAGGGACCCGAAAAAGCCAAAGGAAATTAAGACCTCTGTGACGTAATTAGCTCGCAATTGCAAATCTCGTCCCTGCCTGAGATCGCCTGTCTGATAAGCTTGGTGGATTTTTTGATAAATGCCAGGCATGACGTTTAAGGTTGAACCAATATTCCCGCAGGAACCAGCCATGGCAGCAAAGAGACATTGCTCATCCATGCCAGAAAAAACTGACCATTGACCAGAGCGGGCTTCGCGCAATTGTCTGAATTGATACATATTCGGCCCAGTATATTTGGTGCCAGCCAAATTTGGCACATCTTGTAATGTTTTCACCAATGTCACTGGATCCGTATAGGTGCCGAAGAGATAGGGTAAGAAGGGTAAGGTGGAGACCGTTTCAGCTACACGTCTAAAATAGGCACTGATGCTATCCAGATCGGTATAACCGGCTGGGATAATACTGCTGATACCATCCACACCGAGGTCTTGGGCGTGTCGGGCCAAGTCTTGAGCATCGCTTAAAACTTGGCTACCGATATGAACAATGATCGGCACACGACCATTCACCGCTTGAGAGACGGTTTCGGCGACCAATTTCCGTTCCGCCGGAGACATGAAAATACCCTGCCCAGTGCTACCGCATAGGTAGAAGCCAGAGACATTTTTAGTCAATAAATACGCTGTAAAATCTTTCAAAGCTGATACATTCACTTGATCATCTTTGGTGAAGGGAGTGAGCAGGGCAGGCCAAGCTCCGCTAAAAGATCGCATGGGGGAGGGGGTTCCTTAATATTCATCACTCTGCTCTAAATAATATGTTTTGGATCTAAGGCATCCCGTAAGCCATCGCCAATGAAATTGATACTCAAGACAGTGAGCAAAATCATAATGGCTGGCGGAACCCAAATCCAAGGACCGTCCTGTAAGACATCTAGGCTGCGAGCGGTTTCAAGCATGTTGCCCCAACTTGGCGTGGGCAGGGGGATACCTACGCCTAGGAAGCTTAACCCCGCTTCCAATAAGATAGCCCCATTGATGGCAAAGGTGACGGAAGCGAGTAAGGGGGCAACCACACCGGGTAAGACATGTTTGAAGATGATCCGTTGGTCGTGTACCCCCATTGCTTGGGCAGCCAAGACAAATTGCTGTTCTCGGATGGATAGCACTTGGCCTCTGACGAGCCGCGCCGTACCCATCCAACTGAATAGACCGATCAATAAGATAACATTGGTGATATTCTGGCCGAGAAAAGTAGCCACAGTCAAGATAATCACCACTTGGGGAAAGGTCATCACCACATCTGTGAAGCGCATGATGAGCATATCGACGGCGCGGCCATAATAACCTGAAACCGCGCCTAAAATAATACCAATGAGCATGGACATGCCAGCGGCACTGAACCCGACTAAAATGGAGACCCGCCCGCCATGAAGCGTACGGCTCCAAATATCGCGGCCTACCCGGTCTGTGCCTAACCAGTGAGCCGCGTTGGGGGACTGAAATTTGTCCCGTAGATTGAGTGCTTCGTAGGGATATCGCTGTATGAGCGGGGCACTGAGCGTAAGAAGCAAAATAAGGGCAAAAAGAATAAGCCCTAAGACGGCTAAAGGATGACGACGAAAACGTTTCCAAGCCTGTTGCGCGGGTGAAATAGCCTCAACCTGAGCGTAAGCTTGGTCAACGGGTGTTTGTTTGGATAGGTGGATGACTGTATTATTCATATCGAATTCTGGGGTCAAAAATAGCATAAGCCAAATCAGTGACTAAATTGGCTAAGAGGACAACGACCGCTGTGACGAGCATAATGCCCATAACCATTGGATAATCACGGGCTGCGACAGCGTCAACAAAGAGTGACCCCATGCCCGGCCAGCTATAAATTGTTTCTGTGAACAAGGCCCCCGCCACCAATTGGGGGATGCTGAGACCCAGGACTGTGACGACAGGTAACATCGCATTACGGAAAGCATGCCGCCAAGTCACAGCGCGTTCCCCTAAGCCCTTGGCGCGAGCGGTGCGGATATAGTCCTCGGCTTTGACTTCTAGGATGCTGAAACGGGTATAGCGCATGTAGGTGGCTAGGTTAAAGATGGCTAAGGTTCCAGCGGGTAAAATCAAATGATGCAAGGAATCAAAAAAAGTCGATGCTTGTCCAATTGTTTGCATACCCCCAGAGGGAAATAAATGCCAGCGGACGGAAAAAAGATAGAGACCGAAGATACCGGCCACAAATGCAGGCATGGAGATACCCACGAAGGACAGCCCTGTCAATGAGAAATCCCAGAAGGAATACTGTCGTAAACCAATAAAGAGGCCCAAGGTAATACCCAAGACTGCTCCCATGAATAAGGCGGTGCCCATCAGCACGACCGTGCGTTTTACCCGGACGACCAGCACTTCGGCCACATCATCCCCATTTTTATAACGGAAACCCAAATTGCCTTGTAAGGTCGCCCCTAACCATTTGACATAACGTATAGGCAAGGGGTCGTTTAAGCCGAAGCGTTCAGCAACAAAGTCTAAATCTTCGCGGCTGATGCCAATTTCTTCATTCACGTAAAAGTCAACCGGATCACCAGGAGCCAGATTGATCAGCCCAAAAACAATGACCGTGACCATGAAGAGGATGGGAATATTGATTAGGATGCGGCGGAGGAAATATTGCATGGGTTCAGCGTTGCAAGATGGCAAGTAATGATATCCTCATCGAGAATAATCACGCTGCCACTGGTTCCAAAACATACTCATCAACATGTTCAAGACATGCTTTCCCTGCCAAAGTAACAGCCTCGGCAATTGCTTCTTCAGTGATGCTACCGCGCCATTCCTCAATGATGGTTTCCCAAGCTAGTCCTTCTCCTGCTTGTTCCAAGCTATCCGCAACCAAAATACGTGTTCCCCTAAAGGTAGGCTTCCATGACAAATTTTGGGATCAACAATAATATAATGACCTACAAATTTCATGTTTCATTTCTCCATTAATCGTCCATTTGAGGTAGTTGTAGAAAAATAAACCTTCTAAATTGTAACCACAAAACTCCAACCTCCCAAAGGGGAGAGCAAAGAATTTCCCTCTGGAGGACTAGGAGGTCGGAGTCCTTCGCTAACTTAACGCCATTGATTACTCTGCGATATGCCACAACTGGGCGCGGTCAACATAGGGACCACCGCCAGGGGCGGGGAAGTAATGGAAATCTTGCACATTAGCACTGGCGATGCCATAGCGAGTAGAGACCCAGAAATAGGCGAAGGTGACTTGCTCATTTTGATAGCTACATAAGGCTTTGCGGGCTTCAGTATATTCCTCAAAGCTGAAGGCAGCGTTCAGGTTGGCCACTAGCTCTTCATACATTGGGTCATCAAGGCCCCACTGATTGCCTTCAGTGTACCAAGTAGTCCCGATGGAGGCTGGGCCAGCACCGTAACCGCGATAGGTGAAGTCGAAATCAGCGTTTTGATCGACAATGTTGCGCCATGTGGGAACATCGACGAAGGCTGGGACAGCATTGATGCCGATGTCGGCTAAGTTCGCTTGGAAGACCGTTAGAATGTCTTTGGCCAATTGCGAGGTATAATAGGTTGGAATTTCAAATTCTGTGCCACTCAGGTCAATGCCATCGGCAGCCGCTGCGGCTAACAATTCACGCGCCTTATCTGGGTCATAAGGATAATCATTCGCATCTTCTGGCCAGAAGGTGGGATAAGGGTCGTTACAAGGAGTGGCTTGGGCCGTGCCGTTGAAGACATCGCGTAGGATCGACTCACGGTCAATACCATACATCATAGCTTGACGGACGCGGATATCATTCCAAGCTTCGCGCTGATAATTGAAGTTGAACAAATTGGTGACGAAGGAGGGGCCTTGATAGATATCATAATTCTCATCATCCGCAAAGCGAGCAGCCACATCTGCACTGACATAGGTGAAGTGAATATCGCCGCTTTCCAAGGCTAAGACCGCTGCTGTTTCGTCGACAAAATAGCGATTGATTAATTTTTCTAGTTTCGGAGCCCCATCCCAGTATGCTTCGTGGGGCACTAATTCCATGAATTGATCTTTTTCGAAGGCTCCAAACTTAAATGGCCCTGTCCCGACAGGGTTGGACCACCACCAGTCGGTCCTCTGTATTTCGGCTGAGGTGAAATCAACAGCATGTTCGGGTAAAGCATAGAAGCCCCGTAAATCATCAAAGAAACGGGGGTTTGGTTCGCTTAACGCGATTTGTAGGGTTAAATCATCAAGGGCTTGGATACCTGTAATTTCATCAGCTTCCCCAGCGTTAAATTCGATCCAGCCGACGACTTGCTCTGGGCGATTAGCGAAATAACGGGTCACCGCTGCCTCAGGGGCTGAAGTCAATTCCGCGGTAAATTTCATATCATCCGCTGTGAAGGCTTCGCCATCATGCCAAGTGACCCCTTCTCGTAAGGTAAAGGTCCAGATTGTCGCTGCCTCATTAGGCTCCCAACTCACCGCCAAAGCCCCTTTGGACGTATGCTCACTAAAATCTTCAGTCATCATGATGATGGGCGTGAAGAGCTTAGAGAACCAGACATTGCCCGCTCCGTTGTTATACAGGACACCTTGGGGGTCACCGCCAGGACCGACATCAAAACCACCAATCAATATCTGTTCGACTGGTCCGGCTGACTCTGCTTCTTCTGGTTCTGAGTCCATTTCCGTTGCTGGGGCTGAGGCTGGGGCGCAGGCCACCGTCAGGATACTCAGCAAAAGGATGATTATAAGGATACTTCTTTTTTTGAAAAACATAGTTTCTCCTTGCATTTAGTGATAATAAATTTTGATAATAATTCAGTATCTTGACCAAAGGTCTGACGCTGAATTTCATCGACCTGGTGAATAAAGAATAGCGTAATGAGAGGTACTTGCTCAATTCTGGGAACCTTATAGAGATGCCGATTGTACACGCTCATGAAGATAGAGGCAAAGTTTGGTTTCTATGACAGCATAAGAATATTGACAAAATTGAGCGGAGTTAGGATAAATATAGCATAAGAAGTTTACTTGGAGTACGCCATTCATGATTATCCAACTTACCCTGCCTATTTTAGGCATGACCTGTGCCAATTGTGCCACCACCGTCGAACGCAATGCGAAGAAAATTTTCGGCGTGCAGGCGGCTGTCGTCAACTTTGGCAGCGAAAAATTGACTCTGTCTTATGAGGCCAAGACCACTGCGTTGCAAGAGGTCATTGACTGTTTGACCCACGCTGGCTATCAGATTCCCACCGCCAGTCTTAACCTGTCCGTCACAGGCATGACCTGCGCGAATTGTGTCACCACAGTGGAGCGCATCTTAAATCACAAAACCCCCGGCATCCTCTCCGCCAGCGTCAATTTCGCCACGGAGAAGGCTCATGTGCAATATATTCCAAGCGCGGTCAGCCGCGCCGAGATAAGGACGGCTTTGGAGCGGGCTGGTTATGGCATCGCTCAACCAGCCGCTGAACTAGCTCAGACCGCCACAACCAAAGATGAGGCTGATGTAACACAATTGATGCGTCAGCAAGAAATGAGGAGCCATACCCGAAAATTAATCGTCGGAATATTTTTTACAGGGTTCGCTTTTCTGATCTCACATAACTGGCTCATGTTATTCTTGACCACTTATGGCCTAGATCAAGTGGAACATTGGGTTTATCCCTTTTGGGTTAATATGGCCCTTTTTCTATTTGCGACTCCTGTACAATTTTTTGTCGGCTGGGATTACTATGTGGGAGCCTATAAAAGTCTGCGACATGGTACAGCCAACATGGATGTTTTGATTGCTTTGGGTTCATCGGTGGCCTATTTTTATTCCCTTATTATTATGCTGACCGCTTTGCCGACCTTGACCTATTTTGAAACGGCGGCCACGATTATTACATTAATCAAATTGGGCAAATTGATTGAAATGCAGGCTAAAGGTAAGACGAATCAGGCTCTCAAAGCTTTACTCAGTCTACAAGCCAAAACAGCCTGTCTTGAACGAGAAGGCCAAGAAATTGATGTTCCCTTGGCACAGATTGTCTCTGGCGATATGGTCATTGTCCGCCCTGGCGAAAAAATCCCTGTCGATGGGATTGTGATAGCGGGCCATTCGTCGGTCGATGAATCGCTACTCACCGGAGAGAGCATGCCCGTCGATAAACAAGTCGGTGATCAAGTCATCGGCGCGACGATGAATAAACAGGGCCGGCTCAAAATTGAAGCTTCTCAGGTCGGGCAGGATACTGTTTTAGCCCAGATTATCCGTTTGGTCGAGACAGCCCAAGGGTCTAAAGCTCCCATCCAAGCCTTGGCTGACCGCATTGCAGCGGTATTTATCCCGGTGGTTATCAGCATTGCTTTAAGTAGTTTTATGATTTGGTGGTTTAGCGGAGCCGGGTTTGCGGCTGCACTCGTCCGTTTTGTCACTGTCTTAGTCATCGCCTGTCCCTGCGCGTTGGGCCTCGCTACGCCGACGGCCATCGTGGTCGGCTTAGGCAAAGGGGCCAAACAAGGTATCTTGTTCCGTAATAGTGAAGCCCTAGAACGCGCTCATGCTGTGGACACGATCATGTTGGATAAAACTGGGACGATTACGCGGGGAGAACCTGTGGTGACGGATGTCGTAGGAGGCGGGGGACAAGGGAGAGGAGAGAGGGGCAATGGCGTTAAGTTGAGCCCCTCTCTAACTCTTCCCGCTGGGGGGAGAACGTGCGGACGTACCCCGCGACAGCGGAGGGGTCGGGTACGTGCTTCGCTACGCCAGCTTCCCCCCCTAGCAGGGAGGATTGAGGGGGGACCTATCCTTAACTTAACGCCATTAAAGGATAGGGGGCAGTTAGATGGGTTGGCTTTTGCTGCGGCTGCGGAGCGAGGGTCAGAACATCCTTTGGGGCAGGCGATTGTTCGGGCGGCTCAGGAAAAAGGGATTCAGATTCGTGAAGCGCAGGATTTTGAAGCGATAACAGGGCAGGGGGTGTCAGCCTGGGTGGATGGTCAGCGTGTTTTGGTGGGCAAACGGGATTGGTTAACCCGTGAAGGGATTGTGTTCAATGGTTTAGATGAGCAGGCGATGGCCTTACAAGATGAGGCTAAAACGGTCTTATGGGTAGCGGTGGATGATCAAGTGACGGCTTTGATCGCGGTAGCGGATATAATAAAAGATGAATCTCCAGAGGCGATTAGGCAATTGCAAAGCATGGGTCTTCAGGTGATCATGCTCACGGGCGATCATCAAAAGACAGCGCAAGAAATTGCCTCAGCCCTTGGCCTCGACAGTTTTTTCGCAGATGTTTTGCCTCATGAAAAAGCCAGCCAGGTGGCTCAGGCTCAAGCCGAGGGAAAGCAGGTGGCCATGGTCGGCGATGGCATTAATGATGCCCCTGCCCTAGCCCAAGCGGACGTTGGGATTGCCTTAGGCACGGGGGCTGATGTAGCGATTGAAGCAGGCGATATCACTTTGGTCAAAGGTGATTTACGCGGCGTGGTCAATGCCTTCGCCCTCAGTCGAGCCACCATGCGGACGATTAGGCAGAACCTTTTTTGGGCTTTTGCTTATAATGTGCTTCTCATTCCCGTAGCTGCGGGCGTTTTGGCCCTCGTGTCCGGTGTCCCGTTTTTCCTACGTGAGTTACATCCCATTGCGGCTGCCATTGCTATGGCTTGTAGTTCGGTCAGTGTGCTTTTGAATAGCTTGCGCTTACAAGGGACGAATCTTGAGTAGTTAGCGTTTTAAGACGGTTCACCCCCACGCCTGTGGGGAATATTGGGACGCAGGGTAAGCCGGCCATTTCGCAGTCGGTTCACCCCCACGCCTGTGGGGAATATTTGGCAGCAGTTGCAGTGGGAACAACGTCCTTCGGTTCACCCCCACGCCTGTGGGGAATATTCGAACGCAACGGTTTTGACACCATGAATATCTGGTTCACCCCCACGCCTGTGGGGAATATGTCTTCTGACAAAATCACTCTACCCCTCATATCGGTTCACCCCCACGCCTGTGGGGAATATGCAATTGGAGTTTGGGCGAATTTAGCACCATGCGGTTCACCCCCACGCCTGTGGGGAATATTCTTGTGTCGAGACCGTCTATTTTCGCTGCTTGCAGGTTCACCCCCACGCCTGTGGGGAATATGACCACAGCCATAGAAGTATACAAGGTCTGCCCCGGTTCACCCCCACGCCTGTGGGGAATATCCCCATTGCGTTAAAAACTTCTTGATATGACGCGGTTCACCCCCACGCCTGTGGGGAATATTTGCACGCTGACCGTTAGTTGAGCTGTATATAACGGTTCACCCCCACGCCTGTGGGGAATATATTAATTTGGCCCCGGGGGCGAACAGCTTGACCGGTTCACCCCCACGCCTGTGGGGAATATGCCGCCATCGGCAACCGAATCGTCGGGGCCTGCTTGAGCGGTTCACCCCCACGCCTGTGGGGAATATTCTACACAAAAATGCAGAGAATACGCGACTGTCGGTTCACCCCCACGCCTGTGGGGAATATCGTCAACGAATGAACATCGGCGGCGTGGTCAGGCGGTTCACCCCCACGCCTGTGGGGAATATGTAGAGGTAGCCCCGATTGCGGGGCTACCTTACCGGTTCACCCCCACGCCTGTGGGGAATATCACAGAGCTCTCGATATTAATGTGTGCTTGTTCGGTTCACCCCCACGCCTGTGGGGAATATTTTGCCTCGGCACAGGGCCCGCAATGTCTCGACCGGTTCACCCCCACGCCTGTGGGGAATATGGTTCGTTCATCGGGATGGAATCGCTAGGTAGACGGTTCACCCCCACGCCTGTGGGGAATATGCACGGTCAACGTGACCACCGACGGGCAGGTACGGTTCACCCCCACGCCTGTGGGGAATATAAGATACACCAAGTCAAGTTTGGTGATTTGAACGGTTCACCCCCACGCCTGTGGGGAATATTGCGGATGACGACCAAGAGCGCTGGTCTGCTGCGGTTCACCCCCACGCCTGTGGGGAATATTGCGGGCCGCCAAGCACGAGCTGGCGCACCAGCGGTTCACCCCCACGCCTGTGGGGAATATGAGGCCCTACAGTTGCTCAGTCTGGTTCACCGACGGTTCACCCCCACGCCTGTGGGGAATATGGTGTGGGGGTGAACCGGAATTAATGAACTCATGGTTCACCCCCACGCCTGTGGGGAATATGGCTTTCGGGGGAGGTGATTTTCATGAGGAAGGGTTCACCCCCACGCCTGTGGGGAATATTTGCTTAAAACTGAACGGCAGGTGAACCGCTTCGGTTCACCCCCACGCCTGTGGGGAATATCGCAGCCAAAGAAGCGGCGATAGCAGCTCCCCCGGTTCACCCCCACGCCTGTGGGGAATATTGTTCAAAACTAACAAATTCTTCACTACATGTAGGTTCACCCCCACGCCTGTGGGGAATATGAATGGTAGGGCGGCAGATGATGGCTGATGTAAGGTTCACCCCCACGCCTGTGGGGAATATGTAGTAGAGGTAGCCCCCGCGAGGGGGCTTACCGGTTCACCCCCACGCCTGTGGGGAATATGGCCCGGTGAACCTGTATAACCTCTTCGGGCACGGTTCACCCCCACGCCTGTGGGGAATATTGAGGTGACCCGGGCCTATGCCGAGGCCAACGCGGTTCACCCCCACGCCTGTGGGGAATATGAAAGCACCCGCCACAGGCGTGGGTGTCGCAACGGTTCACCCCCACGCCTGTGGGGAATATACCGATTGCCCCAAGTTAGGCGTGGCGGCCACCGGTTCACCCCCACGCCTGTGGGGAATATTTGTGGATGCAATTGATAGCCCCGCATTGCGGCCGGTTCACCCCCACGCCTGTGGGGAATATCCGCAATGAGGCCTTAATAGCTCTCATTGCTGCGGTTCACCCCCACGCCTGTGGGGAATATGCATGAAGAATGTCCGCCGCCTCGCCCAAAAGAGCGGTTCACCCCCACGCCTGTGGGGAATATTCATGATACGCCTGACCGTGTGGCGGCCATGGGCGGTTCACCCCCACGCCTGTGGGGAATATACAGTCATTAGGGGGCCATATGGCTAACAGGGCGGTTCACCCCCACGCCTGTGGGGAATATTTTCTTACATACATGTATTAAAGAATTTGCCACGGTTCACCCCCACGCCTGTGGGGAATATCATTGAGAACGTCAAACACAATATCATAACTCCGGTTCACCCCCACGCCTGTGGGGAATATCAAGTTTAGGCTTGCCTAAACTTTGACCCCCCCGGTTCACCCCCACGCCTGTGGGGAATATGTGTCGATCAGCTCACCCTGAGAATCGTTGACCGGTTCACCCCCACGCCTGTGGGGAATATGATAGATGACAGTGAGGTATTGGTGGTGTCAATCGGTTCACCCCCACGCCTGTGGGGAATATGAATATTTTGTTACCAAATCCGACATCTCGGCGGTTCACCCCCACGCCTGTGGGGAATATCGATACCTAAATCAATCTGCTCTCTCGTGTACCCGGTTCACCCCCACGCCTGTGGGGAATATACATTGCAGACATTGTCACGCAATTGGTTTCCCGGTTCACCCCCACGCCTGTGGGGAATATGAGAGCCTGAACCCTGATGATTATGTTTCACCGGTTCACCCCCACGCCTGTGGGGAATATGGTGTTTCTTCTATACAGAGTATCGGGAGAATACGGTTCACCCCCACGCCTGTGGGGAATATGCTGCGTAGCACAACTGGTAGCAGCACTACTACCGGTTCACCCCCACGCCTGTGGGGAATATGGTCACTGCAACGATTGTGATACGACACGCTACGGTTCACCCCCACGCCTGTGGGGAATATGGGATTAGATGCTCGCCTTCAAGCTTCCTACGCGGTTCACCCCCACGCCTGTGGGGAATATCTAAAAAATGGAAGAACAGGAAAATCTCATGCCGGTTCACCCCCACGCCTGTGGGGAATATTCAGCACGTTTACATTACGCAAAGTGTGCCGGCCGGTTCACCCCCACGCCTGTGGGGAATATGCATCGAGGCTGATCGGAGACGCTTCCACGCACGGTTCACCCCCACGCCTGTGGGGAATATGCCGGTGGTGCGCTTGCGGAATATGAACCCGATGGTTCACCCCCACGCCTGTGGGGAATATGGTGACCAAATCCGGGCGCAGGAGCCAAAGTGCGGTTCACCCCCACGCCTGTGGGGAATATTGATCCGCCCGGTGACTTGCTGGCAACGTCCGCGGTTCACCCCCACGCCTGTGGGGAATATTCAATGTTCAAAAGTGCAAAATTTCTTACATACGGTTCACCCCCACGCCTGTGGGGAATATGTCAAAATGAGATAATTTTTATAATACAAATACGGTTCACCCCCACGCCTGTGGGGAATATATCACAGAAATACCTTTATTTGTTACAGATTCAGGTTCACCCCCACGCCTGTGGGGAATATGGCGATAAGTTTTATCGAGGCGTGGGTTTCCTATGGTTCACCCCCACGCCTGTGGGGAATATTGTAACAGTTTGCGTGTGCATTAGTAAAAAATCCGGTTCACCCCCACGCCTGTGGGGAATATATTGGGTAACAGGTGGATTTAATGTCTGCGGCCGGTTCACCCCCACGCCTGTGGGGAATATGACTACTTCGTTGTAGTCGCCCCACCTGCTAACGGTTCACCCCCACGCCTGTGGGGAATATAATATGTGCATCTCTCTTTGTAAGGGAGATGTGCGGTTCACCCCCACGCCTGTGGGGAATATTTCCAATTTTTTGGGGTTGTCATGTTGTGAGGCGGTTCACCCCCACGCCTGTGGGGAATATTAAAGGTAGGGGCCGCGGCTCTGGCCGCGGACCGGTTCACCCCCACGCCTGTGGGGAATATTCGATGATATCTTTGATTAAGCCGTCTCTGCTCGGTTCACCCCCACGCCTGTGGGGAATATGAGAATCGGACAATCCCCTGTTACAAGAAAACGGGTTCACCCCCACGCCTGTGGGGAATATAAGCTCATTTTGGTAAAAATCATTGTCGTCATCGGTTCACCCCCACGCCTGTGGGGAATATGTCATCGGTGTTTTCCAGAAGGTCGAGGGCCCGCGGTTCACCCCCACGCCTGTGGGGAATATTTCATTTTCGCTCTATAAACGCGAAAAACTGGCCGGTTCACCCCCACGCCTGTGGGGAATATACTAATCAAGTATATAACACACTAACTAATTAAGCAAATGATGTAGAGCGGTTCACCCCCACGCCTGTGGGGAATATCTACTCTGTTATTCTGCTACTTTGTCACTTTGCTGCTGCTTGCTTCGCCTTTGCCCTTGGCACATGACGTACCAAAAATAGGCCCTCGAAGTCTACCACCTCGCGGCTGGCATCGCCTGTGCTACGCATGGCGAAACGTTGCTCGGTGTTGGTGGACCAAATTTGGGTAACGCTGCCAACCGATTCACCCCCACGCCTGTGGGAAATATTATCACAACATTTCTCCCATAACTTGTCGCGCACCAAGGCCGAAACATGGCCGACAAAGACCCCTGCTTTTGGTTCCAATAACCAGCGGGTCAACTCTCCGCGCAGGGAGATAGGCACATTTTCTAAGATCATGACAATCATCGCGGTTCACCTCCACGCCTGTAGAGAATATTTAATCCACTAAATCTCCCACATCCCCTAAATCAAGCCGTGTCTCTGCATCCCCCCACCAAGGCATGGGCAGGGCGGGGTCTTGGTCGAGGTCGGATGTCAGGCTATGATCTGGCGGGATATCATGGGCTTGTAAGAGCGTGTCAATATCGGTCAAAATATGATCGAGCAATTTGTGTTTCCTGAAGGCTTCACGGCAGGCTTGGCGCACCCGTTTTTCGACTTGATGATCGCCCTCAGCCACAACCGCAAAGGCTAAGGGGATGGTGATCAGGGTTTTGTACAAATCAGCGATGTCGTAGACGAAGGATAGCTGCTTGCCTGTGTGAATGAAGCCGAGGGCGGGTGAATAGCCGCCAGAGACGATGGCGGTGTGACATAAGCCATTGAGCATGGCGTTGGCCGCAGAAATAGCCCGATTGATCGGATCGCTCTTACCCCAATTTTGCCGGTCATAAATTCGTCCCCGCCAGGGCACACCCGTTTTGCGGCTCAATTCAAAATAAACCTGCCGCATCCGTTGCCCCTCTTTGCCGCGAACTTGCTGTAAGGTCAAGGTGGGGTCCACAGGTTCAGCAAAGCGCAATTCGTACATACGGCGCACGACAATTAGTCGTTGCCGTTCATCGCAGGCCAATTGCGCTTGCCGCAGGAGGTGATAGGCTTTGCGCGTTTCCCCTAAGCCTTGGGCGTAAAATTTCGTCCCCATCTCGCCTGACCAGATGACCAAACAACCATTATCGGCCAGCGATTTGATCGCCGCGTGAGTCACGCTCGTGCCAGGGCCAAGCAATAACACAGATAGGTTCGCGGTAGGAATAGGGATCACGCCACCGCCTTTGTCGATGAAGTCAACCGCTTTGTATTTTTGTTCTAACCGCCCATGTTCGAGATAGAGATAAGTCAGGCTATCGCGCAGTTTGGGCAGTTCGCGTAGGTTTTGCATGAAAGCATCTCCCGGTTATTGTATTCGACCTAAGGACAACAGGCCGCATCCAAAGGCTCTCGCAGGGCCAATGCCTTGTTGTATACCAGCCAATAGCTTATCTGGATCAAGCACCTTCAAATAGCCATCAAACTGGACTGTGTACAGCGTTAACGGCGGTGTATTTCGTGCCTTCCATATTTTCTGTGTTTTCTCTTGGCGGATGGCGACATCTAAGACCTCAAAACCCTTTTCCTCTGCTTGATGCTTGAGCCAAGCTTTTTGTTGGTCTTCCTGAAAGAGCGGCACCCGGTTGCTATTTCTCCGCGTCCCTTGCTCATCACGCCGTACCTTTTTGATGGTCGGATTGGCGCAGAGTCGAAAATTGAAAATTTGCTTAACGCGCAGCGATAGATTGAGCGGCCTCACGGCGGGATTGGGCCACGGGTCAAAAGGGTCTCGGATCAAATAGGCTAGGTCAATGCCAGACCAATCTGGTTCAAGGGCTGACTGCACCATCAGCACTGGCACATCGTCTCGTTCCTCTAAGCGGTGTAAGACTTGGGTCTTGCATCGCTTGGTTTCATCAGGAAAGCCCCGCATGACCAACTGATGTATTTTGTAGGGATTACGCAAATGTTGTCGCCACACTTGGCGGTTATTTGGATTTAACATGAGTCGAGAAAGATACATCAGCGGTTCACCTCCACCTCTGTAGAGAATATGATCGATATCTCATTGTTATCTTCCGTATACCGCGGCCCAAATTGACGATATTGTCGAGATAAAATATGGTCGCGACGGCGAACACCATCTATTTTGTTTGTTTCCAATACACAGCGCACCACCGAATTTTTTGGCCTTTTAACTGTTAAGCTCCAAGTGCCCTTTTTAAGAGCCTCTTCCAATGATTCACAATCGTCCAGCTCCTCAAAGACTGGCCGACTGGGGGGACAGGATTTACGCCCCAAGTAAATGGGCCAGACTGGATTTTGTAGCCCTTCGGCCATCTGCTCAATCAAGGCCGTGTCTTCTGATTGCAAGACGACCAAAAACGAAGCATCGCACAGATAATCGCGGTGGGTCAGCTCAGTGTGGGGTCGGCCGCCGCTACCTCTTTTAGGTTTACCCTGAGCCGTCAGTAACATCGGCTCTGTAGAACCACCGCCGACGGTATGATAATCGGTGATCAAATGTCCAGGGGCATCGCAGCGCACGGCCATAAGCGTTTTCTCGGCCAGGGGGCAAATCTGGGCATCGTCGCGATAGCCTAAAGCGCAGGCGATCAAGCCAATCACCCCAGATTTGGTCGGCTCAAGAGCGGTATCCCGTACACTCCAGCGGCCCCGTTCGCCCCAAGATTGTAGCGGCCCTTCTAGGCGCAGAAAAAGCGTATTATTAGCCATTGATCGCTCCTTGTATTTCTTTTTTGACCCATGTCTGCAACTCAGGCAAAGACTGGGTATCTGTGGCAACATCAAAGTCCATACCCTCCTCCGTGGTAAAGAAGGCTTGGCTGCCATTTAGGGCATAGGCCTTTCGCATCTGCTGGGCGTACTTCTTGAAGGCCTCGATAGAATTATGCATGAGAGATTGGTTATAGGTCTCCCGGACAGGCTTCAAGAAGGCATTGGCATAACTGACGGGGATATTCTTCTGACTGATTTCGACCAGCATGAAATCGGGCAAATTTTGGGCCGCCGTGCTATTTTGTTTACCACTCGGTTGAGCCAAGGCTGCTGCTTCGAGCAAAGCCGTCACTGCTTGCAAAGCGATATCCGTCTCATCGCCCAAATTTTTGACCAAATCGTCCCAACAGATGTTGATATATTTATAGTAAGTCGAACTGTTCATCTCCAAATCGCCAATCATGCCTGCCCCCGTTTCGCCCGAGAGGTCGTCAACGGCGGTGAAGTAGTCGAACTCGCGCATCAAACGGTTGGTTGAAATGGCATGGGCCAATTGTACCGCCGCTTCTACATCTTCAAAGGCCGCAGAGGTCGTCATGCGGCCAAACATGGCGATATCAACGGAACGTGGGGTGTCGTGTTTTAGGGCCTTTTCGATATCTTTGATTGACTTTTTGGCAAATTCTTTATCGCCATCTTCTTGATACAAGGCCCATAACTTCTCGGCCACTATTTTAGCCTCTAGCGGAGTCAGATAAACCAGCACTTTTGTCTTCAGTTCATCATCTTTTGTCTTCGGTTCACCGCCATCATCATCGGATGTAGCACTACCCCCACCTGATTTGGGATCTTTGTACATGGGCCAACCTTTTTCAGGATCATAGTACACACTACCCTCACCTAATTTGGAACCTCCACCTAATTCGGGTAAACGGTTGATAATATTTAGACGGACAGTCTTATCAACCCCAAGCTGCTCTAACTCGTCATTAATCAACCGAGGGAGTCGATTGGTCCGGTCAGCCAGCATCCCCGCCTCTCGAAAGGCCGCTTCAAAGATGCTAGAGCGACGCATACTGCGTTTAAGACATTGGCTTGAGATACGGCCTCGAAGATGTCCGCCAAATCTCGCGCTTTTGGGTGAGCCAGAATCATCTCGATTTAAGTTTGCGGGGACATAGTTTTGTAAAATATGACATTGGATCAACATGATAACATTCCTTTTTTTGGTTAAATAGTGATGTAGTTAAATTTTAGATGTGTCGGATTCATTCTTACATGTCCCCCTGCGGGGGCTGTACGCCTGAATCCTGTTTCTTAACAAAATAATCTCGGGCCCATTTTTTTTGGATGCCTCGTTCGGGGTAAGACCATTGTAGTACATCGGCTAATAAATTTTCCCAATGAACCCGACCTTGGTTCGAGATGAGGAAATGAATGGCCTGGCGCAACTGAAAGGGTAATTGTTGCTTATCAGCATCCAGAAGCCGCTCAACCCGACGGTCCAAACCGTTGCCATTTTTTTCCGTCCGTACTTGACGTAAGGAAAGTCCCAAACTAGCTGGCGGCGGTGTAGCAGTATCTCTTTCCTTTTCCAAGGGATAGAGCGTGGCCACTAAAAAATACCAATCTTCATTGTACTGTATCTGAGGGGGTAAGACCTTATCATAAAATAGACCCAACACCCGGTTCGACTCATGCGGCAGGTTGCCTGCGTTACGTTTGAATCTGGCCCGTTCACCAGGGTCTAACTTGGTCAATTTGTTAACAAATTGTTTGATCAATTCTGTCTGTTTACTTTGGCTCATGGGGATTCTTTCTCCTAAGAATCATATTTTTTGCGATAGCCATACAGGCTAAATCGACATTCATTAATCGCCTCTTGCTGCAAGCGCGTCTTAGAGATGGACTGTCTATTTATATTTTTATACGTTTTGAGAGAGTCTGGCTTTTTGGCAAAACCATTAGTGGGAACGGTCTCGGCTGCCTCCCAAAAGACATCAATCCCTGTACTGACCACATCATTCAGCCACTGCTCACCTAACTGCTCATGATTTGCCTCTGCCGTGTAAGCTTGGATGTGAAGATGAAATTTCTGACCAAGTTCCTGCCAGTAACGACGGCTCATATCGCTTATACTGACCTCGAAGCGTTTGTCTTTACCTGCCCCGCCAAAATAGTCGCGGAAAATTTTTTTCATCAGCCACTCACAGCGACCAGCAAACTCGAGCCCCCGCTCAATATTTCTGGCACTCTCAAGGTCAGTCAACAGGCGAGGCTTTATTTGAAAACCACTTTCCTGCCACTCGAAAATTTTCATTCTCTTATCGGTCCGCAGGCCGATGACCCGTAAGGGGATGGAGTCCTGATAGGGCAAACCATCACGCATTACTTCGAGTTGGTTCAGGATATTAGGCCGATAATTATGACGATTTGGCAAAAATAAGCCTGTAAACTCACGCCAGATAGCTTGTCCCGCACACGGACGGATGGGCGTTGGGCGTTGTTCACTTTCTTTTTTAGGCGGACAATAAGCAGCAAAGGGGTCACGCCACCAAGGGGCATCTTTCGGCAACCTCTCACCCATTTCATAAATCATGCTGGCCACATGCCAAGGGGTACGCTGTCCACAACGTGTACAGGGCTTATTCCCTGCGAGAGGATGTAAACGTACTCGTCTAGCAGGAAAGGTGAGACCATGTAGATAGCCGACCGAGGTGACAATGGCTTTTTTCTTGACCATGGCCCTTCGTTTCCACCAAGGAGAGTCATCTTCTCGTTGTTCAGCTTCAAATTCTGGCGGCTTAAACCCCGGCAGAATTAGCGAGGCACATAAACTATCAAATAAGGTCTCACCGCCTGGCAAAACGTAGATTGGCGGGACACCATTGATCGAGGGTTTAATCCCTGACCCACCCGCTAAAGCGAAGGCTGGGATGAGCAATAATCCTTTCGCCACACAATGACTGCAAAATTGTTGCCCCTGATCATAAGCATGGGTGTAATGGGTGACGGCTGTGCCAGCCGGTTGCTCTAAGAGCAAATAGCCAATCGGTTTGGGACTGTCTTTTTTGAGAGGCTGCTGTGGTAAATCTGCTGATTGTAAAAAAGGCATATCTTCCGAAAATAAGTCAAAGCGATGATTGTACGTTTCGCCAAATTTTTGCAAAGCTTCTGCTGAAAACTGTTTAGCCTGCCAAAGGTATTTCAAATCATCTAGGCTTTCAGGGTGAAAAACATCTTGCAAAATGGCGACCAACAGCCGATGAATCGCCACCACCACCAGCGGCGATGGCTCGTACAAGGCTCGAATACGAGGTGCCTCAGCTAAAGTTTGAGCGAGGCTTAATATTTCTAAGTGAGCATCAGACCGCTCCACGGTAATCCATGGTTCGGTCCATAAGTTGAATGAGGGGGGTTGCGTAGTCGTTTGGACCATAGAAAATTACCTCCAAAAAATTAATTAGAATGGAATATCAGGGCATTCTGATTGTTGATCATCATACCCAATATCCAATGTTGTATCCTCTTCCGGTCTCAGTTTGAGACTGAGTTCAACCCGAATAAACAATGATATGTGACATGGGAGGCCACTGCTTCTTCCTGTGCTGCGCCAATAATTCTTAAAGTTATTGTTGTCTTTCATTAATCCTCCTGATGTTAGGGATTACGGGAATAAAAAATTATTGGCGACAGTATAGCAAAGGGACGTAATTAATGCAAATAAGTTGTATGAGTTTTCAATATGACTGAATATATGTGACTGTATGATAAGTCATAAAATTTTTTGAAACCACTTTTTCAAAAATCTAAATTCGATTATAATATACACTCCTTCCCAACTGACGTTGGGGTAAACCGTTATATGAGTAGTCAATTTGACTGTTCCAGACTTATTCCCCACCTACGTGGGGCCTCCAGACCTGACAGGCAACTAATCCTTGGACTAGACAAAACCTTGTCAGGTCTCGTTTTATGTCAACGTCCCAATCACCAACCCCAAATCAGGACATAAGTGTACTTCTACAGGCAAGGTTGCCTGGCCTACAAAGTTAGCCTCATCTGGGACTAACCACAGTGGAAAAACATTTTTTAGCAGAGCAGAATCGGTGAACAAAACACAAGGCTCCTGTTCATTTCGAAAGTGCTTCACCAAACCTGGGTGTGAGATTCGCAAACTTTGACGCAATAGTCTAAGTTGGGTGTCGCGGTCAGCCTTTTGTCGGGTAGACACGGACGTATCCCCAGCTAAAGTTTGCGCCAAGTCACCTTCACGCAAGAGGGGTATAACCGTGACGCTATCTTGGCCCCACCGAGTTTTCATATTGAGCCAACCACTCCCCGCTTCGTCATCCTCAAACCCATTAAATTTGCCCGTTTGATGAAAGGAGTCATACCGTTGTGGACTATTCACTAACCGTTGTCTGGCTTCGATTTTTAGATAATCTCGTTTTTGCTTCAATGTCATCCAAGCCTCATAAAGCTCATCATCAGTCTCAGGCTCCGTCTCATCGTAAACCTCCTCAATCAGGGTCCGATAATCAGCCGGCAAGGTCAAGGTTTGGCGCGTGGCGGCGATATCGTTCAAAACCTGTAAAGTCTTTTGCAAAATATAATCGTCGTAGACCGTTTTATCGGCCTCAGCCAAGGTAGTATTGACATACAGATAAGGGGTCTGATGACGATAACGGGTTGCCGCTTCTCGTTCATGGCGATGCAATCGGCCAGCCCGTTGCAGCACCAAATCAATCGGAGCCAAATCGGTGATCATCACATCAAAGTCGAGGTCAAGGCTTTGTTCCAAGACCTGTGTCCCGACTACGATACCTTTCTCTGGACGCTGGCCCGTTTTTCCATAACGCGCCATGATCGCCATCTCCCGTTTTTTGCGCTCGGCCAGGGGGAAGCGAGCATGCAGGAGGTCACAAGTTACATCTGATCGAGACATCTCTAATAAATGCTGATAAATTTGCTGGGCGCGTTTGACCGTGTTTGTCATCCAACAGACACAGCCGCCCTGTGCCACTTGCTCCACGAGCCATGCGGCTTTCTGTTGGGCCGCATCATCTACAAAGTCTTTCAAATGAAGGGTAATAGATTTATCAGGCTGCACAGGGTCCGGCGTATCCGTGTGACAACCAGAAGCGGAGATGGTTAACAGGCTGGGATAGTCAGCCAGATTTTCGATGCTTTTTGCGCTATCCCCAGCAAAGGCTTGGGCTAATTCTTTGCGCCGTGCGGTAGGTAGGGTCGCGGACAGCAAGATGACCGAACTGCCCAGTGTGCCCAACCAAGTCAACATCCGTTTGATGATGGTGGTCATATAAGTATCATAGGCGTGAACTTCATCCAGAATGATGGTTTTGCCCGCCAAGCCAAGCATCCGTAGAGCATTATGACGCACGTTGAGAGCCGCCAGTTCAGCTTGGTCAATCGTGCCCACGCCGATAGGAGCCAAGAGAGCCTTCTTCTTGGGCTCGAACCAAGTCAGGGCAGGCGATTCAGAGGGTGAATCCTGGCCTGGCTCAACACTCTCCATTGGTTGAATGGAATCATCTTCATCATCCAGAAAATCCTGACCGTGAATCAACCTGACCAGATTTTTAGACAAACCCAGTCGCTTTTCGACATGGTCTTTCACCCGCTCAAACATGGCGTTGCTCGTCGCGGTCGTCGGCAGGGCGAAATAGATCTCATCATAGCCACGTTTAGCCCCAATGCGGCGGGCTAAGAGTTTAGCGGCTTCTGTTTTGCCTTCACCCGTTGGAGATTCAATGATGGTCAAAGTCGGCTGCTCAAGCAGACCATCAGGAATAGCTTCAATCGCTGCTTGCACAGGACGTGGTGGACCATCAAGATCATCAAATAACTGGGTGAATTGCGTTGGCGCGGTTGTTTCAGCCTTAGCAAAAAATCCAGCCTCTTGCACCCGCTTATAGGCTTGCTGCCGACTGAGACGAATATAGTCCGTTAGGGATACCAAGGGAGCAGGCGTAAAGTACTTCTTATCAGACCCTAACCAGTCGCATAAGATACAAAACCCAGTCAGGGCCATCATCGCCGCCGATTGATTGGCCGGGTTGGGCAAAGGGTCAGGCCAGTGTTGGCGCAAATAGCTTTCTAAAATGTCTATGGCCCGTTGGCGTAAGTGAGACCATTCTTCAGCCTCTTTGAGCCATCTAAAGTCACGCTGCTGCTCCCTAGTATCCATCTGGAACAGGCCATGATGTCCACTGACCATCTCCTCAAAAGCAACTTTTAGGTTCTGCGGCCAATCATGCATGATATTCTGCAAGACCATACGCCCGACAAGAGAATGATGCAGTTTTTGTCCCTCCCGCTTTGTGGCCCGACCAAAAACAAACCCCTCTCCCTGCAAGCGCGTCCGCTGTTTCTCATTCAAAATTTGAAAGGGCACTGAGATTTTCCCAATATCATGCAAAGCGACCAAGTAGGGCAGCCATTCTACTAAGGTATCCCCATCTGCATTCAGCCCTGTGGCCAAGATCTGTCGCCAGCGGGAAGAGGCCCGTGTACTGAGTAGCTGCTGGGCCACATGCGCCACATCGAACAGGTGATACAGGGCTGGATGAAACAGATCCGGGTTTTTTTTCGTCGTTTTACCCCATAATTGTAAGAGGCGGGAGTCAAGGTCAGGTGTCTGGGTGTTTAGATTGTAAGTTTGGGCCAGATGTTTGACTTGGATTTTGAGCGATTCTCGGAGGGTGTCTGGGGCTAGAACTTCCACGTCCTGTCCCCAGCCCCGAATCCATGGAAAGATATCGGTCGTATCCGCTATATCTACCCACCAGCGCAGATAGCCTTCCTTTTCCTTATCCCAGTCGTAGCCCTGCGAAGGATGCCAATTTGTTTCTAAGACACGCTGCGCTACCTTATCGCTAAAGCGTAAAACAACCCGCGTCGTCTCTTCGCCTGTAATAATGGACCAAGCCTTGTCAAAAATGGCCAACCCTGGAAAATCTGAAGGAATCGAATAAGGTTGTTCATCACGTAACACAGCAACCGATTCCACGCGGTCCAACTTATAAACCCGCAGGTCATCCACCAAGGCACTGTGCCCAATTAAGTAGGTTGAGAAGCCAATCGCCGAGGGTTCGATGAGATAAATCGCAAAGGTCGTCTCAAATGATTGGCCCCATAAGGGCTTATAAGTTAATTTAACCCTGTTGCGTCGTAAATAAGCCTGAATCAATTTTTGGAAACTGTCTTGATAGCCAGGCTGATCTTCTCGGCGAGCCAATTGTTGGGCTGCTTTCTGAATATCTGGACTGACTGGCACATCTGATTTCAGGACTTCAGCCAAGCGATATAAAGCTGTCTCAGCATATTCATTGCGTTTGTCTAGTTGTTTGACAAACAGACGCGCCGCCAAATAGAGCGTGTAAGTTTCCTCTGGCGACATCTCAAATTGGCGTAACTTTGTCTCTTGAAACGCTTGCTCAAACCATAACACCCCTTCTTTGTATACCTTACCTTCATATTCAAGCTCATCTAAATAATTATAGACCGTGCGATTTTCAATGCTAGATAATTTGGATAGCTCTTTTTGGCTGATTCCATTATGTTGTCTTATGAGCATCCAGATGCGCTCTTTGCGCCGTTCTTTCACTTCTTCTTTAATACGGGGCATGTTCTTTATTACCTCCAAGAGATGTTGCACCGCATATTATTGACATACGATGCAACATCCGATTATAATAACCTTGCTGGACCTTTGGGCGTTAGTGTCCGACTACGAGACCCCCATCTCTGGATACCAACGTCCATTCTTCGGATAAATTTTATCCTCGATGTATAAATCCTCCAGGCATTGATCAATAACGTTCATTGGAATGCCTGTCTTATCAACAATTATCTACTGAATATCTACATATATTCAGTATACACGCCAGTTGGAAAATTAGATCCCCCAATTTTTTCAAAGGTCTAAGCTTCTGAAAACCAGCTCCGTCCCTCTTTATAAGCTTCGCCTCGCTGTTGCAAACAGCGTAAATAATTATTGAGCGTCCGCTTTTGCCAATCTAGCTCGATAGCTAGTTCAACCTCACGAATGCCAAATACATGTTTCCTCAATTTTCCAGCAACCTGATACTCCTTGCTTGCTTTTTCACCATCCCGTAAGCGGGCCATGTCTAACCTCCTGAAAGTAAGTGTTTAAGTGCTTACTTTCAGGATAAAGCGCAGTTGGAAATTTTTGTTCCAAAAATTTATGACCTAGGGATTTGATTTGAAAAATTTATCAGGCAGATTTCAATCTACGGCTAGGGGCCAAACAGGTTTGTGTTCGCCTACGAACGACAGCCCGTTTCTTTACTATATCAGGCTGCATCACATTGCCTGTTTCTGTGCCACCACCAGCATTGCTTTCCCCTTGGGCAATGGCACGATTTCCCAACGGGCTTGAAATCCAGCAGACCGAAAAGGTGTTAAGATAGCACCGTTAGGTCTCGCTTGTTGCCCGCTGATGTGATAAAGCCAAGCGATAAACCATCGCATTGGCTGTGAGACATCCAAGTGGCCTTGTAAGACCACGATGAGTGAGCCTAGTTGGTCTGGTGTACTCAATAAGACACGATGAATTTCAGCTAAAGTCGTTTGATCAAAAATATAGTTGGTCGGAAAGGTGGCGACAACATTGGTGAAGGTATTACTTGGAAAAGGAAGGGATTGGGCTTGGGACTGTGTAATGAGACAAGACAATTGAGCCCGCTTCAGGCGCATCGCGGTTAGCCGAGCCATATAGGGGGATAGGTCAATGCCAGCCGGGTTCCAACCTCTGCGAACTAAGTCTAAAAACAGACCACCTGTGCCATAAGCTAATTCCAAGGTTTCACCTGGTACTAAAAAGGGGATCACACTTCGTCGCCAAGCTGACCACTGCCCCAAGGAGACCAGCCAAGCCACTAAATCATAAGTGAAGGCAAAGTGATGGTATAGCAAAAAAAAGGCTGTTTTAAGAAAATTTTCTGGTAACATGGCAAGGTGGCAGGGTCATACTGGATACGGTTGGCGAATTTGAAACGGACATTGAAATATCCCGTTTAGACGACGAAACCTGTTGAAACAGGTTCCACAAGGAATGCATTTTAACGCACTTTTTGTATTAACTGGTGATTTCAATCGCCAGACTTTGGTTCGCCAACAGTATCATCCTGTACTTTGCTACCTTGCCACTTTACAACTTTGTCTTAAACAATGACTTTCAATTTCTGTGGCCAGACACGATATTCAAGGTGGGTTATATCTGGCGCGAGTAACTCTCCATCTGCTTGCGCCAGCGTGGGTTCAATGGTCACTTTCAGTGCTTTTGATTGAAGATAGACCACCATATTATGGTCAATATGTTTACCAGTCAAAGCTTGCGGCAGGAGGCGTAAAAGAGAGAAACGCTTTAGAGCAGGGGCATAGACAAAATCTAATTTACCATCATCAAGCTTCGCCTTTGGCGTAAGCCAAAAAGCGCCGCCAGTGCGGGGGCTATTGCCAACGGAGACCATAGCAATTGGGCCTCGATACGTCCCTGTATCCCATTCAATAAAAGCATGCCAGGCTGGTTGAGACCAAATCGTTAAAAAGGCGGCAACAAGATAACGTAGCTTGCCCTGAATAAAACGAATATCTTCAGACCGTCGGGTTACGAGTGCCTCTAAACCCACTGCCGAATTGTTCACAAAAAAATGATCATTTACTTGACAAACATCAATCAGGTGCAGATTGCCCAAAGCAATCCGTTGGCAAGCATCTTTTAGGCGACGCGGTAGATGTAACATATCGGCTAAATCATTGGCCGTGCCAAGAGGAATGATCCCCAAAGGGCCAATTTGGGCTTCATCAGTACTGGCTTGCATTAAGCCATTGACCACCTCGCTAACCGTCCCATCACCGCCCACAACCACAATCCCCTGAAAACCACATTCAACAGCAGCCCGAGCCAGCTCCGTCGCTTCGCCAGGGGACTGGGTCATAACTAAATCTACCTCAATTCCACATTGGGCAAACTGTTGGATTAATGATCCAACCAGCTGCCGCGGTTTCCAAGATCCAGCATAAGGGTTAAGAATAACTTTGATTTGACGTTGGCCCATGATGGTTCGAGAGTGTATCACGCTCAAAATACTTTGTCAATCGTACTCATCGCACAGAGTTTTTGGGTGAATAGTGGCTGGTGGAGATGAACTGAATACTAATCGCTCGTCACTATTTTTTTATGAACTTATTTCCAGACTTGGCATCCCTTATCTGTTATCCACTAGATTCATCCTCATTTTTTCGCTAAAATCGTTAATCTATGTTATCATGATCTTTTATTACACTTACGTTGCAATATGAACTGAATCTTGACTATGACCACATCTACCCACGAATATCATCTCAAAATCCGCGACCTGCCTAGCGATGAACGTCCCCGAGAGCGTTTGATTAACTATGGCGCAGAGGCTCTCTCTAATGCCGAGCTATTGGCTATATTACTCCGCATTGGCGGTAAAGGTGAGAATGTCCTCAGCTTAAGCACACGAGTATTGGTCGAAAAAGATGGATTACTCGGCTTGGCCAAAGCAAGCATTAACGACTTATCTGAAATCAAGGGCATCGGTTTAGCCAAATGTTGTCAATTGAAAGCAGCCCTTGAACTGGGTCGTCGTCTCCTGATTACCTCTCCTGAAGGTCGTCCGCGAGTCAACAGCCCACAAGATGTGGCTAATTTACTCATGTTGGAAATGGGTCAATTGGAACAAGAACATTTACGTGTTCTTTTACTAGACACCAAAAATCACATCACCGCCTCACCCACTGTTTACATTGGTAACGTCAACACAGCTGTCATCCGTGTTTCAGAAGTTTTTCGAGAAGCCGTTCGGGAGAACAGCACCGCCATGATTATTGTCCATAATCATCCTACTGGTGACCCCACGCCTTCACCTGAAGATGTACAAGTCACAAAACGTTTTATTGAAGCTGGGCAGATGCTTGATATTGAAGTTTTAGACCATATCATTATTGGGCAACAATGCTATCTTAGCCTGAAGGAAAAAGGATTAGCCTTTGAGTAATGAACGCCATTTTCTCAGCAACCTTCAATATTATCAAAAAATAGACCTGTTATTCAAGGCCTAGTCTTACATCTTCTGGTTGGATTTATATGGAGCATGAGTACCACCCTGCTCACCTTTATCTCATCTAATTCACTTCAATATTTGGGAAAGCTTTTTTACTTGGCTGATAGAGATAAGTTGGTTGCTCATACCAGTCACATTTAGGGCCTTAACCGTCGCGTTTATCCGTCGTCCATTTTTATCAGGGTGGTATTGGGTATTGTCGCTGACACAGGTATGGAATTAATGAAGAGGATCAAACGAAAATTTTTGACAAATTTTATCGGGTCGGTGATGTCAATCACCATAGTACTGGCAGTACAAAGTTTAAGGGGGCAGGACCAGGTTTAGGGCTTACGCTTATGGTCTATCTTCCTAAACTCAAATACTTCTCCCCTCCATCAGGCAATAATACGACAATTACGCCATTCTCCAAATCTTGAGCTACCTTCAGAGCGGCAGCCAAGGCGGCCCCACCTGAAATACCCACAAATAACCCTTCTTCCTGAGCTAAACGTTTGGTCATTTCATCCGCTTCTTCTGGAAAGATGCCTAAATTCAAGTCAGGAAAAAGCTCATCATAAATACCGGGGACAATGGCTGTTTCCATGTGTTTGAGGCCTTCAATGACAACAAATTCATCAGCAGGTTCAACAGCGATGATTTGAATATTGGGGTTATAGTCCTTCAAACGTCTTCCTGTCCCCATCAAGGTTCCGCTTGTGCCTAACCCGGCGATGAAGTGAGTAATCTGGTGATGGGTTTGCTGCCAAATTTCAACGCCAGTTGTACGATAGTGGGCTAACCAGTTGGCGGGATTATTATATTGATCGGGTTTGAAATAACGATCAGGATCTTCTTCATAAATCCGGCGGGCTTCGAGAATGGCTCCATCGCTCCCTTCAAGGGGGTCAGTGAAGATTAGCTCTGCGCCGTAAGCACTTAAGATGCTCTTGCGTTCATTGCTGACGTTCTCCGGCATGACCAATTTGACTGAGTAGCCTTTGACTGCCCCAATCAGGGCTAGACCAATGCCTGTATTGCCAGACGTAGACTCTAAAATAGTTTTACCCGGTTTTAACAAACCCCGTGCCTCGCCATCTAAAACCATAGCCAAAGCAGGACGGTCCTTGACTGACCCACCAGGATTAAACCATTCTGCTTTACCAAAAATTTGTACATTGGGCGAAATATCCTCGCTTGGGGGGATACGTCGAATGAGGAATAAAGGCGTGTTGCCAATTTGGTCGAGCAGACTGCCGGCGGGGATGGGTCGGGTTTCGGCGGCGGATATTTCAGGGACACTTTGTGGAACCATGAATTGAACTGGCATATCTACTATAGATGATGAACTCATAATCTGCCTCCTTAGCCTAAGCAGATACAGCTTCAAGTTGTGGTACGCACACCGCAAAATTGTTGATAATCAATTAACTCGGTAATTTCTGAATCATCCTCGGAGGCTTGAATGCGAAACTCTCTAAATTCTCCCTCAAGGGCATCATATTGTAAGACCCGACCAATCAGCGGCATACCAATACCCAAAATGAGTTTGATCGCTTCCATTGCTTGCAAGCTGCCAATGATACCCGGCAAGACACCCATGACACCGCCCTCAGCGCAGCTTGGCACTTCACCAGGGGGGGGCGGGTCGGGATAGAGACTGCGGTAGTTGGGGCCGCCGTTGGCTGTATCAAAGACCGTCACTTGCCCATCAAAACGGAAGATACTTGCGTCAACCAAGGGTTTATCTAAAATAACACAGGCATCGTTGACCAAGTAACGCGTGGGAAAATTGTCAGATCCGTTAAGAACAACATCATAATCCTTGATAATATCCAAGGCGTTTTCGCTGGTTAATTGTTCCTGATAACCAATGACCTTGACATCAGGGTTCAGTTGTTCAATTGTTTCGCGAGCCGATTCAATTTTAGGTTGATCGACAGCACTCAAACGATGAATAATTTGGCGTTGTAGGTTGCTGGCATCAACAACATCAAAATCAACGATTCCCAATGTACCTATCCCAGCGGCGGCGAGATAGATGGCGGCTGGGCTACCTAAGCCCCCCGCTCCAATGAGCAAGACCTTCGCCTCTAAAAGCTTGAGTTGACCGTCCGCGCCGATTTCTGGCATAACGGTATGACGAGCATAACGAGCGGTCTGGGCATCAGTCAACACCCGAGGGAGGCTAAAACCATAGCCTGCATTTTTCCAGGCCCCAAACCCACCAGCGACAGAATACACATTCTCATAACCCATCTCTTCTAGGCTACGAGTAGCCAAAGCACTGCGTACCCCACCTGCACAGACCAAGGCGATATTTCGCGAACGATCTGTGGTCAAGTCTTCAATTTGTAATTCCAGAAAGCCTCGACTAATGTGTTTTGAACCATCAATCTTACCCTGCTCCCACTCACTCTGTTCCCGTACATCGACCACCAGCACATCAGCACCATTGCTCATCATATGCTTCAGATTATGCACATCAATTTCTTTAATTTCTGTTTTAACGCGACTGACTAAGTCGCTACCACTTAAATTTGCCATGTGATTCCGCTCCTAAAATAACAATTAGGGATTAACGACTAATAACTAACGACTAACCACCCGCCATAGCAGGGACAATAGATACTTCGTCATTTTCGCCAACTGGACTGTCGGCCCCTTGTAAGGTCCGAATCTCAGTATCGCCAATGAAAATATTGACATACCGCTTAATTTGTCCATCTTGGTCACAAATTCGGCCCTTCACCCCTGGATGGGCTTCTTCTAAATTATCAATGACCGCCATAACGGTCGCGCCGGTTACGCCGACTTTTGACTGACCATCTGTATAACGTCGCAAAGGACTAGGAATTCTGACAGTTGTCATGCTAATATCTCCTTTTTAGTTCTTAGTTCTTAGTGTTAAATTTCACTAAAAACTAACCACTATACCACAAAAAAAGCTCGTCCATGGTGCTTCCACCGGACGAGCCTTTGTGAAGATGTGTTATTTAAGGCCCGTTTCCGTGGCAAGCCGACAAAGCGACCACCTTAACAGGGCCTACAGATTGAGGACGACTGTTATGGTGTTCGCTGACAACAACAACAGCAGCACAAAAATGAGCGATTAATCTTCATAAGAAAATATGGTTAACTTGAATAGCTTACAATTATCTTAACGCCCTTTAGACAATTTAACGCTGCCTAATCTTACAAGAAATTCTTTTTTCGTCAAAAAATTAGGCAGCGTAACAGGACAGAGTGGCAACGTTTGAAAACATGGCCTTAAAGAGCCTGGATAACCTTGTCTAACTCATCCACAACGGTGTAAAAATAATGATGGCTTTGGAATTAAATAGGTGTAAAGGGACTTTAAATTTATCACTTCGACCAGCGACAGCCTTAAATCCCTGCTCAATAATCAAGTGGGAGATAAATTCAGCTCCTAACCGCGTTTTCCCGATGCCTATTTCGCCCCGTAACACAAAAAGATGTGGCTTTCGGGATTTTCTCACCACTTCCCAGGCTTGTTCGAGTTGCTGGCATTCTTGGTCGCGCCCCACGAAAGCTTTATCTTCTGAGTCCAATAAGGCCAAATAGGGTTGGGCTACATCTTGATGTGCCTGCAAAGATTGAACATCTTTCAGGGCTACGGCAGCAGAGGGGTAACGGTCATCTGGCATCTTCGCTAAACATTGCCTGATGATATGTTCAAGAGCCAAAGGAATATTCTCGGCAAAGCGACGGGGTGAAGGCGGCGTTTCTTTTACATGCGCTAATAACAATTCGGACATCATCCTATAACTGAAGCGATGCCAAGGACGTTCCGCAAGCACAACAGTCAATTGCTTGCTTTGATTTAATAATAATTTTCTTTCTCTAAAACTTCATATTTCCATTGTTTTAATTTTCTCGCCCCTATAAGTTACCCAATCTGGTTCCCACACTCGGATTAGGAACCAGATTGGCCCGGTGAGATGCACAAGTTATGTAATAATCATTTCTTAACGCCTAACTCGTAAAGTCGCCAAATGTTGCTCCAACACCTGTACGCCATAAGCCAAGGCACTGCCTACATTGAGGAAACGATAACCCCAGTCGACTTTTTGTTGCAATTCCTCGACATCGCCTAAAGTCGTGCCCGTGACAATGCCCGTGCCTTCTAAACGACGGGGGACATCCTGCATGATGTCTTGCACTTCTGAGCTTTGCATATCCGTAATCTTGCCCACAGAGGCAGACAGGTCCATTGGACCAACCAATAAAACATCAATGCCAGAGGTTTGGGCAATAGCATCCAAATTTTCATAAGCTTGGCGACTTTCCATTTGTAGCACTAAGACGGTTTCTTCATTTGCCGTCTTAATCACCTGAAACCAATCATCGCCGGTGATACGGGGCCAAGAGGGCGAAATACCCCGCTGGCCTTCAGGGGGATAACGGGCGTATTGTACAGCTAAGGCTGCCTCTTCAGGCGTGTTAACTTGCGGCACCATGACCGCGACTGCGCCGACATCGTAGGCTTTTTTGATCAAGGCTGGATCATTCCAAGCCACGCGAATCATAGGAGCCACGCCATGCAGGCGCATCAAAGCAGGAATTGTGTCTAAAGCCTCCGTGCCAAAGGGGGCATGTTCTGTGTCAATCCATAGAAAATCTACGGGGGCTTGCATAACTGTGCCGACTACCGTGGGTGACAGCGCGGGTAAGGATGAGCCTAACACGAGTTCGCCGTTTTTGAGCTTTTGTTTGAGCGGGTGGGGATACATGAAATACTCCTCTGTAAATACAGTTATGAGTGATGAGTGAGTTTGTTCTCGTGTAATCTGAATATTGATCGCTGAACAGATGACAAGAGGGTTAGCATAACAAACTTGTTGTGTTTGCACAAACCTAAAGGATCCTGGATTGGGCGGTTATTCGCAACAATATTTCAACCCCTTTTCTGGTCGAGTTAATCACCTTAAGTTACTTAGTACGGCGTTCATATCTTTCTCCAATACTGGACAAAATATTGATTATATGTTATACTGTTTTCAACCTTATTTTAGGGAGGTCATCACACAAGACCCCGCCTTGATTGAAAAGCCAAAGAAGGGACTAAGATAAATTTTTTCGTATCTTGGCTTTCATACAATCATTCATTCAACCAATAATTATATATTTACACAAGGAGTGAACAATGGCAGTATATAAAATTCATCCAGCAATTGGCATCGCTCGTTTGGGCAATAGCACAGCTACGGGAACAGACGGTTATTATATCGCCCCGGAAGAGGCAGAAGGTCTGCCAACAAACCCCGACACTGGCGACCCGATTACAATCGAAGAGTTACGAGATAGTAGTGGCAATCTCAAGCGTCAAGCAGCCCGTTTTAAGATATATGAATATGAAGATGATGGGACAACCCTGATTGGTGAAATTGATGATTACACCACGAATCCAGTCGAATGGACTGTCCACCTCGCGAATAAGAAATCAGCCTGGTACAAATTTCAGACGAGCAAAGGCTTTGACTATAGCGACTATGACCCAGCGGTAGATCTCCGTAATTCGGATGTACAAGATCGGACATCCCTTCTCCTCGACGGCGGTTCAAAAGTATTCCCCAGCGTACCTAATACGTCTTCAGACGAATTTGCGGTTAATACACCTGACACCTTAATTCATCCTGAGGGGACTCAGCAAATTACCACACTAGGCTATCTTAAGGCTGATGCTCAAGGTAGACTACTTGTTCTAGGGGGACACGGTATATCAGGATCTACACAGACTGACCTCATCAATGGAGAGTATGCCAATAATGATAATTGGTTTGACGATGTATCCGATGGTTATGTGACCGCAAGGGTTAATGGTCAAGATGTAGAGGGGGCTTGGGTCATCATCGCCTCGCCTGCTTTTGTGCCACAGTTATCCAATATCGTGACGCTTTATGACACCATGTATGATATGGCTGTACGTACACAGGGGTATAATACAACGTTATTTGATAGTGCTAACGGCGGGTTTCAATCTAGCTATCAGCCAAATTATGACCAAGAAATTCGGCCGATTCTTGATCGGGTGATGAAGTACTCGTGGGTCGTGGACCTTGGTACCAGTCACCATACGCCGAAATGGGATTTAGACGCGCTTGGTCAATTAGATAACACAGACCGAACAAGGATTTTTAATTACCTACGTCCCCCCACAGACGATGCGTATGTCAATGACACGTATGAAGGGATAAATGGCGGACGGGGGATGCCAGTCTTGGCTGGTGACAACGCACTTTGGGCTGGAAATAACGAGCAAGGGACCTTAGATCGTACTCGGTTACATGGCCAACCATCATCACGATACTTAGGACTCACGCAGACGCAATACTTTCTGCTCCAGCAATGGGAACAGGGTAATTTTATCCCAACTGGTACGCCGCCATCTACGACGCTGAATGAGGCTGATGCCCTTGACCGCGCCGTCCTTGAAAACTGTGCTGGCGGGGCCTTTTCTCCTGGCATTGAGATGACTTGGATCTCTCGCAATCCAAATTTTTATGTCAGCCCTTTTAATTTTCGCTTCAATAAAAAGGCGAGTATTCCATCACCATTGAGTACAGATAATGACCCAGCAGATGGTGGACTTGAACCCGGCGATGCCACCAAATACATGGCCATTCCGTGGCAAGCGGACTATTATTGGTGTACAAACCAGCCCATTAATTATGCCGCAACCCCTGAACCAGGGGAAGATGGAAGTGAAGGGACGACCCAAGCAATCTGGTGGTGGCCTGTACAGCGACCCCTGAAGGTTTACTCTGATCGTGATAATCCGGGAATCTACACGCAGCAATCTTGGTTTGCGCTCAGGGATACAGTGACCGACCCCAATACCGACCCCGACCTCATTGAAGAAGATATGGTCGAACATTGGAAAGACCTTGGGTTTATTGTCTCCAGTGATATGCTTTCGTCTCCTCCAGAAGAGATAGATTATGTAGAAGTGGAGCGCACATCTGATGCCCCGAATCCTGTGGACGTTAAGCTACTAAAGCAGATGAAAAAACAAAAAAATGTCCCGCCTAAAGGAAGCAGACAACGCCCAAGCAGACAACGCCCAGGCAGACAACGTTCACCTAAAAACTAGGGCTATTCAGTTCTACAAAATACTGTTAAACAGGATTTACAGGATAAATATCAAAAAATTTTGTAAATCCTGTAAATTCTGTCTAAATTTGTCTGCTATTTTAGAACTGAACAACCTAACATAAAGCCTAAAAAGATTGTGCCTGATGATCCCAACCAGCGTTGACATAGCCATCATCGGCGGCGGGCCAGCAGGGAGTGCCATGGCCTTGGCCTTGCGCCAAGCGAATAGCGACTTGTCCGTCGCAGTCCTAGAAACATCTGACTACAGCAACTTTCGGGTTGGAGAGACAGTGCCACCGAACTTTCGTCATCCCCTGCATAAACTCGGGCTGTGGGAGGCCTTTTCCCAAGATGGACACCGCTCCTCGCTGGGCACGTCGGCCTTATGGGGTAGCCCAGAGGTGATTTATCAAGATTTCCTCTTCCATCCTCTGGGCCAAGGCTGGTGTTTGGATCGGAATCGTTTTGACCAAACTTTGGCCCGTGAAGCAGCGGCCCGTGGGGCTACCGTCACCACTGGGGTGCGAGTCGTCGGGCAAGCGCAGGTGGCCAATGGAACCTGGCAACTGACTGTGCGGGATAAAAATCGTCAAGACCATCCCCTGCGAGCCGCCTTCGTCGTTGATGCTAGCGGCAACTTGGCCTTCTTTGCGACCCGTCAAGGTATCCCACGGATCTGGTTTGACCATTTAATCGGGGTATCAGCCCTCTTCGCCTTGCCTGATACCGTCCATACTGGCGAGCAGCATATTCGGATTGAAGCCTGTGAGCAGGGTTGGTGGTACGCCGCCAAGTTGCCCAACAACCAAGCGGTGGTCACTTGGATGAGCGATCGGGAAATTGTACGCCAACAGGAACATCACCGACCCGCGCAATGGACAGCCATGCTCAAGGCAACGCATCATATCCAAGCGTTGGTGACCGATGCGACCCTACCTGAGACCTTGCGAGTTCATTCGGCTGCCTCTCACCGCTTGCGCCACGTCGTGGGGTCTAACTGGATTGCTATTGGGGATGCAGCCTGTACCTTTGATCCACTTTCGTCGGCAGGTATTACCAAGGCTCTAGGGTCAGCTCTCTCAGCCGCCTCTGCCGTTAGCCAATCCCTGGCAGGCGATGCGGAGGCCTTGGCCCGTTATGAGCAGCAGTTCAATCGTCAATACGAGGCCTATCTTAAAACCCGCCAAGATTACTATGCCCAAGAACAACGCTGGCCCACTTCGGACTTTTGGCAACATCGACAAGCGCAGATAACACTGTCACCTTCTCAAAAAATCCGCTTGCGTGAGACCCCCTTGGTTAAACAAAAACTGGCTCGCGCCGCGATGTACTTACCCTTATCCGATTTACAGCAGCTTTGTAATTTGTGTAAGCGTCCGCTCAAGGCCAGTGACGTTGTGGCTGCTTTCCAAAACGAAGCTCAGGAAACTGGATCATGCTTGCACATCCTTCTGGCCCTACAAAATCTAATCAAACGGGATATTATCGCTTTGTGATGACCTGTTGACTGACGAATACTCCAACATGGCCTATATGACAAACTTAAGTTTGTTATACAGAAGGCATTGGCAAAGGGTGAAAATGTATCTCAGACATCCCTGTCTGAGAGCGAACAGGTAGAGATGCCTGTTCTACATTTGCGGTCGCCTTCCGTATATACATCAATCACGATGTCGTTACTGCCAAAAGCACTAACAACTCACATCTTTCCCCTCAGACCCAAAAATTGCCAAGCGTTCCTGCTGCGAGGTTTGTTTCGCGTCAACCGAGCGATAGTGAAATTGAACGGCGCGACGGCGAAGCGTCGAATCATTTGCTGGGGTGCCATGATGAAGCAAGCCGTGAAAGAAGAGGCAGCCGCCTGGCTTGAGTGGTACAGCTAATCTACCTTGATGATGCACATCGGTGTCGCAGATTTGCCAATCACGACGGCGAAAGTGAATCATGGGTCCTTGGCGATGCGAACCAGAATTAATAATCAGGCAGCCGTTATCCAAGCTGGCTTCATCTAAGGCAATCCAGACTCCAACCACCGTTTCATTGAGGGACAAATTAAAATAGGCCATGTCTTGATGCCACGGTTTTTCGCGTCCAATCTTCGGCGGTTTGAGCAGAGCCATGTCCTGGAACATATAGGGTTGATGGCCGATGAGGCGGGTTAGGACATCGATTAACTTGGGATGTTGAGAGAGTGCTAACAATCGCGCATCATAATTGACAAATGACATGAATTTACGCACATAATCCTGACGATCCTCCACTGGCAAGCTGTCTATCGCTATGTTTTCAGCGACCCGCTCCAATTGGATCCCTCTGAAATCGGGGTTTGTACCCGCAATCAGATCCAAAAAACCAGCCAAAGTATCTTGGACTTCATCTGGGGTAAAAGCCTGTTCAATGACGAGATAGCCTTCTTGATGAAATTGATCTAAATGCGCCTCGGTTACATCTTCAAAGTGCCTAATTCCCGTGGCAATCCCTTGGTAATGATATAATTCCGCTGGATAAGCCCCACCGATGTCCAAATCCACCATTGCTTCTTTTATTGCCATTTTGGCTCCTCTAAAAATATCAATTAACAATTAGTAATTAGCAATGAACAAATTTAAGTTTCATTCTGATTTCAGTATACTCAATTAACTGCCATGCAAAAAGATCACGCTTCAAGTTTCACACGCTACGCACTCCCCTAATTTGCCATCCCTCAAGCTTATGTTAGCATTTTCTCCAGACTTTAAAGCGGTTTTATCAAGAACTGCGCGTGTTAGACTGTCGTCCCCTGTGGCAAGCGGTCCGTGGTCAGCAGGGTTCATCCGGTGAAATTATTAAAGAAGATGCGGCGGCTTACATAGCTCAACCATCGCTCATGTCGCTGACGAAAGACACAGAGCCAGCAGAGGGAAAGCTGTTGCTGGGCGACTGTTTGGAACATTGATATCAGAAGAAATCATCAAACAGGCAGTCGACCGTCTGATAGAGGCGGCTTCTAATTTTGATATCACAGCGCAAGACATGAATGGTCAAATCGTCACTGAATTTGAGAAACCCTTCACCTTCACTGTGGTTTATCAGGATGAAGATTGGCAATCTGCGGGCCTACAAAATGAGACAGATTTGGAAATTCTATGGTGGAATGGGACAGATTGGGAGTCTCTCCTGCCCTGTGACGGCTGTTCACATGATCCTGAGCGCAATCAATTTGTTGTTCAACTCAACCATCTCAGCCGTTTTGCCTTGGCGGGCCGCCTACAACCCCATCAGTGGAAGGTATATTTGCCTTTGGTAGAGAGATAGACAACATGACAGGGTAGCAGCGTAGTAAAGTAGGTTGAAAGACTTGGTCACAATACACTTTGCAACTTTGCCACGCTGCTACGCTGCGGCACTGGGGTCATTGGATGGGATTTTATTGAACGACCCCAGTGCCTACGCTGCCATCCTAACTAAAATGATCATAAATCAAACGACCAATGCGGCCCATAGCTGTCTCGACAGCAAAAATGCGTTCATAAGTGGCGATTGGATCTCCCCAGACAGCTTCATCATCCCAAATCGTGTATAGAGTTACAGCAACATGGCTATCTTCATTGATGTATATTAAGCCGCTATCATTTCTAACGCCAGCCAGGGTGCCTGTTTTATGGGCGAATTTGGTGCCTGGCGGGAAAAAACGAGGCAAACGATCCTTAAACTGTTGTTGGCCCAGAATATCAAATAATCGCTCTGTTGAGTCTGAATTGACCACCTCCCCCCGAAAGAGCATACGCACCAATTGCGTCATGGCCGCAGGGGTGCTGACATCGTTCTCCGGGCCACGGCTGAAGGCCAGGCCATCACGGATATAGCCTATTTCAAAGAAGGCTTTCTCTTGTTCAGCCTCATCTAAATCAGGATCGGGATCGGGCAGACAATCCTGTAACAATTTCTGAATAGTTAATTTCAAGTGAATATCTGTTAGCCCTAAATCATGCATGCCTTGCTCGATGGCTAAAGGGCCGCCTAAGCGGTCAATGACCATGTCAGTGGCCGTATTATCGCTAATGATCATCATCAAGGTCAGACAATCCTGCACCGTCGGTGTCAGGCCATCATTGAAGAAGGGCAAAATGCCACTCCCCCGCCGTTTGTGATCATCTTGTAGAGTCCATCGATCTTCTAAGCGAAAGTATCCCTGTTCAAGCTGCTGAAAGGCTGTGGCTAAAACAGGAATTTTCAAGACGCTGGCCATCGGAAAAAAGGTATCAGCATTGAGATGACAGATATCACCGCTTTCTATATGTTGAACTGCGAGGCCCATCTCAAAGTCACTTGCATCGGCAATCGTTTGTAGTTTATCTTTTAAGGACATTAAAAACTCCATAAGTTAGTGTAACGAATAACTGCATTATAGGGCGTGAGTCAAGGAAGACAAAAGACAGCCTATATATCGCGGGATATATTCAAAACAATGTTTGGCAAATAGGTTTAGCTGGTATAGTATCCTTGATCAAGTTAGTCAGAAAAATCATTGTGATCTGTAAATTTTTTGTTAATTGTTAAAGGACATAAACCAAATGACACATACATATCGTGCAGGTGTAATAGGCCGTACAGGACAAGGCGATTATGGACATGCCCTCGATGAAGCGTTTGCTGGTCTCTCAAATGTACAATTGGTCGCCTTAGCTGACCCTGATGCGGCGGGACGAGCTGCGGCAATGCAGCGGACGGATGCTGAACGGGGGTATGAAAATTATCAAGAGATGCTTGAAAAAGAGAGGCTTGACCTCGTGTCTGTGGCTCCGCGTTGGGTCGATTGCCATGCCGACATGGTCATTGCCTGTGCCGAAGCCAAAGTCAAGGGTATTTTTTGTGAAAAGCCTTTAGCCCGCACCCTGGCTGAAGCCGATACTATGTTAACCGCCTGTGAACGCAATGGCGTTCGGCTAGCCGTAGCCCACCGTCGGGCCAATGCCTATGAACAATATGCCAAAAAGTTGGTCGATGAAGGGGTGATTGGCGAGGTGCAAACCATGCGCGGCCAAGGTAAAGGCGATCATCGGGTGGGCGGACAGGACTTGATAGTGCTGGGAACGCATATCTTAGATAGTATGCGTTATTTTGCTGGAGCGGATGTGGCCTGGGCGCACGGGCATGTCACACAAGATGGACGAGAGGTGACGGTGGCTGATGCGCGGGAGGGCGATGAAGGGGTGGGCTTATTGGCTGGGGATAGCCTCTCAGCCTACTATGTTTTCAAAAACGGCATCACGGCCCATTTTGAATCTCGACGGGGCTATCCTTCGGGTAAACATACCAGCAGTAGCTGGTTCGGTTTTGACGTTTATGGTACCAAGGGTATTTTGAGCCTGAAAAACTCGCCTGCTGGGGAAGCCTATCTCTATCGACATGGCATTTTGCTACCTGATGGTGGTGACTGTCAGTGGGAGCGACTGACGGTGGACGAATGGGAAGTCGGGCCAGATGGTCAAGCCTACACGGGAGGCGATCAGATGCGCCTGAGCAATCGCATGATTGTGACCGAACTGATTGAGGCAATCGAGGCAGATCGAGAGGTCGTGGCCGCTTCCAGTGGCTATGATGCCCGTGCTGCTTTAGAGATGATCATGGCTGTTCATGAATCGCAACGTCTACAAACACGTATTTCCTTTCCTTTGACAAATCGAGAAAATCCTTACAAAGTAGCAAAGTAGCAAAGTGGTGAAGTTGCTTGTGATAGCGAATATATTCTTTCAAGGCTTCGGTAATGGCTGCTTGTTCAGTTTGATGATTACCAATGCTTTGCGCCTCTTGAATTAAGTTTTCGTCAATATTTAACGTTAACGTCATAATTTTTTCTCCTGATATTGCCCACTAGGTGGTGAAAACATGTAAGAACAATGGAAGCTCTAACTAAATTGATATTTGCTCGTCATGCTCCCTTCGGGGGCCTCTTGGCCTATAAAGTTTTGTTTTTGGTGGATCATAAATCTGTGGCAACTTGTGCCAGAGGGTAAAATAATTGTTTATTGAGGGAAAAGTATAGCGAGTCATGAGAGGATGGACAAATTTTGGAGCGACAGGAATTATAGATAACATTCTAATGAACAACAAATTTCAGTCTCCGTTATCCCTCCTCACCAAATAACAAGGTCATCAACTCCTGCTGCGTTTTCTCCTGCTGCGCCGCTTTCTCTGCCGCTGATGCTTCTTGATGTTTCTGTCTGCGAGCTTCCTCTTTCTGTTTCATCTCATCCAATTCCTCGCTCATGGCCTTGAGGCCAAGTCCAGAAGGCAGTTTGTCAGCACTGGAAATGTCCACCCCCGTCGTCTGCATAATGGTGTCTTGCACATACAGCGGACAATCTAAACGTAAGGCCAAATTGATGGCATCACTGGGACGGGCATCAATCTCTCGGACTTCCCCCTGACAATCCAACTTGACGGTGGCATAAAAAACCTCTTCTTTTAAACTTTCTATCCGTACTTCAGTCAGCGTGGCCCCGGCTGCCGCTAACAGACTGGCGGTAAAATTATAGGTCAGGGGTCGATTTGTATCGTGCGAGAGCAAATGACGGGCAATTTCTTGCCCCTCCTGATGCCCAATCCAAATATTCAAGATCCGCTTACCTACCTCATCCAATAACACGATAATATAATGGCTATGTGTTTTCCCTTCTTCTTCCTCTTCGGATTTTTTTCTTAGAACATCAATCACTTTAACTGGAATCATTGAATTTTCACCTTTTTTTTTACGTGTTCCCAGATCTAAACCAGTCGCCATATATGCCTGATGAACGGCGTTCGACTTAGATATGGATGATATTGAGTTTATTGGTCTGCTTTGTGACTCTAACTTTATTCGCAATTGCTGACGTGATTTATGGAGTCGACCTTTGACGGCCACCACAGACACCCCCAAAATCGCTGCAATTTCAGACAAGGTCAACTGCTCATAATAAAAAAGCAAAGTCGCTTTCTGATTCTTCGGCGATAGGGTTTTGACCGCCGTCAGCACCCGCTGATGCAAGTCACGTTCCTCAGCCACCTCTTGCGGATCTGGTAAATTGTTTGACCATAGTCCCACTAAAGGCATGGCATCCACATGCAGGCCGCCCATCATGGCCTCCAAGGAATACACATCAACCCGACGAGTACGCAGATGGTTGCGACAGAGGTTAAGACCGATGCTATAGAGCCAACTACGGAAACGCTGTGGCTGCTGCAATTGGGGCAGGGCTAAATAAGCCTGTAAGAGTGCTTCTTGCGTCAACTCTTGGGCCAAATAAGCATCATGCACCATATTTTGCACCAACCGCTTTAAGGTCGGTTGGTGTCGTTCTATCAAATCACCAAAGGCCGCTTTATCTCCTTCACGGGCCAAGGCGACTAAATCAACGTCGCTTTTGTGAGTCACAGATTTACTTGGGCTAGGGCCTTAGCTTAAAATAATGTCACCATTCAACATGGTCACCAGCCAATTAGTTGGTTATTAATACAGAGGTAAATTCGCCTGAAAAGGTTACTTTTATCATTTTCTATTCTATGAGAAACTTTGTGGTGAACAAGTAGCAAAGTGCCTTTCGCCAGCGAAAGGCGCAAAGTGGCAAGGTGGCAAAGTAATACTGTTGGCGAACCCGAAACGGGTATTGGAATGCCCCGTTGATCCTGCGAAACCTGTTGAAACAGGTTATTTTGGTAGTGCGATGAAGCGCAGTTGCCGACAGATTATGTGCTGCTCACGCATGACCATAGCGACCATACCTATCCTGACTCCTTAGAAAAAATTTGGCAGACCAACCAGAAAGCCCAATTTATCGGACTGCCAGAAAGTATCCGTCACATTTTGGAAAGCACCCGTATTCAGAAAGCGCAGAATCAAGTCGTTCAGGCTGGCGACAGGTCGCCTTAAACGATATCACGGTTCACGTTGTATATGCCAAGCCACCGGATGGCGACCCAAGGGCCAATATCGCCCCGCCGGATGTGACGCATTTAGGCTTTGTGATTGTGGTGGGTCGCGTGACGCTTTACTTCTCCGGCGACCCAATCAATATCTTCGCCGAGCATGACTCTTATATCAAGCCCATCGCCGACCTGGCCCCTAACATTGGCTTTTTAACCAACCATCCCACGGAAGGCGAATTCCCCTTCTATGAGAGCTGTGTTAAAATGGCCCAAAAGATTGGGCTTACCCATGTCGTGTCCACTCATCGCGCCTGCTTTGTCAAACGCGATTACGATCCCGAAGAATGGGCAGCCCAATTTCCAACAGATGGGCCAAAGCCTTTGATCATCCCTCGCAATTCACATATTGTTTATGGAGGTTAGACAGTTCTAAAAAAGGTTATTTGAGAAATAGTGCGGTGAATAGGTAGCAAAGGGGCAAAGCAGCAGCGTGGCAGCGTAACTCGCCTAGTCAGGAGACTTTGCAACTTCACAACTTTGCCTGTTTACACGGTGCATCTCCTTCTTCACCTCAAAAAAGCTCAAAGAGCCATTACTTATTGTTAATCGTTAATTGTTATCTACGGAGGATATGATGATTACATTCGATGTCTACTATGATTACCGATGACCTTTTGTCTACCGAGCCGCGGTGTGGCTCGACCAAGTCACGCAAAATTTGGGCGATGAATTGCAAGCGAATTGGTGTTATTTCGCCTTACATCAGCAGAACTACACAGGCGATGAGGGCTGGCTCTTTTGGCAACAGCCGCTTGAAAACAAGAATTGGCAACAGGAAGAATATGCCGTTACGCTCTACATGTTCTGGGCCGCCGAAGCTGCTCGACGGCAAGGAGCAGAAGCCTTCTCTCGTTTCCACCTCGCCTTGCTCGCGGCCAATCATGCCACGGAAGGACAGAAAAAGATTAAAGATTTAGCGGCTATTAAACAGGTGGCCCAAGACGTTAACCTAGACATGGCCCAGTTAGAGCAAGACTTGCAAGATCCAAGTTGTTTAGAACGTCTGGCAACTGACCATGCCCAAGCCACCAACCCCGAATTAAATATTTTCGGCACCCCAACCTTTGTTTTCCCAGATGCCTCGCCTGCTTATCTCAAAATCAAGCGTCTGACCACAGCTGATGAAGCTGTCGCTTCTTGGCAGACCTTTTATCAGGTCACAACGCAGCAGCCTTATATCATGGAAATAAAGCGACCGTAGAAGCAAAGGAGCAAAGTGGCAGAGTGGCAAGGTCGCAGACTTTAGGATACTTGCCCCTGAAATCCGGCCGCCGTTTTAGTGTTCTCATTATTCTTATTTGAAACCTAAAGCTTTTGAAAAACGTCATGCCCGAATGTGCCTCTCCACAGGAGAGGCGTTATCGGGCATCCACACTTGACGCGGTACAGCGTTTGGATACCCGCTTACTGCATGTGGGTATGACAGGGCCCGAATGAAGCTATCGGGTACCAAACTTTCATTCTCATTTCGTTTTCAGTATATCAATTCGTTTCCCTTAGCAGAGCCATCACCGCTTCTAGTGGAAGCTCCGTGTATTTGGCGATTACTTCTGGGTCTAAGCCATCGGCTAACATTTTACGGGCTGTATCAAGGGCTTTCGTTTGTTGCCATCAGCAAAACCAACGTCTCGCCCATCCAGCCACCCGTCACGATGACCTCGACCATAATAGCTCTGTTCTAAACGAACAACCTCCTCCCACATTTCCTGTTCACTCTCAATATACGCCTCATCTTCCTCCGTTAATGCACCCCGATTCAACCGTCTCATCATCTCCTCAAATATCTCATCCCCTTCAAATTCCTCAAAATCGGCTGCCTCGTTGTTTCGGTTACGACTTTTTTCAGCGAATTGAAACCACCGTTCGTAGGGAAGACCTTCTATTTGATCAGTCAAAGAATTGACATTGGTCAAAGCCAGTTCTTCAACGCTCGCCTTCAAGATATCTAAGCCTTTCTGCTCTGCCGCCCAGCGTAGGGCATGCAAGAGTAAACGCCCATCAATACGTGCGGCATGCCGATAGTAAATGATGCGTAAGGGGTTGGCTAAAGGTGGAAATTTCGTTTTGGCTTCTTTCATCCGCATCGTGTATAAGTCATGAGCTGTAGGATAGTCACGTTTTTTTTGGCGATCAAAAATCAATTTCCTGACCCGCATAAAATGAGAAAGCTCATCGTCATCAATCGCCACGACCATCTTACCACAGCGGTCATAGCCTGTTTCAGGAGTACCTTGATCTTGCAATTGCATGATAAGTGTAGGATAATAAGACATAGCTTCAACAGCGAAGTTAAACCAAGTGTCAAGTGGGTTGGTCCCTGTTTCGGGAGATAAAATACCTGCGCTCGCATCCGTTGCTCGGCCAGGCTCTTCTCGATCAATCAACAATGTTTTCGCCCCAGCTAGAACCAAATTGTAGGCAATGGCACTCCCGACAATTCCACCCCCAATAATAATGGCATCATACGTATTAACCATAGGATATATCTTCTCCAGATCGTAGCAACCCAGTGATTGATAACGTAATCAGTGAGTACCGATTGAGGAATGGGAATTAATTAATTTACCCAAATCTGGTTTCAGCTCACTAATTACTTAACGAAATACGCCCATCCCCTATACTCTTTCCCAGTGCCCCATGCTATACTATACCAGTCCAAGCACACACCCTTGGTAAATGCGGAAACTCCGTATCCGAGCGGACATTTTTATGACTGATACAACTTCACTACTGCTGACTCCCAATCAGATTGCTTATAAGCATCGCCTGTTAACCACTAAACTTTATCGCCCCCCTGCGCCACCGAACCTAGTCCCCCGGCCTCGGCTACTCAACTTATTAGATGATAGCCTACATCCAGGTAATCGACTGACCTTAATCTCTGCCCCACCAGGGTTTGGCAAAACGACCTTGGTTAGTGCTTGGTTGGAAAAGGCTGCTCTACCCGTGGCTTGGGTCTCTTTAGATGACTCGGATAATGACGCTCAAATCTTCTGGACATACATTATCGCTGCCCTAGATGGCCTTTCAGCAGGCATCGGGGAACAGGCTATGGCTTTGCTAAAGGGTAATACTGATCTGCCTTTAGAATCAGTTCTGGTAGGTTTAATTAATCAATTAGCCACCCTACCTAAAGATTTCATTTTAGTGTTAGATGATTATCATGCTATCGAAAATGAAGCGATACATCAAGTTCTTACCTTTTTGCTCGATTACCTGCCACCTCAAATGCACCTCATAATCACCAGTCGCGTTGACCCCCCCTTGCCTCTAGCTCGTTTGAGAGGGTACGGACAGTTAACAGAACTGCTGGCGGATGATTTACGCTTTACGTCTCAGGAAACGAGGACTTTTCTCAATCAAAACATGGGCTTGGGTCTGTCTGTATCTCAAATCCAAGTCTTAGCCAAACGAACTGAAGGCTGGATCACTGGCCTACAGTTAGCCGCCCTATCGATACAACGTCGAGATCCAGCAGAAATCCAAACATTCGTCGCTTCTTTCACGGGCCATAATGCTTATATCATTGACTATTTGGTTGAAGAGGTCTTTCAACAACAACCTGATGATCTACGTCACTTTTTACGTTATACGGCCATCTTAGATCGTCTATCTGGGCCGCTATGTGATACCGTATTGGGTGTGTCGTCAGATGACACAGCCACGCACACGCAGGGACAGGCTATGTTGGAAAATCTGCATCACGCCAATCTTTTTATCGTCCCTTTAGATGATGATCGAGAATGGTATCGCTATCACCAACTATTTGCTGAATTTCTACGTACTCAATTGCAGCGTGATGAACCTGATATCATTCCAGCTTTACACCGTCGGGCAGCCCATTGGTATGCTGATCATGATCTTCCACCCAGAGCCATTCGACATGCCCTCAAAGCAGAAGATTTCAATCTAGCAGCGAATTTAATCGCGGCTAATGCGCGGGCGATGTGGCAAACGGGCGAGTTGAGTCGCCCTAGACGGTGGTTGGAAGCCTTACCTCAATCACTGGTTCTAGAGCGTCTAGAATTATGTTTAGTATACACCTGGCTGTTGGTCACTGACAATGCGCTTGATGAAATTTCTCCCTACTTAGCCCAACTAAACGTGTTAGCCAAAAATCATCAATCCTCGCCTGCCTTAGCAGGTGAGATCACCGCTATTCACGCCTTTGTCGCCATGAAGCGTCAGCAAAGTAAGGAAGCGATTAACCTTTTACATCAAGCCCTAACTGAATTGCCTGAAGACAATCGTCATATTCGCGGCCTGGTCCAATATCTGCTGGGTCAAGCCCACCGACAACGAAACCAAATGATGGAAGCAGAGCGAGCGTATGTTAAAGCGGTTCCGATTAACGAAGAAGCCGGAAATGTTTTTCTCTGTCTCAATACGCTTTCCAGTCTTATCGCCATTCAGGCCACCCAAGGCAAATTACGTCAAGCTTCAATCACCTATGAACAAGCCCTCCAATTCGCCACAAAACAGACCAGACAGGCCGAATGGGGCAAGAATATTCTCCTGTCTCGTTTGGGCAATTTACACCGCGGCATGGGAACCTTGCTCTGTGAGTGGAATGAACTGGAACAAGCCGAACAACATCTGCACAAAGCGATCGCCCTGCTGACCCAAGCAACTGATGATCGCTGGCAACTCGATTTGGCGCAAATTGCTCTCGTGCGGGTTCAACATGGCTTAGGTGATTCAGAAGGGGCACAGGATACCCTAAAACAAGCTGAACAGATGGCCTTAGCGACAGAGGATACCAGGCTGTGGACAAAGTTCAAAGCCCGCCAAGTTTGGGCTTGGCTCATGATGGGCTATTTTGACTCAGCCCTACATTGGGCTGAAACCTGTGGTCTACATCCCAATGACATGTCCCGCCCAGATTGGGACACCCTGCTCATAGAGCGGGAGCGAGACTATTTAGCCCTAGCCTGGGTCTATATTCTGCAAGGCCAAGCCGAAGTTCTGTCGCTCCTAGATTGCCTAGCTCAAAGCACACGCCATCGAGAGCGACAGTGGCATCTTTTAGAAAGCTTGAATCTAAAAGCTCTCGCTTTGTACACCCAGCGGCGGCGGCAGGAAGCCTTGCAGGTTTTAAATGAGGCTTTTCAAATCGCTGAACCAGAAGGCTTTGTGCGTTTATTTGTTGATAAGGGACAGATGATGTCAAAACTGTTACACGAAGCAAAGATAATGCGCCTCAACCCTGGCTATGTTTCACGTCTTCTAGATGCTTTCCCCACGCCGGAAGGCACAACAATATTGGTTCAGGAAACAGAAAAATCGCTAAACGAAGAGGCTCTCACACCCATTGACCCTCTCAGCCCCCGCGAATTAGAAGTTCTCCATCTCATCGCCGCTGGGATGTCGAACCGAGACATCGCTCGCCAACTGGTCATCACAGAGGGGACCGTTAAAGGACATTTACATCGCATTAATCGCAAATTGGATACAAGCAGCCGGACGCAGGCTGTAGCACGGGCGAGGATGTTGCGATATTTGTGATATTCAGCTCATCCACTTTCACTCATACACCCACTCTGCAAACAGCGCATCCAAATCACAGGCACAGGTTTCCTCTGCGCTGGCTTGCAAACTCTCAGCGGTGGCCACATCCCATTGATGACGCAGATAATAGTCTCGAATCACTTGATCTAACACTTCTTGGCCCAACATTTGACTTAATTGATCATAAAATAAGGGCCCGCGGCCATAAACAAAACCGCTATAAGCCATGGCATCAGGATAATCTGCGACAGGTAGACCAATGGGCAAACTGTCTTGCTCTGACCCACCCAAACGCCCGTGCCAGGAACCACGATAGCCTTGAGCATCCGCTTGGCGATTGAGATCAACAAAATAGAGGTAGGTGGCATATTGGGCTAAGGCCTCATCGAGCCACGGTTCGGCCAATTGATCGTTGCCCACGGTGCTGTAGAACCATTCATGGGCCACTTCATGGGCGATGGTTGCCTCAAATAAAACGGTGTGCCGCGGATACAGACGCAGGTTGATGGCGGTGATGCCGGGATATTCTACCCCTAGAGCTTCCGTTGGCGTGGGTACGATATCAAATTCAGTGTAAGGATAGGGGCCGAAACGCTGACTAAAACTCCGCAAGGCATCCACGGCATGTTGTAAGCCCGCTTCCGCACCTTCAGTGTGACCCGGTAAGAGATAGCTATTGACCGTCACTTCCCCCAGCTTCTCACTAACGAGGTCATAATCAGGACTGGCGGCCAAGTAAAAGTCTCGCATCGGACCACCAGCAAAGGTGAGGGTTTGTTGCCCCTCTGTCTCAACGCGCTCAATCTCTACGCCTGAAGCGACGAAGACCAGTTCGGCTGGAGCCGTAACACGCACGATATAGAAACTCGATTCGGCATAGATCACATCACCGTGCGGCGCAGGAATTTCTAAATCCCAAGTTCCTTCTTCAAAGACAGCCGCAATCGGGTAAAAATGCGCTAAAGCCAGCACATTTTCGGCCCAGACAAAGGTTTTATAATTTCCGCCGCCATCGCGGGGGACAATCACCTCAAATTCAAAGTCAATGACCACTACATGGCCGGGCTGTAGCGGATTAGGGAGGGGGATGCGTAAGGCACTATCTTGCCACTCATACATCGGCTCCACCATTTGCCCATTCACCCGCATCGTGGAGACAGTGCTACGACCATCGGCTAAATTTGGGTAAAGACGAAGGTAAATTTCAGGTAAAGGCCTATCTTCATTATTCGTATAATATAAAGCTTGACGACCTGTGAGACGGTCAAAGGTCTCAGCAATGTTGATATCGATATGATAAACGCTGGCCCCTGACAATCCACCCAAAATGGCCTGTTCTTCATTAACGAGACCACTGCGATACAAACTCCGATCCGACCAAGCATATTCAAAAATTGGCGAGGCAGGCTCAGGGGATGAGGCTGCTTGGGTTTGGGTTTGAGGCGGTGGGAGAGGCATACGACAAGCAACACCAATTATGATCAAAATACTGGCGATGAGACAAACAAAGGGGTATAATCGATACATTTGAAACATGGTTAGGTGAACTCCTTATGCTTTTGTAAGATTTTAGTTATAATTTGTGTCCTATACATTGAACTATAATTTATAGCATATACGTTGGTGAGAGATTAAATAAATTTATGATTTCTCTCCCAACGCATACATCGTAAATCAATCGTGGTTCAATTTTGATTTCTAAAATACTAATAAGTATACGTATGATGAGGTGAGATATGTCAACGTTTACCGAAGTGGAATCGATTGTTATTCGCTTCGCAGGTGACTCTGGAGATGGGATGCAGTTGACGGGCACCCAGTTCACCAACACAGCAGCTGTCTTTGGCAATGATGTTAGCACCTTACCCGATTTTCCGGCTGAAATTCGCGCTCCGGTCGGGACTATTGCTGGGGTGAGTGGTTTTCAAGTCAATTTCTCTAATCACGATGTATTAACGCCTGGCGATGCACCCCAAATCTTGGTCGCTATGAATCCCGCTGCGCTCAAGGCCAATTTATTCGATTTGCAACGAGGCGGTACGGTCATCGTCAATAAGGATGCTTTCACCAACAATAATCTTAAAAAGGCGAAATATGAAAGCAATCCCTTAGAAAACGGCACTTTAAAGGGCTATGATGTCCATGCAGTCCCGCTGACCACGCTCAATCGTAACGCCTTGGCCGATATTGAAGGTTTTACAGCTAAACAGGTTGATCTCTGTAAAAACTTCTTTGCCTTGGGCTTGGTCTTTTGGATGTTTGACCGTCCCTTGGAAACATCCATGAATTTCATCGCCGAAAAGTTCGCCAAACGACCAAAGGTGGTTGAGGCCAATCAAAAAGCTTTACAAGCAGGCTATAACTACGGCGACACGATGTTGACCTTCCAGTCGCGCTATAGAATCCAACCCGCCCAATTGCCGCCGGGTAAATATCGGCAGATCAACGGCAACGAAGCCTTGGCCATGGGCTTGGTCACAGCAGCCCAAAAGGCCAATAAACCCTTAGTTTATAACTCCTACCCCATCACCCCAGCCAGCGAATTACTCCACCAACTAGCCTCTTTGAAAAACTTCAATGTTCGCACCTTTCAGGCCGAAGATGAAATTGCCGCGATGGGGTCGGCTATCGGAGCGGCCTTTGGTGGGGTGATGGCCGTGACGGGGACGAGCGGCCCTGGCCTGGCCTTGAAGAGCGAGGGCTTAAATCTTGCCATGACCTTGGAATTGCCCCTCATCGTCGTGGATGTACAGCGAGCTGGGCCGAGTACCGGCATGCCAACCAAGACGGAACAGGCTGATTTGCTGCAAGCCATGTATGGTCGCAATGGCGAAAGTCCTTTACCCATCATTGCCCCAGCGACACCAAGCGATTGTTTTAACACCGCCATCGAAGCCTATCGCTTCGCCGTGCGAGCCATGGTCCCCGTGATTATCTTGAGTGACGGCTATCTGGCCACCAGTGCCGAACCTTGGCGCATCCCCAACCCCGACGATATTCCACCTATCAAGGTCATCCATCCCACCGCCTCAAATAGTACCAACGGTCTCTTACCTTATAAACGTAATCCTGAAACACTGGGCCGACCTTGGGTTCTACCAGGTACATCAGGGCTAGAACATCGCATCGGCGGGCTGAGTAAACAGCCTAATACGGGCAGTGTATCGTATCTACCCGATGAAAATCAACAAATGATCAATGAACGGGCTAGCAAAGTGGCTCGACTAGCCGACATCATCCCGCCTCAATCTGTGACAGGGCCTGCTGAAGGTGAGTTATTAATCTTGACCTGGGGTAGTACCTATGGAGCCGCTCACACCGCGGCCCTGAACGCTCAGAAAGAGGGTTTGACCGTGGCGCACACCCATCTCCGCCATATCAACCCCTTTCCGCCCAATCTGGATGAATTGTTGTTAAATTATCAAAAAATCTTAGTTCCCGAAATGAATATGGGGCAATTGGTTGTCCTCTTACGAAATCGGTTTAGTCTCCTTGAATTTATTAGCTATCCTAAGGTAAAAGGCCGCCCCTTTACTATCGGCGAAATCGCTAACAAAATCCATGAGATATTAGGAGCAGAGGCATGAGTGAAGTGATGAACTTAACCCGTAAAGATTTTGCATCAGATCAAACCGTGCGTTGGTGTCCTGGCTGTGGTGATTACGCCATTCTGGCCCAAATGCAAAAGACCTTGCCCAATTTAGGGATACCCAAAGAAAAAATTGTCTTCGTATCTGGTATCGGCTGTGCCGCCCGATTCCCTTATTATATGAACAATTATGGCCTGCATAGCATTCATGGCCGTGCGCCCACGATAGCGACTGGGCTGAAATTAGCCAATCCCGACTTGAGCGTCTGGGTCATCACCGGTGATGGCGATGCGCTCTCTATTGGCGGCAACCATCTCCTACACGCGATGCGACGCAATGTTGATCTCAACATTATCCTCTTCAACAATCGCGTCTACGGTTTGACAAAAGGCCAATATTCGCCGACCTCAGTAGTCGGCACTCGGACCAAATCAACCCCGATGGGGTCTGTAGACCGGCCCTTCAATCCGGTGCCCCTCGTCCTCAGTGCCGAGGCCACCTTTGTCGCCCGCACCAACGATGTGGACGTGAAACATCTAGGAGAGACCCTTGAACGTGCGGCAGCCCACCGAGGCACCTCCTTTGTCGAGGTCTATCAAAACTGCGTCATCTATAATCCCGGTACATGGGATTATGCCACGGACCGCAAAACTCGTGATGAGCATGTCCTTAAGTTAGAACACGGCCAACCTTTAACCTTTGGGTCAAAAAATGCAAGAAAGGGCATCCATTTGAAAGGTCTCACGCCAGAAGTGGTCTCGTTGGACGAAGTGGCTGAAGCCGACTTGCTCGTGCATGATGAAAAAGCCCCTGAGCCTACCCTGGCTAGTATTCTAGCTCGGATGCGCCACCCTGAATTTCCTGAAGCCTTCGGCGTTTTCCGCGACATTGATCAACCTTTATATGATCAAAGCGTCGTAGCCCAAGTTGATCAAGCTGTGGCTAGCAAAGGCCCAGGTGATTTGACGGCTTTGTATCATGATGGGGATACTTGGATCGTGAACTAAGTTAATAATCAAACAGGCCGCATGAAAAAAATGCACTTTCAGCAGTGCGTTTTTTCATGTCCTTGATCACGAATCGTTACTAATCGAAAATAAAAAGCCTCAGCTTATGTTCTAAAACTGAGGCTTTATTGATCGAATAAGTTCACTTCCTTAAATCTCATCATTCCGTATTACATCTATCTTATAACGAGCAAACAGGGCTGCCAAGGCCCCAATTGCAGCAAGATAGGGGGCAAAAAAGGTGACGAGGGCGATAATGGCAATGCCCACAGTTAGGGACATTTTTAATAGGATCTCGCCATTCGGCTTCACAATGAGCATTCGGCGGGTGTTGCCAGCGGCAAGAACTTTTTTCGCTTGAGCAAATAGGCTGCTGCCTACTGCTTCCGCTTTCTCAGCCCAGGAACTATCCTTCTTGGGTGTAATGACTTCTGGTTCTTCATAAGCTTGGTCACTCATAAGCTATGTCTCCTTGAATGTTAATTTGGGTTATCAAGTTTATCACTAGGCCCGATGTGAAATATTATACGCAAGCAGAGGCCTAAGGTTGCAGCGTGGCAGATATAAGGCAGTGCCAAAAAACCACCATTCTCTACAATTTGGCCCCTATTGCTGCTCAAGGCCCATCAACTCTGGCCTGAACAACTTGCGCTGTCATGATACCAGGTTGGGGACCCAACCTACAATGTCTCTGAGTTAGGCCATCAAAGCCTCAAATTGGGGGCGTTCAACAGTTTCAACATCTAAAAGTGTTTTAGCCAGGGTATCGAGTTTGGTACGCTGACGACCGACGATTTCGGTGGCTCGTTTATAAGCCCGATCTAAAATGTGGCGGATTTCTTGGTCAATGGACTGAGCCATATCTTCGCTGTAGTCGCGGGTTTCGCCCAAGCTGCCTAAGAAGGGATTGCCTTGCTCTTCGCCAAAGGTTCGTAAGCCCAGTTTCTCGCTGAAGCCATAGCGGGTGATCATCGCTTTAGCGAGCTTGGTCGCCCGCTCTAAATCGTTGGACGCGCCTGTCGTAACGCGGTTAAAGATGACCTCTTCTGCCGCTCGACCGCCTAGCAAGCCCACGATTTCATCCTCAAAGGCTTCTTTGGTCCGCAAATACTTATCTCCTTCGGGCAAGGGCATGGTGTAACCTAAAGCCATGCCGCGAGAGATAATGCTCACTTTGTGAACCGGATCACTATTGTCCAAGTTATGCATGACCACGGCATGCCCCGCCTCGTGATAGGCGACCACTTCGCGCTCTGAGCTACTGATAATATTACGTCTACGCTCAGGACCAGCGATAATACGTTCCATCGCATCCTGAAACTCCGGCGGCCCAATTTGGGTCAAATTCCGTCGGGCGGCTAAAATCGCGGCCTCATTGACCAAGTTTTCCAAATCGGCTCCGACAAAACCGGGGGTGAGTTTGGCCAGATCAGACAAATTAATGCTGGGGTGCAAAGGCTTGCCCCGCGTATGCACTTGTAAAATCGCTTCCCGGCCATTGACATCGGGCTGATCCAAAATCACTTTACGATCGAAACGACCAGGGCGTAGTAAGGCTGGGTCTAAAACATCTGGCCGATTTGTGGCCGCAATGACAATGACATTCGTCTCCGTGCCAAAGCCATCCAGCTCGACCAAAATCTGATTCAAAGTTTGTTCCCGCTCATCATTGCCACCGCCCAAGCCAACCCCGCGCTGCCGACCTACAGCATCAATCTCATCAACAAAGATCACCGCTGGGGCTTGATCCTTGGCCCGCTTGAACAAATCACGCACCCGAGACGCTCCCACACCGACGAACATCTCCACAAATTCTGAGCCTGATATGCTGAAAAAAGGGACACCCGCTTCACCAGCCACAGCTTTGGCTAACAAGGTCTTGCCAGTGCCAGGCGAGCCAGCCATCAAAACACCTTTCGGAATACGGGCCCCCAAAGAAATGAATTTATCCGGCTCCTTCAAAAATTCAACCACTTCTTGCAGCTCCAACTTAGCTTGGTCCGCGCCCGCCACATCATCAAAGGTGACAGAAGGCAGCTCAGTCTTTTCTTTATCTTCCTCACTCCCTAAAACTTGGGGGGTACTTTGTCCAATCCGCCCTAAGAGTCCACCTCCCGACATGGGGCGTGACACACGATAAAGAATATAGCCTAAAAAGAGGAAGGGGGCAAAGGTTAAAACTAGGCCAAACAAATTCGCCCAACTAAACCCTAGTTCTTCAATCACCAGCGGTAAGGTTTTCAAAGAATCGCTTGTCAAACCTAAGAGTTGTAAGGCTTCGACGGCACTGATATTGGTCTCCTTAAGGGCTACCAAGCTGGAACCGTCCAGTTTCATGGCCGTGATCGTATCGCCCTGCACCGATATGCTTTCCACCTCTCCCATTTCGACCGCCGTCACGATGTCTGATAAGGTCACATTTTGCTGCCTCAATCCCCCATTGAATAGTGGAAGACTGAAAGTCAAGACAATCAAGACTATGATCGCCAGCCAAATTGCTTGTCTTAAAACATTGCTTGAGGAATGAGAATTATTATTAAAGTTCATCATGATCTCCTTAGAACATAATAGTGTAGGTAGTACCTGCGTTACAGGATATAGTTACTTACATGCTTGATGCAGAGCTAAATTGCTCATAAATTATGTCCAAATCATATTAAGATTGGCTTAGGAAGGTGTTAGATTCATGTTAACGGACTCTAAGATAAGTATAAAAATTGTGGTTCTATGAGGAATTTTGTGGTAGACAAGCAGATACGCTATAGAAAGAGGCAAAGTAGCAGAGTAGCAAAGTGGCAAAGTCCTCGCATAACCGTTTATCTGCGCTGACTTTGCAACTTTGCTCGTTTACACGGCGTTTTCTTGATTTCCACAAAATTTCTCAATGAGCCAAAATTGTTTGCGGCAAAGTGGCTTTGTTTAGCAAAGTTGCAAAGTTGCAGGTTGAGGTGTATATACTGAAAACGGAATGAGAATTAAAGTTTTGTCATGTCATACCCGCTTACTGCATGCGGGTATCCAAACGCTGTACGGCAATGACCAGCGGATGCCCGATAACTTCATTCGGGCATGACATTAATCTAAAACTTTAAGTTCCAATTCGCTCAACCATCCCATGAATGCCATCAATAAAAAAATGGGCTTTGAGCGCGATTTGGCATAGGTTTATTATGTCTTATCATTTCAGGATAGAGAATACGTAGGACAAATTTAAGTACAACAATGCAGTTATTCGTCCATTAGCAATTCATTCACCTGTCCAAAGTCATTCATCTTATACCAGATTTCATCAGCGAGATATTTCAACATGCCCACCAAATTTAGTCCAGACGAGTTTGAAGCCCTAGTTGTAGAAGCCTTGGAAGCTTTACCAGCGTTTTTTCAAGAAAAATTACAAAATATAGAAGTCATCGTTTCCGATTGGCCAACGGAGGCTGAACGACGAGCGGTAGGTCTCAAGTCGGGGCACTTGCTCCTTGGCTTATATCAAGGTGTGCCGCTCACCCGACGCACCTCTAGTTATAATTTAGTCTTGCCGGATAAGATTACCATTTTTCGCCTGCCCATTGAACAGATATGTCACACCCCAGAAGCTGTGATTACGCAGGTGCAGCGGACTGTTAAACATGAATTGGCCCATCACTTTGGCATTAGTGATGAACGGTTGCGGGAGTTGGGAGCATATTAGTTAGGTTTGGGTTGAGTGCGTTCCTGCGGAACGACCGAAACGCTACCGACTGAAACCCTAATCTTTCGGCCAAACGGATTTTGGAAAACTGGCTTTCAAGTCACTATCCGTAATATTGCTAGCGATGGTATTCAAAAGTCGTTCTACCTGATTGAGATGATGAGTAGCTTGTTCTTTTTGCTCACATTGCCGATACATTTCTGTCCAAGCGAGTTCGATAAAGAGTTCAAGCAATTTATGACTAATGATTTGGGCTATATCACGACTCTGGGTAAAAAGTGCAATAGCGGTTTCAGGATCATGCTCATAAGCTGCTTTCTGGGCTGAAATTTTCAAAGCTCTGGCTTCATAATCTCTCAATCCACCCCTCGTGGCAATATGGGTTAAGCGAAACAGAGGTTCAAGTACGCGAGACCAATTTCCTGTGGCAAGATAGACTTCTAACAAATTCTCCAATAAAAAGACTTCATCAAGAATAAAGCCCAAGCGATGAATATTGGTCAGCTCTGTTTCCAAAATCTTCTGAGCTGCGGACCAATTTTGGGTATGCCGATAAACCCCCCCAAATATCCTCGCGCCCGACTGAGGGCTAGAGGGGATCCTGTAGATTTAGCTAAAGCAATGCTCAATTGGGTAAGAAGCGTTTTTAGGGTATACGTAGTCAATTCTACCCAGTTTTAAGCAATTGTCAACTGCCTCTTTACTAGGATAAAAATTATTTGCTCTACCCAAGGAAACGTGATATAATAGAAAGCTGAAATTTATGCCCAGACACTATGGGGGTCACTCGGACAATAATCGACCTTACAAAATTTTAAGGCTCTAAGTGATACCCGACAATGAAAGGACCATATTTGTGTCAATTACGAAAGAAGAAAAACAAAAAATTATAAAGGAGTATCAACGTTTTGAAGGTGATACCGGATCACCAGAGGTACAAATCGCGGTTTTATCAACTCGTATTCGTAATTTAACTGAACATCTCAAAGAGCATAAACAGGATGAAAGTTCACGGCGCGGATTGTTAACCTTAGTAGGCCACCGCCGTCGCCTGTTAGGTTATTTAAGTCGAGAAGATTATGAACGCTATCGAACGCTCATTGGCAGACTTGGCTTACGTCGTTAGCGTTTATTACATCACTATTACTTTGCTAGTTACACCCACGATATGTGGCCACTTATGATACTTAGGATTGTTTAGTAAAAACAAGTAATTTTTCGGATATTTAACCAAAAAATTACTTGTTTTTTTATTTTTATTGGCTGTATTAATTAATGATGGTTTTTAGAAAATATTTGTGATATAAAGTAAAAAGCGAATTCCCACCTCTATCACCAACAGGCTCAAAAAACCACTACCACTGATCAACAGTTTGGAGGAAATAATCTTATGTCTAGACCTGAAGGTCACCAGTTTACAACAACTTTAGGAAATCAAGAAATTGTATTTGAGACCGGGCGATTAGCCCCACAGGCAGGTGGAGCCGTAGTCGTGCGGTGTGGCGAATGTGTTTTATTGGTTACAGCCACAGCGAGCAAATCTTCGCGTGAAGAAATTGACTTTTTACCCCTGAGTGTTGAATTAGAAGAAAAACTCTATGCTGCTGGACGTATCCCCGGTAATTTTTTCCGTCGTGAAGGTCGTCCCTCAGAAGATGCCATTTTGACTAGCCGTTTAGCAGACCGTCCCTTACGGCCTTTATTCGATAAAACCATTCGCCATGAGGTTCAAATCATTGCCACGGCTCTGTCTTCAGATGGCGAAAAATATTTAGATATTCTGACAGTGAATGGGGCTAGTGCAGCCTTGATGATTAGTGATATCCCCTGGGATGGCCCCATTGGAGCAGTCCGTATTGGTCGGGTCAATAATGAATTTATTGTCAATCCCACAGTACAGGCCATGCAAAACAGTATTTTAGATTTGCGTGTGGCCGGAACAGAAGAGGCTATTTTAATGGTCGAAGCGGGTGCAGAAGAATTACCAGAGAAAATTATCTTAGACGGCTTACGTTTAGCCCATGAATCTATTCAAGATATCATTGCTGTTCAAAAACAAATGCGCGATGAAGTCGGAAAAATCAAACGCAAAATGAATACGCCAGATGTTGACCCAGCTATTCAAAGTCAAGTTGACGACTGGCTGGCTGATAAAGGGCAGATATTATTAGATACAGAGGGTAGCAAGACAGAGCAGGGTGAGCGACGCGATGAACTAAAAAACAACTTAGTCGCTGCAATCGCCACAGAGGATATATCAGAAGCTGATATACTCAATGCTTATGAACGCTTCTATAAAAAAGCGATCCGTCAACGAATTCTTGACGATGGGATTCGCCCCGATGGTCGTCAAACGGACGAAATTAGGCCAATTTGGTGCGATGTGGGTATCTTGCCAAGACCTCACGGAACGGCTGTTTTTACACGCGGAGAAACTCAAATCCTCAGCGTTACCACGCTTGGCTCACCAGATGATGAACAACGCCTTGATAGTCTTTCCCCTGATAGCAGCAAACGCTATATGCACCACTATAACTTCCCACCTTTTTCCACTGGTGAAACAGGTCGCATCGGCAGTACTAAGCGACGTGAAATAGGTCACGGAGCCTTAGCCGAGCGAGCTTTAGTCCCAGTTTTACCTAGTGTTGAAACCTTTCCATATACGATTCGGGTTGTTTCAGAAGCTATTAGTTCCAACGGATCAACCTCAATGGGTAGTGTTTGTAGCAGTACCTTAAGTCTAATGGATGCCGGTGTGCCTGTCGAAAAGCCTGTTTCTGGTATTGCGATGGGCCTAATCACAGAAGCTGATACGGGGCGTTTTGCCGTACTCTCTGATATTCAGGGACTTGAAGATGCTTTAGGTGATATGGACTTCAAGGTTGCAGGCACACGAGATGGTATTACTGCCTTACAAATGGATATCAAAATTGCAGGAATTAACTGGGAAGCTTTAGAACAAGCCTTAGCCCAAGCCCAAGCAGGACGTTATCACATCTTGGAAAAAATGGAAGAAACGATTAACCAGTCTCGACAGGAACTTTCAGCTTATGCACCTCGCTTAGAGAAAATGAGAATAGACCCATCCAAAATAGGCAAACTCATTGGACCAGGCGGCTCAACTATCCGCAGTATTCAAGAAAATACAAAAACTAAAATTAGTGTCGATGATGATGGTATGGTTTATATCGCAGCCAATGATGGTACCGGCGCAGCCCTAGCCAAAGAACGTATTGAAGAAGTGACGGCGACGGCTGAACTAGGAGCCATTTACACAGGGCGTGTGGTTAAAATCCTAGACTTTGGTGCTTTTGTGGAAATTTTCCCTGGGACAGACGGTCTCGTTCCAATTTCCCAAATCGCCGATTATCATGTACGGGCGATAGAAGATATCGTCGCTGTTGACGATGAGATTATGGTCATGGTGGTTGACATCAATCCTGAAGGCAAGATATATCTCTCTCGCCGAGCTGTCTTAGAGGGTTGGAGTTTAGAAGAAGCGAAAGCTCGCGTACAACGGCGTAGTAATTCTAATCGTGGTGGTTCTTATAGGGGATCATATCGAGGCAATGACCGACGACGGGATGACAATCGCCATAGCAATGATAGCTATCGCGATAATCGTCGTAATGACCGCAGTGACCACAATGAACGTTATGATAATAGCCGTCGGCGAAGATACTAGATTGATAAAGTATAAAGAAAGAATCACGAATGTGTGTTTGGTAACGAACGCCTGTTTGTGGTTAAAGAAGTTATTAAGTACCTCGTATCTGAATAGTTATATACTGAAATCGCTTTGAAAACCATAGTTTGTGCAATATGTCCTTCTAATTGTGTCTTGACTCGGAGAATGGATTCCCGCTAACAGCATGCGGGAATGACGGCTCAAAACTTTAAGTCTCATTCTGGTTTCAGTATAAAATTTTATAGAAAGGTAGATTTAAGAAGTCAATGTATCCTTTAGATTCACAAAATAAAGACTCATCACAATCTCAGTTCGATTCCTACAATCAATCTGATACTCAACCAACGCAGCCTGAGCAGTTTGAAAAAGCCTCTCAATCTTCATCCCAGCCTTTCTGGAACACACCTCTATATAGTAATGATCCCATTTTTCCTGAAGAACCCTTGCCACCGCCACCGCCGCCTTCTTTAAAGAAACGCATATTTGGTGCTGTTCGTGAGGTAGTAGAAACTGTTGTACCTGCTGTCATCATTGCACTATTGATTAATCTCTTCCTGGCCCAGGCAACACGCGTTTATGGACAGAGTATGGAACCGAATTTACATTCTAATCAGCGCCTTGTCGTCGAAAAAATTACCTACACCTTCCAAATGCCTGAGCGAGGTGATGTGGTTGTATTAAAAGTATACGAAGATGCCAAAGACATGCTTATCAAACGGGTGATAGCTTTGCCTGGTGAAACTGTTGAGATTCGTAATGGGCAAGTAATGGTCAATGGCAACACGCTAACAGAAAATTATATCGCCCAACCAACACGAGGAGCTTATGGTCTCATTACCGTGCCAGAAAACCACATTTTTGTATTGGGTGACAATCGTAGAGCCTCGAACGACTCTCGTTCTTTTGGACCAGTCAATTTAAATAACGTGGTCGGGAAAGCGTGGTTGTCTTATTGGCCTTTAGAAGATGTCGGCTTTGTGCATTAGGTAGGATGGCTATCGTAACTGATGTAGGATAGATGTAAGATTGTCCTACGGTGATGATGGCATACCCATTATTCAATAGACTGTATAGGAAATAAAAAAATGGCAGTCTAATCAAATTTGATTTTCAAATACGGTAATCGAGATTGTAGCAGTCGCAGCAACTTGCCGACGAGACTGCTTCGATCGGGCTACTGGATTACCTTTTTTGATACGCAAAAATGATTAGGCAACGAAAATAAGGATCACGAATGACCCGAATTTTTTAATATATTTGTAAAATTCGTTCATTCGGTCGTTTGGACTGCCAAACGCCTATTCGTGATCTGTTTTTTTAATCTCTATAATGTCTAATAATATTCACCACCAAGCATTAATAGCGTTAAGGCTATTAAATAGCCGCGTAGAACAATCTACGCGGCTATTTTTTTGCAACAGATAATTACGCATATCCGATAACTGCTGATAGAAGCGTTCAGGTGACTGTCCAGACTGGATTATGACAAACCAGACTGTCTGGGCAGGCTGAGATGGCTAATGTAAAATTATTTATAGCAAAAAATGAGAGTTTTTTTAAGTTTAGAACGAACAAGCACAATATGTAGGGCTACATTAAGGGAAATAGAGATGAGTAGATGATAAGAGGAGGGGAATTGCCGAAAAAATCATTTAACAGTAAATTAGTGAATAGCGGTTAGTCGTTAGCTAATTATTGACAGATAAACTAAAAAAAGCCTATAGCATAGATGAATGAAAATAGCGATGTAAAGTATCCTTTAACGCTCGTTTTTCTCCCAATTCACTCCCAATTCACTAATCACTATTTGCTAACCACTATATCATAGAGGAAAATATGGCCATTACATCTGACCAGTATAGAGATACCCTGCGGCACTTCCCCGCTGGGGTCACAATTGTCACGGTCAAATCAGGCGACCAGTGGCATGGCTTGACCGTCTCAGCTTTTGTTTCGGTCTCACCGACACCGCCCTTGATTTTAGTTGTCATCGACCACCGCCATACAGGGCATGATTTGTTAGAACGCAATGATGCTGTTTTTGCGGTGAATATCTTAAGAGAAGACCAGAGCGCATTGTCTAATCATTTTGCTTGGACAGATGAAGAAGAACGCTTTACTGAGGGGCGATGGGGAACAGCTAGTACAGGAGCCCCTATTTTAGAAGATGCCTTAGCCTGGTTGGATTGTACCATTTATAGCCGTCATACAGCAGGTACCCACACAATCTATATCGGTAAAGTGCAAGCCAGTCAGGTTCAAGAGGTTGATCAAAAACCTTTGGTATACTGGAATCGCGATTATCGGAAGATAACCTAACCAGTATTCAATATTCAGTCACGTCTTCAACTGCCTACTACTTACTGTGTACTACACTGTCAACCTGTCCTCATTACCATATTATCAAGCTATTTTAGCTAAACAAAGGGAAGACATTTAACGATGAGTTCAGTTCAATCTAGTCCAGTTCCTTCTGACATTGATTCTAGAGCCTATCGCAATGTGGTCAGCAAATTTGCGACGGGCGTAACAGTCATCGCCACAGGAGAGGACGAATCACTCCATGTGATGACTGCAAATGGCGTAACCTCTCTCTCCTTAGAACCGCTGCTGTTCCTAGTCTGTATCGGTAAAAAGACCCACATGGCCGAACGAATAGAGCAAACGCAGGGCTTTAGCATCAACATTCTGCACCAAGATCAACAAGACTTATCCATCTATTTTGCTGGCGGTTGGCAGGCTAAGACTCCCCCGCTCTTTACCTTTTCGACCTGGGCTGGAGGGCCGCTACTGACTGGGTGTCTTGCTGCGCTTGGCTGTGAGCTATATGATACGCTAGAGGGCGGCGATCACTGGATTTATCTCGGTAAAGTGACCTCCTTATATGAGTCTGATCAAGTTGATAATTCGCCCCTGTTATACTATCAGGGTCGTTATAGAGGGTTGACTGAAGATTGAGGGTATATTTAATTATTCTAAAAAATTACCAAATATTTGTTTCAAAATCTGATTATCTCTGATGATCCACCGTGCAAACAACAAAGATGTCTTTCCGCTCCCATTTTTACCTGTGATGATCAAATGTTTCTTATTGGTAGCAGAAAGTGGTATTTTAAAGTTTTCTATATGCCTGACCTTATTAATGATTATTTCTTGAATAAAAACGTTGCTCATGTGTGTCCTCTCCTTACATCCACTGTAGGACAAACTTAAATTTTCCCTGCATCACTATTCATCAACCAACCACATCCCCCGGATGTTTGATCACCCCTGCCACTGCACTCGCCGCAACCACGGCTGGGCTGGCGAGATAGATTTCTGTATCAGGTGTGCCCATGCGTCCTTTGAAATTACGGTTAGCACTAGAAATTGTCACCTCTTTGGGCGCAGGAATGCCGAGGTGATTACCCATGCAGGGGCCACAGCCAGGCGGGCCAAAGGTGGCTCCGGCTTCGATCAAGGTTTCGACATAGCCCTGACGGGTTGCTTCGAGCATCACCTTCGAGGAGGCAGGGATAATCAATAGCCGCGTACCAGAGGCAATATGCCGACCTTGCACCACTTGCGCTGCAGCAGCTATATCCTCTAAGCGGCCGTTGGTACAAGTTCCGATAAAGGCTTGTTGAACCTTCGTCCCAGCCACCTGAGAGAGCGGGGCCACGTTATCGACTGTATGCGGACAAGATATCTGCGGCTCTATGTCTGCTAGGTGAAATTGGTGTTCAGCCAGATAAGCTGCTCTTGGGTCAGGGGCAAATTGCGCCGCTAATTGCCTAAATTCATCAACCCGGGCTGCATCAAGCCATTGAAACGTCGTCTCATCAGGTGCAACCCAACTATTTTTAGCTCCCATTTCAGCCATCATGTTCGATAGAACAAAGCGGCTATCCATGCTCATAGAAACGATACCTGTGCCATGAAATTCGACGCTGGCATATAGGCCACCATCTGCCCCCAGCTCTCCAATCACATAAATCGTGATATCTTTAGATGTCACCCAAGGATCAAGCTGGCCTGTTAGGGTGATTTTAATGCTCTCTGGCACCCGCAGCCATAATTGCCCTGTGGCCCAAATAGCCGCCATCTCTGAACGACCTACACCCGCCCCAAAAGCACCTAAGGCTCCATAATGCGTGGCGTGACTATCTGCCCCCAACAAAAGTGTGCCCGGCTGAATAAGACCTTCCTCACATAAGACTTGATGACAAATTCCCCGACCAACTTCATAAAAATTCGTGATGCCCTGTTCGACCACAAATTGACGTATTTCATCATGATTTTGGGCATGTCGTGTCGTCGGTGGTGGGGCAGCATGGTCGAGCGTAATAGCCAAACGATTTGGATATTTTACTTTATCCACACCTAAGGAATAGAAAATTTGTCGAATGGGAGCTGTATTATCATGGCTCAAAGCCACATCGGGCGTTGCTTCAATCACCTGTCCAGAGATAACCGAGGCTAAACCAGCGTTATGAGCCAGTAGCTTTTCGACAAAGGTTTTGCCGATAGGTTGTTCCGCCTGAGATGGTGCGTCATTCAGGGATGACGTAGCATCCTTTTCTGAGACACTTTTTGTTGAAGCTAAAACAGTCTCGTTATTGTTAGATAAGGCATTATCATTAGATGGAGTCATAACCTGCACGATAGAGCCTTGGAAGCGTGATGGAATCGAGAGATGACTTAAGCCAAATTCATTTTCAGCTAATTCGAGCAATAGCCTACTCGGCGACTCTTCGGAGTTGACTCGATAAACACGCTCCTTAAAGACTGCTGCTACTTGACGCGCTGTGTTTTCATCGATTTGATAACCCTTTATCTCCCGTAAGTAATAATGCACCACATTCCAGCCACTCAAGGGGCCTAGCAACACTTCTGACTCCGTCACCCCAAAAACGTCTAAAGGATGCGCTTCATAAACCGAGGAGTCGTTTAGCACTGCTTTTTGATGAACCCCAGCCATATGAGTACGATTTGTCAAACTGACAGGTTCTTTAGACGGAACCAATTTTTTCAGCTTATCAGCCATCATAACATTAATCGGATAAGAACCGCGCAAATGATAGCCCTCTAACAAATCGTATTCTCGCTCGATATAGAGGTTGAAGAAGAGCGAGGTCAGTGATGTAATGCCAGAACGTTCCCCGATGCCGAGCAAGGTCGTCTGTAGATAGCGCAGGCCCTCTTTGCTTGCTGCTAAGGCGTTTAAGGTGGCATAGCCGCGATCTTCATGAAAATGGCCTTCCAAATCGACTTGAGGATAACGTTTTCGTAAGGCCTTAACTCGCGCCTGTACCGCCTCTGGCGTTGCGACACCAACGGTATCTGGCGTACCAAAGCGGTCTACTAAAGGGGCTACAGCATCATAAACATAAAATAAGTCCTCTAGCGGGGTACGAAAAGCATCTTCGCCACTAAATCGTAGAATGAGATGAGGATAATCGCGACGCACCTGTTCAAGTAGTAGCACAGCTATGTTGATAATACGATCCAAGCTGTTACCATGATTATAACGCCGTGACATTTCCGAGGTGCCAATGTAAAAATTCAGGCCATCAAAACCAGCTTCAATTGCTGCCGCTACATCATCGGGATGGCAACGGACATGAGCTAATAGATAGGTATAGCCTTTCTGAGCAATAAGCGCATCACGAACAGCTTTAATCGCCTTGAAATCTTTTTTTTCTTGGGGGCTGACAATAGGTGAAAAGAGTTCAATAAATTTCACGCCGTAAATGATTAAGGCTTCCGTCAGTTCAATTTTGTCTCTTTGGCTAAAAAAATATTTATAGTGATCGTGCAGCAGGGAAGATTGTGACCCTTCGCGTAGAGTCGTATCGATGATTTCAAGTTGACGAGGGTGATAATTTTTAAAGTGAAATAAGGGGTCGGTCATGATAAAACCTCAATTTGCTCTGTCCATCTATGGTTTTATAATTAACTGTCTATCGTCAATTTAAGGCTGTTTACTTGATATTATTTTCATATCTTCAAGGTAAACTTGAAGATATGAAATCCAAAAGCTGTACCTGAACATCTTTGGACAATTGTAAGCATCAAATTTTAACATAGTAATGGGGATATGGAAATCATAAGAGATATGGTTGGTAAATGCAAATCAACATAAAAGTAAAGTATTGATGCTGACCCATATCGGGAAAATGCGTAAAAAGGTCGGACAAAAGATGGCTTGAAGAGATCGCCAGTCCTTGACCTACTAATCCTAAATATTCAATAAATATTCAATTTAATTAAAAAAAGAAAACTTTGGAGCAAGAAGCTATGAACATCTTAGGTATAGACATTGGTGGTTCTGGTATCAAAGGAGCCTTGGTGGACGTGAAGAAAGGCGAGCTGGTCACGGAACGGCATCGTATCCCAACCCCTCAGCCTGCTGTTCCAGAAGCAGTGGCCGATGTCGTCGCGCAGATTGTGACACATTTTCAATGGCAAGGGCCGATTGGGTGTACCTTTCCAGCAATTATTAAAGATGGCTGTATGTATTCCGCAGCCAATGTCCACGACTCTTGGATAGGCACAAACGGTCAAGCTCTATTCGAGGAAAAAACAGGTTGTTCAGTCAAGGTCTTAAATGATGCAGATGCGGCGGGCTTTGCTGAAATGATTTTCGGTGCTGGTCAAGATCAGTCTGGGGTCGTTATTATTTTAACGTTGGGAACGGGGATTGGCAGTGCCGTTTTTATTGACGGCGTATTAGTGCCTAACACTGAACTGGGACACCTAGAATTAGATGGTTATGACGCGGAGACACGAGCGGCAGAAAGTGTTCGGAAAGCTGAAGATTTAGGTTGGAAAAAGTGGGGGAAACGTGTTAACGCTTACCTGCACCATGTCGAATTTTTATTTTCCCCTAATTTATTTATCATCGGTGGGGGCGTGAGCAAAAAGTACGAAAAATTCTTCCCCCACCTAGATGTGCAAGCCCCTGTTGTGCCGGCAACCTTGCTCAACGAAGCTGGTATTATTGGCGCAGCTTGGGCGGCTAAACACTTAACTTAAGGATATGGACCGGCATAAATTCAGGAGTCCAAGGGTGATACTGGCCTCCTGAGTTTATGCCGGCTTCCCTGATTCGTTTGAAGCACAACCAAAAAATTTGAATTGAGAACTGACTTAAATGACAGATATGCTACAGTTTGTCTCTGCTATCACTACGGAGACAACGATTGATTTAGCCTGTGCTGATTTACAGGCCCAAATTGAGATGGAAATAATGGGTATCCAGCCTGATTTTATTATCATCTTTTTTTCACCCTATTTTGTCCAACATGCGTACGATCTTAGAAGGGGGTTACAGCAAACCCTCTCCCCAAGGTATATGATTGGCACCAGTGCTGAGAGTGTAATCAGCCAATTTAACGAAATTGAACATAAACCTGCCATAACCTTGTTGGCAGGCTATACCCCTCAGGTAGATTTAAGTCCCTTTTATCTGCAACCTCAGGACTTTCAAGGTCAAGCCGATGATTTCGAGTTTCTGACGAGGCGTTTAAATCTTTCTTTTGACCCCAAATTATTTATCATCTTGTGTGAGCCCTTTAGCCTAGCCATAGACCGTGTCTTGAATGCCTTTAACCAAGGCTTCCCGCAGTCGCCTGTCGTGGGCGGCTTGGCCAGTGTTCCTCTTAATCAAGGAGGCAATAGCTTAATTGCTGGGGAACGTCTACAAAGGAAGGGAGTTGTCGGCTTGGCTTTTGGGGGCCAGCTTGATATCGATATCATCGTGTCTCAAGGCTGCCGCCCTATCGGAAAGCCCTATCACGTCACTGAAGCAAAACGAAATCAAATCATCACCTTAGAAAATCAGTTGCCAATATTGTTTTTGCGAAAAGTAATTGAGCAGCTTTCAGAAGCAGAACACCATTTACTTCAAAATGGCTTATTTCTGGGTCGAGCTGTTGATGCCAGGCAACCAGCCCCAGGACGGGGTGATTTTCTGATTCGCAGCGTCATCGGCGTGGACCGTAACAGAGGGGCCTTGGTGATTGGCGACCGAATTGAGGAAGATGAGACCGTGCAATTTCATCTGCGTGATGCCAACACCGCGCAAGAAGATATGGAGATGATGCTCTCTCCCCAACTTCTGTATGACAAGCCCAAAGGGGCTTTGCTCTTTTCCTGCAATGGGCGGGGTACACGGCTCTATGACTATCCTAATGGAGATATTGATGTCATCCAGGCAATTCTCGATGATGTTCCTTTAGCAGGCTTTTTCTGTGCAGGCGAAATTGGGCCGATTGGCGGGAAAAATTTTTTGCATGGTCATACAGCGAGTTTGGTGTTGTTTCGGGAATAATGGAAAAAAGGGGGGTCGGTCAACCACCCTTTTCTCTTTACTAACTAGAACTGACGGATAAACGTTTACACGGGTTCACCCCCACGCCTGTGGGGAATATGTGATCCCACTGCCCCGCGTGAAAGGCGGGGACAGATTCACCCCCACGCCTGTGGGGAATATGGAGGTCGAGCGAGATATAGACCTCGCCCAGCCGATTCACCCCCACGCCTGTGGGGAATATGTCAGACCCTAAAGGTTTTTGAAACCTTTAGGGTACACAAACATACTATACGTTATTTTAGCAATCCCCGATAAGACAATTTTTTGTACGAAATACGGTTGCGTGGCAAACAACAAAGCAATAATATCATGCATATTCAGAGTATCTCGCATTATACCAAGCTCTTGATATTCGTCAAGTTATTTTATCAACCCTAGCAGTTCGTAGGAGGTGTATATGATGATGCAGAGACCCAAACAGCAAGCCCAAGAGCATATCAAACAAACAGGTATCATTGCCATTGTGCGAGGTGATTTTCCTTTAGAGAAAATATTGCAAATCGGAGAGGCTCTCCAAGCTGGCGGTGTATCTGTCATGGAGGTGACCCTCAATAGTACTGGAGCCTTAGAGGCCATCGCTGCACTACGGAAGCACTTTACTAAACAAGCGATGTGGGTCGGTGCAGGAACAGTACGTACATCCATTCAAGTAGACCAATCTCTGGGAGCAGGAGCGCAATTTATTGTCTCGCCTAATTACAATCCAAAAGCAATTATATATTCATCAAGAATCAGCGTATTGCATTTGCCTGGTGTCTTCACCCCTAGCGAAGCACATAATGCCTTCGAGGCGGGTTGTTCCATGGTTAAACTTTTTCCCGCTGATATTGTCGGGCCAGCCTACCTCAAGGCGATTCGTGCCCCCTTAGATGACATCGACTTTGTGCCCACTGGCGGCGTAGGGGTACATAATGTGGCTGACTACGTTAAAGCAGGTGCTGCGGCTTTGGGGGTTGGCAGTTCTTTGATCTCGGGAAAAGATCAAACTTTAGCAGAAATTACAAATAGGGCCAAGGCTTTACGAGCGGCTTGGGAACAGGCGAAGCAAAGAATGTAGGCTGGGTTGAAGGACAAAACCTAACAAATAAGCCGTTAGATTTCAGGGGTCACAAGTAATTCTAACTCAACCGAACTAACAATTTCTTCCTAAAAGGATTGACAATTATGACCACATCATTAATATCCCCTCGTTTTGATGTAACCAGCTTAGGGGAAATCATGTTAAGATTGAGCGTCCCCGAGGGCTACCGGCTGGAGGACACGGAGCAATTCGACCTTCGTCCAGCGGGCGCAGAGAGTAACCTGTGTGTAGCGATGGCTTGTTTAGGTCGGCGGGCCGGCTGGGTCAGTCGCCTACCAAACTCATCGTTAGGCTATCTTGTTTTACGCCGTTTACGTGGCGCGAACATTGATCTCTCAGCCGTGGTCTTAGCAGATCAAGCCCGAATCGGCACTTATTTTGTCGAATATTCTGTTCCGCCTCGCCCCATCCAAGTCATTTATGATCGGGCTAATTCAGCTATCTCGCAGATGACACCGAAAGAAGTTGATTGGGATTATTTACTTGATACACGTCTGCTTCACTTAACGGGTATTACGCCTGCGCTTAGCGGTTCTTGTCATGAAATCATTGTTCAAGCCATTCAACAGGCTAAGGCAGCTAACATAGCCATTAGTTTCGATATTAATTACCGCAGCTTACTCTGGTCGCCTCAGAAAGCCGCAACAGTGCTTAAGCCGCTTATCCAAGATGTTGAACTCCTATTTTGTGGTCAAGGAGATGCCAAGACAGTCTTCGGCTTTACAGGCGATGAAAAGCAAATCTTGCATGATTTACAAAAAATCAGCCAAGCTCATTATGTGATTATGTCAAAGGGAAATGAAGGCGCATTTATGTTTGATGGAGATAAAATCTGGCATGAACCAGCTTTGCCAACGCAGATGATTGATCGGCTTGGTGCAGGAGATGCTTTAGCAACGGGTGTTTTGGATGGATGGTTAGATCAGTCACTACGCGAGGGATTGCGGCGAGGGACAGCTTTAGCAGCGATGGCTCTTTCTCAAATGGGTGATATGTTGAACACGAATCGGGCAGAGATGGAAGCAATTTTGGCACAGCATGACGGCGGCGTACGGCGATAAAGTCACGGCCGCAATCTCTGCGCTTTCAATAAATTATTCGCCCAAGAGTAAAGTCTTATGATGACTCACCCTAAACGCTCGATCAAACGCTCCGCTTCTCGAATATGATGTAAATCATGGTTAGCCAAGCCTTGCAAAATATTACCAACCGTACCATAGCCGAAGTCAACATCGCTGGTATCACGCTGTAATTGATTGGGCGTGATAGTCGCAAGAAAAGTTTGGGTTTGCTGGTGAATATTTGTCCAGGCAGTCAAAACGGTTTCTAAATCCTGACTAGGCTGGCTGCCAACATTGGTGAAGCGGGGGTGATTATCCAAAAAGGTCGGCCGTAGACCCAGATCATTGAGCGGGGTTTCGCTTTGCAAGGTCCACCATGTGATGTACATATCTTCTACAAAGAGCAGATGGCGCACGATTTCCAGAATAGACCATTCATCTTCCTGAGGGCGTTTGATCAATGTCGCGTGATCTATTGCCCTCAGTTGAGCATAAAACGTAGCCCGAAGATCATCTAAACGGCTCATTATCTGTCGTACATTATCAGGGTTATAGACATCGACCATCCTCAGTCGTAATCGTTCTGGATCACGACGGTCTAATTCGGCCTCAATCAAATGATCAATCCGTAAATCAAAAATGGTCAGGCCGTCAATATTCGCCTCACGAATGGTCATATCTTTGAGATTCGCATCACGGATGGTCGCGCCGCCTAAGTTCACATCAGTGAAAGTAGCCCGATGCAAGTTGACATTATGAAAAGTGGCTGCGGCTAAATCTTGGTTTTCAAATGTTTTGGTCGTCATGTTTCTCTCCTATTCCGGTCGATAATGGCAGCCCAGGCTGTGTTTATTCGACTAGGTATTCGACTCCGCTGGTTGCTTGGCTCTGGTAACAAGGATGACACGAATGCCAGCATCAGCCAATTGTAAGGCTGTTGTGCCGCCGGCAATACCGCTACCTATGATTAAGATGTCGGTTTTAAGATAGTCATTTGTCATTTGTAGCTCATGGTTCAAATAGCTTTACGGTACTAGACACAATAGTTATCCGATTTCCAACATGCGTTGCACAGATTTTTCGGCCCGGACTCGAATGTCTTCGGATACATCAATGACGTATTGCGTGTATTTTAAGGCATCACGGGTTTGTTCTAGCGTGATTTGGTTCATATGTGGACAGCGGACACTACATAAGCGTAGCATTTCTTTGTCAAGGTTGGCTGCGGTGATGTTATCACCCATGGAACATTCCGTCAATAAGAGATAACGCGGAAAGTGAGTCTCCTCGACATATCTGACCATCGCGGTAGTACTCCCAGAAAAGTCAGAGGCAGCTACGACTTCAGGGCTGCATTCAGGGTGGGCGACCACAGCAACATCAGGAAACTGTTTACGGATATCCATGATATCAGACACTTGAAACTTCTCATGGACTTCACAGCGTCCATGCCAGCCAATCATTTGAATATCAAGCGTCGGGCCATTCCGGTCCAAAGAGGGGTCTCGGGCAGGAACAATAATGTGCTTGCCTGTTTCAGCGGCCACATTCTTCGCCAAATATTCATCTGGCACAAAAATAATTGTATCGCTCTTGAGAGATTCGACAACAGCCGCTGCATTGCCTGAGGTGCAACAAATATCACATTCCGCTTTAACATCAGCATAGGTGTTAATATACGTCACCACTGGCACCCCTGGATATTGCGCTTTGAGACGGCGAATATCAGCCGCGGTAATACTAGCAGCCAGCGAACAGCCTGCCTTTTCAGCGGGCAGCAGCACTGTTTTCTCAGGGTTGATAATCTTGGCCGTTTCCGCCATAAATTCTACGCCACAGAAGACAATGATATCTTTATCTGTCTCAGCCGCTCGACGACTCAAGCCCAAAGAGTCACCCACAAAGTCTGGAATAGCGTGAAATAGGGCTGGCTCCATGTAATTATGGCCCAAGATAAGGGCATTGCGTTCCTGTTTAAGTTGGTTGATTTCATACGCTAATTCAGCTTTATATTCCAACTCAAATTCAGGAACAACAGCCCGCACCCGCTGCACCGTCTCTGTAATGGTGCCTACGACTGCAATATGATTGTCTTTAATCAAGACCTCGTCAAATAGACCAAAACGGTGATTTTGTCCGCCGCCAAGCTGAATGGCCCACTTATCAAAGGCACGTAAGCCAGGGGCAGTTTTGCGCGTATCTAAAATGATAGCTTGCGTATCTTGAATGGCTTTTACATAGTCGTGAGTCGCTGTTGCAATGCCTGACATACGCTGTAGAAAGTTCAGGGCTACACGTTCACCGCTGAGAATGGCTCGCCCAGGCCCCTCCACCGTAGCAATAAGGGTCCCCACTTCAATCTGAGTCCCATCTGCTACCTGTGGCAGCACCGTGACCTTTTCATCTAGCATGGTGAAGGTCAGCTGCACAACCGTCAAGCCGGCTATAATTCCTTGCGCCTTGGACACTAAGCGGCCAGTCAAAATCTCTTCAGCAGATATGGTACTATTGGTCGTGATATCACCGTCACCGATATCTTCCACGAGTGCCCGACGAATTGTATCTTTTAAGGTTTGCGTATCCATGATTAAAATTTCTTAATTAAGTAAGTATTACAATTACACTAATAAAACGTATAAAATAAAAAGCTTTTTAGGTAAAAGCTACACTAACTAAATATACCACCTGATACGAAATGAGACAATTTTTGAATGAGATAGAGGTGACGGTTCAGTATAAACCTTAGACTCCAGAATTTATTCTAGCAATCATAATCCGTTTGAAACACATCTATTGCAGTTAGCCACGACTAAGACGACGTGGTGAGAGGCGCGTTTGTTGTGTATAGACTTCTTGCCGGGGTAGCGCAAAGCGAAAACCAGCTTCTTTCAAATAAGTCCAGATTTGCTCCCATACTTCATCAGCAATGGACTCTTTATTGGCATAACTTTGAATAGCGTAGGTAATCGTATATAAGGTGCCCCAAGGATCAATCTTGGTCACATAAATGTTAGGCTTAGGGGTTTTCAAAACTTCTGTCACTGATGATAGGGCCTCTTGCAAGATTACTTTGACTTGTGTCGGGGCATGTTCAGGGTCAATATGAAGTTGCATCGATAATTGTGTTACCTCAGATGAATCAAAATTTTGGACAGCCAACTCTGCCACGCGGCTATTTGGCAGGCTAATCAAGGTATTAGTTCTGGTTCGGATTTTGGTGGTCCACCAATTTGTGTCGACAACCCGTCCCTCTTCAAAATCATTGATGCTGATCCAGTTACCAAGGCGAATGTCATGCTCTGCATTGACAATAAAGCTGGCAAAAAGTTTAGACATATTGATCTGAAGGGCTATTCCGACCACCAAAATAATCACACTGAAACCTAGGAGCAAACTTGGTACAGGTTGCTCGAAAACGAAGGCAATAATGCATGCTGTCGTTGTGGCAAGGATGGTAAAATCAATTAAACGTACCAATATCATTGGCACAGCATGTTGTACAGCTCGTGTTAGAGGTCGCCAAGCAAATCGAGCGATCAGCAACTTTAATAAAGCTGCTGGGATAAGCCAATGCAAAACTGCGGCCCCAAGCGTAACAGTGGCTAATATAACTTGGCCTGAGCCGACGTTGTATGATTGAAGTTGAGAGGCAAACCAATCAAGCGCAAATTTTTCAGTGATCATAAACATAAACGTGATCAGTATACCCTCTAAAAACCAAAACAAAAGATTAAAACGGTCTAGGAAGCGCACGAGCCAGTCTAATAATATAACCAAGGTGAGACTAGTGAGACCAAACATAAATAAGGGTAAAATGAATCGGGACGGAATTAAATTCACCAGTGGATAGCGGTCTTTTTTCACTAAGATCGCATAATTAAACCGCGAAAAGTCACCTTCATTGATATATTCTGGATTTCCCAATGTGTTACGGCGAACATAATCCTGAAAAAATCCAGGGCTGTCATCATCAACCCGCCAATCAAGATTTTGATTGAATGTTAGGGCATCTCGAAATCCATCAGGTATATTCTCTCTAGAAAGAAGCGTTAAATCGGACTCATCGGGCACATAAATGAGACTGTTTTCAGTCTCGTTTTGATGTCGAAATTGAAGACCTAAAATATGTTGATCAAAGGTGTGATAATTCGCCAAAAAGTCTGCCTTAAACTTACCATGGCCCTGATAAGCTAAATAGTGTACATGGTCGAAGTTGTTATCGACCTCAGCAATGGGGTCTAATGACTGAATAGGCTCCGCTTCATTTAGAAAAACGATATCTTCTGGCGATATAATATCTGCCTGGAAACGAAACCATAAGTTGAAATCAAGATGATAAGTCGACTCTTCGAAATCTAACTGACTGATTTGATTAACCTGAATGCCAGTATAAACAATATTAATGGGCAATAGGGTTCTATTTTCTATCGTAAAGGCTTTCTGTGAATCCATGACTTCCCCCTCAGGCACGACTTTCACTTGCACCGATGCTGGGAGCAAGTTTCTATTTTGATACACCCCAATTGAGAATAAATTAAAAGGATCACCCGATTCATCAAAATAAGTAAATCCGGTCACGCCTTCTATGGCCTTTTCAGGGGTTGAGCGTGAGGCAAGATAATCTCTAATTTTGCGCCGATCTTGTCTTAAATTTTCTACATCGCCGGTGACTTCTGTAGCCCGAATGGCTTCAACCAATAACTTAGCGGCATCATAGGCGAATGCAGCCCGCCAAGTAGGTGTCTCTCCTTCATAGGCTTGGCGATAATCTATCACAAATTGGCGAGCCATCTCACCGCCTGTACTAAAATTAAAAGGTATCGTCGTATATATGCCATTTGTATAATAACCTGGCTCATTTATTTCTTCGGGATATTCGTTAAATCCTTGAGAGAAATTAGCAGAAGCTAAACTATCAGGAGTGATTATCAAATTTTCAAGATCTTGATCACGGAATATTTTAATGAACGCAATCGCCTCTTCCAGTGAAACAGCCAAAAAGATGGGATGTTGATTCCCTTCTAGTTTCAAGTTGGCTACAATTTCCTGAAAAAACGTGGGTAAATCAAAATCATCCTCATCCTCTGACCAAGATTGGGTAAAAACAACGGTCGCGCCGATCTGCTGGGCTGTTTGCTGAAATATTTCAGCTAAGTAGCTGCCGTAGGACTCAGGATGATGAATGATATTGATTTCTGGCGTTTCTAAGACCCGGACAACATAATTAGCTAAAATTTGTCCTTGTACTCTATCATTAAAAATGGTGCGAAAATACCAATCATTATCCATCGTGACCTCAACATTGGTAGAGGTCGGAGCAATAGCTGGTATTTCCATTTGCCTATAAACTGCGCCTGCAGCCAAAGAACCCGTGCTGAATGAATGACCAATAACCCCAACAATAGGTTTATCTACAATTTCCAGAGCCAAGTCCTCTGCCGCGTCTCGGGTTTTATGTTGGTCTGAAATCTCAAGTTCTAGTCTTTTGCCATTGATGGGTCCCGCTTGATTAGCCTGATTAATGTATAGCTGTGCCCCTTTCAAAGCTTCGTTACCAGATATAGCACCCTCCCCCTCAATTGTCCCGCCGAAAGCTATATGGATGGCTTCTCGCGCTTCATCCTCCAGCAGATAAGGAAGCAGTATCCAAACTAGAACACCAGTTAAAAGAAGGATTGTCCCCCAGATGAAGATCGAAATCAAGGTTTGTAATTTCACCACACTGCCCTTGAGAAAATTCGTTTGACAAAATGATCCTACATGGTTTTAGATGCTGAGGTTACTGTTGGCGATGGTGTATCTTCTGAGACGATTGGATAATCCTCAGCCCCAAAGCTAATGGTAATGCTAAAATAATAGCCCGCTTTGAGGCCAGTTTTCACAGCCAATGCGGGTGGCTGTCTATCTGGCTCTGAGGCTGTTTTTGAAAAATTTTGCGGTGCTAATTTCATTGCTAGCTTCATAATAAGATACTCCCTGATTAATTTAAGGCCCAGTATTGATATTTTGACAAGATTGCCTATAGTGTGCTAGAATGAGCCTATTATAAGCTCAAGTATTTTATCTAGCCAGTCAACGACCCCCGACTAGAAGTCGGAGCTTGTGAAAAATTGCAAGCCCCAAGTTGACCAGCCTAAGCCTTGAAAAAAAGGCTATGTTCAAAAGGTTAGGACACCCAATTGTGAACGCTCCAGCCCTTGGCTCTGTCGAACAAGGTTAAAAGCTCTGTGGGGTAGGGGCGTGTTTTGTTCCTGACAAGCCTGAAAAAGGAAGTTCAGCCTTGCTCCTCCCCTGACATTATGTCGGGGTTTCCGCAAGGCTCAACTTCTATGATGTATTTAGAAGTTACGCAGTTGAGATATTTTAGCCACGAATTAACACAAATTTCACGAATTTGAAGCAAACAATTTGTGAAATTCGTGAAATTTGTGGCGGATTTTTAATCTAAACTTTGAAGTGCGTAACTCCTAGTATTTTATCATATTTAGTTTCCAAGTCAACCTACCCCGGCTTGGCGTTACTAATAATATTTTTAATATAAATAAATCTTTACTTAGGAGGATGTGTATGACTTTCAAGAAGTTGTGTGTATTGATAAGTTTAATGTTGGTTTTATCATTTATTTCTGCCTGTGGCAGTGGTGACAGCGATGAAGTTGAGTCCCTTGCTGAAGAAGTTCCCGCAGCAGAAGCCGCAGAAGAGGACTCTGATGCTGGTGAAGAAGCGGTAGCAGAAGAAGAGGCTGATGCTGGTGAGGAGGAAGAAGCTGCTGCGCCAGTGATGGAAACAGCCTTGGTCGGTGAATTAGAAGGGCCTGAAATTATCACAGACCCCAGCCAATTCCCCACGAGCTTCAGTGAAGCCCCTATGTTGGCTGAAATAGTCGCTGCGGGTGATTTACCGCCAGTCGAAGAACGCTTACCGGTGGCCGAAGATGTGTTGGTTATACAGCCAGTCCATGAAATTGGGAAATATGGGGGCATCTGGCATCGTGGTTTCACCGGCCCAGCCGATGGTCAAAATGGTCACCGTGTAGCTGGTGGCGACCGCTTTGTCTTCTGGGATCCTGTTAACTTCCCACAAGTTGTGCCTAACTTAGCCAAAGATTGGGCAGTGAGCGAAGATGGAACCACCATCACCGTCTTCTTGCGAGATGGCGTAAAATGGTCTGATGGTACACCTTTTACCGCTAATGATGTCATGTTCTGGTATGAACACATGTATCAAAATGAAGAGCTTGTGCCCGTACCATCACCATTCTTCAACCCCGGTGAAGGAGCCTCGTTGGAGATGTTGGATGACTTGACCATTCAATTCAGTTTTCCTTCAGCCAACTCGCTCTTTTTAGAAGTTTTAGGCAGCTCAGTCAACGTCTTCGGGGGTCACGCGATCTTCGGGGCGAGTGCTCTAGGCGGCTATGCCCCAGCACATTATTTGGAGCAATTTCATCCCGATTTCACCGACGCAGATGAATTAAACGCGATGGCTGAAGATGAAGGGTTTGATAACTGGGTGACGATGTTCAAAGATAAGAACACTTGGCAACGTAATCCCGATTTGCCAGTTGTGACTCCTTGGATGACCGAAGTCCCTATTACCACGCCAAACTGGGTCCTGGTTCGTAACCCCTATTACTATGGTGTTGACACCGAAGGTAATCAGTTGCCCTATATTGACCGCATTTCAATGGGTCTGGCTGAAGACTTGGAGGTCCTCAACCTAAGAGCTATTGCTGGTGAGTACGACTATCAAGCTCGTCATATTTCTTTAGCCAATTTGCCTGTTTTATTGGAAAATGCAGAAGAGGTCGGCTATAATGTTTACCTTGACCCCGCCCAACACGGCGCAGATGGGGCATTCCAGTTTAATTTAAGTTACGAAGCTGATGCTTATATTGGTGACCTCATTCGCAACACCGATTTCCGCCGGGCCCTGTCCTTGGCCGTTGACCGCGGACAAATCAACGAAATCATTTTCTTAGGTGTGGGGGTCGAAGGGTCAGCCGTTGTGGCTGAAAGCTCTATCTACAACCCTGGCCTTGAGTGGCGTGATAGGTGGTCTGTTTATGATCCTGACCAAGCCAACGAAATGCTTGACGCAATTGGTCTGACAGAGCGCGATGATGAGGGCTATCGTCTCCGAGCCGATAATGGCGAACGTATCGTGATTGAATTGCCTGCTGTCCCCGCCTTTATTCAATTCACCCAATTGGCTGAATTGGTTAAAGAAGATTGGGCTGAAGTCGGCATCTTCGCCAACGTAGTTGAACAAGAGCGGGGCCTAGTCATGACTCGCCGAGGCAACAATGATCTGCCCATTTTCTTATGGCAAAACGACGGCACAGATGAACTCTTCACCTACCCCTACCATGCTATTCCGGTGACAGGCGTTTCTGGCACAGGCCCAGGCTATGGGATCTGGTTTGCTTCAGGTGGTACAGATGGGGTTGAACCCACGCTGGAATCAGTTAAGCGGGTGCAAGAAATGTTCAAAAAAGGGCTTTTGGCGACACCTGAAGAGCGGGTAGAATTGGCTCGAGAAATTTGGCAGATCATCACCGATGAGGTGTGGACCATGGGTACGGTCGGTCAGAGCGGCGCCTTCATGGGTGTCCGCGTGGTCAAAAATAACATGGGCAACATCCCCTCTCGCCAGTTGAACATCCAAGCGGGTCAAACGCCTAATGTTTCTCGACCTTCAACTTTCTTCTTTAAGGATATTGGAGAGTAAGCTTGAGTTGAATGACCTGATAGATGGTAAAATTAAAGCTGTCATCATCATTATAGATGTGAAATTGAGACCTGCAAGGTTTTTAAAACCTTGCAGGTCTTAATTTTGGTGTGTTGAAAAAAACAGATGATCTCACTTGTCCGTTTCAAGGATAATTTGAACCCCATCGCCAGTTAAGATAAGTTGATTGCCTTGTATCTCATAAGCGTTTGTGACCTTGATTACTCTATCGACACGATTAAGTTGCCTATGGTTTTGCCTAGCACAGTGTCTCTTCATAGAGAAGCCAGAAACAAGCTCATAACGTCGTTTATCTCCGGTAAAGATTTTGTATCCAAAAGTATGGCAGCCTGTCGTTCGAATGACGAGAATGCCCCACTGCTTAAAAACAATGGTTATGGGGGCGATGGTATCAAAGGCAATCTTTTCGCCTCGGTGCGTGACCTCCATCACTCGCCAAATGTTCTCCACCAAGGCCACGTTTTCGCCAATAAAAGTATCAGGCAAGGGAACCGTAGCGGTTAGATCATAAATATCAAACACCCGCTCATAGCTATTAGCCGCCAGCTCATAGATCTCAACAGTCCGACCAAAAACAAAGCGAAACGAATCGGAGCTGAGGCAAAGCTGCGTCCCCGCGCCCAGTATGACGATGATCAAACATAGTAAAATGGTTTTTCTCATGAACCCTCCTCAAGGCATCCCAGACAACAAGGAATGCTGAAAGAAAGGATGACTTCTATCAGAGATCAAACAATTCGTTTTTTTCAGCATCCGCTGTTGTGTTTTCCTGACCACTACAGACCTTCAGTCTGAGTAGATGTCGCTAGGGGCTGACACTTGGGCGGTCGGTGTGGCAACGGGCGAGTCGGGTGGCTTAATCTGATCCTTTTCCAAGATGATTTTCACACTATAGCCAGTTAAGATAAGTTGCTTGCCTTGCATCTCATAAGCGTTTGTCACCCTGATAGCTCTCCTGACACGGTCAAGTTGACTATCTCTTAATTTACCACAGGACCTTAAAGTAGAGTCTCCAGAAATAAGCCGATAACGTTGTTTAGACTTGGTGAAAATTCCGTATCCAAAGGTGTTACAGTCTGTGGTTCGTACGACCAGAGAACCCCATCGCTCATCAAAAGAAACGGTGATTGGTGCAATGGACTCGAAGGCAATCTTTTCGCCGCGCCGGGTAATCTCAATCACCCGCCAAGTGTTCTCCACCAAGGCCACGTTCTCGCCGATGAAGGTGTCGGGTAAGGACACCCTAAGATCCGGTACATAAAGATTAGCGACCATATCATAGGTCTCAGCCGCTTGATCATAAACCATGCGGGACAAAGCAGACCTAGCGCAAAGCTGCGTTACCACACCCAGCATGATAATGATCAAACATAGTAAAATAGTTTTTCTCATAAGCCCTCCTCAGGGCATCCCAGACAACAAGGGATACTGAAAGGAGGGATGACTTCCATCAGAGATCAAACAATTCGTTTTTTTCAGCATCCGCTGTTGTGTTTTCCTGACCACTACAGACCTTCAGTCTGAGTAGATGTCGCTAGGGGCTGACACTTGGGCGGTCGGTGTGGCAACGGGCGAGTCGGGTGGCTTAATCTGATCCTTTTCCAGAATGATTTTTACGCTATAGCCAGTTAAGATAAGTTGCTTGCCTTGCATCTCATAAGCGTTTGTCACCCTGATAGCTCTCCTGACACGGTCAAGTTGACTATCTCTTAATTCACTACACGACTCTAAAGTAGTGAATGCGGAAACAAGCCGATAGCGTTGTTTAGGCCTAGTGAAAATTCCGTATCCAAAGAAACTACAGTCTGTGGTTCGTACGACCAGAGAACCCCATCGCTCATCAAAAGAAACGGTGATTGGTGCAATGGACTCGAAGGCAATCTTTTCGCCGCGCCGGGTAATCTCAATCACCCGCCAAGTGTTCTCCACCAAGGCCACGTTCTCGCCGATGAAGGTGTCGGGTAAGGACACCCTAAGATCCGGTACATAAAGATTAGCGACCATATCATAGGTCTCAGCCGCTTGATCATAAACCATGCGGGACAAAGCAGACCTAGCGCAAAGCTGCGTTACCACGCCCAGCATGATAATAATCAAAGATAGCAAAATAATTTTTCTCATGATGTCTTCTTAGGCGACCATTACTGGTGCGTTAAAATATAGCCCCCTTGGGCGGCATGGCCAGTACCCGTGCAACACTGGTACCAATAACTTGGACTACTCCAATCAATTTCTGTATAATTCCAATTGAGCGGTATATTCCGGATATATCCCTTGCCGCCCTGCCATAGGGCCTCGTGAATATAGCCATCTTTGACATAGACAGTATATGATTCAATGGTTCCACTGCCAGGGATAGAGGTACGACAAGGTTGTGAGGTACTACTGCTCCAAATCGGATTGCCGTTATCATTCAGTGGAATCTTAAATTGTTCGCAATTTGTGGCTGACCAAAAAACATTTTGGTAAAAATGATTGCCTACCACAAAGGCCCCTTGGGCAGCAGGTGCCGTGCCACGACAGCACTGCTGCCAGACAGGCGCATTAGACCAATCAACTTGCCCATTGCTTTTAAGAGGCACATGGCGGATGTACCCTTTGTTGCCCCGCCACAGAGCTTCATGGAGATAGTCGCCCGTCACATAAGCAGTATAGGACTGCATTGACCCACTACCAGGGGCGGAAGTCTGACAAGCTTGGAGAGTTGAACTTGACCATAACAGATTGCCATTGTCATCAACAGGCACCCTATGTTCTTGACAGTTGGCATCTGACGAGAAGAGGTTTTGGTAGAAATATTGTGGATAATGCGCCGTCAAAATCCGGTAACCAAACCGGTCGATTCCATCAGTGGGGGTGTAGATAAAGTCGAAATTACCACCGTCGCATTCCTTCTCACCTGAGGTGCTTGACAGGATACCTAGCCCAGATACACTGTCGTCAGTCACTTGTTCAAAAACAGGTGCGCCGCTATCACCTGGGCAAGCTATATCAAAAAATAATGTCCATTTATCAGTCACCCTAACATAAGTGCCAGGATTTTGTGCATACCTTGGCGTGAAATTAATATTTACTACTGTTCCGCAAGTGAAGCCTGTCACTTTACCATGTTTACAAACCCATTTTCCTTGCGTAGTACCTTTAAGTTTATAAGAGACAACCTTGGCTGTATCTTGAACCCCCGGACTACCAATCCGAATGACGTTCGTCAAATCAAAATTTCGGACGGCGGCATTGTGTGCTTGGAAATCTGCATCTCCGCTACCAATGGGAGGCGTAGGTTCAGGATTATACTCATCGACCACTGGCCCAAGGCTGATGCCATCAACTGTTTGAGCGTTAAGACAATGACCTGCTGTTGACATAAATCTCCGATTATCACGCTTGCGTTGCAGAACAAACCCGATGGTACAATCTGAAATTGCCAGTCCACCAATCAGGTAAGGATAGCCCAAAGCTAGTTGAGATAGACTTTCCTGATATACATATTCTAGCGCATCGTGATACTGTTTGCGAAAAGACAGTGCCTCTATCTGTTGCCGTAGCTTATCTGGATTAGGCGTGTAAAGCTGAACCTTGCCTGTCCGGTAGTCCGTCCCGGCATCAAAAGGGATATCAGTCACATCGCGCAGGCGAATGACCTGAAGCAAAGTATCCTTCTGTTCATCAAGGGTAAAGGGTGATTGTTTGACTGCAACCAAGTCAGCCCATTCAAGCCCTGCCAGATATTTCGCCAGCTTCATCTCACCATCTGGTTCAGCAAAGGCCACAACCAGGCGAAAGGTTGGCTTATGTTCAATCCAAGAACCAGCATAAGTTGGCTCCCCATCTGCAACCCGATTTGCCAATGCGCTCATTTCAGTTTGAAGGGCCAAACGCCTAGTGGCTTCTGCATAAGATACCTGAGTTCCTTCGGCATATTTAGTGATGATAGGATTGGAGTCAAGATCAGATTCTTGAGCCTGAGTGACAGCGAACTGCCTATCACCACCCCTGAGAAGTCCTAGGCATAAGAGGATGATAAGCGGTAAGTAAAGATGTTTATAGGTCATCGTATACTCCTTTGAATACTCAACGATTATTTAGACAGCATCGCTCCATATAACATAGCTCCTTATCATGATAAATCGACTTATGCTATCTAAATTATTTAATTTTATCATTATAGTCTGAAATCAACATGTGTAAATCAATCTAAAGTACTACATAATTTACCTCTGCCATAAATGTCATAATTCAAGAATCCGCAAGGTAAAGGCATCGTTGGCGTTACGATGTTCCATTAATGGAGGCGCATATTCGTTTCCTATTGATCATCGGAATCAGCAAATTTAGCAAGGTCAGTATCTTCTCCGAATTGAATCACTTAACTGACCTGACCATGAACACCGCCTTCGGCACAGCCTTAGGTCTGACAGAGACCGAAATTCGAGAAAATCTGGCAGACCATATTAGAGCCTTTGCCCAAAAGGAGGGCATTTCAGAAGAAGCCTTCATAGAACAGCGGCGAGACTGGTACAATGGCTTTTGTTTTGCCCCCGAAGCAGAGAATGTGTACAATCCGTTTTCGACTTTATTATTATTTTATCATCAACCAAAATCCGTTGTTGTCTCCCCTCCTGACTCACCCCTAACAGGAAATGCACTCTGGCAAGCCACTTTCGCCAGACCCAACAGAGCGTAGTATAATAGCGTCGTTGACGTAACACCTACCAAATATCTCTGTAGGATCAAACCCATGATCGCTTATATCATCCGCCGTTTTTTGATCGCCCTACTCACCATCTTCGCTGCATCTATTTTATCTTTCGTGGTCATGCAATTGCCTCCCGGCGATTTCGTCGATGCTTATGCCGCCTTATTGAGCAGCCAGGGAACGATTGTGACCAATGAAGAAGAAATTGCTATTCGGATGCAATATGGTTTAGATAAACCGCTTTATATTCAATATTTGCGCTGGATTGAACAGCTGTCCAAGGGAAATTTTGGTGTTTCCTTTGAATATAATCGCCCCGTTGAAGAAGTCATCGGGGACCGACTGACTTTAACGGTCATCGTGTCTGTGGCAGCTGTCATTTTCATCTGGCTCTTAGCTTTTCCCATCGGCATTTATTCAGCGGTGCGGCAGTATTCGGTGGGCGATTATCTTGCTACCTTTATCGGTTTTTTAGGCGTAGCGATCCCGAATTTTATGTTAGCTTTGATTGTTTTGTACGTCGGCTTTAAATACTTCGGGGCTACCCAAATCGGTGGCTTATTTTCGCAAGAATATCAACTGGCTGAGTGGAGTTGGGCCAAAATTTGGAACATGCTCAAACATTTGCCCCTGCCTGCCTTTATCCTAGGCATGGGAGGCACGGCAGAATTAATTCGCATTATGCGGGCCAACTTGCTTGATGAGTTGCGAAGACCCTATGTTGTCACCGCTCGGGCCAAGGGCTTGGCTGAGACACGGGTGATTATGAAATATCCTGTTCGAGCCGCCTTGAATCCTTTCGCCAGCACTGTCGGCTATCTCTTCCCCTTCATTGTCTCCGGGAGTATCATCGTCTCTCTCGTCTTAGGCCTGCCCACTGTAGGACCAGTTTTGTTTAAAGCCCTTTTAGCCCAAGACTTATTTTTAGCGGGCACCATTTTATTTATGTTAGCCATCTTGACGGTCATTGGCACTTTTATTTCTGACCTATTGCTCATGTGGATTGACCCGCGCATCCGCTTTGGTTTGGAAGGAGGACGCTAATGACTGTTGCGCCTGACTCGCCACCTCATACTAAATCAAAACAAAGCCAAGCTGAGCGTTTGGAAGAGCGAATCTCCGTCGCCACGCAATGGCAACTGATGTGGTGGCGCTTTCGGAAACACCGTCTCGCCTTGGCTTCGGCCCTCGTTTTGTTGGGTTTCTATATCATCGTTATCTTCGCCGAATTTTTTGCTTATGCTGACCCGCTTGAATCAGAGGCCAAGCGATCTCTCTTACCCCCTCAACCGATACATCTTTTTGACGATGGTCAATTTAGCCCCCATGTTTTTGCCCTGACAGGCAAACGCGACCCGAAAACCTTTAAGCGGGTTTATGAACCTGATCCAGATAAAAAGCTGCCCATTCAGTTTTTTGCGGAGGGCTTTGAATATAATCTGTTGGGCTTTATTCCGACCAATATTCACTTAATTGGCGTAGAAGGGGCTAGAGCTGAAGAGGCTATTTTTTTATTAGGCACAGATCTAAATGGGCGTGACCTATGGTCACGCTTAATGATGGCGACACGAATTTCTATGACAATCGGTCTTGTTGGTGTCACGTTGAGTTTATTTTTGGGGGTGTTATTAGGTGGCTTATCAGGTCTATATGGCGGTATTGTCGATATTATCATTCAACGGCTCATCGAAGTTATTCGCTCTATTCCCACCATTCCATTATGGATGGGCTTGGCAGCCGCCATGCCACGCGAGTGGCCGATCGAACGTATCTATTTTTTCATCACCCTAATCATTTCGCTCATTGGTTGGACAGTCATGGCGCGTGTCGTGCGGGGTCGATTTCTATCCTTGCGTGAGGAAGACTTTGTCACGGCTGCTGAATTGGCTGGGGCCAGCCAGCTACGTATTATTTTCCGACATATGGTTCCCTCTTTTCTCAGCCATATTATCGCTGCGACTACACTCGCTATCCCAGCCATGATCATCGCCGAAACATCTTTGAGTTTTTTGGGCCTTGGTTTACGGCCACCGTCTATGAGTTGGGGAGTTTTGCTCAAACAGGCCCAAAATGTTCAAGCCGTGGCCATCTCGCCCTGGCTGTTAATTCCTGCCCTTCCGGTTATTATTGCTGTCTTAGCCTTCAATTATTTGGGCGATGGGCTACGCGATGCAGCTGATCCTTATGGTTAAGATATACAATGAATGACTCTTCTGGACCGATTATATCCGTTCAAAATTTAAAGACATATTTCCACCAAGATGAAGGCACGGTCAAGGCAGTTGATGGCGCAAGTTTTGACATCTATCGTAGCAAGACCTTGGGCATCGTCGGCGAGAGTGGATGTGGCAAAAGTGTGACGGCTCGCTCCATTTTACGCATCGTGGACCGACCTGGGTGCATTGAGGCTGGTGAAATTTGGCTAGAACGTAATATTGGCAATGGTCATGCCGAATGGCACGGACAGACTGAACGACTAGACTTGGCTACTTTAGGGGAAAATAGTCAGGCCATGCGAGCTATTCGGGGGAACGAGATCGCCCTCATATTCCAAGAGCCAATGACCTCTTTCAGTGCCTTTCATACGATTGGTAACCAAATTATCGAAGCCATTCGTTTACACAAACCCATTAGCAAACGTCAAGCGAAAGCCGAAGCGGTCGAAATTTTGCGTTTAGTGGGTGTGCCAAGACCAGAGCGACGGATTAATGAATATTCTTTTCAACTCAGTGGTGGGTTACGGCAACGGATGATGATCGCCATGGCCTTATCAAGTGATCCCTCTGTCGTCATTGCCGATGAGCCGACAACAGCCCTAGATGTGACAACCCAAACGCAGGTCTTAGATCTACTACGCGAATTACAGCAACGACGAGGCATGGCCATTATGCTCATTACGCATGATATGGGTGTGATTGCCGAAATGGCTGACGATGTGGTCGTCATGTACTTAGGCCGAGTGGTCGAAAAAGGGCCAGTAGATGATATTTTTCATCAGGCCCAACATCCCTATACCCAAGCCTTGCTGCGTTCTATTCCCAGCATCATGTCACCACCTCGGACCAAATTAGCCACCATCAGCGGTTCTATCCCCCATCCCTACAATCGACCTTCTGGCTGCCCTTTCCATCCACGCTGCCCAAATTTCATTGAAACCGTTTGTGATGTCCATGAACCTCAGCTATTGCCAGTGAACGACAGGCAAGAAGTAAGCTGTTTTTTGTATCATGAACCAGCAGCTAGTTAGTTATTAGTCATTATTAATCAGCCCGTCCTCAACTAATCACTAATAACTAATAGCTAATAACTAAATGTCCAATAACCAAGCCCTTCTCGAAGTTAAGAATCTTAAAAAATATTTCCCTATTCGACATGGTCTATTTCAGCGAGTGACGGGTCAAGTTCGAGCCGTCGATGATGTTAGTTTTCAGATTTATAAAGGGGAGACTCTCTCTCTGGTCGGCGAAAGTGGCTGCGGAAAGACGACGACGGCGAAATGCATTTTACGCGCTTTACCCCCAACAGCAGGCGAAATCCGTTTTCAAACTGAAGATGGGCCAGTACTGGACTTAGCACCTGTCCCAAAACGAGAATTGCGACCTATTCGTCGTCAGATGCAGATGATCTTTCAAGATCCTTTTTCATCGCTAAATCCGCGTATGACGCTCCTCGATATCGTCGGGGAGCCATTGCTGGTGAATGGCCTGACCAGTGTATCATCTCGTCAGGACCGAGTCGCTGAATTGCTAGACTTGGTTGGTTTGCCGCCCGAATTTATGACTCGATATCCCCATGCCTTTAGTGGCGGTCAGCGACAGCGAATTGGTATCGCTCGTGCCTTGGCCCTTAGCCCGGGACTGATTGTTGCAGATGAGCCTGTTTCTGCATTAGATGTCTCAGTACAGGCGCAAATCGTTAATCTCATGCTGGACCTGCAAACGCAACTCAATCTGTCTTATCTTTTCGTGGCCCATGATTTAAGCGTGGTCAAGCATGTTAGCGACCGTGTGGCCGTCATGTATGTCGGCAAAATTGTTGAAGTGGCTGAAACCACGGCTCTCTTTGAAACGCCACAACACCCTTATACAGAGGCCCTCCTCTCTGCTGTACCTAAGCCTGATCCACGGCTTCGGGCTGAACGCATTATTTTAGAAGGTGATGTCGCTGATCCAGCTCACCCCCCTAGTGGCTGTTATTTTCATCCGCGATGTCGCTATGCTGAGGATAGATGTCGAACTGAAGCCCCTCAGTTGTACGAAGTTGAGCCAGGACATTTTGCCAGTTGTCATCGGGTAACGGAAATTTCTTTACAGGGTATTACAGAAGGATGAAGTTATCACCTGGAAATTCATTTTCGGCAAAAAATTTTGGCCGCCAGTATCAACTTCGGCCTCCATGTCTCGTTTGAAACGCCTAATTTATTTTGCCTAATCTATAAATTCTGCTATAATTCTTGTCTAAACATGCTAAATATTTTGCGGGTATAGTTCAGCGGTAGAACGCAACCTTCCCAAGGTTGATGTCGTCGGTTCGATTCCGACTACCCGCTTTTAATGAGGCTTAGTAGATGTAAGACGTAAAAAAGAGAGACTGTATGGTCTCTCTTTTTAATGTTATTTTTGATGATCAACACATTGTCAAGTTATTTGATAGACATAATTTTTTCGATTTTCTGCGGCAATACACTGCTGCATTAACGCTTCAAAAGTGCTTCAAAATCAGTTTGATCAGCCACCGCAAAGACTTGTTCGCTCAAAGCAGCCAGAGCAGGAGGGTCAAGGGTGAAGAGGGTGTCATCATAGTAATTGAGGGGAAGGTCGAAGCGGTGGGCGAGGCTTTGTCGGAGAAGGGTTAAAGTCGTGGCTTTGGCTGTCTCAACTGCTTGAACTGCTTGGTCCGCTCGTTGGCGTTCTTGGTCCGCTCGTTCTCTTTCGGCGAGATATTCTGGCAACACAAAGCCCTGATAAACTACATCCTCAACCAAATCTTGCCAACTCGGTTGCCGATACAAGTCCTCTATCCGAAACTGAAAGCCTGCCAACATCCGTGAGGCAATTACGCCACCTGCTTGGGCTTGAATCGGTTGATAAACGCCATTGGCTGTCCGCTCATAAAAGATGGTGTGGGTCCGCTGGTCGTCTAAAATGTAGTATTCTTGTACCCCAACCGCTTCATATTCCTGCTTCTTGGCAATAATATCGCGCTCCTTTTCTGCCTGGGTGCTATCTGAAAGGGACTCGATACACAGATCAAACACCCCTTTATAAGTTCGATCAGATGGGGCCATCAGAGTCTGATTGCTGTGTAAGATCAGACCCAAATCTGGCTTTCGAATGGTCGTCTTGTGCTGCAAATTCAGCCGAAAGCCAATTTCTAAGACGATGATGTCAGCTAGGGGATAAACATTCAAATAGTGCTTTAATAAGTGTAAAAACCAAAGATATATCTGAGCCTTTGCAAAATCAGCCACAGGTTTGACCTCCAAGACACCATCATTCCACTCGTAGTTGAAGTCGAGATGATTATAATAACGTTGCCAATACATTTCTTCAGAAACATGTATGCCAGCTTCAGATTGTTCGTCTTCGATGAGAGAAGCTGGGGCAATATCAGAGACAGTAGGCCTAAGACTTGGAGAATGTGTCTGGGGAGGAGATAAAAATGTAAATCTAGTAAAGTTATTACTTTTTTCTTTTTTATTTGCGTTTATCATATAATTTTCGATTTTCTCCATTTTTGATCTTCGCCACTCTATATCTTGTCCCATTTCAAATTTATTTACTATATAATGCTACCATTTGATAGTACGAACAAACTGTAAACATGTAAGTATGTATGACGAAAAATTCCTATAGGCGTGATCTCTAGGTGTTTATTTTTTAGATAATACAGAGATTTCCATTGTTTTGACGGAAATATCAACGTGGGGGGCTTGTGGCTCTGATTTGCATACCTGCATACCGTAAATGCCAGCCTCGTCTCATCCCATCCCACCTGTCGATTGTCCATTGATTATTTGATAACTTATGCACATTGCAAATTTGTTTATCTGTCGAAATACTGTTTTCAAATAACATTCGGTTTTGTGGACATTGACGGGGTTATCAACTTTTGGTCTAAAAATGGTCATATTATCTATATATGGTATATCATAACCTACGGGTATTGTCAAAACCTAGTATGTGCATTTAATCTAACGCTAATGTTTGGCTATTGCTCATTTAATAAATTGTGAAACTTCTGTAAGAGAAGACATATAACCCTCCATTTTATAAATAAGCAATAGTCTGTTCTGTTAGCTTGTTAATAGCTTCAGAAATTGTATGACCTAAAAATATTAGATTGGCTTGATTCTCTCCATTATAATTCTCCTTATAAATATACGTCCATCTGAGACAACAAATAAAAAAGATTGGTCGGTTTCAGCCAACTTGGTAATGTCAATTCCGGTTTGGCAAAGAGAAAGCCTTTTTCGGGTGTCGTGGCATAAACATAATCACCCACAATAAACTCCACACCCGGCCCAATATCAACGAATACTTTATCTTCCCACATACTATTGAGACCATTATAGAGTTTAATTGGCGTATCCCGTGTCCAATCTCCTGGACCAGGCATATCTTCATAGGGCTTCGATGAAGACCTGTTAGCAATAGGCTCAACTTGTGAGGCTTGATTGCTATTTACTTGAGAAATTGGGGCTGTTTGTGTTTGTGAAGTCTCGGCTTGCAGAGAAGGTAAGAAAATTAAGCCTACTAATGAAGCCGATAGCACTTAAGGTGATAATAGATACTTGAAGAAGATGATTAGGTGATGGTGGTCTGGCTCGTCGCCGTTTTGAATTTGACCTACGCTTATTTGCATTCATTTGGATATCCTCCTAATTGTCGAATAAAATTCAATTTGATTGATCCCGAAGAAAAGACCCACATTCGCTAAAACCAAAAAAGGCCAATCCAGAGGTACATTTTCTCTGGAGCTATATAGAGCTTCAGTCAATAAGCGTTGCTGTTTTTCGGAAGGCATATTATCCACGGGTGTATCGTCCTCAGTGATGATGTGGTCTATATTGGGCCTGATGAGGGTCAAGTGACCTATTATTCGTGACTAGCTCAGGCAGAGAATGTACAGGTGGATCAACTTGTTGATCTGTTGTCGGTGGGGCTAAGGTTTCGGCTACTAAAAGTTGGCTCATCAGTTTAGATCCTGTGAGATAAATGCTGTCTGGGTCTGCGGGTCTATGCCTATAATAAATCGTAACGACTGAGACACAAGGTGTAAGGCACTTCCAACAGATTGCTCCGAAGTGCCTCGCGCCTGAGTAGTTACAACAAATCCGCAATCACTGACCTCTCTGACCACAATTCTTCCTGTGTCGCTTGAATTTTTTCCTGAGCAAAGTCACTCAATTCTAGGCCTTGTACGATTGAATAATTGCCTGCACCATCGCTCGTGACTGGATAGGAAAAAATTAATCCTTCATCAATGCCATAACTGCCATCGGAGGGAACACCAGCTGAGAACCATTGGCCTTCCGGCGTTTTGGCCTCAAAACTCATCACATGGTCAATAGCGGCATTAGCGGCTGAGGCAGCAGAAGATGCCCCTCGCGCTTTAATAACAGCGGCACCACGTTGTTGTATCGTCGTGATAAAATCACCACGTATCCATTCATGATCAGTAATTACATCTAAGGCAGATTGGCCCTTGATCGTTGCATTCTCTACGTCAGGATATTGGGTGGCACTATGATTACCCCAAATGGTGACATTGCGAACATCACTCACGAGAACGTTTGCTTTGTGGGCTAGTTGGCTATAAGCTCGATTTTGGTCCAAGCGAGTCATGGCTGTGAAACGGTCAGAGGGAATATCTTTAGCGTTGTTCATAGCAATAAGACAATTGGTGTTGGCTGGGTTTCCGACCACCAATACCCGGACATCGCTAGCGGCTTTTTGCAAAGCTTGACCTTGTCCCACAAAAATAGGCCCGTTAACCTCAATTAAATCACCCCGCTTCATACCCTCGCTACGAGGTCGTGACCCGACTAATAAAGCCCAATTCACCCCATCAAAAGCAACTTCAGGCTGGTCAGTGGTGACAACGCTTTCTAGTACAGGGAAAGCGCAATCATCTAGTTCCATCACAACGCCTTCCAAAGCTGGTAAGGCAGGTGTAATTTCTAATAAATGTAGGGCTACTTTTGTGTCTGGACCAAAAACTTGACCTGAGGCAAGGCGAAATAAAACAGCATACCCAATTTGACCAGCTGCCCCTGTGACAGCAATTTTAACAAGCTTCGACATCATAATGCTCCTTTGACTGAGGATGCGTTGAGGACGAGGTCGGGGCTCCCATCCGAATAACATTGTTTTTTGTTTGGGCAAATGTATGAGTGACATTGACCGTATCAATTAATATAACACTCTGGTCTGCCACCCATTGATAATCTACCTGACGATGTCCAGTGATTATAACGACACAGTCAGCTTGAGTCAATGTCTCTGTGGTCAAGTCTACGCGCTCAATGAGAACGATCTCTTTACAAAAAACATCTCCGCCGACTTGATATTCTGTCACATAAGGGTCGTAATACACGACTCTAGCTTCGGCTTGAAATAATAACTCGATGATCCGTTCAGCTGGCGAATTACGAGCATCATCAACATCTCGCTTAAATGCAACCCCTAAAATCAGAATTAAGGCTCCTTGGAGGGGTTTTCCTTGCTTACTTAAGGATTGTGTAATTTTTTCAACGGTGAAATAAGGCATTTCACTGTTTACCTCAGCCGCTAATTCAATAAACTTTGTATAAAAATCGAACGCTCGTGCTTTCCAAGACAAGTAATAAGGGTCTACAGGAATACAATGACCACCAACACCGGGGCCAGGATAAAAAGGCATGAATCCAAAAGGCTTCGTTTTGGCAGCATCAATGACCTCCCATACATCCAACTGCATCCGATCACAAAGCAACATCAACTCATTGACGAGGGCGATATTAACGCTACGGAAGGTATTCTCAAGCAATTTCGTCATTTCTGCCACAGCAGGTGAAGATACTTGATGGACTTGAGGGGTCAAAGCGGCTAAAAATTCAGCCGCCAAGTTGGTACATCTGGGAGTCACCCCGCCAACCACTTTAGGGGTGTTCTGCACATCAAAGCCTTTGCTACTGACTTGACCAGGGTCAATACGTTCTGGCGAAAAAGCAAGATAGAAGTCTTGGCCCACAGTTAAGCCAGATTGGCTCAAAATCGGTAGAACCACCTCCGCCGTCGTGCCAGGATAAGTTGTGCTTTGTAAAATGATTAATTGTCCTGAACGTAGAACCGTCGCTAACCCCTCTGAAGCCGAACGTATAAACTTGAGGTCTGGGGCTTTTTGTTCATCAAAGGGGGTTGGCACACAGATAAAAATGATGTCAGCCTCTCTGAGGGCTTGGTAATCGGTAGAAACTTGAAGTTTACCAGCTTGGTTGAGGAGACGAATTTCATCTGTAGAAACATCAATAATATAGCTAGAGTCTTGCTTTAGTTGGTTTACCTTTTCCGAAGATAAATCAACCCCAATAATATCATAATCAATTTTACCAAAACCTACGGCTAAAGGAAGACCGACATAGCCCAGGCCTATAACACCAACAATAGCTGTTTGATTTTTTATTTTTTCTGCTAATAACATTGACATTACGCTTTCTGACTAAGGGTTAGTCTGGCTCTCTTCTAATAATTGTTGTAGAAAAGTATTCAATTCATTTTTGTTATCATCTGGTGCAGCTTCCATAGCGCGTTTAGTATAGTCAACCGCCTGATCAATTTGGTCGGTATCTTTATAAAGCAAAGCCAAATTTTTCAAGCTATGATAATCTTTTGGCATACTTTCTAGCACTTTAAGGTTTGCCTCAATCGCCTCATTCAGGCGGTCAGTCCGCGCATAGATAAACCCGAGACTACTATATACTTCAGGTATATCAGACTTAATATTCAAAGCCTGTTGATATGCCGCCTCTGCTTTAGCATAATCCTCGCGTTGAAGGTAAACATGCCCCAGGTCTATGAAACTGCGAGGTTTCACTTTATATTTTTCAGTTAAAGCTTTTTGGAAATATTCATTTGCTTTCTCTAACTCGTTTGAGCGCAAATAAATATGTCCTATGGCCCAGGAAATAAATCCAGGTTGTTTTCTCAATAAGACACCATCGTAATTTGCGAATGTATCTACTAAAATATCTATCGGATCTTGGTCATCTACACCTTGATCTGGTAACTCGTCTGTTTCCTCAATAGCTTTTTCTGTCTCATTTTGAGACGGCTGTTTTTGCTTCGTGGAAATATAAAAATTTAAGCGTGTATCAAAATTGCCATCAGCAAAAGCCTTGGGATCTAGAGCAATCGCATTAACGTGAGCATTTAAAGCTTCTTCAGCATTGCCCTTCGCAGTCTGTGTATCCCCAAGCAAACTCCAGGTTGGGGCAAAGCGATCATCTAATTCGGCTGATGTCTCCTGCCATTCAATAGCCTCATCAAAATTACCTTGCACATAATGCACTTGACTTAAAAGGTTGTAATACTGGACATTTTGGGGGGCCAATTCGATGGCTTTAGCAAAAAATTCCTTTGCTTTATCAAAGTATTTTTTATCCAAAACCTGTCCCAAGGTGAAATAATAACGACCTAAATTGCCTGTATTATCAGGATTATATTTATTTATATCACGCGCTTTAACGGCAATACGCTCTCCTTCCAGCCAAGCCCTTTGACGCAGTTGTTGGTCTAACTTTGAATCTTGAGCCATCAATTGATAGTCAAGGGCTAACATGAGATAGTAAAAATCTTCGTCGCTGTCAATCCCAACTGATCCGTCGGTAATATCTTCATTAGGCAACTGACCTGAACCAACAATGCGGTTGACTTCGGCAGTGCCGCCGTGCAGGAGAATGGCTTGGACCCATTGTTTTTGGTTGCGATAACGTTCTCCTTCTTTCAAATAGATGTCGGCTTTAACGACATTGAAATTTTTGAAGAAGATAACCGCAATAGCTGCTGCAACAAAAAAGAAATAGATCACTAAATTACTTGTCTGACATAACTTCAAGCTACGTATACGACCCTGAACCAAAACAAAGGCTATAATAAACATTAGGAGAAATAACGCGATATAATAACCACCCAGTATATTAACGAGCGCATTGGCAGCCGCGACAACCTCGTTCACCCGACCTGTCGTGAGAATATTGCGTTGCCAACTATGTAAGAGGATATAAAATCCGGCATAGCCAAACGAGGTAACACCATAAAACATAATTGCTCGGATCCAATCAACCTGCCTCGACCAAGTGTTGGCTCTAATTGCCAATTCGGAAAAAATCAGGCCAATACCAACTAGATAGGTCACGCTAAAAAGCCAGACGATGCTGTAATTTCCAGTCGAAATATCAAACTGCACTGGCACAAAGTCAAAGGTTAAGATGATCAAAATAATTGCCATCGCCAGACCTTGAACACTAATCCAATTTTCCCAGCCCTCTTGTTTTGACACAGAAGCAGTGGTGATAGAACTAGCCTGCATCGTTTTCGATATGGCTCGGACAGCTTTACCTCTTTGCTTCCCGCGCCGTCTACGTGTTTTCACTTGTCGAGGTTTCTCTTCATTCTGTTCGATTTCTGAAACAATTTCTTCCACTTGATCAACGGGTTGAACTTGCTTTTCTGCTGCGGTGATCTTTGCCATAGCTACGACCAAACCCATATAAGCCCAAAAATAAGTATAGGTTGCAGCGATAGAGAAGACGAAGTGAACTTCTAAAAAGTGGCCAACAAATGCACCGACAAGACCTATGAGCAATAACGGGCTATACGTCAGGGCTGTATTCTCCCGAAGCTCAGGTTGTTTGAGGACACCTTGCCAACAAAGAAAAAGAAATACACCAATAAAAAGGCCAAAAGGCAGTCCAACAGCAGCCATTATAATACTACCTTGCACAACAATCGGTATAATTACGCCAATAAGACCACAAGTGATCATCAAGCTCAACAACCGCCAGAAAGCTGAACGGTCAGGAACCCAGCCTAACCATTTAACAAGATAATAGAAGAGACTAATCATTAAAAAATAAAAAGCCAAAAAACCAATGGAGCCGGTCATGACGATACTATCTATCGTCTCGTTATGAGAACGGTCAGCAGAACTACCTCGCGCTTCATGGTGGGCTAAATCTATAGGATAAGCATAAGCAAATGCATTAAACATCGACTCTGGTCCATAACCGACAAGAGGTCTAATAAGATTCAGGCTGTCAGTATACTCACCCTCTATCCCTAAGGGTCTATGGGGTGAGATTAAATTAAGCGACCCTTCCCAAATAAGTACTCTAACTTTTCCTGTCCCGCCCTCTGTGTTCATGACAGATGATAGACGATTAAGATAGGGTACTTTTCTAAATTCCTGCAATGGTCCTTCTCGGATGTTTAGGAGCACAAGAAAGACAACAGCTACCAGGCCTAAAACAGGCCAACTAATCCATAACCAACGCCACCCTCTTTTAGACGCAGCTAGATAAGCAGCGATGCCTAAAAAGATCACTAACCCAACGCCAGTACTGATGACACTAATTAAGGCTGTCCGATCTTCAGAAATGACCTGTCCAATGAAATACCCTAATATGCCCAAAACAACAACAATTAATACTGGTAAAATGCCTAGACCTATTTCTTCTATTTTAAGTGCAGATTTATCTGAATCATTTTGCCTGAGTACAAGCAGGATTAATAAACCCGTCAGGGCAAAAGCACCAAGCAAGCCAAGTTGTGGTCCTCGGCTACCGCTATACAGGACACATAATACCTGAACTGCAAGCGCAAAAATTTGAACAGCCGCAAGAACTGTATGACCCCAAGAAGCATCCTCTTTCGTCACAATGGCCGTCATGGATTGGAGAAATCGACTAATTGTCAATGGCACAATCATAACTAAGTAGGATGCCACAAAAATAGCATTCCCCATTGTGGAGGCAACCCGCTGAACGACATCCCCTGCCCAAGGTAAAGGGTCTAACCCATTGCGTTGAATAATGCCATATAAAGCCACGGGAATACTAGCAATGATGATTGTCGTGATAAATCGATCTATTTGTTCCCGAGTTCGCATATTAGAAGCCATTAAAGCGAAAATAATCATATAACTAATAAAGGTATATGACCCTTGCATACGTTGATAAGACCCCCATAAGCTGACCAAAGGCGATAAAGATGCAATGGTACTAATAATATAAATCAGTAAAATAACAATAGAGGGTAACACCATCGGCTGTTTCAGCCAGTTCTTAACTTTTTGTCCAAAAGGAATTGTTCCATTTGAGGGAGCTGTTTCCTCCAGGAATTTCACTAACCAAGCCAATATCATCACCGTGACAATACTACGCATCAGGGTTAATTTATCAGGCTCGAATGTGCGAGCAGTGTAGATATTAAAAAATAAGGGAATCGCCACAGCAGCGGCTAACCAGCCTGCTTCAATCACTTTACTACAAAAGATGGATAACTTTGTTTGCATAACTTCTTAAACCTCACTTAATTTTATAATTTTTAGAAATCCTATGAAGACATCACTGTCTCATAAACAGTCATAATTTTATTAATCATTATTTCTTTAGAGAAATGTGTTTTTACTCGTTCTAGGGAAGCCTGGGCAAAAGCTTCGCGCTGTGCGTCATCATTAAACAGCGTGTTGATGGCCTGAGCCAAGGCAATGGGGTTCTTAGGCGGCACAACAAAGCCATTGACTCCATGTTTTACAACCCAGGAAGTTCCCGTACCAACTTCTGTTGTGATACAAGGCAAACCCGAAGCCATTGCTTCAAGCATGGCGATTCCAAAGGCTTCTGCTTTAGAATTTGCTGGCAAAACATAACAATCCGCTGCTTGAAAATAGGCCGGCAAGTCTTCATCGCTAATATCATTTACAAAATGAACTCGCGTTTGAACATTTAAAGTTTGTATCTGCCTGTCTAATTCAGACTTCATAGGTCCTGTCCCCACGATCACAAGTTTTACTTCGGGGATATGCGGCATCGCTGCGATTAACGTGTCCAAGCCTTTATAATAGCGTAGACGACCCACAAATAGCAGAACTTTATGCCCAAATTGAGTCCGTAATTGCTTGATTAAAGATGGAGGGGCAGCCAACTCAAAGCGACTGGAGTCAATCCCAAGTGGCACAATTTGACATTTCTTTTCATTAGGGCGCAAAAATGATGATGTTTTAATATAATTAGTACTCGTAGGCATAATAATATCAACGTATTTTAAGACGGATTTGAGCAAAGGCGCATATAGTCTCAGAATATTTTTCTGTTTCATCACATCAGAATGATAAGTCAGGACAACATGCTTGGCTTTTCCCAAAAACGTGCCAAATAGTTCTCCTGGCGGGTAGGGGCTATGAATATGAATTAAATCAACTTCATACTGGCGCAACACAAAAGGAAGGGTAGGTGTTAGTGGGACAGAAGCTAAAGTACCCAAGCGAGGGACTTTATGTACTTGAACGCCATTTAGATATTCGATACTAGTCTGTCGCTTCAGACTGGCGACTAATACGGTGACTTCATGCCCTGCTTCAACTTGTGCTTCAGCCACCCACTTGATCATGTTTTCGATTCCCCCCATTACTGGATAATAATCTTTATAAACATGCAGAATTTTCACGACATGCACCTCATCACCTTAATCCTGATAAATTCTATTATACTATACAGGACTGGCTATGGTTTTGATCACGAAATCAATGGAATTTTATTTAAATTAGATATAGGATAAGCAGACCGATTAGACCGAGTTCCGGCAATCCTATTGCTTGCATAACTAATTTATGGTATAGTAATTAGTTAGACAACGCCGTCCTCCAAACATAAGATTATTTGCATATTATCAGGAGGTTAAGGTATGGGAATGGAGATTTTGGCTGACTCCAAATCTGAAGAAGACAATGTGCCAGCCATCGTCGTCAGCCGTTTACCTTTATACCTAAGAGCCTTAACTCACCTTGAGGAAGAACACAAAGAAGTGACTTCTTCTCAAGAGTTAGGTCAAAAACTGGGCATCAGTTCAGCCCAAATCCGTAAAGACTTATCTCATTTTGGTGAATTTGGAAAACAAGGCACGGGGTATAGAATTGCATTCTTGAAAGAACGTCTGATTGACATTCTAAACCTAAACAAACGTTGGCCTGTTGCTTTAGTTGGGTTTGGTGACTTAGGGCATGCGATTGTTCATTATTCTGGCTTTTCTGACACAGGCTTTCATATTAGTGCCATCTTCGATAATGATCATAATAAAGTCGGTCAACAGGTTAATAATATATTCATTAAACATAGTTCTACGCTGGTCTCCTCGATACACCGAGCAGGGATTCAAATGGCCATTATAGCTGTCCCAAAGCAATTCGCCCAAAATATTGCTGACGTATTAGTCGAAGCTGGGGTTAAGGCCATCTTAAATTACGCACCTGTTAATTTATTTGTCCCGCCCGAAGTTCAGGTGCAAGATATTGATCCAGTAGCCCATTTGCAAAAAATGACGTATTACCTTTAAGATTCTTAATTAGTCTCCCCTCTTAATCAAACTAAACGCTGGATGCTGGAATAAATTCCCATTTTGTCCGTAAGCATTTGCCTCCTAATCATAAGAGCGGGCCCGCTCTAAAGCTTCTCGAAATCGTAAGGCTCTACCCGCACCAAGCGCGACACAGGCTAAAGGATTATCAGCGACATAACAAGGAACCCCTGTTTCTCGCGTCAACAATTTATCGATATTTCTCAATAAGGCTCCACCCCCCGTGATAATCATACCGCGATCAATGATATCTGAGGCTAATTCAGGCGGGGTTTCTGATAAAACACTTCTGACCATAGAAGTGATAATCGAAAGCGATTCAGAAAGAGCTTCTGTCGCTTCCTGAGTGATCACATTAATTGTGGTGGGCAACCCTGAAATTTGGTCACGCCCTTTAACTTCCATCGAGTGTGTCTCATCCAAAGGGAGGGCACTACCTAACTTGATCTTGATTTGTTCTGCTGTATGTTCGCCTATGATGACATTGTATTTACGGCGAACATAGGCTGCGATTTCCTCATCAAGCTTCAAGCCCCCAACACGAACCGAATTACTGGTCACGATTCCATTCATCGAAATAACCGCAGCTTCACTTGTGCCACCGCCAATATCAATGACCATGTTACCTGTCGGGGTGTCAACCGGCATGCCAGCCCCAATAGCTGCAGCCAATGACTCTTCAATGGTATAAGCTAATTTACCAGCTGCCTTGCAGGCCGCATCATGAACCGCCCTTCGCTCCACGCTAGTGACCCCAACGGGTGTACTAACCATTAACTCTATGGGAAACAATTTTACCCGTCCAACCATCTGATCGACATAAAATCGTAACATGGCTTCAGTCACCCAATAATCCGCGATGACCCCTTCACGTAAGGGGCGAGCTACCTCAATGGCTTCAGGGACACGACCTAACATCCGCTCCGCTTCGGCCCCGACAGCCACGATTTTATTATCCTTGACGGATATGGCGACCATTGATGGTTCTTGAACGACGACCCCTCGTCCTCTAACATAGACTAGGATGTTCATGGTGCCTAAGTCTACCCCAATTTGTTTCTCGAACATAGATGTTGCCTAGAAAGGGATTGCAATAAGATGGTATAGTGCATAGTCTCTCTAAAAATTTCATTGTAATAGAAAAAGGGGTTAGAAGCTAATTGCTTCTAATCCCTTTTTATCACTTGCCCAATCTGCTTCCTAAACTCAGTTTAGGAGCCAAATTGGGTAAATTAATTAATTTCTATTCTTGAACACAAAATTAAACAAATCTATCTTGTCCGTCGTTCCGCCACATGCATTTTTATGAGGACTCGTCTCAATTCACCCTCAGCTCTTATTCGACCCTCTGGTAGAAGATCACCGCCTTCAATTAATTTTTGGGCCCGATCACGCGCTTCTCTAGCCCGATCCAGATTAATTTCATCGGCATGTTCTGCATCATCCGCCAAGACAGTTACTTTATCTGGCTGTACCTCCATAAAGCCACCGCCAATGGCAAATACTTCTTCATGACCATCTTTACGAACCACCAATTCACCAATTTTAAGCGTAGTAAGTAAAGAAGCATGGTTTGGCAGCACCCCCATCACCCCTTCTCCCCCTGGAGCAACCACGATGTCGACATCTTCACGATACACAAGACGCTCAATGGTCACAATTTCTACTTTGATCGGCATATAATTACCTCTCCAGCAGGCCCTAGCATAACTTTAGGTTAAAATTTTTCAGCGTTGGCAATGGCATCTTCAATAGCCCCACACATCATAAAGGCTTGTTCAGGAATATGATCAAGTTTACCATCAAGGATCATCCTAAAACCTCTGACAGTCTCTGCCACAGGGACATACTTCCCTTCCAAACCAGTGAATACTTCTGCGACAAAGAAAGGTTGTGAGAAATAACGTTGTATCTTTCTCGCTCGCGATACGACTAATTTATCATCTTCAGACAATTCGTCAATTCCCAGAATAGCAATGATGTCCTGTAACTCTTTATACCGCTGTAAGACACGCTGACTCTCACGAGCGACATTATAATGATTTTCCCCAACAATATTGGGATCAAGAATACGACTAGCCGAGGCCAAGGGATCTACAGCCGGATAAATCCCCATTTCTGAGATAGACCGTTCCAGTGAAATGGTTGCATCTAAGTGAGCAAAAGTCGTTACAGGGGCGGGGTCAGTATAATCATCCGCGGGTACATAAACTGCTTGCATTGACGTAATTGACCCTCTGTTCGTAGATGTAATACGTTCTTGTAATTCTCCCATCTCTGTCCCTAGAGATGGCTGATAGCCAACCGCACTTGGCATCCGGCCTAATAAGGCAGAGACTTCAGCCCCGCTCATCACAAAACGGAAAATATTGTCAATGAAGAGTAAGACATCCCGGCCTTCATCACGGAAATATTCGGCCATCGTCAAGCCAGTCAATCCCACCCGTAATCGTACGCCAGGCGGTTCATTCATCTGACCGAAAACCATGATAGTCTTGTCTAAAACGCCACTTTCTTCCATTTCGCCGTATAACTGTGTTCCTTCACGGGTTCGTTCACCGACCCCAGCAAACACAGAATAACCACCATGTTCTGCTGCAATAGAACGAATCAATTCAGTAATAATCACTGTTTTGCCCACACCCGCGCCACCAAATATCCCTGTCTTACCCCCTTTTGTAAAAGGAGCGATGAGGTCAATCACTTTAATTCCCGTCTCAAAAACCTCGACTTGAGTCACTTGTTCTTCAAATGAAGGGGGGGCTCGGTGTATAGGATGAAGGACTTCGGCTCCAACATCACCCTGACCATCTATGGGACGACCTAGCACATTAAATATGCGGCCCAAAGTTTGCGGCCCAACTGGAACCGTGATGGCTTGACCTGTGTCAACCACTGGCGAACCGCGACGCAAACCATCCGTTGTGTCCATCGCCACGGACCGAACTTCGCTATCACCCAAGTGTTGTTGTACTTCTAAAACAAGCGGTAGACGATCATCGCCTAAATCAACCTCTAAAGCATTATAAATTTCTGGTAGATTCCCAGAAGGGTAGGATACGTCAACTACTGGTCCGGCAATGCGTGTTATATACCCAATTGTCTGTTCAGCCATAATTTTCTCCTCATCACTGATTAGCAGCTTGTTTTTGTGCCTCAGCACCACCAGCGATATCTAACATTTCTTTTGTAATAGCCTCTTGACGCGCTTGGTTATAGACGAGCTTGAGATCTGAAACTAACTCGGTGGCGTTATCAGTCGCGTTACGCATGGCAACCATTCTAGCCGAATGTTCGCTCGCTTGTGCTTCCAAAACCGCTTGGTAAATCTGCCATTCCAAAAACCGAGTTAATACCACATCTAATAGATCCTCGGAATCAGGCTCATAGATATAGACACTGGAGGCAGTCCGTCTTTGCGCGTCAAGATGTTTAGCTCCTGCTTGGTCTGCTAGACTTTGCAGATGTAAAGGCAACAATAACTTGATTTCTGGTTCAAGTGTCACCGTATTCACAAAATTAGTATAAGCAATATGCACAGCATCAAACTTACCCTTAAGAAAATCGCTTAAGGCAACTTGCGTGATCGGCAAAATGTCGCTTAAGGGAGGTCTGTCAGGTAAATCTGAAAATTCTGCGATAATGGTCTGACCATGCCGCTTCATGTAGTCACGACCCCGTTTTCCGACAGTGATTAGTGACACTGGTTGGTCTGATTGTTCGATGAACTGGGTTGCAGTCCGAATAATATTTGAATTATATCCTCCAGCTAAACCACGGTCAGCTGTGATAAGGATAAGACATACATTTTCAACCGGACGCTTTTTTAACAAGGGATGTAAACTTTCAACGGCCCTTGGTTGATTAGCTAAATGAGTCAGTATTTCCCAGGCTCGTTGAGCGTAATGACGACTGGCTAACGCCTTTTCCTGTGCCCGACGCATCTTAGCCGCTGCTACCGTCTGCATAGCCCGCGTGACTTGAGAAATATTGTCTACACCCTTAATCCGCCGTTTAATCTCACGTAGTGATGGCACAAACCACCTCGAACTTTGTATAAATGAACGTTGCAAAATTGTTCATCATAAATTCTGGAGTCCAGAATAAATCTTGGACTCGAGAATTTATTCTGAGTTCGCCAGCAAGCTTCTGACTCAAATAAAATATATCCACAAAATTAAGCATACCCTATCACTTGATTATAACTATCAATAGCCCCTTTAATACCATTTTCGATATCATCTGTCAAGGCTTGTTCTTGGTTGATATCTTGAACGAGCTTAGGTTGGCTATTATGGACATGAGACCACAGGCCCCTAATATACTCACCAATGTTCTCTACAGGCACTTTGTCTGCATAGCCATTGGTTACGGCATAGATCCCAATAACCTGATTTTCCAAGGGAAGTGGTGCATACTGCGGCTGTTTTAACAACTCCATCAAACGCTGGCCTCGTTCCAATTGGTTTCTCGTGGCTGCGTCCAAATCTGAGGCAAACAGGACGAATGCCGCCAAATCACGATAGGCTGCCAAATCCAAACGTAGGCTACCGGCCACTTTTTTCATGATCTTTGTCTGAGCATCACCAGCAACACGGGAGACAGACAAACCAGCGTTAACAGCTGGACGTTGTCCAGCAAAGAACAGATCACTTTCCAAATAAATCTGTCCATCCGTAATCGAAATAACATTCGTCGGTACATAAGCACTCACATCGCCAGCAAGGGTCTCAATAACAGGTAAGGCAGTTAATGAACCACCCTTTTGATCATCTGACATACGGGCAGCGCGTTCCAAAAGCCGAGAGTGCAGATAAAATAAGTCGCCTGGGTAAGCTTCCCGTCCTGGTGGACGCCGGAGTAATAAGGAAATCTGGCGATAAGCCCAGGCGTGTTTACTTAAATCGTCATAAATAACCAGAGCATCTTTTCCTTGCGCCATGAAATACTCACCGATGGCACAACCTGTATAAGGGGCAATATACTGCAAGGGGGCTGGCTCTGAAGCAGAGGCTGCGACAACAATGGTATAGTCAAGTGCCCCATATTCTTCTAAAACCCCAACCACCTGAGCGATGCTAGATCGTTTTTGACCAATAGCGACGTAGATACAGATAAGGTCTTTGTCCTTTTGATTGAGAATGGTATCCAAAGCAACAGCCGTTTTACCTGTCTGTCGGTCTCCAATGATTAACTGTCGTTGACCACGACCAATGGCCGTCATGGAGTCAATGCTCATAATCCCAGTCTGAACAGGGGTATCGACATTCTGACGTTCTATCACCCCTGGGGCAATGCGCTCAATCGGATAAAAATCGGAGGCATCAATCGCCCCTTTCCCATCAACAGGCTCGCCAATGGCATTGACAATGCGCCCCAAAAGTCCATCACTAACGCCGACAGAAGTAATACGTCCCGTACTTTTAACGATGTCACCTTCTTCAATATGTTGGTATTCCCCCATGATGACCGCGCCGATTTGGTCCGCTTCCAGATTAAGGGCCATGCCCATCACCCCTTTGGGAAACTCCAACAGTTCGTTCATCATAACATCTTTTAACCCAGATACACGAGCAATACCATCGCCAACTTCTAGGACCCGACCCGTCTCTACTGTTTCAACGGGTGCTTCAAACGCTTCTATCTTTTGCTTGATTAAAGCTGTAATATCTTGTACATTTGCGACCATAACTAACCTCTAACTAGATTCTCTCGCACAACATTAAGCTTCCGAGAAACGCTACCATCAATAATTTTGTCACCAACTTGGACGATAGCCCCCCCCAGAATATCCTCATCAACTTGGAAATCAAGCTCCAAGTTGTCGCCATATTTCGCTTTCAACCTTGTACGGAATTGGTCTTTATCGGCCTCATCCAAGGCAATCGCTGTTGTCACTGTCGCCACTTCCAAATTTGGCCCTTGGGTCGCTAAACGCGATAAATTTAGGACCACATTTTCTAGGATATGAACATGCCCATTTTCTACTAAAATGTACAGGAAGTTGCGCGTTTTTTGAGGCAAATCAGGAGACAGAACATCGTCCAAGATCTTTTGCCTAGCCTGGAAAGATTGGGCCATATTATCTAATTGATCGACTAAACCAGTCGAACCATTGAGACGTTCTACCACAACGAGTAAATCTCGTTGCCAATCCTCCAAAGCTGAGGCGTAAATCGCTTGAGCATATTGCAAAGCATCAGCAGTATTTACTTGACTCACCGCTACGCTCCTATCTCAACCAAAAATTCCTCAACCATTTGTCGATGCGCGTCTTTATTAACAGACTGCTTCATGACCTTTTGAGTCAACTCAACCGTTAAATCAGCCATCTGCCGCTGTAACTCAGCTTGCATTGCTTGACGCTCTATCTCGATTTCAGCCCTCGCTTTGGCCTTAATGGCTTCTGCTTCTTTATGAGCCTCAGCTAAGATGTCATCACGCATGGCTGCGGTTTCTTGAGCAATTTTGGTTGCTTCTTCTTGTGAAGAACGCCGAGCTTCGGCCAATTCAGTTTGATATTTAGACCGCTCTTGTTCAGCTTCTTCTTTTACTTTGTCGGCAGCAGCTAAATTATTTGCGATTTCCGTTTTGCGCCGCTCCAACATGTTCAAAATAGGCCTATAGGCTGTAACCCGTAAAAGCACGACCAACACTGCAAAGTTAATTGCATAAGCTATCAATATGGAAAAATCAATTCCTAGTCCTGCCAAACCGACCTCCTTTTGATCGACATTGTTATCGACACTAAATAAACGATGATCTTGACCACCCTAAAGGACGAACAAAACAATCAAACCAATAACCAACCCGAAAATTGCCAAAGCTTCAGTAAAAGCAATCCCAATGAACATATTTGTGGTCAACTGGCCAGTCATATCAGGGTTACGAGACATAGCATTCAAGGCCCCATTTACAACGATCCCAATACCGACACCTGGACCAATAGCCCCTAAACCAACCGCTAGGGCAGCTGCAACCAATTTTGCCGCTTCTACATCCATAGTATTTCACTCCTTATACACGCTAATTTTATGGTTATTTAATTTTATTTGATAGCAGACAAAATTATCTGACTATTGACGAAAAGTTTATTAGCAGTAGATTGAATTTCGTCCCTCAACCCAATCCACATTTGTCTTAATGTGCCTCATCGCCATGATGGGCTGGTGTCACAGCAACCGTGTAGAAAGCGACGGACAGGACATAAAAGACAAAGGCTTGAATTAAGGCGACGAATAGCTCGAAAGCGTAGAAGGGAACGGTTAAGCCGATAGGCACAAGGAAAGTCAACACAATGAGCATCACCTCGCCTGCAAAGATGTTGCCAAACAGACGGAAGGTATAAGCGATGACTTTAACAAATTCACTCAGTAATTCTAGCAAGCCAACAGCTGCATCAATCAGGGCCATGGCTAACTTACCTATTGATTGACCAAAGCTTGGCTTATTCCCCTCGGCATCTGGCTGGAAGGCGGCTGGTATACCGCCAAAGACAAAGAACTTCGCCATATAGCCCCCAAATCCTAAGGCAGCAAAGCCGAATATCTGGGCCAGGACTTGACTAAACAGACCTAGCATGAGGGAATTGTTCAAGTCAGCACTCGGTGAGCGAATTAGAGGGACAAGGTGTTCATCATCCCCGCAGGTACTGCCGAGACGAAAACTGAAGATACCACCACTGTCTTCAGGATGCTCTTTGGCATGGGTATCCTCGGCATGGTCGTCGCCATGATGGACTGCTTCACATAAGCCAATCGCTGGCACAAAGGGTAGGAGACCTAATAAATTGGACACCAATACATAGAAGAAAATTGTAATTGGAATAAGATAAAATTTCTTAACCCATTCTGGGCCACAGATATTCTCAGTCAGGTTATATAAGCCTTCAACAATAAATTCCAAAATGTTTTGTAACCCTGATGGTACAAGTTGCATATTTCTCGTGCCAATCAATGTTACAATCAAAATTAGTATTGTAGCAATCGCTGAGGTGAATAAAGAGTTCGTGATCTTAAATTCCCCAAATTTAAATAGAGGCTCTGCGGCTACTGAAATAGCAGGTAACTCAAACCGTAAGAAAAACATACCGATGAGGAAAAGAACCACGCCCCCAATGATGTATTGTTGTTGTTTTGTCATAACCTAGTCAATCTCCTTGTCTTGGCTTTGTACGTTAGCAGGTGCTGAAGCTTGCATCATGCGCGTAACAACACGATAAATAGCATAGATAGAAAAAATCAAGCCGATTAAGGTTAAAATGAACATCAGCCAAGGGGTTGTGTTGAACTGTTTATCTAAAAACGCACCCCCTAGCAAGCCACCCAATAAGGGGCAGGTGAGCATGATCATAAACTTAATGACCAAGTTGTATCCAAGCGCAGCTTCACTAATTTGTTTGCCCAAATTTAACCCATTTCTATGTTCATAAATTTACCTTGTGAAAGTCTGCACAATGATACACAAAATAAATTTATTTGTCCAATTCTCTTGTCAGAAAAAGATTGAGCGTGTTATTTTAGCTCCCTAGGGATTTATGCCTTGACGAAGCTAAGGACAACCCTAGGGTCTTGCTTTTCAAATCTGCTTCCATCCTACTGAAAATTCACTGCCAAGTCGAGACAAAATACTGCCACAGGGTGTAAAGTTGCAGAGTGGCAAAGTGGCAAAGTTGCAAAGTCTTCACTTTATCACTCTGCTATCTTGTTGTCATTCCAAATCAAATAACAAATCAAGCAATGTTTCAGATAAATCATCGACCTCCTCTTGCGTTTGGGCCGATTTTAAAGCAGTTATCAAGTCTCGTAAATTTTTCTCTGCCTCTTTTTCTAAGGACCCTTCATCTAGTAGAACTTGCCCTCGTTGGATCAACGCTTCGGCTTCATTATCCAAAGAGGAGACGATTTCACCTGAAAGAACCTCATCATCTTCGTCAGCTAAGGTGTCAAAGAAGCCTTGAATACGCTCTCGTGAGGCAGCGATTTCAGTCGGGCTTAACTTGGCTTGCGTGGCTTGAACGCTTGTCCCTTCTTGCTTGCCAGTCACCCGGTCCGTGGCTTGAACATGCAACATACCATTGACATCAAAATCAAACTTGACATTGATAGATGGTGGCTCATTTGGCTCGGCGGCTTTCAAACCTGCGATAAGAAAGTCACCCAGTAGCGTATTTTGCGAGGCAATGGGATTTTCACCTTGGTAGACCTTAATTTCTACGGCTTCCTGGCCAGGGTAGATGGCCTGAAATATTTCTTCTTTTGTGGTCGGGATATTGGTATTCCGTGGAATAAGAATACTATATATATCAGGAATCAATTGTCCACTCATGATCGTTGCTGTTTCAATACCTAAGGAATAGGGCGTTACATCAACCAAAATCGAGTCGACAGGTTCACCGGCGATAATGGCTGCTTGCACCGCTGCGCCCAGAGCCACCACCTCATCTGGATTAATCTCTGAATCAGGCTCCAGGCCTAAATGCTCGGCTACCAAGTCCCACACGGCCGGCATCCGTGTTGAGCCACCGACTAAAAGCACACGACTCAAATCCACTGTCTCTATTTCGCCATCCTCTATGACCTTTTCGACTGACTCTAATGTGCGGTCCAAAAAATCTTTCGTCATCTCTTCAAAATCGGATCGCTCAACCTGATCATCTAAGTGCAGGGGAATACCATCGTGTTCAGCTAAATATTCCTCGCGTAAAGGTGCATCAGCATAGCTAGATAAATGAATCTTGACCAGTTCAGCCGCTCGCCGCAGACGTGCTTGAGCCAAGCGATTATCCTGAAGCGATAGCTTATGATTTTTATAAAACAATTGGTCAGCATGAACAGCCAAACGTTGATCAAAATCATCGCCGCCTAATTGCGTATCCCCATGACTAGCTCTCACTTCGACGATACCATCCATCATTTCTACTAGCGAAACATCAAAGGTGCCACCCCCTAAGTCGTAGACCAAGGCCATTTGATCGTCTTCCTGATTCAAACCATAGGCCAATGCTGCTGCTGTCGGCTCGTTAATAATCCGTACCACGTCCAAGCCTGCAATCGTGCCGGCTTCCTGCGTTGCTTGGCGCTGGGCATTGGTGAAATAGGCCGGCACGGTGATGACTGCCTTATTGACGGGTTGCCCTAAATTTTCTTCAGCAATAGCCTTTAATTCGCGTAAGATAAAGGCCGATACTTCTTGTGCTGTTAACGCTTTGTCGCCCAAAGTCACACGTTCCGAGGATCCCATTTTTCGTTTGATGGAGCGAACTGTGTTATCCGGGTCAAGCGTGTATTGATTGAGCGCAGGGCGACCAACCAGCCATCCAGAATTTTTTGAATAGCCAACGACGGAAGGAATAATTTTTTGGTCGCCTTTGGATAGAATACGTGGTTCACCATCTTGAACCACAGCGACGGCTGAGTTTGTCGTCCCTAAGTCGATGCCAATAATAATTTCGTTCATAAATTATGTAGCCTTACCTCTATATTTTGGTTCAATGAGAATGTTTGTGGTAGACAAGTTCAAAGGTTAAAAAAAGAGGCAAAGTAGCAAAGTGGCAAAGTCCTTGCATAACAGCCTCTCTGGCTGACTTTGCCACTCTGCCACTTTGTAACTTTGTACATTTACACGCTGTTTTCTCTATTTCCACAAAATTTCTCAAAGAGCCATTATTTTTTTATCTAAAATCCAACCGCCTGACCATCCTTACGATGATCTGATGCAGCAACATATCCTTCGCCATCTGGCAGACGATAAATCAACTGCGCCCCGCCAAAGGAGCCATAATGGGGTCCATAATCTACTTGGAGTTGATGCCCTCGTCTTTCCAATTCAGCAAAAACATCATCAGAAAAACGATCTTCCATAGCCACTCCCAAACCATTTGTGACCCGCCACCGAGGGGCATCCGAAGCAACCTGTGGGTTTTGGTGGTAGTCGGTCAACCGTAAAACCATTTGCGCGTGACCTTGCGGTTGCATCGGGCCACCCATGACCCCAAAGCTCATGCGAGGCTGGTCGCCTTCCATGAGAAAACCTGGAATGATCGTGTGAAAAGGTCGTTTGCCCCCGTCGATTTGATTAGGATGCCCTTTTTCTAAGGTGAAGCCATAGCCGCGATTTTGCAAGCTAATGCCTGTTCCTGGCACGACAATGCCAGAGCCAAAGCCCATATAATTGGATTGAATGAAGGAAACCATTTTCCCTTCAGCATCGGCGGTCGTTAAATAGACTGTACTACCAGCCTTTGGCACACCGAAGGCTGGAATTGTGGCCTTTGTGAGATTAATCAAAGCTGCTCGTGAAGCTAAATAAGAATCATCCAAAAGTGCATCCAAAGAAATATCCATTGTATTCGGATCAGATATATAACGATGAGCATCGGCAAAGGCCAACTTCATGGATTCGATTTGTAAATGAAGACTATCCGCAGAATCAACAGGATATTGGGTTAAATCAAACTGTCGTAAAATCCCCAACATCAATAATGCTGCTAACCCTTGACCATTGGGCGGAATTTCATGTAACTGATAAGGGCCATAATCCCTGGCAATGGTATCCACCCAGTCGGCCTGGTGTTCGGCCAAATCATCTAAGGTGAAATATCCCGCTGTTTTTTGGGCGTAATCGACCATGATTTCTGCCAATTCTCCCCGATAAAAGGCTTCTCCTTTGGTCTCAGCGATTAACTGTAGAGTGCGGGCTTGAGCAGGAAAGATAAATCGTTCACCAGCTTGGGGAGCTTTGCCCTGTGGCAAAAAGGCTCGGCCAAAATCAGGGAAGCTTTTATAAGTTTCTGGCGTATTCTGCCAGGCGGCGGCTGTAATAGGCGAGACGAGATAGCCGTTTTGAGCGTAATCAATCGTCGGTTCAAATAAGTCAGCAAAGGGCAATTGACCAAAACGTTCCGATAGGGCCACCCAAGCTGAAACAGCACCTGGCACAGTTATATTATCCCAGCCTCGAAAGTCCCGTGTCTGGCGATTTTGATCTGTGAACTGTTCGTATGTCCATGCTTTAGGAGACCTGCCTGAGGCATTGAGACCATGTAACTGTTGTCCATCCCACAAAATGGCAAAAGCATCACTACCAATCCCATTACTGGTTGGTTCAACGACGGTTAGGGCTATCGCCGCCGCCAAGGCTGCATCTATGGCATTGCCCCCCTTGAGCAACATTCGCAAACCCGCTTGCGCCGCTAAAGGTTGCGAGGTAGCGACGACATTTTTGGCCAAAACTGGCATGCGCTGAGAGGTATAAGGAAAATCCCAAGTAAAGGGCATCATCTAAAATCCTTTCAAATCAAAGTAGCCAAGTGGCAAGGTTGTCGAGTGGCAAAAAAGTTATCAACGACTGTGCCACCTTGCTACTGTTTTTTCAACCATTCTTGAAAGTCCGCTTCGATATGTTCTTCCCAAGTGCGATCAATCTCGCCTGGCGTGTAAATACCTTCCGCCAGTCTAATTTTTCCAAAGCGGTCTCTCATTCGCACATCTTCGGAACGTACTACAACGGCTTCAGCGAGATGAGGAGGGATGAAAATGACCCCGCTGGGCGTACCTAAGACAATATCGCCCGGCATGACAGTGGCTTGACCGATACGGATGGGCATATTAACTGTCAGAAGAGTTGTATCTAGGATGGCGGTGGGATGGACTCCCCGACAGAAGATAGAGATATTTGGAAAATTGGCAATCCCTTGATAATCACGAATGCCCCCGTCAATAATGGCTCCCGCACCCGTGCGGGTTTGCACTGAAGTAGCCAAGTTGTCACCGACAAATGTGCCATCCTTAATTTTGCCAAACACATCGACCACCATGACATCATTAGGTTCAAGTATATCAATGACCCAAGCGTTTTGCCCGCCAATTCGACCCTCCGCCAGACCTGTTTCTTCTACCAAATCGTGCAAATCAGGTCGCTTAGGTACAAAACAGGTCGTCACGGCCCGACCGACTAAAATATGATCTGGATGCGTTTGAAACCAGTCTCCTTCAAATTGAAAATGATAACCATTTTTACGTAAAACGGCCCATGCTTCCTCCGTTGTCACCAGCTTCAGGCGTTCCAAAATATTATCTGGCACTTTGGGGCGACCATCCGGAAATCGTTCAACGGAATAGAGGCGCGTCAATTCAGCGATGGTTTCAGGTGATGGTAGGATCTGCATTAGGTCACTCCTTTTGAGTGGCTCATCGGCAAGCTCGTTGGCTTATCAGTCAACAGCGTTTCGTTCACAAGACAGAACGCAGAATGTAACATGCATTGTCTACAGTGTCAACCGTAGCGATGTCGCTGGATGGAGTGGCTCAGTTGCGAGCGATAGCATTTTAATGGCATTAACAATCCACAACTTCCTGCTGCCAATCATCTACCGTCCGCGTCTTTGTATTAAAATTCGCTCCTACACATGTAATTACCTTACCGCGTAGCTGATATTTTCGATAATATGCCTGTTTCTAAATCACTGGTATTACGAATGCGATGACGACTAAGGTCAACTCGAATGACCGGATACTGCCCCCAGTCATAGTCACCGCTATCAATCCACAGCCCTTGAAATAAGGCTCGGTTGCCTTACTGATATGCCAGTTAGTCGTTGTTTTGCCATTTCGTCACTTATAGCTTCTGCATCAGTCATGCTACATGAATCCTCTGCGCCATTATACTACATGATCGTCTCAACCAACACCCAGCATCGCTTTGCAGTGAGACACGATTAGCTAATTTACAAAGCTCATGTTATGTTATGTGTAAAAATATCCAATTTTAACAGATATGCAGACTAAAATCGCCATTGGAAAACTATATGACCACTTGCTCCATTGATCACATTGTAATTATGGTAGATGATTTGACCGCGGCTGTGACGAGTTATCGCGCCCTCGGATTTACTGTGCTGGAAGGGGGAGTACATGAGTTTAATCCGACGCACAACGCCTTGATTGTATTTGCAGATGGCGTTTATCTTGAAATTATCGCCTTACGGCCTGAAGCTACGGATGTCCCTTCGCCGCGTTTGCAGAAATGGATTCAGGCTCGATCAGGTTTGGTCGATTTCGCATTGTTGCCCACTGACATCGAAAGAGATGTCTTAGCAGCACGGGCACGGGGTTTGCTGACGGCAGAAGATCCTCAGCCAGGGGGACGTGCCCTTCCTGATGGACAAGAAATTATTTGGAAAACGGCTAACCTTGGTGCAGGTGGTCTACCATTTCTTTGCGCCGATGTCACCCCACGGAATCTCCGTGTTCCAGATGGCGAAGCACGTCAGCACCCAAACGGCGTGGTCGGTGTCCTTGATGTAATCATTGGCGTAGCCGATGTGCAGACCAGTCTGTACAGCTATCGCGCCTTGCTAGACTTGTCTCCTGACATCAAAATAGTTGTTTCTCCCAAAGTACAGCAAACGACCTTTCCCTTAGGCGATGCGACTTTAACGCTCGTGCAGCCCTTGACAGAGACTAACCCACTGCAAGCCTATCTCACCGCAGGCGGCCCCCGACCCTATCGGCTCACGCTCCGCACAAACCAACCTGATCAGGTAGGCAGCCTAAATTTAGGACAGATGCATGGGGCTGGGATTGATTTGGTAGCTTAAATTCAAGCAGGGAAGAAAACGACCCTAAGTCAGAGGGACGGTAATATTAAAAATAGACTTAACTGGTAGAGCGTGATAAATACCATAGAGGTCAATTATAATGAAAACCCTAAAAGAGTTCGCAAAAGCAAACCGAAGCCCTTACAGAACTGCGTCGGATGCTTACAAAGCGGGCAGAATTAAAGGGGCTTACAAAAACCAATTCGGAAAAATCCTAGTCCCCGCAGCAGCTGATGAGCAGTGACCCCGAAAGCCAGACGATGTAGGTTGCTATGCGCGGGTCTCGACCGCAAGGAATAGGGAAAAAATGACCAGTCAGGCCAGCCGATAGAGCGATGACTGAGCGGGCAAAGGCTATCAGGTGCGGCAGGTGGTGCAGGAGGGCGCTGCGGGCTTAAACGATAAAGGCCCCAAGCTCATCAGATTGTTGACCAACCCAGAGATAAGCTTAAGCGTGATAGAGCATCGCGGACAGACGGACAAGCTTCGGGTTCAACGACATAAAACTGTGGCTAGAGGAGCGCGGGTGTCAGATAGAGGGGTTCAACGGGACGGTGAATGAGGAAGAGGAATTGAGGCAGGACTGTGTTAGTCTGGTGACATCCTTTGGAGCGCGGATTTACGGATTAAGGCGAAGTAAGCGAAAAACCCAACAGCTAATCAGGACATTAAAAGATGAGAATAGTTAGGTCATCTAAAACCAGTCTTAAATTTATAACAGCCAAAAAACGGGCACTCCTCGATGAGATAATGGACGAGTACAGCCGTCTGACCAATATCTTCATTGATAACTTCTGGAAGCAGTCTAAGAGGTTGAAAGATTTGAGGAAAGAGGTCACAGGCCAGCCTGACAGTTGGCTATCAGCACGGATGAGACAATGTGCGGCTAGAGAAGCCCTTGGGATGGTTAATGGGGCCCAAGAAGCCGCTTTAAGCCTTGAAAAAGAGGCAATCAAGCCCACCCACACCGCACAAAAGATGACCCTGTCCGCACAATGCGTTAAGATTGAAGATGATGTCAATTCCTTCGACTTGTGGCTTACCTTGTCTTCTATCGGTCGAGGCATCAACCTCCATCTCCCCCTCCGTAAACATCGCCATTTCCACAAATTTTCTGCTTGGAACAGAGCCACGACGGTGATAATTCATCGGGACTATGTCCAGTTCTCATTTGAGACCGAAACAGGCCCTAAAGTTACATCGGGGTCGCTTGTCGGTATTGATGTTGGGATAAATCATCTGTTGGTCACAACGGATGAAGATTTTTTAGGTTCGGACGTGAAGGAGTTGATAGCGCATATCAAGCGCAAAAAACAAGGGTCAAAAGCCTATAAGCGGGCTAAAAAGACCTTGTCTGACTACCTTCACCAGCAAGTTAAAGATTTCTATCAGTCTAAACCAGCCTTAGGCCTAGTCGTGGTTGAACGCCTAAAGAATTTGAAACAGGGCCAAAGTCGCGACAGGCGTAAGGCTTTTAGAAAGACGCTTAGTAACTGGAATTATCGGGAACTGCTGAATATCATTCAGATGCGTGCGGAAGAAAACCGTGTTTCCTTTCGCACGGTCAATCCTTATAAGACCAGTCAGCAGTGTCCTTGCTGTTCCCATACTGAGCGAGGTAATCGGGTTGGCCAAGATTTTCGTTGTCTGAGGTGTGGGTACTCAGAGCACGCCGACCTCGTTGGCGCACGAAATATTTTAACCCGTTTTACCAGCGGACGATATGGTGCCGCTTTCCAAACCTAACTTTTAGTTTTCTCTTGATTTCTTTTGGTTCGGTAACTATACTCACTGATCTTGACCATGAAAAAAATTCACCTTCTCATTCTCTTTACGTATAGCCTACTCACGATAGCTTTCACTTGGCCAACGGCCGCTCACTCAATGACCGCGATTCCTGGTGATGGCTTTGATGGGTGGCAAAATTATTGGAATCTGTGGTGGATCAAAGAAGCCTTACTGGTCAAACAGACCCACTTCTTTTTCACCGATAGCCTCTATCCACCAACAGGGGTCAGTCTGCTCTTTCATACCCTCAATTATTTTAATGGCCTATGGTCTTTGCCATTTCAACTAACCCTTGGCCTCACTCCGACCTATAATCTCGTGGTCTTGTTTCATTTTGTCATGGCTGGTTATGGTGTTTATTTGTTGGCTCTATACACCTTATCACAACTTCGCATAGTACAAAACATAAGTCAACAATATACAGCCGCCTTTACCGCAGGCTTTATTTTTACCTTCTCCCCATTTCACATGGCTCATCTTTTAGGCCACATGCAAGTGTTCAGTTTAACTTGGATTCCTTTCTATATCCTTTGGCTATGGCGGCTATTGAATACTTGGCGGCTATCTATGGTAGCTGGTACCAAGCATCTCTCAGATAATCAAATAGTATTTTCAAACTCACTATCTGAAACAAAAAGCCACAGGGGAACCTTCAAACGTGATTTAAGCATGGCGACCTTATCCTTAATTCTGGTCACGAGCATTGACTGGTATCACACCCTGTATATGTTACTTTTCTCCGCCTTAGCCTTGTTATGGGTTGTGTGGCAAGTTTGGTGGTCAGGGTATCTCAGACTCTGGCCCTTGCTACAACTTAGTTTTGGCTTAAGCTTGATGGGGCTTTTTTTTAGTTTACTATTTTCGCCACTCATTATACCCATGGTCCAAGAGGCAAGGACAGCCGACTATATGCGACCAAACTTTGCTGAAAGCGTCATTCTGTCTGCTGATTTACTTGCTTTTTTTGTGCCGAGTGAGTTGCATCCAGTGTGGGGAAGGTCAACTTTAGGGCTATATGAAAATTTTACCACGACAACGTCTGAACGACTGGTATTTGCGGGCATAACGCCGCTCATCTTAGGGGGGATAGCTTATTGGTTATATCGTCACAAACCGTGGGTGCAATTCTGGGGATTGTCAACCTTGAGCTTCTTCCTCCTCGCCTTGGGACCCTATCTACATATACAAGGCCATATTATCCGCTGGAATGAAACCCCCATCCCCATGCCCTACCTCCTTCTGTATAAGGCCATCCCCTTCATTAACATCACCCGTTCTTTAAGCCGCTATGATTTGTTGGTCATGCTCAACTTGGGCATCTTAGTCACGATCGCGATGACTCGCCTTAGAATTTGGGGGCAACTCAGTTTGCTGATGCTCATCGCCTTTGAATTTTTAGCCGTGCCATATCCCATCAGTCAGGTTGACACACCGCCTTTCTTCCAAAATTTAGCGACTGATCCTGATCCCTATACAATAGCCTACTTGCCCATGAATTGGGACCGACCTGTGCCCTTGCTCTATCAAACGACCCACCGGCATAAGCTTCTCACCGCTTATACTTCGCGCAATAATCCGCTCGACCTCTCTTGGCGGACACCTGTCCTACAACAGTGGCGCACCCTTCAGGATGATATCATCAAAACCGACTTAGCCGCTCTCGCTCCGACGATTCTGCATGACTTTCAAGTGCGTTATATTGTCTTAGACTATTATCAAATGCCGCCTGGCTCTGAACGTACAGGGACAGAAAGATGGGTAGCCGCAGCTCTACCCAATCAACCAGCCATTTACCAAGATGAGCGTCTCACCGTCTATCAGGCTCCAGCCATGAAAGTACGCCATCCCTATCTTCAATTAGGACAAGGATGGGGTCAGTTACAATTTATAAAAGAACAGCCTTATCGCGTATTCAATGAACAAGCTAGTATTGAGGTTGTCGGCCTTAAGCAAGCCATGTATTTAGATATCGCAGGCAATGGATATGCTAATTTGGCTTCACTGCGTATTTTAACAGGGGATAATATTTTATTAACGCCCTTCATTAAAGAGGATCATCGCCTCAGGATTGAACTACCTAACACCACAAAAAAGGTCGTGTTGCAATCAAAAGAAGCTATTGTTATTCGGGAATTGCGCTTATATGTGCCCGAATTTTAATGAGTGCATTATCCCACCGTCTCCGTAGACGACCATCTTCTTCTATCCATATGATAGACATATTTCGTCTATCATCCTGAAACAGGTAATCTCGTATTTCTAAATGACTATTATCGACTAATGCGACTGAGATTTTAAGTAGGTAACTCGTCCCTTCTTGCTCATATCGTTTCACTTGCCAGGTGTGAAATAAAGTTTCATATGGCGTGAATAAATGGAGCATTCTTTATTCCTCAGAAATCACCTGTAATTGTTCTTTGACCATGCTTATGGCCTCATCATACCACTGCCACGCTAAATAAGCATCGTCAAGGTCAAAATCTTCATCTTCCTTCGCTTCATATTGTCTGCACATCTATAGTTAGTGATATGATTACGCTGATCTAAATATCTTAACATAATTCTCTTCGAGCCTCAAACCAAACAGCTATGTTGCTTTAAGGCTAAATCAAAGATATTTGAGGAATGCCGTCTATTTTCAGGCTTTCCCATATTGAATAAAATCATCCGTCATACGTTCTCACAACCGGTCACTTAAAGTTACATTGCTTATTTGACCTAGAACGGGTGTTCGTGTAAAATGTTAATATATTAATAGCACAGTTGGTCGGAATACCTGTTTGTGTAATAAACGCTTAGGAGAACGTTATGGCCTTATCAGAAAGGCAGGAAAAAATTTTGAATTTTGTGCGGCTGTTTACCCGTGAAAATGGGTATCCCCCTACCATTCGAGAAATTGGCGAAGCTGTCGAAATCAGTTCAACTTCTGTGGTGAATTACAATCTCAATGCTCTACAACGAGAAGGATTAATCTATCGAGATAAAACCGTATCCAGAGGTATTAAGCTGGTCGAAAAGCAAGAAGCAACCCTAAACCTATCCCACCTCATATCTGTTCCTATGTTAGGGCATATTGCGGCTGGTGAACCAATTGATGTTCCAACAGGCGCGTATAACAGCGAAGATATGGTCCAAGTGCCTGTAGACCTTGTATCAAAGAATAATAATCTCTATGCCTTGAAGGTAAAGGGAACATCTATGATCGATGCTTTGATCAATGATGGCGATATTGTGGTGATGCAACATGCAGTTTCGGCGGAGAACGGAGAAATGGTGGCTGCTTGGTTGACAGACCGCGATGAGACGACGCTGAAACGCTTTTTCAACGACGGGTCACTGGTTCGCTTGCAGCCAGAGAATGTGACCATGGCTCCAATTTTTGTCGATCCTAAAGTCGTCCAAGTTCAGGGTAAAGTGGTGGCTGTGTTGCGGAGTTTAGGTTAGACAACAAGATAGTGGATAAGGACTTAAACTTGACACGCTCGTAATTTTCATAATAATGTTTTGTCATGAAAATTGCGATTTTAGCTGATATCCATGCCAATTATATCGCTTTACAGACAGTGGTCAATCATGTTGATTCTTGGCAACCGGATCAGGTGATTGTCGCTGGTGATGTTGTAAATCGGGGGCCACAATCTCTCGCTTGTCTTCAATTGGTCATGGCCCGAAAACAAAGTCATGACTGGATTATTATCCAAGGTAATCATGAAGATTATGTATTGACCCAAGTAGAACAAGATAAGCAGTATAGTGAAGCTGAACGAGACTTTTTTCAACATACTTGTTGGACGATGCAAGAGTTGGGAACAGCAGTAGACGATTTACAAAGTATGTTGCCTCAAGCAACCCTATCAACACTAGGCGGCAAGGTACATATCACCCACGCCTCGACCATCAGTAACCGTGACGGCATCTTTCCTAATATGGAAGAAGAGGAGTTGCGAAAAAAAGTTGCCCCAAAGGTCGCTGTATTTTGTGTAGGGCACACACATCGTGCTTTCGTCAGAACGCTAGATCAAACGCTCGTCGTCAACGTTGGATCAGTAGGCTTGCCCTTTGATGGCGATATTCGTCCTAGCTACGCCCAACTAATATGGCATAAAAATCAGTGGCAAGTTGATATTATTCGTTTAAATTATGATCATGTAACAGCAATGAAACAGTATACTGATCCTGTATTCGTTGAGGGCAGCGGGCCTATGGCATTGCTGATTCAGGATGAATTACGACAAGCTCGGCCTCATCTTTTTAGCTGGACCAGACAATACATGGCCGATATTATGGCTGGCGAAATCAACGTCGCCGCATCGGTTGATCGCTACTTGGCAGACATATACGCAACCTAAGGAGTCAGGGACAAGACCCTTTGAAAGCATATCGGCCAAAAATGACTATCAAGCATGAGATCATAATTTGAGATGACAGCGACCACAATCGCCTGTTAAAAGCGTTCCGCACCTTTAGCCTCAATATCTTACCCTAGTTATTGACAAAAGAACGCCTGTTCTGTACAATAGAAGAACAAGCGTTCTTTTTATTTTGATTTCAACGATTTGGAGAAAGGGTGAGGTACTCATCTATGGCCAATAACCCTAATCTTGATGCTGTCAGGCATCAAGCCTTAGAATATCAATCAGATCAAATCGAACTCGTTCTCCATACCCATAAAGTAGCGGGGAAGGTTGTCGGCGGGGTAGTCACACCGAGATGGATTAGGTTCCAAATCTTGCCAGCTTTGGGGACAAAGGTCGCGTCTATCGTCAAACTGAGCGAAGAGATTGCTATGGGATTAGGCGTAGAGGCAGTGAGAGTCTGTCGGCAAGGACCATCTATCCATGTAGAAATACCTCGACCCGATGCCCAACCAGTCCATTTGATGAATCTCTGTCAACATCTTTCATCTATCCCTAAACAAAGTGCTGTTCTTGGTCTTGATGAAAGTGGTATGCCGCTTATTCTACGTTTACCATCGCCCGAAGTGGCTCATGTTCTTATCGCAGGCACGACTGGGTCTGGGAAGACGGCTTTAGCTCAAACGATGGCTTTAAGTTTAGCCATGTATAATCGTTTGGGGAAAATTCAGATGATTATGATTGACCCGAAGGGAGGCGGTTTCGGGCCACTGATGCAAATGCCGCATCTGCTCCGTCCTATTGTCCGTGAGTTACATCAAGCTGTCTTTCTACTCGGGGAATTAGTGGAGGAAATGGTCCGCCGTGACCGGGAAGGCATCTGTGAGCCAAGAGTGGTTGTCTTTATTGATGAATTGGCAGACCTAATGGAGCAGGGAGGCAATGCGATGGGACGCTTGCTAACTCGCTTGACCCAGCGTGGGCGCAGCGCAGGACTACATATTATCGCTTGTACCCAGAAACCTTTAGCCGCCTCAATTGGCAGTTTGACAAAAAGTAATTTTCCAGTGCGTTTGGTTGGTAGTGTTGCCAGTCCAGACGACGCAAAAGTAGCCGCGGGGATTGCAGGTACTGGCGCAGAAAAATTATTAGGTCGCGGGGATTTCCTATTGGTAGCTAAAGGTAAAGTGACTCGCTTTCAAGGTGCTTATGTCAATCAAACCGAAATGCGTCAAGCCCTCAAACAAATGCAGGTCAGCAGTCGTCGTAGTCGAAAATGGCTAGCCGAGGAAACACCAGTAGCCCTAGCTCCCACAGGTACAGATAGTAGTACCACACCCAAAGTCACCCGTCTCAGCAAATCTCCAAGACGATTAGCCACTTTGTTTGGGACACAGTTGAGATTGATTAAATGAAGGTCATTATCCGTCGGGTGGCAAAGAGAATATTTCAAACGATGCCGGGATGTCAGAATAAATTCTGGGCTGGGTTCAGTCAAGGTCTGAACCACAGGAAACGGGCCAAAATTTAATCGCTGCATTAAGGAGTTTATGATGACTAAATTCATTTACATCATGTCCAGTTTATTTGTTGTTTCTTTAGCGGTTGTGGTCGGCTCTCGGTTGAGTACAGATGCCTTAGCCGTGATCATTGGCATCATTTGTGGCATGGTGACAACGGTTCCAACGATGATCCTTCTTGTTTTTTTAATCAGACAAAAGGATCAACAGAAATGGCAACAACAATATCCAGGGCCACAATATCCTCCCGTTGTGGTCGTGAATGGGCAACAATATCCTCATGGCTCTAATATCTCAACAATACCCCAGGCCCAAAATGGATATTTACCAACACCAGACACAGGGCGAGCCTTTAAGGTTGTTGGTCAGGAAGCTGCGCCAAGCGAGTCAACAGGTCAAAAATTTAGTCTCAACTCAATTTGGGATGATGATCTTTAAGCTGAAGAAAAATCTGCTGATTCACCCTAATGCTGTAAAATTGATCTACTTTTTTGTCAAAATCTTAAATCGTTAAATAATATAGGGGTTATATGCAAAAATAATTATTAGCCTATCTTAAAAGTTATCTATTGACCCATGAAAAGAGATATTCCTGATATTACCTATGCTTCACCCGAAGACCCTAAGGTGCTCGCAATGATGATTCGCTCCATAGAATGCATATCAGGGAAGCGAAAAATCGAAAAGTTATATCTAAAAGCTTTAGATAAACACTTAGACCATAATGTCTCCTTTTGGGAGGCAGTCCTCGCGCAGCTACGAGTTACAGTCAACTATGACCCGACTCAACTCGCCAAAATCCCTCGAACTGGACCGGTTATTTTTATCGCCAATCATCCTTTTGGTGTACTAGACGGGTTAATAGCTTGTCATCTGGCCACAACCACCCGAAATAATTTTAAAATTTTGACTCATCGGCTTTTATGCCGCGTTGAAGTCATTGATCCATATATGTTGCCTGTTGACTTCGATGAAACCAAAGAGGCAATGATGGTTAATATTAACACGAAAAAAAAGGCGGTCGCAACCCTACGTCAAGGGGGTACCGTTGTTATTTTTCCTAGTGGAGGCATTTCAACTACGAAAGGATTTTTTAGTAAATCGGCCACAGACTTAGAATGGAAACTCTTTGCGGCCAAACTCATTCAACAGGCTAAAGCAACTGTCATACCTATCTATTTTCACGGCCAAAATAGTCGTATGTTTCAAGTTGTCAGTCAAGTCAGTATGACCTTACGCTTATCTTTAATTATCCATGAACTCAGGAAACAAATAGGTAAACCAATTGATGTAACCATTGGTGATCCCATCCCGTACCAAGACTTGGCCGGAATTAAGCAACGCAAAGAATTATTAAAGCATCTGCGTGAAGTGATTTATGCTTTACCAGAGCAAACAAAATCAAATCGTAATAGGGCTGAAATTAGATAGTTAACAGCAGTGGTGTAGGTAAATTTAAGCGGCCTTATGCAATTCGTAAGGTAATGGCGTATTGTAGAAATGCACATTAATCTTTAAATTAAACGAAAACTGTGCAGGTCTGCACAGTTTAATTTTCTCCCTATCTCTCAAAGCTTCGACGAGAGTCATTGAACTTTTTGAGTATTTTGACACCTTATCAGCAGTTAGCCATCATAAGCATTTGACACCCCTTTCTTTACTTCTACAATAAGGCTTATCTCTCTAATGTTGAGAAACATAGGGCTAACTTTATGGTTTTAAAATTACTAATATTTAATTGGATAAGCTTAATATTTTTCCATCATATTTAAAAAGGAAATATCTGATGTCACAATCTATTCATGTTGTTGGTTTTGCTGGCAGTTTACGAAAACAATCTTTTAATCGAGCTTTACTAGAAGAAGCCATAACATTATTGCCAAAGAACATGACTCTTGAAAATGTAGACCTAGCCCCTCTACCGTTGTTTAACGCCGATATTGAGGCAGAAGGTGTGCCCGAATCTGTCCATTATTTTCGAGAGCATCTCGCAGCTGGCGATGCCTTTCTAATTGCATCGCCAGAATATAATTATTCGATTACAGGGGTTCTAAAAAATGCCTTCGATTGGGCATCACGCTCTTATCCTAATTCGCCCTCTCCGTTAAATGGAAAACCATTAGCCATTATGGGTGCTGGTGGAGGGTCGGGAACCTTAAGATCACAAATGCATTTACGGGATATTTTATTGCATAATAATATGCACCCGCTGAATAAGTCACTCTTGGTCGCTGATGCTTGGAAGCAATTTGATGAAAATTTACGCTTAAAAGATCAAAAAATGAGGCAACGCTTACAAAATTTATTAGAGGATTTAGGAGATTGGACGAGGCAATTGCAAAATCTATGAGAAGTGTCAACAAAGTCTTTAATCATTATCGACCCCCAAGGGAATATTATTTCATGAAGAATGAACCTAATTCTAGCCCTCTATTAGCAATCTCAAGACGTGAAAAGTAGGGATCAATGGGATAGGCAATGGAGAATAGAGGTCGATGTTGTGGCCCCTTGGCTATCCCAGATATCTTGTTTCGAATAACGTTTATACCGGACACGGGCACAAGTTGAAGATTGGGCATTGAAACAGGACGCAGATTTTCGCAGATTCATTTAAAAAATCTGTGTTCATCTGCGTCCCTAAACATTAACTTTATGCCCGCGCTGAGTATAGAAGAAAGCTGATACTTGTCTCTGGCTTCAGCTTTCAAGCAAACTTCGCCCTGTCATCTCTGGCGGCTGTGCTATGCCTAGCAAATCCAAAATTGTCGGTGCGACATCCGCTAATATTCCTCGTGGACGTAAATTAGAATAACTCTGGCCGATGATAAAAAGCGGGACAGGTTGGGTGGTATGATAGGTATGCGGAGCCCCTGTCTCAAGGTTGACCATACGCTCACAATTGCCATGATCAGCAGTGACCACGACTACCCCGCCTTTATTCGTCACAGCTTCAACAATACGTCCGGCATAAGTATCCACTGTTTCTACAGCTTTAATAGCCGCTTCTAAAACACCTGTATGGCCGACCATATCGGGGTTAGCGAAGTTAACCAAGATAAAATCATCATCATAAGTTTTAATCCGCTCTAACACTACATCAGTTAACAGATGGGCACTCATCTCAGGTTGTAGATCATAAGTTGCCACTTTGGGAGACGGTTCTAGATGACGACTCTCGCCCTTGAAAGGGGTCTCACTGCCCCCATTGAAGAAATACGTCACATGAGCATATTTTTCAGTTTCAGCAGCATGGAATTGGCTTAAGCCAGCTTTGCTCAAAACTTCGGCTAAGGGATTCTCAATACTTATTTCTGGAAAGACCACGGAAGCTGTGAAATCAGCTTCGTAGCGGGTGAACGTCACAATATTCACATCATCGATGAAAGGGCGCGTAAAGTCATTAAAATCGGCAAACATAAAGGGGGGCACTATTTGACGCATGCGATCTGCTCGGAAATTATAAAAAATGAGACTATCACCTGCCTGCACCTTAACATCAGCCTCTGCATCAATAGCGACAGGTAAAACAAACTCATCCCTTATCCCTTGGGCATAAGAGGCTTTGAGGGCTTCGCTGGCAGAGGTTGATGTACGGCTATTCTCTCCATCATGATGAGCAATAACGCGATAGCCTTTTTCAGTTCTCTCCCAACGACGGTCTCTATCCATGGTATAATAGCGGCCACAAATTGAAGCAATATGACCTCGATTTGTTTCAAGATAAGATTCTAGCTTTTCAGCAAAGCCAAGGGCACTATCAGGCGGGGTATCGCGTCCATCGGTAATCAGATGAATGATAGGCTCAAGACCTTCACGTTTGGCTAAATTTAACAGCGCATAAAGATGGCTACTATGACTATGCACCCCACCCTCCCCAAACAATCCGATCAGGTGTAGTTTTCCTTGTTTTTGTTTGCAGGCCTTAGTCGCTTGCAGCAAGACTTGATTATCGAAAAAGGAACCGTCTCTGGTGGCTAGGTTGATACGGGTCAGGTCTTGATGAATGATTCGTCCAGCCCCTAAATTAAGATGGCCGACTTCCGAATTACCCATTTGACCATCAGGTAAACCAACTGCTTCTCCAGAAGCATCTACGATACATCGCTCTAAATCACGAGTCCACTTGTCATAGTTAGGTGTTTTCCCTAAAGCAATTGCATTGCCCTCTTGCATATCACGCAGTCCCCATCCATCGAGAACGATTAAAGCAACAGAGCGATATTTTTTTTCATCAGACATCTGATTTCCCCGGAAAATATATTTTGTATATAACTTCTTGGCGAGGTTCAATTATCTTCTTTGAACCTCGCCATTTTTTTGAAAAGTTGAACTTCTGCTATTGGTTATTTGACAATAGTCTCGTTCAGATCATGAATCAGCTAAGGGGGTTTTGAAATCATATATCCCATCTTGACAAGACCACCGCTTTTGGCAATTTAGACATACAAGAAAGTTAATCTCTTCTTCAAATTGAGTTTGATGGCAAGCAGGGCAGCGAAAAAAGCCGTCAATCGTATAAACCAAAGGTTTTTCAGGTGTGGCTTGTAAAAAGATACTCGGGGCCAATTGCCACCATCGGCCTGTGGATTGGGTCAGACCATCTAAGGTGGCTAAAAATTGGGGAGAAAAAATTTTCTTGAACAGGGGAACCCGAAAATATGATACAGTTCGGATTTGTTGAATTTGTAATTTTGCCTCAACAAATTGTTGTCTCATCCATTTTGGATGAAAATCAATATTCAGTTCAACAAATTCATAAGGGTCTAAGTCAAAGGGATTCCAGATTTGTTGGCCCAAATACCAACGTAGAATCGATTTAAGATGTAATTTGCTGGCATGTTCAATGATGGTCGTCCCAACAGGATTGGTGATCCGAGCAAGTTCACCTAAAGCCATCGGTACATCAACAAGATGATGCATCAGGCGGATCATGACCAAGGTATCAAAAAGATGGTCTACAAAAGGTAGGTCGTAGACATTCGCTACAACAAAGGTGAAACGGTCATCCTGTCCTAAATACCGTTGTGCTTCTTCTAATTGGGTCCGAGCATAATCTGTGAGAATAATTTGCTCATAGCCATCATACATGGTAACCAGCCGCCCAAAGCCAGCCCCGACTTCAATTAAACGATTACCTGTTGGCGGTAACATATGCTCTAACGCAATCCGTTCAACCAAGTCTTCATATTGTCGGTTTTGATTTTCCCAAAATTCAGTTCGATACTGACTACCTTCGTAATCACAAATGCGCGTCATAGTTTTAAAATCATGTTTCATGTTGTTTCACGTGAAACATTTCTCTATATGTCTCTATAGTTATATCAATATGCGTTCTTATCAAAAAAAATATGAACTGCTGTCCGCAACATGATTTTAATATCAAGTAAAATTGACCAATTTTCAATGTACCATAAATCGTATTTGGTCCGTTCAATAATAGAAGTATCACCTCTTAAGCCGTTAATCTGCGCCCAGCCAGTCATGCCTGCTTTCTCCCGGTGACGTTCCATATATCGAGGAATACTCTGTCGAAATTGTTCCACATAAACGGGTCGTTCTGGTCGTGGACCAACCATACTCATCTCACCCAATAAGACGTTAATAAACTGCGGCAGTTCATCAACAGAATAATGGCGTAAAAAAGTCCCAAATTGCGTTTTGCGAACATCGTCTTTGGTCGTCCAACCTGCCCCTGAAGTATCAGCACCTACCCGCATGGAGCGAAATTTCAGAATATTAAAGGGTTTACCATCCAGACCCATTCGCTCTTGAATATAGAAGACCGGGCCAGGAGAATCTAATTTTATCAGTAGGGCCACCAACAACATAAGGGGAGAGAATATGACCAACAAGACACCACTAACGATAATATCCATGATTCGTTTGACCGTTAAACGCCAACCTCTCAAGGCCACATCACGAACAGACAAAAGTGGTAAGCCATCAAGATCATCAATAGATACCTCAGTGGCCAGAATTTGAAAGACATCAGGAAATATCTTAATCGCTACCCGCTCGCGTTCACAATTGGCGATAATGGACAAAATATCTTGATGGGAGGCTTCGTGCATCGCAATAATGACTTCATCAATATGGTAACGCTCAATAATTTGCGATACATCTTGAGGATGACCTAAAACAGACTTACCAAAAATGTGCTTAATGTTTGGTGTTTCACTAATAAAGCCAACGACATCATAGCCTAAGCCCGGTGATTGTTTGATTTTTTGCATCACCAAACGTCCTACATCACCAGTACCAATGATTAGCAAACGAGATTGTTCCCAACCACGCGCCCGCAGAGACCATAGCAATCGGCTATAAAGAATCCGAGCCACAGAAACAAACACAATCGTCAGCAACCAAGCATATACCATCATCAGGCGGGGGTAATCAAGCGTATTTTTAAAAACAAAAGAGATCATCGCAATAGAGATAATCGCGCCGACAGAGCCAGCTCCAAAAACGCCATAAAATTCATCGATATGTGACCGGGCATACCGTCGATGATAAAGACAATAGAAAAAAAAAGTGGTAATGAGACTGACGATATGGACAAACATCATCCCAAAATACGTATCAAATTCAAGAGAGATATTTTGGTATTCAGATTGTAAGCGGAGGATATAAGCTGTGTAAAAAGCCAGCCCCGTCATCACAATATCTATGAGGATTAAGGCACTAGAGAATAAAGCTGAGGCTTGATTTTTAAACGTTTCAATGATGCCTTGCTTAGTATCTGGATTGATTGATTCTGAGAAAGAAGGGTTTATATCGGGGTTTATGCTCATAACATTGTTTCCAGACAAAGATTATTTGCTTAAACCACTAAAGTTTACACGCATAATGGTTAGAGCCCATTTAGTCTTAATCCCCAAAGTGACTAACCAATGTAACCACCAAGGGGTCATGGCGGCGTAGTGCTTTTGATAAAAAATTTCCATAGCTCGGTAAAATTCGATTTGTGCTTTGCCACTAGAGAGACTAGCAGCACGTTTTACGTGCCACACAAAAGCAGCAGGATTATAGTAAATCTTCCATCCATGTTTCTTGATATTAAAAGCCCAATCCAGATCCTCACCATACATGAAATAAACTTCATCTAATAAGCCAGCCTGAGCTAAAGCCTCTGCCCGAACCATCATGCAAGCCCCAACAACCGAATCAACTTCCGCTAACTCATCAGGGTTCATAAAGGTCAAATTATAACGAGCAAACTTAAGGTGTTGAGGGAATAATTGGGCCAAGCCGCTCAGCTGATAAAAGCTGACCTCTGGGGTAGGAAAACTGCGCCGACAAGCTAAGTCAAGTGATCCGTCCAGCAATACTAATTTTGGACCAACAGCCCCACAATCTGGCTTTGTGTCCATAAATGAAATCATTGTAGATAATGCGTTAGGCGTTAATTTTGTATCTGGATTTAAAAGAAGTGCATAGCGAGGCCAATTAGCCTGAGGCTGATCAAATTCAAAATATCGTAGTCCTTGATTATTTGCTTGAGCAAAGCCGACATTATCATTATTGATAATCAAGTGAACTTCTGAAAAATTTGCCTGAATAACTGACACACTATCATCAGCAGAAGCATTATCCACAACACAGATTTTAACCTGATAATTGCCTTGACTATCTAGAATGGATTGTAGACAATCTTGCAAAAGTTGAGACGTGTTGTAATTTACAATAACGATACCGACATCTATCATTGGTAACACTCATCTTATTATGACATAAAAGCTAAGACCATATTAACCTTGAAAGATTATTCTATCATAAGGATAAAACTGTGCAACTTAGGTTAAATCAGGCAATTTTTCGTAAGCCAAAAGGCGTAGCCTCACGACACCTTCAGCTTCATCCAAACATGAGTCCGCTCAATCGTAAAGCCAGCATCTATCAAAGCTGTTACACCAGGCTGATGTTCATGAGGGTGTTGGAAAGAAATTGAATGTTCTGACCAAGGTTTAAGATAGATCAAGGCAAAATTGATCAAAAAACTTTCTAATCTTCCCCACCAATCAGGGTGAACGAGAAAGGACATTTTATGGTGTCTTTGCCAAATACTAGGCTCGACAGTTAAGGCTGCAGCAATCTGATGATGCTCATCTTCAACTAACCAATGTCTGACGCGCCCAAAACCAACCAAGCTACGCCAAAAATTGTTCCATTTTACTTCAGCCCCAAGCTGAAATTGCCCCCGATGTAAGGGACGTTCCGATTGTACCTTGGGCGGTACAAATAATCGGGCCAGGGTATAAGTCGCTTGGGCATCAGAGATGTTCAAACGGTGAGGCCGAATCGTTAATCCCTCTGGCAAAGCACATTCTTTAACTTGACTGACACGATATAACTGAACATGCGTCACGGCTGAAATCGCCTGAAAGCCCACCGATTCATATAATCGACTAGCGGCAGCATTATCTAGCCGAACCTGTAGCGATATCTCTCGACCATGTAACTCACGTACATATTCAATAGCTGTTTCCATCAATAGTCGGGCAATCCCACGACGGCGATGGGTCTTGGAAACGGCTACATTGCTGATAAACCATTGTCGGGAGGCTGGTGATTGGCGACTAATCGTAACATTACCGACAATACGCCCCTGATCTACCCAAACAAAGCCATTCAAATGCGTATCAACATCAGGATTAATATAATCAAGCCAAATCAACAAAAAACCCCAACGGCCCATAGATCTCAGCTCGCGGATAGCGACCTGGCCGCTTTGGTCTAATTCACTTAAAAAAGCTTCTTCGATCAAATCAGCTACCCCTCTTAAATCTCGACTTGGTTTAAGAGGGCGAATGCCATTATCGTCTTTTTTTCGCGTCAGAGAGAGAAGCATTGGTCTGGGGCTAAAAATCTTGAAACAAAGTATGATAAAACAAAGTATTCTATATTTGTCGCTATTCTGGCTGTTATGTTGTCAGTCTATATCCCCACCATTAATCTATTCAGACAATGAAGCTGACATCATTTATTACTCTGAAACGGGTCATACGATTAGAGAACCTTTTTTGACATATTATCGCCAAACAGAGGGTCTAATTCGCTTGGGATATCCGATTACAGAAGCCCTAATGCATGAAGGATGGCAAGTGCAATATTTTCAATACGGTCGCTTAGAAATCCATCCTGAAAATGAACCTGACTATTTTATCACCGTAGCTTGGCTGGGCCAACATAGCCATCGCACCAAGCCGAGGTCTCCTATACGTTCATTTACAGATGGACGATATTTCTTAGAAAGCGGCTATACGCTTGAGGGTGATTTCTTGACCTTCTTTGAAGAAAACGGAGCGACTGTTCAATTTGGCAATCCAATAAGCCCGCCTTTTATATATCAAGGGAGGGTGGTTCAAGATTTGCAAAGTACACGTTTGATCTGGTATCCTGAGTTACCAAAACAACATCGGGTTCAACTTGAGCCATTAGGGGAAAATTATTTTCTGCAAAGTGGTCTCCCTCTAACATTATTGGACCCGATTTCTCCTCCTTTGGGAGCAATTTTGTATCAGCCTTATCTATCACCATGGATAAACCCAAATATATTATCAATAACACATTCTACCGAAGAAACGCCTCATCCAAACATAATGCGTCTCAGAATTAGCGTATTCCACAACCAGCAACCAGTAGCAGGCTACCAACTTTACCTTCGTTGGCAGGAGCAAACACAGACATTACCACCAACACGCCCATCGGGCCAAACTCACTATCTTCTCCCTGTGACTAACCTGACAGATAGCAGATTTGAGATCTATGACCTTAAAAACCACCTCATTCTAATACATACGATTAGCCATGAATATTGATATTCAGCATAACCATCCGTGTTTCTGGGCAAATCAATATTCATCTTAAACGTCAATGTTTAACGTCCTCTTCATCGGCTTGAGCATCGTCTTCATCCCCCCAACCGATGATCCACACACAAGCCCCGGCCAATAAAATCGTTGTAATGATCAACGCGATCCATTGACTAAATGTAAATCCCACATCTTTAGCCGACCAGACTAAAATAATTACCATACCAAGAGCTAAAATAATCCAAGATGTAAGCTGGGGATGATCGTCCGCAAAATTTTTGAGTTTATCCATGATCATTTCTTTCTATGCTGACAAAAGTTTGAAACCCAAATTTTTCAATAAGCCTAAATTGGGGTCATAATCCGACGTTCTAATAATTTACGATACATCATGGTTGTACCTTCAGCAAACCACTCACGGGAGGCTTCTCGAACTTCGCGAGAAACTTTGGCTGGGTTTTGCGGGTCTTTCTCTTCATACTCACGACTTTCAAGAAATGGTTTCGCAACCGCAGCAACTGAATTATGAATAAAAAGAAGGCTCGCTTCACAGGACAATTCACTAATGGCCTGCTCTGCCCGGTCTAACAAAACCTGACCCACAGAAGACCACAGTCCAGTCTCTTTGACAAAGAAATCTTCTATACCTGAAATCAAATTTTCAGTTTGCCAACCAATGGTTCCCACAACCTCACTTTCCTTAAAAGCTATAAGATAACCCTTTGAGAAAAGGCGTTCCATCATATCATCTTCATGCAATATCAGTTCGCCTTGACTACTAGCAGAGATAAATTCGGCTACATTAGCTGAGTCGCTTGGTTTAGCCCGTCGAATTTCAAGATCACCTAAATCAGTATCGGTTGCTTCTACAGAGCCCGTTTCAGGTTCCTCACCTTTCGAAATTTCTGCGAAAAGTTTCTGCACTAAGCTCCAAGTTTGCACCAAGTCACCATTATTATCAATGACTTTGGTTGCCTTAGATAATTTCTCGGTTTGTACTGGTTGAGCTTCAACCCGTTTCACAGCCTCAGTTTGGCTCAAATTCCGTTTGGATACTAAACGGGTCACCTGTGCCTCTTTCGTCGAGTCAACGACCCACACAACATCACATTTATCAGCGAGACCACTCTCAAAAAGTTTGATAGCCTCAATCACCACAATCGGTTTCGGAGCCTTGTCGATTACCCGACCAATCTGCTGTACAACAGCTAGGTGGGTAATCGCTTCTAAAACCTGTAGAGCCTCTGGGATGTTAAAAACAATATCGCCTAAACGTTTGCGATTCAGTTGACCATTTTGATCTAATACAAATGTACCAAAAACCTCTACAGTTTTCTTATATACTGGTGTATTTGGTCTTTGTAACAAATGAACCAAGCTATCTGCGTCCACCGTGCTAGCCCCTAACTCCTCCAACATGCGCCGGACCATGCTTTTACCAGTAGCAATATTTCCAGTTAGGCCAATTACATATTTCTGACTCATTTCAACTTGCCTCCAAGATAATTCATAGGTCAAGTAAGGTTACTTCTTTTTTTGATCGTCCATGCCTTCAGCAAACAAATCCAGTAGACTACAGTGAGTCGGTCACTATCATTTCGACCATAGAGAGATATCTTTGACCTCCGGACAAAATTTCTCGTCATACTTCCTCGAAATGATAGATTGCAGTCTACCAAAAACCGACTTAAATACTTATAAGCCTCATTATAGGAGCATATTATGTTTTACAAAGAGCAATTCGTCAAGTCATAGTCGCTGCTCATAAAATTATCCATTCGATATAATAAAATACCACGATACCGACAAACATTAAGCTATCTAAACGATCTAAGGCTCCGCCATGACCTGGCAGTAAGCGTGATGTATCTTTTACCCCAGTGTAACGTTTCATCAATGAGATAGACAAATCACCCAAGGGGCTCACGATTGCTGTCAATCCACCAATGAGCAGCGCATGAATCAACGGAAGTTGAACAAAATAGATGACAACTGCCGCCCCCAGAATGCTGCCTACAATGCCAGACAAAAGACCTTCCCAGGTCTTCTTTGGACTCCAACTCGGCCAGAAAAGATTTTTGCCCAAAAATCGTCCGCCAAAATAAGCCAATGTGTCATTCATCCAAGCACAGGTGACCGCCAAATAGACCCACACAGGCCCATCTGGCAATAAACGCAAGCCCAAAAGGTGTCCCATCCCTAAGCCAATATACAAGCAGCCAGCTAAAGTCAAAGCCCAGTCGACCAAAGGTGTTTGAGATGGGGAACGATAGAGTTGCCAAGCTAAGGTCGTGAAGGTTAATAAGGTTAAAGTTGGAAAAAAAATATCCAGCCCTATGTCCAATACTTCTACCATAATTGTTATCATCAACCCAAAGGCTAAGATAAATTTTGGCTGATGTCCTTTTATACGCAACATATCAACGTATTCCCAAATTGCTATACAGGCAAAAATACACATCGCGCCAAAAAAAAACCATCCCCCTATTTCAATCAATAGAACAAGCAATGGCAGAACGACTAATGCGGTCAGAAAGCGTTTGTTCAGCACCTAAATACTCTCTTTCATTAAAGAAGTAGTCAGTCAGTATAATGCAACTTTCCCTTTGGGCAAGCTGTGGTATAATGAGCGATGTATCTGTCGTCACCCTAAAACGACGAAGTAATAAAATGGTCGAAAGGAGTCCATCATTGAGTAAAGATAAAAAAACATTATGGCAGCAAAAATTGGCCCAAAGTCGCATGCAGTTGCGGTCTGTCTTAACCCGCCTAACAGATGAACAGTGGCAAGCAGAGGTCTATAGTGAAGGACAGACTTGGACTGTAACCGACGTGGTGGCTCACCTAGCTGAATCTGAAACGGGGATGAGCATTCAGGTGCATAAAGTTCGCCAGGGAAAAGAGACTGTGCCTGAAGGCTTCGACTTGGAGCGTTGGAATGCTGGATTAACAAAACGCACAGGTGATATTTCGCCAGAAGCACTTTTACACAAATTGGCTGAAGTGCGGACGCGGACCTTACAAGAGATGGATACCCTCAAGGATGAAGAATGGGCCTTAACAGGTCGTCATCCCTCACAAGGGGTAATCACCATTGAACAATATTATGGAGTCATTTCAGGTCATGAAGTGATACATGCACAAGATATTGCAAAGGCGATAGAAGCATAGAGGCAAGATTGCGAGGTGGCAAAGTGACCAAGTATATCACCTTACGACTTTGCCACTCTGTCTCTATGCCAAAAAAAAGACCCCTGTGTGCGGCACACAGGGGTCTTTACAAAAGGAGGAGAAAGAAGAATGTATCTACAGGGAACACTATAACACAGGTCGTCATATTAGGCTTTACGCCTATACTACGTATAGGCTACGGTCGCTACACGACAGTCGCCCACCTGAACAGGTTGCTTGCTCTGCTCAAGGTCAATTCTTAAGGCATTGCACAAAATCATACCAAACCAGTCATTTGCTTGACAGAGATAATCAATGGCCTCTTGTTTGATGTCGATTTCTTCTGGACGACGCAAGGTAGCTCCTAAATTTTTGGCTAATACATTGGCTGGTAGTGGGTCAATGACTCGTAAGCCTAGACGCTCTCGCCAGTCCGATGAAATTGCTTCGCAACGGAGACGAAAATTTCTGGATAATACCGCCATTATTCCTCACTATTAGCATCATTTTGTTTAATGGCTTGGTAGGTAGCTTTAAATACATCAGACAATATCTTAGCTGTCATTGGATTAAGGTCTTTAGCTGCCCGTAGCTGTAAATCAATCGAGTCAGGTATGTCAATGTCAGGCGGCTCACTATCCTGTGTTTCCATAATTAATTCCGATGGTGATATTTCTAACCAATCACAAACCTGAAGAAAGGTTGAACTAGCCATATCATTGATACGCTCCCCTTCAATACGAGATAAAGTAGATGGGCTGATCTCGCCTATTTCTACTGCTATTTCTCTTAAGCCTCTATTCCCTCGCTTCGCTTTCACTAACTTTGCTAATCGCACAAAATCTATATAGCTTGACATTTGCACCGTCCTTCTTTGTCTCTTTTATGACATATCGTGTTATAAAAAATACAAACTTTCTCTTGACACAGAATCTAATATCTGGTATTATACTTTTAATTTTACATTACACCGTATTATCTACGCAACAAACCGTCTCAATATATCATTTATGATACATTGACATAATATGATACATTGACATAAAAGGAGTCCATATGCACTTTCAAAATTTAACCAAGTGTGAAACACAAGTGTTAAGCCTTTTACCGCAAGGACACACAAATAAAGCCATCGCAACAAAGCTTGGCATTAAAGAACACACAGTTGAAACACATCTTGACCGAATTTATCGTAAATTACAAATTACCCAGATGCGAGGCACTTTCGGCGTATATCAACCAAGAATGATCGTCATCGTTTGAAGCAGTTGGGTCGTGAAAGCCTGTTATAAGTGCCTTGCACCTTTAGCCTGAGTAGTCCAATACTTATCAATAGAAAAAGGGGCTTATGAAAAGGCTCGTCGCAATCAGGTGAAAGCGTGGCAGAAATTTTTAAAAGAGGCGTTGCCAGACCATCCAAATTGTTTTGCCATCGTTGAAATGGCTGGTCATATAAGCACGAAGGGCATCGCCCGTGAAGCCTGTGCAAAGGAGAATATGACTTCACAGATGATACGGCCAATTAATATGAAAACCGAGGATGACGGCACATTCACCTATAAAGGAGGGGAGAATAAACATCGGGCCAACAGTGCCGCCCGCGACCTCGTTTTGCGCCACACAGGGTTCCTCTATGGCAATCCACAAGAAATATATCAAGCCGCTGGCATAAAGGAAGAAATAGAATGTCTGGCTTTTTACCTCAAACGAACCCAGACAAATATCCTTTATCCTATCGCCGTCAAATTAGCAGTTGATGGGGCGGCTGAGGTTTTGTTGCCTGATAAAGATTGTCAATGGTTACTATATGGCGAAGCGGCTCCAGTTATAGGGAAGATATTCGCAGATGAGCGAAGGCGAAATAATCTTATTTTTTATCAAGGAAAAGGGAAAATTCGAGATGATAATAAAAAAAATAGTAAACTTCGGACTAGCAAATGGGACTTAAAAAAGTTTATCTTAAATACGCTCAAAAGTCTAAAAAAACCAACAATAGCCTTGATTGATGCTGACACTTGGCGTAATGATGGTGTTTGGCCTCAACTTCGTAATGCTGATATGCTTGCAAATTATCAAGCCTTAACCTTAAATTTCGGCCCAAATGATCCTTATAAACGTGACGACCCAAAATTTGAAAATTTATTAGGAGTCGTTCGGATGAGAACGGGTCTTGAAACGCCTCAGTATATCACCGATACGAAACGAGATTTTCAGCATTTAACAGGGTTTTTGGATACATCTATAAAAGAATTGCCTCACTATTTTTCGATTGCCCGCCTGCCAGTAACAGCCAAAGGCCAAAATTATAAAAACACCCGCAACGCAACGATGCTAGATACTACAGGGGGTGGCATTGCCTACAAACACCCTCAAGTGGTTGAATTTGTGCCCTTTTTCGTACGGGCAGATTATCAAACTGAGGCAGGGTTGAAACAACTTTGCCGTGTACCACACTATCTTCGCACCTCGCCAGCTTGGGTTCAGGGCAATATCCTTTATCCTTACCCTTATCATTTAGCGCATACGCTTGTTGATGATCAACTTTGTATTTTAGGGATGGATTGAGTGGCAAAGTCCTAGCGTGGTGCAGTGATACTGTGGGCGCACTAAATCTGGTGATTGAAATCACCAGTTAAGACAAAAAGTGCGTTGAAACGCACGACGTGTGTCACCAATAACCTGTTTCAACAAGTTTCGCAGTATCAACGGGGCTTTCGGATGTTTTGTATCCGCATAATGCCCGTTTAAGGTTCGCCAACAGTATCGTGCAGTAACCTCGCCACTTTGCTATTTTCTCCGACGATTACCCCACGCTCGCCCTATTCTGACAAAAGGACTATAGGCGTATGTCAGACATCTCATTTAGGTCAGGTAGTTGTCAGATTCATGCCCAATTCGCATCGAACATAATGCTTCGAGATGTGGTAATATTAAACCCAGCAATAAAGCTTGAGTACCTAATTTAATATTCTCTCAACTGCATAAGGAGCGGAAACGATGACGAATACCGACACTGGCACTTTCAAAAAACGACATATCAAAGAAATGGCTCAATTCGCTTTGAATTACATTCCCCAACTTGATGCCACCACACTCGTCCAATTTTTGGAGCTGGTTAACGCTGATGGAACCTGTGGCAGCATCTCTCGCAGAGAATTTCTGCGAAAGATGGACCTGACCCTCAAATATATCCCCAATGCCTGCCCCCACAGCCTTTTTGTTTTAGCAGATTTGTTAGAAATCAAAACGGCTGACCCCCTGATTCCCCTTGAACCCTCCCCACGTCAGGTGATGTCAAGGAAAAGGACAACTTACTCTAGAGCAATTATTCAGTAACTATAACGATTAGCGGTTGGAGCTTAGAGATTAGGGTCATCCTGAAGGAATAGCCGCCACCCTCTTAACCTCCAACCTCCACCCTTAATTTATTCTTTCTCCAAATAATATAACCACATTAAGACCCCCCCAATAACAACAATAAACACCATCCCGGCAACGCCAAAACATAAGAGACCACCGCCTATCGCTTGTATCCACATCAGGGTCTCATCACTTAGCAGAGATGAGGCTTCTTGTGCTTCACTCCTAGAGGAAGTTTGATCACGATTCAAGGAATCAGGTACTTCAGCCACGACTATCGCTTCGGAAGTAACAGTCTGCGTGTCTGTAGGCATGGGTGTTGGGGTAGAGGTATTGGTCGGAGTCGGGGTGAAGGTCTGAGTTGGGGTCGGGGTATCCGTCGGCAAGGGGGTTGCTGTTTCAGTAGGCAGAGGGGTATCCGTCGGAATTGGGGTGGGTGTTGGTGGAATTGGGGTAGAGGTAGGTGGGATAGGTGTGTTTGTTGGGACGGGTGTGGGTTCGGCCTGACCAATTTGAATCATACCGATTTCGTCAATCCAAAATTGATACACTGGGCTAGATACGCGGGCTAAGTTATTAACCCAGATAAAAACGGTCATCACAGAACCTTGCGCTGTTGCTTGGATCTGCAAATCTTCCCAAACGAGCTTATGTCCAGCCACAGCCAAAGAATTATCGACAGTGGGACTCCAAATAATATTTGGAGAGCGTGAATCTGTTCCACCAGTCGGGTCAAGACCAATCTTACGCTGCACCGCACCATCAGCTTTATCAAATGAATCATACAACAATAGTTGTAAATTGGCATCATAAATACCGCCTGGCACAACCTGAATCTGTTGATATAAACCAGCAACAAAGCCCCCATTAGAGCGCATATAGCCGCAAGGGTGATGGATCGTATGACACTCATTGCCGTCAATGGTTGTAATATCCACTGCGCCAGCCTCAATATAAGGTGTCCAATGGTTGAGGCCCTCGTTAAACTCACAGTTTTTGACCAAATTTTGATCGCGATGTTCCAAGCAATAGCGTAGAAAGCTTCTTTGGCTCAAGACAGGTTTTGCGAAAATCATCACGAGACTGACAAATATTATGATGGTCAGACAGATTATGCGTTGCATCATAACATTTAGATTCTAATCGTTTTCCAAGTTGAAAAAGTCTTGTTTATATGGTCAGCCGCATCTTGGATAAATACCTGAACTTGGGCATCGGTGATATACTGTGGTTCAATCATCGACTCTTGCTTCAAGCCGCCAAACCAAATCAAGATGTATTTCAGCCTGATGCACCTCATCAGGATGAGACCCTTGACCAGACCAATATCGTCTCAGAACTGATTTGACCAAAGATTCTTCTAGGTTATCAGACTGATCGAAAAAATGGGTTTGTCGTTTATGCGTTCGATGAGTATTTGGTCTCATATGAATCGCATCTGGTGCAAGGCTACCAAGCAAACAGGCCGGATTTGGCTCACGATAGTGAATTTTTTGCAATTGAACAGCAATCGCTAAATGGACCATTCGGTAAAGGCATAGCGTTATCTCCATAGCAAAAGTCGTTTCTTTCCCCTATCTTACAACAAACAAACCATCATCAAGCCCTTTTTGTCGTGCCTCTTCCAGTTTGGCCATGAAATCTTCGGGATTGCCCCTGCTACCTAGAAAGGTGCGAAAGCCAGATCCAATCATCTGCCATATCGGATTGGGCATGCTCAACAGATAACTCGGTACAAAGGCATCAGCCTGGGTGACCAAATCTATGCCTCGTTGCACTTCTGGTGTAAGTGATCCGTAATCAACTTCGGTGTTGGCTGGAACATAGGTCGTGTTGCCGCCTGTTTGTTGAGCTAACAGAGATTGCGCTTCAGCCGAACTCATGTAGATTAAAAACTCAAGGGTATCTGGGAGATGTTGTGATTTGTTGGGAATCATATAACCATAAGTCCATAGTACTTCGTCTTGAGACATCTCTGAATTGATGATGGGAAAGCGGAAAAAATCGAGTTCCGCTTGAAATTTTTGTGGCATCTCCTCGACCCAAAAAGTTGTGGCTAAACCCATGACTGCTTTTTCCTGATTCAAAACCCCATCATCACCGCGAATAAGGGCGGTGAGACTTTCTAGGTCGCTTAAATAGGTTGGATTTTTAACAAAATATTCACTATCAATTAATACTTGCCACGTATTCAAAACTTCTAAGACCCGAGGATCATTATAACTTTCTTGACCATGAATGAGGGCCTGATGATACGCCGCGCCATTCAGGCGTAAGTTCAGATAAGTGAACCAAAGCATGCCCATCCAAGGATCATCGCCGCTAATGGACAGGGGTGTCTCACCATTGGCTAACAAGATATCACAGACCTCTCGAAATTCGGTCCAATTTTGGGGTGGTTCTAAATCGTAACGGTCAAAAATAGCCTTGTTATAATACATGGCGGACCAAGTGTAACCAATTGGCAGATAATATTGCTTACCATTGTATTCACTCAAGCTTCGGAAGGCTGGCGGATAGTTTTCATTTAAACCAGATTGCTCCCAAATATCGCTCAAATCAACGACTTGACCTTTGACAATCGCTTGATCCAAAAAATAATATAAGCCCATTGTCATAATGTCTGGTGGTGTTTCTTGACTGAGATATTGTTGCGGCCACTGGTCATAAGTACCACGGTCTACCGTGATATGCGGCTTTTCTTCTTGATATTGCACAATCGCCTGTTGCTCTGCATCAGCCCATAAACCACTTTGATCAAAGGTGATCATAGTTAAGGTAACGGGTTCGGCTGGCGCAAGTTCAATGGGGTCTTCGTCATCGCCGCAATGAAAAAGAAAAAGGATCATAAAGAATAATATTAAGGGAAGAACAAGTTTAGGCTTCAGGATGCTCATGGGGTTTTCCTATCGCTTAATTATTTGCACAAATCTATAAGGGTCTATGAAAATCTTCTCATGCATCTGGCTCAATGCCAAGAGCCTTCAATTGGGCCAGCAGGCGTTCATTTCGTTGTCGCTCCTGTTCGGCCTGTTGTCGCTCCTGTGCAGCCTGCTGTTGGGCCAATATACGCTCCTGTCGTTCTTCTGCGGCCTGAAGTTGAACCAGTTCCCGCTTCTGCTGCTCTTGTTTAGCTCGTTGACTTTCTTGTATAGCCCGCTGCCGTTCCTGTTCAGCTCGCTCACGACCTGTAGGAATAATCTCTCCTAGATTATCGCACCAGCGCAACCAGACCGCTTGTTTACCTTCATACTCCCCCGCCCATAACTTCAAGCCCAAGTTTATCATTGGAAACCAAGCATGATGCATCTGTTGATAGCTACGCTGCTGCAAATCTAGCCGATACACCCGCAAGACTTCTTCGCTCAACAGGGTCTGAGGATCAAAAATGGCATAATAAGGAATGCTTATCCCTGCATAGCGTCCCATCTTCAGCCCATCTTCTTCACCTACCTTATTCGACACGATTTCTATGACCAACTCTGGCACTTTGCCAAACTCCCACACAAAGTAGGAGCGATTTCTTCTTTCCCACCAGTCATCCGCCACCTGAACGTCCAAACTCAAAAGGACATCTGGCACGACCGCTGGTTGATTGATTCCGTAAAAGAGACCCACATTGGCTAATACCAGAAAGGGCCATTTTAAGGATACCTGTTCTCTAGAACTATAAAGGGCCTCGGTTAATAAACGTTGCTGCTTTTCGGAAAGCATGTTATCCACGGGCGTATCGTCCTCGGTGATGAGGTGGTCTATATTCGGTCTGATCAGTTCTGGCTGAGGATCAAGGGGGGCATTCTCTATGACTGGCTCAGTCAGAGGCTGTTCAGGTTGGTCAAGGGGTTGGTCTGTTGTCGGTGGGGTTATGGCTTCGGCTACTAAAAGTTGGCTCATCCTGTATCCTTGGGAATCAAAGACCGTATGGAAGATCTGTCAGGTTTCTAAGTTCTAGGGCACTTATCCCAAAAGGTTAGACGAAAATCTGTCAGGTCTGATTTGGGTCAATCATTATCATAAAGTCAAACAGATTATATTGAAGGTGGGTCAAATATCAAAAGCGTGCATTTCATTTAAATGTTAATTTAAATGTTAATTTTTCAATTGACAAATACATTCATTCAGTTATACTTTTAGTATAAACGGAGGTATAAATTATGACAACCATAAACAGCCATATCCTTACAACAAACGCTTTTAGAACAAATTGACGCTTTAGCCCAAGAATTAGACCTTTCACGGAGCCATTTATTTGCTCTCGCTGTAGAAGAATTTTTGCAAAAACATCAAAACCATAAATTACTAGAAAAAATCAATGCAGCCTATCAAGATGAACCAGATCCAGAAGAACAAATTTACCAACACTATAAGCGTCATAAGCACAGAAAATTAGTCGAAGAACAATGGTCATAAAACAAGGTGAGATATATTGGATAGACTTAGATGAACCGATTGGCTCAGGGCCTAGTTACCGTCATCCGCCTGTGGTCATTCAAAATAATATTTTCAATCAAAGTCGCATCAATACAGTTGTTGTTTGTGTCCTCACCTCAATTGACACCAAGAGATATTTGACGATTTGACAAAGCAAATTCCCGCATTATAATGCGGCTATTCAGGCGGAAGCGTTTCCAATAATTTTGGACGAAAAACGTCAAAAGAATATAGGGGCTCAGTGTGCCAACGACGATTCAGGATGTAGCGCAAAAAGCGGGAGTAGGCATCGGGACTGTTTCAAGTGTCTTGAATGAGAGTCGTGCTGTTAATGAAGAAACCCGCCAAAAAGTGTTAGCGGCCATCACCGCGCTTGATTATACGCCAAATGATGCCGCCCGTCGTTTATCTTCTGGTAAAACGATGGTCATCGCGGCGATTACCCCTTTTTTCACCCGACCCTCTGTGGTTGAACGCCTTAGAGGAGTCATCTCCGTCGTCAATCAAAGCGACTACGATTTCACGCTTTTTAGCGTCGAAAATATTTGCCAACGATGAGACTCCATTCAAAATGTGCCTCGTCGTGGTCGCGTTGACGGTTTACTCTTATTCTCATTTGCCCCTACCCCTGATGAAACAAAACGAATCATCGAAGCAGATATTCCGACTGTTTTAGTCGATTTTTATCATCCTGATTTTAGCAATATCCATATTGATAATGTCAGAGGTGGTTATCAGGCCACTAGACATCTCATTGGTTTAGGGCATCAACGCATTGGCTACCTAAGTGATACCTTAGATAGTCCATTTGGCTTTACCACCAGTCAAGAACGCCTTCAAGGATATCGACAAGCCCTAGAAGAAGCAAATTTGACCTTCTATCCTCATTATCATCGTCAAGGGTCCCATAGCTTAGAAAAGGCGCATTTATTAGCGGTAGAGTTACTGACGCAATCAAACCCGCCCACCGCCATATTCGCCTTCAGTGATACACAAGCGATGGGGGCTTTAGAAGCAGCCCGCGAATTAAATTTACGGGTTCCTGATGATATAGCTGTTATTGGTTTCGATGATATCGAAACCGCACGTTTCGTGGGTTTATCAACAATACGTCAAGAGTTATTTGAGTCGGGCCGTTTAGGGGCTCAACTGCTTTTGGACACGATAGCAAACCCCAATCGTGAACGGACCGATGTTTTACTCTCTACTAAACTTATCAATAGAAGAACCAGTGAAAGGAGGTGTTTAAGAAAAAGACACATTAATATCAGTCATTGTTAAAATCCTTATCAAACCCAATCTTAATAATTTTGGAGGAACAATCTCTCATGAAGACCAAATTTTGGTTAATTAGTTTGTTATTAATTTTATCTATGGTTCTGGTCGCCTGTGGTGGCTCAGAACCGGAAGATGCTGCTGATGAAGGCGGCGATACGGCTGCTCAGGAAGAAGGTGGCGAAGAGGCAGCTACGGAAGATGCTGCTGATGAAGCAGATGAAGAGGCACAAGACGTATCTGAATCGATTGAAGCCAGTGAATCGACCACAGAAGAAGCGGCTGAAGATATGGCTGCCTTTGGTGAAGCACCGATGTTAGCTGAGAGGGTCGCAGCTGGCGATTTGCCTCCGGTAGAGGAACGCTTACCAATTGACTATCAAGTGGTTGAGCCTTATGAGTCTGTTGGCGAATACGGCGGCACTTGGTTTAATGTCACCTGGGAAGCGAAGATACCCAATATCAAAATGATCCTCTACGACCCGCCAATTCGTTGGAAAGATGACTACACTGGCTATGAGCCTGGTTTGGCTAAAGCCTTTGAATGGTCTGATGATGGTACAGAAGTCACCCTCTACTTCCGCGAAGGGGTGAGGTGGTCTGATGGGGCTCCCTTTACCATGCATGATTTACGCTTCTGGTGGGAAGATTTAGCCATGAATGATGAGTACAAAGTGGTTCAAGTTCCCTGGTGGGGCTTTAATTCTGATGGCAGTCCTATGGAAGTCACCTTCCCTGATGACTACACAATGGTCATGAAGTGGGACAGCCCCCAATGGATTACGCCATATATCTTGGCTCAAGGCTTCTGGGAATGGGAACCCATGATGAAACCACGTCATTATCTGGAACAGTTCCATCCCAGTTACGCAGATGATGTTGACTATGAAACCTTTGAGCTGATGGACAAATGGTGGGAAAATCCTGACTACCCAGTTCTCTTCGCTTGGCGTACTGTCGAGTACATCCCAGCTGAACGCGCTATCCTAGAACGTAACCCCTATTACTGGAAAGTTGATACTGAAGGCAATCAATTACCTTATATTGATCGGATAGATGTAGCGATTGTTCCTGATGAAAACCTTCGACTCTTAGAAGCCTCTCAAGGGAAGTACAACGCTTCTTTCCGCGCTGTGGCGAATCCAGTTGAGATCCCCGTCCTGCTTGAACAAGCTGAAACCAATCCCTACAGCGTAAACACCGATTGGGTGAACGGAGCTGGTGGCTGGCCTTGCTGGTTAATTAACCAGAACTTCTCCGATGAAGAGATGGCGAACTGGGAAGAAATTGGTGATGTCTTGCGCGACAAAAATTTCCGCCAAGGTGTTTCACATGCCATGGACCGCGAACGCTTGATCGAGGTCGCCTGGGGTGGTATTGGTATTCCCCAACAATCAACGATTAGCCCCCAAGCTTGGCACTTTGCCAGCGATGAGGGCCGGGCAGTCTTTGAAGCCTGGGCGGCTTCTTACGCCAGTTATGATGTCGACTTAGCCAATGAGTTATTGGATGCCGCTGGTTTAGTTGATGCTGATGGCGATGGCCTCCGTGATCTCCCGAGCGGTGAGCCTTTCCAAGTTATTCTCGACTTGACCGATTGGGGTGGAGAGGACGTGTCTAAAAACTCAACCGAAGTATTTGTGGCTGACCTGAATGCTGTTGGTATTGATACCTTGATCAACAATGTTATGGGAACACCAGATAGCACCTTGCGCCAACAGGAAGGTTTGTTCATGTTCCGCAACTGTCATGCCTCAGAATTGGACATCTGGACCTATCCCGACTGGATCTTTCCCTTGCGTGATAACCGCGCTTGGCCGCAGGAAGGCAAGTGGCGACAAACTGGTGGCGAAGAAGGGTGGGAACCAGAACCTGATAGTCCGGCTGCTCAACTGCAAGCTCTGTATGACAAAGGATTAGCTGAACCAGACCAAGAAGAACGTCATAAAATCGTTTGGGAAGCTATTCAAGTTCATATTGACGAAGGACCATTCACCTTGGGCGCGGCTGGCGACCAGTCCATGCCTGTGATCATTGGCGATAACTTCCACAACGTCCCAGCGACCGGTGTCCTTGGGCCTTGGGCCCCTGGTAGCCCTGGCAACAAGCATCCCGAACAGTTCTGGATTTCGGAATAAGGTTGTGATGTAGTTAGATCCATAATTGTCGTAAATTTTTAAGTCACATACCCTAAGGCGTAGGTCAGGCAAAGATGACCTACGCCTTATGATTATATTATCCACTATCGCTTGTTCATTCAGGCATTATTGAGAGCTTTACCTAAGTTAGGTAAAAATAATCAGTTTATCATTACAACTCACTCAGATTACATAGATCAATTAGTACCAGAAGCCTATGTTATTCGACTAGAGGAGTGATCGTGAGTGTCCTTAGCGGGGAAAGAACAATTTTTTGCGAAGGAAGGAAAAACAGCTTAGATTATAAATTACTTAGCAGAGTAGGCGAAGGAATAACGGGTGATAAATATACAATTATTCCTGCTGGCAGCAAATTTACATTCTCAATTTTTGCCCAAGGGTACTTCTTCCCTGATGAAGTCACAAACCAGAAATACACAGACTGGATTGAAACGAGTGCAAGACATATACAGCCCTACCAAGCTGTGCGGTGGGCATTGGGTGATTTATTGAGAATAAGTACAGCACGGGAACAACTAAAAACCACTTGGACAGGTGGTAGTGGTAGGTTACCTAAGTCATTAGATTTACAAGATTGCCGGAATCAAGCCCTAAAATTAATCAAACAATTTAGACAGGCAGTTAAAGCAGTTACACCAGAAGAATTTGAAACAAGTCTTAATTCATATCAACAGCAGTTTACTCAGAGAAATTTTTGGACGCAACAACAATACCTAATTTGGTTTCACGGAAAAGACCTTCAGAGGGAAATGCAGAGACAAAAACCTGACTACATTTCTCTGTCTTCATTTTTTGATTGGGCAATTGATCAGTTTGACATTAATCAGTATCCTGACCTTATGGAGTTAAGAGCAAGAATAGAGCAGTTATAATTTTTATCCCAATTTATAAAGGAGCATGGTATGATCAATTTCCTCATTCGACGTATTTCTTACGCTTTAATTATGTTAGTCCTTGTATCCTTCGTCGGCTTTTTAATCATCCAACTGCCTCAGGGCGATTTTATGACCCAAAAAATTGCTGAATTGGAGGCCCGAGGGGACCGCAGTGCTGAGTTGAGGATCGATGAATATCGCGCCCGCTATGGTTTAGATCAGCCTATCTTAACCCAATATTGGATTTGGGCCAGTAGTTTTCTGACGGGTGATTTTGGAGAATCCTTTGAATATGAACGACCAGTGGCTGACTTAATCGGTCAACGGTTTGCTATGACAGTTGTCTTAGCAATTGCCACCTTAGCACTAACTTGGATCATTGCTATTCCGATTGGCGTTTATTCAGCAGTGAAACAATACTCTATTGGGGATCAAATTTTTACGACGATTAGTTTCATTGGCCTAGGGACCCCAGGCTTTCTTTTAGCTTTGATCGTCCTCTATATCGCTATCATCATTCTCGACCAGGATGTCATCGGTCTCTTCTCTCGAGAATATATTGATGCCCCCTGGAGTTTAGGTAAAGTGATAGACTTGCTCAAGCATCTCTGGATTCCAGCTTTTATCGGCGCGGTGACAGGCACAGCGGGATTGATTCGCATTATGCGCGGTAACCTGCTAGAGATCCTGGGGCAACCCTTCGTCGAAGCAGCACGCGCGCGGGGCCTGAAAAGTCGAACTGTTAACTGGCGGCATGCCGTGCGGATGGCCATCAATCCACTCATCGTCATTTTAGGCACAGAAGCCTTGCCCAGTATCATCGGCGGTAATGCCCTCGTCGCTATCGTTCTCAACCTACCTACCTTGGGACCACTTTATATCAATGCCTTGCTAGTCCAAGACATGTATTTAGCTGGAACGATTCTGGTCTTTATTGTCTTGATTTTATTAGTGGGCAACATTTTGGCTGATTTGACCTTGGCTTGGATTGACCCGCGCATTCGCCTGGATTAGCCCTTCATATCTGGTAGTGCAAGGCTGTAAGTGCGTTGCGCCTCTAGCTTGAGTAGTTACAAAAAAAGGAGATAGATAAATGAGCGAAACATTAGTAGCCGAAGCTATAGCCCTACCAACAAGGGAGAACCAGCTTGACCCACCTGAACAGCCTTTGACCAAGCCCGTCCTAGACAATAGTCCACTTAACATTCAACCAGAACTCATCAGACCTAATATAGACCACCTCATCACTGAGGACGATACGCCCGTGGATAATATGCCTTCCGAAAAACAGCAACGTTTATTGACCGAAGCTCTGTATAGCTCTAGAGAGCAGGTGTCCCTAGATTGGCCTTTTCTGGTGTTAGCAAATGTGGGTCTTTTCTATAGCATTAATCAACCAGCGATTGTACCCGATGTCCTCTTAAGTTTAGGAGTCCAGGTAGCCGACGAGTGGTGGGAAAGAAAAAATCGATCCTACTTTGTATGGGAATTTGGCAAAGTGCCAGAGTTGGTCATTGAAATTGTGTCGAATAAGGTGGGGCAGGAAGATGGTCAAAAGATGAGACGCTATGCAGGCATAAGCATCCCCTATTATGTGATCTTTGATCCCCAAACTCAGTTGAGCGAGGATATCCTACGAGTATATCGACTGGATTTACAGCAACGTAGCTATCAAAGGATGAACCAGGCTTGGTTTCCATTAATTGACTTGGGGCTAAAGCTATGGGAGGGGGAATATGAAGGCAAACAAGCACTCTGGCTACGTTGGTGTGATAGCCTAGGAGAGATTATTCCCACAGGCCGCGAGCGGGCTGAACAGGAACGACAGAAACGGGAGCTAGTGCAACGACAGGCTGTAGAGGAACGGCAGGAGCGTATATTGGCTCAACAGCAAGCTATACAGGAACGGCAACGGAATGAACGCTTGCTGGCGCAATTAAAGGCTTTGGGGATTGAGCCAGAGGCCTAAAAATCAGTCAACAGTAATCAGTGTTCATGTTCAATGATTAGTCCCTGACCCTTAATCACGGTATTTTAGAGGAGCCAAAGAGTACCTAGTGGCACAGTACAGAGCATGAAAATAGGATTATGTATCGTGAATTTTTTGTTAATTACTAATTGCTAATTATTCATTGAAATTCTCAGAGGAAAAATGTTATGAGTACAGATACAAACCAAAAAAAACGAGAACAAACAAGCCAAAGCTACTGGGGCTTAGTTTGGTGGAAATTTAGACGCAATAAATTAGCCATTATCGGGGCAATTTTAATCATAAGCTATTATACAGTTTGCGTCGCTTTTCCTGAATTTTTTGCCCCTTATACCGCTGCTCGAGAGTCAAGCTTCATTGAAGCTCCACCAACTTGGCCGCAATTCATTGATAATGAGGGCAATTTTCATCTGCGGCCATTTGTTTACGGCTATGAAAAAAAGGTGGATCCTAAACTGCGTGTGAGAACATTTATCATAGACGAAACTGTACAATATGATATCCAGTTTTTTGTTGAAGCGGAGGAATATAAGCTCTTGGGCTTAATCCCGATGAAAACCCATCTTTTTGGGGTTGATCCTGAAGCAAAAGATGCTAATCTCTTCATCTTGGGCACAGACCGTCTGGGACGTGACATGTTCTCTCGCTTGGTCTATGGAGGTCGCATTTCATTGGTCATTGGCTTGGTTGGTGTCTTTTTTACCTTATTCTTAGGCACAACCTTAGGTGCAGCTTCCGGCTTCTATGGTGGGGCTGTTGACATGAGTGTGCAACGGACGACAGAATTTTTAACTGCCTTTCCGCGAGAACCTTTATTTTTGGCTCTCAGTGCAGCCATTCCCATTACTTGGGATCCAATCTGGGTCTTTTTTATGATCACCTTCATCTTAGCCTTCATTAGTTGGGGTGGGTTAGCTCGTCAGGTGCGGGGTATAGTCCTATCATTACGTGAAAGTCAATATGTTTTAGCCGCTCAAAGCTTCGGAGCCAATGACGGCCGCGTTATTTTTAAACATCTCATTCCTGGCACCATCAGCCACGTCATTGTTATTTGTACGCTGATGGTGCCAGGCATGATCTTACTCGAAACAGCTCTGAGTTATCTAGGGTTAGGCTTACAGCCGCCAGTTGTCAGTTGGGGTGTACTGCTTCAAGATGGCGGGACAGTGCGGGCCATTCGTTTTGCCCCGCATTTGCTATGGACAGTACCTGTGATTATCACGGCGGTGCTAGGCTTTAATATGTTAGGTGACGGGTTACGAGATGCCCTTGACCCTTATTCGGGTCGATAGCTCAAGATCAGTATTTTGACAGGATGCCAGCATCCTTCAGCCAAACAGGAGATTTTTATGAATGACAATTCAACCCTAGTGAGCGTAAAAGACCTTAGGATACGCTTCGATGTCCGAGATGGGATTGTCAAAGCGGTTGATGGAACCAGTTTTGACATTCAACGCGGTAAGACCTTAGGTGTTATCGGCGAAAGTGGTTGTGGTAAATCTATGACCGCCAAAGCCATCATGAATATGGTTCCCAGACCTGGCAAATTAGAAGGCGAAATTACCTATTATCGACGGCGGATACAAGACGGCCTGGGTGAGGCAATTGAAGAAATTCGACTTGACCAATTAGACCCAGATGGCGAAAAAATACGGGCTATCCGAGGCGGCGATATCGCCATGATATTCCAAGAACCCATGAGTTCACTTACTCCTGTCTTTAGTGCTGGGTTTCATATTATGGAGGCTGTCAATTTACACCGCCTGCTTCCGATAGAAACCGTTGGCGATACAATGACTCAGAATATCGAAAAAAAACGCGGTGTTAGTCAACAAGAGGCTCGTGAGATAGCCATTGACATGCTACGACGGGTGGGCTTACCTCGTCCTGAAAGTCGCGTAGATAGCTATCCGCACCAATTGAGCGGGGGACAGCGACAACGGGTCATGATCGCCATCGCCCTCTCCACGCATCCCGAACTCCTTGTCGCCGACGAGCCGACCACAGCTCTGGATGTATCCATTGAGGCGCAAATTCTAGACCTCATGCGCGAATTACAGCAATCTGTCGGCATGGCGATCTTGTTTATTACGCATAATATGGGTGTAATTGCCGAAATGGCTGACGAAATTGTGGTCATGTATATGGGCAAAGAGGTCGAAAAAGCAGAAGTAGTTGAACTTTTTAACAACCCTTTACATCCTTATACGCACGCTCTTTTAGGATCAATCCCTCAAATCGGGGCCAAAAGTGAGGAAGATCTAGCCACGATCACAGGCCTAGTTCCCAACCCTTTCAATTTACCTACAGGCTGCGTCTTCCATCCTCGTTGTCCCGATTTTATGCCCGGCAAATGCGACCGCGTTGAGCCTCAATATGCTGAAGTACAGGAGGGCCAGGCTGCCCGTTGTCTTCTTTATGATGCGTGTTGGCCGCAGAACTCAGGAGAGACTCATGACTGAACAATCCCAAAACCAAGGGGCATCCATCAATCAACGTGACATACTACTGGAAGTCACTGGCCTAAAAAAATATTTTCCGATCACAAAGGGTCTCTTACAACGAGTCGTCGGTCATGTCAAGGCCGTTGATGATCTCAACTTCCACGTTAGAGCTGGAGAAACACTTGGCCTAGTTGGAGAAAGTGGTTGTGGTAAGACCACAGCAGGACGAACCCTGCTTCGGCTCTACGAACCTACAGCAGGTGAGGTGCGTTTCCGGTCGCGTATTCTATCATCCAATGGCGGGCCAGACCTGATCGACTTATTGGCCTTAGACAAAGACCAACTGAAGCTTGTTCGCCAAGATATTTCCATGATCTTCCAAGACCCGATCAACTCGCTTAACCCACGGATGTCGGTTTATGACATCATCACCGAACCATTGCTCATCCACGACATGCTTGGGCCCGATACCGAGGACTATGTCGTCGGCTTGTTAGAACGAGTCGGCTTGAGACCAGAGCATATTCGTCGCTATCCCCATGAATTTTCTGGTGGACAACGACAACGGATTGGCATTGCCCGCTCCTTGGCACTCAATCCACAGCTCATCATTTGTGATGAACCAGTTTCCGCTTTGGATGTTTCAGTCCAAGCGCAAACCCTGAATCTGCTAAAACATCTCCAACATGACTTTGATCTGGCCTATGTTTTCATTGCCCACGATTTGAGTGTAGTCCAACATATCTCAGACCGGGTGGCTGTCATGTATGTCGGACGTGCGGCGGAAATGGCCGATACAGCAGAGCTGTATTCTCATCCTCTGCACCCCTATACCGAAGCCTTAATGTCAGCCGTGCCGCGCCCCGACCCTACCCGCCAGCGAGACCGCATTCTCATGCAAGGTGATGTGGCTGACCCCGCTAATCCCCCCAGCGGTTGTCTCTTTCACCCACGCTGTCGCTATGCCAAAGATCGCTGCAAAACGGAAAGTCCTGAATTTCGCGAACTAAAGCCAGATCATTTTGTGGCTTGTCATTATGCGGAAGATTTGGCATTACGGGGGGTATAAATAAAAATGCAATTTTCCGAGAACGCATGCAACAAATCTTGGCCAATGGCAATGAGTTTGAATGCTTGGTCGGTAATGACGATGGGCCGCAGGGTGATTCAGATCTCATCGAAGCCTTGGCCGACTTACTTCAGCGGACTTATGGCTGGCCTATCAAGCCAGAAAATATCGCCCTAACCAGAAGCAGTCATCGCCGGTCTCAACGCCGTATGTTCCCTAGCTCCCAGCAGCTTAGGGGCTGGCTTGGCCCTCGATTTGGTCAAAAGTGGCGACATCTTACCTTTGAGTCAGACGCTCATCAAACCCTATTACCAAGAAAAAGCAAGTCTAGCCGTCACTTGGCTGCAACAAGCTCTCGCTGGAACCAATTTTTATATCCACAAACCAGAAGGAGCCTTTTTCCTATGGCTATGCCAAATGCTTCCCCCCATCTACCCGAATAACCTCTCCTGTCACGTAATTTGCGCCTTGCAAAAAGTAGAGCATGGCCTGAATTACATCCTGAGGTGAACCAGTGCGTTTGGCTGGAACACGCTGGCCGCCTTTTTCAAATTCGGTTTGATCATTTGTGTTAATATTGGGCAGAACATGTCCTAAAGCAATGCCGTTGACCTGAATATTACGTTCAGCCAAGGCATGGGCCATGGCCTGATTAAGACCACGCAGGCCAACTTTGCTGATTGTGTAGGCAAAATGATGATTGCGAGGCCGGTCACTGTCCGTGTCGAGCAGATTAATAATTTTACCTTGGCGATCTTCCGGCAAAGCTTGAGCAAAGGCTTGACTGAGCAGAAAGGGTGCTTTTAAATTGATCATCATGGTGCGGTCCCAAAGGTCTGATGAAGCATCAGCAAAATATTCAGGCACAAAAATAGAGGCACTGTTGACTAAAATATCCAATCTGCTTGCCCCTTCGAGTGCGAAGGGAATGAGTTGGTTGACCGCTGCTTCCACTGCCAAGTCTGCTGAAACGAGCCAAACCTCACTTCCCTGCGCTTCAATCATAGCCGCAGTCTCTTTTGCGGCTGTTTCGGAACGACCATAATGCAAAATAATATGGCAACCCTGTTCTGCTAAGGCCAAAGCCAAGGCCTGACCGATTCGTTTGGCTGCTCCTGTGATCAAGGCTACTTTGTTGTTTAAATCCATGACAGGATCTCCTGATTTATTTCTTTACGCCATACCCTTATGCTGGATGCGGGCATAGCCTTAAGATTTGGCGTTGAAATAGGACGCAGATAAACGCATAAGGCATCAACACGGTAGATGAACACAGATTTTTTTTAATGAATCTGCGAAAATCTGCGTTCATCTATGTCCCCTAAAAATTAAATTTATGCCCGTGCTGAGTATATTAGGCCTCGCCACGTAGTAAAGGCACATACAAATTTCGGACATAATCTTTAATCATCCGACTCATGCTGAACTGTGGCCCCAAGGTCTTGATCGATTCACGTATCATCGCCACCCAGCCCTCAGGAATGCCTTGTAGATTACGTTTATAAAATAGTGGGACGACCTCTAGTTCTAACAGATCATAGATAAACCCTGCATCACGGTGGTCGTCGGCCTCTTCACCTTGACCAATCATCCAGCCATTCTGACCATTATAGCCCTCTGGCCACCAGCCATCGCTGATACTCATATTCAAGCCGCCATGTAAGGCAGCCTTTTGACCGCTTGTGCCACTGGCCTCGTGTGGACGGCGAGGTGTGTTCAGCCAAACGTCTACACCCTGAATCAGATGCCGCCCGACATTAATATCATAATCTTCTACAAATAAGAGATGTCCTGCCAAGCCTGACTCAAAGCTGCGGTGATAGACTTCGCGGATAAAGTTTTTGCCCGGTTCATCACGGGGATGTGCTTTACCGGAATAAACAAATTGCACTGGACGACCAGCCGCGTTGACAATGCGCTTCAGACGTTCTATGTCAGTGAAGATGAGAGTGCCACGTTTATAGGTCGCAAAGCGTCGAGCAAAGCCAATCGTCAAAGCGTTGTTATTGAGCAAATGAAAGGTGCTATCGAGTTGGCCTTGGTCTACTCCAAAACGGGCTAAACGATTTCGAGTGCGGCGGCGCACGAAGTCGAGCATTTTGGCCCGCAGCATATAGCGCAACTGCCACAATACATCGTCAGGAATCTGATCCACCGCGGCCCATAAATCAACGTTATCAATATCATAAACCCAATCTGGTCCCATGACATCATCAAAGACTGCCTTCAATTCAGGGGCCAACCAACTCTCGGTATGAATGCCATTGGTCACATGGGTGATTGGCACGTCTTCAATAGGTTTATCCGGCCAAAGCCAACGCCACATGTCGCGTGAAACTTCGCCATGTAGTTGGCTCACGCCATTGGCTTTGCCAGAGTAGCGCATGGCTAAAACCGTCATACTAAATGTTGGTCCCCAACTTTGGTCTTGGCGGGCTAAATCTAAAAAGGCCATTTTGTCCAATTTCATCTCATCCCAAAAGCCATCAAAGAAGGTTTCCATCATTTGATAGGGAAAGGCATCATGACCCGCTGGCACTGGGGTATGGGTGGTGAAGACAGAAGTCTGTTGAACCAAAGCAGCAGCCTCGGCAAAGCTTTTTGCGGTAACAACATACTCTCGGATACGTTCCAAAACCATAAAGGCTGAGTGGCCTTCGTTCATGTGGAATACGGCTGGCTCAATGCCCAATTTTCGTAAAGTACGCACCCCACCGATGCCCAAGACCATCTCTTGAGCTAAACGTAGTGCCTCATCGCCGCCATAAAGCCGGGCTGAGAGTTCACGGTCATTTGGTGCGTTAGGATGAATGTCCGTATCCATTAAAAAGAGAGGCACATTACCCACTTGAATACGCCATACTTTGGCATAAACCATGCGTTCTGGTAATTGCACCCCAATCACCACCTCTTTGCCTTCTTGGTCGTAAGCAGGCAAGGCTGGCACTTCATCAAAACGAACTTTTTGATAAATCGCTTCTTGATAACCATCATGGTTGATGACTTGCTTAAAATATCCTTGGGGGTATAAAAAACCGATCCCAACTAAAGGCAGGCCTAAATTACTACAAGATTTGGTGTGATCGCCAGAAAGAACGCCTAAACCGCCTGAGTAAATGGGCAAACATTCATGCAGCCCAAATTCAGCCGAAAAATAGGCAATAGGCTTCTGGGCTTCTGAGGCATAGTTCGTCGGATACCAAGCTTTATCGCCTCGCCCTAGATAAGCGTCGAAAGCAGCCAACACCTCATCATAAGCCTTGAGGAAGATTTCATTTGCAGCCGCCTCATCTAAGTCTACTTGACGAACTTCACGGAGGAAACGGACTGAGTTATGATAAACTTCTTCCCAAAGGTCACTGTTGATACGAATAAAAAGAGCCTGAGCTTCGGGGTGCCAAGTCCACCATAAGTTATAGGCCAATTCGAGCAGCCGATTAATGCGTTGCGGGATGGGTGTAAAGCCAGAAGCTTGCAAGAAAATATTCATAGAGTCTGTCTCTTTCTCCATAGAGGATAGAAGGATGAAGGTGATAAGTCATCAGGGAGCGTACTTTGCAGGGCTGCAACTTTGCAACTTCGTAGCTGTGCCAAAATGAAGGACAATCTATTATATTTTATGGCTTGAGGATAGCAAGTTATCGGTCTTTATTCGACTGCATCCAACTTATTCAATTATTGCTCAAACCAAATTCTTAATAGGGAAAAAAAAGTATAAGGATCTACCAACATGTAATTAGGATGAAGGGGAGTGCCGATGGGGGTCGTAATTTGATTATCTCGGTCATTGGCTTGAATTTCGACATAGACTTGATGCAAAAAAGTGGGACTTTGAAAAGAAGAACGTACGGCAATGAAAGGTGGTCGAGCATTAAAGATATTATCTTGATAAGCTTTGTGAATATTTTGGGCACTAGTTGGGACAGAGTCCCCCAAGGTATCTCGAATCATGGCTGTATAGGGTGTTCCTTCAACCAAAAGGGGCCATTGATCCTGCGGTGTTTCATAATCAGGCGAAATGATACCATCTGAGGTCAAACGGGCAAAGCGTCTAAGCCAATCCAAGGGCAGGTCATAACCGCGACCATTCAAGACGAAGCCCTGAATGGTGATACCATATTTGTCATAATAATCACCAGAACGGGTGAGCCACTGTCCCCGATAGCGTCGAGAGATCGCTTGAGGGTTGACATAGCCTGCGCCGCTGTTCGCCCCGACCAGAAAATCATTCGCTGTACGGGTGGTGACCATATAAGTCATAATGCCTGGAATGTCTTCTTCTAAGCCAGGATTGATGCCCCAGGCCAGTGGAATTTTTCCCCGCGCCTCATCAAGCCAAGTCGAGCGTTCCCAGCCTGACCAAGCGACCAAGGTTGTATGAGCCAAATCATAATCACCTGCATAAAAAAGGACGAATGTTAGGTCAGGATTCACGCGACCATTGGATAGGAGATAGCCTTGGGCAATTAAGTCTGCTTCGCTAGGCGGAGTTTGGTCGGACAGATCCTGGGCTGGTTTGGGACCAAATTTATGGACGGAGACATTAGCCAGAGAGGCTCCCCAGGCATCACCGCCCCCCCCTTGTAGATAGCCAGCATAATATGAAAAATTCCAGGTACTTTCCCATTCCCCCTCAACAGGATGATGACTGCCTCCTGCTCCCGGTTCAGCGGCATATTTTTCATACCAGGGGATAAACCCCCAAACTTTGATCAAGCGCAAACCCGCCTCGCGCCGAGCAGTTTGCAGAATATCAACGAAGACCTCGACTTGATCCATAGCCTCATCACGCCAAGGTGACAGGTCAAAGGCGAAGCCGCGTTGTTGGATGATATAATCTCGTTCTAAGGCATAAACGCCACTACGGGTCATCAAGCCTCGCTCATATTGAGCCGCAGGCCAACCATCAAGCACATAAGCCAAAAACATAGCGTTGGTCTTCCCTTGAGCAAGATATTGGTCAATAGCCCATTGATAAGCCGCCACCTGATCCTCAAACTGACCTTCAAGCGATAAGCCAACCGGCCAACGGTCGGCCAAGCGTTTCGCTAAGGGGCTACCTGCTCGCACAATAGGCCAACCCTCCACACCCGCAATGGTTGTGGCCACGTTCAAGGTCGCTGGCACAGCCGTATCCCAAGCCACGAGTGCTTTGATCTCTGGGGCGAATTGGTTTATGACGGCTTCAAAATTAGCTAAAACGATAATACCCGTTTGATGCAACCAGCCATAGGGCTGATTCACTTCTTGATAAGTCTCCAGCCAAAATTGATCGCTGGGATGATGAAGCAAATAAAGTTGTGGTTCTTTTTGATTAACGATTCCTTGCAGACTGCTTAAAAAAATAAGGCTGTCATAGTCATTCAACAAATCAGCATGGGTTTTACCCGCTGGCGGAGGCATGGTAACCTCGCAGGGGCCCGTACAGAGTTGATAGTGATCGAGATGAAGATGACTGACATCAAAGACATAGAGCCGCTCAGGGGAGCTTATGTCTGAGGTACAGCTATAAAAAAAGAGAACGACAAGGGGGAAAAATCGCTTGCAAAAATTCATACTATTTTTTTATTCTTTCTATTTTCCTATCTTCTTGAGCAAACTCCCTTTTTTTGCATAAGCTATATTCCCGCCTTTCAAAGAGTTTCCGCCGATTACGGGTGGAGACCACCACAATGACCTCACTTTCCCCTTGATGATAGCGATCTTTCGAAATTGTAAAATCATGTAAACGAAAAAATGAGTACTCAAAGTTCACCTCGCCCTTTCTATAGTAAGCCAAGTTCTCTCAGTTTTGCTTCGGCTTCACGAAGACGGGCTTCAGCTTCAGCACGGGCTTTGGCTTCGGCTTGCAAATTCTTTTCAGCCTCAGCCCGAGCTTCAGCTTCAGCAGTCCGAGCCTTGGCTTCGGCTTGCAAATTCTTTTCAGCTTGCTCAACTCTTTGTTCAGCTTGATCAGCCCTTTGTTTTGCTATCTGCCTTTGTTCCTCCAGTTCCAGAAAGGACAAAAAGGGCTGCCCATCTGGATAATATACCTGTAGTTCAGAGCCGATTAAGTCGAAGCGAATATTCAACCGTAGACTGACCCAACCCCGCATTTGACCAATTTGCCTTAGTCTACGTCCCCGCCTTTGCCACCCTTCTAAGGTGCCTCTATCAGGATCGTACATATAATATTCTTCCACCCCATAGTCTTCATAGAAAATGCGTTTCTCTATCATCTCTTCGTCCGTATTACTGTGAGAACGAATTTCAAAGACTACTTGTGGAACGATGTTGTTTTCCTTCCATTGCAGATATGAGCGTCGATCCCCTTTGACCACCCCAAAGGCGACCATCACATCTGGGGCACGCTTAATTTTATTGTTACCTTCGACTGGATACCAGAACAGGTCTCCTACTACCAAGACCAAAGGATCGTCCTGATATAAAATATTCAGATTGCCCTGGAGAGTGGTGATGACGCGGAACTGTTTCGTATTATCAGCCATTGGTAGACCGTCGCTTTCGGGATAGATGATCTCTTGGGGTGGAGCAATAGGTCGGGGTCGAGCAATATCTAGGGCTGTCAAGGCTTTCATGTAAAAGTTTCCTTTCTCAAGGTTGATCTGGCTTCCCAGCGGGAACAATCAGCTAACCTGATTTTACCATAGGGATCAGGGTTTATCCAAGTGGCAAGGGGTCAGGTGATAGCATAATCTCCTTTCATTAGAATTTTCGGAATGGAAATTAATTAACTGTCAAATGGGACACTTATTTAATGCTCATTCCTAAACAGCAGCCACCCAGGCTGGTGTTTGCAGTTTGGGTGGTAAGCCGACATCGGGTGCTTTGCTCACCTAAGGCAGTATTTTTTGTCGGATCCTATTTTAGGCTGAGGCGAATTTTTTGTCAATCACGCCTTACCCTTTTAACAAAGCCTCCAAAATCCACACTGCGGCCTGCTTATCCAACTTTTCATTCTTATCACCGCCACGGGGGCTATAAACACAACTTGGACAGCCATACGCGCACAAACAATCCTGAATAGCAGATAAGGTTGCCCGCCACAGGTCAGTGATTAGCAAAAAGCCCTGTTCGCTGATGCCGACACCGCCGGGGTGGGTGTCATAGATGAAGATATGTGACAGGCCCGTCTCAGGGTGAGACAGCGTGGTGTGCCCGCCGATGTCGAAACGGTCGCACATCGCAAAGAGCGGTAACATTTCACTCATGGCATGTTCAATGGCCCGTAAGCCGCCACTAAAGTTCCAACCCCGTCGGCCCACAGCCCGTTGCCATTCCCTGAGCAGGCTCCACCACACAGCGCGAGTTTGGAAAGAATTAGGCGGCAAATCAAGCGGGGTTTCCTTGCCCCGATTCTCAGTGAAATGACGCACTCGCCGATAGGCCACCACATGCTGGGTTACGCGAACTGTGCCCCAATATACCACGGCGCGTTTGTGTACCTGCTGCTGCAAAGCTTCGACAATCTTAACATCATTAATCTCGCGGGCTTGGGTGTAATAATCGACTTCTGCTGGCAAAAGTTTGGCGACCCCCGCATTTAAATCCAAGGTCCGCACACGATAAGATTCACCCCGGTGAATATAAATCGCGCCAGGATGGACGCGGGCTGGGGCCATGCTCACATCCATGACTTCTAAGCGTCGCCCAGCCTCACTTTCATCTATTAAGGTCACTGGCTTCTGGGCCATGCTGCGAATATTGACTTGACGGGCGGGGTAATTCGGCCCCCTATAGGTCCACTGATCAGTTTCCGCCTGATAAACCAGCACTTTTTTATTTTCTAATTCAATCATGGCCTGCACAAACCCATTACCGAAATGCTGCTCATCTTGCGGAATCAAAGGACGTTCAGTGGCAGCACAGACCAAGTGTTGCTGTAAAACATAGAGATTGCCAGGGTCGATGAGGGCATGTTCGCTTGGTCGGTCTAGCAAATCTTCGGGATGATGCATGAAATGTTGGTCAAGGGGGTTATCGAGACCGACCATGATGGCTAAAGATTCATGGTGATGACGAGCATTCGCTCGTCGCCCCGAGCGACCCACTTGCTGCCACAGGCTAGCAATACTGCCTGGAAACCCTACAGATACCGTTGCATCAAGACCACCGACATCAACGCCTAACTCCAAGGCATTGGTCGAAGTGACACCGATGAGACGACCTTGGGTCAGAGCCTCCTCCATCTCACGACGATGATGGGCCAAATAACCAGCCCGATAGGAAGCCACACGCTCTAATAAGGTTGGGTCCGTGCGCTTGAGGGCTGAACGAGCGTATTTTAGAATCAATTCTGCCGTCACCCGTGCTTTGGTAAAGGTGATATTTCGTATGCCAAAACGAGCCATATCTGCGAATAGGGCAGAGGCTTCCGCATAAGCACTCCGACGGGCAGAGCGGACTTGGTCTATATAAGGGGGATTCCACAGGACAAAAATCCTGCCTGCTTTAGGTGCCCCATCGCGGTCTACCACGCTAGCCTCGCGCCCCGTTAGACGGGTGACATGTTCGCCAGGATTAGAAATCGTGGCGGAACAGGCAATATACTGCGGCTGGCTGCCATAATATTCGCATAGTCGATTGAGACGACGAAATACAACCGCGACATGACTCCCAAAAACCCCTCGATAAGTATGTGCCTCATCTACAATCACGAACCGCAGCTTCCGCAGAAAGTTGGCCCACAATTCATGATGCGACATGACACCTAGATGCAGCATGTCGGGATTAGACAAAATGATAGAGCCTTCCTGACGTAAACGTACGCGCACATTGTCCGGCGTATCACCATCGTAGACTCCAATACGGGGGCGATGCATCAAGGGTCGAAGCAAAGTTGATAGGCCCCGAAGTTGATCATTGGCCAAGGCTTTCGTGGGAAAAAGATACAAGGCCCGAGTTCGATAATTTAGCAAAATCGATTCTAATACTGGGATATTATAACAGAGTGTTTTGCCGCTCGCCGTTCCCGTAGCGACAACAATATGTTGCCCCGCCCGAACCAAATCAATCGCCTGCACTTGGTGGCTGAACAAGCGTTTTGTGCCCACTGCATCTAAGGCTTTGACCAATTTCTCCGGTAATCCCTCTCTCAGCTTGCCATAACGGGCCCGCTTCGCTGGCAAATGAGCGATGTGTGCCAATTGATTATCATAATATGGTCGCTTTTTTAGATAGTCAAGAAAGTCTTTTGTGTCTACAGGCATAGTTTACCATTCTCACAAGGTTCAAGCCAATGTGAGCTTTAGCCACATATCCACATAAATTACCCGATTTATCCACATGTTAGCCAGATGATAAAATGTCATTGTGAATAGCTGAAAGTCGGTTGCAAATTTTACTTTCAGGATTTCTTCAACTCATAACCAACTTCCAGAAATAAGCTGTTTTCATAACCTGAATAGTTTCGTGATTCTTGTGAGATAAGTGGAAATATGATAGTATGTCTTCCTCTTACTCTCAATTGATGATGATGTTTCTTCCTCTCTATGATTACTAAAAAAGAAATCCGCGAACTTGTAAATTCAAATGCTTTTGAAAGTATTTACAAAACTCTCGAAAGTTGCCCTGACGATAAAGAACTTTTGTTTTTCTTGTCTAATTTGGGGCCTTTGCCTCCACAATTTGATGGGCAGGTTTTTGTTCCATACCTAAAACACAAAAACGCGCAGGTTAGACTTTGGTCAGTTAAAAACTTGGGTAAAGTAAGCAATGGTAATTACTTTATTACTTTAACCGATGTTTTCTATAGCGATTCTGATTCAGAAGTAAAAAGGGAAAGTATCTCAGCAATCGGACGAATGAGAACAGAACAGGCAATACCAGTACTGGTTACTGTTTTGAATGATCCTGATCCTAAAATAGTTCTACAAGCCATTCGAGCCTTGTTAGTTTTTAAACGAGATAAGTTTGTAGCAAATGAGTTAAAAAAGCTCAACAATCACCCTAATGAAATAATTCAATCGGTCATACGTAAGGAATTTTTCAGTAATTACACCAACAACAAAAATTCAAACTACCCTCACGCAAAAGTACGACCTTTTCTGAAGAATGTGGTGGTATACGGTGATGTTCGAGATGTGCTACGTTTTGTGCCAGATGACTCTATCCATTTAACTTTTACATCACCACCTTATTTTAATGCCCGTGATTATTCAATATATCCAAGCTACCAAGCGTATCTGGAGTTTCTGAATGAAGTATTTCAAGAAGTTCACAGGGTTACTAAAGAGGGACGTTTTTTTATGGTTAATACTTCCCCTGTTATTATGCCTCGTGTTAGTCGCCAACATTCTAGCAAGAGATACGCGATTCCCTTTGATTTACACTCATATTTAATAAAAATGGGATGGGAGTTTATAGATGATATTATTTGGATAAAGCCAGAAACAAGTGTCAAAAATCGTAATGCAGGATTTTTGCAGCATCGCAAACCACTTGGCTACAAGACAAATGCAGTAACAGAATATGTAATGGTCTATCGCAAACAAACCGACAGACTGATAGACTGGAATATGCGACAGTATCCTAAAAATATTGTTGAAGCATCTAAGGTAAAAGGCGACTACGAAACCAGTAATGCTTGGCATATTGACCCAGTTTTTGATAAAGTACATAGTGCTGTTTTTCCTGTGGAACTTTGTAATAGGGTGATCCAATTCTATTCTTATAAAGGTGATGTAGTATTTGATCCTTTTGGAGGAAGTGGAACAACAGGCAAAGCGGCAATCAATCTTGAAAGGTTCTTTTTTTTGACCGAGCAAGACGCTATATATGTTGACAGAATGAGGGAAAATTTAAATCGATCTCCTCTTTTTATTAAAAAAGTACCTGAATTTTTGACCATTGATGAGTTTAGAGATAGGGCAAAGGCATCTAAATGACATTAACTGATGCTGTCGTAAAAAATATTATCAGAAAATTGTTGCACGGGGATGATTACCGTATTGAAATCGTTACACTAATCAATGCTCAGTTTCTTGAATATGCCATTGATTTTTTCAAACAAGTTGTGGATGCAAAATTGAGAAATCAATCTATAACGATTGATTGGTACAAGAAGGAATTCTTGAATCCTGATTTATCTTCGGATGAAATCATTATTAATTCGGGGTTGAATCGCAAAACAATTTCGAATATGTATAATTCTTCCAAACGAGAGATTGTTTTAGATGCTTCGCACAAGCATTATGACGAGTTGTACAGTGCTATTAGCAGTTTAGTTGACAATGATAAAGAAATTGACATTACGCTTACGATTAAGTTGCGCGGTGTAAGTGTTGATTTAAACATCAACGAAAGCTTAATTGTCATAAATACGTTGGCTGTAAAAAGAGCTGCTTTGCGTGGCGGATTATGGAGTACAGCGGGCAAACGAGTCGAGAAACCATTGATGATAACATTGTGTCAATTGTTTGACGTACCAAAGAAACACTATAATTTAGATAATATTCCTGAATCTTTGCGTGAAGTTGATTTTTATTTGGTAGGGCGAGGACATAAAGAATATAGATGCGAAGTAAAACTTATGGGCAGAGGAAATCCAGAAAGCGCAGATGCGGTAATTGCCCGTGATACAGATGTGTTTGTTGCAGACAAACTTTCTGATTTGAATAAGGAACAGTTAGCTGATTTAGGTATAAATTGGGTTGAAATGCGAGCGGACAAGGGTTACAGACGATTTATAAATGTCTTGGATAGTTTGAGTATTCCATATACTGATTTTACTGGCAATATAGACGCGAAACTTGACCGAATTTTTGAAAACATTTATCAGTAAAACTTGGATTTTCATACTAAGAAAGAGCAATTGTCACGTATCTGGCTAAGAATGCTGTTCACTGGAATTGCTAATCTTGGTTCGCTAAAGTGTCTTGTTGGTTATTGTGGGTGGTTGCGCTCACAACGTTGGTTTCTATACTCGCAATCCAGTGAACAGCGGCGATATTTATACTTAATGCAGATATACACCTAATTACCTGTGCAGTTCTCATGACTGATGAAGTGAGCAGTGGACAATATTCAGTTTACCTTTCAACATGATGTGGATAACTCGGTGGATATGTGGATAAAACAAAATTGTAGAACTATAGAGTATCTCACTTTGCTACCTACAATTTTGCCACCCTGCCACCTTGCTTCAATCTTCAATAATAACGGGCAAAATCATAGGCTGACGACCTGTTTCTCGATACACAAAGTCAGATAAGGCATGCCGAACAGCTTCTTGGGGTTTTTTAGCCGGCAAAGCCGCCATGATAGCTTTTTCAGCCTGCTCGATCAAGTCGATATTTTCTCGAATATAAATGAAGCCACGGGTGATAATTTCTGGTCGGGCCATTGGCTGTTTTTTGCCATTTTTATTGTTTGGCAAACGAACGACCGCCATGACAAAACCATTTTCAGCTAAGAGTTCACGGTCCCGCAAGACAACTGGGCCGATATCACCGACGCGGTTCCCATCGACATAGAGATAGCCGCCTGGAATACGCTCCGTCACCGCTATATCCTTTTCAGAAACTTCAAGCACGGTTCCATTCTCGACGACCTTAATATTTTTCGCTGGAATACCTTGCCCTTGAGCCAATTTCGCGTGAGCGTGGAGATGTTGTAGTTCGCCGTGGACAGGGATAAAATATTGGGGTCGAAGCAAATTTAGAAAAAGTTTTAATTCTTCTTGGCTCGCATGACCGCTCACATGGACCTTATCGCCTCTCAGCACATTCGCCCCTCGCTGAAAAAGTCGATTAATCGCTCGATTAACCACGGCTTCGTTACCAGGAATAACTCGAGAGGATAAAAGGACTGTATCACCTTCTTTAATTTGAATTTGGCGATGTTGACCAGTGGCCATGCGCCCTAGGGCTGCACTAGACTCACCTTGGCTACCTGTGGCAATGATGACCACTTGATTGTCTCGTCGTTTTTTTAGAGCTGACAACTCGAGGAGTGTACCAGCCGGGACCTTGAGATATCCTAACTCCTGGGCTCGCTCAGTGCTTTCCACCAAACTTCGTCCATCAATAGCGACGACGCGCTTATTTTTTGCCGCTACATCTAAAACCTGTTGGACACGGGAAATAAGGGATCCGAAAGTGGCAATGATAATACGACCTGGGGCTTCTTGAAAGATATTATGCAAGCCTTCCATGACAGTCTCTTCGGAAGGGGTAAACCCCGGGTTAGACGCATTCGTGCTATCCGCCATGAGGGCTAACACACCTTCTGCTCCTAATTGAGCCAGCTTACCAAAATCAGAGGGGGGGCCCCAAACTGGTGTATAATCGAACTTAAAGTCACCTGAATGTACAACCAAGCCCGCAGGGGTGCGAATAGCAAATCCGACAGCATCGGGAATAGAATGACAGACTGGAAAGGCTTCAACCTCAAAAAGACCTCCTAGTTTAAAAGGACTTCCCGGTTCAATCAAATTTTTAGAGACCACATTCTCCATATTATGTTTTCGTAATTTTACATCAATCAACCCCATCGTTAATTTTGTGGCATAGATGGGTGGGGTGATGGTGCGTAGCAAATAAGGAATACCGCCAATATGGTCTTCGTGGCCATGTGTGACCATGATACCTCGCACCCAGTCGCCCTTTTCAGCCAAATAAGCCGTGTAATCAGGTAAGACAAGATCTATACCATACATATCGTATTCGGGAAACATACCGCCCGCATCAACGAGTAGCACATTACGACCATATTCAATCGCGGTCATGTTTTTACCGATTTCACCTAATCCACCTAAAGGGATAATTTTTAATTTATTTGTTGCCATGTAAAAACTCCATTGATTTTATCCATAAAAAACCGTCAGCATATTTCTCTCAAGGGGCGGTCTCCTCATTTTCAGAATAGCTATATTCACCAGTTATTATACGCCGTGTTAAATTGTAGTCAAGCAGTTATCCAATCTTATCCCCAAGTCATGCCCATGTTTGATAAGGTTTATCCACACCTTATCAACTAAATCACGACCTTCTGTTTTTATGTGTTGTAAAAAGGGCATTTTCATCATTTTTTTAAGGTTCAAGGTATTGCATCCATTTCAGAGCTTTGGTACAATCGCCCAACTTGTCACGCTAACGTTCACAGATACGGAAGGCCAATGGGATATCATGCTCGCCTGATTTTAGCAGGAATCCGTGTACTTTTCCGCGACAGTGGCAGCGTAACCCGCATAGTCAGGAGACTTTGCAACTTTGCAACTTTGCTTGTTTACACGATGTACCTCCTTTGCATCACAAAAAATCTCAAAGAGCCTAAAAATTTTGTTACGCTAAGGGTTTCATTACGATGAAGTAGGAAGCATGGATAATATTATGAGTTTAACTTTAGACCAAACTTGGCAAGCAACGCTAGATCAGCTACAGTGGCAAATGACAAAGGCCACCTTTGATACATGGTTTAAGCGTACTGCCATTGTGGACCAACAAGGAAGCCTGTATATCATTGGGGTTCAAAATGATTATGCAAAATCATGGCTGGAAAATCGACTTTATGATATAATAGAACGAGCCTTGGAAAGTGTTACAGAAAATCCAGTTCAACTCTCGTTTACTGTTTTGCCCACAGAGGAAACATATATAGATAAGGAACCAGTCGTGGCAGATGATAGCCCAAGTACGCCCCCGACAGAAAATAATTTTCAAACCTCATTTGACGAGATTATCGACTTAGCCGATGAGGATAATTTATCCGAAAGTAGAAATAAAACACTGAGAAAACCCAAACTAAACGAAATTTTTCATGGTTCCCAATTGCGATTAAGCAATAATTATACATTTGATCGCTTTATTGTTGGGCCATCTAACCGCTTGGCTCATGCGACCTCGCAAGCTGTCGCAGAGAGACCTGGTGAAGCTTACAACCCTCTATTTCTGTATGGGGGTGTTGGTTTAGGAAAAACGCATTTACTCCAAGCTATCGCTCACGAAGCCTTACGCGCTAAAAAACGCATGATTTATGTCTCTTCCGAGACCTTCACGAATGATTTTATCAACTCACTGCGTTGGCAATCTACCGATGCTTTTCGTGAATATTATCGCAATAGTGATTTTCTCCTCATTGATGATATACAATTCATTGCAGGCAAAGAGAGTACTCAAGAAGAATTTTTCCATACCTTTAATGATATTTACTCGGCTGGTGGTCAAATCGTTCTCACCAGTGATAGGATGCCTAAAGCAATCCCTACCCTTGAGGATAGGCTGAGTTCACGCTTTGAATGGGGTCTCACCGCAGATATTCAAATACCTGATTTAGAAACTCGTCTAGCGATTTTACGTTTCAAAGCAGAATCGGTCAAAGCGAAAGTCCCTAATGATGTCATGGAATTTATTGCCCGACGAGCCCAAAATAATATTCGTGAGTTGGAGGGGGCCTTAAATAAGATCGTTGCTCATGCTGCTCTAAGCCGCGAGAAAATTTCTGTCGAGCAAGCAAAAATGGCCTTACAAGACTTGGTCACGCGCCGTGATGCCATTACAGTCGATATGATTATTGAAGCCGTTTGTCAATATTATGATGTTTTGGACGATGATATCAAAGGGAGTAGTCGTAGCAGGCGCATCGTGGGACCGCGCCAAATGGTCATGTATTTATCACGTGAAGAAACAAAGACATCACTGCCTCAAATTGGTGAGGTATTAGGTGGTCGAGATCATACGACCATCATGTATGGTCACTCAAAGGTAGAAAGGTTGATTGAAAAAGATGAAAAATTGCGCCGCGATGCCATGCAAATCCGGGAGGTACTATATCAACAAGTATCAGGCAATTGATATCCAATCCTTATCAAGTATATTCTAAAAAGGGCCAAATGGCCCTTTTTTATTTGGTACAATTTGTTTGTCCACACATGTGGATAAAATTGTGGAATGTGGATAACTCCGTGAATAAATGTGGATATCTACTCATTTCTGTGGATACTCTCATCAGATATCCACATTTGATATATATTTATCAACAGCCCAACAGGAGTATTCAAAATCTAGCATTGGTTCTTCAATATGTCGTTCTCAAAGGCTAAGTGTGGATAAATGGGGGTGTAACTGTGGAAAATCAAGCCAAGATGGGGATAACTAGATACACAGCCTGAAATTAAGCAAATTTAATAACCACATATAAATAGACATTTCGTTATCGCATCTACGACATATAGACACTTTTATCTTCAATGGCTTATATTTAGTATTAATAAATATTCAATCAATATATCTACTGTATCATCACATTCTATAACACATACAGACTTCTTTATTATGAGACCACCTCACAAAATTCTATTCATCCACAAATATCCACACATTATTCATCGCTTATGCACATTTATATTGAATAGTCGTCAAAGTAGTACATACTATATGTAGGATTTTATAAAAGAATATCCTTATATATCGTATGTAACCCTAATAAATCCAAACTTATCCACAAATCCACAGGGCCTATTACTATATACTACATGAATCTAATTATATAACATGTGTAAAACTGATTAATAAAAATGGGGATAAATATATTTAACGAAATAGACGTTTTTAAAAAAAATGATATACTTACAATGATTGCCCTCGTAGCTCAGAGGATAGAGCAGAGGTTTCCTAAACCTTGTGTCGCAGGTTCGACTCCTGCCGGGGGCATCACGTTAGTTTTCTTAACCTCGATCTAGCCTATCCTATACGCCTCTTCTGACCTAAATCTTCATAGATGCAATATTTCCTAAGTCTTCTACAAATTGATTAAGCCCTTGAGCGTAAGCTTCTAAGTAATCGGTCGTGATGAGATTAGCTAAGGATATATGCCCTAAAGTTAATAATTTACATATAGGGGGCGAAAGTCACGCAAAGTGATTTTAAGATTACCTTGACTATCACACCTGACACCCCATACCATCATCTTTGGCACTCATGAAACGAACAAGCGAGGATGTTGGGGCCACCCGACCGACATTAGAAAAAACTTCTTCACCTTTTATGATTTTACCTAATGATCCAATATGTTCGGGAATTAAATCTAAAGTGCCTTGTATGCCAGGCGGTAAATGGGCTAAATATTTAATGGCCGCTGTGCTGAGGTTTTCTCCTTGACGCATAATCTGTTTCAGCATGTTCAGATACTCTACTAGAACAAAAAGATTGGTTAAGAGTTGACGGCGTGCCTCATTAAATGCCAACATATTTGGCCGAGAGGGACGATGTTTTATTTGTTCGTTTAAATCGATTATTTTTTCGTATAGTTTAAAAAATCCGGCTGGAAATTATGGAATATGGCTGGATATAAACGCAACTTAGGATCGATAAAAGAGGCATCCATATAGGCATGAGTAAGCTGGCTGGCTTTTTTCGACGTTGTGCCCAGTCAGCTTCAAGCTCATCTACGATACGACCTTGCCCATTTTGTTGAAGGTTGGTGAGTTCACGTTGGAGTAGCCAACTGGGTGCATAGCGTTGGTCGTGAAGGGTGCGATAAAAAGTGAGTAGATCGTTAACGGTAAGGGCTATATCAACCGCAAGAAGTTGTTTACGACCCCGATTGATTACGTCTAGCTTTGGTGACATTGTTTCAGCCGTCATTTCAGGTGGCAAGAGATGAGATTTAACGAGTTCGATAAACGAATGATTGCCTTTTAAGTGAAGCGTAGAAAAGACTGGCAGGTATTTCGGTTTAGGCCGCGAAAGATCATTTAAAAGACCATAAGCCTAATCGCGCCGTCTGTAATAATTTGACTGATAACCATGCCCCAGATTGCATCAAAAAAAATATGAGATTGATCAAATACAAAACTTCTATCTGTGCGAAAAACAGTCAAAGCATGATTTCCGATACCACGAGAAGCTTTGCGGATGTGGTCTAAAGTTTCCCGATGGGGACGTTCATCCCAATTGATGATAATAGGCACTGTATTTAGCATCACTAATTCTTGGCGAGTTCGGGGGGGGGAGATGTTGAATGAGATCAGCTTGTTTGTCTCTCAATACTGAGGCTAAACATTGGTCGATGGCCGTAGATGGTGGTGAGGATTGGGTAGACTGAAAAATAGTGGCTATCAAGCGTTTGATCTGTTCGGGCGGTGTAGGACGCAAGCTTTCTGCTTAGATATTGTCTGAGGCCTTAACGTTGGTTCAAGTTCAACGACAAGTTGCTCAACAACTGATTCTGCAATGGCTTCGTGGACCAGGCGCAATAAGGTTCGTTCTACCCACTCGTTTTCTAGCAGGGTATCATATTCAAATAAAGTCGTGATACATTGATAAACCCAAGTCGCAGCTTGATTAATGTCTGAGGAATCTTTAGCGATAGCTTTATGAAAACCATTTGTTTCATTTGTATGTCGGGCTAGATCTTCCCGCAGACTGAATTGTGTATAAAATTGCCAAGTACCTTCTGGAAAAGCTTCTATGTCCGCACGGAATGTTTGCCAAAGCTTCTGATAGCCAGTTAAAATAAACGATTGTTGGTTATAACTAAATTTTATCTAACTCTCAATAGGCCAATGATGTTAAGGATGTTTTCTGTTAGATGACTTAACGATGGAGATGATAGATGTCAACTGAACATAGGCTTTATATTGGGATGGAAAATGGGTTGACTATTTTAACTCAGATTAACCAAGGATGGCAATTAATCTTTGTGGATCAGGATGATGGTGTTAGCTTAGAGGGTAAATATGTGGTTGATTTGGTCTATACGAAATATAATCGATGTCTATATGCTTTAGTTCAAGGTTATGGTATATTTAAGACAGATGACCAAAGATTAACTTGGCAGCAGCTAGTGTCAGCCAAGGCATACACCATATTAGTCGATCAAATGAACCCGCAACGTCTATGGGTTGGTATTGAACCAGCAGGTGTACTGCGGACAGAGAATGGTGGACATACCTGGCAAGACTTGAGCGAACGTCTACACGCCTTGCCTGAAGCCTTAGATTGGCACTATCCATTACCTCCTTATCAGGCTCGTCTAGGCGTTTTGGCTGGGTTAACGGGGCGAGGTGATGATCTCTGGGCTGGTATCCAAATGGGCGGATTATGTTTTTCTGAAGATGGCGGCGATACTTGGACGATCAAAGATGAGTTTGTCGATCAAAATATTTTGGCCATCGTTCATCATCCTACAGAGGAAAATATCTGGATCGTTACCACAGAGGATGGTGTTTATGGCTCTATTGATAGCGGACAAACTTGGCAGGAGACTTCAGATGGATTAGATCATTTTTATGTTAGTGCTGCTGTTTGGCTAAAAAATGGCGTTTGCCTCGTGGCAGCAACCAGTACCTGGCCAGGAAACTGGGTCGAAAATATGGAAACAACACTTTACTATATTCGAGATATAAATGAACCTTGGCAAGCGATCGCAGGATTTGAGCAGCATCAAGTCATGGTTTTGAGCGACCGTGCGCTTATACCTCAAACAGTTTATTTGGGGACTCAGAGCGGCGCAGTATTTGAAAGCAAGGACAGCGGTTTAACTTGGCAGCAGATATGGCAGGGATCATCTGGTATCACAGTCCTATTATCTGTAGATCATCGCTAGATATAAGCACACACTATCTTGAATCTGTTCAGACCTACAAACGTTTTTAGAAATGATCTGTTGCAATTGCTTTTTATACAACTCTTTCGTTTAACCTAAAGAGTCAAATCTAGGGATTCGCAGCACCCGTGAATCTCTAACACAGACTCGATATCAAAAAAGCGGACTATGCTAGTCCGCTTGATTTTTTCTATTCTTGGTCATCATTGACAATCTATCGTCAATTGCCTTGCGTCTTTTTTATGTAGGGTGATGTTCCTAGAGGAAAATGTTGTTTTTAGGAACGATACATCACAGAAGCTGTAATCGAGGTGTGGCCCGAACAACCTTATGTCGAAAATTGGTCGTATATTCGGCCAACTTTTCTCGCAGTGCTAACCACTCTTCACTATTGATAATCTTAACCATTGTATCCAAATTGTCTGTGACTGCCCCGGTTAAAATTTGTGGACCGCCGCCATAGACAGTATACCAAGCCTCTGTCGGTCTTAATCCTAGCCGCATCATCCCTGGTGCAAATTCGCGGACGATAAATTCAAAATATTCATTTTCCTGTCCCGGTTTAATATCCCAAGTCATCAATAATTTAATCATAGAATCACATCACTATACAATAGATTGACGGCAACAAATATTGAAGATGATGGATAAATCATAGCAGAATTTCTTAAAACTGACAAGTATGTGCAGAAGGCTGGGTATAAGAGACAAGCCTTGGTGAGGCTGGTGTTGGTTGTCGTGGTAGGCATACCGCTCGTTCCTGGTCGGAGCCATTTGTTGACCCATTGACGTGAGCGGCCTAATTCTTCAGCTAATTCGGTCTGTCTCCAATTGGGGTGTAGGGCAATGGATTTAAATTGACAAACGAGAATCGTTTCACTATAATGAACTGAATTTATGATTTAGTAAAAAGCCAAAATCACTTTATTTAATATGAGAAAAGATCATGGTAAAAACAATTGATTTTGGTTTATGCTCAGACGACACGGACGCTTGACCGTGCGCGACATCTATAGCTTGCCCCTAGCCCACCTCGATTTAGTGACCTTAAGTACCTGCGAAACGGGCTTGGACGACATACGCGGAGGCAACATTTTGGGCCTCCACCACAGTTTCCTCGCCGCAGCGGTTAAGATAACCCTTTTAAAGGTAAAAGATAAAGATATAACAGCGAATTAAACTCAAACTACCAAATTAACACTCTCTTCCCCACACTTTTCAAGAAAATCTGTAATAGATGTACACTCATCTTTGCTAATTGAATATTTTTGGTTTGTCGTAGGATCAATGTCTGATTCATGAACAATTACATTTCGTCTATCAACGATCAATTTTAGCGTAGTCCTAGCCTCCGAGTCTGGCACTGCCATATTTGTGGCAATTTTTTGCCACTTTTGTCTTTCGTTCCAGATATAACTTAACCCATCGGCCACTTTATTTGGCTCTTGGTAGGATACAGCCTTTAGTTTTCGCATAATAGCTTGTTCAAATACATACTCTCTTGGCGGAATCGTTGCGGAAATTAATTGAGCATGTGTTTCTATTGTTATAGACTCTGCTAGATATTTTGGCGTAGCTCGTCTCTGGCCCATAAAAATTTGAACCATGCCAATACGAACAATATCATGAATAAGTTTATCAAAAGCACTAACAGCGTATACGACTTGCGCTCTTAACAGATCATCAAAAGAAAATGGTGATGTTATAGAATTGTCTAAATAATCATAAAGTGAAGTAAGATTTCTAGCTTCTTCGATATTCTTTTTAAAGAGGGTCAAGGAATTAAACATAGCCTAGTAGTTTAGTTAGAGAATTAGTTAAATTTTGAAATTTTTTTGCAAATTCATTTCTAGAACTCACCATGTTGTCCAGAACAACCCCTACAACCCCTGTTGCAGCTATCTCTTCTTGTGTTAACTCAAATACAGGTACGCCAGCTTGATATGCCTTTGGTAACAACCCTTGAAAATCAGGAATTTCATCAAGACAATAACCATTCTCTACAAAACCTTTTGGATACTGGGATGATTCAAGGGTCATTCCTGCCTTAGAAATAGTTTCAAAGAGTTCTCCACTTATTTTTCCTTTAATTTCATCAATAATATCCCTATATGGCTTGGCAGCACGTCCCTTTCGGACATTAAAGCGTTGGATGAGACTGCCAATAAATTTAGGCTCCCCCGCGATAAGAGGGTATGCAGACTCTGAAAATAATTGAACAGCATGTTTCTTCCATTCGACCCATCTTGGCAAAACATTCTTTAACGTATCTATTGCCATGACTGAAAAGGGATCAGGATTCGTAGGTAGGATAAAAGCATGAGACGATAAGAATAAATTTTGGTTAATCGCACTTAAACTTGGATTTAGGTCGATTAAGGTATAGTTGATAGAATATTCTGCTTCAGTGAGCCTTATCAGTTCAGAAAATGCGCCCGGTAAGTTTTGTAAGGTTGCAATTGCATTATTAGATGTTTGAGCAAATGTTAAGGCAGCATCGTATTCTGAAAGATTGGCATGGCCTGCAAGTAGAAATAGAGACGGTGCCCTTGCAGGCGAAAAGCATTTCACTGAATGAATCGGAATAGGCTTTCCACTAAAAGCAGCTTGAACACCATCTTTGATATTTTCGCGCTTGGTTTCTTCTTCAAAATAGTATTTTTCGAAATCATCTCCTAATAGCAAACTGGATAAATTGCATTGAGGATCAGCATCTACAATCAAGACTGTATGATTTTTTGCTAACATCCAGCCCAAGTTGTATACGGAGGTCGTTTTACTCACCCCGCCTTTGTGATTGAATAGGACTACTCGTTTCGTCATTTGGTTCCTCGTTAATATTAATGGCTAAGTCGATAAATTTAGGTTAAGTTTGGGTGAGTTACTCACGCCGCCTTTCCAAATACAGTCGCAACAACTTATACAAAAGCGGTTGATAGACATAATCAAAGGCCCCGACGCTCCGCACCACCTGCCCGCCAAAACCGCGTTTGGTACGATAGATGCCCCACAAGCCGTCCTGTCGCGTTTGAAATTCTGCTTCCAATTGTGCTTCTGATGCGTCGGGAATGCCCCATAAATCGTAGCTATGGCACCCTTGCGCCTTGGCCCATTTAATCGCCTCCCACTGCAAAAGATAGGTTGGCATACGGTTGCGATGTTGATTACCTGAGGCCCCATAGAGATAATACGCCCGACCTGCCCAGGCAAAAATCATCAAGGCAGCTAAGGCTTGGCCCTCGTATTCGGCTAGGAGTAGCACCCGCTGTTCAGGCGAGAAGTGTTGGAAGGCAGCTTGATAGTAGGCCAGACTATGTACGCCGAATTTATTACGATGTCCTGTGGTCAAACTGAGATCATGAAAAATCATCACATCATCTAAATCTCCCTGCCGAACCGTCACCGCCTTCTTCGTCGCCAAGCGAATATTATAGCGCGTTTTGGACTTCATCCGTTTGAGGATGGTCTCCTCATCGGCCTGAATGTCGATGAGGATGGTATTGAGTGGTTGGACAGATTTTCCTTCAATAAATCCTTGTTTTTGAAAAATATTATATAAGACAGGCTGGTCAGAAATATCGGGTTCAATTTTGAGAAAAATCGTGCGCTGCCTTTTGGCAAAGATACACAATTGCCCCAAGGCGGCTGCGGCTTGGGACAAATTCGTCCAATCTACGGTTGGACCTTTGGGCACATAGGCCAGCCGAAAGCCCAAAGGCAAAGGGCGAAACAAAACTTGAGCCGGCGGCAAATCTGCTGTGACTGCCTGTGCCGCAAAGTTGCAGGTTTTGGCTGTCCAACCAAATTGTGATTTTAGGAGAGACCAAGGAGGGGATTGTAATAGGTGCATGGGGAAAAGAGATGGGTGTTTAAGGGGTTGTTGAACAATCTATCTATACATCGTCTCAGCGAGACATCTTATAACCTCTTTTCCAGATTCATAAGATTTTGTGGTTTCTGTGTAAGTTGCCGTTGTAGGAACACGCCCTGCATGAGCAAACTCATTTCGCCAAGTAATTATATTGCCATAGCGACTACGGATACTAATTCCGTGTGTGTGAAGGTTATCGCTTTCAGCTTGTTCAAGCTTACGTTTGAAACGCTGCACATATTTATCACCGAATGGACGTATGTAGTCCTTCTGTATTATTGCGATTTTTATCCTACCGTTTATTCGAGCAAAATGGCTACGGGTGAAATTTCCTAAAACTTTATGTTTTTTTTCGCCAAACTCAATGAAAATTTCTTTTATCGCCAATTCATAAACAGTCACTGCGGTAACAGCCACCAAGCCTACATACCGCGATGCGATAAACGGGTCGGCTATCCCGTCAATGACTGTATCAAGATGTGTTATGACATCATCTGCCAGGTGATAGTGGTCTGTATATGCCATTTTGTTAGTCAATCAAATATTTTTTTACAAGATCAAAGCGACCCTTGACAGTTGCTGTATCCGTAGTCCCTGTCGTAGTGAATACCTTAAATTCAGAGTCTTTGATCAGTTTTTCATATCTGTTGTCTAAGTCATTAGGAATTTTATGATCATATTGAATTAATGTGCAAAAAATTGAGTCCAGGGCAGATGTATTTAAAGGACCTCGAAGATGAAATGGTTTTTCTTTGAGTTTATCCATGACTAATTTTGATATTTTTATGAAGGATTGTTGAAAATCTTGGATATCCTGTGTATTTCCTTTCTGATTTTCTTTCATCACGCGGTTGAGATACGTTTTCATAGGCTTTTCATAATGACTGGCCCCATTTCTCAAGGCAAATATTCTCAGAACTAATTCTACGTCAGCTTGATTCTTACTAGGTCTTGTCTTTCCCAGAATGGACTGCCAATTATTCTCCCGATTTAAATCTTGCAGGATATTCACAAAATCACCTCTGAATACAACGTTTCTAATCTCTTGCGAATTCAGAGCTTTTCCACCAGTATTTAATCTTTCAAAGATATGAAATATACTTGTCTTTTCTCCACTAGGTGAAAGTTGTCTAACATTGATGGCTCTCAGGACTGTGCCTCGCAATTTTCGCTGGGCTGCATTCGGAAGGTCATTGTAAGTCTTTTGATAATATGGGCTGCTTTTATCTAAGCCTTGTAGTGGGAATTTCCGTTTTTTTTCTTGCCCAAAATAGCCACCAAAATAGAAAACCGTACTCAGTATGCGTTGCTGACCATCAATCACTAAATTTTTATTAGCCTCATCAATATAAAAAAATATGGAAGGTACTGGCAAACCTAATAAAAATGACTCGATTAGCAGAGAGGCTTGCTTAATGGTCCACACAAATTCACGTTGAAAATCTGGAATGGTGATGTCACCATCTTCCCACATTTTAACGATACCTGATAATGTATAGTCAGAGGGATATGTGGCTATATCATAGTTAATATGCGCTTCTTCTTCTTGCCTTTCATCAACCTCAACCAAAAATTCACTTTGTTCAGGATACGACATAACCTTGTTCTCCGAAGCATAAATTTAATTAATCTTATGAGCTAGTATTAAAAGATCTATGGATTCACTATAGCTAAAATTGACGACCCGTCAAACCTTATTTGCTAGTTGCCAAGAAATAATAGACCATCCCTTTATCATCAGGCAGTCAACGGTCTATTATGTCTCATCCTGAACCTACATCATTGTTACTGCTGGCGTATTAACCTTCGCCAATGCCTCATTCACTTCATCTTGACTCAATTCATGCTTTTGCAGCTTCCCTGCGAAATAGGTTTCATAAGCCGACATATCAAAATTACCATGCCCGCACAGATTAAAGAGAATCGTTTTGGCAGCACCCTCTTCTTTCGCCTTATTCGCCTCGCGGATAGCTGAGGCCACCGCATGATTGGCTTCAGGAGCCGGGATGATACCCTCAGCTTGGGCGAACATGACCCCAGCCTCGAAACTCTCCAGTTGGTCGATGGCTTCGGCTTCGATGAGATTGTCTTTGAGCAGTTGGCTGACAATTATTCCCGCGCCATGATAACGTAAGCCGCCCGCATGAATCTTGGCTGGCACAAAGGTATGGCCCAAGGTATACATAGGCAACAAGGGAGTCAGGCCAATTGAATCTCCGAAGTCATAGTGGAAGACACCGCGAGTCAATTTCGGACAGGAGGTGGGTTCGCTAGCCAGACAACGAATATTCTTACCTTCAGTCAAATTCATCCGTAGAAAAGGAAAAGCGAGACCGGCAAAGTTAGAGCCGCCGCCAAAGGGGGCAATCACCACATCGGGCAGGTCGCCCGCCTTTTCCATCTGCAAGATGGCCTCTTGGCCCAAGATAGTCTGATGCATGAGAACGTGATTGAGAACACTGCCCAACGAGTATTTTGTGTCATCTCTGGTCGCCGCCAGTTCAACTGCCTCTGAGATGGCGATGCCTAGACTACCAGGCGAATCAGGGGTCTCAGCCAAAATAGCGCGGCCCGCTTGTGTATTCTCAGAGGGGGAAGCGACCACATGTGCGCCCCAAGTGTTCATCATCATCTTGCGATAAGGTTTCTGTTCATAACTGATTTTGACCATATACACTTCGCAGTCAATATCAAAGAGCTTACAGGCAAAGCTCAGGGCACTGCCCCACTGCCCCGCCCCTGTTTCAGTGGTAATGCGTTTGACCCCTTCCATCTTATTGTAATAAGCCTGCGGCACAGCGGTGTTGGGTTTATGCGATCCAGAGGGGCTAACCCCTTCATATTTATAGTAAATCTTGGCAGGCGTATCAAGCAATTTTTCCAAGCCATGTGCCCGGTAGAGCGGTGTCGGTCGCCATTTTTTATAGATATCGCGCACCTCATCGGGAATCTCGATAAAAGGCTCCTGACTGACTTCTTGCTTAATCAGTTCCATTGGAAAAAGCGGGGCCAAGGCTTCTGGACCAATGGGCTGATGGGTATCTGGGGCAATAGGCGGCCTGGGTTTGTTGGGCATGTCCGCCACAATGTTGTACCAACTTTCGGGCATTTCAGGTTCTTCGAGGGTGATTTTGGTGTTTGTGGTCATGCGGTTCTCCTTAATTAGGGTGTTTTTGATGGGTCGTATTATATAATGTACAATACTGCTCTGAAAATTAGGATAGCTTTGATGAGGGCCTGTGTGTGGAGGTAAAGGTTATAGTTGACCGATTGAGGAGCCTGATGTGAGACTTTCGTTTGCTCAGTACGAAGGATATAACGTTTTTAATAATTTTGATTAAGAAATCACTGATGCTTCATTAAAATCTTAGGTATGAGAATTAAATGACTGGTGCCGTTCACCGCCCAATGAGGTTTAATTTATGGCATTTACCAACTTCAAAAATATTGCTCAAGTGCAAAAAGTTTACCAAATTGAACATCGACGGGAAGCAAATATTATTTCAGTCCAACCTTATCAACCCTCGCCTAGCTTTAGCCACATCTTTAACACTCTCTTAACAAACATTGATATTTATTCAAGCGAAGAAATGCGTAAAAATGCCGTTATCTTTCCCATGTTGGCTGAAGTCTATCAACATCACACCGCCAACTTGGTCTTATGGAGTCAAGAATATATTACGGTTCCGAATGATTCGCAATTGAATGGCTATCCCGATTTTTTAATTTCGGCTCGCTCCCACCTTGGCTTTACCATCTTGGAAACTCCCCTATTAATTGTGGTTGAGGCCAAAGAGGATAATTTCACCCAAGGCTGGGGGCAATGTCTCGCCGCGATGGTGGCTGCCCAACAGCTCAATGAGACGACAGCCATGACGGTCTTTGGTATTGTGACGAATGGGCAGATGTGGCAGTTCGGTCAGCTCAAACAGCAAATCTTTGAACAACAAGAGACCGTCATTAGTCGAGCCGATGCTTTCGGTTATCTTCAAGCAATTTTTGCGGGAGCAGAAAAGCAGATCATGCCTGACCCTTATATTGAGGTGTCACAGCCATGTTGAATACCATTTTACTCCACCATAACCCTCACCCCTTCACTCCTAACTGCCTCGCCCCTGCTTACCTGCTCATTTCCCCTTGGGCATAATGACGAATACGCTTCTGGCGGCGATAGCATCCCTCGCGAAGCCGCCCTTCACCTTGGATACCTGGAAAAATTTCTGGATCAGGGTGAAAGGTTTCATGAATATTAGGTCGCCAAATATAGTATTTTGTTGACGGCGGGCCAAGCCAGCGGAGGATGCTTTCAATAATCAGTAGAGAGAAGCAAATGGAAAGGTAGAATAAACTGAGTTTAATAAAAATTTCTCGGAGGCTCATGGAATTGAGTCAATCCAAATATGGTTAGGACTTAATCCATACTTGGATTAGTGGTATGAGGCCCATAAAAACCCAGCCAAAACGTGATGAAGGTGGTGATGGCGATTAAAAGGGCAACGATAACAATCGGCGAATGATATAGACCACCATGCCTTATTTCTCAATAGAAACGTATTGAAAGGCTGGTACAATCATGGGGGGAATTTGATAGCCTTTCACATGTGGCTTCACGAGATTGTAATCAGTGCTGAAGTACAAGGGAATCCAAGGAGCATCTTGAATAATAATTTGTTCCGCTTCCTGATAGAGTGCTAGACGTTTTTCAGGATCTTGTTCTACCCCAGCCTCATCTAAGAGAGCATCTAAATCGGGATTGCTATAACCAGTATGATTTTGACGACTATTGGAATGAAATAAAATGTCGAGGAAATTCTGTGGATCAGGATAATCAGCAATCCAACCTAATTGATAAGATTGATAAGGATTGACCTCTTTTGAAATATCAGATAAAAAGGTGGGCCAATCGGTTTGCTGAATGGCCACTTCGATACCGAAGACATCTTTGTAAGTAGCTATAATGGCTTCGATTATACGGGGTGGTGTTCCGCCAACACCAGAAATGTAGAGGGTGATTTCTGGCAATTTGCTTGGATCTTCATAGCTAGATTCGTAAATCAATTCTAGGGCTTTATCTGGATCATGACCAAGATGGACCAGGTCGAGATTATCATAGTTTGGAATACCTGGTGGCATAATACCATTGGCGACAGCGACCGTTTCCTTGAAAACAATGTCCACAATTTTTTCTTTGTTTAAGGCCAAGTTAAAGGCTTGCCGGACGAAAGGATCGTCAAAAGGCGGCTGGTTGACATTAAGCCCAATATAAGAAACACTCAGTTGCGTAGCGATCTGTAGGTCAGCACTCAGTTCGTTGTTCGGATCAGTCACCCGCTCAATATCGTTGATACCGACAGGAGTCATATCAAGCTCATCATTTTCATAACGAATCATGGCCGAGTCACCTGTGAGCGTAAAATGAACGCGGTCTAAGGTAGCCATTGGTTCACGATAATAGCCTTCATTTTTGGCTAAGACAATCGCTTCACCAAAGGTGAATTGTTCTAATTTGAAGGGGCCGCTACCATTTGGATTAACCATCCAGGTCCGCCCACCCCGCTCGACATTCTCTTGATCTAAAACATAAGCGGTGGGATAGCTCATTTTCGCCAGGAAATAGGCTTTCGGGGCATCAATGGTGATTTGTAGCGTATAATCATCAATCACTTCCACCCCAGAAACTTCGTCGGCTTGACCGCGCAGCTTTTCTTGACAGTCGATAATGTCACCTAAGTAGGTGTCGGCAGTAGAAGACCCAGTTCTAAAATCACAGGCTCGCTCAAAAGACCACTTGAAATCTTGGGCTCGAATTGGCTTGCCATTGTGAAATTGAGCCTCTTCACGCAAATGAAAGGTGTATACTGTGGCATCATCAGATACATCCCAGCCTTCAGCAATATCGGGTATTAAGCTCAAGTCTGGATCATAGGCCACTAAGCCACTAAAAATTTCGACCACATACGTGGCTGAGGTCGCATCCCCACTGAGATGGGGGTCAAGCGTTGGCGGGTTGCCACCGGGCAGGGTGAGAACTTGCTCGCCAGTACCAGCCTTGGGTAAAACAGACTGTGCTGGGGATGCTTCAGTTGTGTTCTCATCAGGCTGAAATGAATTTGTGCTTTCTTCCTGAGGATCGCTGCCAAATTGTTCGAGGATAAAATTGCCTCCTAAAATCCCACCGAAACAAGTGGCTTGCGAACATACGACTAAAACAATTACCAAGCCAGAAATTATTTTATTTGACATAATGACTCCTTATGGATAAATACGTAATATCTGAGCCATTTTACAAGAATTTAGCCAAAAGTCAAACCTTTTTTGAAACAGCATTAAGCCTAAACATATTTGTTTTTCAAGGATGACTCCATTAAAATCTGGCTGTTCTTGTCGAAGTGACCAATGACCCATAAGCAGTAAGCAGTGTTCAGTAATTCAGTTCAGTATATCTTCAACTGAGTACTACTTACTGAATCAGGAGTGTATATAATGATGAACAAAATTAACCTTAATCAGCCCTTGAATATCTTGATGATTGCCCCAACCATGTTTTTTGCTGATTACGGGGGCCATATCCGTATCTTGGAAGAGGCTAGAGTCTTGCGACACAGAGGCCATCAGATCACCATTTCAACCTATCCTAATGGACGTGACATTGACGATTTGGATATTCATCGCTGTTTGGGTGTGCCTTTTAATTATCGCGTTGAGGTTGGTTCATCGCGTCATAAATATTATCTTGATATTATGTTAAGTATAAGGAGTATGCTCCATGTTTTGACTCATAAACCTGACATTATTCATGCCCATATGCATGAAGGGACTTTGATTGGTTGGATTGTGAGTAAATTAACAGGCGCACCGCTTGTTTTTGATTTTCAAGGTAGTTTGACAGGCGAAATGTTAGATCATAATTTTTTAAGGCCTGGCGACAAACGACATCGTTTCTTTCAACGGCTTGAATCACGCATCGACCACATGGCTCAAGTTATTTTGCCCAGTTCCCGTCAGGCCGCCCAATTGCTTCAAACCGATTTTCAGATACCGCTTGGTCGGATTTACCCTATCCCTGACTGTGTCTCATCGCAGATATTTAACCCCCTTCGTTTTCCCCTTGAGGAGCAAATCGCTTTGAAACAAGCACTTGGTCTGCCCCTGAATAAACAACTTATCGTCTACGCTGGTCTCTTAACGACGTATCAAGGAATTGACCTTCTGTTAGAAGCTTTGCAGCTAGAGAAGCAGAAACGTAATGATTTTCATTTATTAATAATGGGCTTTCCATCTGTTGAGCATTATAAAGCCAAAACGCAGGCTTTAGGCTTAAAAAGTGATGTCACCTTTACTGGAATGATGCCTTATGAACATTTGCCCGCGCATTTGGCTTTAGGTGATATTGCTGTTGCGCCAAAACTATCGGATACAGAAGGTTGTGGAAAAATTTTGAATTATATGAGTATGGCCTTGCCAACAATCACCTTTGACACGCCCGTGAGCCGTGAATATTTGGGGGCCCATGGTTTTTACGCTCAAAAACGCAATGCCGAAGTGCTGGCTCAAGTCATTGATACCACCCTCGATTTATCAGCCGAGACCCGAACGTCCATTGGTCAAGTTCTGCGCCAATGTGCTATTAATACGTATTCTTGGGAAAGAGCCGCTCGTCAAATAGAGACAGTTTACGCCGCTATTTTAGCTGGCCATCCCCAGCCTGCTTTGGTGGTTGAGCAAGCAGCTATTTGATGCCTAGAATGGTTGACAATCTCCTCAATGTTGCTAATGACCCTAAGTAAGGATAATGAAACCCATGATCAAAATATATCTCAAAGAAAAAATCGGCAAGCCTGAATTATTTACAGGTCAAGCAGTCTTGGGCACGAATTATCTTGTTTTATTCAAGCGATGAAAAAGATGCTTTTGAGCGTTTTTTTACCTTATTTGAACAGTTTTCACAAGAGCAAGTCGCAGCCCGATTTGGCCCACGCTGCGGCAGAGCTTGTAAAACTATAGATAGAGTTCCTTTATACAAATTGAGATAGGAGATATCATGTCACATGCTATACAAGACATCGTTATCATTGGTGGCGGTATTAGCGGTGTTGCCGCAGCTTATGAACTGGCCTTGACCAGCGCGAAAGTGACCTTGATCGAAAAAGGAGACTTAGCCAGCATGGCTTCCGGTTGGACTTTGGCTGGGGTCCGACAATCGGGACGCGACCCAGCAGAATTACCCTTGGCCCAGGCAGCCGTAAAATGTTGGGAAATTTTGGGTGAAGAATTAGAGACCGATATCGAATATCGGCAGACGGGTAATTTACGCTTGGCCCGAACAGCAGCAGAAGTTGATTTTATCAGGCAGATGGTTGAAGATCAATGCGCTTTGGGTTTGGATTTGACTTTTTTACCGGATACGGCGGCAGTGCAAGCCATCGCCCCCGCCTTATCGGATGCAGTGTTGACCGCTTCTTTCTGTCCCAGTGATGGTCAGGCCAATCCTACGGCGACAGTTAAAGCTTTTGCCAAAGCTGCTCAACGCGCCGGCACGACGATCTTGACGAACACAGAAGTTTTGCATATTGAGGCCATAGGTGGTCGTGTTACAGGTGTACAAACGACGGCTGGCCCTATCGGGGCTGATGTTGTCGTTATTGCCGCGGGCATTTACTCAGGTCGCCTCTGTGCCAAATTGGATCTGAATTTACCCTTGACCATTAGACATGTTTCAGCCCTACAAACTACGCCCTTGCCACCACTGCTGGACCAGGTTTTAGGTGTGGCTAATGCTGATTTCGCCTGTCGCCAGCAAGTTGATGGACGGCTACGGATGACCCCGAATGGTCAAGAATGGGTTTGGCCGGATCGCCCTCTTGATCCTGAAGATATCCAACCCCCGACCAGTCAAATTGTCGCAGTGATCGAGCGGGTATCGCATGTTCTCCCTATGTTACGAGAAGCCCGCATTGCGAAAGTGTGGGGAGGTCTACTAGACATGACCCCAGATGGATTACCTGTTTTGGCACAAACCCCCGAAATTGATGGCTTGGTCATCGCCGCTGGATTTTCTGGCCATGGTTTTTGTCTGGGACCAATTACGGGACAAATTGTGCGTGATTTGGTCATCCAAGGCGAGTCACCTTTGCCCTTAGAGCCATTTCGCCTCAATCGTTTTGCTGGGCTTGAGGGGGTAGCGCGGACGGCGTTGTATGGATAGAGTTAGTCTATTTTTGACACCATGCCAATTACCATGTTAGCATAGCCACTTCAATTACTAACTTATTTCCTCAAGGAGAAAAACAGTGACTTTCAAAAAATTAACCTTATTTTGGACCCTGATGATTGTTTTCATGATGATAACAATAGCTTGTACACCAGCGGACTCAACAGGTGGGGCTTCGTCAGGAGATGGAGAGGCAGATGCTGCCTCTAGTGAACCTGTCATTTTGCGTTATGCTTCTTCAGCGGCTGATTTAGGGACGATGGACCCCCACTTTGCTGCTTCAACAAATGATCGTAATTTGGCCGACATGATGTTTAATGGTTTGTTGCGCTATAGCCCTGGTGATGGGTCAGTGATTGAGCCGGATTTGGCAGCAGAAATGCCTGCCCAAGAGATTGTTGATGGACAACAAGTGTGGACGTTTACTTTGCGCCAAGGGGCTATGTGCCATGCTTCTAGCCAAACTGAGGCTTATGAGTTGACCGCCGCAGATGTCGTTTATTCTTTGGAAAAATCAGCCAACCCTGAGCGCTCTGCCTACGCTGGGGAGTATAATGGCCTGACCTTTGAAGCAGTGGATGACTATACCGTGAAAATCACCTTAGAAAGCCCAATTTCACCCATCCTCTTTTATCCGAAAGTATCTGATTATGCTGGGGGCTTCATTGTCTGTCAACAAGCAGTTGAAGCTTTGGGCGATGATGGCTTTAAGACGGAACCTGTTGGCACAGGGCCTTTTACGTTCGGCGGCTATAGCCCCCAAGAAAAAGTAGATTTGGTAGCGAACGAAGCCTATTTCCGAGGTCGCCCCAAACTCGACGGGGTAGAATATCGCTATATGCCCGACCTCAACAGCCGTGAGTTGGGCCTTCTATCGGGCGATTTGGATGTCATCAATGGAGCGACCGAAGGCATTTGGGTTGACCGCCTCAGTCAAGAAGAGGGCATTCTCGTCGATGTTTACGGGGTCGGTGAAGTGGCTGTCATTCACTTCAACATGACAGTTGAGCCTTTAGATAACCCCCTGGTCCGACAAGCAATTGCTTATGCCTTGGACCGCGATGAGTTTTTAGCCCTCTTCGGTGAATCAGTCTCGGCCAATGTGTACGCCCAAGTCCCTGCTATGTTCTTAGCGGGTGGTTTGAGCCAAGAGGAGGTGGTTGAACGTGACCTAGAATATGCCCTAGATCGTGATAAAGCCAAGGCTTTGTTGGCTGAAGCGGGCTATGCGGATGGCTTTAGTTTGAAGATGGTTTCTTCAGAAAGTGAAGCCTATCTCAAAAATTATCAAAGTATGCAAGCTCAATTAGCTGAGGTCGGTATTGATATTGAAATCGATGTGGTTGATCATTCCAGCATGCATAGTCTCATCCGCGACGATGTTAACCCCATCGTCATCTACGTCGCTTGGCGACCTAATGCCGATGTCTACTTAACCCGCTTCTATCACTCCGACTCTATCGTCGTGACTGGGGCCAAACCCGATACCAACTTCTCACATTATGCAGGGATTGATGACTTGATTGAGGCCGCCCGGGTAGAGCTTGACCCAGCCAGTCAAGAAGAGATTTGGAAAGAGGCGCAAGTCAAACTATTGACTGAAATGATCGCTTACCCACTACAATATCAAAGCCAGGTCACTGCTCGCGCCGATAACGTTGATTTTGGGCATGAGTTGACCTCAGTCTTCTCTCTTTATCCACAAATTACAGAACAGACGACGATCAATTAGCAATGAGTAATTAACAACTAACAATGAGTGATGAGATATTAGCAAGTTCATTGCTCATTGTTAATTTATGGCCTGTGGCCTAATTTGTTAATTACTAATTACTAATGCTAATATGTCCCGACTTAAATACTTAGCTACACGACTGGTTTTAACGATCCCAACTTTTTTAGCCGTTTTGACACTTGTCTTTTTTGTCATTCGGGTCATTCCAGGCGACCCAGCCACGGCAGCTTTAGGTGATTATGCCTCAAAAGAGGCAGTAGAAGCCCTGCGGGAGAGAATGGGTCTTAATGAGCCACTCTACAGACAATATATTACCTTTTTATTGGGCTTGTTAAGAGGCGATTTAGGCGAGTCCCTGATCACAGGCAAATCGATCAGTGAACAGGTATTACAAGTATTGCCCTACACCTTGGAGTTGACCTTGGCGGCTGTGGTCGTCGGGACTGTGTTGGGTGTACCCATCGGCGTTTATACGGCAGTCCGACGTAATTCATGGGCCGACTATTTAGGGCGCATCCTTTCCTTGGCTGGTTTGTCCGTGCCTGCTTTTTATTTGGGCATTTTGATTATCCTCCTTTTTGCCTTGAGATTGGATTGGTTTCCAGCCATTGGAGGAGGGGATAGAGATGATATCGGGGATCGTCTCACCCATCTGGTCTTACCTTCTTTGACTCTCGGTCTGATTATGATGACCTCGGTCACCCGTCTCACCCGATCCGCCATGTTAAATGTGCTACAAAATGACTATGTTCGGACGGCGCGTTCCAAAGGGCTACAGGAACAAGTTGTGATTTTTCGGCATGCTTTGCGAGCGGCTTTAGTGCCGATTGTATCTATTATTGGTATTTGGACAGCGAACCTCATCGCTGATGCCGTATTAACCGAAATTGTCTTCGCCCGACCGGGTCTAGGTAAAATGTTAGTCGGTGCGATTCTACAGCGTGATTATACCGCCCTGCAATCGGTCATGGTGATTTACACAGGCTTTGTGGTCGCTGTTAACTTGATGACGGACTTTATTTATAGTCTTGTGGATCCTCGAATCGCCCATTAAGGATATGCCTCATGAGTCAAGTCACATCAAATGCTATCGGAGCACAAGTCAGGCTACGGAGCCAAGGGCAGCGTCTATGGCACACCTTCACCCAAAATCGACCCGCTATCTTAGGCTTAGTAATCGTCATCACTGTCGCTTTAGGGGCTTTCTTTGCTGATGACTGGTTTATCGCCCTCCCCCAAGGTCGAGAGCCAGAACCGCTTTTGGCTGGCTTCAACCCGCTCAAGCAAGACCCTCGCAATCGCTTGGCCGCCCCCGACGAAACGCATCGCCTAGGTCTCGATTCTTATGGCCGAGATACCTGGGCCCGTATTATTTATGGGGCCCGCATATCGCTTTTGGTTGGGCTTGGCTCAGTCGTCCTAGGAGGTATTTTAGGGACAGTCATGGGTATTGTGGCTGGATATTTGGGCGGTAAGGTAGAAAATGTACTCATGCGAACAGTGGATGTCTTAATGGCCTTCCCCAGCCTCATCATGGGCCTCATGGTTTTGGCTGTCTTAGGGTCAGGCCTATTCAAGATGATCCTGGCCATCGGCATTGTCCTTTCGCCCACCTTTGCCAGAGTGGCTCATAGTGCCACGTTGATGATTAAAGAGAATGACTTTGTCGGCGCGGCAACAGCAGTTGGGGCCAGTCGGGGCCGTATTCTATGGCGGCATATTTTACCCAACATAACTGGAGAATTGGTCGTCTTAGGCAGTATTTGGACGGCGACAGCCATTCGGGTTGAGGCTAATTTAAGTTTTATTGGTCTTGGCATATCTCCGCCTACCCCCGCTTGGGGATCTATGATTCGAGATGGCACCCAACATTTAGGCCACGCTCCCTGGGTCTCTCTTTTTCCTGGTTTAGCGATCTTAATTACTGTCTTGGGATTTAATCTTTTAGGGGATGGCTTGCGGGATGTGTTAGACCCGCGTTTACAGCAATAGTGGGACAGCGTAGCAAAGCCGCCAGGTGATGCCTTGACCAAAGGGCTACATGGGGATGGAGAGCGGTTGCGTATTCTGCCTGACTTGTTTCGGCGGGGCCTTCCGCCTTCCCTACAAGCTCAAGTTCGACTTAATGCTGTCGGTGGCCCCTCCATTGCTGGCGAATTGGCAGCGCGACGACATACTTGTGTCGTGATTACAGGGCCTGATCAACAGCAGTTAGGTCAGTTAGCAGCTTTACTCCGAACACCCTATTATCATATTTGGACGAGTAGCGAGCCGCCATTGGTATAAGACAAACAGGCAACATTCTGTTAATAATAAAGCCAGAGCCGTCCCAGCTGATCCCCAAGTGGAGACGAATAGAAAGGAGGCCAAGCAGGTGATCATAGCTCCTAGGAAAGCCATGAGGTTGACAAAGTGTTCATCTTTGTGGGCATAGAGATTGATGATAGACAGATGATTTTGACTGCTGGGCAGCAAAGCGATGAGCAAGACTTGTAAGCACAAGGTGGCGGCTTGGTAATCTGGGCCGTAAGTCAGGATGAGGATAAAGCGGGCTAAAAGGCCACCGATAAGGGCTAGACCCAGACTCAAGGCGAATAGGCCCCAGCGAGACCAACGCAGGGTTCGCTGAATGACATCTGTTTCAGCCTCTGAACGACGATGAACAGCGGCGGTTAAGGTAGGAAGCATAGCGGTATAGAAGGCTCCAAAAAGATGATTGCTGGCCTCACTGAAAGGACTGGCTGCGCTATAAAGACCGAGGGCTTCATCGCTGTGCAGGTAAACCAAAAGGAGAACACTGACTCGCGCTTGGACTGCGTTAAGCATGCCAGATAGGGCAAAGGGCCAAGCTTTGAGCAAAAGACTTTTGATCGCCAGAAAATTAATCTGCACGGGTACTATGCGCCACTGGGGTCTGGTGCTTAAAAGGCGGCAGTAATAACCAAAGGCAAGAAGGCATTGTACGCCTTGACTTATCCCAGCCCAAATAATCAGCGTCGGTAGGGGTTGGTCGTTTAAGACAAGCACAAGGGTGCCCACAAATAATATCCCCTGCCCCGTGAGGGCCAACCACAGTACCGGGTGCATCATCTGATGCGCTTTGAAGATGGCTGTTAAGGAGTAATAGACTTGCCAGCCACCGAATAAGAGAATACTCCAGCGCAAACTGGCGACCACAGCTAGACTTTGACCCGCCGCGAGATAGGGGCTGAAAAAGAGGAGACCAATAATAAGCGGCAAGGTGAGGATGTTTTTGGCGACCAAGGAGGTGACGAAATAGTTTTGTGTTTTCTCTGGTTCGGCGGCCAAATCACGGTTTAAGACGGTACTCAGGCCAAACTCGACAAAGGGAAGTTGGCTTTGAATCCAAATCAGGACAAAATTATACTGACCAAAGTCTGCTCGACCTAAGAGGCGACCTAAGATAACACTTAACAAAAAGCGTAGACCCAGGGTGATGATGTTATAACTGAATAAGATGAGCGTGTTTTGCCCGATTTTTTTGAAAAACAATGAACACCTGTGGCAAAGTGATATTGTTGGCGAACTAGGTTGAAATCATCAGTTAACACGATACGGGTCGAACCTGTTTCAACAGGTTTCGCAGTGTCAACGGGGCATTTCAAGGCTTTTGTTTTTCGGACTCGCTAATAGTATCGTAAAGTTACAGTGTTGCAGTCTCTAGGTTACTTGGCTACTTGGCTACGAAAAACACACTTGCTCTGCTAAATTAGCCTCAATAAACTCGGCCATGGTCTGAGCCACGGTCTCTAAGCCGAGGGGCGTTAGATGAATGCCATCGGTCATGAAGATGTCACCTCGGTCGGGATGGGTGGCTAAGATGCGTTCTAGATCAAGCAGATACCAATCTGCTTGGCGACGAGCAACATGGCGCACCAGATGATTATAGCTTTGGTGAAAGGCTAGGACATTGGCTTTGTTGGCCGCGAAGCCTTGTATGATTAAATAATCAGGGACACCTAAAGTTGGATGGGCACTGGGCGGGGTGATGAAGATGACGGGGACATTTTGCTCGCTGAAGCGTTGGCCGATGTAGATGAGATTGGCTTGGTATTCATTCGCTGGGACGCGGAGTTGGGCCAAAGGCTCTGTTCCGCCCAACCAAGGGGTCAGCAGGTAGCGCAAGCCCTGCAATAATCGCGTATGATGATAAACACGCTGCATAAGATAGCTCGGCCATGAGTCATACGTTTTCACTGTCTTTTGGGAATCAATATTGTCATAAGCCTGCCAATGGTCATTCCAGCCGTAGGAGACAATGACTAGGTCAGGCTCTAGCATTTGCCCGTAGCGATCTGCTAAAATTTGTCCTTGATAGCTTGAATAGCCACCCTCCGCGAGACTGGCACTCTCAACAACATAGTCTGATGCCTGCTGATTGAGGTATTCAGCCACTAATTGAGGATAGCCTTGCCGTGGCACCGAGTCACCTAAGATCAACATTCGGCAATAGCCAATTGATTTTGGAATCTCGATCTCAGGCCCCCAAAAACCAAGGGCATTCACCCCAGATATGTCTGATGACAGCCGCCAAAATAAATCCTCATCGGGCACAAAGGTCTTGAAACTGGTCAACTTAGGGTAGCCGAATTGAATGCCCATTTCATAATGAAAGTCAAGCTGACGGAGGATGAGTTCAGGGCTTAGGAGAAAGAGATTTAAGCAGGCCAATGAAAGAAACCAATCGATTGTTTGACCTCGTTTACTGAAATACTGCCTGACCCAACAGCTACCCCCGATATAGATCACCAGCCCGCCCACAACAACCCAATAATTTGAGCTGCGCCATGTAAGCCAAAAAGAGGCCAAAAGCGGATAAATTAAAGACCCCAGGAAGAGATAGAGAATAAATTTAGTTGCTTTATGAGAGATCGTCATGATATTGGTTCGATGCTATTTTCTCTGTTTTTACTAAATTTTTCTATGAACCTTTTATTTTACCAAAGTTAGTAAAATATGACGAATCTGCTTTTTCTCGTGCAAGGATGTAGTCGGGAAATTCTGGCGTATAGCCTAAAACAAAATAATACCAATTGTGAAAAGGAAATTTACTCGCAGAGGAAGCCTTTCCATTTTCTGCCATTTTGATTGCCAAAGGTTGTATCCACAAATCGGTATGGGAGTACTTTTCTGAAACGACATTCAAACCGCCTTGAAGTTGCTCTAAATTTATGTCATCTCCTGTCGTCAATGCTTTGGCTTCAATCGGAAAGACGACCTTCTTGTTTTTTTATTTTGGCAAAGTAAAAACCATCAATTTCATTAGGTTGCCATTTCATTGGGTTTTGTATGCGTAGAACAATATTATTTTTTTGGTCGTACAAAATTTGTGACAAAACATCACAATAGTCGATCACTGAAAATAATGCACCTTCATCATTGCACAGATATGGTCTGATTTCAGAAGGAATCATTTACCTGTTTATCGAATTGAGAAGGCCAATTCAACCAAGACTGAATTGCATTACCAACTCCAACATAAATAAATTCACCTGCATAATTATCTGGTGATGGGCCTGTCTTTTTTCTAAGATCATAACCTAATCCATATATAGATTGAGGCAATCTGGATTCAATGCTTCTCTTTTGACGTACCAAATCAAGTATGGTGTTTGAAATTGAAGCTGGTTCAGAAATACCACAGGCTTGGTAGCCTTCATTGATGTCCTTGAGAGTAAATGCAATGATTTTTTGGCTTGTATTTTTGTCGCGGTTATACTTATTGAAAATGTGTTCAAGAACAGGGTGTTTCTTGGATCGATATTTTTTACCTTGATATTCAACCATTACTTTCAACCTGAGAAAAATTCATTATTTCACCAACGCTAACATTCAAGGCTTTCGCAATTTTTATAATATTAAGCAATGAGGGATTTCGTTTACCGGTTTCAATTTCCGTGTAATAGGAACGGCTAAATCCGGCAATGTGAGCAAACTCTTCTTGTGAATAGCCTCTTTGTTCGCGCAATTGGCGAATGGTTTTTCCAAAGGCTTCAAGGGTAAGTTTTTCTGATGGGGTTCTACGAGGGTTATTTTTGTCACTCATATCGGATTAAGTATCCACCTGAAATGGTTTTGTTTCAACCCGATATAAGTGACATTTTGTTAAAAACAAGAAAAATGAAGAATTGTTTTTAGCACACTTTTGCGACCAGTGTTTGCAGTGTAGTTTCCGCAATAAGCTGGCGCAAAAGTGTGTTGGGCGACGTTTGATTTTTTAACATCGAAAAGATACCTTGCCTTCTTTATAAGTGAGGTTGGTTGTGCTGAATAAAGCATCTACTTTTGAAGTCAATTTTGATAAAAATCACGCCATCGTGTTATTTTTTCTGTAAGCGTATTTAAATTTGAAGAGCTCTGATTATTAGGGTAAAGTGGGAAGTATCATTACAAACGTAGGTTTCAAGGCCAAACCAAAACCTAACAATGCTATTCAAATTGTAATTGCGGTCAATATGACGACTGCCAAACAGCCCTTTGATTTTGGGCTTATTGAGAAATTTTGTGGTAAAGAGAGAGACATCATCAATAAGTAAGGGCTAAGGTTGCAAGGTTGCAGGGTTGCGGGGTGACTTTCGCTGGCGAAAGGTGCTATGCAAGGGGTATTGTTCATCACTCATAAATAATACAATACAAGCACCACCGTTATCCCAAATAGCAAGACAGTTATTTGCAGCGGTCGGTCATCAAGGACGACTTCAGAAGGGTCACCGCTGCTGCCTTTGATATGAATCAGATAAAGATAGCGAAAGATACCATAAATAATGAAGGGGATGGTTAACATCATGCTGTTATTTTTTGGTAAGTTGGGGGCACTGAAAGTGTATAGGGCATAAGTCATAATCGTGCTTGCGGTGACAATGGTGATCATCTCATCGACAAAGGGGATACTATATTCTTTGAGGATGGTGCGGGTTTTGCCTAAGTCTTGCTTCATTAAGACCAATTCTTGACGACGTTTGCCAACTCCCAAAAATAGGGCCAGCATGGTGGTGAAAACATAGAGCCAGGGTGAAAAGCGGGTGACTTCAATGAGCAAAACGCCGGCAGCGACGCGCATGACAAAGAGGGTGGCGATGGTCAGCACATCAATGATGACCAGATTTTTTAAGTAAAAGGTGTAGACCAATTGCAATCCTAAATAGGCGATGATGAGCAAGCCGAAGCCGAAACTGAGCCATAGGCTCAAGGGGATGGTAATCAGCAATAAGATGATAATCCCGACTAGGGCCACCCGCTCTTTTAAGGCCCCTGAGGCAATGGGCCGGAATTTTTTTGTGGGGTGGAGACGATCTTTTTCGACATCAACCAGATCGTTGATAATATATCCTATGCCTGAAATGAGACAGAGCATCACAAAACCAAAGCTGGTATTGATGAAAGATGAGACATCGAATAATTTTCCGTCAAAGACTAAGGCGACAAAGATAAAGATATTTTTGGTCCATTGATGGGGGCGCATGGTTTGCAGCAAAGTGAGGAGCATTGTCAGGTACCAAAGATTAACGGTTTGAGGAATGACGATGAATATGAGGGATAAAGACCAAGATAAGACCAAATAATATAAAAAATAACAAAGAAAATAAGGACTTTAGATACTAAAACGAAATAAAAGAGATAAAATAGGAAGTAGGGCGTAGATAGTCGGCAAGATTTACTGTGTAACATCTATGACGGGTGGACAATATTTTCCTGATCAACTATACCATAAGCAATACGCATTGACCAACTGATCTAAGATGTAAACTGTGTTCGTGATTCATCAAAAGACCTAGCCCTGAGAAGCTAGGTCTTTATTAATATGGAATGGGAATTATTTAATGCTCATTCCTATGCATATTTTGGATTTCAAACTTACAAAATCTAAATCTAACTCGCCTGAGCTTGAACGATCTCTTGGTCGGATTCGTTAGGGATAATAGCCCACATGATGAAATAAGCGATGATGGAAGCAGGCCATATTAAGGTGATGATAACCCAGATGAAACGCACTAGGTTTGAGTCTACGCCAAAATATTGGCCTAATCCGCCACAAATCCCGCCCAATAAATGATCTTTTGCTGATCGATAGACACGTTTGATATGATTCATGAGATGATTCTCCTGTATGGTATGATTATAAATAAAAGTCCTGAAAGTATACTACTAAAATGGCTTGGACTCAAATTGAATGGTCTTCGTAGAATAATTTGCAATCATCCCATGTGAAGCGCATCGTTTTTTATTTTCCCCATAATCTATTATAATGTCTCTAAGCAAGGGCTAGGAATCAATCGAAATCAAAACCTCTCCAAAATGCCTTCTCCTGCCTTGCTGAAATTTGATTATTTGGCAGCCATCTAAACTGTGAAGCGTGAGACGCAAAGCGTGATGCCTGATAAATCACAGCGCACGTTTCACATATCTTTTCTGGAGGTATTTATATGTCACACCATCGCGTACTTATCCCTTTAGACGGCTCTGGTTTTCGACAGAAGATTTTTCCAGAAGTGCAACGTTTTTTGGATCCAAAAGACACAGAACTATTTTTGCTGCATGTGATTGACAAACATCGTAATTTGGTCGGCGTTACACCGATGCTTTCGCCCGAATTTCCGATGCCAACGTATGTGCAAACATCGGAGAAATCCCCTGAGGAGTTGCAGGCAGAGGTTGAAACTGAGTTAAAAGAGAAGGGGAAACAATTTGAAGAACTTGGTTATTCCATTAAAACAATGGTTTGCTTTGGGGATTTGGGAGAGGAAATCTTAAAGGTCGTCGAAATAGAAGATATTAATATGGTGGCTATGACGACGTATGCGCGTGAAGGCGTTAGGCGTCTCATTTTTGGCAGCGTGGCTGGATATATTTTGCATAATACCAGTATTCCGGTCTTGTTGATGCGGCCTGAGGCTGACGGGAAAGAGGCATTGAAACCAGACCAAGCTGTAGATAAAGCGGCGGCTTAAGGTAGCAAAGCCACTTTGCTCAACCTCCGCTGGCAAAGCTCCATACTTGTAAGCTTCCTATTAAAATGGGTTGATGCACTAAATAAATAAAGAGCGAATGACGGCCCAAAAATCTCAGACCTCGAATGAGGGAGTTTTGGGAAAGATCGGGCAGGGTGAGGCGTGGTTTTCGATTGGGATAGAGCAGGTGGCCGGCAAAGACTCCCAAGAGGCCGACCCCGAACCAAGGCAAGACAGGGTAATAATCGACCATGATCCGAAATAGGTCTCGGTCTCGAATGCCGAGCCAAGTGAGCCAAGGTCCATTTCGCAGTACAGAGTCATAAGGCACGATGATATGAATATAGACACCCACCAGAATGATACCTACAGCGGCGCATAAGGCCACCCAAGGTCTGCCTAAAAAAGGATAGGCTAAAATGGTCGATAGGCCGAGAAGATGTAAAATGCCAAAGATGATGAAGCCATTGCTACTTTGCCCATTGCTCATGAACAAAAACATGCCATAAGTTATCGCTGTGATGAGCAGGCCCCAAGCAAAAATTTTTAACCCTCGTCGTAGATATCTGGAAAAGATAGCCGTTTCGCCCGTTTTTGCTTGAAGTTGATGATAACTTAAGGTTAAAGAAAGGCCCATCAAAAATATGAAGGTTGTGCCGATGCTGCGAGCGAAGATCTGCCAGCCCGATGAACGCATGACATCAAAGGTGACAAGATTAAAGAACCCCAGATCCCACATAAAGTGAAAATAAATCATGGCGATGACAGCCACCCCACGTAGGGTATCAATTTCCCAAAATCGGTTTTGTTTATTAGTTGTCATTTATTGATTTTACCTTATTATTGTATTTCTGCCTCAACAGCTGCTATATCAGCGTACACCATTTCTTCGATCATTTCCTCAAAAGAGACGCTTGGCTCCCAACCGAGTTTTTCTTTGGCTTTCGTTGGGTCGCCGATGAGTAGATCAACCTCTGCGGGACGATAGAATTTAGGATCAACGACCACATGCGCTTCCCAATTTAGACCAACACAACCGAATGCAACTTCGCATAGATGACGGACTGAATGCGTCTCACCAGTCGCAATAACATAATCGTCTGGCTGATCTTGTTGCAACATCAGCCACATGGCTCGAACATAATCGGGCGCATAGCCCCAATCACGTCGCGACTCTAAATTTCCCAGCTGAACTTCTTGTTGTAATTCTAGTTTGATTCGGGCGACAGCATGGGTCACTTTATGTGTTACAAATTCAATGCCCCGTCGAGGCGACTCATGATTGAATAAAATGCCTGAACAGGCAAATAAATCATAGCTTTCTCGGTAGTTTACCGTAATCCAGTGACCATAAACTTTGGCTACGCCATAGGGACTGCGTGGATAAAACGGCGTTTCCTCGCTTTGCGGGACGGCTCGCACTTTGCCAAACATTTCCGAAGACGAGGCTTGATAAAAGCGAATATTTGGATTGACGATACGAATGGCATCTAAAACACGGGTGACACCAAGGGCGGTAAATTCGCCCGTCAACACAGGTTGTTTCCAAGACGTAGGCACAAAAGATTGCGCTGCTAAGTTATAGACTTCATCTGGTTGATATTCTTGTAATAGATCGATCAAAGACATTTGATCTAATAAATCTCCTTGAACAATGTCAACTTCATCTTGAAAATGTTTCAGACGATCAAAATTAATCGTGCTGGTTCGGCGGACCATGCCGATGACCCGATACCCTTTTTCTAATAAAAATTCTGCTAAATATGACCCATCCTGTCCAGTAATCCCAGTGATTAGGGCTGTTTTTTTCATGATTTTATTGCTCCTCTGGCAATGCCAATTAACAATTAATAATTAGTAATTATCAAAACAATAAAAACGACATATCACCAATTTTTCGAATAAACGAATATCACAAATTGTTAAAAAATTCGTAAAATTCGTTTATTCGTGCTTCGTATTTTCATCCTCTGTGCTGCTCGGTACGCTTTGGCACCTCTGTTAATATAGTAATGAGTGCGTTTGTACTGATGACAACGCATCGCGTGTGCATCATTCTATTTTCATACCTTGTGCTGTGCCATTAGGCACTTTGTGGCGGCATGGTAATAAGGTTATTCAGTTTAAGGATGAGTGTCTGGGAGATGGAGTCGATAATCTTATTATAGGGGACGCTTCTGCAAAATACACAAGACTCTATTAGGTCTGATCATATTGCGAATTGCTGAACAGGCTGGTCAATACGAATTTTTTTATAACTCGCGGAGAATTTTATGTAAGGCATCACACACCCTATCCTGCTCATCATTGGTGAGGGTCGGATACATGGGTAAAGAGAATATTTCTTTCGCTGCAATTTCCGTGTGTGGAAAATCACCCTTTTGATAGCCTAGATGACAATACCCTCTCATGGTGTGTATAGGCCAGGGATAGCTAACATTAACCAATATATCGTATTCTTTCAGCTTGGCGATAATATCATCGCGGCGAGGATGACGAACAACGTAGATATAATAAGCGTGGGTATTGTATTCCGCTTCTAATGGTAATATCAACGAGGTATCTGATAAGGCGGTCTGATAACGTTGTGCCAGTTTTCGTCGTCGAACGATATAGTCATCTAAGTGAGTTAGCTTGCGGCGTAAGATTTCAGCATGCAGTTCATCCAGACGGCAATTGTAACCATGTTCTTCTGCATAATACTGGTCATCCATCCCATAAAACCGTAGGCGGCGTAAATTTTTATCTACGGTTTCATCATTGGTCAGCACCATGCCCCCGTCACCGTAAGTGCCTAAGAGTTTGGTGGGGTAAAAAGAAAATGCGCTGGCATTTGATAAAGCACCGGCCTTTTGCCCTTTGAAGCATACGCCGTGGCTTTGGGCACAATCTTCCAAGACAAGCAAATTATGTTCTGCTGCGACCTCATTGACCGCGGTCATATTGACACATTGGCCGTAAAGATGAACGGGCAGAATACAGCGCGTCTTGGCGGTGATGGCTCCTGGTAGTTGGTTAGTATCCATGAGATAGGTCTGAATATCTATGTCTACGAAGCGAGGAATGGCCCCAGCCGTGACAATGGCCGATACCGTTGGCACGGCTGTATTAGAGACAGTGATAACTTCATCGCCGGGCTGGACCCCAATAGCCCGTAAGCCCAAGGTGATGGCATTGGTTCCATTATCGACCCCCACCCCATAGCGCACACCACAATAAGCGGCGAACGCCACTTCAAAATCTGCCACACTTTGACCCAAGATGACTCGACCAGAGGTGAGAACCTTTTCTATCGCCGCATAGATTTCGTTTTTTTCGTTTTCGTACTCTTTGAGATAACTCCAAACTGCTATTGGCATGAATAAACTCGCTTTATATCTTGTCTATACAGTACCACATAAAGTAAAGATCTGACAGGTTTCAAACAGTATAATCGAAAGAAAATGGTTAGATTAAGCCTATATTCACGCGAATAAGATGTTAATAAAACCTGTCAGGTCTGATTTTACCCTATCTTGTCTGGTCGTGCATCTTGTATATACAGAAGGCGACGGCGAATGTCTATAGTTGACAGGGATGTCTGAGTTACATTTTCACCCTTTGTCAGTGCCTTCTTTAAAAGCCTTGTCGGTCTCGCACCCTCATTTTATACCATAATCCTAGCAGGCCAAAACCATAATAGCCGCCATGCCAAAGCTGAGGTGAGGACAATTTCCATCCGGCTGCTATCCTGTAATTCGACCAACACATGCCGACCAGTCTCAGACACCCACTGGCGACCTGTGGAAATAACCGTATAGTGTTTATTATCCCAAACAAGGCTGTGGGGATTCAAGTGTTCTTGGTTTATATGCGCTTGAACAGAGATAGGGTGGTTGATGAAGTGAGGTGTATTCATAATAAGTTGTAAGTGCCTTGCACTTTATTGTTGAATAGTGACTTATGAGGAACATGATCTCCTTATAGCCCATCCGTACGCAGGCCTAAAGTGACTTCGATACTCAGATTCTGTTGGCCTCGAATAATCGTGAGTATAATCGTCTTACCAACTTCGTGTTCCAAAAGTTGCTGAGGCAATGGGTTTGTATCATCAACTAACTGATTATTGATGGCGACGATAACATCATTGGCTTGTAAATTAGCGACTTGTGCTGGTGTATCATTTAAGACCTCTGTCACATAGGCCCCTTGTGAGACGACGAGATCATGTTCCATGCTTTTTTGTGGATTTAGCACTTCGTAGTAAACGCCTAAGTAAGGCACATGGACCTCACCATTCTCGATCAACTGCTTTACAACCATTTTAACCGTGTTAGAGGGAATTGAGAAGCCTAATCTTTCTTCGTCTTCACCATTTCCTAAGCGTCCACTAGGCAAAACAAGTATATTGATGCCGATGATCTGCCCACGCAGATTAATCAATGGCCCACCTGAACTACCGCGATTGATGGGCGTATCCGTCTGCAAGAGACCGCGTAAACCGCCTAATTCACGATTATGGGCGCTAATGATACCGCTCGTAACCGTATTTCTGAGGTCGCCCAAAGCACGCCCGATGGCGGCTACTTGTTCGCCCTGTTTTACCAAAGATGAATCCCCAAACATAGCCACGGCTGGCACATGATGGGCCTCGATTTTGATAAGGGCTAAATTATATTCAATCGTGCTACCGATTAATTGTGCTTTAACTTGCTCCCCATGTGATAAAATGACTTCTAGTATTCGGGCGTGTTGAATGACTTGGTAATTGGTGACAATATAACCCGCAGAGTCGATAAGGATGCCAGACCCAGTAGATTCACTAAGGTCAGTGTGGCTGAGGATACCGACAGTGGCTGGTTTTACCTGTTCAATAGCCTGTACTAAAGGTTCATAGCCATTCATTTGTGGCGATTTTGAATTTGTCGTTAAAGTATTTGTGAGCGTTGATAAAAAATTGTTATCAGGGGGACCACCAACCGGACGCGGTAATGTAATGGGTTCAGAGCTTTGTTTCATGGCCACGGCATAGCCGACGACACCACCAACCACACCGCCGCCGACCATCCCGAATAAGGTAGCCGTTATCATTGTCACGACAACTTCAAAGGCTAAACTGGATGGTCTCGTCAGTTTATACCCTATGTTCGTTCGCATATTGTCTCCATAACTGGTCCCATATAGTTTTAGATTTTTGGTTCTAACGAGAATTTTTGTGGTAGACAAGGTGATATGCTAGAGAAAGAGGCAAAGTAGCAGCGTAGCAAAGTCCTCGTATAACCGTTTATCTGGGCTGACTTTGCAACTTTGCATGTTTATACAGCGTTTTCTTTATTTCCACAAAATTTCTCAAAGAGCCAGATTTTTTAAAGGGTGATGGGGAAGATATTGAAATGCCAATCTTGGATTTTATATTAAAAATGTTACCAAGACATTTACGGACGCATTATAAAGTTTACATTACAACACCGAAGGTATTATGGCGGGTGTATATTAAACTAAGCTGAAAAGTAAAATATTTGAATTTATTACGCCTTCATAATCACCGCCAAGGGTGCTTCTCCTCGCCACACTCGTCGTAAATTCTCAAAAATAAAGGTTCCTCGCCGCGACCAGGTATCAAAAGTCACGCCAGCCGTATGAGGTGTCAACAAAACATTATCCAACTGTAAGATGGGGTTATTGGGATCGGTTGGTTCTTTCTCCAGCACATCCAAAGCTGCTCCAGCGATGCGTTTGTTCTGCAAAGCCTTGATTAAGGCGGCTTCGTCAACCACGGGGCCACGACAGGTATTCACCAGAATGGCGGTAGGCTTCATCAAATCGAAGGCTTCTGCATTAATCATGCCCCGAGTCGATGGTAGTAAGGGAACATGTAACGTGACGATATCCGCTTGTTGTAACAAATTCGGTAACGCGACCCGCGTCACACCGAGTTCCTGCTCGACCGCTGGTGGAGCGGGATAGGCATCGGTGTAGAGACAGGTTGCGCCAAAGGCTTTGAGTAGCCTAGCGACACGCTGCCCAATTTGCCCCAGACCGATGATGCCGACCGTTTTGCCGTGGATGGTGAAAGTGGTCAGACCCGAATCGATGGCTCGCCAGCCTCCTTCACGGCGCATATTGACACCCATCTCCAGCATGCGGCGATAGAAACCTAACATCAAAGCCAAAGTATGTTCGGCCACGTCGATGGAATTTGTGCCCCCATTGTTGGCGATAGATAGACCTAGTTCTTGGCATAAGGCGAGATTCATGCTGTCATAGCCCGCGCTAACCAATTGAATCAGCTTCAATTTTCTGGCCGCTTTGAGAACAGAGTCCTCTATCTGAGATGGAAAGAGGATGAAAAAATCAGCCTCTTTGGCAAGAGCGACTTTATCTGCCTCCGGCATATTGGGGCGACACACTTTAACGCTGAAATCTGCTGATGCGTGTTGAATAAAGGAGGGGATGATCTCTTCAGAGAGGTGCGTAAAAAAGACGACTTTTGGCATGATTTCGACCTCAACTTTCTTCGTTGCTTAAAAATCCTCATAGAACCAATTTTTTTTGAAAATCAAGCCAAGCTGGTAATGGCTTGAAGCCCAAGGCGAGGTTCAGTTGATACATCGGGTTATTCTCTTCATTATCTGTGGCGATATATTTCGCGCCGACTTTTTGGGCATAGGCGATGGTTTTGAGTTTTAAGGCAGTGGCAATCCCTTGCCGACGGTGACTACGACGAACACCGGTTAGACCGACATAAAGTTTATCAGGGTTAGCCTCATTATCCCATAAATTTGAGAGACCCACATAGTCATCGCCATCGATCGCGACAAACCAAGCCTCTTCGAGCAGACCGGGGTGGCTAAATATTTTTGCAAATTCTTCTATGGGTTGCGGGGTGAAGATATCAGGGCTGGGGATATCGGTTAGGATGGCGATATCTAAATCGTATTGCCTTTCCACCCAGTCTTCATACTTAGTTTTCAACTCAGATAGGGTATAAATCTTAATGCCGTTTGATGCCGCCTTTTCTTCAGCAGCGCGGAATGGTGTGGGGTCGAAGTTCGTTACTTCTAAAGCCGATTCTGGATAGCGCATCATCTGCTCAAACCCTAGTGCTTGTAAATAGGCAATGCGCTCTGACTTATCCTCTCGTGTATCTGTTGTCAAGATCGTCAACTTTGGTTCACGCGCTTGCAAGGTCGTGATGATGTGATTCATGTAGGTACTGCTTAAACTGTTTTCTCCATATTCAAGATATGACAAAGCTGGGTCAACATGGAAACCGAAAAAATATTTGCCGGGTCTATAAGACCAAGCGGGTTCACCTGCCCAGCCGACAGCAATAATTTTTCCATGCCAGTCGCTGCTTGGATCATCTAATTCAATCATCCACCGTTGGAAAAAGTATTTAGGATTACGTTGGGCATCGTGATATTTTATATAAGTGACCGAGTGTAGATCATCTGGCCACAGAGCATTGTGAATTTCCACCATCCGAGCGTACGCTTCAGCGGTGGGTTTGAAGGGGTGCATGTTAAACATGATTCGTCCTTATTGGTGAGGGTGATAACGTGGCTAATGTTGCCGAGTGATTAAAGATAGAAGATAGAAGATAGAAAATATGTCATATCATCTAGGGTGAGGCAAATTTTGATCTTATCAGGGCCTAAAGTCATGAGGTTATCGCCGCCAGAGGCGTTTAAAAAACTGGTGTGCCCACACTGTCAATCATCACGTTGACACAAGCTGGTAAGTCTGACGCTAGGGAACGTTCTATCGCTTCTGGTAATTCGTTAGCCTGTTGGACAAATTCCCCATGGCCGCCTAAAGCGGTAATAACTTGATCATAACGTGAGGGGAGTAGTGTGCAACCGACAGTTCGCTCAGGGCCATAATGCTGCAATTGTAGTTGATGTTCGGCGTTCCAGCGAGCATCATTGCCAATGATGACCACAATCGGCAACTGGTAGCGCAGGGCCGTATCCATGTCCAAAGCATGATAACCGAAGGTGCCATCCCCTAAAGTGACAAAAATTGACTTTTGGGGATAAACTAATTTAGCGGCGATACCCATTGGCAAGGCACTGCCAATGCTGCCTGACGGTCCATTAATCAAGCGTGTTGGGGCCGAGAGATCTGCCTGTACCCATTGCCCAAATTCTCCCCCATCGCTGACCAGCACAGCATCTTGGTCTAAAAAAGGTTGTAGGGCTTCGCAGACCTGGAGCGGATGCATGGGATGAGCTGTCGTCTGCTGTATTTCCTGCCATGCAGCGGGTACAGTTTGCCGGGCTGCCTTGACTTCCGCTCGCCACGACTGGCAGGACCAAGTTAAGGTTTGGGCCATGGTAGCAAGGGCTTGGGTGAACTGTACTAAATCAGCTTGATGTTTTAAGATGACACGGTCCGTTTGTGGGTCTGGTTGCTGATCAGCCTCAATTTGAATGAAACGACAAGAGGGCGCAAAAAAAGGCATCTGCCCAAATTTTAGGGAGAAGTCTAAGGATTTGCCGATTAAGAGTACTAAATCAGCTTCAGCTAAACAATGTGTTGCCTTATGCAATGAAGGGTCATTAACCCCCCGTGGGCTTTCCATTGGCAGAGCGGGAATTTGGGTGACATCTGACAGATGGGCGACTGACCCCCAACGGGGTGTACGCCCCATCGCTGGCCCGGCTAAAATTAAAGGCCGTTTAGCTTGTTGGAGATGGGCGAGGGTTTGCTGAACCAAGGTCTTCTCTGGTGGTCTTGGGGTGCTGGGTTGATCGTTTTTCTGATCATGACGGGAAGCAGATACAGTTTTTTTCAAGACATCATCTGGAAGACTGAGATGAACGGGGCCAGGTTTTCCTGTCTGAGCGATGTTCATGGCGCGGGTGATATTTTCAGGTAGGCTATGAGCATCTTCAACCAACCAAGAGGCTTTGGTGACGGGTTTAGCCATGCTCACTTGATCGATTTCTTGAAAGGCTCCTTGACCAAGCTGGGCTAAAGGAGCATGACCACTCAACATAACCAAGGGAGATTCGGCCATGAGGGCGACATACAAGGCTGAAAGCCCATTGCAATGGCCTGGCCCAGCTGTTAAGAGGGCTATGCCTGGCTCGTTGGTCAAGCGCCCCCAAGCGTCGGCCATATGGACCGCTGTGGCTTCATGGCGCGTGTGAATGAGATTGATCTCGCGGCCAATTGTGGCATCGTATAACGATAAAATTTGGTTGCCAGAGAGACTAAAAAGATGTTTTACACCAGCCTGTATAAGCGTATCGATAAGGTGTTCAGCCCCTGTTTGTGACATGGGTTGTTCTCCGTTTTATCCGAAGATATATGTATCCCTTGAATTTTGGTGATGATACCAGAAAGTCGTAGATTATGAAAATATGGTTCTAGTAAGAAATGTTGTGATAAATACAGCGTTGCCATGAGACAGGCCATTCATGCTCAGGCCTGAAAATGATGATATGTCGGTTTAACCGGGATTTAAATTGACAAACGATAATCGTTTCACTATAATGAGCCGAATTTATGACTTAGTAAAAAGTCAAAATCACTTTATTTAATATGAGGAAAGATCATGGTAAAAAAACAATGGCTTTTAGTTTTATGCTGGATTAGTTTAATCACTTTCGTTGGCTGTGGCCCTGCTGCTCCTTCTGCCTTTGCCCCGGCAGATGAAGCAGCAGAACCAACGACAGCGCAAGGGGGTATCTTCATTGAGGCCACCAGTGCAGATGCGACGCAATTGAATCCCATTTTATCTTCAGACGCAGCCAGTTCATCAGTCTCTCAGCATATATTTCCTCGTTTATTAGGGATCAATCCGGTGACAGGTATTTATGAGCCAACCGATATGGCTGAAAGTTGGGAAACATCGCCAGACGGCTTGGTTTGGACGTTCACCTTGCGCGACGGCGTTACCTGGAGCGATGGGGAAAGCGTCGATGCTGATGATTTTCAGTATACCTATAGCGCGATTGCCGCTGAAAATGTGGAGACCCCCCGCAAATCTAATGTCGAACAAATTGAAAACATCGAAGTTATTGATGCCCAAATCCTTCAAGTGACCTTCAAAGAAGTTAAATGCGATGCCCTAGCTAATTTGAATTTGCGTTGGCTGCCTAGCCATAATTATGCCGCAGATTTCAGTGACATTATGGAAGGAGAGGAAAACACAGCCCCTTCATTGAGTGCTGGTCCCCTCCTTTTCAAGGATTGGGCCGTTGATGACCGTGTCACTCTGGTTCGCAATGACACTTACTGGCAAGGGGCTCCCAATATGGATGGTTGGATTTTCAAAACCGTCCCTGACCCTGGGGCACGCTTAGGACAAATACAATCGGGGGAAGTTGATTTTATCGACGTACAACCTGAGCAAGTCTCTATTGTCGATTTAGATCCAAATTTGGAACGTTATAATTTCAAAGATGATGGCTATGCCTACATCGCCCTTAATTTAGCCGATCCAGAAAATCCCCAACCAGGTCAGGATGAAGATGGCAATCTGGTGGAACAAGACCCCCATCCAGTGTTGAACGATAAAGCGGTTCGCCTGGCCATTGCTCACAGCTTGGACTATGAAACGATTATCGATAAAGTGTATTTGGGACAAGGCTATCAACTCGCAGCCAACGTCCTCCCGGCTGTTGATTGGGCCTACGATGCCAACATTGAGCCTTATACCTACGACCAAGACTTGGCTGCTCAAATTTTAGATGAAGCCGGGTGGGTAGACAGTGATGGCGATGGGGTGCGGGAAAAAGATGGGCAAGCTTTGGCCTTAACCCTCATCACCAATGCTGGCAATACCACTCGAGAAGACTTAGGCGTGTTAGTCCAAGACCAACTCAATCGTGTGGGCTTCGATATTACCTTTGAAGCGATTGAATTTGGCACCTTGGTCGGTCAACTCTTAGGGCAGACCTTTGACATGGTCATTATCGGCTGGACGGGTTTAGGGACGGATCCTAACGATGACTCCTTCTGGCATACCAAATTTGATACACCCGAAAGTGGGTTCAACTTCGTCAGCTATCAAAACGCTGAAATTGACCACCTCCTCGAAGAGGCCGTTTCACTTCCTGGCTGCAAGCCCGAAGACCGTGCCCCGCTGTACAAGCAAATTCAGCAGCTCATTCACGATGATATTCCTTACGTCTTCGTCACTGGCAACATGAGCAATCAAGGCTATAGCAAACGTTGGGCTAACATCGACCCTGGCCCTTGGAGTTTCTATCATAATATTGAAGATTTCGCTTTAATAACGCAGTAGGTAAGTAATCAATGCTTAGATCTGGCAGGTTTTTGTCCAACCCATAGGATGAACAACCTGTCAGCTCTTGGGTGGGAGTAAGGAGTAGTTTATGTATAAATACATCATCAGGCGTTTACTTCAGGCAATTCCAACTTTATTAGGGGTTAGCCTGATTTCTTTTTTTCTGGTCTCAAATACGCCTGGCGACCCTATTTTAATCATGACCTTTGACCCAAACATCACCGATGAAACACGCGATATTTTGCGACGACAATTGGGGTTGGATCAGCCTTGGCCCCTGCGATACCTGCGTTGGCTCACTGGGGTGAGCCTGCGAGTCGACAATGTGGTCGAAGAATTTTCGGTCAATGATGCACGATGTCGTTACATCGGACTGGTCAATGTCACGCTCTGCGACACAGGCGGAGGCATCATGCGGGGTGATTTGGGAACCAGTATTCAGACCAAAGAATCTGTCTGGAGCCGCATTGTAGAGCGAGTCCCGGCCACCTTAGAATTGACAATCACTGGCCTGTTATTAGGCTTATTCATTGGGGTTCCCGTGGGTGTTTTAAGTGCTGTGTATCAAGGCAGACTTTTCGACTTTATGGCCCGAATCTTGGCGGTTGTGGGCAATGCCTTACCAGCATTTTGGTTTGGCCTCATGCTGATATTTTTCTTTGGGGTTTATCTACAATGGCTCCCCGCTGGGGGTCGAGAAACCGTCACCCTGGAACAGCAGTTTGATCCTGTTGATCGGCTGCGACATTTGATCATGCCTTCTATTGTGATTGCCGTGGGTTGGATTGCGCTTTTGAGTCGCTTTATGCGGACGGAAACACTGGAAGTCATTCGCACCGATTATATTCGCACGGCCAAAGCCAAGGGCTTGCCCAATAATCTGGTCTGGTTTGGGCATGCCACGCGCAATGCGCTTCTCCCCTTGGTCACCGTCATGGGACCAGCCATTGGCGGCCTCCTAGGCGGGGCGGTGGTCACGGAGACGATTTTCGCCTGGCCGGGCATTGGCCGTTTAGCCCTCAACTCCGCTGTTCAGCGTGATTATCCGATGGTCTTAGGCATCGTGATGATTGGCTCCGTCATTTTTATACTAGGAAACTTATTGACGGATATTCTGTATGGTGTTGTCGATCCACGGATTCGATTATCGTAATAGTTGTTAGTTGTTAGTCAAGAAAAACTAATAACTAATAACTAATTTCATGAGGAAGAAGCGACGAGCGTGAATGAAGCAGTTTCAGCACAGGTATCTCCAGTGACGATCAGCGCAAGATTTTCACAAAAGCCTCAGAGTTATTGGGAGATGGCCTTACAAAGTTTACGGCAGGATAAGCTCGCTTTAACGGCCGTAGCTTTTTTGCTCCTGCTGGGAGTCTTATCGATCATCGCCCCGCTCATTGCCAATACTTGGGTTGGGGTGGGACCCAATGATACTGATCCAGCGAAGGCTTTTACGCAACCTTATCTAATACCCTATCTTGCTTCCGTCATTGGTTTAGACACGGAAACTGCGCCCCGCTTGCTTGAAGAAGCCGAAGGGATTCCGCATTGGCTAGGGACAGATCAATTGGGTCGCGATCAGTTCATCCGCTTGCTATATGGCGGGCGCGTGAGCCTCGGGATTGCGCTTGCCGCAGCCATTATTACCTTAATCATTGGGGTCTCCTTCGGCCTCATCGCGGGTTTCTTCGGGGGTAGAGTCGATGATCTGGTGATCTGGTTCATTAATACGCTTGTTTCAATTCCGGGGATCTATTTGCTGATCATTGTAACGGCCATCTTCAAACCAAACCCCATCACCCTGACCATGTTCCTTGGATTTCTAGGCTGGTTCACCACCGCCCGGCTCATTCGGGGCAATGTATTTAAGGTCAAAGAATTGGATTTCGTCACGGCTGGCCGAGCGATTGGTGCTACAACCCAACGGCTGGTCTTGAAACATATCTTACCTAATAGCCTGCCCATCATCATCGTCAATATGGCCATTGACATTGGCAGTCTCATTCTAGTAGAATCCGCCCTCAGTTTTTTAGGGCTTGGCATTCAGCCACCAACGGCGACTTGGGGCAGCATGCTCAATCGGGCCCAAAACCTTCTTTTTCTCCGTGACCCCGTCACCGGCGATGCCTTAGCCCTCCATCTAATCGTCGGCCCTGGCTTATTAATTACCCTGACGGTTTTAGCCCTTTATATTATTGGGGATGGCTTACGCGATGCGCTTGACCCCATGATGAAGAATACGAAGTAGTCTGCCTGGCGTAGAGGAAAAAATCATGTCAAATAAACCCATCAATGCCAAAGATTTCACCAAAGCAGGTTGGCCGACGGGCGCAATTTTGGAAAGTGCCTTGGAGATTGCGACGACCTTACAGCGTGAAGGGATGAGCAAAAAAGAAACGCTCAATCGTCTCAATCACGTCCGTCAAGCACCGCCAATTATCTCAGCGACCCGTATTTGAGTCTTTTGGCCAAACACCTCTGGGGTCTCACGAAATCACCAGCAATAAATAGCTCAGAACCTGCGTTCAAGACAGAGGTGATTACCTACCGCAAGTGGGGCGATGCCTTTGAGCCTAACACGTTGGCTCAAATGGATAATGCAGCCAGTCTGCCCATCGTCAAAGCCGCCGCGCTGATGCCCGACGGCCACCCTGGGTATGGCTTGCCCATTGGCGGGGTTGTCGCCACAGAAAATGCGGTCATACCTTATGGGGTGGGGATGGATATCGCCTGCCGTTTACGCTTGAGCATCTTGGATGTTGGGCCAGAGGTCTTGCAATCCCAACATGACCGTTTACAAAAAGCCTTGGTTTTCAACACTCGTTTTGGCATCGGCAAGCGAGACGGAGAATGGAATGGCCCCAATTTACGTCCCTCCAGCGATTTTAGACGAGAAGTGCTGGCAGGCCACGCCCATTTTGCGTCGTCAACACGACAAAGCGGTGGTCCAACTCGGCACCTCTGGCACGTCCAATCATTTCGCAGAATGGGCGGCGTTGACCCTTCTGGAAGACAGGCCCCAGTTTGGCTTGCAAGCAGGTGATAGCCATCTTTGCTTTGTCACCCACTCTGGTTCACGCGGTGTCGGGGCAACCATCGCTCAAGAATATACCCGCGTCGCCAAGAGCCAACACCCCAATTTACCCAAACAATTTCAACAATTGGCTTGGCTCACGTTAGATACGGAGGCGGGCCAAGAATACTGGCTGGCCATGCAATTATGCGGTGCTTTCGCCTCAGCCTGTCATGAGACCATTCACGACACCGTCATCGCCGCCTCTGGCTTGACACAGAACGCTTATGTGGAGAACCATCACAATTTCGCCTGGCAAGAAGAACACGGTGGGCGCGAGTTAATCGTTCACCGTAAAGGGGCCACGCCTGCCGCGGCGGGTCAACTCGGTATTATCCCCGGTACAATGGCTGATAAGGGCTATATCGTCGGCCTAGGACATCCAGATTCCCTCAACTCTTCCAGTCATGGGGCCGGTCGGCCTCGTTCTAGCACCGAGAGCAAAAACAGCATTACCCGCTCTCAGCGCGATGCGTATTTACGTCAGCGGGGCGTTGAACTGCTTAACCCCGATGCGGGGGTAATGGAAACTCATCTCTGTGGGCAAATCTTCGGGTCGTTTATTTGTTCAGCCATAATATGTTCATATAATGAATGAGGCCTCTATCGAGAATGAGGAAAAGGAGATTCTAATTGATTGCCAGTGAAAGCTACAGACCAATCCCTTTTAATCAGCCTTTAGATAAGGCTGTTCTCGATATCAATCACAAAAATCGTTCTAATCCGCTGGCCTGGCGTGGTCAATTCTCTCCGCAGTTTGTTCAAGCGATGCTTGAAAATTATACGCACCAGCAGGATGTGATACTTGACCCCTTTGCCGGTAGTGGCACTGTCCTTATTGAAGCGGCCTATCTGGGACACCCCGCTTATGGATTCGAGGTTAATCCTGCTGCTACGACACTGGCTAAACTGTATACACTCACGCGATACACTCAGAAAAAACGGCGTTCATTACTTTTGCAGACCCAAAAAATTATATCTGAGGTCATTCCCCTAGGCCTGCCTCTTTTCTCTACAAGCATAAAAAATCAAAGTAATCAGGCCATTATTCCCCCGCTTATTTCTCGGTTATCTCAGCTAGAAGAGGCAACCATAAAAATATTAATCGAGGCCTTAGTGGTCAAACTTGACCTAAGCGATGATAATATTCCACCTGATAAATTTTGGTCTAAATGGTATGAACTCGATTCTCTGGTCTCATCATTACCTCAGTCAAAAAATCCAATTTCGATAGAATTGGATGATGCTAGATATTTACCCTTGCCAGATAATATGATTGATTTTGTTCTAACATCTCCCCCTTACATTAATGTATTCAATTATCATCACAATTACAGAACTTCCGTTGAGATGCTAGGGTGGAAACCATTAGTTTCAGCTAAATCTGAAATTGGGGCTAATCGTAAGTTTCGACAAAATCGGTTTTTAACCGTGGTTCAATATTGTATGGATATGAGTCTTTCTCTAGCAGAACTGACCAGAGTTTGTCGAGACAGCGGGCGAATTGTATTTGTCATCGGACGAGAGTCTAATGTACACAAAACCCCATTTTTTAATGGGGTGATTTTACGTCGCCTAGCTGAAGAAATCATTCAAATGCAAACCACTTTGCAACAAGAAAGAAAATTTAAGAATAAATTTGGCAATCTTATCAAAGAAGATATCCTACATTTTCTTTTATCTGGTGATAAACTAGGTGAACAATCCGCTATCGTTGAACAGGCAAAAAACATTGGTGAAAAAATTCTATTGAGCGTTCGGGATAAGGTACCACGCGACAGGCGAAAATATTTAGACGACGCTCTATCCCGTGCCTCAGAGATAGAACCTTCTCCTAAATTCATAGCTTCACAGGCGAAAGAATAATGCCCCTTCCAACCCCACATTTAGATAAGCTCAACGCACTGCTAGAAAACGACAAACTGCCTGATGATGATCGGAAAAGAATCGATCAGGTGATAAAGAAATATCATGAATGGGTAAGGGCTATATCAGAAGTGGAGGGAAACCAAGCTAGCGTTATTAAGCAATTAGTTTTTTTGCTATCGGAATATAAGTATTTTATTGATTTAGATACTATTTTCGATAGCAAAAGTGATTTTTTATATCGTCAAAAAGGGCAATTAAAGCTTGATAACACCGTAATAGAAGAATTCTTGCCACATTTAATATCAAAATCATTGCCTGACCTAAACGACACTTTTTATCTCGGTCCGAAATCTTGTTTTTCAGCAGTGTATTTTACCTCTACATTGACTCGCCCTGAACCGGGAGGGGGTCTTCATATAAGAATAAAGGATCAAGATTTTGCTATTGCCCGAAAGCTATTTATACGAACATCTCATGATCCTAATTTTGAGAAGGATCATTTAAGCTGCGAAACTTATCTTGGTTACATCTGCGCTGAGTGTAAAACAAACTTGGACAAGACAATGTTTCAAGAGGCTTCCGCAACTGCCCATGATGTTAAGACGGCTGTACCAAGCGCGAAATATTATCTTCTCTGCGAATGGCTTGACATGACACCGATTAGTACCGCACCAACTGATATAGATGAGGTATTGCTTCTTAGAAAAGCCAGAAGAATCGGATCTCAAGTGAGGCGACACTATGCAACCTATGCTGGTCGTCAAAAAGTTCGCGAAGAATATGCAAAACACTTGAAAGAAAATCCTTTTTCGTCTGATGTATTCGCTCGATTTGTTAGGCACATAGAGACTGTCCTTAATGACCAAGGCCCTGATGAGCGTAATGTCTTAAACGGTGGCTATTTCTAATGCCTTCGCCTCGCTTGATTGAGATTAGGCCCATATGCTTTTCATCTTATAACGATAGATTATGATAAATTAAGGTTTAACAAATATTCAAGGAGACATAAATAGATGAGTTACACCCTCACAATTTCAGACCCTCTTTATTAATAAACTCAGACAACACACCCAGCAACGTGGTCTCACGAGCATCGAACAGATCTTAGGAACCTTTGGTGCTGGTTTTCGCCGAATATTATTCAATGTAATGGCATTTTACCGAATAATTTTCGGAATATCGCAGGGAAAGCAGAGAACAAGGATTTAAGTGCATTCTTCAGGTATCATTAATTCGGATTTTCTGAGAATACCCGAATATTGTTTGGTCAAATGACCTAATTACCGGAAAAATTATGGAAACAAACTAGCACCAAAGATTGGGCTGCCCTATGCGGAAACGTTTTCGTCCTGATTTTGCCATTCTATAAAAACCAACTATACTACATCCGCTTAAAATCTTAAGCTAAACTCATTATCATCTCTCATCAACGAGGAGAAATTCATGAAAAAGTTTTTAGTAGGCTTATTAATCTTTAGCCTGTTTCTGACAGGCTGTGTGGTCACAGATGATTCTACACCGGATGCAGCCGCCCCGGACGAAGAAACGGCGGGTGAATCTGAGGCAGACATGGCCGATAGCTGGTGGGCAGAAGCAGCAGCACCTTATCAAGGCGTGACCATTCGCGGCATTTCGGAAAGTACCCCGCCTTCAAAATATGTCAGTGATGTTCTGGCCAAGCAGTTTGAAGCAGAAACTGGGATTGTGGTTGAGTTTGAAATCACCTCTTGGGACCAAATGTACGACAAAGCCATCAAGGATATGGAAGCCAATACGGGCATTTATGACTTTGTCTATATCGAGCAAGATATTGTTTATGCGTATTTAGACCGTGAATTTTTGGTCAACATCAGCCAATCTTTGGCCGATAATCCAGACCTGATGTCAGCCGATTTTGATCCTGATCAATTCACCAGCTTCATTGATTATTTCAAAGACCCGGCCACAGAAGATGTTTACGGTGTGCCGATGGAAGCCTTCATCAAGCTCTATGCCTATCGCACGGATCTTTTCGGCGATGAAGAAATTCAAGCTGCGTTCAGCGATCAATACGGCTATGATTTGGCTCCCGCTACAACCTTCGATCAATACCACGACATCGCTGAATTTTTCACCGCTTATGGCGAAGAAAATGATATGGACCTCTGGGGGTCTACCGTCCAAGGCCATACTGGACACCCCGCTTCAACTTATGAAATGATTGAAAGCATTTTCCCCACCTGTGGCATCTACAACTGGGGCATCAACATGGAAAATTATAAGGCGACCACGGCCAATGGCGGTGCTTTGGACAGCGATACAGCCAAAGAATGTTTTGACTTTTGGTTAAGCATGTTAGCCTATGCCCCGCCTGAAGCGACCAGCAGCACTTGGGATGAAGTTGCGGCTACCTTCGCCGCTGGCCGCGCTGCTCAAGGGTGGGTCTACGGTGAAAATATCACCTGGATTGCTTATGATGAAGAACGCTCTGCTGTGGTGGGGAATGTTGGGGTTGCTCTCCCACCAACAGCAGAAGGGGTTTTAGATGCCGCTGCGGCGGGTGAAGGTTATATCGGCTATTATGATGGCGGAGCCTTTGGTATCCCTCACTCTTCAACCAACAAAGAAGCAGCCCTGCTATGGCTCCAATACATCGGCCAAGCCTCCGTCCAACCTGAGTGGGCTGTTGTAGGCGGCCGTATTGTTCATTCAGCCACGTATGACGCTGACCTTGTGGTTGAGCGCGATGCAGCCGTGGGTGGCTACTTCACCCTGCTACGCGAACAAGGTCCGCTTTTCGCTGGCGCACCACCCTATCCCTTTCACGGCCCCATTCGTGAAACGATGGATCCCTTCTTCCATAAAGCCCTGGCCGGTGAGTTGACCGCTGCTGAAGCCCTGGACCAAGCTGCCGCTGCTGTTGATGAAGCCTTAGCTCAATTAGGCTATGGTGAATAGAGCAAGGTAGAAGGGTGATACTGTTGGCGAATACCGAAACGGATATTGAAATATCCCGTTTGTATGACGAAACCTGTTTCAACAGGTTCCATAAAGAATGCGTTTCACGCATTTTTTGTATCAACTGGTGATTTCACCAGCTTGGTTTCGCCAACAGTATCGCAGGGTGGTAGGATGGCAAAGTATGTTTCTCTAGAAACAATTTACTTTGCCACCTTGCTACTTTGCCACTCCGCCACTTTGCACCCAAGGATGAGTTATGTGGTCAAACCGCGTCGGGTGGGGACTATTGGCTCCCACCCTAATTATTCTTGCCATTACGGGGCTTTTGCCCTTCATTTATGTTCTCTATGTTGGCTTTTTCGATTGGAACGTCTTCGCAGCGGATCCGAGCTTGCATTTTGCCGGGGCCAACAACTATCGCCGCCTCGTCTTTGACGAAGAATTTTTGACCGCTCTAGGAAATACCCTCAAATTTACCTTCTGGGCGGTCGGCAGCGAATTAATCCTCGGATTTATGTTAGCCCAACTCTTAATCCAAGATTTTCCTGGCAAGACAATTTTTCGGACCATTCACGCCTTACCCTTGATGGTTGCGCCTATCGCTGTGGGAGCCACTTGGCGGCTGATGGTGATACCGGGCTTCGGCCCCATTCCCTTCTATTTAGGTCGCTGGTTCGATTTTGACTATAATATCGGCACCTTTGCTGGACACGCCTTTTTCACCACGGTCTTGATGGATATATGGCATTGGACTCCTTTGGTCACCCTGACCATGCTGGCTGGGCTGACCGCGCTGCCAAAGGAACCGTTTGAAGCAGCTCTGGTCGATGGGGCCAATCGCTGGCAGGTCTTTCGTTATCTGACCATTCCCTTAATGTTGCCCGTTTTCCTGACCACGATCTTCATTCGCTTGATGGATGCCTTGCGGGTGGTGGATGAAGTGTGGATGTTGACCGGAGGTGGACCCGGCAATGCCACTCGTTATGCAGGCATCCATATCTGGCGCGTTGTTTTCCCGAAAACAGACTATGGTTATGGTTCAGCCATGTCTTTGCTGGTGCTTTATTTCACCATTGTACTTTGTTGGTTGCTCTTTATCGCCCTGACTCAGGTCGGTCAGAAACATACCACGCAGGATTAATCATGCCCTCTCATCATCCAGTCACTTTTCATCAAAATAGCCTCTCATGAACAGTCGCCAATCTTATCCTCGCCTTCTCATTTATAGCGTTTGGCTTGTTTTTAGCGTCTTTACTTTGCTGCCCATTTACTGGATGTATGTTGTTTCAGCCCGCAGTCGGGTTGAATTATTTGGTCGCCCCACCTTCTGGCAGACCACGCTCTATATCAAAAATTACACAGCCTCGCTCTACGACTCGACCTTTCAAGGTTATCTAACCAACTCCATCATTGTCTCGACGACCAATGCCTTGCTTGTCTCTTTTCTCGCCCTCACCGCCACTTATGCCCTCTCTCGTTGGCGACTCCCTGGCAGCGATAACATCTTTTTCTGGACCATCACCAACCGCATGGCCCCGCCAGCAGCCTTCATGCTGCCACTCTTCTTGCTCTTCACCCGCGTCTTCTCCATCGGTGATTGGTCGCTCTTTGATACCCGAATCGGGCTTATTTTATTATATTGCGTCTTTAATCTGCCCTTTGCGGTCTGGCTCTTAAAAGGCATCATCGACGGCATCCCCGCTGAGTTAGACGAAGCGGCCTTTGTTGATGGCGCAAGCATCACCACCGTCTTTATTTATATCATCATCCCCCTCGCCGCTCCCGGCATCGCCGTGACGGCTATCTTAAGTTGGATTTTTGCCTGGAATGAATATCTCTTCGCCGCCACCCTGACCAGTGTGGAAGCCCGAACCATCACCACTGGATTGGCTGAATTTGTGACCGTCACTGGAACCAATTGGGGGGAGATGGCTGCTGTGGCTGTCATTTCGATGTTACCATCTCTGATCTTTCTGGTTTTCGTGCAGCGGTATATCGTGATGGGCTTAACGTTTGGGGCGGTGAAAGAATAAAACGGTCTGTTTCATCAAATATTTGAACTATCTCAAATAACCTAGGAACTAAGCACGATGCCACGATCCCCTGACCCGACTCAACGATCAGACACCCCCCTGACAACTGAACCTAAATCCGGCTTTCTGCCCATGTATACTAACCTGTTTGATCGCGTATTTATCAGTATTGTCTGTTTCATCGCCATCCATTTACTATGGATGCGTTTCCTAGAAGCTTTCTTTTCCCTCTGGATTGCCACCATTTTGTCAATCATCTTAAGCTTCATTATCGTGCGCTGGGGTTGAGATATAAAGCAACAAAGCGACAGCATACAGAGATCTATTAATCAGATATAGAAATCTGTCGAAAAACTAAAAACCAAATGACTTACCAATTTAACACCTCCTTGCCAAAAACCATGCCCGCCATCGTTTGTTATGGCGCGGAAGATTATCGTCTCCAAGAATGGGCTGTGCCAGAGCCGGGCGCGGAAGAAGTCCTTATCCGAGTCAAGTCCGTCGGCATCTGTGCCAGCGACATGAAATGTTACACTGGTGCGCCGCTTTTCTGGGGCGACGCACACCGCGAGGGCTATTGTCAGCCGCCTGTGATCCCCGGCCACGAATTTGTGGGTGAAGTTGTTGCCTTGGGTGAGGGCGCGGCTGCAAAATATGGTTTGGCTTTGGGCGACTTGGCCGTCTCAGAGCAAATTACCCCGTGTCAGACCTGTCGCTATTGCCAGCGCGGTCAATATTGGATGTGTCAGGTGCATGACATCTACGGTTTTCACCAACATACCTTTGGCGCGATGGCTGAGTATATGCGCTTTCCCTACAACGCCCTCAACTATAAAGTACCTGTTTCCATCCCTGCTAATCACGCCGTCTTCATCGAACCTTTGGCCTGTTCAATTCACGCCGTTGAGCGAGGCAACATTCAATTTCAGGATGTAGTGGTTATTGCGGGTGCGGGGCCGCTTGGCTTAGGTATGTTCGCTGCGGCTAAGATGAAAAATCCGTGTCTCTTAATTGCCCTAGACTTGAATGATGATCGTCTGGAAGTGGCGAAAGCTTGCGGAGCAGATATTGGCCTGAATCCGAGCAAAGTCGATGCGGTCGATGAAGTGCGAAAGCTGACAGAGGGCTATGGCTGCGACGTGTATATCGAAGCCACAGGTCATCCCGCCGCTGTGACGCAAGGTTTGCACATGATCTGCAAATTAGGCACCTTCGTCGAGTTCAGCGTTATGCGCGAACCTGTCACCGTTGATTGGACTATCATCGGTGATACCAAAGAACTCAACATCCACGGGGCACATCTCAGTCCGCATACTTATCCTGTCGCCATCCGTATGCTCGAACAAGGCTTGCTGCCAATGGATCAAATTGTGACTCACCAGCTACCCTTAGAGAAATTTGAAGAAGGAATGAATTTGGTCATCGCGGGCGATCAGTCGATTAAAGTGACCTTAAGGCCATAACAAATAAATATGGTTCTATGAGGAATTTTGTGGTGAGCAGACAGCAAAGTGACAAGGTGGCAAGGTGATACGTTCCAAAGGAACGACCGCCTCGAACCTGTTACTCTGCGCCTTTCGCCAGCGAAAGTCACCCTGCAATTTTGCCGTTTTTCTGTCGATCCGTGATTTTGACTTCGAGAACTGAACAGCACTGGTAATCACCCCGTCACCACAAAAACAGGTTTGACCAGTATCCCCGTCGTCTGATCAACATAGACCTGCTCATACTTTTCCCGATTCTCATCAGAGATATACTCGCAAAAAAAGACCAAACAAATTTCGGCCAAGCCCAACTGCTTTCCATAACGAGCCGCTTGTTTCAAGGCTTCTCGATAACCTTTCGTATTGGCAAAACTTTTCACCTCCAGCCCATAATCTTGCTCCCCATGATGGATCAGAATATCAATCTTGCCATTCCCTGTTGGAAACTCTGGGTGAACCCGACTTTTATAATCAGAGAAAAAACGTTGTAAGTAAAGATAGAGATTAAAATGATATGTGGCCTCCAAAACGCGATTATCTGTTTCACGGCGCGGAGCATTTTTGAGCAATCTCTCCCGATTTTGGCGCAGATAGGTCTCATAGAGGTGCATGAGATTGCTCAAATTCAAGCGATCATCGGTGACGATGTCTGATAAATCGGCAAAGGGATCATGCAGTTGACCCAAGTCCCGGAACATATCACGAGCAAATGCGTTAAACAGCCGTCGCTGCACGAGAGGCGAAGGAAATTTGACATAATATTCCTCATCCTCGTCTTTTTCCCAACTAATCACCCCATTCATATACAAAAAATTTAAGAGCGGATCATCATAGCTAAAAGGACGCTTCTCATCGGTTCTAAATAATTCTAAGACTTCCTGTTTGTAAGGCTCTTGACGTGCTTTGCTAATCAGATTTAAGATATTGTTATTGGGCAGAATATAAAGCGCAGCACTATAGACTTTCTGGAATAGAGCCATATCAATCGCTTTATTGAGGTCTTTATTAAAATCTTCTTCAGTCAACTGTTCTCCCAGCCAACCGACAAGACCTGGCTGCCCTTGCGTCTCATAAAACACGCGGTCAATGACAGCCTGTTCTACTGTCTGACCACTCTCCCGTTCATACCAATGAAACATCGAGTCAACTTCCTTAAAGGTCAAGTTCGGAATGGGTAGGCTACGCTGCACATTGAAGGGCGAACCTGTTTCATTTTCAATCCCCAAGACACTCCGCACCCCGACCAAAGCGAGACCGTGTAGTCGATGCGTTTTTTCCCCCGTCAGTTTATCTGTTTCATTGCGACGGCTCACATAGAGACTGCGAAATTGCTTGGCGAAGTCGTTGATATACCTTGTCCCCATCCCATCGAACTCGTCTATAATCAGGATGACGGGCCGCTTAAAATTTTCTGCTGTAAATAAACGGACCACATCTTCCCAGTCTCTTAGCTGCGGAAACGCTCTACCAAACATGACTTCAAATTGTTCAGCAAATAGCCTTAACACGCGCTCCTCGCTAAAATCTGGGCCGACTGACATCATGGACAAGATCGCTACCTCAAACTCAGGATTTTGGGCTTTAAACCGCCTGACCACTTGCCGCATCAGCCAACTCTTACCCGATTGTCGCGGCCCCCAGACGGTGATGTAGTGACCGCCTTTTGCGGGGTTATTGCCCAACAAACTATGGTAGGTGCGTTCAATCAATTTGTCTCGTGAGACATAGTAGTGAATATCTGGGTCAACCTCTTCGTAAGAATGAAATCTTCGCACAGCTACTCCTTTGATAGACAAAATGGTGGGCCTTGGGTGAGGTCGCCCGCCATCTGAGCTTGCTCTCTGGAAAAATTGTATCCATACTCATGACATGTTTCACAAATTCATATTTTGGTTGATAATCCGTCAAATTATTAAAGGTAATAATACTGACTATCAGGCCCATAGCCAGCGATAGGCCAGATTTTATTATTCTGATTAGCATAATCATATAAATAACTCCTTTACACCTTAATAAACTTGTCCTACCTCAACCTCTTTAACGGGCGTGGTCGGATAGCTAATGGGATCAATCATGGCTTCAATCAAGGTCGCTTGCCGTGTGTCTAGGGCCGTTTGGAGGGCTGCGCGGAGTTCAACCTCGTCCTGAACGCGATAGGCATCAAGCTGATAGCCCTTAGCAATGGCGACAAAATCAGGGTTCGTAAATTCTGTCCCATGCGGCTCATAGCCAGAACGAATTTGATGAGAGCGAATCAAGTCTAAGGCACAATCATTCATGACGATCATGATGATGGCGGTATTTAATTGGTTGATCAGCCCTAATTCGCCCAGGCACATCGACAAGCCCGCATCGCCAGTGATACAGACAACCACCTCATCTGGCAAGGCTAGGCTCGCGGCAATGGCGGCGGGTAGGCCATAGCCCATGCAGGAAAGGCCATTTGAGAGCATGAAACGATTAGGCGTATAGGTCGGCCAATTGAGGGAGAAAAATATTTTATGGGAGCCAACATCGACGGTGAGCATAGCCTCACGGGGAAGCATGTCATGCAGCGTCTTCAGTACGGTTTGGGGCAACATGCGACCCTCAGCGGGTTTTGGTAAAACTTGTTCAGCTAAAATACGTCGAAACTGGGTGACTCTGACTTCACCCCAATCAGGTTGTGTTTTTACTGAAATTTTTTGCAAATCCTGCAAAGCAAGGCTCATGGAGCCGACCAGTTCGGCCCTTGTATTTTCTAAAATTGGATCATGATTCTCCCATTGAGCAAGCCAAATAAGTGGAGCCGTTTGATCCCAGGTTTTGACCAATTCGACAACATCAAAACCGATGGCGATGATACAATCTGCTTCATCCAAAATTTGATAGGCCGGATCAGTGCGGGTGAGACCGATGACCCCCACGAAGAGGGGATGGTCAGCCGGAAAGGCCCCCTTCGCCTTGGGCGTGACGATGACCGGGGCTTGGATGGCCTCGGCCAAGGCGCGAATGGCCTCATAAGGGGCCTCAGGTTCTACCCCCAAGCCAAGGACCAAAATCGGTTGTTTCGCTTGGGCCAGAGTCTGGGTCGCTTTTTCTACATCGCCGTTGATGTTAGCGGTATCACGAATGCGAGAAGCGTCAGAGTCAGGATGAGGATCGCTCATTTCAGCCTTGACCAATTTTAGCGCATCTTCATTGACCAAACGTAAATTGACTGGGCCAGGTTGATCTTGGGTCATGAAAGCATAGGCTTTCGATAAAAGTGCCTGTGGCTTGATTTCTGTCAAGCGAAGCGAGGCTTTCGTAATCGGTGAAAACATAGCCTCGCCATCAATAACTTGATGGGTATTCAGACGGGGTTCGTGATCTAAAGCGGCAGACTGAGCCGTGATGACTAAAATTGGGGCTCTGTCTAAAAAAGCATGGGCCACCCCAGAGACAACATTTGTTGCCCCAGGGCCAAGCGTGGTTAAACAGACAGCGGGTTTACCAGTCACTCTCGCTGTTACCGCCGCCATAAAAGCCGCCGTGGTCTCATGATAAACCATCACCAAGCGTATCCCCCATCGCCGCAGGCCATCAATGACAGGCACGATTTCGCCGCCAGGTAAGCCAAAAACAATTTCAACCCCGCGCGCTTTTAATTCTTGCACTAATAAATTGGCTAAATTTTGCATCTATATTTCCTCTGTAAATGCCAATTAACAATTAACAATTAGTAATTATCAAAATAATAAAAATAATATATCACGAATTTCACGAAGGGACGAATGACACAAATTTTTTATCATTCGTGAAATTCGTTTATTCGGTCGTTTGGTTACAAACGCATAGTCGTGATCCTCTTTTTTTCATCCTCTGTGCTGTATCCTTGGTATGCTTTGACTCCTCTGTCAATAATGGTTCGTAAGTTAAACTATTTATCAATCCACATCGCTAACAATAAAAGTTTTATCCGAAAAGGCAAAATTAGACAATCCAATTGTTTTCTGATATGGTATGGCAATACGAATTTGTGATATCGTTATTCAAGGAGGAATATCCAATGGTAGCTGCTTTAGCTGAACCTAAACCTAAAACGCAAACTGATTTAGCCATCATCGACTGTGATATTCATAACGCTCCCGCTTCTGCGGATGCTCTGTCCCCCTATCTCTCCGCGCATTGGCGTGAGTATCGACAGCAGTATGGAACCCGCCCGCATTATCCAGGAGCGAAATATCCGCGATTGCACCCCAGTGCTGCTCGCAATGACGCTTGGCCGCCCAATGGAGGGCCACCTGGGTCAAATTTAGCCTTTATGCAGACTCAGTTACTCGATGCGTGGTCTATAACCTATGGTGTTCTTAATACGCTTTATGGTGCTGGGGGTTATACCAATGCCGGATACAGCGCGGCTATGTGTCAAGCTTTGAATGAATGGCAAATAGCGGAATGGCTAGACCCAGAACCGCGTTTACGGGCTTCGTTGGTCGTGCCGTATGAGTATGGGGAACTAGCGGCGACAGAGATTGAACGGCAAGCGCAGGATTCCCGCTTCGTGCAGCTTATTTTGGCCGCTCGGACGCAAGAATTGCTAGGCAAACGGAAATATTGGCCCATGTATGAGGCGGCAGTGAAGCATGACTTGCCCATCGGCATCCATTTCGGCGGCGCAGGTGGCTGGCCGCTCACGGGGGCGGGTTGGCCCTCTTTTTATTTTGAGGATCACGCTGGCATGCCCCAATCCTTCCAGCCCCAAATTATCAGCATGATCTGCGAGGGCATTTTTGATCGTTTCCCAACCTTGAAAATTGTGTTAATCGAAGGAGGCTTTGCTTGGCTACCATCCCTCATGTGGCGACTAGACCGCAGTTGGCAGCAGATGAAAAACGAAGTCCCTCACTTAAAACGCCCTCCCTCTGCATACATCCGCGAACATTTTTGGATTACCACCCAACCCATTGAAGAGCCACCGCAAGCCCTTTATTTTCAACACTTACTGGATCAGCTTGAGATGAATGAGCGTCTTCTTTTCGCGACGGACTATCCGCATTGGGATTTCGATTCACCAACCCAATCCCTGCCCAACCTGTTACCTTTGGAAGTCAAGCAGGATATTTTAGCCCATAATGCGCGAGAGCTTTATGGGTTATCATGCTAAAGGAATTTCCATGAGCAAGCTTTGGCACACCGATGAAGAATTATTTACCTTAGCCCGACAAGAATTATTCGTCGCCGTTGTGGGCGATGTGATGGATAAAGTTGGTTTTTTGCATCAATTTTTGCCGCCCCAAATTCGGCCTATAGACCCAGATATGGTGGCTATCGGGCGGGCCATGCCTGTCTTAGAAGCGGATTGTTTTGAAGCCATCTCAACAGGGCCAGATATCCAAGTGATGGCGCAATCGTTTGGCTTAATGCTTGAAGCCTTAGACAATTTGAAACCGCATGAAATCTACGTTTGCACGGGGGCCTCGCCACGCTATGCGCTATGGGGCGAGTTGATGAGTACGCGGGCCATGAAACTCGGCGCGGTGGGCGTGGTGGCTGATGGCTACGTCCGCGATACAAAGGGCATCCTTGATCTGGGCTTCCCCACTTTTGCCTATGGTTCTTATGCTCAAGACCAAGGGCCACGTGGCAAAGTGATTGATTACCGTGTCCCTATTGAAATTGAAGATGTCCGTATCAAACCAGGTGATATCATTTTTGGGGATATCGATGGGGTGTGTGTGATACCGCAAGAGGCGGAAGAAGAAATTTTTATGGGAGCCATCGAAAAGGCTAGGGGTGAGAAGGCTGTACAAAAGGCCATTGAAGATGGCATGAGTACCGTTGAAGCCTTTAAGACTTTTGGCATTATGTAAGGTAGAAACTATATGGAAACCAAAGCCCACCCCATCATTGATTGCGATCTACATAATGTCGTGCCATCTTATAAAACACTCTTGCCCTATTTACCCGCCTATTGGCGTGAAATCGTCGAGCAGTCTGACCTAAAGGGGCCAGAACCTTATTTGGATACACCCGGTCACTTGGTTCACCCAGATACAAAACCAGAAGATGGATCGCCAGCCGGGTCTCAATTGGACCGCCTGCAAACACAAGCCCTTGACCGCTGGCCAGTGGAGTATGGTATTCTCAATTGCGCTTATGCGGTCGAAAGCGTTCATCATCCTTATGGCGCAGCCGCTTTTGCCAGTGCCGTCAACGAGTGGCAAGTGGCTGAATGGTTGGAGCCTGAACCACGCTTACGAGCCTCTCTGGTCGTACCGAGCCAAAATCCAGATTTAGCCGCCCGAGAAATTCAACGCTTGGGCAGTCACCCAGGCTTCGTACAAATCTTTCTGCCCGTTCGTTCTGAACATCTCTATGGCAATCGCCATTATCATCCAATTTACAAAGTGGCAGTCGATCATGATTTGGTTATCGGTCTGCATGTCGGCGGGGTAACTTGGGCTCCGCCAACCTCATCCGGCTGGCCCTCTTTTTATCTCGAAGAATATGCAGGGATGAGCCATATTTTTCAATCGCATGTCTTGAATATGATCACGGAAGGCATTTTTGAAGAATTTCCCAGTTTACGGGTGGCCCTAATCGCCAGCGGCGTAACCTGGTTGCCTTCTCTGATGTGGCGCTTGGACAAGGAATGGAAGGGTCTTCGCCGTGATATTCCGTGGGTCAAACGTCCGCCCTCGGAATATATACACCACCATCTGCGCCTGACCGTAGCTCCTTTAGATATACCCCCGCACATCACCCACCTACAGCAAATCTTCGACCAGTTCGACTCTGATAATCTGCTCATGTTTTCTACAGACTATCCCTTTAATTATTTTGATAATCCGCGCGAATGTCTACCCCTTGATTTGCCGACGACACCGAAGCGTAAAATTATGGCGGATAATGCAAGGCAGTTTTATAGGTTGTAGGGGACAGGAAGAAGTTCGATCAAGTTAAATGATTTAGTTTACCCTCCCTCATACTCATGTCACCAAGTATAGAGGGGATGAGCTGGGTGAGGCGTATACTTTGGTCCGAAGCGAATAGCTTGTAGGGTTTGAGTCAGGGTTTCTTTTGATGGCGTAACTGAATCAGCCCAGTATTTGACCAACGCTAAGGTATAAATCAATTGTACTTGACGAGCTTGCGCTTGAAAAACACGGTCTTAGACGGCGGCATGGGTTAGAGGTTGCGGGTTAACGCTTGCTCCGGGGTCCTTCGCGTACAGCTCCTTTCAGGATGAGGAAGCAGTCGAGTCCTTTCAGGATGAGGAAGCGGTCGAGTTGAGATTTCGCTTCCTTCTCGAGTTTTGCGCGGGATACGAACTCTCCCTTGTCCGAGATGCGATACACCTCACGGTAGTCTCCCTCTGTCTCGTCTTGATAGACATTGACTGTCTGCGTTTTCTCCCCTGTAACGATCTTGATCTTGATGCCAGCGATCGTCAAGTATTCGGATTTGTGCCCCATCTGTTGTGTCTCTCCTTTGTAGTTGAAGGTAGTGTTCGTCGGCCTCGAGCCGCCTGAACTATTTATTAACCGTCAAAATTGACATATTATAGATTTATCAAGGCAGGTATTATATTTGTCATATACCCCACTTTTTCCCATAATACACCTCAATTTTAAGCCACGTTGAACCATAACACATAATATCTGTCAAATATGAATGTCAGGGGGCTTCTTCTAGCTCGCGGCTCATTGTTTAGTATGAGCATTATAGAATGAAAAGTCAAATACCTGACCTTAAATTCTTAAATTGCATTGGCAAACATCTATGAAATCTTGGCCAGTAGCTGGCATCAACTTCGACCACTGGCACAGGGGCGATTTGTTGCGTTAAGTGTATGAACCCCCAAATGCTGAAGTTGCGTGGGCGAGGAAAGCGGATTGTACTTTATTGCCATAACAATCTATTTTTTATCGAGTATATTCTGCTATTTTACGCATGCTTTACGCATCAAATCTGCAACCCAGTCGGCCTCTGCGGCTGATAACCTTAGTTTAGGTGGCTGGGTATAGTCGATTCGTAGGTCAAGCCCAATTGTGTCGTAAAGGGTGTGCAAGATATGGTTGAGAGAGAGGCTAGGTTCAGCGTCGTCAGGGAGCAGGGGGATGGGGATATCTGGGATGGAGTCACGCATGCTGAACAGATAAACGTCAGCGAAAGGGCGCGTATTTGCACGACTGACCAAGATACGATAATTATTTTTGAGGTCTACATTAAGCGGCATCGGCTGGCCCGCTCGCAGCAAATCAATTTCAACTAGACTGGTGGCTGAACCAAAAATCTTCTCCCGTTTCATCTTATAATCTTCTCGCCCTGGACCCTTGGCCTTGTTGCTCGGTGACAAAATTTCGATCACCGTGACCACTCGCCCATCTTCCCGTGTGCGTACTTCCAGATAGCGATGGGTGACTTTTTCCGGAATTGGCAATTCAGTGACAATGGGTTCAATTTTTGGTGCAGTTGCTACGGCTACACCATCCTCACTTGGGGCTGGGAGGGGTGTGGTGGCAGGCTTGGTTAAAATTAGATCATCAGGCCGTCCAATGAAGTCAGTCTCTGTCGTGCCATTTGACGGCGGCAAGGTGAGATAGGTGGCGATGTCAACGTCAACTATGTAGTGAGGCCGAAGTTGTGGTGCTAGAAAATCTTGAATTTTGGCAATCAATTGGATATGGACTTGACTCCAAATGCCACTTTGTTCTAAATAGGGATCCATCCCAGGAAAAGGGGTTGGCATACTGTCTTCCTAATATTTTATTCATGTAAATTTAACGATAATTTCAAAAAATGCTCTTATCTATAACCGAAAAGTCTGTTCCGGTTCCACCTGAGAAAATTCAAGTTCAACGGGTGTGGCGCGACCGACAAAATCAACTTGCACGACCACACGCTTTTGTTTCGCATCTACCACATCGACCACACCAATCAAATCAGAAAATGGGCCGTCAATAATCTGCACCCGTTGTCCTTGCATAAACCCATGGTCGGTTTTCGATTTAGGTCTCCCAGCCGCAATATAGCTTAGAATCTTATCGACTTGATTTTGCGGGACAGGGCTGGGCTGCTTGCCTGAGCCGACATATCCGGTGATACCGGGGGTCTCACGAACGAGAGACCACGTTGTTTCATTGAGAACCATTTCCACCATAATATAACCGGGATAGACTTGACGTTCAGCGATGAAAACAGCTTGAAATATTTGGTCTTCCAACTGGGCCTCACGGACACGCTGCATCAAATTCCGCTCCACCTTTCGTTCTGAGCCAGCATAACAGTGTAGGGCATACCAAGCTGCCTGACTAGGTTGCATCTGATTATCCATATTATCACCTCAAAGAAGATAAAAGATTTTGGTTAGGTTAGTGAGCAGACTACTTTAAGCCCATTATAGTCGTAGCGGAAAGAGGGAGCAAGCTAACTAATCAGTGTTTAAACTTGTCGCTTGGATAGGTTGATGATACAGTGAGATGATTGTTTTATATAGACGATTATCCAAATAATTTACACATCATTAGGAGATAAGGATGAAACTTGGCGTGACATTCCCCCAAAACGTGATTGGCGGCGACCCGATATTGGTCCGTGATTTTGCTCAAACAGTCGAAGGGTTGGGCTATTCGCACCTTGTCGTCTATGACCATGTTGTCGGAGTCAATCCCACCGCTTACCCAGACTGGACTGGTCCCTACAACTCACAGGATTTATTCCACGATCCCTTCACCCTGCTCAGTTATATCGCGGGTATCACCGAACGCATCGAGCTATCGCCGCAAGTTGTCATTTTAGCCCAGCGGCAAGCGGTTCTGGTGGCGAAGCAAGCAGCCTCAACCGATGTGCTGTCAGGCGGGCGGCTGCGGTTGGGTGTAGGGATCGGCTGGAACAAAGTTGAATTCACCGCCCTAAACGAGAATTTCCATGGTCGCGGCAAACGTTCCGAAGAGCAGATTGAAGTGATGCGGGCACTGTGGGCGGATCCGCATGTCGTCTTTGAAGGCAAATACCACACCATCCCTGACGCTGGGATCAACCCTCTGCCAACGCGCCCCCTAGAGGTGTGGATTGGCGGTTCAGCCGAGGCCACTTATGAACGTCTTGGCCGCATCGGCGATGGTTGGCTCTATATCTACGGTGGCCCGGACCAGGTGCAACCGGCCCTAGATAAAATTCACGCCAGTGCGAAAAAAGTAGGCCGTGACCCTAGCGAAATTGGCCTGGATTGCTGGACAGGTGCAGGCAGCGGCACAGCAGACGACTGGCGGGCTGCAATTGAAGCTTGGCGCAAGGTTGGGGCGACCCACATCACGGTTAATACCATCTTCGGGCGGGGTCAGTTCAAAGCGGTCACAGGCAGGGATGCAGCTACGCATTTGAAGGTGATTGAGACCTACATGAAAGCGGTCGGAGATCTCTTCTAAATTGGCCTTATGGCAGCATAGCTATTTTCTCTTTCTCTGGGTCCTTAGCATTAGCACCGCCTTAGCCATTGGCCTGTTCACAGTCACCATTCTGGTAGCGGTATTTGAGCAGACCGGCTCGACCGTACAAGCGGCGGGAACCACAGTTGCACAGACTTTTTCTGCTACATTGAGACCTAAAGCCTCTTCTTTTTTTAAGGTAAGTCATTCAATTCTCATTCCGTGGAAAACCATCCTCCCTTGTCACCTTGCCATTTTTTCTAATATAAGCCCACCCTGTGGTATAATCAGAACACTATGAATCAAGAACGTTCTATTTCACCCGATGCCCAAGCAGGCGATGAACAGAGCAAGCAAAGCCTACGCCCGACCAGTTGGGATGGCTACTTTGGGCAAGAATTGGTCAAAAAAAATATTCGCATTGTCATTGAAGCAGCCAAGAAACGTGAGGAAGCCTTGGATCATATTCTTCTCTACGGGCCGCCGGGGTTGGGGAAAACAACCTTAGCCAGCATCATCACCCACGAGATGAATGTAAATTTGAAGATCACTGCCGGGCCAGCCATTGAGCGGCCTGGCGATTTAGCGGCTATTCTGACCAACTTGCGTAAAAGTGACATCCTATTTATTGATGAAATTCATCGCCTGAGTCGCGCTGTGGAGGAGATTCTTTATCCGGCAATGGAAGATTTTGCCTTGGATATCATCATCGGCAAGGGAACGAGTGCTCGCAATATTCGGCTAAAACTGCCTCACTTCACCATTTTAGGGGCCACCACTCGTTTAGCCCTGTTAGCATCGCCTTTACGGGACCGCTTTGGCTCTATCTTCCGCTTAGAATTTTATACCCAAGCTGACTTGGAAAAAATTGTCACTCGTTCAGCTAGTATTTTAAACGTCCCTATTGAACCAGATGGGGCTAGTGAAATTGCCGCCCGTTCTCGAGGTACAGCGCGTATCGCTAATCGCCTGCTCAGACGCGCCCGTGACTTTGCTGAAGTGCGCTCAGATGGTATCATCACGGGGCCAGTGGCTCATGAGGCTTTGATGCTCTTGGAAGTCGATGCGAAAGGTTTAGATGATTTGGATCGTAAAGTTTTGCATGCCATTATCGACAAATTTGGCGGGGGCCCGGTGGGGCTAGAAACGATTGCGGCCAGCATCAGTGAAGATAGTAACACCATCATGGATGTCGTTGAACCCTATCTGCTTCAACTTGGCTTTTTAGAACGCACCCCTCGAGGGCGTAAAGCCACCGCGCAAGCCCATGAACACATCGGGTATGATGTGCCAACGGAAACGCCATTTCCGTATAAACCAGAACAGGCGACATTCTTGTAAAATTTCTCATGCAACTATCCGACTTTGACTATCATCTGCCTCCTGAATTAATCGCTCAGAAGCCTATTGAGCCGCGCCATGCGGCACGGCTTTTGGTGGTGGATCGGGCAAGGGGTCAGCTTGAACATCGCCAGTTTAGCGATTTGCCGGATTATCTGAACCCAGATGATTTATTGATAGCGAACAACAGTCGAGTCCGCCCGGCGCGTCTTTTTGGACAAAAACAGACGAGCGGTAAAATGGAGCTTTTACTACTCAAACAGGTTAGCGCGTGTCGCTGGGAAGCCTTGGTCGGCGGCAAACGTTTGTGGGAAGGCTCGACGTTTACCATTATCCCGGCCAAAAATGATAGCACTGGGACAATGATTCAGGGCCGGATTATTGAAGTGCTTCAAGGAGCCTCTCGTCTAGTTGAATTTAATCAGCCATTGAATGAATTATTGCCCGATATTGGCCATGTTCCCTTACCCCCCTACATCCAGGCTGCTTTGGATGATATAGAACGGTATCAAACGATTTACAGCCGGGTTGAAGGCTCGGCGGCAGCACCGACAGCGGGCTTGCACTTTTCGCCAGAAGTCTTGCTCACTTTACGAGATAAGGGGGTGAAGATTGATTATGTCACCTTGCATGTGGGCTTGGATACTTTCAAGCCCGTGACCGTTGACCAGATTGAACAACATCCTTTGCATAGTGAATGGATCAGCCTCAGTCCAGAGACGGCAAAGCAAATTAACGAAACCAAACTCACGAGCCATACCCTCACTGCTATCGGTACCACATCCGTACGCGTTTTGGAAACAGCCGCCTTGCGGAGTATGGGCCTATCAGAGTCGCTCAAACAGGCGAGTATCCCTAATTTTTTGTCTGAAGATCCTTGTCTCTGGCAACCTGTCATCGCTACTGAAAGTCCGACGGATTTATTTATTTATCCTGGCTTTCAATATCGCCTTGTAGATCGTTTGGTGACGAATTTTCATCTGCCTAAAAGCAGCCTCCTCATGCTAGTCGCTGCCTTTATGGGTCTTGATCTCATGCAGTCTGTTTATCAGATCGCCATCGCTGAAAAATATCGCTTTTACAGCTTTGGCGATGTAATGTTTATTTTATAAATGCAGCAAAGTGGCAAAGTTTCAGAGTGGTAGAGTGATAATTCTATCATCTTGTCATTTTCCGCCTTTGATCCTAAAGAAGTTTTTTACTAATTACTAATTGTTAATTGAAAAGGAGTTTGCTATGGCTATCACTTATACCTTTCTCGGCCATGGAACCCATCAGCTAGAGATTGATGGAAAAACAATTGTGATTGATCCATGGTTCACGAACAACCCCCAGGCCTCAATTTTAGCCGATGAGGTTAACCCCGATGTTATTTTGGTCTCGCATGGTCATGGGGATCATATTGGGGATGCAGTCCCGATTGCCAAGCGGACGGGAGCGCAGGTGATCAGTAACTTTGAAATTGTTAACTGGCTAGGGGCACAAGGGCTTGAAAATTTGCACCCCCAACATTTGGGGGGTGGCTTTCAGCATGAATTTGGTTATCTCAAATTCACCATCGCGCATCATGGCTCAGGCTTGCCCGATGGCAGCTATGGCGGCAATCCAGCAGGCTTTTTACTTAGCACAGGCGGCAAAAATCTCTACTTTGCCTGTGATACGGCTCTTTTCCTCGATATGAAATTATATGGCGAGGATGGTCTGAACTTAGCTGTCTTGCCCATTGGCGATAACTTCACCATGGGGCCAGACGATGCCCTCAAAGCGGTGCAGCTGCTCAAGCCTACCTTGGCTGTTCCTTGTCATTACAATACCTTTCCCCCCATTGAACAAGATGCTGCTGCTTGGAAAACCAGGGTCGAAGCTGAAACCGAGACCAAGGTTGCGGTATTGCAGCCGGGCGAGTCGATTAGCTTATAGGGTCATGGTAAATTGATGACCAAATACTAATGACAACTTATAATCCGCAGATTTCGCAGATTTCGCGGATTTTTTTTTGATTGGCTTGAATTTATCTTTGCTAAAGAAACGCTATGGGTTGATGTGTCAACCTATTACACCGAAGATGATGCTGCGTTTCGTTAATTAACCCAATTTGGAAGAACTAAGGAATGAACATTTTTAATGCTCATTCCTTAAGAATATACGTAGTACCTGACGATTTAGGACATGCCATATCTGGTATTATTATCATGAAGTTATCCTTGTCTCACTAAGATAAATTTGTAAAAATATATCTGATTGTGAGTTCAACCCCCAAATTGAGGATAGATCTATGTCTCTACTTGAAACCTTTCGACAACGTATTACCCCACTCAACCAACAAGCAATGGCTTTAGCGCAAGCGCGACAAAATCAATTGACCAAGCCCCCTGGCAGTTTGGGTCAACTCGAACAAGTCTCAATTCAATTGGCTGGAATCACGGGCACATTACGACCTAAGCTGACCCCTAAGCATATTGTGATCATGGCTGGCGACCATGGAGTCACCGCGGAGGGAGTCAGTGCCTATCCCTCTGAAGTAACAGCGCAAATGATTCATAATTTCTTAGCTGGCGGCGCAGCCATCAGCGTCTTAGCCCAGCAGATGAATGCCAGCTTGTTGGTTGTTGACATGGGTGTAGCCGCTGAGATTGAGACGAAAGATCCGCGTTTTCTGTCGCGTAAACTAGCTCAAGGGACGCAAAATATGGCCCTCGGACCCGCAATGAGTTTGGCTTTAGCCCAAGAGTCTCTGGAAATCGGGATTACAGTGGTCAATTATTTGGTTGACACTGTGGCCCTGAACATCTTGATCACAGGTGAAATGGGTATTGGTAATACCACTGCGGCGGCAGCCATCGCCTCTATCTTCACCCAACGCCCCCCTGCCGAGCTTGCAGGACCAGGGACAGGCTTAGATGAAGCAGGTGTACAGCATAAGATTACAATTATAGAGAAAGCTTTGCAAATTAATCAACCTAATCCACAATATCCCCTCGCCGTTTTAGCCAAGGTGGGTGGCTTTGAAATTGGTGGCATTGCGGGCTTAATTATCGGTGCTGCCGCGCATTGTATTCCTGTGGTGGTCGATGGTTTCATTGCCACGGCTGGAGCCATCATTGCCACTGCTTTAGCCCCCCAAGCAAAAGACTATATTTTTGCAGGCCATCAATCAGCCGAACTAGGCCATCAGGCTTTACTTAATCTTATGGCCTTAACCCCTTTGCTCAAGCTTGACCTACGTTTAGGGGAAGGAACTGGCGCAACTTTAGCTTTGCCTTTGCTAGATGCCTCGGTACGCTTGTTGAATGAGATGGCGACATTTGTGGAGGCAGGGGTATTGGCGGGGTGAAAGATAAGACACGAATGATGACAATGCCCTCTGAAATCCGCAACCGCCAGCCCAACTCCAGAATGTGTTTTATCTGTGGCCGTGATAATCCCGTCGGGCTTTATATGACTTTCTACGATAATGGCGAAAATGAAGTGTATAGCGATTACACCGTGGCGGACCACTATCAAGGGTACCCCGGGGTCGTTCACGGTGGTATCGTCGCCGCTATGTTAGATGAAGTGGTGGGTCGGGTGGCGATGATTAAAGACCACCACCATCTGATGATGTCAGTCAAGCTGGAGGTTAAATATCGCCATCCCGTGCCTACCGAAACGCCACTTAAAGTTGTTGGTCGCATTGTGCACTTACGGGGTCGTCTCGGTAAGGCTGTGGGTGAACTTTATTTGCCCAATGGCACGATTGCCGCCGAATCTGTCATGACCTTAGCCGATGTTCCCGCGGCCTTGCTCGGCGAAGGCTTGAACCTTGAAGCACTTGGGTGGCGGGTAGATTAAGGTGCCCAAGTCTCTTGCAACACCCGTACCCAATTCTCATAAGCAACTTTACGAAGGGCTGAATCATCATAACCATGTTCGCGAAAGGCATCCATCAATTTCGGCAGCCCTGTTACATCCACTAAATCGTCTGGCATCGTGGCTCCATCAAAGTCTGACCCCAAGGCTACATGGTCAAGCCCCATCCGTTCAACCATATAATCGACATGGCGCACAATCTCAGCCAATGAAGTTTCCAAATCATAGCGGCCATCTTCTCGGAGAAAGCCGACATGATAATTGGCTCCAACAACGCCATTTGTGGCCCGAACGGCATCTAATTGTTTATCCGTTAAATTACGGGGCGAAGGAGATAGGGCGTAAGCACAAGAATGGGTCGCCACGAGGGGAGTCTTTGAAAGGGCTTCGACATCCCAAAAACCTTGTTCGTTGAGGTGGGAGAGATCAAGCATGATGCCGAGTTCATTACAAGTCCGTACTAAATCTTTGCCTGTCTCGGTCAAACCTGGGCCAGTGTCTGGGGAGCTAGGAAATTTGAACGGAACCCCATGGGCGAAAATATTAGCCCGACTCCAGGTCAAGCCCAAAGAACGCAGTCCCGCCTGATGCAGCACATATAAGGCATCTAAATTTTCATCAATCGCCTCCGCCCCTTCAATGTGCAAGATCATGACAAATATGCCTTCTTGCAAACAGACGATCAATTCATTCACCTCCCGTACAATTTTAGCTTGCCCGGCCGACTCCTTTTCGAGTTGAAACAATTGTGCCGCCAAGCTTAAGGTATAACGGAGAGCCTCTCCTTGATCAACAGGCAGTTGGACTGGGGCGGCCAATGTAGCTTGGACAGAATTTTGGTTTGTATCATCTGTGGTCGTTTCTTCAGGAGAAGCTTTTCTTTTAGGCGACGGGGTGAAAAGGGCAAAGAATCCACCACCTAAACCGCCTTCAAGGGCACGCGGTAAGTCAATATGGCCTTCTTCGCTTTTGACAAAAAAAGACCGAGACTGACCTGCTCGTCGTTTTTGGTCTAAATCGAGTATCGTATCGTTATGGCCGTCGAAGATGGGCATAGAGGGGATAGCGGGTAAGGGGATCATTATATTGTCTCCAGAGTTGAGAGATTAGAAATTAGCGGTTCAGGACTATTATACGCTTCGGCAGATATTTCCAAAAATTGTCCCTTACCCATAAAAAAGGACCTTCAAAGGGGCATACACAATACGCACCGTGCCTCAACCATACATCATTTTCAGTTGCTCAACCCTACTCGGCCAGCTTAATACATCTGTCGAATCAGCAAACTGATCAACTGAGCCTAAATACATCGGCCAAGCCAACACGTCTGGGTCGGTGATCGTCGCGTAAATGGCATCGGCAAAATCGCCAGCGGAGATGACTTGAAAAGGTCGTTCATGAAAGGGAGCGACTTGGGTAGGCAGGGGGTCAGTGATCCCTAAATCATTATGCCGCTGCGCCACAAATTCATAAGCTGTGCTTAAATGCTGTTCGCGTGTTTGCCAGGAGGGGGCCTCAAAAACTTGGCTCAATATGGGGGTGAGGTGTGCAGCACAGTCAAGTTGAGCGAAGGCTGAACCGAACCATTTGATATAGGGAGCATAGTGTCGCTCCATCAAAAAGCAGAGTTTCATCAAATCCCGCACCAAACGGGTTGCTACGACCCGCGAGCCTAATTCATCACCCACCTGACCACAGCGACCCATGAAAGACTCCTCTTGCGAGATACGCCGCCACTGATTGGCTAGAAGATAAAGCCAAACATCCTGCGGATAGTAGGCCAAAGCCGTTTGTAGGGCCTTTAATTTCCCCAATCCATCATGAAACACGCCGCCACTGATGACAGAGCGTAATATTTGTTCGGGAATGATGACCCAATCGAGGGGCCGTAAATCTTGTGCAGAGTCGATGTTAAGCATCTGGCGGCAGAATCCTGTCACCGTGAAAAACATGATATTATGATTAATCGGGCCACTTTCTACAGCCTTCATCCCTTTCGTGCCATCTTCATGATAGGCGAAATTGGTCGGATAGCCTTGAATTTCGAGGGGGAGTTCTTGGCCTAAAAGTTGGTCTATGGCCTCTCGTGTCCCCTCATAATCCGTTTCAGTCAAAAAAAGCATCAGCGTTGGCCCCCAATCATGATCCATTGATTGGGGGGTGTCGAAGCCTAAACAGTCTGATCCATAACCTAATAAGGCAGCAGTATAGGTTAGATTAGGGAAATGGGTGGTCAAAATAGGTTTAACTGCCTCTTCATAGAATAATTCGCTGAGTTTTAAGCCCTTGATAAAGGGGTGTGCCGGCCTTGGGTTTGTCGTCATTGTTTTTATCTCCATTTTGGATTATAAGCCGCTTTGACTAAATAGGCTATCTCGTTTATGATAATGTGTCAATTTTATCCTAATTAGGAGTATGCGCCATGGGGCAAAAACGCTTACAAGATCAAATTGCTTGGATTAGCGGCGGGGCTTCGGGCATGGGCCAAGCTACGGCTGAATTGTTCGCGGCGGAGGGGGCCAAGGTGGCGATGGTTGATGTGCAAGAAGCACAGGGTCAAGCGGTTGTGGAACGCATTCAGGCTCAGGGCGGTCAAGCCATCTTTTTCGCTTGCGACGTGGGCCAAGAGACACAGGTGCAAGCCGCTATCGCTCAGACAGTAGCTCAATTTGGCGGCTTGCAAATCATCGTCAATTGTGCAGGACTTGTGCCTGTGGCCCCGCTGCATGAGTATACCGAGCGAGAATGGGATCACTTGATGGGGGTGAATCTCAAGGCGATCTTTTTCTCGATGGATTGGGATTGAGTATGTCTGGATTGATTGGGAGCATTGTAATGAGTGTGATAACTTGTCAGAGACGATTCAGTTTCGAGATTATTTTCGTTCTTTGATTTGAGCCTAGTGAGCGGATAACAATGAGGGTGAAATAGACATGACGACCAAAACCAAAAATGAGTCCTTTGGGGATTTTGACTTAACGAAAGCATTGGAATATTTGAGCTTATGAACAACAGTTTGGCAACCCTGAATAGAGAAAACTTGGAGATATCTAATGCCCGAAGTGGATGAAAAACGGATGATTCTGGGGCTAGGAGCCATCGCCTTGATGTTATGTATCGTGTGTAGCACGATGGTCGGCAGTTCTTTGCTCGGTGTTTATCAGGAAGAACAAAAATTTCATCAACAGCCTGCGCTGACGAATTTGATCCGGACAGCAAATACGCCCACACCTGTACCGCTACAGCGAACGCCGCTAGATGAACCGATTTCTGATGAAACGGCTCACCTGCTTTTACATACCGAGATACCCATCCGCGACCTGCGTGACCTCGCAATTCGTTTGAAATACGATGGTCAGGATATCCCCACGACCATAGACCAAGATGCCCCTGACTACCCTGTGGGAACCCAACATACATTTTGGGTCATTGATAATTCGACCCCAAGACCCAAACAGTTTCAATCAGAGGCCACGTTGCAGTATTTGACTGAACATGCCTATTGGTGGGTTGAAACTGGCATGACTTTTGACCAAGAGGCCCTCATTCGGTCAGCCGATATTTTTGAAAGGCAAACCTATCCGATGAATCGCCGTCTCTTCGGCAGCGAATGGCGGCCCGGAGTCGATAACGATTCACGCTTGCATATTTTTCTGGGGAATGTGCCTGGCGTGGGCGGCTATTTTGCCTCGCTGAATGAATATCCCCAAGCTGTGAATCCTTTCAGCAATGAGCGAGAAATGTTTTTCATTAATCTCAATAGTGTCCGCCCTGGCCAAGATGTCTTTGATAGTATTTTGGCCCATGAATTTCAGCACATGATTCATTGGTATCAAGACCGCAATGAACCGAGTTGGGTCAACGAAGGCTTGAGTGAATTGGCCGCGCACTTGAACGGCTACGAAGTCCGTCGGACACATCTTTATCTGCGCCAACCCGATTTACAATTAACCACCTGGGGCAATAGTTCGAGCGAATCCCTGCCCCATTATGCTAGTAGTTTTTTGTTTTTGTTCTATTTATGGGAGCAGTTTGGGGATGACTTTATCCAAGCTTTGGTCGCTCAAAAGCGCGATGGACAGGCAGGCATTGAGGCAACGCTACAAGCCTTGGGCCATGCCGTCACATTTGAACAAATATTTGCTGATTTTGTGGTGGCGAATTATCTTCAGGATGCTACCTTAGCCACAGGACAGTTCAGGGGGCGATGGGGCTACCGAGGCATTAGGCCCCGCCAAGTTGAGATTGGGCAACATCATGCCACATTTCCGATAGAACGTCAAAGCACAGTGCAGCAATATGGGGTGGACTATATCGAATTGAAGGCCGATGGCCCTCTGATTCTTGAGTTCACTGGCTCGACCTTGGCCCAGGTGGTCAATAACCAGGCCCATAGCGGCTCTTATCAATGGTATAGCCAACGCGGTGATGATACCAATACAACCCTCACGCGGGCCTTCGACCTACGCTCTGTGAGCCAAGCCACCTTACAGTATTGGGCTTGGTTTCATCTGGAAGATGATTGGGACTATGTCTACCTAGAAGTATCGACTGACCAGGGCCGCAGTTGGGACATTTTGGCTGCCCCTCACAGTCAATTAGAGAATCCCAGTGGGAATGCTTATGGCCCTGGCTATACAGGCCAATCAGATGGATGGCTAGAGGAAGAAGTTGACCTGTCTGCCTATGCTGGCCAAGAAATTTTACTTCGTTTCGAGGCTGTGACCGACGATGCCGTCAACGCCCCTGGTTTTACTTTAGATGATCTCGCCATTCCCGAAATTGACTTTTTTGATGATATGGAGCAGGCTGATCCTAATTGGCAAGCAGCTGGATTCGTGCGTATGAACAATCAATTAAAACAAGATTTCACGCTGCAATTAATTGATCTGAGTGCCTCACCCACCGTTGCGACAGCTCCGCTTTCTGAGGATAATCACATCACGCTCACGTTGGGAGCCGAGCGCGAAGCGGTCCATATAGTTTTAGCAATCAGTGCCCACGCGCCCATGACCACAGAGGCAGCGAGTTATGTTTACAAAGTAGCCAAGTAGCAGCGTATACTGCACACGGGCACAAACTTAATGTTGATGAATTGTTGAGAGTCGCCCGAAAGCGGATATAGCCCATGTCGGTTTTGGCCCATGAGCGGATGATCTGATAGTGAGCAATCATTGGGCTATTTATCAAGGCTAATTCAATTTGAGAGAGGTAGTCATCAGGCTTACTCATATTGAGACCTCAAGCTGAGACTTTCAAAATATGCAAGCGGGCTTGAAGCCGCTGGCGAGCCTGACAATGGACATGCCACTCCATAAAGTCAAGTGTATCGTCCATTTGCCCCGCCTGATAACGCTGCCAAAAGTCAGACGAAGTCAATCCATATTGGCTTTCAAATTCGCTCAAGATAGTTTCAATCTCTCGCAGGTCAGCTTCATCACGCTGGATTTGATGGCCGATGATTTTAGACAGGGCTGTGTCGAGGAAGGTGTCTTGAAAACCCGCTTGATAAAGTTGTTGTAGGCGGTTGACGTGTTGCAGGGTGATGGTTGGGTTCATTATTTCTGTCACTTTGTTCCCTTGCCCCTACGCTGATTTTGGTAGATGAGAAGGTAAGGTTTCCTTTAATTTTTGAATATGCTCTGGGCCTATGCCACAGCAACCCCCGACCACCTGCACCCCCATATCCACCCACTTTAAGGCTTCCACGGCATAATCTTCCGGGCTGATGATGTCAATGAATTGCCAATTTGGCATGATAAATTTACCAGAATGCGGATAGGCTCCCAGATAGCCTGACCAATGGTCCTTTAGAACGGTTAAACTCGGTATCGTATCTTCGGTCAATGTGTGCATGATGGACATGAGGGCACAGGCCTGACCGTCAATAGAGGCTATCCCCTCAGCTAAGGTATCATCCTCATTCAGATGCAGCATGACCGACCCGTCCTCGGCGATCTCAGAACTGAAGCCAGCCCACACGGGTAAGCCTGTTCTCAGAGCAGCCTGTAGAATAACAGGAGTATAGGTGACATCGCGCATCATTTCCAAAACAATGAAATCAATCCCGCCCTCGGCTAAAATATCCGCCTGATCTTCAAAATTTTTCTTGGCTTCTTCTAAGGGCGGTCTTTGTCTGAAGAAAGCAGAGGTTGACATAGACCCAGCGACAAATACAGGCCGGTCAGCCACATTATCTCGCGCTTGGTGAGCTAAGGCGGCGGCCTGAGCATTGACCTCCTGAAAATATTCACCCAACCCAACTGCTTGCAGGTGATGACGTGATGTGGCATAGGTATTGGTGATGATGATATCTGCGCCAGCTTTGATATAGTCTTCGTGAATTTGGCGTACCACATCTGGGTGTGTTTTCACTGTCGCGACAGACCAAGCCTGGTCATTCATCGGCACCCCACGCCGTTCCAATTCTGTTCCAGTCCCGCCATCCATCAAAATAATTTCGCCTTGCACTAGATGCGTTTCAAGTGTTGTCATGGAATACTCCTTTGAATTAGCAATTAGTATTGATAATGTTTAGATTTTCTAACCTGAACATACCACATGATCCTTGGAATGAGCAAAATTTATGGTTTCTTGCCGATATAAGTTGCTCTCAGGATTACCATCATTATTGACTTTTCAGCCATTATTGTTATCCTATGCCCTGAATCTGGATAATAGAATGAGTTATTAGTTGTTAGTTTTTTGTTAATTGTTAATTACCATTTGTTAATTTATACAAGGAGACATGTATCATGCAGACACGAACTGGAAACTTCCCCATCGGCTTTCGTCGTGGTTGGAGCAGTTGGCAGCAGGACTTAGACTCGCTCATCGCTTGGACGAAAGAGAATGGCTTAGAGGTCATTGACGTGGGCAAAGATGCTGATACAGCAGCGCAGACTGTCATCGAGGCAGGTTTACGGGTTGGCTCGGCGGATTTGAAGGAATGGCAAGGCATGATTTCGGTGGACAAGGGCAAACGGGCTGAGGCGATTGCCCAAAATACGGACTATATTCGCACCTGTGCGGCTGCCGGCCCCCTGAATTATTTTTTGGTCATGCTCCCAGAAAACACTGATTTACCGCGTTCAGAAAATTTCGGCTATATGGTCGAGAGTTTCAACGAACTGGCTCCTGTTTTTGAAGAGAATCAAGCCAAGGTGGTCATCGAAGGCTGGCCAGGGCCAGGTGCCTTATGCTGCACCCCCGAAGGCTATCGCGCTTTCTTTAAGGAATGTCCTTCTCCAGCGATGGGCGTGAACTACGACCCCTCTCATCTCATTCGCCTGGGCATTGACTATCTGCGTTTCTTAAACGAATTTGTGGACCGGGTGTATCATGTCCACGGCAAAGATACCCAACTGTTGGCTGAAAATCTGTACGAATACGGTAGTGAACAAGAGCCGACTTTTGCGGAAAAAATTCCGTTTGGTTCCTTACACTGGCGTTATACCATTCCAGGACATGGTATTGTCCGCTGGGTTGATGTGTTCAACATTTTACAAGCCAATGGCTATGCTGGCTGCGTTTCCATTGAGCTAGAAGATGCCAATTTCAATGGCAAGAACCGTACCACCGAGTCTGAACAGTTTGGCATTTTGCAAGGGGCGCAGTGTTTGATGGGATGTTAGGGAAGTGGTAAACCTAAAAAATATTACGTATTCGGACGGAGTTAACTCCTTACCCTCCCAAAGCTTTTAAGGGTAGGTTTTTTAAAAACGTTGTACGGCAAGGAGAGACAGCGGAAATGGAGAAGGGGATCAGCCCCCTCAACCAGGGCTGTTCAGTTCTAAACTGAGAGCCTTAAGCCTAGAACTGAACAGCCTTGCCCCCAAAGAGGGAACTGGTTACTCCCCTTTAGGAAGGGCTGTAAAGTGCTAAAGGTCACAGGAAAAAGGAAGGATTGTGTGCCCCCTTTAGGGAATTGAAAGGAGTAGATATCCATAGCCTCGGCGTGACCTTGGATTCAGAGGAATAAAAGAGTACCTGACGGCAAGGCACAGAGAATGAAAATAGAATGATAAGTGATGAATGGTTGACGAAGTCGATACCTTGCCACCTGAATTGCTTAATTTTCTGGTGACTCTGTGTGCTATGAGAGGCGTATCCGTAGACTGATATCATGCAGTTTGTGATTTATTGTTTTGGGAATCAGGGCTTTCGGATTTTTACGGGGTGATCTTACCTTCCAAAAAGGATAGGTGGGTCGCCTTGGATGAGGGACATCGCCTACAAGGCAGATGATATGTTGATTTAAAAAGAAACAGCCTGCATACATATATGTATGCAGGCTGCCACAAGAAGGGAGGGAGGGTAGAGTATAAAACTCTACGATGGATAGAATACGTTAAGGACATTAATGGTAAATGAATTTTAGATTAGATTAAGATGAGATTGATGAGTTTTCCGAAAAAAGAGTCCATAGGCTATTTTGTCGCCGCCAGCTTAGTCTGCACCTGATTTTAAGCTTCCCTCAATCGTGAAATTCACCCAGAAGATATAGTCCGCTTGCATATCCCTTTAAATCAGTTATCATAATACCCAAATTTTATCCTGAATTTGGAGAATAACAATGGCCCAAAATGTTGTTGGAAGTGACTTGAAAACTTGTAGTACTTCACCCTTGACAGGTTTTTATCGGGATGGCTGTTGCAACACGGGTGCAGAAGACTTGGGTCTGCATACAGTGTGTGCTGAGATGACGATAAAATTTTTAGAATTTTCTCGGATGCAAGGCAATGATCTGATGACCCCCATGCCTTTGTATGATTTTCCTGGCCTTAAGCCCGGTGACAAATGGTGTGTTTGTGTGATGCGTTGGGTCGAGGCTTTAGAGGTCGGTTTGGCCCCACCGGTTGATTTAGAAGCGACCCATGTTTCGGTCTTGGAGTTTGTCTCGCGGGCGGATTTAGAACGGCATGCGTTAAAGATGAAATAGGCTGATGATTTGTTTTAACATCTAAGCGCGTGAAAGTTTGAATTGTATAGCAAAAATAATAAAATATACTCAACGAGAAAAGAGAATGACGAATATTCGTTTGTCATCAAATACTTGTGACGTAAACAGGCATCTTGCCTGTTCCTCGCAGACAGGGTCGGTCGTACCCGCGCTCCCAGAGGGATCGGGTACGCGCTTGCGAAGGCAGTCTGCGTTACGGTCGTCAAAACTTTAAGTTTCAAAATAATTCCAGTATAAAATTACGCTCTATATTTTAGAACTGCACAACCCTATCAAACAGTATTTGGAGTTTTTGAAATCCTGTCGGTTTTGGCCCAAAATTTTATCTTAACGTCTATGGTATCCAACTTTATCAATCATAACATTCGAATCAAGAACAACAACAACTGTGGCGTGAATTTATGAGTGTATGATATAATGGTCTAGCAGAAAGCTTTCACCATTTTAAGAAATTATTCGGAAATTACTCTATTAGGAATCGATAAATATTTGCAAATAAGGTCTTGCTATTCGAGTTCGTATTCTTTGTTTGTTAACAATGCCAATTAATGAATTACAACTATTAAAACAAAAATTAATAAAGTCATCTCTTCCCATTATTTTGGAAAAAACCTATCTAAAAGATCGTATTTTTGCTGAACCAGATGATTTTATAGACCAATCTTGGCTGAAATCAGAAATATTAACAGATTTTGTTTCTCCTTCTCCTAATATTATCAATTTTTTATTTCAGGATGTATACAAATTAGCAATAGCAACCAGTAGACGACATGAGATTTGGGCTGGGGCACAGATGAAGGCAGCAGAAATCCTACGAAATATCATAAAAGATTGTCCAGGTTCAGGTTCGAATGCAAGTGAGGTCTTTAAAAGAGGCTATATACAATTTTATAAGCATTGGCAACGATTAGAAATTGAATGTCTTAACCATTCTTTACCTATACCAAATTGTTCTATTTGGTCAAATGAACTTTTAAGTGTACGGCAAGATTTTCATGGAACACCGCGTTCACGTTTTCGTCGCTTCATTAGAAACCTCAAAAACGCTGAGTGCGAGCAATCTATGTTAGATCAGGTTATTATCTTAGCCTTTGACACTTATGAGTTGCTGTGGACTTTACCCGATCCAGCCTTAAAATTTATCCGAAAGTATGCTCAAGAATCTAATGAGGATTGCCCTTCTATTGAAGATTTTGGGGATTGGTTATCGAGGCACACAAATTTACAGAATTGTTTGACGAAGTTACAAAATCAAGATAAGGTGGCGAGAAATAATTTGGTAACAGGCTATTTCAGATCTGCGCTTCGGTTGGCTCATAACTATACTACTAAGAATATTTCTATTGATTATTTAGATTTAGTCCAAGAAGCAGCCATAGGCTTAATCACGGCTGCTGAAAAGTATGATTATCGTCGTTCAACGCAACGATATATTACGTATGCTAATAGTTGGATGTGGCAGAGGATTGAACGCGCTCTAGCAGAGAAATCAAGAATTATTCGCATTCCTGTACACCGGTTTAGCGAATTATCCAAATTAGAAGCAGCTTATAAAGCCTGCTTAGAAGACTGTCACCTAAAACCAACGCTTGAGGCCTTGACTTTAAAGATGGAAAATTTTAATGAAATAGACCACAAAATGATTATTCACCATATAAAAACAGGAAAAGTATTAAAGAGTGACTTAAGAAAAAAATGGCATGATGCCTGTGAAAAAACCAAGCAATTATTGAATGATATTGAACAGCCTATATCTCTATCAGTAGAAGTTCCCCATAACCTCGTTGAGCCTGAGTTTTATTTAGAACAAGAAGATGTTTGTAATTTGCAAGAAATTATTTATGATGAGCAACAAACGGCTTTATTAGAAGACCATCTAGAACTAAATGATTTAGAAAATCTATGTGAGGAATTGTATGCCTCTGTTTCTAAGAAACAAGAACAAATCATAAAGTGGCGATTTGGGATGAAGGATGGGTCAGAGCATGTGTTAGAAGATATTGCTCAGATTTTCGGCGTGACGCGAGAAGGAATTCGACAATCAGAACAAAGTGCATTTAGAAAATTTAAGGGAAATTTGATGAGACGACAAAGAAAAGAACGTCTACAAATACCAAGTCGTACTCACCAATCTTTCACATGGTCAAAAGATGTGACAAATTATTTTTTAAGGACACATAGCTACTGGACAACAGTTGAAGAATTTGATAACAAATTTGGCCTATCTTTTGACGAACAAGACAGGACTTGGTTAGATACTTTGGTGGAAAAATTGCCAAGTATTGGCTGGCAACAGCGTATTGACCCGACCCGTCGGGACCAGTTTACGCTAATTTTCCAAGCGTTAAAAAGTCCAACACACTATAAAGATATTGCTGAGGCGTTTAATGAAACCACTGAGCAATCTTGGGATGAGATGCGAATTTATTCTTTCCTAAATTCCATTGAAGATACGTTTATTTTATTGGGGGATGGGGTATTCAGTCTCAACGAATGGGAAAGAAAAAGATGTTTTGAAGATAAGCCAATCCTTCCTTTTTGTCCTATGCCTTTGCCTGATTTACCTGAACAAAGAGATACTTTTTTAGAATCTATTGTTGTCGCTGAAGATTACTTGAAATGTAACCCAAGGGCAAGCGACTTTTTAAGATATATGTTAACTTGGTCTCAAACCAGTCTTAAATTGTCGAAATCAGCTAAACAGAGTATTCTTAATGCTTATTATATCGTTGGTCTTATTCCCTATACTTTTTATTATGAAGGAGAAGATCCTCTCTTACATAGTACGATCTTAAGGTCAGATTTGCCTACAGGAAATGATATATTTGCTTTACGTCAATACAGTCTTCAATGTTTGACTCAGCGTCTAGTTGCTATGCCAGAATTTTGGTGGATTTTGCAACAAAATCAACCTGGACGAGGCGTTGATTTTGCTACCCACTTTGTTGACTTTCATCTCTTTGAATTAAATGATGTCGATAATCGTTTAAGGCTGCTAACAGGGTTAGGTGCAGTAAAGCGTTTGCCTTATGACGCTTTTGAGTTAACAAGTTTAGGCCATAATTTTGCCCTAGATTGGGGCCTGAAACCTGATATTCAACAAATAGATTCCATAATGGATATATATAAGGAGGATACATCTTATGAAGATGAATTTGATTTCATTGATTTTGATGCTTTATAACAGTTCTATAGGCATAAGGATTTAAGGATATACTTTGTCCCATCTATAGAAAAAAATTAAGATTATGAAATTTGTTGCTTCTATCACCGCTGAAAGTGCTAACCGTATAAAAACACTAAGAAATTTATGGACTGAAACTGGTGATGTCCGAAATCCATTTTCGGATGTTTTAATCACGCCCCTATTTACTTCCTTAAGTACCCTAGATTTAGTCAATAAAAATAAAGTATCAGGCGAGATTCATAAAGTCTATTTTGACAGCGGTGGATACTTTGTACAAACAGGCAAGATCACCTATCAAGATATGTATTGGCGGCTGTTGAATTTTTATCGTCATAACAACTGGGCCGACTATTATGTTTTACCTGATGATGTGCCTGTTCCTAAAAAGTTGCCCAAAAGAGGACAAATAGGTAATTCGCACTCAGTTAATATCAGCCTGAGGCTGCACGTAACTTGAGCCTTGGTTGAGCAGTCCCAACCGTTCTTTGACGCGCTCGGTGCGTCGTAATAAAACTGTCTTGACTTGTGTGTAGGGCAAATAGCGATGTATCTCACCATCACTATGCCGAGCCAAGATATTCCGAGCAGCATTCTCGTCTGCATCCAGCACGACCCCGTCGAAACAGTAAAATTTCTCCCCTTGCCTTTCTCCTAGAAGAAGACCGTGTCGGGCATCCACTTGCGACGTGTAGGCTGCATTGACGATGAAGAGCGTAGAACCTCTACGCCGAGATACCGTTTGAAGAGCCTCGGCCATCAGACCTTTGACCCAACCGCTTAGTCTGCGGTTTTGGTCTTTGCCGTAAGACCGTCCCTTGATGGGGACACTCAAGTCTTCGACCACAATGGTCTGGGCTTTATCCACCACTTTATGGGTGGCCTTGTATATCTTGTCGCGCATCCGCTGCCGGTGCTTACGGCTGCGGCGGTTCAGCTTTTTGCGCGAAAGGTTATTCTTTTCTATATTCTGGCGTTTATGTGCTTTCTTGCGGGCAATGGCTGTGAGTTTATGGCGCCGTTGATATTTGGTCTTTAGATAGTCACTTTCTTGGCTCAGGTCAGCACCTAAGCCCTCTCCGTAGCGTTCTCCCTCACTATCAACATAGACCTCACTATAGCCTTTGTCTAGCCCCAGAGTTTGGTTGCCGCAGTCATTGGTGATAACTTCTTCAATGGTGTAATGTACTTCTACCCGTCCCTCTCTCAGGAGAAGCCTCAGCGTCCCTGTTGGCTGAACGTTTGTGTTGAGAGGTATAGCGACCCGCTGCCCTCGCTTGAGGCTAATAACCTTGAGCCAAGCTCTGCCTCCTAACTCAAAGGTGCTGTAGCAATCGCTATCCAAGACTATCTGATTTTTGACTTTGCTCTGTCCGTGCTTGCAAGAGAGGCGCATTTGACGGTGTAAAAAGGCATCAGCTAACCATTTGTCTTTTTTGAGGATGGTAAACAATCGCTTTCGCTCTGTCTCGTCCTTCCCTCGTTTCCATACCTTCCGTCTCACCTCGACTTTGCACGCTTCTCGATAGGCTTCTATATTGACCATACTGTCCCGTAAGGTCTCTTTCCATAGACGGGCAGGTACATTGAACTTTCGTCCTTGGGCCAACCAGTCATCTCGTATTTGACGATGCTTCAACCCCACCCCTTGCACCGCTCCGTAGCGATGCCACACTTCTTGACGCACAGTGCCTAAGCGTTTCGCTATTTCTTTTAGCTGTTCGTATTTCCCTTGGTTGAGAGCATCACTATAGACGCTCCTTGTCACCTTCCCCATTTTCTTTTCCTTCTGCTGCCGCCTTAATTTGTTTTTTCTAGCTTCTGAGACCATACAACCGCCTGGAAAAGCAATGAATTATTGCCTTCAAGTCTTCCTCCATTTCCTGCTGCGTTGATAATTGGGTTTGATTGATGACCACGATTTGACAATTATGTTGTTTGGCAAACTACTCGAACCACTCAAAGCCAAATCTGACCAGCCTGTCCTTGTGGGCAATCACGATTTTTGACCCTTCGCCCAGTTCCACTGCTTCCATCAAAGCGAGAACCTTTTTGCGCTTGAAATTCCTCCCCCCCCCGATTTCTTCCTGCCACTCATCCACGGCTATCCCCCCGCCGAGACAGAATTTTTCTACGGCTTCCACTTGTGAACGAAGGGCCTCTGTTTGTCCGCGTGAGGAAACGCGACAATAGACCACCCCTTTTCTTTTTTCAGGGGCTGGTTCGATGCCCAGTGCTTTTCTGAGGTCTGTGTCATCATAGTCCCGATGGCCGCCAGGGGTTCTTTTTGCAGGCAGTCTCCCTTCTTCGTCCCACCGCCTGAGTGTCTTGGTCGATTTTCCTACTCTTTGGGCAAATTCCTTCACCCGATAAATCTTGGTCATATTCTATAATTATATCACATTCTTTCCAATTTTCAACTTGTTTATCCAAACTCCAAGCAAGAGGGTTATTACGGGATGATTTTTATAAACTCAAAACGCTGACAAATCATGATTGTCCTTTTTGTCAGTCTTTTGATGAACTCAACACAAATAGAACGAACCGGGTCCTGCATAATTTGGCTGTTATTCTTGACACACTGGATTCTATCCAAAAGGGACAGACGAATATCTTCAATGATGTAGCACAATTCTCGCCTTTCTATGCAAAACTAAATGACTCGCTCGCAAGCAGGGAGTATGAAAATGGCTTTGAGTTTTCACGTCCGACATGAAGTCACCCCGAGACGGTGTTATGAAGTTATCACCCGTCTAAGGCAGCAGGAAGCATTAGATGATGTAACGCAAGCACCACGACAAGTAGCGCGTTTGAAACAATTAAACCTTGTAGATGATAAAATTACGCCGCGAGGACTAGATATCCTAAACTTATGCCAAGAAAGAAAAGTTTTATGGGGAGATCTACTTCATTTTTTCCATTATACCTTGTGGACTAGGGTCACGCCTGAAAAGAACGCTTATTCTTGGACTTACAGAACATTTACTGAGCATTTATGGCAGATGAGAGCGGTAGACTTACAAGATCATTTTTGGCAAGCAGTTGTCTCTCACATTAGTGGGCAGATTGAAACAGGGCCAGTGTTTGAACATAAAATAGCTACAGAAACCAAAGATGGCCTAATTTCGTTGAGCAAAAATAGCCTAATCGGGATACTTCATTGGTTAGAGGCTCTCACCCCACCAGTTTTGGCTGATCATTACTTTATACGTCGCCATTTTTGTCCACCTGAATTAGCCCTACTAGCCAGTGGATGGGTGGCTCAAGAGACCGAGGGTGAGTTGAAGATTGATTTTCTTTTAACGCCACCCCGTCGGGAGGCAATCTGTCGTTTATGCTTATTAGAGCCTAATCGTTTAGACCGAGTTTTAGACTGGGTATTGTCTAATTATCCTGAAGTTGTTGAAGCTGGTACAAAAGCGGGGATTTATGGTCGTTATATTCGTTTCTTAAAATGGCCAGAGGTGAAAGATTTAAGCTAGGCTAGCTCATGAGTCATCTTTTATTTTTAACAAATCGTCTTAAAGCACAAGCTTCCAGAGATTGGCTAACAAATAGTCAAAAGAAAGTTTTGTTTGAGCTTAAAAAAAATTGGCGTTTTCCTGGGAAACTTAATTTGTGTGGCCCGCCGGGATGCGGCAAAACTTTTCTTGGTTGGACATTTTGTCGTCAGACCAATGAAACGGATTTTTTCTCCCACGCCCAAGGGTTTTCCGCAACCTCAAAGCAGACCAAAAATATTGTTCTTGACAACATACCCTCTGAAGAAAATGCTTTTCGTCGCCTATTAGCGGTACTACAATTGCGTCAGGTGCGACGGGCTTTACTCATTAGTACCAGACCAATTCCCCTAAATTTACCAAAACTAATCTTACCTGCACCGACAACTGAAGATATAGCTAAAATTTTTGACAATTTCAGTTATTTGGCATTAGAGACTTTATCTGATAATCCTGTAAATACCCCAACCAAAGCGAATTTATGGGATATTATATATTCAATATTATAAGGGCAAAAGATATTTTTGCCCAACATCAACCCTATACTGACAAAGGAGAACAGCATGAGTTTGGAGAGCCTTGAGGCTATTTTGAGCAAAGAAGAAATTATTGCCACGCAATTATCAGAGAATTTACTTCATCAGCCTCAAATGGTAGAGAATGCCTACCTGAGACACGTTAGAACTTACATCCCTTTAGGACGACAGTCTCAGAATGAAATAGGAAATCAAACAGTTGGCGGATTTGAAAAACGTATTATTCGAGATATCAAAAGCGCAAAAACTTTGCGTGGTTATATCACGGCAGAATATGGAAATGGTAAAACCAGCACGGCCCTTTATTTGTGGCGGCGGGCATGTGAGACTAATATTCTCGCTGTGCCCCCCTTTCAAATGACCCGCTTACAAGATTTAATCATTGCCACCTATGGCTGGCTGAAATATGAGCTTGAACGTACACGACCCAACACGCAATTCCTTTCAGAAGCAGAAGCACTCTACCAATCTATTATGGCTCGTAATGCCAAGCGTTTAGCGGAACAATATCAGTTAGATGAAGTAAAGCTACAGCATTTAATCAGAGACCGACGAAATTTATTGGACTTAAACGAAGCTGATTATCTTCGTTTTTTTGATGAGGCCACTGATATAGCTTGTCGGGCAGGCTTTGAGGGTCTTTTGGTTTTGGCTGATGAAGTGCAACAATATATTAATCCTGAAATTAGAACAGGGATTAAAGACCCAATCAGTCCACTATTTAATTTAGTTGGCGGTTTGCTAACCCGAACAGGTCAATTACGCTTTGGCCTTATCTTTGTTTTACCACCCCAACAACTCGATGTCTTACGAGACCAACGAGGCGACCTCATTCATCGTTTATTACAAGCCAGTTTAGACCTGCGTACCATCTATGACCGGGAATTTCCGCATCGCCTCTGGTATCGTTTGGCTCAAGAATTTGATTTTGCTGACCATAGCCATCGTATTATCACAGATGAGGCTTTAGAAAGTTTAGGTCAAATCGGGGCGCGAAGTGATTTGTCAGAAGGCCCTCGCACGGTGATTAATATTTTTCGTCATATGACCCGTCGTTATATTGAAATTGGCCATCCAGCGAATGATTCTTACACCCCATATCACCTCATCGAAGATTGTTTGCAGGATAAAGTCTTTGATAGCCAAAAAAAGATTCAACAAGTTACCAACCAAGCTTTAAATCATAGTTTAGTGAAAGGCTATCTAGACCGAGAACGAGCCGTCAAATGGGCCGCCGCTTTTCCTGAAGAAGGTGTGCCGCGCAATTTGCAAATTCAAGAGAATTTAGAACAGGCTTTTGATCTATTACTGGAAAATGCTCAAGGAGATTTGGTTATTAGTGTAGGCGACATAGACAAACGAGGCATTACCTTACGTGGCTTAGACCGTGTAGAAACAGCGACTGATTGGCTGTCTATGACCATTCGTGAATTTTGGCGCAGACTTTATCATGAACAAATAGAAAAAATACAACGGCGAACTGTTAAGGGATTTATTGATTTATTACAAACTAAAATCTTTTTAGACGATCAATGGAAAATACAAGAAGTGAGTGAGGCAGGATTGACTCGCAATGATGGATTGATGCTGGAAGGGTGTTTTAGAAGTTATAGACATCAATATCCTAACCGACGAGTGCATATTCGTATTTTGTGGGAAGATGAGGCAGTGAAAGATGTGGATATGAACGGAGAATTTTTAATTCAATTTCACTTAAAACTTTATGCCAATCAAAGTGAAGATGAACGTAAACATCAGGTTCAGCCTTTAGCAATTAATTATGATAATCGAAAAATTATTGTTTTTCTAAATTTAATGTGTCGAGATGAGACGCAGTTATCACCCCAACTTGATAAAGTTCTGAGTCCAATTGTATCCCCCTACAAACTCACACCCTCTTTGATGTTATCTTTACACACCTATTTGAATGAAAAACGGTCAGATAAAGCCATTCCCAAAACCGATGACCAGGAGATAGCGTATTATTTCCAGCCAGAATTGCTTGACAATGCCTTTCGACTTCTTTTTAATGAGGAGGTCGGTCGTCCTGTTGAAGCAGCCCAAGAGCGAATTTTAGAGATAGCGACTCGGCGTTTATTAGAAGCAATGTACCCTGAATATCATACGCTGATGGTAACGAGTAAATGGCGTACATTCTTGAGTAATTACAAGAATGCTTTGAGACACTTGGAGACCACTCATGAACGACAGGGGCAAATGAATATCGAAGGAACAAAGGATGAAATTGCTAAACTATTTGTGTTAACCAACACAAGCTTGGATAATTTTATCAAAATTTTTCCGGCTCTGATCAGCATTGAACAAGATTTTCCCAGTGCTAAACAAATAAAAGCAGGCCAAAAAGGGGCAGTTCGATTTCAACGACATCCTTTAGAGAAAAAATTTCTTAAGTGGTTGACTGAGTCGTCTGAGATACAAAGACAAATAATTAAAGAAACGACTTATACTGTTCATACCTTACCGACAAACAAAGTCTATCAACAAGCTAGAAACGCAGGGTATGTAGAGAAAGAAATTGATGAAATTTTGGACTTAATGGTTGAACGAGGCTTGATTGTTCAGGATAAACGGGGACTCATTCGCGAAGAAATTAATTTAGCTCCTTCCATTGATGATTTGCAGACTGAGATTCAGGCTTGGCAACATGATTTGAATACATTGCGACAAGTTTTTCAAGATAGACAGCTAATGACCTGGCTTGAATCAGCTCAAAAGGCAATGAAGCGCAGCCTATCTCTTCGTGAAAAGCAAGATGATACGGTAGCTATTCAGCTACGACGCAGTTTACAGATATATCGCGGTAATCTTGAAGATTATAAACAAGATCGCCTCAAAGATTTTCGAAAGGAGGTGGGGCAGTTTATTCAAATGATACCGCAATTAAATAATTCTCAGAGTCGCAATCTGAATACGCCTATTCAAGGTAGGGTTAGTTATGTTGAACAAATTAATGACCTACGTAGCCGTTTATTACGACAACATAGTACTTTAGACAATGATCTGGATGCTTATCGTCAAGAAGCACAAGCTTTAGCTTCCTCCCTCCAAAATGATGATTTAGCGATTGAAACCTTGGTTGAGCTAAAAAATAGGCAACAAGCCCTAACTGAATTACAGGAAAGGGCTGACCAATCTCGGCAGACCTTTACCCACTTCACCCACTGGGGTGAGGTTGTCAGTCTAGGCTCTGCTTTGGCGGACCAAATTCAAGCCTTAGGCGATTCTGTGCAGCCTCAAAGAGACCAATTCCATCAAGTATCTCAAGATATTATGGGGCATTTAAGTGCCAACAAACTTAAGGCTTTGCCAGATGCTCCTAACTTTAAGGCCCAGTTGAATGAAATTCAAGAAGCTGTTCGAAGGATTAAAGAAGAAGCCAATCAGCACTTTGTCGAGCAACAGGAGCGTTATCAAAGGGCTTTATTAACTGAACTTCAGTTTCCACCTGAGAGGTTATGGCCTTCCTTTTCCTATAATCCTGCGGACCCTGATGATAGTCAGCGTCGTCTTGTTAAGAACGTGCAGCAATCTCTTCAAGAATTAGTTCAACGTTTAGAAGGTGTTTTGGCGAAAAAGCAAAAAATATCTCTTAGTCTGCAAACACCCTCCTTAGAGACGATGCCTCCCGACAAGAAACTAGACATAGAACAATGCGGAAAAGCCTTATTGAGCGATTGCACGCAATTAGACAAATATCTGTCTCTAATTCAGTCTCTTGTTCAAGATGATGCTGTGATTAAAGATTTTCCTATTGAAATTGAAAAGCAAGGCCAGTTTCAGCACTTATTGCATGAATTGCGGCAGGCTCTTGATAGTGCTGCTCAAATCACAAAAAACGATAAAGCCTTGCAGGAAAAGGTTGGTCAGGCTTCTCTCACACCTGAAGAGCAAAAGTTTTTGGATTCCTTGACATCTGATAAAGAGGTATTTGAGCAGTCGTTAGCCGCTAAAAATACTTGGTTAATCCTTCAGGGCTTATATATCAAACGACGTATCCATATTTCCTTTGAACCGATTCGATATGATGAATAATAACCCAGCACTCACTGACTTAGAGACCATCTTAGCGAAAGCTCCGGTCATGGGACGCTTTCATCCACTTATTCCTTTTTGTCTTCCAGAGATAGAGGTGGGGCAAGATATTGAAACGCTCATTGCAGAGTTAGATGATGTCAGGTTTCATCAGGAGCGTTGTATTCTGCGGATAGAAAATTAACGTGTTGCGTCTGGGACATTGAGACAAATGGGGTTAAAGATATATAATAAACAGCAGGTAGCCAGCCATATCTTACCATTCAAAACTTTGGACGACGATGATACCCGCTTCTTCGGCTTCCTTTCGGACATTGGTACGGGCATAATGAGTGATAGCCAGCAACACAATCTCCTCATCTGGGTGGCCCTTTCGCACAGCTTCTTCTTTGGCTTGCAACTGCTCAAAGAAGGTCTTTTGTCCTTGTCGACTCTGCCGCCTACCATCTAAACTTAGTTTCATTTCCCCAACGACTAATATTTCCTGTCCATTTTGTTGCCCTCGTCCAAAAATGTTGATTTCCTCTCCTTCAATCTCTGTTCTAATCAGACGCTCGTGTAGTTCTATACCATACTTTTCAGCCAACAAAGCGGGCAACATCCGATAGGCTTCATTTTCCAGAGCATAGGCCATGCTTTGTCCTAGGCCACCTAAAGTACTGTTGGTTTCTCCTAGCTGTTTGGTCAGGGTTTGGATATCCTTTTGGGTCTCTTTCTGAGCATCAGCCAACGTTTGGATATCCTTTTGGGTCTCTTTCTGAGCATCAGCCAACTCATCCATACGGTTCGCCAAATTAGCCATTGCATCAGTCAAGCGGGTCTGCCCTTCCTTTAACGTTCGTGTATCTGCCGCCCTTTCAATTTCCGCCTGCCTAATCTCATCCAATATATCTACCAAAGCTTCTGTTTGTGGTGTGGCAAAAGCACCTTCTAATCGGCTCATCATCTCGCTTCTCGTTAATATTATTGTCACTTCATTTTCCTTAGATATTATTTATGGGTATTATTCTTAACAATATTCGTTCATTCAGCTTTCAAAAAAGCTCCTTGGCCGGCATCGAAGTCGTGTCATTGTTAAACGAAGGTCAGTCATCTGAGTGTTCATTTGAGTTCTTCTGTAAATTGGTTTGATATGTAACATATCGTTGATAATATTATACGGTATATGGTATATCATAACCTACGGGTATTGTCAATACCTAGTATGTGCATTTAATCTAACGCTAATGTTTGGCTATTGCTCATTTAATAATATGATATACAAATATCTATATTGTCCACCCCCCAGAAGTACTAATTTCGACCCTTAAGATTTGATTACCACATTTACTGGGAAAGTGTGGTGCCTTTTATCCAAGTTGAGGTGAATATATGAAATTACTTTTGGGTCAGGATAATCGAACAGAAGAACAATTATTTTTAGATGGTAAAGGCTCCAGAGCGGTTCTCGTTTGCGGTAAACGTGGTAGTGGTAAATCTTATACTTTAGGTGTTTTAATTGAAGAATTAGTCTCAATTGGTGGACAAAATATCATTCCAATTATCGTTGATCCAATGGGGATTTATCACACCATGAGTCAAACGAATTCAGCCCAACAGGATGAATTATTCAACTGGGGCCTTTCAACACATGCCTATCCAGTACGTTTATTGGTTCCAGGTGATCCTACACAGCTATATGATGCTGATATCATCAACATTCTAACAGAACGAGGGGTAGAGGTTATACATTTACACTTAAATTCTTATGATTTATCGCCGGATGGATGGTGCGATTTGTTTAATGCTGATATCAATAAACCTTTGGGCATAGCCCTTTTTAGAGCGACCCATAAACTTGAGATACAACAACGGTTTTATACAATTAGTGATATTATCAAAGAGATAGAGTTAGATGGTCGAGCGAATGATGTTACGAAGGAGGCTTTGATTAATCGTCTTGAAGCTATTCAGGGATGGCAGTTATTTGCAACCGCTAATTATACCCCTATTCAAGATTTATTTGTCCCAGGAACAGTCAATATTCTGGACTTAAGTCGTTTAGAGCCAGGTTCACGAGGACGACGAAATTTGACCCTTTCCATAATTGCCCGTAATCTATTTCGAGCGAGATCAAATGCCCGTTTGCGGGAAGAATTTAATTTAGCCACCCCCTTGCCCAAAGTGTGGATGCTCATAGATGAAGCACATCAATTTGCCCCAACAGGTGGGTCAACCTTGGCCAAGGGTCAACTCATTCGTTGGGCTAAAGAAGGGCGACAACCAGGTCTATCATTGGTTGTTGCAACGCAACAGCCATCTGCTGTAGACCGTGAGGTCTTGTCGCAATGTGATATTATCTTGAGCCATAAAATGACCACTCGCGACGATATAAATGCCCTAAATAGTTTAAGTCAAGAATATATGGGAGGAGAACTACGTAATTTTGTTAAAAATCTTAATCGAATAGGAGAAGCTGTGTTGGTTGATGATGAGCAAGAAACTGTTCATACCATAAGTATTCGTCCCCGTCGTAGTCAACACGGCGGCAGTAGTGTGGCTACGATTATAGAGGAGGAAAGCTTTGACATCTGGAATACTTGAGATCAATCAAGTTATGATTGAGCAGGTTGTTATTGAAAAAGCAGTTACCTCAGATATAGATAGGTTAAAAGCGATTGCTGACATCCATCGAACAGAATTAGGTTTTGTTAGAAAACCCGCTTTGCTAGAAGCAATAGATCGTTCTGAAGTATTTATCGCTAAATATAATCAGTCAATTATTGGTTTTTTGAAATACCATCACCGGCAAGATAAACAAACAACTTTATATACGATTGTAGTTATGACTGAATATCGGCGGCAGGGTATTGGAAAAGCTTTGATAGGTGCTTTAATTGAAGATGCTAGGATTTTGAATAAATATTTTATTCTCTTGAAATGCCCTGTGGACTTAAAAGCCAATCAGTTTTATAAAGCCTTGGAGTTTTCTCTGGATGATATCCAGTTAGGAAAGCATCGAAGGTTAAATATATGGCGTTATTCATTCGAAGACCAAGACCTCTAGGGTTTTTTAAACTCCGACCTTGGTCTCTAAAAATTAAATTTATGCCTGTGTCCAGTATAATCTTCTATTCTACCGAAAGCGGATAGAGAATTAACGTATTGCGGAATGGTCGTCGGGATGTAAACAGGCATCTTGCCTGTTCCTCGCAGACAGGGTCGGTCGTACCCGCGCTCCCAGAGGGGTCGGGTACGTCGCTTGCGAAGGCAGTCTGCTCTACTGTACCTAAATCTTTATGGTTCCACTTATGTTCCTCGTTTCTCTCATTGAAATAATACACAACCCGAAATGTCAACAGAACCTAATCGCTACTTTTTCAGCCCTACTCGGCATTTTATAGCGCAGCCCTTTGTAAGATTCTTCTCCCTTAGCACGTCACAATTTTGTAAGAAAAATTAAACATTCAGCAGATCGTATTTATAGTATAATACTTGTTATAATACTTGACTTTCACTGAAAGGATTGGCATGCACCTTAGGCTTTATACAGAAGCAAGTGCCTTTGAGCAGTTGGCTGAAGCATGGCAAGATTTAATGGGGCGAGCTATCATCGCCCCTATTTTTATGACAGTAGACTATCAGAAATTATGGTGGCAGCATTTAGGGGTTGGTGCGTTACGCATCCTGGCTGTCTATAACGAGGCCGATTTGTTAGTTGGCTTGGCCCCACTTTTATTAGATGGATTTGAATTACGAACCGTCGGTTGTGTAGATGTATCAGATTATTTGGATTTTTTGGTGGACCGAGATTATCAAGATAGCGTTTATCCCGCCATTGTAGACTATCTAGCAGACCAACTGGGGGATACTTGGCAATCAACTTATTTTTGCAGCTTACCTCATCATTCGCCCACACGGAAACACATATTGTCTTTAGCTGAGGCAAAAGGATGGTCAGCTCAAGCAGAGGTTGAAGAAGTTTGTCCAATCATCACCTTAGCCGACACTTGGGATGGTTACTTAGCCACGGTCAACAAAAAGCAACGGCATGAAATTCGACGCAAGCTGCGTCGAGCTGAAGGCAGTGCAGAAACGCGCTGGTTTGTGATTGAAACAAGCGATGCGTTGACTGATACTGTTTTAGATACCTTCATCGACCTGCATCAAAAATCAAGTGCAGAGAAAGAAGATTTTTGGAATGATGATTTGATGGCTTTTTTCAAAGCCTTGGCCAAAAGAATGGCTGAACTAGGCTATCTAAAACTTTATTTTGTGGAGATGGATGGTCAGCTAACCGCTGCTTTACTGTGTTTCGATTATCAAAATGAAATCTTGGTCTACAATTCCGGCTTCGACCCGACGCAGTTTCAACATCTTAGCCCTGGCAATATCATCATTTCTTACGCGATTCAACACGCGATTGACTTAGGTCGAACTCGATATGATTTTTTACGGGGAGATGAGGTCTATAAATTTCGTTTTGGCGCGGTGGCAGAAGATGTCTTTAATCTACGCTTAAAAAAGGAGATGACTGGATGATTAACCATGTAGCAATGCTCAGTGTCCATACTTGTCCCTTAGCCACCTTAGGGGGCAAAGAAACAGGGGGGATGAATGTCTATGTCAAAGAGTTGACCACGGCTTTAGATAAGCAGGGGGTCGTGGTTGATGTTTTCACCCGTTCTCAAGAACCTGGCACACCCACTGTACATGGCGTTTTAGGGCAAAGAAGCCGCGTCATTCACGTCAAAGCAGGGCCAGAAATCCCTTATAATAAGAATAAAGTATATGATCATCTGCCAGAGTTTATTCAAGGGGTACAAGTTAGGGCTACTCAAGAAAAAAGACAATATGATGTGATTCATAGTCACTATTGGCTATCCGGGGTGGTCGCTCGAAATTTACAATGTATCTGGGGTGGCATTCCGACTGTGCAGATGTTTCACACTTTGGGCGAAATGAAAAATTCGGTCGCTCAGACGACCAAAGAACATGAGATCCCCCTACGTATTGATATGGAAGGCCAAATTGTCCAGTTTGCTGACCGACTTGTCGCCGCCACGCCTTTAGAGAGAAATCAATTGATGGAATTTTACGATGGTCAGGCTGACACCATTGATGTTGTCCCGCCCGGTGTTAATCTCGACCTGTTTCGGCCCCTGCGGAGACAAGAAGCCCTGAAGATGATTAATGCGCCGCAAGATCGGTTGATGATCTTATTTGTGGGCCGTCTACAGCCCCTGAAAGGGATTGATACCCTCATTCGGGCCATGTCAGTGGTTTTGAACCGCCACCCAGAATTGCGGGAAAAAATTTGCATCAGCATTATCAGCGGTATCCCTCAGCCTGATTCTGGGTCAGAATGGGACGAATTACAAAAGCTCCGTCATTTACAAAAATCTTTAGGGGTCGAGGATGTGACCACCTTCTTAGGGACCCAAGATCAAGATCGGTTAGTCCATTATTATTCAGCCGCCCACCTCGTTGTCATGCCTTCTCATTATGAATCCTTTGGCTTGGTGGCGGTGGAAGCGATGGCCTGTGGAACGCCTGTGATCGCCTCAAAAGTTGGCGGGTTGACCTACACCATTGAAGATGGGGTCAACGGCTATCTTGTGCCCAAGAAAGACTACGAAGCGATGGCCGATAAAATTGCCTTATTGCTCAAAGATGAAGCCTTGCAACGGCAATTAGGTCAGCAAGCCAGGCAATCTGTGCAACGTTTTGGCTGGCATAAGATTGCCACACAGATTTTAGACGTTTATGACCGGGCGAGGCATGAAAAAAATCGTGTACCTTGTTAGCGATAGCGACCTTGTCCTTAGACATAGATTGAAATCTGCGCCTAGAGGATTAAGGAATGTCAATTCAAAAAGTGTTGCTCCCCTCAATATTTCTGCGTCTTCGCGCCCTTGCGTTTAATTTTCTATCCCTCAAATATACCCTAACAGAGAGATCACAGCTATATTTTCTTATGATATCTTATAGCACTTGCTGCTTTTCCCCAGCGGTGGGTGGCTGAATTGCACCCATCTTACCGGGGCATTTTTTACTATAAAATGAATTAGATTATAATGAAAAGAATTTACCTGCTCTCTGATTGATAGACTTTTGGAAGCTGCGGTTTGTTATTATATCTAAATGAACAGCCTCATGGTACCATCAATGTATAATTTACCGGGTTTAAACCTGCCAAAAACACTTGATACCTCTACATCTGATATTATTCAAACTTTCTTTACCCCTGCATTATCTATCGCTAAACAATATGACCGAGGCGTAGGGTACTTTAGTTCAGGTTGGTTAAGAATAACCGCTAAAGGCATGCTCAAATTTGCGGCAAATGGTGGACAGGCCCGTTGGGTCACGAGTCCCGTTTTGAACGAGGCCGATTGGGAAGCCTTACAAATGGGGGATGCGGCTCGCTATGACCCCATTTTGCGGGCGGCCTTGACTCGCAATATCGACGAATTGGCCCAAATGTTAGAAACAGAAACCCTATCTGCTTTAGCCTGGATGATCGCTGATGAAATTCTTACCTTCAAGCTTGCCCTGCCTCACAATAAATTACAAGGAGGCGAATTTCACGACAAATTTGGCATTTTTACTGACGCTGAAGGTCATCAAATTAGTTTCAATGGCTCATATAATGAAAGTGTTCAGGGAACACGTAATTATGAATCGATCAAAATTTTTCCTTCTTGGGATGGAAGATTTTTCGCCATTGGTTCGGGCAGATGTACAGAGGTTCGAAAAATTGTGGTCTAATCAAGACCCGAACGTACGTATATTTGGATTACCAGAGGCAGCCCGAAAAAAAATTATCAATTTACGAAGTCAAGAACGGCCCTATAGACCACCCGACTTGATTAAAGAGGAAAAAAAGCATTGGTGTAGTTTCGATCAATCTTAAAGAACCAGCAATGCCAGAAAATATCGTGCTTCGAGATTATCAAAAAAAGGCAATCAAAGCTTGGTTTGATAATCAGTGTCGAGGGATACTCGAAATGGCTACTGGCACAGGTAAAACGATTACAGCTCTTGGTGCTTTGGCTGAACTTTGTCGATCTCAGGGTCGGTTAGTCATCGTAATGGCTTGCCCCTATAAACATCTTGTTTCTCAATGGGCAGATGAATTTGCCCGTTTTGGGTACAAATATTTAAAGGTTTTTGGATTAGCAAATGCACAACAAGATAAGCTAGCTAATCAATTTTTGAACTTTTCTGCTGGCTATATAGATAATCTTGTTATTCTAACTACGCACGATACATTTGCAACCCCTAAATTTTGGCAGATTATTGAACAAAAATCGGTCCCCTTATTGTTAATAGCCGATGAAGTTCACGAATTAGGCGCAACAAAAAGACAGCTTGGTCTTCGTGAGGCCTATATTTATAGGCTTGGCCTCTCCGCAACACCTAAAAGGTGGTTAGACGATATGGGAACTGATTTGTTGTTTTCATATTTTGACAAAACTGTTTTCAGTTTTTCTCTCGCTGATGCAATTCCAAAATATTTGACTCCCTATGATTACTTTCCCTATTTTGTGGAGCTTCAGGATGATGAGTTAGAAAAGTATTACGAATTAACCGGCAAGATTGTACGCCGAGCTAATGTGACACAATCCGATGAAGATGAAATACCGGAACTTTATCTCATTGAAAGACAGAAGATTATTATTAACGCTAAAGCAAAATTCGACCCATTTGAAAATATTATCAGAGATTTACAAAATACGACACACACTTTAGTTTACTGCTCTCCCCAACAAATCAAGCACACTCAGAATTTACTGAATATTCATAATATTATTCAACATCGTTTTACCGGTCAAGAGTCTTTAAAAGAACGAGAGCGACTTCTCTCTTCGTTTGCAAAAGGTCAACATAAAATGCTAGTAGCGATGAAGTGTTTAGACCAAGGGGTTGACGTACCAGCTACAAGAAATGCCATAATCCTGGCCAGTTCAGGAAACCCAAAACAATTCATCCAACGACGAGGGCGTGTTCTTCGTAAGTCCCCTGGTAAAGAAAAAGCAGCTATTTATGATATTATTGTCGTCCCAACCTTAAACAACAATCAACTAGATAAGGCAACATTTAATATGGAGCGTAAAATTCTCAAACGAGAGTTAATAAGATATAATGAATTTGCTAGTTTAGCACTAAATAGTACCTACGCCCTTAATAAAATAGGGCCCATCAAAAGACAATATCGTTTATAAGAAGGAGGCACAATGATTAGCACTGAAATTAACCAGATGATTATTGACAAAATTGAAAATGCTGATACGTCGAAACATATTAAAGAATTTCTTCTTGATATTCTCCGATATGAACGAAGTGTATCTAACCAACGAGAAACAGGCGGTATACCTCGATATTCAAAAACATACCGGAATTTCCTGAACAAATATATAAACCAGCAACCTCTAGATGACGAAAACGAGGTGACTTCATGAAGATTTTCTATCTTGAAATGCGAAATTATCGTCAGTATCGTGAGGCACGTATTGAATTTAGTACAGATTCTGAACAGAGTTTTACGGTTATTCAAGGAAGTAATGGCACTGGCAAAACGACCCTCCTCAATGCAATAACCTGGTGCCTCTATGGTGAAGAAATGCATCTCACTGATAAAGACAGTAAACAACTCCCGATGGCCAATGAAAAATTGAGTTATGAGTTGCAGCCAGGCCAAGTTGAAGGCATTAGAGTCGAGATTGGGCTGGGCACAGGTCAAGTAGAGTATGTTATTAGCCGTGAAGCTCAAATTTATAAAACAATGGATAATGGATTTAACGTTGAGCCTGATAGAGACCCATCAGTTTTGTATTTGAGTCGTGGTGATTGGAAACCGAGCGACCAACCTACTTTTGCCATCAACTCATTATTTCCTAAGAATATTAGTCAATTTTTTCTTTTTGATGGTGAACAGTTAGATTATTTCTTTCAAAAGGACAGTGCCGCCCGAGTGAAGGAAGGCATTGAAGACGTATCTCAGATAGATTTATTGGATGTATCTAGTCAACATTTACAACGGCTATACGAGGAACTTCGGAAAAAGACCCCGAAGTCTAATACGGCAGCAAATGAACAACAAAAAATACTTGAGGACACTCAACAAGGCATCGAGACTTGTAAGAAAAGATTAGACCAGTTACAAGAGGACCTGAAAGGCGTTGAAAAAAATATCGAAGAAATCAACCAAAGGCTGCGTGCAAGTTCTGTGGAAAAAGTGAGATATCTGCAAGAAGAACGAGAGCGTTTAGAGAAACAGATTAAAGATTATGAATCAGAGGACAATAAGTTAACTGACGAAGCAGCTCGAAATTTAAGAGAGATTGGGCCAATAATTTATTTGAATAAAGCCCTTGAACATGCTTTCGACAACATTCAAAGCAAGGTGGAAGTAGGTGATTTACCACCTGTCGTCAGAGAACCTTTCTTTAAGGGCTTATTAGAGCAGCAAATTTGTGTCTGTGGTACAGATCTGAAGGAAGGTTCAGTAGCACGAGAAAAGGTTCAGTATCGTCTAACAGACCTGAAAAATGTTGAAGATTTTATGGAGAAGGCATCAGAGGGTAGATTCTTGCTAAAAAATATCTTACAAGAAAGGCCAGGAAAAATACAAAGTCTACGAAAAATAGATAAAGATATTTTCAATAATGAGGAAAAAATCAGCGAGGCAGAACGTCGTCTCAAAGAAATCTCACAACAAATTGGAGATGATATAGACCTTGAAGAGCCTCGATTACTGGAACAGCGATTACAGGAATACGTACATAAAAAACAAGAGATCGACCGAGAAATTGGAATGAAACAGAATAAGCATGCGGGTTTAGAAAAAACAAAAGAGGCTGCCGAGGCTAAGTATCGTAAAGCTCTGGAACAGGACAAAAAACAGCGAGGGCTTTTAACCCGTTATAAAATGTGTTTAGATGCCTTGTCTGTTTTGGAGCGAGTACGCGAAGAGCTATTAACCGAGGCTCGAGAAAAGATTGAACGAAAAACAGCGGAATACTTCTTAAGTTTAATCTGGAAGAAGGCAACCTATAAATCAGTAAGCATTGCTGAAAATTATCAGCTCAATGTTGAAAATATTCGCGGACTTTCTTCCTTAGGCACACTCTCCGCTGGCGAGAGACAGATTTTAGCTTTGGCATTTACCGCTGCCTTGGGCACTATATCTGGTTTCGATGCTCCCATTGTTATTGATACCCCGACTGGTCGAATTTCCGAAGAGCCGAGAAAAAATATTGCTAATGTCCTACCAGACTATCTCAAAGACACGCAAGTTACATTCTTGATGACTGAAACTGAGTACACAGACGATGTTCGGCTTAGGTTAGCACATCGGGTAGGGAAAGAATACTTACTCGAATTTAATGAAGATGAGGCGGTGACCAGAGTCATCGAAAGATAGAGACAATATAATGACCATTACAAATCCACCGATAGTCCTGAGTTATTCCAAGAGACATGCTGAAGTTTATGAAAAATTAAAAAATGACTCCCTATCACCTTTTCGTGGTGCTTATTATAAAGACATCTTTTTATATGCAATGGCCTACGGTTTTCGACATAATTTGAACGACAATCTAGAGAGACCGCAAGCCAATATACCTCTTTCTGCATTCAGCGAAGAAGACAAGTGGTTAATTAAGGCTCTCGCTATTTATGAAACTGACTCCTTAGAGATATTATCTGATGAGAAGCAAGTTTACGAAATAGCTGAACGATATGCTAATGGAGCTATTGATGATATTTACAAAGAAATTTTAGGCGGTAAACCAGGAGACCCTTATAAGAGAATGGTGCAAGATATATTGAAAGAATATCAGAAAGAAAATATGTGACCTCATTATGATATGGCTAATCTTGAAAGTGATGATATTCAGACAGGGATAGAAAAATTTTTGTGAAGAGGCTGGATTCGCTGTTACAAGGCACAACTTGGCTACAACTATTTCCATATAAGTCATCAAGATAGGGCAAGAAAATTATGTATCTTCAACAAATTCGCCTCAAAAATATCGCCTGTTTTGGTGATATCACATTCGACTTCACCCAACCAAGCACTGGTCAACCCTGTCGCTGGGTCGTGTTAGTCGGTGAAAACGGCACAGGCAAAAGTACCATTCTACAGATGATTGCTTTAGCCCTTTTGGGGCGTGATATGGTGAGAGACGTAGCCAGAGGCATTGAATGGGGGCAGTTTGCCAATGCGGCCAAAGGCCGCTTAGAGTTAAGACTCTTGGCAACAAAAAATGACAAAAAACGCAAGCATGAAAACGGTGGCTATCAGTATCAAACGGCTTTTGAACTCGGTCCCCATATCAGGACAGGTCTCAGGCAACCCCCTGAGTTTGCTGAATTTGACTATGACCGTTTGGAAGAAATGCTTTATGATTCCCAAAACCTGAGCAAAGGCTGGTTTGCCTGCGGCTATGGCCCTTGGCGCACTTTAAGTCGGTCTCTGTCTCACGTTAGTGGCCCTACATCCAACCGTAAATCCTATCGTTTCGCCACGATGTTTAGTACCGAGTATGTCTTAACCGATTTTCATGAATGGTTGATTGAGCTTGAGTTTGGGGTTCTCAAAGAATCCGAAAGGGCCAAACGAGCCAGAGATTTAGCCATTCAGACCTTGCAACAAGTCTTGCCAGGGCTTAGGTTTAAAGAAATTACCGCAGAGCGTGAAATTATCTTTGACTATGATGGCGTGGCCGTGCCGATTAATCAACTTAGTGATGGCTATCGCAGTACAATGGCTTGGGTCGGCGATTTGGTGCGGCGATTGATTGATGCCTTTCCAAATCTGAAAAATCCGCTTGAAGCGGAAGGCATTGTCTTGGTCGATGAACTCGACATTCATTTACACCCAAAATGGCAACGGTCAATTGTGGAAACAGTGCGTCAGCTCTTCCCCAATCTACAGTTTATTGTGTCCTCACACAGTCCCTTTGTGGCCCAAGATATGCAAGCGGAAGATAAACTTATCGTTTTAAGTAAACAGTCAGATGGCCTGGTGACCCACCAAGAGAGTACAGAGTCTGTGCAAAGTTGGCGCGTCGACCAAATTTTAACCAGTTATCTCTTCAATCTGGAAACAACTCGAAATATGAGTATCGCCGTCGCTGAACAGGAATATCAACAATTGTTAGATTTACAAGTCCAGACAACCCTATCGCCAAAACAAAAACAACGGCTTAATGAATTGAAGAAATGGTTACGTGAAACCAAGTCATCGCCAGGAGAAAGTATCGATGAAGATGAATTATACAGTGCCGCCGCAGCCTTATCTGATATCTTAGACGAATATTTAGCACGGTAAATTTAAATCATGATCAAAATAAACCGTTTATCTAAACCAACGATCTTGCAAGAAAAGGAACTTTCTTGGACTGAAGAATTATGTCAAGAAAGAAAGGCATATTATCAAGACCTAAAAAAATTTCGTCAAGGTACCTTATCTGAAAAACCCATTTATTCCCAAGCAAAAAAATCATATTATGCCCATAAGCAGATAAAAACCAGTTTGCAAACGATGTTTGGACGCAAATGCGCTTACTGTGAATCCCATGTGACAGCCGTTTCGTATCCGCATGTTGAACATTTCCGTCCGCAGAGCATCTATCCTAAATTGGCCTATCGTTGGGATAATTTGCTATTGGCTTGTACAGTTTGCAACAGCAGCTACAAACGCAACCAATTTCCCTTAACTGATGGTCGTCAACCCGTAAAAAATGAAGATGAGCCTTGTTCACTTGATGATTCGGATGATCATCTTCTGGTTAACCCTTGCTTGGATGATCCAGAGCAGTTTTTTAATTTTGAGGACGAGTACATTGTATGTCGCAATGAGAGGGCGACAGTGACCAGAGAGGTGTGTGGTTTAAACCGTGATGACCTAAAGGATGCCCGACGACAGTTATTGCTAGTCATCGAAACGATTGCTAAAGCCTACAAAGTGGCTGATAGAGATGGACGCATTCAGGAAAAAAATAATTTTGCTCATACGCTCAAAAAATACATTGTCTCATCTGCACCTTATGCAGCTATGACGCGGTCAAAGTTAAAGGCAATGGGTGTTTACACAGCAATTTTACAAAATATCTAAGTTTTAAGAATGATTTAGGGGATTAACATAATAAACAGGATAGCCTAATTATGCGTAAAGATGATATAACCTCAAGGATAGATGCAAGTCCAACAAAGGAATTTTTCATTTCAATGTTGGTCAAAGATATTGAATTAATTAGGGCCATCATTGACCTTGTTGATAACTCAATAGACGGGGCTAGCCGAATTAGGGAAGATGGTGATTATAGTGGATTAGCGATTCGGATAGAAGCTAATAAAGATTTATTCAGCATTAGCGATAACTGTGGTGGTATTCCGATGGATATTGCTAAAAACTATGCCTTTCGTTTTGGGAGACCTGATGACGCGCCATCCATACCTCACACGATTGGTTTATTCGGCGTGGGTATGAAGCGGACAATCTTTAAGCTAGGCAAAAAATTTAAGATTGAGTCAAAAACTGAAACATCTGACTTTCTAATTGAGGAAGATGTGGATGAATGGCAGATGAAAGATGGATGGCATTTCAATTTTGTCAGATCACAGGAAAATATTGACCCACCATTAACTTCAGAGGAATGTGGAACCACCATAACCGTCACAGACCTATTCGAGCATATCGCTAACGACTTTGACCTTGAAAATTTTCGAACTCGCTTGGCTCATGAAATTTCGGATGCTCATCTCAATAGTTTAAATAATAATTTGGCAATCTCTTTAAATGGCATCCCTCTAATAGATCAACCGATTTGCCTTCAGGACTCACAAGACATCAAACCAGCCTACAAGGAACTCAAACTCAATCCTAATGGTAACGGCCAAATTTTGGTAAAAATGTATGCAGGTATATCCGAAGCAAGCCCATCTGCCGCTGGATGGTATATTTTTTGCAATGGCAGGCTCGTATTGAAAGCAGACCGGTCTGGTCTAACAGGCTGGGGGGCAAACAATGGGTCAACGATACCACAATACCATAACGACTATGCTAGATTTCGTGGCTATGCCTTCTTTGAGGCTGATGATGCCAGATTATTACCCTGGAATACCACCAAAACTGGCGTGGATGCTGACTCAGGTAGTTTTCGAGCAGCACGTCTTGAAATGATTCCTTTAATGCGTCCTGTGATTGATTTCCTACGTAAACTAAGGCAAGAAAAAAGTGATCTAAGCGAATCTCAAGAAAACCCCTTAGAATTAGCTCTGGAAAAAACAAGCCAAACAAAAATATTTGAGGTAAGTACGGATTACCCTGCCTTTCAAGCTCCAAAACCCGAAACAAGGCCCAAACCTAAGGTGCAAACCATTCAATATCGCAAGCCACTGGAAGAAGTACAACAGGTGAAAGAAGTTCTCGAAGCGACAACATATAAGGAGGTTGGTGAGAAGACCTTTGAATATTTTTACAAAAGGGAGTGCGAAGACTAATGGCAGGTTCATACGAGCGGATTAATTATAGTTTACGACCAGCGAAATCTATTGAGCGAAAAATGCTTTGTGATACCTTCCGCAGACTAACAGAATTTGGCAGTGTAGAATCATATACTTATATTGGATTCGGATCTACCTATTTTTCTGATTTCAGCCTTTTTCACAAACAACTTGGCATCAAAAACATGATCAGTTTAGAACAAGACGAGCAAAATAAAGAACGATTTGAGTTTAATCGACCATTCAAATGTATAAACATCAAATTTGGGCCGTCAAATGAAACGTTACCCACTTTGAGGTGGGATATTAGGACGATTACGTGGCTCGACTATGATGGTAGGCTAACAGCTTCTATGTTAACGGATGTTGAATTTGTTTGTCAAAAAGTAATCTCTGGCAGTATGTTAATTATTTCAGTCAATGCTCAACCTGATAAGCCAGATAAGCCAGATATCGACCGGGTTGAATCTCTCAAAGAACGAGTTGGAAGAGACAATGTCCCAGAGGACATTCAGGATGAGCATTTAGCTGGTTGGGGTACGGCTAAAACATATCGTAGAATACTAACAAATGTAATTCGACAAACCTTAAATGAGAAGAATGGTGGACGACCATCAGGCGCAAAAATAGCATACAAGCAAGTCTTTAATTTTCATTATGCAGATGGAGCCAAGATGTTAACGGTAGGTGGACTATTTTATGAAGAAGGTCAGTCTAATATGGTGGCTAAATGTAATTTTGAAAGTCTTGAATTTGTAAGAACAAATGAAGATGCTTACCGGATTGATGTGCCATCATTAACTTATCGAGAAATCCGGCATCTTGAAGCGCAGTTGCCAGAAGATAATGAATGTAGCGAACTAGATATCTCAGGCATTCGTAAAGAAGATTTGAATAACTATCAAAAACTGTATAGATATTTTCCAGCTTTTGTAGAGGCTGATGTTTAAAATTTATTTATCATTTACATCATTCATCAATGCATCGGCCAAAGAGCAATTGCTTTCTGAGCTTGTTCATTGCTTGACATAGGGTCATTTTCATCATAAAAATCACCCTTTTGCCAAGACTTTAGACCAAAGATATATTTTCCTATAGTATAAGACGCACAATATCCTCTAAGCTATGCACCTGCTTATACAACTGCAACACCCCACGATTAATATGCGCTCGAAATTGATCCTCCCAATCATCTTCACCAAACCCATCTTGCTCACACCGTTGTTTTAGCAAAGCGACAAATAAGCTATCCCACTGCCCAGTTAAGGTATAGCGGTTTATTTCGCGTTGACTATCTGTAGGGTATAGGCTGGGGTTAGGTGGGGTTGGGTCTTTGAGCGAGAGACAAAATCCCAGGCGGCACAGAATATTAGGGGTCAACCCAGTCCGTGCCTTCAAGCTACGCAGCCGCAGGTCAGCCTCCTCACAAACCCGTAGACGGTTGAGATTCACGATACTTCCTTAGCCGTCCAAAAATAGCCTTCCTTGACCGTCGTCGCATGCTGCTCCTCATCATAGCTCAGATGATAGGTCCGAGCGGTTCTGGGGTGCAGGGCCGCAAAAAATTCGGCATCAACCTCTGTATCCGTGGAAAATAAAATAACTTGGTGGCTGACTTGGGGAAAGTAATTTTCAATCATACCCTGCCGATGGTCGCTATCTAGCCGTCCCAAGGGGGTATCAATCAGCACAGGCAGCGGACGACCAGAGACTTGGCGTAGGGCATAGAGCATGGCAATGGCATAAATTTGTTTCTCTCCGGCGGAGAGGTCGCTTTTGGGAATTTCAAGGTTTTTGAGGCCAAACAGCCTCACTGAGAAATCCTGAGCATTGATTGTGACCGTCTCAAGCAGACGGCTTTTTCGACACAGAAGATTAAAGTTAACCAGAAATCGCTCTTGGAGTTGCGCCACTCGCAAGGTCGTTAATTTCGCTGCAAAGTCATCTAAGACCAAGCTAACATCCACCACATGTTGGACTTGCTTGGAAAGCTGCTTGCTCTTAACCCCCTTATCCTTGGCGCGATGTAAGTTACGTTTAACCTCCTCTTGTTTCAGGGCTAACCGTCTCCAATCTTTATCTAACCGTTCCTGTTGCTCAGAAACACGTCCCAGTTCTTGATATTTTTGGTTCAGTTTTTTCATTAAGGGGGCTAAGACATCATCCTCTGGGACACGTTGCAAGGCGAGTTCAGTTTTTTGGCGGGCCTGATTGGCTCGCTTCAGACGCTGCGTGAGTTCTTGTAATTGCCTTGGCACCGTCGTCTGACTGTCATCAATCCATTGCAAAAGCCGCCCTTGTTCAGGGATGGAGACTTGGTGTAAAGGCGTAGTCTGTGTATTTGGGGGTTTGACCAGCCCTTGTAAAATCGTGGCCACGCGCTCACCGACGATTTTTGGGAAATCGAGAAAAAACGCGCCCTCTTGTGTGCCCTCGGCAGGGGGGGGTATGACATCCTGCCAAAACTCATCTTGCTCAATCTCTGCTTGAATGAGGTCGAGCTTCTGCTCAATGAAAGTTTTCGAGGCAGCCCATTGTCGATATGCCGCCTCGCTTAGTAATTGTTCTTTTAAGTCAGTGGTATCGTCTGGTACGATAGCAAAAGGCAATAGCCCGGCACATAAATCACGGATGGCTTGCTCGACTTGTTCAATTTCGGCCTTCAGACGGATTTCCTCATCCTTGTAGTCATCTCGTTTACGCGCAAACCCACCACCAGCTTGAGCAATATCTTGTTCGTGTGCCTTAATCTCCTGGCTCAGGTCCTCATAGCTTTTTTGGAGAGTAGCCCGCTTGGCCTCGAACTGTTGGTAATTTGTTTCAAGCTGCTTCAGTTCATTTTCTAAAATTTCAATTTGTCGCTCTGCTGAGTCTAGGTCATTCCCTCTTTGTTGACGACGACGATAAATGGTTAAATCCTGCTGTAGTTGGTTCACAATATTTAACCCTAACAAAGCTTGCATTGCCTGGGCTAAAGCCTTATGAGGCCGTTCACCCAAATCCCATGCCTTTTGCTCCAACGGAAACAGCGTTTCCGCACCATCCTCAGCCAAAGCTTGAATTTTTTCACCATCAAAAAAAAATAATTGCGATAGATTAGGCGGAATCAAATCTCTGAGAAAATCCTGCCATTGATCTGCATCTAGATCAGTTAAAAGTCTTTCATTTTCAAAGATTTGTAACTTTTCTTCAATTTTAGTTCGTTTTTCATGCCACTCTCGTTTGATGACATACACCCGCTCATCACCAGCCAGGGTGTATGCAAATTCTAATTGGACACTGGCCATCTCAATTGGAGTAATGTTCTGAGGAGCGCGATGGATACGTTGGCGTAAATATTGCTCATAGACCGCCTGCTTTGGACGAGTGCGGTGGTCTAAAGCTAAAGGGCCATACAAGCATAAGCGAATTGCTTCTAGCAAAGTTGTCTTACCAGCCCCATTTTTGCCACCGATGATAATGAGCGGTCGCTCATGAGCGGGTCGTAGGTCAAAAATTTGATGTCCACGATAGACTCCAAAGTTGACCAGAGATAAACGATTTAAGATCACCAGGTCTCAACCTCCATCAGATATAAGAGGATTGTAACTAAGTTGCAATTCACTCGGCTCAGATTGGGCTGAACCTCCATCCTGTAAGTCATCCGTCGTACCAGACTCCTTCGTTAGCCTTGGGGCGTGATCCGCCAAAACCTCCTCATTGCTACGCCAGTCTCGTTTGAACAAAGCGTCAATTTTTTGATAAATTTGATGCCGCCGCCGCAGGCCATAATATTCCCGTTCGGTTTCCAAAAGTTGTTTGACCAACTCCAGTGCTATACCATGCTCGGTACAAATATCAGCTAAAATACGCTCTTCTAGAGTCCCAAATCTACTCGTATCATCCTGATGCCAGGGTAAGGTTTCGCCAGTTTCTTCCTCATAAATCTGAGGCAATACATCGGCCCAATCGCCTTCCTCGGAACGCCAGAGACGACGAATGGCATAGAGTTCTTCATCCTGAATGAGTTTAATAGTTGAGTCGCCGCTTAATTGACGAGACTGTTGTTGGGCCTGTAACAATCTTTTAAGTAAGGTCTGCCGAAACTGAAAAGTATAAGGTCCGGAAATCAACTTGCCATCCTTAACCCACACTTGACCATTTCGCCGAACTAAGCGGCGGGTATCGGCCTTGGTCGCTGGGTCTTGGGTATTCGCTAAGAGATTACGATATTCGAGCATGGGGGTCATCCAAGTTTCACCACTTTCGATCAGGGCTGCCATAGATTTATCCTTATCGACCACCGTACAGACCCAACAGCCAAAACGGGTATTGCCACAAGAAGGGGTCAGGGTATCAATCACCAAAGGACACTCACCATCCGCACTCTCGTACAATTCGCGTAAACTCATGTTATCAATGCCCCAGGGGTTAGGCTCTAGAAACAAATAATCCCAGACATCCTTTACCGTAAATTCTTCAATGGGCGTGTAGACGTATGCCCCTGGTAAGGACGAATGACGCGACAGACGACTCCCTGTAATTTTGTGTAAGTTAATCACTTGCTCTCGCGTAAAACTTTCTGCTTTACGCACCCCCAACACGACAACCACTTCCCCATGTTGGGTTACTTTTTCCTTGATAAAACGATTGGTCGGCTTAATCTTCATTCGGTCGGTACACCATCGAAAGCGTTGATACGGGGCGGGATAACCACGCCCAATTAAATTAACCCAAAAACTTTCATCCGTGTCTGGGGTGACTTTATGTGCCCTTAGCGGTAAATTCGCTGCTAGAGCAGCTTCATTGATCAGGCGAAGACTATGATTAATCCGCTCAACGATGGCTGGGGCTTCAACAAGGGTATCTGAGGCAACGACATAGATCTGTTTCGTCAATTGCTCTCGTGGTAAACGCTGCAAGGCATACCAGACTAATTGTAAAGTCGCTGTCGAATCTTTCCCGCCACTAAAGCCAACCACCCACGGCCAGTCATTGCTCAGATAAACTTGACCAATTTCATCATAAATTTCAGATAGTGATTTTTGCCGTAAAATCGAATAATCTTGATCGAAAAATCGCCGGCTGTCGAACAGTTCTATTTCTTCAGTCATGATTTACCTTTTCTAGACCTGGCAAGTCTTTGATACCATTTAACCAAGCACGGCTAATGCCGCCACAGCCAATGAGAACTGCTTTCAGATGGTTTGTCATTTATTTGATCCTTTCAATGAGATTATAGCAAAGTAGCGCAGAGTGGCACTACCCTGCTATCTTGAAGTAAGCATCTAAGGTTACGAGATTGGTGTCTTGTATTTTAAGCGATAGAACGCTATTGAGAGGATAATCGTCGCCTAAGGGCATGCGTGTTTCAAGGCCGAGTTCGGGGATGAGGATGATACTCTGGGGGCCACGTCTATCGACGACAATGCCCTCTCCTTGCCAATCAGAATTTTGTTGGAGATAAACCAGCGTCCAATGTCGATTTGAACGACGTTCAGCTAAACGGATACAACCAGAGACGGCCTCGGCTGCCCCAACTCGTTCTAGCACTGCTGCTTCATCTAGCAGTGGCTCGCCTCGGTGATAGGCTCGGAGTTGTTGGTGTAGTACCAAGTCTAAATAGCGGCGCAGGGGACTGGTTACAGGGGCATAGAGATCAAGACCCAAGCCAGCATGAGGGCCTGGAACACTTTTGTGTTGACGTGGCTTCATAGACCGCAGTAAGGCCATCTGCCCCGCTAAACCATCCAGCATCTCGATAGGCTCAGGGGGAGCTTGGGTGGTGTAGGGTATGGGAATGTCATGCGTTTGAGCAAAATGGGCTATCGCCTCCCCGGCCATGAGCATGGCTTCGCGGACTAAGACCCGACTTTTGAGCGGTTGAATGGGGGTGAGGCTGACCTGACCGTCTTTGACCCGGACCTTGATTTCTGACAAATTGATGTCAATAGCACCATTGGCTTGACGATAGGCTTCATAAGTTTGGGCCAAGTGATAGAGTTGCCCAAAAGGGTCTTGGTCTAAGTATTGCTCATCCACAGTTTCATAAGTCAAGCACTGGACGCGAACCCAACTCGGCTTGACCTCTACGTTGGTGATTTTACCTTCACCATCGATATCAAGGCCGAAAGATAGCGCGGGCGAAATTTCGGTGAGGCCCAGCCCCAAAATCGGTGTGGCTTCGGGCGGGAGCATGGGGATAACAGTTTCAGGCAAATAGAGATTGGCCCCCCGTGTTTGGGCTTCTAAATCCGCCGGACTATTTGGGGTGATCAAGGCAGCTGCATCGGCCACATGCACCCATAGCCGCTCTCCCTCTAGGCTGAGAGCATCGTCTGGGTCACTGCTATCGATATCGTCGATGGCGTAGGCTGGCAGATGGGTCAAGTCCAAACGATCTTCTTCTGGCAAATCAGGCAGCGGTACTTGTGGGGGAGTCATCGTTGTCCCGCTGCGTTGTGGATGGGGATTGAAGGTCTGATTCCAATAGCCTAAATCTAAGAGCAAAGTATGGGCAGCTTGATTTGTTTCAGGATGTTCTAATTCGCGTAACAGACGAGACCGACTCTCCAAACCAAGTGCTAAACGCTCAACTTCAATTATGTACTGCTTCTGCTTATCAGACACATCATCCGGCTCAAGTTTTCCTGTTTTTACCAAAACCATAAACTCAGCCCAAGCCTTGGCTTCAGCAGCTTTGGTCTCCCGAATAGTCAAGATTTTTGTCACCTCCTCAGGAGGCCGAGCGATGATGGCCTTGGGTGTGCCTTGATAATAAAGGCCGTCTTCGACCAATTGCCAAGCAGCCCAGGCTGTGGCTGGTGTATAAGCATTGTATGTCAATTCCGCTAATTCTTCTAAAGTAGTGGTTTCGTCCAACAGCAATTCCCAGGCTGCTTCGACCTCACCAGCCTGCGGCTTTAACGCTGTCAAATCTTGCAGGGGACCAGGATGAAGTAAGGCGATATCTTTGGGTCTTACTTTAACCGTCTTTCCATTTTCCAGTTCTATTTCTGGTCTTTCACCTGGCTTTTTCACTAAGGCTGGTCGATTTTTATATAAAGCTAAACTATGTGGCGGACATTCTTGCTTGGACATATCGTTTGACCTTGGTTGATTTGTGATTAAAATGCGTTAGGACTATCTTATCTTTCCCTTATCTGCACAATGTTATCATTTACCGCAAGTTTAAAACTTAATCGCTCCCTCTGTAATCCCCCGCATAAACCAGCGTTGTAATAAAGCATAAATCATGATCACTGGAAAGGCACTGAATAACAGCATGGCTGCGTCTGCTGCTTCGCTGGCGAATTGGCCTCGCAGATGAGGCACATTGGCCGTCGCGGTTTCATAGCCGCTGGTCAAGACTTTCCGAATGCCGACAGAAATGGTTAATTGGGTATCTCGATCAATCATGGTGAAGGTGATGAGATAATCACTCCACACGCCGACAAAAGCCAAGGTCGCCACAATGACCATGGCACTGGTCGCCAGCGGCATAGCGATGCGCCAGAATATCTGCCATTGGTTGGCTCCGTCAATGGTGGCTGATTCTTCAAGCTCCTTGGGGATGGCTAAGAAAGCTTGGCGCATGATGAAGATAGGCACAGGAAGATGAGAGCTAAACAATAGGACCAAACCGAACAAACTATTTCGCAACTTGAGAAAGCTCATCATTTCATATAGGGCCATTAAGCCACCCCCACGGGGAATGAACATGGAAATGATGATCCCTAGAAAGATTAAATCGCGGCCCCGAAAGCGCAGGCGGGCAAAGGCGTAGCCTGCTAGGGCCGCGGTGATGACCTGAATCACGGTTACACCAATGGCTAGGATAAAACTATTCCGCATGTAAATCGGCAGTTGTTGAATGGCCGTGAACATGTACTCATAGTTGACGAGACTGAATTTACCGGGAATGAGGGCGGCTGGGTGATTATAAAATTCTTCTGAATCTTTGAACGATGTTGAAAGCAACCAAATTAAGGGTAATAATACGATGAACATGACCACCGCCAAAAGGAGGTGGGCTACTAAATTTTTTTGTCTGGCCCAGACTTGAACTCGTTCAGTGGGGGTGAAGGTATAGGTCATTTTTCGTTTCATAGCAATCTGATTACTGAATTTTAGTCTCTCTCTCGAGACCAATAAAAAATAACGGCGACAAAAGCAGCAGTAATCAAACTGACCACAAGGCTAATGGCCGAAGCATAACCCAAACGTAAATCGCCACGCCGAAAGGCGACCTCGTAGAGATAGAAGCCCAATGTTTGGGTAGACCCTTGTGGCCCGCCTTGCGTCAAAATTAGCATCGGGTCCGTGGTGCTGAAAACGCCTGGAATAATCAAAATCAAGACGAGGGCCAAAGTAGGCTTCAATTGCGGCAGGGTAATAAAGCAAAATTGTTGCCAGCGATTGGCCCCATCCAATTCAGCGGCCTCATACATTTCCAGCCCAATATTATAAATACCAATGAGAAAGAGCAGGGTGGGAAAGCCGAAAATAATCCAGGTATGGGATAAGCCTACCGCAGGCAAGGCAGTTTGCACTTCGCCCAACCAGTGTGGTGGGTCAGCCACGCCCAAATTTCGCAGCCCAGTATTGATGAAGCCAAAATTAGGGCGATACATCTCGCGGAACATGAGAAAGCTGACGGCCACAGGTAAAATGGAGGGCAAATAGACCACCCAGCGATAGAAACCAGCCCTTCGTTTAACCCGACTGATTAAAATGGCTGACAAGAGTGAAACCAGAATAACCGTGGGCACGACCAAGACTGAATATTGAATCGTAACGACCAAAGCTTCTTGAACTCTGGTGCTGTTAAAAAGTTTGACAAAATTATCAATCCCATTAAAACGCCACCGCGTATCGGGATAGACAAAGCGGTAGTCGGTGAAGGCCATGAGAATGCCGCGAATGAGCGGCCAGATGTTGAAGACGGCATAAAGAATAAGGGCAGGGGCAATAAATAGATACCCTAATACATTATTCTGTCGCGTGTCAGTGGCTTCCCTCCGCCAAGCTCGATAAAGCGTCCCTATATCTCGACGACCTGTGAAAGGCGTAGAGTCTTGCCTTGTCATTTGAAACTCCTCAGATTCAATCTCTCATCTACCCAGCCCCACAAACCACCCTCCACGTTTACAACATTTCTTCTAACTCTATCGCAATCTCAGCCAAAGCCTCGGTCATCGCCTCTTCCCCGCTCAAGTTATTGGCTGGGTCTAGGGCCTTCTCGAGCCAAGTGCGAACGATACCCGTCTCAATCCCCCAAGTCAGGTTCACTTGGAAGGGCACAGAGTTGCGGACGAGGTCGATTCCTTCTAGCTGCCAGGCATGCTTATCGACCCCTTGGATAAACTCATCATAAGTATACTGGTAAGCCGGCTTGGCTGCTACATCTGCAATTTGCTGACCATTTGCTTTATTACTAGGGCTGAACCACCATAAGAAAAAGTCGGTCATGCCTTGCGGATTCTTAGCCTGATCCAAGACAACAGACCCATTAAGCCAGAAGGGAGCCCCAGCTTTGGGATCATCTTTATTGAGTCGCATGTTAATCCCCGTATCAGCCGCCTCATCGCCATGTTCTTGCTGGGCTAAGGTGCCATGGACATCAAATGAACTCATAATCGCTGTGCCACGCTGGAGCCAGGTGCCGAAACCAGCATTAACGCCTGGCATGAGTCCATCAGCCACCATCTCTTGTAACCATTCAATGGCTAACAAAGAAGCTTCGCCGCCCCAATCGATTAAGCCTTCTTCAGTGTAGGGATTATCTGTCGCCCCCCAGATCAGGGCCACCAAATCACACAATGGGGTGTTAGGGCGGTCAAAGGCATTCACTTCGGCGTTGATGGCGTGAACCTTTTCTGCGGCAATGCGGACCTCATCCCAAGTCAACAAAGGTCGCTCCACTTCAGCTTCATCCAAGACATCATTATACCAGCCTAAAGCAACACTGCCGACATTGCCCGGAATAGCATATTGTTTCCCTTCAGCCTTGCTGGCTTCTAAAACAGAGGGAATGATCCCCGGCACGACTTTATCTGCATTGGGTATATTAGAAACTTCAATGTAGGGATCAAGGGGTTGAATCAGGCCCTGATTGATCCAGCGGGCCGTATCCCAAGGCACAGCGATGACGGCATAACCATCCCAAATCAAGTCACCGGCCGCTTGCGCCGCTTGAATTTTGGTATCCACACCACCCTCAGCTGGCTCATCTAAGATGATTGGGGTATCGCCAAATTCAGCGTTCCAACTTTCTGCTGCCCTATCGGCGGCGTAAGCATTGCGAATATCAGTGCGGACAAGGAAGTTAATCTCCGCCGGGACTTCCGCCGGGCTACCAGAGTCGCTCGCGCTATCACTATCAGCGGCTGGGGCACAGGCGGCGAATGTGGTTGCTAAGGCCAAGGTGCCAGAACCAACTAAAAACTGACGGCGACTGAGCTTTTTAGACTGCATTGTCATGGGTGTTCTCCTTATTCAGATTTAACACATTAGATTGTAGTTTGAATTATGTTACGGAAATGTCTGATGACTGGGGCAAACTGTAACATGAAGGCTTTTGGCTGTCAAACTAAATCGGTCTTGGCTTAAAAATCTAAATTGTGAAATGGCTCTGTCTGAACAAAAAAATTAGCCCATCCTGAAGTATCGGCAAATATCTCAGGCATGATGATCCCTTATGGTTGCCCCAATATAATGCTCATTCCTATAGGTATCGGTACAACAGGCCGACAGGATTTTTTGTCAATCTGCTCGTTGGCCGAGACATCTTTTTCTTAGTAATAGAACCGTTGCCCCTCCGCCCGTTCAGCCTCATAAGCCCTCCGTAATTCCTGTGTCTCCACATCTTGACTAGCCTCCGCCGAAGCCACATCCCACCACACCTCGGAACTTGGGCCGTAGCGATGCGGTTCAATCTCGGCTACGATGACACAGGTTCTCGTCTCACCACGGGCCTCACTAAGAGCCTGCTGGAGTTCGTCTGGTGAGGTGACATTCCATGTTTTTGCCCCCATGCTCTCAGCGTTCTTGGCGAAGTCGATGGGCAGATACTCGCCTTCCAAACGATTGGCTTCAGTATCGCGAGCGCGAAATTCGTTGCCAAAGCTGACTCCAGCTCGGGCCATCTGTAAACGCCGAATGATTTGGAAGCCATGATTATTCAGAATAACGACGGTGATTTTAAGACCTTCCTGCATGGAGGTCACAAGCTCTGTCGGCTGCATCAAATAGGTTCCATCGCCCAAAAAGACGTAGACCTCGCCTTCTGGTTGAGCCATACGCACCCCCAAACTGGCAGGGATTTCATAGCCCATACAGGAAAATCCAAATTCTAAATGACAATGACGTTGATTGCTGGTATCCCATAATTGATGTAAGTCGCCGGGCGGGCCGCCTGCGGCGGCGACAATCGTGTCGCCTGCTTGGGCTTGTTCGTTAATTACATTTAAGGCCTGCAATTGACTCATGGCTTCGCCCTCATGTTGCACAAAGACATCTTTCTTAAGTAAGGCCTGCCATTCCTGTTTGGCCACAGCAATTTCTTCTAAATAGGCAGAATTGGGCTTGACCTCGATGCCATCTACCTCTTGTAGGAGGGCCCGTAGAGCTTCACGAGCATCAGCGATGATGGGCAAGGCCCCTTGTTTATAAGCATCATGGCCTGCCACGTTAATACTCATGAATTTGACCGCCGGATGGCCAAAGGCAGATTGTGAACCCGTGGTGAAGTCAGTTAGGCGTGTACCAATACAGATAACCAGGTCAGCATCCCGTATAATTTTACTGGCTTGACCCGTCCCCGTGACCCCAAAACCACCTAAAGATATAGCTGCCTCGTTCGCCATCGCTCCTTTACCACCCATCGTTTCGCCGACTGGCAGGCCAAATTTCTCTGCAAAGGCGCGTAGTTCAGCTTCGGCTTCAGCGTACAGTACACCGCCGCCAGCGATGATTATGGGTCGTTCAGCCGCTTGCAATAATTCAAGGGCCTCACGGATACGGGCAGCATTGGGCGGACGACGCTCTATCCGCCAAACACGCTTGGCAAAGAAATGCGCTGGATAGTCATAGGCATGCGCCTGCACATCTTGAGGCAAAGCCACAGTCACGGCCCCGGTTTCGGCTGGGTCGGTCAACACACGCATCGCTTCAGGCAGGGCAGTTAGAAGTTGCTCAGGGCGAGAGATGCGGTCAAAAAAGCGGCTGATGGGACGAAAACAGTCATTCACACTCACATCGGCGGAGACCGGGTGTTGTAATTGTTGTAAAACGGAGCCTTGATGGCGCGTAGCATAATAATCGGCCGGGAAAAGCAAGACAGGCAGACGATTAATTGTGGCTGTCGCCGCACCTGAGATCATGTTCGTTGACCCTGGGCCAATTGAGGCGGTGCAAGCCAAGGTACATAAACGGCGATTAGCTTTGGCAAACCCGCTGGCGGTATGAACCATGGACTGTTCATTATGTGGCTGATAGTAAGGCAGGTCAGTTCCGTATTCGGCCAAGGCTTGGCCCAAGCCTGCTACGTTGCCATGACCAAAAATACCAAAAATGCCTGGAATGAGGCGGCGTTGTCGGTCATCACGTTCGCTGTATTGCTGCTGCAAATATTTGACAATAGCTTGGGCCATTGTTAAACGGATGCTTGATTGAGACATGAATTCTCCTTATAGTGTTATTAAGATTAACGATTATAGCCGCTTATTAAATTCATAAATTTCTAAAAGTCAATTAACAATCTGAAGGAAGAAGACTTTCACCCTGCCTTCGCCCCTTTGCCTTTCAATCTCCGACCACCTCTGTGACCACCTTTGACCTCGGTGAGGCTCGAACGTGTTGACCCCAAATGATCACCAGACAAACAGACCGCCTCGCCAGCCTCGCTTGGGTCTCCGTCAGCATCAGCGTTTCTGTCAGCAGATGCGTCTGCGTCAACATAAGCGTCTCCTGAAATCCCTGCCAGTGATGGAAATAAGCTCCCTCTGCGGGCAGGGCGGTGACCGTGATCACTTGTCCATAAGTATAAGGCCCGCTGGGGTGACCTCAACCGTGCCTGAGCCTAGTATGGTTATCTGAAATTCATACCAATCCGGTTCAAAGGTGGCTGTGATGACTGTGTCCCTGTCCAAGCTCAGGTTGAGCAGTGGTGCGGTCAACACTTCCGTCCCCTTAGTCCAGTCCTGGAAATGCCAGTTTGCCTCTGTCTGTGCGGTCAGGGTGATGCTTTGTCCCGCCATGAATTTCTGTCAGCTTTGTCCCAGACAACCACGTCTGCCATTGACCATCGACGCAAGCACCAAACGTTTTTAATATCCTTCCCTAAGCCATGACGAATATTGAAGGTCATAATTTTCAGCATTGGACATCCCTTTCTTTAGGAATGGAAAAGGGAAATGTATTTTCTGGTTCTCAAATATGGGCTTGATTGACTTTATTTCTAAAAAATTATATTATTCTCTTTTAGGAGGCAATCATGAAGCTTAAAATCACGGCTGTTGAAACTCTTATTCTTTTATCCGAACGCCGTTATACGAAGCAGCATGGCCTGGAGACCGCTCGTCAAGTCCATCATTCCCGCGTCCTCACTGACCGCTATGCAGGCGGTCGCCATCTCTGTGTCTATCCTAACGGAGAGCAGAGCGTGTTGGTGCGTATTGAGACAGATAGCGGACTGGTCGGCTGGGGCGAGGCGCATGCCCCTTATGCGCCGGAGGTGACAAGCACACTCATTCTGGAACTTTTTGCGCCGCTGGTGTTGGGACAGAATCCGATGAGCAGCGAAATGTTATGGGAAAAGATGTACAGTTCGATGCGGTTGCGGGGACATAATACTGGTTTTACCATGGAAGCCTTGGCTGGCATTGACATTGCGCTCTGGGATTTGCGCGGCAAGATTACCCAACAGCCAATCTATGCCCTGCTCGGCGGACCCTATCGCACGACGATTCCCGTCTATGCGTCGGGTGTGCCGGGAGTAGATAATCAAGAGAAACAAGCGCATACCTCAACTTACCTGAACGAAGGCTACACTGCTATCAAGCTCGCCATTGGTCGCCGCAGTTTGGAAGAAGATTTAGAGACAGTGGCTGCGGTAGCGGAAACAATTAATGACCAAGGCCATCTACTGATTGATGCTCATGGGGCCTATGGTCTGGGAACAGCCATTCAAATGGGTCGAGAATTGGAACGGCTTGGCTGCTACTGGCTTGAAGACCCGCTGTTACCCGAAGATCACAGCGGTTACGCTGAATTGAGTCGGGCCCTCGATATGATGGTGGTGGCGGGCGAAACCGAATGCAATCGCTTTCAGTTTCGGGATCGGTTGGCGGCTCGGGCAGTTGACGTGATTCTGCCCGACATCTGTCGTGCAGGTGGCATCACCGAGGGGCAAAAGATCGCTGTCCTGGCCGACGCATATCAGACACAATGGGCAGCCCATGTCAGCATGGGCACGATGGTCCATGTGGCCGCCGCCTTGCATCTTGGGGCAGCATCGCCCAACTTCCTTATCTGCGAATTTCACCCTGGGTTGACCGCTTTGGGAAACGATATTGTCACAACAAAGCTCAATCTCGTGAACAGTTATCTAACGTTGTCAGAAGAGCCTGGCTTGGGGATTACGTTTGATGAAGCGGCTCTAGCGCGGATTACGCGGCTGCGCCAGCGGCGGGAGGTTGACGATTAGGATAGAATTTTGGTTCTATGAGAATTTTTACTGATTAACCTTAAATCCAGCATCAAAAGGACATAGCAATGGCAAGCCATAATCCTAAGCATCCGAATATCATCTTTATTTTGACCGACGATCAAGGCTACTGGGCCATGGGCTGTGCGGGCAATAGTGAAGTACGCACCCCAAATTTGGATCGAATAGCCAAAACGGGCATTCGATTTGATAACTTTTTCTGCGTTTCACCCGTCTGTTCTCCTGCCAGAGCGTCAATTTTAACAGGCCGCATCCCCTCTCAACACGGAGTTCATGATTGGCTGCGCTCTGGTAACTCAACCCTAGAGCCAGACCGGGGCGGCGAATTGATCGAATATCTCAAAGGGCAAACGGCCTACACCGATGTTCTGGCTGAACAGGGGTACACCTGTGGCATCAGCGGCAAATGGCATTTGGGCGATTCACATCATCCGCAAAAGGGGTTTTCCTTTTGGGAAGTGCATGCCAAAGGTGGGGGGCCTTATTATAATGGCCCCATGATCAAAGACGGCCAGGCTTATGAGGAACCGCTTTATGTGACCGATGTCATCACGAATAATGCCTTAAGTTTTTTAGACCAGCAACTGCGAATAGATAGCCCCTTTTACCTCAGCGTTCACTATACCGCCCCGCACAGTCCTTGGGACTTTGATGAACATCCAAAAGAGCTTTATGATGATTATTACGCTAACTGTCCCTTTGAATCTATTCCCAATGTCCCAGCCCATTTTTGGCAAATTAACTCAGCTCCCCAAGGACGCACGGAGGAGGAGCGGCGAGCCATTTTGAGTGGTTACTTCGCCGCGGTGACAGCGATGGATGAGAATGTCGGTCGGTTGTTAGATTGGTTGGAAGCGCATGGGCTGCGGGAGAACACCCTTATCCTCTTCACCAGTGATAATGGCATGAACATGGGCCATCATGGAATTTACGGCAAGGGTAACGGCACCTTTCCCCAAAATATGTTTGACACCTCGGTCAAAGTTCCCATGCTCATTTCTCGCCCGGAACACGTCCCAGAGGGCGAAGTTTGTGAGGTCCTGCTCAGTCATTACGACCTGATGCCCACCTTACTCGATTATGTGGTCTTAGAGTTGCCTGAGACCGAGCCACTGCCTGGGCGTAGTTTTGCCAGTTATTTAAGGGGGGGTGAGTTGGCGGAAGTCGGTCATGTAGTTGTGTTCGATGAATATGGCCCGGTACGGATGATTCGCAATCAAGCTTGGAAATATGTGCATCGCTATCCTTATGGGCCATATGAACTGTATAACTTAGAGGATGATCCAGATGAATTGAGCAATTTGGTTGATAGCTCTGCTTGCCAGGGAATTGTCGAACAGATGAAGGCCGACTTGGATGCGTGGTTCGTGCGTTATGTTAACCCTATCCGCGATGGACGACATGAGCCCGTCACTGGACGGGGTCAGTTGGGCTTGGTTGGGCCTGAAAGTGGAGGGAAGAAGAATTTTGCGGGGGATTATGAGTTGTTGAAGCGTGAGTGATGAATTTTTAATCACGAATGAAACACTTGTTCATTTTATTGATCTACTTCTGGATGGTTAGCCATCCAGTTCTTTGACGAATGTTGTATGCCCTCTTAATAAGATTAGCATAAAGCGACTGGCCCTGCAAACCTTTGTTTTGAGCGAGTATCTGCATTTTTGCACAGATTTGCATAAGGATGTGTGGCGGTGAGAAAGGCTTATTATTTTCCGCTATTTTCCTCCCAAATCGAATTGCACCCTTCTAATTGACCAACAATAGGTTTGAGGCTAATATCTTGAAGATTAGAGACTTAGAGACTAGAAAATTAAAAATTAGAAATGATTACAACCTAATTAGGCTCTAATCTCTAATACCTAAGGCCTAATCCCTACTCTCTGCAACAGGATCAACCATGGAAGAATCAATAATCTCACCCCCTCGAAATTACCCTGACGATGTTCAAATCATCGCCCAAGATGGCCGTGAGTTCATCGTCGTGGGAACAGCCCATATCTCGCAAGAATCCACAGATTTAGTGAAACAAGTGATTATGGAAGAAAAACCAGATTGTGTCTGCGTCGAATTGGATAAACAACGCTATCAAACTTTGTCTGATAAGCGCATCTGGGAATCTTTGAATTTAAAAGAGGTTATTCGGCGTAAACAGTTGACAACCCTTCTGCTAAATTTAGTATTATCTTATTATCAGAGGCGTTTAGGCCAAAAAATCGGCGTGACACCGGGCACAGAATTATTAGAGGCAACAAAGGTTGCTAAAGAATTAGACATCTCCTTGGCTTTATGTGACCGCGATGTGCGAATCACATTGCGTCGGGCTTGGCGTTCAATGTCCTTTACTGAACAGGTTAAATTTATGACCTTTGGGATGGCTGGATTTCTTGAATCGCCTGATATTTCGGAGGATATGTTGCGGGAAATTCGGCAAAAGGATGTGTTGACTGAACTCATGCGAGAATTAGGCGAAGTCATGCCCGTCTTAAAGCGTGTCTTATTAGATGAACGGGATACCTATTTGGCGCAGAAAATTCGTCAAACAGATGGGCAAAAGGTTGTGGCTGTCGTCGGGGCCGGGCATGTGGCTGGGATGTGTGAAGTCCTTGCTAAAGGCCGCGACCAAGATTTAGCCGACATTGAAGAAGTACCGCCTGCTTCACCTGTGGGTAAGGTCATCGGATGGGGTATTCCGATCTTGATTTTGAGTGCCCTAGGATATATTGGTTTGAGTCAAGGCAGTAATGCTGCTGGGGAAAATATTTTGTTTTGGGTCTTAGCCAATAGTATTCCTAGCGGCATCGGAGCAATCGTTGCCATGGCTCATCCTCTAACCATCCTCGCCGCTATTCTCGCTGCCCCATTGACCAGTTTGGTCCCCGTGGTCGGTGTCGGCTATGTGACCGCTTTCATCCAAGCCTATTGTCAGCCGCCTGTGGTTAAAGAGTTGCAAACCGTCAGCGACGATGTTGGCCAATGGCAGCAATGGTGGCAAAACAAATTTTTGCGTATCTTTTTAGTTTTTATACTGACGACTTTAGGGAGTATCATCGGTACCTACGTTGGGGCGTATGAAATATTTTCAAACTTATTTTTATAGACTGTATAAGAAACAACGGATCACGAATAGCACAAATAGACGAATGACACGAATATTAATTTTTTAACGTTCGGGTTATTCGTCCATTCGTGCCATTCGTGATTAGTTTTTTGTCTATGGTAGGTGTTCATGAAAATTAAAGAAATTCGCGCCGTCGGTCTGCGCGGCGAAACACCAGAAAGTGGATGGAGCGATGAAATTCAACCAGATGACTGTGTACATACCCTAATTGCGGTCATTACGGATGAAGATTTGGTTGGGCTAGGCAGTGTGTTTACTAACGATGGTCTGGTCAAAGCGGCCCTGTAGATCTTAGAGCCATTGTATCGAGACGAAAATGCGATTGAGCCGGAGCGGGTGACAGAAAAATTACGTCAAAACATGTTTTGGTTGGGGCGCGGTGGTTCGATTACCCACACCATCAGTGGCATTCATATCAAAGTTAAAGATGATTCCAAAAGCATGCCATATCGTATCGAGCGTCGCATGATGCGGCACCCATCTGAGAGTTCAGCGAATTGGAAGTAAAAGCGAGACAGTAAACTATTTTGTAATATTGAGACATCGGTATTTTCTGCTCTCATTGTCATATCCGCTTCTTCTAGTAATTTAACCGTTGTTATTGGTTCTTGAGCGAAGACAGGACTGCTTGAGAAAATAAACATTAAAGTCAAAATAGACAGAAATAAAATTAAAAGTTTAAATATTCTAAAGGACATTATTTGCTCCTTGTAAGTTAGGGAAGGTAAATATAAAGTGATAATTGATATATAAAATTTTCAACGCTCTCTCCTTCCCAGTAGAATGACCGCATTATAGGTTTTAAAAATATTTATATAATTAATAATCTCTAGGAATACCGTTAGAAAGTCTAAACAGCTACCATCAATCTTTAATGCTAATTTATTTTTATTATTTTTCAGTGATTAGGCCATTTGACCAAAAAATATTCGAATATTCTCCAAAAATCCGAAAAATGATATCTGAAGAATGCACTTAAATTCTTATTCCAATGCTATTTCTGCCATATTCTAAAAATTATACGGTGAAAATGCCAATACATCGAATAATATTCGGCTGAAACTAGTATTAAAGGTTCATCATATTAAAGATAGACGCTGTCATCTTGATTTAGCCCTCAATCTTTGACATTTACGCTATTAGCCTTACAATCAGGCTGTTTTGACCACTTAATTATGTATAATGTAAACGTAGAATGAACTGTGCAGGTTTATGGTCCCTCTAACCCTCAAAGGGATTTAGATGCCTCTCTCGGAAACGTTTTTCTACCGCTTATTGAGAGGCAGCAGGTATATCAGTTTCAAACTATATTCGTTTAGGTCACCCTCAAATTTAATTCTAATTTAGCAGAAGGAGTTCCTCATGGAACGTAGAAAGTTTTTAGGTTTCGCCACCAAAGGTGCTGTAGGCGCAGCGGCTTTGGGAACTTCTGCCATTGGCATGGCAGCCTGTGGCGGGCAAGATGCTGCGCTTGATGCTGTGGCGCAAGATTCAGCTTTGCCCGATATCGAATGGGAAATGGCGACCAGTTGGCCTGTGGCCTTGGACACCATCTTCGGCGGGGCGCAAACAGTGGCTGACCGCGTAACGGCGATGACCAGCGGCAAGTTCACCATTACAGTACGCGCTGCGGGCGAATTGGCTCCAGGACTGGAAGTATTGAATGTGGTTGAACAGGGGGCTGTGCCAATTGGTCATACCGCTTCGTACTACTACGTCGGTAAAAGTAATATCACCGCCTTTGGGACGGCATTGCCTTTCGGCTTAACCGCTCGACAGCAAAATGCGTGGCTCTACGAAGGAGGTGGCTTGGGAATGCTACAAGAGGCTTATGCAGAACGCTTTGGCGTAATCCAATTCCCCGCAGGAAATACAGGTGTGCAAATGGGCGGTTGGTTCAACAAAGAAATCAACTCTGTGGCTGATATGCAAGGTTTGAAAATGCGTATTCCTGGCTTAGGCGGGAAGGTTATGGACCGTTTAGGGGTCACAGTCCAAGTTTTGCCTGGCGGCGAAATTTTCCAAGCCCTGCAAACAGGCGCGATTGACGCAGCTGAGTGGGTTGGGCCTTATGATGATGAAAAATTGGGCTTCCACAAAGCAGCCAACTTCTACTATTATCCTGGGTGGTGGGAACCAGGTCCTTCTTTGGAAATCCAAATCAATCAGGCCGAATGGGATGCTCTACCAGAACTCTATCAGGAAATCCTGAAAACGGCTGCTTATGAAGCCAATATGACCATGATGGCTCGCTACGATGCTAAAAATCCAGGGGCCTTGCAAACGCTGCTGGCCAACGGTGGCGTGGAAATGCGCCCCTTTCCCGTTGATGTCCTGAAAGCTTCAGAGGAAGCGGCTTTTGAAATGTACGACGAGTTCGCCGCTGAGGATACCGACTTCGGCTCTATCTTGAAAGAATGGTCAGCCTTCCGCGATGGTATCCAAGCTTGGCATGGTTATGCTGAAAGTTCTTACTTGCTTTATGGATCAGGAAGCTAAACGTTGTTAGTTGTTAGTTATTAGTTTTTAGGACTCGATTAATCAATACTAAGAACTAATGACTAATAGCTAACAACTAGAAAGTGAGAATATAGATGCAAAATTTTTTAAAGATGTATATTCGCTTTGTCGAAGCAATTACGGAAAATTTGGGCAAATTCGCCGTCCTACTGGTTATTATTACAATTGGCATTGGTTTCTACAATGTGGCAGCACGCTATATAGGCGAATATATTGGTCAGCAATTATCTTCAAATATATTTATTGAGTTGCAATGGTATCTCTATTCTTTGGTGTTCTTTTTAGGATTCGCCTATATTCTGAAAAATGGTATCAACGTGCGTGTTGATTTTATCTACGCCAATTGGTCTAAGAAGCGAAAAGCGACCCTAGATTTCTGGGGTAACCTCTTTTTTCTCTTACCCTTTTGTTTAATGGGTATTTATGTTTCTGTCAGGCCCGTCCTGACCTCTTGGGGTTTACAACCTAACGGTAATTGGGGGCCTTGGGAAATGTCACCAGACCCTAGCGGGCTACCACGCGCACCAATTAAAACCATGATCATCGTGGCCTTTGTCCTCCTGACCCTGCAAACAGTTGCTGAATTGATCAAGCTTTATTGGACCATGCACGGCATAGATGAGGAAACTGTAGCTGAATTAGATTCCCCCCTACGCATTGAGTAAATACATTTGCTAATTGTTCATTGCTAATTGCTAATTGTTAATTTTAGGAGATCGTTTATGGGATTTGAATGGTTAGCCATCATCATGTTTGTATTCTTTTTTATCTTAATCTTATATGGCTACCCAGTTGCATTTTCATTTGCCGGAACAGCCATTGTATTCTTAGTCATCGGCCTAGTCCTTGGTGCCTTTAATCCACGTCTTTTGTTATTACTCTCCAACCGTTGGTTTGGCACAATGTCGGATTTTACCCTATTAGCCATCATCTATTTTGTTTTTATGGGAGCCATCTTTGAAAAATCGGGTTTAGCAGAACGATTACTAGAAACCGTCGGGATTCTCTTGGGTCCCATGCGCGGAGGACTGGCCCTAGCTGTGGTATTGGTCGGGACACTCCTAGCTGCCGCGACAGGTGTTGTAGCAGCAACGGTCATTGTGATGGGCTTACTCTCCTTACCGATCATGGTTCGCTATAATTACGACCATAAATTGGCAACAGGCATCATCACCGCCTCCGGCACAATGGCTCAATTACTCCCGCCGAGTTTAGTTCTGGTCGTTTTGAGCGATCAAATTGGGGTCGGGGTCGGGGATTTATTTCTAGGTGCATTGATTCCAGGCTTGATTTTATCCGGCCTCTATGCTTTGTACGTCATCATTATCGCTAATCTCAGACCAGAATTAGCCCCGCCCTTGCCACCTGAGGCACGAACACTGACAGGTTGGCCCTTATTTCAGCGCATTTTAGTGGCTGTGGTTCCGCCAGTGTTGCTGGTCTTTGCAGTCCTAGGCAGCATCTTCTTTGGCATTGCCACACCCACAGAAGCAGGGGTAGTGGGGGCGATGGGGGCTTGTCTCTTGACCTTGCTCAACGGCAATTTGACTTGGAAAATCATCTGGGATGCTGGGCGCGCCACGGCCAATATTACGGCCCTTGTCATTATGATCTTATTTTGTTCCACTCTATTTAGCTTGGTCTTCGATGGTCTCGGGGGTCAAGACTATGTTAAGAGCCTGCTGACCAGTTTGCCTGGAGGTTTCTGGGGTTTCGTCATTGTAGCGAACATTGCAATTTTCTTATTAGGAATCAATCTCGAATTTATCGAAATCAGTTTCATCGCCATGCCCTTGTTCGTACCCGCCGCCATCGCCTTAGATGTAAATTTGGTTTGGTTTGGGGTGATGATGGCCATCAACCTGAACATGGCCTTTATTTCACCGCCCGTCGGGTTCTCTCTCTTTTATCTGCAAAGTGTCGCCCCAGACGAAGTACAGACGATTGACATTCATAAGGGAGCCTTACCCTTTATGGTTTTACAAGGCATCGCCTTGATCATCGTCATTATTTTTCCGCAGACAGTGCTATGGTTAGTGAATGCAGCAAATTAGGGAATGGGAATTAATTATTAAATGGGACACTTATTTAATGCTTATTCCTAGAAGCTATTTTAGTTTAGGTCGGAAGGCCAAAGAAGGAGAAATTATGTCAGTTCTAAGCGAAAAAGATTGGGCTTTCTGGAAAGAAAATGGCTATATAGTCATACCCAATGCTGTACCCCAAAAAAATTTAGAGACCCTCATTAAGGTCTTATGGAACTTTTTAGAAATGGACCCAGATGACCCCGAAAGTTGGTATAAGTATAAACCCTACACCCGCGGTGACCTATGTTCGCCTATTTCAGAAGCGGGGATGGTGGAAATCTATCAACATCAGGCTCTATGGGACAATCGCCAATATCCTCGAATCTATCAGGCTTTTGTAGAATTGTGGGGCACAGAGAAATTATGGGTTTCCTTGGATCGGGCGAATATGAAACCACCTACGCATCCTGATAAACCGGCATGGGGACATACTGGGATGATTCATTGGGATATAGATACCTCGCAACAACCGACCCCCTTTGCCGTACAAGGGGTGTTATATTTGGCGGATACCGCCGAAAATCAAGGTGGTTTTCAATGTATCCCTGGATTCCACAATACCTTTGACGAATGGGTCAAGACGCAGCCAGCAGACCGCCACCCTAAATTTCCTGACTTGACGGGTCTGGACGTGAAATCAATTGCCGGCAAAGCGGGCGATTTTGTCATCTGGCACAGCCTCTTGGCCCACGGCAATGGGCATAATGTATCTAACAAACCGCGTTTAGCCCAATATATCACCATGTCCCCAGCGAAAGAGGACGATGAGGAACTCCGTCAAGCACGAGTCCAGTCTTGGCGCGAGTGCCGTCCGATGTCGAACTGGCCGGGGGATCTGAGAGATTGGGAGCATCAGCATCAGACACCCGCCGAATTGACGGATTTGGGGAAGAAGTTGTTGGGGGTGGTAAGATGGTAGAGCAGCGTGGTAGGATGGCAAGTGCGTATTAATTAATGCTCATTTCTTAGGAGGATATATTTAATAAGACGTTTTCACTCTTATGGCCCAGTCGATGCAGACTTACATTTCTGTGTACCGCGTCGAAATTTAATCGATCAACTACTTGAACAACTTGTTGGAGATCCACAGAAAGGTGGCCATTATTTCACCATCTGGGCAGCGCGACAAGCGGGTAAAACTTGGCTCAGGTGCCAAGCAAAGACAGAAATTGTTCAACAATATAACGTTCACCGAGTTAACGATTGAGTCTGTTACTTCACCCAAAATTTTCTGTGCCGTGGTGCTATAGCCCTTCCATCCTAGGATGATTAGGTCACAATTACGTTCGCGGGCTGTTTCCAAAATGGCCTTGGCCACATTATGTCCCACGCGCACTAAGGAAGTCATAGGCAGGTCATAAGCTTGGGCGTGAGCCTTTTCTAAAATTTGATGCTCTCGCGCTACATCATCGTCTGTAACGTGTAGCGGCATTTGTTCTGGCACTTGGACGACCCGCAAAGCAATGATTTCTCCACCGTGTTCCAGGGCCACGGCTAGATCTGTTAGTTGGGTTACGTTTGCTGGATTTGCGATAGGGGGTAAGATGCGGAAGCGACCTTCCGTTGTGGCATAGCGTCCTAAGGCGACACGAGAAGGTTGTCCTGATAAAGCGACCTCCTCTGTTTGTGCGTCTTTCCAAGCGAAAAAACCTAACATGCCTAAAACTAAACACCCAATTGCCATGAGGAAGGGGATGGGATGTTGAAAAATTTGGCCGAGTAGGTAAAGATTATAGGTAAAGATTAGAGATAATACTCAAGATAGGCAATAAGGGAACAAATGGAACACGGATGGGCACAGGAGGCTGTATAGCTTAGAAATAAGGTCCAACCAACAAAATAGGCTACCGGCGAGGAAAAAGTTTTACGGGCATAGAGATAGCCACCGCCCGTTTCGGGGTAGAGCGCGACAAATTCACAATAAATCCAGGCGGTGAAGAGGGCGACGACAGCGGCTAGTAAAAAAGACACAATTGCCGCAGAGCCAACATTTCGAACGGCCAAACCCGACAGGGTGAAGATGCCAGCCGCGACCAGGGTTCCCACACCAATGGCTAAAGCCGATGTCAAGCCCAAGTCGCGGCTAAGTTCGGTTTCGATGTCCATGTCGTCAATTTGTTCTATATTTGACATTATCTTCCCTTTTTTTAAAGATCCTTACCAATCTGACTTTTTATTAACCCAGGGATGTTTTTTAAGAGCCGCTTCATTTAGGTCTGCTCCCCAACCTGGACCTGTCGGAATTTGCATGTGACCGTTGGTAATATGAGGCACTTGTGTGGTTAGGGAATCTTTCCAAGGTACATCATCGATGTCTATTTCCATGACACGGACATTCGGCACGACAGCGCATAAACTAGCACTAATAAAGGATGAGAGGTGACTGTAATAGTTATGAGGTGCGATATTAAGTTGGTACACTTCGGCCAAGTCGGCCACCTTTTTGGCTTGCGAAAACCCATTCCAGGGAATATCAATCATGAACACATCGGCTGCCCGACGTTCAAAGTATGGGATAAATTCGCGCATATAGAATAGATTTTCGCCTGTACAGATTTTGGTTGAGGTGGATTCCTTGATTTGACGGATAGCATCAGGATCATACATATCAATTTCTAACCACAGCAAATCAAATTGTTCTAATACTTGGGCAATTCGCATGCAGGCCTCAGGTTTAAAATTGAAATTAAGATCAAGGCAGATATCGACATCTGGGCCAACTGCATCACGGAAAGTGCCGATGAGGGTTTCAATGTGTCGCAGCAAGTGGCGGCTGACTGTCTGGTCAGTGGTGCCTGGGCCTAGTGAGAACCCTGGAAAGTAAGTTGAACCGGGGTCGCCAGGGATGAGGATATTGGTCTTCAAGGCGGTGAAGCCTTCTTGCACAACTTCGCGTCCCAATGCCGCCACATCATCCATCGTGTGTAAGGATGGCGTGCCCATCAATTCAGATGCGCGAATGCGGCTGGTTCCGCAATGAGACCAATAGACGCGAATGTCCTCTCGCGTTGGGCCACCAAATAGTTCGATGACCGAAATTCCAAGTGCCTTAGCTTTTAGGTCTAGTAAGGCACAATCAATGCCAGCAATTGCCTTAGCCGCAATACCACCTGGACTTTGCCGTGAACCACGAATGAGATCCCAAAATCGCATCTCATAAGCCCTAGGATCTCGCCTCATCAGAATAGGCTTAAAATCTTCTATACAGCCAACAACGCCAAAAGGATTACGGCCATCACTACATTCGCCATAACCTACATGACCTGTATCAGTCTCAACTTTTACAAAAATCCAAGGTCGCCAGCCTGCATCAACGATAAAACTTTCAACATGGGTAATTTTCATGATATATTCCTCTAAAGTTAACAATTAACAATTAGCAATTAGCAAATTGGCAATAAACTAACAATTAACAATTAATCATTAATTGTTAATTGCAAATAGTTTACCATCCTCTCACTCAGGGCGCAATACTTATCGAAATCCTTGTACAAGCAAAAAGGCCAAGCGTTTGATTTTATGGTACAATTAAAGTAATTGCGCCGGTATGAGGCACTTTATCATTCAAGGAGGTTATATGTCACAATCTCTTTTAATATATGATCTGGAAATACAAAAACAGGAAGCGGTACATTTATTTCAAGGTATAATTGCGGCGGCAAAACAACAACAAAATGAAATTGTTGAAACACAAACTATCAAGGCTTTTCTTCAGTTTGAACAAAAATTATTTCAGCAGCCTAATACCGAAATTTTTATCACCTATGTCATTGAACCTTTGATCAGGGCACTCAGAGTCCTTGATGAGGATATTCAGTCTAAACTTAAAGCCCTACAAAATGCGCTTGAGGGACAAGAACAATCCTTAAATGAACAAATTGAGGAGAGACGGTATCGTTTGCAAAAAGTCACAGATAAGGAAAAGGAATGGATGACGACTTTACATTATCAAATACGAGATATAGAAGACAGGGCCAAAGACAAATTGACTCAACAGTTTTTAGAAACTTATCATTTATTAGAAGATTATCTACAAGACAAACAAGCTCTTAAAAATCCAGATACAATCATTGAGGGTTTGGAAACGACTATGCTCACCCAAATTGATCTCGTCCATCAGGACATTAATCAACAGGCCAAGGATTTACAATCAAATATCAAAAAAGATATAGAATTAGAATTAAGTGTTCCCGACGAATCGATCTTAGATTCTGATAGACCGGATATTATGTTTGAATCTGTGGACGTTACCTTAGAAAAAACTTTGAAAAAAGGATGGCAGGCTACCTTTGAGGGGATTTATAAATTTTCTCAAAGTTCTATTGTGGGCGGCATTATTGGCGGAGCTATAGGTACATTATTAGGGGGAATTGGCTCCACTGCAGGGGCTATCTTAGGGGCTAAGGTGGGAGGGCTTATCGGTGGTGCGACAGGGGCCTGGCAAACTTGGTCTACCCTTAATAAACAGGATTTGGAGGAAGATAGGCGACAGTTGCACAAAGCCATGTTACACTATATTAAAAGTTATGAAAATCTCGGCAAACATGAAATTAAAAAAGTTCTCAAACATATTGAGCGATCTTTAGGTAACCAACTCACTCAGCACATCCAAGCACGTAAAAATGATCATAGCCAGACCTTATTAAACTTAAATCGGTCACAACAAGGAATTTATAAACAATCATGGCAACCATTAAGCTACTTGGTTGCCTCACGTCAAACAATCAGTCAACTTAGGTCTCAAGTTGAAGGATTTCAAGCACAACTTCAATACCTAACTTCGGAATAAGACGGATGACCAGAAATAAACGACACCTAATGATATTAGGTATCTTATTAGGCTTAACAAGCTGTATGACTTCATCAGATTTCACGACTCCCACGCCGCCAAAGATAACACCTTTGACAACGACGAAAGCTGTATCTTCCCTCAAAACGCCAACGATTGCGCTCCGAATAACATCAACCGCTACACCCCCCTCTTTATCTACGCCCACGCTTTCCACCGAGCAAAGCCTTGCTCAAACTGATTTACCGCTTCGCGATTTAGATGACTTAGCCAGACGATTCAAGGGTTCACCAGAGACCCTCGTCCCGCCCCGCAATAATTTTCAATTAGGGGCGATAGAACAATTTTGGGTGCTGAACAACAATCTTATACCCCCCACGCAATTTCAGACTCTTTAAGTTCATAATTCTCTGTCAAAATAATTTGAGGATGAAAGATAAATATGGACAATAAGATACAATCTACCATCGCCTACCCGGAAGCATTGGTCAAGTCACTTGAATTGATTTGGGGTGAAGGTTTTTTATCGCCAGGTGGCTCATCTGAAGTGCATGAAATGTTAGATGGATTTAACCTCGCTGGTCAAACGGTGTTGGATATCGGTTGTGGAATTGGCGGGGTTGAACTTGTCTTGGTTCAAGCTTATAAGGCTCGTCGGGTTGTAGGAGTAGATTTACAAGAACAATTATTAGATATGGCGGCTGACCGTGTTGCTGCCATTGGCCTCAATGAAACTATTGTGTTTCAACTTGTTCTCCCCGATAAACTCCCCTTTGAGAACGAAATATTTGATATGGTCTTCACAAAAGATTCACTGTTACACATTGCAGATAAACGATCTTATTTTTCAGAAATTTTTCGGGTTATCAAGCCTAATGGTTGGTTTGTAGCTAGTGACGGATTGAAGGGGACTAGTGAAACAGAAAAGAAACGCTTGCGCTATCAAGAGGCACTCGGCCTATCTGCTTACTGGGAAAGTTTAGCTGATTATCATCAACTGTTGCAGCAAGTTGGTTTTATTGACATTTATTTGCGAGACCGAAGTGACTGGTTCCGCAAAACGGTCATTCAAGACAATGAACGCATTTTTGGTTCGCTGAAATCTACTTTAATTGACTTAATTGGCATAGAGAATTATGATGCTTGGACAAAAACCCGTCAGACTATGCGGAAAGCAGTAGAAGCGAATGAACTTACAACAGGCCATTTTCGTGGACGTAAACCAACAAAGAGGTAGAAAATGCTACTTCCAGTTATAATTTTTGGTGGTGGTGTTGTCGTAGGTAGTATTTCAACTCATCAATTGATTCATACTGCTCATCCAACACCTCCTGACTCTGAGAAGATTTCCAAGCCTAAGTGGCATCAACGTTTTCGTAACAAATTGCGTCATCTATCTTCAAATAAGACACGCGATGAACAGCTTTACGAAATGTCTATGAATGTCGAGATTGACACGATAGAAGAATTGACTCCAGCACAGAAACGGGTATACCAAGATCTGAGTCTCTCTTTGGTCGCAACGGGCATGGCAACGGTTGGTCTTTTTATCTTTCCAATTCTGCTGCCATTGACTGCACCTCTTATAATCTATATTTGGCGAGATGTGTACATCGGTGCTTATCAGGCCTTGATCCGCGAAAAACGTATTACGTCTGATCTTATCCATGCCTTAACTGCGGGAGCTGCACTTATCTTCGGGTTCTTTTTTGCGGCATCTCTGGTTAGTGCTATCTTTGGCCTTAGCCGTCTGTTGTTGCTAAAAACGCAAGACCAATCACGTTCCACGCTTTTAGATGTCTTTGCATTACAAAGTTCATTGGTGTGGGTTATACGCGATGATACTGAGATTGAAGTCTCTATTGATAACTTAGAGCGAGGAGACATTGTTGTTGTTCACGCAGGTGAGGTTATTCCGGTTGATGGAATCATTGTTGATGGAATTGCATCAGTCGACCAGCGAATTCTGACAGGCGAGGCACAACCAGCAGAAAAAGAAGTTGGCGATAGTGTGTTTGCATCGACAGCCTTATTAGCAGGTAGAATCGAGATTAATGTTCAAAAAACTGGCGCAGAAACCACATCAGCTCAAATTGTAGAAATTCTTAATCAGACAGTTGATTATCGCACAACTGTTACGACGCGTAGCGAAGAACTTCAAGATCGCATTGCAGTACCGATACTGATTTTCAGCGGATTAGCCTTGGCTACTGTTGGCGGGGCGGGAGCATTGGCGGTTCTTAATTCTAATATGTTGCTTTCCATTATGATCGTTAGTCCCCTCAGCACCCTCAATTTTCTTAACAAAGCATCACAGCATGGTATATTAGTAAAGGATGGGCAGGCGTTAGAAATGTTGGCAAAGGTTGATACCGTCGTCTTTGATAAAACGGGTACCTTAACCCAAGAGATACCTCATGTTGCTCGGCTTCATGTATATGATAATATAAGTGAGGCCGAATTACTCATTTATGCCGCAGCAGCCGAATATCGGCAGAATCATCCTGTTGCAAAGGCGATTTTGCAAGCTGCGAATGACCGTAAGCTGAATTTACCAGATATTGACGCTGGCGACTACAAAGTAGGTTATGGCATTAAAGTGACGATCAATGCACAGGTTGTTCGGGTAGGGAGTGTACGTTTTATGGAGATGGAGGCAATAGAAATTCCATCCATGCTGCAAGATACGATGGCAACGTGTCAAAAGCTGGGAGCATCTCTAGTAATGGTCGCCCTTAATAATGTAGTCATTGGCGCATTGGAATTACATCCCACTATCCGCCCGGAAGTCAAAACGGTCATTCAAGCACTACGTCAATTGGGTGTGCAATCTATGCATCTTATTTCTGGCGATCATGAAGTACCTACCCGTACAATGGCCGATGCCCTTGGTTTAGATAATTACTCAGCAGAGGTTTTGCCTTCGCAGAAAGCGACTATCATGGCACAGATGCAAGAAGAAGGGCGAACAGTCTGCTATGTGGGTGATGGCATCAATGATTCTATTGCGCTCAAACAGGCCAATGTCTCAGTCTCCCTGCGGGGTGCCTCTACGGTTGCGACGGATACGGCACAGGTGATTCTGATGGATGAAAATTTAGAGCAACTTTCTCATCTTTTTGAGATTGCTAGAGACTATAACCGTAACCTGACCCAATGTTTGACGATTGCGGCAATTCCAGGTTTGCTCAATATTTATGGCGCCTTCTTCCTCAATTTTGGTCTCATCAGTTCAGTAATTTGCAATCAAATCGGGATGTGGATTGGAATTGGCAACGCCCTGCGGCCAACCTTTGCCCAGCACGATGCTAATCACATTTCTGAAAATCAGATTGAGACCAAGCCCAAAGTTAGTTCTGCTAAAACATTAACCTTTACACAAGCCAATCAATAAGGAGATTTATCCATGTCAACTCATATTACAAACGAATCTAGGCAAAAAAAGAGTTTCTCAAATTACCGTTTCAATCGTCGTCAGTTTTTGTGGCTTACAGGCAGTACAATGCTATTAAGTGCCTGTATGGGTACGCCGCCAGCAACAGAAGTACCTACTGAATCATCGACAGAAAGCGAAGCAGCAGTTGAGCCGCAGGCTGGTGGTTTGTTGCGCCTAGTGTTTGCCGGCCAAGTAACCAATTTAGACCCGCATCTTGGCTGGACTCTGCCAGATTTTACGCTTGTCCAAGCACTCTATGAAGGATTAGTGTGGGTGGATGGTAGCGACCCAGCCTATCCAGTTCGTCCAAGATTAGCAGAATCTTGGGAAAGCGATGACGGGGGGAAGGTATGGACATTCAAGCTGCGCCAAGGGGTGAGCTTTACCAATGAAGTCCCCTTAACGGCTGATGATGTTGTACACTCATTCCTTAACCGGGCCCTCAACCCAGATGTTCCTTTTGCATGGGCGCAGAGCGTCGATTATATTGAAAGTGTAGAAACAATTGATACCGAAACCCTACAAATTACTTTGGAAGCTCCTGTTGCCAGCTTTCTACGGGACCTTGCCAATGTGCCTATTGTACCTCGTGATGTGGCAGCAGAAGAATTGGCTGAGACATCGGTCGGTACAGGCCCCTTTATGCTGAGTAACTATGTGCCTGGGGATCATATTTCTTTAGTACGTAATGAAACTTATTGGGATGCCCCACGACCATATCTGGACGAGTTACAAATTTTGACACTGCCAGAAGAAGCGACTCAAGTAGCCGCCTTAACCAGTGGTAGTGTAGAAGCACTTTGGCAATTAGGGTTATCGAGTGTTTCTGTCTTGGAAAATGAGACAAGGATCAATCTACTAGAAAATCCATTAGGTGATTTTGATGTTGTCATTATGAAGGTTAATGATGCCCCATTTGACGATGTGCGTGTACGCCAAGCGCTGAAATATGCCATTGACCGCGCAGTCCTTGTTAATATCGCATTGCAAGGATATGGGCAACCCGCAAATGACCAACCTATCCCACCTAGCTCCCCTTTCTGGGGAGATGTGGTTTTTCCAACGTATGACCTAGAAAAAGCAAAAGCATTGTTATCCGAAGCTGGTTATCCTGATGGCATTGAGTTGACACTTGTAACAGCCCCAATTCGTGCCTCCTGGGGACCTATGGCTGTTGCGATGCAGGAAATGATGAAACCAGCAGGTATCAACATCACCATTGAGCGTGTACCAGCCGCTGGCTATTGGGGCGGGCCTCTTGCTCAGGCAAATTTTGGCATGTCCTGGGGGGTCAATTATGTAGACCCAAGCTTTTTCCTCTCGACTGACTATCACTCAGATGGTATCTATAACTTTACTGGTTGGCACAATAGTGACCTAGATGCCCTATTGGATGACGGGGTTGTCGCACAGGATGACGGGGTGCGTCAAGAAATTTATACGCAAGTGCAACAGATGATCAGCGAAGAGGGGGCTGTGTTGATCCCTTACTATCGTGCAGATATCAAAGCAGTGCGTAGCAATGTTCACGGGTTAACACCAGATGTCGTTCCATTGTTCCATAGTGTTTGGTTAGCTCAAGAATAGTTGTTGTTCTAAATCGCTAGATCTCATATTTGAAAAGAGTAGATGATAGATCCCAACTAAATTCTCTAGCATCTACTCTTCCAGAACGGCTTTGAGATTGTATAAAAATCGTAGAGCCCGGTCATGCTAAACTTTCTTATACGTCGTCTGATATTCATTCTCTTCATACTCTTTACCATTGGATCAGCCATGGTCTATCTAATCCTGACAATTGCCATTGTTTTTGCACCAGAAATCGCACGAGTTGTCCGTAGTGAAGTACTCAGCCTCAAAAGTAAGGAGTTTATTGAAGCAGCCCAAGCGACCGGAGCATCTGTCTATCGCATTGCTTTTCGTCATCTACTCCCCAATCTCAATAACGTCATTGTCGTCGAAGGGTCAATATACTTTAGCTATGCCATCCTTGTAGGGGCTGGTCTTGGATTTTTGGGATTAGGTGTACAGCCCCCTTCACCAGATTGGGGCTTACAGGTCGAGGCTCATTAAGATAGCCTTAGTCATCTCTTTGGTTCCGACAATCTTGATCATATCTTCATCTGTCAAGGTGTGTTGTGGCATATCGGTGGTGCGATAACCTTGGGCCAGAACTTGGGCGATGGCTGTTTCGATGGCTTGGGCGGCCTGTGGCTGATTCCACCAATGGCGACAGAGCATCGCCCCACTCAAGATGGCAGCGATGGGATTGGCTATGCCTTGACCTGCGATATCTGGGGCCGATCCATGGACAGGTTCAGCAATGGCATGGCTATGGCCTAAGCTCAGAGAGGGAGCCATGCCTAACCCATCCGCCAAGCCAGAAACGAGGTCAGACAGGATGTCCCCATAAAGATTTGGACAGAGGAGGAGTTTATAGCGGCTAGGCGTTCGCACCAAATGATAAGCTCCAGCATCAACTAAAACCTCATCCACCGCTACCTCTGGATAAGCTTTAGCGATGTTGAGGCAGGTTTCCCGCCATAGACCATCACCTTGCCGAATGACATTGGCTTTGTGGACAATGGTCACGGGGCGTTGCGTTTGTCGGGCCAAGTCGAAGGTTAAGCGAGCCACCCGTTCTGTGCCCGCTTGGGTGATCACCCGCTCTGTTACCACCTTTTGTCCTCCATCTACTGAGGTTTCTTGGCGTTCCACGCCGACATAAAGGCCTTCTGTATTCTCTCGCACAACCAATAAATCTAAATCGCTATGCTCAAGCCACTTTTTCGCTGGGCGTATGTTGGCAAAGGTATCCAAAGCCTGCCGTAGGGCAACGATAGGACTTTTATAGCCTTCGACAGCATAGGAGGGTGAAGAGACCGCGCCGAATAAAACTGCGCCTGCCGCTTGCGCTATTTTCAAGGTTTCTGGTGGCAAAGCTGCGTTCGCTTGTGAACGACAACCTCTCTGCTCAAAGACTGCCCAGCCCGCCTGAGCTTCTGTCACTTTCAATGTTGGCAACACAACTTGTAGAACTTGGCTGGCTGCGGGCACGACTTCTTGCCCGATGCCGTCACCAGCGATGATACAAAGGTTTATGTCCATGGCATTATTAGATATGTTTAGTAACAACGCTATTGTTAACAGAGGGATGAATTGTTACCATAGGTCCACAGAAATAACACATAAAATTCCTGTTTTCATTTTGATCTTAGTATAGCAGATTCTTATTATATTAGCAATTCTAGTTTATGAAGCATTGTGATATGGAATCATCTACTTTGGGCCATCAATACTAGGGTTAACTTGTATTGATGGCGCAGAATTGTTTCAGACGTTTTGCATTTTAAGAAAAATGGCTACAATTAATAGGGGTGCTAGAAAAATCTGTTGTAGAGGTAGCAACTCTGATTAATCTCTCTTCCTCCACTGATAGCTACATTACTCCAGTCACATTATACCATTACTTAAGACAGTCATTGTCACATTGCCATTCTTATCATCATTGCAACATAAATTATAGGGTGCTTCAATTCTATCAGTGAGTCTAACCTGTCAATCAAGCAGTATCTACATAGCACTGAACACCTCGAACATCAGCTGTAAGGATGATTTTTGGCATAACACGCATTGAGGATTAATCAGGGGTTAGACTGAAATTAAGATAAAGGCGGTATAACTGTTGGCAGATGCTCCTCTTAAATACCTAAAACATCCGCATATTATTTTAGGTAAATCCAACTTAAGGAATAATTAAGGAGAGATGATCATGGCACAAAATGGTAGTACACGAGCTGGCGTAGCCCTGAGTGGATCGGCTCTTTTACAAATGGTGGATGATTGGCAGGATAAAAAGCAGTTTCAACAATTGCATTGGCTTGGTTCATTTGAAGATTATTTGAACTTAGTCTCCCAGAAGGCAACGGTGACACGCAATGCCTTTCAGCGGGTCTATGATATGATCATGGCTTATGGGTATGAGGAGTTCATGGACGCGAAGAAGAAGCTGATCCGTTATCATTTTTTTAGCGATCCAGCCTTAGAGGAGGATGACTCTATCTTTGGCTTAGACATTTCCTTGATGCGTTTAGTCAGCTTTTTGAAGGCTGCCGCACAAGGATATGGAACGGAAAAACGAGTCCTCTTATTGCATGGGCCAGTGGGTTCGGCGAAAAGCACGATTGTACGTCGCCTTAAGCGGGGTATTGAGCAATACAGTCGCACTGATGAGGGAGACTTGTATACGTATGACTGGTATTTGGATGACTTGGCGGAAGGGGCTGATATAAGACACCTGCCCGATGCTAAGTTTGAACCCTGTCCCATGCACGAAGAACCCCTCCACCTCATCCCCGGCAATATGCGTGACCAATTTTTGTCCCAACTCAACGCTGGCTTAGCTCCCGATGAGCATATTCGTTTAGAAGGCAATTTGTGTCCCGTCTGTCGCTATTATTATCGTGATTTAATGCGTTGTTACGATGGCGATTGGAGCCAAATGATTCGTCATATTCGGGTACGTCGTTTGGTTTTCAGCGAGCAAGACCGCATTGGCATTGGCACCTTTCAACCCAAAGACGAAAAGAATCAAGATTCGACTGAGTTGACGGGCGATATTAACTATCGCAAAATTGCCCTATACGGAAGCGATAGTGACCCGCGAGCCTTTAACTTCGACGGTGAATTTAATGTGGCCAATCGCGGGGTAATTGAGTTTATCGAGATGTTGAAGCTTGATGTCGCTTTCCTCTATGATTTATTAGGGGCTAGTCAAGAACATAAGATCAAATCGAAAAAATTTGCCCAAACCGATATTGATGAAGTAATTATTGGACATACCAATGAACCCGAATATCGTCGCCTAGAGAATAATGAATTTATGGAAGCCCTCAAAGACCGCACGGTGCGGATTGACATCCCCTATATCACCCGGCTTAAGGATGAAATTCGGATTTATGAACGTGATTTCAATCCGAAGAAGGTTCGAGCGCATATCGCCCCGCATACCTTAGAGATGGCTGCCATGTGGGCTATTTTGACTCGCTTGGAAGAACCGAAGAAGGCCAGTTTGACGTTGATGCAAAAATTGAAGCTCTATGATGGCAAAACCTTACCTGGTTTCACCGAAGATAATGTCAAGGAATTGCGTAAAACCGCGACCCACGAAGGCATGGAAGGCATTAGCCCTCGCTATATTCAGGATAAAATTAGCAACACCTTAGTCAATTATCAAGAAGATGGCTATATTAATCCCTTTATGGTCTTAAAAGAATTGGATAGTGGTCTAAAAAATCATCCTCTCTTGCGAAGCGATGAGGAACGGAGACATTACCGAGACCTTCTGACCCTCGTTCGCGATGAGTATACTGAAATTGTGAAAAATGAGGTGCAGCGGGCTATTAGTGCTGATGAAGAAGCTATCATGCGCCTGTGCAGCAATTATATCGACAATATCAAAGCCTATACCCAACGTGAAAAAGTCCGTAATAAATTTACTGGCGATTTGGAAGAGCCAGATGAACGCTTGATGCGCAGTATTGAGCGCAAGATCGATATTCCAGAGAGTCGTAAAGAAGATTTTCGCCGCGAGATCATGAACTATATTGGGGCTTTAGCCATTGAAGGCAAGACCTTTGATTATAAGACGAATGAGCGTTTGCATAAATCCTTGGAGTTGAAATTATTTGAGGATCAAAAGGACACAATTAAGCTCACTTCTCTGGTCAGTCAAGTTGTTGATAAAGATACACAAGAAAAAATTGACGTGGTCAAGACACGTCTAATCCGTGACTTTGGTTATAATGAACAAAGTGCCACGGATGTCTTAAACTACGTGGCCAGTATTTTTGCGCGGGGTGATACGCGGGAGGCATAAGTGAAAGGGGTACGGTTCATTAGGATTGCAATATGCTGTACATATTACGTCGTGCGTGGCTCAGGGCGTGTCATTCTATCAAGCCAAATGTACCGCGTATGAGGTCTCTGTCGGGATCAAATCAAACCTATGTCGTGTTAAACCTCAAGAATAGGGATATTAATATATGGCACGTATTGAACGTGATCTAAATCGTTTTCGCCAAATTGTGCGGGGGCATATTCGCAAAAATTTACGAAAGTATATGGCTCGGGGGGAGATGATTGGTCGTCAGGGAAAACGCTTGGTCAGTATCCCCCTCCCGCAGATTAATCTCCCCCGCTTTCAATATGGGCGGCAACAGGCAGGCGGGGTTAGTCAAGGGAACGGGGAAATCGGCGAACCGATCGGGCAGGGCGATCCTCAACCTGGCAGTGGTGAAGCAGGGGGTCAACCTGGGCAGCATATCCTCGAAGCTGAACTGACCATAGAGGAGTTGGCCGAAATATTAGGCGAAGAGCTTGAGTTGCCCAATATTGAACCCAGAGGCAGCCAGACCGTCATCACGGAAAAGGATAAATATACTGGGATTCGGCGCGTGGGGCCCAATAGCTTGCGCCATTTCAAGCGCACCTATAAAGAGGCTCTGCGCCGTCAAATCAGCCTCGGCATTTATGACCCCGATAATCCAGTTGTTGTGCCTATCAGAGACGATATGCGTTATCGGTCTTGGCGCGAAGTGTTTATCCCACAAAGCAATGCGGTCATTATTTATTTGATGGATGTATCTGGTTCCATGGGTCAAGAACAGAAGGATATGGTTCGTTTGACGGCTTTTTGGCTAGAAACTTGGCTGAGGAGTCAGTATGAAAATATTGAAGTGTGTTATATTGTTCATGATGCGGTCGCTCAAGAGGTAGACAAGGAGACATTTTATCATATTCGAGAAGGGGGGGGGACCAGAATTAGTAGTGCTTATCATTTATGCAATCGTATTATTGATGAACGTTATCCAGTTGATGATTGGAATATCTATCCTTTTCAATTCAGTGATGGTGATAACTGGGGCCATGACGATACCTATCGTTGTTTAGCCCTGCTCAAACATCATCTTTTACCCAAAAGTAATCAATTTTGTTATGGCCAAGTTTATAGTACCTATGGCTCCGGCAGATTCGCTTATGATTTGCGGCAGCACCTGCGAGATGAAGCAGGCTTAGTCGTCATCGAAATTTTTCAGCGGGAAGATATTTATGATGCGATAAAGATGTTTTTAGGCAAAGGACGTTAGCCGTATCATCCTCGTCGGCTATCATCAATCAAACGGCGGTGTTGTCGAAGAGGATACCTCTCATAAGTTATTCGAACCCCCCTCTCACCAGCTATACTTAGCACAGGCATAAATTTAATGTTTAGGGGACACAGATGAACGCAGATGGCATCAACACATTCATTTAAAAAATCTGTGTTCTTATGCCTTTATCTGCGTCCTATTGCAACGCCAAATCTTAAGGTTATGCCCTCGTCCAGTATTAGAAATGTTGAGAGGACTAGGCATTAGCAATGTCTTGTTCTAAGTCTGTAGAACTAAGTTGGAAAGATGTAGATTATACCATACATTTTGTAGACCAGCAGCAGGTTAGGTTTTAGGATGCACAAAGTACACCCCTTCAATCCAATCTATATCTATGTCTTAATTGTCACACTCAAACGTGACGTAGCCTATAGATAGTGTAACGTGCATAGAGCTTGGTAGAGATGAGATATTCAATCTCTAGTCTCCAATCCCAACCCAAGGAGGTTCCTTTGTCAAAACGCGAATTTCATATTGCAAATGAATATCAATATGACCAATCAACCCCATTGCGGTGGGTCGTGTCCCATGTGTGGCGTTATAAATGGTTTCTGCTATTGTTTGTGCTGGGATTAGCCTTATCTAATCTGCTTAACGCTGCCCTGCCGCGTATTATTGGCAGGGCCTTTGATATCATTTTGGATGCTACCCAAGGAGCGGCGGATATAGACCCTGCCGCGCAATTATTGTCTTTAGCTTTAGGTATTCTGGCTTTGGTCATCTTTCGTGGGGCAATGGATTTGGGCGGCACCTTTTCGATGGAATTTATCGCCAAACGTTTAGAACGTGATGCACGAGATGAACTCTATCTCAACCTCTTAGGAAAAAGTCAAACCTTTCACAATCGTCAGAGAGTCGGAGATATCATGGCGCGAGCGGCCAATGATGTACGAGAATTAAATTCCATGATGATGCCAGGTGTTAGTCTTATTTTCGACTCGATGATGGGCATCGTCATGCCGCTCGTCTTCATCGGCTTGTTACGCCTCGAATTATTAATCTCTCCGCTTATCTTTGTTATCCTCTTCTTTTTCGCCCTGTGGCACTACATGAATCAACTCAGTCCAGTTTCCGGCAGCCTGCGCTATCAGTTTGGCCTGATGAACGCTGGGTTAAACGAAGCCATCAGTGGGATTGAAGTCGTCAAAGTCGCAGCCCAAGAAGCTCAGGAGATGAACAAGTTCACCAAAAACGCTAGAGCGTATCGGAACTATTTCATCAAGGAAGGCCAAATTCAAGCTCGCTATCTACCTCCCTTACTCTTGGGATTGGCCCTGTCAGGGTCATTCTTACATGGAGTCTATCTCTTTTCCCAAGGCACGTTGACCACAGGTGAGTTTGTGGGCTACATGGGCCTTATGTTCCTACTCCGTTTCCCCACCTTTATCTCAATCTTCACCTTTGCCTTGGTCCAATTGGGCATGGCTGGCGCAAAGCGTATCCTTTCCTTAATGAAGGAAGAAACCGAGATTGATGAGAATGAAGTTGGTTATCAACAGCCGATGCGGGGTCAATTGGTCTTTGAGAATGTGACCTTCGGCTATGATGATACACCTGTGCTGAACAATATATCTTTTCAGGTAGAACCAGGTCAAACGATTGCCATCGTCGGGCAGACTGGCTCAGGAAAAAGTACTTTGACAAATTTAGTTAATCGCACTTACGATGTTAGTCAGGGCCGAATCCTTATCGACGGGGTGGATGTGCGGGAATGGCATTTGGATTCCTTGCGCTCTCAAATCTCAGCAATTGAACAAGATATATTTCTTTTCTCGCGCAGTATCTCAGAAAATATAAGTTTTGGTTTAGGGCAAAAAGCAGATAAACAGACCGTAGAACAGGTGGCGCAAGAAGCACAGGCTTATGACTTCATCACGAATTTTAAGGATGGTTTTGAAACCGTTATCGGTGAACGAGGGGTGACGCTCTCAGGCGGGCAACGGCAAAGATTGGCGATTGCCCGAGCCTTACTGACTGACCCACGTATCCTCATCCTCGATGATGCCACCAGTGCTATCGACAGTGCCACTGAAGACAAAATTCAAACCGCTATCGAGCGTGTCCTCAGAGACCGCACCACTTTGCTGATCACCCATCGCCTCTCCCAAATCCGACGAGCCGATAAAATTCTCATCCTCCGCCAAGGTGAACTGCTCGACGAGGGCACACATGAAGAATTACTCCTTCGTTGTGACTTATATCAACGTATTTTTAGACCGATTAGCGCATAAACGTGAATGATATCACTGAGCTTTGTGATTAAAAATATAGGTAGGACAAACTTCAGTCTGCCCTACAGAAGCTATACAAGGAGATAATTATGGGCTTTATTATGGAAGGCCTATCGTCCGAAGGATATGACCGTTCTTACAGTGACAAACAACTCTTGACGCGCATCGTCACCTATTTTCGTCCCCAAGCAAAAGCGATGATGATTGTGGCCGCGATGGTCGTCTTAAATTCAGTCATGGACACGGTTTTCCCTATTTTGATTTCGCGGGGCATAGACAACCTAGCAGCCGATTTTGTCTGGCAAACCGTCTTCGTCATCATCATCGCCATTTTAGTCTCAGGAGCCTTATCTTGGCTTTTCAACTTTTTTCGACAATGGTATACCGCCAAAACAGTGGGGAATGTTGTGCTGAAGTTACGTCAAGATGTCTTTGAATCCATTATTGAACATGATATGTCTTTCTATGACGAAAATCCCTCAGGCAAAATCGTCAGCCGCGTCACCTCAGATACTCAGGATTTTTCGACAGTCGTCACCCTCACCCTCAATTTCCTCAGTCAAATTCTCTTGGTCATATTTGTCATTGGGGTCTTGTTCACCATCAACGTCCGTTTAGCCTGGTTAACTCTGGCTATGGCTCCTGTGGTCCTCGCCGTTGCCTTGGGTTTTCGGCGTATTGCCCGCCTAACAACGCTCAGAGTACAGCAAGCCTTAGCCAGTGTCAATGCTAGTGTGCAGGAGACAATTAGTGGTATTTCTGTAGCCAAGAGTTTTCGCCAAGAACAGGCAATTTATAATACATTCAGCCAAGTTAACGAACAATCCTATCAGGTTGGCTTACGGCAAGGATTTGTCTTTAGTGGCATTTTCCCCCTGCTGATTACCATATCTGGCTTGGCAACCATCGTCATCCTCTACTATGGCGGGCTGAGTGCGCTGAATGAGACGATTTCAATTGGCGACTGGTATTTATATATTCAAGCGATTAATCTATTTTGGTTTCCTTTAACCAGTATCGCCTCTTTCTGGAGTCAATTTCAGCAAGGGTTAGCCGCTAGTGAGCGTGTCTTTGCCCTCATTGATGCAGACCCGCATGTGGTGCAGCTTGATCAGCAAGAAATCGCTAACATAAAAGGCAAAATAACTTTTCAAAACCTAGACTTTCGTTACACAGCACAAGAACAAGTTCTTCAAGGTTTCAACTTAACTATTCAGCTAGGCGAGACTATTGCCCTAGTTGGACATACAGGCGCAGGGAAATCGAGCTTAGGCAAATTGGTGGCCCGATTTTATGAATTTCAGGTAGGTCAACTCCTGATTGATGACCAAGACATCCGCCGTTTTGATCTCCATGCCTATCGTCGTCATCTAGGCGTTGTGCCCCAAATCCCCTTCCTTTTTTCTGGCACTGTGGCAGATAATATTCGTTATGCTCGACCAGAAGCCAGTGATGAAGATGTTGAAGTGGTCGCTCGACGAATTGGCTGGGGTGAGTGGCTAGAAGTTTTACCAGAAGGCATCAACACCATCATCAGCGAAGGTGGACGAGGTTTGTCAATGGGACAACGCCAACTGGTCGCCTTAGCCCGTGTGCTGCTACAAGACCCAGCCATCATCATTTTAGATGAAGCCACAGCGAGCGTTGACCCTGTGACTGAGGCCCAAATTCAGGAGAGTTTGGATATTGTGCTACAAGACCGCACCGCTATCGTCATCGCGCACCGTTTATCAACCATTCAGAAGGCAGATCAGATTATTGTCCTACGCAAAGGAGAAATCATTGAAGAAGGAAATCATCATGGCTTAATGGATCAAGGTGGACATTATGCGGAGTTATACAATACTTACTTCCGGCATCAGTCGTTGGATTTTATAGAATCGCGTTCTTATCAAGAGGTACTCGCCTGATGCGCTTCATTTTGATGATAACTAATCCGTAGTATACTAACCACACTGGCGTTTGATTTGCATTTCCCAAACGCTGACCACGCTCAGGATTAAGGTATTTGACCTATCAGTCAAATGTGCGGTCACAGATGAAGAAAGTTTGGTCGGATCAAGATCCATCCAGATAAAGACGTGGGTATCCAATAGTCATCTTGTCATCATTCTCCCAACCAAAACGCATCAGGTAAGGGTTCATTAAAATCTTCACTTATCCAACCCTGTCCCTTTGGAGGGAAGATCATCACAACAATATAGACAATAAAAAGACATATCACGAATAACACGAATATTTTTTCAAATTTGTGCCATTCGTCTATTCGTGCCATTCGTGATTCGTTTTTTTATTGAATAATCTGTTATCTTTTATCTTAATGCATTAACCTTTTTTTGTGCCAAATGTTATTGGTCATAAGCAATTCACCCAACCTTCACCAATTCCAAGCCACTCAATCGCCCAAACTTCAACAACTTTTCCGCTACATGGCCTAGGCCCAAAGCACAGTGATGGGTAGGCGCGTGGCTGCACCAGGTATCGACAAATTCGGCGGGTGAGAGGTCGAACTTAATGCGGCTGTTGGTATTGCCGATTTTCATGGTTGGGCCGGGGATGGATTCGCCCTCGGCGGTCAAAAATTTAAGTTGACCCGCTCGTGTTTGGGTGCAGGTTAGAATGGTCACTGGGCCTGTCTGCACGTTGAACTCCACGGAGATGCCGAAGCCAGCCTTGCCGTGATAGAGACCCAAGCCACGCAACATGGGTTTTTTATCGCTGATGGCGAGGTGGGCTGGACCGTCATGACCCATCAATAAGAAATTATCCCGAAAGTCCATGGCGCAAAATTCAGTATAAGACCCTCCTGCCCCCAAAACATCCATGATTTTCATCGCCACCGCGTTTTTGAGATCACCTTCGCCAGCGCAAGGAATGCCTTTGACCGTGAGTAGCGAGTTACCCAAAATCAAGCCCGCCCCTAAACGTTCATAGTCGTTTTGATTGGTGCCACGATAATAGTAGGTCAAAGCCTCAAGCTGAAAATCTGTAGCCAACTTATCCAAACCCACCGCTACGCGACAAGCCCAAGCCAGCTCATCGGCGTTAATTGTATCATCAAACTTAAAAATGTGGCGGGCTTCTTCCTCTTTCGCTGTGATCTCTTGCCCTGTCGCCGCTTTAACGCGATCATCACTGGGGGCTTCATTGGGTTCCGCTGGACTGGTATCTGCTGCACTGCTACGTTCAGCGACTTCTGCGTTAGCCTCTGAGGCCGCGTCGTCCGTCATAACTATTTCTTCCGCTACGTCAGCCGCTTCATCCATTGCTGGGGCACCTCCCGAACCCCCTGCTTGGCGTGACATATTGGCACAGGCAAGCAGGTTTAAGAGCAAGCCTATGATAATGAATAATTTAATGATTGTAGAGCATAGATGACTGGTCATGTTGTTTATTCCTTTTATATAGAAATTCTGATTCCTTAATGAAAAATTTTATCATTGTGACAATTCCGCTCAAAATTTACCCCAGACTACTAAGCAATCATGCTTTCAGTTACTTATAGAACCCACCACTTTTCCCCTGATCGGGGGGTGAAATGCACCTAGGTATCACATGGTTTGAAATGCCGCTGTTAGAAATAAAGTTCCCTGAATAATTTTTATATTTCATCTAGCATCCTTTATAATGCCTTGTTGTAGACACCATTTAGCAGCAGGATTTGTTCTGTGTAGGACTTCTTCCTCCTTAGAAATAAGGTTCATGACCATGGAAACTTTCCAAGATTTGATCAATCAATACATCCAGCGCATCGGCATCAGTGATGCTGAACTGGCCCGATTTATTGGTGTGCGGCGGCAAACGATTTTTCGCTGGCGCGAGGGTTTAACGGCTCGTCATCGAGATGATATCTTAGCTGTATCTAAGAAGTTGCGCTTGACCGATGAAGAGCAAGATAAATTACTTTTAGCGGCTGGCTTTCGTCCTGAAAATCCTCCCCCACTCGATGATCTCCTATCGGAAGCCCGCCTGATAGATGAAACTGCATCTTCTCCCGAAGAAACATTAACCCCTGAGACATCCTCGCCAGATGAAGCCTCGGCAGCAAATATAGATTTGACAGGTTCTAGCAAATCTCAGGGATTGGACAACCTGTCAGGTCTTGAGCGGGAAGTTCAGCCAGAGACGATACAGATTGAGGATGCAGAAATGATTGAGGCAGACATAAAAGAACCACAGACTGAGCGAGTGAATGAGCTGGTTAAACAACCTCATAAAGATATGGTCCTTGTTCTGGAACCGTCGCCATCGCGATTGAGCAGACGATGGTGGTCAGTGATTGGGGTTCTGCTTATCCTTGGTATTTTAGGCAGCAGTTGGGTCATGTATCAAGGCGGTCGTGAGGGACAGAATTTTTCGTCATTTACGCCTGAAATTGCGATCCTCCCGCCAACACCCTTTCCTCCGCCGGTTTTCTCCACGCCTACCGCCCATTCGGTCTGGGTGAGCAATCAAAACACTGACGTGACGACATCAATAGTCACTTTGACATCAATCAGGGTCACGACAGCCACTTCAGCAACAGCTACTGTGTCGCCAAGCCAAACGGTACAGGTTAGAACAACAAAAATTCTCATCACCCAATTCACCAATTATGGCGGGGATCAATTGGGCTATAATGTTGCTGGCCGGCTCCAAGAAGCTTTACAGGAAGAGATCGCGTACAGTGGCTTTGATCCGATCGCCATTGATGTATGGCCTAAAACGGTGGCTGGTTCTGATCAGGCTTTACAAGTGGCCCAAGAGACTCGAGCGACCTTGGTCATCTATGGTGAGTATGATGCAGGACGGGTGCTGGTAAAATTTGCTCATTCGCCAAATGAATCTCAGGCGACGAATGATGACCAGCCCATTGTTCCGCCCTTGCAACGATATGTGGCTGATCTCAAAGAGTTATCAGCCACGCTTAATACAGATTTACCTCAGGAGATCCGTTCTTTGGCCTTGCTTGCCTTAGGACGGATTTATATCAGTCAGGACGAATTGGGTCATGCTCAAATATTTTTGACCCAATCTCAACAAATATTGCGTAAACAAATGAGTCAAGATGAACAGCCCAGCGTCGACCAAAAGACGTGGGCTTTGGTTAATTTGTATCTGGGCTTAGTGCATCATTATAGCCATCCTCCTGAGTGGGATCAGGCCATTGATGCTTATAGTGAAGCCGTCGAGGCCTGGCCAGAACTGATTACCCCACGTCTAAATCGAGGCCTGGCCTATGAAAAACGCCGCCGGCCTGGTGATTTAGGCCATGCCTTGAGCGATGTCAACGCGGTCATCGCCCTGAAATCCGACTGGAGTTCAGCGTATAATAATCGGGCCTCGCTCCGCACCCGCTTGGGAGGGGCGAATAACTTAGCCCTCGCCTTGGCTGATTTAGATAAAGCCATTCATTTCAAACCTGACCAAGCCCTCTTTCACTTTAATCGGGCTTATGTTCGTTATGTTCAAGGAGAGCTTATGAAGGATGTTGCCTCTGATTTAGAAAAAGCGATTGCCTTGCGCCCTAGCTATTCCGCGGCTTTGAATTTTTTCTGCTGGGGATACGCCGTTGAAAACCAAGCGGAAAAAGCCTTGCCTTATTGTGAGCAAGCGGTTGAATTTGACCCACATCCTGTCTTTCGGGATAGCCGTGGCGTGACGTACGCCTTGCTTGGCGATTATGATTCAGCCATTGCCGACTTGCAAGCCTATCTCGATTGGCTAGAGATGCAGCCAGATCAAATTTATCAGGCTGAGGCCGAGCGACGACGCGCTTGGATTGCTGCTTTGGCAGCGGGCGAGAGTCCCTTTACCCCAACGGTTTTGTCGGCTCTGAGAGAGGAATTTGGGCCGGGGTGAACTGTACGAAATAAAGGATAGGAATAGCTTACAATGACGCTAATACTTTTGTTGGTATAATAATGGAATTTGGATGGTCAAAATTAGTAAAAATATAGATGCTATCAATTATGTTGACAGCCGGCTATAGGATTCCAGGTATAATCCGTCCACTCTATCCCTCTTGATGTTCGCTTTCCATTTTTAAATTTTTCTTGCTTATTCATCTCTTTATACTCCTTGCACATCTCTTCGTCACTAGCAGGGCAAATAAGATCGCGATTTACATTAAGACTATTTATATAAACTTCTTCACTTCTTTACTCGCAAAATGGTCACCTTTTCTATCTTATCTTCATACACTATACGCAACCAGGGGTGATCCTTCGGAATAGTCGGAGCCTGGGGCAGATCATGATCCACGATCACATAATCCACCTCAAAGTGCGGAAACCAAGTTTCCGTACGTAGAAAGACCACGCTGGACAGTTCTGGAAAGGCTAACATACTTTGTCGTAATCGTTGATGCCAGGGCGGGAAAAAGCCAGAATAGCCATTGATCATTTCCGCCTTGAGCGGATGGCTGATTATCATCCAATGTACAGTTTGTTCGAAATCGACTGTTTTACCCGTCGGGGCAAAGGGCAAGAAGACTAGACGGGGGTTGTCATGCTGTTCTTTCAGCCATGTTTGCCACGCGGCTAAGGGCTGGATGGGGGGTATGGATTGTAAAGGTAAGGGCACATGGAGCGATTCGAGGAGGGTAAAACTGATGAGTAAGATTAAGGTAAGAGAAGGCGCAAGACGCAAGGCGCAAGACGTAATAGATGATAAGAGATAATCTAGGCCAAGGCCAGCGAGCAGGATGAGATGGAGCTGAACGAGCAGGGCGAAACGGAAGGGGCTGCGGAGTGCGGAAACAGCGTTTCCGTGGGTAAAGCCAAGTAGATAGTCGCGCAATAATTGATAGGGGAACTGATCTCCGATTTGCCAATTGAAACCCAGAGATAAGTAATAGGCTAAGAGAAGGATGAGGAGGAGATAGAGTCTGATTCTACGTCTACCCCAGGTCATGAGGCCAATACAGGCCAGCGTTAGAACGCCTAAACCAGGGAAGAGGCGCAGGCCACCCTTGGCTTCCCAGCCTAGCAGATGGGTATAGAAGACGTTGTGGTTTAAGAACTGGTGATAATGTGTCTCTTTAGCCGAAGTCGCTCGGACTGATTTTTCACTGCGCGTGAATCCGTAATCAGTGAGGATGGCTTGTTGGGTCGAGATGAAGGGATAGGTCAGACCAAAGGCAATCATCATCGAGAGGGTTAGACCTAGCCAAGTTTGGATTCGCAAAAGATTTCGGCTGGCGAGACAGAGGAAGGCCAAGGGCATCAGGATCAAGCTGAAAAGGCCATAGTAGCTACAGGTGAGGAAGGTGACAGGAAGGCCAAGGCCAAGGCTGATATAGGTAGACCAGAGATTGAGAGGTTGATCAGGCACTGCTGACCATCGGAGGATGCGACTGAGAAATAACAGATTCCAGAGCAAGCTAAAAATTGCCGTTAATTGCAAAACGCCCATCTCTTGGGCGATAAAAGGCATGCCTTGACAAAGTAGACCGCTAACCAGAGCTGCTCCGTGTTTGACCTGCCATAAACGTAATAGATGATAGGCAAACCAGCCGTTAAGGGTTAAAAATAACAGGATGATGATATTATACCCTGCGCCTGGGCCGAAGTTTAGCCAGATTGGGGCAGCTAACACACCCGTTAAGAACTGGGCTTCGGAAAAGGCAAAGGTGCCTTGGGCCGGGGCGAAGATGGGCGTGTTCCAATAGCGCGAATATCCGGCCATCAGTTGGTCGATATTCCATTGCAAGGTCCATAGATTAAAAAGGGGAACTGTGCCCACAGGTTCTGTCCCCCGAGGAATATGGGTTTCAAAATGTTTGACCAAAGGATAGGTTAAAACCAGCGACCAGAGCAAAAAGAGGCCAAAGATAAGCCAAGATTGTCTCCTCACTTCTTTTCTCCGCTCATGTTTTTTGAAAGAAATTATTCCAGACATGATCAATCACTAAATATTCCCCACAGGCGTGGTAGCAGAGTCTGCTCTATATTCTGCTTTAAGTCTGTCAGCGCAAATATTCCCCACAGGCGTGGGGGTGAACCGAGAATTTTTTATTTGGCGGCTAGGTGAGGTTCATATTCCCCACAGGCGTGGGGGTGAACCGGATTAGGCGAGATGACTTGGAAATGATGGGTGTAGACAGTGATATGATTTTGCGATCCTGCGTCTCCAAAGATGAATTTAAGCTGATAGGTTCCTGGGGTAATATGGCCTAGAAAGAAAGTAAATTGTCCTCGAATCAATTCATCAGGAACCCATTGGGTCATGGGATAGTCAAGACCTGCTGCTGGTTGAGACCAACTGCTGATCATATTTTTTTTCGCATCAACCAGTTGCACTGTGACCATGTCATTTTGGGGTCGTACCTTCGGTCCTTGCCAATATAGAACCAAATGTAAAGGGTCGCCAGGGTATATAGGTGTCTCAGGTGATGAGGCCTGACCCAGTTTATAGAGGTCGTAGCCGAGTAAGGGCGGTTCAAGCAAAGGATATTGTATTTGCAAGGCAGCAGATGGCAAGGGACGCGGGTTACGTGAGATGGATAAGGTGGCGAGGTCAATAAAGGTTTGCGCTGACTCGGATAAGGTCAAACGTATGCCAGTCAGCGCATCATAGAGGCCCACGATCAACCGTACTGGGCGTGGGGGTGTTCCTGGTAAGAGAAAGATGCCATGCTGATCGACAATAGGCTGCTGCGTGATCCAGTCTGTCGTCGGTAGCTGGGGTCTTGCATCCCGTTGTCCGACGAGGTGATTGGCTTCATTTAAGAGTTGTAAAAAGACAACATAATCCTCAGTGAGAGCTTGTTCAATTTGCCATTGCAGGGTGACGCGCAGAATATCGCCGGGTTGGAGGGTTTGGGGCGTGATATGATAGCCACGGAGGCGAATGCCCTCAGCAAACTGGTGGTCGGTGGGGATAAACATCGTCGTTTCTAATGGGGCAGCATAGCTGACGAGACGTACATTGCCAAACCAGATATCATTGGCTTTGAAGGTGTGTCTATTCAGCCATGTTTCAATAATTTGATCTGGGTCAGCTTCTTGCGTGGCCCAAAATACACCGAAGAGTCGATCTGATTGTTGGGCTAAGGTTTCTAGGGTTTTTTGTGTTAAATCAACCTGCAAGGGACGATGCTGGGGCAAGGGATAAACCTGTGCTTGCTTTATATGCGGCTGATAATAATAGCCAAACACCTCTTGTTGTCCTGGCGCATGCAGGATGATGGCATCTTCCGCTGTGGCCACACTTTCAATGATGGCCACAATATCGCGGTAATTATCGCGTTGAAAGCGGCTGTCGGTGAAAGCGGCTTGGATAGAGAGACCGCTGGGTATGGCGATTAGGAGTGCCAGACCTAAGCTACCAACAGTTGATCGTAGACCCCCTATGCCTAGCCCCAAAATCAAACAAAAAGCTGGACTCGCCATCAGCAAAAATTTTAAATACGCTGGTCGAAACACGACTGCCGTCAACCCCACTGGTAATACCAACCACAATACAGCTATCCCCAATCCCCCATCCCACCCTCTCACAATACCTAACACCAAAATCCCCCCAAATATGCCTAACCAAATCTGAGACACTACCTCCGCCGTCAGGCCTAAACTTAGATATTGCATTAAGGTTAGACTAATTTCGACCCAAGAGGCTTGTTCCATTAAGCGCGGCCAGGTGGTCACTTGGCGATAAGCGGTTGGTAGCCAAGGGAGATAGAGGAGGAGGGGGATGAGTTGGCAGGCGAGCCACACTAAAATAGCCCCTCCACCCCCCCAAAGGAGGGAGAAGGACCTTGTTCCTCCCTTTGGGTGGCTAGAAGGGCTATACGCCTTCGAATATGTGTTGGACTTTATCTCCAGATCCAATTTCCCCAAATAAAATATGATCCCCCCATTAATTACTCCCAACATCACTGGAAAGGCATAATGCGTATATAGCCCCAGTGTAGAGACTAAACTATAAGTCCCTAAAGCGATGGTTTGCCTTTTCCAATCTGTACTTTGCCAAGCAAGTAAAGCCAAGAAAAGGGCTAAACTCCCCAAAGTCGTCAACAGCATGTACATGCGTGTCTCTTGAGCATAATAAATTTGGAAGGGGGATAAGGCAGCGATGAAGGCAGCGGCTAATCCGACTCGCGGGCTAAAAAGTTGCTGGCCGAGGCGGTAGATCAGGGCGACTAGGATGACGGCCAGCGTGGCTGATAGAGCGCGGAGGGCAAATTCACTTTGACCCAAGACAGTTATCCAGAGTTTGAGGAGCCAATAATAAAAAGGGGGGTGAATATCGGCGGCAGTGCGGAAGGCGATGTCACGGAAGCTGGCTTGGGCGAGGGCAACGCTATTACCTTCATCTGCCCAGAGCGATTGAGCCTCAAGGTTGTAGAAACGAAGGGCAAAGGCTAACAGGAGGATGCCAATAGGGTGGTATTGGCGGTATGCTGTCAGAGGATAGTGCGTTATGAGTGCTGAGTTATGAATGAGTTTGTTCTGAAAGAAATTCATAATTTATCATTCATCATTCATCATTCAGATTGAAGGCTTTTCGGGCGATTTGTATTCATCCGCGTCCGCGCCCCCATAGCCAGCGCAGGCTGCCAAGTATGAGTATGCCGCCTAGGCTCCAGTAAAGCCAACTTGGCAGGCGGTCTTCAACAACAACACCATCAATACGCAAGGGGCCACCGCCAAGATGGGTAATCGTCACCTTGTGGGTTTTAGGGCGCAAATGATTGAATACAGTCAACGCAAGGGGTTGGTTTGTCACCTCAAATACTTTGGCGAAATCGTCTCCAACGCGGATACGAAGTTGACCCTCGCTCTTTGGATGTAGGACGAGCGTCAGGCGATTGCCATACATGGTGAAGATAGCCGCAGCCGCTAAGGATTGAGACTCCATGACCTGCCCTAAGACAGCTTGTGCATCCGCTTGAGCGGTCCATTTGCCTTCATACGTAATGGCCCAATGATCTTCTTGATGATAGCCACGATATAAAACGGACGGCTGCCGATTGGCCTCCTTTAGGGCTTCGTAAACAGGCATGGGGGTGAAGTCCGGTTCTAAAAGGCGAAAGAAATATTGGGGATTGCCATCTTTTAGCTCTTGATCGGTGGCTTGTTTAAGAAACCAATAATTTGCCACCCCCAGCCAAGGCCATTCTTGTTGCAGGCGTTGATAGGCCAGTACCGCATATTCAGCCTGCTTTTCAGGGGAGACATGGCCGTAAATTGGAGGAATGCCTAACTCAAGGGGAACCGCGTTCCAGGCCATTTCGCTTAACCAAATCGGCTTGTGAGCATCGCCGTTACGCACCATGACATCGCGCACATAGAGCGGACGAGAAAAGTTGAGGACACGAGGCTGCATACGACGATCATAAGGCCCCGACCACAGGCCATAGCCTTGCATGGCCAAGACATCGAAATAATCGCCGCCACCTACATCGTAGACTTGTTGCAGAAAATGTACATCTGATAACCCCCCTGGACTGATTCCCTCTCGCCGTTGTCGATCTAACTCAATGGTTGCGGCTAAGGCCCCCATGACGATGATAGCCTTTGGATCAACGGCCTTGATGCGCGTATAGCCTTCTTTTAGGAGGGTTACATATTCCGCGGCATTGATCGGATAGAGGCCCCATTCGGGATAAATGTTAGGTTCATTCCAGATTTGATAAACTTGGATACGGCCTTGATAACGCTTGGCCAGGGTTTCCACAAAATCACCATAGTCACCCACATCATCTGGCGGCGCGAAGGCTCCCACTTCGTTTCCCCGCGCTCGCGTCCAAGCGGGCGGATTGCTCAAGCGAGCGATAATTTGTACCTCATACTGCTCGGCCAGATCAACGATGTGATCATACTTCGCCCAAGCTGATTTATAAGGCTTATGCCGCCGATCATGGAAGCTCCCTTTTTCATGAATTTCGATATCTTCCCAGGGGAACTCTTGCCGAATCCATTCAAAGCCAGCTTCCGCCAACAAGCGCATGGCCTTTTCTCGCTTGACTGGTTCGACTTCGTTTTGTAAGAAAGTATTCACGCCATAGGGATTCACGCCTGCATGCTGCACCGGAACCATATCCGCCGTCTTGAGCGGCGGTTGTAGGCGGGTGAGCAGATATTGTGTTCCGCCAGAGAGTTGTTTGAGCAGGTCTTCTTCGCCGGTGAGGTAGAAGAGGCGGGTTTGTAGCCAAGCGCGGGGTTGAGGGAGGGTGAGGGTGACGGTGCAGAGGAGGATGAGAAGCATGAGCGTGAGGAGGAAACGGGGGGAGGGGAAGAATTGGCGATTAGAGCGTGATGGCATAGGTTGTGTTCAGATGATGGTTGTTAAGATTTACAAACTGGTAATGAATTTTTCTAAGTGGTCTTCGATGGTTATTTCGCGTAGAGCTTTGAAATTTTTAAGTTTGAATAAAATCGTTGTCGGATTATTAGACAAATCTTGTAATCTGTCTCCTATTTCCGCAGGGAGATGATAAATATGACTTGACACTATCCATCATATCTCACTGACTTGTTACAGGCAAACAATTCACTTTGGTATCTTTAAGACAATAAAATCAGCATCTTTTTCTCCCTAAAAGTAAAACGCTCCCAAATTTGATATCAAGATTGACAATTTATAAGGATATGGCCTAAAATCAAGTATTATAAGTGTTTTCAAGATTAAGGAATAAGAACGAAATACTTTGTAGCTCACTGCTCGAACTTGGTTCTCAAACTATAGTTTAGAAACCATTGGGTATGTTAATTATTTCTCATTTCTAAGCTTGAATTGGGAAGTAGTGAAGTAGATAGTTTTTAGTCCTTACTTCATATGCTTGCTTTTTAAAAATCTCTGAAATTTATTTTAAGGTAAATGAAGGATGAACAATAATGGCTCAAGCAGCAAATAATGATCTTGCTCAGGCACAGGAAATTTTGATGGGCATGTATGATTACATTGATGGTGGCATTCCTTGTCCTTATGACTCGCCTCAAGAATGGCGACAAAAATTGTTGGAAGAAGGCATGATTGCTTTACGGATTATACGATCTAGAATGGCGATGGAGGCCAAAGCATCTAATGCTAATTCAGGACAGGCAGTTACTCAAGCCGCATCGATTGCGCCAACAGCACCTCAACCTAGTTCATCGCCCGAAACGTCAGCTCAAACAGGTCAGGCTGAACGAGTAAAAGAAAAATCTTTAGAAGAGGAACGCGCCGAGATTACGAAACGTAAGCAGGTAGACCAGCAACAGAAACGGCTGGCTTTACGCGATGCTATTCAGCGTTTCAAACAAAAACAGGAAGCTTAAGTCAGGATTTAGGGTGTAGGGCGGAGAAGTTTCGCGGTTGATGAGGTGAGCAGTGATGAGTAATTAGCAATCAGTAAGCAGTGGCAGATAAACTGAATACTGATTACTTTGGTGACTTTATCAGTCAAAATATCTTCATGGTCTAAGGCCAGACCGTTGCATCCTGAAGACGGCGTAATTTGAGAACAAACGAGTCTTCATTGAGGTCAACCCTGTTGTATGTTAAGACGCTCCCTTGAGCAACGTCTTTTTTGAGGGAGACTTTTTCAGCCAAGCCCAGCGGCAATAGGTTTCGCGCTTGGGCCACATCTGCCCGTTCAATCAAGCCGTAGGTCATATAACCTCCGCTACCGTCGAGAACCTCGCCTTCTTCTAGATTGCGTTTGGCGACAGCAACCACTTCTGCCGTCGGCGTGGGGAGCGGGGCACCTGTTGGTTCGTTATATAAGACGGCTTTGACAATCGACATAGGCGCGGTGACGGCGACGAGATGATAGGGGCGATAAAGTAGAAAGTTTTTGGTATTGGGGCTAGGATGAACATTATACATCACCAAGTCTTCCTGGGTGAAGGGGTGTTCAGTCCGTGCAACAACAAAAACGCCCATTTTGAGCGGGTCATCCAACATGGTTTTGCCATCTTCGGCGACGCTATTCGCCAGTTCAACCACGCCATGCTGGCTCAATAAGCCTCCTTCCTCTTGCAAGCTAAAAGCGCGAGGAATATCGGCCAAATTGACAGAAGGCTCATGCATGCCGCGCACATCGGGGACTAGACCGGCCATGTTTGCTAAAGCTGTCATTTCGAGTTGCGCCTTCGAGCCATCGCGGAATGAGTTGAACATCTTGAGGTTGATCGTCCGGCGGTCCAACATTTCCTCACTGAAGCCAAAACGCTCTGGCACGGTATCTGGTGTTCCGAGACGGTCATCGTCAAAGAATATCGTGCCTCGACCAGCAGCCACAATTTCAAATCCCAGGGTCTGGGCCCAGTCGACAATATTCATGGTCGCCCCAGGTTGATCCCCATCCACCAGCGTGTAGACCACGCCCGCATTGTCAGCCAAACGGCGCAAAATTGGCCCCACGGTCACATCCGCTTCGACATTGACCATGACCACATGTTTTTTATGGGTGATGGCTTGATAAGCCATATAAGCCCCCACATCTGGGATGCCTGTCGCTTCAACCACCACATCAATCAAATCCGCTTGTGTGACCAAGTAGCCATCTTCGATGATGACGGGTTTTCCCTCGTAAATGGCTTGATTCAAGTCCGCCAGATTATTTGCTGTTTGGATTGCTTCAGCCGGGATAGGGTTAGAAGTATGCGTTCCTTTAGGAGCATAAGCGTGTTTGGCATTATTTAAATTGATATCGGCAATGACACTGGTCTCAATCCCCTTCATTTGAGAGATTTGGGCCACTAAACCCGCCCCAAATTTACCTGCCCCGATAATGCCGACCCGAATTGGATTATTTTCGGCAGCACGTTGCGCTAATTGCGTACTAAACATCACGATTTCCTTTCGCTGAAATTCAGAATTGGATAAGTTATTTCAGAGGTGGATTATATGAAATCTGATTATTTTGGGAATTGGAAGAGGCAGGAAGTTACATAACAAGCTGACCGAATGGATAGAGCATAGCGACCGCAGGTGGGCAGAACAACAGCGTAATCCAACCTCGGCTACCCTCAGACGACGTCAAATCAAGGCCGAATGGCAAGCAACTGGAAAATGGCCTTCTCAAGGGCGATAAGATGAGTATGCGTCAATACCTCTTGGATGAAAATGTGTTAATCCAATCCTGAAAACTGCATTACAAGGACAATGGCCTGATATGGTTGTTTGGCAGGTGGGAGATGCAGGTACACCGCCCAGAGGAACGCTTGACCCCGATATTTTGCGGTGGTGTGAGGCCAAGGGATTTTCGTTGGTAACAAATAATCGAAGGTCTATGTCCGTTCATTCATAATGGATCATCTTAATGAGGGACGACAGGTTCCAGGGCTCTTTATTTTGCAACGTAAAATGTCAATTCAAGAAACTGTCGATGAACTCGCATTAATTTGGTTAGTTGCTGCGTCTAATCAAGATGCTAACTTGATTAATTTTCTCCCGATCAGCTTGTAGAATTACGCCTACTTATTCTTTCAACTCCTTCAACTCCTTCAACGCTTTCGCCACCACCTCTGCCGCCAAACGATGTCCCGCCGCAGTCCAATGCTGGTCCACCTCGTAATACAAATCATGCACATCATACGCTAAAAAAGTTGGCCTAAGTTGAATGACTGGCATATTTAATGCTTGCCCAATTTCATCCAACACAAGATATGGCTCGTCAAATGAACTCGGCTCGGCTAAGGTTTCATAAGGAGGAATGACGACCAATACCACAGGAATTTCCTGTGCCCGACAAAGGGCCTTTATCTTCGCCAAATAGGTCTTTGAGATTTTCCAATAAGCCCATCGTTGCGCGGCTGTGGTGACGGGATAATTGACCAAGCCTAAATTATAGCGGATATCGTCTTGATGGGCTTTGATAAAGTTGCGTCCGCGTTGATGAAAGGCGATATATTGGCGTTGATCTTGATGATGTTTTAAGATAGTTTGGACGAGGTCGATCAGACGAGTGTGATCAGCCCCAAGGAGGCTGATTTCGTTTGGACGGGGCTGATCAAGAGCTATGGCTTCTATCGTCGCAGACCAGGGCCAGTGCTGATCTTCAAAATAAAGTGTCTCAGCCTGATCATTCAATTTGGCCTGTTGCGAATAGAAATAATCATCGCCAACATCATTCCCTAAATAAAAGCCAAGCAAAACGAGGTCTGGCTCAATCAGGGACATGACTTCTTGCAAGTATAAGTATTCCAACATGGGACTATAACCAAACACCCCCCCATTTAGGACTTCGATTTGCTTCTGTTGCGGGGATTGATTTAGGCTGTTCTCTAGTTGAATGGTGATTGTGTCTTCTAAAGCGACTCCATCGCCTTGGATGAAGGAGTCGCCCAAGAAGAAAATGCGGTAATTATTGGCCTCTTTTTTTGCTTTTCGTTCGCGATCGCGCATACCGAGGGCATTGTTTTCAAAGATGTAGGCAAATTCAAGTTCTGTATGCAGAATACGGCCATGTGGGAGGAGACGATGATGACGGGTTGTAGAAAATTCAAAGATTACACCCCAGTCATCTGCTTCGGGAGGTTGAGAGGCTGAATAGGTATCATACAGACGTAGACCAAGTTCAAGGCTGAACAAGGTTAGGCTTAATGAAATCACCATGAGCGTGAGGCGAGAGAGCCATTCTTTGTATTGAAGCATGCGTTGTTGCCCTTCCTCCATTTGCTGTCGTCCCACCAACAGCCAGTCGAGGATATCAGCCCTTCAAACCCTGCACTGCCACACCTTCAATGATATACCCCTGTAAAATGAAATAGATCACAAAAATCGGAATCATGACCAAGACTGCCGCTGTTGTATAGAGGTTGTACTCAATGAAAAATTCACCGACATACTCTAATAAACCAACCGTGACGGGGTACATTTCGGTGCGTTGGGCTACGACGAGGGGCCAGAGGAGGTCATCATATTTGAAAATAAAGAGGATGATGGCCAGAGCGGCTAGATTGTGCCGCACCAGTGGAACCACAATACGCTGAAAAATGCCAAATTCGCTGGAGCCATCAATGCGAGCGGCATCGAGCAGGTCATTGGGGATGCTATACATGGCTTGGCGCATGAGGAATACGCCGAAGGGGGAAACAATCCAGGGGAAGATCATGCCCCAATAGGTATTAATGGTGGGAATACCGGTGAAATTTTGGATGCGGATGAGTAGTTTGAATAAGGGCAAGAGATAGGTTACAAAAGGAACCATTGAGGTGGATAAAATAAGCCAGAATAAAATTTCACCGAGCTTGGATTTATCTTTGACCAAAACATAACCAATCAAACTGCTGGTGAATAAGACAATCACCATTGTTCCGATGGAGTAGATGAAGGAATTAAGAAAATAGCGGGCGAACTCAAGGCTCCACACCTCAGGGTAATTGGTCAAAATGAATTCTTGCGGCCACCACGTCGGCGGAATTTTACGCAGTTCCGAAGCTGTCTTAAATGAGGCGATGATCACCCAATAGAAGGGCAGGAAAAAAACGATGGCAAAGAAGGCTAAGAAGGCATACACAATAGTTTGCGTGGCGTAGTGTTGGAGGCGATTGGGATTCATGAGTTTATTTAAGCAGTGGGAAGTAGAAGGCAGGCCGTAAGGAGTATTCAATTTTTCCCCTTACTTCCTACTCCTTACTTCCAGATTAATATTCGTAAGTAGCACGGATAAAGCGATATTGAATATAGCCAATGGCGACCATGATGATAAAAAAAATAGCGGCCATGGCACTGCCATAGCCTTCATGGCTGTAGGCAATCGCAGTGTTATAGATATGGAAGGACATTAAGTTAGTGGCGAAATTAGGCCCACCACGGGAACTGGCCCCAGATTGTTGAGTCATGACATAAGTTTCAGTGAAGGCTAAAGATGCGCTTAATGTGATGACGATGACCACGAAAGCAATCGTGGGCATAAGCAAGGGGACAGTGATGTGCCAAAAACGTCGCCAGTAGCCCGCTCCATCGACCTTTGCTGCTTCATAAAAAACATTGGGAATCGCTTGCAAGCCAGCCAGAAAGAGGACCATGGCATAGCCCGCTTCTTTCCAAATTCTCAGAATGACCAAGGAGCGCAAGGCCCATTCGCTCGTCGTCAGCCAGCGAATGGGGCCAAGGTCGATGATGTCCAAGAGGTAGTTGAATAAACCTTGTCGGCCTGGCAAATAGAGATAACGCCACACCAAGGCCACAGCGACAAAAGGCACGACATAAGCCGAGAAAAAGGCTGAGGTGAAAAAGCCCCGTAAATTGATGTGGCGTAAATTATTAACCGTAATTGCCAGTAATAGACCTAGAATAACCACACCTGGCACAGCCAGGAGGGCGAAATTGGCCGTCACAGAGAGCGATTTCCAGAAGATGGGGTCATCAAAGAGCAAGGTTTGGAAATTCTGTAAACCCGCAAATTCTTGGAAGCCTGGCTCACGGACAAAGAGGCTCCAAAAGAAGGTTTCACCGATAGGGAACCATATAACGAATAAAATGAAGGCCAAAGCCAAAAAGAGGGTGACGCGACCCATCGTATGTTTGGGTAGCCAGTTTCCGGTGGTCATAGTCTGTTGCCTGTTCCTAAAAAGTTGCCCAAAAGTGGACAAATAGGTAATTCGCACTCAGTTAATATCAGCCTGAGGCTGCACGTAACTTGAGCCTTGGTTGAGCAGTCCCAACCGTTCTTTGACGCGCTCGGTGCGTCGTAATAAAATTGTCTTGACTTGTGTGTGCGGTAAAAAGGAATGGATCTCTTCATCCTCATACCGAGCCAAGATATTCCGAGCGGCGTTCTCGTCTGCATCCAACACCACCCCATCGAAACAGTAAAACTTCTCCCCTTGCCGGTCTCCTAGCAGAATACCGTGTCGGGCATCCATTTGCGAGGTGTAAGCTGCATTGACGACCACTAACGTAGAACCTCTACGTCGAGATACCGTTTCAAGAGCCTCGGCCATCTTGCCTTTGACCCAAGTGCTTAAACGACGGTTTTGGTTCTTGCCATACGACCGTCCTTTGATGGGTACGCTCAGGTCTTCGGCGACGATGGTCTGGGCTTTATCCACCACCTTGGGGGTGGCTTGATATATTTTGGCGCGGATACGCTGGTGCTGTTTTCTTTTACGGCGGTTCAGCTTTTTGCGACCCAAGTTGTTCTTTTCAATATTCTTGCGTTTATGCGGGTTCTTGCGGGCAATAGCTCTGAGCTTATTACGGCCTTGATATTTGCGTTTCAGATAATCGCTCGCTTGACTGAGGTCATCGCCCAGACCTTCGCCATAGCGTTCCCCGTCGCTATCAACATAGACCTCGCTGTAGCCTTGGTCTAAGCCCACTGTTTGTGTGCCGCAGTCCTTGGTGAGGACTTCTTCAATGGTGTAATGGACTGCCACTCGTCCGTCTCTGAGGAGCAGGCGAATAGTGCCTCTTGGTTGGACTGTCGTGTTCAGGGGGATGGCAATTCGTTTGCCACGCTTGAGGCTCTGCACCTTGAGCCACGCTCTGCCTCCTAATTCAAAGGTGTTGTAGCAATCGCTATCTAAGACAATCTGCTTGTTGACTTTGCTCTGTCCGTGCTTGCAAAAGAGGCGCATTTGACGGTGTAAAAAGGCATCAGCTAACCATTTGTCTGTTTTGAGGATGGTAAACAATCGCTTTCGCTCTGTCTCGTCCTTCACTCGTTTCCATACCTTCCGTCTCACCTCGACTTTGCACGCTTCTCGATAGGCTTCTATATTGACCATACTATCCCGTAAGGTCTCTTTCCATAGACGGGCAGGTACATTGAACTTTCGTCCTTGGGCTAACCAGTCATCCCGTATTTGACGATGCTTCAACCCCACCCCTTGCACCGCTCCGTAGCGATGCCACACTTCTTGACGCACAGTGCCTAAGCGTTTCGCTATTTCTTTTAGTTGTTCGTATTTGCCTTGATTCAAACCATCACTGTAGATGATCCGTGTCACTTTGCTCATTTTTTCTTTGGGCAACTTCATTTACAATAAATATTGGTTATATTGTCTAGTTATGTTACATTCTTTCCCAATTTTCAAATTGTTTTTCCTGCCTCTTAAATATAGTGCTTAGTGGTTAATGAGTTATTCGCTGTTATTTTCATTACTTTGTGCTGTGTTAAGTGCAACTTTGGCTTTTTTAATGAGAAACTTGTGGCCCATTATAACATAAAGAGTCCCAAAAATCACATTTGGGACTCCGATGAAACTTAGTGTTCTATTTACGACTGGACAGGGGTTATAAAAACCCTTTAACGACATCCCAGGCCTTATTCTATTATCCAGCCGGGGTTAACCACTCAGGATGTTCGTCGTAGTCAGCCGCGCTGAGGATGCTCCATTGGGGGTTACTTTGCAAGAACTTATTGCCTTCTGCCTCTTGACGCTCTAAGACAGTTTGAATATCTTCGTCCTCATCGCGGATAGAGGGCAAGATGCGGCCTGTGATATCGACCAATTCACGGGGCCAGAAGCCGACATCGACGCTGTTTTCGGGGCGATTTTTGATGGCGATAGCTGCCCATTGTGGTCCAGATTCTTCAGAGAAATTCGGGTCAGTCCACATCTCTTTCAGGCTTGGCTGAATGCCGCGCAGTTTACAATAGCGAGACAAGTAGTCTGGGCTGACTAAGTAGCGATAGAGGCTCCAGGCGGCGGGCAGGTTGAGGTCGTTTTGCGAGGTGACGGTAAAGCCGACATCGGGGCCACGACGACCATAGACTGGTTCACCGCTAGTCGTGGGGGGTACGCGAAGTCCCCATTCAATGTCGGTGTACTGTGTGTCCATAAAGCCGTTGAACCAAGTCCAATTATAAAGTGTGACCGCTTGCCCAGCCCCAAAACGTTCGCGGGAATGGAAGCCTTCTTCTTTGCTATCGAGTTTATGGACATCGTAGAGGGCCATGATAAACTGCCAAGCTTGCAGGCCAGCATCGTCGGCGTGACGCATACTGTCTTTGGTGGGGAAGATATTGCCCATGATTGGGCCGCCTAATTGCAGGCGCAAGTCTTCATACATGCTGTATTCATTGCCGTAGAAGGCCATCCCGGTGCGCTCCAAGGTGTCGCCATCCCAAACGGTGATATCCGTCGCCCAAGCTAGATAGTCTTCCCAGTTGGTGGGAATGTCTTCAGGGCTATAGCCGAGTTCATCCAGTAGAGCAGCATTGTAATAGATTTGGCTAGAGAAAACGCCATTGGGTAGGCCATAGAATTTGCCTTCGGGATAGCCTTGGGGGATGCGATAGAGGCCTTCGGTCAAGGCCCCCATTTCTTCGGTCACATTGAGCACTTCGTCGGGAATGGGCAATAAGACCTCACGTTTGGTTAAGGTGTCCAAGTAGGTTTCATCAATCGAAGACAGGTCGGGGGCATTGCCCGCCTCATTGGCCGTAAGCAGCTTTTGTTGTAGTTCGCTTTCGGGCACAAATTGTACATCGACCACGATGCCAGGATTTTTATCCTGAAATTCGGGCATGGCCTCTTCTTCGGTCATGACGTTAATGGTTCGGCGGTCCGTAAACCAAGCGATTAATTCCGTCACATCATTTGCCGGAACGTCTGCTCCTGCTCCCGCATCTGGCGTGGGTGGGGCACACGCGGCTAAGACTGCACCTGTAGCGGCTGTTCCAGCTAAAGTTAAGAATTGACGACGACTGAGAGGTTTTTGAATAGACTGGTCACTCATGAATTGTCTCCTCATTGATTAGATATAAATGTGGGTGAGAAAAATTTTATGCCGCTTATCTTAGCACTTTTGTGGGAGGCTGTCAAAAGCGGCTCACAGACAGCTTTACAAAATAACAGCCCTTAGCCATGAAAAGCTCTATTCCGATTACTGTACCTGAAATGGAAATTGTTTCATGAGTCGTTTACCTTCTATGACTTATCGTCAAATCATCCGCCAATTAGAAGCGGCTGGCTTTGTCTGGCGCATATTGCTTGATAACTTGACGGACGCGCTCTAACTCATCTTCTGTAGCTAGACCGAGCATCCTAGAGACATCAGCCATATCTTGGGTTCGAGCGGAAGTCCCCTTCATGGCCATCAAATAAGGCAAATCTAAAACTGGGTAGCCCGCCGTCGTTAAATACCTAATTGCCTCTTCGCCATCATCGGCATGCACTAAAATATCTAAATCTTTGGTTTGACGTTCTGGCATATAGGCTCGCGTCGCTACAGCTCCGACAATAGCCCAGAGGATATTGATTAAAATAGGGCGTAAATCAGGCCAAGGATTCATGGCGGGCCTCGTTTGTAAAAAGTCCAACCCACTACCCGTACCGGGTTTGGCACGTTTAAGGGCTAAATTCAAAAAAAACGTCGCTTTTGAGCTACGCTCAAGCGTCCATTCGGGGCAATTTGGGCGATGGCAGGGGGAATTTTCAGGGGAATATGTCTCTGTAAGATGTGTCTTGGCGGTATTATAGCATAGTTCCCAATGAATAAGGATAGTAGCGTGTGGTGCTAAATACCACCTGATTGGTATCTAAAACAACTCTCCCCGTATCACCCTCGCCGCCACCGCAAAATCATATTCAGGATCATCAGCCAAGCTATCACGATAAGTCGGCAGCCAGACCCAGCGGTCTCGACGGGTGGTGTTGGGATGACTAGCATGCAGGGTTAAATCGTGAAAGAAAACTGCGCCGCCTGCCTCGATTTCGGCGGTGAATGCTTGACTTTCATCAACTGCGCCAACTTTCAAGCGGTTGTTAAAGCCCAAGTCATCGCTGGCATCCCCATCATGAATCGCCACCTGTTTATGTGATCCAGACAGTAATTTGAGACAGCCATTATCCGCCCCCGCATCATCCAAAGCGACCCAAACAGACAATTTATGGCTACCATGCCAGTAAGGCCAGTCTTGATGCCACGGACTGGGGAAGTCAGTTTTGAAATTTTTAAAAACCACCTTATCGCTCAAAAATTCAATATTTGCCCCCATGATTACTTCTAACACATCCAGCAATCGTTCATCAGCCACGAGGTGCCTAAAAAAGGCACTTCGGCCAGCCAACCCGACGTAGACACCAGTTCTTAAAGCTTTTTCAGGCGATTGCCCCTCTTGTATTTTTTCTGTTTTTACTTCTTCTAAGACCCGTTGAATTTCTCGCTTAATCTCTGCTACCTCTGCCCGACTGAATAGATTGGGGATTGTGACGAAGCCATCTTGGTCAAATTGTGAAGCCAGTGTGGGTGTGTCGCTCATGATTTCTCCTGATACAATTAGCAATTAGCAATTAACAAATGAAAAATGGTGATTAGCTGAATTGTAGATTAGAAGAACTTTTTTTCAAAAAGTGTTTAGAGTCTCTTGAATTTGCAGCCTATCGCTTATGTTCCAAAATCCTGTTTGCTCAAATCATCCTCTTTGCTTAAACTAAATTTCTCAATAGATTGTCGATAAGTAGTTGTTAATTGCTAATTGCTAATTGTTAATTGCTAATTAAAACGGAGTTTTCAATGTCTTTAGAACAAACCCTCGCTGATTTGCAAACAAAAGTTGGTACGGAAACCCACGTTGGCTCTTGGTTGACCATCACTCAAGAGATGGTTAATCAATTCGCGGCTGTGACGAAGGACTTTCAATGGATTCACACTGACCCTGAACGAGCGAAAGCGGCTTCGCCTTTCGAGAAGACAGTGGCTCACGGCTATTTTACCCTGTCTTTGCTATCCTATTTGACCGATAGTGTCAATGCGGAGATGCCACGCTATTCTGGAACAAAGATGGGCGTAAATTATGGCCTGAACAAGGTTCGTTTTCCGCACCCGGTTGTCGTCGACTCCAAAATTCGAGCGCGAACTGAGTTACAAAGTGTAGAGGAAGTTAAAGGAGTGCTCCAAGTGGTCAATAAAGTCACAGTAGAAATTGAAGGGGTGGCTAAACCGGCTTGTGTTGCTGAAACAGTGTCTCGGTTCTATTTTTAGGAAATTTTTTGGAGGCTACGATGTCCGCAACCCAAACAGAAACACGGGCCGATTATTTTTTCTTCCTTGACATTCCCACCCGCTGGAAGGATAATGATATTTATGGTCATGTAAATAATGTGGTCTATTATTCTTATTTTGATACAGTCATTGCTCATTATTTAGTCCATCAAGGGGAATTAGATCCACACACAGGCCCCGTTGTGGGCTTTGCTGTGGAGACACATTGCAACTTCTATCGACCCCTTAGTTTTCCTGATGTCCTAGAGGTCGGATTACGAGTAGCCTATATTGGTAATTCTAGTGTGCGTTATGAAATCGGCATTTTTTGTCAACCTGAGATTGAACCAGCCGCCACAGGATATTTTGTCCATGTCTTTGTTGATCGACAATCGCGTCAATCTGCATCAGTGCCATCGTCAATTCGTACAGCTTTAGAAAAATTATGGAGTAGCCGAAAGTGAAAAGCTATAAAAATCCTGTTCGCTTTACTTTACTAATGGCATAGTTTATGTATCATGTTCTGGTCACTGACATTGATGGTACGCTTGTAGATCAAACAGGATTGCTACCTGATTTGAATGTTCAAGCCTTGCGGCGTTGGGTGGATGATGGCCGTATTTTAGTCTTAGCCACTGGCCGAAATTTGCGGATCACCCGTCAAATTGCCCAGACAATTGATCGAGACATGTTTCTGATTTTGCAGGATGGCAGTTTGTTGATGCACTATCCGAGTCAAGAGGTCTTATGTTATCATAATCTTAGTCAAACGCTAACTCAAAAAGCGATGAAGCTCTTTCGTGAAATTAGTCTTTCTGTGTTGTTATATGAACCTTTGCCTGATGGCTTAACCTTTTTTTTCTGTGAACATGGTCCACTTTCCGCCGGGTTGAATCGTTCTGTACAGCGTCACCAAGGCCGTTATCATCAGTCATCTCCCGTAGTTTTGCCAAAAACACCTTCTAAAATTGTGACCATTGATACGGATGAGGTAACAGCCCGTTATTGGCCTCAATTGCAAGAGGCATTGCCAGAAGCACGGGTTCTCCGCACAGAGGCTGTTCATTTGGGGGCTTGGTTCCTCGAAGTAGGCCCGCCTGCTGCTTCTAAAGTGACTGCTTTGGGGGACCTGTTACACCACCTCCGCCAAACGAAACAAACCATTGATTTGAGATTCAATTTTGACTCAGTTTTAGCCTTTGGCGATGCAGAAAATGATATAGACATGCTCAAAGCAGCGGGTTTAGGACTGGCTGTCAAAAACGCCTCGCCTCGCGTGAAAACAGCCGCAGATCAAGTGATTGGTTCCAATACTGAGGCGGCTGTGGGCCAATTTATCCTAACTAATCTCTATGCGCCTCAAACCGAATTGCTTCAAATACTGTAGCTACATTTGGTTCAACTAGTCCGAAGGCTGTGGTAATTTTGACTGGATGGTGTGAATCCATCTGTTCCGCCAAGCCTCCTTTTACCTTGCTCCCGATGAAGGCATGACTAGCTCGAAACTGTCCCCGTAAATCGACGCGGCTACCAATGGCTTGTAAAGCCTGTACCGCCTCTTCGGTCAGATGATTGCTGGCCTCATCCTTAGCCACGACCGCAATCAGCGCATCATCAGGAGCCTGTGTGATAAATTCGGCCAAGGCTTGATTGGCCTCAACTGTAGCATATGTATTGAAGGCACCTGTTTTAAGTAGTCTACCTTCAGCAGTGACCAAAGCCAAGTTATAGCCGACCTGATTGGGTGAGACATCGATTCCGTTGAGATAAATATATCCTAGATTGCCCGCCTCTTCGCCTGCACTAATGAGCGTTAGGTCAGGTAGGGTTGGACCAATCAAGTCTGAGGCATTGACTGAAAGAATTTGTGCAAATTGAAGCGTGATGTCATTGATTCCTTCCTGAACCACGTCGGCTGGTATTGTGAGTGTGATCAGGTCACTTGTGTTAGAAAAGGTCATTGGACCGGAATGCCATCCATTGAGCTTAAGCCAGACTTGATTTGTCTCATCATGATCTTGACTAGGAAAGCGTAGTTTCGCCTGAAATGTTTGCGCTTCGCCATTAAGTGGCACTAAAAGACGGACCTGTTTACGATGAGCAACAATGGTCGGCGTGCCTCCCCGAAAATTTTCGTTGAATCTGATCATCTCTGTATTCTTCGTAGGTCGGATGCCCCAGCCTTCAGCAAAGTAAAGCGGCGCGAGGGTTTCAGAAGCGAATAAATCAATTTGGGTAGGCCAAGATGGGAGTTTGACTTGGTAGAGGATCAGTGAGGGGTCTTGATGCAATTTTTCGACGGAGAGAAGCGTTTCAATATAGGAGATCGTCGCTTGAGGATGATTAAGGTAGCTAGGGGCCTCAGGACGAACAATAATATATTTGATACTGAAAAAGCGTAAAACATCTGCGGCCAAGTCATGATCTCTCCACCAATTTACTTCGCGTAGCGGGTAACCTGCTTGCAAAACACGCAAAGAACTTATAATTGGTGCCTCTGTAAAATATTGAAATGATAAGTCGGTATTACGACTGGTATTGCCCTGTAACATCGGTTTTTGGTGCAAGGTTTGATAAAATTGACCAAACATAAAACCGGTTGTATAGGCTCCTGTGATACGAAAGCCATTCCGCCAAGCAAAAGGGATGTCGAGTACGGCGAAACGATTGCTATCTTGAGCGATGGGGTGATAGGGCTTAGGCACACGCATGTCGGATTGGGGTAGTGGCGTAGAAAGGTGTTCAAAGATAAATCCGCTAGCAAAGAGGAGGGCCAAGAGCAGCGATAATGAACCCTCTAGCCTGCCAATAGGGGAAATGTTGCTCTCTCCCCTTTGAAGGGTTGGAGGGACGATTATTTTTTGAAAATGCGTCCTGATTTTATGAATCTGTTTGAGCAAATATCCTAAACCCAAGCTTGCCAAAGGAGTCAGCGATAAAATCAGCAGGACACTAAATCGACTCGGATAACGATTGCCGTTGAAAAAAGAGAGTTGTTGTAAAATCCAAAAGGGGCCAGTTAAACCTGTGTTTGTGCCATTCACTGTAATAGATGGCCCCAATGTTAGGAGGGCAAAGCTAAGACTGGCGAAGATCCAAAATTGAGTCAGCCGATTACGCCAATGCGTACTCAATCCAAGCAAGCTGAGAAAAAGCAAGAGATAACCCACATAAATATGTTGACCAATGTTATGATGTATCGTACTTTGGGTAACCAGATGACCGAATAGCGGGTGGTGCATGGTAGGGAGAAGATAACCTTTCAAATCTGCACTGAAAGCCTCAGCAAAGCCGCTTTCGCCGCCAAAAAAGTCACCCTCTGTCAACATATCGGGAAGCATAGCCGCCAAGATGGGGCTGATACCAAGCCCGAAGAGCAAGACGAGCAGCAGAGTCGCTTTGATAAAAAGCCATTGGATCACCTGACGCTGTGTGTCAGCGATGAGCCAGTAGAGCCAATAAAGAGCCATAAAAATTATTAAGAAGGAAGCATAAGTCATTTCCGACCAAGCTTGGAGAATTAAGAATAAAGCCGTCAGACTTGACCAAAGCCAATAAAGCGGCGGAGAGGAGTAGAGGGGAAGAAGGTTAGAATGTGTGGGATTCCTGTCGGTATCCCTTTCCTCCTTTTCCTCTATCACCCCTTTTCTTATTAGGTCATTTTTTAGACAAGTTGCTTGATGCATCTTGATAAAAAAGAGGATACAAAACGGAATCCAGTGGGTACTCGCGATATTAAATTGACCTAAAGCGACGTAGAACAACTTATTTGAGGCGAAGGTATACATGAGGCCGCCGAGCCAAGCTGGAAGGTCAAGCCAAGCTTGGAATGTAAGCAAGGGAGACGAGGAGATATTCAAATAGCGGAGCAATAAAAATGCGCCATAGCCGCCTACGGCAAAGCTGAACCATAGATGAAGGTTGCTGGCTGTGACAACGCCGAAATTGAGCAATAAAGACAGACTGAGGAATCCGTTGAGGGGCGTGAGGGTGTAAAAGGCAAGATTGATGCCCAGCGGATAAAACATATGTTTAGAAAAGAAGGGATTCTGACCTTCATTGAGCAGGCTATATTTCAGCCACCATAAATTCCAAGCAATGGCTGGGTCGTCACCTCCGTCGCCTGGCAGGTGAGTGGTAAAATGGGTTATTGTAGGCCAAGTGAGAAGCAGAGCGAGCAAGAAGTAGCTGATAAAGATCGCAATATGCGTTTTCCAGGTGGTCATAATATGATCGTTTTAGGCTTAAAAGCGTTTATCGAGCTTAAGATAAGAGATCATCACGAATGATAAAGAGCAGGATTTATTATAAATCCTGCTCTTTTACAATGGTCTAAATTTGATCCGAGTCTAAAAATTTTAATGCTGAATCGGCATATCAAACCCGAAAGTCGACCCTTCACCGACCTTACTCTTGAACCACATCTGACCGCCGTGCATTTCAATCATGTTTTTGGTAATGGCTAACCCTAAACCCGTGCCGGGAACATCGCTGACATTGGGATCAGAGGAGCGGAAGAATTTATCAAAGAGTTTCTTTTGATCTTCCTCGGAGATACCATAGCCAGTATCAATCACCCTGATGGAGAGATGGGAGGCTGGTTGATCGTTGAGAACATCAGCCTTAATCGTGATCTGACCGCCTTCAGGGGTATATTTATAGGCGTTACTGACCAAATTCGTCAAGACTTGCACAATGCGGTCATAGTCAGCCCATATAGGCGGCAGGTTTTGGGCCATCTCTAAGCGCATTTCTAAATTCTTTTCCTGTACTTCAGCTTGGGCTGATTGAACAACATCATCAATAGCTTCTTTAATATCCACATCTTTACACTCGAGTTTGATACGCCCAGCTTCTATACGGCTTACATCCAGCAGATCAGAGACAAGACGAGACATGCGATCAACGTTTTTAATGATGATGTTGATAAACTCTTTTTGTGTATCAGACATTTCTGATCCAGCTGTCATCAGCATCATGCGGGCGAAGCCTTTGATACTGGTCATGGGCGTTTTAAGGTCATGAGAGGCCACATCCATAAATTCAGTTTTGGCCTGATTAGCTTGTTTGACTTGCTCAAAAAGGCGGGAATTTTGAACTGCCAAAGAGGCATGACTGGCGAGACGTTTTGCAAAGCCAAGATCTTGTTCGGTGAAAGGTTCGAAATCGGCTATCTCTAAATTGATGACCCCAATCACAGTCTCATCCAACATCAGCGGTACACAAAGTTGAGAATTAGAGCGGCCATCGCTGGCAAAAATATCCATGTGTTCTTCATTGGCTATCAAGGCATGGCCTGTTCTAGCGACTTGACCGATAATACCGCGATCTAGGGGCCAAGGTGTTTCTGTAAAACGTTCAAATTCTTTGGCTACACCGACATGGGAATGGAAAATAAGACCCTCTTCTTCTATATCAACAATCGCTATTAAGCCGATCATTGCCCCCAAGGCATCCATCGCCCGAGATAGCGTTAAATCAAGCACAGCTTCAAAGTCCAAGGTAGCATTTAATTCCCGATCAATCATTTGCAGCGTACTTAACTCTTGCATACGAGATGCTAAAGCCTGGTCTGTTTGCGTGAAGCGTTCTGCGTTGACGATAGCTACCCCCACTTGGGTGGCAAAGAGCGTAAGCATCATGAGATCGTTTTCATTATAGCCATCACCGTTTTTCTTATTAATCACCTCAATCACCCCAACCACCCGACCGAAAGCGACCATGGGCACACCAAGTATATCTCTGGTTTGAAATTCAGTTGTCTTATCAATATTTGAATTCCAACGGGCATCTTGAGCGACATCGTTTACGATCAGGGCTTTTTGTGTCACGGCGATGGCTCCAGCGATACTATTCATATCCATCGCCATTTTGGACCCAATCAAGGTCAGCCCAGTTGGGCCAAGTGTCATTTCAAAGACCAATGTTTGATTGGTGTGATTGACCAAAAAGATAGATCCTGCTTCTGAATTTAAGATTTCAACGGCTGTCTGCAAGGTTAAGTTAAGCGATTTATCTCGCTCTAGGGTGGCACTGATGAGGTGACTAACCTCATTTATGGTGGTCAACTGATGGGCTTTATAATTCGCTTCTTGTAAAAGCCGTGTATTTTCTAGGGCAATTGTGGCTTGATTGGCTAATAAAGTTAATAGATTAATTTCCTCCTGATTAAAGATGGGGGCGTTGAAAGCTCTTACGATTTCTACGACCCCTCTTACCTTACCTTGCCAAAGAAGCGGTAAGGCCAGAATAGGCCCAAATTCTGTTTCTGTCTCAAAATTATATTCATTGATGAAAGTCGCGCTACTGCCAAATATCTGGGGACGATTTTCTTGGGCAGCGCGACCAGCAATACCTTCTCCTATATGTAAAATGGGTGGGGCATAATCTTGATCCAGTTGAAATATCACGCTAGACTTAAGCACTTTTTTCTCATCATCAAGAAGATAGAGTACGCCCCCTTGTGCTACTAATAAATTTGTTGCCTGTTCGACGACAGATCTTACAATGCGGGAAGTTTCTTTTTCCGAGGCGATATCAAGCACTGTTTCTTGGAGGGCTAATAATTCTTCTGTTTTTCGATTGGCGCGTTCAAAGGATTGTGCATTTTCTAGGGCAATGACTGTTTGGTTGGTTAAACTGCTGACAAAAGCTAGGTCTTCTTCGTTATAGGTTAGTTTATTTCTTGCTTCGCCCAAGGTCAGCCAGCCAAGGAGTTTATTGTTTCCAAACATGGGGACGACGACCCGAATATTCAAAATAACCAAGCGCGCAATTTCTTCTGGCGAAATATGAACGCGCCCAATGGGCCTGCCCTGAGCATCTAAACAGAGCGGTCGTCTATGATTAATCAGCCATTGGGGTAATTTATCAGAATCAATATAGGAGACTTGGACTTGTTCACTTTGTTGTTTTGTATATCGCGCTCGAATTTCATAGACTGTACCGAGATTTTCTGTTAGAAAAACATTTAATTCACTAACATCAATATTGCATTGAATTTGATAAAGATATAGGTTCAATATTTCGTCGACATTTAAAGGTAGGGTGACTAACTGAGTAGGATAATTTTGTAAGGTTTGCTGATAATCTTCGGATGGGTCAGGGATTCGGGTATTAATAAAACTTTGTAGCCAGTCGCGTAAAGGCCCGATAAAGATAACTAAGATAGCGATATAGAAAAATAAAGTAATCGGGTTGGTTAAGGGCGACATATTCAAGAAAATTCGTGATAGACCTACTAAACCTGAGTAAATGATCAACACGAGAAGTATCAGACTCACATACAGAAGGGCTGTTTTAAAGATACTATCGAGGTTGGAGACTTGATATCTTAGAATGGCATAGGTTATAGCCGTGGGGAAAAATATCAAGGGCGTTATGACTAATATATAAAAAGTTTGCGGCAGAAGTAAGATTTGGCCTGTGGTCAGTGGTCCTAGGCTCCATACAAGAATTGGTGCGAAAGCCAATATGCCTCCACCGAGCATGATTTGGAGTTGTTGTCGTATGGTAGATGAATAATTCACATACCAATTGGCTGCGCCAACCCCAAAGAAGGTCAACAGTCCAATCCCTAGATAAGTAAAATCTAGACTCCATACAATCAAATGATTTAGGCGGGAGCTAAAGTTCAGTAAACTTATTAGGCCAGTCATCGCGAGACCGAAAGCCAAAATGTAGGGTACATAGCGTGCCCAGGCGCGTTGACGAATGAATTTAACTTCAAGCGGAAAAACAAGACTAAAATGAATCAGGGTAGCAGGCACAAAGGGGAGGGTGAGAGTCCAAATCAAGGTGAAGTAATGGTAGGTATATAGGTCAAATACGCCCCCCAGAATGACACTGGCCAAGACGCAAAAGACGAGGAAGATGGCGTGAATTTCTTGAGATTGTTTCAGACGATAAACGGATAATCCTAATGTTAAATAAGCTAATCCACATAGATACGGAATGCCAAAAAAGATAAAGACATCAGCCCTAGGAAATTGAGTGACAATAATTTTGAGGTGTTGTTCGCTTGGTAATTCTGATTGAGAGTCTTGAGGGTCGCTGTCTAATAAGGTTAGTTTTAACTCATCTCCCAGCGATTGCGAAAGTAGGATATCCTGGATGTCTTGGGCGGTATACACTGGCTGTTTATCAATAGCGATTAGCGTATCCGGTTTGTTCAGGGTGATACCAGCCTTTTCAGCATTTTGGTAGGTCAGCCATTGAGGACTATATGATGAGCTAACCACTAAGTCTCGTTCAAAAAGTACCCCTAAAAAGGGAAGCTGCGTCCATTGCCAAGCTAAGATAGGGGCCATAAAACTGATGATTATCGCATATGAAATAAATAAAGTTATCAATCCTTGCCAAACTTTTTTGTTTTGTTTCTCATCGACCGATGTGAAAGGTGTGGTAAATGGAGTATTTGCCATAATCAGTATTCTCGAATTTTCAATGTATGCTGATTGACCAATGATTAATAATTCGTGATAAGTAATCAGGTGAAGACAGTCTGGGCGCTGACCACGTATCACTGATTACTGGACGCTGATTACTTATCAGTCTAACATAGCTAGACAACCCAGTCAAAGCAGGTCGTGTCATCAGATGATGACGTGGTACTTTATGGTTGATGAAAGATGACTTTAAGTTAGTGGATTAAAAGTATGAGACATTTACAAGTTACTGAGAACCACAGTTCGTCCGAATGATCATATCAGGCTTGGCTCACGTCCCGCTAAAGTAGCTACACCTGAATAGTTATGCAATCAATCTAAAATCCGAACCCTATTTTCGCCCAATAAAGCTTTTAACTCATTTGCTAAAGTGGAATTATAAGTAATGCCAAAGGGATATTCAATCGGGATACGAGCGTCATTTTTTGAAATGACTAAATAGAAACCGGTTTGTCCTGGGTGATTTTGTAATAAATCAAAAATCTTGCGGAGACAAGTGATATCTTGATCAAGATTATTTGTCCGTTGTAGATTTATTTCTACGGATTTAATCTGTGCTGGCCTAACAAGCGGCGATTCTGGCTGAGTGTCTGGTATATCTTCTGGGGTCTCAGATGATAAGGGGGGAGGTGCAGACGGCAATTCGATCAGAGATTGTGATTCTAGTGACGGAGATGAGTGGACTCCCTTGCCATTTGTGATATTAGGTGAGACCAGAGCGGACTCATTAAGATTATTTGGCAAATCAGGCCGAATCATCTCATCCTCATCCTCATCTTCAACAAAATAACCCCCTGCCCTTTCAGCTATATAAGGGCCATTGGCTTCTTCAGCCTCTACTGGCCTGACTGTCGTTAATTCTTTAGATATTTCATTCGCTAATATTTTAGGTCGTTCCAGGTCTTTACCATCGACCTTGCCCGAAATGAGAATCAGTTCCCCCTCTTGTAGCATGTCTTTAGATTCGACATAGGTTCTAGGAAAAACAATGATTTCTAAAGAGGCGGACAGATCTTCTATCTCTACAAAGGCCATCAGGTCGCCTTTTTTCGTCGTGGTTGTCTTGACATTTGTGATTAAGCCAGCCACGCGGACTTGACGGTCATGGCGTAGGACTTCTAAATCACCACAGGAGCAAGTTGTTGATGCCTTAATCTCTGCCATGTGGGGTTGGATTGGGTGGTCTGAAATATAGGTGCCGATCAGGTCTTTTTCCCAACGCAATTGTTCTTGGCGGGGAATCGCTTCTACTTGGGGCAGCGGCTCTAAGATTGAACTGGTCTGAACACGCTCGATGCCGTCCATATCAAACAGGCTCATTTGGCCTACAGAGGCGGCTTGATGATCGTTTCCTGATAAGCGTAACATTTGATCCATGACGTTCAGTAAAACGGCTGCATCAGCAAAGTCACCCAGAGCCTTCGCCTTGATCAAGCTTTCTAAGGCCCGCTTACCAACGCTCCGTAAATCGACCCGTTGACAAAAATCATCAATATCTGTGAAGGTTTGGTCTCCTCGACCCTGTAGAATAGCCTCAATAGGCCCCTCTCCAACGTTTTTAATGGCCCCTAGGCCGAAGCGAATGAAAGATTTACCTTCATTGTCTTCAATGATAAACCCATAGCTACTATGATTCACATTCGGTGGTAAGATATTAATGCCTAGCGTCCGAGATTCTTCAAGTAGAAGCCCAATTTTTTCAGTATTGCTATGTTCCACGGTTAAGAGAGCGGCCATGTATTCCACTGGATAGTGAGCTTTAAGATAAGCTGTTTGACAGGTGATAACGGCGTAGTCAGCGGCATGGCCTTTGGGGAAGCCATAGCGGGCGAAGGCTTCGATGTCTCTGAAAATGTCGAGGATAATTTCTTCAGAAATATTTTGTTTTTTACCACCCTCGACCATCTTTTCCCGATGTTTGAGGAGGTCTTTTTCTTTTTTCTTCGCCACTGCTTTACGCATAATATCTGCTTCACTGGCTGTATAGCCAGCCAAGTCAGTGGCAATACGCATGATTTGTTCTTGATAAACGCAATTATGAACCACAATATTATTAGCGACGAAGCTATGCAAACCTTCTACAGTCAAGTCGTAAACAGGTTCAAGGCCCACAGGTTCAATCGAAACAATTTCTTGCCAGTTAATTCCTTTGGTTTCTGGCATTGCTAGTGCTTTAGTCTTAGGCCCAACAACACTGGCTGAAATGCGTTCTCGCGACCGAGCTTTGGCGTAAACGTGTTGCCGGTCAATCTCATAGGTCTTCATGATTTCTCGACGAGAACAATCTGGTAGACTATCCACTTCCTGGCTAAAGTCGCTCCTTCTCCCTGTCTGTCGTTTTTTAGATAACATAAATGGTTCGAGCAAGGCCGCGAAACGGCGCGTATCATAGACGGTGACAAGATAGCCACAACGCGCTGGGTCTTCTGCGGTCGGATTTTTTATTTCCGATTTATAGAGCGTTGAAGGAAAACCGAGACGCAATAAAAGGGTTTGTACGTCTTTGGCCAAGCGGGTTGAAATGGTTTTATAATGACATAATTTTCGGCCCATATAACCATCACAATCCCATAAAGAGGCCACAAAGAAAGCCAAGTCTGTTTGATTTAACTCAAACACAAAGGCAGGGATATACTTTTCCTGGCTCCGCAAGCCAATGCGGGGCCCCCCGCGCTTTTGGTCAAACCCACCCCCTTGGTATTCCTGTAATAAGACCGCTTCTTGATTGACAAAATCAACAGCCGACAGGCTGGCTAAACGACCGTCAGCGAGCAAATAGGCCAATACCCTTAATCGTCGTCTATCTATCTGCTGGCTATCTTCTTGATTAGGCCCAAATAAGATAGGGGGTGTAGCGATATAGTGACCAAGGTGTAAGGCTGATAGAGGCTGCCAGCCCGTTTCTGTTAATAAGCGATGCTCAGGGGTAACTTTAATTGAAGCCCCATTACGCAAAGTCAGCCGATAAACAAATTTTTGTCCACTATCTATCCAACGTACCACTCGCCCAGTAGCAGGCCGCCAAGCTGTATCGACTCCTTGAATAACCATATCTGATAGAGAGCCAACCTCATCAAGCCGATAACGACGACCGGTGCGAGCATCTGCTACAATAGCATCACCACTGACACAAATACCATAAGTATCTTTTAAGATAGGTTCTAACAAGGGATGACGATAGACCACCTCCTCCTGGCCATGCATACGGGCAATATAATTGGGGATGTATTGTAAGGGGCCTGGCCGATAAAGGGCTAAAATGGCGATGATGTGGTCAAATTTAGAAGGTCGCATATCCGTTAAAATGCGTCGCATGCCTGCCCCTTCAACTTGGAAGATACCAGTCACATTACCACTGGCTAAAAGGTCGAAGGCTTTTTTATCTTCTACAGGAATATTATCTAAGTTGTATTCAGTATTGTGTCGTTTTTTGATCAATTCGGCTGCCTGCCGCATGATGGTCAAGGTGGAGAGGCCCAAGAAATCAATTTTGAGCAAACCGATTGATTCACAAACGGGAAATTCAAATTGCGTCACAGATTTGGTGATGACCGACCCTTGCGGCCGCATGAGGGGGACATAATCGATCAAAGGTTTATCGGTCACGATGACGGCGGCCGCGTGAATTGAAGCGTGGCGAGCCGTTCCTTCGAGGCTGCGGGCTTGGTCTATCAGGGCTTTGACTTGCGGTTCCTGCTCATAGCGTTGTTTGAGTTCGGCAGAGTAAAATTCGTTTCCTTCTTCTAAAGTTTTATCAATCGTAATTGGTTTACCGGGGATAGCGGGAATAAGCTTCGCAATTTTATCCACTTCATCTAACTCAATCGCTTGCACCCGCCCGACATCGCGGACAGCAGCGCGAGCTTTCATGCGTCCAAAAGAGACAATTTGGGCCACATGATCAGTGCCATATTGATCGATTGTATAACGAATCAACCGTTCTCGTTGATCATCAGGATAATCCAAATCAAAGTCAGGCATGGACACCCGACCTGGATTGAGAAAACGTTCAAAGATGAGTTGATTTTTTAGCGGATCAATGAGCGTGATACCGAGGGCATAAGCGACAATAGACCCTGCTCCTGAACCACGCACATTCCACCAAATATTTTCTCCCCGCGCAAACTCACACAAGTCCCAGACAATCAAGAAATAGACATCAAAATTCATGGTACTGATAATGCCTAACTCCAATTCCTTTCGCGCCTGCACTGTCTGGCTATCCGCTCGGCTACCATAACGTCGTTTCAAACCCTCGTCCGTGAGATGTCGTAGAAAGGATTTATAGTCGTAGCCAGGCGGCATGATGCCAGGCGGCAAGTCGGGTAAGTGGTAGCTGTTATCTTCCAAATCCACCTCACACATTTCTGCGATTTTGATGGAGTTGGTAAATGCGCTTGGCGGCAGGTCCGCCATCTTACGAAAGGCAGCCCGCATTTCTTCTTCTGATTTGAGATAATACCCCGTATCTGAAAATTTCAGACGCTTCTGCTCATTGAGCAAAGCCGAAGTCTGAATACATAACAAAGCATCATGCGATGCGGCATCTGCGGCGGAAGGATAGTGAACATCATTGGTCACCAGCAATTGAAGGTCATGCGGTTTAGCCCAGGCAAACAATTTTTTATTGATTTGGGTCAAGGCAGGGATTGAATGTTCCTGTAATTCAATATAAAAACGATCTCGCCCAAAAACATCTAAGTACCAGCGTAGGCGGTCTCGAGCCAAAGTCTCATTGGCGGCTGGGTTATCTTCATTATTTAAGAGGTGAGGGACTTCCGCCGCCATACAGCCAGAGGTACAGATCAACCCTTCGCTGTGGGCTGCCAAAAAATCAGCATCGATACGCGGTTTATAATAGTAACCTTCTAATTGTGAAGCCGCAGAAATTTTGAGTAAGTTTTGATAGCCCCTCATGTTTTGGGCTAAAAGCAAGACATGATGACGCACCCGATCATGATGAGGGTCACGGTCTGTCATCTTCCGTCCATAGGGGGTTAAATACCCCTCGACTCCAATAATCGGTTTAACCTCGTGATCTTTACAAGCCCGAAAAAATTCAACAGCCCCATGCATAACCCCATGATCCGTCAAAGCCAAAGCAGATTGGTTATGCTTGGCCGCCTGCGCTGCTAAATCAACAACATTGCCTAAGCCATCTAATAAAGAATACTCAGAGTGAACGTGAAGATGAACGAAATTTGAGGTCATGAGGTACTTTACCTTTGTCTATCTCAGGGTGCGTATTTTACGAAATACGTCATCGTCTTTTCAGCTTACGATGATTATATCATATTTTTGGTTCGTTAGGTGATTAGGCTTGCAACTTTAAAAAATGTATTGGGTCTATCTCTCTAATTTTAGATCAGAACGTTTTATTTGGGAAGTTTGGGCCTGAGAGTGGGTGCAATTGCTGGACTACTACCTCTGTTTTGGCGACGGGCGGGCAATGTTATAATCTCGGTGACACCAGAGATGGCGTTGCGATTGTCGAGAGCCTTTCCTAACACATCACCTGATTTTTGGTTAAATTTACAAAAGACTTACGATTTGTGGCAAACAACCCATCGGTCAACCGATTGGCAGGATGTTCAGCCGTTGTTCACGTCTGAAACTAAGGTGGATAGCCTCACGGAGTTGATCTAATAATTTTTGAGGACGTGACATTCATTTTTGACAGATATTATGCGTTATGTTGTAATATGGCTTAAAATTAGGTGTATTGATGGAAAGTCAAATATGATACCTGCCTTGGCGACTCCCTAATATATGTCAATTTTGACGGTTAATAAATAGTTATCTTTTTACATCAATCAAGAAAATAATTTACGATCTATAATATTCCAATCAAAAAATGAAAGAGACTTCAGATGGCCACTATGAAAGTCACTGTTTGCCAAATTGATCCTAGAGCTTCAGAATTAGATCGATACATAGATAGTCTTTCAGAGCATGTAACTTCGAATGCTAGTGACTTCGTTCTCTTGCCAGAAATGCCATTTTTTGAATGGCTCGCCGCAGACCAATTTCCAGACCAATCACGCTGGCTTGATGCAGTCAATTCTCACAATCAATATATTGATAATTTGAAGAAGTTAGGTGTTCAAGCTATTATTAGCACTCGCCCGATCATCAACAATCATGGTAGCCGACGCAATGAAGCCTTCATTTGGTATCAAAAAAGTCAAGCAGCTTTTGGGTTTCACGAAAAATATTACTTGCCGAATGAAGAAGGTTATTGGGAAGCTTCCTGGTACGAGCGTGGTGTTAAGGAATTTGATACAGCTCGTTTTTCAAATGCCATCATTGGTGTTCAAATCTGTACTGAAATGTGGTTTTTTGAGTGGGCCAGACACTATGCAGCATCTTCCGTAGATATTTTATGCACACCTCGGGCAACTCCCCATGGCTCTACTGACAAATGGCTCGCCGGTGGCCAGACCGCTGCGGTTTGTTCAGGTGCATATAGTTTATCTTCAAATCTTTGGTGCCCTCCTGGTTCCAAGGCAAATTGTGGTGGTCTAGCTTGGGTTATCGATCCAGAGGGAAATATACTCACGACTACAAACCCCGATGATCCTTTCAAAACAGTTGAAATAGATTTGGAATTTTCAAAGGCTAGCAAGAATACCTACCCACGTTATGTTCCTGAATAGTAAGCTTTTAATTCTCAGCCAGTTCAAAAGATAACAATTCGTTGCACCTGACACGCTGGCGCGTGGCGACATCGCGGCCCAAAATTTTATAAGTTTCGTGGTATTCTGGGGTCAAGCCCCTGCACCGCGTACAGGTGAACTCGGTCGTTAGATTGCGAAGATTGTCAGTATCTGGTATAAACTCAGCGCATAATCCTCTATATAATACAGGCTTGCAGAAAATAAAGGATAATTGATGCCATTCAAATTGTCGAAAGATAATGAGCTTTCAACAGAATCGCCTGTATCGCTCTTTTTAGATTTAAGAACACGCAAGATCCCAGGTTTGCTCGTTCATCAGGCCGATGTGCTTCGCGAATATACCGATAGCGCATTAGAAGATCCTGATGTAGCATTCCAACTCCCCACAGGTAGCGGAAAGACTCTTGTAGGTTTGATCTTAGGAGAATGGCGGCGGCGGAGAGCTGTTAACGAGCAAGTTATATATTTATGTCCAACAAATCAGCTAGTTTACCAAGTTGTTGAACAGGCTCAAAACAAGTATGGAATTAAGGTCAATGGTTTTACTGGTAGTAAACGAGATTACGACCCGTGTGCTAAAGCTGAATATTTGAATAATGAGGCAATTGGAGTAACTTCATATAGTGCTCTATTTAACACAAATCCCTTCTTTGCAAATCCACACCTAATAATTCTAGATGATGCCCATTCAGCAGAAAATTATATTGCAACACTATGGTCAGTAGCAGTGTCAAAACACGACCACGAAGCATTGTTTTCTGTACTGGTTTCACTACTTGAGCCAATATTACCTTCTACTGATTACCAAAGGCTCACGGGGAGTTGGCGTAGCTACTTGGATGGTGGTTGGTCTGATAAAATACCAACTACTGACTTTTATGAACTAATCCCCGAATTAGTTAAAATCATTGATACACATAGTGAAGATATGGATTTACGTTTTTCATGGTCGCTTATTCGTGATCATTTAGATGCTTGCCATCTGTATATTAGTCCTGCTGAAATTCTCATTCGGCCGCTTATACCGCCTACTTCAACTCATCAACCATTTAGCGGAGCTAAACAACGGGTTTATATGTCAGCTACTCTTGGTGAAGGAGGGGAACTCGAACGACTTACAGGGAGAAAGAACATTACGCGATTAAAAATCCCACCAGGATGGGATAAACAAGGTATTGGAAGGCGTTTCTTCTTGTTTCCTGCTCGATCCTTAGATGAGGAACAGACATCAGGTTTAGTGTTAGATGCAATCCGCAAAGCTGGACGTGCTTTGTCAATTGTCCCAAATAATAAGGATGCCGAACGGTTTGATCAGTTTATCAAGACAAATCTAGGTTTTTCAACATTTTCAGCGCGTGAGATCGAAACTTCAAAAACATCTTTTGTTACTTCAGATCAGGCAGTTGCCATTGTTGCTAATCGGTATGATGGTATTGATTTTATTGATGATGAATGTCGGCTTTTGATTGTATATGGACTTCCGCGTACAACTAATCTCCAAGAGCGTTTTCTCATTTATAAAATGGGCGCGAGCCGTATTTTTGATGATCGAGTTTTAACGAGAGTCTTACAAGCTTTTGGAAGATGCACCCGTTCAGCTACAGATTACGCTGCTGTGATTATTTTGGGTGAAGAACTCAATACTTACTTACTTACGCGAGACCGACGTACTTTCTTACATCCTGAGCTACAGGCTGAGTTAGAATTTGGTATTGAGCAATCGAAGGATGTTGATAACAATGGATTTTTAGATAATTTAGACTCTTTTTTTGCACAAGATGAAGGTTGGACTAAGGCAGACAGCCATCTCTTATCACGACGGAATCGTTTATCTCAGGAACCGTTACCAGGAACTTCGGACTTAAATTCAGCAGTTTGTTACGAGCTTGATTACCAGGATGCAATGTGGAAGGGTGATTTTGACGAAGCTCTTAGTGCATGCCGAAAGGTAATATCGAAATTAGATCATTCAGATTTGAGAGGGTATCGTGGCCTTTGGCATTATTTAGCTGGTAGTGCTGCTTGGTTGTGTAGTCAGGAAAACATGGGTGTACCTGAATCTGTTTCACGGGAATATTTTGGGAAGGCAATGTCTGCTGCACAAGGGATACGCTGGCTAGTTCGTTTATCAAAATCTCAAAATGTGTCTGATACAAATCAGTCTGACAGAGCTAACTCGTTAACCATGCCCCTAATTGAGCGACTAGAGAATGTTTTAGAAAATCAAGGAACAGTTCACGACCGAAAATACGAAAAGACTGAAAAGGATATTTTAGAAAATATTTTGGAAAATGATAGTAAAAAGTTCGAGGATGCCCAAAAGAAGCTAGGCTGGTTCTTAGGGTTTGAGTCAGGTAATGACGAAACCATAGGGGCACCTGATCCTTGGTGGATTGTTGATGAAAGTCTCTGTATTGTTTTTGAAGATCATTCCAACGCTGAAAGTGAGAGTACATTAAGTGTTACAAAAGCTAGACAAGTTGCTACTCATCCTAATTGGGTCAAAGAAAATCTTCCCTTAGATAAGAAGGCAGAGATTGTTACAGTTTTAGTATCACCTGTAAGCGTAGCTGACCCAGCGGCCTTACCCCATCTAGAGAATGTATGCTTTTGGGATATAGATGAGTACCGGGCTTGGAGCAAAAAGGCAGTGTCAGTCATCCGCGAATTAAGGAAAACGTTTTCTGGTTCTGGTGACTCAGGTTGGCGTGATAACGCTCTAAAGGCCTATCAGTCTAATACAATGGATCCTGTATCATTAGTAAAAATGTTAAAAGCCAATTCAGCCGCCGAGTTACTTAAGCCGTAGAAGCCATCTAACAACCCAAATGCAGCGGATGCCGAGAGTTTGGTTCTTAGTCGAGGGTTAGGCGTGGCTTTTGTTCAGGTTTCGTCTCGCGCCGCTGATTTGGAAGCGTTAGGAAGCGAGGGAAGTAACGAAAGGTTGGACAACGTTAAAAGCAGGAGGTGTTATCATGACAACACGACTTGAGCAAGCATTCGCTGAAGCATCAAAACTCTCACCAACGGAACAAGATGCCGTGGCGGATTGGTTGCTTGCTGAACTTGAATCCGAGAAACGATGGGATAAACTATTTGCGGCTTCTCAAGATGTATTATCCAAGCTGGCTGCTGAAGCACTTGCCGAACATCGTAGTGGTCAAACTCAAGAATTAGAGCCAGACCAAATATGACCTCAAAAACGACAAGACGCTTTCGTCAGATGCTCGCGTTCGGCATCAGGCGAAAGAAGCCTACAGGCTTTTCAGACAGAATCCGAACCATCCAAGCATTGAAAAGAAAAGGGGGATAGTTAATGAAAGCCTTATTTCTAATAATCTTTCTAACAGTTGCAATCTTGTCTGCTTGCTCCTCTGACGAGAACAACACTGAACTTAATAAAGAGTTAGAAAAGAGTTTGCTAATATGGGACTCAGAAAAGTCAAAAAATGATGGTTCGTATACCTATACCACAGGCTTCACAAGCTGGGTGGGATTCGGTTATCGAGGGACTATTGTTGTTAAAAATAATGAAATAGTTGAACGACATCATGTTGGTTTTAGTGCTGAAGACGCAAGCAATGATTCTTGGCGCGAGATAACTCCTGATACATTGGGGTCTCATACATATGGAGCGGAGCTGAAGCTCATCGATGAGCTTTATATCGAATGCGAGCGAGATGTTCTGAGGCAGGATTCTTCTACGAACTATATCTATCTGACATTTCACCCTGATGGCTTATTAAAGCAGTGTTCTTATTCTCCAAAAAATTGCGCTGATGACTGTTCCTTTGGAGTCCGTATTGATAGCGTCTCATTTCCTAATCGTGAATAAGGACTCGAAATATTCTGGAGTTGTTCACTGCTAGCCTCTTTGTTTAACCGATTTGAGACGAAGGATGATGTCAAAGCTATAAAGAACAATATTTGCGGCTACAAGATTTGGATCAAGGATATAGCCCGAAAAGAATGCTTAAAATAGTCAAAGATCGGGCACAGTATTTAATAGAAAGAGGAAGCACCTTAAATAATCCACATATTCCTTTTAACTATTTTGAAGGATGGACAATTGCGGATTATGGTTCGAGAATATCTGGAGGATCTATAAAATGCCACCCACACAATCTCTAAACAATATATCTGTTTATAAAAATGGTACTCAAAAGGTGTACGATATCACTGATGAAAAGAGAGCATGGTATAGAAAGATATCTCAAGAATCACGTCTATCTAAACTTTCTATAGAAGAAGGACTTATTGATAGTATGCTCATTGCTTGTTCTTCTCAAATCGACATTCAGGCGAAGATCGATGTTCCGAGAAGTCCATTCAAAGTACAATAGAAACAGCAGTTAAGGCCACTGTAGAAGCCATAAAATCGCAAAACATAATTGATAACCTCAGCTATACCTTTTCTTTGACAATACCTACTCTTACCCCACAAGTGAATGATGCTTTCATATTGTCAGAACTTTCACAAACAAACGTACCCTCAGACTGGGCCATTGCGAAGTTCTCTCAAAATCGTCTCGCTCGTTGGCGCGTCTGGGGATAAAACATGTCGCTTTTGCTGTATACTGGCTAAGGGTTCGCCTATATCTTGCTTGGTTTCCTCTTCGTCTAGAGTCTCGTTGCGAAGAAAAGCAATAAATTTGGCCAAGACCGCCAAATTGTCCTCAGATAAGGCATCAAGATCAGCGATAATGCTATATTTTAGGTGTTGCAGGCTTTGCATGGGGTTTCTAATTCAACTGTCCGAAAGAAAGGACGTAGGTTAGGCAAACACATTAACAAAAAAGCACTCAATGAGTGCTTTTTCAAAGCCTTGATCGAGATTTGAACTCGAGACCTCTTCCTTACCAAGGAAGTGCTCTGCCGACTGAGCTATCAAGGCGGGGGGATATAGATGATGTTGGGGTTAAATCTATACCTGATGGTCGGAGCGAGTGGATTTGAACCACCGACCTCTTGAACCCCATTCAAGTGCGCTACCGGGCTGCGCCACGCTCCGACGATATTAACTTGGGGGTGTAAACAGTCGGGATGAGAGGATTTGAACCTCCGACCTCACGGACCCGAACCGTGCACGCTACCGGGCTGCGCCACATCCCGCTACGACATATTTCCAAAATTATAGCATAAACCGGAGGAGAAGCAAAAAATCACACTTTGTTTTTAAGGCTCCTCACTCTTTTAGGGTTGTTATACCCATAAAAGAATTTCATCTCATCGTAAAGCTTGCTCACCCCAGCCCGAATCCGTTTTTCGATCATGGACTTGCGCCCAGGTCGATAGGGAAAAGCATCAATCATTTGGCTGATGACGACGGCAGATTCAGCCTTGGTGCGTCCTTGTTTATACTGACTCCGCACCTTGGCCCGCATCGTGCGAATATACTTCTTCACAGGCAAAACCGCATCGGTATCACAAATATGACCATGTCCTGGAATAATAAACTGAAACTCCTGCTCATAGAGCCAATCAAGCTTGTCGATCCACTCATTGCTATTACATTGACCTAAAGCTGGATGTTCATCCACCACCACCAAATCACCCGTGAATAAAATATTCGTGTCTGAGAGGTAAAGTCCACTGGTAGCAGCCGTGTGTCCGCCTAAATGAACAAAATGCAGTTCCCGCCCGCCTTTGTGCATCATCAATTTACCCGTAAAGGTCAGTTCAGGTTTAATGATTGTGATGTCATTGAATTGTTGTTGAATATCAGGTTGTTTCTTAAATAGGCTTTTAGTACGCTCAATAAAGGTGTCTTTATAATTCGCTATCTCTTTCCAAGCCGCCTCATGAGCCATCACTGGCACATTAAAATATTGATTGCCCATGATATGGGTGCGATCATGGTCTGTATTGAAGACGAAGAGAACCTGATCTGTGAGTTGAGCAACTTGTTTGACCCAATCTTTAGCTTCTAGCGGAATCATCGGCGTATCAACGACAATCCCCCCCTCTTCAGTGAGGATTAAACTACAATTCGTACCTTCATAGCCAAAATGAACAAATACATCTGGAGCAACTTCTTCCATCAAGACCTCTTCATTTTTTATCTTTGCTCTCTAACTGACAATAAACTAGAGCGATAGTCTAGCAAAAAATCGATTAATAATCAACCTTCAATTTACTGAGCCTTCAATTGCTGTAAAATTTGCGTAGCATTATTTGTCGCCTTTGGATCAGCACCATCATCAAGTTCTAAAAATTTTTCATACGCCTCAATCGCTTTTGCTATCTCGTTTTGGTTTTGATAAATTACCCCCAACCCATAATAAGGGGCCGCTAAGGTTGGGTCTAGGGAGATGGCTTGGTTAATTTGTTCGAGCGCATTATCTAAAAATTCTTGATTCGACGGTGTTTCTGTGAGCCAACGTTGTAGATAGACCATCCCTAAATTATGGTGCGTATCAGCATCGTTTGAAGCGATACTTAATGCCTTTTCATAAGCGTCAATCGCTGCGTTTAAATCGCCTTGACGATAATAGGCTGACCCTAAATTGGTATAGGCTGCATCATAATCTGCTTTTAAAGAAACAGCTTTTTCATAGGCATCAATCGCTTCGTCCCATTGGCCTGCTTTAAAAAACTGCTCGCCAAGCTGAAAAAGATTTTCAGGCGAATCCTCAGCCGCAATGGTATCGTCTACCACACCATTTGTGGCAGTATCATTATTAGCGATTGCATTTGCTGTATTGCTCTCAGATTCCTGAGTAATAAGATTAAAACGATTATTGAGGCTCGGCCAGACCAAAACACCAAGGATCCCAATCGCAATAATCGCTAATCCAACCCCCAAAATGACTCGATCATACGAAACGGGTTGAGAATCCAAAGTATCCTGCTCGATTTGCATGCCCTGTTCTTTCATATTTATTTCTTGTTCCTCCATGTTTGTGGTCATGATTCATTCCTCATTTAATAATTTGATGATAAAATAATAACTTGCGTTTCTTCAGGAAAATTATTGGCCCGAATTCTTACTTTTGTTTGTGGATCAAGTTGATTGACCCCCATCTCTTTTAAAAATTTTTCAACCGTATCCAAATCAGCGTTTATGTCAGAGGTCGCATAGGACATCGGAATGACGATTCTGGGTTCTATAATCCGAATCACTTCTGAGGCTTTCGCCGCATTAAGAGATGATCCACCCCCTACAGGAATCAATAAAACATCAATGTGATCTAATGACTCTAATTGTTGACGGGTTGGCACATGGCTTAAATTGCCTAGGTGACAAATTTTTATCTCATCCATTTGATAGATGAAGGCCAAAGTACGTGAGACTATATCGGTTGACTCTGGTGGGTATAAGGCATATCCTCTAATGAAAACATCTTTGATTTCATATTCACCCGGTTTCGATAGAAATTTAGGGGCTGTTGAGGGCGTATACGATTGACCGTTTAAGAGACCCACATGGCTAAAAGAAATGATATCGCCATCAAATTTTACAGATCTATCCTGAGATAGGTCAGGATCAGTCATCAGGGTTGCCATCTGATTTTTGAGTTCAAAACAGGCTTGACCGAACCAAGTTATTTCCATAGTATAAATTCTCGATAAATCCTATTCGGCAGATTTCCTGCCTACTCGTCGTCTATTTCTAAGATAATTATTCCTAAGCTATGTTAGGATAGAGCATAAAAGGCTATCTATTTTAGCACAGCCTTTCTGATAAAGAAAAATTCTCAACCGCTCTCATCGCGCTCCATCCTGTTCATTTAACCAGCCCCATCCCCCGCGTTATGCTATCCTAAACCCATCATCAAATTTTAACTTATTTCCCAAGGAGATATTCAATGACTTTTAATCATCGTCCCCTTAACTTAGGTCCTTTGCAATCCTTCGGCGATGACTCTTCTGTCTCAGAAATTTTGGTAGACGGCCATAATAAAGTCTATCTTGAGCGAAAGGGCAAATTTGAAGACCGACCCACGCCTTTCCAAAGCGAGGCCCATCTGCGAGAAACGATCGAAGCTATATCGACCCCGCTTGGCCATAAACTGGATCCAAGTCAGCCGATGATGGATGTACGCTTAACTGACCCGTCAGCATAAATATATTGAAACCACCAATGATGTAACTGAGTTATATGACTTGGAAAATGATCCCCAAGAGCGGCATAATCTCATTGAGACTCACCTCGAATTAGCAGCTAAACTAAGAGAACGCTTGCGACAGCGGCTGACTGAGGGAAAGTGGTTACGTTGATGGACTAAGGGCGGCCTGAGGCCTATAGCGGTTAGGGAATGTCAGAAAAAACATTTCGAAACTGCTTCATCCCCTTCAACTCCCACCCTGAAAAGACCAAAGCCACACAAATTACCTGCGCTGACCGACTGCGCTTGATGACCAGTGGGTTATTGGCGTACTGCTTTAACTGTTTTTCAGCTTCGGTGAAACACGCCGCCATCAGGTCAGCCGTAAATTCGCTGCGCTTGATATATTTGAGTTCGATCAGATAGGTATAGGGCAAATCTGCATACTTGGCCCAAAATGGCTCTAAATATAGATCGACAAAACCTTTATTCATTTCTACTTCTGTGTGTGTGGTATAATAGTCTGCTATATTCAAATAAGCCAGCAAAAAAGTTTGAATGACCTTTTCACCCTTTAGGTAATCACGTATAGTGGTTTGTTTTTTCACTTCTGCTGCCAAGAACTCAAACACAGGCCGCCAATCGCCCTGATAGGCCATATCTCGGATGTAATCGGCTAACTGCTGCACGTTCATCTGAAAAATATTTCCGTCACGATAACCTGCTCGTAAATAGCTATACATCAATTGTCTGACAGTTTGATTTGGAATAGCTAGCTGTCCTGCATCCGCATAACTCAAAAGGCCAAAATAAAATAGCAGAGATACAAAATTTTCCGGTTCAGTCAGGGCTACTACTGGAAAACTATTGGCGACGGTGGCTGGTGTTCTTTCTGTTTCGATGATCTGCCTTAAGTAACTAAAGTTACCGTTCAGGCGTTTATCTAAAATCACTAAATGACGCAGTTTACCATAATCTATACGGACATTTCCATCAATCATATCTCTGGGAAACTGACCTGTCTCAATCAAATTTCTGACGAAATAGAGGACCATATCGGTATTAAACAAGGTTGTTTCAGCATCGAACGCAAAACGATAGTTATCATACCACTCGCGCATCAAGGTCAAGGTATCATCCAACCCTGCGGGTGATAAAAGGCCATGAGATTGATAGTAGGTGAGCAGATCAGATACATCTGCTTCGGTGAAGCCTAGCAGTTCGTTAAACTGCGGCTGGAGGGTAATATTCGTGCCAATATTAAAGCCACTGGTAACATCATCCATTGTCACAGGCGACACCCCAGTGATGAATAGACGGGCTAATCCTGTATCGACCTCATCCGTCGTGCCTTTTAGGATGTTGAAAAAAAAGCGTAAAAATCCTGCCCCGTGTGTGAGATCGTGATAGGCTTGTGGTCCAACTGTGCTTAGGATAGTATTGGTGAAATTATCATATTCGTCAATTAAAATATAGACTTTGAAGCCCTTTAAGCCAACATAAGTCAGCAATAATTCTAATTTTCCCTGTGGACTGCGGCGCGAGGCTAACAGGGTGGTTAGTTCATCACCTAGCAGATGGGCATATCGAGTCGTAAAACGAAAAAAGCAGGTCTCAATATGTTCCTCAAAGGACTCAGCGACATATTCTAGCTGCGGGCTGATCTGAGAAAAATTGAACTTCAAGATCAAATAAGCATTTTTTTCTGAGGTTGGATGCTGACCAATATAAGTATCTCGAAAAAAGAAGTCGAATTGATCTGCTCTGGCGGTATCATAATAACTTTCTAGGACTGTCAAAAGCGAAGATTTACCGAAACGACGGGGTCGGATCAGAAAAAGAAACTTGCCTACTTTTTCTAATTGGGGAATATAATGCGTTTTGTCGAGATAATAATAGTTCTCGGCCCGAATGGTTTTATAACTTGAAATAGCGTAAGGAATAGCTTTGAGTTTTGTCATCGATCATCAATCCTTTGGTCTGTCGTATCAACTCATTGTAACCTTTCCCATACCAATCGTCAATCTGCCAGCCTATTTGACAGTTCACAAGGACTTCGTCTATCATCATTAACAACCTGAAGTAAGGCATCATCCAATAACTTTATCATAATATTTTACAAAGAGTTGAGACCTGTGGCTGAAGCCTCTGAAAAGCATGGCGTTTTCAGTGCCTTGACCTTGACCTTGCCCAATCGAGCCAGCCGCATCGTACAAACTGTTGAAGCGATGCTGGCCGATGGTCGCTTTGGCGATCTTGTTTTATATAGCAGTCGTTTGAACAATGGGCCGCCCTCGCGCTATGGTCCAACACCCTCTGCTTGGCATAATGATCCCAGTATCTCTGGAGGCGGCTGTTGGGCCACTGAATCTGCTCATGGCCTTGATACCTTTCTCCAGTTCGTGGGACAACAACCTATCAGCGTCGTGGGTGCTGTGATGTCTAATGCTATGTATCAACGGTTGGTCGAGGACAGCGGCGTGGGCCTGCTGCGTACTGCTGATGACGTGACTGGGATTGTCGAATCTGGCTACTCATATCCTGCTAGGACCGAGCGTGGTGGAGATCATTTTTTTCGTTTCATTGCCACTTTCATCCACGCTTTTATCACACTCACATTTTTTTTCATGAGATTTTTCCTTTATAGTGATTAACTCTATTCTACTGTTATAACCTCATTAATAATTCACTCTAAGTTTACCACATTGCAGGGCTACAGGCTAGGGGCTTAACATCTTTCTGACACGATGGCGATTATTTTGTCATGTTTCTCGACTTTTTTGTCAGAATAGAGTTCTGGATCAGATATCACTTTGGTAAAGGACAGTAAATCATCGACGACTTTTATACCAATATCCTAGTAGCTTGGAAGGCCCAATCTTTGTTATAAACCAAGGTGGTAGTAGATAATGAAGACCGAAGAGAAAAATGGCAACAAAATTTGAAACAAACAAAGCCCCCAATGAGCATATTTGGTAATCTCCTTTTCGGCCTGAAGTTATCACGGGAGGACGATGTAAGACCGTGAATTTTTTGCCTTTTAAGCGGCCATATCGCTTGAGACGAAGAACAAAATCAATATCTTCATAAGCATACAATCCCGTGCTGAAGCCTTTCAGAGACTGGAAAGCACACTTTTGGCATAAGAGGAAAACCCCACCGCTGCAATTCAATAATCGGAAGATGGGATTCAGCCTTTCCATACGAAGTTTGTTGAAAAGGGTGCCCCCTTCCACCAAGACTGTACTCCCACAGCCAATGTAATCGTCGCTATCGATCACTTCAAGCAATGCTGTGATTAATGCCGCAGGAGGATAGGAGTCGGCATCAATAAAGAGAAACCAATCGCCTTGGGCAAGGCTTGCGCCTGTATTTCGTGCCCTGGCTATCTGATTGAGAGGCTCAAACGCAAGCTTGACTCCCATTTTAGAGGCAACTTCAGCCGTGCCATCTGTAGAATTGTTATCGCAGACAATGATTTCCCAGGCCAAGCCTTTGTTTTTATTCTCATTTAAGGCGTATTCAAGGCGTTCAATTGTTTGTTTTAAGAATTTTTCTTCGTTGAAGGCTGGAATAATCACCGAGAGTGAGATCATGTTTCTTCATCATCCGTGTGATAGTTTTAAAAGATAATTTCGTGCTTCAACAGCCCAAGGATGTAAAACACGTAGTTTATCACGCAAATGCCATAAGTAGTCAAGATAAGCTAAGGCTGCTGAATCAATCGAGGTATCAAGACCTTCTAAAACTTCTTTGAGATAGGGTGGCGTACCCGTTTGATCCCAGGCAATTTTGTCGGCCACGAACACAATTTTATCCGTTAGAGAAGCGTTCGCCTTGAGGGTTGTGTGGCAGGCAATGGCACTTAATACCTCGCCATCAGGCACAGCAAAAGCGTGTTTGGCAATGGGCATAGATAACTTCTGATGCACAATCTGGACGCAAGGTAATGAAGGTATCAAGCATCTTGAGATTCGCCTGCCCTTCGGCGCGTACTTTGGCCAATGCTTGATTATAGCGCGTCTCTCGGAGGGCTATTTCGGCCACTGCTTCGCCGAGGATATTCATAATCTCGCTAGTGTTCTCGCGTAAGATGACACTCTCGAAAACAACATTTGGATCAGGACAAATCAGCCAACCTATACGCAACCCCTGTAAGCCTAAGGCCTTAGAAACGCTGCCTGTGCTTATCCCTCGCTCATATAAGCCAGCCACAGCAGGTACCCGTCCCCCGTCCCATTCTAACCCAGCATAGACCTCATCACATAAGAGATAGGCTCCCACACGGTCTGCCATTTGGATCACAGTCTGCATCTCAGACTGGCGTAGTAACCTTTGGTGCTAGTTTATAGGATGAATTTGACACTCAAGCGGTATAATACCTGTTACCTTTTATCGACCTTGAAACCCTAGAATGGTAGCGAGTTTTTTGTCGTCATAACCACGATAATGTGTCGAATGATCCAATAAGTAGGGTAACTAAACTAGCACCAAAAGTTGGTAAAGCTCGCCCAGCCAGACCCGCCAACAAATTATCCAAGGCCAGTTCAGCCATGGCTAGGCGAGTTTGGTGCGAAGCACTGCCTATGTAAATATCAATTATCAATTAACAATATAATGTATCCCTATCTCTTGACAAGGCTGCAAGCTTATTATATGCTGCAAAGCAGTATTAGGTCAATTGATCCTTAACGATTAAAAAATTATAGTGTGCTATAGACAAAGCAAAGGGTATAAAAATACTAATCATAAATAAGACGAATGAACGAATTTTACGAATTTTTTAACAATTTGTGATATTCGTTTATTCGAAAAATTCGTGATATGTGGTTTGTTTTGTTAATTACTAATTCTTAATTGATATTTTCAGAGGAGACATCATGGACTATCAAGAAATGCAAGCTTATCTCATCAGTCTTATTCCCGAAAGAGACCCAGAAATCCGGGCGATGGAGGCTTATGCTCAGGAAAATGGCTTTCCGATTGTTGGCCCGGCCTCGGCCCAATTTTGCTATCAAATCGCCCGTATGATGGGGGCCAAACGAGTTTTTGAAATGGGGTCTGGCTACGGATACTCAACGGCTTGGTTCGCTAGAGCGGTGCAGGAGAATGGCGGTGGCGAAGTGCATCATGTGGTTTGGGATGAAGGTTTATCGCAAAAAGCGCGACAGCATCTGTCAACCTTGGGGTATGCCGGTATCGTGCAGTATCACGTCAATGAAGCCGTGCAAACTTTACAGGAGACGGAAGGCCCTTTCGATCTTATTTTTAATGACATCGACAAACAGGCTTACGCTGATTCCTTGGCTGTGATTGAAAAAAAGTTGCGGCCTGGCGGCGTTTTGCTGGTGGATAATATGCTCTGGCAGGGCCTCGTTTATAAAGAGGGTGAAGAACCGACGGAGGATACCAAAGGGATTCAGGAATTGACCCGTCTGCTGACCACTGACCCGTCTTGGATTGTGTCCTTATTGCCTTTACGTGATGGGGTGATGATGGGTTATAAGGTGGGTTGATTCAGTTGGCATCCTTTCATCAATGGGTAGGGTAGACATTTTGGACGACCCTAAATGGAGCCACCTTCGCCTGTACTTTGAATTTAGGACATAGATATGCACATCGACATCTTCACCCTTTTCCCCGAAATGTTCCAAGGAGTCTTTGACCATAGCATTATCTATCGCGCTCAAAGTCTAGAACTGGTGAGCCTAGCGGTCCATAATATCCGTGATTACGCTTTAGACAAACATCACACCACGGATGATTATCCCTACGGCGGCGGCGGCGGCATGGTCATGAAACCAGAGCCGATTTTTCAGGCAGTGGAAAGTGTTTTAGCCCAACAGGGAGACCAACCTCTGGAGCCAAAGCCTCCCCTTATTTTACTGACCCCGCAAGGTCGCCCCTTTACCCAACAAATCGCTCAAGATTTAGTACAGCATAATCATCTCATGTTGCTATGTGGCCGTTATGAGGGCGTTGATGAGCGGGTGCGCCAATATTTGATCACGGATCAAATTTCGATAGGGGATTATGTCCTCTCTGGCGGTGAGATACCGGCCATGGTCTTAGTAGATGCTATCGTCCGCCTCATTCCTGGTCTGTTGGGCGACCCAACTGCCACCAGCGACGACTCTCACGCCACAGGCTTATTAGAATATCCCCACTACACCCGCCCCCCCGACTTTCGCGGTTATACAATCCCCGATATCTTGCTCTCCGGCCACCATGCCAAAGTCTCTGCCTGGCGGCGAGAACAGTCATTATTACGCACCTGGCAGCAAAGACCTGATTTGTTGGAAACGGCTCCTTTGACAGATGAAGATCGACAGTTTTTGGAAACCCGTCGTTGTGCAGACCGAATTCGCCAGGAGCCAAATGAAATAGCCGCCGAGTTAGAAGCAATCTTGGCTATATTCGCTACTTATGTAATTGATGTTGAAACCCTTAGAGAAATTTTGAGGTTAGAAATGACAGTCCTTGAAGATTCCCCCCTTGTTCGAGAATATTTAGAACAGAAATCAATTGTTTGGTTTGAAGAAGGTCGTCAAGAAGGCTTTGAAGAAGGTCGTGATGAAGGGGCTTTTGAAACGGCATTAAACGCTTTGAAACAAACTTTAACCATTCGTTTTGAGGTCGCCCTAGATTGGGTAGATGAATGGTTGGCGGAACAATCTATAGATTTAGAGGCTTTGCAAAAATTAAATGAAGTGGCCTTGCGTGTGCAAACCTTAGCCGATTTTGAAACGGCCTTAGGGCAAGGTAGCGACTGATGAGGTAATCAGTGACCAGTGTTCAGCTACAGACAAACTGAATACTGAATACCGAAGCTATGTAAAGTTTGCGCCAAGGGCTGTTCAGATATAGATGCCCCTGATAATATTGATCTGCACAAGCGTACCATATATTATACGAGGTGTCACTATGCAAGCACTTCGTCAATTTCATACAGCCGAACAGGGCAGAATCACCATTCAGTTGCCCGCTGATTTTCCAGCCACTGAGGTCGAGGTCATCATCCTGCCCAATGTAGCTGTTACCAGGCCTGTCACCGTGGATACCACTATCCAAGAGGATGAAGGACAAGCCACCATCCAAGCGTTTTTGACGATGGATACCATTCACTTTACCCCCGCAGAGCAACAAGCCTATGAGCGTACTGTGCCCTCTTACGTCAAGCGCGTAATCCTGATGACCCACCCCTCTTTGGCCTGTTTGAAGGCCTGATCGAATCAGGTGACGATTTCACGGAGTCACTTCCTAATGAAATTATTGATCTATTCTATGGGTCGGAAACTGATGAATACGGGATTATCGGTCAAACCTCATGTCCCCGTACTTTGATAATGCCGAATCCCAAATCGCCAAAAAAATAAGGCTAAACTTAAAATGCCCAAGCCAATGAACGGGGCCAGGAAAGGCACAATCGCTGGTAGACCGAAGGGGTCGGGCTTGTTGAGGAAGTATAAGGCGGGATAATAGTTGAGGAAAATGGCGGGAATAATGTAGGTGAAGGTGCGACGCAGCCAAGGCTGATAGATGTGCATGGGATAGGAAATTAACTCCCGACCACCATAGGTCAGAATATTCATGGCCTCAATAGACTCAATGGTCCAAAAGGAGATGGTCGCTCCCACGATGAATAAGCCCCCAAAAAAACAAACCATGCCTAAGACAACCCCTGGCAAATAAAACACTTTGCCCCAAGTCCATTGGATATCGACCCAAGAAAGGGCCAAGGAGAAGATAATCATGCCTTGGCCCATCTGTCCTAAACGCCGTATAACAAAGACGGAGCCGAGGACTTGCCAGGTGATACTGACTGGGCGCAGGAGCAGTTGATCGAAGGTGCCGCGTCGGACGCGCTGGCCGAAGACATCGGGATCAAAGCCGCTGAACGTCATGTCCATAAACCCAAAAGATAATTCGACCAACCCCCATAAAAAAGCAATCTCCGCTAATCGCCACCCCCCTAAATTCTCAAATCGTTGCATCACCAAGGCTAAGGCTAGGAAAAACAGGGATGTCATCATCATCGTCGAAATGACATCCAAAAGAAAGGAAAGTCGATATTGCATCTGCGAGCGTATTTGTATCCCAATCAGACGCAGGTAAATGCTGATATTATGCCTGAGCGTGTGCATCGCTAAACCTCATCCGCCTAAAATAACCAAGCGTTTCACGCCCGCTCGTAAAACCACTTGGCACATAAGCATTAAAACCAAAACCCAAAAGACTTGCAGAGCTAAGGCTTGCAGTAAGTCGAAGCCTGTCAGCAGACTGAGATAAACTTCGACGCTGGTGTTGATTAAGCCAGGGAAGGGCGTGAAATGGCACAGGGTATTAAACCAATCAGGGAAAAATCGTAAGGGCATGGCAAAGCCTGAGGTGATCCATGTGATGCCGAAGGCAAAACGACCAATCCCTTTGGCTTCAGGAGTCCAGAAGGCAGCTAAGTTGATCAGGAACCGCCAACAAATGCTGATTAACAAGGCTAAGAATGTCGATAGGAGTAGGGCGAGCCATTGGGTTAAGCCGGTCGGATAACTGATGTCAAAGAGAAGGGTATAAAGAAGCATGATGCCCAGGCCTCGGGTTAGCAAATTCGCCATGGAGCGACCTATCTCGCGGGCCACCCAAAAGCGAAAATAACTCATTGGTTTGAGCAAATCTGCGGCCACCTCACCCGTATAGATAGATTGCATGAGGTCGTAGGTGCCAAAGATGTACAGATACGCGATGATGGCTTGGGTAATGCCCGTGTAGGTGATGGCCCCTTGCAGCGACAGGCCGACCACCTCATCTTGGGCACCGTAGAAGGCGATTAAAACCGCCGCCCGTAGTACGCCGAAGAAAGTATTCGTCGCGAGACCCGCTAGAGTCGCCGCCCGATAGGTTAGTTGGTGCTGGAAAGAGAGTTTGCAGAGTTCCCAGAATAAACGCATGGTGTTTGTTGATTGAAGTGTGAAGATAATGAAGGCTGAAAAATGATACGGGGACTATATGATATATAATGAGTCCCGAAAAATAGACCAGAGGTGAAGTAAGAAATAGAGGTCAAAATGACAATAATAAAAAGGAAGACACACAGTAGTCAATACAATATACCAAAACACCTTTTTATGGTTGGCGAAAAATATTAGCCTACCTGCGTGAGCAAGGTTATATGGTTAATCATAAACGGATCAGAAATTTAATGCAAAAAATGGGATTACAAGCGGTCTATCCGCGACCCAGAACAACAATTAAAGGAAAGGCGCATAAAAAATATCCCTATTTACTCAGAGGCATCAAGTATGGAGCAGTGATATAACATATGTTCCAATGCCAAAAGGATTTATGGATCTGACAGCGGTGATCGATTGGTATAGCCCTTATGTCTTGGTCCCACCTTTCCAAAAATTTTATGTTAACTTATTATCTTACTTAACATTTTCATCTTCTGGTCTTGACAAACGGGCCCACCTCAGTAGATAGGTCTGTCGTGTGACAATCTATGATAGATTTGACAGATTAAATTAATAAAGCTATTGTGGCTAAATCTATTGGTTCAATGAGAAATATAGTGGTAGACAAGGTGAAATGTTAGAGAAAGAGGCAGAGTGGCAGTGTGCCTTTCGCCAGCGAAAGGCGCAAAGCGGCATGGCATCCAAGGATGCACGTCAATGTACAGAGTTCAGATATCGCGAGTGGTCCGTAAACATCTGAACACTTTACCTGGCTATGTTAGACAAATTGCTTGAAATCGTATTCTCGAATTAGTTGATGAGCCTCGCCCCAGCGATGCCAAAGAACTTGAGGAACATCCAAACCATTATTGAGTTTGGATTCGGGGTCGTTTTCGCTTGGTGCGGCTGATTATTGACCATGAACAGTTAGTTGAAGTTCTTTATGTTGGCCCTAAAACACCAAATTTATATTCTGATTTGGGTTTATCATGTAACTAAGGCCAGGCCAAATTTTAAACGATCCACAGATTACACAGATTACACAGATTTTTTCTTTACTCATCTGCGAAATCTGCGGATAATTATTTTTTGGAGCAGCCTAAAATTATGATAAGGAGAAAATAATGCTCACCAAAGCACAAAAAATGCAAGAAAAACTCAGTGAATTACGCCGGACCATTCATCAAAACCCTGAATTAGCCTTTGAAGAATTTAAGACCAGTGCCCTTGTATCGAACACCTTGAATGAATTAGGGATTGAACATCAAACCGGGGTGGGACGGACGGGCGTGGTCGCTCGCTTGGGCGATGGCGATGGCCCTGCGATTGGTATCCGCGCCGATATGGATGCCTTGCCCATTTTGGAAGCGAATGAGGTACCCTATAAATCGCAGACAGCGGGCAAGATGCATGCCTGTGGACATGATGCTCATACCACCATGTTGCTTGGGGCGGCCATGTTGCTCAAAGAGGAGAACATTCAGGGGGAAATCCGCCTCCTATTTCAACCGGCGGAAGAAAAACAGGATGATGACGGCATTAGTGGGGCCACAGCCATGATGCAGGATGGGGCAATTGAGGACTTAGAGGCCGTTATTGCTTTGCACGTTGATGGCACCTTAGACCGAGGCCGCATTGCCACCTGTGCCGGTCATGCCCTAGCCAATGTTGATAGTGTTTTTGCCAAGGTGATTGGGCGGGGCGGCCACGGGGCCAAACCAGATGCGGCCAATGATCCCATTTTTATGATGGGGCCTATTTTATCCGCCTTGCACGGCATTGTCTCTAGGCGCATCGATCCGATAAAACCGGCCGTGGTGACAGTGGGTCGTTTGCTTGGCGGGACGGTCAATAATGTCATTCCAGAGCAGGTTGAACTCGACTTGACTCTACGCAGCTTAGATGATGCGGTGCGAGAACAACTCTTAAAAGAAGTGGAACGCGCTTTATCTATTGCCAAAGCCTTAGGCGGTGATTATGAGATGTGGACCATCAGAGGGTACCCTTCATTATATAATACGCCGAAGGTGACGCAGTGGATCAAAGACACCGCCGCTGACCTGATTGGCCCAGACAATGTATTGGACAAAGACCCGATCATGGGCGGCGAAGATTTTGCTTATATGACTCAAGCCAGCCAAGGGGCTATGTTTTCCATCGGCACCAAAGACCCAAAGGGCCCACCTCGCTTTGTGCATCATCCTGAATTTGATATCGATGAAGCCTGTCTGCCCATTGGCTCCGCTATTTTAGCGGAGACAGCGATGCGCTTTTTGCGAGGTGAATTGGTTTAAACCTTGCCATTCCCGGAATAGGGTATCCAATTCGCCTTCATAGGGTTCAATGGCATGGCAAGCGAAATCATTGATCAGAGCGGATAAGGTCGTGTCTAAAAAAGATAGTTGACTTTCTTTTTCTTTGTTAACATAATCGCCCATTGGCTCCAACCCTGTCGCGAAACGTTTCAAGATGGTGCTGATTGCTTCTGGACTATTGTCCATACCTATCCAGCGTCGTTGATGTTTTGAAGCCAGATCTAAGGTCGTGCCAGACCCAGCAAAGCAATCTAAGATGATGTCATCTGGGTCGGAAGAGGCATTAATAATCAACGAGAGCAAATCGGGAATTTTTTCAGTCGGATAGCCTGTAATTTTGATGTTTTGATTATGGGCATCTTTATAATCAAGCCATATATCCTGAATAGGGATGCCAAGGCTTTGGTCTAAATAGACTTTACGGCGTGGATTACCATTGGCTGACCAATAAATTTCGCCTCGGGCATCCATTTCATCCAAGGTCTGGGGAGGGTACTGCCAGTGTTTGCCAGGGGGGGGGTTCATATCACGCCAAGGTTTGCCAGTTTCACCATATCGCTCGCCAGGGGCGTGAATAGGGACTTTTTTATACCGTCGGCCTGTCTTTTCCTCGATATATTGATATTCTTTCAAGGCTTGTTCTTGTGTCCAAGCTTTATAGGGTCGATGCCAAATATACTCATCAGATTTGGTATAGAACAAGATATAGTCAGAGATATTGCCATAGGTGTGGCGGGTATAGTTTTTTGGATTACACTTTTTGCGGGTGATCCAATTTCTGAAACATTTCTCGCCGAAAATTTCGTCCATTAATATTTTCACTTGACAAGCCATATTCATATCCAGATGGACATAGATTGAGCCATCATTGGCTAAAAGCTCGCGCAAAAAAATCAGCCGTTGACGCAAAAATTCAAGATAACGAGGTCCTGCCAAAAGGTCTTCATAAGCATCCTGTTGTTGACGTGACTGAAATACCTGTTTTGTGGCGAAGGGCGGATCAATATAGATTAAACGCACATGGCCACAAATTTGAGGCTCATGCAATAGCGTCGCGAGACCTGATAGATTATCCCCATAATAAAGATGATTCCGAGGTTGCGCTGGACCTTGCCATAAAAGCTGGGTTTGGGCTGGTGTGCGGGCTAAAATTTCATGTTCTGTTCTTTTGCCTGCGTAAGATAAAGAGATGAATGAAGATGTTTCCCTTGTTGATGAATCAATTTTTGTCTTCCATTTAGATTTGGATACCCCTGTCGCCAATTTTACCTCCTATTGAATAAGCCAAGCTGATGTGATACGTTCAGGCAGCATGCGTAAAGTAATGACCTTGATCTTATCAGGCCAACTATTCTCTAATTTAGCATAATCATCCCACATTGAGCCAAGTAATGCGACCTGTACCTCTTGGATAGGTCTAAATTGGTTTCCATATTCGAGACAGGTTATGTCAATATTTTTCTTAACTTTGAGCATCTCAACCGGTGTATTGGGGCTGACGTATTTACGAAAAACGCGCAGCAGTTGAATACGCATCCAACTTTGCTGAATATCTGTAATTTTTTTCAACAATCCGACTGAGGAGCCAGACGTTTTCACGAGCTGGCGAAACATTTCTAAGACAGGCAGATAGAGCTGACAAGCATCCTCAAGAATATCAGGATAAAATTCGCCTGTAGCTAAGGTGACCCATTTATGGCCTTCATGTTTATAAGCAGCAAATGACTTCATGTTTGGACAAGATCATTATACAGGTCAATTATCAAGGAATCATATCACATTCAGGTATTTGGACAACTTCAACGTGACTTAATTAGCTTGACGGATGATTTACTCAGCAGTAGAATAGGGTCAAATCTTAAAAAGAATAGGACAAGAATATGAAGGGACTCAAACGTTTGCTGGGCTTCCTGGTCCCCTATCGTTGGATTATGGGAGTTGGTTTCATAACAGTTATCTTGCCCGTCATGATGGAATTGACCGTGCCCCGTTTGCTACAGTATATTGTTGATCAGGGGATTCGGCCCGGTGATTTTTCCGCCATCTTACAAGGGGCTTTGATCATGTTTGGGGCGGCTTTAGTCGGGGCTTTGGCGACCTTGGGCCAGGGAGTCTGTCGGGCTCAAATATCACAAGGCTTGGCTTTTGATGTCCGCAATACCTTATTTCAACATATCCAATCCCTCTCATTTGCGAATTTAGATCAAATGCAGACCGGTCGCTTGATGACTCGTGTCTCCAGCGATGTCGATACCGTGCGCATGTTTGCCAGTGCGGGGATGGCCTTATTGATTCGGGCCCTGCTCATGCTCATCGGCAGCCTGCTCATGCTTTTACTGACCGACTGGCAATTAGCCCTGCTCATGGTCGGCACCTTAATTTTAGCCATGATCATCCTGCGTTTTCTAGTGCAGACGGCGCAACCTCTATTCGCCCTCGTGCAGCAGAAATTGGGCACACTGAACACCCTCGTGCAAGAGAATTTGGCTGGGGTGCAAGTGGTCAGGGCGTATGTGCGAGAACGTTACGCGATTGACCGTTTTGAAGAGGGCAACCGGGATTATATGCAGCAAAATATTCGCGTGGGCCGCTTGATGGCTGTTGCTTTGCCCACCCTGACCGCAGTGACGAATGTCGGCTTGGTAGTGATTACGTGGATGGGCGGCCTCAGTGTCGTTGGGGGGCGTTTATCGGTCGGGGAATTGATCGCCTTCACCAATTATCTTTTGATCGGGATGTCGCCTCTCTTGTTGCTCAGTAATATTTTGATGATGGTGGCCCGAGCAGATGCTTCAGCGGAGCGTATTTTTGAGGTCTTAGATACAGAGCCTGTGTTGAAACTTCCCGCCACCCCCCAGGGAGCAGATAAAATGTTGGGCCAAGTCGTATTTGAGAATGTTTCCTTTCGATATGAAAGGTACCATGAACCACAAAAGAGCCTCGTAGCGCAGCCAGAGCAAATTCATAAACCTGCCCTGAGCAATAGCAATGGCCTGTCCCGACAAAAAATGGTCAATGGAGCTTTGGCTGATCAAAAGGGCCCTGATTTTCAAATCAATGAACATCAGCCAGAAGAGGTCTTAAATCAGGTCAGTTTTTCTGTCGAACCAGGCCAACGGGTGGCTTTATTGGGGCCCACTGGGTCAGGCAAAAGCAGTTTGGTTCATCTGATTCCGCGCTTTTACGATGTCACGGCTGGCAGGATCAAGATTGATGGGGTTGATGTGCGGGATTGGTCTCCGCAAAGGCTACGGTCACAAGTGGGCCTGGTCCTTCAACAAACCCTTTTGTTTAGCGGCACGGTGCGGGAGAATATCGCCTACGGCAACCCTGATGCGTCTTTAGAGGCGGTGATGGCCGCGGCCAAAGCAGCCCAGGCCCAGGAGTTTATCATGGCCATGCCCAAGGGCTATGACAGTCAGGTCGAAGCGCAGGGGGCTAATTTATCAGGCGGTCAAAAACAACGCATTGCCATTGCGCGGGCTATCTTGATTTCGCCCCGTATTTTAGTCTTAGATGATAGCACCAGTGCCGTCGATTTCAGCACCGAGATCAAAATTCAAGCCGCTTTAGATGAATTGATGAGGCATTGTACTACCTTCATCGTGGCCCAGCGGATTAACAGCGTCCTCAACGCCGACCATATTCTGATCTTAGATCAAGGCCGCATCGTGGCCCAAGGCACCCATCATGATCTTTTACACAGCAGCCCGATTTATCAAGACATTTATCATTCTCAACTTGGTGAAGCATAAACTACATAAGGAAACGAACCATGACCCATCAATCCAGCAATCAACGTCCTCCTATGATCCGTATTGGCCTGAGCAGCGGCGGTTTAACCGGCGAAAGCGTTGGCAATGCCCAGTCGACCATTTTACGGCTGCTGCAATATTTAACCCCTTATCGTAGCCAGCTCGTGGTGGTGACAGTCTTGGTCATTTTCACCACGGCTTTCAACCTGATGGGGCCTATCCTTCTGGGTCAGGCTATTGATGATTATGTCATTCCCCGTGATGTATCTGGTCTGACTCGCTTGTCGGGCCTGATGTTAGCAGTTTATATTGGGGCAGGTTTATGTGCCATCGCGCAGGGCCTCTTGATGGTCAGTATCGGACAAGGGTTAGTGGCTGATTTGCGCTCAGAGATATTCAGCCACCTGCAAATGCTTTCCATGGCTTACTATGATCGCCACCCGGTGGGCGACTTGATGAGTCGGGTGACGAACGATACCGAAGCCATTAATCGCACCTTGTCGAATGGGTTGATTGAATTTACGACCAATATTTTATTGTTTGGCTGCATCATCATCGCCATGTTTGTCCTGAACTGGCCCTTGGCTTTGGGGACGGCGTTGATTTTACCGGTCATGGTGTTCATCACCATGCAGGTCAGTCGGATTAGCCGCAAGGCATTTCGGGGCATGCAGCGTAGTTTAGGCAAGCTCAACGCGATCATGGAAGAAACGATATCGGGGTTAAGAGTGGTGCAAGCCTTTACCCGAGAAGGAAAAACATTGGCCCAATTTCAGGAAACGAATGTCACCTATCGTCAGGAGGGAATCAAAGCTGATATCATCACTGCTGCGCTCGGCCCCCTGTTCACCACCATGAGTATTTTGACCATTGCCGCCACATCGCTTTTAGGCGGCTGGCTGGCCTTACAAGGCTTGGTTGAGGTCGGGGTGATCGTCACCTTTGTGGTCTATATCATGAATTTCTTCCGCCCCATGCGTACCATCGCCATGCTATACAACCAACTACAAGCGGCTTTAGCCGGGGCAGAACGTATTTTCACCGTGTTAGATGAACAACCAAGGGTCCAAGATGAAGTCAATGCCCCCCTTTTGCAAGACATTCAAGGCCATGTCCAATTCAAGCAAGTTCGTTTCGCGTATGAAGCCGAAAAGCCTGTTTTGAGCGATGTCAGCCTAGAAGCTTTGCCCGGTCAGACCATCGCTTTGGTCGGACCGACAGGCGCGGGTAAAACAACCATTATTAGTCTCTTGAGTCGTTTCTATGATATTAATGAAGGCACGATCTGTATCGATGGACAGAATATTAAAGCAGTCCAGCAAGCTTCACTGCGTAAACAGTTAGGGATTGTTTTGCAGGATACCTTTTTATTTTCTGGTACGGTCATGGACAATATTCGCTACGGTCGTTTGACTGCCAGCGACGAGGAGGCCAGGGCTGCGGCCAAGTTGGCCAATGCAGACCGTTTCATTCGCCTGTTGCCCCAAGGCTACCAAACGCAAGTCTCAGAGAAGGGCCATAATTTTAGTCAGGGCCAGCGTCAACTCCTAGCCATTGCGCGAGCCATCTTAGCTGACCCGCGCATTCTGATTCTTGACGAGGCAACCAGCAGTGTCGATACGCGCACAGAAATACAGCTTCAAGAAGCCTTGTTGCGCTTGATGGAAGGTCGCACGTCTTTTGTGATCGCGCACCGCTTAAGCACCATTCGCAACGCGGATCAGGTCTTAGTCGTCAATGATCAGCGGATTATTGAACGGGGCACCCACGAAGAATTATTAGCCTTGGGTGGGTTTTATGATCAGTTGTATCGGAGTCAGTATGGACGGGTGGAGATGGTGCAATAGACATTTTTTTTATCTCTATCATATCTATTTTTTATCTGGATCTGTCAGATATTGGTTTATTAACGTCAAAATTTGACCTATCTCAAATTTTTGGATCCGTTCGTGTATTTTGTTAGCAAAAGGCGCGTAACTTTCATCCAACTGCTCTAATTCAAAGGGCTCAAAAATTTTATCCATGTCTTCTGTAGAAATCCCCACGCCTGTATCGATCACCTCAAAACGAAGCCTGATTTGATTTTCATCTTGTATGTTTTGTGCTTCGTCATCAAGCCTTTGCCCTTCGCCTTGGGCGAGAAACATGTCAGAAACCAGAGGCTGGCTATCGACAGTTGGCTGTACATAGTCAGCCAAGGTCACTGAGACGCGCAGCGTGACCTGTCCGTGACTGGGTTGTGCTTCATCCTCCAGGGCTAATTCTATAAGACGTGTATTTAAATAGATTAATAGATCTAAGGAACTTAAAGACACCAGTAAAAAAGCGAAGGTCAGCTTGGTACGGATACTGGCCTTGACAAATTGAAATAGGCGACCCGTTCAGTTTTATTCATAGATGATCTCCTAAAAGAACAATTAACAATTAGTAATGAATAATGAACAAAAAACACTAATAACTAATAACTTGCTTATGCGCTTGAAGTCAGATAAAAAAGCACAGCAATATAATGACAAATACTGCCCGCTAAGACAAATAGATGCCAAATAACATGCATGTAGGGTGTTTGTTGCATCAGGTAAAAAATAACCCCGACTGTGTACATCACGCCTCCCAGAGCTAACCAAATCAGACCCCCAAGCGCAATACTGGCCAATAAGTCTTGGATAATGGCTACACATAACCAGCCCATTAGAATATAGGTCAAGAGGGATATTTTGGGGAGGCGATCCATAAACAGAAGATTGAAGGGGATACCTAAAAAAGCTAAACTCCAAATGGTTAGGCATAACATCCACCCCCACCAGCCGCGAATGCCCACGATAAGGAAAGGGGTATAAGTGCCTGCAATCAGGAGATAGATCGAGGCATGGTCGATGATTCGAAAAATTTCTTTGGCCTGCGGATTTTGAAAACTATGATAAAGCGTCGAGGCTAAGTACATCAGGATGAGTGTTGCCCCATAAATACTAAAACTGACCATTTGGTAAACATTCCCGAACAGTGAGGCTAACACGAGCAAGAGGGTTAAACCCGCTATGCTCAAGGCTGTACCAATACCGTGGGTAAGACTGTGCAATATTTCTTCACCTACCGTATACACGCCTGCTTTTGTCAGTGCTTGTAGTTGTTTGTGTTGCTCAGGAGTCAATATAAGCTTGATCAAGTTGGCCTACGCTTGATGGTATTTTGAAGATTTGGGTGATTATTGATTTATCAGACCATCAATGGGATTTCGTCAAAGATTGTAACGGAATTAGGCAGAAAAAGCGAGATCTAAGCGGGGAAAGTGATGCAGGGGCAGATGCTGTTGACAAAGCGCGACAGTTTAAGCCGGATATCGTTTTGATAGACTTAGTCATGCCAGGGCTGGACGGATTTGAAGCTGTGAAACAGATCAGACAGATACCAGAAATGGCCACACAACCTATATTTTCGGCCAGTGCTTATGAGACAGATCAAGAGAAAAGCCGTCAGGCAGGGTGTGATGCCTTTTTAGCCAAGCCAGTGGATGAACAGACCTTATTGAACTTGTTGGAGAATCATTTGCCAGTGGATTGGATATATCAGGTCAGGCAGAAAGAGATAAAAGGACCAGAAATGGAAGGCAGGATATTGGTCCCCCTCCGCAGGAAGTTTTAGAAAAATTTTATGAGCTGACTAGACAAGGTAATATGAGACGAATCAAAGAACAAGCCGCTCAATTGCATGAGTTAGACGAACAGTATATTCTCTTTGCTCATGAGTTACGAACTTTAGCGCAGAGTTTTGAGGATGAAAAACTTGTAGAATTACTGAGGAGATATTTAAGTGAGACCAACAAAGATGGGGAGGCTCGATAAACCTAATTTTTTATGGAGTCAGGTTATATTTTAGCGCAAACCATCACGCGACCTTTGTCCAATATGAGTCATGAATTACGCACACCGCTCAACGGCATTTGGGCTATACCACTATTCTACAAAATGAGTTAACCTTAGATGAAAGACATCGGCGTGGGCTAGAGACTATTCAACAAAGTGATGAAACTTATCAGGCCTTTGTCCATCATGTGCGTCAATTGGCTATAGATTTTGAAGATGAGGCCATTTTGGCTTTGGTGCGGCGTGTTTGGATGAAGCACAATAATTTCAAGAGAGTGAATTTTAGAATGAAATACTGGGTTGATATGTGGGTATTACAGTCTCTATGGTTGAATAAACTAATCACATTCGTTCTATCCATTGGCATCAATGATGAGGATAATGATGAAATCCGCCTCAAAAAAAATTTAATCGTTAGCAGTTCGATTATGGTTAACATAGCTGGTATCGCTTGGAGCTTTATCTATCTATTTTTGCATGAACCTCTGGCTGCTTCGGTGCCGTTTTTATATAGCCTGATTACATCCGTTAATATTATTTTTTTTGCTTTTTCATCCAGATATCAGATTTTTCGTTTTGTTCAGCTATTGCTAATATTATTTTTGCCATTTTTTACCATGTTGACCTTAGGAGGTTTTGTTCAATCTAGTGCAGTTGTGATTTGGTCGGTTCTGTGTCCTTTGGGTGCTTTGTTATTTGAAGAAGATATGAAAAGAATACCCCGTTGGTTTTTTGCTTATTTGGGAATATTAATCTTGAGTGGTGTGCTGGAAATGCAAATTCAACATCCGAATAATTTGTCACCGACGATCCGCACGATCTTCTTTGTGATGAATATAGGGGCCGTTTCGACCACAATATTTATTTCCCTCGGTCATTTTGTCCGTCAACGTAATCTTTTTCAAGATTTAGCCAAGCAAAGATTAGTGACTGAAATGGAAGCAAAACAAAAACAAGCTCAATTGTTAGAAGCTGCAAATAGAGCGAACCAAGCCAAGAGTGAATTCCTCTCTAACATTAGTCATGAATTACGGACTCCCCTCAATGGCATTCTGGGTTATGCCCACATCCTCAAAAATGATAAAACGCTGAAGCCCAACCAAATTAATGGCCTCAATATTATCCAAAATAGTGGCCAACATCTTCTGACCCTGATCAACGACCTGCTTGATCTAGCCCGAATTGAGTCTCGAAAAATGGAACTACATCCTGTGGATGTCCGCTTGTCCGATTTCTTGAAAGATATAACCAGTCTGTTTCACTATCGGGCTGAACAGCAAAATATCGACTTTAGGCTCGAAGCCAGTTCTGACTTGCCTATAGGTATCCGAGTAGATGAAACGCGCTTGCGGCAAATTTTGGTAAATCTTTTGGGCAATGCGATTAAGTTCACAGAGCAAGGAGAGGTGATCTTAAAAGTGAGCCTAGTTGCTTCTTTTGAAAATGAGCCAAAGCGGGTAATCACAGAGAAGCAGGAGCAAAATGGGAAATCTACCCTTACTACCTTTGTTCGACTGCGTTTTGAGGTTTCCGACACAGGGGTTGGCATGACCCCGACAGAATTAGAAAAAATTTTTCAACCCTTTGAGCAAGTGGGCAGCAAACGAAAAAGAAGTGAGGGGACAGGGCTAGGCTTGGCCATTACCCACCAGCTCCTGGCTTTGATGGGGGGAGAGCTACAGGTCCAAAGTCGGAAAGGATATGGCAGCACGTTTTGGTTTGAAGTTGAAGTGACTGTCGTTGACATAAAGTTTGAAGAAAGTAAAAGTTTGCCAAAGCGTATCATCGGCTATACTGGGGCCAAGCGTTTGGTTTTGGTGGCGGATGATAAAGAGATTAATAGGCTCGTCTTGAAAAGCATTTTAGAGCCTGTTGGATTTAAGGTCGTAGACGTAGAAGATGGCCAGGCCTGTGTGGATCAGGCTCAGAAGTTGAAACCGGATATTATTTTGACTGATCTGATGATGCCTGTGTTAAATGGGCTTGAAGCGGTAAAACAAATTCGCCAGATACCCGGCATGCAAGAAATACCTATTATCGCGGTTTCGGCCAGTGCTTATGAGAAAGACCTAGCCAGGAGTCGGGAGGTTGGTTGCGATGATTTTTTATCGAAGCCTGTAGATGAGGAAATATTATTTAAGTTATTGGAAAAATATTTGCCTCTGATCTGGACCTATAAAGAAAATAAGGTTGAAACACAGGAAATGGTTAAGACATCGGATCTCGTTCTCCCGCCCCAGGCGGATTTAGAAACCCTGTACCAGTTAACTCAAATAGGTAATATCAAAAAGATTAGACAGTGGATCATCCAGATAAGACAATTGGACGAGTCATATAATCCTTTCGCAGACAAGGTCAATCAGCTAGCTCGTCGTTTTCAACTGAAGCAAATTTTGGCTTTGGTCGAATCATATCTAACAGAGCAATCGTGATTCTCTTAGCCAAAAGCAAAAAGGATTTAAAGAAGATGAGTGACCACAAAAAAATCTGCTCCCAACCCGACCCCTTAGACCAACAGACATCACTAGCCCAAATGCAGGAGCAGCTTACTGCCTTACGCTCAAATGAAACAGCAAAAGCACATTTATTAGCCCAAACAGAAGCCCAAGCCCATCGTTTAGATTTGCTTAATGCCTTAGCAGTTGAACTTAGCCAAGTCTCTGGGGAGAAAGCGGCATTTGAAGCCGTTGCGCGTCACTTGGCTAATATCGTTGGTAGTGACCGCGCCAGCTTGGCCTTGTTAGACCAAACTGGCGAGTATTTTGAGGTCTTTGCCCTCGATGGCGAGGCAGGTAGTATACCACTTGGCACAAAATTAGCCTTAGATGGGACAGCGGTAGGTCATGTCGTACAAACTGAGCAACTTTTGATGGTGTCTGATACACGTCAAAGTAATCAACGCCAACTGGCAGAAAGTGGTATTTTTTCGACCATGACAGCACCCCTCCGGGTTGGAGGGCAAATTGTGGGAGCACTCAATGTAGGGCATAAACAGACCGATGCCTATACCCCAGAACATGAACGTCTCATGCTACAATGTGCCTCTTTATTAGCCTCAACCCTAGAAAATCGGCGTTTATTGGTTGAGACAGAGCATCAAGCGAGCCGTCTTAGCCTGTTGAATGAGTTAATTTTAGGACTAAGTCGGGTTGATAGTGCTGAAGCAGCCTTCAACTTAGTGGCGATTAAAACGAAACAAATTCTTAATGCTAAACGGGTTAGCATTGCTTTGTTGAATGAAGAACGAATGTTCGATGTATTTGCGCTCGACGGCATGATTGGGGCGCTACCGACAGGTCTTACCTTGCCTCTTGATGGCACGGTGATTGGTGAAGTTGTCAAACAACAGAAACCAATCCTCATGCTTGAAACCAAGGCAAGTAAGTGGATAGATGTACAAGCCTTGAATAAAATGGGTGTCCGAGCGATTTTGAATGTCCCTCTGGTAACCTCTGGCGAGATTATTGGCACTTTGAATACAGCCAGTCAGACCCCAGAGATTTATACCCCTGATGTAGAACAACTATTATTACAAATCGCTGCGATGTTGGCTACCACGCTTGAAAATCGGCGACTATTTGAAGAAGCGATCCAAGCTAAAGAAGCGGCAGAAGTGGCTAGTCAAGCCAAAAGTGAATTCTTGTCTAATATGAGTCATGAATTTCGCACCCCTCTTAACGCCATCCTAGGTCATAGCCATCTCCTCAAGCGACATAAAAATACTCATCCTGAGATTATAAAAAGTTTGGATATTATTCATCAATGTGGCGATCATCTGTTAACGCTGGTGAATGATGTCCTTGATGTGGCGACCATTGAAGCTCGTAAAATGAAACTTTATCCCGAAGAGATTCAAATGTCCCGTTTCCTGAAAGGGGTAGTGGGGATAATCCAGATGCGAGCTTTGGAAAAGAATATTCAATTTCACCTTAATATCGACCCAATGCTTCCGCTTTGGATGCGGACGGATGAAACCCGTTTGCGCCAAGCATTACTCAATCTTTTGAGCAATGCCATTAAATTCACGGATCAGGGTCAAGTGATATTTAAGGTTCTGGCTGTCAATCAGCATAATCCGCAAACACTTCGTTTTGAAGTACAAGATACAGGAATTGGTATCTATCCAAAAGATATAGCACTGATTTTTGAACCTTTTCACCAAGTAGAACCTATTCTATCAAGTGTGGAAGGGGCTGGTTTGGGTTTAACCATTACGAAGCAAATTGTGGAATTGATGGGGGGTGAGCTTAAAGTTAGGAGCGAGGTAGGGCTAGGTAGCACCTTTTGGTTTGAGGCCGCTTATCCTGTCGTTGAAGGCATATTGTTAGAAAAAGAGGTATCGGCGTATCAGATGGGGGATCATTCTGAAGCACCTGAGCTGGTAGGGGATCAAATAACCATTTCTGTGGATACAGCTTGGATGAAGCAGGATAATGATGTGTTAATACCACCGCCTCAAGAAATATTGGCCGTATTATATGAATTGGCAAAGTTAGGCAATATGCGTCGTATCCGAGAACAAGCCAATAGCCTTGAACAGTTGGATGAACAATATCTACCCTTTGCCAATAAGCTTCGTGAATTGGCTCGGGAGTTTGAAGATGAGGCGATTTTGGGTTTGGTTCAATCATATATACAGCAGGATGTGGAAGAACTGGATAAAGATTTATAATTCCTTTTGGTATTGGAATAGGGTAGAGTAGCACAGTGGCAAAGTGGCAGCGTAACCCGCATTGTCAGGAGACTGTATAACTTTGCCACTTTGGCTGTTTACATGGCGCATCTCCTTTTCACCTCAAAAAAGTTCTAAGATATCTATTGGCTCTTTGCGAAATTTTGTGGTAAAGAAAGAGAGATTGTCTATAAGCAGCGGCAAGATGGCAGGATTTCAGGGTTGCTGCGTAAGGGGTTTGGGAGGGTTGTTCTTTTGGAATGCATCACCTTGCTACTTGGCTACTTGTTCGTCACAAAATTCCTTATAGAATCCCAATTTTTTAATAACAAAAGGATAGTATCGTGAAATATTCCTTTATAAGTTTTTCTTGTCCAGAATTTAGTTTAGATGAGATATTGGCTTTGGCCAAGCAACTTGGCTATCAAGGCATTGAGCCGCGCTCAGGCAGTGGGCATAAGCATGGGATTGAGTTAGAAACGAGTGCTGTAGACCGTTCAACCATCAGGATGAAGGTGGCTGAGAGTGGAGTCGATCTCTGTTGTTTAGCCATTTCTTGTCGCTATGCTGACCCTGAGACAGTGGAAGGACAAGTAGAAGAGACTTATGACTATATTGACCTCGCCTCCGACCTTCAGATTCCGCGTCTGCGGGTCTTTGGAGGGATGTTAGCTGAGGGCCTCAGCCGAGAAGCGGCGGTTGATCAATTAGTAGAAGCTTTGGAACCGCTGGCCTCACATGCCGAGCAACAAAATGTGACGATTTGTATTGAGACTCATGATGATTGGTCAGATCCGAAAGATGTCGCTGCGGTCTTGGAAAGAGTCGATCATCCTAATTTGGCCGTGAACTGGGACATCATGCACCCCGTCCGTAAGGCAGGCTTGGACATAGACCAATCATTTCAAATTCTGAAACCTTGGATCAAGCATGTTCATATTCATGATGGCACAAAAGAATTAGATAAGCTGGTCTTTCAACCCATTGGTCAAGGAGACATTGACCACAAGCGCACCCTTGAAGTGTTGATTGCACACGGTTATGATGGTTATTTGAGCGGGGAGTGGATTGGCTGGGAGCCACCTGAGGTTCATTTACCGCGAGAGTTGGCGACGATGCGGCAATATGAGGTTGAAATTGGGAGGGCGTAGCCTATAAACTGGCGTTGGTACAAGGCATTGCCATCACAATCATACCTAATATTAATTAGGCTGTTAGGATCGAGAGATGTCCATACAAAAATCGTATGAACAAGAAGTTATTGAATTACATCAATTTTTTCAAGTGTGGCTAGGAGGCATGTGCGAAGAGAGCGACCAAATTTTTGAGCGGGTGGCTCAAGTCCTCAGCGAACAATTCAGCATGGTTGGGCCTATGGTCAGCAAACCACCCGTAAACCGCTGTTGCAAGGTCTGCGGGTGGCTTATGGGTCACGACCAGGACTACGTATCTGGATTAAAGCCTTTCAAAGTCACCATCGAGAGGGAGGGTTGATTGTGGTAACTTATGAAGAATGGCAAGAAGTTCAAGCCGAAACGACAACTAAACTGTCAAGTGTCGTTTTCCGCCATGCGCCGGATATGCCTAATCAGGTGGTCTGGCTGCATGTACATGAAACGTGGAAAGGTTAAAATGCACTGATGCTATAGCTTCTTCTTCTAAAACGTCCCAAAACTTGAAAGGAGATCATCTGAGTCATCTTCTTCCTCTACAATCTCATACTCACCGTCAAGGCGAACCCATAAATATAGCTTATCGCCTTCAGAGACTCTTTCGCTACGGGCGGCGAGAATGTCCATTTCGCCCCGCTCGCCGTCCCCTAAAGGAAAATCAAGTCGCGCCCCGCGCCCCTCTTGCCAGGCGTTTTCACAACGCTGAACCAACCTTTTTCCATCAAACGCCCTCATCTCGACCAAGGCCACTTCATTGCTATATGGCCCTTCTTGCACCCCGATAGCCCAACGATTGATTACTTCTAAAAAATCTGGTGGAGGCCCCTCAACAATTGTGATATATGCTGGTTTTGACTCCATAATATTCTCACCTATTTTTCATTTTACCATGCTAAATATGTATTCGTTTGCCAAATATTTTACCTCTAAGCCAAGTGTTTTGCTAATTTGGGGTAGAAATAACGACTTAATGAGGGATTTGGGAATACAATAGGTTTGGTCGAGGTGGAATTGCTGGCGATTCTTTGAAATCCAACAGCCTATTCCTTGGATTTCATCCTTCAATCCAACCGGCGCACGACAGACTGAAAATGGAGTCTAAGTGCCTCGCACTTTCTATGGCGTAACGTTTACTCATTATGAGATTCGAGAATTTTTACAAGTTGCGTATAATGTGTATACTTAGTCAAATATATGTTTTTTCACAACCTAAAATTTAGGGAGATTGTTTTATTAAATCCGCAAATATTCATAGGATATACAAAAAGATAAATTTAAGGAACTCATTATGGCCGATAAATTTGATCGATTCACCAAGCGGGCAAGGCGTGTTCTTACCTTGGCCCAAGAAGAGGCGCAACGGCTGAATCACAATTACATTGGAACTGAACATCTCTTGCTTGGCTTAGTAAGAGAAGAAAATGGCGTTGCTGTCCGAGTTTTACAAGAACTCAAGGTGGATCTCAAACAAATTCGAGAACGAATTGAACGGACAGTTGGCCGAGGCCAACGGGCCATGTATGGTAAGCTCAGTTTGACACCGCGAACAAAACGGGTGATTGAGTTAGCTGTTGATGAAGCGCGCCGTTTAGGTCATCACTATATCGGAACTGAGCATCTATTATTGGGCTTGGTTCGAGAAGGTGAAGGTGTTGCAGTAGATGTCCTTAAGGGACTTGGTGTTAGTTTAGAAAAAGTCCGGGCACAAACAGCTCGGGTGATGATGGAAAGTTCTTCTCGCAGTGGTACAGCGACGGAACAACGTAAAGAAACCCCCCTCGTAGACCAATTAGCCACCGATTTAACTGTTCAGGCCGAACAAGGTAAGTTAGACCCGGTTATCGGACGGAAATTAGAAATTGAACGGGTCATCCAGATTCTCTCCCGCCGAAATAAAAATAATCCTGCTTTAATTGGCGAACCAGGTGTTGGTAAAACGGCCATCATCGAAGGTTTGGCCCAACGCATTATTAAGAACGAAGTGCCAGAGACCTTAGTGAGTAAGCGCGTGGTGATGCTCGATGTCGGCTCTTTAGTTGCTGGAACCATGTATCGGGGCCAATTTGAAGAACGGCTAAAGCGCGTTATTGAAGAATTGAAAGAGTCCGGCACAATTTTATTCATTGATGAGGTACACATGCTTGTTGGGGCTGGTTCAGCTGGCAGTTCGGTTGACGCAGCCAATATTCTAAAACCAGCTTTGGCACGTGGCGAGTTGCAATGTATTGGGGCCACGACCTTGGATGAATATCGCAAGTACATCGAAGGTGATGCGGCTTTAGAAAGACGTTTTCAGCCTGTGACAGTTGATGAGCCAACGATTGATGAGACGGTGCAAATCCTACAGGGGGTTCGCAGTCGGTATGAAGCCCATCATAATCTCAAGATTACGGATGAATCGCTTGAGGCGGCGGCCAATTTGTCAGCCCGATATGTCACAGAACGTTTTTTGCCAGATAAAGCGATTGACCTCATTGATGAAGCTGGGTCACGAGTACGCCTTTATAAAATTCCTTTTGCGATTGGGCAAGATGAGCGGATCGGAAAATTACGCCAAATTCGGCAAGAGCTACAGGAGGCAATCACGGCTGAACAGTTTACGCTTGCTGATGCGTTAAAGCAGGAGGAGCGTGAATTACAGGCTGAATTGGATGTTAGTCGGGGCGAGACTGATTTAGAGAATAGTTTAAAGGTGATGCCAGATGATATCGCGGATGTCGTAGCGATGATAACGGGCATCCCTGTTCAACAAATTGCGACGGAAGAATCGGAACGTCTCCTCAAAATGGAGGAGCATTTACATAATCGCGTCGTCGGGCAAGAGGATGCGGTTATTTCTTTATCGAAAGCGGTACGCCGAGCGCGGGCAGGTATGAAAAATCCTAAACGCCCTATTGGCACCTTTATGTTCTTAGGCCCAACTGGGGTTGGTAAAAGCCACTTAGCCAAAACGCTTGCTGAGTTTTTATTTGGGAGTGAAGAAGCTTTGATCAAGCTGGATATGAGTGAATTTATGGAGCGGCATAACGTTTCCCGTTTGGTTGGGTCGCCGCCTGGTTATGTTGGCTACGAAGAAGGGGGACAATTAACAGAAGCTGTACGCCGTCGTCCATATTCGGTGGTCTTGTTTGATGAAATCGAAAAAGCACATCCCGAAGCTTTTAATATGCTCTTGCAGATTATGGAGGATGGACAATTATCTGATGCCAAGGGGAAACGAATTGATTTTCGTAATACCATTCTCATTTTGACCTCCAACGTGGGGGCTGATTTGATCAAACGGGCTAGCTTTGGGTTCTCGCTACAAGGTAGTGCCACGCGGAATGAAGAAGAAGTTTATAAAGAGATGCGTCGTAAAGTCATGTCCGAGCTTGAGCGTTTATTCCGCCCTGAATTTCGTAACCGCCTTGATGGAGTCGTTATTTTCCGTTCTCTTAACCAAGAGCAAATTATGGAAATTATGGAGAACGAATTGGCTGATATTCGGATGCGTTTGTATGAGAAAGATATTGCTCTGAGTTTAACCGAGGCAGCCAAAGAATTTTTGTCTGAGGAAGGTTATGACCCCGAATTTGGGGCTAGACCGCTTCGTCGGGTATTACAAAATTATATTGAGGATCCACTCTCGGATGGGTTACTTGCGGAGACTTATCAACCAGAAGATCATTTAGAAGTGGATCATGTTGATGATGAAATTGTCATTAATGTCGTCAATCGCCTCACCGAATTTGTCGAGCAGGAAAAAACGCCGGAACTGGTCGCGGGATAAGAAAAATAATTTCGTTTTCCTAGCAGTTTAATGTTTGGTTAGTATCCCGTTCTCAAGTTCATTTGAGGACGGGATATTTGTTTTAGGAGACTAATTAAGGTTTATGGCGAAGCAAAAAACAATTTTTATTTGTGAAAACTGTAAGGCAACCCAACCTAAATGGATGGGTCGCTGTCCAGAATGTCAAGAGTGGAATACCTTAGTTGAACAAAGGGCCCAAGCGACAACGGAGACAAATACAGAGCATCGAGCAGCATCTCGCTTAGTTCATAGCACTGCCCCTCAACCTCTGTCTGCCGTCACCATTGAACAGGTGGCCCGGACACGGGTACCAATGGATGAATTTAATCGGGTCTTAGGGGGCGGGATTGTTTCTGGTTCAATCGCCTTAATCGGCGGTGACCCAGGGGTGGGCAAAAGTACGCTATTGCTTCAGACATCTATTGCCCTAGCCAAGACCTTTGGCCCCGTTTTATATGTCTCTGGCGAGGAAAGTATTTCACAAATTAAGATGCGAGCAGACCGTTTGGGTATAGGCTCTGATAATTTATTTATTTTAAACGAAATTAATGTCAATACGATTATCAATCATGCCCAGACTTTAGCACCACACCTGTTAATTATTGATTCTATTCAGACGGTTTATCGTCCTGAACTTAATTCCATGCCTGGTTCAGTCACCCAGGTACGTGAATCGGCCATGCAATTTCAGCAGATTGCTAAAGGGCTAAATATTTCTGTTTTTTTAATCGGCCATGTGACCAAGGATGGTAGCATCGCTGGGCCAAGGGTGTTAGAACACATCGTCGATCTCGTGCTTTATCTGGAAGGAGGTCGTTTTAATGCCTATCGGTTATTGCGCGGTGTGAAAAATCGTTTTGGGGCGACCAATGAAGTCGGCATTTTTGAAATGAAGGATTTAGGTATGGTTGAGGTGCCTAATCCAAGCGAAATTTTTTTAACAGAACGTTTGCCGAACGCTTCGGGTTCAGGCATCACAGTCACCCTAGAAGGGACTCGTCCTTTATTAGTTGAAATTCAGGCTTTGACGACGACGACCAGTTTTGGGAACCCTCGTCGCACCGCAAATGGTATTGATATGAACCGTCTATTATTGCTCATTGCGGTTCTCACGAAGCGGGTGGGCATCAAATTAGGTGATCAAGATATCTTTGTTAATGTTGTGGGTGGTCTGAGAGTAAGCGAACCAGCCGCTGACTTGACTGTTGCTGCCGCAATTGCCTCGAGTTTTAAGAATAGACCGATTGCTGCTGACATTGCGCTCATTGGTGAAGTAGGGCTTTCTGGCGAAATTAGAGCAGTGGGTCATTTAGAGAGGCGCTTGAAAGAAGCGAGTAAACTCGGTTTTAAACGCTGTATCCTGCCAAAATCTAGCTTGACCCAGAAAATAGAGGGGGTGCCACTCCAACTTTTGCCAGTGCAATCTTTGCCTGAAGCAATTGGCTTGGCTTTTGCAAATGAGACATAGAAAGATTCAAGGCGGCAGGGTGACAGAGTTGCAAGGCGCGTTCCGCTTGGAATAGATGATGCTGATACTTTGCCCCTCTGCATCATTTTTTGACTTTTCCCGCCCACTATGTTAACTTAACTTTCATATAAAATTCATAGACCTTATTCATTAACCCCCAAAGGAAGGCGAAAGATTTATGAGTACTGATTTCATTTTTAGGTTGGGGGGGATGATTGCTTTTGCGATTTTAGGTGTGGAAGTCGCTCGCAGTTTACAAATAGCCCCCAATCCTACTTCTGTTCAACTAAGTGTCATCATGTCTTTATTATTTGCTTTACTAGGCGTTATTATTGCGCCCTGGATTACCTTGAAACCCTTTAATTGGGTTAGGGCTGAAATCCGACGTATGCCTGCCACACGGTTAGTCTCAGCGATTGTTGGTTTGGTCATTGGCTTGACGATATCTGCTTTACTCGCCGCGCCTTTAGCTAAGCTGCCGACTTCATTTAGTCAAATTTTGCCGTTTATTGCGAGCTTGATTTTTGGCTATTTAGGACTCGCAGTGATGGCGATGCGCCATCAAGATATTATGAATTTAGCCAACTTGATGCTAAAGCAATCGGACAATCGGATAGCCCTAGCTGCCACAACTAATCAGGGTGAAAATTTTATTGTTTTAGATACCAGTGTCATTATCGATGGACGAATTGCCGATATTAGCCAAACGGGATTTCTACGTGGTACACTCCTTGTGCCCCGCTTTGTTTTAGCAGAAGTGCAGCATATCTCTGACTCATCATATTCCCTACGACGCAATCGGGGCCGCCGAGGTTTAGAAATTTTGGACCAACTCCAACAAGAAAGTATTGTGCCGCTTCGATTTAGTGATCGCGATTTTGCGAATGTCCGCAATGTGGATGATAAACTAATGATGTTAGCCAAACAAATGCAATGTCCGATTCTAACCACAGATTATAATCTAAATCGCGTGGCTAAGTTGCAAGGCATTCCTGTTCTAAATATCAATGATTTGGCGAATGCAGTTAAAAACACTTATTTGCCTGGCGAAATAATTAATATTCGAATTATTCAGGAAGGTAGCGAACAAGGACAAGGCGTTGGTTACTTGGCGGATGGAACGATGGTTGTGGTGCAAGGAGGGAAGCGGTATTTGAATCACAGTATAGAAGTTGATGTAACAAAAGTTTTACAAACTGCTGCAGGACGTATGATTTTTGCCCAGCTAGGTCGTACGTAGCTTAAATAAATTGGATTAAATAAATCATGGCGTTGCAAATTTATAATTCTTTAACAAGACAAAAAGAAACATTTCAACCAATTCATAAAGGATTTGTAGGAATTTATGTATGTGGCCCAACAGTCTATGGACATTCTCATTTAGGTCATGCCAAAAGTTATATTGCTTTTGATGTGATCGTACGCTATTTGCGTTTTCAAGGATATCAAGTGCGATATGTCCAAAATATCACAGATGTCGGCCATTTGACGGATGATGCTGATGTAGGCGAGGATAAAATTCAAAAACAAGCGCAGATCGAACGTTTAGAGCCAATGGAAGTTGTAGAGGCTTATACCCGCAGTTATTTTGAGGACATGGATGCGCTGAACCTCATCCGTCCCGATATTTCGCCGCGTGCTTCCGGCCATATTCCAGAGCAGATTGAACTCATTAAAAAACTGATTGAACAAGAGCATGCTTATGAGAAAGCCGGATCAGTTTATTTTGATGTCAGTAGTTTTGCGGAATATGGAAAACTTTCTGGACGAAAAGTCAATGAGCTCTTTGATGGAGTCCGCATAGATCCAAATTCTGATAAAAATCATCTAGCTGACTTTGCTTTATGGAAAAGTGCGGAAAATAGTCACCTGATGCAGTGGCCTAGCCCTTGGGGAGCAGGTTACCCAGGCTGGCATGTGGAATGTTCTGCCATGTCAACCAAGTATCTAGGTCAGCCTTTTGATATTCATGGGGGTGGCTTAGAAAATATTTTTCCTCACCATGAATGTGAAGTCGCGCAAAGTGAGTGTGGCTATGGCAAGTCATTTGCTAAGTATTGGCTACATAATAATATGGTCACTGTGAATGGGATTAAAATGGGCAAGAGTCTCGGCAATGCCATTAGTTTGAAGCAAGCCTTTGAGGGGAATCAGGCCCTATTAGAAAAAGCTTACGACCCATTGACCATTCGCTTTTTTGTGTTGAGTAGTCATTATCGCTCCACCTTAGATTTTAGCAATGAGGCTTTGCTCGGTGCAGAAAGGGGTTTAGCGCGTCTTCAGGCAACGGTGAAATTACTTCGAGACCGCTTGAACCAATCTGTGGTAGGTCCGCTTTCCGATGAGGTAGAGACAGTTTTAGAAAAACATCGGACACAATTTATTGAAGCGATGGATGATGATTTTAATACGGCTGGTGCTGTCGCAAGCTTATTTGGTCTGAATAGAACGGTCAATACTTGGCTCAATGATGACAAAGTTTATTCAGAACAGACACTACAAGCGATTGATGATGTATATCGTTCCTTAGGGGAAAATGTTCTAGGCATTATACCCGACCATCTTGTCGCCAAAGCTGGAGATGATTTGGTAGATGGTCTTTTGAACTTTTTAGTCGACCTTCGTCAAGAGTCTCGATCCAAAAAAGACTGGGCTACGGCTGATGCTATTCGAGATAAATTGACCGCTCTAGGCATCAGTTTAGAAGACCGTTCTGATAAAACGATTTGGAAACTAAATCTGTAATGTAGGTAGCTATCTATGCGATTGTTTGTATTGGAGTAATCTTTGACCGAATTATTATATGGCCGAAACGCCGTTTGTGAAGCATTACGGGCTAAACGACGGCGTTTTTATCGTCTATTGTTGGCTAAAGGGACCAAACAAACTGCGATTATTCGAGAAATTATAAATCGTGCTCAAAAGCAGCAGATCCCGATTCAATCATTGCCAAAAAGTGAATTTCAGCACTTAGGCTGGGGACATCAGGGGATTGCATTAGAAGCGGGGCCACCGTCTCAACTTGATTTATTTGATCTTTTAGCCAACCAAACACACCGAAAGGAGCCTTCCTTTTTCTTAGCCTTAGATCATTTAGAAGATCCACAAAACGTAGGGGCTATATTGAGGACTGCTGAAGTCGTTGGTATTCATGGCGTGATCCTCCCTCATCGCCGTTCAGCCAGCCTTACGGCTACAGTCGTTAATGCCTCAGCAGGGGCAGCCGAACATTTACAAATTGCGATTGTGACAAATCTTGTTCAAGCCCTACAAACCCTGAAACAGGAAAATATTTGGGTCGTTGGGGTTGATGATGAAACAGGCTCCCAAGCGTATCATCAGGTAGATTTAAGTATGCCCCTTATCTTAGTTTTGGGAAATGAGGGGAAGGGGTTAAGCCAGTTGGTCCGTAGAACCTGTGATCTCTTCGTGAAAGTCCCTATGCGCGGCCAAGTTGAGTCGCTCAATGTGTCTGTCGCTGGAGCCTTGGTCTTATATGAAGTTTGGCGAGCAAGAAAATTTTTCATGAGGATTTGACATCTTATCACAATTCTATATAATGCTGCTCTGCAACACTGTGAGAGCCATAGCATTATGATGGCAGAATTGCAAACTTGATTTTGTGGAGAGGTACCCAAGTGGCCAAAGGGGGCTGACTGTAAATCAGCTGGCAACGCCTTCGGTGGTTCGAATCCGCCCCTCTCCACTTTTTAGTGTGTCTTGAAATAAATTCACCAAATCCCATAAAATTCGATATAACCATTAAATTTATACGAGAGGTATATTACATGGCGAAAGAAACATTTGTAAGAGACAAACCACACGCAAACATAGGAACGATTGGACACGTCGATCACGGAAAAACATCCCTGACAGCAGCAATCACCAAATCACTCAGCTTGCAAGGACTGGCTGACTTTAGTGCCTTTGAAGAAATTGACAACGCTCCTGAAGAAAAAGCACGCGGGATTACCATAGCTATCTCTCATGTGGAATACCAAACTGAAAACCGTCACTATGCTCACGTAGACTGTCCTGGTCACGCTGATTACATCAAAAACATGATCACTGGTGCTGCACAGATGGATGGGGCAATTTTGGTCGTCAGTGCCCCGGATGGCCCGATGCCTCAAACCAGAGAACATATCCTCTTGGCGAGACAGGTGGAAGTGCCGTCAATGGTCGTCTTCTTGAATAAAGTGGACATGATGGATGATGAAGAATTGTTGGAACTGGTGGAACTAGAATTGAGAGAACTCTTAAGTACTTATGACTTTCCAGGGGAGGACATCCCAGTGGTGAGAGGAAGTGCATTGGCAGTCTTGGAAGAAAAAACGAATGACCCCAGCCACGAAGCGTATGAACCGATATATGAACTGATGAGAGTGGTGGATGAGTACATCCCAACCCCAGAGAGAGAGACAGAAAAACCATTCTTGATGCCAGTGGAAGATGTGTTTAGCATAAAGGGTAGAGGAACGGTGGTGACAGGGAGAGTGGAAAGGGGGATAGTCAAGACGGGAGAAACAATCGACATCTTAGGGTTGAAAGAGAAACAGTCAACTGTGGTAACAGGGGTAGAGATGTTCAGGAAGATACTGGACAGAGGGGAAGCAGGAGACAATGTCGGGTTGTTGTTGCGGGGGATAAACAGAGATGAGGTAGAGCGGGGACAGGTGGTCGCAAAGCCGGGGACGATAGAACCACATACAAAGTTCAAGGCAGAAGTGTATGTGCTGAGGAAAGATGAGGGGGGAAGACATACGCCATTTTTCAAGGGATATAGACCGCAGTTTTATATAAGAACATTGGATGTGACAGGAGCAATAGAATTACCAGAAGGGGTAGAAATGGTGATGCCAGGGGACAACATAACGATGGAAGTAGAGTTGATTGTGCCAGTAGCAATGGAAGTAGGGGGCAGGTTTGCAATCAGAGAAGGTGGTCGGACAGTTGGTGCTGGTGTTGTCACCGCGATTGTTGATTAATGGCAGTATGGTTAAATTATTGAATATATAATAAAATGATAGGGGGCAAGCTAACTTATTAGATGTTACTTGCCCCCTATTGGACTGAATCAATTTGGTATACAGCGTACACATAAAGAGTGTATTGTGGCAAAAATAAAACAAGCAACGTCAAAAACAAAATCTATTACATCAAAAACAAAATCTGCTACAATAAAAGCAAAATCATCGGCAACGAAGTCTAGATCTACGACACCGCAAGGTTTTTCATTTAACACGATTACACAACAATATCATTTAGTCCGCAGAGAACTAGAAAAAGTGACTTGGCCGACACGAGAGGAAGCCCGTCAGCTAACTTTAGCAGTCTTAGCGATTACTATTGCGATGTCTATCTTTCTGGGTTTGATTGATATACTCTTTGCTGCTGTCGTGGAGGGAATTGTAGCCTTAAGTATAGGCTGGGTCATAGCAGTTGTGGTTTTAATCGTGTTAATTGGGTTGGCCTTTTACGCAAATAATCGGGAAATATAAGAGACATTCTAGCTTTAATGAAAGGTCTTATATGAGTACGGATGGGCTGTTGAATCAAGAAGTTATTCATAATACTGATGATGGTGATGGGATTAGCCCTGATGAATTATCCCGTTCCGAAAATACCAAGTGGTATGTCATTCATACCTATGCTGGTTATGAAAAGAAGGTTCAAAATAATCTTCTAAGCCGCATTACCCATGACAAAATGGATACCAGGATATTTCAAGTCGTCGTTCCAACCGAAGAAGAGGTTGAACTTAAGGATGGTATACGAAGAACGACAGAGCGACGTGTATTTCCTGGCTATATCTTAGTTGAGATGGTTATGGACGAAGACTCATGGTATTTTGTTCGCAATACGCCAGGTGTAACAGGATTTGTAGGTGCTGAGAATAAACCTATTCCTCTTCGGGAGGATGAGGTGAACCGAATACTCAAACGAATGGAAGCCGAAGCACCTAAAATTAAGGTTAATTTCAAAGTGGGTCAAAAGGTAAGAATTGTCGAAGGGCCATTTGAAGATTTTATGGGCACTGTTGATGATATTGATTTTGACCGAGCGAGAGTAAAAGTATTAGTCAATTTTTTTGGCCGAGAGACACCAGTGGATTTAGATTTTTTACAGGTGGAACGGGCTTAATTTTTAATCATAAATTATAGAGGTAGTAAAGATATGGCTAGAAAAGTCAAAGCGATTGTAAAATTGCAAATTCCAGCAGGCAAAGCCAATCCTGCTCCTCCTGTAGGGAGTGCTTTGGGCCCTCATCAGATTAATATTATGGCTTTTTGCAAAGAATATAATTCTCGTACCCAAGGCCAGATGGGTTCAATCGTCCCAGCTGAGATCACGATCTATACAGATCAAACTTTTTCATTTGTCCTAAAAACGCCGCCAGCAGGAGATTTGCTAAAGAAGGCAGCGAATGTTAGCAAAGGATCAAGTACGCCTCAAAATCGAAATGGCGGGACAGTAACGCGACCTCAAATTCGAGAAATTGCAGAGATTAAGTTGCCTGATTTAAATGCGACAAATGTCGAAATGGCGATGAAAGTGGTTGAAGGCACAGCTCGGAGTATGGGGATTGTTGTTGATGACTAAACTTTGAGATAATATCTTGTTGAAGAACAAGTTGACTTGGTCTGTATGGCCCCAGGAGGTTAAGATGCCAAAACGAGGTAAAAAATATTTAGAGAACTTGAAAAAAGTTGATAGGTTCAAACTATATGCACCTAATGAAGCGGTTGCTTTGGTCAAAGCAACGAGCTACGCTAGTTTTGATGCAACGGTTGAAACCCATTTGCGCCTTGGTGTTGACCCGCGTCAAGCAGACCAGCAGGTACGTGGAACGGTCTCTTTACCTTATGGTACAGGGAAAGTGGTTCGTATTTTAGTCATCGCTGATAGTGAAGGACAGCAATTAGCTAGAGACGCTGGTGCTGATTATGTGGGCTTAGATGATATGGTTGAGCAAATTCAAGGAGGGTGGTTCGATTTCGATGTAACTGTAGCCACGCCCTCTGTGATGGGCAAAGTTGGTCGCTTAGGACGATTGCTCGGCCCTAGAGGTTTGATGCCTAGCCCTAAATCAGGGACGGTTGTTCCTGCAGAAGATTTGGGTCGGGTTGTTTCAGAACTGAAAGGTGGACGGGTCGAATATCGTCTTGACCGAACTGCGAATATTCACCTGCCAATTGGCAAAGTTAGTTTTGAGCAGGATGCTTTAGCTGGCAACTTTAAGTCTTTGATGGAGGCCATCACATCTGCTAGACCAGCGACTGTGAAAGGGACTTATATTCGGACCATTACGTTAGCTGCCACGATGGGACCAGGTATTAAAGTGGACCCCTTGCAAGTATAGATATTTTTTAAGATAATAAATTTTTTATGTAAGATATCTTTATAATAGAATATTTCCTGATCTGAAGACAGCAGGTGTCTAATATAGACATAATTCGGCCTGCCGAGGTAAAGGTGTAAAGCATCAAGTTTGCTACTCTTGTTATAAGTGAGTGGCTATAGTTTTTCGATTTTACGCTTTTGCATTGGAAGGTGCAAAAGCGTTTTAATTTTAAATGAGGTGGTGATACATTGGCAATAACACGGGAAAAGAAACAAGAATTTTTGGCAAAGTATAAAGAAGATATGGAACGGAGTGAAGCCGTTTTTGTCACGCAGTATCAAGGTCTAACGGTCAATCAAATGACTTCCTTACGCAAAAAATTGAAGGAAGTTAATACAGGTTATACAATTGTCAAAAAGACCTTGGTTAAACGCATGTTAGATGAGGCTGGTATTAAATACGCTGAAGAGATATTTGAAGGGCCTGTTGGCATGGCCTTCTCTTTTGGAGACTCGCCTCCTGTGGCTAAAGCTTTATTAGATATCGCCAAAGAGGAAGAGTTATTTAATGTAAAAGGTGGCTTTATTGGCTCTTTAGCGATAGATGAAAAAGGCATTGAAGATTTATCTAAGTTGCCTGCTCAGGAAGTGGTACAAGCTCAACTCCTTGGTCTCATTGGGTCGCCCTCCGTCCGCTTGGTTAGCCTGTTTTCTAATTCAACACCGTCTGCGGAACTGGTTAATATTTTGGCCGCGAGTGTGCGCCAAGTGGTTAATGTATTGAATGCTCATGTTGAGCAAGGAGAAGGTAGCCAATAGGTGTTGATGAAGTTGATGTTCAACTAGGCTATATTTTTATTGTCTAGAAACTATTTTTAAAATTTTATAAATTATATAGGAGTATTTTACAATGGCTGATTTAGAACAATTGGTTGAAGATCTTAGTAATCTAACTTTATTAGAAGCATCTCAACTGACAAAAATGTTGGAAGAAAAATGGGGGGTTAGTGCCGCAGCCCCTGCCGCGGCAATGATGCCTATGCCTGGCATGATGCCCAGTGCTGCCGACGGCGGTGGTGAGGCTGAAGCCGCAGTAGAGCAAACAGAATTTGATGTTATCTTGAAAGCTGCTGGCGGTAAGAAGATTCAGGTCATTAAGGCTGTTCGCGGTATGCGCAGTGACCTTGGCTTGAAAGAGGCTAAAGCCGTTGTTGATGATGCACCATCACCTATTTTAGAGGGTGTATCAAAAGAAGAAGCTGAAGAAGCAAAAGGCAAGCTTGAAGCTGAGGGAGCTGAAGTTGAAATTAAGTAGGATTTATTTTTCGTTATGTTTTGCTTAAAGGCTTTAATAAAAGCGTCAGTTTTTAGAACTGACGCTTTTTAGCATGCATGCTTAATATGTGATAAACTCGCTCGCTAATTTTTCATCCCTAATCCCCGTGTTCTAACCCCCCATGACAACAATATCGACATCCCACAACGACGTTGAAAAGAATTTTAACTGGAATTTTAAGGTTAATTTAATTGATGCTATCTTTATCGTTTTTGGTCTCGGTGTGATTTCTCGTGAGACTGTTTTGCCTTTGTTGGTCAATCAATTAACTGATTCCAGAGTGGCTATCGGTATGGTGGCAGCGATTTATAATTTTGGCTATTATTTGCCTCAACTTCTCACGACCAATTATACTGAAGGCTTACGACGAAAGAAGCCATTTGTCATGCTTTTAGGCGGCTTAGGCGAACGGGGACCGTATTATCTTATGGGATTGGTGGTATTGTGGTTGGCTGTAGATTTTCCTGGCTTAACGTTGACCCTGATTTTTCTGCTCCTAGCAATCTCCGCTGCCTCCAATGGCGTGGCGACACCAGCATGGTATGATATGATTGCTAAGGTGATTCCCGTCCAAAAGCGAGGTTTATTTTCCGGGGTTGGGCATGGCCTTGGGGCTTTATTGGCTGCCACATTGGGCGCGGCATTAGTTGCTAAAGTGCTTAAAGACTGGTCCTTTCCCAATAATTTTGCCTTCCTTTTTGGCCTTGCAGCCATTGCGGTCACGATTTCTTGGATCGGCCTCGCCTTAACCCGTGAACCAGATAGTGAAACGGTCAAAGAAAGTGTTCCGCTAATTCGTTATCTCAAATATTTGCCCAATACCCTGCGTAAAGACTCGAATTTTAGTCGTTTTGTCCTTAGCTATAGTTTGGTTAAAGTAGGCTGGATGGCAATGGGCTTCTTTTTAGTCTATGGTGTAGAGCGATTTGGCTTGACAGGGACACAGGTTGGCATTTTTACAGGCGTTTTAATCGGTAGCCAAGCCCTCTTGAATTTAATTTGGGGTCTCATTGCAGACCGAATGGGGCACAAAGTCGTGTTAGTTGGGGCGGCTTTTGCCCTATCTCTGGCTGCACTCGTCACGCTGATTGCTCCCTCTTCGACTTGGCTTGGGTTGACCTTTATTTTATTAGGGGGAGCCTTAGCCGGCGATGACGTTTCTCGTTTCAATATTGTTCTCGAATTTTGCGCTCCCGAAGACCGCCCCACCTATATCGGTTTAACCAATACCCTGCTTGCCCCTGTCACATTTTTGACTCCTCTATTAGGTGGACTATTGGCCGAATGGCTAGGCTATTCAGGGTTGTTCATGATAACTGCGTTTGTGGCCCTGAGTGGTGGCTTCGTGTTTATGACTTGGGTTAGGGAACCTCGTCAGATTGGGTCAAAAGCAACATTTTTTGATATTAGGTGACTAAGGAATCGGAATATGTTAATTCTCATTCCTAATCACTTTTTCTTATGAAAGGAACGCTTATGATAAGCTCAAACACCGTTCAGTTCGGCGTGATTACGGATGAAATTAGCCAGAATTTTGAGATGGCCTGCCAGGTAGCTCAGGAATTGGGGATGCAATATGTTGAACTCCATGGCTTATGGGATAAGCAGGTGGTTGAATTAACAGATGACGAGGTGGCGCAAGCGAAGGCGACCCTGAAGCGTCATGGTCTCAAAGTTCATCTCATCTGTGGTATGTTATTTCGGCCATTTTCTTTAGCCGATATTGATGTAGAAACTATGATAGCGCATCCCCGTTTTCAGGAACACATGCAAGCCTTGGAACGTTATATTCAGTTAGCCAAGGCCTTTGATGCGCCCTATATTCGCACCTTTGGCTTCACTCGTGACGCTGGCGGCGGCAATCCTTCACCCCGTTACCCTGATGGCGGGGGCATGACGGATGAAACTTTGGCTAAAATCGCTCAGGCAATCCGCTTCGCTTGTGAGCGCGTTGCTCCAGAGGATCTCACCTTGGCTCTGGAAAATGCCCGCTCTCAACATGCCAACACAGGCGGCAATATGCGTCGTGTTTTAGATGCGGTACAACAGCCTAACCTAAAAATAATCTGGGATCCAGCCAATGCCTTCGTCGCTGGAGAAGACCCTGCCCTCGGCTTCCAGGCTGTACAAGGCAATATTGTCGATGTTCACTGCAAGGATGCCACGGTTGTTGATGCGGAGACCGACCTCACCGCTTGGACCCGCATTGGGGATGGCAGCACCAATTGGTCGCAACAGCTAGAGCTTCTGCGCGATGAACCCGTCACTGCTTATACCATTGAAACCCACTGGAAGGTCGAAGGTCAAGACCGGGCTGATAACACGCGGCAGACCTTTGCCAGCTTGAAAGCACTCGTCGAGGGTATATATTAACCCCCAAGCTCTGGAAAAGTAATAGAGGTATATGATGTTTTTGATGTTATTTTGCAGCAAAAAAACCAAGCCTAGTCTAAATAGTAGTGTATCGGGGTATAGCTGATCAAGCTATCAACCTCTCGCTCCTTATAGTGGTAATCCAAGACATTCACCACCGCCGCGATGGGGTTGTTCGCTGTGACGAAGGCTGACCCAGAAAAGTCCTGATCTGGTTCGTCCCAGCCATAGGTAAATCTGCCCTCGGGCTCCAAGCTGACCGTATGGGTACTGTGTTCTGTCCCATCCGGGTTATAGAAGACGATGGTCACGGTTGTGGCTACATTGGCCAGATTTTGCAGGCTTAAGCCAGTATCCCAGGTGCCGGTATTATGCCAATAAGGGATGCTGATCGCACGGCTTCCCTGTCCCACCGCTTCATAAGTGCTTGTGGCGAAGTTTTCTCGTTGGTTGACCCAAGCGGTCCAGGTTTGAGCACCGCCAATGATCTTGGCGGCCACCACTGAGTTCTGACAGCCATTGCCATCGGGTGGCAGGGGGATGATGTTGACCATCTGATGTGCCTTGATGTTCGTATTAAGCCAGGGGTTGGCAGTACACTGACTACCGTCCACATTATAATAGTAGGTGGAGATCTGGCCCGGACTGTCACTGGTATTTTGGACACTGGCTGAACTGAAGATGTCCCAGCTACCAGGCTGCCCATACTGCACCAAAGGAGCATAGAGGATGTTGCCTGAGTAGAGATGGCTCATAGCGTTCAGCGTCTTGGCTGATTCTTGGGTAGAAGCAATGGCTAAGGGGTGATTTGCGGAATTGGTGATGTAGGCAGACCCAACGAATAGGTCTCCCAAATCGGTTAAGTCATTGAGGTTAATATTTTGGACTCCGCTGGCTTGCACGGTGTAGGTTGTGGTATAAGCCTGACCTTCGGGGTTCCCATTTTCTTTTTGGCGCGGGCTAAACCGGACGGTGAGTCTCGTTTCCGTGTCACCTGTATTCAGAAGGGCCAAGGTGCTATTGAGGCCATACACATTACGCAAGAGCAGGGAGACATGCCCCCGTGGAGTGGGAGCAGTAACTCCAGTGTAAGCACCGACTTTGTAAGGGTGGAGATGTTGATGAGCGACCAAGACAGAGACAGCTTCTCTGGCACTGACGATGATGCTGCCTCGCCAGTTGTTTTGGGTGGGGTTGTAGTAAAGCCGTGCCCTTGGTTGGACATTGGCGATGACATCACGGTGAAAGTGAGTGCCATTAGGGTTAAACAGGGTGATGACGATGTCGGTGGGGCCTGCGCCATCGTTACGAATATGCAGGGCAGTGTCCCAGCCCTGATGTGCTGAACGCACGTCGGGCAGGTAGGTCGCTAGGTGGGTGAAGCGCACCGCATCAGCGGCTAAACGGCAGTAATTTTGTTCGCTCGGTCCGCCTATGCTCTCCTTACAATGTTCATTTTCACTTTCGCCACTCAAATTAGTTAGCTGCACTTCAGCCTCATCGGGAGTCAAGTGATGTACCCCTAAACTAACCCATCTGCCTTGGGAGCCATATTGGTCTAGCCGAGCCGTGGTGGAGTTGGCCGAAGAAAGGCGATATGGGGCATACCAAGAGGTGGCATCATTCGTATTGGGCAGGTAGACCTGCACTTCATACCAGCCCTGTGTTTTAGCATTTATCAACGGTGTCCAAGTAGCCCAATAATTAGTCCAAATGGTTGAGGATGAATCGGTGTAATAGTAGTCATTATCATAGCCAAGGGGGGTGTTGGTGTTGAGCCACCATTTCCTACACACGTTAGGCGGACAAGTGTAGATAGTAGGTCCCCCAGTTCTACCCTTGACAAAGGCTGCCTCCCCATCGTCAATGGTAATCACGCGGCCTCGCGGCGGGGCAGGAATGGGACGACTTGGGTTTGCTCTTTCTCCGTCTATCCACAGGGTGTCTGGGTCAATTGCATTATTATTACTATCCCTAACCTCAAAATGGAGGTGGGGGCCGGTAGACCAGCCCGTCGTGCCGCTAGTCCCAATCACTTGACCGCGTGTGACACGGTCATCTTTGCTCACAGTAACCGCGCTTAGATGGGCATAACGAGTTTGATATCCGTTATCGTGGTTAATATAAATATACAAACCATAACTACATTCTAAAGCCGTAGGGTTAAACGTTAATTCTGTATAGCGGTAACATTCTTCTTCTGCTAGATGGTTATGTTTGTCAGTATACCAAGCTACCAAGTGTACTGTCCCATCTGCTGCGGCCAAGACGGGTTCATAGTTTAGAGCATAATCCTGTCCTGAATGACCAGAGATGAAGCCACGGGTCAAGATTTCTGCCCCATAGTAAGGGCTACTCAGAAAAGGGGTTGGATTTTGGGCCTCTAGCACAGCTTGTGACCGCGACAGCAGCAACACACACGTTAATAAGATAATAGAAAGATTTTTAGTGAATCTAATTTTCATCCCTATAGGCTCCTTAAAATATGATGCAAATTTATAATGGATAGTTGGAAAGCACTTCGCTATCACCTATATCTTAGGCCTCATTCACGGGGCAACGGTGCTTGCTTGCAAGCTACTCTGTTACCGTCTCAGCCAAAATGGCAATTCGGGATAGCGATCATCAGCAGATGCAATAACCAAACGGGCCTGTCTTCCATCTGCTTGAGCTACCCATATTTCAGGTTTTTCGCTCTGATAAGATTCAAAGGCTAACTGTTGACTATCTGGCGACCAAGTGACCCACCGGCCATTACCTATTTTGACAATTTTATCTTGGCGCAAATCGATCACATAGAGAGACCGGCTACCATACAGACACCACCTCTTTTCGCGTGCAGTTTCAATCTGATCGCAATGAGATAATCCTCCTTCTGATCTGGTGAAAGCTAATTTAGTTCGATCTGGAGATAAAGTACCATTAACTTGCAAAAAATCGCTACTGCTGATAAAATTGTATTGTTTTTGTCCGTTTAAGTTTATAGTCCATAAGGGGCCAACATTAGGTGGGGGAGGAGAGGGTACATTATTCTTTTTGGGAGCATCATCAGGAGCATAAGGGAAGTTGACCAAAAGGCCTTCGCTACTCCATCCTACTAGGTTGTTAATACTGACTTCGTAATCAAAAATGCGTCTTGGTGTGCCACCTGTACTCTCCACTACCCATAAGAATAAGTCACTTCGTTCACTTTCTCCTATTCCAAGCGAAGCGGCTAGTTCATCCGGTCTCAGGATGGCATCTGCTCGGGCGATGAAAACTACATAATCGCCATTGGGTGAAAAATGGGCCTCATTAACCTCACCCTGAATAAAGCTAATTTCTTCTCCCGTGGTCATATCTATTATCCAAAGATGATGACCCCCATATAAAAGTTTTTGACTGTCTCTACGCCAGCCCAAAGGGTAACCTAAAGGGTTATACTCTGAATCGGCTAAAAGTGACCTTATTGTTTTTGTTTCTTGGTCATAGATATAGGGTATCGCCCCTCCCAACTGGGTATTTGTAGCCAAGACAACATACTGCCCATTAGGTGAGACAGATGTAACAAAATCGATATCGACACCTTCTAAACCAAAATCAATAGGTGTGGATAACGCATCTGCATTGTCATTCCTGTGCAATGGATCTTGTTCAAGGGACAAGGTCTTGTGTATTTGGTCTATCCTTCTGGATTGCCCTTCCTGAAATGGTTCTTCCCGATACACAAGCACATAGTCGGTATCCTGCTCCACCTCAGCGATTGGACTGACGACGGCAGTGGTTGGGGTAGTGGATGGGATAGGGGTTGTAGTCGGGACTGGCGTATCAGGGACATCAAAAGCAGTTGTAGGCGTGGACTGTTCCAATGGTACTGGGGTTGGCTCAGTAACAAATGCGACTGGTTCTGTAACCTCTTCTTCTGGGAGGGCTAGAACACAACTAAACAAAATCAAGACCATCGGCAGGATATATAACATTACTTTGTTAAGCATTTTTTGCTTCCTTTTTACAAATTGACAGAAATAATTTTTTGCAAAAATATACGACTCCTGTCGTAGCTAGTCAAATCTCGAAATCACTTTACTCCAAAGCGGAAAGCGTTTCATCTGCCCATCAAAGGTCAACTGTCGCAACCCCGTGCCATCAAGATTGATGACCCATATCTCTGGACTACCACTACGCATTGAGGTAAAAAGGATTTGCGACCCATCTGGGGACAAAGCCGGGTCTATGTTACCTTCCTGACTGTCGGTCAGCAGATGCCGTTCTTCCCCTGTCTCTACATCTAAGATGTGGATATTCGCTCCGACGAAGTCCATTTCATTCCAATTCGGCGGCCCCTCGCTTGGTTTTTTTGCTGGTAGGCCATCCAGCGTCAAAAAGACGAGGTTGCGGCTGTCTGGCGACCAAATCAGGTCAAGGACATCAGTTTGGCTCACTAACCTGCGATTGGTACCATCTGCGTTCATGATACATAAGCCGTGATGGTCTATATATGGCTTACTTTTTCCTTGGACCATAACCCCACCTGCTTCCGAACAGTCCCCGTCATAAGCCACATAGTGGCCATTGGGCGACCAGAGCAAGTCATCATGAAACCCAGTCCCTTTGAAGAGCATCGTGTGTTTCTGGGTCTCTAGCTCTATCAGCCAGACCTCACCATATTGTTTAACTTGACCATCATCTTCATCGCTTTCCCAGACCTCATGATCAAGGATGACCTGCTGACCATCAGGTGAGAAAGTGCCACTTTGAGCACTCAGGTTTGCTAAAGGCTGAGTATAGCCTGTGGCCACTTCAACCAGTAAGACCGTTTCTTCTACAAAACCTGCTCTTGGTCTGAATAATATAAATTGGCTGTCGTGACTCCAACCCAGAAAGTACCCTACATTGCTGCTAACTCTACTTTCTTCTCGCAAAAGAGGAAACAGTTCACCAGAAGCAAAATCATAAATTTCCACATAATCGCCTCCTTCAGTCCCAAAAATGACAGCGGCCAAATCCCCTTTGGGAGAAGGACGGATAGACCTCACATAAATGTTTTGCTCAACCGCAATCGCATTCGCTCCCAAGACCGCTCGCCCAACCTCATCCACAGTTGCCCGTTGGAAGGTTTGTTTCTGTGGCTCAGGTTGTAAATATATAAAATCACTCGTCTGGGCTGGTGCGACTGGGACTTGAGCCACCTCGGTTGGGGTGGCTGTCGGCGCAGGGGTAGGGGTGTCAGGCAAGTCAAAAACGACTGTCGTCGTCGCTTGCTCCAAAGGAACCGGGGTCGGTTCCCCTTCCGAGACGGATGCAACTGGTCCCATATCTTCCTCTGGCAAAGCCAGAACACAACTGAACAAAATCAAGACCATCGGCAGGATATATAACATTACTTTGTTAAGCATTTTTTGCTTCCTTTTTATAAATCTTAGGATTAAGGGTTGAAAAACCTTTTATGGTTAAAGCTTACTCCAAAGCGGAAAGCGTTTCATCTGCCCATCAAAGGTCAACTGTCGCAACCCCGTGCCATCAAGATTACGGAAATAAACTAGCACCAAAGGTTATTACGTATTAGAGACATCTTGGGCTGGCTCCACCTTCAAGGTATCTTTAAATGAAGACAAAACAATACTCGTCACCGAATTAGAAATTTGCGTATTGGATCGAATCCGCTCGATTAACTTTTCCAAGGCTTCGGTATCAGCGGCCCGCACTTTCAATAAATAATCATCTTCACCAGCCAAGGCATGACATTCCAAGACATCAGGTTCTGCTAAACAAACTTGCGCTACATCCTGTTTTGACTGAGAAAAGTCCGAGGTCGCCCCAACCACTAAGCGGACGAAGGCCAAAATCGGCTTCCCCACAGCTTGCGCGTTAATGAGAGCCACATAGCCTTCGATAATCCCCCGCTTCTCCAATTTTTTGACTCGCTCATGCACGGTGGAACTTGTCAGCCCCACCTTTACAGCCAAGGCCACATTCGATAAGCGATAATTTTCTTGCAATAATAAAATAATTTGGCGGTCAATATCATCGATCATGCTGAGAATATCCTATAAAGGGAAAAAGGTTGCAGGATTACAAAGTGGCAAAGTTGCGGAGTATATCACGTTGCTACCTTACCATATTTGCTACCCTGCCACAAGGTGGACGATTTGTCAATACCTTATCTCGAAAATATTCTTGATCTAATCAACTATAGACGAATATTATTCGGCATACTTGTACAATGGCCGTGAAATGCCCGCCCAAATCAGATTTTTATACAAGATTATCCGAAACGAGAATCGACAATTTGACAAGCATTTAAGATGGTGATATGATCGGCTCCATACTGACCTCTTGATATATAATTAAGTACAAGTCACTTAATATTGATAATTATTGTAAAGGCACATGGCCGTGTTAATCATATTCTTCAAGCATCTATCAAATTTGGCGAGTTTCAACCAACCAAAGGTTCGACATCTTAGGGCTATTTAGCTCTCTGGTCAAGCCTTTTTTCTTTTTAAAAATATTAAAAATCAAAGTTACCCTTGGTACAGCACAGAGAATGAAAATACAATGATGAATTGTGAATAATTAACTGTGAATTGTAAATTGTGAATGTTTTGTTAATTACTAATTTCTAATTGATTTACAGAGGAGATACCATGACTGATTTGGAAAAATATGTCAACGCTGAAGGACGGGATGAACTGGTCAAACAGGTTCGAAGCAAAATTGATGAACTGGGCATAACGTATATTTACTACCAGTTTATTTCTGTCACGGGCCGCGTTGTTGGCAAGGGTGTCCCCGCTGACCATTGGGAATCAATTGCAGAACGTGGCTTTCAGCTTGTCTACGGAGCAACGGCCAATTTATTTGTAGACCGAAGAGGTGAATATATTGGTTACGGGCCAGAGGCAGCCGAATTGGTTGGTATCCCCGACCCTGAGACCTTTGTCCAGTTGCCCTGGGATAAGCGAATTGGGCGCGTTTTCTGTACCCTCTTCCGTAATCGGGAAGAGCCAGAAGATCCAGGAACTTTTCTCACCTCAGATTGTCGCGGCAACCTCAGGCGCATTCACGCTCAGTTTCAACAAGCTCATGGCTATCAGCTTCGAGTAGGCATGGAACCAGAGATGATGTGGCTCAAGAAGGATGAAAATGGACGACCCAATGGGGGCTACAGTGAACCTTATTGTTATCATATTGACCAATTTGAATCCCTTCGTCCCGTCGTGATGAAGGTTCTGGACTACTGTCGCGCTATGGGGCTAGACATGATCCAGGGAGACCACGAAGATGCGCCCGGTCAGCTAGAACTAAATTTTATGTATGATGATGCCCTGAAAACAGCCGACCGCCTCTCTACGTATCGCCAAATCTGCGCTCAGGTCGCTCGCGAGTTTAATCTCATTGCCTGTTTTATGTCCAAGCCCTTTATGGGAGTCTCTGCCTCAGGCTGTCACACCAATATCTCATTATGGAAAGATGGTGGTGGGTCACTGAACAAGCTTGGTCATGCTGGTCTACCCGGTCTGGAAGAAGTCTTCACCTACGATAAAGGCGGCGACAACCTCTTTATGCCCCAGCCCGGTGAGAAAAAACCAGGCCCCGTTGGTCTCAATTGTATTGGCGGTATCCTAGACCATTTGCCCGGTCTAACCGTCTTGGGCTGTGCTACCGTCAACTCTTATCGACGCTTTTGGGACATGGGTTTCTGGGCCCCTGTCTTTGCTGATTGGGGCTACCAAAACCGAACTTGTAGCCTTCGCGTTTCCGCTCCAGGTCGCTTTGAATATCGGGCTGTCGATTCAACCGTCAACCCTTACTTGATGCTATCTGGTCTGCTAAAAGCTTTCGATGATGGCCTCAGGCGTAATCTCGACCCAGGTGAGCCTGAGGCAGATAATGTTTATGAATTGGTGGACGGCGGTAACAAGGAAGTGAAGAAAGTCCCCTTCTCGCTTGGTGAAGCCCTTGATATATTTGATGAAGATGAAACGATCAAAGCTGCGCTGCCCGGCGATATGTACCGCGTCTTCATGCACTACAAGCGTGATGAATGGGAGAAATTCTTAGCAACCGTGACTGATTGGGATTTAGAAACCTATCTGGATTGCTTACCTTAGTTATTGGTTATTCGTGCTTAGTTGTTACGTTCTCAGAATTAATTCACTAACAACTAATCACTAACAACTGTATTCTCACAGGAGTGATATTTATGTGTGGTATTGCTGGAATTATTCACCGGGGTCAACCGGCCAATATTGGGCATGAGATGACCGCCATGCTCCGTTCGATGAAGCATCGCGGACCAGATTCAACAGGTTATGCCATGTATGGCCAGCCAAGCCCAGATGAGCTGGTTATGCGCTTTAAGGTGGCTGAACAAGAAGATCTCAATCAGGGTTTCGACATTCACCAACAAATCAAAGACCGTCGGGCTGAAGTGGACCGACGCTTACAGCTAATGGGCGGTGAAGTCGGCAACATGGCAGAGGCCACTGAATATGCTTATCGCTATCAATTAAAATTTGAAGGTGATCTACGCCAACTGTCTGATTATATTGAAGACATTGAGGGGGTGGAAATATTATCCCTCGGGAGTGCTTTGGAATTGATCAAAGATCTCGGTGATGCGAATCAGGTTTGTGATCAGTATCAACTTCAGAACTTCACGGGAACCCATGCTATCGGACATACACGCCTGGCCACTGAATCGGATGTCGATATTCGCTCGGCCCATCCCTATTGGGCCTATCCTTTTAAGGATATCTCTCTAGTTCACAATGGGCAGTTGACCAACTACTGGACCATGCGGCGTTATCTGGAGAGGAATGGGCAACGCTTTGTATCCAACTGTGATTCAGAAATGCTGGCGGTCTACATCGGCTATAAAATGGAGAATGGGGCCTCGCTTGAGGAGGCTTTGCACGACTCGGTTAAGGAGTTAGACGGGGTCTTCACCTATTTAGTGGCCACCTCAGATAGTCTGGGCCTGGCCAAAGATGTGATGGCGGCAAAACCGATGGTTTTATATGAAGGCGAAGATACCGTGGCTCTGGCTTCGGAAGAAGTGGCCATTCGAACCATTTTCCCTTATGAAATTGATACCTTTGATCCTTATGCTGGGGAGGTGTATGTATGGCAGAGTTAGAAGAGAAAACCTTAGCGGGGATGCACACGGAGATCTTAACCGGACGCGACCATCAAAACGTCTATTCAGCCGATGAAGAAGACCACTTTCTTTATCCTGACGCTTATGACGTTGACTTTGCTCGACAAGCTGAACTTGATGTAGAAAACCTGAGGCACTCAGAGGTTAACCATAGAATCAGGGAATTAATGAAAGAAGGCTATGGACATATCATCATCAAAAACCCAGGAGCCAAACATTCAATAGCTGTGGGCATCCTGAATCGCTTAAAGTTGACCATTGAAGGTAGCTTGGGCTATTATGGCCTGGGCCTGATAGATGGGCCTAATGTTCATATTACGGGACGGGTCGGCTGGGGGTGTGGTGAAAACATGATGGCTGGCACCGTGGTTATCGACAAAAACGCTGGGTCGAGTTTTGGGGCTGGCTTACGGGGCGGTGATTTGGTTTGCAAAGGCAGCGTCGGGGGGCGAACAGGCATTTCGATGAAAGGCGGCACAATTATTGTTGGTGGCCGAACCGGATATTTATCGGGCTTCATGATGCAGCGGGGACGGATGATCATCCTAGGGGATGCTGATGAGAATTTAGGAGATTCCATGTATGATGGCACGATTTATGTTGGCGGAACTATCCAATCTTTGGGAGTTGATGCCGTCTTTGGCGAACTAACAGAGGCCGATATGGCCTGGCTTAAGCGTAAGCTGGCCAGGTATGATCTCGAAGCCCCCAAGGGCGTGGAAAATATGCAAAAAGTCGTGGCCGGGAAGATGCTCTGGAATTACGATAATCTTGAGCCAACTGAGAAAAAAATTGTTCTCTAGGAGGAAATATTAGGATGTATAACAATGGTCGAAATAAAGAGGTCTTAGGACAGAATATCACCTTTACCCCTGAAGTCGTTGACGATATTCATCTAAAAGCAGAACTAGGCCGCTACCGTATGCGCGGCATGGCAATCTTCAAAAAGATTCCCACCTTTGACGATCTGACCTTTCTCCCTGGCACCCTGACTCGGTTTGTCATCGAAGGCTATCGTGAAAAATGTGAAACCAAAACCATTCTAGGGCCAAACGCCAAGCGTCCCTTAGAGCTGGATATTCCGATTTATATTACGGGTATGAGCTTTGGCTCTCTCTCTTATGAAGCTAAAGTGTCATTGGCTCGCGGGGCGACGATGGCTGGCACAGCCACCTGCTCTGGTGAGGGCGGCATGCTGCCTGATGAGCGACGTTATTCAGATAAATGGTTCTATCAACTCATTCAATCACGTTATGGATTCAACCCCCATCATCTTCAGTTAGCGGATGCGGTTGAATTTTTCATCGGCCAAGGCTGTAAAGTTGGTTTGGGGGGGCACTTAATGGGCCAAAAGGTAACCGATCAAGTGGCTGAAATGCGCTCTCTCCCGGCGGGGATTGATCAGCGTTCTCCTGCCCGTCACCCAGATTGGCTTGGCCCTGATGATTTGGCCCTCAAAATTAATGAAATACGGGATGCCACCGATGGGGAAATTCCGATTCAGCTCAAGCTAGGTGCTGCTCGCGTTTATGATGATGTTCGCATGGCAGCCAAGACGGGGCCAGATAGCATTTATATTGACGGCATGGAAGGCTCTACCGGTGCAGGGCCTCACTTAGCCACCGAAGAGACGGGTGTCCCAGGCATCGCCGCGATACGCCAAGCACGCAAGGCTCTTGATGATGTCGGTCAGACAGGCAATATTACCTTGGTTTATGCAGGCGGTATCCGCAACGGAGCTGATGTGGCGAAGGCTCTCGCTTTAGGTGCTGACGCAGTCGCCATTGGGACAGCGGCCTTGGTCGCCCTCAATTGTAATAAAGATATTCCTGAAGCTGATTTTGAAGGAACCGTCGGTGTGCCGGCTGGATACTGTTATCATTGCCACACTGGTCTATGCCCCGTCGGTGTCGCCACGCAAGACCCCGAGCTACGCAAACGCCTCGACCCTGATGAAGCAGCTATCCGGGTGTATAACTTCCTGCACACCCTTGCTGTTGAATGTCAACTATTTGCCCGAGCTTGCGGTAAGACCAATGTCCATTCCTTAGAGCCGGAAGACCTAGCCGCCTTGACTGCCGAAGCTTCGGCCATGGCTATGGTTCCTCTGGCTGGAACACAATATACGGTTGGACAGCCGGAGATGAGGCGATACTAAATTAGTTGTTAGTGAATTTGTGCTGAGAATAGTAAGCAGTTCTCAGCTAAAAATATTCCCCACAGGCGTGGGGGTGAACCGAGCGAATTATGGATCTACCAAAAAAATCACCTTATGTTATTGTTGGGGCTGGGGTACATGGGCTGAGTACAGCCTGGCACTTGGCTAAAGAACTTAAAGCGCGGGGCAAGGGCAGCGGCGAAGATATCATCATCATCGATAAAACGGGTATTGCTGCTGGCGCGAGTGGCATCGCTTGCGGGGTGGTGCGAAATTTCTATTATCAACCGGCCATGGGCGAGATCATGCGCGTCAGCCTTGAGGTCTGGGAATCTGATCCGGAAGCCTTTGCTTATCAGGGTGTCGGCTATCTAGGGGTTGTGGCCGATGTGCAAGTCGGGGATGTTGAAGCCATGTATGAACGCCAACGCAACAGTGGTTATAGATCCTCCTTAATCCGAGGCGAGATAGCCGTCAAGCGATATATGAAGTCTATCTTCCCTGATTGGAAAGCGCAGGGTCTGAGTGCTGTTATCCATGAACATCAAGGCGGCTTTGCTTTCAACAAAGACGCGATGCATGGTATCGCCCGCAAAGCTGAAGTTGAAGGAGTTCGCATTTTTTCTGGCATTGAGGTCACTGGTTTTACACAGTCGAACGGGCATGTAACAACCATAGAAACTAGGCAAGGAACCATCGAGACGGACCAAATTGTGGTCGCCGTTGGGCCGTGGATTAAAAGCTTATGGCGTATGCTTGGGCTACCGGACAAAATTGATGTGCAGGACAGCGCTGGTCAGGTGCATCAAGATTTGGCGATGTGGACATATTGGCGACTCCAAGAGGGTGAGATAGATGTTGATCCCAAAATGTTTGTCACCGCAGATGGGAAGACCCCAGCCGTGGTGCATGTCGATTCAGGTGAACCGCTGCTTTCTGATTCTTCGGGCAAAGTCATCACCGATGAGCAGTGGGGCATCTATTTCAAACAGGATAAACACGGTGTCCAAGGGGGAGCCGTGCCAGATAATATGGGCCATGAGGCTCAAGTAGACCCTTATGGGATTGAGAGTCCTTATTACGTGGTCGATGAAAACTTTATCGACTATTGGACCAGTGGTTTAGCCCATTGCTTAGAACGTTTTGAAGGGGTTCATCGACACTATAAAAATGTACCCAGCGGCGGCATTGGAGCCTTTACCGTCGATAGTTTTCCCGTTTTTGATTACATGTTACCCAATGTCTACGTCATCGCCGACAGCAATCATGGCTTCAAGATGATCGGCGTAGGCAAAGAGGTCGCCCGCACCCTGATGGGCGAGGATAGTTCAGTTCTCTATCCCTTTCGCTTCGCCCGTTACGCAGAAGGTGATCTTCATCCGACATCAAATAGCCCCTTTCCTTGGAGCTAACACCCTTGAGGCGTGATTATGAGCGAAACACCTGATATACAAAAAGAAGAAACTGGCCAACATGTTGGCTATCGTTATGATGTCAATTTATTGCCAGATTATTCTCGTTTGACCCCTTTCTTAAAAAAATATATGGAAATCATGGGCTGGCAGGATTTGAACTGGTTAGAGGATGTCCATTTAGGTTATGAAGAAGAGCAACCAGCCGTCTTTGACCGCAACATCAACGGTTGGTTACGCTTACCAGAGGATATGGAAATCCCAGACAATCAACAAGATCGTGATATGTTAGCTCGTGAACTTTTAATTAAATTTCAAATGTCACCCCGTCATCCTTTGGTTGATCTCAAAACTGCATACAAGAAGTTCTAAGGATTAGGAGAAATATATGGCAAAGACAAACGTGCCCAGCGATATCGAAATTGCTCAGGCGGCTAAACTGGAACCCATTGAGGCTATCGCTGAAAAGATGGGTCTCACCCGCGCTGACATCGAATTTTATGGCGATAGTATAGCCAAAATTAAATTAGAGGCCCTGGAAAAGCTAGAAGAGCGGCCCAATGCTAAGTACATTGTCGTGACGGCGGTCACGCCAACACCCTTAGGAGAAGGGAAGTCCACCACGACAGTGGGCTTAGGCCAAGGGATGCACCGTATCGGCAAAACTGCCTCGATTGCAATCCGTCAACCTTCGCAAGGGCCGACCTTTGGCATCAAAGGAGGCGCAGCCGGCGGGGGATATAGTCAGGTTGTGCCGATGGAACAGTTCAACTTGCATATGACGGGCGATTTGCATGCGGTCACAGCGGCCAACAATTTGTTAGCGGCGATGATAGATAATCACATCTATCAGGGCAATGAACTGAAGATTGACCCTTATTCAATCACCTGGCGGCGGGTGGTCGATGTCAATGATCGAGAATTGCGGAACATCATCTCTGGCTTGGGCGAGAAGGGTGATGGACGCGCTCGACAGAGTGGCTTTGACATTACCGTAGCCAGTGAGGTCATGGCTATTCTGGCTTTGACCACGGATTTACGCGACATGCGAGAACGCTTTGGGCGCATTGTCATCGGCCAGAATACGAAACGACAACCCATTACGGCAGAAGATTTAAAGGGTGCGGGGGCCATGACGGTTCTCATGAAAGAGGCCATCAAACCTAATCTTTTCCAAACCTTGGAAAACACACCTGCCCTCGTCCATGCCGGTCCTTTCGCCAATATCGCGCATGGCAATAGTTCCATTTTAGCTGATCAGATTGGCATTAAGTGTGGCGATTTCCTGATTACGGAAGCTGGGTTTGGGGCCGATATTGGCGCAGAAAAATTCTTCAACATCAAGTGTCGCTATAGCGGCCTACGACCAGACGCAGCCGTCGTCGTCACCACGGTGCGGGCCTTGAAGCTGCACACAGGGAAATATAAAGTTGTCCCCGGTCGTCCCTTGCCCAAAGATATGCTTACAGAAAATCCAGATGACGTTCATCTGGGGGCAGCCAACCTACGAAAACAGGCTGAAAATATGAAGCGACATGGGGTCAGTCCCGTCATCTGCATCAACCATTTCTACACCGACCACGATAGCGAAGTCGAAGCCATCTTCGAGGTGGCCAAAGAGATGGGGGTTCGCTGTGCCCTGGCTCAACATTGGGCGAGAGGCGGGGCAGGGGCAGCCGACTTAGCCACCGCTGTGGCTGAAGCAGCCGAGGAATCCACTGAATTTCAATTCCTCTATGATTTGGCGCAGCCGATTAAAACAAAAATCGAGACCTTGGCCAAAGAGATTTATGGCGCAGCCGACGTGGTTTACGAAGATCAGGCTAATAAGCAGATCAGAAGTTACGAGAAAAATGGATTTGGCAATCTGCCGATCTGTATGGCTAAAACGCACCTGAGTCTCTCTCACGATCCAAATCTGAAAGGAGCCCCGACTGGCTTCACCTTCCCCATTCGAGAAGTTCGGGCCAGTGTTGGGGCTGGGTTCATCTACCCCTTAGCTGGTGCCATGCGTACCATGCCTGGTTTATCTAAACGGCCAGCCGCGGAAAATGTCGATATTGATTTTGAAACAGGGCGGGTGGTTGGTCTATTCTAGCAAGGTTTCAGGGGGGCAGAGTAGCAGGGTAGCAAGGTAAAAACAACGCTGCTACTTTTTAACCTTGCCACCTTGCTACAAGGAATTGAACGATGACTTTAGATCAAGTTAAACAATTCATTGCTGAAAACAGGATTGAATTTTTCCTGTGTTCATTTGTCGAAATGGCTGGCGCACCAAAGGCCAAACTGGTGCCAGTGACCAATCTGGAAGAAATGGCGAAAGAAGGGGCGGGTTTTGCCGGCTTTGCTGCGGGCGAGATAGGACAGCTACCCCACGACCCAGACATGGCTAATATTCCCGACTTCAATTCATTGACCCCTGTGCCTTGGCACAACAATTTGGCCTGGGTGCCGGGTAATATTCATGTGGAAGGTCAACCCTGGCCCTATTGCCCACGAACTATTCTACAGCGACAATTGGCCCGTGCCCAAGAGAAAGGATATACCTTCAACGTCGGGGTAGAGGCAGAATTTATGCTGTTGAAGAGAACCGAACAGGGCGGCTATGCCCCCTGGGACGACCTAGATACCTTGCCCAAACCCTGTTATGACCTACGTGCCCTCCATCGCAATTTGGATGTGATGACGACTTTGGTGAAATATGTGCAAAGCTTGGGCTGGAATCCCTATGCGGTCGACCATGAAGATGCCACCTGCCAGTTCGAGTTGAATTGGGATTATGCAGATGCTTTAACCACCGCGGACCGTCATACCTTTTATAAGTGGATGGTGAAGACTGTGGCGGAAGCGCATGGCTTGACGGCTACCTTTATGCCCAAGCCGCTGTCTAACCTGACGGGCAATGGCGCACATTATCATCTGAGTCTTTGGGATAGCGAGAATAAGACCAACTTATTCTTGGACGAAGCAGACGAAAACGGACAGTCTCAACTGGCCTATTGGTTTATGGGTGGCATCCTGAAACATGCCACAGCCCTCGCCGCTGTCGCTAATCCTCTAGTCAATAGCTATAAACGACTCGCGGCGGGTGCGCCCAATTCGGGAGCAACTTGGGCTCCAGTTTATATCACTTATGGCGGCAGTAATCGAACGCAGATGATCCGTATCCCAGGGCCAGGGCGGGTTGAAAATCGCTCCCTCGACGGGGCGGCAAACCCCTATCTAGCCATGACCGCCATGTTAGCGGCTGGTCTGGACGGGATTGAAAATCAGATAGACCCTGGCAGTCGAAATGATGACAATCTATATACTGTCTCTTTGCTTGAGTTACAACAGCGCGGCATAGAGCAACTGCCTGGCACCTTGAAAGAAGCTGTAGATTATTTGGCCGGGGACGAAGTCATCAAAAACGCGCTTGGAATCGAGTACGCTAATTATTATATCGCGGTCAAGCGCGAAGAATGGCAGCAATATCATCGTGTTGTTAGCTCGTGGGAAGTTGATAGTTATTTAGGTGTTTATTGATGTTAGTGATTAGTTGTTAGTTTCAAAGCGATCAAAGCGTGTCATTGGCACTACATCATCTATTTTCAGAACTAACCACCAACGACTAACGACTGTTTTCAAAGGAAAAAACTATGGACAATGAACTAACCTCTTTAGGGATCATATTTACCGAATTTTATTATTGGGTCACAGTCGTTTTGATGTTTCTCATCCATGTTGGCTTTACTTTATATGAAGTGGGGGTGTCGAGAAAGAAAAACCACATGCACACCCTCTTGAAAAATGCGATGTTGCTTCCGCTGGTCACGATCACTTTTTTCTTTTTTGGCTGGTGGATTTATTTCGGCATGCAAAATGGGCCTGGTTTTACAGGGGGTATCAAGGAAGCAGCTTGGGCCCTGCCTTGGGGTGAGCTAATGGGGCCGCATAATGGCGGTCAGCCCGCTAGTTCAAGCCTAACAGCGGATGACACGCTTGGCTGGGCTAGAATTAACGGCGTGTTTTGGGCTGCTTTTCTACTCTTCTCTTGGACCATCGCCTCAATCTTATCGGGGGCTGTCATTGAGCGGATTCGATCCAGTGCGTTTTGGATGTTTGCGGTTTTCGTTGGCTCAATCATCTGGGTCATCGATGCTGCTTGGGGCTGGAGTGCGGATGGCTGGATGGTGCAGTTATTGGGCTATCATGATGCCTATGCCTCAGGAGTCATACACGGCTTGGCTGGCGGAGCAGCCTTAGCCATTCTTATCCATCTTGGCCCCAGAATTGGTCGATTTCGGCCAGATGGCACCCCTCGCACCTTCCCTGTGCATAATCCTTGGCTGGTGGTCATCGGTCTCTTCTTGATTTACACAGGCTTTTGGGGCTTTTATGCCGCCTGTAACGTTCCCATGTGGGATATTGATGTCTCCGATGCTGGCACATTTTTCTCAGCCACAACCATTTATATTACCCCAACCACTTTAAGCGGGATTACCTTTAACTTCCTGCTCTCTTTATCTGGTGGTTTATTAGCTGGTTATTTCATGTCCAAAGGAGATGCTTATTGGACCTTTTCTGGTGGTCTGGCTGGGATCATCACCGCTTCATCTGGCAACGACCTCTACCATCCCTTGCAAGCCTTCATCATCGGGGTCATTGGTGTTGTAGTAATCTATTGGCTGCATAATTGGGTCGAAAGGAAATTCCAAATCGATGATGCTGTTGGAGCCGTGGCCGTGCATGGCTATGCTGGGACGCTAGGGGTGATTATTGCTGGCTTTGTCCTCTGGGGTTATCCCGCTTCGCCATTCTATGAATCAAGCATTAATCCCCTCGGTCAAATCGTCGGGGCGGTCATCATGTTTGTCATCCTAGGCTTCATTCCTTGTTATATTCTGGGTTATATTTTGAAGAAAGCGAACATGCTCCGTATTCCCGAAGAAGTCGAACTGGTGGGCCTTGACTACTTCGATGTCGCCGCCGCCGATGAAAACGCTAGAGAATTACAGAAAGCCGAACTCGCCGCAGCGAAGAAGTTATAGTTGTACGCTAATTGGTAACGCAGGTAGATTAAAAAAGGGTCACGAATGGACGAATTTCACGAATTTTTAAAATTTGTGTCATTCGTTTATTCGTAAAATTCGTGATATGTATTTTTGTTAATTGCTAATTGTTAATTGATTTATAGAGGATCGAAACATGCAAACAGGATTGATTGAAAGCTGGGCAGATGATCCTACCTCGATGGGCGCACTTTACCCCTTTGTTGGTTCTGAGGTATTCTGGGTAATCCTCGGAGTTGTTGTTTGGTTGGCTTGGACTGTCTGGCAGCTTCAGCATGAAAAGGCAGCCTATCAGGAAGAAGTCGCAGCCTTGAAAAAAGGTAAGAAGTTGGAAGAAGCTTTAGACGAATATCAAGTTCCGCCACATCCATATTTTACTGAATAGCGCAAGGAACTCATCTTGTCCTGGAAACTTTTCTTACAGGGCCTCAACGGCAAACCACCTTATCCTTTTTGGACCCCTGAGCCAATGAAAGACAGCTATGATGTCGTCATCATCGGCGGAGGGGCGCACGGCTTGGCTTGTGCTTACTATTTGGCAAAAAGTCATGGCATCACAGATGTGGCCGTGCTGGAAAAACGCTACATTGGTTCTGGGGGTAGCGGGCGGAACACGACCATTATTCGCAGCAATTATTTGACCCCAGAAGGGGTGAATTTCTATAATGAGAGTGTCAAGTTATATGAAGAGATGTCGGCAGAGTTCGACTTCAACGTCATGTTTAGCCAGCGCGGCCACTTCACCCTAGCTCATACGGATGCTGCCGTCCGCACGATGCGTCGGCGCGCTGAAGTCAATCAGATTCAGGGCGTTGCCTCTTGCGTCCTCATGCCTGACGAGATCAAAAAGCTATGTCCACCGCTGGATGTCAGTGAGCATCCGCGCTATCCCATTCAGGGGGCCCTCTACCATCCCCCCGGTGGCATTATTCGTCACGATGCAGTGGTCTGGGGATATGCACATCATGCGGACCGGATGGGCGTTCACATCCATCAACTGACCACGGTGACAGATATTGAGGTCGAAAATAATAAGGTCATCGCGGTGCAGACCGATAAAGGACGCATCAACACGGGCCTGGTGCTTAATGCCACGGCTGGATGGTGCGGTACCATCGCCGACATGGTCGATCTTAAATTACCGATTACAACCTTTCCCCTGCAAGCCTGCGTCACGGAGCCACTCAAACCCTTCCTAGATGTGATCATCGTCTCTGGTAGTCTGCATGTCTATGTTAGTCAGTCAGACCGGGGCGAATTGGTCATGGGGGCTGCTGTAGACCCCTTTGCTTCTTATTCTATGCGGGGGTCGCTGGCCTTTGTCGAAGGTATCGCCGGCCACATGCTTGAACTCTTCCCCAGCCTGAGCCATGTCCGTATCTTGCGCCAATGGGCTGGTTTATGTGATATGACTCCCGACTACAGCCCCGTGATGGGCTTCACCCCGGTTGAGGGTTTTGTGGTCGATGTGGGTTGGGGGACTTATGGCTTCAAAGCCACTCCTGTCTCCGGCAAACGCATGGCCGAACTCATTGCGACAAATAAAACCCCAGACCTACTCAAGCCTTTTCGCCTCTCTCGTTTTGAAGAGTTTGATCTGGTCGGCGAAAAGGGCGCAGCGTCGGTGGGACACTAAACAAAGTGCCTTTCGCTGGCGAAAGGCGCAAAGTGGCAAGGTGGCAGAGTGGCAAAGTATCAAAGCTATCACCCTGCAACCTTGCAAACCTTGAGGACTTAACCATGATCCGTCTTTCTTGCCCCAACTGTGGGTTACGTAATGTCCAAGAATATCGCTACGGCGGCGAATATAATCCGCGACCAGCCAAACCTTTGGAAACAGATGATGCTGCCTGGGCCGATTATGTTTTCATGCAGCACAATAAACTAGGCGTTCAAGTGGAATGGTGGTATCACGCTTCTGGCTGTGGCTTGTGGTTTTTGGCCGAGCGACATACCAAATCAAATGAAGTCTTGCAAACTTTTATGTGGGACAAAGATGTCAACCGGCGTATCAATCAGACATCTGGGGAAGGGTAATCATTGTGAACACGCCCCTTGAAATACGACACAGTACACCCTATCAAGGCGCAGCGCGTCTAGCTGGACATCGCCTAAGCCAGCATCCGCAGGAAGTAATTGATCGTTCGCGCATCATCACCCTCACTTTTGCGGGCAAGTCATACACAGCCCATCCAGGGGACACCATTGCCTCCGCGCTCACAGCGCATGGGGTCAAAATTCTTTCGCGCTCCTTCAAATATCATCGTCCTCGTGGTTTAATGGGCTTCGGCCACTCACCTGCTTCAATGGTCCAAATCGGCAATGAGCCAAGTGTTAACGCTTGGACTCGTTTGGTCGAACCTGGGCTGGTGGTTGAGCCAATCAATGTCTGGCCGTCTTTAGACTTTGATCTCATGAGCCTCTCCCAACTTGGCTCCCGTTTTTTGCCCGTGGGGTTTTATTACAAAACCTTCATTCATCCCCCTCAACTCTGGCCGCATTATGAACAGGTGTTGCGACAGGCGGCGGGTCTAGGGCGAATTGACATCAAGGCCCCCCTCGTTGATGGGTTTGACAAACAGTATCTGCATGGAGATATCGCCGTCATTGGCGGCGGGCCCGCTGGCCTCCAAGCTGCGCTAACCGCGTCTCAATCAGGAGCGCGAGTCTTGCTCTTTGATGAAAACCCTGCCTTAGGGGGTCATTTGCAATACAGCCATGACAATCAAGCGTATTTAGCCACGTTGACCTCAGCCCTTGAGCAACAAGCTGACAATCTGGTCGTTTATACCAATACGAGTGTCCTAGGTTGGTTCGAGGAAAATTGGCTCTATGCTACAAACGGACAACGCCTCTACAAAATTCGGGTCAAGGCCACAATCTTTGCCACAGGGGCCACGGAGCAACCGCCGCTCTTTGACAATAATGATTTGCCTGGGATTATGCTCGGTGAGACAGCCAAGCGTTTGCTTCATCTATATGGTGTCACCCTCGGTCGGCAGATACTGATTGTGACTGCCAACGATGATGGCTGGCATTTGGCCGCCGACCTGCAAGCAGCGGGCGTTAAGGTTATTGCCGTGGCAGACCATCGCCAGCATGAGATCAATATTCCAGAGGCTTGCAAAAATATACCCACCTATTTAGGCCATACCATTGCTAGAGCAGATGGCGGTAAGCAAGTGAAAAATGCCCTACTCGTGCCTGTTGAGGCTGCCTCAAATGCGAAAGCGGATAAACGTGATTATATCGTTTGTGATTCAATCCTCCTCTCCACGGCCTGGGCCCCGACGAATGGTCTACTTTATCAAGCGGGGGCCGATATTGTTTATGATGAGACACGCCATGAATTTCTGCCCCAAACGACCTTGCCCGATGGCATCTTCGCCGCTGGACGAGTCGCAGGTACGCATCAGATAGATAACCAGATCGCAGAAGCAGACTGGGTTGGCCGAGCAGCTGCGGCTTATCTACAAAATAGCCCTCTGCCTTCGAACGATGAATACGCTGAACTTGTCGCCCGCAAGTCTGCCGAACCAGTCCGCACCTCTGCTTGTTATGCTATGGTTGGCGAAAAATCGGGTAAACGCTTTATCGACTTGGATGAAGATGTGACCGATAAAGATGTGGCTGATGCCATTGCGGAAGGATACAGCAGTATTGAACTCCTCAAACGCTATAGCACCATCTCGATGGGGCCATCGCAGGGGCGATGGTCATCGACCAATACCATTCATCTGACCGCCAAACTCAACCAACAAAGTGTGGCCGAAACCGGGAAAACCACCTCTCGCCCGCCTGTGGAGCCTGTCACCTTGGGTGTCTTGGCTGGTCAGATGATGGAACCTGTCCGTTATACCCCTCCCCACGAATGGCATCTAGCTCATAAGGGCACCATGATGGTCTCCGGCTTATGGATGCGCCCCGAGCATTATGGGGATCCTCAAGCCGAAGTGCGGGCCGTCCGTGAAGGGGCTGGGGTGATTGATGTCAGCACCTTGGGCAAGATTAAGTTGACTGGCCCTAATGTCCCCCAAGTACTGAATAAGTTTTATATCAACAAATGGCTCAAATTAAATGTCGGTCGGGTGCGATACGGCATCATGTGTAATACAGAAGGGGTCGTGCTGGATGATGGGGTCACAGCGCGGGTGGGTGAGCAAGAATGGTATATGAGTACCACCTCGTCCGGGGCAGATAATATTTATGAATGGATTCAATGGTGGCTGCAATCGGGTTGGGGGGAAGGCGTTCAAGCGACGAGCCTCTCCGAAAGCTATGCGGCCTTTAATCTAGCTGGGCCACGCTCCCGAGAAATTTTAGCCTCATTGACTGAGAGTGATGTATCGAACAAGGCATTTCCTTATATGGGGGTGTGTGCGTTGAACGTCGCTGGCGCACCTTGCCGTGTGATGCGGATTGGGTTTACGGGCGAACTGTCTTACGAAATCCATTGTCCATCAAGTATGGGTCGCCATGTTTGGGAGGCCCTGATGGCAGTCGGTCAGCCTTTTGGCATCGCTCCCTTCGGTATGGAAGCCCAGCGTATTTTGCGCTTAGAAAAAGCCCACATCATCGTCGGTCAAGATACCGATGCCACCAGTGACCCCATTTCAGCCGGCCAAAATTGGGCCGTCAAGCTCGATAAGCCCGATTTTCTGGGACAGCGTCTTTTGACTCGCATCTCAGAGGATGGCCCTATCCAGAAACTCGTTGGCTTTAAGATGGTGAACGGGGATATATTATCTCAGGATGTCACCCCTGAAGAAGGCTTACAAATCGTGACCAAAGTCCCCCTTAGTGAGGCTCATCCCTTGGGCTTAAAAATTATCGGCTGGGTCACCTCAAGCCGCTATAGCCCGACTTTACAGGAATCTATTGGCCTCTGTTGGCTACCCGCCGAGATGGCCGACCAGGCTGGCACTCGTTTTACTATTCGGCGCAATGACCAGCTCATCCAAGCTCAAGTCCATCATGGAGCCTTTGTAGACCCAGATGGTAGGCGTTTGAGGCAATAAATATGGTATTAGAACAACAATCTAGCAATTGGACCAACACACAAGCGGTCCGTCTTAGTCCGCTCCATTCATTCCATCAAGGGGCTGCCGCTACCATAGCCATACAAGATAATTGGCAAGTGGCGATTGCGTTTCAAACAAAAGATGATGAAATTGCTGCTGCCCAAGCCAGTCTTGTCTTAGCCGACCTAGCTGATTGGGCTAAAGTGATTGTCGAAGGAAAGAAAGCAGAATCAGTCGTGCAATCGGTTTTTAGCGGGCCTACCTTGGCCATTAATCAGGGCCTATTTCTATCAGAGGCTAATCTATCTGTCTATCGTCTACGCCAAGATCAATTCTACATTCGGGCAACGACTGGCCGAGAAAGTCGCCTGATTGAGCAACTAAATTCAGCCATCGCGCAGAAGGATGATTTGGTCACCGTGACAGATGAAACGGATGCCCGGGGTGAATTGTTGATCTTAGGTCCGGCGGCGGTGACTTGTCTAAGCCGCGTGTGTGGGCTAGACCTTCATCCAGACGAATTTCCCAATCACACGGCTAAACAAACCAGTGTCGCTAAAATCGGCCAGTTAATCATCCGCCATGATTTCGGCAGTCTACCCGCCTATATCTTGAGCGGGGGACGTTCTTACGCTCTATATCTGTGGGAAACGCTTTTACAAGCTGGTCGTGATTTAAAGATACAACCCATTGGACGAGATGCTGTGAATGCACTCTCGGCTAAGGAATGGGAAATTAATTAACTGCTCCACTCTGGTTTCTACGTCCCACTCCCCGTGGGGGGTCGGGGAGGTGCCTTTAGATCTAGCGGCACTGAGTTTGGGAACCAGATTGGGGTGGTGATAAGGAGGTCTGCTTATTGAGATAGATCAAATTTGTAAGCTATCAACTTTTACGATTTAATTAATATCAGGAGAAAAATTATGAAAAAGTATGTTATCCTCAGTCTATTCGTCATCGCTGTCTTATTAGGGACAGCTTGCACCCCCGTAGCACCCCAAGCCGCCTCAACAGACGAAGTGACCGACGACTCAGGCGACATGGCGGCGGATGCTGCGGAAGATGCTTTAAGTGAAAAACCGATTGTCATTGCTACACACAACTGGTCTAGCCAAATTGTGATGTCCTACATCGTGGGGATGATTTATCAAGAAATGGGCTACAACGTTGAATTCACGCCCACTGATTCTCAGGCCGTTTATGAAGCTGTGCGCTTAGGCGATGTGGCTCTGGAACTTGAAGTATGGGAAGGTGCTTTCGGGGTCGCATTTAATGAAGCCTTGGAAAAAGGTGGCCTGATTGATGTGGGCGACCACGATGCGATCACTCGAGAAGAGTGGTGGTATCCGAAGTATGTGGAAGACCTGTGCCCTGGCTTACCCGATTGGCAGGCTCTCAATGCTTGTGCCGAAATGTTTGCCACCCCAGAAACAGCTCCCAAAGGCCGTTTCCTGGCCGGGCCAGCGGATTGGCTGAAGCAAGACCAAGAACGGGTGGAGGGCTTAGGCATGAATTTTGAAGTGGTTAATGCTGGTTCTGCCGCCGCCTTGTGGGCCGAATTGGCCTCAGCTTCCGAACGTGGGGCTCCGATTGTCTTGTTTAACTGGACTCCCAATTTTATCGAAGCCGTTTACGAGGGCGAATTTATTGAGTTTCCCGAATTTGAGGATGAATGTCGAACAGACCCTGCTTGGGGCCTCAACGCAGAATTAACCCACGACTGCGGCAATCCAGCCGATGGCTACTTGAAAAAGGCAGCTTGGGAAGGCATGGAAGCCGAGTGGCCCGGTGCTTTTAAGACCCTCCAGAAGATCAACTTCACCAACGCTCAAATCGCTCAAATAGCTGCGATGGTTGATATTGATGAACTAGAGCCAGAAGAAGCCGCGGCTAAATGGTTTGAAGAGAACCGAGATGTTTGGGAAACTTGGACGAAGTAAGTGCCGCTAGATCTAGCGGAGCGTGGCAAGGTCATCAATGGCGTTAATAAAGAAGCCCTCTTGACCCACTATCCCGGCCAAGCCACAGCCATTTAGCTATAAGTTTAAAGAAAAAATTTGGAATCGAATACCTCAGACCCCTGGGGCTTCAAAAACCCCAGGGGTCTTGGTCTTCAAAAGACCAATAATTTTGAGCAGTCTTTTCGGCCTTGTTCTAGGGGTTGGGGGCGACCTTTTTTTAGCTGCTAAAATCCTAAAAGGCTTCAAGGATAAACTATGAGTCGCTTAAGCAGTGGGCCGATGGCTAGTCATCGGTCAACTATCAATTTAATCATCACACAAGGAGTGCTATATATGAAGGTCCAAAAACAATCCAACCAAACCAGCATCTACCCAAAGAAAACTGCCCCCCTAATCTTTCAGATGGCTATGATCATTCTTGCTTATGCCACGATCTTGTTGGGTTCTTGTACATCCATACCATCACAGCTAGACCCTCTCGCAGAGATATCATTTCGGGTGGTCACGCCGAATGATCAGCAAGAATTTAGACTGAGCGATCTCAAGGAAAATTTGGAAATCACTTCCCTGAGCGTTGATGACCCTGTTTATCAAGAAACGAAGATGTATGAAGGATTTTGGCTGCACGACCTCCTCGCCTATGCTGGCCTGAGTGAGGAGATAGAAGGCGATACGGTTCGTTTTCAGGCCGCCGATGGCTATGAAATCATCATGCCTTATGATCAGTTTCGTCAAGTCCGACAACGTGGCTTGGTTGCTTTTCGTGATATAGCCGCCGAGAGGGAGGATTGGATAGAATTTCCCAGAGGAAAAGACATGATTTCGCCCGCCCCTTTCTATCTCGTCTGGCAAACCCCATCCGAGACGGGGGCAGAGGAAGTCGTGCCAAGCCAATTTTGGCCCTATCAACTGGTGCAGATGGAAGTGATCAACTTTGCCGAAACTTACGATCGTATTTTCCCCAGTCAGGTCGAAGAAACCAGCTTGGTCTATCGTGGCTTCCTGCTTTTTGAAGCCCAGTGTTTGCATTGTCATTCGATCAATCTGCAAGGCGGTAATCTCGGCCCAGAATTGAATATTCCCATGAATATCACGGAGTATCGAACGGAAGACATTTTGATCGATTTCATTAAAGATGCCACCCGCTATAGGGCCAACAGCCTCATGCCGCCTTTTGAAGAAAAGCTGACGGATGAACAGATTAATGACATTTTGGGCTACCTCACTTGGATGCGTGACCATAAGTGGACAGAGACTGAGGATGGCCTATAATTTGAGATAGGCCAGTCGTCGATTCTAATGAACAACATCCAATGCTGCAACTTTGCTATGTTGCAACCTATAGTTTTAAAGAAAAGATTTGGAATCTGCGAGATCAAACCTGTCAGGTTGCCAACCTCTTGGGTTGGACGAAAACCTGACAGGTTTCAGATCCAAAATGTTTATCTGAATATCTATCGTTACGTTGTTTGGAGTATCCATGAAGCAAAAGCAAGTATTTTTATCTTGTCGTAAACTCTGGAAGATTTATGGCAGTCAGCCTAAATCATTTCTTGAAAGTCATAACTACGCACCCTCAGATGACCAGTTGGCGACAACTGGTCATTTGGCAGCTGTGAATGAGGCCAATTTAGATGTTTATCAGGGTGAAACCTTAGTGGTTATGGGGCTGTCGGGGTCTGGCAAATCAACCCTGCTGCGTTGCCTATCGCGCTTGGTCGAACCGACGGCGGGGGATATTACGATTGAAGGGCGTGACTTATTAGCCATGAGCAATAAGGAATTGATTGCTTTACGGCGACAAAAAATGGGGATGGTGTTTCAACATTTTGCCCTGCTCCCTCATAAAACAGTTTTAGACAATGTGATGTTTCCTTTAGAAGTACAGGGCGTGGCCAAGGCTGAACGGGTCGAGTTAGCCTTTGAACTGCTTAAAGTGGTTGGTTTAGAAGGCAGAGAGTCCCATTTTCCGCGTCAACTATCGGGGGGGCAACAGCAAAGAGTGGGCATTGCGCGCTCCTTAGCCATCAAGCCTGATATTTGGTTCTTAGATGAACCTTTCTCGGCCTTAGACCCCTTAATTCGGACGGAGATGCAAGATGAGTTTATCCGTCTCCGCGAAACTTTGGGCAAGACCATCATGTTTATCACCCACGATTTTGACGAGGCCCTGCGTTTAGCCGACCGTATCGCTATCATGAATCATGGTCGCATCGAACAATTAGACAGCCCTGATCAAATTGTTCTCCATCCAGCCACAGAGTATATCGCCAAATTCACCCGCAATATTGCTAAATCACAATTTTTAACTGTTGAGGCTCTGACAAAACCGCTATCACCAGCAGGTCAACCTGAGTCCTTTTCTGTCGATGAAAGGCCATTACGTAAAGGGGATCGATTAGCCAGTGCGGCTAAACGCATCTTAAACGCCAACAAAGATTCTTTGCCCGTGGTGGATGACTCAGGTCAACCCTTCGGTTATCTGCATTGCCAAAGTGCCTTGCAGACTTTGCTTGAATGAGGTGGCATCGTGGAGTCCTGAACTTAACGCTACTTTTGGATAAACTCTGGCCCCTTGGTAAAATCAGCTTAACCTATTTTTCCGCTAGAACGACACAGCCCACCCACGGAGCGTTGAAATAGTCTATCTACGAAAGGAAATTTACCGCATGGAAATTCTGACCAAATCACAGCGTATTGTCCTTCCTAGCGCACCGCTCCCAGCAGACTTCATAGAAGACCGTAGAGAGGACATCGAAGAAGACATCATCTATCCCGAAAGCGATGGTCAACCCCTGGCTGATAATACCAAACAATTCCGCGCCATCACCACTATTCAAGGCAATTTGGATAGTCTATATGCTGCTGACCCCTTGGTTTTGGTGGTTGGCGATCTGTTCTGGTATCCTATCAAAGGTGATAATCAGATTAAGTGTGCCCCAGATGTGATGGTTATCTTTGGCGTACCTAAAGGGGACCGCAAATCTTATCTACAATGGCAAGAAAACAACATTGCCCCACAAGTGACTTTTGAAATTCGCTCTCCCAGCAACACGAATGCGGAGATGATGACCAAGCGCATCTTCTATGAAGCACATGGCGTATTGGAATACTATATGTACGACCCAGACAGAGGAAAATTAGAAGGCTGGCAAAGGCGAGGGGCAAGATTCAGGCAAATTGAGCAGATGAAGGGCTGGGTCAGTCCCCAGTTGAACATTCGTTTCGATTTAGGCGGCTCTGAGCTACGGTTATATGATGCGGATGATAAGCCCTTTTTAAGTTTTGTGGAATTAAATGAACAACGAAGGCTAGCAGAACAGCAAATCCAAATCGAGACTTCAGCCCGTATTGAAGCTGAGTTTCGGGCTGCCCAAGCTAACCAACGCGCTGATGCTGCTGAAGCCCGTCTTCGTGAGGCCGAAAATAAACTGCGAGAGCTTGGTTTACTGTAAAGCGTTGTAAGGCCTTTATTTTTTGATTTATCACTTTGTCATCTTGTCATTTTATTTTGAGGACGATCAGTGCTAGAACAATTTCTGCACAGATATAAATATATATGGCTCTTGATAGGAATCGTAGGCTTATTAATTCTGCAATCCTTATTACCGCTCGTGCCTAGTCTGCCCGACCCTGGTGGACGGCCTCTGCCTGATTACACAATCATCTCCAGACCGCCGCAGTGGCTCATCTTGCCAATCGCGGATTGGCTCAACGCCTTTTTTGACTTTTTGCAAAACGATCTAGGTTTAGTAGTCGTCACTCGCACAGTCGCTCAAGGGATACGCTCTTTATTAGATGTGGTAAATAATCTCTTTTTAGGGGGCCACAAAGGATTTGGCTTGCCCGCCCTACCTTGGTTAACTGTCGTGGTTATCGTCTCTATCCTCGGCCATTATCTGCAAGGGCTTCGCTTGGCTTTACTAACAGGTTTAAGTTTCGTCTTCTTCGCGCTCTTTGATCAGTGGCAGCTGGCTATGGAGACTTTGTCTCTCGTCTTGGTGGCCACCTCTATCTCATTTATATTGGGCCTCTTCTGGGGTGTACTAGCTTGGCGTTTTCAGCGGTTGGAGCAGATATTGTTGCCAATATTGAATCTCCTGCAATCGATGCCTCATTTTGCGTATCTTATTCCCGTGGTCGTATTTTTTGGGGTGGGGTATCATGCGGGGGCGATTGCGACCATCATCTTTGCCACGCCGCCGATGATTCGTCTGACGATCTTGGGCTTGAAAAAAGTGCCTCAAGAGGTGGTTGAAGCGGGGCAGATGAACGGGTGTACGCCAACCCAGCTTCTTTTCAAGGTTCGTTTGCCCACAGCGAGACAAGAAATTTTGATCGGCGTAAACCAAGTGATCATGCAATCGCTGGCCATGGTCGTGATCGCCTCGTTCATCGGCGCACCAGGTTTAGGTTATCGACTGTTACAGTTGCTGCAATCGCTAAAACTGGGTAAATCGGTTGAATTGGGTGTGTCAATTGTCCTAATTGCCCTCTGTCTGGATAGACTCAGCCTGGCCTGGGCCTATCGCCAACCAGACTATCGCACCCACGCCTTATCTTGGTTCAAGCGGTATCAATATTCCTTATGCTTCGGCGTCGCCACAGGTCTCTCCATCCTCATTGCCAACCTGATTCCTTTTACTTACCAAGTGCCTGATGAACTCACCTTGAGTACAGCCCCATTCTGGGATCGTATCATTGATTGGATCACCCTGAATTTGTTTGATACCATGCAAATATTTCGGACTTTTTTATCGCTCCAAGTCCTCATCCCCCTACGTGACTTTTATCTGTATCTTCCTTGGCTAGCGGTACTACTCCTAGCTGTCGGCAGTGCCTATTTCGTCGGTGGTTTACGATCCATTTGGCTCCCCTTGACCTACGTCGGCTTCATCGCCCTCTCTGGTTGGTGGGACCGAGCCATGATTACGGCCTACATGGTCAGCTTTGCCCTAATCGTCTGCTTCGCCATTGGCTTTCCAATCGGTATCTGGGCCTCGCTCAACGAACGGCGCAGTCGGGTCTTTATCTTTATCGTTGATACCCTACAAACCTTTCCCTCGTTCATTTATCTAATCCCCGTCATCATGCTCTTCCAAGTGAATGATGTCGCGGCGATAACCGCTGTATTGGGTTATACCTTTGTTCCTATCATCCGCTATACCCTCGAAGGTCTACGGGCTGTCCCCGAACAGCTCAGTGAAGCGAGTGATATGTCCGGTTGCACAACTTGGCAAAAATTGTGGAAAGTGAAAATTCCTCTGGCCTTACCCCACATCATGATTGGGGTCAATCAAGCCCTCGTCTTCGCCCTGTTCATGGCGATTATTGCCGCCTTTATCGGCACCCAAGACTTAGGACAAGAGATGATGCGAGCCCTGGCTTTTAGTGATGTTGGTCGAGCCTTGGTCTTAGGCTTAGATGTTGCATTCATTGGCTTGACGGTTGATTATATCACCACGCTGTGGTCAACTAAACGCAAGCAAGAATTGGGATTAGCCTCGTAAGGGCCACTTTGCTACCCGGCAACCATGCCACTTTGATAAATCCTTAACCCTTGGTAAAATCAGGATAGCTGGTCTTACTTGATCAGTAGCCAGTACAAACCTGTGAAAGGAAAATGTTGAATGAAAGCTGTGACAGCGTTAGATATTGTTTGGTCCCAAGCCCTTGAACAAACTAAACATCCTGCGCCTTTGTCACCTTATACCCTTGGAGATAAAACTCATGACAACAAATCCCGATATGTTGGGGCTACCCGCCCTAGGTAATATCCTCACCCCAGGTGTCCCGGTGATGCCGCCGGGCTTGGAGCGTTATCCGATTGAGGGGGGAAATGCTAAATTGGTTGAGGTGTTTGCAGGCGATGAAATTACGATAGAAGACCGTGAAGGCTTGCAGCCCTGTGAAATTGCCGTGTTTATGCCGCAGGGAGGCTATGATGCTGGTCTTTTAGGAGTCCGTCATAATTGTCAGGCAGAAGGGATGCGGCAGATATTACAAACACAATCCGCTCAGTCTGCCTTGATGATGGCGATCAATCAATTAGCCATCAATTTTGAGGGGCTTGAAGCGCATCGCATATTCACTGAGCAATCAAAGGCAGGCGATCGGTGTACTTTTACCGCCTCAAGCGTGGCCAAGCTCATCATTGCAGCCATTGACCCCAGATCGATCAAGCTAAATGGTCTATCAGCCCATGCCCAAAATCTGCCAACAGAGATCGTCCTCTATATCAAACGCGCCAAAATCGCTGAAAAGCCTCTTATCGGACCACCAGACCCATTAGCTGACCCCCTAGACGATTTTAACATCCAACCAGGCTATGCCAAAGCTTATCTTGTCAAAGCGGGCCAATATATCCAAATTGTCGATGTACAAGGCCGAGAATGTTCTGATTTTCAAGCCTATGATTTGGCCGCCCTCGATCAAGGGCTTGAGTACGACATTGACCCGACGACCACCCGCACTTTGATGGGCTCTCTTTATCCTGGTCCAGGGCTTTATTCCAAATTTTACACAGTCAATCAGCAGCCTTTGGTGGAGATTGTGCAGGACACCGTTGGTCGCCATGATACCTTTGGCTTGGCCTGCACCGCTCGGTATTATGAAGACATGGGTTATCCCGGCCATCTTAATTGTTCCGATAACCTGAATAAAGAAGCCCAACCCTACCCGATTTCGCAGCGCGAAGGGTGGCCGGCGATCAACTTCTTTTTCAACACGATGGCTGATGAAACAAACGGTCTTGGCTTTGATGATCCCTGGTCGCGGCCAGGCGATTATGTACTCTTAAAAGCCCTGACCGATTTAGTCTGCTTCTCTACCGGGTGTCCCTGTGACATTGACTCGGCCAATGGATGGAATCCGACAGATATACAAGTCCGTATCTATGACCAAAAACATCTATTTTCAAAAGCAATGGGGTTCAGAATGACCACAAATGCCGATATGAAATTGACCAAAGAAACAGCCTTTCATCCCTTTTTTGCCACCCATACCCGTAATTTCACCGAATACAACGGATATTGGTTGGCCAACGATTTTCTTAATCATGGGGCCATTGCCGAATATTATGCCTGTCGTGAGAGAGCAGTGTTGATGGATTTGTCCCCCTTACGTAAATTTGAAGTCTTAGGCCCAGATGCAGAAGCCTTGATGCAGCTCTGTCTGACTCGCGACGTGCGTCGCCTCAGTACCGGACAGGTGTCCTATACGGCCATATGTTATGAACATGGTGGCATGATCGACGATGGCACGGTTTTCCGCTTGGGCGACAATAACTTCCGCTGGATTGGCGGCTGTGAAACCTCTGGCCTCTGGTTGCGGGAACAAGCACAGAAGCATCATATGAACGCTTGGGTCAAATCTGCTACCGATCACTTACATAATATTGCGGTGCAAGGCCCCAAAAGCCGCGATATTCTAAGAAAAGTTATCTGGACCCCCCCTACCCAACCAAGCATTGATGAACTCGAATGGTTTCGCTTTACCATTGCTCGCCTGCTAGATTTTCTAGGGATTCCTTTGGTTATTTCGCGGACGGGGTATACAGGCGAGCTTGGCTTCGAAATTTTTTGTCACCCCAAAGATGCCCAAAAACTCATCGATACCGTTTGGCAAGCGGGCGAACCAGAGGGGCTGACCCCCTTTGGTTTAGCGGCTTTGGATATGGTGCGTATTGAAGCCGGCCTTGTATTTGCTGGTTCTGAGTTCTGCGACCAGACGGATCCCTTCGAGGCTGGCATCGGCTTCACTGTGCCCTTAAAAAGTAAAAAAGATGATTTTATCGGGCGTGAAGCCCTGATAGAACGCAAAGCCCATCCCCAAAAGAAATTAGTGGGCCTGGAAATTGAGGCGGAATTAGTGCCGCAACAGGGCGATGGCGTTTATCTGGGTCGAGCGCAAGTAGGTGAGATCACCAGTGCCATGCGTTCGCCCATCCTGGGTAAGGTCATCGCCTTTTGTCGGATGAACACCCGCTATAGCAAGTCGGGGACAGCAATAGAGGTGGGGCAATTAGATGGGCATCAAAAGCGACTCAAGGCCAAGGTTGTGCGTTTCCCCTTTTATGATCCGCAGAAAACGCGGGTGCGGGCTTGAGGAGGGTTGACCGATTTTGTCGCCAGGCTTTTCTTCATTATCATCGAACCTGAGTATAATCGTTGGTGACACTTACGCTTGATAAAAAACGAAACGCTAATACCCGACACTGATTGAGCCAAAGGGGAGAGCCTTGTCTAAATCAAACCCCGTTGCAGTTGTGAGCCATGACCTCGTGGCTAAACTATGGAATCTTTGTAATATACTCAAAGATGATGGCGTTACTTATCATCAATATGTTACCGAGCTCACCTATCTGCTTTTTCTCAAAATGGCTCAGGAAACTGAAACCGAAAGTCGGTTACCGCAGGGCTATCGCTGGGGGGATTTGGAAACGCAAGCAGAGTCTGACCGATTAGCATTTTACCAAAAGCTTTTGACCTATTTAGGTGGCCATGGCTCATCCATTGTAAAAGAAATTTTTGCTGAGGCGCGTTCTTTCATTAAAAAACCAGCGACGCTCTCAACGCTGGTCAATGAGATTGATAAACTCGACTGGTACAGTGCTAAACAAGAAGGCTTGGGGGACATCTATGAAGGCTTGTTGGAAAAAAATGCCAATGAGACAAAGGCTGGAGCGGGTCAGTATTTCACCCCACGGCCCTTGATTGATAGTCTGGTTGCCGTGATGAAACCTACCTTGGCTGACATCATCCAAGATCCAGCAGCGGGCACAGGTGGGTTTCTCATTGCCGCGAATCGTTACCTGCTGGAACATACTAAGCCTGAAACTTGGACCAAAGCCCAACAACAAAAATATCGCCAAAATACGTTTTACGGCCTGGAACATGTCCATGACACGCATCGTCTAGCCTTAATGAACCTGATGCTCCACGGCCTCTCATCTGACCCAAACGCCGCTGGTATTCACTACGGGGATACCCTTTCCCCGGCTGGAGCAGCCTTACCAAAGGCGACCTTGATTCTAAGCAATCCGCCTTTCGGCTCCAAGAGAGGTGGCGGCTTACCAACACGTCCGGATTTACCCTTCCCGACCAGCAACAAACAACTCTGTTTTCTACAACACATCTATCTCAGCCTCCAGCCGGGTGGACGAGCCGCTGTCGTTCTGCCCGATAATGTCCTCTTTGAAAGCGGTTTGGGCAAACAAATACGGGCTGACTTGATGGACAAATGCAATCTACATACGATCCTTCGTTTGCCCACTGGCATCTTTTATGCCCAAGGCGTTAATACGAACGTTTTATTCTTCACTCGCGGTGGGCAGGGTGAAGGGAATACTCAGGCAGTCTGGGTGTACGACCTGCGGACAAATATGCCAATTTTTGGCAAACGAGTTCAGCTTACTCGTGATTATTTTTCAGAATTTGAAACCGCTTTTGGCGATGATCCCTTAGGCTGCCCTACAAGTTCGATTCAGCGAACCGATATTGGAGAACAAGGTCGCTTTCGCTGCTTTTCCCGTGATTGGATTGCTAATCAAAGAGATAATTTAGCAATATCTTGGTTAAAAGATGAAAATGGCGTAGCTCTTGATGAGCTACCCGAACCTGCAATCCTTGCTGAACAAGCCATGAGCGAACTAGAAGCCGCCCTAGAAGAGTTACGTACGATTATGGTAGAACTAAACGAAGAGGTTATAATATGAATAAAAATCTAGGAATCCCTACTGGCTGGATTAAGACAGAGCTTGGTGAAGTACTTGATTATGGCAAAGCCGAAAAAGTCGAGCCAAGTCAGATACCGTTAGATGCCTGGATACTTGAACTTGAAGATATTGAAAAGGATACATCAGATCTCTTACAACGTATTACCTTCACTCAACGCCAATCAAAAAGCACTAAAAATCGTTTCCATAAAGGTGATGTGCTTTATAGTCGATTGAGACCATATCTAAACAAAGTTCTAATTGCTGATCAAGATGGTTACAGTACAACTGAAATTATTCCACTTAAATCCAATGAAGCAGTTTATGGTCCATTTTTATTCTACTGGCTCAAGCATCCTGCTTTTCTTAAATATGTGAATTCAGTTAGTTATGGGATCAATATGCCACGTCTTGGAACTGAAGGGGGTCTACAAGCACCGTTAACGCTTGCTCCCTTCAATGAACAAAAACGCATTGCCGACAAACTCGATACACTATTAGTACGCATCAATGAGTGTCAGACAAGATTAGAACACGTCAGACTTATACTTAATCGCTTCCGCCAATCTGTCCTCGTCGCGGCAACATCTGGGAGGTTGACAGAAAAGTGGAGAGAAAAACGAGAGCATCCATTCAATTGGCAAAGCGTAAAACTGTCTGATATAGGCGAAATAGGGCGTGGTAAATCGAAGCATCGTCCAAGAAATGATTCTCGACTTTACGGGGGGCCTTATCCCTTTATTCAAACGGGTGATATTGCTGAAGCTGGCGAATATATCAAAATGCACTCTCAGACCTATAATGAATTTGGATTATCTCAAAGCAGATTGTGGCCTGCTGAAACACTATGCATCACCATTGCAGCAAATATTGCAAAAACAGCAATTCTTTCTTATCCAACTTGTTTCCCAGATAGTGTTGTTGGTTTTATTGCAAACCCTCAACAGAGTCTGCCACAATTTGTGAAGTGGAATATTGACCTACGCCACGATGAACTAGAGGCTTATGCACCAGCCACAGCCCAGAAAAATATTAATTTGGCAATTTTGAATGAGATACGCTTTAACTGCCCGCCAATTGATGAACAACACGAAATCGTTCGCCGTGTCGAAAAACTATTCGATTTAGCTGATCGTATAGAAGCTCATTACCAAGCTGCTCAAGCCCAGATTGATCATCTCACGCCCGCATTACTATCGAAAGCCTTTCGGGGTGAGTTGGTGCCACAAGACCCAAATGATGAGCCTGCCTCAGTCTTACTAGAACGCATTCGTAGGACACGAGCGAATGCCGCGACCCAGACCAAAAAAACATCTCAGAGGTCAGACATGCAAAAAAAGAATCCCAACCCTAAAAAATCATCCAATCCGATTCAGGTTGTCCAAACTTTACGTGAGGCAGGACGAGAACTCTCAGGCGATGCTTTGTTTGTGGCCGCAGGTTATCCCAGTGATGCCGACCCAGACTTAATTGAAGCTTTTTTTGTTGATATTCGGCAGGCCCTACAGGATAACACAATTTCTAGAGTCCGCCGCGATGATGTAGATTGGTTTTCCCTAGTGAATGAAAAGGCAAATTATGAAGATTGATTATCTTAAGATTAATTCTCGATTTAAAAATCTCGACCAAATTACCATAGATTTTGATGATCAACATTTGATGACGGTCATTGTGGGCTGGAATGGGGCGGGCAAGTCCAACATCTTGGAGGCCTTGGTGGTCATCTTTCGTGATCTTGATTTGGGCGAATCACCCCGTTTTGCTTATGAGATTAAATATCGTTTGGGAGATACAAGCAAGCAGAAATGGATTAAAGTGACAGCCGACCCAACTTGGGGGGATACACCGAGTAAACAATATCAAATTGAATACAGTCTGGATCATCAAGAAAACCTATTTGATGAACTCACTTGGAAAAATATAGCCTTGAGCAAAGTTATTCGGGATCGAGAAGGACGATCAAATTATTTACCGCGCTACCTGTTTGCTTATTACTCTGGCCCAAGTGAGCGCATGGAAGAATACTTTAAAAAACATCGCACAAATTTTTATAATCGTTTGTTGAAAAATCAACTCCAGCTAGAAGGCGAAATCCGACCCCTCTTTTATGCCAAACCAATACACAGTCAATTTGTCTTGTTAGCATTTTTTTTGGACGATAGTAGGCGTCAGGGCCAACAATTTCTTCATGAGGGTCTTGGCATTGAAGATTTTGATTCTGTTCATTTTGTTTTGAGACGACCTAATTGGGCCAAATCAAGCAATCGACACGAATTATTCTGGGGAGCCAGCGGGGTAGTGCGAGATTTTCTGGACCTCTTGTATCCGCATACTTTAGCACCGCTTAAAGTGACTCGAAATGAAAATGTCAGTCTCACCGGTAGAAATATCAAAAATGAATTTTTTCATCTTTTTTTGCCAGATATTGATGCGCTGCGTAATGTGGCTGGGTTACTCAGTTCAGATGAATTTTTTAAGATGCTTGAAAGTACGCTTCTCTCAGAAATAATTTCTGAAGTGCGGGTCCGGGTTAAAATCAGAAATGTAGACCAGTCCCTTAGTTTTCGAGAGTTGAGTGAAGGTGAACAGCAGTTGTTGACGGTTCTTGGTTTGCTCAAATTTACAGGAGGTCAAGACTCCTTGTTTTTATTGGATGAACCAGACACCCATCTCAATCCCGCTTGGAGTGTCAAATATCTTCCTTTCTTGAGAGAATTTATCCCGAACCACCAGACCAGTCATTTGATTATGGCCACCCATAATCCCTTGGCCATTGCCGAGTTAGAAAAAGGGCAAGTTCAGATCATGTGGCGAGATTCTGGGTTCAAAGTCAATGTCTCGATACCAGAGGACGACCCTCGCGGCATGGGGTATGCTGGCATTCTGACCAGCGATATGTTTGGTTTGGGATCAACCTTAGACGAATATACGACCGACCTTCTACGAGAGCGTCGGGCCATCATAGAAAAAAAAGCATTGGATGCGACAGATGAAAAGAACTTAGCAAAATTAAATCAAACAATTGAGAAGTTAGGATTTTCAACCGCTCACTGGGATGAAGATTACCGGCAGTATTTACAACTTAGAAAAAACATATATCCTGACATATTCCTTAAAACTGGGCCAGAAACACCTGAGGCCCTAAAAACACGAAAAGAAAAGGCAGAAGAAATCCTTCGCAAAATTCTGGAAAAAGAAGCTCAAGAAAATTAGGAGGCCAATTTGTCATGCGCTATGTCCCCTACGACCCTACCCAGATTACTTATCCTCCAAATTGGCATGAAAGGGTAGATACTGCCCGTGAGAAGATTGAAGCTGCATCACCTGAGCAAAGATCAGCGGAAGTCAACAAACATAGACTATGGTCAGAACCAAAACTCAAACAAGAGCTGGCAAACATAATGGCCCACAAGTGTTGGTACACAGAAGCACCACAAATAGGCACCGATGCCGATATTGACCACTTTAGACCAAAGAATGCGGTCAAAGATGTATCCAGACCTTCTGGCGAAAAGCATCCCGGCTATTGGTGGCTGGCCCTTGAACCAGCCAATTTTCGTTTTAGCTGCATTGTAGCAAATCGGCGCAGAAGAGATGTAGAGACAGGCGTGGTCGGAGGGAAAGCGGATGAATTTCCATTATGGGATGAAGATACAAGGGCTTGGACCCCCAGCGACGATTATGATCTGGAGCAACCTCTTTTAATTGATCCATGTAATCCCGCAGAAGTGGCCTTGATTACCTTTAGCGAAAACGGTGAAGCGACTACTCGTTATAATAAGACTGAAAAGCCAAGACTATTTACAAAAGCAGACCGGTCGATCAAATTGTACCATCTTAATCATAGTGATTTTGTTAAAGCGAGAATTTCTATTCGAGATACACTCAAAAAATGTATTGAAGATGCCCAGAGGTACTATAAGCGACTGGATGATGCTAACACCGATACTGAACGTGCTTATGCACGAGCAATTTGTTATCTTAGGAAAGCCCGCAGTGAGAAAGCACCTTTTTCTAGCTTTGCGAGTGCTGTCTTAGAACCTTACAGGTCAGATGACAGTCTTATCCCTGTTTTTCTCTAATGGGTTCAGCTTAATTTCACCGCAGAGACGCAGAGGCGGTCATACTCATCATTATCTCGGTCAGGAAGACACTTTTGCCCGCCGAGACGTGTGCTGGCTCAATACCAGCCTGAAAAAGTCTTTGCCCAATATGAATTAGAAGATATCTTGGCTCAGTATAAGCCAGAGGAGATACTAGCTCAGTTCCCTGCCATACAGGAGACCCTTGCAGGAACGGAAAAAGAGGTTTTGTTACGCGGTCAACGCAATACCCTCCTCCGCCAGTTACAACGACGCTTCGGTGCCCTACCCGAACCTATCACTCAAACCATCGAAACCACCTTGGACCTAGACCAACTCGACCACTGGCTTGACCAAATTCTTGATGCCCAGTCCTTGGATGATATGGCTTTTCCATCTACTTAAATTAAGGAATGGAAAATAATTCCGACTCCTTAACTTAGACATCTACCAATTTCAGTAGTTTGCAGAAAGACTGAAGAAAAAAGATTGCAAAATTTCCCAAAAAGGTGGCCCTAAAATTAACAAACCCACAATAGCAGCACCGATCGCCAAGATCAAAACAGCACCGGCTGCTGTATCTTTAGTCGTTTTAGCGAGAGGGTGAAAATCAGGGGAGATAAGATCAACAAGGGCTTCCAGAGCCGTGTTGAAAATTTCGGCGGCCATGACCAAGCCAATCGTCAAGGTCAAGATAGCCCAGTGGGTCAAACTAAGCCTCAAAAACGCGCTGACCATGATCACCAAAGTGGCGATAAGCAGATGAATTTGGGCATTGCGTTGAGTCCGAATAACATACCAAATTCCAGCCAAGGCATTGTGAAAACTACGCCGCAAAGCGAAAATCCAGGCCAAATTAGGTCCTCCGTCGCTGTTGCTGCTTTACGTAACGTTGGAGGATGGGGATATATTTTTGGTAACGGACGACGGTTATCTGGTGGATGAGATTTTGCACATCTGACGATAAAGCTTGCTGATGCTCTAAATTTTTCACCATCGCCACAAGCTCGTCAAAAGCGAAGGTCGCCTCTTGCTCTACTTCTAGCCAGGTCCAATCTTGGCGTTCCTTATAAACCAGATAGTCCCGCTCTTCAATCACAGCCTCCGTCAAGGCTTGATGCAACAACTCATAGAGGCCATCACCCCGCTGCAAAGCAACGACGACATAGGTATCCCAAGCTGCTAAATTTGCCAGCAAATCTTTAACGGACCAACCATTAGGCAATTCATAGGCTTCCAAAGCCCTGACCGGCAAGACTTTATAGAATCTGTCCAGTGTCGTACGGGTTTCTTGAAGTATTAAACTTAGAAATTCAGGCTTGACCATCATGCTGCCAATTTTAATCAGCAATAGCCAATCTGTCAAGGGTAGATATAACATAGGTTAACTTCTCCACAAAGCACACCCGACAGATTGCAAAAATCCCTCCCCCTGAGCTAAAATAGGCTTCATCTTTTTCAACGAAGCAATATGGAGAAACCTTATGCAACTCGGTGTCAGTTCGTACAGCTTTATCCGTCTCGTCCGTTCTGGACAACTCACCCAACTTGATGTCATCGTCAAGGCAAAAGAAATTGGCTTTGAGGCCATTGAATTTTCGACCTTCCTTTTGCCAGAGGGCGGCGAACCATCGCTTCGGTCCCCGCTCTCCTTTGCCCCCAAGGTACGAGCGGAATGTGATCATGTCGGCTTGCCAGTGATTAATTATACAATTGGGGCAGATTTTCTTAATGGCTCCGGCGGCGACTGGCAGGCTGAAGTAGAACGTTTAAAAGATGAAGTGCGGGTGGCCCAAATTTTGGGCTGCTCTGGTATGCGCCACGATGCGACAAGAGGCTTTTCGGCTGAACATCAAGGCCCCTGTGGTTTTGATGATGCCTTGCCGACCCTGATCAAAGGCTGTCGGGCTGTGACCGAATTTGCCGCTGACTTAGGCATCAAAACCATGGTCGAAAACCACGGCTTCTTCTGCCAAGATAGTGAGCGGGTGGAAAAATTGGTCAATGGCGTGGCCCACGAGAATTTTGGCCTATTGATCGACATGGGCAATTTTCTATGTGCTGATGAAGACCCCGCTCAGGCCCTTGGTCGTGTCCTCCCTTATGCTTTCCACATTCATGTGAAAGATTTTCATATAAAATCGGGCTTGGCGCCAAACCCCGGCCAAGGTTGGTTGACCTCTCGAGCTGGCAATTATCTGCGCGGCGCGATTGTTGGGCATGGCGATGTGCCTGTGTTACAATGTTTAAATCTGATCAAACAAGCAGATTATGAAGGTGTCTTGTCAATAGAGTTTGAAGGCTTAGAAGACCCAATTGAAGGCCTGACGATAGGCTTGGAGAATTTACGGCGTTATTTGGCATATTAGTTGTTAGTTGTTAGTTGTTAGTTGTTAGAATCATCTATTTTCAGAACAAACTCACTAACCACTAACCACTAATAACTAATAACTAACCACTATTTACAGCGGAGGTTTATGGTGAGTCTAAATCCACAGCAAGTCCAAGCTTATAAAGATCAAGGGTTTCTTAATGCACTTGATGTTGTTACGGCAGCGAGCGCGGATGATTATCGAAACAAATTTGATGCGCTAGAGGCTAAAGTTGGTCAGGAAAAAGCCCAAATTGGGTTGGTTGATTATCATTTCGAGGAAGAATTTATTTGGGAGTTGGCTACGCAACCCGTTATTTTAGACAGTGTTGAAGCCTTAATTGGGCCGAATGTCTTGCTGCTCGCTACCCATTTCTTCTGCAAATATGGGGAAGGGCCTTCAGACGCAGGCTCGACGAAAGAAGATACTAAATTTGTAGCTTGGCATCAAGACACCCGATATTGGGGATTAGAGCCGCCATTGGCCATCACGGCTTGGTATGCCGTTGATGATAGTGATTTAGAAAATGGCTGTATGCGCGTTATCCCTGGCACCCATCACAAGGGTCTGATTGAACATGGCAAAGCTGAACAGGCGGGCAATCTTTTGAGCATCAACCAAGAAGTGCCCGTCACCGTAAAGCAGGAAGCCAGTGCTGTTGACCTCATCCTCAAAGCGGGTCAAATGTCTTTGCACGATGGCTACTTAATCCACGGCAGCCTACCTAACCAATCACATCGCCGTCGCTGCGGTTTGACCTTGCGTTATGTGCCCACTTGGATTAAACAGACAGAGGATAACTCAATGGGCGGTCGTTGGCGAGCGGTCTTGGTGCGCGGTGAGAATAAGGAACAAAATTTTGACGCAGTTGCGGCTCCTTTTTAGTTGTTCGTTATTAGTTTGTTTGTTAATTGCTCATTACTAATTGTTAATTGTCAAAGGAGATAAATCAAATGACAACCTATCAGGACGCTTTACCTAAATTTATTGGCACTCGCGTCAAACGACGCGAAGACCCCAACTTGCTCACTGGGGCGGGCAAATATGTCGGCGACATCCAGCTAGACAACATGGCTTACATGGTAATCGTCCGTAGCCCTTTTGCCCATGCCAAAATTTTGAGCATTGATACGAGCGGAGCCAGTGACATGGATGGGGTCGTCGCGGTCTTAACGGGTGAAGATATCAACCCCCATTTATCTGAAGCCTTGCCCATGATCGCTGGGCCAACCCCGAATTACAGCGAATTTCACAATCCACCACGTCAGGCCCTCTCCACGGATAAAGTCCGACATGTGGGCGACCCAGTGGCTGTGGTTGTCGCTGATGACCCCTATACAGCGGTTGATGCCGCTGAGGTTGTGTTTGTGGATTATGAAGTGCTGGATGCTGTTACTGACCCCATCGCAGCAGCCAAGGGTGATGATGCAACGATCATCCATGAAGACTTTGGGACGAATATTGCCTTTAAGTGGGAAGAGAGCGGCGGTGATGTTGATGCTGCCTTTGCTGCGGCTGAGGTTACGGTAGACTTAGATATCGTCAATCAACGTCTCATTCCGATGGCCATGGAACCACGAACCACGGTAGCCGCCTATCATGCAGAGACCGAAGAATTTACAATTTGGGCTTCGACCCAAATTCCCCATTCGATAAAGGATGAGGTCTCAGCAATCTTCGGCCTTCCCGCTGACAAATTCCGCGTCATCACCCCGGAAGTCGGCGGTGGCTTCGGGGCTAAGTCTAATGTCTATAATGATGAGGTTTTAGCCCCCTTCATGGCGCGTCACTTAGGGCGACCCGTTAAGTGGGTTGCCTCACGCAGTGAAGATTATCTGACGACGAATCATGGCCGCGATCAAATCGCGAAACTGCGTCTTGCTGCCACCAAAGAAGGCCGCATTCAAGCAGCAGATTTAGATACCATCGCAGATTGTGGCGGTTACTACAGTCGTGTTACCCCAGTCATTGCCACTTTGACAGGCTTAATGATGACAGGCGTTTACGATATTCCAAATGGTCGTACGCGAGCCACAGGTGTTTTCACCAATAAAGTGCCTACGGAACCCTATCGCGGCGCAGGCCGTCCTGAAGCGATCTATATGATGGAGCGGGTCATGGACCTTTTAGCCGATAAATTGAACCTGGACCCAGTTGAACTGCGCCGCCTCAACTATATTGCGCCCGACCAGTTCCCTTACACAACACCCACCAAGGCCAAATATGATAGTGGGGAATATGCCCGTGCTTTGGACAAAGCCGTAGAATTGATTGATTATCAGGCTGTCCGCGAGGAACAAGCCAAGCGTCGTCAAAACGGCGGCAAATTACTCGGCATCGGTTTTGCGAGTTATGTAGAAGTTTGTGGTTTTGGGCCTTGGGAATCAGGTCAAGTGATCGTTGATCGTGAGGCCAAAGTGACGGTCAAGACAGGCAGTTCACCCCACGGACAAGGTCATCATACTGCCTGGTCTCAAATTGCAGCTGAGACTTTACAAATTCCGATGGAAGACATCACCGTCCTGCATGGCGATACCAAAACTGTTCCTCGTGGGGTCGGCACTTTCGGCAGTCGCAGTGCCCCCGTCGGTGGTAGCGCGGTTTTGGTTAATGCTCGTACCGTGCGTGAAAATGCGAAAGAATTAGCAGGGCATCTACTCGAAGTAGCTGTGGAAGATATTGAGTTAATAAATGGCAGTTTCCAAGTACGTGGTGTGCCAGAGTCGTCTATAACTTGGAAAGAGGTCGCTAAAGCTGCTCACAGCGAAGATGTGCCCGAAGCAATGCAAGGCAGCCTAGATGCGGATGAAGATTTCTCCCCGCCAGGCGAGACCTTCCCCTTCGGAACCCATGCCGCTGTAATTGAAATCGATCCTGATACGGGCCAAGTTGAGATTGTTCGCTATGTCACCGTCGATGATTGTGGGCGGGTGATTAACCCGCTTTTGGTCGAAGGCCAAGTGCATGGCGGTTTGGCTCAAGGAATTGGTCAAGCTTTATTCGAGGGTGCTGTCTATGATGAGATGGGCAACTTGTTCAGCGGCACGCTCATGGATTACGCCATGCCCAAGTTCCACACCCTGCCCTCTTATGAAACACATCGCACCGAAACCCCCTCCCCGCTCAACCCCTTGGGCGTGAAAGGAATCGGTGAAGCAGCGACGATTGGTTCTACGCCGACCATCGTCAACGCTGTGGTGGATGCTTTATCCCATCTGAGCGTTGAACATGTCGATATGCCTTTGACCTCGGCTAAGGTGTGGAAGGTCTTGCAACTTGCTCAGTAGGGCAATGGTGTTAATTTGTGGCATTCGGTCGTTTGGACTGCCAAACGCATCCTTATTTTCATTGAGTATAGACTGCCTTTTTTATCTCCTAAGTCACCACACACCGAAACCCCAAATGACAAGCCGAACTGTCAATCATCTCTGGCGAACGGGCAGCAGGCCGATAACGTAGGCAATAATTGGGCGCACAAAGATGGGAGCCACCTTTAATTACCTTACGTGGGATTTGGATATGGGGTTGGGCGGGGTCGAAGCTCTCTTCTCGTCGTGTTCCACCTGGGTTTTCAGGCCTACAGCAGGGACTCCGTGGAACATCCTGGTGCCCGCGGAACCAGTCCTGGGTCCATTCCCAGACATTGCCCGCCATATCATACAACCCGTAGCCGTTGGGAGGATAGGAACCGACGGGGGAGGTGTGTTCAAAGCCGTCTTGCTTCAAATTTTGCCAGGGGAACTCGCCCTGCCAAGTATTAGCCATCATTTTTCCTTTGGGCGCAAATTCCTCACCCCAAATGTAAGTCGCACCATCTAAGCCTCCTCGTGCTGCAAACTCCCACTGTGCCTCGGTCGGTAAGGTTTTGCCCGCCCACTTTGCATACGCTTCTGCATCTTCATAAGCGATGTGTACCACGGGATGCCGCCGCAGTTTGCGAATGTTGGTCTTTGGACCCAAGGGATGTCGCCAATCTGCCCCGGCGATATAACGCCACCATTGTCGCCAGTCATCAGGGACGTTGAGCGAAACCCGTCGTTTGGCCTTTTGAAAGACCAAAGACCCAGGAACCAGCATCTCCGGCAAGGCGCCGGGATACATGGCTGGGTCAGGGTCTCGCTCGGCATAGGTGACATAGCCCGTTTCTTTGACAAAGCGTTCAAAGTCTCGATTGGTCACTTGAAATTTATCCACCCAAAAACCACTCACCTTGACGGGGCGCACTGGTTTCTCTTCAGGATAGAAATCATTGGACCCCATCATAAACTCACCCCCTGAAATCCAGACCATGTGCGGGGCTGGGGGGTCGCTCGGTGCTTCAGCAAATCGTTGGGGGGGATATACGGTTTGGTGAGCCATGTAGAACCTCCTTATTCTTTGACCGTTCCAATCAGTATAAAACTATCTTTGGGCGGTGTCAAACAGAAGATTTCTCGGGGGTGCATTTCAAGCTGGGGAAATGCCTGACACAGATGATCAGCAACCACTCATTCGGTTGCTTATAGCACCCTCCACTTTTTTGTGGTCGTCCACTGAACTGTCCCCATTTCTCAAGAGTGGATTTCAGTCTAGGAAGAATTGGGATGTAGGTCGCCCTTGCTTTCGTCATTCGCTATTACGTTTTCCCGCCTCACAGAATCGTTCAATCACCCCAAGCATGCTAAAATAGCAACCTAATATTTCATCTCAACACTCTTGCCTCTTTGTAAATAAACAGGAAAACAAACTATGATGCAAGCATCTCACCGGGTGAGCAGTATTCCTCCCTATGCCTTTGCTACGATCTCCCAGCGGGTCAGTGCCATGGTCGCGGATGGGGTTGATGTCATTCGTTTAGACATCGGCAACCCCGACCAACCCCCTGCGCCGCATATTTTAGAAACCTTAATGATCTATGCCCACCAAGAAGATACGCACGGATATGGTGGGTACGCTGGCTTGCCCCAACTGCGAGAGGCGATGACCCAATATTATCAAACTCGTTTTGGGGTCAGCCTGAATCCAAATACAGAGATTATTCCCCTTCTGGGGTCAAAGGAAGGTCTGGCTAATTTACATCTGGCTTGGTTAGACCCCGGTGATCTGACCCTAATCCCCGATCCGGGTTATTTGGTTTATGAAGTCGGCCCGCGTTTATGTGGTGGGGGGACTGAAACTTTTCCCTTGACTCCAGAGAATGATTGGCTGCCAGATTTTGAGGCCATTCCCGCTGATATGGCGCGAAAGGCACGTTTAATTTGGTTAAATTATCCCAACAATCCGACGGGGGCTTTGGCCGATTTAGCCTTTTTCGAGCGGGCCGTCGATTTCTGTCGGCGATACGACATTTTGCTCTGCCATGACAACCCTTATGCGGAAGTGACCTTTGATGGCTATCAAGCCGTCAGTGCCTTGGCAGTAGAGGGAGCCAAAGATGTAGTCCTTGAATTTAATTCCCTATCTAAGACCTATAATCTTGCGGGTTGGCGTATTGGCATGGCTGTTGGTAATGAAACCGCCGTGAAAGCATTGGCTAGCCTTAAAACCAATATCGATTCAGGAATCGCTCTGCCTGTGCAACACATGGCGATTTCGGCTCTGATGGGAGACCAAACCTGGCTAGCAGAGCGTAATCAAATCTATCAAACCCGACGCGATATGGTGATACCCTTTTTACACGATATCGGAGCCAATATCCCTGCGCCTCAAGCCACGCTCTATATTTGGTTCCCCGCCCCGGCTGGTTATACTGATGTCGAATTTCACGAAAAAATGTTGACCGAGGCCCAGGTTTCTATCGCCCCTGGGTCTATCTATGGTCAGCAAGGCCAGGGCTGGCTGCGTTTATCTATCAGCGTTGCTACGCTAAGGCTCGAAGAAGCGATACAGCGTCTACAGCGAGTTGTCTAAGACACAATACGCACCACGACCACGTATGATCATATCTTCGTTGAAAAATCCGAAGATTGTTGCTTTACGCAAGTTAACCCAAGGTAAACACCGTCGTCTACAAAAACGATTTGCAGTGGAAGGGTTGCAACTGATTGGTCTGGCCTTAGAAACCGGCCATGCCCCTTTAGAGATATTTTACTGTCAGAATTATTTAACCAGCCGCACAGGTCGTAATTTATTCCAGGCCTTAAGGCATCGGCAGGGGCAACCCTATGAAGTCAGCCCCAAGGTGATGCAGGGTTTGTCTGAACGAGACGCACCGCAGGGGCTAATTGTCACCTTTCCCCTATGGCAAACCAACCTAGCTGACCTGTCTTTCGAGCATCCCTGTCTTGTGATTGTCGCTGACCGCTTGCAAGACCCTGGAAATTTAGGGACGCTGATTCGCACAGCTGACGCAGTTGGGGCACAGGCAATGATTCTTTTAACCCCCTGTGTTGACCCTTTTGACCCGAAAACCGTGCGTAGTACGATGGGCTCTATCTTTACAGTGCCTTTGATTGGTCGTGATGATGTCGCTGATTTATTTTCTCACCTTGAAGCACAGGCACTTATCCCCACAGGCGCAGATGGCTATCAAGGCCATATTCCCTGGGAAGCTGGAAGTCAAAGGTTAACTGGCTCAATCGCTTTGGTTCTCGGTAATGAGGCCCGAGGGCTTAGTCCTGATGTCCGGCTGCACATGCAACAATGGGCCCGTTTACCGATTCATGGTCAGGCTGAAAGCCTCAATGTCGCTGTTGCTGGTGGCATTTTGATGTATCAGTGGCTTCAGCAAAATTCATGATCTGTTGCATCCCGCTGAACATCTCTGCTACATCTCAAGGGCATACTGTGCCCGCAGGGCTCGTCTCAGGTGCTACCGCAAGACCAAAGGCAGATAGACCTGATTAGGCCCAACCGTAAGGGTCAAAACGGCGGTGCTGCTCACTTGACCGTCTGTGGCCAGAATAGTGACCTCATTTTCGCTCTGGGCCGCCGCCCCTGGCACCCCCAAGACCAAAGGCAGATAGACCTGATTAGGCCCAACCGTAATGGTGAAAACGGCGGTGCTGCTCACTTGACCGTCCGTGGCCAGAATAGTGACCGCCTGTTCGCCCCGGTCCGCCGCCCCTGGCACCCCCCTGAGCGTACCTGTATTATCCCCATGCTCGACAAAGTCCAGCCAAGCGGGCTTGTGCGGGGCGGAGAGCATGTAAATTTGGGTCTCAAGGAGATGAGGGGTCTGAGCCCTCATCAGGCTTGGCGAAACCTTGACGATATAGGAATAGACCACCCCCTGATAGGCGGTGAAGTATCTAAGCCGCAGGACAGGGCTTAGATAATCAGTGACATCAATCTCGGGTCTCTCGCTAGGGGTGATGCTGACCACGGTCGTGGCGGTCAGGGTATTGATGCTGTTGCTGGCCACGACGGTGGCGGTGTAAGTTCCCGCTTGGCGATAGACATGGGGCACTGTTTGACCCACAGCACTGCCCCCATCCCCGAAGTCCCAAGTATAGCTTACATTCGTCCCGGCTGCGATGTTGGCGGTGAAGGTGACCACTTCATTGAGCGTGACCGGGCTGTTTTGGACGCTCAAGCCGGCAATCGCTTCATCGGTAACCGTCACCCCTGTCGTGGCGGTCAAGCGGTTGATGCTGTTGCTGACCACCACGGTGGCGGTGTATGTTCCCGCTTGGCTATAGACATGGGTCACGGTTTGACCCACAGCCCTGCCCCCATCCCCAAAATCCCAAGTATAGCTTACATTTGTCCCGGCTGTGATGTGGGCGGTGAAGGTGATGACCTCCTTGACCGCAGTCGGGCTGCTGTTTTGGACGCTCAAGCCGGCAATCGCTTCATCGGTAATCGTCACCCCTGTGGTGGCGGTCAAGCTATTGATGCTGTTGCTGACCACGACCCTAGCGATGTACCTTCCCGCTTCGCTATAGACATGCGTCACCTCCTGACCCACAGCCCTGAACCCATCCCCGAAGTCCCACCTGTAATTCACCCCTTCACCGGCTGTTATCTTGGCGGTGAAGGTGACCACTTTATTGAGCGTGACCGGGCTGCTGTTTTGGACGCTCAAGCCGGCAATCGCTTCTGTAACCGTCACCCCTGTGGTGGCGGTCAAACGGTTGATGCTGTTGAGGGCCAAGACCCTGGCGGTGTATGTTCCCGTTTGGGGATAGACATGGCTCACGATTTGACCCACAGCCCTGAACCCATCCCCGAAGTCCCACCTGTAATTCACCCCTTCACCGGCTGTAATGTTGGCGGTGAAGGTGATGACCTCCTTGGGCGTGGTCAGGCTGCTGTTTTGGACGCTCAAGCCGGCGATGGTTATAGCACTGGTGTCTGTAATATCGGTAACCGTCACCCCTGTGGTGGCGGTCAAGCGGTTGGTGCTGTTGCTGGCCAAGACGGTGGCGGTGTATGTTCCCGTTTGGAGATAGAGATAGGTCACTTCTTGACCCCCAGCCCTGCCCCCATCCCCGAAGTCCCAAGTGTAATTCACATTTTCACCCGCTGTAATGTGGGCGGTGAAGGTGATGACCTCATTGAGCGCGGCCGGGCTGCTGTTTTGAGCCCGCAAGCCCGCAATCGCTTCATCGGTAACCGTCACCCCTGTGGTGGCGGTCAGGGTATTGATGCTGTTGCTGACCACGACCCTGGCGGTGTACCTTCCCGCTTCGGTATAGACATGGCTCACGCTTTGACCCGCAGCCCTGAACCCATCCCCGAAGTGCCAAGTATAGCTTACATTCGTCCCGGCCGTGATGTGGGCGGTGAAGGTGATGACCTCCTTGGCCGCAGTCGGGCTGCTGTTTTGGACGCTCAAGCCGGCAATCGCTTCTATAACCGTCACCCCTGTCGTGGCGGTCAAACGGTTGATGCTGTTGATGGCCAAGACGGTGGCGGTGTACCTTCCCGCTTGGGTATAAAGATGCGTCACCCTTTGACCCACAGCACTGAACCCATCCCCGAAGTCCCACCTGTAATTCACCCCTTCACCGGCTGTAATGTTGACGGTGAAGGTGATGACCTCCTTGACCTCAGTCGGGCTGCTGTTTTGGACGCTCAAGCCGGCGATGGTTATAGCACTGGTGTCTGTAATATCGGTAATCGTCACCTCTGTGGTGGCGGTCAAGCGGTTGCTGCTGTTGCTGGCCTCGACGGTGGCGGTGTATGTTCCCGTTTGGCGATAGAGATAGGTCACTTCTTGACCCCCAGCCCTGAACCCATCCCCGAAGTCCCAAGTGTAATTCACCCGCTCGCCGGCCGTGATGTGGGCGGTGAAGGTGATGACCTCATTGAGCGCGGCCGGGCTGCTGTTTTGAGCCCTCAAGCCCGCAATGGCTTCATCGGTAACCCTCACCCCTGTGGTGGCGGTCAAGCGGTTGGTGCTGTTGCTGACCACGACGGTGGCGGTGTACCTTCCCGCTTGGGTATAGACATGGGGCACGGTTTGACCCACGGCAAACCCGTTTCCGCCAGCCCTGCCCCCATCCCCGAAGTCCCAAGTGTAGGTCACCCCTTCGCCGGCCGTGATGTGGGCGGTGAAGGTGATGACCTCCTTGGCCGCGGCCGGGCTGCTGTTTTGGACGCTCAAGCCCGCAATGGCTTCATCGGTAACCCTCACCCCTGTGGTGGCGGTCAGGGTATTGGTGCTGTTGCTGACCACCACGGTGGCGGTGTACCTTCCCGCTTGGGTATAGATATGGCTCACGCTTTGACCCGCAGCCCTGCCCCCATCCCCGAAGTGCCAAGTATAGCTTACCTTCGTCCCGGCTGTGATGTTGGCGATGAAGGTGATGACCTCCTTGACCGCAGTCGGGCTGCTGTTTTGAGCCCTCAAGCCGGCAATCGCTTCCTCTGCAACCGTCACCCCTGTGGTGGCGGTCAAGCTGCTGATGCTGTTGAGGGCCAAGACGGTGGCGGTGTACCTTCCCGTTTGGGTATAACGATGCGTCACCCTTTGACCCACAGCACTGAACCCATCCCCGAAGTCCCACCTGTACTTCACCAAATCGCCGGCCGTGATGTCGGCGGTGAAGGTGATGACCTCCTTGGGCACGGTCGGGCTGGTGTTTTGAGCCCTCAAGCCGGCGATGGTTATAACACTGCGTTCTGTAATATCGGTAATCGTCACCCCTGTGGTGGCGGTCAAGCTGTTGGTGCTGTTGCTGGCCTCGACCTTGGCGGTGTATGTTCCCGTTTGGATATAGAAATGGGTCACGATTTGACCCACAGCCCTGTCCCCATCCCCGAAGTCCCACCTGTAGGTCACATTGTCGCCGGCTATGAGGCTGGCGATGAAGGTGATGACCTCATTGAGCTCGGTCGGGCTGGTGTTTTGAGCCCTCAAGGCCGCAATCGCTTCATCTATGACGGTGATGACCACTTCATCGGCCCTTGAAGGTAGACCGTGCTCATCGGTCACGCTTAGGCGGAAGGTTAAGAGGGTCGGCAGGGCTGGGGCGATGAAGGTTGTTCGGCTGAGGCTGGGCCTGTTCAAGGTCACTGTGACCCCGCCTGTCTGCTGCCAGCCATAGCCCAAGGCATCCCCCTCGATATCGCTGCTCCGGCTGCCATCAAGGCTCACCCTTTGGTTGACCCTCACGCTTTGGTCTGCTCCTGCCTCGGCCAGCGGGGCATCATTGACCGCCTCGATGGTCACGACCACAGAGGCCGTGTCGCTCAAGCTGCCATCAGAGATGCGATAGGTAAAGCTGTCTGTGCCGACGAAGTTCAGCCTCGGGCTGTAGACCACCTGCCGGCCGTTGATGCTGCTCCTGCCGTTCTGGGCTGGGCTGACCGCCGTCAGGGACAAGCTATCATCTTCAACATCCGCATCATTGCTCAACACGCTGATGCTGACCGCTTCGTCTTCCTTGGTGCTGGCCCTATCGTCAAAGGCTACTGGCGCATCATTGACCGCCGCGATGGTGATGGTCACAAGGGCCGTGTCGCTCAAGCTGCCATCAGAGACGCGATAGGTAAAGCTGTCTGTGCCGACGAAGTTCAGCCTCGGGCTGTAGACCACCTGCCGGCCGTTGATGCTGCTCCTGCCGTTCTGGGCTGGACTGACTGCCGCCAGAGACAAGCTATCATCTTCAATATCCGTATCATTGCTCAAGACGCTGATGCTGACCGCTACGTCTTCATCGGTGTTGGCCCTATCGTCAAAGGCTACTGGCCCATCATTGACCGCCCGGATGGTGATGGTCACAGAGGCCGTGTCGCTCAACACGCCGTCGGAGACCTGATAGCTGAAGTAATCTTGACCATTAAACTGAGCAGGCGGGGTATAGACAAAGCTGCCATCAAGTTGCAAGTCTAGTGTCCCACTGCTGACATCGCTCTGGACGGTAGCGGTCAGGCTATCCCCGTTGCGGTCGTCATCATTGCTTAAGACCCCAGTGGGGCTGATGATCGTCAGCCGGGTGTCTTCAGCCGTGCTGTAGGTGTCGTCAGCCGCGAGGGGGGGGACGTTCAAGACGCTATGGATGGCACTGCTTGACCCTGTTTGGACGCTGCCGATGAACTGAGCCGTGTTGGTGATGGGGCCGCTTAAGCTGCGGTTGGTCACCGCGAAGATGATGTCGATTCTTCTCCCGGCTGTGACTATGCCCTGCCAGCTGATTTCATTAGCGGTTATCACCGCCCCCCCTTGCGCTACCCAAGCGGCGAACTCAACCCCGCTGGGCAAGGTGTCGCTTAAGCGGACGCTGTCACTCAGTTCGCCGATATTTCTCAAGACCAAGGTGTAGGTCACCCGCTGGTCTGGTTCAACCATGACTGGGCTGACCGCTTTGCTCAGGCTGATATGGGGCCCGGGAATCTTTTCATAGGCCCCCATATCCACCCTCCCCCCTATGATGCGGGGAGCTCCCTCTAAATCTAGCGGGCCGCTGGCGTAACGATTATCGCCGGCATTAATGGCCGGGGAGCCTGGTCTAAGGCGCAGATTGCCAGCAGTGGTGGGGGCATCCGCCGGGTCGATAGGCTCTTCGAACAGCGGGTCTGCGTCTATAAGAGTAGGGAGGCTGCTTATGTTTTCTGCGAATCTGTTCCTCCACTCTCCGGCTTGACCAAAGGTATTTGATATGAAATCATGGAGCAAGGTGTGTCTGACCACCACTCTGCCGTTCTCAACTTGAGCAAGGACACCCATCTGGCCCTGCCCTTCGTTCCGCCAGAAGATACTATTGTTAATCTCACCCCCGCTAAGGTTATTATTGAATATCCCCCCGCCTTCGTTCTGAGCAAAATTACCGCTAAAGGTGGCTTGGTTTATCACAACAGGCCTGCTGTTGTGGTTGTACATCCCCCCGCCTTGGTTATCAGCCCGATTGCCGCTAAAGATGGCTTGGCTAATGTGAGGAAGACTGCTGCTGTTGTACATCCCCCCGCCGTTATCAGCCCGATTGCCCTTAAAGGTGACTTGGCGCATCGGAGGATGGCTGCTAAGGTTGTACATCCCCCCGCCGTTATCAGCCCGATTGCCGCTAAAGGTGACTTGGCTTATCTCAGGTCTGCTGCTATCGTTGTACATCCCCCCGCCGTTATCAGCCCGATTGCCGCTAAAGTTGATTTGGGTTAGCTGAGGACTGCTGTTATCGTTGTACATCCCCCCGCCGTTATCAGCCCGATTGCCGCTAAAGCTGACTTGGCTTATCTTAGGATGGCTGCTGTTATCGTTGTACATCCCCCCGCCGCAAGCATCCGGGCAGGCATCACCCCTAGCACGCCCAGCGGTGATGGTGAAGCCGTCCAAGACGGCCGTGCTGTCAACCCCGCTGTTGTAGATGACGTGGTAGGCGTTCGCGCCGCTAATATTGGCTGTCGTCGTGACCACCCCCTGGCTATCTGTGCCATCATTGCGGTCAATATCCCCGCTCAAGACGGTCACGTTGGTACTGGGCTGGCGTTGACTGCGCTCGGTCTCCGTGCCCGCGAAGCCGCCGTATATCTCGACCCAATTTTTCAGGGCAAAGCTGGCCATGACATCATCGTTGGTCTGCCCCCCGCCCTCGTCCGGGTAGTAGATTCCCTCCGCCACCCATATTTCGTCCCCGGCTAGAACCTCAGCGAGCGCATCTTGCAGGTTGGTGTAGGCTAAGGTCCAACTCAGCCCATCTGGTGTCAGGGAGGTCCCAGCAGCGTCAACATAAAGCCGCCTCGCGCTCAAGATGTCATGTCTGGCACTGCTTGACCCTGTTTGGAGGCTGCCGCTGAACTGAGCCGTGTTGATGATGGTGCGGCTTGAGTTGGGGTTGGTCACCGCGAAGGTGATTCTGATGCTTTCTCCCGCTGTGACTGTGTCCTGCCAACTGATTTCATTAGCATTATTAGGATTCTGCACCGCCCCCCCTTGCGCTCCCCAAGCGGCGAACTCAACCTCGCTGGGCAAGGTGTCGCTTAAGCGGACGGTGTCATTCAGCCCGCCGCTATTTCTCAAGACCAAGGTATAGGTCACCCGCTGGCCTTGTTGAACTAGGACTGAACTGACCGCTTTGTTCAGGCTGAGACGGGGCCCGGGCCTTTCGTAGGCCCCCAAATCCACCCCCCTCCTTTGGATGCGGGGGGCTCCCTCTAAATCTAGCGGGCCGCTGGTGGCACTGTTATCGCCGGCATCAATGGCCGGGGAGCCTAGGCTAAGGCGCAGATTGCCAGCAGGGGTGGGGGCATAGTGAGGGTTGATAGGCACTTGGAACAGCGGGTCTGCGTCTAGATTGTGGCCGCCGTCCGTGCCCAAGCTGCTCACCCAAGAACTGCCGCTGCCACCTGAACCCTGAATCAAGGTGTATCTGATCGTCGCGGTGCTGCCGAAGGCATTCACAATTTGAGTCGGGGCGTTCCCCCAGAAGATACTATTGCTAATGTGAGGATTGCTGCCCTGAAAGTTGAACATCCCCCCCCCCCCGTGGGAGCCCTCAGCACGATTGCCGCTAAAGCTGACTTGGCTCACATGAGGATTGCTTCTTACGTTGTACATCCCCCCGCCGAGGCCATTAGCATGATTGCCGCTAAAGATGACTTGGCTCACATGAGGATTGGCTGGAGAGTTGAACATCCCCCCGCCGTTGGTGTTAGCACGATTGCCGCTAAAGATGACTTGGCTCACATGAGGATTGCTGGTGGCTTCGTTGGACATCCCCCCGCCGTCTCTATTAGCATGATTGCCTATAAACCTGCTTTGGTTTATCACAGGACTGCTGACTTCGTTGTACATCCCCCCGCCGTTGGTAGCAGCAAAATTGCCGCTAAAGATGACTTGGCTCACATGAGGATGGCTGCTTAGGTTGGCCATCCCCCCGCCCCTATCGTGAGGGTTAAAATCATCCGCATACCCAGCGGTGATGGTGAAGCCGTCCAAGAGCGCCGTGTGGTTAACATTTCTGTTGAGGATGACGTTGTAGGCGTTCGAGCCCCTAATATTGCCTGCCACCGTGACCACCCTCTGCCCATCTGTTATATCATTGCGGTCAATATCCCCGCTCAAGACGGTCACGTTGGTACTGGGCTGGCGTTGACTGCGCAGGGTCTCCGTGGCCGCGAAGCCGCCGTATATCCTGACCCCATTTTTCATGGCAAAGCTGGCCGTGCGAGCATTGTCGGTCTGCCCCCCGCCCTCGTCCGGGTAGTAGACTCCCGCCGCCACCCATATTTCGTCCCCGGCTGTGGCCACAACGAGCGCATCTTGCAGGTTGGTGTAGGCTGTCCCCCAACTCATTCCATTACGTACCGGGGAGGTCATACCAGCGCCAGCGTCAACATAACACCGCCTATTTGGACATTGGGCTTGGGCCACGCTGACCAACAAGAGGCTCAAGCCTAGCCCAAGGAGCAAACTAAGACAACATTTAGCTTTTAGGGATAAATTCATGTTCTTGTTCCTCCATCATAGTGTCATAGTGATTGAAGGCTCACCTTTTGCCGTGAGTAGGTAGCAAAGTGGCCAAGTGACCAGGTGATGAAGGTCTCAAAACCCTTGTGACCCTCTGGCTACCTAGCCGTTAAGCCTGCCTAGATGTGATATTATACGCAAAGTTTCAAGTTTGATCAAGTGGTGCAAATATCTCTCGGAACGACCACCTCAAATACAGAGTCAAAGCAGCCGTCTAATTTGTGCCCTACCAAAAGGTTGGTACAATAAGATTGGCCGCGCAGACTGGTCTGTACAGTGTGTGCGGTGGCCGCCTTGCGAGTGCTTGTACACTCCGGGCGGCGTTTTTCATTGCCTCAATTGGGCTACAGTGGCTTACAACATCTAAGCTACCGTAAGGCAACTGTTTTACCAAAATACGTAATATGGAGAATGACCTATGACCCAAATCGGTTTAGACATCAGCCGTCCCATTAACCCATATAGCGGCGATATCAGCCCAGATACTCAGGTTGGTCTGATCGGTCAAATTACTCAGGTGCGGCTCATGTTTATGCTTGGGCCGTGGGAGTCGCCGCAAAATATGGCCTGGCAAAGGCGATATGACGAGATAGTTGATCGCTATTTAGCTCAGGGCGTACAGATTTATGGATTTATCGGACAAGAGATTGTGAAAAATCAAGTTGCTCAAACCGTCCTGCAAGGCGACCACACCAGCGCAAGGGTGGCAGAGGCTGAGGCGTGGATTGAGCAATATGTTGATCACTGCCGCCAGATTATCCGGCATTTTCAGGGTCGGATTCAGGTTTTTGAATCAATCAATGAGCCCAATAAATTATTATCCAATCGAGAACCTGCCCTCAGCCCGTATTGGTTTGCCAAGATATTAGCCAGTCTATGGCAAGCAGTGAAAATTGAGGCAGGGCTGCGTGATGTCCAGCTTATTGCTGGGCCGCTTTACGCTCATAATCTGGGTGCTCAAATCAACAGCGAGCATATTGGCTGGCAATATCTGGCGGAGACTTTCCAACAGGGCAAACAATTTCATCAGTGGGAAACTTTGCACACGGAGACCGGACGGTATCCTTTGGATGGGCTAGGCTATCATCCTTTCTTAAATCAATTTCCGAGCCAACCAGCCGCTCATCTAGCGGCTAGCTTGCGGCAGTATCTGGATGCACTCTATCATGTCTGGACTCGGGCAGATAGCGAGGTCAGCCAAAAGCAGATTTACGTCTCAGCTTTGGGCTGGCAGTCTGCCGTTGTTGGGGAGCAAACGCAAGCGGAAAATATGAAGGTTGCTTTTGGGGTATTAGACAATGATCCCCGGGTCAGCTTGGGGGTATGGTATTCGCTCAATGATTTTCCTGATCGTCGTCAATCAGGGGGTCAAAGTCGATATGGCCTCTTTCAAGCTGGAACGCCACAACTGGTTTATGCTAAACCCGCTTATCACCAATTGCAGGCCATCGCCAAGGCGGCGGCTGAGTTAAATAGTCAAGTCGGCCCCATCGCGGATGGTTTTCAGTATCCCTTGCGACGACCAGGCCGTCAATGGCATGAAGATTTTTATATTGCCGCCTCATTTTTAGATCCGAGTTATCCCAATAATAGCCAGGGGGCCAATCATCCTGGCGAAGATTGGAATGATCGACGGGGTGGGGATAGCGATTTGGGCGAGCCAGTTTTTGCGGTATCACATGGGCGGGTTGTCGCTTCTGGGTCTTATGGTTCTAGTTGGGGCAATGTGATCCTGATTGAACACACCCTGCCTAATCAACATTCGGTGTGGTCCCAATACGCCCATCTGCTTGAACGGCAGGTCCGAACAGGTCAAGTCGTGGCGCGGGGTCAGCAGATTGGTCGCGTAGGCAAAGCGGCTTGGCCTTATGCTCATCTTCATTTTGAAATTCGGACTCAGGATTTACCCCCTTATCAATGGTTGCCCCAAGTCGCCAGTGAGACCTTTGTCAGAAATCATTATGCTGAACCTTCCAGCTTTATTCACCAACATTTGGCTGAAAATGAGTCTGGGGCATAATGCGTCATGCGGGGGGGGTTAAATAGCAAAAATAATGCACCACGACCTTTAAGGACAGGATGACCATGATACAAAGATATAAAAAATATTACTTTTTCACAGTGTTAATTTTTTTGATCATTTATCATTTCTACCATGGACAAACTGTACACCCTGTCTTAGCTGAGGGGCCAATAGCCGTGGCGCAAAATTCGCAATTTGGCTTGGTCTTTGTCAATTCGCCCGATCAGGCGGTGAGTGAGGCGCGGTTGACTGGGGCGGTGGAGGCTGGGGCGGCTTGGGATCGATGGCCCTTGTACTGGCATTGGGTTGATGAGGGCGGCTATGTTGGGGAGCATGCAGGTGGTTCACATGATTATGATCGGGTGGTCATCGAAAATATAAGCCATGGGTTACAGTCCATTGCTATTTTACTCGGCACACCGGATCGGCGGGCGAGCGCGGGGTCAGCCCAAGTTGGGCCGCCTTTATTGCAAGATAAACACCTGCCCATCGGTGATGGGCCACCAATTAGCCTGACCAAGGTCACCAGCCCAACCTTTAGCTCTGCCACTGCCGCCTCACAGGGATTATTTGAGCCAATTTTTACTGATGGTACAGACAGAGCCAGTCCTGGTAAAGCGGTAAATGCGGCCAATGATTGGGCCACCTTTGTCGCCCAATCTGTGCAACGCTATATGCCTGACGGCAGTTTAGCTCAGGGTCAGGGGTGGACGAATGGTGAAGGGGTTCGCTATTGGGAGATTTGGAATGAACCGGATTTGGATCAATTTTGGAATGGGTCTGTCGAAGACTATCACCGCTTGATGCAAGTGGCTTATAATGCGATTAAGGCGACAGATCCTGAGGCTGTGGTGATCTTCGGTGGCTTGGCTTTTTTTGAAGACCCAAATTTTTTGGCGAATTATTTAGCCTTATTAAAGGGTGATCCTAGCCAAGCCTATTTTGATATCTTGGGCTATCATTACTATTGGAGCATCTATGGCGGCGAAGCCAAGTTCAAAGAGGTTAGAGCTTTATTGGATGCTCACGGCTTAGAAGCCGTTTCGATATGGATTACGGAGAGTGGTCTGCCCGTCTGGGATGACGATCCAGCGGCACAATATAATGTGCCTGCGGATAGCCCTTGGCGGGGCACAATGGAAGAGCAGGCAGCGTATATCATTCAAAAGGCGGCCACGGCCTTTTATAATGGGGTTGGCCTCTACACCCATTTTATGATCCATGACGATTGCGGAAATGCGCTTCCAGATGCCTTTGGCTTACGGCAAAATTTTAGCCCCCATGCCTGCAACCCCGCTCAGGGCTTGCATCGCCCAGGTTATGCGGCCTATCAATTGGCCGCGGAACAATTTCGGGCTTTGCAACCTCTCAGTCGGGAGCAAGATGAGCATTATGATCTCCTAGTGTTTCAGCGACCAGATGATCAAATGCAGGTCAGCGTATTTTGGGCCAAGGGGGGAACCCATGTTGATGTGACCATCCCTTCACAAGGCAATGAAGCGACCCTATATTGGGTCGCCAATCGAGACGATCTCATTGGCGATAGTCTATCGCCCCAAAGTCTGACCGTTTATCCCATCAATGGCGGCTATGCCCTGCGGCTCCCCGCAGCCACAAACCAAAATTCCAGTATCCCCAACGATTCTAATTTCTATATCGGCGGACGACCTTACATCTTAGTCGAATGTCCTTATCCCTGCTTAGATACCACCCGACCTGTTCCCGGCGAGGACTATCTGGTTTATCTCCCCCTGATTGCAAAACCAGACAGCCCACGCCTTCAGGCTATTTCTGGCCAGGTGATCAATGCCGTGGGCACACCCATTAGTGACACGGTTGTCACCATCACCGCCGCTGACAATAGGGTCATAGAAAGTTTCATCACCGATTCAGAAGGGATTTGGTCAGGACAAGTTTGGCCGGGCGCATATCAACTCACAGCCCATGCCGAGACCTACCCCGCTTGGCCATCCCCGCGTTATCTGACCATCACCAGTCCCATCACGAATATCTTATTAACCTTAGCCCCTTTTAGCAACACCATTGAGCAAGGCGATTTTGAAGGCGATCAAGTCTGGACTGTGTGGCAGCGGCCTAAGGGCCAAATTGAATTGACCAGGCAAGCCTTTGATGGGCTTCAAGCCCTTCGTTTAGGCGATTTGCCAGGGACTCAGACAAGGTGTTTCCAAAATAATCAAGCTGGGGCTATATGGACTTTAGAACAAACCGTGATTGTGCCCGACATTCCCCAACCACATCTATCCTTTCTGGTTCAAATCGATACCAGTCAACCCGAATTTGACTATGCTTGGCTAGAAGTTGTGGTGATCAATGACGACCAGCCCGTTTATTTGCTCGACTGGGAAAATCCGCTATGGCAATCGCCTGCTTGGCGATTGATCAACGTCGATATGTCGTCCTGGCGAGGTCAGCAGATCGCGCTCCGCTTTCAAGCGGTCAACTGCACAGCACAGACCTTTGTCGTCACCCTAGACCGTATCATCTTAGGAGCCGCCTCTTTAGGCGACTTGGACCCTGACCCTGACCCGACCCACCAGTTTAGCGCAACCTCACGCACGTTAACTGCCTGCGAAAATCGAGGCAAACATAACTTATTTATTCGCCTCCGCGATAAAAACGATGTTCCCTTGCCCGACATCAACATTCGTGTCCGCTGGAATAACGGCGACGAGATTCTGATAACGGGAACCAAAGCGGAAGACCCAGGTCTGGTTGATTTCCCGATGTTCGGCGGAGATTTCTGGGTCAGCTTAGTGGATTTCACGGGGCCGGAGATGGGGCCTTTCAATACCGATATTGATCGACTAGAGTATTGTGGTGAAGAAGTAGGTAATTCGCGCTTTCATTATTCTTTTGAAATTATTTATCGACAAGAGGAATAACAACCCAATTTGGAACAGTTATTTAACAGTGTCCTGAGAAAGGGGACGAAATTTTATCAATTAACCCTTCCTTTCAGCATCCGTTGTTGTCTTTTTTCTAAAATATATGCGCGATAGCACACACACTACAGCTCGCAAAACTCATAAAAAACACAAATCCTGTCGCCAATGCCCAACGAGGCGGCCGCTTCCTTTTATGGTGATGCTCAGGCTTGCCTTTGGGCGGGGGGGAGGTGGTGCGCTTTTGCTTTGGCGGATGGACATAAGTTTGCTCAGGGGCCGGTTTAGGTGCCGGCTCAGGGGTTGGCGGAGGGGTCGCCGCTTGCTGTGGACGCGGTTCAGGTTTCGGTTCAGTCACAGGAGGCTGGATGAGAACAGGTTCATCAACTTGATGCCATAAAGCAGTCACATCCAAATCAAGCGTTTTCCCTAAGCGGAGCAAGACAGTTTTTTGCAGCCCAGCCAGTCGCTCATCAGCCAACCCAAGCACATCATCGGTCAGCAAGAGGGCCGTATTGAGCGCCAAACCTGGTGAACGGGTTAACTGTTCATTAGCAAATTCGAGCAATTGATCTACCTCTGGTTCCGTCAGGGTTACCTCGCCTCGACGTTTCAAGCGCAAAGCACTTTTCAAAGTCATAGATTCATCATCCGCAGTGGCCCGAATAGCTAAATCCATGAGTTCCGTCTGCGCTTGGGTCGGGACGATGCTGCCAAAAATCTGACGCGCCTCTGGGACCAAATCTGGATTTTCGGTCAATAAGGTTTCAGCTTCTTGATAAGTGTCTACTTGGAATAAGGTTTCCAAGTGCTTCGTCCGAATGGCCTCTGCCTGGTCCTCTTTAATTTGGACGGGTGTTGAGGCATGGGCTTCTGGTTCTGATATCGCGCTTGGCTCTACTGGCGCGATAGGGCTAGGCAGCGTGATCACCTCAGGCAGCGACGAACTGTCTGGTTCGATAGGTTGAACTGGTTCGGGCGGTTCACTTGGCGTAATGGGTTCAGAGGGTGCCGCAGGTTCAATTGGCTTTAACACTTCAACCTCCGCGGGCATTATCACAGGGGCGGAAGGGAGAGAGACGGATGGCTGAAAGGCTTCGCTTTGTTTGCTAATCGGTGGTTTGACTCTTTTAGACACGCCGTTTTCGGTCTGAGGTTGGGCCTGCTGATCCGTTTGTGTTGGTGTAATTTGTTCAGTCATGATTTATTTTCCTTATCTGATAAATAATAGACAAAATGACGAGGAGCAGAGAAAGGGAGACTTGATGCTTGACTGAGGCATCCCCTCACCCTCCCTCATGCCCTAGTCTTTTTTTTTCCCCTTGCCAATAATCGTCCAAAGCCATTGTCACCATTTGACTAAGCTTGTCTTCCCTTTGCTGCTTTAGCTGATATGCTTTTTTGACTAAAAGTGAAAAATAGTCAGACGCTAGATGCTGTGAAGCTTGACGGAGTGCTTGAAGATAGCGACTTGTATCTGCTGTAACTTGATACCATTCGCTCAAAAGCGATGAAGTCTGTTGAAATGGGGCCTCCTGATCTTGTAACTGTTGCTTCAATAGGCAGATCAAAAAAGTTTGATATCCCTGTGATGCTTCGTTTGGGCTATCTTCATTCGTTACTGTAATCGTTAAGGCTAACCTAATTAAAGCTTGAGCTATATAATCGGTCGGTTGAAGGATGGTGTCATTGACATATAAATACGGTTGTAAAAGATCAAAGTTGCAGGTTGCAGGTGACGCTTGACTCATAATCTCTGCTAAATGAGCATGGCTTAGACCCCATTGTTGGGTCGCTACTAAAAGTTTCTCAGTCTGAGCAGACGATGTGTAAGCTTTAAGATGGGTTTGGGCTAACGTGACGATCTGCGCTTGTTGACGTGGGTTCAAGCTTGGTGGACGGCTCAAGCTTGCGTGACCATTGCTGGGCCAAAATGATTGATAATCCGGGTGCCAACAGAGGCGGGCCAAGGCCATCCAATCTGTGGCAGTATAGGATTCCGTTAAGTCGGCTTGTAGCAGGGTCGCTAAGAGACCCTGATCAACCTGCTCGATATTGGTAACCCAATGCTCAATCAAAGTTTCTAAGAGCCGTCCGCTAATCCACGCCCCTTTGCCCGTTGTGTACAACCAATGCGTCATCGACCCAGCATAGGTTGGCGATTCAGTTAAAGCAGCACTGAGTTTGAGTTGATGAACCTTGTCCAAGGCCAAATCCAGGGCTGAATGATTGCCTTGTCCTTCGGCTAAGGTTTTATAGAGTTGGGCCACTTTAGGGGCTTGAGATTGTAAGAGCGGCCAAAGCGGAATATCCTCTAAAGTGAGACTCGAATCAGCCGCAAAGTGAGATAAGTAGGCTGAAAGCAAGAGACCCAAATCATCATCACTGTGACGAGGACGGCTTTCGAGAAATTTAAAGAGGGTGGTTTGGGGTAGATTTAAGGTCTGTTGCACCCGTTCTATTATCGGCAATAAGGCTGACAGGGATATCTCTTGCCAGCCTAAAATTTGAGCGATACCATCTGCTAACCAAGCTGGGCCTTCAGTTTGTAGCGTATGCCAAGTATAACTGACCTCGAACCTCGCTTTGGCTGAAGGGTGTTCGACACAGCCTAAAAGCCACTGTCGCACCATGAGGTACAGGGGTTGACCCACTGTGGCATGATCTAAAAAGCTGATCTGACCTAGTTGATCATCAAAGAGGGCTTGGCTAATGTTACACCAGTCCTCAAATCGCTGATGAGCTGGGTTTAGGGACTTCATCGGTACGCTTTCCTGAGTGGTCGGATATAGGGGTAGCGTTGATGTTGCGTCAGCCTTAGCCTCAGTGCTAGATTGTTTGAGAGGGGGAGATAGGTCGGTTTCTCGTGTTTGATCACTTGTATCATCAACAGACCAGTCATCCGAAACAAGATAGCGGATGAGCGGGGGGGGGGCGTATCTCGCGAGCCAATCATGCAGGGGGGCGAAGATACTGCTCAAGGATGGTCGCTGGTCGGGGGCATAAGTGGCGACCCAGTTAACCGTCAGGTCGCGTAGCAAAGGCTTCGCGTCGTGATAAGATGGCTGCCAAGCAACGAGGCTGGCGACATAAAATTGACCGCGCTGAGTTAAGGTCATGTCTGTTCGCGTAGCTAGTTCTGGTAAACAATTTAACCACTCTGATGAACAAATAATTGTTTTTACACAATCTTGAATACAAGAATCATCTTCTATAAGTGCTTGATAAACGCGACTTTGGGCCAGTTGGGACAAGGATAAATCAGAGAGATGTAAAGCAATATGGTCATTGAAGAAAGTGATGAAGATGCTCTTGGAGGCTTGGAGAGGTAAAACAGCTTCTTGCAATAAAAGTCTTTCAAATTGTGATCCGATGAAATCTGCGCTTAAAATGAACTGACTTAAGGACAAAGCATCTCCGACTTTATTCACGGTCAAGGACCGCACAAGGTGTAAACATAGGTGATAAATCTCGCCCCGATGTTCCTCGCCCAGTGCGGTCAGCAGGCCATGTCGAATGAGATTTTCAGCCAAAACGAGGTCAGCTGGTAACTCTTCTTGGAGGGTATAAGTGATATAAGCTTGCGAAAAATTTTTCCATAGGTTAAAGGCCAGAGGCGCAAACGAGGTCGGCTGACGCTTTATTTCGGTTTGCAAACGGAGCCACGCGATTTCCAGACCGACATCGTCTAGGATAAAAGGCAAAGTTTTCTGCCATCCCTCTGGCGACAAATTTTTGAGCGCGGTCTGCCAATACGTCTGTCTCGCCTTTGAGTCGGGCAGAGCGGGGATGAGATGAGGCGTGATGGTCCCATTGGTCAGCGTGTTCCAGTCCCAAGCTTGCGAGTTACCTGAATGACCATCCAAGGAATCAAGTAAACGAAGCAAGATGCCGAGCGAGGTTTCTTGGGCCAAGATGGGTTTTAGTAGACTGGTATAAGCACTCCCCAAAACTTCAGGCTGCACTGAGCCAAAAAATTGATTATTGGCTCGTTTCACCCACACCAAATCAGATGCTAAAGCCCCACTCGGCAAGCCATCAGTTTTGACCATGATCTGCGCTTGGGTACAATGATTGGCTTCTATTGCGCCTGCGGCAATAGAAGCTTGGCTTCGTAAGCAGGCTGGTAACAACAGGAGTAAACTTTCGAGTAAATCTTCAGAGTAAATGTCATGGGTATCAGCCGCATCAAAAATGATCCGTTTTTGATTGATCAGCGCGGCCAGCGCAGATAAAAGGACAGGCTGTTCGGGCTGATGGCTTAAAGTGAGGGCTTGCTGTAACTTCCTTTGTTCATCACGGGGCCTAAACCAATCATCGCCGAAGTCTGGTTGAGTAAGTGGTTCTAAATTCGTCTCTAACTGCTGAAAAATTGGGATACCCTTCGTTTCAGTCATGATCCAATTAAGCAATAACCACAAACGCCCAAGGAGAGGGTGTAAATCGGTCTTCGGCATGAAAACATAGCGATGTTGGATATAAGGTCGGCCCTGAATATCCAAGGCGGGTTGTCCAGTGGCCTGTAGGGCCTGCATCGCCTGAGCGATTAAAATGGTCTCACAGCCCTGCCAAGTATCATGAAAGACACCAAGGGCAATGGGCGAATCGCTCGGCGGCTGCTGGCCCCAAAAGCGGTAGGTTTGGGCGAGCGTTTGCAGTTCTGCTTCACGCCCCTGTAAATCTGCTGTTAAGGCGATCAATTGATAATGTCGATCACCATTCAATTTTCCGTGAATAAATTGACTATAAGGCATGGTCGGAGTCAGGAATTGGCGATTGGGAATTAGGGCTTAGAAATTGGGAGCCTATTAATCCTTGGCTCCTAATTCTTGACCCCTAATCCCCTACTTGGTAAAAATGCGTGGGGCTTCACGGCGCATAGAGTCGACCAGCCAATCGAGTGGTTCGATGATATTGAGGGGATTGATGGCCTGTTTGTTGCGGATGCTGGTTTCAGGGGCGTAGACGGGTTTGCTACTCTGGTGATTCTGCTTGGCTGGAGCCCAAGATGAACGACGAGCAGGTTGCGCTTCAGATTCCGCTGTCGCTGACGATGATGAAGGTGATGACTCAAAAGCGGGGCCGATATTGGTTGTGGTGACCGCTGGATTAGCTATTGGAATATTGGGCTGGACAATGGTTCCGCTGTGACCGTTGGATACATGGCCACTAGGATACTGAACATTCTCTAGCCAAGAATTGCTATCTAAGTCTTGATAGCGGCCAATGGCTGATGTCGCAAAGAAATTATAGCGACCCAATTTACAGAAATTCGCCCCCAGCATGCGATACATGATATTGCCCATGATCTCTTCGGCCAAATTTTGGGGCGAATTGCGATTGCTCCAATAAGGCTCCTTGTCCGCTTTGGTGATACAGAAAGCCATGTACTGCTCCAAGCGTAAGTCGTCGCTGAGGCCATAAGTAAGGCTGCGTTCCTGAAATTCTAGCATGAGATCAAGCATCATGGTCCGATAGTCATCCTCATCATCGCCCAAATCATCATCAATCCGGTCTGGGTCAAGTAAAAAGATGATGCCATGGCAGGAGCTTAAATAATCTAAAATATCCATCTCACCTGTCACTCGCCGGTCTGCTTGATGTGGTTTTTCATAGAACTCGCCGGGGGCATCAACAAAATCCAGAGTCACTTGGTTGAAAGCCCCATCACTTTGGGCCGTTTGTTCTTCCTGCAAGATGTAGCGGAAAATGTCAGTTTCGGCGGTCACCTCCGTGGGTGGCGGAAAGCGACCTTTGGTACGTAGAGTGCGGAGGTGCGAAGTGACAAAGGTACGCGCCTTATGGTCCGCCGCCACGGTCCAACCCGGCCGCAGCAAGAGCGAGTCATAGAGCATCGCCAGAAACGTCGTCTTGCCCGCCCCTGTCGTGCCCCAAATCCCAATCCGAAAGGCTGAACTCTGGGCCGAGGTGAAGCGTTGCCACTGTTTGTAAAGTTGAGAGCGCGTTTGGGTACTAAATTCTTGGGCGTTCCGGTCTCGAACGTCATTCATAGATTGCATTAAAATATCCCCCTGATCAATAATAGAAAACCAAAAATAATTAAGGGTACGCCGACAATAGCCCCGACAGCGCTTAGGGTGAGCAGGACTCCAATGGCGATTAAAACGAGACCCAAGATAATCGCCACCACATTGCCGATTAAACTCAGGATAAAGGTCAGTAATCGCCAGATTGCCACAAAGGGCCATAGTAAGATTGGGGTTGCTTTTTTGTTTTCATTAGACATGAGAAATCTCCGTTAGGTTAAGGGATAATGATTTTACTGATTAGGTTAGGGTAAATACGCTCAAAATCTCGTTTATTGAAGGTGAGAATTTGGTCTACCTGAGCTTTTTGGGCGGCGTGTAGGTGTAGGGCATCGTAGGTGACGGCTCCAGAAAGATTTGAGTCAGCCAAGTGCCTGATAACAGCTAAATAATCTTGCGTATCCAAGGGCACAAGTTCGAAATGAGCCAGTATTTCGTCATCGATTATTTCACCAGATTCTTGAGGAGACATTTTAGGTTGGATAGGGTAACGTGTAAGATTGGTATACACTTCAGCTAAGATATGTGTGGAAATAACACCAGAAAATTGACCTTTCTGTATATTTTGTAACCAACCTTTGGGGCGTGAATGCTCTGGGTGATATGGAATTAATGCTGGGATAAGTATTGACGTATCGAAAAAGATTTTCATTTTTTCAGATGGTCTAAAAAATTATTTATTCGATCTTCACGGCCCTGACGGATAAACTCTAGGATGTCAACTTCCAAAGTCGTTCCTTCCTCATTTGACATCTGTTCTTGCCTCTCTAACTCAGCCATTCGTTCTTCTCGCTCTTGCAGCATCTGTGCTAAAGCTTCTTCATCTATTGTTCTATTTGCAAATAACCTGTGACTTGTATTAACATTTTCAGATAAGGATTCTAATTCTGGCCGTAGGACTAAATTTTCAGCCTCCTCTTCTACGATTAACTTCATCCCTGGTAATAATCCTAATATTTGTTGAAGTTCTTTAGATACAAATATGTGTCCGTTATCATTGATAGCAAATTGAATAATTTGAGTCATAATATTTACCTCATTTTAGAAATTTAGTGTGTTTAGGATAAAGATGAGAATTCATTTTCTCAACGCATGCCTAAGATTTCGAGCGATCAATGCTTCTCGTTCTTGATGGATAAACTTAACAATATCAACCTCTTCCTCTAATTCGCCAGTAGCGACCAAAACACCTTCTTTATCAATTAAGACGGTTTCCCCTTTTTTTGCCTTATTTGGGACGTTCATCACCTTGCCACCTTGCGCCTTTCGCCAGCGAAAAGCACTTTGCCACCTTGCTGTCTGCTCACCACAAAATTCCTCACAGAATCTTAATCATTTTCCTCTCAGCAATTTTAAGTAGAAATGCGTTATAAAATTAAGACCTACATATCGGGTAAAGGCCGCAAGCCCAAATGCTTCAAAAGTTCATCTAACTGACTGCGGCTTGACCAAAGAATCCCCTTTTCTTGGGCCAACTGGGTCGCCTCTTGGGTCAAGCCCTGGTGAGCGAAAAGCCATATCCGCAAGGAAATGGGGTCAAACTCAGTTTGCACGGCCTCAGCTTGGGTGAGTAAAACCTGTAAGACAGACAGGCCAACCTTGCGCGTGGTCTCCCATTTGCTCTGACAGACCCACATATCGCCGCTAAAGGCGGCTAAGAGATCAATCTCTTGGTCGCTGCCAGAACTGAGACGGACCCGATGATTAACATAACCAATCGGAAAGGGCATGGAAATATCTTCAGGGCTGTTGAACCATTTTCCTGGTAAAGGTTGCTTGCGTTTATCCTGCAGGCTCAACAAGACTTGGCTCATGAAAATTTCAGCCATATAGCCCTGATATTCATGCACCTGTCGTTTCAGACGACGATAACGTTGGCTGAGATGATTACGGACTGTTGCCGCCCGTTGACCCTCGACCTCTATGCGGCCCCAAGTTTTGAGAAACTCAAGCAAGATGGGGTCATCAATTTTGCGAAACCAATTGCCTAATTCCAAATACTCAACCAAATCACCGCGAGACAAGCGAATCAGAATGTCACGGATGGTGGCTAAATCAACCTGATGGCCTTCTCGAATTTCTAGCTCCTGCTGAATCCGTTCGAGGCTGATTTTGTCCTCATCTTCCAAAGCAGACAGATAAAGAATCCATTTGGTGATATTCTGGTCGTTGATACGCTCAATCCAACCATGAACCTGCTCGGATAATTCAGCCCAAATGAAGCCCGATGAAATATCAATGGCTAAAATGGTGTTGATTGTTTCTTCACTGTCTAAAGGCTTTTGCTGCTTGGCCGCTTGACGAATCAGCGCAGTAATATAAAAAGGATTGCCCCCACAGCGTCGGGTCACAAGAGGGGTTAAGATTTCTGGGAGTTCAGCCCCATAATACGCAGCGGCTCGCTGGGCTAAGGTTGCGCCCCAGTATTCGGATAAAGGTTCGATGGGGTCACTGTCAAACCGACCAAAAAGAGAGCCGCGACCCAGAATTTCACGAGCCAAAATACTCACCGCAGAACCCGTCACAAAATGCGGACAGGTCGGTGATTCAACCGCTTCCTGCATATAACCGACGACGCTGAAGCCGTCTAGTGGCAGACGAGTATTTTGAAATTCATCCAGAAACATGACGATGGTTGATTCATTGACATCGGAGATGCGACGGGGAATTTCGACGACAGACTCTTCTGGAATAGTCATCCTTTGTTCAAGGATTAATGTATACCAGTATATGAGACGATCTAAACTATCAGGAAAAGGATGAGAAGATTTTGACCTTTCCAGCAGTAAGAGTAATTCATGTTCAGTGATGTCGTTGTGAATGAATTTCGGCTGTTGGGCATAGAAACTTAGGTAATATTGAATAAAATTTTCTAAATATTTTTTCGAAAAGTCCCAGCGGTCTTTGACTTTATCCTTAAAGCTATAATAAACAGGGACAACAGCCATTGGATCATTTGGGTCTTGCTCGAAGAAGAGACGATTAACCACCCGTCGAAAAATCTCAGTTTTGCCCATGCGTCGCCGACCTAAAAGCACTGTGGACATGGTACGGCGTGTCGCGGCTTTTAGGGCAGTTTGGTAGAAATACTCGAGAAATTCCTCTCGATCAGTATAAACTTCTTCGGGGACTAAAGGACGGGTGATCCAAGGCAAGCGTAGGCTTGACATAAAGTTGGCTCCGTAAATGATATTGGTATATCTTTTGTTACGCCGTCTCCGCCACCGCCTCAGCCAAGGCTTTACGCTTCTGATCCAACCACTCTATCCGGTCTCGCTCCTCATCCGGTGCTTCCTGACGGATTTTGCCGCATAGCAGGGCATCATGGGGCATCGTTTCGCGCAGCTCGTTGAACAGTTCCTCGACGCGGGACATGAGGGTGTCTTCGATGTAGATCATCTCATATTGGAAAATATTGAGCAAGGCATTAACCGAATAATCGACTACGGCGGGTTGATAATGAGCGCGGACGGCAATAATGAAGGCATCGAAGGCTTCTAGCTCAAGTTCACGTTGGCGAGGTAGGTCGTCTAAGGCTTGGATGAGGGCATTTTGGGCGAGCTGGCCGCCATCATTGAGTTGTTCTGGCGGAATGAAACCGACTTTGGGTTCGAGCATGTAGATTAGGGCCAGTCGCTCCGAGAGTTTACTCAGGCTAGCTTTCATATCGGCGGTAATATTCTCTAAGCCCGTGGCCGCCGCGCTGGCTAAGGGATGATCGTAGCCATAAATGACCAAGGTATGCGGGATGTGGCTGGCTTCAAAAGCGGCCTGATAGCTTGAGGTGATCAGTGCGGCCAAACTTTGCACCCGAATGGCCAGTTGCCGCCATAGCAACAATTCGACCTCACCTAAGAAAACTTCAAACCTGGTTTTGCCATAACGTCGGGCACGAGGCCGATAGCGATCGGCCACGAAGAACCGTTTCCAGAGGCGGGGTAAGTCTTCACGCAGACGGGTGTCGATGCGGTCACAGAGGCGAATGGCTTCATTACGGAGCTCGTTCCGTAGATTTTCTAAATTATCTAGCTGTCGCAGGCGAAAATCCACAATCACATCGGCCAAATTTTCCTGCCGCTCTTTGATTAAACGGCCATCTTCGCTTTTGATGTAACTGATGCCTTGACCATTGGTTAATAACTTGAGTTCACTGGTATAGGCTTCCTTTAAGCCTGTGGTGATGCGGTCCAAGGCTTGGCGGCCTTCGCGCAATTGGCCTTCAATGCGATAGGAGCGGGCAAATTCGTTTAAAGCCTCAGCGAGTCGAGGCACTTGGCTAGCCGCCAACATCGTGTTATGGTCATGGGCATCAAGATTATACTTGACCGCCTTACTCTGATAGGTGCGTTGGTCTTCGAGGGACCGACCTTGCAGGGCATTTTGGGCATTGAAGGCTGTCCAAGCAGAGGTCATGAAATAAGGCTGCTCACCACCACGGGTGGCGAAGCGCGTCGCATAGCCTGGGGCGATTAAATCCATCAACTCACGCATGTCGCGGGGCAGGTTATTGAGGGTACTAACTTCATCGCGGGTGATGTCATCCACCGCGTTGAGGATGAGGAAAATCCGTTCGGCTGAGTCTACAGCCCCATCTAGGCTAATATATTTGCGTACGCGGTTGAGCAGATAAGCATCGCCGCGATTGAGGATGCGCGGGGGACGTAAAATGAAGATCACCGCATCAGCTTCTTTGATCCCTTCGCTGATGATGATATCGTGTAAGGGAGAACCATCCAAGCCGGGTAAGTCTACCAAACAGACGTTATGAGGTAAGTCGAGCGTTTTGAGGTCATCGTGTTGCATGGGTTGAATATGATAAGCCACTGAGCGAACGAGGCCGATGCAGCGTCCCGGCCCACTGTTGAGTGGGCTATTCTCATCGGTCAAATTCATCAAATCTTCCACATGACGGGGATTGTTCAATTTATAATCGCTTAACAATGCGTTTTGGTTGACACTCAAAAATTGCTCGACGATATCGGCCAAGGAGTCACGTAAGCCTTCAAAAGCTTGTTGCGTTTGATCGCCCAGTTGTTGACTGGGCTCTAAGTTACGTAGCTGGTGCAGATAGGCCTGATTTAGATTTTCAGGTAAAGCCTGAGCATTCACCTCATAGCGGGCCATAAACTCGGCCACTAAGTCTTGGATGTTGTCTTCACTGCGATAGGTCACCAGAGCATATTCCTCTTCGTCTGCGTCTACATCTAAGAATATTTCCAAGGCTGCCCCAGTGGCTGGTTTACCCACATCCTTCACCAAAACCAGCTTACGTCCTAGAAGGGCGTTAATGAGGGTACTTTTGCCCACCCCTGTCGTGCCGATAATGGCAATGCGATAGGGTTGCTTATAATCTAAAGCCTTCTCCGCCCGTGTCAGCAAATGTTCATAGGGTCCTTTGTCTTCAGGAAACGTTTCCAAAAATTGGTTGACAGCCAGCAATCGTTCCAATAACTTCGCATAACGGCTCACTTGTGTATCCGCCACATCGGGCAGATAACGACGAATGATCTGTTCAGTTTGGGGTGGTTTGTCGAGGTTGATGCCATTGGTGTATTCAGGTCGGGTATCAATTTGGGTTGGGATATCGGTTATGACAGATGCCACGCGGTTCCTCCGTAGGACAATTAACAATGAGTAATGAGTAATTAACAATTGACTAAAAATTAAAAACTAATTACGAATAACTGCTTGCTATTACGGAGGGTTATGCAGGAAAGTTGCACAATATACTAAAAAAATTTGGATGAATGTCAGGCTCGAAGGTCATCGTCTTGGATAAAACAAATCAAGCAAGGCATCAATGTCTTGAGGATGAACCCCATAAGTTTCCTCGAATTTTTGATGAACCTGTTGTTCAATATCGGTATTAGGGAACAAGGGAAAAGTAATGGTTTCCCGATCCCGTAACCCCGACTCTAGCATGGCTAAATTCATCTCCAAGTCGAGACGGGCTTCAGCCGCTCCATAGCTTGGTTCTTGATCTGTCAAAACAGCGTTAGCAATGCTCATCAACTCATCGGCGACGGCGACTTGTCTTTCAGTCACCCCAAGATCAACGTAAGGGTTATCCCAGCCAATGGTTTGATCTGGCAAATCAACCTCAATCCTTTGCAGCACCTCCTCGCCGTTGACGGTCTTGGTAATGCGACGCGGTTCGTGTAGTACGCCAGGGGCACTGTTATGCAATTGATCTGCGGGCACAATATGGATCGCATCGCCCACAATGGTTCCAGCCATCCCATCAATCTGGGAAACGCCGCCTTGACCACGACCCAGCGACCGTGCATGAATGACATTAGAGTAAACCATTAGGGCTGAGGTATTGTTGACAAAATCTAAGTACGCCAGATGCCAACGGTCTTCCGTGTGGTGACGCTTCATCCGGTCTGTGACCGGGACGACGGGTGTGGTATGTGAAATGCCCAGAATCGATTGGGGAGCTGCGCCCGCTCGCAGGCGTAACATGCTCATCCCATGGGCCCCGCCTTCATAGAAGACTCTGTAAATCCGGCTCACATCCCCGATGACCCCTGCTTCTATGAGCGCAGTTTTGAACCGTTCCATTGGGGTCCGATGATAATTCTCGGCCACTTCCAGCTTGACTTGATGACGCTGCGCCGCTTCAATCATCATATCGGCTAAGGACAAGGTTGGCGCGATGGTTGTTTCTACGATGATATTAATTCCGGCCTCAGCGAGAAAACAGCAGGCCGCATGGTGAGCATCTTCTGGAAGGCACACATCAGCGACATCCAGTGCTTCCTGATCCACCAAATCACGGATACTGCTATAAGTCCGAACATTGTGTTCAGTCCTAATCACTTCTAAGGTCTCCTGATCTGCATCACAAACTGCCACAAGATGATAGACATCAGATAGCTTCAGAATCACCGGAAGATGAGCCCCGCTACCTCGACGACCAGCCCCGATTAAAGCTAAGTTCAGTTTCTTAGACATGATATTTATTCCTCTTAATTATCCTTCCTGATAAAGAATGACCATATAACGCATGGGCCTATCACTGTGATTTCTTAGACCGTGCAGCTTTTGGGGATCGAAGACGGCGGATTCATTCGCCTTGAGGATCAGACGTTCATCATCAATTTCGAGGGTGCCTTCGCCTTCAATCATGTAGAAGGCCTCAAAACCGTCATGTTGATGAGGCGGATGGGCCCGTGAGCCAGGGCCAACCTCAGAGATATGGACGTGAAGCGGTTCGCTCTTTAAATCAGCATCGATCATGTTACGGGAAATGCCTTTGACCGGGTGTTCGAGAAATTGCATCTGTATCTCCTTTGTTAATTGTTAATTATTAATTTCACGACCGTATACCCCTTGAAGTTGACAAGATTGGTGCGTTAGGCCTAGCGAATATAACAACGGATGAGAGGATTAGGCGGATATACAACCTATCCGACGGATCAATTTTCAGTGAAGCTACATAATTTGCTAAGTTTTTATCCGTTTCACCCTTCGCTCCGATGTCATATTACCTCATCCATCGCGCAAATCTAGGGGGTATACAGTAGTGAAATAAACGTATTTGGGTCAAACAACGAGGCAGTCAGGCCGCTTAGTATGGTGAATAAATCGTTGTTTGTCAATTCTGGGGCTATTCCCTTTAGATGAAGCAGGTCTTAAGGATGAAGCAGGTCTTAAGAAGGAAAGAACTCAACATCATATTGAGTAGTCCAAATGGCGTATAAAAACGAGGCAAAAGAACAGGGGCCAAATCAAAAACGATTTCGTGTCCAAATATTGGGGTTAATATTGTACGCTTCTTCCGCATCTCCTTGTTCGTGCTGTTTTTTCTATTTCCACAAAATTTCTCAATGAGCCAATTTTTCATCGTGACTTGACAATCTCTCCTTTTTCGTCTATGCTCATAGACGTATTGAAATATATCTATATGAAACAAGCAAATGATGAACACCTTTGATATGACTGCCTTTTGTAAAGCACTCAGTGATGAAACGCGCCAAAAAATTTTACAAGTCTTACAAGATTATGGCGAACAGTGTGTCAGCGACTTGGTGGAATGCTTTCATTTAGCCCAGCCAACGATTTCTCATCACCTCAATTTTTTGAGGCAGGCGAACTTAGTTCTCAGTCGCAAAGAGGGTAAGCAAATTTACTACCGAGCCAATCAGGAAAATATCACGGAATGTTGTGGTATTTTGTTCACCAAGTTGGTTCCGGCGGATATTCAGTTACAGGACGTGGTTAATCAAGAAGTAGGGCCTAAGAAGTAGGCAGTCAGGGGTCTGCTTCCCCTATGTCCTGAATTACTTAGGCTCTGCTTCTTTTTAACATATAGACAAATCTAAATACATCTATTAAAAGGAGTAAAAAATGACTCAAACAACCAGTGATATCAAAGAAGTGGTGCAGGAACGTTATGGAGCCTTAGCAGAGAGGCAGCAGAAAGACCAAGAGATGGCAAACGGCTGTTGTGGTTCAATAGAGACGAGTTGTTGTGGCCCAACGAATGTAAGTTGTGGCAGTGATGGCTATAGCTTACAGTTGGCGGATCAACTTTATCAGGCTGAAGAATTAGACACGCTACCGGAAACTGTGACCAATATCTCGCTTGGCTGTGGCAACCCAACGGCTTTAGCCAGTATCAAAGCTGGCGAAGTGGTCTTGGATTTAGGGTCAGGTGGCGGCATCGACTGCTTCATTGCAGCCAAAGCTGTTGGCCCGACGGGACGGGTCATCGGTGTTGATATGACGGACAGCATGCTGGCCTTGGCTAATCAAAACAAAAGCAAAATGGGCGTGACCAATGTCGAGTTTCGGAAAGGCGAGATTGAAAATCTGCCTGTTGAAAATGATCAGATTGATCTGATTATTTCCAACTGTGTGATCAATCTTTCGCCGGACAAGGATGCTGTCTTTAGAGAAGCCTATCGGGTACTCAAACCAGGTGGCCGTCTCAGCGTCTCCGATATTGTATCCGAGGGTCATATCCCCGAAGCCTTACAAGCCAATATTAACGCTTGGGCTGGCTGCATCAGCGGAGCTTTAGACCAAGCTGACTATCTCCAGCGGCTACAGCAGGCTGGCTTCACCAAGGTTGAGGTTCAATCTCGTCATTCCTACGGTATCGAAAATATTGACTTACTGGATAAAGCAACCCAAGCAGCTTTGAAAAAGGATGTCGATTGGAACGACCTGCCCCTAGATGCCCGGTTGTATAGTGCAACGATTGTGGCCTATAAGGGCCCTCAGCGTAAAAGCGATGCCTCTGAGGAAATATATGCGACAAGGGCATAAGTTTAACCTTATCTTTAAGGTTATACCCTCATTTAGGATAGCTCAACCTCAGATGACCGCCCATTGGTCAAGTAAAGCCATTAGCTCGGTATGCTTCGTGATAGTCGCATCGGGTGTGGCATACGAAGATTGATCCTGAGTCACGCCAATGAACTGCACCCCCCGCATGCCCACGCCCTGAGCACCGGCGATGTCGGTGCGGCGTAAATCGCCCACATGAAAGGCTTCCTCAGGGCGTACTTCTAGGGCTTCTAAGGTTCGCAAAAAGGCATTCGGATGAGGCTTGCTGTGGCCTAAGACATCAGAAAAGGTGAGATGACTGAAGTAAGGGGTCAACGCATCACGCGCTAAAACTTGCTGCAAAACACGACCAGGAGAAAGCCCGGTGTCGGAGATGACGGCTAAACGACAACGTTGGGCTAAAGTTGGGATGACGGTTTTGACATCTGCGACTAATGCGGGGGGATTGGCTAACGCACTGTTTTCAATGTTTTTAATAATGTGAGATAAGACAAAATCTGGCAAAGATAGCGGCAGTTCTTGATGCACAAGGGCTACCCAATCTACCGCCGTGAGGGTGCGTTGTTCCTCAACCCAAATGCGGTCCCAGGTTTGCCAGGCGATGGTGGCCGCTTTTTCCAAGACTGCCATATCTAAAGAAAAGTCTGTTTCCTGCTCAACAATCCCCTTAAAAGCAGCTAGACGGCCAATATGCCGAGGATGATACAATGTGGCCCAAAAATCGAAGGTAATTGCTTTGATGGTCATTCCTGAATCCCTAACACCGAATAATGATGCACTAACAACGCATAACAAACAGCTACCGACGATCTTGTTTTAGTTCTAACCAGGCCATCTCCTCTGGCGTGAGGGTCACTGCCATGGCCTCCATATTCGCCTGAAATTCTTCGGGCGTACGACAGCCGACCAAGGCATGAATATTGAGGTCATGACTCATGACATAAGCGGTGGCGATTTGTGGAATGGACAGGCCCTTCTCTTCCGCCAATTGACTGGTTCGATCTAGTCGCTCAAAATTTTCGTCGTTCGCATAAACATCGACACAGAGTTTATCTAAATAGTCTTCAAAAGAGTCTAAATTATCTCGGTGTAGTCGCCCAGAGAAGAAGCCGCCCGCCAAGCTAGACCAGGTGAAGAGGGGCATTTTTTGCGCGATATACCAAGCTCGCGCCTCTTCACCAGCGGGGCCGCTGATGCTAATACAGTCGGGCCAAGGCGGTTTTTGTTGCACCGCCAAGCTAAAATTAGGGCTGCTGACGCGGAAGGGTTCCAGATTATGCTTATAGGCATATTCATTCGCTTCTTCAATGCGCCGATGAGACCAGTTGGAGCCACCAAAAATTTTGAATTTCCCCGCCGCAAAATATTCGTTCAATACTTCCACAATGGGGCCGACGGGCACGTCTTCATCATCCCGATGGAGAACATACATATCGACATAATCGAAATTAAAGCGGGCCAAAGAGTCATGTAAATCAGCCTGAATATCGAAGGGAGTCACGCGCTTGCGGTCTCGGCTATGATGGGCACCCTTACTAAGGATGACCACTTGGTCACGTATACCCCGTTCATTGACCCACTGTCCAATCGTGCGCTCATTGTCACCGCCACCATAACCGTGGGCCGTGTCAAAGGTGGTACAGCCCAAAGCCAAAACACCATCTAAGAGAGCAAAACTTTTTTCTAATTCCTGAGAATTACACATCACCGTGCCCTGCACAAGGTAGGAGACGGGTTTGTCGATTCCGGGCAAGCTGCCATATTTCATGATTGGTTCCTTCCAGATGATTAGCTTCCAATTTTTGTGTCGTAAATGAGGAAATGTGTCAGAGTAGCAGAGTGGCAAGATGGTAAAGTGTAGAAGACCTTGCCGCTTTGCCTCCTTGCTACAAACGCGCTTCATGCTACTCAAGTTTGGGGAAAGGGCAATTTTGAGGGGGAGACGATTGGTCGGCGGTAGGATGACTTAATCGTTACCGTGTTCTATTCTTTGGTCGTGGTGATGCTAAAGTATCCCAAAATTAAGAAAGATGCAGACTGCACCCTTTCTCCTTAATCTACCCACCGCCTCGGCTTCTGAAAATGAGCAGCCAATTCCTCCTGGCCCTCGACGGTCAATAATTCCTCCAACACTGCCTTACCTTAGTTTTGAATCGCTTCTGGCAGGACAGTTCCCTCAAGTTGAGCCTCAGTCAAATTTGCTCCGGTTAGAGCTGCCTCAGTCAAATTCGCTTGACGCAAATCAGCTCCTTGTAAATTGGTTCGACGTAGATCCGCCCCGCGCAAATTTGCCCCAGCTAAGTTGGCTCCAGCTAAGTTGGTGCGATAAAGTTTCGCTTCACCTAAATCAGCCCCTGTCAAATCGGCTCCAGACAAATCAGACCAACTCAACTCGGCTTGGCTGAGGTCACGCCCTTGCCCCCCTTCATTTAAGATTTCCCAGACCAATTGCCCTTTGGCTGGCAGGGTGGTTTCGTCATCCCACTGCACTTGACGTAAATTAGCCAGACTTAAATCAACGCCATGTAAATTGGCCCCCCGTAGATCAGCCCCCTGGAGATTGGCTTGACGCAAGCTGGCTTCAGTTAAATCAGCTTGACGTAGGTCAGCCTCAAGCAAATTGGCTTGTCGCAAATCGGCCTCAAGCAAGAGACTTTCCTGTAAATTGGCTTGACGCAGGTCGGCCTGATTGAGAAAAGCTCCCTTTAAGTCAGCCTGACTGAGATCAGCCCCGTTTAAGGCATGTCTGCGCTGAAGTTGGTTGACCATGTGCCAGACGGTTTTCCACTTGGGATCAATCAAGGTCGAATCATCAATCAGACTTTGATTAAAGACCGCCCACGCAAAACTGGCCCCGCTGAGATCCGCCCCACGCAAGTCTGTTTGAAATAAATTAGCTTGATTGAGGTTCGCCGCTTGTAGATTAACCCCTCTCAGATTGGCGCGGCTCAAATCTTGGCCGACCAACTGTCGTCCCGCCTGCTCATCGTTGATGATCTCCCATACCAGCCGCCATTTCGAATCAATAATCGTCGTTTCATCAAACAGAGTCCCTTGCAGATCAGCTCCAAAGAAATCAGCCCCAGATAGGTCAGCACCCCGAAAATCCGTTTCTCGCAAAATCGCTTCGCGTAGCCTGGCTCCCCCTAAATCAGCCCCTTGCAGATTAGCCCCACTCAAATTAACCCCATACAGATAACTGCCTTGCAGATTACTGTTTTGCAAATTAACTCCCCTGAGATTGGCCCCTTGCAAATTGGTGAAATACAAATGCGATTCTTGCAAATCCATATTTTCCAAGACAGCGTTCGTTAAATTCGCCTCGTGCAGATTAACCTGCCGCAGGTCCAAATCACGCAGATCACGCTCACTGAAATCGACTGCTTGACAGTCCAGCGGACAGGTGGCTAAGGCATCTTTGAGATAAAGGCCGTAGCTGAAGTAGGCTAGGACGAGTAAAAGGGGTAGGCCTAGGATGAGGAACAACCATAGACGGGCTGATTGTTCTGGGTCTAGGTTGAGTTTGTGCATGGTGATTTAGACAATTGTTTGAATAGTTCGATCATTAAAAGTATAGAAGGCCGGTCGTCCCCACAAAGGCCGGTAGCTCGCACGATATGTTCACCATAAGGATAATATTGATAAGGCTCACCACTGATAATTTCTGTGATTAAATTGTCCATGTTTTCAGGCTCCTTGTTGCCACTTTACTAGAACAGCACTGTATTTGAGATGTTCAATAAATTCGGAGTCTATGATGGAGTTGCTGTAGTTGTTGTGGCTGTGTGTCGATTTGGTCGTGAGTTATCATACTATAAGTTTGTTGAAATAACAATCCTTTTGATGAGTCGAGTCTGGTTAGGGTGAGTTTGGGGCAAGTGCAGACCCCTATTAAGGTTGATTTGTTTGACAAAGGGAAGCGGCAAGTTATACTTTGTTTTTCGTCATCAAATGCAGCAGAAGGCGTTTATCATGCCGACCAAGAAAAAACCATTTAATAAATTTTCACTGGCTGAAGCCTATCATTTTTTACAGCTTAGAAAGCTTGAGGCTTGGCAGCTAGACTTTGCGCCTGTCGAAACAAGTGCTTTTTTTCAGGAAAACTTAAAACGGCTACACCTATTTGACCTAATTTCTAGTGAAAGCGGTAAAGAAGTTTTAATTGATGCCATATTGCAGGCAGCCTTGAACCGACGGACTAAGCTGAAAGTCTGGAAGGAAGTTACCTTGAAAACGTCTGAGGTGAACGGGCGGGTGGAATATATCTTGGCTGAACATATTGATATCTTAGAAACGCCCTATGTCTGTTTGATAGAAGCCAACAAAGACGATTTCGAAAAAGGGCTGGCTCAGTGTCTGGTGGGCCTGAAAGTCTGTCAGATACTAAATCGTGAAACTGGGCAGGCTATTGAGGTTTATGGTGTGGTGACGAATGCCTACACCTGGCGTTTTTACCAACTCTCTAGTCAAAATCGGGTCTTTGAGAGTATGTTTTACAGTATATAAAAATGGTCAGCGATATCTCCATCGCGTGATTAAGGATTAATCCCCAAGGACAAATAAGCCATGTCAAAACTCAAACCCATCCCTTATGCTGTTTCAAGCTATAAAACGATTCGACAAAGAAATCATTACTATCTGGACAAAACGCATTATATACCCCAGTTAGAAACCGCAGGCGATTATCTCTTTCTGATTCGTCCGCGCCGGTTTGGTAAATCCTCCCTATTGACGGTTTTGGAATGTTATTACTATATCGCCAGAGTTGATGATTTCGATTTCTTTTTTCAGGATACACACATCGGTCAACAGCCTACGCCAGAGAAGAATGCTTATTTGATCCTAAAATTTAATTTTTCGCGGGTTAACCCTCAGCTAGACCAAATAGAAGAATCTTTTAATGGGCATACATACAATATGTTTGCTTTGTTTGGGCAAAAATATGCCCAATTTTTGGATGAGTTCTATTTTAAGACAATGGATCGCCATAGGCAGGCTTATCAGAAATTGGAATTTCTGTTGGATTATTTAGGGATGCTGGGTCACACAGTATATGTTTTGATTGATGAGTATGACAACTTCGCCAATACCATCCTAACCACAGCCGGTCAACAGGCCTATCGAGAGCTGACCCACGGAGCAGGCTTCTTCCGCTTTTTCTTCAATATTCTCAAAGGGGCGACAGATCAAGTTGATACGGGCTTAGGACGGTTGTTCATCACGGGTGTTTCTCCGGTGACAATGGATGATCTCACCAGTGGCTTTAATATTGGCACCAATATCACCTTACAAGCAGAATTTAATGAATTACTCGGTTTTACTGAAGTAGATGTGCGAGAGATGTTAGGCTATTATCAACATGAGGGTGGATTGACCTTGAGTTCTCTGGATGAGACCTTAGCTTTGATGCGGACATGGTATGACAATTACCGCTTTGCCTCCCAGGCTGAGACGACCCTTTTCAACTCCGATATGGTTCTTTACTTTATCCGTGATTTACTACGCACGGGTCAATCCCCTGAAGAGATGATTGATCAAAACGTACGCATTGATTATGGCAAACTGCGCCATTTGCTCATCTTAGGCCGACAACTCAATGGCAACTTCCGCCATCTGTTGGACATTCTGGAAGAAGGACGAATTGAGGCGAAAATCGTCTCCAGTTTCCCCGTCGAACGCTTGACCAAAAGTCGAAACTTCCTCTCCCTCCTCTTCTACTTTGGGCTGCTCAGTTATCGCATAGATGGCGACATGCCTGTTCTAAGTCCACCCAACGAAACAGTCAAGCAACTGCTTTACAGCTATTTGCGTGATGGTTATGAAGATGCGGAGGTCTTCACCCTGAATTTATGGCGACTGGCAGGCTTAATCAGGGGCATGGCCTATCGTGGCGACTGGCAGCCCGTCTTCAACTTTTTGGCCGCCGCTGTGCAAGAACAAACGGCTATTCGTGATTTTCTCAAAGGGGAAAAGGTCATCCAAACTTTTTTATTGGCCTATTTGAATGTAACGGATTATTACCTCACGCGCACCGAAGTCGAGATGGGCAAGGGCTTTGTCGATTTGTATTTACAACCTTTTTGGGCTAAATATGATGATATCCCCTACACCTATTTGATCGAATTAAAATACTTAACCAAAGGCCAAGGCAGTGAGGAAGAAATCGACCAAGCTTTGACTGAGGCAGAGAGCCAGTTGCAGCAGTATGCTACGGATGCACGGGTGGTGCAGGGCCGTCGCGGGGGAACGGTTATTTGTGTGGCCTTGGTCTTTTGTGGCTGGGAGTTGGTGCGGGCAGAGGGGGTTTAACCTTAATATTTGTCAGGCCAGCCTGATATCTGATGGACTGCCAAATCTATTTCTTGAGCAATATTTTGTCCGATTTTCATACTGGCCTCATCCAAAGGAATATAGGTTAACAGAACGAGATCGTTTGACATTGTTCTACACCAATTTTATACGCTCTCGAAAGTAGGATATCATCTCAACAAAATTGAGGTACTGATGACAGCATATTATAGAATCGCTGTGTTTAGCGCATCGGCAAGGACGACCTAAAGGCAGGACTGTTCAGGTCTCCGCTTCGAAACCACGGACCAACGGGAGGGCGCGGATTTTTTCTAGCATGATCTAGGTTGTCCTGTCAATCGGCGGTTCTATAGGATAGATCTTGCGCTCTCGAATATTTGATCAAAAAAAGCCTCCTGCTCAAGCGATGTCTGCCATTGCTGATGCCGCTCCACTGACTCTAAACGGTGTTCGCGGGGTAAGTTTAAGAAACGGGCTGTTTCCACGGGGCCAAGCGTGTCTAATAAAGCTGTCAAAGCACGTTCAATTAATTCGGGTTGTGATAAATAGCGGCTACAGTCATTTCAAATGCTCCTTCTCACAAAAAGTGGGCGGGGTTCCCTACTATACAGAGGCACGCCCCACCCGGTAAGGTATCTACCTGCATCGGCTGGTACTGTCCCTCATCATTTAACCATTTGCCTTGTAAGGCAGGCTGAATCAGCTTATTTTGGGGATCATATAGAAAATATTCCTTCACCCCTAAGTCACGGTAGAGGCGGGGTTTGTCTTCCACATCTTTTTTCCAAGTTGTATCGGATAAGATTTCGATGACCACATCTGGCCCTTTGCCTTCTTCCCAAATGTTATACGTTTGGCGGGGATACTTGGGCACATCAAAGACCACGTAGACATTAGGGGCAACGCTCTTGGACGAGTTGCCTTCTTCATAGTAAATCAGCAAGTCTCCCGTGACATAAACATTGTCCTGAGAGTCAAAATGCCATTTAAGGCTGTCAATGGCGTAAGTTAACAAGTTTAATAGACAGAAAAATCATCAAGCATCAACCGCAAACTGCCTCTCAATTTGCCCTTTGACAAATCGAAACATTCGAAAAATCACCAGAATATCCTCAGTACTGCCATCATAGGCTCGACTAACACTATATTCTTGCCCCTCCAAGGCTACAAAAAAGGAAAAACGTCCAATCACATAGCAGCCATAAAGCGGAAACTGTGCTTCATTTTGCTGTTGGGCCACCAACATTTCGATCAGTAATTGGCCAAGTGGGTCATTATCGCGCTTTCGCTCTTGTTTATATTCATGCAAAAAAAAGAAAGGTTGTTCAGGATGTTGTTTTCCACTGGCGACGACGAAATCAACAACCCCATTGACCTGCCACTCGCCAATCACTGCGGCAAATTTGCGTTGGGTAAAAGCCTTATAGTGTGTATGTCGAAAATCGACCAAACGCACTAAGGGACTGATGAAAAAAAACTTTAATTCATCCTCATTCAAATCTTCGACGTTGTAAAAAAGCCATTTTGATAAGTCCAAGAGCGTTTCTTTTTCAAACTCAGTGATTGGTTCATCAGCTTTCAGCCAATTATCTAAAAGGGAAAACCCTTCATAATGGCGGATATAACCAAACTCTTTATGAATTTGACTGTACTCCCAATCTTCAAACTTTCGTTTTTTCACGGTGACCCCCTATCTACTTTATGAGTCTTAAGCCCTCATATTGTAGCACAGGTTGAGGCATATTCAACAAATGAAACAAGTGTCGGCAGCGAATTGACAAGCAAGACAGAAAAATTATTTTTTTAATGTGCATCTAATATTCAGATGGCATGGTTCTTGAAAATATTGAAAATATTGTCACTGGATGATGATAACAGATGATTTAAAAACCGCCATAATTACAGCGATTGGCATAGCTCGAAAAGAAATACACTGGAAACTAGGCAAGGATGCACAGCACCTAAATAAACGTATTCGGTTAAGACATTTGCCGCCCAATACATCTGTATCTGATTATGAAAAAATCGTGTTGACTGTCTTGAATGAGACAAATGCTGAATTATATTTATTTCAACGGCAAGATACGGTATATCCAACTATTGTTGCCTCAATTGAAGGAAAAAGGTGGTTAGCTATGATTGGTCGGTGTGATAGAGACAGCCTTTCCGCCAATTGATCCAGATGACTATTTTTCTGACCCAGCTTATCATTATGTCGGTTCCCTAGAGGTGTTTCAAAGTGAATAATTTGTTAGAACATTATCGCGTGGATGTTGAATTTCCTGAAGTCAGTGGCGCAGAATTGATTGAGATGTTACAAACACGAGATAAGTTAGCCAAGATAGAAGTTACCTTATCACAAACCGAAAAAGAAGTCTTAGCACAAGCTGATTATTTGCTCATCCGACAAGCCCCTTTATTTTATCAAAGTCTATCAGATTTCGTTGATTTTGTGGAAAGACGAAAAGCGCAAGATATGCCAATTGAACACTGGTGGTCTTTAGATGTATTGGCTCAATTGCCATTTGAGCAACTTGCAGGAACTAAGCATCATTCTGAAGCCCTTGTCTCTGTCTGAATATTATAAATTTAGGCATGAACATTAAATAACTGTCCATTTCACCGTGCAGCGAAACGGAGCATTGAAAATTCCCGTTGACGCTGAGAAATCTGTTTCAACAGGTTCTACGTTCAGAACGCAGGGCGTTTCAATGTACTTTTTGTGTGATCTGATGATTGAAATCATCAGCAATACCTTGGACTCAAAAAAGGAGCCTAACTTAATTCAGGCTCCTTTTTTAATCTATGCCCAACTTCATCTAATAATAGATAATTCGTAGATTTTTGTTAATTACTAATCGTTAATTGCTAATTGTCATACAAATAACACGCCGCCTGATGATTTATCCCATCCATCTGATAAAGCGGCGGTTGCTGATCTTTACAATGGTCCAGGCGATAGGAACAGCGGGGATAGAAGCGGCAACCGCTGTCGAGTTTGGTCCGCATTTCTTCATCATCGGGCAGGCTGACATCGGTTTTCCAGCGTTGGTCGGGGTCGGGCACCGGGATGGAGTCGATTAATTCTTGAACATAGGGGTGTTTGGGGTCATCGATGACTTTGATGGTGTTGCCCATTTCAGCCACGTTGCCCTGATAGAGTAGGTAGATATCATCGCCGATTTGGTAGGCTGTGCTGAGATCATGGGTGATATAGAGAAATGAGATATTGCTTTCGTTTTTCATACGTAACATGATGTCTAAAATCATGGCTCGTAAAGAGGCATCGACCATCGACACAGGCTCATCGGCCACAATGAGTTTGGGTTTGAGCATATAGGCTCGGGCCATCATCATGCGTTGCCGTTGCCCGCCGCTCATCTGATGCGGATATTTTTCTAAAACCTCTTCCCCCCGCATACCGACCACATTCAAGGCTTCTTCAATCATATCACGTACCTCTGAACGGCTGTTGGCTAGTTTGAAGTTGCTGATGGCCATCTCAAAGATATGCTTGATGCGATAAAAGGGATTATAGACCGCATAAGGGTCTTGGAAGACAGCTTGCACTTGGCGACGATAGGTCAGCTTTTGTTCTGCATCCATCGTCGCGGTATCGATACCCTGATAGATAATTTCGCCCGTCGTAAGGGGCACGAAGCCGAGGACTAAATTAGCCAGGGTTGATTTACCACTGCCGCTTTCACCGGCAATGGTGATAATTCTAGCTGGGCTTTCGGGGATGGACAGACTAAAGTTTTGCAGGGCAACCACGGTATTGCCCCCTTGCATAAAACCTCCCCCGTAGATTTTGGTGACATTGCGAATATCGAGTAAAGGTGTCGTCATGATTTCTCCGGGTGCTTTATTCATATAAATGACAGGCTGCGTAATGGTCTGCTCTTAGCTCTCGTAAAGGCGGGGTCACTGCACGGCATTTGTCCATGACCTGCGGACAACGGAATTGAAAGATGCAGCCAGGGGGCGGGTTGCGTAAATCGTGGGTTAAGCCTTCAGTGATTTGCAAAGGTTTTCGTTCTTTGATCGAGGGAATAGATGAAATAAGTAATTGGGTATACGGATGGAGTGGTTCTTTATAAGCCCCCCGCACTGGGGCAATTTCCACAATATTGCCTGCGTACATCACCGCCATGCGATCTACCAATTGGGCTAAGAGACCCATGTCATGACCGATGATGATCATCGATAAGCCCAAGCGTTCCTTAACCTCTAAAATCGTTTGGGCCACGATGCGCTGCACAATCACGTCCAGGGCACTAGTTGGCTCATCAGCGATGACCAAGGGGGGACTCAACGCAATCGCCATCGCAATACAAGCCCGTTGCTTCATCCCGCCGCTTAATTCATGCGGATACATGGAATAAACCCGACTCGGCAGGCCGACGAGATTGAGCAAGTCAAGGATCCGTTCTTTTAAGGCTTTGCGCGACTGTTTGCCTTCATGGGTTTGAATGCCATCGCCAATTTGATCTTTGAGGCGCATCACAGGATTGAGCGAGTTCATGGCCCCTTGGGGTATCAGGGCTAAGTCACGCCAGCGAATATTGCGTAAGCCTGCATCATCCAAGGCCAGAATATCCGTCCCATTGATCACGGTTTGCCCCCCAACAATCCGACCTGGCGGCTGGACGAGACGCAGGATGCCCATAGCCGTCGTCGTTTTTCCACAGCCCGATTCGCCCACTAAGCCAACAATTTCACCCTGACGAATTTGGAAAGATACACCGTTGACGGCGATTACATCGCCTAATGGCGTGGCATAATGGACGCGGAGGTCTTTAACATCTAAAACAACATTAGGATCAGTTGATCCATTGCTTATATCTGTCATCATAAAATCTCTATTTCTCGGATAAGCCCCGCAAACGAGGATTGGCGATTTCGTCCAAGCCAATCGTGATTAAAAAGAGGGCACTAAAAATCAAGATGAACATGATCAAAGGCGTACCCCACCACCACCACATGCCCCGAATAATGGCTGATGAACGGATGGAGTGGAAGATGACGGTGCCTAGGGTCGGTAAGCGACTTGGCCCAAGACCGAGTGCTTCTAAGCCTGCCGCAGCGAGAATAGCCCCTGATACGTTGCCTGTGAAGCTAGCAGCTAAATAGGGCAGCAGGTTAGGCATCATTTCTTTGAACATAATGCTGATGTTAGAAGCTCCTGATAGGCGGGCCATTTTAACATAGCCTTGTTCTCGCATACTCAACACTTGGGCCCGCAACAGACGTGTTGGCCCCGGCCAAGCAAATAGGGCTAATAAATAGGCCATGTTTTCGGCGGTGATTTGGCGCACATAAGCTGAAATAACAATCAGCACCGCTAAGGCGGGGATGGTGATGAAAGCATCGGTGATAACCCGGATGATACTATCAACCCAGCCCCCCATGAAGCCAGCCGTGAAGCCCAAGATGATGCCCACGCCCATGCCCACGGCAGCGGCGATAAGCCCGACTCGTAAAGAGCGTGGTGTGGCGTTAATGGCCAAGGCTAACATATCTCGACCATTGCTTTCTGTGCCCAAAGGATGGTCGGGAGATGGTTCAGCAAACCCCAAAGCTTTTAAGTCATCGGTGTATTCGACCCACATCGGTGGTAAGTTTAAGGGTGATGAAGCAGCATAGGCCAGGTCTACATCCCAGAATTGTGGACCAACAAACTCAACTGAAACAACCAGTAAAATGAGTATGATGCCGATAATGAATTTTGCGTTTAACCAAGGTGAGTCCCAAGTATTGAATCCGAATCTTTTTACTTTTGGTTGACCTGCGGTCGTCGTTGCGCTTGCCATAAATAACCTTTCATCAAAGTGGCAAAGTGGCAAGGTGGCAGGGTGTTTTCCACCCTACTTTGTCACGCTTCCACTTCCCTACTTTACTTATTTTCATCAAATGTAATTCTGGGGTCAACGAGGGGATAGAGTAAGTCTAGGATGAGGACGGCTAAAGCGACCCCCACAATAATGGTGAAGACGACCCCTTGAATGACCGTGAAATCTTGATTTAAGATGCCCTGATAGAGGACTTGTCCCATGCCTGGATAGGTGAAGATTTGTTCTACAATCAGCGCCCCCCCGGCGATGCTACCCAAAGAGAGTGCTAAGGCTGTGACTTGGGGCAAAATGGCGTTACGGATGCCATAGAGCCAGAAAATGCGAACCGCTTTTAAGCCTTTGGCTTGGGCTAAAATCATATAGTCTTCGCCATCGGTGGTAATCATCATCCCTCGCATACCCAGCCCCCACAGGCCCATACTGGTGAAAACAATCGCCACAGAGGGTAGGATGCCATGTTTGATCACACTGAGTATAAATTCTAAGTTCCATCCGGGTTGTAACCCCCGTCCATAAGGGCCACCAAAGGGAAGCCATTTGAGACCGAAGGCAAAGATATAAAGCAGGAGAATGCCCAGCATAAAGGCAGGGATGGCGGTAAAGGATAAACTTAGCGGCAGGAGGGTCTTTAGCAGCCAAGGCGTTTTACGCCAAGCTAACAAAGCACCCACCGCATTACCGATAAAGAAAGAAATGAAGGTCGATAAAATGAGTAAGCCAATCGTGTAAGGCATGGCCCGCCGAACCAGATCTTGAACCGTGGTGGGAAAGTAAGACAGGGAATAACCTAATTCAAAGGTCAGTGAATTGCGAATATAGCGTAGGTATTGAATAGGCAAAGGGTCATTTAAGCCGAAGCGTTCTCGCCACGCTTCAATCATCTCTGCTGCCCCTTCAACACGACCTGCTTGACCCTCTAAACGACTGATGACACCTTCAATTGGGTCCCCAGGGGCTAAACGGGGAACCATAAAAATCACCGTCGTTCCCAGCCATACTGTCAGAAAAAACATGCCAACTCGTTTTATAAAATACTCTTTGGTTAAACCGTTCATAAAGTTCCTTTGACAATTAACAAGTAGCAATTAACAAAGAGATAATAACGAATAATCATTTTGGCACTTGCCATTAGTCGTTTGGTAAAAGCAAATGAACAATGGCAAATGGCAAATAAGCTTGAGTAGGGTAGACATAATCTTCCCCTTCGAACTAACTTAGGAATGAGCATTAAATAACTTGCTTTTCACCCCAATCTGGTTCCCAAACAACAGTTTGGGAACCAGATTGATTCAGTTAATTAATGCTCTTTCTTTGAGAAGGGGAGATTGTCATAAGCTATGTCCTAATATACATCATATTCTACTGGGCTGGCTCCAATGCGTGAATAATAACGTGGGTGTGTTGCCACCAAGTCGGGGGGTGGATGTAGTTATTTTCAGCGGTAGGCCAGTTGGTCCAATAAGTTGTATCAAAGGGGATGATTTTGCGAGCTTCACTGATGGGAATAACCGGCAGATCTTCAAGCCACAAGGCCATTGCTTCTAGGTAGAGTTCATCAACTTTGGGGTCGCCTAAGGGGAGGGTGCCCATTTCGTCAACCAAGGCCCCATAAGCTTCAGCGTTCTCCCCAGACCAACGCCAAGAGTTAGATTCTGAACGTTCGCCAATAGGCATTAGCCAGCGGACATTGAAGGTGTCCATGGAGGCCCACGGTTCGTTGACTGAACCACAGGTTTGCCAGCCCATACGAGCTTCGTAGTTGCCCATGCGGAAGTTGTCGCCCCAAGTTGCGCCCGCTTCGTTGCGGTGGGTGGCATCAATCCCAATGCGTTGTAGTTGCTCAACCACCACTTGTGCGATTCTTTGCTTCTCAATGAAAGCATCGTGGGTGGCGATGTCGAGGGTCAACACTTCGCCATCTTTTTCATATAAGCCGTCACTATTAAGGCTATAGCCTTTCGATTCGATGATTTCTTTGGCTAAATCGGGGTCGTGCGTGTCCATCGGATGCTGTTCATAGAGACCTGCTTCAGCAGCCAAATCAACCAGACGATTCAGGGGAGGATAGGCTGGGAAGAAGTGTAGTGACTTCAGGGTAGAGCCTTCATAAGCAATGGCCACAATTTCGTCGCGGTCAATAGCATAGTTCAAGGCCCAGCGCATGTCGCGGTCATTCCATGGTTCAACCATGTTGTTCACTTCAAAGGTGCGTGAACAAGGGTCGGGAACCCAAGCGTAAGGCAGTTCGTCAAAGTGAGCGATGACGTTGGGATTGCGCTGGCGGAGAGCCAAGAAAGCCCCCACAGTGATGTCGCCTAAGCTGTCAATTTCAGCATTCGCCATGGCCGCAGTACGGCTTTCTTCGGGGCCGAAGAAGGTCCAGATTGCTTTTTCAGGATGCGGCAGGCGATCTTTGAAACCTGTGTCAACCCCCCACCAGCTATCATGGCGGCTGTAAATAAATTCGTTTTCGCCAACAGACTCGACCACGTAAGGGCCAGTGTACATGGGCCAACCTTTTTCGGGATCATAGTACTTGAAAGTCAAAGGATCTTGATCAGCCCAAATATGTTCTGGCAAGATCACAGGACCACCCCATATACGGACAGAGAAGTTGTCCAATTGGAAGCGAGCGTTGGGACGGGTGAGGTTGAACTGAACGGTCAGGTCATCAATTTTCTCGACGCTGGCCACCCAGTCCGCGATACTCGATGAGTAGGCCAGTTCCGGGGCGTTGTCGATGAGTAATTGAATGGTAAAAACCACATCGTCTGCATTGAAGGCTTCGCCATCAGACCATGTGACACCGTCGCGGATAGACAGGGTCCACACGTCAAAAGACTCATTGGCATCCATGCTCAGACCCAACCAAGGCTCAATTTCACCGGTTTCATAGTTCAAGATAAAAAGCGGTTCAGCCATCGTTTGGTGAACGCCATCGCTCATATTACGACCAGGCGCATAGGGGTTGAAATTTTCGGGGTCAGCAGCCGAGGCTTCCATGTCAAAGATGACAGCACTAGCCCGATTATCACTTGCACTCTCAGACATCGTCTCATTGCCACCATCATCCATATTCGTCGCTGAACCATCACCACCATCTACTGGGGTACACGCCACCAGAAAGAGGGCCAACAAAATCAAACCAAATTTAAGAGCTATTAAACTTTTACGCATTATTTGCTTGTTCTCCTTGGGATCAATGTTTAATTTTATCGTTTATCTTACCGCGCCATTTTACTCTTGAAAGAGCAATCTAGGCAATTCCATAGGGCAAATATAGAAATTAGGGAACGGGAATTAATGAACTTATCTGATCTGGTTCCCAAACTATAGTTTGGGAACCAGATGGGGTTGGTACACTGCTCCCTAATCCTTTACTGAGCTGGTTCTAAATTGTGAATAATTTCATGGGTGTGTTGCCACCACGTTGGGGGGTGGATGTAGGGATTATCAGCCGTGGGCCAGTTGGTCCAATAGGTATTGTTGAAGGGGATGATTTTTCGAGCTTCGGTGATTGGAATAACAGGTAGTTCTTCCATCCAGTAAGTCATGGCTTCAACAAACATGGCATCAATAGAAGGATCACCGAGCGGGGTGGTGCCCATTTCATCGACAATCGCACTAAAGGCCTCTGCATTTTCGCCAGACCAACGCCAAGCATTACCATTAGCCCGTTCACCTGAGGCGACCAGCCATTTGGTATTAAATTGATCCAAGGATGCCCAAGGCTCGTTGACCGAGCCACATGTTTGCCAGCCCATTTTGCCTTCGAAGTTGCCGTTACGGAAATTATCACCCCAGATGCTACCCGCTTCATTACGATGGGTGGCATCAATGCCAATGCGTTGCAACTGTTCAACAACGACTTGAGCAATCCGCTGCTTTTCAATGAAGGCATCATGGGTGGTGATGTCCAGCGTTAATGGCGTGCCATCTTTTTCGTAGATACCATTGGCATTGAGGCTATAGCCTTTTGACTCAATGATTTCTTTGGCTAAGTCAACGTCATGCTTGCCAATGGGATATTCTTCGTACAGCCCTGCTTCTTCCAGCAAGCCCACAAAACGATCTAAGGGTGGATAGGCTGGGAAGAAGTGGAGCGACTTAAAGGTTGAACCTTCGTAAGCGATGTTGACGATTTCATCGCGATCAATGGCGTAATTTAAGGCCCAACGCATATCGGAATCACCCCAGGGTTCGGCGGTGTGATTGAGTTCAAAGGTCCGAGAACAAGGATCCGGCACCCAAGCGAAAGGCAGTTCATTAAAGTGCGAGACGACATTGGGATTACGTTGTTTCAGCGCGAGGAGGGCCCCTAAGGTGATGTCCATTAAACTGTCAAGTTCGTCGTTCGCCATCGCTGCTGTGCGGCTTTCTTCTGGGCCGTACCAACCCCAAATCAGGGTTTCGGGATGGGGCAAACGATCCTTGAAGCCAGCTTCCACACCCCACCAGTCATCCAAGCGGGTGTACACAAACTCGGTCTCGCCGACAGAAGCCAATTTGTAAGGCCCCGTGAAAATGGGCCAGCCTTTTTCGAGATCGTAATATTTGAAGGTCAAAGGATCAACATCGGCCCAAATATGTTCAGGCACCATGCTGATGCTGCCCCAGATGCGGACAGAGAAATTGTCCAGTTGAAAACGAGGATTGGGTTTGGTTAGGTTAAATTGAACCGTTAAGTCATCAATTTTTTCAACGCTCGCGACCCATTCGGCCATGGAGGATGAACCAGCCAGTTCAGGGGCGTTGTCTTGGAGCATGGTGATTGTGAATACCACATCGTCGGCATTGAAATCTTCGCCATCAGCCCATTTAAGGCCTTCACGCAAGTTCAGCGTCCAGACATCAAAGGTCTCATTCGACTCCATGCTTACGCCCAACCAAGGTTCGATAATCCCAGTCTCATAGTTCAGCATGAACAAGGGTTCCATAAGGGCTTGGTGATAGCCTTGATCGAGGCGACGACCAGGGGTAAAAGGATTCCAGTTTTCAGGATCAACGACGCGACCACCATCAATGTCAAAAATAACTGTTTTAGCCCGCTCATCATCGGCACTTGCTGCTGGCGCATCACTCCCTCCTTCATCCATACTGGTGGTAGAGTCACCAACACCGCCCGCTGGGGCACAAGCCATTAGAAACAGAGCTAATAAAATTAAACTGAATTTGAGAAAAATTAAATTTTTTCGCATTGTTTGATTGTTCTCCTTTGGATAAATGTTTGATTTTATAATTTATAGCCGATCTATTTTACTTTTAAAAGGGCAAAATAGGCAATTCCATAGGATGATTATTGAGATGAGGGGCGTGATATTTTTCGTAAGATGTAAGCTAAGGCTCTGGCAGTGCCAATCTCCTCCTGAGGTGGAGACAACCGTGCGCGTAATGCACCTTTTAATGCCCTCGCGATTCTGGTGGGGACGCAGACGGGGCGGGGTCCTGACTCAATGTGCTGTAGAGGAAGCTTTGGGTCTCCGGTTAGCCCTGAAAGGCTTGACTTCTTATGCAGAAACGCTATCTGTTTACGTTTTATTAACATCTTATTCGTGTAAATATAGGCTTAATCTAACCATCTTCTCTCGATCATACTGATTGAAACCTGTCAGGTCTTTATTTTGTCTGGTACTGAATCAACAGCTTTTAACAATGCTTCTGTTTGACAGATCTTTGCGCTCTGCTAGAATAGCTTTCTCATATAAATTTATTCACGTTTGAACTTAGCTCATGCCTAACCAAGCAACCAGCAGCCGAATTATGTCTATCATGATGATGTGCGACCGACCTCTCTGGCGCGGCTGGTTCAGGTATGCTCAAAATTGAGCATTGCCCCTGGTCCTAGGTGAAAAAAAGCCGTGCATTATGCACGGCTTTTTTAGTTTAAACCCAAGTTTTGATAGGAGATTTTATGTCAAGCCCTTTCTATATCACCACCCCCATCTACTACGTCAACGATGAACCACACCTCGGCCATGCCTACACCACCATCCTAGCCGATGTGCTGGCTCGTTATGCCCGTTTGCGCGGCCAAGAAACGTTTTTTCTGACAGGCACAGATGAACATGGACAAAAAGTGCAGCAGGCGGCGAAAAAGAATCACGTCGATCCACAAACCCAAGCGGATCGCATGGTGTTGCGCTTTCAACAAGTTTGGCAAGGTTTGCATATTAGCCATGATACCTTCCTGCGCACGACGGAAACACGCCATATCGACCTGGTGACCCATGTTTTACAAACCTTATCGGATCAGGGACAGATTTATAAGGCTGCGTATCAGGGTTGGTATTGTGTGCCTTGCGAACGCTTTTGGACGGAAAAAGACCTGCAAGCGGGACAATGTCCTGATTGTCATCGCGCTGTGGAACAGGTGACGGAGGCCAATTACTTTTTTCGCATGAGTGCCTATCAGACTTGGTTGATTGATTATATCAAACAACAGCCAAACTTTATCCAGCCCCGCACACGACGCAACGAAGTTTTAGGCTTTTTACGATCACCCTTGGGCGATTTATGTATCTCTCGTCCGGTCAGCCGCGTCAGTTGGGGTATCCCGCTGCCCTTCGACCCTGACTATGTGACTTATGTGTGGTTCGATGCACTGTTTAATTACGTTACCGCCTTAGACTACCTCGATGACCGACAACACTTTGCTCGTTTCTGGGCCTCAGCCATTCATCTGATCGGTAAAGATATCTTGACCACGCATTGCGTCTATTGGCCGACGATGCTCAAAGCGATGGGGCTGCCCTTGCCGCAGACGATTTGGGCACATGGCTGGTGGATAGGTAAAGATGCGGAAAAAATCTCAAAATCGCGGGGGAATGCCATCAAGCCCTTAAATTTAGCTGAAATTTATGGGGTAGATGCTTTTCGCTATTTTTTGATGCGCGATATGACCTTAGGCCGCGATGCCCATTTTAGCGAAGATGCGCTGTGCCAACGCTATGAAAGTGATTTAGCAAACAACTTAGGCAATTTGCTCCATCGCCTCATCGCCCTCTTGAAAGGTAACTGTCAAGGCAGTATTCCTGCTTCTGGCCCTATCACGAAGGCAGAGCAAAGCTTACAACAACAGGCTACCGCCCTCGTGTCTACGGTCTTTACGCATATCGAAACAATGGCCCTCAATCAAGCCCTAGGTCACATCATCACCTTCATCAGCCAAATCAACACCTATTTGGAACACACAGCCCCTTGGCGTGAAGCCAAGGCTGGTCATCAAACGCGAGTGGACACCATCCTCTATCACACTGCTGAAGCCCTCCGCCTCGCCTCCGTTCTGCTTCATCCTGTTTTGCCAGAACGCACAGTCGTTTTGTGGAGTCGTTTGGGTTGGCAATCGCCGCCTAACTTAGCGGATAGCTTGGTTTGGGGGAAGCTTAAGACAGGCGCGAAAGTGGAAACGGGGCCAGCCCTGTTTCCGAAAGAGGTCTTAGGAAAATAAAGACGACGAAAGACAGGTCGGTAGTGTGGAAGATTGACTGATTGGCATGAAAAGATAAAGATATAATCCGCAGATTTCGCAGATGACGCAGATTTTTTTGATTTGGTTGAAACTCAAAACCTCACTGTCTAATCGTGCGGACACGGACACGGATTATATAAACCTATAAAATTCTCACCACTCCACTCTCAACGGCTCCGTCATCCAAGGCAACTTAACCCACTCCCAGCTCCACGGAAAGCGGTCAAGCACCACATCATAAGTTTCGCGTTCCACTTGGAGCAGCCACACCCCATCGCGAGTCCGTAAAATACCCTTTCGCAGTAAAAACGTACCCCGAAATCCTGACACGGACATATTGTTTAGAATGTTGGCTTGGGTGATGACGGCTTGGAGCAAGTCGGTACACCCTTCTATTTCTTCTGCCGAGACAGGCGGATCAAGGTCAAAAACTGCCATCAACTCCATGCCACAAAGAACTTTGTTCAGCGGTAAGTGATATTCTGAAAAATAAGCTTCGCCGAAAGCCAAAACCTGTAGCAAGCCCACCGCCCGCTGTCTCGCCGCCTCATCCTTGAAGGTTCTCTCGATCAGGAGACCCTGATTGTCAAAAAAGCGGTTCAAAAAAGGCCACAATATCACCAAGCCAGCATTATCGAGATAGCGTTCATCCGCCTGGCTGAAATGGAGGTTTAGAGGAAAGGGGTCGATAGGTTGTTGTGTCGCCTCAGGCTGAAGCACGAATGTTTTTCTCAAGCTAACAAGATCATGTGACGGTAAACCAGCTTCATCGAGAGCCGCTAAGACCTGCAAACAATCCAAGGAGGCAGTAGAAGAAATAGGCTCTTGACTTAATATGTCTTGTAACAGACGAAAGATAGCCTGAAGAGTCGCCGGGGTGATGGCTTGGCCAGATAATTGAACATCGAGACCAGCAAGACGAGCCAGAAAGTCCTTTTGACTCCCTGTATGAAAATGCCGGGCCAAGCTCTGTAAGGCTACCTTCAACTGGAGCCAGGAATCCGATTGACTGGCCTGTTTTTTTGGTGGTGATGCTTGATGCAATCTCTGTAGACTCATTCGTAGCGAGGACGAGATAGCAATATGTTTGTTTGTTGAGGCTGGCCTGCTTTGATCTATCATGGCCCACATCTCAGCCAGGAGCCTTGAATACTGTACCCCTAAATCAGCCGCGACACGGCGCAACATGGCTTGGTATAGGGCATCGCCAGCCATAGATGGCAGACTATTCTCAGATGGCACACCATCAGAAGATAGTGTTTCACCCAAACTGCTTAGGTGCAACAAATGTTGCCAAAAGCTGCGTCGGAGCTGTCGCCTGGACCAGCCGGCAGAGATTGGCAGAATTTGCACGAGCTTGATCAGCGTTTGAATATCCTGAGCGAGAGAAACCTGCTCTGAAGGCCACAGAATATGAGCCAAATCTGCCAACCGCTCATCGGCATAATGAGCAACCAGACGGTGGGCATAAGCTGACCTTTGCCCCAATTCCCGCAGCAAGTGACGCAAGGCTTCGGGCGCGTGTTCGATAAGATCCGTCAGACAATCATCCAAAAGGCTTAACTGAGTCGCATCAGCCCACCAAGGCAAACTGCCCGTCCGCATAAAGAAGGCCAAAAGCTCTAACTGAGAGCCTGTGGGGGAGGGTTGATTTTGCTGGTTATGTGGGGCAGCTTGTTTATCTAAATCGCTAATTTGCGCGGCTAAAGCTTGGCGCAGGGCTGGCCCTAGTTTGGCTAGGAGGTCTTTTTCCATCCGGTTAGGATTGATTTCGCCCAGATCAATTTCGAGCAACGCAATCCGATGGAGATTGTCTGAGGAACTCAATTCCGTACAATATTGGTCAATCAAGGGGATCAAGCTCTGATGATAGATGCGGCTCACTTCGTTTTGCAGTCCTTGGGCATCCGCTTGGTTTGATACTTGAAGCTCGATTCGTTGGCGTTTGATAATATGTCGCTGGTTGCTCATAGTTTATTGTGGGTGTCGGTGCGAGACAGCATCCGAATTTCCGCGCTAAGATAATCGAAGAAGGGTTGCCATTCACCGCACTCAGCCATTTTATATAGATAAACATTTATGGAAAACTCCTAGAGGTTATCTGCGCGACCACTTTATTTCTCACGCCTAAGCGACAGCAAAGTCGCTGAATTGACGCTTCCATGGAGAATGAAAGGCGAGTACGATATCTTCTTTGGGGATGCCTGATTCGATGAGATGAGAAGCAAACCCATCTTCAGTTCCGTCATACTCGATCCAGACCTTTCCATCATCTTTGAGGCGCACATGAATCACTGGCCCATGAGTACGGATAGCATTATGCCAACCCACGTACATAAGCTGATAGTTTGCACTACTGTCATCCAAAATTAAGATCGTTTCCAGAGCCATGTTAGCTGGTTTATATGCCGCCTGGTTTGATAAAATCTGCTTGATGATAGCGCGATATTTTTCTAGCTTATCCATTGTATGATCTCCGCTCTTTCTGGATTGACGATAATCAAGTTAATATCGTAGTCTTCGAGTAGGACGCGACCCGATATGTCGGTAAATAAATCTTCATAGGCTTCCACATCTAGGGCAATGTACAAAACACGTTCAGCTTCTGTTCGGGCTAACCAGCTTCGATAAAGCAAATATTGCCCGAGTGCTTTTTCTAGAGAGTCGATATTAGAAATACCACTAAAGCTCTTGATTTCAACAACGATCTTTTGATTCTCTTTTTCTGCTGCGATTAGTTTTTCTGCGCCCAGATCGGCAAAGACTTTCCGTCGCCCAAAAGTAATTGTAAAAGGATCATGCGTAATCTGCCAACTATCCTTTATCAATGCTTGGCAGACTGTATCATGTAGAATATCTTTTGCTGGCATGATAAATATAGTATCTCTTTATTAATTTGATATTGATTATTATACCTGCGTTTCTGAATTTTTTGTCTTTTATTTGTTGTTGGTTTTTAGTCTAATAGACAATTGATAACGAAGTAGAAGCTATTATAGCATATAAATGTCTAATCAACGAGGTTTACCTAGGGTTATGGGGTTCCTCGGTATTATTGACATTGAGTTATTTTCAACTATACTGCTGAGTGCTGAGTGCTGAATTAAAAGAACTCATAACTCATATTTACAGAGGAAATCAGACTATGAAGCAGGCATCCTTAACCCAAAAACCAGCTCGATCAATCGAGCGTAACGCTAACCAGAACGCGGCTGTTGGTCCCAATGGAATTGCCATGGCCCCGCCAACTTACGGGATTGACCTTGTTGGTCGTCAACCAGTCCAAGCGGTACTTGCCCTCAGTCAGGAGAGCCAGCCCTTACAATCGTCCACTTGGTCGATTCAAGGTGGGTCGATTCAAAAAAAATCGCCAGCAGCTAGCCCTGGCAGCAATTCGCCTGCGGTTCAACAGGAGAATAAAACCGGCTTGCCAGATAAGCTGAAAACTGGGATTGAAACACTCTCTGGCCTAGCAATGGATGATGTTAAAGTCCATTATAAGTCTACCAAACCCGCCCAGTTGAAGGCCTTGGCCTATACTCAGGGCACAGACATCCATGTGGGGCGAGGTCAAGAGAGGCATCTGCCACACGAAGCTTGGCATGTCGTACAGCAAAAGCAGAGGCGGGTAAAGCCAACAAGGCAGATGAACGGGCAGGTGCAGGTGAATGATGATCTGGGTTTGGAAAAAGAGGCTGAGGTGATGGGCCAAAAAGCATTGCGGCAATCATCTCAGCCACAGGCGCAACACCCAGCTACGACACCCTCATCAGCAGCGGTTGGTGGTTATAGATCCACCCTTAGTGTTCAGCCGAAGGTCGTTCAGAGAACACGAAGTGGTGAACTGGCGACTATAGTGCAATGCCAGCCCGTCATTTCAAAAGAAGACCTGATCTCTTTGCTCACGCCCTTGACGAGTTCAGGTGGCTCTCTGAAAAAGTCAGCGATCGTGCAGGCGATCACAAAATATCTTGAGGAGAAAGATATTAAAGTCGAAGACTTACGAGAGCCACAATTTGCTTGGGATTTAATGGAAGTTATCAATGAACTGAGTATTGGCAAAGCGGTAGATATACAGGATGCTGCCGAAGCCCTTATAGATATTGAGGAGCCGAAGGGAAGAAAGCAATCCATATATCAAGACATATATCAAATGATATCAGGATACCGATGGACCTTACGACATTATACGATATCAAACAGACCGAATGAGGAGCCATCGTTTGACTTTATTCGGTCCCATGCAGAGTCTGAGATAAGAAAAGCAAAGGAAAAATCGGCCCCAAAAAATAAGGTAGGGAGTACAGGTGAAAAGGACTGGAATTTCTTGGGCAACACAGCGTTTGTATTCTTTTTGATAGCAATAAATGGTGAGGCACCTCAGAGAGATTTTTTGAAGGACAGAACGCACTATGCCGAGTGCGATATGAGCGACCCCAAGCTTTCAAACTTGTGGGTATCAGGTGATCTCTTGAAGACAGACAAAGACACAATAAATAAAGATGATGTATATAAATATAAAGGTTCTGGGGTAGAAGTTAAAGAACTATTAGCCAAAAAAGTGGCAAAACATTTAGTTACACAAGGCGTACTGCGGCGGTCTGTAACGCCAAAGAAGACGCTGGCTGCGCTTGACGAGATGCATTTGGGAGCGTTAGAAGTTAAGATACCGGGCGGATTGTCAGTAAATAGATGGATCAAAAAATAATCTCCGTAGGGGCCCGAGGTGCAGCGAGAAGGCTTCGGTCATCTAAATAGGCGTATTTCGCCGCGCCTCAGGCCCCTACTTCATCATTCACCCCTCACCCCTGCCCCATCTTCGCATACTCTCGCCGAATCCCGCGCAGAACATCATCCGCTCTAATCACCGTACCCCCTTCCTTCAAGGCTTGCAGCGAAGCATAGCGAATCACATTCATAATATTTCCCCCAGCCAGAACGTGTTCTTGGGCAATGGCTTTCAAATCTAGGTTATCAGCCAATTGGCACTGCGGCGAGAAGCCTTGTTGCCACAGGCGCAAACGTTCTTCGGGGCGGGGCATGGGAAAGTAAATGATGGACTCGAAGCGGCGGGCAAAGGCTTCGTCTAAATCGTCGCGGCGATTGGAGGCCAAAATAGCGATGCCATCAAAGCTTTCGATTCGTTGCAGCAAATAGGAAACCTCTTGATTGGCGTAGCGGTCATGGGCATCCTTGGTCTCACTGCGTTTGCCAAAAAGCGCGTCCGCCTCATCAAAGAATAGAATCCATCCCCGATGCTGGGCTTGGTCGAACACTTTGGCTAGGTTCTTCTCCGTCTCTCCGATATACTTGGAGACGATGAGCGACAAATCCACTTTATACACCTCCCGTCCCGTAGCTTTACCTAATAAGCAAGCGGTCATGGTCTTGCCCGTGCCCGGAGGCCCGTAGAACAAGCTGCGATAGCCAGGGCGCAGCTTGGCCACCAAGCCCCAATCCTCCAACAAAGTTTGGCCGTGTTGCAACCACGTTTCAATTTCTTCAATTTGTTTGCGTGTTCCAGTATGGAGGACTAAATCGTCCCAAGTGAGGGGCGTTTCAATGAAGCGGGCTGGAAAGTCAGCCCCAAAGGTGGGGCGATATGGCTGACCTGTAGTGAACCAACTGAGATACTCGGCTGATAATTTCAGGGGGGCCTTGAGCGGTGCTTCATGAGAGCTGCCTGTTTCTGCCGGATCTGACCTTAAGTGCAAGATATTGTGTTTGAAAAAAAAGTGATCTTCTTGAAACAGGATTTGCAGGACGAAGCGTGTCTGCAAATCATGGGGACTCAGGATAAAGGCCAAGGTTTCACCCGTCGGCCTGAAATCCCCATCTGGGCCGCCCCATCGTCCCCCAAATTCGGTGAATTTGCGATCATAGCGTTGATTTTTGAGGTAAAAAATATCCAAGAGTTGGGGACGCAGATGAGGGATTAAGCTTAAGACCAGAGCCACCCGCTCGACAAAGTTGAGGTTATAGTGTTGCAAGAAGATGGCGTAGGGCGACTCAGAAGCGGTCAAATCGGGGGGCGGAATATCGGTCACGGCTTCAAAAGCACAGTCTTGCTCGAAGAAAAGCTTGAAGCGGGTGTCTAGAAGTTGATTGAACCAAGCCAATTCTTGTTCTAAGTCGCGAGCGTTTAATAGAAGGGTGACTTGCTCTGCGGCGAGAAGATGGTCTGAGTTTTCTTGATGCTTTAGGGTCATTATTTTTTTTGTACCAAAGGTTTGACTTTGGAAAAGATATCAGCATCGACCGAACTTCATCCGAGTGTTTTGCCCAGTTCATCTACCACTTTGGTCATCGGCGTATGGTTATGGTCATCGATTCTATAGGAGGAAGGCAGCTTCTTCTGGAATTCGAGGATACGCTCGCGGTAAACTGGTAAACGTTCGGTGACCCTGCCGAAGTTGCCGATCTTAAAACCATAATCGCGATTAATTTTGGCAATCTCCCTTGAGTTTGCCCAACACGGGTAGGGCTTTATGTTGGCGATCAAGTTCTTTAAGGGCATCAGTAATGGCTTGATTTGCGCTGTTGAGTCCTGTTAGGAACTGGTCGCTTTTTTCCAGAAGCTTGCGTGTTTCTTTGGCAAGGGCCATCGCTTCCGAACGCCGCTGCCCCCGCAGTTTAGTTGGTCGACCACGCCAAACTGGTTCCGTTCGTCGTGTTTATCCACATTTAGATCCTTGCCGAGGCCAGTTGATTGGTGTTCCGTAATACTTTCGCCCGATATCAGGTCGGCCACTTTCAGGGGAATCAGAAACGAACGAATTAGCGGTTCGGAAGCACCTGTAACCTTGTACTTTTTAGGTCATATTTGGATCGTAGGGCAGGTTTAACAGTCGGTTGCTTTGCTGTTTCGTAAATTCTGGTTGCTTAACCAATTCTTGTAGGATAAGTGTAAGGTCAGCTTTACTAAGTTTAGAGCCTTTCGTTAACCGGTGATTGTCTACAATTCTGATGAATGCGCCACCTTGGTCCGCATTGATCAGGTAAGATGTCCGTAGGGGCGCATATTGCGTGGTGTTTTTCTTGACGATACCATCTATTGTTTTATTAAGCGTCGATCTCGATGGCTTCTTGCCTTTTCCTTTCTTTTTTCCACCTGTCGTCGGGGTCGTGCCACCACCGCCAGGTCCGTTTATAGCCTTGTGAATGTCCTCACTTAACTGGCTGAAATCGACAGGCTGAGAGAGCAGGTTGATCGTTGGGCTTGCAGTAGGCAATGTAGCGGGAGAACTATTGCCATAAGCCCCCGTGTTGGCAGTATAGGTTGGTTGATCTGCCCTATCTTGCGGGTCGGGTTGATACATATAGGCTCCAAAGGTAGGCTGCCCCCCTACCAAAGCTGTTTTGGGATTTATGGGGTGGACACCCGCAGTTTCGATAAAGCCAGCGAGCATCCCGGAATTTGAGCGTCGGAGACCTGGCCCTGTGTTCGGGGCTTGGTTGGTGGAATCTATGACAGCCCCTTCTGCTGCTCCCTGAGTGGACATAACGGATTGCCAGTGGGAACCACGAGTGACCGTAAGCTGAGGCAAGTTGTTGCCCGTCGGATCTGTAACAGTAGCGGTCCATTTAACCGGAATCCACCGTTCAAACGTAGGGGTTTCCCCATCGAGCTTGGCCCTGTCCGGACTATTGAGGGCCCCGTACATATGGCCAAAAATGCCTGCTGTAGCGAGTTGCTGGCCTGTCCGTTGATAGGTCTGCTGTTGATACTCAACCTGTACCCGATAGATGAAAGTCTTTTTCATATGCATATATGCCTCGGGCACACTTTCCCAAGCCCGCATTAAGCTTTGGTTGAAATGTTTATTTTCCTGAGGAGCCAAGTTGCCCTCTACATCTGCATCCGTCCCTTCCATCAAGGTATGTTCGACCAGATGGCCGCCGTCGTAAATATTGCCGATATTCGGTCGGTCAAAGATAGCCCGCTCCATTACGCCCAGATGGCCGTAAGGAATGATTATCGCATTATTGCGATTGGAGCCGCTTGCTTTTGCCACAGAGGCCGGGTCAATCTCAGCCTCGGCAACATCGGCTTTCTCATACTGAGCCTGATAATTATTTGGGGGATAGTTCACTGATTGGCTAAGTCCCTTGAAGATATAGACCTCAGGCACACCCTTAGGCACACCCGCCTGTTGGTAATATTTTCCAAAGGTGTTATGTAATGAAGTGATGGGCGTATCTTTTTTTCCATGGGTGCGCGAATTGGATGTAAAACGCGACTTCCGCTGCACAAGGGGCACAGTACTCAGTTGTGTAGGAACTGGAGCAGCATTCTCAGGTGTCTTGGGTCTCATTTGGGCAGTTGAGGGCGTAAGGATTTGAGGGATAGGGCGGACCTTCATTGCTTTCGCGCCCATGGCATCCGCTTCTGTCTCTAATCCTGGCTCATCATTTATCGCTAACCCTTTGGTCTGCCACGTCGCCTGTACCCGCCCTTGCTTCTGCTGCACCACATGCCAAGCCTCATGCGGCAGGTGTTTTTGTTGCCCCGGCCCCAGGTGAATATCCGTGCCCTGAGCATAGGCCGCTGCCTGGATATGAGTTGGTTTGGGGGAATTGTAGTGGACTTTCACATCGTCCAGCGACAGGCCAGAGAGATGTTCAATCCCCGCTTTCAGCTTGTCGGGTAGACCTGTTTTGTTTTTTGCTTTCGCTGAGGTCGCCCCTTTACTTTGCGACTCATCTCGAACCCGCTGCACGACACCAAGCTCTACCCCTGAAACGGGTTGCGCCTGAGCCTGATCTAAACCCCGATCCACAAAGTCGATCCCATAAGCGGGAGGAGCCATGGTCAGACCGGCTGGCCTGGCTGAAGCTTGTTCTTGGTTTAGCTTTGTTTTCGTTTGAATTTTTTCGTGACTGGTTGATTTCATGATAATTTCTTTTGCAAATACAGTGATGAGTGATGAATGCTGAGTGATCAGTGATCAGTGTGTTTGTTCTGAGTGTAAATCATCATTCATCCCTCATAATTATAATAAACCTGCTTGTTTAAGCTTTTCCTCAGCCTCTTGTAATTTTCGTGCCATTGCTTGTTGTGCAGCCTCAGCTTGTCGGCGGGCTTGAGCTTCAGCCAGACGATCCGCCTCTGCGAGAAGATGCGCCTGAGTTCTTTCTTTATAGGTATATAAATACTCACCTGTCTGCGGGTTGAATAGCCTAAATCGACCCGCCTGATTGACATGCAGGGCCAAGCCTAAGAGATGACTGTCCAGTTTTAGTCCCCCATCTGGTAAGGTTTCCACCCCTAGGGGCTGATAGTGTCCCTCGTCATCCAACCAGTGGCCTTGTAAAGCGGGCTGGATGACTCTATTCAGGGGGTCATACAGAAAATACTCCTTCACCCCCAAATCACGATAGAGCAGGAGATTGTCTTGGACATCTTTTTTCCAGGTGGTTGGCGATAAAATTTCAAGCACCACATCTGGCCCTTTGCCTTCTTCCCAAATTTTATAGGTTTGGCGAGGATGTTTAGGTACATCAAAGACCACGTAGACATCAGGTGCCACGCTTTTGGCGGTATTGCCTTCTTCATAATAAATCAGCAAGTTCCCCGTGACATACACCCTGTCCTGAGAGTCAAAGTGCCATTTGAGGCTGTCAATGGCATAGGTTAGAGAGTCACGTTGAAAGTCGCTTTCGGCCATCGGTTTGCCATCCTCGGAAGGGTAAATGAGGTCATCAGGTAGGGTGATGGGGTCAGAAAAAGTGTCTTCTTTAATGAGCGTATTGAGGATATTGGTGGAAATAGGACGGTCTTTGAGTAAAGTGCTTGGCATAGGCATACTCCTTTTTGTGGCTCTGTGAGAAATATTGTGGTACAGAGAGAGACAGGTTGCAGGGTTGCAGGGTAACGAGTTCGAGGCGGTCGTTCCTTTGGAACGCCTCACCTTGCCACCTTGCCACCTTGCTCACCACAAAAATTTTCATAGAACCCTTATTTAATTCTAAAGGTAATTATAGATCTCTTGGGTCTCGTTGTCCATGTCCATGTGCATCTTTTTCACGACCCGTTTTTATTGCGGCACAATCGTCTGATCGAGCCAAGTGGCAACTCGCGTCCGCGCCTTAACTGCCCGCATGTGCAAGGTGACATCGTCCGCCAAAACGGGTGTGTCTAATATCGGTGGTGCAGGGGGGGTATGGGCTAAATCATCGCTCACCCCCTCTGGCTCACGAGCGACCACAAAATCGCCCTCAAGCCGCAACTGGTCCAAGCCCTTATTTTGACTGGCATCAACATCATCCTGCTGATGGAAATAGGCGGGTAAACTGATGGCCGCATCTGCGGGGTCTAGGTGGAAATAATAGAAAACGCCGGACTGACCATCGAAAACTTGTAATTGGCTGTTTGTCTCCTGATCAAGCACCACTCGTAGCGCGGGCGCAGGGTCAGGCTCAGTCAGCACCAGGGCGGCTTGGGCCAATTGTAAGGCGGTTGAAATGGTTGGCCCTGTATCGCTGGAGACGAGATGATCCTTTTGGGCTTGCACAATGAGCAGGCTATCTTCGGTCAAAGGCGGCAGGGGCAAGGATAAATCGCCGCCCGTCCCCGCTTGCACCCCGTCCACAGGGGCATAGCCTGGGGGCGTGACCCAAACAGCCGCTCTCGCTGGCTCTTGGACTTGCACCGGCGTTTCGTTAGGCACATCAACGGTCAGAACCGGCACCGGGGGATTGGCCTGATAGATAAAATCTCGGTCCAAGAGCGGATAGCGATAAAGCTGATAGCTCACACTGACTTGAGTCTGGGTCAATTTAATGCTGGTGGCTTGATTGTAACCAATGATGGGTTCAGGGTCAACCGAGACGGCCAAATCAGGATTGGCCCGCACTTTGAGGGGCAATATGGCCGTCAGCAGGGCGATTTGGGTCTCTCTATCTTCGGACGGGTCAAACGTTTTGGTGGCCCGAATATAAATATCTGTGTCTTCATAGACGGGCTGCGTGGTCAAAATAATATTATGTAAATCCCCACGGACCGGCGCGACGGATAAAATTGTGGCTGGTTCAGGTTGGGTGACCAGCTCATAGTCGACCCCTTCTTGGCTATTTTCAATTTCCACCTCGACGGAATGACCATAGTCAATTAGACGTGGCGCGTCATCCGTTACCGGATCAAGGGCCGGATCGAGCAGGGTGACATCTCGACTCCGCCGAATCCAAGCCCGCAGCGATATGTCCAGACCGACTCTAATTCTCGCCTTTTGCCATAGGTAGGTGTCGCGGCCCGAAAGCAGTTTTCTGGCGTAAATCTCAAAGGTAATATCTTCATCAATGGGATAGGTTTCCAAGATCAAGGTGCCGCCATTGCCCGGAGCCTCAATCGGTGTGCCGCCGCTGGCTTTACTAATCCAGCGTGTGCCTGCTTGGGTCAGCTGCACGGGACTTCGGTTAAAGTGTAATTGATATAAGACATCTGTTTGACTATCCTCAATCGGAATTTTGGCCGTTTGATTAATGGGCACGATAAGCCCTTCATCGCGCACCGTCAATTCTCGAATAGGATAAGTTTGCCCAAAACCCGAAAGATCAATCACTTGGTCTCGGGCCGCACGGACTTGGAGAAGTGAGGTGGTCATGGTTTATACGCCTCTGAAAATGTAGTTATTAGTTATTAGTGGTTCGTGATTAGTGAGTTTGTTTGGAGAAAATAATTAATTATTCGCTACGCATCACGCATCACGCATCACTCGGTGTCCAATAGGTACGCCACTTGTCTAGCCAGGTTTGGTAAGCAGTTTCAAAATTTGTCATGCGGTCACGGTCAAGCCAATGAATGTTTATGACGAGATGGGCTGGGGTCTCTTCCCGAATGGTCCGTTCTGCAAATGTTTTGAAGGTGGGATCCTGGGTGCGGGGGGTCCAGTCGGGCAAGACGAAACTAAGCTGCAAAGAGTAGGGGTCTTTGAGGGTGGGGTTGGCTAAAAAGGGGATCTTTTGGGTTTTATCGCCCGGCAGGGGCCGTAACAAAATATGTTCGACCAGATAAAAATTTTCATCAGGGTCTAAAGATGCCTCCTCAATGCCCAGCTTACGGGCCAAACGGGCCTCTAAGCCGGATCGATTTTGACTGCCCCAAGGCTGTAAATAGTTAAAGCCACAGCCTCTGGCCGCGCTAATATACGGGTAAGCTTGCAAGAAATTTTGCTTATCCCGCACTAACTTGGCCGAGGTGATTGACTCTAGCTTCGCAGAAGGTATCCCATTGGAGGAAGATGTCCCGCCATTGGCGGCGAGCGAACTTAATGGTGCGTGGTCAGATTCAACCGCCTTGGTCAAGGCCCCGTAGAGGATGAGCGAATAATCGGTGAATTGTTCGGCAAAGCGGGCCAAGAGGTGGTTCAAAAAACGATTGCGGCGGGTGAAATCGAAATCCTCAGCCCCGGTGGGGGGGCTAGGATCTTGATAGGGATTTTCCGTGATTTGTTGAAGCCGCGCTTGGTGGGTGGCTAAGTCGAATTGGCGGATGTCGTCTAGCCCTAAAGTTGGATCATCGAGGACTTGCGAAAAATAACTTTGCGGGTGATGGCCCGAAATGGCGAACAGATCTTTCACATGGGCTAGTTGGGCGAAATAATTGGCCAATAATTGCTCGAAGAAGAGCAAATAGGCTTGCAATTGTTTGGCCTGGGCCTGCCGTTCGGGACTGGCCGAGGCGGGCAAACGTCCTACGCCTAAGCCATAGCTGTCTGGAAATTGATGTTGGAAAGCGTAATACTGACCGACTTGACGGTCTCGGCCTGCCTCAAGACCGGTCAGGTTTTCACAACCTGACCGGTCTTGGTTTTGGTCTATCTTCAGGCCCGCCTCCCGCAGGGCTTGATAATAGTGACTCTGGACTTGAGCTGTGTCCAAGCTGACGCTTAAGCCATTTCTTTCCAACTGGATGCTCGACTGGGTCAGATCGAATTTCGGTGTTTTGCTCAGATCAAGCTTGAGCAGCCAGTCCTCGGCCTGCCCACCCGCGGAGAGGCTAATCGTGCGCACGGCTTTCACCCCAGACACATCCATCATGACCTGAATCAGGTCGGAGACGCGCAATTCGCTGCGCCGTTGGGCTTGCTTGAGGGCCGCTGAGTCGATGAAGCCATGTGCTAGCCAAGGTCCGTCGAAAATTTCGTCTATCCGCTGCCCCTTTTCCAAGAGTTGGCTCAGGGTGAACTTGGGAATAGGGGGGGAAATATAGTCGGCCACCGCTTGATAGAGTTGGAGCAAGACGCGCTCAACCTCGTCAACCGCTTCGATTTCAAGGCGGGCTTGAATCTGAATCTCTTGGGGGTCCAGCTGTTGGATTTGGACAAAATCTTCGCCCAAGCCGCGCTGGGCGTGGAGACGATGGACCACCTCGTTTACCACCCCTTCTCGTTCTTCTGCGCTGCCATCCAGATAGAGCAAGTCTGACAGATCAATGAAGACCCGATACAAGCCTTTGAGGGACACCGGCTCGGCCAAAAGCGCATCATCCTGCAAACTGAGGACGTTTTGGTCTGGGTAATAGTAGAGTTGGCGGGGGTCAGCTTCCCCTGCCCCGACTTTTACCACCCAAGCATTTTTGACCCCCGGCACATCAAGGATCATTTTCCGCCAATCGAGCAAGGTCAGCGGGGCAGCGGGCAGGGTTTGGTCTGGCGGGAAGAGGCCGTCTTGTAAGGTTTCATCCCCACTGGCGAGTAGATCAGGCAAATCGTAATGGATGCGATAGGCTAAATCCGTCAGGGCGTAGCATAGCTGCTCCAAAATGGTGATGCCCGGATCATGGGCGTTGAAATCCGTCCAGACTTGACCTGCTAGGCGTTCCAAATGGCGGAGGCCTTCCTGTCGTAGGGAGGCGTAATCTAGGGCAGGGGACTCAAATGGCGTTGTGGGTAGGGTTGCGGATAGGGTCATCTTTGTTTAACCTACTCTGATAAGGCATGAGAATTAGTATTCCGTAAGATATTACGTCTTTAAGGCTCATTATGGATTGAATGGATAGTAAAACGTTAGAATGGCAGTATGGCAAAGTAGCAGAGTAACCAAAATGCCTCGTCATAAGGCACTTTGCTACAGATACACGGAATACGCCTCATTTATCCCAAAAAAGTTCAAAGAGCATTAATAAGTGGTTGGCTTAATCATTCGGCTAAACACCAATTGCGATAAAATGAAAACTCTCAGACCTTAAAGATCCATAATTATTAGAAATAAACAACCTAGCTTGTGATTCATCTGCATCACCAAAGATAAAACAACTATTGTTGGTAGCACAATGGGCGACAATGATTGGCGGGTTAGTAAAACTGGGTGAGAAGGTGATGTCATATACACCGCCATCATTTTGGGAGCTAGAAAAACCACTTCCCCGAGTGCGCGACCCACTAGCGCTGACCGTACCAGCAACAATGCGCTGTAAAGGTGTACCACCCGCTCCCAATTTGAGATTGCCACCTTGAATGTCTAACTTAACTCCGGGGCTAGCTGTGCCAATGCCCACCTGCCCACCATTGTCAACCACAAATAAACTGGTATCACTGGCCCCTGACCTGGTTGCGAATAACCCAGTCGCCGGCAATTCGTAGGCAGAATATTGTGACTCCATAGAGTCGGGACTAGGCGTTGGGTCGATCAAAGACCAACCATAGCCAGAGTACTGATAAATTTCAAAGGGTACGTCTGAGGCTCCGGAAGCTGATCCTCTTTGATAAAGAAATTCAATATAATGGGCATCACCTGAATTGCCTAGCCATAGCCTTATCTTTCGGACAACATTATAGCTATAACTAGATCGATCTAAAACGGTTATTTGGGATCCACTATCAGCACCAAAGTTGGCTCCAACCGCAAACCGAATATGTCCATGTCTTCCAGAAGTAGTCCAGCGAATTTCAAAAATACCGGCATTGCTGCCGCCATTACTCGGGCTTTGGGCAATTCTGTACCAACCTGCATTGAGACGTGGGGTCGTTTTTTTATCCTTGATGAGGTTGTCAGTGGTCCGAATTGTTCCACCCACTGTCAATGTATCTTGGGGCGTACTCGTGCCAATGCCGACCTTGCCATCATTTTGCAAAAAAAATTTCGTCTGATTGTTTATATTAAGATGAATATTTTGTCCAGAGGCAGCATTGAGGTAAGTTTTGCCAGCTGAATCTTGCAGCAAGGCGTAATTGCCTGCGGAGGTACGGTCTTTATGAGCGAAGCCAGCCCAACCATCATACCCTGTCTGCCCAATTGCTGCGAGACCGAAATAAGAGGTGCTGTTTTGGCCGTGGTTGCCCCTGATAGAGCCGTTGACATCCAAGGTGGCTTGGGGGGTGGTCGTGCCAATGCCCAGCTTGCCATTTTTATCAAGCCGCATCTGTTCCGTCAAATTAGTCCCATCATTGGTGTAAAAGCGAAGATATCCTGTCTGTCCAGCATCATCAGCCATACCGCCGCTAATCCGAGCTAAAGTATAGTCTGTGCCGTCAGTCCCTTCATTCTGATCAAAATTGGCTAAGTCGATAGAGGCAATATTTGCGCTCGTATTAGCATTGCGGGAACCACGTATTTTAATGGACGCATCTGCCCCAGCGGGCACTTGTTGACGAAATTCGGCCAATTGGGGTCCACTGCCTTCGACCGTTAAGCGGCTGCTAGGGCTGATAGTACCAAGCCCAATATGGCCTGTGGTGTGGTCAATAAAGAGGCGGCTGATGGCTGCTCCGTCGCTCAGACTCAAGCCACGTTGGGCTGTACTCGCATCATTCGGGTCACTGCGCGGATTGAGGCTGACCTGCCAGTCGGGGGCACTGTCTGAAAAATTATAATAAAGCTTCAGCACGTTTTTCTGACTATCATCATCCCCAACCGCTTCAAGACTTAAGGCATTGTTCACTTGTTTGACAAGGCCATCCTCTTTCTGATTGAGCATGCCGTCAATCATGTCCACAAAATTACCCTCTGTAGGAATACTGTTTTTTACAAAATATGCTTTTAATTCACTTCGATTTTTGGTGTTTACATCCATTGTTTTTCTCCATAAGCCAATTAACAATTAACAAAAAAATTCACAACTCATCACTCATAATTCAATCAGCCAACAATAAAATCAAGTTCAATCTTCATATAGTTTATGCCGATAAAATCTTCCTCGTTATAGCCTGCATCTGTGATGAGGTCAATCTCGTGTTCTGGGGCGGCGACTAAAACACCATCGGGTCGGTCTGAGGATACCCAATACCCCTCATCTGGGTCAGGCAAAATCAGGCTAAAATTATGGCCATCGTCGCTGCGAAAGAGCTTTATCTGAGCGACATAGTCAACATAAGGCCGCTCTTCGAGGAAGTTAATGAGGACATTGGCGTAAATGCGCCCGCCAATCACAATCTCGGCCCCGGCCTCATAAGCCCAAGGGGATAGAAACCGGTTGAGGTCTTCATTCAACCGCTGCATATCGTAGCCTGAGTTAGCGTCGGAGCGGAAGCGCACCCCAAAACGGACTTTCACCGTCGCATAAAAAGCGTTTTTCACCTGAAGGGTGGCAAAGGGGGGCATTTTGTCGCTTAAAAAGGTCTCAATATCCGCAATCTGATCAGCTGAGACCTTTGGCTCAAAGGGGTTAAAGGGAAACCTGTTTTTGATGTCGGGGATGACAATGAGATCCACTTGGCCCAAATTTTCGGGGGTGCTGGGCAGGCATTTGGCTTTGTAGATTTGGGGAAATGCTTCCAAAACCAAGTGTTCATAGTCCCACACCGTTAAGGCTCTATTCTTATGGCGCAGCCGTTCACTGACGCGGGTATAAAAGCTTTCATCGGCTTCAGCCGCTTTGCCCTTGAAAGAGGTATAAGGTTGCTCAATCGCCGCCACCTCCGCTTGCCGCTCGACCAAATCGTTAATACTTTCGGCGGGGAGGGGCTGGCTCAAATGATCAGCGGCGTTGTCTTGATCGACGAAGATGGCCGAAACAGCTTGGGTGTGCATAGCGACCGTGTCGCACACGCTGTCGCTGTTTTGGGCAATGCTGGCTCGCAGCCAGTACAGGTCGGGCCTGAGCAAGGTGCTGGGTTGGACGGGCGGCAGGGAAAAGAGGATGATGCCTGAATTAATCAAGCCCCGCGTCCCATCTTGCAGCAACTGGCCATCTGCCAAACTATGCCAAACATTGCCGCTCAGATAATGCCACTTTACTGGCCTGAGCGTGACATCTGGATTTGCGCTCCCTTCGCTCATTTGGCAGAGCAGCGACAGGCTTTGCGGGGCTTGCACATCGCGCAAGCCAAGGTAGAGTTCGCCTTGGTCCTGATACTGGGGCAGAAAGGGTTGAGACCCGCTTGGGGGTGGCCCTGTAAATTCGCTGTACCCGAAGGGGTGAATATGGAAGAGGTGATCCATCATCCCCCCAGCTTGATAGGCCGCGACGTTGATTTCTATGGCAGCCGTATAGCTCAAGGAGATGGCTTTAATTTTGGGCGTATAAGGCGGATTGACGTGATAATCGTCTACGCTCCCGGGTGATTCTTGGGCTAAGGCAACACTCAATTCTAGGGACTTTTGACTGACCAGAGTACTATAATGGCTGTGTTGAAAATCAGGTAGGTTCAGTTCCCATTGTAGGTAGCGATTCCAAGCCAAAAGATCGTCCTCCGTCTCAATGGCTGAGGCCCGCTGATAGTGATAACCCGCTTGATGGGTTTCGATGGCTGTCGAAACATCAGGGATCGAGGTCAGGCCAGGATTGCTGACGTTGGTGGGGTCAAAGAGCGGGGCGGCTGGGAGAAGGGTCAGGTCAAGGGGGCCATCGATCAGGCTGAGGCGGGCGGTGAAGTCTGGGTTACTTGATAGTTCAGCATAATGCTGATAATAACCACTTTGTAAATCAGGCGGGACATTCATCCAGACAATTTGACAGTCAAGACAGTCAAGCTTTTTACAGATCAGTTCGGGATGGCCGAGGTAAAAACGAGACCCAACCAGCGGCGTACTGCCAAAAGGTTCAAAGGGACTACCTGCCTTTAAGGCCCTCTCGTCATTTTGGATCTGGGTCGGATTTAAGCCTGACACAGCCACTTTCACCTGAACGCGAAATAGCTGTAAGTCTTTGAAGCTTTGATAATGACTGATATAACGGCCACGGGTCGCATCGTCTGGGTCTGCTTGCCACACTTGGCACAACATCACCCTTAAAATCGGCCACTCACTTTGAAGGTGAGTTTCCTCAGCGGGCGGGGCTCTAATCGGCACGACATCTTCGGCGAAGGTCAAGGTGAATTGTAAGGCTGCTAGGCTATCGGCTGACTCACCGGCCTGTTCTGCCAAGCTCAGACCACTTAAACTGGCATAGTCGCCGATACTGACCGCCACCTGTTCCGCTTCCAGCCACCCTTTTTCCGTGCTAAGTTCAATTTGAAGCGGACTAGGTTCGTCCGAGGAAAAGAGATTTTGGAGGGTCTCAGTCTGAAATTCATCTGGCCCAAAGCCCAAGGTCAGGGTAATGGTGCGCTGCCCTTGGTTGAGTGCTAAAAGGGGCGAACTGATGGCCCAACCAATACTTGATGGAGGAGGGCTGCCTGGCTGAACCACTGGCTGGCTTTGTCCAAAGGTTTTCCAGCGGGGCAGATTTGTTTCGGTGGCAAAGCGCGTACCAGCTTCACCTCCGGGGAAGCTGGTACGACGCTCAATGGTTGCCGCGGTGGCATCTTCCCAGGGATAGAGGTTGCCCCAAGCTTCTTTTTGGGCCACGGGCGGAGGCAGAATAGACCGTTGGGCCTTTTCCACCAGACGGTAGCTATCGGCCCACTCTGCCTCTGTCACTTTGCCTGTATCTTCTCTGGCTTGAATATCTTCTAAAAAGGCGACCTCTTCAGGTTCAAGATATTGGCCCAAAATCTGAAGAGAGGTTAAATCCGATTGCGTATTTTCTGGGCCGACCGCAAAGTCGGTCATGGCCTCAAAGCCCGCTGCTTCGCGGACTTCTTTCAGGGCTGCTTGACGTTGGGCATAAACTTTCTGCCGATGGGCTTCGGCTAAAATGGCGTAAACTTTGTCCCATTCTTGTAAAGTAGGGTCTGTCTTCGTTTGCACACCCAGCATATAGGAGAAGTTTTCGGCAGACATAAAGAAATAGGCTTCAACACCGAGAAAGGCAGCATAATGCTGATCAAGGGTGCTGATATTATGGCTCGCAGTCAAGGCATCATAAACATCAGACCCAAGGGCTGCTGCGAAGTTGGTCTCAAAAGCACCAGCCTCTTTGGGTTCAGCCACGGGGAAGACGTAGGGTGTTTTTGCTGCTGGGTCAAGCACCCCCTTACGCTGCCCAGCTTCTTCGAGCAGGCGGTTGATCTCGTCCCATTCCCCATCAATCCGCACTTTTAGCTGCATCAGGCGATTGAAATCATTCAAGTCGTCAAAATAAAGCGCGGTCTGAATAAAGTCTTGCACATCTTGACGCGCCCGCTGGTCATACAGGTCATAAATATCATCAACCTCAGGCAGTGTGTCATAATTGGGTGGCCCGCCCATAGCGGTGTTGAGATTGGTCTCAAAATCGCGCCTGTTTGTTGGATTAAGCTGATAATTCGGGTCGTCTGTACGCGTCTGGCCCGCCTTCTCTAGGAGGCTATTAATTTCATCCCACTCTGGGTCGGATTGGTCGCGTTGTTGTTTATATTTCAGTAAGTCCCGAAACTCATAAAAATCCAGACATAAATCAGTCGACACAAAGTTGATCATCTCTTGCCCAGCGAGGAGAAAATCATAATCGACCAAATCGTCTGGCGGATAAGGCGGCAAAGGGTCATCGGGCGCGGGATCACCCAAGGCCAAGTTGAGCAGGGCCATGAAAGCTTCATCAATTGACCCCTCATGCCCCTCGCGGGCTTCGCGGAGGCCGATCACCTGCTTATCAACATAAATCGAACTGAGCTGGGCAATCTGAGCCTGATTGAACACCATAGCGACGTACCCGGTCCCACAGGGATCGGGTACGCACTCAGTGCGATAGACCAGATCACCCCCTGCGCTATCCGTCCCAGCATCGAGGAGGGTGTCAGCGGGCAGTTCGAAGGAAGCAATGTCATTGGCTAACTGCACCAAAACATGGACCTGATCGGGGATGGCCGCTTTTTTGGTCAAGTGCAGCACCGCTTGATAATAAAAATCCAGATGTCGGCGGGTGAGCTTGTTCAGGTCAGCTTGAACCAGACGCAATAACTGGAGATAGGTCAAAAAGAGCAGAAAATGAGGTCGGTAATATTGGGGGTATTGTTGCGGCGGAAAATTTTCGGGAGTCTCGATAAAAGCTAGGACTTGATCTAAATCTAAGTCCTCTCCTAAAAAGTCACGCCAATCGCCCTGCGCTTTGAGTTCTGTATTATTTTGGTGGGGAAAATAACGCAATTCTTTGGCGTAGGCTTGAGCAAAAGCCAGAAGGTCTTTCAGCGAGCGTTCATCAACCGCGACATAATCCGGCTGGAGGGCGGCTGAAAGGCGTTCAGCTTGGCTAACACCATCGCGATGGTCGTCTAAGGATGCGGTTTGTGGTAAATTCATCGTTTTTTATGCTTGATAAGGTGAAACTTTAAGTCCCTTGAAATTTTGTATTGGTTGTTATGAATGATCCCTGCCCAGAATATTGCGGAGTCGGGTCGGGAACAGGTGGCCCTGGCGGCTGCGGTTGTTTGGCCTGACTTTGCACCTCAAAGGTGGCCGTAAAATTGCCCCCTTTAAGCAGGACCGCCTTGCCGCCTGTTTTTGTTTTCTCCGCCTTCTGGTCCTTAGCCAAGGCTGAAATTTTCAAGGTGCCCGAACCCGGTATCACATAGGGAGGCGCGGTGTACATGCAGCCAGGCACAGAAACATCCTGCTCATCGCCATCGACACAGACTTTCTTCTCATTCAGCGTCGCAGGCCCGCTGCCCGCTAACTTGCCAGGCTTAATCACCACCACTGCTTTTCCAAAGGTAGGTTGAAAGATTACTTGATCGCCGTCTATCAAAATTGAGTCAGTCATGAGTTGTTAGTTGTTCCCGAAGCGGTTGAGACTAAAAACTAATATAAAAAGGATAAACCATGTTAAATCGCGAGTTGGTACTTCGAATAGTGTATTCTAAGCTGATTAACAAGAGACCTGGGTCATCTTCGCTTTCAGCCATATCGAGCTTATCCAGCTTTATACGCGGTTCGTGATACAAAATGGCGTTTGAGATGAGGCTATTCAGGGCGTTGAGCAAATTTTGGTCAATTTCTTCAAAAAGCAGCGTTTGTAAATCGCACCCATAATCATCTTGCATGACCCGTTCGCCCAGGCGGGTGGAGAACAGGATTTGCAGACTTTCGTGAATATCTTCTGCGCCGGATACCATATTAAGGTCTGCGCCGCCTTGGGTGAAGGTAGGCGGAAAGGACCACCCCTTGCCTAAAAATTCTTGATCAGTCATGTTGCTCTTTCGCTAATGGTGGTGTCGGAGTTCAACACACGCTGGGCCGAAGCGATTGGGGCTTCTGGCATAGATTGATCTTCAGCTTGAAGTTGTTGACTGGCTTGCGTTTGAACTTTGCTGATTAGATTATATACTTCGACAAAAGGTTTTTGACCTAAAGCGTCTAAAATGAGATTTGTTTCTTCAACGGTCAGTTGAAGGGTGATGTCTGACATGAGGTTGCTCCTACTTTACATCAACTTTTTGGCCTGAGATTTTCACATCCCCACTGGCGGCTGTAATGTCAATATCTTTGGTACTCTTGATTTCTATACCCTTTTCGCTCAAGGTGATGGCGTTGCTATGTTGGTCCGTGATTTGGATGGATTTAGTGTAATCGTCTAGCAATAATCTATTCGGCCCTGGTGTTTCGACCAATAGAGCGGGATTTTTATCATCAATAAAGGTGACGGATAGACCATTTTTGGTCACAATCGCTTTGTCGATATTGTCTGCGGTCAGCTTCGCCACAGCGGGCGGGGGCGCGTTTTTTGAACTATACATGGCCCCTAGAATGACCGCTTGGCGGGGGTCATCGTTAAAGAAGCCGACCACCACCTCATCGCCTGGCTCTGGGCGGAAGAAATATCCGCGTCCCTTACCGGCATCAGGGGAGGCCAATCGCGCCCAAACCACGCCTTGGGCTTCATCAATACTGGGTAAGATCACCTTGACCCGAAATTCCTTATCGGGGTCTTCCTCAAACTTGCTGACCACCCCAATCTGGAGACCGTTCACCGCCGGCAACAGCCCCGCTGCGGGCACATCCATAATGTCAGACCGTGCGGCGAAGCGTTCCGGGGAGAGGCCAAATTGGACATCCGTCAGCCAGCCATGTTGGTCGACCCGATGGCGCACCCCCGTCACGAGGGTTTTGCCATTAAAACGTTTTCCAATACCCGCCACTTCCATTAATTCCAAAGGCTTGATGTCCCCAAAGCCAGGCACCCCTATCCGCCCTCTGAGCAGACTAAGCCGATTTTTGCTCAGAGTGGCATCTGACCAGCTTTGTAGTTCTTTAGGGTCTAAGGGCACAGCATGGGTCAGTTGATTGGCTTTCACCCCAATTGTTTGGGCAATTTTATCGCCTTGGAGATTGCCTTGGGTTAAAGTAAATGCTTTGGCTTTAGCGGCTTTGGTTAACTTTTGCGTTTTGATGTCCCAAGCCACACTTTGCACTGCTGGATATTGGTGGCCTGCATCTGCCTCGATTTCAAAGGTGAAGATATCACTGAGGCCATATTCAAAGACATGTTTTGGCTGGCCTGTCAACGTCAGCTCGGAAGCTGAAA